>NZ_CP150324.1:5840000-10880000 GCF_051527405.1 Sorangium sp. So ce295 | reverse complement strand
GGATGAGCCCTGCAAGGACGGTCAGGGCGGCGATCTGGAGAGCGAACGGGATCTTTTGCACCCATTCCTCCTCGTCGATCCCGATCGTGGCGAGGAAGACGCCGAGCAGGCCGCCCATGGCTTCGCCGGCGCGGCTCAGAGACGTCGCTGGGCCGCTTGCGACCGCCTCGTGCGAGAGCGCGTGCAAGAGGAGGCCCGCGACCGCGGAGAGCAACCAGGGCTCGATCACCTCGAGGTGCTCCAGGTCGACAAGCCGCGTCGCGAAGGCGCCAACCACCGTGGCGAGCGCAATGCCCGCGAGCGCAGCGCTCATGGCGCGCTTGCCGCCGGTATCGGCTTTCACCTCGAGGACCTGAATGGCCACCACCATCGCGAGCGGCACCGTGTGCGCGGCGATCACGAGCACGACAGGGAGCGAGAGCTGTCCAACCCGTGAGAGCGACGCCACCGCCGCGCCCTCGCCGAACTGATGCACGAGCACCGCGGCGTACCCCATCGCGAGCGCCGTCGTCGGCGTCCGGTGAGCCCCAGCGTCCCCGAGCACGAGGCGCTCCAGCACCGCCGGCGCCACGAAGCCAGACGCCGCCGCGAGCAGCGCGAGCCAGCCGATCTCGCCGATCGCCTCCGGGAGCAGGTGAAGCAGCGCGATCGACGCCGCTCCGACGAGGGCGAACGTCCGCAACGCAGACATCGCGCCCTCGCTCCGATGACGGAACACCGCCGCAATGCCGCCCAGCATGACGGCCAACGCGAGGAGCGAGACGCCGAACGCCAGCGACACAGGCGCCCTCCTAGCACGGATCCGGGACGAACCGGTGATGAGCCGAACGCTATGTAGGGTGCGCTACGAACGCGGGTGGTTGTGCCGTTCCGTGCGGAGGATCAGGTCGCCCACGAGGGCAGTCCAGCCGGTCTGGTGCGAGGCGCCGAGCCCTGCGCCGGTGTCGCCGTGGAAGTACTCGAAGAAAAACAGGCGATCTCGGAACCGAGGATCACGCTGGAAGAGGGGGTGCTCGCCGTAGACAGGGCGGCGGCCCTCGCGGTCGCGCTCGAAGATCGCGATCAGCCGGCGCGCGATCTCGTGCGCTCCGTCGCGGAGCGTGCGAGGGCCGTGGCCGCCGAGCGAGGGGATCGTGAGCACGTCGCCGAAGCCGTGGTCGAGACGGAGGAGCGAGCGGTAGAGCAGGTAGCCGAGCGGGAACCAGATCGGGCCGCGCCAGTTGGAGTTGCCGCCCTTCATGCGCGTGATCGACTCGCCCGGCTCGTAGCCGACCGTGTACTGCGCGTCGCAGGGCTCGAGCCCGAGCGAGACGGGCGCGGCCGCGTGCTCCTTGGAGAGCGAGCGCGGGCCGAACGGCGAGAGGAACTTGTCCTCGTCGAACAGGTGCGTGAGCACCCGCTCGAGGCGCCCCGGCGGCACCGCGGAGAGCACCTGGCGGCCGTCTGGACGTACGGTGATCGCCTCGGCCAGCGCGGGGTTCTTGCGGAGGAACCACTCGGTCCGGCGCCGGAAGTTCGCGAGCTTGCCGTAGATCTCCGGGGTGATCACGTGCACCGCGCAGAGCGGGATGAGGCCGACGGCCGAGCGGATCTTCACGTGCCGCGGCTTCCCTCCGGCGATGAGGATGTCGAAGTAGAAGCCGTCCTCCTCGGACCAGAGCGGCAGCCGGCCGTCCGCCGTGTGGTGGAGCGCGTGCGCGATCCGCAAGAAGTGCTCGAAGAACTTGCTGGCGAGATCCTCGTACGCGGAGTTGTCGAGCGCGAGCTCCAGGGCGATGCGCATGAGGTCGAGGCAGTACATCGCCATCCACGCCGTGGCGTCCGCCTGCTCCAGGCGCATCCCGGGCGCGAGCCGCTCGCTGCGATCGAAGAGCGAGATGTTGTCGAGGCCGAGGAACCCGCCCTCGAAGACGTTGTGCCCCTCGGCGTCGCGCTTGTTGACCCACCAGGCGAAGTTGATGAGGAGCTTGTGGAACACCCGCTCCAGGAACACCCGATCGCCCTCGCCCCGCTGCTTCCGCTCGATCTTGTAGATCTGGTAGGTCGCCCAGGCATGCACCGGAGGGTTCAGATCCGAGAACTCCCACTCGTAGGCAGGCAGCTGCCCGTTCGGGTGCTGGTACCACTCCTTGACCATCATCTTCAGCTGGGCCTTCGCGAGATCGATGTCGAGCGAGGCCAGCGCGACCGCGTGGAAGGCGAGATCCCACGCCGCGAACCAGGGGTACTCCCACGCGTCGGGCATGGAGACGACATCGGCGACGGAGACGTGCCGCCAGTGGGCGTTTCGGCCGCTCAGCCGCTCGGGCGGCGGCGCGTGCGCGTCGCCGCGGAGCCAGGTGTCGACGTCGTAGTGGTAGAACTGCATCGTCCAGAACAGCCCCGCCGCCGCCTGACGCTGGATGGCGCGGCGATCGTCGGACAGGGCAGGGCCCTGGACGGCGAGATAGTACTCGTCCGCTTCTCTGCGCCGCGCCTCCAGGAGCTCGTCCGCGCCGTCGAAGGGGCACTCCACCGGCTCGGGCGCGAGCCGGAGCAGGATCCGCCGGCTCCCGCCGGCCGGCACCTCGAAGCGATGCCAGCTCGCGGCCTTCGTGCCGCGGCGCTCGGCGTTTACCCGCGCCTCGTCGCCGTGGACGACCCGGTGATGGAACGCGTCCTTGACGTACGGTGTCCGCGAAGGGGCGCCATAGAGCCGCTCGCGGTTCGTCTCGTTGTTGGTGAAGAGCAGCTCCGGGCTGCCCTCGATGTACAGGTGATGCGCGCCGTGCTCGGGGTGCGCCGCGCGCAGCATCACATGACCGGCGTCGGTCTCCATGGCCCGGATCTCCGGGACGGGACCCGGAGGCTCGGTCCAGGACCATGTGTTGCGGAACCAGAGGTGCGGGAGCACGTGGATCGGCGCGGCCTCCGGGCCGCGGTTCACCACGGTGATGACCATCAGGATGTCGCTCGGGCTCCGCTTCGCGTACTCGACGACGACGTCGAAGTAACGAGCTCCGTCGAAGGCGCCGAGATCGGGGAGATCTGCCTCGCCCTCCGAGAGGCCGCGGTCGCGCGCGGCGGCGACGAGCGCCTCGTAGGGGAACGGCCGCTGCGGGTACCGGTAGAGGTAGCGCAGGTAGCTGGAGGTCGGCGTCGCGTCTTCGTAGTAGTAGATCTCCTTGACGTCCTCGCCGTGGTTGCCTTCCGGCCCTGTCAGGCCGAAGGCACGCTCCTTCAGGATCGGATCCCGCTCGTTCCAGACGGCGACGGCGAGACACAAGATCTGGTGTCGGTCACAGATGCCGCCCAGCCCGTCCTCGTTCCAGCGATAGGCGCGGCTCCGGGCATGGTCGTGAGGGAAGTGCGCCCACGCGTCCCCGTTCGCGCTGTAGTCCTCGCGCACCGTCCCCCAGGCCCGCTCGGAGAGGTAGGGGCCCCAGTGCTTCCAGCGCAGGAGGCGCTCGCGCTCTTCCTCGAGGCGGCGGTGCTCGGCGGTCGGCGCAGCGCGGACGGTCCTCGTCATGCGCGCCACGCTAGGCGACTCCGACGGAGGCGTCGAGCCCGCGGCCGGCGCGCGATGACCTGGAGCGGGCGCTACTCGGTGCGCTTGATGATGTGGAAGCCGAACGGCGTCTCGATGATCTCGCTCACCTCGCCGATCTTCAAGGCGAAGGCGGCGTCGGAGAAGCCCTTCACCATCATGCCGCGCTCGAACACCCCGAGATCCCCGCCGCGCTCGGCGGCGCCCGGCTCGTCGCTGTACTCCGCGACCGCCTCCTCGAAGCTCACCCCGCCGCGGATCTTGACGAGCGCTTCCTGCGCTCGCGCGCGGGCCTCGGCGCGCGTGCGGCGGAGGCCCTCGGGCTTGCTCTTCGAGCCCTCGTGCATGACGAGGAGATGCCGCGCGCCGATCTCCTTGGGCTGACTGGCGATCACCGCGCGCTCCCGCTCGATCGCGGCGTCCTCCTCGGCAGCCCGGATCGGCGCGGAGACCGCGAGGCCGCCGCCGACCCAGGACGGCGAGGTGGCGAGCGCCCCGCAGGCGGTCGCGCAGAGGAGCGCGAGGGGCGAGCACGCCGAGAGCGCGTGAAACAGCACGGCGCGGAGATGAGGGCTACGCATCGGCGCGGAGACTGCCGCGGGAAGAGTGCGCCCGCAACCCTCCCGTCCGCGCGCGCCGCTCAGCGGAGGACCATCACCGGGACGAAGGCCCACCCGCCAGCGGCCACGCTCACCCGGGCGCGCCTCGACTCGCCGCGGACGCCGACGACCACGTCATGCGTGCCCGCGCGGACGCGGGTCCGCGCGATCGCGACGCGCGCGGGGAGCGTCGACCATCCGCGCGTGTCCGGCGTGTCGAGCGCGGTCAGCGTCGCGCTCGTCAGCAGGCCGACGAGCAGGCCCAGCGGCCCGGAGTCCTCCGCAGCCGCCTCGGTGGCGCCCTGCGCGGCCTCGCCGGCCGCGATGCGGGCGACGGTCCTCGTGATGGCCGACAGGATGACGGTCCCCTCGCTCTTCTTCCAGGCCGCGCGCACCTGCGCCTCGACGTCGAGCGCCTGCTCCATCGGCTGGGAGCGCCCGTCGAGCTTCAGCGTCGGAATCGAATAGCCGCCCTTGCCCCGGGCGAGCGTCGGGTAGTTGACCCAGGTCACGAGCCCCTTCGCCGCGAGCTCGCTCGCCCGCGCGCGATCCGCCGGGCTGATGTCGTTGGCCACGAGCGTGAGCGCGAGGCCGATCGGAAGGCGCTGCGGCACCTTCTGCGGGACGCGCCCGAACCCGACGACGACGATGAGCTCGGCCTCGCCGGTCTCGTCGAGGGGCGGCGGCGGGGCCTCGCCTTCGATCAACGCGGCGATGCGGGGCGACCTGGGCTCGCCGCGCGTGAGCGCGCGGAGCGGGCGGCGGAGCGACGGATACGACCCGTGGCGGAGGGCGTCGTCGTAATGGAGGAGCGCCTCGTCGGCCTGGCCGCTCTTCTCGAAGGCGAGGCCCGCGAGGTAGCTGCCGAGGCCGAGGAGCGCCGTCTCGCCCTCGTGATCGCGCAGGTATCTCTGCATGATCGCGAGGCGGCGAGCCTCGACCCTGGCCCCGCTGAGGTCGCGCTGGGCCAGGTAGTTCATCATGTTGATGGTGTTGATGAGCAGCTTCTCGTAGGCAGGCGCCTTGTACGGGCCCACGTCGTCCGAGAAGAGGTACTTGCCGAGATCGTGGGCGGCCCCGCGGGACATGTCGAGCAGGTCGATCGACTTGTCCGCGGCCCCGAGATCGCGCGCGGACAGCCGGTAGCTGTCCATGCTGAGGAGGATGTTGCCGCGGTCGAGCAGGAGGAGCGCGTTGTCGCCCCGGAGCGCCGGGAGCTGAGCCGCGGTCTCGACCTCGAGCTGCTCGTTCAGCGCGGCCACCGCCTCGGCGGGAGCGCCGCGATCGAGCGCCTGGAGCGCGGTGCGCACGCGATCTTCATGTCCGCCGCAGGCGGCCTGCCAGAGGCCGAGGAGCAGCGCGAGAGGAGCCAGGGCCGCACGCTTGCGCCCCGCGAGGCTCGCGTGCCGCCGGCGCATCACTCCTGGATGAGCGCCTTGGTGAAGGCCGCCCTGTTCTGCCAGGCCACCGCGCTCGTGGCGACCTCGATGAGCTGCATGAACATGAAGTACTGGACGCGGCGCTCGTCCTCGGTGCGCTCATCGGCGGTGAAGACCTTGCCGGTGAGGTAGTACTTCGCGCCGAGCTGGCGGTTGTACTCGGCGATGTGGTTCGGATCGAACCCGCCGCCGTGCTGCTTCTCGACCTCCGCGACCATCTGCTGCTGGCGCTCGACGCTCACCACGGTGACGAGGCTCGCCTGGGACAGGTACGTCTCGATATCGGACAGGAGCGCCTGAAGCTGGCTGTCGATGTGCTCGCTCGTCTGGTTCGACAGCGGATAGATGGCGAGCGTGGGCCGCGAGCCCTCGTGCGCCCACGCCTTGGCCACCGGAGAGGCCATCAGCGACGTCAGGTTCTCGTGGAGGAGCTGCTCGATGTCGCGCCTGTCGATTCCCGTGCTCATCGCGGCGTCGTCGAGCCCCTCGACCTGATTGCCGCGCACGTAGGTGGGGCCGCAGCCGATGGGAAGCGAGGCGAGCGCGAGCGCCGCGAGCAGCGCGGCCGGACGGATGCTGGGCGAAATGGGCATGGACACTCCGCAGGGCAGGACGCCGGCATCCTAGCAGGCGAGGTGTGCGCTGGAGCTTCGATCAGGCGGAAATCGTGCTCTGCGACGCGGCGCGCGCGCAGCGTGCACGCCGCGCGCGGCATGTCGGCAGCGCGGACGCCCTGGCTCGCCTCAGCGCGAGCAGCGCGAGCATCGCGAGCAGCGCGCGCGCCGCCGCGGCCCCGCTGGCGTCGCCGACGACCGGGCCGTGCGCGCACGAGAGCCAGCGCTCGTCGAGCGGCCGGCGCGAAGGCAAGCGCTCCGCGGGGTCCGACGCCGTGGCCCACCAGGGCGGGTCGTAGTCGCCGACGTCGGCGGCGCGCCTCGCCTCGGTGACGAGCCAGTCGCGATGGGCGATGAGCCCACCATAGATGGGGTCGGCGCAGCCGGCCGGCCCGCGCGACGTCACGCCGATGATCCGCCCCGCGACGTCGAGCGCCGGTCCGCCCGAGTCGCCGCTGCAGATGCCGTTCTCTCCGCGCCACTCGCCTCCTGTGACGCGCTCCTGCGTTCCGCACCCGTACCCGACGCACTCGACGTGGAGACCATCGCGGCGCCTGCGGACGCCGCCGCCGCGCGATCTGCCCTCCGTGTCGCCGAAGCCCACCGCCGAGTAGACCTCGCTCTCCTCGGGCGGCCGATCGAGGCGGGGCGCGAGCGGCGTGACCTCGCTGCCGCCGAGCGGGGAGGACAGCACGACGAGCGCGACGTCGCGCCCGCAGACGGCGTTGCCGTCGGGCGGGCTGATCACGGCGCGCGCGCCGATCCACGGCGTGTCCGCGGCCCACAAGGCCCCGCCGAGCGTGGCGTAGACCTGCGAGGCATCGACCGGCTCCCCGAACGTCGCCGTCTTGCAGGCGATGAGCTTGGGAGCTTCCGCGATGCAGTGCTGCGCGGTGAGCACCAGGTTGGGCGCGATCACGGTGCTCGAGCAGGTCCGCGCGACGCGCCCTCGGCGATCGGTGATGAGGAGCCCGGCGACCGCGCGATCTCCAGCGTCTAGGTACCCTCCCTTGATCTCCAGCGCGGCCTCGGCCGCGTCCTCCTCGTGCAGGTCCGCTTCGTCCGCGTCTCCAGCGCAGCCGGCCAGCGCGGCGGCGAGGAGGCAGCCAGCTCGGGTACACCATGCGGTGCTGTTCCGGCACACGGCCAGCCGCCTTTGCACGGCACCTGCCAGCCTGGGCTGTGCACCGCCGCGCGCCCCGAGGGAGGAGAGGATTGCTTCCGGGGAAGCTCACGCGCCGGCGGAGCCACCCGCTGCGCTGTGGTGTGGGATGCGGTCAGCGCGCCGATCGGGCTCATGTACAACCGAGCGCCCGACCCTGTCGTCAACCGAGCGCAAGGCGCTGGAGCCCGAGGCGCGGGCGAGGAGGCGGCGCGGGCGCGGGGCCTGGCGCGCCGGGGGCGCCTCCCTCGCGCTGCTATCCCGCGCGTCCGTTCTCGACGTCGCCGCGCTGCGAGCGCTCGTTTTTCACGCCAGCGCCGGAGCTCTCCAGGCGGCGCCGGAGCGTCAGCCGACCACGATGTTCACGATCTTCCCTGCGACGTAGATGAACTTCTTCAGCTGCTTGCCCGCGGCGAGGGTGGCCACGGTCTCCAGGCCGAGCGCGGCGGCTCGCGCCTCCTCCTCCGATGCCGCCTTCGCCAGCATCACGCGACCGCGGACCTTGCCGTTCACCTGCACCGGGATCTCCAGGACGTCGTCGACGCAGAAGGCCTCATCGTAGGTGGGCCACGGCTCGTAGCTGAGCGAACGCTCGTGGCCGGTGAGCCGCCACAGCTCCTCCGCGAGGTGCGGCGCGAAGGGGGAGACGAGGAGGATCAGCCGGAGGACCGCCTCGCGCGGCGGCGAAGGCAGCGAGCTCAGGTGGTTCACGAAGACCATCATCGCGGAGATGGCGGTGTTGAACGCCATCCCCTCGATGTCACCGGTCACCTTCTTGATCGTCCTGTGGAGCTGCCGGCTCGTCGCGTCGTCCATCGCGTCCGAGAGCGGTCGCGTGCACGTCGCGAACACGCGGTCCCGGAACCGGACCACCCCCTGGATCTGCCCTGATTGCCAGGGCTTCACCGCCTCGAGCGGGCCCATGAACATCTCGTACATCCGCAGCACGTCGGCGCCGTGGGCCCGCACGATGTCGTCGGGGTTGATCACGTTGCCCCGCGACTTCGACATCTTCTCGTTGTCCTCGCCCAGGATCATCCCCTGATGGACGAGCTTCGCGAAGGGCTCGGGGTGCTTCACATGGCCGAGGTCGTAGAGCACCTTGTGCCAGAAGCGCGCGTAGAGGAGGTGCAGCACGCCGTGCTCCGCGCCGCCGACGTAGAGGTCGACGGGCATCCACGCGTCGTACGCGGCCTCCGAGAACGGCTCCGCGTCGTTCTGCGGATCGAGGAAGCGAAGGTAGTACCAGCACGAGCCCGCCCACTGCGGCATCGTGTTCGTCTCGCGCGCGTACCACTTGCCGTCCCGCTGAAAGAAGCGCCAGTCGACGGCGCGCGCCAGCGGGCCCGCAGGGTCGTCGCCAGGGCGGAAGTCGGCGAGCGGCGGCAGCTCGATCGGGAGGCTGGCCTCGTCGACCGCGATCGGCTGATCGTAGCGGATCGTGTGCGCGGCGCCCTTCCTGGGATCGCCGTCTGGATCGGCGAGCTCGACGGGGAAGTAGATCGGGATCGGCTCGCCCCAGTAGCGCTGGCGGGAGAAGACCCAGTCGCGCAGCTTGTAGTTCACCTCGCGCTTGCCTCGCCCGAGCGCCTCGAGGCGCGCGATGACCGCGCGCTTGCACTCCTCCGTCGCGAGCCCGTCGAACTCGCCGCTCCGGACCGCGACGCCCGGGTCGACGTAGGCGGCCTCGAGCTGGTCGCGCAGGGTGCCGTCGGGGCTCACGACCTCGACGATGGGCAGCCCGTAGGTGCGGGCAAACGAGAAGTCGCGCTCGTCGTGCCCTGGCACCGCCATCACGGCGCCGGTGCCGTAGCCGCCGAGCACGTAGTCGGCGACCCAGATCGGCACCTCCACGCCCGTGATGGGGTGGACGGCGACGAGGCCGGTGTCGACGCCGGTCTTCTCCCTCGCCGCCGCGGCGAGCCGCTCGCGATCGCTCTTGCCCGCCGCGGCCGCGACGTACGCGCGCACCGCCTCGCGGCGCGCCTCGGACGCGCCGCTCTCCGCGCTCGTGAGCCATGTCGTGAGCGGGTGCTCGGGCGCGAGCACGACGTAGGTGACGCCCATCAGCGTGTCGGGGCGGGTCGTGAACACGCTCAGCGCGCCCTTGCCCCATCCCTTGACCTCGAACGTGATGAGCGCCCCCTCCGATCGGCCGATCCAGGCGCGCTGCATCGCCACCGTCCCTTCAGGCCAGTCGAGGAGGCGGAGATCCTCCGCCAGGCGGTCGGCGTAGGCGGTGATGCGGAGCATCCATTGCCTGAGCGGCGTCCGGTAGACCGGGTGCGAGCCGCGCTCGCTCTTGCCGTCGATCACCTCCTCGTTCGCAAGGACGGTCCCGAGCGCCGGGCACCAGTTGACGCTCACCTCGTCCTGGTACGCGAGCCCCTTCTTGAAGAGCTGGAGGAAGATCCACTGCGTCCAGCGCACGTAGCGCGGATCGGTCGTGGAGAGCTCTCGCGACCAGTCGTAGCTGAAGCCCAGCATCTTGAGCTGGCGCTTGAAGGTCGCGATGTTCCGCGCCGTCGTGTCGGCCGGGTGCGTGCCGGTCTCGAGGGCGTGCTGCTCCGCCGGCAGCCCGAAGGCGTCCCAGCCCATGACGTGCAGCACGTCGATCCCGCGCATGCGGAAGTAGCGGGACATGATGTCGGTCGCCGTGTACCCCTCGGGGTGGCCGACGTGCAGCCCCGACCCCGACGGATAGGGGAACATGTCGAGCACGTAGCGCTTCGCGCGGGCCGGGTCCGCGCTGCGGACGGCGCGGAAGGTCTCGCCTTCCTCCCACGCGCGCTGCCAGCGCGGCTCGACGGCGGCATGATCGTAGCGCGCGGGCTCACGCGGCTCGTTGGGAGAAGGTTCGGTGGAGGCGCGGGGGTCCATCGTCTCGGCGGCCATATCGCGACGTGCCATAGCACTGTGCTGCCGCGGTCGACAGCCGCCCCGCGGCGGCAGACGCCCGCGCCCCGGCGGGAGCGCCACGCCCGTCCACGGGGCGCCGCGGCCATGTCGAGAGTTCCCGACAAGCGTGGACAGCGCCTCGGTCCGAGCTCTGCCGTCGGAGACGCCCGCGCCCGAGAGGGCTGACCTCGCGCGCCGCCTCGCGCTCTGGAACCACCCGCGCGCCGGAGCGTCGTGCGCGCCCCCTGCGCGCCGCGGCGCTGGCGAAAGCGCGCCTCGTGAGCGCCTCGGTGGCGGGACGAGCTCGCTCTTCATCTCGCGCCGACCCGAGGAGCGCACCCCCGGCGTCGCACTCCTGCGTCCGCGACGGGCGGTGTCGTCGCGGCGCGGCGCTGCGTGGCGCCAGCGCCGACGAGCGGCAGCGCCTCGCGGGGCGGGGCGACGCGTCAGAAGGATGGCCGCACGCCGAGACTTGGGGGTAGATTGAGAGCGCTGTTCCGCTTCAGTGTGAGGCGGAGGGGTCGCGTGGGCGGTCCCTCCGAGGCGCGCGGATGACCGACAAACACGTTCCATGGGGAGCCCCCGAGAGTGAGAGGACGGCGCAGCCAGGCCGGCCGCTCCCGTCGGCGCACGGCTCGGGGATCCCTTTCCGGCCGCTGCCCGTGCCGCCGCTGATGGCGCCCGGCGCCCTGCGCCCGCTCTCCGCACAGTACGCGCTGAGCCCTCATCTTCAGCAGCAGAGCCCGCCCGCGTTCTCAGGGCCGATGCCGTCGGCGCCCGCGTTTTCGGCGCCGGCGTCATCGGCGCCCGCGTTCTCGGGCGCCATGCCGGCGCCGGCGTTCTCAGGGCCAGCTCCCGCCGGGTACACCCAGCCGCCCACGGCGAGCGTCTCGGCGCGCGGAGGGACCCTTCCGCCCGGGATCGTCTCGCAGCAGGACGTGCTCTCGGCCAGCGGCGTCTTTTCTCCGAGCGCGCTCCCGTTCATCTCGGCGCCGCCGCAGTCGGATCCGGTGCCTCCGAGCCAGCCGGCCTTCCAGCCGGCGCCGATCACGGACCGGATGGGCGCGAGCGCGACGCAGCCGCCTGCGCCGCCGGCGGCGCCGCCCGGGTTCGCGAGCCCCGGCTTCGGTGCGGCCGCGCCCGCAGTATCAGAGGCCGCGCGCGCGCCGATGCCCTCGCTGCACGCCGGCCAGCCGCCTGCGCCGGCAGCGCCGCCCGGGTTCGGGAGCCCTGGCCTCGGTGCGGCCGCGCCCGGCGCGCCAGAGGCCGCGCGCGCGCCGATGCCATCACCTCACGCCGGCCAGCCGCCTGCGCCGGCGGCGCCGCCCGGGTTCGGGAGCCCTGGCTTCGGCGCGGCCGCGCCCGCAGTATCAGAGGCCGCGCGCACGCCGATGCCCTCGCTGCATGCGGGGATGCCGGCTCAGGCCGGGCCGCCACCGGCCGCTGCGCCCGCGCCGGCGATGAGCGCAGCTCCCGGCGCGGCAGCGCACGGCGCGCCCCAGGCGGCCGGCGGGTGGGACGGAGCGGCCGAGAGCCCGTGGGCCACCACGTCGGCGCGCCTCGAGATGCCGGTGCTCCCGTCGACCTTCGTCCAGGAGCGCCCGGAACCGCAGAAGCCACCCGCCGCCGGTGCGCCGCGGCGGCGGGAGGGCGGCAGGACGCTCATCATCGTGCTCAGCGTGATCCTGGCGGTGGCGTTGCTGGCGCTCATCGGGATCACGCTGTGGCAGAGCATGGGCGGCGGAGGACCGATCGCGATCGACTACAAGGAGCCGCCGCCCACGGCCGCCGAGGCATCGCCAGAGCCCACGGTGAGCGTGACGGCGGCCCCCAGCGCGCCCGCCGCGCCCCGCCCAGCCGCGCGGCCACGGCCGAAGAGCGACGACATCTACGACGAGGTCGACAAGGAAAAGACCCGGCGCTGAGGCGGCGCGACGCCGCACGGACGGGGCGCGCCGCAGGCGATTCGTTGGCCCCGCGCCCCGTTCCGTGCTGGTGATCGCCCGCGATGGCGACGCCGATCCCGCACAACCTTGCCCCCTTCTCCCTCGACGAGCTGGCGCGCGCGACCGGCGGGCGCGTGCTGAGGAGCGGGCCGGACGCGCGGGGCGTCTCGACCGACAGCCGGACGATCGCGCCAGGAGCGGCGTTCGTCGCGCTCTCCGGCGAGAGCTTCGATGGCCACAGGTTCCTCGACGCCGCCGCGCAGCGCGGGGCGGCCGCGTTCATCGTCTCGCGGGAGGTTGCCCTGCCGCCCGGAGGAGGCGCGGTGCTCGTGAAGGACGGCCTCGCGGCGCTCGGGGCGCTGGCCAGAGCGCACCGCGAGCGATGGCGGGCGGGCGCCCACCCCGACGGGCCGCGGGCGATCATCGCGATCGGTGGATCGGCCGGCAAGACGACGACGACGCGGACCATCGCGGCGCTGCTCGCGGGGGTGGGCCGCGGCGAGGTGCACGCGACGGCGGGCAACCTGAACAACGCCATCGGGCTGCCGATGACGCTGCTCGGGCTCGAGGACCGCCATCGCTTCGCGGTCGTCGAGATCGGCACGAACCAGCGCGGCGAGGTCGCGGCCCTCGCGCGGATCGCGGGGCCGGACCTCGCCGTGCTGACGTCCATCGGCGTCGAGCACACCGAGGGGCTCGGCACGCTGGAAGACGTCGCCGCCGAGGAAGGTGATCTGCTCGCCGCCTTGCCGGCCGCGGGCGTGGCCCTCGGCAACGGCGACGACGCGAAGGTGGTCGAGCAGCTCGAGCGCGCCGGCGCCGCGCGGCGGATCACCTACGGCTTCGGGGAGCGCGCGCGGATCCGGATCGCGGGGCGGCGGCCGGTCGGGGTGCGCGGCACCTCGGTGCGGATCGAGCGCGGAGGCGAAGCGCTGGAGCTCGTCGTCCCGCTGCTCGGCGAGGCGGGGGCGCTGGCGGCGGCCGCGGCCGTCGCCGTGGTGGAAGAGGCGGTCGGCGAGCGGCTCTCGACCGAGCGAGCGGCGCGCGCCGCCGCAGGGCTCGCGCCGCCTGGTGATGGACGCCTGTCCGTCCGCGAGCTGCCGGACGGCACCGTGGTCATCGACGACAGCTACAACGCCAACCCGCTGTCGATGCGATCGTCCCTCAGGACGGCCGCCGAGGTCGCCGAGGCGCTCGGGAAGCGGCTGGTCCTGCTGCTCGGCGAGATGCGCGAGCTCGGCGCGCTCGCGGCGGCGGAGCACGACGCGCTCGGCGAGCAGGTCGGCGCCGCGCGCCCCGCCGCGCTCATCGCCGTCGGCGGCGAGGCGGCGCGGATCGCGCGCGCCGCCGAGGCTGCCGGCGTGCGGGCGTGGTTCGCCGTGGACGCGGACGCCGCGGCGGCCCGAGCGCAGGAGATCGTCGAGCGCGGCGATCTGGTGCTCGTGAAGGGCTCGCGCGGGATCAGGATGGAGCGGATCGTGGAAGCCCTCGTCGCCGGCGCGGGGCGCCGCGCCGGCCCGTCGCCCTCGCCGTGAGCGCGCGCCCGCCTGTCGAGCGCGCTCGCCTCCCGGCGCGACGGGCCGCGGTCACGCGCCGAGCGTAGCCCGCGCCTCGGCGACGGACAGGCTGAGCAAGCGCTTCGCCTCCTCGTTGCTGCAGAAGGAGCGCGTGACCATGCGATCGACGTACAGCGTGCCGCGGAGGTGATCGACCTCGTGCTGGAGGATCCGCGCGGGCCAGCCCGTCGCTTCCCACCGGACCTCCTTGCCGTCCTCGTCCACGCCGCTCACCTCGACTGACAGATCTCGCTCGACCAGCGCCATGTAACCCGGGACGCTCAGGCAGCCCTCGAAGAACGTCGCCCGCCCCGCGCCTGCCACGTCCGGGAGCGACGGCGCGAGGACCCTCAGCGTCGGGTTGATGATCACCCTGAGCGGGAAGGGCACGCGGCCGCGCTCGGCGCGCTGGCCCGGCGTGAGGCGGGACATGAGCTCCTCGCTGTCTTCGAGCACGATCACCTGCTGGTCGACGCCGATCTGCGGCGCCGCGAGCCCCACGCCGGGCGCCTTGCGCATGACGGAGACCATCGTCGAGACGAGGTGCTTGAGCCGCTTCGTCCCGATCTGCTCGGGCGGGACGGGCGCGGCGGGCTTCCGCAGGACGGCTCTGCCTGCGAGGACGATCGGGGGGAGCTCCATGCTGCCGGGATGATTCGGCGCCCTCGCGAGCGCAAGCGTTGTGAGCTCGGGAGCATGGACCGCGTGGGGGCCTCGCGGCGAGGCGGGCGTGAGGGTGGATGTCCTCGCGGCGAGGCGGGCGTGAGAGTAGAGGAGCGGCGCCGGGCACGGCCCGGCGTTTCCATGGCAGCACCTCTTCCGCCTCCGTCGGCTCGCGCGGACGCCCCCCGCCGGCCGCTCCGCCTCGTCGTCGTCGCCGCCCTCGCGGCGCTGACGCTCGCCGCCTTCGCCGCCGTGACGCTGCGGCTACAGCTCGAGCCGAACATCGCCTCGCTCCTGCCGGAGCGCGGCGACGCCGCGGCGCTTCGCCGGTACGTGCGCGGGTTCGGGGGCGGCGACCTCGGCGTCGTGATGGTCAAGGGCGACGACCCCGACGAGAACGCGGCCGTGGCCGCGGAGATCGCGCGGGCCCTCGCGGCGCGCCCGACCGTGCAGCGCGCCGCCGATCGGATCGACGTCTCGCGCTCGCTCGATCCGTGGGTCGCGTTCCGGCACGCGGACGCGCGCGTGCGAGAGCGCCTCGCCGCCGCGCTCTCGCCCGAGGGGATGCGGGAGCGCCTCGCCGAGACGCGCGCCATGCTGCTCGCGCCGGGCGGCGGCGCCGCGGCGGAGACGATCGCGGCCGACCCGCTGCGCCTCTCGCAGCTCGTCTTCGAGTCCGCGGACATCGGATCCGGGGTGCGCACGCAGGCCGACGGCGCCTTCGCCACGGACGACGGCAAGGTGCACCTCGTCCTGGTGCAGCCGGCGGGGCAGGCGCTCCGCGGCGCCGACGCGCGGGCGTTCGTCGCGGACGCGAACGCCGTCCTCGGTCCGATCCGCGCGGCGCACCCCGGGCTCACGCTCGGGCTCACCGGCGGGCACGCCATCGCCGCGGCGACCGAGGCGATGCTCACGCGCGATCTCGCGATCTCGGGGTCGCTCTCGATGCTGCTCGCCTCCGTCGTCTTCGCGCTGCTCTTCCGCCGCCTGCGCGCCCTCGCCGCGGTGATGCCGCCGCTCGTGCTCGGGACCCTCTGGACCGCGGGGCTCGCCACGGCGCTCCCGGGCGGGCTCAGCGCGATCGCCGTCGCCTTCATGTCGGTGGTCGTCGGCGTCGGCGTCGACACCGGCGTCCACGTCTACGCCGCGCTGCTCGAGGCGCGGCGCGAGGGCCTCGATCCGGAGGCGGCCGCGCGCGCGGCGAGGGCGCGGACCTCCCGCGCGGTGCTCATCGCCGCCGTCACCGCGGGGGCGGCGTTCGGGGCGCTCGCGCTGTCGGACATCAACGCGCTCCGGCAGCTCGGGCTCCTGTGCGCCGCGGGCGAGGTCCTGACGGCGATCGCCATCGTCCTCGTGACGCCGGCCGTGGGCGCGTGGCTCGAGCGGGGGACCCCGCCGACCGAGGCGCCCGCGCGCTGGACCGACGTCCTCTACCGGCTCACCCGTACGCGGGGCCGCGCGCTCGCGCTCGCGGGGCTCGCGGCGCTCCCCATCGCGGCGGTCGCCCTCGGCGCCTCGCCGCCGCTCGCGGAGGCCATCGTCGCGATCAGGCCGGCCGAGCTCGAGCCCCTCAAGGTACAGCAGGAGATCTTCGACGCGTTCGGCGGGCGGCGAGGGCAATGGGTGGTGCTCCTCGCGGACGGCGACCAGGAGCGCGCCCGCGCGCGCGGCGACCGGATCGCGGAGCGCCTCGCCTCGATGAAGGCCGACGTGGAGGCCGTCGACGCGCTCACCGCGCTCGCCCCCGCCGCCCCGACGCAGGCCGAGCGCTTCGCCGCGCGCGACGCGCTCGACCTGCCCGCCAAGGCCGACGAGCTCGCGCGCGCGCTCCGCGACACGGGCTTCGCGCCCGAGCGCTTCTCGGCGGTGCTCGACGGGATGCGCGCGCCGCCCCGGCAGGAGGTGGCGCTCTCCGATCTCGAGCGCGGCCCCGCGTCCATCCTGCTCTCGCGCTACCTCGGGGCGGACGGGGGCGAGGCGCTCGTCGCGCTGTACGTGCGGCCCCGCGAGACCGGCTCGGTCGCGCAGATCGAGCGCGCGATCCGCGAGGAGGATCCTGGCGCCATGCTCACCGGCTACAGCCGGCTCGAGGCGTCGCTGCGCGAGACGCTCGCGCACGACATGCCGAGGATCGGGCTCGTCGCGGGCGCGCTCGTGCTGCTGGCGCTCTCCGCTTCCCTCCGCAGCGCGCGCGACATCGCGCTGGCGGCGCTCGTCGTCGCCTCGGAGATCTCCCTCGTCCTCCTGCTGATCCGGGTGCTCGGCATCCCCCTGCACGCGTACGACGCGCTCGTCATCCCGGTGCTGCTCGGGATCACGGTGGACGAGGGCATGTTCCTGCTCCACCGCGCCCGCGACATCGAGGCGGCGGGCGGCGGCGACGCCGTGATCCGCGAGACGCTGCGCCGCGAGGGGCCGGCGATCGCCGCCACGGCGCTGACCACGGCCGCGGGCTTCTCCGCGCTCGCGTTCTGCGGCTTCGACGGCCTCCGCGACCTGGGCCGGGTCGGAGCGCTGGGCAGCGCGGTCGGCCTCGTCGTCGCGCTCCTCGTGGTGCCGGCGGGGCTGCGGCTCTGGCCCCGGGCCCACGGACGCGCATAACATGTCGCCGTTGTCGTCCCGGGGCCTCCTCCTTGTCGCTCTCCTCGCGCTCGCGCGTCCCGCCGCGGCGCAGCCCTCTCCTCCGCCCGTTGCGTCGCCGCCTCCTGCGTCGCCGGCGCCGAGGCCGCCGCGCTCGGCCGTGGCCCGCGCCGTCGACGCGCTCGTGCGCTCGCTCGACGCCGTGGACGGCCGCGCGCTCGTGGCCGCCGCGCCGCTGGTCTCCGACGCGCCCGCGCCGCGCGGCGCCCAGCTCGTGGCCACGCTCGCCGCCCACGTCGCCGGCAAGCTCGGCGCCGGCGTGCGCGCGCAGAAGGACCCGATCCCGCTGCCGCTCGCGCGCGAGGCGGCGCGCGACGACGCGGCGCTCGTCCACCTCGTCGTCGAGATCGCGGCGGGGAAGCTGCGCGTCACCGCGGACGTGTACCCGGTGCCGCGCACCGTCTGGGCGCGCATCCGCGACCCGGAGCCGGGGCCCATCGCCCACGCCTACGCCGAGGCGCCCCTCGACGCGGAGATCCGCAGCTTCCTCGCGCCGATCCCGCTCGTCGCCGCCAGGGTCGACCGCGCGAAGAACTTCGAGGGCGACGTGGTCGCGCTCGCGTGCGGCGATCTCGACGCCGACGGGGCGCTCGAGCTCCTGAGCGTGAGCCGCCGGCGCGTGACGACGCTCCGCCTCCGCGGCGGCCGGGTCGTCCCGCTCGCGTCGCGCCCGTGGCCGGACGTGGTCGCCGTGCACCCGGCGCCGCTCCGTGAGCCGCTCGCGTTCGCCACGCTCGTCGAGCGCGCGAGGGACGGCGAGCGCCTGCTGCCGTTCGCCGACGTCGGGCTCACCGACCGCGCGCGCAGCGTCCGCTTCGACGGCGAGCTGAAGGCGCTCGCCGAGCTGCCGGGGCTGGCGATCCCGGACGCGGGCGGCTCGGCCTGCACGACGGCGTGGGGGCCGCTCCTCACGGGCCCGCTCGGCCCGTGCGCCCCGGCCGATCCCCCGCCGGCGACCGCGTCGCTCTCCGGCCGGTACGACGCGCTCGCGTCGGCGCAGCTCCTGTCCGCGCAGGGCGAGCCCTTCGCGGTCTGGGCGACGCGCGAGCGCGGCGCGGTCGAGCTCCGGGACAGCGCCGGCCGCCGCAAGGTCGTGGGCAGCGCCGGGGCGCAGCTCGCGGTCGGCGATCTCGATCAGGATGGAGAGCCCGAGCTGCTCGCCAGCCTCGACGTCCTCGATCCGCTCGAGGATGCCGTCGTCGTCTGGTCGTGGCGGCGCCGGGAAGGCGGCCCGGCCCGCGCGGCGCCCGAGGAGATCCTGCGCTTGCCGGCGCCGGCGGGGGTGCGCGCCCTCGCGGTCTGTCCGCCCGACGGGGCCGGGCGCGCCCCGTTCGCCGTCGCGACGGCGGACGAGATCTGGGTGGTGCGGTGAGCCTCCCGCGCCGCGCCTTCCTCGGCGGCGCCGGCGCGCTGCTCGGCGCCGCCGCCCTCCCGGAGGCCGCGCGCGCGATGGGGCGCACCCCGCTCGGCGGCCGCCTCGCGATGCACCTCCCGTGGCCGACGGGCTCGCTCGATCCGCACGAGCTGAGCGATCCCGCCGCGGCGCTGTTCGCGCCGGCGATCGCCGACAGCCTCTACGGGCTCGATGCGTCCGGGAACCCGTACCCGACGCTCTCGTCCGCGCTGCCGTCGCGCGAGGCGGATGGCGCGGTCGTGCGCCTCCGCGAGGGGCTGCGCACCGCGCGCCTGCTCAAGCTCGACGGCCGCGACATCGTGAGCTCCGTCGAGCGTGCCCGCGCTCGCGGCGCCGCCGCGGCGCTCGCCGACATCCCGAGGCCCGAGCGGCACCCGAGGGATCCGCTCGCCGCGGTGTTCCCGCGCGCGGATCCCGCCCGCGTCGCCCGCGCGCTCGCGTCGCCGATGGTCGCGCTCCTGCCGCGCAGCTTCGACCCCGCGGCGCCGGATGGCACCGGCGCGTTCCGGGCCGACGTCGGCCCGGGGCAGATCACGCTGACGCGCAACGACGTCGCCGCGCGCGGCGCCGCCTTCCTCGACGCGATCGAGGTGATCCGCTCCGAGGACCTGACGACGTCGCTGCGCGCGTTCGAGACCGAGCGCGACGACCTGGGCTGGCTCGGCGCCGGCCTCCACACGAACCGCCGCGGCGCCGTCCGCTTCGATCTGGGCGTCGCCGGGTGGATCGTGCTCACGACGGGCCCCGACGCCGGGCTCTTCGGTCAGCCTGGCGTCGCGCAGCGGCTGGTCGACGCGCTGCCGCCCGAGCGCCTCGCGCACCTCGGCCTCGTCGGTCTCCCGAGGGCGCACGGCGATCCCGCGTGGGGAGGGCCCCCGGCGTCGCTGCTCGTGGACGAGTCTGCGGCGCACCTCGTCGAGGTCGCCGAGGCGGTCGCGCCGATCCTCTCGCGGCCTGGGCACGAGGTCACCGCGGAGCCGGTGGCGCGGGCGGAGCTCGGGCGCCGCCGCGCCCGCGGGAAGGCGACGCTCGCGATCGAGCTGGTGCGCCCGCTCGGCCCCGGGCCCCTCGGCGCGCTGCTCGCCCTCGCGACCGCCGACGATCGCGGCCGCGCCCTCGACCTCGCCCGTCACCCGCCCCGCCTCGCGCCCGGCGCCGCCCCCCGCTCGCTCACCGCGACGCTCCGCCTCGGCGTGATCGCCGAGGTCCGGATCGCGGGCGGCGTGCTGCCGGACGTCGCGCTCGCGCGCGCCGCCAGCGGCGAGGGCTGGGATCTCGGCGCCACCTTCCGCCGCCCAGCGAGGCGCTGATGTGTGCCTACCTCCGCGCGGAAGCGAGCGCGACCGCGCGGCGGCTGTTCGGGACGTCCGGGCGAGGGTCGCGGCGATGGGGGCCGCTTCGAGTGCTTGCGCGGTGGGGACATTTGGTTACTATCGGCTGGTCACGAACGTCACTGGCACTCGACACGACGCTTCTCTTCTCGGGGATCGCGGATTGATCGCGGACTGGACGACGCAACGTGTGGCGCACCGGGGGCTCCTCCCCAGCGCCGCCCCCCCTCGATCCCCCACGGCTCCATCGGGGCGGCAGGGCACTGTTCGGCACCGAAGCTGACGCATCTCGCAGAGCCGTGAAGTGAATCAGTGTCATGGGTACTCGCCTCTACGTTGGTAATCTCCCCTTCTCCGCCACCAAGGCCTCCGTGCAGGCCGCGTTCGCTCAGAGCGGCGAGGTGACGGATGTACACATCGTGACCGACCGCGAGAGTGGGCAGTCGCGTGGCTTCGGGTTCGTCACAATGGGCACGCCTGAGCAGGCCCAGCAGGCGATCGAGAACATGAACGGCGCCATGATGGACGGCCGTCCGCTTCGCGTGAACGAGGCGGAGGAGCGGGTCCAGCGTGGTGGTGGCGGCGGCGGCGGCGGCTACGGCGGCGGCGGCGGCGGCGGTTACGGCGGCGGCGGCGGCGGTGGTGGCCGCGGCGGCCGTGGCGGTGGCGGCGGCGGTTACGGCGGCGGCGGTGGTGGCGGCCGCGGCGGCCGTGGCGGTCGCGGCGGCGATCGGTACTAGCCCGAGCTAGGCCGACGTTCCAGCGGCGGTGCCTCTCCCCAGAGGCGCCGCCGTTCTCGCTTGTGCGCTGCCCTGTGCGGCGACCGCCGTCACGCGCGCCGAGGCCCCGGTCGATCCTCGGTCGATGCCGGCGCTCAGCAGGCCGGCCCAGATAGCGCGACCCGGGCGGAGCGTTACGGAGGTCCGAGGTGCCCATCCCGCGCGTGCGGCAGGGCGCCCCCCGGCGATCGAGAAGCGGCAATGACCGAGCTCCGCGCTTCCGGGGCGCGGAGCTTGCTCCTTTGCCTGGCGGGCGTCAGAGAGCGGCACGCTGAACGCCCCTCGCGCTCGGGGCGGGCTGCTCACAGCCGATGCCTCCTTCCATCCCTTCAGAGCACAGGCCGTCGCCGCGGGCGATCTCGCTTTACTATTTCGGTATCTTCGCCGTCCTCGGCGTGTACCTGCCGCTGTTCCCGAGCTGGCTGGAGGCGCGGGGGATGCAGGGGCTCGCGATGGGGGCGATCGCGGCGACGCTCCCTGCGATGGGCCTCGTCGCGCCGCCGGTGTTCGGCTTGATCGCCGACTCGCTCGGCGTGCGGGTGTGGTTGATCCGGGCGGCCTGCGCCGGCGCCTTCGTCGTTTTCGCGCTGCTCGCGCTGTCGTCAGCGCTCGACGTGTCGCTCGGCTTCGGCGGCCTCTTCGTCGCGGCGCTCGCGTTCGCATTCTTTCGATCGCCGATGTTCATGATGGCCGACGTCGTCGCGGTGGAGGCGTCGGCGCGCTCCGGCATCGCCTACGGCCGGCTCAGGCTCTGGGGCTCGATCAGCTTCGCGCTGATGGCGATCGCCAGCGGAGCCCTCGTCGATCCGGCGCGACCTGTCGCGTTCCCCGCGACGATCGCTGCCTCCCTGCTGATCGCGTTCGCCATCTCGTGGGCCCTCCCGGCGCGCGGCGAGGCGCCCTTCCGTCGGTCTGGCCTGCGCGACGGAGCGGCCGACGCCGCCGGCGCTGCGCGCGCTCCGGCGGCCGGAGGCTCCGTGCGGCAGCGCGCCCGTACGCTCCTCCAGAGCCACGATTTCCGCCTGTTCCTCGCGGCATCGTTCCTGGCCCAGAGCGCCACCTCTTCGTACGATCTCTGTTACACGCTGCACCTCCGCGACATCGGTTTCCCCGAGTCGCTGGTGGGGGTCGCGTGGGCCGTCGGTGTCGCCGGCGAGATCGCGCTCATGGCGTTCTCCGGCCCCCTTCTCAAGCGGTTCGCTCCGCCCACGGTGCTCGCGTTCGCCTTCGCGGGCGCCTCGCTCCGCTGGGCGCTGCTCTCGTATGTGCGCTTCTGGCCCGCCCTGCTGGCCATCCAGCCGCTCCACGCAGTCTCGTTCGGCATGATGTGGGTCGCCTCGCTCGCCTACACGCGGGATCGATCTCCGCCCGAGATCCTCGCCACGGCGCAGGGGCTCTTTTCGGCGAGCGCTGGCGCCGGATCCGTCGTCGGGATGCTCGTGTGGGGTGAGCTCTACAAGCGCGGGGGCGGCGCCCTCACTTTTGGGGTCGCCTCGATCACGGCGTTGATAGCATTCGTCCTGGCTGTGACCTTCGCGCGATCCACGCGGCCAACGCGACCGACGCGGCCTTCACCGTCAGGGGGCTCAATTTTCTCTGTCAGCTCCCGGTGCCAGGAGTAACGTTCCATTTTCCGCCGCACGCGTAGGCGCGCGCGGGCACTACCTGAACGAGGCGAGCATGTGCGGGATCGTCGGATACGTTGGGTCAAAAAAGGCGGCGCCGATCATCGTCGAAGGGCTACGGAAGCTCGAGTATCGAGGCTACGACTCGGCCGGCATCGCCATTCATGACGGCAAGGGCATCGAGATCGTCCGGACGCTCGGCAAGCTGATCAAGCTCAGCGAGGCGCTCGAGAAGCGGACCCTCGACGGCACGACCGGCATCGGCCACACGCGGTGGGCGACGCACGGCCGCCCGAGCGAGGTGAACGCCCACCCGCACTCCGCGGGCCCGGTGGCCGTCGTGCACAACGGCATCATCGAGAACCACGTGGCGGTCCGGCAGCAGCTGGAGGGCCAGGGGGTCAAGTTCCTCTCCGACACGGACACCGAGATCGTCGCTCACCTCGTCCACCGCGAGCTCCAGAAGGGCGCGAAGTCGCTCTTCGAGGCCGTGCGCGGCGCGCTCCGGCAGGTCCACGGCGCCTACGCGATCGCGGTCCTCTCGCGCGATGAGCCCGACGTCATCGTCGCCGCCCGGTACGGCTCGCCGCTCGTCGTCGGCGCTGGCGAGAACGAGATGCTGTGCGGCAGCGACATCCCCGCGCTGCTCGCGCACACCCGCGACATGATCTTCCTCGAGGACGGCGACATCGTCGAGCTGCGCGCGAGCGGCGTCCGCATCGAGACCGTGACCGGCGGCGAGAAGGTCGAGCGCCGCGTGAAGCGCATCGACTGGAGCCCCGTCCAGGCGGAGCGCGGCGGCTACAAGCACTTCATGCTGAAGGAGATCCACGAGCAGCCCGACGTCGTCGAGGCCACGCTGCGCGGCAGGATCGATCTCGCCGCCGGCGACGTGCACGCGACCGAGATGGGGGTCACGCCCGAGTTCGCGAAGGAGCTGCGCCGGGTCTACATCGTCGCGTGCGGCACGAGCCACCACGCCGGCATCGCCGGGCGCTACTGGATCGAGCAGCTCGCCAGGGTCCCCACGGTCGTCGAGCTCGCGAGCGAGGTCCGCTACCGCGAGCCGATCTTCTTCCCCGACGATCTCGTGATCGCCATCAGCCAGTCGGGCGAGACCGCCGACACGATCGCGGCGCTCAAGGCGGCGAAGGCGCAGGGCGCCAAGGTGCTGGCGCTCTGCAACGTGCTCGACAGCGCGATCCCGCGCCTCTCCGACGGCGCGCTCTACACGCACGCCGGCCCCGAGATCGGCGTCGCCTCGACCAAGGCCTTCACCACGCAGCTCGCCGCGCTGCTCCTGCTCGCCGTCTACCTCGGCCGCCGCCGCGACTCGCTGCCGGCGGAGCGCGGGCGCGAGATCCTCCAGGCCCTCTGGGAGATCCCGAGCCACATGCGCGAGGTGCTCGGCGACGCCGACTACGTGCACGCGATCGCGAAGCGCCTCGTCCACGCGAAGGACGTCCTGTTCCTCGGGCGCGGCCTCGGCTTCCCCATCGCGCTCGAGGGCGCGCTCAAGCTGAAGGAGATCTCGTACGCGCACGCCGAGGGCTACGCGGCCGGCGAGATGAAGCACGGGCCGATCGCCCTCATCGACGAGGCGCTCCCCGTCATCGTCGTCTGCCCGCGCGACGCGCACTACGACAAGACGTTCTCCAACCTGCAGGAGGTCCGCGCGCGCGAGGGGCAGGTCGTCGCGATCGCCACGAAGGGCGACGAGTCGATCCTCGAGATCGCTCAGCACCACGTCTGGATCCCCAAGGTGCCGGACGAGGTCGGGCCGCTCCTTACCGTGCTCCCGCTCCAGCTCATCGCCTATTACGTCGCCAACCTGAAGGGCAACGACGTCGATCAGCCGCGCAACCTCGCGAAGACGGTCACCGTCGAGTAACGAGCAACGTCGCTCTCGCCGCGGGGCATCCCCGCCGCGGCGAGCGGCCTCCTCTGCCGCGCGCAGCGCTCCTCTGCGGTGCGCGCCCCTCCTCCTTCAGCTCTGGCGCTCCACCGCCGCGCCTGCGCGCCCGCGCGGGGCCGCGGCTATGCTGCGCGCATGCGCATCCCCGGCAGGACGGAGCGGCGGGTCGTCGCGGCCATCCTCGTGACCGCCCTGATCCCGCTCGTCGCCAGCATCGTGGTCGCCAGGACGGTGATCGCGCGGGTGTCGGCGACGGCGTTCCAGCCCGAGTTCGGCGTCCACCTGGACAGCGCGCTCGGCGTGTACGCCGAGCTGGCCGCCGCCATCAAGCAGGGCATGCGCTCCGAGGCCGACGCGATCGTCGCGGCGGACCCGCTGCGCGAGGCCGCCTTCACCGGCGACGCGCAGCGCCTCGACGCCGAGCTGGCGCGCATCATCGCGGCTCACCCCGCGCTGGTCTCCCTCCGCGTCGAGCGCTGCGGCGATCTCGTCGGAGCGCGCGAGCGCGGCCGCCCGGTGGATCCGGCGCACGAGAAGACGCTCACGGTCCGGAAGGCGATCGCGCGCGCGCCCGGCCACGCCGCCGCGCCCGGCGAGCGCGCGCCCGACGACGGCGGCTGCGACGGCGACGCGCGGACCCTCGTCGCGACGTTCGCCGCGCCGAGCGCGCGCTTCGACGAGCTCGACGCGGCGCAGGCGTTCGCGCAGGCGTACCACGCCCTCGAGCGGGAGCACCGGAAGGAGTACCTCGACGAGAGCTACGGCGACGCCTTCGCCGCCCTGCTCGGCGCGACGATCCTCCTCGCGATCCTCGCCGGCGTGCTCGTGGCGCGCCCCGTGGTCGACCGCATCGCGCGGCTCGCCGCGGCGACCCGGCCCGTCGCGGAGGGCGACCTCTCGGTGCGCGTGGGGCTGCAGGGCGACGACGAGGTCGCCGATCTCGGCCGCGCCTTCGATCGCATGCTCGAGGAGCTCGAGGGCAGCCGCGCGCGGATCGAGTTCCTCAAGCGCATGGGCGAGTGGCAGAAGATGGCGCGGCACCTCGCGCACGAGATCAAGAACCCGCTGACCCCGATCCAGCTCGCCGTCGAGGAGTGCCACCGGCGCTATGCGGGCAGCGACCCGGCGTACCAGCGCTTGCTCCAGACGACGCTGGAGGTCGTCGAGGAGGAGGTCGGCACCTTGCGCCGCCTCGTCGGCGAGTTCTCCAATTTCGCGCGGCTCCCGCGGGCAGAGCTCGAGCCCTCGGATCTCGCGGAGTTCCTGCGCGAGCAGGGCGAGCGCTTCGCCGCGATCGAGGAGGCGGGGCGCGAGCACGCCTCGGACGAGGCGCTGCTCGGGCGCGTCGATCTCGAGTTCGACGTGCCGGATGTCCCGATGCCGGCCGCGCTCGATCGCGAGATGCTCCGGCGCGCCCTCGGCAACATCGTGCGCAACGCGGCGCAGGCGCTGCGCGACGCGCAGCGAGCGGCGCCCGGCGGAGGAGCCCGAGAGCGCCCGGGCGCCGTCGTGTGGGGCAGCGTTCGCGTCTCGGCGCGGAGCGAGGGGCAGTGCCACCTCATCGCGATCGACGACGACGGCCCGGGCATCGATCCCGCCGTGCGGGACTCGGTGTTCGATCCGTACGTCACGACGCGGTACGACGGCACGGGGCTCGGCCTGAGCATCGTGAAGAAGATCGTGGTCGATCACGGCGGCACCATCGACGTGCTCGAGTCCCCGCTCGGAGGCGCGCGCTTCGTCATCCGGCTCCCGCGCGCAGGCACGCCGGCGGCGCGCGCCGCGCTCGGGGCCGAGGCCTTCTCCGACGGCGATCGCGCGCCTGCCTCCGAGGGCGCCGCTCCGACGCGGCCAGCCGTTCGCGGAGGGCAGGCGCCGCGCGGGGCGGGGTAGGGCCGCGCTCGCCGGTGCGGCGCCGCCGATCCTCGCGGATCCTGCAGCGCCAGAGAGCCGCATGCTGGACGACGAGCGCTGCCCGGGAGCGCGCTCCGGGCTGCTGGCGGGGGGCCTCGGCGCTGAAAGCGCACCTCCGGACCGGTCGGTTGTCAGGAGATGCTTGACCAGCCGGCCCCGCTTTGCCATGTTCGCCGGCGGAGAGGTGACCGAGAGGCCGAAGGTGCCTGATTCGAAATCAGGTGTACCCGCAAGGGTACCGCGGGTTCGAATCCCGCTCTCTCCGCTACGCTTGGCTGCTTGCCCCCGTTGAAGCAGGTGGGCTCTGACCGCCCGCTCTCTCGCGAGCGGCGCCGGTCCGGCAGAAGCGGGGCGCGTTGAAGTTGTATCGGGAGAGGTGACCGAGTGGTCGAAGGTGCACGACTGGAAATCGTGTGTACGGCAACGTACCGCGGGTTCGAATCCCGCCCTCTCCGCTGAGCTGAACCGTCGATCGACTCCTTGCCGTGATGATGAGCTCCTTTCAAGCGAGCCAGCGGGACGTCGGCGACCGATGTGACGTGAACGACGAGCGACGAGGCGGATCGGCTGGTCGCTCGACCGCTGCGTCCGCTCGTCGCGGTGTTGCCTGGCGCGGCGTTCAAGGGGGAGCTTTGGCTCGTTCGCCGTCGATGCGGCCAAGGCGCTGCCTGGGCTCAGCGCCTTGGCGAGCTGGATGATCGGGAAATAAGAGAAATATTGGAGCCCGAGACAAGCGAGCGATGTGAGGCGGGACCGAAGGGACGGACGGGACCGGCGGCTTGTCGACAAACCCCGCTTGACCAACCCTCGCCGGACGATGAGGATGCTCCCGCAGAAGCCTCAGACGCTTGACAGGCGAAGGGCCGCCTTGTAGAAGTGGCGCCCCTTTTTGGCAGGCGCACTTCCGGAGTTTTTCGCCCAATGAATCCTCAGCCCAAGTCCTTTTCCGCCAAGCCTGCGGAGGCCCGCAACGAGCGTACGTGGTGGGTGATCGACGCGGAAGGCAAGCCCCTCGGCCGCCTTGCCAGCCGCATCGCCACGGTGCTCCGCGGCAAGAACAAGCCCACGTTCACGCCGCACGTCGACACCGGCGACTTCGTGATCGTCGTGAACGCCAAGAAGGTCCTTCTGACGGGCCGCAAGCTCCAGCAGAAGAACTACGTGCGGCACAGCGGCGAGCCGGGCGGCTTCCGTTCCGAGTCGTACGGTCACCTGCTCGAGCGCAAGCCGGAGCTCCCGATCCAGAAGGCCGTGAAGGGCATGCTCCCGAAGAACGTGCTCGGGCGCGAGCTCCTCACCAAGCTCAAGGTCTACGCCGGTCCCGATCACCCCCACGCGGCGCAGAAGCCGCAGCCCCTTAGCTACAGCTGAGCAAAGCCATGACGGAAACGAGAACGTACGCCACTGGTAAGCGTAAGACCGCCGTTGCGCGCGTCTTCCTCTCGCCGGGCACCGGCAACATCAAGGTGAACCAGAGGCCCGCTGACGATTACTTCGTCCGCGAGACCTCGCGCATGGTGATGCGTCAATCGCTGGAGCTGCTCGAGCTGCTCGAGCAGTTCGACGTGAACGCGACCGTGGTCGGCGGCGGCCACAGCGCGCAGGCCGAGGCGATGCGGCACGGCATCGCGCGCGCCCTCTGCGAGCTCGATCCGGAGCGCAGGCCGTCGCTCAAGCGCGCTGGCTTCCTCACGCGCGACGCGCGCAAGAAGGAGCGCAAGAAGTACGGCCAGCCCGGCGCCCGCAAGCGCTTCCAGTACTCGAAGCGGTAGCAGGCCTGGGCCGCCGCCCATCGAGATGGACGGCATGGCAAGGACATCGAGGACGCGAGGGTTTTCCCCTCTGCGTCCTCGGTGCGTTTTGTCTGCCCGATGCCGCGAAGGCGCCGAGGACGGGACAGCTTGTCCCTCGGCGTCTGTTCTCATCGAGCGGACCTCTCGGTCCGGTCGGCGTCCTCTGGCTTCATCGAGCGGACCTCTCGGCCCGCTCGGTGTCACATCGCTTCCGGCGGGCTCTTGAGATCGGCGCCTTCGATGAGCTCGCCCTCGTCGTCCCCGGCGCCTTCCGGCGGCTGCGCTTCTTGCTCGTTCGGTCCGCTCGGTCCGACGTCCGGTGCCGCGGCGGCCGCTGCGGCCGGGGCCTCGCTGCCGGTGGTCGCGGGCGGCGGCGAGGGAGGCTCTGCCGCCTCCGGCTTCGCCGGTTCGGGCGGCGGTTCGGGCAGCGGAATGGCGTCGAGCCGCTTGTCGAGCGCTTCCTTCGTCGCGGCGAACGCCGCGCGATCGATGCCGGGCATCACGCGCTCTCCATCGAGCTGGAGCGTCTCGGCATCGAAGTACTTGCCGTCCCTCTTGGCGCTGAAGTGAAGGTGAGGGCCCGTCGAGCGGCCCGTCGATCCGACGTAGCCGACGAGCTGGTGGGTACCCACCTTCATGCCGGCCTTGATGCCGGGGGCATACCTCGACAGGTGTGCATAGCCGGTGGTGACCCCGTTCGCGTGCGTCACCGTGACGAGGTTGCCGCTCGGGCCCGCCGGACCGACCCAGTCGACAACGCCGCGATACGCCGAGTACACCGGCGTTCCCATCGGCGCGCCGAAGTCCGTCCCGTTGTGGGGCATCTTCTTCTTCAGCACCGGGTGCATCCGCTGCGGGTTGAACCTCGACGTCACGGGCGCGCCCGGGACCGGCGCGCGCCAGCCGCCGGCGTGCGGCTGCCGGCCGCGCTCATCGAACGTGCCGCGGGCCTCTTGCCCCTTGAAGTCGTAGATGCGCACCGGCTTCTCCGCGGGATCCGCGGGCCGGTACTCGAGCGCGATGACCTTCTTGTACCGGGAGAACATCCCGAGCGCCGTCTCCTCGACGGCGATCAGCCGGACCGTGCTCCCCTCCTCGAAGCTCTCCGTCGAGAGGCGCCCGTTCAGCGCCTCGTCGATCACGTCGAGCACGCCGGGCTCCAGGCCCCCCGCCCGGATCGCGTTGGCGAGATCCTTCCCCACGTAGAAGGAGGCGACGACCTCCTCCTCGGCGATCTTCATGTCGAGCGTGGCGCCCGTGAGCAGCCCGGCCGCGTTGTCCCTCGCCTGGTAGATCTCGCTCGCCGAGACCTCGTATTCGAAGGCGCGGACGCGGCGCGTGGAGCGATCCATCGCGACCGTGAACCGGTCCTTGCGGCCGCACTTGTCGAACTTCCGCAGCCCGTCGAAGGCCTTCATGATCCGGTAGATCTGAGCCTTCGGTACGCCCTTCTCGTCGAGGGCCGCGATGAACGACCGGCGCTCCATCACGTCGCTCACCAGGAGCACGGAAGGATCCTTCCCGAGCTCGGAGATCCGCCATGGGCCGGGCAGCGGGGTGCGCTGCTTTGTCTTCACCTCGGGCATGGCGGAGGGCCTGGCGGCCTCGTCCGTACCTGCTGCCGAGGTCGCCGGGCTCGCCGCCACCAGCGCGCGCTCGTCGCGCACCGGGACGCCCTGGATCAGCAGCGCGATGAGCGAGGTGAGCGTCGCGAGGCCGAAGATGCCGCCGAAGACCGCGGTCATGCGCGGCGACAGGTGCGGTCCTGGAGGGGGCCGGCTGAGGCCGGGAGGAAGCCGCGGGCCGTCCGTCGAACCGGGGCCCGCGTGGGGGCCGCCGTCCATGAGCGACGGCGACCGCAGGGGCTGCACGCGCGGATCGCTGCCGCGCGACCAGGGCGCCGATGCGCGCCCGCGAGAAGAAGGAGGAGGGAGCTGCGGCGGCCACGTCGACGACGCCGCGCGCGCGCGCAGCTCGCTGCTGCGCGACCAGGGAGCGGCCGGAGCGCCCTCGCCCCGGCGACTGCCCTGCAGCGGCGCGGTCAGCGGCGGCGAGGCCGGTCTGCTGGGGGCGTCGTCCGCGACGTCCTCGGCCGCGCCGATGCGCACGATCTCTGCGCGCGGCGCGTCCTGCGGGACCGCTGCGCCGGGCTCCACGCGCGGCGCGGGCGCGTCTTGAGGGACAGCGGCGCCAGGCTCCGCCGCGCTGCCGGCCTCTCCGCTCCGCTCCCTGGCGCGGTCCTCGGCGTCCGGCGCTCCGGAGGCCTCGAGCGGGTTCTGGGGTACTGCACTCGGCACGCCGACGTGCGTACCAAGGCATCGACGGGGTTGCAACCGCGCGACTCCCTGGCCGACGCAAGCGTTGCGCGGAAGGCGGATCCCATCGTACGCCGGTCGCGTAAGCTGACGGGCCTGATGGACGACCGGCTGAAGCAACTTCTGGTTCTCGGCAGGGAGCACTACGAGCGGCGCGAGTACGATCTCGCGGAGCACGCCCTGCGGCAGATCATCGAGAAAACCGACCGCTTCGCGGACGTCTACAACATGCTCGGCGTCATTCTCCACGAACGCGGTGATTTCCTCGCGGCCGAGGCCCACTTCGAGCGCGCGGTGCAGCTCAACGAGCACTACACCGAAGCGCTGCTGAACCTCGCCGTCACCTACAACGACCTCGGCAAATACGAGGCCGCGCGGCATGTCTACTCTCGCATCCGCCGCGGCGAGGGGGGAGTCGGCGTCCTCGACCCGTTCGCGCGCGGCAAGATCGCCAACATGCACGCCGATCTCGCGCAGGCCTACGCCGACGCCGGTTGCGCGCAGGAGGCGATCGCCGAGCTCACGCGGGCTGTGGCGCTGTGTCCGACGTTCGTGGATCTTCAGCTGCGCCTCGGGACGATGTACCGCGACGCCGGGAATCTGGCGCTCGCTCGCGAGCATTACGCCGCCGCGCGCGACGCGAACCCGAAGTACGCACCAGCGCGCGTGCTGCTCGGGGTCGCGCTGCTCTCCCTTGGCGAGCCCGATCAGGCGAGCGCCGAGTGGCGCGAGGCGCTCACGATCGATCCCGACAACAGGACGGCGAAGATGTACCTTCGCACGCTGGAGGCGCGGCGGAGCGGGCGCGCCGGGGGCGCTGCGTCAGGCGAGCCGGCGCCGCCCGCCGCGGCGGGCGGTACGTGGGACGCGCTCGACGAGGCGACACCCACGACCGTGAGCGACATCCTCTCCAAGACGACGGCCGATGCAGCAGGTGAGGCGGATCGTGCTGCACGGGAAAGCAAACCCTGAACGTTGGCGAAATACTCTCTCCTCCGAGAGGAGGCGCGCCGCGCGTGGCGTGAGCTCCGTGGCAGCGAGCTGTCCGCCGGCCGGACCGCCGTGGCGGTCGCGATCGGCCTGTTCATCGGATCGCAGCCGATCTTCGGCTGCCACACGCCGCTCGTGCTCCTCCTCTGTCTGTGGTTCCGCCTGGATGCAGCGATTGCCTGGGTCGCTGCGAACATCTCCAACCCCTTGTTCGCGCCAGCGCTGCTCACGGCCGAGGTCCAGGTCGGAGCGTACCTCCGCACGGGTCGCTGGCTGCGCCTCTACGAAAAGATGAGCTGGGCGCAAGCGCTTTCGGATTTCCCCGAGTACATGTTCCTCGGCGCCCCGGTGGTCGGGCTCGCGCTCGCGGCGCTCGGCGGCGGCCTGATCTTCGTCCTCGTCACGCTGAAGCGGCGCCGCGCTCCCTCGCAGCAAAGCAGCAAGATGGAGCCGTATCGCCTCCCCGGGGATGCGCCGCCGTGGGTTCACGCGGTCGAGCGCGTCGCCGGGAGGTACAGCCCGCCTGAGGGCGCCACGCCGGCGCAGCGTACCCGCTTTCACTATGTCCGCTTCAAGCTGCTCGGCGACCCCATCGCCCGGTTGATTGCCGACATCGCCGGCGACCGCCCCGGCGCGCTCGGGGAGGTCCTCGATATCGGGACCGGGGCTGGCCAGCTGCCGATTCTCCTGCTCGAGCTGGGGAGGGCCGAGCGCGCGCGTGGGTTCGACTGGGACCGAGCCAAGATAGAGGACGCTCGGCGCGCGGCCGGCGAGCGCTCCGGCGCATCTCTCCCGCGCTCGTCCGATTCGTCCGGTCCGCCCGGCGCGCAGCGCGCGGCCCACGCCGCCCCTCCGCTGGACGCCGAGTTCTGGTGCGCAGATGCGCGCGAGGCCGAGCTCGGAGCTGCAGACACCGTGCTGCTCATCGACCTGCTCCACTACTTCCGCGTGGAAGAGCAGGACGCGATCTTGCGGCGGGCGGCGGCCGCGGTTCGTCCGGGCGGGCGCCTGCTCGTCCGCGAGGCGGACACCGAGCGCGGCTTGAGGAGCTCGATCACGCTCCTTGAGGAGCGCATCTTCACCGCGCTTCGATTCAACCGGGGCGAGCGTGTGCGCTTCCGTCCTGCCCGAGAGATCGTGGCGCTCCTCGAGCAGCTCGGCTTCTCCTGCGAGACGATGCCCGCCTGGGGGAAAACGCCCTTCTCGAATGTCCTCATCGTCGGGAGCCGAGCCCAGCCCTGAGCCCGAGTCGCCCTTCCCCGCGAGCTCTCATCCTCCCACCGCCGTCGCCGCGCCCTCGGCGTCAGCGGTCGTTGCCGGGGTCTCCGATCCGACGTGCGGCCTCTTGTGCATCGCCCGGTTGCTCGATCTCCGCGGATGGTTAGAACCTGTCCAGTGCGTTGACGCGTTGGTCTCGCGGCTCCTTTCGGACCACGAGCCGCGCTATCGGGTGGAGCGACCATCCCTGATGGCACAGACCATGCTTGTCCTATGGGCATGGCGGCGGAGCGCGCTGCCCATGTCCCTATCCTGATCGCTGGAGGCCGATAGGCCTTCGGTGGCCCCTCCTTGCCGGGCGTCAGGCTCCCCAACATCGCAGGCCCGCGATATCCGCCTGGGGCGTCCTGTCCAGGTGTCCGTGAAGGTGCGTTGAGCTCCGGGCCGGCCAGGTCCAGCGCGGCTCCGAGGGCGCCGCGTCATGGTCGAGAAAAGCGCCGGATGGGCGGAGCGGGTCAGGCGTTCACAGCAACGACGCTTGCGCGGCGCCGATCGTGCTCTGCCATGTCGGCAGTCCCGGCCACGCTCACGGCCCCACGGAGCGAGCACCGCCCGGCGGGAGTCCGGCCCCGGAGGACCGGACTCCTGCGCCGCGTCGCGCCGGTGACGCTCCCTTTCATTTCCTTTGGAGCGCCGCCCCGCCTCACGCCCCAGCGTCCGTTTCGAGGCCGCGTCAGCGCCGCGTGACAGGAGACCCGGCGGGATCGCGGATGCACGAAACTAGATGTGGTGGTCCTTCGATGGTGCCCCACGACAGGTTGGGGTCTCAGCGGTCATGACGTGGTGGTCTCTCCCGATCCGACGTCGACAAGAGCACGGGCATGGCGGCTCGGTAACCCAGCGTCCTGGGCACCAGAGCGGACATGTGTGCACAGACGCGATCGCGGAGCGGCGCCGCCTGTGTCGTGTCACCAGGCGGATCCGCTCAGCAGCGGTCGGGCGGCAGTTGACGCGCCTCACGCGCGGATTTCTCCGTCGTCCTACGAGGAGACGACGTGGCTTGGCGGGACTTCCTGCGGGGCATCCAGCGGCGTGTACGGCTGCCGAGCTTGCTCCGCTCCGAGGTGCGACGTCTCCGCGCCTGCCGGGACAGCTCCCGGCTCGCCGCGATTTCCCCTGCTGGGCTTGCGGGAAGGCGGGACGTCGACCTCGGTCGGTTTGGCCGGACGCTTCGGGAGAGCGTCGATGCTGGCTTCAGCGGGAAAAGTACTTGGTAGCCCGCTTCTCTCCTTTCGACGTGATCTTCTTCTCGACGAGCAGCTTCCGAATCGGGAGGGTCAGCTCCTTCGTGGTGGTGCCCAGATCCTTGGCGATCTGCTCGACGCCCTGGCCGCTGTTGCTCCGGATGTGCTCCAGGACCTTCTGCGTCATCGCGGCGAGCTCTTCCTTCGAGCGCTTCTCGCCCTTCTTGCGGGTGGGCTTCGCAGCGCGAGCGGGGCGACCGACCGCCTTCTTGACCTCCGCAGGCTGCTGGGGAGCGGCCTTGGCCCGACCCACCTTGCGCGGCGCGGCGGCCGCAGCGGCCGGCTGGCCCTCGCCTCGCAGGGCGTTGGCGACCGCCTCGAGAGCCGCTTTGCGGACAAGTCCGCTCAGCTGAGAGACGAATGCATCAACGTGGCTTTTGATCTCGGTTTCGACGTTGTTCATTGGATCTCGCGTCCCATGAATAGCTAGAGTTGTCAACTGCTGAACAGCACCTTGCTTGAAAATAATTCGAGAGGTGTCCCCCTCTCCCCTCAACGCGCGTCAAGAATCCGCGCTCGCCACCTCCCCGTCGGGTCATGGGGTGCTGGGGCGACCGGTCGAGCCGGACTCCAGCCACCTCGTCTCCCTGGAGACGTCGCGCCGCGAAGCCAGGCTCCGCCCCAACCCAAGAGGGTGCGATGGACAGCGCCGTGCTCCTCTCTACACCGCGCTCCCGCTTTGGATGCCGCGGCGCGCGTGCCGTGGGCAGCCCCTTAACCGAGGGGAGCCAGCGACATTCCCATGAAGATCTGCTTTCCTGTGCTCCGGACACACGCGCCCCACCGCGCAGCGGCCGAAGCGGGCGCCTGACCGAGGGACCGTGGAGGAGCCCGACCCCCCGGGTGGAGCGCCCGCGATGAGGAAAGGTGTCATGGCCGAGGTCGCCGTTCCAGGCGACCCCCGGTGAGCTGGAGCGGCAGCCTTTCACTTCTGCACTCCACCCTGCTCCGGCGGCGTAACCGTATGCCCGAGCTCTCGTCTCCCGACCGAGCCGCTCTCCGGGATCGACCGCAACGTGTCGGCCGCCGAGACGCCCTCCGGCGGTGTCGACGTCATGAGGGCTACCCCACCCACCTGCCAGGACATCCCCCTGGCTGATCGGCGCGTCGGCCCGACGCGGTTGCTCCCACCCACGTTGCAGCCCCCAGGCCATGTCGCCTCCGGTCTGGCTGCGTCTTTTTGCGGCTGTGCTGGAGCTGCCCAGCCTCCGGCCGAGTCTCCCAAACCGCTCGCCGTGCCCGAGCTCCGACGGCCGCCCCGGCAAGCCGGAAGTCGCCCCGCGGGAGGCCACGAGGCCGCCGCTCCTGCTCAGCCGCTCATCCTGATTCAGGGGGTGACACTCGTGCTGGGCACCAGGGTGACGCTCGCCCGCGGCTCGCTCCCGTGCGAGGGGGCAAAGCTCACCGTCGCCGCCGAGGGCGACATCGATCCCCCGAGCGGGGCGGCGGTGATGGACGCTGGTGGACAGTTCGTCACTCCTCGGCTGTTCGACGCGCACTCCCACCTCGGGGGCCGCCCGACGCCAGGCGCGGCGGCGCACCTGGACGGCAGCGAACGGGAACCAGACATGGGGCCGGTGGCGCCGCAGGCTCAGTTCGCCGATGCCATCTGGCCCCAGGACCCGGGTATCGAACGGGCAGTCGCTGGTGGTGTTACGACCATACAAGTCCTTTCGGGTTCAGGCAACCTGATTAGAGGGTGCGCGGTAACGATGGAGCTCCGACCGGGCATCGGTCCTCCCATCGGCCCTCCCAGGTTCCTCCCTGATTCCTGCCAGATGCTTCCCAGACGCTCGCCACCGCGGCGCCCGGCGGGCTGAAAGTGGCTTGCGGGGAGAGCCCGAAGCGCAGCTACGGCGGGGACAAGCGGGCACCGATGGCCGGTGCGGGCAACCTCGCTCTCCAGCGGGCGACCTCTCTCAAGGCCAGGAAGCTCCAGACGGACTGGGCGCGATGGAGCGACCGGGAGTCGCGTCGGATTGCGACCGAGGCGAAGGCGCCGGCGTCCGCCAGGCCACGAAGCAGGAGCGCTCGACACCCGAGACCTCCTCCCGCGAAGATCCTGCCGTCGCGCCTACTGCCTGCTCGAGGGCGTGTCTCGCGTCGACGTGGGCGCGGCGCGCCATCACCGCAGTCTCCAGCGCCGCCTCCTACACGTGCGATCGCGCGACGCGTGACGGCGGCGCACCGTGATCGGGTGGCCTCACGAGAGCCGCGCGTCGACACGCGTCGCGCGCGGCTCTCGTGATCAGGGCGCTCGCGCGCGCCGCGCGGCTCTCGTGATCAGGGCGCTCGCCGCCCGACATCTCGACCTGGGCGTTCTGCCTCGTCGCGCCGAGGCGAGCGGCGCCGCGTCACATGACGGCGTTTTTCTAGATGTAAAGGAGAACCGGCGCGGGCCGCGTCGGCCGCTCTCCACGGGAGGAGCCGTGATCGCGGCGCTTGCTGCCGGCGCGCGCGACTTCTAGATCGTTCCGGCCGTGGTCAACCCGAGCGCCAAGCAGGATCCCGAAGCCCTCCTCGCCGCCAAGCTCGCGTCGCTCCCGACGACGCCGGGCTGCTATCTGTTCATCGACAAGGCCGGCGCCGTCGTCTACGTCGGCAAGGCGAAGAGCCTGCGCTCGCGCGTCCGCAGCTACTTTCAGGAGAGCGGGAGCGACGCCAGGTACTTCATCCCGATACTCCGGAAGATCGTGGCCGATCTGGAGACGGTGGTGACCGCCACCGAGAAGGAAGCGGCCGTACTCGAGAACGAGCTCGTCAAGCAGCACAAGCCGCGGTTCAACGTCAAGCTGCGTGACGACAAGGACTTCCTCTGCCTCAAGCTCGACACGCAGAAGGCGTGGCCGATGCTCGAGACGGTCCGCCGTCCCGCCCCGGACAAGGCGCGCTATTTCGGGCCCTACCACTCGGCGACGAGCGCGCGGCGGACGCTCCACCTGGTCAACAAGCACTTCCAGCTCCGCACCTGCTCCGATACCGAGATGGCGTCGCGCCGGCGCCCCTGCCTGCAGTACCAGATCAAGCGTTGCCTCGCGCCCTGCGTGATGGATGTGGACCGGGAGCTCTATACGGAGATGGTCCGCTCGGTCGCGCTCTTCCTCGAAGGGCGCCACGACGAGCTCACGGGGGAGCTCACCACGCGAATGCGGGACGCGTCGCGGGAGCTCGAGTTCGAGCGCGCCGCCATCTACCGCGATCAGCTCCGGGCGGTCGAGGCCGTGCGCGAGGCCCAGCGCGTCGTCTACGTGAAGGACGTCGATCAAGACGTGGTGGGCATCTACCGCGAGGGGACGCTCGTGGAGGTCGAAGTGATCTTGGTGCGGAGGGGGCGCGTGACAGACACGCTGTCCTTCTCGCTCCGCAACATGGAGCTGCCGGACGACGAGGTGCTCGGCGGCTTCTTGAACGAGTACTATGGCGTCGCGTCCACCACGATCCCCGATGAGGTCCTCGTGCCGGTGTTGCCGGACGGCGCGGAGGGCGTCGCGGAGTGGCTCGGCGATCGGCGCGGCCGCAAGGTCGCGCTCTTCGTGCCTCAGCGCGGGCCCCGCGTCGATCTGCTCAAGATGGCGAACGAGAACGCGGCTCACGCGTTCCGGGAGAAGCAGCGGAGCTCCGACGATCTCGAGGCCCGGCTCGAGGAGATCAGGGAGCGCCTTCGTCTCCCGACGCTCCCGCGTCGCATCGAGTGCTGCGACATCTCGCATCTCGGCGGCGGCGACACGGTGGGATCGATCGTGGCGCTCCTCGATGGTCAGCCGGACAAGAAGCGCTACCGCAGCTTCAACGTGAAGAGCGTGGCCGACGGCGACGACTACGCCGCGATGTACGAGGTGCTCTCACGGCGCTTCCGCCGCGGAAAGGCCGCCCGGCAGGCGAGCCCCGCGTCCACCGCAGACAGCGAGGCCGCCCTCGGCGCCGAAGGCGCGCCCGAGAGCGACGTGATGGAGGGCGTCACCGAGAGCGACATGATGGAGAGCGATCCGGCGGAGAGCGACGCGCTCGAGAGCGATGCGACGGAGGGCGACCTGGCTGACGAGGACATCGCCTTGGCAACAGCGAGCGACGCTCCGCCGGAGACGGAAGGGACGCCGGTGTCCGCTGCCGCGGAGCGAGAGAGCGCCGGCTCGGGGGGTGATGTGTCGAGGCGCGCCGAGGCCGGCGGAGGCGAGTGGGATCTTCCAGATCTGTTCGTCGTCGATGGTGGGCGCGGCCAGCTTCAGGTGGCGCTGTCGGCGGCGCGCGATCTCGGCCTGCACGGCCTCCCGATCGTCGGTCTGGCGAAGGAGCGGGAGACGCAGACCGGAGAGAAGCTCGTCGACCGCGTTTACCTGCCTGGCCAGAAGAACGGTATCCCGCTCCGATCCACGAGCTCCGCCCTCTTCTTCCTTGCGCGCGCGCGCGACGAGGCGCACCGCTTCGCAAACCACGCACGCAAGCGGCTCGGCAAGGCGCGGCGCCTCCGGTCCGAGATCGAGGACATCCCAGGGCTTGGCAGCGCGGTGAGGACGGCGCTCCTCCGGGAGCTCGGTTCCATGGAAGGAGTGCGTCGCGCGACCGACGCTCAGATCCTGGCGGTGACAGGGGCCACCAAGCGACACCTGTCAGCGCTGCGCAAGGTCATCCCGTCTCCCGAGTCCTCGCAGCCAGACGCGCCGGCCGAGGACACCGGCGATCTCTCCAAGGCACGGGGGCTCACGCGCTGAGCGCGACCGGGCCCGTTCCGCGGTGGATCAGTGAAAGATCACGCTGCGACCTGAACGGCGTTCCGGGTTGAGCGCCAAGGCGTTCTCTGCGACGATCCGAACACCAGGCGCCCGGTCGCATTCCGGGCGCACGCGGTCATTTTTCGATCAAGAGCACCACCTGGCACACCGAGCGCTTCTTGCGGACCCGACGTCGTGGGCGGGCCGCGGCGGGCCGCGCTCGGCGGGCTCGATTCCCGGCGGGCACTGCCTCGCTCCGGGGTTACGCGGCACGTGAGCACCATGGGAGAAGTACGCGCTGGCCACACGCTCGGTCGCTATGAGCTCCTCGTCCCCATCGCGCTCGGGGGCATGGCCTCGGTGTGGGCCGCTCGAACGGGCGGCCAGCTCCCCAGGATCGTCGCCGTCAAGCTGCTGCGCGCCGAGCTGAGCGACGATCCCGACTTCGAGGCGATGTTCCTCGACGAGGCCACCCTGGTCTCGCAGATCCATCACGCGAATGTCGCGGAGACCATCGATGCGGGCGAGGAGGACGGCGTCCTCTACCAGGTGATGGAGCTCATCGACGGTGAGCCGCTCAACCTGGTTCTCCGCGAGAGCAAGGCGCGCGGCGGCCTGCCGCTCCCCTTCGCGCTCCGCATCGTGGCCGAGGCGGCCCTCGGCCTGCACGCCGCGCACGAGCTGCGCGGCGGCGACGGCAAGCCCGTCGGCCTCGTCCACCGCGACGTCTCGCCGCAAAACATCCTGGTCGGATACGACGGGTCGGTGAAGATCCTCGACTTCGGCGTCGCCAAGGCCGCCTCGAACCTGCAGCGGACCCAGGTCGGCCAGGTGAAGGGCAAGTACGCGTACATGTCGCCGGAGCAGGCGGGCAGCGAGCCCATCGATCGGCGCACCGACGTGTTCACGCTCGGCATCGTCTTCTATCAGCTCGTGACGGGCAGGCACCCCTTCCACGCCGAGAACGATCCTGCGACGGTGCGCCGCATCTGCGACAAGGCGGCAGCCGAGCCGCCGCGGACCCTCGTCCCGTCGCTCCCGGAGGACGTCGGGCGCATCATCATGAGGATGCTCGCGAAGCCGAGGGACGAGCGCTTCGCCACGATGGCCGAGCTGCGCCAGGCCATCGAGCAGCTGTCGCCAGCGACGCCCATCGCCACCTCGGATGAGCTCGCCGCGCTGATGCAGCAGATGCTCGGCCCGCGCGGCGAGCGGCGGCGCGCCGCGATCCAGGAGGCCATGCAGATCGCGCGCGAGCGCGCGATCGACTCCGACTATCCGCAGCTACAGCAGAGCTCGCCGCAAGCCGCCGCTCAGCCCGGGCGCGCGAGCGCGGAGCGCGGCGCCGGCCCACCGCAGGGCGCTCCGCCGGCGCCGTCGACGTCCGATGAGGGCCACGCGCGGCGCTGGCTCATCCCCGCGACCGTCGGCCTCGTGGTCCTCGTGGTCCTCGCGGGCGCGCTCCTCCTGCGCTCCTCGCCGCACGGCGGCCCGCCGCGCCAGCGGGGCTCTCTGCTCGTGCCCGGGGCGGGCTCGATCAAGGAGCCGCTCCTCAGGGCCGCGCGCGCCGCCTCGAAGGCGCCGCGCGGCGGCTCCGATGTGACGCGGACCGCACCGTAGCCGCGCCGCGCGCCCGCGTTCGCTTGACGGTTCGGGCAACGCTTTTCAAGATGGCCGCCCTCGCATGGATCTTCGCCGCTCGCCGGAGCTCTGGCGGTTCGCCGCGCTGGTGGCGATCTTCGTCACGAGCGGCCTGGTCATCACCTACCTCGTGCTGCCGCCGCCGCCGGACGACGGCCCCAAGCCCCCGCCGGTCCTCCGCGTGGCGCAGGTGCCGGTGCCGACGGGCGGCGACGTGGTGGCGAACGCGCTCGACCTCGTGCGCCGCTACGCCACCGGGGAGATCCGGATCGTGCTCCCCGACGGCTCCGCGCGCGCGCTCCGCCGCAACGATCTCGGCGTCGAGATCAACCGGGTCCGCCTCGCCGAGTTCGTGCGCGAGGCGCTTCGCCCCGAGAGCGCGCTCCGCCGCGCGCACGAGCGGGCCGGCGATGGCGACAAGGACGCGCCGCTCGACATCCCGATCCCGCTCCTCCTCGACTCCGAGCGGGCGATCAGCAAGCTGCTCGACCTGAAGGTCGAGCTCGACGCGCCCGCGGTCGACGCGTATGTCGACCTCGAGGCGAAGCAGCTCAAGCCCGAGAAGATCGGGTATCGGCTGGACGTCTACGGCACGCTCGCGCGCATCGACGCCGCCCTCCGGGCGGGCGAGGACACCGCGCAGGCCAGCGTCGAGACGATCGCGCCGAAGCTCGTCGCCGAGCAGCTCGGCAACGTCAAGTTCGATCAGGTGCTCGGCTACTTCGAGACGCGCTACGCGACCGGCGCGCGATCCAAGGAGAGGACGTACAACCTCAGGCTCGCGGCCTCCAAGCTCGACGGCGTGGTCATCATGCCGGGCGAGATCTTCGACTTCAACGAGACGGTCGGCCCGCGCGACGAGGCGCACGGGTACCGCGTCGCTCCGGTCATCGCCCAGGGAGAGCTCGTCGACGGGCTCGGCGGCGGGACATGCCAGATCTCGGGTACGCTCCACGGCGCCGCGTTCTTCGCGGGGCTCGAGATCGTCGAGCGCTACCCGCACTCCCGCCCGAGCTACTACATCAAGCTCGGCCTCGACGCGACCGTCGTCTACCCGACGATCAACTACCGCTTCAGGAACCCGTTCGACTTCCCGATCGTGCTCCACGAGACGGTGGCCGGCGGCGTCGTGCGCGCCGAGATCCTCGGGCCCTCGCGCAAGCTCACGGTCACGTACTTCCGCCGCATCGACGAGGTCATCCCGTTCGAGGAGCTGGAGCGCCCGACGCCGAAGCTGCCCGAAGGGACGCGGGCGCTCGCTCAGCGCGGCATCCCCGGCTTCAAGACGACGAGCTCGCGGGTCGTCCGCGACGGCGCCTACGCGGTGCGGGAGAAGTGGAGCGACAGCTACCCGCCGACGGCGCAGATCGTCCATGTCGGGAGCGGTCCGCGCGACCCCGAGGCCAAGACGGCCGACGACAATCACCCCGAGTACGTGGCGGACGAGTACCTCGTCGTGACGCAGGGGCCGGACGTCCGCACGCCAGGCGCGACCGGCCCGGAGCCGGGCGGCGGCACCGTCGAGAGCCGCGAGCCCGGGCTCACGGGCGAGCGCGGCTGGACCGAGCGCGCGGGGTTCGGCACGTTCCGCGCGAAGGGGGAGGAGCGCGCCGAAGGGGACGGCAGCCGCGCGCGCGGCGAGGACGCGCCGCCCGCTGAGGGGATCGCCGTCGCGCACGCCCCGGGCGCGGCGGCGCCGGAAGCCCGTGGCCAGCGGGACCCCGCGGGGGACGAGGCGAAGGGCGGCAAGGGCAAGAAGCGACGCCAGAATCAGAACCAGAAGAAGACGACGAGCGACGGCGGCTGAGCGGGCGGCCTCGAGCGGAGCCGGCGGCGGCTGCTCGGCGGCGCTCGCCGCGCGCTGGCCCCGGCGAGCTCCGCTCGTCCTCCGCCGCCGCGGCCTTCAGCGAGCGCCGATCGCCCGGCGCACCTCGTGGAGCGTCGGGCCCGCGAGCGCCCGCGCGCGCTGGGCGCCTTCCAGGAGCAGGGCGTCGATGCGGGCCGGGTTGGCCATGAGATCGGCGTAGCGGCGCCGCGGCTCCTCGAGCGCGCGGTTCAGCACCTCGAACACGGCCTCTTTCGCCTCGCCCCAGCCGATGCCGCTCTGGTAGCGGCCGCGGAGCGCCTCCGCCTCTTCGGACGTGGAGAACTCCCGGTAGAGGTGGAAGAGCGGCGAGGTGTTCGGATCCTTCGGCTCGCTCGGGGGCGACGAGTCCGTCTTGTACTTGAAGATCGTCTTGCGCAGCTTCTCCGGCGGCAGGAAGAGCGCGATGGTGTTGTCGTAGCTCTTGCTCATCTTGCGGCCGTCGAGGCCCGGGATCACCGCCGTCTCCGCGCTGATGCGCGCCTCGGGCAGGACGAGGGTCGGGCCGTAGATCGCGTTGAAGCGCTGCGCGATATCGCGGGCGATCTCGATGTGCTGGACCTGGTCCTTGCCCACCGGCACGACATTCGTCTTGAACAGGAGGATGTCGGCCGCCATCAGCACCGGATAGGCATAGAGGCCCATGTTGATCCCGGCGTCGAGGTCGTCGCTGTCCTCGGCGCCCGCGGCGCTCGACGCCCCGGCCCGGGACTCCATGTTCTTGGCGACAGCCGCCTTGTAGGCGTGGGCGCGGTTCATGAGCCCCTTCGCCGTGAAGCAGGAGAGGATCCAGCTGAGCTCGAAGATCTCCGGAACGTCGGATTGCCTGTAGAAGATGACCTTCTCGGGATCGAGGCCGAGCGCGAGCCACGTCGCGGCGACCTCATGGACCAGGCTCCGGAGCTTCTGCGCGTCGTGGATGAGGTTGAGCGCGTGATAGTCCGCGACGAAGTAGAGCGCGTTCGACGCGGTCCCTGCGAGCGCGAGCGCCGGCTTGATCGCCCCTACGAAGTTGCCGAGGTGCGGCGTTCCGGTGGGCTTGATGCCGGTGAGGACGGTGCTTGCCATCGTTGTCGTGTTCCTCTGAGGGAGCTCATCCCATTACGCGCTCCCGGTGGGTGATGCCACTGTCACGCCCCAAAAATCAGCCGGGTTTCTTGCTGCGCGGGCGCGTTGGCGCGGGTCGGCGCGCGGTAGTGCGCGCGTGCGCGCCAGCGCGAGCTCTCTGCCCGCAGCGCGACCCCGGATCATCCGCCCGCGGCGCAGCGTGTACCGTGTCGTGGCCGTGTACGATCGGCGATTTTCGTGCCACGGTGGACGCCGGACCGACCCCCACGACCCACGCTGGCACCTGCGCCATGTCTGGCCGAACGCCGTCATCTCCCGCACCTCGCCCCGAGGCCTCCGCCCCGCCGCCCGCTGGCCAAGCCCCCGAACGCGCGCGGCCGATCGTCGCGCTCGCCGTCTCGGGCAGCATCGCCGCGTACAAGGCCGCCGAGGTGGCCCGGCTCTTGATCCAGGGCGGTGCGCGCGTGCTCCCGATCATGACGCGCGCGGCGCAGCAGTTCCTCGGGCCGATGACGCTGAGCGGGCTTTGCGGCGAGCCGGTGCGCGACACCATGTGGGATCCCGGCTTCGCGGGCGAGCTGCACGTCGCGCTCGCCGCCGAGGCCGATCTCGTGCTGCTCGCGCCCGCGACCGCCGACGTGATCGCCCGCCTCGCCGCGGGGCGCGCCGACGACCTCGTGACGGCGCTCGCCCTGTGCGCGCGGGGGCCTGTGCTCGCCGCGCCGGCGATGCATCCCCGCATGTGGGCTCATCCCGCGACGGCGCGGAACGTCGCCACGCTCGAGGCCGACGGGCGCGTGCAGCTCGTCGGCCCGGTCTTCGGCGAGGTCGCCTCGGGCGAGCGCGGCCTCGGGCGCATGGCCGAGCCGGCGGCGATCGCGGCCGCGGCGTTCTCGCGGCTCGCCCCGCGCGACCTCGCGGGGCTCCGCGTCGTCGTCACCGCGGGCCCGACGCTCGAGGACCTCGATCCCGTGCGCTTCCTCGGCAACCGGTCGACCGGCAAGATGGGCTTCGCCGTGGCGGAGCGGGCCGCGGCGCGGGGCGCGCAGGTCACGCTCATCGCCGGCCCCGTGTCGCTCTCCACGCCGCCGGGCGCGCGCCGGGTCGACGTGCGCGGCGCGCTCTCGATGCGCGGCGCGCTCTGGCAGGCGCTCGGCGAGGACCTGCGCGGCGCCGACGCGCTCATCATGACGGCCGCCGTGTCCGACTACCGCCCGGCCGAGCTGCACGCGACCAAGCTGAAGCGGACGCCCGACCTCGCGTCGCTCCCGCTCGTGCCGAACCCTGATTTGCTCGCGGAGATCGGCGCGGCGCGCGGCGGGCTGGCGGACGCTGCCGGCGACGACGGAGCGCGCTCGCCGGTGCTCGTCGGGTTCGCGGTCGAGACCGCCACGGACGAGGGGGTCATCGCCTACGCCCGGCACAAGCTCGCGAGCAAGCGCGTCGACATGATCGTCGCCAACCACGCGGCGGACTCGTTCGGCCGGGACGACAACCGCGCCACGATCGTGACCGGCGACGCCGCCGACGCGCTCGGCGTGTTGCCCAAGCCGGCGCTCGCGGACCGCATCCTCGACCGGGTCTTGCAATTAAGTCAGACGAGTCAGACGAGTCGAACGAGTCAGACGGGTCGAACGAGTCAGACGGGTCGGACGGGTCAGGCGAGCGCGCGATGATCCCGGGTGAAGACCGCGCCGCGGCTCCTCCGGCTGCCTCTGGCTCGGCCGCCCCGGCCTCGTCGCGCGATCCGCGGGCCATCGATCCGCGCGATCCGCCGCGCTCTTCGCGCCGCGAGGCCGCGCTCATCGCCGCGTCCGTCACCGCCTGTGTCGCGCTCGCCGTCTCGTTCGCGTTCGATCCCGGCCGCGCGGGCGCGCCTGCCATGCTCGCGGCGCTCGGCGCGCTCTACGCCGTCCTCACGGCGATCACCGTGATGTGGCTCCGCCGGCGCGGCGAGCTCCGCGCCGCGCTCCGCCCCCTGTCCGGCGATCTCGCGCGCGGCGCCCTGGTCGCGGCGGGGCTCTACGGGCTCGCCATGGCGGTGCAGCTGCTGCTCGCCCCGCGGGGCTCGCCTCGCGAGGCGTGGGTCCTTCGCCTGTACCTCCAGCTCGGCGACCCCTCGGCCGACGCGCGCGTGTTCGTCGGCGCGCTCGTCTTCGTCATCGCCGCGCTGGAGGAGATCGTCTGGCGCGGGCTCGTCCTGCGCGCCCTGGAGGGGCCGCTCGACCGGGGCGCCGCGTGGCTGCTGTCGAGCGCGCTGTTCGCCGCCGCGCACGCCCCCACGCTCTTCCTGCTCGGCGATCCGGTGGCCGGGCCGAACCCGCTGCTCGTCGCGGCGGGCTTCGGCTGCTCGATCGTGTGGGGTCGCGTGGTGCACCGGACCGGGCGCCTGGCGCCGGCGGTCTTCGCCCACGCGTTCTTCTCGTGGGCGATCGTGAGCTTCCCGATCTGGCGGCCGTGACGGGCTCGCGCCTGCCGCGGGATCAGCCCTCGAGCTTCGCGAGCTCCTCTTCGGGGACGTCGAAGTCGGCGTAGACGTTCTGCACGTCGTCGTGGTCGTCGAGCGAGTCGACGAGGTTCAGGCAGACCTCGGCGTCGCGGCCCGCGACCTCTTTCTTGGTCTTGGGGACGTAGCCCGCGGAGTTCGACTTCACCGCGATCTTCGCGTCCTCGAGGGCCTTCACGACGGTGTCCATCACGTCGACGCTGGAGAGCACCTGCCACTCCTCTCCCTGGTCGCTGTAGTCGTCGGCGCCCGCGCCCACGGCGGTGTCCATCAGCTGATCCTCCGTCGCCGCGTCCTTCGCGAGGAGGATGATCCCCTTCCTCTCGAAGGCCCACTGCGCGGAGCCGCCGGCGCCGAGCTGCCCGTTGTTCTTCTCGAAGATCTTCCGGATCTCGGCGACGGTGCGGTTCCGGTTGTCGGTCATCGCCTCGCAGAGGAACAGCGTCCCGCCGGGCCCTGTCCCTTCGTAGAGGATCTCCTCGTAGTTCGCGCCCTCGATCTCGCCGGTGCCGCGCTGGATGGCGCGCTTGATCGTGTCGGCGGGCATCGCCTGGCCCTTGGCGTCGTTGATCGCCTTGCGGAGGCGCGGGTTGCCGTTCGGGTCTCCGCCGCCCATGCGCGAGGCGACGGTGATCTCCTTGATGAGCTTCGTGAAGAGCTTGCCGCGCTTCGCGTCGAGCGCGCCCTTCTTGCGCTTGATGGTGGCCCACTTCGAATGGCCGCTCATGCCTGTCTGCTCCGTGATGACGGGGCGCTCGCTCGTGGCGCGCGCCCAGGGGGAAGGTTCGGCGCAAGATGGAGCACCGTTCGGTTCGAGCGTAGAAACCGTCAGGGCGCCGGGAGCGCCAAGAGATTGTCGAGCTCTCTTGGCGCTCTCGGCGCCTTTCGGTTCGAACCGTCTGTCGCTCTAGCGGTGCGCCCGGGGGGAGGCAACAACGACGGCACCCCCGGCCGCGCGGTTCCCTCCTCACCGGGAGGACGAGCGCGGCCGGGAGCCCTTGTCGACCTGGGTCTGCGGCTGCCCCCCTCTGTGTCGCTACAGCGTCGCTACAGCGCGTAGCCGGTCTCGCCGTGCTCGGTGGCGTCGAGGCCCTCGCGCTCGTCGCTCTCGGGCACGCGCAGGCCGATCAGCTTGTCGACAAGCTTGAGGAGCACGAAGGTCACGATCGCGGCGTACAGCCCGACGGCCGCGATGCCGACCAGCTGCGGGACCATCTGCCCCGGGTTGCCGGCGATCACGCCGTCGCGGCCGGCCTCGTTCAGGGCCTTCTCGGCGAAGACGCCGGTGAGGATCGCGCCGAGGAGGCCGCCCACGCCGTGGACGCCGAACGCGTCGAGCGAGTCGTCGTAGCGCAGGCGCTCCTTCGAGACGACCGCCGCATAACACACCACGCCCGCGAGCAGGCCGATCACGACGGCGGCCCACGGCGCCACGAACCCGGCCGCGGGCGTGATCCCGACGAGCCCGGCCACGATGCCGGACGCCACGCCGAGCGCGGTCGGCTTGCCTCGCTGCGCCCACTCGACGAGGAGCCACGCCGCGCCGCCCGCCGCCGCCGCGAGGTGCGTGTCGAGCAGCGCCAGCGCCGCGAGCCCGCCCGACGTCAGCGCGCTGCCGGCGTTGAAGCCGAACCACCCGAACCACAGGATGCCCGTGCCCGTCAGGGTCATCGTCAGGTTGTGCGGCACGTGCCGCTCGTGCGGATATCCCGTGCGCCTGCCCAGCACGAGCGCACAGATCAGCGCCGAGATGCCCGCCGCGAGGTGAACCACGGTGCCGCCCGCGAAGTCGAGCGCGCCCATCTCGAAGAGCCAGCCCTTCTCCGCCCACACCCAGTGCGCCACCGGGTCATAGACGAGCGTGGACCAGAGCAGGATGAAGACCAGGTACGCCGAGAACCTCATCCGCTCGGCGAACGCCCCCGCGATGAGCGCGGGCGTGATCACCGCGAACATCATCTGGAACGCGGCGAACGCGATGTGCGGCACCGTGCCGCGCTCGACCATCGCGATCCCGTGCAGACCGACAAAGTCGAACCCGCCGATGAGCCCACCGTGCGAGGTCCCGAACGCGAGCGAGTACCCGATGGCCACCCACTGCACCGAGATCACCGCGAGCGCGGCGAACGAGTGCATGAGCGTCGCGAGCACGTTCTTGCGGCGCACCATGCCGCCGTAGAACAGGGCGAGGCCCGGCGTCATGAAAAGGACGAGGGCTGTCGATGCGAGGAGCCAGGCCGTATCCCCAGTGTCGATCTTCATGGCACCGGGGTAACGTGCCCAATGTTTCAACGAGGTTTCGTCGTCGCGGCAGGACGCATTTGACAGGAAGTCGGGAAATTTCTAACGCCCGATCTGGCGGCGCCGGACACCGAATCCGATCGTTTCGTGATGTCACCTACATCAGGCCGGTTGCGGTCCCCGTATCGACAGGACCGGGACCTTTGCCGATCTCACCACCCGCTGCGCGACGCTGCCGAGCAGCGCCCGCGCGACCGCCCCGCGCGCGTGCGTCCCGATCACGATCATCTCGGCGCCGATCTCGTCCGCGAGGCGGCAGATCTCCTCGTCGGGGACGCCGGCGCGCAGCACGCCCGAGATCTCGACGCCGGGCGTGGCGCGCCGGCGCTCGAGCACCTGATCGAGGCTCCGCTGCGCCGCATCGGCGATGCGCGCGGCGTCCTCGGCCGAGGGGATCAGGGACGAGCCTTCCGGGAAGCTGTAGACGGGCACGCTGTACACGTGCGCGACGACGAGCTTCGCGGACAGCTTGCGGGCGAGCTCGATCGCCGTGTCGAGGGCGATCTCGGAGGTCGCGTTGAAGTCATGGGCCAGGAGGAGGGTCTTCATCTTGCTCCGCGGTGGTGGAGGGCGCAGGCGGCGCGCCGCCGTCCTTTCGGTCCAGCTTTCGTAGCTCCGGGGGCGGGTCTCCGGTAGGGGGCTCGTCGGAGGCTGCCGGCGCCGGCGGCTGCGCCTTCGACGGCGGCTTCACCCGCTTGAACAGCGCCATCTTCTTCAGCCGGCTGAGCTCCTCGAGCTCGCCGCGCTTCACCGCAGCGTTGTGGCGCTCCAGGTCCTTGCCCTTGAGCTCCCCCTCGTCGAGCAGCACGTACTGGACGGTCGCGGCGCGGTCGCCCGGATAGAAATAGGCCTCCTTCCGGTTCGACACGTGCGGTCCCATCTTGCTCGTCGCGCCGACGATGGCGCTCTTCGGGATCGCCTCCACCTGCTGCCGGACCCAGGCGTAGGTCGCCTCCTGGTCGGGCGTCAGCTTGCGCGCCACGCGGGAAAAGCCGCCCCTGAACGACGCGTTCTCGACGAGGCCGCCGAACTTCCACGACATCAGCGCGGCCGCCACCACCATGGCGGCGAGCAGCGCGCGCGACAGGCGCCGCCCGTCGAGCCCGTAGTACGCGGTCGGCCCGGAGCCCTCGATCCGCTTGAGCGCGATCGGCGTCAGCACGAACGCGATGGGGAAGAGGATCGACGAGTACTGGAAGTGGATCGAGAACACCGCGTCGCGCGAGGCGAGCAGGCAGAACAGGAGCCCGTAGGCGAGCATCCAGCGCCCGGGCTTGGCGAGGAAGGGCAGGAAGCAGAGGGGGACGAAGAGCTGGAGCAGGAAGATGATCTTCGGCTCCTCCAGCAGGACCTTGAGCGCGAAGACAGGGTTCGTGAGGAGGGAGACGAGCATGCCGCCGAGCCCGCTCCGGTTCGGCATGAGCTCCTCGTAGTAATAGGCGAACGAATAAGCGTCCTTGCCGGACATGATGATGCCCGCCGACGTCATGAAGAACAGCTTCACGATCACGAAGTAGACGAGGCTCGTCGCGATCGTCACCCAGCCGAGGCGCGTCCTTCCCGGGCGCCGGTCGAAGATGGCGTAGAGCCCGATGAAGCACATCAGCAGGGAGACGTCCTCCCGGCAGAGCAGCAGCACGGCGAGGGTGACCCAGTACAGCCTGTCCCTGCCGGTCTCGTAGAAGTAGAGGAGCCAGACGACGAGCGGCGAGATCAGCGCGAGCGAGTGGAACTCGTACATGTTCGCGCCGTGCAGGGCCGGATAGATGGCCCACACGGCGGCGAGCAGGAGCGCCTTGCCGCGGTGAGCGAGCTTGTCGCGCGCGAGCAGGTACACGGGGACGACGCCGGCGCCGAGCCACGCGGACTGGAGGATGAGGAGGAACTCCGCCCTCGGGTAGATCAGGTAGAGCGGCGAGAGCAGGATGAGGATCGGGTCGAAGTGCGCGGAGCCGTGGTAACCGGCCTTGAGCCAGGAGCAGCCGAGCGGCCGTCCGTGGATCGTCTGGTAGAAGATGTTGTCGTAGTACCCGAGGTCGGGCGTCCTCGTGTGCAGCGCGCGGTGGTTGGTGATCGCGAGCCGGGAGAAGAAGAGCGTGTAACCCGTCCACATCGCGAGCAGGGCCAGCGACGGGAGCCATCGCGCGACCGTCGCGAGCGCGCGGCTTCCGCGGGCGGGCGCGCCATCGAGCTCGGACGCATCGTCGAGCCCGGGCGAGAGCCGCGCGCGGCGGCCCCAGGCGTAGGCGCCGACGCCCGTGGCCAGGGCGGCGAGGGCGGCGAAGAAGATCGTGCTCTTCGGGCTGTCCTTCTCGATGTTCGGGAGCTTGAGCGCGGCGACGAACGGGAGCGCGAGCAGGGGGATCAGGGCGCGGTTGAGGCGGCCCACGGTGCCCACGAAGTCCCACGAGCGGGTGCGGACCCGCCGCGCCAGCATCACGAGGAAGTAGGCGAGCGCGACCCCCACGATGGCGGCGACGGCGCCGCCGGCCATCCAGCGGCGCTCCACCTCGGTCAGCTTGTTCGTGTCGAGCTGCGCGTGCCGGCTCGGGTGGATGAAGACCCAGGCCGTCACGGCGATGCTCATGCCGTAGAGGATCGGCCACGGCGCCAGGGTCAAGGCGGCGCGCGCGAGCCGCTCGAGGGCGCCGTCGAGCTTGGCGAGCGCGCTGTTCAGCCTGGTGCGGTGGTTCTCTAGCATAGGTGAGGCGGGTCCTCGGCTACTTGACCCCACCCCCCGCTGTCAAGGAGCGGGGGGAACATCGCGAAAGGACGCGGAAGGACGTGTAACGACGCGAGGGCGCGGGAAGGGCAGGGCGCCACGCGCGGCCCGCGGTAGAATGGCGCCATGTCGCACTACCGGGATCATCTCGATGCGGCTCGCGCGCGCATCGAAACCCTCGAAGCCAAGCTGAAGGAGCGGGATGCGGCGCTCGCCGCCCGGGACGCGGAGATCGCGGAGATCCGTGCGGAGGTCGAGCGGTTGCGTGATGGATCGGACGATGATGGGCCGCCCGACGGGCCGCTCGGCCGGGGCGGCGGGCAGCGGGCCCTGCTGGTGGCGCTCGCGGTGTGCAGCTTCGCCACCGCGACGGGCTATGCGATGGTGCGCCCCTCGCACTGCCTGCAGCGCGGCGGGGCGTACCCCCCCTCTGCCGAGGTGTCGCTGCGCTCTCACGAGGGGTACGACGCCTTGTCGAGCCGGGTCGACGGGGCGCGCGTCCGGGTGGGCAAGGCCGCGGGCGCGGCGCTCGAGCACGGCCGCGTCCGGGCGAAGCGCTGCTGGCAGCCGGACGGGCCGAGCGGGGAGGGGAGCGTGACCGTGACCTTCGCGCCGAGCGGCGAGGCCCACGTGGCGCTGGACGGGGCGCCCTTCACCGGGACCGAGGTCGGCGCGTGCGTGGTCGACGCATTCCGAGCCGCCGCGGCGCGGGTGCCGGCCTTCGAGGGGGAGCCTCTTCGGCTCACGACCCCGATCTCGCTCTGAGTCGATCGAAGGAGCTCGTCGCTCGCGCTCGCCCCTGCGGGCGACGGAGGAGCTCGGGGCGCTAGCCGGATCCGGGGGTGGAAGGGGCCGGGGAGGTCGGCGGGGGGGCGAGCTGCCAGCTCACGAAGCCGACGGCGACGACGATGAGGTAGATGACGGCGAAGATCAGCAGGCCGAAGCTGACGCCGTGCTCGGCGGTGAAGCCGAGCGAAGGGAATACGAGGGAGAAGAAGAACTCTCGGACACCTACGCCGGCGATCGAGATCGGCAAGAGACCGAGCAGGTTCGCGATGGCGAGCAAGCAGGTGACGTCGAAGAGCGAGAGCGGTACGCCGAGGGCGCGCGCGATGAGGTAGCCCTGCGCGAAGTTGACGACGAACGTCGCCACCGTGACCGGGAGCGTGAAGAGGAGCCCGCGCCCGACATGAGCGCGCAGCGCGACCAGGAAGCGGCTCGCCGCGCCGGGCTCCGCGCTCTCCGACGGATCCTTCGCGAGCTTGCGCGAGAAGGCGAGCAGCAGCCGCTCGGCCAGCCCGGGGATGAGCAACACGAGGGGCGCCAGGACCGTCAGGGCGATTCCACCCCACGTCAGCCAGGCCAGGCGGCCGGCGATCACGGCGCTGTAACGGGCGACGCCGACCGCGACGAACGCGGCGAGCACGTAGAGATCACACAGCCTGTCCATCACGACGGTGGCCAGCCCCTCCGCGTAAGGCACGCCGAGGTCGTGGCGCAGGTAGCGGATCCGGAGCAGGTCGCCGACCCGCCCGGGGGTCAGCATGCCAACGTAGAGCGACGTGGCGTAGGCGCTCCACGCACGCCGAAGCGGATAAACGATGCCCCGGGCACGCAGCAGCGCGTCCCAGCGGACCACCTTGAGGTGGATGTTGAGGACGTTCAGCGCCGCCGCGAGCGCGAGCGGGCCAGCCGAGGCCGACACGACCGCGCCGAGCACCGCGTCCCGGTCGTCCATGCGCACGACCACGAGGACGAGCAACAGCGGGCCAATCAGGCGGACGAGGGCGCGCAGGGCGGCGCGGCTCACGACGGCAAACCCCGGCCGCGCGCTCAGCGAGGCGCCGCGGAGCAGAGGGCCTGAAGCGAGGGGAGGCGCCCGGACGCGGGGACCCAGGACCGATCGAGGCGAGGCTCGGAGATCACTCGAACTCCTCGCGGATGGGCGGCTCGTCTGCCAGGTGGCGCTGCTGCATCTGGAAGGTGAGGAACTCGCCGATGAAGCCCATCGAGAAGAACTGGATGCCGAGGAGGATCATCAGCACGCCGAGGAGGAGCAGCGGCCGGTCCCCGATCTTGTGACCGAGCAGCCAGAGGAACGTCAAATACGCGTTGATGGTCACGCCGGTCGCCGCGAAGACCAGGCCGATGAGGCCGAAGAGGTGCATCGGCTTCTTCGAGTAGCGCGTGAGGAACATGACGCTGAGCAGGTCGAAGAAGCCGCGCAGGATGCGCTCCAGTCCGTAGCGCGAGGCGCCGTACTTGCGGGCGTGGTGGCGCACCGGGATCTCCGTGACGCGGAAGCCTTGCCAGGCGGCGAGCGCCGGGATGTACCGGAAGAGATCTCCGTAGATCGGGATGGTGCGCAGCACCTCGCGACGGTAGGCCTTGAAGCCACAGTTCATGTCATGGAGCTTCACGCCCGTGACCGCGCGGACGGTCCCGTTGAAGATCCGCGACAGGACGAGGCGATTGGCGGGGTCGAGGCGGTTGACCTTCCAGCCCACCACGACGTCGAGGCCCTCCTCGACCTTGGCGATGAAGCTCGGCAGATCGGCCGGGTCGTCCTGGAGATCGGCATCCATCGTGACGACCACGGCGCCCCTCGCCTTGCGGAACCCGGCCGTGAGCGCCGTCGCCTTGCCGAAGTTCTTCCGCAGCCGGATCCCCTTCACGACCGGGTTCTCCGCGCGGATCCTGGAGATGACGCCCCAGCTGTCGTCCGTGCTGCCGTCGTCCACGAAGATGAGCTCGTAGGAGAAGCGGCCCTTCAAGGCCTGATCCACCCGCTGCGCGAGCTCCATCAGGCTCTCCGCCTCGTTCAGCCCCGGGACGACCACCGAGACGTGCGGCGCCGCCGAGGCGGCCGGCGCGATGGAAGGCGCCATGAGGCTCGGGCGAGGATCGATGGCGGCGAGGCCGAACGTCGCGCGGTCCTCCGGAGCCTCGTGAGGGGCAGGTGTGGGGGGCTGGTCCACAATCACGGCGGCGGAGGATAGCAGAACGTCACGAGAAGGCGCGGTTCCGTCCGAGAGCGCGCTGCAAGCGCGACGGCAACGAGGGCAGGACGTGCTGCCGGTCACCGGCAGGGGAGAGGGAAGCGCTGCGGGATGCTGGCAGGGGGAGAGGGAAGCGTTGCCAGGGGCTGGCGCGGGGCGAGGCGCGTCTTCAGGTGTCGGACGCCTCAGGCGGGGGTGCTCTCCGGCCCGTCGAGCCGTGGCGACGGTGGTTCCGCGGTGGTCGTGTCGCCCTTCTCGTCGGCCGTGAGGGCGCGCTGGGGGCTCCGCTCGAGCAGCGCCAGGAAGGGCGCGTGGAGCGCCTCGAGGAGCTCGCGCTGCTTGCCGCTCGGCGTGTGCTCGATCAGCCAGCTGATCTCGTCGTGGATGGCGTTGAACGCCGACGCACACGCGGTCATCGCCTCGAGGATGCGCTTCGAGCGCGCGATCGCGCGCGTCTGGCCGGAGCTCCGGCCGAGCCCCCTGGCGAGCGCCGTTGTCGCCTCCTCGATGCGCTTCAGGTATGCGCCGGCGCCGATCTTCTTCACGTCGGCGGAGCGCGGCGCCTTGCTCGCGATGGCGACCTGGCGCCAGCCGAAGTCGACCTCGGCGTCGTACCCGTACTGGGTCTGCTCGGTGCCAGCCCCCGCGAGCAGCGCGCCGCGCAGCCGGATCGCCGCGTCGCGGTGGGCCGGATCCCTGCCCTCGGCCGCCGACGCGAGGAACAGGTGCAGCGCTCGTTGGGCAGCGTCCCACGCCGCGTCGAGCTCGGCGAGCGCCGCGGTCGACGCCACCCCGAGCGCTTCGTCGAGCGCCGCGATGCTCCAGAGCGCGCGCAGCTTCCAGACCACCGGCCTCGGCGCCTCGAAGAGCAACGCCGTCGGGACGCGGCTCGGGACGTCGTACCTGCCGATCAAGACGCCCTTCCACGCGCCGTGCTCGAGATCCCGCGCGAACGCGCTGAACGCCTTGTCCGTGACGAAGCTGTATCCGTGGGCTGCCATCGTTCGCTCTCAGCTCCTCCCCCAGAAACCGCGCATTTTAGCGAGCCGCGCGCGCTCTGCCGCAAGCGCTTTCCTCCAGGCGCCCGGTCGGGGCCTCGCTCGGTGCGCGCCGGGCGAGCGGGGCGCCGAGGCGCGTTCCGTGCAAGAGCACGCGCCGCTGGAGCAGCGGCTCCTGGTGTGGAGGCTGCTCGCTCGCGGCGATCGAGGCGCGGAGCGACCAGGCGATCTCCGCGACACGAGCGCTCGGAGGCGACCCGGGTGTGGTAATCGAGTCGCGTGGGGAGCCGACGGCGTGACAGCGTGCTGATGCGCCGAGGAGGAGGGTGACATGGCGGGCGAACACAGCGGCGCGCCGCGCGGCGGGCACCCGGACGATGAGCGGCTGTTCGGCCCCGATGCCGTCCGGACGCTGCGCGTGGCCTTCGAGGAGGTGACGTGGCTCCTCGGCCGCGGCTACCCGCTGCGCACCGCGATCCGGACCGCCGGCGACCACCACCAGCTGGCCGCACGCCAGCGCCTCGCGCTGCAGCGGGCCGCGTGCTCGGACGCGCAGCGGGCGTCGCGCCTCGCGCGCTGCGCCCCGTCCTCGTCGCTCCAGGGCGCGGAGGCGAACATCGACGGCTTCAACCTGATCATCACCCTGGAGGTGGCGCTCGCGGGCGGGCTGCTGGTGCGCGGGCCGGAGGGGGCGCTGCGCGATCTCGCGGGGCTGCGCGGCAGCTACGCGCCGATCGCGGAGACCGACGGAGCCATCGATCGGATCGGCGACGCGCTGTCCGGCGCCGGCGCGGCGCGCGCGCGCTTCCTCCTCGACGCGGCGATCCCCAGCTCCGGGCGGCTGCGCGCGCGGATCCTGGAGCGGCTCGAGGGCGCGCCCCTCTCGATCGAGGCGACGCTCGTCCCCGATCCCGACCGCCTCCTCGCGGGGGCGGCGGGCGTGATCTCGTCCGACAGCGTCGTCCTCGATCGCTGCGCGCGCTGGGTCAACCTCGCGGACGAGATCGTGGGCGCGCGCGTGCCGGCGGCGCGCGTGGTCGAGCTCGTCCCTCGCGGAGGGGATGCCGGCGCGTGAGGGCGCGGAGCGCCCGTCACCGGCAGAGCCCGAGCCGCCTCGTTTGCCAGGCGACCTGCGCCGCGAGCCCCTCGCGCAGGGGCACCCGGGGCACGTACCGGAGCGCCGCCTGCGCCGCCGCGGTGTCCGCCCAGGTGCGCCGGACGTCGCCGGGCTGCGGCTCTCCCCGCTCGACGCGCACGGGCCCTGCGAGCTCCCCCAGTAGCCCGAGCGCGTCGTTGAGGCTCACCCGCGAGCCGCCGCCGATGTTGAACACGCCGACCGCGCCGCCCTCCATGGCGTCGACGTTGGCCTGCACCGCGTCGCTCACGTACGTGAAATCGCGCGTCTGCTCGCCGTCGCCGTACACGCGGACCGGCTCGCCCTTCAGCACGGCGGCGATGAACCGGTGAAACGCCATGTCGGGGCGCTGCCTGGGGCCGTACACCGTGAAGTACCGGAGCGAGATCGTGGGCAGGCCGAAGTTGCGCCGGTACAGCTCGCAGAGCTGCTCGGCGGCGAGCTTCGTCACCCCGTAGGGTGAGTGGGGGGCGGTCCGGCTGGATTCGTGCATGGGCACATCCCCCGTGTCGCCGGAGGGGTCGCCGTAGACGGAGGAGGACGAGGCATAGACGAGCTTGCGCACCTGGCCGTGCGCCCTGGCTGCCTCCAGCAGCCGCTGCGTCGCGAGCACGTTGTCGCGCAGGTAGACCTCGAAGCTCTGTCCCCAGCTCGGGCGCACGCCCGCCTGCGCCGCCTGGTGGAAGACGACCTCGCGGCCCGAGAGCAGCGGGCGGAGATCGTCTGTGGCGAGGTCGGCCGTCGAGAGCGAGAAGCGCGGTTCGCCGCGCAGCCGTGCCAGGTTCCCCTCCTTGAGCTCGCGGGCGTAGTAGTCGGTGAAGCGGTCTACCCCGAGCACCTCGTGCCCGAGCTCGATCAACCGCTCCGCCAGGTGGGAGCCGATGAATCCGGCCACCCCCGTCACCAGACAACGCATCCGCCTTCCGTCCTGGTCCTGCCGCGTCGCGGCTTCGCGTCCTCGTCCAGCCGCGCCGCGGGCTCCGGTCCCGGGCCTGCCGCGTCGCGGCGCGGCGATGCTAGCACCTCGGACTGTCCGTTGAGTCGGGCAGCAGCCGCCCGCGCAAAGCTCGCCACGCCGCTGAGCTCGCTCCGGGGTTCGGGAACCGACCGAGGTTGGGGACCGGGTTGCGGACCGACAGCGGACCGACCGAGGTTGGAGACCGGGACCGACCGAGGTTGAGACCGACCGAGGTTGGGGAGCGGAGCGGGGACCGACCGAGGTTGGGACCGTCGTAGGTCGTAGGTTGGGACCGTAGGTTGAGACCGACCGAGGTTGGGGAGCGGGGACCGACCGAGGTTGGACCGTGGCGTGGGGACCGGGACCGAGGTTGAGGACTGACCGAGGTTGGGACCGTGGGGACCGGGACCGAGGTTGAGGACTGACCGACCCGGGAGGGGGACGGCCTGAGCACGGGCTCCGCGCTTCCTGTCCTCTGTCAGTCTTCTTGCAACAGCTCGCCCTCACCCTTTCTTGCAAATACACCCACCTTTCCGATGTGTATTTCTGAATCTGGTTGCGCCTACCCGCTCGGCAGGCGACGCTGGTGCCCGCTCGGGCCCTCGCTTTTTCTGTCCGAGGCGCGATCGAGACGGGTCGGAAGGCTAGCTGTTGCTTATGGGAATTGTTGTCGAGCGGCTCACGAAGCGGTTCGGTCCGAACAAGGTGGTCGATGACGTCTCGTTCGAGATCGAGAGCGGCGCGCTGGTCGCGCTCCTCGGGCCGAGCGGAGGTGGCAAGAGCACCGTCCTGCGCATCATCGCCGGGCTCGAGAGCCCCGACTCCGGCGAGGTCGTCCTGAATGGCAAGAACGCGACCACCACCCGCGTCCAGGACCGGAACATCGGCTTCGTCTTCCAGAACTACGCGCTGTTCAGGCACATGAGCGTGCGCGACAACATCGGCTTCGGCCTCAGCATCCGGAAGCGGCCACGGAAGGAGATCGCGACCACCGTCGACGAGCTCCTCAGCCTCGTGCAGCTCGACGGGCTCGGCGGCAGGTTCCCGCACGAGCTGTCCGGCGGCCAGCGGCAGCGCGTCGCGCTGGCGCGCGCGCTCGCGCCAGGCTCGTCGCTGCTCCTGCTCGACGAGCCGTTCGGGGCGCTCGACGCCAAGGTCCGCCTCGAGCTGCGCGAGTGGATCCGGAGGCTCCACAAGGAGCGAGGGATCACGAGCGTCTTCGTGACCCACGACCAGGAAGAGGCCATGGACCTCGCCGATCGGGTCATCGTGCTGCACAAGGGGCGGGTCGAGCAGATCGGCACCCCGGAGGAGATCTACGACCGGCCGGCGACCGAGTTCGTCGCGAGCTTCGTCGGGTCGATCAACGTGCTCAAGGGGGAGGTGCGCGACGGCCAGGCGGCGCTCGGTACCCTCGCGGTGCACGCTCCCCCCGGGACCGGCGACGGCGCGAGCGTGCACGCCTTCGTGCGTCCGCACGACATCGAGGTCCACACCCGGATCGACTCCTCGAAGACGCCCGCCGCCGACGACGCCAGCGTCGCGCGCGTCGAGCGGCTGTCGCGGGTCGGGTGGATGGTCAAGGCGGAGCTCCGCCTCTCCGACGGCCAGCCGCTCTCCGTCGAGCTGACCAAGGATCGCGTCGCCGAGCTCGGCCTGTCCGAGGGGGACAGGGTGCTGGTAAATCTCCGAGACGCCAAGATCTTCGTGCAAGATTACTCCATCTAGCCCGCTGGCCGGCGCTCCCGTCTGGCCAACGGCCATCACGGGAGGCGGCACGTGGCTTCAATCTTCGACGACATCGCGGCGACGATCGGGCGCACCCCCCTCGTCCGCCTGAGCTCTGCGGGCAAGGGTCTGCGCGCCGAGCTGATCGGCAAGGTCGAGAGCCGGAACCCCGGCGGCAGCGTCAAGGATCGCATCGGCCTCGCGATGGTCGAGGACGCGGAGCGGCAGGGCAAGCTGAAGTCCGGGAGCGTCCTCGTCGAGCCGACGAGCGGCAACACGGGCCTCGCGCTGGCGATGATCGCCGCGGCCAAGGGCTACCGGCTGATCCTCACGATGCCCGAGTCGATGAGCCCGGAGCGGATCGCGCTGCTCAGGGCGTTCGGGGTCGAGGTGCTGCTGACGCCCGGGTCGCTCATGGTGCAGGCCGTCGCGCGGGCGCGGCAGATCGTGGAAGAGACGCCCGGCGCGGTGATGCTCCAGCAGTTCGAGAACCCGGCGAACCCCGCCGCGCACCGCGTGACGACCGCGCGCGAGATCTGGGAGGACACGGACGGGACGGTCGACGTCGTGGTCGCCGGCGTGGGGACCGGCGGGACGATCACTGGCGTGGGCGAGGTGCTCAAGCAGAAGAAGCCGGGCGTGAAGATGATCGCGGTCGAGCCCAAAAACGCGTCCGTGCTGAGCGGTGGCCGCGTGGGCGCGCACCTGATCCAGGGCATCGGCGCGGGCTTCGTCCCGAAGATCCTCCGGCGCGAGCTCATCGACGAGGTGGTGCCCGTGTCCGAGGACGAGTCGTTCGAGGCCGCGCGCCGGCTCGCCAAGACCGAGGGCATCCTCGTCGGCATCTCCGGCGGCGCGGCGATGGCCGCGGCGCTGTCGATCGCGGCGCGCGACGAGATGCAGGGAAAGAGGATCGTGGTGATCCTTCCCGACGGCGGGGAGCGCTACGTCACCTCGCCGCTCTTCAAGGAGCTCGTCGGCTGCGCTCGCGCGGCCGTGCCCCGCTGAACCGCCAGGGAAGGCAGCCGCACATCGGGTCGCCTTCCCTGCAGACGCACTCCGTCTTCCTGGGCGCCTGCGGCGAGCGGCGCGATCACTCGATGCGGACGGCGACGAGGACCTTCATCCACACCCCTTCGGGCGGGATCGTCTTCGTCAGATCGACCTTGCCTTCCCAGTCGACGTGCACCGTGTAATCGCCGCTCTCGTCGTCCTTGTAGAAGAAGGGCCGGATGTCGTCGTGATAGACCCGATCGAGCGGGACGATGCGCTCCCCGGTAGGCATCGGCGCCTTCTTGGCGACGACGGTCGACTTGCCGTCGACGACGGCCGAGGCGGAGACGCTCTTGAGGAAGGTGAGGTCAGGCACGTTGTCGTCGCGTGCTTCCAGCCGGATGTACATGAGCTCGGCCCTGTCGACGGAGTTCGGGTCCTCCGAGACGGAGAGCTCGCTCCATCCGGAGAAGGTCGACTGCGAGGTGGGCTTCACGAGGAACTTGGTCTCCACCTCATGCTCGCCGACGACCGAGGCACAGGCGCTCGCGCCGAGCGACAGCGCCACGGTGAGCGCCGCGCCGCTGCGCGCGGAGAGGCAGAGCGAGGCGAGCCCACGGCGACAGGTCAACATAAGCATCCTCATTCGCAAGACATAGCATGTGGCGAGGTCCGATCGACGCGCGGGGCGCGGCCGGCTATCGTCGTCGGCCGAGGGCGACCAGATGGCGGCGGAATCAGGCGCGGGTATTGACGGCGGGCAGGGCGCGGCCCCTGCGTCCTTCGAGGCGAGGCTCGAGCTCGCCCAGCGGACGAGCGCGCGGCTGCGAGAGGCGATCGGGCAGGCCGTGGTCGGGCAGGACGACGTCATCGAGCAGACGCTCTGGGGGATCCTCGCGGGAGGGCACGTCCTCCTCGAGGGGGCGCCCGGGCTGGGCAAGACGCTCCTCGTCAGGACCATCGCCGGCTGCCTGGATCTCGCGTTCTCGCGCATCCAGTTCACCCCGGATCTCATGCCGAGCGACGTGACGGGCACGAACGTGCTCGTCGCGGCGGCGGACGGCTCGCGCCACTTCTCGCTGCACAAGGGGCCGATCTTCGGGCAGGTGATCCTGGCCGACGAGATCAACCGGGCGACGCCGAAGACGCAGAGCGCGCTGCTCGAGGCCATGCAGGAGCACGCGTGCACCATCGCGGGCACGCGGTACGCGATGGAGGAGCCGTTCTTCGTGCTGGCCACCGAGAACCCGATCGAGATGGAAGGGACCTACCCGCTGCCGGAGGCGCAGCTCGATCGGTTCCTGCTCAAGGTGCTCGTGCCGAGCCCGACCGAGGATGAAATGACCGAGATCATCGCCCGGACCACGGGCCACGATCGCGGGCCGCCGCCGCGGGTGCTCACCCGCGACGACGTGCTCTCGCTGCGATCGCTCTGCCGCGACATCGCGGTCGCCGAGCCGGTCATGCGGTACGCGTCGCGGCTCACCCGCGCGAGCGATCCGGCCGCCGAGGGGGCGCCCGAGATCGTGCGGAGGTCGCTCCGGTTCGGCGCCGGCGTGCGCGGCGCGCAGTCGCTGGTCCTGGCCGCGAAGGCCGTGGCGCTGCTCCAGGGAAGGGCGCACGTCGCCTTCGCCGACGTGCAGCGGGTCGCGAAGCCGGTGCTCCGCCACCGGATGATCCGGTCCTTCGAGGGCGAGGCGGAGGGGATCACGACGGATCAGGTGATCGCGGCGCTCCTCTCCGCGATCGAGGCGCGGCCCGAGCCCGTGGCGCAGGCGATCCGGCGATGAGGCGCGCGGAGGAGCCGCGGGGGCAGGCGATCCGGAGCGGGTCGCCGAGGAGAGGCGTGAAGGGCCTTGCGGCGGCGGCGTCGCTCGCGGCGCTCTTCTCGGCGGGGCCCGCGTCCGGGCAGGCGCCGACGCTGCCGACCGCGACGGCGCTCGTCGTCGACGTGGCGCCCGTGCTCGGGACGAGCGGCGGGGTGCCCTGGGGCTGGAACCAGGTCGTCGTGCGCATCCAGAACAACGGCGGCCGGGCGGCCAGGGGCGAGGTCGAGGTCGAGTCGAAGCGCTACTCCGATGAGCGCGTCTTCGTCGCGTCGGCGCCTTACGCGGTCGGGGCGGGCGCGTCCGTCGACGTGCGCGTTCCGGTGCACGTGTCCCCTTTCGGTGACGTGCAGGTGCGGGCGCTCGATGAGGGCGGAGCGCAGGTGTCGTCGCAGGGGCTCTCGTCGACCTCGCAACACGCGGTGGTGCTCTTCGACGTCAGCGAGAGGTCGCTGCTCCGCGGGGGCCTCCACGACGCGCCGATCGCGCCGCTGTACATATCGACCAGCCGCGCGCCCGGGGGGACGCCGAGCCCTGTCCTCTGGGTCGGGCAGCCTCGCTTCGACAGCGCGACCGGCGACCCGCTGCTGCCCGACCGGGCGGCCCTGTACAACGCGGCGGACGCCGTGCTCATGCGCACCGACACGCTGTCCAGGCTGAGCGGCTCCGAGCTCGAGGCGCTCGCCGGCTTCGTCCTCTCCGGCGGCACGCTGGCGCTGTCCGTCGCCCGCCCCGAGGATCTGCGGCACCCGACGCTCGCGGCGTTCGTCGGCGGTGAGGTCGCGAAGGCGGCCATCGCGCCGCCCACCCTCGCGGAGATCGCGCCGCCCGGCGGCTCCAGCGGCTTTGGCAAGCAGGGCAACGTGCTCCTGCCCGCGCCGAGCGCGACCCCCGCGGTGGCCGAGTCGCTCTGCGGCTGGTCGGGCGGCAACCTGCGCGGGAGCGCGTATGGCAGCTCGGCGTTCTACGGCCTCGGCGAGGTGCACCTGCTCGCGTTCGACCCCACGCGCTCGCCCGCGGCCAGCGACCCGTGGGTGAAGATACGGGTGGCCGATCTCGCTCGCCGAGCCTACGACCGTCGCTCCACCGTGGCCTTCCGCCCGGGGGAGGATGCGATGGGCGTCGACCTCGAGCCGGTGCGGCGGGAGCTCGATCCGAACGAGAGCTCCCGCTGGGCGATCGGGGTCTCCGCGCTGCTGCTCTGCATTTACGCGGTGCTCGCCGGTCCGATCAATTTCTCGCGCGCCGCGCGGCAGGGGAGGCCGCTCCGCGCGCTGTGGTACCTGCCGGTGGCCGCGGCGGTCACGTTCGCGGTGATCGTCGGCGTGGGCCTGCTCGCGAAGGGGGTGCGCGGCCGGGCGCGCCACCTCACGCTGATCGAGGCGGGGGCCGGCATGACGAAGGGGGCGGTGCGCCGGTTCCGGGGCTTCTTCGTCGCTAGCGCGGAGGAGCTCACGGTCCGCACGACCGACGCGAGCGGCGTGATCAGCACGGCGGTGGTCGCCGAGCTCTCGGAGCGGCGCGACCGGTTGCTCGTGGATCGCGACGGGGCCCGGCTGACGAAGGTCGCGGCGCTCCCCTGGCAGACGGTGATCGTGCGTGAGGACGGGGCCGCGTCGCTCGGCGACGGCATCGCGATCGTCGCCGATCCGAGCGGCGATGTCGTCGTGAGCAACAGGAGCGGCCGCGACCTCCGGGCCGGCGTCCTGTGGCTACCCGAGGGCGCGGCCCGCTACTTCGCCCGCATCGGCGACGGGGAGAGGGTCTCGTCGCGCGCGGGGGTCGATCTCGCGGCGCGGAGCGAGGGGCAGGGCTGGCTCTCGCACGCGGGCTTCGGGCGGCGGGTCGGCGGCATGGACGTCCACGACCTCGGCGGGAGGCTGCTGGCTCCGCTCCTCGATCCCGACGCGCCGGGGCTAGGCGCTGCGTGGCTGGCCATCGAGGTGGCGGCCGGTGGATCGGTCGACTGGTTCCCGGCCGGCGTGCCCGTGCTGTTCGGCCAGCTCGACGGCGGCGAGGGGCGCGCGAGCGACTCCGGGTTGCGGATCGACAGCGACCGCGTGCTCGTGCGGGTCCTGGGCTACGGAGGCCGGCCGTGAGCGCGGCGCTCGGCGGCGCTCTGCCCTCCGGGGCGCAGATCGAGCGGCCTCGGCCGACGATCCGCGTCCGGCACCTCTCGCACCGCTTCGGCGCGCTCGACGTGCTGAAGGACGTCACCTTCGACGTGGGCCCCGGCGAGATCTTCGGCTTCATCGGGCCGAACGGCGCGGGCAAGACGACGACGATCCGGGTCATGGCGACCTTGCTCGAGCCCATGGCAGGGCGGGTCGAGATCGACGGCGTCGACGTGACGATCGACCCCGCGGCTGTCCGCCGCAGCATCGGGTACATGCCGGATCACGCCGGCGTCTACGACAGGATCACGGTGCGCGAGTACCTCGAGTTCTTCGCGGACGCCTTCAGGGTTCCGTCGCTCGACGTGGTCGACGCCGTCCTGGAGCTGACCGACCTCGGCAAGATCCAGGACCGGATCGTCGCCACGATGTCGAAGGGGATGAAGCAGCGCCTCCAGCTCGGGAGGATCCTGCTGCACGATCCGAAGGTCCTTATCCTGGATGAGCCGGCGAGCGATCTCGATCCGCGCGCGCGCATCGAGATCCGCGATCTCTTGCTCGAGCTCCGGAGCCTGGGGAAGACGATCTTCCTCTCGTCGCACATCCTCACGGAGCTCTCCGACGTGTGCACGTCGATCGGCATCCTCGAGAAGGGCCGCCTCGTCGTCGCCGGGCCGATCGGGGAGATCTCCGCGCGCCTCGAGGCGGTGCGCGCGGCGCAGGCGCACGGGCACGCGCCGCCTCGCCACGGCGCCGCGCCGGGCGCGTACGGGCCGCAGGCGCACGGGCACGCGCCGCCGCGGCACGGACTCGAGGCGGCCACGCCCGACGGCGCGCCGGTGGATCCGGCCGCCGTCGATCGCGCGCAGGCCGGCGGTCCGCCGCCCGGATACGGCCCGCACCCGCCGCACGCCGCTGCGCCGGCGAGCGCGGGGCAGGCGGCCTATCCGGCGCTCTCGCAGATCTCCCGGCGCAGGGTCAAGGTGCGGGTCCTCGGCGATCCCGAGGCAGCGGCCTTGCTGGTCAGGGGCGGGCCCGGGATCACCGACGTCGACATCGTCGCCGGAGCCGTGCACGTCGGTTACGTCGGCACCGACGTGAAGATCGCCGAGATCGTCCAGCACCTCGTGCGCAGCGGCGTCGGCGTGATCGGCGTCGAGCCGGAGCGCAACGAGCTCGAGAGGATCTTCCTGGAGGTCACGCAAGGAGAGGTGCAGTGAGCGTGCAGACTGGCACATTGCCGCCCGCCGGTCCGGCGTCGCAGCGGCTCGTCGATCGGGCGCGGCATCGCGTGGGGCGCATCCTGGGCGAGCCGAACCCGATCTGGATCCGCGAGCTCAAGCAGGCGGCGCGCCTCGCCCGCACGCCGATCATCCTGCTGGTGCTGGCCGTGCTGATGGCGCTGCTCGTGGCGACCATCGGCGGCATCGCGGCGAAGGAAATCGCGCCTGCGAAGACGGGCGTGATCCTGTTCCAGGTCTTCTTCTCGCTCGCGTACTTCGTCGTGGCGCTGGTCGGGCCGGCGGTCGCCGCGAACAGCATCGCCTCGGAGCGCGAGGGGCGCACCTGGGAGGCGGTGCTCCTGACGGGCATCCCGCCCGGCGAGATCGCGCGAGGCAAGTTCCTCGCCGCTTACACGGCGATCTCGATGTACGTGGTGATGCTCGCGCCGGTCGGGGCGCTGCCGTTCCTGTTCGGCGGGATCACCGCGATGGAGGTGGTGATCGCCTTCCTGTTCCTCTTCTTGATCGCGCTGCTCAGCGTGGCCTTCGGCCTGGCGATCAGCTCGAAGATGGGGAGCCTGCGCGCGGCGATCCTCGTCACGCTGCTGCTCGCGTTCCCGCTGTCGATCGGCCTGTTCTCGGCGGGCGGCTCGGGGCTCTCGTACGTGGCTCACCTGGCCTGGCCGGAGGTCCCCGAGGGGCTGCCCATCTGGCTCCCGATCGCCTACCAGCGCGCGCCGCTCGGCCTCGATTACGTGCTCTTCCTGATCCTCCTTCCGATCGCGGCGGTCGGCATGCCCGCGTGGTTCCTGTACCAGGTGACCGTCGCGAACCTCACGAGCGAGAGCGACGATCGCTCCTCCGGGCTGAAGACGTGGTTCGCGGTCTGCGCCCCCGTGACGACCGCCGCCGTCGCGGTGCCGGCGTTCGCGGTGGACGCCTCCGATCGCCTGCCCGCGATCGTCGCGGGCGTGTGCGTGGCGCTCTCGTTTCTGATCTTCTGCGTGTTCCTCTTTGCCGGAGAGCCGATCGGCCCATCGCGCCGCGTCGAGGTGCACTGGGCTCGGAGCCGCGCCAGCCGGCTGCGTCGCTTCTTCGGCCCCGGCGTGATGCGCTCGGCGTACCTCCTCCTCGCGGTGGGGGTCCCCGCCATCACCGCGCTCTGGGTCGTCGGGCACCGGCTGAGCCTCGGCGTGCCCGTCCCGACGCCGGAGATCCAGGCGCAGCAGGTCCAGCACGTCGCCGTCTACGCGCTCGCCGTCTACGTGTTCGTCGTCGGGCTCGGCGCGTTCCTTCGCGCGCGGATCGCCTCGCCCCTGGTCACGCGGGCGCTTCTCCTGACGCTGCTCTTCACGATCGCGGTCGGCCCATGGATCGTCGCCGCCATCGCCGGCCTCGTCGCGGAGCTCGACACGAGCGAGAGCGCTCTCCTCGTCGCGGCCCCGTCGCCGTTCTATGCGTTCGTGATGCTCTCCAAGGCCGATCAGGGCGACGCGGGGTCTGTCATGGCCGCCGGGTACACGGCCGCAGCTGGCTGGGTCGCCGTCGGGCTCGGCCTGCTCTCCGCGGCCCGCGCGCGCTGCGCTGCCGTCGTCGCGCAACGCGAGGCGGCCTTCGCCGAGACGGACGCGCTCCTCGCCCGGGAAGACGAGGCGGCGCTCGCGGCGGAGCAGGCAGCGCCGCCGCACGCGGCCACGCCCGAGCACGCGGAGCCAGGGAGCGCCGCGGGCACCGCCGCCTGATCAAGGGGCGTGACCGCGGCGCGCTCCGAAATCGTACGTGCGCGTCTCTTTGCGTGGAAATTTGGAGCGCGTCCGGGGAATGCAGCAGGATGCGCTGCGCGCGGATCTGTCGAAATCTTGGGCGTGCTGTGGCGAGCGTGTGAGAAGAGCGCTCGCGCGCTCGAGGTCCGGGAGCGAGAGGGGATCTCGATTCCTCGCGTCGTGTGACGACGGCGGCACCACCTCGACCCGCAGAGGATGGCCTTGCCTTCGCACGAAGACTGCCGATGCGCGGCGCCTGAGCTGAGCGATACCTTGCTGGATGGAACGCCGTACCGGCCCGTGCGCCGGCTCGGGCGAGGGGGGATGGGCGAGGTGATCGAGGCGGCGCACGTGGGCCTCGACAAGCCGGTGGTGGTGAAGCTCTTGCACCGCGACCTGAACCGCGAGCCGCGGCTCGTGGAGCGGATGCGCGTCGAGGCGCAGTCGCTGGCGCGGCTCGCCCACCCGAACCTGGTGACCGTCACCGATTTCGGGCGGACCGCCGAGGGGAGGACGTTCCTCGTCATGGAGCGGCTCTGCGGCCGGACGATGCGCGAGGAGCTCGCGGCGCGCGGCGCGCTGCCTGCGATGGAGGCGCTCGATCTCGTGACGCAGACGCTGGCGGGCCTCGCCGCGGCGCACGGCGCGGGCATCGTTCACCGCGACGTGAAGCTCGAGAACCTCTTCGTGTGCGACGCGGATGCGCAGGGGCGGCGCGTGGTGAAGGTGCTCGACTTCGGCATCGCCAAGGTGGTCGCTCCGCGCGGCGATGGGCGCGCGCCGGCGCCGTCGCTCTATCAGACGGAGGAGGGGGTGCTCGTCGGTACGCCGCGCTATCTCTCGCCCGAGCAGGCTTGCGGGCTCGCCGTCGACGCGCGCACCGACGTGTATGCGGCCGGCGTGGTGCTCTACACGCTGGTCGCCGGTCGCGATCCGTTCGAGCATGTGAGCCGCGTCCACGAGCTCGTGCGCGCCCATGCGAGCGAGGTCCCCGCGCCGCCGTCGAGCCACGCGCCACGACCGGTGCCGCCGGAGCTCGACCGCGCGATCATGAGGGCGCTGGAGAAGAGCCCGGAGCTCCGTTTCCCTGACGCAGCGGCGTTCGCGGCGGAGCTGTCGCGCATCGCCGCAGGGCTTTCGGGAGGGGTGGATGGTGGGTCGGCCATACCGTCCGGGTCGTACTGGCAGCGCACGGCGCCGCTGACGTTGCCGCCGGTCCGGGCGCCGGCGCTCCCACCGACGTTGAGCGCGACCGTGAAGGCGTTCGGCCTCACGGCGCCGTATATGGCAGCGCGGCCCGCCCCAGGGGCTGCGCTGCAGAGGGCCTCGGAGGCGCACAGAGGCAGGCCGCGGCGCGCGCGACGGCCCGCGCGCGCTCAGGCCAGCTGGGCGGCCATGGGATTGCTGGTGGTGAGCGTGGTGCTCTTCGGCTTCACCCTGGCGCTGCTGGTGAGCCTCGTAAGCTGACAGGCGGGTACGGCGTCGTCGCCGCGGATGCTGCCAGGAACGTCACCCGGTGTGACGAACCCGCTACGATGCGGGCTGCAGAATGGGAGCGCCGGCGCTGAGAGGGGCAACCTGGGTCGGAAGGGTCAACCTCGGAGGGGTCAACCTGGTCAACCTCAGGCGCGGTAGAGGTCAACCTGGGTGCGGGCCACGAGGCAAGGCAGCTCAACCTGGGTGCGGGCCAGAAGGTGCGGACCGTCGACCGTCGTAGACCGTGGATGCTGGATGGGTGCATAAAATCGATGTCGTGGCACGCGGGAATTTGGGCAGCGCAGTATTGGGCAACACGCGCGTGGTTCGGTGAGGAAGCAAGAAGGTGGCCAGGGGCAACTTTGCGCGCCGTCGACCCGCGGAGCCGCGCCTTGCGCGACGTCATGGTCCGCGACACCGGCGCCTTCGGGCATCGGGAGCCGCCGCCGTCACGTCCGTGACGGCGGCGGCTCCCGATGCCCGCGCCCTGCCATGGAGCGGCCTTGGCATCGCTCCGGAGGGGGTGGTGACGCTTGGGTGCGTGGTGGTGGCGGCCGGGTGGAGTATCTTCGGGTCCATGCCGTGGCCCTGTCCCCGAGCGAGCTCCGAGGTACCGTGCGCAGACCAGCGCATGTTCGACGCTGGCCTCCGCCGCCCCCGGGCTCGTCGGAGCGCTGCCGCGGCGCCCGCCACGCCGTCTGCGGTGCAGCGGTCGAGGCAGATCACCTCGGGAGCGCGCCCATGACAGCGCGGCGTCTTGTACCGGGGGCTCGATGCGCTGCTGCTCACGTGGGGCAGCAGCGCGCCTTTTGCGCGTGGCGAGAGGGGCAGGCATGACCAACAGGAACGCGAACAAGAGCTCGCCAGGGCAGCCGGCGGCTCAGGGCGCTGCGGGCGACGCCGCGCCGCAGCAACCGACGCTGCCGCAGCAGCCGCCGCGCGGGTACGACACGCCGAATTTTGCATCGCAAGAGCACCCCTCACCGGCGCAACAGCGAGCGCTTACGCAGGAGCCGCGCCGCAGACCTGAAGAAGGGAACACCGGCCCCGCAGCGCCGCCCGCGGAGCGGATGGTGCAGTGGGGCGAGCCCAGGCCGCGGCGCCGCCAGGATCGCGAGGCGGGGCCGAGCGACAAGCAGGTGTACGTTCCTCCGGTCACGCTGCCTCCGAACCGAGAGCACCAGGCGATAGATCAGCAGAAGATCCAGGTAGCGCCGTCGCTGTTGAAGGGCGTCGACGAACGGAACCGGCCGACGATGCGCAGGATCCCTGTGCAGGGGTTGCCGGGCCCCCCGACCGGTGCTCCCGATGGGCAGGGCGGCGCGCGTCCCGGTGGCGTCCGCACGGCCCGCGTCGGTGTGGGCAGCGGCGTCTGGCCGCCGCCCGAAGACGAGTCGTCCGGCTCGCGCGGGCAGTCGTCCCGGAAGCAGCGGCCGATTGCCGCGGCCGCTCCCCCGCCAGCAGCCGGCGCGCCTCGAGCGGGGCTGCAGCCAACCGCGGCGCGGTCCGATGACACCGCGGTGACCGCAGCGGCCGCCGCGGCGGTGCTCGCGGCGCGCCGCCGCCGGGCCCCGCTGGCGCTCTTCGCGTTGCTCGTGTTCCTGGGGAGCGCGACGGTCGCAGGCTTCTGGGTGCTGTGGCGCGCCGCCAATCCGACGAGCGAGCAGGATCCGGCGCTGGCCGAGGGCGGCCGCGCTCCCACGCCCGATCCCGCTGGGCTCGCGACGCCCACCCCGAGCGCGCAGCCCGAACCTCCGCCCCCGGTGGCGATCGAGCCGCCGCCCACCGCAGAGCGACTCGTTCCCGCCGCGCCCGAGCTTCCGACAGCGTCGCCCACGGCGGAGCCGAGCTCGCCGCCCGCTCACTCCGCGGCCACGGTCGCCGCCCGTCCGTCATCACCGCGCCCTGCTGTGCAGGTGCGGCGCCCGGTCAAGCCTTCGACGGCGGTGGACGACTTCTACGACTCGGCTGTGAGCCCTCCGATCCCACCCTCGGTCCCGCCGTCCGCGCCCTCTGCGTCGCCCACAACGCCCCCGGGGACGACCGCTCCCCCGCGTCCGTTCCCCTGAGGCGTCGCCTCTCCGGATTGCATTCCTCCCGCCAGCCACCATGCGAAAGCCATTCTTGAAATACCTGTCTCTACTCCTCCCGTGCGCGGCGGTTCTTCTGGGGCCGAGCGTCGCGAGCGCGACCGGCGAGGCTCGGCTGATGCCGAACTCTCCGACCGACGCCCCGGCTGCGACGTCGCGCGCGGGCGAGCGCGCCGCGCAGCTCTACCGGGAGGGGAACAGGTTCTACGATGAAGCGCGATTCGCCGAGGCCGAGGCGCGTTATCAGGCGGCGTGGGATCTCCAGCAGAGCTTTGACGTGGCCGGCAACCTCGGGAACGTCGAGCTGGAGGTGAACCAGCCCCGCGAGGCGGCCGAGCACCTCCTGTACGCGCTCAATATCTTTCCGCTCGGCGAGAAGGCAGAGAAGAAGAGCTTCCTGCAGAAGCGCCTCGCCGTCGCCAGATCGCAGGTCGGCGCGCTTCGCATCAGCGTGAACGTCGACAATGCCGAGGTGCTCGTCGACGGCAAGGTCGTCGGGCATTCGCCCCTCGACACCCAGGTGTTCGTCGATCCCGGCAAGCGCAGGATCGAGGCACGCCGCGCTGGCGCCAGGACGTCGACGTCGCTGCTCGTGGCGAGGGGCTCGGACCAGAGCATCGCTCTCAGCCTGGATTCGGGCCCGAACATTCCGCTGGTGGTCGCGGGCGGGGCCGTCGGGCTGCTCGGGCTCGCGTCGGGCGTGACCTTCGCGATCCTCTCCACGGCAAAGGGCGAGTCCGCAGCGACGGAGCCGTTCGGCAGCGAGAGGCGCACCGACCTGCGCGACGCCCAGACCACGCTCGCCAACGTCTCGTTCTGGAGCTTCCTCGGCGGCGGCGTGGTGCTCGCGGGGACGGCCTTGTACGCGTTCTCCACGTCGAGCCGCACGCCGGTCACGAAGGCCGGGCTCCCCCGGCTGTATGCTGCGCCCTTCGTGAGCGCGGAGGCGAACGGCCTGCTGCTGGGTGCGAGCTTCTAGGCCGGTGGGCGCTGCGCGCTCCACGTCTCGTCCCCGGGCTCAGCGCGGCTGGAAGTAACGGCCTACCTGCTCGCGGTACTCCTCGGGGACATCGCTGCGCTCGACACCGCCGACCTCCTGGGGACCCACGACACCGAGCGCGCTCTCGCCGCGCACGTTGGCGGTGTCTCCGGCGCGCCCGGCTGCTCGGCCCGTCACGATGCCCGGCATCGGCCTACCCGGGTTGAGCCTCGCGCTGGCCTGTGAGCGCAGCTCACCCCCGGCGATCGCGCCGGTCTGCCCTTCGTGGCTGCCCGAGCCGCCGCCCTCCGAGTGACCTGGCTGCGCCGACCCCTGCTTGCCAGTCCCGCCCCCGGACGAGCCCTGCTGCCCGCCCTGTCCGCGCTCCTGGCCGCCCAACCCCGGTTGGCCTGACCCGCCTGCGATCGGCACCGGGAGCGGCGTCCCCCCGAGCTGCCCCTCGGCCTCGCCCGCCCCGCGCTGTGCATCGTCGAGCGCTCGTTGGCGCTTCGATTCCTCGCTGCTCGGGCTCCCCTCCTGGGCCATCTGGCGCAGCTGTTCCTCGAGCTGCTGCTGTCCGTCCGGCGTCTCGATCTGCCGTGCGAGCTCGCGCATCTGCTCCTTCGACATGGGCTCTCCGAGCGCGCTCTCGGGGGACTGCGCCATCCGCTGCTTCAAGCGATCGGCGAGCCGCTTGCGCTCCTCGGGGCTCAATTTTTCGAGCGCCTTCTCGAGGCTGCCAGCAAGCCGCCGTGCGTCGCGGTCGCTGCCGGTCCGGGCGAGCTCGCGGAGCGCGTCGCGCCCCTCGTCGTCGAGCCCGTCGCCGAGCGCCTCCGCCAGCTCCCTCAACGCGTCGGCCTGCTTGCCGCGCTGATCCAGCAGCTTGCGCTGTTCCTCGAGCGCCTTCGCCACGCCGGGGGCGCCGGCCTTCTTGGCGGCTTCGGCGGCCTCCTCGAGCGCCTTCCTGGCCCGTTCGCGGTCATCCCGTTCGAGCTTGTTCGCGAGCCGCGCCATCTCCTCGTCGAACGCCACGAGGTCGCGATCGCCGAGCGCCTTCGCAGCCCGCTTCAGCTGGGGGTCTTCTCCGAGCTTGCCGAGCGCCGACTCCATCCCATGACGCTGCTCGCCCTCGCCGAGCGATAGCCGCTCGGCCGTGATCGCGTCGCGGAGCCTGCCGAGCTCGGCCTGCGCTTCGCGGCGCTCGACGCCGCTCTTCAGCTTTTCGCGGAGCCTCTTCGCGTCGTCCGAGAGCTTTTTCAGCCGATCGTGTTGCTCTGCGTCCCGAGCGTCGATCTCGGAAAGCTGGACCACCCGCCCGAGGCCGGCGATCTCGGCGAGGCGCACGTGTTCGGCCCCGGGTGGGGGCGCTGCTGCCGCGGGCGCTGGTGGCAGGGGAAGCCAGCTGAGATAGCCAATGGCCGCTGCCGCGAGGGGCGCTCCGGCATGCCAGCGTCGCCACAAAGGCGTGCGGACCTGCCGGGCGGTTGCGGCATCGAGGGCCGCGGTCGCATGGGCGAACACCACCTCGCGGGCCGCGGATGCGATGGCACGGGGCGCGCCGTCCACCGCGTCCTCGGCTGTTGCGAGCTCAACGGCCGTGGAGACCGACTCGGCGGAGCCGAGCTTGCCGTCGAGAAACAACGCGACGTTCGGGTCATTCCACCGGCGCCGGCGCGCCACCGCTGCGCCGGCCACGGCGCCGAGCAGGCCGCCCGCGGCCATCCAGGGGCGCAGCGCGCCTTGCCGCATCTGCCAGGCGACCGCCGCGCCTACCGCGCCGAGCATCATCCCAGCGGCGGCGCCGGTGAGGACCAGATCGAGCGCGAGCCGCCGCCGGACGCGGTGAGACCACCGAGCGAACGCGGCGCTGAACCTCCGCCGGGGAGACGCATCGACCATGGATCGAGGTGTACCTGCGGGCCGGCGCGCCGGCCAGAGCTGCTTCGGGGCGCTCCTCCAAGCCTCATTGCGGCACGCCGTGCCCGACGTCGCGCCCGGTGCGAGCGCCTCGCGCTCTGTGGGGACGCCCTGTGGAGCGGCGTCGGTCATTTTGCGCCACGACGCGCCGCGGAGGAGCTGTCCTCGGACATATCGCGCCCCGCCCCCTCAGGGGACGAAGCACCATTTCAAGTGGAATGACGCGAACTCGAGGCGCGCTGGGACAACGTCCTGGGCAGCGCCGAGCAAGTTCAGGCCACAGTCAGCGAAAGAGAACCTGCATTCGTGCGAGTCCTCGGACGATGTCCGGAGCGTCGCGTGGCAAGAGCCATAGAAAAGCGCATCGTCGACGTACATTCGCATGTTCACGACAGCAGCGTCGCCGCCCTTGCGCTTGCTGCCGAGCAGATGGAGATCGAGGTAGTAGAAGCCCCTCCTGTCCTTCGAGTGATCCACCAGCTCCAGATTGGTTTCGCCATTGAGGCGGGAGCAGTCAACGTCCCAGCTGTCGTCGAATCCGGCGACAGGCAGCTTGCCGCTATCCCCCGTGTCAAGCACCAAGCTCTCCCCGTTCACGGTCATGACCGCCACGCCGTACGCTTCAGGAATTTCCGGGCTAGTAGAGCACCCGAACGGCGAGAGCGACAGCACGAGGCCTTGGGCGAGGAGGGGTCGGTGCATGGGAGTTCTCCAGCAGCATGGCGGGCGAGAGCATCGCACGAGGTCGACAACCATGAACGCGCGCAATGTGGTTGATCCATGCGCCGTGCCAGATGTCAACCGGAAACGGAGGCCCCTGTTGGGCCCGTGCCGGGCTGACTGCGGGGCTGACCGATGCGGGGCTGACCGACGTTGCCGTTGACTGTCGACCTGAGCGACGTTGCCGGTCTGCCGGCCCGGCGTGTCTGACCGACGTTGCCTTGGTGGTGAGACCCGATACGTGTTGTCTACGAGGCGGTCCCAGGCAAAGGCCATGGCGGGCGCCGGCGGAAAACAGGATCCGCCAGGAACTCGAAGATTCAAGTATGCGAAATCATTGGCTACAAGCCCCGGCACGCGTTTGGCATAGTCGGCAGCCATGAGCCAGCCTCGCGCTATCGTTGCAGGCGCCACCTATCTCCTCACGCGACGCGCGTTGCGGCGACACCTCCTCTTCCGACCGGACGCCGCGATTACTCAGCTGATCACCTATGCACTCGCGGTTTCGGCCAGGCGCTACGGCGTTCGCCTGCATGCGTTGTGCGCCATGTCCACGCACCTGCACGTCGTCGTCACTGACGTCGAAGGCGTGCTTCCGCGATTCCTGCAGCTGTTTCATCGCCTCGTGGCGCTGGGGACCAAGGTGCTCCGAACCTGGGAGGGGCCGGTCTGGGGCCACGAAGCGACCAGCGTTGTTCGCCTCTTGACGCGGACGGCTGTGGTGGAGAAGATTTCATATTCACTGGCGAACCCGGTGGAGGCGGGGCTGGTGCGACGTGCGAAGGAATGGCCGGGAGCGAAGGTGCTCGTCAACGAAATCGGCCGCGGCGAGCTGCGGGCGAGGCGTCCTGACGTCTACTTTGCTTCGAGCAATCCCGCATGGCCCGAGGACGCCGCCATTGCGATCTCGCTTCCGCCAGCTGTGGCGGATGATGACGCGGACGCCTTCCGGAGCGAGGTGGCGGCGGAGCTGGAGCGGAAGGAAGCCGAGGCGCACGCCGCGATGCATCGAACTGGCCGCGGTTTCCTCGGCCCCGAGCGCGCATGCGCGGTGTCGCCCGACGCTCGCGCGACGAGCGTCGAGGCGCCCCGCGGCCTCAATCCAACGTTTGCGGCGGGGAGGGGACATGCAGACGCACGAAGGACCGCGGTTGCCGCTGTCCGGGCGTTTCGCGCAGCGTACCGCGAGGCGCTTCAACGATGGCGTGCAGGGCTGCGCAGCGCGGTGTTTCCGGCAGAGACGTGGTGGATGCGCGTATTCCATGGGGTGGCCGTGAACGATGATCCGCTCGTGTCGTAAAAGGAACGGTCGAAATGCCGACGCGCCACCTGGGCTGCTCGACGAGGGCGAGTAAGCGGCAGACGCCCTCCGTTCGCGCGCATGAACGCGTACCTCGTTTTCGTGTGAAGCTACACGTCAAGGGCGCCGGGATTGCGTGAGCCGGCCTGGTGGTCGAGGAAGCGCGGGCGGTCCGTGCGCGTCGCTACAACGGTAGGGGAAGCTCGATATACGGCTCCGTGATGCGGCCGACGACGATATCGCGCACCTGCGTCCCATAGTAGGTCGATCCCGATTGCGTGCTCCAGGCGTGTCCCACGATCGTCCCGTTGCTGTTGGCATAGAGGCGCATGACACCCCTGCCAACACCCGCGTGCCAGGAGCCGTCCGCGTTGCGCCGGGTGTCGGTTGTCCCGTGGCCCGTGGTGCTCGAGTCGAGGACGAGGAGCGAGTACTGTATCGTCCCCGTGACGAACGGATAGGTCGCCACGCGTGGCACTGCAGCGCCTGCCGCGATGGCGACGTGCCCGCTCGCCGTGCTCCCCGCCGGATACTCGATCGCGACGATATCGCCGGCCTCGATCTCGCTCACCGTCACGATCTGCTCGAACCCGACCTCCTCGATGATCCTGTCGTGGTACAGCGAGGCGTTCGGGCTCATGCTGCCGAACCATGTGTTGATGTCGTAGACGGACAGCTGATACGCCTGCTTGAGGACGTTCGTGACGAACGACGCGCACAGGCTGCGGCTCCGATAATCGGGGGCTCCTCCGACGCCGGCCCAATAAACATAGGTCGTGCCGCTTCCATATTCGTTGTTCACCGGTGCGATGTGGGTTACGAGTGTGTCGGCCCAGTACAAATGGCCCGGCTCTCCGGCCGTCTGGCCCTCTGCCGGGCGCGGCGCGAGCAGGCTCACCCCGGCCAGAACGACGCCCGGGAGCGCGCGAACAGCGGCTCTCGAGCTCATGCGCTTCAATGCATTCATGATTTCCTCCCGTGTGGAATCGATGGCCCCGCGTAGGCTGGTCACACCGGTGTCGGCCTCGTCGCGGGCATCGCCGCGGAGCGCCGGCAAAGCGAAGTTGCGCACCAAGCCACCGAACATACGCCGAACGAACGATCTCTTCAATCACCGGCACGAAGGCGGCACACGGGCCGTGCGCGGTCCTGCGCGGATAGTGTTCCCCTCATTTCCACAGGCTGTCTCCTCGCGGCGACCTCCGTGCACGTCTTCGTAGATCCGCGCGTCGATGCCCACCGCAGGGGCGGCGTGGCGGTGGCGCGGGGATCACGGCCGGTACGGAGAGGGCGCGGCCGGCCGTCGCGACCGACGACGACGGCCGACACGACCGACGTTGCCCCCCGGCGGCCGACGCGACCGACGTTGCCCCCGGCGGCCGAAGCGACCGACGTTGCGTCCGACGACGCGACCGACGTTGCGCCCCACGGCGCCCCACGTCGACTGGAGGGCGGCGATGTCGTACGGATCGGCCGATCCCGGGCGCTTGGGGCTCGCGCTCGGCGAGTGCCCGAGGCGCTGACGGAGCGCGCCCCGCCCGCGCCGCGTCGCGCGCGGGTCCAGGCGGCTCGCCGGGGCCGAGCTCCGCCGTTTTGTTGACAGATCCGCGCAGTTCGATTGGATGGCCGCGTGTCCCCCGTGAAGCGCGCATCGACCACCCTCCACCCCACCCTGACGCTCGGCGACGCGCTGGAGCACTACGCCTCCTGGCCGAGACCCACCGTGATTGTCTCCGACGGTGCTTATGGCGTCTCCGGTTTTCCCGGCGATCCCCCGACGCACGACGGGCTCGCCGCGTGGTACGCGCCCCACGTCGCCGTCTGGTCGGAGCGCGCCTTGCCGTCCGCCACCCTCTGGTTCTGGGCGACGGAGGTCGGCTGGGCGACGGTGCACCCGCTGCTCGAGCAGCACGGCTGGGAGTACCGGACCTGCCACGTCTGGGACAAGGGAATCGCCCACATCGCGGGCAACGCGAACACCCGGACGCTGCGCAAGTTCCCCGTGGTGAGCGAGGTGTGCGTGCAGTACGTGCGCAAGGTCTTCCTGGAGAGCGCCGGCGTGCGGCTGCCCCTCAAGACCTGGCTGCGGCATGAATGGGAGCGCTCGGGCCTCCCCCTGCGCCAGACCAACGAGGCGTGCGGCGTGAAGAACGCGGCCACGAGGAAGTACTTCACCCGCTGCCACCTCTGGTATTACCCCCCGGCCTCGGCGTTCGAGCAGATCGCCGCCTTCGCGAACGCGCACGGCCGCCCCGAGGGGCGACCCTACTTCTCGGTCGATGGCAAGCGGCCGTTGACGGGCGAGGAGTGGGCTACCCTGAGAGCCAAATTCCATTGCGAGGTCGGCGTGACCAACGTCTGGCACGAGCCGGCGGTCCGCGGCCCCGAACGCTTCAAGGAGGACACCCGGTCGATCCACGGCAACCAGAAGCCCCTCAAGCTGCTCGATCGCATCATCCGCGCATCGTCCGATCCAGGCGATGTCGTCTGGGAGCCATTCGGGGGGCTCTGCTCGGTCGCGGTGGCGGCCTTCACCGCAGGGAGGCGCTGCTACAGCGCCGAGATCGCGCCCACGTACCACGCCGTCGCGTCGCGCCGCCTCGCGAAGTGCGCGCCGCAGCCGCGCGTCGAGATCTCGGCGGCCTGACGGTCGGTATCGGCCCCGCTCGTCCGCATGGTAGCCTGCTCCCCCATGGCGACGCCGAAGATCGTGACCGTGGGAGGGGGGACGGGCCATTACACGCTCCTCACCGGCCTGCGTGACCTGAGCGTCCGCATCACGGCGATCGTGACCATGATGGATTCGGGCGGGAGCTCCGGGAGGCTCCGGGACGAGTACGGACTCCTCCCGCCGGGCGACTTCACGCGTTGCCTCGTCGCCCTGTCCGAGCACCCGGAAGCGCTGAAGGAGCTGCTCGGCCACCGCTTCCGCTCGGGGAGCCTCGGCGGGCACACCCTGCGCAACCTGATATTCACCGCAGTGCAAGAGATCACAGGCTCGCTCCCCCTCACGGTCGAGCGCCTGCACGAGATCTTCTCCGTCAAGAACCGCGTCCTCCCGGTCACGATGGATCACGTCGATCTCGTGATGCACCTCGAGAACGACCGGACCATCCGCGGCGAAGCGTCGATTGACAACCTCTCCGACATGCTCGATGCGCCGGTGCTCTCGGTCTATCTGGATCCCGAGGCCCAGGCGTATCCAGCGGCGCTCGACGCGATCGCGGAGGCCGATCTCATCATCCTCGGGCCGGGAGATCTCTACACGAGCCTCGTGCCGAACCTCCTGGTCAAGGGCGTGCGAGAGGCCATCGCGGCGAGCCGCGCCCGCGCGATGTTCGTGTGCAACCTGATGACGAAGCCCAACGAGACCCCCGGCTACACGGTCGAGGACTTCGTGGGGACCATCGCCATGTACCTCGGCGAGGCCAGGCTCGACGCGGTGCTGGTCAACGACGTCTGGCCCTCCGAGGGCCTCGAGGAGTACGCCTCCGCCGGCTCCGAGCCGGTCGTGACCTCGCCGGACAAACCGCTCGCCTCCGACCTCCTCGTCCCTGCGGACCTGCTGTTCGGCGGCAAGCTGATTCGCCACGACCCGCGCAAGCTCTCGGCCGCGATCGTCTCGCTCGCCCGCCAGCGCTCGTGGTGGTGAGGCGCCGGGCCCGGCTCCGCTGGCCCGGCCCTACGCTCGACGGCCACCCGCGGCGCGCCTCCGGGACGCGGCGCTGCCGCGTCGGCCGGTGGCCTCGGGCCGGCGCGGCCGCGCACGACGATCAGGCGGTCTCCGGTGCATCGGGCAGATGAGCCGGCCGAACAGCACCGTTATGAGCGACATGGGTGAGGCAACTCACGCAACGCGTGTGCCGGGAGCAAGCTCCGGCGCGCGCGCGTCGGTCTCGGAGGCGCGGCGTGCAACCGGCGCTCCCAGCTCGCGCCGAGCGCTGGTCAGCGCTACCGATCGAGCACGAGCGTCGCCTCCGTGGGCGTGGGCGCAGCTCGCCGCATTCGAGGTTTGTGCAGACAGCCTCTCCTCCGATGCGACGATATCGGGTGAGCCGATCGAGGTGGGATCATTTGCCACGCCAGGCCAAGTTGCCTCATCGCACGCGTGCGCCCTCGCCTGCGGGCGCCCTCGCCGCTGGCGCAAGCGGCTCGCCCGCTGCCGCGCGAGCCGCGCGGGCTCACGCGTGGCTGCGCGTCGGCCGCCCCGGCGCTTGCTGCTGGTATGTGCTTCGCATGGCGCCGGGAGCTAACGCCACTTTCGTGGCTGATCATCTCAGGACGAGGTAGAGCGCTATGAGCATCAGTAACGACCAGTACACTTCGGGCGGGTACAAGAACGGGATTTACGAGGGCGGCTCGCAGGAGTCCGGCTCGCACGAGCCTGGCGCGCCGCAGACGCAGGGCGGCGAGGGCGCGGTGAGCCTCGACATGCTGCTGAAGTTCGCCAAGGACATCCAGACCAAGGTCAAGGACGTCCCGTACATCGTCCCGATCGCGATCGGCGGAGCGGCGTTCGCGATTGGCGTGCTCGCCAGCTCGAAGATCCTGCGCCAGCTCACCGTCCTCGCCGGCGGCTACGCGGTCAAGTACGCGATCCAGAACGTCCCCAGGGAGCCGATCATCGACTTTGCAAAGAAGGTCGTGTCCGACTCATTCCGGGCGTCGTCGAGGGCCTGAGCCGGAGACGCGCTGCGGCGCGCGCAGAGGCGCTCGCCCGCCTGCAGCCGTGCGTGCTCCGGTGGAAGGCAGCCCGACCTGAGATCCTAGCTTCGTCGCGCCGGCGGCACACGTGCCCCCGTTTCTGGCATCATGGAGGCGGGGGTGCGGACGCGCCGCCAGCGCGCGGCCGGGAGGACGTCATGGACATCCGGGAGAGCATCGAAGTCCGCTGGTTTCTGCCTGCGGACGACGCTCGGGCGACGCGGCTCGTGTCGTGGTTCTCGCGTGTGTTCTCCGAAGCGCCCCGGCATGACCGCTACCGGTGTCTCCGGCGCGCCGATCTCGGGATCAAGAAGCGCGGCGGGCGGCCGAAGGGCCTGGAGGTCAAGTGTCGGGTCTGCGCCCTCGGATCCATCCATCTCTCTCCCACGGTGCTGGGTGAGCTGGAGCGGTGGACGAAGCTCACCCTCTCGTCGACGGACGCCGATGACAGCGGGTGGATGACCCTCACCAAGGAGCGTCGGGTGAGGGTGTTCGGGCTGGTGGGCGGACGCGCCGTCGAGGTGATGGACGGCGCGCACCCCGGAGCCGGGTGTGCTGTCGAGCTGACGCGCGTCGCCGTGGGGGAAGGCCAGAGCGCGGCTGCTCCGGCGGCGTGGTCGCTGGGCCTCGAAGCGTTCGGTCCGCCAGCGACCCTGCTCGAAGCGCTTTATACCGTGGGCCGCGCGGCGTTCGTGGAGGTGCCCGACCTCGGCCTCACGTCCGTTGAATCGAAGGGGTATCCGGCGTGGCTCGCCGAGCGGTGAGCGCAGGGGCTCGTCGCGCGCGATGCCCTGCTGCCTTTCTGAGCTCCAGGGAGAGTGATCGTATGATGAATGTTACTTCAGACGCCCTGCAGCTCAACACGCAGCGTAACCTCCGCGCTGCGCTCCAGCATGCGATCCGGAGCATGACCCGCCCGGAGAACCCCCCGCGCAACGGCGCTGCGACGCCCGGCGCCGGCGCCGAGACGCCCGGCCTGCTGGCGCGGGGCTGACGGCGGCGCGTCACGGGAGCTCGCCGCCGCCACAGAGCAGCGCGGCGAGCTCCTCCGTCCGCTCCGGCGTCGCGAGGTCCCCGGCTGTGACGGTGATCGCGCGGATCCCCTCGGCTCTCCAGCCGCCTTGCTCGCGCTCCGGGGCCGCCGTGATCCGGACGCGCATGAGCTCGCCGGACGCCACGACCGCGAGCTCCACGCCTTCGCCCTTCGGTCCGTCACCGCGGCGGATGGTCACCGCCACCGCGCCGCGCGCCGCGAGCGCCCGCGCGAGCCGGGCCTCCGGCGCCGCCGCTCCGCCGAGCGGGTAGAGCGCCGTGGCGAGCTCCACGGACGCGATCGCCTCGGACGCGCGCGTCCCCGCGTCGCGCACCGCCCGCCGCAACCGCTCCGCGCGCTCGCCGTCGCGGTCGAGCGCCGCGCGATCCGCTGGCTCGAGCCGCACCACGCAGCGCACCAGCGCGGCGCCCCCGCTCGCGACCTGCGCCGCCTCGAGCCGCGCGCGGCGGAGCATCGCCGCGCCCCGCGCGTCGCCCGACGCCTCGAGCAGGGCCGCCGCGCCGCCGAGCACCGCGTCCGGAGCCGGCCGCTCCGGCGCCGCCGGGAGGGCGGCCTCCCGGTAGATCTGGCTCCACCCGCGCCCGACGCCGGGCAGGCGCAGCACCAGCGACAGATCGGCGAGCTCCGTCTCCGGCGTGCGGACCGCGCTCGCGAACGCCTCCTTCACCGCCGCGAGGCGGCTCGGATCCGCGGTGAGCGCCGCGAACTCGGGCGCGTCGACGGCCAGCGAGAGGCGCGACGCGCTCACCTCGCGCGACCCCAGCGTCCACCGCTGGGGCGGGGCGGCGAGCGCGAGCTCCCCGCCGGCGACGAGGGCGGAGAGCCCGCGCTCGCCGCGCGCCTCGAGCAGCGCCGCGACCGCGGCCTTGAGCGCGGTCAGCGCCGGGATCACGCCCCGCCCATGCGCCCGCGCCGCGCCGTCCGCTGCTCCTCGAGCGCCGCCTCCTCCTCGAGGGCCGCCTCGGCCTCGCGCTGCGCCTCGGCGTCGACCGCGCGTTGCCCCTGCTGGACGCGCGCGGGCTTCGCCTCGGTCGCCGCCGCCTCGGCCATCGCGACCGCCGCGTGCCGCACGTCGTCGTACGGCTTCGCGAGGTCGAAGATCACCTTGGTGTTGCCCTGGCTCAGGTTCGCCAGCGCCTCGAAGCGGCGCAGCTCCATCGCCCCGGGCGAGCGCGCGAGGATGCCCGCCGCCTCCGCGAAGTTCTTCGCGCTCTCCACGTCGGCCTCGCTCTTGATGACCACGTAGCGCCGATCGCGCTCGGCGATCGCGCCCTTCGCGAGCACCTCCTGCATCTGGGGCGGCAGCGCGATGTCCTGGAGGCCGATCATCTCCACGTGCAGGCCCCACGCGGCCGCCACCGCCTCGACCTGCGCGCGCACCTTGGCGGCGACCTCCTCGCGGTGCGCGAGCAGCTCGTCGAGCCGCGTCTCGCCCACCACGTCGCGCAGCACGACCTTCGCGCGATCCTTCATCGCGTTCTCGTAGTTCTCGACGGCCAGCGTGGCCTTCTCCGGATCGACGACGCGGTAATAGACGACCGCGTCGACCATCGTGGTCACGTTGTCGCGGGTGATCACCATCTGCTGGAGGAGATCGCGGTTCTTCATCCGCGTGTCGATGCGCCGCAGCTCCTGGATCCCCGGGAGGAACAGCGTCACCCCGGGGGATACGCGGCCGGTCAGCTTGCCGAGCGTGAAGCGCAGCGCGGCCTCCCACTGGTTGATCTGCCGCAGCCCCGACAGCAGGTAGAGCGCGGTGAACAGCCCGAGCACGGCGAGGATCAGCGACATCGCTCGCGACTCTAGCAGAGCGGATGGCGCGGGCCGCGCGTCGGCGGGCGTCCGGACGTTCGCGCGCGCTCGCGGGCGCCCAGGCGCGGCTTCGACCTGGTGTCGTTGCCCGGGCGGTGTACTCTCGCTCCCTCGATGGGTGCCGAGCCGAGCCAGGCGTTGCGCGACGGCCGCTACGTGATCACGCGCGCCCTCGGCGAAGGGGCTCAGGGGCACACGCTCGAGGCCGTCGACAAGCGGCTCGGCAAGCTCGTCGCGATCAAGCGGTTCCAGATCCGCGGCGCCTCGAGCTGGAAGAGCGTGGAGCTCGCGGAGCGCGAGGCCCGGGTGCTCGCGTCGCTCTCGCACCCGAGCCTGCCAGGCTACCTCGATCATTTCGAGGAGGACGGAGCGCTCTTCCTGGTGATGGAGAAGATCGAGGGCGAGAGCCTGGGCGCGATGCGCCGTCGCCGCGCGGTGCTCGGGCGGGACGACATCCTCCGCTTCCTGCGGGACGCCTCGGGCGTGCTCGACTACCTGCACGGCCGCGCGCCGCCGGTCATCCACCGCGACATCAAGCCGAACAACGTGATCCGCCGGCCCGACGGCTCCTTCGCGATCGTCGACTTCGGCGCGGTCCGCGATCGCATGCGTCCCGAGGGCGGGAGCACCGTGGTCGGCACGTTCGGGTACATGGCGCCGGAGCAGTTCCAGGGCCGCGCGCTGCCCGCGTCGGACGTCTATGCGGTCGGCGCGACCGCGCTCTGCCTGCTCACCGGCGAGGAGCCGGAGAACCTGCCGCACCGAGGGCTCGCGATCGACGTGCCCGCTGCCCTCGGCGATCGCGCCGATCCGCGCCTCGTCCGGGCGCTCTCCGCGATGCTGGAGCCCGACCCGGACCGCCGCGCCGCGCGCATCGCTCCGCTCCTTTCGGGGCTCGAAGCGGGCGGCGCGCGCCCCGAGACGGCGCGCGCTGGCGAGCCCGCGGAGGGCTCCGCGGGGCGCGGGGCGCGCAAGGAGGAGCGGCGCACGCGCAAGGAAGAGAAGCGCGCGCGCAAGGAGGAGCGGCGCGCGCGCCGGCACGAGGGGAGCCCGTCGCTCGATCGCGGCCTTGTGGGCCTGCCGCTCGTCGCCGCGCTGTTCGGCCTCACCGTCGCGCGCATCGCCGTCGGCGTCGCGCTCGGGGTGATCGTCCCGACGGTGCTGACGCTGCTGTCCCTGGTGTTCGGCCGCGTGCTGCGCGAGAAGGCCGCGCCGAACGTGCGCAGGGCCGGGCGGGTCGCCGATCTCGCGCTGCGCCGCGCGACACGCGTCGTCCGCGGGCGCCCGGCGCCGGAGGACGCGGCCCAGCGCGGCCAGGCCGCGGCGGCGCGCGTGCGCTTCGAGGAGCAGGAGGCCCCCGGTCGATCGCGCATCCACGACGGCGACGTCCCGCTGGACGAGGAGCTCGACGAGGAGCTCGACGAGCCGGGCCGCAGCCACGCCGCCTCGCGGCCGCCGCGCGCGGGGGAGCGCTGAGCGCAGCGCGCGCTCGCGCTCCGGCGGGGCCGCGCGATCAGATGCGACCGCGCGCGGCGTCGAGCTTCAGGCGGAAGACCTCGACGATCGCCTCGGCGAAGATCCGGCGGCTCATCTTCGAGCGGCCTGCGCGGCGGTCGACGAACACGATCGGCACCTCGACCACGCGCAGCCCTTTGCGCAGCGCGCGGTAGGTCGTCTCGATCTGGAACGCGTAGCCGTTCGAGCGCACGCTGCCGAGATCGAGCGAGAGGAGCGCGCGCCGCGTGAACGCCTTGTAGCCGGTCGTGAGGTCGCGGATGCCGACGCCCAGGATGGTCCGCGCGTAGAGGGAGCCGCCCTTCGAGAGCACGTGCCGCCCGAGGCCCCAGCCCTCGACGCCGCCACCCCGCATGTTGCGCGAGCCGAGCACGACGTCGGCGCCTTGCGCGATCGCGTCGAGGAACGCTGGCAGGTGGCGCGGGTCGTGCGAGAGGTCGGCGTCCATCTCGAACGCGACGTCGTAGCCGCCGTCCAGGGCGCGCTGGAAGCCCTCCAGGTAGGCCGTGCCGAGCCCGCGCTTCGCCGCCCGGTGGAGCACGCGGACGCGCCCGTCGCGCGCGGCGAGCTCGTCGCCGAGGGCGCCTGTCCCGTCGGGCGACGCGTCGTCGACGACGAGCACGTGCGCCTCCGGGGCCGCCGCGAGGACGGAGCTCACGAACTCGGCGAGGTTGTCTCGCTCGTTGTACGTCGGCGTGATGATGAGGGTTCGGGGGGCCATCCTGGCTCGGCGCCGCGCGAGCGGGCGCTCGCACGCGGGATCGTGCGCGCCGCGCAGCGTCGCGCGCCAGGTCCGCGGGCGTCCGCTCGCGCTCAGGCCTCCGCTGCGTCGGCCAGCACGGGCGCTCCGGCGCCGGGCGATCTACCAAAACGACGGCGCAGGCGGAAGGTTCCGCGGGGGCGCCGCGAGCGCCTTGTGGGTTGCCGGAGGCGTGCGCGCCGGGTACTTTCCTTTCCCGACAGGGCGGTCCGCTCTGCATCGGGCCGATAGGCCGGCGCGGCCTCGGTCAACTCACGGGGCGCGCCCCGCGCAGCACAGGCGCGGCCCCGAACATGAACAGCGCGGCACCGACGGAGACAATCATGGCAGGCGAGCACGTCGTCACCCTCACCAACGAGAATTTCGAGTCCGAGGTCATCAACTCCCCGATCCCCGTGCTCGTGGACTTCACGGCCACCTGGTGCGGGCCCTGCAAGCAGCTCGCGCCGATCGTCGCCACGATCGCCGCGGAGTCCCAGGGCACGCTGAAGGTCGGCAAGCTCGACATCGACGCGGCGCCCAAGCTCGCCCAGAAATACAACGTCCGCGCCGTTCCGACGTGCATCCTGTTCCGGGGCGGCGAGAAGGCGGGCTCGTACACCGGCGTCGCGAGCAAGGAGAAGCTCCTCCGGGAGCTCGGCGTCTGAATCCGCGGCCGCGCGTGACGCCGGCCTGACAGATCCCGGCGCGGCAGAGCCCGAGCGCGCCGGCGCTCCCCTTCCCACAGACCGAAACCACCCCAAATACCGACCGAAAGCCCTCCCGGCGCGGCGCCGCTCCGGCCAGCCGGCCGCGGCCCCGCCGCCGCCGGCGCTCCACGTCGCCGGCGCCCCGCGGCTGAGGCTTTGCTTGACCGTCGCGCGCGAGGTGACTACGACTCGCGCCGGCCACTTTCCCAGGAGTTCGTGATGGCGACGAAGATCGCAATTAACGGTTTTGGGCGCATCGGACGCTGCATTGTCCGCGCGCTTTACGAGCGCGGCGTGAAGGATATCGAGCTGGTCGCCATCAACGACCTGACGGATCCGGCGACGCTCGCCCACCTCTTCCAGTACGACTCGATCCACCGCGAGTTCAAGGCGGCGAAGGTCGGTCACGGCGACAAGCACATCAGCATCGGCGATCGGAAGATCGAGGTCCTCGCGCTGAAGGATCCGGCCGAGCTGCCGTGGAAGAGCCTCGGCGTCGACATCGTCCTCGAGTGCACGGGCCTCTTCACGGACAAGGCGAAGGCCGCCGGCCACATCAACGCGGGCGCCAAGCGCGTGATCATCAGCGCGCCGGCCAAGGGCCACGACCTCACGGTCGTGATGGGCGTGAACGACGAGCTCTACGACGCGCAGAAGCACACGGTCATCTCGTGCGGCTCCTGCACGACGAACTGCCTCGCCCCCATCGCCAAGGTGATGCTCGACAACTTCGGCATCGTCCGCGGCCTGATGACGACGGTCCACTCGTACACGAACGACCAGCACCTGCTCGACATCCCGCACCGCAAGGGCGACCTGCGCCGCGCGCGCGCCGCCGCGGTCAACATGATCCCCTCGAGCACCGGCGCCGCGAAGGCGCTGTCCGAGGTCATCCCGGCGCTCAAGGGCAAGTTCGACGGGCTCGCCATCCGCGTCCCCACGGTCGACGTCTCGCTCGTGGACCTCACCCTCGAGACCGAGAAGCCGATCACGAAGGAGAGCATCCACGCCGCGATGAAGCAGGCCGCCGAGCAGGGGCCGATGAAGGACGTCCTCAACTACACCGATCGGGAGCTCGTCTCGGGCGACTTCATCGGCTCGCCCGCGTCCAGCACCTTCGACTCGACCATGACGTCGGTCCTCGGCGATCGCTTCGCGAAGATCTTCTCGTGGTACGACAACGAGTGGGGCTTCTCGAACCGCATGATCGACCTCGCGCAGCTCGTGGCGAGGAAGGGCGTCTAGCGCCGTGAAGCTCACCGGAATCCGCTCCGTCGAAGACCTCGCCGCCGCCGGGGGCGCCGCTGCCCTCAGCGGCAAGCGCGTCTTCATCCGCGTCGACTTCAACGTCCCGCTCGACAAGAAGACGGGCAAGATCACGGACGACTCGCGCATCCGCGAGGCGATCCCGACGATCAAGCTCGTCATGGAGGCGGGCGCGAAGGTGATCCTCGCGTCGCACCTAGGCCGCCCGAAGCCGGGCAAGACCGAGGGGCTCTCGCTGGAGCCGTGCGGGGGGCGGCTCAGTGAGCTCACGGGCTACGAGGTCCACCTGCCGGACGACTGTGTCGGCGACTCGCCCAAGAAGGTCATCTACGACCTCCGGGCGGGCCAGATCTGCCTCCTCGAGAACCTCCGCTTCCACGAGGAGGAGGAGAAGGACGACGAGGGGTTCGCGCGCCAGCTCGCCGAGCTCTGCGACGTCTACGTCGACGACGCCTTCGGCGCCGTGCACCGCGCCCACGCGTCGGTGCACGCGCTGCCGCGCCTCATGCGCGAGCGCGCCGCCGGCCTCCTCCTCCAGAAGGAGCTCAAGGCGCTGACCCGGCTCGTCGATCGCCCGGAGAAGCCTTACGTCGCCGTCCTCGGCGGCGCCAAGGTCTCCGACAAGATCGACGTCGTCGAGGCGCTCCTCAACGTGGTCGACACCCTGTGCATCGGCGGCGCGATGGCGAACACCTTCCTCGCCGCGCAGGGCAAGAACCTGCAGAAGAGCCGGATCGAGGAGGACAAGCTCCCGCTGGCGCGCACGATCATGAGCAAGGCGCGCGATCGGGGCATCCAGCTCCTCCTGCCCGTCGACGCCGTCGTCGCCTCGAGCATCGACGCGACGCAGGGCCAGCCCGCGTCCGTCGACGCGATCCCCGAGGGCACGATGGCGCTCGACATCGGCCCCCGCTCGATCGAGCAGTTCGGCCAGGCGATCGAGCGGGCGAAGACGGTGTTCTGGAACGGCCCGATGGGCCTCTTCGAGACGCCGGCCTTCTCCAAGGGCACGTTCGACGTCGCGCGCATCATGAGCGGCGCCTCCGGCTTCACGGTGGTCGGCGGCGGCGACAGCGCGGCGGCGGTCAAGCAGGCCGGCGAGCACATCGCGAAGGGCTTCGATCACATCTCGACCGGCGGCGGCGCTTCGCTCGAGCTCATCGAGGGCAAGCGTCTCCCGGGCGTCGAGGCGCTCCGGTCGGCCGAGGTGAGCGAGTGAAGCCCGTGAACGATGGGGGCACGTCCGCGGAGGCGGGCGCCGCCCCGCGGGCGGCCTCGCGTCGTCCGCTCATCGCCGGCAACTGGAAGATGAACGCCGGGGGTCAGGACGCATGTCCCCTCTCGGCGGCTGTCGCCAAGGCGACGCGCGAGCTCACCCGGGCCGAGGTGGTGGTCGCTCCGCCGTTCACGGCGATCGCCGCCGTGGCCCACGAGCTCGCGGAGGCGAAGAGCGAGGTCGGCATCGCCGCGCAGAACATGAGCGCCGAGGTCTCCGGGGCGTTCACCGGCGAGGTCTCCTCGGGCATGCTCAAGGACGCGGGCGCGACCTGGGTGATCCTCGGGCACAGCGAGCGGCGGCAGCTGTTCGCCGAGACCGACGAGTCGGTCGCCCGGAAGGTTGCCTCGGCGATGGCCGCCGAGCTGCGCCCCATCGTCTGCGTCGGCGAGACGCTCGAGCAGCGCGAGGCGGGTGAGACGCTCGCCGTTGTCGAGCGGCAGGTCCGCGCCGTCCTCGACGAGCTCGCGAAGCAGCCCGGCTTCGGCGTCATCGCCTACGAGCCGGTCTGGGCGATCGGGACGGGCAAGGTCGCGCGCGCCGAGGACGCCCAGGAGGTGCACGCGTTCATCCGCGGCCTGCTCGCGAAGGCCTCGGAGGATCTCGCGGGCGTCACGCGCATCCTCTACGGCGGCAGCGTCAAGGCCGACAACGCCGAGGCGCTGCTCGCCCAGGACGATATCGACGGCGCGCTGGTCGGCGGGGCTTCGCTCGACGCCGCTGGCTTCGCCAAGATCGTCGACGCCGCTCACCGACTGGCGGAGCGCGCGGAACAGGGGTAGATCGCAGGCCGCTCCCGTCTCGCCACGGGAGCGCCGGCCTGCCCTCTGGCCCACTTGCCCCTTGGGCCCCTCGCGCGGTCCAGACTCACCCAGCTGAAAGACGCCGATGCTTCACACGTTCCTCAACATCGTGCACGTGTTCGTCTGTCTGTTCCTGATCCTCGTCGTGCTCCTCCAGCAGGGCCGCGGGGGCGGGATGGGCTCGGCCATGGGCGGCGCGACGGCGCAGGTGTTCGGCGGCCGCGGCGCGGGCAACTTCATGACCCGCCTCACGGCCGCCTGCGCCGTCGTCTTCATGGCGACGAGCGTGTCGCTCGCCTACCTCTCGTCGGCAGGCGATCGCGAGCTGCGCGAGTTCGAGAAATCCCAGGAAAAGTAGGCTCGCGTGCTAGGGCCCGCCCCCGCGCCGGGGAGGGAAGCGGGTAGGGCGCTCGACGCGAGGTCGTCCGTGGAGGCGGCGTCGGCCGCCTCCGTCCCTTTCGCGCGCGACCTTGCCCTCGTCGCCCTCGCCAAGGCGGTCGTCTCCGCCCTGGTCCTCGCGCTCGGCTTCCGGGCGGTGAGCGATGACGACTTCGCGCGCGTGGTCCTCGCGCAGGCGTGGGCCCACGCGCCCCGGCTCGACCCGACGGGGACGAGCTGGCTGCCCGTCCCTTTCTGGCTCACCGGCACGCTCTTCCGCGTCTTCGCGCCGACCCTCGAGGTCGCCCGCGCCATCGCGTTCGCCCTCGGCCTCGCATCGGCCGCGCTCGTCCACCTCGCCGCCCGCTGGATCACCGGTGACCGCCGCGCCGCGCTCGCCGGCGCGCTGCTCGCCGGCGCCTTTCCCTGGAGCGCTTGCCTCGGCGTGGCGACGGTCCCCGAGCTGCCGAGCGCCGCCCTCTCGCTGTTCGCTGTGGCGTCGCTCGTCACGCCGCCGGCCGGGCCTGCGCCCCCGGCTGGGCGCGCCCTCGTTGGCGCGGTCGCGCTCGTGCTCGCGACGCTCTCCCGCTACGAACCGTGGTCCGTCGCCGTCGCCTTCGCGGCGATGGCGCTGCTCGCCGCCGCCCGCGTCGGCCAGAGCCGCGGCGCGCAGGCGAAGCTCGCGCTCGCCGCGCTCGTCGCGCTCGCCGGGCCCGCCGCGTGGATCGCATGGAACCGCGTCGCTCACGGCGACGCGCTGCATTTCCTGGCCCGCGTCGCCTCCTACCGCAACGCGATCGGCCCGGGCGGCGACGGCTCCCTGCTGCGGCTCTTCGCGTACCCTGCCGCGATGGTCCGCGAGGAGCCGGAGCTCTTCGCGTGGCCCATCGCCATCGCCCTCGTCGCATGGCGCGCCCGCCGTGGCGCTGCGCCGGGGGTGGCGCTTCCACCGCTCCTTCGCGCGGCCCGTCCGTACGCGCTCCCCGGCGCCGTCGCCGCCTTCCAGATCGCGGCGCTCTCGCTCGCCCTCGTGCGCGACGGCGCGCCCACCCACCACCCCGAGCGAGCGACCCTCCTCGCGTTGCTCTTGCTCGCGCTCGCCGTCGGAGATCTCTCGGCGCGCGCCTTCCGGGGCGCCTCGGCCGGCGCGCGGCGCGCCCTCGGCGGCGCGCTGCTGGTGGTGCTGGCCCTCGGCGCCTTCTTTCGCCCGCACCTGCGCCGCGAGCACTTCAATCCGCGGAGGGACGAGGTCGCCATCGGCCGCGCCGCCGCGGAGCTCACGCCTCCTTCCGCGCCCCTCCTCCTCGAGGTCGCCGACTATGGCCACCTCGCGGCGCTCGCCGCCCTCGGACGACCCGAGGGGGTGCACCCCGATCGCTCGATCGATCCCCGAGATCCGCCTGTCCGCTCGAGCTTCGAGGACCCTGCCTCGCTCGCGCGCCGCGCCGCCGGCCTGGGCGCCGCCTACCTCATCGGGCGCGTCAGGCCACCGGTCATCGATTTCGCCGGCCCGCCGCTCGCGACGCGCGGCGCCTGGGGGATCTGGCCGGTGCCTCCGGCAGGCGGCGCGCTGGGGGCCTTGCCGGAGGGTGGCTCCAGGGGCCCTGCGCACCCCGTGGACGGGGCGCCATGAGCGAGCCCGCAAAGCCCTTCTTCGCGCACCCGTCTGCGTGCATCGACGAGCCCTGCGACATCGGCGAGGGGACGAAGGTGTGGCACTTCTGCCATGTCTCGGCCGGGGCGCGGATCGGCCGCGCCTGCGTCCTCGGCCAGAACGTCTTCGTCGCGGGCACCGCCGTCATCGGTGATGGCGTCCGGATCCAGAACAACGTGTCTCTTTACGACGGCACCCTGGTCGAGGACGACGTGTTCCTCGGCCCGTCCGCGGTGCTCACCAACGTCGTCAACCCGCGTGCCCCGATCGACCGCCGCGCGTTCCTCGACACGACGCGCATCCGTCGCGGCGCCACCGTGGGCGCCAATGCCACCATCGTCTGCGGCGTCACGATAGGGCGCCATGCGTTCGTCGGCGCCGGCGCCGTCGTCACGCGCGACGTGCCCGACTATGCGCTCGTCACCGGCGTGCCGGCCCGGCGTACCGGCTGGATGAGCCGCCACGGTCACAAGCTCGTCGCCTCGCGCGACGGCCTCCTGCGCTGCCCCGAGAGCGGCTTTCGCTACGAACGCCGTGGCGACATCGTCCGTTGTCTCGACCTCGACGAGGACGCGCCGCTCGCCCGGCCCCGCGCCGCGGCCACGCGACATTACCGTGATCCCCTCTCCGCGGAGGACACCGACGGATGACCGCGCCTGTTCCCTTCTTCGATCGCGCCCGCGGCGATCTCGCCATGCAGGACGAGCTCTCCGCCGTGTTCCAGTCGGTCCTCCGGAGCGGCCACTACATCCTCGGTCCGGAGGTCGAGGCCTTCGAGTCGGAGTGCGCCGCGTACCTCGGCGTCCGGCACGCGATCGGCGTCTCTTCCGGCACCGACGCGCTGCTCGTCGCGCTGATGGCGCTCGGCGTCGGCGCGGGCGACGAGGTCGTGTGCCCCGCCTACACGTTCTTCGCGACCGCGGGCGCCATCCATCGCACCGGCGCCACGCCCGTCTTCGCGGACGTGCTCCCTCATTCGTTGAACCTCGACCCCGCCTCCGCGGCGCGCGCCCTGACGGAGCGCACCCGGGCGATCCTCGCCGTCCACCTCTTCGGCGGCTGCGCGCCCATGGACGAGCTCCTCGCGATCGCGGGCGGCCGCGGCCTGCCGGTCATCGAGGACGCGGCCCAGGCGTTCGGCGCCGAGCGCGGCGGCCGCCGCGCCGGGGCGCTCGGGCTCATGGGGTGCTTCTCGTTCTTCCCGACCAAGAACCTCGGCGGCTTCGGCGATGGCGGGCTCGTGACCACCGATCACGACGAGCTCGCGGAGCGCGTCCGGACGCTCAGGGCGCAGGGCGCTCGGAAGAAGCACCATCACACCTGCGTCGGCGGCAACTTCCGGCTCGACGCGCTCCAGGCGGCGCTCCTCCGGCGCAAGCTCCTGCGGCTCGGCGCGCTCCTCGAGCGGCGGCGCGAGCACGCCGCGCGGTATGCCGCGCTGCTCGGCGGGCGAGATCTGCCCCTCGCGCTGCCGGACGCCGGCGCTGCGGGGCGCACGTTCAATCAGTATGTGATTCGCCTGAAGGATGCCTCTCTGCGCGATCCGCTGCGGAGCTCGCTCGCGGAGCGGGGCATCGGCACCGAGATCTATTATCCCGCGCCGCTCCACCTCCAGCCCTGCTTCGCGTGCCTTGGCCCGCCGGAGGGCTCCCTTCCGGTCGCGGAGGCGGCGGCGCGCGACACGCTCGCGCTCCCCATCTTTCCCGAGCTCACGGGCGACGAGGTCGCACGCGTGGCGGCCGCTATCGCCTCGTTCTTCGGTTGAGCCGGGCGCCTCGGCGCGGCGGCGTCAAGACACCTCGGCTGCACCTCGGCTGCACCTCGCGTCGAGCGCGGCGCGCGTGCGCCATGGCGCCGGGCTCCGGCTTGCCGGATCGCGTGAGCGGGTGCTAGCGTGCGCCGCGCTGACGATGTTGCCGGCTCGCGCCATCACCCCGACGCCTTCCAGCGATCACCTCGCGCTGGGGGTCTCGGTACGGGAGCGGGCTCCGGCGGTCTCGACCGTGCACCACGTCGACGCCGACGGCACGGTCTGGGCGAGCCAGGGGCGCGTCGTGCTGCGCCGCGCCCGCGGCGTCGGCGCGTTCGAGCCGTTTTGCCGGTTTCCCGCGGCGATGCCGCGTGACGCCATGGCCTTCCAGCGCCTGCTCGTCCGGGCGGCGCGCGCCGACAAGTGCAATGTGTACCGCACGTCGCGCGGCGTCGTCATCGGGGTTCGCGCGGGGACGATCTACCGGCTCGAGGAGGGGCGCGATCCGGCGCCGCTGGGTGCGATCGCTGGCGACTGCGTCCTGCACCGCGGGATCGCGGAGGACCCTCTCGGCGCTGCGTACCTCGGCGAGTACACGAGGAACGAGCGCCGTGGATCGGTGCGCGTTCACCGGGTCGCCCCTGACGGCGACCGCGTCGAGGTAGCCCACGAGTTCTCCGCGGGGTCGGTGCGGCATGTTCATGGCATCTTCGCCGACCCGTTCGACGTCGGCGCGGCGTGGGTGACCACCGGTGATCTCGACGGCGAGTGCTACCTGTGGCGAACGCGCGACTGGTTCCGCACGATCGAGAGGTTCGGGGACGGCACGCAGCGCTGGCGCGCCGTGCAGCTGTTCTTCACCGCGGACCACGTGTGCTGGTTGACCGACTCCGAGGTGACGCAGAACCATGCATGCCGCGCCGATCGACGCACGCTCGCCCTCGAGGTGGGCTGTGCGATCCCCGCCTCGGCGTGGCACGGGGCCCAGCTCCCCGGTCCGGTGCTCATCGCGCTCACGGTCGTCGAGCGCGGCGCCGGGGTTCACCGCGATACGGCGGCCGTCCTCGCGAGCCGCGACGGGATCACCTGGCGGGAGCTCGCCTGCTTCCGCAAGGATCGATGGAGTCCCTACTGGTTGTTCAAGAACGGTGTCCTCACGCTGCCGTCTGGGCACCTGCGTCAGGACGATCTCTGGTTGAGCGGAGAGGCGCTCGTGGGCCTCGACGGGAGCAGCGTGCGTATCGCGATCGACGGAGGATTGCCGTGACCCTGCGCGATCGCGTGCTGGCGGGCGTCCGCGCCGCCGCGGTGTGGCTCGATGATCCCGCCCGGGGGCGCGAGCGCCGGAGCCGCCTCGAGGCCGCGCTGCGACGGGCTGCGTCCGGGGTGACCCGCACCGCGCCGGCGCGCGCCGAGGGCGCCCTCCGCCCGGCGCTGGAGCAGCGCCGGTGGCGCGCCGGCGCGTGCGCCGACATCGAGGCGGCGCTCGCCGCGGGCGACGCTCGGGGAGCCGAGGAGCTCGAGCGGCTGCTTCGTCATGTCGAGCTGCGTCGCGGCGACGCCTTGGCGGAGATCGAGCCGCCGCAGGATCGCACCGGCGTCGCGCGTGAGCGCGCCGCGGTCTGCTCGCTGCTCGCGCGGCAGGCGCCAGCGCGCCGCGACTGGCGGCTGCTCAACGCCGCCCTCAAGCTCGCGGATCGGTTCGCGCCGGGGATGTCGTGGCGGGTCGGACCCGAGGTCGCCGCGGACTGGGCCGCGGCGCTCCGTGACGTCGAATCCGCCCTTGCGGAGCTGGAGTCGCAATGCGCATCGCGCTCCTAGCGCCCGTGCATACAAGCATGTACGCGCGGCTGCTCGCGTGGCGGCTCGGTCGCACCGACGGCATCGAGCTGACCGACGTCCTGCTGCGAGCGCCTTACCAGCTCGACCGGCTCCGCGACGAGCTTCGCCTCACCACGCCCGGCCGCGTGCTCGCCAAGGTCACCGGCAAGGTCCTGGTCGGCAGCCTCTCGTCCCCCCGCGAGGGGGAGCGATCGGTGCGGGACATCGCCGCCGAGGAGGGGCTCCCCGGGGCGTCCCTGCGAGACGTCGCTGCGGCGATCGGCGCGCGGTTCCACGTGGTCCAGAACCACAACGACGAGCGGTCGCTCGCCGCGCTCCGGGCCGCCGCGCCCGACCTGATCGTGTTCGCGGGCGGCGGCCTGCTTCGCGCCCCGCTGCTGGCGATTCCCAGGATCGGTGTCCTCAACGCCCATGCGGGCGTCTTGCCCAGGTACCGTGGCATGGACGTCGCGCTGTGGCCCTTCCTCGAGGACGGCCCGCCCGAGCTCGGGGTCACCGTGCACCTCATCGACACGGGCGTCGACACCGGGCCCGTCGTGCTGGTCGAGCGGTTCGCGCTCGAGCCCGGAGACGACCACCCGGCCGTGATGAGGCGCGTCGAGCGCGTCGGGCTCGAGCTCATGTGTCGCGCGGTGCGCGGCCTGCGCGACGGGACCTTGACGCCTGCCCCCCAGGCCGCCGACGCGGGGCGCCAGCATTTCGTGCTGCACCCCGCGATCGCGGCGATCGCGGCGCGGCGGCTCCGGGCGCTCGCCCGCTGATCACGCCCCCGCATCGCACGCGCGCCGCCGGCTCCTCGGCTGCGAGATCTCCCCTCGCCGGGGCCCCGGGTCGATGACCCGCCGCGCGCCCTCATCCGGCGGCTCCTTCGCGCGGCGCTCCGCGACCGGTGAACCCCATCTCCGGAGCGTACAATCGACGCGTGAAAGCGAGGATTCATGAGACCGGTTCATCAATCGACCCCTCCGAGGCCGCGCACGCGCTGCAGCTCCTGGTCGCGATCGCGGATCTGCGCTCGTTCTCCGCGGCGGCCGAGCGGCTGGGTCTCACGCCCTCGGCGGTGAGCAAGGCCGTCTCCCGCGCCGAGGCTCGGCTCGGCGTGCAGCTCGTGCAGCGCACGACGCGACGGGTCTCGCTGACCGATCTCGGCGAAGCGTACGTCGCGCGCGGCCGGCAGCTCCTCGCCGACGTCGAGTCGCTCGAGCGCGACATCGCCGCGCGCGACCAGGCGGTGCGCGGTCCGCTGCGCGTCGCGGCGCCCGCGGTCTACGGCGCGTGCCGCGTCGCCCCGCTCTGCGCGCGCTTCCAGGCCGAGCACCCGGGCGTCACCGTGGATCTCCGCTGCGGCGATCGGCTCGCCGATCTGGTCGAGGAGCGCATCGACGTCGCGGTGCGCATGCTCTCCGCGCTCCCGGCCGAGCTCGTCGCGCGGCCGCTCGAGGACGATCGGCGCGGGCTCTACGCGAGCCCGGGCTACCTCCGCCGCCACCGCGCGCCGCGCGGCGCGGCGGAGCTCGGATCACACGCCGGGCTCCGCTACGGCGCGGGCGGCGCGTCGCACGTCGCCTTCCGCCTCGTCGAGCCCGGCGGCGCCGCGGCGACGGCGCGCTTGCCCGCGGTCTTCTCCAGCGACAGCGTCCTCGCCGTGCTCGAGGCGACGCGCGCCGGCCTCGGCCTGGCCGAGCTGCCCGCGTACCTCGCCGCGCCCGACGTCGCCGCGGGCAGCCTGCGCGAGGTGCTCGCCGGGTGGCTCCCGGTGCGCCGCCAGGTCGTCGCGGTGTACCTCCCGTCGCGCTTCCTGCCCGCGCGGGTGCGCGCGTTCGTCGACCACCTCGCCGGCGCCCTCCGCGCGCCCGGCCGCGCGCGGCGCTGACGGCGGACGGCGGCGCGGGCAAACCGGGAATCTCGCTGTGGCGGTGCTGCCCACGGGGCCGGGCCGCGCGACCCTGCCTGTGCTAGACGTGCGCGCCATGAGCGTCGAGGTTGGCATCGTCGGACTGCCCAACGTGGGCAAGAGCACCCTGTTCAATGCGCTGACGGCCGCCAAGGCCGAGGCGCAGAATTACCCCTTCTGCACGATCGAGCCCAACGTCGGCGCCGTCCCTGTCCCCGACGACCGGCTCACGACGCTCGCGAAGTTCATCAAGACCGAGAAGATCATCCCCGCCATGGTGCAGGTGGTCGACATCGCCGGGCTCGTGCGCGGCGCGAGCACGGGCGAGGGGCTCGGGAACAAATTCCTGAGTCATATCCGTGAGGTAGACGCCATCCTCCACGTCGTCCGCTGCTTCACGCTCGCCGACGTCGTGCACGTCGACGGCGGGGTCGACCCGCTCCGCGACATCGACACCATCGAGACGGAGCTGATGCTGGCCGACCTCGGATCCCTCGAGGGGATGCTGGAGCGCACGCGGAAGCAGGCCAAGGGCGACAAGGAGCTCCTCCCGAAGATCGCGCTCATGGAGAAGTGCCTCGAGGCGCTCCAGGCCGGCAAGCCCGTCCGCGGGCTCTCCTTCGACGACGAGCAGCGGAAGGTCGTGAAGACGTTCGGCCTGATCACGGCGAAGAAGGTCCTCTACGTGGCGAACGTCGACGAGTCCGACGTCTCCGGCACGGGCCCGCTCGCGGCGAAGGTGCGCGAGCGCGCCGCCTCCGAGGGCAGCGGCGTCGTGCCGGTCTGCAGCAAGCTCGAGGCGGAGCTGAACGAGCTCGCGCCCGACGAGCGCAAGGAGATGCTCGAGAGCCTCGGCATGAAGGAGCCGGCGCTCTCGACGCTCGCGCGCGAGGCCTACCGGCTGCTCGGCCTCCAGAGCTACTACACGGCCGGTCCCAAGGAGATCCGCGCCTGGACGATCCCGATCGGCTGCACGGCCCCGCAGGCCGCGGGGGTCATCCACAGCGATTTCGAGAAGGGCTTCATCCGGGCGGAGGTCTACAGGGTGGACGACCTCGTCGAGCACAGGACCGAGGCCGCCATCCGCGCCGCAGGCAAGCTGCGCGTCGAGGGCAAGACGTACGTCTTCCAGGACGCCGACGTCGCGCACTTCCTCTTCAACGTCTGACCGTCCGTCCCACGAGCGCGCCCGCCGCCGTCGCTCTCCCCGAGGGCGCCTGGTGCGCCCCTGCTTCGCGGGCGGCGCGGCACCGCCGTTGCTCCTCCGGCGTTCGCGCAGGCGCGGTGTGCCGGCCACGACCGCCGGCGCTCCGCGGACCTCGCGCTTCTCGGACGGAGGCAGGACGGTGCCCAGGGCGAGCGTCGGCGCGTGGTGTGTGCTGGTTCTCCTCTCCTCGTGGGGGAGCGCCGCGGCGGGCTGCGTCGCGGCTGCCACCGACGTCCCGCCCGAGGAGGCGGGCGCCCCGGACCCGGGCGGCGGCGCGGCGCGCGTGCCTCTTCCGCCCGCGCCGTGCGACGTGCCGCGCGGGTTCTCGGAGGGCGCGCCGCCCCGCTTTCCTGCGGTGCCCGCGCCGGCCATCGGCCACAGGCCATCTGCGGAGCCCGGCGACGACGTCTTCGGCCGCTTCCTGCGATCCACCGTCGTCTTCTGTGGGCCCGACGAAGAGCCGTATTTCCTTCGCTATCGCTTTTACCTCACTGGCCCGTTCTCGGGCCGCTGGCTGCGCCCGCCGCTGGTCCAGCCGCTCTGACCGCGCCCCACTGCCCAGCCCGCCTGGCGGCCGTGGCGATCGCCGTTCGTCGCCGTTCGTCGTCGTTCTCCGCCCGATGGCCGCGCCGCCCCGTCCGGTTTTTTGACCCCCTGGATCCGCTCGGCTACCTCCTGCGCCTTCACGAGACGAAAGGACGATCATTTGGGCGCACTCAAAGGATCCATCTCATTCTCGAAGTTCTATGTCCGCGGCGAGCTCACCGAGGGGTTCCGCGACAGGTTCGTCGAGCGAATCCAGCTCCGCGCGTTCCGGCCGCTCACGGTCGAAGAGGACGCGGAGCAGCGCGCCGGGTGGTGCTCCATCGAGAATCCGCTCGATTGCGAGCTCGATCACGGCAAGATCTTCTTCAACTCGTACATCAACCTCGGCCTCAGGACCGATCGCTGGCAGGTGCCCTCGGCGCTCTTCAAGGCGCATTTCGCCGAGGCGGAGCGGGAGCACCTCGCGAAGCGCGGGCGCGAGAAGCTCGGGCGGCGCGAGAAGGAGGAGCTCCGGGCCGTCGTGTCGAGGAAGCTCCGCGCGCAGCTCATGCCGGTGATGAAGGTCGTGGATCTGTCCTGGAACCTGGAGGCCGGCGTCGTCCGGTTCTGGAACCAGTCGCCGCGCGCGCACGAGGGGCTCTCGGAGCTCTTCGAAGAGACCTTCGAGCTCGATCTCGTGCCGGAGAGCCCGTACACGGCCGCCCGTGAGCTCGGCTTGTCGGCCGAGCAGCTGGCCGCGTTCGAGCTGCTCAAGCCCACGGTCTTCCACGCTGAATCCACCCTTCGAGGTGCCCTGTGAGCCTCGCTGAGCTGATCGAGCAGCGCCGGTTCGTCGGCCGCGAATTCCTTGTCTGGCTCTGGTTCGAGAGCGAGCTCTTTGAGGGCCGCTTCTCCCTGGACGCCCTCGGCGTCTGCGAGCTCTGGCTCGAGGGGCAGATCACGCTCGTCCAGGAGAAGGAGCAGAGCCGGCTCAAGGGCGCGGCGCCGAGCAGCGCCCCCGAGGCCCACGAGGCGCTGCGCCAGGGCAAGCTCCCGTCGCACGCGCGCGTCCGCGTCACGCGCGGAGAGCTCGAGTATGCCTTCCTGTTCAACGCCGACGCGTTCTCGCTCTCGGGCGTGAAGATCCCGAGCGTCGTCAAGGACGCCGCGGACGAGCAGTTCTACGAGCGCATGTACCTCATCGAGGAGCTCGAGACGCTCTTCACCGCGCTCTACGGCGAGTTCCTCGCGCTCCGCCTCGGCGCCGCCTGGGAGTCCGGGGTGGCGCCGTTCATCCGCACCTGGGTCCGGGGCGAGCCCGTCGACACGGCCGCGTACCAGAAGCTCCGGGGCAAGCTCGCGCCCGTCCGCGGCGCGGCGAGGTCGAGGACGACCCCGCCGCCAGCGGCGAGGCCCGAGCGCGCGGCGCGCGTGGTCGCCTGAGCGCGCCGGCCGCGGTGCGCCGGCCACGCCGCGCAGGGCCGGCGCGCTCGCGCCGCCACGTCTACTTCACCTTGTCATAGGCCTGCCTCGCCGTCGCGAGGTGCTCCCGGAGCAGCGGCAGCCCCGTGGCGGCGAAGCGCTTCACGCCGGCGTCCTTCGCCTCCTTCGCGGCCTCCTCGAACTCCTCGACGCCGTCCTCGTGGTCGCGAGCATGGGCGAGCGGGTGATCGCCTCCGGCTGGAAGGGCGAAAGGCTCCCGAGAACTGGGCCCCGGCCGATCGCTCCATCTACGGTTGGCGCCTGTGGTCGGCGAGTTCTTCAAGCGCCTCACGAACGGCGTCGTCTTCCTCCTCGCCGCCCTGACCTTCTTCCTCGTCCCCATCGGCAGGAAGACGGCCGCGCAGCACCTCGTCGCGATCGTCTCGACGCCGCCGGCCAGGGAGGCCGCCTCGGCCTTCGCCCACATCGCCCGGCGCATCGCCACCGAGGCGAGCACCGAGCTGGACAAGCTCCGCCGCCCGCCGCCCTCGCAGCGCGAGCCGAAGCCGGCGACCGCGAAGGTGAGGCCGCCGCCGTAGCCGTCCCTGCCGTCGTTGCGGGTTGATCGCGCTGGTCGGCGCGCGCCGGGGGCTCAGCCCTTGCGCGGATCCTTCACGTTCGGGTGCTCGTTGTAGAAAGCGTCGAGGCTCTCGCGGGAGATCTCCGCCTCGATATCGCCGTCTTTCAAGATCTTCGCCTGACAGCCGAGGCGGCTCGTCGACCGGACGTCGAAGGCCTTGTCGAGGATGTCCTCCTCGTCCTCCTCGGCCTCGCTGAGGAGCTCGCGCCCCTTCGTGACGTAGACGTGGCAGGTGGAGCACGCGCAGACGCCGCCGCACGCGTCGCCCTCGGGCGCGCCCACGGACTTCGACGCCTGGAGGACGGACGAGCCCACCGGGGCCTCGACCTCCCACGCGCGTCCGTGCGCCAGAAATCGGACCTTGGCCATCAGCTCCTCCTCGCCTCGACGCCGGCCTTCGCCGCGCCAGCGCCGCCCGCCTCGACCTGCGCGTGGCTCGCGTCGTCCCCGGCGTGCTCGGCCAGGTGCGCGTCCACGCCCTTCGCCGCGGCGACCTTCGCCTCGACGTCCTCGACCTGCTTGCCCGCGATCGCCCTGGCCACGGCGCGGTCCATCCGCCGCCCCGCCCACCCGTGCGTCGCCTCGTCGAGCGCCTCCGTGCGCGCCAGGATCAGCCCCGGCTTGTCCCCGCGGATCGCCGCGTCGAGGCCCTTCAGCGCGCCCTCGATCGCCTCGCGCTCGCCGGGCTCGAGCAGATCGGCGTCCGCGGAGAGCGCCTTGCGCGTCGCCATCGCCACGCGCTCGCCCTCGACCCGCGCCTCGACGAGCCGGCGCTTGAGAAGGTCCTCCTCGCCGTGGTCCAGCGCCGCGAGGAGCATGTCCTCGACCTCCTCGTCGGTCAGCCCGTAGCTCGGCTTGACCTCGACCTTCTGCTCGACCCCCGTCGTCTGCTCGCGCGCGGTCACGCCGAGCAAGCCATCGGCGTCCACGCGGAACGTCACCTCGAGCCGCGCCATGCCCGCGGGCATCGGCGGGATCCCCTTGAGCACGAAGCGCGCGAGCGAACGGCAGTCGGCGGCGAGCTCCCGCTCGCCCTGCACGATGTGCAGATCGAACCCGGTCTGGTGGTCCGCGTAGGTCGTGAAGGTCTGCCGCGCCCCCGCCGGGATCGTCGTGTTCCTCGGCAGGATCTTCTCGGCGACGCCGCCCATCGTCTCGATGCCGAGCGACAGCGGCAGCACGTCGAGCAGGAGCACCTCGTCCGCGCGATCCATCGAGCCGGCCAGGATGTCGGCCTGGATGGCGGCGCCCAGCGCGACGACCTCCTCCGGATCGATGTCCTTGAGCGGCTCCTTGCCGAAGAGGCGCGCCACGTAGTCGCGCACGTGGGGCACGCGCGTCGCGCCGCCCACGAGGATCACGCCGTCGATGTCCGCGGCCTGGACGCCGGCGTCGCGGAGCGCGCGGCGGCACGCGACGCCCGTGCGGTCCAGGAGCGGCGTGATGAGCGCGTTCAGCTCGTCGCGGGTCACGGTGACCAGCTTCGACGCCGGGCCGCCGGTCGCCTCGGCCGCCTGCACGGGCAGCTCGATCTCGATCTGCGTCGCGTCGGTCAGCGCGTGCTTGATGCTGCGGGCGGTGTCGAGCGCGAGCCGCACCACCTCGGGCGTGCGCCGCGTCGCGCCCATCTCCTCGAGCAGCCGCTCCGCGAGCGCCCTGTCCATGTCGTCGCCGCCGAGCGAGCTGTCGCCCCCCGTGGACTTCACCTGGAAGACCCCGTTGTCGAGCAGGAGGACGGTGACGTCGAACGTCCCGCCGCCGAGGTCGTACACGGCGAACAGGCCGTTCTGCTGCTTGTCGAGCCCGTACGCGAGCGCCGCGGCGGTCGGCTCGTTGAGCAGGCGCAGCACCTCCAGCCCGGCCAGCCGGCCGGCGTCCTTGGTCGCCTGCCGCTGGGCGTCGTCGAAGTACGCCGGCACCGTGATCACCGCGCCGCCCACGGAGCGGAGCTCGCGCTCCGCCGAGGTGCGGAGCTCCCTCAAGATCTCCGCTGACACCTCGACGGGCGTCACGACCGCGTCCCGCACCTTGAAGCGCACGCTCTTCGCGTCCTCGGGGCCCTTCGGCTCCGCGAACTCGTACGGCCCGAGCCGCCGCGTCTCCGGATCGTCCGCGCCGCGGCCCATGAAGCGCTTCACGCTGACGATGGTCTCGCGGGGGTGGCTCTGCGCGAGCCGCCGCGCGCTGTCGCCCACGACCGCGCGGCCGCGCTCGTCGTAGTGCACGACCGACGGCACCAGCCGCTCTCCATTGCAGTCGTCGATGACCACCGGGCGGCCGTCGCGCACGCGGGCGACGAGCGAGTTCGTCGTCCCGAGATCGATGCCGATCGGGCTGGGCCTTGCCTTGGGGTCGAAAATTTCGAGGAGGGTCATTTCAAATCTGCGAGCTCTTCTTCGATGGCGCTCACTTCTTCGAGGAACCGCCGGATGTAGCGGAGCTCGCTGAGCAAGGCGAGCACGCCATGCAGCTGCTCCGGATCATTCCCTGCGGCGGTGAAGGCGCCCTGGATCGCCGTGAGGGTCGCCTGCTCGCGCGCGAGCATCGCCTCGCCGAGCCGCGCGATCCGCGCGGGGTCGCGCCCCTTCGCCGCCTCGGCGAGCTCTTCGCGCGACTCCATCATCTCCATGAGCAGGGCGGGGGAGGCCTTCTGCTCGCCCTCCTCGCCCCGCGCGACCCCGGCGCGCTGGAGCAGCGCCTCGGCCCGGCGGATCGGATCCCTGAGCACGCGCAGGGCGTCGTTCGCCTCGATCGCGCGGCCGAGCGCGAGCCGGCGCTCGGCCGCGGGGGCGCCCGCGTAGCGATCGGGGTGGAGCGCGCGCGAGAGATCGCGGTGGCGCTGCTCGAGGGCGCGCAGGTCGAGGTCGAACCGCGGCTCGACGCCCAGGGTATCGAAGGGATCGGTCATGGCGTGCTCTGGGGGGAGGCGCCTTGGAGACGGGGCGGGCGCTCCCAGCGGCGGCTCAGGCCACCGTGAACGAGTGCCCGCAGCCGCAGCGCGTCGCCTCGTGCGGGTTCTTGAACTTGAAGCCCTGGTACATGAGCGTCTTCTCCCAGTCGAGCACCGAGCCGCCCAGGTAGAGGATGCTCTTCTTGTCGCAGAAGACGCGCACGGTCGCCTTGTCCGGCTCGGCGAACTCCAGGACGAGGTCGCCGGACCGGGGCGGCTTGTCCTCGAACTCGATGACGTAGGAGAACCCGGAGCAGCCGCCGCCACGGATCCCGACCCGGATGGCGCCTTCGGGCGTGCCGCGCTTGGCGAGCTGCGCCCGGATGGCCTGCACCGCGGCGTCGCTCACCGAGAGCGTCCGCTTCGGCTTCGCCTCCGCCTCGCCCGAGGCCCCGTCGCTGCGCGCGGGCGCGGCGTCAGCGGTCGTGGTGGGCGCGGCGTGCGGACCGGTGTCCGCCGGCTTGGTCGTGGTCTGCTCACTGCTCTGCATGCGTCGTTCCTTCTCCGGTTCCGGTTCCGGTTCCGGTGCTGTGGGCCGCCTCCGCCCCGAAGCCCCGGCGCTGTTACTCCGCGCTCGCCGTCGCGGCGGCCGGGGCGGGGACCGAAGGCGCCGCGCCCGCGAGCTCCTTCTTCGCCTGCTGCTTGGCGCGGAAATCGGCGATGGCGCTCTTGATCGCGTCCTCGGCGAGGACCGAGCAATGGATCTTCACCGGAGGCAGGTGGAGCTCCTCGGCGATCATGCTGTTCTTGATCGTCTCGGCCTCGTCGATCGTCTTGCCCTTCAGCCACTCGGTGGCGAGCGACGACGATGCGATGGCCGACCCGCAGCCGAACGTCTTGAACTTCGCGTCCTCGATGACGCCGCCCTCGCCGACCTTGATCTGCAAGCGCATGACGTCGCCGCAGGCCGGAGCGCCGACGAGCCCGGTGCCGACGTGCTCATCATTCTTGTCGAGCGTGCCGACGTTGTGGGGGTTCTCGTAGTGCTCGATGACCTTATCGCTGTATGCCATGGCTCTCTCCTCGACCGTTTCCTTTCGTCTCGAAACCTTGCTCTGTCGGGCCGGCGGCGCCCGCGCCGCTCGTCAGTGGGCCGCCCACTGCACGGTGTTCAGGTCGATCCCCTCCTTGTGCATCTCGTAGAGGGGCGACATGTCACGCAGCTTGTTCACCTTCCGGATCACGAGGTCAGCCACGTAGTCGACCTCCTCCTCGGTGGTGAAGCGCCCGAGCCCGAACCGGATGGACGAATGGGCGAGGTCGTCGCCGATGCCCATCGCGTGGAGGACGTAGGAGGGCTCCAGGCTGGCGCTCGTGCACGCCGAGCCGCTCGAGACCGCCACGTCCTTGATCGCCATCATCATGGCCTCGCCCTCGACGAAGCTGAACGACACGTTGAGGTTGCCCGGCAGCCGCCGATCGGGCGAGCCGTTCAGCTGGATGGCGTCGAGCTCCTTCCAGAGCCGGCTCCTGAGCCGCTCGCGCAGCGACAGGATGCGCGCCGACTCCGCCTCGCCCTCCTCCATGAGGATCTCGGCTGCCCTGGCGAACCCGACGATGCCGGGCACGTTGAGCGTGCCGGACCGCATGCCGAACTCGTGGCCGCCGCCGTCCATCTGCGCGGTGATGCGGACGCGCGGCTTCGACCTCCGCACGTACAGGAAGCCGATGCCCTTCGGGCCGTAGATCTTGTGGGCCGTCACCGACGCGAGGTCGACCCCCATCTGCTCGACGTTGAACGGGACCTTCCCGACCCCCTGCACCGCGTCGGAGTGGAGGAGGATGCCCTTCGATTTCGTGATCTTTCCGATCTCGGCGATGGGCTGGACCGTGCCGACCTCGTTGTTGGCCAGCATGATCGAGACAAGGATCGTCTTGTCGGTGATCGCCCGGGCGACGTCGTCCGGGTCGACCATCCCGTACTTGTCGACCTTGAGGTAGGTGACCTCGTAGCCCTGCTTCTCGAGCCGCTTGCAGGTGTCGAGCACCGCCTTGTGCTCGATGACGCTCGTGATGATGTGGTTGCCCTTGTCCTTGTAGAACTCGGCGACCCCCTTGATGGCGATGTTGTCGCTCTCGGTCGCGCCCGAGGTGAAGACGATCTCCTTCGGGTTCGAGGCGCCGATGAACCTGGCGAGCGTCTCGCGAGCGTGGCCGACCGCCTCCTCGGCCGTCCAGCCGAAGACGTGGCTCCGGCTCGCGGCGTTGCCGAATTTGCCGTTGAAATACGGCAGCATCACGTCGAGGACACGCTGATCGACGGGCGTCGTCGCGTGGTAGTCCATGTAGATCGGAAGCTGGATAGCCATGGTGTTTCTCGCTCAGCGGTGATTCGAGCCGTGGCGGCAATGCCCATTGCCGCGGATCCCGGCGACGAGCTCGGGCTCAGCCGTGCTCTTGTCGTGGAGGTTACAGTTCGTACAGGCGGCGACGAGCTCTGCCGGGTCGCACGCCTCGCAGGTGTCGAGGTAGGCGAGGCTCGCCACGAGCTCGTGCTCGAGGGTCTTGAGGTGCGCGACCTGCTCCCGCACCTCTTCGAGCTTCTGCTGGTAGACGTGGCGGATCTGCGCCATCGCGCCGGGGGCCGAGGGGGACGACTCCCAGGTCGAGACGATCTGCTGGATCTGGCTCAGCGACAGGCCGAGGTCGTGGAGCTTGCCGATCCACCGGACGCGGGTCAGGGCCGCGTGATCGTAGAGCCGGTAGCGCCCCTTGGAGCGGGCGTGCGGCGTGAGCAACCCCACCTCTTCGTAGTGGTGGATCGCCCGCACGGTTTTCCCGGTTGCCTTGGCGATGTCCCCCACCTGAAGGAGGCGCTCCTCGTCCTCGGCACCACCGAGAGCCCCCATCAGGTCGTCCGTTCGGGACGTGCTGGACGTGACGGGCCCCGCGATGCTTTGCTCGTGGGCTAGCGGAAGGTGGTGGCGGGTGGTCATCGGGTGGTCAACGGCCCGTCGCGATCGAAACCGTGCTCGGTTGAAACCATGACCCTTACGTGCGCGTGAGGGTTGGGGACCTTGTAGGTCGGAGCGCCAAGACTGTCAACCGGGTCGTACGGGGCCAGCGTGAAACAGCGGAAGGAGGCGGAATCGGCGGCCGCTCGAGATGCCGGAGGAGCAACGTCCCGGGCCACCGGCCGCGGCCGCGAGAGGCGGCCGCGCCGCGGCGGGTCGGGTCAGCGGGAGGGCGCGCCTGCAGAGCCCGCCGCCACCGCCCTGTGCCGAGGCAGGCTGACTGCTTTCCTGGGATCGCGGGCCGTTCGGTGACGATCCGGCGCTGTCGGCGCGGCGCTCGGCGAGCGGGCGTTCCCGCCATCCATCGCCGGACAGGTATGGTATCACCTCCGCGACGATAGCGACGCGATGGCAGACAAGAAACGAATCCTGTTCGTGGGCTCGTTCAATCCCCCGGCTGACGGGAAGATGGGTGGGCAGTACTTTGCTTGTCGCTCTCTGATCGAGAGCGATCTGAAAGACGATTTCGATTTCCTCCTCGTCGACTCCACCCTCGACAGCATCCGGGTGCAATCGGTGCGCCGCAGGCTGCACAGGATCGCGCCGAGGGTGCTGAGGTGCGTCAGGGCGCTGCTCTTCTCGAGGGTGGATGCGGTCCTCTTGTTCTCGAGCTCGGGGCTGAGCTTCGTCGAGAAGGGGTCGATCGGGCTCCTCGGCAAGCTGCTCGGCAAGAAGGTCGCCATCTTCCCTCGCTCGGGGCCGATCGTCGACAACGTCGCCAGGAGCAGGCTGTACCGGTCGTACCTGAGCGCCGTCGTGAGATCCTGCGATGTCGTGATATGCCAGAGCGAAACCTGGCGGAGCTTCTTCCAGAGCCTGGTCCCCGAGAAATATGGGGACAAACTCGTCGTCATCGAGAACTGGCTGCCCGACTCCAGCTTCGGCGACGTGGAGCACAAGGCATACCCTCGAGCCATGGACAGGCCCTTGAGGCTGCTCTATTTCAACCGGATCGAGCGGCAGAAGGGTATTTACGACTTTCTCGAGGCCATGCTCCTCTTGCAGCGGGCGAACGCCTCGGTCAGCGCCAAGATCTACGGAGACGGAAGCGAGCTGGACGACGTGCGCAGGTTCATCTCCGAGAACCAGCTCGAGAACACCGAGTACATGGGCTGGCTCTCGACGGACAAGAACGAGGTCATCTCGTCCTTCGATCTGTGCGTGTTCACCTCGCACAGCGAAGGGTTCCCGAACGCCTTGCTGGAGGTCATGGCCCTCGGGGTCCCCGTCGTGTCCAGCAGGGTGGGGGCCGTGAACGATCTCGTCGTGTCCGGGAGAAATGGGCTCCTCGTGGACGTCGGGAGCCCGGGGCAGATCGCCGAGGCGGTCCTGACCGTCCTCCGCGAGCCGGCGCTGCTGGAGGAGTTCTCGCGGCGCTCGCTCGAGAGGGTGAGGCAGACCAACAGGATGGGTCATGCCGTGACCAAGTTCAGAGACCTGTTGTCGACGCTATGAAGAACCCTTCTGTGCTGCTGTATCGGCTGGGAAACTTCTTTTATCGGAACAACCTGACCTTCGTCGCCACGCTCATCACGTGGTTGAACAGGTTCGTGTTCGCGGTCTTCGTCCCCTCCTCGGCCACGATCGGGGCAAATTTCAGGCTCGCTTACTGGGGGCTCGGGGTCGTGATCCACACGAGGACGGTCATCGGCGACAACTGCCTCATCTGCCAGAACGTCACGATAGGGAGAAACTTCGGCAGCCAGGGCGTCCCACGCCTGGGCAACGACGTCTATGTCGGAGCGGGGAGCGCCATATTCGGCGACATCACCATCGGGGATAACGTGATCATCGGCGCCAACAGCGTCGTGAACAAGGACGTGCCGTCCAACTCCGTCGTCGCCGGGAACCCGTTCAGGATCATCGCGTCCGACAGGAAGCTCAAGTACTACGAGCTGGATAACCCGAGCGCCTGATCCGCAGGATCGGGTCGGCTCGACCGGGTGACCGGGCGCATCTCCGTGCGTGCCCGGTTCCATGGCGCGCGTGGCCCGTGCGGGCCCGCATGGCCACGGGCGTGCTGGCTTCGCCCGGCCGGGGAGCGCCCGGGGTGCCGCGCTGCGACAATTCGTCCAGATTTGTCCTGGACCGAGCTGGGAAACCGTGATTCCTTTCGCGAGGCATCCGCCCCGCCGGCGGCCCTGCCCTAGCGAGGACGTGATGAGCAACGCGGCTTCGTCGGCCGGAGACAAGGCAGGAAAAGCGCATTGGAATCAAGTGTGGTCGAACCGGTCGCTCCCAAAGCCGGTGGATCCGCACGCGCGTGGGTTTCGGCAATACGTGCGCCAGGCATTTCATCGGGAGTTCGTTCGCGCGTTCGAGGGCATGGACACGAAGGGGCAACGCCTGCTGGAGATCGGCTGTGGTCGTTCCGCCTGGCTCCCCTACCTCGCGCGTGAGTTTGGCTTTCAGGTCAGCGGGCTCGACTATACCGAGATTGGCTGCGCGCAGGAGCGGGACATCCTCGCGAGCGCAGGCATCCCTGGAGAGATCGTGTGCGCCGATCTGTTCGAGCCGCCGGAGCGCTTCGTGGGCGCCTTCGACGCGGTGGTGTCGCTCGGCGTGGTCGAGCACTTCGAGGACACGGCGGGCTGCCTCCGCGCATGCGCGCGCTACCTGCGCCCAGGCGGGCGCATCGTCACGGAGATCCCGAACATGCGCGGGCTCGTGGGGTGGGTGGCCAAGGTCACCGACAGGCCCACCTACGACGTTCATGTTCCGCTGGACCGCGAGGCGCTGGTGAAGGCGCATCGCGACGCGGGCCTCCATGTGCTGCGGAGCGACTACATCCTTCCGCTGGACGTCAGCCTCTTCGGCGTGGGCAGCATCGGGTCGCGCTGGCTCCGCCTACCGGCGGTCGGCGCTGCCTCCGCCGTTGCTGAGCTCGTCTGGGCGCTCGACGCGCGCGGCCTGGCTCCCCGACCGAACGCCGTCACGTCCCCGTACATCTTCTGCGTCGCCGAAAAGAGCTGATGGCCCGACTCCATCACACCATGGAGTCTCGGGCCAGAAAGCGCACACCAGGCGCGGGATCCAGCGCTGCTTCGGAGCGCCACGCGCCTCGCGAGGGGCTCCAAGCGCTGCGGGGACGAGGAGGGCCGCCGAGGCCACGTCTCTGTTTCGATGAAGGCGTTTCCGCTTTCACGGCAAACCCTGCTACGGCCGAGGCCGGCATAACGACATTGTCATCAGGGCGACGCACCACGGTAAACACTCACAGGTAAAATTGTACAATGTGACTGTAAAATGTAAGCAACGGAGGAAAGTTCCAGACCCTCGCCGGATTCCAAAGCCTGCTCCTGGGTTGTTCCGTGTGCTGACTTGGGGTACTAGGTGCGCACCAACAACGGGCTGTCCGCCATGGTGATGAGCTATGAATGCCGCCCGCCGCGCCGCACCTTAGGGGTGCGGGATTTCCAGAGGAGCGAGCGATGGTAAGTACGCTCACGGCGGTTATTCTGGCGCTGGTGCTCTCGTGGGCAGCGACGCCGCTCGCGCGCCGTTTGGCGGTGACGGTGGGGGCAGTGGATGAACCGACCGCGCGACGCGTACATACGCGGTGCGTCCCGCGCCTGGGCGGGCTCGCGATCGTGGCGGGTTTCGTGCTGCCGCTGTTCATCCTGGCCGCGCTGGGGACGCAGATCGGGCTGATGTGGTTCTCGCAGCACTCGCTGGTGGTGGGGCTGCTGGCTGGAGGGCTGGCGATCGCCGCGGTCGGCGCCTGGGACGATACGAAGGGAATGCGCGCGCGGCACAAGCTGGCCGCGCAGGTCCTCGTCGCGTCGATCGCCTGGGCCTTCGGGCTCCGCCTCGAGTGCGTGACGCTGCCGTACTTCGGGCATGTATCGTTCTGGCCGCTCTCGTTCCTGGTGACGATTCCGTGGTTCGTCGCCATCATCAACGCGGTCAACCTGATCGACGGGCTCGACGGGCTCGCGGCGGGCGTCGGCTTCTTCGCCTGCGTCGCGAACTTCATCACCGCGTACCTCGGCGGCTACCCCGGCAACATGGTGATCTGCCTGCTCGCGGCGACGCTCGCGGGCGCGATCGTGGGGTTCCTGTTTCACAACTTTCACCCCGCGACGATCTTCATGGGGGACACCGGGAGCATGTTCCTTGGGTTCATGCTGGCCGCGATCCCTCTCTTCGGCGTGGGCACGCACAAGGGCGGCACCGCGCTCGCCGTCATGGTGCCGCTGCTCGCGCTGGGCCTGCCGATCTTCGACATGATCTCGGCGATGGTGCGGCGTTATGTCGCTCGCCGGCCGATCTTCGCCGCCGATCGTTCGCACATCCACCACAAGCTGCTCGACAAGGGCCACTCGCATCGCAGCGCGGTGCTGATCCTGTATGGGCTCAGCCTGCTGTTCACCGTGGTCGCGCTGGTGGCGTATGTCGGTCGCTCGCTCGAGATCGGGTTCGCCCTCGTCGCCTGCAGCGTGGTGCTCTTCATCGTGGTGCGCACGGCGGGCTCGCTCCCGCTCTTCGGGGCGCAGCCGCAGGACCCCCGGCGCCCCCGCGAAGCCGCCGTGGAGGCGCTGCGCCGCGCTGTGCCGTGGGCGCTGATGGAGATCGAGGCCGCGAGCGGCGTGGACAAGCTGCGCCCGGTGCTCGAGCGCTTCGCCGAGGAGGCGAAGCTCGTCGCGCTCGAGGTGAGCTCCGCCGGGGCCAACGGCAGCGCGCGCGTGAAGCCCTGGAGCTGGGCGCAGGACGCGGCGACGCCGCAGCAGCTCCGCGAGGCGGTGGTCGCGGTGTTCCCGATCAAGCTCGAGGGCGAGACCGTCGAGCTGCGCTTCCGCTGGGACAGCGAGGAGTGCGCGGTCAATCCGCAGGCCGACATGCTGCTGCAGCTCGTCGTGGACTCTGCAGAGCGCCTGCTGCTGCGCCGGCCGCCGCCGCGCGCTCGGGACTCGCGCCCGCATGGGCGCTTCTCGGTGGTGTGAGGGGCCGCTATCCCGCGCTGATGTGTTCGTGCCGCCGGACTGATTGAGGAGATATCGTGGATATTGCCCGCAAGATCGTTGGTCTCAACTGCAAGACGAACGAGCTCTATTATCGTTTCAGCGATCATGCGCATTACTGGAAGGTCTATCAGGGCATCGTGGACGAGGCGGTCGCGCCGGCGACGGACATCATCCACCTCGGCTGCGGGCCGCTGTGGTTCGGAAAGGTCGCGACGGTGCCTCTCGACGGCAAGACCATCTACGCGGTCGATCCGGATGAGGCGGCGCTCGCGCGCAACCCGGCGCAGCGGCATATCTGCGCGTACGGCGAGTCGATCCCGCTGCCGGACGGCTGCGCGGACGTGATCGCCGCGGACCACCTGCTCGAGCACCTCGAGCGGCCCGAGGCGGTGCTGCGCGAGGCGCACCGTCTGCTGCGGCCGGGGGGGCGGTTCGTGTTCACGGCGCCGAACCTCCTCTCCTATTCGGGCCTCGCGACCCACCTCACGCCGCACTGGTTTCATACGCTCTACGTCGGGCTCCTGCGCGGGACGAGCGGCAGCGGCAATGCCAAGCCGTACCCGACGTACTTCCGCATGAACACGGTCTGGGCCGTGAAGCGCCTCGCGAAGGCCGCGGGCTTCCGCGTCGACAAGCTCGCTACCGGGGTCGACCACCCGAGCTATACGGTGTTGATCCCCGGGCTCCACCAGGCTGCGCTGGCGCTGCACCTCGTGCTCGACAAGGTCGAGGCCCTCGCGCCTTTTCGCATCACGCTCACAGGCAGCCTCGTGCGCGAGTAGCGCACGAAGACGCGCCCGCTCTAAAAGCGGATGCGAAAGCCGCTGCGCCAGGCGTCGCGCACGTCGCCGCGTCCGGAGAACACCGTGGCTGCCTGGGGCTTCCGGAAGCAGGGGTGCCATACGCCCGGGCTCCGCTCGGGCGTGAGCTGGATGCCCTCGATCTCGATGGCCTGGCGTCGCAAGGTGGCCTCGTCGAGCCTGAGCCGGGAGCAGGCGCTCGTCCTGCCGCCGAGGATGTCGTCGAGGACCACGAGCTCCCGAGCGGACAGCTCCACCGTCCGGCGATGCCGGGGGGCTCCGGGGAGAGCGCGATACCCGTCGTGTTCAGCCTCGACGGCGACGTGCGCCGAGGCGCGCTCGAGCCTGCGCACCCCGGCGCGCGCCCGGCGGCCGACGCGGAAGGCGCTCCACACCTCGCTCGAATCCATGTCGCCGAGCTCCACCGTGTTGTGGGCGCGCGTGGAGCGGGTGGTCTGCCGGTCGCCGTCGGTCTTGTAGCTGGAGACCCCGTAGTCGACGACAGCGCGCTCTCCGTGGAGCCATAGCTCGAAGGTGAGCGCGTCCGCGTGCACGTGCCCGGGCTGATAGGGGGCTCCATCCATCCCCGCGTCGAGCGCGAGCCAGGCCCGGTCGCCGAACCGCAGGATCACCCAGCCGGTGGCCGCGAGGTGGTCGAGCGACGGCGTGTCGTCCGGTGGCGCGCCGGGGGCTCCCCGCCCGCCGCCGGAGGCCCTGCCCGGCGTGAAGAGGCCGAGGTCCTCGCCGAGGGCGAGGACGTGGTCGAGCTCGGGCGCGGCGTCGAGCGACGCATCGTTGAAGAGCGGGTACGAGCCGTCCGGCGCGCGCACGGCGGCGGCCCACTCGAGGGCCCCCTCCGCCGTGGTCCTCCAGCGCTCGGGCACCTCGCGGCCGGCCGCCTGCGCGAGCTCGATGGCCTCGAGCAGCCCGGCCGTCAGCGCGAGGTGGTACGACGCGGAGAGCTCGAAATGGCCGCCGTCCGCGAGGAACTGCTCCGGCAGCTGCCACGCCAGGATCGCGGAGCCGAGCCGCCACCACGCCTCGGCCTCGGGCCCGTGGGCCACGGCGCCGCCGCACACGAGCCCTATCGCGTTCTCCAGGAGGTGATTGGCGAGCAGGTGAAGCTCGAGGCCGAGCGCGATGGCCCGACACGCGCGCGCCAGCTCGGCAGAGAGCCCGGGGCGGCCGAGGCGCGCCGCCGCCGCGAGCCGGCGGGCGCGCACCGACGCGGGAAACGGGTGTGACGCGATCGGGTCGTCCCACGCGCTCGGGGCGGGGAGGGTCGGCTCGGCGCCGAGCTCATAGCCGTAGGCGCGCTCGTAGGCGTGCAGGAGCGACCCTTCGGGAATTGCGGCCAGCCGCGCGCGCCCGCGCTCCTTCTCGGCGTCGGCGAAGGCCGCGAACCGCGGGCTCGACGGGGCAAAGCCCGGCCGGAGGCGAGGCGCCAGCGCCGCGCTCGGCCCCCCGCCGAGCGCGCGGTGGCCGAGGGCGATCGGGCGGGCGAGGACCTGCAGCGGATGGAGCTGGACGAGGGTGCGGGCGATCCGCGGGAGGTTCATCGCTCGCTCCTGCTCTGGCCTTCACGAGAGCGCGAGCGGCAGAGCACGCGCTCCAGCACATCGACATACTCGCGCGCGAGCATGTCGCGCTCGAACGAGCGCATCACGTAGGCCCGCCCTGCCGACCCCATGCGCCTTCGCCGCTCTGGATCGGAGGCGAGCTCGACGATCGCCCGGGTCATGGCCTGTACGTCTTCCGGGGGAGCGAAGACGCCGGCGCTCGCCTCCTCGACGATGGACCGCGCTTCGCCGTCGACCGAGATCACGATGGGCCGCTCCATGGCGAGGATCTCGAAGATCTTGGACGGGATGACCGTCTGAAAGAGCTCGGTCTTGCGCAGAGGAACCAGGCAGATATCGGCGGTCGCATACACCTCGGTGACCGCATCGCGCGGGAGGGCGCCGAGGAACGTCACGTTGGAGAGCCCGAGCTCCCGGGCGCGCGCCTCCAGGCTGGCCCGCTCCGCCCCCTCGCCGACGAACAGGAAGCGAATGTCGTCGCGCGCGCGCAGGCCGCTCGCCACGTCGAGCACGGCGGAGAGGCCGTGCGCCATGCCGTGCGTCCCCACGTACGCCACGACGAGGCGGTCGCCGAAGCCGAGCTTCTCCCGGAGCGGCGTGTCGCGCGAGGCGGGGGTGAAGCGCCCGAGGTCCACGCCGTTCCTGATGACGTCGATCTTGTCGGCGGGGACTCCTCGCTGGATGAGCCGCTCCCGGAAGCTCTGCGTGACGACCACGATCCCGTCGGACGCCTCGTAGAGGTGCTCCTCGACGCGCGTGAGCCCGCGCACGACCGCGTGCCCGGCCGACAGCGCGCCCACGGCCACGATCGACTCGGGCCAGAGGTCGCGCACCTCGAACACGAACGGCATCCCGCGGAGCCTGGAGAGCCCGTAGCCGGCCACGGCCGCGAGGAACTGGGGGCTCGTCGCGATGAGGACGTCGGCCTGCGGTAAACCGATCTGCGCGAGCGAGAGCGCAGACAGGGCGAAGGACCCATACGCGAGCGAGCGGCGCACCTTGCCCCGGTTGGCGGCGGCGTAGATCCAGGTGCGGAGGACCCGGACCCCGTGGAAGTCCTCCTCCACGCGGAGCCGACCTCGATAGGCAGCCGGGATCACCCCTGTCGGGTGGTTCGGCATGCCCGTCAGGACCGTGACCTCGTGTCCGGCACGCCGCCAGGCCCGGGCGAGCTCGGAGACACGCGCGGCGGGGGCCCCCGACTCGGGGGGAAAGTAGGGAGAGACGTAGAGGATGCGCATGAGGGCTTCAGGAGGTCCGTGCGTGGGAAGCGAGCTTCGCTGCCGATGAACGAGGGGCTTCAGCAGCTCAGGATGAGCTCCTTGATCTCGGTTCCGCCATGGATGCTGTCGATGTGCCCGAAGCCGCCCTCCGTTCGCGCGAACAGCGAGGCCTTCTCGGCGTCGCGGTTGTCGATCACAAGGAGCAGCCCGTCAGGCGCGAGCGCGCGCCAGAAATTGCGCGCGGCTCGGCGGATCTGATCGTCGGAGAAATAGGCGCGGTTCAGGATGTTCGCTGCCTTGACGACCGTCGGCGCGGGGCCGTCCCACGGCTGGAAGATGTCGTGGGGCCTGAGGCGCACGCGCGCGTCACGGCGCGCGATCTCGCGGAGCCGCGGCTGGACGAGCGATACCTCCGGATAGGCCGGGTCGAACGGCGGGATGGCGCCGCGCCACCCGGGGAGCACCCAGCGCGGCCAGCGGCGCGATCCCGCCGCTGCGGGATAGAACAGCAAGCGCGGGGTGGCGGCGAGGACGCAGGCGCCGTCCGCATCATAGAAGAACGCGCGCCCGCGGTCGTCGGCGCGCACCCGGAGCGAGAGCGCCCTGTCCGTCACATAGTACGCCTCGAAGGCGTCGCCGAGCGCGGTGATCAGATCGAGCGCCGTGCTCCCGTCGGAGGCACCGACGTCGAGGACGACGGGACTCTTCTGGCGGAGCGCTCCCACGAGGAGGGCGTCGCTCTGCCGGTGCCTGCCCGGCCGCGTCGTCTTGTAGGTGCCGCCCAGCAAGAGGACGGAGATCCGCTCCGAGAACACCTCGGGCGACGTGATCTCCTCGGGCCGGAGGAGGGCCCGCGGGTCCGGGAAGCAGACCCTGCGAGGCAGCATGCGCGCCGGCCAGCCTGAACGGTTCAAACGAAAGGGAAATCTCATGACGATAGGGACCTGGCTTCTCCGCTCTTCATGTTCCGACGCCGCGCGCCGCGCGGTCCATCCTGCGGCTTGCGGGCGCGCGGTCCCGCGTTGTCCTCGCGCCGGCCAACCCCGGTCGGCGCGGCTACCGCCCCAGCGCCGACGAGGGCCCGAGGCGCGGATCGCGCAGGCGCTGCCCGGATCTCCGGCGTGTCGGGCCGAGGGCGGCCAGCCCGCGCCGCAGGTGCGTGACCACCGAGGTGAGCACCACCGCCGCGAGCAGCGCGATCGCCAGCGACACCGTGATCTTGAGCAGCGCGGTCAGCTCGCCGCGAAACTGGTTGTACGCGAACGAGGCGAGGTTCACCGCCGCGGCGCGGGCGAGCAGGGGCGAGCCGCGCGCGCCGGCCACGAGGAGCGGCATCATGAAGAAGAGCCCGCTGAAGACCGCGATCTCGATGGCCGTGCCGGCGAGCCCGAAGTTCAGGTACCCTTCGGCGGCGGCGCCCATCGCGAAGCCGGCGCCGCGGCGCGCGAGGTCGGGGGCCGTCCACATGGCATATCGCTGCGCGAGGCCGAGCGGCCGCTCGCTCCAGAGCGGCTTGGGCACCAGGATGAGGAACGCGTTCACCCAGCTCTCGCCTGGGTAGCTGATGATGGGCGGCTGCTCGTTCACGACGCTGACGAGGTTGGCGTAGACGCGCTGGAGCTCTCCGATCTCCAGCGGGTTCTCTATCCGATCGAGGTACGCGCTGGCCGACGATATCTGCGCGTCGAGCCCGCTGCCCTGCTCGGCGCGGGCGCCTTCCACGACGATGCCGTAGAAGAGGACGCCCACCATGCCGATGGCCAGCCACACGCGTCGGATCTGGATGCCGAAGGCATGCGCGGCGAGCGCGACGGAGAGGATCGTCCAGACGAGGGGGCCCCGCCGGCCCATGATCGTGTTGAGCAGGAAGCTCACGAAGAAGCAGAACCCCGCGAGCGAGACCACCCTCGGCACGGTCAGCCCCGCCTTGCGGAGCGATACGACCCGGAGGAAGAGGTAAACGACGGCCACCCCGATGAGGTGCCAGCCGCCGGTGAGCAGCCCTTTGCCATCTGCCTCGAGGTGATTGGAGGCATAATTCATCGAGAAGAACCGCCCCACGCCGATCGTGGCGATCCACGTGGCCACGAGCCCCAGGCCCACCATGCCGACGAGGATCGTGGCCCAGTCCTGGTCCAGCGTCGCCTTGGGCCTGTGCGCCGGGACGAGGCGCTGCAGGTCGGGCGCTTCCTTGGGGCGGCTCAGCGCGGTGCAGGCGAGGGCGCACCCGACCGCGCCGGCATAGGCCACCTCCATGGCTGCCGTCTCATGGCTCGACAGGGAGAACTCGCGGGAGATGAGGAGGCGCAGGATAGGTGAGTAGGCGACGCTGAGGAAATAGGCGGCTGGTATGTAGGTCTCCGGATCCAGCGGATGGAACCGGGGGCCGCTGGCGCGGGCGAGCGACGGGGCGGCCAGCAAGAGCAAGAGGCCGATCGTCCATCCGCGGCCGTCGCCGAGCGCTCCCTCGAGGATCGGGCCGAGGGCCGCCAGCGTCCCGACGAGGAGCGTCGCGGTGACCCGGCCGAGGGGCGTCTTCGTCCGCCGCGCGGGCGCCGCGCCGGCGGCGCGCGCAGCGCCGCGCGCGCGGGGGAGTCTCAGCGAGGGCAACGGCGGCGCTCCTCAGTTCGGCAAGGAGGGTGGAGAGGGGGGTGGCGAGGGGGGTGCAGGAGCGTCCGTCGGGGCCGGGGGCGACGGCTCGGAGGGCGCATGGTAATAGCCGTCCTTCCTGTCGCCATAGTAGTGGTACACCCCGTACTCTTGGCGCTTCAGATCGACGGCGTTCAGCACGACGCCCACGGTCTTGCCGCCGACGTCGAGCAGCGCGCGGATCCCATGGCGCGCGAAGTCGTGCCTCGTCGCGGAGGCGCGCACGACGAGGACCGTGCCGTCGACCAGCGTCGACAGCACGGCGCCGTCGGTGACCGCCACGATGGGCGGGCTGTCGATGATGACCCGGTCGAAGCGGCTCTGGAGCTTCTGGAGCAGCGCCTGGAAGCGCTCGCTGTGCAAGAGCTCCGCCGGGTTCGGCGGGATCGGCCCTGCCGGGATGACGTAGAGGTTCTCCACCTCGGTCTTGAGCGCGCTCTCGTCGTCCACCACGGAGTCGTCGAGAAGCGCGCTGGTGACGCCGAGCTCCGGGCTCTTGCCGAAGATCTGGTGGATGCGCGGCTTGCGGAGGTCGCAATCGATGAGGACGACCTTCTGTCCGGCCTGCGCCATGGCGACGGCGATGCAGCAGCACACGGTCGTCTTGCCCTCGCTGGGGCCGGCGCTGGCGATGAGGAGCGTCTTGTAAGGCCGGTCGGGCGACATGAAGAGCAGGTTGGTCCGGATCGCGCGCGCCGCCTCGGCGATCCCGCTCGTCGGCTGATCGTGCACGACGAGCTCGCGCCGGCCCAGCTGGGGCGCGGCCTTGCCGCGGTGGCGCGCCCTGCGGCGCTGGGCTTCCTTCTGTTCCCGCTTGTCGAACTCCGGGAGGAGGCCGAGGAAGGGCAGCCCGAGCTCCCGCTCGACCTCATCCGGCGTCCGCAGCGTGCGATCGAGCATCGCTCGCGCCAGCGCAGCGCCGATCCCGAGGAGCAGCCCGGCGAGGATGCCTATCCCGATGTTGACGCCGACGCGCGGCCGCAGGGCGGTGAGCGGGAAGTTCGGCCGATCGAGGACGTGGATGTTGTTCACCCGCAGCATCCGCTGGAGATCGCTCTCCTTCGTGCGCTCCAGGACGAGCTGGTACAGCTTCTCTGTGTTGTCCTTCGTCCTGCGGAGTCGATCGTACTCGATCTTGAGGGAGTTCAGCTCGAACGCCTGCTTCTTCGCGTCCTCGAGCAGCCCCACGAGGCCCCCCTCCTGGCGCTTCACGATGGCGAGATCGCGGTTGACGGCGCCCTGAACGTTCTTGATCTCGGCGACCAGCGCGCTCCTGTTGGCGGCGACCCGCTCGGTCGCGGCGCGGACGTCGGGGTGGTTTTCGCCCTTGCCAGAGCCGATGAGCGCGTCGCGCTCACGGACGCACTCCTCCTGGCGCGCGCGCAGCATCTGGAGGACCGGGCTCTGGATGAGCTCGGAGGCGGGGAGGTCGAGCGGGGTGTTCGGATCGAGCTTCGACAGCTCGTGGCTCCGGGCCGCGAACTCTTCACGCTTCGTGCGCACGGACGTGAGAGCGTCGTTGATCTGCTTCATCTCCTCGCGCAGCAGGTTCGTCTTGTCCTCGAAATCGACGTCGAGGATGTTCTTGCTGAGCTTGTATTCGTGGAGCGACGTCTCGCTCGCCTCGAGATCGTACTTCAGCTTGTCGAGCTGCGCCCGGAGCCAATCGACCGCTGAGTTCGTCGAGGCGAGCGCGTCATCGAGGTTCTGCTCGATGTAGAGGTCCATCAACGTGGTGAGGATGCGCTGAGCCCGCTCGCGATCCGCGTCGTTGTAGCGGATCACCGCGAGGCGGCTGTCCTTCACCGGCTCGACGACGAGCCGCTCGCGCAGGATCTCCGCGGCCTCCTCCGGGGTCACGGACATCGGCCCGGGCGAGGCCGCGTCCTTCGGGAGGTCCTTCAGAAAATAGGCATCGTTCTGCAGGTTGAGCTGGGCGACGACCGCCAGCGCCACCCGGATGGACCGGATGACCTTGTACTGGGTTTCATAGTACTCGCGGTTATTCCAGTACGAGCCGGCGCCCATGTCGACCACGGTGTCGACCCCGCGGCCGAGCGGCCGAGGAGGGTTCGGATCGAACTGCACCGTCGCCGCGGATTGATAGATCTTCTTCTGGCCGAGCGTATAGAACGTGACGCTGAGGGCGACCAGGAGCAGGGTGGTCAGCGCGATGGCCCAGTGCTTGCTGACCGTTCGCCAGGTGACGACGAGGTCGAACGCGCGCTCGTTTGAGATGTCGTCGCGGAGAGCGGTCGTGGAGGGGGCTCTGGAGTCGTCGGCCATAAGTCATGCGCTCGAAGCGCCTTCGAAGCGCCTTCGTGGAGGGTAGAGGTCCGCGCGGAGGGGTAAGGTGCCCGCGGCGTCTCCAAAATTCAAGCTGGGGTTCTCGACAGGGGGACGATGTGGTACAATGTGCGCGTCGTGACAATGCGCGGCTTGGCGTCGGGGAGGCGAGGTGCGGCACATTCTCGCGCGGTGCGACGCTCGCGCTGATGGAGTACACTCCGGCCGCGCGTCCGGAAGCGGAAAACGCGCTCGGGCAGTCAGAATGGAACGATCGTCCTTCATGGCGCGCGGCGCGGTCGCGAGCGCGGTTTGCTCTGCGCTCCTCCTCGATGCGGCCTCGGCCTCCGCCGACTGGCCATCTGCCCGTCACGACGCGCAGCGCACGGGCGCCACGTCGTCCACGAGCAATATCGTGAAGCCGGCGCCCTACTGGCGGGCGTACCTCGGCGGTGTCCTGGGGACAGGCCGGGTGCTCGCAGGGGATACGAACCAGGATGGCGATATCGACCTGCTCTTTGTGTCCGGCGGCCGCGTCGTCCTCTCCGATCCGCTGGGATTCGTCCGCTGGAGCACCCCATCGCTGGGATTGCAGACGCTGCACTCCGTCGACGATCTCGACGGAGACGGGCGGCTCGAGATCGTCGCGCTGAGCGGCGCGGGCGCGGCGGTCATCGATGGATCGAGCGGACGCATCCTGTGGCGCGAGGACGCCTCGGAGCTAGGAACGCTCGGGGCCGCGCGCCTCGCCGATTTCAACGGCGACGGTCATCTCGATCTCTTCCTGGACGAGTGTGGCTGTTGCACCGTGCGCACGGACAGCCCGGGTGTCATCTACAGCTTCGCGGGGGGGTTCGGCGCTGTCGAGCGGTTGCCTCCTCCTCCGCGGCGCGTGCATTGCAACGCGACGATCGACACGGTGGGCGACTGGAACGGAGACGGCGCGGACGATCTCCTCGTGTCCTCCTATGACCAGCTATTCCTCGTCTCGGGCTCGGGGGACGTCTTTGCGGAGTCGGCCAGCATCGGCGTCCATCTCGGCGGGGCCGTCTGCGAGGCGGTGACCATGGGCGATCGGGCGAGCCCCGGTCAGCACGCGCTCTGCTTCCAGAATCGGGTCCGCGGCAACCAGGGCGCGCGCGAGGTCACCCTGCTCGCGTACAGGCCGGACGAGAGCCCGTCGCTCGCTGTGGTCTGGCGAAAGACCCTCAGCCCCAATGACGGCGGCGACGCCCGCGCCCCGACGCGCCTCGCGTGGGATCTCGACGGAGACGGCGCGCTCGAGGTGCTGGCGAGCGGCAAGGTGGGCGAAGCCTGGACGTCCTTCGTGCTCGATGCCGCCACGGGCGCCGTGCTCGCCACCATTCCCGACGCGATAGCGCAGGGCGCGGTCCAGGGAGACGCGGGCTCCGAGCAATGGATCGTCACGTCGCGCGAAGAGCGCGTGTCGGCGTACCGGTTCAGCCGCGCCGCCGGGGGCTCGCTGGAGCGGCTCTGGTCGCTGGACGGCGAGCGGGTGCGCACGCGGGTCGACTGGGCGAGATCCCGCAGGACGAACCTCTCCTTCTCGCTGGTGACTCCGGATCTCACGGGCGACGGACGCGGCGAGCTCGTGCTCGAGTCGACGTCGGAGCCCGTGGCGCTCACCGCGGTGGATATGCAGGGGGGCGGGGCGACGGTCGCGGCCGTCTACTCCGTCGGGCCCGGAAGCGGCATCGCGGCGCTCGAGCTACCCGTCGCGAGCGCTCCGTCGTGGCCGCGGCTGGTGGTTTCCCGGGCCGATGGGTTCCTCACGCTGCTCGACGCGTCGTTCGAGCCCTTGAACCTCGTGCGGGAGGGGCGCGACGTCCTGCCCGGGATGCGCGTCGGCGGCTTCTACACAGGCCCGGGCGCCTTCGTCAATTTTGGCCGCGCCCCGCTCGCCGCGAGGTTCTCTCCGGAGGACGCCGCCGCCAGCGTCGTGGTCGTCGACAGCCGGGGCGACCTCGTCCGGGTCGCGTCCGACGGCGCGAGCAATGTGGCGCCGGCCAAGCCTGCCTGGCGCGTGAGGGACGCGTTCGGCGCGTCCATCGCCCCCGCCGAGGGGAGCTCGCCCGCGACGCTCGCGTGCTTCAGGCGGCTGCACCCGCTCACCGACCCGGTGAAGTACGCCGTCGCGACGCTCGACGCGAACGGCAGGCAAACGAGCGAGACTCCGCTCGAGAAGCCCCCCGCGTGGGACGTGCTGCACGGAGATCTCGACGGAGACGGCGCGCGCGAGCTCGTGGCGGTCACGGTGGATCCGAACCTGCGCACCGAGGTCGTCGCGATCGATGGGGGCGGCGGAGAGCGGTGGAAACACCGTATCGACGCCTCCGCCGGCACCCAGGCCGTCGCGATCGCCGACTGGAACGGAGACGGCGCGGAGGACGTGGCGGTCGCGATCAACAGGGCCAAGGTGCTCTCGGGTCGGAACGGCAGCCCCCTCGGCGAGAACCCGGAGACGCTGCTCTATTTCATGCCCATCCTCGCCGATGTGTCGGGAGATCATCGGCTCGAGATGACCCTGCAGGGGGGGTATGCCCCCGCGCGGGCGCTGCCGCACGACCTGAGCGCCGCGCTGTGGAAGGGCGCGCAGGACATCCGTCCCTACCCGCACGGCGCGATCGCGCGCTGCGACGGCAAGACCGTCCTCGTCGAGGGGTCGTTCATGAATCCGGCGCGGCTGACGTTCTCCGTGCTGGACGCCGCCAGCGGGGGGCAATCGAGCTTCATCGTCCTCGCGGGCGACGGCGCGTTCGACGCGGAGGACGCCGCAGCACAGGCGGGCGCCCCGATGGGCCAGCTCGGAGATGTGGCGATCTCGGGGAACCTGACCGGGCGCGCGTCCGCCGGTCCGACCGCCATCGTCGGCTCCACGAACGGCTTCCTCTATGCGGTCGACGCGTGCTCGGCGCGCCTCGTGTGGTCCTATGCTTTCGGCAGCCCCGTCGGCTCACCGAGCCTCGCGGACACCGACGGTGACGGACACGACGACATCCTCGTGAGCGTGGCAGACGGCTACCTCTACAACATGCGGCACGAGATCCTGCCGGCGCCCGAGTTCGTCTGGGATGTCGATCCGGGCAGCGGCGAGCAGGGCGAGGACATCGACGAGATCGAGACCAGGGACACGCTCCACATGAGGTGGTCGAAGGTCGAGGGCGCGACGTCGTATCAGGTGACGGTCGTGGGCGGGCAAGGCGATTACCTGAGCTCGCCTGCTTGGCAGGACGTGGGCGACGTCGTCGAAGCCTCGGTCGGCGGGCTGCCGCTCCTCGACGGGGCGAAGTACTACGTCGGCGTGCGCGCGATCTCTGCCGCCGGGCTCTCGCCGGACCGGGGGTCGGACGGCGTGATCGTGAGGATGCCGCAGGGCGAAGGGGGAGGCGGCGGTGGAGCGGGAGGCGCTGGCGGCGGTGGAGCGGGAGGCGCTGGCGGCGGTGGAGCAGGAGGCGCCGGCGGCGGAGCAGGGGGCACCGGCAGCGCAGGTCCTGGCGGAGCCGGCGCGGCCGGATGGGACGACACGCTCCTCTACGGCCGTGGTTGCGTGTGCACCGAGGCGCCGGGGCAGCGCCCGGCCTCGTGGGCGGCCGGCCTCGGCGCTATCGCCCTGGCGCTCGTCGCCCTCGGCAGGACCCGCGGGACGACGAGCGCGCCGCCGGGCCGCCGCGCGATCAGGGCACCTCGCGGGCGCTGGCCGCGCGACGTGCGGCCGGCGCGTTAGAAGCTCACACCCCCGCCGAGCGCCAGCGTGAGCGCGAACGCCGCGATCAGCAGGAGCAGTGCGCCGAGCGTGTACCGCCGCACAGGCGCGTCGATCACGAAGGCGAGGCGCGCCACGCCGACAAGCACCGAAGGGCCGAACACACCGAAATGGCGGACCAGGGGCGCCGGCGCCAGCAGGAGCCATCCGGCCACGCATGCGCTGCTCAGCACGCTGCCCGCCGCGAGCACGCGGCGCGAGCTTGGGCCGGAGAAGTAAATGCACATGGCGTCCGTGACGAGCGGAGCCACCGCAGAGACCAGCATCGTCATCGTCATCGCGTCGCGCGCGGCCCCCGAGTGCGGCAGGCCGGGGATCCGGACCGTGAAGATCACATAGATGGCGGCGCCGAGGAGCGACAGCAGCGCGGCCGGAGGCAGCCAGGCGCGCACGGCGCGCGCCTGCCAGGCCGCCTCGTCTCCCGATCTGCTCGCGCCCGCGACCGCGCGCGCGGCGAACGCCTGCGACGCCTGGGACAGCACCGCGGCGAACGACCAGTAGAGCACCTGCTGCCCCACGCGATGATCGCCGATGAGCTTCAGGTTGGCGCTGAGCGAGATCGGGTAAACGATGACGGTCGCGAAGTTCGCGATGGAGTACGGGACCGCGCGCCGGACGACGAGCATCGCGTAACGCGCGGCGCGCCGGAGCCGGGTCGGGCGCACGAGGAGCAGCGCAGGCGAGGCGCCGGCGATCCCGATCGCGACGGCGACGGCATCGGGGCGCCCCGCGAGCGCGGCCAGCATGGACGCGCCCGGGGAGAAGACGAGGAGCACCGCGAGCGCGTGCAGGTACCGCCCCCGGAGCTGCCAGCTCGGCCAGATGCTCGGCGAGGCGGCGGCGAGCAGCGAGCACGCGCTGAAGAGCGCGGTGACCAACCCCGCCGTCCCGCCCAGCCCGGTGGTCAGCTCATGGGCGAGCGTGCAGCTGAAGGCGAACACCGCGACGAGCGCGAGGGCGCCGCCCACGAGCGCGCGGCCCCCCCTGGTCGCGAAGGCGCGCGCCCGGCGCGCGAGGGTCGGCGCGAGGCCGGCGGAGACCAGCGCGACGACGACCATCCCGCGCGACGTGTAGTTGGCGAGCGCGGCGAGCGCCGCGGGGGCGGCCGACAGCGCAAGCACCCACTGGGCCGCGAGCGAGACGGCGCGAGGCAGGATGACCGCGAAGGCGACCCCGGCGCCGCCGTGCATCCCAGCGCGCAGCAACGACGACAGCTTCACAGGGCGATTCGAAGGAGAGGGAGGAAGGCGAAGAGGGGCACGATCGTGCGCAATCTACCTACGGGCTGAGCGAAGGCGCCAGCGCCTTCGCCTTCTCCTCGAGGACCCGCTTGCGCAGCGCAGGGTCCTGCCCCCCGCGCCGCTGCAGCAGGCGCTCCAGCGCCTTCGACGCCTCGATGTGCGCGCCCGCGCGGCTGGCGGCGTCCGCCAGCTTGAGGAGGCGCTCCTCGGTCGGCTCGTCCTGCGCTGCCCGCGCGTAGTAGGTCACGGCCGACGGATGGTCTTGCCGCGCCGCGAGCAGGTCGCCGGCCCAGGTCGACGTCGCCGCGCACGCCGCGAGCGTGGTGCACGACGCGGAGAGCAGCTCGCGGAGCGCGGGGAGGAGCTTCTCGGACGAGGCCATCTGCGCCGCCGCGACGACCCGCAGGCGAAGACAGCCGGCCCGGTTGTCCAGCCGCTCGCAGCTCCCCGAGAGCAGCTGCTCCGCCTCCGCGCTCTTCTTGCCCAGGAGGAGGAGCCGCGCCCTCAGCTGGACCGCGAAGAACGAGTCGTCGTCGAGGCCCTGCACCGCCGCCGCGTGCGCCTCGATCTCCCGCTCGCAGGCGGCCCTCCGCCCGTCGTCACCGCCGCAGCGGGCGGAGCCCGGGACCTCCAGCATCGCGAGCAGCGCGTCGCCTGCGGCCCAGTGCGCTCCGACCCGCGCGGGGTCGCGCGCGATCGCCTCCTCCGCGCAGCGCAGGCGCAGGTCGACCTCTTCCCGGCGGTCGCCCGCGGTGGCCATGCGCTCGAGCACCTCGACCCCGGCCTTGCCTTCCGGCACCGCCCGCAGCAGCTCCTCCCACGTGTGGGTCCACTGCCGGGCGAGCACCGCGGCCGTGTCGGTCACGCCGGGGTCGTCCTCCACGGCGAGCCGCAGGCTCAGGAGCGCCTGCTCCTTGGCGCCGCGGGACGCGAGCACCTCCGCGAGCAGGAGGTGGGCGCGCCCGTGGCGGCGTGAGCGCTCGAGCGTGCGCTGGAGCCATGGGATGGGGCTCTCGCCGCTGCCCCGGAGCGCGGCGACCGCGCCGAGCAGCGGGAAGTACGGCTCCGCGGGGTGGCGGAGGATCGCCGCGCGGAGCTCCTCGCGGAAGCGTGGCCAGCCGGCGCCGCTCGCCGCGCCGGCGTCGCTCTGCGCGCGCAGCGACCGGCGGTCGTGGTCGACGTCGCGCCAGCCGAAGCGCACCATCAGGGAGACCAGCGCGAGCGCGGAAACCACGGCGCAAGCCGCCGCCTGCCACGGCCGCCACCGCGCCGGGCCGGGCTCGCCTGCCGGGGCCTCGTGCCGCGGCCGCTCGCCGTGGGCCTCACCCCAGAGCGAGCCCAGGGTCGCTGCGAGCGCGATGCTGACGCCTGGCACCTCGAGCCCGAGGTCGAACAGGTTCTGGAGGACGAGCACCGCGCAGCCGACCCAGGCGCCCAGCGCCGCCGTGCTCGCGCGCAAGGCGATCTTGCCCGGGCGAAACGCGACGCCGAGCGCGACGAGCGAGGCCGCCGCGACCGGAGCGCCCCACTCGGCCGCCCACTGGATCACGACGTTCTCGGCGTGCGTGAAAACGATGTTCCCCGGCGACTGCCGGTACGCCGGGAACACCGTCTCGAACGCGCCGCGCCCGATGCCGAAAAGCCAGTGATCCGCGAGCAGCGGGAGCGTCGAGCGAAAGAGCGACAGCTTGTCGAGGTTGTCGTCCGCCATCTCCGCGAGCGTGCGGTTCGTCGCGGCGAGCGCGGCCAGCAGCGCGCCGCCGCCGATGGCCACGCTCAACAGCCAGGCCGCCGCGCCCCGGCCGCGGGGGCCGGAGCGGTGCCTGCCGCGCCGCCGCCGCGAGAGCAACGCGAAGAGGGCGAGGCCGAGCGGCAGCACGAGCAGCCCTCCGCGAGACGACGCGATGATGCCGACCCCGACGATCGCGGTGAGCCCGACGCCGGCGACCCAGGGCGGCAGGAGCGGCCTGCTCGTGAGCAGCAGCCCGACCCCCGAGAGGATGCCGAGGTTCAGGTAACCGGCGAGGTTGTTCGGGTTGAGCAGCGGCCCGACGTGCCATGACGCCACCGAGAACCGCGGTTGATACAGGCCGAAGACGGTCGTCGCGCCGAGCAGCCCGTGGGCGATCGTCGTGAGCGCGGCGAGGAACGCGCTGCCGAAGACCAGGGTGATCCCGAGCTTCGCGCCGCGCCGCGCGCCGACGAACGCGGCCGTGAGGAAGACGCCGGTATAGGTCAGCCATTTCAGGGCCTCCACCAGCGTGGCGCCGGGGTCGAGCGAGACGCTGGCGTACCGCGGCGCCGCCTCGCCGAGCGGCATCAGGGAGCGCGACCAGATGTCGGCGCTCGCCGGCGAGAGCCGCTCGAGCCACGCGAGCGGCAGCGGCGCGGCCTGCAGCAGCGTATACGCGGTCAAGCCGAGCAGCGTGAGCGCCGGAAGCGTCTTCACGGGAGACGGCTCGCCGGCGAGCGCGCTGGCGCGGAGCGAGAGCGCGGCGGCGATCGCCACGACCGCGGACACCAGGGCCAGCGTCGGCGTATGGACAGCGCCGATGGCGAGCACGGACCCGGCGACGACGGCCCCGAGCAGCCACGGGATCACGCGCTCGGCGAGCGGTGGTGCGGCGCCTCCTGGGCGGCTCCGCGCCGCGGCGCCCGTCGAGCGCCGGAGCTCGGCGGGCGACCTCAGCTTCGGGCGTGTGGAGTCCGTCGTCACGGCCGGCCAGGGTAGTCGATCTGCGCCGCAGAGGGACGGGGTCGCTCACGGCACCATCGAGTCGACCTGCGCACTCCCGGGATTGACCGAGAGAGCGTGAGATGACGAGCATCCATCCAGGAGCGCTGTCGTCGTGTAGAGTGCGCCGCGTGCTCACGCTCTCGGCGCATCCTCTGCTCGAAGTCGCCGCCTTCGTCACGACGTTCCCCGCGCCGCTCGGCGAGCTGCAGGGGAACGACGCGCTCCGCGGCCTCCTGTCCGACAAGGCCTCGGCCCCGTTCCGCTCGGACGACGCCGTGCGGTCGGCGGTCCGCGATCTGCTCCGGCACGGCGGCTACAAGCCGACAGGCCGGGGCAAGCCGGCCTCCGAGTACCTCATCCGCGCCGCCGAGGGGGGATCGCTCGCGCCCATCAACGCGGCCGTGGACGCGTGCAACGCCGTGTCGCTGCACACGGGCCTGCCCATCAGCGTGATCGATCTCGATCGCGCCCGCCCGCCGCTCCGCATCGAGGTCGCGCCCGCCGGCTCCCGGTACGTGTTCAACGCCTCGGGGCAGGAGATCGACCTCGAGGGGCTCCTCTGCGTCTTCGACGCGGACGGCCCGTGCGCGAACGCCGTGAAGGACGCGCAACGGACGAAGACGCACGCGGGGACGACGCGCACGCTCTCGGTCCTCTGGGGCAGCCGCGCGCTTCCGGGCCGCGCGGCGGGAGCGGCCGCCTGGTACAAGGAGCTGCTCGCCGGCATCGGCGCGGCGACCTCGGACGCACCGATCGCGGCCTGAACGCCCGGCGCGCGGGCCATCGCCTCTCGACGCGCGCCGGCGCGCCGCCGCTGCCGCGATATGCCCTACGGCGCCGGCGCAGGGGGATCGGGCAGCGTGATCACGCTCTCGTCCTTGTCGGTGAGCCACCGCCAGTTGTCGACGAGCCCGGTCGAATCGAGCTGATGGTCTCCGGCGTCGTATGCGCCCCACCGGATCTTGATCTCCGTGTTCGGCTCCACGGGCGCCGAGGTGACCAGCCAGCTCGTCCCTGCGCGGCCCTCGAACCCCGTCCCGAGCAGCTCCCGGATCCCGCGGGTGCACGCGTACACCCTGCCGTCGAGATCGCAGGGAGGGCCGCTCTCGCAGGCGCAGACGTCGATGAAGGTGCTGTTGACGCTCATCGCGTTCCGCTCGCTGTCGAACAGGATGTGGCCATCGATGAGGTTGGCCGGCCGCGGTGAGAGGAACGCGACGAAGTAGTCGTTGAAGCTGTCGCAGACGACGGGCCAGTCGAACGTGACGTAATTGACGTTGAACGCGAAGCCGCGGACGTTCGACGGGACCCGGAGGGTGATCTCGACGGCGGTCGGGTCGGACGGCTTCGCGAGCACCAGATCGTCACAGCCGCGGGGGTCCTTCGGGAAGTCTTCGGGGAAATCACCTTCGTATTTCTTGTCGAAGCCTTGCGGGCTCTCGAACCCCTCGTCGTTCTGCGTCCGCGCCGTGCCGCTCGAGAGGGCGAGCAGCCGCGTGCCCGCCCTCGGCGGGACGTTGGGGCCGAACTTGGGGAGGATGCCGTGCCCGAGATGGAAGTTGGCGAGCAGCTCGGCTTCCTGCGGCGGCGGCGCGCCGTCGACCATGACCCAGGCGGCGGAGACAACGCCCCAGTCGTCGGGCCCGGACGACATCTTGCACAGCTCGACGGCCCTCGCGGCGTTGAGCGGATCCAGGTCGTCGAGCGGGATCCCGTCGTCGCACGGCTCGGGCACGTTGTCGGCGATGCCGTCGCAGTCGTCGTCCACGGGCTCCGGCGAGGCTCCCCCTTCTCCTCCGACCGTCGGGAGCTCGAGCGCTCGCGGGTTGATCAGCGCGTTGCAATCGTCGCAGTCGCCGCCGAGCTCCGTGAAGCCGTCGCCGTCGTCGTCGGCGTCCGGCGAGCCGCTGCAGCCCGCGCCCCCCGCGCCCACCCCCGCGGACGTGGCGACGGTCGTCGCGTCGGCCGTCGTTTCGGCTGTTGTCGTGGCCGGTATCGCGCCGGTGCTGGAGGCGCTCGCGGCGCCGCCCTCCCCGACCTCAAGGCCGCCTACCGGTCCGATGTTCCCGGTGCAGGCCGTGCCCAGACACCCGGCCGCAGTGATGAAGCTCAAGAAATTCAACCAAGGTCTCATCGGTGCTCCTCGAGGTCGCATGGAACCAGGGAGGTTCGGTCGATCCGGCGATACGGGAGTCGTCGATGATTTTATCAGCAGAAGCGGCCGCAGCAGTCAGCCCATCCCGGCAAAGGCCGGTGCTTTTTTGTGAGGTGAATGCCCACATCGTGGCCCCTCCCTCCGACCCAGGCGCCATGGTCACGCGCGCTCCAGGAGACGCGGGTCGTGGCGACAAAACGCAGAGCGCCGGCGCTTTCACAGCGCCGGCGCTCTCGGCCGCTCCGGGGGGCCGTCCACGGTTCGCCCCGCTCACACGCAGCGGGCGGAGCGCTCTGAACGATCAGGCCTGGGCGCCCACTTCCTTCTTGCCCTTGCGCTTCGGCTCCTTCTTGCTCCCGGAGCCGTTCGTGGCCGCGGGGACAGCGGCGAGCGTCGGGCGCAGCAGGTCCTCGGCCAGCTTGGCCGCGCGGTCCGTCTTCTCCCAGGTGAACTCGTCACGCCCGAAGTGGCCGTACGCGGCCGTCTTTCGGTAGATGGGCTTCAGCAGATCGAGCTGCTCGATGATCGCCTTCGGCCGCATGTCGAAGTTCTGCATGATGTACTTCTCGAGCACGTCCTCACCTACGCGGCCCGTGCCGAAGGTGTTCACGTGGACGCCGACCGGCTGGGCGACGCCGATGGCGTAGGCGATCTGCACCTCGCAGCGCGCCGCGAGCTTGGACGCGACGACGTTCTTCGCGACGTAGCGCGCGTAGTAGCAGGCGGAGCGGTCGACCTTCGTCGGGTCCTTGCCGCTGAAGGCGCCGCCGCCGTGCCGGCCCATGCCGCCGTAGGTGTCGACGATGATCTTGCGGCCGGTGAGGCCGGCGTCGCCGAAGGGGCCGCCGACCACGAAGCGGCCGGTGGGGTTCACGTAGATCTTCGTGCTCTTATCCATCAGCTTGGCCGGGATGCACTTCTCGATGATCAGGCTCCGCACCGCGTCCACGATCGTCTTGTGCTTGACCTCGGGGCCGTGCTGCGTCGACACGACGACGGCGCTCACGCGCACGGGCGTCTGGTCTTCGTACTCGATCGTGACCTGGGTCTTGCCGTCGGGGCGCAGCCAGTCGAGCTTCTTGGATTTGCGGAGATCGGCGAGCTTCCGGGCGAGGCGGTGGGCATAGCTGATGGGGGAGGGCATCAGCTCCGACGTCTCGTCCGTCGCATAACCGAACATGAGCCCCTGGTCGCCTGCCCCCTGCTCCTTGAAGAGGCCCTCGCCCTCGGTGACGCCGCGGGAGATGTCGGGCGACTGCTTCTCGATCGCCGTGAGCACCGCGCACGTCTCGTAGTCGAAGCCCATCGCGGCGTCGGTGTAGCCGATGTCCTTGATGGTGTTGCGCACGACGACCGGCATGTCGACCCACGCCGAGGTGGTGATCTCGCCGGCCACGACGGCCATCCCCGTCTTCACCAGGGTCTCGCACGCGACGCGGGCCGTCGGATCCTTCTCGAGGATCCCGTCGAGAATGGCGTCGGAGATCTGGTCGCACACCTTGTCGGGGTGTCCTTCGGTGACGGACTCGGATGTGAACTGGTAACGGCGCATGAATCGCTCCTTCGGCGGACTCGAAATCGGACCTCTACGCATAGTTCGAGCGCGGGGCACCGTCAACGCGAGCCGCGGCCTTCCGCGGACAAAAGCGCCGGCCGGACGAGCTGCCTCCGGGCCGTCGGTGTGGACGCGAGGTGGAAGCGAGACCGGGCGAGCGGGGGGCGTCGGGCCGTCGATCCGTCGATCCGTCGATCCGTCGATCCGGCGCGCTCCCGGCCGGCGCGCTCGCCCCGAGTGCGCCGCGCCGTCAGAGGTTATGATGCCGCGCATGATGTTCGACGAGATCAAGGCGTGCCTCGAGCGCGAGGGCTGGGCTGTGGAGGTCGTATCCAACGACACCATGCGCAGCGACTTCCAGGGGGCCGAGCGGCTCTTCCCGCTGTTCGTGCGGCTCGCGCCCCCCTTCGTCGTCTTCGCGGTGATCCCGTTCGTGCGGCTCCCGATGGAGCTCGAAGAGGGCGACGCGATCGTGCGGCGCCTGCTCCAGCTGAACCGCGAGATCAACATGGCCAAGCTCTCGGCCGACGAGGAGGGCGACGTGATTCTCAGCGTCGAGTACCGCCTCGAGGACCTCGATCCGAGCGAGGTGCGCGACGCCGTCGATGTGCTCTCCTTCTACGCGAACAAGCACTATGCCGAGCTCGTGGCGCTCGCCGCGCAATGAGCGGTCACCGGCCCCGCTTCAAGGCAGGATCTGCTCCTCTCTGGGCTTGAGCCCCTCGTGCGCCCTTAGCTCGGTGCGCACGACCCGGACGCGCCGCACGTCGCGCCCGCGGACGACGGTGAGCTCGACGGCGCTCCCGACGGCGCCGCGGAGCCGATCGCGCACCGCTGCCGACGAGAGATCCCGGACATACACGCCATCAATCATCATGATCTCATCGCCCGGGATCAGCCCCGCTCGCTCGGCGGCGAGGCCCGGCGGCACGTCGCGCACGTAGAGCGCCAGCGACTCGTTATCTCGCCCAAGGACAGCCCCGATGGATCCCACGCTCGCGGTGCACCCCGCGGCCACGAGCAGGAGCGCCGCGCTCCAGGACCTGCTTGCCACCGCGGCACCATAGCGCCGAGGAGCCCCGGCGCGCCGCCATTCTCGCAGGGCGCCCCCCGGAGCGCGCGGCGGGGCGCGGCGGCCATGTCAGACCGGCTCCAGCGGACGCGCGCGCTCGTCAAACGTCGCAACGCCACTGCGCCGCAGGCGAGAGAATGTGATTTTTCAGGAAGGGAGCGCCCGAGTGTGCCTGTCGCGTCCGCACGCGAGGTGCGAAGCGCGGTTCTCGGTGGGGCTTCAGGAGCGCAAACAACTACGCGGCTGGTCGCCGGAGGCGCGGGATACGCCCTGGAAAGCGCGGCGTGGCGCCGGGACGCGGGCTTGCAGCGATCTGTCACGCCATGTCCATCGAGAGGTCGCAATCCAGTTGGTCCCCGGGGGCGGCTGCCCTAGAGTCCGGGCCGGGATCGCCCATGCCTGAACCGCGCGCCGCTGCCGAGAGCTCGACACCTGCCGCCCAGTCCGGCGGTGTGCCCGGCGGCTGGAAGATGCGGATGGAGGACCCGCTCAATCGCTACTATCGGTACCCGATCGCGCGCTGGATCGTGCGGGCGCTGATGAGGACGCCGGTGACGCCGAACCAGGTGACGCTGGTTCAGCCGCTCTTCGCCGCGCTGGCCGGTTACCTGGTGACGTTCGATGATCCGAGGCACCTCATCGCCGGGGCGCTCGTGTTCGAGCTCCGCTCCATCCTGGACTGCGTGGACGGCGCGCTGGCGCGGGCGAAGAGGATGGTGAGCCCCGCCGGTCACGCCATTGACGGCCTGGCCGACTGGCTGGGCGTCGTCTTTCTTTATGCCGGCATCTTCTGGCACGTTCACCTTCACCCGCCGCCGGAGGGCCCGTGGAGCGCGACCGTGTCCACGAACGCACTCCTGCTGATCGCGCTGCTCCAGGGGGCGCTGCGCTCTTTCTCCGCGGACTACTTCAAGCTCAAGTACTGCTCGATCTTCGAGACGGGCACAGACGAGACGGCGGACGTGCTGCGCCGGAAGATCCAGGCGCTCGGCCCCTCCTCCTCGTTCTTTGCCCATTTCGATGTCTTCATCGGGCGCATGGGGCACCTCGCGTTCGAGCACGAGTGGTTCGACCCGCGGCGGAGCCGGTCCTCGACCAGCGCGGATCAGGTAAAGCAGCTGATCCGGGAGGAGGCGTCGCCGCTCACGCGCCTCATCGGCGCGCTCTGGGCGATATCGAACGGCGACGCGTTCCTGTCGATGGTGGTGCTGACGCTCCTCGTGAACCAGCTCTGGCTGGGTCAGGTCTTCTTCGCGACGGGCGGGGTCGTCTGGATCGTCGCGGTCATCGGGCTGAACGGCTGGTTCCTCCGCGGCGCATCCCGCCGCGCGAAGCTGGCCGTCGCCTGAGCTCGGCGCCCTGCGCCGCCGAGCTCAGATCCGCGCAGTCCCCGCCAGAGCCCGCTCTAGAGAGCGCTTGCCAGGCGGCGGGCCTTCTCCACGTCTTCTTCGAAGTCGATCTCGGTCCAGGGCAGGTCATCGACGCGCTCGATACCGAACGGCACCTCCTGGAAAGCGCGGTCCATCGCGGCCTCGTACTCCTGATCGAGGCGGCCGGCGGAGACCTCCTCCTCCAGGAGGCGCTGCATCGTGCGACCGCCCTGCGGGCCGACCTTGGCGAAGCCGACGGTCTCACCGGCGAGGTCCCAGTCCTTGCCCACGCGGCGCGCGATCTTGAGGACGCGGCCGGCGCGGACGCCGACCATCATCTCTTCGCCGCTCTCCTCCGAGCTCGCGTCGACCAGCAGGCAGTTCTCGTGGGGCGAGCTCACGAGGCGCCGCAGCAGCGCGGCGGGGTACAGCACGTCGGCGTCCATCCACAGCCCGCCGTCTGACAGCCGGTCGGCCGCGACGTGGAGCGAGACGATGCTGCCGTGGGTGAACCGCGGGTTCTTGACGAGCTCGATCTTCAGCGAAGGGCGGAGCGAGGCGAGCGCGTCCTCGATCATCTCGTGCCGGAAGCCGACGACGATCGTCAGATCGGTGACGCCGCTCTCGGTGAGGTTCACGAGGTGGCGCTCGAGCAGCGTCTTGCCCTCGATGGAGATGAGGCACTTGGGCGCGTCCCGGCCGATGCGCCGGCCGCGGCCGGCGGCGAGCAGGATCGCCCTCATCGGCGCGCCTCGGCCGCGAAGCGGGAGGCGAGCTCCTGCGGCGTCTCCGCGACGCGGCCGATGCCCTTCACGGTGCCGCCGTCGACGAGGGCGAGGACCATGACCGGGCCCGGCTGCACGAGCGCGACGCGCAGCGACGCCTCGAAGGAATCGACGGAGTCGGCGCGGTGCGTGGCGCGGTAGCCGACCGCGCTGGCGACCGACTCGAGCTTCACGTCGCCCGAGATCGTCCGCTGCCCGCCCGTCGAGGCGTGGGAGCGGTTGTCGAGGACGACGTGCACGAGGTTCGCCGGCCGCTCGCTGCCGACGCTGGCGAGCGCGTTCATGCCCATGAGGACGTTGCCGTCGCCGTCGAGCACGAAGATCCGCTTGCGCGGCTGCGCGAGCGAGAGCCCCAGGCCGATCGACAGGCCGAGCCCCATCGAGCCGATCATGTAGAAGTTCGAGGGCCGGTCCTGCGTCGTGTAGAGCTCGCGGCCGATCATGCCGTTGCAGCAGACCACGAGGTCGTCCTTGCCGACCGCCGCCGTGAACACCTTCAGCGCTTCGAGCTTGTTCATTCGAGCACCCCCGCGGGCACGATGAGCGCCGCCGGCTGCCTGGTGGAGAGCATGACGTCCTTCGCCCACTGCACCTGGGGCCCCATCGGCTCGGCGGCGCGGAGGACGCGGTGCTGGATCTTCATCAGATCCAGGATGGGGAGCATGATCTCGCCCATCATGATGTGCTCCGGGGCGTCGTTGCCGCCCTCGCCGCGCCAGGAGATGACGAGCAGCGCGGGCACCTCGTACATCGTGCTGAGCGAGGCCAGCGCGTTCACGGAGACGCCGAGCCCGGAGTTCTGCATCAGGACCATCGGCAGCCTGCCGCCGAGCCAGGCGCCGAAGGCCATCCCGATGGCGCTGTCCTCGCGGGTCGCCGAGATGTAACGGGCGCTCGCGTCGGCGTCGAGCAGCGAGACAAGGCCCTTCAACAGCGAGCAGGGCACGCCCGCGAAGAAGTCGAACCCCGCCTCCTTGAGCGCGGCGACGAACTCGGGCGCGTACGATTTGCCTGAACCGTGGGAACCGTGGGACATCGCCTCACTCCTTGATGAGCGCCCAGGCGCGACGGTAGTCCTCGAACGTGTCGATCTCGAGCCACCCCTTGTAAACGTCGATCGCCTGCACGTCCGCGCCGCGGTCGATGAGCTCCTGGAGCAGGTCGGTGAAGCTCGCGCTGCGGAGCGACTCGGCCTCGTGGAAGCCGCCCTTCGCGCGGCTCTCCTGCAGCTGGTGGTAGCAGTCGGTGAGCAGGCGCGCGCCCTTCGCGGTGAACATGGCCATGCCCACGAACTCGCCGTGCGCCTCGCCCGCGGGGATCGCGCGGCCGACGCGGGCCACCCGGTGCGGCGCCTCGGCGCCGACGAAGCGGTAGCCGGCCTCCTGCGCGTCCTTCAGGGCCACGAGGTCGGGCACGCCGCGCGCGTCCTTGGGCCGCTGGCCCTCGGCGTACGCGCGGTCGACGACGATCGAGATGTCCGCCGGGCTCTTGAGGAGCTTCTCGAGGTGGCCGCGCTCGAACACGATGTCGCCGTAGAGGAAGAGGAACGGCCCGCTCAGCTCCTTGGAGGCGCGGAAGAGCGAGGACACCTCGTTCGTCGTCGCGTACTCGTCGTTGTCGTAGAAGCGGGCGTTCGGGACCTTGATGGCCTCCTTCTTGTACCCGCGCACGACGGCGACGTCCTTGACGCCGCAGGCGTTGAGCACGTCGATCTGCCGCTCGAGGATGCTCTTGCCCTTCAGGTCGAGCATCGGCTTCGGCAGCTCCTCCGTGAGCGGCAGGAGCCCCTGGCTCTGGCCGGCGGCGAGGATGACGGCGGTGACGCCCGGGCTGCCGGAGGGCAGGAAGCTCGACTCCTCCTGCTTCATCTTGTCGACGCCCACGAGCTGGTAGACGCGCTCGAGCGGCACGACCTTGTCGTCGACGCTGCCGGTGTACATCTCGCGCTTCAGCGTCTGGAGCGTCTCCGTCATCGCCTTGATCGACGAGCGGATCGCGTGGTTCGCGAAGATGATCAGCTTGAAGCCGGCCTTGTGCAGCGTGTCGACGCTCGTCGTGCGGTAGATCGTCGGCACGCAGACGAGCGGCGTGTTCGGGCGGTCCCACGCGCGGGCGAAGGAGAGCACCTCGTCCGGGTCCTTGCTCTTCGAGTGGATGAGGACCATGTCGGCGCCCGCGTCCGCGTAGGCGCGGCCGCGGCGGAGCGCCTCCTCCATCCCCCAGCCGGCGATGAGCGCCTCGGTCCGCGCGATGACCACGAAGTCGCGATCCTTCTGCGTCGCCTTGGCCGCGCGGACCTTGAGCGCGTGCTCCTCGACGTCCGCGAGCTCGCGCTTCACGCCGGCGTAGAAGCTGCAGCGCTTCGGGAAGATGTTGTCTTCCATGCAGATCGCCGCGATGCCCGCCGCCTCGTACTCCTCGACGCAGCGGACGACGTTGACGGCGTTGCCGTAGCCGTTGTCGCAGTCCGCGATGACCGGGAGCGACGTGCTGTTCATCATCTTGGCGGCCTGGAGGTTCTCCGCCATCGTGAGGATGTTCGCGTCCGGCACCGCGTAGCTCGCGGAGATCTCGAAGCCGGAAGCCCAGAGCCCGTCGAACCCTGCCTCTTCACCGATCTTTGCAGACAGCCCATTGTGCGCGCCGATGATGACGATCGGCCCGGGGCGGGCCATGAGTTCGCGCAGCTTCCTGGCTTTGGTCACGTCTCGTCCACTCCTCCGCGCGGTGTTGCCATCTCCGCCCGACGGGCGACCGCGGCTGCAGGTGTCGCGGTGCGCGTCCCAGGCGAGCGGCGCCCCGTCGTCACCGCGCGCGGGCAGCTCCGGGGGGCGCCTGATCTCGCTCTCCTCCCCGAGGAGCCGGGCTTCAGAACGGGGCCTGCCTTAACACCGTTCGCCTGTGCCGCCAATGGAAGGGCACGACCGGGGCAGACGATCGCGAGGGCGGCGGAGCGCGCTCCGCCGCGTCGGGACGTGCGCGCTGCGGCGGTGCCTGACGGAGGGCGCGCGGGATGCTCGCCGCGGGCCCCCTGCCGCTCAGCCCTCGCGGCCGACGACCCCGCGCAAGCGGACCAGCCCGGGGCCCGCGCGGAGCACCGCCTGGCACGCGAGCCGGAGCCGCGGCGGGGCGCCGAAGCGATCGAGCAGATCGCGCTCGCCGCGCGCGGGCGGTTCGAGGAGCTGCTCCCCTTCGACGACCTCGACGCGGCACGTGGCGCAGCGCGCGTCGCGGCACGAGAACACGATCGGAGCGCGCGCGTCGTCGCAGACATCGATGAGCCTGCCGGCTCCCGCCTCCGCGGTGACGGCGGGGCCGAGCGCGCCGTCCTCGAACACGACCGTGGGCACCGCCGATCCCTCCTCCCTCCCTGGCGCGCGACGCCGAGAGCGCATTTTCTCGAGCGTCGGCACGCACTATACGACGAGCGATGACGGATCGCTGGGACGCAATCATCCTCGGCGGAGGGCCGGGTGGGTCGACGCTCGCCGCATCGCTGGCCCGCCTCGGGCGCCGGGCCCTCGTGCTCGAGCGGGAGAGGTTCCCTCGCTTTCACATCGGCGAGTCGCTGCTGCCGCTGTCCCGCGAGGTCTTCGAGCGGCTCGGGCTGGACGAGGAGCTGGACGCGCGCTTCCTCCGCAAATACGGCGCCCGGTTCCTGTGCTCGTCGACGGGGCGGACGCGGACGTACAGCTTCGCCGACGCGTTCGATCCGAGGTTCGAGTTCGCCTACCAGGTGCAGCGCGACGCGTTCGACCAGCTGCTGCTCCGCCACGCCGCGGAGCTCGGGGCGGAGGTGCGCGAGTCGTGGGAGGCCGTCGAGGTGGTGTTCGAGGGCCCCCGCGCGGTCGGGGTGCGCGCGCGGCCCCGCGCTCGACCCGACGGCGCCGGGGCGGAGGAGGCCGCGGCCGCGCGCGCCGACTCGAGCGACGTCGTCGAGCTCCGGGCGCCGGTGATCGTGGACGCGACGGGGCGGGACACGCTGCTCGCGTCGAGGATGCGGCGGAAGGCGCAGCTGGCCGAGCTCGACAAGACCGCGCTGTTCACCCACTACGAGGGCGTGCCCCGCGAGGCGGGGATCCACCAGGGCGACATCCAGATCGTCCTCTTCGAGCACGGGTGGTTCTGGTTCATCCCGTTCCGCGGCGAGGTGACGAGCGTCGGCGCGGTGGTGTCGTCGAGCTGGATCCGCAGCCGGGCGAAGGGGGAGCGGCTCGACGAGCTCTTCGATCGCACCGTCGCGCAGAGCGGCTGGGCGCGCGAGTTCCTCGCGAGCGCGCGGCGCATCAGGCCGGTGGGGGCGCTCGCCGATTTCTCGTACCGGATCGACCAGCTCGCCGGAGACGGATGGCTCTTCGTGGGCGACGCGGGCGGGTTCCTCGATCCGCTCTTCTCGACGGGCGCGCACCTCGCCATCAAGGGCGCCGATCTGGCCGCCACGGCCATCCACCGCGCGCTCGACGCCGGGGACACCTCGCGCGCCGCGTTCGCGGCCTACGAGGCGGAGATCCGCTACGCCGTGGATCTCTTCCTGGGGGTCGTTCAGGGCTTTTACAAAGGCCAGTTCCGGGAGACGCTGTTCGAGCCGAACCAGCGGCCCACGATGCGCAAGCTCATCACCAGCATGCTCGCGGGCGACGTGTTCCACGCCGAGCGGCGGCCGCAGTGGGCCTCGTTCCTCCGGCAGCAGTATCCGGCGGAGGTGCCCGCCTTCGCGTGAAGCGCGGCGGGCGGCCGCGCGTGCCTCGCCGCGTGCACGCTCGCCCGGGCGCTCGGCTGTCCGGCGCTCAGCGGCCGCAGGCGTCGCGGTCCAGGACCGCGTCGCTCATCTGCTTGCAGGCGGCCGCGAGCGCGACGCGCGCCTCCGCCCTCGCGTCGCCCTTCAGCGCTTCGTCGTCGGCCTCCGCCTTGGCCTCGAGCACGTCGCGCGCGATCCGGATCGCGGCCTCGTGGCTCTTCCTGCTCTCCGCGGGCAGCTTGCCGGCGCAGGTGGTCATCGCGGCCAGGTAGCTGTCGCAGGCGTCGACCCCCGTGCTGTCGAGGTCGGCCTTCCCCGGATCGCCGCCTGCCTTGCCGCAGCCGAGGGCGAAGGTGCCCGAGAGGAGAAGTGCCAGGTGAGCTCTCGCCATCGTCGCGCGCGCCGGAGCGCCGCAGGAGGCCGGAGCTGGCCGCCTCGCGCGCTGCCCGACGCCGGCGCACCCTGCCATGAGCCCGCGCCGCGGGGCAATTTTCGGTCGCTCATGCGCGGCGGGGCGCCCTGCCATGCGCCTGCGCCGCGGGGAGAGCCTGGCGGGTCAGGCGCGGATCAGCAGGATGGCGTGCTCGTGGCGCGGGCGGCGCTGGAAGGCGCGCGCCGTGGGGCGGTGGAAGTGGGGGCGCGGCTGCGACGCGACCGCGCGGACCGCGAAGCGCGCGCCGGACGCGGCGGCCCTGACCACGTCGACCGCGTAGACCGGCGCGCCGGCGACCACGCTGTCGGCGATCAGCAGCACGAGCGGCGCGCCGCTCCGGAGGACGCGCGCGAGCGCGGTGAGCACGCCGCCGAGCTCGTCGCGCCAGCGCGCGCGGCCGGCCTCGGGGCCGAGCGGGTCGAGGTGCCGGCGGGCCCCGATCTCGTCCTGCTCGAAGCGGGCGCTGCGGAGCCGGAGCCAGCGCAGCCTCGCCTCGTGGTGGGCGAGGTAGTCGTACACGCCCGGGTAGGGCGGTGACGTGATCGCGAGGTGGACGGAGCCGGCCTCGACGCCGCGGAGCACGCGCGCGTCTCCCTCCTCGACGAGCGCGGGCGGGCTCGCTTCGAGCGGCGCGGCGACCTCGGCGAGGCGCTGGGCGAGCTCCTCCGCCTTGCGGATGAAGAGCCGCGCCGGATAACCGGCGGCGATCCGCCGCGGCAGCTCGTGCTCCGACGTGTCGGACGTGCGGCGGCTGAGCTTCGTCAGGATGGCGGAGAGGACGAGCTCGAGATCGGCGCGGAGCGCGTCGGCGCCGTGGCCCGCGAGGCGGTCGAGGCCGACGCGGAGCCCGTCGAGCTCGAGCAGCACGTGCGGCTCGAACAGGGCGACGTCCTCGGGGCCGTACCGGCGGCTCGGCCCGGCGCGCGCCTTGCGGCGCTCATCGGCCGCGGCCGCGACCTCGCGGGCGGCGGCGACGAGCCGCTCGCGCTCGCCGGGGGTGCTGCCCTGCACCTTGAGGCGGGCGAGGCGCACGGCCAGCGGGTTCGCGTCGACGCCGATCGCCGCCCGGCCCGCGAGCCGGGCCTCGACGAGGACGGTGCCGCTGCCGCAGAAGGGGTCGAGCACCCGCTCGCCCGGCCTCGAGAGGCCCTCGATCAGCCGGCGGGCGGTGTCCGGGTGCATCCGGGCCGGGTAGCTGTGGAACCCGTGCACGTGCGCGCGCGCCGCTTCCTCCGCCGTGCTCGAGCTGGCCACGTCGAGCGCGTGGGCGAGCTTCGCGGCGCTCTCGGGGGCGCCCTCGAGCACCGTCGCGCCGCCGATGTGGGTCAGGGCGCGGCGCTCCTGGGGCGCGGGCCGGCCCGCGCGGGCCTTCTGCTGCTGCGGGCCTGGCTTCGGCTTGGGATCAGCGCTTCGCGGGGTCGACATGGGCGGTCCGTTGCGTCAGGGGCTCGGCGGCGAAGGCTTCCTCTTCGGCGGCGAGGGCGTGCGCCGCGCTCTCGGCCCCCGCCTCGCCCTGGTCTTCGCCGCGCGCCGCGCCGACGCGCAGCTTCGGCGCATAGCCGAACTCGCCCGCGGGGCTCACCGCGCCGCGCACGACGTCGTTGACCTCCAGCAGGGCGAGGAGCTCCTCGGCCTGGGACTCGGCGATGCGGAGGGTCGAGGCGAGCCCGCCGGCGGTGAGCGGGCCCTCGGCCTGGCGGGCGACGTCGGAGGCGACGGAGACCCAGGCGGCGTCGAGCGAGGGCGCGATGTCCCGGCTCCGCGACTTCGTCCGCCGGAGCGCCCAGAGGGCGAAGGCGCCGACGGGCGCCATGGTGAGGAGGCCGGCGGTGAAGAGCCCGACGCTCGCGTTGAGGACGAGCAGCAGCACGGCGAACAGGAACAGCTCGAAGCCGAGCAGCGCGCTGGCCGCGATGCCCGCGGCGCGCCAGACCGAGCGCGCCGAGGCCGCCGCGCGCGCCTTCTGGAGCAGCGGCACCTCGCGGCCGGATCGCTCGACGCGGGCGTCGGTGACGGGGACGCGCGGGCCGCCGCAGGCGTCGCACGCGAAGCGCAGCTCGGGGTGCGCCGAGACGCCGGTCACGCCGCCGCAGTGCGGGCAGGCCTCGGCGCGCGCGGCCGCGCCGCACTGCGGGCAGCGATCGCCCTCCGGCGCGAGCGCCGCGTCGCACACGCGGCAGCGGGCGGCGCCGGGCGACGCGTCGCTCACGGCGCGCTCGCGGATGGGGCCGAGCGGGCGATGACCACGGTCGCGTGCATGGGCGTCGACGTACTCCGGTTGCCGGCGCTCGGCCAGGGGTCCTGACGGCGGGCGCTGCTTCACCGGCTTCTTTCGGCGTGCCATGATGGGACATGGCGTCGCGATGGGCGCGGACCGGTCGAACCGACGCGACGGTGCAGGCGGCGTCCGGCTATCTCGTCCTCGCGGCGCTGGCGATCTCGCTGGGCCTGGTGCTGCGGGATGGATGGCCGTGGATCCACCCGAGCCCGTGGCTCGCGCTGCCGCCGCTGGCGGCGCTGCTGATGAGCGCCGCGCTCGGCCTCACGCTGGCGGCCGGCGTCATCGTGACGACGCGCGTCGCCGTGGCCCGGTTCAGCTGGGCCCGGCGCCTGCACGCGGAGCTCCGCCCGGTCGCGCGCGACTTCTCGCTCGGCCAGATCCTGCTCCTCGCGGGCCTCTCGAGCCTGGGGGAGGAGCTGCTCTTCCGCGGGCTGCTGACGCCGCTCCTCGGCGTGCTGCTGAGCGCGATCCTCTTCGGTCTGATGCACCAGATGCGCGGTCCGAGCCGCTGGGTGTGGATCGGCTGGGCGGTGGGCGTGGGCGCGGGGCTCGGCGCCATCTTCGCGGCGACGGGGTCGCTCGTCGGGCCGATCCTGGCGCACGCCGTCGTGAACGCGGTCAACCTGAGCTACCTGCGCGATCACGATCCGGGCGAGGTGGAGCAGCAGCCGACGCTGTAGATCGGCGCTTCCGTTTCCTCGCTGTCCCCGTTTCTGCCGTCAGCGCTTCTTCGCGTCAGGGCGGGGGGGCCTGGCCGGCGCCGGTCTCGGGGGGATCGGGGTCGCGCGCGGCGGGCCCTCTTCGCTTGCCGGCTGGGTCTCCGGGGGAGCGAGGGTCCCGCGGGAGAGCTCGCCCGTGTCCACGGCGCTCTGCCGCTCGCGCCCTGGCGAGGACGGTCGCGAGGGCGGCGTCAGGCTCCCGCTTCGCGGGAGCGTCGGAGGCTCGCTCTCCTCCACGCGCATGCCGCGCTGGCTCGACGGCTTCGCCGTCCTGCGGGTCAGCGAGGGCAGCGTCGGCGGCGCCGCCGGGGTCGCCAGCTCGAACTCGAAGTTCAGCTCGAGCGACGGCGGCCCATCGGAGATCGCCACGCCGGGGTCGGAGCCCCTCTGTGGCAGAGGGGTGGGACCGCGGCGCAGGCGCTCCTCGGACACGACGCGCGACGACGGCGGCGCGACGTCGTCCAGAATGGACGACGGCCCGCCGAGCGCCGTCGTCGCGCTCCGGGGCTCCGGACGGCGTCGCGACGGCGGGAGCGGCAGCTCGACGCGGGCGCTCTCGTCCTCGAGCCGGGTCGCCTCGAGCAGGTACGCAGCGATGGATGTCCGCTCCGCGGGCAGGGGGCGGACGCCTGGCACGAACGCGAACCGTCCGACCTTCCAGCTCAGCATGGTGCGGAGCGCGGCGAGCGCCGAGGCGCGCGTGCCTCCCACGGTCCCCTCGACGATGCACCCTTCGGCGATGTCCAGCTGAGCCCGACGTTTCTTGCTGCTCACCTCGAACACGCCCGAGCGCCGCTCCATCTCGAGGACCGTGAGGACGGTCGCGATGGACATCTGGCTGAGATCTCCCTCGATCGCGGTCTGATCGACGGAGGCCGGGATGGACATGAGGCTGTCCCGCCGCTGGCGAAGGCGTGACGCCATCTGCACGAGCGCCCCGATCTGCGCGACGACCTCGCCGACCCGGAACGGCTTGGTCATGTAGACGTCGGCGCCCACGTGGAACCCTTCGAGGCGGGCCTCCTGGTCGTCGAGCGCGGAGAGGAACAGGAACGGGGTGACCGATACCCGGGACGGCTGGGTGCGCACGTTGCGCGCGACCCAGTAGCCGTCGTGGTCGGGCAGCCCGATGTCGCAGACGATGCACTCGGGCTCCAGGGTGCAGGCGGTGGAGAGCCCGGCCTCCGCGGTGGCGCAGAAGATGACCTCGTAACCTGCCTCCCGGATCGCGGTGGCGAGCAGGTCCGCGATGTACTCCTCGTCCTCGATCACGAGCACGACCCCGCTCGGCATCAGGCAGACGGTACACGCGCCCTGCGGGGGTGGCCAAGGGTGAATGGCGGCGAGCCAGCCTGATCATTCATTCGCCGGCGCGCCGCCGTCCTGGCTCCTCGCGCGAGCCCTCGCCGCAGCATCCCTCCCGCGCGCGCTCGCCGGAGCATCCCTCCCGCGCGCGTTCGCCCGCGGCGTCCGGCCGCGGCGAGGAATCCACGCTATAAGAACGGAAATGGCAACTCTGGTCCGAGAGGCCGACGGTACGGCGCGGCCCGGCGAGCGGGCCTCCTCGGGGGCACGCGTCTTCATCGCGATGAGCGGCGGAGTCGACTCGTCCGTCGCGGCGGCGCGCCTCTGCGACGCTGGATACGAGGTCGTCGGCGTGACGCTGCACCTCTGGGACTACCCCGACGACGGCAGCGTGAAGAGCCGCTGCTGCGCGCCCGAGGATCAGCACGACGCCCGCCGGGTCGCCGACCACCTCGGGATCCCGCACTACACGTTCGACCGGCGCGCCCTGTTCCGCGAGCACGTCGTCGACCCTTTCGTCGAGGCCTACCTCGCGGGTGAGACGCCGAGCCCGTGCGTGGCCTGCAACCGCTCGGTCAAGCTCCGGGAGCTGTTCCCGCTGGCGGAGCGGCTGGGGGTCTCGTGGGTCGCGACGGGCCACTATGCGCGGGTCGTCCTGGAGGAGGGCTGCGCTCGCCTCTACCGCGGCCGCGATCGGCACAAGGATCAGAGCTATTTCCTGCACATGCTCCGGTCGGACGAGCTGTCGCGGCTCCTCTTCCCGCTCGGCGACTCGACCAAGGACGAGGTGCGCGCCGAGGCGATCGCCCGCGGGCTCCCGGGCGCCGAGAAGGGGGAGAGCCAGGAGCTGTGCTTCATCCCCTCCGGCCGTTACGCGCCGTTCGTGGCCGACCGCGCCGCGGACAGGCTCCGGCCCGGCCCCATCGTCGATCGGGACGGCCGCGTGGTCGGGTCGCATGGCGGGGTGCACGGCTTCACGGTGGGCCAGCGCAAGGGCATCGGCGTCTCGCTCGGCCGGCCCGCGTTCGTCGTGGGCCTCGACGCCGCGTCCGGCGCGGTGCACCTCGGCGACGAGGGCGATCTGTACGCCGCGGGCGCCGAGATCGACGACGCGGTGTGGTGCGACGACGCGGTCTTCCCCCTGGAGGCCGAGGTGCGGGTGCGCGCGCGGCACGAGGCGGCGCCCGGCATCATCGAGCGGCGCCGCGACCCCGCGACGGGCGTGGAGAGCTTCGTGGCGCGGTTCGCGAGCCCGGTGCGGTCCGTCTCCCCCGGGCAGATGGCCGTGGTCTACCGGGGCGATCGCGTCCTCGGGGGAGGCCGCATCAAGGCGGCCCTTCGCTCGCAGGCGGCGTCATGAGGGCCCGTGCGCTCGCGCCCCTCGCCTGCGCGCTCTCGCTCGGGTGCTCGCTCGGGCAGGGGGAAGGCGAGGTCGTCAGCGAACGGCTGCGCGCGGCCGGCTGCTGGGACGACAGCTACGACATGAACCCGGACTTCTTCGCCGCGGTCCCCTACCGCTCCACCTTGCAGGTCCGGGTGCAGCGGGGGAGCGACCTGCAGGAGATCTCGGACGGGCTCGCGGTCCTGATCGACGACGTCGACATCATCCGCGGGGACGGGACCGTGAACAAGCTCGACGTCGACCTGAGCGTCGGGCTCCCGCCCGGCGTCGAGCTGCCGGGCTCGCCTCCGCCGACGCCGAAGCCGGAGGGGCTCGCGCCGCTCGTGCACATGGCGCTTTACCTCCAGCGGTCCTGCCACAACCAGAACATCGTGCTCTACGCCGTCGATGGGACCATCAAGTTCCAGGCGCTGTTCAGCGGCGATCCCAACGAGACGGACGCGGTCGACAAGTACACCGACGCGACGTTCGACGTCTGGGTCGGCGATCCGCGCGACGCAGGGCTCGGTCATCCAGCCGACGCCATCCCTCGGGAGCTCCTCTCGCGGGTCACCGGGGGGTTCCGCTTCTACTTCGAGCGGGGTCAACCTGGGCAACCGTTCCCCTGAGCCCGTCACGACTCCGTCCTGGGTTTCAGGTGGTGTCCTACCTGTCGGGACAGGCGCCTTCAGCGCCCCGGTGGATTGAAGCTGACCATCTGGAAGGTGTCCTGGCCGAGACGACATGGCAAAGCGCCGCGAACTCGCGGTAAAGTAGTGACCGCTCATGCCCCAACCCCCGCCTCGACCCGCATCGCGAATGGGCGGACCTCCAAGCCCCGGGTCGACCCATTCATCGCTCGAAGCGCGCGCGAAGGAGTCCGAGAAGCAGCAGGGGACCTACTTCCTGGGCCGTTACCGTGTGGTCGACGAGATCGGGGTGGGCGGAATGGCGAGCGTTCACCTGGCTCGCATGGATGGCCCGGGCGGCTTCCAGAAGTGGGTCGCGATCAAGCGGATCCACCCTCATCTGGTCGAGGACGATCAGTTCGTCGACATGTTCCTGGATGAGGCGCGCATCGCGGCTGGCATCAACCACGCCAACGTCGCGCAGGTCTTCGACCTCGGGAAGGACGACAACACCTACTGGATCGCCATGGAGTACCTCCACGGCGAGCCGCTCCGCGAGGTGATGCGCCGCGCGGAGGAGCGCCGGCTGCGCATCTCGCCCGAGCTCGCTGCGCGCATCTGCTCCGACGCCGCGGAGGGGCTCCACGCCGCTCACGAGCTGCGCGGAAAGAACGGCCAGCTGCTCGGCCTGGTGCACCGAGACGTCACGCCGCACAACCTGTTCCTCACCTACGACGGCTACACCAAGGTCGTGGATTTCGGGATCGCCAAGGTGGCCGACCGGCTGTCGTCCACCCGCGCGGGAACACTCAAAGGCAAGTTGGCCTACATGTCTCCCGAGCAGGTGCGCGGCAACGAGATCGATCGCACGACCGACGTGTTCGCGCTCGGGGTCGTCCTCTGGGAGCTCACGACGAACCAGCGCCTCTTCCGGATGGATACGGATCTCGACACGCTCGAGAAGGTGCAGGCCTGCGTGGTCCCGCCGCCGTCCACGATCGTGCCCGACTATCCGATCGAGCTGGAGAGCGTGGTCATGAAGGCGCTCGCCAAGCACAAGCAAGACCGCTTCCAGACCGCGCGTGAGTTCTCGCGAGCGCTGCAGAATTTCCTGATGAGGAGCGGGGTCTTCGTTGGCTCCGAAGAGGTCGCGCACTTCGTGCAGCAGGTGTTCGTCGATCGCATCCAGAAGCGCGAGGCGCACCTCGCGTGGGCTGCCGAGGTGACGTCCACCATCAACGTCGAGCAGGTGCGCTCGCGCAGCTCGACGACGGCCACGGACAGCGTCGGGCTGCGCAGCCGCGGTCGGGAGCCTGAGCCGCAGCAGCGCCTCACGCCGCCGCAGATCCTGCGGCACAACGCTCCGCCGGCGAGCGGGATCGCGCCGGTCGGGCGCCCGCCGTCGAGGGACGTGGACGATCGGCAGATGGTCGCCTCATCGCTGATGGATGACGATGAGGATGTCCCGACGACGGTCGCGACGCGCGAGCAAGCCGAGCCGGTGCGCTCCCTTCCTCATGGGGAGCGCCCGATGGTGCGCCCGGCGGCCGGCATGGTGCCCGAGCCGGCGCCAGCGCAGCCGCGCCAGGCCGGCGTCCAGTCCGGCATTGCCACGGTGCGCCCTGGCATGCCGACGGCGCGCCCCGGCTTTTCGCCGGCCTACCCGGGCCCACCGCGCGTGCCCGGCGGCCACGATCCTGCTCCGCCTCCGCTCTCCTCGAGCCCGTACCCTCCGCGCGACTTCGACACCGGCGAGCTCGCGCCCCTCCCCAAGGGAGGCCTCCTCGACAGCGAGCTGGGCAACCCGCTCGCGTCCACGCTCGCGCTCCCGTCGCAGGATCCACCGCCGGTCCCGCAGGGCGCGAGCGAGCCTGCGCGTCACGCGCGGATGACCAGGACCCCGGCCGTCGCCGCGCCGTCGCCGGCGCACGCCGCAGTCCCGTACGCGCTTCCCTTCAATGGCCAGGGCCATGCCGCAGCCCATGCGCCCCCTGTCAGCTCGCCGGCGCATGCGGTCCAGGCGCCGATGACCGTGGGGCAGGCCCAGCTGTTCGCGTCCGCGGCGACAGCGCAGCCTCCACAGTCGCAGATCGAGACCGCGCTCTCCCTGCCGCGCCCGGATCCGGCGGCCATCTGGGCCGCCACGCAGGACGCGGCGTCCAGGGGGAACGGCAGGAACACGCTCGTGCTCGTCGCCGTCATCACCCTCACCGTGCTGTGCGTGCTCGGTATCGGCGCGCTGATCTACATGAAGACGAACGCCGCGCAGTCCTCGCCCTCCAGGGGCGTGGACGCTGTCCCTGCGTCGCCCGCCTCGACGGACGCGACCACCACGGGCCAGTCGAGCTCCTGCGTGCCGGGGAGCTCTGCGGGCGCCTTTCGCGCGCCCTCTCTTGCTGTCCGCGACCGAGCATCCGTCGTCCACCCCGGCCGGATCGGCCTGCAGCGCCTTACGATGAAGGGATGAAGTCTGTCCACCGCCGCTCGAACGGTGTCAGGGCGCGGCACCGCCCCGGCGAGCGAGCTCAGCTGCGTATCGAGGCGCTGGCCGCTGGAGGCGCGGGGGTCGGTCGGCTCGCCGGCGAGGTCGTCTTCGTCCCTGGGACCGCGCCGGGTGATCTTGTCGAGGTCGAGCTCGACCGGAGCGCACGCCCGGCGAGGGGCAGGCTCCTCGGTGTCGTCGAGCCGAGCGCCGACCGCGTCGCTCCGCCGTGCCGCTTCGCTGACGCCTGCGGCGGCTGCGACTGGATGCACGTCCGTATCGAGGCGCAGCAGGCCGCGCACGAGCAGATCGTCCGGCAAGCCATCGCGCGGGCGACGTCGCTCGCCGAGGCCGATCTGCCGCCGATCCGCGTACATCCGGCCCCCCTTTCGCTCGGCTACCGGTCGCGGGCGAGGTTGTTCGCGCGCGCGGAGCGCGGCGAGGTGCGCGTGGGGTATCGCGCGCCGAGGACGCACGCGGTGGCGGCGGTCGATCGCTGCGTGGTGCTTGTCGACGCGATCGCGCCGCTCGCCGGCGAGTTGCCCGGCGTCCTCCATGGAGCCGTGGGGGAGGGCGATGTCCTGATCTCGCTGGGCGCCTCGAGCCGCCCGGTGGTCGAGGTCCTGTGGCGTGGGCAGCTGCCGCCGGCCGTATGGCAGCGGCTGGACGAGCGCACGGCGCGCGGGGAGTGGGCCGGCGCCCGCGTCACGCTCGACGGCGCGCGCGAGGCCGCGTCGTTCGGCGATCCGCGGCCCGCGATCCTGGGAGCGGACGGCCTGCCGCTGTTCCTCGCGCCGGGCGGGTTCGGGCAGCCGTCCGAGGAGGGGGCGGCCGTCCTCGCCCGCCGCGCCGCCGAGCTCGCCCACCTCGACTCGACCCGGCCGCCGCACGTCCTGGAGCTGTTCGCCGGGAGCGGGACGCTCTCCGTGCTGCTCGCGCGCGGCGCGCAGCGACCCTCCCCGGCCGCCGAGCCCGCCGGGGCCGCGGCCTCGGGCCCGCCGGGGCCCGCGTCCTTCACGGCCGTCGAGCTCTCGTCCGCAGCGGTCGCTTGCCTGCGGCAGAACCTCGCCGCTCGGGGCCTCGCCGGCAAGGCGATCGAGGCGGACGCCGATCAGCACCCGATCCCGGCGCGCACCGACGTCGTGGTGCTGGATCCGCCGCGCAGCGGGGCTCCCGGCGCGGCGCGCGCGATCGCCGCCTCGAGCGCGCGCGTGGTCGTCTACGTCTCCTGCGATCCGGCCACCCTCGCGCGCGATCTCGGCGGGATCCTCCGCGGCGGCTTCGAGATCACGGACATCGAGGCGGTCGAGCTCTTTCCCCAGACGAGCCATATCGAGTCGATCGTGCGGCTCTCCCGCGCCCGCAAATCCGTGCGCTGACGCGCGCTGATCCGCTCGGGCATGCCGGCCTGCTCTCCGCGCCGAGCGCTGCTCCGCCGAGCTCGGCCGGAGGGCCGCGCGCGGCCGCGTGGCGCCGTCGCCCGGCGGCTTGCGCTACGCTGCCAGGGATGATTCACCACCTCGACGATCGGCTCCGCGAAGAGGCGCGGCGCTATCGCCTCGTGTTCGCCTGCCCCGATTGCGCCTCGTTCGAGCCGGTGGTCCCCGATCCCGACGAGGGGGGCGCCGGGTCGCCTGGCCGCGGGCCTCGTTGCTCGCTTGGCTACCCGGTCGCGCCGCACCTGAGCACCTCACTCGAGGATCGCGACGAGATCATCTTCTGCAAAGCGTTCGAGCTGCGATGAGCCCTCCTTCTGGACCTCCCCCGCCGCCCAGGCGGGGCCGGTCGCACCCCCCGTCGCTGCTCCGCCTCGCCGAGCGGCTGATCCGGGATGAGCGGCTGCTGGCTCGCGGCGACGTCGTGCTCTGCGCCTGCTCCGGAGGCCCCGACTCGACCGCCCTGCTGCACGTCCTTTCGCTGCTCCGGCGGCGGATCGGCCACGAGGTGGTCGCGCACGGCGTCGACCACGGCCTCCGCGCCGCGGCCGCGGCCGAGCTCGCGATCGCGCGCGACCTGTCCGAGCAGCTCGGGGTCCCTTACGCCGAGACCCTCGTGAACGTGGCGCCCGGCGCGAACCTCCAGGCCAGGGCGCGCGCCGCCCGGTTTGCCGCGCTGGCAGCCGCCGCGGCGGCGCACGGCGCCCGCGCGATCGCGACCGGCCACACCGCGGACGACCGGGCCGAGACGGTGCTCTTGCGCCTGCTGCGGGGCGCGGGGCCGCGTGGGCTCGCTGTCCTGCCGCCGCGCGCCCCGCTCCCGTCCGACGTCGCCGGCGCGGCGTGCGGCGGTGTGGAGCCGGGCTCGGCGGCGAGCATCGAGCTCATCCGCCCCTTACTCCAGGCCCGCCGCGCCGACATCCTGGCTCACCTCGGCCGACATCGAGTGGCGTTCGCAGAGGATCCCAGCAACCGGGATCCCCGCTTCACCCGCGTCCGCGTCCGCCGCGAGCTCCTCCCGCTCCTCGAGGGCCTGTCGCCGGCGATCGTCGAGCACCTCTGCGCGCTCTCGGACATGCTCGTCGCCGAGCGAGATCGGCCGCTTGGCGGCGATCCAGACGTCCTCGACGGCAGCGAGCCGCTGTCGATTCCGCTCGGTCGGGCGCAGCGATTCGCGATCGAGCGGGCTCGCAAGCTGGGGCGGCCGCTGCGCGTCCGGGTTCGCGGCGGCGAAGAGATCGCCGTGGGCTTTCCAGAGGAGTCCAGCGTGCTTATCGAGGATGGGTCTGCGCGTCGCGGGACCTGACCGCATGCACCCCACCCGCGGCCCCTGTCGAGCCCCCTTTTTTCGCCGTGTCACCACGGTGGAGACCCGCGGTCGACGACCGAGCTGACGGGTGGCATGCTGACTGGAACACGCGTACAATTTCAGTACACGCCGGCTCGCCGCGCGAGCTTAGAGGGTCCTCGTGAAGCAATCGCACAAGACGCTGCTGCTCTGGGTTCTGCTGATCATGATGTTCTTGGCGATCTGGCAGTTCTTGAGCCCGGATTCCCGGCCCGCCACACAAGTCGCGTTCAGCGAGTTCATGGCCCAGGTCCAGGTCGAGGCCAAGGACAAGGATCCGCACGTCGAGTCGGTCACGATCAAGGACCGCGAGTACACCTTCTGGGTCAAGGACCCGAAGAGCGGGACGAAGACGAAGAAGGTCACGATCGGGCCTGACAACGCCGACGAGATCACGAAGACGATCGTCGACAACAAGGTCGCGGTGTTCTTCGAGAAGGAAGACACGTCGCCGTTCTGGCCGGGGGCGATCATGTACCTCCTGCCGACGGTCTTCCTGCTCGTGATGTTCTATCTGTTCATGCGCCAGCTCCAGGCCGGCGGCGGCAAGGCGATGAGCTTCGGCAAGTCGCGCGCCCGGCTGCTCAGCGAGGCGCAGAACAAGGTGACGTTCGCCGACGTCGCGGGCATCGACGAGGCGAAGGACGAGCTCGAGGAGATCATCGCGTTCCTCAAGGACCCGAAGAAGTTCCAGAAGCTCGGCGGCCGGATCCCGAAGGGCGTCCTGATGATGGGCCCCCCCGGGACGGGCAAGACGCTGCTCGCGCGCGCGATCGCCGGCGAGGCGGGCGTGCCGTTCTTCTCCATCTCCGGCTCGGATTTCGTCGAGATGTTCGTCGGCGTCGGCGCGAGCCGGGTGCGCGACCTGTTCGAGCAGGGAAAGAAGCACGCGCCGTGCATCATCTTCATCGATGAGATCGACGCGGTCGGCCGCCACCGCGGCGCGGGGCTCGGCGGCGGTCATGACGAGCGCGAGCAGACGTTGAACCAGCTGCTCGTCGAGATGGACGGCTTCGAGTCGAACGAGGGCGTGATCATCGTCGCCGCGACGAACCGCCCCGACGTCCTCGACCCGGCGATCCTGCGGCCTGGCCGCTTCGACCGGCGCATCGTCGTGAACCGCCCCGACGTGCGCGGCCGCGAGGGCATCCTCCGGGTCCACACGAAGAAGGTCCCGCTCGGCCCGGACGTCGACATGGAGATCCTGGCGCGGGGCACGCCCGGGTTCGTCGGCGCCGACATCGAGAACCTGGTCAACGAGGCGGCCCTCCTCGCGGCGCGTCAGGACAAGGACGTCGTCTCGATGGTCGACTTCGAGATGGCCAAGGACAAGGTGCTGATGGGCGCCGAGCGCCGCAGCATGGTCATCAGCGACGAGGAGAAGCGGACCACGGCCTACCACGAGGCCGGGCACGCGCTCGTCGCGAAGCTCCTGGAGAAGTTCTCGGATCCGGTCCACAAGGTGACGATCATCCCGCGCGGCCCGGCGCTCGGCCTCACGCAGCAGCTGCCGAAGGAGGACCGGCTCAGCATGTCGCGCGACTTCGCCAAGGCGCGGCTGTCGGTGCTGATGGGCGGCCGCGTGGCGGAGGAGATCGTGTTCGGCCAGTTCACGACGGGCGCGGGCAACGACATCAAGCAGGCGTCGAACCTCGCGCGGCGCATGGTGACCGAGTTCGGCATGAGCGACGTGATCGGGCCGATCTCGTACGGCGCTGACGAGGAGAGCGTGTTCCTCGGGCGCGATTTCACGAGCCGGCGCCGCGACTACTCGGAGACGATCGCCAATCAGATCGACGACGAGGTGCGGCGGTTCATCCTCGACTCCCACGCCGAGGCGCGGCAGCTCCTCACGGACAACCGCGAGATCCTCGAGCGGCTCGCCATTGCGCTCCTCGAGCGCGAGACGCTGGACGCCGAGGAGGTCGACGCCATCGTCGGGGGCCGCGAGCTGCCGCAGCGCCAGCGCGTCGTGATCCCGAGCTACAGCGACCGGGATCGCGCCGCCAAGGAGAAGCGCCGCGCGGCCAGCATCTTCGGCACCCCGAAGCCCGCCCCGAGCACCTGATCACGAAGCGCGGGGTGGCGCCCGATGCCTCGGGCGGCCCCCCGCGTACCTGAGGCGCCACGCGGGACGGCGCGGCGCCTCGAGCCCCTCGATTCCCTTCCCCAGCAGAAAAGCGGCGCGCGCTCCCGGGATCGCCTCAGGGGGCGGTCAGCGTTGCCTGCAGGAACGCCCACTGCTGCAGATCCGCCGGGCGGCCGTCGTCGTGCGCGCGGTTCGCCTTCGTGAAGATCGCCTGGGCGCCGTCACCGAAGATGAACAGGCCGTAGCCGAGCGCGAGGCGCAGCGGCTCCCACGGCTGCAAGGCGAGCGAGACGTCGATCTCGTGGCCCAGCGTCCGGCTCTCGTTGTCGCTGGCGGCGCCGACAGGGAGGAGGCGCGCTGTCACCCACCTGCCTGTCGGAGAGGCGAGGCCGACGAACGTGTATCCGGCGGCGACGGTCAGCGGGTCGAAGGGCGAGGCGCGGACGCTTCCGCCCCCCTCGATCACGTTGGACCACGCGTAGAGCCCCATGCGGCCGTGGTTGTTCTGCGCGTCGGGCAGGATCGGATCGAAGCGGCGTTGCGTCTCGCCCACCGCGAGCGTGCCGTCGTCGCCCGTCGCGTAAGCGCCGCGGGCGCTGAAGGTGAGGTGGGCGGGGAGCGCTGTCTCGAGCTCTGCCCGCGCTGCGGCCGCGAACGCGCCGAGAGCGCGGTCGGCCGCGAACGTTGCCACACGACCGAGCTCGTACGCCCCCTCGATCGCGTAACGAAAGCCCCGGCGGTCGCCGGAGACGCGCGCGTCGAGGACGACGGTGTCGCCGGGCGTGAGCCAGGCCGGGCGCGGCTCCCGGGTGATGCGCGCGAGCGCCGTGGCCTCGAGGTGGAGCAGGGGAGCGAGCCGCCAGATCGCGTTCAGGCCGTAGAGCTGGGACCCTGTCCCGGCGGCGATGGGCTTGCGCGTCCCCGCCACCTCGGGCGGAGCGCCTCCCGGCGCGGCGAGGAGCACGGCCATCGCCTCGAGGTCGACGTTGCCGAGCTGCAGCCCTGCGCGCACCGCGTCGAGCGATCGCCCGGTGAGCGTCTCGTCGTCCGCTCCGACGAGGCGGCCATCCCCCCACGCGATCCGCTGCCGGCCCAGCCGGATGAAGGCGCGGCGTCCCGAGCGCGCGCGCAGATCGATGTACGCCTCGTACGGCGCCGTCTCCGGGAGGGCCGGCTCGCCCGGCCCGACGAAGATCGCGTCGTCGTTCCCCCAGAGGCGCGCGTCCTGCAGCGTGACGACGCCCGTGACGGGGCCGCGCTCGACGCTCAGCCCGAGGCGCGCGCGCTGGGCGAAGAACCACTGTGTCTTGACGACGTTGCCCGTGTCGCTGAGCGGCGGCAGCGCGCCTCCGAAGCCCTCGGCGAGCACCGCGTTCGAGCTGTAGACGTCGCCGCCCGTGTCGACCGGGTACCGGCGGAACTCTCCGCGGAGCCGGAGCTCCACCGAGGGGCGGAACGTGAACCCGCCGACGGCCAAGCCCTCCGACTGCGGCGACGCCTGCGCCGCCGCCCTCCTGGGCGCGAACGTGAGCGCGAGGAGCGCCGATCCCAGAGCGATGGAGGCGAACGGCAGGGATCGGATCATCAGCGAGGAGGGCCGGAGCGCGGGGGCGTCGAACTGCACATGTGCGGCCAGGGCCGCGGCGTTCAGGCGGGCCGCGCTCCTGGATCGCTCGCGCGAGGATAGGCGTCTCGATGCGCGTCGGACAAGTGGGGAAGCGGCTCCGCTCCTCCCCGGCGGCCCCGGCGTCCAGCGGGGCCAGCGCGCGCCGTGCGGCGTGCGCGGTGCGCGATGCCGACGATGTCAGGGATCGAAATCGTCCTCGCCGTGCGACGTCGGTGGCTTCGGCGGCTTCGGGGCGGCCCCCGTGCTGCTCCCGCGCCGCGGCGGCGCCTTCACGCTCGCGGCGGGTTGCCTCGTCGGCGGTCGGCTCGCCGCGCCCCGCCGCGCCGGAGCGTCGCCCGAATCGACGGCGAGCACCAGATCGAGCGCGAGCTTCGACGCCCTGCCGGCATGTCGATCCGCGGCCGCGCCCGCCTCCGCGATCACGCGTTCGGCCGCCGCGAGCTCGTGCTTCACCTCGCGACGCTGCGGATCGTCCGCGAGCGCCTCTGCCCACGTGGCCGAAAGCGACGCCCGCTTCTTCTCGAGCTCCGCGGCGCGGTTCGAGAGCTCGCCGAGCTGCTTCGACGTCGCGAGGGAGCTCTTCAAGGACGCCTCGAACGCCGCGATGGTGTCCCTGTCCTCCGCGTCCAGCGAGCGCCCGCCTCGGGCGCTCGCGATCCGCGCCTCTGGCACGAGCTCGACCTGGAGCAGCACGCCCGCCGCGCGGAGCTCCGCCGCGCGCGCGCGCGCCGCTTCGAGCGCCGCCTTGCTGTCCGATTTCGGATCGAGCCCCAGCGCGCGCGACAGCTCGGCCGGCGCTGCGTTCGAGAGCTCCTCGGCCTTCAGCGACTCGTCGCGGAGCGCCCGGGTGGCCTCGAAGAACTCGTCGTAGGGCTGCTTGCCCGTGCGCAGGGCCTGTCCCTGATCGAGCAGCGAGACCTGCGCGGTGCACGCGGCGAGCAGGGGCGCGTGCGGCGCGACCAGCAGCAGCGCGAGCGCCGCCACGCGGAGCCGGCTCGCGCGGCCCGGCGGCCTCGTCACCCGCATTGGAGGATGACCCCCCAGAGCTCGTAGCTCGCGGCAGGCTTCGAGAGGAACACCACGCCCACGTAACCCGAGCGCGACGATACGCCGAGCACGCCTTGCCCGAAGTTCCCGGCCGGCGGCGAGAGCGCGATCGGATCCCCGATGGGGGAGAAGTTGGCGGCCAGGGTCTGCGCGCGCATGGCGCGGCTCCCCGGCGGGCCCTCGGTCCACACGAGGAGCCAGCGTCCATCGCCGAGCCCCGCGATATCCGGCGCGAAGGCGTCCCCCCCGGGGCCGCCGGAAGGGAGCGGGATCACCTGGGTCGACCTGGGGATGGTGCCCGGAGCGGCCTGCCCGGCGCGGATCTCCCATCGCCCGTCCGCTGGCCGATCGGCAAAGACGACGGCGAGCGCGCGCTCGTTCCATCCGAGCGATGGCTTGCCGATCGAGCCTCCGGAGCCGATCACCCGGGTGAGCTCGCCGACGGGCTTGCGCTCGGCGTCGAGCCAGCCTGCCCACACGGCCTTCTCGCGGCGGAACGCGACGGCGTAGCCGCTGGCGCCGGCCGCGAGCGCGCGCGGCGCCTCGAGCGGCTCATCCCCTTGCACCGGCCAGAGCGGGGAGGGGGCGGCGTCGGGAGCATCGGCCGCCACCAGAGCGCCGTCCGCCAGACCGACGACGAACGACCTCGGCCCCGGCACGCTGACGGGAGAGCGGATGGCCTGCTGCGCTGCCGTGAGGACGGTGAAGCGCTCCTCGACCGGCGAGATGCTCACGATGTCGGCGGCCTCTCGGTTCGAGAACCGCTCGCTTCGCTCCCCGGTCGCGGGATCGATCTCGAGGCCGACGGCCTCCATGGGGCTCTTCGCGTACCCCACCACGAGCTTGCCGCCCTTCGTCGCCGTGACCTCGAAGGGGATGCTCTTCGCAACGAGCGGCGCCCATGGCTGGGGCTGACGCGCCACCCAGCAAGGCTTCGGCGGGACGGGGATCGCCGAGCGCGCGGCGTCCTGCGCTGCGCCGAGCGTCGTGCGCGCCGTCCCGACCGGCGACTGGCGCGCGGTCGTGACGGAGCGGCGGCCCGCGAAGAAGGCGACGACGCTCATGAGCAGCGCCGCCCCGCAGAGGCCGACGAGCGACGAGACCGGTACGGTCACCGCTGCAGAGAGCCCCTTGCCGTCACCGCGTCGCGCCGCGAGCGCGCGCGGGTTGAGCCCTGGCGGGCCGTTGCCCGATCCGGGGACAGAGCCCCGATCCGATCGCTGGCCCGAGGCCTGCAGCGCGTCGGCAGCCGTCGCGCTGCGCTGCGGGTTCGGCAGCCCCGGCCACGAGCGCATCGCCGGGTGCCCCTGCGACGCGCTCGATCCGACGCCGACCGACGGGATCGTCGCATACTCGCGGCGCCCCATCGGCGCCTCGGCGGCCAGAGGAGAGCGCTTCGTCTCGCTGGGCACGGGCGGCGTGGGGAGCTCCGGGCTCTCGCGGCGCAGCACCGTGGTGGAGGGCTCCGGGGCGTCGCCGCGATCGCGGCTCGCCGCGGGATCGCGGCCGTCGGCGGCCGGCGTGTCCTCGGCGCTGCGGGGCGAGGGACCGTCGGCGGACGTCGCTGGGCTCGCAGGGCGAGAGCCAGGCGACGCCATCGCCGCGGGGCCGGCGACCGTGACAGGCGCCGCTTCGGCCGGCGGGGCCGGCGCAGCGAGGGGCAAGGTCGGCGTCGCCAGCGGGGCCGACGGCGCGGGGGGCGCTGCGATCAAGGGCGTGGCGCGGGGCGCGTCCGCAGGGGGGCGCGGCGGCGGCGCGGGGAGCGCTCCGAGACGGACGAGAGCCTTTGCGCCGGCCGCCGTCTGATCCGACGCGTCAGGCGCGCGCGGGCCTGCAGGCCGCTTCCCGGCGACCGCGGGGAACCGGACCGGAACTGGAGGTGGCGGCACGGAACGCTTCCCCGTGAGCGCGGGGCGCTTCGTGGCGCGACCGGGGCTCGACGGCGCCGGTGGCCCCGCCGAAAGAGGCTTGCCGGCGCCCTGATCCGCGCCGGTCGTCGCTCCGCCGCGCCCATCGTTCTGCGGTGCAGCGCCCGCCAGCTTCGCGTCGCGATCGACGGGGAGAGGCGGCGGCCGGGGTGGTCTCGCCTCCGCGCGCGACGTCGTACCGCCCGCGGCTCTCGGCGCCGTTCCCGGGCTGCTGGGCGCGGCCGCGCCCGCCGCGCGCCTCGGCGGCGCCGGCTCATCGCCGTCCGCCGTCGCGCCGGCGCCTCCCGCGGCGCTGCCTGCGTCTGCGGCAGGGCGCTGACCCGCGGAGGTCTCCTCGGGTTCCTCCGCCCCCGAGGGGAGCTTCGGCGCGCGCGGGATCTCGGTCGGTCCCTGGTCGCCGGGCGAGGGGCCGTCGTAACGGGGGAGCTGGGTGATCGCGCGGGCGACCCCCGCATCGAACGTCCCGCCCGCGGCTGGCACGACGATCGGCGCGCTCTGTCCGCTGGCCGGCGCGTCTGCCGGCGCCTCGACGCCTGTGAGCGTCCTCATGGACTCTCGCTTGCGCGGCGGCAGGGGAGGCGGCTTCGGTCGCGTTGTCGCCCGGCTCGCGTGCGGCGCCGCGGGCCTCCGCCCGTTCGAGGACCTCTCCGTGGGCGCCGGGCCGACGGGCTGCCCGCTGCGGGCGGGCGCTGCACCCAGATCCTCGATGAGCTCGAGCTCCAGCGCCGCGCCGTCCTCGCGAGCGGCCTCTTCAACCCCGGCGGCCGGCCCCTCGGGCGCAGCGGTGCGCGCCTCGGGCTTGCGCCGGAGCTGGGCGGCGTCGGCGAGCTCCGGCTGCCTGGACGCGGGCGCCCAGGCGTCCATGCCCTTGCGCCAGACGAGCGTGGAGCCTGGAATGATCCCGGCAGCCAGCGCGCTGCGCAGCTCGGCGGTGCCCAGGCTCCGCTGGACGCCACGCTCATCCGTCCATCTCCACGCGCTCAACGGGGGCCCCTCCGCCAGCTGGTAGAGCGCCGGAATTTCAGGACGTGAACCACGATGATCGCGATCGTACCGCGCGTCGTTTGCAAAGAGATCTTCTTTCGTGCGCCCACGCAACCGCACGTCCACTCACGACGAAGATCGCGCTGGTAGCTCATGAGCCTTTCCAGCGCCCTCGTCGCCGCAGTCCGCTCCGTGGTCGCCGCCGCTGCGCACACGCTCAGCCCGCCGGCCTGTGCGGGCTGTGACACCCCGATCGCCTGTGCCTCGGTGTTCTGCGCCGATTGCGCGCGGACCTCCGTGCCTTACGCAGGGGGGGCGCCGCGAGGAGGCGCGGGCACGCGCGCCGCTGCGGGAGCACCTCTCGTCGCGTTCGCTCCGTTTGGCGGGGCGGTTGCGGAAGGTATCCGGCGCTTCAAGTACGGAGATCGTCCGGATCTCGCGCGGCCGCTCGGCCGGTTGATGCTCTGCGCGGCGCGCGATGCGGACGTGCGCGTCGACCTCGTTGTCCCGGTGCCGCTGCATCCGCGTCGTCTCGCCGAGCGCGGGTACAACCAGGCCGCCCTGCTGGCCGCGCACGTCGCTGACGGACTCGCGGTGTCCTTCGCCCCACGGGCCCTCTGCCGTGTCCGTCCCACCGCGCAGCAGGCGCAGCTCCCGCGCGATCTCCGCCTGCAGAACGTGGCAGGTGCGTTTCGCGTGCACGCGCCCGAGCGCGTCCAGCGCCGGAGGGTCGCGCTCATCGACGACGTGGCGACCACGGGGGCCACGCTCGAGGCGTGTCGAGATGCGCTCCTCGGCGCGGGCGCCGTTTCGGTGATCTACCTCGTCCTCGCGACGGCCGAGAGCGGGGCGGACGAGCTCAGAAGCTCACCTCCGTCAGCACACCGCACTTGACGCGGACGGTCCTGCCCTCGGTGAGCCATCGCGTGCCGTCGCGCGTCGGCTCGCCGAGTCGAACGAAAAAGCGCCCGCAACGCACCTCGACGGGTCGCTCGCTGGGTCCCACCGGCACGCCCGTCACGTAGACGGTCGCATTCTGGGAGGAGTTGAGCTTGAGCAGGCCGTGGCCCTTTCGCGGGGTCGGCGGAGTCGTCGCTGCAGCGTCGACGGATGTCTGTTGTTGAAGGGCTGCCGTCTCGGTGGCTGATGGTGCTGGAGGTGCCGCGGCCTCGATGGCTGATGGTGCTGGAGGTGCCGCGGCCTCGGTGCTTGGCGGTACTGGCGGTGGCGCAGCCTCAGCACGTGGCGTCGGGGATGCGGTCGGCGTCGGCTGTGCCGTGGCCTCGGTCGCGCTCGCCAGCTGCATGGGGACGGCTGCTTGCTTTGAAGCCACAGCGGTGATGCTTACAGGACCGCCGGTGGTCACGATCGCCGGTCGAGGTGCTCGGCTGCGTGCCGCCAGTTCGGGCAGGCTCGTCTCGACGGTATACACCCCCAGCGCAAACAGGATGGTTGCTGTCGCCAGCGCAACTCCGGCGGTGCCGAGCGGCGAGAGCGGCTTCGACAGAGGCGCCGCGACTGACTCAGGTTGAGGCGAGACCGAACCAGGCTGGGGCGAGGGCGGCTTCGAGGGGGGGCCATCGCCCGACCCAGGTTGAGGTACGTCCACGCCCGTCGACCCAGGTTGAGGTACGTCCGACCCAGGTTGGGGGGCGTCCGACCCAGGTTGGGGGGCGTCCGACCCAGGTTGAGGGGCGTCCGTCGAGAACATCGGGCGCCACTTTAGCGGGATCGCTGCCGCCCCGGATTCCCCGGTCGGCGGCCCACCCGCCGGAAGCGCAGGAGCTTCGCCGTCGGAGCCGCTCTCGAGAGCAAGCACCAACGTCGGATGTGTGCTGGAATACATCCGTGTACGTCGTCGCACATCCACTGACGTGGATTCGCAGGAGGTTGCCGCGCGGTCGTCGTGTGCTCGCCGCCGGGGTGCTCGACACCCTCGGGCTCCTGGATCGCTTCCTCTGGCTGCGCGCGAAGCTTCGGCTGCCCGTGCTCTCCGTGTTCACCTACCACCGCATCGCGGAAGTCTCGGAGGTGGACGAGCTCGATCCCGGGGTCGCCGAGGTGAGCGCGCGCGAGTTCGAGGAGCAGCTCGCGGTCATCAAGACGCACGGCACCGTGGTGTCCCTCCGGGACGTGCGGCTCCTCGCGAAGGGGCGGAAGCTCCCGCCGAACCCCGTCATGGTCGCGTTCGACGACGGCTACCGTGACAACCACGACGTCGCGTTGCCCCTCCTCGAGCGCGCGGGGGTCACGGCCACGTTCTTCATCGCCACCGGGTACCCCGACAGGGGCCGCCTCTTCTGGTGGGATCGCGTCGCGCTCCTCATGCACCGGTGCCGTCGGGCGCGCGTCGAGATCGCCTACCCAGCGACCCTCGTGCTCGAGCCGCTGCGCGACCCGATCGCGGCGGCGATGCTCGTCTGCCAGACCATCAAGCGCACCTCCGGCGTCGACATCGGGCGCCTCTGGGACGAGATCGAGCGCGCCACGGGGGTGTCGATCGACCTCGGCGAGGAGCGCGCGCTCGCGACCAGGACGATCATGGACTGGAACCACATCGGGGCGCTGCGCCGGGCGGGCATGGACGTGCAGTCGCACTCGCACAGCCATCGTGTCCTCCAGACGCTCTCGCCGGAAGAGGCCACTCGCGATCTTGCGCGCTCCCGGCGCGTGCTCTCCGACGCCCTGAACGAGGCCGTGCACGCGGTCGCGTACCCCGTCGGATACAGCCTGTGCGGCGCGTTCCATCGCGCCGTGAAGGAGGCCGGCTTCGAGATCGGCTTCACCAACAACTCCGGCCTTTGCATGCTCTCGTCCTTCGACCCCCTGAATTTCCCGCGCATCGCCATGGACCGCGGGCAGATCGGCGCGCTCTTCAAGCTCAAGCTGCTCATCGGCCAGCGGCCCGGCTCCCGGTCCGGCCGCTGATCGAGCAAAGACCGCGCGCCGCTCCGCCGCCGCGCGCCCCGAGCGCCTCCGCTCGCTCGACGCCGCCTCGGCCGGCGCGCGTGTGGCCTGGGCTGTGCACGTGCACGTCGCTGGGCCGGTTCTGCACGCGCGTGGCCTCGATGGGCCAGGAAAGCTGCTGCGCAGCCTGTTCGACGAAGGGGGGCTCCCGTGAAAGGCACAATCCATGAACGCAGCTTCCGCGCCGCCGCCTCCATGCTCGGCGCAGCCTCGCTGATCTCCGCGGCCCTCGCGTCGGGATGCGGCGGCGCGTCGGCGCCCGCCGCCTCCGCGAAGGCGCCCGCGCGACCCGCGCAGGCATCGCCCGACGGGCAGGGCGCGCGGGGGGCCAGCGTCGAGCAGCGCGAGCAGCGCGAGGCCCAGCGCGCCTGGTGCGTGTACCTCGAGGCGCTCTACCAGCGGGCCACCGAGCAGGCGAAGGGCTGGCCGAAGTTCGAGCAATGCACGCAGATGACGACGATGGCCTCGCCGAAGATGCTCCGCGCGACCTCGGAGTGCTCGCTGGCAGCGCTGCGGCGCTTCGAGGGCGATCCCTTCACCGCCGCCTATGCGGAGGAGGTGAGCCGCTGCGGCTCCGAGGCCATGACGGCCACCACGCTCCCGCGCGCCGACCTGGCGCCGTACATGGCCGTCCTCTGCGGCCGCCTCGCGGGGTGCGGAGACCTCGATTACGACACCTGCCGGCAGAGCCTGGAGGACGGCCTCGGCCCGCAGCTCGAGCGAGCCATCGGCGCGATGAACAGCCGCGGCCGGCACGAGGTCCGCGCCTGCTTCGGCAAGCTCGCGTGCGGCGCCGATCTCGGCCCCCAGATCTCCGCGTGCCTCGAGCCCATCATGGACGACCTGCTCTGGCTGCCGGGGTGAAGGGCCGCCGCGCGGCGCTCCGCCGCGCCCAGAGCGGCGGCGCTGCGGGGCGGTCAGCCGGCGGAGCCCGGCAGGCGGCAGCGCGCGATCAGGGGGACATGATCGGATAGCCCCGCGAACGCGCCCTTGTGCCCGAACGGGTGCGTGCCCGTGAAGTCCAGCCACTGGAGGCGCTCGGACGAGTAGACGTGGTCGAGGTGCATGCGGAGGTTCATGAAGCCGGCCGTCGGGAAGGCGCGCGCCTCGGTCTCGGAGAGGCAGCGGACCTTCGCGAACGCGTCCACGAAGCCGATCTCCTCGCGCAGGAAGCGATCGACCGGCGAGCCTGGCAGCGAGTTGAAATCGCCGACCACCACGAAATTGTCGCTCCGGCGCTCGCGGCGGACGAAGTCGGCGAGCACCCTCGCCTCCTCGATCTGATTGGGCCCGAACCCCATCCGCGCCTCGCCTGTCCAGAACTCCCGCGAGAACACGCTCGGCAGGCTGAGGTGGGTGTTGAACACATCGAAGCTCTGCCCGCTCTCGTGCTCGAACGACACGTGCGCGCAGATGCGCGTCTGCTTCAGGCTCTTGACCCCCCGCCGATGGGTGATGTCGTGCGGGCGCTCCGCGTTGTGGTGTCCGATGTGGAATGTGTCGCGCGCGAGCACCGCGAGCCCGGTCGTGTAGATGTTCGTCCGCGAGGTAAGCCTGTAGGTGTGCGCGGGGAAGTAGTAGGCGACGTAGCGCTCGCGCCGCTCTGTCTGCGCCAGCGCCGCGTGCAGCTCCGTCATCAGGCGATCGAGCTGGGTCTCTTCCGGGTGCCAGCGCGGGTTCATCGTCGAGGACCTCAGCGACTGGGTCTCGACCTCCTGGAGGCACACGAGATCGGGCAGCGGGGACATCCGCGCGAGCGTCGTCGCGATCCGGGTGATGGCGGCGCTCGTCGAGGCGATGCCCCGCAAGCCGTGCCCGAAGTAGCGGACGTTATAGGTGACGATCCTGAGCGCCGTGGCGTCGTCGCGCGGCGTCCCGTGGCCGCGGAGAGCGCCGGGCGCCGCGCGCGTCGAGGTCGGGTCCGGTGCCCGCTCCTCAGGTGTTGTGCCGCTCGAACGAGGTGGGAGGCGTCGCTCGGTCATGTATCCTCTCGCCCATGGGCAAGAACGTCATCGTTTCCGAGGATACCATTCGTGACCTGCTGGAAGCGCATGCCTCCCTCTCCGCCTGGTATTACGAGCTCTGGTCGGCCCTGCGGGTCGCGAAGGCCTCGGCGAGCGCCCCCGATGATGCGGCCCGTGCGGCGTTTGTCGAGCGGATGGCCATGAGCTTCCCGGAGGTCGCGTCGATCGCCCGCTCCATCCAGGTGCCGAGGATGTTCGTCCCGCCGCCGCCCGCGGTGAGCGTGCCCCCCGTCGCGGCGGGGGAGACGGGAGGAGATGAGGCCCCGACAGCGATCGAGCCCGCGCCCGCCCGGCTGCGGGAGCTCCACGGCCAGCCACCGAAGAGCCAGCCAGGATCGGACCCCACCGATGAGCCCGCCCCTGCGCCGTCACAACCTGCGATCGCCCCTCCACCGCTGGTGGTCCCGTCGACCGTGAAATACGACACCTGAGGTCGAGTGCCCCCTCGGCCGGACTCCCGAGCTTTCACAACACGGCACGCCTCGCGTGCTCACCCTCAGCGCGCCTCCCGCGCTGCTCCTTCAGAGCCGTCAGCGCGCCGGGCCGCGGGGGGCCTTGCGACGCGCGAGGAGCTGCTCGGCCTCGGCGGCCCCTGTCATGTCGAACCCGGGGTTCAGATCGAGCGCGTCCCGCACGAGCCGCTCGCCTCGCGCCAGGTCCCCCAGGGCGATCCGGATCGCCCCGGCGTGGTAGAGCAAGCGCGCGTCCCTCGTGCCGAGCGCCAGCGCCCTGTCGCTGGCCGCGCGCGCTTCGGCCAGCTTGCCCGCGCGGTACAGCGCCCAGGCGTGAATGTCCTCGGTGTAGATGTCTGCGCGGACGGCGCGCTCCGCGTCGGCGAGGCGGAGCGCCTCGTCGCGCTCCAGGCCCTTGGTCGCGTAGTACAGCGCGAGGGTCCGCCGGTCCGACCGCTGCCCCGCGTCGACCGCTCCGGCGTAGGCTCGCGCTGCGCCGGCGTGGTCGCCTGCAGCCATCCTGGCGTCGCCGAGCAGCCACGCGGTCTCCGCGTCCGGGCGCTGCTGGTGGGCCCGCTCGAGGAGCTCGACGGCGCGGCCCCACGCGCCGCGGGCCAGCGCGACGCGCGCCCTGCCGGCGAGCGCCGGCGGATACCCGGCCTGCGCGGCGAGCGCCCGCTCGAAGCCCAGGTCTGCGCCCTCGTGGTCGCCCTCGTGCCAGAACATCATGGCCGCCTGGGTCAGGGTCCACGCGAGCGCCTCGGGTTCGCCCGGGTCGCCGGCGTCGATCGCGAGGCGGATGATCCGCTTCGCCGTCGCCGCGTCGCCCTGGAGCCACCGGAGGTGTGCGGCCCGCGCGTAGGACGGCAGGCCGGGCCGCTGGTCGACCATCCGCTGCGCGGCGTGCGCCGCGACCTGGAAGGCGCCGAGCGCGAGGGCGGCGTCGCTGAGCGTCCCGAGCGCGAGCGCGTCGCCCTCGTCCCGCGAGAGGACCCGCTCCGCCGCGTCGCGCGCCTCGGTGAACCTGCGCTCGTGGATCAGCGCGAGGCCGAGCAGGTTGAGCGACGCGCGATCCCCTGCGGCCAGCGCGAGCCCGGCCTCCGCGCACGCGTGAGCCCGGCCGTAGAGCGACGGATCGCCCGAGGCGCGCGCCTTTCGTAGCCACGCGTGGCCGAGCGCGCTCCAGAGATCCGCGCCGTCGGGCGCCTTCGCGATACGCCGGGATAGCGCCTCGATCTCGCGATCGACGGCGCTCGCGCCCGCCGGGGCCGCGAGCGCGAGCGCGCGCGCCGCGTCGAGGCTAGAGGGCGCCGGCGCCTCGGCGGGGCGCCCGGTCGACGCCGTCGCGGCCGGGACGGCCTCGGCGCGCGGGCGCTCGGTGCAACCGAGGCTTCCGCTCAGGGCAGCGCAGGCGAAGAGGCAACCCGTTCGTCGCAGCATCGGAGCGCTGACCTCCCCTCGCGCCGGAGCTCCGCCCTGGGCGCGCCGTGGCTCTCCCGGGGGCGTCACAGGCTCGAGCCGATCGCGAAAGAGCTTGCCTCGCCGGCCTGCGCCGGCAAGCTCGCCGCTCCAGCGCATCGTTCGATCGACCAGCAGCGCGCAGCGCGGAGGAGATCGCATTGCCTGTCCAGACGGATGGCCACCGCCTGCAGCGGCTCTGCGCCGCGGCGCTGATCGTGCACCTCTGCGCCGCGTGTGCTCGCCGCACCTCGCCGGAGGCGGGCGCGACCGCGACGCCGTCGCCAGGGGCGGACGCGGACGCGGCGCCCTCGCCGGAGGCGGGCGCGACCGCGGCGCCCTCGCCGGCAGGGCCCGCGGAGAACCTGCCGGGCGACGAGATCACCCCCGTCTACGGGAAGGCCGAGGGCGCGCCGGAGCCGCTCGCGGCCCGGCTGTGCGACGCGCTTCACGCATTGCCCGCGCGGCGCAAGGCGGCGTGCTGCGGCGGCGCCGCGGGCTTCCAGGCCGCCGCCGAGTGCGTGCGCGCCCTGAGCGTCGCGGTGCGCGCGCGGGCGGTGAAGCTATCGACCGACGATGTGGGCCGCTGCGTCGAGGCGATGGAACGGTCGCTCGATGGGTGCGACTGGGTCTCTCCGCTCGCCGCCCCGGTCCCGCCAGCGTGCGAGGGGATCGTGCTGGGCGCGCTCGACGAGGGGGCCCGGTGCCGGTCGTCGCTCGAGTGCGCGGGCGGGCTGCGCTGCGAAGGCGCCGGCCCCACCGACGCGGGCACCTGCCGCGCCCCGCGCGCCGCGGGGCCCTGCGGCCTCTCGGTCGACGCGCTGGCCGCGGTCACCCGGCAGACGCGCTACGCCGAGGCGCACCCCGAGTGCCGCGGCCACTGCGCCGGGCGCGCGTGCGCGGACGACGTCCCGCTCGGCGGCCGCTGCGAGGCCCACGCGGCCTGCGGGCGGGGCCGCCGCTGCGTCGACGCGCGCTGCAGCGAGGCGGCGCTGCCCTCCGCCGGCGCCGCCTGCCTTGGCGGGCTCTGCGCGGCCGGCGCGCGCTGCGTGGACGGGCGCTGCGCGGCGCCGAAGGCCGAGGGCGAGGCCTGCACGCGCGACGGCGAGTGCCGCGCCGCGTGTGTTCGACGAGGGCGCGGGGGCGCCGCGGGCGGCGTGTGCGGGATGCGGTGCGCTGCGCCGTGACAGGCGAGCTGCGCGCTGCGCCACGCCGGGCCGCTCAGGGCCGGAAGTGGCCCTGGGTCGCGCCCTCCCAGGCCGTCGCGAGGTAAGGGAAGGCCGGGAGGAACCGCGCGTCGTTCGCGCCCACGCCGTCGCCCGCCGTCGCGCCGAGCGCGCCGGTCAGGACGAGCGTGAGCAGCGCGTCGGTGACGTCGGTCTGCTCGTGATCCGCGCCGGGGACCAGCGCGCGGCCGTTCGGGAAGCCCGACGGCATGCCCAGATCGATCCGGAGCACGTCGCCGACGGTCTCCAGGCTGTGCCCTCCGAGGCTCGCGGGCTTCAGGTTGAAGGCGTCGATGAGGTCGCTCCGGCTCTGCTTCAGCGCCTCGGGATCGAAGGCCGCGAGCGGCTGGCCTGCCTGGTAGAGCCCGGCGAACTCGGCGTCCCGCACCAGGATCGGGTTCAGGAAGTAGGCTCCGAAGTTGGCGAGATCGTCGCGCGGGTGCGCGCGGTTGTACTTGTCCTTGTCCTGCAGGCCGATGATCCAGGTGTTGATCAGCGGCAGGCCGACGCGCGACACCTGGACCCAGGGACCGAGGCCATCTTCCTTGCCGTTCGCGCGCAGGATCCGCACCTTGCGGCGGCTCGCGGAGGCCCAGACGCCGAGCGTCTGCCGGTCGCTCGGCCCCGGCGTCGGCTCCGCGCCGCCGTTGACCGCGGCGAGCGGGAGCTCGAGCGCGAGCGTGTGGACGTTGAAGCCAGCGAGGTTGTCGCGCGCGGTGCACGACGGGTTCGGCGCCGCGAGGAGCGGGCACAACCCCGCCAGATCGGACGCGCGGCCGAGATCCGCGTAGAACCCGTCGTCGCGCGGCCCGGCCCAGGCGCGCCCCGCGCCGCCCGCCATCTGCTTGAGGAACTTCGAGGACGTCGCGAAGGCCGGGTAGCCGCCGCCGGTGATCCGGTAGGCGAGCTGGTTCGTCCTCCTCCCGATGTTCGGCGGCGCGACCGGGGCGTCCCTCAGGAGCACGGTCGACGCGCCGCCCTCGATCTTCGTCACGGAGTACGTCTGCTCCCCGCCGGCGAGCTGCGAGAAGAACTCGTTGCCGCCGCTCGGCGCCGGCGTGAGCCCCGCCGGATCCGCCGCCACGTACGGCCTTGTCGAGAACCGGAACTGATAGGTCAGCGCGTCCTCGAGGCTCGACGGCCCGCGCGCGATGTGCACCTCGTAGAGCACGTCGTCCGAGAAGCCGTGGAAGTTCGGCCCGCTGGCGGGCTCCTCGAGCGGAATGTAGCTCGCGAGGATCACGAGGTTGCCGCCTTCCACCCACGCGTACAGGTCGGTGTTGTCGGCGGCCGGATCCCTCGCGATGGCCGGCGCCTCGCGGTGGCTCGACGCTGCGGCGAGGCTGGGCGCGCTCAGCGCGACGGACGCCGTGAAGACGGCGACGGCGCGCGACGGTCGGTGGATCATGCGTGCGGGTCCTTCCATCGCTCCTCTGCGGCTCATTGCCTGAGCAGGAACACCGAGCCTTGCTTCTGGGCGCTGTGATCGACGAACGCGAAGACGTCGGCGCCCCTCGCCCGGTGCAGCCCCCCGGGCTCGTCGTGGCCAGGCGCGCCGGCGGCCGTCGCCGAGCGCGCTCCGGACGCCACCTCGATCCACACGACCTCGTCGGCGCCTCGGGTCGGGTCGCGCGTGAGCACGAGCAGCGCCGCGTCGTCGCGCGTCAGCGCGATGCCGCACGGAGTACCGACGTGCAGCCCGGTCGCGAACGGGCTCACGAAGCCGTCCTCGATCCTGAAGACGGTCGCCGTCTTGTCGGGGCTCGCGAGGGTGTCGCACACGAAGACATCGCCCCGGCCGGCGACCGCGATCCCGCTCGGATCGACGAGCGGGCTCCCCTTGGCGAGCGCCGACGCCTCGCCGCCGCGCGCCGGCAGCGAGAACACGCCGGGCTCGCCATCGTCGCGATCGCGCCCCGAGAAGATGATCCGCTCCTCGTTGTCCGCGCCGCGGGCGACCTCGAGGCCGCGCGCGCGCAGCCCCTCGCCGCCCTCGATCGGGGCGACGGCGCCGCCGGGCAGATCGATCGCGAAGAGCGCGCCCGCGTCGTCGAGCGCCGGGTCGCCCGCGCCTGGGTCGGCCACGAAGACGCGACCGCCGTCCGCGCTCGTCGCGATCCCGAGCGGCGCCACGAGCGGCGGACCGGCCGCGATCTCGGCGGCGCCCGCGCCGCCTTGCGCGCCGATCCTGAAGACCCCGGCCCTGCCGTCCGCGCCAAGAGCGGTGAAGTACACGTAAGCCCCGGCGACATCCGGCGTCGCGTCGAACGCGATCGCCGGGACGAGCGGCAAAGCCGCATAGGGAGCATCCCCCCCCGCGCCGCCCCCGCCTCCCGTTCCGCTCGCCGCGGTCGTGCCTGGCGCTCCGCCGGTGGAGCCCGCGCTGGTCCGTCCGGGCGGATCCTCCGCGCGGCTGCAGCCCGGGTGGCTCGCGGCGGCCGCGAGCCACGCGACAGCGCACAGCACACCGGCGCTTCGCCGGAAGTCCCCCCTGGCTTCCGTCATGCCTGCTCCTCCCGAGGGCGCCGTTCGTGCGCTCGGCCCGCGCGGCGCGCGCTGGCGCACGCGACGCGAGCCGCACGGCGATCGCGCGGCGCTGGACGCTGCCCGTTCTGCCACGTGCCTCCTGGATCGAGTAGGCCGCGGCCGCGCCGCGCGCGACAAAGCGGCGTGCACCCTGCCTCTCGTGTCCGGGGTCGCCTGCTGGCGCTCAGGCCCATGAGCAGCGCCGCCCTGGGGGTCCGGACGGCGTTCCCCCGTCGACCGGCTGACAGCCCCGTTTTATAACGACGTCATGTTCGATGTCGCTCGGTCACTGTACGTACGGGCGTTGGAGGACATCCGTGCGGCGGGTCTCTACAAGGAAGAGCGGATCCTCGCGACGCCGCAGGGGCCGGTGATCCGGACCGAAGGCGGCGCCGGAGTCCTGAACTTCTGCGCGAACAACTACCTTGGCCTGTCGTCGCACCCGGCGGTCATCGCGGCGGCGAAGGAGGCAATCGACACGCACGGCTTCGGCCTCTCCAGCGTGCGCTTCATCTGCGGCACGCAGGACCTTCACCGGCGGCTCGAGTCCAGGATCGCCCGCTTCTTCGGCACCGAGGACGCCATCCTCTACTCGTCGTGCTTCGACGCGAACGGCGGCCTCTTCGAGACGCTCCTCGGCGAGGAGGACGCCGTCATCTCGGACGCGCTGAACCACGCGTCGATCATCGACGGCGTCCGCCTCTGCAAGGCCGAGCGGCACCGCTACCCGAACGGGGACATGGCCGCCCTCGAGGAAATCCTCCGCGCGACGGCCGGCAAGCGGCTCCGGCTCATCGCCACCGACGGCGTGTTCTCGATGGACGGGTACCTGGCGAAGCTCGATACCATCTGCGATCTCGCCGACAAGTACCGCGCGATGGTGATGGTCGACGACTCGCACGCGACCGGGTTCATCGGGCCGACGGGGCGCGGGACCGCGGAGCTCTGCGGGGTCATGCACCGCGTCGACGTGATCACCTCCACGCTGGGCAAGGCGCTGGGCGGGGCGAGCGGCGGCTTCACGACCGGCCGGCAGCCGATCGTCGATCTGCTCCGGCAGCGATCGCGGCCGTACCTGTTCTCCAACACGCTCGCCCCGGCGATCGCCGGCGCCTCGATCGCCGTGTTCGACCTCATCGACGCGGAGCCCTCGCTGCGCCTGCGGGTGATGGAGAACGCGCGCCGGTTCCGGCAGGGGATGACGCAGGCCGGCTTCACCATCAAGCCAGGCGTCCACCCGATCGTGCCCATCATGCTGGGCGACGCGCAGCTCGCGAACGAGATGGCGAGGGCGCTGCTCGCCGAGGGCATCTATGTCATCGGCTTCTCGTACCCCGTCGTGCCGAAGGGCGAGGCCCGCATCCGGGTGCAGCTCTCCGCCGCGCACGAGCCCGAGCACGTCGATCAGGCGATCGACGCCTTCCGGCGGGTCGGCCGGCGCCTCGGCGTCGTCGCCTGAGCGGCTCAATACCGGAGGATCACCTTCGGGTGGCTCGAGATCGCCTCCTGGAAGGCCGCCGCGTCGTAGTCCTCGAAGTCGAACACCGTCCCCTCGCCCCGGTTCAGGATGACCTCCCAGATGAGGTCGTGGATGTTCGGATCGCGCGACTCGAGCAGGTGGCGCGTGATGTGCCACGTCTCGAAGATGCGCCGGCCGATCACGCTGTGGAGGCTGATGCCGTCCACGATGAGGCGGTCGAAGTTCTCGATCACCGCGTCACCGCTCTTCAGGCCGAAGAGGATCACGTCGCCCCCGCGCCTCGCCGCGTGGATCGCGTTGTTGACGCTGCTGTTCACGCCGCTCATCTCGAGCACGACGTCGACGCCGACGCCGTCCGTGAGCTTCCGGACCCGCTCCGTCAGCTCGGGATCGCTCGCGTGGGGCCGCTCGGGGCTCGCGCGGTGCGGGCGCAGGACCGCGTCGGCGCCCAGGCGGCGGGCCATCTCGGCGTTCCGCTCCGCCGGCTCCACGCCGATGACGTAGATCGCCCCCATCGCGCGGGCGATCGCGATCGCGAACAGGCCGATGGTGCCGCAGCCGAAGATGGCCACGCGCTTGCCGCGGAGGTTCACCTTGGTGCACGCGTGCACGGCGTTGCCGAACGGCTCCTGCACCGCGGCGACCTCGGGCCGGATCTTCGCGATGTCGGTGCGCCAGAGGTTCTTCGCCGGCAGCTTGACGAGCTCGGCGAAGCAGCCGTCCTCGCTGATCCCGATGATCTTGTCGTCCGCGCACACGTGGGTGTCGCCGACGCGGCACTGGTAGCAAGCGCCGCAGGCGATGTGGCTCTCGGTCGACACGATGTCGCCGATCTGAAGCCCGAAGGACCGGCGCGCGTCGGTCCCGAGGTCGACCACGCGGCCGAGCAGCTCGTGGCCGATCGTGCGCGTCGCCTTCCGATCGCGATCGAGCGACGAGAGGATCATGTCCTTGAAGGCGCTGCGGAACCAGATGCCGCGATCCGAGCCGCAGAAGCCCGTCATGATCGGCTTGACGAGGACGCTCGCGCGGTCGTGGTAGTCCCTGGCCTCGTCGATCGCCGGGCGCTCGACCTGATCCTTGGACAGCCCGACGGTGGACTCCCACGGCTGCTTCTCGCGGTTGTACGTCAGCGCCCACATCGCGTCGCTCATGCACCTGGCTCCTGTTCGGGGTTCGAGGCGCACGCAGCTGGCGCACGGGCGCCTCGGGCATGGGAAGCGTGGCGCGTGAACGACCGAGCGCCCATCAGAAAATTGCGCTCGGGCTGCTCACGTCTACCGGCGCCTCCCCTCGGCCTCTTCGGCTCGATCCCGTGGCGCCCCGGGCGCACCGCCTGCTCTGTCGCCCTGGACCGGAGCATGACTCGCCGCGTCGAGATCGAGGGGACAAGACCGCCTACGCGCTGTCGTGGAGACTGCGCTCCCACGCGCTGTCGGCGCGGCTTCAGTGCTTCAGCGGCGCTTCGACGGAGGGCGCGCGGGCGGGGGCGGCGGGGTCGTCTCGGAGACGGGGGGCCGCTCGCGGAGGCATTTCTCGAGGCCGTCGTGCAGGGTCGCCTCGTGGGCGCCGGGGAGCTTCGGGCGCCCCATGACGTTCACGAAGAGGCGATCCTGCGCGATGCCGCCGCCGGGGCCGAAGCTCATCCACACGAACATCGCGCGTCCCTTGATGTGATCGAAGGGCACGCCCGCGCCGAGCCCGCCGCGCCAGCTGCGCGAGTCGTGGCTGTTGTTGCGGTTGTCGCCCATCACCCACGCCTCGTCGGTGGCCACCTTGAAGGGGCCCTGGAGATCGCCGCAGATGCCGCCCCGGCACGTGGAGCCCGGCGTGCAGTCGTCGCTCTCCACGCACATCATGCCGTCGGGGTTCTTTTCGTAGAGCGAGAAGTACGACTTGTCTCCGAGGTATTCGACGAACAGCTCCGCTTGCCGGCCCTCGTAGTGGTAGGGGCCGACGTGACAGTGAGGGACGAGCCAGCCGTTGATGACGGGGCGGCCGTTGATCGCCTCCAGCGTGTCGCCGGGGATGGCGATCGTCCGCTTGATGAAGTCCTGCTCCTTGTTCTCGGGGAACTTGAACACCATCACGTCGCCGCGCGACGGCGGCAGGCGAGGGAAGAGGCGCTGGTCGGTCCAGGGGATGAGCGGGCCGTAGGTGAACTTGTTGACGAAGATGTGGTCGCCGACCATGAGGGTCGGGATCATCGAGCCGCTCGGGATCTTGAACGCCTCGACGACGAAGGCGCGCAGGAGGAGCGCGACGGCCACGGCGATGCCGATCGACTCCGCGTACTCGCGCATCTCGCCCTTGCGCCAGCGGCCGAGGTGCTCGCCGACCGCGCGATCGGCGCGGCTGTGGGCGGCGTCGAACTCGTCGGCGTCGAACGTCTCGGCGCTCATCGCGCGCTCGAGCGCCGCGATCGCCTGCGTCACCTGCTCGCGCTCGCCGCTCGTCAGCTCGCGCTCGACGTCACGCTTGCGGCCGCGCAGGATCCGGTGGGCCTCCTCGAGGAGGGCCGCGGCGTCCTCGAAGCGAGCGCGCGCCTTTGGCGGGATGTCCCGGCGGCCGCCGACGCCGATCGCCGACGCGAACGGCAGCTCGTGGCGGAACCGCCAGAGGATCATCGCGAAGATCGTGAAGAGCACGATGCCCGCCGGGATCTGCTGCTCGCCGACGAAGACCCGGAGCGGCTGGGAGCTCCCTCCCTGGGCCGGCGGGGTGAGCAACCAGACGTTCAGGACCGCGAGCGCGAAGGGAACGATGCAGATCCACACGAGGTGGAACAGGAAGCGCAGCGGCGCCCGGCCGTCCCTGCCCCCTGGCGGAGGAGAGCTGCCCGTCGAGCGCGGGTCTGCGCCGCCTGTCGCCTTGGCCGCGCTGGCGCGGGGCTCCGAGCTCGCGCTGCCCCTCATCGAGGGTCTGAACTCCGAGCTTGCGGGCCGACTGGCCGCGACCGACGGGACGCTCTGGGGTTGATCATCGGGGCGCGGCGGCAAGAGAGAGCTTATGTATACGCCGCCCCTCGCCGCGGCAAGTGCGCAGGCGTGGCGGGCGACGCGCGGTCCGTCGGCGTCGTCGCCCGCGTGTCCTCGTTCGCCCTCGTTCGCCCTCGTTGCCCTCGTTCGCCCCTCGTTCGCCCTCGTTCGCCCTCGTCAGGGCGCGTCTCCGACCTCGACGGCGTAGCTCACGAGGGCCGCGCGGTCGTCGCGGGCGTACGTCGTTGGCTGCGTCCGCCCCGCGGCGCTCGTGTTGTCGATGACCAGGTAGTATTGCCCCTTGGGCAGCGGCACCGTTCGCCGCCAGGGGGCGCCGGAGTACACAGGCTCGTCGAGCAGGGCCGCCGCGGTCAGGGGCGCCGGCGCGGGCTGCGTCAGGTACGCCTGGAGCCACGGCTCCCCGGCGCCTTGAGGCACGAGGATGACGTCCACGCCGGGCGCGCCCTCGACGGCGACCGTGAGCGTCAGGGCCTCGTCGCTGCCCGCGATCTCCAGCGGGCCGATGTAATCGCGCTGCTCCTGGTGCACCTCGGTGCGCTCGTTTGCCAGGAGCAGCTTGCCGTTGTCGCGGCGCTGGTACGGAGCGTTGGGCCGCTGCCCCTTCTCGATGATGCCGAGCCCGAACTGCACGGCGCCGTCGTCGTCGCGGATGACGGTGAAGCCCCGGGCGATCTCGGTCTTCAGGAGCTGGGCGCCGAGCGCGTTCGCGTACGCGCTGCCCTGGGCGAGCGACACGCCGCCGAGCGAGATCGCGGCGGGCTGCTCGATGAGCTTGGTCGTGAAGCTCGCCGCCGTCGTCGAGCGCTGGCGGAAGTACACGTACATCGTGTCGCCATCCATCAGGAAGTCGTGGTCGTACTCGACGGCCGCGCTCGCATCGAAGCTCATGCGCTTCGTCAGGTTCGTCCAGACGACGCCGCTCCCCCCGAACTGGAGGAGCAGGTGCCCGTTCGCGAGCTCCTGGGCGACGCACGAGCCCGGGTAGAACCGGCCCGTCACCGGATCCTCGTCGCGGAGGCGCAGCGGCACGCTCCGCTTCCGCATCTCGGTGCAGAGCTGGCTCGTCGCGAAGGCGAGGATGGCCCTGCGGAGGGAGAGGTTTCCCGGATCGTTCACGACGCCGGGCATCACGCCGAGCGCGCCTTGGCCGCACGCGCCGCACACCGTTCCGAGCAGCGAGAGGCAGAGCGCGAGGCCGAGCGCGCGCAGCGCGGCGGTGCGGAAGAGCATGGGCGCAGCATAGTCGAAACACCGGCGGGTCGAGCGGCGCGCCGGCGGGTCGAGCGGCGCGCCGCCGTCGGCCCCCGCTCGCGGGTGGTGATAGGGTCACTGCCATGGCGAACGTCGCAGTCATCGGGGCCGGCGCGTGGGGGACGGCGCTGGCGAAGTTGCTGGCGGACAAGGGCAACCCCACCGCCCTCTGGGCGCACCACGGCGAGCTCGCCGAGCGCATCGGCCGCGAGCGCCAGAACGACCGGTACCTGCCGGGCGTGGAGCTGCCCGCGAGCCTGCGGGCGACGGGCGATCTCGAGGACGCGCTGCGCGGCGCGGAGCTCGCCGTCGTGGTCGTCCCGTCGCACGCGCTGCGCGAGGTCGTCCGGGAGGCAGGGCGCCACATCCCCCGCGACGCGCTCGTGTGCAGCGCGACGAAGGGCATCGAGAACGACTCGCTGATGCTGATGAGCGAGGTGCTGGTCGACGAGCTCGGGCGCGAGGCCGAGCCGCGGCTCTCGTACCTGTCGGGCCCGAGCTTCGCGCGCGAGGTCGCGGCCGGCCAGCCGACCACGGTCGTGGTCGCTGGCAGGAGCGAGCGCGAGACGCACGCGGTGCAGCGCATGTTCGCGACCGACAGGTTCCGGGTCTACTCGTCCGATGACGTCGTGGGCGTCGAGGTCGGTGGCGCCCTCAAGAACGTCATCGCCATCGCCGCTGGCATCTGCGACGGCCTCGGCTTCGGCCACAACGCGCGCGCCGGCCTCATCACGCGCGGCCTCGCGGAGATAGGCCGCGTGGCGGCGGCGAAGGGGGCGAACCCGCTCACCCTCGCCGGCCTCTCCGGGATGGGCGACCTGGTGCTCACGTGCACGGGCGAGCTGTCGCGCAACCGCACCGTCGGGATCGAGATGGGCAGGGGACGGAAGCTCGACGAGATCCTCGCCGGCCTCGGCCATGTCGCCGAGGGCGTGAAGACCGCAAAGAGCGCGCACGACCTCGCGGACAAGCTGGGCGTGAGCGCGCCGATTACGGTCGAGGTGTACCGGATGCTGTACGAGGGAAAGCCGCCGCAGCAGGCCGTCGTGGACCTCATGACCCGCGCCCTCACGAGAGAGTGAGACGCGGGGTCGGCTCGCGGGAAGGCACTTTCTCGCGCCGCCGCGCGCCTCGCCTCTCGCGAGCGTGTAAAGTGGCGGCGCGATGCACACGCGACCTCTCATGAGTCTCCTCTCCGCGCTCCTCCTGTCGAGCGTCAGCTCGACGGCCGCCGCCCAGTACGGCGCGCCGCCCTACGGTGGTCAGCAGGGCGGCGCGTACGGCGGTCAGTACGGCGGCGGGTACGGAGGCCAGTACGGCGGCTACGGGTACGCCCCGCAGAAGAAGAGCGAGCCCAAATCGACGCCGCTCGAGGTCGGCTACCTCTACGCCACCTCCGTGGCCTACGGCGTGGGGACCGGCATCTGGATCGACGCGCTCGCCGGCATCGACGATCCCGGCGCGCAGTTCATCGCGCCCGCGCTCCTCGGCGTCGCGGCGCCGGTCGGCGTCTACTTCCTCGACTCGCCGCCGATGCCGCGCGGCATGCCGTCCGCGATCGCCACGGGCATGGTGATCGGCGCGGGCGAGGGGCTCGGCATCGCGTCCTACCAGTACGTCAGCGCCCGGAAGGGCAAGGAGTGGGGCTTCCTCGGGCTCGCGACCGCCGAGGTGATCGGCTCCACCGTCGGCGGCGCGGCGGGGTGGGGTTTCTACTATCTCCTCCGGCCCAAGCCGCAGACCAACATGTTCCTCGCCTCGGGCGCCGTCTGGGGCTCGCTCATCGGCAGCGCGTTCGGGGCCGCCGCCAGCAACGGCGACTGGAGCGAGTCGAACGACAGCATCTCGCTCGGGGGCCTCATCGGGTTCAACGTCGCGACCGCGGGCGCCGTCGGCCTGTCCGTCGCGTGGACGCCGTCGTGGAACCAGCTCGCGTGGATGTGGGGCGGGCTCGGCATCGGCACGGTGGTGTCGTTGCCCATCTACCTCGCGTACATCGGGAGCGATCACGACCCCCGCCGCGGCCTCATCGCCCAGGGCGCGGCGGGCACCCTCGGCCTCGTCGCCGGCGCTTTGTTCCTCGGGAGGCCGGACTCGAGCGCCTCCGTCGCCCTGGACGACCAGGAAGATCGTGGCCGTCCCCCGTTCGCGCGCGTGCTCGGCGGCAGCCTCACGCCCTATCGAGGCGGGCTCGGCGCCGTCGTCGTCGGAGAGCTCTGGTAAGCCGCGGTGTGCCGTCCAACACGGCTGCATGAGGCCGCGGCGCGCCTGCTATGCTGCCCTCGATGCCGACCCTGAAGTATTTCCCCTCCGAGGGCGCGCCACGCCTGTACAGCGTCCACAAGCCGGTCACGACGATCGGCAAGGCGCTCGGAAACGACGTCGCGGTCGCGGGGGCAGGGGTGCTGGACCATCACGCGCAGATCGTGTTCGACGGACGCGATTTCGTGCTGGAGGAGTGCGAGCGCGACGGGGAGATCGCGATCAACGGCAAGAAGAAGCGGCGCGCCCGCCTGGTGCACGGCGACCGGCTCCAGCTCGGCACGGTCGAGGTCGGCTTCTCGATGTTCGCCGAGGCGCCGACCGTCCAGGCGCGGCTCCCGGCGTGCGACGGCGGGTCGGAGCGGCCCGCGCCGCTGCAGGGCTCGTCGGAGCTCGCCGGCGTCCGCAAGCTGTTCGCCTTCAGCGAGAAGCTCATCAACCGGCGCAGCGTCGACGAGCTCCTCGAGGCGATGCTCGACGACGTCATCGAGCTGACGCACGCCGACAAGGGCTTCCTCCTGCTCCTCGAGGGGGCGGAGGCGGCGGCCGACACGGCGGTCAGCGGCGGCGCTCCGGCCGCGCCGGCCGCGGGCGGCGACCGCAAGCTGGCGGTGCGCGCGTCGCGCAACATCCGCAAGGAGGCCATCACGGACGCGGCCGGGGGGATCTCGGACAGCATCGTGCGTCAGGTCATCGTCTCGGGCCGCCCGGTGATCGTCTCCGACGCGCTCGCCGATACGCAGTTCGGCCGGAGCGACAGCGTCATCGCGATGAAGCTCTCCAGCGTGATGTGCGCGCCGCTCCTGTCGCAGGGCCAGATCATCGGCGCGCTCTACGTCGGCAACGACAAGATCAAGCACCTCTTCGACCGCGCCCAGCTCGACCTGCTCAGCATCTTCGCGTCCCAGGCCTCGCTCATCCTCCAGAACGCGATGCTCCTGAACGCCCTCAGGGCCGACAAGGCCAAGCTCGTCGCGGAGCTGCACGACAAGAAGTTCGGCGAGATCATCGGCGCCTGCCCGTCGATGCTCGAGGTGTTCCGCAAGCTGCAGAAGGTCGCGGCGACGGACATCAGCGTGCTCATCACGGGCGAGACGGGGACCGGGAAGGAGCTCATCGCGCGGGAGCTGCACCGGCGCAGCCCGCGCGACGGCGGCCCCTTCGTCACCATCAACTGCGGCGCGATCCCCGAGAACCTCATCGAGAGCGAGCTCTTCGGCCACGTGAAGGGCGCCTTCACCGGCGCCATCGCCAGCCGCCCGGGCAAGTTCCAGGTCGCCGACAAGGGCACGCTGTTCCTCGACGAGATCGGCGAGCTACCGCTGAACCTCCAGGTGAAGCTCCTCCGCGCGCTCCAGGAGCGGGTCGTCTTCCGCGTCGGCGACTCGAAGCCCGAGAAGGTCGACATCCGCATCGTCGCCGCCACGAACAGGAACCTCGAAGAGGAGATCCGCGCCGGCAATTTCCGGGAGGATCTCTACTACCGGCTCAACGTCGTGAACCTGTGGCTCCCGCCGCTCCGCGAGCGCGGCGACGACGTGCTCATCATCGCCAAGGTCCTGCTCTCGAAGTACGCCGACGAGCTCGGCAGCGCCGTGCGAGGCTTCAGCCCGGCCGCGCTCTCCGCGATCAAGAAGTACCCCTGGCCCGGCAACATCCGGCAGCTCGAGAACCGCATCAAGAAGGCGCTCGTCCTCTGCGACCAGGCGCTCCTCGCCGTGGAGGACCTCGATCTCGGCCCGGGCGCCGAGACGGCCATCATGCCGCTGGAGAAGGCCAAGGAGGAGTTCCAGCGGCGGTACGTGCTGGAGGCGCTCGAGCGCAACAACGGCAACCGCACGCAGACGGCCCGCGACCTCGGCGTCGACCCGCGCACCATCTTCCGCTACCTCGAGAAGGAGCAGAACCCGATGCCGAGCGGGGCCGGCGGCGTGGCCCGCGATCCGACCGAAGCGTGATGGACCACAACCCCGAAGGGCCCTTCGCAGATCCCTGTCCCACCAAGACCCGCGCCGACCTGGAGTGGGATCGCGTCCTCGAGGCGCTCGCGGAGCGATGCGCGTCTCGGGGCGGGAAGCGGCTGGCCCGGGCCCTGCCGTTCGCGTCGACGCGCGCCGAGGCCCTCACCGCGCTCGCGGAGGTGCGCGAGGCGGTGGAGCTCGCCCGGGCCGGGGAGCCGGTGCCTTCGCGCGACGTCGCGGAGCTCGAGGACGCGCTCGATCGGGCCCGCATCGGCGCGGCGCTCGCGAACGAGGAGCTGCGCGCCGTGCTCGGCCTCCTCGAGGCCGCGCGGACGTCGCGGCAGTACCTGCAGAGCCGGCGTCAGATCGCGCCCGCGCTCCACGCCGCGTGCGCGACCAACCCCGAGCTCGACGCCGTCGCGCGCGAGCTCGCGGCGGCGTTCGATCCGGACGGCACGCTCGCCGATCGCGCGTCGCCTCGCCTGGAGGCGCTTCGCGCGGAGCGGCGCGCGGTGCGCGAGCGGCTCGTCCGGCGCCTCGAGGACCTCATCCAGAAGCACGAGGACATCCTCCAGGACCGCTACTGGACGGAGCGCGACGGGCGCTACGTGCTGCCGGTGCGATCCGACGCGCACGAGCGCTTCCCCGGCATCGTCCACGCGACGAGCGCGAGCGGCGCCACCGTGTTCGTGGAGCCCCGGGTGCTCGTCGAGACGGGCAACCGGATGAAGATGGTCGACGCCGAGGTCGCGCGGGAGGAGCTGGCGATCTATGCGGCGCTCACCGCCCGCGTGGCCGAGGACGTCGAGAGCGTCGCGGCCGCCGCCCGCGCGCTGGCCCACGCCGACGTGCGGGCCGCGGCGGCGCGGCTCGCGGAGGACCTCGACCTCACCTTCCCGGACGTCCCGGAGGACGCCTTCGAGGCCGGGCGGGGCGCCTCGGAGGGCGGATCGAGGCCGACCTCCATCGAGCTCATCGGGGGCCGCCACCCGCTCCTCGCGCTCGACGGCGTGAAGGTGGTCGCGAGCGACCTCGCGATGAGCGCGGGGCGCGCGATGATCGTCTCCGGACCGAACGCCGGCGGCAAGACCGTGGCCCTGAAGACGCTCGGGCTCGCGGCGCTGATGGTGCGCGCGGGCCTGCCGGTCGCGGCCAGGGACGGCTCTCGCGTCGCGCTCTTCGACGTCGTGCTGACCGACGTCGGCGACGAGCAGAACCTCCACAAGAACCTGTCGACCTTCAGCGCCCACGTGAAGAACCTGGGGCGGATCCTCGGCGAGACGCGCCCCGGCGCGCTCGTCCTGCTCGACGAGCTCGCCGGCGGCACCGATCCGCGCGAGGGCGAGGCGCTCGCCGCGGCCGTGCTCGACGCGCTGTGCGCGCGCGGGGGCACCGTCGCCAGCACCACGCACTACGAGGGCCTCAAGGCGCTCGCGCTCGGGGATCAGCGCTTCGAGAACGCCTCGGTCGGCTTCGATCTCGCCACCATGAGCCCGACCTTCCGGCTCGTCGTCGGCGTGCCCGGCGCCTCGAGCGCGCTCGCGGTCGCGCGGCGGTTCGGCATCCCGGGCGCCGTGCTGGAGCGGGCCGAGCGCTTCCTCACGAAGGAGACGGTCACCTTCGAGCAGATGGTCGAGAAGCTCTCCGCCGAGCGCCGCGCGCTTGAGCTCGCGCGCGAGGACGCCGAGCGGGAGGCGGCCTCCTCCCGCGCGAAGCGGCGGGAGCTCGAGGCAGAGATCGAGCGGCTCCGGGACAAGGAGCGCGGCGTGATCACGCGGGAGGGGGAGGCGCTGCTCGCCAGCCTGCGGCGCGCGCGCGAGGACCTCAAGGCGGCGCAGGCGCGCCTGCGCGGCAAGCCCACCGAGGAGGACGTGCGCGCGGCCGCTCGGGCCATGGACGCGGTCGGGCAGAAAACGTCGATCGGCGGCGAGCTCGAGCTGCGCCCGAAGGACGAGCCGCAGGCGCGGCCGGCGATCGATCCGGCCGCCATCCGCGTCGGCGCCCGCGTCTACGTGCCTCGCTTGCGGGCCGAGGCCGAGGTGGTGGAGATCCTCTCGGGCGGCCAGCTGCGGGTCACCGCCGGCTCGCTCAAGCTCACGACCTCGATCGCCGAGCTGCGCGGCACCGGCGCGCCGCCGGCCGCCGCGGCGCCCCCGCAGCGCCGCGTCGATCTGGACGCCGCCGCCGACCCCGACGTCCCGATCCAGACGGCGGACAACACCGTGGATCTCCGTGGCCTGCGCGCGCACGAGGCGGTCGCCATGGCCGAGCAGTTCCTCGATCGCTCGCTCGGCGCGGGCCGCAAGGTCACGTTCTTCGTCCACGGGCACGGCACGGGCGCCCTGCGCGATGCCGTCCGCGAGGCGCTGCGCGGGAGCCCTTACGTGGCGCGCCTCCGCCCGGGCGGCCCGAGCGAGGGCGGCGACGGCGTGACGGTCGCCTGGCTGAAGTGGTGAGCGAGGCGCGCGCCCGAGCGACGGCGCGCCGTGACGCTCAGCGATCCCGGTCGACGCGGCCGAGGTTCTCGGCGATCCGGTCGAGCACGCCGTTCACGAAGGCGCCGCTCTCCTCGCTGCCGTAGCGCTTGGCGAGCTCGACCGCCTCGTCGAGGATGACCGCGCGCGGCACCTCCGGGCGGTTCATGAGCTCCCACGCGCCGAGCCGGAGGACGTTCCGATCGACGCGCGCCATCCGTTCAAGGCGCCAGTTCGTGCTCGCCTTCCGGATCGCCTCGTCCACGGCCGCGAGATCCTCGGCGACCCCGACCACCACCTCGTCCGCGTAGGCGCGTCCCTCGGGATCGCCCGGCGTCTCGCGCCAGAAGGTCGCGACGACGCGGGGCGCCGAGCTCCCGCCGGCTTCCACCGCGAACAGCATCTGCAAGGCCGCTTCGCGGCCGGTAGAGCGCGCACCCATCTCTCAGAACCTTCGTTTACAGGCCAGCGGTGTCCAGCGCGGCGCCGAGCGCGAGCATCTCGATCGCGCTGACGGCGGCCTCCCACCCCTTATTGCCATGCTTCGTGCCCGCCCGCTCGACCGCTTGCTCGATCGAGTCGGTCGTGAGCACCCCGAACGTGACCGGCACCCCGGTCTGGAGCGACACGGTCGCGATCCCCTTCGTGACCTCGGCCGCCACGTAGTCGAAATGCGGCGTCGAGCCCCGGATCACCGCGCCCAGCGTGATGATCGCGTCGACGCTCTTCTTGTGCGCGAGCCTCCCCACGATGGTGGGCATCTCCCACGCGCCCGGGACGCGCACGATCGACGTCCGGCCGAGCGCGCCGCCGTGCCGCGCGATGGCGTCGAGCGCGCCCTCGACCAGGCGGTCGACGATGAAGTGGTTGAAGCGGCTCGCCACGAGCGCGAAGCGCGCCCCCGGCGGGACCACCAGGTTCCCTTCGATCACCCTCGCCTGTGCCTGCCCGACCGCTTGCTCTGCCATCCGCCGTTCCTCTTTCCTGCCGCGCGGGATGCGCGATCGTCGCGATCGCGATCCTGTCCGAGCGTCCTTTTACCAGCGAACGAGCGCGCCCGTCTGTCAGGCTTCGCCCTTCATCGAGACGAGCGGCACCCGCTCGATCACGGTGAGCCCGTACCCGGTGATCCCTGCGATCTTCGGCTGGCTGTTCGTGAGGAGCCGGATCTGGTGCACCCCGAGGTCCGCGAGGACCTGCGCGCCGAGGCCGAACTCCCGCAGCGTCCACGGCTGCTGCGTCTTCACGACGGGGAGCGTCTCGTCGTGGCCCGAGCCCTTCAGCAGCTCCAGCTCGCGGCCCAGGTCCCCTCGCGACGGGATGTAGACGACCACCCCGACGCCGGCGCTCTCGATCGCGAGCAGCGCCTCGCGCAGGTTCGAGCCGCCGTCGAGGGGCGTCGAGCTGAAGAGGTCCGCGATGGTCGACCCGGAGTGCACGCGGCACAGGATGGGGTCCGGCGTCGCCACCGCGCCCTTGGTCAGCGCGAGGAACTGCCGCTGCTCGTTGATCACCTCGTAGACGTACACGGTCCACTCCGTGCCCGTCAGATCGAGCCGCAGCGTCCGCTCGCCCACGCAGCGGACCAGCCGCTCGGTCTGGAGCCGGTACTGGATGAGGTCCGCCACCGTCACGATCAGCAGGCCGTGCTTCGCGGCGAACACCTCGAGATCCCGCATGCGGGCCATGCTGCCGTCGTCGTTCATGATCTCGCAGATCACGCCCGCCGGCCGGAGCCCGGCGAGGCGCGCGAGATCCACGGACCCCTCGGTCTGCCCCGTCCGCACGAGCACGCCCCCGCGGCGCGCCTTCAGCGGAAACACGTGCCCCGGCGTGACGAGATCCTCGGGCGCGGCGTCGCGCGCGATCGCGACCCGGATCGTGTGCGCCCGATCGGCGGCGCTGATCCCCGTCGTCACCCCGGCGCGCGCCTCGATGCTGACGGTGAAGGCGGTGCCGAGCGGCGGTCCGCTCCGCCCTGGCGCGGACATCATCGGCAGCTCGAGGCGCGCGACCTGCTCCTCGTCGAGGGCGAGGCAGATGAGCCCGCGCCCGTGCATCGCCATGAAGTTGATCGCCTCGGGGGTGACCGCCTCCGCAGCCATGCAGAGATCCCCCTCGTTCTCGCGATCCTCGTCGTCGACGAGGATCACCATCTTGCCCGCGCGGATGTGATCGAGCGCGGTGTTCACCCGGTCGAGGACCGCTTTGTCGATGGTCAGCCGATGAGGCATCGGGCCCCCGGAGGTCATGTCCTGGTCGAGCCTGCCGCTCGAGGCTGACACAGCCTCACCAGAATCCCCCCGCGCGCAGCTTTGCGAGGAGTCGTTCGTCGTGATCCGCATGCTCTCCCGTATTTCCGCGCTCTTCGTCGCGCTCGGTGGAGGCATCGCCGCCGAGCGCGTCCTGGCTCGATCGGCCCTTCACGCTGGCGAGCGATGCGACCTCGAGCGCCCGCGCCACGTAGCGCGCGAGCACGTCAACTTCAAGGTTGACGGCCGCGCCGGGGCGGAGCTCGCCGAGGAGAGTCCGGCCGATGGTGTGCGGCACCAGCATCACCTCGAACCAGATCTCGGCGGCGCCCGGCTTGGACACGGCGTTGAGCGTGAGGCTCGCGCCGTCGACCGCGATCGAGCCCTTGGGAGCGAGGTACGGCGCGAGCTCGGGCGGGGCGCTCACCCGGAGGCGGATCGCGTCGCCGGCCCGCGCGTGCTCGACGACGCGGCCGAGCCCGTCGACGTGTCCCAGCACCACGTGCCCCCCCATCCGCGCGCCGAGCGGCGTCGCGCGCTCTAGGTGGACGCGCGCGCCGACCGGCAGCGCGCCGAGCGTCGTGCGGCCGAGGGTCTCGGCGGACATGTCGCACTCGAAGCCGCCGGGCGCGATGCGATCGACCGTGAGGCAGGCGCCGTTCACGCTCACGGACTCGCCGAGCGTCAGCGGCCCGAGGCTCGCCTCCACGAGCGCGCGGGCCACGGCGCCGCCGCTTCGGCGGCGGAGGACCCCGATCGTCTCGACAAGCCCGGTGAACATCGCCGACGCCCCTCTGCCTAGCCCTTCGAGGTGCGGTGCCCCTGGCTGGTCAGGAGCTTGTCGATGAGCCCCTGCGAGTAGCCCGACAGCTCGGTGAAGACGACGCCCATCCCCTGCGGATCGTCGTGCACGCGCACGACCTCGCCGACGCCCTCGACCGTCTCGATGTCGTCCATGATCACGGTGAACCGCAGGTTCACCTTCGTCCCGACGGCGAGCGGCGTCTTCGAGCGCACGAACACGCCGGTCCGCGAGATGTTCGTCACGTACTCGTTGATGAACGCGTCGTAGGACTCGAACTCCTTGTTGATGGTGACGCGCTCTTCCTTGCGCCCCGTCTTCGCGTCGCTGCTCTCCGGAGAACCCTGATCGTCCACCATGACGCCTTACCTGCCTTGCAGATCGAACTGCTCGAGGTGGTACTCCTTCCGGGGCACGAGATCGATCCGGCGCTGGAACAGCCGCTCCGCCTCTTGCACGGCGATGCGCTCGTCGTTCTTCAGCAGGTCGATCACGGCCGGGTGCGCGTTGACCACGACCGAGTAGCCGGGCAGGTTCATCCGCTCGCGCCGTATCTGCCGCAGGATCTCGTAGGCGACGGTCTGCTTGGATTGCAGCTGGCCCGTCCCGTCGCAGTAGAAGCACGGCTCGAGGATCGTCCGCCCGAGGCTCTCGCGCGTCCGCTTCCGGGTCATCTCGATGAGGCCCAGATCGGAGATCCGGTTCAGCGTGGTCTTCGCCTTGTCCCTGGAGAGCAGCTCCTCGAGGCGGCGCCGCACCTTCTCCCGGTTCTGGGCGCGCTCCATGTCGATGAGGTCGAGGATGATGAGCCCGCCGATGTTGCGGAACCGGAGCTGGTAGGCGATCTCTTCGACCGCCTCCAGGTTCGTGGTCAGGATCGTCTCCTCGAGATCCTTCGACCCCTTGCCGACGAACCGCCCTGTGTTCACGTCGATCGCGGTGAGCGCCTCGGCCTGGTCGATGATCAGGTGCCCGCCCGAGGGCAGCGGGACCTTCCGCGACAGCGCGCGCTGGATCTCGTCCTCGATCCCGTACGCGTCGAAGATCGGCTCCGTCCCCTCGTAGAGCTCCACCGCGTCGGCGCGCTCGGGCATGAACATCTCGACGAAGCGCCGCAGCCGGATGTACTCCTCTCGGTCGTCGATCACGATCTTCTCGATGTCGTCGGTGAAGAGGTCGCGGGCGGTCTTCAGCACGAGGTCGAGCTCGGTGTAGAGCACCGCGGGCGCCCTCACGCCGCTCTCCCGCTTCTTCGCCACCTCGCCCCAGAGGCGCACGAGGTAGCCGACGTCGGCCTTGAGCTGCTTCTTCGTGAGGCCCTCGGCGAGCGTGCGCACGATGAGCCCGCCCTGCGGAGGCTTCATCGCCTCGATGGCGTCCCGCAGCCGGGATCGCTCCTTCTCCGAGCCGATGCGCTTGGAGATCCCGATGTGATCGACCGTCGGCAGGTACACGACATAGCGGCCGGGCAGCGAGATGTGGCTCGTGACCCGGGCGCCCTTCGTCCCGATCGGCTCCTTCGAGACCTGGACGATGACCTCCTGCCCTTCGCGGACGACCTCGCGGATCGGCGTCGACTTCGAGATCCGCGGCGGCTCGTTCTGCCAGCTGCGTGAGCTCTGCTGGCCCCGCGCGGTGCTCTTGCCCTTGCCGTCCCGCGACTGTTCGCGCCCGCGCTCTCGCGTCCGCTGCTCGCGCCCGCGTTGCTCGCGATCGCGCCCCTCGCGTCCGCCCTGTCCTTTGCCGCCCCGGTCGCGCCCTTCGCGCGGCGCCTCGCGGCCTTCGCGCGGGGCCTGGCGTCCCTCGCGCGGCGCCTCGCGGCCTTCGCGCGGGGCCTGGCGTCCCTCGCGCGGCGCCTCGCGGCCTTCGCGCCCCTCGCGCGGCGCCTCGCGTGCTTCCGCCGGGGCCGCCTCCGCGAGCGCGGCGCCGCCCTCGAGGTTGGCGCGCCGGTCGCGCGTCCGTCCCGATCGGCGCACGCGCGCCTCGCGCCGTCCGCGCGTGCGTCCGCTGCGCGCACGCGCTGCCGGCGGGACGTCATCGCCCTCGGCGGCCGCCGCGGCCTCCGGGACCGGCGGCGCGCTCGCCTCCTGCGCTCCCGTCTCGCCGCTGTCCGCGGTGTTGCTCAGCGCTTCCGGATGCTCCTCGGCCGCGCTCCACGCGTCCGCGGCATCCTCCGGTGGCGGGGAGGCAGGCTCGACCTCGTAGCCGGGCGCGTCGAGCTCGTCGTCGTCCTCGATGCTCGCCTCGTCGGGACCGGATTCCTCGTCGCTGGCCTCGTCGGCGTCGCTGCCTCCGCCTGGCGCGACCAGCTCCTCGTCGTCGTCCTCGTGCCCGTCGTCGATCTCCGGCTCCGGGTCGTCGGCCTCGTCGAGCGTCACCATCGTCCCCACGCCGGCGAACGCCTGGCCGGAGGGGCTTCCGAGCACATCGAGCGCCGTGGGCAGCTCGATCGGCACGTCGCTCCCTTCGTCGAGCGAGCCGCCGGCATCGACGGAGCCGCCGGCCTCGAACCCTTCTTCCGCCCCGAAGTCCCCTCCTTCCCGCAGCTCGTGTCGCCCGGGCGTCAGGTCGGGGCTCTCGGGCGCGGCTTCTGCGCCCGATAGCTCATGCACCTCGCTTTCGTCAGGTCTAGGCGCCTCGCTGCCACGCGCGGCGCGGCCTCGCGAGGAGGCGCGCTCTTCCTCGACAGTCCGGCGGTGCCCAGCCAGGTACGCCTCGAAATCGTCGGGCCGGATGAGGTCCTCGACGTGCAGGAAGGCTGCTCGCTCGAGCCCCACGTCGATGAACGCGGCCTGCATTCCGGGCAAAACGCGGCTGACTTTGCCGAGGTAGATGTTTCCGAGCGTCCCCTTGGAGCTCTCCCGCTCGAGATGCAGCTCAGCGATGATCCCGTTTTCGATCAGCGCGACGCGTGTCTCGCGGATGTCCACATTGATGACGAGAAGGTTCTTTCCCATGTCGGATGCCGCACATCGGCGGCGCCGCCAAGCGTTACCACGGGTTGCCCGGCCCATGAAGGCGCAACCCGGAGTATGCTGCGCGATTGAGGGCCCGGGACCGGAGGTCGCCGAGGCAGGCCGGCCGCCAGCGCGTGAGCTACCTCGCGTCTCCGCCGCTCTGCCTCGACGGGGCCCGGCGGCGCCTGCCGTCTGGCCCGCGGACCGGCGGCTCCTGCCGCCGGGCCAAGGCCCTGGCCGGGAGCGCCGGGTCGAGGCGCCCGCGCGCCGGCGAGGGCGCGCGAGCTTGGGCGACGTCCCTCAGGAGGCGCTCCCGGCCCTCGCTCGGGACCCGAACCGCCCGGTTCCCTCGCCCACGCTGGCACGCCGCCGCTTCCGTTGCTGCTCCGGAGCCGCCGGTGTCGTGCCCCGCGCCGCCCTGCGCCGGCTGTCGAGCCGCGACGGCTGGCACGGGCGAGCCGTCCGCCGCGGCTCAGCCCGCATAAAGGCCGAAGGGGGCGGCCATCTGGCGCCCCCTTCGGAGATGCGCTGCTGTTGTCAGAAGCTCACAGGCCACATACCGGCTCTCCGGCGGCATCGCAGCTCTTGGCGCACTCCTCGCAAACAGTGCACGTGAGGAGGGCGTCGTAGGGCGCGACCCCGGCCGCGATGTCCGTGCGGCACGTCTCGATGCATGTGGCCGGGTCATCCTCGTCGGCGCAGTCAGCGATACACACCACCAGGTCAATACAATCCTCGCTGTCCGCGCAGCCCTGGTGGACCTCTTTGCACGGCCCATCGACGGCGCACTTGTAGCAGCCATCATTCGTGTCGCGGCCGCACGTGTCCTCCGTGTCATCACAGGTCGGGGTACCCGTCGAGGAAGTGCTCGTGGCGCTCGTGCCTCCTTCTCCGCCGGCGCCGCCGCTGCCGCCGTTGCCGCCATTGCCGCCGTTGCCGCCGCCGCCGCCACCGCCGCCAGAGCTGCTGCTCCCGCTGCTGCTGGTGGTGGTGCTGGAGCCCGACGACGTGGTGCCGTCGTCACCGCAGGCCACGAGGGCGCAGCCGGAAATCAAAACCGCAGCGAATACCCAAGATTTCATGCTCAATACCTCCACAGAATCCAACCGACCCTTCATTCGTGTACTCGGCGCCCCCCCAACGCTCGGCATGCCTGCCAAACCACCCGTTTCCTGCGACCGGCCCCCGGGTGCACCTGTGCAGATCGTCGGTCAGAGAGAAGCATCGCGCGTGGAGTTCAAAGAAAAACAGCCACGCAAGTCGTTTCTACACGCTCGGGATCGGCTGCGCAACGGCGTCGCTCGCCCCAGCACCCACCTGCCGTGGCGCTCTAAGCGGTTTGCTCGCTGATCTCTCCCGGAGCACGGCTCTCACGGGCCCCCCAGCTGCCGCAAAATTCTGCTAAAGCGGGATGTTTGATGTGCTTGGAGGCCATGACGTCGTAAGCGCCGCCGCAGGCCTTGCCGGTGATCACCGTCGCCTCGGGCACGGTGGCTCCGGCGAACGCATAGAGGAGCTTCGCTCCGTGAGTGATGATCCCGCCCTATTCCTGGTCGAACCCCGGGAGGAAGCCGGGCACGTCGACGAACGTGACGAGCGGGATAGTGAAGCAGTCGCAGGAGCGGACGAAGCGCGCCGCCTTGATGTCGAGGATGTCGAGGCAGCCGGCGAGCCCCTGGGGCTGGTTCGCGACCACCCCGATGGGCGCGTCCCCGATCCGGGCGAGCTCGACCACGATGTTCTGCGCAAAGCGCTCGTGGATCTCGAGGCGGCGGCCCTCGTCGACCCCGGGGCCCCATCACGACGCCCGGAGAGATCGAAATCCCGCCGCGCGCGACCGCGCGACGCCATGGCAGGGCGACGACCCCGTGCAGCCTGTACGACAAGGGAGCGAGGCCGGCGGAAACGTGCGAACCGTGCGAAACATGCGAAACGCGCGCGATGTGGAGACCTGGGGACGTGCGAGGCGCGCGGGACCTGCGACGAAAAATGACCGCGGTCCTCGAGCGGCTCCGCCCTACTCTCTTGCGCGGGCGAGGGGACACCACGTACGCTGAGCGGCGCTCAGCTGCCGATGGTAAATGCAGGAATTCCCGATACGTAGACCATCTGAAGACCGGGACGCGGGGGCCGCCATCGCCGCCGCGGACCTGCCGCGCCGCGACTTCGAACGGGGCAGCTCGGGCCGACGTGGCAGCAGAGCGGTCGCCTGCCACGGCAACTGACGTGCGGCGCCTCGTGAGATGCGCACGGAACAGCGTCACCGGTAGCCATCGATCGTTCGCGGGAGCGCCACGCGCTCCTGGCTCGCGGCGCCTAGCGCTCGACGGCCTCAGCGTGGCCTTCCGCCTCGCGTCGCGGGGTGAGATCGTTTCGGACGAGAGGTCGCTCGAGTGAAGCTCGCTCAGACTCGTGAGGCTCGTGCCCTGGCCGTCGCCGCCGTGGCGCGAGGGCTCATCGAGCCCAACGCCCTTTGGGATATGGCTTGCCGATGGACCCTCGGCGGCGCGTCGACGCCCCAGGAGCTCTTCGAGGGGATCCTCACGCCCGAGCAGCTGGCGGCGCTGCCGGAGCTGCTCGCGCAGGAGGGCCGCAGCCCGCCCGTCGCGCGCGCCCTCTCGCCGCAGAGCGACGACCAGGACGCGCTGCGCTTCGACACGCAGCGGGAGATCGACCTGCCAGGAGAGGACGTCGGGGCCGATTTCCCGACGCTCGCGACCTCCGCCACGCGCGCCGTGAACTCCGGCGGCACCCGGTACGAGGTGGGCGAGGCGCTCGGGGCCGGGGGCGCCGGGAAGGTGGTGAAGGCGCGCGATCGGGAGATCGGGCGCGTTGTCGCGCTGAAGACCTTGAAGCCGGGGGCCGAGGAGGACTCCGCGGTAGGCAACCGCTTCCGGACCGAGGCGCGGATCACGGCCCAGCTCGAGCACCCGAACATCATCCCGGTCTACGACCTCGGCACGCTGCCGAACGGCCAGCCGTACTACTCCATGCGGGTTGTCAAGCGGCAGAGCCTGCAGAACGTGCTGACGAACCCCGAGCTCCGCAGGCAATGGCCGCTCGTCCGGCTCATCGGCGCGTTCGTGCAGATCTCCCGGGCGCTGGCCTACGCGCACCGGCGAGGCGTCGCCCACCGCGACATCAAGCCGGAGAACGTGCTGCTCGGCGACTACGGCGAGGTCTACCTGGGCGACTGGGGCAACGCGAAGCTGCTCGCGAGGGCGGAGGTGAGCGAGCCGATCTCCATCGATCCGAGCGGGCAGGACTTCGGCCGGAGGCGGCACGAGGCGATCGCGAGCGCGCTCTCGGGCACGCCCGGCTACATCGCGCCCGAGCAGATCCGAGGGGATCACGCGCGGATCGATCACCGCGCGGACATCTTCGCGCTCGGCGTGGTGCTCTACGAGATCCTCACCGGCGAGCACCCGTTCGACGCGCCGACCGTCCTCGCCGTGATCCTCGCGACGCAGACGCGCGACCCCAGGCCGCCGCGCTCGATCGCGCCGAGCTGCCCGCTGCTGCTCGAGGACCTCTGCCTGGCGATGCTCGCGAAGGATCCTGATCAGCGACCGCCGACCGCCGACCGCGTCGCGGCGGAGGCGGAGGCGTTCCTCGAGGGCGCCAAGGAGCGGATGCGCCGCCGCGAGGAGGCCATCAAGCTCTGTGAGCTCGCCAAGGCCCCGCTCGAGCGTGACCGGCGGCTCGACGGCGAGCGCGAGCGGCTCGTCGAGGAGGCGCGGCGGCTGCTCAAGGACGTGAAGGAGTACGAGGCGATCGAGCGCAAGCGGGCGGGCTGGCAGCTCGAGGACAGGGCCGCCGGGGTCGAGCGCGAGCAGGCGCGCGCCGCGGCGGAGGCGATCGATCTCTACACGAAGGCGCTGGCGTACGATCCGGACCTGGTCGAGGCGCGCGCCGGGCTCGCGGATCTCTACTGGTCGCGCGCGGTGCGGGCGGACCAGGAGCACCAGCACGCGGCGCGCATCTACCACGAGGCGCTCGTGGCGGAGTTCGACGTGGGCCGCTACGCCGCGCTGCTCACCGCCGATTCGGTCCTCTCGTTCGACTCGTCGCCGCCCGGCGCGAGCGTCGTCGCGTACCGTTACGTCGAGAAGGATCGCATCCTCGTGGCGAGCGACGAGCGCTCGCTCGGCCGCACCCCGCTCCGCGAGGTGCACCTCAAGCCCGGCAGCTACCTCTTCATCCTGAAGCGCGCCGGCTGCCGGGACGTGCGCTACCCGCTGCTGCTCAAGCGGGGCACCCACCACCGCGTCGAGGTGAACCTCTACACCGACGCGGAGATCGGCGAGGGGTTCGTGTACATCCCGGGGGGGACCTTCATCGCCGGCGGCGACGCGCACGCCTACGATCCGCTCCGCCGCGCCGAGCTCCACGTCCCCGACGTCGCGATCGCGAAGTTCCCCGTCACCTTCCGCGAGTATTGCGAGTTCCTGAACGAGCTCGAGACGCGCGATCTCGACCTCGCGCTCAAGCGCGCGCCGCACGGGACGCGCGGCTCCGAGGGCTACGTCGCGCGGCCCGCCAGCAGCGGCGGCTGGGAGCCGTTGCCCAGCGTGGTCGAGGGCGACGCGCAGAAGCGGTTCCCCGCGGAGGAAGGGCACCTCTGGAACCTGCCGGTCATCCTCATCGACTGGTTCGACGCCGTGGCCTACTGCCGTTTCCGGAGCGAGCGCGACGGGATCGAGATCCGACTGCCCACCGAGCTGGAGTGGGAGAAGGCGGCTCGCGGGACCGACGGCCGGTTCTACCCGTGGGGAGATCACTTCGACCCGACGTTCTGTCTGATGCGCTCGTCGCGGCCGTTCCTGGCGCAGCCAGAGCCGGTAGGGACCTTTCCCATCGACAGCTCGCCCTACGGCGTGCGTGACATGGCGGGCGGCGTGCGCGAGTGGGTCGCCGACGTGAACGGCGAGAGATCGTGGGCGGAGACGTCGGGTGAGCTCGAATCGGCCGCCGACGCCGGCGGAGACGCGCCGCCTTGGCGCATCGCCCGCTCCGGGAGCTGGGCCGCGGACTCGCAGCAGTGCAGGAGCGCGTCGCGCACCCGCTTCTTCGGGATCGCGCGGGCGCTGAACCTGTCGTTCCGGGTCGCGAAGCCGCTCTCGCGGGGCCCGGGTCGCTGAGCGGGCGGCTCAGCCGCCAGACCCCGCCGGGGGGTCGACGTACTCGACCTCGACGCCGCGGTGCGTGCGGAGGACGGTGCGCCCCGGCCGACGGTCGACGACGTAGTCGGGCCCGATGGGCACCTTGCCCATCCCGCCGGGCGTATCCACGATCAGCTTCGGCAGCGCGATGCCGGTGAGCCGGCCCTGGAGCTGCTCCATGAGGGAGACGCCGGTCGCGAGCGGCGTGCGCAGGTGCGCCGTGCCGCGCACGGGGTCCATCTGGAGCAGGTAATAGGGGCGCACCCGCCAGCGCACGAGACCCCGGAAGAGCGTGGCCAGCGTCGTCGCGTCGTCGTTGATGCCGCGCAGCAGCACGGTCTGGTTCATGACGGGGAAGCCGTGATCCGCGAGGCGCTTGCACGCGCGCTCGGCGGCGGGCGTGAGCTCCTTCGGGTGGTTGAAGTGCGTCATCACCCAGAGCGGGTGGTACGGCTTGAGCGCGCGCACGAGCTCCGCGGTGATCCGCTGCGGCAGCGTGACCGGCACGCGCGTCGCGATCCGGATCGTCTCCACGCTCTGGATCTGCCGCAGCCGAGCGATGAGCCGCACCACGCGGTCCGTCGAGACGGCGAGGGGATCGCCGCCGCTCACGATGACATCGCGCACTTCCGGGTGCGCCTCGAGGTACGCCATCGCCGGCGCGAGGCGCTCGAGCGCCACCGCGCCGCCGCCGTCGCCGACCATGCGTGATCGGGTGCAGAAGCGGCAGTAGACGGCGCAGCGGTCGGTCGCGAGGAGCAGCGCGCGATCCGGGTACCGCTGCACGAGGTGGGGCGCGACCTCGTGCGCGACCTCGCCGAGGGGGTCGACCAGATCGCCGGGCACCTCGATGGCCTCATCGGCGAGCGGCACGCACTGCCGGCGGATCGGGCACGCCGGATCGCCGTTGTCGCAGAGGCTCAGGTAATAGGGGGTGACGCGGATGGGCAGCCCCGCCTTTTCGGCGCGCCTGGCGCCAGCGAGCTCCTCCGGCGTCAGCGACAGCGCCCGGTGGAGCTCGTCGGCGCTCGACAGCGCGTGACGCAGCTGCCATGTCCAGTCGCTCTTCCGCGTCTTCACGCGGGCTGGTCGCGCTTCCTGCTGCGCGCTCGCGGCGAGCGGCCCCGGTCGCTCCGGCAGCGCGACGGCGCGGGCGTTCGCGCCTTCCTCGCCGGGTCGCCGGGCGAGCCGCGCGGCGGCGACGAGCTCGCTACTTGCCCGCATCGCTCGACGGCGCCGCGGCAGCGCCGGACTGCTCCGGCTGTGGCGTGCGGGGCTTCGTGGGATCGGGCTGCGCCGCGCTCCTGGTCTGCATGAGCTGCTCCGGCACCTTGACCGAGGAGAGCGCCGCCTCGTTGATCTCGACGGGGAACTTCTTCCGCAGCTCGTCCTCGAGAGCGCGCTCCTGGTCCTGCATCTTCTGCTGGAGGAGCGCGACCCGGATCGAGCGCTCGGCCTCCGCGAACTCGCGCCGGTGCCCGCTGGTGAGCCCGTTCAGGCGGACGATGAAGAACCGTCCGTCGGCCTCGACGACCTCCTCGCCGACCGCACCCACGCCGCCGATGCGAAAGGCGGCCGCGCGGACCGGCTCTGGGACGCGGGGGTGGGCGCCGCGCGGATCGCCGGGCGGGCTGACGATGCCGAGCTCTCCGGCGAGATCGAGCGGCGGGGCCGCGCTCTTGTCCTTCGGCGCCGTGAGCGAGTGCTTGAGGAAGAGCTCACCCCACGCGCCGCTGCTCCCGGCCTTCTGCGCCTCCTTGAGGACCTTCTCCCCGAGCGCTCGGTCGCCGACGACGATGGCGGCGACGCGCCTGCGCTCGGGCTCGCTGAACTTGTCGGCGTTCGCCTCGTAGTACGCGCGCACCTCGGACGCGGGGATGTCGGCCGGCGCGGGCAGGCCCTTTCGCGCCCGGGCGATCATCGCCTCGCGGAGGATCTGCCGGATCGTGTCCTCGACCGCGGGGTCCTTGTCGAGGCCTCGGCGCCGGGCTTCCAGCGCGAGCAGCTCCGCGTCGATGAGCTCGCTGAGCAGCTCGCGGCGCCGCTCCTTCGTCTGGTACCGGAGCCGATCGAACTGGTCCATTCGCTCCAGCGTCCTGCCGAAGTCGCCCAGCGTGATCACCCTGTCCCCGACCTTCGCGAGCACGCGCGCCGACTGCTCGGCGGTGAGGCCGAAGACCGGATCTCCCGCGTCCGAGGGGACCTGGAGCGCGGGCTCATCGCAGCCCGCGACGAGCGCGACGAGCGAGATGGCGAGCAGGGGTCGGCGCACCGGAGCTCGGATCATTGCTGGCTCGGGGTCTAGCACGGTTTCCGCGTGGCTCGAGGTCGCAGCGCCTCGTTCGGGCTGGCGCGTCGGCGGACGCCTCGGGTCGTCGCGCGCGCTGAGCGCTCGAACGCGCGCTCAGTCGACGATCGTGCCGATCTCTTCGCCCCTGCAGACGCGGAGGATGTTGCCGCGGGTCATGAGCTTGAACACCCGGATGGGCATCTTGTTCTCGCGGCAGAGCGTGACCGCCGTCGAGTCCATGACCCCGATCCTGTCGGCGAGGAAGCGGTCGTAGCTCAGGTGCGCGAACATCTGCGCGCCTTCGTGGCGCACGGGATCGCGGTCGTAGATGCCTTCGACCTTGGTCGCCTTGAACAGCGCCTGCGCCTGGATTTCCATGGCCCGCAGCGCTGCCGCCGTATCGGTCGAGAAGAACGGGTTGCCCGTGCCCGCGGCGAAGATGACGATGCTGCCCTTCTCCAGGTGCCGCATCGCCCTGCGGCGGATGTACGGCTCGGCGACCTGCCGGATCTCGATCGCGGTCATCACGCGCGTCGGCACGCCCGTCTTCTCGAGCGCGTCCTGGAGGGCGAGCGCGTTGATGACGGTGGCGAGCATGCCCATGTAGTCGCTCTGGGAGCGGTCCATCCCCGCGCTCGCGCCCTTCAGCCCGCGGAAGATGTTGCCGCCGCCCACGACGACCCCGATCTGCACCCCCATCCGCTGGAGCTCGGCGACCTCGCCGGCCACGTGGTGGAGCGTCTCGGGACGAATGCCGAACCCCCCTTCCTCGCCGCAGAGCGCTTCGCCGCTCAGCTTGAGCACGATGCGGCGGTACTTCAGCCCGGGGGCCGGACGAGGGGGAGGGGGAAGGAGAGAGTCCTGGTCAGCGGCCACGGTGCGACCTCGTAGCCGGGACCTGCGTGGAGGGCAACGAACAACGTGAACCATCGCTCGGGCCAAGCGGCAGCGCGCGCCGCAAAGGAGGAAGAGCGGGAGGCAGAACCAGAGCAAGCGGAGCAAGCAGAGGAAACAGAGGAAACAGAGGAAACAGAGGCAACGGAGCAGGAAGACCCGCCGGGGCGGCATGCGCCTTGCGCTTGCTGGGGCGGGGAGCTAGTCTCGGGCCCCCTATGGCGCGTGTGACTGTGGAAGACTGCCTCGAGCGCGAGGAAAACCGTTTCGCTCTCGTCGTGCTCGCGGCCAACCGGACGCGGCAGCTCATGAAGGGCTCGGACGCTCTCGTGAAGACGAAGAACAAGCCTGCCGTGACCAGCCTCCGAGAGATCGCGGCAGGCAAGGTGCACTTCCACCGGAGCTCCCACGAGGTCGTCTCCGAGTGGCTCCAGCAGATGAACGCTGGCGGCCAGCGCTGATGCCGCATCGGAAGGGCGCGCGTCCGGTGATGCGCGCCTCCGTGGAGGCACCGTTCCGCAGCTCGCTCCCGTCACCGTGCCAGCGCTGCGCTTGATCTGTTGCCTCGCATGAGCTGGATGGCCACGAGGCGGACGGCGCGTGTTTCGGGCTCCGGCCAGCGTCGCGATCCGGAGCTCGAAGCAGGGACGTCGGCTCACTACGAGGATCCGGCGTACTACGCGAAGACGTACGCGCGCCGTAAGGATGACGTCTGCTACTACGTCGACCTCGCCGTCGCGTCTGCGGGGCCGGTGCTCGAGTACGGCTGCGGCAACGGGCGGATCACGCTGCCTGTCGCGAGGGCGGGGGTCCAGATCACCGGGGTGGACCTGTCGGCGCCGATGCTCGGCGATCTGCGCGCGCAGCTTGGACGCGAGCCGCGCGGTGTCTCCTCTCGCGTGAGCCTCCGGCGGGGCGACATGCGGGCGCTGCGGCTGGGGCGCCGCTTTCCGCTCGTGATCTGCCCGTTCAACGCCTTCTTGCACCTGTACACGCGCGTCGATGTGGAGCGGTTCCTCGCGCGAGCGCGCGAGCATCTGACGCCGAAGGGCGAGCTCGTCTTCGACGTTTCCATGCCCGAGCCGGCAGAGCTCGCGCGAGATCCGGATCGCGCCTATGCCACGCCGCGGTTCCGGTACCCCACGAAGGATGGCCCTGGCGAGTTCGTCCGGTACACGGAGCGGTTCGACTACGACAAGGTCCGGCAGATCCTGTTCGTCTCCATGGAGTTCTCGCCCGTCGACGGCGGCGAGCGCTGGATGACGCCGCTCGCCCATCGTCAGTTCTACCCGCAGGAGCTCGAAGCCTTGCTCCACTACAACGGCTTCGAGCTCACGGAGCTCCGCAGCGATTTCTCCGCGGAGCCGCCCGACAACCAGACGAGCATGCTGCTCTATCATTGCCGGCCACGCCGTTCTGCCAGGGCTCGCCGCCCTGGACATGACGGGGGCCGCTGAAGGAGCGCGGCACCGGCGCGCAAACGCCCGGCGCCTGCTGCGCCTTGCGCCGCCGTGTGGTGGCGCCCGGTCGGCATCAGGCCATGCGCGACGTGTCCGTGCACGAGCGCGCCCCTTGGTCCTGCCGCACCGAGCGTGCGCCAGTGCCGCCGTTGCCTGGAGTCTCAGACGCCGATGTAGAGGCGGTGGGCGAAGTTGCGCTCGAGTTTGGCGCGCAGCACCTTCTCCGCCGCTGTCTCGATATCGTACTCGACGCGCTTGAACTCGAAGCGCTTCGTGTCGCTGTCGTAGACCGTGTAGCTCGCGCGGTTGTCGTAGTCCCGCGGCTGTCCCACCGAGCCGACGCTCACGATGTACTTGCGACCCTGCTCAAGCTGGAAGTCGACCGCAGGAAGCTCCTCGACGCTGTTCGGCGTGAGCGCGAACACCTTGCAGAGGTGGGAGTGGCCGATCAGCGTGATGTGACCGAGCTCGTTCCACATCGGGAGGCATTCGCGCGCCTGCTCGGGGGCGAAGATGTACTCGAACTCTTCGAGCCGGACGGGCGAGCCATGGCAGAGGTCGACGTTGATGTCCGTCAACTTCTCCTGGTACGTCAGGCTCCGGAGCCAGGCTGCGTTCTCGGAGGACAGCATCGCAGCGTGGGTGTCGAGCGCTTGCCGGGCGGCCTCGTAGTAATACGAGTAATCCATCCGACCCGCGACGGCCGCGTCGTGGTTGCCGAGGATCGTCTTCTTGGCCACCTTGCGGACGAGATCGGCGCACTCGTTCGGCGAGCCGCCGTAGCCGACCGTATCCCCGAGGCAGTAGTAAACGTCGATACGTTCGTGGCGGTAGGACTCGAGCACAGCGCTGAGCGCCTCGTAGTTGGCGTGCGTATCGCTGAAAATCCCGAGTCTCATTTCGACGCGAGGGCGGAGCTTAGCACGAAGGCCTCGACTTCCGTTAGGAATTCAAACCTGGATCCACGGATGGGCTGGTCGGACCGGCACCGAGCTTTGTCGGCTCGCTGGCGTTGTGTCGGCTGGCTCGTTGGTTCCGCTGGCTCCGGCGGAACCATCGGGTCCGTCAGTTCCGTCAGTTCCGTCAGTTCCGTCGGTCTCGTCAGCTTTGTCCGCTCCGACGGAGCGTGCTTCCGCTGCGCCCGGGGATCTGCAGAGGACGATCGAGGGCCGGACACGGTCCTTGCGGAGCTTGCCGAGGCGCTCCCAGCACGAGCACGTTGACGAGCGGCCACCCGCACCGGAGAAGAATAGCGTGGAGCCCATGAATACCAAACAGAACGGTGCAGGGACGTCTCCGATTTCTGCGGAGCGGCCGGCCGAGTCTGCGCTGTCCGCTGCAGCTGTCGAACCTGTCGCGCCGCCGCCGTCCACCGTGGAGGATCTCGCCGAGGGGTGCGTGCGGTTTGTGGAGCGCGCCCTCGGCGTACGGCTTGACTATCGGCCGGAGACCTTGCCCGTGCTCGACCACTACCTCGAGCAGGCGCGTGGTGCGACGTCGGAGCGGGTCGAGGCCTTGCCGATGATCGCGCACATGGCAGGCGCTTACTTCGGCGAGGTGATCCGGCGCCGGCACGCGTCGTGGTGGCGCCTGGATGGCGAGGATCCGACCTACTGGCAGGTGCAGTTCGGCTCGGTTTACCTCGCGTTCAGCCCCGTCCTCTTCGTGCGCGAGACGCTCACGCGCGGACATCGAGCCGACGCCGCGCTGGACCTTGCAGAGGACTCCCTGAGCGGCGATCCGGCGGCGCTGGAGCTGCAGGAAGACGATCGCGAGGCGGTCGCGGCCAGGCTCGCGGAGCTGCCGTCGGTCTCGGAAAACGAGTACTACGCCCCCTCGACGCGGCTCGAGGTGATCGACATCGCCGTGGACGCGATCCGTTCGCGTCGGCTCGCGGCCGGCGAGGATACCGACGCCGCGCTCGATCCGGGCGACTACGAGCGCGGCGGCGACTGACGCGGGTATCGCGGCGCGCGGGGCGCCCACGCTCGCTCGGCGGCGCCGCGTGGACGTGCTCCGGAAGCGGCGACCGGTGGTATCGTCGCTTCCGTGTTGTGGGTCCTCTTCGGGCTGTTGTTCCTCATCTCGTGGGCGGCGTTCTTCACGTTCGACCTGCCCACCGCGATCCCGATCGCGACGAGCGTCGTCATCGCGCTCGCCGCGATCGCGCTCTTCGTGTACCGCCGGATCAACGCGCGCCGCGCCGCGTCTGCGCTTGAGCGGGCCATCGTTCAGCAGGGAGCGCAGCAGGCGCTCAACGCGCGGCCCGAGCGCCGCGCCGAGATCCAGGAGCTCCAGCGGCAGGTCCAGGGCGGCATCAGCGCCCTGAAGAGCTCGAAGCTCGGCAAGGGGAAGGAGCACGGCAACGCCGCGCTCTACTCGCTGCCCTGGTACGTCATCATCGGCCCGCCCGGGGCGGGGAAGACGACGGCGTTGAAGCACTCCGGCCTCGTCTTCCCGTACGCGCACCCGAGCAACGGCGGCGGCGTGCGCGGCGTCGGCGGCACCCGCAACTGCGACTGGTGGTTCACCAACGAGGCGATCCTCCTCGACACCGCGGGGCGCTACACGACGGAGCAGGACGACCACGAGGAGTGGATCGCGTTCCTGCAAATGCTCCTCAAGCACCGCGCCCGCCGCCCGCTCAACGGCATCCTGGTCGCCGTGAGCGTGGCGGATCTCATCGACGCGAGCGAGCAGCAAGTCGAGCTGATGGGGAAGAAGCTCCGCGCGCGCATCGACGAGGTGATGACGCAGCTCCACATGGTGCTGCCCGTCTACCTCCTGTTCACGAAGTGCGACCTCATCGCGGGCTTCTCGGAGTTCTTCGGCGACATGCGCAAGAGCGACCGCGCGCAGGCGTGGGGAGCGACGCTCAAGCTGAGCGCGGACAAGGCCGACCCGGGGAGGCTCTTCGACGCCGAGTTCGACGCCCTGGCGAGGCAGATCCACGCCCGCTCGCTGAAGCGGCTCGTGATGGAGCGCAGCCGCGAGGCGCGCGAGCGCGTCTACCAGTTCCCGCTCGAGTTCTCGGGTATCCGGCGGAACCTCTCCGATCTGGTCTCGACCGTCTTCATGGTCAACGCGTTTCAGGGGACGCCCATCTTTCGCGGCTTCTACTTCACGAGCGGCACGCAGGAGGGGAGGCCGCTCGACCGGGTCCTCCAGCGCATGGGCCAGGCGATGGGGATCCGCACGCACGAGGCCGCGGCGCAGCAGAACGTGGAGTCGAAGAGCTACTTCCTCCACGACGTCTTCATGAACGTCGTCTTCCCGGACGGGGACATCGCCGCCAGGAGCGCGAGCGAGATCCGGCGTCAGCGGCTCGTTCGTGGCGCTATCAGCGCGGCGGCCGCGGCGCTCGGGGTCATCCTCGCGATCCCCAGCGTGGTGTCGTTCGCCAACAACCGCGCGTTCCTGCGCGACGTGGAGGCGGACGCGCGCACCGTCAGCGCGCTCCGATGGGAGGACACGCGACCCCTCTCGGAGAAGCTCGCCGCGCTGCGGCCTGCGCTGGATCGGCTGAAGGAGATCGACAAGGCGCGCGAGGAGGGGCCGCCGGACGGGAAGGGGTGGACGATGTTCCAGGGCGAGACGGTGTACCCGCCGCTCGTGCACGTCTACGTCGCCAGCCTCCAGAACGGCTTCGTGATCCCGTGCAAGCAGCGGCTCGAGGATCGCCTCAAGCTCGCGAAGGGCGACCACTACCTCCGCGAGCGGAACGACCTCAAGCTGTACCTGATGCTGAGCGACGTCGAGCACCTCGACGTTCCGTGGGCGAAGGACAGGTTCACCTCGCTCTGGGCCGAGGTGCTGCGGGCGACCTCGAACCTCACCGAGACCGAGCTGAAGAAGCAGCTCGAGCGGCACGTCGAGTACTACCTGACGCTCATCAAGGAGAAGCGGGTCACGCCGATCGCGCGCAAGGAGGATCTGGTCGCGAGCGTGCGCGCGACGCTCCAGGCCGTGCCGCCGCGGAAGCGGTACTACGACTTCTTCGTCAACGCGATCATCGAGGAGAAGTACGACGAGACGGGTGATAACAGCCGCGCCAACCGCAAGTACCCTCCGCACACGCTCGGCGACATGTTCGCCGACCGTCCCGCCGTGCTGAAGATCATCGGCAGCAAGCTGTACGCGAAGGAGAAGCGCTGGAAGGAGGTGGACGGTCCGTACACCGAGAGGGGGCACTTCGCGGTGCTCGAGAGGCTCGAGAGCGGCGCCGACAGCTTGATGGCTGAGCGGTGGGTCGTGGACCTCGCGCCCGGCGAGGAGGCCTCGATCAACAAGAACCTGGACGGCCTCGCGGCCGACTACGACGTCAGCTACATCGCCCAGTGGACCGACTGGATGGCGGACCTCACCGTGCGGGTCCCGGCCAACCTGAAGGAGGCGAAGGAGACGTACCAGGCGCTCACCCAGGCGGATTACCCCTACCTCCGCATCCTCCGCGCTCTCGAGGACAACACGCAGTGGAAGCGGGATCGCAGCGCGATCGAGGACTCGGCCCTGGCCAAGCGGGGGAAGGAGTACCTCGATCGAAAGATCGAGCAGAAGACGAGGCTGAAGGTCCCCGTCAACGTGAAGCTCATAAGAAACCGGGCGAGCTCGGTGCCGGATGAGTTCAAGCGGACCGTCGAGTTCGGCGTGCCTGCCGCGCCGAGCGGCTCGGCGCCGATCACGGACACGCCCCTGGCGAGGTACATCTCGTTGCTCAGCGCTCTTCGCGACGAGATCCAGCGCCTCGAGGATCTGAACCCCAACGTCGACGCGCGCCTCATGGCCGATCGCTTGGTCGAGGCGACGCGACAGGCCGACGCGCTCCTCCAGCCCTTCGACGAGCGGGCCAAGACGCTGCTCCGGCCGCTGCTGCTCACCCCGATGCAGGTGGTGGCGGCGCGGCTGCCGCCGCTCGCCGCGGTGTCTCGCTTTCCCGCGGCGCCTGCTGCGGGCCCGCGCTGAGCCCCGCGGCGCGGTTCAGATCTCGATGCGGATCTCGTCCCGGCCTGGTTGCACCGCGCCGGTCGCTGGATCGAGCGTGAGCACCATCTCGATCGCATCCTCGCCGTTGTCGCTGTAGTACCGAGGGCGGACCCCCATCGCGGTGAAGCCGAGCTTCCGGTAGAGCCGGATCGCTGCCCGGTTCGAGCGGCGCACCTCGAGCAGGATCAGCCGCACTTGCTGCTGGCGTGCATACTCGAGCGATCGATTCATCAACGCCGTCGCGAGCCCGCGCCGCCGCGCGGCCGGGCAGGTGGCCACGTTCAGCACGTGGAGCTCGTCGGCGACGTGCCACGCGATGAGGAAGGCGAGCGCGCGCCGCTCTTCGCGCGCGACCCAGCAGCGCGTCCAGGGGCGGCGCAGCTCTTCTCGCGCGGAGAATTGCGGCACGTCGAAGGCCGCGGACGCGACCGCGTCGATCTCGTCGAGCGCAGCGTCGTCCGCAGCGTCGGCCGTCAGCTGGCTCAGCGAGGTTGAGGGCCTCGTCGCGTCGCGCTTCACCTCGCCACCTCCGTGGGACAGCCGGAGACGATCTGGACTTGCCCCACCCGCCCGCTCTTGAGCTTCTTGCAGGCTTCCCCGAGGAGCTCGACGACCGCGGGCGACTTCCAGCGCCAGCCGTTCTCCGGGTCGTAGGCGACCAGCTCGTCGTCCAGGTAGACGTTCGTCTGTCCCGCCTCGGGAGGCGGATCGACCAGGTCGAACTCGCAGGAGACGACGATGCTGGCGATCTTCGAGAGGACGTTCCCCAGCGTGTCGAGGTTGTCCACCTTGAAGTAGAACGGGCTCACGAACTGCGCCGCGCCGCCGGCGAGCGCCATCTGGTCGAGGACATCGCCGTAGAACTCGCTCCCCGGGATGCCGACGACATAGACCTCGATCCCGCTCGCCGCGAGCCGCTCGATCGCGGCGACCGTATCGTCGCGATCGAGGCACCCTTCGGGGCCCGAGGGGCCCAAGGGCGAGCAGCAGTTCTCCTCGGGGTCGGGGCACTGCTGTTCGATGTTGGCGATGCACCCGTCCGCCTCGCAACTCGCCGAGCTGTTGCAGTTCGGACCGCCGTCGGTCGCGAGCACGACGATGGTCTTGCCGGGGAGCTCGACGAGCTTCGGCGTCAGCGCCGCGAGCGTCGCCGCGGTAGGCGTGCCGCCGAGGGGCGCGGCCCGCGTCGCCGCGCGGAACCGCGATGTCGTCGTCGAGCCCTCCTGTCCCTCTGCGAAGGGAGCCCCCGGCGTGACAGCGAACACCTCGCCGCCTGGCCTGCACGGCGCCTCGTCGGTCGCGTCCAGGGGGAACACGGCGGCGCCGACGTTGATCAGCGGGCCCAGGTTGCGCACGAGGTCGACCGCGGCGTCACGGACCCGGTCGTATCGGGTCGCGTTCGAGCTCGAGGAGGCGGGGCTGAGCATGCTGCCCGACGCATCGAGGACGAAGTAGATGTTCGGCGCTTCGGCGATCTCGACCTGGTGGATCCGGTTGCCGCAGAGCCCACCCGCATCCGCGGCCGGTGGTCCGCTCGGGTCTTCGGTGTCCGGATCGAACCCGTCCTCCGGCTCTTGCGCCTCCTGACCGGCGCCGCTGCGCGGACGTTGCTTCGTGACCTCGTCCTCGCATGCGGTCATCGCCGCGCCGCCGAGCGCGAGCGCGGCTCCGATGCAGAAGAGCACGCCGCTGGCGCCGGCTCGCTGCTTCACGGCCGTCTTCATGGCGAGCAGCGTATCACGCCCGCTCGAGCCGTCAGCGCCAGCGCGGGCGCCGCCGCGCGCGTTCAGGGCTCGCGGTAGAACCTGGGCACGCGGCGCGAGATGCTGGTCAGCACCTCCCAGGCGATCGTCCCCGTGAGCCCCGCGATCTCTTCAGCGCTGATGGTGCCGCGCCCGAGCGGCCCGTCCTGCGTTCCGAGGAACACCACTTCATCTCCCAGGCGTGCTCCCGGTACATCCGTCACGTCGAGCATCGTCAGATCCATCGACACGGCGCCCGCGATCGGCGCGCGTTGACCGCGCACGAGGGCGGCCCCGCGGTTCGAGAGCTGGCGGCTCAGGCCGTCGGCGTACCCCATCGGCACGGTGGCCACGACGCTCTCCCGGGAAGCTTGCCAGGTGTGGCCGTAGCCGATCCTGTCGCCCTTCGCGATCGTGCGCAGCGCGACGATCTCGCTGCGCACCCGGATGACCGGCTTGAGGTCGGGCGCGAGCCCCGCGCACGGCGATATTCCGAAGAGCGCGACCCCCGGACGGACGATGTCGAGCCACGCTGCTGGGAGGCGCAGCATCGCCGCGCTGTTCGAGGCGTGCCGCACCCGCGGCGTGAGGCCGAAGCTCTTCGCTCGCTGCTCGATCTCCCCGAAGAGGCGCATCTGCTCGATCGTCACGCCGAGATCGTCGGCGTCCGCGCAGGCGAGGTGGGTCATGAGCCCGTCGAGCTTCACCTCCGGGTGCTTGGCGAGCGTCGCGAGCACCGCCTCGATCTCCGAGCTCGCGGCCCCGAGCCGTCCCATGCCGGTGTCGACCTTGAGATGGACGCCCACGCGACCGCGCTGCTCGATCCGCACCACGCTCGCGAGGCGCTCGATCTGGCCGGCGTCGTAGACGACGGGCACGAGATCGCGCGCGATGATCTCCTCGAACCCGTCGCGCCGCGGGCCGTAGTAGCCGCCCATGACGAGGATGGGCAGCCGGATGCCGGCGTCTCGCAGCTCGATGGCCTCCTCGAGCAACGCGACGCACAGGCCGGGGATCCCTGCGCGCTCGAGCGTCCGTGCGACCGCTGGCGCGCCGTGGCCGTACGCATCGGCCTTGAGCACCCCCCAGATCTGCGGCTTCGTCGCGCCGGTCAGCCCTCGCTCGAGGACGCGCAGGTTGTGCCGCAGGTGCGCGAGGTTCACCTCGGCGCGGGTTGGCCGCACGGCGTCCGCGGGCGCCGCTCGCCGTGGCCGCAGCACCCGCATGGGGCCTGCGCTCGCGCCGAGCCCCTCGAGGGGCGACGCCGCGCCGTTGCGATCAGGAGTCGTGCTGCTGAGCTCTTTGGGCGCGTGCGAAGCGGACATCGTGTACGCCGATAGCCCTACGCTCGATCGCGGGTCAAGATTCCAGGCCATCTTGGTGTGACAAGGTGAGGCATCTGCGCGGAGAGCAGACGACGTCGATCAGAAGCAGCGACGCATGCACCGCGTGTACTTGCCGGAGCATCCTTTTTCGCAGACGGCGGATTTGCAGTCGTCCTGGCATTCCTTCCAGTCCGTCTGGCACGACGCGCTGCACTTCGCTCCCGGCGGTGCAACCTCCTCCGCGGTCTTCGACGCCGAGGCCGCAGCGCCGCCGTCGTTCGCGTCTGGGTCTGCGTGGGCCTCTTCCGTTGCCGCCGGCGCGGCCACGTCGGCGGTCAGGAGCCTGGGCGGCGGAGCGAGCGCGCTCGTTGGCTCAGGCACGGCAGGGGCTCGGCTGCTCGGCGGAGTCCACTCGCCTTCGTCAAAATCACTGGCGTGGCTGAGCTGCCCGGCCCGCAGCGTGGCGTACTCCACACGGTCGCGCGTCTGGCCGAACGTACAGAACTGAAGCCACTCGTCCCAGCACGCGCGCCGCAGGGTCGGCTTGACGTCGGCCAGCGAGTCAAGCGCCATGCAGTGCTCGAAGCGTACGTCCCCCTCGTAGACCGCGTTGATGCTCGCGCCGCATGCGGTCACCGAGGCGGCGGCTAGGCAGAGGAGGGTCCTGAACCGCACGTCGTAGAACACCGATAGCAGAAAAGCTCGGCCCTGGTGCCGGGGCCCGTCCTATCCGCCGCGAACCTGCCGGTCGCCCGGTCGAGGTGCTCTCAGGTTGAACTTTGCCTTGTGATGCCGTACGTTGCCGCCCCTTCGCACCGGCGGCGGCGGCACGACGCCCCCGCGCCGGGCGCCTCAACGGAGCCTGTTCATGTTCCTCATGTTGTCGAAAGGTCCTCGGAAGACCACGCGCTCCAAGTCGAAGCGCCACCGGTCCAAGCTGAAGGCGAAGAACCGCAACCGGCGCAACCGCATCTACCAGCGCGCCTGATTGTTGCGCCGAGCGCGAGCGAGTCCACGGACTCGCTCGCTGCGCGTTCTTCGAGCCAATCTTTGGGGCCGGCCCTTGGAACCTAGGGGCCGCCCTTCTTCAGCTCGGTCAGCACCAGCTTGGCGACCGCCTTGAGCGTGTCGAACACCCCGACGCCGGTCCGCGCGACCCCCTCGAAATCGGGGACGTTCGTCGGGTTGAGCAGCGAGCGGAGCTCCTCGACGGTGCCGATCTCCGGCAGATCCCGCTTGTTGTACTGGATGACGTACGGGATCTTGTCCAGCGAGTAGCCCTGCTCGGCCAGGTTTGTGCGGAGGTTCTCCACCGACTCCTGGTTCGCCTCGATGCGGCCGAGCTGAGAGTCTGCCACGAAGACCACGCCGTCGACGCCTTTCAGGATGAGCTTGCGGCTCGCGTCGTAGAAGACCTGCCCCGGCACCGTGTACAGGTGGAACCGCGTCTTGAAGCCGCGGATCTCGCCCAGCGCGAGCGGGAGGAAGTCGAAGAAGAGTGTCCGGTCGGTCTCCGTGGCGAGGGAGATCATCTTCCCCTTCGCGTCCGGGTTGGTGCGCTCATAGATGTACTGCAGGTTCGTCGTCTTGCCGCAGAGACCCGGGCCGTAATAGACGATCTTGCAGTTGATCTCGCGCGCCATGTAATTGATGAAGCTCATCGACCGCGCTCCTAGTCGTTGAAGAGGTTGTCGATGTCCTCGTCGGTGATCTCGGCGAACGGCGAGTCGGCGCCCGGCTCCTGCACCTTCTTGAGCAGCGCTTCGAAGATGTGGTTGAGCTCCTCGCTCGCCTTTCGCACCCGGAGCCTCACCAACCCGAGGCTCGACTTTGAGTCGAAGATCACCACGAGGATGACGCGGTTCCCGACCAGCTGGATGTGGATGTTCGCCTTTTCACCCTCGTGGAACTGAGTGGCGAACTCGTTCTCCTTGAGGAGCTTCGCCATCCCGCCCGTAGCGGCGATGTTCCCCGCCGTCAGCGAGGCGAGCGACGTGGTGTCGAGGTTGTCGACGTCTCCGCTCGCGGCGATCAGTTGCCCGTTTTTGTCAACGATGAAGACGACCTTCGCATTGGCGTCCTTGACGAGGCGATCCACCACGCTCTGGATCTGATTGAATTCCTCCTCGTACATCACCATCTGAGGGTTGACCATCGTTCCTCCGCCAGCGCTCTCGCGATGGGGCCCTGGGCATTGCGGGCTCTGTCGCCCTTGTCATCACCGGGCGCCGCACGTGCGGTCCCCGACCATCGTCATCCAACTGGCTTCCCGCTGCGCGGGCTTGCCTTACCACCGGTACCACGTTCGCGGCGTGACGCTCGCTGCCTTGGGACTTGCATGGCCGGTTCGCAGCGCGCAGTGCGGCTGCTCCTCGACCGTGCACCCGTACATCTTGGGACGTTTCTATCCGAAGCAGGTGCGGCGGAGCAAGGCGGCCCTTTCTGGAAGTTGGAGGATCGCACAGCCGAACCTCGCCGAGCCTTGCCGGACCCCGACGGAGCTCGCTCCCCCCTGCCCCCAGGGGAGGCTTGGTTCCGGACCTTTTCCAGGCGCCTGTCCGCCCGGGTCTCCCAGAAGGCCTGCATGATAAATATCGAAGATTGCTATTGTTTCCTTTGTTGAATGCGGTCGGACGGCGCTGCGCCCTCCTCCGGGGGCGCCGGTGTGGGGCGCGCTGCGTCTCATCGGTCTGTACCCGGCAAAAGATCGACCAAATTCGCGGGATCGGCGCGCGCGGCGGGGCGAGCTCATGAAGGTGCGGCCCGATGAACGCGGCCCGGGGGACGACCTCCTGCCGGCGTGCGTTCCGCCGGCTCGTGGGCAGCTCCCTCTTGACCTCGGCCGGTGCGACGCCTCTCCAGCCATGGCTTGTGCTTGACCGATGGCTTCGGCCACGGGATAGCGCCTCGGATGCGTGACGTGCTCAGCCGGGCCGAGCCCCGTGAGATCGAGCTCAACCCGGGGACGACGAGGGGGCGCTCCTTCTGCGCGCTCACCGTGGGGACGGCGGCCTTGACGTGCGCCATGTCGCTCGGCGCCGACGCGCGCGCGGAGCTCGGCGCGGTTCACCCTGAGGTGCTCTCCGCGCACGCGGCTGTCCGCGCGGCGAGGGGCCCCGAGGTCTACGCCGCGTTACGTGAGCTCTGGCGCACGTGGGACCGCGCGGACCCGACCCAGGTCGAGGAGGCGATCGCGTCGATCGCTGAGGCCGGCGCGACCAGCGCGCCCACCCAGGTCTATGCGGAGCTCCTCTCGGCATACGCGCGCAGGCGTCGAGGTGATCTCGACGGAGCGGTCGCGAGGATCCAGAAGCTCGGGTTCATCGGCCGCTGGGCGACGATCGGACCGTTCGACAACGAGAACAAGGGGGGCTTCGAGCGGGCGTTCGGGCCCGAGGAAGATCTCGAGCAGCCGATGGCTGCGGGCAGGACGTACGACGGCAAGGCGCGCGCGGTCCGCTGGCGCGTGCCCCCCGAGGCGCCGCAGTACGGGTGGTTTGATTTCGGCGACTTCATTCGTCCGGTGGAGAGCGTCTGCGGCTACGCGACGACGTTCGTCCGCGCGAAGGCCGGGACGCGCGCTCCCCGGCCGATCTCGATCTGGGTCGGGGCAGACGGGGCGTTCAAGCTGTTCTGGAACGGCGCGAAGGTCCTGGCCGATCCAGGGTACCGCGAGCTCGACATCGATCGGTTCGCCGCGCCGGTGACGCTGCGGCCCGGCTACAACCGCCTGACGGTCAAGGTCTGCGGAGGCGCGTCGGCGCCCAAGTTCGCGCTGCGCATCGGCAACGAGAAGGGGGCGCCGGATCTCGATCTGGATGTGACCTCGGACATCGGAACCCAGGTCACGGCGCCTCAGGGGGAAGCCGCTGACGCGAGGCGCGCGGGCGGGGCGCGGGCGCAGGCCGGAGGGCCAACCTCCGGCGCGAAGCTCGCCGCGCGCGCGGCTGTGATCGAGGGGCCGATGCAGGCGTTCGAGCGAGCCGCGAGCGCCGCTCGGCCTTCGCCCGCCGTGCTGGAGGCGTTCGCGCGGTACCTCATGCTCACCGGCGGCGACGCCGAGGGGGAGCACAGAGCGCGCGATCTCGCGCGGCGCTCCGCCGAGGCCGAGCCGAGCGTGCGTCGCTACCTTCTCGCCGGTCAGCTCTCCGAGGACAGGAACCAGCAGCGCGCGTGGATCGAGCGCGCCGCCGCGCTCGCGGGCGGTCGTGAGGACATCGACGTCCTGCTCTCGCAGGCTCGGCTCGCGCAGACGAGCCCGAACTGGCGGGAGGCGGCTCCGATCTACGAGCGCATCCTGGCCTCCGATCCCGATCATGTCGTGGCCGTCCTCGGGCTCGTGGACCTCTACGTGGAGGCTGGGCTGAAGCGCACCGCGCTCGCCACGCTGGAGCGGGCGCTCGCGCGCCAGCCGAGCAGCGTCTCGCTCCTCCGCGCCTCGGCGGCGCAGCTGCGCGCGCTCGGGCGCGACACGGAGGCCGCCGAGATGGAGGCGCGCTACGCCGCGCTGCGGTTCGACGACTCGAGCTTCCTTCACCAGCAGGTCGAGCTCGCGGTGGCGCGGCGCGATCCTGCCGGCGCGGAGCGCTGGATCGAGCGCTTCCTCCGCAGCGAGCCGGACTCCGTCTGGGCCCGCACGGTCGCGGCGCGCACGTACCGCGCGCTCGGCCAGGGCGATCGCGCCCTCGCGGCCCATCAGCGGGCGCTCGCCATGGCGCCTGAAGACATCGGAACGCTGCGCGCGCTCTCGGACCTCTACGGCGAGGAGGGAAACCGAGAAGCGCAGCTGGAGATGCTGCAGCAGATCCTGGCGATCAGCCCTCAGGCGAAGGATGTGCGCGAGTACATCGAGCACATCGAGCCGCCGAAGCCGCGCGCCGACGAGGCTTACGCCTGGGCGCCCGACCGCTTCCTCCCGATGCGGCGCAACGCTGACCGGCAGTATCCCAAGCGCACGCTGCGCAACCTGACGGTCACCACCGTCTTCCCGAACGGCCTGGCGAGCCGGTTCCGGCAGGTCGTCTTCCAGCCGCTGACGGACGAGGCTGCGGCGAGCGCCCGGCAGTACGCGTTCGAGTACCAGGCCGATCGCCAGACCGTGAGCCTCCGTGCCGCGAAGGTCTACCGAGCAGACGGCAAGGTCGACGGGGCGATCGAGAGCGGCGAATCAGGGGCGAACAACCCGGCGCTCGCGATGTACACATCGGCGCGCACGTTCTACGTCAGCTTCCCGCGGCTCAACGCCGGCGACGTCGTCGAGCTGCGCTACCGCGTCGATGACGTCAGCCCTCGTAACGAGATCGCCGATCACTTCGGCGAGATCGAGTTCCTCCAGGGGGATGAGCCGATCGCCAGCAGCGAGTACGTGCTGATCACCCCGAAGACGAGGCAGTTCCACCTCTTCGCGTCCGACCTCCCTGGCCTCGTGCGCGAGACCAAGGAGGACGCCGACCGGCGCATCTTCCGCTTCTCTGCCGCCTCGGTGCCGCCGGTGGCGCCCGAGCCGGCGATGCCCGCGTGGTCCGAGATCCTCGCGCACGTCCACGTCTCGACCTTCAAGACCTGGGATGAGGTGGGCTCCTGGTACTGGGGCCTCGCGCGTGAGCAGTTCGATGTGGATGATGAGGTGCGCAAGCGGGTGCGCGAGATCACGAAGAACCTTGCCGACGATCGGAGCAAGGTCCGCGCGATTTACAAGTACGCGACCGAGACGCGCTACGTGGCGCTCGAGTTCGGCATCGAGGGGATTCGCCCGAGGAGGTGTGCGCAGACGCTCGCTCGTGGTTGGGGGGACTGCAAGGACAAGGCGACGCTGATCGTCACGATGCTCCGCGAGATCGGCATCCCAGCGACGATCGTGCTCGTGCGCACCCGCATGCGAGGCGACATCGGGCCGGAGCCCGCGAGCCTTGCGCCGTTCGACCACGCGATCGCGTACGTGCCGTCGCTCGACCTTTACCTCGACGGAACGGCGGAGCACTCGGGCTCGACCGAGCTTCCGATCATGGATCGCGGAGCGATGGCGCTTCAGATCAACGAAGGCAAGCCGAAGCTCGTTCGCCTCCCGGAGCCTGCTCCCGAGGCCTCGGTCGTGCACCGGACCGTCGACATCGCCGTCAGCGCTGACGGATCGGCTCAGCTCGGGGTCGACATCCAGGTGTCCGGCGCATCCGCGCCGGAGTGGCGGACCCGCTACATGGCGGAGGGGACGCGCCGCGACCGCGCTGCTCGTGACCTCGCCACGGACTTCGGGGCGGTCGAGCTGGCGCCTGGGAAGGCCGGGGTCGAGGTGAACGATCTCGAGGACATCGAGCAGCCGGCGAAGCTGCGGGCTCGGGGAAGAGCCGTCGCGCTCGCTCGAAGGGAGGGCGACAGCCTGTCGGTCCCGGCTGTCCCCACGCAGCGCCTCGCCACCGAGTTCGCGTCCCTCTCGGCGCGCACCCGCGACGTGATCATCCCCGCGCTGACCACGCGCCGGGATGAATGGACCCTCCGGATCCCTGCCGGGTGGCGTGTCACGAGGGCGCCGCTGCCCCAGGACGTGGACACCCCCTTCGGCAAGTTCTCGCTCTCGGTCGAGCAGTCCGCGGGGAAGATCGTCGTCCGCAGTCAGATCTCCCTCACGAAGTCCCGGATCAAGCCGTCCGAGTACATGGCCTTCCGAACGTTCTGCGAGACGGCGGACCGCGTCTTCGGTCAGCGGGTGGTGTTCGGAAAGTGAGCGCCTGAGTGAGCGACTGAGCGACGCCCTGACCCCCCGGCCCTCCGGCGCGCCGACCGGCCCCTAGCCGCTGCCTGGACACTTGACAACCCCACGCCGGATCGCCATAAAGCGCCCCTTCTACGCATCCCTGCGGCGCAGAACAGCCTCTCCGGTGGTTCGGAGCGGTGGCCGCCGGGAGCGATAGGCATTCGGATCGAGGGCATCATGCCGAAGATGAAGACCAACCGCGCCGCGGCCAAGCGCTTCAAGGTGACCGGCTCCGGCCGCATTCGCCGCAGCAAGGGCGGGCTCAACCACTGCATGCAGGAGAAGAGCAAGAAGCGTCTGCGTCGTCTCCGCAAGAACGACATGGTCGACTCGGCGATGGAGAAGCGCGTCAAGCTGCTTCTTCCCTACGGCTGACCCTGGAGCAGTGAGGTAAATTACCGATGCCGCGTGTAAAGAGAGGCTTCAAGGCCCGTCGCCGTCGCAACCGTGTCCTCAACCAGACCGAGGGCTACTTCCTCGGCCGAAAGAACCGCTTCCGCCAGGCGGTCGAGGTGCTCCGCCACGCCTGGGAGTACGGCTACATCAGCCGCAAGCTCAAGAAGCGGGATTTCCGTCGCCTCTGGATCACCAGGATCAACGCTGCCGCGCGCCTCAACGGCACGACTTACTCCCGCCTCGTCAGCGGGCTCAAGAAGGCAGGCATCGCCCTCGATCGGAAGATCCTCTCGGAGATCGCGATCCACGATCCTGCGTCGTTCGGCGCTGTGGCGAAGCTCGCTTCGCCCGCCGCGGCGAAGTGACGGCTCCGCGGGGTGGTCTTCGGCCCGCCGTTCGACCACCCCGATGCGGAACGGCCGAAACTGGCCAAGGCCGCTCCCCTTCCCTCGCAAGTGCCCGATTATCGTAGTATTTCGTATTTTTGACTCGCCTCCGCTGCGAGCGATCCCTCGGGTTGCATCGCAGACGTAGAGTTCGGGCGCATCCCTCAGGCGGGGACGTGCGGCTGCCGTCGCTGACGGTGATCAGCATCGTCAGTGTGAGGCGAGTAGGCACCGAGCAGATGCGCAGCGTGCATTTCGTGCGCACCTACTATGCACCGCCGATGGCACCCTATGATCGTGTGATCAGGGTAAACTCCGACCCAGCTCAGTCCGCCAGCGACCGATCGTTGTCTTTACAAGAGGCCCTGCGTCCCCAGCCGAGGCCTGACCAACCTAGGGCGTGATCCCGGTCCCCTCTCCGGGGACAGACTTAGCGATTAATTGCGCTGAGGCTGAAATTGTTGCCGGAATTCCCAACTTTCCAGGCGGTCTGTCGCGAAAAATAACCTTCTCCGCCTTCGTCCGTCGGGTGAGGGCTCGACATTGCCATCGGGAGGCCCAGGTTCAGGAAACATCGAAGCTCACTGAGAGAACGGCCTCAGCGGCTAGGTACGGGCTCCTACACGCTGGATAAGACAGCGAAATTCCCTTGCCTAGGCTGCGAGGGCGGACCCACCGAACCGCGGAACGCTGGCGAACTCGAGGTGTCCCCAAGGAGAGCAGGTTGCCGATGTTGTTGCGTCCCCGGAAGCGTACCCAGCCATGCCGTTCGGCTCGGTCGCAGCGAAACGTCTCGCTCGACAGGACATGGACAGCGCCTTCCGCTCTACATAGCGCACCCAGGTCGAGCTCTCAAACGGGAGAAGCGGGAACGCACGCTAAAAAAGGCACTGTTTTTGCTTCGGGAGCTGAGGTGCTACCGGGGACTGGCGCAGGAGCATCATTCTGCAAGAGCAGACCTGCCTCAGGTGAGAAGAGTTCGACCGGAATCAAAAGAAAGCACCAGCGGTTGCCAGTTTCAACAGGGGCTCCTTCGGTCAGCTCCTCCCCTCTGTTTGGCACGAAATCGTCTCGCCCGCCGTCAAAAGGTGGCGAGACATTTCAATCTCGCAAGGTCAGCCGTTTAGAAGTGAACGCCGACACAAAGACCAAGATGAGCACGTCGACCGCCCGCCGTCCAGAAACTGCGCGGAGAAACGCCAAGTCCTCTGCTGTAGGTGCCTCTGCGCGGCTCGCGGCATCCAAGAGCTCGCAGGGGGCCGAGACCGCATCGGCTCCCCGGCGGGGGGCATCGCAGACCACCGAGGTGGAGGTCTCCGAGGTCGAAGATTTCGGGGACAACCAGTCGCCGCGCTCGCACTTTCAAGGAGCTACCACCGTGGAGGGAGCCGCCATGAGGTCGACCAAGAGCAACGCCACTGTAGTGAAGGGCGACCCGCTCGCTCAGGGTGGGACGGCCACGCCGGAAATCGCAGCGCTCGGCCTTCTGGAAGATGACCAGACGGAGGAGACGGCTGTGCGACCCCGCCCGGCCGAGATCCTCGATGAGGAGCGGGCGGCTGACTTCATCGATCTGGACCTCGGACCGCTCGATCGGCTGCCTCAGCCCGAGCGCGCGCGGAACCAGGATCGGGAGCTGAAGGATGTCGAGGACGGGGGCGGTGACTCGATGCTCGCCCGCTATTTCCGCGACATGGCGCTCCACCCCGTCATGGGGCCGGACGAGGAGCTCGACACCGCGCGGGCGGTCGAGCGCACGGAGGTGGAGCACTGGGTGGCTCTCCTCTCCTACCTGCCTGCGGCCGAGTACATCCTCACCGCGCTCGAGGAGGATGTCGCCAAGGCGGGTGAGGACGAGGTGAAGGCTCCTCAGATCGCGGAGCTGCAGAAGCTCGTTCGCCTGGCGAAGAAGCAGAAGGGAAAGCTGCTCGCCGAGCAGGAGAAGCCGTGGACCCAGCTCTCCGAGGAGCTCGCGGCGGCTGTCCGCCTGCCTGACTCGGATCGCCTCTGGATGGCTCGTGCCTTCACCATCGCGCGCGATCTCGTGCGCGAGCCCGACTTCGAGGACGACGTGAGCGATCCCGAGGAGACCCGCCCCACGCGGCCGAGGCTCCCGATGTCTGGCTCCTACCGCCGTTACCTCGATCGGGTCGAGCGATCCTTCCAGGCGCAGCACGACGCGAAGAACCGCTTCGTGAAGGCCAACCTGCGGCTCGTCGTGTCGATCGCGCGGCGCTACAACCGCGGGCGCCTGCCGCTCATCGATCTGATCCAGGAAGGCAACATCGGCCTGATGAAGGCGGTGGAGCGCTTCGACCACAGCCGTGGCTACCGCTTCTCGACGTATGCGTCGTGGTGGATCAGGCATGCGATCAGCCGCGCCTTGGCCGACAAGGGCCGCGCGGTCCGCATCCCGGTCCACATGCTCGATACGTACAACCGCGTGGCGCGGGCGACGCAGGCGATCATCGCGCGCACGGGGCATGAGCCGACCATCGAGGAGCTCGAGAAGGAGACGGGGGTTCCGCGCGAGAAGCTCGACAAGGTGAAGGACTTCTACGCGGAGACGCCCTTCTCGCTCGATCGTCCGGTCGGTGACGAGGATGGACGCAAGTTCATCGACTTCCTCCAGGAGGAGAACGCGCTGTCGCCGTTCGATCACCTGGCCAACAGGAAGTGGAGCGACGAGGTCCGGCGTCTCCTGACCACGCTCACGCCGATCGAGTCGCGGATCATCCGCTGGCGCTTCGGCCTCGACGACGAGGACGAGCTCACGCTCAAGGAGATCGGCGACAAGTACAACCTGTCGCGCGAGCGCATCCGTCAGCTCCAGGAGCAGGCGCTCGGGAAGATCCGCAAGCAGATGCGCGACTACTGAGCGACGAGCTCAGCACGAGTCGGTGAAGCGGCCGCGCGGCGTCATGCTGCGCGGCCGCTTTGCTTGAGCCGCCCGAGCACGCAGCTGCGTGGGGGCGCGCAGACGTGAGCGGGGCCGGGAGCGCAGCGCAGCGGGCCGACACGAGACAACCCGCGCTCTCACGGCGTGCGTGCGTCCGTCCAGAGCTCGTCGGCGAGCGACTCGACGAAGTGGTCGATGGCCCTTCGTGCGGGGTCGATCTTCCCTGGGACGTCGGAGGCGAGCACGGCGAAGGCGATCGGGGAACGACCAGGGGGCGCGAGGATGTAGCCAGACAGGGCCACCACCGAGGCGAGCGTTCCCGTCTTGGCACGGATGGCGCGCTCCTTCGACCACCCGCGGAAGCGGCTGCGCAAGGTGCCGTCGACACCGCCGATCGCGAGCTGCGCGGTGAAATCTGCGCCGAGCGCCGGATCGAGAAGTGCGGCGCGCAGCAGCCGGACGATGGCCTCCGGCGATGCGCGAGCGGCGTCGAACAAGCCCGAGCCGTTCCTCAAGACGACGTCTTGCCCGAACGCATCGAGCTCCCTGAGGGTCTCGCCGACCACCTCCGCGGCACCCTCGGCTGTGCCGGGGCGCCCGCGCTTCTCTGCGGCGAGCGTCTTGAAGATCGTCTCCGCGTAGAAGTTGTCGCTGTCCTTCCCGAGGGCGGAGAGGAGCTCGCCGAGCGGCGCCGAGCGGTGAGCCACCAGGAGCCGCTTCTGGCGCTCACCGCCGAGCCGCACCTCGCCGGAGACGTCGACGCCCACCTCCAGCAGCATCTCCTTGAGCGCATACGCTACGACCAGGCGGGGATCGTCGACGCGCCTCGCCAGGCTCACCGCGCGGCCGCCCTCTGGGACGTGCCCGCTGAGGTGCGCGACGAGGCGCTGGCCGTTCGGCTCGAGCCGGACCCCGAGCTTCTCTGGTGTGCCGCGCCTCGCGGTGGTCACCGTGCCCTGGAGCACCGTGAAGCCCGGGGGATCGATCGCGACAGAGGCAGCCTGCCCTGCCTTCGACGGGCGCACCGTGAAGAGCAAGGCGTTCGCGTTCAGCGAGGCTGCCGCGACCGGGGCGCGAAAGGCCGCCCACTCCTCCGGCTGCTGTTCGAAGGCCGGAGGCACGTAGCGCGTGTCAAAGTAGCCTTGGTCGATCGCGATCGCCGCGACTTTCCGGACGCCGGACGCCCTCAAGGCGCGCGCCATCTCCCAGAGATCACGCGTCTTGAGGGAGGGATCGCCCGAACCCCGGAGCACGAGCTCTGCGACGGTTCCGTTCGACGCGTCCCCGTAGAGGCCGGTCAGGTAGCGGTAGCTCGGCCCGAGCAGGCGAAGCGCGGCGGCTGCCGTGAAGAGCTTCGCGTTGGATGCAGGGTTGTACAGGCCGCGCTGATCGAAGGCCGCGAGCGTCGCGCCGCTGGCGACGTCGAGGGCGAGCACGCCGACCCGTCCCCCCAGGCGGCGCACGTCGGCAACGAGCGTATCGACCTGCGCTCGAGCGCGCTCAGGGTCGATTTTTCGAGGTCCGTGCGACGTGAGGGGCGCTGGAGGCGCGCTCGGCGAGACGGGGGCTCCCTGGGTCGGCCTCGCTGTGGGGGTCGAGCGGTCAGCGGGAGCGGCGCCGCTGTCGAGCGGCTGGGAGCCGCCGGGGCGGGCGAGGAGGGACGAGAGCACGAGCGCGACCGCGGAGACTGTACGGCGGGGATGTCGAGGCATGAGATCTCTCCGCCTCTACACCGCCTTCACCGCGGACGCCTCCTCCGGTCGACCGGTCGTAGCAGCCCGGCGTCGCTCATCGGTGCGCGCGTGTGCGCTCGGGGTTGTCCTCGGAAAGGAGAGCTTGCTAGGGTGCGCGCAGACGCTCCTTCACGCTCTGTTCGAAGGGAGGACACCGTGTCCCAGCAGCATTCGACCCGCGCGCTCTTGCCGCTCATCATCCTCGCGGCTGCAGCATGCTCCGGCGCCAAGCCCAAGCAGGCAGGGGAAGACTACAACTTCGATCAGGCACCGTCCGATGTTGCCGCACCAGCCGAGACGGGGAGCTCCGGCGCCGAGGCGGGCAGCTCCGGCACCGAGGCGGGCGCGTCGGCGGACAGCGGGGGCGGGCTCAACCCCGATCAGAAGAAGCAGATGGAGATCGCCCTGCGACGCGGAGGGGACAAGGCGGCGAACTGCGCCGAGGTCGTGTCCAACGCCCCGACGGGCGAGGGAGAGGTCAAGGTCGTGTTCGACGGCCAGAAGGGACGCGTGACCGACGTGCTGGTCGGGCCGCCCTTCGCAGGGACGCCCGCCGAATCCTGCGTGAAGCGCGCCTTCGTCGGAGAGATCGTGCTGCCGTTCGATGGCGAACCGCTCGAGGTCCCGTACACCGTGAAGCTGCCGTCCAAGAAGTCGGGCGCGGGAGCTTCCGGAACGAAGACGCCATGAAGCTCGCCTCAATCGCCGTCGTCGCCGCGCTGGGGTTGGCCGCCGCCTCCGCCGGCGCGGAGGAGCCGGCGGCGCCTCCGCGGTACCCGCCGTCCTCGGCACGCGTGAAGGTCATCGTCGGCGGGGTGGCCGTGACGGCGCTCGCCTACGGCGCGGCGTTCCTCGCCGCATCGTCATGGCCAGAGGTCCCTGGGGCGAGCGAGCTGAAGATCCCGATCGCCGGTCCATGGCTCGCGCTCGCCAAGAACGGCTGCGCCGCGGACGATCCGGACTGCGGAGCGACGCTGTACGTTCGCGGGGCTCTCACCGCCATCGGTGGGCTCGCGCAGCTCGCCGGTCTGGGTCTCGTCGGCGAAGGGATCTTCATGACCACGGAGGCGCGCTCGGCGCAGCCTTCGACCCCTGCGGCGCTGACGGTGCGGCCGGCCCCGGTGATCACCGCGACCAGCATGGGCATCGGCGTCGTCGGCACGTTCTGAGCTACCGAGAACCACGCGGGCCGCGCGGTGATGCGCCGACGCCCGCTCACCGGCGGCGCCATGGCAACAGCGCGGGGCCGCAGACGGGCTTGCCGATCATCCGTCCGATGCGCTCGATCATCAGCTCGACGCTGGCGCCGTACGGTACGCGCTGATCAGCGCTCCCACCGAAGACGCGGCCTGCTCCGATCACGTCGCCCGCGCGCAGCTCGACGTGGTTGCTGATGTACGCGACGGACTCCGCCAGCGAGAAGGTCCACTCGCCAACGCGCGAACAGGAGCGCGTCTCGGCGTCGACGCGGACCTGGGTCCGCAGCGCCTCGACCGAGCCGAGCTCGTCGGGCGTGACGAGCACCGGGCCGAGCTGCGTTGCAAAGTCCTTCGCCTCCGACGGCGGGAGCCCGCGCACCAGCGATCGCGCCTCCAGGCTGCGCGCGGTCCAGTCGTTCAGCACGGTGTAGCCAGCGATCGCGCGCTCCACCTCCTCCGGGGCGGCGCGCCGCAAATCCTCGCCGAGGACCACCGCGAGGTTCAGCTCGTAGTCGGGCCTGTCCTCGAGCGCGGGGAAGGGGATCTCGGCCGCGTGTCCGAGCAGCGCGCGGCTGTTGCCGAACCGATACCAGGGGCGCTCGGCGCCGTGCGCGTAGGGGCCGAGCTGGATGTACGCCGCGCGATCGGTGGCGCAGGGAGGCAGCCACAAGATCGTGGCTGGGTGCAGGTGCGTCGACGCGGGACGATCTCCGCTGAGCAGCCGATCATCCAGCGCGTGAAGGCCGGCGCAACGGAGCGCCACCACGCGCGTGTGGAAGTCCGACACGCCGCGGATGTCCGCGAGCTTCGTCCCGAAGTGGCGCTCTAGCTCCGCGACGTCGTAGAGCGCCCCGTCCCGTTCGAGCGCTACGATCGGGGTGGACGTCGCGAGCTGGAGCACGTGCGCGATTCTCATGGCGTGACCAGGCCCGCCGGGCGCCGGCGGAGCGTACCATCCCGGTCCGCCGACGCTCTCAGGCCGGCGGAGCCCCCAGCGCCTACGCCTGCGGCCGGCGGTCGGCGCCCGATCCCGAGGGACTCGACCCTTCTTGGGACATCGGATTGTCCTTTGCATTGACGCGCTGGGAGAGCGGCCTAGAATGCCGGCGGATTCAGAGCGGCATCACGTCGCGCAGGCTTGCCGTGGGTCCCTGCCGGTTGCAGATGGGCTCGTACGGCAGGTCAGGTTCTGTTGCCGGCGCGGGGTTCCCCGTCGCGGGGTTTCCTCCGGCTTCGGTCCTGCTGACGGGGCCGTGCGGCTTGTAAGCCGGGCAAGGTATTTGCCGTGGACAGCCGACCCTTGGCGGCGCTCATCTTGGAGCGCCGCTCGAGGGACTGGTTACAGGCGCGCACACGGCGCAGCGGAGCGATGGGTCATGAGCAAGCGGACCAAGTTCGTCTTCGTCACAGGCGGAGTCGTATCGTCGATCGGCAAGGGACTGGCTGCGGCCTCGATCGGGGCGCTGATGGAGTCCCGTGGGTTGAAGGTCACCCACCTCAAGCTGGACCCGTACATCAATGTCGATCCCGGCACGATGTCCCCCTACCAGCACGGCGAGGTCTTCGTCACAGACGATGGAGCGGAGACCGATCTCGATCTCGGGCACTACGAGCGCTTCACGCTCGCCCGGATGAGCCGCCAGAACAACTTCACCACCGGCCGCGTCTACGAGGCGGTCATCTCGAAGGAGCGCCGCGGCGAGTACCTCGGGGCGACGGTGCAGGTGATCCCGCACGTCACGGACGAGATCAAGCTGCGCATCCGTTCTGCTGCGGACGGGGCTGACGTTGCGATTGTCGAGGTCGGCGGCACCGTGGGGGACATCGAGTCGCTTCCGTTCATCGAGGCGATCCGCCAGCTCAAGGTGGAGTCGGGCGCGCAGAACGCGATCTCGGTGCACGTCACGTTGGTGCCGTTCATCGCGACGGCGGGCGAGCTGAAGACGAAGCCCACCCAGCACTCGGTGAAGGAGATGCGCGAGATCGGCATTCAGCCGGACATCCTCCTCTGTCGCTGCGATCGGCCGCTCCCGCGCAGCATGAAGGAGAAGATCTCCCTCTTCTCGAACGTCGCCGTCGACTGCGTGATCGCGGCCGTCGATGTCGACTGCATCTACGAGCTCCCCCTCGTGCTCCACGCCGAGGGGATCGACGAGAAGATCACGGAGCTGCTCAACATCTGGGCGAGGCAGCCGGACCTGTCGCCGTGGCAGCGCATCGTCGAGCGATTCAAGAAGCCGTCCCGCGGCATCGTGAAGATCGGCGTCGTCGGCAAGTACGTGCACCTGCGCGACTCCTACAAGTCGCTGCACGAGGCGCTCGTCCACGGCGGGCTCCACAACGACGTGCGGGTCGAACTCGAGTACATCGACTCCGAGCAGATCGAGGCGCGCGGCGCGCCCGAGCTGCTGTCAAACTTGGACGCCATCCTCGTGCCCGGCGGCTTCGGCGATCGCGGGACCGAGGGGAAGATCGAAGCCATCCGCTACGCGCGCGAGGAGAAGATCCCGTTCTTCGGGATCTGTCTCGGCATGCAGCTCGCGGTCGTCGAGTACGCGCGCCACGTCTGCGGCATGACGGGAGCCAACTCCGTGGAGTTCGATCGCAACGCGGCCGACCCGGTGATCGATCTGATGCCCGACCAGAAGGGGGTCGTCGAGAAGGGCGGGACGATGCGCCTCGGCGCGTACCCGTGCGTCCTGGACAAGGGGTCGATCGCCGCGGAGGCGTACGGGCAGACGAGCATCAGCGAGCGGCACCGGCATCGGTACGAGGTGTCGAACAAGTACCGCGAGGCGATGGTGCAGAAGGGGCTCGTGCTCTCCGGGACGTCGCCCGACCAGCGCCTCGTCGAAATGATCGAGCTGCGCGAGCACCCGTACTTCGTGGGCTGTCAGTTCCATCCCGAGTTCAAGAGCCGCCCCCATAGCGCGCACCCGCTCTTCGCGCGCTTCGTGCGCGCCGGTCTGGAGCGCCAACGCGAGCGCAACAAGGCCGAGAAGCCGAAGCCCGGCGATTCCGCCGCCGCGCACACCCAGCAAGCTGCCTCGTCCGTCAACTAGAGCGGGGTGCACAGGTTCGTGCGCTACGGGCTCGGCCGCTAGGCGGGCGAGTAACGCGTACGAAGCTACGCCGAACGACGCGGATGAGCGCGCAGCGCACGAAGATGCGCCCGCGCTCTAGCGGCCGGCGCCAGAGCTCCCGAGGGGCCCTGGCCGCCGCATCGACGGCGAGCCGGGCGGCGCTGCGATGGTCGCCGAGGGTTTTGTCGCGAGCTCTTGCGGACGAAGGCGGCCCTGCAGCCTCCGTCCGCAGATCATCGATGACGAACGCTGCGCGCGATCAGACGTCGCCGAGGCTCGGCCGGCCCAGCGGCGGGGCGTCAAGGGGCTCGGCGTTCGTGGTCTGAGGGGCGAGGAGCGGCGAACGCTCACCGACCTCCTTGATCAGGTTCCGCTGCAGCACGTGCGCCGGCGCGGTCCTGAGCTCCCAGATCAGGCCGAGCTTCTCCATCGCGCGCAGGACGTAGAAGCTGACGTCGATCTCCCACCAGAAGAAGCCCTGGTTCGCGCTGCTCATGTAGTGGTGGTGGTTGTTGTGCCAGCCCTCGCCGAGGGTGATCAGCGCGAGCCAGAAGTTGTTGCGGCTCGTGTCGGTCGTTGCGTAGCGCCGCGAGCCAAACACGTGCGCGAGGGAGTTGATCGTGAACGTGCCGTGCATGAGCGCGCACGTCGACACGACATAGCCCCACAGGAACGCGTCGTAGCCGCCCACCGCGAAGAGCAGCGCCATCATGCCGAGCGGCCCGACCACGTGGTAGCGGTCCAGCCAGCGGAGCTCAGGGAAACCCGCGAAGTCAGGGATGCGCTTCAGGTCGAGCTCCTCGTGCTCGCGGCCGAGCCACCAGCCCATGTGCGCGTACCAGAACCCCCTGCGGAGCGGGCTGTGGACGTCGCGCTCGGTGTCCGAGTACTTGTGGTGGACGCGGTGCGTCCCCCCCCACCACAGCGGGCCCTTCTGGGTCGCCGTGGTGCCGAGCAGCGCGAGCAGGAATTGCAGGCCGCGGCTCGTCTTGTAGCTACGGTGCGAGAAGTACCGGTGGTAGACCGCCGTGATCGCGAACATCCGGACGACGTACGTGGCCGCGGCGAGCGCCGCGAGCTTCCACGTGGCACCTCGGAGGATGGCGACCACGGTGCCCACGTGGATCGCAGTGATCCCCAGCACGTTGAAGATCTGGCCGAGGCTGGGGCCAGGTTTCGGTACGACGACCCGTGTAGGGCTCGATGCAGGCGCTTGCGTCATGGGTTCCAAAGTGGATGGAGCATCGAGCACGCCCGTCACTGGGGCTCACGACGCTGGTCATGATTCCGTCATGCGATGCGGCCGCCGGCTCGCCGACGGATCGGCGCAGGGCGTCGACGAGCGCGCGATCTCAGGGGCGCAGGGAGAGGACGTCGATGGCTGGCCCGGCCGAGACCCGGATCTCGCTCGCTCGGAGGGGATCGCCGTCGAGGATGTAGGGGCCGTCGCCGATCGAGGTCGCGCTGGCCTCGGCGCCGAACCGGACCGTGAAATCTTGGACGAGGTCGTCGAAGTGGTCCTTGCCGCCGATCCGGCGGCCCGCGAGGACGAGCGGAGCGCGCGGCCCGAGCTCTCGAGGGGGCAGGGCGCTGGCGACGAGGTGAGGGCGATCGAGATCCTCCCCTGCCCGGTAGGTGACCAGCATGTGGATCCCGAGGTCACGCACTGCAGACGAGCAGATGAGCGACCAGGCGCGTGGGGCGAGCTGCCGCCCCTCCACCTCGATCGTGCACGGCAGCGGGTCGAGGACGCGGCGCGCGTAGGCGCCGCCGTAGAAGGACTCGATGAACACCCGCGCCACGATGCGCGCAGCGGCGCCGTAGCCGTCGCCTCCGCGCTCGTAGTAGACATCGAAGAAGCTGGCCACGAGCCCGGTGCCGAAGATGAAGCCGATGCGCTCCTCGACGCCGCTGCGGGTCGTCGCGCGCACACGCAGGGTGGGCCGGCGGACGGCGCTCGGGATGGCCGCGCCGCTCGGGAGGCCGCGAACCTCGCTGACCGTCCGCGCGAGGAGCGCAGCCGGATCGCCGGTCATGCCCCAGTTCCGCGCGACGGTCGCCACGGTGCCGCCTGGCAGCAGGGCGAGACGCGGCAGCGAGCGATCGCCGAAGGCGCGCGCGAGGGCCGTGACGCCGGCCATGAAGCTGCCGTCGCCGCCCGAGAGCGCGACGAGATCCGCGCCTCGCCGGGCGAGCCGCTCGCAGACCTCCGCGAGCTCCGTGACGTTCGAGGTCGGGTGGAGCTCCGCCGCGCCAGCGCACGCGGCCGCCATGCGGTCGATGAGCGACGGCCTCGCCCGGTACCGGCGCGCCGTGGTGTTGACGATGACGTCGATACGCATGGTGCCGGAACGTGACCGCCCTATAAAACGGATTCCCCGGGTGGTCGAGCCGAAGGGGCTTCGAACGCGAACTTCGGCGCGGTAAGAGGCGCGTCATGCGCCGCGTGCTCTCCCGGTCGATCCTCGCCGGCCTCCTCTCGTTCGCCGCCGTCACCGGCTGCGCGAGCTCGGCCTCCCTACGCGCAGCCGAGGCGGGCAGGTTCGACGAGCTGCGGCGCACGTTGAGCGATGAGCTTCGCCGCGGCACGCTGGACAGCGACGACGCACGAGCGATCGCCCGCGCGGTCGCGCAGGGGGAGATCGCGCGCGCGACGCCGCCCTCGGGGACCGATCGGCTGCGCGAGCTCCGGACATGCGCGCGCGCGCTGGAGGACGCGCTCGCCGAGCGCGCCGCGGGCTCGGACGCGATCGCGACCGCCGCGGCGATGATCCTCCTCGAGGCGGGGCTCACCGACCCGGAGAGCGTGAAGCGGTACGCAAGCGACGCGGCGGCGGGGCGATACCCCGGCAAGGACACGGCGCTCCGCGCGCTGGAGACGCGGGCGCTCGTCACAGCCGAGGACGGCGCGGTGCGCCGCTCCCGGATGCTCGACGGAGATCAGGAGGTCCGCGTCTCGGCGCTTCGCGCCGCCGCCGCGGCGGCGGACCCGAGCGATCGGGAAGCGCTGCTCGAGGCGGCGCGGCTCGATCCTTACCCGCTCGCGCGGACGCTGGCGATCCGCGCCGCCGGGGCGCTCGGCGGTCAGGATCTCGTGCTGGCGCTGCGCGATGTCTGGACCCTCTCGGATGAACCCGGGCGCGAGGCGATCGCCGAAGCGTGGGCGACGCCGCGCGCGCTGGACAGCGGCGGACGCGCGCAGCTGCGCTGGGCGATCTCCACCCAGCGCGGCGCGCCCGCGATCGCCGCCGCGCGCGCGCTGGTCCGCGCGGGAGGCGAGGGCGTCGGCGAAGCGATCGCCGTCCTCATCGGCTCCATCCGCTCCAGCCAGAGCCGGGATCGCGTCTACGCCATCCTCTCCGCGCCGCTCCAGGACCCGGCGGTGCGATCTGCGCTCATCGAGGCGCAGGGCGATCCGGATGAGGCCGTGGTCTTCGCCGTCCATAGCCGCCACGTCGACGCCGCGCCGCGGGACGTCGCGGCGCGCGAGCGCTCCGCGGCCGTCGCTTGGCTGATGAAGCTCGCCGCGGGGACGTCGACGCGCGCGGTGCTCGCGCGGGGAGTCCTCGCACGTGCAGGAGTCCGCGCGGTCGTGCCGCTGCTGGAGCGCGACGTCCGATCCCGCGAGATCCCGGTGCGCGAGGCGGCGGGGGCGGGCCTGGTCGCGCTGGGCGAGATCCCGCGCGCTGCATCGCTCCTCGCCGACGCCGAGCCCCAGGTCAGGAACTCGGTGGCCTGCGAGATCCTCGAGGCGTTCTGAGCGTTGCCGAGGCTGCGCCCGAGGTGGTCCGGTCGCTCAGAACCTGGAGACGAGCTCGAGCCGTGCGCCCTCGAACGGTGGGAAGAACCGGCACACGCCCGAAACGCATCGCAGGCCCCCGCGTCGCTGGCCCACGAAGAGCTGTGCGGTATCGACGATCCGGTCGAGCGTCGTCCTCCTCGACCCGGCCTTCCACTGCAGCCCCCCGTTGAAGAAATGGCAGAGCTCGGTGTCCTTGCCAGGCTCACACCCAGGCTGTGAGGTGTACTCGTAGCCGAACATCGCCGCGAGGTGGGGCGACCACTGGAGCGCGAGGTAGTTGTCCCCTTCGACCCAGGAAGATTCGAAGTTCTCTGGCCTGTAACGGCGACGGCTGTTGCCTTGCGCCTGGATCGAGAACGCGCCGGCGAGGTGCTTCACGACGTCGTAGCGGACGTAGCCCTCGCTATAGAAGACGTGGCCAGTGTCGGCTTCATCGGATTGCCGGACTCCAGCCCAGGCGCGCACGTGCGATCGGCTGCCGTCGAAATCGATCTCGGTGCCTGCCGCGGTGTCCCAGGTGTCGGTCCTGTTCGCGTCGTCCGTCTTGCAATCATCGTTCGCCTGGCGCTCGGAGAAGCTCACGTAGCGACCGAGCCAGGCATAAATGGCCGCGCTCCGGGTGAAGCGATAGTCGACGCGCCCGCGCCCGCCGGTCACGCAGACGTTGGGCGCTCCGATCGGCTCGACGTAGATGGGCTCCGCCGTCGGAGGCTGGTTGTACGCCACACCGTCGAACTCCGGCGCATTGAACCCCGGGTTCGACAGCGAAGAGACGTCGATGTTGGCCGAGAGCGGGAAGAATCGCCGGTAGTGCTTCCCTTCGACGGCGACGGCGAGCGGACCGCCGCGCCCGTTCGCCGCCAGATAGACCGCATAGCCGGACACGTCCTTTGCCGGCACGTCATCACGGTCGAGATGACCGCCACGGAGCTGCTGACCGGCAACCTCGACGTAGACGTCCCCGCGCTCCGCGATGGACGGAATGCTCACCGAGCCGCTGAACGTGCGGATCGTGTTGTGCTGCCGCGCAGGGGAGGCGCTGACGACATTGAACTCCGGGAATTTTCCGCCGCACAGGCGCAGCGCGACCTGAAGATCTGCGCCGCCCTCGTCCAGGCATCGGTTGAACTCTTCGGTGTATGTCTTGCGCAGCAGCAGCGCGCCGTTCACCGCGAGCTCCACGCCCTTCAGGCTTGCCTCCAAGCGTCCGCCGAGCACGGTGTCCTCCAGGTAGTTCGGCCGTGCCCCTTCGGTGACATCGCGGGTGCGAGGGTTTCCCTGCGCATCCACCGTCGTCTCGCGCGTGACAAGGTCGTCGGCGCCAGGGAAGCCGAAGAAGAGCGGCGACCCGTCGCCATGGAGCCGCCTGCCGCTCGCGTCATCGACGCGCAGCGGGTTCATCTGCCCGGCGAAGGCGGTGGCTTCGAGCCTGAATAGCTGGAAATCCTTGTCGAGCACGAGCCTGCCGCCCCTCACGGTCGTGTCGATGGCGAGCTCGTCCATCTTCCGCACGCTGAAAACGAGGCCGCGTCCGAGTTGGGCGTAAAAGTCGCCTGCTGTTGCCTCGATGCCCGGCTGCGTGTAGGTGAGCCAGAGCTTCGCTGGATAGACGGTCGTCAAATAGCGGGAGTGAACCTCCCGCGTGGCGTCGTTCAGATTGAACGAGACCTCGTCGTTGAGGACCTTCTGTTGCAGCTCGAAGCTGGTCGCCGAGGGCCTGGCTAGGTAGAAAGAGGCGTTGAGCCGCGTCCCGAGCTGGAGGCGCCACCAGTTGAGCTGAGCGTCGACCCGATCGACGATCTCTCCGTAGTTGTCGTCGAGATAGCGTGCGGGATAGCGGCGATCGTCGTTGCGATTGTCGAAGTGGTAGCTGACGGCCGCGGTGTTCACGACATCGAGCGAGAGCGGTTCGCCGCCGACGTTCGGGAGATCGACCGCCGCCGCCGGCGAGGCCGCGAGGAGGAGCGTCGCTGTCAGGCAGGAACGGACGAAGAGGAGCGGGCTGCGCACCGCCCGATCTCTACCATGGACCTCGCCGCCGTGGAGCGAGCGAGCCGTCGATCGCGCCGAGAAGGCGCGCCGGACGGCCGCCCCGGCGCTACAGGCCAAGCGCCTTTTCGACCTGCTCGGTGAGTGCCGCCTCGTCGCCGGGCTGGTACCCGCCGCGCTTGTGGAGAATCGAGCCGTCTCGGCCGATGAGCACGGAGAACGGAAGCTCGCGCTTCGGATTGTACCTGGCGGCCACGGTCGTCTCCTCGTCGAGGAGCACAGGGAAGATCATCTCCCTGTCGTGGACCGTGCTGCTCACCTGCGCCCGCGACTCCGGTCCGTCGAGCGACACGGCGAGCACGACGAACCCCTTGTCCCTGTGCTTCTTGTAGAGCTCGACGAGGTGGGGCATCTCCGCCAGGCACGGATCGCAGGTGGTCGACCAGAAGTCGATCAGCACCACGCTCTTGCCGGCATAGTCCGAGAGCCTGACCGTCTTGCCGTCGAGGGCGGGGAGCGAGAAATCCGGGGCCGGGCTCGCCGATGAGCCGCCTGAGGCCGCTCCGCACGAGGCGGCGGCGAGGCCGAGGACAATGAACGCCAGCGAGAGCGCGCAGCGGGTTTTTCTGTTCATTGGGTTTCCGTCGCGAAGGGGTCGGACTGAGCGCCCGACCGGCATAAGGGCTCAACGTCGCGGGCGCCCTCTGCGGCGCCCTGGCAGATTCTCCCTACACGCGCGCGCCGACCGGTGGTTCGACGACGCGCCCACGGCGAAGCTCGTTCAGAGCTCGCCGTTCATGATCTTCTCAAAGGTTCGCCAGAAATTGCTGTCTTCCTCGGGCACGCCAGCGACGATCTCCATGATCGTCATGTCCTGCGTCCTGACGATCATGTTCGCCGGGAACGCGTCGGCCTGGAAGAGCGCGCCGAGCTTGTACGAAGGGTCGATCGCCGACGGGTACTGCACGTCGTATCGGGTCGTCCAGCGGTACAGGTCGTTCGGGACCGCCGCCTCGCCCGGGGTCCTTCCGTCTGCGAGCTGAACAAGGAACTCGCCGCCCTGAGGTTGATACTTCTTGTAGAGCTCGGGCAGGACGGACTCTGCCTCGATTTTGCAGGGGCCGCACCATACGGACGAGACGTCGATCAGCAGCACCTTCGGCTTCGGCTCTCCCGCGCCGTAAAGCGAGCCTTCCGGAAAGACCTCCGTCCCGGTCGGGTTGTAGAAATCGGCGAGCTGAATCGGCTGCATCGTGTCGTTGTGTTCGGCGGCGTTGGCGTACCCGACGAACTGATAGTTCGCGATCACCCGGTGGAGGCTCACCCCATACGGCCCAGCCGGATATCGAGCGTTCGCAGCTTGACCCGTCCCCTCGGGAAAAGGAGGAGCAGGAATGGGATCCTCTTCTGCGCAGCCGACGAGCCCTAGAGCCGCCACGACGAAAAGGCCCATCCCACCGAGAACCGCGTCGATTCGCATGATGCCACCGCCTGAAGTATGGTGTAGGAGTGCTCATTCTTCTGGGCGGCACGGGGGGCGTCAAGGGCAACCTTGGCGTCGCCGCTTCGCTCGGGAGCGCGTTTCCGCAATCTCCGGCCAGGCCCGCCGTGCCTGCCCCGATCCGCGGGTGTTTCCCGCGCTGAGGTCCTATGCAGCAGGTTGTCGCTTCTCACAGCGCCCGTCGGCCCCGTCTCCGTAGTATCCACGCCTTCCTGATGCTGTGCTGCCTGGCGAGCGGGGCGGCCATCGCGAGCGGCGCATGCTCGTCGGGCACGCCACAGGACAGATGCTTCGGGGGGGTCATCGTCGACGGCAACTGCGAGGGCAAATGCGAGCCAGAGCTCTGCCTGGAGGGCAACACCTGCGTCGGCAACCGCTGCGTGCTCAGGTGCAGCAGCCACCGCGAATGTATTCCAGGCATCCAGGACTGCGCGCCGGCCGAGGAGGACGACACGAAGGCCGAGATCCTGGTCTGCACGCAGAAGGAGAAGATGGTGGGCTTCGGTGCGCCCTGTCCATTCGGCACCGAGTGCGGCCAGTTCGGTCGCTGCCCCGACGAGACGCCGTGCAACCCGATCCAATGCAACGGGAACCCAGGCGAGTGCAAGCGCGACACGGAGCGGTGCGGCGACGATCCCGCCTGCTCCGCCGGCAAGTGCAGCGACGGCAGCGCCTGCGTCGTCCCGGCCTGCTCTCCCGACCAGTGCACCTCGCTCGGCCTGGAGTGCCTTGGCAAGGGGCAGGGCGACGCCGAGGCCTACTGCACGATGCCGCACTGCATGGGCGATGCGGACTGCCCCGGCGGCTTCGAGTGCGCCGTGTCCCGCGATCCTCACGCGATCTGCGGCACGGACAAGGGGGATGACGGCTTCTGCGGTGAGACCGACGAGGAGTGCATCGACCCGTCCACGTTCGGGGACGGCAACACCTATGTCGAGGGCCCGGTGTGCCTGCTGCGCAGCACCTGCGTCAAGCGCACCCAGTGCGCGCCGTGCAGCACCGATTTCGACTGCTCGTTCGCCGCGGAGCAGCGCTGCGTCGCGATCGACGGCGAGCGCCGGTGCGCCAGGTCCTGCAGCGAGGACTCCGACTGCGACCTGGACTACCGGTGCGACGAGGGCGCGTGCATCCCGCGGTTCGGCGCCTGCACCGGCAAGGGCAACTTCTGCGAGCCGTGCCGCAACGACATGGACTGCGGCGACGCGGACTCCACGATGGAGTGCACCACCACGCTGCGCGGCGAGCGGGCGTGCCTGGACGCGGCGCTCCCCATCCGGTGCACCGCGGAGAACGCGGCTGAGGTCTGCCCGAAGTCGCCCAGCGGGCTCGTCGGCGCGTGCGTGTGCGTCGAGCAGAGCTCGAGCGGGGACTGCGTGGACTCGCGGTGCTACCTGCCGTCGCGCCAGCTCGATCGCGGCGACCCCGATTCAAGCGTCTCCACCTGCTGGTGACGGCGCCGGCCGGGCGCACGAACGGCCTGTGTCGCGCCGCGCCCGGCCAGGCCAGAGCCAGCGCCCGCGGCGACGCCGCGCTCGCCGGTTGACGGGAATCCCGAGCAGTCCTAACTCCTTCGCCCCATGCCCATCACGAAGGACGCCGCGCTCGCCGCGCTGGCAAAGGTCATCGCGCCGGACCTCCAGCGCCCCATCACCGACCTCGGTCGCGTCCGGGAGCTCTCGGTCGAGGGCGAGGCCGTCTCGCTCACCGTCGAGCTGACCAGCTACTTCAAGCAGCGGCTCGCGGCGGACATCGAGGCGGCTCTGAAGGGCGCCGGCGCGAAGGGCGTCCGGATCGCGTGGGACGTCGGCATCCCCACGCGCACCATCCTTCAGGACGACCCGTCCCCGGGCGTGCGGAACATCATCCTCGTGATGAGCGGCAAGGGCGGCGTCGGCAAGAGCACGGTCGCCGCGAACCTCACCCTGGCGCTCAGCCGCGAGGGGGCCAAGGTCGGCCTCCTCGACGCGGACATGTACGGGCCGAGCGTCCCGACCATGCTCGGCGTGATGGGCCGCCCGACGTCGGCCGATGGACAGAAGTTCCTGCCGCTCGAGCGCTTCGGCGTGAAGCTCATGTCGATCGGCTTCTTGCTGGAAGATCCGAGATCGGCGGTCGTCTGGCGCGGGCCGATGCTCCAGAACGCCCTGATCCAGTTCATGCGCGATGTGGAATGGGGTGAGCTCGACTACCTCGTGCTGGATCTTCCGCCCGGTACCGGCGACATCGCGCTGACGATTTCCCAGAAGATGAGGACCACGGGCGCGATCGTCGTGACCACGCCGCAGGAGGTGGCCCTCCAGGACGTGTATAAATCGGTCTCGATGGCCCAGAAAGTCGGGATCGCCCTGCTCGGCGTGGTCGAGAACGAGAGCTACTTCGTGTGCGACGGGTGCAGCAAGCGGCACGAGCTCTTCGGGGCCGGCGGCGGGCAGAAGATCGCCGAGTTCGCCGAGGCGCCGCTGCTCGGCCAGATCCCGATGGATCCGGCCATCCGGGAGTGGGGCGACGCCGGCACGCCGGTCGTACAGGCTGCCCCGAGCAGCCCGATCGCGCGCGCTTTCGTGGATGTGGCGGAGCGGCTGGCCGGCCAGGTCAGCGCCCACAACCTCGCGAGCGGGGGCGGCCTCCGCATCGATCGGAGCGGGGGGACCAACAAGCACCTGCCCATCATGCGGTAGGCTCTCGCGTAAACGTCCCGGATACGATATGGTTCCGGCCCCTTCCCCCCATTCAACCGAGGGGGCCGCTGGAGAGAACGCGAGCACGTTTCGCCCCCATCGGCATGCGTTGTCGCGCGAGGCGCGGATGAATACCCACGAAAATACCACCACGCCGGCGGACGCGCCGGGAGCTCCGGCCGACCAGGGCGGCCCGCTCGAGTCGTCGAACGCTGCGCCCGAGCAAGCAGCCCAAGCCCATGAAGGGGGGTCCACCCCCCCAACCGAAGCGAGCCACGAGCCCGGCGCAGAAGCGTCGTCGCAGGCGAGCTCGGCCCAGTCCGAGGCGACACCGGCCGCGGCGGCGACCGCCGCCCCGGCGAGCGCTGCCGACGACGAGTGGGAAGAGCAGCCGGGCGACAACATCGGCAACCGCGTTCCAGGCCTGCCGCGGGATGATATCGGCAACCGCAAGCCGGGGTTCTCGCCTGGCAAGCGGACCGCTCCGGCGGCCGCGAAGCCGGCGCCGGCCGCGAAGCCCGCGCCGGCCGTGAAGCCCGCGCCGGCCGGAGAGGCCGGTGCGGCCGCGCAGACCGAGGGTGGCGCTGGAAAGAAGCGCCGTCGCCGCCGTCGCCGCAAGGGCGCGGAGGAGGCCGGCCAGCCCGAGGGCGAGGCAGCTGAGGCGGCCGAGGCCAGCGGCGCGGAGGCGGCCGACGCGGCAGAAGAAGACGAGGGCGAGGAGGAGCAGGCGGCCGACGAGGCAGGCGGGCAGCCGCAGCCTGGTGGCGAGAAGCGCAAGCGGCGCAAGGGGCAGGGCGCGCCGCCGCCGCGCGAGCGCCCGGCCTTCAGCATCGGCGAGGAAGTGTTCGGCAAGGTCAGCAAGATCACCGACCATGCCATCTGGATCGACATCGCCGGGAAGGCGACGGGGCTGTTCGACCGTCGCGAGATCCTCGAGGAGGAGCCGCCCGTCGAGGGGGATCAGTTCATCGCGACGGTGGCGAGCACCGGCGTGCGCGGAGGCATGCTCCTCCTGTCGAGGGCGCCGGTGCAGCTCGATCAGGCGCGCGCGCGCGCCGAGGCTGCGCTCCAGAGCGGCGAGTCGATCGAGGGGTTCGTGACCGGGGCGGTGAAGGGCGGGCTCGAGGTCGACCTCGGCGGCCTCCGCGCCTTCGCGCCGGCGTCGCACGTCGATCTGCGCCACGGCGCCGACCTCAACTACCTCGTGGGCCAGCGGCTCGACTTCGGCGTGACCCAGTTCGCGAAGAAGGGGCGCGACATCGTCGTGTCCCGCCGCAAGATGCTCGAGGAGGAGAGCCGGAAGGCGCGCACCGAGGCGCTCACGTCGATCGAGCCCGGCTCGCTGCACAAGGGCATCGTGCGCAAGGTCGTCGCGTGGGGCGTGTTCGTCGCGCTCCCCGACGCCGGCGGCGTCGAGGGGCTGGTCCACATGAGCGAGGCGAGCCACGACCGCGGCGCCAAGCTGGCCGACCTGTTCAAGCCGGGCGCGGAGATCGACGTGAAGGTCCTCCGCGTCGACGACAAGGGCAAGCTCTGGCTGAGCCGCAAGGCCGCCACGGTCGACCCGTGGGACGCGGTGAAGGAGAAGTACGCGGTCGGCACGCGCCACAAGGGCAAGGTCGCTCGCCTGCAGCCGTTCGGCGCGTTCATCGAGCTCGAGCCGGGCATCGATGGGCTCATCCACACGGCCGACCTCTCGATGAAGCCGATCCAGCACCCGGACGAGGTCGTGAAGGTCGGTGACGACGTCGACGTTGTCGTCGCGACCTGCGACGCCGCGGGCCGGCGCATCGGGCTCCACCCTGCTCCGCCCGAGGGCGAGGAGAGCGAGCCGCGCCAGCGCGTTCAGCAGGGAAAGGCGGTGAAGGTGTCCGTCACGCAGGTGACCGAAGGGGGGCTCGTCGTCCGGGTGCTCGGCACCACGGGGCGAGCGGCTCGCGGCTTCATCCCGGCCGGCCACACCGGTACCCAGCGTGGCACCGACCTCCGGAAGGAGTTCCCCATCGGGACCCAGCTCGACGCGAAGGTCATCGAGGTGGATCCGCGTCGGGGCGAGGCCAAGCTGTCGATCCGCGCCCTCAAGGAGGACGCCGAGAAGCAGGCGTACCAGCAGTACCGCGCGGGGGTCGCGCGCGAGGCCAAGTTCGGCACGTTCGCCGACCTGATGAAGAAGAGCTGATCCCGGGGAGGCGCGCGCCGCCCGTGCGGCGGCGCCTCCTCCCTCCTCCTCCAGCCACCGCCCGCGGTCCGGCGCGCTCCGCGCTCCGCGCTACTCGCGCCCTAGCGCGTTCACGGGATCCATGCGCGCGGCCCGCCGCGCCGGGAAGAACCCGAAGACGATCCCGATCGCCGTGCTCACCCCGAGCGCGACCGCGAGCGCACCCGGCTCGAGCCTCATCGGCCAGCCGAACGCGCGCGAGAACCCGAGGATGACGCCGTACCCGAGCGCGCTGCCGACGACGCCGCCCAGCGTGGCGAGCACGAGCGCCTCGAGCAGGAACTGCAGCAGGATGTCGATCTCCCGGGCGCCGATGGCCATCCGGATGCCGATCTCCCGGGTGCGCTCGGTGACGCTGACCAGCATGATGTTCATGACGCCGATGCCGCCCACGACGAGCGACACCGCCGCGATGCTGACGAGCAACGCCGAGAGCGCCGCGAAGATCGCGTCCTGCATGGCCTGGAACTCCGCCTGGCTCCGGACGGCGAAGTCGTCCTCGTCGTTCTCGCCGATGCGGTGCCGCTGGCGGAGGATCGCCTCGGCCTGCTGCCTGGCGCGCTCCGACGTCTCGGCCGACGTCGAGCTCAGCAAGATGGCGTGAACCTCGCCGGGCCGCGTGGCGATGACGTGCGACCGCATCGTGGTGATGGGCATCAGCACGATCTCGTCCTGGCTCTGCCCGAAGGGCGACGCCCCCTTCTCCTCCAGCACGCCGAGCACGCGGTACATCTGGCGGCCGATCCGCACCATCCGGCCGACCGGATCGAGCGATCCGAACAGATCGCGCGCGGTCTGAGCCCCGATCACGACGACCTTCTCGGAGAGGTTCTCCGAGGCGGGGCTCCACGGCTCTCCCTGCGCGACCTTCCAGCTCCGGATCTCGAAGTAGTTCAGGCGCGTCCCGACGAGCGTCGGGCTCGCGTTCTGGCCCTCGTGGATGACCTGGGCGCTCGACCTGAGGAACGGCGCCACGAGCCGGATGCTCGTCGACTCGCGCGCGAGCGCCTGGCCGTCGAGCTCCGAGAGCTTGGCGCCCGCGGTGCTGCGGACGCCCGAGGCGCGGGCGGAGCGGGCGAAGACGATGAGCGAGTTGGAGCCGAGGTTCGAGATCTGCGCGTTGACGTTGGCGCGCGCGCCGCTCGCCAGCGCCGTGACGGTGACGACGGCCGCGACGCCGATCGTGATCCCCAGGATCGTGAGCCCGGCGCGGAGCTTGTTCCGGCGGACGGCGCGCAGCGCGATCACGACCGCCGAGAACACCCGGGTGAGCGTGGCGCTCATTCGTGCCTCAGGGCGGCGATGGGATCCTGACGGGCCGCGCGGCGGGCCGGGAAGAACCCGAAGACGATCCCGATCGTCGCGCTCGTCCCCACCGCGACGACGACCGCGCTGGCCGGCAACGTCATGTTCCAGCCGAGCGTCGCGGCGAGGGCCTTGATGACGCCGAGCCCCGCGCCGAGCCCGAGCACGCCCCCGATGAGCGACAGGGTGATGGCCTCGACGAGGAACTGGACGAGGATGTCTCCCTCGGAGGCGCCGATGGCCATGCGGATGCCGATCTCGCGCGTCCGCTCGGTGACGCTGACCAGCATGATGTTCATGACGCCGATCCCGCCGACGAGGAGCGACACCGCGGCGATCGAGGACAGGAGCATCGTCAAGGTGTCCAGGATCCGCTCCTGGGACGCGCGGAACTCCGCCTGCGTGCGGATCACGAAGTTCGGCTCGTCGTCCGGCGCGATCTCGTGGCGCTGCCGGAGGATCCTGTCGATCTGCTCGACCGCGCGATCGACGGTCCGCTCGCTCGTGGCGGCGGCGACGAGCATCTGCACCCTGCCCGGCGCGCTCGGCACGATCCGCGACCGGAAGCTGCCGATCGGCATGAGCAGCCGGTCATCCTGGTCCTCGCCGAAGGGCGATTGCCCCTTCTTCGCGAGCACCCCGATCACCCGGAACGGGTGCTTGCCGATCCGGATGTACCGGCCAACGGCCTCGCCCGAGCCGAACAGGTTCTCACGGACGGTCTCGCCGATCAGGCAGACCTTCGCCTTGAGCTGCTCGTCGGCCTCGGTCCAGCCCTCGCCCACCCCGACGCTGTACGAGAGGATCGAGAGGTAGCTCCGGGTCACGCCCATGACCTGGGTCGCGACGTTGGCCTCTCCAGCCACGACCTGCGTCGACGTCGAGCTGAACGGGCTCAGCGCGGCCACGCTCGTCGACTCCTTCAGGATGGCGATCCCGTCGGCCTCCGACATCCTCGCGTTCTCGCGGCGCTTCAGCCCCGACGCCTGCGTCGACTGCGGGAAGATGTAGATCGAGCTCGCCCCCATGCCCGAGATCTCGCCCAGGACGCGGTTGCGCACGCCCGTCCCGAGCGCCACGACGATCACCACGGCCGAGACCCCGATCAGGATGCCGAGCACCGTCAGGGCGGCGCGGAGCTTCGAGCGGACGATGGCGCGCAGCGCGATCCGGACGGCGGCGAGGTAGCCGCTCATGGCGAGAGCTCGTCGCTCTCCGCCGCGGAGAGCGGCAGCGCGGCCAGCGCCGCGGCCGCGTCGACGGGGCGATCGTTCCTGAGATCGCTGCGGATCTCGCCGTCGCGCATCGTGATCACGCGGCTCGCGCAGGCGGCGATGTCCGGCTCGTGCGTCACGAGGACGATCGTGATCCCGCCCCGGTTGAGCCGCTGCAGCAGCCCGAGCACCTCGTAGCTCGTGCGCGTGTCGAGGTTGCCCGTGGGCTCGTCGGCGAGGAGCAGCGGCGGCGAGGTGACGAGCGCCCGCGCGATGGCGACGCGCTGCTGCTGCCCGCCCGAGAGCTGGTTCGGCGTGTGGTGCAGGCGCTCGGCCAGCCCGACCGCGCCGAGCGCGTCGAGCGCCCGCTCGCGCCGCTCCGCGGCGCCGACGCCCCGGTAGACCAGCGGCAGCTCGACGTTCTCGAGCGCCGTGGTGCGCGGCAGCAGGTTGAAGCCCTGGAAGACGAACCCGATAAGGCGGTTCCTGACGATCGCGCGCGCGTCGTTGCTGCGCCAGGTGACGTCGAGGCCGTCGAGCCGGTACGTGCCATGCGTCGGCCGGTCCAGGCACCCGATGATGTTCATCAGGGTGCTCTTGCCCGAGCCGCTCTGCCCGACGATCGCGACGAAATCGCCGTGCTGGATGGTCAGATCCACGTGCCGGAGCGCCCTCACGATGACGGCCTCGGTCGTGTAGTCCTTGCCGACGCTCGAGAGCTCGATGAGCGGCTCGTCTCGGGGCGCCGCGGCGACGTCTTGGCTCTGGGGCAGCATCACGCCTCAGAACAGCCGAGGGCCGCGCCCCCTGCCGCTCGCTGATGGATCGTCGTTCTCGTCGGTGACGACCTTGAGCGGCCCGAGATCGGACCCGAGCGCCGTGAAGATGCCGTCGGTGATCCCGACGTCGACGACGCGCGGCTCGATCTTCTCCGCCCCGGGGGTCGCGTCGGTCAGCACGTAGATCCGGCCCTGCTTCGGCGGGAGCGGCTCGAGGGGCGGCGCCTTGATCTCCTTGCCGTCCTTGTCCCGCGCCGGGGCGGGCTTGAACCGGAGCGCCGCGTTCGGCAGCCGCCGCACCCCCTTGGCCTCGGCGGACCGGACGCTCACCGTCGCCGTCATCCCCGGCCGGAGCTTGACGTCGGGGTTGTCGACCTCGACGACCGCCGCGTACGTGACGACGCCGGACTGGCTCAACGGGCTGTAGCGCACCTGGCTCACCGTCCCTCGGAACGTCTCGCCCGGGAACGCATCGACGCTCACGTCCGCCGTCATGCCCTCGCGGAGCCGCCCGACGTCCGCCTCGTCGATGTCGGCGAGCACGCGCATCTTGCGGAGATCCTGGGCGATCACGAAGAGGGTCGGCGCCTGGAAGCTCGCCGCCACGGTCTGCCCGGGGTCGATCGCGCGGCTGATGACGACCCCGTCGATGGGCGAGAAGATGCGCGTGTACTGGAGGTTCGTCGTGGAGGAGCGGAGCACCGCCCTGAGCTGCGCCACCTGCGCCTTCGAGGCCGCGAGGTCGGCGAGCGCGACGTCGTAGGCGCCCTGGGCCGTGTCCAGATCGGCCTGCGAGCCCACCCCCTCCGCGACCATCTTCCTCGCGCGCTCGAGCCGCTGCTTGGCGGTCCCCAGCGACGCCTCCGAGCGCACGACGCTCGCGCTCGCCGCCGCGATCTGCGCCTGGTTCGAGTCGATCTGCGCCCCGAAGAGCGTCGGATCGATCTCGGCCAGCACGTCGCCGGCCTTCACGATGCTGTTGAAGTCCACGTAGACCTTGGTGATTCGCCCCGAGACCTGGGCGCCGATCTGCACCTCGGTGAGCGGCTTGACCTGCCCCGTCGACTGGACCACTTCGAGCACGTCGCCCGTGGTGATGTCGCCCGTGACGTAGCGCGGCGGCGGCGGGGGCCTCGTCCGGATCCGCCAGACGACGATCCCCGCGACGAGCGCTGCGATCGTCGCGAGGACGCCGAGGCGAGCGAGCCAGCGCTTCGTGCCTACCCGGGAGAGCTCCTGCTCCAGGCTCTCTCCCCCACGTCGAGGACGCGGTCCGCCCTCACGCAGGCCCCGGGCTGCCGCGCCGCCGGGCGGCGCCGGCGCGGTCGAGGCCGGTCGCGTCTCGCCCGGCGCCGCCTCTCCGGGACGGAGGCGCTCCGTTTCCGTGGTGGCCTGCGCAGCAGGGGGCGGCGCGTCGAGGGGGTCGCGACCGGTCGCCCGAGCCATGGAGTCGGCCATCGGACGTCCTCATAGCATGCTGCCGCGCGAGCGCGCCTCGCTTGAAACCGCGGAACCGCCGTGGCAGACCAACCGCCGCCCCATGGAGTCGCTGCCCATCGCAACGGATACGGTCGTCACGCTGTCCTACGTCCTCTTCAACGAAAGCGGAGAGACGGTGGATGAGGCATCGACCGCGGAGCCGCTCGTCTACACGCACGGATATGCTCAGATCGTGCCTGGGCTGGAGCGCGCGCTGGAAGGGCTGCGCGCCGGCGAGCAGCGCGAGATCACCGTCGAGCCGGAAGATGCGTTCGGCGAGCGCGATGACGCCGGCGTCTTCGAGGTGGACAAGGCGGATTTCCCCGATGGGGGCGCTGTCGAGGTCGGCGACGAGTTCGTCGCCCAGGGCCCGGACGGTTCGCCGATCGCGCTCCGGGTCATCGAGATCCTCCCCGAGGGGTTCCGGGTGGACACGAATCACCCTCTAGCGGGCCAGAAGGTGCGCTTTCAGGTTCAGGTCAAGGACGTGCGCGCCGCCAGCGAGGAGGAGATCGCGCAGGCTCAGGCCGAGCTGGAGGAGCGCATCGAGGATTCCGAGGGCGAGGGCTGCTGCGGTCACGACCACGACCACGACCACGACCATGATCACAGCCACCATCACGAGCACGGCGATGGTGGGGTGCTCGTGACGCTCTCGAAGAAGTCGTCATAAGCCCACCGCGAACTGGTGGGTTGTCCGAGGAGATCACATCATGACCGTAGGTGAGAAGGGCAAGCTGACCGAGCTGCAGCTCGATCGCCGGGTGCGCGAGCGCCTCCTGGCGAGCGGGACGCTCAACGCGGGGACCATCGAGGCGCACCTCGCGGGCTTGCCGGACCTGGAGGAGCACGCCGAGGGGATCGCCGTCGATCAGCCGGCGCTCGGCGCGTCAGCGCATGGGTCGCGGATCGAGCCCGAGCTCGACGACGAAGGGGCAGAGTGAGCGACGCGAAGAATCGCGAAGAGCTCCCTCCGCCGGGGAGCCCCCCGGAGCTGCCGACGCTCGACTTCTCGACCTTCGTGCTGTCGATCATCGGCTCCGCGTACGTGCACCTCGGCGACGCGCCGAGCCCCGACGGCAGGGAAGAGCAGAACCTGATCCTCGCGCATCAGGACATCGATTTGCTGTCGCTCCTCCAGGAGAAGACGAAGGGGAACCTCTCGGGCGACGAGGAGAGGTTGCTCGAGCAGGCGCTCTACGATCTGCGGATGCGCTACCTCGAGGTCTCGAAACGATCGTGACCGTTGGCGCCAGGGCTCTCCTGTGGGTCCTCCTCGCCTCGCTGGTCGCCTCGTGCAGCAAGGCCTCTCCTGGCCACTCTTCCAGCGCAAGCAGCGCCACCGTCCCCTCGGGCGCCGTGCCGGTGGCGATCGCTCCGCCTCCGTCCGCGCCGCCTCCTCCTCCGATCGTCCGCTCCGAGGGCATGCCCGGCTCCTTCGCGCCGCTCGCGCGCAGGGCCGATCCAGCGGTCGCGACGGTCAAGGCGCGCGTCGAGCGGCAGCAGCAACCGGGCGGCCGCCGCCGCACGGTCGCCGAGGGGCTCGGGACCGCCTTCGTCTATGATCCAGAGGGCTTCCTGCTGACGAACAACCACGTGATCGAGGGCGCGACCGACATCCTCGTGAGCTTCGTCGACGGCCGCGACATCAAGGCGACCGTCATCGGCCGCGACAAGCACACGGACGTCGCCGTGCTGAAGGTCGACGAGAAGGGGCTCCCGTCGCTCCCCCTGGGCGACTCGGACACCATCGAGGTCGGCGACTGGGTGGTCGCGATCGGCAACCCCTTCGGCCTCTCCCACACGGTCTCGGCGGGCATCCTCTCCGCCAAGGGCCGCACCCGGGACGACGTGAAGGGGCTCGACCCGAGCGGCTACTTCAACTTCCTCCAGACGGACGCGAGCATCAACCCCGGCAACTCCGGCGGCCCGCTCCTGAACCTCAAGGGCGAGGTGGTCGGCATCAACGCGGCCGTGCGCGCCAACGCGAACAACATCGGGTTTGCGATCCCGATCAACATGGTGCGGCAGCTGCTCCCGATGCTGCTGCGCGACGGCAAGATCCGGCGCAGCCAGGTCGGGGTGATCGTCGACGTCCTGAACTCGATCGAGGCGGGGCGGCTCAAGCGCCCCGATCGAAAGGGGGCGTGGGTGAAGACCGTGGTGGCGGGGGGACCCGCGGACCGGGCTGGCATCGCGCCGGACGATGTGATCCTCGGCTTCGAAGGAAAGACGATTTCCGACCCGAACGAGCTCCGGTGGATGGCGAGCATCGCCGGGGTGAACAAGGTCGTTACGCTCCGCGTCGCGCGGCTGGAGCGGGTCTTCGATGTCCGCCTCACGCTGGGCGAGCTACCCGAGCTCAGCGACGAGTCCGATGAGCCGTGAGCCGAACGGCCGCCGTCTGCCGCCCGGCACGTCCGTTGGTTGCCGCGCGCCGTGCGTGGCCGCCTGCTCCGCGACCTCCCTCGTCCCCCAGCCTCCTCAGGTAAGCTGACCCCGTGGCCATTGCACCTTCTCACCCGGACGAGCTCGAGCCGGTCGCACCTCCCGGTGATCCCGGCGAGGGCGACGCGGAAGGCGACGACCTGTCCGCGGAGGGCGACCACCCCGAAACGAAGCAGATCCACCCGCGCCTGAATAGCGCTTCCGCCAGTGCGTCCAATCGCGAGGCGCGACGGCGGGAAGCGGAGGAAGATCGTGAGCTCATCGAGCGAGCGCAGAAGGGGGACCAGGCGGCTTTCCGCTCGCTCGTGGAACGGCACCAGCGCAGGGCGTTCGCGATCGCGATGGGGCTCGTCCGCGACGAGAACGACGCGCGCGAGCTCGTGCAGGACGCCTTCCTCCGGGTCTACAAGGGCCTCGGCTCCTTTCAGGGGGGCTCCTCGTTCTTCACCTGGCTCTACAGGATCGTCACGAACCTGGCGATCGACCTCATGCGGAAGCCGGGACGCCGCGACCTCGAGCTCCAGGAGAACCAGGCGGCGGACGAGCAGTCCGACTTCCCGCTCGTCGCTCGGATCGACGGCGCGGACCCCCTCAACGTCGTCCGGCGGCGGGAGATCGCCGGGCGCATCCAGGCCGCGCTCGACGCGCTGCCGCCCTACCACCGAGGCGTGATCCTGATGCGGGAGGTGGAGGGCATGTCGTACGAGGAGATGGCTCAGGCCATGGGGGTCTCGAAGGGGACGATCATGAGCCGCCTGTTCCACGCCCGTCAGAAGCTTCAGCGCGCCCTCGCCGACTGTTACGCGGAGGAAGAGGGCAAGGCCCCAGCAGAGGACCCGGAGGAGATCGCGTGAGCACCGCCAACAGCAGCAAGGCGAATCACGGGGAAGCGAGCGCCCCGCCGACGGATCTGGAGCTGATGCTCTATGCCGACGGTGAGCTCGATGAAGCTCGTCACCGGCAGGTGGAGGAGTACGTGCTCCACGACCCGCGCTGCCGGGCGAAGGTCGCAGCGCTCGTCACCGCGGCCGACATGGTCCGGGACAGCGCGCTGGCCTCCAGCGCGGCCGACGGCATCGCCGATGGGGTGATGGCGAAGATCCTCGAAGGGCAGGCGGGCGCCGCGCGGGTCGACGGGGTCGGCGCCGCGCGGCCGCTCGCGGCGCCGCCGTCGGGCGAGCCGCCCCGCGCTCGGGCGCGGCTCCAGGGATCACCGGCGAACGACAACGCGCGCGGGATCTTCGCGCTGACGGCGCTCGCCGTGGCGGCGGCCGCCGCCTTGATGGTCTGGGGCAAGATGGGCGTGGAGACGCCCACCGCGGAGCTGACGGCGCAGGCGCCCTCCGCGTTGCTCGCCCCGCCGCCCGCGGCGCCCTCCGCGTCGCTCGCGGCGCCGGCGAAGGAGCCGGACGCCGCGCCGAGCTTCGAGGGGGAGGTCGAGCCCGGCGTCGAGATCGCCGCGGTCGACTTCGGGGCACGCATGGGCACCATCTTTTACGTCCCGCAGGAGGCCGTGGCTTCAGGCCCGACGACCACGGTGGTCTGGCTCTCCGATGACGGTCCGGGAGGACAGTGATGAGATTTCTTGCGAGTGCGATCACCGCGACCATGGTCCTGGCGCTCGGCGTGAGCCCTTCCCCTGCCGTCGCGCAAGAGCAGGCGCCGGCCCCCCCGCAAGCGGCGCCGTCGGACGCCGAGGTCACGTCCGAGATCGTGATCCTCCACGCGACGAACGATGGGAAAGGCATCGACCCGAAGATCGGCAAGATGCCCGAGCTCGGGAAGCCGCCGTTCTCGTCGTACAACAGCTACAAGCTCCTCGAACGGCTGAAGGTCACCCTGCAAAAGGGGAAGCCGACCACGACGAAGCTGCCGAACGGCAGCGTCCTCATGGTGTCGCTGAAGGACGTGGTCGCCGCGAAGAAGAAGGACGAGCCGAGGCGCTTCGTCGTCAGCGCGAGCATCCAGAAGCCCGGCGGCAACTCGTTTCTGCCCCTGCTCGAGGTGAACGCCAAGGCCGGCGAGAGCTTCTTCGTCGCGGGTCAGCAGCACATGGGCGGCGTGCTGGTGCTGGGCATCAAGGTCGCGCCCTGAGTCGAGGGGATCTCGCCCCTGCTCAGCGGCGGGCCGAGGACGGCAGCGCGATCGGCAGATCCAGAGAGAAGACCGTCCCGCGCGGGGCGCGCGCCTCCGCGCGGATGCTGCCGCCGTGTGAGGCAACGATGTTCCTTACGATGCTCAGGCCGAGCCCGGTGCCGGTCCCGTCGGTCTTCGTCGTGAAGAAGGGGTCGAAGATCCTCGGCAGGTGCTCGGGCTCGATCCCGTGCCCGTCGTCGCGGATCGTCACCGTGATGTAGCCGTCCTCCGGCGACATCGCGGTGGAGATGCCGAGGCAGCCGCCGCGCTCGTTCATCGCGTGCGCGGCGTTCGTGAACAGGTTCACGAACACCTGCGTCAGCGGATCGATGACGCCGCAAACCGGAGGGATCTCGTCGAAGCGCCGCTCGACGGTGACGCCCGTCTGGTCGAGGAGGTGCTCGCAGAAGACGAGCGCGCGCTCGATGATGTCGTGGAGCGAGACGGCGCCCGGCTTCTCCGTGGACGGCCGCGCGTAGGCGATCAGGTCGCGCGAGAACCGGCGGATGCGATCCGCCGCTTCGTTGATCCTCGCGAGCCGCTCGATGTCCGAGGGGTCGAAGCCGCCGCGCTCGCCCTTGCGGCGCAGGTACTCGGAGTAGGCGAGGATCGAGGTGAGCGGGTTGTTGAGCTCGTGCACGACGCCCGCGGCCATCTTCCCGAGCGAGGCCAGCTTCTCGGCCTGCATGACCTGAGCGCGCAGCGACTCGTGCGCGCGCGCCTCGCGGAGCGACGCGCCCAGGGTGAGCACGAGCCGGTCGACCAGCGCCTGTACAGGCGCGCTGTCGAGGTACGCGGCGTCGTCGGCCGCGATGTGCATCGTCGAGCGACCTCCGGGCTCGATCGCCACGACGCGCTCGAAGGCGAACTCCGGGAGGAGCCGCGCCGGATCGCGGCCGTCGTCGCGGCGAGCGCGCGGCGAGACCCGGACGGCCACCTGCGCCCCCGTCGCGCCGGGGATGTAGACGCCGAGCCCGCAGGCCGTGAGCACCTTCGCGGCCGCGCCGAGCAGCGTCGAGGCGCGCTGCTCGATGGAGGCCGACGGATCCAGCTCGCTCGACGCGATGAGCAGGCTGTCCACCCACTCGAGCGGGATGTCCCGGGTGAGGGGCTTCCGGAGCGTGACGGGAGCGTCGGACAATGGCTGCTCCCCCAGGCGCTCCGCGGTCTTTCCGCTCACCCGATCACCCTGTTCGGGTCGTCGCCGCTCGATCGGTCGAGATCGATGATCTTCGCGGCGCCGACATAGGATTTCGTCTCATAGCGGGTGATCTTGCCGATCTTGCGGACGATCTCCGCCATCCGCTCGGCTTCGCTGCGGATCGTGGTCGCGGCCCCCTTGATGGGGGACGCGTCGTCGATCCGGCGGCAGATCAGCTCGGCGTAGCCGAGCACGCTGGTGAGCGGCTGGTTCAGCTCGTGCGCGGCCGCGCCCGCGAGCTCGGCGATGATGGCCTGCTTCTCGCGCGCGCGGAGCTCCTCCTGCGCCTCGGTGAGGCGGGCCTCCATCCGCATCCGCTCCCGCAGGTCCGTGAAGATGCCGACCGAGCCGACCGGGACGCCGTTCTCGAAGATCAGCGCCGCGGAGAGGTGCACCGGGATCCGTGACCCGTCCCTGGCCAGGACCTCGGTCCGGTAGCCCTCGAGCCGGCCGGGACCACCGTGCTCCTTCGCGTGGATGAGCCTCATGATGTGCTCGGCGTTGTGGTCGGGGTAGAGCGCGCGGGCGTTCATCGCGCCGACGACCTCCTTCGCGTCATACCCGTAGATCCGCTCGGCGGCGCGGTTGAAGAGCAGGACGACGCCCTCCATGTTGGCCGAGACGATCGCGTCGACCGAGCTGTCGATGACGCGCTCCAGGAACTCCTTCGTCTTGGTGAGCTCCGCCTCGGTGGCGCGCTCCGTTGTGACGTCGCGGAAGCTGACCAGGACGGCGCCGCTCTCCTCGCGAAGGACGCTGCTGAAGCTGAAGCTGAGGATGAGCCGCTCGTGCTCGCCCCGCCGCACGGTGAAATCCACCATGTGCGGGAACGATCCCTTGGCGAAGCCGGCCCGGATCTCCTCGAGGAGAGGGTGCTCGCGCGCGTCGACGAGATCGGCCAGGTTCGCCCTCTCGAGGTCCTCCGCCGTGCGCCCCGTGATCGCCTGCGCGCGCGGGTTGGAGAAGAGGATGTGACCGTCGGGATCGACGACGACGATGCCGTCCGCCGTCGAATAGAAGAAGTCGGCGTAGCGCTGGAGCGCCTTCAGCCGGCGCTCCGCCTCGAACCGCGCGAAGGTGCTCTGCTGCGTCTGGTCGCGGAGCGACTGCAGGATGCGCGCGTTGCGCAGGGCGATCGCGGTGGCGCTCGCGACCGTGCGGGCCAGCGAGAGCTCGTGCGCGTGGGGCGCCACCGGCTGCCGGCCGCGCAAGAAGAGCACGCCGAGCGGCTTGTCCTCGAACAAGATCGGCAGGAGCGCCAGCGAGCGGAACGCGTTCTCCGGGAGCTCCGCGCGCACGAGGTCGAACAGCGGGTGCGCCTTCGCGTCGTCGATCACGAGCACGTCGCCCGTGCGCATGACGCGCTGGATCTCGGGGTACTTGCCGAGATCGATCGGCAGATCCCGCAGCTCCTTGTCGTCGCTCGCGGCGACGACGTAACCGACGTCGCCCGCGTCGCGCACGAGGACGATGCTGCAGCGGTCGACGCGCGCCACCTCGGCGATGCGCCGCACGACCGTGAAGAGGATGTTCCGGAAGTCGAGCGTCGAGGAGAGCGCCTGCGTGAGCTCGAGGACCACCTTCGCGTCGTGCTCTTTGCGCGCGAGCGCGTCGACGTAGTCCCGGATCCGGAGCTGACCGCGGATGCGCGCGATGAGCTCGGCAGGGCGGAACGGCTTGCGGATGAAATCGTCCGCGCCGAGCTCGAAGGCGCGGGCGACCTCCTCGTCCGCGTCGAGCGCGGTCAGCACGACGACGGGGACGTCCTGCGTCCGGGGGGCGTCCCGCACGGCGCTGAGGACCACGTAGCCGTCCGGGGGTGGCATCACGAGGTCGAGCAGCACGAGCGCGGGCACGCTCGCCTTGAGCCAGGCGAGCGCGTCCGCGCCCGAGGTGACCGCGACGGCCTCGATGCCCGCGTCGGCCAGCGCGTGCAGCAGCATCTGCCGGCTGACGGCGTCGTCGTCCACGACGAGCACAGGATCACGGCGAGGCACACGCCAAGCTTAGCGACTCCAGGCTGGAGCGATGAGAGAATTCCGGGCCTCGGCGCGGCGCTGGCGCGGCGTTGCGCGGCGTTGCGCACCGCATTGCGCTGCCCGCGCGGCGCTGGGATCAGGAGAAGAGATCCCCCTGCTTCGTCGCAGGAGCCGCGAGGCCCAGGTGCTCGTAGGCGCGGCGGGTCGCGACCCTGCCGCGCGGCGTGCGGCCGACGAAGCCCTGCTGGAGCAGGAACGGCTCGTACACGTCCTCGATCGTGTCGCGCGGCTCACTGAGCGCCGCGGCCAGGGTGTCGATGCCCACAGGGCCGCCGTCGTAGTGATCGACGATGACGCGCAGCAGCCGGCGATCCATCTCGTCGAGGCCGGCCGCGTCGATCTCGAGCCGCTCCGCGGTCTTCCGCGCGATCTCCATCGTGATCGCGCCGTCGCCCAGCACCTCGGCGAAGTCGCGGACGCGACGCAGGAGGCGGTTGGCGACGCGCGGCGTCCCCCGCGCGCGCGCCGCGATCTCGCGCGCTCCGCCGGCGTCGATCGGCACGTCGATCAGGCCGGCGCTGCGCTGCACGATGCGCTCGAGCTCCTCGACGGGGTAGAAGTCGAGGCGGACGACGTGGCCGAAGCGCGACAGCAGCGGCGCGGTGAGCAGCCCGGTGCGGGTCGTCGCGCCCACGAGCGTGAAGGGCTTCAGCGCGAGCTGGATCGTCGTCGCGTAGGGGCCGTCACCGGTCATGATGTCGATGTTGAACGACTCGATCGCGGGGTAGAGGCTCTCCTCGACCGCCGGCGTGAGCCGGTGGATCTCGTCGATGAACAGCACGTCGTTGCGCTCCAGCTTCGTCAGCAGGCCGGCCAGCGCGCCCTTGTGCTCGATCGCGGGTCCGCTCGTCACATGGAGGGCGACGCCCATCTCGCGGGCGATGATGTGGGCGAGCGTGGTCTTTCCCAGGCCGGGCGGGCCACAGAACAGCATGTGGTCGAGCGGCTCGCGGCGCCGGCGCGCGGCCTCGACGAAGACCTTGAGGTTCTCCGTGTGCTTGGCCTGGCCGACGTACTCGGCGAGCGAGGCAGGCCGGAAGAGGCGGTCGAAGCGATCGTCGTCGCCTGTCTCGGCAGGAGAGAGCGCCCGTTCAGGCATGCCACGGGCGTACCGCGTGCAAGCAGCGAAGGGAAGCGATCCGCGCGGCGGCGTGGGTCGCCGCGGGGCGCTGTTCGAGGTCAGCCGAGCGCAGGGACAGAGGACAGGCGGGGGCGGCGGGGGGGCGGGATGCGCGGCAGACGAGCGCGGCAGAGCGGCCGCCCGTCGGGGGCGCCGTCCACCTCGAGAGAGCCGCCGTGGAGCTCGATCACCGAGCGCGCGTGGCTGAGGCCCAGCGTCAGGCCGCGCCCGCGCGCCGTGGTCTGCCGGCTGAACAGGGCCTCGAGCTCGTCCGGCGGCACGTCGCGGCTGCCGTACTCGATGTCGATGCGGACCTCGTTGTTGAACTCGCCGGCCATCGTCGCCGTGAGGCGCACGAGGCGCGCCGACGGGTCGGCCGCGCCCGTCCGGAGCGCGTGCGCGACGATGACCGCGATCGCGCGCGTCGCGTAGGCCTGATCGACGGGGATCAGCGGCAGGGTGTCGCCGACCTCGATGACGACCTCGCCGCCGGCGTCGCTCGCGAGCTCGCGCGCCTTGCGGAGCGCGCCCGCGATGAGCCAGCCGACGGACGTCGGCTGAGGCTCGAGCGTGAGCTGCCCGGCCTCGACGCGGGCGGCGTCGAGGATCGACTCGATGAGGCCAAGGAGCTCCCGGCCGCGCGTCGCGATGAGCTCCAGGCTCTCGCGCTGCGCGGGGGTTAGATCCTCCTGGCCCACGAGCTCGGCGAACCCGAGGATGGCGTTCAGCGGGCTCTTGAGGTCGTGGCTCACGCTCGCGAACAGGAGGCCGCGCATGCGCTGCGCCGCCTCGCGGGACTCGAGCGCGCGCTCCTGCGCCGCGGCGAAGACGCGGAAGCGCTCGGCGAGGTCCTCGATGGCGTGCCCGAGCCGGGCGACGACGGCGAACCGGGCGGGGCGCGCGATCTGGGTGGCGCCGCGCAGCACGCTGTCCGTGCCGAGCAGGCGGACCTGCTTCGTGGCGTGCACGAGATCGGCCGCGAGGACGCGGCCGAACAGGTTGCCGAGCGCGCCGGCGACCAGCACCGCGAGCAGCGCGACGAGCGCGCCCCAGATCGCGGCAGAGGGCTCGAGGTCGGCGGAGAACCGGGTGTTGACGCAGCCGTAGTCGAGCGGCGTGATCACGGCGATCTGCCCGTCGGCCTCGCGGCCGAAGGAGGGCTCCGAGCCCACGCAGTCGTGCTCCAGGCGCGCGAGGAACCCGAACTCCGCCGCCGAGGCCACGACGTCGTTGCGGCCGGCCGCGTCGATGGCCCCGAGCGACGGGTCGAGCGCCGTGCGCGCGATGAGCCCCGCGGTCGAGCGCCGGCTGCGCTCGATGAACGTCTGGAGGTGCGCGTTCGCGATGAGCACCGCCCCGACGCCGACGAGCAGCACCGGCGTGGCGACGGCCAGGAGCAGCTTGGAGGTGACCCGCCGGCGCGGCGTCTGGTAAAGCTCGGCGGTCTCGAGCAAGGCGCCGATCGCCTCGGCCGGGCTGATCTCGAAGAGGCTGAACGCCGCGGCGCGCGTCAGCACGTAGTGCGGGATCGCGGACGCGCTGAGGATCGTGATCGCGAGGATGAGCAGGCTGACCGCGCGGCCGTCGTCGAGCTTCTCTGGCCTGATCCCGGGGATCATCATGAGGCCCGAGATCGTCGAGCTCGCCAGCACGAAGCGCAGCGCCAGCGAGGTCGGGAGCCCGGCGAACCGCTCGAGCTCCTCGTGATCGATGTCGCGCGAGCCGATCACGAGCGAGCGCAGCAGGTTCTCGTGGGTGCGCAGCCGGAGCAGCGTCAGCAGCGTGGTCGCGCAGATCGCGGCGAGCGCGATCTTGGCGCCGACCGAGAGCACGCTGGCGGCGACGCGCTGCTCGAGGATGAGCAGCTTCGGCGCGAGCGCCGCGATCGCCCCGAACGCGGCGACGCCGACCAGCGCCTGGCGGACGAGCACGCGCCTCGCGAAGTGGATCGCGTCGTCCCTCATGCGCTCCTCGGTCATGCGATCCTCCCCTGGGGGCCGCCGGCGCCGGGGTCGTTCCCGGGCGGCGCCGCCACGTCGGGCGTGGGCGGGGTCGGCGCGAACAGGGGCTGCTGCACGATCCACATCGGCAGGGTGATCGTGAAGGTCGAGCCCCGCCCGAGCTCGCTCTCCAGCTGGATCGTCCCGCCGTGCATCAGCACGAGGCGCCGCGCGATCGAGAGCCCGAGCCCCGTCCCGGCCCGGCGCGAGCGCACGTCGCCGGTCTGCCGGTACTCCTCGAAGACCGCCGACGTCTCCTCCGGCGGGATGCCGGGGCCGGTGTCCTGGACGACGATCGCCGCGTAGCGGCCGCGCCCCGTGATGTTGACCGTCACCGAGCCGCGCGCCGTGAACTTGACGGCGTTCGAGACGAGGTTGGTCAGGATCTGCCGCACCCTCCGCGGATCGGCGTGCGCGACGAGGGCGTGGTCCCCGGTGACGCGCAGCTGGAGGGGCTTGTCGCGCGCCGCCGCGGACGCCTCCCGCATCACCTGATCGACGAGGGCGCGGAGGTTGACGGCGCGGCGGGAGAGCTGGAGCTTGCCCGTCTCGAGCGCCGAGAGGTCGAGGATGTCGTCGATGAGCGTGCGCAGGTGCTCGCCGCTCTGCCGGATGACCGACAGCGCCTCGCGCGCGTCCTGGCTGAGCGGGCCGTCGACCTCGCTCTCGAGGACGTGCGCGAACCCGAGGATGGCGTTGAGCGGCGTGCGCAGCTCGTGGCTCAGCCCCGCGAGGAACGCCGAGCGCTCGCGGTCCATCGCGGAGGCCTGCTGGAGGTCCGCCCGGTAGGTGCGCTCCGCCGCGGCGAAGCGGGTGATCAGGAGGTTGAAGGCCGCTGTCAGGAGGCCGACCTGGTCGAGCGACCTGATCGGCACGGGCTCGGCCCGGATCACGTCCGTGGGCAGCGCGCTCTGGACCTGTCCGCGCGCCATCGCCGTGATGCGCTCGCGCAGGTAGTCGACATCGTCGCGCGCCGACTTGGTGAACGAGAGCGCGACCGCGACAGCCACGCCGAGCAGCAGCACCGTGAGCGCCGCGACGGCGTTGCCGAGCGCGATCGAGTCGGGCGGCGGGCTCGGCGCCGAGACGAAGGTGAGCACCGAGAGGTGAGAGAGCGGCGGGTGCAGCGGGCGCGCCGCGAACCGGACACGGCCGAGCGAGGTCGTCGTCTCGCCCTTGCCCAGGGTGAGCATCTGGACGATGCCGGCCCTGGCCGGCGCGCTGAAGCTCTCGTTGATCAGCACGTGGCCGCCCTGATCGACGAGCAGGATCTCCGACCCAGCCCGCCGCGCCGCCTCCCGCAGGAACGCCGCCCGCTCCCCCTCGATGGTCCCGCGGAGCCGCGCCGAGAGCGTCGCGGCCAGCACCTCGGCGCGCAGGCTCGCGGACTGATCGCTCATCTTCGCGAGCTGGCCGATGCCGATCAGCGCGATCGCCACCGCCGTGGCGATCCCCACGACGATCACGATCGCGGGCGCGAGCGGCACGAGCGGCGTCGTGCCGCGGGGCCAGCGGATGAGGCGACGACGGCGGGCCACGGCGGAGTCAGGATGCTAGCGCGCTTCGGGCGGCGCACGGGCTACCTCGGGCGCGCGGAGGGAACTAGCGAGCGAGCGCCCTCGTGGGCGGCTCTACCTGGGATCGGTCGCCAGGAGCGCGAAGACGGAATGGTCGAGCCAGCGGCCGTCGCACCACTCGGCCTGCCGGGCGATCCCCTCGAAGCGGAAGCCGAGCCGGCTGATGACCGCGAGGGAAGGATGGTTGTCCGTCGCGGCCGCAACCCGCACGCGGTGCGCGCCCATGTGGCCGAACGCGAACCCGAGCGCGGCCCTCGCGGCCTCGGTCATGAGCCCGCGCCCGGTCGCCTCCTTGCGGAGCCAGTAGCCGAGCTCGCAAGAGCGGTGCAGGTGGACGCACGCCTCGAGCCCGACCACCCCGGCGAGCGAGCGGTGCGCGCGCTCGCGGATGACGAAGCGCAGCGCCCTGCCGTGATCCCAGTCGGCGGCGCACGCCTCGGCGAAGCGCACGCTCGCGGCCGGATCCGTGTGGAACTGCACCCAGGGAAGCCACCGCTGGAGGGTCGCGCGCGAGCCGTTGACCGCGAGCCAGAGCTCTGGCCCGTCGGACGGGTCGATCGGCACGAGGATCAGCCGCTCGGTCTCGATGGGACGGGCGCGGACCTCGCTTCGAGGTGGGAGGATGAGCATGGGGTCACCGGCACTGGATGCGGGCGGCGTAGGGCTCGAGATGACCCGCCTCGTAGTCAAGCCAGGCGACATACCACTCTCCGGGCTTCGCGCCGGGGCTGATCGAGGGCGCCGGCTGATCCCCGCTGATGCGGGCGAACTTCGTGGGCGCGCCGATGCCGTCGCGGTTGATCGACGCGGTGAGCAGGCGGCCCCCCTCGAACCAGACCAGCTGGGCCTGCCCGCTCGGCGCGATCGCGATCGACGGGCGCGCGCCCGACTTCGAGAACCGCTTGCGCCAGAGCGGCTGGCCCTTGGCCGGATCGATGTAGGCGGCCGATGCGCCCCCGAGCGGCGCCTCGCCGTGCCAGACGACGAAGCAGCCGCCCGCGCCGCAGGCGAGCGAGGGGCTGTCGCTCCGGACCCGATCGCTGTTCACGAGCGACAGGTCGCCGAGCGCGCGGTCGGCGCGCTTGCCAGGGCTGGCCGGCGGGAGCCCCTTGTTGGCGTTCGCGAGCGGGAGGCGCATGTACTGGATGACGCGCGTCGGCTCGCGATCGAAGCGGAAGGCGAGGTGCATCACGTCGTTCGCCACCGCCACCGAGGGGAAGCGGACGCGCGGCTTCGAGGGGCCCGTCGGGGTGACGTCGGTCAGCCGGATGATCTCGCCCGCCGGATCGAGGTTCGGCGAGAGGCGGCGCATGAAGAGGTCCTCGGAGGCGTTGTCGCCGTCGTCCGACCACGTGATCAGGAACCCCTCGGCGGCGCGCGCGAGCGAGGGCCACGAGTTCCCTCCGCGAGGGAAGGGCGCGACCATCACGGCAGGGCCGTCGATCCGCCCGTTGGCGTCGAGCCAGCGCACGTGCACGCCGGCCTCCGGCCCCTTGCCGTCCCAGTACGTGAGCACCAGCCGATCGCCCGCGGAGGTCAGCTCGGGGCGTCCGATGGCGCGGCCCTCGGGCGTCACGTCGAGCGCCGGCGACGACGGCCGCAGCGCGCCGTCCAGCGTCGTCGTGTAGGCGTGCTCGGTGCCGCCCTCGTGCGAGTCCGTCCAGGTGACCACCGCGCCGCGCGGCCCGAGCGCGATCGAGGGCCGGCTGGCCCCGACGACGCGGCCGCCCTCGCGCACCAGATCGTGCGTGCGCGGCCTCGCGAGGCCGGTGAGCGCGCAATGCGCCTTGCCGCTCGCGTCTTTCAGGGCGACCTGCACGTGCTCGATCAGGGTCCGGGGCACGGGGTGGTTGCCCTTGTCCTGAGCGTCCTTCAGCAGCCTGAGCGCGGCCTTGAGATCGCCGGCGGCGACCGCCTCCTGCGCCTGCGCGACGAGCGGCGGCCACGCCAGGGCGGGCGGCTCGACGCGGGCGTCGGTGCGCGCCGGCACGTTGGCCCCGGCGGACGCCGACGCCGAGGGGGAGCTGGTCGCCGACGGCGCTGCGCTGCTCGACGAGACGGGCGGCAGGGCCGTCGGCTTGAGGAACTGGCGGTAACCCGCGTAGGCGCCGCCCGCGACGAGCGCGAGCACGCCGAACACGACGAGCGCGCGTCCCGCGCCGCCTCGCTTCGGCGTCGATGCGTGCGCCAGCGGATCGGGGACCGAGGTCTCGCCCGAGCCCCCGGAGAACGTGATCTGCTGCCCCGCGCCCTGGCTCATCCGCCCGGCGATCGCGGCGCCGGGCGCGCCCGAGGTGTCCAGCCCGGCGAACGGATCTCCCCCGCGCTCCGCCGGACCCGACGGGACGGTCCGCCGCGATTCGTTGGGGGTCACACGGACGACCCCCGGCGGGTCGAACGACAGGTCGGCCGGCGGGTCGCCGCCCGGCATGACGAGCCCCGCCTGGGACGGCTCCGCGCCGCGCGGCGGCGTCGGCTGGGCGACGCCGAGCGCGACCGACAGCTCGTCGGCGAACTCCCTCGCGGTCTGGAAGCGGCGATCGATGGAGCGGTCGAGCGCCTTCTCGAACCACGTGGTGAAGCTCGCCGGGAGGTCGGGGCGGAGCGCCGCCGGCTGCGGCAGGGGCGCGTTGGCGATCTGCGCGAACGTCATCGCGACGCCCTGCTCGGTCTGCCAGACGGTGCGGCCGGTGAGGCACTCGTAGGTGATGCAGCCGAGCGCCCAGAGATCCGCGCGGTGGTCGACCGCTCCCTGGCCGCGCACCTGCTCCGGGCTCATGTACGCCGGCGTTCCGAAGACCGCGCCCTCGCGGGTGAGGCGCGCCTGCGCGTCGCCGCCGTCGACCGGCGCGTAGAACTTCGCGAGGCCGAAATCGAGGATCTTCGCGCAGAGCCGGCCCTCCTCATCCTTCGTGAGGAAGATGTTCTCCGGCTTGAGGTCGCGGTGGACGATGGAGGCGGCGTGCGCCTTGGTGAGCCCTCGACACACCTGGGACACCACCGTCACGGTGGTCTCGGGGTCGAGGTACCTGATGACGGTCATCCGCTCGTACAGCGACTCGCCTTCGAGGAGCTCGAGCACCAGGAAGGGCCGCCCGTCGTCGAGCTTGCCCGAGTCGTAGACGTCGCAGATGAAGGGGCTGCGGATCGACGCGGCGGCCCGGGCCTCTCGGAGAAAGCGCTCGACCACGACGGCTGAGGTCGTCAGCTCCTGGGCGAGCACCTTGATCGCCACGCGTTTGCCGATGTCGATGTGCTCGGCCTCGTACACGGCAGCCATGCCGCCGCGCCCGATCTCGCGTGTGATGCGGTATTTTCCGGCGAGGACCGTGCCTACCGGGATCTTCGCTTTGTTCGGCAAAGCCATCAGGCAGGGCTGTCCCGCGACTGGATTCGCCAGCGCAGCCTATTCGAGCCGCGTCACAAGAACAATGGCGAGCGCAGCATGACCGGTCGGGGAGGGGCCCGATCCTCTCCATGGCGCCGCGCGAGCGGGCTCAGCGGTTCCGGAACGGCACCGTAAAAATGGATTCCACCCCGGGACGGCATCATTCATAAGGAGGGGGCCACCTCCGGCGTCGCGGTGCGTAAGCGAATTCTCACCCCCCGGCGCGCCGCCGCGCAAGCGAGCTCTGCCTTGCCCAGGTGGAGCTGTGAAAAAAGTAAGCGGGCTCCGATTTCCTGACGTCCGATGCACTTTTCTCACGCTCGCGCGGTGCGCGAAACATTCCGGAAACATGAGCTTGGGTACACCAGCCTGGACCTTCGGTCGCGCGCCAGCGTCCGGGGTGAAGGGTCGCCGATCCGGCTCCGCTGGATGGGTCCCTGAGTCGTTGACAGTGGCGGGCAAGGCTCGGTGGACCGGGCCGCCCCCGTCACGGATCGGAAGCCGGGCGGCGCCCGGCACATCGATGGGAGGCCGCCGGCGGAGGTGTCCCCCCTTTACCAGCTCTGCTCCGGCGGGGCCTTTCGGGTGAGCGCCCGGGTCTTCCACCCTGGCGGGCACCCGGTCACCACAGGCGTGCGCAATGAAAAAGGTCGAGGCGATCATCAAGCCGTTCAAGCTCGACGAGGTCAAGGACGCCCTCGCCGAGGTCGGGATTCAGGGCATGACGGTGACCGAGGTAAAGGGCTTCGGTCGGACCGGCGGCAAGAAAGAGGTCTATCGAGGGTCGGCGTATGTCGTCGACTTCGTGCCGAAGGTGAAGGTCGACATCGTCGTGCCGGACAGCATGGTCAGCGACGTGATCGACGCCATCGAGAAGAGCGCCAAGACGGGTCGGATCGGCGACGGCAAGATCTTCGTCGTCCCCGTCGAGGAGGCCGTGCGGATCCGCACGGGGGAGCGCGGCGAGGACGCCATCTAGGAGGCGCGCCGCCGGCAGAGCGTCACAGGGCATTCGCGGCGGGTCACAGGCTCGAGGATCGACAGCATCGACAGATCGGCAACCGACAACCGAGAAGCGAGCACGAGCCCGCGCACCGTCGAGTCACATACAGCGAGAGCAGCGAGTCAGCGAGGTAGAGAAGATCATGAAGGCGAAAGATGTCGTCGCGTTTGCGAAGGAAAACGACGTAAAATTTGTCGATCTCAAGTTCATCGATCTGCCCGGCATCTGGCAGCACACGACCATCCCGGCGTCCCGCCTGAACGAGGATCTCTTCGAGGAGGGGATCGGCTTCGACGGCTCGTCGGTGCGCGGATGGCAGCCGATCAACGCGAGCGACATGCTGATGACGCCCGATCCGTCGACGGCGAAGCTCGACCCGTTCCATGCCCAGAAGACGCTGAGCATGATCTGTAAGATCAGCGATCCGGTGACCGGCCAGCCCTACGGCCGCGACCCGCGTTACATCGCCCAGAAGGCCGAGAACCACCTCCGCGCGAGCGGCATCGCCGACACGTCCTACTTCGGGCCCGAGGCCGAGTTCTTCGTCTTCGACTCGGTCCGCTACGAGAGCTCGCAGCGCGGCGCCTTCTACGAGATCGACAGCGACGAAGCGGTCTGGAACTCCGGCAAGGCCGGCCCGAACCTCGGGCACAAGATCCGGTCGAAGGAGGGCTACTTCCCCGTCGCGCCGACCGACACGCTCGGCGATCTGCGCGGGCAGATGATGTCCACGCTGATCGAGACCGGCATCGGGGTCGAGGTCGGCCACCACGAGGTGGCGTCGGCCGGCCAGTGCGAGATCGGCATCAAGTTCTCGACGCTGACGGCGATGGCCGACAACCTCATGTGGTTCAAGTACGTCATCAAGAACGTCGGCCGCAAGAACGGCAAGTCGGTGACGTTCATGCCGAAGCCGCTCTTCGGCGACAACGGCAGCGGCATGCACTGCCACCAGTCGCTCTGGAAGGAGGGCAAGCCGCTCTTCGCCGGCGACGGCTATGCCGGGATGTCCGACACGGGCCTCTGGTACATCGGCGGCATCCTGAAGCACGCGAAGGCGCTCGCCGCGCTCACCAACCCGACGACGAACAGCTATCGCCGGCTCGTCCCGGGTTACGAGGCGCCCGTGAACCTCGCGTACTCGAGCCGCAACCGCTCGGCGTCGATCCGCATCCCGCTGGCCCCGGGCAACAGCCCGAAGGGCCGCCGCATCGAGGTCCGCTTCCCGGACGCGAGCTGCAATCCGTACCTCGCCTTCGCCGCCATGATGATGGCCGGCCTCGACGGCGTCCAGAACCGGATCGATCCGGGCGACCCGCTCGACAAGGACATCTACGCGCTCTCGCCCGAGGAGCTCAAGGAAGTGCCGCACATGCCGGGTTCGCTCGACGAGGCCCTCGGCGCCCTCGAGCGCGACCACGAGTTCCTGCTCCGCGGCGACGTCTTCACCCGCGACATCCTCAAGACCTGGCTCGACTACAAGCGCGAGCGCGAGGTCGACGCGGTCCGGCTCCGCCCGGTCCCGCACGAGTTCTTCCTCTACTACGACGTCTGATCGCCCACCCCCGAGGGCAGCGCAGGGGCCGGCGCACAAGAAAATTGCGCTGTGCCCCTCGCTGCCCAGCCTCTTCATCGCTCGCCGTCGTGCTCGGCGAGCGCCGATGACGCCGAGTCGAAGCGTCGCGGTATCGGAAAATCCACGGATCTCTGCGCCCCCGGGGGCGGCGAGGCGGGTTGTCGCCCCCTCGCGCCGCGAACTTTTGCTTCCTGCTGGAGCGCGCCGCACCGCGGTACCGCTCGTCCATGGCTCGGGTTATCCTGCGGTCCGGATCCGACGGGGGCGGCGTAAAGCCAGCTCCTCCTCGGTTCCTCGGTTCCTCGGTTCCTCGGTTCCTCGGTTCCTCGGTTCCGCGGTCCTCTGGCCCGCCGGTTCGTCCGTATCCTCGGTTCCCTCAGTTCCTTCAGCTCCCCAGCGACACCTCGGCGCAGCAGTGAACCCCGGCGATCTCATCCAGTCTCGCTACCGGCTCGTGAAGCTCCTGGGCCAAGGCGCCAGCGGGTCGGTGTGGGCCGCGAAGAACGTGCTCATCGATCGCGACGTGGCGCTCAAGGTGATGAGCCCCGAGGTGGCCGGGGACGCCGTCGCGCTCCAGCGCTTCTTCAACGAGGCGAAGGCGAGCGGGCGCCTGCGGAGCCCGAGCATCGTCGAGATCCTCGACCTCGGTCAGGCCGAGGACGGCTCTCCGTTCCTCGTGTTCGAGCTGCTCGTCGGCGAGGGGCTCGACGAGTGGCTGCGGCGCGAGGGCACCATCGAGCCGGAGGTGCTGGTCGAGCTCTTCCTCGGCCTCGCGCGGGCGCTCGACATGGCCCATCAGCAGGGGATCATCCACCGCGATCTGAAGCCCGCGAACATCTATGTGCATCGCAACCACCTGGGCGAGCTCGTGGGGAAGATCCTTGACTTCGGGATCAGCAAGGTCCTGGAGAAGGAGCACAACTTCTCGCTGACCCGCACGGGCTGCGTCGTCGGCTCGCCGGCGTACATGTCGCCCGAGCAGGCCGCGGGGCGCGAGGACGTGGACGCTCGCGCCGACATCTGGTCGCTGGGCGTCGTCATGTACGAGGCGTTGACCGGGACGACCCCGCATCAGGCGCCGAACTACAACGCGCTGATGGTCCGGATCCTGAGCAAGGACTGCGATCCGATCGCCGCGCGCAGGCCAGGGCTCCCGCAGCACCTCTGCCAGCTCGTCGAAGCGTGCCTCCGCCGCGAGCGCGACGAACGGATCGCCTCGGCGGACGCGCTCGCGAAGGAGCTCGAGGCCGTTCTCCGCGAGCTGCGCGCCGAGCGCTTCCGGGGACAGAAGGGGCGGCGCGCCTCGGATATCGGCCTCAGCGGCGACGTCGGCCTCGCGCCGGAGAGCGCGGCGGCGCGGGGCGGCGACGCCGCCGGGACGCTGGGACGGCTCGTGCAGCACGGCAGGCGCCTGCCAAAGGCCATGCTCGTCGCGGCGGGCATCGGGGTGGTGCTCTGGGCAATGGCGCTCGTGCTCATCGGCAGGTACTGGATCCGCTGAGCGCCGCGGCGCCGCAGGGCGAGCGAGCGTGGTCGGCTCGCCCACGGCATGCGCGCCAGGTTGCTCCTTGCGGCGGTGCGCGTCGGGGCCCCATGTTGGCCCCACGTCGAGCCGTCACCCGAGCTCGAAGCGAGCATTGATGGAAAGGATGCAAGTCGATGGACGACCACCAGACGCATGAAGCGCACGCCCATGTTCATGGGCAGGGATGTGGACATCAGGCGTTGCGGCATGAGGACCACGTCGATTACCTGCACGACGGACACCTGCATCACCCGCACGGCGATCACTTCGATGAGCACGTGCTCTCGGTCGGCAAGGAGAACCCTGACGCGTGCACGCCGAGCCATGCATGCGCCGATCACGAGAAGGCGCACACGCACGGGGCAGGCTGCGGCCATCAGGCCGTGCCCCACGGCGATCATTTCGATTACCTCGTCGGGGCGCACCTGCACCATCCGCACGGCGATCACTGCGATCACCACGGCTCGGTCCAGCTAGGGTGATCGCCGCGCCGCCCCGCGCCGGAGCTCCGGCGCGTGAGGTGGAGGCCGCGGGACGACGCGCGAGGGAGACCGGCGAGCGGCGCGCGAGGGAGAGCGGCGAGCGGCGCGCGAGGGAGAGCGGCGAGCGTGAGCTCCTGGAACGACGTTCCGGGGAGCCCGGCGTCACGCGGGCGGCGCGCCGTGGTCGCCCGGTGCGCCGCTCGCGCTGCAGCGATGTGCGCCTGCGCAGGGCGCAAGCGGCTCCTCCGGCCCGGACGCACCGATGTCGCCGGCGCCGCGCATGCCGCCGAGCCATGCGCGAGGGCCGAGCCTCATGAAGCTCGAGAGCAGGAGCGCGCCGAGCGCGGCCGCGCAGACCCACGCGATGGTGGAGTGCTCCTGGGGCGCGAGGTCGTGGAGGTCCGGGATCGCCGCGAGGGGGACGAAGGCGTTCGCGACGAGGCCGAGCGCGACCGCGAAGGCGACGCTGAAGAGCGCGGCGGCGGCGGCGGCGCGCGCTCCGAACGCCCGACGCAGGCCGCCGAGCGCCGCGATGTGGGTCGCCGGTCCCGCCACGAGGAACGCGAGCGCGGCGCCGACCGGGAGCCCCTTGTGGATCATCACCGCGGCGAGCGGCGCCGCGCCGTGCGCGCACACGTGAGCGGGCACCGCGAGGAGCGCGCTCACGAGGACGTCGTCCGGCGCGCCGAGCGCGCGCGCTGCGGCCGGCGCGATGGCCGCCTCGAGGACGGCGGCGAGCAGGAGGCCCGCGACGTACCAGGCGGCCATGTGATCGAGCGCTGGACCGACGGCCTCGGCGACGGCGGCGCGGAGCCGCGCGCCCGGCGATGCCACGGTCCGGGCGACGACGGGCGGCGCGCCGCCGGAGGGCGCAGCGCTCGAGCCAGGCGTCCTGGCCACCCTGGCGACGAGGAGCGCGACCAGCACAGCGAGGAGCGCGCCGCCCGCGACGCGCGCCGCGGTGAACGGCAGGCCGAGCATCCGCAGCGAGAGCAGCGCGCCGGCAGGATCGAGCGCCGGCGCGCAGAGGACGACGGCGACGACCGCGGCGACCGGCGCGCTCGCGCGCGAGAGCCGCTGCATGCGCGGCGCAACGCCGCAGGTGCAGAGGGGCAGCGTCGGCCCGGACGCCAGGCTGCGGGCGGCCCGGGGCAGCGCCGCGCCGCCGCGCAGCGAGCCGGTCGAGCGATGCAGGACGATCGGAGAGAGCGCGCGCAGGAGCCCTGCCACCGCGAGCCCGGCGAGCACGGCGGGCGCCGTCTCGATGAACAGCGGGCCGAGCGACTCGGCGAACGACAGCTCGGACGCGTGCGCGCTCGTGAAGGAGCTCTCCGGGCTGGGGAGCGCGAGCGCGACGCAGAGCCCCGAGGCGAAGGCGATCGCGCTCGCCGTCCGCGCGCGCGCCCCCCGGGGCGGCGCCTCGTGCGTGTGGACCACGAGCCGCAGGAGGACGCCGAGGCCGAACGCGATGAACACCTCGAACGACTCGTGGGGGAGGCTCTCCACGGCGCCCTGGCCGAGGAGGGCGCCGAGGACGGTGAGCAGCCCGAGGAGCCCGAGGCGCGCTCCGAGCTGCCGCCAGCCCCAGGCGGGCAGGAAGCGCGCCGCGAGCGACAGCCCCTCGGGCAGCCGGTGCACGACGACGGCGCTCGCGAAGAGCACCCCGTCCGCGCCGCTGTCGGCCGCGGCCACGGCCAGCGCGAGCCCGGCGCCGTCGAGCAGCCCGTGCACGGCGAGCGCCGAGAACGCGATCTCCCGCCCCAGCACCTCGCCGGTGTCGCGCCGCCGGTGCTCCGTGAGCCCGAGCGCCGCGTACCCGAGCGCCGCCCAGAGGAGCGCCTGCGCCCCGATCTCCTCGACGACGTGCGGCAGGTGGCGCGTGAGGATGAGCGCGGGCACGAGGCCGAGCGTCAGCCCGTCGAGCGCCGACGTCGGCAGCGCCTGGCGCCGGCCGAGCGCCACGAGGAGCGGCCCCGCGGCGAGGCCGGCGATCGACAGGACGACGACGAGCGCGAGCATGGGCGCGGTGGGCTATGCCCGAGCCGCGTAGCCTAATCAATATCAAATTGGTGTTGCAACCAGGATGCGGACAGGCGTCTGTCGTCGCTGAGCGCCGCCGAGCGCCGCGTCATTCACGCGGCACGGGGCCGCCGGTGGCCCGGGGCTGCTCCGCCGCTCAGGCCTGCACGCACCGATCGCAGCGGCCCTTGATCTGGATCTGGAGTCCCTTGCGCCGCAACGCGCGCGGCGCGCCGCGCGCCGCCTTGATTTCGATGCTCTCGTCAGGGAGGCAGAGCACATCGCCGCATGTGTCGCACATGAAGTGCGGGTGCTCGTCCGCCGCGTGGGCTCCGGTGGACTCCCGCAGCTCGAACCGCCAGAGGTGGTCGCCCATGTCGGTGCGGCGCACGAGCCCGGCGTTGGTCAAGTCGATCAGGTTCCGGTAGATGGTGGCGCGATCCCACCCTTTGGGGGCGAGCTCAGCAGCGAGCTCCGCGTGGCTGACGGGCGTCCGCGAGCGGCCGAGGCTGTGCAGCACCGCGATGCGCGGCGAGGTGGCCCGCAGGCCGGCCGCCCGGATCTGCTCACGGAGCTCCTCCGCGGACTGACCTGCTTTCGTACGCGCCATGCCAGACATCTACCGTCGCCAGGAGAGTACTGCAATCACGATGCATCGCGCCCGTCGGCCGCGCAGCGCCCGGGTCGGCCGCGTGCCAGTGTGAGCGAGATCGCAGGGGCGCCGCCGAGCCCGCCGCGCCACCGCCCGCGAGAACGCTGCGTCTGCCCTCGTGCGGGCCGCGTGTGCGCGTGTCCGGCGCGGCCCCGACGAGAGGGCCGGCGGCGGCGAGCGCCGACCCGGCTCCGAGAGGATGTGGCAGGCGGAGAGTTTGGATAACGCCGTGCACCTGGCTTCGAGCGTCGCTCGATCTGCACAGACCAGGCGGATGGGCGCGCGGCGCGGCGCTCCTCGGGAAAGCGCCTCGAAATCGGGGTGAGCTCCGCGGGCCCTGATCCCGAAGGCGCGGAGGACATGGAACAGGCGGAACAGCCAGGTCCCCGTCGTCGTCTGATCTCGAGTCGCGGGGCGCTCCCTCGGTCCGCGCCGCTCTCGACGTGTGCTCCATCATGGAGCGATCGATCCACGTTGGAGCAATCGGCGTGTCCGTTCCACACGGGCCGCTGCGCCTCGTCATCGCTCTGCGTGTCCGGGGGCCTGTCGGCGTTCGGCGAGAGAGCGCAAGACTCGTAAGACGACCAGAACGACCAGAACGACCAAGACATGGAATCTTCCTTGGTCGTCGCGAGTGGAATCAGCCCTTTTGGAATTGAACCGATTGTGATCGCGGATATATATTCATGCTTCCTTTGCGGGGAAATGAACCAAGGAGAGTGTCCATGCGAGCTCGGACGTGCGCGGAAGTATTTGCCTTAGTCTTGATCGCTGCCTTGGGCGTCGCGTGCGGCGCCGACCCCTCGACCCCCGCGGAGGATGCGCCGGCCGTCGTCGACGTCGAGCCCGAGCAGGTCGAGGCGGCGCCGGCGCCCCTGCGGCGCGGCTGCGCGACCGTCGAGCTGAGCGACGTTGAGAAGGAAGCCGTCGAGCAGTCCGTCCGCAGACAGATGGCGCTCGGGTTCTCGGTGGGCGCGGCGGTCGAGATCCCCGTGCACGTCCACGTCATCAACAAGGGCATCGGCGTTTCGAACGGCGACGTGACGGACCGGATGATCGCGGAGCAGATCGAGGTGCTCAACGAGGCGTACGCGAACACCCGCTTCAGCTTCACGCTGGCCTCCGTCGATCGGACGAGGAACGCGACCTGGTACACCATGTCGTCGGGCTCTTCGGCCGAGCGGCAGGCCAAGGCAGCGCTCCGCATTGGTGGGCCAGACCACCTCAATCTCTACACGGCCAATCCGGGCGGCGGTCTGCTGGGCTGGGCGACGTTCCCCTCGAGCTACGCGGCCCGTCCGACCGACGACGGCGTCGTCCTGCTCCATTCCACGTTACCCGGCGGCAATGCGGCGCCGTACAACGAGGGAGATACGGGGACACATGAGGTCGGTCACTGGCTCGGCCTCTTCCACACGTTCGAAGGCGGCTGCCACAAGAGCGGTGATGGCGTCGCGGACACGGCGTCGGAGCGCAGCGCCGCGTATGGCTGCCCGCTGAACAGGGACAGCTGCCGGGGAGGTGGGCTCGACCCGGTCCAGAACTTCATGGATTACACCGACGACTCCTGCATGGATGGGTTCACTGCAGGGCAGGCCGATCGCATGTCGGCGCACTGGGACACGTATCGTTGATCGGTGGGTGATGTGACGGCGGGCGGCGGGCGACTCCGCCGCTCGCCGGCCGGACAGGCGTCCGGCAGAGATCGATCACATCGACTTGATCTGGGCCCGGCGCTCGAAGCTCCGGCTCTCGGTGAGGACGCGCGGCGCGGGCTCGGCAGGCGCCGGCCCCGCGCTCGAGTCCCTGTCTCCCTGCGCCAGGCGCTGCTGGCGGCGGGTGCCGGCCTGTACGCCGAAGTACACGCCGAGGAACGTCACGACGCCCCAGCCGAGCAGGCCGACGGCGATGAGGCCGGTCTGGCGCGACGCATCGCCCCCGAGCTGGCTGATCTCCTCCATCGGCGCCGACAGCTTGCTCACCTCCTTCATCGGCTCGCGCAGCGTCGCGACCTGCTCCATCGGCTGCTTCAGCCCGGCGACGTCGCGCATCGGCGCGTCCAGGGCGGCGACGTCGCGCATCGGTGCGTTCAGGGCGGCGACGTCCGTGAGCGGGCCGCGGATGCCTACGAGGCTCTCGTTCATCGCGGCGATGGTGGCCTCCATCTGGCTCAGCCGATCCATCGACTCCTTGAGGCGCGCGGTCTCCCGCATGCTCTGCTGCATTGCGTCCATCGACCCCTTGAGCTCGGCCAGCCGCTCCATCGCCGCCTGCATCTCGGCGAGCTTCTCCATCGGCTGACGCAGCTCGGCGAGCTGATCGATGCTCTCCTGCGAGCTCCGCAGCGTCTGATTCGAATCCTCGATCGTCGCGCGGGTCCGCCGCATCTCCTCCGTCGTTGCCTGGATGGAGCGCGTGTTCGTGTCGATCATCGTCGCCATGCCGCAGCCCGTCGACACGAGCGCGAGCAGCATCATCGGCGCAATCCGAAGGATCCTTCCGCAGTGCATACCTGATCGTTGGTTCCTCGAAGGCGGCGCGTCAATGTGTGCTTGACGCGGTGCGCTGAAATATGACATAGCCGTGTCCGAGGGGTGAGGCGCTGTGGGACATCGCGCGCGTTCGCCCGCGATCCGCTTGCGCGGCACGTGCTCTCACGGCGCTGTGAAATGTCGGTGTCGGTCCGGTGGATGTGACGCGCCGAGCGCTGGAAACCCGACGCAGGCGGTGGGAAGGGGAGAGGCCGAGTGCGCAGCTGCGATGGACGCGGCGCCGCCAGCGCCGATGTCCGGAGCTACAACGCGGGTGCGTCGCGCTTCATGCCAGCGCGGCGGCGAGAGCTCCGTGGCGGCCGCGCGGGGCGGGGGCGCTCACCGCGCTGGACGGTCAGGCGGCGGGGCGCCGGCGCGGAGGGTGAGCGCGGCGAGGATCGCGAGCACGGCCGCGCCGAGCCAGGCGGGCGGGCCGGAGGCCTGCGTCCCCGCGGCGAGGGCGCCGTCGATCCACGTCGCGTCGAGCAGGGCGCCGCGCAGACCTGCGCCCGCGAGCGCGGTGAAGCTCGCGTGGACGGCGACCGCCGCGAACACGCCGCGGCCGCGCAGGAAGAGCGCCGCGGCGAGCGCGCCGAGCGCGGTCGCGAGGGCGAAGCTCGACGGGGACGCGCCCGGCGCGAGCCCGAGCGCGGCGCCGTGCGCGAGGGCGGAGAAGACCAGCGCGGGGCGGGGCGAGAGGCCGGCGCGCGCCGCGGCGGCGAACGGGATGCCGGTGAGCAGGAGCTCGTCGCGGACAGCGAGGGCGATGGCGCGCGCCAGGGCGAAGCCGAGGCTCGCCGAGGGCGCCCCGGCCTCGACCGTCACCCACCCCAGCACCGCGGAGACGCCGAGCGTGATCAGCACGGCGAGCGCGCCCAGCGCAGCGCCGAGCCCGACGCGACGGGCCAGGCGCGCGCGGCGGCCTGGGCCCTCCGGCTCCAGAGGGTCGGTCCACTGCACGCCGGCCCGCGCCGCGACGACGTCGGCGATGACCGCGCCGGCGAGCGCCGCCGCGAGCGGGCTCGACGACAGGAGCACGGACACGATCTGCAGGGCCGCGGCGAGGCCGATGAGCCAGGCCGCGCCGAGCGCGAGCTCCGTCAGGCGGCGCTGCGGTCCGGGGGGATCGCGCCGAGGAGGGGCCTGCTCCGTGGTGTTCAATGGAGCGTGTGCCACTGGCCGTTGTGCTCCACCTTCGGGACGTCCGCGTCGCCGTCGACCTCGTTGCGGTGACGCGCGCCCAGGGTGGCGACGAGCTGCACCGTGGACGGGCGCGCGGGCCGGTGGCGTACCTCCGACGCCGCGCGGAGCCGGCGGCGCGGCGCGGGAGGCGGCGGCGACCTCCGGCCGCGGAGCCGCTGCACGGCCAGCCGGCCGGAGACCAGCAGCCCGATCGCCAGCAGCGAGCCGGCCAGCACCGGGACGAAGCCGTAGCGGCGCGCGACGTTGGCGCGCCACGCGAGCTCGATCTCGCGGCCCGTCGAGACATAGGCGGCCCCGAGCGCGGCCTCGAGCGGCACGCCGCCGCGCACCTGAGCCAGCGCGCGCACGAAGCCCTGCCGCCGCTCGTCCTCGACGAGGAAGCGGACGATGTCGGCCGCCTGCGCGTAGGGCAGCGAGCCGGCCGTGTCCTCGGCGCCCGTCAGGTTCGCCTCGAGCTCGTCGAGCGGGAGGAGGCGCCCCCGGAGCGCGGCGACCGAGAGCTCCTGCGCGCGACGAGCGCCGCGGTCTCCGGCCACGTGGGCGGCGAACCCCTCGTGGAACCAGCGCGGGACGACGGCGCCGCCCGTCACCTCATCCAGGGCGAGGTGCGCGAGCGCGTGACGGAAGGATGCCTCGAGATCGGGCGCCTCGGCGCCGAGCCGCGGAGAGGCGCTCAGGACGGCGAGCCGCAGCGCGCCGAACGAGATCGCCGTCACGCGGCCAGCGAGGCCCCCGGGGACGAGATCGTCGAGCTCGGCGGGCACATCCGCGATCCGGACCTTCACCGGCGCGGTCAGCACGTCGCGGCCGAGCAGGGCGCCGAGCTCGGCGCGCAGGTCGCCGGCGCGGGCGATCAGCGGGCGGACACGGTCGCGGGTGGACGGGTGATAGGCGAACTCGATCCAGCCGAGATCCTCGGTGTGGTACGCCGGAGGCGGCGGCGGCACGGGAAGATCGGCGCTGCCGTCGCGCGGCGCGGCGGGCGCGTCGTAGACGCGGGGCGCGGCGCCGGCGAGCCGCGCGGGCGCGGCGATGATCGCGACGCAGAGGAGCGCGGCGAGCCTCAGCCCGAGCCCCGCTGGTCTGCGCCGGGAGGAGCGCGTCATGGCGCGATCCGGCCCCGGAGGTGCACGGTGTCGCCGTCATCGCCGCCCGTCTGGGCCAGCACCAGCACGACGATCCCGGTCGCGACGACGCCAGCGAGCGGCCCCCAGAACCAGGGGGAGCTCCACGTCGAGCGCCGCTCCGACGGCTCCGACGAGCTGGCGCCGCCGCCCGCGGACCCCGACGCCGCCTGGGCGACGTCGGCGCGAGGCCCGCGAGGTCCCGAGGCGCCGCGCGGCGATGAGGCGGGCGCGGTCGGCGTCGCAGCGGGACCCGCCGCGCCTCCGCGCCGTTCGTCTCCCGCGAGCAGCGCGCGCACGGCCGCGCCCGCGCCCGGCCAGCCGAAGATCGCCCCGGCGGGGGCGGCCGCGCCGTCGGCGGTCCGCTGGACCGTGGCGCCGAGCTCGAGCGGCGCGTAACTCGCGCCCGCGACCCGGAGCACGCGCGCCACGGGGTGGCCGTGCGCCGTGCTCACCGCGACGACGAGCGCCGCGCCCGCGCCCGCGCCGAGCGACGCAAGCAGCCCGCGCGCGACCGGCTCGGACTCGGCGCGCCCGGCGGAGCGGCGCACCTCCGCGAGCTCCTTCACGGCGGCCGGCGCGTCCGCTTGCGGCGGATCGCCGGCGAGCACCTGCGCTGTCGCCTCGTCGATCGGCGGGCGGAGCGCGGGGTCGCCGTAGATCGCGCGGGCGAGCGAGCGAGCCGCCTCGGCGCTCGCGTCGTCCACCGCCACCACGACGGCGCCGCGCAGGGCCGACCGTGCGGCGGGCGCCTCCGGCGCGCCGCGCGCAGCCTGCGCCGCCGCGCTGCCCGCGTCCGGCGCCGCCGCGGCGGCTCCGTCTCGAGGCGGCTCCTGGGCTTGCGCGGGCGCCGCCGTGAGGCCGAGCGCCATCGCGACGAGGCCCGGGGCGACCGGCGGACAGCGGGACATGCATTCACGGTACGGAGGCCGCGGGCGAGCGTCAAACGGGGCGCGGCGCGGCGTCACGTCACAGCCAGCCGTGCTCGCGGTACCAGGCGACCGCGCGGCGCGTCCCCTCCGCCCAGCTCACCTCGGGCGCCCAGCCGAGCTCCCTGCGGGCGTCGCTCGAGTCGCAGACCCAGTGCGACGCGGAGAGCTCGTTCAGCTTGTCGCGCGTGAGCATCACGGCCTTGCCGGTGAGGCGGCCGAGCCCCTCGCTCGCGAGCGCTGCGCCGCGCACGAGCGAGAACGGGACGCCGAGACGGACGAGCGCCCGCGCGCCGAGCGCCGCCTCCACGTCCGCCAGCATGTCGCGCCACACATACACGCTTCCGTCGTCGATGAAGTAAGCGCGGCCGCTCGGCACGTCGCTCTCGATCGCCCGGATGCACGCGGCGGCCGCGTCGGAGGCGTAGATGACGCTGAGCGTGTTCCTGCCGTCGCCGAGCATCGGGAGGAAGCGGCGCGAGACGCTCTGGAAGAACGCGAACGACTCCTGGTCGCGCGGGCCGTAGATCATCGGGGGGCGCACGACGACCACGGGCAACGCGCCCTTCTCGGCGAGGACCAGCCGCTCGGCCTCGAGCTTCGAGCGCCCGTAGCGCGTCACCGGGGCCGGGCGCGCGTCGGCGGCGATGGGGCGCCCGTCCAGGCTCGGGCCGATGGCGGCGAGGCTCGAGACGAACACGAACCGCCGAATCGCCCCCGCCGGCGCCGCCTTCGCCGCGTCGAGCAGGTTCCGCGTGCCGTCGACGTTGATCCGGAAGAACTCCGCCTCATCGCGCGCCTTGACCAGCCCGGCCGAGTGCACGATCGCGTCGACCCCCGGCGGGCCGACGACCGCGCGGCGGACGCTCTCCGCGTCCTCGACGGCGCCGTACGCGAGCTCGACCCCGCGCAGCGACGACAGGAACCTCGTGTCCGACGAGCGCCGCACCAGGGCGACGACGCTGTGCCCCTGCTCCACGAGCTGCTCGGCGACGTGCGAGCCGAGGAACCCGCTCGCGCCCGTGACCAGCACCCTCATCGATCCGCTCCTCCTTTCCGGTCCCGGCGCCCGCCGACGGCTCGACGTGGCGCCGGCGCTGGCGCCCACGTCGCACAGCCGGCGCGCGCGTCCATCACAGCGCCCGCTCGTAGACGCGGTATTTCTTGTGGACCCGGCCGCCCATCAGCCGGATGCCCGCGTTGATGGCGGCGTTGTCCTCCAGCGTCCACCCCAGCTCGCCGCCCTCCATGCCGAGCAGATGCGCCGCGCGGTTCATCTCGACGTAGAGGAAGGCGCTGAGCCCGGCGTAGCGCCGCACGTGGCGCCACTTCTTGCGGATGCCGAGCACGACGAGGCGCCCGCGCTTCGGGCCGCGCACGCGCAGCCGCCACAGCAGCTTGAAGATGCCGCCCGGGAGGAGCTTGCCGTGGAAGTCCTTGATCAGCTGGTTGAGGTCGGGCAGCCCGAGCGACACGGCGGCCGGCTCGCCGTCGATGAACGTGATCTTGGTGAGCTCGGGCATCAGGATGAGCCGCACGTCCTTCGCCCACTTGACGAGCTCCTTCTCGGTCATCGGGACGAAGCCCCAGTTGTCGCTCCAGGCGTCGTTGTAGACGTCCATGAGGATCCGGATGTCGCGGAGCAGGTTCTTCGGATCGCCGCAGCGCGTGTGCACCTCCGGCATCGCCAGGACCTCGGCGTGAGCCCTCTGCGCCCGGGCGGGGACGTTGCCGACCTCGTAGCCCCACGCGTAGAGGTCCTTCACCTTCTCGAGCCCCGCTTGCTCGATGAGCCGGCCCTGGTGCGGCCGGTGGTAGGGCATCATCATCACCGGCGGGAGCTCGAAGCCCTCGATGAGACAGCCGATCTCCTCGTTGGTCGAGAGCGAGTAGGGGCCCCGCATGCGCTTCATGCCGCGCGCGCGCAGCCAGCCCGCGGCCTCGGCGAGCAGCGCCCCGGCCGTCTCGGCGTCGTCGATCGTATCGATGAACCCGAACGAGCCGGTCTCGTCGCGGTGGACCCGGAGGTGCTCGTGATCGACCTGCGCGGTGATCCGGCCCGCTGGCCGGCCGTCCTTGTACGCCACCCACGCCGTCCCCTCGGCGTGCTCGAAGAACGGGTTCTTCTTCTTGTCGAGCCGATCGGAGATGTCCAAGTCGAGCGGGCGGATATAGTTGGGCTCACCCTCGTAGACGGTGTCGACCACGTTCAGGAAGTCCTTGAGGACCTTCTTGTCGCCCTTCCGGAGCTCGCGGATCTCGATAGCCATAGGGCTTGAGCCCGTACCTTCCGAGACGCGGCGCTGCAAGGGGCTCGCACCGACGTGGTCTCGGCCCGATCGCGGAGCGCCGCGCCCCGCGCGCCGCGCCGAGCCCTCGGCTTCGCGCGCGCCGCGCTGATCGCACGACGCCGCGCGCGCGAAGCCGGTAAGCTCTCGCGGAGGGCCTGTCCGGCCCCCGGCAACTCAGGTGGACGCAGCATGATGACCCCGAAGGAGTTCCAGAGGCAGTTCAAGCGGCTGCTGATGAGCCGTGTGGAGGGCATGGACTGGGAAGACAAGCTCGCCCGGGTCCGCCAGTACCTGCGCCAGCTCGAGGCGCGCCAGAGCCCGGAGGAGGAGTCGGCCGAGCTCTCGCCGTCGCTGGAGCTCATCCCGTTCGAGCCCGGCAAGCGGCCTGTCGACGAGGCGCTCTATCCGGGGCACGGGTGCAGCGAGCGCGTCGGCTGCATCAACACCTCCGGCGACCCGTCGGAGCTCGGCGACGAGGTGTGGCTGCTCTACCGGCTGCGCGACATCTACGCGTTCGTCGCCCCCTTCGAGCGCCCGTTCGAGGTGACCATGTCGGCGTGGTTCCTCCCCGCGAGCCCCGACGGCGGCGAGCCGTGCCCGGTGCCCGGCCTCATGGACGTGCCGCTCAGCCCGCAGATCGTCTCGACCTCGTCCTACCCCGTCCCGAAGCTCGAGCCCGCCCCGTGGAACTCGTTCCATCAGACGGTCTACGTGGCCACCATCGTGCCGGCGCGGCAGCTCGTGCCGCACCCCCCCGGCGAGGCGACCGGCGGCGGCTATTTCTGGGGCGACCTGCCCGAGTCGTTCCGGCGGCGCGTCACCGACGGCTTCGAGCCGTTCACGTTCGCGAGCCTGTTCCGGCAGCAGCTCCGCGTCGAGATCAAGCTCAGCGAGGCGGGCAGGACAGTCGCCTCCGAGTCGACGGACATCGAGATCTTCGACACCGGCCGCTTCGGCTCGCTCTACGCGCGCCTGCTCGACCGGCTGGTCAAGGCAGACACGGAGATCCAGCAGCGGGCGCTCGGGGCCGACGAGCTCCACGTCGGCTATCACCCGTGGTTCCCCGTGCTGACCATCGGCATGGACAAGGCGCTCCTGTACCTCCGGGCCATCCATCAGGACCTCGAGCAGCACCGGCGCAACCTCCCGGACCCCCGCTGGCTGCTCCGGGTGGGCCTCTACCTCGAGCTGCTCACGTGCCTCGGCATCTTCGAGGCCGTGAAGCACGACTACCCGGACATGCTCTCGCCGGGGGAGCGCGAGGCCTTCGAGGAGGGCGCGGCGTTCGCGCCGATCCGCGCGTCGATCGACGTCGCGGCGTGGGCGCAGGTCTGGGACATGCGGCACATCGCGCCGCGCGCGGCCGGCTTCTTCGCGGCCGGGCCCGTGAGCCTGACGAACCTGATGCGCAAGCAGAAGGCCACGCTCGCCTTCCTGCACGCCCACCACGCGGACCTGCAGAAGGCGATCGAGCTCGCCGGCCCCAACCTGTGGAACGCGCAGGAGACGTGGCACCGGGTGTTCCGCGACGCGGAGCGGGCCGTGCTCAAGAACAACGTGCTCGCGTTCCCGGAGCTCGCGCACCTCGATCCGCGGTGGCGCGACTTCGCGCTCTGGCACCAGCGGGGGGACATGCGGCTCTTCGGGCTCAACCTGATGCCCGAGGCGCTGACGGGGCTCTTCGGCGACCAGGACGGCATCTTCCCCGCGGCGTGCCGGCAGTACCGGAAGTCGATGAACGACGTCGCCCGGTGGGCCGCCGAGCGGAACCTCATGGATTACACGGGCGACGAGTGCATCCCGCGGAACGCGAGCCTGCTCGAGGCGTACATGGAGAAGAACCCGTCGCACCTCGCCGCGCTGCAGCGGCGCGACGGCCACGGGGCCGCGCCGTCGATCGAGCTCGAGGAGCCGAGCAAGGCGGCGCGGGAGGCGAGCGCCGAGGACCTCATGCTGCTGCTCCGGCGGACGCCGGTCTTCAAGCCGCTGCTCGATCGCGAGCTCCGCAAGCTCGCCACGAAGGCGCGCCGGATCGAGTACGGGCCGCTCGACCGGATCGTGCTGCAGGGGCAGCGGGACTCGTCGATGTTCGTCGTCGCGTCCGGCGCCGTCGAGGTCCTGGTGCGGCACGCCGACGGGCAGGACGCGACGGTCGCCGCGCTCGAGAAGGGCGCCGTCTTCGGGGAGTTCGCGCTGCTCACGGGCGAGGAGCGCACCGCGACGGTGCGCGCCGTCGACGAGGTGGTGCTCTACCAGATCACGAAGGAGGCCCTGCAGCCGATCATCGAGGCGCGCCCGCAGCTCGTGATCGAGCTGAGCTTGCTCATGGCGTCACGCCAGGCCCACCTGCGCGACGCGGCCGAGCGCTACCTCGAGGCCGAGGAGAAGGTGCGGAGCCTCGCCGGGCGCATCCGGCGGTTCGTCCTCGGCTGAGCGCGCTCGGCCCTTCGCGGCCGGCCTCGCGCTCGGCCCTTCGTAGCCGGCCGGCGTCGCTCGGCCCCCCTCGCGCTCAGCCCTTCAGGAGCCACGCGACGGCGTCGGCCTCCGCGGTGAAGAACGAGTACTCGGGCAGCCCCATGGCGGCCGACAGGCGGGAGATCTGCATCTTCGACAGCGCGCTGTTCACGAGGTTCGCCGCCTTGCGCATGCCGTGCTCGACGGCGTAGGCCATGGTCTGCTCGACGTACGGGCTCACCTCGGGCTTCTGCGGGGGGAAGTCCGCGATGTCGGCGAGCACGTACCAGGGCTTCCCGAGGTTGAGCAGCGTCGCCGCCTTCTGGCGGAACTCGTCGAGGTACGCCTTGCCCTCGTCGATGTCCCAGAACCCCCACACCTTCACGTGGAGGACCCCCGTCGACGTGTCGGGCCTGATGTTGAAGCGCCGCTGCGGGGCGCGATCGCGCTTCGACGTGAGCTCGGACCTCCTCGACGGCTCGCTCCCGGAGAGGCCCGTCCGGCCCGGCGGGTCCAGGGGGGGCGGCGTCCGGGGTCGGGTCTCCGCGGACTTCGAGGCGGCCGACGGCGCGGGCGGCGCGGAAGAAAACGAGGGAGGGACGGAGCGCGAGGGCGGATTGGGCGCCGACGGCGTGACGGAGCGCGAGAGCGGGCTGGGGTAGGAGGCCGGACCGGGGCGCGAGGGAGGCGTCTTCGACGACAGCTCCGGCACGGTGACGGTCGGCACCTCGGCGAAGCCCTTCGCCGTGCCGGGCTTCGAGGGCAGCGTCGGGTCGGTCGGGCTCGGGTTCGCGCTCGGCGCGGGCGCCGTCGGCTCCGGCAGGAGGATGACGCGCGAGGCCCGCGGGAGGGCGACGTCGAGCGCGGCGGCGAGCGCGCTGACCGCGACGGACGCGCGCTCGAAGCGGTCCTCGGCCTTGAGCGCCGTCGCCTTGAGGAACCAGCCGTCGAACTCCTTCGGCAGCGCCGCCGAGGACCGCCGCGCCGCGCGCGCGCTGGGCGCCTCCATCGCGCCGCGCAGGAGCTCCCCCGCGAGCATGTACGGGGACGCGGTCGCCTCGGCCTCCTGGGCCCAGTACGACTCGCCGACGAGGAGCGCGTACGCGACGTGCCCGAGGGCGTAGATGTCGGCGCGCGGGCCGACGTTGCGCTCGGCGCGGATCTGCTCCGGCGCCATGTACACGGGCGTGCCGAGCATCTGCCGCGTCAGCGTGGAGGCGTGGTGCTGCTCGATGACCTTGGCGATCCCGAAGTCGAGGATCTTCACGCACGGCGAGCCGTCGTCGCGGACCGTGACGAACAGGTTGTCCGGCTTGAGGTCGCGGTGGACGATGCTCGCCGCGTGCGTCTTGTCGAGCGCGAGCGCGGCCTGGAACAGGTAGAGCGCGACGTCCTCGGCGGGGAGGGCGCCGCGCTTCTTGACGAGGCTGCCGAGCTCCTCGCCGCGGAGCAGCTCCATGACGAGGAACGGGGTGCCGGTCTCCTCGTCGACCCCGGCGTCCGAGGTCCTGACGATGTGGTCGCTCTCGATGACGCCGGTGATGCGGGCCTCGAGGGAGAAGCGGGCGCGCAGCTCCTCGCTGTCGAGCAGGCTGGGCAGCATCACCTTGAGCGCGCGGCGCGTCGCGGTGACGTCGTCCATCACCTCGTAGACGGCGCCCATGCCGCCCGCCTTGATGACGCGCAGCACCTGGTAACGGTTGCGAAACCGCGTATTCGGCTGCAACAGGCCGGGCGAGGAGCTCATCCTGCGGCCCTCGGTTCAGGCATGGTTTGCACCACGCTACCAGCGCCGCTTCCCGCGTCGCAAGGCGGTCGGGTGAGGAACGTGCTCAGCGCGGGATCGCGCCTCCGGCGGCAGGCTCGCCTCTGGATCGATCGGCGTGGTCGAGGTGCGGCTCCAGCGCGCTCCAAAGCGAGCGGACGTCCTGGAAGCGCTCCTCGGGGGCCACGGCGAGCGCCCGCGCGACCCACGCGTCCACCTCGGGGAGCAGGTCGGGACGGAAGGCGTGCAAGCTCGGCCGCGGGCCGCGGGCGGCGGCGAGCAGGATGTCGACCCGGCTCGCGCCGGCGAACGGCAAGCGCCCCGCGAGCGCGCGGAAGAGCACCGCGCCGAGCGAATAGATGTCGATCCGGTGGTCGATCTCCTGGGGCCTGCCCTTCCATACCTCGGGCGCGATGTAGCTGGGCGAGCCGGGGATCGCGCCCTCGCGGGTGAGGGGGTCGGCCTGCATGACCTTGACAAGACCGAAATCGAGCAAGCGCACGCGCCCCCGTGCCGCCGTGCCGGCGCGGGCCGGCGCGCTCCCGCGGTGAGGGGAGGTGGAGGAAGGAACGCCCGTGTCGTGGTCGAGGACGAAGATGTTCGCGGGCTTCAGATCGCGGTGGACGATGCCGCGCGCGTGCGCGGCGTCGAGGGTGTCGACGATAGGGCGGAACAGCTCGCGGATCTCGTCGAGCGGGAGCCGCTGGTTCCGCGCCTCCAGCTGGCGCAGCGCCGTCTCGAGATCGCTGCCCTTCAGGAACTCCATGACGATGTAGAGGGTGCCGTCGGGCGCCTCGCTGAACGCGAAGACGTGCGTCGCGCTGGTGCCGGCCAGCTCCCCCATGGCGCGGGCCTCGCGCCGCAGGCGGGCCTTCAGGGCGGGATCGCTGGCGAACTCGGGCCGCAGGTACTTGACGGCGACGTGCGCGCCGGTTTCCTGGTCCAGGGCGCGGTAGACCACGCCGTGGCCTCCCTGACCGACCACCTCGATCAGCGTGTACCGGCCGTCGATCACGTCGTCGATGTCGTGGTCCATCGGCAAGCCCTCGGTGCTTGAGCGCGCTGCGTCAGCGTGCCGCACCGCGAGCCCAGGTTGTAGCCGCTTCGGCGCGCTGGCGGTAGGGACGGTTGGGCGCCGACCTGACGCGCCGGCCGGGGGCGGACCGGAGGCGGAGAGGGGCGGGGAAGCGCGGGCGCCGGGGGACGCGGTCCGCGGGTAGGCGCCTTCGGGGGAAGAGGCCTGCGGGGAGCGAGCCTGCGGGGAGCGAGCCTGCGGCGAAGCGCGCTTGGAGGAGGCGCGACCCTGCGCGAGAGGGCGAACGCGCCGAGGGGGGAAGTGAATGCGACAGGGACGTCACGGATCGGGTTCAGGCGATATCCTAGGAGTGACGGAAATTGCCTGATGATTGATCTCACTCATCATGACGCAGCGACGAATTTGGTTGGTTTGCCGACCCTGAGATCCCGTGTAGAGTGGCGCCCATCCTCCGATGAGAGCCGTCCGACAGAACAGCGACCCTCCCCGGGTGAACGGCGCGCTGCCGGTCGCGCTCGACGTGCAGCCGGCCAGGCCCGGCGCGCAGGAGCAGGAGCTGGAGGAGGAGTGGACCTATGAGGTCGCTCACCACGACTCGCCGCCGGATCTCACGCATGTCGTCGGGGAGAACCTTCGGCGTTTGAGGACGCGGCGCGGCCTCTCGCTGGAGCGGCTCTCGAAGATCTCCGGCGTGAGCCGTGCGATGCTCGGCCAGGTCGAGCTCGGCCGCAGCGCGCCCACGATCAACGTCGTCTGGAAGATCGCCCGCGCGCTCGGCGTGCCGTTCTCGGCGCTCGTCAGCGCTCGCTCGGCGAGCGGCCCCATGCTGCTGCGCGGGGATCGCGCGAAGCGGCTGACATCGCACGACGGCAAGTTCACCTCGCGCGCGCTCTTCCCGTTCGATGCGCCGCGAACGGTGGAGTTTTACGAGCTCTGCCTGGCCCCGCTCGGCGTCGAGAATGCCGATCCCCACCCGCCCGGGACGACCGAGAACATCGTGGTCTGTCAGGGGACCGTTGAAATCAGCGTCGACGGACAGCGGTTTCTGCTCGCGACGGGCGACGCGCTCGTGTTCCAGGCGGATGTCCCGCACGTCTACCGCAACCCGGCGAACGTCGACTCGCTGATGTACCTGGTGATGACGTATTCGCTGCCGGCGCCCTGAGGCGGGGCGCGCTCCTCGCCGAGGAACGGGGGAGGGCGGAGCCGCGCGAGGACGCCGGTGAGCGCCGACGCTCCGCTGCTCCGAGGAGGTTTGCGGCCGCGCTACTTGGTCATGGCGGGGGTGCACATCATCATGGGCATCCCGCCGCACATCATCATCATCGGCATCCCGGCCGACATCATCTTCGTCATGGCCTCGCAGCGCTCCTTCAGCATGTCCATCGACATGCCCTCGGGCGGCATCATCTTGCAGATCATTCCGTCCTTGGTCATCTCACACGACATCTTGCACATCATGGGCATGCCCATGCCCATCATGCCGGGCATCATGCCCATCATCGGCATGCCCATGCCCATCATGCCGGGCATCATCGGCATGCTCATGCCCATCATGCCGGGCATCATGGGCATCATCGGCATGCCCATGCCCATCATGCCGGGCATCATGGATGCGCCAGCGGCCATCTCCGGCGTCGACATCATGGGGTACATCGTCTGCGGCATCATGGGCATCTGCATTGCAGTGGTCATGGGGGCTCCTGTCGTCAGCGCTCGTTGCTCCGGGGAGCCGTTCTAGCCGGTCGGCGTGCCGTCGCAACGCGTTGACACGGGCGCCTGTCGCTTTGCTCCAGTCTAGCGGAGGCGCCTCCACGGCGTTGGAGGCGCCGGCGCCCTGGGCGGACGAGTATCCACGATAGCGACGGCCGCTCCGCCAGGAGCGCGCTGGAGCGAGGACTGGCAGGCTCGTCTGCTCCGGGAGCGATCGAGTCCAGATCGCCTTCAGGGGTCACGTCGCCGTCGACACGGCCGGCGACAACGTGCTTGCCGCCAGGGGCGCAAGCGCCATCGACTTCGGAGCACACGTGTGGGAAATGGCTTCTCGAGCTCAGCAGCGCTGATCAGTTGATCTGCAGGTTCGCGGCCGCCTCACCGTCTTGTCCCGCGCCCGCGGCGCCGCCGCTCGGGGTCGTGCCGCCAGCGCCGCCGTACCCGGGGGCGCCGGTCGAGCAGCTGTTGTCTCCGAACGTGAAGCCGACGCTCGCGGCTCGCGCCAGGCAGGCGCTCGGGCCACCGCCCCCGCCCGCGCCCGGGCCGCCGTCGCCGCCATTGCCACCCCTGCCGCCGACGCCGCCGTTGCCGGCGTCATCAGGACCGGGGCCGCCAGGGCCGCCGTTCCCTCCGAACTGCGGCGCTCCTCCGTTGCCGCCGCGGCCGCCGTTGCCGCCCTTTTCGGTCGTGATCTCGTTGCGGGAGACGACCACCCGTCCGGCCGCCGCGAAGATACCAAAGCTCCCGCCTCCACCGCGGCCAGCCTGGCCGCTGCGGCCTCCGAGCCCGCCGCATCCGCCGCTGCCGCCGCCACCGCCGCGATCATCAGGGAATACCGAGCACGAGCCGCCGCCGCCGCCGCCCGCGCCGCCGCCGCCGCCGCCGTTCGTTCCCTGCTGCCCGTTGGTGCCGTTCGCAGGCTGGTAGACGCCCGAGGCGATGCGCCCGAGATTCGCGCCCCCTGTTCCCGGCGTCCCTTGCGATCCTGCCATGCCCGGTGCGCCATTTTGTTCTGGCGAGGTGCGCGTCGAGCAGCTTCTCGACGCGATGCCCCCCGCGCCGCCCGCCGCGCCCTGGCTGCCCAGATGGCCCGCCGCTCCGGTGTTCGGGCCATGTCCGCCATATCCACCTTTGCCGCCAGGCTCGTCGCAGGTGGGCGCCGGGCCGGCATTGCCGCGGCCGCTGCAGTTGTGGCAGCCCTGCTCTCCCGAATTCCCCGCCGTCGCCGTCCCCACCATGTGCGCCGCCCCGTTCGTCCCCGCGGCGCCGGCCTGGCCCTCCTCCACGTTGATCTGGTTGAACCGCACGAAGAGATCCGCCGTCCCCCCGCCGAGGCGCACTCCATAGGTGCTCGCGCCGGCCGACGACGGGCTCAGCGCTTCTATCGAGAGGCCCTCGATGTGCGTCGGCTGCGTGATCGACGGCGCGTGGAACACCGTGCCTGTCGCGCGCACGGTGGTGGTCACCGAGGGCGTCCTCCGGAACTTGAAGTCAGCGTTGGCGTGATCGAACCCACCGTAGATGCTGATGCCGGACACGACCGTGATTGCCTCCTGGTACAGCTCGCCCGACAGGCAGATGGCCGGCACCGCGCCCTCCTGCGCCACCTGGATGGCCTTGGCGATCGTCTCCACCGGCGCGTCGCGCGTCCCGCTGCTGGCGTCGTCGCCCGTGCTCGCCGAGACGTAGATGCATTGCTCGACGAGCCCGTCGCCGCCGTCGCAGTTGTCGTCGATGAACTCGGCGTCGATCGGATCCTCGCCCGCCTCTCCCGCAGCGGTCGGCGTACACGCGTATTCACAGCCGCACTCGTCCCCCGTGAGGGGATTGCCGTCCACGTCGTGTGTGCCCGGCAAGCACCCCAGCGCGCATCGATCCGTGCCCCCGCCGCCGCCGCCGCCCGCCTCTTCGCTGCCCCCCTCTCCACCCGACCCGCCCTCACCCCCACCCGAGCTGCCCTCACTCCCGCCCGAGCCGCTCGTGGCGGCGGCGCTGCTCGATGACGCTGTCGTGGTGCTGCTGCTCACGGAGGACTCGCCGCCCGCGCCCGAGCCGCCTCCCGTGCCCGCGACCGGACCGATGGGGCCGTCGATCGAGCTGCTCTCCGCGCAGCCGATCGCCGAGAGCAATGCGAGCAGAGATGCCGTCTCGAGGAAGAATTGTGCGCGCATGCTTAATTCTGCACCTTCGCGCGCTTCTCGAAAAGACTTTGTCTTGCTCGTTCCCAACCATCATGGGGCTGTGTGCCACATTGCGGCTGGCATCAACAGCGCCTCCGCCCACGCCGTTATGTGCTGCGCCGGCGCGTGCCAGCTCACGATTCCGCGATTCGCCCCTCGCGCCTGTCACCGTCTCCGGTACTCTGTGTCTGCGTACCTTCCCGCTTCCGCGCCGTCCTCGCCGTCCTCTGTTCATCCCATGCGCCTCGAATCGCTCCACCCCACCTCGCTCGCTTCCATGGTTGGGCTCGCCGTGGCCATGGGGCTCCATGGCGCGTGTGCACCGGACTCAGGAGCTGGCCTTGTCTCGTCCTCTTCCTCTTCGGACGGAGCTGGCTCGGGCGGGACCTTTGATCCGGATGGCGGGCTGTCGACCGACGCGCCTGTCGAAGCCCTGGATCCGGACGCCGCGTGTGGCCTTGTCACCGAGGAGGCGATCGCGGTCCCGCTCAATCTCTACATCATGATGGACAAGTCGTCCTCGATGGCGGGCGACAAGTGGACAAGCGCGAAGGCCGGCCTGACGGCGTTCGTCAACAGCGCGAGGTTCGCCGGCGTGCGCGTGGCGCTGCGCTTCTTTCCGCGGGTGGCGGACGACGTGCCGGCCTGCGACCACGAGGCGTACGGGGAGCCGCTGGTCCCGTTCGGTCCGCTCCCCGACAACGCGGGCGCCATCGTCGCGGCCATCGAGGCCGAGTCGCCGAACGGAGCGAGCACGCCCGTCTATCCGGCGCTGGGCGGCGCGCTGCTCCAGGGCATCGACGTGGCGAAGAACCACCCCGGCGAGGCCTCGGCGGTGCTGCTCGTCACCGATGGGCAGCCCCAGGGGCCGGCGGCCCAGTGCGCCGGGGTGAACCCGGAAGACCCGGACGCCATCGCGGATCTCGCGGCGGCGGGCGCGCGCTACGGCACCCCCGTGCGCACCTTCGTGATCGGGCTCCCGGGCGTGAACCAGAGCTTCGCCAACCAGGTGGCGGCCGCGGGAGGCACCGACGCCGCCGTCCTCGTCGGGGCGACCAACATCGCCGTCGAGTTCCAGGACGCGCTCGCGAAGGTCACGGGGCAGGCGCTCCCGTGCGAGTTCGAGGTCCCTTCCCAGGTGGCCGGCGGACAGGTCGCGTTCGACGACGTCAACGTCCTCTTCGGGCTCGACGGCGCATCGCAGGAGATCTTGCCGCAGCGCCCCGGCTGCGACGGCCCGGGCTGGCGCTACGACGACCCGGCCTCTCCCGCGGCCCTCGTGCTGTGCCCCGCTACCTGCGAGGCCGCCAGGGGCGCTTCCATCGCGAAGATCCAGATCCTCCTCGGCTGCGAGACCGTGATCCTCTGACCGAGCGCAGCAGAAGGACCGCGCGATCTCGAAGGAGGGAGGGCGAGCTGCCGGTGTCGTGGAGATGACGGCGGGAGCGACGGAGAGGCCCAGGAACCCGCGGCGCAGACGCGAAGCGTCATGGGTGAGGCGGCTCACCACGCTGACGGCGTGGAGGCGCGGATCGTGGGGCCGGCACGAAGGCGTCGGACCGGCGCGCGCGGGCGGCGCCCGGCGGCGCCCAGCGCGGTGAGCGCCGCCTTGCAACTCTGCACTGCGCTTTGTGGACTCCGGGCCCCCAGAGCCGTAAGAGGACGGAACCATGACGAAGGAGTCCTCCCTCGCCGCCGCAGTCTCGCCGCGGCACGCCGCCCCCGCCGCGCTCCATCCCGCCCTGGTGCTGAGCGCCTACCTCGAGCCGCTCGTGCGCGGCCGGCGGGTCGCGGTGGTGGGTGACGCCACCATCGGCCTCGCCGACCGGCTGCTCCAGCGCGGAGCCCGCCTCGTCCATGCCTACGACCCGGACGCCGCGCGCGTCGCCGAGAAGCTCGCGCGGACGGCGCCCACCCGGCAGCCGCACCCGAACGTCGCCGTGTTCGAAGGCGACCTCGGCGTGCGCGACGGCGCCTTCGACACCCTCGTCATCCCCGATCTCTCGCTCTTCGGCGATCCCGCCGAGGTCGTCCGGCGCGCCCGACGCCTCACCGCCGCGAGCGGCGTCGCCGTCATCGCGTCGCCGAACCCGGAGGCCGCGCGGGGCCTGCTCCCCGCGGGCGCGCGCCGCGGCGCGGCGCCCGGCTACTACGCGCTCTACGACCTCGTGGCGCTCCAGTTCAAGCAGGTGCGGATGGTCGGCCAGGCGCCGTTCGTCGGCTACACGGTCGCGGAGTTCGCGCCGAAGGGCGAGCCCGAGGTCAGCGTGGACACGTCGATCCTCGACGCGTCCGAGGAGCCCGAGTGGTTCATCGCCGTGGCCGGCGAGCGCCTGCCCAGGCTCGACGCGTTCGCCGTGATCGAGCTGCCGTTCGCCGACTTCCCGGGCGCGAGCGCCGGCGCGTCGCCCGAGGCGCTCACCGAGGCCGAGGGCCGCGCTCAGCGGCTCGGGGGCGAGCTCGCGGAGCTGCGCACCCGGCACCAGCGCGACCGCGAGGACGCCGGGGTCCGCGCCGAGAGCGCGGTCGCCACGGCCGCGCGCCTCGCCGAGGCGGAGGCGGAGCTCGATGCCAGGGCGGCGCGCCTCCGCGACGTCGAGGCCAGGGCGGGCGACGCCCACGTCCGGGCCGAGCGCCTGTCGCACCAGATCCGCGACATGGAGGAGGAGCTCCGCAGCCAGCGCGATCGCGCGACCCGGCTCACCAAGCAGCTCGACGACGAGAAGCGGGTGCGGACCAAGGTCGAGCTCGAGCTCGGCATGATCCGCAACAAGCCGGAGATCGCCGGCGCCCGCGACCGCCTCGACGCCGTGACTGCCGACCTCGAGGCCGCGCGCGCCCGGATCGCCGAGCTCGAGGCGCGGCCCGCCGTGGCGGCGCCCGACCCGGCGCTCGCGGCGCGCGTGGAGGAGCTCGAGGCCGCCGCCGCGGGGGCGCGGCGGGAGCTCTCGAAGCTCACGTCGGAGCGAGACACGGCGCGCAGGCGCGCGCAGGAGAGCGAGCGCGCGCTGGAGGAGGCGCGGCGCGCGGGGGGGAGGGTCGAGGAGCTGGAGGCCGCCCGCGCCGAGCTCGCGCGCGACCGCGACCGGCAGAAGGAGCGGGCCGACCGGAACGAGCGCGAGAGCCGCGCGCTGGAGGACCAGCGGAGCGCCCTCGACGCGCGCAGGCTGCTGCTCGAGGCGCGGATCGTGGAGCTCGAGCAGACCGTCGTCGCGCTGGAGCAGCGGGCGTCGGAGCTCGAGAAGCGCGACGCAGGCGAGGCGGCGGCCGCGGAGATCGCGGGCCTCGAGGAGGCGCTGCGCGACCGGGGCCACGTCATCGCGTCGCTCATGGCGCAGCTGCGCGAGAGCGAGCGGGTGGGCAAGGAGCTCGTCGACGAGCTCGGGACGGTCTTCGCGTCGGCGCCGGCCGACGACGGCGGGCCGGGCCAGGCGGCGGACGGCGGGCAGGGCGGAGCGCTCGGGGGGCCGGGCGGGCCGGGCGGCGCGGTGGAGGCGCTGCGGCAGCAGCTCGACGCGCTGGCGCGGAGCGCCGCCGCGAGCGAGGCCGATCTGCGCGCCGCGGGATGGAAGATCGCGCAGCTCGAGCGCGAGCTGACCGAGGCGCGCGACACGGCCGGCTCTCCGCCGGCGCTCCACGAGGAGCTCGAGCAGGCGCTCGTCGCCGCGCAGGCGGAGATCGCCGCGCTGCGCCGGGCGGCGGAGCGGGACGACGTGGCGGTGGCGCGCGAGGACGTGGCGGTGGCGCGCGAGGACGTGGCGGTGGCGCGCGAGGACGTGGCGGTGGCGCGCGAGGACGAGGACGTGGCGGTAGTGCGCGAGGACGTGGCTGGCGCGCGCGGGGATGTGGCCGTCGTGCGCGACGATGTCGGCGTGCCGCCCGAGGTGATCGAGCAGACCGTGCTCCTCCAGCAGGTCGCCAGCGCTGTCGAAGCGATTGTGTGAGCCGCGGTCTGGACCGAGGCGGGCGGTGGCCCCGGTCCAGATCCGACTGCGCGGCGTGCGCGCCGCATCGACCCGCGCGTCAGCCGTGACGCCGACGCGGGGTCCCGGGCGCAGCCCGACGCGCGGCGCGCGACGTCACGCCGGGCCGGACACGTTCGTGCTCTCGGCCGGCGACGCGCTGGCGAGCGGGGAGCGCTTCTCGCCCGCGAAGGCCTTCTCCACGAGGTAGTCGCCCGGCTCGCCGCTGTTGCCCTCCTCGAAGCCGCGCGACTCCAGGAGCGCGGCGGTGTCGGCGAGCATCTCCGAGCTGCCGCAGAGCATCAGCCGGTCGTGCGCGGGGTCGAGCGCGGGCAGCGCCAGATCGGCGAAGATGCGGCCGGACTCGATGAGCGCCGTGATCCGGCCCTCGGTCTTGAACGCCTCGCGGGTGACGGACGGGTAGTAGCGGAGCTTGGGCCGCACGATCTCGCCGAGCAGCTCGTCCGCCGCGAGCTCGTGCTCGAGGTAGCGCGCATAGGCGAGGTCCTGCGCGCGGCGGCACGTGTGCGTGATGACCACGCGCTCGAAGCGCTCGTACGTCTCGGGGTCCTTGACGACGCTGAGGAACGGCGCGAGGCCGGTCCCGGTCGCGAGGAGCCACAGGGTCCGGCCCGGCCGCAGGTTGCCGATCGTGAGCGTGCCCGTCGCGCGCTTGCCGACGAGGATCGTCTCGCCGACGGCGATGTGCTGCAGGCGCGACGTCAGCGGGCCGTTCGGCACCTTGATCGAGAAGAACTCGAGCGTCTCCTCGTGGTTTGCGCTCGCGAGGGAGTACGCGCGGACGAGCGGCTTGCCCGCGACCAGGAGCCCCATCATGCAGAACTGCCCGTTCGCGAAGCGGAAGCTCGGCGAGCGGGTGGTCTTGAGCGTAAAGAGCTTGTCCGTCCAGTGGTGGACCTCAAGCACCGTCTCTTCTGTGTAACCGGGTACCATGTCGTTCATCCTTGTCGGTGCGAAAGCATCGCGGCGAGGTGGTTCGAAAGAGCGCGCTCCCCGATCAAGACAGCGGGGCGGCGCCGCGGTGCGCGAGCGCGCCGAGCTCTACCGCAAGGTCGTCTTCCATGAGTTCGCCGCTTCACATAGCAATGATGCAAATGATAATCAAGATCAGCATCGACCCATGGGGCCGTCCACGTTGTCGCGCACGATCTCGTGGCGCGTCGTCCTCTAGGGGCGACGGCGCTCCTTGACGATGCCCCTGGAGCCGCGGGCCACACGCCGTGGAGACCGCATGCTGCGGGTCGGGCGGCGACGGCGGGCCGGGCGGGGCGCTCACGGGCCGGGCGGGTCAGGAGCGCTGCGCCGCGCGGCGTCTCTGTGCGCACGCGGTCGCTCGCGCTAAGGACCGGGCCGATGCGCGCTCCTCGCCCCCTCTCCACGCTCGCCCGGCTCGCCGGCGCCGCCGCCCTGGCCCTCGCGCTCGGCGCCTGCGGCGCGGTCACCGCGTCCGGCGCGAAAGACCCCATCGCCTCGCTCCGCGACGCCGGCGCGCATTCGGCCGACGGCGAGGTCGTCGGCCGCTGGCTCCTCGGAGAGCTCCTGGTCCCGGGCGGCACGCCCGCCGGCGCCAGGGAGGCGCGCAAGCGCCTCGAGGGGATCGGCGCGAAATCGATGCTCGCGTCGCTCGGGCGCGCGATCGACGACGAGGGGCACGGCCGCAACGCGCGCGCGGCGGCGGCCTACCTCGATGCGCTGGACGCGGCCCGGGTGAGCGCGCACCCCGACGCCCCGCTCGTGGGCTGGTTCGCCGCGAACCGCCTGCTCGGCCTGCGCTCCAGCGTCGCGGGCCTCTGGAAGAAGTCCCGCGAGGTCGTCCTGCGCGCCATCGACCACCCGGGCAAGCTGGGCTGGCGCGCGCGCGGAGAGCTCGTCGAGTGGTGGAGCCTCGACGGGCTGCCCGACGAGGCCGCCGCGGCGCGCCCGGACGGCGCCGCCGGGACCGCCGGCGACGCCGGCGACGTCAGCCGCGCGGCGCCCGCCGTGCCGCTCATCGACCACGCGGCGCGCCGCTACGGGTGCATCGAGAACGCCCGCTTCGCCGGCCCGTTCGGCCACCTGGCCGCGAGCGACCACCGCGTCCACTACGAGGCGGAGCGCGCCGGCCCCTGGCCGCCCGTGTTCCCGCGCGATCCCCACCGCAGAGGCCCGCCGCGCGTGCTCGGCGCCGAGCGCCGCGGCTGCCAGCTCTCGGCCGTCGCGCCGGAGGGGCCCGGCGAGGGCGGGGCCAGGGGAGGCATCTTCTACGTCGAGACCTTCATCGACCTGCCCGCCGAGCGCGAGATGCTCATCGCCGTCCAGGGGGCCTACGCCATCCTCGTCGACGACGTCGAGGTGCTGACGCGCGACACGAAGCAGTGGGGGATCTGGCCCCGCTTCGGCGCCCGCCTGCGCCTCGGCCCCGGCCGGCACCGCATCCTCGCCCGCGTCGGGGGGCGCGACACCTCCATCCGCCTGCTCGCGCCCGACGGCACGCCCCTCGGCGTGGCCACGTCCGCCGATCCGACGCCGCCCTATTCGCTCGTCGCGCCCGAGGTCCTGCCAGATCCCAACCCCATCGAGCCGTTCCTCACGGCGCTCGGCGTGCCGCCGCAGCCCGCGCCGAAGGTGGCGCGCGCGCTCGGCCTGCGCGGCGCGCCCCCCGCCGACCGCGACGTGGGCGATCCGATCGCCCGGTACCTCGCGGCGACCATCGCGCACCTCGAGGGCCAGGACGACGTGAGCGCCGTGCTGATCGAGCCGCTCGTGGCCGATCCTGCGCGCGCCACCGGCCCCGCGCTCGCGGCCCAGGCGGTCTTCCTCGAGAAGGACCCGATCTTCCCGGCGTCCGACGGGCAAGATCTCGTGAAGGACGTGCGCGCGCGCGCCGCGGAGAAGGACCCGGAGCTCTGGTACCCCCGCCTCTGGCTCGCGCTCGAGGAGGCCGACAAGGTCGGCCTGTCCGAGATGACCCGCACGATCGAGGCCCTCGCCGACCGCTTCCGGGAGGTGCCCGACCTCCTGAAGACGCTCGCCGGGATGTACTCGCGCCTCGGCTGGCGCGTCGAGCACGTCCGCACCGTGAAGGAGGCCGCCGCGCGCTTCCCGGACGACATCGAGGTGCTGGGCGCCCTCCTCCGGATCCACGACGGCGACGGGCACATCGCGCAGGCCGACGCCCTCGCCGCGCGCATCCGGGAGCTCGATCCCGACGCGGAGATCGAGCTGGAGAGGGCGATCGATCGCCGCGACTACGCGGCGGCGATCAAGGAGCTCCAGCGCCTCGGCTCCGCCCGCAAGGACCGCAAGGACATCGCCGCGCGCATCGCCGATCTCCTGACCCGCGCGGGCAAGCGCGCCGAGTCGTTCGAGCAGCTCGAGCGCGCGCTCGCGAAGTCGCCGGACGACGCCGACGCGCGCCTGGCGCTGGCGGACGCGCGCTTCGCGCGGGGAGAGCGCGACGCGCTCCAGAAGGCGCTCATCGAGGCGATCCGCACCGGCGCCGACACCTCGGGCCTGCGCGACGCGATCGAGCTGCTCGACGGCACGACGGAGCTCAGCCCGTACCGGCTCGACTCGAAGAAGGTGATCGCCGAGCACGAGGCCTCGGGCGAGGTCATGCCGGGCACGGCTGCGCGCGTGCTCGACTATGCGGCCATGTGGGTGCACGAGGACGGCTCGGCGCGGATGCTCCAGCACGAGATCATCCGGATCCAGTCGCGGGAGGCCATCCAGGAGCACGCCGAGCAGCGCATGCCCGAGGGGCTCGTGCTCAAGCTCCGCACGGTCAAGCGCGACGGGTCGATCCACGAGCCGGAGTTCATCCAGGACAAGCCGACCGTGACGATGCCCCACCTCGAGGTGGGCGACTACATCGAGGTGGAGAACCTGTTCGTGCTGCGCGGCGACGGGCAGGGGGGCCTCACGTTCCAGGGCCCGCGCTGGTTCTTCCGCGAGGAGAAGGTCCCCTACTGGCGGAGCGAGTTCATCGTCGTGTCGCCGAAGAGCCGGCCGCTCGACGTGGAGGCCTCCGGCCCCGTCCCGGCGCCCGAGATCGTCGAGTCCGGCGCGCTCGTCACCCGCCGCTACCGGGTCGACAAGAGCCCCGCGCTCCCGGAGGAGCCGGCGAGCGCGCCGATCTCGGAGTTCCTTCCGAACATCCGCATCGGCTGGGGCATCCGCCTGGACAGCACGATCGCGCGCATGGTCGACGCGGCCGCCGACGAGACGCCGCGCGATCCGCGGCTCGTGCGCATCGCGCGGGCGATCGCGCGCACGCCGCTCGCCGCGGGCGGCGGCGAGCAGGGGAAGGCCGCCGGCGCCGCGCAGGACGCGCGCGGCGAGGGCGGCGGAGCGGCGCCGTCGAAGGACGAGCAGGCGCGCCGGATCTACCGGTGGGTGCTCGCCAACGTGGAGCCGGGGCGCGAGGACGACGGCCGCCGCGTCGTCATCGGCAAGAGCGGCAACCGGACCGAGGCGTTCCTCTACCTGTGCCGCCTGGTCGGCATCGACGCCGGCTACGGCGTCGTGAGCGACCGGCTCACCGCGCCGCCGCGCGGGCCCATGAGCGAGGCCGAGACGTTCAACGCGCTCGCCGTCCGCCTCGACACCGGGGACAAGCCCGGCGCTGGCGCGGTCCGCTGGATGTTCGTGCGCGACAAGTTCGCGCCGTACGGCTACCTGCCGAGCTCCCTCCGCGGGCAGCCGGCGATCGTGCTGAAGCCGGGGACGCCGCGCGAGGTGACGCCCTCGTCCGGCGCGCACGACGGCGTGGTCACGGAGGGCGTCGCCGAGGTGGCGAGGGACGGCTCGGCCTCGCTGACGATCGAGCAGCGCTACGAGGGCAAGCTCGCGATCGCGCTGCGCTCGGCGCTGGAGTCGCTCCCCGACGCCCAGCTCAGGGACGCCGTCGAGTCGCGCCTCCTGCCGCAGATGGTGCCGGGGGCGCGGCTCCAGGCGATCGAGATCAAGGAGCTGGGCGAGATCGATCGGCCGCTCACGCTGAAGATGAAGATCGCCGCCGCGAGCTTCGCGCGCGCGCAGGGTGGGGAGCTGGTCATCACGCCGCCCTTCGGCGTGCGCGTGGCCAGCCTCGCCAGCCTGCCGGTCCGCGAGACGCCGCTCTACCTGTCGGAGCAGATCGCGACGCGCTCGGAGGTGCGGCTCCGCGTCAAGCTCCCCGCGGGCGCGCGCTTGGTCACGAAGCTCGCTCCGTCGAAGGCGGACGACGAGGGGCGCGCCGTGCGTGTGAACGATCGCATGGACGGGGGCGCGCTGGTCCTCGATCGCTTCCTCGAGCTGCCCGCGGGCCGCGTGCAGCCCGATGCCTATACGAAGTTCCAGCAGTTCGCCCGCGCGGCGGACAGCGCGCTCGACCGGGACATCGTCGTGCAGCTCGACCGCGACGGACGCTGAGCGCTGCGCTCCGTTCGCCCTGCGCCGGGCCTCGGTCGCAGGGGATTCCTGTGTGTCAACCCACGCGGGATGGATTACTCTTTTGTTCCCTACCGTGAGCGATCTGGATTCCCAGTACGCGCAGGATGCTGGCCGCCAGCCCACGGATCCCGTGAAGGCTCGGGTGGCGCGCGCCTTCCGGCTCTGCTCGCTGTTCGCGCAGGTGGATCGCGAGGTGCGGGAGGCGGTCACGGACGCCGCGGTGCTCGAGGTGGTGGCGTCCGACGCGGCGATCTTCGAGCAGGGGGCCCCCGCGGACACGCTGGTGGTGCTCGGCCGGGGGCGCGCGCGCGTCGAGCGCGTCAACGAGGCGGGGGCCGCGTTCCCGCTCAGCTACCGCGGCACGGGCGACGTGCTCGGCGAGTCGTGCCTCGGCGGGCTGGAGACGCGGACGGAGCGGGCGATCGCGATGGATGAGGCCGAGGTGGTCCGGGTGCCGCTCGCGCTCGTCCGCGAGCTCTGCGCCCAGCACCCGGGGCTCGGTGGCGCGGTGTTCGCGCTGCTCGTCGCGCGGCAGCGGGAGACCGAGGACCGGATCGAGTCGATGCTCTTCAAGAACGTGGGAGGGCGCCTCGCCGAGTTCCTCCTGCACGCGGCGGAGCGGTGGGGCGTGCCGACGCCGCGCGGGACGCTGATCTCGGCGCCGATCACGCACGCGGAGATCGCCCAGGTGATCGGGTCGACGCGCGAGACGGTGACGCTGACGCTCGGGGCGTTCCGGAAGGAGGGGGTGCTCGACGCGGCGGGGCGGCGCCTCATCGTCAAGGACCGCGAGGCGCTCGCGCGTAAACGCTAGGGGCGGTCACCCGCTGCGGATACGGGCCCATCTCGACGTTTTCGGTGCTCAGCGCACTGGAGTGCGCTTCCGCGCCGAAAACGCCGATCTGGACCCGTCTCCTGTGCGGGTGACCGCCCCTAGGGTAGGCGTGCAGCGGAGCTGGGGAAGATGTCAGCGCGCGGCGGCTCCTGGAGCGCGGCGCGCAGCTTTTCCAGCGCGCGCGAGAGGCGGGATTTGACGGTGCCCACCGGCACCGCGAGGCGCTCGCCGATCTCCACGAGGGAGAGCCCCTCGAAATAGGCGAGCTCGAGCACCGTGCGCTGGTCCTCCTGGAGCGCTGCCACGACGCGCCTCACGCGGGCGCAGTCGGAGCCGAGCGCCGGGTCGGGGCCGCCGAGGTCGGCCGGGGCGTCGTTCTCCTCGCCGTCCGCGACCAGGCGGAGCTGCCTCGCCGATCGGAGCCGATCGAGCGCGCGGCTGCGCAGCCGCATCATGAGCCAGGTGCGGGCCGACCCGCGGAGCGGCTCGTAGGTGTGGGCCTTTCGCCAGACCTCCAGGCAGCAGTCGTGGACGAGATCCTCGGCTTCGGCGGGGCTCCCGAGCACCCGCTGGGCGAGCGCGAGGAGCGCGGGCGCGTACCGGTCGTAGAGGGCGGCGAGGGCCTCCCGGTCGCCGCCGGCGATGCGGACGACGAGCTCCTCGTCGCTGCCCGGCGCGGACGGGGCCGCGACGTGAGCCGGCGGCGCCTCGTGAGCGGGCGCGGGCCCGGTGCTCGCGGCGATCAAAGCGCCACCTCGATGCCGCCCTCGCCGACGATCGCGCACAGGCACGGCGCGTCGCCGACGACGGTCGGGATGGCGTGGATCGAGCCGGCGGGGCTGTGGAGCTCCTCCCCGGCGCGGACGACGCGCCCGTCGTCCACGGCGAAGGCGCCCTCGAAGACGAGGATGCGCTCGTCGCCCAGGTGACGGTGGCGCGGGATGCTCCCGCCCGGCTCGAGGCAGACGAGGATCGCGCTCGTGGTCGCGCGGCGCGGGCCGGTCGCGAGCGGCAGGACGCGCATGCCCGGCAGCACGGCGTTCATCGCCTCCGGCTCCGACAGCGCGTGGAGGGCGCGCCGGGCGTCGTCCGGCGCGACGTCGGTGAGGGCGGCGAGGCGCGGCGCCATCGGGGTGAACCGCTCCAGGCGATCCACCGAGGCGAAGAGCCGCGCGCGCAGGCGGCCCTCCGCCGGGACCGGCGGCAGCGCCAGGGCGACGGCCGCGACGGCGGCCTCCGCGTCGGCGAGCCGGCGCGCGCAGTCGCTGCAGGCGCCGAGGTGCGCTTCGACCTCGGCGTCGCGCGCCCGTCCCGCGCGGGCGAGGAGCGCGTCCTCCAACGGATCATCGAGGTGTCCAGCGAGCATCATCGGCGCCGCTCCTTCGAGGCGAGGTTGTGCCCCTGGATGAGTACGCGGAGGAAGGGGAAGCGGTTCCAGCGGACGTGGCTGGACGCCCCGGACGCGCGCCGGTGACGGCCGAGGGGCCGGCGCGCTCCGCGCCGGCGCGCGCGCCGTTCCCAGTTGACGTGGCGCACGAAGCGTCGATACGCCTTCGCGAGTCGACCCCGCAGGAAAGGACCGCTCATGCCGAAGCTCAGCTCCGGGACAGCCATCGCCGTCGCATTTCTTTTCGGTTGCTCCGCGTCGTACGTCGCGCCGCGCTTCCTGGTGCCGCCGGTGCAGGCGGGGACCGATCCGCCCCGGTGGGAGATTCGATGCGTGGACGTGGAGACCGCGCGCGTCAGCGACAGTCAGGTGATCGAGGTGACCACGACGTCCGGATGGAACCCGGTCCTCAAGCGGTTCGGGCAGGAAGGCTGGGAGCCGGTGCAGTTCCTGCGCAGCGAGATGACCGCGAAGATCGAAGCCGTGTGCTTCAAGCGGCCTCTCCTCTGACGCACGTGGCGCGGAGGAGCCGCGCGCCTCGGGGGCGGTCGCGCCGGGAAGGCCGCCCGCGCCGCCGAGACGGCCGCCGCGCGCCGGGAGGGCCGCGGCGAGCGGGCGAGCCTGCTGCCTGGCATTCTTGCGGCGGAAGCCGGCCGGAAGGCGTGCTAGGGGGCGCCGATGGAGTCCGCGATCCAGACGTACCGGATCCGCCTTGACGGCATCCGCTTTCGCGCCAAGCACGGCGTGTCTCGCGCCGAGCGCGACCTGCCCCAGGATTTCGTCGTGTGCCTGGAGGTGGAGCTCCCGGTCTCGCTGTTGCCTCGAGCGGACACGCGCGCGCGCGTCTTCGATTACGACAGGCTCGCGAGCCTCGTCGTCGAATCGGGCACGAGCGCGTCGTACAAGCTGCTCGAGACGCTCGCCGAGCGCATCATCGAGCGCGTGCTCGACGACACGCCGGCCCTCCTCGTGACCGTTCAGGTCAAGAAGTTCGGCCCCCCGACGTCGGTGTCGGTGGATGCCGCCTCCGTGGAGCTCTCGGGCCGCAAGGTCGGATGAGCTCGCTCTTGCAGGCGTCCAGAGCTCTCGCCATGGTCACGTCATGGGGGACGACGCGGGGCGGCGGGCGAGGTCGTTGATCGAGCGCAAGCAGGCGTTCGCCGCGCGGCAGGCGGCGCGCGGCAAGGGCGCCTTCGACGGGCTCGCCCCGATGGGCAGCGGGCCGCCGAACCGGCACGGGATGCCGAGGCTGCCGGTCGGGCAGCGCGAGGTGACGAGCTGGCCGGTGCTCGATCTCGGCGATACGCCGGACATCCCGACCGACCGCTGGCAGCTCGAGATCGACGGGCTCTGCGAGGCGCCGCGGACCTACTCCTGGGAAGAGTTCATGGCGCTGCCGCAGACGCTCGACGTGTCCGACTTCCACTGCGTGACCACCTGGAGCCGCCTGGACAACCACTGGATCGGCGTCCGGTTCGCCGCCCTCGCGGAGCGCGCGCGCCCGCTCGCGGACGCGCGCTTCGTGCTGATCGAGGCGAGCGACATCGCGCCCGGCACGCAGACCCCCTACACGACGAACCTGCCGCTCGAGGAGGCCATGCTGCCCGACGTGCTGCTCGTCCACACCTGGGAGGGCAAGCCGCTGCCGCGCGAGCACGGGGGCCCGGTGCGGATGATCACGCCGCAGCTCTACTCCTGGAAGGGCGCGAAGTGGATCCGGCGGATCACGTTCACCGCGGCCGATCAGCCGGGGTTCTGGGAGGTCCGCGGCTACTCGAACACGGCGTACCCGTGGTTCGACGATCGGTACGGCCGACGCTGAAGCGGGCGCCGCGCGACGAGGAGGGCGAGCCAGCATGCCGGGCGAGGAGAGCGTGAAGCGCACGGAGGCCTACGCGAGGGAGCACCTGGCCAACGAGCGGACGCACCTCGCCTACGTGCGCACGGCGATCGCGCTGCTCGGCTTCGGCATCACGCTCAACCGGGTCAGCCTCTACTTCCTGGAGGCGGGGCCGCCGGCCGCGCCGGGAGGGCCGCGGTCGTTGCTGCGCGAGGTCGTGGGCGTCGGCGCGGGGATGGTCGTGCTCGGGATGGCGCTCATCGCGTGGGCCGCGATGCGTTACCTGCGCGTCGCTCGCGCCATCGATCGCGGGGAGTACCGCCCCGACCGGACGGCGATCCTGATCTTCACGGCGGCGCTGTTCCTGGCCGGCGCGGCGAGCATCGCCTGGCTGTTCGCCTCGTGAGCCGGACGCAGTGCGCGTGCCCTGCTGGAAGGCTGCCTCGCCAGCGGCGCATTCTGGCGAAAACTTGCGTGACGGCCGCGGGCCCGACGCGGCATAGTGCGCGCCTCGGATGACAGGCAAACGACACCCCGGCGGATTGGGGCCGCCAGGGTGCCGCGCCTCAGCCTCGTGCCGGAGGACTGGAGCATGGGTAGGCCCATCGCGCCTTGGTTTGTTGGTTCCATTCTTCTCATCGGCCCAGCGACGTTCTTTGCATGTGGTGATGGGCCCTATATAGGCGGAAAGTGCGCGACCACGGATCACTGTCAGTCGGACGTGCAGTACATTCCAGGCGCGATCTGCGTCGATGAGCACTGCGTATGCGGCGACCCGGGTAAGGTCATCTGCTGCGCGCTCGGCGAGGAGAAGCCGGGTTGCTTCGAAGAGTGCCGCACCTGCGACGAGTGCGCGGAGGGCACGGCAGAGTGCTCCGGGGTGCCCGTGCCGCCCGGCCGCTGCGAGGGCGACGACGAGTGCCCCGGCCCGCCGGACCCGCGGTGCGGCGCGGGGAGGTGCGTGGACGGCGCGTGCGCGGTGGAGATCCACGACGGGCCGCTGGCGTCGCAGATCCGGGGCGACTGCAAGGTAGAGCAGTGCACGACCGATGGCCGTGTGGTCAGCGTGTCGGCTCACGACGTCTACGATGATGGCAACCAATGCACACTCGACGTCTGCGAGGTCGATGCGCCGCAGCATCTCCTGTTGAACGATGTCACCTGCCCCGCCTCGGGCGAGGGGCGGTGCCACGAAGGCGCCTGCGTGCAGTGCTTCGCTGAAGATCCCGCGCTGGCCTGTCCCGGCGGGCTCGCGTGTGATGGCGTCTGGTGCGTTCCGGGGCACTGCGAGAACGATGAGCAAGACGTGGGCCTCGGAGAGACCGGTTTCAACTGCGGTGGCCCGTGCCGCCCTTGTCAGGCGGGCGACCGCTGTCGCGCCGCCGCGGACTGCATGAGCGGTGTGTGCACGAGCGGGAGCTGCATGATCCCGAACTGCAGCGACGGGGTGAAGAACGGCCGCGAGTCCGGCGTCGACTGCGGCACGATCGCGTGCCCGCGTTGCGAGCCGGGCGGGGGCTGCAAGACCGGCGCGGACTGCAAGAGCGGGGTGTGCTGGGCCGGCGTCTGCGAGGCCCCCACCTGCACGGACGGCGTGAAGAACGGCGACGAGGCCGGCATCGACTGCGGCGGCGAGGGGTGCGCCGGGCCGTGTCCGGCGTGAGCGCGTCGGGCACCCTTCCGGGGAGCCATCGACAGGAAGGCGGCAATCGAGCGCTGTGCGGCTGGGGCGGGCGGTGCGTCTGGGTAGGCTGCGCGCTGCGGAGGGACCCATGTCGAAGCGCTTGGTTTCGCGGCTGGCCGGCGAGCCATTTGTCGTGCTAGCCCGCTGCGGCGAGGTGCTATCCGCCGCCTGTCTCCGCGACGAGCGCCTTCCGAGGACCTGCTGCGCCTGAAGTTTTCGGCGGCGGCACTGCGCAAGTGCCGAAGCCTGGCCGCCACCGCGCCGTCACGCCCGTTCCAAGGACATCTGGTGCGCGCGCCGGCCCTCGTCCCGCTGCCGCCCGACTTGACGCCCCGCGTCCCACACCTCGCGACCGTGTGTCATGGCGCGCACGGTTCCGGCTCCGAACGTCCCAGGGATCCCTGGCATGAACCTCGATTTCCCGCAGTAGAGTCAATCGGCGTCCCGTTCGCCCTCGTAGTTATCCCAGCCCTCGGGCGGTTCCGTTGCATTCGATGCTATGAGGGCCGCGCGGGCTGTCGCTTCAATGTCCTCCGGAACGACTTTCGATGGTTCCCACGTCGCGATCAATTCGCGCAACCTGAGAACGTAAGGCTCGCCCGCGATATAGGGCCGGTTATCCTCGTTTTCCGGTCGTCGCTTTGCGTCGGCGATGATCGCTAGATAGCCGTCGAGGGCCCGCAATGACTCCGCTCGTGATGGTATTCGCGGCGCCTTCGCCATTACCCGCGGTGCCGCTAGCGCTATGGTGACCTCCGCGAACCCGACCATGCCACAGAGGGCGTCCTGCGCTTCTTGGGGCACATCGACTTGCGTTGCGTTGTTCGGCTTGCTCTTGTCCGTCATTGAGTTTCCACCCGCGCATCCCGTTGCCATGATGACGACGCTGATAGCGATCGAGTGGTATGGCCGATGGATCGAGGGTATCGACCCATTCCTGTGCCATCTGCCACGCGACCGGAGCGTATTGCTCGATTAGCTGGTCGATCGTTGCTTGGTCAGCAGTCGCAGGATCCACGCCGCTGCTTTCGATGAATCCGGCGACGGCATAGCCCGCGTATTCCGAAACAAGCAATGTGCGGCTTGCTTCGTTGGGGTCGGCATTCTCCAGGTCGTCGATCGCGGCTTGTTCCTCGGGCGTGAATTCTGATCCGTCGGTCTGCTCGCCATTGTCGCCTGCATTGTCATCCGACGAATCCCCGCCCGCAAGGCTCCCACCATCATCCCCGTCCCCGGGACCGATTCGGATCACGCATGCCGGAATCAGTGCCGAAAACATCGCGGCGAGAATGCCTACGGCCCCGATTATCTGGAATGAGCGTCGACCCATGGCGAAACCTCCATGCAAGGGAAACGAGGCCACCACGGCACAAGGCCGAACGGAACGAAGCGACCGGCGATCCCGCGACGTGGAAGGGCTGTGCCGTCTCGCACGGTAGCGCCGACCGCCCCGAGGGCTGGACCCTGCGCCCGAGGGCTGAGACCGGCTTCAACTGCGGTGGCTGGTGCCGGCCCTGCCAGGCGGGGGAGCGCTCGAAAACCTTACTCCCGCCGGCGCCCGCCGGCCCGCCGCGAAGCGGCGCGGCGAGGCCGCGGCGATGCGCGATCGGCTCTGGACGCTCCTGGTCCGGCGCCACGCGGACCTGCGGAAGATTGGCTATTACTTCCACGGCGACGCGTTCGAGGACGTCACTCCGAAGCTCCAGTCGCGGATCGTCAAGGGCGCGGTGGAGGAGGAGGTCGACGAGGAGGAAGGCGACGAGGAGGCCGGCGACGACGACGTCGACGAGGAGCCCGCGGAGGTGTGGCCGTGAACGGCTCGCGACCTGAGATCATGGTTCCTCTCGCCTCATAGCCCATCGCCGCGGGGGGCCGCTCTCCGCCGCCCGCCGCGAGAACGCTCCGCCGCCTGCCTCCGCGGCGAGCGCCTCCCAAGAGCCAGCTGCCCTGCTCGACGCCGCGGAGGCGGCGCCGCTGCTTGGCGCCTGAGAGCACTCGCGCCTCGCAGGCCGGCGCGCGACGGGCGCAACCTCTGGACGGTACGACCCGCGTCCATCGGGACGTCCCCGCCCGAATCCCGGTTGACGTCCAATTTCACCATCAGTAGGACGGCTCGCGTCGTCGCGTCGCTCGTCCGCTGGGGAAAGGGGAGGTACCATGGGCACGAGAAGCTGGCAGAAGATCCCATGGGCGGTCGTGGTCGTCCTCCCGCTCCTCGCCGCACCGGCGCGCGCAGGAGCTCCCGAGATCAGCGCCGGTGCGAGCATCGGGTGGATTGAGATCGGCGACGATTATCGCCCCTCGGTGGGTCCACAAGCGGCGATATCGTGGCGCTTCGAGCGAGACTTCGTGTTCACGGTCCACGACCTGTGCACCATCCACCTGGGGCCCCAGCACGGCGGGCTCGGTGTCTACAATCAGACGTCACTCGACGTCGGCGTTGCGTGGGACGAAGGCAATTTCAGTCTGGGGCCATCGGTCGGGCTCTTCGACATGCCGTCGTGCGGCGCCGCCTGGTGCGGGCGCGTCGCCGGGGTGGCGATAGGCGGGCATGCGCAGGTCAACTCGTACTTCGCAGGGCCGCTGGGCTGGTCGACGAGCGCCCATGTGCAGTGGCTCGGCGGGGAGAGTCCTGTGCTTCCGGGCCAGGTGGCCTTCGTCGTCGTCGCCGGTCCCGTGCTTCGATGGATCATCGAATGAACACGAGCAGACCTCTGTCGTTGATGGCGGACGTCATTCGTCCTCCGCCGCGCCGCTCGCCAGCACCGTCTCTCCACCCTCCTTGCCAAGCTCGATGAGCCGGCAGGGCGTCGCCTTCCGGATCCGCTCCGCCAGCGGGCGGGAGTGCGTCGTGATCCACAGCTGGCTCCGGGATGCCGCGTGCACAAGGAGATCCCCGAGGGGCCCGAGCAGATCCGGATGCAGGCTCGTCTCCGGCTCGTTCAGCGCCATCAGCAGCGGAGGCCTCGGGCTCAGCAGCGCCGCCAGGAGGCAGAGATAGCGCGCCGTGCCGTCCGAGAACTCGCGGGCGTCGAGCGGCCGCGACATCCCTGGCAACCGGAGCTCGACGCGGAACCGCCCCTGCGTCGAGGAGACCTCGAGGGACGCGCCAGGGAACGCGCTGGAGACGGCGTCCTTCAAGGCGACCCTGTCGCCGATATCGAGGATCGTCGCCAGCGCCGCGGCCAGATCGTGGCCATCGGTGCTGAGCACAGGCGTCCGCACCCCGACCTGCTCGACCCGCAACGGCGCGCCGGAGTCGGTGCGGAAGTGGTGATAGAACCGGAAGTTCATCAGCTGTTGCCGCACCACCGAGAGCAACGGAAAGCGGTGCGGCTCCACCACCTGCGCCAGCACCGACTCCGAGCCCCAGAGCGAGAAGGGAAAGGTCACGCGGTGGCCGTCTGCGTCGCGCGCGAAGGCCGAGCCCGCGGCCCGCTCCAGCATCGGCAGGCGGCGGCGCTTGTCGAGCAGCCAGAGGTTCTCTTCCTTGATGTCCGGGTCCAGCTCGAACGGCCCTCCCGGCGGCGGCGTCAGCCCGCACTGGAGCTCGTAGACGAGCTGATCCAGCCGCACCCGCAGCGTCATCCGCACCGGGCCTTTGCTGCGCTGGCCGGCCCAGAGCACCGAGGGCATCCCCCCCTCCTCGGCCAGCGTGCGCGCAAAGGTCCCGCTCGCCGCGGAGCCGAGCAGCACCATGGTGCGATAGAGGTTGGTCTTGCCGACGCCGTTCGGTCCGACGATGACGTTGACCTGCGCGAGGGGGAGGGTCAGCTCGCGGATCGAGCGGTATCCCGCGACGTGGAGCTCCTGGACCGTCATCGCGCCCAGGATAGCCCATCGCGGTGACCGGCCTTGCTACCGCAGGCGGTGCTCGCGGAGCACGTCGGCCGGCACCGCCTCGCGCGCGAGCTCGCAGAGCCGCGCGTGGTGCGTGAAGAACAGCACCTGCGTCGTCCCCGCGAGCTCGCCGAGCACCGCGAGGGCAGCCCGGGCGCGGTCGTCGTCGAAGTGGATCAGGATGTCGTCCAGGATGAGCGGCATCGGCTCGCCCGTCCGCGCGTGGTGCTCGAGGCTCGCGAGGCGCAGCGCGAGGTAGAGCTGGTCGCGCGTGCCGTCGCTCAGGCCCGTCACGTCGACCTCGCGCTGCACCGGCGCCCTCGCGGGCTCCGCCGCTGCGTCCGCGGGCGCCTTCGCGGGCTCCGCCGCTGCATTCGCCGGCGCGTTCGCGGGCTCTACCGCTGCGTCCGCGGGCGCCTTCGCGGGCTCCGCCGCGCCGTCCGGCGCGGGCGCCCTCGCGGCCGCCGCCCCGCCGACCCCCGCGCCGGACGCCGCCGCGCGGACGCAGCGGAGGATCGCCTGCTCGCTCTCGTCGTAGCCCACCCGGAGGCCGGCGAAGGCGCCCAGCGTCAGGCGGTGGAAGAGCGCGCTCGCGCGCGCCAGGATCGGGCCCTGGTTGCGCTCGCGGTAGCGCTCGATCTCGCGCTCGAGCAGCACCGCGGCGAGGCGCGCCCGCACGTAGCGGCGCACCTCGCCGCGCAGGTGCGAGAGGCAGATCTGCGCCTCCGCGGCGGCCTCCGCGGCGCCCACCGTCGCCCGGAGGTGCTCGCGCTCCTGCTCCAGGCTCCCGAGCGCCCTGTCGATCCGGCGCCGCTCGTCCTCGAGCGCCGCGAGGCGCTCCTCCGCCCGGTCGAGCTCGAGCGCGAGCGCGTCCCGCTCCACCCCGGCGGTCTCCTGCTCGAGCGCGGCGATGCCCGCGCCCTCGCCCGCCTCGAGGAGCTTGCCCTCGTTCTCGACGAGCTCGCGGTCGAGCCGGCGCGCCTCGCGCGAGCGCTCCTCCGCCAGGGAGAGCGCGGCGACGTCGTCGGCGTCGTCACCGCCGCGCGGGACGCCCGCCGCCTCGAAGAGCTTGGCGAGGCGCGCCTCGGCGGCCGCGCGGCGCGCGTCCTGCTGATCCAGCTCGCGGCGCTTGTCGGCCAGGCTCCGCGCGATCTCGCCGCGCTCGCGGAGGTCGGCGCGCGCCTTGTGGTGGCGCTTGATCAGCTGATCGGCGGCCTGATCCGCCGGCAGCGGGGCGAGATCCGGCGCGTGCCGGGACGCGAGCTCCGCGACGTCGGCCCCGAAGGTCCGGGCGTCGCGCTCCATGCCGCGCACCCGGCGGCGCTCGTGGGCGGCGCTGTCCGCCTTGCGGAACAGCGCGCCGAGCTCGTCGAGGATCGCCGTGGCCTCGTCCGCGGAGGCGTCGCCGGGCAGGCCGAGCGGCCGCACGCCCTCGGCCCACTCGGCCCGCCACGCCTCGAGCGCCCGCGTGTGCTGCGCCTGCTCGCGCTCGAGGTCCTCGATCTCGCGCTCGAGCTCCTTGCGCTCCCGCAGGAGCTCCTTGCGCTCCCGGGCCGCGCCCTCGATGGCCGCGAGCTCCTGCTCCGCGGCCTCGACGAGCGCCGGGAGGCGCGCCGGCGCGTCCTCCGGCGCTCCGGCGGCGTCGCCGCGCGAGCCCGCGCCGGGCGCGTCGCCGCGCGAGGCGCCCGGCGCGGCGCGGGCGCCCTGGAGCGCCGCGTGGAGCTCGGCGGCGTGCGCCTGCATCCGGGCCCGCAGCGCCTCGGCCTCGGCCTCCGCGGCGCGCAGCCGGTCGACCGTGGCGGTCAAGGCCGCGTAGCGGCCGAGCCAGCCGCGCATCTCCTCGGGGGAGCGCGGGGCGACGCCCGCGGGCCGCCACAGATCGAGCCACGCGGCCTCGGCCTCCTCGGCCCGGCGCGCCAGCGCGGCGCGCTCCGCGGCGAGCTGCGCCTGGTCGGCCTGGGCCCGCGCCTCGTCCGCGAGCAGCCGCGCCAGGCGGGCGACCCGGTCGGCCTCGCGGCGCAGCCGATCGGCGAGGGCGTCGGCGGCGCGGACCAGGTCGGCGTAGTCGTCGGGCTTCCCCCGGGCGGCCGGCGGCTCGTCGCGCGCGGCGAGCGACGGCCTGCGCCGCCCCCCGGGCGAGGCGGGCGCGTCCGCGCCGAGGTCGAAGAGCGAGGCGGTGTGGATCGACGCGGCCGCCGCGCGGGCGCCCGCCTTCGCCTGGAGGGCGCGCACCAGCGCCTTGAAGGCGGCGTCCCGGCGCTCGCGCGCCTCCGCGAGGTCGGCCTCCGTGGGGACGGCGCCGGCGCGCTGGAGCGCGTCGATCTCGCGGGCGCTCTCGCGGAGGCGCGCCTCGATCTCGGCGGCGCGCTCGCCGAGCCGCTCGCGCTCCCGGGCGAGCGCGCCCCACTGCGCGGCCGCCTGGTCGACCGTCTCGGGGAGCGGGACGGGCAGGGCGCTCGCCTCGGCCGCGGAGAGCGGCCAGCCTTCGGGCGCGCCGCCCGCGTCGAGGCCCGCCCGCCGCGCTGCATCGTCGACGTCGAGGCGCGCCCGCCGCGCTGCCGCGAGGCCGAGCCGATCGCGCTGCGCATCGGCGTCGCGGGCGAGCTGCGCCGCCGCGGCGGCGGCCTCGCGGAGCCGGTGCTCGAGGTCGCCCTGCTTCTGCGCGCGAGAGAGCGCGCCTCGGAGCGGGGCGGGGTCCTCGCCCGGCGGCAGCTCGGCCAGCCTGCGCGCGCAGGCGTCGCGCCGCGCGCGGTGCGCGGAGAGCAGCCGCTCCACCTCGCGCGGCTTGGCCTCGGCGGCGCCGCGCTCGCGGGCGAGCTTCTTGATGCGCGCCTCGGTCGCGACGTCGACGCGCATCGCCTCCAGCCGCTCGGGGTCGTCGCCGCCGGCGAGCGAGGCGTCCCGCCCGAGCCTGCGGAGGATCGCGCGCGCGTCCTCCTCGACGCCGTGGAGCTCCGCCCGGACGCGCGGCAGGTCGACGGCGGCCTTGCGGTGGCTGCCGAGCCGGGTCACGAGGCCGTCGATCGCGCCCGCGTCGAGGTCGGCGAGCGACGCGGGGACCTCCAGCGCGGCGTGGCGGGCCTCGAGCTCCGCGATGTCGGCGCGGAGCCGCGAGGCCTGGGCGCTCGCGTCGGCGGCGCGATCCTGGGCGTCCTCGCGGTCGCGCTGCGCGCTCTCGGGCAGCAGGACGACGTGGCCGAGGGCGGCGCGCCGGCCGAGGATCGCGCGCCGCGCCTCCAGCAGCGGGAGCACCCGGAGCGCGCGCCGGAGCCGCTTGTCGGTCGACCGGAGCGCGCGCAGCTCCGCGTCGACGCGCTCCTGCTCGGCCCGCTGCTCGTCGATCTCCTGCCGCTTGCGCGTCCAGTCCGCGGGCGGGTGAGCGGCGCTCCTGGCCCCGTTGCGGGCCGCCTCGAAGGCCTTGATCGCCTCGTTGAGGGGGCGGGTCCTCGCCTGGGGTGTGAAGATCTCGTCCGCCTCCTGGCGCAGCGTGGCGAGCAGCTGATGCAGCCCCGGCCCGCCGAGCCCCGCGCCGAACAGGCTCTGACCGACGTCGCCCTTGCCCTGGAGCAGGGCCTCGGCGCCCTGGCGGAGCGTCTCGTGGGTGAGCCCGAAGGAGGTCCGGAACAGCTCCTCCGTCACGCCGCCGAGCACCGGCGCGAGCGCGGCGTCGTCGAGGGGGTTGTCGTCCGGGTCGCGGAGCGTCTTCACGCGCCCCTTGCGGCGGACGAGCGCGAGCGCGGCGTCGCCCCTGCCCGCGAGCCGGCCGCCGACGCGGAGATCGGTGTTGTGGTGCAGGTGGGCGTCGGGCGTGATGTGCGGGATGCCGTAGAGCAGGCCGCGGATCGCCCGGAGCGCGGTGCTCTTCCCGGCCTCGTTGGGGCCGTAGACGACGTGGAGGCCCGGCGACGGCGAGGAGAAGTCGAGCCGGAGATCCGTGAAGGGGCCGAACGCGAGGAGGTGGAGCTCTAGGATCTTCACGAGATCGCTTGCCGGGCGCAGGGGCGGTGCCCTCCCCTGAACGGATAGCAAGTGCGGAACCTCCGGGCGTTGTCAAGCCGCACCGCGCGGCGCAGGGGCGCGTTGCGCGGCGCCCGTCCGTCCGATGAGGGAGCGGCAGGCGGGCGGGCGGACGGCACCGAGCGTCCGCTCAGCGGCGCTGCGCCGCCGCCTCAGCGGGGCTGCGTCGCCGGCGTGTGGAGGAAGGCGCTCCACGAGCCGCGCCGCGGCGCCTTGCCCAGCAGGACCTCGGCGAGCGCCTCGCTGATCGGCAGCCCGGGGTTCCGCTCCAGCCAGAAGAACTCGCCGGACGGGTTGACCTCGAGGAAGACGTGCCGGCCGTCCGGCGTGCGGAGGATGTCGATCGCGCCGTAGTTGAGGCCGAGCTGATCCATCAGCCGGAGCACGCCCGTCTCGACGTCGGGCGGGAGCGTGTCCTTGCGCCAGGCGTCGATGAGCTCGATCCCCTGCCGGCGCCAGTCGACCTCGGCGCCGGGCGCCGCCTGCGAGTCGACCGAGGCCGTGAAGACGCGCTCGCCCACGACCGTGACCCGCAGCTCGCGCGCCTTCGGGATGTTCTCCTGGAAGGTCATCGGGCAGAGCGAGAGCCCCCGCATGTCCGCGAGGTCCTTGGCCTCGAGGGCGTTCGTGAAGACCACGTGCTCCTCGCCGTCGCGGTAGACGGCGAACGACGAGAGCATCTTGGCGATCACCCCGCCCGGGCAGGTCGCGGCGAAGGCCCGCGCCGCGTCCGCGTCGTTGGTCGTGAGCGTGCGCGGCGTGTCGAGGCCGACCTCGCGCGCGATGTCGAGCTGCACCTGCTTGTTCGACGCGAAGCGCACCGCCGGCAAGGGGTCGACCTGCGGGACGCGGAACGCCGCGAGCATGCCCTCCGCGGTCTGCTTCGCCTCCTGGATCGACGCGCTCCGGAGCTGCGGATCCATCGACGAGGGCAGCCTGGCGCCGTAGGCGACCCGGCGATACCAGACGGCGGTCACGTCGCCGAGGTCGAGCGCGCCGTCCCGGGTGGTCAGCGTGGAGCGGCCCGCGCCGTCCCCCGACGAGAGCGAGAGCCGCGCTCCCGCCGGGTAGGCGTCGGTGTCGAAGCGGAAGGCCTGGCCGCCCAGCCTGGCGATCGCGGCGGCGACGCGGTCGATGCACTCGTTGTCTTCGCTGTGCGTGATGATGAGGACTGTCACCGGTTCTCCGTCGGAGCGAGCAGCGCCTCCGCCAGCGCGTCGGCGATCGGCAGCCCGAGATCCCGCTCCAGCATGCCCCACTCGCCGGCGGGGTTCACTTCGAGAAAGACGTGCTCTCCGTCCGGCGTCCGGATGAGGTCGACGGCCCCGAAGACCAGCCCGAGGGCGCGAAGGAGCGCGCCGAGCTGCGCTTCGACGTCGTGCGGGAGGGCGTCCGGCTCCCACCCGATGCCGACCTCGCTCACGTCCGGGTGGCGCCAGTCGACAGCGACCGACTCGTAGCGGGTCGCGTCGAGCGCGCCCGGGAAGCACCGGCCGTCGACGCAGGCGACGCGGAGCTCGCGCGCCTTGGGGATGCGCTCCTGGAAGATCATGGGGCTCTGGCGCAGCCCCGCGAGGGCGTCGAGGTCGGCCTCCGAGACGGCGTGCGTGAAGACGAACGGCGCGCCGCCGGAGAGGCTTGTCGAGAAGGGCGTGAGCATCTTGGCGACCACGTTCCCCCCGAGGCGCGCGAAGAGGCCGCGGACGTCGGCCGGGTCGTTCGTCACCACCGTCTCGGGGATGCGAAGGCCGACCGACGCCGCCGCCGCGAGCTGGCGCAGCTTGTCCTGGGCGCGCTCCTCGGCCGCGGGCTCGTTGATCCAGCGCCGCGCGGGGAGCCCGCGCAGCCAGCCGGTCAGCGCCGCCATCGACTCGCGCACGCACGCGCCGCGGTACGCCTCGGGGATGCCCTCGCCGAGGTTCGGCGCCCAGAGGCGCCGGAGCCAGACCGCGGAGATCTCGTCTCCGCCGATCTCGGCCCCGGCGTCCTCCAGGCGGCGGCGCACGCCGCCCGGCCCGAGCGCCGTCGAGAGCGTGATGTCGCGAGGGAACCGGTCGACGTCCAGGCGGACGGGGCGAGCGCCGCGCCTTCGCAGCGCCTCCGCCACGCGCCCGATCCCGAAGTCGTCCTGTGAGTGCGAGACCAGGAGGACGCTCGCGCTCGCCATCGTCACGTCAGGGTGCCTCTCTCGCACGGGCGCGGGCGGTCCATGCGGTGCTCAGGTCTCGTCGCCGTCCGAAGGGTACTTCAGCGTGGTGTAGATGGGGTCCTTCCCGCCGCCCCCGCCGTCCTCCTGGTCCGACGGGTACTTCAGCGTCTGGAAGGGCGGCCTGCCGGCCTTGACGCCGGTACGGACGCGCTTCTGATCCTCCAGGAAGCGAGCGAAGAACGGCACCGCCTCGGCGTCGTCCTTCTGCTCCTGCTGCTCGGGCTCACGGTTGTCGATATCGGCCATGGGATACCTCCAGATGGTTGCGTTGCCGCGGCGACGGAGCCGCCGAGGGCAAGAGGGCTAACATAGCGAGCAGCCAGGCGGGGGCGCAAGCCCGAGCGCGATCTTCGGCGCTTTTCAGCACAATTGCAGCGGCTCGACGTCGCAATTCCGCCATCCCGTGATGCTGTGATTCCGCTGTTGCGGCGATCTTTCAATCACGGGCGCTCAAAGGTGTTGAATCGTGTTGAGCTTGGTTACGCGTGGTCGCGTGGTCGCGTGGTCGCGTGGTCGCGTGGTCGCGTGTTGTTACGGGGTTACGGGATGTTGCGGGCGATTTCGGTGGGTTCCGCTCGGCCGTGGGCGGTTACCCGCCGCGCGGCGTTCGCGGTTCACTTCACGGCCAGATCTTCGTCGCCGTCGGAGGGGTACTTCATGGTGACGTTCTCATCCCTGTCCGAGGGGTACTTGAGGGTCTGTTGGATGCAGCCGCCGGCTTTGACGCCGGTCCGGATGCGCTTCTGATCTTCCAGGTAGCGAGCGAAGAAGGGCACCGTCTCCGCCTGCTCCGTTTGCTCGTTCTGCTCGGAATCACGATCGATATCAGCCATGGGGGACCTCCAGATGGAATGGAATGACTATCTCGCGGCGGAGCCGCGGAGGAGAGCATTCATTCAATCGGTCCGCGCTGCACGTGAAGTTTTGCCTGGCTCATCGCCTTTACCCGGGCGATGGGTGCGACTTCCTGCGCATCCTTCGCTCGTGTACCTTGGCGCGACCCCTCATGCCCGCCGGGTTCTCACGCTCGATCCACGCGATCGCGACCGACGGCCATCGCGGCTCGATCGTCGGCGCCGCGATCGGCGCGCTCCTGCTCGGAGGCTGGCTCGCGTGGTTCTTCCTCGCGCGCGTCGGGCAGTACGAGGCGAGCGTGAGCGCGCGCCTCGAGGTGGGGCAGGCGGCCCACCGCGTCGAGGCGCCCCTCGGCGGGAGGGTCGCCGCCGTCCGCCTCGACCTCCTCGGGGCCGAGGTCGCCGCGGGCGACGTCCTCGTCGAGCTCGACGTGGAGCCGCTCCGCCGCGACATGGACGACAAGCAGGCCCGGCTCTCGGCCATCGCGGGGCAGATGGGGCCGCTCCGGGCCGAGATCGCGGCGCGCTCGCGGGCGCTGCGCGACGGGGCGGAGGCGGCGCGCGCGCGCATCGACGAGGCGAAGGCGCGGCTCAAGGAGGCGGAGGCGGGCGCGCGCTTCCAGGAGCTCGAGGCGGCGCGGGCCGTGCGCCTGCGGCAGGACGGGCTCGTGTCCGAGGCCGAGGCGGCGCGGCTCGCGGCCGAGGCGCTGTCGCGGCGCTCGGCGACCGAGGCGCTCGACCGCGCCGCCGCGCGGGCCGGCGTCGAGCGGCGCACGGGGCAGAGCGAGCAGCAGGCCGAGCTCGCGCGGCTCGACCGCGAGGCGGCCTCGCTGGAGGGGGAGCGGCTCGTGCTGGAGGCGACGATCGCGGGGCTGCTCGCCGAGATCGAGCGGCGCAAGATCCGCTCGCCGATCGCCGGGCGGGTCGGTGAAATCACGGTGCTGCGGGCCGGCTCCTTCGTGCGTGAAGGGGACGTCGTGGCCGCCGTCGTCCCGCCCGGCGAGCTCAGGGTGATCGCGGAGTTCCCGCCCTCCTCCGTCGGGCGGATCCGCGCGGGGCAGGCGGGGCGCCTGCGCCTCGACGCGTTCCCCTGGACCGAATACGGCACGCTGGCCACCATCGTCGAGCGCGTCGCCAGCGAGGCGCAGGAGGGCCGCATCCGCGTGGAGCTCGGCGTGCGCCCCGATCCCGCGTCGCCGATCCCGATGCAGCACGGGCTGCCCGGCAACGTCGTCATCGAGATGGAGCGCGTCTCGCCGGCGTCGCTCGTGCTGCGGGCAGCAGGGCAGATCGTGCGGGTCCGCGGCGGAGCGGACGGGTGAGCCAGGGGACGGCGGGCGCCGATCCACGATCCGCATCGGAGCGAGCGAGCGCCGATCCCCGCCGCCTGCCGCCGAGCCCGAGGCGGAGGCTCCTCGCGCCGGAGGTCGTGCAGACGTCGGCGATGGATTGCGGGCCCGCCACGCTCAAGTGCGTGCTCGAGGGCTTCGGCGTCGGCGTGAGCTACGGGCGCCTGCGCGAGGCCTGCCAGACCGACGTCGACGGCACCTCCATCGACACCCTGGAGGACCTCGCGGAGCAGCTCGGGCTCGTGGCCCAGCAGATCCTCGTACCGCCGGAGCACGTGCTCCTCGACGAGGCGCAGGCGCTGCCCGCCCTGGCGATCGTGCGGCAGTCGACCGGGCCGCTCCACATCGTCGTGATCTGGCGCCGGCACGGCGGCCTCGCGCAGATCATGGACCCGGGCACGGGGCGGCGCTGGGTCACGCGACGGCAGCTCGAGGCCGAGCTTTACCAGCATGAGCTGCCCCTGTCCGCGGCGGACTTCCGCGCGTGGGCCGCGAGCGACGGGTTCACGCGGCCGCTCGGGCGCCGGCTCGCGTGGCTCGGCGCAGGAACGCAATCGATCGAGGCGGCGCTGTCGGACCGGGACTGGCGAGCGATCGCCGCGCTCGACGCCGGCGCGCGCCTGGTCACGTCGCTCGTGCGCTCCGGCGGCCTCGGGCGCGGGCGCGAGGCCGCGCGCGTGCTGGGCGCGCTGCTCGACCGAGACGCCGAGGCCTCCCGGGAGGAGATGATCCCGCCCGGCTTCTGGACGGCGCGTCCGGGGCCGGCCGACCCGTCCGGGGAGGAGATGGTCCTCACGCGGGGCGCCGTGCTCGTGCGGATCCGCGGGCGGCGGCCGCTCAGCTTCGCCCGCGCGCCGGCAGGCCGCGAAGGCGCGCCGGGCGCCTCCGCTCCCGAGCCCCCGGCGCACGCCGAGGCGGCTGCTCGCGGCGGCGGCGAGGCGGCTCGCGGCGAGGCGGCTCGCGGCGAGGCGCGCCTCCCCCCCGACCTCGCGGCCGCCCTCGCGGAGCGCGAGATCCCGCCTGCGCGCGCGCTCCTCCGGATGATCCGCGAGGACGGCCTGCTGACGCCCGCCGTGCTCGCCGGCGCGCTCTTGCTCAGCGTCGCGACGGTGGTGCTGGAGAGCCTCCTCTTCCGGGGCCTGCTCCAGATCTCGAACGATCTCGCGCTGTTCGAGCAGCGCCTCGCCGCCCTCGTCGCCCTCGCGGCGTTCCTCGCGGTGGAGCTCGCCCTCGATCTCTCCCTGACGTCGGGGATGATCCGGCTGGGGCGCCACCTCGAGGTCCGGCTGCGGATGGCGTTCCTCGCGAAGATCCCGCGCATCGGCGATCGCTACTTCCAGAGCCGCCCGGCCTCGGACATGGCGCAGCGCGGCCACAGCTTGCACGTGCTCCGCGGCCTGCCCGCGTTCGGCGGCCAGATCGCGCGCTCGGCGCTCGATCTCGCGGTGACCACGGCCGCGATCGTCTGGATCGATCCCGGGAGCGCGCGCCTCGCCGTGCCGGGCGCCGCGCTCGCGCTGGCGCTGCCGTTCGCGGGGAACCGCGTCCTCGTCGAGCGAGACCTGCGCGTCCGCACCCACGCCGGCGCGCTCACGAGCTTCTACCTCGACGCGCTCCTCGGCCTCGTGCCGATCCGGGCGCACGCGGCGGAGCGGGCCGTGCGGCGCGAGCACGCGGGGCTGCTCGGGGAGTGGGCGCTCGCAGGCCGCGCGCTCCTCCGCGCCGCGCTCGCCGTCGACGGGGCGCAGGCGCTGATCGGCTTCGCGCTCGCCGCGTGGATCCTCGGCGATTTCCTCGCCCGCGGGGGCGCCCTCTCGCGCGCTCTCCTGCTCTTCTACTGGGCGCTCGCGCTGCCCTCCATCGGGCAGGCGCTCGCGAGCACGCTGCTCCAGTACCCGGGGCACCGCAACACGGCGCTGCGCTTGCTCGAGCCGCTCGGCGCGCCGGAGGAGCTGCGCGCCGGCGCCCCCGTGCGCGCGCTCGCGGCAGCGGCGCCGCTCGCGCAAGGGGCCGCCGGCGGCGCGGGCTGCGCGATCGCCTTCGAGCGCGTGCGCATCCAGGCGGCCGGTCACGTGATCCTCGACGGGGTGGATCTGAACATCGCGGCGGGCAGCCACGTGGCGATCGTGGGCTCGTCGGGCGCGGGGAAGTCGAGCCTCGTCGGGGTCCTGCTCGGCTGGCACCGGGCGAGCGAGGGCACGGTGCTCGTCGACGGCCGCCCCCTCGACGGAGAGCGGGTGCGCGCGCTGCGCGAGGAGACCGCGTGGGTCGACCCGGCGGTCCAGATCTGGAACCGATCGTTCCTCGACAACCTCCGCTACGGCGCGCCCGACGACGCGGCCGACTTCGGCGCCGTCGTCGAGGAGGCCGAGCTGCGCGAGGTGCTGGAGCGGCTGCCGGAGGGGCAGAAGACCCTGCTCGGCGAGGGCGGAGGGCTCGTCTCCGGCGGCGAGGGGCAGCGGTTGCGCCTGGGCCGGGCGATGCTGCGGAGCGAGGCGCGGCTCGCGATCCTCGACGAGCCGTTCCGCGGCCTCGACCGGGAGCGCCGCCGGACGCTGCTCGCCCGGGCGCGGCGGCGCTTCCGGCGCGCGACGCTCCTCTGCGTCACCCACGACGTCGGCGAGACGCGATCGTTCGAGCGGGTGCTCGTCGTGGACGGCGGGCGCGTGGTCGAGGACGGGGCGCCGTCCGAGCTCGCGGCGCGCCCCGGCTCGCGCTACCGCGCGCTGCTCGAGGCCGAGGCAGCGGTGCAGCGAGGGCTCTGGTCGAGCGGCGGGTGGCGCCGGCTGAAGGTCGCGCGCGGGCGCATCGCCGAGGCGGCTGGCGAGGGCGCCGAGGCGGCGAGGGCGGGCGCCGGAGCGCCAGCCGAGGGCGGCGGAGCGCCAGCGGAGGGCCAGCGGAGGTGACCGCCGAGGCGCAACCCGGGTGGGAAGCCCGGCCGGACGGGGCGGAGGCGCAACCTGGGTGGGGGGCGAGGCCGCAACCTGGGTGGGGAGCGCGGCCGGACCAGGCGGTCGACTCGCTCGGCGCCCTCGAGTGGCCGGCGGACCGCCTCGGCGACGCGCTCGAGGCGCTCGCGACGCAGGGCGGCCTCGGCCCGCGCGCGGTCGCGGCGCCCGTCCCGGCCGCCGGGCACCTCCGCAGCGCGGACGCGCTCGGCGCGTGGATCGATCAGGCTGCGGCGTACCTCGGCGTCGAGGCGGAGCCGATCGCGGCGCGCTACGACGAGATCGGCGAGGCGCTCCTCCGCGTCACGCCCGCGCTCGTGTGGCTGCGCGACGGCGGGGCGCCCCGCTTCCTCGCCGTCGTGGGGCGCAGGGGGCGGGACCTCGCTGCGCTCCGCGCCGACCGCTCCACGGCGCGCGTCCCGGTCGAGGCGATCGCCGGCCGCATCTGCCGCCCGCTCGAGGCGCAGGTGCTCCCGGAGATCGAGCGCGTCCTCGCGCGCGCAGCCGTGCGGCCGCGGCGGCACGCGCGCGCGCGGCGGGCCCTGCTCGACGAGCGCCTCGGGCCCGTGATCGTCGACGGCATCTGGAGCCTGCGCCTGCCGCCGGGCGCGCCGCTCGTGCGGCAGGCCATGGCCGCGCAGATCCCGCGCCGCCTCCTCGGCCTGCTCGCGGCCCACGCGGCGGGCTACACGCTCTGGATCCTGGTGTGGATGACCGTGGGGCGCAGCATCCTCGACGACCACCTCGACGAGGGGTGGCTCGTCGCCGGCGCGCTGCTGCTCGCGACGGTCGTGCCGCTGCGCCAGCTCATGGCGTGGATGTCCGGCCTCGTCGCGATCGACTCGAGCGCGCTGGTCAAGCAGCGCCTGCTCTCGGGCGCGCTCGCGCTCGACGCCGAGGAGGTGCGCAGCGAGGGCGCGGGCCGCTTCCTCGGCCGCGTGATCGAGTCCGAGGCGATCGAGGGGCTCGCGATGGGCGGCGGCGTCGCGGCGGTCGCGTCGGCGTTCGAGCTCGCGGCGGCGGCCGCCGTGCTCGCCCAGGGCGCGGCGGGCGCGCTCCACGCGCTGCTGCTCGCCGCCTGGGCGGCGCTGGTCGTCGCGCTCTGCGTGCGGTTCTACCGGCGTCGCGCGCGCTGGACGGCCGCGCGGCTCGCGATGACGCACGACCTCATCGAGCGCCTGGTCGGCCACCGGACCCGCCTCGCCCAGGAGCGCCACGGCCGCTGGCACCACGGCGAGGACGAGGCGCTCGCCCAGTACCTGCTGCGGTCGCGCGACATCGACCGGAGCCAGATCGAGATCGGCGCGCTGATGCCGCGCGGCTGGCTCATCGCGGGCATCATCGGCCTCCTGCCGCCGTTCCTCGCGGGCACCGGCTCCGCCGGGGCGTACGCGGTGGCGCTGGGGGGCGTCCTGCTCGCGAGCCGCGCGCTCCAGGGCCTGTCGGGCGGCCTGTCGAGCCTCGCCAGCGCGGTGATCGCGTGGGAGCAGGTCTCCACGCTGTTCCAGGCGGCCGCCCGCGGCGGGCCGCCGCCGCCGCCGCTGCCCCCCGACGCGGGGCGATCGCCGGCCCGCGCGCGCGCGGAGGACGCCGAGGCCCGCGCTGTGGTCCTGGAGGCGCACGAGCTGTCGTTCCGGCACAAGGGACGGGCGCGCCCCGCGGTCGTCGACGTCTCGGTGCGGATCGCGGCGGGCGACCGCATCCTGCTCGAGGGGCCCTCGGGCGGCGGGAAGTCGACGCTGAGCGCGCTGCTCTCGGGGCTGCGCGCGCCCGACGCGGGGCTGCTGCTGCTGAACGGGCTCGACCGCCACATGCTGGGCGCCGGGGCGTGGCGGCGCCGCGTGGCGGCGGCGCCGCAGTTCCACGAGAACCACGTCCTCGCCGGGACGTTCGCGTACAACCTGCTGATGGGCAGGCGCTGGCCGCCGAGGCCCGACGACCTCGCGGAGGCCGAGGAGATCTGCCACGAGCTCGGCCTCGGCGAGCTGCTCGGCCGGATGCCGGGGGGGCTGGAGCAGGTGGTGGGCGAGACGGGCTGGCAGCTCTCGCACGGCGAGCGGAGCCGGCTCTACATGGCGCGCGCGCTGCTGCAGGGCGCCGAGGTCGTCGTGCTCGACGAGAGCTTCGCGGCGCTCGACCCGGAGACGCTGGAGCGCGCGTTGCGCTGCGTGCTCCGGCGCGCGCGCACCCTCGTCGTCATCGCCCACCCGTAGCCGCGGAGAGCGCGCTTCATCGCCTTCCATCGCACGGTCGTCAAGCCCACTTCATGGCCTCTCCCCATCTCGATGGGTCGACTCCTGTCTCGCTCTATCTCTTTCGTGTTCTCGAACACGCGTCGTGGGCAAGGAGGGAGCCCAGCGGCGCGCGAGCTTCAGCGCGAGGTCACCTCGCGCAATTTCGCCACACAGACAGCGCTGACCTCGATGTCGGTTTGCCCCTGAACGCTCTCAGGCAGCTCCGTAAGGCACGTTGCGCTCGACAGCTGAGCAGTGACAGCGGTAGCGTCGTCATGTGCAGATCGGCGCTGGACGTCATCTGTGTTGCGCCTAGAATTCATTTCAATGCCGGAATTCAAGACGGAGAGGCGGTTGCCCGTTGGCGCAGAGGTGCTCGTCGGGAAAGGAGTCCACTTCCGTGTCTGGGCGCCGGCCAGGCGCAAGGTCGAGGTCGTCCTGGAGGCCGGGCCGGGGAGCGGCGGGGCCGCCCCGCTGCGGCCCGAGGAGGGCGGTTATTTCGCGGGGCTCGTCGCGTCCGCGGCGAGCGGCACCCGCTACAGGTTCCGGCTCGACGACGGCGAGGCGCTCACTCCCGATCCCGCCTCGCGGTCGCAGCCGGAGGGGCCGCACGGGCCCTCCGAGGTGATCGATCCCGGCGCGTTCTCATGGAGCGACGCGGCATTCCGGGGCGCCCCGCTGAAGGGGCAAGTCGTCTACGAGATGCACATCGGGACGTTCACCCGGGAGGGCACATGGGAGTCCGCCGCCCGCGAGCTGCCGGAGCTCGCGCGGATCGGCATCTCCCTGATCGAGCTGCTCCCCATCGCCGAGGTCCCCGGCCGCTTCAACTGGGGGTACGACGGCGTGAACCTCTTCGCGCCGACGCGCCTCTACGGCAGCCCGGACGACCTCCGGCGCTTCGTGGACGCGGCGCACCGCGCCGGGATCGCGGTGATCCTCGATGTCGTCTACAACCACCTCGGCCCGGACGGCAACTACCTCGGCCAGTTCTCCGGGGACTACTTCACCGATCGTCACAAGACGGACTGGGGAGCGGCGATCAACTTCGACGGCCCGCGATCCGAGGCGGTGAGGGAGTACTTCATCGCCAACGCCGGCTACTGGATCGACGAGTTCCACCTCGACGGGCTCCGGCTCGACGCGACGCAGAACATCTACGATGGCTCGAAGGACCACATCCTCGCCGCCATCGCGCGCCGCGTGCGGGAGGCGGCGAAGGGCAAGGAGACGTTCCTCGTGGCCGAGAACGAGTCGCAGGAAGAGTGGCTGATCCGCGCCGCCGAGCGGGGCGGCTACGGGCTCGACGCGATCTGGAACGACGATTTCCACCACAGCGCCAAGGTGGCGCTCACCGGCCGGAGCGAGGCCTATTACAGCGATCACGAGGGCTCGCCCCAGGAGCTCCTCTCCGCCCTGAAGCACGGGTTCCTCTTCCAGGGGCAGCGCTATCACTGGCAGAAGCAGCGGCGAGGGACGCCGGCGCTCGGCGTCGATCCGGCCCGCTTCGTCCTCTTCCTGGAGAACCACGATCAGGTCGCCAACACCGCGCGAGGCGAGCGGCTCTGTCAGATCGTGAGCCCGGGCAGGCTCCGGGCGATGTCGGCGGCCCTGCTCCTCGCCCCTGGGACACCCATGCTCTTTCAAGGGCAGGAGTTCGGATCCTCGGCGCCGTTCCTCTTCTTCGCCGACCACAACCCCGAGCTCGCCCCGCTCGTGCGCAAGGGCAGGGCGGAGTTCCTCGATCAGTTCCCGTCCTGCTCGGCGCCGGAGGTCCACGCGCAGCTCGACGATCCGAGCGACCCGCGGACGTTCGAGCGCTGCAAGCTCGATTTCTCAGAGCGCGAGCGCAACGCCGCCCTCTACGCCCTCCACGAGGACCTCATCGCGCTCCGCCGGCGCGACCCGGTGATCCGGGCCCAGCGCCCGCGCGGCGTCGACGGGGCCGTCCTCTCGGCCCACGCCTTCCTCCTGCGCTACTTCGGCGACGACGGCGACGACCGGCTGCTCCTCGTCAACCTCGGGCGGGACATCCATCGAGGGTCGTTGCCGGAGCCGCTCTTCGCCCCGCCTCCGGGGCGCCGCTGGGAGACGTCGTGGTCCAGCGAGTCCCCTCGCTACGGGGGCCAAGGCAGTCCACCTGTCATCACCGAGGAGGGCGTCCACATCCCGGGCGAGGCGGCGATCCTCCTCCACCCCGTGGTCGGGACGCCGGTGCCCGAGAAGACGAGCGCGAGCCCGCGCCCGGAGGAGCCCAAGAAGCATGTACGCTGACGAGATCTGCCGGAGGATGGTCTGGTCCCGGGGCACAGCCCCCACCTCGCAGGACGACGCCGAGCGCGGCTCGGACCCGCTCACGCGGGAATGGCTCGTCACGAACGGACTCGGCGGTTACGCGTCGGGCACCGTCTCCGGCGCGGTGACCCGCCGCTTCCATGGACTGCTGATCTCCGCGCTGCCGGCTCCCTTGGGCCGCACGATGATGCTCAGCGATCTCTCCACCCGGATCTTCACCGCGGAGGACAGGGTGTATCAGGTGGGCGGTCAGGAGCCCTGGCTCGACGACGGCGCCGCGCAGGTCATCGATCTCGCCGAGTTCCGCCTCGAGGCCGGGCTCCCCGTCTGGCGCTACGAGGGCGCGGGGATGGCGATCGAACGGCGCCTCCTCATGCCCCACGTGCAGAACACGGTCCATGTCACGTACACGCTCGTCGAGGGGACGGGCCCCGCGCGGATCGAGCTCCAGCCGTGGGTGAATTTCCGGCCGCACGAGGGCGCGCTCGATCGTCCGGTGGCGGGCCCCTATGCGCTCACCGTGGTCGAGGATCGCTACGAGCTCGCGTCGCCGGGCGACCTGCCGCCGCTCCGGCTGAAGGTCCAGGGCGCTCGGGCCGAGTTCAGGATCGAGAGCGCCCGCCTGCGCAACGTCCGCTACCGGATCGAGCAGAGCCGCGGATACGACGCCGTCGGCGAGTTCTACAGCCCTGGCCGCTTCAGCCTCGAGCTCCCGGTCTCCGGAAGCGCGACCCTGATCGCGTCCACGGAGGCCTGGGAGACGCTCAACGCCCTCTCCACGGACGAGGTGCAGCGCGCCGAGCGCAAGCGCCGGACGCGGCTCCTGCTCGCCGCGGCGCCCGAGGTCCGCACCGGGCCGGCGGCGGAGCTCGTCCTCGGCGCCGATCAGTTCCTCATCAGCCCCGCGGGCCGCGTCGAGGACGCCGCCCGCGCCCGGGCCGCCGGGGACGAGGTGCGCACCGTCATCGCGGGCTACCACTGGTTTACCGACTGGGGCCGGGACACCATGATCAGCCTCGAGGGGCTGACGCTCGTCACCGGGCGCCACACCGAGGCGGGCTACATCCTCCGCACGTTCGCCCATTACGTGAAGGACGGGCTCATCCCCAACATGTTCCCGGAGGGCAAGAACGACGGGCTCTACCACACAGCCGACGCCACCCTCTGGTTCTTCCACGCGCTCGATCGCTACCTGGCGACCACCGGCGATCGCGAGACGCTCCGGCTCATCCTCCCAACGCTGATCGACATCGTCGAGCACCACACCCGCGGGACGCGCTTCGGCATCCGCGCCGACCCGCAGGACGGCCTGATCCGCCAGGGGGAAGAGGGGTATCAGCTGACCTGGATGGACGCGAAGGTCGGTGACTACGTGGTCACGCCACGCCGGGGGAAGCCCGTGGAGATCAACGCGCTCTGGTACAACGCCCTGCGCCTCATCGAGCGCTGGACGCGCGAGTCCGACGGCGACGGCGCGGCGAAGCGCTACGGCGCGGCCGCCGAGCAGGTCAAGGCCTCCTTCAACCGGCGCTTCTGGTCCGAGAAGCACGGCTATCTCTACGACGTGATCGACGGCGAGCAGGGCGCCGACGACGCCTTCCGGCCAAACCAGCTCCTCGCGATCTCGCTGCCTCACCCCGTCCTCGAGCCCGCGCGCTGGAAGGGGATCGTCGATCAGGTGAAGGAGCGGCTCTGGACGCCCGTGGGCCTCAGGTCGCTCGCGCCGGGGCACCCGGACTACAAACCGAAGTACTTCGGCGACCTCCGCGCGCGGGACATGGCCTATCACCAGGGCACCGTGTGGGGGTGGCTCATGGGCCCGTTCATCGACGCCTGGCTGAAGGTGTATCCCACCGATCTCGCCGGGGCGCGGCGCCTGCTCGAGGGCTTCGCGCCGCACCTCGACGAGGCCTGCGCCGGCTCGATCAGCGAGATCTTCGACGCGGAGCCGCCGTTCACGCCCCGCGGGTGCGTCGCCCAGGCGTGGAGCGTGGCCGAGGCGCTGCGCGCCTACGCCCGGACGGCCCCCTCGGGGGGCTGAGCATTCCCTCGAATCGTTCTGGAAAAAGTTCACAGGGAGGCGGGGAGACGGGGAGTCAAACCCCAGAAATCTCCCCGTCTCCCCGCCTCCCTGTTCAATATCTCGTCAAAAACACCGACAGAACGAGGGATTGTCAGCCTCAGAATACCACAGGCACCGCCGCCGGGCCGCGGATCATGGGCCATTCGCTCCACACGATGTCGCGGGGCGGGACGGCGAGCTCGATGCGCGGCAGCCTCCGGAGGAGCGTCGAGAAGGCGATCGCCGCCTCGATCCGCGCGAGCATCGCGCCCAGGCAAAAGTGGATGCCGCCCCCGAAGCCGATGTGCCGGTTCGGCGAGCGGCCGATATCGAAGCGGTCCGGATCCGTAAAGTGCTTTGGGTCCCGGTTCGCGGCCAGGAGCCCCGCCGCGACGCCTTCTCCCGCCGGCACGCGGGCGCCGAACAGCTCGATGTCCTCGAGCGACCAGCGGATCGTCGAGAGCTCCGCCGGCCCCTCGCAGCGCAGCACCTCCTCCACCGCGGAGCCGACGAGCCCGGGGTCCTCGTCCAGCCGGCGCCGCTCCGCGGGGTGCGAGAGCAGGAGGAACATGCCGCTCGCGATGAGGTGCACGGTGGTCTCGTGGCCCGCGACGATCAGCAGGAACACCATGCTCGAGAGCTCCGCCGGGCTCAGCTTGTGCTCCTGCTCCTCGGCCAGCAAGAGGCCGCTGATCAGGTCGTCGCGCGGGGCCTTGCGGCGCGCGTCGGCGAGCGCCCGGAAGTACGCCGCGAACTCCTCCACCACCCGCTGCGCGCGCTCCACGAACTCGCGACCTTTCGCGGGCGCGAGGAGGACCTTGGTCCACCGGCGGAACCGGTCGCGGTCCTCGACGGGGAGGCCGAGCAGCTCGGCGATCACCGCGGTGGGGAGCGGAAACGCGAAGTCTGCCACGAGCTCCATCCGTCGCCGGTCGATCGCCGCGTCGATGAGCCCGTCCGTGATCGCCTGGATGCGCGGGCGCAGCCCTTCCATCATCCGCGGCGAGAAGGCCCGCTGGACGATGGCCCTGAGCCGCGTGTGATCCGGCGGATCGGCGTCGAGCATGTGCTGATCCATGAAGGTCGTGCGGTCGCTGAGCGGGAAATAACGCCGGCGCACCTCGTCGGGGAGCTTGCGGAAGTCGCGGATCAGGCGCGGATCCTTGAGGAGCTCCACGCAGTCGTCGTAACGCACGGCCACCCAGATGGGCACGTCGAGGCGGGGGTGAATGAGGCGATGCAGGCGCCCCGCGGCCCGCATGCGCGCGTAGATCGCGTGCGGCTCGGCGCGGCTGCTCGGATGGAACAGCTCCGGAAAAGCGTCCTGGTCGACCATGATTCCCCCCTTTCATGGCGTCCGGACGTTCGAGGTGATGCTCGCGTCACGCCGGATCGCGAGGTGTGCATGGTGGAGAACAGCGCTCCGTCAAGCGGCGGCCGGAGGGTTGCGCGCCGTCGACCGTCGAGCCGCGGCGTCGGATCTCGGGCGCGCCGCGGGAGCGCGCCCGACCTTCAGGGCGCGTCGCTCGCGCCGAGCAGCCGCGAGATCAGCGTGTGCTCCACGTCGTCGAGCGCCTCGCGCAGGAACGCCGGGTCGTCGAGGCGGATCGCGTCGTCCCCCTCGCGCGCCTCGACGGGCAGCTTGTTCCTGAGGCTCGCGAACTCGCGCAGCAGCGAGGACAGGCCCGCCTCGTCGTCGCGCAGCGCGCGCAGCGACCTCGTGAGCTGGCCGATCGCGTCGTCCCGCTCCTCGAGCGCGCCCACCTGGAGCGGCGAGATCGTCCGGGAGAGCACGCGCTCGATCCACAGCGCGCCGCCGAGATCGTTGGCGATCGCGCGGATCTGCCCCGTCCATCGCTCGAAATCGGCGCGGAGCGCGGCGTGCGCCTTCGTCGCGCCGCACAGGAAGACCCGCGCGGCCAGCGTGCGCCCGTCCGCCTCGGCGAGGCGCCGCTCGAGCTCCTCCCGCGTCAGATCCACGATGTCGTCGGCGCTCGCGGCCGGGGAGAGATCGACCTCGCACGCGCTCCAGCGCACGACGTCGAGGGGGCGGTGCTCGACCGAGGTGATGCGGCCGTCGTCCACCGCGACGAGGAGGGCGCCCTTCTCGCCGGTCTCGCGGGCGTGGCGGCCCTGGAGGTTGCCGGGGAACGCGATGTACGGATCGCGCGAGAGCACCTCCCGGGTGTGCACGTGGCCGAGCGCCCAGTAATCGTATCGCTTCCCGACGAGGGTGTTCAGGCTGCAAGGAGCGTAGTTGTCGTGGCCCTCGCGGCCGCCCAGGCAGGTGTGGAGCATGCCGATGTTGAACAGGCCTGCCCGCGCGTCCGGATAACCCGCGGCGAGATCGTCGGTGACGGCCTTGGTCGCGAAGCTCTGTCCGTGGACGGCGACCCCGAGCCGATCGAAGACGATGGACTCGGGGCGGCGGGGATCGAGCCGCCGGGCGTTCTCGGGGAGCTCCAGGTGACGCGTGATGTTGCTCTCGGCGTCGTGATTGCCATAGAGGAGCACGACGTCCACCCGGGCGGCGCGCAGGCGGGAGAGCTGCGCGGCGAAGAACAGGCCCGTGCTGTAGTCCTTCCAGTCGCCGTCGTAGATGTCGCCCGCGAGGAGCAGGAGGTCGACCTCCTCGGCGAGGCAGAGGTTCACGAGGTTCTCGAGCGCGCGGCGGGTCGCCCCGCGGATCTGCTCGACGGGGGCGCCCGGGTAACGGTCGAGCCCGCGGAGGGGGCTGTCGATGTGGAGGTCGGCGGCGTGGACGAACTTCATGGGCAGGCGCGGCCCGAGCTTAGCCGCTCGGCGCCGGGAGCGCTGCTCATCCGATGAGGATCGCGGTCGATGCCTCGCTGGCCGTCGCCGGGCTCGACCGCGCGAGGACAGCCCCGCACAGCGCCACCCGAGCTCGTCCTTCTTCGCGTCGAACCTGCTCGTCTTCTTCGGGCTGCTCTCGCTCGGCGCGCCGCGCGCGGAGCTGGGGTTCGGGGCGGAGCCCCGAGGGGACTAGCGGACGCACGTGCAGGCGGAGTGCTCGTCGTCGGGCCCGTCTTTGCCCTGCTCGCCCCTGTCGACCACCTTCGCGTCCATGCCGAGCTGCTGCAGGAGCTCGGTGACGAGCGCGATGGCCTCCCGCTTGTCCGCCTGCGTGCGCGGAGAGGACCAGGCGCCGCTCTTCTCGACCAGCGTCCGCACCAGGGCGTCGATCGGCGGGGGGATGGGGACGTCGCCGTCGAGGGCAGCCGGCGCGTCGGTCAATTGCGCGGCCGGCGCCTCGCGCGGTGAGCCGTGCGGCGTTTCGCCCGTCGCTACCGGCGTCGTGGCCTGTGCTGGCATCGTGGCGAACCAGCTCCGGGCGGGGGCCGCGTCGCTCACCTCGTCCATCAGCGAGCGCGTGCGGAGCTCCCAGAGCTGGCCCTGGATCTGGTTCATGAAGTCGGCATCCCGGGCGCCGTCGCTGTAGAGCTGACGGACGATGTCCACGAGCTTCTCGACCGTGCTCGGGTCGCGCGGCATCTCGTAGGCGGCGATCTTGGTCAGGCTGACGATCCCCAGATCGTTCTTCAACGAAGCCAGCGTCTTCCGGTCGCGCGCCGAGAGCTGACCGCGCGCCAGCGCCTCGGTGTGCTCCAGGATCATCAGCCCGAAGCGCTTCGCGTCCTCGTTGATGCGCTGCTGAGCCCCGTCGATGCGCTTGCTCAGTCCGAAATCGGAGACGAGGTATTTCCCGTCCTTGACCAGGACGTTATCGGCCTTGATGTCCTTGTGCAGGATGCCCGCCCTGTGCATCTCTGCATAGCTCCCCGCAAGGTCGTGGAAGATGCTGATGAGCTGCGTCCGGCTCGGCGGATTCTTCTGCAGGTGGCTCTCCAGAGACCCCTCGGCGGGATCGAGCACGATGTAGATCGAATCCCTGGCGACGAGCGCCTTCTGGAGCTTGACGACCACCGGCTCGGAGTCTTGATCCATGAGGTACATCTGGATCGCCGACTCGCGGAGGATGTTGTCGAGCTGCTCTCTCTCCTTGCCCACCTCCAGCTTGATCTTCTTGACGACGACCTTCTGCGTCTGTCCCTGGCTCTGGTGCTCGGCCAGCGCCACGTTGCCCGAGATGCCTTTTCCGATGACCTTCTGCAGCGTGTAGTTCTCGAGCGGCAGCTTGCCCGCCTTGACCGGCCTCACTCCGCTGTCGGAGATGCGCACGGGGCCGGACTGCGCCGCATCGGCCACCCGGGACGTTATGCCGCCTTCCTGCAGGCGAGCCTGTTGCGTCCCATCGATGAACTCGTCGATGAAGGCCTGCCTCGTGCTGATGGGCTGGTCGTCTTCCGCTTCCGCTTCCGCGCTGTGCACGGGGGTGGCGCTCGACAGCGCGCCCATGGCCCTGGCCTTGATCTCCGCCGGGGCACGGTCCGATTGCTCGGCGTGCTGCAGGAGCTCCACCTGCATCGGGCTCAACGCGCTCAGCGTGCGCTCGTCACCGAGCCCGCTCTCCACGAGCTCATAGGAGAGGTTCTTCACCTGCTCGAACAGCGCGTCGTAGCCCGGCGGCGCCGACGGCCCCGGCGCCGGCATGGGACCCACGAAGAACCCGTGCGCCAGCTGTATCTGCGCGTCTGAAGCCTGCTCCGCTGTGCCGTCTTCCGCCTGCGCGAGCAGCTGCTGCGCCAGCTGCATGGCTCTCGGGATGTCCTTGTCCTTCAGGGCGACCACGAGCGGAGACGGCTGTGACGCTGCGGGCTGCTCCTGGTCGCCAAGGGGCGCAGGGGCGTTCTGTCCGCCTTCAGGCGGCGAATCCGGCAACGCCCCCGCGTTGATCCCTTCGCGCAGGGCCCGGCTTCTCGCCTCGACAGCGCTCGCGTCGTCATGATGAGCGTAGGCGTCCGTCACCGAAACGGTGTCGTTCTCTCCTGACCGGACCTCCACCTTGGTACCGGGCGCCTGATGCACCCATTGCGAGCCGTCTTTGACGAGCGTCCGCCCGTCCTTGGTGATGGTAACGAGATCGTCGCGCCCCGTGATTCGCTCGACGAAGATCCCCTGCTTCTGGAGCTCTCCCATCAGCTCGCGCGCGAAGTCCGCGCTGTCGCACCCTTTGAGGCTCAGCGTCCCGAGCGCCTTCGCGCCGTTTTCCTTGAGGTGCGTCGCGAGCTCTGCCGGCGTCATGCCCCCGAAGCGGCCTGGGCTGCCGTGTGCCACGATGGTGAGCTTGTCGTTCGCGCCGAGCTCGCCCAGCTGGTCGCTCGACACCGGTCTGTGTCCATCTTTGCCCGCCAGGTTCTTGGCGTTGTCCAGGACCGCCTTGTCCGAGCCGAGCGCATAGACGCCGCCCGGGTTATCGCCCGTCTCGGCCGACGTCGTGGCCCGCGCTTGCTTGCCGGTGAACCAGCTCCGGGTGGGCGCCGCGTCGCTCAGCTCGTCCATGAGCGAGCGCGTACGGACGTCCCAGAGCTGGTCCTGGATGCGCTTCATGAAGCCGGCATCCTTGGGGGCCGCCGGGTCATCGCTGTAGAGCTGACGAACGATGTCCACGAGCTGGTCGACCGTGCTCGGGTCGCGCGGCATCGTGGAGGCGGCGATCTTGGTCGGGCTGAAGAACCCCATGTCGCTCTTCAACGACTCCAGCGTCTTCAGGTCGCGCGCCGAGAACTCTCGTGCCTTCGGAGCACGCGCCGAGAGCTGACCGCGCGCCAGCGCCTCGGTGTGCTCCAGGATCATCAGCCCGAAGCGCTTCGCGTCCTCGTTGATGCGCTGCTGGACCCCGTCGATGCGCTTGCTCAGCCCGAAATCGGAGATGAGGTATTTGCCGTCCTTGACCAGGACGTTATCCGCCTTGATATCCTTGTGCAGGATGCCCGCCTTGTGCATCTCTGCGTAGCTTCCTGCCAGATCATGGAAGATGCTGGTGAGCTGTGTTCGGCTCGGCGGGTCCTTCTGCAGGTGGCTCTCCAGAGACCCCTCGGCAGGCTCGAGCACGATGTAGATCGAGTCCCTGGCGACGAGCGCCTTCTGGAGCTTGACGACCACAGGCTCGTCGCCCTGGTCCATGAGGTACATCTGGATGGCGGACTCGCGGAGGATGTTGTCGACCTGCTCTCTCTCCTTGCCCGGCTCCAGCTTGATCTTCTTGACGACGACCTTCTTCGTCTCTCCCTGGCTCTGGTGCTCGGCCAGCGCCACGTTGCCCGAGACGCCCTTTCCGATGATCTTTTGCAGCGTGTAGTTCTCGAGCGGCAGCTTGCCCGCCTTGGCCGGCCTCACGCCGCCGTCGGAGATGCGCACGGGGCCGGACTGCGCCGCATCGGCCACCTGGGACGTTATCCCTCCGTCCTGCAGGCGAGCCTGTTGCGTCCCATCGATGAACTCGTCGATGAAGGCCTGCCTCGTGCTGATGGGCTGGTCGTCTTCCGCTTCCGCGCTTTGCACGGGGGTGGCGGCCGACAGCGCGCCCATGGCCCTGGCCTTGATCTCCGCCGGGGCAAGGTCCGACTGCTCGGCGTGCTGCAGGAGCTCCATCTCCACCGCGCTCAACGCTCTCTGCGTGCGCTCGTCGCCGAGCCCGCTCTGCACGAGCTCATAGGAGAGGTTCTTCACCTGCTCGAACAGCGCGTCGTAGCCCGGCGGCGCCGACGGCCCCGGCTCCGGCATGGGGCCCACGAAGAACCCGTGCGCCAGCTGTATCTGCGCGTCCGGCGCCAGCTCCGCCGTGCCGCTGCCCGTCGGCGCGAGCAGCTGCTGCGCCAGCGCCATCGCCCTCGGGATGTCCTTGCCCTTCAGGGCGACCACGAGCGGAGACGGCGATGGCGCTGCGGGCTGACGCTGATCGCCGCTGGGCGCGCGGTCTTGCTGTCCGCCTTCAGACGCCGACAGCGCGAGGGCCTCCCCCTGCTGAGCGCTCTCGTCCGTCGCATCGTGCGAGACCGCGGACGCATCGGCCCGCGTTTCGCCCGTCGCTGCCGGGGCCGTGGTGAGCCAGCTTCGGGCGGGTGCCGCGTCGCTCAGCTCGTCCATCAGCGAGCGCGTGCGGACGTCCCAGAGCTGGTCCTGAATGAGGTCCATGAAGCCGGCATCCTTGGGGGCCGCCGGGTCATCGCTGTAGAGCTGACGAACGATGTCCACGAGCTGGTCGACCGTGCTCGGGTCCTCCGGCTTCTTGTAGGCGGCGACCTTGGTCGGGCTGAAGAACCCCATGTCGCTCTTCAACGACTCCAGCGTCTTCAGGTCGCGCGCCGAGAGCTGACCGCGCGCCAGCGCCTCGGTGTGCTCCAGGATCATCTGCCCGAAGCGCTTCGTGTCCTCGATGATGCGTTGCTGGACCCCGTCGATGCGCTTGCTCAGCCCGAAATCCGAGATGAGGGACTTGCCGTCCTTGACCAGGACGTTATCGGCCTTGATGTCCTTGTGCAGGATGCCCGCCTTGTGCATCACTGCATAGCTCCCCGCCAGGTCGTGGAAGATGCTGATGAGCTGCGTGCGGCTGGGCGGGTTCTTCTGCAGGTGGCTCTCCAGAGACCCATCGGCAGGCTCGAGCACGATGTAGATGGAGTCCTTGGCGACGACCGCCTTCTGGAGCTTGACGACCACGGGCTCGTCGCCCTGGTCCATGAGGTACATCTGGATCGCGGACTCGCGGAGGATGTTGTCGAGCTGCTCTCTCTCCTTGCCCGCCTCCAGCTTGATCTTCTTGACGACGACCTTCTTCGTCTCTCCCTGGCTCTGGTGCTCGGCCAGGGCCACGTTGCCCGAGACGCCTTTTCCGATGATCTTCTGCAGCGTGTAGTTCTCGAGCGGCAGCTTGCCCGCCTTGACCGGCCTCACGCCGCTGTCGGAGATGCGCACGGGGCCGGACTGCGCTGCATCGGCCACCCGGGACGTCATGCCGCCTTCCTGCAGGCGAGCCTGTTGCCTCCCATCGATGAACTCGTCGATGAAGGCCTGCCTCGTGCTGATGGGCTGGTCGTCTTCCGCTTCCGCGCTTTGCACGGGGGTGGCGGCCGACAGCGCGCCCATGGCCCTGGCCTTGATCTCCGCCGGGGCAAGGTCCGACTGCTCGGCGTGCTGCAGGAGCTCCACCTGCATCGGGCTCAACGCGCTCAGCGTGCGCTCGTCGCCGAGCCCGCTCTGCACGAGCTCATAGGAGAGGTCCTTCACCTGCTCGAACAGCGCGCCGTAGCCCGGCGGCGCCGACGGCCCCGGCGCCGGCATGGGACCCACGAAGAACCCGTGCGCCAGCTGCGTCTGCGTGTCCGGCGCCAGCTCCGCCGTGCCGCTGCCCGTCGGCGCGAGCAGCTCCTGTGCGAGCTGCATGGCTCTCGGGATGTCTTTGTCCTTCAGCGCGAGCACGAGCGGAGACGGCTGTGGCGCTGCGGGCTGCCGCTGCTCGCGGCTGGACGCGGGGGCGTGCTGTCCGTCTCCAGACGTCAGCGGCTCCAGAGACGGCGCCTCGACCTGAGGACCCATGGCGCTCGCGTCGCCAGTTCCGGTTCCATCGCTCGCGGGCGCGGCGACCATGAACCCGCTCTTGCCCGCCGTGGGAGCCTGGCTCGTGGGAGCGACCTGCGAGGGCGACTCCACGGCTGGAGACGTCGGTGGCCGGTGCCAGCTGCCGGTGAGGATGTTGGGGAAGTACTCCCCCATCCTGTCTTTGCGCACCACGAACGGGAAGGTCTTGCCGTAGCTCGAGATCGGAACGACGTAGGCGTCCGCGCCGTCGGGGGTCGTTGTCGTCTCGATGGGGCCGGCGATCCTGACCTGGTGCAGCCCCTGGTTCCCGAACGAGCTGGCCGGATCGCTCCAGGCGCTGAGGTCCTGGTCCGATCCTAGGTTGTCAGAGCCAGGCGCGTACTTCTTGGCCTCGGCGCCCACCGGCGCGGCGAGGACGATCCCATGGACGAACGGCCCGCTGCCGCCGTCGTCGAACAGCCTGTTGATCGCGTCGATGTCGTATTCGCCGTCCTTCGACGACATGACGTTGACGTCGTTCGCCTCGAGGACGTCGCCGAGGATGCCGGTATAGGCCTCCTCGCTCATGGGGAAGTCGCCGCGCTTCAGGCGCACGCCGTCGCCCGCGAGCTGGTCCTGCTTCTGGGCGAAGCGCTCGTCGAGGCCCCCTTCGACCTCCTTGACCCACGCGTCGTACTCGTCCCTGGAGCGCGTCTTCCAGAGCTTGGGCAGCGCCCGGGCGAGCATGATGTCGAGGCGCCTGTCGCCGTAGTCCTTGCCCGTGTGGCTCGACATGCGCTCGATCTGCCTGACCCTGCCGCCGAGCAGGACGTTGCGATCCGGGTCCTTGCCCCGGGCGATCTCCTCCTGGCTGGAGGTGACCGGGATCGAGCCGCCTGACGCCAGCGGGTAGGGCGTGGTCTCGAACAGCGACCTGAAGACGTCGATGGCCTTCATGGGGTTGTTGTGCAGGACCGCCTCGGCGATGGCCGTGAGCCCGCAGAAGGCGAAGTCCCGCTGCTCGATGCGCTCCGGCTGCTCGAGCAGCGTCTTGGCCCGCTCCTTGAACTCGCGGGGCATGCCGTCGATGCGGTCCACCAGCGACTTCAGGTAGCTCGTCGGATCCGTGTCGCCGGTCTCGAGCGCGCGGCTCGTATACTCGTCGAGGGCGCTCCCTCGCAGCCCGCGCTTCATCCCCATGTCGGTCAGCTCGGCGAGCGACGGGGCCGGCGCCGAGGACTCGCCCGGCGCGGTCTGAGCGGCGGCGCCGCCGCCGGGCTCGACGAGGGGACCGCCCTTGCTGGGCGCGAACGATTGAGCTCCGCCGGAGGGATCGGCCTCCGGCGCGGTCGGCAAGGAAGAGGCCTTGGCAGGCGGCGAGGGAGGGGTCTTTTCGACCCTGATGAGCTCGGTGAAGGCGATCTTCACCTGATCCTTGGTCGCGGATAGATCCTTGAGCGCCTTGAAGTACTGGCTCAGAGCCGAATCGGGCTTCTGTGTGTCGTTGATGTACTCCCCGATGAGCCGGTCGGGATCACTCTCCTGGAGCTTGCTCGAGATGTAGTCCTGATTCTCGGTATACAGTTTGTTGAGCTCGTCTGGAGTGTAAGGCTTGTCCTTGAATTGGGTGCTTCCCTTGGGCTTGAACCTGCGCTCGCCCTCGCCGTAAATTTGATCTGCCTTGTTGAGCTTGACCTCGATCTTGCGGCCTTCTTCCCTGGGCGACTCGAGCGTGCGGCCCAGCTTCAGACCGGCTATCTCCTCAAAGAGAGTCCCCATGTTGTTGTGGATATAGTTCCGCTTCCAGCTCTGGAGCCCTGCACGTCCATCGATCTGTCGCCCGACGAGCTTGGCCCGAGCCGCCGCGTCGTCCGCTCCGTCCACCCCGACGAGGTCCTCTGACCCCGGGAACTTGTTGCTGATGCCCTTTCCGACATGGAAGTAGGGCTTGTTCTGCCGCTCCTTGTCCATGCCGTTCACGCTCTCGAATCCGTTGGGTAACGATGTCTTGGATCGGAGGTACTCGAAGACCGGCATGGGGAGGCGGTTCGGTGAGAACTCGACGACGAGCACCTCGTTGGGCCCGACGCTGGCGATGCGCTTCGGCGCTTCCGGATCCTCGATGTTGATCACCGTCGCGCGCGGTGCGCCGTCATCCTTGAGGAGCCGCTGATTCAGGCGATCTACGAGCGGCTCCCAGCCCTCTTTGTCGAAGGTGTCGCTCTCATCGACGACGAGCCGGAGCCCGCTCTCCCATACCCCTCTCAGCATCTTCTCGAGCGTGGCGATCTCGTCCTTGTCCGTCCACCCCGCCGCGCCGATGATCGCGCCCTTGTCCTTGAGATCCGTCTCGGCGCCCTTTTCATCCTGCGCGTACAGGACCCCTGTGATGAGGTTGAACAGCTCGAAGATGGCCGCTTTCGACTCGTTCCCCGTGCCGAACCCGTAGACGACCATGGTGTGGGTCTGCGGGCTCTCGTCCTTGCTCTTCGGGGTCTGGTCCAGGAAGGCGAGCACGCCGGGGGTCTTGGCCGCGGCGTTGCTCTTCTCGAGCTCCTCCTCGATCATCGCTCTCGGATCACCCGGCTCCGTGGTGTCGTAGATGTAGCCGAGCCCGGCGAGCGCATCGACCTCGTGGAACCGCTCTTCGTTTGCGCTGTCCCGGTAGGTGACGCCCCGCAATCCGCTTTCGCGGTTCCAGTCCATGGGCTGGAGCTGGACGAAGGAGCGGACGCCGAGCTTGGTCAGGATGTCTTTCGGCTTCTCCTCGTTGTCCATCGCGCCGGTGAGCCCGTAGTTCGCTGGGTTCCGGTCGGTCAGGGTCTGGAACGTCTTGAGGCCCATGACGTTGACCCGGAGCCCCCCGGTCTCGAAGCGCTGGGTGGCCTCGCCGTTCTCGTCGAAGCCCGGCAAGAGGCTCGTGAGCTTCGCCCGGTTCAGGCCGTATTTCTTGCCGCCGGCCTTTACGTCCTCTTGCGCGGGGTCGTCGTCGCTCTCGTTGGAGTCGTCGTAGACGACGTCGAACTCGCCGGTGAAGCCGAGATGGACGAGCCGCTTCATGAGCTGCACCGAGGCGGACTGATGGCCGTTGCCGGGCGCCCGCGGGATGAAGATCCTGAGCGTCGTCTGCTGCTTCAGCACCTCCATGGCCTCGGCCTCGAGGTCCGCGGTGCTCGCGTCGTCGGCGCCGGTGGCGCTGGTCTCTGTCGAGGTGGCGAAGAACCCGCTCTTCTTGTCCTGGAGCTCTTGCGGCGGCTGGGTGCGGGGGCCGAGGAGCTCGTGGAGCGCGTCCTTCCCTTTCTGCTTCAGGTCCTGCTCGAACCTCTCGGCGCGGTCCTTGAGGGTCCTGGCCCAGTTGGTCCCGAGCTTGCCGAGGTCGACGGTGCGGGCGTTCTTGGTGCTCTCGTCGCCGATCTTGTCCTGCTTGAGGCCGCCGACGCTGGAGATTGGGTTGGCGGTCTTCTCGGTGGAGCGCCAGTTGTGGGGGTAGGCGACGGTGCTGGGCGCCCCGGGGCCGGTGGTCTCCATGCCGATCTGGAGCGCGCCGGGCCTGCCCGGCTTGGGCGGGCGGTAGCCGATGAACATGTGACCGTGGGCGCCGTCGGGCAGGATGACGTCGCCGTTGAAGTCCTTGAGGCCGAGGCCGCCGACGGCGAGGTTGATGCCGTACAGCTCGGTGTCGTCGAACTTGGTCTTGAGGGCGGCGAGCTGGCCGCCCTGCTCCTTGAACTTGCCGTCTGCGAACGAGACGTGGTGCGTGCCGATGAGGCGCTTGAACACGCCGGGCATGGGATTGCCCTTGTTGTCGGTGATGCCGAGGTGCTCCGTGAGCGCGTAGGGAGCGTTGCCCGCGGGGATCTGGATGTTGACGCGGCCGCCGTGCGACAGGAGCTTGGCGACGGGCACGTCCTGTAGGGGGACATGGCTCTTGGCGGCGCCGTCGTAGATCTCGGCGCCTTCCTGGAGCAGGTGGAAGACGTTCTTGAGCACCTCGAGCGACTGCCCGTGCCGCTCGACGACCTCATCCTTGGAGAGCTTCTTGCCCTCGGTGAAGGTCAGGGTATTGAGGAGCGTCTTCGGAGCGAGCACGGCGCCCTTGTTGATGGCCGTGGTCGCATCGTCGTTGGGCTCGGTGTACTCGAGGGTCTTGGACCATTCCTCGATGATGCCCTGGTCGATGAGCCTCTTGAGCTCGTCTCGTCTGGCCGGGTCGGTCGTATGCCTGGCCTCCATGGACAGGGCCAACGCCGCAGGCGGGGTACCCTCGAAGCGCTTGCCGGCCTCGCCGCCGTTCATCTGGCGCGAGACGTAGCTGGCGAGCACCACCTTGCTCGCCTTGTGGAGCTTGTGGAAGCCGCGGAAGCGCTCGGGGTTCTTGGTTGGGTCGTCCGACAGGTACTGCTCGATCTGGTCGTGGGTGAGCATGCCCGAGGCGTTGAGCCAGCTCTGCCCCTGGGGGGTCGAGGAGAGCTGCTCGAAAGCGCTCCACTCGGCGTCGCTGAGCAGCGGTCCCCTGGGGAAGCGCCCGCCGAGCTGCTCCTTGGCCGTCGTGGGGTCGGGAGGGAAGCCGCTGGCGCTCAGCGGGCCCTGGATCGCGTAGAGACCGTGCTTGGCCCTGTCGCGGCTGAGGGGGCCGGTGTCGGTGCGCCAGAGGGTGTTCTTGACGGCCTTGTCGACGATCCAGGTCACCTCCTCGACGGGGGTGGAAGTCGCCGGATCCGGCGCTCTCTCCGACGGCGGCTCCGCTTCTTCCTGGATCTCGTCGAACTGCGATTGCAGGTCGGCTGCCCTGTCCCCGCTGCCCGAAGCGGGGTTGTACCCGCCCCGCCTCTCCGCCGGGTCGCTGGTCTGGCCGTCACCGAGGCTGTTCGGGTCGGCGTTCGCGGCAGGATTGAAGCCGGTCGTGATCGCGCTCGGGCCCACCGCGGACGGCCGGTTGCCGGCGCTGCGCGCGATGTTCTGGCGGATGCGCTCCCAGGAGTCCCGCCCCTGGGTGACCAAGCCCGGGAGCTCGTTCTTGAAGAAGTCGCGCACCTCCTGGGTCAGCTGCGCCCTCGGCGCGGGGTTGGGGTCGTGATAGGACGCGTAGGTCTCGGCGAACCACTCTTTGGGCGTGGAGAACTGGTAATTGGAGACGGCGTTGGTGCGGGCGCTTTCGCGGTAGCTGACCCAGTTGTCGTAGTGGTCGACGTGGTAGATGCGGCCGTCGTGCGCCAGCTCCTCGGCCCCGCCGTCGGCCAGCGTCCAGGGCTGGGCCATGGCGATCTTGACGGTGCGGACGGCCCGCTCGAGCTTGTCCTTCAGGTCTGGGTCGATGGAGACGAATTTCGCGGGAAAGCTCTCCAGGGGAGCCATGTCCCTGCGCCGGTATTCCGGATCGAGGAGGGAGGCGAAGCGCTCGAGCACGGAGAAACCGTCGGGATCGCTCCGCCCCTCGTCGTCGACCTTCTGCTGCGCCTGGTCGTCGGTGATGCCCACCTTGGCAAAGATGGCGCGAGCGACGGTCTGGAATCCCCGCGAGTCGGAGTGCTCCTGCCAGCCGCCGAACCGGTCTTCCCCGGCGAGGCTCCTCCAGTCGACCAGCTTGTCGACGGAGTGGGCGACCTCGTGGCGTATCGTCCACTTGAGCAGGTTGCCGTTGGCGAGCACGTCGGACACGCCGCCCATGACCTGGCGGCGCCCGGTGATGCCGAGCGCCTGGTCCTGCTCCTGGCTGATGCCGGGGTAGTCGGCCAGGGCGCCGCGATCCATCAGCTTTCGCTGCCAGTTCCAGCGCCGGTTGAGCCGGCTGTAGATGAAGGTGGGGACGTTCGGGGGATTGACGATGTTGATGGTGTCGGTCTCCTCGTCGTACTCGCTCGCCGATTGCTCAGAGGAGAGGGCGCGGATGACCTTCCGCAGCGTCGGGCTGCCCGTGACGTGCTCGGGCGGCAGCTCACCGAGGGCCGTCTCGATGTGGTCGAGCATCTTGTGCGAGAAGTGCTTGCCGTCGGCGCCGTCGTCCGGTCCGACCTGCAGCTCGTACTGCTCGGACAGCGCCTGCTCGCGCTCCGCGGCGCCCTTGTTGGCGAACAGCCCGCCGAGCCCGTGTCCTCCGGTGCCGAGCGGGTCGCCGCCCCCCGTGGTGAGCTGGGTCCACGCATCGGCTTTCGGTGTCCGGCTCCGGGCGGGGTCGTTCGCGGCCGGCGCTTGCGATGGGAGATAGGTTCCGTAGGTGAAGACCGGGAAGAGCGACGGCAGCAGGTCCTTCTTCACCTTGATGGAGAAGCTCTGCTGCCAGGTGTGCAGCGGGACGACGTAATGGTCGCCGTCCTCGGTGATCTTGCCGTTGATGACGACCTGGTGCGCGCTCGACGTTTTGCTCGTGACCGCCTTGTCGAACGGCGTGGCCGTGGTGGGATCCTTCGCGGACTGCCTCGCGCGCTCGACGAGCCCGTGGCCGTCGAGGAAGTTGGCCAGGGCGAACGGCGCCTGCTCGGGCTTCGCGAGCGCGTCGTTGATGCGGCCCACGTCGTAGTTGTCGCCGGCGACCATGATCTGGGCGTCGCCGCCGAGGATCTCGGTGAAGATCGTCACCAGCGAATCGGCCGAGATCTGCAGATCGCCGCGCTTCTTGGACGGCCCCGTCGCGTCCTTGTCCCTCGTGGGCGCCTTGTCGAGATAACCGGGGATGGCGCGGGCGGTGTACTTGGCGTCGGCCTGGTACTGGTCGGGGGCGAGCTTGCTCAGCATCTTGCCGAGGCCCCGGGCCAGGAGGTAATCGAGGACGTGCTTGTCGGACCAGGCGCGCCCCTTGCGCGCGACGTCGGCGCGCTTGGCCCCCGCCTTCTTGACGCCGTTCTGGAGCAGCTTGTTGCCGATGGGGGCGTCCTTCAGCGGTAGCTCGCCGCGGATGACGCTTTGGATGGGATCGTCGGTCGCCTGGGCGCTCGTCGTCGCGCGGCGTTCACTCTGCGTGTCGAGCGAGAAGTCGGCGATCTGCTTGCCATCGCGATCGAAGAGCTTGCCGGTGAACTCGGCCGCGACCACGCGCGCGAACCCGGCCAGGTCGGACACGAGCTGCGTATGGAGCACGCTTTGCAGCGCGCAGATGGCGAACTCGTTCTGGGAGAGGGAGCCGGGGTCGTCGATCAGCTCCGCGAGCCTGTCGACGAGCGATCCATCCACGCCCTGAGAATGCATGAGGTCGCCAAGGAGCTTCTTGGCGTCCTGCTTGTCCGCGGCGGTGGCCGGATGAGACCAGGTCTTGCTGGCGTCGATGAGCGTCTGCAATGCGGCCTGGGTGTTGGTGTTGCCCAGGCCCTCGCGGGCGCCGTCGCTCTCCCGGACCGCGCTGTCGCTCGGTGCGCGCGTGACGTCGCGCGGGGGCCTGTCCTTGGGTGCGCGCGTGACGTCGCGCGGGTCGCTGGATGGGGCTGCGGTCGCGATGGTCGCGGCGAGGCCCACGGTGACCGCGCTCTGGCCCGCTGCGCTCGAGCCGGCTCCGGGCGGCTGCCGCGGCTGGTTGCCGGCGCTGCGCGCGATGTTCTGGCGGGCGCGCTCCCATGCGTCCCGCCCCTGGGTGACCATGCCCGGGAGCTCGTTCTTGAAGAAGTCGCGCACCTCCTGGGTCAGCTGCGCCCTCGGCGCGGGGTTGGGGTCGTGATAGGACGCGTAGGTCTCGGCGAACCACTCTTTGGGCGTGGAGAACTGGTAGTTGGAGACGGCGTTGGTGCGGGCGCTTTCGCGGTAGCTGACCCAGTTGTCGTACGGGTCGACGTGGTAGATGCGGCCGCCGTGGGCCAGCTCGTGGGCCCCGCCGTCGGCCAGCGTCCAGGGCTGGGCCATGGCGATCTTGACGGTGCGGACGGCCCGCTCGAGCTTGTCCTTCAGGTCTGGGTCGATGGAGACGAATCTCGCGGGAAAGCTCTCCAGGGGAGCCATGTCCTTGCGCCGGTATTCCGGATCGAGGAGGGAGGCGAAGCGCTCGATCACGGAGAAACCGTCGGGATCGCTCTGCCCCTCGTCGTCGGTCTTCTGCTGCGCCTGGTCGTCGGTGATGCCCACCTTGGCAAAGATGGCGCGAGCGACGGTCTGGAATCCCCGCGAGTCGGAGTGCTCCTGCCAGCCGCCGAACCGGTCTTCCCCGGCGAGGCTGCTCCAGTCGACCAGCTTGTCGACGGAGTGGGCGACCTCGTGGCGTATCGTCCACTTGAGCAGGTTGCCGTTGGCGAGCACGTCGGACACGCCGCCCATGACCTGGCGGCGCCCGGTGATGCCGAGGGCCTGGTCCTGCTCCTGGCTGACGCCGGGGTAGTCCGCCAGGGCGCCGCGATCCATCCGCTTTCGCTGCCAGTTCCAGCGCCGGTTGAGCCGGCTGTAGATGAAGGTGGGGACCTTCGGGGGATTGACGATGTTGATGGTGTCGGTCTCCTCGTCGTACTCGCTCGCCGATTGCTCCGAGGAGAGGGCGCGGATGACCTTCCGCAGCGTCGGGCTGCCCGTGACGTGCTCGGGCGGCAGCTCACCGAGGGCCGTCTCGATGTGGTCGAGCATCTTGTGCGAGAAGTGCTTGCCGCCGGCGTCGTCGTCCGGTCCGACCTGCAGAGCGTACTGCTCGGCCAGCGCCTGCTCGCGCTCCGCGGCGCCCGTGTTGGCGAACATCCCGCCGAGCCCGTGTCCCCCGGTGCCGAACACCTTGCCGAGCCCCTCCGGTTTGGTGCGCGCTCGCGACGGCCGATCCGTCCCCTGGTCCGGTGTCGCGGAGGTTGCGGCGACGTCCCCCGCGCTGGCTGCGGGCGGCTGCATCCCCGTGGTCATGGCGGTGGCCGGGTTCCGGGGGCGCCGCGCGGGCGGCTGTGTGGTCACCTGCTCGACGGGTGTGGATGTCTCCGGATCCGGCGTTCGCTTCGACGGCGGCTCCGCGGAGTCGTCGTCGTCCTCGTCCTCGTCCTCGGAGTCGTCGTCGTCCTCGTCGTCCTCGTCGTCCTCGTCGTCCTCGTCGTCGTCGTCCTCGTCGTCGTCCTCGTCGTCGTCCTCGTCCTCGTCGTCGTCGTCGTCGTCCTCGTCGTCGTCGTCCTCGTCGTCGTCCTCGTCGTCGTCCTCGTCCTCGTCCTCGTCCTCGTCCTCGTCCTCGTCCTCGTCCTCGTCCTCGTCGTCGTCCTCGGAGTCGTCATGGTCCGAGTCCGAATCGCGGTGGTCCTCGTCGCCGTCGTCACTGCTCTCGTCCTCGTCCCCCGGCGGAGCACGGCGATCGCCGCCCAGCGAACCTCGCTCGGGGCGATCCGACCCATCGGACGATTCGTCGGACGATTCGTCGAGCGACTCGTCGGACGACTCGTCGGAGGCGTGCGGCGCGGTATCGTGGGTGTCCAGCTGCGAAATATCGCGCGGGCCGACGAGGTTCTTGATCGCCTCTGTCGGGTTCTCCGTCACGTCTCGCGCGAACTGGTCCGCTCGTTCCTCGAGGGGCCCTTTCCAATCGTCCCCGAGCTTGCCCAGGTCGACGGTGCGGGCGTTCTTGCCCTTCTCGTCGCCGATCTTGTCTTGCTTGAGACCGCCGACGCTGGAGATGGGGTTGGCCGTCTTCTCGGTGGAGCGCCAGTTGTGGATGTAGCCGACGGTGCTGGGCGCGCCTGGGCCGGTGGTCTCGATGCCGATCTGGAGCGCGCCCCGCCTCCCCGGCTTGGGCGGGCGGTAGCCGATGAACACGTGCCCGTGGGCGCCGTCGTTCAGGATCACGTCGCCGTTGAAGTCCTTGAGGCCGAGCCCGCCGATAGCGAGGTTGATGCCGTAGAGCTCTGTGTCGTCCAGCTTGGACCTGATCGCGGCGTACTGCCCGCCCTGCTCCTTGAACTTGTCCTTGCCGAGCGAGATGTGGTGCGTCCCGAAGTCGCGCTTGAACACGCCGGCCTTGGGTTGACCGTTCCCGTCGGTGATGCCGAGGAACTCTGTCAGCGCGTAGGGCGGGCTGCCCTTGGGGATCTGGATGTTGACGCGGCCGCCGTGCGACAGGAGCTTGGCGACCGGCACGCCCTGGAGCGGGACATGGCTCTTCGAGCCGGCGTCGTAGATCGCGGCGCCGGCCTGGAGCAGGTGGAAGGTGTTCTTGAGCACCTCGATCGACTGCCGGTACCGCTCGAGGGCCTCGTCCGTCGAGAGCGACTTGGGCTCTGCGAACGTCAAGCTGTCCTTGAGCGTCCTCGGAGCCAGCACGGCGCCCTTGTCCATGGCCTCGATCGCGGCGTCGTTGGGCTCGGTATGCTCGAGCGTCTTGGCCCATTCGTTGGCAATGCCCTGGTCGATCTGCTTCTTGAGCTCGTCCCTCCTCACCGGGTCGGTCGTGTGCCGCGCCTCCATGGACAGGGCCACCGCCGCCGGAGGCGTGCCCTCGAAGCGCTCGCCGTCATCGCCGCCCTTCATCTGGCGCGAGACGTAGCTCGCGAGGACGACCTTGCTCGGCTTGTGGAGCAGGTGGAAGCCGCGGAACTTCTCGGCGTTGTCGTTCGAAAGGTACTGCTCGATCTCGTCGAGCGGCAGCATGCCGGAGGCCTTGAGCCAGCGCTGTCCCTCAGGGGTCGAGGAGAGCTGCTGGAAGGCGTCCCACTCGGCATCACTGAACAGCGTTCCCTTGGGGAAGCGCTTCCCGATCTGCTTCTTCGCCTGCGCGGGATCGGTGGGGAAGCCGCCGCTGGTCAGCTGGTCGGCGATGCTCGGGATGGCACGCTTCGCCTTCTTGCGGCTTACTCTGCCCGTCGGAGTCCGCCATGCGGACTTCGTGACGGCCTTGTCCGCAATCCACGTCACCTTGCCGCCCTGCGCAGGGTCAGCCGTGGTGGACGAGCCTCCCGGCGGCGGTCCCGAGCGTCCAGACCCCGGCTGCCGGGAGCCCTGCCCCGCGGGCGGTGACTTCGAGGTAGAGGACTCGGCGGGCGTGGGCTCCGCGGTGGAAGCGGGTTTTCCGGCGGGGGTGCTCTTCGCGCCGCTCTCGCCCGTCTTGGGGGAGGGCTGAGCTGACGTGCTGTCCTTCGCGACGGTCTCGTTCGCGGGCGTCCCCCCGGGCACGTCGCCCCCCTTGGGAGCCGTGCTTCCTGGCGCCGTCGCCTTGGTGCTCCCCTGGGGACCCTTGCCGAGGTCCTGAATTGGCTGGTTGGTAGGCTGGGTGGAGCCCTTGGGGAGGCTGCCGTCGGTAGGAGCGGATTGAGGCCTGACGGTGGCCTCGGTGGTCCGTGGCTGTGTGGTCGAGCTGCCCTGGCCCTGAACTGGCTGGTTGGTAGGCTGGGTGGGGCCCTTGGGGAGGCTGCCATCGGTAGGAGCGGATCGAGGCCTGACGGTAGCCTCGGTGGTCCGAGGCTGTGTGGTCGAGCTGCCCTGGCCCTGGATTGGCTGGTTGGTGGGCTGGGTGGGGCTCTTGGGGAGGCTGCCGTCGGTGGGAGCGGATCGAGGCCTGACGGTGGCCTCGGTGGTCCGAGGCTGTGTGGTCGAGCCGCCCTGGCCCTGAAGTGGCTGGTTGGTAGGCTGGGTGGGGCTCTTGGGGAGGCTGCCATCGGTAGGAGCGGATCGAGGCCTGACGGTGGCCTCGGTGGTCCGAGGCTGTGTGGTCGAGCTGCCCTGGCCCTGAAGTGGCTGGTTGGTAGGCTGGGTGGGGCTCTTGGGGAGGCTGCCATCGGTAGGAGCGGATCGAGGCCTGACGGTAGCCTCGGTGGTCCGAGGCTGTGTGGTCGAGCTGCCCTGGCCCTGGATTGGCTGGTTGGTGGGCTGGGTGGGGCTCTTGGGGAGGCTGCCGTCGGTGGGAGCGGATCGAGGCCTGACGGTGGCCTCGGTGGTCTGTGGCTGTGTGGTCGAGCCGCCCTGGCCCTGAACTGGCTGGTTGGTAGGTTGGCTGGGGCTCTTGGGGAGGCTGCCATCGGTAGGAGCGGATCGAGGCCTGACGGTGGCCTCGGTGGTCTGAGGCTGTGTGGTCGAGCTGCCCTGGTCCTGAAATGGCTGGTTGGTAGGCTGGGTGGAGTCCTTGGGGAGGCTGCCATCGGTAGGAGCGGATCGAGGCCTGACGGTGGCCTCGGTGGCCCGAGGCTGTGTGGTCGAGCTGCCCTGGCCCTGAAATGGCTGGTTGGTAGGCTGGGTGGGGTCCCTGGGGAGGCTGCCGTCGGAAGGAGCGGATCGAGGCCTGACCGGATCCTGCAGGTTCCCGGCGTTGGAGGGCGTCGGCCTCGGCGTCGCGGTAGGTGAGCTTGGTGCGCTGGTGGGTGCTCGGCCGACATTGGCGCTATTGTTGCCGGTCGTCGTGCTCCCGACATGGCTCCCTGATGGACTGTGCGGCGTGGCCGCCGTCGTCGTCGTCGGGCCGGGCGAGCTCGGTTTGCTCGTGCTCTTCCGCGTGACGGGATCCCAGCCGGAGAAGGGGTCTGGCTTCGGGGTCGGGCTGGGAGCCGCGGCCTGGTTCACGGCGCTGGGCGCGGCCGTGCTGCTGGACGTGCTGCCGCCGTCGGTCAGGGGATGCGCGAAATTGCCCGCGCTCTTTACCTGGGCGCGCAGCCCCGAGCGGACACCTGTGGCTTTCGACGGCGAAGGCGAACGGCTGCGCGAGGAGCTGCGCGAGGAGGGCATGCGCCATGAATGACGCGAAACTCATGCGCTGCCAAGCGCCTCGCTCCTCGCCTGGAGGCGGGATATGCGGTGCCATGTCACCCTGCTCGGCCAGCAGCGATCTCTCCGGATCCGCCTTGTGGACCGGGAGATGCCCGCACCTTCGCGCCATCGTGGCGGTCCCCTGGGACCGAATCCGCGCATGCCTCCAGGGCGACGTGGCGACAAGCCTCGCGATTGCGGTCGGTCCGCCGAGCAGGTAACCTGGCGCTCTGATTGCACGCACTGATGTGTCAGTTTTGCCGGAATGTTCCGCTGTGGGTGAGCGTTTGCTGCCTCTCCGCTCACGCATCTGACGCACGGCCGTGCGTCGGCGCGCCCGACGAGGTCGAGGTGCTGCCGAGGCGATTCCAAGGTTGAGCCCGCTGCGCGGCTGCCGCCGGTGCGAGTTGTCTCGCGCGGCGCGCTTGTGTACGAGGTTCTATCTACGGCAGCGCTGGCCCATGAAGCCGTTGCGCAGGGCCAGGAGGACGAGGAGCCATGAGCGTCACGACGATCGACGTTGCCGGGGTCGCGCCTTCGACGGCGCCCTTGCCTGCGTTCGACGAAGAAGCTTCGGTGCAGAGCCTGCTCGTCTCGCCGATCGAGGCCGCCTACCGCCATCGCCTGCCGCTCGTCGGGTGCACGGACGTACATCCGCTCGTCCAGGCAGCGTACATGGCCTTCACCCAGCGCTATCCGCTCGTGCTCTCGCCCGACGTGATATGGCTCTGCCTGGCGCGCGGGCTCACGCTCCACATCGCCTCGAACGAGGCGCAGCGGCGCAAGTTCATCCGGGAGGACCGCGATTTCGAGCTGACGCTCGACCGGCCTGATTTCACGCTCGGCCAGGTGAACCCGTGGCCCATCACGTTCTCGGAGCTCTCCGCCCAGACCGCAGCGCAGGTCGGCGAGCTAAGGGAGCTCCTGGCAGCCGCCTTCTCGACGACAGGGCCGGTCGAGCGGGTGGCCTCGGAGCTCACGGTGACAACCCCGCTCGCGCCGCATTTCGAGTGGGAGCCGCCGTTCCCGGCCGACATGGTGTTTCCGACACCCGGAATCCCGCGCATCTACCTGATGGGTACGGCGGATGACTGGCGCTCTGTGCGGCAGCGCGCGGAAGCGTTCGGACCGGTCGGCGCGGAGCGCTGGACCCGCGCGCTCCTGCCCGTGCTGGACCAGATCGTCGCCTCGGCGGAGGGGCGAAAGCCCCCGGATCCGGCGTTCTGGCGCGCCTTCTTCCGGTACGAGAACGCGGCGGACGAGCTCACCGGCTGGATTCACGTGCTCTTCCCCTACCTCCGCGCGTGGCCCGCAGATCACTTCGTCCCGAATACACACCTCGACGACTGGCTCGAGCGGTGGACGGCGGCGGATGCTCGGCGCAACCCGCTCTTGGCGCTGGCGGAGCCGCAGGGGCCGGGGTTGGCTCGGCTCCCGCCGGCGCTGGCGAGCGCGCCGCTGCGGCTCGTCGACGCGCACCGCCAGGAGCACGCCCTGGAGCTCATCAGCGGGCTCATCGGCGTCACACAGGACCCGCACTCGCTCGCGCTCATCCCGGAGTTCGTCTGGGCCATCTTGCACGAGGAGCCCGGGGCCGCGCCCGACGAGCCCATCGAAGCGGGCTGAGCGCCGGCCGACCGCCGCTCCCCCCCTTCGTCTACCCGAACCGCACCTCGAGCCCCGCGCCCCCGCCCGCCACCACGACCTCTCGATCCCTGCACGCCGGATCCTCCGCCATGCGCGCCGCGATCGGCGTGATCACCCGCTCCTCGATCACCCGCTTCAGCGGCCGCGCCCCGCGCCTCGGATCGAACCCCGCCTCGGCCAGAAAGGAGCGCGCCTCGGGCAGCACACGGAGCCTCAGGTTGCGCCGCACGAGCCCGGTGCGCGCCTCGGCCTTGGCGAGCTCGAGATCGACGATCCTGAGCACGCTGTCCCGCCCGAGGCCCCGGAACTGCACGACGTGGTCGATGCGGTTCACGAACTCCGGCCGGAAGTGCTCGCGCACGCCCGCCGGCGCCGCGCGCCGCGCGCCCGGGGGCAGGGCGCGCTCGTCGTCGCCGCCGAAGCCGACAGGCGCCCGGTCGGCGACGCCGAGGTTCGAGGTCATCACGATGAGCACCATCCGGAAATCCACGTGGCGCCCGTCCTCGTCCGTCAGCCGCCCCTCGCCGAGGATCGCGAGCAAGAGGTCGAACACCTCGCGGTGCGCCTTCTCGATCTCGTCGAGCAGCACGAGCGACAGCGGCTCCTGCCGCACGCGCTGCGCGAGCGTCGTCGCGTCCGGCCCCGCCGCGAGCAGGCGCGCCGACGAGCCCGGGAGCCTGTACTCGCTCATGTCGAGCCGGATCATCCGCCCCTCGTCGCCGAACATCGACCGCGTGAGCTCCTTCGCGAGCTCCGTCTTGCCCACGCCGGTCGGGCCGACGAACAGCAGCGTGCCGCACGGGCGCTCGGGGTCGTTCATCCCGGCCTTGAAGCGCGCCAGCACCCGCGCCGCCGTGTCGCACGCCTCGTCCTGCCCGATCACGCGCCGCTTCAGCCCGCGCGCGATCGTCTCGGCGCTCGCGGGGATCTCGTCGGCGATGAGCTCGATCGGCAGCCCCGAATGGCGCGCGTAGGCCTCGGACACGTCCCGCGGGTACAGCACGCGCGAAGGCGCCGCTCCGGCCGCCTCCGCCTCCCCGCCGGCCCGCGTACCGGCCTCCTGAGCGAGCCAGTCGAAGAAGCGGAACGCTTTGCCGGGGAAGAGCACGTCGCGCCGGAACATCGCGAGGTGCTGCACCAGCCGCTTCTTGCCCGCCGGGTGCAGCCGGACGCGCGTGTCCTTCCGCGCCTCGTACTCCGCGAGCAGCGCCGGCACCGCGGCCGCGTCCGGCTCGCGCAGCCGGACGATCTGGAAGCACCCCACGAGCGAGGCCGCGCGGCGCTGGCACGCCTCGAGCTCCGGCTCGGTGCACTCCGCGATGAGGCTCACCTCCCCGGTCCGGAGCGCCGGCAGGAACACGTCGCCGATCGACGCGCCGTCCGGCTGCGGCCGCAGCAGGGGCAGGAGCGCGCCGACGTGGAGCAGATCCCCCTCGTGCGACAGCTCGCCCACGAGCTTCAGGCACCTCGCCTGCCACATGCCGAGGTACTTCATCCCGGCGAGCAGCCTGTCGGCCGACGTGCTGAACAGGCCCGGCGAGCCCGCGCGCGCCTTGTCCCTTCGCCACGCCGCGAACCGCCGCGCCAGCCGGTGGACCCAGGTCGTCTTGCCGACGCCCGGGCCGCCCACCAGCAGGATCGACGGCATCGACGTGGCGCGCGCGCCGTGCGCGGCGCGCGCCGCGTCGAACAGCGGCAGCGCCTGCTCCAGCTCCTCGGACTCGCCCACCGCGAGCGGCAGCCGCTGGCGCGCGGCCTTCTCGACGAGATCCTCGGAGACGGCGTGCAGCGTGGGGCGCTCGTCCTCCGGGCGCCGAGCGCTCCGCCCGGCGCGCTCCATCCGGCGCGGCGACCACGGGCGCACGTACTCGTCTCCCTCCCGGCGAAAATCGAAGAGCGACCGCGGGGACTCGCCGAGCAGCGCGCTCGTGACGAGCTGGCGGAGCACGTCGGGCGCGATCGAGAGATCCTCGAGGACCACGGACCAGCCGAAGCGGGGGAGCATCACGCGGACGCCGCCCTCGGCGAGCTTGCTCGCGAGGTACGTGAGCCGCAGCGGGATCTGGCGCCGGCCGACGACGGCCGTCCGCTTGACCGTGGTCTGCGGGTGGACATCGACGTCCAGCGAGCGGACCTCGAACGACTCGTCCCACAGGTAGCGATCGAGATCGTCCTCGTCCGTGGCCAGCCTCGCGTGGAGCTCGACCTCGATCGCGCGCAGCACCTCGTCCTCGGAGGCGCCATAGGCGGACGGCGCCGGCCGATCGAAGAGGAATGCCCACGTGCGCAGGAGGATGCCGGTGAAGCGGCCATCGTGGTGGGCGATGAAATAGACGCGGAGCGATTTCTTGGTCATACGGTGGCGGTGGAAACGCGCAGCCTGACCGCGCGAGCCTATCACACCCGGGCAACACCCCGCGCCGGGAGCGTCGCTGCGTAGCCCGGCCGCGCTGCTGGTTGTTTCATTGCGCGCGCCGTCGGTTCATTGCTCCCCTCTTTCATTGCGCCATTGTGCCGATTCCGCCGCAGTCGTCCGCGCAGCGCCCGAGGAGGCCTGTCCAGGCGCGAGGTGGAGCGGCGCCGGAAACCGCTGACGGTCGACTCAATGTCAGATCAACTCCATGCGCCGTGGTGACGGCGTGCGTCAAAGCGGCCGCGCGCCGCGACGCAGGAACAACCGTGCTGCATAATTCTGGCGGTGTGGAGATGTGTAATCTCATCCACCCTGGTCTCCTCGGGAGGTGTAGAGTGGTGTTCATGCCGCAAACGCCTTATCTCACGACGCCTCGCCGCCGCGCGGCTCGAGCCGCGTTTTCCTTGTTCCTATCGCTTGCCCCGCTCGTGGGGGCCGTGCCCGCGAGCGCTGCTGTGACGCAGCTGGATGGCACGCGCCTGCCCACGGCGGTCAAGGAGGCCGAGCTTGGCCTCGTGAGGAGCCGGGGCTTCGAGGAGGACGCTGTCACGCTTGAAGGGCTCTTCATGCACCGGGACGAAGACATCGATCCGCTGGCCGACGCGAGCACGGAGCCAGGTGTCTTCTCGCCGCTCTGCGGGTTCTCGGGAGAGCTCGTGCTGCGCGGGGGCGGGTGCAAGGTCGCGTTCGGCTGGTACAACGCGACCGCGAGCGGCGTGCGCCCGCCGGACAACCAGATCTACGAGCTGATCCCCGCGGACACCTCAACGGCGTTCGACTGCGACGACGACGACTTCTGCCCGCTGGCCACGATGGAGACCACCCAGACGGGGCAGCACGGCTGGACGCCGCGGCAGTTCTCGGCGGCGGACATCCGGAGCGATCGGCGGTACCAGGGCGGCCTGGTCGGCTTCGCGCTGATCGGCAAGGCGGGCACCTACTGCACCCAGACGAAGTTCTCGCAGCGCGAGCTGAACACCGTCTGCACGAGCTGCACGCCGAACGCGCCGTGGGTGACGACGCTGATCTACACGTCGACCGCCGAGCCCGACGCGTTCTATGTCGCCTTCGAGGACCTGCCCGTGACCGCGACGAGCTGGAAGGGGAACCAGGGCGGGTACGAGAACGACGGCGATTTCAACGACTTCGTCTACTACATCACGGGCGTGACCTGCAAAGGCGGCGGCGAGGTCTGCGACACGGGCCTGCAGGGCGCGTGCGCCGTGGGCAGGACGGGCTGCGCGACCGAGGGCGAGGTCGAGTGTCTGCCCGTGCTCGAGCCCGGCGAGCAGAAAGAGACCTGCGACAACATCGACAACGACTGCGACGGCGAGGTCGATAACGGCGAGGGGCTCTGCAACGAGGGCTTCGTGTGCAACCGCGGGTCGTGCGTGCCGTACTGCGGGCGCGGCGAGGTGGTCTGCGACCTCGGCCTCGTCTGCAACGACGACGGCTTCTGCGTGGAGCCGGCGTGCGTCGACAAGGAGTGCACAGGCGGCCAGATCTGCGTCGGCGGCAACTGCGTGGGCGGGTGCGACGGCGTCGTCTGCCCCGCGAACCAGGAGTGCCAGCTCGGGCGGTGCGTGGATCTCTGCGCCCACATCGAGTGCGAGGAGGGCGCGGTCTGCGAGCGCGGCATCTGCCAGTCCAACTGCGGGTGCCGCACCTGCCCCGCCGGCAAGGTGTGCGCGCCGCAAGACGGTCGCTGCGTCGACGCCGGCTGCGAGGGAAAGACGTGCGCCGAGGGGCAGGTCTGCGTCGCCGGGAGCTGCGCCGACGCGTGCGCGGGCGCCGTCTGCCCCGGCAACGCCCCGTGCGTCAACGGGGTCTGCGGCGAGCCGGTGGTCCACGGCGGCGCCGCCTCCGCCGCGAGCGGGTCGAGCGGACCCGACGTGGGGCTCGACGATCCGGTGGATCTGACGACCGGCTCCGGTTCCGGTCCCGGCTCCGGCTCCGGCGGCGCGAGCGGCGGCGGCACGGGCGGCAACAAGCCCGACGCGTCCTGCGCGTGCCGCGCGGGCGCGACCTCGGAGGCCTCGCCGGCCAGGGTCGGCCTGCTCGGGCTCGGTCTCCTGCTGCTCGCCGGCCGCAGGCGCCGCGCGCGCCGCGCCGCGAGCCGCCCGTAGGCCTCGCCCTGGGGCGCGCCGCGGGCCGTCCGCGAGCCGCGCCCTGGCCCGCCGCGCGCCCGCGTCACCCCGCGGAGCGCGCGGCCATCGCCGCGACGAGGCCCCCCACGATGGCCGCCAGGACCCACGCGAGGCGCGCGCCGAACGGTGACGCGGCCGCGGCGCCGGCGGGGAGCGGGAACACCACCGAGCGCACCCGCCGCGACTCCGCGTCGACGAGGAGCACGCCGTCGACGTCGAACGCGACGCGGTACTCGAGCAGCTGCCGCCGCGTCGCGGGCGTGTCGATGCGCGGCGCGAGCCGGCCTGTCTTCACCTCGGCGACATACCGCCTGGGACCGTGCGCCACGAGGTAGTCGGCGCGGAGACCGACGCTGACCGGCTCGCCGTCGATCTGGACTCCGTACGAGACCGCGACCTGCCGGCCGACGATGGTGTAGCCGAGCTCGCGGAGGAGCGCCTCGGCGCGGACCTCTCCCGCGGCGCCCTGCTCCCGGCACCGCGAGAGCCGGCGCCGCTGCCATGCGCGCCTCCACGCGAGCCGGAGCGTCTGGACCAGCCCGAAGGCGAGCGCCGCGCCGGCCACGGCCAGGAGGAGCTCGGGCGGCATGTCGCGGAAATCCACGCTGCGCGGGTTTGCTCAGGAATCGGGATACCGGGCCAAGTTTTCTGCGCCGGATCGCCTGCGGCTTGGCTGGCGCGCATGTCCAGGCGCTCCTATGACTGGGCCGCAAGAGGCATACCGCCTGCTCGTGCTCTGGTGTGGTGGCGCCGTATTCCAAGAGCGTGCCCGGCTGATCTGGTCAGGGATGTACACCCATCGTCCGCGAGAGCACCCCCCTGCTGGATCCGAGGGTCGTCTGCCTGTGATCGAACACGAGGAGAGGCACCGTTCGCAGATCCGCGCGCTGACCGAGGCCAGCCGCGCGCTCGCGTCCGCGTGTTCGGCGCCCGCGATTCAAGAGATCGTCCTCTCCGCGGCGGCGCGCCTGAGCGGCTCCGGCAGGGCCGTCCTGATCCTGGACGACGAGGACGGCCGTCCGGTCGTGCGAGCGGCGCTGGGGCTCGATCCGGCGCTGCTCGCCGAGCTCTGCGGCCGCCCGCTCCCGAGCGCCGACGACGGGATGGCGCGAGCGCTGGACGGGGCGACCCACGTCGCCGCCGCGCCGCTGATCGTCAGCGGCCGTGTCTCTGGCGTGCTCGCGGTCGAGCGGGGCGCCCCGGCCTCCGGCGAGGATGCCTGGCTGCTCGAGGCGCTCGCCGATCACGCCGCGGTCGCGCTCGCAGGCCTCGCCGATGGCGCCGCGCGCGCAGGCGCCGGGGAGCCCCACGCGCGCCTGGAAGCGGACGCACGGGACGAGCGCTATCGCCTCCTCGCTCGAGCGATCAGGGACCCGATCTGGGACTGGGACATCCGGACGGATCGGGTCGAGTACAACGAGACGTTTTACGAGGTCTTCCGTTATGCTCCCGAGCAGACGGCTCGGACAGGCGCCTGGTGGATGAGCCGCTTGCTGCCCGAGGATCGCGACCGCGTGGTGCGCGGCTTCGAGGAGCTCTTTCGCGGCGACGCCGACACCTGGTCGGCGCAGTACCGCGTGTACCGTGGCGATGGCTCCGTCGCCCGGGTGTTCGATCGCGGGGCGGTGCTCCGCGACGCGTCCGGCAAGGCGATCCGCATGGTCGGATCGGCGGTCGACCTGAGCGAGCGGTTCCGGATCGAGAGCGCGCTCCAGGACCGGGAGGATCGGCTCCGGCTGGCCACGTGGGCGGCGGACGTGGGCACGTGGCGGGTCGACCTGGAGACGCGGCACGACACGAGGGACGCGAGCCTGAACCGCATCCTCGGCCTGGACGAGCGCGAGACGACGCAGCCCATGGGCGACTGGATGAGCCGCGTCCACCCGGACGATCTCGAGGCGGTGATGGCCATGCACGAGCGGAGCGTCCACGAGCGGTGCATCTACGACATCATCCACCGCGTCGTCCGCGCCGACGGGTCGATCCGGTGGGTCCACGATCGCGGGCGCATCGTCGCCGATCGGGACGGCTCCCCGCTGTTCCTGACGGGCGCCGTCGTCGACATCACCGAGCTGAAGCAGCTCGAGCACGAGCGCACGGAGCTGCTCCGCCGCGAGCAGCAGGCGCTCGCCCAGTCGGAGAAGGACCGCATCCGGGCCGAGGACGCGAACCGCATGAAGGACGAGTTCCTCGCGACGGTCTCCCACGAGCTGCGGACGCCGCTCACGGCGATCCTGGGCTGGGCGCGGCTGATCAAGGACAAGGGCCTCGCCCCGGAGCGCGTCAAGCAGGGCATGGCGTCGATCGAGCGCAACGCCCACGCGCAGGCGCAGATCGTCGACGATATCCTGACGGTCTCCCGGATCATCACGGGCAAGCTGCGGCTCCGCACGATCGCCGTGGATCTCGCGGCGGTCATCGAGGCCGCCGTGGACACCATCACGCCGACGGCGAAGGCGAAGGAGATCGAGATCCGCGTCGAGCCGGGCGAGGGGCTCAGCCACGTGTGCGGCGACCCGGATCGCCTCCAGCAGGTCATGTGGAACCTGCTCTCCAACGCGGTGAAATTCACCCCGAAGCGAGGGCTTGTCACCGTCCGGGTGGGGCGGAGCGACGCCCAGGTCGCGATCTCGGTCACGGACAACGGCAAGGGCATCACCACGTCGTTCCTGCCGTATGTGTTCGACCGCTTCCGCCAGGGCGACTCCTCCCCGACGAGGGCTCACGGCGGGCTCGGCCTGGGGCTCGCGATCGTCCGCCACCTCGTCGAGCTGCACGGCGGCACGGTGGAGGCGGAGAGCCCGGGCGAGGGGGGAGGAGCGACGTTCACGGTGACGCTCCCCCTGCCCGTGGCCCCCTCCGCCGCGCACGAGGGGACGCCGTCCGCGCCGGGGCGCGCCCCGCTGCGGAGCGGGGAGCCATCGCCGCTCTTCGGCGTTCACGTCCTCGTCGTCGAGGATGAGCCGGACGCCCGGGAGATGATCGCGTTCTTGCTGGAGGGAGCGGGCGCGCGGGTCACAACGGCCGGCTCGGCGAGCGAGGCCATGAGCGTCCTGGAGCGGCTGAGGCCCGATGTCCTGCTCAGCGACATCGGTATGCCGGGGGAGAGCGGTTATGCGTTGATCCACCAGCTCCGCGCGGCGGGCCGGGACGAGATCCGGCGTATCCCCGCCGTGGCCCTGACCGCCTATGCCCGGATCGAGGACCGGAGGAGGGCGCTGGCGGCCGGCTTCCAGAAGCACATCGCCAAGCCGATCGACCCTGCCGACCTGGTGCAGGTCGTCGCGGACCTCACGGGCCGCTCGGGCGGCGACGGGCCCCCCGCCCGCTCCCGGCGCGGCGCCCTCCTCGGTTGACCCCGCGCCGCACGCGGCCGCTCTAGGCGAGCTCGACGCCGAGCAGCCACAGCATGAGTGCCTTCTGCACGTGCAGCCGGTTCTCGGCCTGATCCCACACGCGCGAGCGCGGCCCTTCGAGCGTCTCGTCGTCGATCTCCTCGCCGCGGTGCGCCGGCAGGCAGTGCAGCACGATGGAGTGCTGCGCGGCCTTCGCCATCACCTTGGCGTCCACGGTCCAGCCGGCGAACGCGGCGCGGCGCTTCTCCGCCTCGGCCTCGTGTCCCATGCTCGCCCACACGTCCGTGTTCACCACGTCCGCGCCCGCCGCGCCCTCGCGCGGGTCGTGGGTGATCGTGACGTGGCCCGTCTTCCGCGCGCGCTCGACCTCGTCCGCGGGCGGCATGTACCCCTCGGGCCCGGCGAGCACGAGGTGGAAATCGAAGAGCTGCGCCGCCTCGAGCCACGAGCGCGCCATGTTGCTCGCGCAGTCGCCGAGGAACGCGATGCGCCGGCCGGCGATGCCGCTCCTGTCCCCGTTCGCCGCGAGCGCCTCCTGGATCGTGAAGACGTCGCTCAGCACCTGCACCGGGTGGCCGTCGTCCGAGAGCGCGTTGATCACCGGCACGCTCGCCTCCGCCATCTCGAGCAGGCGCGCGGTCGACGACGTGCGGAACGCGATCGCGTCGCAGTACCGGGCGAGCACGCGCGCCGTGTCGCGGATCGGCTCGCCGCGGGCGAGCTGGCTGCCCTGGGTGCTCAGCACGACCGGCTGGGCGCCGAGCTGCGCGATGCCGACCTCGAACGACACGCGCGTGCGCGTGCTCGCCTTCTCCAGGACGACCGCGATGGCCCGGCCGGCGAGCATCGTCGTGCGCCGCCCTTTCGGCTCCTCCTTCAGGCGAGCGGCGAGCCTGAGCACGCGGTGCGCTTCGGCCAGGGTCGTGTCCGTGATCTTGAGGTAATCGCGCTTCGCCATTGTCCCGCCTTCCGCGTCGCCGCCGTCCGGGCGCGCCGCCGCGCCGCGGGCAGCCCGCGACGCAGGGCGCGCCGTACGCCCGTCGTGATGTGGCACAACCGGGACGCCGACGTCAATCGGCCGTGGATCCGCCGTGGACCGCGCTCAGCGCCAGATCTCGATCTGCCACGCCGCGTCCGAGATCTGCGCGACCGACGCGCGGATCCCGAGGAGATCTCGGAGCAGCCCGAGGTGGGTCGTCGTGTGGGATGACGGGCGCACGGTCCGGAAGGCGCCGCGGCCCGCGAGGGCGATCGGCAAGAGCAGCTGATCGGCCAGGTGCTCACCCACGGGGACGCCCGCCGCGAGGTAGTCGCGCGCCTCCTCGGCCGCCTTGGTGGCGACGGACTCCGCGCGCACGCCCTTCACCCCGAACCCGGTGAAGACCTCGGTCACGTGCTCGCTCTCGACGGCGATGGTGAGCACGTTGCCCGGGCCGTTCCCGCCCTTCAGCACGCTGGGCTTGAAGCAGTCCGGCTCCCAGCCGAGCACCGCCGCCGCCGCGTCGAGCTCGCGCACCGCGATGGCGCCCGGGAGGTTCGACACCGTCGCGACCGCCCGCCGGCCGCGGATCTCCCCGCGCTCGAGGAGCTCGAGCGGCGCGAGCGCCGGCGCCGGCGCGATCGAGACGCGGGCCACCCCGCCGCCGGCCGGGTAGAAGCCGGGCGTCACGAGCGTCGCGGTGACGTCCGGCCCCATCCTCCGTACGAGCGGCAGGTAGGCGAGGTCCAGGAAGTCGAACGGCGGCGCCAGCGGGTTGTGCGTGCCGCCCTCGAGCGTGAGCGCCGACGGCGCGGGCGCGCGGAGCAGCGCCGGCAGGACGGTCTGCAGCACGAGCGTCGTGCTCCCCGCGCTCCCGACCTGGAACGTGTGCTCGCCGGGGACGATCGCGGTCGGTCGAAACACGATCTCCTGCGACCCGAGCGACGCGCCCGACACCTCGGCGCGGCCGATCTGGGCCGCGGCCCGGACCGAGGTCAGGTGTTGCCGCATCAGGCCCGGGCGCGCGCGGCCCTTGCGGATCGAGGTGATACGGACGGGCGTCTGCGTGATCAGCGAGAGGCCGAGCGTCGTGCGGAGGATCTGGCCCCCTCCCTCTCCGATGGATCCATCGATGGTCAGCATGGCGGTCGGCTCTCCCCTAGAACAGCGATATCACGGCGCCGGGGCGCGCGGCTCACCCCTTCACGCAGACGACCTGCCGCAGCGTGTGGACGATCTCGACGAGATCCTTCTGCGCCCGCATCACGTCGTCGATCGGCTTGTAGGCCGCCGGCGTCTCGTCGATCACGTCCTCGTCCTTGCGGCACTCGACGCCCGCGGTCGCGGCCTCGTGGTCCGCGACGGAGAAGCGGCGGCGCGCCTCGCCCCGCGACATGACGCGGCCCGCGCCGTGGCTCGAGCTGCAGAAGCTCTCCGCGTTGCCGAGCCCGCGGACGATGAACGAGCGCGCGCCCATGCTGCCCGGGATGATCCCGAGATCACCCGCCTGCGCGCGGACGGCGCCCTTGCGGGTCACGAGCACGTCCTTCCCGTAGTGGTGCTCGCGCGCCACGTAGTTGTGGTGGCAGTTCACCGCCTCCACCGTCGCGTCGAAGGGCGGCAGCTCGCCCGAGCCGCGGAGCGCCGCGATCACCTGCGCCATCATCAGCTCGCGGTTCACCGCCGCGAAGTCCTGCGCCCACGACACGGCCTGCATGTAGTCGTGGAAGTGCCTCGTCCCGTCCGGCAGGTACGCGAGGTCGGCGTCGGGCAGGTTGATGAAGAAGCGCCTCATCTCCTGCTTGGCGAGCTCGATGAAGTAGCTCCCGACCCGGTTGCCGACGCCGCGCGACCCGCTGTGCAGCATGACCCAGACGCGGTCCTCCTCGTCGAGGCAGAGCTCGATGAAGTGGTTTCCGGTCCCGAGCGTGCCGAGGTGCTCGATGGCGTAGCCGCGCCCGATGCGCGGGTGCTTCTCGACGATCTGCCGGTACCGCGGCTCGAGCTCGGCCCACGCCGCGACCTGGGCCGGGGGCGGCGAGCGCCACGCGCCGCGATCGTTCTTCCCGCCGTTGTCGGTGCGGCCGTGCGGCACCGCGCCCTCGATGGCCGTCCGGAGCCCGCGCAGCGCGTCCGGCAGCTGCGACGCGGAGAGGCTCGTGCGCGCCGCCATCATCCCGCAGCCGATGTCGACGCCCACCGCCGCCGGGATGACCGCGCCGTGCGTCGCGACGACGCTCCCCACGGTCGCGCCGATGCCCTGGTGCGCGTCGGGCATCACGGCGATCCACTTGTGGATGAACGGCAGCGCGGCGAGGTTCTTGAGCTGCGCCTCCGCGGCGGTCTCGAACGGCACGCCGACCGTCCACGCCTTGATGGGCACGCCCGAGTCCGTGGGGATGACGTTGTAGCTTCGCTCCATGGCAAGATCTCCGGTGAGGGGTCGCTCTGCCTTCTGCGTATCGCACGGCGCGTGCCACTCGAAATCCAGGCGATCACGGGCCGCTGGCCCTGCGGATTAGACCTGTGTATAAAACGGTTAGAGAACATTCTATGACGCGCAAGACGACCGTGGTCCTCGGCATGCTGGGCCCGACGCTGGACACCGGGAAGACGGCGGAGCGCTGGTCGCGCTGGCGCCCGAGCGTGGCGCTGTGCCAGCACGAGGACCTGATCGTCGACCGGTTCGAGCTGCTCTACCAGCGCCGCTTCGAGGGCCTGGCCGAGACGGTGATGGGCGACGTGCGGCGCGCCTCGCCGGAGACGGACATCCGCGGTCACGTGGTCGAGGTGGACGATCCGTGGGACTTCGAGGCGGTGTACGGCGCGCTCCACGACTTCGCGAGGGCGTACCCGTTCGCGCCGGACCGGGAGGACTACCTCGTCCACATCACGACGGGCACGCACGTCGCGCAGATCTGCCTGTTCTTGCTCACGGAGTCGCGGTACTTCCCGGGTCGGCTCATCCAGACGTCGCCGCCGAAGCGCGACCGTGAGGAGCTCGCGGCCGGGTCGTTCACGATCATCGATCTCGACCTCTCGAAGTACGACCGCATCGCGTCGCGGTTCCAGAAGGAGCAGCGCGAGGGGGTGTCGTTCCTGAAGAGCGGTATCGAGACGCGCAACGCGGCGTACAACAAGCTGATCGAGCGGATCGAGCACGTGGCGATCGCGTCGCGCGCGCCCATCCTGCTGATGGGCCCGACGGGGGCGGGGAAATCGCAGCTCGCGCGGAAGATCTACGACCTCAAGAAGGGGCGCCGGCAGGTGGGCGGCGACTTCGTGGATCTGAACTGCGCGACGATCCGCGGCGACGGGGCGATGTCGGCGCTGTTCGGGCACACGAAGGGATCGTTCACGGGGGCGCTCCAGGACCGCCCGGGGCTCCTGCGCAAGGCGCACGAAGGGGTGCTGTTCCTCGACGAGATAGGGGAGCTGGGCGCCGACGAGCAGGCGATGCTGCTGCGGGCGATCGAGGAGAAGGCGTTCTTGCCGGTCGGCTCGGACAGGGAGGTGAGGAGCGAGTTCCAGCTGCTCGCCGGCACGAACCGGGATCTCGCGCTGGAGGTCCTGGCGGGGCGCTTCCGCGAGGATCTCCTGGCGAGGATCAACCTGTGGACCTTCCGGCTCCCGGGCCTCAGGGAGCGGGTCGAGGACATCGAGCCGAACCTCGATTACGAGCTCGACGCCTCGGCGCGGCTGCTCGGCGTGCGGATCACGATGACCCGCGACGCGCGCGCGCGGTTCCTCGGGTTCGCGACGTCGCGAGAGGCGCTGTGGCCGGGCAACTTCCGGGACTTCAACGCGGCCGTGACGCGGATGGCGACGCTCGCGCCCGGGGGGAGGATCGGGGGGCCGATCGTGGAGGAGGAGATCGGGCGGCTGATGGAGGCCTGGCGGCGAGCGCCCGCGGCGGGCGGCGCGGCGGGGGAGGGGGGCGACGGGGACGAGCTCGTTGTCGCGGCGCTCGGCGCGCGCCGGGCGGCGGCGCTCGACCCGTTCGATCGGGTGCAGCTGGCCGAGGTGCTGCGGGTGCTGAAGGGCGCGCGGTCGCTGTCGGAGGCGGGACGGGTGCTGTTCGCGGCGTCGCGGGCGAAGAAGAAGAGCGTCAACGACGCGGACCGGCTGCGGAAGTACCTTGCGCGGTTCGACATCGACTGGAGCGAGGTGGCAGGGGGCGCGTAGAGAGGGGTCTCCCTCTCACGGGGCCAGGACCGAGCCCGGGCAACGACGTCGCGGCGCCGAACCGTCGAGAGCCGCGCGCGACCGATGCGCGACGCTCCCGCGGGCCGTGCCACGCCGCGGGCCGTGACATGTCACGCCGCGGGCCGTGACATGTCACGTTGCGGCCCGTGACATGTCATGGAGAACGGGCCTCACAGCGCGGCGGGTGGCTCGTCGTCCAGCGCGTGGAACGCGACGGATCGAGACTTTTCGCGCCCTCTGCGCCTGGCACATGGAGTGCTACGTGCCAGTCCGAGCGGCCGAGAAACAGCGTTTTCCACAGCGGCCTGTGCTCACGGGACGACAATGGCAAAACACGAGAACATCAATCTACCGGAGCGCACCAGGTTGTGTCCTTCTGCCGGTGGCAGAGGAAGGAGCACGACGAACGACGGTTCAAGGATCCAGGCGCGGCTCTCACGGGCTTTGGCGCTGGCGGCGAGCGTGAGCGTGGTGGGCTGTGGTACGCCCGAGGGGGAGGCCCCCGAGCAGGCCGCGATCTCCACGGCCAGGCAGGCGCTCTTGAACCAGTTCGAGATCGCGCTGGGGTTCCCAGCAGGCTTTTCACAGAGCAACGTCGCCCTCCATGCATCGCAGTCGCTGCGCATCGCCGGCGGGGTCACGCTGCGCGACGTGAGCGGCGCGCCAGCGCCGGCGGTGAACGTCGGCACCGGCCTCCTCGAGGTCAACGCCGCGACGAAGACAGGGTCGCTCGTCAGCGGAGGCAATGTCTGGCTCGGGAGTCAGACGGAGGCCACCGGCACGGTCCAGGCTGCAGGCACCATCACCAAGCAAGCCGGCGCAGCGATCGTCGGGACCGAGCTTCCGGCAACGCCCCTCGGCCCGCTCGGGAACCTGCGCTTCACTGTCGACTTCCCGTCGCTCGTCAGCGTACCGCCCGTCGGACCGGACACGACCTCGTCGCTGGCCCCGGGAGGTTACGCGAGCGTCTCCGTCGGCTCTCGGAGCACGCTGGATCTCAGCTCGGGCACGTACTATTTCGATCAGCTCCAGATGCAGCCTCAGTCGATCGCCCGCCTCGACACGTCGGCCGGCCCGGTGATCGTCTATGTACGCCAGCTGCTCGATTTCAAGGGTAGAGTTCAGTTCGTCGGCCCGGACAGCAGCTTCTTCCTGGCCTACCTCGGGACCGGGACCGTCTCGCTCGAGGCCGCGTTCAACGGGACCCTCGTGGCGCCCAGCGCGACCCTGCGCCTCGCGCCGGTCGGGTCGCCCGGACATCGAGGGTCGTTCTTCGGGCAAACGGTCGAGGCCGCCGAGGCGGGCTCCACCGTCACGTTCGACCCCTTCGACCACTGGTACGATGTCCTGAACATTCACCCGGTTGTCGAGTGCGTGCGACGCTTCAAGCACCCTGCGGGGGCCGCGCTCTTCGGCTACGAGAACGAGAGCGACTTCCCGGTCACGGTGCCGCTCGGCCCGCAGAACCAGCTCGTCCCCGCGGGAGGCGTGGCGCCGCCCACGACGCTCTTGCCCGGGGTGCACGACAAGGTGTTCTTTGCGCCCTTCGACCTGAGCGGCAGCCTCTCGTGGCAGCTCGCCGGAGAGACGGCGACCGCGAGCTCGTCCAGCCCCGCTTGCGACCTGGGAGATGTCCCCCCGGAGCCAGAGCCCGCCCCGCCGCTCGCCCTCGTCCCGATCGAGCGTCCGGGCGTGTCGCTCGCGTCCTTGAGCGTGCAGCTCGCGCCGGAGGTGACGACGTCTGCCACGTCCCACCTGGCCTCGGAGGTGTATGGCGACTTCGTGGGCCCGCAGGTGGGCAACACGAGCAACGAGGAGGCCGGCCCCGCCGCCTTCACGTTCACGGTCACCTCGCTCGACTTCGATGACGGCGAGGGGCTGTGTGGCACGGTCGATCCGTTCGTCGCCAGGCTCGTCATCGACGGCCAGGACAAGGGTCAGACGAGCAGCGGCACGGTGCAGGTCGCCCGCGAGCGGGCCACGGTCCACGTCTCGGTCGACGTGGACGACGACGACGCATGGTTCTGCCTGGGGGACGACGACCTCCGGGACTACGGGTTCGACGTCGACCTGTACACAGGCGCTACCGGCGCGAACGAGACGTGCATCGACGGCGGCCGCATGTGCTTCACCGCGACGCCGATCGCGAGCCCGGACATCTGCTTCGACTGGAACGCGCAGTTCGTCGACTCTGGCCCCTGGGCTGGCATCGGCAGCGAGGACTACCTTCCCGGCAAGGAGATGCAGCCGGTCCCGGCGAGCTTTGCGCGCTACCAGATCACGATGTCGAACTCGACCGGCGTGCTCTTCGACCGCGGCGGCGTGCTCGACGGCGACGGCTGCGTTCCGAGGCCCAAGCTCCCCGTCCGCTCGCACTGGCAGCTGGGCACCGACCTCCAGATCGCGACCCGCGTCATCAGCCAGCACTGCCTGGACCCTTCGGGGACCAACTGCGCCATGAACGGCTCAGCGTTCACCGGGGCCAACGTCGTCGTGCGGCAAACCGGGCAGAGCGGGCCGGCCTCCATCTGCGCGATCTACGCGGAGGACCTCGGGAGCGTCACCGACGCGACGTGCTCGGCCCACCCGATCGATTGGCCCACGATGCCCCCCGCGCCCCTCCGCCCGGCCTTCGTCGAGCACAACTCGATCACCCGAGCCGGCGCGGCGATCAGCCAGATGCTCAAACGTGAACACGAGAGCGATGGGGAGCTCGGCATCGTGCGTGCGATGATTGATCATCGCTACGAGGGCAATGGTCGAGTCGAGATCGTCGTCGACGAATATTGCGAGATCGACGATCCCTGCACGGAGGAGACCCTCATGACGAGCTGCAGGAGCCGGGACACGCTGTTTCTCGAGCCGGATGGACTCGCCGCTTCGTCGACCCGCTTCAAGTACGTCGTCGCGCACGAGTTCGGTCATTTCATTCAGGGCAGTGGTCAAGGGCTGATGAGGCCGGAGTACGGCTGCGCGGGCGACGCCGACCAGCCCGCGCTCTGCCGCTGCGATGGCGTCCCGCCCGATCAGCGGCTCCACTGCCTGCAATCGCTGGAGGAGCCGAACGCCGCGCAGGTCGAGGGATTTGCTCAGTACTTCGCGGCCAAGGCCTTCAACGCCGACATGGAATCCGACTGCACGTTCGTCTACTACAAGCCGATGTCGACCGCGGAGTGCATGCCGGGAGTGACCGATTGCGCGTTCGATCAGGACACCGGCCTCTACATCAATCAGCCGCCGATCCCGGTGAGCTGCAAGCAGGCGGTCCGGTGGCGCAACACGCACTGCGTCGACGGGAGCTCGTCCCCCGACCTCCTCTCGTTCGGCACCGAGTACGACTGGCTGGAGTTCCTCTACGGGGTCGACAGCCATCCGACGCCGGAGTTGCGCTGGAAGATGACGGATCTCTTCAACGCCTACGTCGCCGCGTGCAGTGAATCGGAAGAGAACGTCGAACCTTGCACCGGCAAGCGCGTCAGCTGGAATGGCGGACCGGGGCACGACAGCCTGGTCGACGGCGTCGCCTTGCTGGTGACCGTAGGGCTCAGGACGCCGGCGGCAGCGCAGAGCTTCGAAAACCTGGGTGACGAGTTCGGGGTCAGCAACGTGCCATGAATACGAACGCTCCGATGACGTGCGCGATTGGCGTCGCTCTCTGGGCTCTCCTGGTCGTACCCCTCGGCTGCCAGCCCGGGGCGGAGCACCGGGAGCCGTCCGTCGTGCCTGCCAGCAACATGGATCCGGTCGGTCCGGAGGTGACCGGCTGGGAGGTCGCCTCCGCCGATGGATCCGTGTGCCGGCATCCAGCGGTGGTGGCTGAATGCGCGAATGGTTGGTGTCGCGTTCCGCCGGGCTGCTTCATCATGGGCTCGCCGGAGAGCGAGCTCTGGCGTGGTGAGTACACCGAGATTCCAAGGGCGGTCACGCTCGAGCGCGGGTTCGAGATCGGGCAGTTCGAGCTGACGCGCAAGCAGTGGTCGGAGCTCGTCGAGCTCATGCCGGAGAAGCCGGTGAAGGTCCAGGATGGTACGGCGACCTGCGAGGACGACGCGTGTCCGCTCCGGTATGCGACGTGGTTCGAAGCCCTGCTCTTCGCGAACCTGCTCTCCGCACGTCACGAGCCGCCCCTCGCGCCCTGCTTCGAGCTCTCCGAATGTCAAGGCGAGCTGGGCCGCGGCGTGATCTGCGGCCGCGTGGGCCTCGCGGGCGACGCGGCGAGCGTCTACGAGTGCGAGGGCTATCGCCTGCCGACGGAGGCAGAATGGGAGTACGCCGCGCGCGCGGGGACGAGGACGGCCTACTACGGAGGTGACATCACCGGAGCGAACCCGGACGCGCGCTACGACCCCGAGCCGAACCTCGAGCCCATCGCATGGTATGACGTGAACTCGGGAGCGCGTACGCACCCCGTGGGGACGAAGCGGCCCAACCGCTGGCTCTTGTTCGACATGCTCGGCAACGTCGTCGAGTGGACCAGCGATCGACCCGTCTTTCACGATGCCGAGGGGCCAGTGACGAACCCTGCCACGGAGATCACCCTGAGGACCGACGGGACAGATCTCCGCGTGACCCGAGGCAGCAACGCCGCGGGTTCGCGTTTTCAGCTGCGAGCGGCCAGCCAGAATTACCCCGCGTCGGACGCGGTGCACCGAGGCGTCGGCTTCCGTCTCGTCCGGACGATCAAGTGAGGCTCAGCCGCCGGGCGCCTCGTGGCGGAGGGCCCCGTCCTGTGTTGCTGCGATCTCTGGTGCAGCGAACTGGGCTTTACCGGTTCATTCACGTCACGACGGGCACGCACGTCGCGCAGATCTACCTGTTCTTCTTCACGGAGTCGCGGTACTCCCCGGGTCGGCGCATCCAGACGTCGCCGTCGAAGCGCGACCGTGAGGAGCTCGCGGCCGGGTCGTTCACGATCATCGATCTCGACCTCTCGAAGTACGACCGCATCGCGTCGCGGCTCCGCTCACCTCGGGTGACAGAAGATCCTCTGTGCGATCCCGTACCCTCGGAAGAGCGACGCTATACCCCCACGTTGCCCATGCATCCAGGGCGCCGCCCTCCCTCAACAGCGTGCGCGCCCGGTTGACGGCGGCGCAAATGGGATGATATCCGTCCAATGGGCCAGCTGGGCGCGCCCCGGCGGCGCGGGTCCGAACGGAGGTCAGATGAAGCTCTACTACTCGCACAACTCTAACCCACGTCTCGCCGTCGCTGTGGCGCGGTACGTCCAGGCGCCGGTGGAGTTCATCCGCGCGGCCCCGTTCGCGCCGGACCAGATCGAATTCTTCCGAACGCTCAACCCCAACACGCGCGTTCCGATCCTCGTCGAGGACGGCGCGCCCCTCTGGGAGGCCGACGCCATTGCCTGTCGCCTGTGTCAGCTGACAGGCTCGGACTTTTGGCCCGCGCCCGCTCGTCTGCCGGAGCTCTTGCGCTGGCTGAGCTGGGCGCACCAGCATTTCAATCCGCCGGCGAGCGCGCTCTACTTCGAGTACATCGTCAAGCCCACGTTCACGACCGACCGAGCAGAGCAGTCGATGATGGACCAGCACCTGAAGGAGTTCCGACAGTTCGCGGAGGTCCTGAACGGTCTGCTGAAGGGCCGCCGCTGGCTGATCGACGACAAGCTGAGCTATGCCGACTTCCGCGTGGCCTTCGTCTTTCCGTATGCCGCGCGCGCGCGGCTGCCCTTGGCGGACTACCCCGAGGTGCAGCGGCTGTCGAACCAGCTGGACGAGATCGAGGCGTGGCGCGAGCCGTTCAAAGGCCTGGAGGGATGAGATGAGGCGTCCGCGGGCCCGAAGATGGCGCGCCAGGTGTGGCGCCGGAACATGCCCTCGATGCCATCGTTCATCAAGAGCTCGTTGCGCACGATCTTCTGCTCGAGCGTGAGCGCCTGTTCGTTGAAGCGCTCGAGCGTGAATGCCATGCGCTCGCTCTCGATCCACAGCGCGAGGGGGAGCGCGGCCGCTGGCGCGAGCGCGTAGTAGGCGGTGTAGTCGGGGCTCGTGACCCCGTTCATGCGGTGCACCCCCGCTCGCTCGAGCAGGCTCAGGGCATCGAACGGCTTCATGTGACGTGAGCCCCGGTACGTCATGTGCTCGACGAGGTGCGCCAGCTGGCTATAGCCCCGCGGATCATCGCGGCTGCCGATCTCGTATGCGACGAGGACGGCGACCGTCGGCTGCCTGTGATCTTCCTCCAGGAGCACCTCGAGGCCGTTGGCCAGGCGGAAGTGGGCGGCGCTCTGAGCCAGGCCCTCGATACCTCCCGCCGCCGAGCGGGCGCCCGGAGCTCCCGAGGGGTCCGCCGCTGCCGCGAGGGGCATGGCGACCGCCAAGAGCCCCGCCACCAGCGCTGCCGCCCTCGATCGTCCCGGCGCGCGCAGTCTCGGCTCTTGCTTGGCGTTCACTGGTTCACCCCTCGCGTGCCGTCTCCTGGCGCATGGACGCTGGAACTGTCGTCTGTGTCAAGCGCGCCGTATGGGGCGGTGTCGCCGGAGCGCCCCCCGACGGCGCCGCTCGTCGCTCGCCTGGCGTCGTGCGTGCTGGCCTGTGTGGGAGCGCTCGACGTGGATGCCGTCCGTCGCGAGGACCAGCCGTCCCGCCGGCGCCACGGAGAACATCTCTGGATATTTACCGTTTCAGTTGATAATTCCTCCCGACGGCACATTGCCATTAGCTGCTGCGAGCTGTGATGTAGCGAACGTGACTTTACCGGTTCACTTCGTCGGCGCGGATCGATGACGGAGGTGTTGATCGTGGCGCCGAACTGCCCCAGAGTGCCCGGCGCTGGAGGTCAGTTTCGATGGCTTTTCGTTCATTTCACCAGTCACCTCTCCTGGCCCTTGCGCTGGGGGCGGTAGTCCTCCTGTCGGCCTGCTCGGATGACGACGGCGGCGGCTCGTCAGCGAGCTCCGGGGGCACGGGCGGCTCGTCGGCGAGCTCCGGGGGCTCCGGGAGCACCACCGCGCAGGGCACGGGCGGCGCGGGCGGTGGTACGGGCGGCGCCGGGGACACGGGTGGCGGCGGCACGGGCGGCGGCGGCGGCACCGGCGGCGGCGGCGGCGCCGGCGGCGGTGCGGACGCGCAGGGGATCGTGCCCAATCCCATCATCTCCCGCGGCAAGCCGGCCTTCGCCTCGGGGGGGACGGCGTCGGTGATCAACGACGGCAAGTACAGGTCGGCGGGGACCTGGATCGCGGGCAAGCCCACCTCGGCCGCGCCCGCGTGGGTCGCCATCCAGGTCGGCACCGGGTACGAGCGGCTGCTCCTGAGCTGGACGGCCTCGTACAACTACAACTACACGGACGTGCAATACGGGGCGCCGGGCGCCTACCGCGTGGAGACGTCGAGCGACTCCACGAACGGCTCGGACGGCACCTGGACGAAGGTCGCGGAGGTGACCGACAACCCGGTCCGCACGCGCGCCCACAGCTTCGATTTCGACGGCAAGAGCTGGGTCCGGCTCGTCGTGACCGCGGCCCCCGCGACGACCGACGACACCGGCGTCCAGCTCGACGAGATCGACGTGCACGATATCTCGAAGGGCGCGGAGGACACGTGGTTCTTCCTCGGCGACAGCATCACGGCGTACGCCTACGACCGCGACACCCCGGCCACGCAGCCGAGCTTCGCCGAGAACGTGCACGCGGCGCACCCGGCCCACTATCCGGCGATGATCAACGGCGGCATCGGGAGCGAGCTCACGAAGAGCAGCGACAAACCCAGCGCGCTCGATCGCATCGATGATGTCCTGGAGCTGAACCCCGACTTCCACTACTTCGCCATCGGTTACGGCACCAACGACTCCTGGGGTCAGACCGACCCGAGCACCTTCAAGGCGAACCTGCAGCAGATCATCGACAAGATCGAGGCAGCGGGCCGCGTCCCGGTGCTCGCGCACATCCCGTTCTCGCCGGACGGCAACCACGACGCGGTCCCTGTGTTCAACGAGGCGATCGACGCGCTGACGGAGGAGAACGGCCTCCCTCCTGGGCCGGACCTGTATACGTGGTTCAAGGACCACCCCGACCGGTTCACCGACAAGGTGCACCCGGATCCCGCCGGACGGGTGGCCATGAACAAGCTCTGGGCCGACGCCGTGGACGGCCTCTACCCGGCCCAGCGGTAGCGCGACCACGCGACCACGCGACCACGCGGCGCCGGCGCGAGCCTTGACTCCACGCGGCCGCGGGGGCTAGCTCGATCCGGCGCACGAACGGCGGCCCGGGGAGCACTGCCCTCGGGTGGGCTCGGCCGGCCCGCGCCCTCCAGGGTGGAGCATCTGGTTCGGGAAGATCGAACAGCCCAAGCTGGGTGATCAGCTCCTCGGCCGGCTGAAGAAATGGCGGGCGCCGGAGCGGGAGCCGTGATGGACGACGATCGGGACGAGCGAGAAGAGGAGGACACGAAGCGGGACATCGCTCCCTACGTGCCGCGCCGCCCCGTGATGGCGGTGATCGGCAACGGCCTCGCGGTGGACGCGGCGACCGAGGTTGTGTGCGTCGAGCTCGGGCGGCGCGCCGTGGAGGCGGGGTTCCGGCTGGTCACCGGGGGGCTGGGGGGCGTCATGGCCGCCGTGTCGCGCGGCGGGCGCGAGGCGACGACGTGGCGCGACGGCGATATCCTGGGGATCCTGCCAGGGTACGAGGCGTCCACGGCCAACCCGTACGTGGACATCGTCGTGCCGACCGGCATGCAGATCGGGCGCAACATCGTGGTCGTCGCCATGGCCGACGTGGTGGTCGTCGTCGGCGGCGGCGCGGGCACGCTGAGCGAGATCGCCGTCGCCTGGCAGCTCGGCAAGCCGCTGATAGCGCTCGCGGCGAGCGGCGGCTGGGCGAGGCAGCTCGCCGGGGGGCGCGTGGACGACCGGCGCTCGGATCGGATCGTGTCGGTCGCGAGCGCGGAAGAGGCGGTGGCGACGGCGTGGGAGACGGCGGGCCGCGGCCGCGGCCGGGGGGCGTGACAGGGCGCCGCGCGCGCGGCGCGGCCTCCGCGCGAGCCGGCCGCGCGGCAGCCCGTGCTAGCCTCCGCGCCGATGTCGGAAGCGGAAGAGGACGAGATCCAGCGGCTGAGAGCCCGCGTCGGGACGATCCTCCACGGAAAATGGCGGATTGACGCGCTGATCGGGGCGGGGGGAATGGCCGCCGTCTACGCGGCCACCCATCACGTGGGGCACCGCGTGGCCATCAAGATCCTGCACCCGGAGGGCGCCGTGTCCCGGGAGCTCCGCGCCCGCTTCGAGCAGGAGGCGCTCGCCGCCGCGCGGCTCGGGCACCCGGCCGCGGTGCAGGTCCACGACATCGACGTGACCGAGCGAGGAGAGCCGTTCCTTGTCATGGAGCTGCTCGACGGAGAGAGCCTCCGCGAGCGCGTGTTGCGGCTCGGTACGATCGATTCGATCGAGCTCCTCGCCCACATGGACACGCTCCTCGAGGTCATCAAGGCAGCGCACGACGCCGGGATCGTCCACCGGGACATCAAGCCCGACAACCTCTTCGTGACCCGCGATGGGCGGCTCAAGGTGCTCGATTTCGGGATCGCGCGCATGAAGCAGGGCGGCTCGGGGCTGAAGACGCGGACGGGCGCGGTGCTGGGCACGACGAGCTACATGGCGCCCGAGCAGATCCTGGGGAGGAACGTGGACGGGCGGGCCGACCTCTACGCGGTGGGCGCGACGATGTTCACCATCCTCGCGAACCGTCGAGTCCACGACGACGATGGGCTCACCGAGGGAGAGCTCCTCGTAAGGAGGAGCACGACGCCGGCTCCTCCGCTGTCGACGGTGGCGCCGGGCGTGGATCCGCGGGTCGCGCGCGTCGTGGACCGCGCGCTCGCCTTCCAGGTCGAGCGTCGCTACCCGGACGCGCAAACGATGCTCGCCGACGTGCGCGCGCTGCGACGGGGCGAGGAGCCGCCCTTCGCGACGGGGGAGCTGGCCAGGATGGACGAGCGCACGCGCGCGTACGGCCGGGCCATCCCCGACGGGCCGCCGGTGGGGGCGCAGTTCCCGAGCGCGAGCCCGCCGGGGGGGGTGATGCCGGCGGCGGTGGCCGCCTCGACGGGGGCTCCTCCGGGCCAGCCTTATCCGGGGGCGGGAGGGGCCGCGCCCCAGGGGCGGGGGCCGCGCGCGCCGGGAGCGACGCAGATCGCCGTCGTCGGCGGGGTGGGGGCGCTCCTCTTCTGCGTGGGAGTCGGCTTGGTGCTGCTGCTCTGGCCCTCCCGCGACCAGGGCGCCGGCGACGCTGGCGACAGCGGCGCGCCGGTGTCCCTGCCGGATGCCGCGCGGGCCCGGAGCGCTGCGGCGCTCGCTGTCGACCCCGCCGGCTGCCCGCCGGGCGTGCCTTGCACTTGCCCGGGCGGCAGTCCGGGGAACGTGCCGGTGAGCTGCCTGCTGACGTGCGGCGACGCGCCCGGCTGCAGGCCGAGCTGCTCCGATCGAGAGAGCTGCGCGAGCCACTGCGCCGGTGACTGCCAGTCTTCCTGCGCGAGGAGCAAGGGGTGCAACACGACGTGCGCTGACGGCTGCTCCACCGACTGCCGCAACGCGGAGACGTGCCAGGTCACCTGCGGCGCAGGGTGCTCGATCACCTGCGAGGACGTGAACAAGTGCGCCCACGTCGTGGGCGACGGGAGCGTCGTGAGGTGCAATCGGGTCGGAGGGTGCCAGGTGATGTGCATGGGCTCCTGCGCGGTGGCGTGCTCCAACGCCGGGGGAGGATGCCAGGTGACCTGCGTGGGGCAGGGGCGCGCGGTGAAGTGCGGCGACGGCCGCAACGCGTGCGGGGACGGCTGCTCGCTGCCGCGGTGAGACCGGGCTGGCGTGCCCGTGAGCCCTCGCCGCGCCTCAGAGCCGCGCCTTGCGCAGCGCGAGCAGCCAGTCGTTGAGCTCTCCCTGGTTGGGTGGCTCCTCCGGCAGCACGGCGTGATCGCGGGCCGCCTCGAGGGTCGTGAAGGCGCGGGCGATCTGCTCGGCCCAGCGCTCGGCGATTTCGGGAGCGAGCGGCGCCTGCTCTCCGGCGCGCTTGGCCTCGACCAGCTCGCGCGCGGCGCTGAAGCCGTAGAGGTCGAGGAGCGCGGTGACGTCGGTGACGATCTCGCCCGTCCGGAGGGCGTGGGCGCCGGTCAACGTGGTCCTGAGGACGTAGAGGAGCTTCTTCGCCGACGAGCGGCCTCCCGCCTCCCACGCCCGGAGCTGGCTCGTGGCGAAGCCGACGTAGTGGCGGAAGATCCGGCGCGAGAGCGCGGCGGCGACGAGCGGGCGGAGCGAGGCGAGGTCGGGATCGACGTGGAGCTGGAGGGGGCCGAGGATCCGCTCGATGTAGTTGCCGTTGCCCTGGAGGACGCCGATGAGGACGGGGTGGAGCTCGTTCGAGGTGTAGTCGATCTCGACGCCGTCGATGACCTGCATCCGCTCGGGGCTCGCGTTGCCGCGGTGGAGGCCGAGCAGCTTCTCGGTCGGCTCGACGTGAACCGCCTTGAGGTCGAGGTCGCTGTCCGGCGAGGGGAAGCCGTACGCGTGCGCGCCGCTCAGGGCGATGACGAGGTGCGAACGCTTGGCCTCCTCCTCGGCGATGACGCGCGCCGCGACCTCCTGCTGCTTTGCTTCGAGCACCTGGGGGTTCATCCGTCGTCCTTTCTCTCCTCGTTGCCGGGCGCGGGGTCGTTGCCGGGCGTGGGGTCGTTGCCGGGCGTGGGGGCCGCGTCTCCGTCGTCCCAGGTTGCGACCGGCGCGGGGGGAGCGTCCTTGCCGAGGGGGCCGGGCTCCGCCGCGAGGTGCCGGCGGGCGATCGCCTCGCGGACCCGCCGGAGGAGCATGTCGGCGCGGGGCACGTCGGGGTGCGGCGGCAACCTGGTTGTGAGCCGCGCGGCCTCCAGCTCGGGCGTCATCGACTCGGCGAGCTCGATGGTGCGATCGAGCGGCCAGGCGCCGGCCTTGATGGCGAGGAGCGTCTCGCGGAGATCGCCCTGCACGACCAGGTCGACCTCGCCGTCGCGCAGCCAGCGGATGGCGGTCGCGATGAGGCGTACCAGGTTGTAGGCGTTCTTGGGGCGGAGGTCGCGGGAGAGGTCGAGCGACGTCCTGTCGGCCCGGGCGAAGGCCGCGAGCGAGGCGAAGTCGCGCGCGGGCAGCAAGCCCTGGTCGTGGAGCGAGCGGTAGAGCTGCTTGATGTACTCCTTCGCCTGGAGCTCCCGGTCAACCTGGGTCGGCGCGGCGCGCGGGCTGATGGCGGCGAGCTTCCGGGCGACGTCGTCGAGCGCCAGCGAGGGGTCGTCGGCGAGCCACTCGAGCACCCGTTCCCGGTGCTCGGCGAGGCGGTGCGCCTGCGAGAGCCGCTTCAGCTGGGAGAGCGCGTAGCGGCCGAAGCTGCCATAGATGGCCGAGGAGACGAACGCGTCGCGCGCCTCGAGGATCCAGGCGCCGATCTCGTCGCGCGCCTCGGCGGTGCGGACGAAGAGCAGCTCGAGGGTGTTCGGGTCGGCGCGCAGGGCCTGCCGGATGGCCTTCTCGACCTCCCAGTACGAGGCGCTGCCGTCGGCGCTCACGAGGTCCCGCGGGGGCTCGGCGAGGCCCGTGGTCCAAGGGAAGGGGAGGGCGAAGACGCCGCGCCGGTCGGTGTCGGACCCCTCGTTCGCGAGCCCCCACGCGCGCGACCCCACGACGGCCTCGAGGACGATGGCGGGCAGGAGCGCGTCCCAGGCGGCGCTGCGCCGCTCCGCGTGCCGCACCTGGCCGGTCTTGCGCGGGACGAGCTCGTCCCGGCGGTAGCGGACGACGCCCACGCCGACGAGCATCACGTCGAGCTCGGCGCCCGCCGAGCCGACGACGCGCCCGATGGCGCCCTGCGGGACGCGGCGCTCGCCGAGGACGCGGTCGACCCGGGTTGTCACCTCGGTGCCGTGGGGCAGCGGGACGGCGAGCGGATCGAGGTGGGTGAGGCCGCGCAGGCGGAGCTCCATGAGCGGACGCTACCATGACAACGGCATGACGACTCGACCCAGGTTGGGGGCGACCGACCGACCCGGCGGGCCCACCGGGGCCGACCCAGGTTGGCAGTGGGCCAGGCTGGCAGTTCGAGCTTGGCGTCCCGATTCGGGTCGGACTACTAACCGCAACCCAGGTCGGGCTAGCGTAAGCAATGGCTCCAGCTAAGGTGGCGGACCGCCAGGCGGCCGCCACCCACGAAGCTTGGCGAATCGGCGAAATGATTGGCGAAAATCCCTGGCACGGCACTTGTCTTGTTGCGCCTGTCATGAGCCAGCCCCGCGAGATCGCTGCCGGAGCCACCTACCTCATCACCCGTCGCGTCCTGCGCCGGCACCTGCTCTTCCGCCCGGATGCGGCAATCACCCAGCTCCTGGTCTACGTGCTCGCGGTGTCAACCCGCCGTTACGGCATCAAGGTCCATGCGCTCTGCGCCATGTCAACGCATCTGCACCTGGTCGTGACCGACTCGAGGGGCGTCTTGCCGCGGTTCTTGCAATTCTTCCATCGCATCGTCGCGCTCGGCACGAAGGTGCTTCGCGGGTGGGAAGGCCCGGTGTGGGACCACGAGGCCACGAGCGTGGTGCGGCTGCTGACGCGCGCGGCGGTGGTGGAGAAAATTGCTTATGTCATGGCGAATCCTGTCGCCGCTGGCCTGGTGCAGCATGCTCGCGAGTGGCCGGGCGCCAAGGTGGACGTGGACGACCTCGGTCGCGGCGTGCTGCGCGCGGCACGGCCTTCGGTGTATCTCGACCCGGAAAACCCGCAGTGGCCCGAGGAGGTGACGGTCTCGCTCGCGCTGCCGCCGGCCATCGAGGAGGACAGCGCGGAGGGCTTTCGCCAGGACGTCTCTGCCGAGCTCGAGCGCCAGGAAGCCCGGGCCCGCGCGGAGGTGCAGCGGCAAGGACGTCACTTCTTGGGCGCCGAGAGAGTCAGTAAGGTGTCCCCTTACGAGCGCGTGACGAGCTTCGAGCCGCTGCGCGACGGCAATCCAACGTTTGCGGTTGGTCGCGAGCAGGGAGACGCGTGGCGAATCGCTGGTGCCGCTGTGCGTGCATTTCGAACGTTGTACCGTGCGGCACTCGAGCGATGGCGTGCTGGCGTACGCGACGCCGTATTCCCCGCGGGGACGTGGTGGATGCGCACGTTTCACGGCGCCAGCGTGGCCGACGTCGTGCTCACGATGTAGAGCCACAGCGGCGGCGCTGCAGGAAGGCGGGCGGGACGGGCGAGGGCATCCGTGCCTTGTCATGGGGCGCTTCCGTCTGGGCCGGCGGTGTAGGCCGCAGATCGTCGTGCGGCACTGTACGCAATGGGATGTGCAGGGACGATGCCGTTCCGAATGTGTAGGAGTGGGGACGGAGGGGTTGCGATCGGCTCTGCGCGATCGAACGGGGAGGTTCGTCCGGGAAAACGAACAATTAGCCCAGCTTGGCTTTAAGTTCGCCTGGCCGGGGTCCGATCGTGACATGAGTAGAGTTCAGCTGGGCTGAATTGCTGCGTTGCCGCAGCTCAACCAGGGGCCGGCGGGCAGGCGTGCAACCTGGGTCGGGTTTGCAGGTTGGGCAACCTGGGTCGGATCGGGCCCAACCTGGGTCGGGTCGCCGCAACCTGGGTCGGGTCGCCGCGGCCGTCACCGCTCGATCAGCAGCACCGGGCTGCCCGAGAGGGCGAGCGTCACTTTGCCGCCGCTCGCGTCGGCGGAGGTCTTCGCTCCGTCCCACGCGTGGACTTCGAACCCCGTTGCCGTCGCGAGCTCGACGCTCGCGGACGCGTCCTCCGTGCCGCTCGCCGTCACGGCCCAGAGCGCGAGCCGGCGCTTGCCGTCCTTCGTGAACACGGCGCCCCGAGCGCCCCCCGGCAGCGCGAGCTCCCTGGTCGCGCCGTCATCGTAGGACGTGCCGAAGAGGACATCGTTGAGCGTGGTATATGCCTTGCCGAGGTCGGTCTTCGTCGCCTCATCCACGCTAGCGAGGGCGCCGACGTCGTTGTAGAGCCCCATGTGCGCGAACACGTCGTCGCTCCCGTCCTCGCCGTTCGATAGAATGAACCAGTCGACGCCGCCGATGCCGCGCGCCTGCGCCATCGTCATCATCTTGATGAGGTAGTTTCGCGCGTACTCCGGGCTCCCCACCTCCGGGTACTCCGGCGTCCGCGCGAGCGGCGCGCCGTTCTCCGAGACATTCCACCCCTGCACCTCCGCCCCGGCGTCGGCGAGCGTCGCGGCGAAAGCGTCCTTCGACGCGAGGAAATCGTCGACGGACGCATCCGAGCTCTTCGGGCTGAAGATCGGATAATAGTGAAAATCGAGCACGTCGATGTAGGCGCCGCCCTTCTCCGGGTAATCTGGCGTGACCGCCCCCCCGTCGGGGTTGTCGGTGTAGCGCAGGATCGCCGAGAGGAACGAGGGGTATCCGATCCCCCCCGTCGCGATCCGCGCGTTCGGATCCGCCTTGCGCGCGGCCTCCTTCGTGACGCGCAGCATTCGTATATAGTCAAATATCGATCCGTTGAACCGGGGGAGATCGGCGGCCTTCGGCGGTTCGGTCCTCCAGGTCTCGGTGACGCGCCAGTCGGCCACCCAATCGGGCTCGTTCCACACGTGCCACAGCTTGACCCAGGGCTTGTAGGCGTCGACGGTCCGATACACGTAAGAGGCCCACGCATTGCTCGGATTCACCGTTCCATCGGCCGAGAAGATCGGCTCGTAAAGGCTCTTCGGGATATAGTACTCGTTCTGCCAGTCCTCCGCGTCGGCCGGCGCCACCGTCAGATCGACCGACTCGGAGCCGATGAGAAATCCGATATGGTCCGCCATGCCCAGGGACGCGTACGATTGAATGTCCCCGACCTCGATCTCGTATCCCCACCTCGCGAGGTGGGCCGCTGGCAGCTTGATGCGGAGGCTGCGGACGCCCGCTCGCGCCGCGAGCGTGGCCTCCTTGTCGTCGCCCCAGTCCACGTTGCGGTGGCCGAGGTTGGCGCCATAGCGAAACGGGTGAGAGAGCCCGCCGTCCCCGCCGCTTCCCCCGTCTCCCGCGCTTCCGCCTCCCCCGGAGCTGATGTCGCCGCCGCCCGACGCATCGTTCCCCGGCGAGTCGTCCCCCGAACCACATGCAACGACAGCTGAAGCGCACAGCAGAACGGACCATCGACGCATGAACATTCTTCCTCCAGGCAGATCCCGGGAGGCCAGCGTAAGGGAGTTTCGCGTCCAATTTCAGGAAATCTGCGAAGCAGATTGCACCGCGCGCTCCCAGGGGCCGTTCGCCCGCTTTACAGCGGCGGGCACGCCGAGGTCGAGGACGCGCTCTCGCCGCCGGTCTCCGTGGGCGAGGTGCAGGAGCGCGAGGTGCTCGCCCGTCTGGCTCGTGCCGCCGCGCAGGTTGGCGATCCTGGCTGACACAAGCGCGTCTCCCACCGGGCGCGCAGCGCGCCGGTGGGGCATTGCTCGATCGCGCAGGAGGTTGCGCGTGCTTGTCTTCCAGCTCGCTCGGCCGGCCCTGTGGTGGCCGAGCGAGAGTGCCCGCTCTTCTCTGCGGTTCATGGGTCTCGAGACGAGACTGGGCACACCCTCGCGGCTGGCACATCGCTTGCGATGGTGACCAGATGTAACCGATGGCAGACAGGAATCGAACATGACCGACAGCTGATCGAACGATTCCAGGACCTCGCGTCGGGAGAGGGCCTCGCGGAGAGCCAGCTCGGCGCAGGCGTCCTCGATGTCGAGGCGGTCGGCCGAGCCGTCGTTGAAGAAGGTGTGTCGAGCGATGGGCGGCTGAAATCTGGGGCTCCTCGTCAGATGAGGAGCCTCCTTCGGCGATCCATTGATTCCTGACGGGCTCTGCCCCGGTCATCGTCCTGCGTGCCAGCGCTGGCGGCGTGGTGATGCCTCGTCGCCAGCTCCGCAGCGCGAAGAAGCTGACGAGCGAGTATGAACAAGCTAGACGACGTCCCCGAGTTCCCCTGTGTCAAGACCTGGTATCGGGTCGCGATCACCGATGATGCGGTGATCTTCCAGCACGGAGAGAGGGCGCTCTGCTTTCAAGGCAAAGCCGCGAGCGAGCTGCTGCCGGTGCTGCTCCCGATCCTCGATGGAACGCGTACGGTCGAGCAAGTGATCGAGTACATGGGAAAATCCATCGAGCCCGCCACCGCGAACGCCTTGCGGTTGCTGGCCGAGAAAGGGGTGCTCACGAGCGGTTCTCCCGTCGGGGCCTCGGCGCCGCGGCCCATCCGGGAATCGGCCCGCTTCCACGCGGCATACCGCGATGACGAGCCGGAATCCCTCACGCAGCAAAGGTTGAGCGACGCCAGCGTGGCGGTCGTCGGTGCCGGCGTTCTCGCCGACGAGATCGCGCGCCAGGTGAGCCTCTCCGGGGTCACGGGCGTGCAGCGGAGGTCGTTCGATGCCGACGCGGGCGACCTGGCCTCGGCGGACCTCGTCGTGGTCGCTCCGGATCGAGGCGAGCTCGATTGGGTGGCGCGCTGGAACGCGGAAGCGCTGCGCCGGCGGTTCCCCTGGATGCAAGTGCTCGCGTACGACAGCCGGTTCTCCGCGGTAGGCCCGCTCTACCTTCCGCACGCAACCTGCTGCTACGAGTGCTACCGGCTGCGCCTCGCTTCGAACGTCGCGTATCGCGGACAATACTGGGCCCTGGAGCGCAGCACGCCCAGCTTCCCGCTGCCCTGCGCCATGCTGGCGATCGTGAGCGGCCTCGCCGCATTGCTCGTGGCCCGCTGGATCGTCTCGCGGGACCCGCTCTTGCCAGGGCGGTTTTACGCGGTCAGCCCAGGTCAAACCGTCCGCAGCGACACGCACATGGCGTACCGCGTACCCCGGTGCTCGGCATGCAGCGTCGCCGCGAGCGCCCCCAGCCCCTGGTACGCCCTTCAGGCAGGAGCCGAGCCATGAACAGGTTTGCTCCGCTCCGCTCCCGGGGCGACGAGCTGGCGCGTGGTCACGTCACGCCGAGGCGTGCGCACCGCACGCCGCTCGCCGAGGTCGCCCGCAGGCTGCGCACCCTCGTGTCTCCGTATACGGGCGTCGTGCGCGACACCGTGGAGCTGCTCCGCGCTCCGGATGACTGCCGCTTCTTCAACGTTGGCGCCCGCACGGGCGACATGTCGGATCTGGTCGGCGCGCCGAGCGAGGTCATGTCCAGCGCCGTGCATCCCGATCGAGAGGCGGCCTGGGTGGCGGCGGTCGCCGAAGCCGTCGAGCGATATTCGTCGTTTTACGTGCCTGCAGGGGATCTTGTGCTCTCTTCGTATGAGGAGCTGGACGGAGCAGCGCCGGAGCCGGAGAGCTTCGCCCTGTTTCATCCATCGCAGTACGCGTCGAGCGACTTCCCCCATGTGCCCTTCACCTCCGGCACCCGGGTCCGGTGGGTGCGTGGCTGGTCCATCCAGGATGGGATGCCCGCGTGGCTGCCGGCGCAGCTGGCGTTCATGGGGTCACACCTCGCGCGCGGCGAGCCGCAGATCGCCTACGCGACGAGCAGCGGGACCGCGCTGGGCGGTACGCTGGAAGAGGCTGCGTTCAGCGCGCTGATGGAGGTCATCGAGCGAGACGCGTTCATGCTCGCATGGAACAACCGATTGGAGCTGCCGCTCCTGGATTGGCAGGGAGACGACTCGCTTCGTCATGACGAGCGCGTGGTTCCGGCCCCAGCGGGCATTCACTGTGCCGCGCTCGACGCGAGCGTCTTCTTCCGCGTGCCGACCGCCATCGGCGTGACGCGATGCACCCTGGCCGGGCAGCCCGCGCTGACCGTCGGCGCTGCCAGCGCGGCGACCGGTCAGGAGGCTGCGCGGAAGGCGCTGCGCGAGGCCTTCCAGACCAGGGTGCTGGCGAAGCAGCTCCTGAGCGCTCTGCCCAGGGGACGGCGCGCCCTGGAGGCGCATCAAGTCCGCACGTTCGACGACCATGCGCTCTACCATGCGCTGCGAGAGAACTCCGCGTCTTCCGCGTTCCTCGATCGAAGCAGAGAGCGGCGCCACCTCGGCGACGTGCCCCCCCTGGAGGGTACGGACGTGCTCGGTCAGACCGCTTCGGCCGTGCGAGCGCTCGCGCGGCGAGGCGTCGGCGCGTACCTCGTCGACATCACCTCGCCGGATGTGCGCGACGCCGGGCTGTGGGTGGTGCGCGTGATCTGCCCGGAGCTCTGCCGGCTCGACGCTCCGCATACCGCGCGGTTCCTCGGCGGCAAGCGGCTCTATCATGCGGCGTACGAGGCGGGGCTCCGCGACCGGCCGCTCTCGTTTGCAGACATCAACGTCCATCCGCACCCGTTCCCGTGAGCTCATGCGAGAGAGGACGAGCGGGCGTCCTCCACGGCGTCCGTCGTTGAACGAGCTGAAGAGACGGATCGCGCTGGACGGCGGCACGGCGCCGTGGCGCGCTGACTGGGGCAACTGGGGGACATGATGAAATTGAGTCAAGCCGATGCGGTCACGGTCAATGTCGTGGAGCTGGTCTATGGAGACCAGGTGGAGCTCGATGATCCGGCGGAGACATACCATGAGGCTTCCAAGATCCATCCGGGCATCCTTGGCGAGGAGGCGGCTGGTAGGGCGCTCCTGGAGACGAGCGCGCAGCTCCAGCGCTCGACGGCGAGGTCGACCAAGCGGTACGTGCTCGGCGAGGCGATTCGACTGCCAGGACCGGCGCTGCCCGATGTGGGCCTGACCGCGCTCCTGCGGGAGCGCAGATCGATCCGCCAGTTCAGCGGCGCGCGCATCGACCTGCAGGCGCTCTCGAGCCTCGTGTACGCCGGGTACGGCATCACCCACACGGTCCCCGCGAGCCCGATGACGATGCGGACCGTCCCTTCAGGAGGCGCGCTTTACCCCCTGGATCTCTACTGCGCCGTCCTCGGGGTCGACGGGGTTGCCTGTGGCGTGTACCACTACGACCCCTTCGAGCACGCCCTGGAACAGGTGCGGGCTGGCGACTGCCGGGAGGAGATAGGCGGCTCCATGGTCGCTCCCGGGATCGTGATGGGCGCGAGCGTTGTCCTGCTGATCGCGGCGATGTTCAGGCGAAACCGGTTCAAGTATGGCCTCCGAGGGTACCGGTTCGCGCTGATCGAGGCCGGGCATCTGGCGCAGAACGTGCTGCTGGCCTCCCAGTCGCTTCAGCTCGGCGGCGTTCCGCTGGGCGGCTACTATGACCGCGGCATCGACGATCTCCTCGGCATGGATGGGGTGAACGAGTCTGTCGTCTACACGCTCGCCATCGGTGTTCCCGCCTGATCAGGCCTCGACCGGCGCGAGCAGCGCTGCCCGGTGGCGTGAAACGTAGCTCCGCACGTCCTCCGCGGGCTTGCCGGTGAGCTCCTCCACCGCCCTCGTCGCCACATCGAGCGTTCCGCGGGCGATCGCCTCGTCGAAGGAGGCGAGCAGCCCGGCGATCGCCGCGGGCATCCCGGCCTTCTGCATGCCTTGCTCCAGCACATCACGCGGCACGGGGACGTACTGGATCGACTTGCCTGTGACGGCCGAGGCGATCTGCGCGAGCTCGCGCTGGGACACGGCCGCCGGCCCGGTGATATCGAGCACGCGCTTGCCGTCGAAATCGGCCGCCAGGGCCGCGGCCGCGGCGCGGGCGCAGTCCTCGCGCGTGACATACCCGGCCTTGCCGTCGCCGGCCGCAGCGACCAGCTGGCCCGTCGCCAGCGCGCGCCGCAGCGAGGGCACGAGGAAGTCCGTATAGAGGTTGTTGCGCAGGACGGTCGCGCCGAGCCCGCTCTCCGCGAGGGCGTCCTCGGTGGCCTGGTGGTCGGGCGCGATCGTGATCGGCGAGCCTGGCCCGGGGTTGGTCAGCGACGTGTAGACAACGTGCCGCACGCCCGCCTTCACCGCGGCCTCGAGCGCGCTCCGGTGCTGCGCGATGCGCCGGCCCGGGCGGTCCAGCGCGTCGGTGCTGATGAGCAAGAGGCGCGCCGCGCCGGCGAACGCCTCCGCGAGCGACGCGGGAGCATCGAAGTCTGCGCGCCGCACCTCGACGCCGCGGGCGCGGAGCTCGCCGAGCTTCTCCGGGTGCCGGGTCGTGACGATGAGCGGCCCGGCGCCCTGCGCCAGCAAGAGATCGACGACGCGCCGCCCGAGCTGGCCGTTCGCGCCGGTGACGAGGAGAGGCTGAGACATGGTGAGAGCTCCTTGTGACGAGGTGGAGCGGATGTTTGCCTCTGTCTCGAATCTGGTGCAACACGCAGAAACTGGCTACTGTGTGCCGGAATGGGAACAATGGATCTGAACCACCTCTCCGTCTTCGCGGCGGTCGCCGAGACGGCGAGCTTCACGGAGGCGGCGCGCCGGCTGGGGGTGCCCAAGTCGACGGTCAGCCGGGGCGTCGCGTCGCTGGAGGCGTCGCTCGGCGTGCGGCTCTTGCAGCGGACGACGCGCAGCGTGGCGCTGACGACGGCCGGGCACGCGCTGGTGGACCGCCTCGGCTCGCGGCTCAAGGCGCTGACGGAGGCGATCGAGGGGCTCCCGGAGCTCGAGGACGAGCCGTCGGGCACGCTGCGCCTCACCGCGACGGCGGACTTCGCCACCGAGGTGCTGGCGGAGATCCTCGCCGCCTTCTGCCGCCGCTACCCGCGCATCACGGTCGAGATGGACCTGTCGACGCAGCCCGTGGATCTGGTGAAAGAGGGGTACGACGCTGCGTTCCGGTTCCTCGCGAAGCAGCCGCGAGACTCGACGCTGGTCGCGCGCAAGGTGGGCGAGCTGCACCTGCAATTCTACGCCTCGCCCGCGTACCTGGCCGCGCGGGGGACGCCGAGGACGCTGGAGGATCTCGCGGGGCACGATGGCGTGTCGCTCATCAAGACGAGCCCGTTCGGGCGAGACGAGGTGTCGCGCGCCCGCGCGCGGCTCCGCGTCCGGTGGCTCGTGAACGACGGGTTCTTCGCGCGCGAGGTGGTGCGCAACGGCGGCGGGATCGGCCTGCTCCCGACCTTCCTCGTCCAGCAGGACGTGCTGGCCGGAGCGCTCGTCCGCGTGCTCCCGCGCTGGACGGCGCCGACGGGCGGGGTCTTTCTCGTGTTCCCGAGCGGCCAGCACTTGCCGAGGAAGACCGTCGCGCTGCGCGATCACGTGGTCGAGGCGCTGCGGGTGCAGCTCAAGGCGCGCGCGGGCCGCGCCGGTGAGGGCTAACGCTGCATCGGGGTGTCGCGAACATTACACGCGTGTTGGACCCACGGCAGCGCCGCGACGAGATGGGATCCGCGCCTCCCCGCGGGCGCCCCTTAAGGCTTGATTTGCCGGCAGGTCGTGAGGTTAGGTTGCGCAGCCGAGGCCGCCGGCGCATCGCGGGCGGGGCACCTGAACATGAGCGCACACGTGGACACTCTCGCGCGATCGCCGCTCGCGGTGGTCGAATACGGGCTGGATCTGGCGATCACGGCGTGGAACGAGAGCGCCGCGCGACAGCTCGGGTTCTCGAGGCAGGAGGTGATGGGTCGATCCATCGTCGAGCTGCTCCCTGTCCCCGAGGGCGCGGGGTTGTGGCGGCGGCTGCTCGACGAGGACAGCGGGGAGCAGCGCCTGCGTCACACCCGGAGGGACGGGCGCGACGTGGCCGTCGTGTGGGTTCATCACCGCGTGCTCGATGCGCGGGGCGAGGCGGTTGGCGTGATGTGCATCGGCCGCGATGTGACGGCCGAGATCGAGGCGTCCAGGCGTCAGGCGGAGCACCAGCACATCCTCCGTGCCCTCGTCGAGAACCTCGATGTCGTCGTCTGGGCCTGCGATGCCAGCGGCGTGTTCACCTACTACGACGGCAAGGCGCTCGCGGCGGCCGGCATGAAGCCAGGACAGCTCGTGGGGCTGAACAATTTCGACATCTACAAGGAGCACCAGACCGGGGGGTTGCGCAGGGCGCTTCGAGGGGAGCCGATGCACAACGTCATGGAAGCGGACGGAAAGCCCATCGAGAACTGGTTCGTCCCGGTCCGGGGGGAGGGGGGCGAGGTGGACTCGGTGGTCGGCATCACGCTCGATCTCACCGAGGCACGGCGCGCGGAGAGGGAGCTCCGGGAGCGGCTGGCGATCATCGAGCGTCAGCAGCAGGTCATCCGCCAGCTCTCGACACCCATCCTGCAGGTCTGGAAGGGCGTGCTGGCGCTCCCGATGATCGGCGTGGTCGACAGCGCGAGGACGGCGGAGGTGATGGACAGCCTGCTCCAGGCGGTGGTGCGCACCGGGGCCCGCTATGCGCTGCTGGACCTGACCGGGGTCGAGGCCGTGGACACGAAGACCGCGAGCTACCTCGTCGATCTCGTCCGCGCGATCCGGCTCCTCGGCGCGGAGGGCATCGTCACCGGGATCCGGCCGAGCGTCGCCCAGACGATCGTCTCGCTCGGGATCGATCTTGCCGAGATCACGACGCTTTCCGACCTCCAGGCGGGTCTGAAGCATTGCATCGGGCTCACGCTGCGCGAGGCGACCCGAGGCGGGGGCCCCGACCCAGGTTGAGGTCGGGCGCCCCGACTCAGGTTGGGGTTGAGGTCGCCGGTTGGGGGGTCGCCGACCCAGGTTGGGGTGGGACGACCGACCCAGGTTGAGGTCGCCGGCCACCCAGGTTGGGGTGGGACGACCGACCCAGGTTGAGGTCGCCGCAGGTTAACGTTACCGGCCGGACCCTCCTCCCCCGGGCACGCGCCTGGCACGGGCCTCGCAAAGGATCGTCTCCGGAAGGAGGCCCCTCATGGATTACGACCGCTTCGTCGAGGAGGTGCAGCGCCGCGCCGGCTTCGAGGGCCGCGATGAGGCCGAGCGTGCGATCGCAGTGACAGCACGGACGCTCGGCGAGCGGCTGCTCGTGGAGGAGGCGGCCGCGGTCGCCGGTGGGCTGCCGGGTCCGGTCGCCGCCGTGGTGCGCGGCGCCACGTACCAGGGCGACTTCGATCGCGACGAACTCTACGACCGCATCGCCCGCCGCGAGGGCGCGCCGCGCGGCTTTGGCATGGAGCACGCCCAGGCCGTGTGCCAGGTCATCGGCGAGGCGCTGCCCGAGGCCGAGCGCGTGCGGCTCCAGCGGCACCTGCCCGACTGGGCGGACCTCTTCGCGCCGCGCTCGGCTGGCGCACCCCCGCCGCGGCCGGCGCACGCCGCGTCTCCGCCCGAGACCGGCCAGGGCTCGACGCTCGCAACGGGCCGGCCTGGAAGCCGCCACCCCTTGAGCGAGGCGCGCCCCGAGACGGCCCATGCGCAGTCGGTCGCCCGATCGGATGATCCCCACGCGGATACCAAGCTATCGAGCAGCCCGGGGCTGACGCAGGAGCGCCTCCGAGAGACGCTGGCTGACGGGCGCCCCGGCCCCGAGCACCCCGTCAGCGAGACGCAGCGCTGAGGCCCTCGTGGCGCGTGGATGGCCCCACCCGGCGCGAGGGCCCCTGGCGCCTGCTTGACAGCGGCCGTGCTCCCGCGAACACTTCGTCTCACGGGCTGCTCCGAGCCCGGCTCCTCGCTCGCCGCCGGCACGGCTCCGCGAGGGGCGAAGAGGGCGCTGCCCTTCGGCGGTCTTCGCTCGTGATGCTGCCGCTCTTCCGTCGGTGCCGGCCGACAAGGACCGATCTCGGCAGATCACCTGGACAGGGCCGATGGGGAACCGCCACCACCACAAGAAGCTGCGCGCCGACGTCCGCGCCAGGATGGCCCGGACCGGCGAGAGCTACCAGAAGGCGCTCGCGCAGATCCTCGACGAGCGTTCCACGCCGAAGGCGGCGCGAAGCATCGATCTCGTGCCGATCGATTACTTCGGCGCGCCGGCCGCGCTCGCGACCTTCGAGATCGCGGGGCGGCTCGCGTGTCTCGTCGTCTCGAGCCGCCACCGCCCGCGGCCGTTCCCTCAAAGCCCCCTCGTCGCCCTGGCGATGCGTGGGCCTCGGGCCATCCATTGAGTGATCTCCGCGATCCCCCGTATCGCGAGGTCAAGATGAGCACGTCAACGAGAGATCGAATCGACGCCTTTCGCGCGCAAGGCTTCTTCATCATGCGCGCTTTCCTCGACATCGCCGAGCGCGCCGAGCTCCGCCGCGCGTGCGACGCCGCGCTCCTCCGCACACGAGCGCTCTCCCGGGAGACGGGTCACTCGACCCCCAGGATCTCGCTCCTCACGGACGGCGCGACCTGCTTTCAGGACGATCCTTGCGCGCTGGAGCTCATCTCCGCGTTCGTCGGCTCCCGGCGTGTCTGCGAGCTGCTCGCCGGCCTCTCGCGTGCGGGAGCGGGAGAAGGAGAGGAAGACGTCCCGCGCCTGAAGGACGCGCATTACTACCACGAGCAGACGAGGCGCGACTGGGACGGGGACTGGCACCGAGACAGCCAGTTCGGCCAATCCGATCCAGAAATCGAGCGCGCGATCATCGCGACGACGACATCGGTCCACTTCAGGGTGGCGCTGGAAGACGACGATCGGCTCGAGATCGTCCCCGGCTCCCACGCCCGCTGGGACACCCCGGACGAGCTCCGGATCCGCAGGGGCGCCGACCGGACCACGCCGGACATGCCGAACGCCGCGCGCGTCGTCTTGCGCGCCGGAGACGCGTGTATCTTCCACGCGTGGTCGATTCACCGAGCAACTTACCTTCGGGCTCCTCCACGTCGCACGATCGACGCCCTCTACACCTTCGCTCGTCCGACCGTGCGTCGGTGGGCGCCGCCGGCGATCTGAGGTGCGGCGAGCGCCGCCGCGGCCTCCGCGCGCGTGACCGGCGCGCGATCGGCGAGCAGGCACCCGGCGAGCTTACAGCAGCCGCGCGCGAGGTCGCCTATCCTTGCCGCCCATGGCGCCCCGCCTGCCCCTGCTCCACCGCCTCGCCGGCGGGCTGGAGACCCGCCCCGTCAAGGCCGCGATCTCGCTCCTGATCCTCGTCTCGGTCCTGCCCATCCAGGGCCTCGACGAGCAGCTCCGCCCGTATTTCCTGGCGATCTTCGGCGTCGAGCTCCTCTTCCGGGCCGTCCTCCTCCACCAGCGCGGGGACGGGCGATCGCGCCTCGACGTGCTCCTCTTCGCCTTCGACATCATCGCCTGGGTCAGCTTCCTGCCGCTCGAGCGGATCCTCGACGCGCACGCCGCCCACGCCCTCCCCATGCTGCGGCTCTCGCGGCTCTTCCTGCTCCTGCGCTTCACGCGCGAGATCGCGATCGACCTCTACGCGATCATGACGCGGCGCGAGCTGCTCGAGCAGTTCGGGCTCGTCACGCTCGCCGTCTGGGGGCTCGCGTTCGGCTCCTCCGTGCTGCTCAGCCACCTCGCGATCACGCACGACTACGATGGCCGCGGCCCGACCCCGGACACCGACTTCATCGACCGGATCTGGTGGTCTTTCCGGCAGATCGAGAGCGCCGACAACCTCGTCGAGAACCTCCGGGTCCACCCCGTCGTGGCCGTCGTCTCGCTCGGCCTCACCATGGTGGGCGTCTTCATCACGTCGTTCATCATCGGCATCGGCGCCAACGTGGTCGACCAGGTCGTGCGCGCGGCGCGGCGGCGGCCGGTCCGCTACGCGGGGCACGCGCTCGTGATCGGCCCGGTGCACGAGGCCGAGATGCTGGTGCAGGAGTTCGTCCGGCTGTACGAGCGCCACCGCGCGCTCCGGAGCATCCGGCTCGCCGAGCTCTGGCTGTGGCTCATCCGCCGCGGGCCCCCGCCGACCCGCCACGCCCTGCCGCGGATGGCGCTCCTCGGCACCGAGGACGACCCGCCCGCCTACCTCTACGCGCCGGGGATGCGCTGGGTGAGCTACCGCCAGGGGGACAGCGCGCAGCCGGAGGCGCTCGAGCTCGTGGGCGCGGCCGAGGCGAAGCGGGCGTTGATCCTCGCGCGGCCCGACGCGGGGCCCGACGCCGACGCCCTGACGGCGATGACGCTCTCCTCGTTCCGGACGCAGAACCCGCACGGCCACGTGTTCGTCGAGGTGCAGGAGAGCAAGAACCGCGATCTCATCCAGGAGGTGGGCGGGCCCGGGACACATCCGCTCGACATGCAGCGGTTCCTCGGCTTCTTCCTCTGCCAGCACCTGCTCACGCCGGGCGTGGAGTCCCTCTACACCGACCTCATGACCGCGGACGGCTCCGAGTTCTACACGCACATCTTCCTGGGCGAGGAGGCGGCCGGAGCCGTCGGCAAGCTCGGCAAGGCGCCGAAGCACGAGCTCTCGTTCTCGGACATGGCGCGCGCCGCCTGCGAGAAGCAGGTGATCCTCGCGGGGGTGTTCCTCGGGGACGAGGCGGCGGTGCCGAAGCGCGAGGAGGGCAAGCTCGTGTCGGTCGAGGGGCTCGTGCCGTGGCTGAATCCGCTGCTCGATCCGCCCGAGGGGTCGCCGGCGTGGGCCCTCGGCGCGCGGGCGGGCCGGGTGCCGGCGCAGCGGCTCAGGGGGCTCATCGGCGTATCGGCGACGTATGCGCCGCTCCTGGACTACGGGCGAGAGCTCTACAGGGGGCGGGGGATCGAGCGCGCCGCGGCGCCGGACGGCGCGACGGCGGCGCACGCGTGGGCGGCGAAGCTCTCGCTGCACCTCGGCGAGATCGAGCGGGTGCTGATCGTCGGGTACAGCGCCGCGCTGCCCTCGCTGCTGCACGCGCTCGCGCGGTTCGTGCCGGGCGTCGAGGTGACGCTGGTCCTCGGGGAGCGCGGGGACGAGCGGATGCCGCTCCCCGATCGGCTCGCCTCGCTCGGCGTGACGCCCGGCCCGGGCGGCGCGCCGCCGGGCTCGGACGGGGCGATGCTCTCGCTCCCGCGCGGGGGCAGCGCGACGGTGTACACGCAGCACGGGCACGACCTCGCCTCGCTCGCGGTCCGCTGCGTGGCGCGCGGCGCGCCGCTCTCCGCGGCGGTGTTCCTGAGCGAGCCCGAGGGGCTCGATCGCGACGCCCGCACGGCGATGCGGGTCATCCGCTTCGCGCGGGCGCTGGCGAGCCGGGAGCTCGCGCACGGCAGGGCGCTGCACGTGCTCGCGGAGTTCTCCTCGGTGGCGAAGGGCGAGCACGTCCGGAGCCTCCTTGCCCCCGACAAGTGCGGCCTGGCCGTGCGGGTCAGCCTCGTCAGCACCGAGCGCATCAAGAACTATTTCATGGTCCACAGCGCCTTCGTGCCGGGAGTAACGGCTCTTTACGATGAGCTCCTCGGCGAGGGCGGGCAGGACCTCGTCCGCATCGAGGCGCCGCCGCCCGACGAGGCGGGGCAGGCGGGCGGCGAGCTCCGCTTCGACGACATCCGGTCGGCGCTCGAGCCCCGGGGCGCCATCCCCATCGCGCTGGAGCTCGAGGAGCCGAAGGAGGACCAGCCCGGCGGCGCGAGCCCCGTCGCGCAGCGGGGCTCGCGCCGGGGCGCGAGCCATGTCGCGCCGCCGGGCGAGCGCAGGGTCGTGCACCTGAACCCGCCGCCGGAGAAGGCCTTCAAGACGGCGCTCATCCGCGTCGTGTACGCGCTCGCACGGCGCCAGGATCTCGTGATCCAGGGGGCGCAGCGGCCGAGGCGGGGCGATGCCGGCGAGGCCGCGCTCGGCGAGGAGTCCCCGCGGATCAGCGCGTGATCAGCGCGTAATCAGCGGGTAATCAGCGGGTAATCAGCGCGTAATCAGCGGGTAATCAGCGCGTAATCGGCGCGCCGCCGCGCCTCTTTTTCGCGCCTCGCCCGAAGTCGCGCGATCTTCGCGGCGAGATCTGTATCCTGGAGGCGTGCCCGAGCGCCCGGACCTGGAGTACGTCGTTCCGATCCTCGCGCGCGAGCTCGCGGGCGCGGCCGTGGCCGCGGCGCGGGCCGAGAACTCGGTGGTGCTGCACGTCCTGCTCCCGGAGCGCCTCGACGCGCTCTTGCCGGGCGCGGCGATCCGGCGCGTGGCGCGGCGGGCGCACGCCGTGGTCTTCGAGCTCGACGGGGCGCGCGCGTTCGATCTCGTGATCTCCCCGATGCTGGCAGGGCGGTTCTCGATCACGCGGCCAGGAGAGACGCGGATTCCGACCGATCTCGCCTTCTCGCTGACCCTCGGGGACGGCCGCGAGCTCAGGGTCCGAGACGACGTGCAGATGAGCAAGGTCCACGTGCTCGCGCGGGGCGATTTCGACAGGATCCCCGGGCTCCAGCGCGTCGGCCTCGACGTCCTCGATCCCCGGGTGTTCACGCAGGAGGCGTTCCGCGCCGCCGCGCGCGGGCGGCGCGACCTCGCCAAGGATTTCCTGATGGACGGGACGGCGCTCGACTCCATGGGAGACTCGTACGCCGACGAGGTGCTCTTCGAGGCAAGGATCCACCCGAAGGCGACGGTCCAGAGCCTCTCCGAGGAGGAGACCGACCGCCTGCACGTGGCGATCGCCCGTGTCCTCGGCGACGCGACCCGGACGATCGCCCGGCGCGCGCCGGCGCTGGACGAGCGGCTGCGCGACTTCCTCAAGGTCCGCGGGCGCCCGGGCCAGCCGTGCCCGCGCTGCGGCGACAAGCTCCGTCGCGCGAGCGTCCACGGGCACGACGCGATCTTCTGCCCGGCCTGCCAGCCGGAGGCGCGGAGGAGCGCAGCGGGGGATCCGCGCCGCGCCCGGCGGGAGCCGGGCTGAGGCGAGGCCGGCGTCACAGCGCTTCCGGCAGCGGCTCCGGCGGCGCGAGCCCCGCGCTCTTCGCCCTGCACGGGACGCTCACGCCCTGACAGCCGCACTGGTTCTGGCCGCCGTCGGTGATCTTGCCCGCCGTGCCGCTCTCCGTCTCGACGTTGAGATCGATGAAGTTGCACTCGATGGTGCTGCGCGCGAGCGCCACCGAGGCGCCGAAGCTCGCGACGGCGGCGCCGTCGCTCGCCTCGATGCGCACGCCGGTCAACGTGGCCTCCGAGTCGCCGGGGTCCTTGACGATCGTGACGCCGTTTCCCTGGAGCCCATCGGCTGAGCTCCGCGTGCCGCGGACCGTGGTCTCCTCCAGGGTGGCCACGGATCCGAAGAGGGCGAGCCCCGAATCGACGCTCTCCTCGACGAGCGACGACCGGATCACGAGGCCGCTCCGCCCGTCCGGCGCGTCGAGCGCGTGGACCTCGATCCCCCGGCCGAAACGCCCGTCCGACGCCTGCGGGAGCGTGCGGCGGACCGCGACCCGCTCCAGCGTCGCGTCGGCGCCCTCGATGAAGACACCCGCGGTGCGGCTCCCCTCGACAACGGAGCCGCGCGCCGTGACGTCGCCGCGCAGCGGGCCCCGGGAGGCCACCGCGAGCCCGACGCCGTGCTTCCCGTCCGCGTCGCGCGGCAGGGTGTTCCGCACGAGCACGCCGTCGAGCGAGGCGTCGGAGCTCAGGATCGCGACGCCCACGTAGCGGCTCTGCTCGACGACCACGCGTTGCAGGGTCGCCTCGGAGCGCAGGCCCTCCTCGAGGTCGGCGGCGATGTAGATGCCCCACCCCGTCGCCAGCTTGTCCGGGTAAGGCCGCGTGTCGCGCACGACCGTATCCTCGACGACGGCGGACGAGCCCTGGACCCAGATCCCCGCCTCCTCGTTGGCCTCGAGGACGCTGCGCCTCAAGGTCACCTGGCTCGGCTGGCCCCGGCTGTTCCGGATGGCCAGCACGCCCATCCCGGCGGCGTTGGTGTCGATTCCGGTGCTGTCGCGGATCACGCTGTCCTCGACGAGCGCCTCGGAGGCGATGAGGTACACGCCGGTTCCGTGGCTCTGCTCGACGATGGATGCGCGTATCGTGATCGAGGCGGCCGTGTTGCCCTCTCCCCTGTTCGCGCCGACGCCCGTCCCCTCGACCTCGCCGGACTCGAGGGTTCCTCGCACGACGGACGACTCGAGGGCGAGCTCGGCGCCCGCGCTGTGCGCGCCGACCCGATGGGCCCCTTCGACGAGCGAGCCACGGACGGTGAGCGCCGCCGGGCCTTGCGCGTTGTCCACCTTGATGCCCTGGGCGCCCGCGCCGGCCACCCAGACCTCGTCGATCACGACGCCGCTCGAGCCCGAGACCAGGATACCTTGCCCCGCGCTGCGGATCGCGACGCCCCGTATCTCGGCCGCGTCGGCGCCCGCGCCGACTTCGATGGCCGCGGCCGTGTCCGGCCCTGCCCCGGCGATCTCGACGAGCGCCGGGCACCTCCCCCACAGCCGTACTGGCTTGTTGACGATCACGTCCTCTGGATACGTCCCCGCCGCGATCGCGACGACCGCGCCGGGCGCGGCCGCGCGGAGGCCCTCGCCGACGGTCGTCCACGGCCTCTCCGGCGTGCCATCGGAGTCGCCCCCTGGATAGGCGCCGTCGACGTGTTGTGTCCCCTCGTCCAGGGCGATGTCGCCCCATGGCGCCTCACCGCACGGCGCGACCTCGCGACAGGCGGTCTCCCCCGGCACGGCCATCGTCCCCGCAGGGCAGGGGGCATCCGGCAGGACAGGCGCGCACGCTCGGTCGCCCGGCGTGAAGCGGGCGCCGCAGGCCTCGGGCGGGATGCCCGCGGGCTCGCACCCAGAATCGGTCGTGCGCTCGCCGGCCGCGCACCCCGGCGCGGCCGCCCCTCCTCCTCCGTCGCCGTCAGGCGTCGCGTCCGGCCGAGGTGGGGGGGCCTCCCTGTCGCAGCCGGCCAGGAGCCACGTCGCCGTGAGCAGCAGGAGCGGAGCCCCGTGTCGGTCCATGAATCCGTCCATGAACCGGAGCACGACGTCGAGCAACAGTCTACTTGTCGTCCACCACCGTAAAAAAACGCCGGCCCGTCCGCGCTCACGGTCTTCTCTTTGCTCGAACGCGACCCAGGAGACGCGGAGGGTTCACAGGAGAGAGCAGCGAGCGACCGCCATGCACTCCGCGCCTCTTCTTCTGCGCCTCTGTGGTGCATTTTTCTTCTCACTGCATCGTCGCGTGGCGCGCCGGCGCGAGTCGAGCCTCCGTGCGAGGCACGGTGACAGGGAGCGGCGTTCTGAGCTACGCTGAGCGCCCCGTAGGAAACGCAGCATGCTTTGCAAATCTTATCACTCTGCACATCGCCTGGCCGGCATCGCCGTGCTTCTTCTGTCGCTGCCTGGCTGCGCCCTCGACACGAGAGGCACAGGCGGGTCAGGTGAATCCGAAGCTCAACCCGGAGGACCTGGCGGCGATCCCGCTGGAGAACCCGGCGGAGCCATCGCCGGACAGCCTGACGGCGCTCCCGTCGAAGAGCCGGGCGGCGCTCCCGTCGAAGAGCCTGGCGGCGGGCCGGCGGAAGAACCCGGCGGAACGCCGACGGAAGAACCCGGCGGCGATCCGGTCGAAGAGCCCGGCGGGGATCCGGTCGAAGAACCCGGCGGCGCTCAGGTCGAAGAGCCTGGCGGCGCTCCCAAGCCGCTGTGCGGGGCGGCAGCTCCATCGCTGATCGCGTGCTTCGCGTTCGAGGGGAACCCCGACGACGCCTCGCAGCATCACTTCACGCCCGAGCGGGTGCGCAGCCTGCACTACGCGCCTGGCCGGGCCGGGCAGGCGCTCTCGGTGAAGATGGGGAGCAAACTCTACTTCCGTCACGACGCCGCATGGACCGCCTCCGCGATGACCATCGATGTCTGGATCAACCCCTCCTCTCTCCCCGAGAAGCGGCGATACACCGTGATCGACAGCGGCGGGAAGCCTTCGCTCTTCCTGATGCCGGGCGGACAGATCCGCTGCACCATGGGCGTCGAGCGGAACGTGGCTTACCCCATCGTTCCCGGGCAGTGGACGCACGTCGCCTGTCTCTCTGATGGCCAGACGCAGAGCCTCTACGTGAACGGCGTCGAGGTCGACCGGAGCCCCTCTGGCCCGGTGATCGCCTCAGGCGAACAGCCCGTCCACATCGGCTCGGACGAGCCCTCGGGGGAAGACGAGTTCAACGGGCTGCTCGACAGCCTCCGCATCTTCGGCCGGACGCTCACGCCCCAGGAGATCTGCGCGGCTGCCGGCGGCGGCTGCTGATCTGCGCCGTCCGGCGCGCACCCGACGGGGGCTCTGGCCCGCGGGCCGGCTTCATGGCCGGCGCCGCTCAGCGGCAGGCGAGCCCCGGCGTGACCGGCCAGGGCTGCCGCAAGGAGGCGCGCTCTCGGCGCGCGCAAGGAAGAGGGGAGGGAGGGAAGAGGGCTAAAGAGGAGAGAAGCGCCTCAGAAAGCGGCGTCGCGGAGCTTCTCTTTGTACTCCGCCTTGTACAGATCGTGGCAGGTCTTGCAGCTCGCTTTGGCACCGTCGATGTCGCCCTTCTTGGCCTTCTCGATGCCGTCGTTCGAGATCGCGACCCACTTGTCCATACCCTTCGGCGGCCTCGCCGCCACGTACTTCAGCGCCTCCGCGATCTTCGCGCCGTCGCCGCTCGTGGTCGCCGACTGCATCACCGTCTTCATCCAGCCCTGCATCGGACAGGCCTTCTGTCCTTTTGCACCGCAGCCGAAATCCTTCTTCTCGGCGACGGATGCGGGGAGGTCCGCGGTCCCGCCAGCGGCCCACGCGGCTCCAGCAAAGCCAATGCCGACGGTCATCAACACGGCACTCATCAGCTTCTTGCTCATCGACATCCGACGTCTCCTGTGGGTAAGGGCAAGCGCAGCGAGAGACATTGCAGCTCCGCGGGTGGATGTCAACAGCCACCTTGGTCGCCGAGCCAGCTCGCGAACGCCACCCAGGCGGAGACGGCGTCGGGGCACAAGATCTTCATCACAAACGCCGCCGAGGCGAAGATAACGTCAGGAGAGAAAAACTTCATTCATGATGTCCGCCCAGCGCCGTCTCCGTCCTCGCTCGCACCGCGCGGACGTCCTGACACCACGCCGCGGGCGGAGGTGCCGGGCCGCCGGCGAGCGCGCCTCGGGGCCGCCCTCTGGATGCGCGCCGCCTCCTTGCCGCTCGAGCGCCCACCCTGGGCGCCGTGGGCGGCGTCTCGCGTTCGTCGATGGCGCAGGCGAGGTCTCCTCGCCGGCGCGATGACGAGGTCCGCGATGCGCCAGACCGACCCATCGACAGGACGCGACTACGTAGCTTATCGACAGGGCGCGATGCGCCCTTGGATGCCTTTCAGATGCCTTGAACCGAGCCCGCAGAACACGGCACCCGGGGCGCCCTCTCCGGCGCCGGCGCCGTTCCCCCATCACGGGCGCCCTCGTTGTCGACGATTTACCCGCGCTCGGCGCACCACCCGGACGGCCTGCGCACACGCACGTATCCGTCGAGAACCCTCGTTCGCGCCGGCGGGCGGCCAGCGCGTGCGCGGAGCCGGTCCTCCCCGAGCGCCCCGGCGTGTTCTTCGTGAGACTCCAGCCCTGACGCGCCGCATCGCGCGTTCGATCCGGTCGCGACCGCCGTGGAGGTGAGTCGCCATACCATCCCGGGCCTGTATCCAGACCAGGAGGGGGGCGCGCGTGATATCGCTGGATTCACGGCCGTTGATGCGCGTCGGAGAGATCGTCGACGAGCGGTTCCAGATCGAGGGCCTCGCGGGCTCGGGCGGGATGGGGCACGTCTACCGGGCGCGCGACCGGCGAAGCGGCGACACGGTGGCTCTCAAGGTGCTTCGCCGCGCCGACAAGGGTGAGCTCAGCCGCTTCTCCTGCGAGGTGGAGGCGCTCTCGGCGCTGCGCGTCCCCGGCGTCGTCCGGTACATCGCCCACGGCGTCGCGGCGGGCGGCAAGCCGTATCTGGTGATGGAGTGGCTCGCCGGGGAGACGCTCGCCGAGCGCATCGCGCGGCGAGGGCTCACCCCCGCCGAGAGCGTCGACGTCGTCGCGCGGATCGCGGAGACGCTCGGCGCCCTCCACGGGCAGGGCGTCGTGCACCGCGACCTCAAGCCGAGCAACCTGGTCCTCGTCGAGGGGCGGCTCGATCGCGCGATGGTGCTCGACTTCGGGATCGCGCGCTTCCGGATCGACCAGCAGCTCACCCTGCCGGGCACCGTCCTCGGGACCCCGGAGTACATGGCGCCCGAGCAGGCGCGCGGCGAGCGGCGCGTCGACGCCCGCGCCGACGTGTTCGCGCTCGGCTGCGTGCTCTTCAAGTGCCTCACCGGGCGCGCCGCCTTCCAGGGCGCCGGGGCGCTCGCCGTGATGGTCAAGGTGCTGCTCGACGAGCCGCCGCGCCTCCGCGAGGTCCGCCCGGACTTGCCGGACGACCTCGACGCCCTCGTCACCAGGATGCTCGCGAAGCAGCCAGACGGGCGCCCCCGCGACGGCGCGGCCGTCGCCGAGGAGCTCCGCGCGATCGACCTCAGCCGCGCCGGCGCGGCGGATGGCGCCTACCCTGCCGCGCTGGCGCCCGTCCTGGAGCTCACGAGCAGCGAGCGGCGCGTCACGTGCCTCGTGCTCGCGCACGAGCGCTCGGCGCCCGAGGAGGTGACGCGCTCGCAGGAGGAGGAGCACGCGCGGGCGACGGGCCGCGCCGACGAGCTCTACGCGCTCGCCGAGCGCTACCAGGGCCAGATCGAGCTCATCGACGCGAGATCGCCGCTGCTCGTGCTGACGAGCGCCGAGGCGGCCACCGATCTCGCCGCGCAGGCCGCGCGCTGCGCGCTGTCGCTGCGCGCATTGCTCGGGGGCGCGCAGGTCTCGCTCGTGACCGGCCGGGCCGAGCTGACGTCGCGCATCCCGATGGGCGAGCTCATCGACCGGGCGGTCCAGCTCCTGCCGTCGCGCGGCGAGCCGGGCGCGGTCGCCGCGGTGCGCATCGACGAGGTGACGGCGGGGCTGCTGGGCGGCCGGTTCGAGACGAGCTCCGAGGGCGGCGCGCGCTTCCTCCACGGGGCGCGGGACGACCTCAAGGTGACGCTGGCGCCGGCGCTGCTCGGCAAGCCGGTGGCGTGCTTCGGGCGGGAGCGGGAGCTCGCGGTGCTGACCGCGGAGCTCGATCGGAGCATCGAGGAGTCGACCTCCGGCGCGCTGCTGGTGGTCGCGGCGGCCGGCATGGGCAAATCGCGGCTGCGGCAGGAGTTCCTCGAGACGGTGTCCGCGCGCAACGCGCGAGCGGCCGACCGCGCGCGCGGCGGGGGCGACGCCGACCTGGCGGACGGCGCTCCCGTGGAGGTGTGGGTCGGGCAGGGGGACCCGATGAGCTCGGGCTCGGCGTTCGGCCTCCTGTCGCGCGCGCTGCGGGGCGCGATGGGCATCGTCGACGGTGAGCCGCTGGAGGAGCGGCGGCGCAAGGTGAGGGCGCGGGTCGAGCGGCACCCGGAGCTCGACGTCGGGCGCGTCAGCGCCTTCCTTGGCGAGCTCCTGGGCGCGCCGTTCCCGGACGACGACATCCGGGTCGGCGCGGCGCGGCGCAACCGGCAGCTGATGGGCGATCAGCTGCGGCTGTCGTGGGAGGAGTTCATCCGGGCCGAGTGCGCGAGGCAGCCGGTGCTGCTGATCCTCGAGGACCTGCAGTGGGGCGACCTGCCCACCCTGACGATGGTGGAGGCGGCGCTCCGGAGCCTGCGGGATCTGCCGTTCCTGGTGCTGGGGCTGGCCCGACCCGAGGTGCACGAGGCCTTTCCGGGGCTGTCTCAGGGGCGCTTCGGCAACCAGATGATGCTGCCGCCGCTCACGCGCCGGGCGAGCGAGCGGCTGGTGCGGGCCGCGCTGGGCGACGACGCGCGCGCGGAGCTCGTGGCCACGCTGGTGGACCGGGCGGACGGCAACCCGTTCTACCTGGAGGAGCAGGTCCGGGCGGTGGCGGCCGGCCACGGCGCGGACCTGCCGGAGACGGTGCTGGCGATGGTGCAGGCGCGCATCGAGGCGCTCGACGCCGAGGCGCGGCGCGTGCTGCGGGCCGCGAGCGTGTTCGGCCAGGCGTTCTGGCCGAGCGCGGTGAGCGCGCTGCTCGGGGGCGCGGTGGTGACGCGCTGGCTCTCGGAGCTGGAGCGCCGCGAGGTGGTCCACCGGCGCGGCCCCGGGCGGCTGCGGGGAGAGGTCGAGTACCGCTTCCGGCACGCGCTGGTGCGCGAGGCGGCGTACGGGATGCTGACGGAGGCCGACCGGCGGCTGGGCCACGCGCTGGCGGGCGCCTGGCTGGAGGGCGCGGGCGAGCCCGACGCGATGGCGCTCGCGGAGCACTTCGAGCGCGGCGCCGTGCCCGCGCGGGCCGCGGCGGCGTACCTGCGCGCGGCGCAGCACGCCCTGGAGGGCAACGATCTCGGCGCCGCGATCGCGCGGGCCGAGCGCGGGCTCGAGTGCGCGCCGGAGCCCGCGGTGGTGGGGGCGCTCCGGCTGGTCCAGGCCGAGGCGCACATATGGCGGGGCGACCTCGCGCTGGCCGAGGAGCGGGGGACGGACGCGGCGCGGCACCTCGCGCCCGGCTCGGCGCCGTGGTTCGCGGCCGTCACGCAGGCCGTCGCGGCCGCGAGCAAGCTGGGCGGCTTCGACCGCGTGGAGCGGTGGATGGGCGCGGCGGTCGTCGCGCCCGCGCTGGAGGGCGCGGGCAGCGCGAGGAGCACGTGCCTCTGCGCGGGCGCGGCGACGCTGGCCTTCGCCGGCCGCCCTGCCGTCGTGGACGCGCTCATCGCCGCGGTGGAGCGCGCGCTGCGTGACGGGTCTGCGACGGGCGCGGAGGTGGTCGCGGGCCTCCACAACGCGCGCGCTTTCCGCGCCATGAGCGAGGGCGATCCCAGCGCCTGCGTCACCGGCCTGGAGGCCGCGCTGGCCGCGTTCGAGCAGGTCGGCGACCGGCGCAACGCGTGCATCACCCGCGGGAACCTGGGCTATTCCTACGGGGAGCTCGGCGATCTCGGCGGCGCCGAGGCGGCGCTCAGCTCCGTGGTGGAGGCCGCCGATCGGATGGGCCTCTACGAGGTGGTGGCGGCCGCGCAGGCCAGCCTCGGGCAGGTCCTTGCCTACCTCGGCAGGCTCGCGGAGGCGCGGGCCGTCGCGGAGGCGGCCCTCGCCTCGAGCCAGCGGTTAGGCGACCCGCGGGCCGAGGTGGTGTCGCGCTCGTACCTCGCGAAGATCGCCCTGCTCGCCGGCGATTTCGCGGGCGCGGAGCGCGAGGCGCGCCTCGCCGAGACGCTGGAGAGCGCGTCGCCGTTCCGCGTCACGGCCATGGCGATCCGCGCCCGGGCGCTGATCGGGCTAGGGCGCGCCGCCGAGGCGCTCGCGGCCGCCGGCGAGGCCCTGGCAGCGCTCGAGTCGCTCGGCGGGATCGAGGAGGGCGAGTCGATGATCCGCCTGGTCCACGCGGAGGCATTCTCCGCGGTCGGCGATGAGGCCAGCGCCGCCGCCGCGATCTCCGCTGCGCGCGACAAGCTGCTCGACCGGGCGGAGAGCGTCCGTGACCCCGAGTGGCGCAGGCGCTTTCTCTCACACGTTCCGGACAACGCCCGCACCCTGGAGCTCGCAGCGCAGTGGGTCGGAGCTGTCGGAGCTGGGCGGAACTGTCAGAGCTGAACGTGATTAAATGTGGCTGAGCGTCGCTGAACGTGGCTGAACGTTGCTGTCCCACGGCGGAATCCGCGGAGGACGTGCAATTAAATAGCTGACAGTCGAAGTGGTTTGCCGTACCCTGGTCATTGACGTGGAGAGTTCCCGGCCGTCGTTGTGTTGAGCGACGCGCCGGAGGGCGTGCTGCGATCGGGGAGCGTGGGCGCTCCCCTTGGCTCGCTACCGAGGTCTCATCACGTGAAAACCAGTGCTGTACTTGGGTGCGCAGGCATCCTTCTCGTGGCTACCGGCTGCGTCGCGCCCGAGCAGGCGCTCGAAGCGGGGGATGAAACAGAGGAGCTCAGCTCGACCGCTGACGCGCTCGCGAGCGGCAACGCGCTGAGCTTCAATGCGCTGAGCTTCAATGCGCTGAGCTTCAATGCGCTGAGCTTCAATGCGCTCAGCCACGCCGCGCTGAGCAGGGACGCGGCCTCCGCGCTGAAAGATCCCAGCGAGAGGGGCGATCTCTTCCGCACGCTCGTGAAGTACACGGTCAGCTGCGCGCTCAAGGAGTCGCAGTCGTTCCGGTTCTCCTGGACCGACCGCGCGGGCGTGACCCACAAGGAGGTCTATCCCGGACACCTCGGCCTCGCGCCCCGGTGGGACCGGCGCCCGCTCGACGACGAGGGCAAGCGCATGGTCTCCGCGTGCCTCGCCGCCCACACGAACCGCTATGAAGTCTCGGTCAGCATCTCGATGCGCTCCCGACAGAACCCGCTGCATCACGAGGTCGGGTGCGACGAGCTCGACGATTACCCTCATGTCGAAGGGGCCTTCTGGGGGAACCTCTTCACGGAGACGCCGTACCTGCGCGCCTGTTACAACCCGGCGAACGTCGATGTCGCGCGCGCGGCGAAGCGCGACTGCGCCGCCGGCCGCCTGGACGCCGACGGCGATCTCGAGGGCTGCGGGATGATCGAGATCGTCGGGCGTTGCAAGGAGTCCTGCGGCAAGCTCAACCGCTCCGGGGAGTATTACAAGGAATGCGATGATCCGGAGTTCGGCGAGACGCGCTATGTGATCACCACCGCGCTGCGGTGACCCTCGCCCTCCCGGGGAGGGGGGCCGCCGGTCGTCTTCTCCCTCGGCAGCCATGATCGGAGCCGAGCGAACGCGCCGCCCTCCCTGGCGCGGGCGGCGTCGCCGGGCGAAGATGCGCGGCCATGGAGATGCATCAGGTCCGGTATTTCCTTGCGGTGACCGAGACCCGCAGCTTCACGCGCGCGGCCGAGCGGTGCGCGGTCTCGCAGCCCGCGCTCACGGCCGCCATCAAGAAGCTCGAGGAGGAGCTCGGCGGGCCGCTCGTCCTGCGCGAGCGCGGCGGCGCCAAGCTCACGGCGCTGGGGCAGCGCGTGCTGCCGCGGCTCCAGCGGCTGCGGGACGAGATGCAGGCCGTCCAGGTGATCGCGGACAACCACCGGCGGCTCAAGCAGGTGCCGCTCCGTGTGGGCATCCTCTGCACCATCGGGCCCGCGCGGCTCGCGGGCTCGCTGGCGGCGTTCCGCGTGGAGGCGCCGGGGGTGGAGCTGGAGATCGCGGTGGCCGTGCAGGGTGAGCTCCTGCGGCGGCTGGAGGAGGCCGAGGTCGACGTCATCGTCTCGAACCTCGGCGACGCTGTCCCGGACTGGTGCGTTGTGGCGCCCCTCTACGAGGAGCGCTACGTCGTGGTCCTCCCGCCTGGCCACCACCTGGCCGGGCGCGAGGGCCTGCGGCTCGAGGATCTGGACGGCGAGCCCTACCTCGATCGCCTCGCCTGCGAGATGCGCGAGCAGGTGACGGGCGTGTGCGCCGCGCGGCGCGTGGACCTGTACGCGGCGTACCGGACCGATCGGGAGGACTGGGTCCAGAGCCTGGTCCACGCGGGGCTGGGTTTTGCCTTCATGCCCGAGCACTCGGTGCTGCTGACGGGCGCGTCGCAGCGCCCGCTCGTCGATCCGGCCCTCCGTCGCACCGTCGCGCTGGTGCGCTCGGGCGATCGCACGCCGGCGCCGGGCTTGCAGCTCTTCTGGGACGCGCTGCTCTCGCGCGCTGCCCGGGCGCGGCCGGTCAACCCTTCGCGGCGATGATGTCCACGTGCTCGATGACGGGCGGCGCGGCGAGCAGCTCCGGCGCCTTGGCCATGAGCGCTGCGGCGATGCGGCCCGCGAGGTGCTCCTTGCGCCCCACCTCATCCGCGAAGGTATCGAAGATACCGAACGTCGACGTCCCGATGCGCAGCGCGAACCAGTGAATCGTCCGCGGCTCCTCGGCGGCGAGGCCGACGGCGGAGCGGAGGAGCGCCTCGACCTCGGCCTCCTTGCCGGGCTTGGCCTCGATGCGGGCCAGGAGGGAGAGCGTCACGGCGGTCGGGGAAGCAGCGGTCATGAGATCCTCCTCTTCGGCGGCGCACGGCGCGCCGCGCTTCGGTGAAGAGAGTTGTAACGATCGGCGTCCGGCCGACCATTCGATGTTCTGGATGGATCCATCAGCGCCGTGGATGGGCGCTTCACCGGAGGGATGGCCGCGACCCTCCGCCATGGCGGCGCCACCCCCTGAGGTGGAGCGCCCCTCGGGTCCTCCCGTGTTTTCGCGCGGGCATGGGGTGTGCTCGAGGCCGAGCGTCATGCCGACGCTCGAGCACAACGCCCTCGTCGAGATGTTCCGCGAGCACCCCGAGCTCGCGCCCCACTGGCTCGCGACGCTCTTCCACCTCGATGTGCCGCCACACACCTCGGCCGGGGTCGTCGAATCGTCGCTCGACCAGCTCATCCCGGTGGAGTTCCCGCGCTCGTTGCGCTTGGCCGGCTCGACCAGGAGCAGGCGATGGTCTATTTTCAGGTCATCTGGAGCGGGTTGCGTGAGCCCATGCGGCGGGCTCTGGAGGCGTTGGTCATGGAACGGCAGATCGAAGACGAGGCGAGGTTTCCGTTCGTGCGGGAGCTGATGGATCGCAGCAAGCTCGCGGGCCTACGTGAGGGCGAGCTCAAGGGCCTACGTGAGGGCGAGCTCAAGGGCCTACGTGAGGGCGAGCTCAAGGGCCTACGCGAGGGCGAGCTCAAGGGCAAGAGGGACACGCTGCTGCGGCTGCTTGCGCGTGCAGGGATCGCGCTGACCGCCAACGAGAGCGCGCGTATCCACGCATGCGCGGACATCGCGATCCTCGATCGCTGGATCGATAACGTCCTCGGGGCGAAGACTGCGACCGACGTGCTCTCCTGACTGGCGCGCCGATGGCGAAGACAGGCGAGGAGATCCTCTCGCTCCAGCGCGTCACCGTGGAGGCGGGCACCTGCTATTGGCTCGCCGTGGACCCGAGGAAGGCGAGCCCGTTCGAGCGCGGGTAGCTCGTCCTCGACGAGATCACAGCGACGCTCGACCGGCTGTTCGACGATGGCGTCGAGGACGAGAGCGACGCGAGGCTCGCCAAGCTCGGACAGGCCCACGGGGTGACCCGCAGTTCGCCACCCGCCTTCCCCCGCCGCGCCCACCCTTCCCGCTCCGGCCTGCTGCGATGCCAGCACGACACTACATGCGCTGAGGCTCCTTGCCTGTTCCCGCGACGTGAGGCGTCGATCGATGGTGGAGCGGGTCCATGGGCCATCGGTCTCGCTGGCGTGATGTCGTGACACGGGCATCGATCCCGGCGTGATGCCGTCTCGGGCGGAGACGGCCTGATCCTGCGATCCGTGCTCGGAGATTCCGGCTCGACGGCGCGGGGACCGAGGTTATGGTGCGACCCCGCAGCGCAATCGGGCCGACCCGCGGAGGGGAAGATGAACCAGGAAGAGCGGCAGGACGCAGCCACCTATCGCGTCGTCGTCGATCACGAGAAGCAGTACACCGTCTGCCCGGTCGAGCGCGCGATCCCGAGCGGGTCGCGGGAGGCCGGCAAGCAGGGATCCATCATGGAGTGCCTCGCTTACATCGAGCAGGCATGGGAGCGCCTGCGCGCCCCGGAGGAGGGATGCGCCCCGGCGGAGGTCGCCCGAGCGCGCGCGGAGTGGCTCTCCTGACGCCGCGATGAGGCGAGGATGGCGGCGATGGCGGGGGCGACGTGGCCATGAAAGCGGAGTCCGCGCCGTCCGCCCGGTAGCCTGGTCAGGCTGGACCGGGCAGGCTGGATCAGGAGCACGCTGGCTGGACGGAGGTCCGTGCGCCATGGGGGCATGCCGAAGCGTGCCAACCTGGGCCAGAGGGGAACTCCCGCGCTCGACGCAGCTGCATGAAACAAGGCAAGGATCGCCGCGGAACGGCAATTGCTGAGGGCAGGCCCGGAGGAGCTGATGCGTCACATCTCTCTCGTCGGTATTGCCCTCGTTGTGCCCCTGTTCATCGGCTGTTCCTCGCACGTGGACCTCGACGCTGATAGTGCTTCAGCGAGTGGGTCCGGAGGCGCGCCGAGCGGGGAAGGCGGCGCGCCGAGCGGGGAAGGCGGCGCGCCGAGCGGGGAGACGATGGTTTCGCCCGGGTGCCCGAGCGAGGTGCTTGTCGAGTCGACAGCGTGTCCTGAGATCGGGAAGACCTGCACGTACACGACGGGCGATTGCGTCCTCGTGTTCGAATGCAAACCCAATGAAGGTGATCCCGACGATATCTATAACAGCTGCGCAGCGCGGCCGGCAGCCTGGCTCAAGACGGAGCAATCGGCGTGCGGTGGATGCTCCGGGGCCAACGCGAGCTGCGCTCCGTGCGAGGGCGCCAGCCCAGGCGAGCCGTGCGATGCTGTCGGCTATGCTTGCGAGGACGATTTCGGGGGCGGCAACTGCGGTGGGGCGATGCGCTGCAAGCAGGACAAGACATGGGCTGCATCAACGCTCTACCCCTGGTGCTGCATCTAGGGTACAAGCGCCGGGATCCCGCCCCGCAGAGGTGGACCCGAGTCACGGCGCGATAAGCGCCGTCTGCGTCTCGATCGGATCGATCCCGCGCAGCACGGCGGCGCCGTGCGGTCCAGCGAGGCGACAGGCTTCCTCGACGGGGAGGCCGTGGGCGAGATAGAAGGTGAGCGCCCCGGCGAAGCTGTCGCCGGCGCCGTACTCGCCGAGGACGCGGTCCGGCGCGGGCGGCGCGTCGACCAGCGCGGCGCTCCCCGGGCGGAGGACGCGGATGGGCCGCGGCCCGTCGGTGAGCACCAGCGCGCCGGGGCAGGGGTCGTACGCGTCGAGCGGGGCGTTCTCGCGCGGATCGGAGGCGCTGCCGATGACCACGTCGGGGGCGATCGCCGCCGCCCGGAGCGCCGCGCCCCGGCGGGCGGTCACCACGAGGCGACGCGCGGCGCGCGCGAGGCGCAGGCTCTCGGGGTCGGCGCCGGTGAAGTACACGGCGTCGCAGCCGGCGAGGATCGACCAGGGGAGCGGGTCGGTCGCGGCGGGCTGGAGCGGGGCCGCGGTGACGAGGATGGTGCGACGGCCGTCGGCGTCCACGACGACCACCACGCGCGGATGATCCACGGCGCGCGCCGCCGCGTGGACGTGCACGCGCCCCGGCGCGGCGCGGATGCGCTCCTCGACGGCGCGCGCCGCGGCGTCGTGCCCGAGCGCGGTGAAGAGGTGGATCTCGGCGTCGCTCCGGCAGAGCTGCGCGAAGGCGAGGCCGCCGCCCCCGCCGGGCAGGAAGCGCGCGTCGAGCAGGTGAACGATGTCGCCCGGCTGGGGGACGCCCTCGGTGCGGCCGAGCGTCACGTGCTCGACGTGACCCACGACGGCGATGCGCGGCGCTGCCATGCCGCTCGACATAGCACGGCGGTGCCGCGCCGCGCGGGCGCCTCCTGGCCGCCGCCCGGCCGGAGCACGCCCGCGTCCCCGGCCCCCCGCGCTCCCCGCCACGCCCGGCGACGCCCCTCGCCGGCCATGCCCGCCACGCCCGGCGACGCCCCTCGCCGGGCATGGCCGGCGGCGCGCGGGAAAAGAGGATCGGTGCCTGTCAGAAGCCGGACGGCCGCGGCGTAGGAACGGGGGTGGCCGTCGAGCCACACCCGATCCGCGCCCTCCTGCGCGCCAGGGCCAGCCGCCGTCGCGCGCTGGTGAACGGAGACGCACGCGCGACGGCCGCGCGACGCGCGACGCGCTACCGGCAGCGGCGCGCTGGCGGGAGGGCTTTGTCTGCCCGGCTTCTCATCAACGATCCATGTCCAGAGGAGATCAACACCGTGCTTCAACACGCATTCGATAGATCCATCCGGTACCCTGCGCCATGCCTCGCCGCCGCGCTCGTCGCGGGCCGCGGGAGGACGGGCGCATCATGAGGAGGCTCTGCAAAGGCGCGCTCCTCGCGGCGCTCGCCGTCGGGAGCACCATCGCGAGCGCGAGAGACGCGCGGGCTGCAGAGGGCGCCACCGCCTTCTGGAACAACGCCGTCGAGGTCGAGGTGTCGGGCGGCGCCCTGACCCGCGGCCCGGGCTGGGGCTGGAGCGCCGGCGCCTCGTCGGTCCAGCAGATCGAGGCGGGCGACGGGTTCGTCGAGTTCTCCACGAACGAGGCGAACCGGACCAAGATCGCCGGGTTGAGCCACGGCGATGAGAGCCAATCGTTCTGGGACATCGATTACGGGGTGCTCCTTCGCGCCGACGGGGGCGTGGAGATCCTCGAGCAGGGGTACGGAAAAGGCTACTTCGGGACCTACCAGGCCGGCGACGTCTTCCGCGTCGAGGTGTTCGATGGCCAGGTGCGTTATCGCAAGAACGGGGTCGTATTCTATACGAGCCACACGGAGCCCACCTACCCGCTCGCGCTCGACGCCAGCCTGCACGACGAGGGCGCGACCGTCACCAGCGCCCAGGTCACGAGCTGCGCGGCCGGCGACGAGAGCTGCATGCCGCCGGGGTTCTGGAAGAACGTCCGCTACGCCCCGGCGAACGGGACCTTGCTGACGCGCAGCCCCGGCTGGGGCTGGCACGCCGGGGCCTCGTCGGTCCAGCAGATCGAGGCCGGCGACGGCTTCGTGGAGTTCTCCACGAACGAGGCGAGCCTCGACAAGATGGCAGGCCTCGGCAACGGCGACGCCGATCAGGGCTTCGGGGACATCGACTATGCGGTCTTTCTGCGCGCCGATGGAGGCCTGGAGATCGTCGAGCAGGGGTACGGGAAGGGCTACTTCGGGACGTACCAGGCCGGCGACGTCTTCCGCGTGGAGGCGTTCAGCGGCCAGGTGCGTTACCGCAAGAACGGGCTCGTGTTCTACACGAGCGCCACGGCGCCCACCTACCCGCTCGGGCTCGACACCAGCCTGAACCACGAGGGCGCGACCATCACAAGCGCCCAGGTCGCGAGCTGCGCGGCCGGGGACACGAGCTGCATGCCGCCGGGGCTGTGGCGGAACGTCCGCTATGTCACCGCCAACGGAGGCGTGCTGACGCGAAGCGCCGGCTGGGGCTGGCACGCCGGAGCCTCGTCGGCCGAGCAGATCGAGGCGGGCGACGGGTTCGTGGAGTTCTCCACGAACGAGGCGAGCCTCGAGAAGATGGCGGGCCTCGGCCACGGCGACGCCGATCAGGGCTTCGGGGACATCGACTATGCGGTCTTTCTGCGCGCCGATGGAGGCCTGGAGATCGTCGAGCAGGGGGTTGGACAGGGGTACTTCGGGACGTACCAGCCGGGCGACATCTTCCGCGTCGAGGTGTTCAATGGCCAGGTGCGTTACCGGCAGAACGGGATGGTATTCCACACGAGCAACACGGCGCCCACCTATCCGCTCGGGCTCGACACCAGCCTGAACCACGAGGGCGCGACCGTCACAGGCGCCCAGATCATGAGCTGCGCGACCGGGGACGAGGGCTGCATGCCGCCGCAGGAATGGAAGAACGTCCGCTACGCCACGGCGAACGGAAGCCTGCTGACCCGCGACGCCGGCTGGGGCTGGCACGCCGGGGCCTCGTCGGCCGAGCAGATCGAGGCGGGCGACGGCTACGTGGAGTTCTCCACGAACGAGGCAGACCTCCAGAAGATGGCGGGCCTCGGCCACGGCGACACGGACCAGGGCTTCGGAGACATCGATTACGCGATCTACCTGCGCGACGACGGGGGCCTGGAGGTCTACGAGCAGGGCGTTGGACAGGGATACTTCGGGAGCTACGAGGTCGGGGACGTCTTTCGCGTCGAGGTGTTCAATGGCCAGGTGCGCTACCGCAAGAACGGGATGGTGTTCCACACGAGCACCACGGCGCCCACCTACCCGCTCGGGCTCGACACCAGCCTGGACCACGAGGGCGCGACCGTCGCCGGCGCCCAGGTCGTGAGCTGCGCGGCCGGGGACACGAGCTGCATGCCCCCCGGGCTATGGCAGAACGTCCGCTATGCCACCGCCAACGGAGGCGTGCTGACGCGCACCGCCGGCTGGGGCTGGCACGCGGGGGCCTCGTCGGCCGAGCAGATCGAGGCGGGCGATGGCTATGCTGAGTTCTCCACGAACGAGGCGAGCCTCGAGAAGATGGCGGGCCTCGGCCACGGCGACGCCGATCAGGGCTTCGGGGACATCGACTATGCGATCTACCTGCGCGCCGATGGGGGCCTGGAGATCTACGAGCAAGGGGCTCTACAGGGGTACTTCGGGACCTACCAGGCCGGCGACGTCTTCCGTGTCGAGGTGTTCAATGGCCAGGTGCGGTACCGCAAGAACGGGCTGGCGTTCCATACGAGCCTGACGGCGCCCACCTATCCGCTCAGGCTCGATACCAGCCTGAACCACGAGGGCGCGACCGTCGCCGGCGCCCAGCTCGTGAGCTGCGCGGCCGGGGACACGAGCTGCATGCCGCCGGGGTTCTGGAAGAACGTCCGCCATGCGCCGGCGAGCGGGGGCTCGCTGGCGCGCGCCGCCGGCTGGGGCTGGCACGCAGGGGCCTCGTCGGTCCAGCAGATCGCGTCGGGCGACGGGTACGTGGAGTTCTCCACGAACGAGACGAACCGGTACAAGATGGCGGGCCTTGGCCACGGCGACGCCGATCAGGGCTACGGAGACATCGATTACGCGATCTACCTGCGCGGCGACGGGGGGCTGGAGATCTACGAGCAAGGGGTTGGACAGGGCTACTTCGGGACCTACCAGGCCGGCGATGTCTTCCGCGTCGAGGTGCAGAGCGGCCAGGTGAGCTACCTGAAGAACGGGGCCGTGTTCCACACGAGCAGCGCGGCGCCCACGTACCCGCTCGAGCTGGATACCAGCCTGTACGACGACGGCGCGACCCTCACGAACGCGTCGGTCTCGGGCGCCGGCGGCGGGGGGGGCCCGACAACCGGCTGCGGCGAGGTGGGGCCCGGCGACGAGCTCAGCGGCACGAAGGTGCCCACGTTCTGCAATCACCCCACCACGATGCCGAACGGGGATGCGCCGCCCATGGGGCAGTACTTCGGCCATACGTGCACCTCGGTCGTGCTCCAGACCGTCTATTACACGCACACCTCCGGCAACCACAGCGGGCTCGATTTCTCCGTCCCGGCGCGCAGCCCCTTGTACTCGGTCGGCTATGGAAAGGTCATGTGCGCCGGGCGAGACGCCTGCACAGGCAGGTACCCCACTGCCCGGGGCGCGCCTTCCCAGATCGATCTCACGATCCGCTATGGCTCGGTGTACGTCATCTACGGGCACGCCGCGTCGAGCCTGGTCGCCGAGGGCGATCTCGTCGTCCCGGGGCAGGAGATCGGCGAATCGTCGGACTGGCCAGGCAACGATCACCTGCACTTCGAGGTCCGCCGCGTCGCCGACAACAAGGCGCCGAACCCGGTGCCCTTCTTCTCGTCGGCCCTCCGGAGCTATCTCGAGGGCACCGTCACCGACGCGCACTTCTGCACGGGGCACTTCGATGATCAGGCGGACGTGGGGTTCACGGCGACCACCCAGCTCGACGAGCGGCCGTGCACGGACGCGAACGACGGCACGACCGGCCCGATCCGCTGCCAGGGGGTGTGCGACTACAGCCCTGCGGACTGCGAGGTAAAAACCTACGGCGATGGGCGCAGGGAGGTGCACGAGTACTGCAGCGTCTTCAGCTGCGGCGGCGGCACATTCGCCTGCGGGCTCCGCCGGAACACGGCCGCCCAGGCGTGCCAGTGACACCCGCGCCGTGACGCCGCCCATCCTCGGCCAGCGCTGTCGAGCCGAGCTCGCCGGCGCTGCCGTCTGGCCGGCCTCCACCCTCCGCCATGGCGCCGTCACCAGCCGCCGCGGAGACGCGCCGCGCCCGCGGGCGAGCGTGGAGGGCCGCGCCGCTCGGGGGCGGCGGTGCGTACGAGTTGCCTCGGGCGCGAAATCGGATCAATCGACGCCATGGAATCAGCAGTGGCGCGGCGCGCGCCAGAGCTCGGCTCCTCGAGGCGGCCAAGCCTGAGCACGCTCCTCGGGATCGCGACGTTTCTCCTCACGGGCGCGGCGATCGCCGTGGTCGCCGCGCTCATGGCCGCTGCGGCGACCATGCAGCAGGCCACCGGGATCCTCGGCGACGCGATCGAGAGCGTCCGCCTGGTGCACAGCCTGCAGATCGACCTCCTCCGCGATGCACATCAGATCCACCGCGGCGCTGGGTCCGCCAGCGGCGGGCCGATCTCCACCTTCCACGAGTGGGAGATCGAGCTAAGGGAGGGCCTTGCGGAGGCTCACCGTCACGTGAGCAGCGAGGAAGAGAGCGGCGTGCTCGTCGACGCAGAGCGGCGCGTCGACGAGTACCTCGTCGGGCGTCGAGCCGGCGATGCCGGCGGCTCACCCCCCTCGCCGGATGCGCCGGCGCCCGCCACCGATTCGCTCGCTTTCGATGAGGCGTTCAAGGCCCTGGACCGCCTTGTCGAGATCAACCTCCATCAGGCCCGTGAGTCCCAGGCGCTCATAGAGCGTCTGGGCCGGCGCGCGACCACCGCCGGCGTCGCGGCCGTCATCTTCTTCATGGCGGGCGCGTCCCTGGTCCTCATCAGCGCGCGGCGGCTCGTCTACGGCCCCGTCGTCGCGATCCAGGAGGCGATCGGCCGCTACGGCGCGGGGGACCGCGCCGCGCGCGCGCCGCTCGTCGGGCCGCGCGAGCTCGGGGACATCGCGCGGGCCTTCAACAGCACGGCAGAGTCGCTGGAGCGCCAGCGTGAGGCGCAGTTCGCGTTCCTCGGCGGCGTGGCGCACGACCTCAGGAACCCGCTCTCGGCGCTCCGGCTGTCGGTCGGCTTCGTCAACGACGGAGGCCCCCCATCCGAGCCGCGCGTGCAGCGGACCATGGCGCTCGTCGGGCGGCAGGTCGATCGCCTCGAGCGCATGGTCGGGGACCTCCTTGACGCGTCGCGGATCGAGGCGTGCAAGCTCGACCTCCGGGTCGAGGATCGCGACCTGCGCGAGCTCGTGCAGGAGGCGGCCGAGCTCTACCGCCCGGTCTCGCCGCAGCACCCGATCGAGCTCTCGCTCCCCGAGGCGCCGGTGCTCGTCCGCTGCGACGCGGCGCGGATCCAGCAGGTGCTCAACAACCTCCTGTCGAACGCGCTCAAGTACTCTCCCACCGGGGGCCAGGTCGACGTGGCGGTCCACGGCGGCGCGGGCCGCGCCGAGATCGCGGTTCGCGACCGCGGGGTCGGGATCGATCCGGCGGATCTGGCGCACCTCTTCGAGCCGTTCCAGCGCCTCAAGGCGTCGGCGGGCGCGATCCCGGGGACGGGCCTCGGGCTCGCGGTGGCGAAGCGCATCGTCGAGGCGCACGGCGGCCGCCTCCTCGTCGAGAGCGAGCCGGGCGCCGGCTCGGTGTTCCGGGTCGAGCTGCCGCGTGCGTCCTGATGGGCGAGGCGGTGCACGAGGCCGCGGCGCGCGAAGCGCGACGCCTCCACGAAGTGACCCCGCTCCGCCCGGCCGTACGGTCAGGCGCCTGCCCCCGCCGCGCGCCGCCATCGGTCCTCGCGGCGCACCACCCGCCCCTCGCGCTCCAGCTTGATCAGGTGAGCCTCGAGGCTCAGCCGCGCGAGCGGCCAGACGAGCGGCGCTGTGTCTGCATAGACGACCGGCAAGAGCGCCTCGATCGGCGTGCCGCCTGCGCCGCCCGCGCCGGCCTCGCTGCCTGCGCCGGCCTCGCTGGCCGCCTCGAGCGCCGCGACCACCAGCCGCTCCCGCCCAAGCCGGTGCGCGATGTAGCGCCGGAACAGCGCCTCCGGCGCGCCGATCGGCCCGCCGTGCGCCGGCAGCGCGACCCGCGCCCCGAGCCCCGCGAGCCGATCGAGCTGCGCGAGGTACTCCGCCATGTCGCCCTCCCGGGGATCGATCAGGATGGTCCCCTCGCCGGCCACCATGTCGCCGCAGACCAGGGCGCCCTGCGCCTCATCGAGGAAGCAGAGGTGGTCGGGCGCGTGCCCCGGCGTGTGGAGCACCCGCAGCGCCGTCGGCTCCGGCCCGCCGAGCCGCACCACCTCCCCGTCCGCGAGGCGGCGCGCGAGCGGGACGCCCGGGAGGCGCGGGGCCGCCTCGGCGTGCCCCCAGACAGGCAAGCCGAGCTCGGCCGCGAAGAAGCGCGCGCCCCCGACGTGGTCGGCGTGGTGGTGGGTCACCGCGATCGCCTCGATCGACCGCCCCTGGGAGGCGAAGCCGCGCGCCCAGGCGAGCCACTCGCGGCGCTCGTCCTCGTACGGCGTGGCCGGCTCGACGAGCAGCACCTCGCCGCCGCCGAGCGCGTAGCTGTTCGTGTGGGTCGCGGGCGGCAGGGTCGGCGTGCGCGCGGGGAAGGCCTCCACGCCGCGCACGCCGGGCCCGACGGGCTGCGGGCGGATCACCGCTCCACGACGACCGCGAGCGCCTCGCCGCCGCCGATGCAGAGCGTGGCCAGGCCGCGCTTCGCGTTCCGGTCCTTCATGGCGAAGAGCAGCGTCGTCAGGATGCGCGCCCCGCTCGCGCCGATCGGGTGGCCGAGCGCGACCGCGCCGCCGCGGACGTTGACCTTCTGGGCGTCGAGCCCGGAGAGCTTGTTCACCGCGAGCGCCACCACCGCGAACGCCTCGTTCACCTCGAAGAGGTCGATCTGGTCCGTCGGGATGCCGAGCTTCTTCGTCGTGTTCGCGATGGCCGCGGCCGGCGCCGTCGTGAACCACTCGGGCGCCTGCGCGGCGCCGCCATAGCCCACGATCCGCGCGAGCGGCGTGAGCTTGTGCTCCTTGACGGCTCGCTCGCTCGCCAGGACGAGCGCGCTCGCGCCGTCGTTGATCGACGACGCGTTGGCCGCGGTGATCGTCCCGTCCTTCTGGAACGCGGGCTTCAGGGACGCGAACTTCTCGGGCTTGCCGGCGGGCGGGCCCTCGTCCTCCTTCACGATCACGGCGTCGCCCTTCCTCTGCGGGACGGAGACGGGCGCGATCTCCGCGGCGAAGAGCCCCTCGCGCTGGGCCGCGACCGCGCGGCGAAAGCTCTCCTTCGCGTACTCGTCCTGCGCCTCCCGCGAGAAGCCGTGCTCCCTGGCGCACGCGTCGCCCGCGGTGCCCATGTGGAAGTTGCCGTACGGATCCCACAGGCCATCGTGGATCATGCCGTCCACGAGCTTGCCGTCGCCCATGCGGTAGCCCGTGCGCGCCTGCGGGAGGTAGTAGGGCACGTTCGACATCGACTCCATGCCGCCGGCGACGACGACGTCCGCGTCGCCGAGCGCCACCGTCTTCGCGCCGAAGATCACGGCCTGGAGGCCCGAGCCGCAGACCTTGCTCACGGTGGTGGCCGGCACCTTGCTCGGGATGCCGGCGAAGATGGCGGCCTGCCGGGCCGGAGCCTGCCCGATACCGGCGGACAGGACATTGCCGAGGAACACCTCCTCGACGGCCTCCGGAGACAGCTTTGCCCGCTCGAGCGCCGCCCGGATGGCGACCTCACCCAGGCGGGGGGCGGGCAAGGGCGAGAGTGCGCCCTGGAACGCGCCGATCGGCGTCCGGGCCGCTGCGACGATGTACACGGGGACGGGCAGGGTCATGATCTCCTCCAGCAGCGCTGATGCCATTTCATTCGATGACGCCAGCCATGCGCCTTGCGAATGTGCCTTGGGTACCTCGGTTGCCCTGGGGGGGCAAGCCGGCCCCGGCGACGCTCCGCTGCCTGCGCGGTCGCGCGCGCGGTGGCCTGCGCGGTTCGTTCGGTTCGCGGTTCGCGGGTTCACATCATCATCGAGCGCCCCCCTGCGTCGCTCCGCCGGCCGGGCTCTTCGCGACCGGGCTCTTCGCGATCCCCTCGAGATCGTATGTCACCACGCAGTCGTCCGTCGCGCCCGCGCGCCGCGCCTCGCGGGAGGGGCGCCGCGGCCGCGCGCAGGCGCGGGAAACCGGGAGTGGAGCGCGCCGTCGTCGTGCGGCCGCTCTCGGACGGAATCCAAGCTCCGCCCGAGCCGGATCCAGGCTGGCCCTGAGCGCCCGCGCCCTCCGGGCCGGGGCCCCGCCGACTGAGCGCGGCGCGCGGCGACGCTGGCGCGGGCCGGGGGGCGCTATGTGGTACGCCGGGGACGTCGCGTGATATCGTGCGCGCCGATGGGGAAGGGGGGCTGTCCTCCCTGCGCCCGGGCGGACAAGGAGCGAACGAGCGATGGTGAATGCTGGCGATCGTGCCCCCGATTTCTCTCTCGAAAGCGACAGCGGTAAGACGGTGGGCCTCGCGGATTTCCCGGGCAAGACGGTCGTCCTCTACTTCTATCCAAAGGACGACACCCCCGGCTGCACGCGGGAGGCCCAGGCCTTCTCCGCGGCCCTGCGCGCCTTCGCCGATGCCGGCGCCGTCGTGCTCGGCGTCTCCCGCGACTCCGTCGAACGCCACCGGAAGTTCAGGGACAAATACGATCTCGGGGTGACGCTCCTCAGCGATCCGGATCTCGCCGCGCACAACGCCTACGGCGTCTACGGCGAGAAGTCGATGTACGGCAAGAAGGTGATGGGCACCATCCGGAGCACCTTCATCATCGGCCCCGATCGCGCGGTGAAGCACGCCTTCAGCGCCGTGAAGGTCGACGGACACGCGGACGAGGTGCTCGCGCTCGTGCGCGGAGGCGGCAGAGGCGAGGCGCCGCCCGCGCCTGGAGCACGGGCGACCGCGAAGAGCGCGGCCAAGGCGCCCGCGAAGAGCGCGGCCAAGGCGCCTGCGAAGAGCGCGGCCAAGGCGCCTGCGAAGACGCGATAAAGGACCCCAGGAACCGTCGGACAACGACATAGCCGACTCGGGGCGTGCGGGTCGTCGATCGCCTGATGGATGGCATCGCGAGGGCCTCCGGCGCGGGGACGGCGGGCTCGCCAAGCTGGACGGGCCCGGCGCTTCATGAAAGAATCTGTACCGTTGCTTGCAAATCGATGAAACTACCACGACACCAGGGCTCATCTCTCGATCCGCTTCGCGGCAGGTGGAGCGATGAGCGCTGGAGCGAGGGAGCGAGGGAGCTGGATTATGATGTTGAAGCATCCGATGCTACGGACTTTTGCTTTGCTGAGCTGCCTCTCCGCGATCGCCGCGTGCGGCGACGATGAGCCGCCGCCCAAGGTGACCGAGGGCGACGGCGGCGGAGGCAGCGGGGGGGACGGCGGCGGCGGCACCGGCGGCACCGGCGGCGTGCCGGTCGAGACGTGGGATCTCGACCGCAGCAAGCCGCTCTCGGACGTCGCTCCGGAGTTCATGGAGGCGGAGCACCCGCTCGCGCCGGGCGCCGTGCTGGCCGATCTCAAGGCCCCGCTCCCCACGAACGCGACCTGGATGAACTTCGCTCTCGGCGCGGGCGATCAGCGGATCAACGCCGCGCCGTACGACCTCAAGGCGGTCCGACAGGCGCTGTCGATCTCCCGGCCCGACGTCGTGGTGCAGAGCACGGCCGTCACCTCGGCGGACCTGACGCAGCTCGCGCTCAGCGCGCGTCAGGCCTTCTCTGGCCACACCGTCAAGTCGGCCGATCTCCTCTCGGTCACCGTGGAGTGGGCGGCGGAGGGCGGCACGATGACGGCGCCCATCGTGTACGGGATGCCGTACGTGACGGCCACGTACGACGGGCTCGCCCCCTCCGTCCGCGCCGGCGACGGCGTGGCGATCACCGAGGTCAACGGCGAGTCGACGAGCCCCACAACGGTCACGGGCGACCGATTCGAGATCTCGCTCAACAACGGTCAGACGTGGGTGCTCTATGCGTTCCCCGAGATCAGCCTCGAGTGGGACGCCCTCTCCATGACGGCGGACGAGCCGTACGAGGGCTCGCTCCGCCTCGCGCTCGTCCCCGGGCCGAACGCCGCGGCCGCGCTCGACGACCACGCCGCCGTCATCCCGGTCGGCGGCGACATCGAGGCTTCGGTCACCGAGGACAACGCCACGGTGCGCTTCGTCTGGAAGACCGAGGGCGAGGGCGATCTCCTGACCATGGCGCTGCCGCACCATCTGGATCACCTCGATATGTTCAAGACGGCGGACGTCTCGTACCCGACCGTGATCGGCCAGATGAAGGGCATCTCCGGCGCGAGCTGGGAGCTCGAGTACCCGCTCAGCACGATCGGCTGGGACGCGCCGCGCCGCGCCTCGGACGAGTGGGGCGAGGCCATCATCGCGGCCCTCGAGGAGGACAAGGGCTTCATGCCCGACGAGGCGGTCGCCGGGACAGACCCCTATTTCGGGGGCAAGCAGCTCGCGAAGCTCGCGCGCCTCGCGCAGATCGCCGAGGTGGTCGGCAAGGCGGATCTCGCGGAGGAGCTCAGGGCGCGGCTCAAGTCGCGCCTCAACCCGTGGCTCAACGGCCAGAACGACAACCCCCTCGTCTACGACACGACCTGGGGCGGCCTCGTGACGACCAAGGGCCTGACGGACGAGGCCGCCGACTTCGGCCAGGGGTATTACAACGATCATCACTTCCACTACGGCTACTTCCTCTACGCGGCGGCCGTGCTCGCGAAGAGCGATGAGGCGTGGCGCGAGGAGTACGGGGACAAGGCGCTCTGGCTCGTCCGGGACATCGCCAACCCGAGCGCCAAGGACACGTTCTTCACGCCGTTCCGCAGCATGGATTGGTTCAGGGGCCACTCGTGGGCGTCAGGGCTGTTCCCGTTCGCGGACGGCCGCAACCAGGAGTCGACCTCCGAGGCCGTCAACGCCTGGTACAGCATGCAGCTCCTCGGTGAGGCGCTCGAGAACGAGGACGTGGAGAACCTCGGCCGGGTGCTCCTCGCCATGGAGACGGCCTCGGCGCAGACGTACTGGCAGGTGACCGCGGACAGCACCGTCTACCCCGAGCCGTTCAAGAACAAGGGCGCCGTCGGCGTGCTCTGGTCCACGAAGGCCGACTTCGGGACGTGGTTCGGTCCCAACCCCGAGTACGTCTATGGGATCCAGCTGCTCCCGATCACGCCGATCTCGGAGTCGCTCATCTCCAAGGACTGGGTCCAGGACGCGTGGCCCGAGATCTCGGAGACCACCGCGACCGCGGAGGACCCCTGGAAGGCGTTCCTGATCGCGGCGCACGCGACCGTCGACAAGGAGGCCGCCTGGGAGGACGCGCAGGCGCTCACCGCGCTCGACGACGGCCTCAGCCGGACCGCGCTCCTCTACTGGATCGCCACGCGGCCCTGAGCCGGCCGCCCTCCCCATCGAGCGCCCGGCGGCCGTGAGCCGCCGGCGCTCCTCGAGCGGTTTTCAGCTGAGCCTGGTACGAGCGTCGCAGAGCGGCGGTCACCCGCACAGGAGACGGGTCCAGATCGGCGTTTTCGGCGCGGAAGCGCACTCCAGTGCGCTGAGCACCGAAAACGTCGAGATGGGCCCGTATCCGAAGCGGGTGACCGCCGCTCTAATCGATCGGCTCGACCCGCACGTCGACCGCGAGGCGCTCCGCGCCGCCACCCACGTAGATCGTGCCCGAGGTCGGCGTCGCGTCCACGTAGTTGCGCCCGACCGCGACGCGGATGTGATCGGTCTGCGTGAGGATCCCGTTCGTCGGGTCGAAGCCCTTCCACCCGATCTCCGGCAGGTACACCTGGACCCAGGCGTGCGACGCCTCGCTCTGCCGCTGGTTCTCGTGCTTCGGCCCCGTGTAGATGTACCCGCACACGTAGCGCGACGGCACGCCGAGCAGCCGCGTCAGGCAGATGAACAGGTTCGTGAAGTCCTGGCACACGCCGCGGCGGTTCGCGTACACGTCGAACGCCGTCGTGAACAGGTTGGTCGACCCCTGCTTGTACTCGTACTCCTCGAAGATCGACGCGTTCAGGTCGAGCAGCGTGTCGAGCAGATCGTAGCCGTTCCGCTCCACGAAGGTCATCGCGTACTCGATGAGCTCCGAGAGCTCGCTCTCGGCCAGCTCCGGCGGCAGGAGGAACGGCTGCAGGATCTGGCGCTGCCACGGCATCCACACGAGCGGGATCGTCGACCGCGCGCGCAGCGGGCGGAAGCTCAGCGGATCGGTGTCGAGCAGCTCCACCCGCGACCTCGACTCGATGACGAGATCATGGAACGGCGTGTCGAGCAGCACCCGCCGCGCGCGGTTGCCGAAGACGTCGTCGTACTCGCGCTGCTGGCCCTCGACCGACACCTCGATCTCGTTGTGCAGCAGCGTCTGCAGCCGGTCGTGCGCCGGCGTCAGCCGCAGGAGATGCGTGCTGCGCTCCACCGCGGTCGCGTAGTGGTACGACGTGCGGTGCACCACCTGGAAGCGGCGGATCGCCGCGTGCACGGGGCGCCGGACCGGCCGCGACGAGAGCGGCGGCGTGGACGACGACGGCTTGCGCCGGTCGGTGCGCGGCGACGCCGTGGCCCGGAGCGCCCCCTGCCGCAGCACCACGAGGTGCCCCGGCGGCACGCGCTTCCAGGACGCCGCCCGCCCGCCCGCGTGGACCTTGAGCTCCTCCGACGAGACGATGACGCCCTTGCGGCTCTTGACCCCCCGGCGCGTCAGGTCGACCTCCAGATCGTCGTCCCCGAACGCGAGGCGCTCGTACGGCGGCAGCACCTCCCACAGGAACGCGTCCCCCTCGCGATCGCGATCCGCGTAGACCACCAGATCGCGGCCGTCGGCCAGGACCGTCGTGAGGGGGCCGTGCTCGTTCATCTCGTCGAACCAGTCGCGCAGCACCGCCGGATCGATGTCGCCGATGCTCCGGAGGTTCTCCGACGCCATCCAGCGCATGAGCTCGCACAGGATGAGCTCCGTGTCCGTCGAGCCGACCGGCTGGAAGAGCGATTTCGGATCGACCTCGATCCGGTCGACGAGGCTGCCGCTGTGCGCGAACAGCCAGTCGCGCCCGCCCCAGCTCCGGCTGAACGGCTGCGTGTTGGCGTCGTTGACGCTGCCCCACGTCGCCGTGCGGATGTGCAGCACGAGCAGCGACGACTCGAGGTGCTCCCACGCCTTCACGAGCTCGCTGCGGATGCTCCCCTGCGGCGGCGCCGGCTCCTTGAGCACCGAGGCGCTCGGCTCGCCGCCGGGGTAGTACCCGATGCCCCAGCCGTCAGGCAGCTTGCGTCCGGGCTGCAGGCAGGTGAGATCGAAACATGGGGCGAGCTCGCCCTCGAACGACATCGCGAGGAGATTCGGCATGGGTACGTCGGCGACTCTGGCGGCTACTGGCTCGTGACCGTGGGGTTGCTGTCGGGCGGCCCGTAACCGAGCAGCTCACGACCGATACCGTCGCAGATCATCGCCGTCTCGTCGACCACATGGGTGAGCGCCGCGTGGACCGCCATCGGGTCGAACGGCTCGGTGGCCCTGTCGGCCACCCACTGGTGCAGGAGCTGGAGCCGCTCGAGGCTCTCGCCGCCGGGGAGCGCCACGCTGTCCGGCGGCCGGATCTCGCAGAGGCGCGCGAACGCCGCGTGGACGCAGTGCCGGATCGAGCGCGGGAAGCGCGGCTCGTACAGGAGGAACTGGGCGACAGCCTGCTCGCTCACCTGACCCTGGTTGAGCTTCATGAACGGCTCGAACCCGGAGCAGGCGCGGAGGAGCGAGAGCCAGAGCGCCGTCTCCACGACCCGGTGCTGCCTGCGCAGCGCGCCCTGCGCCTGCGCGCTCATCTCCGACGGCGGCGGCAGGTTGGTCAGGGCGTGGTGGTGCACGTCGAGCGTGCGCGCCGTCTGCCCGACGCGCTCGAGCAGCACGCCGAGCCAGATGAAATCGAGCGGCGTGTCGTTGAGCATCGTGCTCTGCGTGAGCCCGAGGCAGAGCTGTGTGAGCTGGCGTACGCGCCGGTAGAAGGCGTAGCGGCTCGACCCGAACTCCTCCCGCGCCTCGTCGCTGTTCACCCAGAGGTGGAGCTCGTTGACGGTCTCCCACACCTCGAGGCTGACGACCTCCCGGATCGACCGCGCGTTCCAGCGCGCGGCCGAGATCGAGCTGCGGAGGCTCGTCGGGTTGTCCTCGTCGAAGCTCATGTAGCGCTGAACGAGCTCGCCGTCGGCCGCGGCCTCCTCGCCGTGCTCGGCCCCGAAGTGCTCCTTCTGCCCGGCCACGATGATGACCGGAAGCCAGCACTGCTGCGTCGGGATCTCGGCGTCGAGCGCGAGGTTCTGCGTGACGGCGAGGATGCGGGCCATGTTCTCGGTCCGCTCGAGGTAGCGGCCGAACCAGAAGCAGTGATCGGCGACGCGGGAGATCACGGGGCCTCCGGGGGGGCAGAGCCCGGCGCGGCGCCGGGAGGGTCGTTGTTCGCGGCGGCGGGGCTCGCGTCGGAGCCGCCGACCGAGGGCGTGCGCTGCCCGTTCTCCCCTGGGCCCTTGAGGACCCAGGTGTCCTTCGAGCCCCCGCCCTGGCTCGAGTTGACGACGTAGGAGCCGGCCACCAGCGCGACGCGCGTGAGCCCGCCGGGCAGCACCCACGCGCCGTCGCGGCCCGTCAGCACGTAGGGGCGCAGGTCGAGCCTCCTCGGGACCGCGGTCTTCGTGGTCGGGTCCCAGGTGGGGCTCGTCGAGAGCTCGATCCGGTGCTGGGCGATGTAGCGGCGCGGCGTCGCCTGGATGCGCGCCCGGAACTCGTCCCGCTGCGCGGCGGTCGACTGCGGCCCCATCAGCATGCCGTAGCCGCCGGCCTCGTCGACCGCCTTGACGACCAGCTGGTCGAGGTGGTCGAGCACGTAGCGCCGGTCGTCGTCGCGCATGCAGAGGTAGGTGGGGACCTGCTCGAGGACCGGCTCCTCGCCGAGGTAGTAGCGGATCATCTCCGGCACGAAGGGGTACACGGCCTTGTCGTCGGCCACGCCGTTGCCGGGCGCGTTCGCGAGCGCGACGTTGCCGGCGGCGTAGGCGCGCATCAGGCCGCGCACGCCGAGCATGCTGTCGGGGCGAAAGGCCTCGGGGTCGAGGAACGCCTCGTCGATGCGGCGGTAGATGACGTGGACCCGGCGCGGGCCGCGCGTCGTCCGGACGAAGACCTCGTCCTGATCGACGAACAGGTCGGGGGCCTGCACGAGCTCGAGCCCCATCGTGCGCGCGAGGAAGCTGTGCTCGAAATAGGCCGAGTTGTAGGGCCCCGGCGTGAGCACGACGGCGCTCGTGCCGCTCGGGCTCGCGGGCGACACCGAGCGCAGCGTCTCGGCGAGCCGGGCCGGGTAATGGTCGACCCGCTGCACGCGCGCCTTGTCCAGCAGGTGCGGCAGGACGCGCTTGCTGATGAGCCGGTTCTCCAGGACGTAGGAGACGCCGGACGGCGTGCGGAGGTTGTCCTCCAGGACCCGGAAGGTCCCGGCCGGATCGCGGATGATGTCGACGCCCGCGATGTGGATGCGCACGCCGCCCGGGGGCCGCAGGCCGTGGACCTGCTTCAGGTACTGCCCGGAGCCGAGCACGAGGTCCCGGGGGACGCGCTCCTCCTTGAGGATGCGCTGGTCCCCGTAGACGTCGTCGAGGAAGAGGCCGAGCGCGCGGACGCGCTGCTCGAGGCCCCGCTCCATGTGGGCCCAGTCCGCCGCGGAGAGCATCCGGGGGACGAGGCAGAGCGGGAAGATCTTCTCCGCGCCGCGCTGATCCGCGTAGACGGAGAACGTGACGCCCTGGTTGAGCAGGGCGAGCTCCGCGAGGTGCTGCGCGCGCGCGAACTCGTTCGGCGCGAGCGCGCCGAGGAGCGTGGCAGTGCGCAGGAACTCGGGGCGAGGAGCGCCGTCTCGACCAAACAGCTCGTCGTAGGCGCCGGGGAGGGGAGTGTAGCCGGCGAAGAGGCCGGCACCCGGGTTCTCTAACAACACTGGAGTGAAGCTACCGCCGGACGGCCCTGGAGGTCCATGGGCCATTTGCGGTTTCTGCCGCGATGGAGGCAGTGGCGCGGTCGGCTGATCGACGCGGCCTACTCGGCGTCGAGGATTTGCCGCTCTCTGGAGCGCGTGAGCTCGTCGACCGCGGCGAGGAAGGCGTCGTAGTCGATCGGCTTGGGCAGCACCCGAGCGACACCGAGGCTCGTCGCGTCATGTTTTGAAGACGCGGATGAAACAATGACTGGTATACGGGCCGTCTTCTCGTTGTGCCGGAGCGCCGTGAGCAGGCCCCAGCCGTCCATCACCGGCATCATGATGTCGACGACGAGCAGATCCGGCGGCGCGATCTGGTCGAGCAACGCCAGCGCCTCCTCGCCGTTCGAGGCGCAGCGCACCTCGTAGCCGCCCTCGCTCTCCAAGATCATGCTCACGACCTCCTGGATGTTCGGCTCGTCGTCCACGACGACCACGAGCTTGGCGCGGCTGTTCGGCGCGCTCGATCGTGTTCGTACTTCCGCGTTGCGCCGCACCGTCCGACCTCCGAGCGTATCGACAAGCATGCCGTTCTCCCCTGCGCTCTCCGGACCCCGAATTCTCCGGATGAACGAGAGTATTCCCCACGCGCTCCGTTCCGTCGCTGCGTGGAATCCAAGATTGAAAGCTCAGGAGACTCCCGAAAGCGGTGGGGGCCGCAGGCTTGCGTCATTACGCCCGAACCACGATCGGGCGCGCGGCGCGACCAGGACATCCGCGCGCGCACGTCCATGAGACGCGCGCGTCGCCCGCGTGGGCGCGCGAAAGCTAGCCATTCCCGAATTTCCAGGACGAGCGCGCCATGCGTGCGTCGTGCGTCGTGCGTCGTCGTCGCTCGCCTGTCCCGAGATTCCTACTGTCCCGCGCTCTCGAGCTCCGCCGTCGCGTCGTGGTAGGCGCGCGTGACGTCGGATTCGTCCAGGATGCCGACGATCTTGCCCTCGGCGTCGGTGACCAGGAGCTCTCGCACGCGCAGCTCCAGCAGCACCTGGAGCGCGTGGTGCAGGTCCTCCGCTTCGCTGACCGACGCGGGGCTCGCCATCATGTCGTGCGCGATCGCGAGCCCCGAGAGCTCGGGGCTCGTCGCGGTGGCGCGCAGGATCTCGGCGTCGATGGTGCCGACGACCTTGCCGTCCTCGGAGAGCACGGGGAAGGTGTCCTGCCACTCGCACGCCGCGATGCGCTCGACGACGATCGAGGCGGGGGTCCGCGCCTCGAACGACACGAACGGGCGGCTGCGGATGACGATGTCGGCGACGCGGATGCTGCGGAGCACGTCGACGATGAGCTCACCCCGGTGCGCCGGGGACTCGCGCTTGGTCGCGACCTGCGCGCGGTACAGGGTGCTGTGCCGGAGCGCCACGAAGGCGATGCCCTCGCAGAGCATGAGCGGCACGAGCAGGTCGTAGCTGCCGGCGAGCTCGCAGACCATGACGAGCGAGGCGATCGGCACATGCGCGATCCCGCCGTAGAACGTGCCCATCCCGACGAGCGCGAACGCGCCGGGGTCGATGCGCGGATCGCCGAGCAGGAGCTCCGCCGCGCGCCCGAAGGCCCCGCCCGTGAGCGCGCCGAGCACGAGCGAGGGGCCGAAGTCCCCCGCGCTGCCGCCCGAGCCGACGGTGAGCGAGGTCGCGACGATCTTCGTGGCGAGCAGCACGAGCAGGAGCTGCACCGCGGTCCACCCGCCGGGCAGCCACGAGGCCCCCGTGATCGCGATCTGGGCCGCGCCATACCCCGCGCCCAGCATCCCGAACCCCTCCCCCGGCCTGGCGAAGCGCGGCCCGAGGAGCATGAGCAGCGGGGTCACGAGCGCGCCGAGCGCGAGGCCGCCGAGCGCGGGCTTCGCCCAGGGCGGCAGCGGGATGCGGTGCACCGTGTACTCCACGGCGTGCAGCGTCCGGAGGAAGACCGTGGCCACGAGCGACACGACGAGCGCGAGCGCGGCGTAGAGGGGGAGGTGGCTCGGGATGAACGGGTAGCGGGGAGCGTGCGCGAAGAGGGTCGACTCGCCGAAGAAGTAAATGAAGACGGAGTACGAGACGACGCTCGCGAGGATGGAGGGGATGAGCGCGTCGGCCTCGAAGTCGTCGCGGTGCAGCACCTCGACGGCGAGGAGCGCGGCCCCGAGCGGCGTCCGGAACACGGCCGCCATACCCGCGGCCGCGCCGGCGATGAGCAGGATCCGCCGCTCGCGCGTGTCCACCCGGAGGGCGCGCCCGATGATCGAGCCGAGCGCGCCGCCGATCTGCATCGTCGGCCCCTCGCGCCCGCCGGACCCGCCGCAGCCGAGCGTGAAGATGGAGGCGAGCGCCTTCACCACCGGGACGCGGCGGCGGACGATGCCGCCCATGTGGTGGAACGCCCGGATGAAGGCGTCGCCGCCGCCGCCGCGGGTCTCGGGCGCGAGCGCCGTCGTGAGCACCCCGCCGACGAGGGCGCCGAACGCCGGCAGGACGAGGACGAGCCAGGGCCGGAACGCCCCGACGTGCGCGCTCGAGAGCACCGCCTCGCCCTTGGCGCGGAGCGGCTCGTAGCCGGTGACCGCGATGAAGAGCTCGTGCTCGGCGAGCTCGAGGGCGGCGAAGAACAGCGAGCCGGCGATGCCGGCCGTGACGCCGACGAGGATCGCGTGGAGCAGCACCCGACCGACGAGCTGGAACGGGATCAGCCCCTGCGCGCGGGGGATCGGCGTGCGCGCCGCCCCCGTGCGGCTGGGGCGTGATGGGGAGTACTCGCGGGACGACATCATGATCTCGTGGCCCAGGGCCTCCCCCCCCTCGAGCGATGGGCCTGGCAGGAGCGGTAGCTTCCCTGATCTTCGGCGGGTTGCCGCCTGAAATCGCCGCCAGGATCGCCGTCCCCGGAGGCGCCCTCGCGGCGTCGGCCTCCGCTCGGTCTACGTTCGGCTTCCGTTCGGCTTCCGCGCGGCTTCCGCTCGGGCCTCCCGCGCTCCATGAGCGAGGAAGGAAGCCTGGCGCGGGCGCGGCATCCGGACCCGCCCGAGCCCGGACGAGGTGGAGTCATGACGACCGATCGGAGCACCGTCGAGTACGGCACCCTCATCACCGGAGACGCGAGCGTCACGATGGGCGACGCGGCCGTCCAGACGACGGACGAGAGCGTCCGCACGACCGCCGAGACCGTGGTGACGCCCGTCGTGGCGCTCGAGCTGGCCGCCGAGATCCTGGCGGGCTCGCTCGGCCCGCTGATCGACGAGGATTACGTGCAGGGCAAGACCCGGTTCCGGGACGTGCTCTGCGACCGGATCGACATCTCGCAGCTCGAGGCGGAGGAGCTGGTCGACGACATGGAGCGGTCGGGGCGGATCCGTTTCATCGGCGTGGCAGAGGGCCGGGGGTGGCACATCCAGCAGGGAGCGGGGGTGCGTTGATGGCCGCTGTCTCGCGCAGAAAGGCGGGCTCGCCGGTGGTGCCTGACGAAACAATTCCCTTGCCGGCGTACTCGACTCGTGGCCTACGCTGAGGCGCCTATGGAGGACGGTACGAAGCCGCGCAAGGCTGTGGTCCCGAGCGCTCCGCCCGCGCCGCTCGTGATCGTGGCCGGTTGTCCTGCCGAGCTCGTCGCTGTGTGCAGGGAGGCGGGGGCCCGGCTCGGGGTGACGGTGCGCGAGTGCGATCTGCGCTCGCTCCGGGCGACGAGCGCGGCGTCGCACCTGTACGCCGTGATCGTGGGGGAGGAGCTGTACCGGTTCGATCGGGAGGTGTTCGACGCGATCATCCGCCAGGCGCCGGCGTCGCTGGTGCGCGTCGATCGCCGGGAAGCGGACGACGCGTCGGCGCGGCGGCTGCTCGTCGATGCCGTCTTCGAGTCGGCGGCGACCGAGCCGAGCAGCGGGATCCGGTCCACCCTGACGTGAAGCGGCGCGGCGCGACGTCGCACCGCCGCCGCCAGCGGCTGCGTCAGGGCCTGCGCTTCATGCCGGGGAGGGTGGCCTTCTCGGGCGGCGGCTCGAGGTACTCGATCTGCTCCGCGGACAGGATGCCGTACTTCGGGTTGGCCGCCGCGCCGCCTGTCGACTTCGTGAACGTCACGCCGTAGGTGCCGGTGACCTTGACCTTCGCGCCGACGGCCGGGATCGGGTTCGGCAGCTCCTGGCCCCAGAACTCGTCCGTGAGCTTCGCCTCGCCCTCCTTGCCCCGCGGCGCTTTGTCGATCGCCTCGATCATGCTGTAGATCTGCGCGAAGTTCGACGCCCAGCCCATGACCTCGATCATGTCCTTCGTCTCGCCCTTCTCGTCGGCGATCGCGAAGCTGGGGACCGGCGCCTTGCAGTCCGGCGGGTCACCCTTGCCCGTCTTGTGCACCGCACAGGCGGGGGCCTCCGCGAGGTTCGTCTTGACGATGTAGCCGACGATCGAGAGCTTCTTGCCGTTCACGTCCTCGAAGTGGACGCGGCTCCGGAGGTCGTGCGTGACGCCCCAGACCGTGTAAGCGTCACCCTGCTTCTTGTTCTTCGCGGGCAGCGTCGGCACCGCGGGCAGGGTCGCTTTGCGGCCGCTGAAGGCGGGCTTTGCCGTGTAGGGCTGCTCGTCCGTTCCGCACCCTGAAGTGCCCGCGACGAGGAGGATGGCGGCGAGGAGGGGTCGACCGAATCGGGCGTTCATGGCATCTCCAAGGTCAGCGTGACGGGCACCTCCAGCAGGAAAGATCCAGCTCTGGAATAGCCCTCGGACAGCGGTGCGCCGCGTGCGGGTCAGGCGCCTCTCGCATGCGCGCGCGACGGCGGAAACGGCTAACACGGCCGCGAGTCGATCGTAAAGAGAAACGGAGACGTCCCCCTCTCTTCATCGATCCTCGTCGCGCGGCAGCGCGCCGCGGCGGAGGGCGGGCGGAGGACGGTAGAGCGCGACGGGCCGCCGCCGGCGCCGCCCGATCGCGGGGCGGGAGGGCGCGAGAGGCGGGCTCGGCGAGGCGCGCCGCGCGACCCGCCCAGGCTCAGCCCGGCGCCGCCAGGCCGGGTTGCGCGGGCCTCCGCGGCGTTCTCCCGGTCCCGGGGTTGCCTCGAATACGCGAAGGACGTGTTTCCGCTCTTCGCGATGGCAACATCGATCGAGTACCCTCTCCGTCCCATGCGCGAGACGACCCTGCGCACCGCTTTCGAAGCCTCGAAGGTTTTGGTGATGATCCTTGCTGGCGGCGAGGGCCGCCGGCTCGGCCCGTTGACGCACGACCGGGCGAAGCCCGCCGTGCCGTTCGGCGGCCGGTACCGGATCATCGACATCGTCCTCTCGAACTTCGTCAACTCCGGGCTGCACCGCATCAAGATCCTCACGCAGTACAAGAGCGCGTCGCTAGACGAGCACATCGCCCGAGCTTGGCGCCTCTCGCCGATGCTCGACAGCTTCATCGAGACCGTCCCTGCGCAGCAGCGCACGGGCAAGAGCTGGTTCAAGGGGTCGGCGGACGCCGTCTACCAGACCCAGCACGTCATCACGGACGAGTCGCCCGAGCACCTCTGCATCTTCGGCGGCGACCACGTCTACAAGATGGACGTGCGCCAGATGCTGCACGATCACCTGTCGCGCGACGCGGAGGTGACCGTCGCCGCCATCCCGGTGACGAAGGAGGAGGCTCGGTCCTTCGGCGTCATCGAGTGCGACGAGTCGGGGCGCATCCTCGCCTTCCACGAGAAGGTGCAGGATCCGCCGAGCATGCCCGGCAGGCCGGGCATGTGCCTCGCGTCGATGGGCAACTACATCTTCAAGACGAAGGCGCTGCTCGACGTCCTCGAGCACGACGCGGCGACCGAGGACAGCGCGCACGATTTCGGGCGCGACATCATCCCGCGCATGGTCCAGAGCGGCAGCCGCGTCTACGTCTACGATTTCCACGAGAACCTCGTCCCCGGCGAGGACGAGGGCGCGGGCTACTGGCGCGACATCGGGACGATCGACGCGTACTGGGCGGCCCAGATGGATCTCGTGAGCATCCAGCCGGCGTTCAATTTCTACAACCCGCGCTGGCCGATCCGGACCGGGATCAGCCACGACCCGCCCGCCAAGTTCGTCTTCCGCGACGAGGCGAACGCGCGCGTCGGCATCGCCACGGACAGCCTGGTCTCGCTCGGGTGCATCATCTCCGGCGGCAGGATCCACAGGAGCGTGCTCTCGAACCGGGTCCGCGTGAACTCCTTCAGCCACATCGAGGAGTGCGTGCTGTTCGAGGACGTCAAGATCGGGCGCCACGTCAAGCTCCGCCGCTGCATCATCGACAAGGACGTCGAGATCCCCGCCGGCGCCGAGATCGGCTTCAACCTCGAGGAGGACCGCAAGAAGTGGTTCGTCAGCGAGGGCGGGATCGTCGTGATCCCGAAGCGCGCCAAGATCGACTCCCCGTAATGCGCCTGACCAGGGCCGAGCGCGGCGCCGTCCGGGTGGCCGGCGCGTAACTCTCCTGAATTGCTTGTAAAATTCCGATCGCGGCGCGCGGCGATCGCCGCGCGCTCGCCGGCGGGGCCGCGCGGTCCTGCCGCGTCCGCGGGGACGGGCCTGGGCGCCCCCCATGGAACGGGCGTCCCTGCTACGTTGGGTGTGCGATGCCGCGCACGATCATCATCGGTGACGTTCACGGCTGCCGGGACGAGCTGGCGCGGCTGATCGAGCACGTGGGCCTCGTATCGGGCGATCGGGTCGTCATGGTCGGCGATCTGATCGTGCGCGGCCCTGATCCGTGCGGAACGCTCGATCTGCTCCGGGAGGTCGGCGCGATCTCGGTGCGGGGCAACCACGAGGATCGGCTGCTCCGCTGGCGTGCCGGGCGGAGCGATCCTCGCGGCGAGCCGCTGGGGGAGCTCTCGAAGGAGACCGCGCAGCAGCTGCGCAAGCGGGACTGGGCGTGGCTGGAGACGCTGCCGTACTGGCTGGATCTGCCGGAGCACGGGCTCCGTGTGGTCCATGCAGGGTTGATCCCCGGGCTGCCGATCGAGCGACAGGATCCGCACACGTTGATGTACGTGCGCTGCCTCGGCCGCTACGGCGAGCCGGTCGAGCGCCGCGGGGGCAAGACGCTGTGGGGCCAGACGTACCAGGGCCCGCCGCACGTCGTGTTCGGCCACAACGCGCGGAGCGAGCCGCAGATGCACGCGTGGGCGACCGGGATCGACACGGGCGCGGTCTACGGGGGGCGCTTGACCGCGATGGTGCTCCACGACGGCGAGCGCGTCCCGCCGCCGGCGGCGCGCTCCGAGGTTCTGGTCTCGGTCCCGGCGCGGCGCCGTTACGTGGGGCGTTAAAAATGCTCCGCGTCTTCCAGCGGTTCCGCGCGATCGGCCGCGCCTCTCTGCGGGAATTTCGTTAGGCTCCCGTCCGCGCCGCGGCCGCTCTCCAGGCCGGCGGCCCGTCACGGAGCAAGCCAGGTGGAGCCTCGATACCCGTTCGTTGCAGTCGATGTCCCCGAGCCGGAGGCCGACGAGATCGGCGCCCTGCTCTTCGAGCTGGGCGCCAGCGGCGTCGAGCAGCGCGACGAGCAGACCCTCGTCCGCGGCGCGCGCTCGGGCCAGGTGACGCTCGTCGCCAGCTTCGAGGCGCACGGCGAGGCGATGGAGGCCATCGCGGCGCTCGGGGAGCTGTCGCCGCCGCTCGCCGCGCGGCTCGAGGAGGTGGTGGGCGACGCCTGGCGCGACGCGTGGAAGGAGCACTTCGCGCCGTTCGCGCTGACGCCCACGATCACGGTCGTGCCGCCGTGGGAGGAGCGCGCGCCCGAGCGCGAGGGCGAGCGGGTGCTCCTGCTCGAGCCGGGCAGGGCGTTCGGCACGGGGCTCCACGCGACGACGGCGCTCGTGGCGGAGCTGCTCGACGAGCACGCGGCGGAGCTCCGCGGCCGCGAGATCCTCGACGTGGGCACGGGCAGCGGCATCCTCGCGCTCGTCGCGCTGCTGCTCGGCGCGGAGCGGGCGGTCGCGATCGACAACGACGAGGACGTGATCGAGGTGGTCCTCGAGAACGCGGCGCGCAACGGCCTCGAGGGCCGCATCGAGGCGAGCGCCGGCGTCGTCGAGGGGGTGACGCGGCGGTTCCCGTGGGTCGTCGCGAACATCGAGGCGCGGGTGCTGCGGCCGCTGGCGCCGGAGCTCGCGCGCGTGCTCGAGCCGGGCGGCCGGCTGATCCTGTCGGGCATCCTCGAGAGCGAGCGCGACGATCTGATCGCGCGGTACACGTCGCTGCCGCGCCAGCTCGAGCACGTCGCGACCCGGCCGGATCCCGCGTCGCCGGGCGGCGATCGCAGGGCGGGGCGGGGCGACGCGGGCGGCGAGGGCTGGGTGGCGCTCCTGTTCCGCGCGCCGGGCGGCGCGGCGTCCTCGCCCGGATGAGCGGCCCGGGGCTCTTGCGGGTGCCGCTCGGCGCGATCGCGGCCGGCGTGATCGCGCTGCCGCCCGAGGCGGCGAGCTACGTCGTGCGGGTGCACCGCCTCCGCGAGGGGGATCGGTTCGTCGTGTTCGATCCGGAGCTCGGGGTCGAGGCGGAGGCCACGCTCGAGTCGATCGGCCGCCGCGGGGCGGAGGCGCGCATCGACCCGCCCCGCCCGGCCGCGCTGCGGCCAGGCCGGCGCGTGACGTGGATCCAGGCGGTGGGCAAGGGCGACAAGATGGACGCGGTGGTGCGCGACGCGACCGAGCTCGGGGCGACGCGGATCATCCCGGCGATCTCGGCGCGGAGCGTGGCGCGGCCCGCGGAGGAAAAGAGCCAGCGCTGGCGCCGGATCGCGGTCGAGGCGGCGCGCCAGTGCGGCCGCGGGGACGCGCCCCGGGTGGAGGCGCCGATGAGCCTCGCGGCGGCGCTCGCCGAGGCGCAGGCGGCGCCGTCGACCGAGGGGGGCGCGCTGGGGATGTGCCTGGATCCCTACGCGGAGACGCCGCTCGGCGCGCGGCTGGCCGCGCTGTCGCCGGGCATGGAGGCGGCGTTCGCGGTCGGGCCGGAGGGCGGGTTCACGCCGGAGGAGCTCGGCATGTGCGCGGCGCTCGGGTTCGAGCGGGTGCGCCTCGGCGCGCTGACGCTGCGCACGGAGACGGTGTGCGCGGCGGCGCTCGGGGCGCTGATCGCGGTGAGCGACGCGCGCGCGGGGTGATGGGGCGGCGGTCGGCGAGCGGCGCGCTGGCGAGCGCTGGTCGCAGCGCCAGCGGCTCGTCGTCGCGCGGCGCGGCGCGGTGGATCGCGGCGTTGCTCGGCGCGCTCGCGGTCGCGCTCTGCGCGTGCAGCAACACGGCAGACGCTCCGAGGAGCGCGCGCGCGCCTGCGCCCGACGCGGCCGCGCTCGAGCCAGCGGAGCCCGGCCTCGTGCCCGCGGCGCCGGCCCCGGCCGTCTCCGCGGCCGCGACCGCGCCGTCCGAGCCGGCGCCGTGGCCCCGAGCGCGCCCGCCGCGCGTCGAGACGGACTGGTGCATCGACGGCGTCGACGCGCTCGACGAGGAGACCTGCTACGTCCTGCCCGACGCGCCGACCCGGACGCTGCTGCTCTATTTTCACGGCATCGTCCCGCCGGGGAAGGAGAGCCAGCAGAAGACCAACTTCGAGACGGTCGTGTCCCGCGCCGCACGGCGCGCGGGCGTCGCCGCGCTGATGCCGCGCGGCAAGGTCGGCCTCGCGCCGAAGGGCTACGCGAGCTGGTGGGGCTGGCCGACGGGCGGGCGGGCGTACGACGAGCACGCAGCTTCGTTCGTCGCGGTGTTCGCGGAGAAGCGGAGGAGGCTCGAGGAGATCGCCGGGGCCTCGTTCTCGCGGGTGTACGTCGCCGGCTCGTCGTCGGGCGCGTACTTCGCCGCGGCGCTCGCGCTGCGCGGCGGGATCGACGCCGACGGGTTCGGCGCGATGTCCGGCGGGGGAGGCCGCGCGACGCCCGAGCTCGCGACGCTCGCCCCGAGGCCGTTCTACATCGGCTTCGGCGCCCACGACACGGTGGGCGGCTCGGCCCGCGCCCTCGCGGGCGTCCTCCGCGGCGCGGGCTGGCCCGTGCGCGTCGCCGAGCACCCGTTCGGCCACGGCGCGAAGGAGGTGTACCTGGACGAGGCGTTCGCCTTCTGGCGCGAGCACGAGGCGCGCTGATCCCGCGCGTCAGAACTGGATCCCGAGCGTGTCCTCGCCCCACGACAGCCCGCCATCGAGGTGCTCCGGCGATGCCGTCTCTGACCCCGAGACGTAGGTCACGGTCGTGCGCGCCAGGGAGCGTCGCGGCACGGTCGTGCGAGGGAGATCACTCGCCGCGACCGAGGAAGTCCATCAGCCAGGTCATTGCCGGCCGCATCGTGCCGTCCGGGTACAGGAGGCCCGTGCTGTCCCTCCAGGTGGAGCCGACGACGTAGCCCCAGAGGGTGATGCCCTTCACGGCGCTGTGGTTGTAGAACATCGGGAACTGCTCCTCCATCACCCTGCGTTGCTCGTCGTCGTCCGCGAGGTCGATGTCGTACTCGGTGATGTACACGGGCAGGCCCGTGGCGGCGAGCCTGTTGATGTAGTGCATCACGGTTCTGGTGCTGATCTTGTACGCGTCGTGGGCCTCCGCGCCGAGGCCGTCGATCGGGGCGCCCGCCTCCAGCGCCGCCTTCACGATCTCGACGAAGTGGTTGTGATCGCTCTCGTACTCGATGTTGTTGTAGTCGTTGAGGATCAAGGTCGCGCCCGGGCAGAACTCGCGAGCCCACTTGAAGGAGTTGACGATCCAGTCATAGCCGCTCTCGCCGGCGCCTCCGATGGCGTTCATGAAGGGAGGCACGGTGTGGGGCGGCGGCTCGTTGACGACGACGATGTACTTCGTGTCGGGGTACCGCTCGCAGAACGCCTGCATCCAGTCCCTCACGGCCTGCCGCTGCTCCTCCGCGGGGAGGCTCGTGAGCCAGGCCGCCTGCGAGGCACCCCACACGAAGCTGTGCTGCATGAAGGGGATGTCGTTGTCCTGCGCGTACTCGTAGATCGCGTCGAGCCTGCTCCAGTCTCGAACGCCGCGGGTCTTCTCGACAGAGGGCCACTTGCCCTCGTTCTCGGGCGCGATCTGGTTCCAGTGCTGGATGAAGCCGTCGCGCACCTGGCCCCTCGTCGTGATGTTGCCGACGAACTTGCCGGTGCTGCCGCTCGAGCCACCCGACCCGTCGCTGGAACCGCCGGCCCCGGAGCTGCTCGGTCCGGCGCCTCCGGCGCCTCCGTTGCCGCCGTCGCCGGAGCCGCCCGTACCAGAGCCCAGAGCGCCCGTGCTGCCCGTGCCGGCTCCGCCGGCGCCCGTTGCGCCGGCGCTGGCGCCATGGCCCCCCGCTCCCGTCGTGCTGCCCGCGCTCGACGAGCCGCTCGGGCCATCGTCAGCCTTGTCCACCTTGCCAGAGCAGCCGGAGAGGGCCGCGATCCCGAGTGCGATCGAGATCGTGCCGCACAGCCATCGAGAAGAACGGTTCTTGTTCATGCCAACCACCCGCAAGCTGAAGGATCGTGACCGGTGACTCCCGGAGCGGGAAAGCCGAGGGGAGCAGCGCGAGGTAGAGAGCATGCGCTCAGCGCCACGCACGCCAGACAGACCGGCCCCCGGAGTTCCCGTTGCCCCTCGGATCTATCACGACCCGTGCGGTGGAGCGATCCTCCACGGTCACGAGCGCGGGCGAACAGCGTGAGGAGCGACGCGGCGCGCCGCACGCTCGCGGCGCTCCCCCGGCGGGTGCGGCTTGGTCCTCGGCGCTGCGTCCGCGAAAGTGCTCTTGCGCGCTCTGACGTGGCCTACACGGGGGCTTCCATGGGATGGCGCGCTCGGCGTTCTACCATTCGCTCGGGGCTCGCGGTAGAACGCGAGGTCCCTCAGGTAAGACAGCATGATCTACAGCTTCCCAAGCTATGTGCCCGGCATCGCGATCGCCATCGCGGTGCTCGCCGCGTCGATTGGCGTGCTCCTCCTGTGGAGGCGTCAGCCGCTGGTGGTTGCCTTGATCGCATTCGGAGTTTCTGCGGTAGCGGGTGGCCTCTTCGCGCCGATGCTGGCGATGGATCGGGTCGTCCTCGACGACGAGAAGCTGGAGCAGACCACGGGGTTCTGGTTCGCGCCGACCGTGAAGGGATTTCGTCTCGCCGAGGTCGAGTCCGTCGCGATTGGCACCGCCAGGGATAGAAAGAATCGCGAGATCGAGGTGTGGATTGTGAAGGGGAGGGACGGCCAGACGCGAGAGATCGACCCGGGTGATCTCTGGGAGATGAACGGTCAGGACATCCTCCGGCGATTGAGAGAAAAGGGAATCAACGTCAGGCGATGAGGAGAGTCGTGCTTGTCTCGCGCCCGGTGTCGGTGACCGTCGCTGAGGCGCGGAGGTCGCACGGTGCTTGAGGCCTCAGCCGAGCCACGCCTCCGCGAGCGCCAGCAGCCGAGCGTTCCCGGGGACGTTCTCGAGGAAGCACCGCCGGATCTCTGCATCCGGGATCCGGTCCGCGCGCGCGAGCAGGTCCGCGCGCGCCGCCGCCAGGGCCGCGCGCGCCGCGTCGGTCGACCCCGCTGCGTGGAGCGCCTCGGCGTGCACCAGCGTGAGCCCGATCCCCTCCGGGAGCCTGAGCCCGAGCGCTTGCAGGCGCGCCACGACGTCCTCGGCGAGCGCCGCGGCCTCCGCGGCGCGGCCTTGGGAGAGCCTCACCTGCGCGAGCACCGTTCTCCCCCAGTCATAGGCCATCGAGGGCATCGGGAGCCCTTCGAGCCCCGCGAGCGCCTCGCGCTCGGCCGCGGCGAGGTCGCCGCGCCGGCAGAGCAGGCTTGCGTGCAACAGGCGCGTCTGTTTCTGAAGGAACCGATCCTGCTGTGCCGCGTCGGCGCTGGCGAGGTCGGCGATATCCGCGATCGCCTCGTCGAGCAGGCCGCGCGCGTAGAGCAGGGCCGCGCGCCACCACCGGGCCATCCGTCCGCTCAGGTCGGCGCGGGAGCTCCCCTCGGGCAGGAGGGCGCGCAGGAGCTCCTCGGCGCGGTCGTGGACCCCGAGCTCGACGTAGACTTGGGCCATGCTCACGCGCGCGGCTTCCACCGGCAGCCGCATCCCCGCCGCGTCGAACGCGGCCTCGGCCTGGCGCAGTAGCTGGAGCGCCGCCCAGGCGTCGCCGTGAAGGAGGCGCGCCTCGTCCGCCTGCATCATGCGCCGCTGGCCGGACACAAGCAGATCTCGGCAGCCGAGCGATTCGTCGAGGCGATCGAGCCGCGCGCGGCAGGCCTCGGCCAGGTCACGTCGCTCCACGAGCATCAGCCACGACCGGGCAAACCACAGCGCTTGCGCGAAGGCTGCGGCCGCCTCGGGGTCGGGGTCGATCGCGAGGAGATCTCCAGCGACCAGCTCGATGCGCTCCGCCGAGCGCTCCTCCAACGCGTGCCATAGCAACTCGGCCGTCACCAGGCACCAGTTCCGGCTCCCCGGTCGGGTGAGGCGCTGCACCTGCTTTGCCAGAGCGCCAGCCCGATCCTTCTCCCCTAACCAGCGGAGCGCCTCGCACTGAACGAGCCGCAGCGCCCCGTGGAGCTCACCCTCGGCGCCGCACTGCACGCCGCGCTCCGCGCGCTCGATCGCCCCCGCTGTGTCGCCCCCGCGCAGGAGCAGCTCCGCCGCCTCCAGGTAGCGAGCCGCCGCCTGGGCGCGCTCGCCGCCGCGCTCCAGGTGCTCGGCGAGCACCCCGGGATCGCTCTCGCCCGCCGCCGTGAGCCACGCCGCGGCCAGCTTGTGCCCGAGCGCGCGATCGGCGTCGGTCAGGGTCGCGTACGCGCCCTCGCGCAGCAGCGCGTGGCGGAACGCGAGCTCCTCCTCGCCCGGAAAGCGGCTCTCGGCGCGGCGCTCGACCACCTCCCGCGCGACGAGCGACGCGAGCGCTCCGCTCACCGGCGAGGCGGGCTCGCCGCAGGGCAGGTGCGGTGCCTCCCCAACCCAGGTCGCCGCGCCGGTCGCGGGCAGGGTCACGTCATCGCCCCCGGGCGGGGGACCGCCCTGGGCCTGAGGAGCGAGATCGCCGCCGAGCAGGCGCCGCGCCCCGCCGGCCCAGAACACCTCACCGAAGACGCTGGCCGCGCGCAGCACCCGCCGCTCCGCCGGATCGAGCGCGCTGATCCGCGCGTGCACCATGGCCAGCACGGTCTCCGGCAGCGCCTCTCCGCGCCCCTCGCTGACCGCGCGGATGAGCTCCTCCAGATAGAACGGGTTGCCGGCCGCGCGCTCGACCAGCTCGGCGATCCGGGTCGCATCCACGGCGTCGCCGAGCGCGTGCAGGGCGAGCCGCTCGGCCGCGCGGCGCGGCAGCGGGGCGAGCCGGATCTCCTGGACGCTGCGCTCGGCCCACAGCCCGGGGAAGCGCTCATGCACCTCGGGGCGCCCGAGCGCCAGCACGAAGAGCGGTCGATCCTCGAGCCGGCGCAGCGCCTCACCCAGGAGCCGCACCGAGGGCAGGTCGCCCCAGTGCAGGTCGTCGAGCGCCAGCAGGATCGGTCGAGCCTCGACCTCGGCGGCCACGAAGCGCTCGAAGGCGCGGGCGATCTGCTCCGCCATCGCCGCCGGGTGCTGGCGCGCCGCGCGGAGGGCGGGGCTCTCCTCGTCGGGGAAGGGCGCGCCCGCGATCTCGCCGAGCATCTCCGCGACGCGGCGCTGCTCGGCCTCGGGCACGCGCCGCGCGACTCGTGCGCGGATCCGCGCCTGCCGCTCGCCGAGCGGCGCGCCGGCCAGCGCGCCGGTCGCGCAGCGGATGGCCTCGCCCAGCACCCCGAAGGGCGCGCCCTCACCCACCACGTCGGCGCGGCCCGTCCAGATCTCCACGTCGGGCCGGAGCGCGCGGATGCGCTGGAGCGCCTCGTCGCAGAGGCGCGACTTGCCGATGCCCGGCGGCCCCGTCACCAGCGCCGCCCGGGCGAGCCCCTCGCCGGCGCACTCCTCGAAGAGGTCCACGAGCGCGCGGATCTCGCGGTCGCGGCCGACGCACGGGCTCTTTCGCCCGAGCAGCGTGCGCGCGCCCCCGCCCGCCTCCCGCTCGCCGTGGAGCTCGAAGCCGGCCGGGCCGCGCCGCACCTCGAAGCGGGGGTCGAGCAGCGCCCGGGTCACCTCGTCGAGCATCGCGACGCCTGCCGCGGGCGGCGCGCTGGCCACCATGGTGGCGGCGCGATCGATGAGATCCCCGACCGGCGTCTGCCCGGTGAGCTCCGCGCGCCCGGTGACGACCGCGATCCGCGCCGCGCCCCCGCTGTCGTCGAGCAGCGGCCCCAGCACCATCGCGCACCGGGCCGCGCGCGCGGCCTGATCGGTCGCGCTCCCCTTGCTCTGGAGGCTCACCAGCACCCCGCCGCCGGCGAGCTGGTCCACCCGGCCGCCGAGGCGGGAGATCGCGGTCTCGAGGCGCCGCTGCCGCGCCGCCGGCACCTCGGAGGGCAGCGTCTCGCCGGCCGCGCCGGCGGTGCCCGCCGGCACCTTGGAGGGCAGCGTCTCGTCGCCGGCCGCGCCGGCGGCGCCCGCTGGCGCCGCCATGACCAGCGAGAGCACGCGCTGCTCCCCCGCGGTGAGCGCCGCGCCGGGCACCGGCGCCGGCTCGCCGCCCTGCGCCCCGAGCGCGCGCAGGGCCGCGCCGACCTCGGCGGCGCTCGCTGGCCGGGCCGCCGGGTCCTTGGCGAGCATGCGCGCGACCAGCGCATCGAGCGCCGGCGGCGCGTCGGGCCGGAGCTCGCGCACCCGCGGCGCGGGCTCGAGCAGCAGCCGCGCCAGCACCGCGAGGAGGTTCGCCCCCGCGAAGGCCGGCTGGCCGGTGAGGCACTCGAAGAGCACGGCCCCCAGCGCGAAGACGTCGGCGCGCGCGTCGGCGCGCTCGCCGCGGGCCTGCTCCGGGGCCAGGTAGCCCGGGGTGCCCATCACCACGCCGGTCCGGGTGTGCAGGCTCGTCGCGCCGCTGAGGCGCGCGATGCCGAAGTCGATGAGCTTGATGCGGCGCGGGTCGCCGCCGACGAGGAAGATGTTCGAGGGCTTGATGTCGCGGTGGATCACGCCGCGCGCGTGCGCCGCGGCGAGCGCCTCGGCCGCGGCGAGGGCGAGGGCCACGCTGTCGTCCACGCCGAGGCCCGCGCGCGCGATCCGCGCGGCGAGGTCCTCGCCCTCGAGCCACTCCATGGCCAGCCAGCGCTGCCCCGCGTCGGTCACCCCCTGGGCGACGAAGCGCACGATGCCAGCGTGGCTCAGGCCGGCGAGGATGCCGCACTCCGCGGCAAAGCGCTCTTCCTGGCGGTCGCCCTCGCCCGCCAAGAGCTTGAGCGCGACCGGCTCGCCGCGGGCGCGATCGAGGGCGCGGTAGACGAAGCCCATGCCGCCCCGGCCAGCCTGGCGCTCGATCACGAAGCGCTGGGCGAGGAGGTCGCCCGGCTGTGCGCTGGCTGGCGGCAGCATGGCGAGAGGATGGGGCAGGGGTGCAGCGCGGTCGAGGGCGCGGCGCCGCAGCGGAGAACCCCACAGCGGCGCCGCTTTGAGCTGGCGGCCTTGGCGCGGAGGTGCCGTGAGCTCTGATGGGGGCGACTGCTACTTTCCGCCATGGCGCCGCCACCCCCTGAGGTTGAGTTCTCCTTGGGTTCTCCAGTCGTTTCGCGCCGGCATGGGGTGTGCTCGAGGCCGAGCGTCACGCCGACGCTCGAGCACAACGCCCTCGTCGAGATGTTCCGCGAGCACCCCGAGCTCGCGCCCCACTGGCTCGCGACGCTCTTCCACCTCGATGTGCCGCCACACACCTCGGTCGGGGTGGTCGAGTCGTCGCTCGACCAGCTCATCCCGGTGGAGTTCCCGCGCTCGTTGCGCTTGGCCGGCTCGACCAGGAGCAGGCGATGGTCTGTTTTCAGGTCATCTGGAGCGGGTTGCGTGAGCCCATGCGGCGGGCTCTGTAGGCGCTGGCCATGGAACGGCAGATCGAAGACGAGGCGAGGTTTCCGTTCGTGCGGGAGCTGATGGCTCGCAGCGAGCTCAGGGGCCTACGTGAGGGCGAGCTCAAGGGCAAGAGGGACACGCTTCTGCGGCTGCTTGCGCGGGCCGGGATCATGCTCACCGAGCGCGAAAGTGCGCGCATCCAGGCATGCACGGACATCGCTACCCTCGACCGCTGGCTCGATAACGTCCTCGGGGCGAAGACCGCGGCCGACGTGCTCTCCTGACGGTTGACGGATGCGGCCCAACAACCCAGCAAGGCGATGAATCTGACGGGTCTTGCTCGTGGATTGTCGCCGCATGTGGCCGAGCTCAGGGCTCCCCCTCCTGCGCCAGATATTACCGAACGGCTACGAATGCTGCCAAGCTCCCCGGGTAGCTCGACGTCGCCTCAGCGCCAGCGCGCCAGCTCTTTGACGTCGATGCGATAGACCGGGCTGATCCGGCCCTGCTGCGCGGGATCCGGGCAACGCAGACCGGGGATGTCGTCGGACGAACCCAGCTGGGGGAACCTGTTCGCCAGCTGGCCCCTGTTCGGGCCGTCCGGCTTGCGGTTGTATTCCTTCAGCAAAAACGTCACGAACTCGGCTTCGGTCCACGCCGGATCTTGCGAATCGAACGTGGTGAAGCGCGGCTCGCCGCTGACGTTGCCGAGGTAGACGGCATTGGCACCCTGCCAGGTGGCGAAGGAGCTGTCGTGGTGGCGCTTGACGTAGTCCGGATGATTGTAGAAATACACCCAATCGCCGGGGCGCAGCTGGTCGACGGAGTCCACGGCCAGCGCCACCCGCAGCTTGCTCACGCTGCCCTCGTCTCCCGGCGCGACTTGCACGATGTCCTCGGTGACCCCGTCGAGCGCCGCCGTGCCGACCGTCTTCATGAAGGCGCGCAAGAAGCAGATGTGCAGCGCGCTCATGCACTCGATGGCGATGGGATGGGCGTCCCAGGTGAACAGATCCTCGAGGGCGGCGGACGCGCTGAAGTCCTCGGTGTTGGCGAAGTTCATGGTGGTGGAGTGGGCGGGGTGGTCGTCGTCGACGGGCGCGTCCGCCATCCACGACCGCTCCGGGAAGCGATAGACACCGCGATCCCATTCGTTGGCGTAGATGAAGCGTCGATCCTGGCCCAGACGTTGCGCGGTGTTGAGCTCGCGGAGGCTTGCGATCATCCATTGGCCGAACAGAGCCTCTCGGTGCTCGACCACGCAGGTGCGGACGATGTCGACAAGGTCGCGTGCCCGGCCTTGCATGGGCTTCGAGCGGGCGTGGTTTCTGGCCAAGCCCATGAGCAACTTGCGGCGATACAGCCAGGCCCGGTCTGCGTACTGGGGCGCGATTTCACCTTGCTCGACCTTGATCAGGCGCCGGACCAGGGGGCGCCGCTCGTTCTGGCTCTTTCGCGCCTTGTTGAGCACACGGCGGATGTGCTGGCGCTCGGCGGGCCAGTCGGTGTTGCCGGGCGGGGCCGTCGTGTGGTCGAGACGGACGAGCTCCTGGTCGATCCGGTCGATGCGCCGCTGGCAGCGCGCGGCTGCCCGCAACAACACCGCCACGCTCAACGGCACGCGCGCACCCGAACCGCAGCGACACTTGCCCACGCAGCCGCGATCGGGCGCCGTCGCATCGCTTACCCGATCACCAGCTCGTCCGCGATGGCCTGCGCCTTGGCCTCGCTGGTCACATCCCGAGCGCGGAGCGTGGCGACGAGCGCCGCGTACTCCGGTCGTTCCTCGAACGAGTCGCCGAGCTCGAAGCACAGATCCACATAGCTGGTCACGTGGGCCTCGAGGTGAAGCCCGTGGCCCGCCGCCCGCTGGAGCTGCGCCTTCAGGCGCTCAATCAGCGTCTCGTCGTTCGTGCTCCAGACCTGTTCCGGATACATCACCCGCACGCGTTCGAGCAGGCGCGGCATGAGCTCGGCGTCCGAGCGCCGGGCCAGGAGCTTCATTGGCTCGCGCCGGATGGTCAGCACGCCGCAATTACGACGGCTTCGTCAACGCGCGTCGAGGACGATAGGCCCGGAATCCGCTTGTCGGCTCGGAGTGCTGGCACACCGGTTGCTTGTCTGTGGCGTTGGCACACATGGAGTGGATGAAACCCGCGATTCGAGCGTCGTTCGGCCTGGGGCCGTGGCACAACGATCCGGGTTTGGCACACCGGCACACCAGCACCTGTGCCGCCAAAGGAGCAAGAAAATCCGTGCACACCCAACGAATTCTCTCCACCCTGGTCAGCATCGGCTTGCTGGCGGCGTGTTCCGGTTCCACCGAACCGGGCGGGTCGGGCCCCGCAGGTCCCGGCGACGAGCGTCCCGAAGAGGTCGGAACCCAGGTGCAGCTCGAGCTCGACTCGGTCGTCGCGACCGAAGTCGAAGCCCAGGTGGCCACCGCCAAACAACACGACGCGGTATCCCTCCAGGAGGCCTACGCGGTCTCGTTCTCGAACGATCTGGGCTACGGTCTCACGGACGTTCAGAACCTCGATCTGATCCAGCGATCGGAGCTGGGCCTGAATGACGCGGAGCTCGAGGTCCTGGCCGCGAACGGCTTCGTGGTCTCCAGTCGACTTGCCTATCCCAGCTTTCCCTACGCCTACGCTGCCATCTATGTGCACGATCTGCCGGTCTTCGTGAGCGGCGACATGGTGCTCGAGGCCATGCACCGTTCGTACGACGACATCTTGCAGGCCCTGGAACAATCCGTCTTGATCCCGCGTGTCACCCGCTTGCTCGACACGATGCGTGCTCGCCTGGCGTCCGGAGATTCCGGGCTCTCGCAGCAGGCGGCAGCCGACGCGGACTTCTACCTGACCGTCGCGCGCAGCCTGCTGATGGGAGCGCCGAGCGAACCCGTGGCGGGAGCCAGCAAAGCTGAGATCGCGTCCTTCCTGACGCACGCCGAAGCGGCCGACGGAGAACAGCAAAAGTCCATGTTCGGCGTTCCGCGCCGCTTCGACTTCTCCCAGTTCAAGCCTCGGGGCCACTACACGGACACGGTGGCGCTCGAGCGCTATTTCCGCGCCATGATGTGGATGGGACGCATCGATTTTCGGCTCATCGAAACCATGCCCGACGGTTCGCGCGTCTTCTGGCGCCGTCAGCTCGAGGCGGCGCTGGCGCTGCGTGACTTGATGGATGCCGCGGCGCTGGAAGACTGGTCGGGCATCGATCGAACCATCACCGCGTTCGTGGGTGAGCACGACTACATGATCGTGCCCGAGCTGGACGAGCTGTTGCAAGGCCTGGGGGTGTCCGATGCGAGCGGGCTCGCTGCCATTGATGACACGACGATCGCTCAGGCGATCATCAACGGGCGCTACGGCGAGCAGCGCATCGCAAGTCACATCATGCGAAAGGACGGCGGCGATTCCACGTTCCCGCTCAATGCGAGCTTTGCGTTCTTCGGGCAGCGCTACGTGATCGACAGTCACGTGTTCTCCAACGTGGTGTACGACCGCACCGCGACACGCGTGGTCCCGAACCCGCTCGACGCGGCGTTCGCCGCCCTGAAGAACGACCACGCAGTGAGCCTGCTCGCGCGTGAGCTCGAAGAATGGAGCTACGCCGGCGATCTGGCGGCCGTTCGCGTCATCGCCGACGCCCACCCTCCATCGTACTGGGAAGGCAGCCTGTACACGTCCTGGCTCGGGGCGCTGCAGACGCTCTCGGCGAACGCCACGACCCTGGGGCCAGCCGCGGAAGGTCTGCCCAGCGTGGCGCGCAGCGAGGCGTGGGGGCGCCGTTTGCTGAACACCCAGCTCGGATCGTGGGCGCAGCTCAGGCACGACACGATCTTGTACGCCAAGCAGTCGTATACCGGCAGCAATGGCTGCGACTTTCCGGATGCGTACGTCGAGCCCTACCCCGAGCTGTTTCAGAGGATCGCCAGGTTCGCCGGCCAGGGCCAGGCCTTGGTCGATACCCTCGACTTCAGCTTGAACGGGAACAACGCGTTGGGGGAGCAGGTGAGCGCCTACTTCGGCACCCTGTCGCGCATCGCGACCACCTTGAGTGAAATGGCGGAAGCGCAGCGGACGGGCATGCCCCATTCGGAGGAGCACCTGACCTTCATCAAGCAGGCAATTCACATCGAGGGCGGTGGCAGCGGCGACCCCTGGCAAACGGGCTGGTACAAAGATCTGTTCTTCGATCCCGTCGACGGCTTGAAGAGCGACCCGACCATCGCCGATGTGCACACGGACATCGGAGGCGACCTGCCGGTCCCGCGAGCTCCGTCGGTGTTGCACGTGGGCACCGGCAATCCACGCATGATGGTCATGACGGTCGATACCTGCCAGGGTCCTCGCGCGTACGCGGGCGCGGTGTTCGCCTACCACGAGCACCTGGCGGAGGGCTTCACCCGACTCACCGACCAGGAATGGGCGCGGAAGCTGGTTCAGGATCCGCCGGCCGATGTGCCTTGGATGGCGCCGGTGCTGGCGGAGTAGAGACCGGCGCGGCAAAGGCCTCGGCGCGCAGGGCTGCGCCGAGGCGCGCTCGAACGCCGGCACCCTTCACGACCGCTCGCGCTCCAGGTTCTCGCGGAGCTTGCGCAGTCCGTCGCGCGCTCGGCCGCGCATCACGCGGCGCAGGAGCGGCAGCGCAAGCCAGCGAAACCACCACCGCTGATTGCGGCTGACCATGCGCCACGCGACGCGCGTCCCGTCGCCGGAGAGCGCCGCGAAGTCCACGCTCATGCGGGGCAAGAGGAAGCCCTCACCTTCGGTCACCAGACGCTCCCCGACCCGAGCCTCCTTCACCTCGATGTCGATCGTGCCGGTGCGCCCGAAGGGCATGCGCACGGTCTCCTGGTAGCGCTTGCCGACCTGCCCGTGCTCCAGCGTGTCGAGCTCGCGCATGGCTTCGACGCCCGGGAACCAAGCCGGGAAGTTCTCCATGTTGGACACGTAGGCGAACGTTTCGTGCAAGGGCCGGCCGATCTCCACGGAGCCCTGCGCCAAGAGCTCCGGCTGCGCGCCGCTCACGAGCGCCTCCTCGGTGCCGTCTTGGTCTCCATCGGCCTGAGCAGGCTCTGCTCCACGATCCGACGCATCGCGCGGACGTAGCGCGGCCGCGACCAGCCCCGCTCCTCGATGAGCTCCTGCCAGTTCCCGATCGACAGGAGGGTGGCCAGGAAGTCCGCCGCATCCGACGCCGACCATTCCTCGGCCAGCGCGCCTTCGGCCTGAAGCCGCGCCACGAAGCCCGCGCAGACGCCCGTGAAACCGCGCATGCGGTCGCGCCACGCGAGCTCCGCGTCCTCGTCCGTGGCCCGCGCCGCCCGCATGGCCCGCGCCACGTCGGTGATGTGGGCGACGTAGCCCGCCCACGCGCCGATGAACTCGGAGAGGATCGCGCGCGCGTCGGGGGCGCGCTCGCACTTCCGGACCAGGTCGGCGAACCCATGCACCTCGTCGACGTGGCGCACCAGCGCGACCAGGAGCTGGGTCCTGGTCTCGAAGTGCAGATAGACCGCCTGGCGCGACACCCCGGCCGCCGACGCGATCTCCGCCATCGAGACGCCGCGACGCCCCGGCTCGGTCACCAGCCGGCGCGCGGCCTCGAGGATCACAGCGCGGGTTTCCCCGTCCTTGCTTGACATGGTGTCAACATGGGGCATAGTTTACACTGTGTCAAGTACGACGGGCGCGCCGGCGGCACGGCGCGCGCGGGCGACCGCGAAGGACTCGGGGCACTCTGCCGCTAGAGCGCGGAATAGGTTGAAGCGTCATTGAACCTCGGCACTTATGCAGCCTCCGCTCTCCGAGCGGTGGAGCGCCTCAAGACTCTGGATCGTTGAGGTGCGCCGGAGATCGAACGAATTCGTGGCGGATAGGACGAGCAATCGCGTTCCGCAAAGTCAAGATTCTCGGAGCCGTTCCTGACTCGTGCAGTCCGATTCTACGAGCTCATTGACAGAACGGGGCTTCTGCGATCAGGCAGGTCTTCCACGCCTGAAACGGCTGGGATTACCGCGACGTAGCACCAAGCGGAAGGCATCTTACCGTATAGCTGTACCCTGCTGGCTCTGCGCGGCTCGACGCCAGGACCTTGCGATTGGCTTGCTCGCTCCTGTCACTGTTGGTAGCTTAGGACGGATGATGACGGCCTCACTATCGATATTTGGACGAACCCCCCGTCGGTTGGCGCTCAAGACGTTGGCCTTCGTCGTCTTCGCTTCAGGATGTGGAGGAGGCGAAGCTGCGGACGACTCGCCCAACTCTGGTGGGCAAGGTGCGGGTTCGGGTGAAAGTGCCAGTGGCGGGCAAACCAGCGAAGCGAGCGGAGGCACTACCAGCGGAGCGAGCGGAGGCACCACCGGCGGTACCGGCGGATCCGGGCTGTCCTCGGGCTCGGGGGGAGGGGAAAGCGATGGGGAGTTCTTCATCACAGCGATCGTCGACGGCGTTGAACGCCGCATGACGACCCACCTCTATGGCGCGGTCATCCCGGACCGCGAACCAGAGCAGATCGCTTTGGCCGCAAAGGACGATCCGACGGCCATCCAGGAGATCTGGCAGCTCCAGTTCGAGCATGTAGCGGGTACCCAGGAGCACGCCTTTGCACACTATAAAGAGCACGACTTCTCGGCGGTGTCCGCATGGCAGCAGCATCCCATCACCCTGCATCTGAACGCCACCGCCCCCGATGTGGGCGACGTATTCGAAGGAACGTTCGAGGGCACCCTCATCACGGACAGTGCTGTTGGTGCCACGGTCGAGGTCACTGACGGTCAATTCCGTATTCGTCGCGTGAATTCCTATTGAGCTTGCCCCGCCCATTGCTCAGAAGGAGCTCCGGACGTCCCATCTTTAGAGGAGCTCCAGCGCCACCTCGGCTTGGTGGCAAGCTGGCGGGCACCCTTGGCTAGGCATTTCCCGCGTCCAGGCCGTGTGGCCCATGTGCGCAGAAAGATTTCCTGTATCGGCGGAGCTGCTGCCGGATCGCTCGTCGTCGGCTTCGGCGCTCGCCAGAAATGACCCACCCATGCTCGTCAGAAATGGTCCGGGCGCGGATCAGGGATCGTTGCGTGGACTGCGAGCGCGGACTTGGAGCACGCGAGGCGTAGCGCGCCGACGCAGGCCTCCGCCGGTGCTACGCTCGCGCCCACGATGCCCTCCGCTCTCATCCCGCCCGAGTACGCCGGCTGGTGGCGGATCACCGAGACCGGCACGTGGGTCAACAAGCACCTGGACGACCTCGGCCCGGCCGTGATCTCGCTCACGGGTCACGGCGATCGGCTCCGCATGCACTGCCTCCTCGCCTACGTCACCGCAAGGTTCACCCGGGGCGGAATGTCGTTCACGTGGGAGGGAGCCTGGGAGTACGACCCGATGTCTGGGACCGGCCGAGCACGGCTCGGGAAGGACGGGCGGCTCACGGGGACGATCAAGATCAAAGACGGCGACGAGTCCACGTTCGTCGCCGAGCGGATCGAAGAGCCCACCGAGCCGATCCCCCAGCCGCCTTCCTACCGTGACAAGTGGCGTCGGAGGTGGTGATGGGCTCGGTTCGGAAACGCGTGCAGCGCGCAGGCGAGGGGGAGCTCGAGGTCGGACTCGAGGAGGGGAGCCACGGAGGACGGCGCTAAAACGGGATCTCGTCCGGCTCGACGGGGCGCGCGGGGCGGCGATCGCCGTCTGCCCCGGTGAGCAGCTCGCGATAGGCCTCGATGGCGCGGTGCAGCTCGCGGATCCCGTCGAGCAGACGGCGGGCGGCGCGCAGGCCGGGCGGCGGATGGAGCACGGTCACCTCGGGCGGCAAGAGCAGCTCCGGGTGCCGCGCGACGAGGACCTGCACCGTGAAGAGGAGCGTCGCGTCGATGAGCGTGAGCGGCTCGGGGACGTGCAGCGAGATGGAGTCGGAGCGGAGCATGGGACACCTCCGGATATGGTGGAAACATCAACTCTGGGGGTCGCGCAGCGACGGGCCGTCGATGCGGACGGTGTGACACTGGTGGCGCAGGCGGCTGAGCAGCGCCTCGACGAGCGACTTGTTGCCCAGGAAGTTTGCCCACTCCGAGTAATCCAAATTGGTCGTGATGATCGTCGGCCGACGTCGATACCTCTCCTCCATCAGCTTGAAGAAGATGTTGGTCTGCTCGGGCCGTAGGTTCAGATAGCCCATCTCGTCGATCACCAAAACATCGACGCGCGCGAGCCTGTTGATCAGCTTGCGGCTCGATCGGTCCGCCAGCGACGCGTACATCTCGTCGAAGAGGTCCTGCGCGCGGACGAAGAGGCCGCGGTGACCGTTCTGTAACGCCTTCAGCAACAGCCCCGTGGCCAGGCCCGTCTTGCCGACGCCGGTGGGGCCCATGAAGACGATGTTCTCGGCCTTGGGCACGAAGTCGAGCTCGGCGAAGCCGCGGATCTGGCGCTGCGTGACGCCGGGCTGGCGCTTCCATGAAAAGGACTCGATCGTCCACTGCTCCGGCATCGAGGCTTGCTTGATCCGATACGCCAGCACGCTCTCCTGCTGGTGATGCCACTGGGCTCGGAGCGGCGCGCCCACATCTCCTGGTGCGACAGGCCGTCCTTGTCCGCGCGTGTCAGTTCCTCGTCGAACAGCTCGGCGATCTTGCCGAGCCGCAGCGACCTCAATAGCTGCGCGATCTCATCCGTCATCGTCGTCCTCCGATCCGGGGGTGTCGTCGCCCTCGGGCGCCTGTTCGCCGTCGGGTCCGTCGTGGCCTTGCTCGTCGTCTCTCCCTTCCTCGCCCAGCAGCCCTCTGGCGACCTCGGGCGGCAGCGGGAAGAAGTCGCCGGCGACGTGGCGCAGCACCAGCCTCTCGAGCCGATCCATGTCGTCGAGCCCGTAGTACGTCGCGATCCGCACCGCGGCGAGCAGCGGCTCGCGCGGGTAGTCGCGCATCATGGCCGTCAGCCTGCGCGGGGCGCGCAGCGACCGGCCGCGCCGCTCGAGCAGCGCGACATACGAGACACTCGAAGCGGGTGAAGCGCGGATAGAGCTGGAAGAAGAGCATGCGCGAGCAGCGCAGCGCCGCCCGGCCCGAAGTGGTATTGCCCGACCGGCGCGGGCGGCTCATGCCCGATGCCGTGTCGCCGGCAGTACGCCGTCAGCGCCGGATACGACAGCTTCGCGCCGGCCTCCCGACGCGCCTGTGAGAAGGCGTGTCGGCTCTCGTCCTGCTCGGACGCGAGCAATCCACGCAGCTCGCCTCGCCGCGTCCGCTGGTGGACCCGGGCCGCGATGCCGCTCAGCGCGCCGAGGTCGGAGAGCATCTGCTCTGCCGGCGTCGCCGGGCGTGCTTTCGCTCGCCCTGCCTCCTCGTGCGCCCGCACGACCAGCGCCGGGTCCTTCACGATCAGCGCGCGTCCCTCGGCATTCGCCCCGAGCCATGCCGCGTGCACGATCGCCATCTGCCGCGTCGTCAGCCGCAGCGGCGCCACCGCGTCTGCGAGCCGCTCGCCGTCAGCGCGGTTGGCGCGCGCCAAAGGCACAAGGTATGTCATGGCCGCGTGCGCGCCGATCGCGCCTGCGCGCACGTGCGCGTGCACCGACTCCGGCAGCTCCGCGACCAGCGCTAGCCGCCGGCTCACCCAGCTCTGCGTCCGGCCGAATCGCTTGCTCAGCTCCTCGTCGCTGAGCCCGAATCGCTCCCGCAGCTCGCGAAGAAACCAGCCCTGCTCCAGCGCGTTGTCCGCGTTGTCCGCGCGCAGCATCCGCTCGAGCAACAGCGCCTCCGCCTCGCCCAGATCCCACGTCGTCGCCCGCACCGTGTCCTGCCCGAGGCGACGAAGCAGGCGCACCCGCTTGTACCCGTCGATCACCACGTGCCGCGCGCACGACACCGGGCTCACCACGATGATCGGCGCTTGCTGTCCGACCTCCGCGAGCGACGACAGCAGTCGCCGCTCGCCCGCCGGGCTGCGGCCGCGGAGCTCTTCGTAGCGAAGGTCGAGCTGGTGGAACTCGAGATCCATAGGGCACCGGGACGCCGCGGCTCGGCGGCGCGCGGCCGACCCTCGCACACCCCGGGTCGGGTCTTTTCGGCGACCCCCGGGATGTCCGCCCGTTTCTCATGAAGTATCCAGGACTTGCGCCGGCCTCTGGTCTTGCGCGGCGCCCACCAGGACTCTGCCGAATACCCCAAGGAAATCCGCACCTTGGACCCCGAACTGGTCTTGCGCGATGTCCCAGGGAAGTCGGTCGAGCGGCGGCGGCACCCGCAGCGGCGCAGGCGGCGGCGGCACGATCGCCGTCCGCTGCTTCAGCCGCCGCGCTACGAAGTAGTCCGGGTTGCGCTCCCGCCACGACACCTGCGTCTTCTTCCGCCTCGCGGCCTGGCAAGACGGCGACGAGCACACGTGCTGCCGATCGCCAACGCGAGGATCAGGCTGGAACCACCGACGGCAGACCCGGCACGGTCGTGCACGACGCATTTCCCGAGCGTCGCACCTTGCTCCCGGTCACGGTCCGCGCGCACCACCGCCTCGATCGCGAACGCGCGGGCTGCGCGCTCGACGGGACCACCGTCAGCCGGAGGGTGGACCATTTTTCGCGAGCAGAGGTGGGTCAATTCTCGCGAGCGCTGAAGTCCCCATCATCGGTTCCGCGCTCGGGGCGCTGGCGGGGTGGCTGGTCTCCGGCCTGGGCAGCGTCATCTTCGCGAACTGCGACGGACCGGTCGCCGCCGGAGTCCACGCTTTCACGATCGACGATATCCAGCGGGGCACGACCGGCGGCGTACAACCGATTCGCTTCAACGACGATCAGCCCGGCGTGGACTCGCCGACGGGCTGTGGAAGCAACTCGCACTACTCCGTGGCAGGATCGGTCAGCCTCGTCGGGGCTTCGGCCGGGATTGACATGCCCTACAGCGGCGTCTTCGCCAAGACGAACGACGACCTCGTCGCCTGCTGGGGATATGCCCGCAGCGACTTCGACGCCTTCGTCAAGGAGCATTCGGACAATGGCTACGTGCCCGTCATGTTCCGCAATCACGTCGTTCCGCACTTCGTCGACGGCGGGTGGGCGACGATCATGCGCAAGCCCTCCCATCGTCCCACGCCGGTGGACTGGGTCTACGGGTATTCGCGCCAGGACTTCGACAAGATAAGGCGTCGAGCTCTACGCGTCGGGTTACCGAGCGAGCTCGGACTTCGACCGGCGAGCGGGGGAAATGACGCGACAGGGCTACCGGATGGTCCTCGTCAACGGCTACCGAGGGGCCGACGGCGAGGTGGTGTGGAATGGGATCTGGAAGCGGGATGGAATTCCGGCGAATGCCGTGTGGGGCTGGGCGCGACAGGACTTCGACCGGGAGGTGCTGAGGAACCAGAAAGCTGGCCTGAAGCTGGTCGGCCTGGACTGCTGATCGGCGAGGCGAGCCGCGCGCGGTTCCATGCCTCGTTGCGGCGATGGCCTCGTTGCGGCGGTGAGTTGACGTGACGTCCACCGGGAAACACGGCCCCGGCGGCTGACCTTCGATGGCCTCGAGACGGCGGCCTCCCTCGCGCCCTCGCGGTAATTCTCGATTTGAGGCAGCCTCTCGCGGTCGCCGTGGGTCAGCGCTCTTCGACCACCCTGGTAGCGCCTTGCGAGCGTGGGTACGATCCGCCGGACTGCGATGCCCCGACGTTGCGCTATCCTCGCCGGCGTCCCCGTCGCCGAGCCCGCGGTGATTCGCCTGCGCGAGGCTCGCATCAACGCCCTCGTTGGCGCGCCGATCCCGCTACCCAAGGTGAAGAAGTTCCTCGGCGATCTCGGCTTCCAGGTCAGCCCCCGGGCCGACGCGCACACGCTCGACGTGGCGACACCGAGCTTCCGCCCCGACATCGGCGGCGAGGCCGATCTCATCGAAGAGATCGTGCGCGTGTGCGGCCTCGACGTCGTCCCGACGCACCTCACGGCCATCCGCCCGCAGGCGCCGCGCGCGACGCTGGTGCTCGAGAACAAGCGCCAAGGGGCGGTGGTGGCGTCGGTGAAGGAGCGCTTCGGCGCGGTGCTGCGAGCCTGGAATCACGCCGCCGCCATCGCCCGGCTCTCTGGTGAGGTGCGCCGTTCCACGAGATCGGCGATGATGGCGCGCCCCCTACTTCTAAGAAGGAGCCCTCATGGGACGTCTCAACCTGCTCGCGCCGGAAGTTCGCAACGACCCCTATCCCCATTACGCCGAGATGCGGCGCTCCTCTCCGGTCTGCCAGGTCGAACCTGCGGGCATGTGGGCCGTCAGCCGCCACGATGATATCGCCCGCGTCTGCAAGGACACAGAGGCATTCTCCTCCGCCGGGATGCGCGTCCTCGCCACGCACCCCGGGATCGAGCACAACCCGCTCGCCGAGTCGATCCTCCTGATGGACCCGCCCGAGCACACCAAGGCCCGCGCGCTCGTCAGCCACGTCTTCGGCGCCTCGGCGATCCCCCGGCTCGAGCCCCTAGTGCGCGCGGCCGCCGTCGAGGCTGTCGAGGCCATCCGCGCGGGCGGCGTCGTCGACTTCTGCGAGGTCATGGCCACGCGGGTCCCGGCCACCGCCATCGCCGCGCTGCTCGGCCTCGACGTGGAGCTGCGCAACCAGATGAAGCGCTGGTCCGAGGGCTTCGAGAGCGTCAATCCAGGCATTGCCCCCGAGCGCATCCCCGAGGTCAAAGCGACAATCGCGGCCATGGAAGGCTACCTGGTCGAGGTCCTCGAGTCTCGGCGGCAGGCCCCCAAGGACGACCTGGTGAGCGATCTGCTGGCTGCGCAGCTCGACGGCACGGCGTTGAACCAGGAGGAGATCGTGAGCTTCCTCTGCCTCCTCCTGGTCGCCGGCCTGGAGACGACAAGCCACCTGCTCACCAACACCGCTCGTTTCCTGGTTCATCACCCCGACGTGCACGACCGCGTGCGCCGGGACCCCGCCCTGATACCGGCCCTGATCGAGGAGATGTTGCGCTTCGATCCGCCGGCGCACGGCATCGTGCGGCTCGCGACGGCAGACGTGGAGATCGGGGGCGTCCCCGTCGCGGCGGGCTCGCTCGTGCTCTTGCTCCTCGCGTCAGCCGGGCGAGACGAGAGCAAGTACGAGGCCCCCGAGCGGTTCGACCTCGACCGGCCCAAGCAGCTGAACATGGCCTTCGGGCACGGAGCCCACTTCTGCATCGGCGCGGTGCTCGCCCGGGCCGAGGCGCGCATCGCGCTGGAGGAGCTCTTCAAGCTGCCAGGGCGCTTCGAGGAGGTGGAAACGGAGCACACCTGGAATACGAGTCTGTCGGTGCGCGGGATGGTGCGTTACCTGATCCGCTACGTGGGCTGACGAGGGCCCCCGCCGGGTAGTGCTCAAATTTGCCCGGAGAGAGTTCACATGAAGGCGGAACGGCGGGAAGATCATTGATCTTTCCTTCCCGCCTTCCCGCCTTCATGTTCAATTTTGAGCACTACCACCCGTCGTGGCGGCGCGCGCGCGGGAGATGCCGCTCGCGCGGCTTCGTGTGGTGAGCATCGATTACCTGGTGGTGGCGGGGGGGCATGTCCGCGGGCGGGATCGACGTGGCGATCGGGCTGCGGAAGCGCGACCCTGGGCTGCGCGTCGCGCCGCTCTACCGGGACCCTCCCGGGTTCGCGGCTGCGGCGATGGCGGCGGCGGGCAGCGACCTGGTGGCGTTCATGCCTCGCCGCGTCGCCGTGGCGCTCGGGTCGCACCTCGCGGTCCGGATCGTGGAGCTGCCCGTGGAGGACCTCGGGCACGAGATGTGGCTCGCGTGGCATGAGCGGACACACAAGGATCCGGCGGCGGCGTGCCTGCGGAGGGTGATCCTCGATACGCTGCGCGCGGTGGACGGGCCTGTGTCAAGGTGAAGCAATGCGCATTCCCGAGTATTACGGGCACGTAGCCCCCGATGGCTACCGACACCTCTGGACGGAGTCCCTCACCCGCCTGTCGGAGACGCACGCGCCGGATGATGTCTTCGCGGAGGTGCGGGCGGTCTTCAACGACAAGGAGCTCGTGGATCTGACCATGGCGATCTCCCTCATCAACGCGTGGAATCGGCCGGGGGCGGGCTTCAGCGTCGAGCCCGGCGCCGTCGAGGTGTGATCGGCAAGTCGCCGCTCGCATCCCTGCCGGCCGCGAAGGGCGACGCAGGGGGCGCTCGGCCACCCCGGGCCGGGGATCCATGCTTGACGTCCGCCGCTCTCCTCCCAATGGACGCGCTGCGCAGCGCTCCCTCAAGGAGGTCCTGTTGAGCTCCACATTCGCGGCGGACGCGTACCCTTCACCCGATGAGCGCGCTCGGTTGCGCGAGAGCCTCACACGATCGCTGCCCGAGATCCCGCCCGTCTACTTCTACGACGATCTCGGGAGCGAGCTGTTCGAGCAGATCACCCACCTCGGGGTCTACTATCCGACGCGCACGGAGATCGGCATCCTCGAGCAGCGCGCCGGAGACATCCTGCGCGCCGTCCGGCCGCGGCGCATCGTCGAGCTGGGCAGCGGCGCGGGCCGCAAGATCCGCATCCTGCTCGACGCCTGGCGGTGGGTGGGCGGCGGCGAGACGTGCACGATGCTGGACGTGAACGGGCTCTTCCTGGAGACGTCGATCAGCCGCCTCCGCACCGACTACCCGGAGTACACGTTCCGCGGCGTGATCGGTGATTTCACCACCGACCTGCCGCGGCTCGGCCGGGGCGGGGGGCGCCTCGTGGTCTTCCTTGCGGGCACCATCGGCAACCTCTACCCCGACGAGCGGCGCGCCTTCTTCCGCGAGGTCGCGCGCCTCATGGAGCCGTCGGACGCGCTCCTCGTCGGCGCCGATCTGGTCAAGGATACGGCCCGGCTGGAGGCCGCGTACGACGATCCGGAGGGCGTGACGGCGGCCTTCAACCGCAACGCGCTCCGCGTGATCAACCGGCGCTTCGGGGCGAATTTCGCGCCCGATGCGTTCGCGCACCGCGCCTTCTACGATGCGGCGCGGGCGTGGATCGAGATGCGCCTCGTGGCCACGCGGCGGATGCGCGTGCAGATCCCGGCGCTCGATCTGCGGCTCGATCTCGAGCGCGGCGCCGAGATCCGCACCGAGGTGAGCTGCAAGTTCACGCGCGACTCGCTCCAGGCCTCGGCCCGGGCCGGAGGGCTCGTGGTGTCTTCGTGGCACACCGATCCCGACCAGCTCTTCGCGCTGGCCCTGCTCCGGCGGAACGACGCGTGACGGAGGCCTCGTTCGAGGCGCTCCTCGCCGCCGCGTGGCGCCGCAGCGACGATCTGTTCGCGCTCGTCCCGGAGGCGTCGATGGGGCGTCGGCCCATCGCGCTGCGACACCCCTTCTCGTTCTACCTGGGGCACCTCCCGGCCTTCGCGTGGAACCAGATCGGCCGAGGCGTCCTCGGGCTCGGGCCCATGCGGAGCGATTTCGACGTGCTGTTCGAGCGCGGGATCGATCCGACCGACGAGGACGGCGCCCGCGCCGCGTCGAGGGACGCGTGGCCGGCGATCGCCGAGGTGATCGCGTACCGCGACGAGGTCCGCCGCGCCGTGCTGGCGCGCATCCCCGACGTGCTCGCGCGCGCCGAGGACGTGCTCGGCGCGCGGGGGCGGATCCTCCAGCTCGTGATCGAGCACGAGCGGATGCACCACGAGACCCTGATGTACATGCTCCAGGAGCACGGCGCCGCGCGGCGCCCCGACGGCGCGCCCGCGTTCGTGGGCGGCGGGGGGCGCGCGGCCGAGCCCCGGCGCGTCCCGGCGGGCCGCGTGGTGATCGGCGCGGACTTCGAGGCGATCCCGTTCGGCTGGGACAACGAGTTCGGGCGCGCGGAGATCGATGTCCCGGGCTTCACCATCGACTCGTTGCCGGTGCGGAACGTCGATTACCTGGCCTTCCTCGAGGCGATGGAAGACGGCGCGCGGGCCGCGCTCACGCCCCGTACGTTCGTGCGCCGCGGAGGCGGGCTGGCGGTGAAGACGATCTTCGGGCCGGTCTCCTTCGAGGTCGCGTCGGGCTGGCCGGCGCAGGTCTCGGGCGAGCAGGCGCGCGCCTACGCAGCCTGGCGCGGTGGGCGCCTGGCGACCGAGGCCGAGCTGCGCCGCGCCGCGTTCGGCGAGCCGAGCGGCGGTGTGCGCGCGCGTCCGTGGGGGCACGCGCCGGGCGAGCCGCGTCATGGCCAGTTCGGCTTTCGCGGATGGTCGCCGGTGCCGACGGGCAGCCACCCGGACGGCGCCAGCGCGTTCGGCGTCGAGGAGCTGGTGGGCAATGGCTGGGAGTGGACGTCCACGCCCTTCGCGCCCTTGCCCGGCTTCGTCGCGTACGCCCGCACATACCCCGGGTACTCGGCGGACTTCTTCGACGGGGAGCACGACGTCGTCTTCGGCGCCTCGTGGGCGACCGACGAGGGGTTCCTCCGGCCGAGCTTCCGCAACTGGTATCGCCGGGACTATCCCTATGTCTTTTCGAGCTTCCGGGTCGTACGCGAGGAGCCACGCTCTCGGCGGCGATGATCGAGCTCGAGCAGGTGACCAAGCGCTACGATGGAATCGCCGCTGTCGACAGCGTCTCCCTGCGCGTCGCGCCGGGCGAGCTGGTGGTCCTGCTGGGCGGGTCGGGATCGGGGAAGACCACGACGCTGAAGATGACGAACCGGCTCATCGAGCCGAGCTCGGGTCGCATCCGCGTCGAGGGCGAGGACGTGACCACCGTGCCGCCGCACGCGCTCCGGCGCCGCATCGGCTACGTGTTCCAGCGGCTCGGGCTCTTCCCGCACCTGACGGTCGCCGAGAACGTGGGCATCACGCCGGCGCTCCTCGGCTGGGACGCGAGGCGCATCCGTGGCCGGGTGGACACGCTGCTGGAGCTCGTCGAGCTGGATCCAGCCGAGGTCCGCGATCGGCGGCCCGACGCGCTCTCCGGCGGCCAGGCGCAGCGCGTGGCCGTGGCGCGGGCGCTGGCGGCCGAGCCGGGCGTGCTGCTGCTCGACGAGCCGTTCGGCGCGCTCGATCCGATCACGCGCGAGCGCCTCCAGCGATCGTTCGCGCGGGTGCGCCGGAGCCTGGGGTTCTCGGCGATCTTCGTCACGCACGACGTCGTCGAGGCGCTGCTCCTCGGCGATCGCGTGGGCGTCATGCGCGGCGGGCGCCTCCTGCAGCTCGCGCCCGGCCGCGAGCTGGTGCGCGCGCCGGCCGACGACTACGTGGCCGATCTGGTGCGCGGCCCGCTCGAGCAGGCGCGCGCCGTCGAGTCGCTGATCGCGGGCGCGCCCGCGCGAACGATCGCGGGAGGCGACGCTTCGTGAAGGAGCAGCTCGCCCTCCTGCCGCGCTACCTCGCCGCCCACCTCGGGCTCACGCTGGTCGCCCTGGCGCTGGGCGTGGCCGTGAGCGTCCCGCTGGGCGTGCTGGTCACGCGATCGCGCCGCCTGGAGGGGCCGGTGCTGGGCGTGGCGAGCGTCGTCCAGACCATCCCGAGCCTGGCGCTCCTGGCCTTCATGGTGCCCGTGCTCGCGGCCCTGGGCGCGCGCAGCATCGGTTACCTGCCGGCGCTGATCGGCCTCTTCCTCTACAGCCTCTTGCCGGTCCTCAGGAACACGGCGGCCGGCCTCTCGGGCCTCGATCCGGCGGTGATCGAGGCCGCGCGCGGCGTGGGGATGACGCCCCGCGAGCAGCTCCGCCGCGTCGAGCTGCCGCTGGCGCTCCCGGTGATCGTGGCCGGCGTGCGCACGGCGGCGGTGCTGACGGTGGGCACCGCCACGCTCTCCACGCCGGTCGGGGCGCCGAGCCTTGGTGACTACATCTTCAGCGGGCTGCAGACGCGCAACACCACGGCCGTGCTGATCGGCTGTGTGGCCTCCGCCGGGCTCGCGCTGGTGCTGGACGGCCTGGTGCGTGGCCTGCTCGCAGGCGTCACGCGCCACAGCCGGCGCCTCGTGCTGCTGTGTCTCGGCGGCTTCGCCGGGCTCGCGGTCTTCGCGGCCACCCCGGTCGTGCGCGCCCTCCTCGCGCGCGATCAGGTGTCCATCACCGTCGGCGCCAAGACCTTCACCGAGCAGTACATCCTCGCCGGCATCGTCGCCGGGAGGATCGAGCGCGCCGCCGGCGTGCCGGCGCGGACGCTGGGATCGCTCGGATCGACGGTGGTGTTCGACGCGCTGAAGAGCGGCGAGATCGACGTCTACGTCGACTACTCGGGCACCCTCTGGGCGAACGTCCTGAGACGGAGCACGGAGAGCGCGGACCGCGCGTCGGTGCTGGCCACGGTGGAGAGGGAGCTGCCCGATCGGTACAACGTCCACGTGGCCGCCGCGCTCGGGTTCGAGAACACCTACGCGCTCGCCATGCGGCGGCCCGAGGCCGAGCGGCTGGGGATCCGGCGCATCAGCGATCTCGGGGCGCGCGCGCGGTCGCTGCGGGTGGGGGGCGACTACGAGATCTTCCAGCGGCCGGAGTGGCGCGCCCTCGAGCGCGTGTACGGCCTCGCGTTCCGCGAGGCGCGGAGCATGGATCCGTCGCTGCTCTACGAGGCGCTGCGGGCGGAGCAGGTGGACGTGATCACCGCCTTCTCGACCGACGGGCGGATCATCGTCGACGATCTGGCGCTGCTGGAGGACGATCGCCGGGCCATCCCGCCGTACGACGCGCTCGTGCTGGTGAGCGATCGGCTCGCGCGCACCCGCCCGGAGGTGCTTGAGGCGCTGCGCGGGCTGTCGGGGACGATCGACGCGGAGAAGATGCGCCGGATGAACGCGGCCGTGGACGAGAAGAAGGGCTCGCCGGCCGCGGTGGCCGCCCGTTTCCTCGATGAATTGCGGCGCTGAATTCTTCTGCGCTGGGCCCCCCGCGGGCCGGCCGTCGGGGCTCGCACGTTTGGCGCGGCGCGATCGGCCTTGACGTGGAACGCGCGTTCCAAGGCCGTCGGCCCATGTCGAGGGGTATCGACGTCGTGGGTTGGCGCGGATGCGCCAAGCAGACGGAGCTCGGGGCGGATAGGCATGTTGGGAACGTGGCGTCCGCAACCTGGTCCCCGCAGATCCCCGCAGGTGCCGACCGCACCGGTCCCACCGGTGACGTCGGCGCATCTCCGCCGTCGCCTGCGGGCGGTGGCACCCACGCGATGATCGTGCAGGACGTGGCGCGGGTGCAGAACCGGATCAAAGCGTTGCTTCGTTCGCGCGGCGTGGCCGTGGCGGGCAAGAGCGTGTACTCGGAGAAGGGCCGCGAGGAGTTCTTGGAGAAGTTGCCCCACGCGAGCCGCGGGGCGGCGACGGTGCTCTACGCGCAGTACGATGCGGTCAAGGCTAAAGACTCGTCTCACGCGTGGAGTTGTCAATCCCCAAGAGGGGTGTGATCGCTGGCGCAGCAGCTGGAGACGAGCAAGGTTCGAGGGTGAGTATCCATGCTTGTTCTGGCCCAGGCGCGGCGATCGGAGGGGAGCTGTCTTGACACTCCGTTCCATAGAAGGGCAGGCAAACGTGTTCCGCAAAGTCAAAATTCTCGGAGCCGTTCCTGACCCGTGCGGTCCGACGGTACGAGCTCGTTGACAGAGCGGGCCTTATGCGCACAGGCAGGTCTTCCATGCCTGAAACGCCTGGGATTACCGCGACGTAGCACCAAGCGGAAGGCATCCTACCGTATGGCTGTACCCTACTGGTGATTGACGATGATTGAGATGACGCGACCTGGATCGCACCCGCCGCGGCGAGCCGCGTGGCAGGGGGCGCTCCTCCGACACGCCGCGGAGACCGGAGCGGCCGCGGGCGCCCGTATGGCGCCCGCCTCGGCCTGCGATGGCCCGTGGCGCGTCGTTCGATGGTACTACGCGATGGGGGGCGGATCGGTTTCGCGATGTTCGCGCGCGCCTGCTCGATCGTGCGCGGGAGGAATTTTTTAGCGTGCGGCGGTCTAGCCTCGCTGCCCTTGGGGGCCAAGGCGACGTCGTGGCAGTCGCGGGGGCACCGGGTCGAGCACCACGTGGCGCAGCTCCTGCCCGCCTTGGAGCTCGAGGCCGTCGAGGCAGCGTCTGGCCCTGGGGCGACAACCGCGGGGAAGAGGACGAGCATCGCGCCCGGACCGAGCCCCGCGAGCGCCGAGCTCACCCGGAACCAGAAGGAACCAGAGGCCGAGGAGCAAGCTCTCGCGCGCACGGTCACTTGCATGCTTGCGCCGATTGACGCACTCGCCCTGCCGCTGAAGCGTTGACACGCGACACAGGGCGCTGCTAAAGGCCTCGTATAGGACGAGCGTTTCGTGGGCGTGCGTTTCGTGTCTTAGCCTCGCGGCTGCCGTTGTTATCGCTTGCGGCATCGACGATCGTCGTGGCCGCGCCGGGGTGTGGTTGGCCGTCTTCCAAGCCGAAGGCCGCGATGTCGCTGGGCTGTAGCGAGGATCAGCTCACGATTCAGCCGAACACCCGGCAGCGATGACCAAGTAAGCTCCGACGTCGCTCCCCGCCTCGCCTGGACAGCATTGGGGCCTTGCGGCGCAGAGCCGATACTGCGCCAGGGGCCGAATCGCGAGGCCCGGCTCGTCTGCAGCTGCAACATCCCTGCACGGTGCCCATGACGTCGTGCCGCGCAGTTGGGTTGAGAAGGCCGGGCCCGCGTGGGCCCGTCTCTGGCTAGCCGATGACCACGGCGTGATGTGGACCTCAGGCCTTGCGAAACCGCGACAGCCCTCCCTATACTCCAGCGCTCTGCTCCAGGTCGGCGCGCGTGGCCAAGGAACTCGACATCGTCCTCTTCGGTGCCACCGGCTTCACCGGTCGGCTGGTCGCGGAGTACCTCGTGGCGCGGCGCCCAGGCGTGCGCTGGGCCTTGGCGGGGAGGAGACGGCACAGGCTCGAGCACGTCCGGAGCGGGCTCGCCGCCCTCGATCCCGCCGCGGGAGCTCTTCCCATCCTCGTCGGCGACAGCCTCGATCGCGGCGCCATGGACGACATCGCCCGCCGGGTGCGGGTCGTGTGCAGCACGGTCGGGCCCTACGCGAAGTACGGCGATCAGGTGGTCGCCGCTTGTGTGGAGGCGGGCACGTCGTACTGCGATATCACCGGCGAGACACACTGGATCCGCAGGATCATCGAGGCCCACCACGCCCGCGCCGAGGCCACGGGGGCGCGCATCGTGCATTGCTGTGGGTTCGACTCGATCCCGTCGGATCTCGGCGTGCTCATGCTCCACGAGCACCTCGCCGCGCAGGGAGATCGGCTCGCCGCGGCGCACGGCCGCGTGATCCTGAAGACCCCGGGCGGCCTGAGCGGCGGCTCGGTCGCGACCCTGATGTCGATCTTCGAGAACATCGGCGATCCGGCCGTGTGGCGCGCGCTCATCGATCCGTATGCGCTCGATCCAGAGGGCAGCCCCCGCGGCCCGGACTGCCGCGACTTCAAGGCTCCCGGACGCGACGCAGGCAGCGGGGGCTGGACGGCTCCGTTCATCATGGCGGCCGTCAACACGCGCGTCGTGCGGCGCTCGAACGCGCTCCTGGGACACGCCTACGGCCGCGACTTCCGCTACGACGAGGCCATCAGCACCGGCGAGGGCGTCGCAGGGCTCGCGAGGGCGGCGGGGATCTGCGCGGCGCTCGGGGGCGCGAGCGCGCTGGCCGTCGTCCCGCCAGGGCGAAAGCTGCTCGGGCGACTCCTCCCGGCGCCGGGCGAGGGGCCGAGCCGAGAGCAGCGCGAACGGGGGCGGTTTCGCCTCGAGATCCATGCGAGGAGCGCGGCCGGAAAGAAGCTCACCGGCGTGGTCGCCGGGAGCCACGACCCCGGGTACGGCGGAACGGCGATCATGCTCGGGGAGGCGGCGCTGTCGCTGGCCCTCGACGACCTGCCGGCGCACGGGGGCGTCCTCACGCCCGCGGTCGCCATGGGCACGAAGCTCATCGAGCGCCTGCGCGCGGCGGGTGAGACGTATCGAGCGGAATGAGCCCGCGCGTGCAAACCCGAGCGGCGGCTACACGCCTGCCCCTTTCGCTTGACCGCCGTAACAGCGCATGTACCTGTCATTCTCACCTCTTGCCCTGAGAGTCATCCATGGCAGACAAAACGGACGAAGTCGCCTCTCAACAACAACAACCAAGAAAGCTGCACGAGCGGATACTGGAGGGGCTCCCCCGTCCCCAGACAAGCTCGCGCAGCCACAAGGCCGTCGGCAAGCTCGTCCTCGCCGCGACGAGCGAACCGCTCGCGAGGGTGGAGCTGGAGCTGTGGGATCGCGACGCCCTGAGGGGCGATTTCCTCGGCCGCGGCATCACCGATGCGCATGGCGCGTTCGAGATCTACTACAACCCGGTCGACGCCGGGCCGTTCGACCGCCCCGACCTCGACCTCCGCGTCATCGAGCGCTCCGAGCAGACGCGCCTCGTCGTGCAGGCCTTCCATGGCGTCGACGACGTGCAAGAGCTGGTCTACGACTTCGGGACATGCCGCCTCGCGCGCGCGCCGCGGCCTGCTCCGCTCGATCGGGCCGCGCCTCCGCGGGATCGCTTCAGGTCGTCTCCCCTGGGCATGCCGAGCGCGCATCCGCTCTGCCTGCCTCCCCCTTATTCGCTGGCGCTGCGCGCGCGTCTCTTCCTCGTCGACGTCGATCCGGGCTGGCTCAGCGCGGATATCCCTCCCTGCCTGGGTGTCCTCCCCGGCCTCGAGGGCAAGGCGCTATGGGGCGTGATGGATTACTCGTCGGCGTTCTCCTCCTCGGATCCCACGGGCGCGGTTTACCCCTACCGGGAGCTCGTCATCGGCTGCTTCGTGCGTGAGCACGCGCGGATGAGCGAGATAGGGCTCTTCATCAACACCATCTATATCTCGAGCGACGTGATGATGGTCACCGGGCGCGAGATGTATGGGTTTCCGAAGAAGCTGGCGGAGATCGCCATCGGCAGCGACGGCATGGAGGTGCGTCGGCCCGGCCTCGCGCCAGGAGAGACGGCCGGGAACGTCCGCCCGATCGAGCTCGTGCGTGGGACGTGGCATGTGGGCGCGAAACACGAGTCCTTCGTCGACCACGTGGCTCGCGCGGTGGCGGACAAGGCCGCCGCGCTCGGCGCGCGGGGAGCGGCGCTGGGGATGAGCAGCGTCTTCGAGCTGCCCTTCTATACGCACCAGGTCATCCCGACCCCTGCGGGCGACCGTTCATGCGTCTCGCGGGTGTGGCGCACGCCTCTCCACGACGTGCGTGTCTCCCGGGCGGAGCTCCTCTCCGCGGCGCGGTTCGAGATCGGGCCCTCGACGGTTGACCCCATCTACCTTCTCGCGCCGGGTAACATGCCGGTCGTGGAGGCGACCGCCGGCGTGGAGATGGACGTGAGCTTCGTACTCAACGAGGGGGAGATCGTCGCGCAGTACAGCCCCACCTCGGCGCCGGCCGCGTCGTCTGCCGAAGTCCGGCCGTGACGGGGACATCGTCGCGGGTCGTCGTGGTAGGCGCGGGGCTGGCCGGGCTCACGGCGGCGATCTGCCTGGCGGAGGCAGGCGCCAGCGTCGTGCTGGTCGAGGCCGCCGATGTCGCCGGCGGGCGCCTGGCCACGCTGGACACCGTGGGTGTCCGATGGCGCGGCACGGCGATGCAGTTCCCCATCGAGCACGGGCTCCACGGCGTGTGGCGGCAGTATCGCAACCTGCGCCGCCTCCTCGCCGCTCACGGCCTCGATCGGTGGCTGGTCGACGCTGGAACGCAGGAGCTCATCGTCGACTCGCCCAAAGGCGTCGCGGCCGTCGACATCGGCGCGTCCGTGCGCGGCTCGCGCCTGCCGGCGCCGCTTGCGCAGTTCCGCCCCTGGTTCTCTCCGCCATTCGCTTACGACACGCTCACGGCGGGTCCGGTCGCGTTCGCGCGCATGCTGGGGTGCCTTTCTCACGCTCTCGCGTTCGACCTCGCCTCGCCCGACGACGTCGCTGCGTACGATCACGCGAGCGTGGCGACCATGATCGCGGACTGGCCGCTTTCGTTCCAGCAGCTCTTCGAGTCCTTCTCGCACTCGATTTACTTCGAGGAGACGCACGCGATCAGCCTCGCCGCGCTCTTCACCGGGATTCACCTTTATCTATTGAACGACCGGCGTGATTCGCAGTTCGATGTCTTCGCCGCCGACTCCGAGCAGTGTGTGATCTCGCCGCTCCTCGCTGCGATCCGCGGGCGAGGCGGCCAGGTGCTGCTCGGCGCGCGCGCGACCGGGTTGCGGATCGAGGGGCGGCGCGCGACCGGAGTGACCATCGACACGCCGCGAGGGGCCGAGGCGCTCCCGGCCAGCGCGGTGGTGGTCGCGCTCGATCCGGACGGGCAGGAGCGGCTTCTTGCGGGGACGCCGCTCGCTTCGGCCTGGGGCAGCCCTCGGCCGGCCGGGCTCCCGAGCGTCGTGGTGCGGCTGTGGCTCGCGGGCGCTCCGCGGCCGGAGCGCGCGCCCTCCGGGCTGCTGGTCGACGCTGTGGCGAGGAACTTTTTCTGGCTGCATCGGCTCCAGGAGCCATTCCGCACCTGGCACGCTCGCACGGGAGGCGGCGTCCTCGAAGCGCACCTTTACGGAGACCTGGCCGTGGGCGTGCAGACGGTCGAGGACGCGGCCCTGGCGCAGCGAATCAAGGCGATGGTACGGCGGATCTGGCCCGAGGTTACGGGCGAGATCGTGCATGCCCACGTGCAGCGCAATCCACCGACCCAGGTCGCGCTGCGCGTCGGCCAGATGGCGCGGCTCCCCGCGGTGATCACCGCGCTGCCGAACGTCGCGCGCTGCGGTGACGGCGTTGCTTGCGGATCGCCGGCGATGTTCCTCGAGCGCGCCTGCCTGACAGGTGTCCTCGCGGCCCGGGCGATCGTGCCGTCGCTCGGCCTCTCCCAGGAACGGATCCCCGCTCCCCTCGATCCGCTCCCGCCTGAGCGCACCGTGGCTGCCGTCCGCGCGGTTTGCCGTGTCATGCGCGGGCTCTTGCCGCTGAACCTCCGCTCGTATCGGCTCCCCTCCAGGCGCGCGGGTCGCGCGTGATGCGCCCCCCAGCGGAAGGGAGCGCAATCTCTGCTTCCTGCTTGGGGCCTTCATCGGCTACTGCGTCGGCGCGGGCTGCGCCTCTTCTGCCTTCCGGCGTATGCCGGAGAGAGCCCCGCTCCGGCCCGGCTACGAGCGGCGGCGTCTGTTCTACTGGCTGCACTCGTACCTGGAGCACGTCTGGCTGTTCGGTAACCGTTCACGACCCGGAGGCACCGTTCCCCGCGACGATGCCCATCCATGTCTTGCCGATGAGGTCGCCCTTGCTCTCTCTCGGATGAAGAATTATGTTACATGAAGGCGGGAAGTGGTGATTTGGATTATAGCTGAGTCGGCGCAGCCCGTGCCGTAGGACCGCGACATTGAAAGTGACGACAAAGGCGGCCGGTAGCCTGGTGAGCCTGAGATAGGTCAGCGCCTGTGCCTCGTGTATGGGCAGTAACCGCTCCACCGCCTTCACCTCGACAATCAGGCAGCTGCCGACGACGACATGGAGACGATAGCCGCACTCGAGATGCACTCCCTTATAGACGAGCGGGAGCGGACGCTGGCGCTCAAAGCTCAGGCCGCGAAGCGAAAGCTCATGGCAAAGGCATTGCTCATACGCCGACTCAAGCAGCCCAGGGCCGAGATGTCGATGTACTTCGATGCACGCCGCGATCACCTCCGCGGAACCATCCTCAAATCTTCCCGCCTTCCCGCCTTCATGTGTCATCTCTTCTCTATCGACGCCGGCTCCCAGGAGTTGCGTTGCGCCCACTGCTTTTTGCAAGCCCTCGCCGCTCGAACTGGCTGATCCAAAGCGCCATGGCGGAACATGCCTGCTTGCTTGCACGAAGCCGCAGAACGACTATATATCGATCATTGTGGCACGTTCCTTTTGGGACGATCGCATCGACGAATCGGAGCGAGAGAACCTCGAGCTCCGTGCCAAGATCCGCGAGCAGCAGGCGGTCATCGAGACACAACAGAAGACGATCGCCGTCCTCGAGCAGCGTATCGAGCAACTGGAAGCGCGACGACGCGGGTTGGGGGCTCTTCTCGCGCGGAACTCGGGCAACTCGTCGTGCCCTCCCTCATCCGATCCTCCCGGCGTGCCGCCGCCCGCGCCACCGAAGCGAACTGGCCGCAAGCGTGGCGGACAGCCGGGGCATGCGAAACACTCCCGACACCGGGTGCCCCCGGAACGGGTCAACCGGACCATCGTCGTCAAGCCCGAGGTGTGCCGGCGGTGCGGCGACGCCTTGCATGGTGACGACCCTGCTCCCCACCGCCATCAGGTGATCGATGTGCCGCCGCCCCCGCTGGCCGCGTTAGGATGGTGCACGGAACACGGCCCCATCCGGTGACCCCGGTGGGGCCGCTGACGGCCCCGTCGCACCGAGCTGACCCGGCGCCCGTACTTCGAGGAGACCCCATGCGCAACACCGGAAAAATCGTCCGCTGGCTGGACGACAAGGGCTTTGGCTTTATCGCGCCGGCCGACGGTGGCCCCGAGGCCTTTGTGCACATCAAGTCGCTGCCGCGCGGCCAGCGCCCCGCGGTGGGCGCGACGGTCCGCTACCGTGCGGCTCGCGACGCGCAGGGCCGCGTCCGCGCCGAGGACGTCGAACTGGCCGGCGCCAGCGTCAGCCTGGGCCCGGCGAGCCGCGCCCTGCTGGTGGCGCTGCCCTTCCTCGCGCTGGTGACAGCGCTGGCCGCCCTGGGGCGGGTGCCGCGTGTGCTGCCCTGGCTCTACCTCGGCGCCAGCCTGGTGACGCTGCTGGTCTATTACAAGGACAAGCGCGCCGCCGAGCGCGGCGCCTGGCGCACGCCGGAGCAGACCCTGCACCTGCTGGCGCTGGCCGGCGGTTGGCCAGGCGCGCTGTATGCGCAGCAGTGGCTGCGCCACAAATCCAGCAAGCGCTCCTTCCGCGTCGTGTTCTGGCTGACGCTGGCGCTGAACGTCGCCGGCCTCGGCTACCTGGCCTCCGACCATGGCGCCGGCGTCCGTGCGGGGATCGACCGGGGCACGGCACTGCTGGCCGCCGACCGGGATGCCCCTGCCCCTCATTGACTCCCCGAAACTCCCATGAGCGCTACCCCCATCCATGGCGCTGCCCTATGACGACGACCGCTTCGATAAGCCTGCCCTCCGCGGCCGTACACCACGACGGCGGCGCGCCACGGCGCGTTCGGCCCGAGCACGCCGCTGAGCCTCCGTAGCGGGCTCGGGCGCGCCCCGTCGATGGATCCCCGCGCGCGACCCTGGTCCGCAGCCGAGCTTTGACCAGCCGGCACCGCGCCTCCTGGCGCGCGAGCGCCTCGATACCTTTCGCGTGAGCGCACCGTTGAACATTCTCGGAGCGAGCGGGCACTCACCGAAGTAGCACCGACGCCAGGTCGCCGGCCCGTCCGTAGACCTGGGTCGCCGGTGCTCTCACGCGCCAAGTCTCCTGCTGTTCTCGGGAGCTCGCGGCGCGCGTGCTTCTTCCACCCGATTCGACGGCGTTCTTCGGAATCTCGGTCTTCGACCGCCCTTCCGAAACGCTGCAGATCAGCGCTCGATCCCCTCGAACGCCGATTCAGGTCGCACTTTTGCCCGAGGAGCTCGCATGAATCGTAGTCATTACTTGTTCTCGGCGCTGTCCTTCCTATCCGCTCTCGTGGTCGTCGCGTGCAGCGACGCCGAGAAGGGCAGCAGCGGCTCATCCGGCTCCGGTCCGGAGAACGGCGACGCGGAAGCGCTGCCGTGCGACGTCGACAAGATCCTCTCCACGAAGTGCCAGACCTGTCACGGGGCGTCCCCGAAGTTCGGCGCGCCGTTCCCGCTGGTCGACCGGAGCGATCTGGTCGCGCCCGCGGTGAGCGATCCCAACAAGAAGGTCTACGAGCTCGTCGCCGCACGCGCCCGCGACACCGCGCGCCCCATGCCTCCGCCCCCAACCGAGCCCCTGACCGCCGCGGAGCTCGCGATCTTCGATCAATGGATCGCCGCCGGCATGCCGGCCGGTAAAGACACGTGCGTCGACCCGGGCGACGGCGGAACCCTCAACCCTCCGACCCTGAGCTGCACACCGGATGTCCTGCTAGCGCCGTCCGCGCCTTACGTCATGCCGAAGGACGTCCAGGACCAGTATATGTGTTATGGGGTCGATGTAGAGATCGGCCAGAAACGACACCTCGTCGGGGTCGCGCCCCGCATCGACAACAGCACCATTGTGCACCATATCCTGCTCTTCAAGGCGGATGAGGCGTCTCCCTCGACGCCCACGCCGTGCGATGGGGGCGACATCATGGGGCCTCTTCTGGCCGTCTGGGCGCCCGGCGGCAAGGCCACGGAGCTGCCGCTGGAGGCGGGCTTCCCGCTGGAAGGCACGGCACACTTCACAATCCAGGTGCACTACAGCAACATCAAGGGCCTCGACGGGCAGCAAGACAGCACCGGCTTCGACGTCTGCACGACGACGGAGCTCCGCCCCAACGACGCCGGCATCTTCATGTTCGGCACAGAAGACATCAACATCCCGCCTCACGGCTCGCTCGACGTGAGATGCGATTACCAGTTCCCGCAGGATATGGGGGCGATTTCGGTGATCGGTGTCATGCCGCACATGCACACCCTCGGCAAGCACCTGTCGAGCAACACGGTGCCCACGGATGGCAGCGAGCCGAGCAACCTGGGGCTCGCCGATCCGTGGAACTTCGACAACCAGATCTGGTACGACAACGATACCATCCTTCGAGGCGGCGACACCGTGAGGACGCGTTGCGCGTGGGACAACCCGGGCAACCGTGCCGTGAAGTTCGGGGACCGGACGCAGGATGAGATGTGTTATAATTTCGTGATGTACTATCCGGCTCAAGAGCTGGAGTCAAAGGTGGAGGACTTGACTTCTCCGACGGAAGACGTGTCCTGTGTGACGACAAGATAGACCAGCTCGTGCAAGACGCGCGGGTATAGCTGTACCCTACTGAGCTCGTCCAAACGGCCGGATGGCGAGGAATGGCCCGGGAGAAAGCCGCACAGGGCTCGCACCCGGGTCAACCGCTTCATGAGCGCCTGTTCCTGCCGCGCCAGCTCCACCGGCGGCAACCATCGTTCCACCCGTGCACCTCCGGATGCGGACGAGATCATGGCCCGGCGAGGCCGTCGAGCGCTTCCATCGAAGCGCTCGGGATCACCGCAAAATCAAACGGATCGGTTCCCTAGGCCTTTCCAAAGAGCTCGCGGAAGAGCGCGTCGAGCGCCGCCCGGGTTGTCTGCCGACTTGGCGACGTGCCCGTCGGGCTCGCGACGATCGAGAGCGCGAGCCCCTGGATGACGGCCCAGACGTGCTCCGCGGCCTGTTCGACCGGCACACACAGCGCATCGCTCTTCGCGCAGCGCTCGATGCGGTGCCGCATCAGCGCGTACGCCTGCGAGAACATCGAAGGGAGCTCGACCGCACGCGCCATGACGGCCGCCGTAACTGCTGGATGCGCGACGACAAATTCGAGCACCTGCTCGCAGCTCGCGCGGAGGTCCGCGACGGGATCGGACGTCTGCGCGAGCGCACGCTTCTTCGCCATGAACTTCTCGAGCGCGACGGCATGGACCGCCGACAGGAGCCCGTCACGGTTGCCGAAGTGATGGTAGAGGGTCGGCATCGTGACGCCCGCTTCCTCGCAGACCCGCCGTGTCGTGAGCGCGGACGCTCCCTCCTCTTCGAGCACGCGGTACGCGACGTCCAGCAGCGTATTCTTCACATCGGCCATCGATGGAGGGTAGCACAGCTACCCTGGCGCCCCATCGGCTTTCAGCTCCGACATAGCGCCGTCGCGTCCGAGCAGGCGATCGTGGATCGGATGTCCGGTCTTCGATCGCATCGTCGGCAAGGGCGCCGCACGATGGACGCGCCCTCAAATTCCGTCCTAGTTGGAAACGTGCGCTCGGCAGCCTCTTCGCGACGCTCCCGAGGCGCCCTCAGTAAATAATATAGCGACGCTATAGACGCAGCGTATAGCTGTGATATATTAACTCTCGCCGGCCGACACCGGCAGGAAGAGTGCAGAGATGGCCGAACTCATTTTCGTCACTGGAGGTAGCGGCTTCGTAGGCGCCGCCATCATTCGGGCAATGGTCTCCGCGGGGCACCGCGTGCGTGCGCTCGCGCGCAGCGAGGAGAGCGCCCGAACCGTTTCATCGCTCGGCGCCGAGCCGGTCCCAGGCGATCTCGACGACGAGCGGTCGCTCGCGGCGGGGATGCGGGGTTCGACCGTCGTCGTGCACGCCGCCGCATCGCTGACCAGCGGCGTACGCTATCGCGACCACGAACGGACGAACGTGGAAGGCACGCGAAGGGTACTGACCTGCGCGCGCCAGGCCAAGGCTCGGCGGTTCATCTACGTCAGCGCGGCGTCCATCGTCGTCGAGCCGGGCCGCCCTACCCACGGCGACGAGACGCTCCCCGTCGTGCATCACCGGTCGATGCCGTACAGCGCGACCAAGGGCCTCGCGGAGAGGATCGTGCTGGAGGCGAACGTCAGCGAAATGTCGACCGTCGCCGTCCGCCCTCCGTTCCTCTGGGGCGAGGGCGCACCGTCGATCGGGCACATCGCCCACGCGTTCCACGAAGGACGCTTCATGTGGATCGGTGGCGGCGAGTATGCCTACAGCGTTTGCCACGTCGACAACCTCGCAAGCGCGGTCGCCCGCGCCGTGGACCATGGCCTGGGCGGAAAGGCCTACTTCGTGACCGACGACGACGTGACGAGCATGCGTCAGTTCTTCACGGACGTGATCGAGGCGACGGGCCAACCGGCCAAAGCGCGGGCCGTCCCGTACTGGTTCGGAGCCCTGCTGGCGCGGATGATGGGCCTCGTCTTCGCGCTGTTCAGACCCGGCAAGCAACCGCCTCTCAGCCTCGAGACCGTTCGGCTGATCGGCAAGCGCCTCGAGCTCTCGAACGCGCTCGCGAAGCGCGAGCTGGGCTACGTGCCCGAGGTTTCGCGCGAGGTCGGCGTTTCGCGATTGCGAGCAACGGCGTCGAACAAGCTCGTCCGACACGGCTCGACGCACGCCGCGGCGCTCAGACGGCTCGGCAAGCCGTACGGGGACATCGTCGACGGGACGGAAGAGGGCTAGTGTTCACCCCTCGGGTTCGAGTCCGCCAGCCCACGATCGCGATCGCAGCGGCATTTGTGATCGCCTCGATCTTGAATCCTCAAGCGGCCGGCGCGGTCGAGACGCCATCGGCGCAGCAGCCTTCCCCGCGCGTCCTTCCAGCTTCCGAGGTTCTGTGGCCGCTGCTGCAATTGGTGCCCAGTCCTGAGATCACTTTCGGCGACGGGAGAGTGTCCGGAGGCCTTCGGTGGGAGCTCAGTCCATTTCTCTACTCCTTCGGGCTTCGCGAGCCGAGGACGCGCGTTCGCGCATTCTTCGTCCCGCCTTCGGCTCGGTTCACGGGCTCACTCGAGCTCGTGGGATCGGCCGAATACGCACCCGGGCCGCCTGAAACCAGCGACTGGGTCGGCCGACTGGGCGTGCGCATCAACGTGCCGCTCGTCGAGCGAGGCGAGGCGCTGGCCTTGTCCGTGGGCACCGCGGCATTTCTGAGCGATGGCCACGTACGCCCGTCGTTCGACGTGGCCTTGTTGACGTTGTTCGGAGCGTGCGGAGTGCGCGCCACGTTCTCGCCGGAGCTGGCGGGACGCCAGGTGATCGTGACCCTCGCGCTGAGGTTCTTTTGAAGTCGCTGCACGCCCTGCCGGCCGTCCTCCTGCTTGGTTGCGGCTTTCCTTTTACGTCGACAGCCCGAAACCTCTCGGCGTTGACGGCCACCTCATCGCCAGCGCCCGTGCGCTCGTTGCCCGAAACATCGGCGGCGGGCGTTTCCGTGCTCTGGGTGGGCCATGCGACCGTCCTCATACGAATGGGCGAACGCTATGTTCTCACCGATCCGGTATTCTCACACACCGTCGGGATGCTCTCTCCGCGCCTCGTCGAGCCGGGCATGCCAGTGAATGAAGTCCCGAAGCTAACGGCGACCCTTGTTTCGCACCCGCACTTCGACCACCTCTCGTTTTCGTCGCTCGACGCGCTCGGCGAGCGGACGGGCACCCTTCTTGTGCCTCCTGGGATCCTGGACTACCTGCCGAGGTTTCCTTTTCAGGAGCGTGGCCTCGGCACCTGGTCATCCATCGTCCTCGATGCAGTGAAGATCACGGCGGTACCCTTGCTGCATCCGGGCGGGCGATACGGTCTTGACGAATCCTCGTGCGACGACTGCGCGACGGGATTCGTGCTCGAACACAACGGATGGACGATCTACTTCGGCGGCGATACTGCTTACTCCCCGACCCACTTCGAGGAGACACACCGGAGGTTCCCTCGAATCGACCTCGCGATCCTCCCCATCTGCCCCATCGCTCCTCGCGATTTCATGCGCAAGACGCACATGGATCCGGGCGAAGCGCTTCGCGCCTACCGAATCCTTGGCGCCAGGTGGATGATGCCGATCCACTTCGACACCTTCATCAACTCCGACGACGTCAGGGGCGACTGCTTGAACGAGCTTCACGCGAGCATGGACCAGCTGGGCATCTCCTCGGACGCAGTCGTCGAGCTGAAGATCGGAGAGCGGCGCGTTCTTCTGGAGCGGATCGTACCTCGCGACAAGTAGCCTGGAATTCTCTGCGCCCGTCGACTTCGCGTGGGTGCACATGGCGCTGCGCCGGCCCGGCGTGACGCGGCAGCTGCTGTGGACCGAGTACGCGGAGCGGAGCGGCGTGATCTGCTCGGTCATCGCGGGCGAAGGCAGGGAGGGTGAGCCGGGCAATGATGCGCCGAGCTTCCGCGCGAACGCCGGCGTGGTGGGGAACGACGGCGCGGACGCGCAGCGGGGAGCGCGGGCGCGGTGTGCGGAGACGGCGTGGTGGAGCCGCCGCGGGAGCAATGCGACGACGGCAACACGGATGACGGCGACGGGTGTACGAGCGATTGTCAGATCGGCCCGGCATAGCGCCGTGAGCCTCGTGGGGCGGCGCGGCCCGCCGCTTTCAGCCGATCACGGCAGCACCTTGCGCGTCGGGCACTCGCCGTCGCCCTGGAAATCGCCGAGCGTACGCGCCTGCGCGACGACGTAGTCGTACGCCGTCTCGATCGGGTCCCCGGGCACGGTGATGTTGTACTCGTCGCCGAACACGTCGGTGGCGCTCACCTGCTTGAGCTCCTCGATCGTCGTCTCGCCGTCTCCGTCGAGGTCGCAGTCGGCGACGTACTGCGCGTAGCGCTTCGTCAGCTCCACGCCGGTGGTGATGTTGTCGAAGAACCAGTGATCGCCGTGGATGGTCGGCTTCACGGCGACCGTGCCGCTGGTCGGCACGCCGAAGCCCGTTATCCCGTCCTCGGTCGCGCAGTCGTCGAACGACGTCCCGGCCGAGAAACCCCAGCGGAAGCGCACCTCCTCCGCGGGGACACACGTGTCCCCGGGCGGCGGGCACGACTCGCCGCCCGCCTTCTCGATGACGCCCTCGAAGAACACCGAATAGCCGTTCTCCACCATCAGGGCCACGTCGTCCTCCTTGGTCGGAGGCAACGTCTTCACCCCCTCACGCGCGTTCGGGAGGTCGAAGCCGAAGTGGTTCCAGCGCACCGCGCTCACGTCCTGGAACTCCGCGATCACGTACCGCGTGGCCGGGGCGTTCTTGAGGTCGAGGACGAACACCGAGGGGTCGACGAGCGTCTCGCCCGCGTCCGTGCGCCCCGCGCGCACGTTGCCCACCGTCACGAGGAACTGCGTGTACGTGACCTTCCAGCCGTCGGCGATGTTCTCCTCTCCCGTGCCCGGCTCGAGGCCCTCCGGGATCGTGTCCTCCGGCTCCACGAACACCTGCACCGTGCCGGTCTCCGACGTCGCGCCGTCGTCGCCGCACCCGGCGACGAGCGCGAGCGCGCAGGCCGCCACCACGAACCCTGTTTCTCTCATTCTCTGCATGATCGAGCTCCTGAATCGTCCAGAATCCGCCGTGATCCGACCGAGCGCGCACGGGCGCGCCCGGCGAGCACAGGCCCGCGCTGCGTCGCGCGCCCCGCGCCCGCGTCGTCTCTTGTGATGAGGCCGAGGGGGATCAGGCCGCGGGCGGGGAGCTCTTCGGCGCCAGGATCAGCAGCGGGATGGGCCGGACCTCGGACGAGGACCGGAGCGAGGCCGGACAGAGCACCTCGAGCAGCGTGGCCTCGGCCACGGGGTGCACGGGCGCGCCGAGCTGGCCGCGCAGGGTGAGCACATCGCAGTGGTCGTCGTCGAGGTGGCCCTCCGCGGCACGCTCGGCGACCTCCGCTCCGGGCGAACGGCGCTCGGCGACCTCCGCTCCGGGCGGGCGGCGCGCGGCCTCGTGCAGCGCGGCGGCGGCGGCGACGTGCACGAGCTCGCCGTGCTCGCAGCGCGCGTGGCGGACGAGCAGCGCGTGCGAGAGGCCGCACAGCTGCGCGAGCAACGCGAGCACCACGAGCCAGCGGGCGCCCCAGCCGGCGCGGGGGAGCGCCCGCGCCGGGCCGGCGGCGCCGCCGCCGCCGCGACGGCGCCTCATGGCGCGACCGCCGCGTCGATCCAGCGGAGCTCCGGCAGGCGCTGCGCGGTCATGGCCTTGACCAGCACGTTGTGCGCCTGCGAGCCCGGCGCGATCGCGACCTCGGCCGCGCCGCCCGCGGCCAGCTCGTCGAAGTCGACGCGCGCGATCCACGTGGCCACGTCGAAGCGGACCACCAGGCGGACCGGCTCGGCGCCGACGCGCGCGTCGAGCCCGATGCTCGGCACGGCGTTCTGCCCCGGGTTCTGTGGGACGGCGTCGACCTCGGCCACGAAGTCGAGCACCTGCGCGCCCCGCGTCGCGCGCCCGCGCAGGCGAGCGGAGTGGCCGCCGGGGGCCTCGGGCGCCGGCGTGGGCGACGCCTCGGTCAGGAACCAGTGGACGCCGTAATCGAACGACGCGCTCTGGATCCGCCCCTCGAACCCGTGGACCCGGCCGAGCGGCTGGGGGGCGGGATCGAGCAGGTCGACGCGCGCGATCGAGATCATCTCGGCGACGGCGGCGTCGCAGAGCGTCGCCGCACCGCCGGACGCGGCGCAGAAGTACACAGGCCCGAAGGCGACCGTCGCCTCCTCGAGCTCGACCGTCCACGCGCGCGCGGCGATCGCGCCGGGCGGCGCGGCCTCGGCGATCGCGTCGTAGGAGACCTCGGGCTGGCTCGTGTCGGCGCAGCCGATCGCGGGCGCCGCGAGGAGCAGGAGGAGGGCGCTCGGCGCTGCCAGGCGGTCGTTCATAGGGAGAGCGTCACGTTGCCGAGGATCGTCAGCGGCGGCCCGGCGCTGATGTGCCGCGCCGGCAGCCGCGACGGGACCGGCGTGGTCGGCCAGCTGGAGACGAACGAGTACTCGGCGTCGGCGTACTCGGCGTCGAGCAGGTTCTGCGCCTCGACCCCGACCTCGATCCAGGGCCGGGACGGCGCGTCGCCGCCCCCCGCGCCAAGGCGCCGCCGGAAGGCGAGGGACGCGTCCATCACGAAGACCGGCGCGGCGCGCTGCGCCCTCGGCAGCGGCTGCGGCGAGAGGAACGTCGCGCCGTAGCCGAGCCGCCCCTCGACGGGCGCGCCGGCGATCGCGACGAGCTCCCGCCGGAGCGAGAGGTCCGCGCGCACCACCACGGGCGGCACGAACGGCAGCGGCTCCCCCGGGACGTACGACGGGCTCGGGTCCTCGGGCGTCGGCGCGGGCGGCGCGTCCTTCGTGGCGTGGGTGAACGTCGCGCTGACGGTCGAGACCAGCATGGGGCTGGGCGCCGCCTGAAAATAGAGGACGACCCCGCGGCGGGTCGTCGGCCCGATGAGGCGCATCCTCCCGCCCTCGGTCGGGTCGGCCTCGACGTCCTCGGAGAGGCGCGTCTCGTAAGCGGCCGCGGTCGCGCTGAGGCCCCCGCCGGGGCGCCACGTCGCGCCGACCTCGTAGCTCCTCACGGCCGTGAACGGCGCGTTCTCCCCGTCCTCGAGCCACAGCGCCTGCGGCGAGCGGTAGCCGTGGCCGTAGGACGCGGAGAGGCGCAGCCGGGGCAGCGGATCGACCTCCAGCGTCGCCCGCGGGCCGAAGGCCACGCCCGCCGCCGTGCGCCGGAACCCCACGATGTGCGTCTCCTTCTGGGCCGCCGGGATGAAGTTGCCGAGGCGGTCGTCCACGTCGAACACGAGCAGATCGGCGCGGAGGCCGCCGCGCAGGCGCGCCCAGCGCGCCGGCTCGAGCAGCACGTCGCCGTGCACGCCGATCCCGGTCAGCTGGATCGAGGCGTCGATGCGCCGATCCCACGTCTCGTTCTGGGGTTGGTGGACGAGGTTCTGCGCCTGATCGATCCAGTCGGTCTGCACCTCGGCGCCGAGCGCGGCCTGGCCTGTGAGCCAGGAGGTGACCGGGGCCTCGGGCGTGCTGTAGGTGAAGCCCCCGCCGAGCGCGGCGTCGTGGTTCGACTGCTCGAAGAGGTCGCCGCGGCCGGTCCACGCGGGGCGCTCGCGCGAGCGCTGCATGAAGCCGGTGAAGTTCATCCGGCTCCGGTACCCGGACGCCATCGTCCAGAGCCACGCGCTCTTCCGGGAGCCGTCGTCGTCCGCCCGCTCGACGAGGAGCGCGAGCTGGAGCCGGGTCGCCGCGGCCGACTGCGAGCGCGCCGAGACGTCGGGGTAGGCGTCGTGGAAGTCGACGCGCCCCGCCTCGATGTCGTCCCGCCGGAGCACGCCCGCGAGGTTCGCGCGGGCGCCGTGCGCCGCCACGTGGAGCAGCGCCGAGTACTCGTCCGGCAGCGGCACGCGGTACTGGCCGACCGCGCCGCCCGAGACCGCCCCGCGCGTGCCGTCGCCGAAGCCGTCGGTCGCGCGCACCACGGCGGCCCCGAACGTGTCCTCGGACTGCGTCTCGGGCGCCCAGATCGCGAGCAGCCGCCGGGTGCCGAACGAGCCGAGCGTGCCCTTCAGCAGGAGCCCGCGCTCCTCGACGCCGAGGTCGAAGTACGCGCTGCCCGCGATCGCGAAGTCGCCCTGCTGCGGATCGTAGACGCCCTCGACGACGCGCAGCGACCGCACCACCTCCGGGATGATCACGCCGAGGTCGGCGTAGCCCTGGCCGTGCACGTGCGAGCGCTGGTTCAGCGGGATCGGCCCGACCCGGAGCTCGATGTCCTGGCCGTGCTCGGCCTCGAAGCCGCGCAGGAAGATGCGCTGCGCGACCGCGTCTCCCTCGGGGTGCGCGATGTGGACGCCGGGCGCGGTGCGGAGCAGGTCGGCGGCGGTCGCGTGGGGCGCGGCGGACAGCGCCGCGCGGCCGATCCGGAAGTCGCTCGACGCGCGCCGCGGCGGGTTCGGCCGGCCCTGCACGTGGATCTCGATCGGCTTGCCGGGCTCCGCGACGGCGTGGGGGCCGGCGACGCCGCCGGCGAACTCCTCCACCGGCGCCGGCGGGGCCTTCGGCGGCGGCGCCGGCGCGGACGCGGGCGGCGCGGGCTCGGCCGGCGCCGGCGCGGGCTCCTGCTCGTGGGGGCCGGGCGCGAAGTGGAACGGCACGCGGATCCGCGCCCGCAGCGGCGCGCCGCCGCGCATGGCCGGCGAGAAACGCCACCGCCGCACGGCCTTCATGGCCGCGTCATCGAACGCCGCGCCTCCGGACTCGGCCACGACCGCGTCGCTGACCGTGCCGTCCTTCTCGACCGTGACGAACAGCGTGACCGTCGTGTCGATGCCCTCCGCGAGCCGCTCGGGCGGGTACTCCGGATCCACGTGCTCGAGGATCTGCGGCGCCATGGGCGCTTCGGGCCGCGCCTCAGGCTGCCCGAGCGCCAGAGGCGCGGCGAGGGCGACCGCCGAGAGGCAGCAGAGGAAGGACGGCCAGCGCATGAGCAACCGAGCTCAACGCGACTACCACGCCGCACAGCGGCGCCGCAAGCGCCGCACCGCCGCGCGGCGCGCGCAGACGACGGCGACGGAAGCGCGCGACGTCCGCGCGCGCGGCTTTCCGGCGACAAGTCGCGCCGGTGCAGCGGCGGTCTCGCCGCGGGGCGCGGGGCCGTGTATCGTCTCGTCATGCCGAATGAGACGCTCGTCCAGGCGGTCAAGACCATCGTCGCCCTCGCGCGCGGTGGCGACCTCGACGCGGCCTACAAGGGATACCGCGACCTCTTCCAGAAGCCGGAGTTCCTCAAGCAGCGCCCCGAGGATCAGCGCCAGGTGCTGCGGCTCATGATCCTCGCCAAGGGCGTCCCGTCGACGCCGACCGAGGCGATGATCGACGCCCACCGCGCCGCGGTCCCCGCGCTGACCGAGCTCGTGTCGATCCACGGAGATCCCGGCGACCACGAGCTCCTCGGGCTCTGCCACGTCGTGCTCGGCAACGTCGAGAGCGCCGACAAGATCTTCCGCGCCGGCCTCAAGCTCGAGCGCGAGCGCAACCCGCAGAGCGATCTGTGCGGCACGCTGATGAAGCGGATCTCGCTGCTCTAGCTCCGTACGTCCGGTTCAGCGCGTCCGATCGAGGGGGCGCCGTGCTCGCGTGCCTTGAGGCGCCTCGCCTTGCGGCGGGGCGCCTGCAGCAGCCTGGATCCACGCCGAGCGCGGAGCCTGCACGGTAGCGCGGGCGACGGCGGCGGGGCGCTCCCCTGGGGGGATCGCAGGCCGTCCGACGTGACATGGCGCGCGTGCGTGACGCTCCTCGTGCTCACGCCGCGTGAGATCCTCGCTTCGTGGCGTGGGACGTTCGCGTCCGGATCGTGGCTTTGCCGCCGCCGTCTCCTTCGGCAATGGCCTCGCGGACCGGTTAGGGTGACCTCATGAACAACGGGTGGACGGCGGCGGGTATGGTGTTCTATGGCTGTTTGGCCGGCTGCGGTGGTGCTGAAACGTCACCGGGAGACTGGAAGCAGGTGCTTGCGTCGCTCGATGGCGAGCCGGCGACCTTCTCCTTCTCCTACAGGGCCGATCCGCCGGATGGAGCGATCGTGCGCGCTGCCGTTCATCAGGGGGGGATCGACGCGCCGTGCAGCTTGTACTCCGGATCGGAGACCACCAACGGGGACCTCTGGTATCTATCCGTCACGGCGAACAGCGCGCGCTCCGGCGCCTTCGACATCGTCCCGCAGATGAGCGGAGGGGACGGCTTGCCTGAGCACAGGGACAGCGCGCTCGTGCGCTTGATCGACGTGCGCGGCTGGGAGAAGAGGCGGGTCTACACGGCGCTCTCGGGGACGGTCACGCTGGCGGACGTCCCGCTGGACCTGGAGGAATGGGCGGAGGGGCGGCCGATGGTGATGGACATATCCGCCTCGTTCCCGGACCAGCCCATGCAGAGCCTCGGCTGCTCCGGGGGAGGGAGCGGTGACGGGAGCATGTCTGTCCATCGATGCGAGTGCGGCAGGGAAGACGGCACGACGGTCACCTGCACGCCGGATATGCCAGGACAGGACTGCTGCCTGCGCGACGCCGGTTCGGGCGCGGGAGCGCAGGTCCGGTTGAACGCGGTGGCCCAGCAATGCCCGGACATGTGCAGCTTCACTGATCCGGGGCTGGCCAGGCACTGCCGGGCGCTGAAGGGTGGGAACTGAGAGTCGGGGGAGCGTGATGCCTTGGCGGACTGTCTTCGCTTGCTCCGGGTCGCCCGTACCGCCAAGCGCTCAAGAAGACCCTAACCACGCGTCAGGTGAGCATGAAAATTGGGTGGAGTGCCCTTGCTTGTATCTGGGTCGTCGGTTGCGGCGCGGGGCCGTCGGACGGAGACGGTTCCGCGGGAGGGTCGAGCCGCTGCAATGGCGGATGTGAGCGCGACCTCTGGCCGAGGCTCATCCTCGGGATCAGCGGCTCGACGCCAGAGGCGGAGCTCGACGTGGTCGTCCTGGCGGAGGGAGACCGCTCGGGGGAACGCGAAGCCCACCTGGGAGGGTGCCCGACGTCGCTCCCGGCACGGTATCTCTGCTCGTACGGCATCCTGTCGAGCCCGAACGACAGCACGATGACGCTGACCCTGACCCTGAAGGGCAGCGGGGCCTCGGAGGAGGTCGTGATCGACCTCGCGGAGTATAACTACTGTGGTCGACAGATCAGCTATCTGCTGGTCGAGCATGACGGAGCTTCGCTGATAGCCGGTGAGCCGACGCTGATCTCCCCCTGTCAATCGATCCCCGAGTGAGCGCGCGGACCGACCAGCGCCGCCCCCCGCGGGCGTGGCCGGCCCCGCCCGTGCCACGACCCGGAGTCGAGACTGGTTTCGGGCGGCTTCCGTCCTGTTAGGATGCCCCCTGGGCGCCATCGCTGCGCGCCGTCAGGGAGTCCATGCACGTCATCGCGGTCGCGAGCCAGAAGGGCGGCGTCGGAAAGACCACGATTTCCCTCAACCTCGGGCTCGCCCTCGGGCGCGCGGGCAACCGCGCGTTGATCCTGGAGCTCGACGCGCAGGGGAGCCTCGGGCTGTCGCTGGGCCTCGCCGATCGCGCGCGGCCGGGCGTCGCGGAGCTGCTCACGGGCGCCGAGCGGCTCGAGTCGGTGCTGCTCCGGACGCGCGAGCCGGAGCTCCAGGTGCTCACCGTCGGCCGGGTCGATCCAACGACCGTCGCGGGCTTCGAGGACGCGCTCGCCCGCGGACCCGTGCTCCCGAGCGTGCTCGCGAGGCTCTCGCCGGACTTCGACATTGTCGTCGTCGATTGCCCCGCGGGGCTCGGCAAGGTCACGACGCGGGCGCTCGAGGTGGCGACGCACGCGCTCCTGCCGCTCCAGGCCGAGCCGCTCGCGCTCCGCTCGATCGGCCAGCTGCTCGCGGTGATCGATCGCGTCCGCGCCGAGAAGAACCCGCAGCTGTCGCTGCTCGGCATGGTGCTGTCGATGTTCGACCGGCAGGCGTCCGCGTCGCTCGACGTCGCCGAGACGCTCTGGACGAAGTTCCCCGACGGGATCATCCTCGACACGGTCATCCCGCGCGACGAGGCGTTCCTCGAGGCGTCTCTCCGCGGGGCGCCGCTCCTGCTCATGCAGAAGCGCCCTCCGCCGCTCGCGCGCGTCTTCGATCAGCTCGCGAACGACGTGCTGGTTCGCCTGGACCCCACCTCGCCGGACGATGACGATGGCCCGATCTCGCTCCTCCTTTGATGTCGACGGCGCCGTCGTCACCGCGGCGGCGCTGGTCAAGCGGTCGAAGTCGCGGAGGCCTCGGGCGGCGTCGGTCGCGCCCGCGGCCGAGCCGCTCGTGTCGTTCGAGTCCCGGCCGCCGTCCTCGCGGGCGGAGCCGGAGCCGATGTCCTCGTCGCCGCTCTCGCCGTCGTTCGAGGAGCTCGCGCCCTCGAGCGATCTCCTGCCCCTGTCGAGCGCGGGCGTGGGCGGCGAGCTCGGGCTGCGGGGCGCGCTGCCCTCGTCGGCCGACGACGTCGACTCGCGGCGCGGCTCGCCGCTCGACCTGCGGCCCCTGGGCTCGCCGCCCTCGTTCGCGGCGGCGCGCGAGCCCCTCGAGGAGCGGCTCGACGGCGCCATCGAGGCGCTCTCGGCGGGCCGGGCGCCGCGCTTCCCGGACCTCGCCGCGGCGGGCGGGCCGGTCGCCCGCTGCGAGCGGGTGATCGAGTGGATCGCCGAGGCGACGGGCGCGACGGACGTGTTCCTCGCGGACGCGGCCGGGCTCCCGTTCGCCGGCGCGATCCGCGACACGGAGGCGAGGCTCGCCGCCTCGGGCCTCATCGCGTCGGCGATCGGCTCGCTCGTCGCGGCGCTGCCCGGCGCCCCGTCGCAGCGCTTCGAGCTCTGCGTCGGCGACGGGCCGTTCTTCCAGCTCATCGGGTTCCAGGTGCGCTCCGCCGCGTACATCGTCGGCCTGATGCGCCCGGGCCCGCTCACGCCGCGCGAGGCGCACGCCGTCCGGATCGCGTGCCGTCACGCGATCGACGCCGCGGTCGGGGTCGTCGGTTGAGCGCGGAGCACGGCGAGCCCTCGTTCGGTCGTGACGTCGAGGCCGGCGCGGGCGCGCTGGACGACGACGACCCGCTCGCGCCGATCGCGCTCGACGGCATCGGCTACGGCGTCGGCGGCCTCGACGCCATCGTCGTGTTCCACCTCGGCGACGCGCGCGTCCACGCCGTGTTCGTCCGCGAGGGCGCGGCCCTGTCTCCGAGCGACGTGGCCGCGGGGCTGCGCGACGCGTACCTCGGGAGCCAGCTCGCCGCGCAGCGGCTCGTCCCGGAGCGGGAGGGCTCGATCCGCCCCGCCCGCAGCCGCGGCGCGCGGTCGTCGAGCAAGCCGCCGCGCTCGCAGGGCCGCGCCGAGGAGCTCCCGGACCCCGTGGTCACGCTGGAGCTGAGCGGCCGGACCGTCCTGCTGCGCCGCGTCCGCGCGTGCGTCGTCGCGAGCCTGTTCGACGGCACGATGCCGCTCGGCATGGCGCGGCTCGTGGCGCAGCGGCTCGCCGCGACGCTCGCGCCCGAGCTGCCGCTCGAGGAGCCGCCCGAGGAGATGCTGAGCGACCCGTCGGGGCTCTTCGAGGAGCCGCTCAGCGCGGACACGGTGGACGATCTCGTGCGGGGCGTCGCGCGCTCAGCGCCGCCGAGGGGCTCGTCCAGCATCCCGTCGCGCCGGACCAGCGGGACGCCGCCGCCCGTCGATCCGCCGTCGGCCGAGGTCACGCGGATCCAGCGGCTGCTCGCGCTGCTCGAGGCGCGCGCGCCCGAGCCTCACGTGGCGCGGCTCCGGCTCGCCCTGCGCGCCGGGCTGACGCCGCTCGCGCTCGAGCACCCCGACGGGCTCGGCGCGGAGGCGATGGTGCTCGTCGAGACGGCGGTCGCGGACATCCTCGGCCTGGAGCGCGCCGCGCTGCGGAGGCTCCTGTGACGGCGCTCCGGCACGGCCTGCGGGGCCGCATCGACGGCCCGCTCGGCGATCTGGTCGGCCCGATCGTCCCCCACGGGCTGCTCCACGTGGCCGATCAGCTGGTGATCGCGCACTCCCACCACTTCGCGCTCTTCCTGGAGCAGACGATCTTCGACGCGCTCGGCGGGGAGAGCCGCGGCGTGCGCCGGCAGGCGGCGTTCGAGGCGGCGCACGCGCTGCTCGGGCCGCTGTACGAGGACCGCCACGGGGCGTCGCCGCGGGAGAAGCTCGAGCTCGCGGGCGAGCTGTTCGCCGCGATGGGGCAGGGGCGTCTGCGGTTCGAGGTGAGCGCGGAGGGCGGCGCGGTGCACGCGGACTCGCTCTTCCACGGGACGAGCTTCCTCGCGAAGTACGGCGGTCGGATCCAGAACCGGCTGGCGGTGGACGCGTTCGCCTCCGGCTACTGCGCGGCCGCGGCGAGCCTCGCGTTCCCGTCCGACTGGGGGCGGCTCGACGCCGACGAGGTGACGTGCGTCGCGCGGGGCGACGCGGCCTGCACCTTCCTGCTGACGCGGCGGTCGGAGCGGCCGCGCTTCGGCGAGGCGCTGACGCGCAAGCAGATCGAGGCGGCGCGGGTGCGCTGGGAGCCCGAGGGCGGGCCTCTCTCGCGGGCGCAGCGCGTCGAGGGCGCGATGCTCGAGGAGATCGGGGCGCTGCGGTCCGACGAGCGCGGGCTGATCTCGGCGTACGGGGTGAACGTGGCGCTCTTGCCGGTGGGGTACATCGATCAGAAGACGTTCGACACGGTGCACCTCATCGAGCGGCGGTCTCCCGAGCTGGTGCCTGTGTTCGAGGCGCTCGTGCGGGAGGCGGCGCAGACGGGCGCGTTCCACCTGCTCGGGGGGATGCTCTCGTCCTCGTCGTTCGAGGCGGCGTGCGGCCCGGTGGGCAGGGACCAGCACGAGCGCCTCGAGCAGCTGCTCGGGCTCGCCCGCGCGCTCGGCTGGGGGGCGCTTTCCGCGCCGGAGTTCCAGCCGGGCCGGGCGCTCGTTCTGCGGGCGCCGATCACGCACGAGAGCGCGTATTACGCCATGAAGCACGGGTCCACGGCGCGGGCGCGGCTCCTGTTCCAGCAGGGGACGGCGCTGGCCATCATGCAGCTCCTGCACCGCGTCGATTTCGGGACGGTGCGGCCGATCGACGCCGAGACCTACGGTGGGCTGTTCAAGATGGGGACGCGGTTCCGCGTGCAAGAGACGAAGTCGCCGCTCAGGGGGGATGGCGCGTGCGAGGTGCGGGTGGAGGCGGTCGAGGACAGGTGGTGACGTTCACGTTCGCCCGCGAGCAAAACGAAGCACGAGGTTCTGAACGGCGGACTCTCCGAGGTGGCCGGCGCACCAGCGGGAGGCCTGCCGATGTGCTACGAGGTGCGGCCCATGCCAGGACTCGTATTCCCCTCAGGCTCGTTTGCAGCTTATCTCTTTGATTGTGACGGGACGATCGCGGACTCCATGCCGCTCCATTACCAGGCCTGGCTCGAGGCGCTCGCCCCGCATGGGTGCGAGTTCTCCGGCGAAGATTTCTACGGCTGGGCGGGCATGCCGACCGACCGGATCGTCGAGCGCCTGAACGGGAAGTACGGGCTGCGGATGCCGGTGGCCGAGGTCTTCGCCGTGAAGGAAGCGGCGTACCACCGCCTGATACCGACGGTGCGAGGCGTGCCTGAGGTCGTGGCCGCGCTCCGCGACGCTCCTCCGGGCGTGAAGCGCGCCGTCGTCTCGGGGAGCCCACGGGCGTCGGTGGAACGGACGCTCGAGTTCCTGGGCCTCCGCGGGTACATCGACGAGGTCGTCGCGGCGGAGGATTACGCGCGACCCAAGCCGGCGCCCGACCCGTTCCTCGAGGCGGCGAAGCGCCTGGGCGTCGAGCCCGCGCGGTGCCTGGTCTTCGAGGACGCCACGCTGGGGATCCAGTCTGCGCAGGCGGCGGGCATGCCGTGGGTCTTCGTCGATCCCCGGGCGCTCGCCGCCGAGCGTGGGTGAGCGGGGCGGAGCGGGCCGGCGGGGGATACCTCGCCTGGCTCGCGTGGAGGCCGCGCGTCAGTGGGCCGCCGCGCGCCGCTCGGGCCGCGCGTTCCACACCCGCGTCGCCAGCGCGAAGCCGACGAGCGCGACCGGGAGCATGGCCGCGGGCCATGGCATCCAGTTCCCAGGGTGCTTCGCCGCGTCGCCCGAGGGCAGGATGCTCGCGTAAAGGAACGACTGCGCCGCGGTGCCCAGGTAGACGAAGCCGTCGATGATGCCAGTCGCGACGCCGGCGTTCTTCCTCCCGCCGAAATCCATGCTCGCGGTCCCGGACAGCATGCCGTGGACGCCGATCACGCAGAGGGACATGAACACGACGGTCCACCCGGCGATGGGGAAGCTCAGCGTGAAGAGGACGACGACCGCGCCGAGCACGAGGCCCGCATACAGCACCGAGGCCACCGGGCCCCGGCGCGAGTCAAAGACATGATCGGAGATGAAGCCGGCGAACACGCCGCCCAGGATGCCGGCGATGCAGAGGAGCACGCCCCAGTGCGCCGACACGAAGCCCGCGAGCCCGGTCTTGTCGGCGAAGATGAGGTACCACTTCATGACGGCGTTGCGGAGGAAGCCGCTGCAGAACTCGATGGCGACGATGATCCAGATGACCCGCTGCGAGAACATGCGCCGTGCGACCGCGATCGCCCCCAGGCGCTCGCCGGTGTCGCCCGAGGACGCGTCGGCTGTATCGAAGTCCCGGAACCCCGCCTGGCCCGGCGTGTCGCGGATGAGGAAGACGTCGAGCGCCAGAAAACCGAGCAGCAGCAGGGCGGGGACGTGGAACACCCACGGCATCGGCAGGTGCTTGGCGATGAATCGACTCCAGTCGTAGGCGAAGTAGAGCCCGAGCGAGATCAGGATACCAAAGACGCCGCCGAGCATCCCGCGCTCGCGGACGTGGAACCAGGGCGCGTTGACCTTGACGATGGATACGGCGCCGAAGCTCTGGAAGTACATGTTGGCGGAGAAGAGCACCGTCATCGTGGTGATGGCGGCGCCGTGGTCGAGCCGCCCTTCCTGGGCGAGGCGGACGGCCACGCCCAGCAGGACGTTCATGAGCGCGGATCCGCCCGCGGCGATCAGGATGGTGGCGCGCCCGCCCCAGCGGTCGGTGAGCGGCCCGTTCAGCAGGAAGGCGACCCCATAAACGGCCGAGCCCCAGCCGTCGATGTTCCCGAACTCGTGCTTGCTGACGAGGTGCAGCGCGTCGAGCTCCGGCGCGTTGGCGGAGAGGTTGTACCGCCCCATGTAGAGGAAGGCGTACGTGAGCCCGAGCGGAAACCAGTTGAAGAACCGCCGGCGCCGGAACTCCTCCGAGTGCCCGAGATCGATCTTCGGCAGCCGCCGCATGACGACCGCGATGGCCGCGAGCAGGAGCACGATCGGCAGCAGCTGATTGAGCCACACGGGCATGGACGCCCTTCGACGATAACGGCCGCCCGCACGAGCGGCCATGCCTTCGCGCTTCCCCCGCGCGCCCGCTCGCTCGAACTCCGTCCGTGAGGTCCCAGCGCATGCAGTGACGTGTCGCTGTCCTGAGAGCTGCCGGAGGGGGCAGGGAGCGCGTGCGGCGCGCGTGGGGACGGGCCGTGTCTGAGCATGGCCGGTGAATCGCCCCTCAAGGGCGGTTCACCGGCCATGCGAGTTCGGCGGGGCCCCGCGCGCGCCGCACGCGCTCCCTGCCCCCTCCGGCAGCCCCTGCAGTCTCCAGGGCCTCTTCCGAGGCCCCTCCAGGATCATCCCCCCCGCCCGCGGAAGATCGCGTGGCGGAAGAAGTTGATCTGGCTCTTGGCGAACTCCTTCGCCGCGTCCAGCCGGTCCCCTTCGCGCGACGAGCTGCGGATCAAGAGCTCCCCGTTCTCGTAGAGCTCCCGCGTCTTGCTCCGCTGGAGCTTCCCGCTCGAGGTCTTCGGCAGGATGCCCGATCCGACCGCCACCACGTCATCGACGGTGAGCCCCATGGCCTGCTGGACGACGCGGCGCACCTCGCCCTTCAGCGCCTGCTTCTCCTGCTCGTCCGACGCCGGGGTCTCGAAGACGATGACCACGCGCTCGCGGTCGTTGTGCGGCTTCATCGTCCCGAACGCGATCACGTTGCCCTTGCGGACCCCGGAGACGCGGCTCGCCTCCCACTCGAGATCCTGCGGGTAGTAGTTGCGCCCGTTGACGATGATGACCTCCTTCGAGCGCCCGCAGATATAGACCTTGCCCTCCGCGAGGTACCCGAGATCGCCGGTCCGCAGCCAGCCGCCCGCGAACGCCTCCTTCGTGAGATCCGGATCGTTGAAATAGCCGGGCATCACGCTCGGGCCCCGCAGCCGGAGCTCGCCGACCTCGCGATCGCCGAGCGGGCGGGCGCTCTCCGCGTCGTCCGACGCGAAGGCCGCGATCTCGTGCCCCTCGAACGCCGACCCGCACTGCACGAGCGACGAGGCGCCCTCGCTGTCGGCCGGGACGGGCGTCGCCTTGCCCTCCTTCCAGAGCGTCTCGCCGTCCACCGCGTCGATCTGCAACCCGGCCCCGAGCGCGCTGAACGACACCGCCAGCGTGCTCTCGGCCATCCCGTACGAGCAGACGAACGCCTTCTCGTCGAAGCCGACCGGCGCGAACTTCTCGGCGAACGCGCGCAGGTTGTCGGCCCGGATCGGCTCGGCGCCGCACCCGGCGACCCGCCACGTCGAGAGATCGAGCCCCGCCATCTCCTGCTCTCGGATCCGCTTCACGCAGAGCGCATAGGCGAAGTTCGGGCCGAACGACACGTTGCCCCGGTGGCGCGTGATCGTCTCCAGCCAGCGCACCGGGCGCTTCAGGAACAGGAGCGGCGGCAGGAACGTGATCGTGTTGACGTAGTAGAGCGGGGCGATCACGAAGCCGATGAGCCCCATGTCGTGGTAGAGCGGCAGCCACGACACGCCCGTGTCGACCGACCCGCGCACCGCCAGGCCGAGATCCACGATCGCCCGCACGTTCGCCGCCAGGTTCGCGTGCGTGAGCACCACGCCCTTCGGGCGCGACGTCGAGCCGCTCGTGAACTGGAGGAAGCACACGTCGTCGAGCTCGACCTTGACCGGCTTGAGCTCCTCGCGGGCGCCCCGGAGGCCCTCCACCGCCACGATCTGCTCGAGCCCCGGCGCCTGCGCCTGGATCGTGCCGAGCATCCGCTTGATCTCGGCGCTCGTGAGCAGCACCTTGGCGCCGCTCTTCGCGACGATGTGCAGCGTGTTCTCGAGGTAGCCGGTCAGCTTGCCGAGGCCGGTCGGCGGGTAGATGGGCACCGGGATGACGCCCGCGCGGATCGCGCCCAGGAAGGCGAAGATGAAATCGGCGTTGTCCGGCAGGATCAACGCGACGCGATCGCCCTTCTGGAGCCCGAGCGCCTGGAGCGCGCCGCCGAAGCGCGCGCTGGCCCGCTCGATGCCCCCGTGCGTGAAGAACGGCTCGTTCTCGCTGGACTCGTCGATGAAGCGATAGCCCGTCTTCGTGCTCGCCGCTGCGTCCTCGATCGCCTGCGCGACCGTCCGCGGTTTCCAAACAGCCGTCATCCCGAGAGCCTTCCTTCGTTCTTGAGCCGGAGCTCGATGGCCTTCACGACGTCGGCGACCGTGTCGACCTCGCGCAACATGTCGTCGGGGATCGAGAGGTCGAACTTATCCTCCATATCCGCGACGATCTCCATCACTCCCAGCGAGTCGAGGCTGAGGTCGGCGACGAGGTGGCTCGACTCCTCGATCTTTACCTCGCCGGCCGTGTGTCCTTCCAGGAGCTGGATGATCTCTGCCCGCAACGTCTCCCGTGTCCACGTCATCCTACGTTCCTACCCCAACTGCGGCGTGGCGAGGAGGGGCTTGCTCGGCCGCAAGGACGCGGGAATTCGGCGTCGCGCCCCCTGACCCGACGCTGGCGCGTGCATCAGGGACGGGCGGCGTCGACGATCTCGCGCAGCCGACTGAGCCCCTCGAGCGCCCGCGCGCCGTACCACATGAGGTCCTTGCCGTCGCACCTGATCACGTGGCCCCGGCGGGCAGCGGGGATGTCGAGGGAGCGAAATATTGCCGCGTCGGCGTCGCTGAAGGCGTGCGGCTCATCGGGCAGCAGGACGAGCTCCGGGGCGCGGGCGATCACCTCGTCGAGGGTCACGCGGGGGTAGCGGAGGTCGCGGCCCTCGACGCGCTCGGGGGGCAGCGGCGGCGCCTTGCCCAGGTCGGCCGCGAGCGGGTAGCGCCGGGGCCGATCCTCGAAGACGTTCTGCGCGCCCACGAGATCGAGCATGTCGGAGAGGAACGTGTCGCCGTGGACGGTCATCAGCGGGTCCATCCAGATCGGGACGAAGGCGCGGATCGGCGGGCGCTCGCGGCGCTGCGCCTCGGCCGCGGCGTGGGCGCGGTAGGCGGCCGCGACCAGCTCGCGCGCTGCGGCCTGCGGCGGCTGGCCCGGGGCGCCCTCGGCCGGGGTGGCGGGCGCGCCGGGCTTCGCCGCGGCGTGCCCGAGCAGGCGCGCCAGCCGGGCGAGGTGCGCCACGCCGTCGGCGACCCGCTTCGGGAACGAGACGAGCACCCGGAGCCCCGCGGCGTCGAGGCGCTCGATGTCGCGCTTGCTGTTCTCCTCCTGGTTCGCGACGACGACGTCGGGCTCGAGGGCGGCGATGCGGTCGACGTCGGCGTCCTTCGTGCCGCCGACGAGCTCGATGCCCTCGACGTCCTCGGCGGGCGCGACGCAGTAGCGGGTGCGGCCGACGAGCCGATCCCGGGCGCCGAGCCGGAGGAGCGAGTAGGTGTCGCTCGGCACGAGCGAGACGATGCGCCGCGGAGGGGAGCGCCACTCGTGCTTGCGCCCCCGGTCGTCGACGATGCGGATGAACGACCCGGCAAAGGCCGCTCCCCAGCCTGCGCTGAACGCCATGCGCCGGATGTAGCCCGCCGCCGCGCGCGCTGCACGTGAACTGACGAGGACTGACGTGAACTGACGTGAACTGACGTGGACCGCGCCGCGCCTGAGCTGCGCGCCCCGGGGCCTGAACAGCGCCGCGTCCACTTAGTTGGCCCGCCCGGGCGAAGTCTGCGACGACGGCTCGTGCAGATCGATCGCCTCGATGTGCGTCGCGGAGGCACGCTCCCGTACCCGCCTTCCGGCCTGCCCGCTCTCCCCCTCGGCGCCGCGCGCGAGGAGACACCCCGCCGCCGGGCGGCGCCCCGCGGGGGGCGGCTGCTGCCGTGCCAGATCGGCCGCTACACGCTGTTCGATCACATCGGCCAGGGAGGGATGGCCGATCTCTACCTGGCCCGGGTGCGCACGGACCTCGGCGCCGCGCGCCTCGTCGCCATCAAGGAGGTCGCCCCGAGGTTCGCGCACGACCCGCGCTTCGTCGAGATGCTCGCGAGCGAGGCCAGGCTCGCGGCGGGGCTGCGCCACGCGTCCATCGTGCAGGTCGAGGACCTCTGCCGCGAGGACGGCTCGCTCTTCATCGCGATGGAGTACGTCGAGGGCCTCGACCTGCGCGAGCTGCTCCGCCGCTGCGCGCGCCAGAAGGTGAAGTTCCCGGTCGCGTTCTCGCTGCTGATCATCGCCGAGGCGCTCCAGGCGCTCGCGTACGCCCACCGGAAGGGCGTCGTGCACCGCGACGTCTCGCCGTCGAACGTGCTCCTGAGCTTCGAGGGCGAGATCAAGCTCTGCGACTTCGGCATCGCCCGCGCGCACGAGCGCTGCGGAGCCATGGACGAGGCGCTGCAGGGCAAGGCCGGCTACATGAGCCCCGAGCAGGCCCGGGGCGAGGCGCTCGACGCGCGATCCGACGTCTTCGCGGCGGGCATCCTGCTCTGGGAGCTGCTCGCCGGCCGGCGGATGTACAGCGCCGGCGCCGCGCTCTCCAAGGAAGCGGCGCGGGGCGATCTGCTCGAGCTCGCGCGGCGCGCGTCGATCCCGCCGCTCGTGGAGCGCGGGCTCCCCGACGAGGCGGCGCTCCACGCGATCGTGGCGCGGGCGCTCGCGATCGCGCCCGACGAGCGCTACCCGAGCGCGGCGGCGATGCTCCAGGACATCGCCGCCTACGCGGCGGCGGCCGAGCTGACGGCGAGCCCGCTGCGCTTCGGGGCGTGGCTGCGCGACAACTTCGGCGCGGAGCTGGTCGCGCCCCGCCGGGCGCGCGAGCGCGCGGTGCGCGCGCTGGAGCTCGGTCCGCCTGCGGTGATCGAGCCGATCGCGACCGCGGCCATCGCGCCGGGCGCGGGGGAGGCCGTCACGCCGAGCGCGATGGACATCGGCGCGCAGGGCGCAGAGGCCGCCGCGCCGGCCCTGGCCGAGCCCCCGCCCTGGGTCAGGGCGCAGCCTCCGCTCGCTCGCCCGCGGCAGCGCTGGCTCGTGCACAACGCGCTGCTGTTCGCCCTCGCCGCGCTCGTCATCGCGGGCTGCTATCTCGCGGCGCGCTAGAAGCGACAAACGGGTTGAAACCACGAGAAAAAGCAAGAGTTTCACAGGGAGGCGGGGAGGCGGGGAGCGAGAGACGGCAAGAGGGAGAAGTTCATTTTTCTTCCTCCCCGCCTCCCCGCCTCCCTGTGAAAATTCTCCGGGTTTCAACGTGATGGGCGTTCCAGCGCCCGCTCGGGCGAGGAGAACGTCGCGCCTCGCTCCCGTCCGGCGCCCGTCGCCGTCAGCCCGCGTCGGCGATCGGCGCTTCGGGCACGGGCACCTGCATCTCCGGCCTCCGCTCGCACGCGTCGGTGCCGATGCCGACGCCGTAGCGGTAGATGAGCTCTCCGCCGAGCCAGCCGCTCGCCCCCGCGAGGCCGAACCCCGCGGTCGACAGCGCGATCCCGAGCGGCCGCAGCCCGATCGCCCGGGAGGCGAGCGAGGCGCCGTACAGGCCGGCGATCGCGAGGTTCACGGCGCCGTGGACGAAGCCGATCCGCTTCGCGGGGCCGAGGGTGGTGCTCCAGTCGGCGAGCCCGGCGAAGGTGGCCACGAGCGCCCCGCCGAGGCCGATGGCCGCGGTCGCGTCCGCTCCCCGATCGAGACGACGCCGCCTGCGGCCGACGCCGGCGAGATCGAGCACCAGCGCGCAGGACCAGGCGCCGATGGGGATGGTCACCAGCACCGGGTGCAACGGGTGCCCGAGGAACTTGCCATGCAGCACCTTGGCGACCGTCGGCGCTCGCCTCAGGACGGACTGGATGCCGCGCTGAAGCGGGTCCGCGATCCGGTCGATCCAGTCCTGCTCCTCGATTCCCCCCAAGACTGCGGTTCCGATCATGTTCCCCTCCTCCGAGGCGCGTGGCTGCGCGGATTTCCAGCGCATGGCGCCCGCCCCGCCGAGCGTCCAGCGGTGAACCCCTGACCGGATCCGGAGCAATCGGCGGACCCCGCGGGAGCGGGTCGGGCGTTCCCATGCCCTCCCGCGGCGCGTGCCGCTGCGACGCTCGAGCAGGCCGCGCAGTGCGCTTTTGCAATGGTGCTTTACCGAAATTTCAGGTTCGAAATCGACGAGCGCCCCATCTGAAGTGAAATACGTTCGAATCGCGAATCCCGCGGATGGCATGGACGGTGCTCTATGTCCGGCCAGCGCTGCCGGCGCGGCCTTCCCCCCCCCGAGGCCCCGGCGGCGCTTTTTTTTGGAGTCTTTCCTTTCGGGCCCGGCGCGGCGCCCGCGCGCACGCCCTGCGTTCCTCGTCCCGGGCGGCGTTCTCTGGTATCTCGCCCGTGCCGCGCTGCGCGCGGCCTTCCCGGAGCGATGCCCCTCCTCGCCGACGTCGCGGTGCCCGTCCCGCTCTCGCAGGCCTTCACCTACGAGGTCCCCGCCGCGCTCGCCGGCGAGGTCCGACCGGGGGCGCGCGTCCTCTGCGAGTTCCATCGGCGCAAGCTGCTCGGCGTGGTGCTCGCCGTCAGCGAGCGCAGCGCGGCCATCGACCCGTCCAAGATCAAGCCGCTCGCGGCGCTCGTCGACGCGCGCCCGGCGCTGCCGGCGGAGCTGCTCGCCTTCCTGCAGGAGCTCGCCGCCTACTACTTCGCGCCGATCGGCGAGGTGCTCCGCCTCGCGCTGCCGGCGATCGAGCGCGAGCAGGTGCGCGCGCTCAAGGCCCAGGGGGAGCTCGGCGGCGTCCTCGACCTCGGCCGCGCCAAGCAGGTCGGCGGCCGCAAGGTCGCGTACGCGAGCGCGACCGACGTCGTCGAGGAGCCCGGCACGCTCCGCGGGCAGGCCGCGGCGGTGCTCGCGCTGCTCCGGGCGAACGGCGAGCAGCCGGTCGCGCGGATCGAGGAGCGCTTCGGCAACGCGCGCAGCGCCCTGAAGAAGCTCGCCGAGCGCAACCTCGTCGCCCTGGACGAGCGCGAGCCGCCGCGCGACCCGTTCTTCCGCCGCGCCGAGGAGCGCGACGTGCCCCCCGAGCTCAACGCGGCCCAGGCCGAGGCTGCGGCGCGCATCGACGCGGCGCTCGCGGCGCTCGCGCCGTCCGGGGGAGGGGAGCACCCCGCGAGCACCCAAAAGGAGCCGCGGCCCGCCGGGCAGGAGCCGCGGCCCGCCGGGCAGGAGCCGCGGCCCGCCGGGCAGGAGCCGCGGCCCGCCGGGCAGGAGCCGCGGCCGAGCGCGTTCCTCCTCTTCGGCGTGACCGGCTCCGGCAAGACCGAGGTGTACCTGCGCGCCATCAAGAGCTGCCTCGACCGGGGCCGCGGCGCGCTCGTCATGGTGCCGGAGATCGCCCTCACCCCGCAGCTCGTTGCGCGCTTCCGCGCCCGCTTCGGCGACGAGCTCGCCGTGCTGCACAGCGGGCTGAGCGACGCCGATCGCCACGCGATGTGGGCGAGCCTCCACGTCGGCAAGGTGCGCGTCGCCATCGGGGCGCGCTCCGCGCTGTTCGCGCCGGTGCCGGACCTCGGCCTCATCCTCGTCGACGAGGAGCACGACGGCTCGTTCAAGCAGGAGGAGGGCGTGCGTTACCACGCGCGCGACATGGCGCTGCTCCGCGCCCACCGCGCGGGGGCGGTGTGTGTGCTCGGCTCCGCGACCCCTTCCATCGAGTCCGTCGCGCTGGTGCGCCGCGGCAAGCTCGCCGAGCTGCGCCTGCCGGACCGCGCGCACCGCGAGGCCAGCCTCCCCGAGGTCTCGCTCGTCGATCTCCGCCGCTTCCGCGCCGGCCCCTCGGGCGATCCGCTGATCTCCTTGCCGCTGCACCGCGCGCTCGAGAAGACGCTCGCGGCGAAGGAGCAGGCGATCCTCTTCCTGAACCGCCGCGGCTTCGCGCCGAGCGTCGTCTGCGGCTCGTGCGGGACGCTGACCACGTGCGACGCCTGCTCGGTCGCGCTGACGTACCACCGCGGGCGGCGCCGCGACCCGCGCCCGCCTTCGCCGGGCGGCGCGCCCGCGCCCGCGGCGCCGCTCGACGAGCGGCCGGAGGGGGGGCGGCTGCGCTGCCACTACTGCGACTATGCGGGGCCGCTGCCGGACCGCTGCGGCGCGTGCGGCGCGCGGAACCTGCTGCTCGAGGGGCTCGGCACCGAGCGGCTCGAGGCCACGATCGCCGGCTCGTTCCCGGAGGCGCGCGTGGCGCGGCTCGATCGCGACGTCGCCGGCAAGGATCGCTCGCAGGCGATCCTCGCGAGGATGCGCGAGGGCAAGATCGACATCCTTGTCGGCACGCAGATGGTCACGAAGGGCCATGACCTGCCCAACGTGACCCTGGTCGGCGTTGTGAACGCCGACGCCGCGCTCGGGCTGCCCGACTTCCGCGCGGCCGAGCGCGGCTTCCAGCTGCTCGTGCAGGTGGCCGGGCGCGCGGGGCGGCGCGACCGCCCCGGCCGTGTGCTCATCCAGACGCGCAACCCCGAGCACCCGGCCATCGCGTTCGCCGCGGCGCACGACGTGCCTGGCTTTCTCGAGCGGGAGATCCGCGAACGCGAGGAGGTGGGTTATCCGCCCGCCACGCGCCTCGCGCTGCTCCGGATCGACGCTGTCGACGAGAGCGTGGGGCGCGGCGCCGCGGCGAAGCTCGCGGCCCACGCCCGCACCTGCCCCGAGGGGGCCGCCCGGCGCGTCGAGGTGCTCGGCCCGTCGGCGGCGCCGATCGCGCGGCTGCGCGGGCGCTACCGGTTCCGGGTGCTCCTCCGGGCGCGCGATCGCGGTCCGCTCCGGGGGGCGCTCGCGGCGCTGACCGGGCTGATAAGGGATGGCCTTGACCGGAACGCCCGGGTGATCATCGACGTGGATCCGGTCGCCATGCTGTGACGGGCGATCCCCGGGAGACGGGCGCGCTCGCTGCGCCAGCGGCGCTCTCTATCGAGATCCACGCGCGGTGAGCTCGCCGAGCGCGTCGCGCGACGCGCGCGAGAGCCGCTCGAACTCCGCGCCCAGCCAGTCGAGGAACGCCGCGTCCCACGTCGGCCCTTCCGGGCGGGACGCGACCGCCTCGGCGAGCTCACGGTCCCAGCGGCCGTAGACGTCCCGGAGGAGCGCGTGCGCCCGGCGGCTCTCGGCGGACGCAGGATCCGCCTGGCCGTCCGTGCGCTCGGCGAAGGCGTCCTCGCAGAGGAAGTAATTGCATGTCGCGGCCCGCCGCTCGGCGGGGACGGAGCAGCCGCGCGCGCCGTGATAGACGCACTTCGATTGCCGCGGGGCCGTGCGCTCCTCCCGCTTCCGCACGCGCCGGAGCTCGAGTCCGCGGCTCACGGGGAGCAGGTTGCCTGCGGCGATCTGCTCGAGCAGCCAGCCGCGGCCGTCGAGGGAGACGATGCGCCCGATGTCCGTCCAGTCGAGCTCGGGCGGGCTGACGCAGCACCCCGCGGGGCCCTGCGGGCACTGGGCGCACAGCGTCGAGTGCAGCCGGGTGTGCTCTCCTGAAAGCTCCAGACGGATCATCGAACCCCTTGCCGTCCCCCGGAGGGGTCGAGACACGCGCTCGAACCAGCGCACATCCTGCCAGCGAACGCGCCAGGAATGACAGAAGCGCCCCGCGGCTGCAACCGACGCAACCGACGCAACCGACGCAACCGACGCTGACCCCGCGTCGACCCGAGCGGCGGCCAAGCGCCCCTCCTCACCGGCATAGCGATCGAGAAGCGCGAGAACTCGCACTCCCGGGCGCTCTTGGAGGAGCTGAATCAGTTAAAGTAAGTAACGGACATCGACGTGCGCCCCCGCGAATGCAGGGTGAAGCGTGCGATCGTCCTTTTCCGGCCGCGGCGGGAGTTGATAGGCTGCGCCGGCCATGAGCGATGCGCTTCCCAAGGAGGTCGGTCGAGCCATTCGCGTGCTCCGGCAGCTGCACGGGCTCACTTACGCCGAGTTCGCCGAGAAAGCGCGCCTCTCGGCGACCTACCTGCGGCAGGTCGAGCGCGGCGAGCGCGATCTCGGGCTCGGCGCGCTGGCGCTCATCGCACAGGGGCTCAACTGCGATGCTCGGCTCCTCCTGCCCGGCGACGGGAGGAGCCCGGTCTCCGCGGTCGTCGCCGATCGCTTCGATCGCGCGCCCGAGGCGCTCCAGGAGGCGCTCCTCTTTCTGTTGATCGAGCCCGACGACTCGCCGAAGAAGCAGGCCATCCTCGCGCTCATCAACGAGGATCCGGATCGCGCGCGGCCCCGCTCGCGGCCTCGACCCGAGGAGCGCGGGTCGCGCGGCTCCGCCCCCTCGTCATCGAACCGCCGCGGGCGATGAGCCCCTGAGCCGTCACGTCCGCGCGGACCAGCCCGCGACGCGAGGTGGCCCGGCGCCGGACTCCGGCCGGCCGCCGCCCGGCGCCTCTGCTCCGGGCATCGACGCGAGGCGCCGCATGGCCAGCTGCTGAAACGCGGCGAGCGCTCGGCTCCGCCGCTTGTACGCCGTCGAGAGGGGGATTCCCGCCCGGCTCGCGAAGTCCGCCATGGGCACGCCCTCGATGTCGTGGGCCGTGAGGATCGCGCCGAACTCGGCGTCGAGCTCGCGCAGGACCGCGCGCGCGAACAGGCGGTCGCACGCCGAGATGATCTGCTCCTCGGCCGAGGGCTCGTCGAGCTCTGCGTCGAAGTCGTCAGGCAACGGGTCCTCCCTCCGGCGCCGCTCGCGCAGCCCGTAGTGGGACGCGGCGTGGACAGCGATCTTGTTCAGCCAGCGGTCGGACGGCCCGAGCTCCGGATCGTAGTTCCCGAAGCTCTCATGCGCCGCGAGCATCACGTTCTGGGCGATGTCCCAGCGATCCCGCCGCGGGACCCCGAGGAGGCGAAGCCATCGGCGCACGAGCACGATCGTTTTCTTGTTGAAGATCCGCCAGTAGGCGCCTTCTTTGTCGTTCGGCGGCCCTGAACCGTGGCCTCCACGCCCCGTTCCCGACATCGCGTAACGATCGTTATCACAAGAAACGGAACTTGCAAAATCTGGTCGGGGCGATCACAGGCAAAATTCGATCGAAAAAGTGGTCGAATGTGTGTTCGTGTGGTTATCTCCTGCGCCACCCTCCGCCTGCGCAATTGCGCGCATGCAGGCCGAATCGCTCGGGAAAGCGCCGCTTGACGATGGTTCTCGGGATGTAACGATCGTTCCTCACCTGAACCGCGTCAGGGGGCCTTCCGGCATCGTCGGCAACGATGGTGCTCCCGCCTGGCTGATGAAGCGCGATCGCCACGCGGGTGGGCTCGGCGGCTGCCTGGTGCACCGCGGGGGCTGGCGCCTCCTCGCGCGGGCGGACGCCGCCGCTTTCCTCGCTGGACGCCGCCGCATCGCGCCGGTAGACAGGCGGCGCTCGATGCACAGCTTCCATCGAAGGATGCCGGCCCCACGGCGGAGCGGCGCGCCCTGCGGGGGGCGCATCGCGACCGTCCGCGCGGGCGCCGGCGAGGCGCCCATCGCTCATGTCGGCTGACGCGGGGAAGCCAGGGACGGCGCGCGGCGACGACGCGGCGCCCGCGGAGAGCGACGCGGCAGGGGCCCCGGCGCAGCGCCGGCGGGTCGCCTACTTCGGGCGGCCCGGGACGTTCAGCCACGAGGTCGCGTCCCGGCGCTTCGGCGCGAGCGCGGACCTCACGCCCCGGCGCACCATCTCGGAGGTGTTCGACGCCGTGGCCGGCGGCGCGGCGACCTACGGCGTCGTGCCGATCGAGAACGCGCTGGGCGGCCCGATCTACGACACCGTCGATCAGCTGATCCGCCGCGAGGGCACGGGCGCCGCGCTCGCCGTGTGCGAGGAGCTCTCGCTGCACGTCACGCTGTCGCTCCTCGGCAGGGCGGGCGTGGCGCCGAAGCGCATCTATTCGCACTTCGTCCCGCTCAAGCACTGCGGCGACTGGCTGCGCGAGACCTACCCTGACGCGCAGATCCTCGAGGCCGAGAGCACCGCCGAGGCGGTCGAGCGCGCGGCGCAGGACGGCGAGGCCTGCGCGATCGGCAACAAGGGCGCGGCGGCCATCTACAAGCTGGAGATCCTCGTGCCGAAGCTCGGCGCGAAGGGCGAGAACATCACGCGCTTCTTCATCGTCGGGAGGGCCGCGGAGCCGCCGGCCTCGGGGGGGCGGACGCTGCTCCTGTTCGGGCTGGACCACCGCCCGGGCGCCCTGGTCGCGGCGCTCTCCGCGCTCGGGAGACACCACATCAACCTCACGCGCATCGTCTCTCGCGCGCTGCCGGACAGCCCTGAAGAGTACCTCTTCCTCGTCGAGTGCGAGGGCAGCACGGAGGAGCCTGCGTTCAAGGAAGCCCTCGCGCTGCTCGAGCAGCACGCGACGGGCGTACGCTCGCTCGGCTCGTTCCGCGTCAGCCAGAAATACGAGTAGGCGCCCCGGGCCGACCCGACGACGATCGCCGAGCCGCGCGGTCATCGGACGTACGCGCGGCGCGGCCCGTGCGTCGGATGACCGCGAGTCCACCGCGGCGGACGCGCGCCAGCCGCTCGTCGCGTGGGCGCCCCCACGCGCGGGGAGAACAACGCCGCTGCGAAGATGGGAATATCTTCGCGCGGGGTATCCCGCGTGACTCATGCGCTCTTTTCAATAACCACTTACCCCTCGCCTGTGACTAGAACGCTCGGCAGGTGCGGTCTCGCACTCCTCACTAGGCAAGGTGTCATGGATCTACATTGGCGATGGCTCTTCGTGGTGGTGCCGGCGCTCATGGGTTCTCTGGAAGCGTGTGATGTGGACCCATGGGAGTCGGAGTTGACGGTCGAGAGCGAGGTGCAGAGCGGCGGGGCGAGCCAGAAGCGCCTCCCCGCCGGCGCGAGCTGCAGCTGCGATGCGGACTGCGACGGCGAGGCGGCCGTCTGCATGCTCGGCATCTGCATGCAGCGCGCGGAGGGGCTGTGTACGGCGCCGAACAGCGAGGAGGGCTGCGCGCCCGGCTCTCGCTGCTTCGACACGGACATCCTGACCGACTCGGGGGTGTGTTATCCCCTCTATGATCCAGAGACCTGCGATGGCGTGCAGAGCCGTCATGGCCTGTGCTCTCCCCGGCGCGGCGACGGGTGCAACGCGGCCTGCGGCGCGGCGTGCGCGGAGGACACGGTCGGCGCCGGGGAGATCGGCGCGGCCTGCGACGCCGACGAGGCGTGCTCGCTGCGCGGCGCGACCTGCTATCGTGACGAGGATCCCTCGGCGCCGAACGGCTGGGTGGAGGGGTACTGCCTCGCCTTCGACTGCGAGAGCGACGACGAGTGCGGGCCAGGCGCGGGCTGCTTCCCCGCGGCGGAGGGCGGCTCGCCCGTGTGCATGAGCACCTGCGGCAGCGATCTCGACTGCCGGCCTGGCTACGTGTGTCACACCGTCGACGGCGAGGGCAGGTCGGCCTGCTTCGCGGGCTGCGACGGCGCGTCGACCTGCCCGGAGGGCACGACCTGCCTCGGGGAGCTCTGCGTATCGGACGATGTCGCGTGCTCACTCGACGTCCCGTCCGGCTGGTGTCCGGAGGGCAGCTCCTGCGATGGCGGCGCGTGCCGCAAGGGCCCCTCGGCCTGCGGCGCCGAGGGCGACGCCCTCGAGCCCAACGACGACCTGGGAGCCGCGGTGACAGCGCCCATGGGCGTCACGAAGGACCTCACCCTCTGCGAGGGGGACGAGGACTGGTTCAAGATCGTGGTGCCGGAGCGGACCATCGTCCGCGTGGGCATCCGGTTCCGTCAGGCCGCCGGGGACATCGATCTGGTGGTCTATGACGGCGTGGGCCGCCTGCTCGGCGCGCGCGACGGCGCGCAGTACCCGTACTCGTACCGCGATCAGGAGACGGACACCGAGTTCTACGGGTTCTACTCCGAGCGGGGTGGCGCCGAGTACTTCGTCCGGGTCGTCGGTCACGACGGCGCGCAGAACGTCTATGGCCTGGACGTGACGTCGACTCCGTATGTCGACGGCCCGAGCTGCGTGGACGCCGGCTTCTCGTTCGACGAGTGCGCCGGCTTCGGCGAGCGCGGCGGCGGGCTCTTGCCGTTCCCGTTCCCCGACCTCGACGACTCGGTGGTCGGCGGCGGTTACATCTGGGAGACGTTCAGCAATTACCGCTTTGCCCGGCGCGAGCTCATCATGCTCGTCCGGGACGCCCTCGCGGAGACGCTGCATGCGTTCCCGGGCACGACGCCGCTCTCGCTGATCGACGTCTGCCAGATCAACGGCGTCACGCCCGGCTACGACGTCGACAGCCCCCGTCACCCCGAGTCGACGCACGACCAGGGTGGCAACATCGACATCGCCTATTTCCAGACGGACGGATCGAACGATGGGGAGATCATCTGCGGAGACGGGTCGAAGCATGAGGACGGGTACTGCTCTTCGGCGGCGAAGCGGAAGCACATCGTCGACCTCGAGCGGGAGGCGTTCTTCATGGCCAGGCTGTTCCGCTCGCCCCGCACGCGCGTCATCGGCGTGGACAAGGTCATCGCGCCGTTCCTGTCGAGGACCGCGGCTCGGCTGAACGCGCTTCCGGCCCGGGATCGGCGGAAGATCACCGACGACGAGCTCGCGAGCTTCTCGGACCGGATGGCGTACGGCGAGGGGTGGCCGTATCACCACCACCACATCCACCTCAGCATGGACTGGTGGCCGAAGAAGACCGCGGCCGGCGGCGGCACGCCGGAGGCGTCGTTCGCGGCGCCGCCCGCCATCCATCGTTCGCCCGCGCTCGCGGCCGAGCAGCGGATGGTGTGGCCACCCCGGCCCGCGATCGTGCGGTGAAAGGTCGCTTGCGCGACTCACATCCCTCCTGGAAAAGTGCGCTGTATCCACAGCGCACTCATGCATCGAAGGATGCCTCGTCTTACTCCACAGCCGCTGGCTGCGGGGCCCTCTACGAGGCGACGTGCAACAAGCAACCGATGCCGGCCTGAGCCATGGGATTCCCTGCGGTGATCGAGGTTCTTCGCACGTGGATCCAGGGGGGCGTGCAGGCCCCTGTCACCCTTGATACCTGACGCGCCGATGCGCGTGAAACGGCAGAGGATAACTACATAAAGGCGGGAATATGGGATCAGCTCGGGTCCCGCCTTCCACGCCCCGCGCCGCCATGCTTTACTGTCGCCGTTCTTGGGAAGATGTTGCCGCCTTTTCGGCGCCTTGTCCGCCGGACGGACAGGTCATCGACCACCTGAGGAGAGCTGCTTTATGAGCAAGGAACGAGATACCGAGACCCAGGGCCCGTTGTTCAAGGTCGTTGACCGGCGGCAGGCGCTCCTGGGGCTGGGAGTGATTGCCGTCACCGTGTCGTGCGGAGATGGCAGCGAGTCGGAGGACCCCAGCGGCGCCGGCGGGGGCTCTGCGAGCTCCGGGGGCAATGGGACCACGGCCTCGGGTACCGGAGGAGGCGGGTCCGACCCCGGCACCGCCACGTCGAGCTCGAGCGGCGCGGGACCGGCCACCTCCACCACGGCAGGCACGGGCGGCTCGGGCGAGGGAGGCTCCGAGCCGGGCACGGGAGGCGCGGGAGGCAGTGGCGGCAGCGGCAGCGGCGACGGCCTCCAGGCACCGCCGTTCGACGATGTGCCGATGTGCAGGGCGATCAACAAGACGGACGGCGCCGGTCAGGGCCCCTTCTTCATTCACGAGCTCGAGAAGAACGACGACATCTCCCTGATCCGGCAGGACATTCGTGGTCGCTACAATGAGAGCGCGCCGGAGGGTGTGGAGATGCACCTCCACCTGCGCGTTGTCGACCTGAGCGCGCCCGGCTGCGATGGCAAGGGCGTCGGCCTGCCCGATGTGGACGTCTACATCTGGCACACGGACGGGCAGGGGTTCTACAGCGGCTTCGGGACGAGGGGTGCTGCCAGCGAGCAGAAGCCCGACTCGCCCTATGCGGGCAGGCCGGGTCAGAACGATCTCAACAACACGGACCGTTTCTGTCGCGGCGTGCAGACCACGGACGCAAACGGCGTCGTCTCGTTCCGCAGCATCTTCCCCGGCTGGTACAACGGCCGCGACGTTCACATCCACTTCGTCTGCTTCAAGAAGGGGTCGATGTCGAAGGGTCGCACCACGTACCAGGGTGGAGACCACATCTTCACGACGCAGTTCTACTTCGAGCCCACCTTCACCGACTCCGTCCATACCAAGTACGAGCCGTACAAGGCGCGCACCACCGGCAGCCTGGCGAATTACTACCAGGGCGCCATCAAGGCCGACGAGGCGGGCAACAGCGGCCTCCGTGCCAAGGCCGTGATGGAAGGGGACATCGTGATCGCCCAGATGCAGATCGCGGTGAATCCGGGCTAGGCAGGGCGGGCTCGCTCCCTCGAAGAACAGTACGGAAGGGCCTGCTCGGCCGCGCGGTCGCATCTCGGTGCGCGGCGCGGGCAGGATGAGGGACGGCAGGCATGCTAGGGTCGGGGCCATGAGACGTGATGGCCCTGACGCCGCTCCCCCGTCGATGCCCGGCGAGGTCGGCGGCTACTTGCTACGGCAGTTCGAGATAGCCTGGCAGCTCACCAGCTTTCACCTCGACGGGCTCTCCACCGAAGAGTGCTTGTGGCGCCCTGCTGACCAGGGATTGCACGTTCGTCAAACCCCCGATGGCCAGTGGCGCGCCGACTGGCCGGAGCACGAGGGCTACGATCTCGGCCCGCCGAGCATCGCGTGGCTGACGTGGCATCTCGGCTTCTGGTGGTCCATGGCGCTCGACCACGCCTTCGGCGACGGCGCGCTCACGCGCGAGGACGTGACGTGGCCTGGCGACGCCGGCGACGTGCGCGCGTGGATCGGAGGGCTTCAGGGCCGGTGGCGAGCGGTGCTCGAGCAGGCTACCGACGACGACCTGCGCTCGACGCGACGGACGCGGTGGCCTTTCCAGGACCGCCCGTTCGGTGACGTCGTCGCGTGGGCCAACGTCGAGCTCACGAAGAACGCCGCCGAGATCGGCTATGCACGCTTCCTCTATGCACGAAGGCCGCGCGGCTAGGGGGCGAGCTTGCGCGGCTCCAGGAGGCCCGATTAGGGCACGCTCGTGATCCGATCGAGCGCGGGCGGGGAGACGGGCGAGTTCGCCGCGAAGTAGTCCCGCAGCGCGTCCAGATCCAGCGCGCCGCCGAGCCGGTCGGTGCCGTCGTTGAGCACGGTGAAGCCGTCTCCGCCCGTCGCCAGGAAGCTGTTCACCGTCACCCGGTAGGTCCGCTCCGCCTCGATCGGGACGCCGTTGAGCTGGATCGAGGCGTTGTCGACCTTCGCGCCGACGGGCGCGCTCTGGCTGTAGGTGTACGTGAAGCCGTTCGAGACCTGCAGGATCACGCTCCGCAGCACGCCCCCCGCGTCCACCCGGAACTGCTGCTCCAGCAGGGTGTCGATCTCCGCCCCCTTGAGGGTCATCACGACAAGGCTGTTGCCGAAGGGCTGCACCGCGAACACCTCGCTGAACGTGACCACCCCGTCGCTGACCTCGGTCGACGAGGCCGCATAGGTGAGGTCCGTGCGGACGCCGCCCGGGTTCATGAACGCGATCTCGGCACCGCCGGTCCTCGGGTCGCGCGTGGCGGCGAGCTGGGCGTCGGCGATCACCGTGCCCATCGGGAACAGCCCGGCGCCCATGGCCGGGACCGTGCGGTCGAGCGTCGCGGTGATGGTGCCGATCTGCACGTTGGCCAGCGGCGCCGCGAGGTCCTTGTAGCGCGTCACCAGGGTGCTCACGCCCGCGTCGGGCGCTTCGCGCGTCACGATGACGTTGTTCGCCGTCTTCGCCGTCACGTCGCCCGTGCTCTTGCTGATCTCCAGATCGATGTCCGTCACCAGACGGCCGAACGACGCGGCGCTCGTCACGATCTTGTCGCCGAGGATGCAGTTGTACGCCTGATGGGTGTGCCCTGAGACGATCACGTCCACGGCGGGGTCGATGTTCGTGGCGATGTCGACGATGGGGCCAGAGAGGCCCGGGCACTCGTTGAAGAGGCCTGTGGGGAGCCCTCCCTCGTGGAGCAACACGACGATCGACTCGATGCCCTGCGCCTGGAGCTCCGGCACGATGTCGTTCACCGTGTCGACCTCATCCATGAAGGACAGCCCCGCGACGCCGATCGGCGTCACGATGGACGGCGTGTCCTCCAGCGTCATGCCGATGAAAGCGATCTTCACGCCGTCGAACTCGCGGATGTCGTAGCGCGGGAAGAGCGTCCTGCCGCTCGTCGTGTCCACGACGACGTTGGCGGCGAGGAACTTGAAGTTCGCGCCCGGGAAGAAGGTCCCGTCCGTGCAGCCGTCGGCCGGGCTGCACCCGCCGTACTGCATCCGGAGGAGCTCCGCTGTGCCCTTGTCGAACTCGTGGTTGCCGACGCCGTTGATGTCGAGGCCGAGCAGGTTCATGGCCTCGATCGTGGGCTCATCGTGGAACAGCGCCGACACGAGCGGGCTCGCGCCGATGAGATCGCCGGCCGAGACCACCACGGTGTTCGGGTTCGTGGCGCGGAGCGCGGCGATGCGGGACGCCAGGTAAATGACGCCGCCGGCGTCCACGGTGGTGTTGGTGGGTGTGGCAGGTACGGTGATCCTGCCGCTGCTGCCTGTGGGGGGCTCCAGGTTGCCGTGGAAGTCGTTGAAGGCGATGATCTGAACGCTCACGGTGTCGCCGCCGGAGCCGCCGGAGCCGCCAGCGCCGCCGGTGCCATCCGAGCCGCCGGAGCCACCGGTGCCGCCCGAGCCACCGGTGCCGCCCGAGCCGCCGGTGCCACCAGAGCCGCCCGAGCCGGCAGCGCCGGTGCCACCGGAGCCGCCCGAGCCGCCGGAACCACCGGAGCCGGCAGCGCCGGAACCACCGGAGCCGCCGGAGCCGGCTGCGCCGCTGCCGCCGGAGCCACCTGAGCCGGCTGCGTCGCCGCCGGAGCCGCCGGAGCCGGCAGCGCCGCCGCCCGCGCCGGTACCCGTCGCGCCGCCGCCGCCGCTGCCGCTGGACACCGAGGCGGTGGTCGTCGCCCCGTCATCGCCGCAGCCCGCGCTGGCGACCGGCGGCACGCACAGCGCGGCTCCGAGGAGCGTGACCCGCCACGCTTGTGCGCATCGCCCGGGGACCCACGAAGCTCCGCTCGATCTCATCTCTGCTCCTCCACGCCACAGCGCTCGCCGCTCCATGGTGCCACATGCTGGATTCCCCTGGAAACGGTCATGTGAACGCCGCGCGGCGGGCTCATGGCCGGCCGCGGCCGCGGCTCCAGAACGCTACGACGTCCTCTGGCAGCTCGCGCTCGCGCAGGACCCGAAGGTCGTCGGCGTCGACGCCGAGCACAGCAGGGATGCCGCGGCTGCAGTGGCGGGACCACATGCTCAGCGTGTAAGCCCCCGTGTCGCGGATGAGCACGAGATCGCCGGGCGACAGCTCCGGAAACGCGAGATCGCGGGCGAGCACGTCGCCGCCGAAACAGAGCGGGCCGCCGAGGGTGCACGGCGAGAGCGGCCCCCCCTTGGGTTCGGCCTCGGGATCGAGCGCCATGAAGTCATGGTGCCAGTCGTCCGGGTGATACGCGCGGCGCAGCAGGAAGTCGGCGCCGAGGTGAAGGATCGCGGTGCGCCCGGCCGAGTCCTTCTTCACATACTCCACCCGCGAGACCGCGAAGCCGCAGCCCGCCTGGATCCAGCGCCCGAACTCGGTGATCAGCGTGGTCCCCTCCTCGAAGAGCGTCGGCACCTCGCGCCGCAGCGCGGCCGCGTAGTCCTCGAGCGCCGGGGGGCGGTCCGTGCTCCGGTAGGCGACCGGCAGACCGCCACCGATATCCATGGTGCCGGCGGCGAGCGGGCCCATCGCGCGCCGGAGCTCCTGGCGCAGCGCCTCGACGCGCCCGATCCCGTCGATGAGCTGCGAGAGCGCGCACCCCTGCGAGCCGACATGCACGTGCAGCCCGTCGAGCCACGGGTACCGCGCAAAGGCGGCGCGCACCGCGTCCGCCTGTTCGAGGGGGACCCCGAACTTGGAGCGCCGATCCGCGACGCTGGTCAGGGCGATGCTCGAGGCCCCGACCTGCGGGTTGATGCGCAGCCCGATGCGGCTGGCCACCCCCCCGTGACGGACGAGCTCGTCGATGCGTCCGAGCTCATCGAGGTTGTCGGCGTTGAGCCGCACGCCCAGGCGGAGGGCCTCCGCGATGTCGGCGCGGGACTTCGCGGGAGAGTCGTAGACGATGCGGTCGGGTGGGCAGCCGGCGGCCAGCGCGAGCTTCACCTCCTCGAGGGAGGCCGCCTCGAGCCCCGCGCCGCAGTCGACCGCCGCCCGCAGGACCTCGACGAGGGGGTTCGCCTTGATCGCGACGGTGTGGAGGGCGCCCGGCGGAAACGCCGCGCCGATCCGTCCGATGCGCGCCCGCATGCGCCCCAGATCGTGGAACAGGACCGCCGGCTCCACATCCATCCCGCGGCGCCGCGCCTCGCGGAACGCGCGCGCCATGCTCCCGGGATCCAGCCGATCCGTGTCGCTCATGGAACCTCCCTGCCGCAGTCTGGCGCCCCGGAGGGCGATTGTCCGCCCCGCGCCGGCGCGGCGAACGGAAGAGGTGCCCTGTTTCCTCGAATTTTCGTGACGCTCGGCGGGCAGCGGGCAGGCGCCGTCCCGGCTCGCCGAGGGGTGGCCCGGGTCGAGCCGGGGCGTGACGCACGGCCCCCTGGGCAGGACATCCGTGCGCTCAGGCATCGACGATGATGTTGAGAATGCTGGTGACCAGCCCCGAGGTGTACGTGGCCGGCATGATCACGTTGCCTGGCGGCGGATCGAGGCTGGACGCCGGGAGGTTCGCCGAGCGAGCCGCGTAGGCCGCCTCCTTCTCGAAGACCTCCGCGCTGAGGTCCGCGTCGAGATAGAGCTGCGTCGTGATCAGCCTGGTCGTGGCTCCGTTGATGCGAGCGACCATGTGGACGTGGACTGGCCGCCCCGCGTCCGACCCGGGATAGATCGACTTGAAGCCCACGATCCCGTTGCGATCCGAGAGCTGCACGCCGCGGCAGAACCGATCCTGGCTCTCCGGCGTGCGCTCGGCCGCGCCCGTGGACGGCGTGGAGGGGCGCTGATGCTCGAAGCCGCTGGTTTGCCCATCCGCGTCACAGTGCCAGAGGTAGACCTCGGCGTCGGGGATGGGCTCGTTGTTGCTCCGGGCGTCGAGCAGGCGGACATAGAGCCGGAGCTCGCAGCCGGGGTGGTCGTCCCGGATGTCGCTGCGAAACAGGCTGATGTCGTTCGGGATCTCGCTGTTGTCGATGAAGAACGGACCCCCGATGTCCTTGGCGGTCAGTCGGCAGCTGCCGGCGCCCTCGAAGATCGACGGATCCAGCGCGTCGGCGCCGCCGGCGCTGCTCGAGCTGGTGGCGAAGGGGCCGGCGGTGCGGCTGCCCTTGCTACCAGGGCCGCTCCACGTGCCCCCCCCGCCGCCGGTGCCGCTCCCGCTCAGGTCGCCGCCCCTCTCGTCGTCCTCCCTGCAGGACACGAGTACGGGCCTTGTGATGGCGAATGCCCCGAGCTTGACGAGGGGCTGCCGACGGTTGAAGACCCAGTCGAGCAGCTCTCGCGGCACGGCTCCTTGGCTATTGCGCATACAACGGTCTCCTTCGATGAGTCGCTGAGCCGACCCGTGCAACCACCCTGGCTTGACCGGACAGGGAGCGGCGTCCCGCCCCGGCGCTGCCCATGCCGGCGCCGTGGCTGACGGTGGGGCCGTTGTCGACGCCGCCAGCGCCGCTGGTCGCCGAGGAGGCGCTCGTCGACGCCGCGTCATCGGGGGCCTCATCGCTGTTCCCGGTCTCGGACTGGCACGCCACCATGACGAGCGACGGGATGAGCGCGCCGAGGAGGGGTCGGGGAGCACGGGGACCGAAGCTGCCCGAGGACAGGCTGCCCCACCCGCTGTTCACGGTGAGACAGTGCTTCAAGGACATACGGGCTTGGCCCTCCTAAGTAAGAACCGGGCGACGCGCCGAGGTGCGCGGTAGCGGAGCGACGTACCGCGAATGAGAAGCTCTCGCCCCGTCCAGCTCTATCGTGGCCGAGCCAGGGCTCTCATCGAAGCAGCTCTGGTGAAAAAATGCAGTGCGCGCGGTGCGCACAAGGTTTCCTGTGTGACTCAGACGAATTCCCGGAACGCGCCGATGTGATCACGGCACGGGTTCGAGGAGGGGCCAGGTCGGTCCTCGGAGGCCGCCGCGGGGCACCTGACCAGCGCGCAGCCGGGCCTGGAGGGCTCAGGGGCGCCGCCGGGGACGCGCTCTCCTGTCGGAAGGCCGACAAACGCTTCCGATTTTGCCGTTTGTGGTGTACTAGGCGCCCCCTCGAGAGCTCGAGCCGGACCCGCCGCATGACCCGCATCCTCCTCATCGACGACTCCGCCGCGATGCGGACGTACATGCGAGCCGCTCTGGAGGGGGCGTCAGAGCTCGGGCCGGCGGTCGAGGTCGCCGAGGCGGCGAGCGGGTTCGAGGCGCTCCGGCGGATGCACGGGGGCGCCTACGACGCGGTGATCCTCGACATCCACCTGCCGGACATCGACGGCCTCGAGCTCATCCGTTTCATCCGGCAGAGCCGGCACCATCGCGACGTCGCGGTCGTCATCGTGTCGTCGATGTCCTCGCCGCGCGAGCGGGAGCGGGCGTTCCGGCTCGGCGCCCATGCGTTCGTCGCCAAGCCGTTCGCCCCGGATACGCTGGTGGCCGCCGTCCGGCGGGGGGTCGCGTCGAGCCAGCTGGGCCTGCGCGTCGCGACGTAAGCGGGCGCGACGCCTCGCGGCGAGGCTTCCGGCGCGCCGCTCCGAGCTGGTAGGGTGCGGGCCATGACGCTCCTGTCCCACCTGCGCCGCTTCCGCGTGGCTGCGTCGCTGGCGCTGCTCGCCGCGACCGCCTGCTCTGCCTCGTCTCCCGCGCCCCGCGTCGAGCCGCCGCCCGCGGCCGCCGCGCCGGCGTCGTCCGGCGCGCCAGGTGAAGTCGGCCCGACCGGGCTGCTCTCGGAGGAGGACTTCAAGGCCCTCCACGAGCTCAGGGCGGACAAGGCCCCGCCCGCGCGAGGACAGACGGTCGAGGTGGCTGGCACGAAGGCATACCTGAGCCTGCCGCGGGACGCGAAGCCGCCGATCGCGGGCGTCGTCGTCATCCACGAGTGGTGGGGCCTGAACGAGCACATCAAGCACTGGACCGATCGCCTCGCGGAGGACGGGTATGCGGCGCTCGCCGTGGACCTCTACGGCGGCAAGGTCGCGACCACGCCGGACGACGCGATGGCGGCGATGAAGGCGGTCGACGAGGCGAAGGGGATCGAGGTCGTGCGCGCGGCGCACCGCTTCCTCACGACGGACGCGCGCGTCCTCGCGCCGCGCACGGCCTCGATCGGGTGGTGCTTCGGCGGCGCGTGGTCGCTCAAGCTCGCGCTGAACGAGCCCGAGCTCGACGCGGCCGTGATCTACTACGGCCGGCTCGTCACCGACCCCGCGCAGCTCAAGGCGATCAAGGCGCCCGTGCTCGGCATCTTCGGCAACCAGGACAAGGGCATCCCGCCCGAGGTCGTCAACGACTTCGACAAGGCGCTCCACGACGCGGGCATCGAGCACGAGGTGCTCCGGTACGACGCCGACCACGCCTTCGCGAACCCGTCGGGAGAGCGGTACAACACGAAGGCCGCGGCGGACGCGTGGGAGAAGGCGCGGCGGTTCCTGGCGGCGAAGCTGAAGGGGTGATGAGCGGCGTGGCTGGCGAGGAGGGCTCAGGCGGCCATCCCCCTCGCCGGCCAGGCGCTCAGCGCGACTTGAGCCGCTCGATCTCCGCGCGCGCCTGCGCCAGCTGCCTCTCTGTCTCCTCGCGCAGGCGCTGCTCCCCCTCGCGCAGGCGCTGCTCCTCCTCGCGCAGGCGCCGCTCCCTGTCGAGCTCCGCGGCCAGCTCCTCGGCGATGCGCTGCGCGTCCTCCTGGTGGGAGATGACCTGATCGAGCATCCCGCCAAGGCGGGCGATCCTCTCATCGGTGTCCTCGAGAGGGGCGTTGCCCGCGAAGAAGCGGAGGCGCGTGCCGTCGAGCAGCAGATCGAGTCCGAGCACCTCGGAGGCGAACCGGCCAGCCTGAGGCACGATGCGCTGGTAGGCGCGCGGGCGTGAGGGATCGCTTTCCTGTGCCGCGGCCGCGGGCAGCCTGTAGGCGTGCAGGCGCAGGCGGGCGCGGTCGAAGAGGAAGTACTCGTGGATGCCGAGCCGGGCGTAGCGGTCGACGTTGAGCTTGTGATCCTTCGTGCGGCTGCCGGCGACGTGGACCTCGATCACGAGATCGAGCCCCTTGCCCTCGTGGTCGACCACCCACCGCATGCGCTCGTGGGGCTCGACGTCGACCACGGCGAGAAGATCGGGCGCGAACCGCGGCTCGCCTGGATAGAAGACGGCGAGCTCGGAAGAGAGGTAGATCTTGCGGGCGGTGCGGCGAAAGAAGCCGTCCAGGGCGTCCAGCGCGTCGCGCTTCGCCTTGCGGTGCGCGTCTCCCTCGGGAGGCATGAGCTCCAGCGGGACCTCGGCAGGGAGCATGTCGACGACGCGCGCGCGCTCGGCCGGGGTCATCCGCGCCCACTGCTCGCTCGTCGGCGCGCGGGGGTCGGCAGGGTCGAAGAGATAACCGGCAGGGAGGGCCTGAACCACACGCAAAGCCTAGCTCAACCGACCTCGCTCGGGGAGGCTCCCAGGGCGCCGCGCGCCAAGGGCACCCCTTACGGCCAGGCATCGTTTTGCGTGTGATTTTCAGGGGCGGCCGTCGCTCATCGCCTCAACGGAGCTCGCGCAGCGCTGCGATGAGCTCCGCCAGCGACGTCGTGTCGCTCCGATCGAGCGCCCCCGATCCCGCGGCGAGCGCCTCGGCGAGCGCGCGCGAGCCCCCGGCCTCCGGCGCGGCGGCGGCGACGGCCGACTCGGCGCGCGCTATCTCCGTCACGAGCGCGCCGATCGCCGCCGGGTCGATCTCCGCCGCCCTCGCCGTCGCGGAGAGCGCGCCCGCGGCGCTCTCGACCTGCTCGACGGAGGTGCGCGCCGAAGCGTGCAGCTCCGCCAGGCGCAGCCGCTCGAGCAGCGCGCCGTAGGCCGACTCCATCGCGGTGAGCTCGCGCAACGCGAGCGCCGCCGGGCCCTCCGCTCCCTCTGGACCGGTCGAACCGTCTTCGCCGGGCGCGCCCGGCGCGCGCCGCTCCGCGATCTCCACGACCTCGGCGCGCGCCGCCCGCACCTCGCCGAGGAACGCCTCGATCGACGCCGCCGCCGGGGCGAGCGCGCCCGCGCCCAGGGTCGCGAGCGCCTGCGTCGCCTCGCGCGGCCGCCGCCGCAGCAGCCGCCGGAGCGGCGCGTTGCATGCGATCCGCAGCGCCGCGGCCTCTGCGGCGGCGAGCACCCGCTGGCCCATCGACAGCTTCAGCGCGGCCTCGTCGCACGCGCGCGCGAGGTCCTCGGCGAGCGCGCTCGCCTCCGGTCGCTCCTCCGACTGCGGCCCGTCCTGCGCGCCGGCGCGCTTCGCCTCGAGCGCGGCGCGCGCGCCGGCCAGCGAGCCCACCGCGGCGCGCAGCCGCGCGACGGCGTCGTCGGCCGCCGCCGTCTCGGCGGCGAGGTCGTCTCCCTCGGCGTACGCGCGCTGGCTCGCCGCGAGCAGCCGGCGCCGCTCGTCGCCGGCCCGCAGCGCCGCGGCGCTCCGGCGGGCCTGCGCCGCCCCGAGCGCCGCCGCGGCGCGCGCGCCGAAGGTCCACGCGCACGCCGCGGTCGCCCCGATCGCGGCCGCGGCGGCGATCCCCACGGCGGCCGTCGGGACGGTCGCGCCCGCGCCCGCGCCCACGCGCAGCCCGACCATCCCGGCCGCGAGCGCGCAGGCCGCCGCGCCCGTGCCGACCGCGCGCGCGCCGCGCCGGCGCGGCGCGGCCTCGAGCGCCGTCACGCCGAGGTAGGCCACCGAGCCGAGCGCCACGAGCAGCAGGACGAGCGCCAGCGGCGACGTCAGCGTGACGAGGAGCCAGCCGAGCAGCGAGACGTCGATCATGGCAGCGCGCCGCTCGCCAGCGTGACCTCCCGGTCCTTCGCGCCGATCGACCCCGGCGCGCTCGTCACCTGGAAGGACGCCCCGTCCCACACGATCGTCGTCACCACGAAGCGCACGTCCCTCCCCGGCGGATCGCTGCGGAACCGGACGCGCCACTCGAGGCGCGCGAGCTCCGAGGCGGGCAGCTGCACCGCCGCGAGCCCGACCGCCGGCGCGAAGGTGCCGTCGCCGAGCGCCGCGTCCACCTGGCCGTCCCGCGCCGCGAGGGCGAGCTCCGCGGCGTAGTCCTCCCAGAGCACGACGCGCAGCGCCCCGGGGCCGCTGAAGAGCTGGAGCTCCTTCAGCTTGCGGGCGAGGCTCTCGGCCTCGGCGCCGGCCGCGGGGGCCGCGCCGCCGCCCCCGGCGAGCAGCCGGCCGATGCGCGCCGCCGACAGGAGCCGCGCCCACGCGCGCGGATCGTCGGGCCCCGGCGTGCCCTCCGCGGCGGAGACCTTGCGCTGGATGCGGAGCGCCTCGTCGACGCGCCCGCTGCCCGCGGCCGCCGCGGCGAGCCGCAGCCAGCCCTGGGGCTCGGCCGGCGCGAGGTCCGTGAGCGTCGTGTACTGGCGGTACGCCGCCGCGTACCAGCCGTGCCGGAGGTAGACGTCGCCGAGCATCGCGCGCGACGCGGGGCTCGTCGGATCGAACTCGACGACCTCCGAGTACGTGCGCAGCGCGTCCGCCTCGAAGCCGCTCGACGCGAGCACGTCGCCGAGATCGAGCGCGAGCGCCGGGCTCATGAAGCCGCGGTCGCGCAGCCGCCGCCCGTAGGCGAGCGCCTCGTCCTTCCGGCCCGCCTCCGCGAGCAGGCGCACCCGCCGGATCTCCCCCTCCGGATCGTCGGGCCGCTCGGTGAGCGCCTGCCGCACCAGCGCGAGCCGATCGTCCACCGCCGGGATCGCCGCGAGCCGCTCGTCGAGGAGCGCCCAGCTGGCCCTGGGATCGACGCCCCCGAAGAGCGTGCGCCGCACCGCCGCCGAGACCGCGGGGTCCACGCTCCGCCTGAGGAGCGCGTGCGCGATGAACCGCTGCGCCTCGGGCTCGCCGGCGAACCGGGCGAGCAGCGCCTCGGCGCCGCCTTCCGTGGACACCCTCGCCTGGAGGAGCGAGAGGAGCGCGGCCCTCGATCGCCAGTCCGGCAGCTCGCAGGTCGTGAGCGCGCCCTCGTAGCGCGCGATGAGCTGCTCGGCCGTCGTGGCGCGGGCGAGGCGCTTCGACCAGACGACGATGCGCTCGGCGAGCGGCCGCCGCGCGGTGTCGCTGCACGGCGCCATCGCGACCTGCGGGCGCCTCGGCGGCGGGGAGGTCCGGGGAGCGGGGCGCACCGCCGCGGGCGCTGCCTTGCGGGCCTTCTCCAGGCGCGGGATGGCGTCGGACGGCGCGATCGCACCGCCGCCGCCCGTCGCGCGCTTGGCCTCGGTCGAGCGGATCGCTGCGGGCTCGGACGGCTTGTCGGCCGCCGGTGCGCTCATGGGCGCAGCCAGCCGGCGGGGGGCGGCCGGCTGGTTCGTCGCGGCCTCCTGCTTCTGCAGCAGGGGCTCTTGCTCCGCCTCCTCGGCCGGGCGCGCCGCCTCGGGCGCAGGGGGCGGGGCCGCCAGCGTGGCGCCGGGCGCGGCGACATCTCCCTTGAGGCCCTGGTCCCGCTCGTTGCCCTGCTCCGCGATCGCCGGCGCCATCGCCGGCGCTGGCGCCGCCGTCTGCGCCCTCGCGCCGCGGCCGCCTTCTTTCGCCGAGCTCTCCTCGTAGGCCGCGCTCGGCTCGCTCCTCGAGCACCCGGCGGCGACGGCCGCGGAGGGCGGCGCGAGCAGCGCCGCGAGCTCGCGCTCTCGCTGGGGCGTGAGCGCCGTCAGCCGCTCGCCCCGGAGCGGCGAGCGCCGCCGCCGGATCCCCTGGTTCACGTAGGCCTGCTCGCTCTCGAGCGCCAGCGTGCTCGTGAACGGCGTGATCAGCCCGTAGTCGAGCCCGAGCTCGACCACCTTGCCCCGGTGCGCCTCGATGTCGTCGCCGTCCGCGAGCAGCCGCCGCATCTTCTCGGCCGCCCAGAAGCGCGGCACCAGGGCCGCGCCGACGCCCCGATCGAGCTCGATGGGGTGCTCGCGGGTGTACTCCTTCCCCGCGAGCCGCCCCTTCACGATCGCCTTCGTGGGCAGCGCGTGGTGCGTGCGCGCGAGCAGCACCACCTCCTCGCCGCGCGACACCTTGCCGCTCGCGGTGAGCATCGGCTCGTCGAGCCCTGCGCCGAGGTCGATCGCGAGATCGGTGATGGTCGGCGTCTTGATCGCGCCGGCGAGGCGCAGCACCTCGGACGTCGAGCCCTCGGCCTCGTCGATCCGGAACGCCTGTCCTCCCCCGGCGCGCGCGAGCTCGCGCAGCAGCGCGTGGTTCGAGTTCTCGCCGACGCCGACGGTGAAGAAGCGCGCGCGCGAGCCCGTGAGCGAGCGCCGGAGCCGCTCCGCGAGGCGCGCGCCCGTCACCTCGCCGCTCGTCGCGAGCCCGTCGCCGATGTAGATGACCGCCGGCTGCTCCTTGCCGTGCACCCGCCCGAGCGCCGACTCGAACAGCGCGCCGAGGTCGGTCGCGCCCCCCGTCGCGTGCTCGGCCAGCCGCGTGAGCGCGGCGGAGATCTCCTTGTCCGACGCCTCGGCCAGCCCGTCCTTCGGGTGCAGGACCGCCGGCGCCGAGTCGAGCGCGATCAGCGCGAAGTGATCCGACGGCGACATCGCCCGCAGGATCGCCTCGGCGGCCGCCGCCTTCTGCTGCCGCGCCGACTCGTCGGCCGACGCCGACGTGTCCACCACGACGACCAGGTCGGCGGGCAGCTCCTTGAGCTCGGCCCAGTCCACGTCGGGCACGTACCTGGCCATCACGTAGTCCGCGCGGTCCTCGCCCGCGGCGAAGCGCGACACCCGAAGCGGCGTCGCCTTGGCCTTGACGGAGGCCTCGAGCTGGAAGTCCGCGCGCGGCTCGTAGCCGCTCCGCCGCATGCTCACCCGCCGCCCGCCGTCCTCGATCACCGCGTCGGCCAGCGTCGCGATCTCCAGCCCCTGACCGGCCTGGCCGAGATCCACGGAGAGGGAGAACTCGCCGATCTGCACGGGATCGCTCGCGCGCATCGGGTAAACGTAAGCAAGCTTACCTGACGGCGCGCTGAGCATCTCCACGTAGCGCAGCACGACGCGCCGGGAGCCGCTGGCGGGCACGGGGAAGATGCGGGCGCGGTAGCTGTGCCCGTCGACCCACTCGAGCAGGGCCGGCTCGTGGCCGGTCTGCACGGCGGTCTGGTACCGCTGCGCCGCTTCCTTCCGCTCGATGACCTCGCCCTCGACGAGCACGCCGTTGGTCTCCACGGCGAACGAGCTCACGATCGCCCGCTCGGGCACGGTGAACCAGTACCAGCCCTCGACCTGGCGTCCGCCCGGGTTCGAGAAGGTCTGGTCCACCTCGGTCTCGGCGATGCCGTCGCGCAGGACGGCCCGCACGGCTTGCCGGCTGATCTCGAGCGTGCGCGCCTGCGTCCCGGGGGCGCCCTGCAGGTCGACGCCGTAGATCCGGCCGGATCCGCTGCCTTCGCCTGCGAGCGGCCGGTGGTCGCCCATGCCGCCGGTCCAATCCTCCCAGTAGGCGAGCGGCGCCACCTTGGGTGCGGCGCCGCCGGCGACCGTCGCCTGCTCCCCTGCGTGCACCTCGACGCGCCCGCCGGGGGCCGCGACGACGGCGAGCCCGCGCGCCACGTACACGCTCACGGCGTCGCCCGAGCGCCTCATCGACAGGCCGGCGTCGGCGGCCGAGACGTTGACGTCCCCGAGCGCGTGCGTGAGCCCGCTGCGCCCTTCGGGCGGCGCGTCGAGCCAGACCTCGCCCTGGGCGATCGAGAGCCCCTCTGCGCGGAGCGCGATCTCCGAGTCTGCGCGGAGGAACACCGCCGAGCCGTCGGCGAGCCGGACGAGCGCCCGCGCGCCCTTTCCGGTCGCGAGCTTCGCCCCGACCGGGACCGGGATCCCGGACACCACGGTCGACTTCCTTTCGCCCTGAGCGTTCGCCGCGAGCGTGACCTCCCCCGAGGACAGCTCGAGCCGCGCGCCGATGGCGCTGGTCTTCTCGGGCTTCGTCTCGTGGGTCAAGACGAGCGCGGTCACGCTGGCGGCCAGCGCGAGCGCCCCGAGCGCCAGCCGGAAGCGCAGGCCGCGCCTGCGCCGCGCAAGCTCGGCCCCCGCCCTTGCTGCGCCCTCTTCTGCCGGCGTCTCGGCCGGCTCTATCTGTTCGTGCGACGACATCCAAGACCTCCTCGCCGCGGTGGCCCTCGCCCCCGGGAGCCCTGCGCGGGGCCGCATGCAGACGTCTCATGCCCCCCGGCGATCTACGAAGCGATCGCGCTGGTCATCGTAACGGGAAAGCGCGGAGGAAGCGTAGCCCCAAGCCGGAGCGGGACGGCGAGGGGCGCGCATCCGGCTGCCGCCTGGTGTGGGGACGATCTGCGAGCCGCCCAGACGGCAAGAGAGCAAGAGAAGAGGAGAAGAAGAGTTGAACGCCAAGACGCCAAAAGACGTCAAGAGAAGAGAAAAAAGCTCGTGAAGGCGCCAGGGGAAGTTTGCAACGCCAGCGCGCCAAGGGAGCGAAGGAGGAAAATGTTCTCTCTCGCATTTGGCGTCTTCTGGTCTCTCTTGGCGTCTTTTGGCGTTCGATTCTTCCTCTCCATCCGACCGGCGCTTCAGGTCATCTCGCGCCCCGCGGGCCAGGCGCGGCGGGTCGCGTTGTGCTCCGCATGGAAGCTCTCTATGCTCTGTCCATGCAATGGACACATCGATTGCTTGTGATTTCCGTCGTGAGCTGTCTCGGCTGTGAAACGAGCGGCCCCGAGGAAGGCGTCAGCGCCGGCGGCACGGATGTTCCGGACGTCTCGGGCGGCACTGGAGGCTCGGATGACGCCCGGGACCCGGACTTTGGCGCCGGGATCATCCCTTCGGAGGGAGAGTTCGATCCCATCCCGCTCGAGGGCCTCACGCCCTGCGCAGAGCGTCCGGTGTTTTGCGAAGCTGGAGGTACCTCTGAAGACGTTGCGACGGAGCGCCTGCTGGAGATCGGCGAGGATTGCGTCATCGCCACGAACTTTCCGTGCGGCGCTGGGTTAGCGGCCAAGTTCGATGAGATGGGCTGTGCGGTAGGGATACAGGATCCTGACATCGACGCGAGAGCAATGTCCTGCGTCATCGAGGCCGTCACGGCGGAGCGATGGGCTTGCGCCACGGGCATGATCGTGCGCGCGGGCGCCTGGACTTGTGAATAACCGGCGCTCGCCTCGACACGCCACCCAGGGCCGCCAACGCCCAAGAGCGGGGTTAAGCAAGCCGAGCCGCCACGGTGATCCGGACGCATGATCCGGGATGGCTCACCCGCGACGTGGAAATCTTGCTGCGCTACGCCGTTCCGGACGCTGATCGGGCACGCTGCCGCCACGATGGCCGACCGGGCGATGCAGAACAGCAGGGCGGCCTTCTTGATATCGCTCGCGCTGGCGGCCGTCGCCGCCTGCGGAGACGACGGCAGCGGAGAGGCGAGCGCCTCGACGGCATCTTCCGCGAGCTCGGGCACAAGCGCGAGCGCCGGGACCGGCGGCGGCTCGACCGGCGAGGGCGGCGCGACCGACGGCGGTGGCGGCAGCGGCGGCGCAACGGACGGCAGCAGCGGCGTGACAGGTGGCGGCGGCGCTGGCGGCGTGGGCGGGTCGGCCGGCGGCGGCGGCGCGGCGGTGGAACTCCTGGATCAGCTGCGCGCGCTCGACGTCGCCGTGGTCACGGAAGAGGCGTCCAAGATCCCCGGCTATCGGTTCTTCGTCATCGAGCTCGAACAGCCTGTCGATCACGATGCCCCGGGCGGCGAGCGCTTCCGGCAGCGGCTCGCGCTGCACCACCGCGACTCGAGCGCGCCGCTCGTGCTCGCCGCGACCGGCTACTCGTTGTTTCTCCCCGAGCAGTACATCGAAGAGCCCACCGCGCTCTTGAACGCAAACCAGATCTACGTCGAGCACCGGTTCTTCACGCCGTCACGCCCGGAGCCGGCGGATTGGACCAAGATGACGATCGAAGCGGCGGCCGCCGATCACCACCGCGTCGTCGAAGCGTTCCGCACGATCTACACCGGGAGATGGATCTCCACGGGGGCGAGCAAGGGCGGAATGACCTCCGTCTACCATCGTCGTTTCTACCCCGATGACGTCGACGGCACGGTGGCCTACGTGACTCCGCTCAGCCACGGCGTCGAAGATCCACGCTACATCGATTTCCTGAACCAGGTCGGCGAGGCCGACTGCCGCGAGCGCATCGCCGCGTTCCGGCGCGAGGTGCTGCTCCGGCGCCCGGCCATGCTCGAGCGCGCGGAGACGGAAGCGGACGCGCTGGGCTTGACCTACGACCTGTTCGGCGTGGAGGCGCAGCTCGAGAGCGCTGTGATATGGCTCCCGTCCTACTTCTGGCTCTACTCGCTCGAGGCCGCCTGCGGCCAGATCCCGGACGTGTCGGCGTCCGACGACGACCTGTGGCTGGCCCTCGGCCAGATCTCTCCCGTGAGCGCCGGCGCCGATGCTGCGTATCTCGCCTTCGAGCCGTATTACTGGCAATGCTACACAGAGCTCGGCGCCCCCTTGCCCGACACCGCTGATATCGCTGACCTGCTCACGTTCGACTGGGGGTCGGTCGACCGCCTGCCGAGCATCCCCATCGAGCCGGAGTTCTCGCCTGCCGCGATGGAGGACGTCGCGCGCTGGGTCGCTACAGAAGGCAGCGAGCTCCTGTTCATCTACGGCGAGAACGACCCCTGGTCTGCCGGGGCCTTCGATCTCGGCGCGGCGGTGGACTCGTATCGTTATTTAGCGCCGGGCGCCAACCACGGCGCGCACCTCGGCGGCCTCGCCCCGGCCGACAGGGAAGCCGCGATGGCGACGCTCGCCCGGTGGGCGGGTGTGCAACGGTCGCTCATGACGGCGCAGCCCTTGCGCGCAGGCCTCCCCCGCTCTCCGCGCATGCCGCGCCCTCGATTCGCTCTCTGATCTCTTTGACCCCGGGTTACCCTCGACCGATGACCACCGCGGACCACGGGCAGCACCTCCTGGCGATGCGGCCGCAGCAATGAGCGAGGACGCTCCCGGGGCGGCTTCGCCCGAGCGACTTTGCAAGGTCGAGGTGCAGGACGCCCGCCGCGACAAGCGCCTCCTCGGGTCCGTGGTCGTCACATCGCTCGTCGGCACGTTCGCCGCTCCGTGGGGGCTGGCCGTGCTCGGGATGGAGAAGGCCTCGCTCTTCGCCGCGCTGATCGGCCTTGGCAGCTACTTCGCCAGCGCGCTGTCGTTCGCTGGCGCGGACCGCGGACCGGGCGAGCGCCGCCTCCGCGACGGCCGCGTGAAGATCGAGGGCGAGCGCCTGCTGATCGCGGAGGGAGCGAAGGAGAGCCGTCTGCCGCTCGCGCGCCTCGCCGGCGGCTGGACGGAGCGGACGCCGAACGGCCACGCCGCGGTGCTGTCGTTCTCGGATGGGCGCGTCGCCGCCGTCGCGCAAGCCTCGGAGGAGGAGGCGATCGACCTCCTGTCGCGGGCCGGGGCTGGGGCGCAGGCGCGCGCGGTGCGGATGCGCACGTACCGCGAGGACTCCAGCGGTCGCAAGATCGCCGGCTGTCTCCTGGCCATCTTCGTCCTGATCCTCGCCCCGGGGGTGCTGGCGTTGCTGATTCTGCTGTTCATGGCCATCGCGGAGTGGTCCATCGCGCCCCTCGGTCCGATGGTGGCAATGGGCGGGCTCGCGCCGCTCCCGGGCGTCGCGGCCTGGCTCTGGTCCAAGGTGACGCCGACCTGGGTGCATATCGGCACCGACGGGGTGATGGTCAAGGGCGCGTTCCGGCGGCGGTTCTTCCCGCACAGGGCCATCGTCCACGTCACTCTCACCCACGGGGGCGTTGGCGGCGCCTACTATTTCGTGAAGATCGGCCTGCGGGACGGCAGGTCGATCACCGTCCCGGCGGCCAGCCCCGCCGAGGCCACGGCGCTGATCGAGCGTATTCGGGCCGCTCAGGCCGCCGTCGCGATGCAGGATCGGGCGCGGCTGCTGGAGGTCATCGCGCGCAATGGCCGGCCGCTCGCCGAGTGGAAGAGAGCGCTGGGGTCGCTGGTGGCCAGGGCAGGCTACCGGACGGCGGGGAACGACCTCGAAGAGGTGCTGCGCATCGTCGAGGACGGTTCTGCGCCGCCGGAGCAGCGCGTCGCTGCGGCGCTCGCGGCGCGCCCGCACGGGGGCGAAGCGGTGGAGAAGCGGATCCGCGTCGCCGCCGAGGCGAGCGCCGAGCCGAAGCTGAGGCTGGCGCTGGAGAAGGTGTCCGCGGGGGAGGACGAGGAGGATTTGCTGGAGGAGATCGTCGCCGGCGACGCCCGGAAGGCGGCGGGATGAGCGGTGCTATGAAGAAGAATTGAACGCCAGAAGACGCCAAGAGACGCCAAAAGATGCCAAGAGAAGAGAAAAAAAGCTCGAGAAGGTGCCAGAAGAAGATTGCGACGGCAGCGCGCCAAGGGAGCAAAGAAGGAAATATTCTCTCTCGTCTTTTGGCGTCTCTTGGCGTCTTCTGGCGTCCAGATCTTCCTCTCTCCATCCGACGGCGCTTCAGGCCACCTCGCGCTCCCCGGGTCAGGCGCGGCGAGCGCTTTCCTAGGGCCAGGGCCCTCTCTATATCTTCATGGAACAGGCCGCCTGGCAGGGCGAACGTCCCTGCGATGCGCGAACGGCGGTCTCTGTGGGGCTATCCATCATAGGAGGGGGCGATGGCAGGATTGCTTCCGGAGTTCCGGAGGTTCATCGACTACGTGTCTCTTGTCGCCTGGAGGCGGGGGCCGCGCCGAGAGCTGCCGGGCGACAGGTTCCTCGCTGAGGTGGTGAGGACGGTCGACGGCGACACGCTCCGCGTGCGCGACGAGAACGGCGTGATCCATCCTGTCCGTATGCTCTCCATCGATACGCCGGAGACGCACTTCCTCGGCGCCTCGCAAGGTTACTGGGCCGAGCTGGCCGCCGAGCGGCTCTCCGAGCTGCTCCCCGACGGCGCCGAGGTCGAGATCCAGACGGACCAACAGCCGTTCGACGCCTATGGTCGCGTCCTCGGATACGTCCTGTCGCGCGGTCGGCTCATCAACCGGCAGATGCTGGAGGAGGGCCTTGCGACGACCTACATCGTCGCCCCGAACCTCCGTCATGCCCGGGAGCTCTCCGAGGCCGCGCGGCGGAGCTTCGCCGAGCGCCGCGGCATGTTCGGCGACGCCAGCGTCCTGCTCCCGTACGAGTTCCGGTGGAGGATGCGAGGCCAGTCGAGCGCGAAGCTCGTCGGCAGCCTGTCCCGAGGCGAGGTGGTCGATCTGGCGGAGCGGGAGCGGATCCCCGTCTGGGATCGGGTGTTCTTCTTCGACGCGAAGGACGTCAGGGCGCCGTTCTTCCGCGCCAGGCCGGAGCGGGACGAACAGGGCCGCTGAACGGACCGCCGCCGGGCGCGCGCGCTCGCGCCCCGGTCGCGCACGCGGCGCGGCGCGGCGCAAGCCATGATGCCACGGATCGTGGCAGTTTGCCTCGCGCCGCCCGCACATCGGCTGGACGGAGCCGCGCTCGTGAGCTCCGCGGGCACGGCGACCCGCGATGGCGCGAGGCGTGCTCGTTCGCCGATCCGAGCGAGGAGGCACGATCTCCCGCGCAAATTGCCCCGCTCCGCGCCTGATCAGCAACGGAGCGCACAGCGGGCGCACCCTTGGCACAGGAGTCGCCTGCGGGCGGAACTGCCCACGGCGCCTCGGCTGTGTGCCCGGCGAGCCGCCATTCGTGTGCACCGGGCGGGAGCTCCGCGCGCCAGGAGGCGGGGCGCTCGGCCAGCCATTTCTGACGACGTACCCCTCGTGAAGGAGCCGCTCGTATGCCTGTGAAGAGAATGGATATCACGTGCGTGGTCGCGTGCACTGCCGCGCTCTCGCTCGGCCTCGTGAACTGCGTCTCGACGCCGGGGGCGGTACATCTGGCGCCTGACAGCACGCGTGGCACGCCGCCGGGGACGCCCGAGGCGGTCGCGCCCACGGGCCCGAGGGCGCCCATGAACGCGTATCCGCCGCCCGGCCCCGCCACGCCGCGAACGAGCTACCTGCCGGTCGACGACAAGGAGCCGTTCGCCGCGCTGCTCGCCCGGATGAAGGCCGACAAACCCGCCGTGATGAAGCGCCACCAGACGCTGCTCGACGCGCGGTACGACCTGGCGAACCGCCCCGCGCCCGGGGTCACCATGTCACGCGGAAAGCCCGTCCAGGGGGGCGTCCGTGTGAAGCTCGAGAAGGGGACGACGTGGGAATCGCTGGCCGCCCTCACGCCCGACGCCATCCGGGACCAGGGCCTCTGGCCGCAGGGCTTCCTGCCGCTGCCCCACCCGAACCAGCCGGAAGGCGGGATGCTCTTCCCGAAGCTCCAGATCGAGGAGCTGAAGCGCCAGACGGGCAGGGATCTCACGCGCTTCGATCTCGACTTCGATATCCCGGATCACCTCATCTCCGAGTTCCCGCCGCCGATCTACCTCACGACGCGGCCTGACCTGGGCGACGTCTCCAAGGGGCAGCTCGTCACCATCGACAACTTCTACGAGCTCTTCAACGGCATCCTGAACCCGAAGCAGCTCGAGGGGCTCCGCCTCCTCGTCACGCCGTTCCCGCAGATGCAGTTCAACGCGACCGCGGACCGGCGCTCGGAGAAGGCGAGCCTCGGCGTCGCCTGCTTCGATTGCCACGCGAACGGGCACACGAACAACGCGACCCACCTCGTGGGCGACATAAGGCCGCAGGAGTTCCGTCACCGGGTCGACACCCCGACGCTGCGCGGCGTGAACATCCAGCGCCTCTTCGGCTCGCAGCGCGCGCTCAAGACCGTCGAGGACTTCACCGAGTTCGAGCAGCGAGCGGCGTACTTCGACGGTGACATCGTCATCGCCGTGAAGAAGGGGATCAACATCCTGGACCGGGGGCACCAGGTGCACCCGATGGCCGAGTTCCAGGAGATCCTCGACTTCCCCCCGGCGCCGAAGCTCGCGTTGAACGGGCGCCTCGACCCCGCGAAGGCCACGCCGGAGGAGCTCCGCGGAGAGCAGATCTTCAACGGCAAGGGCCAGTGCGCGACGTGCCATGCCGCGCCGTACTACACCGATAACCTGATGCACAACCTGCGGGCGGAGCGCTTCTTCAAGCCCGTGCTCATCAACGGACGGATGGCGACGGCGGACGGCCCCATCAAGACCTTCCCGCTGCGCGGCATCAAGGACAGCCCTCCGTACCTGCACGACGGGCGCCTGCTCACGCTGGAGGACACCGTGGAGTTCTTCAACCTGGTGCTCGGCACGAAGCTGACGGCGCAAGAGAAGGCCGATCTCACGGCGTTCCTGCGCGTCCTTTAGGAAGGCCGCGGCTACCGCCGCTCGCGGGGGCCTTTTCCCGCCGCCGCGCCGCAGGAGAGGCGCGCGGCGATGCCGTCGAGCACGCAGTCGAGACCCCTGTCGAACGCGGCGTCGGCCGGCGGGTGGGTGGCGTCCTTGACCACCTTGGCGAGCGTCGGGAAGCGGCCGGTGGCGATCATCCGGCGGATGTACGCCTCCGACGCCCGCTGCCATTCGGTCTTATCCATGCCACTCGCGACCTCGGCGCGTAGCTCGTTCGCCTCGCTGCGCATGGCGCCGATCACGTACGCGTTGACGGTCCCGACCGCCATCATGACGGCATCGATGTCCTCGAAGCCCGGAGCGCCGCTCAGCGCGGCGAGCGAGGCCTCGAGGTGCGCCAGGGCGTTCGGGCCCAGATGGGGACGGCCTCCCAGCAGATCGATGAACCACCCGTGCTCCCTGGCGGCGCGACGGGTGCGGTGGGCGATCGTCCGGAGGGCCTCGCGCCAGCCGCCGGGGATCGGCCCCGCGGACGCCATCTCCCCGTACACCGCGTCCACCATGAGCTCGAGCAGCTCCTCCTTGGTGTCCAGGTAGCCGTAGAGGCGCATCGGGCCGGCGTCGAGCGATGCCCCGATCTTGCGCAGAGACACCGCGGCGAGGCCTTCCGCGTCGGCGAGCGCGATGGCCGCGCGCACGATCCGGTCTCTGCTCAGCGGCCCAGGAGCGGGACGGAGCGCCGGCTCCGGGCGGTCCCAGATGAGGGAGGCGCCGGTCGCGTGCGGTTTTTGGGAGCAGGCGGCGCCCGCGATCGAGCGCTCGCCGTGCTCGGGCGCCGCGATCGCCCAGGATCGTCTCGAGCCCAGGCTTCGAGACAGGGCGGTCGAGCTCGGCGCCGACGTGAGGCTCGGGACCGAGCTGACCCGCTTCGAGCAGGACCCGGGCGGCGTGACCGCCTGGCTGCGCGAGCGCGACGGGCGAGAGGTGGCGCTGCGCGCTTCTTACCTGGTGGCGGCGGACGGTCACCGCAGCGCGATCCGCGAGGCGCTCGGGATCGGCCGCGCCGGCAGAGGGCACATCCGGACGGTGCGCAGCGTCCTCTTCCGGGCTCCGCTCGAGGAGTACCTTCGAACGGGGGTCACGCAGTTCGCGATCGAGCAGCCGGGCTTCAGCGCATTCCTCACCACCTACGGCGATGGCCGCTGGGTGCTGATCTTCTGGGATGACGAGGAGCGCGACGCGGCGACGTTGAGAGCGCTGATCTCCAGGGCGATCGGCAGGGCTGATCTGGAGATCGAGATCGTCACCACCGGGCGCTGGGAGATCAGCGCCTTCGTCGCCGATCGATTCACGTCCGGCAGGGTGTTCCTCGCCGGGGATGCCGCGCACACGCTGCCGCCCAACCGGGGCGGTTACGGCGCGAACACCGGCATCGAGGACGCCCACAACCTCGCGTGGAAGCTCTCTGCCGTCCTCTCCGGCGCGTCGGCGCCGGAGCTGCTCGACACGTATGACGCCGAGCGGCGCCCGATCGCGTGGCTCCGGCATCACCAGATCTTCGCCCGGGAAGACTACAAGGCGCACGCGGGCGGGACCGCCGGAGGCGCGCCGATCCTCGACGACGACGCCATGGAGCTCGGGCAGCTGGTCCGATCGACGGCGGTGCTCGGCGCCGGCGACGGGCTCCCGCCGGCATTGCGGCCCGAGCAATGGGCGGGTCAGCCCGGCACGCGCGCGCCGCACGCGTGGGTGGTGAGGGGCGGAGAGCGGCTGTCGACGCTCGATCTGTTCCAGCGACGCTGGGTGCTGCTCACCGAGGACGCGCGGTGGTGCGCCGCCGCAGCGCAGGTCGGTGAGCAGCTCTGCATCGAGCTCGAATGCGTCTGCATCGGCGCGGAGGTGCTGCCATCCGAGGAAGGAGCGTTCTGCAAAGCGTTTGGCCTCGGGGCCGGGGGAGCGTCGCTGGTCCGCCCGGACGGCTATGTGGCGTGGCGCTCGCTCGATCTGCCGGCGGATCCGCGCGGCGCGCTCGCCGATGCCCTCGGGCGGGTGTCGTCCGCCGCGCGCCGCGCCGCCGAGCCCGCCGCCCTCACGTAGGTGGTCATCGCCAGCCAGGTCGACCGACGAGGAGGCTCACGACCGAGTGATCCGGAGGACCGGGCACGCTGACGGGCAACCGCTCACTTGACGTAGAAGGCTCGCACCGGCTCAGCCACGCCCTTCAGCCGGAGCTCGCCGGCCGACTCCAGCGGTACGGCGCTGCCCAGCAGCTTCGCCGTGCTCTCGCCGATGAGGATACGGCCCGGCTCACTCGCCGTCTCGAGCCGCGCGGCGATGTTCACGGCAGGTCCGATGACGGTGTAGTCCGAGCGCGCCAGCGACCCGAAATTGCCCACGACGGCATCGCCCGTGTTGATGCCGGCGCGGGCGACGAGGCGAATACCATCACCCACGCTCGGCAGCGTGGCCTGAAGGTCGCGCGCGAGCGCGACGCAGCGACGCGCCTGCTCGGCCGGGTCGAGGGGATCGGGGGCTCCGAACACGATCATGACGGCGTCCCCGACGAACTTGTCGACCGTGGCTCCGTGCGCGTGCGCCACGTCGGCCGCCGTCGACAGGTACCGGTTGAGCAGCCGCCCGACGGCCTCGGCGCCGAGCCTCTCCGACAGCGACGTGAACCCCACGAGGTCGGTGAACATCACGGTCACCACCCGCCGCTCGGGCTCGGCGTCCATCCGCAGCTCTCCGTGCGCGGCGCGCTCGACGAGCGACGGCGGCAGGTAGCGCCGGAGGACGGACTCCGTGAGGTAGCGGTGGAGCTTGGCGGTTTGGTTCACTGCGTAGTTCGACGCAAAGAACACCAGGAAGATGCCGGCAGCCATGTTGGCCATCACGGTCGCCGCGGCCGCGGGCTCGGCATAGAAGAGGTGTGGAGAAGGTGGGCTGAACAATGGCTGCGGTCGGATCACGCCGGTCAGCTCGAGGGCGCCCACGCCACAATACAGACAGGAGCCGAGGACCGCAGCGAAGAGGCCGAACCGAAAGTCGAGGAAGATCCGGTACAGCGCGACGAACATGACGATGTACAAGGCCGACGGTGACATCAGCGTTCCGGTGGCATGCATGCCGAGCTGATTCGACACGAGCTCGGCGGTCAGCGTGACATACGTCAGCGCGCGAGCGACGAACGAGGCGTCCCGCCCTCCGACCCGCGTCACCGCCAACAAGGCCGCGTTCGCGACGATGTACACCGGCAGCAAGGCGAACCAGGCGGCCACGATGGAGTGTGCGTGCACCGGGTGAGGCGCGCGCTCCGCAAATGTAGATAACGCCAGTCCCGCTGGCACCACGATGGGTGGAGCGACGAGGAGCCTCACGCAAGCGGCGGTCCGGATCCGCTGGCGCGTGGCGCGCTGCGCGCCCGTGTCCGTCAGGAATTCGCGAAAGAACACCCGCACGGACGCGCCGAGATGGCCGGCCCCGCCGTGCTCCTGCATCTCACCGACCGAGGCGCGCACCGGGCGAGCGTACACATCGCGCGCCGGCGCACGCAAGCGTGGTCGTCACTCGGCCGCTGCCGCGCCGTGCTCAGCGTGCGGGGACGGAGCGCTCATGATGTCGGGCAATCGCGCCCCGCGCGCCGCGACCGGGCGGCGGTCTCTCGATCGGGCTGGCGCCCGGATCACCTCAGGTAGTCGGAGATCGCGTCGTACCAGCGGCCCGCCATCCGGGCGTAGCCAGCCTTGTTGGGATGGACCCCGTCGCCGAGCTCGGACGTGGGGAAGTCCTTGAACTGATCGACGAAGACGACGTGCGCGCCCTTGCTGGCGCGCGCCTCGACCAGCGCGGGGATCTTCGCGTTGTACGTGCTCACCGGGTTCGCGCTGCTCGGGAGAGGAATGATGTTGCTCACGACGATCAGCGCGTCGGGCGCCTCGGCGATCAGCTCGTCGATGAGCGCGCCCAGGCGGGTGTCGGCGCCGTTCGGGTCTCGATACATGTCGTTGGTGCCGGCGTGGAGCAGCACGATGTGCGGCATCTCCCGGAGCCCCGGGGTCGGTATACGATTGGCGATCTGCTGGATGGTCTCTCCGCTGATGCCCTCGTGATTGCGGGGGAACGGCTTGCCATCGACCATCGCGGGGCCGTTCATCTGCTGCGTGCCCGTGAAGGTGACCTCGTGGCCGTCTTGCGTGGCAAGGTGGAAGAGCTCGACCCGGTAGCCGCCGTCGAAGCCGAGACCGAAGGTGATCGAGTCCCCGAGGGGCAGGATCTTGCAGGCGCCCGTCGCAGGGCAAGGCTGGAACCCTGTGTCGGGAGAGCCGCCGCTGCCGCTCGATGCTTCCGCTGAGCTGCTGCTGCTCGCGCCCCCATCCCCTCCGGCGCTGCTCGAGCTGCTGGAAGAAGCGCCACCGCCCGAGCCGCTGGTCGCCGTCGTGCTGCTCGCTCCGCTCGTCGTCGACGAGACCCCGGAGCCCTCACCCGCGCTCGTCGTCTGGGCGTCGCCGGAGGAAGAAGCCCCTCCTCCGGAGCCGCCCGAGCCGTCGGACGACCCATCGGAAGCGCTGGAGCAGGCCATGGAACCGACCAAGAGAAGGCCCACGAGCGGAATCCCGCGGGCAAAGGTGCCGAATGCGCCACGGCGGACGAGCAGCGAAGAGGTCGAGGTAGACATGTGAGCCCCGCTCCCGGTCAGCGACCGAAGAAAATTGTGTTGTAAGCAGAGAGGGCGGGCGCTCGGCGCAATGCCACACCACCCGCACAGCCTCTGCGAGGAAGTGAAGGGAAGGGTACGTGGCGCTCGCAGAGAGGTCGTTCAAATTCCCGGCGAAGCTTTTCAGGATCCCGACGCGCGGGACCCGATCCACCCGGCGCCAGCGAGCAGAGGTGTGTGTGCGCTCACATGCCCAGCGCACGAGGGGGCTTGACCCCCCTGTTCCTCGACGCCGACGATGCTCCGGGGCGACCCGAGGCATGACCGCGGAGTATTCAGCAAAGTACGGCGCGGCGCTCACCGGCTCGGACTGGGTGGGGCTGCCGCTCCGGATCGGGTATGTGCCCGAGAGCGGCCGGCTCGAGGGGCTCGAGGCGCAGAGCGACGCGGTCCTTGTGTGGACGGGAGGCCCCTCGCAGGTCGACATTCGCTTCGCGGAGCCGGCCTCGGGCGAGGTCCGGGAGCATTCCTTCGAGCGGCTCTCGGGAATGATGGACCTCTTGCCGCGGAGGACCAGGCTGTACAGCGTCGAGTGGCGGGGGCGGCCCTCCGTGTGCACGTCGGTGAACTTCCCCGAAGCATCCATGTTGGCGCTCTGTGCGTCTCCGTCCGGCGTGCTGGTCCCGGAGCGGGAGCCGCGGTTCGGTCTGGTCGACGCCCATGTCGTCGACCTGGTCCGTCGCCTGCAGGCGCAGGCCGAGGGGCAGGAGTACTTCGGGGCCGTCTACGTGCAGTCGCTCTGCCTGGCGCTGGCTTCCTACCTGTCGGCGCGGTACGGCGCGGGATCAGGGGCGGAGATCTCGCTGCGCAACGCGAGCCTCTCGAGGAGCCAGCGAACTCAGATCGAAAAATTCGTGGACAGCGAGCTCTCCTCGAACTTCGGGCTCGTCGACCTGGCGGGGCTGGTGGGCTATTCGCCGGACCATTTCTCGCGCCTGTTCAAGAGCGCCTTTCACCAGACTCCCCACCAGTACGTCATTTCGCGCCGCATTGAGAGGGCGATGACCATGCTCCAGGACGAGCGGCTGTCCATCGCGGAGATCGCGCTGGAGTGTGGCTTCTCCAACCAGGGGCACCTCACGACGGCGTTCAAGCGCCGCACGGGGACGACGCCGGGCGCCTATCGGAAGAAGTGAGCGCCCCGTCAGGCTTCCTGGGCGCAGGCGATCCCTTCGCGCCGAGCAGGGCCGGGCGCTCCGGCGCGCGCCGGGGGGCGGCGCCCGCGACCTGCATGAGCGGCCGCGCGCGGGCTCCGCGATCACTGGACCAGCGGGGCCGGCGGGCCCTCGGCTTCTTCCTGGGATCCATCGAGCGTCAGGCCCGGATCGACCGGCGCCACCGCGCTTCGCAGGGCGAGCTGCCGCTCCAGCAGCTGCTTGGTCCGCCGGACGCCCGACACCGAGCGGATGAGGCTCCGGTGATCCGCGCCGAAGTCGATCCGCGGCACAGAGAACGGCGCGTCCGCGGAGCTACGGAATCCGCTGGCCGTCGCATGGTCGCCAGGCCAGTTGGTCACGGCTCCCAGGAAGCCGAGCCGGCGAAGCGTCGCGCACTCGCGAGGACCGAAGTCCGTCCCCACGTGCCCGTTCGGATAACAGAAGATGGGGACCGGGCGGCTGGCCTCGGCGCGCAGGCGCGCCCAGGACACGTGGATCTCGTGCTTCGACTGCGCGTCGCTCGTCCTGGAGAGCACCGGATGGGTGACCGTGTGCGGACCGAACGTGATGCCGCGCGCCTCGCACGCGCGGACGTCATCCCACGACATGGGCGCGTACCGCGCGGGAGGGCGCGCCGGGAGATCGACCTCGGCCGCGTCGGCGAGCCGCTGGATGGCGCGGAGCTTCTCGGTCTCGGGCACGCGCTTGCACCGCTCCATGAAGCGCCGCGCGAGCTGCGCCCGCGGGACGCCGTCGTGCAGGCGGATGACGTGGTGGATGCCGCCCACCATCACGCTGAGCTCGCGGCGCCGCGTCGTCTCGAACACGTGCTCCACGCGGTGCCACCAGCACCACAGATGACCGTCCAGATAGCCGCTCACCACGAAGATGGTGGCCGGGCAATCGAACTCCGCGAAGATCGGCGCGGCGACCGTCGCCTGGTCGATCGTGCCGTCATCCATCGTGAACGCGACGGCCCGGTCGATGGGCGGCTCCTCGCCCGCGAGGCCCCGGAACACCCGCTCGAGCGACACGAGCGGATACCGCTCGCGTCGCAGGAACTGCAGCGCGCGCCGGAGGGCGCGCGGATCGAGGCCCTCGATCCCGCGATCCGGGTCGGCGAGCCGGTGCATCACGATGATGGTCGAATGGCCGTGCATCATCGGTGTGAATGGCCGCGTCGCCCACGGCGAGGCCAGGAGATCCGAGAGCCATCGCATTGCGTTCGACATGAGTCGTCCCCCCTCGAGAGCGTTTGAAAGCAGCAGCGTTCGGCGACGGCGGCGCTCCGCCGCCCGATCAGCTCGCGAGCGGCGCCGGCGAGCGCGACGACGGGTGATCGCCGAGAGCTCGCCCGCCGTCGCGGTGCGGGGCGGCGGTGGTTGCGCGCGGCGCCGGGTCCGCGCCCCAGATCCGGGCGAGCAGGGCGCTCGGGCGGACCGCGGCGGCGCGCCGCGAATGCCGCAGGAGCAGCAGCGCGTACAGATCCATGTAACGCTCGGCCATCCGGATGGCCGAGTAGCGCCGGAGCGCGAGCATCCGGCCGCTCCGGCCCATCTGCGCGGCGCGGGCGGGATTGGCGTGGAGCTCCGAGAGCCTCGCGGCGAGCGGCGCTACCTCGTCGGACGGCACGAGGTAGCCCGTCTCCCCGTGGACGAGCACGGTGGACACGCCGCCCACGTCGGTCGCGACGACCGGAAGCCCAGCGGCCATCGCCTCGAGGAGCGCGAGCGGCAGGCCCTCGGAGAGGGAGGGCAGCGCGAACACGTCGAGCGCGGCGAGGAGCGCCGGCACGTCGTGGCGCTCGCCGGCGAACAGCACGCGCTCGGACACCCCGAGCTCGCGCGCGAGGGCGTCGAGCCGCGCTCGCTCGGCGCCCTCGCCGACGAGGAGCACCCTTCCGTTCCAGGGCAGCGACGTCGCGGCGGCGCGCACGAGCAGCGCGTGGTTCTTCACGGGAGAGAGGCGCCCCACGCTCCCGACGACCCAGGCGTCTCGTGGAATCGCGAGCTCGGCCCGCACCCGCACCCTCGCCGCCGGATCCGGCGCGAACCGCGATAGATTGATGCCGTTCACGACGACATGCAGCTTCGGCGGGTCGACCTCGCGCCGGCCGAGGACGACCGCCGCGGTCGGCTGCGACACCGCGACGTGAGCATCGACGAACGCGGACGCGGCGCGGCGCAGCCAGCTCCGTCCTTGCATGTCCTGAGACACGCCGTGCTTCGTGTGGATGACGGGGACCCGGTGCAGCCATCCGGCGGGCGCCGCGTAGATGAGCGAAAGGTGGTTGTGCGCGTGGACGAGCGTGACGCCCTTCGTCGCGAACAGCGCGGCGAGGCGGGCGGTGAGCGTCGCGTCGAACCCCGGGCATTTCGGCGCGAGGTGCACCTCGACCCCGCGCCGCCGGAGCTGCTCGGCGCGCGGGCCGTCCGGATCCTCGGCGATCGCGACCGCCAGCACGTCATGACCCGCGGCGCGCTGGGACGCGGCGAGATCGACGACCACCTGCTCGGCGCCGCCGATCTGGAAGCTGCTCACCACGTGCGCGATGGCGAGCCGCCGGGAGGCCCGTGAATCCTTGAGAACACGAGCCTCGATATCGCAATCGGTCCGTACCACCATACCCCTCTCCCCCCATCGAGTAGACTGTCGATCTCTCGACTCGACCGCTCATCGAGCGCCAGGCATGCCTCGCTGTCCTCCCGCCGCGCCGTGGCTCTCCGGTACGGAACACACCGTCCAGGGCATCGCGAGCGCGAAACCGGGACGGATGGGGCCTCGACCTGGCAGATCGACACGAGCGCTGCAACACGCCGCATGACCAGATTGCGGACGGCAGGGGCGCGACTCGCATCCACTATACGGCGAATTCGCGAACTGACAAGCACATCGTACAACAAACGGGAAGACCGGAGTAAGGGGGCCGCAAAGCTCAATAAGGACATGGGCAGCGGCCCAGGAGTGGTGATCCGTCCCAGTCTTCGACTGGCCACGTCCCTCGCGGGCTCTCGCCGGCCCAGGTGCTCGCCGAGAGCCCGCGTGGCGGCGCGGTCGATGGCCAGGAAATCCGTTTATTTCCGCCAGGTTACAAGAATCGTCGCCGGCCAGTCACGAAAGGTGAGCCGCGTCTGGCTCGTCCGAGCACTGTAGAGGGCGTGCCGCGGCCCGGGCCGGGGGGCGACCTGGGATGGCGCGTGGTTGGCAGCTGTTCGCCCTGCGGCGGCGCCGGGGGTGACTTCGGATCATCGTCTCCTCACGGAGCATGGGATACCGCGATGGATATCGCCGGACGGAGGACACCTCGACGCGGATCGCGGACGGCGCAGCTGCGCGCGTCCGGGGGGGGCTGCGCCGATCGCGACCGCGACCCGCGTCAACGGACGCGCGCCGGTGCTTCTCGGAGGTAGTCGAGCAGCCGGGCCTCGTCGCTGCCGATCATCCGATCGATGCCGTCCTCGCGGAAATGGCGCTGGATCTGCAGCGCCCCCGCGGTCGTCCGCACGAGGATGGCGACGCGCCGGAAGCGGCCCATCACGGGCGGCCGAATCCGCTGCATCGCCGCCTCGAACTGCGGGTCGTTCCGCCCCACCGCGGCGCGCAGATCGATGAGCAGACACAGCCGATGGCGGTCGACCCGGTCGAGCGCGCGGCTCACCTCCATCCACAGCTCCTCGAACTGCTCGACAGACTCGGACGGCAGCGGGCTCCGCGTGACCCGTGCGATCTGCGAAACCGGGTCGATCGTCACCGTGTGGTGCGCGTTGCGGAGGAGCTCGAGCATGGCCAACGACCATTCTATCAGACCCAGAGCAGCGGAGCGAGCTGGCCTGGCACCCCGGGTGGAGCTGCCGAGTTCGCCGGCGTGGCCTGATTGTTCCTTCGATGCCGCGGGAAGAGACGCCTCGGACACGTCCTGGAAACCAGCCCGGCGAGCCCCACAGCGTGAATCGCTCTGACGCGCAGTGGCAACCCCTGGACAGGAGGGGCGAGGGATGCGCTCGGCTGGCAGAATGGTCCAGGGGCATCAACGCTTCGCCGGGTGACGCGGGCGCGCGCGGCGCCGGCGCGCCGATCCGCTCACCGGATCGCGAGCGGGATGCCCGGTGATCCGGACGCGCCCCGGAGGGGCAGCGGGCTGTAGACGTAGAAGAACTCGTAGGGGCTCTTGTGGCCGTGGGGCCGCTCCTGGAGCTCCGCGGCCAGATCCGCGGCCAGCTCCGAGAGCACCATCACCTCGTGCATGAAGATTCCGCTCTTCACCAGCAGGTGATGGTGCACCGGGAAGACCACCCCCGGCGCCACCGGAGGCTTCGGCGGGGTGACCTCGATGCCGAAGTTGTCCGACCCGACGCAGGCGATGCCCTTCGAGGAGAGCCACTTCGCGACCTCGAGCCCGATCCCCGGCTGGGCCAGCCCCACGCCTGGCTGCGTGTAATACCCCTCGGTGCCGAGCTCCCAGTTCTCCTCCCAGCCCGTGAAGATCAGCACGACGTCGCCGACGCCGATGTCGCGCTCGTCCATTTTCTGCGCGCGCAGCGTCTTCTTCACCATGGCCAGGGTGATCTCCTGGCCGAACGCGAGCGTCTGCCCGCCGTTCGCGTAGCGCTTGACGTCGAGGAGCACGCCGCGCGTGACGAGCGGCTTCACGTGCTCGACGCCGAGGTGCGCGAGCCCGTCCTCCGTGAGGATCTCGGCGCCGGTGAACTGGTTGTAGAAGAGCGCGTCGGCGGGGTCCGTGCTCCCGGGCGGGATGTAGCCGAAATGGCCCAGCGCGTCGAACTCCGTCCCCATCTGGCCGAACTCCCCGTGCATCACCTCGGAGTTCGTGACCTGCTGCTGGATGACCGCGGTCGGCCCGGCCTCCAGGGAGAGCCCCTGGTTGCCCGGGAACGTCGGCATACCGGGCTCGTAGACGTGACCCAGGCGATAGACCTTGCCCTCCTTGATGAGGCGCTTGCCCTCGAGGACCTTGTCCGGCGTCTGCGTGTTGGAGGCGCCCGCCTCGTCGTCAGGGCCCCACGGCGAGGGACCGGGCATTGGATCGTAACTCTCCAGCATCGGCACGCCGCGGGCCAGCGCTGCCCCCGCGACCAGGCTGACGGCCATGGTCACCACGATCGCGCCACGTAACGGCATCACTCCAGGCTTCATAGGCAACCTCCTGGGTCACATCGCACGTTGTACCGACAGCGCCCCGCGCTCCGTCATGGGCGCGGGCGCATGTCATCAATAGAATACACCGTCAGGGGCGCCAGGAACCTGCTCTCCCGAGGTCATCGCGGGCTTCTCCAATGCCATGAAGGGCTTGTGCGTATCCGCGTACACCCGGTCGCTCGGTGGGAGCGCGCTCGGTCACCAGCGGAGCCGGCGCCCGAGCGCGTAGGCGATGCCGCTCTCCAGGGTCCCTTTGGTGACGATGCCGCTCAGATCGGCGCCCATCGTCGTGAGGGTCTGCGCGATCTGCGGCTTGATCCCGGTGAGCACGACCCGGGTGCCGAGCAATCCCGCGGCCCGGGCCGCGTCGACGAAGGATTGCGCCACCCGCTCGTCGACGACCTTCACCCCGGTGATGTCGAGGATGGCGATCCTGGCCTGCTGGGCGGCGATCCCTTCAAGCAACGTCGTCAGGATCTGCTCGGCGCGCGCGGGGTCGACGCTCCCGACGATCGGCATCGCGACGACGCCGGGCGCCAGCGGCAGGAGCGGCGTGATGAGCTCCTGGATCGTCGCCTGCTGCATCTCGATGAGCTGCCGCTGCATCTCCGCACGCTCGGCCTCGGCCTGCTTGGCTCGGCTGATGTCCACCGAGATCGTCCCGACCGCGTAGATCTCCCCCTCGGCGTCGCGGATGGGGAACTTGGTCGACAGGTAGGTGCGCGGACCGTTCGGGAAGACGAGCACATGCTCGGAGGCGGCCGGGCGTCCGGCGACCGCCACCTCTTCATTGGCCTTTCGTATCGAGGTGGCCGCCGGCGTCGGGAGAAGGTCGTAGACGACCCGCCCCAGCAATTCCTCGCGGCTCATCTTGTAGAACGACTCGATTTCGCGGTTCACGAGGAGGAGCCGGCCCGCGGCGTCCACCGCGACCATCATGGATGGCGTGTATTCGAGGAACCCATGGAGCAGGCTCTCACTCCGCTCGAGCATCTGCTCGGTATGCTTGCGCGCGGTGATGTCGTGCGCCGACCCCAGCATCCGCCGCCCCGGTCCCTCCGGATCGCGGCCGAGCGCGACGCCTCGCTCGACGAACCATCGCCAGCCGCCGTCGCGACCGCGCACGCGGTACTCCACCGTCGCCTGCTCCCCGCTCTCCGAGGCGGCCACGCGAGCCCGGTACTCCTCGATGCGACCGATATCGTCCGGATGGACTATGGGGGACAGGCCGTCGCCGCGGGGCGAGCCCGCCGCGGCGCCGCCGCCCTCTCCGATGAGATCGGCGAGCTCCCGGTTCCAGTAGACGTACCGCCCCTCATCGAGATCGAGCACGTAAACGAGGCTGGGCAGCGCCTCGAGCAAGCGCTCCGGGGCGCCGCGGCCGGCCGCCTCCAGCTCGGCGACGCGGGAGCGCAGGCGCTGCACTTCCTTCTGCAACGCGTCCAGCTCCGCCTCGAGCGCCACGGTCTTTTGCGCGTCCATCACCCTTCCAGGGCGATGGTATCCCAGCCCCGGGCTGAGGTGGGTCACAATTTTCCTGGGTATCCGGGTTCCAGCACGATCGCCTCGAACGCCGCGAGCGCCCGCGCGACGTTGTCGAACGTCACGGCCTGCGGCTGCCCGGGAAACGCCAGCGCGAATGCCTGCCTGTAGCCTCTGGACGAGCGCAGCGCCGCCTCGATGCCCTCGGGCGACGACGCCATCGCGCTCCGGGCCTCTAGCTCTTCCTTGGCCTGATCCACGAGGTTGTTCTGCCGGCCATCCCACAGCAGCGTGGAGTAGCCGGCGACGTTGTAGACGCTCAGCGTGTTTCGCGGGGGCTCGAGACCCTCGCTCCCGCGCGATAACTTCCTGTGATCCACGCCCCAGGCCTCGAGCGGGTGGCACGAGGCGCAGGTGAGGTCGTGGTTCCTGGACAGGCGCGGATCGTGGAAGAGCATCCGGCCCAGCCTGATCTGCGCCGCGGCGGCCGGGTCCGGCGGCTTCGCCGGGCCGGCGGGCAGGGGCGCGAAGCTCGCGAGCCGCTCCGGCGCGATCGCCGAGGGCGCCGTCGGCGCCATGCGGGAGAGCCCGAAGGCGAGCAGCGCGCGGCCGCGACGGCGCCGCCCAGGATCACGGTAAAGCCCCGCCGGGGCCGCGCCGGTGCGGCCGAGCTGGCAGCCGCGTTGTGCTGCAGGTCCGCCGCTCCCTCGGGGAGGGTGGACGTGACGAGCGGGCTCACGGACCGGTGCGAGCGCGGCTGTGCGTCGGCCGATGGCCGCTGCGAGGCGCTGGCGCGATGGGGCGATCTCTCGCCGGCGCTGCCGCTGTCTCCTCGCGCGGGTGAGAGCTGCTCGGTGGCCGCGAGGGATGGATCGCAGCGGTCAGGCCGCTCGCAGGCGTCACCCGGCGCGCGGTAGCTGTGGATGTGCTCGACAGAGGCGCTGGCTGCCGGCGTCCCGAACGGCTCGATCGCCTGGGCAAGCTCGACGATCGTCTGTGGGCGCAGGCGTCGATCCTTCTCCAGGCAGCGCAGGATCGCGCCCTCGAGCGCCGCCGGCACGTCGACTCCCCAGGCGCGGATGGCCGCGGGCGGGGCCTCGACGCCTGCGAGCAGGCTCTCCGGTGTCCACCCGACCTCGAAGGGGCGGTGCCCGGTGATGAGCTCATAAAGGATCACGCCGAGCGCCCAGATGTCGGCGCGCTCGTCTGCCCACTTCAAGCTGAGCGCCTGCTCGGGCGCCATGTACGGCATGGAGCCCGCGATCACGTTCGAGGTCGTGAGGCTCCCGGTCCCGTCATCCACGGTGGATTTCGAGAGGCCGAAATCGAGCACCTTGATGAGCGCCGACCCGTGCTCGTCCCTCGCCAGGAACAGATTGGCCGGCTTCAGATCGCGGTGGACGATCCCGTGCGCGTGGGCCTCGGCGATCGCCTCGCACGCCTGCAAGACGAGGTCGACCGCCTCGGCGACGGGGAGGTGATCGCGCGCGCAGAGCACCTCCCGAAGGTCGAGCCCCGTCAGGCGCTCCATGACCAGGTACGGCGTGCCTGCGTCGAGCAGGCCGGCGTCGAGCACGCGCACAACGTGCCTGTCCTGGAGCGACGCGGCGGCGCGGGCCTCGCGCAGGAAGCGCTCCACGGCGTCGGCCGTGCGCATGCAGCCGGGGAGCAGCAGCTTCAGCGCGACCGGCTGTCTCAGCGCCACGTGCTCCGCGGCGAGGACCACGCCCATCCCGCCGCGCCCGAGCACACGCTCGACCCGATACCTCTCTGCGAGGATCTCGCCCGGTGCTGGGACTCCAGGGATAGAGGCGTCCATGGTCTCTCGACGAGCTGGCGACGCGGAGAGGCACGGCCGCCCGGGCTCGGCGGCGCGACACGGCCTTGTGGCCGGGAACATGGGCGAGGCGATCCCGACCGGCAAGGGCCCGCAGCGGGCGAGCTGCGGTGTCAGGCCGGGAGGGCCGTGTCCCGGGCCGCCAGCCGCCGGCGGCGCGCATCGCGGAGGCGCCTTGCCGGCAGGACGGCGAGCGCGAGCGCGAAGGCCATGAACGTGGAAGCGCTGCGCGTCGGCTGACCTGGGCCGCCGATGCGGCAGCCGCCACCCCCGCCGACATCGGTCCCAGGACTGCCTGTACCAGCGGACGCCGTGCTGCTGCCCGCGTTCCCGCCGCCGGCCGCAACACTGCTGCTCGCGGCGGCGCCGCTGGCCGCTTCACCGCCAGAGCCGCCGCTGCCCGCCTCACCGCCAGAGCCGCCGCCGCCTGCCTCACCGCCAGAGCCGCCGCCGCCCGCAACAGTGCTGCTCGCGCCGCCGCCCGCCTCACCGCCAGAGCCGCCGCCGCCCGCAACAGTGCTGCTCGCGCCGCCGCCCGCCTCACCGCCAGAGCCGCCGCCGCCCGCAACAGTGCTGCTCGCGCCGCCGCCGCTCGCCTCACCGCCAGCGCCGCCGCCGCCCGCAACAGCGCTGCTCGCGCCGCCGGCGCCCGCCTCACCGCCAGAGCCGCCGCCGCCCGCGCCGCTGTTGCCCCCGGGCGCGCACTGGCCGGCCTTGCATGAGCCGCTCAGGCAATCGGTGTCAGCCACGCACGCCGCGCCGTCCAGGGACGGCAGCGCGTACACATAGGCCGCGCCGCTTCGGTTCAGCGGGGCGCTGTGGTACGGCGCCCCGACGACCACGCTCCCGCCGGCGTATCCCGTGCTCCACCCGAAAAAGTCCAGCGTTTGCCCATCCGACGGCGCGAGCGTCCGCGCCTCCGTCCATGTTCCTTCCCCTCCGTGAAACACGGACACGATCCCCTTGTTGTCAGCGACGCCGACGAACCCGGCGACCACGGCGTTGCCGAGGAGCTGCACCCCTGTCGCCTCGCTCCCTCTCAAGGCGGGCACGAGCTTCGCCTGCTCGGTCCAGGCGTCGCCGCTCCGCGTATAGATGTACACCGCGCTCTTGGCGCCGATCGCCGCGGTGTCCCCCGCGAGATCGACCGAGAAGCCGAAGGACGCACGGGGGCTCATGTCATGCGGCAGGAGCTTCGCCTGCTGCGTCCAGCTGCCCCCATCACGCACGAACACGTAGGCCGAGCCGGCGAACTCGCTGCCTTCGGGCGAATCCGCCGCCGCGCCCACGATCGCCGTGTCGCCCGACACAGCGACCGACCAGCCGAATCCCCGAGGGCTGTCCTGAGGCACGAGCTCCACCCGCGGCGACCACGCGTCGCCCGTCCTCGTGAACGCAAATGCCTTGCCCAGCACGATGTCGATGTCCTCTCCCACCGTGCTCGCGACGACCGTGTCCCCACCGACGTCGACCGCCATCCTCGAGAAGCTCAACGCCGGATCCTCGGGGACGGTCAGCTTCGCTTGCTCCGACCAGGCGCCCTCGCTCCGGACAAACACATAGACGCGCTCTTCGTACGGCCGCACCTCATAGTTGGCGCTGGCCATGACGGCGGCGGTATCGCCGTCGAGGGCCACCTGACGGCCGAACACCATGCCGTTTTCGCCGTCGCTGGGCGCGAGCGTGGCGTCGAGCGTCGCGGCCCCGCCGGTCACGGTGTAGACGTGCGCGGCGCCGCGGGTCAGGCTGTTCTCGTCCGGCGCTCCGATCAGCGCCGTGTCGCCGCTGCCCGCGACCGCGAACCCGAACACGCGCTGGAGGGCCGGCGTCTCCTCCGTCAGCTTCTGGTCCTCGGTGACCGTGAGCGCCGCGCGCGCGGCCGCCAGCCGTCCTTCGTCGGGGCCTGGAGCGGCGCACGCCGCAGCGCAGAGCGCTGTTGGAATCACGATCATGCGTTCGATTCGCCAAACCTTCATCGGGTGCACCTCGGAGCGCGGAGCGTAGCCGGAGCGCTGCCCCGTGGGAATCGGGGCGGAATCGCAGCGGTCCCGTGCCGGGCGCTGGCGCCGGCGCCTCCTGTGGTCAGCGGGAGGCGAAGACTCGCAGGGTGGGGGGCTCTGCTCCACGTCAGGTGGACGCCGCGTGCGACAGGAGAGGCGACTCTCCGCGCTGCCGCCGCTCGGCCGGTGGCGATGTCAGCGTGGAGGATGGGCAGGCCGAAGGAAGCCGAGGTGCCGAGGGGGCGCTCCCTCTCCCGAAAAATGCACGATCCTCGTCACATCTTCACCGCCTGTCCGGTCTTCACGATGACATGCGACTCCTCGTACTCGGCGCGACCGGCAAGACCGGCAAACACCTCCTCGACCTTGGCCTCGCGAGAGGCCATCGTCTGACCGCCTTCGTTCGATCCCCGCACAAGATCGCGCGCTGCGACGGCGCGCTGACCGTCGTCCAGGGCGACCCGCTGCAGGTCGAGCAGCTCGCGCGCGCCCTCGCCGGGCACGACGCTGTGCTCTCGGCGCTCGGCCCGTCCGCGCGCGAGGCGTTTCGGCCGAGCACGTTGCTCGCGGAGTGCGCCGCGAGCACGGTGGCCGCGATGACGACGGCGGGGGTGGAGCGCATCGCCGTCGTGTCGGCTGCGCTCCTGTTCCCGGAGAAAGGTCTCCGCTTCGCCCTGTTTCGCCGGCTCCTCACGCACCACCTGCGCGATCTCGTCGCGATGGAGACCGTCGTCCGGGCGAGCGGCTGCAACTTCACGATCACGAGGCCGCCTCGGCTGGTCGACGCGCGCGACGAGGGCTACCGGAGTGAAGCTGAGGCGCTCCCAGCGGGCGCCGCGGTCATGTCGTTCCGTGCGGTCGCGGCGTTCTTGCTGGATTGTGTCGAGCAACGCACCCACGCGCGGGAGGTCGTCGGGCTCGCCAGGCGGCGGTCACCTTGAACACCGGGCTCATGGATGCGAGATCCTTCCGATGACGACGAGCTCCGCAGCGCGCCGGCTCGCCGCGTTCGAATCGTGTCGTCGGGACCTCGTCGTGCTCGCGTACCGCATGCTCGGCGACATGGGGCGCGCCGAGGACATGGTGCAGGAGGCCTGGCTTCGCTGGGAAGGCCACGAGGTCGAGGCGAGCTCTCCGAAGGCGTACCTGACGACGGTGGTCACACGCCTGTGCCTGAGCGAGCTCGACTCCGCCAGGGCGCGGCGCGAAGAGAGCCGCGCCGACAGGCTGCCAGAGCCCGTGGATCTCGACGAAGGAGGGATATCGCGCGTCGAGCGGATCGAGGAGGTGTCCATGGCATTCCTGGTGATGCTCCAGCGCTTGACGCCTGCGGAGCGCGCCGTGCTCCTGCTCCACGACGTGTTCGACTTCGAGCACCAGGAGATCGCAGCGCTGGTCGGCAACAACGCGGCGGCGTGCCGCAAGCTGCTCGAGCGCGCGCGCCAGCACATCGCCATGGAGCGGCGCGTCCTGATGGCGCGGCCCGACGAGCACCGGCGGCTGCTCCGAGCGTTCTTGAACGCCGCTTCGGCCGGGGACACGCGGGCGCTCGTGGAGCTCCTTGCGGAGGACGCGATCATGATCACCGACGGAGGGGCGGAGGGCCGCGCCGTCGGGCGGCAGCGCAACCTGCCGCGGCCGCTGGCCGGAGCGGCGCGCATCGCGGCGTTCGTGGCCGCGACGACGGCGGCGCGGAAAGGCGAGCTTCAGGTCGAAGAGCACGAGCTCAACGGGCAACCGGCAGTCGTGTTCTGGGCCGGGGATCGACCCTTCGCCGCGCTGCTGCTCGCGGTGGCCGACGGGAAGATCCAGCGGGTGTTCTTCCACGCAGACCTGAGCCGCCTTCGATATCTGGGTCGGCGTGGACTCCCGGCATGAATCGGGGATGATCGTCGCGCTCACTGTGCGCGCGTGGAGCTTGGCGGGCCCGACTCCGCGGATGAACCGATGCCGGTAGGGTGAGCGAGGCGTTCCATGCGGTGAACCCGATGCTTCCCTCTGCGCCAGCGCTGCGTTAATGGGGCAGCATGCAGAGCGTGTTGGAAGCGTTCACGGCGTGCGGGTGGGCGGCGTGGCTCGCCCTCCTGGCCGGGATAGCCGGCATCGCGATCGGCCTTGCGGGGGCGGGGATGCTGGCGACGAAGGCGCGCGGCATGGCCTGGATCCCGGGCGCCATCGCCGTGCTGCTGGGGCTCAGCGCCGTCTCGGTGGGGCTGCTCGGCCGATCCATCGGAATCGCCCGCGTGGAAGCGGCGCTCGGCTATTCGGGCATCGAGATCGACGCCACGCAGCGCGAGATAATCCGGCGCGCTGGCACGGAGGAGGCCAATCAGTGCGTGAACATCGGCGCCTCGATGGGCGTCCTGCCGTTCGTGATCGGCGCGGCCGCGGTCGGGATCGGGCTCGCGCTCCGCGACAAGCCGGCTTGAACTATTCGCGATGTGCACGAGGGACACTTGCGGGATCTGCTCGATGGCCCCGCACTCGCCTGAAAGTTCGCCGAGATGATGTTCCGCTGCGACGTCCGGCGAGAGCTGCCCGAGGTGCCGGTCTCCGCGCTCGTCATCCAGTGCACGCGCGACGACTTCCCTCACGGGATGGGACGAACAGCGCGCTGAAATGCCTGGAAACCAAGGATTTGTGCGATCGAATCGTCAGGGCGAAGTGTCAGCGCACCTCGCGGCCTAGCTCCGCCGGGGTCGAGGTCGAGGTGCAGAGCGACTCCGCCGACCATGAGGGCGCCGACCTCTCTCGCCGCGAACGTGTCCCGTGTCCCGAGGTGTCCTGACGTGTCCTGGACACGCCGTGAGCATCGTGTCCCGTGTCCCCCTAAAGGGGGAGAACGGACACGTACGCCGCGTGCGCGGCGCCGAAGAAGGCGCGGTGCTCGATCGGCAGCGCCCGGGTCGTCGGGTCCGCGCTCGCCGCAACCGCTACCGCGGCGCGGCCTGCGCGCTGACGGAGCGAAGCGGGTGGAACGGGGTCCGGGGCTTCAGCAAAGAGGCGTCGTTGCGCGACATCGCGCACCCATCTGCGCAGCGTGGTCCAGCCGGTGACGGCGCTGTCGCCGACGATCCCCGCGGGGGCCACGCGGCGCCGGACCTTTTGTGGCCGGCCCCGCGCCGCTGCTCCGCTCCTCGGGTGGACCTACCCCGTCGTGAGTTGGGCGTGCGAGCAACGATAGCTAGAAATCTTCGATGGTTGAACGGAAGGGGCCGAGATCGGGCATCAGCGGCGTCTTCGGCCGACGCGAATGTGCTGGGAGGGGCCCGTGGTGAGAATTTTGATCAGCTAACCGGATTGCACGGCGCCGCCACTCTCCGGACGCCATCGCCCTCGTTGTCCGTGCGGAGCGAGCACGCTCCATGATGGCCAGCTTCGCCGGGCAGGGCTCCTCGCCATCAAGAAGGATGCTCGATAAGAGGAGCTTCGGCATCAACGAGAGTGCGCGGTAATACCGCGCTGCGCGCGTGGCTCATGCAGCGGATCGAGCGTAAAGGCGGCGATGGGTCGGCTTGGCGGAATTAACCATCTGTCGAAGCGCCCGAACCCGACGCCGAGGAGAAGCAGCCGGCGGAGCTTCCCTCGACGTTGCCCCGCTCCGCGCAGCCGGTGAGGCGGCTCTGGCCGGAGCCGCTGCTATCCCTCACAGCCAAGCGAGCCGACCGTCTTCAAGCAGCACCCAGGGGGCCGAAGGCGAGTACGCATCGGTCCCGGCGACGGGCAGGCGTGGCGCGTCCGAGAGCTGAACGAGCCCCTTGTCTCGGAGCCGCATCCCGCGTTCGGTGAGGCGATAGACGAACGACTTCATTGGGATGTCGGGCCTCGGGCCGGGTGCGCGCTCTACGAACGCGCTCGACTCGTGGCCTGCCCAGTGCTCCAATCGGCGTCCTAAGAACAGGTCACCTGTACAGGAGAGAAGCCGCCACAAATTCATACCCGTTTGTGATTTGTGGACGGCCACGGCCATCGGAGTCTGCCACTCCGCCGACAAAAGAGTGAGAAGCAGTTCGTCGAATCGGCTGAGGAGCAGGGCTCCTTCAGTGGTCTTCCTTGGAAAGAAGCAAGAGAGAAACGCCCACAGAGGAGCAAGTTCTGGGAAGCCTTCGCCACCGGCGATGCAGCTGTCGACGAAGGGCATCGGGTTCTCACCGGCGTAGCTTTCCCAGAGGTGAATGGCACAATCGTAGCGTTCCGCTGGCCAAGGGCACGCCTTGTCGAGACGATCCAGGAGCACCTCATCAGGGTAGTGAGCGACCGACGCGGAGCAGTTGAAGGGCGGAACGCTTGATGGTTCTGGAGAGCTTTCTATTGTACTTGACACAAACTCGAACTCGGCGATGAGAACGTCACTGCGCTGGATCCCCAGGTGCCGCAACCAGCTACAAGTCCTCCATAAGTTCACCCGCTCGTGTAAGCTCACTGACGCCCACAGGATAACGGGCGGCTTCCAACGGACCTCCGGCGAATAGAGCCGGTCCCACTTCTCATCAGAGTTCCACAACTCTTCACGCACCCGAGCGTGTTCAAGGGTATCCCGCCGGTTAGGTCCGACGATAAGACGATCGGCCGCACGCACGACGTTGGTAGCTCCGAGCTGCAGTAGGCGTTCTGTCGTCCGTGCATCGAAGGCGACGTGCGTCGCTCTGTGAAGGGAGGTGAGGTCCGTCATGTTCAATAAAACCCGCACTTATAGCACTCGCCCCAGGAGTAGTCTCGTTTGTCGTAACAGTCGTCACGACAGATGTCGCATAGAGTCCTGCCGAACTCGATTTCTCGCGTGCAAGGTCTACCCTTATCCCAGCAAGCGTCGTACATGTCGGTACATGACTTGCTCGGCGAGCACCCCCCGCCATCGCAAGCTGTGCGCTGCCCACATCGTCGTCTTCCGGCTCGTCTTCTTCGCCGTTGCTGGGGTAGTCTCCCGCCCCTGCGGATTCTGTCGGGTATCCAGCACCCGCGCTTCCCGGCTCCACTGTGTCTCAGGTGTAGGACAAGTCGCATGCCGACGCGAGCACCATCACGAATCCGCCGCACAGCACGAGTGCGCTCGCCTTCTTCAAGCCGTCTCCCATGCTTCCTCCCTTTTCTAAATTGGCGCATCCGTTCTCGCACCGGAAGGGCGACGGCAACGGTGATCTGAGCCGTGGTTATGTCCGTGCTGCGATCGAGCCTGCGACTCAAGTCGCGTCCGGTGCGCCGCTGGGTCGAGGATCGCGTCGGCAAGCTCGGCGTTGTCGCCCCCCACCTACCGACCGCGCGCGACCTGTGCGGCCAAGCGAGACCGCCTACGCCGCCCTTACGGGCATCGACCTGAACTCTCTCGTCTCCGTGCGCCCTCCGTGTGCCCCGACGCCAGGGCACGCGGCTCCAACGCGGCCGACCTCGCGATGGGAGACGGGCACCTCGCCCCCGCCGAGCAGCAGATGCTCAACCAGATCGTCCAATCGTGGCAGATCCCCGAGCAGTACCTCGGACCCTACGTCCAGGCCCTGATGGTGAAGAACAACGTCGCTGTCTTTGGCTGAGCGCCGTCCTCGCCGGCGCGCCTCCACGTGGGCGCGCCACCCCGATCCGTCTCCCAGCGCTCACCCACTTGCAGGGACTCGGCGCTTCCGGCGCGCCCTGAAGCACCAGAGCACGAGGTTGAGGAGCGCAAAGCCCGCTGCATCCGGCCGGTGGCCGCCAGGCGTGCTGCACGCGCAGCCGGCCGAGTCGTCGGCGCTGCTCGTGCTCGGATCGGCGCCATCGCCGCCCGCGCCCAGGGTTCCGCCGCTACCGACGCTCGTCGTGCCGCCGCTGGTTGCGCCGCCGCTGGCTGCGCCGCCGCTTACCGCTCCTCCGCTTGCGCTTGCGCTCGCGCCGCCCGACCCCGTATCCGCGGTACCGCCGCCGCCCGAGCCACCGCTCCCCGCTCCGCCGGTGCCGGAAGCCCCGGCGGTCTCGGTCTCGGCCAGCCCCGCCTCGAAGCAGCCAAAATCCGGAGCGGAGCCCGCGTAGGGCAGCCCGACGTCGACGCCCTTGTCGATGGCGTCGCTGTCCGCCGCGAGGCGGAAATTCGTGAGCACGGGCAAGCTGCCGTCCGCCTGTCGCGGAGCGTCCAGCCCCATTTCGGACGGATTCTGAAAGTCCGCGTCCGAGACCGTGACACCCCCCGCCGTCCAGGAGTTGTTCGCGTCGTCGGCGCCGTTGCGGTTCGAGAACAGCGTCCCACCGAACGCCAGGTTGTTCCGGTAAACCCCGACGGTGATGTCGTTCCCGCTCGAATCCATCCCGAGCATGTTGAAGTCGGGGCGATTGCCGTACGACGTGTTGTTGTAGAAGTAGAGCGTGCTCGGGTGGTGGTTCGCGTAAAACCCTGCCGCCCTGTTGAAGGCGGCGAGGCAGTTCTGCACCGTGTGCGCGGCGGGCTCGGCCGGAAACCTCGCCGGATCGGCGCCGTAGCCGCCGCCCTTGAAGCCGTTGCCGTTGCCGATGCCGGTCTGCGTCCCCGGCTTGTAGCCGTTGTACCAGGCCCACGAGCGCTCGACGAGGCAGGCGGCGCCGGAGTTGATGAAATCGTAGCCGTCGTCCGCGTTCCACCAGGCGCGGCAGCCTCGGAAGACATTGCCGGTCTCCCGGGCGCCGACGTGACAGCCGAAGCCGTCCGCGCTCTCGCCTGCGCCGTTCGACGTGAGCTCGTCGAAGTTGTCGTGCGAGTCGCAGTTGAGCACGAGGTTGTTGCTGCCGCGCTGGATGAAGATGCCGGCGCCCATGATGTGGTGGACGTCGAGCGCTTCAAAGATGTTGTTGCTGCCCTGGTTCCACACGCCCCAGGACTCGTGGTTCAGGTTGTTGTTCTGGCGAACCCCCTTGATCTCGAGTCCCTTGAGGTGAATGTAATTCCCGGAGACGAGGATGCCCTTGATACGGCAAGAATCCCGGATGCCGTCGAAATCGAAGACGGGCTTCTCGCCGGGCGCGGCCCAGTACTTGATCGGATTGCCGGCGCTCCCGCTCTTGTTCAGCACCACGCCGCTGATGATCGCCGTCCCGCTCGAGCAGGTGGTGGTGCCCTTTGTGTACGTGTACGTGCCGCCTCTGAAGTAGACGACGTCGCCGGCCATGGCCACGCTTTGCGCTTTGGCCATCGACGCGAACGGCGCGCCTTCGGTGCCGGCGTTGTCGTCGTTGCCGGCGGGGGCCGGGGCCACGTAGTAGTCCTTGGCCCAGCCGCTCGTCGCGACGAGCAGCGGCGCGCCCAGCGCGGACAGCGAGAGAAGGAGTCGCACGTTCATTTTTGCACCAGCCCGAGGTCGTCGAGGTTGAAGCTCGCGGAGGCCGGGGGAAAGCACACCCAAGCGTCCCGGAGACGTCAAGCCCAAACTGCAGGACCTCCGGGTTGACAGGTCCAGCGGCCATGCGATATCGGCTGCAGGTGCGCCGCCGGAGCACACGGGGAGTGGATCCATGCGACGATTCGCGATCTCTCATTGGCTGATAGCGTGCTTGGCGAGCTGCACGTCGGCGCCGCCGTCCACGCCGGGGGACGGGGTCGTCGAGGGGCCTCCGCCCCCTGCGCCGACGTGCCCGACCCAGAAGCTCGCGTTCACCAGGGAAACGGGGTGCGTGAACGATGGATCCCTGGAGTTCTGCCTGCCGTCGGACGACGCGGCGCTCCTCGCACGCGTGCGGGGCATCGCGCCCGCGATCCGGGCCGGCTCATCGAGGGGGCGCGCCAGGTGCGATGTGCCCGCAGAGACCCTGTATTTCTTCCCCACGGGAGACGCCGAGTGCACGGCGCGCCATGGCGCGCTCGATGACGCGGCATGGGACCAGGTCTGTCGTATCGCCGCGCTGCCCGAGGTGCGGGAGATCGTGCCGACGTGGTACGAGTGAGCGCGGGCGGGCGCTCCTGCGCTGGCTCGCCGGCTGAGCGGCCCGGCCGCGCGGATCGCTGGTAGAACCGCGCCGCGGAGAGGGCCGCCCGCCATCCACCGGGCGTGAGGGGGTGAGCAACCCGGTCACGGGCGCGCGAGGCCGGCCGCCCGGGAGTCACTTGACACCGCTCGGGGGCGGCACCTTGTTCGCTGTGGCCCGACCCCTGCCGTGCCCCGCCCGGCTCATGCGCTCTCGGCGGAGCGCGTGGCGCTCGTTGCGGCGAGCGGACACGCCGGTGAGGCGCTGGGCTTCGAATTGCGGTTGCGGTTAAGGCGAAACTCCAGCTCCGGGAAGAGGAGGGTGCACACATGGCTGATCGCTGGGAGGACCCTGTTCATACGACGAGCTTCGGATTGCAACTGGTCGAGCCTCATACCTTGCGGGAGAACCGCGGCTCGTTCATCGGGCTCGGCATCGCCCTTCTGGTGCTTGGGGCGCTCGCGATCCTCATGCCCGTGATCGCCTCGCTGGTCACGGCGGTCGCCATCGGGGCCGTGCTGGTGGCGAGCGGCCTCTTTCAGGGCCTCCACGCCATCCAGCACCGGCAATGGGCCAACGCCGGCTGGTCGCTCGCGAGCGCCCTGCTCCAGATCGCCGCGGGCGTCCTGATCGTGGCCTTCCCGCTGACGGGCACGGTCACGCTGACCTTGATCCTCGCGGCCTTCTTCTTCGCGGAAGGCTTCCTCAAGATCGTCCGCGCGCTCCAGCATCGCGAGATGCCCGCCTGGGGCTGGCTCCTGTTCGACGGGCTGCTCGCGCTGGCGCTCGGGGTCCTGATCTGGTGGCGCTGGCCGAGCACCGCGGCGTGGGCGATCGGGTTGCTCGTCGGCGTCAACGTCCTCGTCAGCGGCACGTCGATGTTGCTGATCGGGACCAGCGCGCGACAGCGGCCGGTGGCCAGCATGTGACAGGCGCCCCGGGCCGGAGACCGCGCTCAACGCTCGTTTCTCACTGGCCGCCACCGCTCGTGGCGAGCAGCCAGGTCTCCACGGCGTGCGCGAAGCCCTCATCGGCGTTCGACAGCGTGATGAAGTGGGCTTGCCGCTGCACGACGGCGCGCGCCTGCCCCATGGCGATGCTGAGCCCGCTCTCCCGGAACATGAGCACATGATCGGGCAGCTCGCCGATCGCGGCCATGGCCGCGCCGGGGAGGCCGAGGCGCGCCGAGAGGGCCCTCGCGACCTCTCCGGAGTTGGCCCGCGGGTGCATCACCTCGATGCAATGGGGCACGGGGCGTGACGCCGAGAAGAACGCGCAGGCCCCCCGGAGGTCCGACTCGCCGCGCTCGAGCACCTCGGCGTCGTCGCTGACACCGACGATCTTGACCGCGCTGTCCACGACGCCTTCCCAGCGCTCGACGACCCTGGGGACACACTGCGCGACCTCCTGCTCGCGCGCGACGTGCGGCGCGTCGGCGCGGCGCACCAGCCAGTCGTCGCCCTGGTAGACCCAGACCGCGGCGCCGTGCCGCTCCAGGGTCGCGATGACGACCGCGGCCGCGCCGTTGTCCAGCGGGTGCTGCTCGATCACCGAGAGATCCGGCCGCACCAGCATGCCGCCGCCGAACGCGGCGACCGGCGTCGTGATCCCCAGCCGCCCGAGCAGGACGCGCAGGCCGCGCGGCGAGCGCCTGCTCATCAGCGCGAGGTCGATCCCGGCGTCGCGGAGCCGACTCACCGCCTGCTCCGCCCTGGGGGTGAGCACGCCGTCGGGCGTGAGGAGCGCGCCGTCCACGTCGGCGAGCAGCATTCGAATCCTGGTCATGCGGCTCTCCTCGCGAGCGGGGTGGCCACGGTGGGTGTACGCCACCCGCCGAGGTCGGCGGCCAGGCGGTCGGCTTCGGCTGGGCCCCAGCTGCCCGGCTCATAGGGCGAGAGCGGCGTCGCCTGGTCCAGCACCGGATCGACGACGGCCCATTGCGCCTCCACTTCGGCCTGGCTCGCGAACAGGGTCGGATCGCCGGCGAGCGCATCGCCGAGGAGCCGCTCGTAGGGCCCCAGCGCCTCGGACAGGTCGCTCGCCACGAGCAGCTCGGTCGGCTGTCCGGCCATCAGCTCGCCGGGCGCCTTGATCCGCACGCCGACGGCGAGCTCCGGCGCCGGGGCGAGCCGGATGCGCACGTAGTCGGGAGCCCCGCGCCCGACATCCTCGAACACGGCGTGCGGAGGCCGCCGCAGCAGGACGAGCACCTCGGTCGCCGTGACCGCGAGGCGCTTGCCGGCGCGGATGCAGAACGGCACGCCCGCCCAGCGCCAGGTGTGGATGCGTAGCCGCGCGGCGCAGAACGTCTCGACCTGCGACCCTGGCGCGACGCCCGGCTCGCCGCGGTACCCGTCGTATTGACCGCGGACGACGTGCGCCGGATCGAGCGGCGTGATGGCCCGCAGCAGCCGGACGCGCTCCGCGCGCACGGCGTCCGCGTCCCCGGACGGCGGTGGATCCATGGCGAGGCACGCGACCACCTGCAGGAGATGGTTTTGCAGGACGTCGCGGATGCACCCGGTGGCGTCGTAGAACCGGCCGCGGCCCTCGATGCCGAACCGCTCGGCCATGGTGATCTGGACGCTCTCGACATGGTGGGAGTTCCAGACCGGCTCGAGCAGCGCGTTCGCGAAGCGGAAGTAAACGATGTTCTGGACAGGCTCTTTGCCGAGGAAGTGGTCGATCCGGAAGATCTCCTCTTCCGGAAAGACGCTCGCGAGCGTGCGGTAGAGCGCCCGAGCGGACTCCAGATCGTGGCCGAACGGCTTCTCGACGACGAGCCGCCCTCGCCGTACGCACCCGGAGCGGTCGAGCGCCTTGACGACCTCTTCGAACAGGTCGGGCGGCACGGCCATGTAGTGGAGCGGCCGCTGGGCGGTGCCGAGCCGCTCGCGCAGGCGGTGGAACGTCGCCGGATCGGCGTAATCCCCGCTCACGTACGAGAGCCGCGCGCACAGCTCGCGGTACACGCCCGCCTCGAACGCGCCCGCCCGCTCGAGGCTCTCGCGGACGCGGGCGCAGAGCTGATCGAGGCTCCACGGGCTCTTGGCCACGCCGACGATCGGCACCTCCAGCTTGCGGCGGCGGATCAGCCCGGCCAGCGCCGGGAAGATCTTCTTGAAGGCCAGGTCGCCTGTCGCTCCGAAGAGCACGAGCGCGTCGGCGGCGTTCATGCCGCCTGCTCGGCGGCGCCGGACATCACGCGCTGCACGCCCGAGCTCTCCTGGCCTTCAGCTTCCATCCATCCAGTGCGCATGCGCTCGGCTCCTCGCGTCTCGCCATGGCCCGGGGGCCCTGGTCCCGATCCGGCATCGCGTGTGCCACGCTGGATCGGCGCGAGCACGCCTTTCGTCACGCGCGCTGTGACGCCGTGCGCCTGGGCTTGACTGCCCTGACGGCCCGCCTCTTCAACAGGAGAGGGAGGCTCTCGATCACGTCGACCCGATCCGCGATGAACAGCGCGACCCAGTGGGAGAGCCGGTGATCCGGGACCTTGTAGGCGATGCGGCGCAGCGCGCCGCTCGCTCCTCTCGGCGGCAATGCCGTGCTGAACACCGGTGTCGGGCGGGCGCGCCCGGGGTGCCTGAGCAGCGGCCCCTCGATCGGCTGCTGCTCGGGCTCGAGCCAGTGCGCGCTCTCCAGGAGGCGCGGCGGCACCTCCCTCGGGACGCCGGGCCTGTCCTCGAGGCAAAGGTCGACTCCCCAGTACGGCAGCTCCCTCGGCAGCACGCTCTCGGCTTCCATGATCGCCTCCTCCTCGATGACGGAGCTCACTTGGCCCCCCGCGGAACGAGCACGCATTTGAGGATCCCGTCGGTCCTCGCCGCGAACACCCGGTACATCTCCGCGGCCGCCTCGAGCGGGGCGCGGTGGGTGATGAGCGCCCTCGGGTCGATGTTCCCGCTGCGGATGTGCTCGAGAAGGCGGGGCATGTACCGCTTCACGTCGCACTGCCCGGTCTTGATCGTCAGGCCCTTGTTCATGGCCGCGCCCACGTCGAGGAGGTTCCACGGCGGCCCATAGACGCCGACGATCGAGACCCTCCCGCCGCGGCGGACCGACTGGATCGCCCAGTTGAGGGCGACGGGCGACCCGGCCTCGAGCTTGAGCGCCTTGCCCAGCACGTCGTGCAGCGCCGAGCCGTTCGCCTCGAGGCCGACCGCCTCGATGCAGACGTCCGGCCCGCGGCCGTCGGTCATGTCTCTGAGCGCGGACACGACATCCGGGGTCTCGCTGAAATCGAGCGTCTCTGCCTTGTTGTGCCGGCGCGCGAAATCGAGGCGGTAACCGACCGAATCGACGGCGATGACCCGGCGCGCGCCGAGGATCCATGCGCACCTCTGGGCCACGAGGCCCACGGGCCCGCAGCCGAAGACGGCCACGGTGTCCACGGGGCTGATGTCCCCCATCTCCGCGGCCTGGTACCCCGTGGGGAGGATATCCGAGAGAAAGAGCGCGTCCTCGTCCGAGAGGTCGTCGGGGATCTTCATGGGGCCGACGTCGGCGAAGGGCACGCGGACGCGCTCGGCCTGGCCGCCCTGGTAGCCGCCGGTCGTGTGTGAATAACCGAAGATCCCGCTGGCGAGCGTGGTGAGCGGGTTCGTGTTCTCGCAGGCGGAGGTGCGCTCTCGCTGGCAGAAGAAGCACGTCCCGCAGGCGATGTTGAAGGGCACCACGACGCGGTCGCCGCGCTTCAGCGTCTGCACCGAGGCCCCGAGCTCCTCCACGACGCCGGTGAACTCATGGCCGAAGATGGTCCCCACGCGCGTGTCAGGCACGTAGCCATGATAGAGGTGCAGATCCGAGCCGCAGATCGTGGCGCGACTCACGCGCAGGACCACGTCGTTCGGATGTTGAACCCGAGGCTCCGGGTTTTCCTCGACGCGGACGTTCTTCGGCCCGTGGTATGTGAGCGCCAGCATTCGCACGACCTCCCAGCTTGCTCGAGTGGGCAATGCAAGGGGTGAACCAGGCGCGCGCGCTCGTGGGTGCACCTGGCGTAGGCATCGGCTCTCCGGGCTTCGAGCGCCTTCGGGCGCCCAGCCTCGGGACATCGAGGATATCGATGCTGACGCCGACAGCCCGGGCGCCGTTCGCCCTATCCGCGGTCGTTCGTCTTCTTCTTCTGTTTCTTCGCCAGCGGCGGCAGCTTCAGCTTCTTCGGATCGTCGAGCGCGCAGGCGCGCCCTTGCCGAGGCGATAGGCCGTTATCTTGCGCTTCAGGGTGTTCCTGTCGATACCGAGCGCGCGCGCCGCGCGCGAGAGGTTGCCCTCGTGCACCTCGAGCGCGCGCCCGATAGCGGCGCGCTCGGCCGACGCCACGGCCTCCGCGAGCGGCGCGACCTCCTCGCCGCCTGCCTCCGACGCCGGTGCTCGGGCGATCCCGCCTGCGCCGCCGCTCGCCGGCCGCGCCGCCGGCGACGCGATCTCCGGCGCGAGATCGCCCACGTCGACCGTGTGCTCGCAGAACACGCCCCACCGCTGCACCTCCGCGCGCAGCTCGCGCACGTTGCCTGGCCAGGCGTGCTGGTAAAGGCTCCTCAGCGCCTCGCGTGTCACCTCGAGCCCGCGCCCCTTGCGCCGCGACTGCACCTCGTCGAGGAACGCGCCGACGAGCACCTCGATGTCGCCACCCCGCGCACGCAGCGGGGGAACCTCGATGATGGCGCCGCGGAGCCGGTAATACAGATCCTCGCGGAACGTCCCTTCCTCGACCATCGCCGCGAGGTCGCGGTGGGTGGCCGCGAGGACGCGGACGTCGAGCTCGATCTTCGCCTCGCCGCCCACCCGCCGCAGCGTCCCGTCCTGGAGCACGCGCAGCAGCGACGCCTGCACCCGCGGGGACAGCTCGCCGATCTCGTCGAGGAACAGCGTCCCGCCGTGCGCCTGCTCGAAGACGCCGCGCCGCCGCCCCGCGGCCCCGGTGAAGGCCCCCGCCTCGTGGCCGAACAGCTCGCTCGCGAGCACGCCCTCGGCGAAGACGCTGCAGTTCTCCGCGATGAACGGCCCTCTCGCGCGCGGGCTGTGCTCGTGGATCGCCCTGGCCGCGAGCTCTTTCCCCGTCCCGGTCTCGCCGACGATCAGCACGGGCACGTCGGTCGCGGCGACCCGGGCGATGCGGGCGCGGAGGAAGCGCATCGGCTCGCTCTCGCCCACGAGCACCGTGTCGCGCGTGCGCGCCTCGGCCCGCAGGCGCACGACCTCCTCGCGCAGCGCGCGGATCTCGGGGAAACCCTCGATATCGAGCCGGACCTCGCGCACCGGCCGCGGGTGCGGGTGCGGCACGAACGCCGCCGGGATCACCTGGAGCATGCGCGCCGGCAGGATCCCCGCCTGCACCAGGATGACCCAGAGCGTCTGCGCCTGCGGCGTGCCGGCCGAGAGCAGGACGTCCGTCGCCCACGCCGCCGGCGGGAAGGCGCGCTTGAGCTGCGCCGAGAGCTTGCCGAGCGCCCGGAAGAGCTTCGCGTGGTCCGACGGATCGTCGACGTCCACGACCCGGAGCTCGATCCGCGGCGCGCGGGCCCGCGCCTGCTCGACGAGCGCCCGCGACGGCGCCTCGCCCGCCGGGATGGTGAGGACCACGATGGCGTCGTAGCGGCTCTCTTCCTGGTCGAGCAGCCGCAGCACCGGCCCGCGATCGCCCTCGGGCCGGCGGCTGTGGTGCGCCGGCGCCGGCCCGAGCGTGCCCGCGTCCGACCAGGTGAGGAGGAGGCGATTCACTGGTGCACCGTACACCAGGTATGGTGCACGATGTACCACTTTATCTGGTGCGTTGTGCACCACGTTGAGGCGTTCTGCCGGCGTCGCCGCGGGCCGCGCGATGGCACGGAAGCCGCAAGTCTCCTCCGCATTCCCATGGGCATTCCCGTTCCCATCCGCGTTTGCGCCTGCCTTTGCCGCCCGCCCCGGAGATCTCGATGAAAGCCCCCGCCGACAGCGCAGTCCTTCCTGCCCACGCCCGCCTGGTCGCCCGCGACGACGTCTGGCTCGAGGGCAACGCCGTCCAGCAGCTCGCGCGCGTCGCCGCGCTGCCGGGCTGCGTCCGCGCCGTGGGTATGCCGGACCTGCACGCCGGGCGGGGCATCCCCATCGGCGCGGCCTTCGCCTTCGCGGACCGGGTCGTCCCGGAGCTCATCGGCGGCGACGCCGGCTGCGGCGTGCGGCTCGTCGCGACGTCGATCGGCCGCATGGCCCCGGACGTCCTCGAGCGGCGCGCGCGGCAGGCGATGGATGACGAGCCGCTCGCCGAGTGCGACCCGAGGGCGGTGTTCGAGCGGGTCTGGGAGCGCGGCGCGCGCGGCTTTGCCGAGGTCGACGGCGTGCCCGAGGCGCTCGCGCGGCTCGCGGCGGCGGAGCCCGAGGACGGCCTTCGCCCGAGCGGGGACGCGTCGCCGTACCGCGCGGGCTACGAGGGCGCGCTCGGCTCGGTCGGCGGGGGGAACCACTTCCTCGAGGTCGCCCGGGTCGGCCCGCTGCGGGACCCTGCGGCGGCGAAGGCCCTCGGCCTCTCCGCGGGGGAGCTCGTCGTCCTGGCGCACTCCGGCTCGCGCGGGCTCGGCGGCGCGCTCGGGCAGCGCTGGGGCGGCGCGGTGCTCGAGGGGGACGCGGCCGAGCCGTACCTCGGCGAGCTCGCCGGCGCGTGCCGCTTCGCGCGGGCGAACCGGCTCCTGCTCGCGTACCGGATGCTGCGCGCGCTCGGCGCCTCGCGGGCGTCGACGATCACGGGCGGGCTCGACCTCACCCACAACGACGTCGCGCGCGAGGCCGTGGGCGGCGAGCTGGCCTGGGTGCACCGCAAGGGCGCGGCGCCTGCCCGGGGCAGCGACTTCACCGTGGTGCTCGGGTCGCGCGGCGCGCCGTCGTGGGTGATGCGCTCGTGCGACGCGGAGGCGGGGCTGCGCTCCGTCGCGCACGGCGCCGGCCGCAAGATGGGGCGCAGCGAGGCGCGCGAGAAGATCGCGGCCAGGTACCGGCGGCGCGAGCTCGCCCGCACGGAGCTCGGCGGCCGCGTCGTGTGCGACGATCCGGCGCTGCTGCTCGAGGAGCACCCGGACGCGTACAAGCCGATCGAGCCGGTGATCGAGAGCCTTGTCGAGGCCGGCCTGGCGACGGCGGTCGCGCCGCTCGTGCCGGTGCTCACGGTGAAGCGATGAGCCGGTCGTGGGTGCAGATCAGCGCGGGGAGGGGGCCTATCGAGGTGCGGCGCTTCGTGGCGCGGCTCGCCGCGCGCATGGAGGCGCTCTGCCAGGAGCGCGGGCTCGCGGTGGTCGACGTCACGCTGCACGGCGACGAGGACGCGCCGGCCTCGGTCGAGATCCTTGTGGAGGGCGACGCGCGGCGATGCCTGGAGGGCGAACTCGGGACACACGCGCTGGTCGAGCGGAGCGCGGCGCGGGGGAAGGCGGCGCGCAAGCGGTGGTTCGCGGGGGTGGCGGTCCACGCTGCGGGGGCGGACGCTGGGGTGGGCGCTGGAGAGGGCGTGGGCGTGGGCGTGGATCTCGGCGAGCTCGAGATCTCGGCCTGCCGCGCGAGCGGGCCAGGAGGGCAGCACGTGAACAAGACCCTGTCGGCGGTCCGGATCCACCACCGGCCGAGCGGGATCACGGTGCGCGTCGCCGATGAGCGCTCGCAGCGCGCGAACGTCCGCCGCGGGGTGGCGCGCATCGCCGAGCGGCTCGCCGAGCGCGCCGCCCGGCGCGTCGCGGAAGGGGAGGCCGCGCGCTGGAGCGAGCATGATCGGATCGTCCGGGGGGAGCCGGTGAGGACGTATCGGGTGGGGCGGAAGAGCGCGCTGGTGGTGGCAGGGGCGCGGTGAGGGGAGCGGCCTCGCGTCTTGTCGGGCAGGCGTAGTCTCTCCCGCTCAGACAACCGTCATTTGCGGGTCGTGCGGAGACGTGTGGCGAGCCGTTCCCGAACAACGTCCCAGGGCTCGGCGCTCGCCGTGCCACAGTCGACGTCCTGCAGACGTCGCTCAACCTCGGCGAGCCAGGCCGCCTCGACGTCCTCGTCCGCTGGTCCGTCGAGGCTCGCGATCAAGTGCTTCGCGACGTCTGCTCGCTCCTCCGGCGGAAGTTGCAACGCGTCGGCAAGCACGGCATTCCTGGACGACATCTTGAGATTGTCGCAAAATTTTGACCCGTCGGCATCCCCGACGACCGGACGCGGCTGCCTTGACATGCCTATCATGTCGCGACGGTTGTGGTGACAGCGCAACGGGAGCCTCTGCGGCTCGGCCGCCCAACGCCAAATTGATCTGTAGGCTGGCGAAACCCGCTGGCCAGATCCAATTTAGACTTGAGAAGTCCGTCCTTCATGACAATCGTCGCAGCAGTGCGATCAAACCAGCCGCATCTTCATCGCTGCAGTGGTCGCTGGCGGTCATGAGCTGAATAATGCGCTTCGCCGAGCCCTGATACCATGGTTCACGAACGTGCTCACTGTTACCGTTAAGACCGGCCGCCCACGCGAGAACCTCCTCCGTCATGACATGGTGGTGATCTGATGGTAGCATCAATACAGCGCGATAGATCTCCTCGCGGAGGTCCGGATCACCTCGCCAAGACTCGCCGAACTGATGATCAAATCCAAGCTTCAAGGCTGCTCGGATAGTCATCCGAAAGTCATCGGAGGGCATACCCGCGGAAAGTCGTGTAAGCGCCAGCAGCAACGTTAGCGCTGCTCGAATCACCGGCGGGCTATTCGCAGAGAGCACTCCTGCGAGTCGAACGAAGAGTATGCTGCGTTGTCCAAACTTGAGCTTCGCGAAATCCTGCGGTGTCATGCTCTGCAGGAGGCCAGCAACCTCATGCAACTGTCCGGATGCAAGGATCTCGGCCACCGACGTCCGGACGTGTTGGGCCGTCATGAACGCTTCCGCAAATTCCTGAATTGTCGCAGGACGCTCCTTTATCGGACCAAGCGAGCGGCGTAGTAAGGTGTCCAGAGCTGGCGGGATGGACTCGTCGATTTCTGAGAGGGGTTCATACGCCTCAGGCTTGGGAAGCTTATTGGACAGAAGATGATAGATTGTTGCCGCAATAGAGTAGATGTCAGCGCGGCCATCTATTGGCTCTCCGCGTGACTGCTCTGGCGACATGTAACCAACCGTGCCGTGAGCCCTCGATGAAGAATTTATAGTGTGCCCAGCCATGAGAGCGAAGCCAAAGTCGACAAGACAGCAAGCGCCGTCATCTCTCAGGACGATATTGGCTGGCTTGATGTCTCGGTGCAGAATGTCGCGAGAATGGGCGTGGGCCAGGGCGGAGAATATCTGACTAGTCCAGCGAGTGATCTCGCGAAGGGACGGGCGCGACTCGTTGAGGACCGTGAGAAGGTTCCTCCCCTCGATGAATTCAAAAATGATGCGAGGCGTGAGATCCAGTTCGATGTCATAGATGGCAGGAATATAAGGGTGGGATAGAGCTGCCAGCGCCTTCGCCTCACGACGGAGCCGATCGAGATCCCGATCGGCAGGTGCTTCGCCAAAGAATGGTTCGAGAGACTTTATCGCGACAGCACGCTCCAGGATGCGGTCGCGCGCCTTGCGCACAAGGGCCTGTCCACCTACACCGAGAGGATCCCCGAGCTCGTAGCGGTCAACCATGATCGTCTCCGTGCATCTGCTCAGCGTACCGGTGTTCAGCTGGGAGTGCCAGACTGAGCGGGGCGATGGGGGCACCATCGGTTGCAACGAATTGTTGGTCAACGCTCATGGAACGGTCCCCGATGGTGAACCAGCGACCGCAGCCATCTTCAGGATACGATCGGCGCGGTCGTGCATGAAATCGCGCAGGCGTCTCTCGACTTCCGCCGACCATCCACTTGCCTCGATATAGTTCCACTCCGATCGGGCGAGTTGGCGAATGGGGGCCCAAAGCCTCTCCTTATCGATGAACTGGTTGACGCTATCAATCCAGTATCTCTCGAATACACGTGCCGAGCTCGGGAGACCGAGGTCGCACTGCGAAAGATCGAGCAGGATGCCAAAACGAAAGCACTGGGTGAACACCCAATTCTGCCTGCCGAGTGTGTCGACCCAATGCAGATGCGCTTGATACTCCGCCATGCGGCGAACGAGACCACCTTCGAACTTGCCAGGCTTCAGAGAAGCACCTGCCGCGTGGATCACCGTTTTCTCGCGACCCCTGTTGTTGTCGCGTACGACTTCTGTCAAATCGTTGGTAAAGAAAAAAACGTACAACCCGTCGCGCATTTGCGGAAGTCTGTTGGATACTTGCTCAGCGAACGTATCCCAGCCGGGGGCGGCGCTGGGGCTCAGGCGAAATTCGTGGAGCATACTTGGGCTTCCTTGATCTCGGCCTTGTCTACGTTTTCGGACTGGGGCAGATAGCAGGGTTACGGAGGCGCGTCAACCGCACCCGCGACGATAGACGACTTTGCAAGCGACGCTGCTCGTTAGCTGCAACGGCCCATTGGTCTGGCTGAGGGCAACCTTCATGTGGTTCATTGTGTTCTGGTCAAGATCCCCTTGGAAACACGCTCGCCGAGCTTGCCGATGGTCGAGCTGCTTGCAGCGAGGGATGGCGCTCAAGCACCGGCTGGACGTTTGCGCAGTCTCCTAGAGCGACAAACGGGTTGAAACCACGAGAAAAAGCAGGGATTTCACAGGGAGGCGGGGAGGCGGGGAGGCGGGGAGTAAGAGACGGCAAGAGGGAGAAATTCATTTTCTTTTCTTCCTCCCCTCCTCCCCGCCTCCCTGTGAAAATTCCCCGGGTTTCAACGTGATCGTTGTTCTAGGCATCATCTTCGGCATCGCGGCCGGCCGCATAATGCTGCTGGTGTCATGCAGAGGGTGTTGGCGATCACTAAGAGGGCTGCGGCGCTGACGTTGGTCTTGGTGCGTTCGAGACGATGGAGAAGGCCAGGGCTCACGTTCCCCGCAGCCGCCAGCTCGTCTTGGGTGAGCCTTCGCCCGACGCGAAGCCGCTGTACGTTCGCCGCGGTATCTCGAAAAAAAGACGTTTCAATCTCGATGGGTTCCAGCACCACGAGCTGAACTTGGGCCGCGCCCCTCCTGTTTACCTTGTGTTCGCCGCAGGGATCGCGTGGCGTTCGAGGCGGCGCAGCATGACGAGCGCAGCGCGGACCTAGCCAGTCCCCTCGTCACATCGGCCGCCCATCGCTCGCGCGGACGATCTCCCCCGTGACCGCGGTGTTCGCCGCCGAGCACAGGAAGACGAGATCGTCGGCGCCACCTCCTCGGGCCGCAGCAACCGCCCCACCGGATATGCCTTCCCGCGCTGCGCGACGAGCTCCGGTGATGCCTGCGCGCTCACCCTGTCGGTCAGCGTCAAGCCCGGCACGACCACGTTGGTCAGGATCCCGTGCGGCCCGAGCTCGCGTGCGAGCACGGACGTGAGCCCGTGGAGCGTCCCCTTGGCAGCGGCGTACGGTCCGGCGCCCGCCACCCCGTCGAGCGCCACGCCCGAGGAGATGTTGACGATCCGCCCCCATCCGCGCGCGCATCGAGGGCACCGCGGCCTGGACCGCGGCGACGGTGCCGTCGATGTTGTCGTGGATGATGCCCTGCCACTCGGCGAGCGGGATGTCCTCGAAGCGCGGCGCTTGCCAGGGCAGGCGCTCGCTCCAGCGGACGGCGTTGTTGACGAGCACATCGATCTGCTCGAAGCGCACCACGGTGGCCGCGACGGTCGCCTTGACCCACTCGGCCAACCCCAGGTCGAGCTTCAGCGCGAGCGCCTGGCCTCCTTGCCGCTCGATCTCCAGGAACCGCGTAGCCCGCCGCGAGGCGCTCTTGGACGCGGCGCTCCGCTGCTTCGAGCAGCGGGGCCTGCTGCGGACCGGCATCGAAAACGTCCGCAAGGAGGCGGGTGCGAGCCCTTCGAGCGTGTACCACCTCTTCGAGGACTTCCCGGCGCTGGTGGCGTCGCTGCTCGAGAGGTTCTTCGAGCGGCTGGTGGAGTACGTGACCGGGCGCGTGCTGGTCGCCACGACGGAGCGCTCGGCGGTGCGGACGATGGTGCAGGCCTGAGGGTTCGACCACGAGGCCGAGGTGCGCTGCATGTACCAGGCGCTCGCGCTGGAACTCGACGGGCATCACCGCGCCGCGCTGCGGGAGACCAAGGCGGAGCTGATGGCGCACCGCTCGGAGTTCGGCGTCTTCTCTGCGGCGCGCTCGTCCGAGATCGTCGACGTCGTGCTGCTAGGGCCGGGGCACCAGGCGTGCCGCGCCTACCTCTCTGCGCCCGGCGTCGTGGACCCCACGTGGATGAAGGCGACTCTGCCCGAACTCGCATGCGGAGCGATGGGCGGGGTCGACCTGGCGCAACGGCTGGCGCGGACGGAGCAGCGCGCCGTTGGTGTAGAGCCGCGCCAGAAGGCTGGCGAGAGAAGGAAAAGCAAGCTCGAGGTCGGCTAGCCTAGTTCGCCGAATGAGCATCGAGGACGACGCGCCCCTGATGCAGGTGATGAGCCATCTCGGCCTGACCCGGGATGCGCTGCTCGGCATCGGCGGTGAAGCCTCTGTGTTTGCGCCGGGCATGAAGAGGATCGCGCGTATCCAGCATCGTGGCACCGTCCGGGAGACCGCGGCTCGGCGAGACCAGCTGCTCGCAGACCGCCATTAGACCGCGAGAGCGGTGCAGTTTTCGGTGGTGCCCGATGTGGATATGGCCGGGGTGAAAATGATCGGCGAGGCGACGATCTACGTATGCCTCTTCTCGCGTGTCTGGACTCGGGTGGATCCGTAGCCATTCCCCAGAGCGGCCGCCTTCCGCTTGGTCGAGCTCGGGCGTGTGGACGGCGAGCGCGAGGCGAGCTCGGCGGCGTCCCCCCGGCGCTTGGCCAAGAGGGCACGGAATCACCGTGGGGCAACGCGTCAAGGTGTCGCACCCCGTCGAACCATGCAGCCGTATCTCGACCCTCGGCGCGCACATCGCCGCGCGGTGACAAGCGCGACATCGTGTCGCAGGACCTTGGCAGCCGGTGACGCTAGCCTGTTTTGCGATGATCCAGCGAGACCAGGACGGGCCTGCCAATGGCCCGGGCCGTTTCCCTCACGGCGCGCGAAAGGGAAGCGGACCGGTGGGGCTCCGGTCGCAGCGGAGCTCGCGCTGGCGCCGCGTGGCAACGCTGGCCGTCGCCCTCGCTGGTGTGGCGCTCACCGGCAGGGCCGAGCCGGCGCCGCCGACGCCCAGCCAGGCCGCCTCCGAGCTCGTCGACTCGACCCCGGTGCCTGGCGAGAGGGCGCTCGCAGCGCGTCTGCTCGCGCCTTGTTGCTGGGATCAGACGCTCGATGTCCACGAATCGGAGGTGGCGCGCGATCTTCGTCGCGAGATCCATGCGCGTCTCCGCCGGGGCGAGGTGGCCGACGCCATCGAGCAGGACCTCGTGGCGCGCTACGGCGAGCGCCTCCGCGCGGCGCCCTCGTCAGGCACGCTCGGCAAGGTCGCGCTGGGGTTGCTGCTGGGCATCGCAGTGACCTTCCTCGGGATCTTCGCCCTGCTGCGCTCGTGGCGGAGCAACGCTGCGCAGGCCGCTCCGTCCGGAGACACCCTCGCGGCTGTTCGCGACGAGTACGATGAGCGCCTCGACGACGAGCTCCGGGAGCGCGACGCATGAGCGCACCCGTCTTCCCGGTTGATGGGAGAGGAGGCTCAGCAGGGACATCTCGTTATGACCGCGGCGCAGTGGCCACGGCGGAAACCTCTTCGCCCGGATGCCGTCGACTCCCCTTGAAGGATAGCCGCAGGGTGCGACAACTTGCTGCACGCAGGAGAGCCGAGCTTCGAGTAGGCTCCGCTCCGGTGCGGTGGTGACGCCGCTGTGGCCTCGTAGCTTGAAAGGTTGCCTGATGGTTTGTTCAATGGCTCGTGTCACGTCCCTCGGTGTGGCCTGTCTCGCGGCTCTGAGCGGATGCGGCGGGAGCGATGAGGACGTCATCTCGAAGACGTTCGCGCTGAGCTTCGCCGCCAAGGTCGGCGACAGGCCGTTCTCCTGCACCGACACGTTCGACGGAGTCGGCACGACCGGATCGTCGATCAACGCGCTCGATTTTCGCATGTACGTCTACGACGTGCGGCTCGTTCGCGGCGACGGCGCCGAGGAGCCCCTCTCGCTTGAGCAGGATGGCCAGTGGCAGCGCGACAAGATCGCGTTCCTCGACTTCGAGGACGGCACGGGCTCCTGTGAGACAGGCAGCCCGGAGACGAGGACCGAGGTGGTTGGCACCGCGCCCGCCGGCGATTACGCCGGTGTCAGGTTCAACGTGGGGTTGCCCCCGGAGATGAACCACCTCGACGCGGCGACGGCCCCGGCGCCCCTGAACATTCCCGGCATGTGGTGGTCGTGGAAGGGCGGCTACAAGTTCGTGCGCCTCGACCTCATCTCGACGATGAACCCGACCTACTTCTTCCACCTCGGGGGTACGAAGTGCGAGGGTACCGTGAGCGAGGGGTACTCGTGCGCCGCTGACAACCTTGCCGATATACGCATCGACGGGGTCGACCCGGAGTCGAGCACCATCGTCTTCGATATCGCCAGGTTCTATGCCGCATCCGACCTCGACCACCAGGTCGACGGCGAGACGGATCGCACCTCCGGTTGCATGTCGTTCGAGGGCGATCCAGAGTGCCCGCCCGTCTTCAACGCGCTTGGCATGGGCTTCGATGGCGTGAACCCGTCCGCTGCGCAGACCGCCTTCCGGGTGGAGTGAGATGTACATCCTCAGAACCGCGACCTGTCTGCTCGCGTCGCTATGGGTCTGTGCGCTTGCCGGCTGCGGTGCCTCCGACGAGGACATGGACGAGCCGAGCGACGCGGAGATCCTCCCGGGGGACCCTCGCTTCGAGCGCGATCCAGCGCTCGACGTGGAGAACATCAGCGCCGCTGCGGAGAAGCGCAGCCACAACATGGGGCAGAACTGCATCGGCTGCCATCAGCCCCACGGGCCTGGCAAAGGGCTCTTCACCACGGCCGGGACGGTGTACGCGCCGTCGGGCACGACGGTGACGGGCGGAACGGTCGAGCTCCGCACGGCCGGCGGAGGCGAGGGAGATCTCGTGCTCTCCGTTGCCATCGACGGGAACGGGAACTTCTTCACGACCGAGCCGCTGCCCTTCCCGGACCAAGCGCTGTTCTTCTTCGTGCGGTCACACGACGGCGAGAGCACGAACGAGATGCCGTTTCCATCCATCTCAGGAGCGTGTAACCTGTGTCACAACGAACAGCGCCGCATTCTGCTGGAGTGATCCGCGCGAGCACGTCGGCGGCGCTCGTCGCGCTCGCGGTGGCGTCGTGCGGGGGCGAGACGGAAGCGATCTTGCCGGTCGACGGCTACGAGCTCGCCTTGCCCCTCGGCTTCCCGAGGCCGTGGGTGCCGCCCGACAACCCGATGACCGAGGCGAAGGTCGCGCTCGGGCGTGCCCTGTTCTTCGACGAGCGCCTGTCAGGCAACGGGACCATGGCGTGCGCCTCGTGTCACGAGCGCGACAGGGGGTTTGCCGACGGCAAGCCGACCCCGACCGGCTCGACAGGGGACACGATCCCGCGCAACGCGATGGGGCTGGCCAATGTCGCCTATTTCCCGCTGCTCACGTGGGGCAACCCCACGCTGTCGTCGCTCGAGGAGCAGGCGCTCGTCCCGATGTTCGGCGAGAACCCGGTCGAGCTCGGGATCACCGGCGCCGAGGATGTCGTTCTCGGCCGGCTGCGCGGCGACGAGGCGTACAAGGCCGCGTTCGCCGCCGCCTTCCCCGTCGAGAGCGAGCCGATCACGTTCGATACCGTCGTGAAGGCGATCGCGACGTTCGAGAGGACGCTCCTCTCCGGGCGCTCCGCGTACGATCGCACTACCTACGGCGGAGAGGCGGGCGCGATGTCCGATGCTGCGTTGCGCGGCATGGACCTCTTCTTCTCCGAGCGGCTCGAGTGTTATCACTGCCACAGCGGGATCAACTTCACGACCGCCTTCCGGAGCGCCGAGACGAAGCAGGCGGAGATGGATTTCCACAACACCGGTCTCTACAACCTCGGCTCGGACGGGGACTATCCCTCCGGCGGAGAGGGGCTGTTCGAGTTCACCGGCGACCCGGCGGACAAGGGGAAATTCCGCGTTCCTTCGCTGCGCAACGTCGAGCTGACGGCGCCCTATATGCACGACGGGAGCGTGGCCACCCTGGAGGAGGTCGTCGATCACTACGCCGCGGGAGGCAGGACCATCGACGACGGGCCGTTCGCGGGCGTGGGCAGCGAGAACCCGAACAAGAGCACGCTCGTCAGGGCTTTCGCCATCACGCCGGAGGAGAAGGCGGATGTCGTGGCCTTCATGAAGAGCTTGACCGATCCGGAGTTCGCAGCCGTGGTGGACGGCGCGCAGGCGCCGTGACCGGTGGGTGTCAGTTCCCTCGGTTACATCGGCCGGCCCCCGCTCGCGCGGACGATCTCCCCCGTGACCGCGGTGTTCGCCGCCGAGCACAGGAAGACGATCGTCGGCGCCACCTCCTCCGGCCGCAGCAACCGCCCCACGGGGTACGCCTTCCCGCGCTGCGCGACGAGCTCCGGTGATGCCTGCGCGCTCACCCTGTCGGTCAGCGTGAAGCCCGGCACCACCACGTTGGTCAGGATCCCGTGCGGCCCGAGCTCGCGCGCGAGCACGGACGTGAGCCCGTGGAGCGCCGCCTTGGCGGCGGCGTAAGGCCCTGCGCCCACCACCCCGTCGAGCGCCACGCCCGAGGAGACATTGACGATCCGCCCCCATCCGCGGGCCCGCATCGAGGGCACCGCGGCCTGGATGGCGGCAAAGGCGCCGTCGATGTTGTCGTGGATGACGCCCTGCCACTCCGCGAGCGGGATGTCCTCGAAGCGCGGCGCTTCCCAGGGCAAGCGCTCGCTCCAGCGGACCGCGTTGTTGACGAGCACATCGATCTGCCCGAAGCGCGCCACGGTGGCCGCGACCGCCGCCTTGACGGACTCGACCGACCCGAGGTCGAGCTCCAGCGCGACCGCCTCGCCGCCTCGCCCCTCGATCTCCCGGACGACCTCTCGGGCCTTCTCCCGCTCGCTCCGGTAGGTGAGCGCCACGCGGGCCCCCTCGGCCGCGAGCTGCAACGCCACCTCCTTGCCGATCCCCTGCGAGCCACCGGTCACCAGCGCGGCCCTCTTCTCCAGCCCCAGCTCCATGCGACACCTCGCTTTCGACAGGAAGGGTAACAAAATGGAAGAAACTTCCAAGATGAAATTGGAAGAATCCTCCAGTTGGGCCTGCTGGCCAGCGGTGCGCGGCTGGGGTAGGGGAGGGGCCATGGCCGTGGCTCGACAGAACGGCGTGGCCCGCCGGGAGGCGCTCCTGGACGCCGCGCTCCGCTGCTTCGCGCAGCGGGGACTCTTGCGCACGGGCATCGAGGACGTCCGCAAGGAGGCGGGCGCGAGCCCGTCGAGCGTGTACCACCTCTTCGAGGACTTCCCGGCGCTCGTGGCCGCGCTGCTGGAGCGGACCTTCGAGCGGCTGGTGGGGCACGTGACCGCGCGCGTGCTCGCCGCGAGGACGGCGCGCTCGGCGGTGCGGGCGCTGGTGGAGGCGCACTTGACCTGGGTGTTCGACCACGAGGCCGAGGCGCGCTTCATGTACCAGGCGCTCGCGCTGGAGCTCGACGGGCACCACCGCGCCGCGCTCCGGGAGACCAAGGCGCGGCTCAAGGCGGAGACGATCGCGCACCTCTCCGAGCTCGGCGTCTTCTCGGGGGCGCGCTCGTCCGAGGTGATGGTCGACGTCGTGCTGCTCGGGCCGGCGCACCAGGCCTGCCGCGCCTACCTCTCCGCGCCCGGCGCCGTGGACCCCGCGTGGATGAAGGCGACCCTGCCCGAGCTCGCATGCGCAGCGATGGGCAAGGTCGACCCGGCGAAACCGGCGGCCCGGACAGGGCGGCGCGCCGCTGGCGTGGAGCCGCGCCAGCAGGCCGGCGGGAGAAGGAAAGGCAAGCCGGGGTGAGGAGGTGTCCGCCCTCCAGAGCGGCGATCGTTCGCTCCGCCTCATGGTCATCCAAGTCGCGCCGGAAGTGGACAATCTGGCCTTCCATGCTCATGGCGACCCCACTCTCCGGGCGAAATCCTCCGTGGTGACCCGAAGCCCGATGATGTCGCGCAGCGCATCGATGGCCTTCGTGCGTCGCTTGTAGAGCGTAGAGAGAGGCAGCCCCGCGTCTTCCGCCACTTGGGCCATCGGGATCCCATCCAGATCGTGTGCCACGAGAACGAAGCGCAGCTTCGGATCGAGCTCGTTCACCGCGTCGATCGTGCTCGTTCTTATGTCGTCGTATTCCATCGTAGCGGCGGCGTCCGGCGCGGGATCGGCAAGTTCGATCGAATCGACGAGCTCCTCCCTGCGGTGCTTCCTGCGCTCGTGATAGTGCGAGGCGACGTGTACGGTGATCGCTTTCAACCAGCGCTCTGGCCTGCCGCGCTTCGGATCGAACCTGGGCCAGCTCTCCCAGGCGGTGAGCCAGACCTGCCCTGCCACGTCGGCACGATGGCATCGTGGGACTCCCAGCCTCCCCAGCAAGCTCAGCACGGCACGAACGTGCGCCGGGCAAAACAGGCGCGCGTGCGCGGCGGCTCGCTCGTCGTCATTCGACGGACGACCCATGGTTTCACCCTCCCCCGACGGCGATGGAGAGCCCGAGCGGCGAGACGAGCCACATCGCACCCAGCATGTCCTCCATGTTCCCTCCTGAACCGTGAGCATTCGTGTCCGACGCATGGCGGAGCGCGGCATCGTGCTGCTCGACGACAGCACCGACCTCACCGCTTGCTTGGCTGTGGATGGACAGCCGACCCGTCAGCGAAGCTGCCTGAGCATCTCTTCGCGCTCCACGGCGAGCCGACCGCGCGGGAACTCCTCCGCATGGGCCTCGAGCAACCGGTGCGCCTCGAGATCCGCCTCTGGGCTGCGAGCCTCGATGGCCGTCCGGGCCCGGCTGATCAGGCTCATCTCGCGCGCGCTGATCGCCTGCTTCGCGTGTGTCGTCGAGGACGACGCACGCGGAGCAGCCGTTACCGACGGAGGAGGCGTCTTGGTCGCACCGGCTCCATCCTGTCCGGCGCCGCGCTCCATGGGGAGCGCAGCGGCCTGCGCTGCAGGTGATGCGGAGGACGTCCCCGCCTGCCCGGCGCGGCGCTCCGCGGGGAGCGGCGCGAAGGCCTGCCCTGACAGCGCGGGCCAACCGTCATCGAGAGCCACTCGGACCCACGCCTGCAGCGTGGACGAGGAGGTCACGGCAGCGACGATGGCGCTCATGAGCACGACGCTCGCCCCCTGCGCCAGGAGCCTCCAAGTCCAGCGGAGCAGGGAGCGAATCCATATCCGGCGCGGAGTGAGCCCGAACGGAACGACGCAGGGGGTCTCGTCCCATCCGCGCGAGCGTTGCTTCGCCCTCCGGCGTTGCGCCGCCTCCTCCAGCTGCTCGAGGGCTCGACGGTGCAGCGTCTTCACGGCGTCGGGGTGAAGCCCGAGCTCCGCGGCGATCTGGGTCAGCGGGATCTCCTCGAGGTCATGCTTGATCAAGATGTCCCGGTACTTCGGCTCGACACCGTCGATGAGCTCCCACAACACGGCTTCCCGCTCGCGCCACCTGAGCAGCTCTTCCGGCGTGGGGTGATCGTCGTGAAGCTCGGGGTCGTGAGACGGCGTCAGCACCTCTCGCCGGCGGTGCGCGCTTCGAAGATAGTCGCGCGCCTGGTTGGCCGCGATCGCGACGCGGTACGGCGCCGGGTCCCCGCCTGCCTCGATCCGTCCCTCCGCGTCGAGCCCCCGGAGCAGCGCGTCCTGCGCGACGTCCTCTGCATCGCGCGCCGGGACCCCGAAGCGCGTCGCCAGGCGCCGGAAGAGCTCGAAGCTGCTGAAGGCCCCCGCTGGCTTGCCCATGCCGGTAGCACGTCTGGGCGGCCCTCCCGGGGTCAGAAAAGTGAACGGCCCGGTCCATTTTGGTGGGACAATACGCCCCAATGTGCCACCTGCGCGTTGGCTCAGTATTCGATGCCTAAAAGAGATGGCGACATTGCTGGTTCGAGCTGAAATTTCTCGCGGTAAATGCACGCGCAGGGCGATTTTACCCGCCATTGACGCCGAGCAGTTGACGCAACTACCGTCGTGAGATGCGTTGCGCTCCACAGTTCCTCTCGATTCTCCTTGCGGTCGGGGCATCGACATGCCTCACGAGCGCGGCGCGCGCCCAGGGCGGCTCATCGACGACAAGGTCGGGAGAGCGCTCGACGGTGAAGGACCATGTTCGCCGCGGCCAGAGGGCGCGCGCGGCGGGGCAATGGTCCGAGGCACACGCCGCCTACAAGGCGGCCTTCGAGGCCGCTGACCCAGCGTCGAGCACCGAGCGCGAGCGCGCGGAGATTGCCGGGGAGCTCGGCCTTTGCGAGGTCGCGTTGGGCAAATACCGCGATGCGGCCGAACACCTCGCCTGGAGCCTCGAGCAGCGCGAGGCGCTGCCGGCCGCTCTGCAGAAGCGATTCGAGGAAGGACAGCGCAAGGCAATACCGCATGTCGCGAAGCTCCGTGTCTCCGTCGACCCGCCGGACGCCGAGGTGATCGTCGACACCAAACCCATCGGCCGCGTCGCACGCGTCTACACGCTGTTCGTCGAGCCCGGCCTGCATACGGTGCGGGCCCGAGCACCGGGCCGCGAAGATGCGTTCCAGACCTTGCGCACCGTGGCGAAGGCGGAGCACGAGATCTCGCTCCATTGTCCGCGCGCGTCGGTGAGCAGCGTCAACGAGGACGCGCCGGGTTCACCGAGCGAAACGCCTCGCGCCCTGAGCTCCCCGGCGGCTGCGCAGACGCGACCTGCGAGCCCATGGGCTTCCTGGCCGGGGACGGCGCGGATAGGCGGCATCGTGGTGACGACGGCAACGGCAGCGGCCGGCGCGGTCTTTCTCCTGCGCGCTCACGTCATCCATGGCGATCTGCGCGAGCGAGACATCACGCGTCGCGCGCTGGGGTGGACGTCCCATACGTGCCGGGATGCCAGCGCACCGGCGTCGTGCGCCGGCATTCGTGACCAGGTGAACGAGCGGGATCTGTTCGCGACCCTCGGCACGGTGTCGCTGGCGACGAGCGCCATGTTCGGCGTGGCGACGGCGGCCTCGTTCTTCACGGAGGTTGCCCTTTTCGGTGGTGCGCCAAAGCCCACTGGCGTCCGCCTCGTGCCGGTGACGACGAGCGACCGGGCGGGTGTGCTCCTCGAAGGAGCCTGGTGAGGGGAAGGCAGGGTCATGCGTTCTAGAACGATGGGTCGCCGTCGAGAGGTCCTCCGTTCGCTGGCGTCTATCGCGCTCGGCTTGGCGAGCGCCGCAGGGAACACCGGCTGCTACTCCGACAGCTGTGCGGACAGCTACTGGTGCGAGGTTCCGCCGCCGAAGCCGTCTCCTTGTGACGGGGATCCGAGGACGGCGACGGCGCTCGACATGTGCGGCGTGTTCGTCAGCGAGCTGGGCGACGACAATAGCCCCGGCACGAAGGACGCGCCGGTGAGGACATTGCAGCACGCGATCGGCCTCGCCGCGCACGTTCGACGCAACGGCCAGGCGCCGACCCGGCGCGTATACGCGTGCAGCGGGTTGTTCGAGGAGGCCATCTCGCTGCCCCAGGGTGTCGATATCTGGGGCGGCCGTCTCTGTGCCGGCGGCGACTGGTCCTATGGAGGGCCGCTCGACGAGCAGAGCGCGTTGACCGTCATCGCGCCGCCTGTGGGGAGCCCGGTGCGGGTCCTCGGGGGGGACGACGGTGCGGTCATCGCGGAGGAGGATGCGACGTCGGTGATCTTCGGCGTGCGTGTCGAGGCGGCCGACGCTTCTGCGAGCGACGGCAAGTCGTCGATCGCGATGATCCTGGAGCATGGGGCCAGGGCGATCGTGCAGGGGAGTGAGATCCTCGCAGGGGACGGCAAGAACGGCGAACCCGGCGAGGACGCGCCGAGCTTCCGCGCGAAGGCCGGCGTGTTGGGGAACGACGGTGTGGACGCCTGCATCGCGAACGTGTCGCTGGGCGCCCTTCCGGTCGTGACCGCGTGCGGCGACGGGATCGAGTCGACGGGTGGCCAGGGAGGCGATGGAGGCCTCGAGACGGGCGGCGGTGGAACGTCAGGACTGCCGGAGCCGGACGGGAATCCGGACAACATCGGCCTGGGTGGTTTCGGCGCGTCGTCCAGCATGGCGTGCAAGCCAGGGGAAAAGGGAGCAGACGGCGCCCTTGCAGACCGCGCAGCGGGAGCGGTTGGCGATGGGCTCTTGGGCTTCAATGGCTGGGTCGGAGTCCGCGGGGACGACGGGAAGCCGGGCGGCGTCGGCCAGGGCGGCGGCGGAGGTGGCGGCGGCAAGGGCCGCAGCCCAATAAACGCGTGTCCGGCAGGTCGGCCCCAGGGCGGGGCGGCCGGCGGATCAGGCGGCAGCGGCGGGTGCGGGGGCAAGGGGGGCAAGGGAGGCGACTACGGCGGCGCGAGCATCGCGATCGTGGCCTTGCAGGGGAGCGCTCTCACGGTCGACGACAGCACGGTTCTCGGGGCCAAGGGCGGCAATGGTGGGGTCGGCGGAACGGGCCAGCCAGGGGGCTTTGGCGTGTCCGGCGGCCTCGGTGGGAGGCACCCTTTGGACGGCAGCTGGAACGCGTGCCGCGGCGGCGATGGCGGCAACGGCGGTCGTGGCGGAGACGCCGGCGGTGGTCTCGGTGGCCACTCGCTCGGCATCGGCTCCGTGGGCGCCTCCGTGGCCATCTTGGAGACGGCGACGGTCTTGCCCGGACAAGCCGGCACCGGGGGGCTCGGCGCCAATGCACCCCTGGAGAGCAGGCTCGGCCAGGGGCAAGGCGGGATGGCGCAGTTCTGGTATCGGTTCGATGCACCAGACCCGGGACCGCCTCAATGAACCGCTCTGTGCTGACGGCGCACATCAGGAGACGCCCATGAGGAAGACCACCGCTGCTGCCTTCGTCCTTCTTTTGTCGCCGTGGGCGGCCGGCTGCGGAACCGCGCCCGGCGTGAACGACCCTGGCGTGATGCCTTGTGAAGGCACCTCGTGCGAGCACGAGCCGCCTCCGGAGTCGGTCTGCGTCGAGCACGTCGCCACCGATATCCTCGACGACGGCTGCGGCGTGTTCCTCGCCGGAAACTACGGTTTTGGCGACGACAGGAACCCCGGCACGAAGGCGAAGCCGGTGTTCACCGTCGCGCGCGCCATCGAGCTCGCGCGCGCTGGACGAGGGCGCGTGTTCCTCTGCAACGATGGATTCATCGTGGAGCAGATCAGGGTACCCTCCGGCGTGGATCTCCTCGGGGGCTTCCACTGCCGGAAATGGGTGCGCGACCCCCTGCGCCCGCGGACCACGTTCTCTCACGCCACGGTCTTCGGCCCCATGGTGATTGTCGAGCCCGCGAGCCCCGAGGACACGGGGGCCGCGGACGGGGTGTCGACGCTCGCCGATCTCGAGGTCCCCTCGGCGGGCCCGGTCAGCGTGCTCGTGCAGTCGAGCACGGCAGTGGAGATCCTGCGGAGCGAGATCTCCGCCCGCCAAGGAGATGGAGGCATTCCCGGCGAGAAGTGGCACTACAGGCAACCGGACGGACTGGATGGCATCGTCGGTGGGGACGCGTGCTTGGCAGCCGTCGTCGCCGGCGGGCCTGCCGTCGTGAACCAGTGCGAGAGCGGGCTCACGAGCGTTGGCGGCAAGGGAGGGGACGGGCACCCCGACAGCGCCGAGGATGGAGGCGATGGGGAGCCCGCCGACCTTTTGCCGCCTGCACGCGGTGGTATCGGGGAGCAGGACAACCTCCGTTGCCGCAGCGGATCCGAAGGGGGCCCTGGGGCTTCGGGAACGCAGGGCGTGCCGGGCAAGGGCATCGGGCGCCTCACCGACACAGGGTGGGAGGGCGACACGGGGGGCGAGGGGACCTGGGGCACGCCGGGCCAGGGCGGCGGCGGCGGCGGCGGTCGTCGGGGCGGGCTCGCCGTGTGCGGCGTTGCCTCGAAGGGTGGCCCAGCAGGAGGCTCGGGAGGGGCCGGCGGTTGCGGAGGCCGAGGAGGCCGCGGGGGAGCGAACGGACAGCCGTCCATCGGCATCCTCGCGGTTCACGCCCGGCTGACCGTGCGCGACACCAAGATCACGGCGGACTATGGCGGCCACGGCGGCGACGGCGGGAAACCCCAGGACGGCGCCATAGGCGGCCGAGGCGCAGCGGGCGGAACGCTGGGAGATGAGCTCGGCGCCTGTTACGGCGGCCGGGGCGGTGACGGAGGGCCCGGCGGCTACGGCGGTCCCGGGCGCGGCGGCGACTCGATCGGCATTGCCTACCTCGACGAGGACCAGCTCACGCTGGAGGGCGTCACCATCGAGACCGGACAGCCGGGCAAGGGCGGCACCAGCTGGAACCACGATGGCAGCACGACGGTAGGAGAGAGCGGCGAGGCCCACAAGACGCTTCGTTTTTCCGAATAGCCAAAGTCACGTCATGGGAGGATCGGCGCGGAGATCGGCGACCGAGTCCACGGGCCAGCTCGCCAGGAAGCTCCGGGCCCAAGCGGCCATGGCGGCCGGCGGCTCGCCTTCACCGTCCCACGAAGCGACCAGCGCTTCGAGCTCGCGCTTGGCCGCCATGGCGCGGAGAGTCTTCGGCGATTCGTCGTGCGGACGCATGCGAGCGAGCTCCTCCAGCATTTTGGCCTTGTGTAGGAAGCCGTCTGTAGACGCCGACCGATAAAGCCCAAACGACTGTCGATAGGGCTCCGGCATCTGCTGAATCATCCTGGGCAAATCGAGTAGTATTCCGATCTGGTAGTGCGCGCGGAGCACGGTAAGCACCGTAATGAACCGTTCTGTCAAGCTACTCGGGTCGAGCGTCACGACCGCCCCGCTCTCGGGTGGCGATGGCTCCACCCACTGGCGATCTATGGTAAAAATGCAATCGTAGAGCGTCGCACCACGCATGCCAACCACCACGTCCGGCACGAGAGTGGTACCGACCTCCGGTAGCATGGGCTGACAACCGAAGGTCGACTCGATCTCATGGGCGATCCACGTCGCGAAAGGCCGTTCCTCTGGCGCCAGATCGAAGGTGATCTCATGTCGTGTGACGGTCGCGCTATGCAGCCTCTCATCCTCCGGGTTCAGCACGAGGTCGGGCCCCAAAGCACTTCGTGGAATGGAGAAGTTAATACCGTACGGAACCACGAAGCCGATAGGCGGCATAACACGATCGAACATGCGATAGCTGTAAACGACATAGTATGGGGCCAGAAAGCTCACGTGAAACCAAAGTGTTCGACGGTCGGGCGCGTTCGGCAGTTCGACTGTGAACGAATAACATGCGTCACAGGCGCCAGCGGCTAGGTGAAGTGATCGGTTCATGAGTAGCACGTCAGGGAATCGCTCTGATATGCGACGCCGCATGGCATGCCAGCGTTCGTCCTTGGATGCTTGGAGCCGCGCAGCCACGAGCCGAGCGTGTTCTTCAGTCTGTTCGCGCTGTGAGTCGTCCTGCCAAAATTGGTTCGGGTCGGGACCGCCGATCCCACGGGGGAAGTATCGGTACACGATTTCCAGTAGTTGACCGACCGCGTGCTTCATGACTTGTTGACCACCACACCAAGTTTTTTGTATTGTTCTGCAAACGTGTTCTTTACGTTTGTAAAAAACTCTGAGCAAAATATGCCAGGTGGCAGCGCAAAACGCCCCGTCCTCTCCATCTCGCCTGCGACCATATTCGTCACTTCAGCGCTGTACATTGCCGCATTGTCAGCCGATATAACTCCCCAAAGGTGATTTCTTATAGGCATTCCAATGCGAAGAAAGCACGCTGCTGCGCCATCTTCTAGGTAGATGACTAGCCCTGATTTTGCCTCCTGCCAACCACCTGCGACATCAGTCCCATCGTCCGCGACGATCGTGACAAACTTAAAGTCCGACGGCTTGAACCGCACACTTGCGCACCCCATGGTCGGAGCGCCGCCCTGCTGGCAGGGGTCCGGCGGGCTCGTCGGGCTCGCGGTTGGCCTCTCCGTGCTGTCGCTGTCGCTCGGGCGCTCCTCTTCTTCCTCTTCTTCGAGGTCCGACTCGTTGCACGCGATCTCGCGCTCGCCGCCCCCCTGCGGGTCGGCCCCGAAGTCACCGGATGCGGCGGAGGTGAAGATGGGGCGGGGCTCCGAGCCTGGACCGGCCCCTGCCCCCGAGGTCCTCTCCTCGACAGGATAGCAGTCACCGAACGTCCGGCTGCACGCCGCCAGCGCCCAAGCCGCGATGACCAAGATCAACAAGAGAGCTATTCTCGCGTTCATTTCTCACTCCATCGAAGCACAGGACCAGCAACGAGCACGACGGACATATAGCCCGGGAGCACCAGACTGCCCCGACCGACCCAATCCACGTTGACGCTCACCGACACCCCCAGCGGTCCGGCGACGTACGCGTTGGTCTGCGCGTGGCCGCCCACGGCCATGCCACCGACGCGGCCGCACAAGGTGGCGCCGCACGCCGGCATGAGGTAGAACGCGATAGACGGCCCCGCGCTGACATTGCCATCCTTCCACGCAACCCCGATGTCAACCGAGGTCTGGTTGTAGACCCCGAGCCCGTCCTCCTGGATCGGGGGTAGGATCGTGCACAGGTCGTGCACCGTGAACAGGATGTCTCGCTGGATGGGCCACGATATGCCCGCATGCGGCCCCACCGCGAGGCGCGGAATGGTACCGGCCTGGAGCCATCCGAGGCTCACTCCGGCGCTGAGCTCGGACGCCTCTCCTTGCGTGGGTACGACGACGAGCAAGGGGACGACCATGACTACCCATGGGATCCGCTGGCTCCGTGTGCCCATCGTCCCCCTCTCCCCTCTCCGCAACGGACGAGCAACGTGACGACGCGGGCGATTCTTCTGATAATGGGGATCCGGCGTCAAACGGAATCGGGACGAGAGGAACACAATGGCCGCGGGTCGTTCCGTCCAAAACGTGCAGTACTCGCAGCTGCCTGCGCGGCTCGAGTGCTCGTCCACCTGCTGGCGCCGGCCGCCGGTCCAGGTCGCAGTGAGAGCGCGCTGGCCGCCACGTGGGTTGGGCTGCACGACGTCGCGTGCGAGCTCAGCCCGTCGCGCAAAAACGTGAACAGGCGTTGGGCGAGAGGGCGCCGACGGTGGCGCGCCTGGAACTCCACGACGGCCGCCCGAGGGCCTGGATGGTGGCAAGGTGGAATGCCGCTCGGAGCTTCACGCGCACCACTCCAGGCCGCAGCGCCGAGACCTCGCTCACGCAGCTCGCCGTCGAGGGCCCGGGCTCGACAAGGTGGACCGCCCGCCGAGACGGGCTTGACACGAACCACGCCACTCGTGCTACGGTGCCCCCGAAGCCACCCGACGTTGCGATGGCGGCCCGGCCTGCGCCGGTCCGTAGCGCGTCCCTGGTGGCCTGCGCGACCCGAGACCACCGGGACGACCTTCGTGGTCGCTGAGGCTCCGCACAACATGGCTGGGACGAAGTCGGCGTCGACGACGCTGCCCCTCCTCTCGTTCGTTCTCCGCAACTACAAGAATTTCAACGCCCGCGCGACGCGCGACGCGCTCCTCGCCTACTGGGAGCACATCGAGCGCGGGGGGAAGATGTTCTGGGCCGTGGCCGGGGCGATGTCTTCGGCCCAGCTCGGCATCACGCTGGCGCCGGCCATCCGCGCCGGCCTGATCCACGGCATGTCCGTGACCGGCGCCAACCTGGAGGAGTCGCTGTTCCGCCTCGTGGCGCATGACGGCTACCGCGACTTCCCCGACTACCGTTACCTCACCAAGCAGGACGACACGCGGATCCTCGAGAACCGGATGCGGCGCGTGACCGACACCAGCATCCCCGAGGACGAGGCCTTTCGCGCGGTGGAGAAGCACATCGTCCCCATGTGGGAGCGGGCGACGGCGAGCGGCGAGCGCCGCTTCTGGCACGAGTACTTCTACGATCTGATCCGGGCGGTCGAGCCCGCGCTCCACCGCGGACCGCCCGAGGAGTGCTGGCTGCTCGCCGCCGCGGAGGCGGGGCTGCCGCTGGTCGTCCCGGGCTACGAGGACTCGACCTTCGGCAACATCTTCGCGTCCTACGTGAAGCGGGGCGAGTGCAGCGCGAGCATCGTGAAGTCGGGCATCGAGTACATGGCCGCGCTCTACGACCAGTATCGTGAGCTCAGCGCAGGCGCGGGCGTGGGTTTCTTCCAGATCGGCGGGGGCATCGCCGGGGACTTCCCCATCTGCGTGGTGCCGTCGCTCAAGTACGATCTCGAAGAGCCGGCCCGGCCCTGGGCCTACTTCTGCCAGATCTCCGACTCGACGACGTCTTACGGTTCGTACTCCGGCGCCACGCCCAACGAGAAGATCACCTGGGACAAGCTGACCGAGGACACGCCCATGTTCGTGATCGAGTCGGACGCGACCATCGTGGCGCCGCTCCTGCTCGGGGCGCTGCTCGAGTGCAAGCGCTACCCCGCCGAGGCTCGGGCCATCATCGAGGCGCGCGGCGCGTGAGCGCTGGCGGCTTTCCTTTCCCTGAAGCGAGGATGCAAGACGATGAGCAAGAAGAAGGTCCTGATCACGGGCGGCGCGGGCTTCCTCGGGATCAATCTGGTGCGGCACCTGCTCGAGCGCGGTTATGAAGTCACGTCGCTCGATCTCCTGGACTTCGACTATCCCGAGCGGTCGAGCATCCGCGAGGTGCGCGGGGACATCCGTGACGCGGCGGTCGTCGACGAGGCGGTGAAGGGGCATGACTTCGTCGTGCACACGGCGGCCGCGCTGCCCCTGTACACGGCGGAGGAGATCTACACGACCGACGTGATCGGCACGCGCGTGGTCATGAGCGCCGCGCGCCGCCTCGGCGTCGAGCGCGCGGTGCACATCTCCTCGACGGCCGTGTATGGCATCCCCGATCACCACCCGCTCTGCGAGGACGACCGGCTCGACGGCGTGGGCCCGTACGGGCAGGCCAAGATCCAGGCCGAGGTCGTGTGCCTCGAGGAGCGTGGCCGGGGGCTCGTGGTGCCCATCATCCGGCCCAAGTCCTTCATCGGACCGGAGCGGCTCGGGGTCTTCGCCCTGCTCTATGACTGGGCGCTCGACGGCAAGGGCTTCCCCATGATCGGCGACGGCAAGAACCGCTACCAGCTCCTCGACGTGGCCGATCTCTGCGAGGCGATCACCCTGTGCATGACGAAGGACGCGTCGATCGCCAACGACACCTTCAACATCGGCGCGAAGGACTTCACCACCATGGGTGAGGACTACCAGGCGGTGCTTGACGCGGTGGGCAAGGGCAAGAAGATCGTGCCCTTCCCGGCCGCGCCGGCGGTGCTCGGCCTGCGCGCGCTCGAGGCGATGGGCGTGTCGCCGCTCTACAAGTGGGTCTACGAGACGGCGTCGAAGGACTCGTTCGTGTCGATCGAGAAGGCCGAGCGGGTGCTCGGCTTCACGCCGAGGTACTCGAACAAGGACGCGCTGGTGCGCAACCTCGAGTGGTACCGGGCGCACAGGAGCGAGTTCGAGAGCCGTTCGGGCGTGACCCATCGCGTGCCCTGGAAACAGGGCGCGATCGGCCTGTTGAAAGCCTTCTTCTGAGGGGCGCGCGGCCCCGGGGAGAGCGAGATCTTCCTCACGAGTCACCCGCAGCGGACACCGGAATGAGCATCGACGACGACGCCCCCCTGCTGCAGGTGATGAGCCATCTCGGCCTGACCCGGGATGCGCTGCTCGGCATCGGCGGTGAAGCCTGCGTATTCGCGCTGGGCAGCGAGCGGGTCGTGCGCGTCCACCATCCCGGGACCGTCCGGGAGACGGTCGTTCGACGAGCCCAGCTGCTGGAGGGCTTCCACGAGGGCGCGAGCGCGGTGCCATTCTCGATCCCGCGTGTCCTGGAGATGACCGAGCTGCACGGCCGCCTCATCACCTTCGAGCCGCGGTTGCCCGGGCGGCCCCTCTTGCAGGTGCTCGGCGAGGCGGCCGGCGCCGAGCGGGAACAGCTCATCATTCGCTTCCTCGAGGCCTCGACGCGCCTGCGAGCCCTGCCCGTGAGCGCTGCCTGGTACGGCGACCTCTGCGAAGCCGAGCCGATCCGGACGCCCTCTTACCGCTCTTACCTCGAGCTGCGCGCAAGGAAGAGCCTGGCCTGCGCCGGGAGCGCGTTCGACGGCATCGATCCGGCGCCTCTGGCCGCCGCGCTGCCCGAGCCGGAGCGACCGAGCTTCGTGCACATGGACTTCTATCCAGGCAATGTGCTGGTCGAAGGCCAGGAGGTCAGCGCCGTGATCGACTTCGGGGGCCTACCCATCGTGGGAGATGCTCGGCTCGATCCGCTCTCTGCCGTCATCTACCTCACGCCGTTCATCACCACGACCGCCACGGATCGCGACCGACGCCTCGCCCGGGAGTGGCTGCTGGCCCAGCACCTGGACGCGCTGTTCGAGCCTGCAGAGCGATGGCTCGCCGCCCGCTGGTCGTTCGCGACCGACGACGTGCGCTTGCATCGATGGTGTCGTCGCGTGCTGCTCGGACACCAGGGGGAGCCGTGAAGCGGACCCTTGGACCGACGCGGCGGGCCGTTGCTCCGGCCGCCTACTCGGGGTCGCCCGCCTGCTTTGCCGATCGTCCAGGCGGGGGTGGCATCCACCTGGCGAGTCAGGGTGACGGCGCTGCGCATGAGGCCGACGCGAAGCCCGGTACGCTCCGGCGGTCGCCGCGCCGCTAGAAAGATACGGCGGAGCGCTTCGCTGACGTGGCGCTCGCTACTTTCGGTAACGTGTGAGCCGTTCGCTACTTTTGGTAACAGTGAGCCGCTCGCTACTTTTGGTAACATGTGAGCCATTCGTGCGATGCGTCGATGCGCGTGCGTCGTGCATAATCCTTTGAGCGCCTTCCGGGGGTTTTGTATCCTCACCCCATGCTCAAATCATCGCGATTCTTCCGCTTCGATAATTTTCCTGCGCCATCATCCTTGGCGCTCGGTGCGATGTTGTTGCTGGGCACGCTGCACGTCAGCGGCTGCGGCGATGACGGGGAGGACACCACCAGCGGCGGCACCACCGGTGGCCAGCAGACGACGAGCAGCAGCAGCGGCGGCACGCCGGGAAGCTCCTCCTCCAGCGGCGGGGAGCCCGGCGCGACCTCGGCGTCGGCCGGGGGGGGCGACGGCGGCTCGAACCCCGCCGGCACGGGCGGCTCGGACCCTGCCGGTGGCGGCGGCTCGGACCCCGCCGGCGGCTCGGGCGGAGCGGGTGGAGCAGGAACGGGCGGTAGCGGTGATGGAGGAGAGGCGCCCGAATCCGGCCTTCCGCCGGGGCCCGGCGCTGGCAACGTGCCGAAGCCGGCCGGCGCGGCCGGCGGGTTCAAGGTCATCGACTGGGCCGGCTTCGCGGGCGCCGTGACGTACAGCTTCGACGACGTGAACCAGACCCAGATCCAGCACTTCGATGAGATGATGGCGCTCGACGTGCCGTTCACCTTCTTCGTCTGGACCGGTAAGCAGGAAGCGAACAACGCGGTCTGGAAACAGGCTCTGATGCGCGGGCACGAGCTCGCCAACCACACGAGGAGCCACTCGAGCAACGACAGCGGCTCCGATACGGACGCCGCGACGAAGGACATGAAGGACAAGTACGGCGTCACGCCGTACACGATGGCGGCCCCGAACGGCGCGGGTGTATACGAGGGCATCGCCCGGACGCGCTTCATGATCAACCGCGGCGTGTCCAACGCCCTGATCGGCCCGAACGACAACAGCAATCCGTTCGTTCTGCCCACCTACATTCCCCCGACCAACGCCTCCAAGGCGCAGATGGACTCGGAGGTCGCGAGCGCGCGAAGCGGCAAGAAGTGGCGCACCTTCTGCATCCACGGCTTCACCGGCGGCAACGACGGCGCCTATCAGCCCATCCCGTTCCAGGCCTGGGCCGATCACGTCAAGGCCGTCAAGGCGTACGGCGACGTGTGGATCGGCACCATGGAGACCATCGGCGCCTACTGGCGCGGCCAGAAGGCGATCACCGACGGCACCAACATGAAGAACGGGAACGACACGACCTACTCGTGGACCCTCCCCACCAACTTCCCGCCGGGCAAGTACGTGCGCGTGACGGTGACCGGCGGCACGCTCAAGCAGAACGGCACCGCGCTCAAGTGGCATCCGCAGGGCTACTACGAAGTGGCGCTCGATGCGAAGTCCGTCACGCTCTCGCCGTGACGCGAGCCGCCCGGAGCCCGCGCCGTTCACCGGCGCGGCTCCGGGCGGAGCCGATCTCACCCGGGGCAGGCCCCGCAGCTGGGGCTTGACGTCTCCGGAGCGTTTGGGTCTCCTCTCCCCCAGCCAGAGCGCGTCTCATGCCTGACATCAGCGGTAGAACCATGGGGAGCTTCGCTCGGTTGCTCCGCGAGCCGGTCCTTCATTTCCTCTTCATCGGCGCGCTGTTGTTCCTCGGCCACCGGCTCGTCGCCGGCGATCCCAGGGAGATCGTCGTCAGCACGGGGCTGAAGGCGGACCTGGAACGGCAGTTCCGCGACACCATAGGGCGGGCGCCGACGGCGGCTGAGCTGGCGGAGGCGCTCGACGGGTGGAAGCGGGACGAGGTGCTCTACCGCGAGGCGCTACGGGAGGGCCTCGATCGGCAGGATGCGACGGTGCGCGTCGCGCTGGCCGAGAGGCTGCGGACACGGGCGGCTCAGCCGATGGCGGCGCGGGAGCCGACGGATGCAGAGCTGGACGCGTGGCTGGCTTCTCACCGGAGCCAGTACGAAACGCCGCTCCGGTACGATTTCGAGGTCGTGGCCTTCTCCAGGAGCGATCCGGCCGCAGAGGAGCAGCGGTCGACGTATCGACGTGCGCTGGCCGACGGCGCGGACCCACGAACGCTCGGTCGTCCGATCGAGGGTGGCAACCTCACCCGCGATTCACTCGCAGCCAAGTTCGGACCCGCGGTCGCCGAGAGCATTGGCAGCTCGCCGCTCGCCACGTGGCAGGCCCTGGAGACCCAGGACAGCCTGCTGCTCGTGCGGGTCAACCAGACAAGCGGGGGGCTGCCCAGCCGCGAGGCGATCCGCGCGACCCTCACCCTCGACTGGACCGCCGCACGGAAGAAGGAAGCCGTCGACGAGTTCGTCAAAAGCCTCCTCGCGCAGTACAGGTTCAAGGAGAGCCCTTGAATCGTTCGCGTCTGCTCCGGCTGGCTCGTTTCCTGCCGTTCTTGCTGGTCCTGCTTCTGGCGCCTGCCCCCGCGGCCGGCCACGCGCTCAACTCGGCGCTTCTTTCGCTGACGGAGGTCGAAGGTCACGACGGGCGGTTCCTCGTGCGCTGGCAGGCGAGCTCGTCCGCGCTGGCGGCCGACCTCGCGACGCCCGCCGTGTTCCCCGCGGCCTGCAAGCTCGACGGAGCAGCTCTCGACTGCGGTCACGACGGCCTGGTCGGCACCATCGAGCTCCCCTGGCTCGAGGGGACCGAGACCAACGTGATGGTCGTTGTCGAGTGGCGGAATGGAAGCCGGCTTGTCCGGGTGTTGACCGGCAACGACCCGAGCCTGGTGGTCTACGGTATTCCGGCGTCCGCCGGGCTCGGCGCGCTCCGGCCGATCATGGTCGACTACACGTGGCTCGGCGTCGAGCACATCCTGACCGGGTTCGACCATCTCCTCTTCGTCATCGCGCTCACGCTGCTCGTGAGCGGCGGCCGGAAGCTGCTCGGCGCCGTCACGGCCTTCACGGTCGCGCACAGCCTGACGCTGGCCTGCGCCGTGTTCGGCTGGTTGACGCTGCCGGCCCCGCCGGTCGAAGCGGCCATCGCGCTCTCGATCGTGCTGATCTGCGGCGAGTGCATCCGGCCGACCGACTCGCTCACCCGCCGGGCCCCGTGGGCCGTCACGTTCGCCTTCGGGCTGCTCCACGGGCTCGGGTTCGCGTCGTCGCTGCTCGACATCGGGCTGCCGGAGAGGCATGTGCCGATTGCGCTCCTGTTCTTCAACGTGGGCGTGGAGCTCGGTCAGCTCGGCGTCATCGCGCTGGTGGTCGCGCTGCGCCTCCTTGCCGCGCGCGTCCCCACGCAACCAGCGACGGTGAGGCGCGGCGTGGTGTATGCGATGGGCGCAATGGCAGGCTACTGGTCGATCGAGCGCGTCGTGGCGATGCTGACGGAAGCCAGCATGTAGAGCGGCGGCCACCCGCTTCGGATACGGGCCCACCTCGACGTTTTCGGTGCTCAGCGCACCGGAGTGCGCTTGCGCGCCGAAAACGCCGATCTGGGCCCGTCTCCTGTGCGGGAGACCGCCGCTCTGCTCGGCATGGTGCAGAGGCGGGCGGAAACCGCTCACCGCTTCTTCTCGCCGCCCGCTGGCGCAGCGGGCGCGCCGCCCCCCGGTGTCGCGTCCACCGCGCCCGGCCCGAGCAGCGTGCCGCACATCGTCTTGCACAGGATGTCGGTCGGCCTGCACTCGCACTTGCCCTGCTGCTTGAGCTCGAGCTTCCCGCGCATCTCCTCGACCGTGAACTGCGCCATCCGCTCGACGCGAGCCATGTCCCACCCCTCCTGGACTTGCCGGGGCGTCCGCGGCTCGGTGGCCTTGCCGTCGGGCTCGGCGCAGCAGCGGAAGCTCAGGAAGTAATAATAGAACCCCTCGTCATGGGTGTAGATCTTCGGCCGGCACTGGTTGCGCACGCCCTTGTACCAGGGGCCGCCGGTGTGGACGCTGTCGAACTTGCCGCGCCAGCCGCCGCTCGTCTCGCTCGCCACCACCTCGTCGGTGTTCGCGGGCAGGTCGGCGACGCCATAGTCGCTGATGCACTCGGGCTGCGACCCGCTCGGCACCCCCTTCCAGAGGCGGGCCAGCTCGCCCGGATCGCGCTTCGCGACCTTCTTCATGTCGGGATCGTCCCAGAGGTGGTCGCCGTTGCACTTCGTCGCGTCGCGCGAGTACCCGTAAGGGAACGGCTTCATCTCGGGGCCCTCGCAGGCGAGCGTCCACTCCGACTCGGTGCAGAGGCGCTTGCCGGCGGCGGCGCACTTGACCTGCGCCTGGTGGAAGCGGTTCATCACCTCGGGCCGCTCCCCCTTCTTGTTCGGCCACTCGTACGTGTCGATGCAATAGCGCTTCTTCGTCTTGTCGCCCGTGCAGCGGGCCGGGGCGGGGGCGAACTCCTCGCAGATCGTCTTCTTGTTCGACTTGTCGTACCAGCTGCGGAGGCAGCTGTGCTCGACCTCGCTGCAGTACTCGCCCTCGACGAGCTTCATGTCGGCCGGGCACGCCTGCTCCTCGGCGGCGGCGGTCTCCCCGCCGGCCGTCCCCGTCTGGGCGGCGGGCGCGCCGGCCTCCGGGGCGGCGGGCGCCGCGGCTCCGGCCTCGGCGGGGGACGCCGCGGCCGCGGGCGGGCGGCCGTCGTGCGCGCGCGGGGAGGGCAACGGCTGGGCGGGCTCCGGGGGCGCGCCGGAGCAGGCGGCGGCGAGCGTCAGGGCGGGGAGGGAGAGCGGGAGCAGGAGGCGTCGCATGCCCGGCGTCATAGTCGAGATCGCGGCGAGGGGAACCAGGCGTCGCACCCCCGGATCGACGCCGCGCGCCCCGGCCGGGCCGGAGGCGGTCCGGCGGGGGCCGTGCTCGCTCCGGGCGGCGGCGCGCCGGGCGCTCTCCGGGAGCCCCGGCTCCACGATGTCGCGCTGCGGATCTCCCCCTCTGCTCCGGCAGGCCATCGACGCGCACAGTTCGCCGTTCCCGCCGGAGGCGCGTGATATCGTGCGCCCGAAGGCAGGAGGAGTATCGCTGATGATGCGTACGGCTCGTTTCGGTTCGCTGGTCCTTGCGTTCGTCTTTGCCGCTTCGGCGGCCGCCGTTTCGTGCGGCGACGACGGCGAAGCCCCGTCCAGCGCGGCAAGTGGCAATGGCGGTGAAGGCGGCGTGGGAGCAGCGGGGGGCGGGGGAGCCGCGGGCGGCGGCGCAGGGGGAGCGGACCCTGGCGGCGTGGCGATTCCCGATCTCGACGGGGATGTCCGGGCGGTGACCGATGAGCTCGGGGTCCTTCACCTCGAGTGCGCGTCCGACGACGACTGCTTCGCCGCGCTCGGTTACTTCCACGCTCAGAACCGCTTCTTCTTCATGGATTTCATCCGCAACCTCGTCGAGGGGTCGCTCGGCGGGCTTGTGAAGGCGGGCGCGCAGGTGCTCGAGCAGGACTATCGGAACCGCCATTTCTTCACGACGCGCGACGGCGAGCCGCTCGAGAGGGTGCTCTACGAGCAGGCGAGCCCGGAGGTGAAAGGGCATCTGGTCGCGTATGCGCGCGGCGTGAACGCCTGGCTCGCCGACATGCGGAGCAAGAGGAACGGCGCGACGCTGACCGTCGAGTACAACCTCGCGCTCATGGTGAAGGACGCGATCCGCGACTGGACGCCGGAAGACAGCACCGCCGTCGGCCTCTACGTGCTCAACGACCTCTCGAACAACAGCGGGGGAGAGCTCGAGCTCGCGGCGAAGATACCGCTGTTCGACGCGGCGCTCGCCGCCGACCTGTTCTCGCCCGCGCCGGTGTTCGACGCGTCCACCGTGCCTGCGGCGCAGACGGCGGACCTCGTGCGGCCCTTCGCGCCGGTGGCCGTGTCGCGGCTCTCGCCGCACCGGGCGCTCCTCACGGGCGCGGCGGAGCGCGCGGCGAAGATCGGCGACGGCCGGCGCAAGATGGCGGGCGACGCCGGGTCGAACAACTGGGTTGTCGGCCCGGGCCGCACCGAGAGCGGCCACGCCGTCCTGGCGAACGATCCGCACCTGTTGCTCGGCAATCCCAGCACCTGGTTCCCCGTCGAGATCGACGCCAGGAGCCGGGGCGACGGCGAATACCACGTCGCCGGCGCCACGATTCCGGGCATGCCGAGCGTGATCATCGGACAGAACGAGTCCATCGGCTGGGGCGTGACCACCGCGTACTACGACCTGGCCGACGTCTACCTGGAGACGCTCACCGGGGACGGCGCGTCGGTCGCTTTCAAGGGGGGAGACGTGGCGATCGTCGAGAAGAAGTTCTCGTTCAAGGACGCGGCTTCCGGCGAGACGATCGAGAAGACCTTCCGCTGGGTCCCGCACCACGGGCCCATCGTGAGCGAGGACGCGGACGCCGGCACCGCCGTGACCATCCGGTGGCGCGGGCACGACGGCGGGACGGACCTCGACGCGCTCTTCGCCCTCGGGCGCGCCGGAAGCGTCGCCGAAGCCAGGACGGGGCTCGAGGCGGCCAGCTTCGTCAGCCAGAATTTCGTCGTCGTCGACACCGAGGGCAACATCGGCTGGTTCCCGTACAGCAAGGTGCCGGCGCGGCCCTGGGCGTCGCCCGAGGTGCCCGCGTGGCTGCCGCTCCCGGGTGACGGAAGCGCCGAGTGGGGCGACCCGATCCCGTTCGCCGAGCTGCCGCAGCTCCTCAACCCGCCTCGGGCCGCGATCGCGACGGCCAACGGCGACATGACGGGCGCGACCGCCGACGGCGATCCCACGAACGACGGGCAAGGCGCGCTCCAGGCGTGGGGCAAGGCCGACGGGACGCGCCAGCAGCGGATCCTCGATCTGCTCGACGAAGGCGGCGACGCGCATTCGCCCGACACCATGACGGCGATGCAAGGCGACACGTACTCGCTCTATGGCAGCTTCGTCGTGCCAGCCGTGCTCTCGGCGGCGGAGCTGGCGACGTTGACGGACGAGGAGCAGGCGGTCGTCGACGCGCTCGCCGCCTGGGATTACACGTGTCCGACAGGGCTCGACGGGCACGATCCGGTGGACGCGGGCAAGGTGGACGACGCGACGCTCGCCGCCGAGTCGATCGGCTGCACGGCGTTCCACGCGACGTTCTATGCGATCGTGAGCGAGGCGCTGGGCGACGAGGCGGCGGCCGCGGGCCTCGATGAGCCCGGGTTCGGGCTGACCGTCGTGGCGCGCGCGCTGCGCGATCCGGCGCGCCTGAGCTCGGGCCCTCTGCTCTGGGACGACGTGACCACCGACGGCGTGGCGGAGACGCAGGACGACATCGTGCTCCGGGCGCTCGCGAAGGCGGCCGCCTCGCTCGCGGTCATCGGCCCGGCGGACGACTGGCGCTGGGGCCGCGTCCACACGCTCACGCTCCGCAGCATCTTCGATAACTTCGGCCTCGCCGTGTACAACGACGGGCCTTATGCCGCGCCGGGCGGGCTCTTCACCGTCAACGTCGCCAACCCGAGATCGCGCGCGCTCCCGGCGGACGGCAAGAAGCCCAGCTTCGCCTTCGCCAACGGGCCGTCGATCCGCCTGGTCATCGACGCCGATCCGGCGGGCCCGAAGATGCGCTTCGGGCTCCCCGGCGGGTCGGACCTCCACCGCGAGAGCGCGTTCTACAACAACCTCCTTCCTCAATGGCTCGACAACGAGCCGCTCGAGTTCCACTTCGGGCCGGGCGCGGTGACGGATCCGGCGAGCGTGGTCAACGTCTCTCCGGCGCGCTGACCCCGCTCGCGCCGGCGCGTGATCCAGACTCCCAGGATCCCTCGGCTCCGCAGGCTCCTGGGACACCGATGATTCCATTCGAACGCGCAGAGAAGACCGTTGCGCCTAGGGTTATCCCCTGCTCGTATCCGGCCGCGCCTGGCGCCTTCTCCTGCGCTGCGATGAGGCGAGAATGAGCATTGGCCGTGAAGCGATCCCTGATTCGTGACCTGCGCCGGAGTCTGAATTACTTATCCCCCCATCGCGCGAGACTTTCCGTGTGCCTCGCGCTCACGCTCCTCTCGGGCGGCCTGCCCGCGCTCGAGCCGCTCGCGCACCGCGCGATCTTCGACCAGATCTCGGCGAGCGCCGGCGCCTTCGGCCCCGGGAGCGGGCCGGCCGCGCCCGTGGAGCAGAGCGCCCGGGCCCTCGCCTGGCTGACGCTCGCCCTGTGCGCGCTCGTCGTCCTCCGGCAGATCGCGGAGGGCCTGGGGGCGCTCGCCGTGTGGCGGGTGCGGCTCCGCATCAACCGCGACCTGCTCGACGAGACCACCGCGCGGCTGCACGCGCTGCCCCTCTCGTACCATCAGGAGAGGGGCGTCGGAGAGACGATGACGCGGGTCGATCGCGGCATCACGTCGCTCATGGACTGCCTTGCTTCGGTCGCGTTCCAGCTCTTCCCCGCGCTCGTCTACCTCGTGGTCTCGCTCGGGATCATGCTCCGGCTGAGCCCGCTGCTCGCGCTGGTCGCGGTCGGGTTCATCGTGCCTCCGCTCCTTCTCGGCAGGGCGACGACAGCGCGCCTCGTGGAGCGCGAGCGCGAGGTGCTCGACCGCTGGTGCGGGATCTACAACCGCTTTCAGCAGGTGCTCTCGGGCATCAAGACGGTCAAGGCGTTCGCGCGCGAGGCGGACGAGCATGCCCGGTTCATCCGCTCCGTCGAGGAGGCGCAGGGCGAGGTGCTCCAGAGCATCCGCCTCCAGACGCGGCTCTCCGCGGGCCGGAGCGTCTGCGTCAACATCGGCCGTGTGGCGCTGCTCGGCGTGGGGGGCCTCCTTGTCCTCCGCGGGGAGCTCGGCGTGGGAACGCTCGTCGCGTTCCTCGGCTATGTCGGCGGCCTCTATGGCCCTGCGCAGACGCTCCTCGGCGTCTACGAGACGGCGCGCCGCGCCGAGGTCGGCCTGGCGGCGATCTTCGGCGTGCTCGACGCCGAGGTCGCTGTCGCCGATCCGGAGCGCGCGTTGAGCCCGGAGCACATCCGGGGCGACCTCGAGCTCGACCAGGTGAGCTTCCGCTACCAGCACGCCGCCGGGCGGGCGGTCATCGACGGGGTCTCGCTCTCGATCCGGGCCGGCGAGTTCGTGGCGGTCGTGGGCCCGAGCGGCGCCGGCAAGAGCACGCTCGCCGATCTGCTCCTGCGGCTGCACGATCCGACCTCCGGGGCGATCCGCATCGACGGGCTCGACCTCCGGGCGCTGTCGCAGCGCGCGCTCCGGCGGAAGCTCGGCATCGTCACGCAGGAGCCGTTCCTCTTCGAGGACACCATCGAGGCGAACCTCCGCTATGGCTCGCCCGACGCGACGAGCGAGGCGCTCCACGCCGCGGCGCGCGCCGCCTGCGCGGAGGAGTTCATCGAGCGGCTCCCCCTCGGGTACCAGACCCTCGTCGGCCGCGGCGGCGTGGCGCTCTCGGGCGGGGAGCGGCAGCGCCTCGCGATCGCGCGCACGCTGCTCAAGGACCCGTCGGTCGTGATCCTCGACGAGCCCACGAGCAGCCTCGATATCGAGAGCGAGACCGCGGTGCAGCGGGCCATCGAGGGGCTCTCGCGGGGCCGCACGACGCTGCTCATCGCGCACCGGCTCTCCACCACCCTGCGCGCCGACCGCGTCGTCGTCATCGAGGGCGGGCGCGTCGTCGAGCAGGGCCCGCCCGCGGCGCTCCTCCGCCGCGGCGGGGCGTATCGCCGGATGATGGATCTCTGGCGGGCGCACGAGCCCTCCGGCGCGAGGGGCCTCGGCCACCGAGCGGGTGCGCTGGAGCCAGCGCTGATCGAGGTCGCGGCGGTGCCCGGCGCGTGAGCGGATCCCGAGGCGCCGGTCAAAGCATGATCGGGAGTTCGCCTCCGCGCGCCGGGCGCGCCCGTCAGAGCTCCGAGAACAGGCCCCAGAAGGCGCCGGGCGCGAGCGCGTCTTGCCGGTCGTGGCCCTTGCCGCTCGTCTCGCACCAGATCACCGGATAGCCCGCGTCGCAGCCCTGATAGCGAGCGCACGGCGCGGGGTCCTCCGGCACCGGCGCGGCCTCGGCGTCGCAATGGTTCAGCTCGAGGAGGCGATCGCGCTCGGCGTGATTGCGGTCGATCGTGTTGTCCTCGTCGTCCGCGTCGTGGATGAAGATGCGCGCCACCCGCCCCACGCAATCGCGCGGCGTGCCCGGCGTGCCGCCCGAGACCGTGCCGGTCGCGCGGAGTTTGTCGCCGCGCTTGCACTCGAGCATGTTGATGAGCCAGGAGCCGCTGCTGTAGCCCGCCGCGAACACGCGCGACGTGTCCGCGCAGGTGTTCGCGAGCACGTCCGCCAGCATCTCATCGAAGAAGGTCAGATCCGGTCCGTTCGACGAGGCATCCCAGCAGACGCCGTCGGAGACGCCGGCGCCGCGCACCAGGATCGCGTCGTCGCCGGTCACGTTCTGCATCGGGACGTTGTTCGTCGCGCTCGAGCAGCCGTGGAACATGAAGACGACGGGATAGGCGCGCGTCGGCTCATAGTTTTCGGGCAGCCGCACCCACCAATGCCGCTCGACCGACGCGATGGTCTTCGCGGGCTGCTCGACCCATTCGTTGAGCGCCTGGCTCGGTGCCTTTTCGCAGCCCGCGCTCGGCGTCGCGCTCATGCCTCCGCCTCCGCCGCCGCCAGCGCCTCCGTCGCCGCCAGCGCCGGAGCTGGCAGCCGTCACGCCCGACGAGCCGGCGCTGGCAGCGCCGCCGCCGCTCGTCACACCGGCGCTGCCCGAGCCGCTGGCCGAAGAACCCCCGCTGCCGGCGCCGCCGCCTGCTCCAGACACCCCGCTCGGCGAGTCTTCACTCTCACAGGCCGTGGCGAGCGCCACGGCGAAGATCGCCCCCCACGTGCTTCGGCTGATCATCGAGCTCGGCTCCTTCCCCGTCGCCCCGGACCGGCGGCGAGCGTTCCGAAGATAGCCGAATCAAAACGCTCGAAACCCGATCAATCCTGCCTCGGCGGTCTCGGTCCCGCCCTGCAAAGCCCGCCCTCGCCTCGCGCGCCAGCGCTCATGCATCAGCTCGCCGGGCGGGAGCGCAGGGCGTCGCCGCACGCCCGCCCTGAGCCGTTGCGGCGGAGGCCGGCCATCTTAGAGGCTGCCCCCCATGTCCGTGCACCTCCGCGTCGTTGGAAAGCCCCGCCCGCCGGACCGCCCTGCCGGCGCGCAGGTCACCTCACCCGACATCCTGCGCGGCCTGCACGCTCGGAACCCCGCGGCGGAGCGCCGCCTGCTCGACACCTATGCGGGCCTCGTCGAGCGGATGCTGTTTCGCATCCTGGGCGACGTCCGGAGCCTCGAGGATCTGGTCCAGGACGTGTTCGCCCGGGTGTTCTCCCGCATCGACGACGTGCGCGAGCCCGACGCGCTGAAGCCCTTCATCACAAGCGTCACCGTGTTCGTCGCGCGCGAGGCGCTCCGCAAGAGGCGCAGGCACCGCTGGCTCGCGTTCTTCGCGAGCGACGAGCTGCCGGAGGTCGCGGCCAGCGCCGATCCGGAGGCCCGGCAGGGCGTGCGTGCCTTCTACCGCGCCCTGGAGACGCTCGACGCCGACGATCGGCTGGCCTTCACGCTGCGCATCGTCGAGGGCCAGGAGCTCGCGGAGGTGGCCGCTGCGTGCAAGGTGTCGCTCGCCACCGTCAAGCGCCGGATCCAGCGCGCGGAGCTCGCGTTCGTCGAGCGCTGCAAGAAGGACGAAGTGCTGTCTTCCTGGCTCGCGGAGGGCGACCGATGGACCTGAGGACCAAAGACGTCGCGGCCGTGGGGCGCCGGGTCGCCGCGCACCAGGATGCCGCGCTCGAGCGGCGGGTGCGGCCGTCGACCACGGATCGACTCGAGGCGATCTACCGCAAGGAGGCCGCGCTCTCGCTGAGCGCCGGGGCGGCACCCCGCTCGCGGCGGCTCGGCGTCGCGCTCGCTGCGGCGTGCGTCGCCGCTTCGGTCCTCTGGTTCGTGCTCTTCCGGCCGGGAGATCCGTTGACCTACCAGGTCGCGGGGGCGCCGGGCGCCGTCGGCCGGTGGGTGGCGGCGGACGCGTCGCAGGTCGGGCTCGATTTCTCGGACGGGTCGCGCGTGGACCTCGCGCCCGGGACGCGCGCCCGCGTGACCGAGGTCGGCCCCCGGGGCGCGAGCGTCCTCCTGGAGCGCGGCTCGCTGCGCGTGCGTGTCGTGCATCGCGACGACACCCGGTGGGTCGTGGCCGGGGGGCCTTTCGAGGTCCACGTGATCGGCACCGAGTTCGACATCACGTGGAACACGGAAGCCGAGGAGCTCACGGTCTCGATGATCACCGGCCGCGTGCGCATCCTGGGCCCCTGCGTCGACCCCTCGGGGCGCGCCCTCGCCGCCCCCGAAGCGACGCGGCTGGCGTGCGCGGCTCCTCGATCCGCCGCGCCGCGGGCGTCGTCGCCGGCGCCTGATCCGGAGGCCACCCCCTCCGCGCAGCCTCCCGCGCCCCTCCCGGGCGCGAGCGCCGCCGCATCCGCGCCCGCGCCCGCCCCCGCGCCACCCGCCCTTGGCTCGCCGCGGCCCCGCGCGGATGAGCCCCTGGCCGACGCCCCCGCCGAGCGCTGGCGCGCGCACCTCGCCGCGGGCAAGCTCGGCGAGGCGCTCGCGGACGTGGAGCTCCTGGGCATCGACACGGTGCTCGGGCGCGCCGGCGGCGCGGAGCTCGTCGATCTCGGCTCCGCGGCGCGGCTCTCGCGCAAGCCGGACGTCGCGGCCAGGTTCTACGAGGCGGCGCGGCAGCGGTTTGCCGGGAGCGACGCCGCGGCCGCTGCGGCGTACCACCTCGGCCGCATGGCGTTCGACGGGCGCGGCGCCTGGGCGGAGGCCGAGCGCTGGTTCGCCGTGTACCTCGCGGAGAGGCCGCGGGGCGCGCTCGCGCCGGAGGCACTCGGCCGCTCGATAGAGTGCGCGAGGAACCTCCAGCTCCGCGCGCGCGCCCGCGAGCTCGCCGCGCGCTACCTCGCGGCGTACCCGAACGGCGCCCACGCCGGGCTCGCGGCGACGCTCGCCCATGGGGCCGATTGAGGGATCCGTTCGGCACCCTGAACGCTGGATCGAGCCTCCTCCCGCGGAGGTCGCGGCCGCCGCGCCGGCGCCGCCTGCGCTCGCCGGGGGCGCGCGCCGTGGCGAGCTCGATCGGCTGCGCGCTCGTCGCTTTGCTGGCGTTCGTGGCGTTCGCAGCGCCGTGCTCCGCCGAGGAGGCGCCGCCGATCACGGTCGTCGCCGGCGCGCGCGGGGCGCTGGCGTACCGGCTCTCGCAGGAGCTCGAAGCGGCGGGCCTGCAGGTCCACGTCCAGGCGGGCCCGGCGGCGGCTGGTGCCGGCGGGCTGCTCATCGTCATTCCCGAAGGCGAGGGGGGAGCCATCGAGATCTGGTCGGACTCGAGCGGGCGCGCGGACCTGGTCGCGAGCGTGGCGCCCGACGGCCCGCTCGACACCCGGGTGCTCCGCGCGGCTGAGCTGGTGCGGGCGCTCCGGTCGACGGCGTCGACGGCCGGGGCCCCCGCCGGAGCCGTCGCACCGGAGCCGGCGGCCGTCGCGCCGGCCCAGGTCCAGCCCTCTCCCGCCGCGCCTCCCGCCGCGTTGCCCGGTGAGGCATGGCGGAGCCCGCCGCTCCGCGCCTGGGCGACGCCCTCGCCGCCGTTCGCGGTGCCCGCGGCGCCCAGGGCCCCGCTCGTCGAGGTCGGCGTCGCGATCGCCGCGGGATGGCAGGCGCCTGGCGCCTCGCTGGCGCTCGATGCCTCGCTCCGGATCTGGCCCTCGGCCCGGATCGGCGCCGGGCTCCTGGCGGACCTGTCGATCGTCGGTCCGGACATCGAGGCGTCGGAAGGCAAGGTTCGCTTTCGCCGCTCGCTCTTCGGCGCCGAGCTCACCCTCGCGCCCATCGAGAGGAGCCGTCGGTTCGGACTCGTCCTCTCCCCCGGCGTGGGTCTCGGTTACGTGAGCGCGTCCGGCGATGCGAGACCGCCCTATATCGACAGCGACGAGTCCACGTTCACCGCCTTGGTGTACGGGCGAGGCGAGGCGCGTTTCCGGCTCGTCGACTCCGTGGTTCTCACGGCGGGTGCGCTCGGCGGCGCGGCGATCCCGCCTGTCGACATCCGGTTTGCAGGACGGGTGATCTCGACATTCAGCCCGCTCGCGTCGTTCTCGCTCGGTGTCGTCGTCCAGCGGTGAGCCGCCGCAACGACAGGCGGCCATTCATAGGAGCAAGCCACGCGCACTTCTTCAATCGAGATCGGAGAGACCTCCTTGAAACAGCTCCTCGTACCTGGATGCACCGCGCTCATGACGCTTGTCGCCGCATGCGACAGAATCCCGCTCGATCCCATACGCGATGAGGGCGCCGGGGGTGGCGCGACCGGAGCGGGCGGGGCCGGCAGCGGCGGTGCAGGCGGCGCAGGCGGCAGCGACGCCGCCGTCAGCAGCGGTGGCGCAGGCGCCGGTGGCGCAGGCGGCAGCGGCGGCGCAGGCGGCAGCGGCGGCGCAGGTGCCGGCGGCGCCGTCGGCAATGGCGATCCTCTGTGGAGCCGGCACTTCGCCGCGAACCCACGCCAACCCCACGTCTGGGTGGGCAGCCGCATCGCCGTGGACGACCCCGGCAACCTCGTCGTCGCGACGACGGTTGCCGATGGCGTCGACTTCGGCGACGGTCCGCTCTCGACCGGGGGCGCCCTGGCCTTCGCCCTCGCGAGATTCGACGGCGAAGGAGAGCCCCTCTGGCACAAGGAATTCCCCGGTTCCGTCTACCCGCATGACGTCGCGGTCAACCAGGCGGGGCTCATTGCCGCGACGGGGGTGGTTTACGGGACCGGCGTCGACTTCGGAGGTGGTTTGCTCGTGGGGCAGGAGTCGGGTGGCGACGCCTTCGTGGCCGTCTTCACGGCAGACGGAGATCACGTATGGTCGGCTCGGGTCGGCGTCGATGGTGATCAATGGGCGGACAGCCTCGCCATGGATGCAGCCGGGAACGTCGTCGTGGCAGGGACGTTCATGGGCCAGATCAGCGTCTGCGGCGCCTCGCTGACCAGCGTTGGTGACATCGACTCGTTCATCGCGAAGTTCGACCCTGCGGGGAATTGCCTCTGGAGCAAGCAGCTCGGCTACACGGAGATCCACAACGTCGCGCTCGACGCGTCGGGCAGCGTCGTCCTTGCCGGCAGCTTCGGCGCCTATTTCGCCGAGGCGATCGACCTCGGCGGCGGGCCGCTGACCACCGCGGGCAGCGAGGATATCTTCGTGGCGAAGCTCGACGCTGACGGTGAGCACGTCTGGAGCAAGCGGTTCGGCGACGAGGCGCTCCAGAGGGCGTATGGCGTCGCGGTCGACGGCGCTGGAAACGTCGTCATCAGCGGGACCTTCCTCGGGACCGTGGATTTCGGCGCAGGTCCGCTGGTGAGCGAAGGAGGGTACGGTCCTCTCGAGCCCGGCTCTGTCACGTGGGGCGGCAACGCCTTCGTGACCAAGCTGAACCCGGCGGGCGAGCTCCTCTGGGCGAAGCGCCTCGGGCAATATGGGCCGCAGACGGCGCTGGACGTCGCGGCGACCGTGGACGGCGAGCTCGCGATCACCGGCTTGATCTACGGCGACGTCGACTTCGGCACGGGCCTGATGGACTGCACCTATGGCGATGCCTTCGTCGCGAAGCTCGATGCGGCGGGCACGGTCCGCTGGGTGAAGCACACCGGCGGCAGGGAGCAACAGTACGGCTATTCCACGGCCATGGACGCGACCGGCGACGTGTACGCCGCCGGGCCGTTCCTCGGCACCATCGACTTTGGCACGGGGCCGCTGGTGGCTCCGACGTCTACCCGGGCGATCTTCCTCGCGAAGTTCGGCCCCTGAGGCCGCGGCCGGCGGCCCGCGAGGCGGCCCTCAGCGCAAGCAGGCGCCGAGCCATCGCGCGGCGTTCTGTCCGAGGGCGGGGCCGAGGAGCTCGGGGGGCAGGTGAAGGCCCTGATAGGTGCCGATGGTGCGGGCCGGCTGATCGGCGGTTTGACGAAAGAAGCGAAACTTGTCCTCTTTCAAGAGACCCATGTTCGACTCCACCTGCAGGTCCCACAGCTCCATGGACATCGGGTCGAGCCCGCTGGTCACGAGATCGGTCCCGAAAAGGAAGCGCTCGGGCCAGCGAGAGAACAGCCTGAGGAGCTGGGCGCGCTCCCGCTCGAGGCTCGCGAAGCCCTCTGTCGCCGGGCCGGCGGAGCCATGGCTCGTGTCGACGAGGAGGCGCGGAAACGCCTCCATCAGGGACTCCATGCGCGCGAGGTCGGTGCGGCTGCCGCAGAGGTGCGCGCACACGAGCTGCAGGTCGGGGAAGGCGCGCAGGACCGCCTCGAGCTCGCTCCTGTAACGGACGGTGTTGGCATGAAGCAGAACCGGAACCGCCTGATCCGCGAGCGCCTGCCACATCGCCTGGTGCGAGGGGTCGTCGAGGGGACGCTCATGGAAGAGGTTGTGCCCCTGATAAAGCTTCACGCCGCAGGCGCCTCGGCTGCGCAGCTCGGCGAGGTACGCGAGATCGTCGTGAACCAGATCCAGGGTGACGAAGGGAATGAGCTTTCCACGGTGAGCCGCCGCGGCGTCGAGGACGATGTCGTTGCCCGCGCGGTAGCCGGAGAGGCCAGCGCCGCCGCGGCCGCTGGTCAGGTCCGGGCTCGCCAGGATGACGGCGCGATCGACGTGATGCTTGGCCATGTGCGCGAGCAATGGTGCCACCGCGCTGGCCTCCGTCAGGTGCACATGGATGTCGATGACCTCCTGGCGGGCCGGCGGAGGCGGCGACGAACGGCACCCCAGGACGGCGGCGAGCGCAGCGCCCCACGCGATGCTCCGGAAGCGAGTGCCGCGAAAGGCGCGCGAGCTCATCGAATGAGGATGGTGAGGGCGGCGGCCACCACGAGCGCGATGAGAGGCGATCGAGCGATGCGGATCCATCGCCGGCAAGGATACGCCGCGGCGTGGATGGCGCCATGAGAAAGGAGAGAGTCGTGAAATATGAAGAATTGATGTGAGCGGATGATTCGCTTCTGAGCCTGCTTTGCGCGAACGCTCGATGTTCGCGCCTCGAGGGCGAAGTCTCGCCCTCGAGGTGGTTGTTCATTTGTGCCCAGTGGAGTTATCTATGTCGCTCATTCGTAGCTCGGTTCGTCTCATGGGGTTCGCGGCGCTCTGCGCTTCTTTGTTTGGAACGACATCTTGCTCGCGCTGGCTGGACGATGGCGCGGGCTCAGGCGCCGAAGGCGGCGGCGGCAGCGACGCCAGCGGCAGTACCGGCATCAGCGGCAGCGCCATCAGCGGCAGCGGCGCCACCAGCGGCAGCGGCGGCAGCGGCGCCACCAGCGGCAGCGGCGGCAGCGGCGCCACCAGCGGCGGCGGTGGCAGCGGCACGGGTGGGGCTGGTGTAGGCGGGGCCGCGACCGGGGGCGGCGGAGAGCCTGTTTGCGCAGACGACGCCTACGAGGCGAACGACGCGTCCGCCTCTGCGGCTCCGCTCGCCTATGACCATACCGACGACAGCCTCGGTCCCAGCGCGTGGTTTTCGAAGATCGACTTCGTCCTCTGCCAGGGCGACGAGGACTGGTACCTGCTCGACACCACCTCTCTCGGGATCGAGGAGGTCAACTGGAGCCTTCGTGTCCTGGCCTCCGGGGCAGGGCTGTGCGGCTCGGGTTGTGAGCAGTACACTCCGCCCCCCGGCCCGGAGAACACGTTGATCGTGGAGGTCTACAGCGCTGCCACGATGGAGCTCCTCGGGGCTGAGGAGAGCGATCATGGACGCGTATGGCTCGACGGAGGGGGCGCGGATTCGGCGAACGATCTGCTGCTCCGCGTCTATGGGCCGCCCGAGGCGAGCTACCCGTACGACATGAGCTTCGTCGCCAAGTCCTATGAAGGGGAGGACGAGTGCGAGTGCTGATCTTCACCTAGAGCGACAAACGGGTTGAAACCACGAGAAAAAGCAGGAATTTCACAGGGAGGCGGGGAGGCGGGGAGCGAGAGACAGCAAGAGGGAGAAATTCATTTCTTCTTCCTCCCCGCCTCCCCGCCTCCCTGTGAAAATTCTCCGGGTTTTGACGTGATAGGTGTTCTAGCGCCGCGACGCCCGCGTTCTTTTCTGCTTCCGTGTCCCGGGGGGCCGGGCGGCCCGGCGCTGCCCCGCGCGCCGCCGGGCACGCGCTCGGCGCCCGCTCAGCCCTGCTTCGGCGCCTTCATCCGCGCCGGATCCACGCTCACGTCCCGCGCCACCTTGCCGAACGCGATGACGCTCCGGTCGCCGTTCCGCTCCTCGATGACCACGCGCCGCACCGACCACAGCTCCGGCCCCGAGGTCATCTCGAGGCTGCGCACGTGCTTCGCGACCTCCTCGGCCCGCGGCCGCGCCGCCAGCGTGATCCCGTCCGCGCGGCTCGGGATCGACAGATCGTAGCGCGCCCGCAGCTTCCCGAGATCGCCGCCGAGCAGCACCAGGAGGTCCGACAGCACCGCCCCGAAGCGCCCCGCCGCGCCGCGCCCCGCGCCCGCCGCGCCCTTCGGCGTCGCGAAGCCGAACCCCTCGGGCGTGATCCAGTAGGTGATCGCGTCCGGCGGCTTCAGCTCCCACCGGAGCCGGTCGGGCAGCACCAGCGTCATCTCGCCGTCGCTCTTCACCGCCGTCGCCAGCAGGCCGATGCTCCGCTCCTGGGTGAACGGCGCGACCAGCGTCTTCACCGACGCGCGCGCCCGCGTGATCTCGGCGAGCGCGTCGCCCACCTCGTCCGCGCGCGCGCGGCGCGCGTGGCTGCCGATCGACAGCGCCCCGCCGCACGCCGCGAGCCCCATCAGGAAAGATCGTCGCTGCATCCTCGCCTCGTCCTCTGACATGGTCATGTCAGACGAGCGGGCCGCGCTCAATCCGCAATGGGCTTCGGCGTGTTGGGCCCGCTCTCCGGCAGGTCCGGCTTCGCGATGTATTCCTTCGGGAGATCGCCCGTCAGGGACTTGAGCCACACGACGATCTGCTCGACCTGCGCATGGGACAGGTCCTTGCCGAGCTGGTGCTTGCCCATGAGCCGCACCGCCTCTTGCAGCGACGAGACGGACCCGTCGTGGAAGTACGGCGCCGTCATGGCCACGTTGCGGAGCGTCGGCACCCGGAAGACCATGAAATCAGCCTGCTTCTTCGTGATCTCGAAGACGCCGCGGTCCATCGTGTCGGGCCACGACCGCACGAGGCCGAGCTTCTGGAACATCGTCGCCCCGACGTGCGGGCCGAAGTGGCACGTCACGCAGCCGACCTCGACGAAGGTGTTGAACCCTTCCTTCTCCGCGTTGGTCAGGGCCTCGGGCTCCCCCTCCAGGAACAGGTCCCACCGCCCGCGCGTGATCAGCTTGCGCTCGAACGCGCCGAGCGCCTTCGCGGTGTTGTTGGCGTTGACGGGCCACGGATCGCTCGGGAACGCCCTGCCGAACGCCTTCACGTACTCGGGGATGGAGCGCAGCGTCGCCTCCAGCCGCACCGGCGTCATCGCCATCTCGCTCGGGTTCATCATCGGCCCGTTGGCCTGGGCCTCGACGTTGTCGAAGCGCCCGTCCCACATGAGCGAGAAGAACCCCGCGGAGTTGTACACGCTCGGCGTGTTGCGGCGGCCGCTCTGGTGCGCGTGCCCGATCGACACCTTGGCGCCGTCCGCGCCGTAGCGGTCGAGCGGGTGGCACGAGTTGCACGAGAGGTCGTGGTTCTTCGAGATCCGCGTCTCGTAGTAGAGCATCCGGCCGAGGTTGATCTTCTCGTCCGTGAGCGGGTTGCTCGAGGACGTGATGACCGCCGGCAGCGGGTTGAAGCTCCCGAGCCGCTCCGGATCGATCTGCACGGCCGGCTCGGCCGCGGCGGACGCGCCCGGCGCCGCGGTGGGCGCGGCCGGGGCGGCGGCCGCCGGCGCGGGCTGCGTCTCGCCGGTCGCCGGGGCGGACGCGGACGCCGTCGTCTTCTGCACCAGCCAGGCGCCGACGCCGGCGCCCGTCGCCGCGACCAGCGCCGCCGCCACCACGAGCGGGGCCGCCCTGCTGCGGGGGCGCACGTGGGCGGTGGGCTGGTCGCCCGCCACGATGATCGTCTTGTGGAAGGGCACGGAGGTGCCCGAGACCGTCCTCGACGGCGGCGGGCCGTCCGGGAGCCCGCGGATCAGGAGGCCGTGCGGGGTCACGTGGTGGCCGCTCTGGGTCGCGTGGTGGTGACCGCTCTGGGTCGCGTGGTGGTGACCGCTCTGGCCGAGGGCCCCGCTGTGCGTGACGTGCTCGGGCCAGCTGCGGGGCGTCCCCACGGGCGTGGGCGGGCGCCGCGTCGAGAAGTCGCCGGGGTCCGGCCAGCTGCGGGACGTGCTCCCGGGCGTCGGCGTGCGGCTGCGGGGCGTCCCCACGGGCGTGGGCGGGCGCCGCGTCGAGGCGTCGGGGTTCGGCGGCCCCTGCGAGGGCGGCGGGATGTCGGCCTGCACCGAGTCGGGCAGGGGCCGCAGCATGCTCTCGTGGATCGAGATGCCGTGCGGCAGGAGCATCCGGCACTCGTCGAGCATCTCCGCCGCGCTCTGGAAGCGCAGGTTCCTGTCGATCTGGAGCGCGCGCTGGACGATCTCGGAGACCTCGTAGGGCACCCAGGGCGCCAGCGTCTGGATGGGCGGCGCCGGGGTCGAGCAGATCGCGACGATGAGCTCGCCGAGCCCCCGCGAGTTCCTGTAGGGGGTGCGCCCGGCGAGCATCTTGAAGAGGACGATGCCGAGCGACCAGACGTCGGTCCGGCCGTCGACGTCCCGCATGTTGCGCGCCTGCTCGGGCGACATGTAGATGGGCGAGCCGATCAGGTTGCTCGTGGCCGTGAGCTCCTTCTGCTGCTCGAAGGTGTCGTCCTGGATCTTGGCGACGCCGAAGTCGAGGAGCTTGACCGCGTACTCGCCCCCGTCGCGCCGCGCCAGGAACAGGTTGGCGGGCTTGATGTCGCGGTGGAGGACGCGCGCGTCGTGCGCCTTGATGAGGCCCATGCACGCCTGGGCCACGATGCAGAGCGCGAGCTCGGGCGGCAAGGGGCCGAGCCGCCGGAGCATCTGGTCGACGTCCTCGCCGTTGAGCAGCTCCATCACGAGGAAGGGCAGGCCGGTCGCGCGGTCCCTGCCGCTATCGAGCACGCTCGCGATGTGCTCGCTGTCGATCGCGCCGGCCGCCCTGGCCTCGCGCTCGAAGCGGGCCATCACCGCCTCGTCCTGCGCGAGCTTGCTCGTGATCACCTTGACGGCGACGCGGCGGCCGGTGCCCAGGTGCCGTGCCTCGTAGACCGCCCCCATCCCGCCTTCCCCGAGCAGCCCGAGGATGACGTACCGTTGATCGAGGGTCGTGTTGATCAGGTTGATGTCCGTCATGGTCTGGTCGACCCGGTCGCCGCTCCGATGCCGCGACCTTGGCGCCCCGAATCGCATTGTCGGACGGAAGGTCGCGCTAGGCAATCTTGCGGTAAGGCCACGCCGGACGAGAGGTGTCCCACCTCCGGTGTATGGGCGTGGGAGAGAGGGCACCCCGAAACCACGCCGAAAACTTGCGATTTCGCGCCGGGTGTGTCGCCGCTGCGCTGCGGGGAGGATCCTCGCGGGCGCGGCGCTTTCGTGCTCGCTGTGGGATGAGGCGCGTCCCGGGCGCGGGGCTGTCGCGCTCGCTCGCCACGCTTGCCACCTCCGCGTCACGGCATGGAGGCGGCGCCGCCGCGCTTGCGCGAGGGACGGAGCGGTTATTTGGTTGCGTCTGTTTATTTAAGGATTGTCGTTGCTTATTTAAGGATTGTCGTTGCCGCGCTCCCCGCCTTCGTGGGGTGAGCCCGCGCGCTCCCAGGCGGCGTAGTCGCCGCTCGTGAGCAGCGGATCCTCGGGCATGGCGTCGGGCTCGGCGGTGTCGAGCGCCGGGTCGAACGTGGGGCTGAGCAGCCGGGTGAGGTCGAAGCGCAGGAAGCGGCCCGCGAGGTGGGGGCCTTCGCTGACCCAGAGGACGCGCGCCGTGGCGTCCATGACGACCCCGTGGGTGGCGATGAGCGCGTCGATCGCGCGCCGGTCGCCGAGCGGCAGGGGCGCGCCGCCGCGCCCGCGCCGGTCGCGCAGGACGTCGATCGCCGCCTCGATCGTCGCGCCCTCGGGCAACGCCGCGAGCCGCTCGTCGAGGCGGTCGCGCCGCGGGCGGGTCGAGGTCTCGGCCTGGACGCGGAGGTTGCGCGGATCGCCCGCGAGCGGCCCCTCGAAGTGGTTGGTGAGCGGGACCTTGCCGCGGCCCCGGCGCGCGTGCAGCGGCGCGCCGGGCGCCCGCTCGGCGATCGCCGCCTCGCCGCCCGCGTCGACGAGCATCACGAGGTGGGAGACCATCGGCGCGCGCGCCTCGAGGATCGCGAGCGCCTCGTCGACGCTCCGCGCGCGGCCGAGCACCTCGCGCATCGTGTGGACGACCGGCTCGCCTGCCGCCCGCGGCTCGCCGGCCCGCCCGCCGTGGACGACGAGCGCGAGGCCCGCGGCGTTCATCCCCGTCACCGCGCCGATCAGGCCGGGCCAGGACACCGAGGCGTACGGGATCTTCCCCTGCTCGTGGACGAGGAACACCGCCTTGCCCTCGTCGAAGACGGGCCCGGCCTCGAAGTCGAAGTTGCGGGCGAGCACCGCGTGCCCGTCCGCCGAGGCCGTCCCGGTGAGCGCGAAGCTCGTGCAGCCGATGAGCGGCGAGTGCTCGAACGAGAGCGCGATGTCGTAGAGCGACTGGAGGAAGACGAAGCGGTGGTACGTGGGGAGGACGCCGTCGAACGGGTCGGGCGAGAAGGCGCGGGCCTGCGCGGCGATCTCGCGCCGCACGCCGTCGGTCATGCCCTCGTCGACGCCGCGGAACTCGAGGCGCGACAGGTCCATGATGAGCCACCGGAGCGGGGCGACCGGCACGTAGTGGTGGAACTGCTCGTAGAGGGTCCCCTCGTTCTTGACCATCTCCGGGTAGAAGAGCCGCCCGTGCTGGTGCCCGATCTCCTCCGGCGACCCGGAGAGGCGCGCCTCGAGGATCCGCCCGCGAGGGCGCACGTAGGCCGGGCCGAGCACGCGCAGCCCCCCCGGCCTCGCCTCGGGCTCGCCGGCGGCCGCGCGGATCGGGGGCGGCTCGATCCGCGTCGCGGCGGCGATGCCGAGGTGCGCGAGGACCGGCGCGGCGAGGAGCGCGGCGGCCGCGAGGAGCTTGCGGCGGTGGCGTGCGAGGCGCGGCGGCCGCAAATCAGGGAGGCGCCGTCGCCGGCTGCCGCGGGTGGGGGTCGAGCTCCGTGGCGAGCGCGCTCGCCGCGGCCGGGCGGACGGGGTCGGGGGCCAGCACCGGCTCGGTCGGCACGTGGCGGAGCCCGCGCGTGAGCGCGAGCGTCGCCACCACCCGGCGGATGATCCGCGCCGGATCGCGCACGCTGTCGAAGTGGGTGAGCCGCTCGCCCTCGGGCGGGTAGATGACCCGGATCGGCGCCTCGACAAGGCGGACGCCGGCGGCCACCGCGCGCAGGAGGATCTCCGCCTCGAAGGCGTACCCCTCGTCGCGGGCGCCGAGCGACAGCGTCGTCCGGAGCGGGTAGCGGCGCAGGCCGCACTGGGTGTCCGCGAAGGGGCGGCCGGCGAAGAGGGAGAGGAAGAAGTTCGAGATCCGGTTCGACATCTGGTTCGCGCGCGGCGCGCCTGCGCCCACGAGATCCCGGATGCCGAGCACCAGCGCCTCGGGGTCGGCGTCGGCCTCGATGAGGCGCCGCGCCTCCTCCGGCGGGTGCTGTCCGTCCGCGTCGATCGTGACCGCGACGTCGAAGCCTGCGGCGAGGGCGAACTCCATCCCGGTGCGCAGGGCGGCGCCCTTGCCCAGGTTCTCCGGGTGGCTCAGCACCGTGGCGCCCGCCGCGCGCGCCCGCTCGGCCGTCCTGTCGCTCGACCCGTCGTCCACCACGATGACGGTGCCGGCCAGGCCGTGGACCCGGAGCGCCTCCCGTGTGACGTCCCCCACGTTGCGCTCGGCCTGGTAGGCGGGAATGATGGCGCAGATCCGCATGAGACAGAGCGCGATTAGCATGGTGTGCCCTGGATGAACAGCGGCAGGCGCCCGGAGCGCCGTCCTGGCCTGTTCCTGCTCCGTTGCCGTCCTGCGTTCCGTCGCGTCTGGATGAGCGAGGTCGTCTCGCTGCTGGGCGACTGGATGAGCTTCGTCGCTGTGAGCCTGCTCGCGCTGGGGGGCGAGGGGGGCGGGGTCGTGGCGCTCGCGCTGGTGATGGTGGGGCATCACCTCCCCATCGCGCTGTTCGCGCCGGTGGCGGGGGTGCTTGCGGACCGGCTGGATCGGCGGTGGCTGCTCGTCGCGACGAGCGTGGCGCAGGGCGCGCTCACGCTCGGGATGCTGGGGGCCGCGGTCGCCGGCAGCGTGGTCGGGGTGCAGGTCCTCGTCTTCGCGCGCGCGTCGGTGGGCGCGCTGCGCTTGCCGGCGCAGAGCGCGGTGCTGCGCCATGTGGTCGAGGAGGACGAGCTGCTCGAGGCGAACGCGATCACGTCGGCGACGTGGAGCGTCATGTTCGCGGTCGGGATGGCGGTCGGGGGCCTGATCGCGGGGCTCGGCCCTGCGGCGGCGCTCGCCCTGGACGCGGCGTCGTTCGGCCTGGCGGCGCTGTTCCTCCGGGGGCTCCCCCCGATGGTGGCGGAGGGGCGGCCGTCGGAGGGCGGCATGCTGTCGGCGCTCGCGTCGGTGCGCCGCGACATGGTCCTCGCGTGGCGGCACGCGTGGGAGCGGCCTCCGCTGCTCGCCGCGGTGCTCGCGAAGACGCCGGTCCACATGGCGAACGGCGGGGCGCTCCTCTTGCTCAACCTGGTCGCGACGCAGCTCCCCTTCGCGGGCACGGGCGCGCTCACGCTGGGCGTCCTCCAGTGCGTGCGCGGCGCGGGCACCGGGGTCGGCCCGCTGGTCGGCGTCGCGCTGGTCCGCCGCGGCCTGCGGGGCGAGCTCGCGGCGACCGGGGCCGTCTGGGTCACGTTCGGGGCGATCGCGGTGTTCGCGGTGACCCGCCACCCGGCGGCGCTGCTCGCGGTCGTGCTCGTGTGGGGCCTGGGCAGCGGGGCGAACTGGGTGCTGTCGAGCACGGAGATCCAGCGGCTCTCGCCGGATCGTTTCGTCGGCCGGCTCTCGGCCGCCGACAACCTGGCCCTCACGGTGGGCCTGTGCGGGACGTTGCTCGGCGGGGCGTTCCTGGTGGAGCGCGCCGGCGCGCCCGCGGCGTCCGCCTGGCTCGGCCTCGGCGCTGGCGTCGTCACGTGGCTCGGGGCGCAGTGGATGCTGCGCCGGCGGGCCGCGGCGGTCCCGGCGGTCCCGGCGGTCTCGGCGGTCTCGACGCCTCCCTTGCCCCCCGAGACCGAGCGCAGCTAGCCTCCCGCCCCGATGATCCCGGACGTGTGGGCGCCCCTGAGCGGCCTCTCCGTGCGCCGCTGCGAGGACGAGGGCCTCATCAACGGCACCTGGCTGGCAGGCGACCCTCCGCGGTACGTGGTCCAGCGGGTGAGCCCCATCTTCGCCCCGGAGGTCCACGACGACATCGAGGCGGTGACGGCGCACCTGGCGGCCCGCGGCCTCGCGACGCCGCGGCTGCTGCGCGCCGGCGACGGCGCCCTGTGCGCGCGCGATGCTGACGGGGCGGTGTGGCGGGTGATGGACTTCGTCCCTGGCCGGACGCACCACCGGGTCGGCTCTCCTGTGCTGGCGCGCGCCGCGGGGGAGCTCGCGGCCCGGTTTCACCGGGCGGTGGACGATCTCGAGCACGTGTACCGCCACGTCCGCGCCGGCGCGCACGACACGGCGCTCCACATGGAGCGGCTGAACGGCGCGGCCACCGGGGGCGAGGGGCGGCGGCTGGCGGACGCCATCCTCGACGCGTTTCGCACGTGGCGGGGGCGGCTCGACCTGCCGGTCCGGCACTGCCACGGCGACCTCAAGATCTCGAACCTGCGCTTCTCCGAGGCGGGGGAGGGGATCTGCCTGCTCGACCTCGACACGCTGGCGCTGCAGTCGATCGACGTGGAGCTCGGCGACGCGTGGCGGTCGTGGTGCAACCCGGTCGGGGAGGACTCGACCGAGACGCGCTTCGATCTCGAGGTCTTCGCCGCCGCGGTGGCGGGCTACCGCGACGCGAGGCCGTTCGGGGCGGAGGAGCGGGAGGCGCTCGTCGACGCGGCGGAGCGGATCGCGCTGGAGCTCGCGGCGAGGTTCTGCCGGGATGCGTTCGAGGACCGGTATTTCGGCTGGGACCCGTCGCGCTTCCCGACGCGGGTCGCGCACAACCTGTACCGGGCGGCGGGTCAGCTCTCGCTGGCGCGCTCGGCGCGGCGCCAGCGCGGGGAGATTGCGCGGTTGCTCGCGGGGGGGTGACGAGCGCCGCTGCGCGGGAGCGGGCGCGCATGTCGGGAGATGGGCCGTGCCTGGCCGAATGTGCCTGAGCCACCGCCGGACCGAACTCGCGCTCGATGAACGCGACCACCTCGGGCTGAGTGCAGCGTGGATGGTCGACGAGCCACCGCGCGAAGCGCGGTCAGCACCGGCGGTTCGTTGGGCGGGAGACAGAGAAAGAGAGAGTTCACAGGGAGACGGGGAGACGGGGAGGAGAGAGATATATACAGACCAAGGTGGAGGAGAGGTGAGCCTGACGGTTCGAACGACTGATCCCCATCTCTCGTCTCCCCGCCTCCCCGCCTCCCTGTGAATCTTTCCTTCTTCCTTTTCGCCCAACATGCATTGAGGCGGAAGTCGTCGCTGAACGCTCCGAAGGGCTCGGAGGTGTTTGGTGCTAGCCCGCGGTCACGCGCACCCCCGCCGCGCCGAGCGCCTTGACGCGCTATCGTCCCAGGCGCTCGTCAGAGATCCGCCACCGCGTAGGTCATCACCGGCTGCACGCGGCCTTTGACCGTGATCTCGCTGATGGGACGTGTGTTGAAGACGTCCTTCACGAGGAGGTGCGTGTCCTCGCTGAGGAGCACGCTCACGCCGAGCTCCTTGGTCGCGCTCTCCAGGCGCGAGGCGAGGTTCACGGCGTCGCCGATGACGGTGTACTCCATCCGCGCTTCACTGCCGATGTTGCCTGCGACGACCTCGCCGGTGTGGATCCCGACGCCGGTCTTCAGCGCCGGGATCCCCCGCTTTGCGAGTCGCTCGTTGAAGCGCTCGAGCGCGGCGCGCATGCGGACGGCGGCGCGCACGGCGCGCACGGCGTCGTTCGGCCTGGGGACGGGCGCGCCGAACACCGCCATGATCGCGTCGCCGATGTACTTGTCGACGACCCCGCCCTCGTCGAGGATGATGGCCACCATCTCGGTGAAATACTCGTTGAGGAGCCCCACGAGCTCATGGGCGTTCATCCTCTCGCTGATCGTCGTGAAGCTCCGGATATCGCAGAAGAGGATAGAGACGGTGAGCGTCTCGCCGCCGAGCTGCACCTTGCCGGCGAGCAGGTGCTCGAGCACGGATTCGGTCATGTACTTGCCGAAGGTGCTGCGGAGCTTGTCGCGCTCCTTGAGGCCGTCGACCATCGAGTTGAAGCCGGTCGCGAGATCCTCCAGCTCGTCGCCGGTCTTCACCGCCTCCACATGGACGTACTGCTGTTGCTCGAGGTGCTTCAGGGCGACGTTCACGCGGGAGAGCGCGCGCGACATCGTGCTTGCGAGGCGCGCGCCGAGGACCAGCGAGAAGAGCGCCGCGACGGTGAGCACGCCGGCCGCGAACATCAGGTTCTGGCGCACGATGTTGCGGACGTCGCTCACGTCGAGCGCCATGACGATCGAAAAATCGCCGGCCTTGCCCCGGAGCGATCGGGGCGCGAACCGGGAGAGGGCCCACAGCGAGCTCGCGTCCTCGACGATCGTGGGGTGGGTCTCGTCGCCGATGACGGCGCCCTGGAGCAGCTCGGTCGGGAAGCGCGCCGTGCCCGTGACCCTCTTGCCCGACGGATCGACGAGCGCGATCTCCACGCCGAGCTTCGTCGCCACCTCGTCGAAGTAGGTGTGATCGATGGGGATGCAGGCGAGCAGCGATCCGGCGTCGCTCCTCGCATGCTGGGCGATCATGTACGCGGGCGGCGAGCCTGGCTGTCCATCGCACCCATGGACGAGCACGTCCCGCAGGTCGTCCATCTCGGCGAGGCCCGAGAGGCCCTCGGTGAGCCCGGGGACCTCGTCCGTGCTCGGCGGCGGCGCATCGAGCCCCCTGGCCGCGACCCGATTGCCGAGCTCATCGAAGGCGACGATGGCGACGTTGGGATGGGCGGCGGTGACGGCCTCGAGCGCCGTCTCCACGGCCGTCTCGTTCCGCAGCCGGAGCCCCTCGACCAGCTCGCGCGTTCGAGACGCCTGGCGTGAGGTCGCCGAGATGGCGCGCTGCTGCTGCCTGAGCTCCAGCCGGAAGTTGCGGATCGCCTGCGGGACGCGCTCGCTGATCTGCGCGAGGAGCTGCCGGTGCATCACCCACGAGAGCACGGGGAGGGCCGCGAGGGTCGCGAGCGAAGAGAGCGCGACGAGGACGGTGAGCTTGGCGCGCACGGTGCTGAGGCGGAACATGAAGACCTTCATCAAAGCAAAGTCGGCTTCCGGTGGACAGCGCGTCGACATGTCGACCTGACGTCGAAGTTCGAGCGCTCCTTGAAGGAGACCAGAAGGGCCTCGGTGTAGACGGCCAAGATGTAGCGGGCATTGGTGATGAACGTAGCGGTGCGCGTCAGCACATCTGTGAACGCGCTGCGCGCGCGGCTGTTGGCGGGGGGTGAGCGAGGCGGCGCGGGCGCTGCTGGGCCTTCCGGCGGTATGTCCGACATGGGGAAGTGCCTGCTGGCCGATGCGCCCGGGGAGGTCCGACATGGGCGGGCGCCTGCTCCGTCTCGGCTCCCGGGATGTCGCGACATGGGCGGGTGCCTCGCCGAGCAGGCCGCCGGGGATATCAGACATCGGCGGGTGCCTCGCCGAGCAGGCTGCCGGGTGTGTCGGACATCGACGGGTGCCTCGCCGCTCACGCCCCCGGCATGTCGCCGCGAGCGGTCCGGCTACAGCTCGGGATCGGCGCTTACTACGGGCGCGGCCGGAGCTGACGCGCTGGGCACCGTCGGCGGGCTGGGGGGCGTGGGCGGGGCCTGCTCGGGCGCCGCGCGCCCGCGCCCGATCCGCTCGCGATCGCTGTTGAGCTTGTCGACGTAGGCGAACAGCCGCGCCTCGTGGTCGGCCGGCAGCTTGCTGCCCTCTTCCTGGATCTCGTCCCGGAGCGCCTCCCGGAACCGCCCGAGCAGCCCGACGGCGGCGCCGCGGAGAGGGCCGGTGGCCGCGGCGTTCTCGCCCGTCGCGAGGAGCGTGGCGCGCCTGCGCAGCAGGCCATCGATGTCGTCTCCGGCGGCGACGAACGCCTTCACCCAGTCGTGCAGGGTCCCTCCGCCGGGGGTCGCGGCGGCCTTCAGCTCCGCCTTGAGCCGGGTCAGCTCGGGCCGGTTGTCGAGCGCCGCCGATGCCTCGTCGGCGTACGGGGCGCGGAGCACGTCGAGCTTCGGGACGAACGCCTGCTGCGCGGTCGCCGCCGCTTCCTTGAGCGCCGCCGGCAAGGCGGGGTGCGCCTCGACGGCCTTGCACAGGAAGAAGACGGCCGCCCCGAGGCCGTCATGCCGGGCGTCCGCCTCGGCGAGCTCCCTGGCGAGCGGCGCCTGCGTGCCCGCGGCGTCGGGGATCGCGTCGATCTCCTTCTGCTTCGCCCTGAGCCGCGGCTCATACAGCTTGCCTGTCGCCGACAGGCGCAGCTCATCGGCCTTGTCGGTCAAGAGATCGCGCAGCGCGAGCTTCAGGTCCCCTATCGTGAGATTGCGCAAGGTCACCTCCGTGAACGGCGTGATCGGCCACCCCCACGCCGCACGGGCGGTCGAGAGGGCGAGCCAAGGAGTGTTGCTTGAGCGTCACAGGATAATGAACTTCTCCGCACCCGGTAGTCCGAATTCGATGGCTCAGAGGTGCAGCGCCTTCGGGTGCGCTGAAATCGTGCTGGGAACCGGCCGAGCTTGGCGCCTTTCGTGGCGAGACCGCCCCGTCTGTTATCGTTTGTAATTGCTATTTACGATGCCGTTTGCTCCCTTCGCGCCCGCGGAGGCAAGCGATGACGTCCGGGTGGGTGAGACGGGTATGGCGGCGGTGCGCGGGTTGCGTTCTCTTGCTCATGGTGGTGAGCGCGCCCCTCGGTGCGTGGGCTCAAGCGTTGACGCTGCGCCGGATAGGCGATCCCTTGCGCGCGCGGCTCACCGGCGCTCGCGGCGGCGCCGAGCCCGCGGCGGCGCTCGCCGGGGACGCCGCCTTGCTCGCGAGCGCGGCAGAACCCGCAGGCGGCCCCGACGGCCTCGCCGTGGTCCCGATGGTGGCCTTGCCAGCGGACGTTCGCGCCGATGGCGCCGGCCCGGGGGCGGACCCGTGGGTCCTGTTCGACGGCCGCGGCGATACGGGGCTTCGCAGCGAGACCGGGGAGAAGGTGCGGATCCGGGTCTCGTTTCCGCAGCCCACCGCGCTGGAGGCGCTCGCGCTGTACGGGCGCAGCGAGGGCGCGCTCACGGTCCGTGCGGAGGACGGCGCCGAGCTTCAGGCCGTCTCCGGCCTCGCCGACGTGCCGCTCCACGACACGGGCGAGCGCTGGACGCGCCTTCCCATGGCGGTCACGGCCCAGCACGTCGTCCTCGAGTGGCTTCCTTCGGGCGAGCGCGGGCCGCAGGAGATCCTGTTCTGGAGCGCCGGCGCGCCCACGCGCGGCCTCTCGGAGGTGGAGCTCGCCGATCGCGTGCTCGCAGGGCGGCTCGCCGGGGCTTACCAGTTCGCTGCGACGTCGGAGCGGGCCACAGTGACGCGCACGGGCGGCGAGCAATCGCTGTCGCTCCATGTGGACACCGATCCACGGGCGCTCGCGCGCGCGTTCCTCGTCTACCAGCTGGAGGGCCGCGGGCACTGGTCGAGCGTGAACCGGCAGATCAACGGCACGGCCCCGCGCGGCGGCTCCCTGGCGGCAGCGCCCGCGACCGGAGGTCTGCAAGTGGAGGAGATCGCGCCCGCGTGGCTGAGGCGCGGCGAGAACGTGGTGCGGTTCCGGCCCTCCGCGGAGCAGGAGCACGGATTCACCGTGAGCGCGCTGCGGGTGGTCGGGATCCCGCACGCCGGTGTGGTCGAGGCGCGTCCCGCTGCCGAGGCGCGCGCCCGGCCGGCCGGCGGCGAGCGCGCGCCTCGCACGGAGGCGCTGAGCCTCGATTTCGGCGCGCGCGTGGCGCCGCACGCGCTCCTCTTCCAGCTGAGCAGCGCGGGCGCCGGGGAGCTCCGGATCGCGCCCAGCGAAGGAGCCGAGGGGCTGCGCTTCGACCTGAAGGACCTGCCGCCGGGCTGGCACCGGTTCGATCTCCCGCACTCAGCGAGCTGGCCGGGGGCGGCCTCCGTGCAGATCGCGCGGGCGAAGGGGAGCCACGCCGAGGTGTCGGACGTCGCTGTGGTGGCGAGCCCCGTCCCCTCCCGCGCGCGGCGGATCGCGCTGAGCACGCCGCTGCACGGCGAGTGCGCCGAGGGGAGAGCCCTTGTGCGCGGGTTCCTCGATCTGGCCGGCGAGGACGCGTCGCGAGCACGGCTGTTCGCCGGCCCGGAGCCGGTGACGCTGGGCGACGACGGCAGCTTCGAGCTCACGCTCCCGGAGCCCGAGGGGGCGAGTCACCGGACGTGGACGGCGCGCCTCGAGGCGCGGATCGAGGACGGCACACGCCTCGGTCGCGAGCTCGATCTCGGTCCGTGCGCCGCGGGCGCCGCCCCGAGCGGGCTCGTCGTGGACCACGGCGCGCCCTATGGCGCGGTGGTGAGCCCGGACAAGGGCGCGGTGCTCTCGTTCGCGGGCGCCACGCTCGATATCCCGCCTGACGCGCTGGAAGAGACGACGCGCATCACGATCCGCCCGCTGATGCCCGTCCAGGTGCAGCCGATGGGGCGCGCGATGCGCAATGTGACGCCCGAGGGGCGCGCGTTCCGCTTCGGCCCGCACGGGCTCAAGTTCAAGAAGCCGGTGAAGCTGACGTTGCCTGTCGACGCCGCAGCGATCCCGAGCGGCGCCAGGGCCAGGGAGATCTTCGGTTTCTACTTCGACGAGACGGTTCAGCGATGGACGAAGCTCGGGCGCGTCGAGGAGGGCGGGGCCCGGGAGCTCACGAGCCTGACGGATCACTTCACCGATTTCGTCAACGCGGCGATCTCCATGCCGGATCAGCCGGGCGCGCAGTCGTTCGATCCCAACGCGATGAAGGGGATCCAGCTCGCGAGCCCGTCTGCGGGCGTGTCGTTCATCGAGCCGCCGGAGGCGAACGGCCGGGGCACGGCGCAGCTGTCGTTCCCGATCGAGGTGCCGCCGGGCCGGCACGGCATCGCGCCGGATCTGGCGGTCACGTACGAGAGCGAGCTGGGCAATGGCTGGCTCGGCGTGGGGTGGGATCTGCGCGTCTCGGCGATCGAGATCGACACGCGGTTCGGCGTGTGGCGGTACACGGGCGACGAGCTCTACACGCTCGACGGCCAGATGCTGCGGGCCATCCCCGGTCAGCCGGGCAGGTACGAGCGGCGCGTCGAGGGCGCCTTCGATCGCATCGAGCGACTCGGGGCCGATCCCAAGAGCTTTCACTGGGTGGTCACCGACAAGGACGGCACCCGGTATACCTACGGGCAGAGCGCGGGCGCGCGCCTTACGGACCGGTCCAGCGAGGTCGGGATCTTCCGCTGGAACCTGGAGCTGGTGGAAGACACGTTCGGCAACCGGATGCGGATCTCGTACTTCAAGGACGCGCCCGAGGGCGAGGACTGGGTGCAGCTCTATCCGCAGCGGATCGATTACACGGAGCACGAGAGCGGCGTCCCTGGAGCGCACTATCACGTGGTCTTCTCCGTGGACGACGGAGCGCAGCGGAGAGACGTCGTGAGCTCGGCGCGCGCTGGCTTCGAGGTGCGGACGACGCGGAGGCTTACGCGCGTCGACGTGACCATGGGTCAGGCGCCCGGCGCCGAGGAGATCATCCGGAGCTATCTCTTCGCGTACGACACGCCGGACGCGCGGCACCATCACAAGTCGTTGCTGAAGAGCATCGCTGTCCACGGAAACGGCGGTGAGGAGCCGCTCTACGAGCACAGCTTCGAGTATTTCGGCCTCGAGCAACAGGACGGCGAGCTCCAGGTGTTCTCGGCGCCGACGGAGTGGAGCCGCCCGGCGGAAGGGCGCGATGGTCTCGGGGCCACGAGCTCAATCGAAGGGGGGCTCAGCGCGTTCGTCGGCGTGGGGCCGACGGTGTGTGATCCGCACGCCGGGCTGGGGGTCTCCGTCTCGTTCGGGGCGGACGATGAGGACGTCGCGTTCACGGACATCAACGGCGACGGGCTCCCGGATTTCGTGGGCAGCAACGGCGTCTGGCTGAACTCGCTCCCGGATCGGTCGAGCGGAAACGCGTTCTCGCCGGAGAGCGTGGGCAGCACGCACCAGATCACGGCCGGCCTGCAGGGGGCGATGCACCTGTTCCAGGAGCTCGGAGGGTATGGTCTCAACCGCGCCTGGAGCACCGCGACCGCGCAGAGCCTGCTGCTCGACATCAACGGGGATGGCTTCCCGGAGCTGCTGGATGGGAGCGGGGCGACGCTGAACCCGAACAACGCGCGGCTGGGGCCGGGCGCTCGCGGCGCCGGGTTCACGATCGACGAGGATTTCAGCGATGGCGAGCAGGTCGAGGCGCTCCGCAACGCGTTCTACCGGACCAGCGCGCTGGTGAAATGGACGCCGCCGATCGACGGTATCGTCGTCATCAGCGGCGGCGTGTCGCTGGCCGGGGGCGGCGCGGGAGACGGGGTGATGGCGTCGATCACGAAGACGACGCCGGCGCCGCGGCCGAATGACAAGCTGCACCGCGACCACCAGCTGCTCTGGCAGAGGGACATCGGGCCGAGCGATCCTGCGTGTGTCCCCGAGGGCCAGGCGGGGTGCGGGAGCGGCGTCCGCGTTCGCGTCCGTCCGACGGATGCGCTCTATTTCCGCGTGGACCCGAAGGAGGACATCGAGGGCGACATCACGCGCTGGAACCCGCGCATCGGTTATGCGGAGCTCTGCCTGTCGGACTCCTGCCGGCCGTTGCTTCCGCGCGACATCATGCGCCCCGACGCGCTCGGGCGTCCGATGTACACCTATACCTTCGCGGACGACTTCTCCGTGCTCGACCGGAGCGTGCCGGGCTGGGCCGCGGGGGCGGACGGGCAGGTCACGGTGCAGGCGAGCTTCGTCCGGACTGACGTGCTCGATGCGTTCGATGTGCGGCTCGTGCGCCAGGACGTCGACTCGGGGCAGAGCATCGAGCTCCATCAGACCAGGGTGTCCGGCGCGCAGCTCGGCACCGAGATCGCGTGGCAGGTGTCCGTGCTTCAGGGCGACCTCCTGTTCCTGTACGCCGAGCTCGGCGAGAACGTGGTCGACCCCTCGCGCGTGCAGTACCAGGGGTTCGCCCGGTACACCGAGGTGTGCGGCCACGACGCGGATCCGGGGAGCTGCCGCGCGGTAGGGGAGTGCGCGCCCAGGTCCGGTGGTCCGTCCGGAAAGAGGGTTTGCGGGCTCGAAGCGTTGCCCGGCGACCGCGGGCCGATCTCGGTGCCCGAGGAGTCGATCGTGGCGCCCGTGCAGCTGAGCGACAGCACGACCGGCGGGACGGCGCTTTCGCTGTCGCGGGTGGCCATGCCCGAGAGCGGGCCGGTCAGCCTGCTCGGCTCCGCCTCCAAGCGAGCGACGCAGGGGCCGGTGACCCTGCGGGTGGATCGCGGGATCGAGCGGCTGTTCCGGGAGCTGCTCGGAGCGGAGGCGATCTCGCCGGCCAGGAGCGTGCCTGGCCCGAGCGATCCGGTGGTGTTCCCGGTGACGGAGGGCGAGGAGCTCGCCTTCACGAAGTTCTTCGAGAGCGCAGCAGACATGGACACATCGCTGTCGGATCCCGGAGCGTCGGTGTCGTGGCTCCCGCAGCTCGTGTTCAACGAGACGGGGACGGTGCTGGACGTGCCCGCCGTGAACGCTCGAGCGATCCCGGATGGGAAGCTGGAAGCCCGCATGGTGGGCGGGTTCCGCGGCTTCAGCTATGGCGAGTGGACGACGGAGTACCCGTTCGACGAGAACCAGCTCCGCCGGAGGCCGGAGGAGAACAGGCCGCCTTATTTCACGCGCGTCGAGCCGCACTGGGAGGGGTACCACGCGGGCTGGTCGCCGGGCGAGGCCGGGTTTCCTCTCGTGGGCAGCGTCAGCGGCCCGGTGTTCCGGGGCTCGGGCGCGGACATGTACATCCGGGCCGGGGAGCTCAAGCCGTCGCGCGTCGGCGGCATCCGGCCGGAGGACGTGGCCAACGTCCCCGGGCTGAGGAAGAGCCACAACGGCTCGGCCTCGGGGGAGCTCGCGCTCATCGGGTCGTTCCAGGTGACGACCGGGACCACCGAGTCGAAGCTGGAGCTCGTCGACCTCAACGGCGATGGGCGGCCCGATGCCGTCACGCAGGGCGGCGTGCGCGTCCAGACGTGCGGCAGCGGCGGCCGGTGCGACGGGCAGCAGCCGGGGCAGTATGGCGCCCTGACCCTCGGGGGGCCGGGGGACATCCGGGTCATCGAGACCATGAGCGCGCGGTTCGGGTTCGGCTTCGGATCCGCGGCGTCGGTGGTCGCCGAGAAGATCGAGGCGAGCGCCGAGACCAAGGAGGTGCTCAGCGTGCTGCCCTCTCTCGGCAAGAGCTGGGGCACGTCGCAGACGACGCGCGACCTGCTCGACGTGAACGGCGACGGGCTCCCGGACAAGGTGAGGAGCGCGGGCGGTGTGCTCCATGTGCAGCTGAACCTCGGCTACCGCTTCGGGGACGAGCGCGCCTGGGCGGCGCTCGATCCGAGCGGCGATCCGTTCGAGCCGCTGCCGGAGGTCGACGGGGATCCGCTGACCGCGCTGAGCCGGGTCTGGTCCCCGGAGCAGCTCAAGTCGATGCGGGTGCAGGACAACACCACGAACAGCCTGCAGGTGGGTTATGCGGGGATCGGCGGCGGCATCGCGCACACGGTGAGCCGGACGCTCATCGACTTCGTGGATCTGAACGGCGACAGGCTGCCCGACCGGGTGATCAAGCAGCCTGGACAGGGCTACTACCGGGTCCGGCTCAACCTCGGCGACCGCTTCGGGCCCGAGGAGAGGTGGAGCGCCCCGGCGGTGAGCGGCGCGCTGCCGTGGGGCGTCGTGCTGGAGAAGGAGTTCACGAAGGAGATCAACGGCAGCAACGACGCGCTGTCGTTCTCGGAGACGACGGCGTTCAACGCGGGGTATGGCGTGCCGATCAAGATCCCGACGCCGTACGTGTGCATCGTGCTCGAGATCGCGGCGCAGCTCGGGTTGAGCGACGGACGGAGCGAGCTCGGATGGGAGGATGTCGACGGCGACGGGACGGCCGATCACGTGCTGAAGCTGAGCGAGGGGATGCTGCGCGAGAGCGACCCGGCGCTGCGGGCGCGGCTGAACCTGACGGGCAAGACCAACCGGCTGTCGCGCGTGGTGCGTCCGCTTGGCGGCAGCATGCGGCTGGACTATGCGCGTGAGGGCAACAAGGTGGCGTATGCGAGCAGCGCGGACGAGCTGAGCGTGGACATGCCCGGCGGCAAGTGGGTGCTGTCGCGGGTGGAGGTGGAGGACGGCATGGGCACGCCGGCCTACGTGCACACGTTCGATTACCACCAGAGCGGGTTCTACGACCGGGCGGAGCGCGAGGACTATGGCTTCGCGCAGGTGACGGCGACGCGGGAGGACGGCTCGCAGCTCGTGACGCGTTACCACAACCAGGACTATTACCGTCGCGGGCTGGTGGCCGAGGTGATCGAGCAGGACGCCGAGGGGCGGCTGTTCAGCCGGCAAGAGATGGTGTACCGGGCGCCCGGGGCGCAGGCGACGCTGACAGGCTCGTTCTTCCCCAGGGAAGAGCTGCGGACGATGGCGTGGTACGAGGGCAAGACGACGGACCCGAGCGCGCCCGGCAAACAGACGAGCGAGGAGCGGGACTGGGACGACCGCGGCAACCTCATCGGGGTGATCGAGCACGGCGAGCCAGGCACGCTGGAGGACGACGTCGCGACCACGATCCACTACGTGACGTACGACGGGCCGCACGTCGTGCGGGCGGACAGCGTCGAGGTGCGCGACAGCGCGGGGAGGCTGCTGCGCGGGCGCACGGCCGGGTACAACGAGGTGACCGGGGCGGTCGAGTGGATCACGAGCACGGTGATCGGCGGCAAGGATCCGGCGACGGGCGTGCCGTACACGGGAGACGCGTCGACGAATCCAACATGGGAGTTCTCGCACGACGCGTACGGCAACCTGGAGCAGGCGATCGAGCCGCGGCGCTTCACGCTGACGTACGAGTACGACGATGTGGCGGAGACGTACCTCTCGCGGGTGGACGACTCGTTCGGATACTTCTCGGAGACGTGGTCGGACTACCGCTACGGCGCGGTCAGCGCGGTGAGGGACGTCAACGGCCATGAGGTCCACTACGACTTCGACGCGTTCGGGCGCCTGCGGGCGGTGTTCGGTCCGGACGACCCGCCGACGGCGGCGGAGGCGACGATAGCGTTCGAGTATGCGCTCCAGCCGGGGGAGAGCGTCGCCCTGCCGGCGTGGGCGCGGACGCGGCACAAGGACGTGCAGCACCCGGGGGATCCGATCGACACGGTGACGTTCATCGACGGGCTGGACCGGGTGATCCAGACGAAGAAGGACCTGGAGAAGGATCCCGGGACGGGGGCCGCGCCGGTCGTGGGCATGAGCGTGAGCGGCCGGGTGGTGCTGGATGAGCGGGGGCGCGTCTGGCAGCAGGGGCAGCCGGTGTTCGCGACGGGGGAGGCGACGGCGTTCGTGGACGTGGCGCTGAAGCACCCGACGACGTTCGAGTACGATGTGCTCTCGCGCGTCGTCGAGCGGAGGGAACCGGACGAGGAGGCGGAGACCGGCGAGGCGGTGACGACGACGAGCTACGATATCGACGAGCTCGATGGCGTGGCGATGTTCGTGGCGACGGAGGTCGACCCGAAGGGGAAGGTGCGCAAGGCGTACCAGGACGTGGACAACGCGATCGTGGCGGTCGAGGAGCGCAATCGGCTGCGCGGGTCGGAGGCGTGGACGACGCTGATGACGCGGTACGGGTACAGCGCGGTCGACGAGCTCGTGCGGGTGACGGACACGCGCGGGAACGTGACGACGGCGGCGTACGACACGCTGGGGCGGATGGTGACGCTGACGAGCCCGGACATGGGGCGCACGGAGTGGCGCTACGACCGGTCGGGCAACGTCGGGGCGCGGCAGACGGCGAAGCTGGCAGCGGAGAGCGCGGGCAAGCTGATCCGGTACGAGTACGACTTCAACCGGCTCAGGCGGGTGAACTACCCGGACTCGACGGACGTGACGTATGTGTACGGCGCGCCGGGCGAGGCAGGCGATGATCACGGTAACCGGGCCGGGCGGCTGGTGGAGGAGCAGAGCGAGGCGGGGAAGAGGACGTTCTGGTATGATCGGCAGGGGAACGTGGCGAAGCTGGCGACGGAGTTCCCCCGGCTGCGGGAGCCGCACCGGGGACCGTACCAGGCGACGATGGAGTACGACTTCGACGCGTTCGGGCGGCTGCTGTCGCTGAAGTTCCCTGGCTCCGGGGCGGAGGTGGTGACGTACGGCTACGACCGAGGGGGCCTGGTCCGGTCGGCGGTGGGAACGAACACGCAGATCAACCCGCAGCACCCGGACGAGCCTGCGGTGACGCAGTACCTGCAGCACATCGGGTACGACGAGTTCGAGCAGCGGGTGAGGGTGGTGCACGGCAACGGGATCGCGACGTTGTATCGGTATTACGAGAAGTCGCGGCGGCTTCAGGAGATCAACGCGGACCACCGCGACCGGTACCTCGTGGAGCGGGGGCAGCCGGCGAGGGCATTCCAGCGGATGCGGTACGAGTACGACGTGGCGGGCAACCTGGAGCGCGTGCGGAACGAGGTGCCGTACGACCAGTCGATGCCGGGCTCGGTGCTGGTGGGGCCGACGACGCAGGAGTACGGGTACGACGATCTGTACCAGCTGCTCTCGGCGAGCGGGAGGTACCAGGACCGGAGAGACTGGCAGTACCGGTACCGGCTGTCGTTCGCGTACGACGAGATTGGCAACATCCTGACGAAGGACCAGGCGAGCTACCGGTACGTGCCGCAGGCGTGTCCCACGCCGGTTCCGGCTGGGTGCGACGGATGGCGCGAGGATCATGCAATCCGGGAGCAGACGTACCGGTCGGAGTACCGGTACCCGGGCCCGCAGCCGCACGCGCCGAAACGCATCGAGGAGCAGCTTGTGGCGGAGTCGATGCCGTGGCCGCGGGAGATGCGGTATGACGCGAGCGGCAACCAGACCGGCTGGACGTACCGTGGCTCGGACACGCGGGCGACGGACTGGAACGAGGAGAACCGGGTCACGCGGGTGACGCAGAACGGTCAGGTGCTGTCGCGGATGCTGTACGACGGCGACGGGGAGCGGCGGGTGCACCTGCACCACGTGAGCGGCGAGGAGGAGACGGCGTACCACGACCAGCACCTGACGCTGCGGGACGGGCGGTTCGTGACGAAGCACATCTATGCGGGGCAGACGCGGATCGCGAGCAAGATGGATCCGGACTGGTTCCGTGACCCGCCGACGCTGTACTATCACCCGGACCACCTGGGCAGCACGAGCTTCGCGTCGAACAACGAGCAGACGTTGACGCAGCGGGACGAGTACTTCCCGAGCGGAGAGCTGTGGATCGACGCGTCGGACTCGCGGTACGAGCTGAGGCGAGCGTACGTGTTCACGGGGAAGGAGCTCGACCAGGCGACGGGGCTCTACTACTTCGGGGCGCGGTACTACGACCCGAGGAGCAGTGTGTGGCTGAGCCCGGATCCGATCCTGGACGAGTACATGGACGGAGGGCCGAGCGGAGGGGTGTTTAACCCGGGGAACCTGGGGCTGTACAGCTACACGCTGAACAACCCGGTGAACCTGGTCGACCCGGATGGGCGGCAGGCGCAAGGAGGACACCGGAACTTCCCGCCTGGGGCCAATGGGTGCAGGCACCCGAGCTGCTTCAACGGGCCGGCGGGGCAAAAGTACCACCAGGAGCAGATGCTGCAGCGGATGAACGCTGGAGCTGCGGCGGCGGGTCGCACGTCTCGCGGTATCGGGGACGGCATGCGCCGGCTGCTGTTCAGGTTCGTCATGCAGCAGCAGCAGACTGCTCGGCCGCCGGCACAGCCAGCCGCCGCGCCGGCGCAACCGCCGCAGGCGGCACCGCCGGCGAAACCGGCGCAGCCTGCGCCTGGGGCGAAACCGCCCCAGGGGGCGGAGGCGGCGAAGCCGCCGCAGGCGGCACCAAAGGGAGGAGGATGGGCTCCGCCGGCCGAGGCTTCAGCGAAAATCCCAGGGTCGTGGGGGGCGGCGAATCCGACAAAGAAGGGAGTTGGCGTGAGATGGCAAGATCCGAAAAACCAGGGGAACGGAGTCCGGATCGATCGTGGTAACCCGAACAATAGCCAATCGCTGCAGCAGGTAGATCATGTTGTGGTTAATTCGAATGGGCGGATTATTGGGCCTGACGGGAAGCCGATTCCAGGTCCTCTGAGCGAGCATCCCAATGCGCATATCCCACTTTCGGACTGGTTGAAGTGGAAAAGCTGGAATGCGCCTTGAACGGTGGTGTCAATGAGTGACGGAAAGCATGTGCGGGAGCGTGTCCGGGAGGTGTTGGTGCTGCTGTCGAGCTTGCAGCTGCAGCGTGCATACCAGGCGCGGGTTCCTGCTGTGAACGTGGCAGAAGAGCTGTTTAATCAATGGGATGATTGGTATACGCCAGATAGTCCCCAATTTGGTGCTCTGTTCTCTGCTGATGAGATTCGTGCGCTCGGAGAGTTCTCGAAGATTATCGACGCCATCGCCGAAGAGACCCCTCAGGTGCTTCCTCCGCTGGAGGAATTCACGCAGACAGAGGCGTGGCGTCGGCTTTGTGTCGAGGCACAGAAGGCTCTGGGGGCACTGGCGGTCCAGGGGCCGTCGGACTGAGGCTCTGGCTAGATGGTCATGTCGTAGAGTGGTATTGTCGTGCCCTCTCCTCGAGGATGGTAATGTCAGGATTGGGTGGTATACGAATGAAAGTAAGATTCTGACGGTCGGCGCTGATTTGTTCCGCTCGGTTGCTGGCGAGAAGCGTTCTGTCTGCCCTCTGTGCCAACGCCGGATGAGACAAGCTTCGCCTGGAAATCTGTGGTGAGAGGGCGGAGAATGGATCGGACCCGTGCGAAGCGCATCGCTGTCCACGGAAACGGCGGTGAGGAGCCGCTCTACGAGCACAGCTTCGAGTACTTCGGCCTCGAGCAACAGGACGGCGAGCTCCAGGTGTTCTCGGCGCCGACGGAGAGGAGCCGCCCCGCGGAAGGGCGCGATGGCCTCGGGGCCACGAGCTCGGTCGAAGGGGGGCTCAGCGCGTTCGTCGGTGTGGGGCCGACGGTGTGTGATCCGCACGTCGGGCTGGGGGGTCTCCGTCTCGTTCGGGGCGGACGACGAGGACGTCGCGTTCACGGACATCAACGGCGACGGGCTCCCGGATTTCGTGGGCAGCAACGGCGTCTGGCTGAACTCGCTCCCGGATCCGTCGAGCCGAAACGCGTTCTCGCCGGAGAGCGTGCACAAGGACGTGCAGCACCCGGGGGATCCGATCGACACGGTGACGTTCATCGACGGGCTGGACCGGGTGATCCAGACGAAGAAGGACCTGGAGAGGGATCCGGGGACGGGGGCGGCTCCGGTCGTGGGCATGAGCGTGAGCGGCCGGGTGGTGCTGGACGAGCGGGGGCGCGTCTGGCAGCAGGGGCAGCCGGTGTTCGCGACGAGGGAGGCGACGGCGTTCGTGGACGTGGCGCTGAAGCACCCGACGACGTTCGAGTACGACGTGCTCTCGCGCGTCGTGGAGCGGAGGGAGCCGGACGACGAGGCCGAGGGCGGCGAGGCGGTGACGACGACGAGCTACGGTATCGACGAGCTCGACGGCGTGGCGATGTTCGTGGCGACGGAGGTCGACCCGAAGGGGAAGGTGCGCAAAGCGTACCAGGACGTGGACAACGCGATCGTGGCGGTCGAGGAGCGCAATCGGCTGCGCGGTTCGGAGGCGTGGACGACGCTGATGACGCGGTACGGGTACAGCGCGGTCGACGAGCTCGTGCGGGTGATGGACACGCGCGGGAACGTGACGACGGCGGCGTACGACACGCTGGGGCGGATGGTGACGCTGACGAGCCCGGACATGGGGCGCACGGAGTGGCGCTACGACCGGTCGGGCAACGTCGGGGCGCGGCAGACGGCGAAGCTCTTGGCGGAAGGTGCGGGCAAGCTGATCCGGTACGAGTACGACTTCAACCGGCTCAGGCGGGTGAACTACCCGGACTCGACGGACGTGACGTATGTGTACGGCGAGCCGGACGAGGCGGGCGACGAGCACGGCAACCGGGCCGGGCGGCTGGTGGAGGAGCAGAGCGAGGCGGGGAAGAGGACGTTCTGGTATGACCGGCTGGGGAACGTGGCGAAGCTGACGACGGAGTTCCCCCGGCTGCGGGAGCCGCACCGGGGCCCGTACCAGGCGACGATGGAGTACGACTTCGACGGGTTCGGGCGGCTCTTGTCGCTGAAGTTCCCTGGCTCCGGGGCGGAGGTGGTGACGTACGGCTACGACCGAGGGGGTTTGGTCCGGTCGGCCGTGGGAACGAACACGCAGATCAACCCGCAGCATCCGGACGAGCCGGCGGTGACGCAGTACCTGATGCACATCGGGTACGACGAGTTCGAGCAGCGGGTGAGGGTGGTGCACGGCAACGGGATCGCGACGTCGTATCGGTATTACGAGAAGTCGCGGCGGCTTCAGGAGATCAACGCGGACCACCGCGACCGGTACCTCGTGGAGCGTGGCCGACCGGCGCGGGCGTTCCAGCGGATGCGGTACGAGTACGACGCAGCGGGCAACCTGGAGCGCGTTCGGAACGAGGTGCCGTACGAGCAGGACATGCCGGGCTCGGTGCTGGTGGGGCCGACGACGCACGACTACGGGTACGATGATCTGTACCAGCTGCTCTCGGCGAGCGGGACGTACCAGGACCGGAGAGACTGGCAGTACCGCTACCGGCTATCGTTCGCGTACGACGAGATCGGCAACATCCTGACGAAGGACCAGGCGAGCTACCGGTACGTGCCGCAGGCGTGCCCGACGCCGGTTCCGGCTGGGTGCGACGGATGGCGCGAGGACCACGCGATCCGGGAGCAGACGTACCGGTCGGAGTACCAGTACCCTGGCCCGCAGCCGCATGCGCCGAAGCGCATCGACGAGCACCTGGTGGCGGAGTCGGCCCCGTGGTCGCGGGTGATCAGCTACGACGCGAGCGGCAACCAGACCGGCTGGACTTACCCTGGCTCGGGCACGCGTGCGACGGAGTGGAACGAGGAGAACCGCGTCAGCCGCGTGAGCCAGAACCAGCAGTTGAAGTCGCGGATGCTGTACGACGGCGACGGGGAGCGGCGGGTGCACCTGCACTACGTGAGCGGCGAGGAGGAGACGGCGTACCACGACCAGCACCTGACGCTGCGGGACGGGCGGTTCGTCACCAAGCACATCTATGCGGGGCAGACGCGGATAGCGAGTAAGATGGATCCGGACTGGTTCCGTGACCCGCCGACGCTGTACTACCACCCGGACCACCTGGGCAGCACGAGCTTCGCGTCGAACAACGAGCAGACGCTGACGCAGCGGGACGAGTACTTCCCGAGCGGGGAGCTGTGGATCGACGCGTCGGACTCGCGGTACGAGCTGAGGCGAGCGTACGTGTTCACCGGGAAGGAGCTCGACCAGGCGACGGGGCTCTGCTACTTCGGGGCGCGGTACTACGACCCGAGGATCAATGTGTGGCTGAGCCCGGATCCGATCCTGAACGACGCCCTGCGGGAGCTCGTCCAGCGCGCGCCGCGGGCCCTCCGCCGCTCAGGGCGCCGGCTGTGCCGGCACGAAGCGCTCGATGACCGCCTTGCGAAGCAGCTTCGGCGGCAGGATGCCCTGGGCGAGCACGAAGTCGTGGAACCGCTGCGCGTCGAAGCGCGGGCCCATCATGGACTCGGTCTCTTGCCGCAGCTCCATCAGCCGCGTGAACCCGTAGAAGTACGAGGTCGCCTGTCCCGGTGCGCGGAAGGTGTAACGCTCCACCTCGGATTGCGCGAGGGGCGGCGACAGGACCACCTCTTTCTCGAGGAAGGTCCGCGCGGCGGCCGGCGTGATCTTGCCCGCCTGGAGCTCCGGGTCCAGGAAGCCGCGGGCGGCCCGGACCAGGCGGTGTTGCAGGGAGACGAGCTGGCCCTCGGGCGGCATGAACGGGAGCAGGATGGCCTCCGAGTAAAGCGCCCACCCCTCCATGTTGGCGCTGTTCTCCGCGAAGACGGCCCGGGCGAGCGAGACGCCCCGCTCGACGAGCGAGGCGAACTGGAGCTCGTGCCCGGGGCGCGCCTCGTGGGCGGTGAGCGTCCATGACGCCGCGGCATAGGTGAAATCGTCGATCTTCCGCAGCTGGTCAGAGGGCCCAGGCAGGCTGAGCGGCAGCACGAACTCCCCCGCTTCTCCCTGGTTGTCGAGCAGCCGCGGCGGCAGCATGCGCGGCGCAGGCATCTCGGCGCTCTCGGCGGCGGTGCCGAGCCGGATGCGCGCCGGCCGCTCCGGCAGCGTGACGAGGCGCTCCTTCCGGAGGATCTCTTCGATCTGGGCGAGCCGCTCCTTGTAGTGCGGCACGATCGCCTCGCCCACGAGCTGCTCTTTCTTCAGGGCGCGGATCACGTCCCGGTAGTCCGCGCTCGGCAAGTTGCGCGCTTTCGCGATGGGCAGCGAGAGCTTCTGCATCTGCGCCTTCAGATCGTCGAAGGCGGCGTGGGCCAGCCGGGCGAGCTCGGTGGGCGGGATGTCGACGCCATGCAGCTCGAGCATGTACGCGTAGAGCGGCGGCGGCAGCGCGAAGTCGGTCCGCGCCTTCGGGAGGACGTCCTTGCGCAGCGCCGCGTCGTACGCCTCGAGCTGACGATTCAGCGCGGCCAGCGGCTCTTCGTGGCCGCTGATGCCGTATTTCCGGAAGAGCTCGCCGAGTCCCTCCCGCACGCGGGCGTTGGTGGCGAGGTGCCGCTCGATCTCCATCCTGGAGGGCGCCAGCAAGCCGGGCTTCCCGAACTCCTGCTCGAGCCTCTTCCTCGCCTGCTCGGCGATGGGCGCGTGGCCCGCCTCCAGCCCGGCGTACCGCCGGAGCCGCGCGAGGGCCGTGGCTCGGCGCGGCGGCGGGATGCGGTCGTCGAGCAGGGTCGAGATGCCCTCGAACACGAGCCCCGTGGCGTGCACGTAGGTGACCCGGGTCCTCTCCTCGAGCTCGGACCCGCGGACGGCCCGGTCCGCGGCGTCCAGCAAGATCTGAAGATCCTCGGCGACCGCTGGGTCCTTCTCGGCCGCTCGGCGCTTCTCCAGCTCCGCGATGGCCTCGCGGTACGCCGCGCGCAGTCGCGCCTCGACGCCGGGCGACAGATCGGAGACCTCCTGGTCGGCGCGCTCGACCCCCAGCGCGCTGGCGCGCTCCGGCGAGAACCTGGCGAGCACGTCGAGGAGGATCTTCGCATGCTGGTTGCTGCGCTCCACCCACGCTGGCCGTCGCGGCGCCGCGGCGGCCGCGCTCTGGCCCGGCGAGGCGGCCGCGCTCTGGCCCGGCGCGGCGGAGGGCGAGGGAAGGGGAGCCGGCGCGGCGGGCGGCGGCGCCTTGACGGTGCACGCGGCGACGAGCAGGGGCGCGAGGGCGCGGAGCGGGCGCAAGGTCATGAGGCACCTCTCGCACAGGCGCCCTGGAGCGCCAACCGGAAGCCGAGGAGCAACGTCCCCGCGCACCGAAGATGCCTCCCGCCGCCCGCGGCGTGAACGCGGCCCTTCCGGCGCATGGACAAGTTGTTGAATTGCACCGCTTTTCAGGGGACGTCGGAGCGCATGGAAAAGTTTCAGTCAAGCCGGGTCAGGTCCCCGCAGCTGGGGCTTGACGTCTTCGGAGACCTTGGATCTCCTTCTCCGCTGGCAGGTTTCGGTAGATGAATTCACGATGGTGAAACTGGCCCTGCGCGGCCGCGTCGACCGGCACAGCGCTGAGCCGCATGGGAAAGCGAGCGGTGGAACATGGCAGACATTCGTCATCTGGTCATCGTGATGCTCGAGAACCGCTCCTTCGATCACATGCTGGGTTACCTGCGCGGCACGGGCATGGACGTCGATGGGGTGATCGGCGCGACGAACTCGGACGATAACGGCACGCCGATCACTGGATATCATCTCGAGAGCACGAGAGTCCGGATCCGCCCGCATCACCACCGGAAGGAGGTCGTGCGGCAGATCAACGGCGGCGCGATGGACGGCTTCGTGAAAGGCTACAGCACGAACAGCCACGTCGCCGAGATCATGGGCTGGTACGACCAGCGCGATCTGCTGACGTACGATAGCCTGGCGCGACAGTACGTCGTTTGCGACCGGTGGTTCGCTTCGTTCGCGGGCCCGACGTGGCCGAACCGGTTCTTCGCGCTCTGCGGGACCAGCGGCGGGCGCACGGGCAACCTGCAATGGATCGACCACGCGACGTTCTTCGACCTGTTGCCGGTCGACTCGTGGCGCTACTACTCGCACGACATCGCGTTCTTGCGGACCGTCGAGAAATACAAGGGCCACCGCGGGCTGCCGATCGCGAAGATCTCCTCGTTCTACAGGGCCTGCCGTGAAGGCACGCTGCCCAGCGTCTCGTGGATCGACCCGAACTTCACGCTGGTCGACGTGGACGCGCTGCTGAACTGGGCGAATGACGACCATCCCCCGGCCGACGTGGCGCGCGGTCAGAACCTGATCGCGCGCATCTACAACCACCTGATCGCGAGCCCGTCCTGGCCGCACGTGGCGCTGGTCGTGACCTACGACGAGCATGGCGGGTTCTACGACCACGTGCGCCCGCCGCCGTCGCCCGCGAGCGAGGCGGCGCCGTTCGATACGCTCGGCGTTCGCGTGCCGGCCCTCGTCGTCTCGCCCTGGGCTCCGCGCGGCGTGCCGTTCCACGGAACACTCGACCATACGTGCATCGCGCGCACCGCGCTCGAGCTGTTCGCGCCCGATCGCGTGAACGCGCTGAGCCCTCGGGTCACCGCGTCTCCGAGCCTGCTCTCCTTGCTCAGCGAGCCGAGGCCACGCACCGACCAGCGCAGGCTCGATGGTATCCCGATCCTGGAGACCGCGGTCGCCCCGATCCACATGGGCTCGACCGCGCCGTCCGGCTTTCACTCGATGGAGCTCACCGACGCCCAGCAGGAAATTCTGACGCTGAAGAAGGCCGTGCTCGAGGCCGGCGTGCCCGTCGAGAACCATTGAGGCAGAGCGCGGCCATCCGCGGCCGCGCGCCCCTCAGAGCGAACCCGGCGTCGACGCGCTCTGCCTCGACGGAGAGCCCGCTCGCCGGCGAGCGGCGCCAGCTGCGCCGCCCGCGCGGTGACCTCTCCGTTTCGCGTTACGCGCCCTTCAGCGCCGCCGTGCAGTGCCCGCAGCGCACCGCCTTGATGGGGATGCTCATCGCGCACTCGGGGCACTCCTTCGTCGTCACCTCCTCCGCGTGTTGCCTCTGAAGCTTCCCCATGAGCCGCACCAGGAGGAAGACGCTGAGCGCGACGATGAAGAAGCTCACCAGGCTGTTGATGACGACCCCGTACTGGAGGAGCACCGCGCCGGCCTTCACCATCTCCTCGGGGGTCGCGTACGGACCGGGCCCGCTCGGCGACTTCAGGACGATGTAGTGCCGGCTGAAATCGATGCCGCCCGTCAGGAGGCCTATCGGCGGCATGATCAGGTGATCTACCAGCGTCTTGACGATGTTGCCGAACGCCGCGCCGATCACGACGCCCACGGCCATGTCGACGACATTGCCACGAACCGCGAACTTCTTGAAATCCTCCCAGAACATCGCTTCCTCCGGCGTCGGGGGCTCCTGCCCCCCGCGATCGCACCGCTCCGGTATCGTCTCTCCGCGATCAGGATGCTACCAGCTGCCTGTGCGGACCGCGCGGCGGCGCCGCCATCCGCGCGGCCGCCGGCAGCAGCACGAACGGTGCCACCGGGCTCGTCCGTGGGCTCACCCTGGCCAGCCGCTCGCAGCTGCGGCCTCGGCGCGGTCGCTCCCGCCCGTCCCGCTCCCCCCGCGCTCGGAGCGCGGCCGTTGCCCGCCCTCCGTGCAAGGGCGCCACACCTGGGGCCAACTGCGCCACCTCACACCGATTTCGCACATGGCGGTTCCCCGGCCCGGGGCGGCTCTCTAGGATGCGCGCCGGAGGAACCACCGAGCCATGGACCCCGACGCCGAGGCCGCCCTGCGCTACCGCGCCAAAGCCGAGCTGCGGAAGCGCGCTCGGGCCGTCCGCAGCTCCATCCCCCACGACGCCATCCTCGAGCGATCGCGCCGGATCCAGCGCGCGCTCGCGGAGCTGCCGGCCCTCGCCGCGGCCCGGCGGGTCGCGCTCTTCTACCCGATCGAGGGGCGCAACGAGGTCGACCTCCGGGAGCTCGATCCGCTGCTGCGCGCCCGCGGCGCCCGGGTCGCGTACCCCTCCATCGACCCCGAGTCGCGCGCCATGACCTTCCGCTTCGTCGAGGACCCCGAGGCCATGGAGGAGCGCGGCCTCGGCTTCCGCGAGCCCGACGCGACCGACGAGGAGGCCGCCGCGCTCGACGTCATCGTCGTGCCCGCGCTGCAGATCGACGCCCGAGGGCACCGGATCGGCTATGGCGCCGGCTACTACGACAGCACCCTGCCGCGCTTCTGCCCCCCGGCGCATGCGGTGGGCGTCGTGTTCGACTTCCAGCTCGTCGCCGAGGTGCCGGCGACCCCGGGTGACGTCCCGCTCGGGACCATCGTCACCGACGCCCGCGTGCTCGCCGCCGAACCCGCCTAGGATGCCCAGGGCGCAGGTGGGAGAGGACAGCGCGAGCGACAGGCCCGTCCTCCTCGCGGCCATCGCCTCGGGCGCGATGATCGCCCAGCAGGTCGCCGGCCGGGCGACCCGGGACGCCCTCTTCCTCGCCAGCTTCGGCGCGGCCGACGTCCCCAAGGTCATGGCCGCCGGCGCGGTCCTGTCGTTCGCCGCCGTCGTCCTGCTCTCGCGCGCGCTCCTCCAGCTCTCCCCCGCGCGCGTCGTCCCGGCCACGTTCGCTGCGAGCTCCGTGCTGCTCGCCCTGGAGTGGGACCTCGCCCGGCGCGCGCCCGGCGCCGCCGCCCTCGTCTTCTACCTGCACATCGCCGTCTTCGGCGCGACGCTCATATCCGCCTTCTGGTCGCTCGTCAACGAGCGCTTCGACCCCCACACCGCCCGCCACTCCATCGGGCGGATCGCGGGCGGCGGGACCGTCGGCGGCGTGATCGGCGGCCTGTTCGCCTGGCGCGCCAGCCGCCTCATCGACGCCCCGACGATGCTCCTCGCCCTCTCCGCGGTGAGCGCGCTCACCGCCTGGGCCACCCACCACCTGGGCGCCGGCCTCGCGCGCGCGGCCGGCGCCGCCGGCGGGGCGGGGCGCACCGAGGTTGAGGCGGGGCGCACCGAGGTTGAGGCGGGGCGCACCGAGGTTGAGGTGGGGGGCACCGAGGTTGAGGCGGCCCGCACCCAGGTTGAGGCGGGGGGCACCGAGGTTGAGGCGGCCCGCACCCAGGTTGACGCGGCCCGCACCGAGGTTGAGGTGGCACGCACCGACGTTGGCGCCGGCGGGTCGGGGCTCGCCGCGTTGCGCGACAACAGCCACCTGCGCGACCTCGGCCTGCTCGTCGGGCTCGGCGCCGTGAGCGGCGCGTTGTTCGACGTGGCTCTCAGCGCCGAGGCGGCCGCCGCGATGACCGACCGCAACGCGCTGCTCTCGTTCTTCGCGCTCTTCCATCTCTCGGTGAGCGTGCTCTCGTTCCTCGTGCAGTCGCTCGCCGCCACCTTCTCGCTCGACCGGCTCGGGCTCGCCGCCACCATTGGCATCCTCCCGGCCGCGGTCGTCGCGAGCACCCTCTCCCTCGTGGTCGCGCCGCGGCTCTGGGCCGCCTCCATTGTCCGCGCGACCGAGGCGGTGCTCCGGAACTCGCTGTTCCGGTCGGGCTACGAGCTGCTCTATACGCCCCTGCCCCCGGACCAGAAGCGGTCGATCAAGACGCTCATCGACGTCGGCTTCGACCGCATCGGCACCGCGGCGGGCAGCGGCCTCGCGATGGCCCTGCTCGTGCTCGCCCCGGGCGGGTCGCTCCCGCTGCTGCTCGGCCTCGGCGCGGCGGCCGCGGGCGTCACGTTGCTCTTCACGCCTCGGCTGCACCGGGGCTATGTCGCCGCGCTCGAGGGCAGCCTGCGCTCCGGCGCCGTCTCGCTCGACCCGACGAACGTCGTCGACGCGACCACCCGCCGCACCCTGAGCGGCACCGTCGACGCGCTCAGCCGCGACAGGGTCCGCGCCGAGCTCGCCGCGCTCCGGAACGCCGCGGCGGCGCGGCACCACGCCGGGCGCGCCTCGGCCGACGGCGAGCGCACGTCGCACCCCGGTCCGCCGCTCTCCGGCCGTTCACCGCTCTCCGGCCGTTCACCGCTCTCCGCCCCCGCCCCCGGGGACTCGCTGCGGCCTCCGGCGGGTGATCGCAGGGGCGTCGACGGGCCGCTGTCCGCGCGCGCCGCGTCGGCCGCGCTGGCGTCCGATCCGGTGCTTGCCGCCACGGCCGACCTGCGCTCCGGCGATCCCGAGCGGATCCGCCGGGCGCTCGTCCGGGAGCCGGACCCTGCGCTCGTGCCGCACCTCCTCCCGCTCCTCGAGCGCGAGGGGCTCACCTCCGAGGCGATCCGGGCGCTCCGCGCCGTCGCCCCCCGCGCGACCGGCCAGCTCACCGACGCGCTCCTCGATCCGTCCGTGAGCGTCGCCCTCCGGCGCCGCATTCCGCGGGTGCTCCAGGCCTGTCCCACCCAGCGCGCCGCCGACGGCCTGATCCTGGGCCTCGCCGACGAGCGCTTCGAGGTGCGTTTTCAGTGCGGCGTCGCCCTCGCGCGGCTCCTCCAGCAGCGCGCGCCGATCCACCTGCGGCACGACGACGTGATCGAGGCGGCGATGCGGGAGATCGCGATCGGTCGCCGGGTGTGGGACGCCCAGCCCCCCAACGTCGCGCCCCCGGTCGAGGCGCCGCTGGCCGAGCGATTGCTCGTCGAGCGGACGAGCCGCAGCCTGGAGCACGTGTTCCGCGTCCTCTCGCTCTGCCTGGAGCGCGAGCCGCTCGAGATCGCCTACAGGGCGCTCCACGCCGACGACGCCCACCTCCGCGGGACTGCGCTCGAGTACCTGGAGAACGTCCTGCCGGCGCCCATCCGCGAGAGTCTCTGGCCGTACCTGGGCGCCCGCGCGCCCGCCCCTCCCGAGCCAAGCGCCGCCGAGCCGCGCGCGCCGCGCCTGCCCGAGCACGCGCTCGACGAGCTTCGCCGCTCTGCCGCCAGCATTCCGCGGGCGTCGATCTCCGCCGCCCGCCGGCGACGAGAGCCCCGCACGTAGCCGCGTGGCCCACCGCTCGTCGCTCCAGCGAGCGACAAAAAAAAGCGTCGCCGGGGCCTAGGGGGGGAGAGGCCGCACCAGCAACGCTCGTCCGTGAATTAGCAGCTCACATGCCACCGCGAGAAGACGGAAATAGATTTAAAATTCGCATAGATGTCCCGGTCACATCCTCCCCGCGTTGCAATCCTGCGATTTCATCCTTGCAGGCGAGCATCATGTCGAGGACGTCCCCCCCATCCGTCTCAAGCCGTTCCCCCCGCCCGTCTGCCCCATCTCCACCGGTTTCCGCCCCCCTCTGCCCCATCCAGAGCACGGCGGCAGCAGAGCCGCAGCAGAGCGGCGGTCTCCCGCACAGGAGACGGGCCCAGATCGGCGTTTTCGGCGCGCAAGCGCACTCCGGTGCGCTGAGCACCGAAAACGTCGAGGTGGGCCCGTATCCGAAGCGGGTGACCGTCGCTCTAATGGAGGGGGGAGCGGTGGTGGACGCGCTGGTCGAGGTGCTCGGCGATGGTGAGCCGGTCGGCGTCGCTCATGACCACGAAGCGGACGGCGAGCAGGTTGTCGCGGTCCCAGACCGGGCGGGCGCGCAGCCGGATGGGGCGCCCGACCCCGAGGTCGAGCTCGAACGGGGTCACGGCGGGCAGCGCCCGGCCTGCCAGCGCGGGCGCGCGCTCGACGACCATCCCCGTGGGGGAGAGATCGATCGCGCGACACCGGTGCCGGTGGCCATCGACGAGCGCCGAGACGGGGAAGTCGACCTGCGCGCGCGCGCCCTGCCTCCGATCCATGCGAGCCTCCTTGGTGTCCTCGTGACGCGGCGAGCCTAGGTCGCGGGGCTCGTCCGGGCCAAACATCGGGCGGGCGAGCCGCGCGGTCTGCTCGCGGCGCCGGGGCGCGATCTCGGCGCGGTCCGCTCGCGGCGCCGGGGCGCGATCTCGGCGCGCGCGGGATCGGTGCGATATGCTGGCCCGGCGAAAGGAAGGTGTGGCGATGCCCACGTGCCGGGAATGCGATAACGAGGTCGACGAGCTCAAGACGATCAAGGTCGGAACCAAGAAGAAGAAGGTCTGTGAGGACTGCGCCGACCGCGCGGCGCAGGAGGGCGCGATCGCCGAGGAGAGCGAGGCGGTGGTGCAGCAGATGATGGGCTTCAAGGGGAGGCGCTGACCGCTCGCGCGCCCGCCGATTCCCGCCGATCTCCCCCGCGCGGCGAGCAGCGCGACGCCGCGCGGACGCCGCCGATCTCCCCGTCGAACGCCGGCCCGTCGTCCTTCTCCACGATCTCCCGCGAGCCCGTGTCGCGCGCCGACCGCGGCAGGCCAGCCGCGACGCGCATAGCGAATGCTCCGCCAGGCGATCGAGCAGGGCCGTGAGCTGTTTTCTTGCTTGCGGTGCAGCGGTGTCGCCGAGGAAGCGCGCGACCTCCCTCGGGTCACAGGCGCCGCGGCTGAGATAGCGAATGCGGGGGTAAGGTAGGTGAAGGTCGTTGACCGACATGGAGAACCCTGTCGCATTGAAGGTTTGCCCACATTTTCGGGGGATTTCGTCTGCATTCAAGCGAGCGAGCGACCACTTCTCTATACCTTCCTTACATCAGCGGACGGACTGCGCATTGCAGTTCTGCATCGAAAATTTGCAACAGTGATGTGAAAAGCGGCCGAGGTGTGCGACCTAATTGGGTGTTCGTTTCGTTTTCGAAAGCATTTCGTCTTGACCCGTCGTGTTAATCCGGGAATAAGTTGTTTCACGAGAGCGCCGGTATCCGCCCCTCTGGTGCTGAATGGTCTGCACCGATGGTTCGCGGCGCGAAGGCACGCAGCGGGAGGCTCCTCTTCTGCCCCCTGATGCTTTCGCCCGTTACGGTCCTGTTCACCACAGGGGTTCGACGACGCCGGGGGAGAAAAAGCCATGCATTCAATTTCTCAAGGCTTTGGGTCGCGGTCGTTTGCCGCCGGTAAGTTCATCGCCTCGCTCGTGGCGATGTCGATCGTCGGCTTCGGCTGCGCGCCGCTCGACGAGGACGTGACTGCAGAGGAGCTGGACGCGGAGGAGCAGGCGGCCGGCACGACCTATCAAGTCGGTCCCACGCGCACCTACAAGACCATCGGTGAGGTAGCCAGCAGACTGCAGGCGGGCGACGTGGTGGAGGTCGACGGCAACGCCACGTATTCGGGCAACATCAGGCTCACGAAATGGGGCACGCCCACCTCGAAGATCACGATCCGCGGCGTGCGCGTCGGCGGGAAGCGCCCCGTCCTGAAGGGCGGCACCAACACGATCGAGATCAACGCGAACCACATCGTCTTCGAGGGGTTCGATGTGACGGGCGGCACCTCGAGGTGCATCTTCCAGCACGGGCACGATGTCACGATCCGTGACTCCGTGATCCACGATTGCCCAGCGCACGGGATCCTGGGCGCCGACAGCGATTCGGGTTCGCTGTTGGTGGAATACGTGGAGGTCTATAACTGCGGTAACGGTACGCAGAAGCACCCGATCTACATCGCGACGGATGAGTCCGCCTACCCGGGCTCCGTGTTCCGGATGCAGCACAGCTATGTCCACGATGCAATCGGCGGCAACGCGGTGAAGACCCGCGCGGAGCGGAACGAGATCTATTACAACTGGATCGAGGGCGGGCTCTACAAGGACCTCGAGCTCATCGGCCCCGACGGGCAGGATCCGGGGCTCGCGCGGGAGGACTCCGATGTGGTCGGCAACGTCTTCCGCAAGACGCACACGCAGTACGTGATCCGCGTCGGCGGCGACGGCACGGGCGACACCAACGGGCGGTATCGGTTCGTGAACAACACGTTCCTGCTGATGGCGGGGTCGAGCGCGGCGATTCACCTGTTCGATGGCATCGAGAGCATCGAGCTGCACAACAACATCTTCCATCGCGTCGGGGGCGGGAGCGTTCAGGTCTTCCGTGACGACGCGAGCTGGACGACCGGCAGCCCGCTCATCAAGGGTGTCAACAACGCCGTGCCCACGGGCACGACGGTGCCTTCCGGCTTCACGGGGACGCTGATCGTGAGTGATCCTGGCTTCACGAGCATCGGCAACCGCGACGTGACGCTGCTCTCGACGAGCGCGCTGCGGAACGCGGGTGTCAGCTCGACGACGGGGATCTCGGGGCGCACGTTCCCGTCGCCGCTCGCGATGCCGCTGTACCACCCGCCGAAGGCGGCGGTCGCGGCCGTCGGCTCCGCGCAGCGGCGGACGGCCGTGGGCGCGGTCGACATCGGCGCGTTCGAGTTCGGGACGACGACCACGACGCCGACGCCCACGCCGACGACACCGACGCCCACGCCGACCACGCCGACGCCCACGCCGACCACGCCCACGCCGACGGCGCCGGTGTGCTCGGTCGTCAACGCGGGCAAGTGGTTCAATTCGCAGCTGCCTTCGACCCAGCGGGGCACCTTCACGGCGACCTGGGACGTGACGCCGAGCGCGTCGAAGATCGACGCTGTGGTCGGCCTCTCGAGCGGCTCCGCGAGCCAGTGGACCCAGCTCGCCGCGATCGTCATCTTCGACGAGGAAGGCAATGTCCGCGTCCGGAACGCCTCGAGGTACCAGGCGCTCCGGGTGTTCCCGTACACCGGCGGGACGACCTATACCGTCCGGATGGTGGTCGACGTGGCGGCGAAGCGGTACTCGGTGTACATCCGGCCGAAGAACGGCACCGAGGTGCAGCTCGCGAGCAACTACGCGTTCAGGTCCGAGCAGGCCAGCGTCGCTTCGCTCGCGAACTGGGCGATGACGCAGACGATCGGAACGGCCACGCTGTCGGCCTGCAACTTCAAGATACAGTGATCCCACGGGGGCCCGGCGCGAGGAGACCGTGTTCTTCGCGCGGCGCGGGGACCCCGCCGGACTCACCTGAGACAAAGCTCCTCCGGCTTCGCCGGAGGAGCTTTGTCATTTGGGCTCAGATATCGGCCCTCCCCGCGCCGCGCGAAGAACACGGCCTCCTCGCGCCCACGGAGGTGGATGGGGAGTAGGCCCTAACCAAGCTTCGCGCCCTGAGCGTGACCGAACGAGCCTGCTCAACGCCTCACGAAAGCGCCGTTCGGTCACATGGCCAGAGAGGGAGTCTGGGGTGTAGCCGTGATGGATGAGGCGCCGGGCCGCCCCGGAGGCTCAGGCGAGTCCGCTGCGCTGGAGCAGGGCGTCGAGGGTGGGCTCGCGGCCGCGGAAGCTCCTGTAGAGATCCATCGGGTCCTGCGTGTCGCCGAGCGCGAGGATCTGGCTCCGGAACGCGTCGCCCACCTTCCGGCTGAACAGGCCCTCTTCCTGGAAGCGGGAGAAGGCGTCGGCGTCCAGCACCTCGGCCCATTTGTACGAGTAATAGCCCGCTGCGTAGCCCACCGGGCTCGAGAAGAGGTGCGAGAAGCCGGCGATCATGGCGTAGCCCTCGGGCAGCGGGACAGGCGAGTAACGCCCGAGGACCTCGCGCGCGAACTCGACGACATCGCCCTGCTCTCCGGTCCAGTCCATGTGGAGCGCGAGGTCGATCTCGGCGAAGCCGAGCTGCCGCATCGTCGCAGCGCCGGCGCGGAACGTGCGGGCCGCGCGCATCCGCTGGAGCAGGTCGTCCGGGACCGGCACGCCCGTCTCGTGGTGGCGCGCGAAGAGGTCGAGCGCGTCCCGCTCCCAGCACCAGTTCTCCATGATCTGCGAGGGGAGCTCGACGAAGTCCCAGGCGACGTTGGTGCCGGCGAGGCTCCGGATCGGCACCCGGCTCGAGGCGTGGTGCATCATGTGGCCGAACTCGTGGAACAGCGTCTCGACCTCGCGGTGGTTGAGCAGCGCGGGGCGGCCGCCGACCGGCGGGGTGAAGCTGCCCGCGAGGACCTCGAGGTGGCGCGCGTCCTCGCCGGCCGCGCGCCCATTCTCGCTCGGCGCGCCCGTGACGAGCCCGTGCATCCAGGCGCCGTCGCGCTTCTGCTCGCGTGGCACGAAGTCGAGGTAGAAAGCGGCGCTCTGGGCGCCGTCCGGCTCGACGAGCTGATAGGCGCGGACGCTCGGGTGCCACGTGGGGGCGGACTGCCAGGGCGCGATGCGCACGCCGTAAAGGCGGTGGGCGATCTCGAACAGGCCGGAGACGACGCGATCCAGCGGGAAATACGGGCGGAGCGCCTCGTCGTCGAAATCGTAGCGGGCGCGGCGGAGCTTCTCGGCGTAGTAGGCGACGTCCCACGGCGCGAGCGGCGGCGCGTCCGGGCCCTCGATCTCGCGGCGGAAGGCGGCGAGCTCCTCCTTCTCGCGGGCGAAGACCGGCTCGGTGCGCGCCCGCAGCGTGTCGACGAAGCGCCGCGCCGCGGCGCCCGTCTTCGCCATCCGGTCCTCGAGCACGAGATCGGCGAAGCTCGCGTAGCCGAGCAGCCTCGCCTTCTCGCCGCGGAGCTCGAGGATGCGGCGGATGAGCGGCCGGTTGTCGTGGTCGCCCTCGGTCGCCCGCGTGTTGAAGGCGCGGTAGAAGCGCTCGCGGATGGAGCCGTCGTCGAGGTGCGTGAGCACGGGGATGTAGCTCGGCGCCTGCAGCGTGAAGCGGTACCCCTCGATGCCCCTGTCCTTCGCGCCCTGACGGGCCGCCTCGACCGCGCTCGGCGGCAGGCCGGCGAGGCGGGCGGCGTCCTCGACCACGAACTCGAAGGCGTTCGTCGCGTCGAGCACGTTCTGGGAGAAGCGCAGGGTCAGCGTGGCGAGCTCGACGTCGATCTCGGAGAGGCGCTTCTTGCCGGCCGGGTCGAGCTCGGCGCCGCTCCTCCGGAAATCGTCGAGGGTCTTCTTCAGGAAGCGGTGCCGCGGGCTCGTCAGCGCCGCGGCCTCGGGCGTGGCCGCGTACGCCTTGAGCGCGCCGTAGACGCCCTCGTTGAGGGCGATGCCGCTCAGGAACTCGCTGACCTCCGGCTGGACGGCGTTGTACGCGGCGCGCAGCGCGGGGGTGGTGGACGTCGATTCGAGGTGGGAGACGACGTTCATGGCGCGGTCGAGCCGCTCGGTGACGGCCTCGAGCGCGGCGAGGGTGTTGTCGTAAGTGCGGGGGCCGGGCGCCGCGACGAGCGCGTCGAGCCGGGCGCGGGCGTCCTGGAGCAGCGCGCGCACCGCGGGCTCCACGTGCTCGCTCCGGATGCGATCGAACGGGATCTCGAAGCCGAGAGTGAGCAGGGGATTGTCGGTCGCTTCGGTCATATCGTTCCTGGTTGGGCTTGAAGGGCCGGCGGACGGGCGCGGGCCGGCGACCCTCGGCCGGCCCGCGCAGCCCTACCTTGGTAAAGGCGCCGGCGAGGGTTGGCCAGTAGTTCGTCGTCGGGCGAGCGGCTAGACGCCCAGCCACCGCGCGACGATCGTTGCGAGCACGTCGGACGTCCCCGAATGGATGCTGCCGCCCAGGGCGTCATCGATGGCGGAGGGGAGGCCGCTCTCCTCGAGGTAGCCAGCGCCGCCGCGGAGCCGGAGGTCGTCGAGCGCGGACGCGACGGCCGAGTCCGCCGTGTGCCACTTCGCGAGCGCGGCCTCGGCCTGGCCGCGCTCGCCCTGGTCCAGCGCCCACGCGGCGCGGTAGATGAGCAGCCGCGACGTCTCCAGCCGCAGCTTCATCTGCGCGAGGCGGTGCGCGACGGCCTGGTGGCGGGCGATCGCCTGGCCGCCGATCTCGCGCTCGCGGGCGAAACGGACGGCCTCGCCGAGGGCGCGCTCCATGGCGCCGAGGCGGAAGGCGAGGATGAGCGCGCGCTCGAAGGTCATCGCGATCTGGAAGACGGCAAGGCCGGCGCCGGCGCGGCCGAGGAGCGCGTCATGGCCGACCTCGCAGCCGGCGAACGAGACGGGCGCGAGCCGCGCGCTCCGGAGGCCCGCGGTCGCGAGCGGCGCGCCGGGGAGGATGCGCGCGGCGCCCTCGCCCGCGGCGCGGGGGACGAGCAGCGCGGTGAGGCCGCGCGCCGGGGTCCCTCCGGCGCCGCCGCTGCCGTCGCGCGCGATCGCGAGGTACACGTCGGCCCGGTCGGCCCAGGTCACGTACCGCTTGTCGCCGGTGAGCCGGTAGCCGGCGTCCGTGCGGTCGGCCCTTGCTTGCACCGACGCGACGTCCGAGCCCGCGCCGGCCTCGGTCGCGGCGACCGTCGCCATGCTCGCGCCGCTCGCCATCCGCGGCAGCCACGCGCGCTGCTGGGCGGGCGTGCCCACCCGCGCGAGCAGGAGCGCCACGCCGAAGAGGTGCGCCCCCGCGGCGAGCAGGACGCCGCCGTCGCGCAGCGTCGCGCCGAGGCCCTCGTAGGCGAGCGCCGTCGTGACGAGGTCGAGGCCCTCGCCGCCGAGATCGCGGGCGATCGGCAGGCCGAGGGCGCCGCCCCGGGCGAGGACGCGCATGCGATCGTCCGGGGCCGCGGCGTCGGCCTCGGCGCCGAGGGCGCGCATGCGGTCGTGGACGGCGCGCTGGGAAGGGTTCCACCCGAAGTCCATCGCCGCTGCGATACCAGAGCCGGCGAGGGGCGGGGAGGAGACGAGGACGGCGCGCGCGCGTCGTCGACGACGCGCGCGGGCTCAGTAGGGGCGCTCTCCGACGAAATTGCCGGGAGGATCGTAGTTGCACACCCAGATCTGCCAGGTGCCACCGCCGAACGGCGAGCCGGTCGTGCAATCGGCGACCCCGCAGCCGAGCCGCAGGGAGTCGGCCCATACCACCTGAGTGTAATGGCCGCAGGTGGAGCTGCAGGCATTGCTCGCAAGGTCGTAGTTGGCCGCCTCGTCGACCCACGAGGCCACAACATCCTCCGGTGTGGGTGACGAGCCGGTCGACGCGAAGATGTTTTCTCCATAATCGCTCGCGCTATGGCCGAACGTGCACTGGGCGGCATAGGCCTGAGCCACCGCGGCGATCTCGGGCGACCACACGAGAGGGGGCACCGGCTGATCGGCGGGCGGGTCGACGGCGGCGCGCGCGGCATTGTGGGCCGCCGTCATCCCGGTCATCCTCGGCGGCTCGCCGGCGGCCTGGCCGCTCGTCGGGCTCTCGTCGTCGGACGAGGCGCCGCAACCGGCCGTCAGGGCGAGCAGGAGAGAGATCTGCACGAACCGGGGGAGCCGTGGGCCGAGCGTCATCACGGGGCCATTGTCCTACGGCTCGGCCGAGCTCTGCAACGGCGATTCGATGAAGGCTGGTTGAACCCACGACGTGCCGTGTCATGGCGCGCCCTCAGCTCTCCCCTCAGCCCTCTCCTCAGCTCTCCCCCTAAGCCCTCCCTGGACGGCCGCGTCCAGGCGTTCTTCCAACGTCTGCCGTCGACATGAACATCAACAGATCTCGTCGTGGATGGCTCCCGTGCTGACGGGCTTCGCCCTAGGGTGACGTCGAGACGAGCAACAATTCCGCAGCATGGGCCTTGTCATGTGGGTCGATCTATGAGCTATTGTCGCCCTGCTTCGGAGGCGGCTGCAGTCCGAGCTCGGAGGCGAGCGTGCTCCCTCATGGGGTTTCACCGTTCTCCGTGGCAGCCTGGTACCAGCGGCGCGCCCGACAAAGAACCAAGGAGTTTCCCGATGAATATCCGTGTGACGTGGCGAATCGCGACATTCCCGCTGGCGCTGGCGGGGCTCTCCGTCTTCCCGGCGATGGGGTGTGACAAGGTCTCGGAGCTGCAGAATGACGTCTGCTGTCGCGACTTCACGCCGGGCGCCGATCTCGCCACGGTGGAATGGGGTCTCGAGGGCGAAGCAGAGCTCAATTATGGTGCCTTCATGCAGTCCGTGTCGGACTTCACGGGCGCCGCGGGCGCGATGGTGGCCGACGTGAGCAACGCCTGTCAGGCGATCGCGCTGGATCTCGGCGCGGACCCCTCGACGATCACGGCGACGAAGCCGAGCGAGCGGGCGACGGCGTGGTGCGAGCTCGCGATCGACGCGCTCGGGGACGCGACGGCCGATCTGTCCATCTCGTTCCAGCCGCCGGTCTGCACCGTCGATGCGAGCGTGCAGGCGAACTGCGAGGCGCGGTGCAGCGCCAACGTCGAGTGCCAGCTCACCCCCGCGGAGGTCATCGCGCGCTGCGATCCGGGCCAGCTCACGGGGCGGTGCGAGGGGCAGTGCAGCGGCTCGTGCGAGGGGTCGGCCAACCTGTCCGTCAACTGCGAGGGTACGTGCCATGGCTCCTGCGAGGGCACGTGCGACGGCGAGTGCGCCGCGACGACCGCCGGCGGCGACTGCCGCGGGCAGTGCGACGGCACCTGCACGGGCCAGTGCCGCGGCACGTGCGAGATCGCGGCCGACGCGGCGGTGGAGTGCAACGCTGATTGCTCGGGCTCGTGCGACGTCCAGTTCAAGGCGCCGCGGTGCAAGGCCGAGCTCAAGCCGCCGAGCGCCGAGTGCCAGGGGAGCGCGGAGTGCAGCGGCTCCTGCGAGGCGAGCGCGAGCGCGAGGGCGAGCTGCAAGGAACCCGCGGTCAGCATCGCGGGCGCAGCAGGGGCCGAGGCGGTGCTCGCGACGCTCCAGACGAACCTGCCGCGGCTCCTTGTCGTCGCTCATGCGCGCGGCCAGCTGCTCCTCGCCAACGCCGAGGCGGTGGTCCAGGCCGCGGGCAACCTCGAGGGGGCGGTCACCGGCAGCGTGAAGGCGGGCGCGTGCATCATCCCGGCCACCAATGCGATCACGCAGGCGGTCGAGAACCTCGAGTCGAGCCTCACGGCCAGCGCCAACGTGATGGCCAAGCTCGAGATCGCCCCGGCGGGCCAGTGAGCGCTCGCCCGGCGGCGGCGCGGGCCGCGGCCGGGCCAGCCGCTCACCGCGGCTCAGCGCCCCTGGTCCGGGCGCGGAACGCCTCCGGCGTCACGCCGGTCCAGCGCCGGAACGCCCGGTGGAACGCGCTCGGCTCGGAATAGCCGAGCAGATACGCCACCTCGCCGATCGCCATGTCCGCGTCGAGGAGCGCCGCAGCGCGGCCGCGCCGGACCTCGTCGAGCAGGGCGTGGACCGACGTCCCCTCGTTGCCGAGGCGGCGCTGGAGCGTGCGCGGGCTCATCCGCAGGCGCGCCGCGAGCGCGCCCAGGTCGGCTCCCTCGCGCAGCCGCTCGCCGAGGAGCGCGCGCACGCGGTCGGACAGCGCGGGCGGCGCCGCGCCCGGCAGGCGCGCCGCAGCGGCGCTCATGTGGCGCTCGAGGAACGCGGCGAGCGCCTCGTTCGCGTGCGGCAGCGGACGAGCGAGCTCTTCGACCGGCAGGACCAGCTCGGTCGCCGGCGCCCCGAACAGCACCGGCGAGCCGAGCCGCCGCGCCTTCTCCTCCGGATCTCCCGCCGGCGCGTGGCGAAAGCGCACCGCGAGCGCCTGGAGCGGCGCGCCGCACATGCGCCCGGCGTTCACGAGCGCGTCGAACGCGAACATCTCCGCGAGCTGGCCGTGGGCCGGCCGGTCGGGCCCGAAGGGCACGAACCCGAGGTGCGCGCGGCGCCCGCGGATCTCCAGCGTGTAGCGCTCGCCCTCGTTCCAGATCTGCTGGTAGCGGAGCATCCGGCGGAACGACTCTCCGAGCGTCGGGCTGCTCATGGCCAGGAAGCCGAGCGCGTCGAAGTGCTCCGGCTCGAAGCGCGCCGCGAAGTCGAGGCCGAGGTGCGGATCGGCGGTCGCCGCCGCGGCCGCCTCGATGAGCGCATAGAACGCCGCGAGCGGCACGCGGGCGTCCGGATCGGCGAGCGCCGCGCCGGCGAGCCCCGCGGCCTCGAGCAGCGCCCGCCGATCCGCCCCGCGCTCCGCGGCGTGGTCCGCGAGCTGCGCGGCGGTGCGGGCCCAGATCGTCGGTGCGGGCGCCCGCGGGGCCTGGCGCCGCATGTCAGCCCTTGTGGCGCGCGCTGTCACTGCTCCCCGGCCGGGCCGGCCCCAGGCTTCCGGGCGATCGGAGGAGCATCATGCGAAAGCACGGCATCGAGGAAGGGCGCGGCGCGTTCGTCGAGGGCGCCTGGTACATCATCGCGGACGCGGCCTGCGTGGGCAAGCGGCCGGTCGCCGTCGAGCGCTTCGGGACGCGGCTCGTGCTGTTCAGGGACGAGCGCGGCGCCCTGGTCGCGGCGCGGGCGCGCTGCCCGCACCGCGGCGCGGACCTCGGCCTGGGGCGGGTCGTGGACGGGGCGATCGAGTGCCCGTACCACGGCTTCCGGTTCGCCTCCGACGGGCGCTGCGTCGCGATCCCGTGCGAGGGGCGCGGCGCGATCGCGCGCGGCGCGGGGGATGCGCTCGCGCTGACCCGGTACGAGGCGCGGGAGCACCGGGGCTTCGTGTGGCTCTTCTGGGGCGAGCGGCCGGCCGAGCTGCCGCCGGTGCCCTGGTTCGACGGCCTGCCGCCGGACGAGCGGCACGCCCACACGGCGTCGATGGACTGGGACGTGCCGTTCGCGCGCGCGATGGAGGGCATGCTCGACTTCCACCACCTGCCGTTCGCGCACCGCCCCTGGTTCCCCGGCGTCGGCGCGATGCTCGACCCTTGCGAGGTCCGCGTGGAGGGCGACGTCATCCATGCCGAGGCGGTGCTGCGTCACGACGACGGGGAGCCCTGGGACGGCTGTCGGGGGTGGAGGTTCGAGATGGAGGTGCGCTTCCCGGGCGTGCTGCGCCTCTCGTTCGGGAAGCGCGTGGTGGGCGTGGCGGGGTGCGCGCCGATCGACGCGGAGCGGACGGCGATCGTGGGGCGGTACTACATGCCGATCCCGGTGATCGGGCGGCTGCTCGCGTGGCTCGGGTTGCGGGCGGAGTTCTGGCTGATCCAGCCGGGCGACGAGCGGATGCTCGCGTCCTCGGAGCCGCGCGACGCGGATCTCGACGCGTGCCGCTTCGTGCGCGCGGACGCGGGGATCCTCGCGTGGCACAAGATGCGGCGGGCGCGGCTGAAGGCGCAGCGCGCGGGGGAGCCGCGCCGGCTGCCGATCGAGGCGGGGTGAGGCGGCGCCGGGCGACTCACGATCGCGCGGATCTGCTCCACGACGAGGTTGAAAGCCTATCCAACGGTCAACTGGCGCGCTCCCGACAAGGGGCGTGTGTAGGCCAGCCGCTCGTCGATAGGGGTCCACCTACGCGCCATCTCGTGATGTCCGTGATCGCGAGATGCTCTCCAGCGGCGTGGTGCGTCAGCCGCGCATCGAGACGAGGGTCTGGACCACGAGCCGCAGATCGTCCACGTCGAGCGGCTTGTCGAGCACCGCGTCGGCGCCCAGGCGGTAGGCCTCCGCGTGCGTCTCCGGGTCGCCGAACGCGGTGATGAGGACCACGGGCGTCGTCCAGTCGTCGCGGCGCAGCCCGGCCAGCAGATCGAGCCCGCTCGCGCCTGGCATCCGGATGTCGCTCACCACGACATCGACCGGGGCGCCGTTCCCGGAGACGAGCGCTTCGCCCATCAGCTCGAGGAGGTGCTTGGCGTCATGCGCCTCCAGGACCTCGTAGCCGTCGCGGCGGAGGGCGGTGGCGAGGAGCAGCCGCAACTCCCTGTCGTCTTCGGCGAGCAGCACGCGGATGGGGATCGGGCCGTGGTGGACGCGCGGCACCGGCTCAGGGGGCGTATTCAGGATCGAGGCAAGACCGCGCATCGAGTCGGGGGGCATCGGGCTCTCTCCTTGGTGAGGGCCCTGTGTTGCAGGCCGCGTGCCGCCCGCCGGCGGCCGTCTCGAACCGACCGAGGTTGGGGTGGCCGGAACCGACCGAGGTTGGGGTGGCCGGAACCGACCGAGGTTGGGTGGCCGGAACCGACCGGGGTTGGGGTGGTTGGCCGCAACCGACCGAGGTTGAGGCCGCAGGCGACCGGGGTTGGGTTGGCCGGAACCGACCGGGGTTGGGCCGGAACCGACCGGGGTTGGGGGGCTTGGCCGGAACCGACCGAGGTTGAGGCCGCAGGCGACCGAGGTTGGGGTGGCCGGAACCGACCGGGGTTGAGGCCGCAGGCGCCGACCCAGGTTGCGGCGGACGGGCGGGTTACAGCGGGACTGGCGGGTTGCAGCGGGACTGGCGGGTCGCAGCGGGACTGGCGGCGACCCCCCGTGGGCCATCCGGGGTGGGGCGTCGTTCCCCGCCCGGGGTATTCCTCCGCGCCTCGGCGTGGGCTTCGAGCTCCAGGTCGCCCGACCCACTCCGCCCGCCCTGTCAGCTCCCCTTCGTCCCCCCGGCGCCCGGCTCCCACCGCTCCAGCTTCCGGTGCAGCGTCTTCCGGTCCAGCCCCAGGATCCTCGCCGCCAGCGTCTTGTTCCCGCCCGCCGCCTCGAGCACCCGCAGGATGTACCGCCGCTCCACCTCCTCGAGCGGCACCAGCTCGGACGGGTCGTCCCCCGCCACGAGCACGTGCGACGGCCGGTGCTCCCGGATCTTCGCCGGCAGGTCCTCCACCGTGATCTCCGGGTACCCCGTGAGCGCCACCGCCCGCTCCATGCAGTTCTGGATCTCCCGCACGTTGCCCGGCCACGTGTACGCGAGAAGCCGCTCGGCGGCCGCCGGTGACAGGCCGACCACCTCCTTGCCCCAGCGCGTCGCGAAATCCTCGATGAAGCGCTGCGCGAGCAGCAGCACGTCGCTGCCCCGCGCCCGCACGGGCGGCAGCTCCACGTGGAGCACGTTGATCCGGTAGTACAGGTCCTCCCGGAAGCGGCGCGCCTCGACGGCCTCGTCCAGGTCTCGGTTCGTCGCGGCCACGATGCGCGCGTCGAACGGCACCTCCGCGCTCCCGCCCACCGGCCGCACCCGGCGCTCCTGGAGGGCGCGGAGCAGCTTCGGCTGCACCGCGAGCGGCAGCTCCCCGATCTCGTCGAGCAGCAGCGTCCCGCCGTTCGCCTCGACGAACAGCCCGGAGCGCGCCGCGCGCGCGTCGGTGAACGCCCCCTTCACGTGCCCGAACAGCTCGCTCTCGATCAGCGACTCCGGCACCGCCGCGCAGTTGATCGCCACGAACGGCCCCTCCTTGCGGCGGCTCCGCGCGTGCATCGCCTTCGCGACGACCTCCTTGCCCGTCCCGCTCTCGCCGGTGATGAGCACCGTCGCGTCCGCGTCGGCGATGCGCTCGATCAGGTCCTGCACGCCCCGCATCGCCGCGCTCCGGCCGATGAGGTCCGGGAACCCGCCGGGCCCGGCCACGGCGCGGCGCAGCCGCCGCACCTCGGCCTTGAGCGCGTGGTGCGCGATCGCCCGCTCCAGCGCCAGCGCCAGCGCCTCGATGTCGACCGGCTTGGTCACGTAGTCGTACGCGCCCGCGCGGATCGCCTGCACCGCGGTCTCGATGCTGCCGAACGCGGTGATCACCACGACCGGCACGTCCGGCCGGATCTCGGCAGCCCGTCCGCAGACCGCGATCCCGTCCATCCCGCGCATGTTCAGATCGGTCAGGATGACGTCGAAGCCCTCGTCCGCCTCGAGCAGCGCGAGCGCCTCCGCCGGTGAGGTCCGGGTCGTCGCCTCGACGCCGCGCGACTGCAGGTCCGCCGAGAGCCACGCGCACATCGCCTCGTCGTCGTCGATGATCAGCGCTCGTCTGCCCATCGTCACCTCGATGGCTCGCCCGCCATCTCTCCTCGATGACTCGCGTAGTACAGCGCCACGCCCGCGGCCAGCCGCGGCGCTGCGGCCGCCCCGCCGAGCGCGCCCTCGCCCTCGGCCCGCGGCCGCCGGGCTCGCGTCATCCTGCGTCATCCTGGCCGCTCGGCGGGAGGTACACCGTGAACGTCGAGCCCTTGCCGAGCTCGCTCTTCACGTCGATCCAGCCCCCGTGCTCGCGCACGATCCCGTAGGACACGCTCAGCCCGAGGCCCGTGCCCTCGCCGACGTCCTTCGTGGTGAAGAATGGCTCGAAGATGCGGAGGATGTTCTCGGGCGCGACCCCCTCCCCGCCGTCGATCACCCGGACGGCGACGTGCTCGCCCTCGGCGCCGCCGTGGTCGGCCGGCGGGCGCGCGCGGGCGCGCTCCACCCGCACGGTGAGCTCGCCGCCCCGCCTCATCGACTGCATGCCGTTCATGATGAGGTTCGTGAGCACCTGCTGCATCTGCCCCGCGTCCACCTCGGCGCGCGCCGCCCCGCCGCACGCCTCGTCGAGGTGGAGCGTCACGCCCCGCTTCCGGGCGAGGGGCTCCAGCAGCGCCAGCGTCTGGCGCGCGATGTGCGCGAGATCGGCCGGCGCCTTCTGCGCGACCCGGCGGCGCGCGAAGTCCAGCAGCTGCCGGATGATCTTCGTCATCCGGTCCGCCTGCTCGGCGATGATGCGCGCGCTCTCCGCCGCCTCCTCCTGCGGCAGGCCGCGCGCGATCATCTTGGCGCGGCCGCCCACCACGTTGAGCGGCGTGCCGAGCTCGTGCGCGAGCCCCGACGCCAGCTTGCCCACGGTGGTGAGCCGATCCGCGTGCCGGAGCTGCTCCAGCGCCGCGATGCGCGCGGTCGTCTCGCGGCCCGCGCGCTCGCGCGCCTCGGCCAGGTGCTCGCACATCGCGTTGATCTCATGGGCGATCCGCCCGAGCTCGTCGCGCTGCGGCAGGAGCAGCGGCCCGCCGAGGTCGCCCTCTCCGATCCGCCGCGCCTTGTCGACGAGCCGCCGCGTCGGGCGCCCCACGAGGACCTGCCCGAAGGTCATCGCCAGGAGCCCGCTCAGCGCCGCGAGGGCGATGATGGTGGCCACGGTGTTGACCACGCTCGCCTGGACGTACGCTTCTTCCTCCTCGAGCGACTCGGAGATCTCGATGGCGCCGACGCGCGAGGGCTCCACCCCGACGGGCGCGTACGTGTAGAAGCGCCCGCTCTTGTCGCCCTTGCGCTCGATCCGGAACACCTCGGTGCCCCGCGACAGCTCCTCGATCTCGGCGGCGGGCAGCGCGGGCGCGAAGCGATCCCCGGCCGGCGCGTCGAGCCACACCCAGCGGAACCGCACGCCGTCTTCTCGCTCGCTCATCTCGTCGAGCAGCTGGAGCGCCTCCCCCATCCCGTCCCGGCGCCACGTCTCGACCACCGCCGCGCGGAGCGCGATGCCGATGAGGTGCTCGTCGCGCCGCATGTCCGCCTCGAAGAGCGCCCGCTCGCGCCGGACGGAGAGGTAGCCGTACAGGCTGAGCGCCGCGCACATGACGAGGACGAGGGCGAGGGTGAGCTTGCTGGCGAGTCGCATGAGGTCGCCGGTAGGATGCAGGACGCGTACGCGTTCTCAAGGTGCCCGTCCGCACGCTGACGCGCCCGGGCCCGCCCCGGATCGCCCCGATGGGGCAAAACTCCCCTGGACGGGCCCCGCGGGCCGCGGCGTCACCTGCGCGCCACGTCCTCCCACGAGCCGGTCGCCGCGAGCTGCGGCGCGGGCACCGGCGCCGACCAGCGCAGCGGCAGCGCGTCCTCCCGCCAGGCGCCCTCGGCCACGTGGAACCGCAGGAGCCGCTGGGCGCCGGCGAAGGCCGAGAGCTCCGGCCCGTCCCAGAGCACCTCGGCCTCGCCGGTCAGCGACAGCACCCCGCCGGAGGCGAAGTCGACGAAGAGCACCCCGGCGCGCGGGCAGAGCGCCAGGTTGCCGAGCGTGTTGAACGCGAAATTGCCCGTGAAATCCGGCGAGGTCAGGACGGTGTGGCCGTCCTCCTCGGTCACGCGCACGAAGCCCGGCTTGCCGCCCCGATGGGACACGTCGGCGCCCTCGATCGCGTCGCCTCCCCGCGCGGCCGGCGCCGCGGTCGCGATGAAGAACGTGTCCGCGCGGCGGATCAGCGCCGCCGCGCCGGCGGACAGCGCCGGCCCTTCCGCCTGCGCCGGGGGCGCGGCGGCCGCCTCCGGCGCCCTCACGAGCTCCGGCGCTCGCGCCTGGATGTACTGCGGGCAGTTCCCGAAGCTCTGCCCGACCTCGACCACGAAGCCTCGCTCGTCCGCCGCCGTGATCGTCCCGTTCATCCGGTTTCGGCGGCGGGTCTCCAGCTGGATGCCGAGGAGGCCGACGGGCGCGCCGGCCACGAGGTGCGGGCCGAGCGCGTCGCCGGCCCCCGGGCGAGCGTTCACCGCGAGCGTCCGCGGATCCGGGGACGAGATGAACCCCGGCGGCCCCACGACGATCGAGGCCCACGGCCGGCGCTCTGCGTCGAGGGCCCCGACGAGCAGGAACGGCAGCTGCGCGAACAGCTCGCGGTGCTGGTCGGGCATGAAATCCCGGATGATCCGGCGCCCGGCCTTCTCGGCGCGCTCGCGCGCCCCGGCCCGCGCCTGCACGGCCATCTCGCCCGGGTGATAGGGCGAGCCCTCCCTGGTCCACCCGGGCAGGGAGGTCACGACAGCGCCTTCTTCATCGGCACGAAGCCGGGCAGCGCCTCCACGCGGGCGAGCCACGCGCGCAGGTTCGCGTACGGATCGAGCGACACGCCGCCCTCCGGCGCGTGCGCCGTGTAGGTGTAGATCGCGACGTCCGCGAGGGTCGGCTCGTCGCCGGCCAGGAACCGCTGGTCCGCGAGGTGCTGGTCGATCACCGCGAAGAGCTGGGCGGCGATCCCCCTGGCCTGCTCGACATCCAGCTTGCGGCCGAACACGCTCGCGATGCGCGCCGCCGCGGGCCCCGCCGCGAGCTGCCCGGCGGCCACGGAGAGCCACCGCTGCACGTGCGCCGCCGCCACCGGATCGCGCGGGAGCCAGCGCCCCGACGGGTCGTACCGCGCGGCCAGGTACACGAGGATCGCGTTGCTGTCGGCCAGCGTCACGTCGCCGTCCTCGATCACGGGCACCTGACCGAACGCGTTCTTGCTCAGGAACTCGGGCGTCTTCTGAGCGCCGCCCTTCAGGTCGACGTCGATCCTCTCGAACGGCAGCCTCAGCAGCGACAGGAACAGCTCCACGCGGTGCGCGTGTCCCGAGAGCGGATGGCGGTAGAGGCGGATGGGGCTGGCAGGGAGGGTCATCGAGGTGTCCTTTCGGCTGTGGATGTCGGCGGGGAGCGGCACAGTCCGCGTGGGGCTCCCGCGCTCGCCGAGCCAGGATGCCCATTCCCGCGGCCAAGGGTAATGCTCGTCCTTGACAAGGGACCATTCCGGAAACTGGAATAATCCGATGGACCGCCTCGACTCCATGCGCGTGTTCGTCGCCGTCGCCGAGGAGGAGGGCTTCGCGCCGGCCGCGCGGCGGCTGTCCATGTCGCCGCCGGCGGTGACCCGGGCCATCTCTGCGCTCGAGGAGCGCATCGGGACGCGGCTCCTGCACCGCACAACGCGCGTCGTCCGCCTGACCGAGGCGGGCGCCCGGTTCCTCGCGGACTGCAAGCGGATCCTCGGCGAGATCGAGGAGGCCGAGGCGTCGGCGGCCGGGTCCCACGCCGCGCTCCGGGGGCAGATCGGCGTCACGGCGCCGGTCCTGTTCGGGCGGATGTTCGTCGCGCCCGCCCTCTTCGATTTCCTGGCTCTCCATCCGCGCGTGTCGGCGTGGACGCTGCTCGTCGACCGCATTGTCGACATGGTCGACGAGGGGCTCGACGTCGCCGTCCGGATTGCCCATCTGCCGGACTCGTCGCTCAGCGCGATCCGTGTCGGCTCGGTGCGGTGGGTGGTCTGCGCTTCGGCGGAGTACCTCGCCGCGCGGGGCGAGCCCGAGGCGCCGGCCGATCTGGCGCGTCACGACACCATTGCTTTCTCTTCGACAGGCTCCCCGGTGGAATGGTCGTTCGGGTCGGGCTCGCGGGTCGAGAGGGTCTCTCCGTCATCGCAGCTCCTCGCCAATACGGCCGACGTCGCCATTGCAGCGGCCGTGGCCGGGCGAGGGCTCGCGCGGGTGCTCTCGTATCAGATCGACCCGGAGCTGCGCGCCGGCCGCCTCTCGATCGTGCTCGCCGCGCACGAGCCCCCGCCGGTCCCCATCCATGTCGTCCACCCGGAGGGCCGGCGGGCGGCGGTCAGGGTGCGCGCGTTCGTGGATTTCCTTGTCGATCGGCTCCGGTCCGAGGCGTGGCTGAGCTCGTGATCGCAGGCGGGTTCGCGCGTCGAACCTCGGCCGGAGGGCGCTCAGTCCGCCGGCGCGGTGGCGCGGATGAGGTGCTCGAAGGCCCCGAGGGCGGCCTTCGCGCCGTCGCCGAGGGCGACGACGATCTGCTTGAACGGCGTCGTCGTCATGTCGCCGGCGGCGAAGAGGCCGGGCACCGACGTCTGCCCGCGGTCGTTGACGACGACCTCGCCGACGCCGTTGAGCTCCACCGTCCCCTTGATGAACCCGGTGTTGGGGAGCAGGCCGATCTGCACGAACACGCCCGCGATCTCGATCTGGTGCTGCTCCTTCGTCTCTGTGTGCTCCCAGCGGAGCCCGACGACCTTCTGCCCGTCGCCCACCACCTCGGTCGTGCGCGCGCGCGTGACGATCTCGACGTTGGGCATGCTCTTGAGCTTGCGAACGAGGACCGCGTCGGCGCGGAGGGCGGGGGCGAGCTCGAGCAGGGTGACGTGGCCGACCACGCCCGCGAGATCGATCGCCGCCTCGACGCCGGAGTTGCCGCCGCCGATGACGGCCACCCGCTTGCCCTTGAACAGCGGTCCGTCGCAGTGCGGGCAGTACGTCACGCCCTTGGTCCGGTACTCGGCCTCGCCGGGGACGTTCATGTCGCGCCACCGGGCGCCCGTCGCCAGGACGACGCTCTTCGCGCGGAGCGTTGCGCCGCTCGCCAGGCGCAGCTCGAACGGTGAGCCGGGGGTGATCGACGTGACGCGCTCGTGCTTGAGGAGCTCCACGGGATACGCGCGCACGTGTTGCTCGAGCGCCGCCGCGAGCTTGGGCCCGTCGGTCTCCACGACCGAGATGAGGTTCTCGATGGCGAGGGTGTCCATCACCTGCCCGCCGAAGCGCTCGGCGACGATGCCGGTGTCGAGGCCCTTGCGCGCCGCGTAGATGGCCGCCGAAGCGCCGGCGGGTCCGCCGCCGACGATGAGCATGTCGAACGGCTTGCGCTGGTCGAGCGCCTCGGCGCGCTTCTTCACGGCGGAGCCGTCGTCGAGCTTGGCGAGGATCTGCTCGATCTCCATCCGACCCTGGCCGAAGGGCTCGCCGTTCAGAAAGACGGTCGGCACGGCCATGATCTTCCGCTGCTCGACCTCGCCCTGGAAGAGGGCGCCATCGACGGCGACGTGGCGAACCCTCGGGTTCCTGGCCGCCATCAGGTTCAGCGCCTGCACGACGTCGGGGCAGTTCTGGCACGATTGAGAGAAGTAGGTCTCGAACCGGAGCTCGCCGTCGAGCCGCGCGATCTGCTCGAGCGCCTCGGCGCTCACCCGCGGCGGATGGCCGCCGACGTGCAGGAGCGCGAGGATCAGCGAGGTGAGCTCGTGACCGAGCGGGAGCCCCGCGAAGATCACGCGCGGCTCCTCGCCGGGGGAGTGGATGCCGAACGACGGCGTGCGCTCGGCTCCCTCGCGCCGCTCGTGGAGCTCGATGAGGGACGAGGCGCTCGCGACGTCGCGCAGGAGCGCGCGCATCTCCTCCGACCCCTGCGAGTCGTCGACGAAGGCGGTGACCGCGACGGGACGGGTCAGCCGTCCGAGGACGTCGCGGAGCTGGTTCTTGATGGAGTCTTCGAGCATGGCTGCGTTCCTTCCGGCGAATACGAGCGGGTCACGAGCGCTGACGGGCGTCGCCGCGGCACGCGCGGCGACGCCCGAGCACCTCAGATCTTGCCGACGAGATCGAGCGACGGCTTGAGGGTCTTCGCACCCTCGTCCCACTTCGCCGGGCAGACCTCGCCCGGGTGCGTGGCGACGTACTGGGCCGCCTTGACCTTGCGGAGCATCTCCGCCGCGCTGCGGCCGATGCCGAGGTCGTGGATCTCGTAGACCTTGATGACGCCGTCGGGGTTCACGAGGAACGAGCCGCGGAGCGCGAGGCCCTCCTCCTCGATGAGCACGCCGAAGTTGCGCGAGAGGGTGGCGGTCGGATCGCCGACGAGCGGGTAGTTGACCTTCTTGATCGCCGCGGACGTGTCGTGCCACGCCTTGTGCGCGAAGTGCGTGTCGGTGGAGACGCCGTAGATCTCGACGCCCAGCTTCTTGAACTCGCCGTGGAGGTCCGCGAGGTCCTCGAGCTCGGTCGGGCACACGAAGGTGAAGTCCGCCGGGTAGAACACGAAGAGCGACCACTTGCCGAGGACCGACTCGTGCGAGACGTCCACGAACTTCCCCTGGTGGAACGCGGTGGCCTTGAACGGTTTGATGCGGGTGTTGATGAGCGACATTCTCTTTTCCTCGTTTCGGGGCGGGGGCGTCTCGTGCCTCCGCGCCAGCGAGAGGCAACGTGGTCGTTCTGCGCCCGCGGTGCCAATCGAACGATTTTATGAATCGTTCACTTTTTGTGATACTACTCCGGCGATGGACCTCGAGCAGGTGACGCTCACGCAGCTCCGCTACGCCGTGGCGGTGGAGCAGACCCGCAGCTTCCGCACCGCGGCCGAGCGCTGCCACGTCTCGCAGTCCGGGCTCAGCATGCAGGTCCAGAAGCTCGAGGAGCTCCTGGGCACCGTGCTGTTCGACCGCAGCAAGAAGCCCGTCCTCGTGACCGAGGAGGGGGCGCGCGCCATCGCTCAGATGCGCGAGATCCTCCGGGAGACGGAGCGGCTCGGTCAGATCGTCGCCGGCGACGACGCTCCGGCGGGGCGCTACCGGCTAGGGATCATCCCGACCCTCGCTCCGACCGTGCTGCCCCTGTTCCTCGATCCCTTCGTGAAGGCACACCCGCGCGTCGAGCTGTTCATCGAGGAGCTGAAGACCGAGGAGATCATCGAGCGGCTCGCCGCCGACACCCTCGATGCGGGGCTCGCCGCGACGCCGCTCCACGCCCCGGGGCTGAGCGAGATGCCCCTCGGACACGAGGCGATGGTCGCCTATCTCCCCGAGGGCGACCCGCTGCTCGACCGCAAGACGGTCACGCAGGCGAACCTCAGCGATCGCGAGCTGTGGGTGCTCCCGGAGGGGCACTGCTTCCGGAGCCAGGTGCTCTCGTATTGCAGGAGCGGTCAGGCGAGGCCCCCGCGCGGCGTTCAGCTCGAGAGCGGCAGCTTCGAGACGTTGATCGGCCTTGTCGACACCGGGCTCGGAGCGACGGTGCTGCCCGCGCTGGTGGCGCAGGGGCTGCCGGCCGAGAAGCGCCGCGCCCGCGTGCGGCCCCTCGCCCGGCCGATCCCGCTCCGGGAGATCGGGCTCGTCACGTCGCGGACTCAGCTGCGCAGGCGCGTCACCGAGTCGCTCGCGGCCGCGATCCGCGAGCACCTCGGCCGCGCGCTCGGGCCCTCGCCCCCGGGCGGGAGCGTGCTCGATCCGCTGCCCCCCGAGGGCTGACGAGGCAGGCTCGGAGGTCATCGACGCATCGACGATGAGGCAGCCTTCGCCGCACAGCCGGCGGGAGCTCGTCCAGCGGCGGATGCCAGCGCGCGGAAGGTGTTGACCGGATGCACGACCGCTGGAACGTTCGTGGCCGGATGATCACCCCCGATGCTCCCCGCGGCTCTCCCACGGCGCCCGCGCAGCGCCCGACAGCGGGGCTCGTGCCGCTCGAACGCCCCGGCTTCGGCGCGGGCCTCAAGGCCCTGCTGGGCGGTTACGGTTACCTCTTTCGCACGCCGGACCTCTGGCCGCTCGCGCTCGTCCCCACGGGCATCGCGCTGGTGCTCATGGTCGTGCTCTCCATCGTCGGCGTGAAGCTCGCGCCTTCGCTCGTCGAGCTGATCGTGAGGGAGCCGGGGACGGGGTGGCCCTGGACCGTGCTCATGGCCGTGCTGCAAATCCTCTCGCTCGCGGTGGTGCTCGTGGCCGCCCTCGTCCTCTCGTTCGGGCTCGCGAAGCCGCTCTCGGGGACCGCGCTGGAGCGGATGGTGCGCAGGGCCGAGGCCGATCTCGGGGCGCCCCCGTGGCCGGAGGTCGGCTTCTTCGCGGACATGTGGCGCGCGCTGCAGTCGTCGCTCGTGGCGCTCGCCTTCACGCTCCCGATCCTCATCGTCCTCGGTCTGGTGGGTCTCCTCTTCGCGCCGGCGAGCGTCGTCGTCGTCCCGCTCCAGCTCGCGGTGACGGCGCTCGGGGGGGCCTGGGACCTCTGCGACTGCCCGCTGTCGATCCGCGGCGTGCCCGTGGCAGCGCGGATCGATTTCGTGCGCCGGAACCTCGCCGCGGTGATGGGCTTCGGCTTCGGCCTCGCGCTGCTCTCGTTCTTGCCTTGCGCGCTGCTCATCGTGCTCCCGGCCGGCGTCCTCGGGGCGGCTCGACTCGTCGTCACGCTGGAGCAGTGGGAGGCCACGAACCGAGCGCCGCGCTGAGCTCGGGCTGCCCGGGGAACCGAACGGCAGGGCGATCGGCTACGTCGCCCAGAGCACCGAAAGATCGAGCTCGACGGCCTCGAAGGGCTCGACTCGCACGCGCGCAGCGTCGCGATGGACGGAGGCGGGCCCCCAGCCCCGGCCCGAGACGAGCGAGAAGGCCTCCAACGTCCGTGCGATCGGGTCGACCAGCCATGCGTGACGCACGCCTTCGCGCGCGTAGATAGGCATCTTCTCGTCACGGTCGACAGACGCGGTCGACGGGCTCAGCACCTCGCAGATCCAGTCCGGAGCGAGCGGGAAGAAGGCCGTCTCCGGCAGCGCCGGCATCCGCTCGCGTCGCCAGCCGGCGAGATCGGGTACGAGCGCGTCGATCTCGGCTGGCGCGTCCGGGTCGGGGATATGCAACTCCGGCTCGTCCAGGATCCACCAGCCGCCCGGCCCACCATCGCCGAGGCCGAAGGGGCCGCCGATCTTGATCCCCAGGACCGAGCTCGCGTTGGCGTGGCGGGGCGCCGGGCGGGGGAGGACGTGGAGCACGCCGCCGATGAGCTCCGCCACCTTGTTCGCCGGGACGGCTTCGAGGTCGGCGTACGTGGCGCGGCGCTGCTTCTCGGCGGGCTGGCCCATGCCCGAAGCCTGCCCGGGGGTGGGCGGCGGGGCAAGGCAGCGATCTGCTCAATGATGCGCAGCGTCGGGGGGCGATGGCCGCCTGTTCGAAGCCCGACGCGGCGCCGGAAACTGAACGGCGCGGCGGCGACCTGCTACGTCGCCCAGAGCACCGAGAGATCGAGCTCGATGGCCTCGAAGGGCTCGGCTCGCACGCGCGCAGCGTCGCGGTGGACGGCGGCGGGCCCCCAGCCCCGGCCCGAGACGAGCGAGAAGACCTCCAACGTCCGTGCGATCGGGTCGACCAGCCATGCGTACCGCACGCCTTCGCGCGCGTAGATGGGCATCTTCTCGTCACGGTCGACAGACGCGGTCGACGGGCTCAGCACCTCGCAGATCCAGTCCGGAGCGAGCGAGAAGAAGGCCGTCTCCGGCAGCACCGGCATCCGCTCGCGGCGCCAGCCGGCGAGGTCGGGCACGAGCGCGTCGATCTCGCCCGGCGCGGTCGGATCGGGGAAGTGGAGCTCGGGCTCGGGGAGTATCCACCATCCGCCCGGACCACCACGACCGCGGTGGAAGGGGCCGAACAGCTCTCCCTGGAGGGCTCCCTCGGCGTTCGCATGGCGGGGCGCCGGGCGGGGGAGGACGTGGAGCACGCCGCCGATGAGCTCCGCCACCTTGTTCGCCGGGACGGCTTCGAGGTCGGCGTACGTGGCGCGGCGCTGCTTCTCGGCGGGCTGGCCCATGCCCGAAGCCTGCCCGGGGGCGGGCGGTGGGGCAACCGAGCACGATCCGGCCGGCGGGCCCGCGCTCCGGCGCGGGGAGGTCCGTCGCGTCGCCGCTACATCCAGAGGCGCGCCACGATCCCGTACGTCCCTGGACCTGGCACACCCCCCTGGTTCTCGCCGCAGACCACGACCTTCTGGCCCGGGTAGACCGCGGCCCGCTGGATGCCGCCGGAGTCGCCGACATACAAGGAGAGCACCCCGCCGGCCCCGAAGTTGGGATCGAGCCTGCCGTCGCGCAGGTAGCGCGCGAGCACCGGCCCAGGCGTGACGCCGCCGGTCGCATTGCCCACGACCAGGATCCGGCCGTCGGGGAGCACGATGGCGTCCTCCGCCACGTCGTCGCCGTCGGTGATCGGGAGCGCGACGACGCCCGACGCGCCAAAGCTCGGGTCGGCGGCGCCGTCTTCGAGGAAGCGGCGGACCTCGAAGTCGGAGCTCCCGTCCTTGCCGGCGCTGCCGCCCACGAGGATGCGGCCGTCGTCGAGGACGGCGATCGCCGCCGTGCGCTCGCTGCTCGCGGACGCACCGAAGACCTGCTGGCCGCCGGTCCCGAAGGTGGTGTCGGGCTGCCCGGTCGCCAGGAAGCGGGCGAGGATCCCGTCGGACTGGCCCCCCGTGTCCACCTCACCCACGACCAGGATCCGGCCCTCGCGGTCGACGGCCACGGCCCTCGCGGTGGAGCTGCGGTCGAGCGCCCAGAAGCCGTTCGGCGCGGCAAAGGCGGTGTCGAGCCTTCCATTCGAGGAGATCCGCGCCACCATCATGCGCGCGTCGCGAGCGCCGGCGACGAGGATCTTGTCGTTGGCCAGGACGAGCCCGTCCACGACCGTCTCTTCGCCGCCCGTGTCGACCAGCGCCTTGCCGTTGTTGCCGAACTCCGGGTCCGCGGTCGCGCCGTTTGCTCCGACGCGCCAGAGGGCGATGTCACGCGGCTCCGGGGTCTCGTGCCAGCCCATCGCGATGATCTTGCCGTCCACCTGGTGCCCCACCCCGAACGCCTGGGCCTCGGCGCCCGAGCTGCTCCCGATCCTCGTCGACAGCATCGCGCCCTCGGCGAAGTCGGGATCCAGCGCGCCGGCGCTGGTCAGGCGCGCTATCTTCATCGACGAGCCGCCGAGGCCGCCGATGCCCCAGCCGGTCGCGACGATCCGCTCGCCGACCACCTCGATATCGGTGAAATAGCCGCCGTCGTCGTTGCCGAAGCGCACCGGCGCGATGCCGGTCGCCACGCCGAACGTCGCGTCCAGGGAGCCGGGGCGGCCGGTCACGACCGCGTTCGTCACGGCGGCGGTGCTCTCCAGGGCGCCGGCGGTCGCCGCCAGGGTGAAGGAGATCGTGTTGCCCAGGGCGAGCGGCGCCTGGGCGCCTATCACGATCTCGGCCTTCGTCTCCCCCTGGGCGACCGTGATGGGATCGACGGCGAGGCCCACAGGAGGGCTCACCGCCGCCACCGTCACCGCGCCATCGAAGCCGCCGGTGCGGCGTATCTCGATCTCGACGAGGTTCTTTCCCCCGAGAGGCACTGTGACGTTGGGCGTCAGGACGACGAGCGCGAGATCCATGACGGAAGGGGCATGACCGCCGCCGCCGGCATCGCCGCCGCCGGCATCGCCGCCGCCGGCATCGCCGCCGCCAACCCCGGAGGGGGCGCCCCCGCTCCCTTGAGGCGTCTGGCCGTCGGGCCTGACCGTGTCGCGGTCGTCGCTCACGTCATGAATGCCCAGAACCTGCTGGCAGCCCGCGAGAGCGAGCGGGAGCCAGGGCACGCACAGAAGCGGGAGTAAGGCGGCGAGCCGCCGGCGAGGACGCATCGCCGCCATCGTCGCACCCCCCCTCGCGACGTCAACCGCTGCTCAGGCCGGCCGGCGCTTGCCCGGCGCGCGGCGCTGCAGCACAGCGGGCGCGCTCGCGCCGTCGGCGCCGATCACCCGTCGCGCGGATCGCGCGTCCCCTCCGCGTCGTCCGCGCGCTCGCGCCCCGCCCTGCGCTTGCGCCGCCGCTTGACCGACACCCCGCTCGACTGCATCGCGAAGAGCAGCGCCTCCCGGAGGTTCGAGAGCGTCTTGATGTTCGACAGATCGAGCCCCAGCGACACCACCGTCTGCGCCACCTCGGGCCGGATGCCGACGACGATGCCCTGCGCCCCGAGCAGCGCCACGGCGTCGATGAGCCTCAGCACGTGATCGGCCGTGGCCGCGTCCACGGCGCTCACCCCGGTCAGATCGATGATCGCGTGGCGGCAGCGGGTCCGCGCCACGGCCTCGAGCAGCACCTCCATCATCTGCTGGGCGCGCTCCTCGTCGAGGACGCCGAGCACCGGCATCGTCAGCACCCCCCTCCAGACCTCGATGATCGGCGTCGACAGCGCCCGGATCGCCTCCTGCTGCTGCTCGATGATCGCGAGCCGCTCGTTCAGCACGGCCTGCTGGCGCTTCTTCTCGGTGATGTCCGTCGCGCCGCCCGCCATCTGGAACGGCACGCCCTTGTCGTCCCACTCGGCCATGCCGCGGGCGAACACGTCGCGGTACTCGCCGTCCTCGCGCCGCAGCCGGTACTCCACCTCGAACGGCCGCCGCTCCTCGAGGTGAGCCCTCAGCGCGGCCTGCACCGCCCTCTGGTCGTCGGGGTGCACGCGCTCGAAGAAGCTCGCGAACGTCCCGCCCCACGCCTCGCGGCGGACGCCGATCAGCTGGAGCATGCGATCGCTCCACTCCACCGTGTCCTCGCGGAGGTTCCAGAACCAGACGCCCTCGTTCGACGCCTCCGCGAAGAGCCGGTAGCGCGCCTCGCTCCTCCGGAGGGCGGCCTCGGCGCGGCGCAGCTCGGCCACGTCGGTGGTGCCGCCGATCCACCGGAAGATGTTCCCCGCGGCGTCGCGCTGCGGCATCGCGCTGACCACGTGCTCCCGGTACGTCTGATCGCTCGCCCGCTTCAGGCGGAACTCCGTGTGGTACGGCTCGCCCGCCGTGAGGCTCCGGGTCCACGCAGCCACCGTCTTCGGGACGTCGTCCGGGTGCAGCACCGCGAGCCAGCCCTCGCCGATCATCTGCTCCTCCGTGCGGTCGAAATAGTCGAGGACCGCCCGGTTCACGAAGTTCAGCTGGCCGTCCGGGCGCGCGGTCCACACCTGGAGGGGCATGGCGTTCCCGAAGAACCGGAGCTGCGCGTCCAGGTCGCTGAGCGGCGCGTCCAGCAGCCCGGCCCCGCTCGCCGGGCCGCCGGCCCCGCGCACCCGGCTCGGCGGCGGCGCGTCCCGCCCGTCCGGCTCCTCCATCTCCTCCTGCCCCGCCCAGGAGGCGCCCCCGAGCGCGCGGAGGAGCGGCTCTTCCAGGTCGAGCGTGCGCTCCGCGCGGCTCTCCGCGACCCGCGCGCGCACGAGGCGGAGCAGCTCCTTCCGCACCTCCTCCTCGATCCGGCCGCGCAGGTAGTCCTTCGCGGAGGCCCGCGACTCGGCGAACCTCACCGACTCCGCCGGCAGCTCCGCGACGTCCAGGAAGATCCCGAGCGGCGCGCAGGGCCTCGGCGTGATGCGCAGCGCGAGGGTCGCGTCGAGCCGGTGCTCCTTCGCCTCTCCCTCCGCGTCGACCCGCACCGTCACCGCGTGCGGGATCGCGACGTCGAACGCGCCGCTCATGCTCCGCGTCGCCGCCGGTTCGCCGACCTCGAAGTCCACCGTGAGCCGCGACGGCCTGCCGAGGACATCGAGCTCCCGCTCCGCGCGGCGCCCGACCGGGAGGAGGGCGATCACCTGGCGGCGTATCACGTCCTCGGTCATCGCGAGATCGACGATGCTCCGACCCAACTCCTCGAGCGTCAGCCCTCCGTCCTTCACCGCGTCTCCTTCCCAGTCCTTCCCGATTCCGCTCTCCCCCCGGTGTCCGTTAGCCCTCCTCGCGCCCGGAGGGCAATCGTGTGACGTTAACGCACCGCGCCGCTCGCCGGAAGCCCTCGCGAGGCTCAGCTCGACGCCGATGTATACCGGCCTATCGCCCGCTTCCACACGCCGCGCGCGACGGCGCCGAAGGTGAGCGCGCCGAGCGCCGCGGCGGCGGCCGTGCGCGGTGCGATGGTGCCGAGCATCGCCTCCGCCGGGTACGTGGTCATCAGCCCGAGCGGGACGATCACGGTGAAGACGATACGCCAGAAGCCGCTGAAGATCGTGACCGGCCAGCGCGCGAAATCGAAGATGGAGTTGAAGAGGTAGGCCAGGTTGTCGAGGCGCACGACCCAGAACGCGGCGGAGATGACCAGGATGCACATGGAGTAGAGCACCAGCGTCGCCGTCACGAGCAGGCAGAGCGCGAGCGCGACGTGGGCAGGCGCGGGGGCGCGCCCCATCTGGGCGAACGCGTAGACGAAGATCGCCACCGCGGCGGCGGCGTCCACGACCTTGCGGATCTCGAACCGGGCCGTGGAGACGAGGAACTGCGCGTCGGCCGGCTTGAGCAGCGTGAAGTCGAGCGTGCCCTTGCGGATCTGGTCGACCACGCTGATGAGCGACGGGTTCACGGCCCCCTCGAGGATGCCCTTGAGCAGCGTGAACCACCCGACGACGACGAGCGCCCGCTCGTACGTCCAGCCCTGCACCGGCGGCCGGGCCACGAGCGCGATGTGGAGCGGGACCAGCCCGACCACCGTCCACACGACGGTCATCACCGCGCCGAGCAGGAAATCCCACCGGTACTGCATCCCGAGCGCGATCGACACGCGCAGCTGCGTCGCGAGCAACCGGAGGTAACGCACGCCGCTCACCCGCCGAACGCCGAGAACCGCCGGATCCCCGCGCGCCACGCGATGAGCGCGGCGGCGGCGGACGCGGCGGCGAAGGCCCACTGCACCGCGAGCTCGGTGAGCGCGCGGCCCGGGTCGAGCAGGCCGGTGATGAGCTCGACAGGGAACGCGAGGCTGTAGCGGAACGGCAGGACCCGCGCGAGATCGGCGAGCCACGAGGGGAACAGCTCGATCGGGACGAGGTAGCCGGCGAAGACCATGAAGGCCGCGAGGTAGACGTCGAACACCGCGGTCGAGCTGTCGATCACGAACGCCAGCGAGCCGATCAGCGCCATGGTGAAGAAGTTGATCGCCCAGGCGCCGGCGAGGGAGACGACCCAGAGCCCGAGCTCGAGCGCCGTCGGCTGGAACCGCTCGCCCGACGTCGCGATGAGCGCGATGACAGCGATGGGCAGGCAGAGCGCCGCCCGGAGCGGCAGCGCGGCGAGGTTCTCGGCGGCGTACGAGAAGAGCGGGTGGATCGGCCGGAGCAGGCGCTGCGAGAGGGCGCCGCTCTTGATGTCCATGTTCATCTCCCAGACGAGCCACGAGCCGGTCAGCTGCCGGACGATGAGGATGGCCAGGAAGTACGCGGAGAAGTCGCGCGCCTCGAAGCGGCCGACCGGCGCGCTCGCGGCCACCGCCGACCAGAGCGCGAGGCTCACGAGCGGCATCGTCGTCGTGAGCATCCAGATCAGCATCTCGGCCCGGTACGCGAGCGCGGCCGCGACCCCGACGCGGAGCAGCGTCGGGAACGCCCGGGCGGCCCGAGCGAGCCCGCTCATGACGCGGCCCCGCCCGTCGAGCCCGCGGCCTCGCCCTCCGGCGCGCCTTCCGGCTCCGCCGAGGGCTCCACGCCCGAAAAGAGCTCGCGCATCACCTCCTCCAGGGGAGGATCCTCGACCGTGAGATCCGAGATGTCGGTGTGGCCGAGCAGCCAGGACATGGCCTCGCGCAGCTCCGCCTGCGGCACCTGCAGCACCGCGCGGCCAGGATCGAGCGAGAGGACGGCGCCCACCCGCTCGAGGAGCGCCTGGTCGACCGGGGTCTTGAAGTGCAGCGCGATCCGCTTGTGGGGCCGCATGCTGCGGACGAGCGCCGCGAGGTCGCCGTCGTACCGCAGCCTGCCCTTGTCGATGACGATGACCCGCGGACAGAGCGCCGCCACGTCGTCCATGTAATGGGACGTGAGCACGATCGTCGCCCGCCGTCGCTCGTTGTAGCGGCGGATGAACTCGCGGACGCCGAGCTGCATCGCCACGTCGAGCCCGATCGTCGGCTCGTCGAGGAACAGGATCTCCGGCCGGTGCAGCAGGGCCGCGGCCAGCTCGCACTTCATGCGCTCGCCGAGCGAGAGCTGCCGCGTCGGCTTCGTCGCGATCTCGGCGATGCCGAGGAGGTCTTCCAGCTCACCGAGGGTCTCCTTGAAATCCGCGTCGCCGATCCCATAGATCGCTCGGTTCACCGCGAAGGTCTCGGCGGGCGGGAGGTCCCAGAGCAGCTGCTGCTTTTGCCCCATCACGAGGGTGATCCGCTTGAGGAAATCGGGCTCACGGTGCCGCGGGACGAAGCCGGCGACCTCGACCTTGCCGCCGGACGGGTGGAGGAGCCCGGAGAGCACCTTCAGCGTCGTCGTCTTCCCGGCGCCGTTCGGGCCGAGGAAGCCGACGCGCTCGCCGGGCGCGATCGAGAACGAGAGGTCCTCGACGGCGTGGACGACCTTGGTGCGGCGCCGGAAGAGCGAGCGCACCGAGGCCGAGAAGCCGGCGGCGCGCTCGTGGACCTGGTACGTCTTGGAGAGCGACTCCACCACGATGGAGCTCGACGCCTCTGCCATGGGCGGCGGAGACTAGCACCTCCGTGCTGGAGCTCCCGCGACGGTCGGCGCTCGACCGGCCGATCCCGTGGGCTAATCTCGTGACGCGGGGGGCAACGGCCGCCGGAATTCCCCTATGCCGCAGAGCTTCAAGGACGACACGATCCACGACCTCCCGCTCGCGGCGAGCGGCGCGCGGCAAGCGGCCGACTCCGCGGACGCCGTCGCGACCGGCCCGCGGCAGGTCCTCGCAGGCCGGTACGAGCTCCTCGGGCTGGTCGGCATCGGCGGGATGGGCAGCGTGTACCGCGCCCGCGACCTGGAGCTCGAGGAGCTCGTCGCGGTCAAGGTGCTGCGCCGGGAGCTCAGCGTCGCGCCGGAGGTGACCGATCGGTTCCGGCGCGAGGTGCGGCTCTCGCGCAAGGTCACGCACCCGAACGTGGCGCGGGTCTTCGACATCGGCGAGCACGAGGGCGACCGGTTCCTGACGATGGAGTTCGTCGACGGCGAGCCGCTCGCCGCGCTGCTCGCGCGCGAGCGGCGGCTCGGCATGACCCGCGCGCTGGACGTCGTGGAGGGCGTCTGCGCGGGCCTCCATGCCGCGCACCGGGCCGGCGTCATCCACCGTGACCTCAAGCCGGACAACGTGCTGCTCGGGCGCGACGGGCGCGTCGTCCTGACCGACTTCGGGATCGCGCGGGCGGTCGCGAGCGGCGAGGCGGGCAAGACGCTGGGCGCGGTCATGGGGACGCCGGCGTACATGGCGCCCGAGCAGGTGCAGGGCGCCGACGACGTCGACGCGCGCGCCGACATCTACGCCCTCGGGGCGATGCTCTTCGAGATGCTCACGGGCGAGCGCGCGTGGCAGGGCGACGCGCCGCTCGCCGTCGCCGCGGCGCGGCTCTTCGCCGACCCGCCGGATCCGCGGCTCCGGCGCCCCGACCTGCCCGACGCGCTCGCGCGCGTGGTGCTCCGCTGCATGGCGCGCGAGCGCGGCGACCGGTATCCGTCCGTCGAGAGCGTCGTGCACGACCTCGCCTCGCTCACCCGCCCGGCCACGGTGACGCCGCCGGCGTTCACGCCGCCGCAGGAGCGGACGGCCGTCTCCGGGGTGACCCCGGGGGCGAGCTCCGGGGTGGCCGAGCACGGCGGCAAGAGCGTCGTTGTCCTGCCGTTCGCGAACCAGGGACCTGCGTCGGACGCGTACCTGGCCGAGGAGCTGACGGACGATCTCGTCGACACGCTCTCCATGACGCCGGGCCTCCGGGTGAGGCCGCGCGGGGCGCTCGGGCGGCGCTCGTCCTCCGAGATCGATCCGCGCGAGGTCGGGCGCGAGCTCGGGGTGCAGGTGGTCGTCGGGGGCTCGGTGCGGCGGCGCGACGGGACGGTGCGGATCAACGCGCGGCTCATCAGCGTCGCCGACGGGTTCCAGCTGTGGGCGAAGCGCTTCGATCGTCCCGAGGCGGAGGTGCTGCGGATCAACGACGAGGTGGCCGAGGCGGTCGCGGAGGCGCTGACGCTCGACGGGGCCGCGCCGAACCGCACGGCGCCGAGCGATCCCGTCGCGCTCGACCTGTTCCTGCGCGGGCGCCACGAGTACCGCAGGTTCTGGCCGGAGCACCAGGAGCGGGCGATCGCGCTGTTCGAGCAGGCTCTCTCGCGCGCGCCCGAGGATCCGATGATCCTGTCGGCCTACGCGCTCGCGCGCTCCCGCTTCTGGTTCTTCACGGACCGCGGCGGGGAGCTCGCCACGGAGGCGGCGTCGCGCGCCGTCGCCGCGGCGCCCGGGCTGCCGGACGCGCGGCTCGCGATGGCGTCGGTGCGGTTCCAGCGCCTCGACGTGGTCGGCGCGATGCGGGAGCTCAAGGCGGCGCTCGCGACCCGCTCGGGCAACGCCGAGGCGGAGGGCCTCATCGGCCACATCCTGCTCGAGTGCGGCGCCTTCGAGGAGGGCGCGCGGCGCGCCCGGTCCGCGCTGGCGCGCGATCCCGAGGTGGTGCTGGCGGCGCAGGCGCTGGCGCGCGCGTACACGCTGCTGGACAGGTGGTCGGAGGCCGACGACGTGATCCGGGCGCATCCGATCGTGGGCAGCGGATCGGGCTACACCGTCCTGCGGATGCGCCGCGCGCTCTGGCAGCGCGACCCGGTGGTGGTCGAGAAGCTCTCTCAGAAGCGCGTGAGCGAGGCCTTCCCGGACCTCCCCACGCCGTTCGCGCAGGTGATCGAGGACCTCATCGCGGGGCGGCTCTCGGACGTCCGGCCCGTGAAGGTCGAGGGGGAGCGCCCGGCCGTCACGGCGCTGCGGCGCACGTCGTTCATCCGGCAGCTCCAGGCGGAGTTCGCGGCCTTCCTCGGCCAGCGAGAGCTCGCGCTGGCCGCGCTCGAGCTCTCGCTGGACGACGGCCTGTTCGACCTGATCTGGCTCGAGCGCTGTCCGGTCCTCGCGCCCCTGCGCGACGAGCCGCGGTATGCGGCTGTCCACGCGGCGGTGCAGCGGCGGGCCTCCGCGGTGGTCGCGGTCTACCGCGAGCGCTGAGGCGCGGCGCTCGGCTCGACGCGCGGAAGAGCGCTCGGCTCGACGCGCGGAAGAGCGCCCAGCTCGGCGCGCGAAAAAGCGCTCAGCTCGGCGCGCGGAAGAGCGCGAGCACGCCGGTGTAGAGGGAGAGCTTGGCCTGGCCCCGGGCCCAGGGGGCGATCTCGAGGCTCGAGTGCATGCCGGCGATCGGGAGGTCGGCGAAGCGCTGGCGCAGGATGCGCGCCTCGACGTCGGGCGTCCCGTACAGGCCCTGGCCGCGCCCGGCGCAGGTCAGGTAGAGCGCGAAGCGGGGGGCCGACCCGAGCGCGCTCCGGGACACCTGCCGGGCGATCCCCTCGAGCCCGGCGCGGCCGATGGCGGCGTCGCGCACCGCGAAGGCGAGGCGCGCGCCGGGCCTCGCTTCGTCGCCGAGCAGGAGCCCCCGCCGCGACGGATCGATGCCGCGGACCGGCCGCAGCACGTAACGCACGGAATCGAGCGCCTCCGCCTCCGCCTCGGCGTCGCCGCGGCCGGCGCCTGGCGCGGCCGGCGGATCGAGCGGTGGGTCGGCCAGCGCGGCGAGGATGAGCTGCTGCGCGCTGGGCGGCTCGCCGAGCGTGGCGGTCGCGGCGGAGAGCAGGTCGAGCGCCGGACGCCCGCCGGCGCGGAGCACGACGCCGCCGCTCGCCTCGTCGATGCGGTGGAAGCCGGAGAGCAGCCTGGCGGCGGGCGAGGCGTCGACGAGCGGCGGGGCGAACCCGGTGATGGCGAGGCCCGTCGCCGGGCCCTCGATGAGCTCGCCCTGCGACGTCACGCCGATGGCGGAGCCGGAGGCCGTCCCGGCGCCGAAGAGGCACGTGTTCGGCGCGGACAAGGAGAGCGCCTCGAGCCGCTCGGGCGCGAACGCCCCGGGCCGGGCGAAGAGGATGGCCGTCGCGGGGCGCTGGCCGACGGTGCGGGCGAGCGCCTCGCGCAGGAGGCGGCTCGGCTCCTCGGTGCGCTCGGGCAGCGCGAAGGGGGTGACCTGCCCGCCGGACCACAGCACCCCGCTCGCGCCGGTGTCCCCCTCGATCTCGCCGCGCTCGCTGAGCACGCCCGCGGCCGGCACGACGCAGGCGGGGACGCCGCGCCAGGCGCCACGGACGAGCTCGGCGACGCCCGAGGCGCGCTGGGCGAGCTGTCCGGAGACGAAGACGACCCCGCCCGACGGCGACGGGACCGCGCTGCGCAGGTCCGCCAGGTGCTGGAGAAGGCCATCCGGCCCACAGGTCGCGGAGAAGCTTCGTGCCATGGCTGGCTCGCCCATCCTAATGGAGCCTCCGACCACTCGACAGGCCCCGCTTAAGAAGTTTATCGTGCGACAGTCGCGCCGGCGCCTCGGGGATTTCCTCACGGGACGGCGAGCGAAGGACCGGGCAAGCTCGATGAGGATCCAATCATTTGGCCGCACCGATGTCGGGCGCCACCGGCGCGCCAATGAGGATGCGTTCTTCCGGGACGACGAGCTCCGTCTCTACATCGTCGCGGACGGCATGGGCGGGCACGCGGCCGGCGAGGTCGCGAGCGCCGAGGCGGTCGAGACGATCTACGGCATGGTGAAGCGGGGCCTGCCCGCCATCGGCGATCCGAACGAGCCGCTGACGCAGCCCAAGGCGCGCGCCGTGCTGCGCATCCTCGAGGGCGCGATCCAGGCGGCGACGTACATGGTCTTCGCGATCGCCGAGCTCGATCGCGACAAGAGCGGCATGGGCACGACGATCAGCGCGGCGCTCATCGTCGGCGGCGCGCTCGTGACCGGCCAGGTCGGCGACAGCCGCATCTACCAGGTCCGCAACGGGACCGCGGTGCAGATGACCGAGGATCACACGCTGATCGCGTGGCAGATCAAGAACGGCCTCATCTCCGTGGACGAGGCCAAGAGCTCGCCCCACCGCAACGTGATCACGCGCGCGGTCGGCAACCGGGACTACGTCGAGGTCGACACCTCGATCGTCGCCGTGGAGGAGGGCGATCGATACCTGCTCTGCTCCGACGGGCTGCACGGGTATCTCCACGCCGAGGAGGAGGTCGCGAGCATCGCCTCGAAGGGCGGCGACGCGGCGGTCGATCTCTTCATCGACCTCGCGAATCGGCGCGGGGGGCGGGACAACATCACGGCGGTGCTTGTCGAGGTGGGCTGACGCGCCCGCGCGAAAGTCGGCTACGCTGCGCGCATGGCGCTGAAGGACAGACTGGTCACCGAGGGCATGAAGCTCGCCGCGAACCCGAACGTGGCGAAGCTGATGCAGGACGAGCGGTTCATGCGGCTGTTCATGACGGCGATGAGCGTGCCCGGCCGGGTCTCCTCGTTCACCGCGGAGCAGAAGGAGACGTTCGCCAAGGCGATGGGCCTGGCGTCTGTCGAGGAGGTCCGCGACCTCAAGCGCACGGTGGCCTCGCTGGAGCGCGAGGTCGCGACGCTCGAGCGCGAGCTCGCGAAGCTCCGGCGGGACGGGGAGCGCGAGCTCGCGAAGGTCAGGCGCGAGGGCTGAGCCTCAGGGCGGGTAGGATCGGAGGGGGCGAGTAGTTGGCGGCGCGGCGAGCGGCGCGGCGCGCTGCCAGCAGCGCCGCCGCGCCCCCGCGACGCATCACTTCGTGTCGCCGCGCGCGTAGATGCTGGCGACGTAGTCGAGCACGTCGCGCGCCGAGACCTCGTTGTACCCGAAGTACTTGATCATCCGGGTCTTGATGATGTCGATCTTCTCCTGCGTCTCCTTGTCGATGACGCTCGACACGAGGGTCTGGAGCTTGATCGCGTCCTTCTGATCCTCGAACAGCTTGAGCTCGAGGGCGCGGCGCAGCCGGTCGTTCGTGTGCCACTCGAACTTCTTGCCGTCGACCGCGAGCGCGCCGATGTAGTTCATGATCTCGCGGCGGAAGTCGTCCTTGCGGTTCTCGGGGATGTCGATCTTCTCCTCGATCGAGCGCATCAGCCGCTCGTCGGGCTCGACGTCCTCGCGGGTGAAGCGGTCCTTCACCTTCTCCTTCAGGGTGTAGGCCTTGATCGAGTCGATGTAGTTCGCCGCGAGCTTCTGGATCGCGTCCTCGTCGGCGCTGATCGCCCGCTGCACCTCGTTCTTGACGATCTCCTCGTACTCGCGCTTCACCATGCCGATGCACTCGGTGTAGCGCTTGCGCTGCTCGTCGTTCGTGATGAGCGAGTGGTGCCGGAGGCCCTTCTCGAGCTCGCTCATGACCATGAAGGGGTTGATCGTCCCCTCGCCGAGGTCGTTGACGAGCGCGTTCGAGATCTTGTCCTGCACGTAGCGGGGGCTGATGCCCTCCATGCCCTCGCGCGACGCCTCCTTGCGGAGCTCCTTCACGGTGTCCTGCGTGTAGCCGGGCAGGACCTTGCCGTCGTAGAGCTTCATCTTCTGGACGAGCGACAGGTTGTGCTTCTTCGGGTCCTCGAGCCGGGTGAGCGCGGCCCACATCGCGGCGACCTCGAGCGTGTGCGGGGCGATGTGCTTGCCGCGGATCTTCTCCTTGTTGAAGTCCTTCTCGTAGATCCGGATCTCCTCCGACACCTTCGTGATGTACGGGATATCGATCTTGATCGTGCGGTCGCGGAGGGCCTCCATGAACTCGTTGTTCAGGAGCTTCTTGTACTCGGCCTCGTTGGTGTGGCCGATGATGACCTCGTCGACGTCCGTCTGGGCGAACTTCTTCGGCTTGATCTTGTGCTCCTGCGACGCGCCGAGCAGGTCGTAGAGGAACGCGACGTCGAGCTTCAGCACCTCGATGAACTCGACGATGCCGCGGTTCGCGATGTTGAACTCGCCGTCGAAGTTGAAGGCGCGCGGGTCCGAGTCCGAGCCGTACTCCGCGATCTTGCGGTAGTTGATGTCGCCGGTGAGCTCGGTCGAGTCCTGGTTCTTCTCGTCCTTCGGCTGGAAGGTGCCGATGCCGACGCGGTCCTTCTCGCTGAGCACGAGGCGGCGCACGCGCACGTGCTGCATCACCTTCGACCAGTCGCCGCCGTACTTGTCCATCAGGCGGTTGAAGATGAAGCGGCACGCGGGGTCGAGGTCGCCCTCGGTGCGGACGTGGTGCTGCGCGCTCGACAGGCCGAGCTCGCGGAACGCGCGGTCGCGCCACGCCGGCGGGACGAGGCGCAGCGGCTCCTCGTGCATCGGGCACTTGAAGCGGGCGCTCTCCGTCCCGGCCATGCCGACGTCGTCGAGGTTCACCCAGTCGAACGTGTAGAGCGCGCCGTCGGGGGTCGTCGAGTAGTGCTCGATGCCCTTCTTGAGGAGCCGGGCGATCGTCGACTTCGACGAGCCGACCGGGCCGTGCAGCAGGATGACGCGCTTCTCCGGGCCGTAGCCCTCGGAGGCCGCCCGGAGCACGTGGACGAGCCGCATCAGCGGGATGTCGAGCCCGTACACGGCGTCGGCGCCGCCGTGCATCTCGTCCTTGAAGAAGTTGTACCGGATGAGCTTCTTCTTGTTGTCCGTGTACTCCTCGATGCCGTAGCGGATGATCATGTCGTACGCCCGCTGGAACGCGTTGCGCGTCACCTGCGGGTTCTGGCGCACGATCTGGAGGTACTCTTCGAACGTGCCCTCCCACGCGAGATCGCGGTAGAGCGCGAAGTCCTGCATCGCCGCGATCTTCTCAACCATCCCTGTCCGCAACTCGCCCATTTCGCACCCTTTTTCTCCAGGGCGACCGCGGGGCGGCCTTGGCCGCCGGAGGTGCGGGGGACAGATCTCGGCTCGCCGAGCTCCGCCCCCGTCTCGCGTCGCGCGCCCAGGGGGAAGACGCCAAGCTTAACACCGATCTCGGGGAGGCAAGTCACCGCGCCCCGAGGCGCGCGCCATCATCCGGAACGGGAGCGCGCGGCGGAGCAGCCGGTCGCGCGGGTGGAGGTGCGAGGTGCGAGGGCGACCGCGGGGAGGCGACGTCAGCGAGGCGCGGCCCCGCCGGGGCGCGCTCCCTGCGCGCCTCCCCAGGAGAGCCCGCCGCTCTCGACGACGCCGGGCCAGGAGTCGACGTATTCCGACGGCTCGCCGGGGCCGGAGATGTCGATCCAGAAGACGCGCCCGGCGCCCGGGCGGCGCACGTCGACATGGACGAACTTGCTGTTCGGGTAGAACCCGCAGCCCACGTCGTCGAGCGTGCGGCAGAACTGAAACAGCGCGGTGTTCGGGACGCCCATCACGAGGATGTCCATGGCGCGCCCCTCGGCGTGCTGGCTGTGGTGGGTGCCGGAGGTCGGCCTGCGCGTGGCCGGCGCGTCGCGCGTCGTCGGCGCCCGCGGCCGGTACCCGCTGAAGATGTGGATCCCGCGGCGCGGGAAGGCGTCGGCGATCTGCTGGAGCAGCCAGAGCAGGCGCGGGTGGACGAGGCGGACCTGGGGCACCCACTCGAGCGCCCGCTGCCAGGTGTCGGCGTCGGGCTCGTCGGGGAGCTCTGCGCCCGGGTCGGGCGCGTCGGGCGGACGGGCCATGATCGACAGGCGATCCAGCGCGCCGGGCGCGACGGAGCCGTCGCAGCGCACGAGCTCGAAGGCGTCGTGCTGGCCGCCGTACCGGGCGAACTGGACAGGGCTCCTGCGGCAACGCCAGTCGAGCGGCTGCTTCTTCGGCGGATCCCAGAGCAGATCGAAGCCGTTCGAGGAGAGGCTCGGCCCCGTGGTCGCGAGCACCGGCGGGCTGAGGATCGGATCGAGCTGGCGGAACCACGCCGGCGCGGCCGGCTCGAGGTGGAGGGTGCCGGGCGGATCGAAGGGGGTGAAGGGGGACCAGGCGCTCGCGAACGCCGTGGAGCCGAGGGCAGGGGAGGCGAGCGCGTGCTCGCCGAGCGCGTCCGCGGCGTCCGGCCGCGCGCCGCCCCAGGCGAGCTGCCACCACGGCTGCTGCCGCCATTTCCCGTAGGCGCTGCTCAGGTAGAGGCGGAACGGTCCGGGGCGCTCGACGGCGGCGTTGTGGAAGGCGCGGAGGAGCGGCAGCTCCGGCGCGACCGTCTCGTTCAGGTTGAAGCTCGCGCGCTTCGGCGGCTCGTCGAGCAGGCTGGCGCCGGCGCGCTGGGGGGCGGCGACGAGCGACGCAGCGAGGCCGAGGGCGGTCGCGAGGGTATGGACGGCGGCGCGGGACGTTGCCGGCATGGGATCGACGAGGGGCGCGAGTCGAGCGAGGAAGGTAGCTCACCCAGCGGGCGGGCGACCCTGATTTGCCACAAACCGCCAGCTCGGGGGATGAAAACCCACCCGCGGGGGGAACCTTGGGCGTCAACCAAGCTTCGCGCCGCGTTCTCCTACATCCGAACGTTTACGTGGTCGTGGTCGTGGTCGTGGTCGTCAACGGTAGGCCGTGAACGACCACGACCACGACCACGTTCACGACCACGTAAACGTTCACGACCACGTAAACGTTCACGTTGGTGACCCGATGGGCGGGCTGAGCGTGGCGGCGCTTGCTCAGGGGGCCGCGGAGGCGCGCGTCAGCCTGTCGCGCACTGCGTCCCACGCGGGATCCTCGGGGACGGCGCCGATGACGATCACGTCGCAGCCGGCGTCCTCGAGCCGGTGCAGTGCGGCGTAGAGCGCCGCGGCGTAGCCGGCGGGATCTCCTGGAAGGAGCTCGGCGTGCGGCCCGGTCGCGGTGCGGCTGCCGTGCTCGACGGCGCCGGCGCGCGACCCGGCCTGCGCGGCGCGATCGAGCTCGCCGCGGACGGCCTGGGCGGGGACCAGCGCGACCTGCGCGCGGGGGGCGTAATGGCGCGCGTGGGTCCCCGGGGACGGGGCGCGCTCGGCCGGGGCGGTGATCAGCCCGGCGGCCGCCTGGAGCGGCACGAGCGCGGCGATCGCCTCGGCCGTGACGTGCCCCGGGCGGAGCACCCGCGCCGGCGCGCGCGTGACGTCGACGATGGTCGACTCGATGCCGACGGCGGTCGGCCCGCCGTCGAGGATCGCGTCGATGCGCCCGCCGAGGCTCTTCTCGACGTGCTCGGCCGTGGTCGGCGAGATCTCGGTGGATCGGTTGGCGCTCGGCGCGGCGATCGGCAGCCCGACCGCGTCGAGCAGGGCGCGCGCGACCGGGTGGACGGGGATGCGGATCGCGACCGTCGGCCCGCCGGCGGCGACCACGTCGGCGACGCGGTCGGGCCGGCGCGCGACGATCAGGGTGAGAGGCCCTGGCCACATGGCCTGCGCGAGCCGCTCCGCGTCCGGCGGCCAGCCGTCCGCGAGGGCGCGGGCGGACGCGACATCGGGGACGTGGACGATCAGCGGGTTGCCGGGCGGCCTCCCCTTCGCCTCGAAGATGTCCCGCGCCGCGCGCGCGTCGTCGGCGCGCGCGCCGAGGCCGTACACGGTCTCCGTGGGGAAGGCGACGAGCCCTCCGCGGCGGAGGATCTCGGCGGCCCGTGCGATGGATGCCGCGTCAGCGGCGAGCCGCTCGGTTCGCATGCGCCGCGGTCCATGTTGCCCGGGCGCGCGGGAGGCAAACGAAAAGCGATCCCCTCCGGCCGCTCGTTTGGATGCCCCCGCGAGGTCGCGATCTGGCGCGGAGGCTGCTCGTGAGCCGACGGCGAGGCCGCGATCTGGCGCGGAGGCTGCTCGCGAGCCGACGGCGAGGCCGCGATCTGGCGCGGAGGCTGCTCGCGAGCCGACGGCGAGGCCGCGATCTGGCGCGGAGGCTGCTCGCGAGCCGACGGCGAGGCCGCGATCTGGCGCGGAGGCTGCTCGTGGGCAGTGGTCAATTTTGACCAACCGAGCCCAGGCGACCTTGACGGCCAGACGCCGACCGGATGGTCAGATCATGATCCATGACATGGATGTCATACCATGCCGACGCATGGCGTCGTGCGACCGGAACGGCCCGCCTGACTGCCTTACGGTGCGCCGTACAGTAGCAGTGTACGCAGGCGCGTACACTGGAGCGCACACTTGAAATGTGCGGAACCGGCCGGGTTTTCTGGCTCGCTAGCCGCAGGTGACGCAAGTGGATTTCTGATACGCCGTGGCGTATATCATACGACCGTATAACAAGCGCGAGGTGGAGCATGGACGGCAGTACGAGGACGGCGGCTACAAGCCAACGGCGGGACAGCGCGACCAGCGCAGGGGAGGACTCTCCTGAGCGACGTCGTCCACGCAACCACGCAGCGATCGCCCGCCTGGATGCCATGTTCGCCGCTGCGCCGCCGGAGTGGCAGGAGTTCTTCGACGAGCTTGACCGGCGCGATCCGAAAATGAGATAGCGCACATGGATGCTTGAGCTCGACGAACTGCTTGACCTGTGCGAGCAGGCTGAGCTCCGGTCTAAGTCTCCGTGGGATAATCATCCGTCCAGTGACGACCTCCGTCGATGCCTCGACGAGGCGGAGAATCTGGCCGGATTTGCGCCCACGGTCGCGGAAGAGGTCGCCGCGCTCTTCTTCTCGCTCAGCTTCCACGACAAACTACTTGGTGACGCTGCTGCGCAGTTGCCTGGTCGTGCGTTCTACCAACAGGCAGGCGTAAACGGCATGTACCTGACGCGAGCCGAGTTCAAGCGGCTCCGCGACATGCAGGACGAGATCGCCGACCAGGAGCTGACCTGGGAACAGGTCCGCGACTGGTTTGAGGCGCACCTCCGCGCTCGTTAGCCTAACCGAGCGCAGTTAGACCCGTCGACACAGAACACGCGTCAAACAGGCTGCAATCGCGCCTGTCGGGTGTGACAATCCGTGTCCTATCCGCACGAAACCCCGGGAAACATAGGCTTTCCGTGCTATATTGCAGGGTACTTAGCAAAGCGCCCTGCCCCCGGCTGGTCCCCGGAGACAGGGCTGCGGAACACCGGACGGTGGCCCGTCCAGCGCACTTCGCACGTGCAGCATGGGCCGCCGTTCGGGGAGAGGCAAGGCCCTGCATGGCACACGTGCTGCCGATGGCGAAGCGCGTCGAGGTCGTCGCGCATCTTGTCGAGGGGGCGGGTATCCGCCCGACGTCGAGGCTCACCGAGGTGTGCAAGCCGGCGATCCTGGCGCTGCTGCTGCGCGTCGGCGAAGGCTGCGAGCGGCTGCACAACCGGCTCGTGCGCGACGTCGACTGCCGGACGGTCCAGGTCGACGAAATCTGGAGCTACGTGCAGAAGAAAGAGGCGCGCGTGAAGCCTGGCGACTCGCCCGAGGCCGGCGAGGCGTACGTGTTCGTCGGCATGGCGAGCGCGTCGAAGCTCGTGATCGCCTACCGCGTGGGGAAGCGCGACGAGGCGAACACGTCCGCCTTCATCAAGGATCTGCGGAGCCGGTTGGTGTCCGTCCCGCAGCTCTACAGCGACGGATGGGCGCCCTACGTCGCCGCGGTCGGCTCGTCGTTCGCGGGCTCGGTCGACTACGCCCAGGTGATCAAGCGCTACAACCGGAAGGCCCGCAAGGACGACGACCACCGGTACGAGCCGCCCCGAGACCCCTTCATCACGAAGACGCCCGTGTTCGGGGTGCCCGACATGAAGGCCGCCAGCACGAGCCACATCGAGCGGCAGAACCTCACCATCCGCATGCACATCCGGCGGTTCACCCGGCTCTGCAACGGCTTCAGCAAGCGCCTCCCGCACCACAAGGCGGCCGTCGCGCTGCACATGGCGTTCTACAACTTCTGCCGCCCGCACGAGGCGCACCGCGTGACGCCCGCGATGGAGGCCGGGCTGACCGATTACGTGTGGAGCGTGGAGGAGCTCGTCGCGACGTCGCTCGCCGAAGCGCCGGGGGAGCCCCCGAAGCCGAGGGCGCTGCGCCTGCCGGAGCCGCCGCCGGGAGCGCCTACGGCACCGGCTAGGGCGCTGCCGAACGGCAGGGGCTGGCTTCGGGTTGTGGACGGCGGGAAGGGTTCAGCGGCCCCTGCTCCGGCGCCGGCGCCGGAGCAGGGGCCAACCCCAGCGGCGCCCGTGGCCACCCCTGACGGTGGACAAGGTCCGATCCACGAGGTAGTGGATCGAGGTTCTACCCAGCTAGACCTGTTTGCGTGGAAGCCGAAGCCGCGCAAGCCGGTTCAACTCTCGCTCTTCGGCGAACCAGAGGAATGAGCTATGGGAAGCGGCATTTCCGACGCCGACCTAGAGAAGATCGAGCGCATGTCGTGGGACGCGTATGTGTCTAAACGCCTAACGCCCGTGCGCGATCCTGATGAACTTCTTGTGAAGTTCCCTGGCGCACGCTTCGTAAAAGCGATCGCGAGACTCCTGCGCCTCGGCCGAGTTATCCGCGTCATCAAGCGTGACATTGACGGAGTACCCTCCGAACACTGACACGCTAAACTCATTGTCTCTCGCGAAGACGACCATCGGCATCTCTACATGCCGACCGTCGATCTCGAACTTGGCTGTGCCTACGGCCTGGTTCTGCTGGCGTTCGTTTTCCTGGAAAACTCCCTTCATGGCTGCTTCGTCGTGCTCGGATGGCTCCCATTGGCCTGTGGGCCATTGCAAGTAATCAGCCAGGCCATCGAGCAGGGCGCACCACGCCACGTGTTCGGGGGACGTGCGCTGCGCTTTGGCTAGCTGCGACTGACGCCTAAACGAGCGCTGCGTCTCTTCAAATTTCGTACGTGCCATAGCCACTCTCCTTGAACGAGTTGGCGCACGTCCCCCTTGACGCCGAGCTCAAAGCGTGAAACGCTTTGGCTGTAACGCTCAGCGCGTTTCCGCATGGGGGACCGTCCCGTGCGCTAGGAGCCCCGTCCCCGTGCCACCGGGGCGGGACTCCGTCCTACTCGCTCGAGCCGAAGGCGCGTGCAAGCCCGATGTGGATCGGGCGAGATCCAATCCGGCGGCGGATGCACAGGAGTAGGCCAGAAGTCAAGTGGGTTTCGCTGCGAAAATCAGCCGGTTTTACACGTGTAGAATGGGAAGAGCCGCGCGGGCGGCGTAGACCCGGCATTCCCGGTGGGCGCTCACCGCCGCCGCAACTTCCGAGCAAGCCTGGCCCGCGCGAGCCTGAGGCGACTGCCCGCGGTGCCGAGCGGGATGCGGAGCAGCGCGGCGATCTCGGTACCGCCATGCCCGAGCGCAGCCAGGACCAGCACCTCGCGAGCCCAGACCGGCATCGCAGCGATCGCCATGAGCGCCTTGGCGGCGTCGATGCGCTCGCCGACGTGCCATGGGTCAACGCGCTCCCCTCCCGTGGCGGTCCATGGGTCGGCGACGGACACCTCCCGGCGTCGGAAGGCGCGCTCGTGGTAGTGCGTGCAGTGGAACCTGCACACGCCGAACAGCCAGCGCTTCAGCGCGTCCAGAGGCTCGCGCGCAGGGTCGGGTCTGTAGCGACCGGCCTGCGCGCTGATCCATGCCCCGAGCACGACGTCCTGGAGCACGTCGTCGATGTCGACGGCGGGCACGCCGAGACCGCGCAAGGCGCTGCGGATGTGCGGCTCCTGCGCTGCGATTTCGGCGATGGTCAGGACGTGAGCGGGGCCGTCGTACGGGCCCCACGGGTTCATGGGTCACCCCGGCCGCACGTCGGGCAGCGGTCCGCCGCCGCGAGACCGCCCAGGAGCTGCTCCACGGTGATGCCGGCAGCCTTCGCCGCACGCTGCGCGGTTCCGGGCGAGCCGTGGTCACGCCCGCGGGCGATGCCTTCGAGGCACGCGACGGACACGCCCATAACCTCGGCGAGGCAGGACCAGGAGCCGTACGCGGCCCGCAGGTTCTTCAGCGCCGCCCGCAGGCGCTTGCGCTGGGTAGGGGTGAGGGAGAGACAGGAGGCGGATCGGCGTCGGCGCCTGGGCGCACCTTCGCCTTCTTGCTCGCCCGAAGGCGAACGGACTACGGTCAGCATGTCGGACCTCGCGGAATCGGGGTTCGGCCACGCGGGACGGACGCTGCCAGGCGTCGCGTCCCGCACTTCTTCCGGCCGAACCTACGCGGCGAGATCCTCAGTCGCCACGGTCATCGGGCAAAACTGACCACTCGGGGCCAAAACTGACCATTACCTGCTCGTGAGCCCATGGCCTGGTCGCGACCTGGCCACTTGTATGAAAAGATCCATTTCTTGAGATCGGGACCTGTCTCCGGGGCCGAAAAGATCCTCCGCGATAGGTCGTGACCTATCCGCGGCCTCGCAAACGAGCGCCGGCGCTGGTCGTGGCCTTTGGTACAGGTCTTTTCTCGACGTGCACGCACCAAGGGCGCCGTATCAATCGTAGAGAGCCATTGGCGCCGTCGGTGCGCTCGTGTCGGAAGGGTGGGCAGCTCGCGTCGTCTTGGAGCTCCAGCCACCGGTCCTCTGGTCGTACTGGTTCCACCCACCAGGAGTCCGGCGCGGGATCCAGCGAGAAATTTAACGCAAAGTCGCAAAGCCGCAAAGCCGCAAAAAAGAACAAACTTCATACGTCTTTGCGTCTTTGCGTTGAAATCCTCTTTGCTCGCTTCTTTCGCGCGCCAAGGACGATTTAAAAGCAAAGCTCGAATGCTACACGTAATGCCCTCTTCATGCGGGGCTGCGCTGCCGTGCCCGGCGCGCCACGGAGCTCGCCGCGCTCACGGTGCTGCGGCGCGGCCCAGGGAGCGGCCGTCGCCGTCGGCGTCGATCCAGAGCGGCGCCGTCATCGCGAACGGGAGGATCTCGCCCGGGTCTCCCGCGAGCACCGGCTCGAGCGGCCGTCGCCCCCGGACGATCGCGACGACGAAGGTGTCCTCGGCGACGGAGATCGCGCCGTGCGCGCTCTGCCCGGGCCCGCGGTCGCCGCGCGCTGCGCCGGCGCGGGCGTCGGGCCGCGGCGTTCGTCGCCCGCCGCCGGCTCCGAGGACGATGGGGATCGCGATCTCGTCGAGGAGCGCACCCGCGGGCGTCGTGCGGGCGCCTTCCAGCGGGATCGGCGCGCCGCTCGCGACGCCTCCGACGAGCACGTGGAGCTCGCGCGCGTCGACCCACGGGGCGCGCTCGACGCGGATCGAGAGCGACAGCGCCCCGCCTCGGGACCCGCGCCGCGGCGAGGCGACGCCGCCCTGGCGGGTGTCGCCGAGGCGCATCGTCACGAACGGGCCGTTCGTGAGCACGACGTCGCGACGGCGCCGCAGGCCCGCGACGAGATCGGCCACGTCGAGCCGGCCCGGATCATCGTCGGCCACGGCGACGTAGGTGCGCGGATAACCCGCCTCCGCGCCGCGCAGCCCGTGGCTGTCGCTGGTCGCCGTCGGCGTGACCGGGTGGGACGCGCGGAGCAACGCCCAGAGCTCCTCGAGCGCGCGGTCCCGCGCGGCCGCGTCGCGCCCGGTCCAGACCTCCACGGCATCGGCGCCGGCCCCGACGATCTGCGCGAGCTGGCTCGGGCCCCGATCCGGCGCGACCTGCGGCGCCCCGGATCCGTGCAGCGGTGAGCCGCCGCCGTGCTGTCGGCTCACCTGGACGACGCGCTCGCCGGGCAGCGCGCGCACCTCGCGCAGGATCTCGCTCGCCGTCTCGTCGACCCACCGCAGCGCGCCCTCACGGGGCGCGGCCGCCTCGCTGCCGAGCGGGAACACGCCGAGGCTCCCGAGCCCGGCGCCGCTCGGGCCGCCCGTGAGCTCCACGCCCGGGAGCATGCGCAGCCGCGAATCGAGCTGCAGGGCGGCGACGTCCCGCTGGAGATCCGAGGCGAGGTTGTGCTCGCTCGCCACCGCGCACTCCACGCCTTCTGCCGCGTTCCAGACGAGCCGCGCGGCCGAGGAGACGCCCGCGTCGGCGCTCCGCGCCGTGTGCTGCCGGAGGTCGCAGGCGATGTAGCCCGACGTGTCGACCACCCGCTCCAGCGTGAGATCGAGCCGCGACGTTCCGCCGTCCGCGATGTCGACCGTCGCCTCGGCGAGCGCGTACTCGGGGCCGTGCGATGCGACGACGCGGACTCGCCCAGGGGGAAGGGCGACATCGAGCTCGCCCAGGAGCGCGAGCCGGGGCGGCGAGAGGGCCTCGCCGGTCGCGGCGTCGAAGAGGCTGACCTTCGCCGGCGCGAGCGGACCGAGGGGATCGGGGTCCGCGGCGGGCGCGGAGGCGCCGCCCTCGTGCACCCCGAGGTAGAGCCGGCCGGCGCCGGAGAGCGTGAGCCGCGCGGGGGCGATCTCGCCGGCGCGGATCCGGATCCGCGCGCTCCCCAGCGCGCGGCGGCCGCTCCCTTCGAAGCCGACGAGGTAGAGGCCGGGCGGCGCCTCGGCGGCGAGCGGCGCGCTGTCGCCGGTTCGCAACCACAGATCGAGCGCGGCGGCGGGCGGCGCGGCGCCGTCCTCGGCGATCGGCGTCAGCGTCGCCTTGCCGGCGAGGGGCGGGAGCGGCGCGCCGCGGCCGTCCACGAGCTCGAGCGCGACGCCGCCGGGCGCGCCGCCGCCGAGAAAGAAGAGCTCCGTCGCGACGGCGAGCGAGTCGCCGCGCGGCGCGATCGCGAGGATCCGCTGGTACGCGGCGCGCCCGCCGGGCGGCAGCGCGGCCTGCCGAGCGAACGTCACGTCGCTGAAGCCTTCGCCGCTCCGCGCGCGGACCGCCGCGCCGTTCACCGGGGCGAGCGCGTACGCGACGCCGGTCCCGACGCCGGCCAGGTACGGCGCCTCGTGCTCGCCGCGGAGCCCCGGCGCCACGTGCTCCGCCGCGCCCCAGTGGACGACGTCGCCGAGATCGAGCGCCTCGAGCGGGCGGTCGGCGTCGTTCCGGAGCGACGTCGTGATCATGACCGCCCGGTCACGCGGTCGGAGCGTGTAGCGGGTGGTGACGGAGAGCGCGCCGACGGCGAGATCGCGGCCGCGCACCTCGCCGCGCGCCTCGATCCAGGCGGCGCCGTCCTCGCCGCTGCCCGTCGTGATGTCGCGGTAGATCACCTGCCGCGGCGGCGCGCCGAGCCGCGTGACGATCTGCCCGAGCTCGTCGCGGCGCGCCCGCGCGTCCGCCGCGTCGATGAGGTTGCCGCCGCTCTCGGCGAGGCCAGCCCCGGGGCCGGGCTGATCGACGACCACGGCGATCTCGTCGTTCTCGAGCACGTAGTCGCCGGGCCGCCCCGCCGCGAGCGGACCGGAGAGCGCGTCCGCGGGCCCCGCGATCCGCCGGACGCGCGCCGGCTGCGCGGCGCCGCCGTCCCTGGGGCAGAGATCGCCCTGCTCCGCGCCGCCGCGGCCCCACCGGCAGAGCATGCCGAGGCGCTCGACAGCGCCGGAGGACACGACGACGCTGCCGCCCTGCACGGGCGGCGCGCAGGTCGCGGAAGCGAGCGCGAGCGCGAAGAGGCGCGCCGAACGGAGGGCGTGGCGCGCCGCGCGCTCCGCGGGGCTTCCGGGGGTGCGGGGGCACTCGGGCGAGCGGGTCATCGATCCTCTTCCGACTCCGATGCGCGGCCGCGGCGCGCCTTGGGTCAGGAGCGCTCGGTGGCGAGGACGAAGAGGGCGGCGAGCCCCAGGCCGACGCCGAGCGCCCGGCGTGCGGTGAACACCTCGCCGAAGAGCAGCGGCGCGAAGAGCGCGGCGATCGTGATGCCGCCGGCGAACACGATCGGCCCCGTCGCGGTCACCGGACCGCCGATGCGGAGCGCCATGAAGGTGAGCGTCGCGACGCCGCTGATGCACAGGCCGGCGGCGCAGGCCCAGAGCACCCCCTGGGCCGACGGAGGCGTCTCCGCGCCCGGGCGGATGAGGAAGAAGATGAGGATCCCGACGGCCGCGGTGCCCTCGAGGCACAGCGCGCCAAGGACGTCTCCTATCCGCCCTGCCGCCGCGCGCAGCATCAGGTAATGACCGGCCATGCAGAGCGCAGCGAGGAGGGCAGGGACGTACCAGGCGGACATGGCGTGCGCCGCAGCCTACTCGTCGTCGACCATCTCCGGGTAGTCGCCGGGCGCGAGGTTGTCGAACCGGGTGCACGAGGCGGTGAACCGCGTGAGCACCTTGCCCGTCGGCCCGTTGCGCTGCTTGGCGACGATGATCTCGGCGATGCCTTTGTGGTTGGTCGTCTCCGGGTTGTAGTACTCGTCGCGGTAAATGAACATGATGTTGTCGGCGTCCTGCTCGATCGCGCCCGACTCGCGGAGATCCGACAGCTGAGGGCGCTTGTCCTTGGTGGTCCGGGTCTCGACGGCGCGGTTCAGCTGGGAGAGCGCGATGACCGCCACCTTGAGCTCCTTCGCGAGCTGCTTGAGCCCGCGGGAGATCTCGCTGATCTCCTGCTCGCGGCTGCTCACGCCGTCCCGCCCCTTCATGAGCTGCAGGTAGTCGATGACGATGAGCCCGATGCGCCGGCCCGAGCTGCCGTCGCTGGGCGGCCGGTCGTACTCGGCCTGGATGCGCCGCACCTTGGCGCGCAGCTCGAGCAAGGAGATGGCCGGCGTGTCGTCGATCCAGATGGGCAGGGTGGACAGGAACGAGGCGGCCTCCGTCAGGCGGCGCCAGTCGTCGGGCTGCAGGAAGCCCTGGCGGAGCTTGCCGACGTCGACGCGGCCCTCGCTGCAGACCATACGTGTCGCGAGCTGTTCGCGGGGCATCTCGAGCGAGAAGACGGCGGCGCCGAAGCCGGGGTCGTGCCGCTCGACGCCGTGCCCCGACTGGTCGGGCCCTGGGGAGCTCACGGTGCGCGGCGACGCCACGTTCACGGCGAGGTTGAGGACGAAGGACGTCTTGCCCATGCCGGGGCGGGCGGCGATGATCGAGAGGTCGCCGTCGTGCAGGCCGGCCGTCTTGGCGTCGAGCTTCTCGTACCCGGTCGAGATGCCGGTGATCCGGTCGCCGCGCTCGGCGGCGGCGGTGATCTGCTCGAACGCGGCCTTGAGCACCTGGGCGATCGGCTGGGTCGCCGTCCCCTGGGGCGTGCGCGCGAGCTGGTAGACCGCCTGCTCGGCGCCGTCGATGAACTCCTGCACCACCCCGACGTCGCCGTACCCCTCGGCCGCGACGCGCTGGCACGTGGCGATGAGCTGCCGCACGCGCCATTTCTCGTAGACGACCCGCGCGTGCGCCGCGACGTGCGCGACCGCGGGCGTCGCGTCCGCGAGCTGGGCGAGGTACGCCGCGCCGCCCACCTGGGCAAGGCGCTCCCGGTCGCGCAGCCACGACGCGACCGAGACGATGTCGATGGGCGTGCCGGCGGCCGCGAGCTCCTGCGCGGCCTCATAGACGCGGCTGTTCGCCTCGCTGTAGAAGTGGTCCGCTTTCAGGATCTCGAGCACCCGATCGAGCGCGTCGCGGTGCAGCAGGATGGCGGAGAGCACCGCCGCTTCGGCGTCGAGGTCGTGCGGCGGCACGCGTCCGGCGACGATGGGAGGCTCGATCCTCTGAGGCCGCTGGCCCCGGCGCTCCATCATTCTCATCATCCGTGCTTCTCCTCCCCACCGATTCCCCCCATCCCGCCCCGAGCTTTTCCACAGGTGCCGAAATGGGCGACGCCCCGGAGAGGAAACGTTCCTCCGGGGCGTCGGGTGCAGGGTCGATTTCCGTCTACCAGAACATGGGCAGCCCTGAGAAGGGTTTCTGTTTGCATTGCAGTGAGCGTTCGTGCGGTCGGCATCCCAATGCAGGTTCCACGTCGAGGGGGCGCTTTTCCATCGTCGGAAGCATCGTCGGAGGCAGGCTCGGCGGCTTGCTCGGACGCTTTCGCGGAGGCCTCCTCGGCGGTCGCTGCTGAGGGTCCTCGCGGCGAGGCGCTGCCGCTGGCGGCGCGGTATGGAAATTGAGCAACCCCGGTCTCATCGGCATTTCTTTTCGCGCTTGACTCAGCTGCGATGACGCTTCGCGCCTCGGCGTGAGCCATCGCGGGGAGCCGCCATTGTGGATCACAAAACACGCCATACAAGGATTGAGCCCGCCGAGGTGGTCTGCGTCGGTGAAGCGCTGTGGGATCTCTATGCGCCCGAAGGCATTCCGCTCGAGCAAGCGAAATTGCTGCGCCGTGTGCCGGGGGGCGGGGCGGTGAACACCGCGACGGCGCTCGTCCGGCTCGGGATACGCTCGGGGCTGTGCGCCGCGCTGGGCGATGACGCGATGGGGCGCGGGCTGAGGGATGAGGTCGCGGCGGCCGGCATCGACGTGGGACGGCTCTCGCTGAGCGCGGCGCGCACAGGCCTCATGCTCGTGGCGATCGAGCGCGGCGAGGCGCGCTTCGCCGGGTACAGGCAGGGCGAGAGCGAGGCGCAGGCGCTCGCTGCAGCGCTGCCGGAACGATGGCAGACCCGGGTCGTGCACTTCACCGGGATCGCGCCGGTGCGCGGGGCGAGCGGCGCGCTCGCGCGGGCAGCCGCGAGCGCTCGCCGCGAAGGGTGCGCCGTCTCGGTCGACGTCAACGCGCGCACGCGGATGTGGCCGCGCGCCGAGCGCGCCGCGTCCGTTCCCGGCGCGGAGGCCGGCGCCGCGCCGGTTTCCGGCGCAGGCGTGCGCGGCTGCTTCCGCCTGTTCGGGCAGGCGGACCTCGTGAAGTGCAGCGCCGGCGATCTCGACGTGCTGGGGACGACGGCGCGTGCGCTCCGCGAGCTCCTCCGCCCCGAGGCGACGCTGGTCGTCACCGATGGCGCGCGGCAGACGCTCCTGCTCGGCCCCGGGGGCGAGCGCGCCGTCGCGCCGCGCCCGGTGCGTCCGCACGATCCGACGGGCGCGGGCGACGCCTTCTGCGCCGGGATGCTGGCGAGCCTCGTCTGGGAGGAGCGAGCGCAGTGGGGCGACGCGGCGCTCATGCTGCGCGCGGTGGCGCGGGGGCACGACGTCGCGCGGGCGTGGGTGAGGCGGAAGCGCGGCTGAAGGGGGCCGCGGGGGCGTGCGAGTGCGGCTGAAGGGGGCCGCGGGGGCGCGGCCCAAGGGGGCGCGCGGGTGCGGCTGGAGAGGGGAGGGGAAGCGCGGGAGCGCGGGTCGAGCCGCGCTCCCTGGCGCTGCGCTACTTGGCGGCGACCGTGACCTCGACCGACGCCGTGATGGACGGGGCGAGGCGGATCACGACGGGGTGGGCGCCGAGCGACTTGATCGCGTCGGTCTCGATGCGGCGCCGGTCGACGCTGAAGCCCTGCGCGGCGAGCGCCTCTTCGATGTCGCGCGCCGTGACCGAGCCGTACAGCTTGTCGCCCTCGCCGACCGGGCGGTTGATCGTGAGCTTGACCTGGTTGAGCTTGGACGCGAGCTGCTCCGCCTCGGAGCGCGTCTTGGCGGCGCGCGACTCGGCGACCCGCTTCTCGTGCTCGATGCGGGACACGTTCTCGGCGGTGGCGCCCACCGCGAGGCCGCGCGGGATGAGGTAGTTGCGCGCGAAGCCAGGGCGAACCTTCACGAGCTCGCCGCTCTTGCCGACGTTGTGGAGGTCCTCCGTGAGGACCACATGGATGTGGGTTGCCATGATCGACCTCCTACGCCGTGACGGTGAACGGCAAGAGCGCGATGTTGCGCGCGCGCTTGATCGAGAGGGTCACCTTGCGCTGGTGGCGCGCGCAGTTTCCGCTGATGCGGCGCGGGACGACCTTGCCGCGCTCCGAGATGAAGTACTTGAGCGCCTGCGGGTCCTTGTAGTCGATGATCAGCGCCTTGTCCGCGCAGTAGCGGCAGACGCGCTTCCGGCCCGTGCGGCGGCGCCCAGGGGCGTCGGCGTTCAGGTCGGGCGTGCGCCCGAAGTCGCGATCGTCGTAGTCAGCGCCGCCGTTGCGGCCCATGTCGTTGTTGCGGCCGTTCATAGCTCAGCTCTCCTCCTCGTCGGCGGCGCCTTCCGCCTCAGCCTCTTCGGCATCGTCGAGATCGCTCGCCGGGGCTTGCTCGGAGCTCCGGTCGATGCGGCGCTCCGGCTCGATCAGGCCGAGCTGGCGCTCGCGCGAATCGTCGCGGTCGTCCTCCAGCGGCGTGAGCTCGAGGCGCTCGAACTTCACGTCCTCGTCGGCGATCGTGACGCCCTCGACCTCGACGTCGTTGCGCACGAGCACCGTCTGGTACTTCAGCACGCCGTCGGAGAGGCGCAGGTTGCGCTCGATCTCGGAGACGACCTTCCCGCCCCCGAGGTACTTCAGGTACACGTAAACGCCGCGGCGGTGCTTGGCGATGTCGTACGCGAGGCGGCGGCGCCCCCAGGTCTCGACCTTGGTCAGCCGGCCCGACTCGCGGCCGACGACCTCGGCGAGGCGCGACCCGATCCGCTCGGCGCCGTCGGCGTCGATGTCAGGTCGCAGGATGTAGATCGTTTCGTACTCTCTGGCGCGCCCGGGCGCCGTTACCTGTCGGCTCATTCAGTCTTCCCTCTCGGCCAATGGCCCCGGGGCGGCGCCCCGGAGCGAGGAAAGGAACAGCCTGTCGAGCGACGCACCGGCGAGCTCGGCAGGCTGTCCCGTAGAGGATCAGGGCTTCTGCGTCGGGGGGAGGGGACCCTTCCCTTCCTTCGCGGCGGGGGCTGGATCCGTCGACCCATCCCCCTCGCCCTTCTGCCTCTTGCCCGGCTTGGGCCGGGTGTTTCGGACATTCATCGCGGCCTCGAAGCCGCGGGCGGCGACTTCTAGCACACTTTGGACAGCTTGCTTCAAGCAGTCGGGCAGGCTCGCGCGCTCGACGGCGTCGAACCCCGACAGGACGTAATCCGCGACCTCGCCCCGGAAACCCGCCGGCGGCCGTCCTACCCCGAGGCGGACGCGCCCGAAGTTGCCCGTCCCGCCGTGCGAGATGATCGAGCGAAGCCCGTTGTGCCCCGCGTGCCCGCCGCCGACCTTGAGGCGAACCGTGCCGAACGGCAGGTCGAGCTCGTCGTGGAGCACGATCAGCTCGGAGGGCGCGACCTTGAAGAAGGCCATCGCCGGCTGCACGCTGCGCCCCGACTCGTTCATGTAGGTCATCGGCTTGAGCAGGATCGCCTGCTGTCCGGCGATCTCTGCCCGCGCGTGGACGCCCGAGAACTTCTCGCGGAACGGATCGGCCCGGACCTCGTCGGCCAGCGCGTCGATGGCCATGAAGCCGACGTTGTGCCGGTGAGCAGCGTATTCCTTGCCGGGGTTCCCCAGGCCGACCACGAGCAGCATGACGAGCTGGTTCTGCTGAGTCCCTGGAATCGGGTCGGCGAGGCAGGTGGGGCAGGCGAGGAGCGGGGCAGGGCGGGCCGCGCGCGCCTCGCGGTGCGGAGGCGCGAGGCGGCCCGCTCCCGGACTACTTCTTGTCCTTCTTGTCGCCGCCCGCGGGGGCCGCCGCGCCCTTCGCGGGAGCGGCCGCGCCGGCGGCAGGCGCAGCGGCCGCGCCAGCGGCAGGCGCGCCGGCGGCGGGCTTCGCCTCTTCCTCGGGGCCAGCCTTCTCGGGCGCGTTGACGACGGCGATCGTCTGGTCGTCCGCGAGGAGCGTCTTCACGCCCTCCGGCAGCTTCAGCCCGCTGGCCTTGTACGAGTCGCCCAGGTCGAGCTCGGTCACGTCGATCTCGAGGAACGACGGGATCTTCTCCGGCAGGCAGCGCACGGGGATCGTGCGGAAGATCTGCTGGAGCACGCCGCCGGTGACCACGCCCTTCGGCTTGCCCACGCAGCGGAAGGGGATCTGCACGTCGACAGGCTGGTCGAGCTTCACCTGGATGAAGTCGGCGTGGACGAGCTCCCGCGAGATGGGGTGGTAGTCGTAGTCGCGCACCATGACGGTGAGCGTCTGGCCGTTCTCGATGGCCAGCTCGACCACGGAGTTCTTGCCGTGATCGGAGCCGAGCACCTGAAGGAGCGCCTTCGGCGAGATGGCGACCGACTGCGGCGCGAGCTCGCGCCCGTAGGCGATGGCGGGAATCTGTCCGGCGCGGCGCAGGCGGCTCGACGCGCTCTTGCCGCTATCCTCGCGCCTCGTGGCGTTGAGCTTGATGATGTCCATGACGACGGCTCCAGAAGTGATCCGGGGGTCCGCGGTGCGCGGTTCCACCCCGGCGTAGGGTGCGGCGCTATAGCAGAACGGAGAAGAGAAAGTCGAACCTTCGTCGCCGGAGGGCGCGTTTTGTGTCTTTTGTGGGTTCTTTGGTGTGCCCTGGCGAGGGGGCGCGGGCGACCTGCGTCACCGGTGCGTCCCGCCGCCGAACGCGCGCGGCCGGTCAGACGAAGAGCGAGCTCACCGAGTCCGAGTGATGGATGCGGCGGATCGCCTCGGCGAGCAGCCGCGCCACCGAGACGACCTTGAATTTACCGGAGGCCCTCGCCTCGTCCGAGAGCGGGATCGAGTTCGTCACAACGACCTCGGTGAGGGGCGAGTCCTTGATGCGCTCGACCGCCGGCCCGGACAGGACCGGGTGCGTGGCGCAGGCGGCGACGCTCCTGGCGCCCTGCTTCATCAGGGCGTTGGCCGCGTTCACCAGGGTGCCGGCGGTGTCGATGAGGTCGTCGAGGATGAGGCAGTGCTTGCCGGCCACCTCGCCGATGATGTTCATGACCTCGCTCTCGTTCGCCCGCTCGCGGCGCTTGTCGATGATCGCGAGCGTGCCCTGGAGGCGCTTCGAGTAGGCGCGGGCCCGCTCCACGCCGCCCGCGTCCGGGGAGACGATGACAACGTCCTTGCCGTAGTGCTCGCGGAGGTGGTGCTCCAGCAGCGCCGGCATCGCGAACAGGTGGTCGAACGGGATGTTGAAGAACCCCTGGATCTGCCCGGCGTGCAGGTCGAGCGCGACGATCCGGTTCACCCCGGCGGCGACGATGAGGTCGGCGACGAGCTTCGAGGTGATCGGCGTCCGCGGCGCGACCTTCCGGTCCTGCCTGGCATAGCCGTAGTAGGGGATGACCGCCGTGATGGAGCCGGCCGAGGCGCGGCGGAGCGCGTCGACCATGATCAGGAGCTCCATCACGCTGTCGTTGACCGGCGAGCAGGTGGGCTGCACGACGTAGGTGTCGACGCCTCGGACGTTCTCCTGGATGACGCAGAACGTCTCGCCGTCCGAGAAGCGCGACACACGCGACTTCCCCATCGGTTGCTCCAGGACCTGACAGATTTCCTGGGTAAGCGGGAAATTGGCGTTGCCGGAGAAGATACTGACTCTCTTGAACACGGCGCGCCTCCAGCCCATTTCGGGGAGCGCGGCTCTATCAGTCGGACATGGGCACGTCAAGCGACTCTGTACAGCGATCGCTTGGCTGTACGTGCGTATCGTGACGGGCGGCGCTGCTCTCGCCTGCGTCCACCCGCATTTCGTTCGGCGCTGCTTCGGGTTAGGTAGCGGCCGTGGAGTCTTTTGCTGCCGCCGCTTCCGGGCAGGGCGGGCGCGCCGCGGCCGGGCCGCGGGGCAGCCTGGTGATCATCGGCAATTTCGACGGCGTTCATCTGGGGCACCAGGCGCTGCTCGCCGACGCGGCGCTGGACGCGGAGCGGCGGGGGCTCGAGCCGGTGGCGCTCACGTTCGCCCCGCACCCCGCGAGCGTCCTCGGCCGGACCCCGCCGGCGACGCTGACGGCGCTGCCGCGCAAGATCGAGCTCATCCAGCGCGTGCAGCCGGCGATCCGGGTCGACGCGGTGACGTTCGACCGCGCGTTCGCGGCCCAGACGCCGGAGGAGTTCGTGCGGCGCGTGCTGCTCGATCGGCTCGCGGCGCGCGTCGTCCTGGTCGGCGCGAACTTCCGGTTCGGCCGCGGGCGCGCCGGCGACTTCACGACGCTCGGGCGCCTCGGCGAGGATCTCGGCTTCGAGACGCGATCACACCCGCTCGTCGGCGACGCCGAGGGGGCGTGGTCGAGCACCCGCGTCCGAGCGGCCCTCGCGCGCGGGGATCTCGAGTCGGCCGAGCGGATGCTGTCGCGCCCGCACATGCTGTCCGGCGTCGTCGCGCAGGGGGCGAGGCGGGGCAGGACGATCGGCTTCCCCACCTGCAACATCGACGAGATCGACGAGGCGCTCCCGCCGTTCGGCGTGTACGCGACGCTCGTCGATCGGGTGACCTCGTCGGGCCGCGCGATCGCGCTCGCGCGCGGCGTGGCCAACCTGGGCGTCCGCCCGACGGTCGAGGCGTCGAGGCAGGCGCGCCCGAACCTCGAGGTGCACCTCTTCGACGTCGACGAGGATCTCTACGGCGCGGCGCTGCGCGTGCACCTGATCGCCCGGCTGCGCGAGGAGCGGCGGTTCTCCGGGCTGCCGGAGCTCAAGGCGCAGATCGCGCGAGACGCCGAGGCGGCGCGCGCGCGGCTCGCGTCGATCAGCGCGGATCCGGCGGCGGAGGGGGCGTTTCGCTGAGCGGTCCGGCGAAGGTGAGCGAGCGTCGGATGTGGTAGCGTCGGCGGCGATGGAGCGCCGGGAGCTCGACGGGCTGACGCGGGAGGAGCTGATAGCGCGCGCCGAGGGGCTCGGGGTGCCCCGGCCGCGCCTGCTCACGAAGGCCGAGCTCATCGACGAGATCGTGGCGCGCACCGCGCAGAGCGAGCCGGAGCGGGCCCGCCTCCGCGGCTTCCTCGGGCGGGCGCGCGATCTGCTCTCGCGCGTGGTCGAGCGTGGCCTCCACATGCCGGAGACCGCGCGCGCGCTGCGCGGCGAGGCGCCGCCGGAGCAGTGGCCGCCGCCCCCGCCTCCGCCGCCGCCGCGGTCCACCACGACGCTCGCCGAGATCTATGCGTCCCAGGGGCACACGGACCGCGCCATCGCGATGCTCGACGAGATCCTCGCGCGAGCGCCGGAGGACGAGGACGCGCGGCGGCTCCGGGAGAGGCTGATCGAGAGCGCGCCACGCGGGCAGGGGGCAGGCGTGGAAGCGCGGGATGCGGACGCGGAGGATGCGGACGCGGAGGATGCGGACGCGGAGGATGCGGACGCGGAGGATGCGGACGCAGCCGCCGAGGATGCTGGCGCGGGCGCGGAGGATGCGGACGCGGCCGCCGCGGAGGATGCGGACGCGGCCGCCGCGGAGGCTTCCCCTGCTCCGTTCAAGCGAGACGATGGCGCGACCGAGCCACGTGGGGCCGCCATCGCGAGCGAGCACCAGGGGGAGCCCGGGCCCATTGCCGGAGCGCCTGGTGACCTTCCGGTGCAGCCTCCCCGAGATCCTTCACCAGCAGGTGCCGGAGCGACGGCGTCGCCCGTCGCCGCTGGGGTGGTGCTGGGTCTTGCGGCGGCCTTGCGCGACGAGCGGGCGGAGCTCCCGGCGCGGTATGACGTCGACGAGATCGTCGGCATCGCGGTCGATCACGAGACGATCTACCTCTACTGGGAAGTGCGTCCCAGGACGCTCGCGCGAGCGCGGGCGCGTCGCCCGGAAGGGCAGCTCGCAATCCGCGTCGTCGCGGTGCTCCCGAGCTGGGAGCGGCCCGTGGTCGAGCAGCGGGATCTCGCCATCGACGCGCTCTTCGGGGACATGTTCGTGCGCGACATCCCGTCCGGCGCGAACCTCCGTATGTGCACGGGCTGGCTCGCCGGCGAGGTGTTCGAGCCTTTCGCGGTCGGCCTCGAGGTCGCTGTGCCACGCGCGTTGCCGGCTTCGCCGAGATCGTCCGCGGAGGAGCCGCCGGCTTCTGCGCCAGCGCTGACGAGCGAGACCTGGGAGGAGCCTCCAGCCTCTGCGCCAGCGCTGTCGGGCGAGATCTCGGAGGAGCCTCCAGCCTTTGCGCCGGAACTGACGAGCGAGATCCCGCCGGGCAGCCCCACTGCGGCGATGAACGTTGCGGAGCGGCACCTCGAGGGCGGCGTCAGTGATGCCGCATCCCCGGCGCTGATCGCAGCGGGGACGGCGTCACTGTCGATCCCCGATGCCAGGGGAGAGCACGGCGAGCCTGTCGTCGTGGTCGGCGCGAGCGGAGGCTCGGTGACCACGGCGCTTCCGGCGTCGAGCGCGCCGGTCGCCAGCGGTGACGCAGAGGTCGAGGCGGCTGCGGCGGCGGTCATCACGGGCAGTGACGTGGCGCCTGCTGCGCCGGCCGCGATCGGCGACGTGGCCGCCGAGGCTGTCCGAGCGGCCGCGCCTCACGGCCTCGAGGCGGTCGCGGCTGGGCGCAGCGCGACGCTCGTCGCGGAGCCGACGCTCGCGTTGCCCGACCAGGCGCCGGCGCGCTTCTCCTCGGGAACGGCGCCGACGCCGGCGGCGATCGCGCAGGCGGTCGCGGCGACCCGCGGCGGTTCGAACGAGGGGCCAGCCCGCTTCCCGTCAGGAACGGCGCCGACGCCGGAGGCGATCGCGCAGGCGGTCGCGGCGACCCGCGGCGGTTCGAGCGAGCTGCTCCGAGGCGGAGGTAGGAGCGCGGGACCTCACGCCAGCGAGGCGCTCCGGCGCGCGAGCGTGGAGCGAGGCCTCTCCCCGGGCGGCGGGCCGCGCCCTGGCGCCGATCGGGGCCGATCCCTGGGCGGTGGAGCGGAGCTCTGGCGGAGCTTCGCCACCCGGGCGCGCCCGCCTTCCCGGGGCCGCTGAGCGACCTGGTCGACCCGGCGCACGCAACTCGCGCGTCGACCCGGCGCACGCAACTCGCGACGTGCGGCGGTCGACCCACCTCGCGTGCACCCGAACCACCGATCCATCGCAAGCTCCGCTCTCTTCCTCCTCGGCGCGCTCGCCTGCGCCCTGTTCACCCGGCAGGCGCGCGCCGAGCTCCCCTTCGACGACGAGCCCACGGCGCTCGACCCGCGCGTGGACCGCCTCGACACCGCGCCGCACGAGCTCTGGGCTGCGTCCCCGGGCAGCGCTCAGCCGCTCTGGCTCGCGGTGGAGCTCGGGATCGCGCGGCTCGAAGGGGGCGAGCGCTCCCTCACCGGCATGCTGCTCGCAAGCATCCCCCTCGAGCGGCTATCCGCCCGCGCTGGCGCGCCGTCTCCACCGTCCGCCGTCGCCGAACCCGCGGCGCCTCGGCTGAAGCCTGCCCCGGCGACCCCGAGCCCGCCGCGCGCGGCGCCGGAGATCGAGCTCCCGGAGCCGCCTCCATCCGCGCAGCCAGCCGAGGCCGAGCCGCCGCTCCCGCTGCCGGTGCGGGTCACGCCGGCGATGGCCCGCGCGATCGTCGAGGCGGCGCTGCGGCGATCCCGCCTCCTCGATCCCGAGGCGCGCATCGACGCGATCGCGTCGCGCGCGCGGACGTCGTCGCTCTTCCCGGAGCTCCGGCTCCGCGTCTCTCGGCTCGTCGATGAAGCGGAGAGCCTGGCCCCCACGGAGTACGATCCGGCGCGAAGGACGGCGTCCGGCGGCACGAGCCTGTGGCTCGAGGCCCGCGCGACGTGGCGGCTCGACCGGATCGTCTTCGCCGACGAGGAGATCGCGCTGGAGCGCCTCCGCCGCGAGCGCGCCGAGCTGCAAACGAAGCTCACGGCGCGCGTCCTCGAGCTGCTCTTCGCGTGGCAGCGCGCCGTCGCGCTCGCGGCCGATCCGGGCCAGAGCCCCGAGGAGCACCGCGCCGCGACGCTCGCGGCGCTCGAAGCGGAGGCGTCCCTCGACCTGCTCACCGGCGGCTGGATGACGCGGTGGCGCGCTGCGCGCGAGTGAGCCCCGCGCGCCTCCGCCTGCGCAGGGCGCCCGCGCGCTGCAGGGTTACAGGATGGTCTGCGAGAGCGTCACCGCGCGTCTGCCGGTGCCGGCGTCTCCGTCGGGATCGGTCACCGTCACCTCGACCTCCACGACCTTCCCGAGCAGCTCCTCGATCTTCCGCTCGCCATCCAGCCGGAACCGCAGCCCGGCGAGCGTGCAGAAGCCGCCTTCGTCGGGATCCAGGGTGAAGATGACCTCGAGCGGCTCGATCGCATAGCCGAGCTCGGGCACGATGCCGTTCACCACGGTGAGCGAGCCAGAGCGGCGCAGGTTCTTGAGCCGGATGGCGACGAAGATGTGGTAGCCGCCTTGAGGTCCAGCCTCCACCTGGACCTCGTCGAGGTCATCGAGCGGGAAGTAGTCGGCCTGCCCCTCCCCGACGATGACGACCGGCTCGCCCCCGGCGGCCGGCTTGCAGACGTCCGGCTCCGCGCCCGCGTTCCACGAGGTGCTGTAGGGCTCGAGCTGCCGGGGATCCACGTCGGGGGCGCTGCAGCCGCCGGCCACGCAGGTCTGCGGCGCCGGGCAAGTGGCCGCCTCGGGCGCGACGACGCACTCCCGCTCGAGGCGCACCCGGAGCAGCAGCGTGCGGCCGCCGATCACCCGGGTCGACGCGGTGCGGGTGAGCAGCGGCCTCTCGGCGTCCTCCGCTCCGAACGCCTCCAGGGAGATCTCCACGGCCGTGCCATCCTCGAGATCGCTGAAGAAGAACTCCCGGGGGAAGAACAGCTGCCCGTTCTTCTGCGCCAGCGCGTCCTCGTGGACCACGTCTCCGCCGGCCCGCAGGACGACGCGCAGCAGGTCGACGTCGGCGCCTGCGCGGAGCTCGCTCGTCACCCCGAACACCACGGTGCCGGTGGCGGGACCCGCAGCGCCGCAGCCTGCGACGAGCAGGGCGCAGAGCGCGAGGGCGGCGAGCAGGAAGGAGCGCATGTTCGTGGCGGCCTGGCCGCGATGGGCGCGGCGCCCGTCGCTCCCTCCTCGCGGCGTTCGGTCCTCCTGAGCCATGCCGACGGCGTGTGCGGCGCGCTGCTGCCAGGCGCAGCGCGCTACTGGATGCCTTCGAGCGCGGCCAGGAACACGTCCGGGCCGACGAAGTCGTTGAAGCGCTTCCGCTCGGCCCCGGTGGAGTCGTACAGCACCACCGTGGGCAGGCCGACGACCTTGTACTTGCCCTTCACCGCGTCGATCTGCGGATCCTCGTCGTCCGTCGCGTCGACCTTCACGGCGACGAAGTGCGCCGCCTTGGCCATGACGCGGGGATCCGAGAAGGTCTCCTTCGCGAGCTGCTTGCAGGCGCCGCACCACTCCGCGGTGAAGTCCACGAGCAGCGGGCGCCCTTCCGCCTTCGCCTTGGAGACGGCCACCGGCTCTTCGTGCAGCCACGTGAGCTGCGGCGACACAACCTCGCCGGCCACGGCCGACGGGACGGGCGAGGCGAGCTTCGGCAGATCCAGGCTCGCGACGAGCAGGAAGCTGCTGGCCACCGTGAGCGCGATCCCGACCCCCTTGCGGGCCTTCACGCCGGCGCCGCCGTCGTCCCAGGAGAGGTGCACCGCGCCGAGCGCGAGGCCGACCGCGACGAGGCCCGCCATGACGGCCATGAACTGCGGCGTGGGCTGCGCGAGGGACGACAGCGCCGGGAAGGTGGTCTTCAGGAAATAGAGCGCGACGACCATCATCACGATCCCGAAGAACGACTTCACCCCCAGCATCCACTTGCCGCCCTTCGGCAGCGCGAACGCGAACGCGCCGACGAGCCAGAACGGCAGGCCGAGCCCGAGGGAGAAGGTGGCGCCGACCAGCGCGCCGAGGCCGACGTTCTGCGTCTTCCCGATCCAGAGGATGATGCCCGTGAGGACGGGCCCGGTGCACGGCGCGGCGACGAGGCCGCTCACGAGACCGAGCAGGAAGGCGCCGCCGTAGCCGATGCCCCCGACCTGCGAGAGCCGCTGCATCAGGGTGTCCGGCAGCGTCATCTCGAACGCGCCGAACATGGACAGCGAGAGCGCGATGAACACCGCCGCGATGCCGACGATGACCCACCTGTTCGAGAGCACGCCGCCGAACAGGCTGCCCGTGAGCGCCGCGGCCACGAGCATCGTCGTGAAGAGCACGACGATCCCGAGCACGAAGCTCGTCGAGAGCAGCATCGCCTCGCGCCGGGACTTCGCCTCCCGCGCCCCGAAGATGCTCACCGTGATGGCGATCATCGGGTACACGCAGGGGGTCAGGCACGTGAGCAGCCCGCCCCCGAGGGCGGCGAGCGCGGCGAAGAGCGGGCCGGCCTCCAGACCGCGGGTGAAGAGATCGCGCTCATCGCCAGCCAGCGCGATCGCCGGGGACGCGAGCGCGGAGAGCGCGGCCAGCGCCGGGAGCGCGCGTCCGAGCGCGCCGCGCGCGCCGCGTCGGACACCCGCCGGCGCGGCGCCGGCGCTTGCCTTGAAACGAGTCGAAGCGGTCATCACGAAGGTTCTATAGCAAAGCGATCGGGGTCGTGCGGCGGGCCGCCGTCCGTTCAGGCCGGCATCAGCGTTCCGCGAGGGACGCGAGCGTCCGGCGCGCCGCCTCGATCTCCGCGCCGAGCGCGATCGCGACCGCGGCCCTCCCCGAGGTGCTCCGCTGGACGAAGGCTTCCAGGTATTTCTTGGCCTCGTCCCAGCGCTGGTCGAAGTAGGCCATCTGCCCGAGCACGAACCGGCCGTAACCCTGGCCAGCCGGCACCTCCGAGAGCCGATCGATCAGCGCGCCGAGCCCCTTCACCGGCTGGCCGCTCTCGCACTGCACGACGGCGAGGTGCCCCTGGTAGAGCGGCTTGTCCCGCGTGCCCCAGCGCGCCGCGCGCGTGAGCGCGCCGATCGCCTCGTCGTACCGGCGTGCCAGGTGATACACGCTGCCCAGCGTCCACCAGTGGAACGCCCTCCGGCTCGCCGGCCCCGTGCGCGCCGCCAGCCGGAGGTGCCCGACGGCCCCCTCGATGTCCCCGAGGGCCTGCTTCGCGCGCGCCGCGTCCTGGTGGGCGACGTCGCTCAGCACGTCGAGCGCCAGGATCTGCTCCGCCACCTCGGCTGCCCGCTCGAAGCGGCGTGTCTCGAAATACGCGAGGTAGAGCTGCCGCAGCAGCATGGCCTGCGTCGTCCTGTCGAGCGGCCCCCGGAGCGACAGGCCCCGCCGCGCCCAGAGGGCGCGCGACCGCGGGGTCGCCGCGCCCAGCGCGCGCCGCAGCATCTCCTCCGCGGTCAGCGCCGCCGCGGGTGCGCGCCGTCGCGGCGCCTTGCTCGGCCGTTTCTCTCGTGGAGGATTGGGGCCAGCGTCATTCCCGCTGCCCGCAACGGACTGCGCCGTCGCTTTCGTGCGTCGCCGCGTACCCCCGGGGCCCGTACGGACGGATCGAGCGCCGCCCACGCTGTCACCGTGCTCGCTCGCCTTGCGCACAGAAAGCAATCCTAACAGACCTGCACACGCGTTCCAGCAATACGCGACGATTCCATCTTGACTCGGGCCACATGGCTGGCAGGTGGCCGGTCGTGGACGACGGCTGGGTGCCGGCTGGGGTTGGCCGTGCGCCAGTACGGGCTGTCGGCTTCGGCTGGACCTTGTTGCGCCCCATCGAGCGTGGCGCCATCGTCGCGGCCATGCGTCGCCGTCCTGGCTCAACTTCCCTTCAAAGGAGGCGGTATTCCGTCTCCACGGTCTCCGGCAACCTGGGTCGGGTCCTCAACCTGGGTCGGGTCCTCAACCTCAACCTGGGTCGGGTCCTCAACCTGGGTCGGGTCCTCAACCTGGGTCGGGTCCTCAACCTGGGTCGGGTCCTCGGGCTCGCGCCATGCTTGGCCTTGCTCGCCGGCCTGCCGCTCCTGGCCGGGTGCGGGCATCCGGCCAGCCGCGACGAGTGCGAGGCCATCTTCCGGAGGAGCGCCGAGATCGAGCTCCGGGCGCAGAACGTCGTCGACCCGAAGCTCGTCGAGGAGCGCACGGCGGCGGTGCGGGACGCCCGCGGCAAGGAGCTCATCGACAGGTGCGTCGGGCGCCGCATCACCGACGCTGCGATGGTGTGCGTCCGGCAGGCAACGACCCCGGAGCAGGTCGATACGTGTCTGGAGTGACGCGCCCCGCGACCCGCACCGACGTCCTGGCAACCCTGGCGATCGTCCTGCTGGTGCTCGGTATCCTTGTGGGGCGCGCCGCGCTCCGCCGCGTTGCTCCACGCCCGTCCGCCGAGGAGTGCGCCACGCTCCTCGATCGGTACGTCGAGCTCGTCCTGCGCGCGGCCAACCCCGAGCCCGCTGCGTCCCAGGTGGCCGAGAGGACCGCGATGGCGCGCGCGGCCGCCGGGGAGCGCGGCTTCGTCCGCTGCGAGGCCGACCTCACGCAGGCGGAGGTGGCGTGCGCCCTCCAGGCGGGAACTGCGGACGACCTGGAGCGCTGTCTGCCCTGACGCGACCCGCGCGCGGTCTGCGGAGGACCAACCCCGACATGCTCCCCTACCGCGGAGACGGTGAAGGAGCGGCGGAGGAAGGCGGAAGAGCGGCGGAGGAACGTGAAGGGACGCCGGCGCGCTGCGAATCGTTCCGGGCGCGCCGCGCTGTGATAGTCTCGGCCGTGGCGAGCGCTCCCCGCTGGCGCGATCTCCTCACCTCCCCACCCTCGGATTGCCTGTCGTGAAAGCCCCGTCGCCCTTGCTCGGCTTCAACAACAACGTCCGGCACAAGGGGCGGTTGTTCCACATACAGACTGAGGACTCGGGCATTCGCCATCCTCACATCATCACGCACCTCTTCGCCGACGGCGGGCGCATCCTCAAGACCACGAAGACCTCGTACGCGGAGCACGTCGGTCAGGCCTCGCTCGCGGAGACGGTCCGCGGCCTCATGAAGGAGCAGCACAAGGCGATGTTCATCGCCCTGCGCGACGGCCACTTCGACTACCTCTTCGACGACACCGCCGCCCCGCCCGTGTCGGCAGGCGCCGTGTCCGCAGGCCCCGCCCCCGCCCCGTCGCATCCGGAGGCGAGCAAGCCCGCGCGGGCGTCGTCGCCGTCGTCGCCCGAGGTGACGGGCGCGCCGAAGCCGCCCCCGCCGTCCCGGCCCCTCACGCCGCCCGTCATGCCTGAAGCGTCGCCGCGCCCGAAGCCGGCACCCGCGCCGACGCCGGCGCCCAGGCCCGCCGCGCAGCCCGCAAGGCCAGCGGCCGCGCCCCTCGCCACGGCGCCGCGCGCCCCGGCGGCCGAGCCGGCGCCCGCTTCGGGCAGCGGGCGCCCCCGGCTCGAGCTCGATCCCGTCGCGCTCCAGGCGCTCGGCGGCGGGCGCGCGGCCAGCCCGCTCGCCGGCAGGGCCGTACGCCCGGCGTCGCCCGCCGAGATCAAGCCCGAACAACCGTCCATCGATCTCGATCTCGACGCGCTGGAGCGCGCCGCAGCCGAGGCACAGACGCCGTTCTTTCAGCAGATCCAGGACCTCCCGCCGCCGCCTGCGTCGGTGATCGGGCGGCGGGCGGAGTCCGCGGCCTCCGGCGCCGGGGTCTACAGCAATGTCCACCCCGAGCAGCCCGTCGCGCCGCCCGCGCCCCAGGTCGCGGTCGAGCATTTCTCGGGCGGCCCGGGCTCCGGCCGCTACGCGGCCTCGCGCCCGGCCAGCATCTTCGCGACGAACCGGCCGGCGGAGGGCGCCTCGATCTTCGGTGAGGACCTGATCAGCGAGAAGTCGCTCGACGAGGTGATCCTCAGCTACCTCGCGGAAGATCTCGACAGCCCCCCGGAGAAGAAATAGCCGGGCCGCCGCCTGGCGTGGCGGACGCGTGGAGCAGGTGCGTGGGGGGCAGCGTGGAGCGGGTGGGCAGGCGGATCGGCAAGCAGGTCGACCGAGCGGCGGTCACCTGATGAGACCCGATCGGACCGCAGACGACGCCGAACGACAGCGTCGCAGGGGCGCGACCGTGGCCCGCATCTGGCTGCGGCCGATGTCCTATCTCCTAGGCGTCAGCGTCGCGACCCTCGCCGTCGTCCACCTGCTCGACGTCGCGCGACACGAGAACGCGCACCTCTCGCTCTGGGAGGTGTTCGCGCGCATGTCGCCGAGCGACGCCGAGCACATCATGGGCGGCATCGGCGAGGTCATCGCCGCCATCCTCGGCATCGTCATCACGGTCGCGTCCATCATCGTGCAGCTCGCCGCGAACCGTTACACGCCGCGGATCACCGAGATGTTCTTCCGCGACCGGACGAACATGCTCGTGATGGGCTTCTTCGTCGTCAGCGCGGTGTTCTCGCTGTGGGTCAACTTCTCGATCCGCGTCGGCGGGGGCGGCTCGACCGAGGACGCCTTCGTCCCCACGTACGGCGTCCTCGTCACGATGGGGCTGCTCACCGCGAGCCTGCTCATGATGGCGCCCTACTTCGGGTACGTGTTCGACTTCGTCGAGCCTGACAACGTGGTCCGGCGGATCAAGACGAGCGGCGTCGAGCAGGCGCTGCGCCCCGCGGGCGGAGAGGACGAGGCCGAGGTCGACGAGCGGCGGGTGACGGCGCTCTCGTCGCTGGAGCAGCTCGCCGACGTGGCGCTCAACGCGATCGACCAGAAGGACAAGGGGATCGCGTCGAAGACGATCGACTCGCTCTCGGAGCTCGTCGTCGCGTACCTGCCCCACAAGGCGACGCTCGATCCGCGCTGGTTCCAGATCCGCGATCGCCTCGCGAAGGACACCGACTTCGTGAGCATGAACGCCGAGGCGCTCGGCAAGCTGTCGACCGCGCGGACCTGGCTCGAGTACAAGGCGCTCCGCCAGTTCTTGATGGTCTATCGCGAGGCGCTCACGGCGATGCCCGACCTCATCACGCGCATCGCCATCGACACGCGCTACATCGGGCAGACCGCCATCGCCGCTGGAGACCGGGCGGCCGTCGCGGTCGTCGTGAAGTTCTTCAACACCTACATGCGCAGGTCGCTCAACGCGAAGGACATCGCCGCGGCCTACAACAACCTGAACCAGTACCGCTACCTCGCGGAGGAGCTGCTCAAGGCGGGGTGGGGGGATCAGGTCCTCGAGATCGCGCGTCATTTCAAGTACTACGCGCAGACGGCGCACGCGATGGGGCTCGCGTTCCTCACCGAGACCGTCGCGTTCGATCTCTGCGTGGTCAACGAGCGCGCGTACGACCTGCACGCACCTGCCCGGGACGAGCTGCTCCAGCTCTTCCTCGAGGTGGACAAGGAAGCGGAGCTCGATCAGCAGGAGCCGTCGCTCCGCGGCGTCCGCAAGGCGCAGGTCAAGCTCGCCACGTACTACCTGCAGAAGGGTGAGGAGGCGCTCGCGCGGAAGATCTACCGCGACATGCGCGACGAGCGGCCCGACAGGCTGCGCTCCATCCGCGCCGAGCTCCTGGCCGTGACGAGCAACGAGTTCTGGGAGATCAACGACCGGGGCGCCGTGTTCGAGTACATCGAGCCCGAGCGGCGCCAGCTCATCCACCGCTTCTTCGAGTGGTTCCCGGCGACGACCATGCGGGAGCCGATCCGCGAGGAGCACACGCAGGAGTGAGCGAGGCGTGAGCGGCGCCCTCTCGGTGAGGCGGGACCCAGTCCACGCAGGCTGTATCTGCGCCGGGCATCGACGCGGTGATTCCTGCGGCGCGCGGGCGGCGGTAGGATCGGGCATGCCTTGCTTGCACCCTCTCCACCCCGAGCAGGAGGGCTAGCCTCGACGGAGTCGAGATCGAGCGCTGCACACAACGAGATGCCCGCCTCCCGCCCGCGTCGCAAGAACGCCGAGTCCGATCCGCCGCCGGAGCTGTTCGCCGGCAAGTACAGGCTCATCCGGATGCTGGGCAAGGGCGGGATGGGGGAGGTGTGGCTCGCCGAGGAGGGGCCTCCCGACCTCCGGCGCCACGTCGCGCTGAAGCGGCTGGTCCCGAGGCCGGGGCTCGGCGAGAGCGCGAGGGAGTCGTTCTTCGCCGAGGCCCTGGTGATCGCGCGGCTCGATCACCCGAACGTCGTCCGGCTCGTCGAGTTCGGGGAGTTCGAGGGCTCGGTGTACCTCGCGCTCGACTACATCGACGGCCCTGCCCTCGATCGCGTGCTCAGGAAGGTGGGCGCGTTCTCGCCGCGCGCCGTGGCCTACATCGGCCGGGAGATGGCGAGGGCGCTCGAGGCGGTGCACGGCCTGTGCGAGGACGAAGGGCAGAGCTACGCGGTCGTCCACCGCGACGTCTCGCCGTCCAACATCCTGATCGGGCGGGACGGCCGCGTCTGCCTGACCGACTTCGGCGTCGCGCGGATACCGGGCCTCGCGGACGAGCAGTCCGAGAGCAGCGTGTTCAAGGGGAAGCTCCCGTACATGCCTCCGGAGCAGGCGCGCGGGGAGCCGTTCGACGGGCGCGCGGACGTGTTCTCCCTGGGAATCACGCTCCTGGAGGCGCTGCTCGGCAGCCGGGTGCGCAAGGCCGAGACGCAGAGGCAGCTGATCATGGGCGTCGCGTCGCTGCCGATCCCTCGCGCGCGCGAGCTCCTGCCCGACCTGGGCGCGCGGCTCTCGGCTGCGCTCGACGCGGCGACCGAGTTCTCCATCGAGAAGCGGACCGCCAGCGCGGGCAAGCTGGCCGGTGATCTGGAGCAAGTGCTCCGCGACATGGGCCACGGCGCCGAGGAAGAGGCCCGGAGCGAGCTGAAAGAGCACGTCGAGACCTGCATCGCGAGGACGGGCACGCTGAGCGGCGCCGGTTACCGCGCCTCACCGTCGCTCCCTCCCGAGAGCGCGCCGAGACAGAGCTCGCCGGGCCTCGGGCGAAAGGCGCCGGCGGTCGGGACCACGTCCGCCGACCGTAGGTCGGTCCGCCCCTCATCGCCCGATGGACGGCACAGCGTTCCTGCGGCGGGCCGCAGCGACGCCCCGCTCCCTCTCGGCGCCGCGACGGGCTCGCTCTCGGTGCAGTACCTCGATTTCGACGGCCCGGACGATGTTCCGCAGCGCCCGCGCCAGCACGCGATGTCGACCACGCCGGAGGGGGAGCTCCAGCGAGGGCTGCCCGCGGCCCAGGCTGCGAACGGCGTTGCTTCCACGGCGAGCAGGCCGCCCGCCGCGGGCAGGCCATCCGGAGCGAGCACGCCGCCCGCCGCGGGCAGGCCGTCCGGAGCGAGCACGCCCCCCGTCGCGCGCAGGCCCTCCGGAGCGAGCGCGCCGCCGGCAGGCAGCGAGCCGATCGCGGTGCCGGCGGTGCACGCCGGCGGGGGGGGGGCGCCTTGTGAGGAGTCCGCGTTGACCGGGCTCAGCGCCGAGCAGCTGAGGCGCAAGCGGACGATCTTCTATGCAGGGCTGTTCGTGCTCGGGACGCTGGCGACGATCCGCCTGATCTTCGTTTCCTCCTGCTAGCGCAGCTCGCGCGGCGCCCGCGCGCCGCGAGCGCCTGCGACGACAGGGATGCCGGCGGCGAGCAGCTCCTCGCAGAGGACCCCGACGCCGAAGCTCTTGCCCCGGCGGCGTACTTTCCTGCACATCATTCGCCTGCCCCGGCCACATCCGTATCCCACGAACCTGCACCCCGCTTCACGGAGGAACCGAAACCGTCGGATAGGCGATGTGATCAACGCCGACGTCGTCCACGGTAGTCGTCTCGAAGGTCCAGAGCCCGCCGGGCGGAATGTCGGCGGCCGCGCTGCTCGTCGCCATGCCGAGCGGCCGTCCGACTCGATTCACCGGGAAGACCGTTATCCTGGCGTCGCTCAGTGCCACATCGAGTCGGTTCTCGAGCGTGCCCGTGTAGGCGCTCCCGGCGCCCCCGCCGACGGTCTTCACCTCGCTGACGGTGACGGCATCGACAGGGACCACGTCCACGGTGAAGGCCGGAAACCTGTGCTTCAGATACCCGAGCTCCTCGATCACGAGGTCACCGGGGAGATCCGCTGAGCCGGTCATCGCGATCTCGCCCGGGGCGATGCAGGGGATCATCACGCCAGAGCCGTCGTCCAGCCGATAGAGCCGGCCGCTGAGCAAGCTGCCGCCCCAGGTTGTCACGAGCTGATCGGCCTTGTCGATGAAGTAAAACATCAGGCCGGCGTCGCAGGACGGGGTCTCCCCGTCATTTCTGACCGCGGCGTAGAGCTCGGGGCCCGTCGCCCCCTGCACCAGGGTGAAGGCAACCAGCTTGAGCCCAGCCCCGTCCTCGTCCGTGTCGGTGCTGGACAAGCCCTCCGGCACGAAATGCAGGCCCTCGCCGGGGTCCCCGCCCATGCCGCCCCCGCCCGTCTCCGAGCCGCTCGATCCAGCTCCCGCCTCGCCGCCGCCAGGGCCGCTCCCGCCGTTGCCCGCCCCATCATCGAGGGGGCTCGCCGCGCACGCGAGAGGGAGAGCAAGAGCGACAGCCCCGATGACGATCAAGGACTTCGATTGCATCGTTGTGCAGAGGGCGATGGGCAGGGGAGCTGGCCTCCGGGGCTCACGCTAGCGTCACACCGTCTCACGGGCAAGCGCCAACCTTCTGACGCTTGGAGAGCGAGTGTCCAAGTTCACACGCCCACGACTCCAGGACGACGACACCAAGTCTTCATCCGCGGTAGCCCGCGCGTTCTCAGCGGCCGCCGGGCGAATCTCCTCGACAGGCGCCTCGACCCGCCCGGTCGACACCCGCACATCATGCACCCAACGCTCGGTCGAGCGGGGCCTCGCGCCCGCTCTCGCGAAGGCCTCGGAGGAAAGGAGACGCCGCGTCCTTCTCAATCAACCGGGTCGACGACGTCGCGAGCGAACCCGGCTTTACGAGCCAGAATTGACCGCCCTGAGCGCATGACCCGATTGGCGTGATGGCCCTCACGTTGGGTGATGCGGCGCGTTGCCCACGAACGACTCGAGGCTTGGAATGCCAGGGTTGCACATTTGAGAACCTACTGGATTCGTGAGGCCCGTGCGCTCGCGCAGGAAGCGCCGGCCTCTCGCGGCCGAGCGAGCTCTCGTCGAGCGCTCTATGGCCCTGACCGCGCCGCCGCGCCGCGTCGCAATGACGCGCTTGGCGGCCCCTGCAGTGGCCCGCGCGCGTCGCTGTTCCACAGCGAACTCGGCGTCCGCGCTCCAATCGGGCAGCTTCACGAGATCGAAGAGAGCATCAGGGCGCCGCTCGTACGCCGGCGTTTCACTATCACGTCTCCAGAGGAAGCGTTCGGCAAGACGCGCGTGATCTCGCGGACGGCGACCCTCGGGCCGATCCATCACTTTTGATCCGCTCCCATGATCACTCCGGCGCGGACCGGGAATAGTGAGGTCATGCGAACGTTACGGCAACTATCGTACATTGGTACGACAACATTTTTCACCTCATTGACCTTCCTCGCCGGGTGCACCGGCGAGATAGCGCCCGGCGAAGGTGGGATCACCGGCGGGGAGACCTCCGGCAGCGGTAGCGGCAGCGGCAGCACCGGTTCGGGGGGCACGGACGAACCCGACAACGGCCCCCCCGAGAAGTGCATCCCCGGCATCCCGATCACGAGCCAGATCCCTCGGCTGCTGAACCGGCAGTACGACAACACGGTGCGGGATCTCCTTGGCGTCACCAGCGTCGACAGCAAGCTGCCGTCCGAGCAGCTCGTCGACGACTTCGACGGCCCGATGACCCCCGACGCGTGGCGGCTCTATCAAGAGGTTGCCGAGAAGATCGCCAAGGCGGTGATGGCTGGGCCGAACAAGTCCAAGTTCATCAGCTGCGACCCTGCGGCGGCCGGCTGCTTGGAGCAGACGATCAAGACCTTCGGCCGCAAGGCGTTCCGTCGCCCACTGACCGATCTGGAGGTGGCGCGATTCCAGAAGCTGGGCCAGATTACACCGGCAGGGACGCCCGCCGAGGTCGCCGAGGCAACGCTGGTCGGCTTCCTCGTGTCGCCCTCGTTCCTCATGCTCCCCGAGCTGGCGACCGACGCGGATGCGTCCGGCCAGGGCATCAAGCTGTCCAGCTACGAGGTGGCGACGAAGCTCTCTTACTTGCTCTGGGGCTCCGCTCCGGATGAGGTGCTGAGCGCGGCCGCCGACAACGGCGAGCTCCAGACCAAGGAGCAGATTCTGGCCCAGGCGCAGCGAATGATCGATGTGCGCGAGAAGACCGGGCCGCTCGTGACAGCGTTCCACCGCAACTGGGCGCAGATGAACAACGGAAACGCCCACTGGTGGAAGATGGATCACGACACCGAGACGTATCCGTTGTACTCCGACGCCGCCAAGCCCAGCTGGCAGGCAGAGCTCGACGCCTTCTTCGAAGACGTCGCGTTCGAGGGCGGTTCGTTCGACGATCTCCTCCTCAGCAATGTCGCCTTCGTCAACAAGGACAACGCGGCGATCTACGGGCTCGATCCTGCGAGCTACGGCACCGAGCTGACCAAGGTGGAGCTGGACGCCAGCGTGCGGCCGGGCTTCCTGACGCGCGTCGGGTTCTTGAGCTCCTACGCGGGCTACGACGCCACGAGCCCGATCCTGCGAGGCGCGTTCATCTCGGTGTACCTGCTCGGTGTCAATCCGGGTCCGCCCATCCCCGGCGCCACCATGCAGACCGTCACCGGCGACTTCGCAACGCAACGCGCAAGGATCGAAAAGCTGACGGAGCCGGCTAGCTGCAAAGGCTGCCACTCGGTCATCAATCCTCCGGGATTCGTGATGGAAGGCTTCGACGGCATCGGAAAATTGCAGACGACCGATCCTCTTGGTGGTGCGATCGACGCGAGCGTCACGACGAACACCATCGACTTCGGCGACGGCAACGTGAAGGAGATCTCCTCTCCGCTCGCGCTCATGCAGGAGATCGCTCAGCTTCATAAGGCCAAGCAGCTCTACGCCGAGTCGTGGGTCTCCTATGCCTTCGGGCGGGATCCGAACGGGAAAGATAAGTGCGTCGTCGATCAGATCGACATGAAGCTGTCCGAGGGTGGCTACAGCATCCTCAACCTGCTGGCCGATCTCACTCAAGCGGATTCGTTCCGCGTGCGCGTCCGCGAAACGCCGTGAAAGCTGAGGAAACTTGACCATGAGCAAGCAACTGAACCGCAGAATCTTCCTTCGTGGCCTGGGCGGAGCCGCCCTGGCTGCGCCGTTCCTCAGCTCCGTGTGGGAGCGCGACGCAAAGGCCCAGTCCGCTTCGGGTGGTGGGAAAGCGCTCATCGTGATGTTCACCCACTATGGGTGCGTCACGAACAAGTGGTTCCCCACGAAGACCCAGGGTGAGCTCACGGCTGCTGACCTCCAGTCGACGAGCCTCGCGTCCCTCGCTCCCTACGCGAAGAAGCTCCTCATGCCGCGCGGCATCCGCTCGATGAACGAGTGGACCTCCAACATGAAGCGTGGACAAGGGAACGACTCCCACACGCAGATCGTGGGGTCGTTCTTCACCTGCCAGCCGGTCACCCCGAACAGCAACGACCCGTTCAGCTTCAACCAGGCGACGAAGTTCAACGCGAAGCCTGTCGGTCCTTCGCTGGATCACGTCATGGCCCAGCAGCTCAGCCCGCAGGGCACGCCGTTGCTCATCGCCACGGCTGGCCAGAACGACAACTCTCAGTCGGCGATCTCCTACTCCGCCGCCGAGACCATCTTCAGGGGCCTCAACGCGTCGCAGGCCTTCAGCAGCCTCACGGGCCTCTTCCAGGCGGGGCAGCCGATGAATCCGGACACCTACGCGGCGCTCCGCGGCAAGAGCATCCTCGACCTCGTGAAGGATGATCTGCAGACGCTCGAGCGGTTCGACATGAGCCAGGCCGACAAGCGCAAGCTCGCTGCCTGGAAGGAGCTCCTCAACCAGACAGGGACCGTGGTGGCCTCCGCGCAGTGCAGCGAGGAGCTCGGCGTGATGCTCGGCGCGACCTCCGCGAACGCCTCGAAGGCGTCGTCGGGCGGCCTGGGCGTCGACGTCCTCACGACCAAGGTCTCCGGCGATCTGGATGGAGCGGACATCAGCTCGGCCATCGCGGCGCTCGCGGCGGCCTGCAACGCGAACCCCGTCATTTTCCTGAAGTACCCGGGAAATTACAATTTCAAGGGGCTCGGCATCACGATGGAGTCGCACTCCCTCTCGCACCGCCTCGACAACGCCGGCATGACCGGCAGCTGCCTGCCCAACGCGCTCGAGTGGCTCGTCAAGGTGGACACCTATTACGCGCAGAAGTTCGCGAAGCTCGTCGGAATGCTCGACAGCATCCCTCAGGGGAACGGGCAGACGGTCCTCGACACCAGCGTCGCTATCTGGTTCAACGAGATGTCGGACGGCAACGCGCACAACCTCAACAACGCTCCGATCATCCAGGCCGGCAGCGGCGGCGGCTACTTCAAGACCGGTCAGATCATCAACGTCGACCCCGCGTCGACGCCGACGAACGGCAACAGCGAGTCGCAGTGCGCCAACGGCAGCGGCCAGGTCAACGGTATCAACCAGGGCACCGGGACCGATCCGAAGGTCGGCAACGCGCCGATCAACAAGTACTTCTGCAACATCATGAACGCCATGGGCGTGAAGGCGGGCGCGGACGGCTTCCCTGCGAAGGGTGGCTCCGCGGAGGTGACCAAGTTCGGCTATTCCGACAAGACGGAAGAGTTCATCGGCGGCAAGGGCGCAGTCGCCGGCGCCTCGATCAAGAATCCGGGCGGGTTCACGGAGCTCAAGGCCTGACCTCTCCCGGAGCCAGGTCCTGAACACCCCGACGAGCGCGGGTCCAAAGACCCCTTCCTACCGAAGGGGTCTTTGCGTTTGTGCGCCGCCGGCGATCGCGGGCATCGCGAAATTGCTTTTCTCCCTGATGTGCCTCACGTCGCGACTCCGTGCTGTCCAACGATGGCGGGCAGCGATAGGCTGGGCATCTCTTCTCATGTTCATGCTGGCGAAGCGCCTCCTCCTCCCTGCTGCCGTGCTCCTCCCGCTGGCCTGCTCGAGCGAGGCGAGCGACGGTGCCGGGGTGGGCGGGGACGCTGGTGACGACGCGATCATCGTCCCCGAAGACCTCACCATCATGGCGCTCCCCGGCGGGAACGGCGTGCTCAACGTGATCGCGCTGACTCTCCGCAAAGGACCGACCAACACCGAGCTCTACGCCGCCTTGAGGAACGACGGGGATACCCCGGCATGCAGCGCGGCCCTCTCCGTCGAGCTCTACAACAAGGCTCAGCAGTCCGTGGCATCCGGGATCAACGGGTTGTTGACCCAGCATTTCTATCGCGTCACGGATGGCTCGGACGCGATCGCTGCGTGTGTGGGTCCAGGTGACGTGACCATGACCGCGGTGACGGATCTGCCATCGGACATCGCGATCGACGATGTGGGGTACGTCGTCTACCGGTGCCCCTACTTTGCTCTCGACGTCGTTCCCATCGATGGCCTCACCGCCAGCGACGTGAAGGCCGTGACGGCCGGCGCCGGCACGGTGTACACGGGCACGCTCTCCAACGGGCTCGACGTGGCGGTGAGCGACCCCTCTGTCACGGTCTTCTCGGTCAATCGCGTCGGGCGTCCGCTCGGCGTCGCGATCGCCACCGGCACAGTCCAGATTCCGCCGGGTGGCAGCTGGGCCTTCGAGACGAACACCGTGGACATGCCCGGCGCTGATCAAGCCGCATATCCGGCAGGCGCGATGGCAAAGAAGTAAACCATCCGACGGGTCGCTCGGCTATCCCCTGACACGATGCGCCCGTGGGGCGCCGCGACCCGTCGGCGGCTACTCGCGAAGCCCGGCTACTCCTGCGCGCCGTCGGCGATCCACTGCGTGAGTGCTTCGATGTAGGCGGGGGGGATGCACTTGGCATCGTCATCGTTGACGCACTCAAGGGGCATTCGCGGAGTTTCGCCGCACGGCCCCTTCAAGATCTTGATGAGCGCGCTCTCTTCCGGATTTTCGGTATTGATGAGATCGCCGCAATGCTCGGTTACGTGGGAGCTCACCCTCATGTGAAGCTCTTTGTCGACCATCAGGTTCAGGGGGTTCATATCGTCGTTGTGGCAACCCGCCCCGAAACAAGCGTTTTGTATGACGAACTGCAACGTCTCGAACGTCGGCGCTTCCCCGCTGCCGCTGCCGGTCGAGCCGCCGTCGCCACCGGTGCTCGCGCTGGTCGAGCCAGCCCCGCCCGAGCCGCCGGACCCGACCGCGCTCGAGGTAGACACGCTGGCGCTCGTGCTTCCGGCATCCGTGCCGCCGGCGCCTCCAGCGCCGGTATCGTCAGGGTCGTCGGAGCAGCCTGAAAGCGGTGACAGGACGGCGACGAATGCTGCCGCGATGAAGCTTGAGAATCGAAATTTCATGGTTCACGACGAGGATGGTGAGAGAGAAGGTTTAGCTCTCGTTCCCGTGGATCGAAGCAAAGGGCTTCGAGCTTCGGATTGCAGAGGCGACGTGCGATCCACGTCGCCCGTAGGCAAGAGCTGCGCGAGATGAACAACGTCCTCTTGTGTGGGTAGAATGAGCAAACGCCACCCGAAAATCAAGCGCTTCGTGGAGGGCATTCTGGGGTACAGCCATGCTGTACGCGTCGATTGACACTCGTGCCTTGTGCGCTCAAGCCGGTCTCACGTGCCCAAGAGCGCCTCTCGAAACCTCCCGTCACCAGGCAGACGGACGGCCGCGTCGCGTCGTTGCTCCTCGTCGCACCATGTCAGCAGGGCTCTTCGCCGCGCCAGGCGTCGCGCCCGAGCTCGGTTGCCTGGGTTGGTCCGGCACGATCAACGTCGGGAGGGGCGAGGAGCTCGAGGCGCGATCCGAAAGTCAAGCTCCTCGAAGTGGCCATCCCGAAGTGGCCCTTCCATCGTACAGCCATGCTGGATGCGCCGGTCGACAAGAAAACCGGCTTGCGCTCAGCGCCCGGGCGCAGCCATCCTGCTCGGCGCGATCCCGCGCTCTTCCGACAAGGAACTCCCCGTGACCGCCGCTTCGCTCTTCGAATTGGCAGTGCAGTTTCATCGGGCCGGGCAGGTCGATCGCGCAGAGCTCCTCTATCGCGGCGCGCTCGAGCAAGCGCCCGGGCATGGCGACGCGCTGCTTCTTCTCAGCGTGATCACCGTCCAATCCGGTCGGCTCACGGAGGCCGCCGCGCTCCTCGAGCGAGCCGTCCGCGTCGCCCCGAACAACGCCCTCTACCTGTCGCATCTCGGCGACGTGTATCGCTGCCTCGGCCGGAGACCCCAGGCGGTCGCCGTGCTGCTCATGGCCGTCGCTCGGAAGCCCGACTTCGCCGAATCGGTGTTCAACCTCGCTCTCACGTTCGAGGAGCAAGGGGACCTGGACGCGGCGGCGGCGTGCTACGAGCGCGCCCGCGATCTCGAACCTGGGTTATTGCAGGCTGGCGAGCGCCTCGCGAGCCTGAGAGACCAGCGGGGGGCATCCGCCGCCGGGGTCGGTCCGGCGGCGACGCGCAGCCCCGAGTCGAGCTTGAGCGCCTCCGATGCCCTGGCGGCCCTCGGCGAGACACTGCGCCTCGGCGGCCGGTCGGACGACGCCGCGGCCTGGTACCGCGTGGCGCTGAAGCTCAATCCGCGGATGGCCAACGCGTACACTGCGCTCGGCGCGATTCACGCGGACGCGGGCCGTTTCGACGAAGCGATCGACGATCTGCGTCGAGCGCTCGAGATCGACCGAAATTTCCATGTCGCTCGGGATTATCTCGCCGCCGCGCTCGGCGAGTCGGGGCTCCTCGACGAGTCCCAGGCGATGTACCGCGAAGCGGTCGCCCTGTGTCCCGACGACGCCGCCGCGCACAGCGCTCTTCTCTTCAACATGCCGTTCTGGCCGAACGTCACCGAGAGCGACATCCTCGCCGAGGCGCGCGCGTGGAATGCCCGGCATGCCCGCCCCCTCGCCGCGCAGGCTCCCCCTCACACGACCGATCGCTCGTCCGACCGGCGGCTCCGCATCGGTTACGTGTCACCCGACTTCCGAACCCACGTCCAGTCTCTCTTCACGATCCCGCTGTTCCAGAACCATGACCACCGGCAGTTCGAGATCTTCTTCTACTCGAGCACGGACAAGCCGGATAGCCTGACGGATCGCATTCGCGGTCATGCCGATGTTTTTCGCGAGGTCGCGGCGCTGGACGACGCTGCCCTGGCCGAGGTCATTCGACGGGATCAGATCGATATCCTGGTCGACCTCACCATGCATATGACCGACCGCCGCGTCCTGGCCTTTGCCCGCCGGCCCGCTCCCCTTCAGGTGTGCTGGCTGGCGTACCCCGGGACGACGGGCCTCGAATCGATGGACTATCGCCTGTCCGATCCCTTCCTCGATCCCCCCGGCGCAAGCACGGACGTCTACACGGAGGAGACCCTTCGGCTCCCCGACTCCTTCTGGTGCTACGACCCGCTCACCGACGTGCCCGACGTGAGCGCTCTCCCCGCTCTTGCGGAGGGGAGGGTCAACTTCGGCTGCCTGAACCACTTCAGGAAGGTGAATGAAGGGGTGCTTCATGTCTGGACGAGGGTGCTGGCCGCGGTGCCCAGGTCGCGGCTCACGCTCATGGCGCCTCAGGGAAGGGCGCGGGACCGGGTGCGCTCGATCTTCGAGGAGGGGGGCGTCCAGCTCGATCGGATCGAGTTCGTCGATCGGTGCGGGCGGCTCGACTATCTGCGAAGGTACCGCGAGATCGACATCTGTCTCGATACGTTCCCTTCCAACGGCCACACCACGAGCCTCGACGCGCTGTGGATGGGCGTCCCGGTGGTGACCCTCGCAGGTGAAACCGTGGTCGGCCGCGCCGGCGTCTGCCAGGCGATGAACCTGGGTCTGCCGGAGCTCATCGCGACGACGCCGGGTGACTACGTTCGGGTCGCCAGCTCGCTCGCCGAGAACCTCGAGCTCCTGGGCGAGCTTCGCCGAACGCTGCGCGATCGCATGAAGCAGTCGCCGCTCATGGACGGCCCGCGCTTCGCCCGCCATCTCGAGTCGATCTACCGCGACATCTGGCGCCGTTTCTGCGCTCAAGCGTGAGGCGAGGGCCGCTCGACGAGCGCGGCTGGCCGGGCGAAAACCAAATACGTTCGCGTGCCTGCGGGCATTGTAGGGGTGATGGAGACGCGGCAAGCGCGAGCATTCGGAGGGCGTTCCGAGGGCAGCCGGCCGTTTGCCTTCACTGAGGCAGGAAAGATACGACCATGGCAAAGCGCGTGAACCGAAGAATCTTCCTCCGGGGGCTGGGCGGGGCTTGCGTCGCGGCGCCGTTCCTCGGCTCGCTCGCCGATCGCACCGTGATGGCGCAGCCGGTCACGCCGCCGAAGCGGCTGATCGTGATGTACACGCACTATGGCTGCATCACGACGCGGTGGTTCCCGAAGAAGTCGCACGGCCCGCTCACCGCCGCGGACCTCCAGTCGACGACGCTCAAGCACCTGGCGCCGTACGTCGACAAGCTCCTCATGCCCCGAGGCATCCGCGCGATGAACGAGTGGACGGTGAGGATGGAGCGGGGGCAGGGGAACGATCGCCACTTGCAGGTGAACGGGTCGTACTTCACTTGCCACCCGGTCACTCCCAACAGCAACGACCCGTTCAGCTTCGATCAAGCGACGAAGTTCAACGCCAAACCGACCGGTCCCTCGCTGGACCACGTCATCGCGCGGCAGCTCAGCCCGCAAGGCACTCCGTTTCTCTTGAATACGGCGGGTCAGAATGACGGCGCTTTCTCGGCGATCTCCTACTCCGCCGCCGAGACCTCCTTCAAGGGCCTCAACGTGTCGCAGGCCTTCAGCAGCCTCACGGGCCTCTTCGAGGCGGGGAAGCCGACGTCTCCGGACACCTACGCGGCGATGCGCGGCAAGAGCGTCCTCGACATCGTGAAGGATGATCTGCAGAGGCTCGAGCGGCTCGACATGAGCCGTGCCGACAAGCAGAAGCTCGCAGCCTGGAAGGAGCTCCTCCACGCGACAGGAAATGTAGTGGTTCCTTCGCAGTGCAACACGTCCCTCGCCATGGCGCTCGGCGCGACGCAAGAGAACGTCAACCTGGCGAACACGACCCCGAGCGTCGACGACCGGCTGACGCGGCGAATCTCGGATGGTCTGGACGGAGCGGACCTCTGTTCCAACCTCGCCGTCCTCGCGGCGGCGTGCAACGCGAACCCCGTCATCTTCCTGAAGTACCCTGGGAACTTCCTTTTCCGGGGGCTCGGCCTGGAGTACGAGAGCGCCAGTATCTCGGGTCGCCTGGACAGCGCGAACATCACGGGGACCTGCGTCCCGGGGGTGATCGACATGCTGCTCAAGATCGACGACTACTATGCGAGGAAGTTCGCCCACCTCGTCGGGCAGCTGAACGGTATCGACGAGGGCGACGGGACGCTCCTCGACAACTGCGCGGCCGTCTGGTTCCAGGACGTGTCGGACGGCTGCGCCCGCAACCTCAACAACCTGCCGATCCTCCAGGCCGGCGGCGCCGGCGGCTATTTCAAGACCGGTTGGGCCGTGAACGTCGAGGACGGCTCGCCCGATCTCACGACAGGGAACAGCGAGATCACGTGTGCCGACGGCACGTCGGACCAGGTCGACGGGGGCTCCCAGGAAACGGGGACCGATCCGTCGCTCGCCAACGCGCCGATCAACAAGTACTTCTGCAACTTGATGAACGCCCTCGGCGTCAAGGCAGGCACGGATGGTTTCCCGGCAAAGGGCGGTTCGGATCCGGTGACCCACTTCGGCAGGTACGACCGGACGGAAGACTTCATCGGTGGCGGGACCAATCCTCCCACCATCCACGATCCAGGGGAGTTCGCCGCGCTCAGGGCGAACGCCTGAGCGGTCTCGTTCCCGAGCCTGTCGCGCCCTCTGGTGATGAATGCGCCGCGTGCGCCCGGTGCTCCGCGCCCGTGACACGTTCTCGTCAAGCTATGGGCGAAGATTCCGCCGCACGGGCGGCCTTTGCAGCGCTTGCGGGCGCCGGCTCCCCGAGTCGGGGGCTCGCCGGTTGGGCCCGCGTTGGAATCATGCGCAGGGGGATCAGCTCGACGCAGGGCGGGGATAGTCACATTATGCGAACGCTGCGGCAACTAGCGTACATCGGTACGGCAACATTTTTGACGTCATCACCTTTTCTCGCTGGTTGCACTGGCGAGATTGCGCCCGGTGAACCTGGGGTCTCCTCCGGTGGTGGGGAGACCTCTGGCACCGGTACGGGGGGCGGGCCGGTGGAGCCGGACCCCGGCGACCCGGATGTCTGCACTCCCGGCATCTGGGCGACGTCCCAGGTCCCGCGGCTCTTGAACCGGGAGTACGACGCGGTGGTGAGGGATCTGCTCGGCGTGACGAACGTGCCAAACGCTCCCACGGGCAACCCGTCCTCGCTCCTCGTGTCCGACTTCGAGGGCAGCATGACGGACATCGCCTGGAACTCCTACCTCGTGGCCGCCGAGAGCATCGCGGCCGAGGTGATGGCGGGGGCGAACAAGTCCAGGTTTATCGCCTGCGATCCTGCGGCGGCCGGGTGCCTCGAGTCGACGATCCGCGATTTCGGCCGCAAGGCCTTCCGCCGCCCTGTGACGGACGAAGAGGTGCAGCGCTACATGCGGTTCAACGCGCTGGAGCCCAAGGGCACGCCCGCGGAGGTCGCCGAGGCCATCCTCTTTGCCATGCTCGCTTCGCCCTCGTTCATCACGGTCCCCGAGCTGACGGACGACACGGAGAACGGCGCCATCAAGCTCTCCAGCCACGAGGTGGCGACGAGGCTCGCGTTCCTGCTCTGGGGCTCCATTCCGGATGACGCCTTGAACACCGCCGCAGACGCGGGTCAGCTCACCACCAGGGAGCAGATCCTCGCGCAGGCGGAGCGGATGGTCCAGGACCGCACCAAGACGGCGCCGATCGTGGCGCTGTTCCATCGTGCTTATGCGGACATTCGTGAGGGTTCGCACTGGGGACAGGTCGAGCACGACACGACCAAGTTCCCCGACTACTCCCCGGACATCGTCGCTCCGATGCTGGCCGAGGTCGACGCCTTCTTCGAGGAGGTGGCGTTCGAGGGGGGGTCGTTCAAGGACATCTTCCTCAGCAACGTCGCTTACGTGAACAAGGACACCGCTCCGATCTACGGGCTCAACGCGGCCGACTATGGTGCGGAGCTGACGCGGGTGGAGCTCGACCCGAACGTGCGGCCGGGGTTCTTGACCCGCGTCGGGTTCCTGAGCTCCTACTCGTCCTTCGGCGCCACGAGCCCGATCCTCCGGGGCGCGTTCGTCGCCAACAGGCTGCTCGGGCTCACCCTGAAGCCGACGCCCGGCGCGGACCAGACGCCGCGGCCTCCGGGCCCGTTCTCCACGGAGCGTGAGGCCATCGAGGCGCTGACCTCGCCTGCGGGGTGCGTCGACTGCCACAGCAAGCTGGTCAACCCGCCGGGCTTCGTGCTCGAGAGGTTCGACTCGGTCGGCAAGGTGCAGACGAAGGATCCGCTCGGCGGCGACATCGACGCGACGGACGACGTCTACTTCAGCGAGACCAACACCAAGACGATCACGTCGCCCCTCGAGATGATGACCGAGCTCGGCGCTGGTGCGATCGCCAAGCGTCACTATGCCGAGCAGTGGGTCTCCTGGGCCCGCCGGAGGGTGCCGAACACGAACGACGCCTGCACCGTCAACGAGCTCAGCGACAAGCTGTCGAGCGACGGCTATACCATCATCAATTTGCTTACCGATCTTACCCAGGCCGATTCGTTCCGCCTGCGCACCGTCCTCGGGGATTGAGAAGGAATACGACCATGATGAAGAACCTCAATCGAAGAGTATTCCTCCGAGGCCTGGGTGGAGCCGTCGTCGCTGCACCTTTCTTGGGCTCTGTCGCCGAGCGTGACGCCGAGGCGCAGTCGGCCGGCGGTGGCGCTCCGAAGCGGCTGATCGTGCTCTTCACGCACTATGGCTGCCTGACGAACCGGTGGTTCCCGAAGAAGTCCCATGGCGAATTGACCGCCGCCGATTACCAGGCGACGACGCTCAAGCACCTCGCGCCCTTCGCAAAGAAGCTCCTGATGCCCCGTGGCATCCGGGGGATGAACGAGTGGAGCTTCGGGCGGACCCACGGCCAGAACAACGACCCCCACGGTCAGGTCATGGGGTCGTATTTCACCTGCTACCCGGTGACGCCCGAGAGCGACAAGTTCAACGCGAAGTCGACAGGGCGGTCGCTCGATCACATCGCCGCGGAGCAGGTCAACCCCAACGGCGCCGCCCCCCTCGTGATGCAGATCGGCGGGGTGCGGCAGGACGCGTTCTCCAATTTCTCGTACGACAAGCCCAAGCAGATCTTCCCCGGCATCGGGTCTCCGACGACGATCTACAACAACCTCACGGGCCTCTTCGGTCAGGGCCCCGTGTCGCAGGATACGTACAAGGTGGTCCGCGGCAAGAGCGTGATCGACGTCGTGCGGGAGGACCTGGAGACCCTCGAGCGGGTCAGGATGAGCCAGGCGGACAAGCAGCGGCTCTCCGACTGGAAGGACCTCCTCCACCAGACCACGAACACGGTCAGGGCCCAGTGCAGCGCCGCCCAGGCAGAGGCGCTCGGTTTGACGGCCCAGTCCGTGCAGGCGGCCTCGCAGGGGGGTGGCCTCGGCATCGACCTGTCGAAGTCGACGAACGTCATGATGGACCTCGCGGTGCTTTCGGCCATCTGCGACCAGAACCGCGTCATCTTCATGAAGTTCCCCGGCACCCTCACGTTCAAGTGGGACGGCATCAATCACTCGAAGGACTCCCATGGCATCTCCCACCGCGTCGGCGACGCCAACATGGGTGGTGATTGCGTTCCTGGGGTCATCGAGATGATCCAGCAGATCGACGACTGGTACGCGAAGAAGTTCGCTTACCTCGTCGGTCGGCTCGACAGCATCGATGAGGGCGAGGGGAAGCTCCTCGACAACACCGCGACCGTCTGGTTCCAGGAGGACTCCGACGGCAACAGCCACAACCTCAACAACCTGCCGATCCTCCAGGCAGGGAGCTGCGGCGGCTACTTCAAGACGGGTCAGGCCGTGAACGTCGAAGGTGGCAAGGCTGACCTGGCCGTCGGTAACAGCGAGGCTGCCTGCGGGCCGGGCCAGACGAAGCTCGAGTTCGGCGAGATCGACGGCACGGGGACTCCGCCGGACGTCGCCACGCAGCCGATCAACAAGTACTTCTGCAACCTGCTGAACGCCACCGGGGTGAAGGCCGGCGCGGACGGCTTCCCGGCGATCGGCGGCTCGGCGGAGGTGACTCACTTCGGCAAGCACGACGACACGAAGCTCTTCGCCAGCGAGACCAATCCAGTGTCCATCAAGGACGCTGGTGAGTTCAAGGCGCTTCGCGCGAACGGCTGATCGTCGCTCGCGCCGGGGCTGCCGGCTCGGGCGAAATGAAGACCAGGCCCCTCCCCTCAGGAGGGGCCTTTTGCTCGGCGCTGGGTCGCAGCGACCGCGATGACCTCGTGTCCTCAGCGCAACGACGCGGAGCTCCGGGGCGGAGCCCGCGTCGTCGTCATCGGCCGCTCACTGCTGCTGCTGCGCGCCGTCGGCGACCCACTGCTCGATCGCGTCGATGTATGCCTGGGGCAGGCACGTGTATTCCGGGCCGGGCTCGCTGACGCATCCATTGGGCATGCGGGCGATATCCCCGCAGGGGCCTTTGAGGATCTTGACGAGGGCGCTCTGCTCTGGCTCGCCGGGGGTGACGAGCGGAATGTCTCCGCACGCCTCGGAGATGTGCGTCGTCAGGGTCGCGTAGAGGGTCTCGTCGTCGAGCAGCCTCGGCTCCGCCTCGCCGTTGTGGCAGCTCGCATCGGAGCAGCCAACATTCGCGACGACCGCTCTGACCGTTTCAAAGGTCGGGTCGACCGCCGAGCCGCCACCGCCGGTTCCAGCGGACGTCGAGCTCGAGGCCGTGGCGCCTCCGGCGCCATCCCCGCCCGAGCCCTGCCCGCCAGACCCGGACGCATTTGAGGTAGTGGTCGTGCCGGCTTCCGAGCTGCCGGTGCTTCCATCATCGGAGCAGCCTGAAAGAGCTGACAGGAGGGTGAGGATCGCTGCGGCGGCGAAGTTTGAGAGTCGAAGTTTCATGGATCGTAATTAAAGTGGTTAGAGAGCAAAGTACAGCCCTCTTGCCGATTGAAACAAAGGGAAAGGCTTCGATCCGTCGGACCTTCAAGACGAGGCGTGATCAATGAATGGCTCTGGTGAACTTTTGTGAGCACGTCGCTCGCGGCGCCGGCGGCTCTCGCTCGGTGAAGCGCTGAGCGAGGCCAGGGGCGTCTTCCGGGATGGGAGGTGCTGCGGGGCGGGTAGGCGAGCCAATGCGTTTGAAGATCAAGCGGTTTGTGGCGGCTACCCTCGCAACCAGGCGTGCTGCACGCGTCGATTGACGTTCATGTCTGATGCCCTCACGCCCCATTTCAGCTGTCAAAAGTGCTTGCAAATGCCGTCGCTTTCGGCGCTCCGTCGAGCGCGGGAGTCGCGTCCGGCGGCGCAGCGCCATCGGGCACAGCCGAGCACGTCGGGGATGGCGAGGATGCGATGTGGCCCGGCGCGAGCAGGGTGGGTACCCTTCGCCCATGCGCGATCCCTTCCTCGTGCCACCCGGTCCGCTCGTCGATGTCGCCTGGCTCGCAGCGCACGCGGGCGATCCCCGCGTCCGCGTCGTCGATTGCCGCTGGTACCTCGGCGGTCGCCGCGGCGCCGACGAGTACGCCCGCGGGCACATCCCGGGCGCCGTCCACCTCGACGTCGACGCCGATCTCTCCAGCCCGGCGCTCGGCGGACCAGGCCGCCACCCGCTGCCCGACGCGGCGGCGTTCGCGCGCGTCCTCGCCCGCATCGGGGTCGTCCCAGGCTCGCTGGTCGTCGGCTACGACGACGCCGGTGGCGCCATCGCCGCCCGTCTCTGGTGGCTGCTGCGCTACTTCGGCCATCCAGGCGGGCGCGTGCTCGACGGGGGACTCCAGGCGTGGACCGCCGCGGGATACCCCCTCTCGACCGCGGCACCCACGATCGCTGAAGCGCCCGCCATGGATCTCGCCCCCGGCGGCGCTCCGGTCGCGGACAAGGCCGCTGTCGACAGGCTGCGCCGCGATTCCGCGGCGGTGATCCTCGATGCGCGCGCGCGCGAGCGCTACGAGGGGCAGACCGAGCCCGTCGACGCCCGCCCGGGCCACATCCCCGGCGCCCGCTCCGCCCCCTTCGTCGAGAACCTCAGCGCCCCCGGGGGCGCCTTCCGCGAGCGCGCGGAGCTCGAGCGGCGCTACCGCGACCTCGGCGCGCTCGATGCAGCCACCGTGGTCTGCTACTGCGGCTCCGGCGTCACCGCCTGCCACGACCTGCTCGCCCTGACGACGCTCGGCCGCGAGGACGCGATCCTCTACGAGGGGTCCTGGAGCGATTGGGCCCGCGACGCCGCCCTGCCCGCGGCCAGCGGCCCCGAGCCCTGAGCGGCGTCAGGCGAGCGCGCGGCCGACGGTGGCCTCGATCGTCTCGCGCAGGTAACGCGCGGCGAGCGCGACCGTGCGCGCCGCGCTCTCCGGCGTCGGCTGAAGCGCGGGCGCGACCTCCATGACGTCGCCGCCGATCAGGCCGACCTCGCGCCCGAGCCGGCGGATGAGCGCCACGACGAACTCGGGCGACAGGCCGTCCGGCTCCGGCGTCCCCGTGGCGTCGGCGTACGCGGCGTCCGTGCCGTCGATGTCGTTCGAGAAATACACGCCCTCGACGCCGGTGCTCTTCACGTGGGCCACGATGGCGTCGAGCGCCGCCGCCGGATCGGCGCGGCACTCGGCCGCCCAGAACTGCCGCACGCCGTAGCGGCTCTCCCAGTGCTCGCGCGGCTTCTGCGACGCGCGGACCCCCACCTGCGTCAGCCGGCCGCCCCGCCCGACCAGCTCGTTCGCGTGGTACGACCACGTGGCGAAGCAGTATGCGACCCCGAGCCGCTCCTCGAGGAGATCGGTGTGCGCGTCGGGCTGGACGATGCCCCACGGCCGCTTCCGCGCGCGGGCGAGCGCGCGCGCGACCGGCAAGGCCGTGGAGTGATCGCCGCCGAGCACGATGGGGGCGACGCCCGGGTTGATCGAGAAGACGAGATCGAGCGCGCGCTCCGCGATGGAGAGCGGCGAGACCGGCAGCCGCGACGCCACGGGCTCGGGCGCGCCAGGGTAGAGCGCGCGGCGCGACGCGGCCTTCTGCGCCTCCGAGAGCATGTCGTCGTGCAGGAGCTGCGGCACGACGAACACGTCGCCGATGTCGACGAGCCCGACCTCGCGCGCCCGCTCGGGGAAGTCCGGGGAGGCGTCGAGGAGCGCTGTCCGGATGGCCTGCGGGCCCATGTTGGAGCCACGGAGGAACCCCGCGCCGACGTCGGAGGGCACGCCGAGCAGGACGGCGCGCGCGCCGGCGATGCGGTCGAGCGACGCGCGGAACCGCGCGAGGACCTCCTCCTCGGTCGCGGCGCCGTAGAGCCGCCGCTGGACCTCGAGCTGCTGCGCGCGGCCGGTCGAGACGAGGTAGAGACCTCCGGCCGCCGGGCGCAGCAGGAGCGCGAGCTCTTCTTGCGGGGTCATGCCCGACGAGGGTACGCGCCCCTCAAAGGTCCGCCAGCGAAAGGGCGGACGCAGGCAGAGGGAAGCGCTCGGCCGTGAGGTGAGGGACCGGCGCGCTCATCGCCGCAAGCCAGCTGGCGCCGCGCGCGACGACCCGGAGCGCGCGCAGCACCCCGGCGTGCGCGACAAGGAGCGGCGGGCGCGCGCGGGACGCGACGTCCACGCCGTCCACGCCGTCCACGCCGCGCGGGGCGCCGATCTCGCGCCAGAACGACCGCACCCTGGACTCGACGTCGAGCGCCGACTCGCCCCCGGGCGGCCCGACGCGCTCCCAGCCGTCGAGCCACGCGGCGTACGCGGCCGGATCGTCGCGCTCGATGTCCGCAAATGCGCGCCCCTCCCACGCGCCGTAGGAGATCTCGAGCAGGCGATCGTCGATCGCGCGCGGCACCCCGAGGCGCGCCGCGAGCTCGGCGGCCGGGAGCGCGCAGCGGGAGAGCGGCGACGAAAAGACCACGCCGGGGCGGACGCAGAGCTCGTGGAGCGCGCGCTCGATCGCGGCCGCTGCAGCCTCGGGGGGGAGCGCCGCGGCGACGTCGAGGCGGCCGTAGCAGACGCCGGAGAGCGCGACGGGGGCGTGGCGGAAGGCGATGAGGCCGTGGGCGAGGGGATCCACGCGCGCGCCCGCGGCTCAGCCGCCCCGCACGAGCGCGAGGGCGAGCAGCGCGGCGCACTCGGCGATCTGCTGCGCAGCGCCCAGGAAGTCGCCCGTGAGCCCGCCGGCGCGGGCGTGGAAGCGGAGGCCGCAGATCGCCGCGGCGGCGGCGGACGCGACGAGCATGCCCGCCGCCTCGGCCGCCGTGAGGGCCCCGGCGGCGTGCGCCGCGGCGAGCGCGAGCGCCGGCCAGAGCGAGCCGAGCAGCGCCTGCGGGAGCGCCGCCTGCGCCACCGGGCGGCTGCGCGAGCCGCTCTGGGTCACGTAGGGCAGCGCGACCATCAGCCAGATCGGCGGGGTGCGCGAGAGGCACTGCGTCAGCACGAGGGCGACGGGCGCCGCGGCGTCGAGCCGCGCGAGCAGGGCGACGCGCAGCACGAGGACAACGATGAGCGCGGCCGCGCCGAACGCGCCGATGCGGCTGTCCTTGAGGATCTCGAAGATCCGAGCGCGATCGAGCGCGCCGCCGAGCGCGTCGGCCGTGTCCGCGAGGCCGTCCTCGTGGAACGCCCCGGTCAGCAGCAGCCCGAGGGCCACGGTGACGCTCGCCGCGACGAGCGCGCCGCTCCGATCGACGAGCAGCCACACCGCGGCCTGGACGGCGCCGAGCGCGGCGCCCACGAACGGGAACCAGGCAGAGGCCCAGCGCCAGTCCGCCTCGGCGTAGGGGAAGCCGCCGACCGGGACGCGCGTGAGGAAGGTCGCCGCTGCGCGGGCGCCGCGCAGCACCGGCGGCGTCGTCATGGAGTCCCGGGCCGCGCGCGATCCGGCACGCTCGCGCTCGCGAACGTCGCCATGCCGGCGTGGAGGGCGCAGGCCGCGTCGAGGAGGGGCAGCGCGGCCAGCGCCGCGCTCGCCTCGCCAAGGCGCATCCCGAGGTCCAGCAAGGGGCGCGCGTCGAGCGCCGCGAGGACGTGGGCGTGGCCGCGCTCGGCCGAGCGGTGGGCGAAGATCAGGCCCGACCGCGCCTCGGCGCACATCCGGACGAGCGCGAGCGCCGCCGTCGAGACGATGAAGCCGTCGACGAGCACCGCCATGCGCCGCTCGATCGCCCGCGCCATGGCGCCCACCAGCGCGGCGATCTCCTTCCCGCCGACCGCCTGCACGACGCGGTGCGGGTCGGTGCGCTGGACGCCCGAGACCTCCCGCGCGCGTCGCGTCGCGTCGCGCACGACCTCGATCTTGCGCGACAGCGCGTCGCCGGAGACGCCGGTCCCCGCCCCGACGACGTCCTCCGGCGCGATCCCGAGGAGCAGCGCCGTGATGGCCGCCGCCGCGGTCGTGTTGCCGATGCCCATGTCGCCGAGCAGGACGACGCGCGTGTCGCCCCCGAGCGCGTCGATCTCCGCGGCGCCCGCGCGGAGCGCGCGCTCGTAGACGGCCTCCGAGAGCGCGTCCTCGATCCGCAGGTCACCGATGGGATCGTCGGCGACCGGATCGCGCCGCAGCCGCGCGCCATCGCCGCCGCCCACGCCCTCGTACGGGTGGGCGACCCCGACGTCCACGACCCGCAGATCGACACCGAGGTTCCGGCAGAGGACGCTGGCGGCGGCGCCGCCGCGCACGAAGTTCGCCACCATCGCCGCCGTGACCTCTGGCGGGTACGCCGACACGCCGTGCCGGGCGACGGGGTGATCGGCGGCGAAGAGCACCGCCGCCGCGGGCCGGCTCGCGGGCGCCCCGCCCTGGATGCCGGCGAGCGCCACGGCGAGATCCTCCAGCACGCCGAGGCTGCCGCGCGGCTTGGTCAGCGTGTCTTGCCGCGCCCGCGCCGCGCTCACCGCGCTCGCGTCGAGCTCCGGGAAGACCCAGTGAGGCGAGAGAGCCATGTCCGGGTTCTCTACTCCGACACGCCGGCGAGCGGGCACGGCGATGCGGACTCCTTCACAGGAACAGGAGTCCTTCGGTCCTATCGGTGGAGCTGAGGGGGATCGAACCCCTGACCTCATGACTGCCAGTCATGCGCTCTCCCAGCTGAGCTACAGCCCCGGTCGTTGGGAGCGGGATATCTACAGCCTCTCGCGCCGCTTGTCTCTACTTTTTTTCGACCGGCGCGCTTTTGTGTCCGAGGGCCTCGGTTCGCGGCGATGCGGCCGCCGGGCCGCGGGGGCGCTCAGAAGTTCATCAGCTTTGCCAGATAGTACTTCATCGTCTCGGTCGTCCCGCCGCCGATGCGGAGGAGCCGCTGATCACGCCACGCGCGCGCGATCGGGAAGTCCTCGATGTAGCCCCAGCCTCCGTGGAACTGCAGGCAGGTGTCCACGACGTCGTTCGCCACGTCGCCGGCCAAAATCTTCGCCATCGAGATGAGCTTCACCGTGTCGAAGCTGATCGGCACCTTCCGCACGTACCGCTCGTCGTTGTAGTGGTCGACGCACTTGTAGGCGAACGCGCGCGCCGCCTCGCAGCGCGTGTACAGGTCCACGAGCTTGTGCTGCCACGACTCGCGCTTGATGATCGGCTTGCCGAACGCCACCCGCTCGCGCCCGTACTCGACCGTGCCGTCGAGCGTCATGAACGAGCTCGCGATCGCGCTCACCGCAGCGACCAGCCGCTCGGTCTGGAAGTTCTGCATCAGGTACGCGAAGCCCTGATCGGGCTCGCCGAGCAGGTAGCGCCCCGGCACCCGCACGTCCTCCAGGAAGAGCTCCGCGGTGTCCGAGGATTTGTTGCCGATCTTCTTCAGCTTCTTCGCGACGTTGAAGCCGCGGAGCGCCGTCGGCACGAGGAAGAACGAGCAGCCGTGGGCGCCCCTGTCCGGCGACGTCTTGGCGAGCAGCGTCACGAAATCGGCGCGTGTCCCGTTCGTGATGAACGTCTTCTGCCCGTTCAGCACGTAATCCTCGCCGTCCTTGCGCGCGATCGTCCGGATCCCGGCCACGTCGCTGCCGGCCGCCGGCTCGGAGACGCCCAGCGCGGCGATCTTGTCGCCCGCGAGCGCCGGCTTGAGGAACTCCTCGATCTGCTCCTTCGTGCCGATGTCGCTGATCACCGGGGTCGCCATGTCGCTCTGCACGAGCAGGCCCATCGAGACCCCCGCCATCGTGCAGCGCACGAGCTCCTCGGCCTTGGCCGCCGAGAACCAGTAGTCGAGCCCGGCGCCGCCGTGCTCCTCCGGGAAGTGCGCGCCCAGGATCCCGAGCTCGCCGGCGCGCTTGAACACCCAGCTGGGGAAGCACTCCGACGACTCCCACTCCTCCACATGAGGAGCGAGCTCCTTCTCTGCGAAGGCCCGCACCGTCTTCCTGAACTGCTGATGTTCTTCCGTGAACGGCTGCCACATCGCGAACCCCTCCTCGCCGGCACGACCGAGATGATTCGTACACGAAACATTTTCCAGCGCAAGCGCTGCACCTCCGCGCTTCTGCCGCGCCTGGTCCGCCGAACGGGCCGCGCGGAGCCCCATGGAAAACGAGGGCCGATGGCGCGGCGCGCGACCGTGCGGGCGCGGTGTGAGCGGCGCGAGCGTCAGAAGAACCGCCGAAGAGCGAAAAATGAATCGGCACGCGCATCCATCCACGCAGTCTGCCGGCTCTGCTAGCCTCCGGGCCACATGCGACTCCTCGTCCTGTCCCGCAACGCGTCCCTCTATTCGACGAGCCGGATCGTGCTCGCGGGGCGCGCGCGTGGTCACGACGTCAGCGTCATCGATCCGCTCGATTTCCAGATCGTCGTGTCGCGCGGCCGCCCGTCGTTGCTCGTCGGTGGTTCGGCGGTGCCCCGCTTCGACATCGTGATCCCGCGCATCGGCGCCAGCATCACCAACTACGGCCTCGCCGTCGTCCGTCAGTTCGATCTCATGGGCGTCCCCGTCCTGAACGGCGCCGTCTCGATCGCGAGGAGCCGCGACAAGCTGCGCGCGCTCCAGCTGCTCACGCGCCGCAAGCTCAACGTGCCGATCACCGTGTGCGCCCGGAGCCCGGCCGGCGTCGAGGCGGCGCTCTCGCTCGTCGGCGGCTGCCCCGCGATCGTGAAGCTCCAGCAGGGGACCCAGGGCATCGGCACCATGCTCGCCGAGACGCCCCACGCCGTGCACGCCCTGCTCGAGACGTTCTGGGCCATGGGCCAGGACATCGTGCTCCAGGAGTACGTGCGCGAGTCGAAGGGGCGCGACATCCGGGTCATCGTCGTCGGCGGCCGCGTGGTCGCCTCGATGCGCCGCGTCGCCAAGCCGGGGGAGTTCCGCTCGAACCTCCACCGCGGCGGCAAGGGCGATCGGGTGAAGCTGCCGCGCGCCTACCGGAGCGTCGCGATGCGCGCCGCGAAGGCGATGGGCCTCGAGGTCGCCGGCGTCGACATGCTCGAGGCGCGCTCCGGGCCCAAGATCCTCGAGATCAACAGCTCGCCCGGCCTGGAGGGGATCGAGCGCGCGAGCGGCGTCGACGTCGCGGGCGCGATTATCAGCTACGCCGAGCGGTACGCGGCGGAGCAGCGGGGCCTCAGCCGCCGCACGCTCGAGGCGCGGATCGCCGAGGTGATCCACGACGAGCGCATGCCTGCGCCGCGGCGGCTGAGCCGCGCGGCGGCGGAGAACGGGGCGGGCGCGAGCCGCGGGAAGGCCGCGGCGCTCACCGGCGGGAGGGGCGCGCGGAGGGCCCTCTCGTGACCCTGCGGGTCGAGGCGGCCGGCGATGCGGTCGTCCTGACCATCGATCGTCCCGAGCGCAGGAACGCCATCGACAGCGACTTCGCGGGCCGCCTCGGCGAGGCGATCCGCCGCGCCAGCGCCGACCCGCGCGTGCGCGGCGTCGTGCTCACCGCGACGAGCAGCGACGTCTTCGTGGCGGGCGGCGACATCCGCGAGCTCCACGCGCTCGCCGCCGGCGGCGCGGAGGGGGGCGAGGTCCTCCGGCTGTTCGAGGGCCTCGCGGCCTTCGAGGAGAGCGAGGTGCCGATCGTCGCCGCCGTGCAGGGCGACGCGCTGGGCGGCGGCTGCGAGCTCCTGCTGCTCTGCGATTTCGTCGTCGTCGAGGAGCACGCCGCGCTCTCGTTCCGGCACGTCAAGATGGGCCTGTCCCCGGCCTGGGGCGGGCTGACGCGGCTCTGCGAGCGGGTGGGGCCGCTCGCGGCGGCGCGGCTGCTCCTGACGGCGGAGAGGATCGACGCCGCCGAGGCGCTCCGCGTCGGCCTCGTGAGCGAGGTCGTCCCCACCGGCGCGGCGCGGAGCCGGGCGATCGCGCAGGTCGGCCGCATCGCCGGGGGGCCGCGCGCGTCGGTCGCGGCCATGAAGCGGTCCCTGCACAAGGTGCGCGAGGCGCTGCGCGCCTCCGCCGCCGAGGTCGAGCGACGGGCGTTCGCCGAGCAGTGGAACGGCCCGGAGCACCGGCGTGCGATGGATACGTTCCTGAGCAAGAAGTGACGGTGACGCGGCGTGGAGGGCGCGGAGCGGCAGTACCCTGAGGGCGCCGAGCCCCCGCCGGAGGGCGCGGAGCCCGCGCCGGGGAGCGCCGAGTTCGCGCCTGCGATCGCCGAGGCCGCGCCTGCGAGCGCGCTGCTTCCGCCCGCGCCGCCGACGATCGAGCACTTCATCGGCCGCCGCACGCACCTGCGCGCGCTCCAGCGCGCCGCCGAGGTCCTCGTGCTGGAGCGGCCCGTCGCCGTGCTCGTTCACGGCGCCGCGGGCATGGGCAAGAGCGCGCTCATCCACCACTTCTTGATGGGGCTCCGCCGCGACAAGGGGCCGGTCATCCTGCGGGGGCGCTGCGCGCTCGCGGCGGCCGAGTCCTACAAGGCGTTCGGGGGCGTGATGGAGGCGCTGAGCCGCTTCCTCCGGCGGGTCTCGCGCGATGATGTGGAGCGCCTCCTGCCGCGCGACGTCCGCGCGCTCGCCCGGGTGTTCCCGGTGCTCTCGAGCGTGCCGGCCGTCGCGTCGGCGCCGCGCGCGTGCGAGTCGCCCGACGCGCAGGAGCTGCGGCAGCGCAGCTTCGCCGCGCTCCGCCAGCTGCTCTGGCGCATCGCCGAGCGCAGCCCGCTCGTCGTGGCGATCGAGGACCTGCAGTGGAGCGACATCGACAGCGTGGCGCTCCTGCTCGAGCTCACGCGGCCCCCCGACGCGCCCGCGATGATGTTCCTCGGCAGCTTCCGGGACGAGGACGTCGCCACGAGCGCGCCGCTCCGCGCGCTGCTCGACGGGATGGGCCTCGAGCGCCGGGACGCCGAGGCCGAGGCCGCCGGCGCGCGGGGGCGGATCGCGTCGGCGCGCCGGGACGGCGAGCTGCGCGAGATCGCGGTCGGCCCGCTCTCGCCGCTCGAGGCCGAGGAGCTCTCGCTCGCGCTCCTCTTCGCGCGCGACGACGTGACCCGCGCGCGGGCGGACGCCATCGCCCGCGCCTCGCGGGGCAACCCGCGGCTGCTCGGCGAGCTCGCCCGCGACGCGCAGGAGCTCTCGGTCGAGGACGGCGCCCGGGGCGACGCCGCGTGGGGCAGGGCGCTCGACGCGCGGCTCCGCCGCCTGCCGGAGCACGCGCTCCGGCTGCTGGAGGTGATCGCGGTCGCCGGGGAGCCGATCGACGCGGCGGTCGTGGCGCGGGCGGCGAAGCTCCGCGACGACGAGCTTGCCCCGGCGATGACGCTGCTGCTCATGGAGGACCTGATCGCCGCGCGGCGCGCCGGCGAGGGCGAGCTCGTCGAGGCGTCGCACGACAGGGTGCGCGCGGCCGTGGTCGGTCGGCTCGGCCCGGAGCAGCTCGCGGCGCGGCACCGGAGGCTGGGGCGGGCGCTCGAGGCGCTGGGGACGGCGGACGCGGAGGCGCTCTCGCGGCACTGGCTGGGCGCTGGCGACGCGGCGCGGGCGGGGCGGCTCGCCGAGCGCGCGGCCGAGGAGGCGGCGGAGGCGCTCGCGTTCGAGCGCGCGGCGCGGCTCTACGAGCTCGCGCTCGACCTGCGCTCGCGCGAGGCGGACGTCCCCGAGGCCGAGCGGCGCGCGCTCGGCGTGCGGTGCGCCGACGCCCTGGTCAACGCCGGCAAGAGCGCCGAGGCGGCGAGGATCTACGCGGCGGCGGCGGAGGGGGCGGACGGCGCGCTCTCGCTCGAGCTCCGCCGGCGGGCCGCGGAGCAGTACCTGCGGAGCGGGCACATCGATGAGGGGATCGATCTCGTCCGCGCCGTCCTCCGGGCCGTCGGCCTGTCGTTCCCGGAGACGCCGCGGCGCGCGCTGGTGGCGCTGCTCCTGCACCGGGCGGAGCTGCGCCTCAGGGGCCTCCGGTTCCGCGAGCGGTCCGAGGCGGAGGTGCGGCCGGAGGACCTCGCGCGCATCGACGCTTGCTGGACGGTGACGGTGGGGCTGTCCGGCGTCGACATGGTCCGCTCCGCCGAGTTCTCGGCGCGCGCCCTGCTGCTCGCGCTGCGGGCCGGCGAGCCGTACCGCGTCGGCCGCGCGCTCGCGTTCGAGGCCTCGTCCGCGTGCATGATGGGGGCGCCGGGCCGGGCGCGCGCGGAGGAGCTCGTCGCGGCGGTGCGGGCGCTCTCGGAGCGGCTCGACAGCCCGCACCTGCTCGGCCTGTCGATGATGGTGTCGGGCATGCTCGAGGCGTTCACGGCCGGGCGCTGGAAGGCGGCGTCCGCGTGGTACGAGGTCGCCGACGAGCTCCTGCGCGACCGCTGCGCCGGCGTGTCCTGGGAGCTCGCCACGACGCAGCTGATGGCGTCGTGGGCGCGGTACTACCGCGGGCAGATCGACGCGCTCGCGCGGACGACGCCGGCGGTGCTCCGCGCCGCCGAGCAGCGGGGGGATCTCTACGCGGCGGCGATCTTCAGCGTGCAGGCGACGTGGGTGGCGCTCGCGTCGGACGACGTGGCGGGGGCGCGCGGCGCGATCGCGGGGGCGCTGTCGAGGTGGACGACGTCGGGGTTCCACCTCGAGCATTTCGTCGGGCTGCTCGGCGAGACCTACGTCGACCGGTACGCGGGCCGCGCCGGCGCCGCGATGAAGCGCCTCACGGACGCCTGGCCGAGGCTCGAGGGCTCGATGCTGCTGATGATGCAGAACAGCCGGGTGATGGCCCACGTCGAGCGCGCGTGCACGGCGCTCGCCGTGGCCGAGGCGGCGCCCGAGCCGGAGCCGCTGATCCAGGCGGCGCTCCGGGACGCCGCGGCGCTCGCCCGGGAGAAGACGGCGTGGTCGGACCCGTTCGTGCCGCTGATCCGCGCGGGCGCGGCCGAGCTGCGCGGCGACAGGGAGGGGGCGATCGCGCGGCTGGAGGCGGCGGCGGCCGGGTTCGACGCGGCGGACATGCCGCTCTATGCGGCGGCGGCGCGGCGCCAGGCGGGCGAGCTGCTCGGCGGTGAGAAGGGGCTCCAGCGGCTCCTCGTGGCGGACGCGGTGATGGCGCGGGAGCGGATCAAGAGCCCGGCGCGGTGGGCGGCGATGCTGGCGCCGGGCTTCGGGCGGGGCGAGCGGGTCGGCTGGGGCTGAACCTGGCGTCGGCGGCCCGGTGGCCGCTAGCTCGAGCCGCCGCCGGGCAGCGGACCGAACTGCTTCTCGTACGCCGCGAGCCGGGCTGCGAGCTGCTTCGCCTCATCGCTGGCGGCGCGCGCCTGCTCTTCGGCGGCGCGAGCCTGCTTCTCGGCGGCGCGAGCCTGCTCTTCGGCGGCGCGCGCCTGCTCTTCGGCGGCGCGCGCCTGCTCTTCGGCGGCGCGAGCCTGCTCTTCGGCGGCGCGCGCCTGCTCTTCGGCGGCGCGCGCCTGCTCTTCGGCGGCGCGAGCCTGCTCTTCGCCGGTCTGCAGCACGCGCCCATGGGCATCGATCCAGCGCAGCCAGTCGACGGCGAGGCCGCGGTACGTGCCGTGGCGCACCCCGAGGCGCAGGCCGAGGCACGCGCTAACGACGTCGCCGTTCGTCTCGGGCGGCATCGGCAGGTAGGACCGCGTGGCTCGATCGAGCACATACGCCTCGAGCACGCCCGAGAACGGATCGAACAGGTAGTACTCCGGCACGTGCAGGAGCTTCGCGTAGATCCGCATCTTGTCGCCGCGATCGACGGCCTGGGTGCTCTCGGAGAGCAGCTCGATCACCACGTCGGGCGTCCTCCCGTCCTCCTGCCAGACGACCCAGGACTTGCGCTCGCGCCTGTTGGTGTCGAGCACCACGAACACGTCGGGGCCTCGGAAGTCGTTCTTCTTCGCCTGCAACTCGCTGAAATAGATGGCCATGTTGCCGGCGACGTAGACGTCGTCGCGGTCGCGCCAGAGCAGCTTCAGCACCTCGATGAGCAGGTCCATCTGCGCGCGGTGGCGCTCGGATTCCATCGGCTCTCCATCGTCGTACGGGAGCTCGTCCTCGCCGGGCGGGGGAATCGGGATGAAAGAATTCTCGCTCTGGAAGGGCATACGTCGCTCCAGGCGCAGCGTACCCCATGCCGCGTGCGGGCGCAGCCGGGCGGCTCGTGCCGCTCCATCCGGCGGCTCCGGCAGAGGGCAGGCGACGTCAGGCGTCAGCGCACCGCCAGCACCACCTCGTGGGCCTCGGTCTTCGCCGGGATTTCCCAGCGCTCGATCATCCGGCGGATCACGGCCTCGGGCACCGCCGCCTCCCGCGCCCGGTTCTGCGCGAACAGCGTCGATGCAGGCACCTCCACGTAGACGACGCGGATCCTCGCCCCGTAGTCGGCCGCCATCTGCAGCAGCGGGCCGCGCCGCTGCCGCGAGAGGTTCGTCGCGTTCCACACGAACCGCTCGCCGCGCCGCAGGTATTCCTTCGCCCGCTCGCGCGCGGCCTGGACCACCTGTCCCTGCGTGTCCGCCGGATCGATCTCCAGCTCGCTCCGCAGCGCGTCCAAGGAGACGACCGGCCAGTCGGCGAGGTGGTGGCGAACATAGGTATCCTTCCCGGCGCCCGGGAGCCCGCTCATCACCACGACCTCGGAGCGCGTGTCGTCGTAGACCTCGACGTCCGGGTGGCGCCCGCCGGCGGGATCGGAGCGGAAGTACACGAAGCGCGTGTGCGTCGAGGCGAAGGACCGCGGCGCGGTGTAACACCCCTCCTCGCGACAGAACTCGCGGAAGAGCTCGATGTTGTCGACGACGCGCCCCATGTCCGCGCAGACGCGCCCTCGGATGTCGGCCTCGGCCACGAGCGCGAGCAGGTCGCAGCGCGCGTGGAGGCTGATCTCGGCGGCGACGCGCCGCGCGTCGTCGCGCTCGATGAGATAGAACGGGATCTGGTGATAGCGCACCAGCGCGCACACCTGCTCGCGCAGCGCGAACGGCGCGCCGAGCTCCCAGAGCAGGCGGCGCGCGAGGAGCTCCCCCGCGCGAGAGTGGCCCTTCGCCGTGATCCGTCCGTCCTCCTCGCGGGTGGTCGCCGGCTTCGCCACGTCGTGGAGGAGGCACGCGAGGTACACGACGCGCTGCTCCTCGGCCGGCAGCGCCTGCCACTCGGGCAGCCCGAGGAGCGTCTCCAGCACCATCCGGGTGTGGATCCAGACGTTGCCCTCGGCGTGGTGGATCGGGTCCTGCGGGCACGCCTCGAGCGCGCGGACCCAGTCGAAGACCTGGAGCTCGTTCCAGGGGACACGCCCCGGATCGGGCGTGAGCAGGTCGAGGAGCGAGGACGCGGAGGACATGACGGAGGACCCCTGGCGAGCGCGCGATCGGCTCCGCGTTCGGCGCCGCGCGACGCGCAGCGCGCGTGAGGGCCGTAGCATGTCCGCGAAAGGACGCCGGTGCTACCCTGGCACCGCCATGTCCGCCAAATACCCTCGCTCGTTCCACCTGCCGTGGTCCCCCGGCGGAACGTCCGACGACAAGAGGATGGCAGACGTGTCGGGGTTGCTGGGCGTCGAGATCGTCATCACCGAGAAGTGCGACGGGAGCAACCTCACGTACACGCGGGCGAGCGTCTTCTCCCGATCGCACTCGGGCCCTCCGTCCCACCCGAGCTTCGACCTCGCGAAGGCCACGCACGCGAGCATCGCGCACCTGCTCTCGGAGGGCATGTCGCTCTTCTGCGAGTATTGCTATGCGATCCACTCCATCGAGTACGAGGCGCTCCCGGGGTATTCGCTGGTCTTCGGCGTGCGGGACGACGTGCGGGGCCTCTTCTGGGAGTGGGACATGGTCGTGGCCCAGGCGAACGATCTGGGGCTCCCCACGGTGCCTGTCCTGTTCCGGGGCACCGTCGAGGGCGAGCGCGAGCTCGAGGCGCTGACGACCGCGCTCGCGCGGGAGCCCTCCGCGTTCGGCGGCCCGCGCGAGGGCGTGGTGGTGCGGGCCGCCGGCGAGTTCCCGGACGCGGCGTTCCAGCGGCGGCTCGCCAAGTGGGTGCGGCGCGGGCACGTGCAGACGGACGAGCACTGGATGCACCAGGAGATCCGGCCCCAGCGCCTCGCCCCGGGCCCGGCCCCGGCGCCGGCCTCCGCGTCACCGCCGTGAGGCGAGCGCCGCGAGCCGATCGCAGAGGCCCTCGCGGATCGGGCCGTAGGCCTTGCGGTACTCCTCCCAGTCGAGGCGCTCGTCCGCGACGATCTCGCGCCAGTACGGGTTCGCGGCGCCGTAATCGTGGAGGACGCCGGACTCGGCGATCTGCACGGCGAAGAGCGGCACCCGGAGGGCGTGGAAGAGCTTCTTCTTCGAGGCCTCCGGCTCGTCGTCGAAGCGGGCGCCGGCCTTCTTGAAGTCGGACGCGGAGCGGCTCGCGGCCGACGCGGCGAGCTTCTTCCTGTCGAGCTTGAACGGGAAGGGCGGCCTCCCTTCCTTGAGCCGGTGCTCGGGCGGCAGGAACAGGCACTCGAGCGCGAAGACGCTGTGCTCGGCGATGGCGTCGCGGAAGGTGTCGAGGCCGTGGACGACGACGTTGACGCCCGGCGCAAAGGCGAGGTCCTGCCGCGCGTCGCGCCGCGCGAGGACGGCGACGAAATCCTCGTCCGACGTCGCGGACGCGGTGCCGTACACGCGCGAACCGGCGCGGAACACGCTGTGGACCTCGCCGTCTTTGCGGCCGAGGACGCGGAGCACGGTGGAGAGGCTCATGGCAGCGGCCTCGCTCGAGGGACGGCGAGCATCGCGCCGTTCCCATCCCCGCGCAACGGGCGGCGCGTCCTCGACCACCGCACCACCGCACCACCGCGACGCCCGCCCGCCCGCTCGCGAGCGCGCGCCGGCCGGAGCGCCGCCGAGGCGCGCGCGGCGCTCCTCTCCGCAGCTTCCACGGCTCGTGGCGAGCGCGACCTTTCGGAGACCGTGACTCTCCTGTGAACCTGGTGTTTCCTCGAACGCGGTAGGTCCCGTGCGCGCCGCCGCCTCGCCGGCGGCGCCTCCGCGCTTCCAGGAGGGTTCATGGCCGTCGCTGACTCGCGCTCCGCTCGTCCCCAGAAGACCGATCACCTGCCCGAGGCCGTCGAACGGCGGGTGGCGGACGCCCTCGCCGCGCTGTCGCTCGAGCAGAAGGTCCGCCTGCTCACGGGCGCCGACTTCTGGAGCACGCACCCCGAGCCCGCGATCGGCCTGCGCCGCATGGTCGTCTCGGATGGCCCGGTCGGCGTGCGCGGCGAGCGCTGGGACGAGCGCGACCCCTCGGTGTGCCTCCCTTCCTCGACCGCCCTCGCGGCCACATGGGACGAGGCCTTGCTCGAGCGCGTCGGCGCCGCGCTGGCGTCGGAGGCGCGGCGCAAGGGCGTCGACGTCGTCCTGGGGCCGACCGTCAACCTGCACCGCAGCCCGCTCGGCGGCAGGCACTTCGAGTGCTTCTCGGAAGATCCCCTGCTGACCGGCCGGATCGGCGCCGCCTACGTCCGAGGGCTGCAGGCCCACGGCGTCGGCGCCACGCCCAAGCACTACGTCGCCAACGACTCGGAGACCGAGCGGTTCACGGTCGACGTCCGGGTCGATGAGCGCACGCTGCGCGAGCTCTACCTCGCGCCCTTCGAGCGGATGATCACCGGCGCGGGCGCGTGGCTCGTGATGGCCTCGTACAACGCCGTCAACGGGGTGACCCTGACCGAGAGCCCGCTGCTCGCGTCGCCGCTCGAGGACGAGTGGGGCTTCGACGGCGTCGTGATCTCCGACTGGACCGCGACCCGCTCCACCGAGGCCGCGGCGCGCGCGGCGCTGGACCTCGCCATGCCGGGCCCGGGAGGGCCCTGGGGCGAGGCGCTCGTCGCCGCCGTCCGCCGCGGCGCGGTGCCCGAGAAGGCCATCGACGACAAGGTCCGCCGCCTGCTGCGCCTCGCCGCCCGGGTCGGCGCCCTCGAGGGCGTCGCGCCGGCCGCGCCCGCCCCGGCCCCGCTCTCCAGCGCCGAGGCCGGGACGCTCGCCCGCGAGGCCGCCGCGGCCGGCATGGTGCTCGTGCGCAACCAGGGCGACGCGCTCCCGCTCGACGCGGCCAGCCTGCGGCGCGTCGCCGTGATCGGCCCGAGCGCCGCGGCGGGGCGGATCCAGGGCGGCGGCAGCGCCAGCGTCCACCCGCACTACGCGGTCTCGCCGCTGGAAGGGCTGCGCGCCGCGCTCGGCCGGCGCGCCGAGGTGCTCCACGCCGTCGGCACCCGCATCCACGAGGGGCTCGTGCCGGTGGCCGGGGACCAGGTCGTCGACCCCGTGAGCGGCCAGCACGGCGTCCACGTGCGGCTCCTCGACGCGAAGGGCGGCGTCCTGCACGAGGAGCACCGCGACGTCGGGCGCCTCACGTTCATCGGGGATCAGCGCGCGAACGAGGCCGCGACGATCGAGGTGACGGCGCGGTTCCGCGCCGCCGAGGCCGGGCTCTACCGGATCGGCGTGGCCGGCGTGGGCGTCTACCGCCTCACCGCCGGCGGGCAGGTCCTCTTCGACGAGGCGGTCTTGCCGGACAAGGACGACATGGCCGCGGCCCTGCTCGCCCCGCCGCAGCGGGCGGCCGAGCTGTCCCTGATCGCTGGCCAGGAGATCGATCTCGCCCTGACGCACACCGTCCCCGTGGGCACGCTCGCGGTGGCGTTCTCCCTGGGGGCCGAGGTTCCGGCGCTGTCCGACGAGGAGGAGCTGGCGCGCGCCGTGGAGCTCGCGCGCTCCGCCGACGTCGCGATCGTGGTCGTCGGCACCACCGAGGCGATCGAGAGCGAGGGCTTCGACCGGACCACGCTCGGGCTCCCCGGCCGCCAGGACGAGCTGATCCGCGCCGTCGCGGCCGTGAGCCCCCGGACGATCGTGCTTGTGAACTCCGGCGGGCCGGTGACGACGCCGTGGCGCGACGAGGTGGCCGCGGTGCTCCTCACGTGGTTCCCGGGCCAGGAGTTCGGCGCCGCCGTCGCCGACGTGCTGCTCGGCGCCGTGGAGCCCGGCGGCCGCCTGCCCACGACCTGGCCCGCGCGCGCGGAGGACGTGCCCGTGCTCTCGACGAAGCCCGAGAGCGGCAAGCTGGTCTATGCCGAGGGCCTGCACATCGGGTACCGGGCCTGGGCGCGCGCCGGCGTCACCCCGGCCTACCCGTTCGGGCACGGCCTGGGCTACACGCGGTGGGAGATCCTCGACGTGGAAGCGCCGAGCGTCGCCGCCGGCGCGGCGGTCGAGGCGCGGGTGCGCGTGCGCAACGTCGGGACGCGCCGCGGGCGCCACGTGGTCCAGCTCTACCTGTCGCGGCCGGACTCCGGGGTCGAGCGCCCCGCGCTCTGGCTGGCCGGCTTCGCGTCCGTCGAGGCCGAGCCCGATCAGACGGTCGACGTCGCCGTCACCGTCGAGCCGCGGGCCTTCGCGCACTGGGCGGCAGGCCGATGGCAGGTGGAGCCCGGCGTGTACACGCTGCATGCGGGACACTCGGCCGCCGTCCTGACGAGACAGACCGCGGTGCGCCTGCACGAGTGAGAGCGCTGCTGCGCAGCCCCTGGCGCTATGCGCGCTCGCTGGGGTCGATCCGACGATCCCCGGATCGAATCGATGAGGCCGGGGGCGAGGCTTTGCCGAGCATCATGGCGGGCGCCTCGCTCCTCCGCACACTGCCTTGGTGCAAATTGCCCCAGCGTGACCGATGCGCGCGGCCGATTCCCGGCCGGAAAGGGGGCTCCGTGCTCGTCTTGTCGTCTCGCCCCGAGGGCGCGCGGGTGAGCGTCGAGCTCGCCGGACGCTGCGCGCGCGGCGGGACGTGGGCTGGGGGGTCGCGCAGGCGCCGGCGGAGGTGAGGAGACGGCTCCTGGTTCGCCGCTTGCTTTCCAGGAGGGCGACCCATGATGGACGAGCACCATGTCCCCGGCCAGAGCGGATGGCTCGCGCTCGCCGGGAGAGGCGATGAGAGCACGGGCGGCGTCTCGTCGAGCGTCCGTGGATCGCCGCAGAGGGAGCGCGCCGTGGGCGAGGTCCTCGCGGGCAAGTACCAGATCGTGGGCCGGCTGGGCGCTGGGGGCATGGGCACGGTGTGGCGTGCGCGCAGCCTTTGGCTCGACGTCGACGTGGCAATCAAGGTGCTCCACGAGGAGCAGCTCGACGGCCACGCCGCCGAGCGGTTGCTCCGGGAGGCGCGCGCGACGGCGAAGCTCGGCCATCCGGCGATCGTGCGCGTGTTCGATTTCGGCGAGACCGACGCGGGCGAGCCGTTCCTGGTGATGGAGCTGCTCGAGGGCACGCCGCTCTCGAGCTGGCTGGAGGCGAGGGGCCGGGTGCCGGCGGAGCAGGCGGTCCAGATGCTCTTGCCGGTCGCGTGTGCGCTCGCGACGGCCCACGCGCAGCGCATCGTCCATCGCGACATCAAGCCTGCCAACATCCTCATCGTGCCCGACGGCGCGGGCGGCCACGTCCCCAAGGTCGTCGACTTCGGCATCGCCAAGCTCGCCAACGCGGCGAGCCCTGCGATCACGCAGCGAGGGATGATCGTCGGCAGCCCGGAGTACATGTCGCCGGAGCAGGCCGACGGCCAGCTGGACGTCGGGGAGCAGACCGACGTCTGGGCGTTCAGCGTGGTGATGTACGAGATGATCACCGGGCGGCGGCCGTTCAGCGGGGAGACGCTGAGCGCGGTGATCGTGGCGATCTTCAGCAAGGAGCCCGTGCCGACGACAGAGCTCGGCGCCGGCGACGAGGCGCTGTGGGCGATCCTCCAGCGCGGGCTGGCCAAGTCGCCGGCCGATCGATGGCCCAGCATGCGCGCGCTCGGCCGCGCGCTTGCCGCCTGGGCGGTCGAGCGCGGGGTGACGGCGGATGTGGCGGGCACGTCGCTCGCACACCAGTGGCTCGCGCGAGGGGCCGAGCCGCCGCTCGCGGCGGAGAATGCGGCTACGATCGCCGCGCCTGCGGGCGCGGCCTCCGGGGCGGAGGTGGCGGCGCAGCTCTCGGCCGGCGCGCGGGAGGCGCCGGGCGCGCTGCCGACGCCGGCGGCCGCGCCCGTCGCGCGCCGGGGCGGCACCATCAAGATGGCCGAGGCATGGCGCGGAGCTCGGCTCGGGCTCACGGCCTCGCCGTGGCTCCAGAAGGCGATCGTGGCCGGGGTCCTCGCCTTCGCCGCGCCTCTGGTGGTCGTCCTGGGGCTGGGCGCGCGGGGTGGGAGCGCGAGCGCGGGCACCGCTCGGCCGGCGGTCATGGCGGCTGCTCCTGCCGTCGCCTTGGGCACGTCGGAAGCGCTGCGGGGGACGGCGTCCGCTGCGCCCTCCATCGGCGCCGCGCCCCCCGACGCCGGCGCGCGGCGCGCGGCTGCTTCCGAGACGGCCGTGAGGGGTGCGGCGGCGGACAGCGCGCCTGCCGAGCGGGACGAGCCGAGCGAGCCGTGGGAGGAGCCGAGCGATCCATGGGATGAGCTCTTGCCGGCGCCTGCGGAGCCGCGCGCTCCGGTGGCCGAGCCGGCCGGCCAACGGACCGCGCCGCGCGCCCAGGTGGCCGAGCCGCGCGCTCAGCGAGCTGCGTCGCCGCGTCCGCGGCCTGTCTCCACGTCCATGCCGCTGCCGGCGGCGCCCGACTTCTGAGGTGGTCATGCGCACTCCCGGGGTGAAGCACCGCTCCCTTCGTGGTTCTGGCGATCTGATGCTCCTCCTGGTCACGCTCGCTGCAGCGGGGCTCGGGCCGGGAGGCTGCTCCGCTCTGATCAGCGAGGAGCTGTCCGACAAGGCCGACGAAACAGAGGGCGCTGGAGGGCTCGAGGACCAGGTCGGCGACGGGCACGGCGGGGGCGACCTCATCGGGAGCAGCGGCGCGAGCACGAGCAGGACCACCGTGGGCAGCGGTGGCGACGAGAGCGCGACAAGCAGCGGAGGCAGCGGGAGCGCGAGCAGCGGGAGCGGTGCTGGAGCGAGCAGCGGGAGCGGCGCTGGAGCGAGCAGCGGGAGCGGCGCTGGAGCGAGCAGCGGGAGCGGCGCCGGCGCGAGCGGCGCTGGAGCGAGCAGCGGGAGCGGCGCTGGAGCGAGCAGCGGGAGCGGCGCTGGAGCGAGCAGCGGGAGCGGCGCTGGAGCGAGCAGCGGGAGCGGCGCTGGGGCGAGCAGCGGGAGCGGTGCTGGAGCGAGCAGCGGGAGCGGCGCTGGGGCGAGCAGCGGGAGCGGCGCTGGGGCGAGCAGCGGGAGCGGCGCTGGCCCGAGCAGCGGGAGCGGCGCTGGCCCGAGCAGCGGGAGCGGCCCTGACCCGAGCAATGGGAGCGGCCCGGGCGCGAGTAGCAGTGCAGGAGAGGGCAGCGGAAGCGGCGCTGGTGCGAGCGATGGGAGCGGCGCTGGCGCCAGCGGCGGTAGCGGTCCTGGCGCGAGCGTCGGCGGGGGCGACGGCAGCGGAAGCGGCGCTGGTGGGAGCGGCGCGGGAGGTGACGGCAGCGGAAGCGGCGCCGGCGGGAGCGGCGCGGGAGGCGACGGCAGCGGAGGCGGCGCTGGTGGGAGCGGCGCGGGAGGCGAGGGCGCGAGCAGCTGGAGCGGCGCGGGAGGCGCTGCAGCGAGCAGCGGCGCAGGCACCGAGACGACCTGCAATGGCCATTACGCCGATTGCGACGGGGACGCGGCGCATCATTGCGAGACCAACCTGTGGAACAACGACGCTCATTGCGGCGCGTGTGGCAACCGATGCCCCGCCCGTACGAAGTGCCGGCGAGGAGAGTGCTCATGAGCGCGCGCCCCGCAGCGCGATCCACACGCCTCGGCGTCGCGCTCGCCGCGGCCTTGCTCATGGCCGCGGTCCCGCTCACCGCGTCGGCGCAGGGCGCGGGCGATGTGGAGTCCGCGCGCGTGCTGTTCGTCCAGGGGGCCAAGCTGGCGAAGCAGGGACGCTGGGAGGAGGCGCGCGCGCTGTACGCCCGATCGCTCCAGATCAAGGCGGCTCCCCTCACGCGCTACAGCCTCGGCGTCGCGCAGAAGGAGACCGGGCACCTCGTCGAAGCGCTCGCCAGCTTTCGCGCATTCCTGGCCGAGCCGCCGACGCCGACGACCTCTCCCTACGTCGTGCCGGCGCGCGAGGCGGTCGCGGCGCTCGAAGGGCGCATCGGCCGAGCGACGATCGCCGTCAGGCCCGCCCAGATCGGCGAGCTGACGCTGACCATGGACGGGAGGCCGCTGAGCGCGGCCCCTGGTCAGGTCATCGAGCTGGATCCGGGCGCTCACGAGATCGCGGCGAGCGCTCCGGGGTTCCGCGCCGCGGTCGCCCGGTTCAGCGTCGGCGCGGGCAGCTCGGTCGAGGTCCCGATCACCCTGGCGCGAGCCACGATCGAGACGAGGCAGGCCTCGGCTGCCGGGGGCGCTCTGCCTCCCGTGGCCGGCGCTGCCGATGCATCCTCGAGCCGGACGCTCCCGCTCGTCGTCCTGGGCGCGGGCGGCGCGCTCTTCGCCGGCGGAGCCATCCTCGGGCTCTCGGGCCTGAAACAGGCAGGTGATGCGCGCTCGAGCACGGGCGCGGACGCGGGCGCCGCGCGGGCCAAGGGGATCGCCGGCGACGTCCTCGGCGTCGCCGGCGTCGCGACCGTGGGCGTCGGGCTCTACCTGCTGCTGAAGGATCCCGCGCCGAGCACGACCAAGGCGGGCTCCGTGACGCCGTGGCTGAGCGCGTCCGGCGCCGGCATCGAGGTGCGGCTCTGACGCCGCGCGGCCCGCGCTGAACCCACCGCAGGCGGCGAGCGCTCGACGCCAGGTCGCGGGGCAAAGACGCAAAAGAGAGGCGGCGAGGGGTATTCCCGGCAGAAGCGCGGACATGGTACTGCGCGCCCATGCGCTCGCTCGTGACGGTGCTGTCCCTGGCCGCGCTCCTGGCCGCGGGCGCATCTGCCTCGGCCAACGGCGACGGGACCAGCGCGCCGCACCCTGCGGCCGCGCCCGCGGCGAGCGCTCCTTCCGCAGCAGCACCCACGGCGAGCGCGCCCCCTGCGGCCGCGCCCGTGGCGAGCGCGGCCGCGTCCCCGCCGGACCCGGCGGCGGCCCGCTGGTGTGCGCCCGAGCTCGCGTCGCTGCCCGGTGAGGTGTGCGCCTTCCTGCCGGCCAGGCCGGCGCCTGGCCCGCGGGTGCTCGTGATCTTCCTGCACGGCGTCGTCCAGCCCGATTCCGGGTGGCAGTGGGCGCAGCAGCGGGGCGCGGCGCGGGCCGGCGCCCGGCACGGGGCCGCCGTGATGATGCCGCGCGGCCGGCGCGGTATCGGCCCGAAGGCGATGCCAAAATCGATGAAATCGATGGAAGACTGGTGGTGCTGGCCCACCGCCTCCGCCGCGCAGACGGCCCACGAGGACGCCCTGCTCGCCGAGTGGGACGCGGCGCGCGCGGAGCTCGAGCGGCGCGCGGGCGCGCGCTTCGAGCGGGTGCTCGTGTTCGGCTTCTCGAACGGCGCGTACTACGCGACGTCGCTGGCGATGCGCGGGCGGCTGCCGGTCGACGGCTACGCGGCGTTCGCAGGCGGCTCGGGCGCGCGCTACCTGCAGCGGGCGGGCGCGCAGACGAAGCTGCGCGCGCCGGTGTTCGTCGGCTGGGGCGGGAAGGACCCGGCGCACAAGGACCAGGTGGCGCTCGCGAAGATGCTCCGCACGCTGAAGTGGCCATCGAGGTCGCTCGGCAAGCCGCGCGCCGGGCACGCGATGACCGACGAGCAGGTCGACGAGGCGTTCGCGTTCCTGAGCGGCAGGCGCGGCGGCGACAAGGCGCCCGGCAGAGGGCGAGGAGCGCGGGCGCGATGATGAAGGACGCGCTGACGACCGCGCTCTCCCCCGATTTCCTCGAGCGCGAGGCGGCCCGCCTGGGCGCGCTGCTCGCGGATCACGTGCGCAGGGCGCAGCGCCGGGAAGGGCCGGTGCTCGTGCAGCGATCGATCGAGGAGATCCTCGCCGCGCTCGACTTCGATCGCACCATCGCGCACGGCGGCGCGGATCTCGCCGCCCTCGTCGCCACCGTCCTCGACAACAGCAACCGGCTGCACCACCCCCGCTACTTCGGTCACCAGGTGGCCGTGCCGATGCTGTCGTCGTCGCTCGCCGACCTCGTGCACGGCGTCCTGAACAACGGCATGGCCGTCTATGAAATGGGGCCGGCCGGGACCGCGATCGAGCGCGGGCTCCTCCGCTGGATGCGGGGCAAGATCGGCTGGGGCGCCGAGGGCGACGGCGTCATCACCCACGGCGGGAGCCTGGGCAACCTGAGCGCGCTGCTCGCGTGCAGGGAGCGCGTCGCCCCGGGGAGCTTCAAGGCGGGCGTCCCGCCCGGCCTCGTCCTGCTCGCCTCGGAGGCGGCGCATTATTCGGTCGCGCGCGCCGCCGCCATCATGGGCCTCGGCGTCGATGCCGTCGTGAAGGTCGCCGTGGACGACGCGCTGCGGATCGTCCCGCGGGCGCTCTCGCGGGCGTACGAGGAGGTGAAGCGGGCCGGCAAGCGGGTGCTCGCCGTGGTGGCCAACGCGGGCGCGACGCCGAACGGGGCCTTCGACCCGCTGCGGGAGATCGGCGCCTTCTGCCGGCGGGAGGGGCTCTGGCTCCACGTCGACGGCGCCCACGGCGCGGCGGCGCGCTTCACCGAGCGCTACCGGGGCCTCCTCGACGGCGTCGAGCTCGCCGACTCGCTGGTCTGCGACATGCACAAGATGCTCGGCACATCGACGCTGGCCTGCGCTGTCCTCGTCAGGGATCCCGCCGCGCTCGCCGGCACCTACGAGCAGTACGCGCCGTACCTGCACGGCGACGACGAGCGGCAGGGCGTCGATCTCTCCAAGCTCACGTTCGAGTGCACGAAGGCGCAGCTGTCGCTCAAGCTGTTCTTCAACCTCGCCCTCGTCGGCGAGGCCGGCCTGTCCGCGCACGTCGAGCGCCTCTTCGACGCCGCCCGGCGCTTCCACGGCCTCCTCGCGCGCCGGCCGGCGTTCGAGTGCTTCGGCGCCCCGCAGGCCAACATCCTCTGCTTCCGGATCGGCCGCGACTCGGCGACGCAGGACCGCGTCCGGCGGCAGATCGTGGAGGAGGGGAGCTTCTACATCACGCGAACCACGCTGCGCGGCGAGTCGTGGCTGCGCCTCGTCATCATGAACCCGCAGACGACGGACGGGGACATCGAGGCGCTCGCGGCGCGCATCGAGGCGCTCGTCGTCGAGCGCGCGCCGCCGCCCTGACGAACACGCGCCGGGCCGAGGCCGCGGGCGGACGCGAGGCGGTCAGCCGCCGCCTCTCGGCCTGGTCGCCGCGGCCGACGGGGGCGCCGGAGCGTCGCCGGCCGGCACCTGGAGCATCGCATAGTTGATCGTGGTCTCGTTGCGGAGCACGGTGAGCACCACCATGTCGCCGGGCACGCGGGCGCGCAGGTAGCCCTCGAGGCCCGCCAGCGAGTGGACCGGCTGCCCGTCGACCGCGAGGATGACGTCGCCCGGCTCCAGGAGCGGGGACGTGAAGCTGCGGATATCCATGCTCGCGATCCTCGCGCCCTCCCCCGTGGTCGGCTGGATGGTGAGCAGCCAGGGCGCCGGGACGGAGGTGGCTGTCGGCGCGCGGCTCGACCGGTTGTCGCGTTTCTCTGACCTTGCGGTGGCCGCCGGGCTCGCCGGCGCGCCGGCGCGTTGCTGCGTGTCCTCGGCGCGCTGCTGCGAGGCCTCGACGCGCTGCTGCGAGGCCTCGACGCGCGGGCAGTCGCCGCGGCACGCGCTGACCGCCAGCGGGACGAGCGGCGTGAGCACCCCTGAGAGGCGTCGAGCCCACCCGTACGCGCCGCGCGCACGGAGGGGCTGATCCCGCTGTTGACTGCCATGCATGGCCCCGGCGTCCTCCGCGCGTTCGCCACGCGTCCGCACGCGTGCTCACATCGCTCACGTCAGCTCATGTCGCTCACGTCGAGAGCTGCAAGATCCCAACCACCGATTCCCCGCCGCTGTCCGGGCCGTTGTTCGGCGCGCCGCGAAGACCGGGGCGAGGCGGGCGCGGAGAGCGTTCTTCTCGCTCTCGCTGCGCCCTCGCGGTTCCGTCTCTCGCGAGCCCGAGCGGCGCCCTCGCGCCTTGGACTCACCGGAAAGCAGGGAGGGTGTCCGTCCCCCGGGGCGCCGTGCTCACGGGCTGGCGGGCCGTGGCGCCGCGCCGAAGTGCGCGGGGAACACCCGCTCGAGGAACTCGTTGCGCAGGAGCCCGTCGGGATCGACGAGCCGCTTCAGGCGGACGAACTCCGGGAGCGCGTGCGCGTACATCGCCTGGAGGTGCTCCGCTGTCGCGTGGACGTTCTTCACCAGGTAGACGCGGCCGCCGAGCTCGAGCGCGCGCGCGCTGAGCTCGCTGAGGCGGAGGCCGATCCGGTGGGCGCTCTCGTCCTCCGAGGCCTCGAACGCGAGCGTCACCGCGAATCCATCGGTCCCGTGGTTCGCCGAGAGGAGGAACTGGTCGCCCTGGATGTGGAGCACGTCGAGGAGGAGCGGCGGTATGCCGTCTCGGGCAGCGATCTCATCCACCTTGCCCAGGAAGTCGACGAGCCGGCGCAGGCTGTCCTCCCGGGCGCCTGGGTCGTAGGGGATCATGAACGCTTGCTGCACCGTGAGCATGGGCATCCCGAAGGTCTGCGCGATGCGCTTCGCGCGGACGTTACCGTCCATGAAGAACAGGTAGCCCATCAGCTCATCGACGTACGGGCGTGAGACATCGAAGAGGAAGCGGTCGATGAGCGTCCAGAGGCCCCGGCTCACCACGGAGGCGCGCATCAGCCACTCGATCGGGACGCGGAGCGCGTGCCGGGGGCGATGGATCAGCAGTGGGCGGAGCTCGTGCGAGGTCCCCGGGACGTACCGCGACCGGAGGACCATGCCCCTGCTCCCCTCCAGGGTGTGGAAGGCGATAGAGAAGAGCGCCTCCGGGATCCACCCGTCCTCGTCCGCGGTGCCTCCTTCGGACTGCAGGAGCTGCTCCGCGCGTGGGAGGAGGGCCGTCGCGAGCTCCGCGAGCGAGGCGCAGCGCGTCGCCTGGGTGACGACCCGGATCGGCGTCCCTTCCGGGGCGACGCGCGCGATGCGGTAGGTGACATCGATCACCGCGCCGAGGTAGCCGAGCCCGCCGATCACCGCGTGGAACAGCGCGCTCGTGGCCTCATCGCGGCTGAGGGAGAGCAGCTGTCCGTCGAGGGAGAGGAGGGAGAGCCGCTCGACGTAGTGTCCCTCTTTGCTGGCGATGCCCGAGAAGCGCGAAAGGCAGTCCCCCGAGACCGTGCCTCCCGCGGTGGCGTGGCTCGTCGAGACGACCGTGTAGGGCACGAAGCCGCGGGCGGCGAGCGCGCGGGCGATGGCTCCCCAGGTCGCGCCGGCGCCCACGGTCATCCGCGCTCCTTGCGTGTCGATCTCGATGGATCGGAAGTGGTGCATCGAGATCACGATGTCGTCGTTCAGCGCCTGGCTGTCGAACGACTGCCCTCCGGCGCGGAACGTGATCCTGCGCCCTGTCCGCTTCGCCATGCGGAACAGCACCCTCAGCTCCTCGAGCGACGCCGGGAAGTACACGTCTCCGCACGATCGGTGCAGCCCGCTGTAGCCCTGGAGCGAGTAGAGCGGTCTCCGTCGAATCTCGTCGAGCCGTGGCGTAAGAATCTCGCCCGTCGTCCTGGCCCGATCGAGAGCAGCGCGCATCCCACCAGCTTCGCTCGAGGCGGCTCGGCGGGCCAAATTGGCCGCTGTTTTCGCGTGCCCCCGGGGAGGGGGCTCGTCGCGCGGGGCGGGGATGGGTAGGTGTCTGAGCGTCGCTTAGAAGCCGCGGAGCTCGACGTGGATGTTGCGTCGATGCGCGGACTGCTGGAAGCGCCGGATCAGCTCCGCGACGTCGTGGTCGATGTACGAGACCCCCTGGGCGTCCACGACCACGTGGGTGTCGCTCGGCAGCCGCTCGAGCAGCGCGACGAGGTTGCCCTGGGTGAAGAAGTACGCCGCCTTGTTGAACCGTATGGTCACGCGAGCCCCCTCGTGGATCACGTCGAAGACGCGGGACATATGGGTCCTCAGCACGAAGAGGACGCCGACCGCGAGCCCGATGGCGATGCCCTTCAGGAGATCGGTCAGCACGATGGCCACGATCGTCACCACGAACGGGATGAAGTGGTTCCAGCCGAGCTGGCGCATCTCGGCGAAGATCTTGGGCTTGGCCAGCTTGTAGCCGGTCGCGAGCAGGATCGTCGCGAGGCACGCGAGCGGGATGCGCGAGAGCAGCCCCGCGGCGAAGACCACCGCGAGCAGCAGGAGCGCGCCGTGCGCGAAGGCGGAGACCCGCGTCCGCGCGCCGGCGTTCGTGTTGGCGCTGCTGCGGACGATGACCGACGTGACCGGGAGACCGCCGGCGAACCCGGAGAGCATGTTGGCGAGGCCCTGCGCGACGAGCTCCCGGTTCGGCGGCGACTTGCGGTGCCACGGATCGATCCGATCCACGGCCTCCAGGTTGAGCAGCGTCTCGAGGCTGGCCACGATCGCGAGCGTCACGCCCAGCACCCACACCTCGGGCCGCAGGATCGCGGACCAGTCGGGGAGCTGGAGCGCGCTGACCAGGTCGCCCGTGGGCAGCGTCACGAGGTGCTTCTGCTCGAGGGCGAGCGACGGGATCGCCGTCTTGAACAGCTCGTTGCCGAGCGTCGCGACGACCACGGCGACGAGGGGCGCGGGGAGCCAGGAGATCTTCGCGAGGCGCGACTTCTCCCACCCGACCAGGATGGCGAGGCAGATGGCGCTGAGGAGGAACGCGCCCCACTCGATGGCCTGCGCCGCCTGGCCGAGCATCGTGAACGTGTTGCCGCCCTCGGCCTTGAACGACTCGGAGGCGAAGTTGTCCTTGTCGAAGCCGACGGCGTGGGGGAGCTGCTTCAGGATGAGCAGGACGCCGATGGCCGCGAGCATCCCCTTGATGACCGAGGAGGGGAAGAAATGGCTGATCGCGCCGGCCCTCAGCACGCCGAGCCCGAGCTGAAGGACGCCGCCGATCACCACGGCCATCGCGAAGGCCTGGAAGCTCTGCAGGCTGGTGATGCCCGCGAGCACGATGGCGGCGAGCCCCGCCGCCGGGCCGCTCACGCTGAGCTGAGCGCGGCTCACGAGCGGGATGACGAGCCCGCCCACGATGCCGGCCACGATGCCGGAGAGGAGCGGGGCCCCCGACGCGAGCGCGATGCCCAGGCAGAGCGGCAGGGCGACGAGGAAGACGACGAGGCCGGCGGGGATGTCGTACTTGAGGTTCGCGGTGAGGCGCGGGTCGAGCGGCGGCGCGCTCTCCGCCGGCGGCGATTCCCGGCTCGCACCCGGGCTCTCGGAACTAAGCGCCACGGCGCCGGCGGGATTCACCCCCGCGCCTGCATGGATAGGATTCGGAAGCTGCATCGGACGGGCCCTCTCGATTCGAGTTAAGACGTGGATCGGCGACGAACAGGCGCTCAGATGGCCCGCCGGTAGACCGTCGACTCCGGCAGCGCCGAGGGGGGCACCGTGTCACCGATCGGCCCGAACTGGCCGGTCGAAGCCTCGAATTGAAAGACCTGTCCGGTCTCGATCTTGAAGACCCAGGCGTAGAGAGAGAGATCGCCGCGCGCGAGCCGCGCGCGGATCGTCGGGTGCGTCCGGAGGTTCTCGATCTGGGCGAGCACGTTCTCCTCCACCGTGATCGTCAGCCGATCCTCCCCCTCGATGTGCGGGTAGTTCTCCTGCACCAGGCGGCGCGTCAGCTCCGCGTGCTGGAGCCACGCTTTGACCGCCGGCAGCTCGTCGAGGCCCGCGCAATCGAGCAGCCCGCGCATCGCGCCGCAGTGCGTGTGGCCGCAGACGATGATGTGCTTGATCCCGAGGTGCGCGACCGCGAACTCGATCGCGGCGGACTCGCTGCCGTTGCTGGCGCCGTACGGCGGCACGATGTTGCCGACGTTGCGCACGATGAAGATGTCGCCCGGCTGGGTCTGCGTGATGAGGTTCGGGTTGATGCGGCTGTCCGAGCACGTGATGAACAGCGCCTCGGGCCGCTGACCCCTCGCCAGGCTGCGAAAGAGGTCCTGATGTGTACCGCACACCTCGGCATGGAACTTGTGCAACCCTTCAGCGAGCTTCTGCATGGAATAAACCCTCTCGTTGACCGCGCCCATCGGGCGCGGCGATCGTCATGAACACCTCCGATTCCAGCGACTCCGAGCCGGACCGCGAGCGGCCTCAGCCACGGAGCTAGCCTGTCAGTTCAGGAAGCGTGGTGGAGGACGACGGAGGGGAGGGTGGGGGACGGGGGACGGGACGCGGACAGGCCGGAGATCGGCGACGAGAACGCCGCGCGGCCGCGCCGCGCCGGCGCGCGGCGCCGGTCGCGATGCGACCGAACGATGGGCCCCGTCGCGGTGGGGCGGCTGCAAGGCCTCGAGGCCCCCCGCGTCGTTCTCGCTGGCCCCGGTACGAAACGATCCCGAAACATCGGAGTTGCCGGCTTCGATGATGCTGATATTCGCCCGTCCCAGCGCAGCGGGGGCGAGGATCAGCATGAAGAGAAGCGCGATCCGAGGGAAAAATGACCGGAGAGCCAGCATCGTTCGAGGAGTGAGAGGCTGTCGGCCCCGGGAACCAGGGAAGCGCCCTGTCTATTCCCTAACCTGGCAGCGGTCTCGGTTCATCGCAAGACACAACGAGGTGCAGACCGTGTGTGGCAGAATGTCCCGATCTGGGACGGACGTCTCGCGCCTGAGCCAGCACGGCGCCACGTCCAAATACCCGTACCAGCGACAGAATTCAACCCGCAGCCAATGCCGTCACGATGGCGTCGCGAAGGCCGCACATCTCGTGCTCACCCGCATATTTATAACGAGGCCAGAAGAAGCCCTTGAGACCGTCCCTCCGACGACGCGGGACCACGTGGATGTGCACGTGGGGGACGCTCTGACTGACGCGGTTGTTGATGGCGACGAAGGAGCCCTCAGCCGAGCACGCGGACTCGATGGCGCGCGCGAGGCGCTGCGCGGTCGCGAAGAGCGGACCGACGAGCGACGCCGGAACGTCGGTGAGCACCTCGTGATGGGCGCGCGGGATGAGCAGGCAGTGGCCGGGGAAGAGCGGGCGGTGATCCAGGAACGCCATGACCTCCGGCTCGTCGAGCACGACGTGGGCCGGCGTTTCGCCCTGGGCGATGCTGCAGAACACGCAGGGGCGGGGCGGCATGGCGGGCCTCGCGCTCTTCGATGCCGCGCCACCTGCCTGGCGTCAATGCCGGGGGCGCGGGCAGCGGAGCGCGTCCGCGGTCACGCTGGGAGCGCGCGACCGTGGCCACACAGGGCGGGCGCGGCTGCGCAGGGGGCGCGCGATCAGTGGCTCGCAAGGATGTCGTCGATCGACCCGTAGGTGGCAGGCTCGCGCGTCCAGTAATCGAGGAGAAGGCCGCCGGCCGTCATCCACGCTCGGTCGAAGCGGCCGTCCTGCGACGCGACGCGCACGACGTGGTCGCCGCCGTGGAAGGCCCAGTGGCGGCCCGTGTGGTCGAAGTGGTCGATGAGCGCGCCCTGCCGCGTCTTGACGTGGAGCGCGTCGGAGGGATCGTCCCACGAGGTGTCGATGATGAGCTCGTAGACCTGCCAGATGTTGCCGGACGGGAGCACGCCCCAGTCCACCTGGACCCCGGAGTCGTTCGGGAGCCCGAAGACGAAGCAGCGGGGCATGCGCCGCGCCGCGTGCCAGAGATCGCCGTTGCGGCTCGGCTCGTGGTGGAGCGTGACCAGCGTGTCGCGCGCGAGGCCGAACGCGTCGTTGTCGCCGGGGCTGTCCCACACCCGGCGGAAGAGGTGCTGGCAGAGCTGGTCGGCCCCGGCGGAGAACCCGACGGTGAGCAGGCCCCGCTGCCGGCGCTCGTGCAGGAGGCGCCCGAACTTGCCGGGCTCTCCGTCGAACATCGCGCCGAGCTGCTTGTAGCGCCAGAGCCCCGTCGTGCTGTAGCCGCCGCCCAGGATCACCACCTCGGACGACGCGAGGTAGTGCCAGAGGACGTCGACGTCCTCCCTGCGCAGGTCGCTGCTCCAGTAGAACGGCACGTGCTCGAGGCCGAAGCGCTCGTAGAACCGGAAGAACCAGCTGAAGTTGCCGTACGCGAACTCCTGCCGCTCGCGCTCGTTGCCGTCGCGGGGCGCCTCGGACATCGGCAGGAACAGGATGCGCTTGTTGTCCCGCCCCGAGAGCGCCCGCTGCGCGATGTAGTGGTCGTGGATGAAGTTGCAGCGGTTATGGGAGCTGTAGAGCAGCGCGGTTCCTCTCATGAGGGCGCGCATCTGAGCCGCTCGCCGCGCCGCGCGTCAAGGGGCCGCTCTCGGCGGGCGGGCTCGGCGCGCCGGCGGCGAGGCGCAACGCTGGTCGGCCTCGGCCGCTCGTTGGTCGACCACGCACCGCGCGCCGCGCGCCACGCGTCAGCCGCGCCGCATCTGCTGCATCTTGCGAGGGATGGCGCCCGAGCGCATCAGCATCTCGAACGCCTCCTTTTCGAGCATCGGGTGGACGCCGCGCGGCGGGACGCCCATGGGGCTCTTCTTCTTCGTGACGAAGCCGCTCAGGTACTGCGGGTTGAGCGCGCTCAGGCTCCGCAGCGTGGTCTTCATCTGCTTCGTGTTGTTCGCCCACGCATAGGCGAACGCGCGCGAGCGGAGCAGCTGCGGCTTGAGCTCGGCGAACGCCTCGTCGTTCGGATCGAAGGTCTCGAGCAGCTCGACCGCCTTCCCGGCCTGGCCGGTCCGCGCCCACGCCTCGCCGACGATGGCGGCCATCATGGCGCGGATCCTCGGCTCCTTGTGGCGGGTCATGTCGATCTTGTCGACGAGCGCCCGCGCCTCGTCCGTCTCGCTCAGGATGAGGTGGATCATGCCGCGCTGGGCGCGCGCCTCGTCGGCCATCGGGGCCATCACCTTGTCGAGGTTGATGGTCTCCAGCGTCCGGAGCGCGGCCCGCGGGTCCTCCTGCATCTGGAGCTGCGCCTTCGCGAACGTCGCGGCCGTGTCGTCCTTCTTGAAATCCGTGTCGAGCTTGGCGATCGCGTCCTTGCGCGCCTCGGCCGAGTCGGCGGTCTGCACGATCTTCGCGACGGCGCGCGTCCGGGTCGCGAAGCGCAGCGCCCACACGATGACGCCGCCCACGATGACCGTCAGGACGCCGGCGACCGCCTTCGGCCAGATCCCCGGGATGGCCAGGGCGATGGCCCAGACGATGAGCGCCGGGATGCCGACGCGGATGGCGAGCGAGCGCGGGTTCAGCTGGGAGAGCGGGTCGGCGGGGGGCTTTCCGCCGCTGCGGAGGGCGGCGATGGCCTGCTCGCGCTGCTGCTTGGGGCTCTGCTTCTTCGGGGTGGGTTTGCCGGGGGTCTTCATCGAGGTCGTGGAGCTGATTTCCTGCGCGGGGCGCGGGGTCTCATAGCCGGCTTGCGGGGGAGCGGCCAGCGGAGGCGGACGGACGAGCCGATCGGCCCCGGGAGGGGGCTCGGGCGGTGGGGCGGCCGCGAAGCGGACGCGGGGTTCGGGGCGGAGCCCCGAGGAAAACTAGCTCGCGGCCCTGTCGGGGTCGCTGCTGCGGGCGCTGGGCTCGCCTTCGGGCTCGGGGGCGGGGACGGGCGTGGAGGCCGGGCGGGCGGTCTCGAAGCCGCGCAGCGGCGGGAGCGGCTCGATCGCGGGGGCGATGATCGGGACGCCGCGCAGCGGCGGGATCGTGGCCGTCGGATCGGCGAGGCCCAGCGTCGACTCGCGGAAGTGGAGGAAGATCGTCTGCGCGAGCGAGAGGCAGGGCACCGCGAAGAGCGCGCCGGTGATCTGGAAGAAGTGCTCGCCGACGAGCAGCGCGAGCACCACGAGGACCGGGTGGATCTTCGCCGCGTCGCCGATGATCTTCGGGTTCAGGAAGTTCGCCTCGAGCTGGTGGATGCCCACGATCCACGCGAGCACGCCGACCGCCGTGCCGAACGACTGCGTGAGGCCGATGAGGACCGCGGGGATCGAGCTCAGGATCGAGCCGAAGATCGGGATCAGCGACATCACCGCCGCGAGGACGGAGAGGATCGGCCAGTACTTGAGGTCGAAGAGCCAGAAGCCGATCGCGGAGAGGACGCCGTTGACGAGGCAGATGAGGAGCTGCCCGCGGACGACGCCGGAGAGCCCGCGGTCGAGCCGGCGCAGGAACCGATCGAACGAGTCGCGCGAGGTCGGGTGCCAGAGCTCGCGGAAGAAGCGCAGGATCTTCTCGTGCGTCAGGATGATGTAGCCGGCGAGCATCAACGTCATGAAGAGGTTGAAGATGCCGCGCGAGATGGCCGTCGCGATGGCCTGCCCGACCCGGAGGACCGCGAGCGAGTTCTCCTTCAGGTAGGTGGCCCCCTTCTCGTAGCCCTCCTGGAGCATGTTCGCGCTGGAGAGCCCGCGGTGCCTCGGGCGCGCCTGCGCGATCTGCCAGACGCCGTCGCGCGTCTCGCGGACCTCGACGTCGTCGGCGATCTGCACGTCGAACGAGCCGTCCGGCCCGGGCAAGATGCGGATCGGCGGGCGCTCGGCGCCTTCCTCTCCTCCAGCAGGGGCCGCGCTGGCGTCGTGCGGCCGCGCGGCCTGATCGGGCTCCTGTGCGGGCGCGATCGCCGGCGGCGCCGCCGCGGGCTCGCGGCCCGACCAGCGGTTGAGCCGCGCGTCGAGCGCGGGCAGGTACTCCTCGCGCAGGCGCGCGGCGAGGCGCGGGGCCTCGGTGGTGAGCGCCTTCCCCTCGGCGATGAGGCGCGGGACGCTGAGGGCGAAGAAGCCCGCGATCCCGGAGAGCACGAGCGCGTAGACGACGAGGATCGCCGCCCACCGCGGGACGCGCGCGCGCTCGAGCCGGAGGACCGCCGGCGTGAGCACGTAGGCGACCACGAGCGCGAGCACGAACGGGAGCAGCACCGCGTGGGAGACGATGAGCAGCGCCGCCGTGAGGACGGCGCTGACCGTCAGGAACACGGTGCGCTGCGAGGGGCCTTCGCTCACAGCGCCTCGCCGCGCGCGGCCCGGCCGTGGGCGCCCTCGTCGACGAGCGACGCAGGGAGGTCGGCGAAGAAGCCGAGCAGGTGGTCCCGCGTCGCCTCGAGCGCCTGCGGGACGACGCGGACGTCGGCGAGCACCGGCATGAAGTTGGTGTCGCCTGGCCAGCGCGGGACGATGTGGACGTGCAGGTGCTCGGCGATGCCGGCGCCCGCCGCGGTGCCAAGGTTGATCCCAACGTTCATGCCCTCGCACTTGAGCGCGGCGCGCAGGCGGGTCGTCGACTCGCGCACGAGGCGGAAGAGGGCCTCGTGATCGGCCGGCTCGAGCGCGTCGAGCGAGGCGACGTGCGCGTGCGGGACGATGAGGAGGTGGCCCGAGGCGAACGGGTAGCGGTTGAGCATGACGAACGCGCGGCGGGTCGTCGCCACGACCAGCCGGTCGCGCTGTTCTTGCTCGGATGCGCGGGGGATGCCGCAGAAGATGCAGTCGGCCTGGCCCTTCGGCGCAAGGATGTACTCGATGCGCCAGGGCGCCCACAGGGGGTTACCCATGTCGCGGAGACGCTAGCACGGCGGCAACGCGCGCGGGACCACCGCTCGCTCGTCGCCGCGCCGCCCTCGCATTCGCCTCGCAGCTGCCGCGCCTGCGCGCCGCAGCGCCGTCGATGCGGGCTCAGAAATGGATCGGCGTGGCGGCGAGATCGAACCAGAGCGAGAGGCCAAGCCCGGCGGAGGTGCCGAGCGCATCCCAGACGACGTCGCGGACCGAGGGGGTGCCGTGCCCGGCGGCGTCGAAGGCCTCCTTCGCCAGGCCAGCGCCGAGCGCGAGCGCGGCGCCCAGCGCGAGCCGCTGCCGGACGTCGTTCGTCGCGAGCGAACCGAGCGCGTACCCGCCGCCGGCAAGGGCCATCGACGCGCAGAAATGGCGCGCCTTGTCATCGCCGAACCACGGGTCGGCGGCCGCGGCGCGGGGGCCGTCGGCGCGGGCAGGGAGCGCGCTGAGCGCCAGGGCAGCGAGGATGGGCGCCCCGAGGGCGGAGCGCGCGAGGAGGCCTGTCATCGCGGCATCGTCCGCGGCCTCGCGGAAAAAGCAAGAGGCGAGGCCCTGGGGAGGGCCTCGCCTCTCGTCGACATCGGGTCCACACGGCGAGCCGGGGGCACCGCGGCGCCCTCGGCCCGCCGCACCTGTGACGTGCGGCGGGTGAGCGCCTGGCGCGCGGCCGCCTCAGCGACGCCGCGCGCCGATCCGCGTCACTTCAGGTCCAGCTTGGCGCCGAACTTCTCCTTGATGAGATCACCGATCGTCCCGGCCACCGGCTTGTCGTCGTCGTCCTTGCGCTTCTGCTGCTGCTGCCGGACCGGGGCGGGGCGCTCCATGCCGATGTTCTTCATCGTCAGGAAGAGCCTGCGGTCGACCGTGTCGAGCGAGGAGATCTCGGCCTTCACCTTGTCGGCGACCTTCAGCTTGCCTTCCTCGGGCTCCTGCACGTCGCTCTGCGAGATGAGGCCCTCGACGCCCTCGCGCAGCCGCACGAACACGCCGTAGTCGACGATGCTCACCACCTGGGCGTCGTCGAGGACGCGGCCGGGCGGGTACTCCGTCAGCATGCTCGGCCACGGGTCGTCCCAGAGCTGCTTGATGCCGAGGGAGACCTTCTTCTCGTCGTGGTTGATCGAGAGGATGATCGCCTCGACGTCATCGCCCTTGTGGTAGAGGTCGCTCGGGTTGTTGACGCGCACCGACCACGAGAGATCGCTCTTGTGGACCATGCCGTCGACGCCCTCCTCGATCCCGACGAAGACGCCGTAGTCGGTGAGCGACCGGACCTTGCCCGCGATCTTGTCGCCGGGGTGGTACTTGTCCGTGAACAGCATCCACGGATCGGGCTCCAGCTGCTTGAGACCGAGGCTGATGCGCTTCGCGCGCGCGTCCACCTCGAGCACCTGGCACTCGAGCTCCTGGCCCACCTCGAGCAGCTTCGACGGGTGCTTGACCTTCTTGGTCCAGCTCATCTCGCTGACGTGGATGAGGCCCTCGACGCCCGGCTCCAGCTCGACGAACGCGCCGTAGTCGGTGATCGACATGACCTTGCCGCGGACCTTCTTGCCCGCCGGATACGCCTCCTCGGCGTGGTTCCAGGGGTCCTCCTGGGTCTGCTTGAGGCCCAGGGAGACGCGCTCGGTGTCGGCGTTGTACTTGAGGACCTTCACGAGGACCTCGTCGCCGACCTGGAACACCTCGCTCGGGTGGTTCACGCGGCCCCACGACATGTCCGTGATGTGCAGGAGGCCATCGATCCCGCCGAGGTCGACGAACGCGCCGTACTCGGTGATGTTCTTGATGGTCCCCTTGACGGTCATCCCTTCCGTCAACGTCTCGAGCGTCTTGGCCTTCATCTCGTCGCGCTCGCGCTCCAGGAGCACGCGCCGCGAGAGCACGATGTTGCCGCGCTTCTTGTTGAACTTGATGACCTTGAACTTGTAGGTCTGGCCGATCAGCTTGTCCAAGTTGCGGATCGGGCGGAGATCGACCTGAGAGCCCGGGAGGAAGGCCTTCACGCCGCCGCGGATGGTGACCGAGAGGCCGCCCTTCACGCGCTGGCTGATGGTGCCCTCGATGAGCTCGTCCGCCTCGCAGGCGTTCGAGATCTCATCCCAGACCTTCATCTTGTCGGCCTTCTCCTTCGACAAGGTCACGAGGCCGTCGTCGTTCTCGCGGCTCTCGATGTAGACGTCGACCTTGTCGCCCGCCTTGACGGCGCTCTGGCCCGCGGCGTCCGCGAACTCGCGGAGCGCGATCACGCCCTCGCTCTTGCCGCCGATGTCGACCACGACGGAGTCGCGGTTCACTGCGACCACGGTGCCGGAGATGATCTCTCCTTCACGCGCGAAATCGCCCCCCTCCACGCTCTGTTCGAAGAGCGCGGCAAAGCTCTCCATGCTCGCCCCGGACGAGCCAGCCTCCATATGGATGTTACTAGTCATGTTGTTCGTTCTTGTTTCCTTTCCTTCCCTGGGATTCGCCGCGCGGGCGCAGGCGTGGACCCTAGGTGCCACGCACGAGCGGCGGAGGGGCAGGCACACGCGTACCGATGCACCCGGGCCCCTCGGGAGAGGCGAGCCTGTAGTCTGAGGAGGGGCCTCTGTCAATGCAACGACCGAGCCACTGGAGGTTTTTGTAGGTCCGGTCCGTTTTGCTGGGAAGGATGTGCCCGCCCGCCCAAAGCAGCGTGATCTCAGGGCGCGGCGCCCGGCGCTGCGGCGTCGCGCGCGGCTCGGGCGCGGTGTGCGAGCTCTGCGCAGGCGCGATCGAGGCCCTCGTGGGGCCACTTCGTCCGGATCTCGACGCGCTCTCCCTGCGCGAGGGCCTGGGCTCCCTCGAGCGCGGCGCGTGCGCCGGCGATGTCGGGGAGCAGCGCGAGCGCGAGCTTGAGGCTGCCGAGGAACGCCTGGGTGTCCGGGGCGAGCGCCGCGGCGGCCTCACCCGCAGCGGGCGCGAGGCGCATCGAGAGCTCGGGCTCCGCGCCGAGGGCGAGGGCGCCCGAGGCGTGGTCGATGCGGCGGAACAGCGCTCCGGCCCGCGGCAGCACGCCGGAGACCGCGGTGGCGGCGCCGGACCACGCGGCGCTGGTGAGCGCGAAGGTGACGGCGCCCTGCTCGGGCAGATCGAGGCGCCGCCACTCGTCTGCGTCGGGCGACGCGGGCAGCGCGGCCTTCACGATCTCGATGTCCGTGCCGAGGACGAGCGTGCCGTCGTCGGCCTGGCCGAGCACGGCGCGCGGCCCGACGAGCAGGAACTCGCCCTCGCGGCGGACGCCGGTCCAGCCCTCGTCGCGGGCGACCTTCTCCATGCCGGCGACGAAGCGGCCCTTCGGGATGCGCCCGCCCGCGAGCGCGACCCAGCTCGCGGCGTCGGTCGACGCGACGACGATCTCGCGCAGATCCGACGGGAGATCGAGGCCGGTGGCCGCCTCGATGCGCGCCTTGCGCGACGCGGTCTGGGGCGCGTCGTCGAGCAGCGGGAGGAAGTGCTGGCGCACGGGGCCGAAGAGCGCGAGGTCGGCGGTCTCGAGGCGGACCACGATGTTCGCGTCGCCCGGGATGTGCTGCCGGGCCGTCGGCACATAGCGCCAGAACAAGAGGTAGACGCCGAGCGCCGCGCCGGCGAGCAACGCGGCGAGCGCGATCGCGACCACGAGGCACGCGGCCCCGCGGGGGCGGCCCGGGCGCTGCGGGGCGGCGGGGGCGCCCTCGCCGGGCGGCGCGGGGCGCGCGTCTGCGGGGTCGCCCTCGGGCGCGGGCGCGGGGTCGCCCTCGGGCGCGGGCGCGGCGAGGTCGTCGGTCACGGTCGGTCGGATCGGTTCTTCGATCAGGGTGTCAGGCATCGGCTTAGCCCGGCGAGCGCCCGGACAGCAGGGCGAGCACGAGGGGCGCAGGGAAGAGCCAGCGGAGCCGCACGGTGCTCTCCACCTGCTCGATCGAGAGCTCCTTCATGAGATCTGCGTAACGTACATCCTCGACGTTGTCGCGGAACACCTCGAGGAACCGGCGGGCGCGCGCCGCGCCGGCCGCGTCGACGCCGACGAGCTCCACGTCGAGGCGCACCCCTTCGTCGTGGAGGGACGCCACGCCGCGGACCCGCGCGACGCCCGCGACGAGCGCGCCGATCGACGGGAAGCGCCGCGCGAGGTAGGGGGGGAGCCGGCGCGCGCGCAGGTCGAGGCTCACGAGCCCCTCGGCGGCCGGGTCGCCGCGGCGCGCGTCGGGGCCGTCACGGAGGAGGCGCGCGACGCTGCTCACCTCGACCGCCGACACGAGCGCGACCGCGCGATCGCCGAGCGCGATGATCCGCGCCGTGTCGGCGCGCGATCCCGCGACGCCGCCGCGGCGGTCGAAGACGGCGACGCCGTCCCGCGCCGCCGGCGCCGGCTCCCAGCGGCCGGGATCGGGCGTGAGCCCGGCCATCCGGCCCTCGAGGACGACTACGCGATCGCCCTCCTCGAGATCGGCGAGCCGCAGGCCGAGCCAGACGACGTCGGCGCGCTGGAGGGCGCTCTCCAGCGCCTCGTCGGGGACCTCGTCGAGCGCGCGGCGGGCGAGCTCGTCCGATGCCGCCTGGCCCAGCCCGTCGCGCATGCGGGCGACGTCGACGCGCACGACGAGATCGAGATCGGCCGGGAGCAGATCGGCCGGCTCGATGCGCCGGACGACGCGCGGGCCGGCCGGGCTCGCCGCGTCGCGCGCGGGGGGGCCGCCGCCCGCGTCCCCGCAGGCCGGGAGCCCGAGCGCCATCAGGGCGGCGGCGGCGACGGCGGCGGCGCGGACCTCAGCCGCCGCGCGCACGGAGCTCCACGAGGGTCGCCATCTCGTCGATGATCTCCTGCGGGCTCCGGTGCCCGGAGTCGACGAGGATCGCGTCCTCGGCCTTGCGGAGCGGCGCGACGGCGCGCTCGCTGTCGGCCTTGTCGCGGCGGAGCACGTCGGAGAGCGTCGCCTCGAAGCTGACGGGCATGCCGCGCGCGACGAGCTCGTCGTACCGCCGCTTCGCGCGGATCTCGGCCGGCGCCGTCAGGAAGAACTTCACCTCGGCGTCCGGGAACACCACGGTGCCGATGTCGCGCCCCTCGAGCACCACGCCGCCGCCCGCGCCGGCCTGCCGCTGCATCGCGAGCAGCGCCTGGCGCACGGCGGGGATGGCCGAGACCCGGCTCGCGCCGAGGCTGATCTCGGGCGCGCGGATCGCGCTGGAGACGTCCTCGCCGTCGAGCAGCACGCGCATGCCGCTGCCGCCAAGGCCCGACTGGGCCGGGGCGTTCGCGGGCGGGGGGGCGGAGGAGTCGGGCGGCATGCCGTGCGGGCTCCGCTCCAGCGCGATGCGCCCGCCGCGCGCGAGATCCTCGGCGAGCGCGCCGATCTCGCCCTCCTCTTCCCACGTGAGGCTCGCGCGGCGGGCCGCGAGCGCGACGGCGCGGTAGATCGCGCCGGTGTCGACGAGCAGGTAGCCGAGCCGCTCGGCGAGCCCACGCGCCACCGTGCCCTTGCCGGCGCCGGCCGGTCCGTCGATCGCGACGCGCAGCCGCCGGGGCTCGCCCCGGGCCGGGAGGTGGTGCGCGTCGTCCTGTCGTTGTCGTTCGGTCACCTGCGCTCCTCCTCCTCTCTCGCTCACCATCGCGCGCTCACGCGGCGCGGGCGCCCTCGACCTCGATGCGCGCGCCCAGGGCGCGCAGCGTCCCGACGAAGAGGGGAAAGCTGGTCGCGATGCAGCCCGCGTCGCGGACGCGCGTGGGACCGCCGGCGGCGAGCCCGAGCACGGCGGCCGTCATCGCGATGCGGTGATCGCCGCGGCTGTCGACGTCGGCCGCGTCGAGCGGCCGGTCGGGCCTGCCCTCGACGAGGAGCCCGTCGGTGCGCTCCTCGCAGCGCAGGCCGAAGGCGCCGAGCACGGACGCCATCGCCGCGATGCGATCGGTCTCCTGCGCGCGCAGCTCCCGCGCGTCGAACACCTCGGTGAGGCCGCGCGCCCGCGCGCCGAGGCCGAGCAGGATCGGCAGCTCGTCGATGGCGCGCGACGCGAGCTCGCCGCCCGCGCGCCCGGCGCGGAGGCCGGCGCCGGAGGAGGCGGGCGCGACGTGGACGTCGCCGGTGGGCTCGCCGAGGGCCTCTCCCTTGATCTCGACGGCGACGCCGCCATCCATGTCGCGCAGCACCTCGAGCAGCCCGGTGCGCGTCGGGTTGAGGCCCACGCGCCGCGCGGTCACGCGGCTCCCCGGCACGATCTGCGCGGCGGCGACGAGGAACGCGGCCGCGGAGAGGTCGCCGGGCACGTCGAGCTCGAACGCAGGGAGCGCGCCGGAGAAGCGGGCCGCGTCGAGGCAGACCATCGCGCCGACCGAGTCGATCGGCACGCCGAGCGCGGTGAGCATGCGCTCGGTGTGATCGCGCGAGACGATCGGCTCGCGCACGAACGTCGGGCCGTCGGCGTAGAGGCCGGAGAGGAGGAGGGCGCTCTTCACCTGGTCGCACGGGACGGGGATCTCGTGCTCAATCGACGAGAGCACGTGCGGCTCGGGGAGCGGCCCGACGTCGAGCGGCGCCGTGATCTCGCCGATCTTGCGCGGATCGAGCTGCCCCTCGATGCGCCCGCCGCGGAGCCGGAGCGGCTTCGCGACGCGCTCCATGGGGCGGCGCGAGAGCGACGGGTCGCCGACGAGCCGCGCGGCGAAGCGCTGGGCGACGAGGATGCCCGCGAGGAGGCGCATCGTGGTGCCGGAGTTGCCGCAGTCGATGGGGCCGTCGGGGGCGCGGAGGCCGGAGAGCCCGGCGCCGTGGACGACGAGGTCGCCCGGCGACGGCTCCTCGACGCGGACGCCCATGGCGCGCAGCGCGCCCACGGTCGAGAGGACGTCGCCGCCGAGCGTCCCGCCCCGGATGCGGCTCTGCCCGGTGGCGAGCGCGGCGAGGAGGAGCGCTCGGTGGGCGATGCTCTTGTCCGCAGGGACCGGCACGCTCCCGATGAGCGGCCGCTCCGCCGGGTGGACGATGAGGTCGGGCACGGGTTGCCGTGTAGCAGAACGGCGGGCGCAGGCACAGCGGGCGAGGCGCCGAGGGCGCAGCGCGTGCGGCGGGACGGCGCGGGCGCAGCGCGTGCGGCGGGACGGCGCGGGCGCCTCGATGGTAGGGTCGCCGCGTCGCAGCGGGGATCAACAGGAGGCGGAGGCGGCATGGACGGGGCAGTGGACGTGGCGGCGCGCGTGGCGGTTCGGCTCGGCGCGATCCCGGGCGTGGTGGCGGTCGTGCTGGGCGGATCGCGCGCTCGTGGCGCGGGCCACCCGGACTCGGACGTCGATCTGGGCATCTATTACGAGCCCGAGAGCCCGCCCGACCTCGCGGCGCTGCGCGCGCTCGCGCGGGAGCTCTGCGCGGGCGGGGCCGAGGGCGAGGTGGCGCCGCTCGCGCGGGAGCTCCACGGGAGCGCCGCCGAGGACGTCGTCACGCCGCCCGGCGCCTGGGGGCCCTGGATCAACGGCGGCGCGTGGCTGGAGATCGAGGGGCACCGGGTCGACTGGCTCTACCGGGATCTCGCGCGGGTGCGGCGCGTGATCGCGGAGTGCCGGGCGGGGCAGGTGACGTGCGACTACCAGCCCGGTCACCCGCACGGCTTCCTCAGCGCCAACTACCTGGCCGATATCCACGACTGCCGGCCGCTCTACGATCCGGAGGGCGCGCTGGCCCCGCTGAAGGCGCTCGTGACGCCGTATCCGCCGGCCTTGCGGAGGACGCTCCTCGAGAGGTTCCTGTGGGAGGCCGGCTTCGCCATCGACACCGCGAAGAAGGCCGGGCGGCGCGGCGACGTGTTCTACGTGAGCGGCTGCCTGTTCCGCGCCGCGGCCTGCCTGGTGCAGGCGCTGTTCGCGCTGAACGAGCGCTACCTCTCGAACGAGAAGGGAGCCGTGCCGAGGACGCGGTCGCTCTCGCGGTGCCCCCAGGGCTTCGCCGACAGGGTGGAGGCGGCGCTCGCCGCGCCCGGCGAGGGCGCGGAGGCGCTGCTCGCGAGCCTCGGGCGCATGGAGGCGATCGCGCGCGAGGTGCGCGACCTGTGCCGAGGGGACGAGCCGAGCTGGTAGCATCCGCCGCGACGATCGCGGAGGGCGCCGCGGGGGCGGGCCCGGCGGCGCGCCGAGCGAGGACGAGGAGCCATGGAGTCGATCAAGCTGGAGCACGGTCCGTCGGAGGAGCAGCTGGCGAAGCTCGGGGCGCGCGGCTGGCCCATCTGGACGAAGGAGGTGTCGACCTTCTCGTGGCACTACGACGAGCGGGAGATCTGCTACCTGCTCGAGGGCGACGTGGTCGTGACGCCCGCGGAGGGCGGCGGCGCGCCGGTGCGGATCCAGGCGGGGGATCTGGTGACGTTCCCCGCGGGGCTGAGCTGCACCTGGGAGGTGCGCTCGCCGGTGCGGAAGCACTACCGGTTCGGCTGAGCGGCGGTTTCGCGGCGCCGGGCGCCACGCGAGCGCCTGCTGCAGGCACGGCCGAAGGGCCTGGGATGGGCTGCGGGCGGTGAGCTCAGATCGACACCGCTTCCGCGCAAGCGGACAGTCGCGCACCCGGTAGCGGGCGGCGAAAAAAGACGGTTTCCCACTGTGGGGTGGAGGGTGGCCGAGCGGGTAGGGTGTCTTGTTTCGCGCGCCCTGGTGCGGGGGTTTGAGGGGAGCGCGGAGGCTCCGAGCGCCAGGCTCCGGTGCCGTCGAGGGAATGGTCGTTTGTTGTCGCCGGCGGAGCGGCGCCATGTCGTTTGCCGGCGCCGGCTCGCGCCGCGCGGTCGGCGGCGCGCCTGCGACCGCGCTGGTCGGCTCGGACCCGACTTGCGGGGGGCGAGCGAAGGGCCTGAGGTGCTCACCATCGCCTGGCAGTGAAATCGCGATAGGGCATGAGAATTTTGGGTCGCGATCTGCAATGCACACAAATCGCGATAGGGCATGAGAATTTCTGTCCGTGATCTGTAATGCGCGCGCACGCGGAAATTCGGTCCATTGAGGATTCAAAGCGCAAGGAGATCCATGGTAGTCAACCTCTGCGCGAGGCATAGATGCCGCCCGGCCGAGGCTGGGCGGGAAAAGTGATGCTGTGCCGGACTAGGCCAGCGCGGCATCCAGGCCCCCGCGTTGGGCCGAGGTGAACCTTGCTGCGTTCTGCGCTGGTCGTCTGTTGGTCGCATGTGGCCGCCGTAGCGATGTTCCTCCTCGGGCTCCAGTCGGCGTTTGCCGCGTCGCCGCCGCCACGGTCGCCGCGCGTGACAGCTTTGATCAAGGAGGCAGAGGGCGCCCTGGACCGGCTCGACATCGCGCGCGCTCGCGACCTGTGGGCGCAGATCTACGATATCGAGCGTTCCACGGTGGGGATTTGCCAGCTCGGGCAGCTCGACCGCCGACTCAGGCGCTGGGTGGACGCCGTGATGGAGCTCACGCAGTGTGTGCAGGAGATGCGCCCGCCGGCCACGCCCAGGGAGCGGCGGCTCCACGACACGCGGCATGCGGACCTGGCGGCGGCGCGGCTCGAGGTGGCGCAGCTCCACGTGTTCGCGCCCGCCGGGGCGGCGCCCGTGATCGTGGACGGGCGCCTCGTGGACGAGAGCGGTCAGATCTACGTGGCGCCTGGGCAGCATGAGGTCATGGCGATGTTGCCGGATGGCCGCAAGGTACGCTCCACGGTGCACGTCACCGCGAGAGAATCGCGCGTCGTCCTCCTGAGCGCCGAACCGGCGAGCGTGCGCTCGGTCGCTCCGTTGAAGGCGACGCCGGCGGGCGCGCTCACACGACCAGCAGGTCCCCCAGCACCGTGGCTTCTTTATACAGGCTCCGCTGCGTCTGGCGCGCTCCTGGTGTCTGGGATTGTGCTGCACATCGTGGCATCGACTGAGAACAGCGCTCTGAGGGCCGAGATGTGCAGGCTCGAGTGGGAGGAGAACAGCGAGACGCGAAGCGCGATGCGCGCGATCGATGTAGAGCAGCACCTCAGCACGGCAGCCCTCGTCGCTGGTAGCGTGCTCGGGGCCGCGACGCTCGCGATCGCGGTGCTGCCGAGCGGCCCCCAGGTCCGCGCAAGCGCGGGCGGCGCGGAGGTGCGGTTCTCGTGGTAGAGCCTGGTACCATCTGGGAAGGGCACCGGATCCTCAGCGAGGTTCACAATGGCATGGTCCGCACGTTCCTCGCCCAACAGGTGGGCGGTGAGGGCGCCGCCGTCTGGCTGCACTTGCGCGAGGGCCAGACGATCGACCGGACGGCCTTCGCTTCGGAGCTCCAGCGCTTGCAGGAAGTCGGACGAGCGGTCCCGCAGGTCGAGCCTGTGCTCTACGGAGATGCGGGCGGCGTCTCTGCCTGGGTCGCGTGCAAGCGAAGTCATGGGATCAGCATCAGAGATGCCACGCGCGGTGCCGATCTCGGATCCACCGCGCTGCACATGGTGATCGAGATTGCTCTGGCGATCCAGCGGTGTCACGCGCTGGGCTGGTGCCATGGGGCGTTTGGTCCAGACCGCGTGTTCATCACGTCGAATCGAGATTACAGCATCAGCCAGTTCGGCCTCGTCCGGCTGTTCCGGATCGAGCCGCACGAGGCCGCGCTGGAGCCGCTCGTGGCGCCTCCTGAGCTCCTTCGCGGCGACCGGGTGGGGCCCCGGGCTGACGTCTACGGCCTCGGGACCCTGCTGTACGAGCTCGTCTGTCGTCGCCCGCTCGACGTCGGCCACCCAGGTGTGCTGGGGGCACAACGGGACAAGCCTGCGATCCCCATCGACATTCCGCGTGCCGTGGCTGCCGCCATCGAGATGGCTCTGGAAGAGGAGCCGCGCAGTAGGTACAGGAGCGTCGACCACTTCATCACGGTGCTCGAGGGCCTCGCGGAGTCATGGCCCACGCTGGACCGGGCACCGTGCCGGAGCGAAGAGCACGCCCCCGTCACCGGCGCGGCGCCGTCGACCTTGCGCAGCTCCCATCTGGAGAGTCCGTGTGCGCCAGCGCCCGTGACTGAAGCGTCGGGCACCCGGCCGTCCGAGAGAGGGCCGTTGGCGGCGCCATCGAATGAGGATGAGCTTCTGCTGTTGCAGGTCCCTCCGCTCGACGTGCCATCGCCGACGGCGCCCGCATCGAAGGAGCCCGTCCTGCCGCCGCTCTCACTCGGCCGAGAGCCTGGGCGAGAGCTCATGATGGCCGGGAGCGGCCCTGGCGGTACGTCGCCCCGGAAGCTCGCGAGCCGCGTCGCCGTCTCGCTTGCTGCGACGGCCACGCTATGCGCAGGCGCTCTCTGGCTTGCGGGCCTGACGACGACGGCGCTCCGCGCGGAGAAGCTGGAGACGGTGCTGGTGGAGCGGTCGTCGCCGCTGCGTGAGCCGCAGCGTTTGCCGTCGCCGGAAGGTTCAGCGAGGGCCGCCCCGACGGAAGCGGATAGCCGCTCGCGTGTTGCGCTCTCGCAGCGAGCAGGCGCGACGCTGAAGGCCGAACGGCGCCGGCCGTACTGCGAGGACGGCGATTTCAGCTGTGGTCCTGCGTTGTATTAGGAGGGCTTCTGTCGATGCGATGCGTTCTTCTGTTCATCGCCGTGAGCGCTGGGGTAGGTTGCGCCCCGGATCGCGACTGCCCCGGCCGAGGTCCCCGCGAGGGATACCCAGCCGTATGGCTCTGGAAGGGTGCGCAGAACGAGGCGCACGACTGCGTGGAAGATACGGATGTCCTCTGGAACGGATGGCAGAAAGATACCTCTACCGCGCCGGCGTCGCCGACGTTCGCACGTGCTTGTGCCGGCGTTGTTCGAAGCGATATTCCGGAGGGCTATACCCTCTGTGTGATCCCCAGCCTGGTGGACGATGTCTGCTGGGAGGGATATGAGGACAGAACAACGTATGTTGAAGAGGATGGAGAAGAACACGAGATGTGCTGCACCCCCACGGGGATGCCGCCGACGGTGACCGCTCAAAGCTACGACGGATGCACGACATGAGCGACGGGGGCGCTGGTGTCCTCAGGCGTGCTTGCCGGCTCCTGTTCTGGGCTGCCGTCAGCGCCTCGAGCAGCGGGTGTATCCCTGATCCCGAGGTTGCGGGGAAGGTCACCGTCTCGCGGGGCGGCGAAGCGCTGGTGATCGACACCGGCGACGACGGTACGAGGGCCGTGGACGCAAGCGACGATGTTTCAGGGTGGTGCATCGTGCGCGATCAAGGTGAGCTGAGCGTGGCGGTCGCGAAGGATGGCGCCTCGCTTTCCTTCTTCGACGTGATGGACGAGCCCGGCTCCCCTCACACATCCGCGAAGATCGACGGAGAACTGTACCAGGGGGCTTGCGAGATCATCATCGAGGGTCTGCAAGATGACCCGTACGAGGCCGACGTGTCGGCGGGGCCGTGCGACCTGATCCGGCTCTTCGACGGTGTAAAGGCGCGCCTGGAGACGGCGGTATTTCACGTCTCGGACTGCAGCGGGGCCGATTAGGCGGACGGGCTCTCCCAGGGCTATTGTGCCAGCGGTGGCGTCCGTTGGCGGCGGTTGACTACCAGAAGATTCGACCCGCTGCCGCCGGCTCCACGCTGACGCCGGACCACGCGAGCGTCCTGACGAAGCGGACACCGCACGTCGCCACGATTGCCACATGCTGCGTCGATAGATAGGCCGCGCCGGCCTCCATGGCCGGGAAGAATCCAAGATAACGCAGGCACAACCCCCATGCGTTGCACACAGGGATGCGCCCGAAGTCGAGCCGCGCCGCGAACTCGAAGGACACCGGCGCACGGAACGGCCTGCCCCGGACGGCCGCCGTGGGGCCGGTCAGCACGCCGAGCCAGTGCGCGTCGCCGCCCAGACCGAAGAGGCCCACGTCGGCGCCGATGCCGATGTCCACGGCGTTGCGGACGGGCCATCGGCGCAAGCCGGTGACCGATGGCATGATGCCGCCCGTCGCGCGCGTGGCACGCGACCCCAGCACGACGTAGGTCGCCTTGACGTCGATCTCCCAGCGCGGCGGCGCGCTCTCTTCCGCCCGCGCGACCGCGGGCAGGAGCGACAGCGCGACGAGCCCGGCGCGCGACCCCGTCCGAGCGCTACCTGCCCATCGCCGGCGGACCATCGTCGGCCTGCGCCTTCCTTCGAGCGGCGCGGACCGCCGCAAGCCAGTGCGCCCGGTCGGGGTCGCTGTCCCACGGTGGGGCGTCCCGGTAGAGCGCATCCCAGTATTCCCATACTGCTGCCTCGGCCGTCGCCGGCTCGCTCTCGCCCTCGGGCGCGTCCTCGACACGGTCCACGAGAGAATACCAGGGTTCCTTGGCGAAGGCGTCCACGCTACGCCACGGTCCAGCAGGCCCGCTGCCGAAGCGTCCATCGCTGCTCTGGAGATAGCCTTCATAGGCGCTCTGCGCCAGGGCATTTCTCCGGCATTGATTCACCCACAGCATGCACGTTTCACGGTACAGCGCTGCCCAGAGGCGGTCCTCCTCCGGCACGTCATCTCGCCATGCGATCGCATACAGCGCTCGCAGCTCCTGCTCGCGTGCCGCAAGCTCCTTCGGATCGTCCGGAACCGGCAGCGCCCTGATGGCCCGCTCGCGCGCGGCGCTCGGACCGGGAAGCGCGGGCGCCGCAATATCCCAGATCGCGGGAGGCTCCAGCATCGGGTGGATGAGCCTCGTCAGCGTCCTCGGTCTTCCACGGCGGCCGATCCGAAATCCCCTCCGAAAGGCGCGGAGCGCCTCGGCTCGGATCTCCGCGGCCGTATCGTCGGACGTCAGCGTTCGCCAGAAATAGGTCCTGTGGAGGCGCGGCATGGGATCCTCCGCCGCACGCTCGCTCGCGCCGGGGCGCATCTGTTTGGCGGTCTCGATCATCGCAAAACAAGCGCTTTTGACGGCCTCCAGCAGCATGGGCCAGGGTGGCGCGGGCTCTCCGCCGAAGCGGCCATGGCGGTTCTGGAGATCCGCTGCATTCGCCTTGTGGCCGATGTCAGCGTGTCCGGGAACGTCAAGCCATCTGCTGAATTTCTTGCGATACGGCTCCGCCCATGCGTGGTCTTCCTCGGGCAGGCCATCGTCCCACGCCTCTGCGCACAGCTGGCCGAGATTCTCGAGGTGCCATTTCCAGAGATCGGGGCTCTTGGTCGTGAACAGGCCGTATCCGTAGCCTGCCTCCTGCACTGCGAGCATTCCAGGGTGCTTCGCCAGCCACCTCATGGCCGATCTCCAGGCTGTCCTCCCGTCGGGTCCGTGGGCTGTCCGCCGGTCGGGTCCGTGGGCGTGGGCGGGCATCCCCAGCCTGGCCCCGCGCCGAGCGGGCAGAGGAGAGGGACGAGCCGAGGAAAGGCCCATCCAGGAGGCGGCGCGGGTAGCGCGATCAGGGTATTGATGATGTCGTCCATGTCGACCGCGTCGGGGTCGGTGAGCTCGGCCGGTACCTTGTCCGGTTCGTAGCGGAAGTCCCATACGAACCGGCACTCGACGGTCGCTCCGCCCGGGATCGGCAGGCTGTTCATGAGATCAGTTTTTCTGATTTGACGCTGCAGCGCTTCCCATTCGTCCTTGCACATCAGGTAGGTCACCATGAAAGGTTCCTCGATGAGACAGACGCGCATGTCTGCGACAATATAGGACGGCTCCTGGTCGGCCCACTCGGTCCACTGACCGCCAGCTTGGTAGCGGCACTGGAGTTTGCCCATTTGATCTCCCGGTGGCCTGCCCTGAAGCCAGTCGAGGGCCGCGGCGTTCATGCCTAGCCTCTTGAGCCTCGATATTTCTTGGAGTGGCATTGACGCGAGCTGGTGTCTCAGCTCGTCGCGATCGCTGGGATCCACGATGGAGCAGCCGCAGGCAAACACGACGAGCAGAACGCCGCGCCGATGATTCATCGGTTTCCCCTCCCTGATTCACCGATCCACGTACCCGCAGACGGTGGCCGACCCTACCAGTGGTCGCCGCCGCCGGTCAAGCCGCGACGGACCATCTGGAGGACGCTGACCGGCGCCCAAGCGCCGCCACTGGCCAGGGTCTCGCGTTTGAAGAAGTGCAGTGACGGTGCCGAACAGTCGGCCCAACATCGCCGGGTCGAGGAAGCCCGCCCGACCCGCCCTTCATCAGCAGCGCAGAGTTGCGCCGTTCTTTCGAGCGCGGCTCGGCGAACGCTCGCGCCGCTCGACCCAGGTTGAGAGAGCACGAACTCGGGGCCGTCCACCGCGGAACTCCGGATCCATCGCCCCGGGTCTCGACTAAAATATGACCCCATGGGCATTTTTATCGCTCCGGTCTCTGGTGATATCGTCCCAGGCGTAAGCGTCGGGTTTGGGGCGGTGGCGCCACTCTGGCACGGGGGTGTAGCGTGGTCCTCTCGCGCCCGTGTGAGCTCGCTCAGGAACAGCGGCGCCCGCAGGTACGCATCGGGAAGGCGCGGCGCGGGGATGGCTTGATGCTCACCGCCTGTCCATGGAATCCTGCGCGCATGAAGCTGCCTCTGAAAGCCATGGCGGCCATTGCGGTCACCGTGATCGCCCTTGGCTGCTCGATCGTGGACCCCGACGATCGCGACGAACTCAGACGACGGATCGCGGCGCTGCCGGCCGATGTGCTATCGGACTTGCAAAAAAGGAAATTGAACACCAATGCGCTGAAGTGGCTGCTGACCTACAAGACGGACCACAACGATCAGGTGGGCAAGCTCCAGTGCCGGCTGAAGGCCGGCGGCACCTGGAGCGGCTGGAACGACCAGGAGCCGACGTACACCGTCGAGGACTTGATCCAGTGTCTCCTTGGAGGAGGAAATATCGCCGTGACCTACATGATGTGTGCCGACGAATTTCAAGGGCGGGGCAATGCGGCCATGAATCTCAAGATCCTGCACGAGGAGCAGGTGCCGGGCGTGACGCAGGTCGAGTGCAGGTTCGTGTGGGATTTTCGTTACGAGCCGGAGAAGGTGCCGTCCGACCTGACGAACCCCAGATCGATCACAGTCGATGAGCTGATCGACTGGCTTATCTCGCTCCCGGCGCCACCTCCGGGATTTGCTGCCCCTCAGCTCGTCCCGCTCCTCTGCCCGCTCGGCGCTGGACCAGGCTGGGGGTGCCCACCTCGGCCGACAGACGTTCCGGGCGAGCAACCCACCGACCCGACGGGCGGTGAGCCAGGGGATCATCCATGAAGCTCAAAACGTCGCGCATGTGTTTCCTCATGCGGCGCATCGATGTCGAGGCGGGCACGGCGAGTTGCCTATTTTCGCCCCAGGAACTTTGGGGTCGGAACATGGACCTTGAGTTTCTGGGCAGGCTGTGCGCCGAAGCATGGCACGACGACCTGCCCGAGGCGGACCGAGCATGGGCCGAAGCGCATCGCGAGAAATTCGGGAGGTGGGTCGACGATTCGCGGCCCGAGGCCATCCGCCCGACGGTGGACGCGGGCTCTCCCGAGAGCCTCACGGGCAGGTTCGACAAGGAGCCCGCTCCGCCATGGCCGATGCTGCTCGAAGCCGTCAAGAGCGCGTTTTTTGCGTTCGTCGTCGACTTCGGGCAGACGGTCGCGGGTGAGGGCGAGGGCGCGACGGGCGATCCGACAGCGCGTCTCCACCGGACGTCCGTCTGGCGGGCGCTGGCGGTCGACGACGCCCCCGAGGTGGACCGGCCCTCGGCGCTCCGCGCCTTTCAGAGGGGGTTTCGGCGCGGGCGCCGCGGGCTCCCGAGATCCATGACGAGGCCCATCCGCCCGGTGGTGGATGTTGCGCGGTCCTGGACGTTTAGGGCGCATCCTCTCCCCGGACCGAGCGCGGCGCGCAACCGAGCCCTCGCGGACGCGTTGCGTCACACGACGGTTCTCAAGGAGTCGGCTGTGCTCCTGCAGGAACTGCGCGATCTCTATGCGAGCGCCTGGCGAGACGACGTGCCGGAGGAGGACCGCGAATGGGCCGAGTCCTACCGGCACTCCTGCGTGGACGAGGTCAACCGTCGCCGGCGAGACGCCGTGGCCCAGAGCGCGTACGAGGGCTTTCTCCAGAGCAGCGACGGGCTCTTCGATGGACAACCCGCAAGGCCGTGGCCGAACCTGAGAGGCTACGACTCGGACCCATGGCGCGCTCTCGTGGATGCCGTCGAGGACGCGCCCGAAGGCGAGAGCGAGCTCGCGACCGCCGAGGCGGCAGCGCGCGAATTCTGGGACTCGCTCTACCGGGAGGCCCCGCCGTGGGACAGCGACCCGGCCAAGGTGCACTGGCTCGCGGCGGTCCGCGCCGCGCGACGAAAGGGGCTGTCCGGCGATGTTCCGGCGGACGGGGGGGCGTAGCGCTCACGATGTTCCGCCGGACGGGGGGGCGTAGCGCTCCCGGACTCCCATTTGCTTTTGGCACGGAACTGCCGCTCCCTCCGCCCCGGGTCTCGACTAAAATAAGACCCCATGCGCCGTTTTCATCGCTCCGGTGGGATCGTTTTCTCCATGAAGAGCGCTCGCGCGCTCGCGCGCGCCGCCGGGGTGCTCGGCGCCGTGCTCTGCGCGGCGTGCGCTGCAGACCCCGAAGGCCCGCCGCCCGAGATCTCGGTCGGCACGGTCGACGGCACGGACGCCGTGCTCGCCCTCGTGCGCGGCGAGGGCGCGGTGACGCTCTACGTCTGCGGGGGCGTGAGCAGCTACGCGACCATGACCCGGTGGTTCGAGGGACCGGAGGACCCGAGCGGCGCGTTCTCGCTCGAGAGCGACGGGTGGACGGCGACCGCCGATCCGGGCGGCGAATCCGGGCGGCTGCGCACGCCGGAGGGCGCGGAGCTCGCCTTTCGCGCGCGTCCCGCGGCGCTCGACCGCATCGAGGGCCTCTACGCGGCGGTCGACGGCGGCTGCCGCACCGGCGCCGTCGTCTTCACGCCCGACGACACCGAGGCGCCCGCGCTCCAGGGCACCTGGTGCGGCGCCGGCGATCTCTATGCCCAGGTGACGCCGATCCGCCCGCTGTCGGTGCTCGACCGGCGCGGGATCGAGGTGCAGGTCGAGCTCAGCGGCGCACGGAAGAAGCTGCTCGTGACCCCGCTCGTGCGACCCTGAGCCCCGCCGCATCTCCGCCGTCCCGCCGCGTCTCTGCCGTCGTCCCACCGCGCCCGTCCCGCCGCATCCCTGCCGTCCGCCCGCTCCGGCGTTGAATCCAGGCCCCGTCCGATCGAAGGTCGGCGCATGGCGGACGCAGCTCGGCCGCGGAGGCGGCACCTTGCCCTGCCCGCGTCGCGCTTCATCGGCCGGGAGGGCGAGCTCGTCGCGATCGCCGAGCTGCTCCGGCGCGGCGAACGGCTCGTCACCCTCTGGGGCCCGGCCGGCATGGGCAAGACGCGGCTCGCCCTGGAGCTCGCCAGCCGCTGGGCCGAGGCGCACGCCGGCGAGGCCGTGTGGCTCTGCGAGCTCACCGCCTGCCGCGACCTGCGCGCCGTCTGCGGCGCGGTCGCGCGCGCGATCGGGGCGCAGGTCGCGGCAGGACGCCGGGAAGCGACGCTCGTCGAGCGGATCGGCCGCGCCCTCGCGACCGAGGGGCCGGCGCTGCTCGTGCTCGACAACCTGGAGCAGGTGCTCGAGCAGGCCGCGCCGGCCCTCGACGCGTGGGTGCGCGCGGCGCCCGAGCTCCGCTTCCTCGCGACGTCGCGCGAGCGCACCCGCCTGACAGGGGAGATCAGCTACGAGCTCGGCCCCCTCGGCCTCCCCGCGGAGGGCTCGACCGAGCGCAGCGCGGCCGTGGCGCTCTTCCTCGATCGCGCCGCGGCCCACCGCGCTTCCGCGCCGCCGCCGCCGCCCGGCGACGAGCACCTCGCCGACGTCGCCGCGCTGGTGCGGCGGCTCGAGGGCATTCCGCTCGCTATCGAGCTCGCCGCGGCGCGCGAGGGCGTGCTCGGCGTGCGCGGCCTGCTCGCGCGGCTCGGGAGCCGGCTCGACCTGCTCGCGGGCGCGGCGCGCGGCAGGGAGGCGCGGCAGGCGACGCTGCGCAGCGCGATCGAGTGGTCGTGGGATCTCCTCGAGGACCGCGAGCGACGGGCGCTCGCCTGCTGCTCCGCCTTCCACGGGCCGTTCACGCTCGCGGCGGCCGCCGCCGTCCTCGCGGAGCCCGACGCCGCCGCGATCGATCGGATCGAGGCGCTGCGCGACAAGTCGCTGCTCCGCGCGGCGCCCCCGAGGAGCGACGGGGCGACGCGCTTCGCGCTCTACGAGGTGGTGCGAGAGCTCGCCGCCGAGAAGCTCGCCGAGCGCGGGGAGCGCGAGGCCGCGATCGAGCGGCACGCGGCGTTCTACCTGGCCGCCGGCGAGGCGGCGGCCGCGGACTTCGAGCGGCGCGGCGCGCTCGACGCGCTCAACCGCATCGCCGGCGATCTGGAGGAGCTGCTCGCCGTCGCCGAGGGCGCGCTCGCCCTGGCGACGGCCCCTCGCGCCGGCTCCGAGGCGGCGGCCGAGCGCGCGCTGCGGGCGCTCTGCGCCATCGAGCCCGTGCTCAGCACCCGCGGCCCGTTCGGGGCGCAGCTCGAGCTGCTCGACCGGGCGCTCGCGGCGGCCGAGGCGCTCGCGGCCGATCCGCGCGTCGTGGCCCGCGCGCTCGCGGCGCGGGGGCGCGCGCGGCGGCTCCGAGGGCAGGCGGAGGCCGCGCTAGAGGACCTCGAGCGCGCCCGGGCGCAGGCGGCGGCGCTCGGCGCAGGGGCGCTCCTCTCGGGGATCCTCGCGGACCTCGGCGTGCTCCACCACGGCCGGCGCGACATGGAGCGCGCGCGCGACCACTACGCGCAGGCGCTCGCGCTCCACCGCGCCCTCGGCGACCGCCGCGCCGAGGGGCGGGTGCTCGGCAACCTCGGCGCGCTCCACCACGACGAGCGCCGCGAGGGCGAGGCCGCCGCCTACTACGAGCAGGCGATCGCGATCGCGGCGGAGATCGGCGACGGCCGGATGGAGGGCATCTTCTCGACGAACGCCGGCCTGCTCGAGCAGGAGCGCGGGGCGCCCGCGCAGGCGCGGCGGCGCTACGAGCGCGCGGCCGCGATCCTCGGCGAGGTGGGTGATCTCCGGCTGCTCGCGATCACGCTCGGCAACCTCGGCGCGCTCCACCACGAGGAGGGGCGCCTCGCCGATGCGCGCGCGTGCCACGGCCGCGCGGTGGGGCTGCTCCGCGAGGTCGGGGACCGCCGCTCCGAGGGGATCGCCCTCTGCCGCCTCGGGGCGGCGCTCGCGTCGGTCGGCGAGGTGGAGGAGGCGCGGCGCGCGATCGAGCCCGCGGAGCGGCTGCTCGCGCAGCTCGGGGACGAGCCTGACGTGGAGCTCGCGCGGGTGGCGTCCGGCTTCGTCGACCTCGCGCTCGCCCAGGCGGCGCGCCGCGCCGGGCGGGGGGAGGAGGCGGCGGCGCACGCGGGCGAGGCGCGACGCAGGATCGCGCGCGCCCGGGAGGGATCGCCGTCGAGCGCGAGCCGATCCGACGACGTGCGGCTGCTGCTCCGGATCCTGGAGCGCAGCCTTGCGGCGCTGGGCGGCCCGCCCGAGGCGCGGGCGGAGGGCGAGCTCCTCCTGACGGAGGGGGCGCGCTTCGTCCGCCCGCCGGGCGGCGGCTGGCACGACCTGCGCGAGCGCCACGCGGCGCGGCGCCTGCTGCACGCGCTGGCCGAGCAGCAGCGGTCTGCGCCCGGCCGAGGGCTCTCCCTGGCCGCGCTGAAGGAGGCGGGGTGGCCCGGCGAGCGGATCTTGCCGGAGGCGGCGGCGAACCGGATCTACGTGGCGATGAACCAGCTGCGGAAGCTCGGGATGAAGCCGTGGCTCCGGAGAGACGCAGACGGGTACTCGCTGGATCCGGCGCTGCCGGTCCACTACGTGGCGGTGGAGCCGGCCGCGGGGGGAGGGGGCGAGTCGCGCGGGGGGGAGACGGGCGAGGGCGGGGGGGAGCGGCGGTAGGGGGCCTGCAGAATGGATGGGAGAGCAAGGGCGGGGGAGCCGCGGGAGGGCGCGCGAGTCGGTTTAAGGGGGGATTAAGGGGTGGTCCTGCGGCGGGGACGTAGCCTGTTCGGCGGAGGTCGCGCCATGCGTATCATCGCTTCTGCTCTGCTGCTCTTTGCCCCTGCCATCACCCTCGCCGCGTGCGGTGAGATCCGTGTGCTCGATCCGGAGGTCAATTCGAGCAGCGCCCCAGGCGCGGGATCGGGAGGATCCAGCGGCGATGGCATGGGGGCCGCAGGCGCGGGTGGCGGCGGAGGCGCGGGTGGCGGCGGAGGCGCGGGTGGCGGCGGAGGCGCGGGTGGCGGCGGAGGCGCGGGTGGCGGAGGCGCGGGTGGCGGCGGAGGCGCGGGTGGCGGCGGAGGCGCGGGTGGCGGCGGGGGATCGCCGCTAGCGGAGGCCTGGTACCAGCAGATTTCGGGACCCGGGACGGAGCAGGCCACCGCCCTCGCGATCGATAGCGAGGCAAACGTCGTCCTGGCCGGCTGGTCGGGGGGAGCAGCCGATTTCGGCGCCGGCGCCACGCCGCTCGTCGGCGACGCGGACATCTTCGTCGCCACGTATGCAGACGACGGCGCCTTGCGCTGGGTCCGGCGCTTCGGCGGCGGCAGTAGCGTGATGGCCACGGGGGTCGCGGTCGACGGAAACGACGGCATCGCCGTCATCGGCCACTACGCGAACGGTCCGCTCCAGGCCGGCGACCTCGTCCTGGAAGAGCTGGAACGAGACGACCCGAGGACCTCCTCGAGCGACATCTTCGTGCTCGCGCTCGATCGGGACGGCGCCCCGCGCTGGATGCACCGCCTGGGCGGCGGCGGCTTCGACTTCGGAGGCCGCGTGGCCGTCGGTCCCGGAAACAACGTCAGTGTCGCCGCTCAAGCCGGGGGCCGCCTTACCCTCGCCAGGTTCGCCGCCGACGGGACGACCCGCTTCGCGACGGACGTGGGAAACCTGAGCGGATCCATCACGTACGCGATCAGCGGGATGGCCGTGGATCTCCACGGCGACATCCTCGTCGCAGGGACCTTCTCTGGTGACGCCGACCTCGGCGGGGGCTCCACCACCGGGCTGAGAGGCGCTCAGGCCTGGGTGGCGAAGTACTCGGGGGAGGACGGCGCCCACCTCTGGTCGAGGCACTTCGGCGCCCCCCAAGACAGTAGTGAAATCAGCGGCGACGTGGCGAAGGCGCTGATCGTGGACGAGCACGGCGACGTGCTGATCGCCGGTCAGTTCGCGCGGGGCGCCGACCTCGGGGAGGGGCGAATCGACGGTATACACGGCAATTTCCTCATGAAGCTCGCCGGCGAGGACGGCGCGATCCGATGGGTGAACGCGCTCCCGGGCGCACAGTACTTCGGCTCGACCAGCCTCTCGTTCGCGCCCGACGGCAGGGTCGCGCTCATCATCTCGCTCGCGCCACCCTTCGACTTCTTCGACCTCGGCGGCGGCTCGGTGAACACGCCGGGAACCTACATCGCCACCTACGAGCCAGGCACCGGGGCGTTCGTCGCGCAGCGGCGGATCGTCGAGCTCGGCGAGGAGGTCGGGAACATCAGCCTTGCCGCCTCCGTGCTCGACGCGAAAGGACACCTGTCGTTCGTGACGAGCTTCAGGTTCTCCGTGCAGACCGGCTTCGGCGTCCTTGAGAGCGAGGGCTGGGCGAACGACATCCTCCTCGCACACGTGCCGCTCTGAGACGACATGTCCTGCTGCGCGGCACTGGCGCTCTGCTGCGCGGTTCAGGCGCCGCTGCGGCCCGGCACTGGCGCTCTGCTGCGCGGGCCCGGCGTTCTGCTGCGCGGCCTCAGCATCTCTCCTGCGCGCCCTCTTGTGTGTACTGCGTCACATCCGTGCGGGTCCTGCGCGGCCCCGCCGCCCCTCCTGCCCCGACAAGGAGGCAACATTTCCGAACGCGACGGAGACATCGGCCCATCCCGCCACCCCGCCCCGCGAACACCCTCTCCGCGAGCCTGCGGAATGGATGGGAGAGCAAGGGCGATGGCGCCGCGGGAAGGAGCGCGCGAATCGCTTTAAGGTGGGATTAAGGGGCGATCCTCGGGCGGGGACGTAGCCTGTTGCGCGGAGGTTACGCCATGCGCATTATCGCTTCTCTTCTGTTGAGCCTTGCCCCTGCCATCATCCTCGCCGGATGCGGTGAGAGCCGTGAGCCCGATCCGGCCGTCAATTCGAGCGGCGCTCATGGCGCTGGATCGGGAGGATCCGGCGGTGACGGCGTGGGGGGCTGGGGCGGCGGCCCGGGGCAGGGCGGCGGCCCGGGGCAGGGCGGTGGTCCGGGGCAGGGCGGTGGTCCGGGGCAGGGCGGCGGTCCGGGTGAGGGCGGTGGTCCGGGGCAGGGCGGTGGTGGAGGAGAGCCGTCCGGCGAGCCGGTGGATTGCGTGAACCTACCCCACTTCGCGGCCGGCAAGCATCCGGTGATGTTCCTCCACGTGGCTCCCGGCGGGACGGACGCCGCGGGGTGCGGGACGGAGGAGGCACCGTGCTCGACCCTCGCCGCGGCCGTGGGCACGGCGACTCCGGGGACAGCGGTGCGGATCCACGCCGGAACGTACGAGCCCGAGCAGATCAGCGACGTCGCCGGCACTGCCGAGGCGCCGATCTGGATCGGCGGTGCACCGGGGGAGGATCGGCCGGTATTCGTCGGCGGGAGCCCGATCCTGCACTTCTCGAGGCTGCGCCACGTAGTGATGCACGACCTCGAGATCGCCCATACCTTGCCTTCGCAGGATACCCCCGCGCTCATCGTCGATGATGGCGAGGCGTACGCCGACCCGACGGTGACGCAATTCGTCGCCGTCGAGCGCGTTTCCGTGCGCGACGTCGACACGTATGCCGCCTCGGCTGTGCGCTTGGCCGGAGTCAACGACTTCTGGCTGCTGGACAGCGAGTTGGTCGACATGGACGCGTATAATGGGCTCGAAATCATCGGCTCGCATCGCGGCGTGGTCGCCCGCAACGCGGTCAACGGGGCGAGGGTCGCCGGCGTCGTGATCGGGGGCGGCAGCTCGGACGTCGAGATCCGCAACAATCGCATCTTCGATGTCATCGGGGGCTACGGGGTCCGGCTCGGCACGATCGTGTCGCCCGAGGCGTTTCGCCCGCCGGTCGCGCCGGGGGCCGACATCATCGAGGTGCAGGACGTCCGCGTGCTCGGAAATCTGATCGTGGCGCCCGGCGCGGCGGTCTCTTTCAACGGCTGTGTGGGGTGCCTGGTCGCCAACAACACCATCGTGTTCCCGAACCACAGCCTGCTGTCGTTCTTTCCCGGGTCGGGAGGCGTGGGCGAAAACCCCAGGGTTCAGGCGACAGCGGACAATCGCTTCGTCAACAACATCACGTACTATCGCCGCAGCGACGTCGGGGCGAAGGAGTATTATCCGCCGTCGTTCCCGACGCTGGCGACGAATTCATTGCACACGAACCTGTGGTACGCGGCCGACGATCCGGAGGCGTCGAGTCCGGTCGGGTTGCCGCTCACGGACTACGGCTCGATGGCGGGGATCGATCCGGGGTTCGTCGACGTCGCCGGCGGGGATTATCACCTCAAGCCGGACAGCCCCGCCGTGAGCAGCGGGACGCCGCTCGCGGCGCTGTCGACGGATCTCGACGGAGCTTGCTTCGACGACCCGCCCTCGCGCGGCGCGCTGCAATAGCAGCAAGGGCGGACGGCTCGCCCCGAGCGTCATCCGTCCCCCTCCGCCTCCTCTCCTCCTCCCGCCGCCTGCCCTTTCTCGGCCGCATCGCGCGCGAGCGCTCCCGCATGGATCGCCCGCACCTCGTCCATCGTGCTGATCTCGTCTGCACCCTTGTCAGGCCGGTATCTCCTCACCCGCGCAGACCGCAGCGCGACCCCCCCGGGGAACCGCGGACTCGCCTGCACGCCGTCGAAGGCGACCTCGACGACGATCTCCGGCCGCACGTACACCGTGTCTGCGTCGCGGCCGATCTCGAGCTCCAGCAGCCGCTGCGTCTGCGACGCGATCACCTCGTCGTTCATGCCCTTGAACGTCTTGCCGAGCAGGACGAAGCCCCCGGCCGCGGGATCGCGCGCCCCGAGGTGCAGGTTGCTGAGCAGCCCCCGGCGCCGGCCCGTCCCCCAGTCGGCTGCCAGCACCACCAGGTCGAGGGTGCGCGCCCGCTTCACCTTGAGCCACGAGCCGCGGCGCCGCCCCGCCTCGTAGGGCGCGGCGAGCGACTTGGCGATCACGCCCTCATGGCCGCGGGCGAGCGCGTCGGCGAAGAACGCCTCGGCCTCGGCCGCCGTCGGCAGCTCGATGCGCGGGACCCTCAGCGACCGGTCGAGCACCTGCCGGAGCGCGGCCGTGCGCTCGCTGCCGGGCCGGTCGAGCAGATCCTCGCCGTCGAGGTGCAGCACGTCGAAGAACAGGGCGCGCAGCGGCAGCTCGGCGCGCAGCGCGGCCGCGTCGTGCGCGCGGCCGAAGCGGCGCATCGTGACCTGGAACGGGTGCGGCGCGCCGTCCGCGCGAAAGGTGAGCGCCTCGCCGTCGAGCACGACCGAGCGGACCGGGAGCGCCCGGACGACCTCGACAATCTCGGGGACCGCCTTCGTGACCGGGCCGAGGCCGCGGCTGAAGACGCGCACCTCGTCGCCGGCCTTGTGCGCCTGCACGCGCACGCCGTCGAGCTTCCACTCCAGCGCCATCGCGCGGAGCTCGCTCAGCGCCGTCGCGACGTCGTCGGCCGACTGCGCCAGCATCGGCTGCACGGGGCGGAGCAGCTGCAGCGAGAAGCGCTGGAGGCCGAGCGCCCCCTCGAGGAGCGCGGCCTTGGCCACCTCCGCCGCGTCGCCGGCCAGCATCACCGCGCGCCGCAGCGAGGCCGGCGGCACCCGCGCCGCGCGCGCCACCGCGTCGACCATGACCGGCTCGAGCCTCTCCTGGCGGAGCTCGCCGGCGAGGAGCCGCGCGAAGAAGTCCCGCTCGAGATCGGTGGCGCGCGCGAACAGCCCCGCCAGCGCCGCGCGGCGCTCCCCCCCGGCCCCCGGCCCCGAGGCGCGCGCGATCTCCGTGAAGACCGCGTCGGCGTCCCCCAGGGTGAGCGCAGGCTGGGCGACGGAAGGAGAGGCCCGGCGGGCCTCGGCGAACACCGAAGGCCCGAGGCCGAGCCGCCCCTGGCGCAGCCGACCGGTGAGCCAGTCGACGCCGATCTGCACCTCCGCGGGCGAGAGGCGGCGCAGGAGCGCGGCGAGCGCGCCGATCTTCTCGACACGGCGAGAGAGCGCGGCGACACGCTCGGAGGTGGCGACAAGGTCGGAAACGAGCACGCGGGCAACCCTACCCTGGCACCTCGAGAGCTCACGCTCGACGGGTCTTTTTGACGAGGCCGCTGCAGGGTGTCCCCCGCAACCGAGCCGGGGAACTCCGCAGGATCGAACCTGGCCCATGGGCGCCAAGTGTTCTCCGCATGGGCCGAGAGAGCCTACCAAAGGGTGTAAGGCGCCGGAGCAGAAAAGCGCTCTCCCGCGCCGGAATGATGGCTACTCGCGATTGCAACCACTTGCGGGGGCGAGCGAAGAATTATCATGTCATCCGCAGTCGAGTGCCTCGCTCGGTCGCCGCCAGCGCCGCCAGCGCCGCCAGCGCCGCCAGCGCCGCGGGCAGGCGAGAGCGCTGTCGCTTTTCAAAATGATCTCGTGTGCCGCTCGTATAGATTCCCCAGGTGCGAAGCGCCCGACGCGCCTGCGCCGCCGCGCGGGGGGGAGAGCGCGCGCGGAGCTGCCCCGCCGTGGCCGCAGACTCCCGGACACGCCGCGAGATGGCCCCAGCCGCGCCCGTCTCCCTCGACGGCGCGATCGCTCCGTTTAGTTGACCTCCGCCGCGGGCCTTGATACCGGGTTGGCGGTCGGCACGCCGTGGGCAGGTGAACACGGCGGGCGGGCGCGGTTTTCCTCAACCACAGCTCAGGAATAGCGCCCTCCGCTGACAAGGCCGCCGATTTTGGCCTTGGGAGCAGCTGGCTTGGTTTTTGCGCAGCACCTCTCCGGCAGCTGGACTGTACTGGAAGGAGCTGACGTGGTGTTGGTGTCCGCACGGGAAGGCGACGGAGGTTCTTCGATGGTGGAGCGGCAAGTCCGGAAGCGGGTGGGCGTCGTGATGGGCGGCTCGTCGGGTGAGCGCGACGTGTCCCTGCGCTCGGGCGCGGCCGTCGCCGAGGCGCTCGAGGCCCGCGGGTACGATGTCGTGCGGATCACGCTCGGGGACAGGTTCGGCGCGGAGCTCTGCGCGACGCTGCAGCGCGCGCGGCTCGACGCGGCCTTCCTGGCACTGCACGGACGTCTCGGTGAGGACGGGTGCGTGCAAGGCGTCCTGGAGCTCGCCCAGATCCCGTACACGGGGTCGAGCGTGCTCGGGAGCGCCCTTGCGATGGACAAGCTGAAGGCCAAGGAGATGTTCCGGCTGCACAACGTGCCGACGCCTCCCTACTACACTGTGGGTGCGAATCAGGACCTCGAGGAGCTCGATGCCGTCCATGGCTCGTTCGGGTTCCCCGTCATCGTCAAGCCGCGCGGCGAGGGGTCGAGCCTCGGCGTGACCAAGGTCGGGTCGCTCGAGGAGCTGAAGTCGGCGCTCGCGCTGGCGTTCGAGTTCGACGACGCCGCCATCGTGGAGCGGTTCGTGGCGGGGACCGAGGTCAACGTGGGCATCCTGGACGGGAAGGTCCTTGGCGCGATCGAGATCGTCCCGAAGAAGGGGCTCTATGACTACGAGGCCAAGTACACGCCGGGCATGACCGAGTACCACATGCCGGCGCGCCTCCCGCCGACCCGCTACCGCGGCGTCCTGAACCTGGCGGAGCGGGCGGCCCAGGCGCTCGGGTGCACGGGCGCGGTGCGGGTGGATCTGCTCGTGACCGGCGGAGAGAACGAGTACGTGCTCGAGGTGAACACCCTGCCGGGCATGACCCAGACAAGCCTCCTGCCGAAGATCGCGGAGGCCGCAGGCTACGAGTTCGGCGACCTGTGCGAGGCCATCCTGGCGAGCGCCAGGCTGCACCAGCCGGTGCGGCGCCGCGCGCCCGCCGCCTCGGAGCTGCGGCTCAGCGAGCGGGGACAGGCCGAGAAGCGGCTGCGCCTCGTGAAGTCGGCGATCTGAAGCGAAGGCGAGCGCGGCTCCGGGGCCCCCTGCCGGAGCCGGGCGCGGCCAGCGAATCCAAGCGTACCCCGGACAGCCAAGCGCTCAAGGCACCCGCTTCATGGTGATGAAGTCGGTCGCCATGCCCTCGACGATGGGCTTGAGCTTGAACACGTCGCCTTCACAGCGGTACTCGAAGAGGGTCCCTGGGCGGTCCATGCCAGAGAAGGCGTTGGTCGCGGGCACGGGCATGTCGCGGCCGCCGAGCGTGGCCTTGGTCTCGACGCGCAGCCCGCTCATGTCGGCGCGCGTCGTCTTCCAGCGGCCAGGGCCCGCGGGCTCGTAGTCTGCGCTGGAGCGGCCGTTCATCTTGAGCGTGATCCTCATGGCCATCCCCGCCGTGGGCGCCTCGAATACGTTCTCGACGCCGCCCTCGCTCGTCTCGCACACGTAGCTGCCACGCTCGTTGCCGTTGAACGTGCAGATGTACTTCCCGCGCTCGCTGACGACGCGCGCGCCCGACGAGTTGCGCGCCAGCGTCTCGAGGAACATATCGGCATAGTCGTATTCCCACTTGCCTGTCGGGCAGCTCGCCGCCGGCGCCACGGCGGACGCGCCGCTCGGGGCAGGCGCAGCCGGCGCGGCCGCGGCGGTCGCGCCCGCGGCGGTCGCGCCCGCGGACGCAGGCGCGCTCGCGGACTCGGAGCGGTCACAGGCTGCAAGCGCAGCAATCGACACCACGGTGAACGGGAGCAGGTGCGGACGTGCCATGCACCGAGAGTACGCGCCCAGGCGCGCAGTTGCACGCATCAAGGCGCGGAAGCGACGATGCGCCCATCACTGTTTCGGCACCCAGCACCCGAGATGCAGGAGCTCCACCCCTCTCTCGCTCTTGTGCGTGTGGACCGTAACGAACGCTCCCCTAATTGCGTGCCCCGCGCTGGGCGCGGCCTGCACCAGCGGCAGCTCCGTATCCATATCCTTCCGTAGCTTGGCGAGCTTCTGGTACATTCCCTCTCCCTTGAAGAAATCCAAACAAAAAGCTCGCTGCTCACGACCGGTGCAGTACCCGAGCACCTGCTCGCACCCGTCGATGTGGTACTTGTAGCCGTCGTGGATTTTGCACTCACCCAGATATTTCCATCGTCCACCGAACGCATGCTCGATCACAACGTCGACATGCCCGTTGACGAACCGCTCGGCGGTCGCCTGATAACCGGATTTGTTCAGGAAATCAGCCAGCAGCAACGACAGCCCGCGCTCGTCGAGCTTGGAGTACAGCTTGGCGCCGCTCTCGATGGTGCGTAGCGCGCTGTCAATGGCCCCTTCGGTCGCCTCGATGAACTCGCCCTCCGTCGTCGCGCGCAGGAGAGCTAGGAGGTTTGAGTTGTGCGCCTCGAGCAGACCGAAGAGGCGTTCCAGGGAGTCGTCGAAGGCAACCGGCGGGCTCATGCCGCACCTCCCTCGCGCAGGGCATCTTGCTCGGCAGCGGCCCAAATCACCTCGATTTGCGAGGCCCACGCGATGCGGGCGGCCCTGTTTTCGCTGAGAGCCAAGTACAGGTGCCGCACTTCGTCGGGCGGTACCAGGCGTGGCTGCGATCGGGATCGGTCGACGTAGAAGCGGCGGAGCCCCGCGGACTGCGGGCGGGCCAGGCGCTCGACGGCGGCGACGCCGTCCGCTTCGGTCAGCCCGCGTGCGACAGCCGTCCGGAGCGTGTCGGCCAGGCTGATGCGCCCTTCTCGGTCCAGCACGTCCAGGAGCTCGGCTCCCAGCCGATCGCAGGCGTCGGCGGACAACGCCAGGCGCTCTGAGAGCTGCCTGCGCGCCCCTCCAGCCCCGCGAGGTCGCGGCGACTTCAGCGGCGTGTCGTCTGACAGGTCCGACGTCAACCGGTAGACCAAATCCGTCACGAAGCGCTTGAAGGACGGGTTCTGGACGAACTGCTTGTAGACTTCCGTATCGTCCTTGAGCAGGCCGAGCATCACCCTGGCGAGCACCTTGTCGAACTCGAGCAGCGCGGTCTCCGGCGTGTTCCGCTTGGCGTTCTGGTACGCGGCATCGGCCGCCACCTTCGGCGCGACGTCGTCGACGAAGCGCTGGAAGATGCGATCGGCGTCGCCGAACGTGGAGCCGAACTGCTCGTTGAAGCCCTTGAGGATGTTCGACAGCCGATCCATCTGCGCCTCGGGCCGGTGGCCCCCGCCGGCCACGGGCACGGGACCGACGACCCCCTCCTCGTCGGGCAAGGCGAGCTCCTGCGCGGCCCGCTTCTCCACGCGATAGCTGTCCATGTCGATGGATTCGAGGATCCCGCGAGACAGGTCCTCCTCCTTCGGCGCCGGCAGCTTCGGGATGAGAAAGTTCAGGAGAATGGAGAGCTTCTCCCATGCCGCGTTCGAGTAGGGCAGCACGGAGGCGAGGAACTCGTACGTCCGGACGAACGCCTTCGCCTTGCCTTTGAAGTCGACCTGCCCGTCCTCGTCGAGGCGTTCGAGGTAGCCCGCCACGCAGGCGTCGAGGATGGGATCGAGCCTGTCCCGCTCCGCGCCGCTCAGGAAGAGCGTGACCACCTCCTCGACCTGCTCCGGCGCGTAGACCTGCCAGCCGTCGAGCGCCGCCTTCAGATCGTGGAGCTTGTTGGGGTCCGTCTCCTCGCTCAGGACCGTGGTCTGGTAGTAGTCGGCGAAGGCCTTGGTGATGGTCTCGGCGTCGTTCTGGAAGTCGAGGACGAAGACGTCGTGCTTGTCGGGGTGCGCGCGGTTGAGGCGCGAGAGCGTCTGGACGGCCTTGATGCCCGACAGCGGCTTGTCCACGTACATGGTGTGGAGGAGGGGCTCGTCGTAGCCGGTCTGGAACTTGTCGGCGCAGACCAAGAAGCGATACGGGTCCTCCTGGATCCGGTTGACGATCTCCGAGCTGGGAAAGCCGTTCAGCGCCGTCTCGGTGACCTTGCCGTCCCCGAAGTCGTGCTCGCCGGAGAACGCCACGATGGCGCGGTAGGGGCTCTCGCGCTCGGCGAGGTAGGCCTTTAGCGCGTGGAAGTACTGCACGGCCCGCTCGATGCCGCTGGTGACCACCATGGCCCGCGCCTCGCCCTTGATCTTGCGGAGCGCGATCACCTGCTCGTGGAAGTGGTCGGCCATGATCTCGGCCTTGAGGCGGATCGCGGTGTCGTGGCCCTCCACGTAGCGGCGCAGCTTCTTCCGGGCCTTCTTGACGTCGAACTCGGGGTCGCCCTCGGTGGTCTTGACCAGCTTGTAGTAGCTGCTCACCGGCGTGTAGCTCGCGAGGACGTCGAGGATGAAGCCCTCGGCCACGGCCTGCTTCATCGTGTAGCTGTGGAAGGGCTGGTGCCGGATCTTGCCCTCGGCGTCGGGCGGGAGCGCCTCGCCGAACATCTCCAGGGTCTTGTTCTTGGGCGTCGCCGTGAACGCGAAGTAGCTCGCGTTATTGAGCAGCTTGCGTGCGTCCATGCGCCGCTCCAGCTCGTCGTTGACCACGTCCTCCGGGTCCTCGTCGGCTTCGGCCAGCGCCTCGCTCATCGCCGTGGTCGCCTTGCCTCCCTGGCTCGAATGGGCCTCGTCGATGATGATCGCGAACCGGCCGCTGCGGTGGGCGTCGTCGATCTCCTTCAGCAAGAAGGGGAAGGTCTGGACGGTGGTGATGATGATCTTCTTGCCGGAGGCCAGGAACCTCGAGAGCTGCTGCGTCTTCGAGCCCCCCGCGCCGGTGACGGCGCCGACGACGGCGCTCACCTGGGCGAACTGCTTGATGTTCTGCTGGATCTGCTCGTCGAGGATGCGGCGGTCCGTGACCACGATGATGGAGTCGAAGGCGTCCTTGTCGTCCCTCTTCACCGCGATGAGCTGGTGGGCGAGCCACGCGATCGAGTTGGACTTGCCGCTGCCCGCCGAGTGCTGGACCAGGTAGCGCCTGCCGACCCCGTGCTCGCGCACGTCGGCGAGCAGCTTCCGCACGACGTCGAGCTGATGATAGCGAGGGAAGATCTGCCTGCGCCTCTTCTTGCCGGTGCGCCGGTCCGGATCCTCGACGATCTGCGCGTAGTTCTCCAGGATGTCCGTGAGCCCTGCGGGGGTGAGCACGCGCTCCCAGAGGTAAGCTGTCTTTAAGCCGTCCGGGTTGGGCGGGTTCCCGGCCCCCCCGTTGGTTCCCTGATTGAAGGGCAAGAACCATGATCCCTTGCCCTTGAGCTCGGTGCAGAACCGCACCTCAGCGTCGTCGACGGCGAAGTGGGCGACGCAGCGGCCGAAGGCGAACAGCGGCTCTCTGGGGTTGCGATCATTGCAATACTGCTGGACCGCATCGGCTACCGTCTGCTTGGTGAGGCTGTTCTTAAGCTCGAAGGTGGCGACGGGCAGTCCGTTGACGAACAGGGCGAGATCGAGCGCGCGGCGCGTCTCGTCGCTGCTGTACGCGAGCTGGCGCGTGACGTTGAAGCGGTTACGGGCAAAGCGCTCCTCGGCCTTTTGATTGCCCGGGGACGGAGTGCCGTAGAAAAGCTCGATATGATGCGCGCCGTGGTCGATGCCCTTGCGCAGCACGTCGACGACGCCGCGCTTGCCAATCTCCTTCTCCAGGCGCCCGAGGAACTGGCGACGCGTTGGCGTGTCCGAACCGAGCGAGAGGGCCGCGTCGAGCTTCGGCTGGGTGGCGAGGAGGAAGCCGCGGAGCTGGACGAGGTCAACGCAGGCACCGCGGTCGTAGTGCTTCGAATCGCCGAGGAGCCAGCCGGTCCCGCCCGCGACGGGCGTGGAGGACTCGGCGGCAATGTAGGGTGGCGAGAGGAGGTCGATCCGCCCGGTCATGGCGCGGACGATGAGGGATTCGAGGCCCTTCTCGCTGGTGTCGGTGGTCATGCGGTCTCCTCCTCGGCTCAGGTCGAAGGTTCACCCCCGCTCGTGATCGGCCGCGGTGCGGCGCCGATCTGCGCGCGCGCGTGGGCAATGGCCTCCAGGAGCTTCTTCTCGAGGAGCGCGCGCGGGGGCAGCTCCGTCAGGTAGCTCGCCACGCGGATCGATCCCTCGCTGAGCTGGAGCAGCTCGATCTGCTCCTCGTTCTTGTCGGCGCAGAGGATGAGGCCGAGCGGCGGGTTCTCGTGGGGCTGGCGCTCATGCTTGTCGAGCCAGCGGAGGTAGAGCTCCATCTGCCCCTTGTCGCGGGCGTCGAAGCGGCCGAGCTTGAGCTCGACGGCCACGATGGCCCGCAGCGGACGGTGGAAGAAGAGCAGGTCGAGGTAGAAATCCTCGGCGCCGATGCTCATCCGCTTCTGCCGCGCGATGAAGCTGAAGCCCTGTCCCAGCTCCAGGAGGAAACCCTCCAGCTCCCGCAGGATGGCGGCCTCCAGCTCGCGCTCGCCGAAAGAGGCGGGCAGGCCGAGGAAGTCGAGGACGTACGGGTCGGGGAAGACGAGGTCGGGCGTCATCCGGCCGCCCTCGCCGAGCGCGGACAGCGCTTCTTGAACGACAGCTTCCGGGCGCTTCGCGATGGCGGTGCGCTCGAAGAGCATGCCGGCGATCTTCTCCTGGAGGGTCCGGGTGCTCCAGCCTTCAAGGCGGCAGAGCTCGACGTAGAAGCGGCGCTGGAGGGGGTCGTCGAGGGCGATGATCTCTCGAAGATGAGTCCAGCTCAACTGTGCACGCAGCGCGTGCACAATCTCCGGATCCGGGAAAACCTCGGCGAAGCGGAGCATGTGATGGAGGTTGCGCTTGCTGAAGCCGCGGCCGTACTCAGCCGACAGGGAGGCGGCCACGTCGGCGACGACCTGCTCGCCGTACGCGGCCCGGCCCTCGCCGACGACGTGCTCGCGAAGGCGGCGGCCGATCTGCCAGTAGAGCCAGACGAGCTCGCTGTTGATGGATCGGGCGGCGGCGGCCCGGCTCTGGTCGATGAGGCGGCGCAGCTCGTCGACGAGGGTGGCAGGAAGGGGGACGAGCGGGGCGGTCATTCGGGCTCGCCTTCGTCGAGGTCGTCGTCGGTGGCGTCGTCGTCGAGGTCGGCGGGGGTGGGTTCGTCGGGGTCGGAGGCGGGGAGGCGGGCGGCGGTGGCGCGGACGTCGAGCTGGCCGGTGACGACGTCGGCGATGAGGCGGGTGCGGTATTCCCGGATGAGGGAGATCTCGCGCTCGACACGCGTGATCGAATCCTCAACGCCTCGGCACTGAAGCTCAATGGCGGTCACAATGCGAGCCTGTTCGTCTTTCGGCGGGCAAAGAATAGACAGGCAGCGAACGTCGTCGAGTGTAAGGCCCACCTTTGTGCCCCCGTTGGTCAGGAGCCGGCATTGTGCCTTACCAAAAGGCGAAAGCAGCACGTAGCCGACCCAACGGGATAACGCAGTCCCTTTGCGAAGTCGAATTAGCGCAGTATGTTGATTGACGTAAGAAGACTCAAATTCCCTGGGAACAACGCCGACCGCCCCAATCTGAGCTGTGATCGATAGAAGTAGATCGTTGGCGATTGTCCGAGTTCGCTCTCTCTCAGAATCCGCGGGTGGTTGGACATGAACAAGACGACGCGTGCGAAGATCGATAGACGATGTTGAGATGTTTCCGATTCGCAGAAAAACGGAGCCGGTATCTGAGTAGTATCGTGCCCAGCCGCGTGAGCCACTCGTGACGAACGTCGACAGGGTCTTCAGTCGTCGTAAGTTCCAATGTGCCGGAATCTCTCCAAGCCATTCCACCCCCGAGTTCTTCCTTGGTACGCTCGGATCAATCCCGCAAGTGACGGCGCGGTGGATGATGGCCTGTTTCTGCTCATTCAGGAGTGCGATGAGTCTCCGCTTCGCCTGAATGAAGCGATCTGTGCGGCGGTTGGCGTGGTAGAGGAAGCGGCCGATGATCGTCTGCTCGGCGAGTGGCGGCAGCGGCAGATCGATGCTGGCAAAGTTGCTGAAATTTAGATCTTGACCATCCCGAATAAAGTCGGCCGTAGATTGTAGTGCACGGATATAACCGTGGGACTTGAATAGGTGAGTAAAGTAGCCGACGTCGACACCCGCCTGTGCCTTCAAGACAACATAAGAAGAACGGATGGCCCCAGATGCCCACGCGCGCTCCAGTCCGCCCTGAAAGCTTCTCATACTAATGACGAAGTCGTCCTTCTCGACGTGCCGGCGCTTCTCCAGATGCATGGAGATCCTCACGACGCGACGACCGACCCTCGCCTCGAAGTCCGACTGCGGGATCACTCCATACGCTTGCGTCGCCGAAAGCTGCACATCTCCTGGAAAGGCAAGTTCTTTGCGAGCGGAAAACAATCTCTTGCTGCGCGAGATGTCCCAATGGGCGGGAATCTGCCGGAGCCACGGCACACCGATCGCCTTGTATTCAGGGTACGGTCTGAGCTTCTCGATCATGCCGCCCCCCGCTTGACCAGCCCATTGAGCAGCCCCTCCGCCTCCTTCTCGACCGCCACGATGTCCAGCGCAATCTCTTCCAGCGACCGCAGCCGCTGCGGCTTATAAAAGTGCCTCGTGAAGCTCACCTCATACCCGATTTGCGTCTTGCTCTCGTCGAGCCACGCATCCGGCGCATAAGGCAACACCTCCCGCCGCAAGAACGCCTCGATGCCGCCCTTCTCCAGGAGTGGCACCTGCTCCGTGTCACGGAGGTCGGTGTCCGGCTCGTACTCGACGACGCACTTGTTGCCCTCGACCGTCTCCTGATAGAGCCCTCGCAGCGGGTCCGCCGCCGCCTTACCTGGCTTATGCACCTTGGCAATCACGGGCGGCGCCGTCTCCACTCTCCAGCTCACGGCACGCAGCAGCAGCTTCAGATCGGACGCGCCGACCCTCCTGTCCAGCTTGTCGAGCGCTGCAATTACCTGCCGCCGGAACTCGTTATGATCCTCGAACACCCCGCCCCCGAGCGTCTTCCGTAGCGCCGTCGCTGTCTCCACCAGCCGCCCGTCGCGCTCCCACGTCTTCGGATCGAGCAGCTTCTTCTTCTTCTTCTCCGGAAGACCTTTCTTCGGTGCGTCCTCCTCACCCTCGTCCTCGCTCTCCCCGTCGCCCCAGGCCGCCAGCCGCTTCTCGAGCGCCGCCTTCGCCTTACCGAAGTTCTCGAAGAGCGCATCCCCGAGCTCGTCATACAAGACGCTCCGGATGTCCTCGTCCCCCGATGCGAATCGCAGCCCCTCGATCGCCTTGGTCGTCAACTGGCTGTGGAGCCGCAACGGCCGCTCCACCGTCACCTTCCAGTACCCGAACGCCTCGTTGTCGAACACCCGCGACTGCTCGCTCTCGGTGAACGCTTCGTAGGCCGCCAGCGCCCGCGCGATGTCCTCCTCGGACAGCTCGCAGTTCTTCTTTCCCAGGTTTTTCCGCAGCGGCTTGAACCACCCGCTCGCGTCGATGAGCTGCACCTTGCCCTTCCGCCGGGGCTCTTTCCGGTTGCTCAACACCCACACGTAGGTCGCGATCCCGGTGTTGTAGAACATGTTGAGCGGCAGCGCGACGATGGCCTCGACCCAGTCGTTCTCGAACAGCCAGCGCCGGATGTTGCTCTCGCCCTGCCCAGCGTCGCCGGTGAACAGCGACGAGCCGTTGTGGACCTCGGCGATGCGGCTGCCCAGCACCGATTTGTGGTTCATCTTCGAGGCCATGTTGGCGAGGAAGAGGAGCTGCCCGTCGCTCGAGCGGGTGACCAGGGACAGTTCCTCGCCCTTGTGCATCACCCTGAAGCGCGGGTCGCGCATCCCGTCCTTGCCGCCCATCAGGTCGAGGTCCTTCTTCCAGCTCTTCCCGTAGGGCGGGTTGGCGAGCATGAAGTCGAACACCTCGGCCGGGAAGGCGTCGTGCGAGAGCGTCGAGTGCTCGGCGCCGCCGATGATGTGCTCGGCCTGATCGCCCTCGCCCTTCATGAGCAGGTCGGCCTTGCAGATCGCGTAGGTCTCGGGGTTGATCTCCTGGCCGTAGAGGTGCGTCTTCACCGACTGGCGGTGCTCGGCGGCGATGCGCTGGAGCGTCTCCTCGGCGACGGTGAGCATCCCCCCCGTGCCGCAGGCACAGTCGTAGAGCTTGTAGGAGCCGGACTTCACCCGGCCGGCGATGGGGCGGAACATGAGCGTGGTCATGAGCCGCACCGCGTCCCGGGGCGTCCAGTGCTCTCCGGCCTCCTCGTTGTTCTCCTCGTTGAACTTGCGGATCAGTTCCTCAAAGACGGTACCCATGGAGTGGTTGTCCATGGCCGGGAGCCGCACCGTGCCGTCGGCGTTCAGCACCGGTAACGGGCTGAGGTTCGTATCGGGATCGAAGAACTTCTCTATCAGGGTGCCGAGCGCATCGTTCTTCGACAAACGAGCGAGGACGTTGCGAAACTCGAAATTGACCAGGATCTCCTGCACGTTCTGCGAGAAGCCGTCGAGATAGTCCTCGAAGTCGGCCTTGAGCTGCTGTGGGTTGCCGCGGCCTTTCAGATCGCGCAGGCTGAACCGGGAGGTGTTGTAAAAGGCCTGGCCGGATGCGGCCGTAAGCGCGGCGCTTTGTTCGGTGATACGTGCCTTGTCCAGCAGCGCCTTGGTCTCCCAGACCTGCTTGCGGGTCGGCTCCAGCACCGCGTCGAGGCGGCGCAGGACGCACATGGGGAGGATGACGTCGCGATACTTTCCGCGGACGAAGAGGTCGCGGAGCACGTCGTCGGCGATACCCCAGATGAAGGAGATGATGCGGTTGTGCGTGGCCTGGTCCATGTTCGACAGCGTTCCGCGCGGGAGTGGGCGGGGAGAAGATGAGACCGCGGCGCCCGGGGATGACGGCGCCCAGGGGAGCGCCTGCTGCGATGACCCGGCGAGGCGGGTGATCAGGGGCGCCTTGGCGCGCCCCCCGCCGTCGAGGCCGAACTGGCGGCAGAGCTCGGCGAGTCGGTCTCGGGAGAGACCGACGAGCAGGTCGGGCATGGGCGGCCCCGTCATCTCGATCCGGTCGGCGATGTGTGCCTTCACCCGCCGGTCGCCGATGCTCAGACGGTGCGCATCGGCGAGGGCGAGCAGCTCGTTGCGGGAGAGGAGGTCGAGGACCTGGCGCGGAGTCGGCATGCGCGGAGCTAGACGGTAGGTCGGGGCGGCGAGGGATCGCAACGGAAAGATCGTGGCCGGTCCTTCACAGCATATCACGCGCCTCGACGGGTCCGGGGGCAGGAGCGGGCGGCCTACCGGAGGCGCACAACCAGGGAGAACTCGGCGAGCGGCGGTGGATCAGGCTGCCTTGCAGAAACCCCTGGACCGCGCGGCGAGCAGCGCGGCGAGGAGAAGCCAGGGGACAGCCGCGCCGTCCAGGCCAGGGCCAGCGTTGCGCGCCAGGGCGCAGCCGTTGCCGTGTGCGCGCGGCGGGCCGCTCCCCTCCGGAGCAGGCGCCGGAGGCGCGCCGCCGGAGTCCCCGGACCCGCCGGAGCCATTCGCGGCGGCGTCGCCGCTGTGGCCTCCGCCGCCCTGGCCGCCGCCGCCCTGGCCGCCGCCGCCCTGGTCCCCACCGCCCTGGCCGCCGCCTCCCTGACCCTCGCCCCCAGCGCCGCCCCCGGAGCCGCTGGCGGCCTCCGCGAGCAAGCAGCCCCCGGCGATGCACTCGCCGCCTGGACAGGGCGCCCCGTCGAGCTTGTAGCGCCTCTGGCAGGCGCCGGTGGCCGGCGCGCAGACGGCGCGCCTGCAGGTGGAGGTGTCGGGCTGCGGGCACACGAAAGGATCGCTGCCGACGCAGGCGCCGTTCTGGCAGGTATCGGTCTGCGTGCAGGCGTTGCCGTCGTCGCAGGGGCTGCCGTCGGGCTTGCGCGGGTTGTCGCAATCGCAGGCGTCGCCGACTCCATCGCGGTTGACGTCGGCCTGGTCGGGGTTCGCGACGAGGGGGCAGTTGTCCACCGTATCGCCGTCGCCGTCGGCGTCGTCGTCGTCATCGCAGGCGTCGCCGAGGAGATCGCCCGAAGGCAGGCCAGCATCGGTGTTGGCCTGGAGCGTGTTCGGGACCGCAGGGCAGTTGTCCTCGCTGTCGGGGATGCCGTCCTCGTCGGTGTCGAGCGCGCACTCTCCGGCCCTGCACTGCCCGCTGAGGCACTCCTTCGGGAGCGAGCACGGGGCGCCGACGGGCTTTTTCGGCAGGCAGTCGCCGCCGGTCGCCGCGCAGTAGGCCGAGTCGGCGCACTGGGTGTCGAAGGTGCAGCCCGTGAGGCAGGCGCCCGTGACGCAGCGGTACTCTGCGCAAGATCGCGTGTCGCCCTCGGTGCAGACCCCGCGGCCGTCGCAGAGGGGGGCCTCGACGAGCTCGGAGGCGTCCTTGCACGAGGCGGCGCCGCAGGGGGCGCCCTGCGCCCGCAGCTGGCAGTTGCCGCGGCCGTCGCAGAGGCCGGTGGTGCCGCAGGAGAGGGCAGGCTCCGCGGCGCAGTCGTCGTCCGGATCGGCGCCGGCCTGGATGGGGCCGCACGCGCCGTCGGGGCCGGCGCCCTTCTTCGCGGCGGAGCAGGCCATGCACGCGCCCGCGCAAGGGACGTCGCAGCAGACGCCGTCGACGCAGGAAACGCCGGCGCAGTCCGCGTCGGTGTCGCAAGGATCGCCGGGGAGGGCAGGGATGAAGAGCTCACCGTCGGCGAGGATGCCGCCGGGCCCGTCGCCGCCGGTGACCAGGACCTTGCCATCGCTCAGCAGCGTCGCCGCGTGGTTGGATCGCTGGGAGTACATCGTCTCTCCCGGAGACCAGCTGTCGGTGGTCTGGTCGTACACCTCCGCCGTCGCGCTACCCTCGTAGCCGTAAGCGCCGGCGATGCCCGCCACGATGAGAACCCGCCCGTCCAGGAGCGACGTGGCTGTGTGGTTCTGGCGCGCGGCGCTCATGGGAGCCCGCGCCGTCCAGCGATCGGTCGCCGGATCATACGCCTCCGCGGCCGCGAGGTTGGCGTTGTCGGCCCCATAACCGCCTACGACGAGGACCTGGTCGTCATCGAGCAGCGTGGCCGTGTGGCTCTGGCGCGCGGCGCTCATCGGCTCCGTCGCCGACCAGGTGCCCGTGTCGGGGTCGAAGATCTCCGCGCTCGAGAGGTTGGTATAGTCGGCCCCATAACCGCCCGCGACGAGGACCCGCCCGTCGCTCAACCGCGTCGCCGTGTGACCCTGGCGCGCGGTGCTCATCGGCTCTGTCGTCGACCAGGTGCCCGTGTCGGGGTCGAAGATCTCCGCGCTCGAGAGGTTGGTATAGTCGGCCCCATAACCGCCCGTGACGAGGACCCGCCCGTCGCTCAGCAACGTCGCCGTGTGGATCTGGCGCGCCGTGAACATCGGCTCTACCGCTCTCCAGCCGCGCGTGTCGGGGTCGAAGATCTCCGCGCTCGAGAGGCTGACATAGTCGATCCCTTGGCCGCCCGCGACGAGGACCCGCCCATCGTTCAGCCGCGTCGCCGTGTGCGCGCTGCGCGAGCCGCTCATCGCCTCGGCCGCGGTCCAAGTTCCGTCCGCCGGGTCGAAGATCTCCGTGCCCGAGAGGCTGACATGGGCGGTTCCGTAGCCGCCCGCGACGAGGACCCGCCCGTCGCTCAGCAACGTCGCCGTGTGGTCGTAGCGCGCGTCGAGCATCGGTGCTGCTTCCGACCACGGGCTCGCGCCCGCCAGGTCGTAGATCTCTGCGCTCGCCTCGAAGCCCTGGTTGCCGCCCGTCACGAGCACATCGCCGCCCGGGAGAAGCGTCGCGGTATGAGCGCTGCGGCCCGCGGCCATCGCCGGCACGTTCGACCACGAGCCTGCCGCCGGGTCGTAGATCTCCGCGCCAGCCAGGGGCCCGGACTCGGACGACGCGGACCCGCCCGTGACGAGGACCCATCCGCCGTCCAGCAGCGTCGCGGTGTGGCGAATGCGCCCGACGCGCATCGGCGCCGTGAGCGCCCAGCTGTCGCTCGCCGGGTCGTAGAGCTCCGCGCTCGTGAGCTCTCCCTCTTCCTCCTCTTCGCCCTCGCCGTACCGGTCGTTCGCTGGGAGGCCCGTGACGAGGACGCGTCCGTCGTTCAGACGCGTCGCCGCGTGCTCCTGGCGCGCGATGCGCATCGGCGCCGCGGCGGTCCAGATGTTCTCGGCCGGGTCGTAGATCTCCGCGCTGGCCAGCGCGCCCTGCCACTCGTGTCCGCCTGTGACGAGGACCCGCCCGTCGCCGAGCGGCGTCGCCGTGTGCTGGTAACGGCGAACGCTCATCGGCGCCGCGGCGGTCCAGATGTTCTCGGCCGGGTCGTAGATCTCCGCGCTGGCCAGCGCGAGCTCACCGTCGAGGCCGCCCGTGACGAGGACCCGCCCGTCGCCGAGCGGCGTCGCCGTGTGCCCTTCGCGCGGGGCGCTCATCGGTCGTGTCGGCGTCCAGCGGTCCTCCGCCGGGTCGTACAGCTCTGCGCTCATCAACACGCCATCGCTGCCCCGGCCACCCACGACCAATACCTGCCCGCTGGCCAGCAGCAGGGCGGCGTGCTGGCCGCGCGCCTCGCTCATCGGCTGAGCCGGCGCCCAGCTGTCGTCCGCCGGGGCGTACAGCTCCGCGCTCGCGAGATAACCTTCGCCGCCATAGCCGCCCACGACGAGGATCCGCCCGTCGTCGCCGCCCAGCAGCGTGGCCGTATGCCCGGCGTCCCGCCGCGTGGCCATCGCTTCGACGGGGCGCCACAGCGGATCCACGAGCAGCAGCTCCGCCGACGCCTCGACCAGCAGCGCGATCTCCGCCCCGCGCGCCTCGAGGCGCGCCGCGATCGGCCGCCCGCCTTCCGCGAAGGCTCGCGGCGCGGTGACGCGCAGCCGCGGCGTCCCCGCCGCGTCCAGCACCTCGACGGCCTCGCCGCGCTGCCGCAGCGCCGCGCCGTCCACCTCCCAGACCGCCGCAGGCTCACCCGGCGGCACGGCGCCCGGCTCCACCGTGAGCCATTCCTCGATGCCCCCGGCGACCGCCCGCCAGAACGACGCGCCGCCCGCGCGGCCGTAGATCACCGCGCCGTCGACCACCGCCCCCGGGCCGAACGCGCCGGCCTCGCGCACCCGGACCTCGAAGCCGCCAGCGCCCGAGAGCCGCATCCAGCCGCCGCCGTCGCGCGGCAGCTCGGCCTGGAGCCGCGGCCCGCGCCCCGTCAGGCCAGGCGCGCCCAGCGCGAAGCCGTCGCCGGTCGCGCCGGTCGCCACAGGCGCGTCGGGAGCGCCGCTGCCCAGCACCTCGGCGGCCTGCGCCGGGAACCGGCGCTGCACGAGCGCCGCCGCCGCCGCGCCGTCGCCCCCGGCCGCGCAGCTGAGCGCGCCCATCCATCCCACAACGGCCAGCACCAGGACGGCCATGACCAGCACGCGAAGACCCGACCCAGCTCGCATGCCTGCGAATGTCTCACGCGGTCACGCCCGCAACAACAGCGCCGCGACCGCGGCTCACACGAGCGATGTGCAGATCCCGAACCGGGGAGGATAGACCCCGACTCGGCGCTTGCCGCTCCGCGTCTCACGACGAAATCGATGTCTCAGCTCACGCCTCGAGATCGCCCGGTGCGAGCCTCGCCCCGAGCTGTCGTCCCGGGCCGCCCACGGCCCGCGCGAGCGCCTGCTCGCGCAGGTGCCGTCGCTCCTCGGGCAGGCGGGCGTGCAGGCGCGCCTGCACCCCCGCGAGCTCGCTCTCCGGGTACGAGCGCTCAATCAGCGCCACGAGGGAGCGCCCGGCGACGGCGTGGCGCACCTCGTCGCGCAGCAACGACTCGAAGACCCGCCGGATCGACGGCTCCTCGGCCGTGCGGACGTGGGCGCGTAGCGTCCTCACCGACTCTTCCTCGACGAGCACGAGCTCGCGGGCGGCGATCTCGAGCGCCCTGGCGGCTGGAGGATCGTCCGTGCGGGGCATGCGCTGCCCCCCGAGGTCGAGGTGGAGCGACTCCCATCCTCCGAGCCACCCGACGACCTCCGCGCACAGTCGACTGTGGCGGAGCTCGTCCCCGATGATCCGGTGAACGGCGGCGAGCGCCGGGTACGGCGCCTCGGCCTCGACGAGGGCGGCGAGCAGCTCGGTGTAGATCACCACCCCGCGGTACTCGCCCAGGACACGGTGGCTCCAGGCCAGCTGGGCGTGCTCGATGTCCTCCGCGGAGAAGCGCTCGAGATCGGGCCTCACGCCGAGCCCGTCGTCGACGCCGAACGATCCCTGGGCGTCGAGATCGCGAGCGAAGCGGGCGAGGATCGGATCGTCCGTGTCGAGCTCGATCATCTCTTCTCGATCCGGCTGGACACGCTCAGCGTGAAGAACGCGCCCATGTACTTGAAGTGAGGTCTGAGCTGCACCCCGAGCCTGTACCAATCGCCCTCGTGCTCGGTGTCCAGGACGAGCACTTTCACCTTGCGCAGCGGTCTCCGGGCGCGCGACGCCGCGGCCACCACCTCCCGGTCCGCGACGTACTGAGACACCCAGTCGTTCAGCTCTTTCTCGGCTTCTTGCGGCGTCTCGAAGGCGTGCTGGTAAGAACGGTAGATGACCTTGAGATAATGAACGATGCGGGCGAGGACGAAGAGCCAGGGCAGCTGGGTCCCGAGCCTGTAATTCATCTCGGCGGCCCTGCCCTCGTCCGTGTCGCCGAAGGACCGCGGCGCCTGCAGGGAGTTCGCCGAGAAAAAGCATGCCTGCCCGGGAGCGACCGCGAGGAGCGGGATCAATCCGCGCTCCGCGATCTCGGCTTCCTGGGGAAAGGACAGCGCCACCTCGGTGGGTGTCTCGATCGTGCCATGTCCCTCGGGCCGCGGTAGCCCCTCGATCAGCCCGCCGCCGCCGGGACGGATGATGTTGGGGCACCACCGGTAACGCGCGAAGCTGTCGGTGAGCCGGGTCGCGAAGGCGAAGCTCGCGTTGCCCCAGCAGTAGCTCTCGTGATCTTCAATGCTCTCCTCGTAGGCGAAGCTCGCCTCGGCGCGCTCGCCGCGACCGAACGGCGCGCGCAGCAGAAAACGCGGCAGCGCCAGCCCGAGCGCGCGTGAGCACTCCTCCGCGCGCAGCTGCTGCAGCGCCTCGGAGCCCTGGGCTCGGTCCGCAGCCCCGAGCGCGTGGTAGCTCTCCACCCCGAGGAGGAGCGGCGAGGCGCCCGCCACGAAGGGCGCCTGGGCCAGGAGCGCCACCGTCGCGCATCGCTGGAGCAGGGCGACGTCCTCCGGCTCCGGGCCGAACTCGAGGTTCGCGAGGATGGCGCCGTACGGCTCGTGCCCGCGCCCGATCGCGCGCGCATAGACGATGGCGTGGAGCCCGCTCTTGTCGCTCGCACGTGCGGATGCGAAGTCGTCCCGCAGGTCGTCCTTCGAGCAATTGAGCAGCTCGAGCCGGATGTTCTCGTCGAAGCTCGTCCTCTCGACCACGAACCAGAGCCCACGCCAGGCCCGCTCGAGACGCTGAAAGAGCGGGTGGTGGAGGATCTCGTCCACCTGCGCGCCGATGCGTCGATCGATGCCCGCGATCAGCTCGTCGAGCCGCTCTGGGATCAGCTGGACGAGCCGCTCGTCGTCGACCGGTAGGCGAAGCGTCGTGGTCATGGTGAACGAGTAGAGGCGCAGCCGTCGCGAGCCGCAAGAGCGTCCGGCGCCCGGGGCGCGCTAACGCCGGTGTTGGAGAGCGCACGGGCGCGTGGCCCGGAAGGTCCGTGAGGGGCTGCGCGCCGCGCTTATCGCTCGCGCTTCGTGTCCTGGACAAGGCCCAAGTTCGTCCCTGAGTTCATCGCGGAGAGGCCGGAGGTCCTGCGGGCTACAACAGGGGCCCGCAGGACCTCCGGCCCAGGAGCGACGAACCATGCGGCGCGCCTCGGTTGACAGATTCCGGGCGGCGGGGCATCGAGAGCTCGGGGGCGGGCGCCAGGGCGCCCCGCCCCTCCGACGCAGGCACGGGCGGCGTGGCGGTGACCCGAGAACTCGTTCTTCAGCTCGGCGCGGCGGGTCAGGGGCCGCTCTTTCTGCAGATCGCGCGGGCCATCGTCGAGGACATCGAACGGGGCCGCCTGCGCCCCGGCGAGCGGCTGCCCTCCAGCCGCAAGCTCGCCCTCCAGCTCGGCGTCCACCGCAAGACCGTGATCGCCGCGTTCCTCGAGCTCGCGCGCCAAGGTTGGATAACGAGCGCGCCCGCCTCCGGCACCTACGTCTCGAGCGACCTGCCCGCCAAGCTGCCCCCCTTCCGCCGACGAGCCCTCGCCGACCGGGCCGGGTTCGACTTGCCCGGACGCCCCTTGCCGGCCCCGTCCTCGAGCCCGCGCGCCGGCCTGCTGCTGCTCGGCGGGGTGCCCGAGCTCGGCTTCGTGCCGAGGCTGGAGCTGTGCCGCGCCTACCGCCGCGCGCTGCTCGGCGCCGGGGCGCGCGCGCTGATGGACTACGGCGACCCCCGGGGCGAGCCGCGCCTGCGCCGGGCGGTGGTCGAGTCGCTGACCCGGGCGAGGGGGGTGCGGGCGAGCGTCGAGTCGGTCAACATCGTGCGCGGCAGCCAACAGGGCCTCTACCTCGCGGCGCGCGCGCTGCTGGAGCCGGGCGACTGCGTGGCGATCGAGGCGTACAGCCACCCCGCCGCCCGCGGCGCGCTCGAGCTCTCGGGCGTGGAGCTCGTGCCCGTGCCGCTCGACGGCGAGGGGCTCGACGTCGCCGCGCTCGAGGCCCTCTGCGCGGCCAGGCGGGTCAAGGCGGTCTACACGACGCCCCACCACCAGCTACCCACGACCGTCACCTTGACCGCGCCGAGGCGCGTGCGCCTGCTCGAGCTGGCGCGGCGCCGGCGCCTGCTCGTGCTCGAAGACGATTACGACCACGAGTTCCGCTACGAGGGGCGGCCGGTGCTGCCCCTCTCGTCCGCCGACCGCCACGGGGTGGTCGTCTACCTGGGCACCCTGTCGAAGATCCTGGCGCCGGGGCTGCGGCTCGGCTTCGTCGTCTCCACCCCCGACGTCGCCGAGCGGATCGCGGCCTACCGGGCCTTCGTCGACCACCAGGGCGACCACGCGATCGAGCGCGCCGTCGCCGAGCTGCTCGAAGACGGCGAGATCGATCGGCACACGCAGAGGGTCCGGCGCGCCTACCGCGCCCGCCGCGACGCGCTCTGCGAGGCGCTCGCGCGCCACCTGCCCGGGCTCGAGTTCGACCCCCCCAGCGGGGGCATGGCCCTCTGGGCGCGGGCCCCCGGCGTCGACATCGACGCATGGGCCCGGCGCGCGCACGCGGCGGGCGTCTCCTTCCAGCCCGCGAGTCACTTCGCGCTCGGTCGCTGGCCGCTCGACTTCGCCCGCTTCGGCTTCGCCGCGTGCGACGAGGCCCAGCTCGCGGACGCGGCGCGGCGGCTCGCGCAGACCTTGCCGAAGGCCCGGTCGAGGCCCGCGGGGGATCGCCCCTGACGCGCGCCTCGCTCCCCGCGGCGCGCGGGCGACTGGACTACTCGATATCGACGATCTGGCCCCAACGCAGGGTGCCTGCGCGGGCTAGGGTCTGACCGAACAGGAGACCCGAACATGGTCAAAGCTTTCTTCGCCAGCATGACATTCGGCGCGGCATTGCTCGGCTGCGCCCAGACCGAGGCGCCGGACCCGCCCCCCGCGGAGGGAGAATCGGAGAGCCAGGCATCGCTCACGACGTCCACGAAATGGCTGGTGCAGCCGGGAGCGCGTCTGGTCTTGCTCGGCGTCACCAGCGACAATCACGCTCTCTACCAGGAGGGAGAGCTCGTGTATGCGACCGCGCTCAAGCCGGGCGCGACGAGGCAGCGAGTCGCTCAGGTGCCCTCCGGGAACACGGCGTTCGTCTACATCGTCGGCAAGGTCGCGTTCTGCTGGACCAACCCCGACCGGACCTTGCCCGGCTTCGGGGTCAGCCCCCTTGTCGTGTGGAGCGCGGCATCCGGCCCGCACGAGGCGTCCGCCGCCTCGCCCATCGGGACCTTCGCGACCTCGGCGAGCGCCGACGGCCGCTCGGTGCTCTTCCCCACCCATGGCAACGCCGACGGCAGCGTCGGCGACGTCGAGCTCGCCTCGACCGACATGAGCGAGCGCACGACGCTGCTCGGCGCCGTGCCGATGGGCTTCCCCCGGGGGTATTGTCGGCCGTTCGCCGCGTTCGTGGGCCGTCACGGCCGCTCGCACCCGGTCGCGCTGCACTGCGAGGGCGCCACGAGCTCTGCCACCTTGTCGAGCTGGGAGCGGGGCGAGCGGGTCGACCTGCTCAGCGGCGTCGCGACGCCCCCCTTCTTCAGCGCCGACGCCGACGGCGGGTCGTTCTTCACGACGCTGGCGGGCTCGGGGCACCCCGTCGTCGTCTCCGACGACGGCGAGGTGAGCGCGCTCGACGAGGCGCGCTCGAGAATCGGCTTCTTCACCAAAGGCAGCTTCGTCGTGTACACCGCGCAAACGGAGGCCGGCCTCGAGCTGCGCCGCGCCACGCCGGGCGACTGTCCGTCGACCGAGACCCTCGCCGACGAGGTCGGGGGCATTCTCACCGTCCTGGCCGGGTCGAAGGTCATCACCGACGCATGGGCGTCGCCGGACGGCAGCAAGGTGCCCTTCTTCACCCAGCGCGACCCGGCGACCGGTCTGTCCGACGTGGCGCTCGCCGACGCGCGCGACGGTACCCCGCCCCTGTCGGTCGACCCGCAGGCGCGGAACGTGCTCGGCGGCCCGCCCTTCAGCGCCGACTCGAAGCACCTTCTGTTCGCCCGCATCGTCGACCTGACGGCCGGCACCGCCCCCCTCTTCGCCTCGGCCGAGGGCGGCGTGCGGCAATTCAGCGACGACGGGGGCTGGAGCTACCTGCCAGCCGTTCGCGGCCTCGTGTCGTTCAACGACAACACCCGCTTCGACGCGGAAGACTTCGCGAGATCGACGGCCGACCTGAAGGTCGTCGACCTGTCGCGCAAGCGCCTGAAGCCGCGGCTCATCGCGCCGGGAGCGAACCTGACCTATTTCAGCAGCCACGGCGGCCGCCGCCTCGCCTTCACGACGGACCTCCCCGGTACGACGGCTGGCCTCTATTCAGCCGGGGTCGGCGAGTAGGCGTGCAGAATCGGCGAGCCGGGCCCGGCCAGCGCGGGCGCTCGGCATGGCAAATTCGTCGCCCAAGGACGAATTTGCGGTGGCGAACCGGTGCGATCCGCCGTCATCGCCGGCATTTCGGCGGGGCATGGCGACGGATCGCAGCCCCTCGGAAGGTGTGGGCCCAACGCGGGCCCAATGAATAGGCGTTTGCGGGACTGCGCCTGAGCAGCAGCGGCGGCGAGGTCCCGGCGCAGTCCTGCAAACGTCGGGTTGGACCGGGCCGGTTCGCGGCCGGGCGAGGCGGTCGCGGGGTCTATGGGGATCCTGCCCGAGAAGGCAGCAGAGGGCGGGTGCGGCGGGGCTTGCACGCGTGGTGCATCCCGCCGCCACGACGTCGGGCGCAGACGTGCCGAGACAGAGCGCGATGCCGATGGAGGCCCAGCAGCACGCACGCTGCCGACATGGACGGCGCAGAAGGCGGATCGATGCCTGACCGCCACGCGACGGAGGTGGTGTTGTTGCTCCTGCCCAGGCCAGCGATGCTCATGACGTGTCCGGAGGAGCAGCGGAAGAGGCGACGACGCACGACGGCAGCGGGCGGCGAGCCATCGCAGCCTGGCCGCAGCGAGGGCAGATGGACAGGTCGATCCCCGTGAGCGCGGTGAGCAGCGTGCACCAGTCGACCTTGACGACGTGGCGCGCAGAGGGCTCGTGCTCGTGAGAGCTGCCTTCCCGGTGCTCATCTCCCCGGACAGCGCGCTGCCCTGCGTCTCGCGCCGCCAGGATCCTCGTGCGTGCCACCTCGAGCGTGGTGGTGGCGTGACACGCAGCCATCAGGCCGAAGTGTCGGATCTTCACGAAGCGATGAGGCAGCACGTGCAGCAGGAAGCGACGCAGAAACTCCTCTGCGGAGAGCGTCACGGTCTTGTCTCCGCGGGTCCGGAAGCACACGCCGCGCTCATCCATCCACCGCAGCCGGTGATTGGACAGCCCGACACGGTGGGTATAGCGACCGAGGTAAGCAAAGACCTGCTCGGGCCCAGCGAAGGGCGGCTTGGCGTACACCACCCAGGGCTTGCGGTAGAGCGCGCCGAGCAGCGCAGCGAAGGCAGCGGGGTTGGCCAGCGCGGCGGCCCCGCCGGTCAGGTCGAGCTCTCCTTGGTCATAGGCCTGCCGAAGCGCAGCGAGCAACTTGCCACGGAAGAGCTTGCCGAGGACCTGCACAGGGAAGAGGTAGCCGCGCCGCCCCTCGATCCAGCGCGAGCCGTCGAGCGAGAGCCCACCGCCGGTGACGATACAGTGCAGGTGTGGATGGAAGCTGAGGTTGCGGCTCCAGGTGTGCAGCACGGCGGTGACACCGAGGTCGGCGCCGAGCCGTTTGGGATCGCGGCCGAGCGTGAGCAGCGTCTGCGAGCCGCACTGGAAGAGCAGATCGAAGACCGTCTGCGGGTTGACGAGCGCCAGCGGGCGCAGCTCGGCCGGGAGCGTGAAGACGACGTGGAAGTAGTGCGTCGGCAGGATGCGCTGCTGCCGCTCGGCGATCCACCTGGCCTGGCTGAGGCTCTGGCACTTGGGACAGTGGCGGTTGCGGCAGGAGTTGTACGAGGGCTGCTCGTGGCCGCAGCTCGTGCACACGTCGACATGGCCGCCCAGCACCGCGGTCCTGCACGCCGCGATGTCGCGCAGGACCTTGCGCTGGGCGGCGGAGACGGCGTGGGCGCGCAGGTAGGCCTCGCCGTGGGCGCGGACGATATCCGCGACCTCGAGACGAGGCCTACCCGTCGCCGCGGGCCGCGGCGCCAGGCGATGCGTGAGCACGCGACCTCAGCCGAGCTTCTTCTTGGCCTCCTGGGTGCCGAGCACTTCGGCCGGGCTGCGGGTGCGACCGACGTGAGCCTGGCTGACGCGGACGTAGCGGACGGTGGTGCGGATGGAGCGGTGGCCGAGCAGGGCCTGGATGACGCGGATGTCGGTGCCGAGCTCGAGCAGGTGGGTGGCAAAGCTGTGCCGCAGCACGTGCGGGGTGACGCGCTTGTGCAGCTTGCAGCGCCTCGCCGCCTCGCGCAGCGCGTTGCGCACCGCCTCGTGCGAGATGACCGAGCCCTGCTTGCGACCCGGGAACAGCTCCGGTCCAGCCGGTCTCTCCGCCCGCCAGTAGATGCGCAGCGCGGTCAGCACGGGGGCGCTGAGCATCACGTACCGATCACGCCCGAGCTTGCCATTGCGGACGTGGATGAGGTTGCGCTTGCTGTCGACGTCCTCGACCCGCAGCGAGCAGACCTCATCGATCCGCAGACCGGCACCGTACGCCGTCAGTACGATCGTGCGCTGCTTGACCGAGCCGATCGCGTTGAGCAGCGCCTCGACCTCGGTGCCGCTGAGGACCGGCGGCAGCTTCTGGGGCACCTTCGGCCAGGGGATCGCGACGGCGACCTCCGGACGCCCGAGCGTGGTGGCGTAGAGGAACTTGATCGCCGCCACGTACTGGTGCTGCGTCGCCTCCGCGATCTTTCGCTGCTCGGCGAGGTAGAGCAAAAACGCGCGCACCTCGTCGAGACCCATCTGCTGCGGCGGCTTGCGGTGGTAGGCTACGAAGGCCCGTGCGCAGCGGAGGTAATTGTCGCATGTCGACGGCTTGTATCGCCGCAGCTTCAGGTCTTCGGCCATTCGATCGCGGAGCTGTCCCATCGCTGCCCTCCTGGTGGACGCGGCGCCCGGGCAGGGGCGTCGCGAACGGCAGGGTGGGCAGGGAATGCGGTGGCGGGCGGCCAGACCTGCGCTGCGCCGGGCGTTTTTTTTCGCAATGAACACCGGCAAAATCCACGCTGCGGCAGCAATGAGTGCCGTCACAACCGCAGCGAAGACAAGGAGCCGAGCCGCAGCAGGAAATCGCGGCTCGGTATCCGCAATGCTTAACGGAGCAGGGCCCGCAGCATCTTCTTGAGCCTCACGCCGAGCTCCTGCACCTCGTCAGCATCGAGCTCGCTCGCGGCCCCGAGCGCCGCCGCTCCCAGGGTCTCGTGGAGGCCTACGCGGGGCGCGAGGGCGGCGTTTTCATCGCGGTCGCGGTCGTCGTCGCGATCGACCTCAGCAGGGACAGGAGCTGCCGCGAAGCGGCTTGGTCCAACCGGCGAGCCCGGGGTCCGGGGAGCTCGCGCAGGTCGACCCATCGCCTCGCGCCGTCGTGCTCGCAGCGCTCGCCAACGCCCTCAGCTGCGCCCTCGCCCTCGGGGACCACGTTGCGGCTCGGGTCGTTCACGAGGCGATCGGTCGGCTGCTCGGCCTGGCGCCAGCTCCGGAGGAGCGAGCAAGGTCGCGCCAATGGTAGCAGGCGGCATTGACGAGGCGCCCGGATAGGACAGATGCGGAGCTCCGCAGAGGCCGAGCCACGTCAGCGCGGTCCGCTAACGACTTGCGGCTCTGCTGCGCCGCGAAGCGGCGCCGGCAGCAGCAGCAGCGGGTTAGCCAGATCCACGAAGTGCAGTCAACTTGGCGTCGGCCAGCGCTTGAAGGTCGCTCGGCCACGGAATCAGCTCAAAGAGAGAGGATCGCTGGCGCTCCCAGGCCTCCAGCCACCAGGGGCGCACCGCATAGCTCTGAATGCCGCACAACCACAGGTGGGCCAGAAGTCCCAAGAGACCGGTACCCTCGCTGGCATTGCCATCACCGAGCCGCATCACACGAAGCGGCGGAGTCTCTATGCGGCCATCGTGGTTGGGCATCAACAGGTACTTCCCACGCACATACACAAAATCGGGTAGTGGTGAGAGTCCGATCTCAGGCCGATCGCGGAGAACGCTCCAGAAGCATTCGGTAGCAGACTCGAGGCTGGGCCCTTCCCATGCATAGACCCCGACGGCGCGTCGAGAGCCGCCAGCCTCTTGCGACGAAAGCTGACGCACAATATCGGAGAGATGCGATTTCCCCTGAATGACCGTCTTCACCTCGATCGTCGCTGCAACGGCGTCGGCGTCTACCACGACGCAGTCTCCGATCGTCAGCAGCAGGGGTAAGCGCTGCCAGTCATAGACAATGATGTCCTGCTGCCGCGTCACGCTCTCGGGAGAGAGCACGAAGCCGGTCCCGATGCGGAGCTTTGCGGGCAAAAACCGGGATAACACTTGGCCGAGGAAAACTTCGTGGGTACGCCCAACCTCGCCAGCATGACTTACGAATAGGCTAAGCGTTCGGAACTGTGCCGAGAGTTCTGCCGCGTAACGATCCGCAAGGTGCTCAAGGCTGGTGACATCGGGGGGATCGCGAAACCGCATAGGTGCCCTTCTGGCTAACGGCTGGGGCCTCACGCGCGGGGCGTGGAGCCTCGCTTCGCGCGACACTGCACCCCGTCGGGTGCAGGCCGCTGTTCGGCGGCCCGGGTATAATCCATTCTATTGCGCAATTCGGTCGAAGTGTGCCGTCACGGCCGCCTCCTCTGCAAGCAACCGGCGACGGCGCCGGAGAAACTCATCGAAGGGCAGGGAACCCAAGAGAATCATGCTCAGGTCGTGGCCCGTGATTACGAAGAAGGTGGGCTGCTTGCCGACTCGGATCGCCGCCTCCGCCTCCTGCGTGATGCCATTCATGGCAACAAACATCCCGCGGGTAAAGGAAGACTTGCCCTCAATCTTGCCTCGAAATACAAGCAGTTCCTTCTCGCGCAATGGCTTCCGCTCCCACTTCGCTTCCAGCAGGTAAACCTCGTGGTCCAACTCGAAGGATCCATCGATCTGCTCACCGACAAGTTCGAAGGGGCTTCGCGGCGCCAGATTGAACAGGCTAAAAAGGCGATTGAGCAGTCTTTCTAGCTTCAGACCAGCTTCTTGGCGGTCCGGTTGTACAAAAAGCGCATCCAACTCGGCCTTGAGTTGGCTTAGCGCCAGCAAGTGCTGTTCCCGCGCGGAGGGGCGCACAAGAACTGGCTCCGAAGTGGTCGCGGAAGCCTGCCCGACGGCGCAGCCCGAAGCGAGTCTTTCAGCAATACGGCAGCAATCCTGGTACACGCGTTTGCTCTCCTCGTCGCGACTCGGATTGCTGAACTCGCGGTACTCCAGGAGGTCAGCGAGTAGCTTACCGACAACCCTATTGGGTTCGCGATCCCAGAACGCACGAATGCGATTCGCCTTCGAGCCAGAGGCGTAGTTGTAGACCTCGTCGTAGATGTTCTTCCGAACGCTCTGCAGAACGAACTCCTCAAGAGTCCTGTTCGAGAAGTCCAGCACGTAGCCGCCGCCCATCCCGAGCAACTTCTCAAGCTTCGTGTTCTCGATGAAAGTGAGGTCTGCCATTTGGAACCTTTCCCGCATCCGACATGGCGCGCTGCACGGCCAGCGCAGCTACCCGGCGCATTCGTCGGGGCCGCGTGCTGGTTCGACACGACGGCATTCTACGCCACTCACCCGCGACCTCCGCCCGCCGAACGGCTGGCGTTCTGCCGCGTGGACCCGAGCGTAGCGAGGGCCACGTCGGTCAGCAACGCTGAGCTAGGCACCGCCTCGGTCGTCTGCGGAGGGTGATTCCGCTTTTTTCGCAACACGCTCCTATACCTCAGTCATAATGAGCTTCCTCCGGCGAAAGAATTCTTGTAATGCTGCCGAATACTTCACATCGGGAGCTGGATCGAGAATTCCCAGCAGCTGCTTCCCTGAAGCCGAGAGCGCCACGCCATTCACGCGAAGTTGCTCCTCGCGGCTTCGCTCCTCCTCTGGGATCAATACCCACTGACGATCCTGAAAGGTAAATGGGAACCCCACGCCGCCAGCGATCGCTACGCTTGCGCGGTAGTCCATGTAGGAATTGTAATCGTGGATAATCAGGCCGAATTCATGCAGTACGTTCAGGTTGCCGAACGAAAGCCCGTAATCCTGAAGCGAGTTTTGTGCGGCATTCCCGGACAAGGAAACCACGCGCGCATCAATGACTTGACCTTGCATTCGTAGTGAGATGGTGAGCGAAGCCAAGCGCTGAAAGATCGATGCGGCACGCCTGTCAAGCTCACCCATCAACTTCACCGTTCTGATCGAGAACGAGGATGGTTTGCGAATTTCGCCAGCAAGGATTCGCCCGAACAGCTCCCGCATTTCCTTGGTGCTCTTTTGGCATGCTTCCTTCTCGAAAGCGTTTAGCCAGTCGTCATCAATCGGAGGGACTTCATCAGACCCCGCTGTTTTCTGGTCACCGGCGTCCAACTGCTTGAGCTCACGGGCAGCAACCGCAGCAACCTGATCGAGATTGACCTGCTCGCGAATGATCCTTTGCCCGTACTTTTTAACGGCAACGCGAGCGAACTCTGGATCAACTTTCATCTGGGCGGCGATCTGGTTTGCACCGGTCGAGATGATCTTGACGCGAGCCTGAGCCTCCGCCCGCTTTTCCGCCGCTGCGCCTTCAAGATACGCGATCGGTACATCTATCGCCGCGCTGCAGAGCTGCCCGAACGCCTGGAACAAATTCCTGCGAATGGGCGCCGGGATTGAAGCGCCGGTCACCAGGTCCGCAACGACGTCGCCGACTGTGGCTAGGGCACCGCCAGCTGACTCGTCCTCGTTCGCTGACTGTGGTTCGTTCTCATTCGTCATCGGCAAGTCCTCTGGCGCAGTAGCCGCGCGTGCCTAACGTTGCGGTAACCCGCGGCGCGAAGCGCCGTCGGGTTCAGTGCAAAGTCAGGCGTCAACATCGAATGCCTCAGAAATCCGCTTCATCATTGCGTCGAATTCATGCTGAAGATACATGGGTGCAAACCCTGCTGTCGGATGTCGCTTCACCAAGTGCATTTTCATGACGTAGCTCTTGCTGCCAGGATCTGAGTCAAGGTCACGTGTCTGAGTGATGAAGTTAGTTAGCGCCACACCATCATGATGCAGCGCCGACATGAGGTGGTCGAATTCGTCAATCGCCACAAAGTAAACATTCTCCGGTCGAAGCGCTGCCGTGGTCGGGTCATAGCCCTCCTGTGTAATACGCTGCGCCCCAATCGAACTAACGAAGTCGGCGCCAGTTCCGAAGTAGAGCTGCTTGTAGGTGACAACGAGAAGAAACAGCTCTCGCGAACCCAATTGTTTTAGCACTCGGCGGCCGCACTCTTCGCCTTGAATCAATGCTTTAATGATAGATGTCCGAGTCCGGTTGACCACGGTGGTGGCGCTCGGAGTGGTCATGCCTTGAAATCCGATGTCAACGCCTTTGGCATCTATCAGAAGTACGCTGCGATCACGGATCAGGGCGAAATCTGTAACCTTTCCAGAGCCGAAAGTGGACTGTAGCTGCTTCTCGTCGATGAAATCTTCGCACAGGAATTGCAATCCTCCCCGAACGTAAATTTCAAAACGGCGCCCGAAGTGTTTCATGAAGCGCTCGGTGTCGGCAGCGCGGAGGGTGTCGTATATGTGGTCCTCAATTGATTTGAGGAGTATTTGCGGCGAAAAGCAGAGCAAGTCATCCGCTCGACGGAGGAGCGGGAAGGCCAGCATGGGTGAACGCTCCCTGAACTCCTGTGGCTTGTGTAAGGTGACTCCTTGGAGGTATTGCCGGAGCTCTGGAAGCGTACGCGAGTACGAGCTGAGGAAAGCCGATGTCACTTCGGAACTGTGCCGCTTGCGAACACCGTCGAAGTACGAATCGCGAATAGTGGCTCGCGGAGAAGACAAAAATCCAGAAGCTAGCATGAATGAAAGCTCGATCCAATCATCAAGAGTGACGCCCTTCGCTGCGAGAAACATCGTCCCAAGTGGATGTGCAGAGGGGAGGTCTCGAAAGAGCAGTGCCTGGCGTGCAATTCTCGCGAGCGTTATCGGATCCTGAAAGAGAAACTGTTGATAGGCAATGGCACGCATGAAGAGACGAATATTATCGTGCTCCTTCGGTTGATTCGACGCATTGTCGACGCCGTGCATTAGATTCACGAGTTTGTCGACTTCCTGATCGGTGACGCGGCGGAGTATTATAGGACCAAAGGAACCATACAAGATGATCCACTTGAGAAGGAGGAGGAGCAGCCAAGGGGGCTGAGCTCGCCATTCGTCGACGTCTCGCTCTTTTTGCCGATGGATCCTTGAGACAACGTTCGCGAGCAGTTCGGTTCCTGAGTACAGTCGAATAGCGTCATGGACACGCTTTGCAACTTTTGCATAGCGCTTGTCTCGCAGTTGTTGACTCAGCAGCATAACGCTCTCGTGTGCCTAATTATCAGTCGATTGGTCAACCGAAGCCGCCGGACCAGGTCTGTCTAGATCGTCGCCTTCTGTGATCTCCCCCCACGAAAGTCTCACGGATCGGCTCTGCGCCGCAAGGCCCAAGCGCGGTCCAGCGCCATAGGGTAGATCCATCTACCACCGGCGGCAGTCGCCGCCTTTCCCGGGGGCCGGGGGCGCGGCGGACGCGCAGCCGGAGGCGTCGCGCATGGGTGACACGGCGCGAGCCGCCTCATCGAAAGGTTGCCGGACACATACCGGTCCGTTCACAACCTCGGTCCGAAGGGGGCCGTTGAGCGGGCTGCGGACGGCCAGGCCGCCGCGGTTCAGCACGTGCTTCATGGTCGAGAATCTACCCGCCTCTGGTTGCGAAAACTGGTCCACCCCCGGCGGCCGGATGTCGCGTCGCTCGCGCCGCCGGCGCGTTCGGCATCGAACCGGTGGTGAGCGCGCGGGCCGCGACGGGGGGGCGAGGTGCGACGCTCACGGGATGCGTCGCGCGCGGCCGTGCCGGGTCTGCCGTCCGTGGTTCCAGCCTGATCCTCGCGTTGGCGATCGGCAGCATCTGTGCTCGTCGCCATCGTGCCAGGTGGCGAGGCGGAAGAAAACGTAGGCGTCGTGGTCGGAGCGTAACCCTGACTACTTCGTAGCGCGGTGGCTGGAGCAGCGGACGGCGATGGCGTGGCCGCCGCCTGCGCCGCTGCGGGTGCCGCCGCCGCTTGACCGACTTCCCTGGGACATCGCGCAAGATGAGTGCGGGGTCCAAGGTGCGGATTTCATTTGGCTATTCGGCTGAGTCCTGATCGGCGCCGCGCAAGGCCAGGCGAAGGCGCAAGTGATGGATCCTTCATGAGAAACAGGCGGACGCCCCGGGGGACGCCGAAAAGACCCCGATCCGGGGTGTGCGAGGGTTGGCCTGCGCCCCGGAGCAGCGGGGCTCCGGGGCCCGATGGATCTGGAGTTCCACCAGCTCGATGTTGCGCTACGAAGAGCGTCGCAGCAGCAGCCCGGTGCGGGATCGGCGCCTGTTCTCGTCGCTCGCGGAGGTCGGACAGCAGGTGCCGATCGTCGTGGTGAGCCTGGCCTCGTCCGAGCAGCCCCTGGTGATCGACGGCTACAAGCGGGTGCGGCTGCTTCGTCGCTTGGGGCAGGACGCAGTGCGGGCAACGGCGTGGGCTCTGGGCCAGGCGGATGCGCTGTTGCTCAAGCGGATGCTGCGCGTGGGCGACGCGGACAACGCGCTCGAGCTGGGCTGGTTTCTGCGCGAGCTGGGGGAGCGATTCGGCCTCAGCGGGGAGGACCTGAGCAAGCGATTCGGCCGGACGCCGAGCTGGGTGAGCCGGCGTCTATCGCTGGTGGAGGAGCTGCCCGAGTCGGTGCAGGCGCGCGTGCGCGCGGGCACGCTCGGAGCGCACGCGGCCATGAAATGCCTGGTGCCCTTAGCGCGCGCCAACCGGGCTGACGGCGAGCGGCTCGCGGACGCGGTGGCGTCTCTGCTGCTGACGACGCGGCAGGTGGCGATCGTGCACGCCGCGTGGCTCGGCGCGAATGCCGAATTAAGACGGCCACGACCCGCGGGCGATCGCGCGAGCGCTCGGGATCTCGCGCGGCCCGGTCAAGGAGGTGCTCGCGGCGGGCACCGCGGACGTGCCCGAGATCGCGCGCGCCGAGAAGGCCGAGCCGTATCGCGAGCAGCGCCTGGAGCTCGTGCCGCGGTGCAAGCACAACCGCGTCCGCGTGCACGAGGAGCTCGTCGCCGCCGGCGCGAAGCTCTCGACGCGCGGGTGACCGTGCCCGAGCACCGCCCGCCGCGCAGCCAGAAGGTCTTCGCGCGCGACGCGCCGTCCCCCGAGGAGCGCGAGCTTTCGCGCGGCGGCGACGAGGTGATCGCGCTTGTCGCGCTGCTCAAGCGGCACGGCCGGTCGCTGCGCACCCTGCGCAGGCTGGCGATCAGGATGCGTGACTACCCGTGCGAGCTGCTGCTCGCCGCGGTGCGGATCGCGACGCACCACGGGCTCGACGACATAGATCGGCGCGAGAGCCTGGTGCTGCGCCGCGTCGCCCGCGACTTCTTTCCGCTGCCGCCCGAGGCCGAACGAGCTCGGCTCGGCGGCGCTCGAGCCGAGCTCGACGCCTATTCTTTACCCAGAAGCGCGAGGATCTTGTCGCGCAGCTCGCGCTTGACCCGCTGCCGGTTCAGGTCGTCTTCGTAACCGGCTGCGACAGGTGACACCTTGATGACCCCTTTAATCATCATGAGAGCGCCGATGGTTCGCTCGGCCTCATGGTCGTCCGAGTCGCGCCGGAAGTGCACAACCAGGCCTTTGATGCTCATTGCGACCCCGCTCTCCGGGCGAAGTTCTCGATGGTTACCCGAAGCCCCATGATGTCGCGCAGCGCACCGATGGCCTTTGTTCGTCGCTTGTAGAGCGTAGAGAGAGGTAGCCCCGCGTCTTCTGCCACCCGGGCCATCGGGATCCCATCCAGATCGTGTGCCACGAGAACAAAGCGCAGCTGCGGATCGAGCTCGTTCACCGCATCGATGACGTCCGATCTGACGCTGTCAGATTCCATCGCAGAAGCGGCATCTGGTGCTGGATCGGCCACATCGATGAAATCGACTAGCTCCTCCCTTCGGTGCTGCATACGCTCGCGATAGTGCGAGGCAATGTGTACGGTGATCGCGTTCAACCAGCGTTCCGGTCTTCCACGCTTCGGATCGAACGTGGGCCAGCTCTCCCAGGCGTTGAGCCAGACTTGGCCTGCGACGTCGGTACGATGGCACGGTGGGACCCCCAGCCTCCCCAGCCAGCGCAGCACGGCGCGGACCACCGCCGGGCAAAACAGGCGCGCGCACGCGGCGGCGCGCTCGTCTTCATTCGACGGACGATCCATGGCTTCACCGTCCCCCGCGAGCAATCGCCCGTAATCTGATGATGCCGCGTGTCCGCACACATGCGGCACCGGCTCGAGGACTTCCCCGTAGGCGTCCGCGACCAAAGGATGACGTCAGCCGTAGCTGCTCAGTTCCCGGAGCGGTGGCATGGTCGCCAGCAGGCTCCTGATGGCGTGTAGCTGCGAGGCGCGGCGGCGCTCATCCATGGCTCCCTGGTCCCGGAAGTGTCGTGTTCAGCGGAGATCGCTCTGCTTCCTCCCAATCGGCCCCGTTGGGGGAGCTCGCCCCCCCCCCTTCGTCGCGCTGTACCGGGAAGCTCGTCAGCGTGGCTGGTCCTCCCCCGCTTCCGCGGACGGGGAGCGGCGACCTAAGGCACGGCTGTGGAGGCGGTGGGAGCTTCGCGCGCGGGCTCCTGGCCGCAAGCTCGGGAGACGGCACCACAGGCGGAGGAACGTCGAGCGCGCGGGCAGGTATCGTGGGCGGAGTCGGCGGCGCCGAGCTCTCGCGCTTGGTCAAGGCCTCGCCGACCTGGATCACCACAGTCTCCTCGGCGTCCGTCGGGTGGTCGTCGTGCAGCCGCCAGAGGCGCTCCCAGTACCGAGCAGGCGTGCCGGTGAAGGCCTCCAACTGCCGAGCAAGACCGGGTGTCATAGGAAGCTCGCTCCTCAGCAGCCGCTCCACCTCCCGCGGCTCCAACCCGGTGCTCTCGGCCAGCTTTCTCCTCCACGAAGGCATCGTCGCGCAGAACGACTCGAGGACCCTTCCTGGCCACGGGACGGGGCGCGCGCGAGCGTCTGTCAGCCCTGCGAGCGCCGCATCGACGTGACAGTCCAGAAGTCGCCGGTATCGGTCACGCTCCCCCGCTGCCTGCTCCTTCGCATCGGTCAGGGCTGCCTCGTCGTCGTCATGCGCGTGCTCGCGCGCTTCGCGAAGCCCGCGCTCTCGTCCCAGCGCTTCGCGCGCGGTGACCGCGAAGCCGATCGCGACGCACGCGATCATCGCGAGCCCGAGCGGCGACACGAGCCACATCGCACCCAGCATGTCTTCCATGATCTTTCGCCTCCTGGACGTGAGCGTTCTTGTCCGACACAAGGCGGATCTCGGCCTTGCGCCGCGCGAAAGCAGCACCGTTGTCCCCGCCTGCCGAGTTGTTGATGGGTAGCCGACGATTCAGCGAAGCTGTCTGAACAGTTCTTCGCGCTCGGCGGCGAGCCGCCCTCGCGGGAACTGTCGCGCGTGGGCCTCGAGCAGCCGGCGAGCCTCGACGTCGGCCATGACGTCGTTGGCCTCGATGGCCCTCCGCGCCTGGTCGACCAGGCTCCTCTCGACCTCGCTGGCGGTCGCTCGAACGGCGCTCGCCGGAGGCGCGGCCCGGTGACTTGTCGCCTTCGCGTCCGAGGGCGCGGGCGCGCCGATCGCCATCGCTTCGTCGTGCGCGCTTCCGTGTTCCGTGCGCGACGAGATCTCGTGCGCGATCGCCGCGGCGGGCGCCGCTGCGTCCGGCGCCCCGTCTCCGCCGGCGGGACCCGCGGCGCTGTGGGCGCCACCTCGCGCGGGGGGCGCCACGGCGTCCCGCTCCGCGGGCGCGGTGGCAGGGGCGCGGACCGCCGCCGCCCCGGTCCACGATTCCAGGCCGGGCAAGGGCGGCACGGCGGAGACGAGCGCGCCCGTCAGCAGGACGAGCGCGGCCTGAACGAGGATCCTCATGCCGAAACGGCGCAGGGAGGCCACCCACGACGCGCGGCGGCCGAACCCCAACGCGACCGGCACGCACGCGCTGTCGTCCCATCCATGAGAGCGCTGCCGCGCCCGCCGCCGTCCGCCCTGCACCTCGAGTTCCTCGAGCGCCCGCCGGTGTCGCGTCTTCACGGTGTCGAGCGGGATCCCCTGCTCGGCGGCGATCTGGGCGAGCGGGATGTCCTCGAGGTCGTGCTTGATCACGAGATCCCGGTACTTGGGCTCGAGTTGGTCGATCAGCTCCCGGGCGAGCTTTTCCCGCTGCCGTCTCCGGAGCAACTCTTCCGGCGTGAGGCACTCATCTCGGATCTCGCACTGATCGAACGACGTCAGTATCTCGCCGCGGCCACGCGCGTCACGGACGTGATTGCGCGCATGGTTGACGGCGATCGTGACGCGGTACGGCCCCGGGTCGCCGCCAGGTTCGATCCGCTTGTCGGCGTCCAACCCCCGCAGCAGCGCTTCCTGGGCGACGTCCTCGGCGTCTCGCGCCGGGACACCGTGGCGCCTGGCCAGGCGCCGGAAGAGCTCGAAGCCGAGGGAGACGGTCGCTGGCTTGGCCACGGTAAGCAGCACACCTGAGGCGGCCCAAAGGGTTCAGAAAATTGAGTGGAGGAGCAACTTCGGTCGGATAGTGTGCCCATTTGTGGCTGCATGGACCACATCCGGCCGGGCCTGGCGGATGGATGAACGCATTCCGTCATCCGACCGCCAATTCTCGCCAAAACCGCCGAGACGTGGCGGTTTCCTGCCGGTTGACGCCGAGCAGCCGGCGTCAGTACCGTCGCTGGATGCGTTCCACTGCGCATTCGCTCTCGATTCTGCTCATGATTGGGGCTGCAACAGGCTTCCCGAACTCGTCCAGCGCGGACGATATCCATCCGAAGGCGGGACCGAGCGACGGGTCGACGGTGAAAGAGCATGTTCGCCGTGGTCGGAGAGCGCGCAAGGCCGGGCTGTGGACCGAGGCATATGCTGCCTATAAGGCGGCTTTCGAGGCCGCAGACGCGGCGACCAGCACCGAGGTGGAGCGCGCGGAGCTCGCGGGCGAGCTCGGCCTTTGCGAGCTTGCGCTGCACAAGTACCGTGATGCGGCCGAGCACCTGGCCAGGAGCCTCGAACAGCGCGAGGCGTTGCCAGAAGCGCTCCAGCAGCGATTCGAGGCAGGGCAGCGCAACGCAGCGCCGCACGTCGCGCGGCTCGTGCTCGGCGTCGATCCGCCCGACGCCGAGGTGCTCATCGACGGCAAGCGCATCGGCCGGACCGCGCGGACCTACACGCTGTTCTTCGAGCCAGGCCAACACATGGTGCGGGGCCGTGCACCGGGCTGCAAGGACGCGCTTCATTACTTTCGCGCCGTGGCAGGCGCGGAGCACGAGTTCACGATGCCGTTGCTGTGTGCGGCGGCGAGCGGCACCAAGGAGGCGAGCAGCGCCAAGGGGACCGCGACTGCGACGCCGACTCCCGTGCGCGCTTTGCCCGCTCCGCGCGGGCAGGCCCTCAGCCCGTGGGCTTCCTGGCCGGGGACGCTGCGTGTCGTGGGAATCACGCTCGCGACGGGCACCGTATCGACAGGCGCCATCCTCATGATCAGCGCCAGCAAGCTCGACCAGGATATGAGCGCTCGAAGGGACCAGCTCAAGAGCGACCCAAGCGCGAGCTCGTCCATGTGCTGGCAAGCGCCAGCGCGTTCGCCGTGCGGCGAGCTGCGGCGCCTGCGCGATGCGCGCAATCTGTCCGACCGAGTGGGCACGGCCCTCGTCATCACGGGCGGTGTGATCGGCGCGGCCACCGCCGCGTCCTTCTTCACCGACTTCTCCTTCCTGGGCCGCACGCCAGCTCAGGATCGGGTCAATGTATCGCCCGTCGTGACCGGGCACGAGACGGGCGTGAGCATCGAGGGGGTGTGGTGACCATGCCGGGTAGCGAGGGGATGCGGCCACAGGAAGGCCGAAGAGCGTTGGCCGCCGCCGCTGCTGTCGTGGTCTGTGCGTGGGGAGCGAGCAGCACGCTGCTAGCTTGCACTTCGTACCGCGACGATTGCTGGGAAGTGATGGAATGCGCCCCTGCGCCTGAGCCGACTCTCTGTGATGGCGACCCGTCGACGACAATGGCGTTGGACGAGTGCGGCGTATTCGTCAGCCCGTTGTCGGGTGACGACAGGAGCCCTGGCACGAAGGACGCACCGGTGAAGACCCTGCAACACGCGATCGGGATCGCCGCGAGCGGACGAGGCAACGGCGAGGCGGCGACCCGGCGCGTGTATGCGTGCGGCGGGCTGTTCGAGGAGGAGATCACGCTGCCTTCCGGGGTCGACCTCTGGGGCAGCCGCTTCTGTGACGACGACGGTGATTGGTCGTATGAGGGGTCGTTTGGCGGACCGGATCACCCGACAATCATCGCTCCGCCGGGGGGGATCCCGCTGCGGGTCCTCGGGGTGAAGGATGCGGAACTCGCGGGGGACGACGCGGAGTCTGTGATCTTCGGCGTGCGCGTCGAGGCGGCCGATGCGTCCGCGGACGATGGCAAGTCGTCGATCGCGATGATCCTGAGCTCCAGCGCCAGGGCGATCGTGCGGGACAGCAAGATCATCGCGGGCAACGGCAAGGACGGGGAGCCCGGAGAGGACGCGCGCAGCGAACCGGCCAACGGCGGCGTGCGGGGGAACGACGGCGCGGACGCCTGCACCGCGGACTTCGCGAAAGGTGCTCTCCCCGTCGTGACGGTGTGCGACGACGGCATCGAGTCGACGGGCGGACCTGGGGGCTACGGCGACATTGAATCGGGGGGCGATGGCGCGGCGGGGCAGCCGGTGCCCGCGGAGAATCCAGAAGGCAAGGGCCTTGGAGGCACTGGCGCGGGGAGCGAGGGTTGCCATGATGGCGAAGACGGGATGGACGGCCTTGATGGCGGTCGCGCAGCCGGCGCGTTGGGCATAGGCCAGCTCAGCATCGATGGCTGGATCGGCGTCCGGGGTGAGGACGGGAAGAAGGGCGGCGTCGGCCAGGGGGGCGGCGGCGGCGGCGGCAGCAAATCGCGAGGCGAGATGATGGCGTGCCCGGCGGGCCGACCTCAGGCCGGGGCGGCCGGCGGCTCGGGAGGAGGCGGGGGCTGCGGCGGCCAGGGAGGCAAGGGCGGCGGCTATGGCGGGGCGAGCATCGGCATCATGGCGTTGCAGGGCAGCGCGCTGACGCTCGAGCGCACGGAGGTGTTTGCGGGCAACGGCGGCGGCGGTGGGGTTGGCGGGACGGGCCAACCGGGGGGCGTTGGGCATGGGGGCGGTTGGGGTGGAGTCGGCTATAACAACATGTGGGACGGCTGCCGAGGTGGCGGGGGAGGCAATGGCGGCCGCGGAGGCGATGCCGGAGGTGGCCTCGGCGGCCCTTCGTATGGCGTCGCGTCCGTCGGCGCCTACGTGGCCTTCGGTCCGGACGCCCCTGCAACGGCCGGAAGAGGTGGGGATGGGGGTCTCGCCGGCAATGCAGCGCCTGATGACCATGTCGGGAAGGGCCTGCAAGGCGACTCCATGCCTTACCGTCAATTCGAAGTCCCCGATCCCCCACCGCCCCATTGAATGTCCCCCCATGCACGACACGACTTCGAGGGAGAACGATGCGAACCACAAGAGCGATCTATCTGTCCCCCGCGCTGCTCCTCGTCGCGGCCGGCTGCGGCACCGCACCGGGTCCCAACGAGCCGGGCGGAACGGGCTGCGACGGTACCTCGTCGTGTCAGGGTGACGCGCCGCCAGAGTCGTTCTGTCTCGAGCGCCTCGCCGTGGACGTGTGGGAGGATGGCTGCGGGGTGTTCGTGGCCGGCGTTTGGGGCGACGGCGACGACGCGAACCCGGGTACGAAGAAGCGGCCCGTGCGCACGTTGCAGCGCGCCGTGGAGCTCGCGCGTGCCGCACGAGGGCGCGTGTTCGCATGCGCCGACGGCTTCTTCGGGCCCCTCGATCTGCCTTCCGGCGTGGATCTCATCGGCGGCTTCAGCTGCATCGACTGGAAGCGGATGCCCCGCTTCGCGCCCTCGATCCTTCAGATTTCAGCTACCGACGGCATCGCTCTGACCGTCGTACCGGCGAGCGCCGGAGATACGGGAGCCGCGGACGGGGTATCGACGATCGTCGACATGCGGTTCCGGTCGGGCGGCCCGATCGGAGTGCTCGTGCAATCCGGCACGGTCGTGGAGCTCGTCCGGGGCGAGGTTCGCACGTCGTACGGATGGGCAGGTCACGATGGGGAGGAATGGGGCGGGCTCAATCGCGCAGCGGACGGACCGGATGGCCTGTACGGCGGCGATGCGTGCTCGGCAGACACCGTCCCCGGCGGCTCGGCGATGGTGAATCCGTGCGACGGTGGAACCCCGAGCGTTGGCGGCAAGGGAGGCGACGGGCTTCCCGACGGCGCGGAGGACGGGGATGACGGGGAGCCGATGCCAACTCCAGACGCCGCGCACGCTGGCCGGGGAGGAGGCGGGGACGTGCCAGGCGTCCATTGCAACGGTGGAAACAACGGGATTTCCGGCATGTACGGCGCCGTCGGCGCCGCGGGTCAGGGCATCGGGCGTATCACCGAGACAGGCTGGGAGGCCGAGTGGGCAGGCGACGGCGGCAGGGGGATGCCAGGTCAAGGCGGCGGAGGCGGCGGGGGCCGGCGAGGCGAACTCGCGGTGTGTGGCGTGACGACCAAGGGAGGCGCCGGCGGCGGCTCGGGAGGCGCCGGCGGCTGCGGCGGCAGGGGCGGGCGCGGGGGCGAAAACGGGCACCCGACCATCGGCATCGTCGCGCTCCATGCCAAGCTGACGCTGCGCGATAGCGTCGTCACGACCATCGACGCGGGCCCAGGCGGCGACGGCGGGGAGCCCGAAGACGGCGGCAAAGCGGGGCGAGGCGCGTTAGGCGGCGCGGTGGGGGACGGTACGTGGTCCTGTGAGGGTGGCAACGGCGGCCGAGGGGGCGACGGCGGCTACGGCGGCCCCGGGCGCGGCGGCGACTCGATCGGCATCGCCTACCTCGACGAGGACCAGCTCACGCTGGAGGGCGTCACCTACGAGCTCGGTCCGCCAGGCAAGGGCGGCATCAGCTGGGACTGGTCGGGCAAGACGATCACGGGGGAGGATGGCATCAAGGTCGAGACACTGCGCTTTTCTGAATAACTGCATTGAAGCTTACCGCAGCGAGCTATCGGGCTCGATAGAACCGGGCGCGAAGGTCGAAGGTCACGTCGGCGAGCTCGGCCCGCTGTGGAGGGTTCGAGCCCGGTCCGCTGCGCTTCATACTCTGCCAGACCGCTTGGGGTGTCGGTGAGTGTCGAGGTTGAGAGCATCACCGGCCTACCATGCGTCTGAAAAAAGGCAATCGTATAGCCTGGCCTCTCCCAAACGTCGTAGATTGGTCGCCACGTCCGGCACGACCACGTTGCCGATCTCCGGCGGCATGTGCTCGTATCCCCATGTCGCTTCAATCTCTTGGGCGATCCCTGCAGCGTACGGCTGCTCATCGGGTGATAGCTCAAAGGAGATGACCTGCCGCGTGGGTTTATCTTCCATCGAAGGTGGTTCAACAAGCTCGGGCTTGATCAGCTTGATCAGCTTGCCAACCCAGGCGGGTAGGATGTAGGCCGTATCATGGACGAAGATCGTGACGGCACGAGGTGGCGTCGCGCGGAGCGACTTCTGGCTCTCGATCCCCTCGAGATCATCAACGAGGCGCGAGCTGTAGACGGTGTAATAAGGGACCAGGAAGCTTACCCTGAATTCGATTGCATGTCGGTGTCCTCCGGTGACCTTCGGAAGATAGAGAGAACCGGAATAACAGCCGTCGTGGCTTCCCATCGCGAGATGAGCTGAAAAATTGTCGACCTCGTTCTCAGGGAACTGCTCACGCAGGCGCCGCAACATGCCAAGCCACCGTTCGCAATCGGCGCTGGCTCGGCGACGGGCGTCCACCAGCCGTCGATCCTCTTCTGTTTGCACGCGACCAAGATCCTCGTACGGAACTCGCCGAGGGTAGTAGCGATATACGACGTCGAACAACTCCTCGACCCCGTGCTTCATGGCTGTGTGACTCTGGACCCGGCCACGCGCTTGCGGAGGCTGATGTCCATCTCGTCCTTTAACATGGTACAGTAGATTCCTCGCGGAATAGTGGGGTTTGCCCTCATTATTTTACGCGAAGCTTTGGTCGCCACGTCGGCACTGATGCGCGCGGCCTCGCCCGCTGGAATCTGCCCCTGATCTTTGTTTCGCAGCGGCATCCCGAACGTCATCTGTGGACATTCCCAGAACTCCGGATATATCTCGACCCACCGCTTGACCTTCAGACTGACGGTGGCTTTTTGCCAGCCTCCCGATTCGCCTGTTCCGTCGTCGGGGATCGTTGTAACGAAACTGAAGATGGCTGGCGAGAAGCCGTTCACTCCGGCTGGCGGACACTTCGAACTGCAGATGTCGCTACAGAATACGTAAGTCTGGCCGTCTCCGACGGTGTCACCGGGGCCTGAGCATGTGCCATTTGTCGGACTCTCCGAGCTATCTCTCGGGCGCTCTTCTTCCTCTTCGTCTGAGCTATCCGTCTTGTTGCACTGGATCTCTTGCTCTCCGGCGCCTTGCCGTTCTCCCGATGGCGCATCACCGAAGTCACCGGCTGCGCTGGAGCTGAAGACCGGAACGGGTTCCGAACCTGGCCCCGCACCTGCGCCCGAGGTCCATTCCTCGCGAGGGTAGCAGTCTCCCACCGTCCAGTTGCATGCCGCCAACACCCAGATTGCGATAGAGACGATGAGAAACAGGCTCTTTCTTGAGCTCATCTGGAACTCCATCGCATCACGGGGCCGGCAACGACAACGACGGATGTGTAGCCTGGTAGAACAAGACTTCTTCCGTCGATCCAGTCCAGATTGGCGCTCGCCGATATTCCCAGCGGCCCCGCGATGTACGCGCTTGCTTGCGCATGTCCGCCTACCGCCATCCCGGCAACCTGTCCACACAAGGTGCTTCCGCACGCTGGCATGAAGTAGAGCGCAACCGATGGGCCCAAGCCAATGTCGCCATCCCTCCAGCTATATCCAAGGGCAACGGAGGTGTGATTGTAAACGCCGGGTCCGCCTATCTGGATTGGAGGCACGACGCTGCACAGATCATGAACCTTCAACAGGAGGTTCTTTTCAAGGTGCCACGATATCCCAACATGCGGGCCTACCGCGAAGCGCGGCGCAGTGCCAGCCTGGATCCAGCCGAGACTTACACCGGCGCTCAGCTCTGATGCCTCTGCCTGCGTCGAAGCGACACCGAGCACGAGAGCGAACATCGCCGCCGATGCGACCCGTCCGCGTTCCGTTCTCATCGGTTACTTCCCCCTTTGGTACCGCCCGGAGAACCTGGCGATGCAACCAATTCTTCTGATGGCAGGATTGGGCGTCAAATGCAACCTGGAGGAGGATATCCCAATGGACATGGGTCATACCGTCCAGAGCGTGGGCCACTGCGCAGCTGTCCGCGGCGCCAGCGTTCGTCAGGCTGCTGTCACTGGCGGTCTGTCCACGTGGCCGTGAGAGCGCACGGACGGCGTGCGCCTGGGCTGCACGACGTCGCCCGCATGCCAGCGCCACGAGCGAGCGCGACCCGCCGCGACGCCCTGGGCGGGCCGCCGCCGCCGTTGACGGCGCGCCTGTCGGTGATCATCGCGTCCCGCGTCGGGTCGGTGAAGATCGCGGCCACGAGATCGCCGGCGTTCACCGTTCACCTGCCACGTCGCAGGGTCATGGGGCCACCCCGTCGCAGGGTCATGGGGCCAGGGGGAGACACCGTGATCGGTCTCGACCATGCCCGAGACCGCGAAGCGTGTCGAGGTCCCCGGAGCCGGGCGCGCAGCGACCGGCGACGTCTCTCTTTTCGCAGGGTCATGGGGCCACCCAGGCCCCCGGTAGATCCCGGCAGGGTCCGCGACGCTCAGGAGCAGGCAGGTTCGCCCCGCCCCCAGCAACACCAGCGGTCCCATCGACGAGGGTGGGCGAGGCACGCCGCTCGGAGCGAGGGGTCAGAGGCGCGGCCCCAGGCTCGACGTCCTCGCCGGGGCCGCAGCGGTCATCGCCGCCTGCCGCGTGGGTGGGTGGGCGGCTTGCTGCGCGCGGGCACCAGCGCGGCCGTGGTGCTCTCGTCGAGCTTCGGCTTGAGCCGCGGTCTGTACGACTCCCCGTCGATGATGAAGTCGAACGCCGCGTTCTTGAACCGATCGACGGCGCTCTGCGCGAGCAGCACGTCGTCGAACATCGCGAGCCACTCAGCCGTGTCGCGATTGCTCGTGACGATCATCGAAGCGTTGCCTGTGCGTTCGAGGAAGAGCTGGTACACGTCGCGGCTCTCTTCCTTGTTCATCGCCTCGAGCGCGAAGTCGTCGAGGATGAGCAGGTCGACGGTCGTGAGCGCGACCATCTCGGCGTCGCGTGAGTTGTCGAGTCTGCTCTGGCGCAGCCTGCGCAGCATCGCGTCCGCGCGCAAGAAGCGCACGCTGTAGCCGTGCTGGCACGCGAGGTGTCCGAGCGCGTTCGCGAGGTAGGTCTTGCCCACGCCGACAGAGCCGAGGATGACGATGTGCTTGTGCTCTTCGAGGAAGCGTAGGCTCGTGAACCCGCCGAGCAGACGCTTGTCGAAGCTGACCTTCGCGGTCTTGTCCCAGAGCTCCAGGCGCATGGCCGGGTCGAGCCCGGCGTCGCGTACGCGGCTCTCCGTCGCGCTGGCCTCGCGGCGCGCGATCTCGTCGGTGAGCAGCATGAGCAACAGCTCCTCGTGTCCCATCGACTGCTTCTCGGCGACCAGGAGACGCTCGCGCAGCGTCGCCGCGATGCGGCCGAGACGAAGGCGCTTGAGCGCTGTGATGAGCGCAGGGTCGACATCGCTCGAGCTCATCACGAGTCCTCCTTGGTCGCGGCAGCCGCCGGCATGCGCGTCGCGAAGTGCTCCGTGCTGCGCGCGAACCGCGGCGCGGGCAGCGCAACGACCGTGCGCTGCCCCGTGGACGGTGACGCCGGCGTCTTCGCCGTCTCGAGCATGCGCGCCACGCGCTGCACGTCGATGACATCAAACGCGAGCGCGCTCTGGCAGATCGCCTCGACACGCCCATTACCGAACTTCTTGCACAGACGCAGCAGCGCGTAGACCAGCCGCATGCGCGTCCAGGGCAATGGCACCGCGAGCAGTCGCTCAGCGTAGACGCCGACGTGCACTCCGCACGTCTTCGCGCTCGCGATGAGCGAGGCGACGTCGCGCACCGCTGCGACGTCCTTGCCCATGGGGTAGTCGCTCGGATCGGTGGAACGCTTGCCCGGCGCGACGCGCGCGTGCACTTTCACGAGCTCCGTACCGGCGTAGATTCTCACCGACGCGCTGTCGGCGCGGACGCGCACCGTGCTGCCGACGTAGCGGGTGGGCACGCTGTAGAGCGACCGGAGCACCTGCACGTGATGATCGGGGTGCACCTTCGCGTCGGTCCAGTACGGCACGTCGAACGGTGCTGCCGGCGCCGGCTTCATGGCGCTCCTCTCGCGCGCCTCGAACACCTCGCGCGGTACCTCGCGCGTCGTGCCGTGGACGCGCGCGCCGGCAACGTCGCGGCACCACCGCTCAGCCGACACGCGCGCGTCGTCGAGGCTCGTGAACGATTCGCCGTCGAACCAGCTCTCCCGCACGTAGGCGACCTGATTCTCGACACGCGCCTTGTCTCTCGGCGACCGGACACGCGCGGCATCGACGAACAGCCCGCGCGTCTGCGCGTAGTCGAGGAAGGCTGGCACGAGCACGGGGGCAAGCTCGTCGGCGCGCAGCACGATGGCTTTCATGTTGTCCGGGATGATCACGCGCGCCATCGCGTCGAAGAACCGCCACGCGGCATCCAGGCCCGCGCACACCGCCACGGTGGTCTGCTCGAACGACGGCCACACGAACTGGTAGCGGCTGTACACGAGCGTCACCACGAGCACCCACAGATTGCGAGCTCGCTGCGTCGCAGGATCGAACAGCCTGCCCATGAGGCCGAAATCGACCTGCGCGACCTCGCCGGGCTCGGTATCAGCGACACGAACCGTCGGCGTCTTCTTGCGCCACGCGAGCTCCTCCTTGGCGAAGCGCCAGAGCGTGTCGTAGCTCGCCGTGACGCCGTGGTCGCGCTGGAGCAGCGTGTGGATTTTCCGCAGCTTCAGCGGGCGAGATTGAGCGAGCCAGGCCTCGATACGCACGCGATGCGCGTCGATCTGCTTCCTCTCGTCGCTCGCGTCGGGCACCGGGCGCGCCTGCACGCGCTGGGCGATCGCGTGAATCTCCTCGTCCGTCGGCTCGCGGTCGAGTGGCAGTGGCAGCGTCGCTGCGGCCTCGAAGTACCTGCCGACCGTCTTGCGATCGAACCCCGTCTCGCGCGCCACCTGACGCGCGCTTTGCCCCGCCGCACGACGGCGGAGCATTTCCTTGATGTCAACCATGATCAGCTCTCGGTAGGGCATCGGGCTCCTTCCGACGGCGACCCGCGCCGTCATCGGAAGGAGCCCGTCTCAGATCCCGACCGCGGCGTCCCGAGCTGGCCCCATGACCCTGCGAAAAACCTCGGAAGCTGGCCCCATGACCCTGCGAAAAACTGGGTCACGCCCCCGCGCGGGTGGCCCCATCCTCCTGCGATTGGGGTGGCCCCATGACCCTGCGAAAAACGCCGTCAGGTGGCCCCATGACCCTGCGAACTGGCAGTTCACCCACGGCACCTACGCCGATCTGGGCCGCGTTCGCCTCGCCGGCGTAGACGTTGCGCCCGCCGAAAAGTCGAAGGCCCGAGGGCTGACGCCCGAGACGCGGCACCTGATCGGATCCGCGATCCTGGCGCGAGCGCGCCGTGGCGGGGGGCTGGTCAACATGTCCAGACGCGAGGTCGTCGATCACGACGCCGTCCGGCGCTACCTCGACGAGGGGCTGCTCGACGGGTACGGCTCCGACGTGCTCGATCCGGCGCTGGACGGGGAGCTCCTCCAGAACCCGCGCGTCCTTTCGACGCCGCACATCGGCGGGCATGCCGCCGACGTCCAGGAGGAGATCGCTCACGCCGCGCTGGCCGCGATCGTCGTCTGGGCGGCGCGCCCCGCGTGGAGAAATTGTTTAGTCGGTGGATCCGGCGGCGACATCGACCGTCGCCGCGTCGAACTCTTCCCAGAACCGCTTGACGGATGGGTGTCGCTCCGCCGGATCCGGTCTGGTCGCCCGGAGGAGTATGTTTGCCAGCTCGGAAGAGCACCGGAACCCTTCGCGCCAGTCCTCGCCAGCGCGGTCGCTCAGCGCACAGATGGCATAACGCCCGAGTTGAAAGACGTTCGTCCGGCCGTCGATCCACGATCCCTGGATGAACTCTTCAGGGGCCATGAGCCGGGTGGAGCCGTAGTTGCGCTGGACCTTCAGCGTGAAGCCCTCGCCCCGCTCGAACAGCTCGAAATCGTGGATCTTGACCGTTCTGTGGGCGAAATCGTAGATCACATTGCCTTCGTAGAAGTCGACGACGACGTAGCCTGATCCGGCGATGGCGTCGATGGCGCCGAAGATGAGGCGCAGCGCGCGCATCTTCTCGGCCACCGGGAGCGCGTTGAACCGGCCGCGGCTCTGTCTCTCGATGAGCGGCGTCCCCTCTATCTTCTCGAAGACGAGCGCCGTCCCGTCCCGCGCTTCGAGCACATTGTACAGACGGACGATCGCCGGGTGAAGGCCGAGCGAGCAGATCTCCGCGTCTTTGCGGAGCGTCTCGTCGAAGATTTCGCGCTTCGCCCACTTCACGAAGAAAGATCGTCCCCCCAGGTCGACAAAACAGGCGCGTAGCTCGGGGTTGGACGTCTTCACATCGCTCCTCGCAGCGCCCCGGAGCCCGTGAAGGAAGTCCTCGACGTCGAGAGCGGTTCGCCTCGTGTCCACCAAGTCGTTCACGCCGTCCTCGACCCTCGCGCCTTCAATTCGGCCGGAGCCTAGCGCAGGCGCCGGTGTCATCGACGCGTCGGGTCGAAATCCTTTCGCTCCGCCCGGCAGAGCTCGTCGGCGCCTTGGAGGCGAAAGATCTCCTCCACCGAGGCGATCCGGCCCTCCACGGACATGAGATCGGCGCTGGCGCGCAGGGGGCGCAGGTTCTCTCTCACGGCGGAGACCACCGTCCGGATGGACTGATTGGCAAAGATGAAGTTCCAGATCCTTTCGGATATGAGATGATCCAGACGAATCGAAGGTTATGTGATCGGGGCCACGACGAGGGGCGTGTTCGAGTGCCACTGGCGGACGAACGCCAGCACCTCCGAGGCGTCGGGCTGCTTGCTGTGCACCAGGATCACGTCAGCGCCGCTCTCTTCGCGCGGCGAGCAGCGCGGCGAGCAGGAGCCAGGGCACGGACGAGCCGCCCGCGTCAGGACCGGCGCCGCGCGCCAGGGCGCAGCCGTTGCCGTGCGCGCGCGGCGGGGCGCTCCCCTCCGCTGCAGGCGCCGGAGGCGCGCCGCCGGCATCGCCGCCGGAGCCGCCGGCACCGCCGGCGCCGCCGGAGCCATTCGCGGCGGCGTCGCCGCCGTGACCCCCGCCGCCCTGGCCGCCGCCGCCCTGACCCTCGCCACCCGCGCCGCCTCCGGAGCCGCTGGCGGCCTCCGCGAGCAAGCAGCCCCCGGCGATGCACTCGCCGCCTGGACAGGGCGCCCCGTCGAGCTTGTAGCGCCTCTGGCAGGCGCCGGTGGCCGGCGCGCAGACGGCGCGCCGGCAGGTGGAGGTGTCGGGCTGCGGGCACACGAAGGGATCGCCGCCGACGCAGGCGCCGTTCTGGCAGGTATCGGTCTGCGTGCAGGCGTTGCCGTCGTCGCAGGGGCTGCCGTCGGGCTTGCGCGGGTTGTCGCAATCGCAGGCGTCGCCGACTCCATCGCGGTTGACGTCGGCCTGGTCGGGGTTCGCGACGAGGGGGCAGTTGTCCACCGTATCGCCGTCGCCGTCGGCGTCGTCGTCGTCATCGCAGGCGTCGCCGAGGAGATCGCCCGAAGGCAGGCCAGCATCGGTGTTGGCCTGGAGCGTGTTCGGGACCGCAGGGCAGTTGTCCTCGCTGTCGGGGATGCCGTCCTCGTCGGTGTCGAGCGCGCACTCTCCGGCCCTGCACTGCCCGCTGAGGCACTCCTTCGGGAGCGAGCACGGGGCGCCGACGGGCTTCTTCGGGAGGCAGTCGCCGCCGGTCTCCGCGCAGTAGGCCGAGTCGGCGCACTGGGTGTCGAAGGTGCAGCCCGTGAGGCAGGCGCCCGCGACGCAGCGGTACTCGGCGCAAGAACGGGTGTCGCCCTCGGCGCAGACCCCGCGGCCGTCGCAGAGGGGGGCCTCGACGAGCTCGGAGGCGTCCTTGCACGAGGCGGCGCCGCAGGGGGCGCCCTGCGCCTGCAGCTGGCAGGCGCCACGGCCGTCGCAGAGGCCGGTGGTGCCGCAGGAGAGGGCAGGCTCCGCGGCGCAGTCGTCGTCCGGATCGGCGCCGGCCTGGATGGGCCCGCATGCGCCGTCGGGGCCGGCGCCCTTCTTCGCGGCGGAGCACGCCATGCACGCGCCCGCGCAAGGGACGTCGCAGCAGACGCCGTCGACGCAGGAAACGCCGGCGCAGTCCGCGTCGGTGTCGCAAGGGGCGCCGGGGAACGCCGCGGTGTAGAGCTCGGCGCTGGAGATGTAGGTGCCGGGGCCCACGCCGCCTGTGACCAGGACCTTGCCACCGCGCAGCAGGGTCGCCACGTGATGAGATCGCTCGGAGTACATCGTCCCTGCCGGAGACCAGCTGTCCGCAGCCACGTCGTACACCTCGGCGCTCGCGCTGCCATGGCCATTGACAGAGGCATTGCCCGCGACCAGGACCCGCCCGTCCAGGAGCCGCGTCGCCGTGTGGTTCTGGCGCGCGGCGCTCATGGGCGTTCGCGTCGTCCAGCGATCGGTCGCCGGATCGTACACCTCCGCGCTCGCGAGCCCGCTGATCCCCTCCGAATCCGGGGAGCCGCCCGTGACCAGGACCCGCCCATCGTCCAGCAGCGTCGCCGCGTGCGCCCGGCGCATGGCGATCATCGGTGCTGCCGCTGTCCAGCCGCGCTCGCCGGGGCTCCAGAGCTCCGCGCTCGGGGCCTCACCGCGGGGCCCGTAGCCGCCTGTGACCAGGACCCGGCCGTCGGCCAGCAGCGTCGCCGTGTGCCCCTGGCGCGCGGCGATCAGCGCCCCCGCTGCGGTCCAGGTGCCCTCCCGCGGGTCGTAGATCTCCGCGCTCGCGAGGTTGACGTAGTCGGCCCCGACGCCGCCCGTGACCAGGACCCGGCCGTCGTCCAGCAGCGTGGCCGTGTGCCCCTGGCGCGCGACGATCATCGGCGCTGCCGCTGTCCAGCCGCTCGTCATGGGGTCGAAGATCTCCACGGTCGCGAGCGCGCCCTCCGCCCTGCTCGCGTACCCGCCCGCAACCAGGACCCGCCCGTGCGGCAGCAGCGTCGCCGTGTGCGTGTAGCGCGCGTCGCGCATCTCCTTCACCCCGGTCCATGTTCCGTCGGCCGGGTCGTAGATCTCAGCGGTATTGAGGTCGATGCCCTCGGCCCCGTAGCCGCCCGCGACAAGGACCCGCCCGTCGCCCAGCAGCGTCGTCGTGTGCGCGTAGCGCGAGTAGCGCATCGGCGCGGTCTCCGCCCACGGGCTCCTGCCCGGCGGGTCGTAGACCTCGGCGTTCGTCTCGACGCCTTGATTGCCGCCCGTCACGAGCACGCCGCCGTTCGGGAGCAGCGTCGCCGTATGAGAGCTGCGGCCGACGGCCATCGCCGGCGCGTTCGACCAGGAGCCCTCCGCCGGGTCGTAGATCTCCGCGTCCGCCAGGTGGAGGTTCGATGAGTGGATGCCGCCCGCGACGAGGACCCGCCCGCCGTCGAGCAGCGTCGCCGTGTGGCCAAAGCGCCCGAAGCTCATCGGCGCCAGCGGTGTCCAGCCGCCGTTCACCGGGTCGAACAGCTCCGCGCTCGCGAGGAACGTACCGTCGCTCGTCAAGCCGCCCGTGACCAGGACCTGCCCGCCGTCGAGCAGCGTCGCCGTGTGCCCTCGGCGCACGGTGCTCATCGATTGCGCCGGGGTCCAGGTGTTCCTCGCCGGATCGTACACCTCCACGGTCGGGACCTCGCCCGCCGCCCCGATACCTCCGGCGACCAGGACCCGCCCGTTGCCGAGCAGCGTCGCGGTGTGCGCATAACGCGCGGTGCTCATCGGCGCCGTCGCGGTCCAGATGCCCTCGCGCGGGTCGAACAGCTCCGCGCTCCGGAGGAACGTGCCGTTGCTCCAGCCGCCCGTGACGAGGACCCGCCCGTCGTCCAGCCGCGTCGCCGTGGGGCCCTGGCGCGCGCCGTTCATCGACCGCGCCGGCGTCCAGCGGTCCTCCGCCGGGTCGTACAGCTCCGCGCTCGCCACCGTCGTGCCCGAGCCGTCGGAGCCTCCCGCGACGAGGACTTGCCCGCTGTCCAGCAGCAGCGCGGCGTGCTCGAGGCGCGGTGCGCTCATCGGCTGTGCCGGCGCCCAGCTGTCGTCCGCCGGGTCGTACAGCTCAGCGCGCGCGACATAGCCGTCGCCGTCATAGCCGCCCACGACCAGGACCCGCCCGTCGTCGCCGCCCAGCAGCGTGGCCGTATGCCCGGCGTCCCGCCGCGTGGCCATCGCTCCGACGGGGCGCCATAGCGGATCCACGAGCAGCAGCTCCCCCGACGCCTCGACAAGCAGCGCGATCTCCGCCCCGCGCGCCTCGAGGCGCGCCGCGATCGGCCGCCCGCCTTCCGCGAAGGCTCGCGGCGCGGTGACGCGCAGCCGCGGCGTCCCCGCCGCGTCCAGCACCTCGACGGCCTCGCCGCGCTGCCGCAGCGCCGCGCCGTCGACCTCCCAGACGGCGGCGGGCTCACCCGCCGGCACGGCGCCCGGCTCCACCGTGAGCCACTCCTCGATGCCCCCGGCGACCGCCCGCCAGAACGACGCGCCGCCCGCGCGGCCATAGATCACCGCGCCGTCGACCACCGCCCCCGTGCCGGACGCGCCGGCCTCGCGCACCCGCACCTCGAAGCCGCCAGCGCCCGAGAGCCGCATCCAGCCGCCGCCGTCGCGCGGCAGCTCGGCCTGGAGCCGCGGCCCGCGCCCCGAGAGGCCAGGCGCGCCCAGCGCGAAGCCGCCGCCGGTCGCGCCGATCGCCGACGGCGCGCCGGGAGCGCCGCTGCCCAGCACCTCGGCGGCCTGCGCCGGGAACCGGCGCTGTACGAGCGCCGCCGCCGCCGCGCCGTCCTGCCCCGCCGCGCACCCGAGCGCGCCCATCCACCCCACGACGGCCAGCACCAGGACGGCCATGACCAGCACGCGAAGACCCGACGCAGCTCGCATGCCGGCGAATGTCTCACGCGGTCACGTCCGCAACAACAGCGCCGCGAGCGCGGCTCACACGAGCGATGTGCAGATCCCGAGCCGGGGATGATAGACCCCGACTCGGCGCTTGCCGCTCCGCGTCTCGGGCGTCACGAGGACCACCACGCTCTTGTCGAGCGGCGCGTTCGCGCGAATCCGCACGTGCTGGCCGGCGACGACGACGTGCCAGATATTCACCGTCCCGTACCTCGTCACGACGGCTCCCTCGTAGACGTGCGCCGCCGACGGCGCGCCGCGGAGCGCCAGGCGGCACGCGGCATAGCTGCCCAGCAGCTGATACAGGAGCACGACCGGCATGACGGCGTACGAGAAGGCGAGGATCATCGCGACGAAATCGATGTGCCGGAAGAACCAGCAGACACCGACCAGCCCCGCCCAGAAGAGCAGCGAGTACCCCACGCCAGCCAGCTGGTGCCGGACGTGCCGCAAGGCCGCCCAGGGGCGCGGGGGCGGCGCGCGGAGCTCCTCGGGCAACTGGCTCGCGTCGGGCGGCTGCATGTCGTACCGCTCCGACATACCCGGGGCGGCCGCGGAGCTCAATCGGACAGCGCGCGCGCCGCCGCGTCCTCCCGCGCTCTTCCAGGCGCCTGGCCGCTCCCGCTGCGCCTGCGCTCGCCGCCGCAGCCCGCTCCCGCCGGCCTGCCAGCGATCACGGCGCGAAGATCACCGCCCCGCCCGGCGGGACGCTCATCGAGAGCACGCCGGCCGCGGAGACGACCTCGCTCGTGCCGCCGAGCGCGTCCCTGAGCTCGGTGCCGGGCGGGAGGCCGAGCGCCTGAGCGACCTCGACCGAGATGTGCTGCGCCGTCCCCGCGCGCGTCAGCGCCACCACGGCGGACTCCCCCCGGCCGTGCCGACGGCCGAAGACCAGCGTGTCCTCCGTGGCGGTGAGGTTCACGTAGGCGCCGCGGCGGAGCGCGGGGATGCCCCGGCGCGCGGTCCCGAGCGCGCGCACGAAATCGAGCGTCTCCAGCTCGTCCGCCGTGAGATCCTCCTCCGGACGCCACACGCTGCGGTTGTTCGGGTCGGCGCCGCCCCACTCGCCGTACTCGTCGCCGTAATAGAGCAGCGGCGCGCCCGGGAGGCCCAGGAGCCACGCCATCGCGAGGCGCGCCCGCGCGTACACCTCGGGCGACTCGGGCGCTCCCGCGGTGTCCGACCACTGGCGGCCCGGGACCTCCCGGCCGCGAGGCCCCGCCTCGTCGCGGTAGTCGGCGAGCGTCGCGAACCGGGCCGTGTCGTGGCTGCCGATGTACGGCGTCATGATGGCGCCCTCCGGCCACCGCCGCTGCCCGTGCTCGACCCAGTACGCGGCGTGCAGCATGCCCTCCTCGCCCCAGCCGAACGTCCGGTACGAGACCCCGTGATAGAGGACGAAATCGAACTGGCCGTCGAGCCCATGAGGGCCGATGTACCTCGCGATCGTCCCGTAGTTCTCGTCGTTGCACGGGCCTTCGCAGTCGCTCCAGCCCATCGCCGTCTCGCCCATCAGGAAATAACGTGTACCGGCCGGCTCGAACGCCTCCCGCACCTCCGCGGCGAGGTTGCGCGTGGCGATCTCCTCCACGTGCTTCACGGCGTCCACGCGGAGCCCGTCGAGATCGAACGCGTCGAGCCAGTGGATCGCGTCCGCCACGAACGCGGCGTTGGCCTCGGGGACCGTGTGGTCCACGTCGGGGAGGTAGCTCGCGAACATGCAATCGAGCGCGTGCGACGTCCAGTCGCACCCGTCCGTCCCGCAGACGCACCCCGTCCTGAACCACTCCGGGTGAGACGAGACGTACTCGTGATCTTCGTGGACGTGGTTCACCACGAAGTCCTGGAGGACGCGGATCCCATGGCGGTGCGCCTCGGCCACCACCGCCCGGAGCGCCCCGGCGCCGCCGAGCCGCGGATCCACCTCGCGCGCCTTGATGGGCCAGTAACCGTGATATCCGGTGACCTGGTGGACTCCATCGCTCGCCAGGTAGGCGCCGGCGGGGTTCTCCTGGAACGGCGTGAGCCAGATGGCCCGAACGCCCAGCGCGTCGAGCGTGCCGTCCTCGATCGCCTGCCGCAGCCCCTCGAGATCCCCGCCGGCCCAGTCGCCCCGCGGATCGGCGCCCGGCGTGGCGGGCGGGTTCAAGGCGGGATCGCCGTCGCGGTAACGATCGGTGACGACCATGTAGATGAGCGCGTCCTCCCAGGAGAACGGCTCGGCCTCGACCCAGAACACCAGCCGGAGCGGCTCACCGGCGCGGCCGCTCCGGGTCGCCCCGCGGAGGGTGACGCGGTATTTGCCGTCGCCGAGGCCTCCGAGCTGGATCCGCACGTCGCCGCGCGCGCCGACCGAGAGCTCCTGATCCGTGAGCAGGCGCGCCTCGCCGTCCTGGTCCTGCAGGACCGCCTCGAACGCGGCCGCCTCGGGGCCTGCGCCCTCGATGCCGTCCCGGTAGACGAGCCGGGCCTCGAAGGCGCCCTGTCCGGCGGCAGGCCGCGTCGCCTGGCTGGACGCGACCGAGAACGACGGGAGGCGGCAGTCGGGGACCTTGACGGCCGAGTTCTCGACCCCGTCGACGTACTTGCGGCGCCCCTCCGCCGGGTCGAGCACCCACGAGATCTCGCCGCCGGACCGATAGGCGATCTTGTAGCCGTGAAGCCCCGGCGGCAGGTCGACGGTGGCCGTGAGCCGGCCCTGCGTACCGCCCTGCAGCCGCGGGGCAGCGCCGAGATCGAAGCCGTTCCACTCGCCAGGGACGCGGACATCCGTGGCCCCGGGAGGCGCGTTGAACGTGAACGAGGTCGGACAGAGCACGTTCCCGTACTGCGCGCCTCCGCCCGCCCCGCCGGCGCCAGCCCCGCCAGCGCTCGCGGCCTCGCCGCCTGCGCCGGCCGCCTGGCCGCCAGCAGCACCGGCGCCTGCCGTCCCGGCGCCGCTCGTACCCTTCCCCTGGCCCGCGTCGTGCTCGCGATCGCCCCCACAAGCGAGCGGGACGGCAGGGAGCATGATGGCGGAGACAGCGGCGATCATGACGGCAGAACGGCGGCGCGACATGGCCTCGAGCAGTATCCGATCGCGAGAGGCATGTCAGCGCGCGCGTCGCCCTGAATCACCGCAGCCGCTGTGGAGAACAGCGATGCTCCGCCCATGCTGTCGTGTCGCTAACAGGCGCGCGCAGGTTCCGTCGGGGCTCCGCCCCGCATACCCAGGCGTTCGCTTCGCGCGTCGTCGGGCCGAACCGCGTGAGCTCACGCGCTCGGAGCGGCCTGGTCTCGCGACCCGATCAAGGCGTGTACCGATAGAGCTCGATCCAATCGTACGTCGCGCTCGCCCTGCCCGTCTCGGCCGCCACGGCCCCGGCCCAGGCCGCGCTCGACGACGCCCAGATCGTCATGAGCACGTTCTGCGGCAGCACCATGAGGTCGATGCGCTCCGTCCACTCGTGTCGGAGCACGTCGTCGACGGAAAAGCGGGCGCCGGACGGTGTCCATTCGATCTGGTACGTGTGGAAGTCCTCGCTCGGATCGAAGCCGAGGTCCACCTTCTGCGGATACTGAGTCGGACTGACGGATTGCGTCACCGGGGGCCGTACCGGAGCGCCGGTGTACACCATGGCGTTGAACTGCACGTCATTCGGCTTGGCCCCCAGGCACTCGATGTCGAGCTCGTTCCAGTTGTCCGCTGGCCAGGGGGTGTAGATCGTGACCAGGGACGAGACGACCGCCGAGCCTCGGGCCAGCTTGACGCGAGCGCGCACGCGCCCGTACGTGAGCGCGTCGACGGAGCGAACCTCGGCACCCAGGAAGGTCTTGGCGGCTCCGGAGCTGTCGGCGGTGCCCTGGGGAGCCGGCGTGAGCCGGAGCACCAGCTGGCCACGTTCGATGGTCGCGGCGGATCGCGAGAACAGCGCCAGATTCTCGGTCCAGGAATGTGTCATCAGCTGCCAGCGAGTCGCGTCCAGCCGATCGAAATCGTCGCGGAAGAGCAGCGTGAAGGCCTCTTCGGCCGGGGAAGGGCCGCCCGCTGAGCCGCCGTTCCCCGTGGCGCCTGCCGCTGCTGTGCCACCCGCCGTTCCGCCTGCGCCGCCTGCGCCGCCAGCGCCGCCTGCGCCGCCAGCGCCGCCTGCGCCGATCGTGCCTGCTCCGGCGCTGGAAGCGCTATCCGCAGCCCCAGCACCCGCCACGGAGCTACCCGTTCCGGCGCTGGAACCACCACCAGCCCCCGGGCCGGTGCCGTCCCCGCCAGCCCCCGTCGTCGAGCCCGGGGGCTGGCTGGCGTCGTCACAGGCCAGCGCGGTGAATGCGGAGAACAGAAGCGAAGCGACCGTGCAGCGCGTCGAAGACATCATGAGCTTCACGTGGCGCGCCGGGGGCGAGAGCGCTTCGCATTTTTTGCTTTCTGTCCGCGTCCCCGCTGCCTCACACTGACCTGGTCTTGAGCGCTCGGCCCGCGTTGTTCCAGCCCTTTCCGATGCTCGCCGGCCGGCGCGCCCAGGTCTTCCGTCACCAGCCGCAGTACCGTCGGCCCCGACATTTCCACGAGGAGCCGGAGATCAACCTCGTCGCCCGCGGCACGGGCATCATGGGCGTCGGAAAGCGCGTGGTGCCGCTCGTGGCGGGCACGCTGCTCTATTTCGCGCCGGGGCAAGATCACGCGCTCCTCGAGGAGAGCAGCGATTTCGTTCTGTACGTCGCGGCGCTCCGCCCCGAGCTGGGGGCTCGCGTCGCGGGGGCCGCGTCGAAGGTCGCGCTCGACGCTGTGCAGCTCACGCCGGCCGTGCTCGCCGACGAGCTCGCGCTCCTCGGCGCGCTCGACCGAGCGCGCGACATCTCGGTCGTGGAGCATCGCCTCGCGGAGCTCTTCGAGCGGTCGCTGTCGAATGTGCCGCTCCCCCACGTGGTGAGCCGCCGCATCTTCGAGCTCTTGCGGCTCGACCCGAAGCTCCCCGGGGCAGCCCTCGCGGCGCGCCTGCGCACGGGCGAGAGCGGGATCAGCCGGCGTTTTCGCAAGGACGTGGGCGTGAACGTCGTCGAGTACCGTGCGCGGCTCAAGCTGATGCAGTTCATCGCCGAGGTGGATCGCGGCGCGAGCTTCGCGCGCGCGGCGTACGCCGTCGGGTTCGGGAGTTATGCGCAATGCCACCGCGTCTTCACGCGCGCCCTCGGCTGCGCGCCCCAGGGCTATTTCGGCGGCCAGCGCGCGGTGCTGACCGAAATGACCGTGTCGATGCGCGGTAGCGGCTCGCGGCCGAGCCGGCCTGGCGACGGCGCCTCGGGCCCGCGCGCGGCCGAGCCCGCCGGCTGACGCGAATCCGCGCCGGATCGCCCGCAACGCTGGCCATGATGCGGGGGCGGGGAATGGTATACCTTGTCCGGGAGGGGGCGCCTGCTGCCACTGCCGAGGCTGCCTTGCCCATCGCCTGCATGACGAGCCCGTCCCCTCCCTTCCCGTACACGATCTCCGAGACCATTCGCGAGGGCCGCGGTACCGCCGTGTACCGCGCTGTTCGAAACGCCGACGGCCATCCGGTGGTCCTCAAGGTGCTCGACCCGAGGAGCTGCCGGCCGAAGGACCTCGCCCGGCTCAAGAGGGAGTACGAGACGGGCAAGATGCTCGACGTGGCAGCCGTCGTCAGGCCCCTCGCCCTCGAGATGTACGACGGGGCGCTCGCCCTCGTCATGGAAGACTCGGGCGCTGAGCCGCTCGATCGGCTGCTCGGCGCGCCGATGGCGATTGGCAGGTTCCTCGATCTCGCCGTCCGCATCGCGGATGCCGTCTCCGACATCCATCAGCGAAACGTCGTTCACAGAGACCTCAAGCCCGCAAATATCCTCGTCATTCCCGCCACGGGCGAGGTGAAGATCGCCGATCTCGCGCTCGCCTCACGGCTCTCCCGCGAACAGCACGCCCTGGAGCCGGCCCGCGTCATCGAGGGGTCCCTCCCTTACATGTCGCCCGAGCAGACAGGGCGGATGAACCGTGGGGTCGACAGCCGCAGCGATCTGTACTCCCTGGGGGTCACGCTCTATCAGATGCTCACGGGGAAGCTCCCCTTCGACGCCCGCGACCCGCTCGAATGGATCCATTGTCACGTCGCCCGCGCGTTCGCGGCGCCGTCCAAGGTGGTCCCCGACGTGCCGGAGGCGGTCGAGCGCATCGTGATGAAGCTCCTCGCGAAGATGCCCGAGGAGCGCTACCAGACGGCCCGCGGCCTTGGCCATGATCTGAAGCGGTGCTTCGACTCATGGCGCTGCGACGGCAGCGTCGCGCCGTTCCCGCTGGGCGAGCAGGACGCGTCGGGCCGCCTGCGCATCCCGCAGAAGCTCTATGGGCGCGACGAGGCGATCGCGGCGCTGCTGCGCGCCTTCGAGCGCGTGGTCGACACCGGATCTCCACAGCTCGTGCTCCTCTCGGGCTACTCCGGCATCGGCAAATCGACGCTGGTCCACGAGCTGGACAGGGCCGTCGCGGGCGAGCGGGGGTTCTCCGCCTCGGGAAAATTCGATCAGCACAAGCGCGAGATCCCTTACTCCACCATCGTGCAGGCCGTTCAGGAGATCGTGCTCGAGCTCCTCGCCGACAGCGAGCGGATCGCGGCCTGGAAGCAGCGGTTGCTCGAGGTCCTCACGGTCAACGCGCAGCTCATCGTCGACTTGATCCCGCAGCTCGAGCTCGTCATCGGCCCGCAGCCGCCGGCTCCCGAGCTGCCGCCGGTCGAGGCGCAGAACCGGTTCCGCACCGTCTTCCGGCACTTCATCGGGGTGTTCGCCCGGAAGGAGCACCCCCTCGTCCTCTTCCTCGACGATCTCCAGTGGGCGGACTCGGCGAGCCTCGCGCTCTTGCAGGATCTGGTGACCCACCTCGACACGGGCCATCTCCTCGTCATCGGCGCGTACCGCGACAACGAGGTGACCCCCTCGCACCCGCTCATGACGGCGCTGCTCGAGGCGAGGAGGGGGGGCGCGCACGTCCAGGAGCTCGTGCTCGGCCCGCTCTCCCGCGAGCACCTGTCCCTGCTCGTCAGCGATATGCTTCAGTGCCGCCCCGAGGACGCCGCGCCGCTCTCGGCCCTGGTCCACGAGAAGACGGCCGGCAACCCCTTCTTTGCGATCCAGTTTCTCCTCGCCCTCCACGAAGAGCAGCTGATCGAGCTCGACCCGCAGGCGGGCGCCTTCCGGTGGGACATGGCGAAGATCCGCGCCAAAGGCTTCACCGACAACGTGGTCGATCTGATGGTCGACAAGCTCGCGCGGCTCCCCGCTGGCACCCAGGAGGCGCTGAAGCAGCTCGCCTGCCTCGGGAGCGCCGCGGAGGTCGGCGTCTTGACGATAGCGTGCGACCGCTCGGAGGAGGCGCTGCACGCGGAGGTCTGGCAGGCCATCCTCGCGGGGCTCGTCCTCTGCCACGAAGGCTCTTACAAGTTCCTCCACGACCGCGTCCAGGAGGCGGCCTATTCGCTCATCCCGGCGGCGCGGCGGGCCGCTGTGCACCTCGAGATCGGCCGGCGCCTCGTGTCCCGTCTGCCCGGCGGGGCGGTCGAGGAGCGGGCTTTCGACGTCGCGACCCAGCTCAATCACGGCGCCCACCTCATCACCGATCCACGCGAGAGGGAGGCGCTCTGCCGGCTCAACCTCCTCGCAGGGCTCAAGGCGAAGGCCTCGGTCGCCTATGCCTCCGCGCGCAGCTACCTGGCGCAGGCGACGTCCCTCTTGCCGCAGGACGCCTGGAGCGCGCGGTACGAGGACACGTTCAGGCTCCACCTGGAGCTCGCCGAATGCGAGTCCATCACCGGCAATTTCCAGCCGGCCGACGAGCTGTTCGACCTGATCCTCCAGAACGCCCGCTCCAGGCCCGACCGGGCCAGGGCCCACCGGTTGCGCATGCGGCTCTACCAGATCGCCGGGCGGCACCGCGACGCCATGGCGGTGATGATCGAGGCCCTGCGGCTCTACGGGGCGACGCTCCCGGAGGTCGACGAGGAGATCCACGCCGCCGTGGAGGCCGAGATCCGGCAGGTCCCGATCGCCTTGCGCGGCCGTCGCGTCGCCGATCTCGTCGATGCGCCCGTGGCGACCGACGAGGACGTGCGGGCGTTCATCAGCCTGGTCGCCGAGTCGGCGCCCCTCATGTTCTCCGTGCGACCGGCGCTCTGGCCGCTGCTCGCCGCCAAGGGGGTGAACGCGTCCCTGCAGCACGGACACGCCGAGGAGTCCTCTTTCGTTTATAGCATTTACGCCGCGGTCATGGTGTCCCTCCTCGGCGACGTCCCCTGCGCGTTCCAGTTCTCCGAGATGGCGATCAGGCTCAACGAGAAATTCAAGAGCATCACGGCCATGCTGAAGGGGAGGCTGCTCTTCCATCACGCGGGCGTCATCAGCATCTGGCACAGGCACTACGCGACGAGCATCCCGCTCATGGACAAGGCATTCTTCGATTGCCTCGACGTCGGAGACTTCATCTTCGCCGGCTACTTGACGTACAACATGGTGTGGATCGTCCTCGAGAACGGCGATCCGCTCGACCGCGTCATCGAGGTCGCGCGGAGATACACCGCCTTCGCCCGGCAGACCCACAACGACGTTGTCTACAACGTGGTCCGGTTCGAAGAGCAGCTCGCGGCGAGCCTGAAGGGAGCGACGCGGGGGCCCACGAGCTTCGACGGCGGCGACTTCGACGAGGCGAGCTCCCTCGCGATCCTCCAGAAGGCGGGCTTCGGCCTTGGGATCGCGATGTTTCATATCATGAAGCAGATCGCCGCGTTCACGCACGAGCGTCACGCCGAAGCGCTGGAGTCCGCGGCCACCGCCGCGCTGATGCAGGGGCAGGCGGCGTCTCTGGCCATGGAAGCGACGCACCACTTCTACCACGCGCTCACGGTGACTGCCCTCCACGCGGAGGCGCCGGCCGAGCAGCGGCAGCGATTCGCTCAGGCGCTCGAGAGCGCGCTCCAGAAGCTGAGGCGCTGGGCCGACAGCTGCCCCGAGAACTTCCGGAGCCGCTACGCCCTGGTGTCCGCCGAGGTCGCCCGCATCGAGGGCCGGGACCTCGACGCGATGCGCCTCTATGAAGAGGCCATCCGCGCGGCGCGCGAGAGCGGCTTCGTCCACATCGAAGCGCTCGCCTACGAGCTCGCGTCTCGGTTCTATCGAGCGCGGGGGTTCGAGCGCTTCTCCGATACGTACCTGCGCGAGGCCCGCTCGTGTTACGTGCGCTGGGGGGCCGACGGCAAGGTGAAGCAGCTCGAGCAGCGTTATTCGCAGCTCCTCGAGCGGCGGCCGATCGAGCCGACCGCCACCTTCGCGGCCCGCGCGGAGCAGCTCGACGTGCTCGCGGTCGTCAAGGCATCGCAGGCGATCTCGGGCGAGATCCTCCTCGAGAAGCTCCTGCGGACCTTGCTCGAGTTCGTCCTCGAGCAGGGAGGTGCGCAGAAGGGCTGCCTCATCCTGGTGCGGGACGGCGGCCTGACGATCGAGGCGGAGGCCGCGATCGAGGAGCGACAGGGGACCGTGACCAGGGTTCTCCAGTCGTTGCCGGTGTCGTCCTCTCCGCTCCTCCCTGCCTCGCTCCTCCACTACGTGCGGCTCACCAAGGAGCGCGTGCTCCTCGATGACGCCGCCGCGAAGGCGGGCAGGTTCTCGGGGGACGAGTACATCGTCCGGCACAACCCGAGGTCGGTCCTCTGCGTCCCCATCTTGCGGCAGGCCGAGGTGCTCGGTCTGCTGTACCTCGAGAACAACGTCACGACGCACGCGTTCACGCCCGAGCGGCTCCTCGCCCTCGAGCTGCTCGCCACGCAGGCGGCCATCTCGCTCGAGAACGCGCTCTTGCTCGCCAGGGAGCGCGAGGCGCGGGCGGCGGCGGAGGCCGCGGAGCGGCGCACGGCGTTCCTCGCCCACGAGCTGAAGACGCCGGTGACAGGCCTCCATCTGAAGCTCGACGCGCTCGCGCGATCGATCAAGCAGCAGGAGACGGTCTCCTCGTCCTGGCTGTCGTCGTCCCTCACGTCGTTCAAGCGCCAGCTCGGCCGGCTCAACCTGCTGATCGACAGCCTGCTCGACCTCTCGCGCGTCCAGAAGGGGCGGCTCGCCCTGACGCGTGAGCCGGTGGACCTGGCGGCCCTCGTGCGGGACGTCGTCGGGCGGCTGAGCGAGCAGGCCGAGCTGGCTGGGTGTGCGCTCCACGTGCAGGCGGAGCGCGCCGTCGTGGGCCAGTGGGATCGGCTGCGGCTCGAGCAGGTCGTGACGAACCTGCTCACGAACGCCATGAAGTACGGCGCCGGAAAGCCGGTCCGGATCGTCACCGACGGGGACGGGGCCGTCGCTCGCCTGTCGGTCTCCGATCAGGGCATCGGGATCTCCGAGGCCGACCAGCGGCGCGTGTTCGAGGCGTTCGAGCGCGCGACGGGGCTTCATCAAGCGCAGAGCCTCGGGCTCGGGCTGTACCTTGTCCGGGAGATCGTGCGAGCGCACGGAGGGCGCGTGGATCTGCGCAGTCAGCTGGGCTCCGGGACGACGTTCGTCGTCGAGCTGCCCGTCGAGCCGGAGCGGGAGCTCGGCCTCGCGCAGCCGTCGTGAGGAGAGGGGCGCGCGGGCCGCCTTTTGCCAGCTGGGCCTTGCGGCGCGGAGCCGAGGGGATGGAGGAGTACTTTGGCCGAAGGTGGGGTCTCTTGAACCGCCAGGACGCCATGAGACGCCATAGGTAGCTCAGCGCCTTGCGCAGGCGACTGCCCTCGGCCACGTGCGGATTGTCCAGCTGCTATACGGGGGGCAGGTCAGTACTTGCCGGTGACCGCGAGCGAGATCTGGGTGTCGTTGCGGTTGAAGACGTCGGCGTTCATGGCGCCGTCGCCGCGGATCATCGGGGCGTTGTGCTCCAGGCCGATCCTGGCCGATGCGTACTTGATGGGCGAGTAGGTCATCGCCATCGACCACGAATACGCGTTCGCGACGTACCGCTCGTCGCTCGCCTCGGACGCGTAGTCCTCGCGCGATGCGTAGCGGACCGCCCAGTAGCGGGCCAGGCTGAAGCGGACGTCGAGCTTGCCGTACGGCTTGTCCTTGAAGATCGCCTCCTCGAGGAACAGGCCGGGGGCGACGACGAACTTGGTGTTCATCGTCCCCTCGGGTCCGGCGCGCTCGGCGTAGCGGTGGTACCGCCACTGCCCGAGCAAGCTGATCCCTGCGACGAGGTTGTGCAGTGTCGTGTGGACCCGGCCGAGCGACAGGAGCTCCGGTGTGAGAATCATGTCGCGCGCCTGGCTCAACCGCGATGTCGGGAGGTACACCCCGAGCGAGTGCTCGAAGGAGAACCAGGGCTTCCCCTTCGGCAGCACCTCGAGCTTGTGCTCGTACGTGCCACCCAGGGACATGTCCTGGAAGAACAGCCCCGACTCGCCCTCTTCAGCGCTCCACGTCCTCTGCAAGACCTCCAGGGTCAGCCAGCCCGTCAGCCCCTTCACCCTGGGGATATCGACCGCGCCCATCAGGCTATAGACCATGAACCGGTCGTTGGCCGGATCGTCGTCGCTCACCACCGTCTGCCGGTACTGCACCTTCCCGGAGACGTGATACCAGCGCTCGTCCTTCGCCTGGCCCTCCCCGTCCGAGACCTCGTCCTTCTGGGGGTGAGCCGGCGCTAAGCCCATGGTGACCACGACGGGTGTGGTCGTGGCCGCGGTGGGTTTGGCCGCGGGGGGTGCGGCTGTGTCCGCGGCGGGCGCAGTCGTGGCCGCAGCGGATGCGGCCGTGTCCGCGGCGGGCGCGGTCGCGGGGGGGACGGCCGCGTCTGCGGCGGCCGCGCCAGCGGGAACCGGTGCAGCCGGCGGAACCGGTGCAGCCGGCGGAGCCGGTGCAGCCGGCGGAGCCGGTGCAGCCGGCGGAACCGGTGCAGCCGACGGAACCGGTGCAGCCGACGGAGCCGGTGCGGCTGACGGAGCCGGTGCCACCGAGGGCGTTGGGTTCAGCGTCTGGGCCGCCGCCGGAAGCGTCGCCATGAGCGACCCCCCCAGCAGCGCGAACAGGGTGCTTGCTGCTCGCTTCACGTCAGAACCCGGTGAAGTTGTTGTAGTACTCGTAGTAGGCAAGCAGGATCTTCAGGCCATAGTTGTCCAGATCGCCCGGGCGCCCCGCGTTGAGATCCTCGTTGTAGTCCTTCATGAACTGGAAGCTCACCGGGCTCCTGGAGCGGCTCGCCACGAGGTGCCAGCCCTGGTCGGGCAGGAACGCGTAGGAGAACTGCTCGCCGTCGTGAACGAAGAGCTGCGCCGGGTTGTCCGGGCTCGTCGCCTCGGCGAGCGCCTCGGCGCCGTAGACAAGCTCGAACTCCTCCTGGTTCTCGAAGCGCTGGATCGCGATGCGCTCCTTCAGCGACAGGTTGTCGACCAGGTTCGTGTTCGTCGCCGACGCGAAGAGGTTCACCGCGAGGAAGCGGAACCAGGGGAATGTGTCGTAGCTCGCGCCCAGCATGTTGTCGAGCACGCGCTGCGACAGCGCCGCGTTGCGCTCACCGAACGGCGCGTCGTACATCGAGACGTAGGTCGAGACGTTCGGGTTGTAGTTGTAGACGTCCTGGAGATCCATGAAGGCATAAGACGCGTACAGCTTGTCGACAACGATGCCGAGCCGGAGCACGTCGCCGAAGAAGGGATCGAACTCCGTCTGGTAATTGCGCTGGCTCGCCGGCTGGTTGATGATCGCGTCGTAGAACGCCATCGTGAGGTCGATCGCGGACGAGATGTCGTCGTAGAAATCGACCGAGATCGCGTCGTACTCCTCATCGGTCAGCACCTTCCGGCCAGGCGTCACCTGATCCAGGCTCTTCAGCGTCTGCTGCACGCCGCCGCCCGCCCAGTCGAAGATCCCGAGGTACCACATGCGCTGCAGCGAGAAGATGTCGTTGTAGACCGTGCCGGTGTACGCGCTCGTGTCCCAGAACGTGCGGTACGCGCGACGGTTCCTGATGTTGTAGAGCCAGTCGTAACGCTCGATGGAGTTGAGCACGATCTGCGAAGGGGTGATGCCGAGGTCGTGCGCCGTGCAGAGCGGCGAGCGGTAGCGGTGCTCGTCGGTGCAGTAGAGGTAGTCGTGCGCCATCACCTCGTCGCGCTTCTCCTCGGTGCCGTAGATCCACGTGAGCGCGGCGCGGTCGTAGCCGCCCCAGCCGTGCTGCGAGCCCGCCTCCTGGTACGCCTGCACGTAGTCCATGACGGAGGACGAGAGCTCGGTGCCCTCCATGTGCTTCGCGTCCACGCTCCCGTAGAAGTTGTGGCGCAGCCCGAGCGTGTGGCCGAACTCGTGGATCGCGACGTGGGCGACCACGTCCTCGATGACGCGCTCCGTGAACTCGGCGTCCGTCTCCCATGTACCGTCGTCCTTGCAGACGCGCGCGCCGTTCGCGACCGCGCTGATCGCGTCCTGCGCGTTGAAGACGTAGATGTTTTTCCGCGCGAGCAGGTCCTCGCGATCCGCCTCGAGCTCGTCGTGGTTGCGGCGGAACCGGCGCATCTCGTCCGCGAAGTCGTTCTGCGCCTCGATGCCGTCGCGGCCGTAGAGCCCCACGGGGCCGTACGGGTTCTCGTTCATGAGGATCGAGTGCATGGTCTCGTCGAACTGGCGCTCGACCGCCATGCGCTCCTGGAAGTTCGCGATCGGCGTCCGGCTCTGCATATAGACGTACTGGTTCCACTCGGGCCGCACGTAACGGTACTCGGGGAGCATCCGGTGGTAGTCCGCGAGGAACGCGTCACGCCCCCGCGCCGGCGTCGGCAGGAAGAGCTCCGCAGGCTCGTCGTCCGGCCCCGGATCGGGCAGGTCCATCACGCGGCGCATCTCGGTGAAGAGCGCGCTCCGCAGGCGCGCCGACGGCGCCGCTTTCGCGGCGCGCTCGCCCGGCTCGCAGGAGCTCTCGAGATCCGGCTGCTCCGCGCCGCTGTAGGTGAGGAACTCGTCGATGAGGTACCGGTAGTAGTCGAGGCCGACGTTGTAGAGGTTGACGTTCGCCGAGATCGTCTCGCCCGTGCGCGGCTGCGCCGTCGACGGGCCATAGCCGAGCAGACCCCGGGTGCTGTCGATGTCCTGGTGCCACGCCACGAACGAGTACCGGAGATCGCCGAACTCACGCTCGACGCCGCCGTCGTCGTGGTCGCGGAAGTCGACCCGCAGGCGCGCCCCGGACTCCGCGAGCACCTCGTTCGTCTCCTCCTCGATCTCGTCGAACATCGGCTTGAACTTCGGCGGGAAGCCCGGGTGGAAGTAGTAGACAACGGGCTCCTCACGGTTCGGATCGAAGCGCTTGAGCAGGCTCTTCGCGTCGAGCAGGCCCGTCACCGGGTCGCGGTAGAGGCTGAGCTGCTGGAACGCCCCGTACTTCTTGTTGACGGGGTCCTTCTCCGCCACGACCTCGGGTTTGTACTCCGACACCGGCGGCCGCCAGAACGACAGGCGGTACCGGATCGTGACCGTGCCCGTGCCCGTCGCGAGCGAGACGAGGTCGTAGCAGCCGCCCTCGGTGGTGACCGCGTAGTTCGCCTCGAGCACGAAGCTCAGGTAGTCGTCGTCGGGCTCCCACTGGTACGTGTCGTCGACCAGGTTCACGCTCGTCGGACGCGCGCACTCGGTGAGGTAGTCGCCGTAATACCAGGCCATCGCCGTGATCGGGTCCATCGACGCCGTCTCGAAGTCCACCTTGAATTTCTGGCGACGCTGCCAGCGCTCCTCGGTGTTCTCTTCGAGGTAGTTCGTCCGCTCGCCGTCGAGGTTCTCTCGCAGCTTCACGTCGACGTGCTCCCCCTCGAACTCCATCACCACGCGCTCGGCGCGCGTGGACGTGTCGTCGTTCGGGTCCTCCGGGTCGTCCGGCTGGAGCCTGCGCCCGTCGAGGACCTGCAGCTTGTCCTCCGTGAAGCGGAAGTTCACGGCGTAGAGATCGCTCTCCATGCCGGGGAAGGCGTAGTCGCCGAGGACGTTCGGCGAGCTCGCTTCCACCACGGTCACCTTGTAGAGCCACGCGTCGTCGCGGCCCTCGGCCGGCTCGGTGAGCGCCGCCTTCTCGACGTAGATGGACTCGTTGACGAGGCCGTTGCGGACGGGACGATGATCGACGCAGCCCGCCGCGTAGAACCCCGCGAGCATGAGCAAACAAGACTTCACCTTCATGACGCCACCGTTCTCCTTCACAGCCACGTCGCCGCGCTGACAGCGCGCTCGGCCACCACACCCACGGACACACGGTTCTTGAGGGACGCGACGCTGAGCAGGATGTTGCCGTCCTCCGAGTAGTTGAAGACGAGCTCGCAGCCCTGGTACTCCTCCGCGCTCACACCTTGATGCCACGCCTCGACCTTGCGGCGCACGTCGTCGCCGTATGCGACGTCGAGCCCGCTGCACAGCCGCGCCTTCCCCTTGTAGGTCGACTGCTCCACGCGGAGCAGCTGGAGGGCGCCCGACGCGTCCGGGGCCGCGTGGACGAGGAGCTGCGTCTCCTTGCCCGCGAGCCGGATCTCGTGCGCGGGCACGAACTCGGAGCGCTCGCCGCGGATCTGCCGGAGGAAGCCGGCGCGATCGTCCATGTGCTCGCCGGGGACGGTCATCTGCACGGGCTCCACCTCTCCCGCCGCGTTGACCGAAAGGAGAGTGACGTCCAGCGTGCGGAGCCCGCGATCGGCCTCTCCGACCTCGATGGCCCCGGACGACCCGAGCGCGTAGGGGTTCTGTTCGGCGAGCTGCGCCGAGGACATTTGGAAGTGGTAGTAGGGCTGACCGAAGACAGCGTCGCTGACGCTGTGCAACACCCGATCGATCTGGCTCTGACCGCGCTCGACCGTCACCGCGGTGACCGCGCCGAAGTTCAGGCTGTACTGGACGGTGAGCCGGTAGGGTACGTCGCCCTGGAGGAAGTGGCCGAAGCCGATCGACCAGCGCTCGTCGTCCGTGGTGCGAAAGACCTTGAACGCGTCCGGCGCGGCCGCGGCGCCGAAGCTGAACGCGTCGAGCACCGCGTCGACGAACGGCTCGATCAGGAACACGGGGTCCGCGACGCGCGGGTCTACCGCCGCGCGCTCCGCCGGGGACAGGCGGCCATAGATGTCGCGGACCTCCGCGACGACGTCGCCGACCCAGCTCTCGCCCCCCTCGTACGCGAGCGCGCCGATGCGCTGCGGCGTGGTCGAGAGCGACGCCGGGACGGTCACGGCGAAGCTCGAGATGGGGTGCGTGGCCGCGTGCTCCGGATCGACCGCGGCGATGAGCCGCGCCTCGAGGCGGGTCTTGTACTGGGCCGCGAGCGCCTCCGGCACGAACTGCGCCACGGGCGCCTGCAGCGAGCGCGTGAACGTCATCCCGAAGAGGACGTCGGAGTCGACCGGGGCCTCGCCGTTGTGGAAAACGTCGGACTTCGTCGTATCGCGGAGGAAGTCGTAGGTGATGCCGTTGAACTCGACCGAGACCGCGTCGCGCTGCGTATAGACGTCGAGGTTCGCGCGCGAGAGCTCGCGCTCGCTATCGATGCAGCGCGACCGGAACGACTGCCATGTGACGTCGCTGTTCAGGCCAACCACGCACTCGTCGCGCGACGTGCTCGTGTACGCCGGCGCCAGCGCCGCGTCGCCCATGGTGAGCCCGCCCGCGACCTCGAACTGGGCGATGCGCACCGGCTGGAGGTACACGAAGGTGACCTGCCCCTCCGGCGTGAACCGGAGCTGGACGCCCGAGTCCTGGAAGTCGAGGAACGTGTCCTGAGGCACCGACTCGTCCGCGGCGGTGTAGATGACGTCGCACAGCGCCGCCTCGACGCAGTTGAACCCCTCGGGGAGCGGATCCGAGCCGAAGAACTGCTGCCGGATCATCCCGTAAATCTTCGTGATGTTGGCGTCGTTGAGCCACGAGTTCGTGCGCTCGCCCTGCTGGTCTCGCCCCGTGTACTGGTCGAGCTCCTTGACGCCGATCTGGATCCGCTCGCGCGGCTTGACGACGACGTCCTCCGCCTTGTTCCCGATCTTGACCTGACCTTCCATCGAGCCGAGGTACGACTGATACGCCATCATGGCCTCGACGAGCCGCGTCTCCTCGTTGAAGAACACGATGATCTCGTCCGTCGGGCCCCACGTGAAGGCGTTGGAGTAGACGCTGGTCGGGTCGCAGAACTTGCCGTCCTCGGGCAGCCCGACGAGCTCGTCCGCGCGGAGCTGCTTGCCGTCGTCGCCCCAGAGGCGCATGCCGGCGATTCCCACGTCCGGGATGATCGGCTTGCTGACGAGGCCCTCGACGAGCGCCGATGTCTTGGCCTCGTCGCAGAAGCGAGCTCGGCCCTGGCTGTCGCCGCTCGTCTTCGATCCGAAATCCCGCGAGCCCGGCTGTGTCCACGGATCCCCCGACTTTGCGGGGGGATCGGTGTTTATCGGCCGAAACACCTGAGCCGGCCCATCCTCGCAACCCGCGGCCGCGAGCAGGGCAAGAAACATCGAGCACTTGAATGCGCGCATTCCAACCTCCGTGGGCTTACCCACGTCGAACAAACTCGTACCCCTGTATCACAGGCGTCACCCCATGTGGACACGGGAAGTTTGCTCTCCCATCGATTCGCACGGTTCTCGCCGTCGCATCGGTTTCCCCACGGTTTCACGAGGGAAATCGTCAAGTTTGGTAAAGCTGCCATGGTTTAGCAGGAGAGGAATTTTGGCTAGGGCGGACCAGATGCGTTAACATTCTGGCGGGTGGACTCAGGGGCGAGGAGCGGTGTTAATTCCCTGACGGTCCGCCCCGCAGGCTGTGGCGTGAAGGCGGCTCCTTGGATGGATGAGCGCGGCGTGTGCTTCCGGACCCGCGGAGACGAGACCGTGACGCTCTCCGCAGAGGAGTTTCTGCGTCGCTTCCTGCTGCACGTGCTGCCTCATCGCTTCGTGAAGATCCGACACTTCGGCTTGATGGCTGCGTGTCACGCCGCCGCCGCGATCGAGGTGGCACGCACGAAGATTGTGGCGGCGTGAGGCGCAGGGCAGCGAGCTGTCTGGGGAGATGAGCACCGGGACGGCGGCTCTCACAACCCGGGCCCAGCGGCCAAGCCCCGGGCCTGGGGACCTCGCCGTGATCGAGCCGTCGCGTCGGGCTGCGGTGGTCGCCTCGCTCGCCAGCACCCTGAGCCGCGCCGTCGCCCTCGGGGACGAGGTGGCGGCCCGGGTCGTTCTCGAGACGATCGGTCGGCTGCTCGGGCTGCCGGTGGCACCGGAGGGGTGAGCAAGCTCGGGCCGAACGTCGAGCCCGCCGCTCGCATCGGCTCACGATTCCGTGATCCCGGCGCCCGGCTCCGAACATAGCTGCAGCAGACCATGATCGGCGCGACCTCAAACCGCTCGAACCTCGGCGCCGCTACGGGCCTCACCGGGGCGGCCGCGTCTCCCGCGCCGGGCTCACGCTCAATCGGCGCACATGAGCTGATCGATGATCTTGAAGGTATCGATGATCGTGGCGTACGCGGCCTCGGGGTCGTCGGTCGACGTCGACAGCGACATCACGATGACGCGAGAACCGTCGTCGCTCGCGGCGTTCCGGGTCGAGTACCCGAGCGTGCCTCCGGCGTGGCTCCAGTACCCTCCACCGCAGCTGGTCGGGATCCACATGATGCCGAGGCCATAATCGGTGCCGGGCGCGATCGGGTCGAAGTCAGGCGCCGGGACCGTCTCGTGGAGCTCTGCCATCTGCTCCGGCTCGAGCAGCGCTCCTTCGGTCAGCGCCCGCCAGAACTTCGCGAGATCCGCGGTGGTCGTGACGAGGGAGCCGGCGGCGCCGGCCATGGTATGGTTCGCGACCGTGACGTCGATGAGCGGCCCGTCGACCTCGTACTGCTGGTATGCCACGGCGTGCGGGGCAGGCAGATCAGGCTCATCGCCGGGATCGAACGTGTGGTCGAGGCCGAGCGGATCGAGGATGCGCGCCTCGACCTCCTCGCTCCAGGGGTTTCCGGTGGCACGCTCGATGATCATGCCGGCGAGCACGTAGTTCGTGTTGGAGTAGGCCCACTGCATCCCCGGATCGAAGCTCGGCTTGTGGTCCATGGCGAGCGCCACGAGTTCTTCCGCGTCCATGTGGTCGAGCCGATGCTGCATGTACTCTTCGGCGGAGCGCAGCACGGCCAGGGCCGGCTGCGGATCCGGGCCGTCCGGCTCGGCCGGACCGATATAGTTGTAGATACCGCTCGTGTGCTGAAGTAGCTGGCGGATCGTGATCAGCGAGCCGTCATTGCCGTTGCCCGACACGACGCCGGGCAGCCACTGCTCGACCGTGTCGTCCAGCGACAGCGCTCCCTCACCGGCGAGCTGCAGCACGACGACGGCGACGAACGTCTTGGTGTTGCTGCCCATCCGGAAGTAGCTGTCGAAGTCGACCGGCGTCTCGCTGTTGAGCTGCGCCACGCCGCTGCGGGCGCGGAACCGTCGGTCGCCTTCGAGCATTTCCGCATGTGCGGCGACAATGCCGCCCGCTTGAATCCTGTCCACCCCCTCCTGGAGCAGCTCGTCGTACGTCGCGTCGCCCTCCTCGGAAGAGTTGCTCGGGCAACCCGCGACGAGAGATGCCACGCAGAAGAGCGGAATGGAGAGCTTGTTGAGTGCCATGTCCGTGTGTTCCCCATCGGCCTGGTTCCGTTTAACGGTTTTCACGATTTCCTCGATGTCGCCCCGTCGCGCAGGTGGTTGGCGCGCTGCGGGCCGCTACGCGATCCTGCGGGCGCCCGGAGCAGCGCAGCGAGGAGTGGAACCGGTACCTCGACACGTGGCTCGGTGGCGAGGATGGCTCCCTGTACACCTCTGCCACCACGGAAAGTGAGGCCGGCGTTGAACAGAAACAGGCCGAGCGGGAACACACAGGACGGCGCTCGACACCGGCACACTCGTCGACGCCGCCGGCGCCGTGGTCCTTGCCACCGCAGAACTCGCGCCGTTCAGCCTTTGGCCGTTCCGGCGATTGCGAGGTCAACGAAGATGATCACACAGACTGTCGTTCGGGTAGGGCTCCTCCCCGTGGTGCTCGGGCTCACGGCGTTCGCTGCGGGCTGCTCCGGCGGCGATGGCCAGGCCAGCCCTGGCACGAACGGCGATGGAGCCTCGGGCGGCAGCTCGGCGGTCGAATGGGGAAGCTGCCCAAGCGACTTCATCTCCGAGTGCGCCACGGTCGCCCTGCCGCTCGATCCATCGAAGCCTGACGGCGAGACGCTGCCCGTCTTCGTCTCGCGTCACCTCGCGCCGGGCGGCGCGGCGAAGGCGCAGGTCTGGCTCCTGCAAGGCGGCCCCGGCGACTCCGGCAACATGTTCACGGGCTTCATCGAGCAGCTATGGGAGCGCGTGATGCCTGACGTGGACTGGTACGTGCTCGAGCACCGCGGCGTCGGGCTCTCGAGCCGCCTCGAATGCCCGGTCCAGGAGGACCCGAGCTCGGAGGACGGGGCGGAGATCAGCGCGAGCGAGTGGCCCGCCTGCATCCAGGCGTTGAAGGCGCAGCGGGGCGACGATCTCGCGCACTTCACGACGTCAGCCGACGCCGACGATCTCGCGCGCCTCATCGAGCGGACGCGCGAGCACGGCAAGAAGGTGATCCTTTACGGCGCCTCGTACGGGACGGCGCGCGCGCTGCGTTTCTTGCAGAAATACCCCGAGGCGGTCGACGCCGTGATCCTCGACTCGATCGTATCGCCGGGCGCGCAGTACCTGTCCTTGTACGATACGCAGTTCGATCCCGTGATAAAGGACATGTCCGCGATCTGCGCCGCCGATCCGGTCTGCGGGGCGAAGCTCGGGCCCGATCCCTGGGCGAAGCTCGACGCGCTCTTCGGCAAGCTCACGAAGGGGCACTGCTCGGAGCTCGGCGCCGACGTCGCGCTGTTCGCGTCGATCGCCCCGGCCTTCGCGCAGATGCGCAGCCTGCGGACGCACCTCTTCCCGCTCGCTTACCGCATCGACCGCTGCGAGGCGGGCGACGTGCAGGTGGTCGGCCAGTACATGCAGGCGCTGCGCGGATCCTCCTCGCAGGCCGACGGCGGCGAGCCGCGGGAATCGGCCGTCCTGGCGACGCACGTGGCCCTCTCCGAGCTGTGGGAGGAACCGGCCCCGACCTCGGCCGAGCTCCAGGCGCGCTGCGATGCGCAGCACTTCTGCCCGGGGGCAGCGCTGGAGATCGGCCATCTCTACGATGCCTGGCCGCGATATCCGCACGACCAGTTCTGGAACGAATGGCCGCGCTCCTCCGCGCCCATCCTGGCGATGAACGGCCTGCTCGACCCGCAGACGCCCGTCGGCCCGGCGGCGCTGGTGGCCGACAGGCTGACCGCGCCCCACCAGACGTTCGTGGCGGTGCCCTGGAGCCCGCACGTGGTCACGATGGAGTCCCCCGTGAAGACCGCCGATGCGGCGCCCTGCGGCACGCAGATGATGGCGAAGTTCATCGCGGATCCGGAGGCCCCTGTCGACACGACCTGCCTCGACGACCTCGTGCCCGTCACGTGGGACGAGGATCCGGCGGTCGCCGAGATGCTCTTCGGCACGAAGGATATGTGGGAGAACACGGCTTCGCGCGCCCCCGCGCCGAGGAAGGTGGCGCCGGTCGACTGGGCGTCCCTCGCGCGCCTCGCGCGTGAAAGGAGCCTCCGCGTCGAGCGCTGACCCGTACATCCCATGAACGAAAAGAAGCGAGCGCCGGCAGGCGATTGCGCGGCCGGCCTCTTCAAGGCCGGATGGCGAGCCGCGCCGGCGTTTGGCCAGTCGCCGCGGCGGCCATCGCGTCCATCTGCGCGCGCGGCTCGCCGGGCCCGGCGGCGCCCGTCTCGCGGATCGCCTCGAGCCGGCTGAGCGTCCACAGGAGAGCGGCCGCCGCGATGCCGGGGCGGCGAGCGCAGGCGGCTCCTTCGGCGCCGCGCCGTCGCGTCAGACGCCGACCCCGACCGATGATGCCGCGGGCCGCTCGACAGCGGCCGACGCGGCGGCGGAGGGCGGCCCGTCAGGCCCGCGTTGGGCCACGTCGGAGCCGCCCTCGGCGGCGAAACCGACGAAATAGACCTGAATCGTTAAGCTTTGCAGCGCTCGCTCCTCTCCGACCGGGAATTCCTGGCGGGACGATTCCGCGGGGGCGAACCGTCGCAATCCGTCGCTTCCCCGGGGATTTTGGGAGGGCGTGACGACGGATCGCACACCCTCGGGAGGGATGGGCCCAACCCGGGCCCAAGGGCCAAGCCCCGGGCTTGGGGAGCTCGCCGTGACCGAGCCAGCAGGACGGCCTGGTGCAGCTCTCGCGCAAGCGCGCCTTCGCTGACGGGACTGTCGCGGTGGACATGGATCCGCTCTCGCTCCTGTGCCGCCTCGCGGCCAGCGTCCCGCCGCCGCGCTGTCCCACCGTCAAGTACGCGGGCGTGCTCGCCTCGGCGAGTCGCCCACGTTGGCGCGCAAGCGCATCGGACCGCGCCCTGCCATCACGATGCTCGCGGTCCCACCCTTTCGCTCTGCCGCGCTACGCTTCCTCGCGCTGCGATCCGGCTTGATTTGCCTACGCGCAAGCACCACCTGTCCGTCGACTGCGACAAGGTCATCCTGTATTGCAGCGCTGACTTCACCTCGCGGCGCGGCGTCGGCCCCGGCAGCATCTCCCACCACCCCGCGGGCGTTCCACACGGGCCGCACCCGGGCGCGTACGAGGCGAGCCTGGGGAGCCGCGGGACGAGCGAGCTCGCGGTCATGCTCGACACGATCCGCCCGCTCTCGGCCACCGCAGACGCCATCGAGGTGGAGGACCCGGGCTACCAGGACAGCTTCATCGCAAGTCCAGGATCGGGGCCCGGCAGCGCATGACCGCGCGGCGGGGTTCGAGCCGCCGGACGAAGGAGAGCTCACGAAGGGGGCGTACGTGCGGCTCCAGCCGCTGCGCGGCGCGGGCGAGATCGAGGTGGCGCCGCCCTCGTTGCTGCTCGACGTCGAGGGCGAGGAGCTGGCGACGAAGCTCGTCCAGCGCTTCGTGATCGAGCGGAACGGCTCGGTGAGGGAGCGGCTGTGGCGGCTCGCCTACAGCCCCGACGACCCGCTCGACGACGCCGAGGCGCCGGTCGAGCGCGACGTCTGCTGGCTGGGCCACATCCCCGAGACCATCTGGCAGCTCGTGCGCGACAACGTCCTGCGTTGCCTGTAGCCTCGATCCGCTCGCCCCTCCCGTGGCCAGCGCCGGGCTGCGTGGTCGCCGGCGCCTGCTCGCCGAGCGCGCGAGGCCGGAGCGAGGGGCGGCGGGACAGTCCGGGTTACGAAGACGATGGAACACGATGCACGGGAGAACGCGGAGGAGCTGCGGCGTCGCGTCGACGAGCTGACGCGGTCGCTCGCGGAGCACCAGCAGACCGTGGCGCGGCTGGCGGAGACCGAGCAGCGGCTGTCCCGCTTCGTGGACGCCTCGCCGGACGTCATCGCCATCAGCGAGCAGGGGATCCTCGTCGAGGTGAACGCTCGCGTCGAGGATCTCATGGGGTATCAGGCCCACGAGATGATCGGCCGGAGCGCCCTGGATTTCGCGGCGCCCGAGGACCGGCACATCGTGATCGATCACGTCCGCTCCGGGAGCGAGGTGACGTACGAGCACCACATCCTCCGGAAAGACGGCTCCCGGTTCTTCGCGGAGGTCCGCGGCCGGAAGGTCCCCTATCAGGGCCGGTCGGTGAGGGTCTCGATCATCCGGGACATCACCGACCGGAGGCGGGCGGAGGAGGCGACCCGCGTCGCGCTCGTGCAGCGGGAAGCGCTCCTCGCCCAGCAGGCGATGGTGGCGCAGCTCTCGACGCCGCTGCTGCCGATCACCGACGACACGCTGATCCTCCCGCTCATCGGCGCGGTGAGCCCGGAGCGGGCGAGCGCCGTGATCGAGGTCCTCTCGCGCGGCGTCGCCGAGAGGCGCGCGCGGGTCGCCATCCTGGACATCACGGGCGTGCCCGACGTGGACGAGCAGGTCGCCGACGCCTTGCTGCGCGCCACGCGGGCCGTCCGCCTCCTCGGGGCGCGGGCGATCCTCACCGGGATCCGCCCGGAGGTCGCCCAGCACATCGTCCGCGCCGGCATGGATCTGACCGGGATCACGACGTGCGGCACCCTGCAGCAGGGCGTCGCCGACGCCCTGCGTCGGCGCTGACCCGCGCTCAGGCGCCAGCTCCGTCGCAGGCCGAGCCCCCCAGCGCCTCGCATCGAGTCGATACCACCGGAGGTGCTGCTCAACGGCCTCGATCACTTCGAGCGTGTGGGTGTCGAGGCAAGAGGTGGCGTCGGAGCGCCATGGCTCCCGCGCCTGCCGCGGCAACATGGCTCGTTGGCAGTACGAGGACTCATGACGCGATCCTCGTGCTGCGTAATTCCCCTCTGAGCTCCCTCATGAGCTGGGAGGCGAGGTCGCGCTCGGCCGGAGTGAGCCCCAGATACATATACGCCAAGGAGATCTGATCGGGGGAGTAGCAGCGGATATGCGGATTGAAGATGGACGCGAGCTTCATCACCGCCCGCACGACGATGCTCTGAGTCACCACCGCGAGCGGCGGAGGGTTGGGATAGCCCTGACGTGCCACCACCTCCATGGCCTTACGCTGCCGCCCATCAGGGGATCCACCATCGGTCCACACCAAGACCCTCAGATTGGGAATGTTCACGTTCTCACGCACGTGATTGAGATAGATGTTCCACTCAAGATCCGTGGGCGCACACTCGTTGTGCACGACCACGGAGAGACGGTCCTGAGTCTTCCAGGTCAGGTTCTTCCCCATAGGGTCTATCTTCCCAGAAATTCGGGTACTTTGTCGAGCCAGTAGGGTACAGTCGTACGGTAACATGCCTTCCGCTTGGTGCGACGTCGCGGTAATCCCAGGTGTTTCAGGCGTGGAAGACCTGCCTGATCGCACAAGGCCCGTTCTGTCAATGATTTCGTACAGTCGGACTGCACGAGCCAGGAACGGCTCCGGGAATCTTGACGTTGCGGAACGCGTTCCTAAGAAGCTCCTGCCGCAACCTGTCCCTCGACGAGCGTCAGGCCCAGCGCATCCGCCCGTCGGCGGAGATTGGCGATCGATCGTTGCCGGTAGCGCTCTTCGTAGTCGTTCGCGCCCGGGTCGACGTAGGCCGAGCCGTGCCGCAGGGTGTTGTAGAAAAGTACGGCGATCTTGCGGGCCGTGGCCGTTATGGCCTTCGCTTTGCCGATACGCGCGGCGAGTCGCCGGAAGAACGCCCCGAGCCCTGTGCTCGTTCGACTCACCGAGACCGCTGCAAGGCGCAGCATGGCCGCTGCACGATTCGCCGATGGGCGCGTGCGGGAGCTGAGTACCTTGCCGCCCGAAATCTTGGTGCCCGGTGCGAGCGTCAACCACGACGTGAAGTGCTTTACGGTCGGCCAGCGCGTCATGTCGATACCGCACTCCGCCACGATCCGCAGCGCCGAAGACGGGCCGAGGCCGTTGATCTGTGTCAGGTCGACGCCGAGCATCGCATGCAGCAGGGCATGGACGTCGAAACGCGGTTCATTCCTCTGGACCTTGCGTGAGCGTGGACGAGGTGGTGGCGCGGCAGTCTCCTTCTGTGGCAACGCGCGAACGGTTCGCTCGATCTCGGCATCGCAGTCCTGCAATTTGGCTTGGTAGGCGTCGTAGAGCTCGACAGCCTGCCGAAGAGCGAAGACGTGCTCCGGCCGGTAATTGCCCGTCATCGCCTCGCAGATCGTCTCGACCGATGCTTTGCAGCGCACGTCACGGTGAGCCGCCAGCACTTCGGGATCACGCTCCCCACCAATAATCGCCCGCAAGATCTTCAGGCCGGTGACGCCCGTGATATCACTGACCACATGGTGCAACTGCAGGTTCATCTGCATCAGCGCCTTCTGCATGTGCTGCGCGTGCGACGCGGCGTACTCGATCAGCCGTTCACGATGCCGGAGGTAGGCACGAAGCGCGACGATCGCCGCGCCAGGACGGAAGCTCGCTCGCAGCAGGCCATAGCTGTGCAATTGCTGGATCCACTGCGCATCGTTCACGTCCGTCTTGCGACCCGGCACGTTCTTTGCGTCGCGCGCGTTGACGAGCACGACCTCGAGACCGCGCGCCTCCAGGATTTCAAATACCGGAACCCAATAAATTCCTGTCGATTCCATGGCAACGGTGGTGATGCCCAGGCTCACGAGCCAGTCGGCCAACTGGTTCAGGTCGGCGGTGAAGCTCCTGAACGACCGGACGGGCTCCGCGTCGAGGTCTGGTGGAACGGCCACCAGATGGAACCTCGATCCGATGTCGATGCCAGCGGCCCGACGATGGATCGGGGTCAGCGCTGCCGGCGTGCGAGTCCCCTTGGTTTTGTTGCTCGCCATGAGTGCCTCCACAAGTGGGTCGGAAGGTGGGAGTGCACGTCTGAACACTTTCCTAAACGGGATCGCGCGAAGCGTCACCACTGCCAAGTCCATAGCAGTCCCTGGACCATGTTTTTTTACGGGATTGAGGTCGCCAAAAAGTTACCGGCCGCTCCCTTCCGAGCCCGCCGACAGCCTTATGCGTACTTGAGCTTCTCGTCTACAGGTGGGGCGCCGCCCTAGATGGTTTTTTTGGAGATCGATGAGCTTCTCAGCGAGCGCGAGCTTCTCCTCGAGCCGCGCGGAGCGCTTCTCGAGCTCGGCGATGCGCCGGTCCTCGGCGTCCTGCTTCGGCTTGCGGCCGGGCTTGCGCCCCGCGAGAGCCTCGCTGCCGTGGAGGGCGAGCTGCTTGCGCCACGCCGTCAGGAGGGAGCTGTAGATGCCCTCGCGGCGCAGCAGCGCCTCGATGTCGCCGCGCTGGGTGCATGCGGCCGCCTCGCGAACGATGCGCAGCTTCTCCGCCGCCGAGAACTTCCGCCTCTTGCCCGGCTTCGGCACAGTCTCGACGGCGGCGCCACTCGGGCGTGGAGCAGCGCCCTGCGCCGCTGGGGCGGGGGTAGGATCGACGGATCGGAGATGGGAAGGCTTCGGCACGGGTCAGGTCCATTCTCCGCCCTCTCACCACAGATTTCCAGGGGGAGCCTGTCTCACCCGACGTTGGCACAGAGGGCCTCTGGGGAGGGCGTCGCTGTGACGGCGGGGATTGGTCGTACGAGGGCTCATTCGAAGGGCCGGATCACCCGACGATCATCGCGCCGCCGAGGGGGATCCCGCTGCGGATCCTCGGGGAGGAGGGGGCGGCGCTCGCGGGGAACGACGCGACGTCGGTGATCGCCGGCGTGCGCGTCGTGGCGGCGGACGCCTCGGCGCGCGATGGCAAGTCGTCGATCGGGATGGTTCTGAGCACGGGGGCCAGGGCGAGCGTGCGGGAGAGCGTCATTCTCGCGGGCGACGGCAAAGACGGGGAGCCGGGAGAGGACGCGGACACCGAGCGGGCGCCGGACGGCCTGGTGGGGAACGACGGCGTGGACGCCTGCACCACGGACGCCGCCGTGGGCGCCCTTCCGGTGGCCAACATGTGCGACGACGGCATCGAGTCGACGGGCGGATACGGCGGCGACGGCGGGCTTAACGGCGGTGGCGATGGCACGCGAGGACAGCCCGAGCCCGCGGAAAATCCCGAGGGCAAAGGCCTTGGAGGAACCGGGGCCAACAGCATGAGGTGCGAAGACGGGACAGACGGCGCGGAGGGCGCCGACCGTGGTCGCGGCGGCGGCGCGACGGGTGAAGGGTACCTCAACATCGATGGATGGATCGGCGTCCGAGGTGAAGACGGAAAGAAGGGCGGCGCCGGCCAAGGAGGGGGCGGCGGAGGTGGCAGCAAGTCGCGCGGGCCCATGTATTATGCATGTCCGACAAGCCGCCCTCAACGTGGTGCGGCCGGCGGCTCGGGGGGAAGCGGGGGCTGCGGCGGCGACGGCGGCAAGGGTGGCGGCTATGGCGGCGCGAGCATCGCCATCGTCGCACTGGAGGACACCAAGCTGGAACTCGCGGCGACGCTGGTTGTCGCGGGCAACGGCGGCAGGGGCGGGGTGGGCGGAACGGGCCAACTAGGCGGTATGGGTCAACCGGGAGGCCAAGGGGGCTTGGGTTATGGTACTACTGGCATGTGGAAAGCGTGTGACGGCGGCGACGGAGGGACCGGCGGCCGCGGCGGTGATGCCGGTGGTGGGCTCGGCGGCGCTTCCGTCGGCATCGCGTACGTGGTCCCCAATCTGGCCCTCCTGCCCGGCACGACCATCGAGATCGGGAACGCCGGAGAAGGTGGTCCCGCAGGAAACGCCAGCCTAGACGACGAGGTGGGCAAAGGCCGGTTCGGCCCGTTGGGTCCAATCTATCGTTTCGGTGCGGCAAACGAGCTGCCCCGTTGAGTCGCTCACGGTGGCGCGGCCGTCGAGGAGTGCCGATGATGTCAAGTTCCACGATCTTCCAGCTCCTTGTTCTCCCGCTCGTCGCTGCCGGTTGCGGCACCGCGCCAGCGGTGAACACGCCCAGCGAGCCGGTCCCAGAGCCGGTATGCATCGAGCAGCTTGCCGGGGGTCAGGTGATCGATGGCTGCGGTGTGTTCGTCAATGGCCCGTTTTTCGGCGGTGACGACGCGAACCCCGGCACGAAGGACAGGCCAGTTCGTTCGGTGCAGCGCGGGATCGAGCTCGCACGCACCGGGCGCGGTCGCGTGTTCGTAACCAACGACGGCTTTGACGAGTCCGTCACGCTGCCCTCCGGCGTGGATATCTATGGAGGCTTCCAAGTCCTCGGATGGGCACGCCGGCCGGACGACACGACCAAGATCGTTCCCCGCGACGGCAGGCGCATCGTGATGATCGTCGAGCCAGCGGGCGCGGGCGACACCGGGACCGCGGATGGAGTCTCGACGATCGACCACATGACCCTCCTCAGCGGAACCCATGTCGGGGTGCTCGTTCGGTCAGGCGCGGCAGTGGAGTTCGTCCGGAGCGAGCTTCGCGCTTCCCTTGGGTGGCGGGGCAGCGATGGGGAGGAGTGGGAGTACCCGAACCGAGCAGCGACTGGCCCCGACGGCCTATACGGTGGGGACGCGTGCTCTGCCGCCACTGTCGCCGGGGGGTCGATCCACGGCCGAGCAATGTCCTAGCACTTTGGTGGGGACGCTTGCTTCTGGAAAACGTGCGGGCGAGCGTGCGCGAGAGAGAAAAATCGCGGGGTGGAGGCAATGAGCATGGGCGAAAGATCCAGACCGGGGCGATGGAGGACGATCCTTGCGGTCGCTGTGGCCGCCCTGGCGCTCGGCGCGGCAGGGGCCGGGTGCTTGTGGAAGTTCGGGGACGACACATTCGGGAGCTTCTGCGCGGCGGCGGTGGGCGGCGAGGAGCACTGCGTGGGCGAGAATCAGGGGCCGGGCGCCGCATGGGCCCAGGCCGAGAAGGACGGCGCGCTGCCCATTGAGGTGTGGGCCACCTGGCCGAACAACAAGACGCCGGAGGAGATCGTCGCGAGCGAAACCTCGCTCGACATCTGGTTCGGCCACATCGACGAGGCGATCGCGTACGTGCGCGACGACGCGAGGAACGCCGAGTCCTTGCGGGCGACGCTCGCGGGCAAGCTCGCGCGGCTGCTCGACGAGGCGAGAGACCGCCAGAGGGTGCTGCTCGCGGAGGCGCCGGTCGACGCCCCGGGCAACTTCAAGAAAGCAATGATCGATAAGGCCAGCGCCGAGCGGGAGCCGCTCGCCGCCGCGCTCGCGGCCGACAGGCAGGCCATGGCGGCCGTGCAGGCGGTCTTCGACCAGGCCCGGAGCGACGTCGCGCCGCTGCGATCGAAATACGCGGGCGTCGCGGCGCGCTTCGCCGCGTACCGCGCGACCGAGGCGGCGGAGACGGCGACGTACGCAGCGCTCTCGGCGCAGGCGTCTCGGTCGGACATCGACGGCCTCGACGGCGTGGAGCAGGCCGTGCTCGCGACGGCGCGCGAGGCGAGCCGCTCGCCCGGCGAGCTCACCGCGGAGATCCTGGGGTGGTCGGCGACGCTCCACGTCTTCGCGGCCTCGTTCGACGAGGCAATGGCGCCGCACAGGGAGCTGCTCGCGACGCACGGCGCGGTGCTGCCGGACATGACCTCGGGCGCGCTGCGCTCGCTGAATGCGATGCTGGGTTATGTGAAGGGTCGCGTCGCCCGGAGCGACGCGACCGCGGCGGCGCTGCTCGGCGGCATCGCGCTGCGCCGGCAGGCGCTCCGCGTGCTGCAGATGGACGAGGGGGCGCGCGAGGCCGCCGCAGGGGCGCGGACGCGCAAGGCGTCGGACGCCTTCGAGCAGCGTGCGCGCGCGCAGGTCGCGGCGCTGTCGGCGGCGCCGCCGGTGAGCGAGAAGCTCGGGCTGCCGCTCTTGGCCGAGCGGTGCGGGGAGCTCCTGGCGCTGGCGCAGCTGCGACCGCTCTGCGAGGCGGCGGGGTCGTCCTGGCGCGAGGCCGGGTGCGCAGAGCTTCGAGGAAGGTTCAACGCCGCGGAGGCCGAGCTCAGGACGGAGGTGCCGCAGAAGATCGCGGCGGGTCTCGCGGCGCTGCGGGAGAAGGGCATGGCCGCGGCGGAGCTCGACGCGGCTCAGGCGAGGCTCGACGCGGGGGACGTGAAGGGCGCCGCGATCGCGTATGACGCCGCCGTGCGCGGCGCGGAGGGGACATGAGAGGCTGCAAGGACGTTGCGCTGCGCGGCCGGAGCGCCGCAGTGTTCCAGAGGCTCGTCGCGCTGGTCGCGGTGCTGGCGGTGGTGGCGCCCTCGTTCGCGTGGGCCGGCACGCCGTACAGGCTGGACTGGGTTAGCACGGAATCCAGCGCGTCGTGCGAGGCCCCTTTCCTCGCTCACAACGGAGGGACGTACTTCCATGTGAACGACTCGCCGCTCCCCACCTACGAGGTTCCGGACACGCTGGTGACCCATGATGACGGCTCGCAAAGCCACCAGGCGGAGGCGGAGTTCGACTCGGTGCTGCTCCGGTTCGGAGCGAACGACTTCCACTTCGGTGTGCGGAACGCTGGCGGTGACGACTGGTGCACCGACGCGCACGAGCTTGTGAGCCTCGTCTCGGAGCCGCTCGGCCTGAACAAGCCGCTCTTCCATGTGCGGCGCAGCGGGACGGCGTTCTCCGGCGCCACGACCCTCGACCTGAGCCTCGCGGAGGTCAACCCGGCGCTGGCGCGCGACATCGAGATCCTGCTGGCCGAGATCGCCAAGGAGCGCGCGGCGCTCGTGGCGAACGCACGGGCGGTGGGCCTGCTGGCGGAGAAGCTGGACCTGCTCCAGCAGCTCGACACCGAGCTGAAGGACCTGGTCAGCCGGCCGCTGGACGAGATCTCGCGGACCGACCTCGAGGCGATCCTGGACCGGTACGAGGACGCGGTCGCGCCGGAGACGCGCGCGGCGATGGAGCAGCTCGTCGACGACCTGAAGAAGAGCGTCAGCGATCTCGAGGACGAGGTCGCGCGGCTGATGGACGAGTTCGGCGCGCAGGCCGACGAGGTGGCGGACCTGGCGACGGAAGACGCGCGCGCCGAGGGGTGGGATCCGGACGACCCGCAAGCGTACGCGCTCGGGGAGAGCGAGGTGCCGTGGGTCGAGGTGCCGGACATCGCGGAGGTGGACGGCGCGTTCGACGAGGGGCGGGATCCCTATGCGGCGTACGCGGACGCGGTGCTCGCGGCGCTGGAGGCGGACGTGAGCGGCCGGGTGGTGGTCTTCCGGGCGGACTTCGTGGCGAACGTGAGGGCGTGGCGAGCCAACAGCGCGGCGCTCGAGATCGCGTTGCGCGACCGGATGGGCGTGTCGCTGGCGGAGACCAACGCGTTCCTGAAGGCGCAGAACCGGATCACCGGGTTCGTGCGGCAGTTCATGGATGCGTCGGACTGGTTCATCGAGACGCCGATCCCGCCGGATCTGCGGGTGCAGGTGGACACGGTGCTGAAGCCACGGTTCGACGCGCTCGCGGACCAGATGAAGGACAACCTGAACCTGTGGACGGGGGACGGGTTCGATCTGGAGCAGACGCAGCTCTACCAGACGATCAGCGCGTTCGCGGGCGCGATGTCGACGGTCGGCGAGGGCTTCGAGGCGTACGCGGAGGTGATGCAGACGCTGGTGCACGCGACGACGCGCATCGGGGTCGGGTTCGTGCCGGTGGTGGGGCCGGCGCTCGACCTGTGCGAGGCCGTGACGGGCAAGGCGTGGTGCCTGCCGTCGGGGCAGGAGCTGAGCGACGAGGAGCGGATCTTCTCGGGCCTGGGGTTCGGGGTCGCGGCGATCGGGCCGATGTGGCGGGTGATCAAGACCAGCAGCGGGCTGCGGCCGGCCGCGATCCGGGTCGCCGGGGAGATCGCCGAGATCGAGGAGTTCTTCGCCAAGATCGTGAAGACGAACCGCGTCCGGGGGTACAAGACGCTCACCGGGGCGGTCACCAAGCTCAAGGTGGACATCTTCGAGAAGAAGGCGGCCAAGTTCCTGGTGGACGACGGCCGGTCGCTCGTCGGGGTTGGCGATGACGGCGTGCGTCAAGTAGTCGGTATTCCGAAACGTTCAAGCCCCGGTGGCGACGAGGCGCTGGCGCCCGACTTCGTGTCAGTATCCAGGGGGGGCCAGCTCATCATCAGTGAGGCGAAGGGCGGCCAAATCGAGGTCGGAAGGGTCCGCACGCAGCTCTCGAACGCGATGAAGGCGCTGAAGGAGAAGGGGCTGGATGGAGAGGTGGCTCGGGTCGAGCTCATCATGGAGCAGGGGGCGAAGTTCGATGATCAGAATTTTACCGTTCGGGACGGTTACCTGTTCAACTTGATAACGGGCAAGCCAGCGACCCTGGAAGGCTTCAACAAATTCATCATGGTGATCCGGCTATGACCGCATCAGAACCTTGGTTCTATGCATGGTGTAACGAGACAGAACGGCTTGACGCATTCGCCGCGGCACTGTCGGCCCTCGTCATCCCGGGAGCTCGCATCAGCCTGATGATGAGCTCCGAGGAAGGGTGCAAGACGTCCTCTGTGGACGAAGTGCTGGCGATGACCCGCGGCCGCTTCGGAGGATCGAACAACGCTCACGTCCTCTCCGGCGTGATGCTGAGCGATTCCGAGCGCGTCATCGGCTTCGGTCTCAAGTGTTACACCGACGAATGTGAGCTTCGCCATCCTTGGGGCCCGCTCCGCTTGAGTGCGGGCGAACGCACGTGGGATTTTTTCCCCTTTGAGATCCTCGTGGGCAGCTATGGCCCGCGCTTCGTGGAGGCCGAGGCCGCGGTCGCCTACCACATGGTTCAGGGTGACATCGAGGAGCTGCTGCTTCGCCTCTGCGCACCCGATGCGAGCGGGCGTGTGCGGACCGGCGCCTGCACGATCAACCAGGAATGGCGCGCCCCGGTCGAGATGTGCGCGACCTACAATGCGAACGCCGCGGAACTCGCGCGCGACCTCGCCCTCTCCTGGGTGAGCATCCACGACAAGGAGAGCGTCTCGCGCATCGCGGGCATTTCGCTGGAGGCGCTGCACGCGCGGGTCGACGCCACGCCGCACTGCGCGCGCGTGCCCATGAAAGGCGGTAGCGAACTCACGCGTTCGATCTCGCGCGAGACCGTACTGAAGGCGCTCACAACGTCGCCGGCGACGCTGCTCGAAGCGCTCGAGGCGGCCGCGGTGCCTGACGACGCATGGCGTGCTGCCGAGCCCCAGGCGCAGGAGATTATGGATCTGCTCCGCCAGATCGACGAGGCCGCCGAGGGCGAGGGCCCGCCCGCCTGGCGAGCAGACATCACGACGCGCGGCCACGTCCGCTTCCTCGAAGAGCACGCCCCCTTCCACGTGCGTCGCCTGCCGAGCGGCGGCGTCGTTCTGGCCACCCACCCCTACCGCACGCTCTGGCCGCTCTGGGCCGATGCGCTCTTCGTGCTCGGCCTCATGTCCTGACGCAGGTCGTGCACGTTCTCCCTTCTCCGGACTTCGGCCCTTGCCAGACGGCGTACCCCTCCCTGAGCGCGCGGAGCGCGCGATTTGGGAGGGGCGGACCGCGCGCAGGCGCGGAGCGCCGAGCACGGGCCGGGGGTGGGCATCCGCGCTCTCGGAACAGTCCTCTACCCTCGCAAATCGGTCTTCATCGACGAACATCACCGAGGGGTGGGATCCGGACGATCCGCAGGCGTACGCGCTCGGGGAGAGCGAGGTGCCGTGGGTCGAGGTGCCCGACATCGCGGAGGTGGAGGGGGCGTTCGACGAGGGGCGGGATCCCTATGCGGCGTACGCGGACGCGGTGCTCGCGGCGCTGGAGGCGGACGTCAGCGGCCGGGTGGTGGTCCTCCGGGCGGACTTCGTGGCGAACGTGCGGGCGTGGCGGGCCAACAGCGCGGCGCTGGAGATCGCGCTGCGCGACCGGATGGGGGTGTCGCTGGCGGAGACCAACGCGTTCCTGAAGGCGCAGAACCGGATCACGGGGTTCGTGCGGCAGTTCATGGATGCGTCGGACTGGTTCGAGGACTCGCCCGTGCCTGCCGACCTGCGGGCGCAGGTGGACACGGTGCTCAAGCCGAGGTTCGATGCGCTCGCGGACCAGATGAAGGACAGCCTGAACCAGTGGACGGGGGACGGGCTCGACCTGGAGCAGACGCAGCTCTACCAGACGATCAGCGCGTTCGCGGGGGCGATGTCGACGGTCAGCGAGGGCTTCGAGGCGTACGCGGAGGTGATGCAGACGCTGGTGCACGCGACGACGCGCATCGGGGTCGGGTTCGTGCCGGTGGTGGGGCCGACGCTCGACCTGTGCGAGGCCGTAACGGGCAAGGAGTGGTGCCTGCCGGACGGGCGAGAGTTGAGCGATGAGGAGCGGATCTTCTCGGGGCTGGGCTTCGGGCTCGGGGCGGTCGGGCACATCTGGCACGGCGTTGCTGCCGCCGGCGCGCTACCGCCGCGTGGGATCCGGATCGCTGGGGAGATCGCGGCGGTCGATAAGGTCGTTGTCAAGGGATTCGAGGTATGGAGGCTCCGCGGGTTCAAGACGCTGAAAGGGCACGTCACGGAAGCCGGGTTCAACACCTTCGAGAAGGCGGCGATCAGCCACATGACCCGCGAAGGGCGGGCGCTCCTCGGCGTCGGCGACGAGGGCGTGCGCGAGATGCTCAAGATGCCAGCGAGCGTCAAGGCTCCGGACTTCGTGACGGTGTCCCGGGGGCAGAAGCTGATCGTGAGCGAGGTGAAGGGGGGAAATGAAATCAAGGTCAAGGAAATGATCCAGCAGTTGTCGAGCGGGATGGAGGGGCTGCGACAGAGGGGGGTCGTCGGAGATGTCGAACAGGTCGAGCTCATCATGGCGCGCGGTGGCAAGTTCAGCCCGGAAAATACCTACAGCATCAAGGACGGGTACCTCTTCAATGTGAAGAAGGGCAAGAGGGAGCCCCTGAACGGGTTCAACACACCCATCCGGGTGATCCAGCTATGAGCGACTCGGGACCGTGGTTCTTCGCCTGGTGTGATGGTCCACAGAGGCTCGACGCGTTGCTCGCCGCGCTGTCCGCCCTCGTATACCCAGGGACTCGTATCGGCGTGTCGCACGACGCTACTCTCATCCACACGATCTCCATGGATGAGGCCGTCGCGATGATCCGCGCCGAGTTCTCCGAAGGTCCTTCTGGTGGAGCAATCTTTGACGTGATGCTGAGCGGCTCCAAACGTCTCTTCGGTTGCAGCAGCGACTGCTACACGGAAGAGGCCGGCCGCGACATCTCGGCCGGCCCCATCGACATGGCCACGTGCGACCAGCGTAGGTTTCTCTGCTCCTACCTCGAGCTCGCCTGGGGCAGGGGCCCGCGCTCGATCGAGGCCGAGGCCGCGGTCGCGTGGCACCTGCTCCGGGACGACCTCGAGGACCTCCTGCTCCGCCTCTGCGCACCGGACGCGAGCGGTCGCATCCGGACCGGCGCATGCGCGAACGCAGGAGACTGGATCGCACCGGTGCGCATGTGCGCGACGTACAACGCGGACGCCCGAGACATCGCGCGCGATCTCGCCCTCTCGTGGCTACAGCGCCACGACAAGGAGATGGTATCGCGCAACGCGGGCCTGTCGCTGGAAGCGCTCCGCGCGCGGGTCGAAGCCGCGCCGGCCGGGGCGCGCGTCCCGCTCAAGGGCGGAAGCGAGCGCGCGCACGCGCTCTCCCGCGAGACCGTCCTCAAGGCGCTGGCAACGCCGCCCTCCGCCCTGCTGGAGGCGCTCGAGGCCGCGGCGGCGCCCGACGAGGCGTGGCGCGCCGCCGAGCCGCGCGCGCGAGAGATCCTGGCGCTGACGAGCGAGATCGCGGAGACGGGCGAAGGCCCGCCCACGTGGCAGGTGCACACGGACACGCGCGCCCACGTCCGCTTCCTTCGAAAGCACGCGCCTTTTCACGTGCGCCGCCTCGCGGGCGGCGGCGTGGTCCTGGCGACCCACCCGTTCCGCTCGCTCTGGCCACTCTGGGTCGACGCGCTCTTCTCGCTCGGCCTGATGCCCTGACCCAGCAACCTCATGTGGGTGAACCAAGGATGAAACCAGGGCCGTACTTCTTCGCCTGGTGTGACGAGGCAGAGCGGGTCGACGCGTTCGCGGCGGCGCTGCCGGCGCTCGTCATCCCAGGGATGTATATCAGCGTGACGATGGGCTCCGACGTGGATCGCACCGTGAACTTCGTGGACGAGGCGGTCGCGATGATCCGCGCCCACTTCGGACGCACCGATGCCGAAACCTACTTCGCCATGGAGCTCGACGACCAGCGCTCATTCTATGGCCACTATCGCTGCTTCACCGGCAAGAGCGAACGTCTCAAGCCGATGGGCCCCATCCACATGGTCCCTGCAGCAGTGGCGAACATTCTCCCGCTGGATTTGTACCTCGCCCTGGGCAGCGGACCGCGCTCCGTGGATGCGGAAGCCGAGCTCACGTGGCACATCGTTCTGGACGACCTCGAGAACCTGCTGCTCCGCCTCTGCGCGCCCGACGCGAGCAGGCGCATCTCGACCGGCGGCTGCACGAGCGCGTGGACCTGGCTCGCGCCGGTCTCGATGTGCGCGACGTACAACGCGGACGCCCGGAACATCGCGCGCGATCTGGCCCTGTCGTGGGTCAGCCTCCACGACAAAGAAAAGGTCTCGTTGATCGCGGGCATGTCGCTGGAGGCGCTGCATGCGCGTATCGACGCCGCGCCGGCCGGGGCGCGCGTGGTTCCGACGGACAAGAGCGGGCGCTCGATCCCGCTCTCCCGCGAGACCGTCCTCAAGGCGCTGGCCATGCCGGGCTCCGCCCTGATCGAGGCGCTCGTGGCCGCCGCCGATGTGCCCGACGAGGCGTGGCGCGCCGCAGAGCCACGCGCCGAGGAGATCCACAACCTGACGGTGCAGGCCAGGGCGCGCGGCGAGCAGTTCACCCGCGGCAGCGGGTCCCTCACCTGGGTGGAATTGACGGGCGAGCACGTGTACTTCCTGGTGGATCACGCCCGGTTCCACGTCCGGCGCCTCCCGAACGGTGGCATCTTGCTGGCGACCCACCCCTACCGCACGCTCTGGCCGCTCTGGTCGGATGCCCTCTTCGCGCTCGGCCTGATGCCCTAACGATCCCGCCTAGCCGCCGCGGCGTGCCCGCCTCGCTCGAGCGCATCGACCTGGTCGTCGAGATCGCCGGCCGGCGCTTCGCGGAGCGATTCGCCTGCCCCTGCGAGCCGACGCTCTCGTGGGACGGCAAGGACGCCTCCGGGCGCCCCCTCGAAGGCGCGCAGCCGGTGGCGGTGCGGGTCGGCTACGTCTACCGGGGTGGGGCTTCGGAGGCGACGGCGGACCGGCCGAACCCGCTCGCCCGGTGCGCGTGGGTTGCGTTCTGCGCGGTGTGCCTACCTTGGCCCCCCTCGGTGTCACCTCCGCGCGCGTCGCTGAGGGGGCGCGCAGAACTACCAAATCGCGCCCTTCGTTTTCCCCGATTTTCGGCCCCTCAGCGGCGCTTCCAAAAACACTTAACCCCGCGACATCGCTTGATGTTCTTTCCGGGCGCGTACCCCGGTAGTTCGCGGCGAACTACCGGGAGCGCAGAACTACCGTTTCGTGCCCCTTCCGGCGGCGTCGGTCACGGTTGCGAACGAACCCAACACGGATGGAGGTACATCATGACACGAGCGGCTCTCGCCCGTGTATCGGCACCCCTTGCTCTTCGTCAGGCGGACAACGGCACGCGCGTGGTCGAGAGGACATTCCCGGACGTGCCTGCCCGAGGATCGTGCCCCCCGAGGGGGCTTGCCCATTCCCTCACAGCAACGGCGACGCTCGCGATCCCGCTGGACGGCCTCACGCTCACAGCGCCGCAGCCGGAGATGCTCTCGCAGAAGAACGTCGAGTCGGTCACCGGGATCCCGGCACGCGTCTTCCTCGACACGATCCGCGGGCCGGGCTTCCCGCTGCCGGTCACGAGGCTTGGCAAGCTGCGCCTCGTCCAGCGCGAAGCGTTCGTCGCCTACCTCCAGGCGCTGGCCAGTGACCCTCCATCGCGCCGTGATGCAGAGGTGGATGAGCGCACTCGGATTGCCGCGGTGCTGGCCTCTGTCGGCCTTGAATCTGTCCCATGCCCGACCCCCGACCGGGCGAGCGTTCCTCCCGGAGGAACACGCCGTGCTAGGCTGCCGCCGAAGTAGAGCGGGCCCGCTCGGCGGTGGAACGCCGGACGGGCCCTTGATCGACCCCCGTAGCACCGGAGACCGATCCATGACCGACGTACCCCAGCGACGGGCGCGCGCCAAGCGCTCGGCTTCATTCCCCACCACATCCCCCCCCTGCACCGGCGTCGACCGATCGGCGTTCGCGTTCGAGCCGCTCTGGCGGGCGCCCCTCTCCGGCCGCGGAGGCAGCTGTGCCTGTCTCAGACTCGCCGAGTTCGGCGAGCACGACGGATCGCCCGAAGCTGACCGCCCGCGCCTCTGGCAGTGCAGCAGGAGAAAAGCGCGCCAACGGCTCCGGGTCCGTCCGGCTGCGCGGGAAGACGTGGACCGCGCGCCTTAGCGTCGGCGAAGCCGGTCGATCCACGTTCAGCTTGCCGACGTGCCGGACCGAGCAGGAAGCCAACGCGCGCTTGGAGGTGCTGGCCGACCTCGCCGGGCGCCTGCTCGCAGCCGGCCAGATCGTTCTCGGCTTGCCGCTGCTGGAGCGGGCTGCTGCGTGCGAGGGCAGCGCGCTCCGCGACGTCCGGCTTGCCATCGAGCAGCTCTGCAGGGGCGAAGCGCGTGCTCGCGCGTCCGGGGAAACAACCTTCGCTGAGTTCGCCGAGTTGGTTGTTTCTGGAAGGCTCTCCGAGCAATACCCACTGCATGTGAAAGCGCTTCGTCATCCGGAGCAATACCGGCATAAGCTCAATCATGTTCTCGGAGTGCTCGGCCCCGTTCCTCTCGCTCGTTTGACGCTCGATCATGCGGATCGAGCGATCTCCATGCTGCCAGGACATCTTGAGGACTCCTCGCGTCAAGGAGTCGCAAAGGTCATTCATCGGATACTCGCGCTCGCGACCTATCCGGCGCGCATCATCGCCAGCAATCCGCTGCCGCGTGGATGGATCCCCAAGGCGGAGGACAGCAAGGCCAAAGGCTCCCTCTATCCCGATGAGGATAGGCGCCTCATGGCGGCGGTGAATATTCCGCTGTCCTATCGGATCTATTATGGCTTCCTGATTCGCGAGGGAATGCGGGCAGACGAGGCCGGAAGGCTGGAGCCGTCCGACCTCGATCTCGAGCGCGGCGCCGTGGTGCTCGACGAGAACAAGACGGATGACCCTCGCGCCTGGGCACTCTCACCCGACGTCGTGCGCGCGCTTCGGACCTATTTGGCTATATGTCCCCCGAAAGAGCGTGTCTTCATTGGGCCGAGCGGGCCCCTGCCGGGGCGCAGCGGGGCACACAACTTTCGAAATCACCTGCGCCGTGCTGGCATCGATCGACCCGAGTTGTTCGAGACCACGCAGTCACGGCTGAATATACGCTTGCACGACACCCGTGCGATCTTCATCTCGATCAAGCTCGCGAACGGCCGCACGGAGACGTGGATCTCCGATCGGACCGGGCATAAGTCGAGCCGTCAGATCCACCACTACAAGCGCGCGGCGCGCAAGGTCGCAGAGCTCGGCTTGGGGGACTTCGCTCCTCTGGACGAGGCGATCCCCGAGCTGAACGGCAGGGGCGGCCGTTTAGGTGGAAGTGATCCCACGTCCGCGAGTCCGGAGGCGGGCTCGCCGTCGCCGAGCAACGGCGCGTCCCTTGTCCGCGCGCTGCACCACCGAGCGCCGGGCGCGGTCGTTGACCACGCCGGCCAGCCAGCAGCGGGCGCCCCGGTGGCTGCAGGCGGCCCGTTGGGCCCGCGTTGGGCCACACCGGCGAGCGACCCGACCGCGAATCCGACAGAATATATTGAATTATTGATATTTCGTCCGCCCCCGCCCCGTCCTCGCAGAAATCCTGGCGGGATTCCTGGCGCGCGGCCCTAGCGATCGCTCAGCGGCTCCTTGTCGCGCGCGTCCGCGGCGAGGTACTGGCGCAGGTGCCGGCGGAGGGAGACCCGCGTGATCCCGAGCGCGCTCGCCGTGCGGGTCACGTTGCCGTTCTGGGCCGCGTAGACCGCGAGGATGTGGCGGCGCACGGCCTCCCCGAGCGACGCGCTGCCGCGCGCGGGCGGCGACGACCGCGGCGCGCCCGGCGGGCCCGAGCGCGGCGGCGCCGGCGGACGCGCAGCCGCGCCGATCTCCGGCGGCAGGTGCTCCAGATCGAGCGGCGCGCCGTGGGCCCGGAGGAACGCGCGCTCGACGACGCCCCGGAGCTCGCGGACGTTCCCCGGCCAGGGGTACGCCTCGAGCTGCGCGAGCGCGCGCGGGGTGACGCCGGCGCTCGCGAGCCCCGTCGCGCCGCTCTGGCGCTGGAGGAAGTGCTCGACCAGCCTGCGCACGTCGCCGTCGCGCTCGCGCAGCGGGGGGAGCGAGAGCGCGAGCCCACCGACGCGCCGGTGGAGCGCCTCGTGGAACGAGCGCCCGAGGACGCGCGCCGCGAGATCCTGGCTCGTCGCGGCGATGACCCGCACGTCCGCGACCAGCGCCTCCCCGCCGCCGATGCGGCAGAGCGGCTCCCCGTCGAGCACGGCCAGGAGCCGCGGCTGGAGCTCGAGCGGGAGCGCGCCGATCTCGTCGAGGAACAGCGTGCCCCCCCGCGCCAGCTCGAGCAGCCCGGGGCGCGCCGCGGACCGCCCGTCCGCCCCGGCCGCCACGCCGAAGAGCTCCTCCCGGAGGCGCTCGGCCGGCAGCCGCGCCGCGCTCACCGCGACGAAGGGGCCGCCCGCGCGCGGGCTCGCCGCGTGAAGGCGCCGCGCGCAGAGCTCCTTGCCCGTGCCAGGCTCGCCCGTGATGAGCAGCGGCGCGCGCTCGTGCTCCGCCAGCCGGCGCAGCTGCTCCATCGCGCGCGCCCAGCGCTCCGAGGCGCCGATGAGCCGCACCTCGCTGTCGTCCTCGACCCAGACGACGCGCGTCATCCCGCGGCCGGACGAGCAGAGGTGTTCCGTGCGCCGGGAAGGGGCCGCGCTTTCTTCCACATCGCATCTCCTCGATTCGTGGGCAGACGGCGAGCGGCGCGCCTGCCGTTTTCTGGATTACCGAGCTGTCCTCAGCGCAGGCGGCGACCAGGGATGGGCCGCCGTGAGCGAAAACGGGAACGACGGTGGGAACAACGGTGGGAACGACAGATGGACGATGGCGGATGAACGTCGGCCGCGAGGCGGCGACGAACAACGAGGGATGATGGCTGACACATGCCGGGTGATCTCACCCGGTCAGCGACATCGACTCTACCGCGAATCACGGTCTCTTGGAAGGGAGATCCCGACCGGCGGCGGGGGGGGGCGCCGAGAAACTACGTGCTCAAAATTTGTGCGTACGCGCGGACCTGGGTTAGTCGACCCGTGTACCCGAAAGGAGAGACGACGAGATGAGCTCGAAGCGCAAGACCCCGGCCCGCACGAAGACCACCCGGGCCACGAGCCCGGTCGCCTCGGCGCAGCCCGAGAGCGCGGTCTCTGCCCCCGCCGCCGTCGAGACGCCCTCTGCGGCCGTGCAGCGCGCCGCCGAGCGCGCGAGCGCCGGCGCCCCGAAGGCCGCGCCTCCGCGCCCGCGGCTGTCGCGCGAGGAGCGCCACGGCCTGATCGCCAAGCTGGCCTATGGATATGCCGAGAGGGCCGGCTTCCGGAACAACCCCGTTGAAGACTGGCTGAACGCCGAGCGCGAGGTCGACGCGCGGCTCGAGCGCCTCGCCAGCTGAGGTCTCCGCCGCGGCGGCGCGGGCGGCGCGAGGCCGCGTGCCCCTGCGAGCGCGCCCCTGCGAGCCCGACAGGCGCGCTCGCGCGGGCGTGAGCGGCCCCGTCGGCCGGCGAGGGCGGGCCGCGGCCGCGCTCCCGCCGCTCCCGCCGGCCCGGCGGCTGCGCCCGCGGCCTTCGAGGCTCGTAGCCGCGCCGCGAGATGAGTATCCTCGCGCTCCGCGTGGGCGGTGGGCCCACGGTTCGCGATCCACGCGCGCCCCGGCCGCCTGGACCGCGGAGGCCTGCACACCGATACTTGCGCCATGCATTCAGGTCACGTCCTCGCCAACCGCTTCCAGCTGGAACGCCTCGCGGGCTCCGGCGGGATGGGCGCGGTGTGGCGGGCGCTCGACCGGCAGAGCGGCCAGGCGGTCGCGCTCAAGGTGATCTTCAACCAGGGCAGGGAGCACGTCGTGCGCTTCCAGCGCGAGGCGCGCCTGCTCGCCGAGCTCGAGCACCCCGTCGTCGCCCGCTACATCGACCACGGCGTCACGGCGGACGGCCTCTACTACCTCGCGATGGAGTGGCTCGAGGGCGAGGACCTCGGCGCGCGGCTGTCGCGCGGGCCGCTCGGGATCGAGCACAGCCTGCTGCTCGTCGGCCGCGTCGCCGAGGCGCTCGCCGCCGTCCACGCGCGCGGCATCGTGCACCGCGACCTCAAGCCGACCAACGTGTTCCTGCCCGGCGGCGACATCGGGAGCGCGAAGCTCATCGACTTCGGCATCGCGCGCCAGGCCGACGCGACGTACGAGCTCACCCTCACCGGATCGGCGATCGGCACGCCGGCCTACATGGCGCCGGAGCGCGTCCGCGGCGACGTCGACGTCGACGCGCGCGCCGACCTCTACTCGATCGGGTGCCTCCTGTTCGAGTGCCTCACCGGACGGTCGCCGTTCGTCGCCCAGCACCCGCTGTCCGTCCTCGCCAAGGTGCTCTTCGAGGCCGCGCCGCGCCCGAGCACCTTCTGCCCGAACATCCCGCCGTCGCTCGATCTGCTCGTGGCCCGGCTGCTCGCCAAGAACCCCGCGGAGCGCCCCGCGGACGCGGGCGAGGTCGCCGCCGAGCTCCGGATGCTGAGCGTCGTCGAGGGCAACATGTCCACGGGCAACGGCCTGCCGACGCCCGCGCTGACGAAGAGCGAGCGCCGGCTCGTCAGCGTCGTGCTCGCCGCCGAGATGAGCGCCGGCAGGCGCGGCCCGCCGTCGGCCCGCCCGCAGGCGATCGCGGGCCCCGAGCGGGCGAGCGACACGATGCTGTCGGGGCACCACGCGACCGTCGTCTCCGGCAGCAAGGACGCGCTGCCCGAGGGCCTGCTCGCGCCGGCGCCGCCGGCGAGGCCCCGGCCCGCCCCGCCGCCGACCACGCCGTTCCACGAGGTCCGGCAGGCCGCGCAGGCGCACGGCGCGGTCCTGGAGGTGCTCGCCGACGGCTCGGTCGCCGCGGTCGTCGCCGGCGCGGGCTCGCCCACCGATCTCGCCGGCAAGGCGGCCCGCTGCGCGCTCTCGATCCACGCGCTCCTGCCCGGGGCGTGGGTGGCGCTGGCGACGGGCTGGGACGTCATCGCCGGGACGCAGGCGGTGGGGCAGGTCATCGACCGCGCGGGCGCGCTGCTCGACGCGCGGGTCCGCCACGCCGCGGAGGATCCGTCCTCGGGCCGGCCGGTGCTCATCGATCAGATGACGGCCGCGCTGCTCGGCGATCGCTTCGAGATCGCGGCGGGCAGCCAGGGCCCCACGCTGCTCGGCGCGCGCGAGCCGCAGGACGGCGGGCGCAAGGTGCTCGGCAAGCTCACGACGTGCGTGGGACGCGAGCGGGAGCTCAGGGCGCTGGAGGACGTGCTCGACGAGTGCGCGACAGAGGGGGTGGCGCGCGTGGTGCTGGTCACGGCGGGGGCGGGCGTCGGCAAGTCGCGCCTCGCGCACGAGCTGCTCCGGCGGGTCGAGGCGCGCAGCGAGCCGGTCACGGTGTGGCGCGCGCACGGCGATCCGATGTGCGGCGCGGCGCCGCTCGGGCTGCTCGCGCAGACGGTGCGGCGCGCGGCGGGCCTGGTCGACGACGAGCCCGCGGAGGCGCGGCGGGAGAAGCTCGCGGCGCGGGTCGCGCGGCACGTCGGCGAGGCCTCGCGGGAGCGGGTGACGGAGCTGCTCGGCGAGCTGGTCGGGACGCCCTTCCCGGAGAGCCCGGCGCTGCGCGCGGCGCGGCAGGACCGCGCGGTGATGGAGGAGCAGGCGCGGCGCGCGTGGCTCGATTTCCTGCGGGCCGAGTGCGACGCGCGGCCCGTGCTGATCGTGCTGGACGACCTGCACTTCTGCGATCGCGCGACGGTGGAGACGCTCGACGCGGCGCTCCGGTTCCTGCGGCACCAGCCGCTCATGGTGCTGGCGCTGGCGCGCCCCGGGGTGCGCGAGGCGTTCCCGGGCCTGTGGGAGGATCGCGAGGCGACGGAGATGCGGCTCGGGGAGCTGTCGCGCCGCGCGTGCGAGCGGATCGTGCGGGAGGTCCTCGGCGACGCGCCGCCGGAGGCCGAGCTCGCGGCGCTCGTCGACCGGTCGGCGGGGAACGCGTTCTTCCTCGAGGAGCTCGTGCGCGCGACGGCGGACAGGCGGGCGGGGGAGGTGCCGGAGACGGTGCTCGCGATGATGCAGTCGCGGATCGCTGCGCTCGAGCCCGAGGCGCGCCGGGTGCTCCGGGCCGGGGCGGTGATGGGCGAGGTGTTCTGGCGGGGCGGTCTGGAGGCGATGCTCGGCGGGGGCGGGCAGGTGCCGCAGCTCGAGTCGTGGCTCTTGACGCTCGAGAAGCGCGAGCTCCTCGAGCCGCGGCCGGAGTCGATGTTCCGCGGGGAGCCGGAGTTCGCGTTTCGTCACGCGCTCGTGCGGGACGCGGCCTACGAGATGTTGACGGACGCGGATCGGGCGCTCGGCCACTGGCTCGCGGCCGAGTGGCTGGAGCGCGTGGGCGGGGACGATCCGGCGGTGCTCGCGCTCGTCGACTGCCACCTCGGCCGCGCCGTGGACGGGGCGCTCTCGCTCGGGAACGCGGACGGCGCGGCGGGGCACCTGGCGCGCGCGGCGGGGGTCCGCGTGCGCCGCGGCGAGTTCGACGCGGCGATCGCGGCGATGACGCGGGCGTTCGAGCTCTCGGACGTCGCGCGGCGCGACCCCGACGAGCTCGCCCGGTGGGTGGCGATCCTCTCGAAGGCGGTCGGCCACGCGCGCCGCGCGCCGTCGCTGCCGGCGGCGTCGGACCGCATCCTTGGGCGCGTCGATGCGGTCGGCTCGCTGGAGCTCCGGGTGAAGCTGCGCATCGAGCTCGCGCGCGCGCTCGGGGCGACCAACCTGTTCCGGCTGTCGCACGACCTGCTCGACGACGTTGTCGAGATGGCGGTAGGGCGCCGCGAGCTCCTGCAGGAGGCGCTGACGGTCGACGTGGAGGTCTCGTGCCTTCAGGGGCAGCTCGCGCGCGCGCGGCGGGCCGCGCTCGACCTCGCCGCGCTCGGGCCGACGGACGATCCGCGAGCGCTCCAGTCGATCGCGCTGGCGCGGGCGACCTCGGGCGACAGGGCCGGGGCGCTGGAGGCGCTGTCGCGCTGGGAGGCGGCCGCCCCGGGCGATCGGGTCGCGGAGGCGGTGCGGGCGAAGCTGCTCGTGGCGATCGAGCTCTACACGGGGGATTTCCGGGCCGCGGCGGGGGCGTGCGAGCGCGCGATCGCGCTGGACCGGGCGCACGGGCTGCGGTTCGACGGGATTGTGAACCTTCACAACCTGGGCTACGCGTGCGTGCGGCTGGGCGAGCACGAGCGGGCGCGGTCGCTCTTCGCGGAGTCGCTGGAGCGGGCGGACGAGGCGGGGTACGACCGGGTGGCCGCCTCGAACCGGATGTACCTCGCGTACCTGGACGGGGTGGCCGGGGCGGGGGACGCGCGGGAGCGGCTGCAGGCGCTCATCGCGCGGGCGGAGGAGCAGGGCTACTGGCACGACGTGCTGCAGGGCCGCTGGGCGGCGGCGATGCTGCTGAAGAACGCGCGCAATGACGCGCTGGCGCGGCGGGAGTTCGAGGATCTCTTGGAGCTGTCGGTGCGGCTCGGGGATCCGCTGCTGGAGAAGGACGCGCGCGCGTGGCTCGACCGCGTGGACCGGTGAGGGAAGGCGGGGGCGCGGCGGAGCGGTGAGGGGAGGCGTCCCATTGGGTCGCCTACGAGCGAGATCGCAAGGCGTGCGTGCGCGCCGCGAGACCAATCGGCCTCCTCGTGCGGTGCCTCAGCTGCGGTGCTCCGGTTCGCTCGGCTCGTGCGTCAGGGATGCCATTCCCATGTGTACTCCTCGTCGTTGCCGGTGAATCGCTGGAGCGGGTTCCCGGACGGTTTCCCCATGACGACCCACTCGTTGTTGGCATTGTCGAATGCCCAGACGTTCAACTGCTGCAAATTCCAGTTGTCGCCGTTGAAGCCGTTCCCGCCGTGTCTCCAGAATACGGTGACGCTCGCGATGTCATTGCTCTTCGTGCTTCCTGGAAGCTGAATGTACGTAAACGCTCCCCAAGACCAGTCTTTCCAGGTGGGATCTCCGGAGGCCTCCTCGGTCGAAGAGTTGCCGTTCTTGAGATTAACGCGAATCCAGACCCGGCTGTCGTCCCGCTTGTCGTCGCCGCCTGTCCGCATTTGCACGGCGACGACGCCAACCGGCGCATCCGCGGCGATGCCAGCGGCGGACGCCGAACGCGACGCGAGCGTGAGGCCAATGACGAACGCCAGGTTCAAACAGGTCGCCGACTTCATCGATGCTCCGCAGATGTGAGTTGTTTTTTTTTTTCTTTTTTCGAGGTCCGAAACGCGTGTCCGTTGGCGTCAGGACTCCTCGAGCAGGAGCACGCGTTGTGCCCGCCGCTCGCGCCGCCGGCCCGGCGCCGTATCACCGAGCGATGCGCGGGGCGCCGCCGGCTCGACGCGAGAGCCGCGCGCGCAGCCTGCGCGATCGAGCAAGCCATTGCGCGCAACCGTCTGCGAAAGGATCGCGGTCGTGGCGCCTCTCCGCGCCCGCGCTGCCTCAACTCCAAAGATGGACGGATCCCCGGACAGCGGGACCGCCGTCGCGAGGCCGAGGCGATGTGCGATCGGCTGTGGACGCTCCAGGTACGGCGCCGCGCGGACCTGCGGCGAGTGGCGATTGCTTCCACGGAGACGCGTTCGAGGACGTCACTCCGAAGCTCCACAACAAAGGGCGGCCGCCTCAGGCCGGCCGCAGCCTCCACGCCTGGACGAGCCCGGCCGTGAAGCGCGGGAAGCCAGACGTCCAGGTGAAAAGCAGCCAAAATAATTGCGCATGAGCACGCTGCACGCGCGATTTTCTTGTCATGATTCCCCTTAGGAAGGGGATGACCATGGATAGCATTGGCGAAATCCTCAGCAGGAAGGGCCGGAACGTCTACACCATCTCGCCGGATGCAACCGTCTTCGAGGCTGTGCAGTCGATGTGCGTGCGGCGCGTGGGCGCGCTGCTCGTGAGCATCGACGGGTCCCCGAGCGGGATCATCAGCGAGCGGGACGTGATGACGCGGGTGATCCTGGCCCGACGCGATCCGGCGGACACGCCCGTCGCGGAGGTGATGACGTGCGGCGTCGTCTGCGTCGAGCTGAGCACGTCGGCGCGGCAGGCCATGGCGGTCATGACCGAGCGACGCTGCCGTCACCTGCCCGTGGTCCAGGACGGGCGGGTGGTCGGGATGATCTCGATCGGCGACCTCGTCCACTGGGTGAGCCGCGAGCAAGAGGCCGAGATCAAGATGCTGACCGAGTACGTGCAGGGGGTCTACAGCTGAGCGCCCGGCGGGCGGCCACCTCTCCTCCGGGCTGCCTGTTCCATCGTCCCGCCGGATGGCCCCGGACGGAAAAAAAGATACGCTGTCCGCATGCGCCAGCTTGCTTCGTCCCTCGCCGCCCTCTCGCTCCTGCTCTCGTTCACCCCGCCAGCGCTCGCCGAGGAGACCGTCACGGATGCGCAGTGGGCCAAGTCCCACGGCTTCCGTCTCGGCGTGGAGGCGGACGTGCTCACCAGCACCATCGAGGCGAACCTCCCCGACTGGGAAACCGTGAGCAGCGACGGGACGAGCGGCGCGTGGGAGGGGAACTCCTTCGTGGCGTCCTTCGCGGCGGTCGCCCAGATCAGGCTGATCGGGGGGCTCCACCTCGACGCTGAGCTGCCGTTTGCGTACGGGAGCAGCCAGGCGAGCGAGCCAGGCGCGGGGGAGCACGACGCGACGACGGTCGCGCCGGAGCTCGAGGGGTTCTTCTTCGGCAATCCCTCGATAGGACTTCACTACGCCGGGAACATTTCGCCCATGATGATGCTCGTCGGCGGGCTCTCGGCCTCCATCCCCATCACGCAGGATCCGTCCGACGACACGAAGGCGGCCGCGGCGGCGGCGCTGGCCGTGCGGGGGTATTTCGACACGCAGCGGGCGCTCCTGGAGCACGTCCCGCTGCGGGCCCGCGGCGGCATCGAGCTGCGCCCGATCGAGGCGCTCTATGTACGGAGCGATCTCGTGGCGATGTTCGCCATCCCCACGGGCGGCGGAGACACGGAGTTCTTCATCGAGCAGAGCAACGAGGCGGAGCTGCGCAGCGTGGGTGGGTTCGGGGTCGGCGCGCGGCTCCAGGCCGCGTTCCCGCTCACTCAGGCCGACAAGATGCAGCTCGCGGCCGAGCCCTTCGTCGGGGTGGAGCCACCCGCGTCGGGCCTGTACTTCCGCGCCGGGCTGCTCGTGGCGCTGGACGAGCCGCTCGGGTTCGGCCTGGAGCAGGGCAAGCTCGCGACGCTCCGTCTCGCCGTGGGGGCCAGATTCTGAGCTGGCTGCGGCCGCGTGGCGCGAAGGGACAGGGCCTGCGGGAGGGACCTGTGCCGGCGCGGGGGGGTCTGCTAAATATCCCTGTGAATGAAGCGACGGACAGCAGAGCTCAGCGCCGATGATCTGCAAACGCTCGCGCGCTCCCCCGACGAAGGTCTGCGCGTGAAGGCGGCGCTGCACCCGCACACGCCGCTCGCGACGCTGCTCTCCCTCGCCGCCGACAAGGCCATTGGCGTTCGTCGCGCCCTCGCCCGCCGCATGGGCGCTCCTCGCGAGGTCCTCGCGCAGCTCGCGCGTGACCCCACGCGCCCCGTCCGGTGCGCTGTCGCCGCCCATCCAGGCTGTGACGAGCAGCTCCGCCGCCTGCTCTGGACCGACGGCGACGGCAACGTGCGCGCGGTCGCGAGACACGCCGCAGCGATTCCGCATCACTTTGCCAAAGACCTCGCGCGAATCGCACGCAACGAGTCGGTGCCCGCCCCAGTGCTCGCCGAGTTTGCCGAGCTTGGAAGCCAGGCACGCTGTGCCGTCGCCTCGCACCGCGAGTGTCCGCGCGACTGGCTCGAACGCTTCCGTCACGACGCCGACGCAGCCGTGCGGCTCGTCGCCGAGACGCGCATGGGTCTCTCGCTCGACACACTGCGTGCCTTCGCGCAACACCGACTGGCTTCTTATCGCGCCATCGCCGCCGCGTCGCTTCCGTGGGACGACGCGAGGATGCCCCAGCTGCTCGCTGATCGGAATGAACGCGTCTTGCTCACGCTCTTGCGGCGGCCGGACTTCCCCGCCGCGTTCTACACCCAGATCACGGACAATCCGCCGCCCGCCGTGCGTCTGCTGCTCGCAACCCACGAAGCGCTCGACGCCGCGCACCTGCAGGGCCTGCTGCGCGACCCGCTCGCGGATGTTCGCCGGCGTCTGGCGCGGCGCCGCGGGCTGAGCGCCGAGCATTTCGAAGTGCTTGCGAGCGACGACGACACCAGGGTGAAGCTCGAGCTCGTGAAGCGCCCCGAGTGTCCCGGAGCGTGGCTGCGCCAATGGAGCCGTGCCCCGAGCGAAACGTTGCGTCGCGCCGTGTTCGCGCATCCAGGCGTGACGCCGGACATCCTCGCCACAGCGAGCGCCCTGCGCGACAACCACTGCGAGATCGGAAAGCACCCGCTCACACCGCAGCGGATCCTCGTCCAGCTGGCCGACTCCGCCGACCTCTTCGTCCGTGGCGCCGTCGCGCAGAATCCGAGCACGACCGAGCGCATGCTGTCGCAGCTCGCGCGGGACGCCGACTCCTATGTGCGCTTGCTCGTTGGCAGAAACCAGACATGTCCACTGTCCCTGCTGCTCGACCTCGAACACGACCCGGACTTCGTCGTGCGCCGTCACATCGTGTGGCGCGTCGACTGTCCGCTCGATATCCTGGAGCGGCGCGCCACCGACGAGAACGCGCATGTCCGCTACGCCGTCGCGGACCACCCGCGAGCCACAGCCGCCGTGCTGTCGGTGCTGGCGCGTGACGGAGCGATGTTCGTGAGTTCGCGCGCCAAGGAGCGTCTCAGCGGCTCCTGACGACGCGGCTGGAGCGGGGGTGGACGATTCAGAGGGGGCGTCGTCGTGCGCGACGGGAACGTGATCACGGGCGGCGGCGTCACCGCCGGCATCGACTTCGCGCTCACCCTGGTGGCGGAGATCGCCGGCGAGGACGTCGCTCGTTCCATCCAGCTCAGCATCGAGTACGATCCTCAGCCCCCCTTCGACGCCGGCTCCCCCGAGACCGCGCCCGCCGAGGTGGTCACCCGCGTCCGCGATCGCGCCCTGCTCCAGGTTCCCGAGCGCCGCGCCGCGCTGCTGGCCGCGCGCGCCGCGCTCGCCCGACCGGTGTGACTGCGCTCCCGGGAGCCTCCTCCCTCTCCCTCCGAAAGAGGATCGGGGTGCGGCGCTGGTCGTGAGCCCCCGCGATCCCCTTGAGCCCCGCGGCGCTCGCCTCCACGCTCATGCCCACACCGCGCGGCCGCTGAGCGCAGCCGCTTTGCTAGGAGATGATCATGCCCGTCGAACGCCCTGCCCTGAACCCCAGCGATCTCGAGCCCCGCACCGGCTCGACGTACCCCGAGCCGTTTCCCGCGCGCGTCACGCCGCGCGAGAAGCGCGCGCTCGGCGACGCGCTCGGCCTGACGAAGATCGGCGTCAACCTCACCACGCTCTTCCCGGGCAAGGCGTCGGCGCTTCGGCACTACCACTCTCACGAGGACGAGCTCGTCTTCGTGCTGGAGGGCGAGGTGGTGCTGCGCACGGACGACGGCGAGCAGGTGCTCACGGCGGGTCAGTGCGCGGGTTTTCCGGCCGGCGCGCGCGACGGGCATCACCTCGTCAACCGCAGCGCCGCGCCCGCGCGTTACCTCGAGATCAGCAACCGCGATCCCGAAGACAGTGTCGAGTATCCCGACGAGGACCTCGCCTTCCGCAAGGTGGGCGGCGAGTACGCCTTCACGCACAAGGACGGAACACCTTACTGAGTGGATGAGTTGGTGAATGACCGCCGCGAGAGGTGGGCTCGGGTCCACGCGGCGCCGGGACGCAGCGCAGAGCAGAGCAGGTCCGCCGCGCGCCGGCGCGGGTTGTCTAGAACACCAATATCATGTTGAAACCCGGAGAGTTTTCACAGGGAGGCGAGGAGGCGGGGAGGAAGAAGAAAATGAATTTCTCCCTCTTGCCGTCTCTCGCTCCCCGCCTCCCCGTCTCCCTGTGAAATTCCTGCTTTTTCTCGGGGTTTCAAGCCGCTTGTCGCTCTAGATCTCCAGCTGCGGTCCGCCGTCCAGAACCAACAGGTCGAGATCGCGGAGCTGCTCGCGGTCGCCCACGACGTCGATCCGGGCGATCTTCCCCTGCGCGAGGGTGAAGCGGAGCACCCGGAAGAGCCTTCCTTTCGGCGCCACGACGATGCCCACCGTGCCGTCCACGAGGGCGGGGCGGGCGAATTTGGCGCCGCGCGCGGCGGGGATCGCCTGCTTGGCCCACGCGCGCGCCCCGCGGATCTCGCCCCCGGCCGGGGGCTCGACCGTGGCGTCGGAGTGGACCACGACGTCCGGATCGAGGATCGCCACGAGCGCGTCGAAGTCGCCGCCGCGCATGGCCGCGATGAAGGCGTCGACGACCTCGCGCTGGCGGCCGACGTCGGCGTCCGGGGACGGGGGTGCTCCTTGCACGCGGCGGCGGGCGCGGCTCGCGAGCTGCCTCGCCGCGGCCGGGGAGCGGCCCACGATGGCGGCGATCTCCTCGAAGGGCACCGCGAACAGATCGTGCAGCACGAAGGCGAGGCGCTCGGCGGGGGTCAGCGTGTCGAGCACCACGAGCAACGCGAGGCCGACCGAGTCGGCCAGCACCGCCTCGCGCTCGGGGTCGGTCCCGGCCTCGCGGTCCGCGGCGGGGTCGGGCGCGGCCATCGGGTCCTCGCGCCGCGCCTTGCGCGAGCGCAGCATGTCGAGGCACACCCGCGCCACGACCGTCGTCAGCCACCCGCCCAGGTTCTCGACGCCGCTCGTGTCGGCGCGGCTCAGGTGCAGCCAGGACTCCTGCACGGCGTCCTCCGCCTCGCTCAGGGAGCCGAGCATCCGGTACGCCACGGCCTGCAGATGGGCCCGGTGGGCCTCGAACCGCTCCGCCAGCCAACTATTTTCATCCATCGGTCACACTCCCTCGTCGTGCTTCGTCATGGCTGTGACGGACGAACCCTAGCCGATGTGACGACGCGAACGGACGTTCCGCGCGCCGTCACCGTTGGCGAGCACACCCGAACGCCTCGAGAGGAGCACGAACATGCTGAAAGCACGGATGAAGAACCCCGCGATGGTCATCCCCGACGTCATGCAGCCGATCTACGCCCTGGTCGGCGCGGTGAAGAAGAGCGGTGTGCCGGCGCGGACGCTCGAGCTCGTCCACCTGCGGGTGAGCCAGATCAACGGGTGCGGCTTCTGCGTCGACATCGGCGCGCGCGAGATGAAGAAGACGGGCGAGACCGACGAGCGCATGTTCGCCGTGGCGGCGTGGCGCGAGGCGCCCTATTTCACCGACGCGGAGCGCGCCGCGCTGGCGCTCGCCGAGGCCGCGACGAGGCTCAGCGACCGCGCGGATCCGGTGCCCGACGCCGTCTGGGAGGAGGCCGCGCGGCATTACGACGAGCCGGCGCTCGCGGCGCTGACCCTGCACATCGGGCTGGTCAACCTCTTCAATCGGTTCAACGTGACAACGAGGCAGATCGCCGGCTCGATGAAGCTGGATGCGCGCGCGGACAACCGCTGACGGGGAGAAGCCGTGGGATTAGCGTCCTAGGAGCGACCAGAAAGGGCGCTCATGTCCCGGCGCGCGGTGAGCCATGCGGTCCCGGCGGCGGCCAGGAGCGCGGCGGCGCCGAGGAGATAGAGCCGGCGCAGGGCGACCCCCGTCTTGTCGGGATCGAAATCGGGGAGCGAGCTCCGCGAGCCGCGCGGCAAGACCCAGGCGTCGCTCCCGCCGCCGATCGCGCGCATGGCGCGCCCGAGCGTCTTCTCGGGCGCCATCCGGCTCTGAACGTACATGATCCAGCGGCCCAGCGGGGTATGCCCCTTCGGCTTCTGCTCCATCGACGTGATGACGCGGCCGAGCTCGGCGGCCGTCTCGGCCGCGCTCCCCTCGCCCGGCAAACGGGCCCATTCCCCGTGACCCGGCAACACCCACGCGAACCTCAGCCACCCGGCCTCCGCCGCGGCGAGCAGATACCGCACCGAGCGGATCTGGCGCTCCCAGTCCTCCCAGCATTGCAATCGGTGCGCCACGAGCTGACCCAGGAAGCGCGAGTAGCTCAGGTGATCGCCGGTGAACAGGAAGCGGCCTCGATAGAGGAGGCATAACGAGCCCGGCGTGTGCCCGGGCTGCGGCAATAGCATGAACTCGGCCTCTCTGGCCGCCTCTCTCGAGAGCGGCTCCCCCTCGAGCGAGAGCGGGCCGAGCTCGTTCCCGGGCTTGATCTCCACGTCGCCGGTCGAGGGCATGTACGTGGTCTCACGGAGGTTCACGTCCGCGGCGCCGAGGATGCGGCGGCAACCCGGGAAGCGGCTGGCGAACTCGGCGTGGTGGTTCGTATGGTCCTGGTGCGTCAGAAAGAGCCATCGCACGCCGCCGTGCTCCGCGAGCCAGCGGAAGACCTCCTCGCTCGGCTTCGGGGGATCGATCAGCACCCCGCCTCCGTCGCGCTCGATGAAATAGGACAGGGCGCCGAAGTTCTTGACGGATGGCTGTCCGATGACCCAGACATGATCCTCGATGGGCCGCGGAAAGCCGCGCCAGGGTGACCCGAGATCGCCCCGGCGAACCGGCGCCGCGCCCGGCTTGAGCGTGATGGCGCCGAACGGGCACGCCGCGACCGCCGTCCGCGCCGCCATCAGCTCTTCCTTGCTCCGCGGCTGCCGCAGCACACCCGTGAAGGCGCCCTGCTCGTGGGAGTCCGGCAGCACCGAGAGGCGGCGGCCTCCCCGGAGGTCGCTGGCCGGCACCACCTCGCCGAGGAGCTCGGGCGCGAAGTTCCGGCACGTGCCGGCGCCGCAGCACTTGCGTGTAACGAATAGCTCTCCCCACTCCTCAACCTGCATTTCGTCTTGCATCGCGGTACCTCGTGGATGGCAATGGCCTGTAGCGCATCTCTCAGCCGAGCTCGGAGCTCTCCATTTCTTCGCTGCCAGCCGTGGCAACGTCAACGACGAGGGTAGGTTCTCCCGCTGCGCTTGACCAGGTAGCGGCGGGCGAATGGCCTGTTCGACCAGGCTGCACAATGTTCGATTTCGACGCGATGGCGACGTTCGTGGAGGTGGTGCAGCTCGGGAGCTTCAGCGCGGCGGCGAAGGCGCTGCGGCCGCCGCGTTCGACGCTCAGCCAGCGTGTGGCCCGCCTCGAGGCGTCGCTCGGCGTGCGACTCCTCGAGCGCACGATGGCTCGGTCCGGTTTGGTTCGGCGCTCATGGTGCCTGACGAGCTGACGGGTGCGGGGGGACAGCTCGCGAAGGAACCCGCTCGGTCGCCGATCAGCGCGGAGACGACCACTGCCTTGTCGCGCAGCAGAGGTCGCCCGAAAAAATCCCCACAGGGAGGATCGCTGGTCGCATTCCGTCCTGCTCGACACTACGATGAGGCCCCGACAGCAGCGCCCCTGAAGGATGTGAGGGGGGCAATGATGGAGCTGCGGGATTACACGCTGGAAAAGGTAATCTACGACGGCACCGAGACACGGGTATGGCGCGCGGTCCATGTCCCCTCGGGGGCGCGCGTGGCGATCAAGATCCCGGTGGCCGAGGTGGCCAGTCCGCGCGTGATGGGGCGGCTGATCCACGAGCACCAGGTGCTCATGCAGCTCGCAGAGGTGCCCGGGGTGGCGCGCGCACGGGCGCTGGAGCAGCGGGGCGGCTCTGCGGCCCTGGTGCTGGAGGATCCTGGCCTCGGGTCGCTCGATCGCCTGCTCGCCAGGCAGGGGCGCGTGCCGGTCGGGGCAGCGCTGCGGCTCGGCCGGCTCCTGTCACGGGTGCTCGAGGGCGTGCACGCCGCCGGCGTGATGCACAAGGACATCAAGCCGCAAAACGTGCTGGTGGACGAGGCGTGCGAGAGGGTCACGCTGCTCGACTTCGGCATCGCCTCGCTGCTGTCCCAGGAGGCGACCGAGGCGAGCATTCCCGAGGCGCTGGAGGGGACGCTCGTCTATATTTCCCCGGAGCAGACGGGGCGCACGGCGCGCGCGCTCGATACGCGCACGGACCTGTACTCGCTGGGGGTGACGCTCTTCGAGGTCATGTCGGGGCGGCTGCCGTTCACGGAGCGCGATCCGCTCTCGCTTGTGCACGCGCACCTGGCCAAGGACCCGCCTCCGCTCGACGCCGTCGCCCCGGAGGTGCCGAGCGCCGTGGCAGCCATCATTGCGAAGCTCCTGGCCAAGGATCCCGAGCGGCGCTACCAGACGGCCCGCGGCGCGGCGGAGGATCTGGAGGAGGCCCTCCGTCAATGGGACGAGCGGGGCGCGGTGGAGCCGTTCGGCCTGGGAAGAAAGGACTTCTCGCGCAAGCTCCGGTTGCCGCAGGTGCTGGTCGGGCGGGAGCGCGATGTCGAGCGGGTGGGCGAGTCCTTTGCGCGCGCCGCGCAGGGCACGACGGAGCTCCTGCTCGTCGGCGGCCCCTCGGGCATCGGCAAGACGGCGCTGGTGCGCACCGTCTACAGGGATATCGCGCAGGCAGGGCGCGGGCTGCTGATCGCGGGAAAGCACGATCAGCTGGCGCGGTCGACGCCTTATGCGGCGCTGGCGCAGGCGTTCGGGGCGCTGATGCGCCAATGGCTCTCCAGCTCGGAGGCGGTGCTCGAGGCCTGGCAGGAGCGGATCCGGCGCGAGGTCGGGGACAACGCGCGGCTCATCGCGGACGTGGTGCCGGAGCTCGACCTGGTCATGGGCAAGCTGCCGCCGGTGCCGCCGGTGGAGGGCGAGCAGGTGCTCAACCGGCAGAAGCTGACGTGGCTGAACTTCGTGCGAGCCGTCACGGCGCCGAACCCGCCCCTTGTGATGTTCCTGGACGACATGCAATGGGCCGACAGCGCCACGCTGATCATCCTGCAGACATTGCTGACGGACGTGGAGCGCAAATCGCTGCTGGTGATCGCGGCGTACCGCGACAACGAGGCGCCGCCCGAGCACCCGCTGTGGAAGCTCGTGGAGGCGGTGGAGAAGAGCGAGGCGAACGTCTCGCGGATGACGGTGGGCCCGCTGTCGGCAGAGCAGGTGCAAAAGTGGTGCTCGCGGACGCTGGAGAGCGAGCCCGCGCGGGTGGAGCCGCTGGCGCGCGTGCTCTCGCGCAAGACCCGCGGAAACCCCTTCTTCCTGGAGCAGCTGCTGCTCTCCCTGCACCGGCAGAAGCAGGTGGTGAGGGACCCGGAGACCGGGGCGTGGCGGTGGGAGCAATCGTCGCTGGAGAAGGCGGGCGTCACCGACAACGTGGTGGCGCTCCTGACCGGCAAGGTGCGTGAGATGCCCGAGCCGACGCAGCAGCTCCTGGGGCTCGCGGCCTGCGCAGGCCACACCTTCCACCTGCACGACCTGGAGCGGCTCAGCGGGTGGGAGCGCGCCCGCGTGACGGGGGCGTTATGGCCGGCGCTGGACGCCGAGCTCGTGGTGCCTGTCGACGGGGCCTACCGCCCCGCGCAGGCGCTCGGGGTCATCGGCGCGGCGGCGATGGACGCGGCGTACCGGTTCCTGCACGACCGCGTGCAGCAGGCGAGTTACGAGCGGATCTCGCCGGAGCAGCGGGTGCTCGCGCACCTCGAGATCGGCCGCCGGCTGGAGGCGCGCCATCGCGCCGAGGGGGGGACGGTCCAGCAATTCCTGGAGCTCGTGCGGCACCTGAACCTGGGCGCGGCGCGGCTCGAGTCCGTGGAGGAGCGCAAGGAGCTCGCGCGGCTGAACCTGGAGGCCGCGCGCGCCGCGAAGGCGGCGAGCTCGTACCGGTTGATGACCCACCTGCTGGACAGCGCCCAGGCGCTCCTCGGCGAGCGGGCCTGGGAGCAGGAGCGCGCGCTGTCGGTGGAGATCGGGCTCGAGCGCCTGGAGGCCGCCTACCTGCTGCGGGAGTTCGACGACGTCGAGGCGCGGGCGCTCGCCTTGCTGGACAGGCCTCTGCCGGAGGTCGCCTGGCTCTCGGCGCAGGAGATCCGCACGCGCTGCTGCGTCGCCACGGGCCAGTACACGCGGGGAATCGGGCTCGGGATGGCCGCCCTCGCGAAGCAGGGCATCACGTTCCCCGACACGGACGAGGCGTGCCAGATCGCGCTCCTGCGAGAGTCCACAGCGCTGGATCAATGGCTCGATCACGAGCCGGACGGGTTCGAGCGAATGCAGGTCGATCCGTCGCTGGAGCACCGGCTCATCGACGCCCTGATGACGCAGGCGCAGCTCTGCGCGATCTACGGTGGCCGGCCGATGCTGTATTCGCTCGTCATCGCCCGCATCGTGTCCGAGGCGATACGGCGGGACGCGCTCACGCCCGCCGCCACCTTCATGATCTGCAGCTTCGCCAACGCGTGGTCGGTGGCGACGGGCATGTATCGCCGCACCATGCGCTGGCTCACGCCCGGGGTGCGCGCCGCGGAGCGCGTGGGCTCCCCGATGCTCCCCGAGTGCCTCGCGCTCAAGGGGATCTACATGGGCCACTCGAGGCCCATCGATGAGGCGTCCCCCGTCTATGAGCAAGCCATCGCGGCCGGCCTGAAGATCGGGTCGTTTCAAGGCACGAGCTGGGGGCTCCTGTGCGACTTGCTCTATTACCGGCTATGGCGCGGCCTGCCGCTCGGCCAGGTCGATGCGCAGCACAAGGCGCGCTGGGAGCTGGTGCAGCGCGCAGGGGACGCCGTCGGACGACACCACTTCGAGCTGGTCGCGTCCTTCTGCGAGGTCTTGATGTCTCCTGACGGCGCCAGGCGCCTCCTGGAGGAGGAGCCGTTGCCGCGAGGTTCTCGCTCCCTCCTCGCCGACGGGGACAGGTACACCGGAGGGTTCGCTCGTACCCTGGAAGGGTATCTGTTCTGCGCCGTCGGCAAGTGGGAGCGGGCGCTGTCGAGGATGCGGGAGGCGGAGCAGTTCCAGGCGGATCTCCTCGGGATCCCGATGGTGACGGACATCGCGCTCTTTCTCGCGCTCGCAGCAGCGAAATGCTGGCCTGACGCCATGACGAGCGAGGAGCGGGCGCGGCTGCGGCAGCATATCGAGCACAGCCTCGCGCGATTGCGCTACTTCACCGAGGGCTGCGAGGCCAATTTCCTCCACAAGCTGCGCCTCGGCGAGGCGGAGTACGCCCGCGTCCTCGGCAAGCCCGAGGAGGCAGCGGCCAGATACGACGAGGCCATCGAGCTGGCCCGCGAGCACCGCTTCCTGCACATCGAGGCCCTGGCGGCCCAGCTCGCCGCCGAGTCTCGGCTGGAGGCGGGCAAGAGCCATGTCGGGGTGATGTACCTGCGCGAGGCGCGCGACGCCTACGCGCGCTGGGGTGCTGACGCGGTGGTCGCCCATCTGAACGCGAGGTACCCCGCCGTGCTCAAGGCGTCCATGCACGAGTCGGCCTCCGACCGAACGACCGTGACGGCGACCACCACGACAACGGGCGGGTCCACGGGCGCGCATTTCGACGTGAAGACCGCGGTGCGCGCGGCGCAGGCGCTCGCGGGTGAGCTCGACCCGGGGCGCGTGGTGGGCCGGCTGATGGAGCTCACGCTGGAGAACGCGGGGGCGCAGCGCGGCGCCCTGGTGCTCAGCGAAGGGGAGGCGCTCTCGGTCGTGGCTCGTTTATGGGTGGAGGGGACCCGCATCGAGGCGGGCCTGTCGGAGCCTCTCGGGCAGAGCCACGACGTGCCGGTGGCGGTGGTGCAATATGCGGCCCGCACGGGCGAGCCGGTGGTGACGGGCGACGCGAGGTCCGACGCGCGCTTCGCCGGCGACCCGTACCTCGCATTGCACGCGGTGCTCTCGCTGCTGGCGCTGCCCTTGACGCACCGGGGCCACGTGGTGGGCGTGCTCTACCTGGAGCACCGCGACGTGCCGTCGGCGTTCCCTCCGGCGCGCGTGGAGCTCCTGTCGGTGCTCGCCTCGCAGGCGGCGATCGCCGTCGAGAACGCCGTGCTCTACCGGGACCAGGAGGTCAAGATCCAGGAGCGGACGGCGGAGCTGCGGATCGCCAAGGAGGCGGCCGACCGCGCCAATCGCGCCAAGAGCGATTTCCTCTCCAGCATGAGCCATGAGCTGCGCACGCCCCTCAATGGCATCCTGGGGTACGCTCAGTTCCTCATGCGAGCGCCCGAGCTCTCGCCGAAGAGCCGCGAAGGGGTGCAGATCGTGAAGAGATCGGGCGAGCACCTGCTGGCGTTGCTCAACGACCTCCTGGACCTGGCGAAGATCGAGGCCGGCAAGATGGAGCTCGTCCCCCGGAGGTTCGACTTTCCCTCCTTCGTGCACAACGTTGTGGATCTCTGCGGCGTGCGCGCCGAACAGAGGGGCATCGCCTTCACCCACGAGGTGCGGGGTCCGGCGCTCGCCGCCGTGCACGCGGACGAGAAGCGCTTGACGCAGGTGCTCCTGAACCTGCTCGGCAACGCCATCAAGTTCACCGAGCGCGGCGCGGTCACCCTGCTCGTCGACGTTCTGACCGAGGGTCGAGATGGGCAGCGCGACGTGCGCTTCCGGATCGAGGACACGGGCGCCGGCATCGCCCCGCAGCACCTCGCGCGCATCTTCGAGCCCTTCGAGCAGGTGGGAGACCAGCGCGCGAAGAGCGAGGGCACCGGGCTCGGCCTCGCCATCAGCAAGAGGATCATCGAGCAGCTGGGCGGGACCATCCATGTCGAGAGCGAGCTCGGCAAAGGCAGCGCGTTTACCGTGACGCTCACGCTCGCCGAGGCGCTCTCTTCCGCGGCCGCCGACGAGGCCCCGGCGTGGGCCACGATCACCGGGTATCGCGGCGAGCGCCGCACGATCCTCGTCGTGGACGACAACCCCGGCAACCGCGCCCTGTTCTGCGATCTGCTGATCCCCATCGGCTTCGACCTCGTCGAGGCCGACGGCGGCGAATCCGCGCTGCGACTCGCCCTGGAGCACAGGCCGGCGCTGATCCTGATGGACCTGGCCATGCCGGGCCTGGACGGCTATGAGACCACGCGCCGCCTTCGGCGGATGCCCGAGCTCGACGGGGTGGTGATCCTGGCCTCGTCGGCGAACGTCACCGCCGCCGAACAGCCGAAGGGGGCCCACGCCGGCTGGGACGACTTCTTGCCGAAGCCGGTGCATGCCAGCCTGCTCTTCGAGAAGATCGCGCGTTTCCTGCGCGTGGAATGGACGCATGAGCCGGTGAACGCCGCCGCCTCCACGGCGGTGAAGGGGGATGACGCGCTGGTGCCGCCCTCGGCCGAACAGCTCTCGCTGCTGTCGCGGCTTGTGGCGTCGGGCCGTATCCGGAAGGTGCTCGCGGAGGCGGAGCGGATGCAGCAAGATGAGCCGCGACTCGGCCCCTGGCTCGATCAGCTCCAGACGCTGGCGCGGACGTACCAGATGCGGAAGCTGCAGGAGTTCGTCGAGGAGCATGCCTCGGTAGGCCAGGTGGTGGCCGACGGTCAGCGATCATGAGCAGAGCCTCCGCGCCCGGCGCTCGCGAGGCCACGATCCTCATCGTGGACGACATGCCCGCCAACCTGGCCCTGCTCGTGGATCACCTGGAATCCGCGGGTCACCAGGCGCTCGCCGCCGAGGACGCGGAGGCGGCCCTGAAGCGGGCCAGCCTCATGAAACCCGACCTGATCCTGCTGGACGTGGTGATGCCCGGGATCGACGGGTTCGAGACCTGCCGGCGACTGAAGGCGGCCGAGGGCACCCGAGACATCCCGGTCATCTTCATGACGTGCCTCGGAGAAGTGGCGGACAAGCTCGTGGGGTTCGAGGCGGGGGGCGTCGATTACATCACCAAGCCGTTCGAGATTGAAGAGGTGCTTGCGCGGATCAGGACACACCTGAGCTTGCGCGAGGCGCAGAAGGAGCTCGAAGCGAAGAACGCGCAGCTCCTGCGCGCCCACCAGGAGCTCGAACAACGGGTGCGGGAGCGCACGGCCGAGCTGGCGAGCTCGAACGCCGCCCTCGAGGCGGAGAACGCCGAGCGCCGGCGCGCGGAGGTTGCTTTGCGCGAGAGCCAGCACCTGCTTCAGGCCATCATCGACAACTCCACGGCGGTCATCTACGTCAAGGACCTCGAAGGACGCTTTTTGATGGTCAACCGCCGCTACGAAGAGCTGTTCCATGTGACCGCGCGATCGATCGCCGGCAAGACCGACTATGATTTGTTCCCCGCGGAGCGCGCCGACGCATTTCGCGCTTTCGACAAGCGGGTGGCGGCGGTCGGGGGGCCGCTGGAGATGGAAGAGATCGTGCCCCAGGACGATGGGCTCCACACGTACATCTCGATCAAGTGCCCGCTCTTCGATGAGTCGGGCCGGGCGTATGCGGTTTGCGGGATCTCCACGGACATCAGCGATCGAAAGCGGACCGAGGCGGAGCGGGAGATGCTCCTCTCTCGCGAGCAGGCGGCGCGGGCGGAGCTCGAGCGCACCGGGCGGCTGAAGGACGAGTTCCTGGCGCTCTTGAGCCACGAGCTGCGGACGCCGCTCACCGCGATCCTCGGCTGGTCGCAGCTGCTCCGCATGCGCGGCCCGTCGGACGAGATCCTGGGCCGGGCGCTCGGGACGATCGAGCGGAACGCGCGGGCGCAATCCAAGCTCGTCGACGATCTCCTGGACATGTCGCGCATCATCGGCGGGCGGCTGAGCCTCGACGTGGAGGTGGTCGATCTGGTCGAGATGCTCGAAACGCTGCTGGAATCCGCGGAGCCGGCGGCAAAGGCGAAGGGGATCCGCCTGGAGCTCAGCGTCGAGTCGGCCGGGGAACAGGTCATGGGCGACCCGAATCGCCTCCAGCAGATCGTGTGGAATCTGGTCAGCAACGCGATGAAGTTCACGCGGCAAGGCGGGCAGGTGAAGGTATCGCTGCGCCGCGAGGGGACGTACGCGCGCCTCGCGGTGAGCGACACGGGGATCGGCATCGCGCCGGAGTTCTTGCCGTACGTATTCGAGCAATTCCGGCAAGCGGACGCCTCGACCACGCGCGAGTACGGCGGGCTGGGTCTGGGTCTCTCGATCGTGCGGCACCTGGTGGAGCTGCACGGGGGGACGGTGAAGGCGACAAGCGCGGGGAAGGATCAGGGGGCGAGCTTCACGGTGAAGCTGCCGCTCTCGGCCAAGCAGGCCGAGGCGCTGGCCGGAGGAGAGCCGCCGCCGGCGCCGCAGCGCCGGCCGTCATGGCACCGCGCCGGGGAGCTCTTGAGCCTGAAGGGGGTGCGGGTGCTGGTGGTGGACGACGAGCCGGACACGCGAGAGCTGCTCCTCCGGATACTGGCGGAGTGCCAGGCGGAGGTGCGGACAGCGGGCTCGGTCGTGGAGGCGCTGGCGGAGCTGGAGCGGGACCAGCCGACGGTCCTGGTGAGCGACATCGGTATGCCGCACGAGGGCGGGTATGAGCTGATCCAGAAGGTGCGGCAGTTGCCGGAAGAGCGTGGGGGGAGCGTGCCGGCGCTGGCGTTGACCGCGTTTGCGCGCGCCGAGGATCGCGCGCGGGCGCTCACGGCCGGATACCAGATGCACCTGGCCAAGCCGGTGAAGCCACCGGATCTGGTGGCGCACGTGGCGACGTTGGCCGGGCGAATCCATGGCGGGGCGAGGTGAGGATCGACGCCTCCTGCTCGGATCCGTTCGCCGCGCACGCTGGGTCCGGCGCGCTCCGAGATCGACTTCATGCCCGCACATTGTGGACGGGCTGCACCCGGGTTGGAGAGCACGGCGGCGCCGCGGCGGATTTCCCTCGAATGGCCGTGCGGACCGCTTGATGCAGCGCACAGAAGCGCTCTACAAGTAGTCCATGATCGGTATCCCCGGGTACACCCTGACAGGCCTCATCCACGAATCCGCTGCGTCGACCGTATACCGAGGATACCGCAACGAGGACCGGACCCCTGTCGCGGTCAAGCGCCTCAGGAACGAGCGCCCGGCGCCGGCCGAGATCGCGAGGCTTCGCTACGAGTACGCCATCGCCAAGGAGCTCGCGCTGCCCGGCGTGGTTCACGTCCTGGGCATCGTGAAGATCGGGGCGAGCCTGGCGCTCATCATGGAAGACGCCGGGGGCTGCACGCTCCATGAGCTCATCACGGCGCGCTCCCTCACCCTCAAAGACGCGCTCCGGATCGCGATATCCATCGCGAGCACGCTCGAATCCATTCATCGGGGCGGCGCGGTTCACATGGACATCAAGCCGCAGAACATCATCGTCGAACCGTCCACGTGGAACGCCAAGATCATGGACTTCGGCAGCGCCACCCGCCTCTCCCAGGAGGCACAGCGGCCGAGGAGCCCCGCCGCCTTCGAGGGCACCCTGGCGTATATGTCCCCGGAGCAGACCGGGCGGATGAACCGCGTTATCGACCTGCGCACGGACCTCTACTCCCTGGGGGTCACCCTGTACGAGATGGTGACGGGCAAGCTCCCTTTCCCGACGAAGGACCTCCTGGAGCTCGTGCACTGCCACATCGCCAGGCTCCCGCCGCCGCCGGCGCGGGTCTCGCCCGACGTGCCGCGCTCCGTCTCTGACATCATCATGAAGCTCCTGGCGAAGAGCCCCGATGATCGGTACCAGGGCGCCTACGGGCTCCGGATGGATCTCGCCGAGTGCCTCACGCAGCTCGAGGCGGCGTCGGCGATCGAGCCGTTCGAGCTCGGGCGCCACGATTACGTGGACGCGCTCCGGATCCCGCAGAAGGCCTACGGCCGCGAGGCGGAGCTCGCGGTCCTCGAAGGCGCGTGGCGGCGCGTCAGCCAGGGCGCGAGCGAGCTGCTCCTCGTGTCCGGCCACGCCGGTATCGGCAAATCGCTCCTCGTCGGCGAGATCCAGAAATCCATCGCGCAGGGCAAGGGGTACATCGTCGCTGGCAAGTTCGACCAGATCAACCGGACCGTCCCCTATGCGGCCGTGGCGCATGTCTTCCGGGAGCTCGTCCGAGCCCTGTTGACCGAGCCCGCGGAGGCGCTCGCGCTGTGGAAGGAGCGAATCGCGAACGCCGTCGGGCAGAACGGCCAGCACCTCGTCGACCTCATCCCCGAGCTCGAGCTCCTCCTCGGCCCGCAGCCCGGCGTCGAGCCGCTCGGACCGACCGAGGCGCAGGCCCGCTTCCACCTCGCGTTCCGGAAGTTCTGCAGCGCCATCCCCGCCCAGGAGCACCCCCTCGTCGTCTTCCTCGATGACCTGCAATGGGCGGATCCGGCCTCGCTCAAGCTCCTCGAGCAGCTCCTGACCGAGCCGGAGATCAAGCATTTCCTTGTGATCGGCGCGTACCGCCACAACGAGGTCGACGAGAGCCACCTCTTTTCGATCACCCTGGGGGAGCTGCGCAAGGCCGGGGTCGCCGTCGGCGACATCGACCTCAAGCCGCTCGAGTTTCCCGTCGTGACGCGGCTCCTCGCCGACACGCTCTCGTGCGACCCCGAGCGGGTCGAGCCGCTCGCGCGTCATGTGATGAGCAAGACCCACGGCAACCCGTTCTTCATGAACCAGTTCATGAGGGCGCTGCACGCCGAGAAGCTCGTCTCCTTCGATCCGGCCCGGCGCGAATGGACCTGGGACCTGCCGCGCATCCAGCAGATGAAGGTCACCGACAACGTCGTCGACTTCATGGCAGGCAGGCTCCTGGAGCTCGATGGGCGCGCGCAGCGCACCCTCACGCTCGCCGCGTGCATCGGCTATCGCTTCGACCTGAAGACGCTGGCGAGGGTGGCCGGCAGGCCGCGCCGCGAGGTCGCAGGCGAGCTGTCGGCGGCGCTCCGCGAGGGGCTGATCCTCGCCGTCGGCGCGGACTCCAGGTTCTTCGACGCGGCGCTGAGCGGGGCGATGACCGGCGAGGCGGACGAGCCGGAGCTCGCGCTCGACGCCGCCTACCGGTTCTTGCACGACCGGGTCCAGCAAGCGGCCTACCGGCTCCTCGACGAGCCCCGCAAGCAGGAGATCCACCTCCAGATCGGGCGGCTCATGCTCGCGGACAGCGACCCCGGCGGCATGGAGGGTGAGGTCTTCGAGGTCGCGACCCACATGAACCTCGGCATGCCGCGGATCACCGATCCGGGAGAGCGCGTCGCGCTGGCGCGCCTGAACCTCGAGGCGGGCAGGAGGGCGAAGGCCGGCGCGGCGTACGAGGCGGCCGTGGGCTACTTCGAGGCCGGCACGAGCGCGCTCGGCCCGGAGCGCTGGGACGCGCAGCACGATCTCACCTTCGCGCTGACCACCGGGCTCGCGGAGTGCCTCTGCCTGACAGGCCAGTTCGACGCCGGCGAGCGGCTGTTCGACGCGCTCCTCGAGCACGCGAGATCCCCGCTGGACGGCGCGCAGGTCCGCAACCTGCGCATGTCGTTCCACCTGATGCGCGGCGACCTCTCCGAGGTCGTGCGGTGCGGCCTCGAGGCCCTCGCGCTGCTCGGGGTCGACATCCCCGCGGCGGCCGAGGAGCAGCGCGCGCTGCTCGGCCGGGAGCTCGAGGCGATGCAGGCCCACCTCGCGAGCCGCCCGATCTCCGCACTTTTGGGGCTGCCCACCGTCGCCGATCCAGAGAAGCAGACCATCCTCCGTCTCCTCGCCGACATGACGCAGCCCGCCTCCGCGCTCGGGCTGCCGGTGCTCGGTCCGCTCACGCTCATCATGCAGATCAACCTCGCGGTGGAGTGCGGCACCTCGAGCACCACGGCGTACGCGTGCGTGCTCTATGCGGCGCTCCTGATCGACGGCGTCTTCGAGCCGAGGACCACCGACGACCGGTACAAGGAAGCCTACCAGTTCGCCAGGGTCGGTATCGAGCTGAACGAGCGGATCCCCAACCAGCGCATCACGTGCATGCTCCTCCTGACCTTCGCGTGCATTCTCCATTTCTTCGAGCCGCTCCGGGACACGGTGAAGCTCCTGGCCCGCTCCCGGCAGGCCGGCCTCGAGTCGGGAGATCTGGCGTACGCGTCGTACTGCTGCATTCACATGATCTCGGCGAGCCTGAGCCTCGGCGACGATCTCGGCGGGGTGGCCGGCGAGATCGAGCAGGATCTCGCGCTCATGCGGAAGACGAACGAGAAGCTCACGACGCTCATCCTCACGTGCGCAAGGCAGGTCGTCGCGAACCTCACGGGCGGCACCGCCGGGGCGCACACCCTGAGCGACGGCACCTTCGACGAGGCCGCCTTCGCCAGCATGATCTCGGTCCCGGAGCTCACCTATGTGGCCGCCTGGTACCACACGCAAAAGGTCCAGCTGGCCTACCTCCACGGCGACCACGGCGCCGCGCGCGCGCTCATGGCCGCCGCGGAGAAGATGACCGCCGGCTGCGTGAACAACTTCTGGGCGACCGAGCTCGTCTTCTATTCGTGTCTGATCCTCGCCGCCTCGTGCGACGGCGCGCCGGCCTCCGAGAAGGAGCGGCTCGTGGCGGCGCTGTCGGCGCACCGGGAGAAGCTCGCCCGCTGGGCCGAGCTCTGCCCCCGGACCTACGCGCACAAGCATCTCCTCGCCGAGGCGGAGATCGCGCGCATTTCGGGCGGCGACCGGCACGCCGTGGCGCAGCTCTATGACAGGGCGATCGAGGGCGCCGAGGAGGCCGGGTTCACGCGCGACCAGGCGCTGGCGAGCGAGCTCGCCGGGAAGTTCCACCACGCGAACGGCCTCACCCGGAGCGCGCGCGCCCACATGACCGACGCCCACCACGGCTACATGCAGTGGGGAGCGACCGCCAAGGCGGACCGACTGGCGGCCGAGGTGCCGCAGCTCGTGCAGAAGATCGCGCTCACGTCGGCGCCGCCTGGCATGCTGGAGCACGCTCGGGCCGCGGTCCAGACCACCTCGACGACGAGGCTCAGCACCAGCGTGCTCGACGTCGAGGCGGTCATCCGGGCCGCTCAGGCCATCGCCGGCGAGGTCGTCCTCGAGAGCGTGGTCAGCCGGCTGCTCGACATCGCCATCCAGAACGCCGGCGCGAAGAAGGGGGTCCTCGTCCTGGAGCGCGATCATCAGCTGATGATCGAGGCGTCGATCACCGTGGATCCGAACGCTGTGAGGGTCGGCCTGCTGCTCCCCGTCGAGGGCAGCGCCGAGGTCCCGGCCTCGATCGTGCAGTACGTCGCGAGGACGATGCAGCCGGTGGTCCTCGCGGACGCGAGCCATGAGCCTCGCTTCGCCGCGGACGCGTACGTCGCCGCGAACAACCCGAGATCGATCCTCTGCCTGGCGATGGTGCACCAGGGGCGCGCGAACGGCGTTCTTTATCTGGAGAACAACACGGCGACCAACGTGTTCACGCCGGCCCGACTGGAGCTCTCGAAGCTCCTCCTGGCGCAGGCGGCGACCGCGGTGGAGAACGCCGTGCTCTACGCGAACCTGCACAGGCGCACGGAGTCGCTGCGCGTCGCCGAGGAGCAGCTCAGGGTCGAGTTCTCGGCGCGGGAGCGGAGCGAGCACGCCCGCGCCGAGCTCCAGGAGGAGATCATCCGCGTGCAGAGCGCCCGCCTGGCGGAGCTCTCCACGCCCATCATCCCGATCACCGACCGGATCATGGTCATGCCGCTCATCGGGATGATGGACCGGCAGCGGGCGGAGCAGGTGCTCTGCACGGCGCTTCAGGGGGTCGAATCGAGCGGCGCCGAGGTCGTGATCATCGATATCACCGGCGTGAGGACGGTCGACGGCGACGTCGCGAGCACCCTGATGAACGCCGCCGTCGCCCTCCGGCTGCTCGGGGCGCAGGCGGTGATCACGGGCATCCGCCCGGACGTCGCACAGACGCTCATTCGCCTGCAGATCGACCTCGGCGCGGTGGTCACGCAGGGGACGCTCCAGAGCGGCATCGCCTACGCCCTGCAGCGGGTGGGGAGCCGCGGCGCGCCCCTCGGAACGCGCGCGCGGTGAGGGGCGGCCGGGGCGGTCGGGGCGGCGCGTTGCCCCATCCAGGATCGATTTGGCGCCAAACCGGGGCGCTCGTGCAGACTCCCGGGGTTTGGGTGGGCGGGAGACAGAGAAAGAGAGAGTACACAGGGAGGCGGGGAGGCGGGGAGGCGAGAGAGAGTACAGACAAGGGCGGAGGCGAGAGATGGATAGCATCGTTCGAGCTCGCTCGGGGCCGGCTGCCTCCAAGTCGCTCGTTTTGTAGGGGGGCGGGGGACGTCAATTCTGCGCAACTGAGTCTGGCTCCGCGTCGACATGCGGGTATGAACACAGAGTCGGCGATAGGGAGATTGTGGGAGCTATCCGAGCGAGTCATCGGAGCGTGCATCGAGGTGCATCGCCACCTCGGTCCCGGGCTTCTGGAGTCCGCCTACGAACAATGCTTGTGCCATGAACTGTCGCTCACCGGTTTGAGCTTCGCGAGACAAAGGCCGCTGCCGGTGATCTATAAGGGAGTTATGCTCGACTGTGGCTATCGACTCGACGTTGTTGTCGAGGAGAAGCTCGTGCTAGAACTCAAGGCCGTCGATCACCTGCTGCCAGTCCATGAAGCTCAGGTGCTCACATACCTGAAGCTGACGGACCTGGACGTCGGACTACTCGTCAACTTCAACACGCCGGTGCTTCGCCGCGGGATCCGCCGCCTGGTACGCCGCGGCACGGAGGCTGTGCGGCTCGCCCGGTTGCGCATCGAAGACGACCACTCCGGCACCACGAGCCGCCCGGCATCGACCGAACCCGAAGCAGCCGGCGCTGAGACTGCTGATTCGAACGACTGATCTCGGCTCTCGCCTCCCCGCCTCCCCGCCTCCCTGTGAATCTCTCCCTCTCCGGGGGCCGGGGCGTGGCGGACGCACAGCCGGAGGCGGCGCGCGTGGGTGACACGGCGCGGCCGCCTCATCAGGAGGTTGCCGGACACAACCCGGGCCGGGGGCTCGGCAAGATCTCCTGCCGAGCCAGGGACGAACTCAGTCGCCGAGGACCCAGCTCAGTGTGACGGCGGCCCGCTCTCGGGCACGCTCTCCGCGCCGAGCGGCCTGGCCCTCGACCTCCGGAGCGACCGCCCCTCGAGCGGGTCGGCGAGCGGGGGCCTGACCGCGGCCGCGATGCGCTGCTGGATCGCGCGGGCGACGTGCGCGACGTGGGGCGGATCCATCATCGTGAAATGGTTGCCAGGCACCACCTGGAGCGCAAACTCCCCTCGCGCGAGGTCCATCCAGGCATGGACGGCGGCCGCGTCTTCCGGGCTGATCTGCTCCCGCGCGCGCAGGAACAGGACGCTGGCGTCCGTCGGCTGCGGCGCGTAGCTCGAGAGCGCCTGCCACGTGCTCGTGACCTCGGCGCGGAGCCGCGCGTCGTCCTCCATGGCCGCCATGAAGCCGCGGTATCTCTGCGACGCGATCGCCTGGATCTTCGCCATCTCGTGGCCCAGGGCGCTCGCCGGAGAGCGGTCGCTCGCTCCCTGTACGCTGCCCGTGTCCAGCAGCAGCAGCAAAGGCACCTTGCGCCCCTGCGCGAGCAGCTGCTGCGCCATCTCGTACGCGACCACGCCGCCGGCCGAATGCCCGCCCAGGAGGTACGGACCCTCGGGCCTGACGCTCAGGATCTCCTCCACGTACCGGGCCGCGATCGCGGGGACGGACATGGCGCTCATGAAGCTCGGCTCGTTCGGATCCGCCCCGGTGGGTTGAATCCCGTAGACGGGCAGCTCGCCGCCCAGGCGCTGCACCAGGGGCCGATAGAGGTGCACCGTGCCGCCGAGCGGCGGGATCAGGAACAGCGGCGTGGCGTCCGGCGCCCCCGCCTGCAGCGAGACGAGGAGCTGTCCGGCAGCGCGCCTGGCCGTGAGGACCGCGGCGCTCCCGCTCCGCTGCGTCATCGCGGGGCTCAGGGGCGCCGGCGAGCTCGGAGGCAGCGCTTCCCGGACGCGCTCGGTGAGCACCGCGACCGAGGGAGGCCCCGACGGCTCCGGCGGACTCCAGATCTTCGACGGCAGGGATCGCTCCGTGGCCGGGCCCACGGTGCAGGTGGTGTCGAGCATGTGAGCGGTGCGCTCGAACGGGTACGTGGGGAGCGGCACGCGCCTCCGGCGCTCGTCCCGGGAGAACGCGGCCCAGTCCACGTCGACGCCGGCGCACCAGAGCCGGCCCACCGCGACGAGCAACGCCTCGAGGTCGCCGGCGCCCTCGCCCGGGCCCGCCAGGGTGGTCGCGACCCGTCGCTCCGCGTCCGGGTGCCGCGACGCCACGGAGGCCAGGGTGGAGCCGGGCCCGACCTCGAGGAGGGCGCGATCGGCCGACGCGAGCAGCGCGGCGATGCGATGGTCGGGGCCAGCGGAGCTCGTGGCCTCCTCCTCCGCGCGCCCGCGCAGCGCGACCCGCACGACCGCGTCGTCGAGCGAGAGCGTGCCGGCGACGCACGCGGCGGCGACCTCGCCCACGCCATGCCCGAACAGCGTGGCCGGGCGGATCCCCCACGACATCAGGAGCTGCGCCAGGGCGACCTCGGTCGAGAAGAGGGCGGCCGCGGCCACGCTGAAGCGCGGAGAGCCGATCTCCGCGCCCCCGCGGGCGCGCTCCTGCGCCTCGGGGAAGAGCCAGTCGCGGAGATCGACCGACAGCTCGCGGCGGAAGAGCTCGGCGCATTCGTCCAAGCTCTCGCGGTAGGCGCGCTCCTGCAGGTAGAGCTCGCGCCCCATGCCGGCATGCTCCGCGCCCGCGCCGGGGAACAGGAAGACGACCTCCGGAGGCCGCCTGCCGGCGACCTGCGTGAAGACGCGGGCGGGGTCGCGCCGATCGAGGAAGGCCGCGCCCGAGGCCGGATCCGCGCACACCACCGCGCGGCGGTGCGCGAAAGGCACCCTGCCGCGCTGCAGCGTGAACGCGACGTCGGCGAGCGAGCTCTCTGACGCGCGCCGCAGGTGCTCGGCCAGCCGATCGGTGCTCCTCTCGAGCGCGGCGCTCGTCTTCGCCGAGACGACGAGCAGCTGGCAGCGCCTGGACGGGCCGGACGGCGCCGTCTCCGGCGCCTCCTCGAGCACGGCGTGCGCGTTCGTGCCGCCGATGCCGAAGGCGCTCACCGCGGCGCGGCGCGGGGCTCCGCCGCGCTTCCATGCGCGCGGCGCGGAGTTGACGAAGAACGGGCTGCTCGCGAGATCGAGCTCGGGGCTGGGCCGGCGGAAATGGAGCGTCCCGGGGATGAGCTCGTGCTCCAGCGAGAGCGTCGCCTTGATGAGGCCGGTCACCCCGTTCGCCGCGCGGAGGTGGCCGAGGTTGCTCTTCACCGAGCCGAGCGCGCAGAAGCCGACCTGATCGGTCGCCTTCCGGAACACCCGCGCCAGCGCGGCCACCTCGATCGAGTCGCCGAGCCGCGTGCCCGCGCCGTGCGTCTCCACGTACGTGATGCTCTCCGGGCTCACGCCGGCAGCGGCGTGGGCCCGCGCGAGGGTCTCGACCTGCCCCTCCAGGCTCGGCGCCGTGTAACCCACCTTGAGCGCGCCGTCGTTGGTGACGGCGGATCCGCGGATCACGGCGTGGATCGTGTCACCGTCGTCCAGCGCGTCCTTCAGCCGCTTGAGGACGACGAGGCCGACTCCGCTGCTCGCCACGATGCCGCTCGGCTCGGCGTCGAAGGGCCGGCAATGGCCGTCGGGCGAGGTGACCCGGCCTTCCTCGTAGAGGTAGCCGATCCTCTTCGGCGTGAGGATGCCGACGCCTCCCGCGAGGACCATGTCGCTCTCCCGGGTGAGGAGGCTCTGGCAGCCGAGGTGCACGGCGACGAGCGACGTCGAACAGGCCGTCATGACGCTCACCGCGGGCCCCCGGAGCCCCAGCTTGTAGGCCACGCGCGTGGTCAGGGAGTCGGTCACGTTCCCGGTATAGATCCGGTGGTGCTCCGAGTTCGGCGCGGCCGGGAGCGGCCCGACCTGCTCGATCCAGTAGCTCGGCGCGTCGCTCCCGGCGAATACGCCGATCGGCTTCGGGTAGGCGAGCGGGTTGTAGCCGGCGCTCTCCATCGCCTCCCAGGCGCATTCGAGGAAGACGCGCTGCTGCGGGTCCATGAGCACGGCGTCCTGCGCGCTGTAGCCGAAGAACGCCGCGTCGAAGCACATGACGTCCTCGATCACGCCGGCCGCAGGAATGAACCCGGGCGACCGGTAGAGCTCCGACTCCACCCCGAGCGCCTTCAGCTCCTCGATTGAAAGGAAGGAGATCCCCTCGCCCCCGCGCTCGAGCATCGACCACAGCGCGTCGACGCTGCGCGCCTTCGGGAAGCGACCCGCCATTCCGATGATGGCGATGGCGTTCTCGGGGAGCGCCTCCCGCGCGGGCGCTCCGGTCGCGGGGGCCGCGGCGCCGCGCTCGCGTCCGGAGGCCGCGCCCTCTCCCGGGGCGGCCGCCCGAGAGCCCCTCTTCAGACGTGCAGAGAGGCTGCGGATCGTCGGGTACTGGAACAGCTCCATGAGGGGCACGTCCTCGCCGAGCCGCGCCCGGATCCCCGCGCGAACCCGGGCGAGGAGCAGCGAGTGACCGCCGATCTCGAAGAATGGATCGTCGAGGCCGACCTCGTCGATGCCGAGCACCTGGCGCCAGATCTCGGAGACGATCACCTCGATGTTCGAGGCGGGCGCGGGGGGCTCCGCCCGCGGCTCGGGTCTCGCGCGATCGTCGGCCGGAAGGGCCCCGATATCGACCTTCCCGTTCGCGGTGAGCGGCAGCGCGTCGAGCTTCACGAAGGCGGCCGGAACCATGTAATCGGGGAGCTTCGCCGCGGCGAGCTCGCGCAGGCCTTGAGGCATGACGCGCGCCTTCTGCCTCCGGAGAGGGCTGTTCGCGAGCGACCGGGCCGGCGAGGTCTCCCCGGGCCGCGCCTGGACCCAGGCGCGCGGCCGCGGCGCGCCGCCCTTCGAGCGTTCGACCGCGCGTTCGACCGAGCGTTCGAAGAGCACGTCCATGCAGCCTGGGCCCGAGGTCCTCGACGCGGTGATCCGGACCGAGCAGCCGAGGCGCGCGCCGAGCGCCCACAGCGCCTCCGGCTCGACCGCGGCCGCCGCGCTCCGAGCAGCGAGCTCGGCGCGGTCCAGCTCGGCGCCGCCCCCTTCCCGCAGCCGGCTCGCGGCGACCACGTCGGCGTATACGCGCGCGTTCGGGATCCCCGGGACCAGAAGCGCGCCGGAGCCCCCCTCGCGCAGCGCTCGCTCGACGCCCGCGAGGCCCTCCGAGGCAGCCCAGTCCAGGGATCGGCCGATGGCGATGGGCTCGGGCGCCACGCCCACGTGCAGGACCACGTCGTAGCGGAAGCGCGTCATCTCGTCGGCGCCCGAACCCCGCTTGAGCCAGCACTCCACGTGCTCCACGCCCGGGACCTGGCCGGTCAGCGCGTGAAAGAACTCGGGCGCGAGGACGAGCTCTTCCTCGCCGAGGGCCGCCCGCCGCGCCCTGGCAAAGAGCTCGGCCGAGGTCACGCCCGCGGGCGCGCGGTGAAGCTGCACCGAGGTGTGAAACGCCTCGAGCAGGGGAAGGCTCCTGATGTCGCCAAGGAACACGACGCCTCCGGGCGCCGCCGCGCGCACGGCGCCCTCGATCACCGAGCGCAGGTAATCGGCGCTGGGGAAATACTGGACGATCGAGTTCAAGACGATCACGTCGAAGCTGCCCGGCTCGACGCCGCTGAAGTCGTTCGCCTCCCGGCGCTGCAGCGACACATGCGAGAGCGTGCCGCGCGCGAGCTCGGGGCGGAGCAGCGTTATCGCCTTCTCCGAGAAATCGGTCCCCAGGTAGGCGGCGCACTGCGGGGCCAGCTGCAGGAGCAGGAGCCCCGTCCCACAGCCGATCTCCCATGCCCGGCGCGGCTGGAACGAGAGGATCCGCTCGACCGTGTGATCCCGCCATGCGCGCATCGCTCCGGCGTCGATGGGCTCTCCGGTGTAGCTGCTGTTCCAGCCCGTGATGTTGAAGCCCGGATCCACGCCGTCGCCGGCCTTCCCGTAGGTGCCGTCGTACAGCGCCTGCCACGCCGAGACGTGCTCCGCTTGCAGGGCCGGGGCCTGATCCGCGGCGCCGCCGTCGTCGAGGCGAGGGATGACGTAGGCGACGAGCCGCTTGTTGCCCGGCGCGTCTTCCCGCGCCACCACGACGGCCTCTTCCACGGCGGGGTGCTCTCGCAGCACGGCCTCGATCTCGCCGAGCTCGATACGGTAGCCGCGGATCTTCACCTGGTTGTCGACCCGCCCCAGGAACTCGATGTTTCCGTCAGCGAGCCACCGGGCGCGATCGCCGGTGCGGTACATGCGCGCGTCCGGCTCGTCCGTGAACCGGTCGGGGAGGAACCTCGCTTCATTGAGCTCGGGCCGGTTCAGGTACCCGCGGGCGACGCCGGCGCCTCCCAGGTAAAGCTCGCCGGGGACGCCCACCGGGACGAGCTCACCGAGCGGATCGAGGAGGTAAACCCGCATGTTGTCGATGGGGCGGCCGATCGACGGGTCGGGGGTCGCAGCCCCGCTGCTCGGCCGCGCCCTCGACACGACACAGGAGGTCGCGACGACGGTCCCCTCGGTCGGACCGTAGTTGTTCACGACCTCGAAGGGGAGCCCTGCGCCTGGCCAGACGCGGAGCTTGTCTCCTCCGGTGAGCAGGTACCGGAGCGCGACGGAAGCAGGCCAGTCGAGGCGCAGGAGCTCCTCGGCCACCGGCGTCGGCAAGAACGAGACGGTGATCCCTCGCGCGAGGAGCCACGCCTTCAGCTCGTCCGGGGAGCGGCGGAGCGGCTCCCCCGGGATGAACAGGCACGCTCCCGCGCACAGGTACGGCCAGAGCTCCCATACCGACGCATCGAAACCAGGGCTCGCGACGAGGGTCGCGCGATCCGCGGAGGTGACGGCGAAGCGCCGCACGTGCCACGCGACCAGGTTCATGAGGCTCCGGTGCTCCACGAGCACGCCCTTCGGGCGGCCCGTCGAGCCCGACGTGTAGATGGCATAGGCCAGATCCCCGGGGCCCGCGCACGCCGGAGGGGGCGACCCGTCGCGCGCTGCCATCTCCGGCCAGTCGGCGTCGAGGCGGATCACCGCGCCCGCGAACGGCGGGAGGCGATCGGCGAGGCGCTCCTGCGTGAGGAGCACCGGCGCCCCGGAGTCCTCGAGGAGGAACGCCAGCCGCTCTCTCGCGATCTCCGCGTCCACAGGGAGATACGCCGCGCCCGCCTTGAGGACTCCGACGATCCCGACCACCATCTCCAGCGAGCGCTCCGCGCAGATCGCGACCAGGGACTCGGGCGCGACGCCCAGCTCGAGCAGGCGGCGCGCGAGCTGGTTCGCCCGGCGATCGAGCTCCCCGTACGTGAGCGAGCCGCGATCGGACACGACCGCGGCGGCGTGCGGCGCGCGCGCCGCCTGCTCCTCGAACAGATCCAGGACGCAAAGGTCGCGAGGGAAATCGGCGCCGGTGTCGTTCCAATCGACGAGCAGCCGGCGCCGCTCGCGCTCCGGGAGCAGCGGCATCGACGAGACGGAGCGCGCTGGGTCCGAGGTCGCGGCGGCGAGGAGCGTGAAGAGGTGACTCAACAACCGCTCCATCGTCGCCCGCTCGAAGAGGTCGGTGCTGTACTCCAGCATCCCGGCGACGCCGCCGGCGCTCTCCCAGGCATAGAGCGAGACGTCGAAGATCGTCTTCCTCGTGTCCGTGTCGATGGCGCGCGCCTCGATCCCGCCGAGGTGGAGCTCGCGCTCCGCGGGCGGCTGCGGCGCGAACACGATCTGCACGAGAGGGCTGTAGCTCGGGTCGCGCTCCGGCTGGAGCTCCTGGACGAGCCGCTCGAACGGGAGCCCGTCGTGCGCGTAGGCGTCCAGGCACACGTCCCTCACGCGGCGGAGCAGCTCCTCGAACGACGGCCCACCGGAGACGTCGATCCGGATGGGGACCACATTGACGAAGAAGCCGATCGCCGCCTCGAGATCGGCGCGATCCCGGCCCGCGCTCGGCAGGCCGACAAGGAGGTCGTCGCGTTGCGTTGTGCGGTGGAGCAGGACGGCGAACACGGCCAGGAGGACCATGTTCACGGTCACGTTGTTTCGCGCGCCGAGGTCCCGGACCGCCCTTCCGACCTCCGGATCGAGCTGGAACGGCAGGGTCGCGCCGCGGAAGGTCTGGACCGCCGGCCGGACGTGATCGCTCGGCAGCTCGAGCAAGGGCGGCACGTCGAGGAGCCTCTGCTTCCAGCCGGCGAGCAGCTCCGACAGGACCTCTTCGGTCATCTGCTCGCGCTGCCACGAGGCGAAATCGGCGTACTGGAGCGGCGCGTCCGGCAGCGCCGCCGGAGCCCCCCGGCAGAAGGCATCGTAGAGCGCCGCGATCTCACGGTAAGCGACCTCGAGCGACCAGCCGTCGACGGCGATGTGGTGGATGTGCAACCAGAGGACGTGATCCCGAGGCCCGAGCCGGAGCAGCCCTGCGCGGAAGACGGGGCCGCGCTTCAGATCGAAGATCCTCTGGGCTTCCGACGAGAGGTGCTGCTCCGCCTGGGCCTCGCGCTCCTCCCCGGAGAGGTGCTGGAGATCCGCGACCTCGAGCCGGAAGGCGGCGTCCTCGGCGACGATCTGGACGGGCTGGCCGTCGAGCTCCGTGTAGACCGTGCGCAGGATCTCGTGTCTGCGGACGAGCTCACGGAGGCTCCTGTCGAGCGCAGGGACGTGGATGTCTCCGGCGAGGCGGAAGGGACAGAAGCAATTGTAGGCCCTGCTCTCCGGCGCGAGCCGGTGGAGGAACCACATGCGCTCCTGCGCGAACGACAGGGGGATCGATCCCGCTCGGGCGCCTCTCGGAATGGCCTGATCGCCCCGAGCCGCGGCGCGCTCCTCTCCGCTGATCAGCGCCGCGAGCGCGGCGATGGTCGGGTGGGCGAAGAGCTGCTGGAAGGTGACGTCGATCCCGAAGGCGCCGCGCAAGCGGGAAAACAGCCGGAGCGCGTGCAGCGAGTCGCCGCCCAGCGCGAAGAAGCTGTCGTGCACGCCGGCGTGATCGACGCGCAGGAGCTCCTTCCAGAGGTGCGCCAGCTCCTCTTCCAGCTCGGAGCGCGGCCCGAGGAGCGCGCCCCGGAGCTCCGGACGAGCGCCGCTCGGCGCGGGAAGCGCCTTGCGGTCGAGCTTCCCGTTCGGCGTGGTGGGGAACGACGCGAGCAGCACGATCGCGGACGGGACCATGAAACTCGGCAAACGGCTCTCGAGAAAGGCGAGGAGCGCCGGAGCCAGCACGCGCTCGTCGCTCGCCGGGTCGCCCTGGCTCGTCCGGTGAGGGACGGCGTAGGCAACGAGCGTCTTTTCCCCGGGCGCGTCTTCGCGCGGCACAACGATGGCCTCGCGTACCTCGGGGTGCTGGGCCAGCACCGACGCGATCTCGCCCACCTCGACGCGGTGGCCGCGGATCTTCGCCTGGTCGTCGACCCGACCGAGGTACTCGAGGTCTCCCGACGGGAGATAGCTCGCGAGATCACCTGTCCTGTACAGGCGAGCGCCTGGGTCGTCGCTGAACGGGTGCTCGATGAACCGCTCCTGCGTGAGCTCGGGCCGGCGGAGGTAGCCGCGCGCGAGGCCCGCGCCGCCGACGTGAATCTCTCCGGGGACGCCGACCGGGACGAGCGCGCGGTTGCGATCGAGGAGGAGCACCTGCGTATCGGGGACCGCGCGGCCGATCCTGCTCGACCAGGGCCGCTCGAGATCGGACAGGCCGACAGGGCGGTAGGTGACGAACATGGTGGTCTCGGTGGGTCCGTAGAGGTTGAGGATCGCGGGCACCCTGTCGCCGTGGCGCTCCCACCACGGCTTCAGCGCGGTCACGTCGAGGGCCTCACCGCCGCAGATCACGAGCCGGAGCGCGAGTCGCTCTCTGGCCTCCGGCTCGATCGTCTCCTCGGCGTGGACGAGCAGGCGGAACGCCGACGGCGTCTGGGTGAGCACCGTCACCCCCTCCTCGCCGAGGAGCCTGTAGAACAGCTGCGGCGCGTGGATCACCGGCCGCGGCACGACGACGAGGCGACTGCCGTGGAGGAGCGCGCCCCAGATCTCGAAGACGGAAATGTCGAAGGCGAACGAGTGGAACGTCGTCCACACGTCCTGATCGCCGAAGCGGAACCATCCGGCGGTGGTGTCGAACAGGCGAAGGACGTTGGCGTGGCTGACCATCACGCCCTTGGGCTTCCCGGTCGATCCCGAGGTGTAAATGATGTACGCGAGGTTCTCCGGACCCTCGTTCGGCGAGGGCGCCACCTTGTTGTCGGGCTGCCGGTCGATCATGGCCCGATCCGCGTCGAGGCACACCACCCTCGCGCTCCCGCTCCGGAGCCGGGAGGCGAAGCGCTCCTCGGTGAGGATCACGGGGACGCCGGCATCTTCGAGCAGGAAGGCGAGCCGGTCCGCCGGATAAGAGGGATCGAGCGGGACATAGGCGCCCCCGGACTTGAGGACGCCGAGCAGCGCCACGATCATCTCGAGTGATCGTTCCAGGCAGACGCCGATCGGGACCTCGGGCCCCGCGCCGCTCTCCCGGAGGAGGTGGGCTATCTGGTTGCTCCTTCGATCCAGCTCGGCATAGGTGAGACGCTGTCGCTCGAACACCACCGCCACCGCGGACGGGGAGCGCCGGGCGTGCGCCTCGACCCGCTCGTGCATCCGATCGCGCGGCGGCTCGAACACCTCGCCGTGGTTCCACGCGAGCAGCGCGCGGCGCTCCTCCTCGGTCAGGATCGGCAGCTCCGAGACGCGCTGCTCCGGGTCGCCCGCCGCCCCGCGGAGCAGCACCGCCCAGTGCCCGAGGAGCCGCTCGACCGTCGCGCGCTCGAAGAGGTCTCGATTGTAATCGGCGCGCGCGAAGAGGCCTGCGTCCGTCTCCTCGACGCGGACGGCGAGCTCGAAGGCCACCTCGGTCGCCTCGAGCGCCACCTCGGTCAGCGTGAGCAGAGGGCCTCGCTTCGGCTCCAGCATGCTCGACCCGCTGGAGAAGATAACCTGGACGAGCGGCGCGCGGCTTGGATCCCGCGGCAGCGAGAGCTGCTCGACCAGAGAGGTGAAGGAGAGATCCCCGTTCTCGCTCCCCTCCTGCAGGGATCGGCCCACTTGACGCAGGAGCGCGCGGAAGCTCGGGTCCGCGCCCAGCCTGCCCCGTACGGCTACGAGATTACCGAATGCCCCGATGAGTCCTCGGGTCTCCTCGTCTCGTCCGGACAGCGGAACACCGATGAGGACGCCGTCCTGGCCGGTATGGCGGTGGAGCACGGCGTGCATTCCCGCGAGCAGGACGGCGTTCAGCGCCACGTCCTCCTCCCGGGCCAGCGCGCGGAGCTCTCGCACGAGCTCCCGATCGAGCGCGCGCTCCACCGAACCTCCGGCGAAGGTCCGCACCGCGGGCCGCGGCCGATCCGTCCGGATCTCCAGCGCTTCGGGTGCTCCCGAGAGCTCGCGGCGCCAGCGCGCGAGCTGCTGGTCGAGGAGCTCGGCGGTCCTGCGCTCCCGCTGCCGCCGTGCGTGGTCCTGGTAGCTTATCGGCGGCGCCGGCAGCTCGACGCCATGATAGCCGTCGAATAGCTCCGAAAAGAACAGCGCCACGCTCGGTTTGCCGTCCGAGACGAGGGGATGCATGGAGAGGGCGATGAGGTGGCGCCTCGAATGCACCCGGAGGAGGCTCACGCGCCAGAGGGGCCCGCGCTCCAGATCGAGGGGCAGAGCGATCTCCCGGCGGGCCATCGCGAGCGCGGCTCCATCCGAGGCGGGCTGCCCTTCGGCGCCGAGATCCACCTCGAGGAAGGCGATGTCTGCCCGCGGCGAGACGACCTGCACCGGCTGCCCCTCGTGCTCTGCGAAGGATGTCCTCAGGATCGCCTGACGCCCCGTGAGCTTCTCGATGGCATGGACCAGCCTGGGCACATCCAGCTCGCCGTCCAGCCACGCCGCGCCCCCTTCGTTCAAGCCCGGCGCGGCGCCTCGGCCCCGGCCGAGCAGCCAAGCACGTTCTTGCTCCAGAGAGAGCGGGTAATAGGAAATTTCGTTCATAGCAGATGACCTCCTTGTTGCTGATAGGGGTCGGTTGCATCGATGCGCGTGGAGCAACCGCGCGCCGCGTCGAGACGCTCGACGCGCGCACACCTGCGCGCACACCGTGCTTGCTGATCTGTCGTACGCTCCTCAGACATCAGGGCCGGCTGTCACCTGGGCAGGAGAAGCAGGCGCCAAGCTGGGCCAAAGCTTGTAAAAAATGCAGAAAAACGCTAAATCGATGTCGTCCGCGTCGCCAGGGGGCGCGACGCGGACGCTACGCAGTATGAAGTATGGACACCACGACGCCAGTGTGTATTTGGCGGAGGCGGGGGCTGGCGATTGATGGACGTTGTCTGAATTCGGGGATCTCGACCTCGTGCCTGCTCTTGTGGTCCGATAGACAAATCCGGCTTCCACCTCACCCTGAGTTGGTCTCCTTCCCCACCTTCCGAATAGCTTCCAGCGCATCACGTCAGAATCGTGCTCGCGGCAGCCGTCGACACCCTCGGTCCTCCGCTGCACCGTTGCCCTCAGGGAACCGGGGACGGACATGACTGAACGAGGCGCGGGCGACAGGCTGGGCGCAATCCAGTCGACGACGAGCCGCTCGCGCACGTGCGCGTACTACACGACGAATGATTCGCGGTGCGTCGCGTTCGAGCCGACGCTGTATTGCACGTAGAGCTCGCGCTGGTTCGGCGGAGGCTGCAGCCAGCACCATGCATTGCAATGGTACCGGATTCATGGCCGCTCTCGGGAATGGCTCGCCGGCTGCGTCCGCGCGCACGTGCAACTCCAGCCCTGGCAGCAGCTCGACGCGCGACCGACCGCTACCTTACCGTCGGGCTCTCCGGAGCGGTTCTCAGCGGGGGGAACCCCACACGGCGCTTGCTGGTCAGCTTGATGGCCTTACTTACGCGACGGTGAGGCACCGCAGCGAGGCACGGACGAGCGGTGGGTCGGCCAGATGCTTGAGAGCGGCGTTTCGAACCTCGATCGGCTCCTCGGCGGCGGCGTCCCCGAGGGCGACGTCGTCCTCATCATGGGGCCGCCCGGGTCGGGAAAGACGACGCTCTCGTTTCAGATCGCCTTCCGCGCCGCGTCCTGGAACAAGAACGTCGCGTACGTCTCCACGCTCTCGGAGCCTCCCGCCCGGCTCGTCCGGCACCTCCGGTCCTTCTCGTTCTTCGACGAGAGCAGGATCGGAAAGCAACTCTTCCTCTTGCACGTTTATCCGATCATCAAGGAAGGGCTCGACAGGACGCTCGACGCGCTCATCGCGGCGGTGAAGGACCATCGGACGAGCCTCCTCGTCATCGACGGCCTCGACACGATCCGCGACCTCCATGCCGGGACCGCGCAGATCCGGACGTTCATCTACGAGCTCGCCGTGGCGCTCGCGGGGCTCGAATGCACCACGATCATCACCAGCACCGGCAGCGGCCGGCTCGAGCCAGGCGCGGGGATGTCGCCCGAGCTCACGATGAGCGACTGCATCCTCCTCCTGGGCCAGATCAACGTCGGCACCCAGGCCGTGCGCACCGTCCAGGTCCAGAAGGCGCGAGGGCGCTCTCCCATGCTCGGCATCCACACGATGCGGCTCGGTCCCGACGGCGTGAGCATCTTTCCACGTATCGAGGCCCTCACGGCGCCTTCCGACAGCGGCCTCGACCAGGAGCGGCTGCCGCTCGGGCACGTCGAGCTCGACAGGATGCTGGCGGGAGGGCTGCCCCGCGGCAGCGTGACGCTCCTCGCGGGCGCCCCCGGGACGGGCAAGACGCTCGTGGGGTTGCAGTACATCCTCGCGGGGGCCCAGCGAGGTGAAAAGGGCCTCATCGTCGGCTATCGAGAGTCGCCGAGCCTCCTCATCGACAAGGTGCGCGCCTTCGGTATGGATCTGGCGACGCCCATCGAGCAGGGCCTCGTCCGCGTCCTCCATCGCGTCCCGATCGACACCGGCGCGGACGAGCTGCTCTGCGAGATGCTGCGGGAAGTCGATGACTTCGGCCCGAAGCGGCTCGCGCTGGACAGCATCGCCGAGATCGAGCACGCCGTGCCCGACGAGCGGCGCCGGCGCAGCGTCCTCGTCTGCTTCGCGGAGGTGATTCGAGCCCGTGACGTGACGGCGCTCGTCACGCGGGAGATCAGCCAGGTCACCGGCCCGGAGCTCGACTTCTCCGACTCTCCGCTGGCGAGCCTGGGCGAGAACTTGATCCTCCTCCGGTACGTGGAGTTCCGCAGTGAGCTCTACCGCATCCTCTCCATCCTCAAGATGCGCGACACCGCGCACGACCGCACGATCCGGCAGTACGAGATCTCGAACGACGGCCTCCGCGTGCTCGCCGCCATGGAGAGCGGCGAAGGGGTCCTCTCGGGGATCGCCCGCATGCCCTCGGAGCTCCGGGTGAAGCGCTCGGCGCCCTCTTCCATGGGAGGGCCCCTGTGATGAGCCCGAGCTCCGATGCGCTCGAGGTGGCGCGCAGGATCATGCAGCATGAGATCGGGGAGCGCGAGGCTCCCGAGGAGATCGCGCGGGGCGTCGAGGGCTGCTTTCAGCGCCTCCACGAAGCGCTGCGGAACCTCGTCGGCGTGGCGGGGGTCGAGGCGCTCGTCGGGCGCGCGATCCACCTGGCGCGGCCGGAGCACGGCTGGCTCGAGACCGCCGTCGTTCCGGGGAGGTCGAACGTGGTCTTCGAGGGTCTGGCCGGGCGCGTCGAGCGCGAGGGCGCGCCGGCCCTGATCGAGGGCATGACAGCCTTGCTGGCGCACCTCATCGGGCTGCTCTTCACGTTCATCGGCGAGGAGCTCACGCTGCGGATCGTCCAGCGGATCTGGACGGAGGTGCCGCGACTTGGAGAGAGCCGTGGATCCTCCACCACGGGGGGCAAGTAGATGAGCACGACCGGAGATACGCCGTTCACGCGTCTGTTGACCGGGGTCCCGGGCCTCGACGACGTGCTCGGCGGGGGGTTGCCCGAGTACTCGTTCAACCTGATCGCGGGCGAGCCGGGGTCGGGGAAGACGACGCTGGCACATCAGATCATGTTCAGCAGCGCGACGGCCGAGAGAAGAGCCCTCTACTTCACCGTCCTCGGCGAGCCGGCCCTCAAAATGCTGCGCTACCTGCGGCAGATGTCGTTCTTCGACGCCAACAAGGTGGGAGATCCCATTCGCTTCGTGGATCTGAGCCAGGAGGTGCTCCAGCAGGACCTCGGCAAGGTGATCGACAGGATCGTGCAGATCGTGAAGGAGACGGAGCCCGCCATCGTGGTGGTGGACTCCTTCCGCACCGTCGTTCGCGCGCGGGTGCTGCGCGAGGCGGGCGAGATGGAGCTGCAATCGTTCCTGCAGCGCCTCGCGCTTCATCTCACGAGCTGGCAGGCGACGACCTTCCTCGTCGGCGAGTACCTCGAGTCAGAGATGCAGGACAACCCGATCTTCACCGTCGCGGACAGCATCTTCTGGCTCAGCCAGAGCAGGGAGCGGAACTCCATCGTCCGCAAGCTCCAGGTCATGAAGCTCCGCGGCCAGGCGTCCATGCCTGGGCTCCACACCTTCCGGATCGACCGAGATGGCCTCCACGTCTTCCCGCGCGTCCTGAAGAGGATGGCGGAGGTCGAGAGGGTCGACCCGAGCCGCCGCGTCTCGAGCGGCGTCCCCGGGCTGGACGGGCCGATGGGCGGCGGGATCCCCCTCGGGGACACCGTGCTCGTCGCGGGGCCCTCGGGCAGCGGCAAGACGTGCTTCAGCACCCACTTCATCTCGGGCGCGACCCCGGAGGAGCCCGGTGTCCTCGTGGTCTTCGAGGAGCACCCCAAGGACTACCTCGCCCGCGCGGGGGCGATGGGCTTCGACCTCGACGGCCTGGTGAAGGGCGGCGCGCTCAGGATCATCTCGCTCCGGCCCCTCGACCTCTCGGTCGACGAGACGCTCCAGGAGGTGCAGCAGACGGTCATCGAGATGCACGCCAAGCGGCTCGTGATCGACTCGCTCACGGGGTTCGAGGTGGCCCTGGCGCCGGCCTTCCGCGAGGACTTCCGGGAGTCGCTCTATCGCATGATGGGGGCCTTGACGGGCGCGGGCGTGACCATCCTCATGACCGTCGAGGTGACCGAGTCGTTCCACGAGCTGCGCTTCAGCCCCCACGCCGTCTCGTTCTTGACCGAGAACATCTGCATCCTGCGCTACGCCGAGATCAACGGCGCGCTCAAGAAGGTGTTCTCGATCGTCAAGATGCGGAGGAGCTATCACTCGTCCGAGCTGTACGAGTTCGCGATCACGTCGAAGGGGATGGTGATCAAGGAGCCGCTCACGCAGTACCAAGGCATCTTGACCGGGGAGCCGAAGCTGCGCGCGCCGCGCGAGCGCGCGGCGTATCCCGGGCTCACCGAGGAGGAGGACACGCTGCTGAAGCTCCTCCTGGAGGCGAAGGAGGCCACGCAGGGGGAGATCGCCGCCGCGCTCGGCTGGAAGGGCGCGAAGCTCGGCAGTGCGCTCGATCGGCTGGTCAAGCTGAGCTACGCCATCACGGTCGTCGAGGAGGGCAAGACGATCTACCGGCCGCTGGCGCGCGCGCTCGGCCGATAGTAGAGGAGGGGCGAGGCTGGGGAGATGAATCCGCTGCGGAAGGCGAAGAGACCGTCCGAGCGGAGGGCCGTGCTGCCGGGCACCGAGGCCCTCCTGCGCCGCGCCGCGGAATCCTCGCCCCTGCCGACCGCGTTCACGGGGGGGCCGAAGCACGTCGTGCGCTACGCGAACCAGGCGCTCTGCCAGCTCATGCAGAGATCGCCTGAAGAGATGGAGGGCGAGCCGCTCGTCACGCTCCTCCAGGACGCCGGCGCGCTTGCCGAGATCGAGGACCGCGTCCATCGAAGCGGGATCACCGATCTCGCGAGCGATCTCGTCTATGCCGACGCGGGCGGGCGGACGGGCCATTGCCTCGCCGTCGTGTCCCCCGTCCTCGACGGGCGGGCGCGCTCACGGGGCCTCTGCGTGCGCCTCATCGACACGACGGCGCAGGTGACGGCGCGCATCGAGCTGGCCCAGCTGGCCGCCGAGGTGCGACAGGCCAACGAGGCGCTCGTCCTCGCCGGGCTCCGCGAGCAGCAGCTCGCCGAGCGCGCGACGCAGCTCTACCAGGAGGCTCAGACCGCCACGCGCGCCCGAGAGGACCTCCTCGCCACCGTCTCTCACGACCTCAAGGCCCCTCTGAGCGCGATGATCATGAGCATCGAGCTTCTGAGGAGCGCGCCGGAGCCGGACTCCAGTGGAAGGGCGCGCGAGCGACTCGACGTCATCCAGCGATCCGCCGAGGGGATGAGTTGTCTCATCCGGGACCTGCTCGATGCCGCGGCCATCGAGGCCGGACGTCTCTCGGTCGAGCGGCGCCCGGTTCCGCTCGCGCCGCTCGTGGGCGACGCGGTCGACGCCATCCGGCCGCTCGCGGCGGCCAAGCCCCTGCGCCTCACGAGCGAGCTCGCGGCCGACCTCCCCGCCGTCTCCGCCGATCCGGTGCGGCTCCAGCAAGTCCTCTCGAACCTCCTGGGGAACGCCGTCAAGTTCACGCCGGCGCACGGGGAGATCACCGTCCGGGCACGATCCCTCCGCGACGAGGTGATGCTCTCCGTGACGGACACCGGGCTCGGGATCGCACAAGAGGACATCCCGCGGATCTTCGATCGTTTCTGGCAGGCCCGCCCCACCGCCCGCGCGGGCACCGGGCTCGGGCTCTCCATTGCGAAGGAGATCGTCGAGGCTCACGACGGCCGGATCTGGGTCGAGTCCAGCGTCGGGCGGGGCAGCGCGTTCTTCGTCACGCTGCCGGTCGCGGAGATCCCCGCCAGCGGCGGCGGCTGATCCGCGCCCAGGTCCTCCTACGGCATGTGCTCCGCTTATGGCGCGCTGCGTCGCACCCGAATGCGCGCCAGAGCCCCCACGACCTCGCCATCTGACGCTCACGATGGCGCCCGCTCCGCTCGCCGCGCACACCGCATCGCGCAGCGAGCCGGCTTCTTTTACTTACGCGCTGCGCCGCGCTTCGGCGGCGGCTCTGCCACGGCCCGCCGCTCGTGCATCCGGCGGGCCAGGTCGGGGGCGCCTCGGCCCGGAGCCAGGGGCTTGCGCAAATTTCGGTGCCAGGCATTGTGCCGGTGCGACGGGCCCTTGGCACCGGGCGAAACCTTTCCAACAATCCCGACCCGTTCAACCCTCGAGAAAACAGTGGAAACGCAAAATTCTACCATCATCTACACGAAGACGGACGAGGCGCCGGCCTTGGCCACCTATTCGCTCCTCCCGATCGTCGAGGCGTTCACGAAGGCCGCCGGGGTCCGGGTCGAGACGCGTGACATCTCCCTGGCGGGCCGCATCCTCGCCAACTTCCCCGAGCGCCTGACGGACAGCCAGAAGCTAGGCGACCACCTGGCGGAGCTCGGCGAGCTGGCCAAGACGCCGAGCGCCAACATCATCAAGCTACCCAACATCAGCGCCTCCATTCCGCAGCTCGTGGCCGCCATCAAGGAGCTGCAGCAGCAGGGCTATGCCGTGCCGGACTATCCCTCCGATCCGAAGACGGAGGAGGAGAAGGCGGTCAAGGCGCGTTACGCCAAGGTGCTCGGCAGCGCCGTGAACCCCGTCCTGCGCGAGGGCAACAGCGATCGTCGCGCCTCGCCCGCCGTCAAGGACTACGCCAAGAAGCACCCGCACTCGATGGGCGCGTGGAGCCGCGACTCGAAGAGCCACGTCGCTCATATGTCGGGCGGTGACTTCTACGGCAGCGAGAAGTCCGTCGTCGTCGACAAGGCGCAGGAGCTGAAGATCGAGCTCGTGGCCGGCGGCAAGACGACCGTGCTCAAGGCGAGCGTCAAGGTGCAGGCGGGCGAGGTCGTGGACGCCAGCGTGATGAGCGCCAAGGCCCTGCGCGCGTTCTACGCCGAGCAGGTGGCGGACGCGAAGAAGCAGGGAGTGCTGTTCTCCCTGCACCTCAAGGCCACGATGATGAAGGTCAGCGACCCGATCCTCTTCGGGCACGCCGTCAGCGTGTTTTATGCCGAGGCGCTCGAGAAGCACGCGGCCACGCTGGCCAAGGTCGGCTTCGACCCGAACAACGGCATCGGCGACCTGTACACGAAGATCCAGGGCCTGCCGGCCGACGAGAAGGCGGCGATCGAGGCGGACATCAAGGCCGTCTACGAGCAACGCCCGACGCTGGCCATGGTCGACTCCGACCGCGGCGTCACCAACCTGCACGTGCCCTCCGACGTGATCATCGACGCCTCGATGCCGGCGGCCATCCGCTCCAGCGGCAAGATGTACGGCACGGATGGCAAGCTCTACGACGCCAAGTTCACGATCCCCGATCGCTCCTATGCCGGCATCTACCAGGCCACGATCGAGTTCCACAAGCAGCACGGGGCGTTCGACCCGCGCACGATGGGCACCTCGCCGAACGTGGGGCTCATGGCGCAGGCCGCGGAGGAGTACGGCTCACACGACAAGACCTTCAAGATCGCCGAGAGCGGCACGGTGCGCGTCGTCGACGCCTCCGGCAACGCCCTGCTGGAGCAGGAGGTCGAGGCCGGCGACGTCTTCCGCGCTTGCCAGACGAAGGACATCGCGATCAAGGATTGGGTCAAGCTGGCCGTCTCCCGCGCGCGCGCCACGGGCGCCCCGGCGGTGTTCTGGCTCGACGAGAACCGCGCCCACGACAAGAACCTGATCGCCAAGGTCAAGGCAACCCTGTCCGAGCACGACACCAAGGGCCTGGAGCTCCCGATCAAGAGCCCTGTGGAGGCGATCAAGTTCACGCTCGGCCGCATGAAGGAGGGCAAGGACACCATCAGCGTCACCGGCAACGTGCTGCGCGACTACCTGACGGACCTGTTCCCGATCCTGGAGCTGGGCACCAGCGCCAAGATGCTCTCCATCGTGCCGCTGCTGGCCGGCGGCGGCCTGTACGAGACCGGCGCCGGCGGCTCGGCGCCGAAGCACGTCCAGCAGCTGCAGAAAGAGAACTACCTGCGCTGGGACTCGCTCGGTGAGTTCCTGGCGCTGCAGGTCTCGATCGAGGACCTCGCCAACAAGACCAACAACGCCAAGGCCAAGGTGCTCGCCAAGGCGCTGGACACGGCGGTCGGCCTGTTCCTCGAGAACAACAAGAGCCCCGCGCGCAAGGTCGGCGAGATCGACAACCGCGGCAGCCACTTCTACCTCGCGCTCTACTGGGCGCAGTCCCTCGCCAGGCAGACCGAGGACAAGGAGCTGGCGGCCAAGTTCGGCAAGCTCGCCCAGACCCTGACGGACAACGAGTCCAAGATCGACGGCGAGCTGATCGGCGCGCAGGGCAAGCCCGTCGACCTCGGCGGGTACTACCATTTCGACGACAAGAAGACGTTCGCCGCGATGCGGCCGAGCGCCACGCTGAACGCGGCCATCGACGGCTTCTCCTGAGCCGCGCGGGGTCCCCGCCGAGCGCGCGTGTCCACAGGCGACGCGCTCGGCGGTCGCGGCCGTTCAACCACCGTACGACCGAGTCACGCTCCGGGTGAGCGCCTTGACGCCCACCACCCGACGATGACACCCTGTCTGAAATCGTTGGGTGGACTGGAGCAGGGAATGGCCGGACGGGGACGATCGAGCAGCGGAGACAAGCCCAGCGTGAAGGGCGCCCGCATCCCGCTCGAGGCGGCGATCCTCCTCGCGGCCTCGTTCGGTATGCACGTGCTCGGATTCACGGAGAAGGACGGCGGATGACGGCCCGAGTCTCGGTGCGCTGAGGCCTCGAAATACCTCTAGAGCGACAAACGGGTTGAAACCACGATAAAAAGCAAGAATTCACAGGGAGACGGGGAGGCGGGGAGCGAGAGACGGCAAGAGAAAGAACTTCATTCTTTCTTCCTCCCCGCCTCCCCGCCTCCCTGTGAAAATTCTCCGGGTTGCCTCATCGTCGGTGTTCTAGCCTTTATAGCTTCGCGGCGCTCCCCAGCTCAGCCGGCAGCGCCGCGTCGAGCCAGGCCTCGAAGGTGCTCGACAGCGCGCAGGTCGCCGCGCCGCCGCAGAGGTCCGCGCGCTTGGCCGTGAGCTCGCCCTCGAGCGCCTCCCGCGTGGCGCCCAGCGCGCGCGCGCAGACGAGGTTCTTGGCCGTCTGAGCGACGTTCACGCCGCTGCCGGCCGTCACGACGATCGCCGCGGGCTTCTTGCCGCACGCGCGGCCGAGCGCCCCGGTCGCGCTGGCGTCGGTCGCTGAAAACGAGCCGTCCTGCACCGAGTGAAAGTAGAACTTCGGCCCGGTCACCCGCGGCGGGCAGCTCTTCACGCCGCAGTCCGCGCCGAGCCACGCGACGAAGGGACCGTAGCTCCCGATGTCCGGCCGCATGTCGTGATCGAGGTGCTCGATGCCGAGGCCGCCGGAGACGCTCGGGGCCTTCGCATAGGCGGACACCGCTCCGTTCGAGAACGTCCAGATCGGGCTCGGCGCCGCCGGCTTCGCGCCCGCGACAACCGCGTTGAGCTCGTAGGGGACGATGAGCTCGTCGTTGCCGTCGTCGTCGAAGTCATAGACGTTCAACGCGGAGATCGCGAGTCCGCCGGGCGCGACCTCGATCGTTCCGAGCGGCGCCGCGAAGCGCTTGCCTTCGAGGTCGATCCGCACGACCTCGATGTCGAAGGCGAGCGCCCGCGAAGCGCCCTCGCCGGCGCCCGCGAAGCGCGTCAGCGACAGCGCCCAGGAGCCGAGCCCCGCCGGCTGGCAGGCCCCGAACTTCGGCAGGCGCGTCGCCTCGGCCGCCGAGACCTTCTCGGGCCCTTCGAGCTTCTGCGCGCCGGAGATGCGCGCCCGGTTCTGATCGAGGAGCTCCTGGCAGGCGCGCCGGTGCGACACCACGGAGCCGGCCCAGTCGAGCTTCGCGCTCGTCCCGTCGATCTGGAGCTCGTAGCGCGTGTCGGTCCACTCCAGCGTGACGGTCTGCTTGGCCTCGGCCCGGAACGGCGCGACGAGCCGGAGCTCGCCGCGCTCGTCGGCGAGGACCTCGTTCGACGGGCCCGCGTCGGGCGCCTCGCCGGCGTCGTCGGCCGCCACGGGCTCGCTCGGCTTCTCGGCCGCGGCCTCCGCGCCCGGATCGTGGATCACCGCGCGAACAGGGTGCCCGCCGGTCCCGTTCTTCTTCCGGCAAAGCAGCTCGAGCCAGCCGTCGAGGCTCTTCGCCTCGCAACCGAGGCCGACGGCCGCCGCGATCGACTCGCTCCGGCCGTCCTTGAAGGACGCCGGCGCACCAGGAGACGCCGGCGCGGTCGGCGACGGAGCCGGCTCGGCGGGCGCCGCGGTCGCGGCCGCGGGGGCCGACGAGGCCGCCTCCGCGGCGGCCGGCGACGCTGTCTCCGCGGCGGCCGCCGCGGGAGCGCTCGAGCCGGCGCTCGGCCCCGAGCTCGCCGCCGGCAGGCCGGCCTCCTCGGATTTCTGACAGCCAACGAGAATCCCCAGCAGAAAGCAAGCGCTCAAGGTCTTCATGGTCCGGTCCCCTGGATCTAAGCAGCCTGCGTACCAGGTCGGGGGCACGGGCGAAATGCCGCTGCCCGTCGCTGCCGGTCCAAGGAGCGGCCGCGGCGCGTGTCGGGGCCGCCACGGCGTCGTGTTCCGGGCGCGTCGGGCGGACCGAGCTCGATCCTCGCCGGTCAGATCGGATAGGCTGAACGTCCCATTCCATCGCGGCGTCAGGCGCCTGGAGAGAGCAGATGAGCGAGTCCAGCATTCACGGAAGTTGCCTTTGCGGGGCGGTGACATTCGAGGTCGATCCGCCGTTCAAGTTGATGGTCCATTGCCATTGCTCGCGGTGTCGCAAAGGCACGGGCACGGGCCACGCCACGAATCTGGCCGTCGATCCAAGCCAGCTCCGATGGCTGTCAGGGGAAGAGGCCATCACGCGTTATGAGCTGCCCACGGCGAAGCGCTTCGGGAAGTGGTTTTGCAGTCAATGCGGGTGTCCCGTCCCGCGCCTGAGGCGCGACGGCAACATCGTGGTCGTCCCGGCCGGTTCGCTGGATACAGCGCCGCCCATCTCTCCGACGGATCACATCTTCTGGGGATCGAGAGCGCCGTGGGGGTGCGCCAGCGGAGGGCTTCCCACCCACGACGAGCTTCCAGCGTCCTGGTAGGACGACCGGGCATGTCGTCCCCTTGAGCGTCGTGCAGGGTCAGCGGGTCACGCTGCTGTCCGGCCCGGCGCCCTTGGGGGGCTCGTAAGGCTCGGGGCTCTTGCCGACGGTCCTGAGGTTCACGAGCTTGTTGAGCAGGTCGAACCAGAACGGCGCGCCGAGGGAGGCGGCGGCCGCGGTGATGAGGATGCCGGGGGTCAGGAGCCTGTCGAGCACCCCGCGGATCCAGCCGACGATGCCCTGGCCGAGGACCGCAGCGATCGCGCTCCAGAGCTTCGGGACGCTCGTGTGCTCGGGGGCCTTCACGCCCCAGGTGATCTCGATGTCGAGCCCGGCGAGCCGGGAGCGAGCGCCGCTTCCCTCGGCGATCGCGGCCATGATGTCCTCGTTCTGGTTGGTGCCGCCGGCCTGGGGCGCGGCGCGGGGCGGCGACTTCGCGATCTCCTGCGCCGCCGCGATCAGCCGGGCGCGCACCACCGCGTCGCGCGAGAGGGCGCCCGCGAGGCGGATGCTGTCGGCGTTGAACCCGACGCAGAGGACGAGCGCCGTCGCGCTGATGATCAGCTGCGCGCGGCGCTTGTACCGGCCGGCGGCCCGGTCCATGGCGTCATTGAACCAGCGCTCCAGCCGGATGTTGGCCTCGCGCATGTCCTTGACCGTGGAGTCGACGATCGTGGCGAGCGCGCGCCGGAGATCGCTCTTCGGCGGCATGCTCCGGATGATCTGCTTGAGCTCGTCGAGCGGGTCCTCGTCGCGGCTCGGCGCCGCCGCGATCTCGCCCTGCGCCGGCGCGGCGGCGCTCGCCTGCGGCGGAGGGACGCCGTCGCTCGCCTGCTGCAGGGGCGCGGAAGCGGCGTCGCCCGCCAGCACCGGCGCGGCGCCGGTCTGCGAAGGCGTGGCGCCGGCCTGCGGGGGCGGCGCCGCGGCGCGGTCGGGCCAGGGGACGTGCCGCAGGGTGTCGATGAGCGCGGCCACGAACGCGTGCGACGGGATGTAGGACGGCCCTACCCAGCCGTACTTGAGATCCTTGATCAGCGGGTGCTCGCGGAGCTTCGCCGCGAGCGGGCTCGGGAGCGGCCCTGGCATCACCCGGGTGCGCACGAGCTCGACAGCGCGCCGCGCCGCGCGCTTCACGGCCTGCTCCAGCGGGGAGCTCTTGGGGGCGGCTGAGTCGGCGGCGCCGGGCGATTGCTTCACGTGCGCGTCGAGCTCGCTGTCGGCCAGCATGATCTCGATGCTCTGCGCCAGGTTGATCGCGCGCAGCCGGAGCACGCCGGCGAGCGCCTCGTGGATGGCCGAGCAGAGGACGCTGAGCAGGAAGAAGACGCTGACGAGGCCGATCGCGATGTCGAGGGTCGTTCCCATGGGCATCCGGAAGGGCAGGGCGCGCGGCGGCGCGAGGCGCAGGCCGGCGCGCGTCGCGCGCTCCCCCGGCCAGCAGGGACAGGGAGGAAGAGGCGGCCCTGCGAGCGCCCGTTCCCCGCCGCGGCCCGACCAGCAACTCCCCTCCGCGGCCCGATCAGCATACGCCACCCGGCGGCGCGGAGCGAGCGGGAGAGCGCGCTCGCTCCCGCGCGTCATCCCACGCGTCATCCAACGCGTCATCCCACGCTCGATGCCACGGGATCTTGGTCTACCATCACGCCCCCGTGACGAGCTCCACGCTACCCCCCGAGTCGCGGCGCAGCAGCGCGCCGCAGCCGCGCGCCTCCTGGGTCCAGGAGAAGGCCGACCCCGACCGGACGACGCTGCGGCCCAGGCGCGACCGGCTCGTGCACGAGCCGCCGCCGGCGTCGCCGCCCGGGACGCTCGTCATCGAGGAGACGCAGCGGCCGAAGATCTTCGTCATCGACTACGACGCCGAGGTCGTGTCCGAGAAGGAGATCCAGAGCGTCGACGGGTGCATCCCCTACCTCACGGACGACCGGCCCTCCATCACGTGGGTCGATGTCCGGGGGCTCGGGCACAAGGGGACCTTCGAGCGGCTGGGCGAGATCTTCCGTGTCCACCCGCTCGCGCTGGAGGACATGGTCAACGTGCCCCAGCGGCCGAAGGCGGACGTCTACGGCGGCGAGCACGTCCTCATCATCGCGCGGATGGCGCAGGTCAACGAGCGCTGCGTGCTGCGCACCGAGCAGCTGGCCATCCTGGTCGGCAAGAGCTTCGTCCTGACGGTGCAGGAAGAGGCCGACTGGGACGTCATGGAGGCCGTGCGGGAGCGAATCCGCACCGGCCGGGGCTCGATCCGGGAGCGGGGCGCCGATTACCTGGCGTACGCGCTGCTCGACGCGGTGGTCGACGGCTTCTTCCCGGTGCTCGAGCGGCTCGGCGAGCACATCGAGGACCTGGAGGTCGAGGTGATCGACGCGAAGCGCCGGATGTCGAAGCCGATCCACGATCTGAAGCGGGATCTGCTCACGCTGCGTCGCGCCATCTGGCCGCAGCGCGATCTCGTCAACGCGCTGCTCCGCGAGGACAACCCGCTCATCGCAAAGGACACGCGGCTCTACCTGCGCGACACGTACGATCACGCGGTGCAGCTGATGGACATGGTCGAGACCTACCGCGAGCTCAGCTCGGGCCTCATGGATCTCCACCTCTCCGGGATGTCGAACCGGATGAACGAGATCATGAAGGTGCTCACGATCATCTCGACGATCTTCCTCCCGGTCACCGCCATTGCGGGCATCTACGGGATGAACTTCCACCACGAGAGCTCGCCGTACAACATGCCGGAGCTCGACTGGTATTACGGCTATCCGTTCGTATGGTGCCTGATGCTGGCGAGCGTCGTCGGGCTGCTCATGTACTATCGCCGCAAGGGCTGGATCAGGAAGGACCACGACGGCGCCTGAGCGTCAACAAGCGGCGCGAGCGCGGCGCGTCAGCGCTCCTTCGCGGGCGCGTAGAACGCGAGGTTCCCGAGCAGGCGCGGATCGCCGGGGCGGCGCGCGAGGGCCTTGCGCAGCGCCGCCTCGCCGGCGGCGAGCTCCCCGACGTGGAACGCGCTGGTGGCGACGAGGTCGAGCAGCTTGTGCTCGTAGACCTCGGCGTCCACGAAGAGGGTGGCCTGGGCGGGGAAGGGGAGGGCGGCGCCGCGGGAGGCGAAGAGGTAGGTGAGCGGCCAGCACCGCTGTCCGTACCAGTGCCAGGCGACGGCGAAGAGCGGCTCGGCGCGGTGCGGGCTGTGGGCGTGGGCGTCGAGGTAGCGCTGCTGCACCTCGGGCCAGGGGCGCCCGAGCGCGGCGGCGGTGCGCGCCATGCGGAACAGCGATTCGTAGACCTCCTCCTGCCAGCCCCCGCGCGCGGCGCGCCGCCCGTAGGCCTCGAACGCCTCCGCGTGCCGGCCGAGGCACTCCAGCGTCTGCGCGAGGTAGAAGGCGGCGCGGCCGTCGCCGGGGGATCGGGCCAGCGCGGCGGAGAGCAGCTCCAGGTCGCGCTGCCACCTCCGGGTCTGGGCGGCGGCGTCGCGGCGAGAGAGGTCGTGGACGATGTGGGCGTCGGGGACGCGGATCGAGGGGGGCGGCTCGCCTTCCCTGGAGAGCACCTCGTGGGTGGCGCCGACGTAGCGCCACCCGGCCGAGGCGCGGGCGAGCCGGGCGGAGTCGTAGACGGAATCGCCGTAGCGCACGCGGACGTGGTAGGCGCCGTGCCCCGGGCCCGACGCGTCGCGGCGCTCCTCGCAGAAGCGACGGAGCGCGCCGCCGGCGACGAGGCGCTCGTCGCCGCTCAGCATGAGGGTGAACACGGCCGCGTCGCCCGCGAGGTCGAGGGCGCGGCTGCGGGTCGCGCCGAAGTCGACGAAGGGCTCCTCGACGAGATCGCCGGGGACGCCCGCCATGGCGGCGCGCGCGAGGGCCTGTGTGCCGTCGGTGGAGCCGGTGTCGAGGAGGGTGAACCGGTCGACGTGGGGCCTGGCCGAGGCGAGGGTCTCGCGGATGGAGGGGGCCTCGTCCTTGACGATCATGACGAGCGCGAGGAGGGGGAGCGTCACGGGAGCAGTATGCCGCCGGACGCCGGTGGACCGGGGTCATTAAAAATTGAAGAGGAGGCGGCGCGCGCATGCGTGCGCCACCTCGCGCGCGCCGGAGAGCGCGAGAGGTAACGCGCGGCGGCGGAGGCGCGGGCGCGCTCTCTGCGAATTGGCCGCGGCCCTGGCGTTCTGTATACTCTCCTTGTCATCTCAATGAGCATGCGCGGACGCTGGAGTGCTCTCCTGTTCATCGGCGCAGCGGCGCTCCTCGCGCTCGCCGGCAGGGCGGAGCGCGCCTCGCCCGATTCGGGCTCTGCTCCCGGAGGGCATGGACCGCCGGGCCGCCCGCGCTTCGAGAAGGCGCTCGACGTGGAGGTGTTCCAGCGCGGGAACATCCACACGCACACCTCCCTGAGCGATGGGGACAGCGAGCCGCGCGACGTCGTCCGCTGGTACCGCGAGAACGGGTATTCCTTCGTGGCGCTGACAGACCACAACCAGCGCGTCGATCCCGCGATGTTCCAGGACCCCTCATCGACGTCGAATTTCGCCGTGATCCCCGGCGAGGAGGTCACGATGTGGGCCGAGGGGAAGCCCGTGCACGTGAACGCGCTCTGCACGCGGGCGACGATCGGCGGGGGCGCCTTCCTGACCAAGGGGGAGGCGCTGAAGTGGGCGATCGGGCGTGTGCGGGCCGAGGGGGGCGTGGCGCTCATCAACCATCCGAATTTCGACTGGTCGTTGTCCGCCGGCGACCTCCTGGCGGCGCCTGCGGCGGAGCTCCTCGAGATCCACAGCGGGCACCCGTACGTGTACACGGACGGCGACGCCACGCGCCCGTCGCACGAGGCGCTATGGGATGCGGTGCTGACCATGCGCGGCGCCGCGGGAGGGGGGATCGTCGGCGTCGCGGTGGACGATCTGCACCAGCTCACGGCCGGCTCGGGCGCGCCCCCCGCGGGGCCCGGCCGCGGGTTCATCGAGGTGTTCTCGCGGGAGGCGTCGCGCGCCGCGATCTGCAGCGCGCTCGCCCGGGGACGGCTCTACGCGTCGTCCGGGGCGAGGCTGCGGAGGATCGCGCTCGCCGGGGACGCGTTCTCGGTCTGGCCGGTGGCGGCGGGCGCGGTCGTCGAGTTCGTCGGGCGGGGCGGGCGCGTGCTGGAGCGGCAGCAGCCCGCGGAGGGGCGGGCGACGTACCGGCTCCGCGGCGGGGAGCGGTACGTGCGGGCGCGGGTCACGCGGCCGGACGGCAAGCGGGCGTGGACGCCGGCGTACGCGACCGTGGAGTAGGAGTAGGGGCGGCGAGGGCGGGAGCGCGCAGGGCGGAGCCGACGGACGGCCCGGTGAGGCGAGGTGCACCCGCGTCCGTCAGCGGACGAGCTTGGGGACGGCGGCGGATCTGCCGGGGGTTCGGGCACGCGTGAACGGCGCGTGAGGTGGCGCGGCAGCGACGCCAGCAAGAACGCGTCGCTGCCGAGATTGAAAGTGCAATTGATTTGCGTTGTCCTGGGTCGGCAATGCTGGTAGCGGTGCGGCGTTCAGCGGGACGATGGTCGTGTTGGACGGGAGGACAGAATGGCTTGGCTCGGAAGCGGTCGGTCGCGGTGGAGCGCTGGGCTGATCTGCGTCGTTGCCTCAGCATCGGGGGCCAGCAGCTGCGCAACGGACACCAAGGAAACGGTGTCCGTTGCGCAGCAGCAGGCGGTGGTCAGCCTGAATTTGACCTTTCCCGCTGGCGTGAATCGGCTGGATGGCGTGCTCAATGCCTCGGGATCCGTGAGCGTCGGCGATCGAGCTCAGGTGCTCGACAATGCCTCGCAGCCGGGCCTGGTGAGCTGCTCGGGCAGCTCGACGTGTTCCGTAGGCGTAGAGGCGTCCGTCGGCTCGATCATCAGCGTCGGGCCCGTCCGGCTGAGGAGTCGAGCGGTGGCCGGTGACGCCATCTCGGCAACCAGCATCACCAAGGACAGCGATGCCACGATTCGCGGCATCGAGGCGTCTCACGCTACCCTCACCCCGGCGACGAGCTTCTCGTTCACCGTGGATTTCCCCGACTCGGTCGCGGCCCCCATCTCGGTAGAGCCGAACACCAGCGATACCCTCGATCCGGGTCACTACTCGACGGTTACCGTCAAGCGCGCCGCTACCCTGCGCTTGAGCAGCGGCGATTACACGTTCCGCACCCTCGACATTCAGGACGAGGGCATCGTCTACGTCGTGGACGGCGCGAAGCTGGCGGTGCGCGATGAGTTGCTTCTGAAGGGCAACGCGTGGAGCTCTTCAGGACCGCCGCCGGTTCTTCCGGGCATCCCGCCGGTGTGGAACATCGTCTACGCCGGGACGCTCGACGTGGGCATCAATTCGGCGTTTCAGGGATCGCTGATTGCTCCGCGCGCGAAGCTCGTCCTGGCCGCCAAAGATCACACCGGCTGGTTCTATGCGAGAGACATCGACGTGCAGGCGGGGGCGACGGTGCGCGCGCGGCCCGGCACGCAGATCTGCATTCCGTCGCACGGTTGTACCACCATCGAGCAGCCACCGGCCGGCGTGCGCCTCCCCTTGCCGGATCCCTTGCCGACGACCGCGCCGGCGCCTGTGGGCGCGGTGCCGTGGAGCTTCGGCGTGACACCGACCGGCATGGCGGCGTACACGGTCCCTATCGAAGTGCCGCTGGGCCCAGGCGGCATCGCGCCGGCCATCTCCCTGAACTACGCCAGCGTGCAGTCGGTGGGCATCGCCGGAACGGGGTGGTCTCTCTCCGGCTTGTCGGCGATCGCGCGCTGCCCGAAGAGCTCCGGCACGGATGGTTTTGCTGCAGGCATTTCGGACACTCAGAAGGACCGGCTCTGCCTCGACGGCCAGCCGCTGATCGCTCACGAGGGACGGTATCGAACCGAGCTCGAGAGCTTCCGTCGCATCACGCCCATCGGCAGCCCCCAGGCGCCCAGCGGGTTCTTGGTGGAGCAGCGAGACGGAAAGAAGCTCGAATACGGCGGCAGCGGCGCCACGGATTCGCACGATGGCGTCATCCGCGCCTGGATGCTGCGGCGCGTGATGGACCGTAGCGGCAACGCCATGACAATGCGGTATCGAAGAGGCTGTGCCGACGGCGCGTGTTCGGATGCACCTCTGATCCCGGAGCGGATCGACTTCGGCGAGCACGTGAATCCGGATGTGGCCGGAGATCGCAGCGTTCGCTTCAGCTACGAGGATCGCCCGGACGCGCGCCAAGCCTGGCAGCGCGGCGCGCTCCGCACCTTGACGGCGCGGCTGACCCGTATTGCCACCTACGTGGGCGATAGCGAGCAGCGCTCGCACGAGCTGAGCTACGGGCCCGATCCCACGATCAGCAGGCTCGATTCGCTGCGGCAATGCGCGCTCGGGTCGTGCATGCCGGCGACCTCGTTCAATTACGACAGCAGTGAGGGGTTCAACATCGCGCGGCCCGCGGACGAGGTGTCGCCGCCGGAGTGGTTCGGCAATGGTGTCACGAGCGGCGCGCGGGGCCGAACGCTGGTGCTCGACGTCGACGGGGACGGATTCGACGATCTGCTTTATCCGGATATCGACGGCGAGCATCCCGACGGCAATCCTTCGTTCTCCTACTTCGTAGCTCGCTCGGCCGGCGCCGTGGCGGACTTCGTGGGACCGCGCTTCGAAGCGCCGTTCAATACGCAGCTGTCGGCGGACGGGGTCGGCTTGGGGAGCGTGCCCGTCAACTGCCTGTCCGGCGGTAACGTGTTCGATTACAATGGCGACGGTCGAGACGACATCGTCGACGAGTGCCCGCACAGGTCTTTCGGCTTCCGAGTGCAAATCTCCAACGGCAACGGGTTCGACGCCGTGCCGTTGTCCTTGCCGAACGACGGTTACCCCGAAGACCGCGTCTACACCGCCGATCTGACAGGGGATGGCCACGTCGACCTCATTCACTGTGCGTACGAGGAAGGCAGCACGGCTGCCGATCCGCGCTTCCGCTACGATCTCTACCAAAGCCTCGGCCCGGGGCAGGGCTTCGATGCTCCGCGCGATCTCATTCGCTACGGTCCAGGGTGCGAGTACGCGCCGTTGTTCATCGACGTCGATGGCGACGGTGTGGTCAACGTCGTCCAGCGCTCGCGCGATCCGTATCACGACTATCGGCTCGGGCTGCCCGCCGACTGGAACGTCGAGTACCGCGCGCTCTTCATCGACCCCGACGGGCACGCCTGGCGCGACATCGGCCTCGAGGTGCCGGAGATCCCCGTCGATATCGACGGTACGCCGCTGGGCTTGAACGCGGAGGAAGACTATCGACTCGAGGAGTACCTTTCAGACGGTCACCTGGTGCTGTCGCAGTACGCGAACGGATGGCAGTTGAAGAGCCTCGATGTCAACGGCGACGGGCTGGTCGACCTCTTGAATTATCGCGGCGATCTTCCCACGGAACAGCGCATGACGTTGTTCGTCAACACCGGCGACGGCTTCCGCCGCGAAGGCACGATGCTGCCGAGCGACGCGCCCTACATCTCTCGCTTCGCCTTTTATCGCTCGGTCCCCGTCGACCACGATGGCGACGGACGGCACGATCTGCTGGTTCCGACGGGGCTGTCGCGTAACGGCACCAACCTCGTCTGGTATGTGCTGCGGGCCTCGGGGACATCGGCCGCGTTCGAAGTGCAGCCCGCAACCGGGCCAGTCAGCGAGTTCACCCTCTTCGACGGGTCGGCGCCTATCCTGGCGGACGTCGACGGAGATGGTGGCGCGGATCTCGTCATGATGGACGCGCGAGCGCCGCACGGCTTGCAGGTGGCGTACAATCTCTCGTCGCGAGCCAATCTGATGCTCACGGCGCGCGACGGCCTCGGCAAGGGTGTGCACATTCAGTACAGCCCAGAGTCGGCGGAGCAGATCGGCTTCCGGACGTACGGTCAGACGGGCTGCTCGGCGGCGACACGGCAAACGGTGCAGTGCGTGCGCCGGGTGGGCCCCGTCGTCAGCAGCTACTCAGAGACCATCCGCGATCTGCCGCCGGATGCGCCGGGCGGCGGCACGCGCGTCAACATGAGGCACACGTTCGAGTACGCCGGCGCGCGGCGGGGCTTCCATGGCCGCGGCTGGCTGGGCTTCGAGCTCCGGAAGCGAGTGACTTACGATGGCGGCGCGAGGGTCCAGGTCGACGTCTGGCACTACGATAACAGCACGTACTTCGAGGAAGTCCCCGGCTCGGTCGTGGGCCGCGTCTATCCCTTCTCCGGGTTGGAAACGTTACACATTCAGACCTTCCCTCGGCTTCGCGAGCGACAGGTCGCTCGACTGTCCGCGGATTGGCAGCTGGAACTCTCGGACGCCGGGTTGCCGTTCGCTCAGTTGGCGACATCGCGCACGACGGTCTCCGAGTCCCGACCGGTGCCGCTTCAGGGAAGGAGCGTGCTCTCCGAGCTGAACGAATCCTTCCAGACAGATAGCTACGGCAACCGGACGCGTCATCAGTGGACCGTAGACGCTGGGGAAGACCTGGCGGAGACGCGCACCATCGTTCGAACCTTCAACCCCACCGCCGCTCAGCGCGCGTCGTGGCTGATTTCGCTGGTCCGTCGGGTTGAGGCAACCAGCGAGACGGCGGAGTCCGGCGTCACCCGGATCTCGATGTTCGACTATGACGACGCGGGCCGGCTCAGGCAAACCACGCGCGAGCCGGATGACGCTTACTACCGGCTCGTGACGACCGTGGTGGCGCGGCATTCGCGCACAGGTCACGTGCAGGAGGTGCGCGAAACGGCCGCGCAGGGGCAACAACGCACCCGTCGCGTGGTCTACGACGCTCGCGGCCTGTACCCCGTCAGCCATTTCGACGCCGAGGGCTTCGAGAGCCGTGTCCTCCACGATCCCGCAACCGGCAAGCTGCGGCTCGCCGCCGATCCGAACAGCATCGTCACTCGCTGGGGCTACGATGGCTTCGGGCGAGAGGTGACCGCGGAGACACCCAGCGCCACCACCACGACCACCTACGCGAACCTCGGCTTCCTCGACCGTGAGCGCATCGGTGTGGTGCGCCACACAACCGGCGGCGCGCACGTCGAGACCTTCCTCGACGGTTTTTCGCGCCCTGTTCGGCGCATCACCAAGGGGCTCCGTGGCACCGACGTGATCGAGCGCATGACGTACGACTCCTTCGGTCGCCTGCGCCAGCACGATCGCCCGCACGTCAGCGGCGATGCGTCTCAGGGCAGCCTGCTCTACCAGTACGATGACCTAGGCCGTCTTACCTACGAGGAGCGCGGCAGCGGTGGGAAATACCGCTTCGAGTACCTGCCGTTCTCGGATTTGCCCAGCGTCGCGCTCGACGCGCGGGCGCGGCGCGAGGCGGCAGAGGTGGTGCGACTCACGGATCCGGCTCAGCGTGAGAGCTGGGAGGTCATGGGCGTTCGCGGAGCGCCCGCCGCGACGATCGATGCCGCAGGAACCCTGACCCAGTTCTTCTACGGACCCTTTAACGATCCTATCGGGACGCGCGACGGCAAGGGTAACACCACGATCATTCAGCCAGATCGCTATGGGCGAACGGCCATGCGTCGGGACCCGGACAGCGGCGACCACCGCTTCACGTACTTCGCGTTCGGTGAATTGCGCACGCACACGGACGCGAGCGGCGACACGCAGACCTTGAGTTACGACGCGCTCGGCAGGCGCACTCTGGTGGTCGACGGCGACGGCACCCTGAATCGCTGGACCTACGACACGGGCGTCAACGCGGCGCACCGCGTGGCGCGCACGGAGCGCGTGGGCGAGTCTTCCGTCGAGTTCGGTTATGAGCCCCTGTCACATACCAGGAACCGCGGTCTGTTGAGCTCCGTCACGCAGACGGTAGCAGGCGAGTCCCTCTCGTCTCGGGTCGAGTACGACGAGTTTGGGCGGAGCTCCAGGACTCGCTATCCAGCCTCTGCGGGCAGCGAGCTCGTCGTCGGTCATGATTACGACGACCGCGGCAACCTGGTCAGCGTCTTCGACGACGACACCGGCGAGCCGTTCTGGGAGCTGCAGGAGGCGGATCAGGGCTATCGGATCGGCAGCGAGCGCTTCGGGAACGGCGTCGTCACGACGACGCGCTACACCGACGGCCTCGGGCTCGTGCTCAGCATCGAGAGCGCGCGGGGCGGCGAGCCGCTGCAGCGCCTGGAGCACCGCTACACCACGAACGGCAGCCTTCAGGTCCGGCTCGACGGGCTGGATTCGTCTCGCAACGAGTACTACTCGTACGACCCTCTCGATCGGCTGACGCGCGTCTCGCGCGCGATCCCGAGCCCGCTCGATCCCATCGACTTTGCTCCGGGTACAACCCGCTCGGAAATCGACTACGACGAGCTGGGGAACATCACCGCGAAGACCGGAATCGGCGAGTACAGCTACGCCGGCCCGCGGCCGCACGCAGTGACCGGCGCGGGCGACAACCACTACGACTACGACGCGAATGGCCGGCAGGAGTACCGCGCGGGCCCGGACGTGCTCGGGGGCGTGCAGGAGCTGACCTACAATGCGTTCGGCCTGCCCAGCTCGGCGCGCGTCGGTCAGGGAAGCGGCCAGACGCTCGTGGAGTTCGACTACGACGTCACGGGCGCACGCGTCCGCGAGCTCAGTCCGACGCACATGCGAGTCCAGCTCGCGACCCTCTTTCAGCGGGTAACCAGCAACGACGGCGCGACCGAGCACCGGCACCGCATTTGGGGGCCACACCGAGAGGTGGCTGAGGTGGTGGTGCGCGAGGAAGGTGGTGAGGTGTCGCGGAGCACCGTGTACCTGCACGCCAACGCGCTCGGCACGCCCGAAGTGCTGACGGACGAGGGCGGCGAAGTGATCCACCGCCAGGCGACGGACGCCTTCGGAAAAGGTGAGGAGCCGGTGGGGGGCGGCAGCGGCGTTCTCACGAGCTTCACGGGGCATCAACACGACCTCGAGCTCGGCGTCGTCGATATGCGCGGCCGCCTCTACGACGCCAGCGTCGGTCGCTTCTTGACGCCCGACCCAATCATCCAGGCGCCCTTCTACAGCCAGGGCCTGAACGCCTACAGCTACGTATTCAACAGTCCCACGAACTTCATCGACCCGCTGGGCTTGCAGGCGCAGCCTGCGGGCTCTGGAGGTTGCTCGGCGGTGTGGGGCTCCGGCCTCGACGGCAGCGGCCGACCGTATACCGTGACCGCGGAGATCGACGGGTGCTCACCAGCGCCGCAATCTGCACCTGAGAGCGCGCCGACCAAGGCGGCCCCGGCGACCGGTACGGAGGCGGCTATCGCCGGTGCCGCGGGGCTCGGGGTCGGGTTGGGGCTCGGCGTCGGCGCCAGCTACGCGACGGGTGCGTTTGCTTCGCTCGCCTGCGGCCCCGGCGCCCCGCTGTGCGCCGGTGCCGTCACGATCGGTATCACGCTTTCGCTCGCCGGCGCCGCCATCTACAGTCTCTGGAACGGCGGCGCCGAGCAGATCGCGGACTCCGCGAGCCGCCTCGCGAGCGGCGAAGGCACCGTCGACGACTACTTTCTCGGTGGCTCGCTCGTGGGCGGCCTCGCCTCGGGCCCCCTCGCACCCAGATTCAACGCATCAGGCGCGAATCCCGGTCTTCGCCTCCGCCAGCTGTTCACCGGCAGCGCCGCAGTGCGAGGACCCGCGAGCGGCGCTCGCGTCATCTCGCCGCCAGGACCGGGGCAATTGCTCCTCGGCGGGGCCGACAATCCGATGGGCGCGATGGTGCTCGAAGGGCACGGCAGCACGGCGGCCGGATCGTTCACCGTTCCGCAGGGCACGTATCTTCAACTGCCGAACTCGCTGTTCGTGGCTGAGGAGGCGGCTCAGGCGGCGGCCATGCGAGGCACGTATCCAGCCGGGCAGAGTTTCTTCATCGGCCCCGGAGGCAGTGCGCCGAACCTCATTCTTCACCCGCCGACGCCGGGCATGTTCGTAAGGCCGTCTTCGACTATTGTGAAGCGGCCGACGCTACTGCGAGACATCCTGGAACCCAACATGGGCGTGTGCGTATGGGGCGCGTGCAGATGACTGATTCAACGAGGTAGTACACGTAACCGATTTAACGAGGGAGTACAAACGATGATTCATCGACGCGGGATCACGTGCCAGATCACGGCCTATGAGGTTCCGGACCCCCCGTCCGATCCTGATGCGCGGGGACGCAAGTGGCTCGCCATCGCCACGGCCCATGTATACGATCCGAACATTGAACTGCCGGGATTGAAACCGGGACAAGCGGCGCTCGTTGGCGAGACGATGCGTGTCTTCAATGGTCGAGCCGCGGCCGACACCGAAGCGCAGGCGATGGCGGCGGCACTCCAGGCGTTGTTGTTCGAGCTGACTGCGAAGGGCTTCTCGGCGAATCACGACGTGAAGCTCTGGTGAAAAGCTGAATCGAACCCAGGTTGCTGCTGTCCCTCATTTCGCGATCGGTTTCGAGACCAGAGAGGACGGAGAACTTGTAATGGTCGTACTAGGCAAGCAAATGGCACGCCATGGACTGACCCTCCACCCCGACAAGACCCGGCTGCTCGACTTCCACCGGCCGCCGAGCGAGCAGATGGGTGGAAAGGGATCATCGACCTTTGACTTCCTCGGGTTTACGATGTGCTATCGTCGTACGCGACGGGGAAGATGGGAGATGTGGTGCAAGACGAGGAGTGCGCACCTCAGGCAGTCCGTCAAGGCCGTCCACCACTGGTTCCGGCGCCACCGGCACTGGGCGGTGAAGGACCAGCACGCCTCGCTCGTCCGGCGCGTCGTCGTGCATTACAACTACTTCGGGGGTGAACGGCAACGGCCCTAGGCGTGCAGGAGCTGACCTACAATGCGTTCGGCCTGCCCAGTTCGGCGCGGGTCGGTCAGGGAAGCGGCCAGACGCTCGTGGAATTCGACTACGACATCACGGGCGCACGCGTCCGCGAGCTCAGTCCGACGCACATGCGACTCCAGCTCGCGACCCTCTTTCAGCGGGTAACCAGCAACGACGGCGCGACCGAGCACCGGCACCGCATTTGGGGGCCACACCGAGAGGTGGCTGAGGTGGTGGTGCGCGAGGAAGGTGGTGAGGTGTCGCGGAGCACCGTGTACCTGCACGCCAACGCGCTCGGCACGCCCGAAGTGCTGACGGACGAGGGCGGCGAGGTGATCCACCGCCAGGCGACGGACGCCTTCGGAAAAGGTGAGGAGCCGGTGGGGGGCGGCAGCGGCGTTCTCACGAGCTTCACGGGGCATCAACACGACCTCGAGCTCGGCGTCGTCGATATGCGCGGCCGCCTCTACGACGCCAGCGTCGGTCGCTTCTTGACGCCCGACCCAATCATCCAGGCGCCCTTCTACAGCCAGGGCCTGAACGCCTACAGCTACGTATTCAACAGTCCCACGAACTTCATCGACCCGCTGGGCTTGCAGGCGCAGCCTGCGGGCTCTGGAGGTTGCTCGGCGGTGTGGGGCTCCGGCCTCGACGGCAGCGGCCGACCGTATACCGTGACCGCGGAGATCGACGGGTGCTCACCAGCGCCGCAATCTGCACCTGAGAGCGCGCCGACCAAGGCGGCCCCGGCGACCGGTACGGAGGCGGCTATCGCCGGTGCCGCGGGGCTCGGGGTCGGGTTGGGGCTCGGCGTCGGCGCCAGCTACGCGACGGGTGCGTTTGCTTCGCTCGCCTGCGGCCCCGGCGCCCCGCTGTGCGCCGGTGCCGTCACGATCGGTATCACGCTTTCGCTCGCCGGCGCCGCCATCTACAGTCTCTGGAACGGCGGCGCCGAACAGATCGCGGACTCCGCGAGCCGCCTCGCGAGCGGCGAAGGCACCGTCGACGACTACTTTCTCGGTGGCTCGCTCGTGGGCGGCCTCGCCTCGGGCCCCCTCGCACCCAGATTCAACGCATCCGGCGCGAATCCCGGCCTTCGCCTCCGCCAGCTGTTCACCGGCAGCCCTGCAAGGGAGGGAGGCAAGGCGTTCAGCGGCATAGCCTACGAACTGAAGCACATTCCGAAGCATATCGAGGGGACCCCCGCAGCCGCTCGCCTGGTCGCGAAGGATGGCTCGGCACACGTGTTCCACGATATGAGCACCCTAGCCCGGGTAGAGAACGCGATCTTCTCGGAGGGACAGTTTACGGGCGTCGTTAGGGGCACTGAGCGATTTGGTCTAACATTTGAGAACCCCATTGGGACCAGGATCGGAGCGGACGGAAGTCGAATTCCTCTATTCTATGGAGAAGCGACAGTCCGCCCCGGTGGTCTCTATCACATCATGCCCAGAACGGGACCGGCAGCGCCATGAGCACAAATTGGTACGAAGTATGGGCGAATGAAGGGCTGGATGTTCCCTACGTCCTGATTCTAAGGCCAACGGATCGTGGCTTTGAGATTCTGGATCCAGCGCAAGGGAATCGCAGGGTGTTCTCGACAGAGAAATTTGACGAAGCGCGCTACTGGCTTGGCGAGGACGAGTTTGTCTTCGTGGCACGGAAAGAAATCGATGAGCCATGACGATTCCGGTGGCACCCCACCAAGGAGTGGGCGACGATTACGTTCTGTGGAACAACGCCCACTCCGCGACGCTCGCTGACTATGGCCTCGTCGTGATCGTCACTGGGCGCTTTGGTCTGATGTTCGAGACCCCGATCGGACAACGTGTCGCCGCCTATGGGAGCCGCATCCCCCTCTATTACGGCGAGGCGAAAGTCAGTACCGACGGCCTCTATAACGTGATGCCGCGGACAGGACCAGCAAGGACGAGTACGACGCGAATGGCCGGCAGGAGTACCGCGCGGGCCCGGACGTGCTCGGGGGCGTGCAGGATGCCGCCGGCCTCTATCACGTGATGCCGCGGACAGGACCAGCAAGGTGACTATGGAAGCATGGTACGAGGTGTGGGCTGACGAGGGGCACCCTGTTCCCTGTGTGCTTCTTCTTCGACCGACCGAGGGCGGGTACGAGATTCTCGACCCAGGCCAAGGTAATCGTCAGCTCTTCCGAAGCGAGAAATACGAGGATGCACGGTTCTGGCTGCTAGAGGACGAGTTCGTTCTGGTTGGGCGAAAGGAACTCGATGAGCCATAGCTGTGGCTATCGACAAGTGAGCAGACCACCAGGAACCAGCTCCCCGACCTCGAAGCCCTGGCGTGCCAAGGGCCGTCGACCCGCCCGGTGTTGTTGGTGTCGAGCCTCGCCATCGACCGCTGTCCATGCGAAGCGATCGCGAGCCTGTCGCCAAGGCTGTTTCGACCGATGCAATGCACGCAATGTGCGAGCGCCATGGCCGATGCGCTGAAGGCCAAGGGGATCCCCGGCCAGATCCTCAACATCACCACAAATCGCGGTCCAGCCGGCCAAGTCGCGGACCACATGGTGAGCGACCTGGTCGGCCGCGGTGGGACTGCCCTAACCCAGAACGGCTTTCATCAGGCTGTTCGAGTTGGCGACATGGTTTTTGACAACTTCCTGCGTCAGGGCGTTCCCTGTGCTCAGTACGTCGAAGCCCTTGGCGCTCGCTTCGGAGTCACCATCCAAGCGGTTCCGTTCTGATGGGAGAAACAGAAATGACATCCGCTCTTCTAGCTCGTCGATTGAGTGCCATAGCCAGTCACTCAAAGCGGCTCGAGTGTCCGTCGCCGATTCATCTAGGTGCGTTCTTCTACGGCTACCTGCTCATCGTTCCTGGGCTTGCTTGGCTGAACGATACGCTAGATCGGCTGTTCAATGGCCCTGAACAGGCTCGCGCATGGACGCGTTCCTACCTTGCCTTGGGTGACGAGCTCGGAATGGCACGCATTCTCGAAGCCGCTATTGGTTTGCTCAACGATCCGAGCGGTCCTCTCGTCACCGTTGCTCATGGTAAGCCGGATTGGTTCGTGGATGTGGTTCTCGAAGCGCTAGATGCGAGGCGTCCAGCCACTCTCCTCGGCGAGTGCACAATCGAGTGGATGTACAACTTCGGACTCGGTGCGCAGGATGCGACCGAGGATCACTTCCCGGAGGTTGCGCGAGAAAGAGCGGAGCAGCTTGCTCGCTTCGAGACGTGGTTACAGGACTACTACGATTCTCCCGGAGTTCCGTGGCAACGCATTCTTCGTGGCTTCGAGGGTCCGGCCGAAGCTGCGATCTACCGCTTTGGTGAGCTCTGGAATGAGCACCTCAGCGGGTAGAGGCCGCAAAAGTAGAGCTTCCGTCGCGCTCGACGCGAACACCGTGGTCGCGGCCGTTGGGCCGCGCGCTCATTGACCGCGAGCTCGGCGTCGTCGCTTGGGCTTCGAGCATCTCGGAGAACGCGTCGATCCGGCTCGCGCGCTGCACGTGCTGCAGGCCCTGGATGACCTGGAAGACCGTCACGGCCGTCAACGTGTAGCGCCCGTGCTGCGAGAGGTAGTCGCTCGCCCTGGCGAGGACCGTCGCGTTTTTCCCCTTGAAGATCTCGGACCAGATGTCGGTGTCAACGAGGGTTCTCATCGTCGAGCCCCCTCGCCCGACCCCGAGCGCGTGCATCCGCCGTGAGCTTCTCCAGCTGGTCGGCGAGCTCGGGATCGTCGGCGAGCCAGCCGAGAGGCGAGACCTTCGGGCGGGGCAGCGACGCCTCCCGCGGGTCCGCCGACGCGTTCGCGATCTCATGGATCCGCTCCACGAGCCGCAGGCGCTCCGCTACAGGGAAGCTCCGGACTTCTTCGACGAGCTCGTCCACCGTTCGCATGAGAGACCTCCAGGCGTCGGAGGGCAGTGTACCCGGTCGAGGTGAGCCGGGCAGCGAAACTCCGCAGCGGCTCACGCCCCCCCGCGCTTCCCGTCCAGCCGCGCCAGCACCGCCCGCGGCGACATCGTCGCACGGTAGACATAGATCTCCCCGGCCTCGTCGTCGCCCAGCACCTCCTCGCTCACGCGGAGCTGCTTGCCGACCGCGAGCAGGATCCTCGCCGGAAACCCCTTCCGGATCAGCTCGACGCGCCGCCACACCGCGTCTCGGCTCCAGAACCCGAACGCCTCGAGGTACACCTCCTCTCCGGTCTCCGCGTTCAGGAACACCAGGTCAGGGACGCACACCACCTCTCCGGGCAGCGCGAACAGCCGCTCGTTCGGCGACACGGTCCAGGGCGACCCGAGCTTCCTGAACCCCTCGCAGAACGCGTCCAGCTCGGGCGTCGTCTCCGCGAGCTCGCGCCCGTGGTACAGGAGGCCGTCCGCCGGGCCGATCTCGACGGCGAGCGGCTCCTTGTCGCGCCCCCAGCGCAGGTCGGCGCGCAGCCGGAACGAGGCGCACGCGAGCACCGACGGCAGGAACATCGCGAGCCGCAGGCCATACCGCTGCACCGCGTCGAACAGGCTGAACGGGCCGTCGAGCGCGATCGTGTAGCCGGAGACCGGATCGCCCTGGACCACGTGGATGAGCCCGTGAAAGCGCGCCGCCCGGAAGATCCGCCGGTAGCGCTGGGCGCTCTCCCCCTCGATGCGGATCGTCACCTGCGTCGCCCGGAGGAGGATCGACTGCGCCAGCGAAAGGTTGTACCGATCCAGCAAGATCTCGGGCGCGTCCGCGGCCGCGCGCCGGAGGATCTCGGCGCCGCGCAGGTCGGCGTAGAGGCCCGCCTCGATCGCGGCGGGCGTCGTGCCGAGCCGGGCGGCCACCTCGTCGAGCACGGCGGCCCGGTCGAAGCGGGCGCGGACGTCGAGGGCGCGGTGCGCCGCCGCCGCCGCGTGGAACAGCTCGCGCCGGAGCGCCTCGGGATCGACGCCCTCCTGCACCTCGTACTCGCAGCCGTCCTCGAGCACCTTCCTCAGGCCGAGCGAGGCCACGCGATCCCGCGCGGGCACCTCGATGGCGTCGAGCGCGGCCTCGACCTCGTCGCGGCGCTCGCCGACGCGCTGCGAGAGGATGTCGAGGTACGCCCGCGCGACCGGCAGCAGGCGCTCGGCGGCCGCCCCGCGGAGGTACTGCGGCACGACCAGCCCGCCCCGGCGGCGGACGCGGACGAGGTCACTGGTAAGCAATGTGCTCCCGGCGCTCGTCGCTCACCCGCTCGCTCGTCGCGAGCGCCACGATGACGTCGTCGTAGCCCCTGCCGTCGGCGTGCTCGGGGGTGGCGGTAAGCCCGAGGCGGAACCGCGCACCCCGGGCGCGCTCGATGCCCACGACGCGAAGCGTGCCGCCCTGGGAGCTCACGACGATCGGCGCTGTGGGAACCGGCTTGGTCATCGGCACGCTCATTTGCCGCAGGCAGGGCCGCGTGCCAACCGGAGAGTGAAGGGCACGACCGCCGCGCCGAGGTGCGCCATACTCCGGCCCCACGACGGAGAGCGGGCCCAAGACGCCCGACATGACAGACCTCGCGGCCGCCTGTGCGGCGGCCGAGGAAGCCTTTCGGCGGGGCGACCTCGACCGCGCGCGAGCCGCCGCCGACCGCGCTGAGGTCGACGTCGACGACTATGGCGAACGGGGAGTTCGGCTGTCATCGCTGCGGAGGCGGCGCGCCAGATCGAGAATTGCGGGCGTCCGCAGGGTCGGCCGGCGCGCGACGCCGGACCGACGCGTGCAGCGCGCATCGGGCAGGCTTGCGTGCTCGGCCGTGACGCAAGCTGGATGGACGGCCCGCCCGCTCGGCACCTCGCGATCCCGCGATTGGGAAGGCGGCCCACGCTTGCCGAGCACGGCAGCACGGCAGCACGGCAGCACGGCAGTACGCGAGGACGGGAGGACCGGAGGACGGGATGCGTGGGAGCAGAGTCTTCCGGGGTAGGCTTGCTCATACTACATTGCGCAGTCATGCTCAGGGTAAGCGACTCCATCGGTCCGCGCGGATTCCCACCATGAGCTCCTCCGTTTCGTACACGATCACGGAGTCTCTCGCCCACGGAAGCCGAGCCACCCTCTATCGCGCGATCCGGAGCGCCGATGGTCGCTCCGTGGTCCTCAAGGTGCTCGATCCGCAGCGCAGCCGACCGAAGGACCTCGAGCGTCTGCAGAACGAATTCGAGATCGGCAGGTTGCTCGACTCCACGGCTGTCGTCAAACCGCTCGCCCTCGAGACCTACCAGGGCATGCCCGCCCTCGTCCTCGAGGACTTCGACGGCCGGTCCTTGGGCGAGCTGCTCGGCGGGACGCCCATGCCGATGGATCGCTTTCTCCCGCTCGCCATGGCCATCGCGAGGGCGCTCTCGGAGATTCACCGAGCGGGCATCGTCCACAAGGACGTGAAGCCAGAGAACATCCTTGTGAACCCCGCCACCTTCGAGCTCAAGCTCGCCGACTTCGGGCTCGCGTCCCGCCTGCCCCGCGAGCAGCCTCCCCGGCTCATCGAGGGATCGTTGCCCTACCTGTCGCCCGAGCAAACGGGGCGGATGAACCGCGCGATCGACAACCGCTCCGATCTCTACGCGCTGGGCGTCACGTTCTTTCAAATGCTCACCGGAGAGCTCCCCTTCGAGGCGAAGGACCCCGTGGAATGGGTCCATTGCCACGTCGCCCGCGCTCCTCCTTCTCCTTCGGCGCTCGTTCTCGAGGTGCCCGAGCCCATCGCGCGCATCGTCTCGAAGCTGCTCGCCAAGATGCCCGAGGATCGCTACCAGAGCGCCGGCGGCCTCGTGGCCGATCTGGAGCGCTGCCTCACCCAATGGCAGGCCTGCGGACGGGTGGAGCCGTTCCCGCTCGGCCAAGACGATATTTGGGACCGCCTCCAGATCCCGCAGCAGCTGTATGGGCGGGAGCGCAAGACGGCCGCGCTGCTCTCTGCCTTCGACGCCGTGGCGACGACCGGCGCGCCCGCGCTGGTGATGGTGTCCGGTTATTCGGGCGTCGGCAAGAGTGCCCTCGTCAATGCCTTGCAAAAGCCGATCGTCGAAAAGCGGGGCCGCTTCATCGCCGGCAAGTTCGACCAGTACAAGCGCGACATTCCCTACGCCACCCCGGCCCAGGCCTTCCAGGGTCTGGTCCGCCAGATCCTGGGTGAGAGCGACACCAGGATCAGAGAGTGGAGGGACACGCTGCGCGAGGCGCTTGGCCCGACTGGCCAGCTGATGGTCGATCTCATCCCCGAGCTCGAGCTCGTCATCGGGCCCCAGCCGCCGGTGCCGGAGTTGCCGCCGCAGCAGGCGCGGAACCGCTTCCAGTTGGTGTTCCGGCAGCTCATCGGGGTCTTCGCCCAGGCCGCGCATCCACTGGTGCTCTTCCTCGACGACCTGCAATGGCTGGACGCGGGGACGCTGGCCTTGCTCGCCGATGTGGTCACTCACCCGGACGTGCATCACCTGCTTCTGGTCGGGGCCTACCGCGACAACGAGGTCGACTCGAGTCACCCGCTGATGCGCAGCCTGCAGGCAATCCGAAAGGAGGGCGGCATCGTTCACGACGTCGTCCTCACTCCCCTCTCGCAGAACGATGTCGGGAGATTCGTCGCCGACGCGCTTCATGATCAGCCTGAGAGGGTCAGGCCGCTTTCCGAGCTCGTCTTCGAGAAGACCCATGGTAATCCGTTCTTCACCATCCAGTTCCTGACGGCCCTGGCCGAGGAGAAGCTACTCGGCTTCGATCCCGGCACGCGGGCGTTTCGGTGGGATCTGCGGCGCATCCACGCCAAGGGTTATACCGATAACGTCGTGGACCTCCTGGCGGGCAGGATACACCGGCTGACCGCGGCTTGCCGGAAGACCCTGCAGGTCTTGGCGTGCCTGGGGATCCGCGCGGAGACCGAGGTCCTAATGCGCGCGCTGGGGGACACCGAGGAGCCCGCCATGGCCGGCGCCCCGGGCGGCCCGGACGAAGGGCTTCACGCCCCTCTCCGGGAGGCCGAAAGGGCCGGGCTTCTTCTCAGGCAGGGAAACAGCCACGCCTTCGTCCATGACCGCATCCGGGAAGCGGCCTATGCCACGATGGCTCCGCCGGAGCGCGCCGGAGAGCATCTCCGCCTCGGCCGCCTGCTGCTCGCGGGCCGGACCGCCGAGGGGGTCGGGGACGATGTCTTCGAGCTGGTGAACCAGTTCAATCGCGGGCTTAACCTCCTTGCGGACGCCGGGGAACGGGACTTGGTTCGCCGCCTCAATCTCCGGGCGGCGAGCAGGTCCAAGGCCGCCATCGCCTACGCGGCGGCGCGGGAATACCTGGCCCAGGCGAACGCGCTTTTGCCCACGGATCCCTGGACCGAAGACTATGCCGAGGCGTTCGCGATAAGACTGGAGTTGGCCGAATGCGCGTATCTGGTGGGCCGCTTCGAAGAGGCGGACGCGCGGTTCCGGGAAATCCTTGAGAAGGCCAGGACCGACATCGACCGGGCTAGGGTGCTCAGACTGCGGATCCCGCTATACGAGAGCTCAGGTCGGTATGGGGATGCGCTGGAGGCCGGGCTCGCCGCCTTGCGCCTGCTCGGCTTCGCCATTCCCGATGCGGAGGAAGACATCTGCGAGGCCGTGGAGGCGGAGCAGGCGGAGATTCCCGCCCTCTTGAGCGGCCGGCGCATCGCCGACCTGGCCCTGGCTCCGGATGTCTCCGATCCCCGGGTGCGGGCGAGCCTCGACCTGATTGCGGACACCGGGTCGCCGGCGTACCAGGTGAGGCCGGGATTATTCCCTTTGCTTATCTTCCATGGACTCACGCTCTCCCTCAGGCACGGCAACACCGCATCCGCCTGCGCCATCTATAGCGGCTATGCGATTCTGCTGGTGAGCCTCTACCGTGACGTTCCCTCCGCCCTGGCCTTCTCCGAGATGTCCCTGGCGCTGAATGCGCGCTTCCGCGATGCCACTCGGAAGGCGTCCCTGCTAAGCATCCACGGGGGGACGGTCCATTGCTGGGCCCGCCCCCTCGCGGCGTCCAAGAGAATCCTGGAACAGGGCGTCGAGGCGGCGCTCCAGACCGGCAACCATAACTACGCCTTCTTTTGCGCGATGCAGGCGTTCTGGTTCGACGTGGAATCGGCGGAATCCATCGGGGGGGCCCAACAAAACAGCGAGAGGTACCGCGCCCTCGAGGACCGGATCCATAGCGAAATCAACTCCCTGTTTTTTCGCATGTGCGAGCAGTTCCTCCTCTGCCTGCGGGGACTCACCTTCGGTCCGCCGAGCTTCGAGGACGGGACCTTCCAGGAGGAGGCCAGTCTCGCGGCTTTCCGTAAGGCCGACTTCAAGATTGGTCTTTACAGTTATCATGTTTTCAAGCTGGTCGCCGCCTTCACCTTCGGAAAGTTCGCGGAGGCGCTGGCGCATGCCGACAAGGCCGGGGAGCTGCAAGGAAAGCAGCCGCTCATCAACATTCTCAATGTCACCCATTGTTTTTACCACGCCCTCACCTTGACGGCGCTCCATCCGCAGGTCCCGCCCGAGCGGCAGGCCGAATTCGGCCAAAGGCTGGAGGGCCTGCTGGCCCAGCTGAAGTACTGGGCCGACAATTGCCCGGAAAACTTCCGGAATCGCCATGTCCTGGTCCTGGCGGAGAAGTGCCGCATCGAAGGCCGGGACCTCGAGGCCATGGCGTTCTACGAGCAGGCCATTCGCTCGGCCCACGACAACGGCTTCGTGCACCACGAGGCGCTGGCCTACGAGCAGGCCGGCCGGTTCTATGCGGGCCGCGGCCTCGACACGAACGGCGTTACCCATCTCCGCAACGCCCGTGCCTGTTATGCCCGCTGGGGGGCCGACGGCAAGGTCAAACAGCTCGACCAGCAGTATCCTCACCTCTCCGATTCGAGACTCTCCGCGACCACGGCCACTGTCACGATGTGGGCCGAGCAGCTCGACCTCTACGCGGTGACCAAAGCGTCCCAAACCATCTCGGGCGAGATCGTCCTCGACAAGCTCTTGCGGACGCTGCTCACGATCGTCCTCGAGCAGGGCGGGGCAGAGCGCGCTTGCCTCGTCCTACGTCAGGGCGAAACCTTCTCGGTGGAAGCGGAGGCGACCCTCGATGCCAAAGGGGTCGTCACGATCGATCTCGAGCCGGCGCCGTTGGAAGGCTCCCCGCGCATCCCGACGTCCGTCGTCCGCTACGCGCACCGAACCAAGGGGCGCGTCATCCTAGACGAAGGCGACGCGGGCGAGCTCGCCGGTGACGACTACTTCGCGGCGCACCGACCCAAGTCGGTGCTGTGCATGCCCATCCGCCGGCAAGCCGAGGTGGTTGGCCAGCTCTACCTCGAAAACGATCTCCTCGTTGGCGCCTTCACGCCCGATCGGCTCGCGGCCCTGGAGCTCCTCGCCACGCAGGCGGCGATCTCCTTGGAAAACGCCCTGCTGCTCGCCAAGGAGAAGGCCGCGCTCGCAGGGGCCGCGTTCCTCGCAGAAGCGGGAGCGGTGCTCTCCGAGTCGCTGGATTACGAAAAGACGTTTGCTCGTCTCGGGCGCCTCTGCGTGCAAGAACTCTCGGACTGGTGCGTCATCCACATCGTGGAGGACAAAGAAATCCGGCGCTTGGCCGTGGCGCACCGAGATCCCGCGAAGGAGCCCATGCTCCTCGAGGTGCAGCAGCGGTATCCTCCCCGCTGGGATTCGTCCCACCCCGCCATCGTGGCCCTCCGCACGGGCGAAGCTGTGCTCACGCCGGAGATAACCGACGACTTCGTTCGAGCGGTATGCCACGACGAGGAGCACCTGCGGCTCGTTCGCGCGCTCGGCGCGCGGACTGGGCTGTCGGTGCCGCTCGTCGCGCGCGGGCAGAAGCTCGGCGTGCTCAGCCTCGTCTCGGACGCGCCGGGGCGTCGCTACGGGCGCGCCGACCTCGATCTCGCAGTGGAGCTGGGGCGCCGCGCCGCGAACGCCATCGACAACGCCCGGCTCTACCGCGCTTCGCAGGAGGCCGTCCGCGCCCGCATCGAGTTCCTCACGATCGCAACCCACGAGCTCAACACGCCCCTCACCTCGCTCACGCTTGCGGTGCAGTCGCTTCGCAGGGCGGCACCTTTGGGGCGAGTCATCGATCCGCAGGTGCTGGATCGGCGGCTCGAGCTCCTCGAGCGACAGGGGACCCGGCTGACCCGGCTCATCCATGATCTGCTCGACGTCTCGCACCTCGACACGGGGACGCTCGTGCTCGAGCGCGCGGACGTCGACCTCGGCGCCCTCGTCCGCGAGGTGGCCGAGCGCTTCGAGGCCGACCTCGCGGGGGCCCGTTGCTCGGTGTCGATCCAGACCGGCGCGCCGGTGTTTGGCAGGTGGGATCGATCCTGTCTCGACCGGGTCGTGACCAACCTGCTCTCCAATGCCATCAAGTTCGGCACCGGCAAGCCCATCGAGATCGCCGTCGGCGCCGAGCGCGGCATGGCGCAGCTCGCCGTGCGCGATCACGGCATCGGCATCGCCCCCGAACAGCGCGATCGGATCTTCGGCCGCTTCGAGCGCGCGGTGTCGGAGAGGCATTACGGCGGACTGGGCCTGGGCCTGTACATCAGCCGCAGGATCGTCGAGGACCATGGGGGCTCGATCCGATGCGAGAGCCGGCCGGGCGCCGGGGCCACGTTCATCGTCGAGCTTCCTTGCGCCGAGCCAGCGTGATGCAGCGGCTACGAGGAGCTTGACTTTCGGATCGCGTTCGGGACGCCATCGTGCACCTCGTACGCGCAGCCGTCCTCGAGCACCTTGCGCAGGCCGAGCGCGGCCACGCGATCCCGCGCGGGCACCTCCACGGCGTCGAGCGCGGCCGCCACTTCGTCGCGGCGCTCGCCGACGCGCTGCGAGAGGATGTCGAGGTACGCCCGCGCGACCGGCAGCAGGCGCTCGGCGGCCGCCCCGCGGAGGTACTGCGGCACGACCAGCCCGCCCCGGCGGCGGACGCGGACGAGGTCACTGGTAAGCAATGTGCTCCCGGCGCTTGTCGCTCACCCGCTGCTCGCTCGTGCCGAGGGCCACGAGCTCGTAGAGGATCGCCGTCTTGTTCTCGCTCCGGCGCAGGATGCGGCCGAGCCGCTGGACGTGCTCCCGCACCGAGCCGCTGCCCGACAGGACGATCGCCACGTTGGCCTCGGGTACGTTGACCCCCTCGTTCAGCACCTTCGAGGTGACCACCGCCGACAGCGCGCCGCGGTTGAAGGCGTCGAGGATGGCGCTGCGCTCCTTCACCTTGGTCTGGTGGGTGATGGCCGGCAGCAGGAACTGCCGCGAGATCTGGTAGACCGTGGCGTTGTCCTCGGTGAAGACCAGGGTGCGATCGCCGCGGTGGGCGTGGAGCAGCCGGGCGAGGACGTCGATCTTGCCGGGCGCGCACAGCGCGAGGCTGCGCTGGCGGCGGTACGCCTCGAAGGCGCGGCGGCCGGCGTCGGACTGCGAGCTCAGCAGGATGAACTGGCCCCACCCCTCGGGCATGCGGATGCCGTTCGCGCGCAGAAAGCCGATGTACACGGCGCGCGCCGCCTCGTACGCGGCGCGCTCGTCGTCCGAGAGCGGCACCTCGAGCCGGACGACGTCGTAGGCCGCGAGGTACTGCCCGGAGAGCTCGGTGATCTCCCGGCGGAAGACGATCGGGCCGATGAGGTCGTCGTAGCCCCGGCCGTCGGCGCGCTCGGGCGTGGCGGTGAGGCCGAGGCGGAAGGGCGCGAGGCACATCTTCGCGGCGAGCGCGTACGACGGGCTCGGCAGGTGGTGGCACTCGTCGAAGATCACGAGGCCGAACCGGGCGCCGAGCCGGTCCATGTGGGCGTGCGCGGAGTCGTACGTGGTCACCGTCAGGTCGAGGACGTCGTGGTAACCGCCGCCGAGCAGGCCGATCGGGACGCCGAACGCGGCGGAGAGCCCGTCGTACCACTGGTTCAGGAGATCCAGCGTGGGGACGACCACGAGCGCGCTGCGCTGCCGCGCGGCGATCGCGAGCGTCGCGACGAACGTCTTGCCCGCGCCCGTCGGGAGCACGACGACGCCCCGGCTGCGCCGCCCGGCCCAGGCGTCGAGCGCCTCTCGCTGGTAGGGGAACGGGTCGTGCTTGGCGAGCGGCGCGAGCGGGAGCGCCTCGTACTTGCGGGCGGCGTCGGTGAACGGCACGCCGCGAGCGCGGAGCCTCAGGACGAGCTCGGCATAGTCGATCGCCGGCACGCGGTAGACGCGCTCCCGCGCGTCCCAGCGGCAGGACGCGGGCAGGCACGCGGGGTCGAGCGGCGCGCCGCCATCGAGCGCGGGATCGCCGGCGTTGCCGCCGTCGGGCTCGCCCGCGCGCTCGTCTGCGTTCGATGGCAGCGCGCTGCTGTCGAGCGCGGGCGAAGGCGCGAGCGCCGGGCGCGGGGCGAGGCCTTCGATGCGGAGAGTGCCGCCCTGGAAGCTCAGGACGATCGGCGCTGTGCGGACCGGCTCGGTCATCGGCGCGCTCTTTTGCCGCGGTCAGGGCCGCGTGCCAAGCGGAGACGCCCGGCGCTCAGGCCAGCTCGGTCGGCATGACCGAGGCGCCCCGGAGCGGCGCGCGGTAGCGCACCCAGACGAGGGGGGACTCGTTCAGCGTGATCGTGAGGGCGCTGCCGGCGCTCACCGGGAGCTTGCGGCCGAGCTCGCGGTGGATGTAGCGCGCGATGAGCTCGGGCGTCGAGCGCTTGCCCTCGAACGCAGGGTGCTCGTCGAGGTTCCGGTAGTCGATCTCGGCGAGCACGGCGCGCAGGCTATCCCGCAGCGCGCTCGTCTCGACCACCTGGCCGAGGGGCGAGAGCTCCTCGCGCTCCACCTCCACGCTGACCGTGTACGTCGCGCCGTGCAGGCGCTGCGCAGGGCCGAACTGCACGCCCTTGAGGCTGTGGGCCACCATGATGTGATCGCGGACGCCGACGGTGTACATGGCTCCACTATACCCGCCGCGCCGGCGCTGGAGGGAGATCCCAATCGCCTGTCACGGCACGCCGGAGTAAGGTGGGGGCGACCCCCCGTCCGGCCCCCGCCGCGGCGGACGGGTTCGTGCGGGACGCAGTGACCGGTTGACCGTTGCGAGGGAGGATCGCCGATGAACAGCGAAGCGAGCGTGCTGGCCCCAGGGTTCCTCATCGCGTCGCCGCCGCTCGGCGATCCCAACTTCGACCGGACGGTCGTGCTCCTCGCTGTGCACAGCGAGGGCGGGGCGCTGGGGTTCGTGGTGAACAGGCCGGCGCCGATGACGCTGGGGGAGCTCCTGTCGTTCGCGGGTTATGGCAACGACCTGAAGGACCCGGCGCCGGTTTACCTCGGCGGCCCGGTCCAGCCGAGCTCGGGGTGGATCCTGTGCCTCGATCCGGCGCTCGGGGCCGAGGAGACGGGCGTGATCCCGGTGGGCTCCCGGGTGCGGGTCACGTCGTCCCGGAGCGCGTTCGACACCCTCGCGGCCGACGCGGTGCGCGGCACGGCCGCCGCCGACCCGCGGCGCAGGACGGTGCTCCTCGGCTACAGCGGCTGGGGGCCCGGCCAGCTCGAGCGAGAGATCGCCGCGGGCGCGTGGCTGCCCGTGGCCCTCGACGAGGGGATCCTGTTCGACGTGGCGGCGGACCAGCGCTGGGAGCAGGCATATGCGCTGCTCGGCCTGCGCCCGATCGAAGTGATGTCGATGCGCAGCATCGGAGAAGCCTGAGAGCACACGACACGAGAGGAGTCCTATGGAGATCAATATCGGAATCGACGCCAAGAACCGCGAGCTGATCGGCGCGGGGCTGGGACGCGTCCTCGCTGACACGTACACGCTCTATCTGAAGACCCACAACTTCCACTGGAACGTCACGGGGCCCATGTTCCAGACGCTCCACCTCATGTTCGAGCAGCAGTACAACGAGCTGGCGCTCGCCGTGGACCTGGTCGCCGAGCGCATCCGGGCCCTCGGCCTCCCCGCGCCGGGGACCTACAAGCAGTTCGTCGCGCTCTCGACCATCAAGGAGGACGACGGCGTCCCCAAGGCCACGGACATGATCAAGCGCCTCGTCGAGGGCCACGAGACGGTCGCGCGCACCGCGCGTGAGCTCTTCCCCGTGGCCGAGAACGCCAACGATCAGCCCACCTGCGATCTGATCACCCAGCGCCTTCAGGTCCACGAGAAGACCGCCTGGATGCTGCGCAGCTTGCTCGAGTAGCGCCCGCGTCGCGACCGCCGGCCGAGCTGCGGTGAGGGGATCCCTCGACGCAGGCGGCCGGCCGGGAGCGGCTTGACAGCGGTGAACGAAGGGGGTGACGCTGTCGGGTCATGGGTGGAACCTGGGCGAAAGCTGGTTGGGTCGGCGGGGTGGGAGCGCTCGTCGCCGCCGGATGCTCGGACCTCATCGGCGCGGACTGGGAGCGGTACAAGCCCGGCGGCGGCGAGGGCGCGGCGTCCGGGAGCGGCGGCGGCGCGGCGTCCGGGAGCAGCGGTGAGGGTGCGGCGTCCGGGAGCGGCGGTGAGGGCGCGGCGTCCGGGAGCGGCGGTGAGGGTGCGGCGTCCGGGAGCGGCGGTGAGGCGGGGGGATGCGGGCTGAACGGCGACGGCGGTAGCGGCGCGGGCGCAGGGGGCGGCCCCATCTCGTCGATGGTCCCGAGCTGCCTGACCCTGGCGACGCGGTGCGGACCGGACGGGATCAGCTGCTGCGACAGCAGGCTGGTGGACGGCGGCGCGTACACGAGGAGCTATGAAGACGCGACGGGCTCCGCCGAGCAGAGGCGGGCGATCGTGAACGACTTCTGGCTGGATACCTACGAGATCACGGTCGGCCGGTTCCGCGAGTTCGTCGAGGCGGGGAAAGGAACGCGGGAGAGCCCTCCCGAGGCCGGCGCCGGGGAGCACCCGGCGCTTCCTGGCAGCGGGTGGAAGGACAGCTTCGTGCAGTTCCTCCAGCCGGACACGGCGACGCTGATGGCGGAGCTGAGGAAGTGCACCCCTCCCGATCGCGACACGTGCAGCGCTATCGGGGCGCGCTGCTCGACGTGGAGCGACACGGTTGAATCGGACGAGGACGAGCGCCGCCCCATGAACTGCATCACCTGGCATGAGGCGATGGCCTTCTGTGCGTGGGACGGCGGGCGATTGCCGACAGAGGTCGAGTGGAGCTACGCGGCGGCGGGCGGCGACGAGGAGCGAAGCTATCCGTGGGGCGATACGGCCGACGAGGACCGCGCGGTCTTCGGCTGCTACGGGTACACGGAAGAGTCGGGCCGCCCCTGCACGCTCGCCGATCTCCTGCAGGTCGGGTCCAGATCGAGCGGTGACGAGGCGACCTCCGGGGATGCAAAGTGGGGGCAGGCGGACCTGGCAGGGAGCCTGTGGGAGTGGACGCTGGACGGGTACAGCGACGAGTACCCGATCTCATCGCAGCGCTGCGAACTCTGCGACAACTGCGCGAACCTGACCGCCGGCTCCGAGCGCGTCATGCGCGGCGGGTGCTTCGACGACGATATCGAGAACCTCACGACATCCCGTCGCCTCCCTGGCAAACCCGCCGAGCGCTACTACGGCCTTGGCGCCAGGTGCGCGAGGGATCGGTAGTCGCCCGCGCGACGCTCCGGACGCGGCGTCCGCCGCGGGGCGCCGCGTATCGTTCCGCCCGTTCCGCCTCGTTCCGCCCCGTTCCGCCCCGTTCCGCCCCGTTCCGTCCGGCTCAGCGCGCGTTCTTGACGAGGAACCCCTCGCGGTCGATCGCCACCGCGCGCTCCTTCAGCAGGCGGCCGACGGCCCGCTTGAACGCCTTCTTGCTCAGGCCGAAGAGCGCCCGGATCTCCTCCGGGCTCGATCGATCGCCGATCCTCGGCGCGCCCGGGCGCGAGAGCCGCGCGAGGATCTCCTGCGCGTCGCTCTCGACCTCCTCGTGCGCGTGACCGCGGAGCGAGAGATCGATCCTCCCGTCGGGCAGCACGCTCGCCACGCGGAACCGCCCCGCCTGGCCGCGGGAGAGCGCGTGCGGCTCGTCGGCGGGGAGCAGGCCGACGAACCTGCGCTCGACGATGACGAAGAGGCCGATCCCCGGCTCGTTGCGCCACGCCTCACCCTCGACCCACTCGTCGAGATCGAACTCGCCCTGATCCCGCAGCATCTCGCTCACGCGCATCGTCCCCGCGAGGCGCCCGGTCCTGTCCACGAGCAGCCCCACCGGGTGCCGCTCGCCGACCCGCGGGTCGCGGGTCTGCTCCGCGCGGGGGACGAGCAGCTCCTTGGGCAGGCCCCAGTCGACGAAGGCGCCGAAGGGCGCGACGTCGGTGACCGCCAGAAAGGCGACCTCGCCGAGCGTGACCTTCGGCCGGCGCGTGGTGGCGATGGGGCGATCCTCCGAGTCGAGGTACACGAAGACCTCGAGCTCGTCCCCCTCCCTGGCGCCCTCGGGCACCTCGCTGCGCGGCAAGAGGAGCACCGGCGCGTCCGGGCGAAGGTCGTCTGGATCGGCCGAGAGGAAGGCGCCCGGCGGGCCGAACCGCCGCACCGGCAGGGTCACCACGCGCCCGAGGAGATGGTCGTACGGCATCGGCGCGCAGTCTTGCACAGGGCGGGGGCGCGCGGTCGGCCGGTCGCGTCTCTTTTGGCGCGATGACCTCCGATCCCACAAATCAGTTGAAGCTGCCTGAAAGACGACGAATGGTGAGCTGCCGAAGCGCCAGAACGCAAGGAGTTGGAACTCGATTTTGCGTTCGCGGCCGGCGGCCCGCGCTGAGCGAAGTCATCGACGGGTGATGGCGCCGCAGCCGCTCGCGCTGCTCTTTCTGCCCGCCCCCGGCCACGGCCGAGTCAGGCCGTTCGCTCCCCTCCACGCACGAGGCCGATGGCTTGACGAGCCGGTTCCATGACGTTACCGCGTTCCATGACGTTGCCGCTGGGAAGGCCCGCGAGCGGCGCGGGTCGCGCGTCGCGCAGCGGTGAGGCGCGGAGCCCGCCATGGACGACAGCTCCGGATACCGCATGTACGTGTTCCGCGGCGGCCGCCGCGACGTCCCGGGGCGGCGGCTCGTCGACGAGCTCGCGGGCGACCTCCGGGCGATCGCCGGCCCCGGAGGCGCGGAGCGCCCTCGCGACGTCGTGCTCAGCGCCTTAATCCGCGCTGGCGAGCTCGAGTCCCTCCTCGCCGACGCCGGCGCGGAGAGCGCCTCGGCGCTGGCGCAGCTCACCGACGATCTCGCCGCCGCGCTGATCCGCGGTGAGGGCGCGTGCGCGCTCGCGATCGAGGACGGCCAGACATCTGGCCATGGACAGCCAGACGTCTGGCGACGGACAGCCGGCCGTCTGGCCGCGCCCGAGGCCCTCACGGCCGTCGGGGTCCCGGCGATCGTCTCGACGTCGCCGCCCGAGGGGTTCTCGTTCTACGCGCTCCACCCGCTCGATTTCGCCCGGCTGGCCGAGCGGCTCGCGTCCCCGCCGGCGCCGGTCCGGGTCGTCGGTATCCGCAGCATCGGCACGACGCTGAGCGCGGTGACGGCCGCGGCGCTCCGCGGACAGGGGATCCGGGCCGGCCGCACGACCGTGCGCCCCTCAGGTCACCCCTACGACCGCCGCGTCGAGCTCGACGCCGGGCAGATCCGCTGGGTCGAGGACGGCATCGCCGAGGGAGCGCGGTTCTGGGTCGTCGACGAGGGGCCGGGCCTCAGCGGCTCCTCGTTCCTCGCCGCCGGAGACGCCCTGGTCCGCGCGGGCGTCCCGCGCGCCAGCATCGTTTTCCTCGGCTCCCGCGCGCCCGATCCCGACGCGCTCGTCGCGCCGGACGGCGCCCGCCGCTGGCGGTCCTTCCGCTCGGAGCGCGCCGAGGGCGGGGCGCAGCTCCCCGGCGACGCGGGCGAGCCCATCGGCGCCGGGGCGTGGCGCCGCCGCTGCTACGAGGACGAATCGCGCTGGCCGCCCTCCTGGACGTCCATGGAGCGCCTCAAATACCTTTCCCGGGACGAACGCCGGATCCTCAAGTTCGAGGGGATGGGCCGCTACGGGGCGGAGTGTCTGGAGCGGGCACACGGCGTCTTCCGGGCCGGCTTCGGGCCGGAGCCGCGCGACGAGGGCCAGGGATTCTGCTCGTATCCATGGCTCCCTGGCCGCCCGCTCCAGGCAGATGACCTGTCCGCCGCGGAGCTCGAGCGCCTCGCCGACTACTGCGCCTTTCGCGCCTCGGCCTTCCCTGCGCCGGGCCCTGCGGCCGACGAGCTCATTGCGATGGCACGCACCAATTTCTCGCTGGAGATGCGGAGGGAGCTCCCGGGTGAGCTCCACCTGGAGCTCGCGCGTCCGGTGATCGTCGATGGCAGGATGGATCCCCACGAGTGGCGCAGGTCCTCCTCGGGCGAGCTGGTCAAGGTGGACGCCTGCGGGCACGGCGACGATCACTTCCTCCCTGGCCCCACGGACATCGCCTGGGATCTCGCCGGCGCCATCGTCGAGTGGCGGATGCCGCGAGGCGCCCGGCGCGCCTTCCTGGAGCGGTACCGGCGCCGCTCCGGCGACGATCCCGAGCGGCGCCTGCCGGCGTATCTCCTCGCCTACACGCTCCTGCGCCTGGGTCACGCCGCCATGGCCGCGGCGTCGCTCGCGGACGAGGGCGAGGCGCTGCGCCTCTCCGCTGCGCGACACCGCTATCGCGCGGCCCTGATCGAGGACCTCCGCATCACCTCGTGTGGCCGCGGCTCGAGCCGGTGATCCTCGCCGGGCAGCGGTCGAGGTCGCCACGCGCCGAGGCGGGAGCCTGGAACGCGGCGGGCAGAGGAATTCAAGCCTGCCGCACCTGGCGCCGCGCCCAACGGGGCCGGCCTCTGGTACCCTCGGCCGCGCCGCCGACCGACCGGCGGAGACGAACGGAGAAAGAGACACCACCATGGCCATCGTTCTTTACCACCACCCGTTTTCGCGCGCCGCCAACACCGTGTGGATGCTCGAGGAAGTCGGCGTCGAGTACGAGCTCAAGTTCGTCGACATCATGGCCGGCGACCAGAAGAAGGAGGACGTCACGAAGCTCAATCCGATGGGCAAGCTGCCCTTGCTCGTCGACGGCGGCACCGTCGTCACCGAATCCGCGGCGATCGGCCTCTATCTCGCGGATCGTTATGCCCCGGGCCGCCTCGCGCCGAAGCTCGACGACGCGGCGCGCGGCACGTATTTTCGCTGGTCGCTCTTCGCCCCCTCGGTCATCGAGCCCGGCTCGATGGCCAGGGCCGGCAACTGGGAGTTCCGCGCCGGCTCCGCCGGTTGGGGCAACTACGACGACATGATCGCGACCATGGAATCGGCCATCTCTGGCCGTGACTTCGTCCTCGGCAAGGAGTTCTCGATGGCCGACGTCATCTTCGGCGGCACCATCGCGTACATGCTCGACTTCAAGATGCTCGAGCCGCGCCCGAGCTTCACCGGATATGCCGAGCGGGTCAAAGCCCGCCCGGCCTACGCGAAGAGCGAGGCGCGCAACAAGGCCGTGATGGACGAGCGCGGCCTCAAGATGCCTGGCGCTTAGAGCGCCCTGAACGATTGCCAGCCGCTTCCCCCCTGCCGCTGTCCTGCGATAAACTCGCGTATCCGTACACAGAACCCCAGGTTCGCTCACCCGACGAAGCCGCTTGAGAGGTAGCAGTTGTCTGGTGACGAAGAAGTGGGTCGGCTCGTCGCCGCGGGATCGCGAGTCGCTGGGAGAGACCCTGGCCTTGCACGGGTCTGGACGGTGATGCAGGAGTAAAGCGTCGATCTGGGCCTTGCGCTAGTTGAAGGTGATATATGCGTTTTCGGCGACATGGAACAGATGTTACGGATGTGATTATTCACATATCGAGCACCGAAGGGAACTCTTCGGCCAGCATCGAGCTCGCCGATGTTCCACGCTCGGATGGCCTGCCCAAGATAACGAGCAGTGATCCTGATGTGGTCAGCGTCGATGGCATACCTCGCGTACGCGCCGTTGGCAATTTTTCGTTTTACCTCAACGCGCTCGCCACGACATCAGGTGGTGGCGCTGTAACGGTGACCGCGGCGACACGGTCCGGAATCCAGGCGACGCTAAGGGTTGTGGTTGACGTTGCGATAGAGTTGCCGGACCCTGCTACTGAAGCTGGAGCTGTCGCCAGACTGTTGATGTCGGAGGCCCGCGGTCCTTCCCACGCAGACTACCTGGCAGCAGAGACATTGGATAGCATGGGGTGGATGCAACGGGTCCTGGAGAACCGATTGGCGAACGACCCTTCTCAGTTCGGGGCGCGCGGGGCGAGAAGTTTGATCGACATCATTCGCGCCGCCGAGCAGTTTGATGGGTTCTCCGATTATCCCAACTACGATCAGGCGGTTCGTCGTCGGCTGCAGCAGATGGTCAATGTCGCGAACAATGACAATGATCGAATGCAGTCGGATTTTCGGATTTTTATACAGAATGCTATCGATGTGGCTCGGTCGCGGGTCGCCATCCGGGACCCAAGCTCAACAGGCTTGTTCGGGTGGAGAGCCGCAGGGACTGGAAGTCCAGGGCCCAGGTTCGCGAGATTTCGTACGTTGGCCGGAAACACGTTCTTTACGTTGCGTCCATGATTGAAGCCTTGGCCTGATCTGAGCTTCTTGCCTGCGCGCATGGGCGCACTCCGGCTGTGGCCAGCACGGACGAGCAGCACCCTCTCCATGCCCGCGTGGTAGGCGAAGCGAGCGTGATCCTCGAAGGAGACACCGGCACGGTCGCGGATCTTCCAGGCACCCCTGGGCGTCGGGTCGAGGGCCAAGGTGAGCGAACCGACGTCGTCTCGTACGGTTTGCGGCCGCGTGGAGCAGCCGATGAGCGCGAGGACGGCGAACACAGGAGAAACACGCAGTCACGCAGGAAATCTTCAGCGCTGATGCGATCCCGAGCGGAACCGATACCGGGAGACTCGAGCGTCTCTCACCCTGTAAGACTGGAGCCCTCCTGCAACGTCGCCGCACCATCGGGCGCCTCGGAGCGCACGGACGGGCTGATCCGTGACAGGGCGAGCTCGCCCGCGCGGGCAACATGACACGCGGGCAGTACGATTGTGGTCGGGCAGTCCGGCGATGGCCGAGGTCCGGCGCCCACCCCTCTTAACGCGGTGCTCCGAAGGAGCCCTGCCAGCCATGTCCTCCCTCGGGCCCGAAGATGCCCGCGGGCCGGTCGATTGGAATTGACACCGGCAGTGTGAGCGTTCACATTCCAGTCGAGGACCCTCCTTTTGTTTCGGTTTGCTCGGGTCCTCCTGAGTACCGAGCTCTTCGTCGAATCTGAGCCATTCGGTCAATTTTTACACCGATCCTGTTCGCTCGGTCGTCGCGGAAGCGATCGCTGATCGACGGTGATCGGCGTTCTGCCAGGAGCGATCCAACAGAGGACGCGACAACCCTCGCTTGTTCGACGGCTATCGTGAAATTTTGCGTGCTGTCCCCCGGAGATGATTTCGTCGAGAATCCGGCGATGCTTGCGAAGCGACCGGATGGCAAGCTCGGGAACGAGGGAACCTATGGTGCGGCGGGCCGTGCCGAGACGCTCCTCGGGCGCACCGGCGTGATCACATCGGCCCCGTCCGGGAGCTCGTCTGAGCCGGGTGGGAGGCGCTTTGCCAGGGAGGCGGATCCCGTGAGGAACGCTCTGTCACCCGAGGTGAGTGTGGCGAGTCGCCCTTGATACGCTCGAATCGTTTTGTTTCCTTTTCACCTGATTCCGGTACGTAGGAGACCTGTGATGCAATATCAAACATTCAGCCGACTCGCCTTTGGTGTCACCCTTGCGAGTTGGGTCGCGATTTCGTGCGCCCCCGCCGAGTCCGACTCGAACAACGACGGAGGGGGCGGAGCGACGGCGGCCGCTTCCGTTGGTAGCACGAGCGGCAGCGGCGTTGCGACCTCGAGCGGCAGCACGAGCGGCAGCACGAGCAGCAGCAGCGGCGTTGCGACCTCCAGCGGCACCACCGCGGCTGGGACCGGCGGTGACGACAGCGGCGGGAGTGGCGGGGCTGAGCCGACCGGCAGCGGCGGTGCTGGCACGGGTGGCTGGCCCGAAGGAGCCATTCCCATGGGGAACGCACCTGTGAAGAGCGCGGGGTGCGGCAAGGCAACCACGCTGACGAGCAAGGAGTATACGATCTCGAGTTCGGGCCAAAATCGCGTGTACTACGTCGATATGCCCAAGAACTACGACATGAACAAGCCCTACCGGCTGTTCTACACCTCGCATTGGATCGGCAGCCGCTACCAAGACGTCAAGGACCAAAACTTCTACTTTCTCAAGCCGCAGCTGGAGGCCGACGGAGAGCAGGCCATCTTCGTGGCCCCCTCCTCGGACGGTGCAACGTGGCAAGAGAAGGATCACGCGCTGTTCGACGACATCATGGAGCTCATGAATGAAAGCGTCTGCTACGACACGACCCGCGTGTTCGCGACCGGCTTCAGCTTCGGAGGGATGATCACCTATTCGCTGTCGACGAACCATCAAGCGGAGATCCGCGCGGCCGTGGGCATCGCCCCGGCCAACTACAACATCTGGTTGCCTCAGAAGACGCGTAAGCCCATCGCCTGGATGCACACGACGGGCATGAGCGACGGGACGTGCCCCTGGGTGAACAACGAAGGTCAAAAGCGCGGGGCCAAGTTCATCGCCCTCGAAAAGGCCGAGGACAACGGCTGCACGATCCCGAACGACATCCCGACTTCGAACGGCAAGTACAGCTGCTTCGATTTCCAGGATTGCGATCCGGAGCATCCGACGCGGGTGTGCACCTTCGGCGGCGGGCACACGAACATCGACGGCAATCCGAACTGGATTCCCATCGAGTCGTGGAAGTTCTTCAAGCAGTTCTGACCGACGTCCTCGCCGCGGGCGGGACCCTCGCCCGCGCGTAGCGCCGCGCTCGGGGCCTGAGCGGCGCATGGCGCCCTTCCCCCCATGGGTTTCAGGGACTGAACGTCGCGACGAAGATGTCGGAGCCGCCGGCGTGGGGGATGGGGCCGGTCCCGAAGTCGACCGCCGCGCCCGCAGCCCCTGTGAGGGCGATCACGCCGCTCGGCGAGATCGTGATGCCATGTGCGCTGGCGCCGAAGCCGAGGGTCCAGAGCTCGGCGCCGCTCGGGTCGAGCTTGGCGAGCCCGTTTCCGGCGACGACGATGCTACCAGCGGAATCGAGCGCGAGCGCGTCGCCGAAGGGGATCGCGTCGCTGAACACGTGGGCACCCGCGGCGTCCAGCTTGAGGAGCACGGGGCCGGCGGGCAGCACGCCACCGCCGAGATCGACGGTCCCGTCCGTGGTGCCGGCCACGAAGACCTCGTCAGCCGCATTGACGGCCACCGACCAGCCCGCCTTCCACGCGCCGCCAGGGGGGATCGACGGATCCGGCGCGAACGGGCGGCTCCAGAGCGCGGCGCCGGTCGGGTCGAACTTGCTGACCGTGAGATACCCTGCGTCGGCCTGCGGTGCGGTCACGGTCAGCGCGTTGCCCGCGCTGTCGATCGCGAGATCGACGTGGTATTCCAGGGACCTGAAATAGTCCTCCGGGCCGGGAGGGGGCGTGATCCTGTGTTTCCAGAGGACATCGCCGCCAGGGCTCAGCTTTACCAGGTAGGCGCCGTTCGCCCAAAGGTCGGCGTAGACCAGGTAGGTGTTGCCGAGCGCATCGACGGCGATCCGCTCGGGAACGCTGTAGCTCTCGATCGCGTCCGACGTGTAGATGGGCGCTTGACTCCAGATGGCCTTGCCATCGCGGTCGAGCTTGGCCACGAAGGCCACGGTATTGTGGTCCGGCTGGAAGGGGGGGAGGCACTGGTTCAACACCCTGGCGCCGCCACCCGAGTATGTGCCGGCGAGCAGGAGGTCGCCGTTGCCATCGACGGCCACGACGAGCGGGTGGCCGCTCGTCAGGCGCTCGCTCCAGAGCGGCGCGCCCGATGGATCGAGCTTGAGCAGGAAGTGGCGTCCGGGCGGGGAGGTCAGAGGGCCCGCGCCGAAGTCGATGGTTCCTGTGAAGGTGCCGGTGACATAGGTGTTGCCTGCGGCGTCGCTCGCGATGTGCAGGCCCTCGTCGGCGCCGGTGCCGCCGAACCCGCGCGCCCACGACAGCATGGGGCAATGGGGGTCGCCGTCGCAGTTCTCGTCCTCCGGCGTGGAGCAGAGCTCCTCGGCAGGCGTCACCTCGCCCACGCAGGGGCCGAAGCCAAGGCCGCTGGGCCGGCAGGTTTGCGTCCCCGCAGCGCAGGGGCCGACGCCCCTGGTCCCGGCAGGGCCGGAGTAGCACGCGATGACCGAGCCCGGCACGCACGTCTCGGACGGGTCTCCGCCGCCTCCGCCGTCGCTGCCGCCGCTGCCTCCTCCCTCGCCGCTGTCGCCGCTCGCCGGCGGATTGAATGTGGCAACATAGATATCCCGGCCTTCTGTATACGCGATCGGGCCGGTCCCGAAGTCGACAGGGCCACTCACAACGCCGGTGACGGCGACCGCGCCGTTCGGGGAGATGGTCATGTCCGCTACAGAGGCCGCGAAGTCGCGCGTCCAGAGCTCGGCGCCGCTCGGGTCGAGCATCGTGAGCCCACCCCCGCCGAGGAAGATGTTGTCCGCAGGGTCGACCGCGATGTTGCCGGTGTGGCGGGCGGGCTGGGTGAACACTTCCTCGCCGTCCTGATCCAGCTTGATGAGAGCTCCCTCGACCAGCACGAGGATCTCGCCCGCCGAGTCGACCGCCACCTTGCCACGGAAGCCGTAGTCGTCCAATCTCCGGGACCAGAGCAAATCTCCATCCGGAGAGAGCTTTGAGACGTACGTGTAGAGGACAAGGTAGTTGCCATCGATACCTGCTTCATTCACTGTCACCACGTTGCCGGCGCTGTCGAGCGCGAGGTTCATGTGGAAGCTCGGGCTGCCCGGAGTGCTCCGCCTCCAGAGGACATTGCCCATGGCGTCCAGCTTCACCACCGCTGTCGCGTCCTCCAGCCCGATGGCGACGTACGCGTCGTCGAGAGCATCGATGGCCACCTTCGTCGCCCAGGTAGGATGCGAAGGGTAGAAGCGGAATCCATCGCTCCAGATGTGATTGCCGTCGGGGTCGAGCTTGGCCATGAATTGCCCGGAACGATCGGCCGGAGCCGGCAGGGCGCACCCGCCGAAGCCGAGGTCCAGGCCAATGCCAGAGAAGTCGTCCTCGTAGTTGCCGGCGATCAGGACGTTGCCGTTTCCGTCGATGGCCAGGGCATCTCCTGTCTCGCGCAAGGGGGTGCCGAAGCGCTTGCTCCAGAGCGGCGCGCCCGAGGGATCGAGCTTGAGAAGGAAGATGTCGCTGCCACCGGCGCTGGTCAGAGGGCCGGCGCCGAAGTCGACCGTTCCTTTGAAGGCGCCGAGGATGTAGTAATTCCCCATGGCGTCGACGGCCACGGTCGATGTGGGATAGGTGGGCTCGATGCCGAACCCGCGCGCCCAGGCGGCCGGTTGCGGGCAATGGGGGTCGCCGTCGCAGCTCTCGTCCTGCGGCGTGGCGCAGACCTCCGCAGCAGGGGTGATCTCACCCGTGCAGGGCCCGTAGCCGAAGCCGTCAGGACGACAGGTCTGCGTCCCGGCCGTACAGCGCCCGACGCCGTTGGTCCCCTCGGGGCCGGAGTAGCACGCGACGATGGATCCCGGCACGCATGCTGCCGGCGAGCCGCCGCTCCCGGTCGAGGTGCTCTCGTCGCCGCCGCCGTGGCCTGCGGAGCCGCCGCTGCCCGTGGCAGCGGAGCCGCCGCCGCCGTGGCCTGCGGAGCCGCCGCTGCCCGTGGCAGCGGAGCCGCCGCCGTCTCCTGTGGTTGCGGCGCTGTACCCGCCGCCGCCCGCGGCGCCGCCGCTGCTGCTGCTGCCGGGCGCGCTCGGACCGCATTCATTCGTGGGGCCGAAGGCGGCGAGGAGCAGGGCGGCGGAGGCACGCCGGTGAAGCCCGGAAGTCGAACCGATGGACTCGAACGGTCTTGCCATGCCGCCTCCGATGCTCGAGGCAGACGCCGCATTCATGCCGCGACCATCACGGCCGTGACCGGGAGCGCTCACCCCCGCGATGGCCCTCGAACAGCCTGCGCGATCGAGCATCAACCATCGTGAGCGTCAACAGACCATTGGGCCCGGGTTGGGCCCATGCCTCCCGAGGGGGTGCGAGCCATCGTCAATTCTACCACGACGTGCTAAGCGCTCGGAGATGGCTTCGGGAATGGGGTTATTGCGCTGCACACCGCTCGCCTTGGTCATCGCCTGCGCGGGCGAATCCTCGCGCGCGCCCGTCGACGCGGGCACCGACGCGCCGCCCGCGGGCACCGTCACCGCGCCCCCACCGCTCCCGCGTGAGGCCGCCCTCGACGCGCGCTTCGTGAAGATCACCCTGCACCGCGAGTTCTACTGCGAGGGGGCGAGCTTTGCGGACTTCAATCACGACGGGGTGACGGATGTCATCGCGGGCCCGGATTGGTACGAGGGTCCAGGGTATGGCACGAGCCATCCCGTGTGGCCGAGGGAAGCCTTCGATCCGCACGGCTACTCGGATTGCTTTTTCGAGTTCCCCTACGACTTCGACCACGACGGGTTCACCGACGTCCTCGTCGTCGGCTTTCCGGGTGCGCCCGCGGCTTGGTACCAGAACCCGCGCGGCGGCGACGCGCTCTGGGCTCGTCACGACACGCTGCCGTGGCCGATCGACAACGAGTCGCCCCTGTTCGCCGACATCACCGGCGACGGCGTGCCCGAGCTCGTGCACATGTCGGGGGGCGTGCTCGGAACGTCGTCGCCCGGCGTGGACCCGACCGAGCCGTGGGTCTTCCGGGCGCTCACCGAGAATCGGGGGTACGGCGCGTTCACGCACGGCCTCGGCGCAGGCGACGTCAACGGGGACGGCGCAAGCGACTTGGTCGAGGCGAGCGGCTACTTCACGCGGAGCGCAGGGTCGCCCGACGGCTTGCCGTTCACGCGCGTCGAGCAGCCGTTCGGTGCCGGGGGAGCGCAGATGCCGGTGGTCGACGTGGACGGCGACGGGGACGCGGACATAGCGACCACGCTCGCCGCTCACGGCTACGGGCTCTCCTGGTTCGAGCAGGTTCCGAACGCGGCCGGCGCCGCGTTCGTGGAGCACGTCGTCGTTCCGGGGACCCCACCCGATGCCGCGTCGAGCGTGTTCATGCACGAGCCGCACGCGCTCGCTCACGCCGACATCGACGGTGACCGGCTCCAGGACCTCGTGAGCGGCGAGCGCTTCTGGGGTCATGTGCCTGCCGGCATGCCGGACTTCGACGCGCCGGCCCGGCTCTACTGGTTCGAGCAGGCGCGAGCGGCGGAACGCATCGACTTCCAGCCCGCTCTCATCGACGACGATTCGGGGGTAGGCACCCAGCTCACGGTCGCGGACGGCAACGGAGACGGCCGGCCGGACATCGTCATCTCGAACAAGAAGGGCGCTTTCGTCTTCCTGCAACGCTAGAGCGGCGGTCACCCGCTTCGGATACGGGCCCATCTCGACGTTTTCGGTGCTCAGCGCGCTGGAGTGCGCTTCCGCGCCGAAAACGCCGATCTGGACCCGTCTCCTGTGCGGGTGACCGCCGCTCTGCGACGCTCGTACTGTGCGGAGCCTTCCTGCCTGGGATGCCAGCGCTCCTTTCTTGCTCTCGCCGGCGGCCGGTCCACGCCCTTGGCCCCGAGAACCGTGCTGGCATCGACCGTGAGGTCGCTCCTCAGCGGCGCGGCCGAGCACGAGGCGGAAGGCGCGCGCCGGTGGACAGGGAGAGCGGTGCGGCAGTAGGACAAGGTATGGCGAAGCGGAGGGGCGCGGCATGGCTGTGGGCGGGGTGGGCGCTCACGGCGGGCGGGTGCGGGTGGCTGACGGGGCTGGAGCCCAGCTACTACGTGGTGGCGGCGGGCAGCGGCGGGAGCGGAGGAGGCGCAGGCGGCGAGGGAGGCGGCCGGAGCGGGAGCGGTGGAGCTGCCGGGACCGGCGGCGAGGCGAGCGGCGGGAGCGGAGGAGCCACAGGCGCAGGCGGCGAGGCAGGCGGCGCGGGGCCTGGCGGGAGCGGCGGAGATGGCGGGAGCGGCGGAGACGGCGGGAGCGGCGGAGATGGCGGGAGCGGCGGAGACGGCGGGAGCGGCGGAGACGGCGGAGACGGCGGGAGCGGCGGAGACGGCGGGAGCGGCGGGAGCGGCGGAGACGGCGGGAGCGGCGGGAGCGGCGGAGACGTGGCGTGTACGCCCGGGGAGAACGAGTGCGTGGACCAGGCGTGCGTGGAGGGGAAGTGTCGTGGGGAGTGCAGACCGGAGCTGGTGCGGTGTAGGGCGACGGACAACCGGCCGCAGCACTGCGATGAGCGCGGGGAATGGGAGGATGCGGCGCCGTGTGGAGGGGCAGCGCCAGCGTGCGACCGAGGGAAGTGCGTGCCGCGGAGCTGTGTCGGGCTGACGGAGACGTGCGGTCCTGGGCGCAACGAGAGCTGCTGCGCGACGGGCGCGGCGATACCCGGGGGAACGTTCAACCGGAGCAACGGCGCGGCGTATCCGGCGACGGTGAGCGGCTTCTTGCTGGATAGGTACGAGGTGACCGTCGGACGGTTCCGGAAGTTCGTGGATGCATATCCAGGGAGCAAGCCCAGGGCACGAGCAGGAGAGCACCCGAAGATCCCGGGGAGCGGGTGGGACGTGGGGTGGGACAGCCTCCTGCCCGCCGGTGCGGCGGCATTGAAGACCGCTGTGAAGTGCGAGCCGACCTTCAATACATGGACGGATGGCCCCGGCGCGAACGAGCACCTTCCGATGAACTGCCTGGACTGGTACGTCGCGTTCGCGTTCTGCGCGTGGGACGGAGGCCGGCTGCCGACGGAGGCGGAGTGGAACTACGCGGCGGCGGGAGGCGGCGGAGCGGACGGGCAGCGGGTGTATCCGTGGTCGAAGCCGCCGAGCTCGACGACGATCGACAGCACGTACGCGGTGTATGGCTGCGGGCCCGACGGTTCGTGCGCGTTCAGCGATGTTCAGGCGGTCGGGTCGAAGTCGCCGAAGGGGGATGGAAAGTGGGGGCAGGCGGACCTGGGCGGGAGCCTGTGGGAGTGGGTCCTGGATTGGTACGAGAACCCGTACGACCCGTCGTGCGATGATTGTGCAAATTTAACCCCCTCCTCGGACCGGGTGATCCGGGGCGGGAGCTTCTACGTCGATGCGCCGGAGCTGGTCTCCTCCTTCCGCGACGACTTCGAGCCGGCGCGCCGCAGCCGCGGCATCACGGCCCGGTGCGCGAGGACACCGTAGATCCGCGAGCCGCGCGCCCCGGCGCTGCCGCTCGACGTCGCCCGGCGCGGGCGAGGTGCGGCGGGATGCCGCCTCGTTCCACGCCTCGAACGCGGCCGTTCCAGATCGCCGCCTGGCGCCGCTCCGGGTAGCGCAGCATACTCTCGACGTCATTCTTGAGCGTCGCGGGCGGATTTCGTACGCCCGCCTCCGGGCCTGCCGCTCCGGCTGTCCCTTTACCGGCTTCAGCCCGGTGCCCCCATGCGTCTGCTCGGAGACGCCGTCGCCGAGCCTGGCACGCCGCGATCACAGGCCCCGTCACGTTGATTGCTGACGAACGCTGGCGCCTGGCGGAGGCGGACTCCGCCGGCGCGAGCGATCGTCTGAACAGAATCATGATGTAGAGGCAGAATGAAGAAGAGAGAACTTGGTCATCAGCTTGGTCTCGCGGCGTGCGTGGGCGCCGCGCTCGGCCTCTTCGCGGGCTGCGCGATTGAAGGCGCGTCGGACGAGCCGATCGAGGCGCTCGGGTCGCATTCGTCCGCGATCGTCGGCGGCGAGCTCGCCGAGGCGAGCCCCTGGGCCGTCCAGGTCTTCGACGTGCGCGGGAGCACCGGCGACTTCTACCAGTGCACCGGCACCCTCGTCGCGGCGCGCTGGGTGCTCACCGCGCAGCACTGCATCGCGGACGAGGGCGAGACGTCGGCGGTGCGCGTCGGCAGCAACACGTACGGCGCCGGCCAGCGCATCGCGGTCGACGCCGTCGAGGTGCCCTCGGCCGCCGCCGACATCGCGCTGCTCCACCTGACCGCGGACGCCAGTGGACCGTTCGTCCAGCTGGCCGAGTCGACGTCGGTCGCGGTCGGCAGCGACGCGACGGCCTACGGCTGGGGGAGCGAGGGCACGCCGCTGGTGATGGCGCCGTCGCTCAAGAAGGCGACCGTCCACATCGACGGCTGGTACTCCGTCGAGGAGCTCCTGGCGACGGGCGTGACGGGCGCGGGCTGGAGCGGCGACTCCGGCGGCCCGTGGTTCGTCGATGGGCGTCAGGTCGCCGTGTTCTCGGCTTCGAACGGGCAGAACGGCACGAACCTGCACGCGAAGCAGCTCGGCGTCGACGTCGCGCGCCACCGCGCCTGGATCGACGCCACGATCGCCAGCGGCCCCACCGTCCACCCCAGCAACCAGGTGGTGCTCCACGATCTCTCGAACTTCTCCGGCGTCTCGCAGGGCTTCGGGATCGGCCGCTACGACCTCCCGAACCTGACGATCATCGGAGACAACCGCGCGAGCGCCATCAGGGTCCCCGCCGGGCTCCGGGTCACGGCCTTCATGCACGGCAGCTTCGGGGGCGAGGCGCGCGTCTTCACCTCGGACACGGATCTCGTGGCCGCGGGCTTCAACGACACGATCTCGGGCATCGTCGTCTCGAACGCCTCGGACCCGCAGCTCGACGTGGTCACCTTCTACGAGCACGCCAGCTACTCGGGCCAATCGGTCATCTACGGCGTCGGCTCCAGCTACTTTATAAGCACCCCATGGGACCAGAGGGTCAGCTCCGTCCGCGTCCCCTCCGGCTTCCAGCTGACGCTCTACAACGGGCTCTGGCGCTACTCGGCCGAGTGGCGCGTCCTCACGGCAGACGCGAACCTCGCCCCCCTCACCTTCGACAACCAGACCCGGAGCTTCCTTATCGAGCGCCTGTAGGAGCGAGCGAGCGCGCGGAGCGGCCAGCGCTCCTCGCGCCGCGTCGCGAGGCGAGCGCCGAGTCATCCCCACGCCGGCCGCGCGAGGCCAGGACAGCGCGCTCTCGCGAGCCTTGCTCAGGTGGCCCCTTCCAGGCATAGTGCAACGAATCGTTGCATGAGTGACGCCAACCCATGAATACGCCACTGCCGCTACCTGGAGCGGAGCGGACCGACGGATCAGCCGTCCAGATCGGCGCTCTCGTTCCGCTGACTCGGCCCGGCTGGGTCGAGGCAGGCCGGCACTTGCTCGCTGGACTCGCGCTGGCCGTTCGCGAGGTCAATGACGCCGGCGGGATCGTCGGAAGACCCCTCGAGCTGGTGGTCCGAGACACCGCGGCTGATCCACAGAGGGCCGCGGCGGCCGTCGATGATCTGGCTCGCCTGGGCGTGGCTGCCTTGGCGGGGGAGTATCACAGCGTCGTCGCTCGCGCCGCTGCCGGCAGGGCCGACGCCCTCGGCCTGCCGTTCCTCTGCTCGTCGGCGGTCCTCGACGCGCTCACCGAACAGCCAGCGGAATGGGTCGCGCGCCTCGCCCCGGCGCAGTCCCACGGCTGGCGGATCTACGCGGACTTCCTCCTCCGCGCGGGCCACAGGCGCATCGCCGTGGCGGCCGATTCGAGCGTCTACTGGGCGTCTGGGGCCCGCGTTCTGCGGGACTACCTCGCTCCACGCGGCGGCGCCGTCATCGAGCTCGACATGCGCGCGCTCGCCCCCGCGGCCGTGTGCGACGAGCTCGTCGACAATCGCGCGACAGCCCTCCTTCTTCTGGTCGGCTACCCGGAGCCGGCGGTGTCGATCGTCAAGTCTGTCCGCCGCGACAAGCGCCTCGCCGAGATCATGATGGGTGCTCCGGCCGGGCAGCCGGAGTTCGCCGGATGGGCGACGTTGCTGGGCGCCGACGGCGCCGCGATCCCGTTCTTGCGCTACCTGCCCGAGCGCCTCAGCCCGCTCGGCGCCCGGGTCGAGACGGCGCTGCGCGAGCGGCTGACCGAAGCGCCCTCCTTCGTCGCCTTCGAGGGCTACGACACGGTCGCCGTCCTCGCCGATGTGCTGCGCTCTCAGGGCGCGGACCGGGCGCGCACTGCCGGATCCTGGGCGCGCGTCGCCGTCGAAGGCACCCGCGGGCAGATCCGGTTTTCCCGCACGCCAGGCATCAGCGTCTGGCAGTGGGCCTGGCCGCCAGTCCAGGTCGTTGATCGAGATCCGGCGGCCCCCGATCGCTTTCGGATCCTTCACGCCGGCGGAGAGAGCACGTAGGTCCGCGAAGGGCATCCCGAGCCGAGTTACACGCTGGGCCGCCAGGTGCCGTGGAACCCGAATGGCACGCGGTGCGGCAAGCGGGCGACCGCGACGGGGCCAGCGGAAAGGCGCATGGCATCGAACACCAGCAAGTCGCTGCGCTTCGCCTGTTCACGCCAGGCCACGGCGAGCAGCCAGCCGTCGCCCTCGGCCGCGTCCTCCGCGCGCGGCACGAACACCGGCTCGGACACCACGTCGCCGTGCGGCAGCGTGTGAATGCTGCGTTCGCCGGTGTCGAAGTCGAATCGGGCAAGGCTGTTGTAAAGCACGCTCTCCGAGTCGCCTCGTGCGCGCGAGGTCGCATGGCAGGTGGTGAAGCCGTAGCGGTTGCGCCGCCCCGTGTAGCGCTCGTCGATCCGTGGAAACTCCGCCACGAGATCGTCGAGGTAGTCACGCCGGAAGCCGGCGCCTGCATCCGCCAGATCGAAGGTCCAGCGGCACAGGCGAGCGGCCATCGCCTCGGGGTCGCCGGGGCGGCCCTCGGCGTCGGGCAGGCCGGGCGCGGTCTCCGACTGCATGACGTAGGCCACGATGGTGTCGCCGTCGTCCCAGGCGTTCATCCCATGGAACATGTGGCAGGCGTCGGTCTGGAACCAGCGCAGCGTGTCGGCCGCGCTCCCGCGCTTCATCACGCCGACGTGGGTCCGCAAGCCTGCATCCCAGGCCAGCAGCGGCTTGCCGCGCATGGCGCGCTCCACGCTGAGCGTCAGCGGCGTGACGGGAAAGAGCACATGCCCGCGCGTCACCATGAAGTCGTGCACCATGCTGGCATACGGCGCTGTGAACGACTGCAGCTGCGTGACCTCGCAGCGCGTGTCCATCACGCCGTAGAGCATGCTCGGCGAGCAAGGGCCGTCGGGCGAGTACGCGAAGAAGTGCAGCTCGCCGCTCTCGGGGTCGATCTTGGGGTGCGCGGTGCAGCGCGAGGTCACGCGGCCGCCGAAGCTCTGGTGCCCCCTGGAAGCCAGCGTGCCGGGGTCGATCTCGAAGGGCTGATGCGACTCTTCGAGCGCGAACAGCCGATCGCCGTGCCAGAGCATGCTGGTGTTGGCCGTGCCGCCGTTGCGGCCCCGCGCCATCGGGTCGCTCGTGGCGGGGTTTCCGAAGGTGCCGAAGAGCGCGCGCCCTGCTTCGTGCTCGAGCTGCCACTTCGGCGTGCGCGCCCAGCGGTTGCGGTACGACACCTTGCCGGCGCCGATGTGGAACGCATGCACCATGCCGTCGCCGGAGAACCAGTGGTAGTCGTCGTCGCGCGGCGTGTACTGCGGGTTCGGGCCGACACGGTACAGGCTTCCTTCCAGCTCGGGCGGCAGGGTCCCCTCGATCTCGAGCGCCGCGATGTCGTGCTCCTCGCGGAGCGGCGCGTAGTTGCCGGTAAAGAAATGAGGATTCTTCTGCGTTCTTGCGTTCACGTGAGGCCTTCGGGATTCAATTCGTTCAGGAGGTCGATGTGGCGCCGAGCCGTGCGATGGCTCGCCCGACATAGTCGGCCAGCGCCGCGTCGATGCCCGAGCCTGCGCGCAGGGCCGGGTCGTGGCGGAATGCGGCTCGCAGCTTCGCGTCCAGCGCGGCGTCGCCGCCGGCCTTGGCCAGCGACAGCGCCTGCCAGCGCAGCGCGAGAGCGCGCACGGCTGCGCCGTCGGCGGGCGCGTCTGCCGCCATCTGTCGCCGAAGCTCGGCGATGAGCGGCGGCCATGCGTCGGTCTGCGCAACGTAGTGCTGGCGCAGCGTGGCCATGTCGCCGGCGCTGCAGTAGGGCGCGTAGAGCTGAAGACGCGCGAAGGCCATCGCATGCGAGATGTACCGGATGCCGGCGCGGTCCACGCCGGTCAGCGCGTGGAGCGCCGGCTCGTTCCAGTGCATGGAGTAGAGCTTCATCAGCAGGCCTTCGTCGCCGCCGGCTTCTTCGAGCAGCAGCTCGATCCAGCGTCGCGCAAGCGCCTGTGCCTGCGGGCTCTCGGGCGATGCGCCGGCCGCGACCAGCTCGTGCAGCCTCGCCGACAATCCGGCGCGCTCGGGCGCCACAGCGCTGGTGAGACCGTCGCGCTGCGCTTTGAGCGTGCGCTGCTCGTCCTCGCTGAAGTACTTCGAGCCCGCGACCATGCTTTCGAGCGCCACGAGCCAGTCGTCGATGCCGGGCTCTTCGTTGGCCTGCAGTTGACCCTGCACGGCGAGCAGGTGGGTGCGCAGCGCGGACGCTTGCAGGATCTCGCGGTCGAGCTGCGCCACCTGCCGGGCCACTACCTCCGAGAGCCCGCCGGCCGCGTTGTCGAGCAAGTCCTGTATGTCAGCCAGCGACAGATCGAGGCGCTGCAGCGCCTGGATGCGGTACAGCCGGGCGACATCGTTCCGGTCGTACAGGCGATAGCCACCCATGGACCTTCCGGACGGCACCAGCAGGCCAATCTCGTCGTAGTGCCGCAAGGCGCGAACGGTCAGCCCGGTGCGCCGGGCGAGCTCGCCAATCTTCAGCAACATGCCTTTCCTCTCAAGTTGAAGGGATCCTAGACCCTCCCGTTGCGAGAGGGTCAAGCGGGTTTCTCCGGGGTGGGCGCTCGTCGTTGTTCAGGCCACGACCAGACCGGCCAGCAGCGCTGCCTGCCGGCGAAGCGCGCAGCCTCGATGTCCCGGCCCCGGATCGGCGCCGAACGGAGGATGCTCGGGGTGAGGTGGCCCACTCGTCCCCGAACAATCTCTTCTGTGCGCGCTGGTTGACATAGAGAACCTTACATGACCGCCTCCGTCGGCGGGATCGCACCGGCCCAGCACGGACGGACGCGCGGCCGAGGCGCGGGCCATGGGCAGGTTGGCCACGTCGGGATCCAGCCCTGTGGAATCGACCGTTCTCGGGCCACCAAACGTTCCGGCGCGCCGCCGCACGGCGCCGTTGCGCTCCACGAACCCGCTCGGTACCCTCGGGGAAAAATGACGTCCACTGCGCCGCAGGGCTGCTGCGAGGGGAGCCATGTCGACCGTCCGGCTCCCCCTCTGACCAGAGCTTTGCCTCCTGCCGCCGCTCCCTCCGGCCCGATGAACAAACGGCGCGGCGCCCCGTCCCCCCTCCAAGGCATGTCGCACTCAGCGGCGCGCACCGACATGCGAATCAAGCACCACGCCAGGGCCGAACGCCGTGGCCTCGCAGACCGATGAAAGGAGTTGTGACGACATGAAGAGGTTCTTGGCTCTTTTGGCCGCCTTGGGCTGCTCCCTCGCCAGTTCGATCGCGCTCGCGGATCCTCTCCCTGTGACCGGTCAGTGGCGGACGATCGATGAGCAGGGGGTCGAGCAGTCGGTTGTCGAGATTTACGAGAGGGGCGGGAAGATCTTCGGCAAGATCGTGAGCCTGAAGCAGCCGCTCGACGAGAAGGGGAAGCCGAAGATCTGCACCGCCTGTGAGGGTGCCTACAAGAACAAGCCGATTCTGGGGCTCGTCATCATCTGGAACATGGTCCGCGACGACGACGAGTACGATGACGGTACGATCCTGGATCCGAACAACGGCGAGACCTATAGCTGCAAGCTCGAGGCGATCGAGGGCGGCAAGAAGCTCAAGGTGCGCGGCTTCTTGGGCATCTCCCTCCTCGGCAGGACCCAGACCTGGCTGAAGAAGTAAACCTTCTCATCCACCCGTCGTTGGTCGTGTGGGGGCCGCGTGGGGGCCGCGTGGGGGCCGCGCGCGGGCTGCGTGGGGGCGGCGGCCGCCGCGCGACGTGCTACAGCGCGGGCTCACGCCGGCCCTCCGGGGCGATCGCCCTCCGAGCATCGAGATGACGCAGCCCCAGCCCGACAATCCTCTTCACGGTGTCACGCTCCAGATGATCCTCGAGCACCTGGTCGCGCAGCATGGCTGGGAGCAGCTCGGACGCATGATCGACATTCGCTGCTTCAAGTACGATCCCAGCATCAAATCGAGCCTGCACTTCCTGCGACGGACCCCGTGGGCCCGGCAGCAGGTGGAGGCCCTCTACCTGCGGGACAAAGCCAAGCCCAGCCCGTGACCGCCCGCTCGATCGCACGCCGAGCGCCGGGCTCCGGGAGCGGTGCGGTGTCGTGATCACCGCGAGCCGGGCGGCGCGCCCCTGAGGTACCGCGCCTCCTCCAGCGCTGGGGTCAGGCGCCCGGGGCGCGCACGAACTGCTCGTAGACCACGAGCGTGACCGGCTTGTCGTTGGCGACCTTGACGAGGATGCTCTTGACGCGCAGCCATTCGAGGCCGGTCTTGCCGGCGCCCACGCGCGGCACGCCGATCCGCGCGATCCCCGCCCCGGCGGCGTGCGTCACCATCGCGGCGAGCGAGCGCTCGAGCGCGGCGAGCGAGGGCCTCTTCGTCGCGTTCTCCTGGATCGCGAGGCTGTACACGGTGTCGCTGCCCTCGCTCCAGACGAACGCCTCCCCGAGCTGGACCTTCCGCTCGGCGCTCCGCTGCTCGAACGCCGGGAGCAGGCCCGGCCAGCGCTTCTTGAACGTCACGGAGATCCCCGTGTCCATGTTGCCCGCGCAGCTCACGCCGTGCGCGTACGCGTGGAGATCCGGGGTGTTGAGGAGATCGCCCTTGGTGAAGATCGTCGGCACGCGGGCACCCTAGCACTGTCGCGGTCAGTTTCGTGAGATGCCGACGGGCCCGCGAAGGCGAGGTGAGGAGCCGCCTACGCCCCCGCCACCCTCTGTGCCAACGTCGGGTGAGACAGGCTGCCCCTGGAAATCTGTGGTGAGAGGGCGGAGAATGGACCTGACCCGTGCCGAAGCCTTCCCATCTCCGATCCGTCGATCCTACCCCCGCCCCAGCGGCGCAGGGCGCTGCTCCCCGCCCGAGTGGCGTCGCCGTCGAGGCCATGCCGAAGCCGGGCAAGAGGCGGAAGTTCTCGGCGGCGGAGAAGCTGCGCATCGTTCGCGAGGCAGCCGCGTGCACCCAGCGCGGGGACATCGAGGCACTGTTGCGTCGCGAGGGCATCTACAGCTCCCTCCTGACGGCGTGGCGCAAGCAGCTCGCACTCCATGGCAGCGAGGCTCTCGCGGGGCGAAAGCCCGGCCGCAAGCCGAAGCAGGACGCGAAGGATCGGCGCATCGCCGAGCTCGAGAAGCGCTCAGCGCGCCTCGAGGAGAAGCTCGCACTCGCTGAGAAGCTCATTGATCTCCAAAAAAAAGTTTCTGCCATTCTGGGCATCAACCTCACGAACGACGAAGAGCGCTGATGGACGTCATCGAGGAGCTCGATGACCCGCACGTCCCCATCGCCCAGGCGTGTGCGGCACTCGGCGTCAGCCGCGCCACGCTCTACCGGCAGACCCTGCCCGCGAAGCCGCCCGCGCTGACCAGGCCCGCTCCGAGCCCACGCGGGCTCAGCGACACCGAGCGGCAAGCCGTGCTCGACGTGCTGCACAGCGACGAGTTCGTCGACCAGCCACCACCGGAGGTCTACGCGACGCTGCTGTCGCGCGGCGTCTACCTCGCCTCCATCCGCACGATGTACCGCCTGCTCGCGGCGTCCGGCGAGAGCGGCGAGCGCCGCGCGCAGCGTGGGCCGATGAAGCATGCCAAGCCGACGCTCACCGCCACGGCCCCCAACCAGATCTGGACGTGGGATATAACGAAGCTGCGCGGGCCGCTGCCCGGGGTCTTCTACTGCCTGTACGTCGTCCTCGACCTGTTCAGTCGCATGACCGTCGGCTGGCTGCTCGCCGAGCGGGAGAGCGCAGAGCTCGCCGAGCACCTGTTCGCAGAGACCGTCACCCGCCACGGCGTCGAGCCCGGCTCGCTCACGGTGCACGCCGACCGCGGCTCCGCGATGAGGTCGGAGGGGCTTGCTCAGCTCCTCGGCTCGCTCGGCGTTGTTCGTAGCTTCAGCCGGCCTCACGTCAGCGATGACAACGCCTTCTCCGAGTCGCAGTTCAAGACGCTCAAATACCAGCCCGACTATCCGGAACGCTTTGCCTCGTTGGCTCATGCACGAGCGTGGTGCCAGGAGTTCTTCAGCTGGTATAACGACATTCATCAGCATTCTGGCCTTGCGCTCTTCACACCTGCTGATGTATTCTATGGCCGCGTCGAAGATATCGCGGCTCGGCGCCAGGTCGCCCTCGACACGGCCTACGCCGCGCATCCCGAACGCTTCCCGAACGGTCCGCCCGTCGTACGCAGGCCGCCCGCTTCGGTAGCCATCAATCCGCTGTCCGTCGACGCCGCCGCATGCGAGGACGCGGCGCCGCCGCACACGGGCACGACCAGCGCGGCGTCCGAGCCCGTCGCTGCACCCACCGCCGTGCCGCGGCCGCCCCGATCTCGACCGGTTGGGGCCCAGAGCCGGAACGCGCCCCTCAGCGCGATCCCCTCATAGGATTCTCGTCCGGACTGTCTCAAACCCGTTGGCATTCTCCGCCACCTCGAGCGCGCTGTTCCGGCCCACCCGGTACGTCCGCCTCGGCGCCCCCCGTAGGAGCCGGTCGCGCTCGCTCCAGCGCGCGGCCTCTTCCTCCAGCGCGATCCAGCCCGAGCAGTCGACCGATCGTCTCGTGAACGACCCAGGCGGCCTTCAGCGCTTCGCCGCGGAGGTCCTCGCCGCCCCGCATTTTTTGAAGCCCTCCAGGCGGTGCGGCGGGGAGATCTTCTGAAAGGTCTCCCCCGCTGCTGTCGGTCTAGCGGGATCGCGAGCGCCGGCGCCGCACCCCGAGCGCGGCCGCTGCGATCGTGAAGAGCGAAGCGTAAAACGCGCTCCGCGGCGACTCGTCGCCGGTCATGCGGCAGCCGCAACCGCCGTCATCCTCGCTTCCGGCCGCGCCGCCGGTACCGGTCGTGGCGGCCGTGGTCGCGGATGTCGTGTCGCCGCCGGTGCCCGTACCGCCGGTGCCATTGCCGCCAGTGCCATTGCCGCCGGTGCCGCCGGTGCCATCGCCGCCGGTGCCATCGCCGCCGGTGCCGCCGGTGCCACTGCCGCCGGTGCCACTGCCTCCGGTGCCATTGCCGCCGGTGCCACTGCCTCCGGTGCCACTGCCTCCGGTGCCATTGCCGCCGGTGCCATTGCCGCCGGTGCCACTGCCTCCGGTGCCGCCGGCGCCCATGCCGCCGCCGCCACCCATACCACCGCCCATGCCACCCTCGCCGCCCGCGCCCGACGCGTCGCAAGCGTCGCCGATGCCATTGCTATTGGAGTCCGCCTGGTTGGGGTTCGGCACCGTCGGGCAGTTGTCGCAGACGTCGCCGACGCCGTCGGCATCCGCGTCGGACTGCACCATGTTGGCCACGGTCGGGCAGTTGTCGCAGGCGTCGCCGACGCCGTCGGCGTCGGTGTCGGTCTGCGCGGTGTTGGACACCGTGAGGCAGTTATCCATGCTGTTGAGGACCGTGTCGAGGTCGATATCGGCGGCGCTCGGCACGGCGCACGCGGTCCAGGTCGTCGACCAGGGCTCGCTGGTCTCGTCGCGGCCGCTGACGCCATTGCTGCCCATCGTGACCTCGCCGGTCTCCGTGAGGTCCACGCGACACGTGTTGATCGTTGTCGTACTCATCGACAGGGGCGCGTGAAGCGCGGGATTGTCCGCCGTGTCCGGCAGGTACGTCGAGCCGTTGACCGTGACGCCCGTCTTGTTCACCGGGGCCTGGGGCCCCGCCGTTCCATAAAACACGTAATCGACGTCGGTCACGAGGTCCGCCATGCCATCCCAGTGAAACAGAATGACCGGCTCGCTCCCATTGGTGAACCCCCACGCGGTGCCGACCCCGTTCGTGACCGGTACGAGCATGTCAGGGACAGCGGGGCTCGTCGTGGTCGCGGCGCCCGTTGCGATCTCGTACGTGGGATAGATCCCGTATCCGGTGAACGGGCTCGTCACGCCGCAGGAGGTCCTGAAGCACTCGCCGCCGGCGATGGCCACGTACTGGGTCTCACCCGGCTGGATGACAGCGCCGGCGGGGAATCGCACGATGAAGTCGCTGGTGGCGGCGGGTCCCCCGGCGACGGCCACGTTGTAATAAGTGTTGTAATCGGCGAGGTAATAATCGGTCAGGACGATCGGCGTGTTTCCGGGGTTCCGGATCGCGACGGACTCGGCCTGTGTCGGGGAGACGACGACCTCCATCAGCAGGAGCTTCTCCGCCGCGGCGTGCGCCGCCGCTGGAAGCAAGACCATCGTGGAGAAGGAGAGAATCGAGGTGAGGCGCTTCATGTAGCGTACCCTAAATCAAACCCGGAGAGAGTGAAAGGCCCAGGGGGGCGTCAGCCTCGATCATCCCAACGCGTCTCCGAGGCCGGGCGCGCGCGTCACGCGCTCAGCAGCTCGTGGCCGTGTCGCCCCCGTCGGTGATGCACGTGTCGAATCCGAGATCGCCGTTTGCCGTATCGCCACCCTGACCATCCGCCACGTCGATCGTATCGTTGCCGAGGCCGCCGGACATGATGTCCGTACCCTCGTGATCGATCAGCGTGTCGTCTCCTTTCTGACCGTCGAGGTTGTCGTCGCCGGGCCCGCCGTAGATGGTGTCGTTGCCGTTGTCGAACAGGTACAGCAGGCTGCCCAGGAACGTTTCTCCATAGTTCGAGTCGTTCCCCGCTTCTCCATACAGCGTGTCCTGACCGTTGCCGCCGCCCAGCGTATCGTCGCCGTCCCCGCCGTGCAGTACGTCGTCACCGTTGCCGCCATCGAGCACGTCGTTGCCCGAGCCCCCGTACAGGGTGTCGTTGCCGTTGTTGCCTTTGATGGTGTCGTTGCCGCCCAGGCCGCAGATCACGTCATTCGAACTGGTGCCGTTGAGCGTGTCGTTGCCGCTGGTTCCGACGATGGTGCACCCATGCGCATTATTGATGGTCGTCGACTCGCTGTCGGAATCGTCCCCGGGATTCGGATCATTTTCGTTGGCGCTCACCGTGCTGCTCGCGGTGACGGTACCGGTGGCACCAGGCTCCACCGTGATGATGACCGTGGCCTGTCCCGAGGCAGAGAGCGTACCCAGCGCGCAGTCGATGGTGGCACCCGTCACCGTGCACGAGCCCTGGGATGCAACGGCAGCAGTCACGGTACCCGTCGCGCCGGAGAGCGTCGTGCTGGCATCGACGTTCGTCGCATCGGCCGTGCCGACGTTGTCGATGGTGAGCGTGTAGCTGTAGCTGTCCCCGAGCGAGGCGGGATCGGCCGAGTCCGTGAGCGCTGCAGTCAGGTCAGGCTCGGCGGTCGTGCAGGTCGAACCGCTGGGCGCGAGCGTTACGGACGTGGCCTGGGCCTGCACGACGTAGGGGGAACCCACCGACTCAACTCTATAGACTCCGGCAGCGAACACGTATCTTATGGTGGTGCCGGTCGCATAGAAGGAAGAGCCATTGGTGAAGGTACCGCTCTGACGCGACCATTGCGTGGGGGCCGTTCCGTTCCACTGGAACGCCTGGATCGGCTGGTTGCCCTCGTTGAGGGTTCCCGCAGCAAGGGATCTGCCGACGAAACCCGAATCAGTGGAATTCGTCACCGCCATGTCAAGGATCGTGTAAGTGGCCGGATCTGCCCCGCCGCTTCCGTTCAGGGTTCCCGTCGTGACAAACGTCCCCGCCTCGGTAGCGAAGGCCCAGTTCCAGCAGATGTCTGCCCTTGCGCTCGGTGACAATGCCAGAATCACCACGGCAAACATCAGACTGATCCACTTGCCAGCGCCAGCGCCAGCGCGTCTTGCGTTCATTGCGATTCCTCCGATGTTATGATTGCTTCGTGCGCTCTACCACGGAGCGCGCAGCGCGCTTTACCATGAATTGCATGGAGCGCAACGTGTCTGTGATGAAAGAGGCACATCTCGCCAGGCGACTGCTGCCCTCGAGCTTTCCCTGCACCACGATCGGCATCGGCCGAAGGTCGACTACGCGGAAGGGCATGCGCGCCCGTAGCACGGCGGGACGAGCGCGAAGGCAGGTCACTGGATCGTGATGAACACCGCGCTCGGAACACCCCAGTTGCCGGCGGTGTCCTGGCTCTCGACCATCACCAGGTGCTTGCCGCTCGTCCAGCCCGTGGTGTCGATCGTCGCCGTCACGCCCTCCTGCGCCGCGTTGAAGGTGCCGTCCGACGCGCTCAACGCCACGAGGGTCACGCCGCTCGCCCACGAGGGCGCATCGACCGAGTAGCGGGCGCCGGCGATGTTCTGGGTCGGCTCGGTCCCATACCCGTTGCTGTCGTAGCGGGTGTCGTCCGCGGTCGCCGTCAGCGTCACCATCGTGCCTGCGGCCGCGGCGCCCGAGGGAGAGACCGCCACGCTCAGGGAATCGGGCCCGAGCGGCGTCTGGTACGGCTGGCGCGCGGCCTTGAAGGCGTAGAGCAGCGCCGGGTTGTTCGCCGGAAGGACGGTGTTCTGGAAGGTCGTGCACGACTCGAAGAACGCGGTGCCCAGCTCGATCGTGTACGCCGCGATCCCGAGGGTGCCATACGCCCAGTCGTCGGTCGTGCCGCTTGCGTTGTAGAGGCAGTTGCCCGGCTGGCACACCGGGTACCCGTTGAAGTACCCGAACTTGCGCCCGAGCGTCCGGAGCTGGGCGAGGTTGGGCGCCGCGGCCGTGCTCCAGCCCCAGGGGTAGAGCACGAGGTCGGCATAGCTGTGGAGCGATATCATGATGCCCGTGGTGTCGCTCGGAGCCGGATCGGCGTCGAGCGGGCCGCGCTGGTCGGGGAAGATCGAGGCCATGTAGTTCTGGAGCACGGCGGTCTCGGGCTCGGAGACGGCGCTCGGGCCGCGATACACCTGGTCGCACTTGTTGGTGCTGGTCGAGGCGCCGCCGTAGTGCACCGAGCTGTTGCGGTTGAGATCCGTGCCGAACTGGTTCGAGCTCGTGGGCGGGTTCGCGCACCTGCCGCCGTTCGAGTTGTTCTTGTTCTTGCGCTGGTAATAGCCCTGCTCGGCCGTCTTGCGCCCGTCGGGGTTGGCGATGGGCATGACGTGCAGCTCGTAATTGTCGAGGAGCCAGGTGGCGTCGGGATCGGTGCCGTATCCGTTCGCCATCTGCTCGGCGAAGCGCATCACCGTCTCGGCGGTGGTGTACTCGCGCGCGTGGATCGCGCCCATGAGGAAGAATTTGGGCTTCGTCCCGGCGATCGCGCTGTTCGTTAGTTTGAGGACGAGCGTGTCGTATCCAGCGGCGCCGCCTGGCGTCACCTTGTCCCACGAGTCGCCGGCGTCGATCACCGTGGCCAGGGTGGGATACGCGGTGACGAGCGCGTTCATGGAGGCGTACGTCTCCTCGAGGGTCCGGTAGCACGGATAGCCGGGGATGCCGCCGGCGCGCCCGGCCTTCCGCGGCACGATCGTCTCACGGCGCACGACGTCGACGCGGTATCCTTCCGAGAGGAGGTCTTCAACCTGCTGCTCGTCCAGCAAGGCCTCGACCCAGCCGGCCTTGCGGTCGGCGTGCTCGAGGAGGTCGAGCCCCTCTTCGGCCAAGCGGTCGATGTCGGCGTCGTCCTTGTAGTAGACCCGTGCGAAGATCACCTCTTCCGGAGAAGCTGCAGGCGCCGCGGGACCGCTGGGCGAGGTGCCGCCGGGGCCTCCGCCGTCCGAGCCGTCGGAGCAGGAGGCGGCGCCGATGAATGCGAGGAGCGCAAGACCGCCGGCGCCGAGGAGCGCGCGACCGGCACGATGAGAGAGGGGCATGGTTGCATCTCCTTGGAGACTCGTTGGTGGAGCGATGGTGCGCTCCGGCCTCGGCCGGCTCGCGCGGGCACGCTAGGGGCAGCGCGAAGCCCGGGCCATTGGACCTTTGTACGGCTTGACATGTGCCAAGAGACGTGCCCTCGCGGGGCGCGAACGGTCGTGAGAAGGCTTCAGCGCCGGCGCCGCTTCCACAGCGCCACGGCCAGCGCCGCCGCCGGGAGCAGCCGCTGCGCGCCGCCGTCCGGCGACCCGGGCGTCGCGCAGGCGCACCCGCCGCCCTCATCGCGATCTGCCCCGGCGCCGCCGCTCCCTCCCGCCCCGCCGTCGCTCGGAGCGCTGGAGGTCGATCCTCGGCAGTCGACGTCGACGGGCACGCACGACGGATGACACACGCCGTTCGCGGCGCAGTCGTCGACTCCCGTGCAATCGGGATCGAACGGCGCCACGCAGGAGATCACGCACATCCCATCGGCGCTGCAGTGGCTCTCGGCGCAGTCGGGATCGACGAGCTCTGCGTCCATGTTGCAGCTCTCGTCGCAGATCCCATCGGCGCGGCACGGATCGTCACCTTCGAGATCGTCGATCGTCGGCTGGATCCACGCCGTCACGACCGGCCCGTCGGCGCGCGCGTTCACGCCGTCGACGAGGCATGTGTCATCTCCGAACGACGTCACCCCCGCGAGCCGCTCGACGCCTCCGCGCGGCACGAACGAAGGGCCGCCCGAGTCGCCGCTGCACGTGTTCTTGCCCGGCTTGCGGTAATAGAACATGGTCTCGTCGATCGGCCCCGTCTTCGTGTCGATCCCGACCTCCGCCGGCCCCACGGCCGCGATCGGGAACGTCGCCGCGCGCCGGACGTCGACGCCTCCCAGGGTGTCATCGCCGTACCCCACGAAGGTGAAGCTCGGCCCGATCCATTCGGGCGAGTTCGCCAGCGCTTCGCGGAGGATCGGCGCGGGCTGCGAGGGCGCGTCGGCCGCGAGCAGCACGAGCGCGAGGTCGAAGCGCAGCGTCTCGAAGCTCAGCTCCGGGTGCAGGACGGTCTTGACCGTGGGGACGGCGACGGAAGGCGGATCCGCGTCGGGGCGGGTGTCCGGCCCGAAGAACACCTCGGTGATCCCGCCCTGCGGCCCCTGGTTGTTCGCGTAGCAGTGCCCCGCGGTGAGCACGACGCGCTTCGAGATCAGGGTGCCGGTGCAGAACACGCCGAAGTCGTCACCGACGCCGACGACGTAGCTGCGGAGCGTGTCCGGGATCCCACCCACGATCCGCCCCGCGGCGCTCCCGATGAGTGCGGCGTCGGGCGCAGGTTCGGAGCAGGCGGCGAGCAGCGCGCAGCAAGGAAGCGCGAGGGCACACGGGCGCATGGCCGCGGAACATAGCCGGTCTCCGGCTTCACTTCGGCGCGCTCATGTCCACCCGTGAGCTCGGCGCCGAGGTGGGGCGCGAAGGAGGTGCGGAGGTAGTCGATGGGCGAGTGATCGGCGAGGGAGCGCTGGAATGGGCCCCGATGGACGAGCGTGCTCACGAGCGGGGCCTCGTGTAGCGCCTCGGAGAGGAAGGGGAGTTGGTCAACGAACCAGGCCCAAATGGAGATGGGAACGCTCCACAGCATCGTGTACGTCTGCTTCACCTGGCTCTGGCGCTCCTCCCAGCCATGGGGCAGGACCACTTAACAGTTGGACCAAGCCGCTTCGCGGCAGCTCCTGTCCCTGCTGAGGTCGATCGCGACGACGACCGCGACCGCGATGAAAACGCCGCCCTCGCGCCCCGCGTAGGCCTCCACGAGACCCTGGGAGCCATGGACCTGGCGGCGGCGCTCGGGGCCGCGAGCGAGCTCGATGCTGACGAGGTGCAGGAGCTCGGCGTGAGGCTCAAGAAGATGCTGCGGGCCCTGCTCCATTAAGCATTGCGGAGACCGAGCCGCGATTTCCTGCTGCGGCTCGGATCCTTGTCTTCGCTGCGGTTGTCACGGCACTCATTGCTGCCGCAGCGCGGCCTTTGCCAGTATTTATTGCGAAAAAAGAGCCCGGCGCCGCGCAGGACTGGCCGCCCGCCGCCTCATTCCCTGCCCACCCTGCCGGTCGCGACGCCCCTGCCCGGGCGCCGCGTCCACCAGGAGGGCAGCGATGGGACAGCTCCGCGATCGAATGGCCGAAGACCTGAAGCTGCGGCGATACAAGCCGTCGACATGCGACAATTACCTCCGCTGCGCACGGGCCTTCGTAGCCTACCACCGCAAGCCGCCGCAGCAGATGGGTCTCGACGAGGTGCGCGCGTTTTTGCTCTACCTCGCCGAGCAGCGAAAGATCGCGGAGGCGACGCAGCACCAGTACGTGGCGGCGATCAAGTTCCTCTACGCCACCACGCTCGGGCGTCCGGAGGTCGCCGTCGCGATCCCCTGGCCGAAGGTACCCCAGAAGCTGCCGCCGGTCCTCAGCGGCACCGAGGTCGAGGCGCTGCTCAACGCGATCGGCTCGGTCAAGCAGCGCACGATCGTCCTGACGGCGTACGGCGCCGGTCTGCGGATCGATGAGGTCTGCTCGCTGCGGGTCGAGGACGTCGACAGCAAGCGCAACCTCATCCACGTCCGCAATGGCAAGCTCGGGCGTGATCGGTACGTGATGCTCAGCGCCCCCGTGCTGACCGCGCTGCGCATCTACTGGCGGGCGGAGAGACCGGCTGGACCGGAGCTGTTCCCGGGTCGCAAGCCGGGCTCGGTCATCTCGCACGAGGCGGTGCGCAACGCGCTGCGCGAGGCGGCGAGGCGCTGCAAGCTGCACAAGCGCGTCACCCCGCACGTGCTCCGGCACAGCTTCGCCACCCACCTGCTCGAGCTCGGCACCGACATCCGCGTCATCCAGGCCCTGCTCGGCCACCGCTCCATCCGCACCACCGTCCGCTACGTCCGCGTCAGCCAGGCTCACGTCGGTCGCACCCGCAGCCCGGCCGAAGTGCTCGGCACCCAGGAGGCCAAGAAGAAGCTCGGCTGAGGTCGCGTGCACCCGCATCGCCTGGCGCCGCGGCCCGCGGCGACAGGTAGGCCTCGTCTCGAGGTCGCGGATATCGTCCGCGCCCACGGCGAGGCCTACCTGCGCGCCCACGCCGTCTCCACCGCCCAGCGCAAGGTCCTGCGCGACATCGCCGCGTGCAGGACCGCGGTGCTGGGCGGCCATGTCGACGTGTGCACGAGCTGCGGCCACGAGCAGCCCTCGTACAACTCCTGCCGCAACCGCCACTGTCCCAAGTGCCAGAGCCTCAGCCAGGCCAGGTGGATCGCCGAGCGGCAGCAGCGCATCCTGCCGACGCACTACTTCCACGTCGTCTTCACGCTCCCGGCCGAGCTGCGCCCGCTGGCGCTCGTCAACCCGCAGACGGTCTTCGATCTGCTCTTCCAGTGCGGCTCGCAGACCCTGCTCACGCTCGGCCGCGATCCCAGGCGGCTCGGCGCCGACATCGGTGTCACCGCCGTGCTGCACACCTGGAGCCGCAATCTGAGCTTCCATCCGCACCTGCACTGCATCGTCACCGGCGGCGGGCTCTCGCTCGACGGCTCGCGCTGGATCGAGGGGCGGCGCGGCTACCTCTTTCCTGTGCAGGTCCTCGGCAAGCTCTTCCGTGGCAAGTTGCTCGCCGCGCTTCGACAGGCCTATGACGCCGGAGAGCTCGACCTGACCGGCGGGGCCGCCGCGCTGGCCACCCCCGCTGCCTTCGCTGCGCTGCTCGACGCGCTCTACCGCAAGCCCTGGGTGGTCTACGCCAAGCCGCCCTTCGCTGGGCCCGAGCAGGTCTTTGCCTACCTCGGTCGCTATACCCACCGCGTCGGGCTGTCCAATCACCGACTGCGGTCGATGGATGAGCGCGGCGTGTGCTTCCGGACCCGCGGAGACAAGACCGTGACGCTCTCCGCAGAGGAGTTTCTCCGTCGCTTCCTGCTGCACGTGCTGCCTCATCGCTTCGTGAAGATCCGACACTTCGGCTTGATGGCAGCGTGTCACGCCACCACCACGCTCGAGGTGGCACGCACGAGGATCCTGGCGGCGCGAGACGCAGGGCAGCGCGCTGTCGGGGGAGATGAGCACCGGGAAGGCCGCTCGCACGAGCACGAGCCCTCTGCGCGCCACGTCGTCAAGGTCGACTGGTGCACGCTGCTCACCGCGCTCACGGGGATCGACCTGTCCATCTGTCCTCGCTGCGGCCAGGCTGCGATGGCTCGCCGCCCGCTGCCGTCGTGCGTCGTCGCCTCTTCCGCTGCTCCTCCGGACACGTCATGAGCATCGCTGGCCTGGGCAGGAGCAACAACACCACCTCCGTCGCGTGGCGGTCAGGCATCGATCCGCCTTTTGCGCCGTCCATGTCGGTGGCGTGCGTGCTGCTGGGCCTCCGTCGGCACCGCGCTCTGTCTCGGCACGTCTGCGCCCGACGTCGTGGCGGCGGGATGCACCACGCGTGCAAGCCCCGCCGCACCCGCCCTCTGCTGCCTTCTCGGGCAGGATCCCCATAGACCCCGCGACCGCCTCGCCCGGCCGCGAACCGGCCCGGTCCAACCCGACGTTTGCGGGACTGCGCCGGGACCTCGCCGCCGCTGCTGCTCAGGCGCAGTCCCGCAAACGCCTATTCATTGGGTCCGGGTTGGGTCCCTGGCTCCCGAGGGGGTGCGATCCGTCGTCACGCTCTCCCAAAATCCCGGAGGATCCGACAGATCGCAACGGTTCGGCCCCACGGAACAGTCCTGCCAGGGATTGGGGATGCTGGGGACGCGCCGAGCCAGGGCGGGCGCGAAGCCCCGGGATGCCGGTCATTGCCGCGGCGTCCCGGCATCGGATTGAGTGACACTACGTGTGCCGGGAGGTTTACAGGAGAGCATCCGAAATGACACTACGTGACCCTACGCGTTCACAGCGCGGGGTGTTGGCGAATCTGCGCGCCTGATCTGTGAGGTGCTGAGCCTTCCTGCCGAGGACGCCTGCGCTGCTTTCTCGCTTTCGGCGATGGCCGGTCCATGCCGAGGTTCACGGCCGAGCTCGGCTGCGGGTAGGGTCCGCAGGGCGTTGCCCGAGCTGCCGCTCGATGACGTGCTCGCTGGAGAAGGCGTTTCATGCGGACCTGCGGTGCGGCGGGGAGACTTTCTGAGATGCCTCCCCCTGCTGCTGTCGGTCTACCGGGATCGCGAGCGCCGGCGCCGCACCCCGAGCGCGGCCGCCGCGATCGTGAAGAGCGAAGCGTAGGACGCCCCCCGCGGCGAGCCGTCGCCGGTCATGCGGCAGCCGCAGCCGCCGTCATCCTCGCTGCCGCCCGCGCCGCCGGTGCCGGTCGTGGCGGCCGTGGTCGTGGATGTCGTGTCGCCGCCGGTGCCCATACCGCCGGTGCCATTGCCGCCGGCGCCGCCGGTGCCATCGCCGCCGGCGCCGCCGGTGCCATCGCCGCCGGCGCCGCCGACGCCCATGCCGCCGGTGCCATCGCCGCCGGCGCCGCTGACGCCCATGCCGCCGGTGCCATCGCCGCCGGCGCCGCCGGTGCCCATACCACCGCCCATGCCACCCCCGCCGCCCGCGCCGGACGCGGCGGTCGTGCAGGTCGAACCGCTGGGCGCGAGCGTTATGGACGTGGCCTGCACGACGACCACGGACTCCGACGACGAAACCTGATAGAATCCGGGATAGAACAAGTAGCGCCCCTCGGTGCCGGTCACAAAGATGTTCGAGCCATTGGTGTAGGCACCGTTACCACGCGACCATTGTGTGGGTGCCGTTCCGTTCCACTGGAACGCCTGGATCGGCTGATTCTGCTCGTTGAGGGTTCCCGCAGCAAGGGATCTGCCGATGTTGTCCGATAAAGTGGAATTCGTCACCGTCATGTCAAGGATCGTGTAGTTGGCCGGATCTGCCCCGCCGCTTCCGTTCAGGGTTCCCGTCGTGAGAAACGTCCCCGCCTCGGTATCGAAGGCCCAGTTCCAGCAGATGTCTGCCCTTGCGCTCGGTGACAATGCCAGAGTCACCACGGCAAACATCAGACTGATCCACTTGCAAGCGCCAGCGCGTCTTGCGTTCATTGTGATTCCTCCCAGGTTAGGACTGCTGTGTGCGCTCTACCGTGGAGCGCACAACTCGATTTGCTATGAATTGCATGGAGCGCGCAACGCGGCTGTGACGAAGAGGCACGCTCTGAAAGGCAAGCACTGAATTGATGTAAAATTGGCGCATTGCGGTGCCCCGCAGGCTGTGAAGTGAAGACACCCCGCAGCACCGTGGAGGTCGGCCCATCGGCCGCCGAGGGGGCGGGGCGGGGGTATCCGAACGCGATTCGAAAGTCAAGCCTGCGTAGTGGCCGTCCCACCATACATCCATGCTGCACGCGCTGGTCAGTACTACAGTTGCACATGCTCCGGGCCGGACGACTCGTCAATGCGGTTCCGCGCAAACCTGGTGCGAGCTGCAGAGCCCGGGTGCCCACCGTCTCGCCGAGCCCGACGTCGAGCATCCCGAGGCTTAGATGGTTGCGCCAGTTCGCCAGGCAGCAAACTGCAACTGTAGTACTAGCCCTGGTTTTTCCTTAATTCACCGTCATGCCGGAGCCGTCATGGGGCAACGGCGAGCCTCAGCAGACGCCGCCCTGGGCTGTCGCGCAGCTCAGGGGCAGCTGCCGGCGAAGCTCAGGAAGCTCTGTACGCAGGCGTCTGCCTGAGCTTGGCTGGTGAGCGGCATGGTCGTGAGGGTGTTGGCCACCGACACGTATCCGCACTGGTCGGGCTCCGGGCCGAACTGGCCGTTGACAGCGAACCCGACGAAGGGGCCCTCGTGGCCATTGTCCTCACTCTTCAGATAGTAGTAGATGCTGCCGGGGCCCATGGAACCCGAGTAGTTGATGCACTTGACGGGGGGGGCAGGGGGACCCCACCCGGACATGCCATCACACGGGCACGCTGGCGCCGCGGGCTGGCAGGTGCCGCTCTCGCAGGTGAAGCCCGACCCGCATGAGCCGCAGTCGAGCGCCCCGCCGCAGCCATCAGCGATCGAGCCGCAGGTCGCTCCCTGAGCGGCGCAGGTGATGGGGACGCAGACGGGCGTCTCGCAGTTCATCCCCGTCCAGCCGGGCGCGCACGAGCAGGTGTACCCGTTGACCTGATCGTTGCACGTGCCGTGGACGCAGGGGCTCGGCGCGCATTCGTCGATGTTGGTCTCGCAGTTCGTCCCCGTCCAGCCGGGCGCGCACGAGCAGGTGTAACCGCTCTCGGTCGCGGCGCAGGCGCCGCCGTTCTGGCAGGGGGCCGAGGCGCAGGGGTCGGTGCAGGTGCCGTTCTGGCACAGCAGGCCGTCGCAGCACGGGACGTTGGCGTCGCACGGCGCGTTCACGGGGAGGCAGCCCTGGCCGTTGCAGGTCGGGTCGTAGAGCGGCGAGCTCGGGTCGGTGCTGGTGATGTAGTCACCGTCGTGGGCGCTGTGCGCGTTGATGCACGCCTGGTCGCTGATACGAAGGATCGTGTACGGGTTCGTCGCGGAGCCGGTGTGGTGGCAGATCTGGACCTTGCCGCTGGGATTGAAATAGGTGCACTGCTCGGGGGTGAGCGCGTCATGCGCCTCGCCCACGGCCGCCCCGCTCTCATCGCCGTCGGCCGCGGAGGGGCCGGCGCTGGTACAGCCCGCGAGCAGCAGGGTGGAAAGAGCCGGGATCGTCAGAGAGTGGAGAAGTGAACCTGCAAGAGACCGCATGGGTGGTCATCCTTTTTTCAATGTTGTACTTGCGCAGCCTGGAGAAGGGTCGGGTCGGCCTGTGCAAGCTTGAGGCCAGTGTCGAACCGGCGCTTTCGGAGGTGATGTTGACGCAGGCCCCTGCATGGCATTCGGTGTGTGCGCGCCGCCGGTTCCCGTCGCCCACGTCCAGTCGCGTCGCCGCCTGCTGCTGCCTGAATGCCTCACCTGCGGAGATCACGACGCACCGCCGCGCAGCGCAGCGCCCGTGAGCGTGGTGAAGTGGGCGTCGAGCGCTCCGCGGTCGATCACGAGGGTCCGCCCGTGAAACTCCCCGCTGACATCGAGCGAGCAGGATCGCCCTGGTGAAAACAGCGCGGCGCGCCGGCCCGGCACGACGCGGAAGGGCTCGCCCGCGTGGTCGCCGGCGCTCTCCCCGCCGGCCGAGAGCGACAGGATGTATTGCTCCCCGACCGCCGGCACGAAGGCCCGCCCTCCGCCGGGCCAGTCGCCCGCCACGACACCGACTGTGCCGAAGGAGGCGACCACCATCGCACAGCCGAACGATGTGCCGCGCTAGGGCTCGAGGGTCGCCTCCGCGTAAACGCGGCGGAAGGCCTGCCGAGCCTCACCGAGGTCGCCGGTGCACACAAGCTGAGCCCGCGCAATCCCCGCCCCCGGCGCCTGCGCGGCGCGCGAGGGCCCTTCACCCTTAGAACCGCGTACCCTTTGGCCGGGTCAACGTGTCACTGGATCGCCTCGAGCGCGTGCAATCTGTGTTCGGGGCTCACCTTGGCGGGTTCGCCCGTCAGCTCGATCTCCGCCCAGTGCACCTTGCCGGGGAAGCGGTTGTTCCCGCTACCTGCGAAGTCGGGGCACAACGGGCCGCCCGTCTTCTTGCCGACCATCAGGAAGGCGTCCACGTTGAAGATAATGGGATTGGTCTTGAGGATATGGCCCGGCGGCAAATCCTTCGGTGTATGGTTGAGCGGATCCTCACCGACGGCCGGGAACGCGACCAGCGTGAGAGGCTTGAAGTCGTTCTCCCTGGGCCACTTCATGAGGAGCTCCACCCTGCCGCCCTCGCCCGTATCCGTGCCTGTGTAGGTAAACTTCATGCGGACCTCGTACGCTTCGGACAGAGGCAGCAGCAGAGATTCGGCTTGGGCGTAGTACCGTTCGAGCCCAAGGTAGTTGTAGACGTAAGTAAGCCTTCCGTTCTTGACATAGAGGCCAAAGCCGCCGAAATCGTTGCCCCGGGCGAGGATCGCGCCGTTCGGCGCTTCCCCGTGGGGGCCCTCGATCTTTGCCGTGATCATGAACGAGCGGTTGAAGTTGTTGATCACGCACGGGTCGGAGACGAAGCTGCCGTCGACGTACCTCTGCTTCGTGCCGACCGGGGGGGCCGCCTGTTCCAGGCGCTCTGTCTTTTCGTCGTTGAGGGGAAAGACGTTATATCGGGCCGCGGTGATCTCAAAAAGGTTCTTCAGCTGCGCCAGCCTCTCGGGCTCCCTCTGGGCGAGGTTGTTTGCCTGGGTCCAGTCCACCTTATGCGGCGACTTCTCGCCCCATGGGTACGTGTAGTAGAGCTCCCACGTGTCCTTTTCGTAGTCCGGATTGGATTCGAAGTCCCAGGGCTTCGAGTGGAGGGTGACGGCGGTCCAGCCGTTATGGTAGATGCCACGGTTGCCAAACATCTCGAAGTACTGGGTCGTGCGGAACTCGGGCGCATTCTGCTCTCTGAACGTCCGGAGGAAGCTCGTACCCTCGATGGGCATCTGCAGCACCCCGTCGACGCTCAACGGCTCCGGCAATCCGGCCGCCTCGAGGATCGTCGGAAGCACATCGATCACGTAAGTGAATTGGTGTCGCAGCCCCCTGTCGCCCCGGACGATGTGGTCTTTCCCGTCGCCGTCTTTCCCTGGCCAATGGACGATCATGCCGTTGCGCGTGCCGCCGAAGAAGCTGGCGACTTGCTTGGTCCACTTGTACGGCGTGCACATGGCCTGGGCCCAGCCGATGGCATAGTGATTGTACGCTTCCTTGGTACCGAACTTGTCTATGTTGTCCTTGATGATCGTCTTTTGCTCATCGAGCGATTTCTGGATGCCGTTGAAGCCGATCATCTCGTTGAAGGTGCCCATGAAGGTGCCTTCGGCGGAAGCGCCGTTGTCGCCGAGGATGTAAATGATCAGCGTGTTCTCCATGAGGTGGAGGTCCTCGAGCGTCTTGATCACCCTGCCGACCTCCTCGTCGGTCTGCTGGAGGAAGGAGGCGTAGAGCTCCATCTCGCGGCGCAGGGAGTCCCTTATGCCGTCGAACATTTCATCGTCCCACTTTGGGACGTCCTCGTTGACCGCCGCCTCCGCGTCCTCTGGAATGACGCCAAGCGATTTTTGTTTTCTGTAAATCGTTTCGCGCAGCTCGTCCCAGCCCTTGGCGAAGTCCGCGTTGTCCTTGTACTCGTCAAGCCAGGCGTCCGGGATCTGGTGGGGCGCATGGGTCGCGCCGGGAGCGAAATAGATGAAGAATGGCTTGTCCGGCGCCATGGCCTTCTGCTGCTCGATCCACTTGATGGTCTGGTTTGTCAGATCCGTGGTCAGGTGGTAGTCCCCGTCGTGAGGCGTCTCGATGTAGGTCGTTCCATCGTAGAGGGTAGGGTAGAACTGGTTGGTTTCGCCTGCCACGAAGCCATAGAACTTCTCGAAGCCCATGTAGGTGGGCCAGTGGTCGAAGGGCCCCGATGGGCCGGTTTCCCAGACGGGCACCTCGTGGCACTTGCCGAAGTGAGCCGTCGAGTAGCCGTTGTACCTGAGGATCTTGGCGATCGAGGCGGCGGTGTTGGGGATCATCGAGGTGTAGCCAGGCGCGCCGGTATACAGCTCGGTGATGCAGCCCATGCCGACGGAGTGGGGGTTGCGGCCAGTCATCAAGGCGGCGCGCGTCGGGCTGCACAGGGCTGTCGTGTGGAAACGGGTGAATCTGAGTCCGCCTTCGGCGAGCCGCTTGGCTGTCGGGGTACTAATGACCCCCCCGAAGGGCTCCGCGGCGCCGAAGCCCACATCGTCGAGCAGGATGAGGAGCACATTGGGGGCCTTCGAGGGCGGTTTGATCGGCTCGATGGGAGGGAAGTGGGAAGCTGGGTCCTGGGCATTGTACATCACCGGGCCGACATAGGGCCGGTCCGGAATCGGCAGGATTTCGCGCTTGAGAAGGTCTCGATCCAACGGCATGGGTGACTCCTTTCGATGGGAAGTTGCCAAGGAATATATAAGACGTGGAAAGAAGAGGAAATGTACCGGATGAAACTCCGGGAGCGCTCAGGAAAAATAGCCGCCGATTTCAGGAGCGCGATACGTCCGAGACGTCCACCAGAGGCGGCATGTCAGAGCCGGGACCGCGCGCCGCCCTGGCGATGACAGACCGGCCCGCAGTCCGAGTACCCGCCGCAGGTCATCCCACGATTGCGTCGTCAGGGCGCGCTTGCTTTTCTGACAGCGCTGACGTTTCATGCCGTCCGATCCGCGATCGATCCTGGAGGCGAACCCCCCATGCCCCGCGCGACTCACGAGGACGTGCCCCGCCGGTTCGAGATCCACACCCGCGACCACCACACCGCCGTATCCATATGGGAGGGGCTTTACGGGGAAGTTGACCCCGCGCTCCCGCGCGGCTTCGAGTGGCGCGCCCACGCCGTGGACTTCGGCCCCATCCTCTTCGTCCAGGACCATACCAGCGACGCGATCTACCTGGACGCCCAGGTGGACGCGCCGATGCTCGTCATTCCCGTCCGCGGCAGCGGACGCGCGGCGCTGGGACGCGACAGCGCGACCCTGGGACACGGCGGCGGCCCAGCCATCTTCTCGGCTCACGGCCGCTCGAAGGTGAACTACGACAGCGCGATGGAGGTCATCACGGTGCGCTTCGACCGTGGCTATCTCTGCTCCCAGCTCGAGTCGATCACCGGCGAGGTCGTCCGCGAGGACTTCCAGTTCCAGCTCTCGCTGGACTCCCGCGCCGGAAGCGGATCCTACGTCGAGCGACTCTGCCGCTTCATGGCCGCAGAGATCAACGCCGGCACGGACATCGATCACCCCCAGGTGTTCGCCGGGCTGACTGAGTCGCTCTCGCGCGCCCTGCTGATGGGGCAGCCTCACAACCTCGCTCACCTGTTGGAGCGGCCCACGCCGCCGTCGAGCCGGACGGTGCTCCGGCGGGTCGAAGAGTACGTGGACGCGCACGCCGCCGGGCCGATCAGCGCGATCGATGTCGCCGCCGTTGCCGGGACGAGCGCCCGCTCGGTCGAGGCGGCGTTCCGCGCGCACCGCGGGACCTCGCTCGGAACGTTCCTTCGCGATCGGCGCCTGGTCCGCGCGCAGCGGATGCTGCTCGCCGAGCCGCACCTCGCCGTGCTGCACGTCGCGCGCGCCGCCGGCTTCGCCGGGCGCGAGGTCTTCGAGTCGGTGTACGTGCGCGCGTTCGGAGAGCGCCCGGAAGAGACTCGCCGGCGCGGTCTCGTCGCCGCTGGGACGGCGCCCGGCGGGGCCGAGCCGAGCCGGTGCGCGGCGCCTTCCGCCGCCATCAAGCCTGACACCCTCGCGGCGCGGATGGCGCTCCTGTCCGCGCGGGAGCGCGAGGTCTGCGAGGGCGTCGCGCGGGGGCTGCTCAACAAGCAGATCGCGGGGGAGCTCGGGATCTCCGAGCGGACGGTCAAGGAGCACCGGGCGCGCGTGATGGCCAAGCTGGGGGCGAGGTCCGCGGTGGAGCTCGGGATCCTGCTGCAAAAGGCACGTGGATAGCTTCACACCTACGTCTCCTCGGCGCGACGACCCGTGACGCTGCCCAGAGGCTGAAGTCGCCACCGAGCCCGTTCAGCGCCTCGACGGCCGCCGCGCGCAGCTCGCCGAGCGCCTCGCGCGCCTGGCAGAAGACGGCGCTGCCCCCGGGAGCGCGATGCCGCCCTCGATGGCGGCGGGCGAGATGCAGTCGCCTGTCCTCAGTCGCAGGTCGCGCCCTTCTGCTGTGCCCAGCTCAGGATCTCCGCCTGGCAGGCCGAGTTCTCCGGCCGCTCCTCAGGTGGTCGTCCTCCGCCGGCGTGGGGGTACACCCGTTGAGCATGGTGACGGACTGCGCGCCCAGGAGCGTGAAGAGGGACACGAGGACGAGCGGTGTCTTGCGCTTCATCGGCGATACTCCTTTTCCGGTGACGCGCAAGCTAGCGATACGAGGTGGGATCGACCACCCGTACCTTGGTACGGCTTGTGGGACCCGGCGAGATGTGGTTCAATCGCGAAGGCGCGGACTTCGTCGTTTCGTCGCTCGCTGCCCGGGTGAACACCGCGCGGCGCTCATCGACGGGACATGTACACGTCGATCACCGTCCCCCGGCGCGCCGTCCCTGTGGCGTCCGTGAAGGCAAAAGCGCTCCGCTCGCCCTCGCAATTGCCGCGCGCGTCGCAGCGCATGTCGCGGAAGTCGCGGAGATCGATCGACGTCACGCCGAGCGCCTCGAGGGGCGTGATCTCGCTCGGCGCGCTGTTCCGGTCGAGGTTTTTATCCGACCAGACGACCACCCTGGCGAACGCCGGATCCTGCCTGTCGAGGACGCCGCTCTTGTCCGCGTCGAGCTCGCGCAGCGCCTCGAAGCCGTTCTTCGCGAACCCCCCGCTCCCCAGCCGCGTGGCCGAGCCGAACAGCTCGCCTCCATGCTGGATGGCGCCGTCGCCGTCGCGATCGAGCGCGAGCCAGGGCGTCGCCGAGGTGGGCCAATCGCTCGCGTGGCACGCGCCGGTGCCGGTCAGGTCGAAGGCGGCGCCCGCCTCGGCGGTGAACTCCACGGGGCGATTGTCGAAGGAGAGCACGAGAGGCGTGAAACAGTCACATTCAACCGATGTGCCGATGTGCCAGGCTGATTCATAATAGGGGCACTGGAAGTCGTTGGTCCTGAGCCCCCAGACCGCCTTGCCGTCGATGTTCACGCACTTTTCACGGCAAAACCCGGTCAGCGTATTGGGATCATCGTCCGTACATTCCCGCTCCTCGCCGATGGCGCATTCGCCGGGCGCCTCGGGGCCGAAGTCAGCCCAGCAGGAGGTCTCCTCTTCTTTCACTTCATCCTGCGCTTGATCGGTTCCGTCCACCACCTCGGCCATGCATCCCCCCACGAAGGCCGTACACGCCGCCAGCACCCCGACCCCAACCGCTCGCCTTGCCATCTCGATGTTCATGATGGCCAGGATGAGCATGCTTTGTGCCGTCCTGAATGTGATGAAATTCTGATATGTTACGAGCCTGCTGTGGCACTTTGTGCCAGGGGTTCGACCCGTGTGTGCCAGTTGGCCGAAGGCATGCGCCAGGACGACGCCGGCCGCCTGGCGGAGCACGACGGGAGCTCCGGCTCAGCGCTTCCTGGAGCGCGAGAGGCCCTGGGCGATGGAGCCCACGAGGGTGATGCCCGTCCCGTCAAAGCCCGATGCCACCAGGGAGCGGGCCAGCGCGGGCTGGATACCCGTGATCATGGCGGACGCGCCGAGCAGCCGGATGGTGCGTACCATGTCGATGAGGTGCCTGGCGCCGGCGTCGTCGAGCGCCGCGGCGCCGGTCATGTCGAGTATCACGCGGTCGACCCCGCTGCCGGCGATCGCAGGCAGGAGCCGCGCCGCGATCTCCGCGCTCCGCTCTCGGTTCAGCGCCCCGATGATCGGCAGCGCCAGCGCGCGCTCGCCCACGTCCAGGATGGGCGCGGAGAGGGCGAGGATCTCACCGCGCTGCCGCTCGACGAGCGCCAGCGTCGCGTTCAGCTCGTCCAGCAGGCGGCCGCGCTCCTCGGCGGAGCGCTCGGCGCCTATCCGCGCCGTCTCGTCCGTGTGGTGGAACAGGACCCCCAGGACGCCCGTCACGGGATCACGCACCGCTCGGCCCTCGATCGCGTGAAGGCGCTCCCCGTCCACGGTGCGGACGAGCGTCTCTCGCGTCACGATGTCGCCGTCCAGCGCCGCCCTGAGCATCGCGTCCGCCTCGCCGGGCTCACCCAGCCAGGCGCTCCACGTCCCGGTGCGGCCGAACGCCCGCAGCGCCGCCGGGTTCTGCATCAGGAGGTCTCCGCTCGGGTCGACGAACGCGATCATCACGGAGGTGTGGCGCAGCGCCTCGATGCCTCGGACGAGCTCCGGCTCAGGCGCTCCCTCCGTGGGAATCGCCTGGCTCAAGATCGCGAATCGCCCATCGTCGAGCGCGACGCTCGAGGAGTGGAGCGTCACCGTCACCGGCACCCCGCTCGGGTAGAAGGTCCAGCTCTCGCGCACGACGCCCCCCTCGCGCACCTGCGCGGCGAGGGCCAGCATGCGCGTCCGGATCGGCGCCGGCACCTTCGAGAAATCGCGCGCGAACAGCTCGTCGCGATCCTGCGCCCGCCACAGGTCCAGGCCGGCCTCGTTCACCCAGCAGACCCGCGAGCGGTCCACGTCGAGGACCCACACGGGGATGGCCGATAGCTCAAGCCCGGCCAGGCGCTGCGCAAGCTGCATCGGCACCACACTCGCTGATCGCGCTGCGGCGCGCAATAAAAGCCGGTGAGCCGCGTGATGCTCCTCGTAAATTCGGCGTACGTGTTCGTGCGCAAGAGGGGGGCAGACGGCAGTGAGCGGGAGATGCGGTATCAGCGGCGGTGGGCCACGCCCGGGCGACCCCAGGCGGCGCGCGCGCAGCCCAGGCGGACCAGGTACGGCCGTCGTGGCAGGGCGGCCGCGGAGCGGACGCCGGGGCTCGCGGCGGAGCGTCGAGGGCGATGGCCGCGGCTGGCGCCGCTACGGCGATCCCACGTCTCGCGCTCATTTCTTTCCCGACGTTGCTCTACGGAATTTCCGCGATGGTGCGGTGAGGACCGCGGCGATAGGTTCCCCACCTGCGATCCCGGTTCGTCCGCGGCAGCCGCGCGCGGCAGCTGTGTCGAGCTCCATCCCGGTGGCTGACCGGAGAGCGCACGCTCATGCTCAAGCGTCTCATCCTCATCGACGGCCCCTCTTCGAGCAGCGATGGACGCTCGATCCGCGGGACGCCGCTCCTCTCCCCGTCCGACAGGGCGGCGCTCTCCAGGGAGTTCCCTGGCGTGGAGGTGGAGAGCGGCGCGCCCGGCCCGTCCGGGGGGGCGCTCCACGCTGTCGTCGACGCCCGCGCGTGGCGCGCGTCGGCGGTCGACCTGTGGGCGCTCGACACCCACCTGCACGCGCTCGACGCCGGCGGCCTCTTCGACCTGCATATCGAGGGGATCGAGCGAGCGGGCGCCGCGCGCGCCGCCTACGAGGTTCTCACACGGTGCCAGCGCTTCATCCGCAGGAGGAACCTCGCCTCCGCGACGGCGGTCTTCGCCCGGGTCCTCGGGCGGCACCGGGAGCTCCACGATCTCGACAGGCCGCTCGTCCGCGCCGACCACGATCATGCGATCGACGTCTGGCAATGGATGCTCCGCCTCGAGCCGCGCGCCGGCGTCGCCGTCCAGGTGGCGGCGCTCTTCCACGACGTGGAGCGGCTCGTCTCCGAGGCGGACGTCCGGATGGAGCACCGCGCCCCGGACTACCAGGCGTTCAAGGACGAGCACGCGCGTCGCGGGGCCGCCCTGACGCGCGCCGCGCTCGCCGGTGTCGGGCTCGCGCCCGAGGTCCTCGACCGGATCGGCGCCCTTGTGGCGTCGCACGAGCGGCCGGGCGAAGACGCCGAGCTCGCCCTGCTCAACGACGCTGACGCGCTCTCGTTCTTCTCGCTGAACAGCGCCGGGTTCCTCGACTGCTACGGGCCCGAGCACACCCGCGCCAAGGTGGCGTACACGCTCCGCCGACTCCGGCCCGAGGCAAGGGCGCTCTTGCCGCGGATCCGCTGCCGCCCCGAGGTGGAAGCGATGATCCCCGGCGAGCCGGGCAGGCCGCCGGCGCCGGCGCCGGACACGCAGGCATCGAGGAGGTCCGCTCCGCCATGAGGCTCGTCATCTTCGGTCTGACGATCAGCTCGTCCTGGGGCAACGGCCACGCCACGCTGTGGCGCGGCGTCGTCTCCGCCCTCGGGCGGGCCGGGCACCGCGTCACCTTCTTCGAGCGCGACGTCCCGTATTACGCCGCGCACCGGGATCTGACGGCGCTCTCGCACGGCAACACGCTCCGGCTCTACACCTCGTTCGAGGACGTCCTCCCCGAGGCCAGGCGCGCCGTCCGTGAGGCCGACGCGGCGATGGTCACGTCATACTGCCCCGACGGCGGCCCCGCGACCGACGTTGTCCTCGAGTCCGGCGCGCTCAAGGTCTTCTACGATCTCGACACGCCGGTGACGCTGGATCGCATCCAGGCCGGACAGCCGGTCGGCTACATCGGCCCGCGAGGCCTCGTCGATTTCGACTGCGTGCTCAGCTACACGGGCGGAGCGGCGCTCGATCAGCTCCAGGCGAAGCTCGGCGCCCGGCGGGTGTTCCCGCTCTACGGCAGCGCGGACCCGGCTGTGCACCGCCCGGTCCCGCCGCGGGACGGCTTCCGCGGGGATCTCTCGTACCTCGGCACGTACGCCGCCGACCGGCAGGCGGCGCTCTCCCGCCTCTTCCTCGAGGCGGCGAGGAGGCTGCCCGAGAAGCGGTTCGTCATCGGGGGCTCGCTCTACCCCGAGGACTTCCCGTGGGCGCAGAACGTCTATTACCATCGTCACGTGGCCCCGCCGGATCACCCGGCGTTCTATTGCTCCTCGCGGCTGACGCTCAACGTGACGCGGGGGGCGATGGCGGCGATGGGCTACTGCCCTTCCGGGAGGCTCTTCGAGGCCGCCGCCTGCGGGACACCCATCCTGAGCGACGGGTGGGAGGGGCTCGACCGGTTCTTCACGCCGGGGAGCGAGATCCTCGTGGCGGCGACAACGGACGAGGCGGTCGCGGCGCTCTCGCTCCCGGAGGGCGAGCTCGCGGCCATCGCCCGCGCGGCGCGGGAGCGGGTGCTCGCGGAGCACAGCGCCGCGCGCCGCGCGGCGGAGCTCGTGGCCATTCTCGGGTCGGTCTCGGCTCATTGAACGGAGCCGAGGTCGGCTCATCGAACGGAGGGACGGCGCGATGTGGGGAGTGATTCCGGCGGCGGGTCTGGGCAGCAGGATCCAGCCGCTCGCGTTCTCGAAGGAGCTGCTCCCGGTGGGGACGCGCCTGGACGGCGACGTGGAGCGGCCGCGCGCGGTCAGCGAGTACCTCATCGACCGGATGGTGCTCGCCGGCGCGACCCGGCTGTGCATGGTGATCTCGCCGGGCAAGTCGGATATCGTCGAGTACTACGGCGCGAGCGTCGGCCCGGCGCACATCTGTTATGTGGTGCAGCCGGCCGCCGCCGGGCTCTGCGACGCCATCTTCCGGTCGCTCCCCTGGATCGGGCCGGAGGAGGACGTCCTCGTGGGGCTCCCCGACACGGTGTGGTTCCCGGAGCACGGGCTCTGCTCGCTCGGCGGCGGGGGGCTCTCGTTCCTGCTCTTTCCGGTCGAGCATCCAGAGCTCTTCGATGCGGTCGTCACCGACGAGGAGGGCCGGGTGCTCGAGATCCAGGTCAAGCAGCGCAACGCGCGCTCGCGGTGGGTCTGGGGCGCCTTCAGGCTCACGGGGGCGGTGATGCAGGAGCTCCATGACCTCTGGCGCGAGCGCGGGCGGGAGGACCCGTACATCGGGACCCTTGTGAACGAGTACCTCGCCCGCGGCGGCAGCGCGCGCGCCGTGCGGGCCGGAGAGGCCTATGTCGACGTGGGGACGCTGCACGGCTACCACGAGGCCATCCAGCTCCTCAGCCGCGCCGCCGCGTGAAGGGAGGAGCCATGGAGAGGTGCGTCGAGGGAGCGGCGAAGTGGACGCGGGAGCAGATCCAGGAGCGCGTCCGCGGGCTCGGGCCGTGGTTCCACAACCTCGATCTCCGCGGGGTGAAGACGGCGCCCGACCATTTCCTCGGCGATTACCCCGCGTTCAAATGGAGGGGCTTCGCCGACGCCGTCCCGGCGGATCTCACGGGCAAGACGGTCCTCGACATCGGCTGCAACGCCGGCTTCTACTCGCTCGAGATGAAGCGGCGCGGGGCGGCGCGCGTCCTCGGGATCGACAGCGACGACGACTACCTGGCGCAGGCGCGCTTCGCCGCGGAGGTCTCCGGGGCGGACATCGAGTTCCGGAACCTCTCCGTGTACGACGTCGGCAGCCTCGGAGAGCGCTTCGATCTCGTGCTCTTCCTGGGTGTCCTGTACCACCTCCGCCACCCGCTCCTGGCGCTCGATCTGCTCCACGAGCACGTGGTCGGACACACGCTGATCTTCCAGAGCATGCAGCGCGGCAGCGCGGAGGTGGCGCCGCTGGAGGAAGATTTCCCCTTCTCCGAGGAGGAGATCTTCGACGAGGCCGGTTATCCCAGGCTCCATTTCGTGGAGCACAGCTATGCGCACGACCCGACCAACTGGTGGGTGCCCAACCGGGCTTGCGCGGAGGCGATGCTGCGGAGCGCCGGCTTCGAGATCGTGAACCACCCCGAGCCCGAGGTCTACCTCTGCCGCCGGCGCGAGAGGGCCGCCGGTCGTCCGCCTGGCGCCGTCTACCCGGCGAGGCGAGCTTTCGTGAAGGGAGAGCAGGCGTGATCGAGGCGGTGATGCTCTGGAACGAGCCCAACAACAGGTCGCACTGGGATTTCGAGATCGATCCCGAGTGGACGACGTATGGAACCATGGTGAAGCTCGCCGCGGACGCGATCCGGAGCGAGCGCCACTGGCTGCTGCGCGTGCTGGGCGGCATCTCGCCGATCGATCCGGGGTTCATCGCCAACATGGGGCGGCAGGGCGTGCTCGAGCACGTCGACGTGGTCGCGGTGCACGGCTTCCCTCTCGACTGGAATCACTGGCAGATCCACGAGTGGCCCGCCAAGCTCGAGGAGATCCGCGTGGTGACCGACAGGCCGCTCTGGATCACCGAGATCGGCGTCTCCACGTTCGGCGCCGAGGAGGTGCAGGAGTTCGGTCTCCGGCGGAGCGCCGAGCTGCTCCGCGGCAAGGTCGAGCGGATCCACTGGTACAGCCTCTATGATCTGCCGCGCGCGTGGCCGGCGACGACCCGGCACCGGGAGGCCGAGGGCTCGTCGTATTACCGGCATTTCTACATGGGCCTGCTCCGCGAGGACGGGACGCCCAAGCGCGCGCTCCGGCTCTTCCCGGAGTACACCCCTGAATTCGGTCTGTGCCAGTGGTTCCACTTCGAGGACCACCGGCTCGACGACGCGGTGGCGTGGCTGAAGGAGCTCGGGGTGCGCCACCTCCGCACGGGCCTCAGCTGGGCCGACAGCTTCCGTCCCGGCGCGGAGGCCTGGTTCGACCGGCAGATGAAGGCGATCGAGCCGTTCGAGGTGACCCTGACCTACTGCTTCACCCCGGAGCACGCCGGCCTCCGGCCCCACCACACGAGCCCTCCGCAGCGGATCGAGGAGTTCGCCGACTTCTGCGCCCGGATGACGCGGCGCTACGCATGAAACGACGCCGTGCGTAACGTGCGTAACGTGCGTAACGCGCGCAAAGAGGCGAGGGGCGGGTACGCGTCTGCCCGTCAGTCCGCGCTTTGCGCGCCGTCTGGCGCGCCGCGTCGCCGTTTGGTAGTGTGGGGATCGCTGCGTTTTGCGCCAGGACGACCTGGCCGCATGCGCTCCAGGTGGCTCATGTCCCACGTCGCGAGCACGCCGAAGCGAAAGAAGAGACCCGAGGAGCACCGCGGCATCCCGGGGAGGCGACCGGAGCCGCGGGCCGAGCTGCGCCGCGGGCGCGTGGAGGTGCCGTCGTGAACCTCGCCGTGCTCCGCCGTCAGGGCCCCTCCGCCCAGGAGCTCGCGTGGCCGCCGTTCTCGTGGCTCTCGTCGGGCCGGGCGCCGCGCTGTCTCGTCGTGCTCGCCCATCCGGACGACGAGACCATCGGGCTCGGCGCGCGGATCGGCCGGCTCAGCCCGATCGAGGTGGTCCACGTGACCGACGGGGCGCCGCGCGACGAGCGCTTCGTGCCGGCGGGCCTCGCCGGCATCGGGCGCGAGCGCTACGCCGCGCTCCGGCGCGAGGAGGTGACCCGCGCCCTGTCGGCCGGCAACGTGCCCGCGGGGCGGCTCAGGTGCCTCGGCGCGGTCGACCAGGAGGCGATCGAGGAGGCGCCGAGCCTCGCCCGGCGGCTCGTCGAGCTGTTCGCCCGGACGCGGCCCGAGGTGGTGTTCACCCACCCCTACGAGGGCGGCCACCCCGATCACGACGCGGCGGCGCTCATCGTCCACGCGGCGGCGGTGCTCGCCCTCTGGAACGGCGTCACCGCGCCGCTGATCTTCGAGGCGGCGTCGTACCACGCCGCGCGCGGCCGCCTCCTCACCGGCGAGTTCATCGCGCACCCCGGCGTCCCCGAGATCGCGCTCCGGCTCTCGGACATCGAGGCGTCGCGGAAGCGCGCCATGCTGGCCTGCTTCGCCAGCCAGCGGGAGGTGCTCGCCCCGTTCGGCGCGGAGGTCGAGCGCTTCCGGCCGGCGCCCGCGTACGATTTCCGCAGGCCGCCGCACGATGGCCCGCTCCACTACGAGCGCCTCGGCTTCCCGATCGACGGCGCGCGCTGGCGGCGGCTCGCGGCGAAGACGCTCACGCTGCTCGGCCTCGAGCGCGAGCTGTGCCTCTGACGGTCCTGCTCGTCGGTTATCCGCTCGCGCCCGTGGGTCCGGACGCCGTCGGCGGCGCCGAGCAGGTCCTCTCGATGCTCGACGAGGCGCTCTCGCGCGGCGGCCACCGGTCGATCGTTGTCGCCCCGGAGGGCTCCGCGTGCGCGGGGACGCTGGTCGCCACGCCGGCGCCCCCGCCGGGCGCGGTCCTCGACGAGGCGGCCAGGGAGCGGGCCTGGAGCCACCACCGGAGCGCCGTCGCCCGGGCCCTGGACAGGTATCCGATCGACCTCGTCCACCTGCACGGCGTCGATTTCGATCGCTATCTGCCCGAGCCGGGCGTGCCGGTGCTCGCGACCCTCCATCTCCCGCCGAGCTTCTATTCGCCTGCGGTGTTCGGTCTCGAGCGGCCGAGGACGTTCCTCCACTGCGTCTCCGCCACGCAGCGGCGCGCCTGTCCGCCGGGGGCGCGGCTCCTGCCCGAGATCCCGAACGGCGTCCGGCTGGAGCACTACCGGCCGAGGCGGTACAAGCGCGGCTTCGCCCTTGCGCTGGGCCGGATCTGCCCGGAGAAGGGCTATCACGTCGCCGTGGAGGCCTCGGTCCGCGCCGGCGTGCCGCTGCTCCTCGCCGGCCAGGCGTTCGGGTACGAGGAGCACACGCGGTATCTCCAGGAGGTCCTGCTGCCGATGCTGCGCGGGCCCGGGCCTGTGCGGCGCCTCCTTGGCCCGGTGGGCCTCGCCCGGAAGCGCCGCCTGCTCGCGGCGGCGCGGTGCCTGCTCGTCCCCAGCCTCGTGCAGGAGACCAGCTCGCTCGTGGCCCTGGAGGCGCTGGCCTCGGGCACGCCGGTGATCGCGCTGCGCGGCGCCGGCGCGCTGCCGGAGATCGTCGAGCACGGCCGGACGGGGTTCCTTGTGGATGATGCCGCGGAGATGGCCGACGCGATGGCGAGGGTCGACAGGCTCGACCCGGCGGCGTCCCGTCGCGCGGCCGAGGAGCGCTTCTCGGCGGCGGCGACGGCGGCGGCGTACCTCGGGACGTACCGCCGGATCCTGCGCGAAGGGTGAAGCGCCGGGACGCCGTGCCGGAGCATGGGGGGCGGCGCTCTCGGCCCGCGGCCGCGCCGCGGGCATCGTGAAGGCCTCTCAGCGAGCGTTGCAGGCGAAGACGTGCTCGATGGCGTCCACGCACATCTGCTCCGCGACCTCCCGGGTGACCCGAGCCAGCACCCGGAACCGCGTGAGCTCGGTCAGGGTCTGGTAGACGTTGACCTCGGCGATGACCTCTCCGTCGCCCGCGGCCTCGGCGCTGTAGAAGAGGCGGATCAGGTTGTTCGCCTTCGCCGGCACGCCCCGGAGCAGGAGGTGAAACTCGATGCTGGGGGTCTTCTCGCCCACGTCCTGCTCGATCCGGTAAGCGTGGCCTGACGAGGCGAGCTCACGGCCGATGGCTTCAAACGTGGGAACGAAGATGTCGGCCAGGATCCGCCGGAATTCATCGATGAACAGCTGGCGCCGGTCCGGCGTGTGGGAGCCGTTCGTGCTCCGGGCCAGGCGATCGCCGTATTTCTTTTGGATGATCCCCAGGCGGATGCGGGTCGTTTCATCGATGGCCACGTGGGTGTCCCTCAGCGGTCAGAACAGGGCGGGATCGTGGGGCGCTCGCGCGGACGACCGAGTGGACGTCACTTGAGAACCAGAACCTTGATCTGGCTCGGGACAATGGTCGTCGAGTTCGTATTGATCTGGTTCCCAAAGCCGTTGGCGGAGAGCACCGTCGCCGGTTTTCCCTGCCACAACGTGTTGCGAGAGAATCGGAGACGCCTCGCGGGGCCCATGTTGCGGCCGGAGATCACGCCACCAAGAAGCCCAGGGTTGTCGCCGGAGGTGATCGGAATGGTGGTTGTCAGGGTATGAGCGGGCGCGCCCCCGATGCGCACTTTGTACGCCGGGGACGTCCCCATGGGCTTCGCCGCAAAGTTTGGGAATGGGACGGGGATGGTCGTCGGAAGACGGCAGACGTCCGGGATGCCAAAGTCCATTCCGCCGCGCGATGTGATTGCAAACATGTTCGGTCACCCTACCTGGATCTGATCGGCGTCGATCTTCACGACGTGGCACGCGGTGATCTTGGCGTTCTCGCTGTGGATGACGAGGTTGCCCTTGGCCGCGTAGTCGATGCGCTCGGCGCGCACATGGTCAGCCTCTTCCACGATGCGGTAGGAGCGCTTCACCCGCTGCGACAGCCGCTCGAGCGCCGAGTCGAGGCTCCGGCCGATCAGCTTGGCCCGGTCGACCTCCCCGCGGGCCATCTTGCTGAGGAGCGTGAACAGCTCCAGCGCGACGTGCCCCTCCTTGGCCTGGACACGGAAGGTCGACGCGGCCATCGAGAGGTCCTTGCCGGCGGCCACGTGTACACCGTCGGGCGCCGCGATGCCCAGCGAGCCGCGCCGCAGACGAATCTGGAGATCTCCTTCGGAGACGAGGTGTAAGGGTGCGCCTTCCTCGCGCTCCAGAACGGCGAGGATGTAATGCGTGCTGTTCACGGCCGTGAGGAGCACCATGTCGCCGGCGGCGGGCTCCAGCAGGCAGCTCGTCGCGCGCTTCGCGCGGACCTCGCCGCTCTCGGTCTCGACGATGTACGCGGAGCCATCGATGCGGAGCACGGCGCCGTGTTCGCCGTGGGCTTCCCGCTGGGTTTGTCTCGCTCTTGCTGCGCTCTGCATGGTTTCCTCATGAGTGAGGGGTGCGTTGACTGCCGGCAGGCCTCCCAAGGACGTTGGCCTGCCAGTCTTCTGCTTCCTTGAGCTCCTGGTCGTCTCCGTGCGCCAGCGCCTTGCCCGGCGGCCAGATCGTGCCCTTGTCCGTCACACGGTGCAGCCGCGCGCGCGACAGCGTCGCGTCGGAAAAGTCGGCGAACGACACGTCGGCGTGGGAGAAGTCTGCATGGTTCAGGTCTGCCCGGCAGAAGCGGGCACCCGGGCAGCTCGCCCGGTGCCAGACGCTCATCTCGAGCCGCGCGCCCGAGAGGTTCGCGGCGCCCGCGCGCGCGTCGACGAAGAGCGCCTGGCTCAGGTCGGCCTGGGTGAGGCTCGCGTTCATCAGGGTCGCTTCGACGAAGTCGGCCAGCTGGGCGACGGCGCCGTCCAGTCGAGCCCCGGTCAAGTCGGCGCCCTTGAAGCCGCATTGCGTCAGCGTGGCCCCTGAAAAGTCGCAACCCTGCAGGTCGGCGCTGGTAAATTGCGTTCTGCTGAGGTCCATCCGCCGGAAGTCCCTGGGCCCCATCCGCACCTCGATCAGGATCGCCTCCACGAGGGTAGTCCCCGTGAGAATGGCCTGGGACAGGTCCTGACGGAACAAGACAGCCCTGGTCAGGTTGGCCTGAGAGAAGTCCGTGCCCTCGAGCGTGACGCCGAACAGGGTGCCGTCGGTCAGGTTGGCACGGACCAGTCGGGCGTTCTTGAGCTGGGCATGATCGATGGTGGCCGACGAGAGGTCGGCTCCGGTCAGATCGGCCGATTCGAGGTCCACGGCCGAGACGCTCGCTCCAACCAGCGAGGCGTCGGTGAGCACCGCCCCCGCGAGCGTGCAGTCCATGGCCGTGCCAAGGTGAAAATCCAGCCCCTTCAGGTTGGCTCCCGCGAGGTCACAGCGATGAAAGATCGCCTCGCGCACCTTGACGCCGGTCAGATTGGCGTTGGTGAAGAGGACATCTTCGAAGATCCCGCCGGAGAGGTCGAGCCCCGACAGGTCGAAGCCCGACAGGTCCAGCTCCGAAACGACCTCTTCTTGCTCGATCAGCTTGCACAGCGCTTCCCTGTCCATGCTCCCTCTAGAACACCGATCACGTTGAAACCCGGAGAATTTTCACAGGGAGGCGGGGAGGCGGGGAGGAAGAAAAAATGAATTTCTTTCTCTTGCCGTCTCTCGCTCCCCGCCTCCCCGCCTCCCTGTGAAATTTCTGCTTTTTCTCGTGGTTTCAGCCCGCTTGTCGCTCTAGGCCGGTATTACCCTGAGTCGCTTGAGGTTGGCGCCGGCAAAGCTCGTGTCGTCATCTCCAACCATTCGATCGGCGCATGCGCTGAACAGGTTGGCTTTCTCGAAGTTGGCCCCCTGGACGCACGCATTGTTCATGATGCTCTGCCTCAGGTCAGCGGCGTAGAGCGACGCCCTGGTGAGGTTGGCGCGCGTCAGCATGGCTTCGGCGAGGTTCGCGCGATCGAGGTTCGCCTCTGTCAGGTCGGCCTCGTTGAGCAGCGCGCCGCGCAGGTCGGCGTCGGAGAGGTCGCTGCCGGCAAGGTTCGTCCCCATCAGGTTCGCGCCGGCGAGCGTCGCGCCGGAGAAGTCTGCGCCGGCGAAGGACGAGCCCATCACGCTCGTGAGGTCCTTTGCCATCACGTTCCGGAAGACGGCGCCGTCGCCCTGGGCGGCGATGAAGGTGGCGGAGCTCAGGTCGACGCCGGTGAAATCGACCTCGGTCACATTCACATCGTTGAAGGTGCACCCCGAGAGCCGCGCGCCCACGAGGCGCGCTCCTGTGAGATCCACCTGCTGGAACATCGCCTCTTCCGCGACGACGTTCTCCAGGTTGGTGTCGCAGAAATTGGCCTCGGAGAGGTCGGCGCGCGAGAGGTTGGCGCCGGACAGATCCGCTCCCCAGAGATCCGCCTTGACGAGCACGGCCTCGCCAAAATCGACGCCTCCAGTGGCCTTCACGTCCCGCAGGCACGCCGAACCAAAATTGGCTCCGTTGAGCTTGGCCTCCGAGAGATCCGCGGCCTCCAGGTTGGCTCGCGCCAGGACGGCCCCTGTGAGCTTCGCCTTTCGCAGGATGCTCCCGGTGAGAAAGGCCGACTCGAGCATGGCGCCCTCGAGGTCGATCCCCTCCAGGTCGAGGTGAGAGAGGTCGGCGCCCGTCAAGTCGCAGCCCGCGAAGCTCCGCCCCTCCTTGTGCCCGGCTTCCACTTCGCCGCGAAGTCGCAGGGACTCTTCGCTGTCGAGGGGCGCGGACGCCGCCAGGAGATGCGCGAGCCGCGGCCCGTCTTCGCCCAGCGCGGCGAACGACGAAGCCCTGTCGTCCAGATCCTCCGCAGACGCGAAGCCCTCGCCGTCTGCAGGCTCACTGCCCCAGGCCTCGTCCTCGGGCAGGGCCTGGGCAGCCTCGGGCGCCTCGTCGGGGAGGTTGAATGTGTCGTCGAGGTCCTCGTCAGCGGCGGCCTGGGTCGCGTCCTCGAAGGCTTGCCAATCCAGCGACGACACCAGCTCTTCGGTCTTCTCTGGCGTGAACCCCTCGCTCGTCAGCGACCGCCGCACGCGCTCGCGGACCTCCGACATCCTGATCTCGCTCGGACGCTCGGCGGCGTTCTGACGCGCCCTCGCCAACAAGGCACCGACGTCGACCCCGTGCGCCGTCAGCCCGCTGCCGAGCCTGCCCTCGACCAGGCGGACCATGGCCTCTTCGGATGCTTCCGGGTCATCGAGGGACGCGAGGTCGTCGGAGGGCTCTTCCTGGGCGAGGTGCGCCTCTGGATCGATGCCGTGGTCTCGCAGCTGCTTCTTGCCCCATTCCGTGAGCGCTTCCTGCGCGCGAAGCGCTTCGGCCTCCTCGGGGTCGTCTTCCAGGGCGGGCGTCGTCGCCGAGGCTGCAAACGCGAGCGCCTCCGGGTCCGCCTCGTGGTCCACCCCTGTGTCCGCCTGGGACCACGCGGGGCTCTCCTCTTCCTCCGTCTCCGTGCCCTCCGGGAAGTCCGTGGCTAGCTCCGCCTCGTTCTCGTCGGCCGTGGCGACGAGGTACTCGGAGTCGGTCCCCATTTCGGCGAGCTCGGCCTCGGTCGCCTCGACGTCCTGGTCCCCCTCGAGCTCGGCCTCGGCCGCCTCGACGTCGGGGTCCTCCGCTGCTCTCGCTCCGTGGACACCGGCGGTGACGACACCGGCGCCGGCCGCGACTGCAGCCGCGCGCTTGACGGATCGAGCCGGAGTGCCTCCCAGAAACCCCTCTCTCCTGAGCTTCGACGCGAGCCCGGAGAGCGTGTCATCGGGCAGCGGCGGCGCCTCCGGATCCTCGGGCTCGGGCATGAGCATGTCGTCCTGGTCATCCGGGAGATCGTTGCTCTGAAGGTCAAGCCGGGGGATCAGGTAGTCGTGGTAATACGCGGCAGGCCTGGGCGCTCCCATGGCTTCGCAGGCGACCAGCACCGCCATCACGTCGTCTGCGTCGTCCTCGGAGATCTCGATGCCGCCGCGGAAGAGGACGACCCCTCGCTCGCGGTGCGGGAACAGACGCACCGTGTCGAGCTTCATCGCGGGCTCGTGGATCTCCACACCGTCGCTCGTCTTGAGGACGACGAAGCATCGACTTGCAACCCCGGGGAGGGCGCCTTCGATCCGAGGCTTGTCGGGGTGCATGTTCTCGACCACGAAGGTCTCGTCGCCCCGGAAAACCCCGTCGATCTGCTGGTCTTCCGGGGCCATGTTGAACAGCGTCGGGTCCAGATCCCGCGCAAAACCAGGGAAACACTCGTCGCGCCACGTTGCGTCGTAGGTGCCGATCTTGGAGAACCGCTGGGGCCACGTCAGGTCGTAGCCGTCGAGGCCGGCGGGCATCGGGCAGTCGCTGCGCGCGTGGATGAGGTGCTTGGGCGACTCGATGTTGGGGAGCGCCGCGTTTTTGTCGCCGTGGCCTTTGCCCAGCGGGTTCCTGGCGAAATCCTTCCCTCCAAAGGCGTTTCGCCAGGTGACGGGCATCTCGGTGAAGGGCGCCGGATCCGACATGCCGAGCATCCCCCACGTCCGGTCGCCGATGACGTAGAGGCTCTTGTTGATGGGTCCGAGCTGGACGCGGACCGAGCTCGCGGGGCGGGCGACGCGCCCCGGCGGATAGCAGCGGCCCGTGACGAGGAGCTCACCCCGGGTCTTGGGGTTGAACTCGTCGAGCAGGCCGTCCTCGCCGAGCTCCTCCATGGCCATCTTCCAGACCGTGGGCTCATAGAGCAGCCGGGCCGGCCGGTCGTAAGAGAAGCCGACGAAGGTGGTGACCACGAGGTGCGGGGTGCGCTGGTGCATGAAGACCCTGGGCACCACCCCGAGGCGCATGGGCTTGACGATTTTCATCCGACGGACTCCAGGGTGGCGGGCTCGATGGGTCGTTCGGCTCGGCGCTCAGCGCGAGCCTGCTCCGCGAGCAGCAGGTGAATTACTGGATGAGGTGCAGCTGCCCCCTGTGGAAGCCGAGCTGGTATTGAATGCGATACAGCTCGACGCTGTGCTTGAGCCCCTTCGCGTTGACCTCGGCGAACGTCACTTTCTTTATCTCTTTGGGGGCATATTTGTATGCCAGCCCGTTGATCCTCTCGGTCTTGGTCCCCTTGATGATCTCGATGCGCGACCCGATGGTGGTTTTGTAGAGCCCGGTGATGGTGCTTTCGGCGGGGCCATTCACAGTGCTTTGCTTCGGCCCGTGAAGCGTGTGTTTGATTGGGCCAAAGACCTCGGCGGTGGTACCACCCCTGATCGTCTTCTTGACTCCCCCCGCGTGAACCGTCGTCGATCGCCCTGCGTAAAAGTTGCCGGTGGCATGACCGCGGATGTCGGCACGTCGCGTGCCGTTGATATCGACCTCGCTGGTGCCGTTGACCGTCGTCTGGCTCGACACGTGGATCGTCGTCTCTCGCCCGTTGAAGAAAGTGCTCTTGTCGCGGCCCTGGATATTGGTGCTACGCCTCCCGAAGACGCGCAAGCTGCTGTTGCCCCTGATGGTCGCGACGCGATCGCCCACGAGCATGAACGTGTCGTCGCCCCCGATCTTCGTGCTCCGATTCCTCGTGATGGTGGTCTTTCGGTTGCCGCGGAGGATCGTCTTCTCATTGCCGAGGATGGTCGTGTGGCGATAGCCCAGGATCACGTTCTGTGAGTATCCAGCGATGAAGCTCCCGGCGTATCCCCCGACGGCGCTCAGGCTGAAGCCCCCGATCACGCTCTCGGAGATGCCCACGGTGATGGCCGTTCGGTTGCCAGTCACGATGTTCTCGGAGCTGCCTCCGATCCACACATAAGCGTGGCCTTGCGACTTGACCTCGTACGACGCGCCGCCGTTGGGCGCCCCCATCCGGAGGTAGGTGTTGTCATAAGGCGTCGACAGCGTGACCCGCTCCTGCCCGGCCTGGTCTTCGAGCTCGAGCCGGTTCCGCCCGCCCGTCTGGATCACGTTCCGCGTGTTGTTCCCCGACGTGACCGGGCTCGGCGTGAGCGCGTTGGGCGCGACGCCGACGATGGCCGGCCGGTCGGGATCGCCCCCCTCGAAGGCGCACATGACCTCGACGCCGGCGCGCAGCGGGAAGTGGAAGCCCTCGATGCCGCCGCCATGGGGCTGGAGCATCCGGACCCAGGTCGACGCCTTCCCACCGCTCAGGTCGCTCTCGTCGAAGAGGAACTTGATCCGGTAGCGGCCATGGCTGTCGATCTGCGCGTACTCGCTGACCGCCGCGCCCTCGACGAGCGCGATCTCGGTGCCGTAGATGCGCGGCCACTCGGTGACCTGCGGCGCGCGGAACTGCGTCGTCACGGGGATGGCCTTGGCCTCCATGCGGTAGTTCTCGGTCCACGTCGTGAAGTCGCGGAGCTCGGGCATGTCCGGGGCCTGGTTGGACCAGTGCTCGACCTCGATGGCCAGGTACTTCGTGTTGAACGCGGCCCGCGGGTGGTCCTCGATCTCGAAGGTGAACCCAGGGACCACCGTCGCTGCCTTGCCCATCGCCTGGTACACGACGCCGGTCGCGGCGAGGCTCTCGGCCTTGATCCGCGCCAGCCGCGCCCCGTCGCCCGACGAGAAGAACCGCGCGCCGTACACGCTGACCTCGCCGACGCCCTTGGGGCTGACCGACGCCTGCCCGGTGACCGGCACGGCCGGCGTGGCGTAGTTGTAGTCCTTGAGGCGGACCGTGCCGGGCATGGCTTCATGCCGGCAGGTGAAGGCGTGGAAGGTGTCCTTCGCGGTGTTGGCGCCGCCCGGCTGCGGGAAATAACGAATGGGCTTGCCGCCGTGGGGCTGATGGGCCGACTTGTTATCGACCAGCACCAGCGTCTCGCCGCCCTCCCCGTGCTCGAAGTAATAATAGATGCCTTCGCGCTCCATCCACCGGGTGATGAAGGCGTAGTCGGTCTCGCGGTACTGACAGATATGCTCTTCGGCGGCGTAGGAGCCCTGGAGCTGGAGGGCGGAGTCCGTGACGCCGCCCTTTTGAAGGACGGCTTGAATGATCTCCGGGATGGCCTGCACCGTGAAGACACGGCTGTGAAACGACATGGCGAGCAAGGCGAGGCGCGGGACCATGGTGGCCCGGAAGACGGACCGGCCGACGAATTCGTTGATGAGCTCGATGCTGCCGAGGACGCCGCTTCGAAGGAAGGGCTCCCCGCCGTCGCTCCGCTCCAGGGAGATGCTCACCGGCTGCCCCACCGCCGCGGCCATATCAAAGCTCTGGCCGGCGTCGTTCGTCATCACCAGGTAGAGCTCGAAGCGATAGGGCTTCGAGATGCCCTCGATGCCATGAAAAGCTACGAGCTTGGTGGAAGAGGGCAGGGCGCTTGATTGGACGACGAAATTGTCGGGCATGGCGAGCCTCACGGGTGTGAAACGGCGGCAAGCAAAGACGCGCTGACGAGTGTAGACGGAATTTGTGTCGATTGTGTGGCGAGTTACCTGCTTGTCGTTGTCTTTCGATGGCGTTGGGGTGACGGACGCGTTGCACCTGATGTCATCCGCTGGACGACTTCCTGTTTGCGCCGATCATTCCTCGCCGTCGGTCGGCGGTGCTTTGCGCCTGCTCGCCCCCGGGAGCGCCGGACCGCCCGCTCTACGTTCGAATGAGCGGTCGCCCTGCGAGCGTCGTCAGCGAAGAGCGCCAGCGCGACGGCGTCGTAGCCGACGCGGAACGGGATGAGCCACCGCGCTGCCCGCTGTGTGCGCGACACCGACCCTGGCGCCTGCGCCGACAGGTAGTGCCCGAGCAGCGGGGTGGTTTGCACCGTGTGCATTTTTCCAGGCCGACGGCTCATAGAGCAGGCGGGCCGGTCGGTCATAGGAGAAGCTGACGCAGGTGGTGACCAGGAGGTGCGGACTGCGCTGGTTCATGAAGACCCTCGGCACCACCCCGAGGCGCATGGGCTTGACGATTTTCATCCGACGGACTCCAGGGTGGCGGGCTCGATGGGTCGTTCGACTCGGCGCCCAGCGCGAGCCTGCTCCACAAGCAGCAGGTGAATTACTGGATGAGGTGCAGCTGCCCCTTGTGGAAGCCGAGCTGGTATTGAATGCGACACAGCTCGGCCCTGTACTGGAGACCCTTCGCCTGGATCTCCGCCCGCGTCACCTTCTTTACCTCGTTAGGGGCATATTTGTATGCCAGCCCGTTGATCCTCTCCGTCTTGGTTCCCCTGATGATCTCGACTCGCGTCCCAATCGTGGTTTTGTAGAGTCCGTTGATGGTGCTTTCGGCAGTGCCATTGACAGTGCTTTGCTTCGGCCCGTGAAGCGTGAATTTGACTGGGCCAAAGACCTCGGCGGTGTTACCACCCCTGACCGTTTTCCTGCTTCCCCCCGCGTGAACGGTGGTCGTTCGCCCTGCGTAAAAGTTGCTGGTGGCGTGACCGCGGATGTCCGCACGTCGCGTGCCGTTGATATCGACCTCGCTGGTGCCGTTGACCGTCGTCTTGCTCGCCGTGTAGATCGTCGTCTCTCGCCCGTTGAAGAACGTGCTCGTGTCGCGGCCTTGGATACTGGTGTTGCGCCTCCCAAGGACGCGCAAGCCGCTGTTGCCGACGATGTGGGCGCTGCGATCGCCCACGAGCGTGAAGTCGTCGTCGCCCCCGATCTTCGTGCTCCGATTCCTCGTGATGGTGGTCTTTCGGTTGCCGTGGAGGGTCGTCGTCTCATTGCCGCGGATGGTCGTGCGGCGATAGCCGAGGATCACGTTCTGTGAGAATCCGGCGATGAAGTTTCCGGAGTATCCCCCGGTGACACTCAAACGGAAGAGCCCCACCACGTTCTCGGAGGCACCTAGGGTAATCGTCGTTCTGTTAACACCCACCATGCTCTCGGAGGAGCCTGCGACCCACGTGAACGCGTGACCGTCTGTCTTCGACTCCCACGACCAGCCGCCGTTGGGCGCCCCCATCCGGAGGTACGTGTTGTCATAAGGCGTCGACAGCGTGACCCGCTCTTGCCCGGCCTGGTCTTCGAGCTCGAGCCGGTTCCGCCCGCCCGTCTGGATCACGTTCCGCGTGTTGTTTCCCGACGTGACCGGGCTCGGCGTCAGCGCGTTGGGCGCGACGCCGACGATGGCCGGCCGGTCGGGATCGCCCCCCTCGAAGGCGCACATGACCTCGACGCCGGCGCGCAGCGGGAAGTGGAAGCCCTCGATGCCGCCGCCATGGGGCTGGAGCATCCGGACCCAGGTCGACGCCTTCCCCCCGCTCAGGTCGCTCTCGTCGAAGTGGAACTTGATCCGGTAGCGACCATGGCTGTCGATCTGCGCGTACTCGCTGGCCGCCGCGCCGTCGACGATCGCGATCTCGGTGCCGTAGATGCGCGGCCACTCGGTGACCTGCGGCGCGCGGAACTGCGTCGTCACGGGGATGGCCTTGGCCTCCATGCGATAGTTCCCGCTCCAGGGCGCAAGCTCGCGAAGCTCGGGCATGTCCGGGGCCTGGTTGGACCAGTGCTCGACCTCGGTGGCCAGATACTTCGTGTTGAACGAGGCCCGAGGATGGTCCTCGAGCTCGAAGGTAAACCCAGGAATCAGCGTCGTCGCATTGCCCATCACCTCGTAGACAACGCCGGCCGCAGAGAGGCTCTCGGCCTTGATCCGCGCCAGCCGCTCCCCTGCGCCCGACGAGAAGAACCGCGCGCCGTACAGGCTGACCTCACCAAAGCCATTGGGGCTAACCGACGCCTGCCCGGAGATCGGAACGGCCGGCGTGGCGTAGTTGTAGTCCTTGAGGCGGACTGTGCTGGGTATGGCGTCATGCTGGCAGGTGAAGGCGTAGACGGTGTCTTTCGCGGTGTTGGCACCGCCAGGTTGCGGGTAATAGCGAGCGGGCTTGTCGCCAAAGGGCTGATGGGCCGACCTGTCATCGACCAGCACCAGCGTCTCGCCGCTCTCCCCATGCTCGAAGTAATAATAGATGCCTTCGCGCTCCATCCACCGGGCGACGAAGGCATAGTCGCTCTCGCGGTACTGGCAGACATGCTCCTCAACGGCGTAGGAGCCCTGGAGCTGGAGGGCGCAGTCCGTGACGCCGCCCTTCTGAAGGACGGCTTGCATGATCTCCGGGATGGCCTTCGTGGTGAAGACACGGCTGTGAAACGACATGGCAAGCAATGCGAGGCGCGGGACCATGGTGGCCCGGAAGACGCACCGACCGGCGAAGTCGTTGATGAGCTTGATGCTGCCCAGGACGCCACTTCGAAGAAAGGGCTCGCCGCCGTCGCTCCGCTCCAGGGAGATGGTCACCGGCTGGCCCACGGCCGCGGCCAGATCAAAGCTATGGCCGACATCGTTCGTCATCACCAGGTAGAGATCGAAGCGATAGAGCTTCGAGATCCCCTCGGTGCCATGAAAAGCCACGAGCTTGGTGGAAGAGGGCAGGGCGCTTGATTGGATGACAAACATCTCGGACATGGAGCTCCTCACGGGTGAGAAACGACGGCAGGCGCAGACGGACTGAGGACTATATACGAAATTTGTGGGAATGCTGTAGCGCTGCGCCAGGTTGTTGCTGTCTTATGATGGCGGTGAAGTGGCGGGTTTGTTACAAGTAACGCCATCCGCTCGACGACTTCCAGCTCACGCCCATCGTCACGCGCCGCCGGTCGGCGGCCGGCGCCGGCTCGCCTCCGGGACAACGGGGCCGCCGTTCTCCTCGGCGCGCTAGATTCGAATGAGCGGTCGCCCTGCGAGCGCCGTCACGAAGAGCGCCAGCGCGACGGCGCCGTAGGCGACGCCGAACGCGATCACCCATCCCACGGCCCGCCGTGTGCGCGGCCCCGACCCCGACGCCCGCGCCGACAGCCAGTAGCCGACCAGCGGGACGGCTTGCAGCGCGTGCATCCCGAAGAAGTGCGCTATGCGCAGATCGCCTCCTCGCGTGCTCCAGTTGACCGCGGGGAGCCCGGGCCCGCCGTCGGCGACGCCGACGCTGTGCGCGTTGTGCGCGGACATGAAGCCGCCTTCCGCGCAGGCCAGCAGGAACAGGACGAGACCCAGCCGGATGCCCCAGAGGTACGGGGCCGGCAGCGGAGGTCGCGTCGCCCAGAACCTGGTCGCGAGGTACGCCGCGAGCGCCGTGTTCACGAGGATGGCGATGCCCATGAGCGCGAACACCGCCCCGTCGAACAGCGTCGATTGATTGAAATGCGACGCCACGCCCCGCGCCGCCTGCGCGGTGATCGCGACCATCTCGAAGCTCACCATCGCCACCGTGCCCCAGACGACGGCCCGGCGGCCTCTCGGCGGGAGCGCGACGTCGCCGACGAGCCAGTTGATCGTCAGGAGGTAGACGGCGATCGAGGCGGCGAACTTCGCCGGCTTGATCCACGGGTTCACCCCCATCACGAGGCGCGCGTCGAGCGGGGCGACGGCGAGCAGCACGACGAGCAGCGCGACGTGGGCGGCCGCCGCCATGAACAGGACGGGGCTGCGCCGGAGGAGCTCCTCGATCGAGCGAGGGAGCGAGAGCGAGGGGCTCAGCGAGCGCGCGCTCATGTCAGGCCTCCCCGGCGCGGCGCGGCGCCGCGGTCGTGACGACGGCGCGCGGCGATCGAGCGGCGATCGCGCGGACGGCGAGGTAGAGCGAGAACCCCATCGGCCCGAGCATCAGCGTCAGATAGAGCACCGGGGCCATCAGCCACGGCGAGATGTCGCGATCGCGGCTGTCGAGGTACACCCACCGGCCCACGAAGAGATCGAAGGCGAGGAAGTGAACCCAGGCGATCGTGGCGCCCGCGGGCGAGCCGAGCAGCGGGGCGACCGTGGCGAGGCTCGGCTGGTTGACGATCGGGAACACCTCGCGGAGGACCGGGAGGACGAGCGCCGCGTAGAGCAGCGCGGGCGCGACGACCACGAGCGGCGACTCCATGATCCGCCGCGTCCACCGAGAGCGGGGCAGAAAAACCATCAGGAACCAGAACGGCATCACGAGGAGCCCGCTCAGTCCAAAGACCCTATCCATCATACCCTCCACCGGCTGCTGTTTGTAACGATGAAACACTTCGTAACAGTGTTAACTTTGCGGGAAAAAAAGAGAGCGATCAGGGGCGCAGGCCTCGGACCATCATCTTCATGGCGATCTCCAGGGTCCGGTCGACGTCGTCGGCCGTGAAGCGGCCGCGATCGGCCAGGCCGAGGGCGGTGATCCCGTGGACCAGGGCCCAGACCACCTGGCTGTGGCGCTCCACGTCGCCGCGCTGCATCGCGCCGGCGTCCATCGCGGACGCGACCGCGTCTTGCAGCACGTTGAACGAATCGATCATCGGCTGTTGCCGCGCTTTCCGCTGGTCGAAGACGAAGTCGAAGCGCTGCATGAACATCAGCCGGTAGTGCACCGGGTTGTCCATGCCGAAGCGCACGTACGCGGCGCCGAGCGCCACGAGCCGCTCGATCGGGTCCGCCGTGCTCTCGGCGGCCGCGACGAGCGCCCGCTGGAACTCGCTGAAGCCCTCGTGGACGATGGCGAACAGGAGATCGTCCTTGTCCTCGTAATAGCGGTAGATCGTCGTCGCCGAGTAGCCGATGCGCTCGGCCACCTGGCGCATCGAGAACGCCTCGTAGCCCTGCTCCAGAAACAGCTCGCCCGCCGCCGCCAGGATCGCGCCCCGCAGGTTCTCCTTCTGCTGCTCACGGCGCTGCTGGCTCGACGCCTGCAGGCGCTCCGCCTGGGTCGTGCCGCTGGTCTTCGTGGTCTTCGGGCGCGCGCTCGCCATGTCCGTGTCGCCTGGCCTCCGGGCGGCGCAGCCGCCGCCCCCGTCGTCGTTCGTAACAGTGTTACTTTTGATAACGGCGACATGGTCTACCGTCAAGGATCTCTTCATCGAGCGCGTTGCGGTGGTCTCCCGGGCCTCTCGGGTCTGCCGTCACCCCCTGCCAGCCCTCTCGGCCCTCATGCCTCGCGCCTCGCCGGCGCGCGCGGATGTTTGCGCGCGCGCCTGGTCGGAGCAAGCGGCGGGCGGCCCTCGCGGTACACCCCTTGCGGCAGGCGTGATAGGCTCTGTTCATGGTCCAGGCTGCGGCTCGTTCACCCGCACCCGCGTCAGGCCGGCGGATGTCTCTCGTCGAGTGGGCGGCCCTGCCCGAGGATGAGCCGGGCGAGCTCGTGGACGGGTTGCTCGTGGAGGAAGAGGTGTCCGGCTACGTTCACGAGGTCGTGGTCGGCTGGTTGATCCACATGCTCCGCGCCTGGATCACCCCCCGCGGCGGGCTGGTGGGCGGCTCGGACGCGAAATTCGCGGTGAAGCCGCAGCGGGGCCGGAAGCCCGACGTGACCGTCTTTTTCCCCGGGAACCGGAGGCCACCGGCGCAGGGGCTCGTGCGTATCCCGCCCGATATCGCCGTCGAGGTCGTCTCTCCCACGCCGAGCGACGGGCGCCGCGATCGTGTCGAGAAGCTCCGCGAATATGCCGCCTTCGGGGTGCGCTGGTACTGGATCGTCGATCCGCAGCTCCGGAGCATCGAGGTCCTCGAGCTCGGGGCGGATGGGCGCTACGCGCACGCGCTCGACGCGACCGATGGAAGCACCGATGTGCCTGGATGCGAAGGGCTCCGGCTGGATCTCGATGCGTTGTGGGGGGAAGTCGAGCAGCTCGGCGGCGAGGAGGGCGAAGCGCCGGAGGAAGACCAGGAGAGCTCGCCGCGGTAGCCTGCCGGCGGCGCCTCACGGCGCCGCCCTTCGTCAACGCTTCGTCAGCGCGCCTCGCCCGGTGCGGTCAGTTGATGGGCACGAACTCCACACACGCCTCTTCGATCGCCGCGAGGGCGTTCGTGAGGCCGTCCTCGAGGTGCCCTTCGCACAGATCCCAGAAGAACCCACGGCCGTCGGCGGCGAACAGGCTCACGAGCTCCTGCATGTCCCGGGCCGCTTCCGCGTCCCCATAAGCGCCCTCGCACTGCCGCCTCCCGGCGATGCCGAGGAACACCACGTTCTTCGCGTCGCCCTTCGCGGCGACCAGCCGATCGTGGATCTGCTGCGGCGTCTGGCGCGGGACGGGCTGCTCGTCCTCGTCGCTGATCGTCACCACCACGAGCAGGGCGTCGTCGCGGAGGAACCCCGCGTTCTCGGCGGTCGAGAACGGCGGCTCCAGCGCGGCAGCGACGGAGGACGCGGGCTGCTCGTCGTCGCTGTCACCTGAGCACTCGACGTCGTCCCCGTAGAGATCTGCAGCGCACTGGAACTCGCTCGTGAGGGCGGTGCTCGTGCTCTCCATCCACGCCTTGCCGCTCTGGAACGAGCACTCGCCCCCGGCGCCGCGCGTGTGGAAGGTGGCGGGGAGGGGGCAGGCGTCCATCACGGCCGCGCGGAAGTCGCGGATGCTATCGATATCGAGCAACGCCTGCGCGAACGCCGGGAACACGACGTCGCGCATCGTCGCCTTCTCCTCATCCATGCTCGAGGAGTTGTCGAGCGCGAACACGACATCGACGTGCTCGCACCCCGAGGAGCCCGCGCCGTTGCCTCCTCCCCCGCTGGTCCCGCTGCCCTCGCCGATCCCGGAGCCGACCCCCTCGCCGAAGGAACCCCCCTGGCCGCTGGAACCACTCCCCTGTCCGCTGCCCGCGCCCGAGCCCGAGCCGCCCGGCGAACCGTTGGTACCACTCGTTCCCGAGTCCCCGCCGCAGCCCACGAGACCCACCGTCGCCGCGCAGAGCGCCGCGCACCATGCCCTGAGATCCATGCCGCTCTCCTTCGCTCTAAGTTAAGGGCGCAGTGCCCCTGCCCTTCGCCGCACGGCCCTGTGCGGCAATCGGGCGTCAGAGAGCTGACGGTATCATGGGCGCCGCACCGACTCTACGGTCGGCGCGTCGGCGCGGCTCAGCCGTTCGCCGCACGGGGCAACGGTGCGTCTTCGTCCGACACCGGGAGCCCAGGTGCGCGATGGCCCAGCCCGAGCGCGCTCCGGAAACCCTCGATCGTGCGGCGCAGTCCCGTGCGCAACGGCACCTTCGGCTCGAAGCCGAGCACCCGCCGCGCGCGGTCGATCACCGGCTGCCGCTGCCTCGGATCGTCCTCGGGCAGCGGACGGAACACCACCCGACCCCGGCTCCCGGTCAGGTGGAGCACCTCCTCGGCGAGCTCGAGCACCGTGAACTCCTCGGGATTGCCCAGGTTCACCGGGCCCGTCTCGGTCGGGTGCTCCATCAGCCGGACGATCCCGTCGATGAGGTCCTCCACGTAGCAGAAGCTCCGTGTCTGGGAGCCATCGCCGTACACTGTGAGGTCTTCACCCCGGAGCGCCTGCACGATGAAGTTCGACACCACCCGACCGTCATCGGGCGCCATCCGCGGACCGTACGTGTTGAAGATCCGCGCCAGGCGCACCTCGACGCCGCGGCGGTGGAAGTCCATGAGCAGCGACTCGGCGCACCGCTTCCCCTCGTCATAACAGGAGCGGATCCCGATCGGGTTCACCGCGCCCCGGTAGCCTTCCGGCTGCGGGTGGACCTCGGGATCGCCGTAGACCTCGCTGGTCGACGCCTGGAAGACCCGCGCCCCGCAGCCCTCGGCGAGCTTCAGCGCGTGGAGCGCGCCGAGCACGTTGACCAGCGTGGTCCGGACCGGATCGCGCTGGTAATGCGGCGGGCTCGCCGGCGAGGCGAGGTTGTAGATGCGGTCGACCTCCCGCTCGTACGGCTGCATCACGTCGTGCTCCACCAGCCGGAAGCGCCGGTGAGAGAGGAGATGGGCGACGTTGGCCCGGGAGCCCGTCGAGAGATCGTCGAGCGCGACGACCTCGTGGCCCTCCCGGATCAGCCGATCACACAGGTGGGAGCCGACGAATCCGGCGCCCCCGGTCACCAGGATGCGGAGCGCTGCGCTCATGTCTCTCTGACCTCCTCTCCAGGTCGACTGCCCACGTCGACGTCATCGTCCCCGGTCCCCCGGGCGCTCCGGCGCTCCGGCGCGTCCTGCCCGTCGAGCAGCTCCCGGGTGTATCTCTCCAGCGCCTCGGCGCGGTGCGCCGCTGTGTGGCGGGCGAGCACGCGCTCGCGCGCCCGCTGGCCGATCGCGATCCGCTCCCGCTCGGGGAGCTCGCGGATCAGGTGGAGCACCTCCTCCGGGGAGCGGGCGACCAGGATCTCCTTGCCCGGCTCGAACAGCTCGTCGAGGCCCGGCCAGTCGTCGCTGATCACCGGCACGCCGCAGGCCGCGGCCTCGAAGAGGCGCACGCTCGGCGAGTACCCCGCCTCGATCATGTCCCGGCGGGTGACGTTGAGCGTGAAGCGCTGCGCGCCGTAAAAGCCGCGGTGCTCGCCCGGCGGGACGTGATCCGTGCGCTCGACGTTGGTGGGCCAGCCGATGTCCGCCGGGTACTGCGGGCCGGCGACGACGAAGCGGCCTCGCCCCCAGCGGCGCGCCGGCGCGACGAGGAGCCGGTCCAGCGTGGGCTGGCGATCGGCGCTGTACGTGCCGAGGTAGCCGAGATCCCACCGGGGCGGCGCGCGCTCCGGGAAATACTCGTCCGGATCCACCGCGCAGTAGAGCGGCCGCGCCCGCTTCGCCCCGTGGCGGCGCTCGAGCCGCTCGAGCGTCGGGCCGCCGGTGAACGAGAGGTACAGGTCGTACCGCGGGATCAGCGCCGGAGACAGGTACCCGGCGCCGCCCCGCTCGATCTGCTTGAGCGTCACCGGCGTGTCGATGTCGTAGAACGCGGTCTTCCCGCGCGCCGTCTCCGTCACCCAGGCGCCGACCTCGGCGCCGTCGGGCACGTAGGACCCGACGACCACCAGGTCCGCGTCGCGCACCGCGCCCCCGAAGCGCGCGCGGAGATCGTCGAGCCCCCGGTAGAGCTCGGTCCGGCCGTAGGGCGGGCTCGGGAGGTCGCGGTTCTCGGCGTAGAACGAGAGGTCCCGCTCCAGGAACAGCACGCTGTGCCCCCGCTGGGCCAGCCGCTTGAGCAGCCCGCGGTACGTCGTCGCGTGGCCGTTGCCCCACGACGAGGTGATCGACAGGCCCAGGAAGACGAAGGAGATGGGCTTCACGGCGGCGCGATCGCGGTGAGGGTTGCGCCGTCGGGGCGGGTGAGCAGGGCCTCGACCTGCCTCGCGCGCTCGGCGTAGGTGTGCCCCGCGAGCACGCGCTGCTTCGCCGCCCTGCCGATGGCGCGGGCTCGCTCGGGCGTGATCGCCCGGAGGATCTCCGCGACGTCGTCGCCGCTCCTCGCGACAAGCACCTCGCGCCCGGGCTCGAGGAAGAGCTCGATGCCCTCCCACGCGTCCGTGACGAGGCACGCGGCCGCGCCCGCGGCCTCGAAGACGCGGGTCGCCGGGGAGAAGCCGACCGACGCCATGCTGTCGCGGGCCACGTTCAGCACCGCGCGGGCGCTGGCGTTGAAGGCGTTGTGATCCGCCGTGTAGACGTGCCCGACGTAGCGGACGTTCGGGGGCATGACCTTGTCCTGCCAGCCGCTGCCGCCAAGGAGGAACCGGAGCCCGGGGAGCGCGGCCGCGGGCCGCAGGAAGAACTCCTCCACGCGCCGCTCCCGGTCCGGCAGGCGGTTGGCGAGCAGCGCAAAATCGCAATGAAATCGAGGATCTGGCGCGACCTCGAAGTGGGTCTCGGGGTCGAGCGCGTTGTAGATCGGCGCGCAGCGCCGCGCGCCGAGCGCCTCGTAGCCGCGCATCACCGGGTCGCCGCCGCCGTAGGTGAAGACCAGGTTGAAGCGCGGGATCAGCGCGCGGAAGGGATCCGAGGGCGTGGCGCGGACCCGCTCCAGCGTGGCCGGGGCGTCGACGTCCCAGAAGATCGTGGTGAGCCCCGGCCGATCGAGCGCGGCGACCTCGGCCTCGAGCAGCTCGTCGAAGACGCCGACGCCGCTGGCCTTGACTACGACGTCGGCGCTCCGGGCCTGCTCGACGAGGCGCCTGGGCTCCGCGGGGTCGGCGCCGGAGTAGACGACCACGCGGGCCCACGGCGGGTCCTCGATGTCGCGGTGCTTCTGGCGATCGTAGGCGTCCGGCTCGTGGAAGGTGATGCGGTGCCCTCGCGCCGCGAGGGCGCGGAGGATGCCGCGGTAGTAGGTGGCGGCTCCGTTCCAGTAGGCGGAGACGAGGCTCGATCCGAAGAAGGCGATGTCGAGCGATCGGCTCGCGGTCGGGCGTGGGTTGCGTCGGTTCATGACGTGGCTCGCTGGGGTGGGGCGGCGGGCGCGGGGCGATCGACCTCGACGCCGAGCTCGGCGGCGATGGCGAGGAGCTCGTCGACCCGGTGGGCGCACGTGTGGCGCGCGAGGATCGTCGCGCGCCCCCGCTCCGCCAGCTCGGCGGCCAGGGCGGGCTCGGCGAGGAGGGCCGCGAGGCGCCGCTTCATCTCGTCGCCGTCCCGGGCGACGAGGTAGTCGCGGCCGGGCGAGAACAGCCCCTCCGCGTCGCTCCACGGCGAGCAGACGAGCGGGATGGCGCAGGCCATGGCCTCGAACGGCCGGATGGTCGGGATCCCCGGGAGCGAGGCGACGTAGGGCCTCCTCGGGACGTGGACGGTCACCCTGGCCCGCGCGAACGCCTCGGGAGCGCGGTAGTTGGGGAGCCAGCCCCGGTGCTCGATGCCGGCCGCGTCGAGCGCGGCGCGGGCGTGGTCGGGGTAACGCACCCCGTGCACGCGGGCGGAGAGGCCGAGATCGCGCGCCGGGCCGATCAGGAACGCGTCGAGCTCGCGGGTGCGCTCCTCGTCGCCCCAGTTGCCGATCCACACGAGATCGCGCTCGGGCCGGGCCCCGCGGCGCGGGCGGAACACGCGCACGTCCGCGGCCTCGTGCCAGACGAAGGCCCGGCGGGCCCAGCGGCGCTCGAGGTAGAGGTCGCGGATCACCCGGCCGAAGGCGAGGACGCCGTCGTAGTGGGCGAGGTCGTAGCGGGCCATCGCCCCGGGATCCGTGACCGACCGGTGGTGCGTGTCGTGGAAGAGCAGCCGGTACGGCGCGCGCGACGCGCGTGACGCGCGTGCTCGGTGCGCGCCGATGCGGGCGACCAGCCCGGGCTCGCTCCACTCGTGGACGAGGACGAGCGAGGCGCCCTCGAGCGCCTCGTCCAGGTCGAGCGAGGCAAGGTCGTACCGGATCGGATCGACGCGCGGGTAGACCTCCCTCACCTCGCGCAGCGGCGCCTCGCCGTGATCGGCGACGAGGTTCTGGAGGCTCCAGGCGTCCCTCGGCTCGAAGGCGCGGACCTCGTGCCCGCGCTCGGCGAGCTCGGTGACCACGCCGCGGAGGAAGTGCGCGTTCCCGTGGTTCCAGTCGGAGAGCAGGGAGTGGCAGAACAGGGCTATGCGCATGGCGCGTGCTCCCCTCTCCACGGCGAGCGCTCTTCTTCGCCAGGCCCGCGGCCGAGGAGCTCGCCGTAGAGGCGCAGGTAGCCCCGGGCCATCCGCCGCGGCGAGAAGCCGAGGGCGCGGGCGCGGGCGCGCGTGGCCATCTCGCGCCGCGCGCCGGGCGCGTCGATGAGCGTGCGGAGCGCGCGCCGGAGGGCCTCCGTGTCGCCGGGATCCACGTAGAGGGCCGCGTCCCCCCAGACCTCGCGCAGGCTGGGGATGTCGCCCAGGACGAGGGCGCACCCGGAGAGCGCCGCCTCCAGGACCGACAGGCCGAACGGCTCGTAGCGGGCCGGGTGAGCGTAGATCGACGCGCGGCCGAGCGCGGCGGCGACGGCGGAAGGCGAGAGCACGCCGAGGTGCTCGAGCGAGGGGAGGGGTGTCACGCCCGCGCCTCCGTCCGGGCGGACGTCGCTCCCGGCCACCTGGACCGGCCAGGGCAGGTGAGGGGCCACCTCGCCGAGCGCCTCGATGTTCTTGGCCTGGTCCCAGAGCCGCCCGACAGCGAGGACGAGCTCCTCCTTGGGGCGCGGGGCGAACCGCGCGGGGTCGGCGGCGTTGGGGATCACCTCCGCCCGCGCGCCTTCGGGGAGCGGGCCGTGGTGGCGCAGGAGGGCGTCGAGCATCGCCCGGGTCGGGGCCACCACCGCCGACGCGGCGGCGAGCCCCCGGGCCACCTCGCGCCGGTAGCGATCGTACCGCGGCGGCGCCTCCCCGCCGAGGACCGCGGCCCACCAGGAGAGGACGCACGAGTGGGCCACCACGAGCTTCGGGGCGCGGAAGCCGAGCGCGCCGTGCGCGTAGCCGTTCAGGTGGATCAGCGCCGGGCGGACGCGCTCCTCGAGCTCGAGGAGCCAGTCCCCGGCGCGCGCGACGTCGTCCCAGGGATCCTCCATCCACTCGAGCCGGAAGGAGCTCTCGAAGACGGCGAGCCCGGGCACGCGGCCCGCGGCCTCGCGCTGGGGCGCGGAGAGCGGCCCGCCCAGCGTGGCCAGCGACGTCCGGACCCCGCGCGCCGCGAGCGCGCGCGCGAGCTCGATCGCGTAGGAGAAGACGCCGCCCACCGTGTCGGCGGTCATCAGGACGGAGCCGGGGGCGCGCGCGGCGTCAGCCATGGCCGGGGGGCGCGATCTCCAGCGCGGAGAGCGGGAGAGGGCGGCTGTCCTGGAGGTCGCTGAAGCGCTCGAACCGATCGAGGTAGTGCGCGACCGAGCGCTCCCACGCCTCGTCGTCGGGGGCGCCCCAGCGCATCGTGTACTCGGGCGAGCCCGGGTAAGGGAACATCGGCACCGGCTCGTTCGCCCACACGCCGTGCTGCCGGAGCCGCTCCCGGAAGGCGGAGACGTCCGCGGGATCGTCGGTCGCCGACTGGATCAGGTTCGCCTGGACGAAGGGGACGCTCTTCTTGGCGTGGATCAGGAGGTCGCCGAGCTGCTCGGTCGAGAGCTTGCAGCGCTTGGCCAAGAGGCTCCTGCCCTCCCGGGTGATGCTCTCCACCCCTGCCTCGATCGAGACGCACCCCGCTCTCCCGAGCAGGTCGAGCATCTCCGGGCTCCAGTTGTCGACGCGCATCTGGACGCCGAACGACACCGGGCGATCGACGAGCGCCTCGAGCAGCGGGCGATCCGGCAGGAAGATCTCGTCGATGAAATAGACGTAACGAACCCCCTGGGCGACGAGCCCGTCGATCTCGTCGAGGAGCACCTCGAGCGGGCGCTTGCGGTAGCCGTCGCGGAAGTTGTCCTTCGCGCAGAAGGTGCAGTGGTACGGGCACCCTCGCGACGCCTCGACCTCGGCGCCGGGGCCGATCGGCGCGGTGTCGAAGCGGTGGTGGTGGTGGGCGTGGCGCGCCACCGTGGCCTCGTCCCAGCGGAGGGCCGGCAGCCGGGCCATGTCCGACGCGCGCGGGCCGCCCTGCACGCGCGCCTCGTCGCCGTCCAGCCAGGCGATCGCGTCGATCTCGCCCCAGCGCGATCGCGGGCGATCGGCGAGCTCCACCAGCACGTCCTCGCACTCGCCCATCACCACGGCGTCGACGCCGAGCTTGCGCAGGGTGGCGCGGGGGGTGGTGGAGGCGTGGGGGCCCACCGCGAGCCGGAGCCCCGGCAGCCCGTGGAGCGCGCGGAGCGCCTGCTGCGGGACGCGGAGCTCGGGCGGGGCGCAGCGCCAGAAGAGGTAGCTCGGCGCGGTGGTCACCACGATCGCGTCGGCGCGGAGCGCGGCCACCTCGTCGCGGAGGGCGCCGTCGGCGAGGCCCCGGGCCTGGGCGTCGACGACGGTCGCCTCGTGCCCCGCGGCCTCGAGCAGCGCCCTGGCGTAGCCGTATTCGAGGGGCAGGTGAGGCTCGCGGCAGCCGAAATAGATGCTCCCCTCGAAGCTCCAGGCCGGGTTGACGAGCGCGAACCTCACCGGACGCCCCCCGCGCACGGCTCCTTCGCGGGCTGGCCGGCGCCGGCGGCGGCCTTCGCGGCGCCGGTCGCCTCGGTCATCTCCCGCAGCCAGCCGTGCAGCCTGCGCACCCCGTCGCGGACCCGGACGCGCGGCCACCACCCCGTGGCCGCGGAGAGCCGGCGGCAGTCGGAGACGTAGTACCGCTGATCACCCGGCCGCCACCCCTCGAAGCCGATCAGGGGGCGCTTGCCGTCGAGCTCCTCGATGAGGTCGAGCAGCTCGAGCAGGCTGAGGGTGTTCTCCGGGCCCCCGCCGACGTTGAACGCCGACGCCGAGATCTGCCGGATGTCCCTGCGGGCGAGGAGGAGCGCGTCGACGAGGTCGTCGACGAAGAGCACGTCCCGGACCTGCATCCCGTCGCCGTAAAGCGTGATCGGCTCCCGCCGGAGCGCCTGGAGGAGGAAATGCGCGACCCACCCCTGGTCCTCGGTCCCGAACTGGCGAGGACCGTAGATACAGCTCATCCGGAACACCGCCGCGGGGAGCCCGAAGGTGCGGGCATAATCGATGACGTACTGGTCCGCCGCGCCCTTGGAGCAGCCGTAGGGGCTGTGAAAATCGAGCGGGCGGGCCTCGGAGACGCCGGAGGCCCGGAGCTCCGGATCCGCGGGCTCGTAGCGCCGGCCGCTGCACGAGAGCGGGACGTCGGGGAGGCCGCCGTACACCTTGTTGGTGGACGTGAGGAGGAGCGGCGGCGGGGCGCTCTCGGCGCGGAGCGCCTCGAGGACATTGAGCGTCCCGCGGGCGTTGATCTCGAAGTCTTCCACCGGCTGGACGAGGCTCGTCGTCACGGCCACCTGGGCGGCGAAGTGGAAGACGCTGGAGGCGCGCCGGACCGCGGCCGCGACCGCGCGGGCGTCCCTCACGTCGCCGGTGATCAGCGTGACGCGGTCGCCGTGGGTGCGCCTCAACCACTCGACGTTGCGCGCCACCGAGGGGCGGGAGAGGTTGTCGAAGAGGATCACCGTCTCTCCCATCTGGAGCAGGCGGTGGGCCAGGTTGGCCCCGATGAAGCCGGCGCCGCCGGTGATCAGCGCCGGGCGCCCCGGCGCTGCGGTCGCGCCGCCCGGGCCATCCGCCGCGGCGCTCATACCGTCAGCCCCCTGGATTCAAGCTCGGCGCGGGCCTGGGCGACAGCGTCCTTCGCCACCTGCCCCTCGAGCCAGTCGGCGAGATCGCGGAGCCCCTCCTCGAGCGAGACCCGGGGCGCATACCCGATCTTCTGCTGCGCCGCGCCGATGTCGGCGAAGCAGTGCCGGACGTCGCCCAGCCGGGATTTCCCGACGATCTCCGGCTCGATACCGCTCTTCCCCATCACGTCGCGCACGCGCTCGGCGACCTCGCGCACGGTGTACGACCGCCCGCTGCCGATGTTGAGCACCTGGCCCACCGCGCCGTCGGCGCCGAGGGCCCGGACGCAGGCGCGGGCGACGTCGGTGACGCTCACGAGATCGCGCCGCTGCAGCCCGTCCTCGAAGATCACGGGCGGACGGTCGTTGAGGAGCCTCGCGGCGAAGATGGCGAGGACGCCGGTGTACGGGTTGGAGAGGGCCTGACGGCGGCCGTAGACGTTGAAGAAGCGGAGGGCGACGGTCGGGATCTGGTACGCGCGCCCGATCATCAGGCAGAGCCGCTCCTGGTCGTACTTGGAGAGCGCATAGACCGACTCGAGCGACGGGGGTTTGGACTCGGGCGTCGGGATGGGCACGAGCGCCTCGCCGGCCTCGCTCCGGACCTCCCAGTCGCCGCGCTTGAGCTGCTCGAGCGGCCGGCTCGCGCCGGGGACCACCGCGCCGGAGGCCGCCCGGTAGAGCCCCTCGCCATACACGCTCATGCTGGAGGCGACGAGCAGCCTCGAGACCGGCTTCGCGGCGAGCTCCTCGAGGAGCACGGCGGTGCCGAGGTTGTTGATCGAGGTGTACTCCGCGATCTTGTACATGCTCTGTCCGACCCCGACCGCGGACGCGAAGTGGACGACCGCGTCCACGCCGCGGAGCGCCGATTTCACCGCGTCCCGGTCGCGGACATCACCCACGATGAGCTCGACCTCCGGGTCGAGGTACGACGGGCGGCTGCGGTCGGGGCCGTGCACCTGAGGGACCAGGCTGTCGAGCGCCCGGACGCGGACCCCCTGGCGCAGGAGCTCGTCGGCGACGTGAGAGCCGATGAACCCCGCTCCACCGGTGATGAGGACGTGACTCGTCATATCCCTCTGGTTCGAAACAGGGCATGATCGGTGCCCCGGACGCCATCCGAGTATCATGCGACTCACGATCACGCAACACGGTTTGTGAGGTATTCAACAAGGGCCCGCTCCGTGCGATTTTCCGTGCTCCGCTGGCGAATGCTCGAGTCTGGCGAGCCCATAGGGGCTTTCCCGTCTGTCTACCGGGCCAGTCTGTACCGTTCGAGTGCGCGAGATCCGCTGACGTCGGAGCGGTTAGGGTGCATCCGTAGCGATGCTTCTGATCGCTTGCGTGTCGCCAGCGGCATTGCGTTGAGCTCCGGGGGATTCCCAGGCATTCTGCCGGCGTGCGAGCGGCGCCAGCGCGGGAGCGCGCGGGCGGCGCCAGCGCCGCGCGGCCCCGGCCGGGCACAGGCGCTGCTAAGCTTGCCGCCGCCCGCAGGCCTCCCGTACGATCAAGAAGCAAGAAGCAAGAGCAAGAAGGAGAGGAGCGATGATCGTCGTCACCAACCGCATTCCCGTCGCCGAGGGCCACGAGGCCGATTTCGAGGATCGCTTCAAGAACAGGGTCCACCTGGTCGATCAGGCGCCCGGCTTCATCCGGAACGAGGTCCACAGGCCGAAGCCGATGAAGCTGGACCACGCGACCGGCGCGTGGAGCCCGGACCCGGACGCGCAGGGGTTCTACGAGGTGAAGACCTGGTGGCGGTCCATGGACGATTTCATCGCCTGGACGAGGAGCCCCGCGTTCGCGGAGGCGCACCGGAACCGCGCGCCGAAGGAGATGTTCGCGGGCCCGAGCAAGCTCGATATCCACGAGGTGTTCCTCAGCACGGATCTACCGGGGTAGCCTGTGGCCGCCGGTCCTCGCCGGCGGCCGCCTGGAACGACACGCGAACGCCCAGAACCAAGGAGACGCAGCGCATGCGGTTTCGTCCGGATCCCACCTTTTACCCGTCGCCGCGCCTGGCGATGGAGGCGCCGCCCGAGCGGCTGGCCTACGTGACCGCGCTCGACGCGGGCGCCGCGCTGAAGCGCCCGGGTGAGCTGCGCCATGACGCGCTCACGGTCGTCGATCTCGATCCGAGGTCGCCGGCGTATGGCACCCTGGTCTCGGTCAACGAGCTGCCGACCTACGGCGACGAGCTGCACCATTCCGGCTGGAACGCGTGCAGCGCCGCCCTGTGCCCCTACGCGCCGCACCCCCACGTCGAGCGCCGCTTTCTCCTGCTCCCGGCGCTCCGCTCGTCGAACATCTTCGTCTTCGACGTGAAGCCGGACCCGCGCCGCCCCGAGCTCGTCCACACGGTGCGCGCCGAGGAGATCGCGAAGCGGGCCGGCTACTCTCGCCCGCACACGCTGCACTGCGGCCCCGACGGCATCTACGTGAGCGCGCTCGGCGGCCCTGACGGCGACGGGCCCGGGGGCATCTTCGTGCTCGACTGCGAGAGCTTCGATGTGCTCGGTCGATGGGAGATCGATCGCGGGCCGCAGTTCCTCCACTACGACTTCTGGTGGCACCTCGGCCACGACACCCTCCTCACGAGCGAGTGGGGGACGCCGAAGATGATCGAGGACGGCGTGAATCCGGAGCTCCTGCTCGGCAAGAAGTACGGTCACCGCGTTCATGTGTGGGACCTGCGGAAGCGCAAGCACCTCCAGGCGCTGGATCTGGGCGATGAGCACCAGATGGCGCTGGAGCTCCGCCCCGCCCACGACCCGACCAAGGCCTATGGCTTCGTCGGCGTCGTCGTGAGCGTCAAGGACCTCTCCGCCTCGATCTGGCTCTGGCATCGCGACGGCGACCGGTGGGCGATCCGCAAGGTGATCGAGGTGCCGGCCGAGCCCGCGGATCCCGACCTCTTGCCGCCGCTGCTGAAGGGCTTCAAGGCGGTGCCGCCGCTGATCACCGACATCAACCTCTCCCTCGACGACCGGTTCCTCTACGTGTCGTGCTGGGGCACAGGCGAGCTCCGCCAGTACGATGTATCCGACCCGTTCCACCCGAAGCTGGTCGGCTCGGTGCACCTCGGCGGCATCGTGCGCCGGGCGGCGCATCCCCGCTCCGGGCCGCTGCGGGGCGCGCCGCAGATGGTCGAGGTGAGCCGCGACGGCCGGCGCGTCTACTTCACCAACTCGCTTTACGCATCGTGGGACGAGCAGTTCTATCCCGAGGGCGCCTCTGGCTGGATGGCCAAGGTCGATGTGGCGGCGGGCGGGGGCCTCACGGTCGATCCCGAGTTCTTCGTCGATTTCGGCCCGCTGCGCCCTCACCAGGTGCGGCTCGAGGGGGGCGACGCGTCGTCCGACTCGTTCTGCTACCCCTAGCCGGCCATGATGCCCTGGCTCACGCTGGCGCTCCTCGGCGCCTATCACGGCATCAACCCTGGCATGGGCTGGCTGTTCGCGGTCGCCCTGGGCCTGCAGGAGAAGAGCAGCGGCGCGGTGCGGCGGGCGCTCGTCCCGATCGCGCTCGGCCACGCGGCGTCGATCGGCCTCACGGTCGCGCTGCTCGGGATCGGGCTCGCGAGCGTCCCCGCCGCGGCGCTGCGGTGGCTCACGGCGGCCGCGCTCGTCGCGTTCGGCGTGCTCAAGCTGGTGAGGCCGCGCCACCCGAGGTGGGTCGGGATGCGCGTCGGCTTCCTCGACCTGACCTGGTGGTCCTTCCTGATGGCCACCGCGCACGGCGCGGGGCTCATGCTGCTCCCGGTCTTCCTGCTCGGCGCCGAGAGCCCCGCTCCGTGCCACGGCGGCGGGTGCCACAACGCGGCTGGCCTGTCGCTCGCGAGCCCGCTCGGCTACCTCGCCGCCGTCCTCGTCCACACGGCCGCCATGATGGCGGCGGCCGCCGCGGTCGCGCTCGTTGTCTATCACAAGCTCGGCGTCGCCATCCTTCGCACTGCGTGGTTCAACCTCGATCGGGCCTGGGCCGTCGCGCTCATCGGCGCCGGCGTCATCGCGGTGCTGCTCTGACGTCCAAACCGTCGTGACGGGCGGCGGGGCGACGGCCTGGCTCCCGAGCTCGCCCGCGCCCACCTCGACACCCCGAGGGGCGCCGGCGGCCCGCCTGCGCACCTCCGCGCCGCCGCCGCCGATCGGCCTGCCGCTTGAACGCGAGCCGCCTCGTGTACTACGAGGCCGGCCGGGCGTGCTCGTCGGGCCGCGGCCTTCAGCCGCGCTGCGCCGATGTCCCGCGGGATCGCCACCATGTCAGAACATCATCCAGCAGCGTGGGACACCGGCGTCGGGCCGTGGTGTCCCGCGGGCCCTGGGCAGGCGACGAGCGCGCGCCCCGAGCGCCCGCGCGGCGACGTGGCGCCGGAGCGGCCGCGGCCCGCGCCAAGGCGGGCCCTGTACCTCCTTCCCAACCTGATCACGCTGTCCTCGGTCTTCTGCGGCTTCGACGCGATACGGCTCTCGGCCTCCGCGCGGTCCGACGACGACCTCCGGCGCGCCGCGCTCCTCATCCTCGTCGCGATGCTCGCCGACACGCTCGATGGCCGCGTCGCGCGGATGACCCGGACCGAGAGCGCGTTCGGGGTCCAGCTCGACTCGCTGGCCGATCTCGTCTCCTTCGGCGTGGCCCCGGCGCTGCTCGTGTATCAGTGGTCGCTCCACCGCCTCGGCCTCGCCGGCGTGCTCGGCGGGTCCGTGTTCGCCGCGTGCGGCGCGATCCGGCTCGCCCGCTTCAACGTCCTCTCCATGGGCGAGGCGGGCGGCCCGCCGTCGCCCGCGAGGTACATCGTGGGCCTCCCTGTCACGGGCGCGGCGGGGATCCTGATAGCGATCGTCATGACCCGCCGCGGCGCGGGCGGGCAGCTCGGCGGCGCGCCGGCGGTCCTCGCGACGACGCTGCTCGTCTCGATGCTGATGGTGTCGACCCTCCGGTTCCGCTCGTTCAAGGATCTCCGGCCGGGCCCCCGCACGTTGCTGGCCATCGCGCTCGCGCTCGGATCGAGCGCGCTCCTCTCCGTCCGCTGGGGGCCCGCGCTCGTCCTCGCCTGGGGGCTCGGCGTCTATGTCCTGCTCGGCGTCGTCGAGTCGCTCTGGCGGCTCCCGGCGCTGCGGCGCGGCGCTCCGGCTGCGCTCGAGGCGCGCGGTGCGCGCGCCGCGCGCGCCGGGGGAGGCGAGGAGCGGCCGTAGCGCGGCCCGCCGATCACGGCCTCCCCGACTGCCAGTATCCGTTCCCCTGCTGCTTCCACCATTTCACCTCGGCGCTCGGGGACCCCGGCCACGCGCGATAGGTGTAGATCCCGTCGTCCAGGAGGCAGATCGGGTCCTGCTGCTCGTGGCTCAAGCAGACCTTCCCGGGCCCTCTGTCGTACTCGAGATAGTAATCCACCTTTTCGGGGTCCTGCAGCCCATCACTCCAGATATTTTTCGTTCGTGCCTCCCATCTGCCCATCGACACATAGGTGAACGTTCGATGGGTGGTCCCGGTGACCCCTCCGTCCCTGGTGGTCGGCCCGGAATACGCATAGATCATCATCTGCGCATAGGCGGCCGCCGACGTGAGCGACACGACGGCCAGGGTAGCGAGACCGCGGCGTAGCCTGCTCATGGATCACCCCTCCTGCCCTTGAGAGAACGATGCTTGTCTCGAACGATCGGCTGTACGTCAGGCCTCTGTCCGGCCTTGACGCGGTTCACCATCTAGAGCCCTGGCGCTGACCGTCAACCCTGTGTACCGGCCACCGGGCTACACCCCTCGCGCGGCCGCGAGCAGGCTCGTGCTGGCGGCGCACGCGGCGCTTCAGCGCTCGACCTCGATGGGCTGTCGCGGAGATCTGGGGCGAAGGAGCCGGTTGGCCGCTCTGCGGGACCAGCCCGATCGACTCCTCTGCAAATGCTGGTTCAGGGGCGGCCTCGGGTCATGGCGACCCGGGGCCAGCGGGGCAATCCACGCTCGTCCGGGCGGCGCCTCAGAACGCCGAGCCGTTCGCGCGACGGCCCGGAGAGGCGCTCGCGCCAAGGGCGCTGTGCAGGGCGAATTGCGCTCCCGGGGAGGCGTCGGGGCTGCGGTTCATCGAGACGCCGTCCTGCGCCGCGAGCCCGCTCGCGTAGGTGACGGTGTCCACGGTCGCGCTCGAGGCGTTTTTCAGCGTGACCTTGTCTCCGCTGTTGCCGAGGTTCAACGACCCCGTGGACGCGGCGACGGCCCCGCTGCCGCTCGGCACGGCGGAGGCGCCGCCAACCACCACGATGGCCGTCCAGGGCGCGAGCGATGCGCCGGTCGGGAAGGTGTGCCGCGTCGACGTGCCGTCGGAGAGCGTCCAGCCGGCGAGGGCCGCCGCGGCCGTGCCGACATTGACGATCTCCACGAACTCGCCGGCCGTGTTGCTGCCCGGCTCGTTCGCGAGGACCTCGTTGATGATCACGGCGGCGGTGCCCGTGCCCCCGCCGCTGCCGCCGGTCCCGCCGCTGCCGCCGGTCCCGCCGCTGCCGCCGGTCCCGCCGCTGCCGCCGGCTCCGCCGCTGCCGCCGGCTCCGCCGCTGCCGCCGGCTCCGCCGCCGCCGTCGGGGACCAGGAAGTCGCGCACGACGCCCATGTGCTGCATGTTCGGGGCGCCGCTGTCCGACGAGAGCGCGGGGCTGATCTCGGAGAGCGGCGAGTAGACACGCGTGTCTGCCACCAGGCCGTTCGCGAAGCTGCTCCCGCCGATCACGACGGCCGTCTCGTACGCCTCCAGGTCGCCGTCGACGAGCACCCAGTCATAGGGCTTCGTCCTGCCGGCGTTGGTGTTCGCGTTCCCGTTCCGGTCGGCGGGATAGGGCCCGGCCGTGACGACGACGTCCGAGAGGCTCGAGACGCACGCCTCGGTCCGGCTCGCCGTGTTGAAGTCGCCGCCGATGACCAGGTAATCGCCCTGGGCCACGTTCGCCTCGATGAACGAGACGAGGTTCCGCGCCTCCGTATCGCGCGCCCCCGCGCTGGACGTCAGGAGGTGGACGCTGATCGCGAACACGTGGCCGGGGCCGGGGATATCGATGCGCGCCCACGCGAAGTCCCGGTTGCTCACCGACGTGTCGTCCCACTCGCCGGACGCCACGATCGGCCACCGGCTCACGATCCCGTTCGGGATCTGCGCCCCGCTCTCGCGGTAGTAGCTGAACCCGGCCCCGAACGCCGCGTCCACGAAGGAGCGGAGCTCGGAGGTGGTGTTGCCGCCGTAGTTGAACTCTTGCAGCAGGGCGATATCTGGCTTGATTCCCCGCAGGATGCGCTCGCCGTGCCCGGGATCGTAGCTCTGGTAGTTGCCGCTCGTGATGTTGGCGGCCATGAGCCGGACGCGCGTCGACAGCGCGTCGCTGTGCTCGCCGAGGAGCTCCGCCTCCGCGCCCTCGTCCACGTCGAGCGGCAGATCGGCCGCGCACGCGGCCATGGCGAGCGCCGAGGCGAGCAGAGTCAGCCGAACCCATGAGCATCGCTTCAAGAGGGAAGTCGTCGATCGCATAGCGCTGCACCAGGCCTTTCTGGGGATCGTCTCCTGAAGCATCCCCTCGAATTTCCCGGGAAGATTCACAGGGAGTCGGGGAGGCGGGGAGTGAAATACCACCGATCTCCCCGTCTCCCCGCCTCCCTGTTGAATTCTCCTCTGAAAATGCGAGCAAGACGAGGGGGTTTGTCAGGAGCATCTCATTACAGCACGGAACGAGGGCGCGGCGGTGTCGCGTTCGTCCCTGTTCCATGCAGTGATGATGCCGTTCCGGTCACGGACGGACGACACCCGACGTCGGGCGCGCTGGTCGCCTCGGCGGCTCAGCGGCTCGCCATCGCGAACGCGATCCCGCTCTGGAGGGAGCTCTTCACCGCGCAGCGGCCCATGTCCGCGCCGCGCTCGGCGAGGCGCTGGGCGACCTCGGGGCGGATCCCCGTGAGGACCACCCGCGCGCCGAGGAGGCCCGCGACCCGCACCGCGTCGAGCAGCGCCTCCATCGCCGGCGGATCGATCTCGTCCACGCCGGTCAGGTCGATGATGGCGATCCGCGTGCGGCGGTCCGCGATGCCGCGCGACAGCGCCTCGATCATGCGGCGCGCCCGCCCGGCCTCGAGCGGGCCGATGAGCGGCACGACCACCACGTCGTCGCGGATGGGGATGAGGGGCACGGACAGCTTCGCCAGCGCGGCGTCCTGGGCCTTGATCACCTCCTCCTGCAGCCGCGCGCGCTCCTCCTCGGCGCGCTTGCGCTCCGTCAGATCGATGCCGGTCATGATGACGAACCGGACCCTCTCGTCCCTGCCGCGCAGGACGGCGCCCGACCACGCCGTCACCCGGCGGGCGCCGTCTGCAGCGGTCCACGGCACCTCCACCTGCCTCTTCGACTCGCCCGCGCCGAGCTGCTCGAAGAGGCCTTTGAGCTGCGCCGACGCGCGCGGATCGGGCGTGAGATCCCAGAGGAACCGGGCCTCCCGGAGCCCCCGCGCGCTCCCGAGCGCCTGCTCGGCGGCGCTGTTCATGCGGACGATGCGGCCGCGCGCGTCGAGCACCACGATGAGGCCGTCGACGAGATCCATGACGGCCGCCATGAAGTCCCGCTCCCTGCTCAGCATCTCCTGCCCGTGCTTGCGCTCGAAGATGCGGCCGAGCTGCCGCGCGATGCGGCCGATGGTCGCCGTGAACTTCCCGTCGTCCGCGTGCTCGGCGTCGGAGAAGAACTCCAGCACGGCCACGACGTCCGCGCCGACGACCACGGGGAACGCGAACCCCGCCTTCACGCCCAGGTTCCTCGCGAGCCGGGCGCGCGGGAAATTGGCGTCCACCGTGACGTTGCGCACCCACGCCGGCTGCTTCGAGGCGAGCACCCTCCCGGGAAGACCGAGCCCCGCGGTGAACTGTGTCGCTTCCGTGACAGCCTTGAACGTCGCGAACTTTGCTTCATCGTTCAGGTGCCAGAGCGCCGTGGGAAGGAGCAGAGACGGATCGTCCGCGGCCGGCACGTACGCATGCCCGACCGGCCAGCCGAGGTGATTGCAGATGTGCGTGATGGTGCGATGCAGCGCCTCTTCGACGCTCGCAGCCTCGTGGACGTCGACGGTGACCACCCGGAGCAGGTCCACGAGCGACCGCTCATCCGTCAGGACATTGTCGAGCCTCAATCGAGCTCGCGCCGCCAGTTCATCCGAGCGTTTGAGGGGGCAAGTCATGCATGAAGCCGTAACATGCGCCATGTATCGAATCCGTTTCGACGCGGCGTCGTCGTCGGTCCGCTCGTTTCGCTCGTTTGCCATGGACCGGCGCGGCGCGCGCGGTCGCCGGCCGGCGCCGCGGTGACCTCGCCGGGCGGGCGGCGGGCGCGCCGGGGATCCTGGGAGATCACGGCGCTCGCCATCCGAGTCGTCCGAGTCGTCGCTGGACGGTGGTGCGCTCTTCCCCTTAAGGTGTCGGCCGCCGCGGCGAGGCGGCGTGCGCGGGCGCGCGGGGCCGTGAAGAAGGCGACGGCCGCGGCGCCCTCTCCGGCTTCTGCTCCAGTTTCTGATCGCTTCTGACGGACAAGGATGATGATGCTCTCGAACTGTCTTCGCCGGTGTGCGTTCGTTGTGACGTTGCTGGCTGCCGTGCCGGCGCTCGGGGCGCCTCCGCCGGACGGCGCCTCGGCCGAGGCGCAGCAGGCCGCCCGGACCAAGGCGCACGAGGGGCTCAAGCTGTACGGCGCGGACCGCTGGCAGGAGGCGTTCGACGTCTTCCAGGAGGCGGATCGCCTCTTTCATGCGCCGACGCTGGTGCTCTACATGGCGCGGTGCCAGCGCAAGCTCGGCCGCCTGGAGGCCGCGCGCGACCTGTACGAGCAGGTCCTCGGCGAGCCGCTCCCGGAGGATCCGCCGACGGCGTTCCTCGAGGCGCGGAAGGACGCCGAGACCGAGCTCGCGGGTGTGCGCGCCGCGCTGGACGCGGCCGCGGTGAAGGCGCCCCCTCGCGCCGAGCCCGCGGCGCCGGCCGGGGCGGAGGGCGGCGGCTCGCTGGTCCCCGCCGGCGTCGCGTTCGGGCTCGGGGCGGTGGGCATCGGCGTCGGCGCCGTGACCGGCCTCATGTCGCTGTCGCAGGTCTCGGACATCAGGTCGCGCTGTGAGGGCCGGCGCTGCCCGGCCGAGCTGCAAGGCGACGCCGATTCAGCGGCCACGCTGGGCCATGTGTCCACCGTGAGCTTCGTCGTGGGCGCGGCGGCGGCCGCGGCGGGCGTCGTGCTGCTCGTGGTCCGGCCCGGCGGCGGCAGCGCGTCCGAGGCCGCTGGCGCGCCGCCGCGAGCGCCGCGCGGCGTGGTCTGGAGCGCCGGGGTGGGCCTCGGGCGGATCGAGCTCCAGGGGAAGTTCTGATGCGAGCGCTGGCGCCACGCGCGAGGAGGGCGTGGCTCGGGGGAGCGCTCGCGGCCCTGGCGCTCTCCGGCGGCAGCGCGTGCACGAGCCTCTCCGGGGTCGGCGATCTCGAGTTCGGCGCCGGCCAGGGCGGGGGAGGCGCAGGTCAGGGAGGCGTCGGCCAGGGAGGCGCAGGCGGGAGCGGCGCCGGCGGCGGCAGCACAGGCGGGAGCGGCGCAAGCGAGGGAGGCGCTGGCGCCGGTGAGGGGGGCGGTGGCGAGGGCGGCACAGGCGGGGGAGGGGACGGGGGCAGCGGCGGCGGCGCCGGCGAGGGGGGCGCCGGCGTGGGCGGAGCCGGCGGGGGTCAGGCGCCGGATCCTCCGACGGCGGCGGAGCTGCTCGCGCTCACGGCGTCGTGCCGCCCGGCCTCGTCGGGGCTCTTCAGGAACGCGTTTGACGGCAACGCGGAGCCCGGCATCCCTGTCTGCGGGCTGAACGGGGCGTTCTTCTGGCAAGCCGGGATGGGGATCGACTGCGACGGTCTATCCCATGAGTCCTCCGAGTGTCCCTCGTCGACTGCTCACACGGCGCTGGCCGACTCGCAGGGAAACGCGCTCGACTCGGTCCATCTCCCGTTCGTCGTCGCCCCCAACAGCTGGCCCGACGAATGCGACGCGGTGGCGTGGAATCACAAGGATGCCGGTGTCGAGCTGGGGGCCGTGGTGGCGGTCATCCGCGGCGACACGGTCGCTTATGGCATCCTCGGCGATACCGGGGAGTGCGATACGATCGGGATGGGATCGTACGCGATGGCGAAGGCCATAGGCATCGAGCGGCCGGGCGCCGGGGTGGAGAGCGGCGTCACTTACATCGCGTTCGCGGGGCCGCGTGCGGTCGTGGATCCTGTCGAGGACCACGCGAAGGCCGAGGAGCTGGGGATCCAGCTCGCGGCCCAGCTCCTGGCGGCTCCCTGAGCTGGCGGCACGGGAGCGGGAGGATCGCCCCCGGGAGCGAGAGGATCACCCCCGGGAGCGGGAGGATCACCCCCGGGAGCGGGAGGATCACCCCCGGGAGCGGGAGGATCACCCCCGGGAGCGGGAGGATCACCCCTGGGAGCGGGAGGATCACCGCGGGGTGGCGCAGGGCCGCCCCGCGGCGCCTGTCATCGCGACGTCAGTCGCACGTCGCGGTCTGGCAGGTCTCCATCTCCGCGGCGCACGCCTCGCCCACGCACGTGTTGCAGGCCTCGGCGTCCTCGCCGCTGCACGCCTCGATGCAGGCGCCGTTCCCTCCCGTCATCTGGCAGGCGAGCGCCGCCGAGAGCTGGGGCCCGACGCTCTCGCAGCTGTTCACCACGCAGCCGTAGACCGCGGCGTCATCCTGGGCGTTGCCGAGGCACTCGAACGCCTCGGCGCACGTGGTCTTCCCGTCGCCGTACCACGTCGCCGCGATCAGGCCCTCCGCGGTGTCGCAGTTCTCGTAGGCCGGGGAGCGCGGGAAGTACGGCCCGATCAGCATGCACATCTCGTCGCGGCTGGTCAGGCCCTGCGCGATGTTGCGATCCTCGACGTTGTTGAACTCGCAGCGGTAGTCCAGGGACTCTCCCGCCTTGACCTCGAGGAACGGCGAGAACTCCTCGGACGGGACCCCCTCCCACCTGTCGTGGGCATAGAGCTCCCTCATCGTGCCGTCGAGACCGACCTTGTGCGCGACGTAGCCGACGCCGCGGCGGTGCATGTGCGACTGGATCCTCACCACCGAGATGTCGTTCTCGGTGACGCAACGCATGCGCGCCGTGGACTTTCCGTGCGCTGGCACGCTGATGAAGGGGTTGTAATGGAAGAGCATGCCCGCCTCGACCTTCACCTCGTCGTCCGCGATCGTGTAGAGGTTGATGCGCGCGTCGGTCTCGATGGCCTCGGGCGACGCGTTCACGTAATGGGTGTTCATGAGGAGCACCGTGCCCGGCGCGACCTTGAGCGCCACGCCCTCCGGGAGCTCGCCCAGGAAGGAGTTGCCGTCGGGCGACTGGGAGCCGGCGACCACGCCCGTGGCGTCCCAGTCGGCCTGGGGGCCGTCGTTGCAGTCGTGGACCTGGCTCGCGTCCAGGGCGACGCCCCGGCGCGTCTCGGTCGGGATCGACGTGTAGGGCGTCGCGTACAGGAGCACATGGTGGCTCCCGCCGGAGTACCGCACCATCTCCCGGTTGACGTTGAGCCCCTCCGGCGGCGCGACGAAGAGCTGGCAGCGCTCGATCTCCTGCCCCGGCTGGAGCGTGGAGACCATCCGATACTGCACGCCGGCGCCCTCGGCCGGCGGCGCCAGAAGCTCGTCCTCGGAGGGTTGAGGGTTGGTGTCCGAGGAAGAACAGCCGAAGAGCGCGACTGCGCCGAGGAGAGCGATGAGTGAGGTCGTTGTTCGCATGCGTTGATCCCTGCCGTGTGTTGGTATCGCATCTCGCGCGCGCCGTTCGGGTCGCGCGCACATGGCTCCCGGGGGCCCGCGGAGGGGCGCGCACCCGGGGAAATCGATCGACGCCGGCTTGTCCGCGCCGGCATGTCCGCGGCCGACCTCATCCCATCGAGGGCGGAGTCGGACGCATCATGAAGTCATCTCCAGGATCGAGGGCGGCCGCGCTCGCTCGGCCGGTCCAGCGAGCCCCAGCTCGGAGAGCGGTCGAGCAGCGTGTCGATGGCGAGCCGCACCTCGAGGCGAGCCAGCGTCGCCCCGATGCAATAGGGATTGCCGCCGCCGAAAGCAATGTCCTTGTCGGCGCCCTGCCGCCGATCAAACGCGGATGCGCGGGGATCGGTGATCGTACCGCTCCTCATGTCGACACATACGCCCGGCGCCGCGCCAAGCTCCCCACTGTCCTCGCTGCCGCGCAGCAAGGAGTCGACGTCCTCTGCGCCGGAGGACGAGCCCCGCGCCCAGCGCTCGTCCGCGTGCCATGGACCATCGAACGCCTCGGCCGACAGTGCGTACATCCTTTCGCTTCGCTGTGAGTTGTGACCAGGGCGCGCTCGACCGCGGTTGAGTCCGGCGTCGAGCCTCGCTGGATGCCATGCGGACGAGCGCCTGTCGAGCCTCGATCCCGGCCCCGATGGGTCACCCGGAGCGGCGTTGGAGGGCTGTTTTGTAGCTGTTTTCGCGCTGGTGCCGGTCAGATCATGTGTTGAGTGAAGAACTGTAAAGACACTTTGATAAGCGTGATGTCGCGGGCAGGACGCGAGGTAGCGAGGTAGGGGCGCGCGCCGGCGCGCCCGCTCTTCCGGCGGGGCGAGGGCGCTCCGGGCGCCCTCCGCCGCTCGGTCGGCTGCGCCGCTCGGGCCGCTGCGAGCGCACCTCGGCCGCGCTCTCTGGTAGCGTGGGCCCGTGCAGCCTCGCGCCACCGCATGCCGCGTCCTTCCTGCGATCGTCCTCGGGGCGGCCGTCGCCCTCCTCGCCCCGGACTCGGCGCAGGCCGCGGATCCGGCGCCCGCCGTCGCGATCGACCTCGGGGGGGTGCAGCTCGAGCTCGTGCTGGTGAAGGGGGGGCGCTTCCGTCAGGGCTCGCCGCCCGCGGAGGCCGGGCGCGGCGACGACGAGGCGGTCCGGGACGTGACCCTTGGCCGCGACTTCTACCTGGGGAAGTTTCCGGTCACGGTCGGGCAGTTCGGGCGCTTCGCCGCGGAGACCGGCTACCGCACGGAGGCCGAGGTCGGCGCCTCCGGCGGGTTCGGGTTCGACGGCAAGGGCCTCTCGCAGCGCAAGGAGTTCACCTGGAGGACTCCCGGTTTCCCGCAGACCGATCTGCACCCGGTGACGCTGGTGACCTTCAAGGACGCGGACGAGTTCACCCGCTGGCTGACGCAGAAGACCGGCCGCGCCTTCGACCTGCCGACCGAGGCGCAATGGGAGTACGCCGACCGCGCGGGGACCCAGACGCGGTTCTATGCGGGCGACGCCGACAGCGCCGCGGCCGCCATCGGGTGGTTCAAGGGCAACGCGGGGAGCGGGACGAGGCCTGTCGGGCAGAAGCAGCCGAACGCCTTCGGCCTGCACGACATGAGCGGCAATGTCTACGAGTGGTGTCGCGACTGGTACGGGCCCTATGCGCCCGGACCGGCGGCCGATCCCGAGCAGGCGGCGCCCCCGGCCGGCGACAAGCCCCGGCGCGTGCTGCGCGGCGGGTCGTGGCTCAAGGACGCGAAGCACCTGCGCGCCGCGGCGCGGTACCGCAACGACCCCGGTAGCCGCAACGCGGACAACGGCTTCCGCGTGATCGCCGCGCTCTCGGCGAGCGCCCCTGCCGCGGCGCCTTCGCCGACCCCGCCGCCGGCGGCGACCGCGCAGGCGCCGCGCTCGAGCTCCTGGTCGACCGCGGCGACGGTGGGGTTCGTCGGCGGCGGCCTCGTCCTGGCCAGCGCCGTCATCGGCCTCATCGGCCTGCTCGTGCACCGCGCGGTCGGACGCAGGCCCATGGCCGGGGCGCCGCCCGGCGTGACGTTCCGGCCGCAGGGCGACGGCTTCTGGCTGCACGCGCCCCCGCACCTGCACGGGTCGATGCTCCACTACCGCTGCCTCGTGAAGGGCGCGATCCGGCGCGCGTCGGTCCCGATCGAGCCGGGGCCGCGCGGGCAGTTCGTCTACACGGGCGGCGTCCCGTCCGCCGTGGAGGTGGAGCAGATCGGCGCGGCCGCGTGGGCCGCTCCGCGCGCGGCCGGGTGGGCCGCGGCGCCGTCCGCCGCGCCGCGCGCGGCCGCCGCGGGGGCCGCGGGTCGACGCTCGAGGGACCGGATCTCGAGCGCGCCGGACGTGGCCGTCGCCGCGCCGTTCCGCGGCTATCCGTCGGCCTACTGAGCCGCGCCGCTCTCTCTCGCATGCTTCGCATGTTCCGCAGCTCCCGCGTGCGCCGCCCCCTCTGCGCCGTCTTCGCCGAAGCGCCCGCGCACCGCGCCCGCGCCGGCCGCACGCTGCGCGCGCTCCGGCTCGCCGGGCTCGCGCCGGTCGATCTCACGGCGGCGCCGCTCGCGGCCGCGGCGGAGGCGCTCGCGGCGGGGCCGGTGTGGCTCGTGCGCGGGGGCGCCTGGCCTGCGCCCTCCGCGGCGATCGAGCCGGACCCGTTCCCGCCGCCGAGCGACACCGGGCTGCCGCTCTGCGCGCTCGGCGCCGTCCTCGCGCCGATCGACCTCGCCGCGCCCTCCGTGCCCGAGCCGGACGTCACGGCGTGGGCCGAGCTGCTGCGCGCCACGGGCGGCGAGCTGAGCCGCGCCGCGCGCGCCCGCCGCGCTCCGGGGCTGCCCCGCGCGGCGAGCGTGTACCTCGACGGGGCGCTCGCCGCGGGCGTCGCGGCGCGGCTCGGCGCGGGCGAGCCGCTCGACGCCGCGCTCCAGGGCGAGCTCGGGGCGCGGCGGGCGCGCGTGGTGCGGCACGCGCCGCTCGACGTGTGCGACGACGCGGCGCCGCGGGTCGCGCAGGTGGTGACCAGCCTGCAGCAGGGGGGCGCCGAGCGGATCGCGATCGACCTCGCGAGGGAGCTGCCGCGGCGCGGCGTGCGCTCGCTCCTCTGCGCGGTGTACCGGCCGACCCGCGCCACGTTCGCCGCGCCGCCGGGGGCGCTCGATCTGTCCGATGCGCGCGGCGACAGGGAGGCGCGCTTCGACGCGCTCGCCAGGGGGCTCGCCGCGTGGGGCGCGGATCTCGCGCACGCGCACCTGTTCGACGCCGAGGATCTCGCGCGCCTGTCCGCGCGCGGGTACCGCCCGCTCGTCACGGTGCACAACGTGGCCGCAGGCTGGCCGGCAGGGCTCGATCGCCTCGCTCCGGAGGGCGCCACGCTGCTCGTTGCGTGCGCGCGCGCGGTCGAGGCGGAGCTCGCGGAGCGCGCGCTGCCGATCCCGGCGCGCACGGTCTGGAACGGCATCGACCTCGCGCCTGCGGAGGCGGCGCGCCGGGCCGAGGCGGCGGAGGCGCACCGGTCCGGGTCGGGGGAGGCGGTGCGCCGATCCCGGTCGGCGGAGGCTGCGGCCTGGCGGAGGCGCCTCGAGATCGCGCCGGGCGACCTCGTCCTGCTCGCCGTGGCGAACCCGCGGCCGCAGAAGCGGCTGCACCTGCTGCCTGGAATCCTCGAGGCCACGCGGGCCGCGCTGGCGGCGGCCGGCGATCCGCGGGCGGCTCGGCTCGTCATCGCCGGGAGCGCCTCGCCGGGCAGCGAGCAGGCGCTGGCCGCGGAGGCGGAGATCCGGCGCGAGGTCGACCGGCTCGGCCTGCGCGCCGAGGTGCGCTTCGCGGGCGCGGTCGGCGACGTCGCCGGGCTGCTCGCGGCGGCCGACGTCCTCGTGTCGCCGAGCGCCCACGAGGGGCTGAGCCTCGCGCACCTGGAGGCGCTCGCCGCGGGCCTCCCGGTCGTCGCGACCGGCGCCGGCGGCACCGCGGAGATCGCGGCCGAGACGCCGGCGATGGTCCACCTGCCGCTCGACGCCGCGCCCGAGCGGTTCGCCGGGGCGATCGTGGCGGCGGCGCGCGCCGGCGCCGCGGGCGACGCGGGCGACGGGTCGACGAGCGGCCGGGAGGTCGTGGCGCGGCACTTCAGCCTCGCGCGGATGGCCGAGGGGTATGCGCGGCTCTACCCGCGGGCGATCGCGCGGAACCGCGGCGTGCGGCGGGGCGACGGGCTGCTCCTCGTCACGAACAACTTCTCGATGGGCGGGGCCCAGTCGAGCGCGCGCCGGCTGCTGCTCGGCCTCGCGGCGGCCGGCGTGCGCGGCCGGGCGGCCGTGATCGAGGAGCAGCCGGAGTACCCGACGCCGGGGCGGCGCGCGCTCGAGGCCGCGGGCATCCCGGTGCTGGCGGTGCCGCCGCCGGCCGACATCGAGCCTGCAGAGGCGGTGGAGCGCCTGCTGCGCGCGATCGAGGAGGACCCGCCGGAGGCCGTGCTGATGTGGAACGTGATCGCCGAGCACAAGGTGCTCCTGGCCGACGGGCTGCTCGACGTCCCGCTCTTCGACATCAGCCCGGGCGAGATGTACTTCGCCTCGCTGCGCCGGTATTTCGCGTCGCCGCGCCGCGGGCTGCCGTACAGCGCGCCGCGCGACTATGGAGCTCGTCTTGCGGGGGTGATCGTCAAGTACGGGGCCGAGGCGGCGCTCGCCGCCGAGGTGCTCGGGGCGCCGGCGCATGTGGTGCCGAACGGCGTGGCGCTCGGCCCGCGCCCGGTTGCGGCGCCGCGCTCGACGCAGCCCGAGCCGCGCGGGTCCGGCGGCGAGCGCGGGTTGCTCGCGATCGGGACGGCGGCGCGGATCCACCCGCACAAGAAGCTCGACGAGCTCCTCGCCGCGCTGCGCCTCGCGGCGCCGCGCATGCCGCCGTACGTGCTGCGCATCGCGGGCGGCGTGGAGCGCGGCGCCGAGGCGCACGCCGAGGAGCTGCGGCGGATGGCGGCGGGGCTGTCGGTCGAGTGGGTCGGTGAGCTCGCCGACACGCGCGCGTTCCTGCGCGAGCTCGACGTGTTCGCGCTGATCGCCGAGCCCGCCGGGTGTCCGAACGCGTCGCTGGAGGCGATGGCCGAGGGGCTGCCGGTGGTGGCCACGGCGGTCGGCGGCATGTCCGAGCAGGTGGACGACGGCGTGACGGGCCGGCTGGTGGCGCCGGGCGACGCCGAGGCGCTCGCCGCGGCGCTCGTGGAGCTGGGCGCCGATCCGGCGCGGCGGGCGCGCATGGGCGCGGCGGGGTGGGAGCGCGCGCGGGAGCGGTTCTCGCTGGAGAGGATGGTCGCCGATTACGTGGGCGTCTGCCTGGGCGGGCGGGACGTGCGTAGAGACTAGCCAATCCAGCGTTGCCCAGGGACGAAATTGCCGTGGCGAACCGGCGCGATCCGGGCGCGACAGCCCCGCGGGCGTCAGGGGGTGTAGATCTCGACGCTCCCGTCGTAATTGCCCACGTTGAGCACCCTGCCGTCCGCGAGCAGGAGCATCATGCCGCGCAACGTATAGGGCTGGTCCATCGGCCCCGTCGTGGTCCACGTGTTCGATACCGGGCTGTAGACCTGGGTGCTCCGGAGCATGCCGCTGCCGTTTCGCCCCCCCGCGATGAGCACCCTGCCGTCGTTGAGCCGCGCCGCGTCGTGCATGGATCGGGCGATGATCGCAGGACCGGCTGACCAGGAGTTCGACGCCGGATGATAGATCTCGGTGGTCGACAGATAACTCGAGGCATCGCGCCCTCCGACGACCAGCACGTCACCGCTGGCGAGCAGCGTGGCGGTATGTTGTCCGCGAGCGGCGGTCATGTCGCTCGCAGCCGCCCACATGTCGTTCGTCGGATCGTAAATTTCGGCGGTCTTGGTATAGCTATCGTTGCTATTGCGCCGGCCTCCGGTGACCAGCACCTTGCCGTTCTGGAGCAGCGTCGCGGTGTGAGCCTGACGGGGAACGACCATGGGCCCGGCCGTCGACCAGATGTTGGTCGACGGGTTGAAGAGCGCGGTGGGCGTCTGATCGTTGTGATTATTGGGATCTCCCCCGGCGACCAGCACCTTGCCGGTCTGAAGCAACGTCGCGGTGTGGGAGGTCCGGGCGAAATCGAAGCCCGCGGGTCCCACCGACGACCACGTGTTGGTGGCGGGGGTGTAGAGCGCGGCGCTCTCCAGCGCAGAGACGTCCTCAAAGCCCCCCACGACCAGCACCTTGCCGTTCCCGAGCAGCGTCATCGTGTGCCATGTTCGGTCCACTGGCATGTCGGGCGCGGACGTCCAGGTGTTGGTCGTCGGGTTGTACAGCTCGGCAGTGTTCTCGGGGTCCTCGTCGTCATCGTCGTCGTATCCGCCCGTCACGAGCACCCTGCCGTCCTGGAGCCGCACCGCGGCACCGGCGGGGTGGGCCATGGCCATGGGCGCGACGAACTTCCATGTCTCGGCGTCGAGGTCGTAGAGCTCGGCGCTCGCCAGGTACCCGGTCGCGAGGCCGTCGTGCCTGAAGCCGCCCGTGATGAGCACCTTGCTCAAGCCCAGCGGCGTCGCGGTGTGCTGAGTGCGCTTGCTGCCCATTGGCTTGATGGCGATCCAGGTGTTGGTCGCCGGATCGTACATCTGCGCGCTGTCGGTCTCCGTGCTACTCGCGGTGGTTCCGCCCGTGACGAGCACCTTGCCGCTCAGGAATCGAGTCGCCGTGTGGGACATGCGGGGGGTGCTCATCGACGCGACCGGGGTCCAGGTGGGCGGCGTCCCCGGGGTGTAGATCTCGGCGCTCGAGAGCTCGTGAGAGTTCGAGTCGGCGCCGCCCACCATCAGCACCCTGCCGTCCGGAAGCAGCGTCGCCGTGTGCTTGTTGCGGGCAACGCCCATCGATCCCGCCGCCGACCATGTGTTGTTGCTCGGGTCGTAGAGCGCCGCGCTCGTCAGGTACGCGGCATTGCGCCCGCCCGCGACGAGCACCTTGCCGTCGAGGAGCCGCGTCGCCGTGTGTCCGCTGCGGCTCGTGGTCATGGGCGCGGCCGGCGACCAGCCATTGGACCCGGGCGTGTAGAGCTCGGTGCTCGCCAAGTAGGTGGAGCTGTCACTCTGGCCGCCGATCACGAGCACCTTGGCGTCCTCGACCGGCGTCGCGGTGTGCCCGGAGCGCGCCACGGTCAGGCTCCCGGCCGATGACCAGCTGTTCGTGTTCGGGTCATAGAGCTCCGCGCTCGCGAGCGGCACGTTGGAGGCGTTGCTGCCGCCCGCGATGAGCACCCGGCCGTTGCTCAGCCGCGTCGCCGTGTGGTAGCGGCGGGCGGTGGTCAGCGACCCGGCCGACGACCAGCTGTTCGTGTACCGGTCATAGAGCTCCGCGCTCGCAACGACAGCGCCGTTGTAGCCGCCCACGATGAGCACGTCGCCGCTCGCGAGCACCGTCGCGGTATGCCCGCTGCGCGCCGTGCTCATCGCGGGCGCCCACGTCCAGACCGGGTCGATCAGCGCCGGCTCTCCACCCGCGTCGGCCCACAGCTCGATCGTCGCCCCGCGCACCTCGAGGCGCACGGCGATCGGCCGCCCGCCGCGCGCGTACGCCGCCGGCGCCGTCACGCGCAGCCGCGCCGCGCCGGCCTCGTCGACCACCTCGACCGCGTCGCGCTGCTGCCGGAGCGTCGCGCCCTCGACCTGCCACACCGCCGCGGGCGCATCCGCGCGCGCCACGCCCGCGTCGAGCAGCAGCCACTCCTCGTAGCCCGCGTCGATCGCCGACCAGAACGACGTGCCGCCCTTGCGCGGATACGCCACCGCGCGCTCGGCGAGCTCGCCCTCGCCCTCGGCGTCGAGCTCGCGCACGCGCGCCTCGAACCCGCCGGGCAGATGAAACCGGATCTCGCCCTCGCCGCGGGCCGGCAGGGCGGCGTGCAGCCCGCCGCGGCGCAGCAACGCTGCCTCGATGTCGAGCTCGCGGCTCGGATCGCCGAGCGAGGCGAGCGAGAAACCGTCGTTGACCGCGACGAACGCCTCGCTGACCTCGAGGACCTGCGCTGCCTGATCGGGGAACTGCTGCCGCAGCTTGACGCCCGCGGGCGCTTCAACGCCGCAGCCGGCGCCGCAGGCCAGCAGCGCCCCACCGAACAGCCATGTCGACAAGATGAATAGCCACCGTTGAAATGGTGATTGAAAACGCATCGCGGATCTCCTCTTGAACCACCGGCGCCTGGAGACGGCAGGCCCCATGTGCGCGTACGCGCATGCAGAAGGCGTACCTGCCCATGCACGTGGAGAGGCGCGCCGCTCTCTCGCCACCCCGCTCTACGATGCTCGTCGGCGCGGTCGCCTGGCCCGTCGCAGGCTGCTGCCCGCTGCCGTCACGTGGCTGGCGCGCGCCCGCGCGCAGCGCCGCCCCCTCGGGCCGGCGCTGCCGCTCCAGGACGTCCACGTGACATGTCACGCCGCGATCGTGACATGTCACGTGACATGTCACGCTGCCCTGGCGGTCGGTGAAGCATCTCGCTCGCAGGCTGCCGGGTGAACACGGCCCCTTCGAGCCATGGACAAGTCGTTGCGCTCGTTCAGCTCCCGGCCGTGCGGGTGAGCCTGTTCTGGGTCGCGTAGAGCGACAAACGGGTTGAAGCCGCACGCAAACAGCGAGAATTTGAGACGCCAGAAGACGCCAAGAGGCGCCAGAAGACGCCAAGATTTATTCTCTTTTTGGCGTCTTCTGGCGTCTCTTGGCGTCTTGGGCGGCGGCCTCGCTCAGCTCGACCTCGATGACCGCTGTTGACCGGCGTGGCCGCGGGTCATGATCTGGTTCGTTGTGGACGCGGCGCGCAAGGAGCACGAGCCGCCCCGCCGGCGTCACTTCAGGCGCAGGTAGAACTCCGCCACGCCGAGGCGGTTCATCGAGCCGGCCGGACCGGCGGTGATCGCATGTTGACCGGCGACCAGCAGACCGGGCCCGGACAGCGCCTTCATGCCGCCGTCGACCTGCTTTTCCGTGGCCCCGGACGCGGACAGAAGATCGAGGCCGTCGAGTGAACCGCTCAGGTTGGTGTTCAGGCTGTGCTCGGAGAAGGAGGGACAGGGGTACGTCACGCACACGATCCCGCTGCTGTCGACCCGAGAGAAGTGGCCCTTCGGCGCATTGCCCGTCACCCCGAGCCAGATTTCGCTGGCGATGAGGACGTCAGCCGGCCGCGACTGCAGGTCGCCCAGCTGGACCTGCTTCAGGCCGCCGCGGACCAGCGCCTGCCCGGCGCCGAACGCCTCTCTGGCTTTGGCCTCGGTCGAGCGATCGAGCCCGAGCCCGGACAGATCCAGCTCGAACATGTGGCATTCTTCTTGCCAAGTTCCATCGGCGCAGCGGGTCACGCTGGTGTTGACGCGGGCGACGAAATGGCCGCCGCACATCGGCGCGGCACATCTGCGGTAATCAGGACGGGTCGCGATGAAATAGTCCGCCACGGCGACCTCGGCCGCGGCCAGCGCGCCGACATCGTCCTCGACGTCGAGCTCGGCCTGGGCGAGATCTCCGGCGACGCCGCCCTCGCGCGGGGCTTCGCAGGCGAGCGCTGGCGCGGCCAGCACGCCGAGCAGGGAGAGCAGCGAGAGGCGATGATGGGTGAGGTTGAACATGGGTGTTCTCCAGGAGCGGACACAGGTCGACGTGGATGCGAGCGCCTCGGCCGGTCCGCAGGCTCGAGGCGCCTTCATGGGCTTCCACGCGTCGAGGGGGCGAGCTGTCGCGAGCGCGGTACGCCCCTGCCGCCCTGCCACCTGCTCGCCGTGCTTCGCCCGGAGACGATCGCCTCCAACGAATGAATGTAGTGTGCTAGCAGACCTGCCGAGTGAAAAGCTGGTCGGAGCAAGAATTCGACGAGCAACGAAGCGTCGCGAAATCGACCTGAAGTGACGTAGATTGTAGGGGACTGTCCCCCAGGCTCATCGGTGCTTTACGGAGAGCTTGACGAACTATGCTGGTACGGGATCGCGCGGTTCCCGGCCACGGTTCCCGGCCGCGGTTCTGACTCGGATTTTGCCGTTATTGTTGCTCGCGCATCCCGTCCCCCGTGCGCCGTCACCGAGCGCCGCGCGCCGCGGGGAGCATCCGATCTGCGATCGGAATCAGGGTTGGCTGGTCGCATGAGGGTCGGTCGCAGCGAGCTGCGCGCTACCTCGGCTTCTTCGCCACGACGAACGCAACCATCCTCCCGCCACCAACCTCCCGCTCCTCGATCTCGACGAACCCTGCCTCGCGCATCTCGCGGAAGATCGTCTCGCGATCGTAGCTGTGGACGGCCGGCGCCTTCCCGAACCAGCGCATCACCGTGATGATCGCGCCGTAAGGCACCCAGGTGCCGCCGAGGCAGACGTTGGATGAGATGAACGAGCCGCCGGGCTTGAGGAGGTCGAAGATGGTCTTGAGGGTGCGCCGCCGATCGGGGACGAGGTGCAGGATGGAGTAAGCCCAGGCGCTGTCGAAGTGCTCTGGCTCGTACGGGGTAGGTCCGTCCAGCGTGCCCTGGCGAAAGGTGACGTTGGTCGCGCCCTGGGCCTGCTTCTTCTGGTTGGCGATGCGGATCATCTCGCCCGAGACGTCCATCGCGTGGATGTGGCCGGCGCTCGGCGACATCTCCAGGGCGAGCGAGCCGGTGCCGCAGCCGATCTCGAGGACCGTCGAGCCCGGGCGCAGGTGCTCGCGGGTGATGGCCTTCTTGCGCTCGAAGGCGGTGACGTTCGCCACCGGCTTGGCGGCGTACTTCTCGGCGAGGTCGTCCCAGAACTTGGCGTCGGCGGTCGTCATGGTCGACGAATCTACGCACGCGGCGCGCCTGCGCCCGGTGCAAGTTCGTGACGCAGGGGCGCAGTTTCGCGACACCCCTCGGCCTCGCCGCGAAACAGCGCCGCGCGCGCTGTCAGTGCCGCGGTGATGCCCTCGCGCGCGGCCCGCAGGCGCGCGTTGTCCCGGAGGTCGCGGTGGCTGAGGAGCCAGAAATCGGCGAGGTGGCGCAGGTCCGGCTTCGCGAGGCGCTGCAGCCCGGGCTCCGGATCGCCGGCGTACGTGGGTAACATCACGAAGCCGAGGCCCGCGTGGGCGGCCTCCATCATGATCGCCATCGACTCGAACGTGCCCCAGAGGGGAACCTCGGGATAACTCGACGACGCGACGAGCTCCTTGACCATCCTGTTCACGGTGGATCCGAGCCAGCGCGCGTGGGGCGCGCCGCGCTCAGGGTCGAGCCGGGCGGCGTGCGCGGTCGCGACGTAGTTGCAGAGGGTGATGGGGACGAGCCGCCGCCCGATCAGGTGCTCCGGCGGGGACGCGCCGGGCAAGAGCGCGCGCACGGCGACGTCGGCCTCGCGCTTCGACAGATCGAGGTTCTTGGCGTCGGCATCCAGCTCGAGCTCGATGCCGGGATGCTGCTCGCAGAGGCCGGCCAGGGCGCGGAGGAGGATCTTCGCGATGAACGGGTCGGTGCAGGTCACCCGCACGGGCCCCTCGAGCCGCGCGTCTTGCCCGGCGAGGCCGCGCTCCAGCGCGGCCATCTCCCGCTCGACGCGCTCCGCCCCCGAGACCATCTCGTTGCCCGCGTCCGTCAGCTGGTACCCGTCGCGGTGCCGGTCGAACAGCTTCACACAGAGCCGCGCCTCGAGGGCCTCGACCCGCCGCGCCACGGTCGAGTGGCTCACGCCGAGCATCGCGCCCGCCGCGCGGACGGAGCCCGTTCGAGCGAGCGCGAGAAAATGGCGCACGTCATCCCAGTCCACGACGACCGCCAGCATACCCCTCGCGGGCGGGCGCGACAGATGCAGATGCAGACACGAGCCGCCGTGACCGAGGGCGCCGGTGCGCCGCGGGTCGACCTGGCGGCCCAGGCGCGCGTCAGGAGGCCTGCGAGGAAGAGGACCGAACGACCGGGGGCTCGAAGGAGCGGGAGGCGAGCGCGCTCTTCGGCATGAGGAGGACCAGCATGAACGGCCGGTGGCCATCGCGCTCCTCCCCGGTGAAGCGCACAAGGGCGTCACCGCCGCGGGCCCGGAGGTTCGCGCGCACGATGTCGAGCCCGACACCTCGACCGGCTACTTGACCGATCGTCTCCGCGGTCGAGACGCCGGACAGGAAGATCTGGTCGGCCAGGGCTTCATCGGGCAGCCCATGAACGCCCTCCCGCCGACGCAGCTTCTCGAGTGAAAGTCCGCTGCCATCGTCGAAGATCTGCAGCTCGAGCGCGCGCGTTCCGCTCCGCACGCGAACATCGATGCGGCCCTGCGCCGGCTTGCCGGCGAGCTCTCGCACGTCAGGCATCTCGATGCCGTGATAGAGGGAGTTGCGAAAGCACTGAACCAGGATGTTTTTCACGAGTCCCGTCCAGTCGCTGGCCAGCTGCGCCTCGGCCTGCTCCGTGAGCACCGCGGGCGCGGGCTTCCCGAGCTCGGCGGCCAAGCCCGGCAGCATCTCGCGCGTCTCGTCGACCAAGCGCGCCACCGACGTAGGGTCGAGGCGCGCGAGGGCTCCACGCAGTTTGCGCACCAGCTCCTCGGCCGGGTCGGTGGGAGCGGCCGTCGCGACCAGGCCCCGGATGTCGTGAAGGACACCCTCGCTCCGTTCATCCAGCCTCTGGATCACGGCCGTCAGCCGTTGCTGGCAAACCGACTCGTACTCCGCGACCGTTCGCTCGACGGCATCCAGTTGCTGCAGCAGCTCGTGCCTGTCGATCGGCCGCTCTGGCTCCCGGCGCAACGCCTGGCAGGCGTGCTCCGCAGCGTGCAGGCAGTCCACGAGGTGCGTGAAGCCGTGCAGGCGGGCGTTCCCTTTCAGGGTGTGCAGGGTGCGCAAGGCGGCATCACAGAGCTGCTCGGAGCTCTCGACCTGCAGCCCGAGCGCCGCGCGATTCACGGCGAGCAGCTCGCGACAGTCGACGCAGAACGCTCGTGTGGTCTCGACGCCGCGATCGAGCGCCTGCACGATGATGTCGACCTCGCGCTCCTTGTTGCGCGCCGCTTGCCTCAAGCTACGCAGCAAGGTCACGTCGCGAACCGTGACCAGCAGGCGCTCCACCTGGCCCGCTTCCGACTCGATGAAGTTCCAGGAGATCTCCAAGAACTGAGGTTTGCCGCCGGGACCCGTGCGCTCCACGTCACGGATCAGGTGATGGGTGTTCAGCGCCGCCAGCCATTGCTCTTGACCGAAGGCGCAGCTGAGCGCTGCCTCTGCCGCGCTCCGCGCGTCCGGTCGCACGCTGGAGCCATCGAACAGCAGCGCGAGGCAGTCGCGACCGGCCAGCTCGGCGTGGCCGAGGATCTCCGCCAATCGTCGAGAGTATCCCGGTTCGACGCGCCGGTTCCGGTCGATGGTGAAGACGCCCTCGTCCAGATTGTCGAGCATCGAAGCGATCTGACCGTTCTTGAGCGCCAGCTCCTCGGTGCGCTGGGCCACGCGTCGCTCCAGGCTCTCGTAGAGCTGGGCGTTGTAAATCGAGATCGCCGCCTGGCTGGCGATCACCTGCAACGCGGCCAATCGATCGAGCGTGAAAGCATACGCGCTGACGTTGTTCTCCACGTACAGCGCGCCCAGGACGTCGCCCTTGCGCATGATGGGAGCGCACAACACCGAACGTACGCCCCGCCTTCGAACTTGCGGGTCCGCCTGGAAGGCGCCGGCCTTCGACGCGTCGTCCAGCGTGACGGCCTCTCCCGTGCGCAGCACGTAGCTGACGACGGTGGGGCACAAGAAATCGGCTTCCGAGTACTCCACGCGCTGCGAAAGGTTCGTGATCGGGCGCTCGACGTGGGCGCGCGCCTCCACGTAGTACGCGCGATCGGCGTCGTCTCGCAAGACGAGGCAGCCGTGCTCTGCCCCGGCGTTCTCGATCAACGTGGCCATCAATGCGGCGAACAGCCGCTCGGTCTCGACCTCGACGAAGATGCTCTGCGTCGCCTTGAGCAGGGACGCGCTGTCGAAACCCTGGCCGGCCACCATCGCGCCGCGCGGCGTCGCGATGTCTCCTCTGACGGCATCCGCGAGCAAAGCGGGGTGCTCACGCGCCAGCGATTCGAGCTTCGCCGTGGCGCCCCAGTCCGCGTAGAGCCGGTAAGCCGTCTCCAGGCATGCCCTGGCGTGAAGGGGCTCGTCCAGCGATAGCCACATCTGGGCCTGGTGCTCGTGGACGAGCGCCCGCAAGTGGATGAACCCGTCTCCGGCCGTCCTGATCGCGTCGCGGTAGCGGGCGAGCACGACCTCCAGCGGCTGCCCCGTCACGCGCGCGTGCTCGGCGGCCAGGAAGTGAGCCTTGTGAGCGAAGTTCTCCGAGCACAGACGGGACCAGGCCTCGAGCTGCTTCAGGTTCTCCTCGACGACAGCGAGCAGGGCCTCCCGCGCCTCCGGGCCTCCTTCGCGGCACGCCCTCGCCGCCAGCAGCCCTTCCAGGAGCTTGTAATCGGGGAGCGAGAACTGCCCCGACGCGATGATCAAGAACTCCCGGGTGAACTCCATCCACTGACGCGCCGAAGCGAAGTCGCCCAGGATGAAGCTCGTCATCATCTGGGCTTGCCCGTAGGCGTAGCTGTACTGGGTGCTCTTCTCGGCGACCACCACGGCGGTCGCTTCGTTGTCGGCCGCGGCGACGGCCTGCTTCTCCGATTCGCGCGCCGTCAATCGAGCGACGGCTCGCTCGACGACCAGCGCATCGACCAGCTGACCTGCCGCCGAAATGTGCGTCAGGTACCGCCGCAGCTCCGCGACCTGCTCGCGGCAGGCCCGCAGCCGCGCGCCAACCAGGAACGAGCGCTGGGCGCGATCGTTCTTGGCGTAGGCGACGTGCTGCAGGTCGCCGAGCATGAGCCCGCTCTTCTCCCCTCGGTCGTAGACCGCGAACAGATCCCGGTAAGGCGCCTTCCAGTGCGCGAGGAAGCCCACGAACACGAAGCACACGCCCGACTCGACCGGGGTCGGCGAGAAGCGCTTCAAGAGCTCGAAGGCAGCCAGGCCGATGCGATAGGCGGCATCGTAGTCGCCCAGCATCGCGAGGAGGATGATGCCGCAGTCAGCGAAGTTCTTGCACGAGACCGCGTTGACGCCGCGGCATAGCGCCAGGTCGAACATGATGAGCTCCGCCAGGAAGAACAAGGGCGGATAGGTCTGAAACGCGGGAGGGATCACCTGGGCCAGCAGCTCGAGGACCAGGCGCGACTCTGCGTCCTCTGCCGTCGGGAGAGCCGGCAGGCCCTCGATCGTCACGCGCGCCAGGTGCGCTTGCAGCTTGCCGATCCCCGCACCGATGCCCTGGTTGATCTCGTCGGGCGCCTCCGGCAAGCGCACGCCGAACTCGGCCAGCGCCGCGCGCACCTGGGCCACGGCGTCCAGCATTCGCCCGCCGTGCTCGAGGATCCGGGTCTTCAAGACATGAACTCGGCCGCGCGCCAGGCGGTCGGGGGCGACCCTGAACGCCTCCTCGCAGAGCGCTTCGACCTGCGGATCCGCCAGCACGAACGCCGTCTCGGCGCGCGCGAAGATCGCTCGAAAGGCCAGATCCGGCGAACACTCGCTCTCGCAGCTGGCCAGCAGCTCGACGGCGATCTCGGCGTGGGTCCCCGCGATGCTCCACGCGCCGCTCTGGAGCGCCTGGTGACTCGCGGTCAGGTTGAGCTCCACGAGGTCGAGGTGCTCTCCTCGGTCATGGATCACGCGGCGAGCGGCGTTCAGATGATGAAGGACCTCGAAGATTCGACTCGGCGCGCGATCGCCCCGCAGGCGCTCGCGCAGGATCCGTCCGATGCGACCATGAGCTGCCACACGCTCCGCGTCGCTGGCGCGTGAGAGCGCCGCCTGCTGCACGCGCGAGTGTTCGAAGGCGTACGATGCAGGCTCGTGGCTCGGGCCAGGCGCTGACGGATCCTCTCGCGCCTCGACGGAGACCTCGGACAGGAGATGATGGGCCAGCCCCTCCCGAACGAGCTCGAGACAGGCCGCGAGCGGTCTGTCCACGGCCTCCGACAGGGTCTGCAGATCGAAGCGCATGCCGAAGCACGCTGCGGTAGACAGCAGCCTCGCCGCATCGGGACCGAGGTCCTCGAGGCGATCCGCCATCAACGCGCCGACATTGTCGCAAGCGGGGTGCGCCTCCGCGCGCTGCACGTCGGCGGACCATCGGCCGCGCTCGACCTCCAGGCGCAGGATGCCCTGTCGATGCAAGGAGACGAGCAGCTGACCGATGAAGAACGGGTTACCGTCGGTCTTGCGCCTCACGAGCTCCGCGAGCCCGCGGGCCTCGGCGACAGGCGCGCGCAGCGAGCGAGCCACGATCTCCGCGACCGCCTCGGCGGACAGCGGCCCGAGCGGCAATGTCAGCACGACCTTCTTCGCCCGGTGCAACGCCCCCTGCAGGCTCAGGAGCGTCGGTACGTCACTGACGTCACCGCCGCGGAACGCGGCCAGCGCCATCACGTGACTCGAGTCGGGATTCGTCAGAATGGCAGCCAGCACCTCGGCGGAGGCGGCGTCGAGCCACTGAGCGTCGTCGAGCACGAAGGCGAGCGGACGCTCCGGCGTGGCGAAGATACGGATGAAGGAGAGGAAGACATGCTGCAACCGGCGCTGCGCCTCGATGGGGTTCAACGCGACGATGGCCGTGGAGGGACCGGTGACGCAGGAGAGCGCCGGCACCAGCTCGGTCAGCATGCTTGCGTTGTGCCCCAGCGCCGCGGTCACGCGCTGCCGCAGCTCCGTCAGCTCGGCTTGGGAGAGCGACAGCAGGTCCCCTGCCAGGCGTCGTAGCACCTGCGCCAATCCAGACAGCGGCACTGCCTGAGATTGCTCCTCGAACGCCGTCGACAGCAGGCGCGCCGGCGCTCCGGCGTGCTGTCGCAAAAACTCCGCGAGCACGGCGGACTTGCCGATGCCCGCGGCTCCTGGCATGAGCACGAGCAGCCTCTTGCCGGCGCACACGTCGTGGAGGGCGCCTCCCAGCGCCGACAGCTCGGCGTCGCGTCCCTGGAGGTCTCGACTGACCATGAATTGACTGGAAACGTCGTTCACCCCCAGGACGACGGCAGGGAGGGTCTGCGTTCGCCGGAAGCTCTCACAGAGCGTGGTCAGGTCGCTCAGCAGCCCGTGATCGCTCTGGTAGCGCTCGTCAGGGTTCTTCGCGAGCAGCTTGGACACGAGCTGTGCGAGGACTGGCGGCATGTCGGGCGACAGCTCCGTGACGAGCGGAGCGCGCTTGGACACGTGCGCATGAGCCCAGCCGATGGCGTCGCTCGCCGCGAACGGCAGCTGGCCCGTCAGCATCTGGAAGAGCGTGACGCCCAGAGAATAGTAGTCTGCTCGGTGATCAGGGCGACGGTTGAGGCGGCCCGTCCGCTCCGGCGCGACGTGGGCGAGCGAGGGCGCGGATTCGAAAGCGGCGCCGCTCGCCGCGTCCCCGGAGACCGCCAGGAGATCGGCAAACTCGACACGTCGAGTCTCGAGATTGACCAGGAAGCTGCCATGGCTCACGTCTTCATGAAGCAGCCCCTGCTCGTGCAAGCGATGCAGCAAGCGAGACATGCCGAGCGCGAGCTCCAGGCACGTTCCGACCTCCAGACCCTTCGCGGGAATCTCGAGCGGCGCGCCTCCGAAGTCCTCCATGATGAGCGAGAGCTCGCCGTCCACCTCGCGCACGCCGCCGTCGATCGCGAGCGCGCCGATTCGACGCCACATCTGCAGCTCGAGCTCCAGGACCCGGCGCGGCTGGGCGACTTCGTCCCGGAGCGAGTGCAAAAGGACGCTCGCGCCGGACGTCGCGCGGCGCGCGCGCCGCCAGATGCTGCGCGGCAGTACGGCCACGGTCTCCGTGATCTGATAGGCGTCCTCACCGTGGTGCGCTTGACTGTTTCGGTTCATTGATCTGCGTCCCGCTCGCTTTCGTCGACCGACGCTGGTTCTGCCGTGTGCTCGAGAGCGGCGCTCCCCCTGATGGCTGAAGGACACAGTGCTTCGTGACCCCCCTGCCGGGAGCCGCTCCCCCGCTGCGCCCCCGTCGCTTCCCCGCTCTCCTCCTGGCGCCTCCCGAGGGAGAAGGGTCGGCGGCGCGCTCCGGCCTGACGACGAGAACTCGACGAACCAACGCAGGGAGAAGGAAATCCAAAGCCTTCCGAAACGTCAAGCGCCAACTGCGGGACCTTGCCCCGGCCGGCGGCCCGTTCGTCGCTGCGATCTGGCGCACCCTCGTGAGAAAAAGCGACGCTATATCAACGACTTGACCCATGCATCGAAGGACGCCGCCGTCACGCCGCAGCCTGCGGGAGCTCGTGCCTGCCGTGCGCTCGGGCGCGGCGCACCCTGCGCGCTGCTCGCCGCCCGCCGCACCCTCTACCCCGCGCGAGCTCGGCAGCCTCGGCGACGGGCTCAACGCCAGGAGATACGTGCCACGGTGATCGTGAAAGGGGGCCCTCGGGAGCCCCACGAGCTCGCTTTAGAAGTCCCGATAGTCGACCTTCATCTGATCGTAGGGAGCGATCATGCTCTCGATGACATCGCCGTTCGGCGAGAAGATGCGCTCGTGCCACTCGGTCGGCTCCCAGATGAAGGTGCCGAGCCCGCGCTTGTCCGGAATATTGAACATCAGGTCGTTGGCCGCGCGCTTCTCCCACGAGTACTCCGCCACCACGAACTTCAGGTCGGGATAGCGCTTCACGAGATCATCGAAGTTCGCCTTCCACCCCGAGGGCGGCCCCTGGTACTCGGTGTAACAGGACTGGCCGAGCACATCGAACTCGACGCCCTGCCCGAGCACCCCGTCGACCCACCAGCGCGTCGCCGCGTTGTCGTCGCAGCGGTCGAGGTGCAGCATGACGGTGATGGTGTCGTCGGCGTCCTTGACGCCCTGGATCCCGGCCTTCAGGAGCGAGCCCAGCCCCTGGAACGCCTGCCCGGTGACGAAGCCGTCAGGCCACAGCAGCCCCTGCGGGATCTCGTTGCCGATCTGGACCATGTCCGGGCGCGCGCCGGCGGCGCTCAGCTGCTCGATCGCGTCCCGCGTGAACTCGCGCATGGCGCTCGCCAGCGCGTCGCCCTCGAGATCGGTCCAGGCGACGGGCTTGTGTTGATCGTCGGGGTCGGCCCATACGTCGCTGTAGTGAAAGTCGAGCAGGAACCCCATGTTCGCTCGCTTCACGCGCCGCGCCATCTCGATCGTGTGCTCGAGATCGCAGAAGCCCTCGCGCGAGTAGGGGTCGTCGTCGACGGCCGCGTCGGCGTACACCGCGGTGGGGTCGTTGAACAGGCGCAGGCGGATCCAGTTGAACCCGTGCGCCTTCAAGATCTCGAGGATGTCCTTCTGGACGAGCTCACCCGTCCGCGGATCGATGTCGCGGAACACCTTGCCTCCGGCCTCGCGCTCCTGCACCCAGGAGATGTCCGCGCCGAGGATGAAGCCCTGGGGCGCGCCAGGCGTCCCGTCGCCTCCGCTCCCGCCCGTGCCCGCGCCGCCGGCGCTCGCGGAGGTTCCACCCGCGCCGCCGGTGCTCGCGGAGGTTCCACCCGAGCCAGCTCCGCTGCCGCTCGTGCTGCCGCTCGCGCCGCCCGCTCCGCTCCCCGTGGACGCCTCGGCGCCCGTCGATGCGGCCTGACCGGCGCCGCCCCCGCCGGCCGCCCCGGCCCCCGAGCTCTCACCGCACGCGGCGAGCGCCGGAAGCAGCGTCACCACACCCATCCATCCCAGCGCCTGTCGCAGCATCCCTGACCCCGGCGAGGATCCTACCATCGGCCATTCGCGCGATCACGGCGCACGAAGAGGGCGCGTCCACGATCGCGGCGCCGCCGGTAGAAAGATCCGCTGTCGATAGGCGCCAGGGCGCAGAAATGACGAGAGCCCGCCGCGCAGCACGTGCGCGGCGGGCCCTCGGACTGCTCACAGACGATGGTTTACTGCTGCTCCGGCCCCTTGCCCATCCAGTAGCTCTCGGGCGGGCCCAGGAGGCTCTCCTTCACGCCACCGGCGTCCACCACGATCTTCTGGACGATCACGCCCGGATGGACCATCCACACCTTCAGCGTGTGGTCACCCGCCGCGGCGATCGTGTGCTTGGTGCGCATGATGTTGGCGTTGTCCGAGGTGTGCCGCTCCCAGATCTTGTTGCCGTTGCCGTTGAGCTCGACGGCGTGGCTCGTGTTGACCCTCTGGACCTGGCCGTCGTCGAACGACACGGCGTACTGCAGGCCTTCTTTCCAGTTCTGGAAGTTGTTCCTGGGCGACACGTAGACATACACGTTCACCGGGCCGCTGCTCGTCAGGTGCATGTCGTACTCGAGGCGAGGCGACGCGCCGCCGGGCTCCTGGGCCTCGGCCGTCACAGGGAACGGCGTCACGCCCGACCCGGTGCGCCCGATGTCCGGGAGCAGCTTCCACTCGACGTCATCCGTGTTGACCGCGCGGCTGAAGTGATCGGCTTCCATCGAGACATAGCCGTTCGCCTCGATGAAGCGGTTCGGCTTCCACGCGACCTGCCGCGGGTCCTCGACGCGGGCCGTGACCACCACCGAGCTCCCGTCCGAGCCCGTGACCGTGATCGGGACATCGACCGGGAACGTCTGGTTCGTGGGGATCATGACCCAGTCGACCCTCACCGTCGCGCGCACCTCCTTGTCGACGACACCGTGGCTCGGATAGACGTTCAGCCACGGCGGGCACGGCGTGTTCGCGGCCCAGCCGGTGGGGCACTCGACCGGGAGAGCGACGTCGATCGCGTACTCGAGGGGCTCGCTGCCGCGGTTGAACACCTCGATGTACTGCTCGGGCTGCGTCTGATACCGGCTGAACGCGGGCAGCACGGGGGTCACCGTGGTCCCGTCGCCCGCGCCTTCGCCCGTCCAGAAGTTGCTCGATCCGTCGATCGCCACGCCGAGCTCCGCCGCCGCGGGGACATCGATCGAGACGAGCTCAGGCCAGATGAACTCCTGGATGTTGTTGTACTGGTGCTCCGGCTGCTGCCAGGACGGGTTCCCCGGCGCGCCGTAGCCGATGTGCGGCTGCGTCTGGAAGCCTTGCCACTTCCCGTCGGCGAGATCGTGATTGTAGTAGTAGGAGAGCGCCAGATCGTCCTGGAGCCGCGCCTCGGCGACGGCCGCCATGTCGTTCGTGGCCGCGCGCCCCTGCGCCGCGTAGAGCTTGTTCTTGAACCCAGCCAGGCGCAGCGCGTACAGGTTGGCGGTCGCCTTCACCTGGTAGAGCACGAGCTGGAAGTAGGCGTCCTGCGCCTCCTCCGGCAGGAGCCTGGCCGCGAACTCCGCCTGCGACGCCAGCGCCTCCCACTCCTCCGTGACGCTCTCGAGCTCACGGTAGTTCGTGAGGCTGAACGGGCTCGCGCCGTCGTCGTACGTGATGGCGGCCGTGTCGGGATCCGGGACGTCGGTCGTGGGCGCGCTGACCATGAGATCGTAATCGACGGTGATCTTCCGGTTGGTCAGCTCCGGCTTGCGATCCGACTGCAGCAGCGCGTAGCTGTGCAGGATGTCGGCGATGATGTCCGCGTGCTCGGAGCCGAACTGCTGCTCGGTCCACCGCCGCTCCCAGTCGCCGATGCGCTCGACCGGCCAGCGGTCCGGGTTCCACGCGTAGTCGAGGAAGAACTGGAGCGGGAGCTCCTCGTTCTTGAAGTCTCCGACGTTGACGACCCAGAGCCGATCCACGCCGTAGTTGTAGGCGAGGTGGAGCTGCTCCCAGACGTTGGGCAGGAGGATCGTGTCGACCCACTTGTAGTTACGGCCGCCGCCGACGTAATCGAAGTGGTAGTAGAGGCCGAAGCCGCCGGCCCGCTCCTTGCCGAGCTCCGGCAGGCGCTTCATGTTGGACCAGTTGTCGTCGCAATAGACCACCGTGACGTCGTCCGGCACGTCGATGCCGGCGTCCCAGTAGCCCTGGATCTCCTTGTACAGCGTCCAGACCTGGGGGATGGTCGTCACGTCCTTCCCCGTCACGTCGGCGAGGATCTTCCGCTGGGACTCGACGATGTTCTTCATGAGCGGGATGCCGTCCGCCGGGGGCAGGCTGACGTCGCCGGGGCCGCGCATGCCGAGCGTGACGACGCCCTCGATCTTCTCGTCGACCATCCGCTGGATGCCCTTGGTCCAGTGCTTCTTCAGCGCCTCGGAGTTCACCGAGAAGCGCCACTCGCCGGTGCCGCCGTACGGATCGTTCCCTGGCTTGGTGATGGTGCCTGCCGCATCCCTCTGCGCCGCGACCACGTGGCGATTCCACTCCTCGATACCCTGCATCATCGGGGCTTCGTGCGAGGTCCCCATCACGACGCCGTACCGCGTGGCCGTCGCGTGGTTCTCCGGGTCGTCCTCGCCGAACGCGCGGCCCCAGACGGCCGGCCAGATGTAGTTCGCCTTCATGCGGAGCGCGACCTCGAAGATCTTCTCCCAGTAAAGGTGGTTGAGGCCTCCGGGGAAGCCCTCCGCCTTGCCCGGCCCGAACATCTTGGCCGCCCAGTTGCCCGTCGCGGGGTTCTCGTCGTTGATGAAGAACCCGCGGTATTTCACCTTCGGCTCGCCCTGGGTGTGCTGCCCGGGGAGCACGAAGAGCGCCTGCTTCTTCTGGGCCGGGACGTCGTCCCACCAGTACAGGGGCGACACGCCGATCTGCGAGGAGAGGTCGTACGCGCCGAAGATGGTGCCGCGCTGGTCGCTGCCGGCGATGACGAGCGCTCGGTCCACGCCCTCCACCGGCTGCTCGACGATCTGCGTGACGAACGTCTCCCACTTCCCCGTCAGGCCGGAGACGTCGAGCCGCTCGTCCGCCACCAGCTGATCGATGATCGGGCTATTGCCCACCGTCCCGACCAGGACCACTTCCTTCGCCGACGCCGGGATCTCGTTGTTGACGGCCGCGGCAGTGCCGGTCACCCGCTGGATGTCCGCCGCGAGGTCGTCCACGACGCGGTTCACGCCCGCATAATCGCCCTCGCTGACGACCAGCGGAGCGACCTTGCCGCCCACGGCGAGGGGGAAGCGACCCGCTCCACCTTCGGTTGAAACGTACTTCTCCAGGGAGCCCGTCACCGGGTCGACCGGCGACACGGGCGTCTCGCCGGGCGGGCCCTCGGGCCCCGGCTCGCCGGGCGCGCCGGGCGTGCCGGGCGCGCCCGGCTCTCCCGGATCGCCCTTCGCTCCATCCGACCCGCAGGCGGTCAACGAAGCGAGCGACATGGGGAGCAGCAAGCAGAGTAGCGAGGATCCGATTCGACCCTTCCTGATGACCATGCGTGCGTAACTCATAACGGTGTTTCCCTCGTTGATGCGGCTGACCGGCGTCGTCGACGCGCCCGCGCTGGACACGGGCCGTGACCTCCGGCGCTGAGGCCGGGCGCTCCTATGCAATCGTCCAAATCCCTGCGGCGAGCCGCGCGATCGTGATCGCGATCCCGGTGATCACGAGGCCCTTGACGCCCGGACACGGTCCGGCGCGGAAGGCCCCTCGCTGCACGCCGCGTCGCCTGCAGTCGGGCTGGGTTCCGTGGTCGATAGTTGTTGACAGATGAAGCTCGGAGGCAGAGTTCGCCTGCTCTGCACGAGTTGGCTGGGTGTCACCCAGGTTGCACCTCGCTGGTGTGGCCCGGGGGAATTCCCGCAGCACGCCGATCTGATCACGCAATCGCCTCGATTTTTCGGGTCGGCATCCGTTTTCGTGATCGTGGCGCACGGGGGACGCCGCCATGCGTCGAGGTGGCTGTGACCTGGTGCGCGCATTTCCTGGTTTACGGCAGCGGTGATGAGTGACGGTGTTTATGAAGCTCCGCTCGTCGATGGGGAAGAAGCCGTTGTTCTGGTAAACGATGTTTCCCTGAGCATCTGCAACCGTCGAGAGCGACGCCGTAACGACATTCAAAACGCCAAGATGCCGCGTCCGTCACGCTGCCTCGAAGTGGACAAGGATAAGTAAGACTCATTACAAATTAAACCAAGGGAGGGGCACAGGCAAGCTGGCCCGTTCCGCCGCGATACTGCTTCGAGAACAGCGCCATTGCAAGAGGAGGCTTTGGGGGCTCCAACAGGGCTTCGAGGCACGGAGCTGCGTCATTATGTGCCGGGTGGTGGCTCTGATGGCCCGTTTGTGCCATCGTGGGTCAGAGGCAAGCCCTGAAGGCGGCGCGTCAATTTCATGGCGCTTCGGGCGACGTCGTCCCGCCGCTGTCCGCGTGCGGGTGAGAGCTGGAGCCGCGGAGCGCAGCGGCGTCGCCGCGATGCGAGGACGGTGTGGCGCGCCGCTTGCCTTGCGCCATGCCTGGCACAACCTCCACAGGCTCGTTGGGAAAGGGCAATACCATGAGAGCACATCGCGTCATTCAAGGAGCGCTCCTGCTGGCAGCGGCGCAGCTTCCATTCGTCAGCGCTTGCGCTCGCGTCGTCGAGGGCTCGGACGGCGCCGAGGCCGAGGCGGAGCCGGACAGGGGCGACGACGCGGATCCCGGGCCGGACTCGTCCGACACCACGTCGGGCGGCGGCGTGGATGCGCCTGATCCGGCTCTCGATCTGTTCGCTTGCGACTTCGAGCCGAGCTGTCAGCCGGTCACGATGCACGCCTATCCGATCCCGCCAGAGGCGCTCCCGTGCGCGGCCAAGCTGGTGACCGGAGGCGGCAAGGGCGTCCTCCGCTCGATGCTCGCGCCTGGCCCGTACGTCGACGAGACCGAATCGCTGATCTTCGTGCTGGGCGACGGCACCGCGCTGGTGCAGACGCGCGAGAGGCACTGCGGGCGCGAAGGGATGGAGTGCGGGCCGACGGTGGTGTGGGAGGGGCCGTCGCCGCATCAGATCTGCGACCTCGTCGTCTCTCCGGACCTCGAAGCGGCGTGCGAGGAGGACACCGAGGGGTGCGGCTGGTGGCCGTGGGCTGACGTGGCGAACTGCCGGGCCGTCGAGGAGCACTCCTGCGAGGACGTCGCCGCCCTGCTCGCGGCCGGGTGAGCGCGGCGGGGCGCGCCGACTGCGGGCTGCCGCGCTCGCCGGCAGTGACCGGTAGATCGTGCTTCAGAACGGCCAGATCGTCTGTTCCAGCTCGGGCAGCGAGGAGACGCGGGACTCCCAGCCTTCGAGCCTGAGCTGGAACCTGAGGTTGCTGTACCGGTGCAGCAGCGCGAGGGCCATCAGCGTGCGGCTCAGCGCTGGGCCCAGGTCGGCAGGCGGGTATCCGCAGGCGCCCAGAAAGGCGCGCTGGAGGTCCGCGCTGCCGGCCGACAGGAAGAGGCACGGGCCCAGGAGATCGTACTCGGGGGCTCCGAGGCACGCGTCCGCGAAGTCGATCATGCCGGTGATGCTCCACCTCCCGCCCGCTCGGGTCACGAGGAGGTTCTCCGGCGTGTATTCGCCGGTCAGCAGGACCGGGACCACGGACGTCGGCAGGAGAGCGCGGGCAGACTCGAGGTAAGCCGGGATCTGCGAGACAAGGCGCTCGGGCAAGCCCATTCGCCGGTGCCGGCCCTCGCATCCGGCGATCTGGCGCTCCAGGAACGCATCCCAGCCGAGATCGATGCTCTCCAGTCCAGCGGTGGGCAGCGCGTGGGCGGCCCTCATGATCTCGCCGACGCGGGCGAGCGCCTCGGCGCGCTCCGCGCCGCTCATCGCGGGCCAGGCCTCTCCGAGCGTGCGCCCCGGGAGGCGCGAGATCACGAGATAGGGCCAGCCTTCGAGCTCCGCTTGCCAGAGGGGCTCCGGCGTGGCCACGGGGACGTTCCCGTGGAAGCGCCCCAGCGAGAGGCGCTCGGCCTCGAACTGGTGCCGGAGGAAGGGCGGGAACAGCTTGATGATCTGGCCTGCGTCGTTCGAGACGACCACGTTGGTCCCGTGCGCGAAGGCGGAGAGCCCGCCCGACGAGAGCGCGTGGCGCTCGCACACCGCGCGGATCGCCGGGAGAAAGGCCGGGAGGTCGGCGCGGATCCGGTCGAAGCCGCCGGGGCCGTCGAACGATGGGAACAGGGATCGATCGCCGGGGGGCGCGCTGGGGTCGGGCGGCATCGAGGCGGAGGGTACCGCAACCCGCGCGCGCCAGCGTGGCCATCGCGGAGCTGGGGCGCGCGTCGCGTTCTCCTGCCTCCGAACGTTTACGTTTACGTTTACGTGGTCGTGGTCGTGGTCGTCGACGATAGGCCGTGAACGACCACGACCACGACCACGTAAACGTTCACGTTGGTGACCGATGGTGGGTGGCGGAGGGCGGGCGGCCCGCTGACCAATGCCACCCGAGAAGGGAACCGGCGCCGGACGTCGCGCGTAACCCACGCGGAGGCGCGCTGCGCCGCCAAGCCGTGCGCGCCACAGGCGCGGCGCGTTGCATTTCACCGCGAGAAAGGCGTTCTTATGAATCGTCATGCGATGGTTTTCGCTGCGGGTTTCGTCGCGTCCGTGAGCCTTCTCGGCGCCCTGAGCGGGTGCTCGAGCGCGAGCGGCGATCTCGACGACCTCGACCTGGAGCCTGCGGCCTACGCCATGACCAGCGACGTGGCGCTGTGTGATGACAGCTCGGGATCCGCGTGCGTTCCGCGCGACGAGGCCCCAGCTCCCACCGACCTCGGCGGGGTAGTGGCGGAGCCGACCGGGATTTCGCCGGACGACTCCGCACCGTCGGCCGTTCCGCCCGGCGCCGCGTGCCCGCCGGCCCCCAACCTCGGTACGTGGGGCGGCACGCCGCTGGCGACCGCGATGGGCAACATCACGGTGCAGCAATGCACGTATACCCCTGGCTCGTACGTGTGCTCGAATTTCGCGAACGGCTTCTGGTGGCAAGCGCAGCAGAACGGGCTCAATGCAGCGATCTTCAGCTTCGGCTGCACGAACGTCGGACACGCGATCAACGCGATCCAGACCGACTGCACGGGCTGCGCCTCCGACATGCAGCGCTATTGCCTCGTCGAGCCGCAGACCGGCGCGGCCGTCGCGTGCTGGGTGCAGCGGGGCGGCGCGCCGGCCGTGCCGTCGTTCGTCTACGACACGCTCCAGGCTTGCTACCCCTGGTACCGGGCGTGCATCACCGCGGGGAACTCCCGCAATCCTCCGGGCGTGCTCTACGCGACCTCGAACGACTACCGCTACAGCCGCTATTCGCCGCTCGCGAAGCCGGAGTGAGGGCGCGGCAGGGATCGCAAGCGGGCAGGCTCAGCACGTAGGCCGCGTTCTCGGCGCTGGCGGCTCGATCGAGATCGGGGCCCGCGGCGCTGGCCGCTCGGCCGAGGTCAAGTATGCTCCCGGGCCGCCCGTGAGACCCTGGCCGCCGCCATGCCGCTGATCGTCGTCGAGGACCTCCGCAAGGCGTACCGGGTGGCCGAGCGCCGGCCAGGCGCCCTGGGCGCGCTCGCCGGGCTCGTGCGCCCGCGCTACCGCGCCGTCGACGCGCTCGCGGGCGTCTCGTTCTCGCTCGAGCGGGGCGAGCTCGTCGGATACATCGGGCCGAACGGCGCCGGCAAGTCGACGACGGTCAAGATCCTGGCGGGCATCCTCGTGCCGGACTCGGGCCGATGCGAGGTGGCCGGCCGCGTCCCGTGGCGCGAGCGCATCGCGCACGTGGGGCGCCTCGGCGTCGTGTTCGGCCAGCGCACCCAGCTCCTGTGGGATCTGCCGGTGATCGACTCGTTCGAGCTGCTCCGGGACATCTACCGCGTCGGCGCGGCCGAGCACGCCCGCGCGCGCGACGAGCTCGTCGCGATGCTCGATCTCGGGCCGCTGCTCGACACGCCGGTGCGGCAGCTCAGCCTCGGCCAGCGCATGCGGTGCGATCTCGCGGCCGCGCTGCTCCACGCGCCCGACCTGCTCTTCCTCGACGAGCCGACGATTGGCCTCGACGCCGTCTCGAAGCTCGCGGTGCGGCGCTTCGTGCAGCGGCTCAACCGCGAGCGCGGCGTCACGGTGATCCTGACGACGCACGACATGGATGACATCGAGGCCCTCTGCTCGCGGGTCATCCTCATCGCCGGGGGGCGGGTGCTCTCGGACGGCTCGCTCGAGGCGCTGCGCGCGCAGGTCACCGCGGAGCGCTGGCTCATCGTGGACCTGGCCGACCCGGCGGCCGAGATCGACGAGCCGCGCGCCGAGGTGATCCGCCGCGAGGGCGCCCGCGTGACGCTGCGCTTCGACCCCGCCGCGATCTCGACGGCGGAGCTGGTCGGGCGCGTCACGGCCCGCACCCCGGTGCGCGACCTCCTGGTGCAGAACCCGCCCATCGACGAGATCGTGGCGCGGCTCTACGGCGAGGGCGGCGAGGCGGGGGCGCCGCCGTGAGCGCGCCGTTCGAGCGCTTTGCGGCCAACTTCGCCGCCTGTGCCGCCGTGTTTCGGGCGCGCTGCCGCGCGCTCCTGCAGTACCGGGCCGCCGCCGCGGCCGGGTTCGGCACGCAGCTGTTCTGGGGGTTCATCAAGGTCATGGTGCTCGAGGCGTTCTACGGGAACGCCGTCTCGGGCGCGCCGCCGCCGATGGCGCTCGGACAGGCGATCACGTACACGTGGCTCGGACAGGCGTTCTTCCAGCTGCTGCCGTTCTCGACCAACCCCGACCCCGAGGTGCGTGAGCTGATCCGCACCGGCGCGGTGGGCTACGAGCTGGCGCGCCCGCTCGATCTTCACGCGCTCTGGCTCGCCCGCGCGCTCGCCGCGCGCGTCGCGCCGACGCTGCTGCGCGCGGTCCCGATGTTCGCGGTCGCGGTGCCGCTCCTCGGGATGGGGCTGCCGCCGTCGCTGGCCGCCGCGGGCGCGTGGGCGGCGGCGATGGTCGGCGCGACGGCGCTCGTGGGCGCGTTCGCGACGGCGGTGACGTCGACGATGCTGTGGACGACGTCCGGCGACGGCATCGCGCGGATCGTGCCGTCGCTCGTCCTCGTCGCCTCCGGCATGATCGTGCCGCTGCCGCTGTTTCCGGCGTGGATGCTGCCGTGGTTCGACGCGCTGCCGTTCCGGGGCATGGTCGACGCGCCGTTCCGGCTCTACCTCGGGCACCTGCCCGCGGGGGCGCTCCCCGGCGTGCTGCTGCACCAGGCGCTGTGGACCGCCGTGTTCGTGGCGCTCGGCAGGGCGATGGTCGCGCGCGGCCTGCGCCGGCTCGTGGTGCAGGGCGGTTGAGGGGCGAGGCGAGGGCGAGGGCGAGGAACAGACGAGATGTCGCTCGATGCAACGAGGCTTTACCTCCGGCTCGCCGCCGCGTCGCTGCGGGCGCAGATGCAGTATCGCGCGTCGTTCGTGATGTGGTCTGTCGGGCAGTTCATCACGGTGGGCATCGAGCTGCTCGGGGCGTGGGCGCTGTTCGACCGGTTCGGCGCGGTCCGAGGGTGGCGCTTCGCGGAGGTGGCGCTGCTGTTCGGACTCGTCAACGTCTCGTTCGCGCTCGCCGAGTCGTTCGGCCGCGGGTTCGACACCTTCTCCGGGATGGTGAGGTCGGGCGATTTCGATCGGCTCCTCCTGCGCCCGCGCTCCACGGCGTTCCAGGTCGCCACCGGGGAGTTCCAGTTCCTGCGCGCAGGGCGGCTCGCCGTCGGCCTCGTGATGCTCCTGTGGGCCGGTAGCGCGCTGAGCGTGGGGTGGACAGCGGCCAGGCTGGCGCTGCTCGCCGGCGCGATCGTCGGCGGGGCCTGCGTGTTCTACGGGCTCCTCGTGCTCCAGGCCACGCTGTGCTTCTGGACGGTCGAGTCGCTGGAGATCATGAACGCGTTGACCTATGGCGGCACGGAGGCGGCGCAGTACCCGCTGACCCTGTACCGCGACTGGTTCCGGCGCTTCTTCACGTTCGTCGTGCCGCTCGCGTTCGTGAGCTACATCCCCGCGGGCGCGCTGCTCGATCGCCCCACGGTCCCCGCGCTGCCCGAGGCCGCGCGCTGGGCGTCGCCGCTCGTGGGGGTGGCGTTCCTGCTCGTGTCGCTGCGCATCTGGCGGTTCGGGGAGCGGCGGTACCAGTCCACCGGGTCCTGAAGCAGCGGGCGGGAGGCCAGCGCAAAGGGCAAAGGCCGCCGCGCTGTCAGCAGGCGCTGTCAGGTGTCATCGATCGCTGACAGCTGTCGATGGTCGCTGACAGCCGGAGGCGGTACGCGGCGGCGCGCTCCCCAGGAATGCGGGCGCGGCGGGCTCGGCACGCTGGCTGCAAAGCGTTGACGTGTTGACGCGTTGACGTGTTGACGTGTTGACGTGTTGACGCGTTGACGCGTTGAAACGCCAGAGCGCCAAAGCGCCCCGGCGTCCAGACGGCAGCGAAGAACGGGCTTCGCGCGCTGGATATCAACGGAAACCGGCGAGGCGGCACGCGCCGCCGCGTCGACAAGGAGGATGTTCCATGCTCTCTCTCAACAAGACCTTCGGTCACCTCGGAATGGCTCTCTGCAACTCCACCCTCGCGCTCTCGCTCCTCGGCGCCGCCGCGCTGATGCCGGGCTGCGTCGCCGGCACGGACGAGCCGGGCGACGGCGCGGACGCGCTGGGCGACGGCCTGGACGACAGCTCGGGCGAGGCCGAGGACGTCGGTGAGGCCGAGTCGGCGCTGGGGGTGAACGACGTGGGCGTCATCCCGGCAGGCGCGTGCCCCTCCAATTTCGATCAGATCTCGATCTTCATGGACGACGAGGACACGAGCAACGGCAACGATCACGCCGGCTGGATCGGCGCGACGCAGAGCGGCAGCAACACCAGGTTCGTCTTCTGCCGCGTGCCGGGGAGCTTCTTCAAGCCGCTCGACAGCGGGGAGCCGTACGCCGTGCTCAGGCTCGGCAGCGCCTGCCCCGCCGGCTCCGAGGCGTTCTCGCGCACCTTCGACAACGAGGACACGTCGAACAGCAACTCGTCCACGGGGAACATCTTTCCCAACACCTCCACGCAGAGCCCCTCGAAGACCACGCTCGGGTTCTGCCTGTTCCGCGGCAGCGCCGGCGCGATGATCGGCTTCCCGAACCTCGGCTTCAGCTACGGGATCCTGGCGCGTGCACACCTCTCCGACAGCCAGCTGGACGGCTGGATCATGACGGACGACGAGGACACCTCGAACGCGAACGGCATGTCGTTCTCGTGGATGCCGTTCGACTGGGCCAAGACCAGCGACGCCCTCGACATCGTGAGCAACGAGGCCGACTCCAAGACAAGGCTGCGCACGGCCCGCGTGCAGTGAGATCCGCGCCGCGCGGGGAGGGCCGCGCGCGATAGCTTTCGCCGGGCGATCCACGTACTGTCCGGTGCATGAAGCCAGCCAGGGACGAGCCCGAGCCCTGCACGCTCACGAGCGTGGATCGCGATCGCTCGCTCCGCATGCCCTCCCTCCGTGTCCGCGTCACCTCGCCGCAAGGTCACGTGACGGAGACGCTCCTCGATATCAGCCCTGTCATCGTCGGGACCGGCCAGGACTGCACCTTGGTCGTCCCCGACGCCCGGGTCTCGCGCAGGCACTGCGAGCTGCGCCTCACGCCCGAGGGGGTCTCCCTCCGCGATCTGGGCAGCAAGAACGGCACGCTGCTCGGCCAGACGGCCATCCTGGAGGCGCGCCTCGCCCCCCGGGTGGCCGTGCTCATCGGCGACTCGGAGCTCGTCGTCCACCCGGCCGGCGAGCCCAGGCTCGTGCCGTTGTCGCCGACTGGCATGTTCGGCGGCGCCATCGGCCGGAGCTTCGCCATGCGCGCGCTCTTCGCCAAGCTGGAGCGCGCCGCCGCCACCGATCAGACCCTCCTCCTGCTCGGCGAGTCAGGGACCGGCAAGGAGGTGCTGGCCAGGGCCATCCACGAGCACAGCCCGCGCAGGAACGGGCCCTTCGTCGTCTTCGATTGCGGCGCGACGACGGCCAACCTGGTGGAGTCCGAGCTGTTCGGCCACACCCGCGGCGCCTTCACCGGCGCCCAGGCCGCGCACGCCGGCCTGCTCGAGGAGGCGAGCGGCGGCACGCTGTTCATCGACGAGATCGGCGAGCTGCCGCTCGAGCTCCAGCCCAAGCTGCTGCGGGCGCTGGAGGCGCGCCAGGTCCGGCGGCTCGGCGCCAGCGATTTCCGGCCGTTCGACGCGCGCATCGTCGCCGCCACGCACAGGAACCTGCGCGCCCGGGCGGCGGAGGGGCAGTTCCGCGAGGACCTCTATTACCGGCTCGCCGTGGTCGAGGTCCAGGTCCCGGCGCTGCGCGAGCGCAAGGACGACCTCCCCGCCCTGGTGGAGCGCTTCCTCGCCGCGCACAACCCACCTCGCTCCCTCGCCGATCTGCCGCCGAACGCCCTGTCGCTGCTCGCCGCCCACGACTGGCCGGGCAACGTGCGGGAGCTGCGCAACGTGGTGGCGCGCCTGCTCCTGTTCCCGGAGACGGTCGACGAGCTGCTCCGGCCTCTCAAGGAGGGCGCCGCGGCGGCGCCCCCACCTGTCCCCGCGCCCGGGCCCGCGGCCGCGGCGGCGCGCCTGGACCCGCTGCTCGAGATGCCGCTGCTCGAGGCCCGCGAGATGGTGATGGAGCAGTTCGAGCGGAGCTACCTGACCGCCTGGCTGGGCCGCCACAAGGGCAACATCTCGCGCGCGGCCGGCGCCATGGGCGTGTCGAGGCAGCTCGTGCACAAGCTCCTCGACAAGCACGGAATACGGCCGAAAGGGGAGCCCTGATGCCGGCCTCGCGGGCCGCCGCCCGCCGCGCGCCGTGGCTCGCGGCGGGCGTGGCGCTGCTGCTCGCGCTGCCGCCCGGCATGGCGGCCGCCCAGGGCCCGGCGGGGCTCAACGCCACGTTGAACGAGGCGGATGTCGCGCACCTCAGGGCGGAGAGGCTCTTCGAGGAGGAGCGCCTGGCCGAGGCCGTCGGTCTTGCCGAGCGCGACGTCGCCCTGCACGAGAAGGTCGTCGCCTTCTACAAGGGCCGGCTGCCGAAGCAGCACACCCCGGCCACGCCGTCGCCCGAGCTGTTCCTCGGCGCGGCGCTCGATCAGCTCGGGTGGGTCCTGATCGAGCTGGGCCAGCACCGGCGCGCCGAGGAGGTCTTCGCGCGCGCCCACGCCATCTACCGGCGCATCCTCGTCGCCGGCGACGAGGAGCTCGCGGGCCTCTCGATCGCCGGGCGCGCGCGCCTGGCGGCCCTCCGCGGCGACAGCGCCGCCGCCGAGGGGCTGCGGCGCGAGATCGTCGGGTTCGACGCGCTGCTGGGCAGCCCGTTCCCCTGCCTCGCCTACAGCGAGGTCGGCCGCCTGTTCGCGATGAGGGCAGACCACGACGTGGCCGAGGCCATGCTCAGGCTCGCCGCGGAGAGCTATGGGAGCGAGCCCACGGTGCAGGCCGAGCTGCTCCGCAACCTGGCCGATCTGGCCCTGGAGAGGGGCGAGCCCGAGGTCGCCGAGCCGCTGCTCGTCAAGGCGCTCGAGGCCGCCAGCGCCAGCGCGCGCGCCGCGGGCACGCCGAGCCCGCGCCTCGCCCGCGTCCTCGACAGCCTGGGCCGCCTCCACCTGGCGATCGGCAGGCCCGACCGCGCCGTGCAGGCGTTCACGCGGGCGCTTGCGCTCCAGGAGGAGGCGCTCGGCCCCGGGCACCTGGCGGCCGCCGAGTCGCTCGACGGCCTCGCGCTCGGACACATGCAGCGCGGCGAGCCGGCGCGGGCCGCGCCGCTGCTCGATCGCGCGCTCGCCATCCGCGAAGAGGTGCTCGGGCCGGGGCACCCGGCCACCGCCGCGCTGCGCCTGCACCTCGGCGACCTGCGGCGCGCGACCGGCGACGACGGCGCCGCCGCCGCGCTCTACCAGCGGGCACAGGCCGATCTCGAGGAGGCGTCGGGGCCGGATCACCCCGCCGTGGCCGAGGCGCTGCTGCGGCGCGCCGCCCTGGCCCGCGGCGGCGGTCGGCCCGATCCGGGGCTCTCGGAGGCGCTCTCGCAGCGGGCCCTCGCGATCGTCGAGAAGGTCTTCGGCCCCCTGCACCCCAGGGTGGCCGACGCGCTCGACGCGCTCGCCGAGGGCCACCTGCGCGCAGGGAGCACCCCGAGCGCGGCGCAGGCCCTCGCGCGGAGCACGGAGATCCGCGACCGCCGCGCGGCGGCGCTGCTCGCGGACAGCTCCGAGGAGCAGAAGCTCGCCGCCGTGGAGGTGCTGCGCGGGCAGACCGACCTCGTCCTGGCGCTGCCCGCGGCGGCCTCGCCGCAGGGCGGCGCGGCGGTGGACCTGGCGCTCACCACGATCCTGCGGCGCAAGGGCCGCGCCCTCGACGCGCTGGCGGCGGGCCGCGCCGCCCTGCGCGATCGGCGGAGGCCGGAGGACGCGCGGCTGCTCCGCGAGCTCGTGGCGATCCAGGGCGCGATCGTCGACGCCATCGTGCGCGGCCCGGGCGCCGTGCCGGCCGCGGAGCACGACGCCGCGCTCGCCGAGCTGGAGCGCCAGAAGGCCCGGCTCGAGGCGGAGCTGGGCAAGCGCGGCGCGACCCTCCTGCGCGACGACCGGCTGGTGACGCTCGCCGAGGTGAAGGCGGCGATCCCGGAGGACGCGGCGCTCGTCGAGATGATCGTGCGCCGCCCCGTGGGCGAGGCCGCGGAGGCCCCGCGCCTCGCGGCGTACGTGCTGCGCCGGCGCGGCGCCGCTCGCTACGTGGACCTCGGCGAGGCGCGCGCCGCCGCTGGCCTGGTGGACGAGCTGCGGCAGGCGCTGGCGAGCCCGCGCCGCGATCCGGCGCCGGCCGCCCGGGCCCTCGACGAGCGCGTGCTGCGGCCGCTCCGGCCGCTCCTTGGCGACGCGCGCCGGATCCTGATCAGCCCGGACGGCGAGCTCAACCTGGTCCCGTTCGGCGCCTTGCTCGACGAGGGCGGGCGCGCGCTGATCGAGCGCTTCACCTTCACCTACCTGTCGAGCGGGCGCGATCTCGTGCGCTTCCTCCACGATGAGACGCCGCCCGAGCCCGGGCCGGCCGCCGTGCTGATCGGCGCGCCGGACTTCGGCGATCCCGACCGGCAGCGCTCGCGCTACCGCCCGGGGGCAGGCCCCGATTCGGTCGAGCTCGGCGACATCCGCTTCCGCCCGCTGCCCGGCACGGCCGAGGAGATCGCGGCGATCGGCGCGGTGATCCCGGGAGCGAAGGCGCTCACCGGCGCCGCGGCGACCGAGGAAGCCGTGCAGGCCGTGGCGCACCCGCGCATCCTCCACATCGCCACGCACGGCTTCTTCCTGCCGCCCGTCGTCGCGTCGGCCGGGCGGGCCCTCGAGAGCCCGCTGCTGCGCGGCGGCCTGGCGCTGGCGACGGCCAACCAGCCCGTCACGGGGCGAGAGGACGGGATCTTGACCGCGCACGAGCTCGCCGGCCTGGATCTCTATGGGACGCGGCTCGTGGTGCTCTCGGCCTGCGAGACCGGGGTCGGCGCGGCCCGCAGCGGCGATGGAGTGTACGGCCTCCGGCGCGCGGTGCTGATGGCGGGAGCGCAGACCCTGGTGATGAGCCTGTGGAAGATCAGCGATCAGGAGACGCGCGATCTGATGGTGCAGTACCACCGCCGGCTCCAAGGCGGCGGCGGGCGCAGTGAGGCGCTGCGCGAGGCCGCGCTCGCGGTGCGCGCCGCGCCCGGCAACCAGCACCCCTTCTACTGGGCCGGCTTCATCAGCGCCGGAGACTGGTCGAGCCTCGATGGCAAGGACGTCCCGCAGCGGCCGGCGCCGCCCCTGCCAGTCGCGCCCGGCCCGCGCGGCTGCGGCTGCGCCGTCGGCCCGGGATCGGGCGGAAGCGCCGCAGCCCTGGCGCTCGCGGCGCTCCTGCTGGGGTGCGTTCGCCGGCGCAGCCGGCCCGAGGACAGGCGCGCTTGATCTCTTGCACATGAGGACAGAAAAGAAGGAAAACGGTGCGATGCGCAGCAACGTGAGTCGCTCAATTGTAATTTTGCTCACTGTCCTCCTCGCCGCGTGCGGGTCCACCCCGCCGCCCGACGCGCCGAAGTCGCCTGAGGGGGCTGCGGTGCCCGATGTCTCGGCCGCGCCCGACGGGGCGGCGGCGCCCGATGGCTCGGCGCCTGATCGCTCGGCCGCGCCCGCGGCGGGCGGCGTCGCCGAGGAGTGCGTGTGGCCGGCGGGCACCCCCGCCGAGCCGCCGCCGGCTTGCCCGCCCGGCTGCTTCTGGAGCGAGAAGGACAAGGCGTGCAAGCCGGATCGCGGGGTCATCGTGCCCCAGCGCCCGCCGCGCTGACCCGCTGCCCTCTCAGCCCGAGGCGGCAGGCGTCGGACGCTGCTCCAGCCACGCCCGCGCCTCTTCCATCAGCTTCAGCGTGAGCTCGCGCAGCGTCACGTCCGCGGCCTGCGCCTCGGCGAGCGCCCGCGCCACCTCCTCGGGCGGCGCGGCGCCGCGCCGGGCCAGGTGCAGCGCCTCCCAGAGATCGGCGCAGAGCACGCGGTCGCGCTCGCGGTGCTGCTCGGCCACGCGGCGCGCGGCCCGCGCGTCCGCCAGCGCCTCGGCGCTGCGGCCCATGCCGGCGAGCAGCTCGGCGCGCCGGAGCAAGGTCAGCGAGAGCATCGCGTCGCCGCGCTTCTCCTGCAGCCCGACCGCCTCGTCGGCGCAGCGCAGCGCCGCGCCCGCGTCGCCGCAGCGCCGCAGCGCCTCCGCCCTCAGTGACAGCGCCACGCCGCGCAGCGCCGGATCGCCGGCCTCGGTCGCCAGCGCCGCGGAGCGCCCCGCCACCTCCGCCGCCTCGGCCGCGCGGCCGGCGCGCAGCAGGAAGGCCGCCAGGTTCTGCAGGAGCAGCCGGCGCTGCGCCCGCATGCCGTAGCGCTCGGCCCGCGCCGCGAGCCCGTAGAGCCGCTCGATGGCCGCCGCGAGCTGCCCCAGCTCGGCCTCGACCACCGCGAGATCGCCGTCGATCTCGATCTGCCGCCACACCGAGGCGCTGGCCGCCGAGAGCTCGAGCGCGCGCTTCAGATCGGCGTCCGCCAGCTCGAGGTCGCAGCGATCCGCCTCGTAGTCGAGCTCGAACCGCAGCACGCGCGCCGGCAGCTCCAGGCCGGGGCCGCAGCGCACCGCCAGCTCGACCGCCTCCCCGGCGAGCGCCATGGCGCGAGGCCCGCGCGTCACCCCGGCGAGGGCCATCCGCGCCTCGCAGCGCAGCCGCTCGTCGCCGAGCGCGTCGGCGTCGGCCAGGAGCGAGCCGTCGCCGGCGCACGCCTCGTGCAGCCCGCGGGCCACCTCCAGCCGGTAGATGCGCCGCCGCAGGCCCGCGGCGCTCGCCGGAGCGAGGGCGCTCGCGCTCGCCCCCGGCCGCTCCAGCCGCTGCCTCGCGTCCTCGAAGGCGCGCCCTCGCAAGAGGACGCGCACGATGTCGAGCTCGATCGCGGCGCGCTCGCCGGGATCGCCGGCCAGCGCCGCCAGCCGATCGCCGAGCCCGGCGGCTTCCTCGAAGAGCCCGGCCGCGAAGGCCGCATCCATGGCCCGCCGCAGCCAGGCCCGCGCCGGCTCGACGGCGCCGAGCTTCTCGTAGCCGGCGGCCAGGAACGCCGCGTCCGCGGCGGCGCCCGGCCCCGCGGCGATGGCGTCGAGCAGCGCCCGGTGCAGGCGCGGGAACCAGGGGCGCTTGCGCGCCACGCCGAGCACCGCCTGCCGCACCATCTCCTGCCCGAAGCCGATCTCCGGCGGCTCCCCCGACACGGTGAGCATTCCCGCCTCGACCCAGGCGTGCACGGCGCTCTCGAGCAGCTCGTCGCTGGCCACCACGCGGTAGAGGACCTCGAAGCCGAGGCCGCCGCCGTACAGGGCGATCGCGGCCAGGGCGCGCAGCCCCGCGCGCTCGGCGTCGCTGCCCGGCTCGAAGTAGCTCGCGAGGCGGTCCTCGACCAGCTCCGCGACGCCGGGCACCTGCTCGTGGAGCGCCCGCCCGGAGGCCGCCTGCAGCACGCCGTCCTGCCACGTGATGGCGCCCGTCTCGCGCCAGGCCAGGAGCGCGTGCACCGCGAAGAAGGGCACGCCGCCGGAGCCCCGCGCCACCGTCTGCGCGAGCTCCGGGGAGAGCGGCGCGATGGCGTGCGCCAGCCGCTCGGAGTCGGCCTCGTCCAGCCGCTCCAGCGCGAGGTGCTTGATCCCGGGCCGTATCCTGGAGCGCACGGCCCCGAGCAAGGCCCGCAGCTTCGGGGACGGGCTCGGCTCGTTGCGGGCCGCCGTGAGCACGAGCAGCCGCGCGGGATCGCCGCCCGCGGCCTGCTCGGCGAGCAGCGAGAGCAGGCGCAGCGTCGTCGGGTCGGCCCACTGGAGGTCGTCGAGCGCGAGCAGCAGCGGCTCGGCGGCGGCGCGGAGCAGCGCCGCCTCGACCCCCTCGAGCGCGCTGTCCGCGTCGCCGGCGCTGGGCAGCGCGGCCGGCGCGAGCGCGCGATCCACGGCGTCGGAGAGCTGGGCGAGGGCCGCGCGGCCGCCGGGCGGCAGCGTGTCGATGGCGCGGCGCAGCGGCCGCAGCGGGCTCCGCCGCTCGGGCGAGCAGCTCCCGCGCAGCACGCGCTCGGCCGGCAGCCCGGCCGCCTCGATCCCGGCCTGGAGCACGCGCGTGCGGCCGATACCGAGCGGGCCGGTGATCACCACGAAGCGCGCCCCGCCGGCGATCCGATCCGCGGCGCCCGCCAGCGCCGCCAGCGCCGCTTGCCGGGCGATGAGCGGCGGGTGCACCTTGATCTCGGGGGTCTCGGCGCGGGAGACGGTGCGCGCCGGAGGGGCGTTTGCCCGGGAGACCGTCGGCGCTGCGCCTGTGGCGGAGCCGGAGGTTGCGTCGAGCGAGCGATCGGCGAGCGGCGGCGCGGCCAGCGCGCTCGCCATCTCGGGAAGCGCCGCCGCAGGCTCCCCCGAGGGCTGACCGCGCGGCGCGGGCGGCGCCGCCGGCGCTGGGCCGCCGCCGCCCCGCAGCGTGCGGGCGGCGCGCTCGGCGGCCTGCCCCTCGTGCGGCGCGAACGGCGCCAGCGCGGCGGCGAGCGCGGCCACGTCGGCGGGGCGCTCCGCCGGGTCCTGCCGGAGGCAATGCAGCACGGCGGCCTCCAGCGCCGGCGGGGTGCCGGGGCGGGCCGCGGCGAGCGGCGCCGGACCGCGCTGGATGGCCGCGCAGACGTCGAGCAGCGACTCCCCGGGGAAGGGCGGCGCCCCGCTGAGCAGCCGGTAGAGCACGGCGCCCAGCGCCCAGATGTCCGAGCGGGCGTCGGCGGCGCGCGCCGAGCGCATCTGCTCGGGGGCCATGTAGAGGGCGGTGCCCAGCACCGCGAACGTGCTCGTGAGCTGCTCCCCGGCGTCCGCGAGCGTGTGCTTCGCGATCCCGAAATCGATCACCTTCACGCGCTGCGAGCCGTCGGCCCGCCGCGCCAGGAACAGGTTCCCGGGCTTCAGGTCGCGGTGCACGATCCCGCGCGCGTGCGCCTCCGCCAGCCCCTCGCAGGCCTGCAGCACGTACCCCACGGCGACCTCGATCGGAGGCGGCCCCTGCGCCCGCAGCAGCGCGCCGAGATCGCAGCCCTCGAGCAGCTCGAAGACCAGGAATGGATCCCCGGCGTCGAGGAAGCCGAGATCGAAGATGCGGGCGACATGCTCGCCGCGCAGCGCCGCCGCCGCCCGTCCTTCGCGCAGGAAGCGCTCCCGCGCCGCGGCGTCGACCACCGCGTCCCGGCGCAGCAGCTTGAGCGCGACCTGGTTGCCGAGGTGCAGGTGGCGGGCGGCCACCACCACGCCCATCCCGCCCTGGCCGAGCAGGCGCTCGACGCGGTATCTGCCGGCGACGACGTCTCCGAGGCTCACCGGGGCGCTCATGGGCTTCGCGGCGCCCGAGTATAGCGGTGTTCGCTGCGCCGCGGACGCGATATACGCGCCAGACCCTCTCAACCGAAGGATCCCCGCGTGTCGGTCAAGGACCACCTCTCCATCTCGCCCGAGGTCAAGAAAGCGCTGGCTGGCGGCCGGCCGGTGGTCGCGCTGGAGTCGACCATCATCACGCACGGCATGCCGTATCCGCAGAACCTCGAGATGGTGCAGCGCGTGGAGGCGGTAGTCCGCCGGAACGGCGCCGTGCCGGCGACGATCGCCATCATGGACGGCAAGCTCAGGGTGGGGGTGAAGGGGGAAGAGCTCGAGCGGCTGGCCAGGGGGGGCGGCAAGGTGGCCAAGGCCTCGCGGCGCGACGTGGCGGCGCTCCTGGTCCTTGGCGGGCTGGCCGGAACGACCGTGGCGACCACGATGATGGCGGCGGCCTGGGCCGGTATCCAGGTGTTCGCCACGGGAGGCATCGGCGGCGTGCATCGCGGGGCGGAGACGACCTTCGACATCTCCGCCGACCTCGAGGAGCTGAGTCGGACGCAGGTGGCGGTGGTCTGCGCGGGGGCCAAATCGATCCTCGATATCCCCAAGACGCTGGAGACGCTGGAGACCCATGGCGTGCCGGTCCTCGGCTACAAGACAGAGGATTTCCCGGCCTTCTGGGCGCGGCAGAGCGGGCAGAAGGTGGACCACAGGATCGACAGCGCCAAGGAAGCGGCCAGGGTCATCGCTCTGCAGTTCGAGCTCGGCATGGGCGGGGTCCTGGTCGCCAACCCGATCCCCGAGAGCCATGCAATGGACGCCACGGCGATCGAGGCGCGGATCGAGGAGGCGATCCGGTGCGCCGAGGCAGAGGGGGTGAGCCGGAAGGACCTGACGCCGTTCCTCTTGAAGCGCATCTTCGAGCTCACCGAGGGCAAGAGCCTCATCGCGAACATCGCGCTGGTCGAGAACAACGCGGCGGTGGCGGCGGAGATCGCTGTGGCGATGAGCGAGCTCGGGGCCAAGCGCAAGTCGAAGCCGAGGTCGAAGGCCAAGGCATGAGCGCGGCCGGCCGCGTGCTCGTCGTGGGCGACGTGATGACGGACGTGATCGTCCGCCCCGAGGGGCCGCTGGTGCGCGGCTCGGACCGGCGCGCCAAGATCGAGAGCCGCCCCGGAGGCTCGGGGGCCAACCAGGCGGTGTGGCTCGGCTCGATGGGAGCGAAGGTGTCGTTCGTCGCCCGGGTCGGAGCCAGGGACAAGCAGCATTTTGAAGCCTATTTCAAGGGCTTCCATGTCGACCCGATCCTCGCGGCCGACCCGCAGTGTCCGTCGGGCGTGCTGGTCATCCTCGTCGACGCCGACGGGGAGCGGAGCTTCCTTACCGACCGTGGGGCGAACCTCGCGCTCGAGCCTTCGGACATGCCGGCGGGGCTCCTGGACGAGACGCGGCTGGTGCTCCTCTCGGGTTACTCGCTCTTTGCCGAAGGGCCTCGGGGGGCCGTGCTGCGGCTCGCCGAAGAGGCGCGGCGCCGCGGCGTCCCGATCGCCCTCGACGCCGCGTCCGTGGGCTTTCTGCGGGAGGTGGGGGTCGGGAGCTTCCTTGAGTGGACACGAGGGATGTCGACGCTGCTCGCCAACGCCGACGAGGCAGAGGCGCTCTCGGGCACGGGTGACCTCACAGCGCAGATGATCGCGCTGGGCGCCTATTTCGAGCGGGTGATCATCAAGCGTGGCGCGCGGGGCGCGGCGGTGGGCGGACGGCAGGGCGTGCGCCTCGACGAGCCGGCGCCTCGGGTCGAGGTGGTGGACACGACCGGGGCCGGCGATGCGTTCGCGGCCGGGTTCATCACCGCGGAGCTCCAGGGCGCGCGCGAGGCGGAGTGCCTGCGGCGCGGGATCGAGGCGGGATCGAGGGCGGTGAAGCAGCTGGGTGGGCAGCCGGAGTAGACGGCGTGCCGGGCGGCGATCAGCTCGCCCGCGCCTCCGCTGCGGCCGCGGCCTCGTGCGCCGCGGCGAGCTCTGCGTCCTTCGCCGCGATCCGCTCGAACGCCGGGCGGCTGCACACCCGCGCGACGTAGTCCTTCACCTCCGGCAGCTCGGGCACCAGCTTGAACTTCACCATCCAGTCCAGCGCCTTGCCCCAGAGGACGTCGGCCGCCGAGAATCGATCGCCGAGCAGGTACGGCCCCTTCCGGAGCGCCTCTGCCACCACGCCGAACATCGTATCGAAATCTCCGTACGGAGACATCGACGGCGGCGCCGGATCGCGCTTCATCGCCCGATCGACGACGGCCGGCTCGAAGCTCGACCCGTAGTACGCGATCCACCGGAGGTACGGCCCGCGCAGCGGATCCCTGATGGCCGGGGCCAGGCCGGCCTCCGGGAAGAGATCGGCGAGGTGGATGACGATCGCGACCTGCTCGGTGACGAGCGCGCCGTCGTGCAGGATCGCGGGCACCTTCGCGAGCGGGTTCACGGCGAGGTAAGGGGCCTTGCGCTGCTCCCCGGCCTTCATGTTCAGCACGCGGAGCTCGTGGGGCGCGCCCAGCTCCTCGAGCAGGATGCGCGTGGTCGTCGAGCGCGAGTTCGGTGAATGGAACAAGACGAGGTTGCCCCTCGGGGTCGTGGTCGAATCAGCCATGTTGCTGCCTCCGGGGCGGACGTTACTGCCCGGGCCAGGCCCGGTATTGTAAAAGAGCGCCAAGCGCGATCATGAGCCAGAGCATCACCCCCGAGGACCCCACCCGCGGCATCCTGAACCCGGCCGCCGGCCTCCAGCGCTTCGAGCTGCACCGGCACGCGCCCGCGCCGGACCTGGCCAGGCTCGTCGACTGGCACTGGATCGTCCGCTGGTCGCTCACCGCGCCGTTCGAGCAGGAGCTCTTGCCGCACCCCTGCGTCAACCTGGCCATCGAGGCGCCGGGCTCGGCGGTGCACGGCATCGGGACCCGGCGCGAGGTCGTCCGGATCGAGGGCACGGGGCGCGTCGTCGCGACGAAGTTCAAGCCGGGGGGCTTCTTCCCGTTCGCGCCCCTCCCCATGCGCCGGCTGGTCGACAGCGTCGTCCCCCTCGCCGAGATCTTCGGCGGCGCGGCCGGGCCGCTCGAGCGCGCCGCGCTCGACCAGCCGGACGACGCCGTCGCGATCCGCGCGGTGGAGGAGCTCCTGCGCGCGCGCAAGGGCCCGGAGGACGCCGGGCTCGACGAGGCGATGGCGCTCGCCGTCCGCGCGCAGAAAGACCGCGACATCCACCGCGCCGAGGATCTCGCCCGGATCGCGGGCGTCTCGGTGCGCACGCTGCACCGCGCGTTCGAGCGGTACATCGGCGTCGGGCCCAAGTGGATCATCCGGCGGTCACGCGTGCAGGAGGCCGCGGAGCGCGTGGCCACGGGCGCGTCCGTCGCGTGGGCGGCGCTCGCGCAAGAGCTCGGGTATCATGATCAAGCGCACCTGATCCGGGAATTCAAGGCCCAGGTCGGCTTCACACCGGCCGTCTATGCAGAGCGGTGCGCGGCAGCGAGGTCGAAAGGCGGCCCGCCCGGCGTGAAGGGGTGAGCTCCGGGTTTACGGCCATTCACAGCGCGAGAAGGCGCCATGATGCGCGAGGTCTTGGTTCAATTTTCGCGGACTGGAAGAACCCAAAGCGGCTTGCGCCCAAGTTCCTGTGCCGATAGCATCCGCGCGCCGATCGCGCGCCATCGTCGGCGACGTCAGCTTTAGAGGTAATCGAATATGCGTCGATTTCAGAATCGCGTTTTCGTGGTCGCGTCGTTCTCTCTGGGGCTGTTCGCGGCCATGCCGGTGTACGCGGCGTCGGTGCAGGCGGTGAGCCGGACGACGTGGGGAGCGAACGGCGTCCCGAGCTACGTCAACATGAACATCTACGTGCCCGACAAGCTGGCCGAGAATCCGCCCATCGTGGTGGGCTGCCACTCGTGCAGCACGCCGGTGAGCTCGTTCTTCAACAGCATCTCGGGTGTCAAAGCGGGCGCCGACAAGAACGGCTTCATCATCATCCTTCCGGAGGCCACCGGCCGGAACTGCTGGGACGTGGGCACGACGAAATCGCTGACCCACGACGGCGGCGGCGACACGCAGGCCGTCGCTCAGATGGTGAAGTACACGCTCGAGAAGTACAAAGGCGACCCGAAGCGCGTCTACGTGATGGGCGGCTCGTCCGGAGCGATGATGACGCAAGCCATGCTGGCGGTGTACCCGGACATCTTCCGGGCCGGCGCGGCGAGGGCGGGGGTGGCAGCCGGGTGCTGGGCGGACGGCTTCGACGGGGGCCAGCAATGGAGCAACAACTGCGCGGGGGGCAGGACGAGCAAATCGGCGCAGCAATGGGGAGACCAGGTCCGCGGGATGTTTCCTGGGTACACGGGGCATCGCCCGCGCCTCCAGATCTTCCACGGCACGGCGGACGCGACGATCAACTACAAGAACCAGGCCGAGGCGATCAAGGAATGGACGAACGTCCTCGAGCTGAGCGAGACCCCGACCTCGACCGACATGATCACGTCGGGCGGGACCACCTATGATCGCCAGTTCTGGAAGAACGAGTGTGGCCAGACGGTGTTCGAGGCCTGGTCAGGGAGAAACGGCGCGCACTCCATGCCGTACGAGGCCGACGCCATCCTCGCGTTCTTCGGGCTCGACAAGGCCGGTGGCGCCGATCCTGAGACCGACTGTTCCGAGGCTGCCGGAAGCGGCGGCACGGGTGGCGCGGGCGACGGCTCCGGGGGTGATCAGAACGTCGGCGGCGCCGGGCCTGCTGCGGGGAGCGGCGGCGCCTCGGGGGACGGCGGAAGCACCGGTGAGGGCGTGACCGTCGGCTCTGGCGGGCAGCCGGCTGGCGGCGGCGAGGTCACCACGACGGGCGGCAGCGACCCGAGCAGCACGAGCGGCGCGAGCGGCACGAGCGGCACGAGCGGCGCTGCGGACAGCGCCACCACCGGCGCGGGCTCAGATTCTGAAGATGAATCGGGTGAAACGGGCGGGTGCGCCGTCATCGCCGGCGATGCCAAGCCGAAGGGCTCGTACGCAGCGGTCGTCGCCATGGGCCTTGCGCTGTTGACGCTCCGTCGCCGGCAGCGAAACGCCCGGAGCTGACACGTGTGTTGTCGGTGAGCTGAAGCAACCCCTCGGTTTTTTCGAGAGGATTCACAGGGAGTCGGGGAGACGGGGAGCGAAATCCCATCACTCTCCCCGTCTCCCCGCCTCCCTGTTCAATTTTTCTTCTCCCTAAAAACGCCAACAAGGGGTCTCCGCGCTAGAAGGGCACCTCCGGAATGGGCGCGCGGTCGTGCCCCGGCGCGGTCGTCGGCGGGTTCGGCGGCCTCCTGGAAGGAGCGGGGACACCCGTGTGCGGTGTCCTGGGCGTGGCGCTCGACGGTGGCCGTGCTGCCGTGGCGGACGTCGAGGGCGCCGGTGGCGCCGCGGTCTCGCCGGCGGCGTCCGCAGCAGAGCCCGTCGCCTCTGCAAGGGGCGCCGCGGGCGTCACGCTCTCCAGCGGCTCCGAGGAGCGCTCGACCTCTGCCGACGCGCTGGCGGCGACCTCCTCCGACGCAGGCGCGCCGGCCGAGGCGACCTTCGCGCCCGCCTCGCCCCCGGCGCTCGATCCGCCCCGACGGAGCGCGATGGTGACGCTGGCGCCGACGAGCATCGCCATCGCGATGCCGATCGCCTGCCTCGCGCGCTGAGGCCTTTGAAGTCGGGCCTCCTGCGACGTCGATCCGGCGCTGGTCAGGGTGCCGGGGCTCGCCGAGCGGGGCGCGGCCGCTGGCTCGTCGAGCTTGGCGTCGAGCGCTATCGTCCCGCTGAGCCTCGGTCGAGCGGTGCTGGGCACGCCGGAGCAGGGGCATTGCAGATCCGGAATCGATGGCGACGCCATGCCCGCGACACGGCGGAGCTCGCCCATCATCTCTCCGACCGACTGGAAGCGCTCCGCCCGCTCGCGGGCCAGCGCCCGCGCGAAGAAGGCATCGATCTCCGGCGGCAGGTCGGGCGCGATCAGGGACGCGCTGGGCACCTGACCGACCAGGATGTTGGCGATCACCGCGCCGAGCTGGGCCCCCTGAAAGGGCAGCTCGCCGGTGACGCCATAGAAGAGGATGACCCCGAGCGACCAGAGATCGCTGCGCTGGTCGATGTCCTTTTCGCCCCGGACCTGCTCCGGGCTCATGTAGTGGGGCGAGCCGAGCAGCTCCCCGGTGCGGGTCACCTCTTCCGTCAGCGCTGCGCCGGTGTCCTTGACGATGCCGAAGTCGAGGATCTTGACGACCTCGTCCTGCTCTCCCTCCACGCGCACGAGGAACAGGTTGGCAGGCTTGAGATCGCGGTGGACGAGTCCGGCGTCATGCGCTCGACGGATGGCCTTGCCGGCCTGCACGAGGATCAGGGTGGCGTCCACGAGAGAGAGCCGGCCGACGCGCAAGAGGCGCGTGCCCAGGTCCTCGCCCTGAAGCAGCTCCATCACGAGGTACGGAGTGTCGTCGTCGACGCCAAAGTCCTGAACGTAGACGACGTGTGGGCTCTGAAGGCTCGCGGCAATCCTGGCTTCACGCTCGAAGCGGGCGAGGAACGTCGACGACGCAGCATAGGTCGGATCCATGAACTTGACCGCGACGAGAGAGCCCAAGTTGACGTGTCGTGCCACCCACACCGAGCCCATCCCGCCGTGCGAGAGAGGTCGTTCGAGACGATACTTCCCACCTACGACGGAATCCGGAGCGAACTGCATGGTGATGGCTTCCTCCTGATAGCCGAGGGAGGCGAGGGGAGCGTACAGGATAGGAAAGGCGCCGGCCACGACGAGGCGGGAGATGTCAGATGGATTATGCTTCTGTGCGCCACGTTCCGGGCGTCTCGGGCTCGACACGGCCACGAGATGGCTCCCCGGATCGCCGTGGCAGGTCCGGGTCCGACGCGGGCGTCGAGAGCGCCGCCGGTGCGTGACGTTCCTGACAACGGCGGTGTTCGGCGAGGGGGATGCGCTCGGGACGACGGTGAGCGCGGACGCTGCGCGCGCAACGTCGGCGCGCGTTCGTGAGCGGAGCGCCGGGGCCTTGCTTGCGCAGCGCAGCACGCGGGCCTCCGCGGCGGTCCGCCGGAGCCGGCGCCGGCGTCGGCGTCGGCGTCGCAAGAAACCACGACACCCCGACCTCCGAACCCCCGCGCGGCAGCACGAGACCGCCCGCGAGAGCTATTGCGATCCCCTTGCCTCCGTCTAGAATCCACACTGCAATGAACAAATTATTTCGCAATTCAACTATCATCGCAGCTGGTCTCTCCCTCGCTCTCGGCGCGCTGGCCTGTGGAGAAGACGACAGCCCGGCAGACCAGACTGGAACGGGCGGCGGGGCGACCAGCGGGTCGGGCGGCGGGGCGACCACGGCGGGGTCGGGCGGCGGGGCGACCAGCGGGTCGGGCGGCGGGGCGACCAGCGGGTCGGGCGGCGCGTCGACGTCGGCGTCGGCTTCGAGCGGCGGGGTGACGACGGCGTCCGGCGGCGATCCCAATCCCGATCCCGCGAACGCGCGGACCTTCGACCACCGCCACGCGAGCCTGGACGGTATCCCGGCGAGCTGCACCGAGGCGCTCAAGTCGGGGGACTTCGTCTTCCACTACGCCCACCGCTCGCACGGCTTCCAGATCATCGTCGGCGCCGAGAGCATCGAGGCGAAGACCCCTACCTACGCCTTCGAGACGGAGTATTGCGACGTCCCGCAGCAGGAAGGCGCCTTCCTGATGTGGGACGGGATGATCGACACCGACCTCATCCCGGGCGAGCAGTACTGGGCGACCGAGGACGGGATCGACGACGTGCGCACCATCCTCGGAGGGCACCCGGAGATCCGGTACTCGATGTGGGCGTGGTCCTCGGAGATCTCCGAGCAGACCGAGGAGGACGTGCAGCGGTACCTCGACGTGCTCGACGCGCTCGGGCAGGAGTTCCCGGAGGTGACCTTCATCTACATGACGGGGCCCGGTGACGAGGAGTACAACGGCGTGAACCGCGCGGAGCGCAACCAGCAGATCCGCGATTTCTGCCGGGAGCATGGGAAGATCCTCTATGACTTCGAGGACCTCGACGTCCACGCGGACGGCGAGCGGCACACCATCACGGTGGACGGCGTCCAGATCCCGATGCAGCACCCGCGTTACGACGTGGAGACGTCCGGCAACGCGGAATACGAGCACACCCACACGACCCAGGGCGCCTGCGAGAACAAGGCCATGGCGTTCTGGCGCATGATGGCCGAGCTCGAGGGGTGCGCGCAGTAGCCCCCGAGGTCGGCGGGCGCGCGGGCCGGCGCTCGGCCGCGGCGACGCCGCGAGCCGCTGTCTTTCCTGTCGGTTAAGTCCCGGTTTCCGGCGGAAAACTCCGCCGGATCGCGTCGCTCACGTCTTGCGGGCCGCCTTGCGCCCATGCTACTCGGCTGTCGCACGGGCATGCTCCCCCGCGCGCCTCGCGCGCAGGGGCGCCGCCTGGCAGCCGATCGGAGGCGGGCCATGGAAAGCGCGATACCGCTCGGGAAGAAGCAGATCATCGACGGCCAGCTGCGGGTCTACTACTACGGTTACTGGATCAAGGCCTACGAGGCGCCGGCCGACACGCTGCTCGCGAAGAAGCGCCTCATCGAGGCGCTGACGCGGCGCCTGTTCAACCACGTCGAGCACGGCATCAACGTCCCAGGGAAACGGCTGGACGAGGCGCGGCTCGCCTTCGAGTCGGAGACCGATCCGCAGCGGAAGCGCGTCAAGGGCGCCATGCTCGCGGGCGCGATCTTCAATCGAGCGACGGATATCTTCACCAAGCTCGTCGAGATCCAGGAGCTCGGGGTCACGATCGAGCCCGACAATGCCCTGATGCGCGAGTGCGGAGAGCACCTCCTCGAGGCGCTGACGCTCGGGAAGATGGTGCTCCACCGCAGCGGCGAGGAGGGGCTCGACGAGCTCTGGGGCGAGCCCTTCAAGGCGTTCTCGTTCCCGATCGAGGCGTTCTACAACAGCCGGTATGTCAAGATCGCCCAGAGCATGAGGGCGATCGACGGCATTCGCGACGCGATGATCGCCACCTTCGCGGGCTCGCCGATGTTCGGCGGGCTGGACCGCCTGGCCCGCGAGTTCGCGCACGCGGCCAAGATCAAGTGCGAGACGCTGCGCACCGACGACGACATCTTCGAGGTCTGGACGTCGTTCGTCGTGTCGGCGGAGAAGCTCGCCGGCTTCCAGCCGCTGCTCGGCGCCGACGCCTCGCCTCACGAGCGGGAGCAGGCGGCCCGGGGCGTCGAGCTGATCGTCCGTGGCAAGAACGTGATCTCGTACATCACGCGCGCGCGCGTGCCGATGCCCAAGACCACGGGCGAGCTCCTCGAGCGGTACGAGCGCTATCGCGCCACCTACGGCGCCGCGCCCGCGTCCGGGCCCGCGCGCAGCGTCGCCTGAGCGCCCGGGCCGGCCGGAGCGGTGTTGTAGGCGGGCGCCCGACATTTCGCCTGTCTGCTGTCACGGAATGTTTCCGTTGACGCTGGGGCGCGCGTCTCTGTATCACCAGGTGATGAAATACGCTTTGAGCCTTTCGGGAGCGCTCTTTATCGGCCTCTCGTCGCTCCCCGCGAGCGCGCTGGTCACGCAGCCGAACGGCAGCGTCATGCCGCAGGACTCGATGAACAACGAGGTCCAGCTCTACACCCTGTTCGCCAACCGGGAGGAGGCGCTCGATTACCAGGCCGATGGGAACACCGAGCCGTCCACGTTCTCGCCGCTCTGCGGCTTCACGGCGGAGCTGGTGCTCCGGCAGACAGGCTCTCGCCTCGGGGTCGGCTGGTACAACGTCGACCCCGCTGCCACGGCGCCGCCGGCGATCGACGACATCCACGAGATCGTCCCCGCCGGCTCCTCGGTCGGCACCGTCATCACCGCCGCGGATATCCGGAGCAATCCAGCCTATGCGGGCGGGCAGATCGGCTTCGCCCTCATCGGCGCGCAGACCCACTACTCCGAGCAGCGCTGGAATCAGGTGTGCACGGGCTGCTCCACGCCCGGGCCCTGGGTCACCGCCGTCATCTATGCCTCGACGGTGACGCCGAACGCGTTTTACGTCGCGTTCGAGGATGGCGATGTCGGCCCGAAGCCTGGCGACTTCAACAACGATGGCGACTACAACGATTATGTCTACTTCTTCAGCGGCCTCACCTGCACCGGCGGCGGCGAGCCGTGCGACACCGGGCTGCCCGGCGTGTGCGCGCCAGGGGTGACCCAGTGCGCGGCGGATGGGCTCACCTGCCAGGGGCTCGTGCCGTCGTCGCAGGAGACCTGCGACGGGCTCGACAACGATTGCAACGGCACCGCCGACGAAGGCGACCTCTGCCCGCCGGAGCACGTGTGCGACCGGGGCGTGTGCGTGCAGGCGTGCGGCAGGGGCGAGTTCGTGTGCTCCTCGGACAAGGCATGTAATGCCGCGGGGTTCTGTGTCGAGCCGGCCTGCGCCGAGGTCGCCTGCGACGCGGGCCAGGTGTGCGTCGGCGGGCGGTGCCGCGCGCCTTGTGATGGAGTGGAGTGCCCCTCGCCGACGGTGTGCCGGGTCGGGGTGTGCGTCGACCCGTGCAGCACCGTGACGTGCGAGGAGGGCACGGTCTGCGACGGCGGCGTGTGCAAGCCCGAGTGCCCGTGCACGCCGTGCCCGAGCGGGCTCGCGTGCGAGGAGGCGAGCGGGCTTTGCAGAGAGTCGGCCTGCGTTGGCGTCGAGTGCCCGTCTGGCCAGCGCTGCGACGCGGGCACGTGCGTGGACGCGTGCGCTGGGGCGGTGTGCCCGAGCGGGCAGGCCTGCGCCGGCGGCGCCTGCGTGGAGGACACGAGCACGACAGCGGCCAGCGGGACCGGCGGCTCGACGGGCGCGGGCCTGGACTCCGGCGCGGGCGGCGGCCTCACCGATCCGGTCGGCAGCGGCGCCACGGCTGGCAGCAGCAACGGTGCCGGCGGCGGCTCGGGCGGCGGCGGCTCGGGCGGGGCCGCCGCGGGCGGCTCCGGCGCGGACAGCGGGTGCGGCTGCACCGTGGCCGGCGCGCACGGCTCGCTCGGAGCGCCGCTCGCGGCGATCGCGCTGGCGCTGGCCGGCGCGCTCCGCCGGCGGCGGCGCGGGGGCGCCCCCGCGGAGGGCCAGGCGCCTCGGGGATAGGCGGGGCCATGACAGCGCCGTGGCCGCTCCTCTCCGGCGAGCGGTCATGGCATAGTCCGTTCATGAGACGTGAACTCCTTGGCTCCGTGCTGTGCGGACTGCTCCTCGCCGCCTGCGGCGATGATGAAAACGTGTCCCCGATCGGAGCGGGCGGCGCGGGCGGCAGCACGAGCAGCAGCGCTGGCGGCGGTGCGACCGGCGACGGCGGAGGCGGAAGCGGAGGCGCTGCGCCGGTCGCCTGCGGAGGGAGCGCGGGAGCGACCTGCGGCGAGACGGAGCACTGCGCGACGCCCGACACGACGTGCTCGGCAGAGGCGCAGGGCGAATGCACGTCGAGGCCGAGGGTCGGGGAATGTCCGGACGAATGTCAGGGGGTCTGCGGGTGCGATCAGCGCACCTATTGCAATGAGTGCATGGCACACGCGGCCGGGGTGAACGCGTCGAGGGATACGGTTTGCGCAAGCGCAGATTACGTGATCGCCGATCACGACCGTGTCTACGTGCACCACGCCGACCTGCGAGAAGATCGATGTCTGGCGATCTCGATCGCGGCGTTCGCCGACAGCGATCCGCTCTATGCCGGGGTCGAGCTGGAGGACTTCTGGGGCGTGCTGGACGTGGCGCTCACCGATCAGATGGGCGATTGCACCGGGCCGGGCATGCCGCCCGCCGACGAGCGCACGTATGCCGTGACCGGGGCCACCGGGACGATGTCGTGGGAGGCTGAGCCGAACACAGGCATCCCGTGCATCATCGACATGGATATCACCGTCACGCTCGACGGGGAGCCGGGGACCCTGCGCTTCCAGGAGACCGGCGTGGTCGTCGATAACACGTGCCTGTAGCCAGCTGCTTGCCGGCGACCGGATCCGGTCGCGAGGCTGCGCGAGCTGCCTGCCCGTGATCGGGTCCGGTTTCGCGAGGCTGCTCTTTCTCTCGCTGCTTCACCATGCCCCCGGTCGCGCGTGAGCCCGGGGCTTCGTTGTGCGCTCCTCCTCCGCAGCGAGGCGCCTCGCGAGCGCTTCCTGCGCGCCCCGGAGCGCTCGCGTGCGCCGCTTGTACGCCGTGCTGAGGGGCATCGCTCTCGCCTCGGCGATGTCTCTCATGGGGATCTCGTGGAGGTCGCGCTGGACCAGCACCGAACGCAGCTCGAACGGCAGCTCCCGGAGGAGTGATCTCATCAGGCGCTGCCGCTCCGCTGCGAGCAGGAGCTCGATGGCAGTCGCGCTCCCGCCGCCCTCGCTCAGCTCCATGGGATCCATGATGACCTCGTTCCGCCGAGGAGCCTTCGCGTGGTAACGCGCAGCCAGGTTCACCGCGAGGCCATTCAGCCACCGCGCGATCGGGCCGCGCGAGGGGTCATAGCTGCCGAAGCTCATGACCGCCGCCAGGAAGACGTCCTGGCTCAGGTCGTGCCGATCGCGCTCGGGCACACGGAGCCGCGCGAGCCACCGGCGAACGCGCCGAATCGTCTCTGCTTGAAAGAGGCATTGGAACGCATGAGCCCGAGACGGGCTCGCGGCAGGCTTCTCCTCGTTCTTCCGAGGTCCCGGCTGCGCCGTCGTCCGCTGCGCGGCGCGAGGCGCGCCGGATGCGCTCGAACGAGCCGTCCTGTCGTGTCGCGCCGGAGGAGCGGACTCCTCGGAGAAGACGTGTGTTCTGATGGAATGCGTCATCGCCCCTCGCGAGGGCGGCGCCAGAAGCTCCATGACTCGCCTCCAGGTGAAACGTGAATGCTCCGCGCGAACGCTCGTCGGCGCGAGGACACGATCGCTCCTCTGCCGGCGTCGCTCGGCGCGCGACGCCCTTTCAGGAGGCGCTCAATCCCCTGCGACGAAGGCCGCGAACCACGGTGGTCCAGCGCCGCCTCCGTGACGAAGGCGCACGTCGTGTGCGCAGCGATGCCTATGGCGCGGTCATCACCTGAGCCCGGCCAGCTGCGCCTCGCGTTCACCCGCCAGGCGACCGCGCGGGAATCGCCGCCCGTGCTCCTCCAGCAGGCGTCGCGCCTCGACGAGCGACACGGCATCACCGGCCGCCATGGCCGTCCGTGCGCGGGCGATCAGCTCCTGCTCGCGGGAGCTGGTCCTCGGGCGCTGCGCCGCTGGCCAGCCTGTCGGCATGGCGGGGACGGCAGGGGCCGTCACCGCCCCATCCAGCGCCGGAGGGGCCATCGCCGCCCCGCCCAGCGCGCCGCTCGCGCGCGCCGGCTCGGCGGGGTTACGCGCGGTCTTTTCGGTCGCCGGCCCGGTCGTCCTCCTGGAGAGCAGGGGGGCCATGCAGGGGCGGAGAAGCGCGACGGGCTCCGCCGGGCCCACGGCAAGCACACCGAGCGCCGCCGCGCAGGCGACGGCGAAGCCTCGCGCTATCCAGCGCGCGGGACGACCTCGCCGAAAGGAACACCGCTCCAGGAGCCAGGGCGGGAACAGCGCGGCGCGCAGCCGGCGAGCGCCGCGGCGTCGTTGCCTCGCTTCCCAGCGGGCCGCCGCCTCTTCGAACTCCTCCCAGGCCCGGCGCAGCCGACTTCGTGCCGTTTCCAGCGGGATCTCCTGCTCTCGAGCGACGTCGGCGATCGGCCGCTCCAGGAGCTCGCACGCGATGAACACCTCGCGGCGCAGCTCGCCGATCTCCTCGATGAACTGCCGCACCAGCTCCGCCTCCTGGCGAGCGATGGCGTGATCCTCGGGGCTCTCTCGCTCATCGCAGAGCGCCGCCTCGTCGAGGCCCGTGAGCGCCTCCTCGCGCCTGCGCGACGCTCGCCGGTGATCGCGGGCCGTGTTCAGGACGACGCTGTCGCACCACGCGCTCGGGTTCCTGGCCGATCGGGCCTGCTCCCGCCGCTCCCAGAGCCGCACCATCGCGTCTTGCGCGACGTCGTCGCGGTCCCTCTCGGGCACGCCAACGTAGCTGATGAGCGATCTCACGCGGGCGGGTACAGGGCAGGTCGGCGTTGGTCGGTCCACGGTCCAGCAGACGATCCGAGCCCGGCTCGACGGTCAAAAAATCGAAGAAATCGACCGAGTCCTCGCAAGAGGCGCTGCGAGTGGCTCTACGGTGGGCGGGCCCGAAGCGAGGACCAGCGGCTCGGTGAGATTTCCGCCTCCGCCGCCACACCTCCGCCGGCTGCGGATCTCAGCGGGTGTCCAGCAGCCGTCGTGGGTGCGGTGCTCGTTCCGTCCCCGAGGCCCTCCGAACGGAGCCACGCATTGCATCATCATTGCTGAAATTCTCGTGCATCCCGTGGTTGAGGACGATTTCTGACCATCGTGAGCTCACTGGATCACGAGGCGGATATACGAGGCGGCTCGGCGGTCACGGGACCCTGCGCGTTGACATGGGCTTGCATGCAGGAGTATCCAGCGTGGCGTGCGCCATGCGCTCCTCTCCGTCCTGCCGTGCGTCTTTCTCGGCGTCGTCGTGGCGCTGGAGGGCGTGGCGAGCGCGCAGGATCCCCATGGGCTTGCGGGGTCGCATGAGAGGTCGACCGCGGAGGATCTGCTGCGCCGTGCTCGGCAGGCGCGCGATGCCAGGCGATGGGCCGAGGCCGAGGCGGCGTACGAGGCGGCGCTGAAGGCGGCCGACGCGGCGTGGACGACCGACGCGGAGCGCGCCGAGATCGCCGCGGAGCTCGGCCTGTGCGAGCTCGCGCTGGGCAGCTATCGAGACGCGGCAGACCACCTGGCGCAGAGCTTGAGACACCGCGGCGCGCTCCGCAGCCCGCTGGCGGAGCGCGCGGAAGAAGGATTGTTGAAGGCCGAGAGCCGGGTGGTGACGCTCTACCTGGGTGTGAGTCCACCGGACGCCGAGGTCTTCCTGGACGGCAAAGCGCTGGGTCGCCGGGCGCCGACGTACGAGCTGTTCCTGGAGCCGGGGCAGCACACCGTGCGGGCGCGGCTGGATGGCCACAGCGAGGCGGTGGGCGCGTTCGACGGGCAGGCGGGCAAGGCCAGCTCGCTGACCCTGAAGCTGCCTCGCGCGCCGGAGCGCGCCGCGGCGGTGGCGGCCGGCGCCGGTCCGGCGCGGCCGGCAGCGCCGTCGCCACCTCCGGCGGCGCGGCAGGCGCTTCCCCTGACGGAGCTGCGGATCGGGGGCGCGGTGCTGGCGACGGCCGCGCTGGCGGCCGGCACGGTGTTCCTGCTGCGGGCCCATGTGATTGATGACGATGCCGCCGAGCGCGAGGTGGTGCTCCGCCGGCAAGGCTGGACGCCGACGACATGCTGGTGGCCGAACGCGCCCTCGGCGTGCGTGGAGATCCGCGACGACGTTGCGGAGCGGGATCTGTTCGCCACGCTCGGCAACGTGGCGCTGGCGACTGGGGCGGTGTTCGGGATCGCGACGGCGGGCTCCTTCCTTGCAGAGAAGTGGATTTTCGACGAGACGCCGGTCCGCGGGCGCGTGCAGGTGGTACCGAGCACGACGGGAACGCAGGCCGGGTTCGTCCTTCAGGGCATGTGGTGAGCTGCGGAGGGGCGATGGGGATGCGCGGGGGGCGAGGTCGAGGAAGGCTGCGTTCGATCGCGATGATCGCGCTCGGCGGCGCGAGCGCCGCGGGAGGCGCCGGGTGTTATTATGCCGAGGACTGCGCGAGGACGTTCACGTGCCATCCGCTTCCCGGCGAGATGCCGCCCGTCCTGCCGGCGTCGCCGTGTGACGGCGATCCCGCGACGAGCCCGGCGAAGGACGGGTGCGGGGTGTTCGTCGCGCGGCGCGGGGACGACGCGAGCGACGGGACGAGGGAAGCGCCCGTCAGGACGCTGCGGCGCGCGGTGGAGAAGGCGTCGGAGCCCGGGGGGACGCGGCGGGTGTACGCGTGCGCGGAGGACTTCGAGGAGGCGATCACGCTGCCGTCGGGCGTCGCGCTCTGGGGCGGCCGGGACTGCTCCGCGGCGGCGTGGTCCTGGGGCGGCAAGGACCGCTTGACCGAGATCGCGCCAGGGCCGGAGCGGGTGCCGCTCATCGTGGAGGCGCGCGAGGCGAGCACGACGTCGGCGGTGTTCGGCGTGCGGCTCGTGGCGGCGGACGCGACGCGGCCGAGCGGGTCGGCCATCGGGATGATCGTGCGGGAGGGCGCCGCGGTGGACGTGGTGTCGAGCGAGATCCTGGCGGGGAACGGCGCGGATGGGGCGGAGGGGGACGATGGCGCTCCCCCGGACGCACCGTGGCGGGCGCCGGACGGGGCGCCTGGCCATCCGGGCGCGCCCGGGTGCCTGGCGGACTGGACCGAGGGCGCTCCGCCGGCGAGGACCGTGTGCGAGGACGGGACGAGTTCGATCGGCGGCGCGGGCGGCGACGGCGACGTCGCCGCGGGCGGCGACGGTGAGCCAGGCGCACCGGCACCATGGGCTGGCGCGATGCACAACGGTAAGGGGGGAAAGGGCGGGCCAATGGGCTGTACACCCGGCGAGTGGGGCGACAATGGCGGGCCCGGCGCGAACGGGATCGGAGCCGGGAAGGGAGTGGAGGAGCCGCTCAAGTACGGAACCATCAGCGCGCGCGGCTGGCAGGGTTTCTCGGGACAAGACGGCCAGAACGGGAGGATCGGCCAGGGAGGTGGCGGCGGGGGCGGCGTCGGAACGAACGGACAGTGCCGCCCTGTGGATCCGCAAGGCGGACCGTCCGGTGGCTCGGGCGGGGGTGGAGGCTGCGGGGGGCGCGGTGGCCAAGGCGGCGGTTATGGAGGTGGTAGCTTCGGGATCATCGCCTTGCATGCTCACGTCATGGTGGACAAGACCGACATCATCACCGGCGATGGGGGTCGCGGCGGCAACGGAGGGAGGGGGCAAGACGGTGGCCGGGGCGGGGTAGAGGGCCCCCGTGGAGGTATCGTGTCCTCGGCCTACTATGCATGCGAGGGGGGGCCGGGTGGCACCGGAGGCAAAGGCGGCCATGGCGGCGGGGGGCTCGGAGGCGTTTCCGTCACCATCGCGCTCGTGGACAGCAGCGTTCACCTCACGGCGAGCGCCAACTGGACTTGGGGAGCCCCTGGTGCCGGGGGAGTTGGAGGCGATCCGAACGACGACAACGCCAAAGGGGAAAACGGCCAGACGGCCGTCCTCTGGAAGCTCCCCGAGCTGATTGTGCCGCCCCAATGAGGTCGTTTTCACGGGAATGATCAGGGAGAGAGGATCATGAAGATCACAGCCGCTGCATGGATCGTGCTGCTGTCCTCTCCAGCCGCCCTGGGGTGCGGGACGGAGCCGTTCACCCCACCGTGCGCGGAGCGGGGCGCCTGCGATCCGGAGCCTGCGGCCGCGCCCTCGGAGGAGGAGTGTATCGAGGGGCTCGCCGCGCTGCGCGTGCAGGCCGGGTGCGGGGTGTTCGCGAGCCGGTCGTTTGGAGACGACAGTAATCCCGGTACGATGGAGAAACCGGTGAAGACGCTCGCCCTTGCGGTCGCGCTCGCCCCGCGTGCTCGGGGGCGGGTGTTCGCCTGCACCGACTCTTACGCTGAGGGCCTCACGTTGCACTCCGGCATCGATCTGTGGGGCGGGTTCGCTTGCTGGTCGAGATGGAGACACTACACGGAAGGGCCGGCCAACCAGCCGGCGATCCTCTATTCAGGAGACGAGGGGGGGGCCCCGATCACCGTGGTGGCAGCGCAGGACGACGGCGAGGGGGTCACCGACGGCGTATCGACGATCGTGGACATGCAAGTGGACCACCAGCGCAGATTGCAGCCGGATCGCTCCTCCATCGCGATGAGGCTTGAGCCGGGCGCGGTCGTGGAGGTGCTTCGGAGCGTCATCAAGGCGGACAGGGGCGGGGGAGGAAAGCACGGCGAGGATGCGGTCTACGTCGATCCGCAGCCAGCATACGGGGAGATCGGAGCGATCGGCAGGGACGCTTGCTCGGCAGCGACTGTGGCCGGTGCGCCCGCCGTGACGACCGTGTGCGGCGACATGGTGTCGACGGGCGGCAAAGGGGGCGACGGGACCCCGGACCGCGGTGGTGATGCCGAGGATGGCAAGCCGCTGACGGCCTCGAACTCTAGCGACGTAGGCCTGGGCGGCGCGGGCGCAAAGAACGGCGCCCGGTGTGAGGACGGCCGCCGCGGGGCAGACGGCGCGCCGGGCGAGCCCGGCGCAGCCGGCCACGGTGGACGCCTCACCGAGGCCGGATGGGAAGGCGTGCCCGGCCGCCAGGGCGGCACGGGAGTGCCTGGCCAGGGGGGCGGAGGGGGCGGCGGCGCGCCGGGGGGCCGGAGCGCCTGCGGCAACGCGGCGCTGGGCGGCGCCTCGGGAGGCTCGGGCGGCGGCGGCGGTTGCGGCGGCAAGGGCGGCTACGGCGGCGCTGCGGGCGGCGCGAGCATCGCGATCCTCGCCCACGCGGGCAGCAAGCTGACCCTGCGGGAAACGCGCGTCATCACGGGTCCGGGCGGCGGCGGAGGTCGAGGGGGCCGAGGCCAGTTCGGCGGGCAGGGCGTGCAAGGAGGCCCGCCGGGGCTGGATCCGCCCATGGGCGGCGAACACGCCTGCCGAGGAGGCTACGGCGGCTGGGGCGGCATGGGCGGCTACGGCGGCGGGGGCTCCGGCGGGCCCTCGATTGGCATCGCGTATGCCGATGACGAGCAGCTCACCCTGGATCGCGTCACGTTCGAGATCGGCCCGGAGGGTTTGGGCGGCATCGCGGATGTGCTCGACGAGACGCGCGACAAGGCGAACCGAGGCAGCGACGGCTTCGCCGCCGAGATGATGCGCTTCTCGCGGTAGGTTCGGCGCGGGAGCGCCGCGACCGGTTCCCCTGACCGGTCGGGAACAGGGTAGGACGATCGCCTCGCCCCAGGACCAGCCGCTGTGTTGACGGCCGCTCCCATGTCGCCGTCTGCGCCGGGAACTTCCATCGCGCCTCGTCTGCTCTCGTCACGTGCAGCGCCGCCGGCGAGCAGGCCTTATGCGTTGTCGTTGCTTGGTCCTTCCAGCGGCCCCTCGGGCGCGTCCCACCCGCCGGGAGGCTCTTCAATTCCCAGTGCGGCGAGGAGCTCGCGGGCGGCCTTGGAGATGTCGGCGGGGATCTCGGGCCCCGGTTCCCAGGCCGAGAGCAGCCCGCGAAGTCTCCGAGCGGGCGCGGAGAATTTCTGTTGATCGAGCGCCGTTCCGAAGGCGGACAGCAGCTGGTCCGTATGCTCGACCAGATGCTCTCGCGATGGCCACGACGTCGCCTTGGCCCACAGCGAGGGCGAGGCGAGCAGCTCGGCGACGTTCACTGCGCCCGCGAGTGCCTGGGCCAGCTGGGCCGCCTTCTTCGACGCGTCGCCGTAACCCCGCGGCGCGCCCACGGCCTCCGCTTCGGGCGGCGGCGCCGCGTCGTCTGTGTCGCGATCCATCGCCCGGACCTGGTAGCCGTCGTCGTTCTCCCTGCCGCCGGCGGGCACCCTTATGCCGAGCGAGAGACAGAAACGCCGGGCCGCCTCGTACACTGCCTGCGGGACCTCCTCGCCCTCTCTCCAGGTAAGGACCGCCTCCCGGAGCGCTCGCGCTCGCTCGGGGGGCTCATCGAGCGGGAAATACGCGATGTAGTCGTCGGCCGCCAGGAGGACTTCCGCGCGCGTCGGTCGTCTCACGAGGGTCGACAGCCTGCGGGCCGAGGTCATCTCACGCAACAGGTCGAAGGCGTTGTTGAGGGCCTCGCCCTCCTTGTCGTCAGGGTCCGATCTTCGACGGATGGTGCGCGGCTCTCGCGGTTGGGTAGGCTTCACGGTATCGTCTCTCCTGCTCACGGATACGGCACACAGACGGGTCCGAAGTAGACGTTCCTGAGCGCCGAGATGGCGCCGGCACCGACGGCGACGACCTCGGGCGGCGAGGTCCCGGTCTTGACGCAAACAGAGGAGCACCACGCTCGTATCACGATGTTCTGCAGGAGCTCGTTCACGAAGTCCGGGCACGTGGGGCACTTCGCCTTCCCGCAGTCGTTGATGATGCAACGATGACTCACGGCGGGTATGTAGCCCTGCCGGCATCGTGGCAGAGATTCGCAGCCGTAGTCTCCCTCGCATTCGTACTTTGGTATCACCCTGGATGCGAGCATCGACGGGTCGGTGCCCGAGAGCCACACCCGCGAAAGGGGGACGGCGACGATTTGCTCGCACTGCCATTGGCGAAGACGGCGCGCCGGCGCCGACGGTCAGGGCGGACGCCTCACCGAGGCCGGGTGGGAAGGCGTGCCCGCCCGCCGCGTCACGGCGGAGGCTTTCGGCCGCCCGCCGATGGTGCAGGGGCCTCGGTCGCGGCAGCCACGCCGGCCGCGGCGGACACGCCGGCGACGATGCCGCCCCAGTGGCTGCCCTTCCACAGGACCTTGCCGCATCGATCGCACCGCCAGAACTCGTCGTGGCGATCCGCCACCACCGCCGGCACCGCATCTCTGACGCTGTCCTTCGGGGCGGCCGCGAGCGCGCCGCCGCACGCCATGCAGCGGGGGTCCCGCACGGGCAGCCCGAGCTCCCGCAGCACGAAGCCGGCCTGCTCCGTCGGCCGCAGCCCGCGCGGCACGTAGAGCCCGCGCACGGCCGCGGTGCGCAGGGAGCGCCGCTCGAACACGCCGGCGTCGGAGCTCAGCAGCACCCGGCCGGTCTGCTGCGCGAGGCGCACGAGATCGCCGTCGTCGATGCCATGCTCGAACATGGCGTCGTAGCCCGCGCCGCGCAGCCAGCGCGACAGGCCGCCCAGCATCGCATCGCACAGGAAGCTCGGCGCCGCTGCGCCGCCCTGCGCCGGGGCCGCGCTGTCCTGCGCCGCCGCGCCGCCCTGCGCCGGGGCCGCGCCGTCCTGCACCGAGGCCGCGCCGTCCTGCACCGAGGCCGCGCCGCCCTGCGCTGGATCGGCTCCGCCGCCCGCCTCACCCACGAGCATGCCCCATCACCTCAGGATGGCGGAAGGCCAGCGGGCGGCAAGGGGGCCGCCGGCGAAATCCCCACGCGCCCGCCGCGCGCTGCTACCGTCGGCGTAGGGTCAACCGATCGTGGAGGAGTCGATGTCGATGAAGCGTGCATGGTGCTCCTGCGTGGCGGCCGCCCTCGCCGTGCTGGCGAGCGCGCAGCAGGCGTCGGCCTACTGCCGCTCGAACACCTGCAAGAGGTCGGAGCTCTGCCTGCAGGACGACCAGCCGATCGGCGAATGCAAGCCGCTCCGCTGGGCGGGCGATTGCATCGGCTTCAGCATCCAGGAGGACGCGTCCCGCGAGATCTCCTACCAGGAGATCTCCGACGTGCTCGAGGCCGCGTTCGACACGTGGATGCAGGCGCCCTGCGACGGGGGAACGCCGGGGCTCCGCGTCCAGAACCTCGGGCCCGTCGCCTGCGGAGCGGTGGAGCTCAACGCGAGGGACGGCAAGACAAGGATCGTCGATGGCCTCGTGCCGGGCAACGCCAACGTGGTCGTCTTCCGCGATCTGGAGTGGCTCGCGAGCTCGGGGCACAACAGCGAGATGCTCGCGCTCACGACGGTGCAGTTCGACAGGAAGACCGGTAATCTCTGGGGGGCCGACATGGAGATCAACACCGATCTCTACGATTTCACCGTCGGGGACGACTCCGCCGCGCCGAGGGAAGATCTGCTCGCCATCGTCACGCACGAGGCAGGGCATTTCCTGGGCCTCGACCACAGCATGGCCGGCCCCGAGGCGACCATGCACTCGAGGTACGACAGGGCGGATCCGATGAACTTCCGGACGCTGCACGACGACGACATCGCGGGCATCTGCCAGATCTACCCCCCTCGGGATCTCTCCACGTCGACCTGCAACCCCATCCCTCCGCACGGGTTCTCGCCCGAGTGCGCCGACGACCAGATGGTCCGCTGCAGCGCGGCGCCGCCCGCCGCCGGCGGTCCGGGGTGGAGCGCCCCGCTGGCCGCCGTCGCGATCGGCGCGGCGGCCTGGCTCCGCGCCGTCGGGCGCTCCCGCGCCGGCGAGCGCAACCCAGATCGGCGGGGGGGCCGGCAGTGAAGGGTGAATACCGGCCATCACGAGACCGGCTTCCCCTACCGTGGCGTCTATGGCTTCCCGATCCCGAGGACGCTCGCCAGGCTAGGGTAGGCGGCTTCCTTCTTGTCGATGTTCAGATCCTTCCAGGGAATTACCTCCTGCAGGAGACCGTAGTCGAAGGCCCAGAGATACTCCGGGCTCCCGGGCTCGAGCAGGGTGCAGCAGTAGTCGGTCCATGTTCCAAACCCATCCACCACGAGCGCCTCGCTGCAATTGCATGCGATATCGTCCTCCACCACCCTCCAGGGGATGACCTCCTCGAGCCGAAGCCGGCGCGCCGCGGGCTCACCCGCGCGAACGAAGCGGATCCCACGGAGGGTATGCTCGTCGCTCATCGTGAGCTCCAGCTCCAACTCTGGCCACACGGGGAGAGCGTAAAACATCTTCATGGCGTTCGGCGCCTGGCTTCTCGGCGCCGGCTCGACGCGCTGCGGCGCTCCAAGGAACCGACGATACGAGTCGGCATGGCACTCGTCCGCGATGTCTGGGTCTTCATGATCCAGGCGTGCGCGCGCCAGCATCTCCTTGGCCGCATCGAACGCCGCCTCATCGACGCCTAAACGCCGCAGGCCTCCTGCGATACCCTCGTTGTTTCGCATGCGTGACATGAGATAAACCTGAAGCGCGCTGATATAATCCATGACTGCTCGCTCCGAGACTCCACGGCTCATTGGATGTATTCAAGGCGCCCAAGCGACGTGGCCGCTGGTGCGACAAAGAGCACGGGGATCCTCCCGCCGCTCGGTAGCAACACGGATGCCGTGCTCAGATACCCCTTGGAGTGAGCCTCGAATTGTTCCCACTCTCCAAAGTCGCCCAGGTCCAACCTGACGACAAGCGGTCGCCTCTCGTCTGTCATCACGCCCCTTCCTTCTTCGCGTTGATCTGGTCGAGTAGCTCCCGAAGTTTATCCACGGGCATCGGTTTCGCCGGTGCGATTTCAACGTGAGTCTGGTGCTCGCCACGCTGGATAATTCCAGCCCCGGAGGGAGATGCTCGGCCTGGTACGCGCCCCCGGATCTCTCAACCTCCGCCGCGGCTCCAGCACGACATCGAGCGGGCGATCTGATAAGTTCGACGAATGAACCTGCGTCGCGCGATCCCCTACCTCTGTCCGTTGGCCCTGCTCGCCGCGTGCACGGATGAACGGCGCTTTGACGCGGGCACCGGCGGAGGCGCCGGGACCTCCGAGAGCAACGGGAGCACGAGCGCAGCGACCGGGACCAGCGCGGGCAGCGGCGTCACGGGCGGCGGTGGCGGCAGTGGCAGCACTGGCGGCGACGGCAGCGGCGGCAGCGGCGACGAGCCGTCCCGGGAGCCCGAGGAGGTCCCGGTGCTGGAGGACATCACGTTCTACGACGGCTACGCCGAGACCGTCGACGAGCCGATCCCGGACGGCGTGATCCGCCACAACAACTCGCTGGTTGCGACCAGGTTGACCGACGAGCTGCTCGCCAAGATCCAGACCACCCTGAAGGTCCGCGTGGTCGTGGGAGCGCTGTGCGACAACTACGACCGACTCGGCTCGGTCAACCTGGCGCTGGTCCCCAAGGGCGCTCAGACCTACGTCCCCGGCGAGGTCGACCGGATCGAGATCGCACGGTTCATCACGCCGTTCATGGACATGAACAAGCAGCCGAAGACGGTCCCCTACGAATGGGAGGCCAGCAACCTCGTGCCGATCTTGAAGGACCCCGACCTCCTGGCCGAACACGATTTCTGGTTCGAACTGGGAATCTTCGGCGTGCCTTATGCCGCGAACGACGAGGTCCCCGGGTGCGCTGGTCGCAATGACACGCAGCTCGGATCGCTGCTGCTCTACACCGACAGCACGCGGGAGGCCCAGGACTTCAGCGTCCTGCTGCCGCTGGCGATCAGCGAAGAATTCAACAACTACGCCACGGGCGCCAGCGACAAGGTCGGCACGACCCGCAAGACCGTCAGCTTCGAGTTGCCGGCGGATACACAGAATGCACAGCTCGTGTTGATCACGTCGAATCACGGCGCCAACCAGGGCGGCGAGGAGTACATTCGCCGCGACCATTACGTGTACGTCGACGGCGAGCTGGCCTTGCAGTACAAGCCCGGGCGCGCGTCGTGCGAGCCGTTTCGCAAGTACAACACCCAGGGCAACGGCATCTACGGGGCGTCCCCGCGGTCGGACAAAGAGTGGCAGTCGTTCAGCAACTGGTGCCCTGGCGACGTGATCGACACCCGGATCGTCCCGTGGGGCGCCGCGAGCGCCGGCACGCACGAGTTCGTGATCGACGTCCCCGACGCGACCTTCGCCGGCGGGGAGGGCAATATCCCGTTCTCGCTCTACGTGCAGGCGCGTTAGGAGCTCCAAACGCCAGCACCCGACGCGGGAACAGCCCGGGCCGTCACCGCGCTCCCGGCGCCTGAGCGCGGCGGCGACCGTGCCGCCGCGCGCGCAGGAGCGCGCCGCCGGCCGCGGCGAGGCAGCTCAGGAGCGCCCCGGCGCGCCCCCCGCCCGACGCCCCGCAGGAGCAGCCGCCGCCGGCGCTCGGCTCGGCTGCGCCCGCGCCGGCCTCGCTCCCGCCGGCGCTCGCCTCGCTGCCGCCGCCCGCGGCGCCGCCCGGGCCGGCGCCGGCCTCGCACGAGGCCCCGGCGCCGACGAAGCGCGCTGTCGCCCGCCAGAGCCCGGGGCAGGTCCGGCCGGTCGAGCTGTCGCCCCCGCAGGCCTCCGGCGGGCCGCAGAGCCGGTCGAGCGTCATGAGCGGCGAGAACGTCCTGCCCCCGTCCGTGGAAATGCCGGCGGAGAAGCCGTCCACGGGCTCGTCGGCGCAGGCGAAGAGGCCCCGCGCCGTCCAGGTGAGGCAGCGGACGCCGAGCTGCCCGACCTGGGTGAACTCCAGGGTATCCGTCGGCGCGACCCACAGGCCGTCCAGATCGCTGCCGGCCGCGATCTCGGTCCCGTCGGGCGAGAGGGCGAGGCCGAGGAGGCTCGCCGCCTGGAACACCTCGCGCCACGTGGCGCCCCCGTCCCGCGAGACCAGCAGCGCGTCCGCGCCGTCGCCGTCGCGGCGCACGTACACCACGTCAGGGTCTTTCGGGTCCACGGCGCCGAGGTACGGCAGGTTGCGATCGTCGCTGCCAGGGACGTCGAACTCCTCCCAGGTCGCGCCCCGATCGTCCGAGCGCCGCACGATCCCCTCGAATGTGGGGCCGTTGCGCCGCCCGCTCACGTAGATGCGCCGCGGATCGCTGGGCGCGCTGTCCAGGGTCACGCCGAGGAACGTGCTCGGGAAATCGACCCCGGCCTGCGTCCAGGTCCGTCCGTCGTCCTTCGATTCCCAGACCTGCGTCAAGATCGCGTCGCTGGCCATGACGCTGGAGCCGAGCAGGAGGACGCTCGCGGGATCCGCGCGATCGATCGACAGATCGACGATGTTGCGCCCGGCGAGCGCGCCCTCGGCGATGCGCCAGTCGCAGCCGCGGTCGTGCGTCGCGCTGAGCCCGTCGAAGAGCCCGGCGAGGGTCGAGCCGTCGGCGGTGACGACGAGCATCGGGTCCTCGAAGCCGCTGTAGCCGATGGCCGCTTCACAGATCCACGACCAGCGCTCGCCGCCGTCGTGGGTGGTGAGGACGCCGTAGGTCGCGCGGACGACGATGTGCTCGGGATCGGCGGGATCGACGAGGATCTGGCCGGCGGTGGGGTATCGGCCGTTGGCGCGCGCGGGCGTGGCGGCGGAGAGGGCGAGGCCCGCGGCGGCGGCCGCGAGCCCGAGGGCGATACGGTTCATCGAAGCGAGGTGCGCTACTGCCGCCGGAACTGCTGGTTCGTCCCGTTGTTGCACGTGTACTGCGCGAGCCTGGCACCGTCGGCGGTGCTGGCCCCGTAGACGTCCACGCACTTCCCGCTGTTGACCGAGCGCAGCGAGACGACGCCGTTGCCGCGATCGATGAGGTCCCACTTCTGGCTGTTCTTGCTGCTGTTGCAGTCCGCCTGCGTGATGTTCGCCCCGTTGTTCCGGCTGGACCCTTGCACGTCGGCGCACTTTCCGCTGTTCACGTTCTTCACGGTCGCCGTGGTGCCGCTGATGATCTCGACTTGCCACTGCTGATCGCTCGCCCCGGTGCACGGCCGCTGGACGACGGTGGCGCCGCTGTTCAGGCTCGCCCCGTTGACGCTCATGCATTTGCCGGAATGGAGGGCCGCCAGGCTCTGGCCGGTGGTGCCGCCGGTGCCGCCGCCGGGGTCGGTCGTGCCGCCGCCGGGGTCGGTCGTGCCGCCGCCCAGGCCGGAGATCTGGACCTGCGCGCCCGTGGCCGACACGGAGAGGACCTTCAGCGTCGCGTTCGTCCCGAAGAGCTGATGAGAAGCGCCGACGAGGAGCGGCGCGTCCCTGAAGTTCCCGCCAGGGACCATGTCGAGCAGGTGCGCCCGGCCGCTCTCCCGCGACTGCGTGAAGAACGCATGGACGAGCACGCCCTTCGTGGAGAGGTTGCGCGAGTCGACGACGTTCGTCGCCGCCGGCTGGCGGAACTCGATCTGGTACATGATGTCGTTCGGGCCCTTGACGCGGAGGAGCTGGGTCCCGGTGCTCGCCTCGGTCAACGGGGCGAGCGTATACGTCCCGTCGGCGGTGACCGTCTGGGCCTGCGACGACGGGATCCACCCGAGGTTCACCTTGTAGTTGGCGTTATAGTGCTGCTTCATGCCGTCGCCCATCGGGTCGAAAATATCGCCGTACTCGTCGAAGGTGCAGTCGTTGCTCATCGTCACCGTCGCGCCGCCGTTGCGGCACGTCCGCGAGGAGGCGTGCCACAGGCCGAAGTTGTGGCCGAGCTCGTGCACGACGACCTCGGGCCAGAGGCCGGCCATCCAGGTGGCGTTGCCGGGCTGCGCGCCCATGCCGGCGTACCCGCAATCCATGTTCCCCACGATCATGTAGTGCTGGTACGCGCTCAGATTGAAGCCGGCGTTCTTCGCCGCGGTCCTGGCCTCGTTCTGCCATCGGTCGTAGTCGTCGCACTTGCCGAAGGTGATGTTGAACGGGCCGGCGACGTCGTACTCGAGCTGCATCTTGCCGAACGACGAGCCCGCCAGGTGGGTCGCCGCTCCGGCCATCATGTTGCGCACGTCCTGCTCCGTGCCCATCGTCTGGCCGCCGTTGAACTGCACGCGCAGCACCAGGACGCGCTTGGTCCCCGTCGTGACGAGCGCGTTCGTCAGCTCGCCGATGCCCTCCGCCGGCCGCATCGTGTCGACAACGATCATGCCGTCGTCGGCCACGGTGCCGAACACGTCCACCGGGGAGCCGCTCGCCGTGCGCCAGTCGATCGACGGCTCGGCGCCCGGCGCCGCGTCCGTCATCGAGCCCAGGTCGAGACGCACGAACACCCCATCTTCCCGCTCCAGCATGTACCGCGCCTCGCCATTGGCGACGGCGACGGTCAGCGTCCCCGAGGCGGTCGGGGTCGGCCCCGCTTCGTCACCGGCGTCGAGGCTCAGACAGCCGGGCGCGAACGCGCACGCTGCGGTGAGGGCAGCCGCGGTGAGGTGTGACTTGAAGCGCTTCATTGGATCTTCCTTTCCTGGCTCGGTCCGATGCGCCCATCTCCCCCGATGTCGGAGAGCGCCGCACCACCCCCCTCAGGAGCCAGGGCGCGGCGAGACGGAGCGCTGTCAAGGAGAGGCCGCAAGCGCCGCCAGCCTCTCCGCTGCTGATGTAACTTGACGGCCAATCCGCTCGCGGATCCGGGCGACGATCGCTCGCGATCGCCGCGCCGTGCCGCCGTCCACGCACCCTCGCGAGTGTCTTTGCCTTCAGAGCAAATCCGCGGCCACAGTCGTGCTATCGGCTTGACACGGGCAGCGCGCCTCTCTGAGTGAAACAATCACGTGAGGACGGCCCGTGATCCAATCCGATATGATGTTTGCGCGACTGGCGTGGATCGCGAGGGATCCTGAATGGACATGAAAACACCACCCCAGTGAGACCACGTGAGTTGGTGGATGAGCTCTTGTGCTCGACGGATCGAGCGAACTCGGCCGGCATTCTGCGCGATTTGCTGCGAGGGTGGCAATCCGTAGTCGCGGGTGAGCGCGTCAGTTCTCTCGTGAGGGCGCGGGCGGCGATGTGGGTAGATTGGCGTGCTCGCGGCGCGCCCGGCAGGCCGTCGCTCCGTCCGGAGCTCCGCGGGGCGCGGCCTGGTCGCGCGGCGCGGAGGGAGATCGAGGGGACCCGCGGCAGGGCCGGTCAGCGGGGTGGGGACAGGGCCGCTCCGCCCAGGTGGACGGCGGCCCCGCGGCGGATCGCGCCTTCGCGGCGCACGGTCGCGTAGACCCCGGCGACCGCCGGGAACACGACGCCGGGGGCGACGGTCGCGCTCGCGACCGCGTTGTGCCGGGCGAGCGCGCGCAAGAGGCCCGGATCGCGCGGGAGGTCGCCCTGGGCCAGCGTGGGGACGACGCAGCGGGGGCAAGGATCGATGACCTCGAGGCGGACCTCCTGGGCGATCTCCAGCGCGCGGCCTATCCAGCCGTTCTCGACGAAGCGGCGCTCGCCCGCGGCCGTCGCGACGACGAGGTTCGGGCGGAACCTCGGGGCCTCGATGCGCCCCGAGGGGTGGAGATCGCGCAGGTGGTCGAGCGTCGCCGTGGTCAGCACGTGCATGGCGGCCACGTCGAAGAACGTGCCGGCCGGCGCGGCGAGCGCCATCGGCTCCTCGACGATCGTGGCCTGCGCCGCGGAGCCGTCCGCGGGCGACCGATCCGCCTCGCGCGTCGCCGCGTCGGGCGGCCGGCTCACGAGCGCGACGTCGCGGCCGAGGGCGCGCGAGAGCGCCCGATCCACGTCCGGATGCGCGCTGCTGAGCACGGCGCCGTCCGGCAGCGTGATCCACACGGGCGGCAAGGGCGCCGAGGGGCGCGGCGGCGCCGCGAAGGCCGCGCGGCACGCGAGCAGCGCGCCCCATTTGCCGGGGTGCTTGGCGCTCGCGACGTGCCCCGTCTCCCGGTCCAGGACGGCGTAGGCGCGGTCGCCGATCGCGCCGCGGTCCGTGATCTCCGCCTCGTCGATCTCCTCGCCTTGCATCGATTTGACCGGATAGCGCCATATCGACACGACCGTTCCGGTGGGCTGTTCGTCCGGGTGCATGGCGTCTCTTTACTCGTTGCTCGATCTCCGGGCGAGCTCGGCGCCAGGAGAGATCGGCAACCATGCGCATCGGGCTTTACGCGGGGACGATCAGCTCGGCGAGCGGGAGCAAAGCGTAATCGGCAGCCGCGGTAACCCGCATCTCCCCGTCGATCAGGTAGAGGTCGGTCGCTCCGGGTCGATCGTCCAGGATCCCGAGGTCATACACGACGACATCACCGTCGACGCGCAGCGTGCGGATCCCTCCGATCTCCTTCTGGTGTGCTGCCGCCGTGAGCCAGTCCTGACCGAGCTCCGCCTTGCACTTCCTGTGGCCGGTGTGACCGACGACCTGTCGGAGGCCGCGCGGGAGCGAACGCGGCTCGAAGCGCCGCGGCCGCGCCGGATCGAGCTCCCATGCCGGATCGCCACCCGCGCGATCGACGTGTGCAGGTCGATGGTAGAGGAGGCCGCCACCTTCGTTGCCTGCGGCGCCCGCGACGTGGAGAGGCTCGAGCGAAAGCGGCGTGCGCGCGCCGCTCTCCCATTCCGTGCGCCGCGCGTCGACCGCGGCGCGCAGCTGTCGCTCGAGGGCCGCCGCCAGCCGATGCGGGTCGCGCTCGTCCGGCATGCCCAGCATCGCGAGCTCGCGCGTTGTCACGCCCGCGTGGGTCAGCAACACAGCGCGGCCGTCGGGCAGCACGCCTGAGAGCGCGAGATGAAAGCGGCCGCAGAGCAGCAGCTCGATGACGAGCTCGCGCTGGGACTCGCTGAACGACGCGTAATCGCGCGCCGCGAGCCCCGGGGTCGCCACATCGGGGAACTGCGCTGCAAACTCGTCGCGCTGGCGCCGGGCGGCGGCCTCGGCGCCTTCACGCCGCCTGGTCTCCTTGATCGAGCGCCCGAGCGCGCGCGCCGCAGCGAACCGCACGTCGTCGAGGCCGGCGAGCTCCATGACCCGCGCTGCGTCATGGTTGCCGAACAGGAGCCGCACCTGCGCGGGATCGTGGCTGGCCAGCCAGCGCAGCGTGCGGAGCCCCTCCTCGCCCGCGCCCACCGGATCATCGAGGTCATAGTCGAAGTGATCGCCGATCGACACGAGCACGACGTCGTCGGCCAGCCGGCCGTCCGCGCCGAGCAACGCGTGCGACGCGAGCACGGCCATCACCTTGGCCATCGGCGCCTGCGGGTCGCCCATCACGAAGATGCGCCGTGGTGTCACCATTGGCTGAGGCGCGGCCATGGCGCGTCTTATAGCATGTCCTCAGATTCGGGCAAACACTTGTCGATTGTCACGCTGTACGGCCGCCTTCCGCCGCTGATCTTGAGCATCCGGAGCTCGGCCGTCTCGGCCATGACCTGAGTGAGGAGCCGCGCGTGAAGTGCCCGGCGCTCGACCGTCGAGCGCGACGAGGCAGGGGATGAGCCCTCCGAGTCACCTTCTGGTGCCTCGGGGAAAGCAGTAAACTGGGTTCGATTCAGCTGTTGGCCACCGACGCCTCCGGCTTCGCGCGGGAGACCGGGACGTCAATCACAGTCGACCATCGGCTTCTTGTCCATGTTCAGGTTCTTCCAGGGACAAACCTCTTGCAGGAGACCGAAGTCGAAGGCCGAGAAATAGTCCGGGCTACCGGACTCGAGCAGCATGCAGCAGTAGTCAGTCCATGTTTCAAGCCCATTCACGACGATCGCCTCGCTGCAATTGGCTCGAATATCGTCCTCCACCACCCTCCAGGGGATGACCTCCTCGAGCCGGAGCCGGCGCCGTGGAGCTGAATGTGCGAGTCGGCACGGCACTCGCCTGCGGTGCCTTCTTCCATAGAGCGCGCTGACCGGCTTCTTCACCGACCCGACGCGGGACGCGATGAACACCGACAGATTCGGCGGAGCCAGACCTCTTGATCCATTTGCAGAACCTGACTACCCCTGGTCCGAATCATCCCGCAGAAGCTCAAAGAATTCCTTTGCCGAGGCCGGAGGAGGTATCTCCTGCTCAGCCAAGCAATCCTCTGTTCCGGCGAATTCCTTGAGTTGTCGACAGAGCGTTGCGACGACCTCATCGGAGTCATCTTCGCATGAAAGCCCAAGGATCATGGCCCCGTCAGCGGTGGGAGCGACGATAGCGTACCTTACCAGGCCGCCATCAGTGGAGACCCAATAGATGGCATGCCGCTGATCAAGGTTTGATTCAAGGTAGACCATTAGATCGTCTGCGGAGATAAAGCTTCCAGACGGATGCTCGGTCATGTACGGGATCTCATACACGGTCGCCAATTCCCTTCGCTTGGGAAGGAACCGTTCTAAGAACAACCGTGCCTGCGCAGCCGTGCGAACGTTGCTCAGGACATAACAATCGATCATTGGCCCCATGTCGAACCTCACCGAATTCTCCAGTTTTTTAACTGCTGCGAGGATGCCGCCACGCCTGTCTCGAGATCGCCCACGCCCATCTTCTTCCCCCGCGCTTCCTTCGCGATGAAGAGGACTACATCCCGACCGTTCATCTGGTCATAGAAGCCTTTGACCGCCTGCTTTCCCCGCGAGCTCACGCGGTCGAATGTTGCTATCGGGTTCTTCAGGAGCGAATGCGCTGCCTCTCGAAACGCTGCCCGTCCAGCTGTCGAACCGTAACTGAGTCCTGGGAAGACACCCTCTAATAGATGGCGAGATGTGTGATCCACTCTGCCCAGGTTCGACAACGCTATTTTGATGGCGTCGTCAGCAAGACCGATTTGCGGTGCGACATTGTCAATGCCATTCTTCGCGGCCGATGCGGCCATCGCATCCACAGCTTCTTTGCTGCCCTGCTGGAGCCCCTGCCCAGCGGCCTCAGCGATCGAATCGGTGCCGAACCGCGCGCTCAGCTTCTTGATCGCTCCCTTCGCCAGCGCCTTCACAGCGCTGGCCAGGCTGACCACGTCCAGGGCGGCCATGTTTAAGCTGAGTGTGGCGAAGACCGCCTGTTTGCCCTCATTCGACTCCGCATCCGGGTTGGCGCCCCCGTGAATGTCCCACTCGCTACCGCCCTGCGCTGGCTCGCTTCCCCCAAGCGAAAGCTTGTCATCCAGGCCAGCCATCACTTGAGAGGCCGTCTTCTCAGGCTTTTGCTCTCCGCCTCCGGGACCCTTTGTCGCGCCGTCGCCTGGCTTCAATATCGAGATTTCGCCCAAGAGCGCGTCTGTCGTGGCCTTCTTCAATCCAGGTGCGCTCGGATCGTAGACAAAGATCGGAACGCCCGCTTTTCCGGCGGCCGCGCGCAGCTCCGCTGCGCTTCGCGCCGTCGTCGGCCCTTTCTGCCCTGGGATCAGCGCCCACATACTCAGGTTCTCGCTCGGGCGCTCAAATCTCCGGATCTCCAGCAGCGCCTTCTGCGGGCCTCGTGGGTCTCGGTTCGATTCAGCTTTGGCGACCGCCGGTGCGGGCTCCCTTACCTTGGTGCCTCGGCCTAAGGAGAGCGAAGACAGCATTTGTGGGTTCGATTTCGCTTTGCGATTCAGCTTTTTGATGCCTCGGAGGACGAAGGCGGAACGCAGAGATCTATGCCCGTTTCAGCGTTCCCATCGTCGAGATTCTGCTGTTGGCGCGTCTGAGCCGCCGCACGCCCTTCCTCGACGAGGCGCTGGAACTCACCGTCCGCAGTGAGCCCCTTGAAGCGCTCGTCGAAGAGCACGGCGTCGGTCCAGCTGGGCGCGACAGTGAGCGCTTGCCTAAGATCGGCAATAGCCTCAGCGCGCTGGCCTAGCAGAGCGTACACTGCGGCGCGGTTATACCATGGGCTCGCGAAAAGGCATGCCAATATCGAGTGCTCTGGAGGCGCCTGCACGCTGCATCCGATGGCCGCGCTATAAGCGTTGATCGCGTCGTCGTGACGACTGAGGTAGATCAGCACAGTGCCCAGGATTTCCCATGATCGCGGTTCATCCGGGGCGGCGGCAACGAGGCGGTTAGCCGACGCCAGTGCTTCGTCGAGTCGACCCACATCGCGGAGCGCTACGGTGTGCTTGCAGAGAAGATCCACCAGCGTCCAGTCAGCCCTCAGATATCGGTGATCGAGGGCGCGGACGCAGTGATCCACCGTCAGCGTGTCCCTGACATCGAGGAGCGTGAGCGCGCGGTCGAAAGCCTCGACTATTTCACCCGCTGGATCGAGAAGGACGGTGGGAGTCTCCTCGAGCGTCGAGGCTTCGAGCAGAACTGTCCCGAGAAGGAACCACAAGGTGGGCGAGCGTGGCTCGATCGCGACCGAGCGTCGCAGCGCCTCGACGGTGCCCGCATAATCACCCGCGTCCCTGGCAAGCGCGGCGCGCTGGAAGAGAAGCGCTGCTTGCTGGCCCGAGCCTGGAGCGAGCAAGCCCTCGAGCACTTCCGCTGCTTCAACCCGCCAATAGTGGCGATAGAGCGTGGTGAAATTCTCGGTGATCACGAACGGTGCCTCTTCCCCAGCGAGCCCTCCACCCGGTGAGAGCGCAGTACAAAGGTCTTCTACGAGAGAGCGGACCTCCACGGCCTTGTCCTCGTCATGCTTCAGGCGGGTCAGCGTGGTGAGCGCGTTGGCGTACGCCATCCAGGGACCACCTCCCCATCGCCGCGCGAGCTGGCGAAGCGGGCGGAGGCTCTCGATCTCCGTTGTGGTGGACTCGAGAAGTGCGTTCACCGTCCGGTCGAGATCGGCGAGCCTCCTCTCTCTCAGCGCCGATCGCGAGAGGTGCGCGAGCATCAATGGATCGGTTATCCAGGCGTGCTCGCCGGTGTCGGTCTCGATAGACTCGATGTCGTGGAAGTTCACCGCCGCGCGGTACCCAGCTGGAAGCGTCAGGACCTTTCCCAACCAGGGGCGCACGCGGAAAATCTCTGAAACTGTCGTGATGACGACGTCCTCCTCCGGTCCGGCGGGATCGCGCAACGCACCAATGGTCCAGCCGGAATCCTGGGGATCGCTCGGGACCATTCGACGTAGACAGACGCGGAGTGACCTCAGACTACTCTGCTCCATCCTTACCAGGGCACGGAGCGGCGCGCTTGACCGCTTGGCACCGACACGCCTCACGACCGCCTCTTGCTCGTAGAGAATTCGCAGGGCTTGGTCCGCCCCAGGAACAGCATCGCGTGGTGGGCTGCCCTTGAAATCTGGCTCGTGCACGACAATCTCGCCACCCACGTGGCGAAGCGTGAAGGAAATGTCCTCGAGTTCTACGGTCGCTCCATCGTTCAGTTTATTGCCTCCCTCGTGGTACCTGGCCACGACATCGAGAAGCATCTCAGCTTGCAATTCGAGATCGGCGCCACAGCGGACGACCACCTGGGAAGCGCCGATCCTACGGCGGAACTCTCTGGATGCGTATTCTTGCTGGCTCATCTTTGGCTATCACGATCGTTTCGATCTCTGCGCCCACCGCGCTGGCGGGTTTCGGCGCGCCTCGGGATAGGAGGCCGCCCACGACTTCACCAGCCGCCTCATGATCGTTTGCGTTCCCTTTGCCATGCAACAATCTATCTGGCATCGGCGTCTTCACGAGGCGCATGGACATGGTTCGGATTCTTTGCTCGGCGTGGACAACGGACTCCTTCACGGCCGGCTCGCAGTATCACACGAGATGACCACGTCGGAATTGGCTCGGCGACTCCGGCCGATGCCGCCAACGCATGTTCATGATATGATCTGCGGTGCCATCCCAGTTCCGCTTGTAACCCGGATCGTCATGGTGAGGCAGCTTGAACGCTCGAGCGATCTCTGTCAATGCTTCCGCTTCATTCGTCATTCGATCGCCGCGAAGCGCGATGAAATGATACGCTAGGTCGCGCGCGATCTGCCGCAGTGCTGCCTCCACGTCCTCGAGCCGTGCGCCATCGCGGAATGTATGAATGTCCCGCTCAGCGGAACCTTGAAAATCGGTAAGATCCATGAGCGTCGAATTGTCTCTCTACTCTGATATTCATCAATCGCCTGGAAACATCGTTCACGGCAGCCTCGTCCATGCCAGCCACACGCACCCAGGCTGTCTCGCCGGTGATCTGACGGAAGGCGAGCGTCGCTGAAGAAGATTCCGCGCAGATCGTCACGGATTCAGAGAAATCGAGCTCGAGGAGCCCGGCCGAGCGCACCACCGCGCGAACATCCTCTGACAGGTTCGTTTGATCGGTGCTGTTGTACATGACCGCGTGCGGTAGCCAGCGCTGGCGATGCGCCATGTAGGCGTTTTGATAAAGGTGGTTCCTGAAGGATTTTGCCCAGAGCGAGAACTTCTCGCCCTCGCCCCCTTCGAAGACGCGGCCGAGCCCGTCATGCTCGAGATAGACCTGTTCAATGACGGCGCAGCCTACCGCGATGACGATGCAGTCCTCCGGTACTGAGTTCTCTCCAGTCGCCACGCTCTCTCGATAGAATGAGAGGAGACTCGGGACGTCCGTGCTGATGCCCTCCTGGCTGAAGAGGTGACCGTCGTCGTGGCCCATGACGGAAAGAAAATACCTGTAATCGGGAGGCAGCGGATGGCCGGCGGTCTCCTCAAGGGAATCGATCTCGTCTGGCGTTGCGCCACGGATGCGCCGAGCAAATCCGGGGTCGTGCTGCTCGATGTAGGAAATGAGCTTCTCCATCGGCGCGTCTCCTGTGTCCTCATTTCAGCGCGCGGTGCGGCGTGCGCTGGTGGAAAGCCGAGCGAGCTGCGTGACGGCCGTCCGGGGTCTCGTTCGAGCCTGCGGCGACCGGGGCGCCTCGTGCGGAACCGGCAACTTCGTTGCCGCCATGTGCAAGCCGCGGGCACCTACGAGATGCGCCGCCTCAGCTAGGCCGCCCTGGAGCGATCCACGCGGAGCTCGATCCAGGGAGAGGTCTGCTCGGCCAGGGTGCGGTAGGTGAGCGCCGCGGCGCCGACGAAGAAGAGCGCGAGCGCGGCCGGGCCGATGTCGATGCTCCCGCCCGACTCGACGGGGCCGAGCATGCTCGCGTGGAACGCGCGGAACAGGCCGAGGTGAAGCGCCGCGAGCGCCCCGCCGAGCGCGAGCGCCCAGGATCGGTGGAACCGCGCGCGCTGGGCGTGGTGGGCGACGACCGTCTCCGAAGCGACGCAGAGGCTGCCGTGCGCGGGCGCCCGGAGCACCCAGGCCCGCGCGGCGTCGCGGTACCCCTTGCCGGCGGCGCTCGCGTCGATCTCGCGGCGCACCGAGCCCGCGATGTAGATCGTGTCGCCGGGGCGAACCTCGGACACGTAGGCGGGCGCGCCGCCTCGTCTCGTCGGGACGAAGGTGGTGTCGAGGCTCAGCCTGCCGCTCGCCGGCTCGACCCGCACGGTGGCGCCCGAGGCGAGCCGGAGCGAGAACGCGCGCGCCCGCGTCTGCCACGCGCTCGGCGCGGCGCCGGCCTGGCCGCCGCACGGGATCTCGACCGCGATCACCGCGTCTCCCGGCGCGGCGTCCTCCGCGCTCACCTCGCCGCGCAGGAGCGCAAACCCCTCGCGTATCGCGCCGGGGGACGCCGAAGGGCTCCGCGCATACGCGGCGATCTGCGAGCGCCGACGGTGGTGGTGGCAGCGCCCGATCGCGATGGCGACCGCGACACCCAGCACCACCCCGGCGACCCCGTAGACGATGAAAAGGCTCGCGACAAAACCCATCGTGCCAGCGTAGACGTGCGCCGTCGGGGCGTCGAGACAGGGTGTTGGTCTCGGGAGCCCCGCGAGCGCAAGGCGCGCATCTCGCACCATCGCCGCGCTGTGACCCCGCGCCCCGCGCCCCGCGTCGACACTGACAGCGGCGCACAGCGGCGCAGGCATCAATCCGAGCGCCGCCGCACGTCAGGGAGCGCACTGCCACGGGTGAGGCGCGGCGGGCACAGCCGCGCGGCGCATTGCGGTCTGGACGGGCGGATTGCCGCGGCGGGAGGCGATTTCGATATGGAGCAAGCGCCGCTCCAGGGCGGGCGCGAGGCCGCGTCCTGCGTGTCGGGCGCGGGTAGCGCCTCGCGTCAGAAATGGGCGATAGAACTTCAACGCGACGCCGGAAGCGTGTTAAGGAGACGCCGTGTCCGACCAGCTCAGCTCGGATCTCGCCTCGCTGCGGATCCAGCGGGACGTCGATCCCGATCGGCGGAGCCCGCTCCGCACCGCCCTCGTCGCCGCGGTCGTGCTGGCGGCGGTCGCCGGCGCCGCCGCGTTCGCCCTTCCCAGGGCGCAGAGCGCGCTCTTCAAGACCGAGGTCACCACCACGGAGGTCGCGCTGGTCTCGCCGGCGCAGGCGTCGATCTCCGTGACGTCGACCGGGTACGTGGTCCCGCAGGTCGTGTCCAAGGTCGGGGCCAAGTTCCCCGGCCGCATCGCGCGGGTGCACGTCAAGGAAGGCGACGTGGTGAAGCAGGGCGACCTGCTCGTGGAGCTCGACGACGCCGACCAGAAGAGCCTCGTGGCCGCGGCCCAGGCCAAGGTCGCGGCGGCGCGGGCGCGCGCCTCGGCCTCCCGGGCGAGCATCGGCGAGGTCGAGCAGCAGCTCGCGCGGGAGCGGCTGCTCGTCGAGCGCCAGGTGACCGGCCGCGCCTCGATGGATGACCTCACCGCGCGCATGCACTCGCTCACCCAGTCGGCGGCGGCGGCCGACGCCGAGGTCAAGGCCGCTGCGGCCGACGTCGAGAGCCTCCGGGTCACGCTGGCCGACCGGAAGATCGTCGCGCCGATCAGCGGCACGATCATGTCGAAGCCGCCGGAGGTGGGCGAGGTCGTCGGCCTCGAGCTGCCGCACCTCGTCGAGATCGCCGACTTCACGTCGCTCGTCGTCGAGACCGATGTCCCGGAGACGCGCCTCTACCTCGTCGAGCCCGGCAAGCCGTGCGAGGTGGTCCTCGACGCGTATCCCTCGAAGCGGCACCGCTGCACGACGCTCGAGATCGGCAAGCGGGTGAACCGCGCCAAGGCGACCATCCCGGTGAAGGTGAAGTTCGTCGGAGAGCCGAAGGAGGCGCTGCCGGAGATGAGCGCGCGGGTGAGCTTCCTCGCCGAGGCGCTGTCCGAGGAGGCGATGAAGGAGCCGCCGAAGCGGGTCGTCCCGGAGGCCGCGGTGGTCGAGCGGGGCGGCGCCAAGGTGGTGTTCGTGGTCAACGAGGGCCAGGTGAAGATGGTGCCCATCAAGGTGGGCGGCCCCGCGCCCGGCGGGCTGGAGCTGCTCGACGGCCCGGCCCCGGGGGCGCGCCTCGTGGCGAGGCCGTCCGCCGAGCTCGCGGACGGTCAGAAGATCAAAGAGAAGGAAAAGGGGAGCGAATGACCGAGGGGTATCGCGACGGGAAGCCGAAGCCCATTGTCGAGCTGCAGGGGGTCGGCAAGAGCTATTTCCGCGACAAGGAGCCGATCGTGGTGCTCGACAACATCACGCTCGACGTCCCGGAGGGGTCGTACGAGGCGCTGATGGGGCCCTCGGGCTCGGGCAAATCGACGCTGCTGAACCTGATCGCCGGGCTCGATCGCCCGACGCGCGGCACGGCGCGCGTGGCGGGGCAGGACCTCACGCGGATGAGCGACGGCGAGCTGGCGCGCTTCCGCTCCAGGACGATGGGCTTCATCTTCCAGGCCTACAACCTGATGCCGGTGCTCACCGCGGTCGAGAACGTCGAGCTGCCGCTCCTGCTCACGAACCTGTCGTCGTCCGAGCGGCGGAAGCGCGCGCAGACGGCCCTGCGCGTCGTCGGGCTCGAGGAGCGGATGGGCCACTATCCCCGGCAGCTCTCCGGCGGCCAGGAGCAGCGGGTCGCGATCGCGCGGGCGATCGTGAACGACCCGACGATCATCGTGGCGGACGAGCCGACCGGCGATCTCGATCGCAAGAGCGCCGACGAGATCCTGGCCCTCCTGGAGAAGCTCAACAAGGAGTTCAAGAAGACCATCCTGATGGTCACGCACGATCCGCAGGCCGCCGAGCGCGCGACGGTGACGCGCCGGCTCGACAAGGGGAACCTGTCATGAACCTCGTCTCCGTCGCCGCCAGGAACGTCCTTCGCAACAAGTTCAGGACGCTGCTGACCGTGATCGGCGCGGTGGTGGCGGTGCTCGCGTTCGTGCTCCTCCGGACGGTGCTCTCGGCGTGGAACGTCGCCGCCGACCACGCCGCGAAGGACCGGATCGCGACGCGGCACAAGATCTCGTTCATCCTCCCCTTGCCGAAGCGCTACATGGACACGGTCCGCGAGGTCCCCGGCGTGACGGAGGGGTCCTTCATGAGCTGGTTCGGCGCCAAGGACCCGCGCGACGCCAACAATTTCTTCGCCTCGATGGCCGTCGAGTCGAAGACCTTCTTCAAGGTCTACGACGAGATGGTCGTCTCGCCCGAGGACATGGAGCGGTGGCAGGGCGACAGGAAGGGCGCCATCCTGGGCGACGTCCTCGCGACCCGGCTCAAGGTGAAGCCGGGCGACACGGTGACGCTGGAGGGGACGATCTACCCCGGAAACTGGCAGTTCAACGTCTCGGGGATCTACACGGCGACGCGCAAGTCGATCGACAGGTCGCAGTTCATCTTTCACTACGACTACCTGAACGAGTCGCTCCCCGAGCGGCAGCGCGACCAGATCGGCTGGATGGCCGCCCGGATCGACGACCCGTCGCGGAGCGCGGACATCAGCGCGGCGATCGACAAGATCTTCGACGAGAAGGACGTCCAGACGGCGACGATGAGCGAGCGGGCGATGAACCTGTCGTTCATGGCGATGATGTCGGCCGTGCTGACGGCCCTCAACGTCGTGTCCGTCATCATCCTTCTCATCATGATGATGATCCTCGGCAACACGATCGCCATGGGCGTCCGGGAGCGGACGCGGGAGTACGGCGTGCTGCGCGCGCTCGGGTTCGAGCCGAAGCACGTGAGGATCTTCATCATCGGGGAGGCGGCGACCATCGGGCTCCTGGCCGGGTTCCTCGGGCTCGTGGTCTCGTATCCGATCGTCGAGCTCGGGCTGGGCCGGTGGCTGGAGGAGGACATGGGCGCCTGGTTCCCTTATTTCCGGATCGAGCCTTCGACGATGGTCATGGCGGTGCTGCTCTCGATGGGGCTGTCGCTCGTCGCGTCGCTCATCCCGGCGTACAACGCCTCGAAACTCTCGGTCACCGACGCGCTCCGGCGCGTGGCGTGAGCGACCCACGCAGCCTGTCTTCGACACCCTGAAAGCGGGAGAGAGCGCTCATGATCCCCGTCGCTTACAACGTTCGAAATCTGGTGGTGCGCAAGACGACGACCCTCGCGACGGCGTCCGGTCTCGGCCTCGTGGTGTTCGTGTTCGCGTCGGTGCTGATGCTCGCGAACAGCGTGGAGCGCACCCTCGGGCGCACCGCGCGGGACGACGTCGCGATCGTGATGCGGAAGGGCTCCGACGCCGAGATGGTGAGCAGCATCGAGGAGCAGCAGATCGGCGTGATCCTCGCGAGCGCCGAGGTCGCGAAGCGGCAGGACGGCAAGCCGGACGGGGTGGGGGAGGTGATCGCGGTCATCCTCCTCGAGAAGCTCGGCACGGACGGCATCTCCAACGTGCAGGTGCGCGGGGTGCCCGACGACGTGCTCGCGTTCCGCTCGCAGGTGAAGATCATCGAGGGCCGGCCGGCGCAGCCGGGCACGGACGAGGTGATCGTGGGCAAGGCGATCAACGGCCGCTTCAAGGGCCTGTCGATCGGCGAGTCGTTCGAGCTGCGAAAGAACCGGCCGGTGAAGGTCGTGGGGGTGTTCGACGACGGCGGCTCCTCGTTGGAGTCCGAGGTCTGGGCCGACCTGCACACGACGCGCTCGGCGTTCGGCCGCGAGGGGGGCGTCTCCGCTGTGCGGGCGCGGCTCGCCTCGGCCAGCAAGTTCGACGCGTTCGAGGCGTCGATCGAGCAGAACCGGAACCTCGGGCTCGAGGTGATGCGCGAGAGCGTCTATTACGAGAAGCAGTCCGAGGGGACGAGCATGTTCATCAAGGTGATGGGCGTGCTCATCGCGGTGTTCTTCTCGATCGGCGCCATGATCGGCGCGATGATCACGATGCACTCGTCGATCGCCAACCGGCAGCGCGAGATAGGCACGCTGCGGGCGCTCGGCTTCTCGCGGTTCAGCATCCTCGTGTCGTTCCTCATCGAGTCGGTCCTCCTCGCGCTGGCGGGCGGGGCGCTCGGCGTGCTCGCCGCGCTCGGGATGAGGTTCGTGCGCTTCTCGACCGTCAATTTCGCGAGCTGGTCGGAGGTCGTGTTCACGTTCGAGCCGACGCCCGGGATCCTGCTGACGTCGGTGGCGATCGCGGCGGTGATGGGCCTGCTCGGCGGGTTTTTCCCGGCGCTCCGCGCTGCGCGGATCAGCCCGATCCAGGCGATGCGGGGGTGACCCGGGGCGCGGGGGGCTGCGCCTGAGGCATCCCCCGCAGACTCTTCGGAAAGTTCACAGGGAGACGGGGAGGTAATCTTCAAATACTCCCTGTCTCCCCGCCTCCCTGTTCAATTTCCCCAGCTGAAAAGGGCTGCGAAAGGTGCTCCGGCGCGCGCGGCGCTCCCTTGGCCAGGGACGTGCTCTCTCCTCGGCGGGGGGAACAGCATGCCCACGATCACCAAGGCGATTTACGTGAACTTCGCGGCGGGGAGGAACGTGGAGCGGTTGAATCGGCTCTCCTCCCTGGTCCAGCGGACAGAGCTGAACTCCCTGGTGATCGATATCCGGTCGGAGGGTGGCCCGCTCCTCTTCGAGCGGGACGAGGTGACAAGGGTCCAGCTGGGCGCCCTGCGCGAGGCCGGCATCTACCTCATCGCCCGGCTCGTCGCGTTCAAGGGCGGCCCGCGGGGCTGGTACGACCCGGCCTCGCAGCCGCGATGGCACGAGATCGCGGAGATCTCGCTCCGGGCGTACGACGCCGGCTTCGACGAGGTGAACTACGATTATGTGCGTTATGGCGCCGCGCGCGAGCCGCGGTCGCGGACGCCGATCGAGGAGAGGGCGCCGACGATCCGCGCTTTCTTCGAGTTCCTCCGCGTGGAGGTCGGCGATGCCGCGTCTCGCCCGATCTCCGCGGATGTCTTCGGGTTCACGCTGCTCGGGCCGCAGGACGGGATAGGCCAGCGGCTGGAGGACGCCGTGGAGCTCTTCGACTACGTGATGCCGATGCCGTACCCGTCGCACTGGGGCCCTGGCAGCTTCGGGTTCGCGAACCCTGCCCATCACCCCTACGAGACCCTGTACGCCTCGCTCTCGGCCGGCTGGCGCAGGGTGGCAGCGCTTCCCGGGCGCATCGGGCTGCTGCGCAGCTGGATCCAGGCGTTCGATCTGGACAGCTCGCGCCCCATGCAGCGGTACGAGTACACGCCGTGGCACATCCGGGAGCAGATCCGCGCGAACGACGACGCCGGCTGCGCGGGCTACGCGGCGTGGAACCCCCGCAGCCACTACGACGAGAGCGCGTTCGCCGGCGCGCCGCGGGACACGGCGTGAGAGCTCGGCCTCGACCGCGCGGGGCCCGTCGGATGCGGCGCTCCACCTCACCGTTGTCGATCTCGAACCGACCGTCAATGAAGCAGCGGTGGAAGACATTTTCTTGGTTGAGCGCATACTCCACAAGAGCGCCACCGACAATCGTGCTCTCGAGCTGCTTTTCAAACGTGCTATATCGCTCCTCGATCTCGCGCGTAGTCGCAGCGCCGATGGGCGAATCACGCACCTTTGTCTTCGATGGCCGAGCGAGCGGAGCCGTGCCGCCTCCGCCGGTGCTCGTGCCTCAGCATGACGACCCTCGTTTCGGGCAGCGCCAGCGGGGCCTCGGGGACCAAATGTGAACGTTCACAAATCTGATGTCAATTCGAAACGGCCGCCGGCGACCGCCTCCCGTCCCCAGGGCAGACAGGTCTCCTCCCGGAGCGCCGCGCAAAGAGGGGCGGGCATCGGACCGCGGTCACACTGGCGCTGCAGCACCGCCGCCACCGGCGCGCGGCGGCGCGACCTCGGGCTGGCGATGCGGGCACCACGCGCCGCGTCGCGCGCCAGCCGCCGATGCGCTGATCGGCTTCGAGCTCGTCGACCGGGCTGGCGATGATCGCGGCACGGCGCCCGCACCTCTTGCCACGGCGCTGCGGAGGAGCCCGCCACCCTCGTGATCCCTCGGGACCCAAATGTTTACGGACCTGTCGATTGGAATTGACGGCGGTCATGTGAACGTTCACATTCGCGTCGAGGGGTGTCCCTGTTGCTGCGCATTGCTCGGGTCGCCAGGCCTACCGAGGCCTTCGTCGTCTGATCGATTCTTGCACCAGCTCTGCTCGCTCGGTCGTCGCGGAAGCGATCGCTGAACGGTGGGGATGAACATCGGGCCGCGGGGGCTCCACCAGAGAACACGGCATACCGCGCTCGTTCGGCGGCTATCGTGAAAAATCGAGTGCTGTCACCGGCGACGACCGTTTGGCGCGGCGTGGTCTCGCTTTGAATTTCCTGCATACGATGCATTCGAGATCTGAAAGGAGCATCATGAGCAAGAGGATCCTGCAGGTACGGCGCTCGCTCTCGGGGGCCACCGCGTTGGCCGTATCTCTTCTGTTTGGCGTCCTCACTCCAGGGATGGCGTCCGCCGCGGACTCCGTCGAGAAGCTGCAGGAGTTCGAGCTGGACGAGGTGAGCGTCACCGACGCGTACTACCAGAACATCTCTTCGAAAGAGCTCGCGTACATCATGAGCCTCGACCCCAACCGACTTCTGGCGGGCTTCAAGGCGGTGTCGCAAGGAAAGGACCCTGGGAGCTCGTCGGGCCTCAATCTCTACGGCGGGTGGGAGGGTGGCTGGAGCCTCTTGCGCGGGCACACCATAGGACACTACATGTCCGCCATGGCGCGAGCGTACAAACAGCTCAAGAGCTCCGACGCGGAGCAGAGCGCCGCCATCGCGCAGAAGCTCGACTACACGATCGGTCAATTGAAGTCATTTCAAAACGCGAGTCCCAGAGGATACCTGTTCGCGTCGCCGGAGACGCATTTCGACGTCGTCGAGGGGAAGGCCAGCGGCTCCAGCTGGGCTCCGTGGTACACGATGCACAAGATCATCGCAGGCCTCATCGACGTCTACGAGTTCGAAGGAAATGCGACGGCCCTCGAAATCGCGAGCAAGCTGGGGGACTGGGCCTACAACCGCAGCTCGACCTGGAACGCGGACCTTCGAAGGAAGGTCCTGGGCGTCGAGTACGGCGGCATGAACGACTGCCTGTACGATCTGTACAGGCTGACGAACAACCCCAATCACCTCGCGGCAGCCCACATCTTCGACGAGGACTCGCTCTTCACGCCGATTTCTCAAGGCAACAACATCCTGCCAGGCAAGCATGCCAACACGCAAATCCCCAAGTTCATCGGCGCCCTGAACCGCTATCGAACGCTGGGCGAAAAGGAGAACTTTTACTACACCGCGGCAGAGCAGTTCTGGTCCATCGTGTTGAGGGATCATACCTATGTCACTGGTGGGAATAGCCAGCTCGAGCATTTTCACGAGCCCAGGCAGTTGGACGCGCAAAGAGACAATGTGAACAACGAGACGTGCAACGCGTACAACATGCTGAAGCTCTCGAGAGGGCTCTTCAAGGCCACGGGGGACGTCAAGTATGCCGACTACTACGAGCAGACCCATATCAACGAGATCATGTCTGCCGTCAATCCGACGAACGGAATGACGGCGTACTTCAAGCCGATGGGAACAGGGTTCTTCAAGGTGTTCGGCAAGCCGCAGGACACTTTCTGGTGCTGCAACGGAACCGGCATGGAGAACTATACCAAGCTCAATGACAGCTTGTACTTCCATGACGATACGGATCTGTACGTCAACATGTTCCTCGGCTCGACGTTGACCTGGTCCGCGCGGGGGCTGTCGTTGAAACAGACCTCCAATTTTCCTCTCTCCGACAAGGCGGTTTTCGAGATCACCGCTGCCCCGGCCGATGCGGTCACGATCAGATTCAGAAAGCCCTCCTGGGTCGCTCGTTGTCAGCCCGTGACGATCACGGTCAACGGTCAGGCATGCGACGCAACGGAGGCGGACGGCTACCTCACGGTAGGTCGCACCTGGAAGCCCGGAGACAAGGTGGAGCTCACGCTGCCGATGGAGGTGAAGGTCTCGAGGCTCCCCGATAACCCCAATGCGGTGGCGTTCGTCTACGGACCGGTCGTCTTGAGCGCCGGTCTCGGGACGGAGAGGATGCTGTCGGAGCCCCAGTGGGCATCCGAGAAGGCTACCATTCCCGCTGGTGTCGTCATCAAAGACACCATCGGCATCAACAACGGCATCACGATCAACGAGTGGATCGCCGACATCGAGAACAACTTGGTTCAAACCCCGGGTAAGGTGGAATTCACGCTCCGGAACACGGACTCCAACAACACGTTGACGTTCACTCCGCACTACCAGCGATACGCGGATAGGTACGGCATCTACTTCCGTCTCACCGGGACGGCGGGTGGAAACATCCCAGACGCCGGCGAATGCTCGCCCCCTCCTGGGACTGGCACGCTGTGCGATAGCGTCTCGCCTTCGGAGAGCGACGGCTCGGCCGGCAGCGGCTCGGCCGGCAGCGGCTCGGCCGGCAGCGGCTCGGCCGGCAGCGGCTCGGCCGGCAGCGGCTCGGCCGGCAGCGGCTCGGCCGGCAGCGGCTCGACTGGCGGCGGCTCGGCCGGCGGCGCGTCCGAGGGCGGCTCCGGTGGCTCGGGGGGCGCGGATCATGGCACCACGGACCAGGGCAGCTCGGGTTGTTCCTGCAGTCTCGGCCGTGATTCGTCGGAACGCTGGCAACTCGCCGCGCTGTTCGGTCTGGGCCTGGTCGCGTGGCGCCGGGGGAGACGTCGTGAGGCGCCGCAGGGGTCGCGGATCGTTGGTGCGCGATAAGCCTCCACATCTGCCAGCGCCCGAGTGATCTTCGCGTTGAAACCTCTCTCCGGATCCCTCGCAGGACTCCCGGTGGGTCGAACTAGACCCCGTAGACTTGCTCCACGATCGACGCGATCAGCGCCACGGAGAGCGTCACGCCGCGCTGCTGGCGCCACGCGACATGCCCGTCCGGCCGGATCAGGAGCGCGCCGTCCTGCTCGATCTGCGAGAGCGCGTGCACCGCGGCCTGGTGACAGGCAGGAATGTCGGCCGCGCCGAGCCTGAACAGCCGGACGCCGTGGCGCGCCTCGACAGCCTCCAGCGCCTCGATGTCCGCGGGCAGCGCCTCGACGGCCGCGCCGAGCAGCAGGATCGAAGCGCCGTAGTCGATCATGGAGCGGCTGCCGCGCTGTCTCCTGTTGCCATCCAGCCAGAAATGCGGGAATCGCGCGCCCGGCCGCGTCGACGGGAGGTACGACGATACCCGATCGTCGACCTCCGGCGGCCTCGTGCCGTCGCCGAGGAGCGCGCCCTCTTCGTACGTGTAGCCGAGGTCGAGCCCTATCCTGTCGAAATGCGACCTTTGCTGCGCGATGGCCGCGAGGACGCGCTCTCGCACCGAGGGATCGCGATGGTACCGCGAGAGGATGCTCTCGCCGTAGTGCTGGACCTGCCGCTCGGTCCAGGCGCGGAGCGGGGCAGGCAGCGCGCGCATCGTGGAGCTCGCCAGCTTCTCGTTGACCCATTGAGCCTCCTCGACCTCGATCCCGAAGGCCTCCGCGACCTCGCTCATCCTCTCGAAGTTGAGCCGGCTCTCGTCGCAGTTCGTCTCGATGACCGGGCGGCGCTCGGCCTCGTAGCTGTCGAGCAGGCCGGGCGCGGCCCGCCGCTCGATCACCATGGCGAGCTTCCAGGCCAGGTTGTGCGCGTCGCCGATGCCGGAGTTCATGCCGAGCCCGCCCGTGGGCGGGAAGCGATGGGCAGCGTCGCCGACAAGGAAGACGCGCCCGCTGCGGAAGCGCTCCGCCACCTGCGCTGTCATGCGCCAGTGGCTCATCGAGGTGATCTCGATATCGACGTCGTCCCGCCCGAGCGCCGCCTTGATCTTCCTCTGCATCACCTCGGGCGTGTACTCCTCGATCTTCTCGTGCGGCGTCGCCACCGGGAGGTGAAAGACCCAGCGCTTCTCGACGTGGTGGGCGATGAACACGCTGCCCGGCGCCTTCGGGGAGAAGATGAAGTAGAGCTTGCCCCGGGTGCGGACCACGCGGCGCAGATCCGCCTGAAAATAGGCGTTGACGACGTCGAGCAGCTTGTCCGGGCCCTTCATCTCGATCCCGAGGGCCTTGCGGCTCCGGCTCCCGGCGCCGTCGGAGCAGATGACGTACTGGCTCCGGACCGCGAAGGTCTCGCCCGTCGTCCGGTCCGTGATCCGGCTCGTGACGCCGTCCGCATCCTGCTCGAAGGACTCCCACTGATGGTGATGGAGCGCCTGGATCCGCGGCGACGCCGAGACGCGCTCGCGGAGGAGCTTCTCCAGCTCGACCTGCGAGAGGTTGAGGTAAGGCATGGGCGCCTCGAGGTGCTCTCGGTACTTGCGCCCGACGCCGTTGGCGCGCAGATCGATGCAGCCGAACTCCTCGCCGATCGTGCCGCAGAACAGGATCTTGGCTGCGTCCTCCTCCGGCGATGCCTCCGCGGACAGCTCGCCATGACCGAGCCCCAGCTCGTGGAGGATCTCGATCGAGCGCGCCGAGAGCTCGTGGGCCTTGGGGTGATTCTCCAGGCCCGGCCGGCGCTCGATGAGCACACAGTCGACGCCGCGCCTGGCGAGGCACAGCGCGCTCACCATCCCCGAGGGGCCAGCGCCGATGATGAGGACAGGAGCAGAGACGGCGCGATGGCTCATGTGGCAGCCCCTCTCTTGTGACACAGGGAGACGCCGGCGAAGAGCAGGGCTGCGGAGGTGCCCAGGTGCAGCATGTTCGGCGGGAGGAAGCCGAGCAGGACCCGGCCACCGGCGTCGAACTCGGCGCCGGCGGCGCTCGTGAAGACGGCCGCCAGGGTGAATCCGCCGAGTTGGAGGGCGCCCAGAAAGGCGCCTGTCCGGACACGCTCCACGGTGCGCGGCGTTGCCGTCCAGAAGAGGTAGATGGAAGCGAGCGCGCCGAGGGCGCCCGCGCTGATCTGCCAGAGCAGGTGGAACCTCGCGTGTCCGGGCCAGTCAGGGTTCCGGAGGTGATGCGGATCGAGGATGTCGATCAGCCCGGTCAACAGGCCGTAAGCGACGGCCGACAGGATGCAGAGGGCCTTGCCCACGGCCCACGCCGTGGAGGATGGCGCGCGTTCGGAGCTCATGGCAGAGGGATAAAGCACGGGAATCACGTGCACAATGGCCATGAGTGGCCACGGGGTGGCCGGAAATGGTCACGCGTTGCTGCCGCCCGCGCCACTCCCGGTGCTCGCCGATGTTCCGCTTGTTTGAGCTGTGCTCGCGGTGCTGCTGGTGGTGGTGGTGGCGCCCGTGGCGGCCTCATCGTCCGGAGCCGACGTGGACGAGGTGCAGGACCAGAGCAGGCAGCTGAGCAACCCAATCGAAATCAAATTCTTGCGCATCGGTGCGATCCCTCGGACACGGACCATACCCGAGGTGCGCCGGTCAGGGCGTTCCAGCACCGTTTGTTTGGCAAGGTTGCTTGCAAAGTGGTTCGGTGTAGGTGTTCTTTCTCCTTCCGCACGCGGGTGAACCCGGACGGGATCCAGCTTTCTCGTGAATGTCCTGTCGAGCTGGCGCAACATAGCGAGCCGGATGGAGGACGCATGTGCGCGAAGGATGAGTCGCGAGGGCGGTGGCGATCGGTCCGCGGGGCGCGAGGGCTGACAAGGACAGCTGTCCTGCTGGCCATCGCCGTGCCCGCGCTGGCCTGCGACGTCGGTGAGCAGGAGGGCTCCAGCAGCGGAGCGGGATCATCTCCGGCTACCAGCGAGGCGAGCGCAGGGGGAGTGGGCGGAAACGGCGGAGCCTGGGGCACGGGCGGCGGCGGAGCCGGGGGCACGGGCGGCACCGGAGGCACGGGCGGCGGCGGAGCCGGGGGTACGGGCGGCACCGGTGGAGTCGGGGGCACGGGCGGCGCCGGCGGTGCGGGCGGAACGGACGGTGTCGGGGGAACAGGCGGCACTGCCGGCACCGGCGGCGCTGGCGGAACGAACGGTGTCGGGGGCACCGGAGGCGCTGGCGGAACGGACGGTGTCGGGGGCACCGGAGGCGCTGGCGGAACAGGCGGTGTCGGGGGAACAGGCGGCGCCGGCGGCACCGGAGGCGCTGACGGAACAGGAGGCCATGTCTGGAGCAAGCGCTTCGGCGGCGCCCACGCGCAGGTCGCCACGGACGTCGCCATCGATCCGGACGGCGGCATGATCGTCACCGGCCACTTCGCGGGAGCCATGGATCGCAACGGCTGGCGCTCGATGTACAGCGCCGGCGGCGATGATGCCTTCGTGATGAAGCTCGTGCGCGACAGCGAAGATCCCGACTGGGCGTACATCCCCCTCTGGTCCCGGCGGCTCGGCGGCCCCGGCGGACAGCGGGCGCGCGCCGTCACCGTGGACGCCGCCGGGAACGTCGTCGTGGTCGGCGTGTTCCAGGGAACCGTGGATGTCGGCGGCGCCCCGCTCACGAGCGCCGGCGGCGACGATATCTTCGTCGTCAAGCTCGACGCCGGCGGACAGCACGTCTGGAGCCGGCGCTTCGGCGACGCCGCAGATCAGCGCGGCGAGGCGGTCGCGGCGGACAGCGAAGGAAATATCCTCATTACGGGCCGGTTCCAGGGGACTGTGGACCTCGGCAGCGGCCCCCTCGTGAGCGCCGGAGGCGACGACGCGTTCGTCGCCAAGCTCGATCCTGACGGCAATGCCGTCTGGAGCCAGCGGTTCGGCGACGCCGCGGACCAGCGCGGCGAGGCGATCGCGGTGGACAGCGCGGACGACGTCATCGTGGCCGGCGATCTCCAGGGACAGGCGGACCTCGGGGGCGGCCCGCTCGTGAGCGCGGGCGGCGATGACGTGTTCGTGGCCAGGTTCGATGCCCATGGCGAGCACCTCTGGAGCAAGCGCTTTGGCGATGCCCAGGACCAGCATGTCGGGGACCTCGACGCGCGCGAGACGGGCGAGGTGCTGTTGACAGGCGACCTGGAGGGACAGGCGGATTTCGGCGGGGGGCCGCTGGTGAGCGCGGGAGGCCGCGACGTCTTCGTGGCCTGGCTGAGCGTGACCGGGGACCACCTCCACAGCGCGCGCTTCGGAGACGAGGCCGATCAGCGCGGCAAGGCCATCGCTGCTGCGGAGGGGGACGTGACCCTGCTCGCGGGCGAGTTCCAGGGCCAGATCGATCTCGGCGCGGGGCCGCTCGCGAGCGCCGGCGGCGACGACCTCTTCTACGCCGCGCTCGACGGGAGCGGCGCGCCTCTCTGGAGCCGCCGCGCTGGCGACGCCCAGGACCAGCGCGCAGCGGGGCTCGCCTGGAAGGTCACCGGACAAGGTCCGCGGGGGATGCTCGCGGGCCGCTACGACGGCCAGTTCCAGCCAGGCGATCTCATCGAGTGCCGCGACTACAACTTCCCCGGCTGCGCCCCCGGCTGGGATGACGGCTTCGTGGTGGAGTTCGCGCCATCGACCGGCGGCGATGCGCGGCAGTGCCACCTCGGCGAAGGGAGGCAGGACGACGGCGTACAGCACTCCATCCTGGAGGTGGCAGCCGACGGCGATGGCAACGCGGTCTTCCTGGGCGCGCTCGGCGGCGCCGTGGATCTCGGCGGCGGAGAGCTCGCGCCGGGGGGGCCCGCGATCTTCCTGGGAAAGCTCTCTCCGGCCGGCGAGCATCTATGGAGCAGGGCCTTCGACGTGGGCCCGCCGGTCTCGCCAAACCCGATCCGGCGCATGGTCGTGGACAGCGCTGGCAACATCGTCGTCCTCGTGGGCGCCGAGGGAACGCTCGACATCGACCTCGGCGGCGGGCCGGTCGGCCGCGGCATCCCGACGGTCGCCATGGCGAAATACGACCCGTCCGGCGCCCACCTCTGGAGCAAGCGCTTGAGCACCGGCGGCGTCAGGTCGCTCGATGCGCTGGCGGTCGACGGCGCGGGGAACATCTTCCTGTCCGGCAGCTCCGACTCGGGCATCGATTTCGGCGGCGGCCGCGTCCCTCCTACGAACACGGTCGGCTACTATGCGTTCCTCGTGAAGCTCTCTCCGAGCGGCGAGCACCTCTGGAGCAGGGGCTTCGTGGGGACGGACTACATGCGTCCGTGGAGCGCGGCCGCTGACGGGGCCGGCAACGTGATCGTGGTGGGCGCGCTGCGGGGGACCGCCGATTTCGGCGGTGGGCCGCTGTCGAAGGCCACGCGGCGCTCGGACGACGTCTTGATCGCGAAGTACGACGCGCTCGGCAATCACCTGTGGAGCAAGAACTTCGGCGACGACGCGTGGCAGTCCGGCCGGGCCGTCGCGGTGGACGCGGACGACAACCTCTTCGTGATGGGCAAGTTCGGGTCGACCCTGGATCTCGGCGGCGGGCCGCTGTCGAGCTTGCCAGGGGCCAACGAGTCCTTCCTGGCGAAGCTCGATCCGCTCGGCAACCACCTCTGGAGCAAAGGTCTCGGGCTGCACGTGTGGGTATCGAGCATCGCGAGCGACGGGGCGAATTTGCTGCTCGGCGGCAGCTTCTATGGGTCGGGCGACTTCGCCGGGAGCCCCTTCTCCACCGGGAGCGAGAGCGACTACGATGCCTTCACGGCCACGTTGAGCGGCGCGGGCGACCTGCTGTCGGTCGCTCAGCTCCCTGGTCCCGACGTCCAGCGGGGCTTGTCGGTCGCCGCGGACGGCGCGGGTCACGTGTTCGTCGCTGGCAGCACGGTGGGGGAGGTCGACCTCGGCGGGGGAGCGCTCGCCGCGGACGGCACGGAAGACGCTTTCCTCGTGAAGCTGGCGCCGTAGGTCGAACGCACCATTGGCTGCTTCACTCCTCACGTGCACGATGACGAAGCGATGGATGCCCTGCGGGCGGCAATGACGTGCATCCAGCGCGAGACCTCCGGAACTCCCTGTCTCCCCGCCTCACTGTTCAATTTCTCGCAAAATGCCAATAACGTGAGGGATTCGTCAGCTGGCGACCTCATCTCCTGACCTTCTCCCGAGCTGCAGGTGCCTTCGCGGCTCCACCGCTCTTCGCCTTCTCCCGAGCTGCAGGTGCCTTCGCGGCTGCGCCGCTCTTCGTCTTCGCCCGCGCCGCAGGTACCTTTGTAGCTCCACCGCTCTTCGCCTTCACCCGCGCCGCAGGCGCCTTTGCGGAGCCACCTCCCTTCGCCCGCGCCGCCGGCGCCTTCGCGGATCCCGCCTTCCCGAAGCGCACCTCGAACGTGCCGGCGTCCTCCTCCATGAATCGAAGGAGCGCCTCCCCTTCCTCGGCGAGCTGCTCGCGCGCCGCCTTGCCAAGCGCCTCGAACGGCTCGAGCACGAGCGCGGCCGTGGCCTTCTTCCGCTCGATCGTCCATGTGCCGGCCACGAAGCCGTCCACGAGGAACGTCGGCAGGATGCGCAGGTTGGCGGACAGGACGATCCGCGGGCGATGCTCGTCCGCGATGACCCGCGTGCGGTCGTCGTGCGCGAGCAGGAGGTTGTCGTAATCGGGGAGAAACCGGGCCGGCGCGGCGGTGTCCGCGGGCGGCCGCGGCGCGTCGGGCAGGTCGAAGAGCTCCCGGCCTCGCTCGTCGCGGAACACGCAGAGCTGCTCTCGCAAGGCGTGGAGCACCTCCTTGACGCGGGTCAGGCCGGACCACGTCTGCACGTCGGCCGCTGTCGCCGGGCCGAACGACGCGAGGTAACGGAGCACGAGCGCCTGCGGCGCGCCGCCGTCGCGGAGCGGCTTGCCGAGCCAGGACGCCGCCGGGGCGAAGTCCGCTGTTCCCGGGTATCCCCACGGGGTCTCGCCGGGCACCTGGACGACGGGCAGATGCATGCGAACCGCGAGGGCCATGGCCCGCACGTCGCCGTCGGCGTAGAGCTCGGCCAGGTGATCGCGCAGCTCGTCCATGGTCCGCGGCTCCGCGTCGAAGTACGCGCGCGCCTCGGCGACCAGCCGAGCGACGTCGAGGGTGTCCGCGCGCTCGCGGAGGACCGACCGCATCCCGGCGTGGAGCACCGGCGCGATGACCGGGTGCAGATCCAGGTAGTCCCTTGCGCTCACGAGGTGCAGCGTGCCGCGCAGGAACGGCGCCCGGACGACCTCGCGGCGCACGACGAGCTGGACGAGCTGCTCGCGCCGGAACGCCGCGAGCCGGGACCACAGCCCGATGAACGGCGGCCGCGCCAGCTGGGCCTGGAGGGCGATCAGCCGCTCGATCCCGTGGACGGCCGTGGTCTCCTCCCGCGCGAGCAGCATCTGTCGCGCGAGCGTGGCCCGGTTGAGGTCTCTTCGTGTCAGCGTCGGGGCGGGCATGCAGCCCGCGAGCTTACTCGAAACGAGGCTCATCCTCCATGGATGGGCCGCCTGCTGCTCCTCGCCAGAGCCGCAGGCGGCGAGCCTCACGTCTGGATTCAGGCGGCGAGGACGAACGAGAGCAGCGCCGCCTCGTCGCCATTGGATCAGAATCGATAGAGCACGTTGTCCTTGTCGCCAGAGACATAGATCGTCCCTGACGGGCCCACGGCGACGCCGCTCAACGCATAGGTCGGCACCGTCCCTGTGACCGCCTCGAGACCCACCTTGAGGTGCTTTTTCACGACCCAGGTGTCCCCCGTCGACGGGTCGACGCGCAGCAGGCGGCGCTTCCCGACCTCCACGACGAGCAGGGTGCCGTCCAGATCGACGGCCATCCCTTCCGGCTGATCCAGGCCGTCGGCCACCACGAGCGGCGGAGAGAGCGTCACGCCCCCTGCCGCCACCTGGAGGATCTGGCCCGTCGCCCAGTCGGCGGCCCAGAGGTCGCCTCCCGACACCGCGAGGCCCGAGGGCACGGTCATCGGCGCGAGCGTCACGAGGCTGCCGCCGCCCGTCCGGCGGACGACGCGCGCCGCGCCCGGCCCCGCGCCGAGCTCGGCCACCACGATATCGCCCTGGAACCGGACCGCGTTGAGCGGCGAGACGAAGTTGCTGTACGTCTCGAGGACCGTCGCCGTCGCCGGGTCGTAGATCTGGACCACGCTGCTGAACCACGCGGTCAAGATCAAATTCGACCCGTCCGCCGACACCGTGGCAGGCCCATGAAAATCCGATTGGCCGAGGAACGCCCGCTCGACGCCCAGCGGAGCGCCCGTGTCCCCGTCGAACGTCCGCAGCGACGACAGATCGGCCACATAGACCGATTCGCCGCATCCTTCGGTCGTCACGGCCACACCGCCGGGCATGATCATGCCGCCCGGCATGATCGTGTGTGTCTGGCCGTTCGGCTTGATCCGGACGATGAAGCCGTCGCTGGCGCTCGACACGTAGAGATTGCCCTGCGGGTCGAAGGCAAGGTTGTCGAGCCCCGGCGTGAGCTCCGCGATGACCTCCTTCTCGCCCGTCTCGATGTCGATCCGCACCACCTCGCCGTTCTGATCGGCCACATGGAGCCGGCCGAGCGCGTCGAATTTTGCTGCCGCAGGGATGAAAAAGCCGTCCGCGACCGTCTGGAGATCGCACTCCACCTCCGGGTCGACCGCGCCGGTGCAGGAGTCCACATCGATGCTGATCACCCTGCCTTGCGTCCAGATCGGCCCGTACAACCTGCCGTCGGGCCCCCAGTCCATGCCGTTCAGGAAGCCGAGGTTGCTCGCGATGTGGCGCGGCGGAGCCGACAGCTCCGGATCGACCTCGTAGAGCCCGTCACCGAAGAAGTCGAGCGCCACGAAGAGCCGCCCCGTATCGGAGAACGTGATGGGGTTGACCCCCGGCGCGACGAACTGCTCGGTGATCTCGCCCGACGGCGCGTGCCTCACGACATTGCCAGGGATGAGCGAGGTCCAGTAGAGCGAGCCATCCGGGCCGAACGTGAGGTCGTCCGGGCCATCGATCCCGTCCGACGCGTCGAGCCGATCCACGATGGCTCCGCTCTTGCGGTTCACGATGGCGATCTCATTGCCAAGGAAGCTCGCGACGTACAACCGACCATCCGGCCCCACATTGATCCCGTTGGTGCCGTGCAGCGGTGACCCCTCGGCGAGGACCGGCCGCTTCGCATGCGCCGGCGACGAGGCTCCCAGAAGCACCGTGCCAGCGAGCACGAACGCAAAAAGCCTGTGCATAAGCTCTCCCCTTCAGCGCCGCACCTGGACCGGCACACCCAAGGATCACGATGACGTCAGGCGCGAAACCAGCGCGACGGCGCGAACCTCCGGCGGACTTTGTAGTCACGCGGGGTTGTTCTTACGCTAACATAGGCAGGAGCCTTACCCAAGCGTAAAATTCGTGCAATGGATGCGGGCACGCCGGCATCGTTGACATCGTCGGCATCGTCGGCATCGTCCGTTCCTGGGTGGCCATCCCGCGCGGCGCGCGCCGCGTGACACCCGAGCCGGCGTGGTGGTATGCGTCGGAGTCGATGGCTGCCAGCATCTGCCTGCCGGCGTACAACGAAGTCCGCACCATCGAGGCGACCCTCACCGAGCTGTCGCGGCTCGGCCCCGAGGTGGACGAGATCCTCGTCTGTCTCAACGGGTGCACGGACGGCACCGAGCGTGTCGTCGAGGCGTTCCGGGGGCGGGAGCCGCGGCTCGCCGTCATCGAGAGCGAGCTCGGAAAGAACAACGCATGGAACGCCCTCGTGGCCCGGGCGCGCAACCGTCGCCTCGTGTTCACGGACGCGGACGTGCGCCCCGCCGAGGGCTCCATCTCGGCCCTGCTGCGCGCCCTGGAGCGCTCTCCGCACGCCGCCGTCGCCGCGGCCTTCGAGCAGCCGCGCGGGACGCCGCCGCCGCCGCTCGGCACCGTCCTCCGCCTGCTGACGACCAGCCTCGGTCAGGACTACATCTCCGGTCGCCTCTATGCCATCGATCGCGATCGGCTGGGCGCGGTGATGGCCGATCGTGGGCTCCTGGCTGCCGGGGCGCTCCCTCGGCTGCCCGTCGACCTCGTGACCGAGGACTCGTGGCTCACGGCGCTCGTCGCCGGCGACGCGCTGGTCGTGGTCCCCGAGGCGCCCATCCACTTCGAGGTGGACAGCATGGCCGACGTGGTCCGCGCGCTGGCGCGCAATGCCGCCGCGAGAGAGCAGCTCCGCTCGAGCTACCCGGAGCTCTACCGGCGCGACGGCGCCCGCCTGCTCTCGGCCCAGTCGGCGCCAAGGATCCTCCTGGACCGGCTGAGATCGGCGCCGGGGCCTTTCGCGGTCACGCGCGGGCTCGGAGGGATGGCCCTCAGGGCTGCGATCCACCGCGTGCTCGGAGAGCGGATCCGGGCGCAGCGCGATCGCATCCTGGCGGACGTCAGCGCCGGCCGCGGCGGGCGCGTCATGGCCACCTCCGGCCGCCTCCCGTCGAAGGGCGGCTGAGCGCCCGTCCCGGCAGGGCGACTCTGCTCATCGCCGGCGGACAGATCCCCTCAATCCGTTGGCATTCAAGCGGAAAATTGAACAGGGAGACGGGGAGATTGATGGGATTTCAATCCCCTTCTCTTCTCCCCGCCTCCCCGCCTCCCTGTGAACTTTGCCCCCGGAAAATTCGAGGGGACGCGCCAGCACCGCCGGGCGTCAGACGCGCGGGCGGAACCAGTCGATCGTCCGATCGAGGCCCGAGTCGAGATCCACCAGAGGACGCCAGCCGAGCAGCTCGGTGGCCCGGGAGATGTCGGGCCTGCGCCGATGGGGATCGTCGATGAGGGCATCGGTCATCGTCAGCTTCGCGCGCCCGCCGGTCTTGCGGATGATGAGCTCGGCGAGGTCCTGCATCCTCGTCTCGGCCGGATTCCCGAGGTTGACCGGCCCGGTCAGGTCCTTGGCGTTCATCACGCGGACAAGCCCCTCGATGAGGTCGCTGACGAAGCAGAACGAGCGCGTGCGGTGGCCTCCGCCGTACAGCTCCAGCGCCTCGCCGCGCAGCGCCTTCACAACGAAGTTGGCGATGACCCGGCCGTCGTTCCGGTCCATGTTCGGGCCGTAGGTATTGAAAATGCGCACGATGACGGTATCGACGTTGCGGGTCTGGCGGTACTCCCAGAAGTACGTCTCCGCGACCCGCTTGCTCTCGTCGTAACAGGCCCGAGGCCCGATGGGGTTGACGTTCCCCCAGTAGTCCTCGTGCTGAGGGTGGACGAGCGCGTCGCCATAGACCTCGGAGGTGGAGGCCTGCAGGACCCGGGCCCCCAGCTCCTGCGCCAGGCGGAGGACGTTGATCGCGCCGAACACGTTCGTGTTGAGCGTGTGCACCGGATCAGCCCGGTACTTCACGGGCGACGCCGCGCAGGCCATGTTGTAGATCTGGTCGACCTCGAAGCGGAGCGGCTCGCTCACGTCGCAGCGGTGCAGCTCGAACCGCGGGTTCTTCAGCAGCGGCCCGAGGTTCTCGTCACGCCCCGTCACCATGCTGTCGACGCAGATCACGTGGTGCCCGTCGGCCAGGAGCCGCGCGCAGAGGTGCGATCCGAGGAAACCAGCCCCACCCGTGACCAGGATTCGCTTGCTCGCACTCATCGGAAAAATACCTCCTTGACGCGCTGTTCGGTAAAGCTCTGGGCCGTGGCGCCGTGATTGGTCGAAATCTCCTTACCATAGGAAATAGATATTACAAAGACCGGATGACATCTGGAGGCGAGTTCTTTATCATGCAGCGCGTGCACCGCTCACCTCGTTACCTGGGCTCGCTCGTCCGCGCAAAGCTCGCCCGCGAAGCGCGTCCAGTCTGGGTGGATGTGTGTGTTACCAATCGATGTCATCTGAGCTGCGAGTACTGCTACGGCGACTACCACCACCGGCACGACGACATCGGACAGCTCAAGGTCGAGCAGCTGTTCGCGATCGTGGACGAGGCGGCGGCGCTGGGGACGGCGGTCCTGACGCTCACGGGCGGCGAGCCGATGCTGCACAAATCCATCGGCCGCATCATCGAGCGGGCGGTGAGCCGAGGGATCTCGGTGGGAATGGTCACCAGCGGATTCCGGGTCAAGGAGCGTGTGGACGAGCTCGCCAGCCTGAGCTCGATCGTCGTGAGCGTCGACGGTCCGGAGCCGATTAACGATCTGAACCGCGGTCAGGGGACCTTCGCCGTGGCCATGACGGCGCTCGAGGCGTGCCAGGCGCGCGGCATTCCGCGCATCGTGAAGGCGGTGCTGAACCGCCGGAACAAGGACCAGGTGCCCTGGCTCCTCGAGCTGGCGGGCCGCTTCGGCGCGCGGCTCGAGGTCGTCATGACCTACGCCCCGCAGTCCGATCGGCAGCTGCGCATGCACGGCGACAACTCCCTCGACGCGGGCGAGCGGCAGGCCCTGGCGGACGCGCTGCTCGATCACAAGCGCCGGGGGGCGCCGATGGTCTTCCGCGAGCGCGTCTGGGAGAACATGGCGCGCTGGTGGAAACACCACGAGGGGGATCGCGTCACCCGGGAGGAGCGGCGGGAGCGCTTCGAGTACCTGCCGTGCAGCGCGGGCCGGTACTACGCCTTCATCGACGGCGACGGCCGCATGTACCCGTGCAACCAGCGGCTCGCGGACTTCCCCGCCAAGAGCGTGCTCGAGGTCGGCGTCCGGGCCGCGTGGGAGCACCTGCGCGATCACGGCTGCTTCGCCTGCGCGGCGCCGTGGCTCAACCAGCAGCACCTCGTGAGCAGCGAGCAGCTCCTCGCGCGCAGCCTGGGGCGCGAGCTGCTTGCGCGGGTCGCGCGTGCCTGAGCGGACGCTCGCCATCGTCGTGCTCGGCGGCTCGCGCGGGATCGGGCGGGCCATCGTCGCGCGCGCGCTCGCGGAGGGGCACCGGGTGTTCGCCGGCGCGCGGGACGAGCGCGCGCTCCTCGCGTTGCAGCAGGGCGCCGCGCCCGAAAACGCTGGCCGGCTCGGCACGAGCACGGTGGACGTCGGCGACGACGCCTCCCAGCGCGCCTTCTTCGGCGCGGCGCGTGCGTTCCTCGGCGGGCTCGACGTCGTCGTCAACAACGCCGCCCGGGAGGGCTACGGGCGCCTCGACGAGATGGCGCTCGAGGACGTCGAGGCGATCGTCCGCACCAACCTGCTCGGCGTCATCCTCGGATGCCGGCACGCGGCGCAGGCGATGGGGGACGGCGGAGGCCACATCATCAACGTCGGCTCCGAGGTCTCGTTCCGCGCCGTGCCCATGAAGAGCGTCTACTGCGCCACGAAGTTCGCCGTCCGCGGGCTGAGCGACGCGCTCGAGCTCGAGCTCGCGCCCCGCGGGATCCGGGTCTCCCAGGTGCACCCCGGCTGGGTGGACACGGGCCTGCACGAGGACGAGCGGCGGCGCCGGGGCTCGGTGTCCCGGCCGCACGACGGCGGCGTCCCGGTGGAGCGGGTCGCCGAGAGCGTGGCCGCGCTCTGGCGCGCGCCGCGGGCGCAGGGCGGCGCTCCGCTGCGGCTCCGCCTCCGCAGCGTGGTGGGAGAGCTCTTTCCGGCGTGGGCGCGGTGGCGGACGCGCCGGGCGTTCGGGGAGCAGCTGAGAGAGGGCTGAGGCGAGACGGCAGGGCGGGGGAACCGCCGCGACGCCGGACCGGAGACCACCAGGAGGTTTTCTTGACCTGTGCAACGACGTCCTTCCCTCAAGGTGCAACAGCGCCGCCTCCTCCGCTGGATCTGGGCGCCCCCGTCGTCGTCGAGGGCCTCGACGCGGTCGGGGAGGTGCTGCGGCAGGCGCGCGAGCGGGCGCAGGCCGTCGCGATCGCCTCGCGGGACCTCGAGTGGCTCGCGGCGCGCCTCGGCCTGTCCGAGCGGACCGCGGAGGGGCTCCCGGTGGTCCGGTTCGGCTCGGGCGAGCGGGGCGGCCTCGACGCCGCGGCCACCCGGGCCGTCGAGACGCTCGTGGCCCTGTCGGTGCTGCTCGGGGGCGCGCCGCTGTGGCTGACGATCGCGCTGCTGATCCACCTCGAGTCCCCGGGCGGGCCGTTCCACATCGCCCCGCGCGCGGGGCTGCGCGGGAAGCCGTTCCGGTTCTTCAAGTACCGGACGATGCGGACGCAGCGCCGGGACGGCGAGGACAGGGGCGACGCCGCGCGGCTCTCGGTCATCCGCGGCGAGATCCCCGGCTTCGTGCGCGACGACGGGGTCGTCATCCCCAAGGACCCGAGGGATCCGCGCGTCACGCGGCTGGGCGGCGTCCTGCGCTGGCTGTGCCTCGACGAGATCCCCCAGCTCCTCCACGTCCTCACGGGCGACATGGCCCTGGTGGGGCCGAGGCCCTACCCGATGGCGGAGTTCGACGCGCTCAAGCCGTGGCACCGCCTCCGGACCGAAGGCCGGCCCGGGATCACCGGCCTGTGGCAGGTCGTGGCGCGCAACCAGGTGACCTTCGACCAGAGCGTCATCCTCGACATCTACTACCTGACCAACGCCAGCTTCTGGGGCGACCTGAAGATCATGGCGGTCACGCCGCTGCGCATGCTCTTCGGCGTGGGGAGCTACTGACGCCGTGCGCCGGGCGATCGACGACGCCGTGAAAGGGCCGCTCCCCGGCCGCTCAGGAGGCCCCGAGGTGGTCCCTGACGCGAAAGAGGACGATCACCTCGCCGGCCACCAGGCCGAGCGTGACGACGAGCTTCACCGCGGCGGCGCCGGCGGCGCCGTGCGCGGGCACCGCCCACAGGTCGCCGGCCGCGATGAGGAGCACGGTGGCCGTCCAGAGCGCCGCGTACGGGCGCTGCTGGCCCGCGGCGAAGAGCATCGGGCCGATGGCGAGCTCCGGCACCATCCACACGAGCGCCGTGGTCAGGAGCTGCAGCGGCAGCACGGCGCTCGCGTAGTCGGGGCCGAACACGAGCCGGACGAGCGGCCCGCCCATCCACCACACGACGGCGCTCATGAGCGCGCCCGCGGCCATGAGCCCGACGAAGGTGAGCGTGGCGAGGCGCCTGCGGGCGCTCGCGGAGCGGCTGGCGACGAAGGCGGGGAAGACCGCCGCGCGCACGACGCCCGGCAGCATCATGGCGCCGCCGATCATGCGCTGGACCGCGCTCATGTCGCCGACCGCGTGGGGGGTGCTCATCCAGCCCAGCATCAGGAGATCGAGCTGGAAGTAGAGGGGGCTGGCGACCATCACCACCGCGAGCGGCCCGGCCTCACGGAGGAAGCCCTGCGGCAGCGCCGCGCCCTGGCTGGACCACTGCCGGCGCTCGAGGAGCTGGGCGGCGAGGGCCAGGGCCAGCGCGAGGGCGACCAGGTGGCCCGCGACGAGGCCCCACGCCAGGCCGAGCGCGCCGAGCCCCGAGAGCAGCGCGCCCGTCCCCAGCCCGAAGGACGTGACCGCCATGGTGACCGCCACCAGCACCTCGCGCTCCATCCGCTGGTGCCCGCGGAACACCTGGTTGAGCATCTCGACGAACGAGGCCATCAGCCACGCGGCCGTCAGCAGCCACACGAGCGTCCGGCGTGGCGAGGCCGCGCCCGCGACGAGGCCGACCACGAGGCCGACGGCGCCGGCGGCCAGGGTCACGGCGAGCTTGAGGCGCACGAGCGGGCCGATGGGAGCGCCGGGATCGCGGGCCACCTCGCGCGCGATGAACAGGTGCAGGCCGAGGTCCGCGAGCTCGCCGAGCAGGAAGCCCACGGCGAAGGCGTAGCTGTAGTCGCCGAAGCCCGCGGGCCCCAGGAGCCGCGCGGCGACGACGGCGAGGAGCATGCGGACGCCGCGCGAGACGAGATCGCTCGCGGTCTTCAGCGCCATGCTGCCCGAGACGCTTCGCCTCGCCGGCGGCGGGGCGTCCTCGCGGAGCGCCGACGACGTCATGGATGGAGGAGATCCTTCACCGGAGGTCGCCGCGCGCGCATGCCGCTCCCCTATCGCCCCGATCGCGGTGCGGTTCAACTTCCCGTCGGCGATCACGTGGAGCGGCGGGGCGCCGCGCCGCGCGTGAAGGATCCAAGTCAGGAGAGGACCACGTGAAGACCAGCACGGATGGCAACGTTTCGTTGGTGCAGCTCAGGCGAAAGGAGTCGCTGGTCTCGGCGGACATCGAGCCGCCGGAGATCCTGCTCGAGCGGGCCCTCGCCCTGGCGGTGCCGGCCGCGCGCCCGGCCGCCTCGCCGCGGCCCCACGGCCGGACCCGGGAGCTCACGCGCCGGGGCGTGCTGTGGCTCGGGCAGACGTGCAACCTGCGCTGCCACTTCTGCTACTTCCTCGATCGGATCGAGGACAAGGAGCACCCCGAGCACCCGTTCATGTCGCTGGAGAAGGCGCAGGAGATCTGCCGGACCCTCGTCGAGTTCTACGGGAACGACGCGATCGACATCCAGGGCGGCGAGCCGACCATCTGGCGCGACATCCACGCGCTGATCCGGTACTGCGCCGGGATCGGCCTCGCGCCGACGCTCATCACGAACGCGCTGGTGCTCGACAAGCGCGACAAGGCGCAGCAGTTCAAGGACTCCGGCGTCGCCGACTTCCTTGTCAGCGTCCAGGGGCTCGGGAAGGCGCACGACGTGGCCGTGGGCGTGAGCGGCGCGCACGTGCGCCAGATGCGCGCGCTGAACCACCTCATCGCGCTCGACGTGCCGTTCCGCGTGAACTGCGTGATGTCGAAGCTCGCGGTGCCGCAGCTCCCGGCGATCGCGAGGCTCTCGGTGGAGCTGGGGGCGCGCGCCGTCAATTTCCTCGCCTTCAACCCGTTCGCGGATCAGCGCAAGGAGGGCGCCCGCACCGCGGAGAACGTGCCTCGTTATGGCGACCTGCGGGGCCCGCTCGACGAGGCCCTGGACGTGCTCGCGCAGGCCGGCGTGGAGGCGAACGTCCGGTACCTGCCCCACTGCATCGTCCCCGAGCGCCACTGGCCGTCGGTGTACAACTACCAGCAGCTCTCGTACGACCCGCACGAGTGGGATTTCGCGAGCTGGACCTGGACCAACAAGGGCCCGCAGCGGATGCGGGCCGGCGCGGTGTCGCCGCCCGTCCCGCTCGGTGCGCGGCCCCGCCTCGGCCCGCTCCGGCAGCCGCTCCTCCGCCTGGCCGACGCGCTCGACCTCCGGGGCCGGATGCTCCGCGCCGACACGGACCCGCGGATCGGCCCCGTGATGAGGAAGCTGGAAGGGCTGTCCTACCGGCTCTTCCGCCGCCGCGGGGATCGCGACGCGGCCTACCGCCACGACGCCCTGAACCGCGTCGAGCACAACGGCTACCAGAAGGGCGCGGGGTGCCAGCGCTGCGCGCTCCGCGACATCTGCGACGGGTTCCACGGCGACTACGTCGCGATGTTCGGCACCGACGAGGCGCGGCCCGTCCTCGATCGCGCGCCGGTCAGCGATCCTCGCGCGTTCATCAGCGCGCAGGACAAGGTGGAGCCGGCGAGGGGAGAGGCATGACCGTCGCTCCGCCCTCGAGCGCGCCCCGGGTCGACGTCCTCGGCGTCCCCGTCACGCGGCTCTCCTTCGAGCAGCTGCTGCGCCGCCTGGACGAGGCCCTGCAGGCGGAGCGCGAAAGGCCCGACTACTACACCTACGTCAACGCGTACTGCGCCACGCTGGCGGCGCGCGAGTCGCCGTACCGCGCCTCCGTGTCCCGGGCCGACGTCGTGTACGCCGACGGCATCGGGGTGGTCTGGGCGGCGCGCCTGCTGGGCGGGCCGTGCCCGGAGCGCATCAACGTGGGCCCGGTCGAGCTGGGCCGGATCGTCGACCTCTGCGCCGAGCGCGGGGCCTCGGTCTTCCTGCTCGGCGGCGCGCCCGGGATCGCCGACGAGGTCGCGCGCCGCCTGGTCGCGGAGCGCCCGGGGCTCCGGATCGCCGGCGTTCACCACGGGTACTTCGCCCCCGAGGAGGAGGCGGCGGTGGTCCGGCAGATCAACGGGTCGGGCGCCGCGTTGCTCATCGTCGGCCTCGGCCCGCCCAAGCAGGAGCTCTGGGTGAGCGAGCACCTCGCGGCGCTCCAGGTGCGCGCCACCTGGTGTATGGGGGGGCTGCTGGATCAGGTGGCGGGCGCCGTCGCGTACCCGCCCGAGTGGGTGCGCCGGAGCCACGTCCAGTGGCTCTACCGCCTGGCGGTCGAGCCGCGGCGGCTCTGGCGGCGGTACCTGCTCGGCATCCCGGAGTTCATCGGCCGCGTCGTCCACCAGCGCCTTCGTCCGGAGAGACAAGCATGAGCGACCAGCGACCCTTCATCCCCATGGTCTCGCCGCAGGTGGACGAGCCGGACGCGATCGCGGCGCAGATCGCCGACGTCCTGCGCTCGGGGCGGCTCAGCAACGGCGGCCCGCTCACCGAGGGCTTCGAGCGGGCGATCGCGGCGTTCCTCGGCGTCGAGGAGGCCGTGGCCGTCTCGAACGGCGCCGTCGCGATCAGCCTCGCCATCGAGGCCGCGGCGGTGCGGCGGGGCAGGGCGATCCTCCCCGCCTTCACCTTCATCGCGACGCTCAACGCCGCGGTGCACGCGGGCTTCGAGCCGGTCTTCTGCGACATCGACCCGGAGACCTGGACGCTGGATCCGGGGCACCTGCGCCGCCTGCTCGCGGAGCGCGGCGCGACGCTGGTCCTCCCGGTCAACGTGTTCGGCGTCCCGCCCGATCTGGCCGCCATCGCGCGCGAGGCCCGCGGCGCGGGCGCGGCCGTGATCTACGACAACGCGCACGGCATGGGCACCGAGGCGGCGAGCCGGGAGGCCGAGGCGCTCCTCACCGCGACGACCTACTCGCTGCACGCCACCAAGGTCCTCGTGGCCGCGGAGGGCGGCGTCGTCGTCTCTCCGGACCGGGAGGTCAGCGCGGCGATGCGCCGGCTGCGCAACCACGGGCTCGCGCAGCCGCTCTCGGCGTCGGTCCCGGGGATGAACGCCAAGCTGGACGAGCTGCGCGCCGCCCTGGCGCTCTCGTCGCTCCGCCGGCTCCCGGAGGCGCTGGCCCGCAGGCGGACGTACCTCGAGCGGCTGCGCGCGGCCCTGTCCCGGCACCCGCAGGTGTACCGCACCCAGCGCATCCCGCCGGGCGTGAACCCCAACGGGCAGAACCTCGGGGTCGGGCTGATCGACGCCCCGATCGACGACGTCATCGCGGCCTTCGCGCGGCGCGGCGTCGAGGCGCGCCGGTACTTCTACCCGCCGCTGCACGCGCTGGACTGCTTGCCCGCGGGCCTCGCCCTCCCGAACACGGACCGGCTCTGCGCGGGCCAGGTCTGCCTGCCCCTGCACGGCCGGATGAGCGAGGAGACGCTCGAGCGCGTCGAGGCCGCCATCCACGGCGTCGCGGAGGAGCTGGAGGCGCGGCGGCTGTCCGCGCGCTCCTCGAGGCCCGCGCTCCTGGGCGCCACGTAGGGGCGGCTCCAGGGATCCGACGCATGCGCATGGAAGGAGCGTGGGACCGCCTGAGCACCGCGGCCGGCGTGATCGGGCTCGTGGCCTTCGCCGTCGCCGCGTTCACCCCGGTCGCGGCGCCGCTCGATCGCTGGATGGCGTCGGCGCCCGACGCAGGGCAGGCCGACGCGGTGGTCGCCCTCGGCGCGGACGTCGATCCGGACGGGCGGCTCCCGGAGGATTCCCTCCGGCGCGCCGTCGAGGCCGTCGCGCTGCACCGCGAGGGGCGAGCGCCGCTCGTGCTGATGCTCGGCAGCCGCAACGGGCCGGCCAGCGAGGCCGAGTCGCGCGCTCGCCTCGCGCAGGGCCTCGGCGTCCCCGCGTCGGCCCTGCTCACGGAGCCGCGCGGGCTGACGACCGCGGTGGAAGCCGAGCGCAGCGCGGAGCTCCTGCTGCCCAGGGGCGCAAGGAGGATCCTGCTCGTCACCGGCGCGCACCGCATCGCCCGCGCGCGCCGGCTCTTCGAGCGCGCGGGCTTCGAGGTCCTCGCCGCGCCCGTCCAGGAGGGGTCGCCGGCGTCGAGCTTGCCGGGGGAGCGCCTCTCGGCGATCGGCCGGCTGCTCCAGGAGCTCGCGGCGCGCGCTCTCTCGCGGCTCCGCGGGGAGGTGTAGCGGTGCCGGACGCGCTCTACATCCTGGGCGTCGTCGCCGCCACGTCCTGCGTGGTCTACGCGGCGGGGCGCCGCCGGGGGATGCGCGCCGGGCTCCTCCCGCCCGCGCTCCGGCGCGCGATCCGCTGCGTGGGCGTGTGCCTCCTGTTCTGGGGCGGCAACGTCGCCGTCGGGGCGGCGGTGGCCCTGCTCGTGCGCGGCCTGGGGCTCGGGTTCATCTGGCTCTACGTCAACACCGACGTCTCCGTCCTTGTCCTCTCCGCGCTCCAGGCCCTGGCCTTCGAGTCGTGGCGCATCGAGCACGAGCGGGAGCGCGCGGCCAGCGCCTCGCGCGCCGACGATCCCCCCGGATCCCCTGCCGCGCCGGGGCCGGCACATGAGTCCCCGCATCGGGTAAAAGGAGCGAAGCGATGAGCACTGCAGCCGTTGAGGAGCGTCCGGTCTCGAGCCGGTGGAGCGACAGGGCGCTGCGCCAGACGGCCGGTTACTACGGGCTCTTCATCTGCCTGGGCCTCATCACGGCGATCACCGGGCCGACCCTGCCCGACCTGGCGCGGCAGACGGGCTCCAGCGTCGGGGACATGGGCTCGCTGTTCCTCGGCGGGGGGGTTGGTTACACGCTCGGTACGCTCTGGGGAGGCAAGCTGTTCGATCGCGTGCACGGGCACAACCTGCTCGGAGGAGCGCACCTGATCGCCGCGGCGTGCCTCGCTGTCATCCCGGCCGTGCCGTGGTTATGGCTGCTCGTGATCGTGGCGTTCTGCCGGGGTCTCGCGGAGGGGCTTGTCAACACGGGCGCGAACGCGCTGCTCCTCTGGACGCACGGGGAGAAGGTCAGCCCTTACATGAACGGGCTTCACTTCTGCTTCGGGCTGGGCGCGTTCCTGTCGCCGCTCCTTGTCGCGCGCGTCCCGGGCGCCTGGGGCGGTTACCACGCGGCGTACTGGGCCGTGGCCTCCTTCTCGGCGCTCGTCGCCCTGGGCATGCTCTCGATGCGACACTGTCCCGAGCCCAAGGAAAAGGCCGGGAAGGACGCCGCGGCGAAGGGCGCGGATCGCGCGCTGCCCCTCCTTCCGGTGCTCGTCGCGGTGCTGTACCTGTTCGCCTATGTCGGCGGGGAGATCTCGTTCGGGAGCTGGATCTACACCTATGCCCTCACGCTGGGCGTCGTCTCGGCGACCGGGGCCGCGTACCTCACCTCGGGGTTCTGGCTCTCGTTCACGATCGGGAGGCTTCTCTCGATCCCTGTGGCGATCCGCTTCACGCCGCGCCAGGTCATCCCTGTGGGGCTGGGCGGCTGTCTCGTGCTGTCCGCGATGATGCTGGTCCTGCCGCCCACGAGCGCGCTCCTGTGGGGTGTCGCGCTCGGGCTCGGGCTCTTCATGGCGCCGCTCTGGCCCAGCGGCTTCACGCTCACCGGGCAGATCGTGCCCATGACGGCGTTCGTGACCGGGCTCGTGCTGGTCGGCGACAGCCTCGGCGGCATGGTCCTCCCGGCCCTCACAGGCAAGCTGATCGAGGGGGTGGGCCTGGAGCGGCTGGCCTACTCGCTGCCGATGCTCGTGTTCGGCAGCCTCGTTGTCTGTGCCCTTTCTTATCTCGTGCTGCTCGCCCTCGACAACAAGCGAGGAGGGGAGGCGGCGAGCGCCGCGCGCGACGGCGCTTTGCCGTGAGGCGGGGATGGATGTGCGGCTGTGGGGCACACCTGACAAAGAGAAATTGAACAGGGAGACGGGGAGGCGGGGAGATTCAAGGGATTTTAACTCCCCGTCTCCCCGCCTCCCTGTGAATTTCTCCGAAAAAATTCGAGAGGATGCTTGAGGGCGCGCCTCTCCTCATGTCGCCGTCACGGCACCTACGGTGGGCTCAGGGTGTCCGATACCCCTGCGCCGGGTCGCGCAGGGCGCCGCAGATGCCTCCGAGCGCGTCGCCGACCTCCGGGGACCAGCCCAGGCCGCGCAGCCTCGTCGCGTCGAGGGCGGCGTCCATGGCCAGGAAGCCGGCGAGGGGGCCGTGCGCTGCGACGGCTTCCGCGAGGCTCCACGAGCCCACGGGGACCCCGGCGGCGTCGCCTATCGCCGCGAAGAGCGCCGCCATGGGCTCGGGTGACGCCTCGGCGGCATGGAACACGCCCCTTGCGTCCGACTCCAGCAGCATCGCGTAGGCCACCGCCAGATCCCGCACGTGGACGGTGGACCAGCGGTTCTCGCCATCGTCGATGGTACGCGCCACCCCGGCGGCGCGCGCGCCGTGCACCAGGCCCGCCACCGGACCTCCGCCGTCGCCATAGACGATCGGCGGCCGCACGACCAGGCCGCGGACGGCCTTCGCGCCGAGCACGCGCGACTCGGCCGCGACGAGCCACTCGAGCGCTCCGCCGGGGTTGACGCTCTCCTCCTCCGGCACCGGCACCCGCGAGGAGCGCGCGCGCGGCGCCCCGGTCGTCGTGATGAAGACGCCGCCGCTCATGGCCGAGAGCATCGCCGTGACCGCCGCCTCGTCGGTCGCTGGGCGATCCTCTCCTGTCGTCGCCGCGGTGTGCACAACCCCGTCGCCGGCCGCCGCCGTGCGCGCGAGCACGTCGACCTGCGATAAACTGCCCCAGATCGGCTCCGCGCCGGCGGCCCGCACCTTCGCTGCCGACGCGTCGCTGCGCGCGAGCCCGCGCACCCGGTGGCCGCGCGCGACCAGGGCGCGGGCGACCGCAGATCCGATGAAGCCGCTCGCGCCGGTGATGAAAACGTCCATGGTTGCCTCCTCGTGACTCGGTGGCTGAACCATGGCGACGGACCGGGGGACCCTCCATGTGATAGCGTCCAGCGCTCTTTTGTGACCGTCCAATGCCCGATGTCCTGACAGCGCTTCTCCGCCACGTGCGCATCGAGACCAGCCTCTTCGGCCGCGTCGAGCTCGGCGCGCCGTGGGGGGCCCGTATCGGCCCCCGAGAGGTCGTCCTGCTCCACCACCTCCTCGAAGGCGAGATGTGGCTGGAGCTCGGCGGCCGAGAGATCCGCGCCGGCCAGGGCGATCTGCTGCTCTTGCCCCACGGCGTCCCCCACTGCCTGAGGCACCGGCCGGGGGCGGCCGTCGTCGACGAGGAGCGCTGGCTCTCGCCGCCTCGGCCGGGCGCGCAGACGGTGCGGCGCCGGCTGGGCGGCGACGGCGCAAGGACGGTGGTGCTCTGCGCTGCCATGCACGTCGCGGGGGCCGGGCGGTCGCTGCTGCTCCGCGCGCTGCCCTCCGTTGTGCTCCTCGACGGCGGGGCCGGTGAGCCGGTGCCCGGCCTCGGCCGGCTCCTGGACGGCATCCGCGACGAGGTGAGCGGCCGGCGGCCGGGCGCGCCGGTCATGGCCGCTCGCTTCGCGGAGCTGCTCCTCCTGCAGGCCATCCGCGCGGAGCTCGAGCGCCCCGCGCCTCCTGGCTCCTTCCGCGCGGCGCTCGCGGACGAGCGCGTCGCCCGCGCCCTGGACGCGCTCTACAAGGCCCCGGCCCGCGCGTGGACCGTGGCCTCGCTCGCGCGGGAGGCCGGCATGAGCCGCTCGGGCTTCGCCCTGGCCTTTCGCGAGCACGTGGGAGAGGGCCCCCTCCGCCACCTGACGCGCTGGCGCATGGAGCTCGCGAAGGAGACGCTGCGAGAGCGTCCCGGGCTCGCCCTCGCCGAGGTGGCGTCGTCCGTGGGCTACCACGACGAGGCGGCCTTCAACGTCGCGTTTCGCCGGGAGGTCGGGGTCCCGCCGGGGGCGTACCGATCCGGGGACCGCGAGCCGGGATACTGAGCTTCAGAGAGCGGTGCGTCTCTTGGGTCGACCGCGCTATCTGGTGAGACGATGTCCTTGGAGCCACGGCGTTATGGCTCGGCAGCCGTCGAGCGAGCGGATGGATCGGGACGCATACGCGATGAGCTGTGGAGAGACTGAGCAATTCCCTCACTTGCAGCCCTTTTCAGCGGGCAAATTGAAAAAGAAGGGCGGGGGCGATTTGCGGTCGGGCGCATTGTGGTGCTGTTCGCTGCGCAAAGATATTTGCAGGGATGTGGGAAGATCGTTGCACGTTGCAAACGTGTCCTCGCTTTACCGCCTTCCTGTTGAGCTGACAGCACGTCGGGCGCGTTCGTTTCCGATCTGGACAGGGGGGGCCGGTCGGGTAGTGTAGGCTGCCGTGCGTATCGCATCGAGAGCGGACCTGACGCAGGGCCTCGAGGCGACCCAACCCGCTGCGGGAAAAGACTCTCCGCCGGGTGAGGGCGACGAGCGCGGCGAAGGCGACGAGCGCGCACGGCCTACGTGGCGTCCAGGCGCCGTCGTCGCCGGCCGGTACCGGCTCGATCGGCTGCTCGGTGAAGGGGGCATGGGCGTGATCTGGGCCGCGTGCCACACGCTGACTGGCAAGCCGTTCGCGCTCAAGTTCGTGAAGGGCGGGGCCGTGCGCGGCGCGGTGGGCATGCGCCTGCGGCGCGAGGCGAAGCTCGCGAGCAGCGTCCGCCACCCCAACGTCGTCGAGGTTCACGACGTCGAGATCGAGAGCGGGGCGCCCGTGATGGTCATGGAGCTCCTGTCCGGCGAGTCGCTCGCAAGCAGGCTGCGTCGCGAGCCGAGGCTGCCCCTCGGCGAGGTAGCCTCCATCTTCCTGCAGGTCATCTCTGCCGTCGGGACGGCGCACGCGCTGGGCATCGTCCACCGCGACCTGAAGCCGGAGAACATCTTTCTTGTCGACGGATCGAGCGAGCGGGTCAAGGTCCTCGACTTCGGCATCGCGAAGCTGACGGCCACGAGCGGACAGGACGCCCAGACAACGGGCCTCACCGAGAGCGGGACGAGGCTTGGCACGCCCTGCTACATGTCGCCGGAGCAGACGTTCGGAGACCGACAGATCGATCACCGCACCGACAACTGGTCGCTCGGCATCATTCTTTACGAATGCCTCTCGGGCGTGCTCCCGACCCGGGCCGACAACGTCGGCCAGGTGTTCAAGATCATCGTGACAGGCGCGATTGCCCCGCTGGAGAAGGTCGCGCCCGACGTGCCCCGGGAGCTCGCCAGGGTGGTTGGCCGGTTGCTATCGACGGACCGCCAGGCTCGGCTCTCCGACCTGAGCGAGGTCGCTCGCGCGCTCGCGCCGTTCGCGCAGGGCGCGGCGCCGAGCTTCGGCGCGCCGGAGCCGCCCGCATTGAGCCTCTCCGAGCCGCCCAGGGCGCCGGGCGAGGCGGCGGATGGGGATGTGGTGGACCCCCTGGCCGCGACCGAGCGCCTCGGCGCCGCGGCGCGCCGCGATGAACTCCGCTCGACCGGAAGACGCCTCGGCCTGCGGGCGGCGGCCTGGAAGATCGGCCTCGCCATGGCGCTCGCGGCCGTCCTCGCTGGGGCGCTCGCGCTGCGCGGAGGGCCTCGTCCGGTCGCGGCGACCACCGTTCCCGGGCCGCGCTCCATCTCTACGGCGCTCGCCCTGTACAGCGCCGCGCTGAAGGCCGCTCGCGATGCCAACGAGGGCAAGGCGGTGGACGGCCTGCGGCAGGCGATCTCCGTCGATGACTCCTTTGCCGAGGCGCACCTTCGCCTCGCGATCTACGCGCCGGAGCCCGCCGAAGCTCGGGATCACTATCGGCGCGCAGAGGAGCTGAGCGCCGCGCTCGACCCCCGCGATCGAGCGCTCCTTGCGGCCATGGAGCCCGCGCTCGGCCGCGACCCCGCGGATACGGCGCGCTGCGCGGAGCGGCTGACCGCGCTCACGGCGCAGCACCCGTATGATCGCGACGCGGAGCTGTTGGCCCTCCTCGCGCGTTGCGCGCTGCGATCGGACGTCCATACCAGCGTCGCTGCGGCGAGGCGGGTCATCGGGATCGACCCCGAGTACGCGCAGGGATGGGCCACGCTGGCGCAGTCGTTGTGGCAGCTCGGGAGCTTCAACGACTCCGCTGCCGCCATCGACCGGTGCCTCGCGATTTCTCCCACGGCGGCCAGCTGTTACGAGATCCGGAGCGAGCATCACAGCGCGCTCGGACGCTGCGCGGACGTCGAGGAGGACCTGTGGCTCACGCGGCCCACGACCAGCGGAAGGGGCCGGCTGATCTTTCGCAGGCTTGCGTGGTCGAGCCATGCGCAAGGGCGCTCTCTCGACGCGGTCCGCGAGGCGATGCGGCAGAGCCGGGTCTCGCTGCCGCACAAGGAGCGGCGCTTTGCCGCGCTGCTCGACGAGTCGAACCTGAACGCGATCCTGGGCAATTTCTCGCAGGCCGAGGAACAGCTACGGCAGGCGCGCATGTACATCAGCGCGGAGTCCAGGGGGCACGCCGATGTCGTCCGCGCGCTCATCGATGTCTGCCTCGAGACCGATCGCAGGCGCGAGGCAGCGGACATCGCCAAGACGTGTCTTGACAATTATAGCGCCTGCGTCGGCGGCTCGCCGGACCTCTTGCGGGTCATGCTGCATGCCGGCCTCATCGCCAGGGCCGAGTTCCAGGAGAAGGTGGCCGAGCTCCTGTCGCGGCCCCGCGTGCAGGGGGCGGCCGACCCTGCGCGCTCCGCCGTGGTGCAGGCCTACGCGCGGTGGATCGAGCACCCCGAGGAGGCGGCGGAGGCCGTCCCCGTGCTGCCGTTGACCGCGCTGATGAGCAATCAAGTCGGGCAAGAGGTCCAGGCGGATGTCGGCGCGGTCTTTTACCTCGCGGGCATGCCTCTCCATGCGATCCCCACGCTTCGCAAGGCGGTCACGACGTGCGATATGCTGGGCTGGCCCGTAAGGTACGTCCGCTCGTTCTGGTTTCTCGGTCAGGCCCTCGAGCAGATGGGCGAGATCTCCGGCGCGTGCGAGGCTTACGCGAGCGTGATCGAGCGCTGGGGGAACGCCAGCCCGCGCTCGGTGACCGCCGAGCAGACGCGGGCGAGGATGAAGGCGATCGCCTGCGGACCGGTCGAGTGACCGGGCGCCATTGTTCTGAATTTCGGTTCAATGGTGTGCGGAAAATGCAGATTCTCTTCGCTGTGCTGCGCGCCTACACTCGTCCACATGGGCCGAGTGCTCGGCCCGCGCCGCGCCCTGCGGCAAACAGCCTGTTTTACTGGAGGAGAGCTTATGCGTGAGGAGACGAGACGGGCAGCATTGCGTGCAGCAGCGAGGGTCGCGCTGGGAGCGCTGGCCTGTGGCGCCCTGACGGGCTGCAGTGGACGTTACGTCTCTGGCGGGCAGTCGTCTCCGCTGGATCCCGACGAGGAGATCCCGGCAGGGGAGCCGGACGGCCCGGCTTCGGCCGGAGTCGGCCCGGCTTCGGCCGGAGTCGGCGCGACGAGCGGAGTCGGCGCGACGACCGGCGGCGGTGGGGAACCTTCGACGGGGAGTGGGGTCGTTCCGACGCCCGATGAGGGCGGCGCAGGCGGCGCGGGCGGCTCCGGAGGCGCCCCACCCACGCCGACCGGGCTCGCGTGCGCCGAGCAGGTGAGCCTCGACGACACGGAGGCTCGCCCCCGCGCGGAGCTCGACTGCTGCGTCGACTACGGCGTGCAGCGCCTGCCCGCCCCCGGGACGGGGATCTCCGAGGAGCAGCGGGCGGCCCTTGCCGGAGACGCCTCCTTCGTGAACTGCTGCACGGCGCTGATCGTGGGCGTGGACGCAGACGCGATCTCCTACAGAGAGGCCGAGCCCGTCCGGCAGGCCTGCTGTTTCGGCGACGTCGTCGCTCCCGAGGGGGAGCTCTATACGCGGACGTTCTGCACGCCCTGGGGCCCGCCGGTCCCGCCGGCGCTCGACGCCTATGATGCCCGGTCGGAGGTCGCATGAACGCCGCGACGCTCGATCTCCGCGGCGAGGCGCGCGCGCGTGCCTTCGACGTGAGCGGGTATCCCGCGGCGCTGTTCCCGTCGGCGATCGGCACCTGGCACGCGCGGATGGTGAACGAGCACGGGTCGTCGGCCGTGTTCGAGGCGCTCGCAGGCCAGCTCGCCGAGGCGGGCTTCCCGCCGGAGCTCGCCGAGGCGTGCCGGGGCTTCGCCGACGAGGAGCGCCGTCACGGGATCCTCTGCGGCGCCGTGGTGGAGGCCCTCGGCGGGACGGCGACCGCGAGCGTCCCGGAACGCCCGGAGTTCCCCCTGCACCGCGACGCGCCCCCCCGCGCGGCCGCGCTCCGCAACGTGATCCACATCTGCTGCATGAGCGAGACGGTGGCCGTGGCCCTCATCGGCGCGGAGCGGCTGGAGATGCCGCCCGGGCCGCTGCTCGACCTGCTGACGCGCATCTACGCCGACGAGGTCGGGCACGCCCGCTTCGGCTGGCGCCTCCTCGAGCAGGTCGCGCCGGAGCTCTCCTCGGCGGAGCGGCAAGCGGTCGAGCGCTACCTGCCCGTCGCGTTCCGGCACCTCGTGGAGCACGAGCACGCGCACTTGCCGGCCCACGACGCCCCGCCGGACGGGGAGCAGCTCGGGCTGTGCAGCGGCCTGAAAGCCCGGGTGTTGCTCGATGAGACCATCGAGGAGGTCATCCGCCCCGGGCTTCGCCGCTTCTTCGATTGCTGAGCGCAGCCGCAAGAGCATCCGGGGCCAGACCCATGCCCGGAGGGCGACGTGCGCCTACGCGGGCCGCCAGTCGTCCGCGTGGAGCTGAGGGAGGCGGGTGCCCGCGATCCCCGCGGATCACCCGCGCTTCGGCCGCTTGCCCTGGGGCGCGGGCGGAGCCGGCTCCGGGACCGCGACGGGCGCCAGCGTCTGCCGCGCCAGCTCGCGCGCGTAGGCGAGGCGGTCGGCCGGCGAGCCGAGCGCGCTCAGCCCCTCGTAAAGCCCCGCGAAGAACGTCGGAAAGAAGACCGCCGAGAGCGCCGCCACCACCCGGCGCGCCGCCGCCCGCTCCTCGAGCCCGGGCACCGCCGCCCGGACGAGATCGCGCAGGCGCTCCATCACCGGCGCGAAGAGCTTCGGGAAAGGACCGCTGTAGTCGTCCGCGTGAAACGCGTCGTGCAGGAGCGCCCTGCCCACGTTCGGGTACCGCATCCCGCCCTCGAGGTAGTAGCCGAGCAGCCCGCTCAGCGCCTCCAGGGGATCGCCCGGCATCCGGGTGAGGAAGTCCTCGGTGTCCGACAGCATGTTCCCGATCGACCCCTCGAGCGCCGCCGCGACGAGCGCCTCCTTCGACCGGAAATAGTAGTTCACCGCGGCGATGTTGACGCCGGCCGCCGCCGCGAGCTTCCGCACCGTCAGCTGCCCGATGCCGTGCTTCTCGATCTGATCGATCGCAGCGACCACGAGCCGCTGCCGTGGATCGAGATCGTCCGCAGGGGCGAGGGGGTCACGGTCGTTCATACGATTGTTTGAAACATACCTTGACGATGCGTCCGGCAGGCGTCAATTGTTAAAACATATGTTTGAATCACTTGTTTTGCCAGGCGCTGGAGGTGCACCGATGCTCGATCGGCGGAGGTTTCTCACCCGCACGGCGGTCGCGGGGGGCGCGGCGGCGCTCGGGTTCGCGGCGGGCCGCCGCGGGGTCGATCAGGAGGTCGCGTCCGCCCGGTTCCACGGCGACGACACGCTCGGGCGGGGCCAGGCGGCGCCCGTCTGGCACCGGTTCAAGTTCACCGGCCAGCCCGTCATGGATGCGCAGATCGTGTTCTGGCTCGGCCTCGCGTCGATGGGGCTGACCGACGTCGGCGAGGTGCTCGACACCGCGACCCGCATCCTCCCTGGCGACGAGCGCTCGTGGTTCGAGCAGTGGCTGGCCACCGCGAAGCGGGTGCGGGGCTACGGCGAGGAGGCGGAGGCCCGCGGCCACGCGCGCAGCGCCGCGTCGCACTTCCTGCGGGCGGGCGCGTACTACCGGGCCGGGCTGATGCGCTACGCGGATCGCTCCGACCCGCGCCTTGTCGAGGCGACGATCGCGGGGCTCGACCTGCATGACCGGGCGCTCCGCATGCGGGGCTACGACTCCCGGCAGGTCGAACTCCCCTACGAGAACGGCGTGCTCCACGGCCGCGTCCACTACGCGCCCGGGGCGGCGCGCGCGCCCACGATCGTGCTGCAGCAGGGCCTCCACGCGTGGCCCGAGGACACCATGTGGGTCGTCGACGGCGCGCTCGAGCGGGGCTACCACGTCCTCTCGTTCCACGGCCCGGGCCAGGGCGCCTCGCTGCGCCTCCACGGGCACCCCTTCCGGCCCGACTGGGAGGTCCCCGTGGGGCGCGTGCTCGACTTCGCCGAGCGCGACGAGCGGCTCGACGCCGGCAAGTTCGTCCTGATGGGCCTCTCGTTCGGCGGCTACCTCGCGCCGCGGGCCGCCTCGCGCGAGCGCCGCCTGCGCGCCCTCGTCGCCAACCCCGGCGTCGTCAGCTGGCGCGACGCGATGCTGCGCCACTTCGCGTCCATGCCCGGCCTGCTCGAGCTGCACGCGCGCGGCCCCGCGGCCTTCGACCGCGCCATCGACGCCGCCTCGGTTGTGCTGCCCGACGCGCGCTGGTACTTCGATGACGTGACCTGGAAGCACGGCGTCTCGACGCCGCACGAGGTGATCGACGAGCTCCGCAAGTACGACAACGCCGATGGCGTCGCGGGCATCCGCTGCGAGACGCTGATCATGGAGGGCAGCGCCGAGGACGCGTCTCCGGGCGAGTCGGAGCGCCTCTACGGCGCGCTCACGTGCCCGAAGCACATGATGGTGTTCGACGCGGGCACGGCGTCGCAGGTCCACTGCCAGGGCGGCAACCAGCTCCTCGCCCAGGCGCGGCTGTTCGACTGGCTCGACGAGCGGGTGGCGCGATGAGGCCCGCCGATCGCGCCGCCGCGCGCTCCACGGACGAGCGCCCCGGCGGGGGCCCCTCCCGCCGGAGCGCGCGCCCCCCGCGGCTCCTCGCCCTGGCGCCGCTGCTCGCGGTCCTCGCGCCGGGCGCGGCGTGGGCCCAGCTCCCCGATCTCGTGGACCTGAGCGCGCAGTACATGCCGGGCGCGGCGATCGAGGACCCGCGCCCCGTGCGGGCGCAGGTCTCGTCGTACGAGGTCAACGCCAACGCGCCGATCCCCCTCGGGGAGAGGACGTTCCTGATCCCGGGGGCGACGTACCACGTCGAGGCGATCTCGTACGCCGGCGCCCCGCCCGGCTTCGACGAGCTCCGGGCCTTCCACGCCGTCGACGTCCCGGTGCTGTTCGTCCAGCTGCTCCCCGACGACTGGTCGCTCTCGCTGCGCGTCGCGCCGGGGCTCGCGGGCGATTTCGAGGCCTTCGACGCCGGGCTCGTCCGCGTCAGCGCGCTCGGGCTCGTGACCCGCACGCTCTCGGAGAAGCTCGTCCTCGGCGGCGGCGCGCTCGCGTCGTACAGCTTCGGCTCGTTCCTCCCGCTGCCGGCGGCGTACGTCGACTGGACGCCGAGCCCCCTCTTCCGCGTCGAGGCCTTCCTGCCGGGCTTCGCGGCCGTGAAGCTCCTGTTCTCGGATCGCGTCGAGGTCGGCCTGCGCGCGGACCTGGCGGGGAACGCCTACGCCGTGCGCGACCCGCGCGTCACCGGGGCGTGGCCGTGCGCGGCCCAGCCGGCCGACGACCCGGCGACCGAGCAGGACGAGCGGGCGGCGCGGCCCGAGGAGTGCCTCGATCATGTCGCCTACTCGGTCGCGACCGCGGGCGTGACCCTCGGCGTACGCGCCTTCTCGTCGGTGTGGGTGACCGCCCAGGCGGGACACAGCCTGTTCCGTCGCTACGAGCCGATGAACGACGAGGACGAGGGTATCCCCGGAGGCGGGCAGAGCATCCCGAACGTGCTCTTCTTCCGCGCCGGCGTGACATGGCGCATCCCGAAGAGCTGAAGCGCGACTCACCGCCTGGCGCGCCGCGCGAGCGTATAGCCGCACACCGACGGGCGGGTCCCCGCCGGACCGTTGAAGACGGCTCGACGCCGGTGCATCCTCCGCCTTATGCGCCCGGGAGAGGTCATCGACAGCCGCTTCCAGCTCGAGCGCGTCGCGGCCTCCGGTGGGATGGGGACGGTCTACCGCGCCGTCGACCGGGCCACGGGGGCGCAGGTCGCGCTCAAGCTCCTCGGCCAGCCCGACCGGAGCGCCGCGCACCGCTTCGAGCACGAGGCGCGGATCCTCGCCGAGCTCGATCACCCGCGGATCGTCCGGCACGTGGCCCACGGCATCACCCCCGACGGGGTGCCCTACCTGGCCATGGAATGGCTCGAAGGGGAGAGCCTGGCGCAGCGCCTCGCCCGGCAGAAGCTCGATCTCGAGGAGAGCCTCGCCCTGCTCCGCGCGGCCGCCGAGGCGCTCGGGGCGGCGCACGCGCGGGGCATCGTCCACCGCGACGTCAAGCCGAGCAACCTGCTGCTCGTCGGCGGCGAGGTCGTCGGCCTCAAGGTGCTCGATTTCGGCATCGCCCGGATGAAGCGCACCATCGGCGCGCTCACGCAGACCGGCTCGGTGATGGGGACCCCGGGCTACATGGCCCCGGAGCAGGCCACCGGCGAGCGCGACCGCCTCGACGCGCGGGCCGACATCTTCTCGCTCGGCGCCGTGCTCTTCGAGTGCCTCACGGGCAGGCCCGCGTTCCAGGGCCAGCACGTGATGGCCCTCCTCGCGAAGCTCCTCATGGAAGACCCGCCGCGCGTGCGGAACCTCCGGCCCGAGGTGCCGCAGGAGCTCGACGAGTTCGTCGCCCGCATGCTCGCGAAGGACCCGGAGCAGCGGCCGCGCGACGGCTCGGCCGTCATCGACGCGCTCGACGCCCTCGAGCGCGATCCGACGAGCGGCCTGGCCGCGCCCCCCGTCCTGTACGAGGCGATCACGGCGTGCGAGCTCCGGCTGCTCTCGCTGGTGGCCGCGCGGGAGCCGCGCTTCTCGCCCTGCGACAGCGCGGCCAGCACGCTCGTCGCCGCGGCGCCGAGCGACCTCACGAGGAAGCTCTACACGAGCGCGCAGCCGTTCGGGGCCCGCGTGGACGCGCTCGCCGACGGGACGATCGTGCTCTCGATCGCCGGCGTGGGCGACGCCGCCCTGCAGGCCGCGCGCGCGGCGCGGTGCGCCCTGAAGCTCGTCGAGGTCGTGCCGGAGGCCTCCGTCGTGCTCACGACCGGCCGCGCCGAGCACACCGGCAGCCTCCCGGTCGGCCCGGTCATGGACCGCGCGGCCGCGCTCCTCGCGCTCGCGGAGCGCGACGCGCGCCCGGAGCGGAGGCCCGCGCCCGTGTGGATCGACGACGTGACGCGGGCGCTGCTCGACGCGCGGTTCGAGATCGAGCCGGCGCGGCCCGGCACGTTCTTCCTGCTGCATGAGCGCGAGGTCGGCCGGTCGGCGCGGACGCTCCTCGGCAAGCCGAGCCCCTACGTCGGCCGCGACAGGGAGCTCCGGAACCTGCGCGAGCTCCTCGAAGACAGCTTCGGCGGGCCCGAGCCCCGCGCCATCCTGATCACCGGGCCGCCCGGGATCGGCAAATCCCGCCTGCGGTACGAGCTCATCGAGATCCTGCGGGAGCGGCACCCCGAGCTCACCGTCGCGGTCGGCCGAGGCGACTCGCTGAGCGCGGGCTCGCCGTTCTCGCTCCTCGGCTCCGCGCTCCGGGGCGCGGCCGGGATCACCGGCGGCGAGCCCGCCCCGGCGCAGCGGGAGCGGCTCCTCTCGCTGGTCGCCCGCGCCAAGGCGCTGACGCCGGGCGAGAGGACGCGGATCGCCGCGTTCCTCGGCGAGATCGTCGGCACGCCGTTCCCGGGCGAGGCGGATCCGAGGTTCCTCGAGGCGCGGCAGAGCCCGGCCCTGATGGCCGACCAGATCCCGCTCGCTTACCTCGACTTCATGGAGGCGGCGTGCGCGGCGGGGCCGTACCTGCTCGTGCTCGAGGACATCCAGTGGGGCGACGCGGCGTCGCTCAAGCTCATCGCGCGGGCCCTCCGGGAGCTCCACGACCGGCCCTTCGCGGTGCTCTACCTGGCGCGGGTCGAGGTGCGGAAGGTCTTCCCCGTCCTCTGGGAGGGCAGCGAGGTCCACGAGATCACGCTCGGCGCGCTGCCGCGCCGCGCGGCCGAGGAGCTCGTGCGGCAGATGCTCGGCGACGGGCTCCCGCCCTCCGAGGTCGCGCGCCTCGTCGAGCGCGCGAGCGGCAACGCCTTCTACCTGGAGGAGCTCATCCGGGCGGTCGCGGAGGGGCGCGCGGACAGGCTGCCGGAGACGATCCTGGGCATGGTCGAGGCGCGGCTCGAGGCCATCCCCGCGGAGGCGCGGCGGCTGCTGCGGGCGGCGAGCGTCTTCGGCGAGGCGTTCTGGAAGACCGGGGCGCTCGCCCTGCTCGGCGATGCCGGCGGGTCGACGCTCGCGGTGGACTGGCTGCCGTGGATGCTCCAGCGCGAGCTGCTCGAGCGCCGCGAGCAGAGCCGCTTCTCGGACGAGGAGGAGTACGCGTTCCGGCACGCGCTCATCCGCGACGGCTGCTACGCGATGCTGCCGGACCACGATCGCGCGCTCGGGCACCGGCTCGCCGCCGAGTGGCTGCTGCAGGCGGGAGAGCACGACGCCAAGGTGCTGGCCGAGCACTTCGAGCGGGGCGGCGAGCCTCGGCTCGCGGTGGAGTTCTACCTGCACGCGGCGGAGCAGGCGCTCGCCGGGAGCGACCCGGCCGCCGCGCGCGCGCTCGCGGACCGGGGGCTCGCCCTGGGCGCGGAGAGGGACGTCGAGGCGGTGCTCCGCGGGATCCGGGAGGGGGCGTCCCGCGCGCTGGGCGAGGCGGACGAGCGCCCCGCGCGCTCGTGAGCGCTCAGGGAGGCCGCTTGATCTCGGGGGCAGCCCCCTCGAGCGCCGCGACGCGGAACGGATGGAACTCCATCGAGCTTGAGGCTTGACGCAGCTCGCGGACGGGCGCGCAGGGATCGAGCGCGCCGCGGCCGCCTCCCCGCCGGCCACCCGCCCTGGCTCCAGAGAGGCATTCTGCCACAGCCCGCGAACGAGCTTCCCGGGATCGAGGGAGGCGACCGCGCCGAACAACATCCACGGCCGCAGGCCACGGCACGTGCGCGAGGTTGAATGCGAGCAGACCTGCAAGCATCTCAGTCCCCGTAAGGACTTACGTTTCGGTGGGGCTCCTGTCCATGCAGGGAACGACGACGATGAAGGCGACTCACGCGCTGACATCGCCGGAATGACGTGCACGAACGGCGAAATCCTCGAGCGACCTCGATCTCCGGATCGCCGGCGCTCGAGCGTCGAGACCACACCACCCAAGAGAAGAACGCAGGAAGGTGATAGGATGAGAAGGGGACGAAGAGACTTCGCGCAAGGATCGACGGCCATCGCGCTCGCGCTCGCGTTGCCGGCGTGCGGCCAACAGGGGATCGACGGAGGTGACGATGCGGAGACCGGGGTTATCCGTGCCGCCCTCGCGATCCGGGGCGATCGGCACGACGTGACGGCGGTCCACTACAAGGTCGTCGGCGCCAGCAGCACCTGCAGGGACACGGCGATCGCGGAGGCGACCAGCGCCCTCGACATCGACGTGCCCCTCGCCGGCGACGTGCCCTACGACGACCACCTCGTCACGGGCTCCGGGACGCACGCGGCCGCGGAGGGCACGTTCGTGCTGCCTCGCGGCAATTACCGCGTCTGCGCGACGCCGATGCACGACGCTTCGCCGTCGGAAGAGTGCGCTCCTGCCGAGACGGTGGTGGATGTCCCTGGGCAGTGGACGAGGGAAGTCATGCTCGTGTCCCAGTGCCGCGGGGATACCGACGGCCTCCTCGACGCGGTGGTCACTCTGAACTCCCCGCCAAAGATCAAGAGCCTCGACATCGCGCCCAGCAAGTTCATCACCCTGTGCGAGACGGCCACGATCACCGTGGACGCAGACGATCCCGATGGCGACGCGATCTCGGTTACCTGGCAGATCGGCTCGAAGGTGAGCGGGTCCTCCCCGGTCCTCGGCCTTCCTGGGCCCGTCGGCACGTTCTCGACGGACACGCCGGGCGTCTACACCCTTCAGGTCAAGGCCACCGACGTGCACGGCGCGTCGACATGGCTGTACTTTTACATCCACGTATCGGCCGAGCGCTGCGACTGCACCTGCCCCGACGGCTCCATCCAGCTCCCCGACGGGGAATGCGCGACGAGCTACGACATCGATGCGGACCGCCTCATCAACCAGGAGGAGCGCTGCGATGACACGGAAACCCACCGCTACGGGTGCGGCGACTACGGGTTCCAGTGGCACGATCTCGGGCGCGGGCTCTCCTCCGTGCGCCGGGTCGACGTCGCGCTCGAGAGCGGCATCGACTGCTCCTTCGAGGCCGGCGTCCGCGCCGTGTCGCTCAATGGCGCCGCGATTGGCAACTTCGACCCTATCGGATCGTGCACCTGTGACTCGGAGCACGGGCTCGCCTCGTTCCCCGACGTGAACTTCAGCTCGTACGTGCTCGGCGGGGTGAACTCCGTGACTATTTCCGCGCCGAGCTGCGACGGGCTGAGCCGGAGCGCGGAGCTCGGCGGGGCGTTCGCGCGCGTCACGGTCGTCTACAGCTGCGAGCCGAGCCTCTGCGCCGGCGTGACCTGCGCGCCGCCGGACGCGTGCCACGTCGCGGGCGCGTGCGACCCCAGGACGGGGCTCTGCACGAACCCGAACGCGCCCGACGACACGGCGTGCGACGACGGCGACCCGGCCACCGCGGAGTCGATATGCGTCAGCGGCGCGTGCGTCCCCGAGTCCCCCTGCGGCAACGGCAGGGTCGGTCCGGGCGAGGAGTGCGACGATGGCGGCCATGTCAACGGCGACGGCTGCTCGGCGACCTGCCAGATCGAGGGCACGCGCCGGTTCCTCTACACCGTGCGCGAGGAGGACGACATGCTTCGCCGGTTCGACCTGCGGACGCGGAAATTCGAGGACGTCGGTCCGCTCGGCGTGAGCTTCGATATCGGCGAGCTCGCCTGGGAGGCGGCGACCGGCACCCTGTGGATGATCGACGGGCGCGCCAGCAATGGACTCTACACGGTCGATATCGCCACCGGGGCCGCCAGCCTGGTGGGCATCCACGGCGTCGACAAGATGTTCGGGCTCGGCCTCGATCCGAGGACTGGCAACCTGTATGGCAGCGCGCGTGGGAGCCAACCCGGGTTCTACCAGCTGGACAGGGCGACCGGAGCCGCGACCCTCCTCGGGACGCCCCCCAGAAACTACGACGGCATGGCCTACGACACCACCCGCGACCAGCTCGTCGGGTTCGTCGCCGGTTATGGAGCCCTCCTCGCCGTCGACGTCGCGAACGGCGCCGCGTCGTTGCTGGCATATCAGGAGCCCACCAACGCCGGCGGCTTCGCGTACGATCCGATCGCCGACCAGTTCTGGGAGATCGATCAGGACGGGTTCCTGTACACCTACGACCCGACGTATGACTATATGCAGACCATCATCACGTCGCAGCTCGGCGCGCACGATGGGCTGACCCTGGTCATGCCCGCGCCGTGACGTTCGAGCGTCCGAGGGAGACGCATGGGGCCTCCGGGGCCAGCACGCGGCTCTGATGCCGCCGCGGTTCGCCCCGTTCGACCGGCGGGCCCGCGACGCGGCGGAAGCGGCCGGGGTCAGGAGGCGGTCAGTGGAAGCACACCTCGAGCGAGGGGCGGTCGGTGAGAATGCCGTGCTCGCTCGAACGGTAGCTGGTGAGCGCCGTCAGGTCCTCCTCCAGGAGGAAACCGTGGTTCGGGTGCACGCCGTCGACCCACGCCTGGACGAGCGCGGTCAGGTCGACGGTCGCGACGCCGTACGACGCCCCGAGGAACGTCGCCTCGACGGCCGGCTCGAAGCTGTCGGCGAAGCTGCTCCAGGTCACCGTGGACTCCGCCCAGGAGGCGTTGATGCGGTGCACCCGGATCTCGCCCGTGCCGGAGCTGTAGAGCGCGGTGCTGAACGTGGCTGACGCGACGGTGGCCCCGTACGGGATGGAGTCGAGCTCGAAGCGGTACAGCGCGTTCTTCTCCGCGCCGTTGCTCAGGCCCGTGTGGACATAGGAAGAGCTGCCCTCGTTGTAGCTCGGGTACAGCGCCCAGATCGCCGTGTCCGCCACCTGGCCGAAGGTGCCCCGCTGGATCGTCACGCAGGGGTCGCACGCGTCGCCGGCGCCGTCACCGTCGCTGTCGGCCTGGCCGGGGTTCGGGGCGGCCGCGCAGTTGTCGCAGGCGTCTCCGACGCCATCACCGTCGCTGTCGGCCTGGCTGGGGTTCGGCGCGGCCGCGCAGTTGTCGCAGGCGTCGCCCGCACGGTCCCCGTCGCTGTCGGCCTGGCTGAGGTTCGGCGTGGTCGCGCAGTTGTCGCAGGCGTCGCCCCGGCCGTCGCCATCGGCGTCGGCCTGGTCGTAGTTCCGCGTGGCCACGCAGTTGTCCGCTCCGTCGCAAACCCCATCATAGTCGTAGTCGTACCACCCTGGGCCTCTGCATTCGTCGCAGAAATCGCCGTACCCGTCGCCGTCGCTGTCGTCCTGCGTGGGGTTGGGGAGGCCCGGGCAGTTGTCCACCGAGTCGCAGGCCCAGTCGGCGTCGAAGTCGGTGTCCCCGGACGCGTAGCAGAAGTCGCACGCGTCGCCGTGGCCGTTCCAGTCGCTGTCTTCCTGGCCGGGGTTCGACGTGTCCGCGCAGTTGTCGCAGGGGTCGCCCACGCCATCGCCGTCTGCGTCGTGCTGGTCCGGGTTGTAGTAGTAGTCGCAGTTGTCCGCACCTCCGCAGAGCCCGTCATAGTCGTAGTCGTCCCATCCTGAGCAGGGCGCGCAGGCGTCGCCGAGCCCGTCACCGTCGCTGTCTTCCTGGCGGGAGTTCGGCGTGCCCACGCAGTTGTCGCAGGCGTCGCCGAACCCGTCGCCGTCCGCGTCGCTCTGGTCCGGGTTGGCGGTCGCGATGCAGTTGTCCGCCCCATCGCAGACGCCATCACCGTCGCTGTCGGCGTCGCTTTGGCCCGGGTTGACGGTCGCGACGCAGCTGTCCGCCCCATCGCAGAGGCCATCACTGTCGCTGTCGTCCGACCCCGGGCCCACGCAGCGATCGCAGGCATCACCAACCCCGTCGCCGTCGGCGTCGCTCTGGTCCGGATTGTAGGCGTCAAAGCAGTTGTCGCACCCCGTGCCCGCACCCGCCATGACGCCGTCGCCATCTCTGGCCCCGCTCCCCATGAACTGGGCGGTGGACACGTAGCCGTCGCAAATATTCCGGTTGGCGCAGCGCACGCCGGTGCGGGTCGGGTTGGCGTCGAACAGACACGCTGACGCCGCTCCCTCGTCCGACGCGACGTCGACGCGCACGTAGCCCCACGAAACGTACTCATCACCGACCAACGCGACCTGGAAGTCGTTACAGCTCGCGGGGTTGTAGAGCGCGAGCAACGCCGGATCGGTGATGCTCACCCGGAGCGGCGAGGCGTTGCACTCGCAGTCGTTCGAGCTTGGCACGGTGTCGAGCAGCGTGCCGTTCATGTACAGCGCGAAGCCGCTGGCCGCGACGCAATCGGCGTGGGCGATGGTGTACGTGATCGCGGTGGTGGCCGCGTGCGCCGCATCGGGCAGCAGCGCGAAGCCGAACAACAAGCCAAGCGTACGGAACAGCAAAAAGCCAATACTGCATGGAAGGCGCATCGTTCCTCCTCGGTTTCGGGGCGCTCGCACCGGAGCGCACGCGGCAGCGAGCACATCCGCTCTGCCCGGAGACCCGCCGGGCCGCGCTGCGCCCGTCGAGCTGCACGGTCCAGAGCTCGTCGCTTCCCGCCCTAGATGCGACAGCGCTTGCCAAAATTCACCGTCCGGTGAGGATCGCCGCGGCGGGGTCGCTGGAGGCTCGAGCGCCACCGTCATGACGATGGCGGCCTCGACTCCTTCCGCAGCCGCGCGCGGACAGACGACGGTGTCGCCCCGGTCTCGCGCCGAAACGCCTGCACCGTGGCGAACCCGACGGCATGGACGATCTGCTGGTTCGACAGCGTCGTCTCGCGGAGCAGGCGGCGCGCGTGCTGGGTGCGCAGCGTCGCCCGGTACGTCGGTCGCCCACGCTGCTCACCGGCCTCACGCTGTGCTTCATCGGCGGCCGGCGGGCCTCGCCAGGCACAACGATCGAGCGCCGATGGGCCTGTGGTACGCTACGGTCAGGCCCTTGTGTCGAAGCGCAGCGTACAACCGGAGGCCCGCGGCACCCGTGTGATCGAGGTGGCAGGCGGTCCGCGGCTCGTCGTCCCCCGCGGCCGCCTCACGGCCGTGGACGGGCCGAGCGCGGGCCACACGATCGCCGTCGAGGCTGCTCCGGTGGTCGTCGGCGCGGGCGATGACGTCGATTTCACGCTCGCGGATCCTGCGGTGAGCGCGCGCCACCTCGAGATCGCTGCCACGCCCCTCGGCTTCCGCTTGCGCGATCTCGGGAGCACGAACGGGACGTTCGTCGACGGCCGGCGCACCGGCGAAGTCTGGATCGACGAGGCCACGGAGATCCGCGCCGGAGAGACGCGCCTTTCCTTCACCCTCGAGGAGGGGGCGCGGGAGCTCCCGCTCTCGCGTGCCATGAACTTCGGCGCTCTGCTCGGCCACAGCCCGCCGATGCGCGCCGCCTTCGCGATCCTCGAGGGCGCGGCCCGCAGCGACGCGACGGTGCTCGTGCTCGGCGATTCGGGCACGGGCAAGGAGCTCGCCGCGCGCGCCATCCACGAGCGTTCTCCGCGGCGCGATGGGCCGTTCGTGATCCTCGACTGCGGCGCGGCCAGCCCGACGCTGCTGGAGGCGCAGCTCTTCGGCCACGCGCGCGGGGCGTTCACCGGCGCCACCGAGGCCCGTGAGGGCCTCTTCGAGGCGGCGCACGGCGGCACGCTCGTCCTCGACGAGATCGGCGAGCTCCCGCTCGAGCTCCAGCCGAAGCTGCTCCGCGCGCTCGAGGGGCGCACCGTCTGCCGCCTCGGCGAGCCGAGGCCGCGGCACATCGACGTCCGGTACATCGCCTGCACGCACCGGCTCCTCGAGGCCGAGGTCCGCGCCGGGCGCTTCCGGCAAGATCTCTATTTCCGGCTCTCTGTCGTGACGGTCCGCCTCCCGCCGCTCCGAGAGCGAAAGGAAGAGATCCCGCGGCTCGTCAGCCACTTCCTCGGCAAGCTCGCGCCGGGCGCCCCGATCGATCTGCCCAGGTCCATGCTCGAGCTGCTCGCGAGCCACACATGGCCGGGCAACGTGCGCGAGCTGCGCAACGTCGTCGAGCGGTTCCTGACGCTCCCAGGGGTCCCGGCGGCGTCGTTGCTCGGCACCTCGAGCGGGGCTCCGGGCGGCGCCGAGCTCGGCGGCCTGCCGATCCCCGTCGGCGAGCCGTTCCACGAGGCGAAGCGGACATGGACCGAGCGCTTCGAGCAAGCTTACCTCGAGCACCTCCTCGCGCGGGCGCAGGGCAATGTCTCCGAGGCCGCGCGGCTCGCCGGGCTCTCCCGCCAGTCGTGCTATCGGCTGATGCAGAAGCATGGCCTCCGGGTCGAGTGAGCCGGCCGCCGAGGGCGACCTCCATGTCCCCGCCGCCCCCGGCTGGCTCGTCGTGCGCCGCATCGCCGTGGGCGGGATGGCCGAGGTGTTCCTCGTGCGCGGCGAGCGGGCCCCCCGCGCGGTGCTGAAGCGGATGCTGCCTCAGCACCGGGGCGATCCCGAGCTCGTCCGCGCCTTCGTGCACGAGGCAGAGCTCGGGCGCGCGCTCGCGACGCCGGTCCATCCGGCCCTCGTCCGTACGCTGGAGCACGGCGAGGACGCGATGGGCGGATGGATCGTCCTCGAGCACGTCGAAGGGGCAACGCTCGCCGAGATCCTCGCCGCCGCCCGCCGCGCCGGGGAGGCCGTGCCGCTCGGCGTCGCGCTGCATGTCACCGCGACGCTCCTCGACGTGCTCGCGTTCGTGCACGGCGCCACGGACGCCGCGGGCCGTCCGCTCGGGATCGTGCACCGCGACGTCACGCCGGAGAACCTCCTCGTCTCGCGCGATGGGGCCGTCAAGCTCGGCGACTTCGGCATCGCGCGCTCGCGCCTCCGGGACGCGCGCACGCGGACCGGTGTCATCAAGGGCAAGCTCGCGTATCTCGCGCCCGAGCAGGTGACCGGATCGAGCGTGGACGCGCGCGCGGATCTGTATGCCGCTGGGATCCTCCTCTGGGAGCTCGTGACCGGCCGGCCCTGGCTCGACGCAGCCGACGAGCTCTCGCTGCTGCGCGCAGCGGAGGATCCGCCGCGCCGGTCGCCCTCGTCGCTCGGCGGCGACCCGCGCCTCGACCCTGTGCTCGCCCGCGCGCTGGCGCGCTTCCCCGAGGAACGATTCCCAACCGCCGCCGCCTTCCGCGGCGCGCTCGCCCCGCTGCTCGAGACCGAGCTCCGGGGCGACGAGCGGGCCTGGCTGGCCCGCGGCGCGCAGGCCCTTGCCCTGCCCGGACCGGCGCCCTGCGCGCCCGACCCTGCCCCGGCGCCGCCGCCGGAGCCGCCGCGCGCCGCGCCCTCCTCCGAGACGGGGCAGCCCCGCGCCGGGAGCCCGCAGCCCGCCCGCGCGGCGTGGTCCGCCGTCGCCGCGCTCGCCGCGACGCTGCTCGCCGGCGCGCTGGCCGGAGAGCGCATGCTGCGCGCAGGCGGAGCGGCGTCGCGTGCGATCCCGATGCGGGCCGCGCCGGTCGCGACGGCGGCGAGCGGAGGCACGGCCGCCGAGGTTCCGTCCGCGCCCGCGGCTGGGACCGCTCCGGTCGCCACGGCGTCGAGCGGGGGCAGCGTTGCCGGCGTCCCGTCTGCGCCCGCGGCCGGGGAGGTCGCGGCGAAAGCGTCCTTTCCGAGCGCGTCATGGCCCCTCGGCGGCCTCCCGCCGGCCCGAGGGGCAGCCGCGGCAGCCGCCTCCGCGCCTTCCGGCGGCGCCTCCGCGCCGTCTGCCGCCGACGGTGGCTTGCCCGCCCGCGCTGAAGCCGGCGAAGCCCTCGCTGCGCCACCGGCCAGGCTGGAGGGCGCGCCGGTCGACGAGCGCGCGGCCGCGCTGCGCGCTCGGCTCGACGCCGCCCGCGCCTCGCTCGCGAAGCGCGGGATCGAGGCCGCGGACCTCCCGCCCGGCCTGCGCGCCGCCGCGGCGCGCGCCGAGGCTGCCCTCGCCGAGGGGGACGTCGCCGCGGCGGCCTCCGAGGTCGGCACGTTCGTCGCGACCACCGCCGGGCTGCGGCTCGACCAGGAGATCCTGCGCCGAAAGCTCGATCGGGTGGGGGCCCTGCTTCGCGCCGCGCGCGCGCGCGGCGCCGACACGCGCGCCGCCGAGGGCCGCGCCGCGGCGGCGCTGCAGTCGTTCCTCGACAGGCGCTACGAGGCGACGAACGCCGAGCTCGACGCCCTCCTCGCGGAGCTCGCGCGATGAGGGTGCGCCGTCAGCGGCAGAGCCCGCTCGTGGCGTCGCAGCGGTGCTCCGGAGCGCACGGCGAGAAGAGCGCGTCGGCGCGACAGTCGTCGACGCACAGGGCGCGCAGCCGATCGCACACGCGCCCTCCCGGGCACGGCGCGGGGCAGTCTCTGGGGAGGCAGACCCCGCTGACGCACGCGGCGCCCAGGGGACACGCGTAGTCCGGCGCGCACGGGGGCTCGGTCGGATCCGTCGGGGGCGGCTCGCAGGACAGGGAGAAGTCGCCGAGATACCCCTGCGCGCCCGCTTCTGCCGCGACCTGATCGAGCGGCTGCCCTGCCAGATCGCGTACCGCGCTGGCGATGGCGACGCGATACGCGAGCCCGCCGACCCCCACGAGCCTCGGCGTGGCGACGTTTGCGACGAGCCCTGACGGATCCATGGCCACCGAGATCGGCCCTGGATCTGGCGTGATCGCGACGGCGCCCGGCGCGCGCAGGCTCGCCTCGTCGATGGGGCGCGAGAAGGAGATGACGAGCGAAGGCACGGCACATCGGAGCGCGACGCCTCCATCGTCGGGCAAGACGCGCTCGACGCGAGGCGGCCTCACCTCCGGCCGCAGGTTGAAGGGCACCGTCATCCTCGGCGGCGGCGCCGCGAGGCGCGCCCCCATCAGCTCGCCGCGCGCGACGAAGCTGCCCGGCGCCGGGCTCGCCTGCAGGCCGAGCACCCGGATAGTGAGCGAGACGTCGGGTAGACCGCCCTGCTCGATGCGGATGATCGGGAGCCGCTCCCGCTCGATCGAGAGGGTGAATACGAGCTCGAGCGCCGCATCCACGTCGGCGTTCTTCACCTGCACGCCGCCCTGCGACCGCTCCTCGCCCGGGGCGTAGAGGCCCTCCTCGGCGTCGACGACGAGCACGGCCTGCTGGACGTGCGCGAGGAGCTGCTCGGTCGTGTTCACGTTCGGATCGGGCACGAGCATCAGGTCGAGCGCGGGCGGCTCCGCGCACCCTGCCGCGCCGAGCGCGAGCCCGGCGGCGCCGAGCGCGAGCGCGCGCCGGGGGGCGGGAGAGGCTCCCCTCGCGGCGTCCTGCCCAGGCTCGCGCGCCGGAGGATCGCGCCGGCGCCGGCTCATGGCGGGGTGAGCACCACGTCGGGGTCGCCCTCGCCGCTGCTCAGCGCGACGCCGATCCCGGCCGCGGCGCCGGCCGTCGCCGCGGCGGCTACGCCGACCCAGAGCCACGGCTCCTCGTACCAGGCGCGGCGCGGCCCCGGCGGGAGGGGCGCCCAGGGCTTCGCGAGCCGCTCGCCCAGCCGCTCGATCGCGGCGCGGACCCGCGCCGGATCCGCGTCGTGCACGACCTCCTGCATGAGCTGCTCCCTCATCTGTGTCTCCACGTCGACGATCGCGCCGCGCACGAGCACGGTCGCGCCGAGCCCCGCGAGCTCGGTCCGGGCGATCTTCGAGGCGCCGAGCGCGCGGGCCGCCTCCCGCACGCACGCGGCGTCGTCGGCGCAGCCGGGGCTGCGCGACAGCCGCGCCGAGAGCAGCGAGACCCGCGCGCCCCCGCGCCGCGCGAGCGCAGACGCCATCGCGCTGTCGCCGTCGACGCCCTCGACGCTCGCCTCGGTGGCCCATGCGGCGGGCATGAGCGCGACGTGGACGCCGGGCCGCGGCGTGCGGGGCGCCTCGCCGGTCGCCCCGGCGCACCCCGCGACGAGCGCTGGAGCGCCGGCGAGCAGCGCGATCAGCGCGAGCTCACGTCCGGAGGGCACGCCGGGAAAACCCAGCTGCAGGAGTCCCCGTCCGTCGGCGTGCATGCAGGGTAGATGCGGGTTCCGTCCGGGCATGTCCAGTATTCCGCGGGCGGCGGCTCACCACACCCGTCGACGCCGCAGACGCCGCTCACGTCCGGAGGGCACGCCGGGAAAACCCAGACCCAGCCGCAGGAGTCCCCGTCCGTCGGCGTGCATGCAGGGTAGATGCGGGTTCCGTCCGGGCATGTCCAGAATTCCACGGGCGGCGGCTCACCACACGTGTCGACGTCGCAGACGGGCTGCCGGCACTCCCGGACTTCCCAGCCGCAGGTGCCATCCGGGTGAGGGATGCACCGGCCCGTGTTCCCGCCGATCGAGCCGTCGGCGCACTCCCAGGACGGCGTCCCGAGCGCGGGCCCGCACGCGTCGACATCGCACGTGAGGGCGCCGTCCGCGCACCTGACGAACGTGGTGTCCGAGCCCGCGCCGTAGAGCGGAGCGCAGTCGTCGCGCAGGAGACAGGCGGCTTCGTCGAGCCCATCGCACGCGATCCACGATGGGGTTGGGCCTGTCGCGGAGCCGCCGTTGACAGAGGTGCAGTTCACCATCGCAGCGAGCGCGGTGAGCGAGAGGAATGCGGTGGCGAGTCCATTTCTCATGATCGTGTTCTCCTCGTCCTTTCAGGGTTGCCGGTCCCTGTACGCTGTGCGCTTTACGCTTTGCCTTGTAGCAATGGCCATTCCACCCCTTCCCACGCGCATTCCTCGGGCGATCGCGCCGCTGGATCCGGCGCCGATCGTCACGCGCCGTTGACACCTGTCCACCGCCCGTGACAGGGGCCCGGTGCGGCGTGCGCGAACAGGGGCTCCCGGACGGGCCATGTCCACTTCTCCACCATTGACGACAACTGCACTGGTGTCGGGATCGGGCTCGACCTCGGTCAAGTCACGGTCTCGGAGGCGACGCTCTCTCGTTCCAGCACGCTCTCCCAGCGTCCACGCGGCGAGGAGCGGCGTGACGAAGATCAGCGTGAGCAGCGCCCCGCCGGCCCTCCTGGACAAGCCCCGGCGCCCTCCTGCGCAGCGCCGCCGGCCGTCCTGCGCAGCCCATTGACCCTCCTGGACAAGCCCCGGCGCGCTCCTGCGCGGCCCCGGTGGGTCTCCTGCGCAGCCCCGCAGGCCCTCCTGCGCGGCTTGGGCGCTCTCCTGTGCACCCACGTTGGTGTCCTGCATTGCACTTGTCCTCGTCCTGAGCGGCCCTGGCGCCCCTCCTGCGCGCCCACGTTGGTGTCCTTCGTCACCATCGTCTGGCTCCTGCGCAGGCCCGATGGGTCTCCTGTGCAGCCCCGGCGTCGTCTCGCGCGCCACTTGTGGTTGCAGCGCGCTGTTTCCTTCGCTCACCTCTTCCGGGCCCGCTGCCCGCGGCGCCGGGGCTCCCCGCGCCGTAGGGCCGGCCCGCCGCCCCCTCGATTCGATGCGCGGCACACCGCCTCTCCCCGCCCTCCGCCCGAGCGCTTCTTCGCGGCGCGACCGACTCGCGCTCTCCTCTGGCCAATACCTTGTTCGCCGATACCCTCGTCGATCCTCCGGCCCCTCATTCCGAGGGGCGCTGGCCCCGACAAGGAGGCGTATCTTTGCCATGGCGAAGGCGTCCACCACCACGTCGTCCAGGACCTACGAGGCCGCAACGAGGCGCGCGTCGCGCGAGACACGGGGCGCGCCTCGCTCCTCGTCTTCGAGGACGACCCCCGCATCACCTTTCCGCCAGCCGCCCATGCGAGCTCGCATCTTCGCCGTGCGCGCGGCTCGCGACCCCGCACGTGCTCGCAGCTTGCCGCGCCGCCCCCCGCTGATAGCTCGCTGGGCGCAATCAGGAAGCGAGGGGACGTATGAGCGAATACCGAACAATCGCGGCGGCGCCGGTGCTGGTGGCGGCGTTCCGGGATCAGATCTTCGGCGTCGACCCGGCCACCGGGCGCGTGCTCTGGGAGTACAAGCAGGCCGGGGTCGGTTTCTCTTCCACAGCGCTCCTGATCACGCCTGCGGCGATCTACGCGGCGAGCTTCAGCCACGTCGCCTGTCTGCATTACCCGACGGGCGAGCTGCTCTGGGAGGTGAAGGCCGCCACGCAGGGCCGCGCCACGCTCCTCCTGGAGGGAGACCGGCTCTTCGTCGCCAAGCAGGGCGAGGTGGAGTGTTTCTCGCTCACCGGCAAGAGCCTCTGGCACAACCAGTTCAAGAGCAAGGGGATGGGCCCGGTCGCCCTGGGCGTGCCGGACAATGTGGCGCAGCCGGACGACAAGGACTGACGCCCCCCCGGCGCTACGCCGCCCGCGCCTCCCAGTCGATCCGGTACGCGTGCACGCGCGCCTGCGCCGCCGCGCCGAGCCGCAGGAACAGCGGCAGCGCCCGGTCGCGGAACCACTCGGCCACCGGACCGGCGAGCGCCTTGCGGCTGCCGTGCCGCCGCGCCTGGCGGACGATCGCCTCGACGCGCGGTCGGCGCCTGAGACACCGCGCGATCCCCGGCGTCCGTCGAACAACGGCATTGTCCGGGGGCATCGGCCGGGGCATCATCCGCCCCCGGACACCCTCCGGCCGCGTGGACGCCCCCTGCGCTCCATGCGAGCGCGGGGCCGTGCCCGGACGGGGATCTCCGGCCGATCCGCTCATGATCAGGCTCCTCTTCCGCCGCAGGATCGCCGAAGGCTACCGCAGGGAGCTCCTGCGCGTCTGGACCCCGTTCCTGCTCGTCGGCCTCACCGCCCTCGTCGCGACGTACCTGCTGTTCGTAGAGCCCCCGCCTCCCCGCCGGCTGACGATCGCCACCGGCCAGCCCACGGGCCGCTATCACGCCTTCGCCGAGCGGTACCGCGCGTACCTGGCCGGGTTCGACATCGCGCTCGAGATCCGCGAGACCGCGGGCTCGGCCGAGAACGTCGCGCTCCTGCTCGATCCGGCGAGCGGGGTCTCGGTCGCCTTCGTGCAGGGCGGCGCCATGCCGCCCGACGCGCGCGACCGCCTGAGCAGCCTCGCCAGCGTCTACCGCGAGCCGCTCTGGATCTTCCACCGCGGCGACCGGCCCTACGACCGCCTCACGGATCTGGCGGGCAAGCGGCTCTCGATCGGCCCCGAGGGGAGCGGCACGCGCGTGGTCGCGCAGCGGCTGCTCGCGGACAGCGGCGTCACCGCGGCCGGTCAGGCCGCGGCGGGCGCGCCCTTCGAGGGGCTGCCGGACCGGCAGGCGGCCGAGGCGCTCCAGGCCGGCCGCATCGACGCGGCCTTCTTCATCGTCGGCCCCGGCTCCGAGCAGGTGCAGCAGCTGATCCGCGCCGATGGCGTGCGCCTCATGACCCTGCGCCAGCACCAGAGCTACGCGCGCCGCTACCCCTATCTGACGAGCGTCGTGCTCAGCGAGGGGTTGCTCGACCTCGAGCGCAACATCCCGCCCGCGCCGAGCCCGTTGCTCGCCCCGCCGGCCGCGCTGGTCGCCAACGCGACGCTCCACCCCGCGCTGGTCCCGCTCCTGATCGAGGCGGCGCGCGCCGCGCACGAGCCGGGCAACCTCCTCGACGCGCCCGGCGAGTTCCCGTCCGCGCGGTTCGTGGAGGCGCCGCTCCGCCCCGAGGCGCGGCGTTACCTCGAGGAGGGGCCCTTGCTCCTGCAGCGCGTCCTGCCGTTCTGGCCTGCGTCGATGGTGAGCCGGCTGAAGCTCATGCTGCTGCCGCTGGCGACGGTGATCTTCTCCATCTTCAAGATCGCGCAGCCCCTGTACAACTGGCGGATCAGCGCGCGGATCTACCGCCATTACGAGATCTTGCGCCGCGCGCAGCGGGAGCTCGCCGGCCCGCCGGATCCGGCGCGGCGCGCGGAGATGATCGCGACGCTCCGTCAGCTGGAGGAGAAGCTCGCCACCGTATCGGTCCCGCTCGGGGCGATGGCGGCTCTCTACCAGCTTTACCTGCACCTCGGGTACGTGCGCCGGCGCCTCGAGGGCGAACAGCCCTCGCTACCGCCGCCGCCGCCGCCGCCCGTCGCGTGATGTGTGACGCGTCACGCCGGCGTTCCTGCGCGGTGATTCAGCCGTGCGCGGCGCGCGGCTTCGCGCGGACAGCCGACGGTGTCGCCCCGGTCTCTCGCCGAAACGCGCGCTGAAACGCCTGCACCGTGGCGAACCCGACCGCGTGGGCGATCTGCTGGTTCGACAGCGTCGTCTCGCGGAGCAGGCGGCGCGCGTGCTCGGTGCGCAGCGTCGCCCGGTACGCCATGGGCGGCGCGCCCGTGGCCTCGAGGAACCGCCGGGCGAGCGTGGCGCGCGAGACGCCCACCGTTCGCGCCAGGGTGTCGACGTCCCACGCGCGCGCCGGGTCGTGCACGAGCTCGGCGATCGCGCGGGCGACGACGGCGTCCTGCGTGGCGCCGAGCGCGGCGAGCTTCGCGGGCTCGCGGTCGGCGAGCAGCCGCACGAGCTCGATGAGGATGAGCTCGAGCCAGCGACGGCGAGCCAGCCCCGCTCCCGGGCGCGCCTCGCGCAGCTCGCTCCGGAGGCGCGCCAGCGCGCCGGCAAACGAGGGCCGCGCCTCGATGGCCCGCGCGCCGGCGTGGATCACCGTCGGCAGGACCTGCAGCAGGGGGGCGAGCGCGTCGTGCTCGAACCGGAACACGCCGCACAGCGCGCGCGCCGTGGCGGCGCCGCGGCCGAGCACGCGCTCGCCGTCCTCCTCTCGCGCGACCTCGAGCCACCGGTCGAGGAGCACGGGCTTCGCCCTCGCGTCGCCGTGGTCGACGCGGTGCCCCACGTTCGGTCGCACCAGCGCCACGTCGCCCTGGTAGAGCGAGACGGCCTCTCGCCCGGCGCGCAGCACGCAGCTCCCCTCGGTCACGTGGTGGAGCACCAGGATCGGACGCGCCGGAAGCTCGAGCGCCCAGGCCCCCCGTGCAGCGGTCCGGCAGACGAGCTCGGACGAGAGTTTTGCCAGGAAAAATCGGCTCGACAGCGGGTCATCCTGGTACATGGCGCGAGCCTAACGATGATCCATAGCGCTCGCAACGTGAGCGTTTGGGGCCATTCGTTGCGCGCGCCGGCCATCGCGCGCGCGTCCGCCGAGGGCTACATCCAGCCCATGAACGACGCCACCATCGCTCCCTCCGCCTCGTCCCTCCCGTCGCGCCGCCTCGGCGGCGCGGGCATCGCCACGCTGCTCACCGGCCTCACGCTCTGCTTCATCGGCGCGCGCTTCCTGGTCGTCCCCGGCGCCGCGGCTGCGGCCTTCGGCGTGCCGCTCGCTGGCCTCGCCGCGTACGCTGTCGCCAAGGGAGCGCGCGACCTCTCCGTCGGCGCGCTCCTCATCGCCTTCACGCTCCTTGGCGAGCGGCGCGCCGCCGCGCTCGCGCTGCTCCTCGGCTCGGTGATCCCCGTCGTCGACGGAGCCATCGTGCTCGCGTGGCGCGGCGCTCACCCGGGCTACCTCGCGATGCACTGGGGCACCGCCGTGCTCTGCGTCGCGCTCGGCGCGCTGCAGCTCCGCCGCCGTGCGTGACCCTATCAAGTGCTTGAAGGAGTCCTATCGGGGCGATGGTCGATCACAGGGAGCGAGCGCCGAAATGCGGAAGTCGTACAACGCAGCACACGTCTGCATGATCCTCGGAGTGGTCTCCGGGCTGTTCTACCGGGAGTTCACCAAGGTCAATCACTTCCCCGGCGAGACCCAATTGGCCCTCATGCACACCCACCTGCTCGCCCTGGGCACGCTGGGCTTCCTGATCGTCCTCGCCCTCGATAAGCAGTTTCAGCTGTCCGGGGCGACGCTGTTCACGTACTTCTTCTGGTTCTACAACGCGGGGGTCGCGATCACTGTGAGCACGATGGGCGTCCACGGCATCGCGACCGTGCTCGGCTACCACGTGCCGGAGGCCGTGCCGTGGACCGCGGGGGTGGGCCACATCCTGCTCACGGTCGGGCTCATCCTGCTGTTCGTCCTGCTCGGCAAGGGCCTCGCCGAGCCCGTGAAGCCGGGGACGGCGGAGTCGGAGCCCGCGAAAACCTCGGCCTGAACCGTCTCGGCGCGTAGGTAAAAGAAGCGTTCCGGCATGCGCTCATCCGCGATGGCTGCCACGTGACGCTCCCGGACCACGATCGCGCGCTCGGTCACCGGCTCGCCGCCGAGTGGCTCCTGCAGGCGGGAGAGCACGACGCCAAGGTGCTCGCCGAGCACTTCGAGCGGGGCGGCGAGCCGCGGCTCGCGGTGGAGTTCTACCTGCACGCGGCGGAGCAGGCGCTCGCCGGGAGCGACCCGGCCGCCGGTTCACGGGCGCCGGGCCTGCGCGGCGCGGTAGAGGGCGAGGACGCGGGCGCGGCGGCCCTTGTCCATGCGGAAGCCGAGACCGTGCCGCACGATCTCGGGGAGATAGAGCTCATCCTGCTCGACACGGATGACCACGCCGTGGGTCTCGAGAAAGGCGACGTCCGCGCGCGCGAGCTCGAAATCCTCCGCCTGAAAGGGGATTGTTCGCCGCTCCTCGGGCGCCTTGCGAAGACGTTCGAACAGAGGCAAGAGACCGGGGATCTCGACCTCGAGCTCCTTGATCTTCGCTGCCGAGCACTCGACGAGCGCATCGCGGAGCGATCGCGGCGTCAGCTTCGGCTCGTCGGGCACCTTCTCCGCCGCATATCGGACGAGCCGCACGAGATCGCGGGCCTGCAGGCGGCCCTGGAAATCGGACAGGGCGGCGACGACCCAGCGGTCGGTGTGGGCTTCGCGGGATCTCTCGGAGCCCAGGCGGTCGCCCCAGAAGGCCTTGAGTCCCTCGCGCAGCTCGTCGTAGGGCGCGAGCGGGATGCGCTCCGGATCGATGACGTGGAGCCCCGCGCGATCGAGGATCCAGGCGACGAGCCGCAGCGCTTCCGTCGACGTCCAGACGATGGAAAACTTGCCGTGGAGCGCCTCGAACTGGCCGAAATTCTGCGCGATCGCGGCCTGCGCGAGATCGCGGCGCACGAAGGTGACGACGCCGAGGTGGGGCGAGCGCAGGTCGCGCACCCGGAGCGTGAAGCGCTGGAGCAGATCTCGCAGGAGACGTTGCTGGCCTCCGCTGAGGGGGGATTGGGGGCCAGGCTGGAACGAGTCCTCGATCCCGTCGATCGCGAGGCACACGGCCACGCCGCGCTGGGCGAGCGCGGCGGCGACGGCCTCGACGCTCACCCCGGCGGTCTCTGGAAGACCGAGGCGCGCGGCGACGCGCCGGGTCCAGAACTCCGTGTCGTCCGTGTCCCGGGTGAGGGCTCGATCGAGGTCGGTGCGCATCGCGTCCTCGGTGAGCGGTGCCTCCGTGCCCGGAGGGCGCGGGCCGAGGGCTTCCCAGACGAGACGCTCGGCGTCCGCCACCTTCGCGGCGAGATCCGGCTGTTTGTTCACCGGGCTGAGGAGAGGAAAGACGAAGGCCTGATGTTGACCCGGGAGCGGAAGAGCGGGGGCGCTGCTGGAGACCAGCGCGGAGAACTCCCGCCAGTCGCCGGCCAGGACCATCTGACCCCAGGCGAAGGTCTTCCCGGCCCCCTTCGCGCCCAGCACCACGGCGGCGGGAGGCCCATGGGGAACTGGTCGACCAGTGCCGCGAGGGCCGGGGTCACCAGGAGGCTGAGCTTGGCGTTGCCCTCCGCGTACTCGAGCTTCCTGGCTTCCGCTGCGACCGCTTTCAGGCCGCGTGCCGTTGGAGCCGGTGAGGGCGTGTCCGCGGGCGTCGCCCGGGGCGCGAGCAGCGCCGCGAGTCGGGGCGCTGCGCGCTTCCCCAGGTCTGTCCCGGGGAGCAGATCGCGCAGCAGCTGCTCGACGGAATCGAACCGGATGAGCGCCTCCGCGAAGTGGGCCTCATGTACGTTGCCCTGCACCGCTTCCTCCGCGATGTCGTCTGCGGCGTGGGGAATGGAGTCCTGCAGATCACCGGAGAGGCGCGCGATGGCCTCGCTCGTGAAGGAGGGAGGGATCATCGAGAGGACCACCTCGGGGCGCCTTTCCTTCCGCACGCGGCTTCTCATGCGCTCCAGCACGAAGGTGGTACCCCGGATCGACTGCCCGCTGCACGACGTCACCAGGATCGTCTGGACCCGCGGATCCAGCAGGAGAGGGGAGGAGAGCTCGGTGACGCCCGCGCGGAGATCAACGAGGACAACATCGACGCCGAGCGCCTGACCCAGCGCCGCGAGCGCCTCCGCGATGACGTGCGCCCGCCCCGGTCCTCGCACGACCTGCTCGATCGTGACCGGCTGCGCGAAGAGCTGCTCCTTGTCGCGGTGGGACGGAAGGAAATAGAAGGTGGCGCGACCCCCGGAGAGCTCCAGCCCTTCGCTGTTCCGGCGGAGCCGCTCGGTGGCGAGCGGGAGCACGGCGCGCCAGTCGTCCGCGTCGTGCACGAGCGCGAGGAAGTCGAGCAGGCAGAATCGGTCGGGGGGGCCGGGGATCTCGAACGTCAGCCCCGGGGCCTCGAGATCCGCGTCGACCACGAGAACATGGCCCCCTCGCGGGGGCGGCTCGATCAGCGCTCCGAGGGTGGCCAGAAGCGTGGTCGTACGGCCGACGCCGCCCTTGTACGAATAGAACGCCGCGAGCCTCGGAGAGCCCTCGGGGAGCGGATGGATAGGGCCCGGGACTTCCTTGGCGTCGGTCCAGAGGGGGCGGACCACGTGAGGCGACGGCGTCGCGTCTTCGTCTGACTCGTGGATCTCGATGCGGAGCGATCGGGGCGCCTTGAGCGTCGACTCGAGCGCCAGCGTCACGCCGTCGACGGCGATCTTGGGTCCGAACACATCGGCGAGTCGCCTCGCCACGTCCGCGCGGCGTCCGGGCGCGCACGTGACGTTGAGCGCCTCGAGGTCCGCCGAGACTTCGAGCCAGGGCGGAGCCTCCTCGCCTCGCAGGGCGCGCTCCACGTCTCGCCATGTGTACAACGGGGTCATCGGATGTTCTCCTCGAGGTACTTCAGCACCGCTTTTGCCGAGATCAGGAGGCTTCTACGGGAATCCACGGACAGGCGCCGCCCGTAGCGCAGCGCCTCGTGGATCCGGTCCGGGCCCACGTCCTCGTCGGGCTCCACCAACCTGACCGCGTGAAAGCGCGGCGTCTGGCCGACCAGTCGGAGCAGCTCGTCGAGGTGGTGCGTCAGGTCGTCCTTGTCGAGCTTGAGCGTGGTCTTCTTGCCTCTCCTGTCGAGCAGGACCCGCTTGAGGCCGCACTCGATCGCATAGATGACGAGGAGCAGCGACGAGTCGCTCAGCTCGGCGCCGTTGAGTCCGGCGTCCTTGTGGCGCCGGAAGGCTCTCTTGAGCTGCTCGGAGCTGACGTGCGTCTTGGCGCCGCCGGGGTCGGCCCGCTGCATCATCCGGTCGGCGACGAGCGTGCTCGCGTACTCGAAGCACGCTCGCATCTCCTCGCGGGTGATGTTCACGTGATCGCCTGACGTCGTCGTCGACCTTCGCGAGCGCCGCGAGCACGTCCTCCACCGCGTCCCCCGTCCGCTTGAAGACGGGCCGGGTCCCGGCGTGCGGCGCTGGGATGATGTGGTCACTCCAGGGCACGGCCGGCACCGTAGTGCAAGCGCGCGGCGGTTGTCATCGGCGCCCGTGCCGCGGAGCGAGAGCTCGGTTCGCCAGGGTTCACGATGACGCCAGCTGCCCCGGGGAGACCGGATCCGATGGCCTGGAGGCAGCCAGCTGCCCCGGGGAGCTCGGATCCGATGGTCCGGAGGCAGCCAGCACACCCGCCATCCCGCGCGCGCACCCTCACGGCCCCTCGTCGCCGTCGGTCCCCCCGTCGAACCAGCGCTGTAGCGTCCGCCGGTCGACGCCCAGCAGCGCCGCCGCCCGCTGCTTCTTGCCGCCCACGCGCCGCAGGACGATCTGCGCATACTCGCGCTGGAGCTCGTCGAGCGTCATCAGCCGGTCCGCCGCCACCTCCAGGAAATCCGGCGCGCCGCGCCGGGCGCGCACGCCCTCGGGGCGGTCGTCCGGGGAGATCCGACCGCCGTCGCAGAGCGCCGCCACCCGCTCGATCGCGTTCTCCAGCTCGCGGACGTTGCCGGGCCAGTCGTGCGCGAGCAGGCGCTTCGCCGCCGCGCCCGAGAACCCCGCGATCGGCTTGCCCGCGTGCGCGGCCGCGCGGGCCAGGAAGTGCTCGGCCAGCGGCAGGATGTCGTCCGTCCGGTGCCTGAGCGGCGGGATCGCGATCTCGATCACCGCGAGCCGATAGAAGAGGTCCTCGCGAAAGGCGCGCTCGGCGACTCACCCCGAGCTCCCCGCGCGCCACCCGCTCCACGCCCGCCACGATCGCGCCGGCCGGCCGCCCCACCGTCGCCCGGCTCGCGAACGCGGCGATCAGCGCCGTCGCGGCGAGGAGCGCGGCGCCGGCGAGCGCCAGCCCGCGGTTCGAGCTGCGCGCGAACGCGTCCAGGTAGCGGAGCTCCCGGACGACCACGGCGACGACCGACAGCCCGCGCCGCGAGAACGTGACGCGGCCTGCGCGGATCAGGGGCAACGCGGGACCACGTGGTCCGGGCGCGAGTCCTCGAGGCGCACGGTGATGGCCGTGTCATCGATGCTCAGGACCTCGATCGTGCCCTCGGTGAGGGGCGACTCCCTTCCCCCACCGTTGCCCATAGCGTCAACCCACTCGGTGTGGAATGCGATCACGTCGGTCGACGAGAAGTCGTACTTGCCCACCTTCTGCAGCGATGGCGGCAGCCCTATCAGCGTCTGGTTCCGACTCGGGCCACCGAGGCCGCCTACGAACACGGGATCGCTGCATGTCCACGTTCCTTCGTAGACGACGGCGATGAGGAGCGTCTTCGGTTCGAGCACCTCGCCGGGCTCGAGCCAGTTCTGCTTCTGGGCGGGCGTGAGGGTCGTGATCTGCTCGTTGAAGAGCGCGAAGGCGGGTTCCGCCAGCGCGCCCGGGGCGCCGCCCGTGCCCGCCACCGTGGTGCTCTCCGGGGCGCCGCCGGTGCCCCCCACCGTGGTGCTCTCCGGGGCGCCGGAGGTGGTGCTCTCCGGGGCGCCGCCGGTGCTCGTCGCGGTGTCGGGACCACCGCCCTCGCCGGACTCGTCGCCGATCTGGAGATCCGTCGAGCAGCCGCCGACGACCAGCGAAGTCGCCGCAAGCGAAGCGAGAATGAGGAGATTCGCGGCGCGCAACGGACGCGAGGCGCGCGAAGAGAAGCGATTCGACATTGGAGTTCTCCATCGAAGGGACCGCATCGTGCGGTCACTGGGTACGTGGAGAGACCGGCCCATTTTTTTGAGATGGTTCCTCGAGGCCGAGCGACTCGAGCCTGCCGCGGTACGCCGAGCCGGGGAACCGCTCGAGCAGGCTTGCGGCGCGGGCGCGCGCCTCGGCCGCGCGGCCGAGGGCGAGCAGGGCGCGGATGGCAATGAGCTCGCGCTCCTGACCGAGCGCGCCGGCGGGGAAGCGCCGCGCATGGTCGCCCGTGAGCGCGAGGGCCGAGCCTGGGTCGGCGGCGAGCGCGTCCTGCGCGCGCTGGAGCAGGTGGACCTCGGTCTCCGCCTCCTCGGCGGCGCCGGCGGAAGGAGGGCTCGCGCTCGCGGGAGCCCCGCTGCTCGGCGCGCGCAGCGCGCGGATCTCCGCCTCCTCCGCGCGCGGCGCGGCGGCGGTCGCGCCCCGGGGGAGCTCGCCGCGGGGCGCACTCGCGCTCGAGGGCTCACCCGCCGCGCCGCGCGCGGCCTCCGGTCCAGCGTGCCCGGCGTTATCGAGGCCGGGATCCACGGGCGGCGAGCGGGCGGGGGTGGGCGCGGGGACGCTCGGCCCAGCGGCGCTCGCAATGACGCTGGGCGCGGGCTCGCTCGGCGCGGTGACGGCATGGCGCGGCGCGGTGACGGCGTCGCGCCACCACACGCCGCCCACGACGGCGAGCCCGAGGAGCGCGCCGAGGAGCGCGCTGGGGATCACGGAAGGCGCCGCGGCGGCCGCGGCGAGGTGCCCGGGCGTGAGCGGAGGCGAAGGGGTCGGCGGCGCAGCGGCCGGCGGCGCGGCGGTCGGCGGCGAGTTGCCCGGCGGCGAAGGGGCCGGCGGCGAGGCGCCGGAGGGCGGGAGCGGCCCCAGCGGGAGGCGCGCGGCGAGGCGGGCGAGGTCGGAGGGCCCCGGCAGCTCGCGCTGACCCGCGCGCAGGACGGCGCGCACGGCGTCGGTAGTGTCGGAGGAGGCGTCGACGAGGCGCGGCGGATCCTGGGGTTTGCTCAAGGCACTCTCCTCCCGGCCGTGGCGCGCCGCAGGGCGGCCTCGACCACCCGGCGCGCCGCGTAGAGCCGCGCGTACGCCGTCTGAAGCGGGCAGCCCACCGCCTCGGCGACCTCCGTCATCGGCAGCTCCTCCAGCTCGAAGAGCACGAACACCGCGCGCTTGTCGTCGTCGAGCGTCTGCACGCACGCGTCGAGGAGCGCGCGCGCCTCCCGGTCCTCGAGCGCCCCGTGCTGATCCTCGGGCGCTACCTGCTCGGGCAGATCGGCGCGCGTGGACTCGCGGCGCCGGTGGGCGCGCTTGCGGTAATCGGCCGCGACCCGGACGCAGATGCCGTACATCCAGGTCTGGACCGACGATCGGCCCTCGAAGCTCGCGAGGCGCCGGTGGACGATCATGAAGACCTCCTGACAGACGTCCTCCGCGTCGGCGTCGTGGACGCCGAGCCGCCGCAGCGCGCGCCAGACGAAGGGCGCGTGATCGACGAAGAGCTGCTCGAAGGACGGGACCAGACCTCCCGGCGCGGGGCTCGCGCGCGGTGGGCGTTCGAGCGCGTTGGCGAGCGGGGACATGCGCTGGGGTGAGTGGAGGGGCGGGCGAGGCGTTTTGAAGCGATCGACGCGGCCCGGTCACGGCAGCTCGAGGCCGAGGCCGAGGTCGAGGATCGCCGCCACTGGCGACGCCTGGAAGACGTTGTGCCGCGCGCCCGCCGCGTCGGTATAGAAATAGACGTCCCGCACGGTCGGCACCGCGATCCCGAGCCCGACGGCCCCGAACAGCGGGCCCACGAAGCGCTGCCGCACGCGCGTGTCGAGGTTCAGGTCGACGACGAGCCGCTCATGGCGGAACCTGCTCGGCAGCGCGGGCCCCTCGACGCGCAGCGACCCGAGCATCGCGCCGATGCAGCCCGAGAGCGCCGTCCCGCCGCGCGCGGTCTCGAGTGGGCACACGGACAGCGTCCCGTGTGCGAGCGAGAACGCCGGCGATCCGGGCACCTCGGAGACGACGGGGCTCGCCCACAGCGCGCCGCCCAGGGCGAACCCCGGCCCTCGCGGCGGCGCCACGTGCACGCGAACCCCGAGCCCGACGCTCGCGGGCCCGGGCACGAGCCCGAGCCCCCCCACCGCAGCCACCGCGCCCCCCACCCGCCAGGGCGCGCTCGAGGCCGCCGGAGCAGGCGGACACACCGCAAGCGCCGGAGCCCCGGTCACGCGCGGCGGGAGCTGTACGAGCCGCACCGGCGCGCCTGCGCCCGGCGCTCCCCCACCCGCGCTCGCTGCCGGGCCGCCAGGGGGCACGAGCGAGGCGTCGGGATCGATGAGCAACGCGATCACGAGCTCGAGCTGCTCGTCGATCGCCCGGCAATCGACCTGATCGGCCTCGAGCTCCCGCGATCCGATCGCCGCCCCGCCCGCGCCGAACAGGCGGATCGTCGCTCGCCAGACGCTGGCCTCCTGCGAGCGCTCGATCCGCCCCTCGATGGCCACCTCCGCGAGGGTGGGCGGCACGAACGCGACCCGCCCAAGCCGCCGCTCCACGGCCAGCGCGAGCGTCCGCGCGTCGACGCACGCCTCGGCCCCGGGCATGCGCACCCACGCGAGGGACGAGGTGCGCGGGGCCGCATCGGCGTGGCGATCGAAGGTGCCCAGCGCGGCCCCGGCGAGGAGCGCGAGCGCCGCGGATCTCATGCCGCCGCTTATCCATTCGCTCGGCGACGTCGTCAAGGCACGGCGCCGGGCGCGCGGCGGAACGAGTCGCCCGGCGCGACGCTCCTCTGGCGGCTGGAGGGCGACGACGACGGCCTCGACGCGCGCGGGCCGCGCCAGGCCTACGCGATGGGGCAGTTCGTCGTCGCCGCCTCCGACGGCCTGGGGCTCCTGGTCGTCGGCGCCGTCATCGAAGGCAACCACGACGGCGGAGACGTCGCGCTCTGGGACGTGGGCGCGTGCCGCTGGCGCGCCAGGCTCTACGACGGCCACAGGATGGGGCTCGCGAGCGCCGCGGCGTTCACGCGCGACGGGGCGCTCGTGGCGGTGGCCATCGCCGAGCTGCACTGACCGCGGCGGGTCGCATCTTCGTCGAGGAGCTCGCGCGCTGGCAGAAACAGAAGGCGACCGAGCGCGGCACGCCCGGCGGCGAGACCGGCTCGGTGACCTTCGTGCAACGGTTCGACTCTACGCTTGGGAGCATCGTGCACTTCCACGTCGTCGCGCTCGATGGCGTATTTACTCGACAGGACGGTCCCGAGGTCGTTTTCCACCAGGGCCCTGCGCCCTCGCGCGACGACATCGCCGCTGTCGCCGCGCGCGTCGAGAAGCGCATGATGCGGTGGCTGCGGCGGAGCAAGCTCGTGGACGACCGGCCGAGCGAGGAGCGCTCCAACGAGGTCCCCGAGCTCTCCCCGCTCGAAGCGTGCATGCAACTGTCGTTCTTCGGCGGCACCTTTGTGCGCCTCGATCAGGACGGCGTCCCCCTCGCAGAGGCGGACGACGAGGATCGCTTCCGCCCCCGGGGCAAGAGCCCGTGGGCCGGCGAGGTGGCAGGCTTCAACATCCATGCGGGCGTCACGCTCCGCGCGGGGGATCGCGCCGGCCTTGAACGGCTGTGCCTCTACGGCGCGCGCCCGCCCTTCAGCCTGGAGCGCATCTCGCTCCTGCCCGATGGCCGCGTCGCGTACCGTCTTCGCAAGCCCCGTCGCAACGGCGCGACTCACCTGGTGCTGGCGCCCGTGCATTTTCTGGCGCGCATCGCGGCTCTCGTGCCTCCACCCCGGTACCCGTTGCTGCGCCTTTCCGGCGTGCTCGCGTCGGGCTCGTCGTGGCGAGCCGCCGTGGTGGCTCACGGACCCGCGGCGACGGGCATCCCGGTGCCGGAAACGAAGACGAAGACGAGCGCGACGGCGCCACCGACGTGCGCCAACGACATCACGGCGCCACCTCCCGCGGCTACCTGGGACCCTCCGGCGAGCGCGCGCACGAGCCTCGGCGACGGCATCGTCCTGCCGGTCTACGCACGCATCGACTGGGCTTCGCTCATCCGCCGCGTCTATTGGGAGGATGCGCTCGCGTGTCCGTGCGGTGGGCGCTGGCGGCTCGTCGCCGACATCGGTCAACGTGCGCAGCGCGAAGCCATCGTGGCGCTCCTGACCCATCTCGGCATCCCCACCGAGCCGCCGCCCATCGCCAGGGCCAGAGACTTGTCGTGCCGCGCGGCACCGAAGACCTCGTCGCACGGGCGTGCGCTCGGCGCTCGCTGGAACAGCTCGGTGACGATGCCGACGAACGGCGGCATCACGATCCACGACCGCTGGGGTTGACAGAATGGCACGGAATAGCCAGTCACGCCCGGGCTTTTCATAGCCGATGACAGACAGCAAGGCGCGACTCCGGAGGAGGCTGAAGCATCTGGGCGTCGGGCTCGCGGCTACGGCCGCGCTTTTCGTGCTCTTCCGGGCCGGCGCATCGGCCTGGGGGCAATCCCGGCTCCGCGATTACGTGGATGCCACCGAGGCCGAGTGGGACGCAGAGCGCGCGCAGATCCGCGAGCGCGCGCGGGCCGCCCGCGCAGGCGCCGGAGGCGAGGACTGCGGGGCGAGCTATGCGAGAATACCGATGATCCCGCTGAGCCCCCTTTCCCAGATGTTGGAGCAAGCGATCGAGGCTGGGCCCAGCGCGCCGCTCTCCCCCGAGCTCCTCGCCGTTCTCGAGCGGCAGCGCCCGGCGCTGGACGCCTTCCGGCAGGCGGCGCGGTGCTCTCACGTCGAGCTGGCGAAAGACGAGCCGGTGGGCGATCTCGCGCTGGTGTGGCCGGCGCTGAGGGCGAGCCGACTGGCCTTGATCGAGGGGCACGCGCTCGCGGCCAGGGGAGACGCGCGCGGCGCCCTTGATCGCTATCTCACCGTGGCCAGGGTCAGCGCGGACATGTCCGCTGGGTCGCACACCGCTGTCGTGATCAGCGCGTTTGCCGCCACGCCCGCGTACCGCGGCGTCGCCGCGCTGGTCGCCGGCGCCCCGCGGCTCGCGCCCGCGGAGCTCGCCGAGCTGGACCAGGCGCTCGCGGAGCGAGGGCGCCACCTGCCTCTGCTCTCCGACGCTATCCGGAAGGAGCGCTTGGACCTCCGGAAGACGGCCGTGGGCCTGAGCGAGGGGGGCACTTCCGCCGAGGAGATCCCTCTTCGCGTGACGTCCACCAGCGTTCTCGCGCTCACCCTGGTGCTCCCGGCGGACGCCGTGTTCGGCGAGGGCATCCCCCAGCTCGACGCACGGCTGCGGCGCGCGGAGCAGATCGCGCTCGATGCGCAGCGCGATCCGTCTCAGATAGGACGATTCCGGGAGCTCGCGATCGACTCCCTCGCCGCCGAGGCCACCCCGTTCGGCACGTTCCGTGACCCTGAGTTTCTCCAGGACCTGGCGCGGCGGGATTGCGCCCTGCGAGCGTCGCATCTCCTCGCGCGCGCGGCCGTCGAGGCGGAGCGGGCGTATACGGACGGCGGCTACCCCGAGGCGCTCCCGGCCCTCGCGCAAGACCCTTGTGGGACAGGACCTCTCGTATACAGAAAGAGCCCGGACGGCGGTGGTTACAGCCTGTTCAGCGTCGGCAAGGATGGCAAGGCAGGCGGTCCGCGCGCCGAAAACGGCAGGATCAGCGACGGCGACGATCTCGTCGTCACCCGGCGAGGAGAGGGCATCCGGTAGCCCCCGCGGCGGCGCCCGACCCGGGTTGCCTGTAACCGGCTGTCCGAGAGGCCGCCGAGATCTCCTGGCGAGGAGACGGTCCTCCACGGGCTGGTTCGACACGATCTGACGTGCGGCCGGGAGCGCCGCCGAAGAGGCGATGAGCCGCTGAAGGAACTCGACGTGTTTCAGATGCAGCCGGGGTATACCGCGCCCACCATCGTGCGCGGCGAGACGAGGGGAGGCCGGATGCGGCTCGCCCCCGCCTCGCTCGACGCCGGTTGCGCGCTGGCGAGGCTCGCCGTCCAGGAGGACATCGACCCAGATTCCGTGCGTCACCGCGTTCGCCCACATCAGCGCTGGTCGGGGCCAATCCGGCTCGTGGAGACCGTCGGGCGTGGAGGGGGTGGAGCACTGGCCAGGCGGCAGCGATTTCGATAACCAGTTATCGAGCAGAGGCCGCTCCGCCGCACGGGCCAGCCGGACGACCTCGCGCCCGTCGCGAGGGAAATTGACACCCGTCGTGTGAGCGTTCACAGTGGGCCCGCGCTCGTCCTTTCGATCCGAAGACTGCACGGCCCGTCATGCGCACCCGTCAGCGATCCTTGTAGCCGGGATTGGCGGCCAGAACGACTCAGGACATGACGATGAGAAAACACAGCGCTTGCATCACGGCGATGATCCTGATCGGGTCCCTGCCCATGTCCTGCGGAGGGGACGAGCGGGTAGCGCCCGTGGAATATCCCCTGACCATCGAGGCGAAGGGGGACGGGACGACTGATCCTCCGCCTGGAACCTACCTGCACAGGGCCGGCGCAGTGGTGACCGTGACCGCCAGACCCGCGCCGAGCGCCGACTTCACGGGATGGAGCGGGGCCGCGAGCGAGGCGGACGACGTCGTGGAGGTCACGGTGGACGGGAACAAGACGCTGACCGCCGCCTTCGAGACAGCGAGCTGGCCGGGCGAGCCCCAGTCCACCTACCTCAACCCGATCCTGCCCGGCGATCACCCGGACATGAACATCTACATCGAGGGGGACGATTTCTACATCACCGGCTCCAGCTTCAACATCTCACCCAACGTCGAGATCCTGCGCTCGCGGGACCTCATCCGCTGGGAGCGCGTGTCGCGCGTCGTCGATCCGGCGTGGTCCGGCCTGGAGGCCTCGACCTCGGCGGGGGGCGGGACGTGGGGCGGCTTCATCGTCAAGGTCGCTTCCGGATACAGGGTCTACTTCGCCGTCAACTTCAATCAGTACTTCGCGGAGGCCGAGAGCCTGGCAGGGCCCTGGGGAGAGCCCGTTCACGTGGAGCCCGTGGGCCCCTACACGCCGCCCGGAGAGGACCCGGAGCTCGTCTCGTTCGACCGCGGGACCGGCTATGACGACTCGGTGTTCGTCGACGACGACGGGACCACGTACCTGGTCGTGAAGGCGGGGCAGTGCAAATGGAATGGAGCGACGGGCGGCGAGGAGAACAACTTCGGCGTCAACCTGCTCCAGAAGATCGATCCCGAGACCGGGCAGCTCAGCGGCGAGTCGATCGATCTCAGCTTCGTCAACTGGGACGTGGAGAACGGGGGGTGCGGTGATCCCGCGGCCAACCCCGACAGCGCGGTCGAGGAAAACTGGGCCGAGGGGCCCACCATGACGAAGCGAAACGGCTTCTACTACTACTTCGACTCGACCCACACGGGGTGCGGCGGCGAGCAGTACGGGTGGCGCTCGGCCACGCTGAGCAGCAACCCCGAGGACTGGACGCCGCTGGGCAGCGTCCTCAAGGGAGAGGCCCCGTTCAGCGGCGCGCAGCACAGCACCGCGCCGTTCCAGATCTCCGACGGCACGTGGTGGGTCTTCTCCCACTCGTACGAGTGCGACAACAACCGGCGTGGCCTGGGCCGGCAGGGGTTGCTCAGCCAGGTGACCTGGATCGACGACGCGAGCGGCGCCGGGGTCCCGGTCGTGAACGGTCGCCTGGGCGAGCCGGCGCCGGCGCCGGCGCTGCCGCCGAGCGACATCCCGTTCCTGCTGCCCGTCAACGACGAGTTCACCGGGGACAAGCTCTCACCGGCCTGGACTTTCTACGGCAACATGCCGTCCGATCGCTATTCGGTCACCGACCGCGCCGGGTGGCTCCGGCTCAAGCCGGCGGAGGACGAGACGCGGTGGGTGATCCAGAAGGACGCGCTGCACGCCAAGGCGATGGTCGTGAGGATGGACTTCGCCCCCGAAGCGGAGGGCGACGCGGCTGGCGTCCGCCTGGGCAACGCCGTCCCGGAGCCGGATCTCACGACGTTCCCGACGTGGATGCACCCGATCAGCCAGGAGGTGTCGGTGGCGCGCGTCCGGGCGGACGCAGAAGACCGGATCCGCTTCTCGTTCCGGTCGGTCGTCCCTGTCCTCAACGCCGATGAGAGCGCCTATGAAGCGGTGGACGCGACCGAGATCCGCTTCGATGCCCCGGCGCCGGCCGAGCGAACCCTCTGGCTGAAGCTGGTGCACGGCACGGACCACGAGGCCACCGGCTGGTTCAGCACGGACCGCCTGACCTGGACCCAGGTGGGCGAGCCGATCGACATCAGCGCGCTCGAGGACTACGATACGGTCAACAACGGCTGGGTCGGCAGCCAGGCCGGCGTCTTTGCCAGCAACGCGAGCGCTGACTTCGACCTGTTCACGTACCGCGACGGCTTCACCGCGATCGCGGCCGCGGAGCCGGACCAGGAGTCCGGCACCGAGGTTGTGTCGAGCCAGTCGGCAGGGCCGGTGCTGGGCGGCCTGGAGGACGGCGACTGGGCCATGTACGGCAGCGTCGATCTGGGCAGCGGCGGCGTGGCGTCGGTCGAGATCGAGCTGCAGGCCTCCAGCGCGAAGGGCGGCGCCGTCGAGGTATGGCTCGACCCGCTGGCGGGCGGCCGCCGCGTCGCGACCTGCGATGTCCCCGCCACCGGCGGCTGGGAGACCTGGACGACCGTGACATGCAAGGTGAGCGCCGTCGGCTCCCACGAGGTCTACCTGAGGGCAAAGGGCGGCTCTGGTGAGCTGCTGCGCCTCGCGTCCCTCCGCTTCGTGCCTGGGAAGAACGGATGAGCTCAGCGTAATGTAGACAAGCAAGCGGGCCAGTCGGCGGCGCCGTAGGGCCCTACCCGCGGCGCCGCCGGGCGCCACGTCCCTGGGCCTGCTGCGATGCGGCGCCCGCTCTCCGACAAATTGCACGATCTCCGTCACGTTTTCGTCGGGACCTCGTCGCGCTCGCGTACCGCATGCTCGGCGACATGGGGCGCGCCGAGGATACGGTGCAGGAGGCGTGGCTTCGCTGGGGGAGCCACGAGGTCGAGGCGAGCTCCCCGAAGGCGTATACGCAGGAAGGCCACTTTGAAGGTGATCAAGCGGCCAAGCCGAAGTCTTACCGCCTTGAGATACGACAGCAGATGCGCAACGTGGATCGGGGCAATGCCCTCGGTGGCCTTGAGCTCGACGACGAGCTGACCATCCACCACGAGATCCAAACGAGCCTGGCCCACCAGATTCCCCTTGTAGTCCACGCCGAGGCGGAGAGTGGTGAAGGAGTCGGCGAAGTGGCGCTCAGGCCGGCCACTGGATCACGAGCCACAGGACCTCTCTGTCCTTGGGCTCGGACCCATCGTCATGGGTCGGCTTCACTCTGCGAAAGCAGAAGCGGCTGGCGGCGCGGTGAGCGTCGGCGCCGGCGTCACGCAGCGGGAACCGCACGGGCGCGCGCCCCCGCGTGCCTCCTCCCGGGCCTGTTTGTAAAGAATCTTTAAAAATGGAGCTCTGGGCCGCGCCGCCACGCCCCTCCCGCCCACCGAAGAGCCCGTCACCCGTCGGGAATGACAGCGGCGCCCTCGTTCTTGGGCCTCTTCGTGCCCCGCGCATCCCCGATCGCCAGCCCGCGTTGGTGGCCCGCGCGGTCCTGCTTCTCGCGATCCGGCCGGCTCGTCCGAGGCTCCAGGCGATGGCCGCGCTGCCCATCGCCTTTCGCCCGATCATCGCGTCAGAAGACGTAGACGCTCTTGGGAACGAACGGCAGCGGGCTCAGGCCGCTCTCCCCGTAGACGGGGTAAGGGTAGCCGACGCAGTTCTCGTTCTGAAAGATCGCGGCGCCGACGCCGTTGGTGTTGTAGGCAGAGTGTGCCCTTCCCTCCCAGCCGTGCTCCGGAAGGTTGACGCACGTGCCCACCTGCGGGTTCAGCGCCCGGACGTTGAAGATTTCCCCGCCGTACCCCTCCTCCTCGAACAGGCAGAGGACGTTGTCGAACGGGCAGGGGATGGGGTCCTCCTGCGCCGAGGCCACCTCGGGGAGCAGCAGGCCTGCCCCCGCGAGGAGGCCGACGCCCACCAGGGCACGCAGGCCCAGGGAGCGGGACGGAGTGAAACGACGGAGCTTCTGAACGTGCTGGAGCAAGTGCATGTGGTCTCCTCCTCCTGCCCACCCATGGGCAGGTACTGCGGAGGGACGTAGCACCGGAGGCTATTCACGCATCCCCGTCTTCGACTGTTGTTAGCATGATTTAGCATAAGACCCACGCGGGCTCGCCTGTGCCTGGAATCTTTTATCCATCCCGGATGGCGGCTTCATCGACATGGAAGTTCTTGTGGCGCCTGCCTCGAGCTCGTTGCATGGGGGGCACGCGAGGCACACGTTCTCGTCGATCGAGGCCGCAGGGCGCGGAGAGTTCTGACTGCTCCGTCGCAAGCAGCGTGACATGTCACGGTCGCACCGTGACGAGCAAGCGTGACATGTCACGGCCGTCTGTGTGACGCGCGCGGCCCGCGGTGGCCTTCGCCGCTCGCGAAGGTCAGGGCTCCCGCGCCGTCGACGAGCGCCATTCTGCTGGAATCGCCACGTCCCCGCGGGGGACAGGGACTCGCTCCGGCGCGGAGACGGCGGCGGACAGCAGCGCGCTTCCTCCTGGTATGCGCGTTGCTCTACGGGGCTCCCGGACGGTGCGGGGCACCAGCGTCGCGCCGCCTCAGCCGGGATAACGGCGGGAGCGAACGCCTTTCCTTTCGCCGGTCCTGCGCGAGCTCGACGAGCTCATGGCCGCGCCGTGAGAAACCAACCTGAACAAGAGAGACCGGAGAGACCCATGAACACCACGGTTCGAACGTTGCTGCGCGGCGCGGTGGCCGCCTCCATGGCGCTCGGCGCGATGCTGTCGGCCAGCCCTGCCAGGGCGGCTTTGAGCTGCTTCGTCGGCTTCGACGATTTCGATGCGCTGAACGGCATGTGGGCCGACGCGAGGGCGACGTTCACGTATGAGACGGGGTACGCGGACGGCTACCTCGTTCCCTGCGAGGAAGCGGAGGGCTCGTGCTGGACGTATCGCCAGTATTGCGAGGGCATGCAGCAGGGCGCCAATTACATCAACGTGGAGGACGGATCGGGGTACGGTCACTACCACCTGTCCTTCACCAACCCGGGCTTCACGGGGTGTGGCTTCGTCGACCCCGGCGACGGCCAAGGGCCGGGGACCGCCAAGCTGATCGGCGGTGCTTGCGGAATACCGAACTGGCCGGCGGAGCCGCGCAAGCTCCAGTCCCACGTCGCGGACCAGTGGATCAAGGTCTGGAACGGGACCAACGAGAGATTTCCGCAGCCGTTCAGGATGTCGACCATCACCGTGGGGGACATGCCCATTCAGCTCTGGTACCGCAGGATCAGCGACGGGCAGTGGTTCGTCTATGAATCCCTGGCGGCAAACACGATCCACACGCTGTTCATGGATTACTCGAGCGCGGTGTTCTTCAAGGCTGCCAGCGAAGATGCCGTCGGTCCTTACACGATCTGGAACTTCGAGGTCAACGCCCCCTCTTGAGGCCAGCCGGGCCTCACGACCCCGGACGCTCGCGACGGTCCGCGGCGATACCCAGCAGCATTTTTCAGCCGCGCAGTCGATCTGCCAGGGCAACGACGGCGTGAACGACATCGCCGAGAAGGACGATGGCTTCGGTCAATGACCACCTGATCCCCCGCCATCGTGGCGGCGCTGCTGCCGCTTCATCTGCGGGGCCTCGTCGCAGCCGCCGCCGCCAGCCGCACGCAGGGTCTCCACGATGACCTTCCGCAGACAGGCGGCCGCCGGGTCCTTGTGCGTCCGCTCATGCCACGCGAGCGAGATCTCGTGCCCGAGGTCCTTCACGGGCAGCTCGACGATCCGGACGGGGAGGTGCGACCCGAGTGCCACGGCGACGCGGCGAGGCATGAACGCCACCAGGTCGCTGGCCGCTGCCGCCATCGTCGCGGCCGCGAAACGACGCTCACCACGCGGAGCCGCGCGAGCGGCATCTCCCGCGCGAGCGCCGCCGCGACGGGCGGCACGTCCGCGATCTGCGAGTTGTCGGCGCAGGCGAGCGTGAGCTCCCGGGTCGACGAGCGCGGGTCGAACACCCGCCGGTGCTCGATCATCGACCGCAGCTGGCCCATCGCCGCCGCGAGCTCCGGCAGCAGCTCGTCCGCCGCCGGCGTCGGCGCCATGCCGCGGCCATCGCGGACGAGCAGCGGATCGCCGAGCAGCTCGCGGGCCCTGGCGAGCGCGTTCGAGACCGCCGACTGCGTGACGCCCAGCCGGCGCGCGGCGCGCGTCGCGCTGCGCTCCTCGAGCGTGACCGCGAGGACGTGGAGCAGGTTGAGGTCGATGGTCGATAGATTCACCACGGTGATGTTATGTATCACGAACCATCACTGGAGATGGCACATGGCCTCTGTCTAGATACGGCCATGTCCACCCGCGAGAGGCGCCCGACCCGCGCTGGTTCCGCCCTGCTCTGGCTCGCCGCCGCGGGCTGCGACGACTTCCACGAGTGCGATCCGCCCGATGCAGAGCGCCAGGCCGAGCTGCCCTCGGCGCTGTCGGAGACCGGCCTCTACGCTGACATCGCCGCGCGCGCGGTGGCGAGCGACGTGGTGGCCTACGAGCCCGGGTTCGCGCTCTGGAGCGACGGCGCCGAGAAGCGGCGGTTCATCCGGCTGCCGCCCGGCGCGCAGATCGACACCGGCGATCAGGATGCATGGCAGTTCCCCGACGGGACCCGCCTGTGGAAGGAGTTCCGGAGGGATGGGGCGCTCGTCGAGACCCGCCTGCTCGCCAAGGTGGGCCCCGCCCCGGAGGACTGGGCCTCGGTCGCCTACGTCTGGAACGCCGACGGGACCGACGCGCTGGCGACGCCCGGCGGCGCCGCGGACGCGCGCGGGACGCCGCACGACGTGCCCGCGCAGCGCGGCGAAGCGCCTGGACACGAGCGAGCACGGTGCCACCGCCCGCAGGCGACGGCGGAGATGCGCCGACGTCACCGGTGGGACCGGTGCGGTCGGCACCTGCGAGGATCTGCGGGGACGAGGTCGCGGACGCCACGTTCCCAACATGCCTATCCTCTCGAGGCGCGGCACGCGGTCCTGCGGGAGATGTTGTAACGGAATCGTGTCGCGCGGATGAGGGAATTGCGTCCAACTGTGAAGACCCCTCGACGGACCAGCCCGCGGCCGCCAGGGCGAGCCCGCCCATCTCCGCGCCGTCCTGCCCGAAGTGCTTCACGAGCATCGGCATGCACGGCGCGTGCACCAGGTTTTGGACGGCGGCTCGCCACACGTCGGGCGGCTCGACATGTCCCGCGACTACGTTGACAAATTTATTGAACAGTCCACCAGGACAAGACGCGACGATCCAGTCAGAGCGCTGGGTGGGACCGAGCACCCTCCGGGGCGATCGTCCCTCAGGGCGCGCAACGTATCTGAGGGGGCAGGCTCTTGAGCAGCAAGCACTCCCGACCTCCGCACTCGATGGCGCAAGCCGCCTCCATCGTGGTGCACACCGTGCCCCCGCAGCGCTTGAGCTGCCAGCATTCGCTCCCCACGGGACAGATGCCATATTCACCACAGGGCGCGAGCGCATCACAGCGCGGCGCGGCCGCCTGTTGGACGCTGGCAGCCGGCGCGGCTGGGCTGTCCGCGGGCTGACGTTCGGTGCTCGGCGGCTGTGGATGGGGCTCTTGAGCCGGAGCGCCGGCGTCTGTAGCCGGAGCGCCGGCGTCGGTAGCCGGAGCGCCGGCGTCGGTAGCCGGAGCGCTGGCCTGCGAGGCAAGCGGTGAGCTGCGCGGTTCCTCGCGTTCGGTCACCGCCTCCCCGACGTGGCTCGAGCTGACGCACGCCGAGCCGGCGAGCATGAGCCCGAGGAGAAACGGCAAGGCGGCCTGCCAGCGCGGGCCGCGGCGGTGACCTGTTGCGGCGCGTGCGCCGCGGGGTGCCCGCGGCTTCGGTCCATGCATCGGCGTTCGCATTACCTGGATACCTGGGGTTACGAGGGCACCCGCACCTTTCGAAGCCAGCCTACCCGCGTCTCGGCGTGCTCGCCATGGCCTCGTTCACTGATCGACGAGCCCTATCGTCGCGACGCAAGGGGGGTCGACGGCGCAGCCGCCGCGGAGCTCGTACGAGCCCTCGTGGCCGACAGGAACCGTGTACGTCAGGCTCTAGCGCACCGATCACGTTGGAGTCCCGAGGAATCAACAGAAGGGAAGAGAAACCGCAAGGGGCGCAAGGGGAAGGAAAGATAGTATCTCGTCTCGGGTCCCCTGCGCCCCCCGCGCCCCTTGAGGTTGCTCTCTTTCCCGCATTCCTTGCCCTTGGTGCTTGCTTCCTGGCAGCTCGGCTGGGCCTCGCAACTCATTGAATCCAGGCGACTTTCAACGGCTGCTCGACCTCCGTCACGCTCTCGGTGGTCTCCGTGTCGTCGAGGGTGTCCGCGGCGCAGCCTGCCGCAGCGACGAGCGATGCCGCGCACAACCAACGTTGATCCCTCGCAAGGATCAGCTCAGGCCAGTGGGATCTCTTCATCCTACACTACCTCCTCGGAGCGAGCTTCGCGTCGCCGTCTTGGAGGACGAGGAACCGGCAAGGCCACGCCCCGTTCTCGCAGGGCGCGCTGCACGCGTTCCGAGAGCGGATGGTCGCGCATGAGATGGACCGAGCGCTGCTGGAGCGGACCGTGGCCCTCGTTCGGTCCGGCGCGATGACGGCGGGCGAGATGCGTGCGGCGACGAGATCGTGATGGTGGGGAAGTCGACGTCGGGGAACTGGCTGATGCCGATGCGCGACGCGGCGACGAGGCCGAACACGATGGTTGCCGCCATGAGCATCCAGGCGAAGACCGGCTCCCTCAGGCAAGCTTCGGTGAGGCTCACGGCACGCTCCGTGCAGAGCTCGCAGGCAGCGTCGTCGGCCGTGCGGCGCCGTCGTTGCCGCCGGCGCTCGCCGCCGGCGCACCGGGGTTGGCCGCTGGCGCACCGGGGGTTCCCCCCCGGAGCACCCGCCCTGGCTCCGGAGAGGCATTCTGCCACAGCCCGCGAACGAGCTTCCCGCGATCGGCGGAGGTGACCGCGCCGCCCCACATCCACGGCCGCAGGCCACGGCACGTGCGCGAGGTTGAATGCGAGCAAACCTGCAAGCATCTCAGTCCCCGTAAGGACTTACGTTTCGGCGGGGCTCATGTCCCTGCAGGGAACGACGACGATGAAGGCGACCCAGGCGCTGACATCGCCGGAATGACGTGCATGAACGGCGGAATCGCTCTGCAGAGCGATCTCGATTTCCGGATCGCCGACGCTCGAGCATCGAGACCACACCACCCATGAGAAGAACCCAGGAAGGTGATAGGATGAGAAGGGGACGAAGAGACTTCGTGCAAGGATCGACGGCCATCGCGCTCGCGCTCGCGTTGCCGGCGTGCGGCCAACAGGGGATCGACGGAGGTGACGCTGCGGAGACCGGGGTTATTCGTGCCGCCCTCGCGATCCGGGGCGATCGGCACGACGTGACGGCGGTTCACTACAAGGTCGTCGGCGCCAGCAGCACCTGCAGGGCCACGGCGATCGCGGAGGCGACCAGCGCCCTCGACATCGACGTGCCCCTCGCCGGCGACGTGCCCTACGACGACCACTCGGCTCGAAGGTGAGCGGGTCCTCCCCGGTCCTCGGCCTTCCTGGGCCCGTCGGCACGTTCTCGACGGACACGCCGGGCGTCTACACCATTCAAGTCAAGGCCACCGACGTGCACGGCGCGTCGACATGGCTGTACTTTTACATCCACGTATCGGCCGAGCGCTGCGACTGTACCTGCCCTGACGGCTCCATCCAGCTCCCCGACGGGAAATGCGCGACGAGCTACGACATCGATGCGGACCGCCTCATCAACCAGGAGGAGCGCTGCGATGACACGGACACCCACCGCTACGGGTGTGGCGACTACGGGTTCCAGTGGCACGATCTCGGGCGCGGGTTCTCCTCCGTTCGCCGGGTCGATGTCGAGCTCGAGAGCGGCATCGACTGCTCCTTCGAGGCCGGCGTCCGCGCCGTGTCGCTCAATGGCGCCGCGATTGGCAGCTTCGACCCTATCGGATCGTGCGCTTGTGCCTCGGATCACGAGCTCGCCTCGTTCACCGACGTGAATCCCAGCTCGTACGTGCTCGGCGGGGTGAACTCCGTGAATATTTCCGCGCCGAGCTGCGACGGGCTGAGCCGGAGCGAGGAGCTCGGCGGGGCATTCGCGCGCGTCACGGTCGTCTACAGCTGCGAGCAGAGCCTCTGCGCCGACGTGACCTGCGGGCCGCCGGACGCGTGCCACGTCGCGGGCGTGTGCGACCCAAGGACGGGGCTCTGCACGAACCCGAACGCGCCCGACGACACGGCGTGCGACGACGGCGACCCGACCACCGCGGAGTCGATATGCATCAGCGGCGCGTGCGTCGCCGAGTCCCCCTGCGGCAACGGCAGGGTCGGTCCGGGCGAGGAGTGCGACGATGGCGGCCATGTCAACGGCGACGGCTGCTCGGCGACCTGCCAAGTCGAGGGCACGCGCCGGTTCCTCTACACCGTGCGCGAGGAGGACGACATGCTTCGCCGGTTCGACCTGCGGACGCGGAAATTCGAGGACGTCGGTCCGCTCGGCGTGAGCTTCGACATCGGCGAGCTCGCCTGGGAGGAGGCGACCGGCACCCTATGGATGATCGACGGGCGCGCCAACAACGGACTCTACACGGTGGACATCGCCACCGGGGCCGCCAACCTGGTGGGCATCCACGGCGTCGACAAAATGTTCGGGCTCGGCCTCGATCCGAGGACTGGCAACCTGTACGGGAGCGCGCGCGGGAGCCAACCCGGGTTCTACCAGCTGGACAGGGTGACCGGAGCCGCGACCCTCCTCGGGACGCCCCCCAGAAACTACGACGGCATGGCCTACGACACCACCCGCGACCAGCTGGTCGGGTTCGTCGCCGGTGTTGGACCCCTCTTCGCCATCGACGTCGCGAACGGCGCCGGGTCGTTGCTGGCATACCAAGAGCCCACCAACGCCGGCGGCTTCGCGTACGATCCGATCGCCGACCAGTTCTGGGAGATCGATCAGGACGGGTTCCTGTACACCTACGACCCGACGTATGACTATATGCAGACCATCATCACGTCGCAGCTCGGCGCGCACGATGGGCTGACCCTGGTCATGCCCGCGCCGTGACGTTCCGTATCCGAGGGCGGCGAGATCCTTCTCCGATTCTACGTTCACAACGTGACCGTGAACCAGCAAGCCTTCATCGAGGTCTTCGGCGAGCGCGTCCTCCCGGCGCTCACCAGGTGACGCAGCGACAAGGCGAGCGCGGCAACAGCGGCGGACGCCGGCCGCCGCCGCCGGAGCGTCGCGCGGCGATCTGCCACACATGGTGCGTTCTGCCGACGGCGCGAGGGCTGGCGCCGCGCCACGGTCTGTGATTTCACTCGATACACGATGAGAGTGCAGACAGGCGATGTCCGGCTGTTCTTCGATGTGGAAGGGGCGAAGCTCGTCCCCGAGGGGCCCGCGATGCGGGAGCGACCTACCGTGATCCTGCTGCACGGCGGGCCGGGGGGCGATCATACCGAGTTCGTGCCGTTCGGCTCGGCGCTCGCCGAGGTGGCGCAGGTCGTCTATCTGGATCACCGCGGCTGCGGGCGCAGCGATCGCAGCGGGCCCGAGCGGTGGAACCTCGAGACGTGGGCGGATGACGTGCGGGCGTTCTGCGACGCGCTCGAGATCGAGCGGCCCGTCGTGCTCGGAAACTCGTTCGGAGGCATGGTGGCGCAGGCGTACGCGGCGCGATACCCCGATTACCCCGGGAAGCTGATCCTGACGAGCACGACCGCGAAGCTCCGCCTCGATCGCATGCTGGCCGTCTTCGAGCGGCTCGGGGGCCCGCAGGCGGCCGACATCGCGCGCCGGTTCTTCGCGGATCCGATGCCCAATTTCCACGACTACATCCGTGTCTGCCTCCCGCTCTACCGCCAGTCGCCGCCGGAGGAAGACGCGCTCCGCCGCGCGGTCCTCCACCTCGACGTGGGCGGCTATTTCGTGGCGGGTGAGATGCAGACCTACGACCTGCGCGCGGACCTCGCGCGCGTCCGGTGCCCCACCCTCGTGCTGTCCGGCGATCTCGACCCGTTCGCGACGACCGCGGATGCGCGCGATCTCGTCGCCGCCTTGCCTCGGGAGCTCGTCCAGGCGCGGAGCTTCCCCCACGCCGGGCACGCGGTGCTCGACGACGCGCGCGACGAGGCGCTCGCAACGATCCGGGAGTTCCTTGACGCGCCCTGAGCGAGGGACGCCCGAGAGCCGAGCGCGCGGGTCCGACCCGCATGGGGCGGAGCCGCCTGCGCCCCCTGCAAGGGCATAAAAAAAAAAGCGCCCATTCGACGGCGGGGGGGGAAGCCGTCACGGGCGCTCTGGTCTACGTACTTAGCAGGATGCGGGCCAGGGTCATCCTTCAGGCTTTCCCTGGGTTTCCCCTGAGGCAAACGCCCGATGCCTTTCATTCGTGAGATCGGGGCTTGCAGACATGGCAGCTCGGTCGCCCTGAAGGCAGGTCAGGGGTCACCCCTCGCGTCGTCGTCGCCGCCGGCGGCCTCGTCGGTCGCCGTGCGCCGCCCGAGCCAGCGGCGGAGCTGCGTCCGGTGCACGCCGAGCTCGCGGGCCGTGCGCGCCACGTTCCCCCCTTCGCGGCGCAGCACCGCCTCGATGACCTCGTCGGCGGGCAGCGACGCCGCCCGCCGCGTCTGCCGCTCGCCGGGCGGGGGCAGCGACGATGGCTGGCTCCTCCCCGCGGATTGCTCCGGCGCGCTCGCCTGTGGCGCGACGAAGGCTTGCCCCGCCGAGGGCGACAGGTGCCGCGCCTGGACCACGGGGCTCTCCTCGAGCTGCGCCGCATGCGCCGCTGCGCGGATCTCCGCCATCATCTCCCGCACGTTGCCGGGCCACGCCCGCACGAGGCACGCCTCGATGAGCGACGCGTGGGCCACCAGCGGCGCGCTCTCCTGGCCGCGCTCGACAGCAGCGACGGCGCTCCGCAGCGCCGCGTCGACGAGCCACGGCACCTCCTCGGGCCGCTCGTGGAGCCGCGGAATGCGGACCGTCGGCTGCGCGATGCGGAAGTAGAGATCCTCGCGGACCTTCCCTGCGGCCACCTGCGCGCGCAGGTCCTTGTGGCTCGCCGACACGAGCGCGAAGTCCACCTGCACGGGCCGCGCGGCCCCGAGCGGGATCACCTCCTTCGCCTCGAGCGCGCGGAGGAGCTTCGCCTGCACCCCGGGGTCGAGCTCGGCCACCTCGTCGAGGAAGAGGACCCCGGCGTGGGCGGCTTGCACGTACCCGTCGGCGTCGGCCACGGCGCCCGAATAGGCCCCCTTGCGCGCGCCGAAGAGCAGCCGCTCGGCGAGCCCGCTGGGGATGGCGGCGCAGTTCACGGCGACGAACGGCCCCCCGCGCCGCGGGCCGAGGGCGTGGAAGGCCCGCGCCGCGTGCTCCTTGCCGGTCCCGCTCTCGCCGGTGATGTGGAGCGTCGCTCCCAGGTGCGCGGCGCGATCGATCGCGTGCCACGCACGGGCGAGGGTCGCCCCGAGGATGGTGGCCCCGGCCGTGGAGATCCCCGCCCGGAACGGCGCCACGTCGGCCCGGATCACGAACACCGATGAGCCCGTGCGCAGGATGCGCAGCTCACCGCCCGCGCGCGCGCCGGTCAACGGAACGCCGTCGAGCGACGTTCCGTTTCGGCTATTGAGATCCTCGACCTCCCACTGGCCCTGGGTCCAGCGCACGCGCGCGTGTTTGCGCGACATCCGCAGGTCGTCCAGGGGGACGCCCCCGACCTCGCCGCGCCCGAGAGCGAGCTCGCCGTCCTCGAGCGGGAGGACATCGCAGCGAGGGCTGTCCACGGAGAAGACGAGCACCAGCCCCGGTGTAGGCTTCGTGGAACTCAAGGGGTCCGAGGCCGCTCCGAGCGCGTCATCCAGGGTCGTCGTGAAAGTCGTGGGCGCCACGTCGCCGACGAGTGTAACGTGGACCCGCAGCGGGAGCGACGCCGTTGCCTGTGCGCTCGCCGTCGACCCGCAGGCCCGCCGCGCTGCGAAGGCGAAGATCCACAGGCTCACGCCGCCGGGCGCGATCGAGCCGAGCGCCGTCAGTTCGGCAAGGGGAGCCAGAGCTGGCCGTCGTCGCCGTTTCCCCAGCAAGAGACGGTGCCGTCGGCCTTCACCCCGCAGTTATGGTTCCTGCCCACGCGGAGCTCCACGAAAGTCCCCGCGGGGTCGACCGCCTTGCCGCGGAAATCCGACCCCCAGCAGTGGATCGTGCCGTCCGTCTTCAACCCGCAGCTGTGGCCAGAGCCCGCGCCGACCTGGGTGTACGTCCCCTCGGGAGCGGTGGCCTGGCCGAAGTTGTTGTATCCCCAGCAGTGGAGGGTGCCATCGGTCCTCACCCCGCAGCTGTGCTTCAAGCCCGCGCTGACCTGCTGGTAAAGACCAGGAGGAGTGTCGGTCTGATGCTCATCGTTGTATCCCCAGCAGTGCACGATGCCGTTCTTTCTCACCGCACAGCTGTGACTTTCGCCTGCGCTGACGCTGAGGAAGTCGCCGGCCTGATCCTCGGCCCTGCCGTTGAGATTCCGGCCCCAGCAGTCCACATTGCCGAGCGTCGTCACCCCGCAGGTGTGGTAGGAGCCCGCATCGATCTGAACGAAGGGGACAGCGGGCTCGTCGGTCTGACCGTACGTGTTGTCTCCCCTGCAGTCCGCCGTGCCGTTCGCCTTCAGCCAGCAGGTGTGTTGGAAGCCCGCGCTCACCTGGGTGAAGGTGCCAGCGGGCGCCACGCCCCAGGAAGAAGTCGTGTTTCCCCAGCACTCCTCCGTGCCGTCCGCCCTGATGCCGCAGCTGTGATCGTCGCCCACGTCGACGTGGGAGAACGCCATCGTCGGCGGCGCGGTCCGCCCTGACCCGGGATATCCCCAGCAGCCCACACGGCCGGTCGCCGTCACGCCGCAGGTGTGGTCTTTCATCGCGTTGATCTGGATGAAGTCGACGTAGGGCGGCGAGGCCTGATGCTCGGTGTCCCTCCCCCAGCAGTAAACCTTGCCGGCCGTCAACAGGCCGCAGCTGAAGTCGCGGCCCAGGGTGACCTGGGTGAAGGTGCCGGCCGGATCCGTGGCCTCGCCGTAGGTGTTGCTCCCCCAGCAGTGGACCGCGCCGTTCGTCCGCACCCCACAGCTGTGGTGATCGCCCACGCTGACCTGGGTGTAAATGTTGGGGGAGTCCGCGCTCTGTCCCTGGGCGTTGAGACCCCAGCAGTGGACGCTGCCGTTCGTCCTCACCCCGCAGGTGTGGAAATCGCCCGCGGCGACCTGGGTGAAGGTACCCGACGGATCCGTCGCCTTGTCGTAGTCGTCGTTCCCCCAGCAGTGGACGGTGCCGTCCGTCCTGATCCCGCAGTTGTGGTCGTGGCCCGAGGCGACGTGGGTGTAGCTGCCCGGCGGATCCGCGCTCTGTCCATGGCTGTTGTCTCCCCAGCAGTTGACCGCGCCGGTCGCCGTCACCCCGCAGGAATGACGGGTGCCCGCGCTCAGCTGCCGGTAGGCGCCGGCCTGCGCCGTGGACTGGCCGTACGCGTTGTCCCCCCAGCAGGTCATCGTGCCGTTCGCCCGGAGCGCGCATGTGTGCAAGGTGCCCGCCGCGACCGTGACGTGCCCGAAGACGTCTCCGATCGGCGGATCCGCCTCGTCGGTGCCCCAGCAGTCGACCGTGCCGTCCAGCCTCAGCCCGCAGGTGAGCCCGCGTTGCGTGCTGATCTGGGAGAAGAAGCCCGGAGGATCGATCGCCCCGCCATGCGCGTTGTCTCCCCAGCAGTCGACGGTGCCGCCCGGCTTCAGCCCGCAGCTGTGATAGACGCCCACGCTGACCTGGACGAAGGTGTCCGGCGGGGCGTCGAGCTGACCTTCATTGCTGCGCCCCCAGCAGTAGACCGTCCCGTCGGTCCTCAGCGCGCAGCTATGAAACGAGCCCGCGCTGACCTGGGTGTACGCGCCCGTCTGGTCCGTGCCCTGACCATAGGTGTTGTTGCCCCAGCACCTGATCGTGCCGTTCCACCGCACCGCGCAGTTGTGAGAGTCGCCTGCGCTGACCTGCGTGTACTGCGACGGCATATCCAAGCCCTGGCCGTGGTTGTTGCGCCCCCAGCAGTCGATCGTGCCGTTCGTCCGCAGCGCGCAGGTGTGATCCCGGCCAGCGCTGACCTGGACGAAGGTGTAATTAGGATTCGGGGGCTCCAAGGGGTCCTCCGGGGGATCGGGATCCACGGGGGCAATGGCCTGACCATGGGTGTTGCGGCCCCAGCAGTGGACGCTGCCGTCTATGCCGACCGCGCAGCTATGGGCCTCGCCCGCGCTGACCTGGACGTATTGGCCCGCGGGATCGTCGGCCTGGTACTCGTCGTTGAGGCCCCAGCAATGGATCGTGCTGTCCGGCCTCAGCGCGCAGGCGTGGCCGCGGCCGGCGCTCACGATCGACTCGTCGAATGCGCCGCGGAGCGGCGTGTCGTCGTCGCGGAGGGCTTGCGGGACCGCGGCGAGCTCGTCGCCGACGTCGGCGCCGGGCGCGCCCGGCATCTCGCCGGCGCACCCGAGCACGGCGAGCGCCGAGGCGCCCAGCGCGAGCGAGAAGCCGAGCCTCCGGCCCCGCCTCGCGCGCGAGCTCACGGCAGCCGGTTTTCTGGACGTAGGGTGCAACATGGTTCCTCGAGGATGATAGTTAAGGTCAGGAGAGAAGAGCGGCAGGAGCCCTCGCCGACCCTTGTCGTGGGGGAGGCAGGAGGTCGCCCTCGGCGCAGGTTCGTGCGAAAGGGCTCATGGCAATCGGTGTGCCCGGAACGATCGCCGGGCGCGCCCCCGGGCCCCGAGCGGCGCGGCAGGCGGCGTGCGCTGCTCGAAGGGCAGGGCTCACGGCGCGGCGGTCCCTGCCCGAGAGCGAGCCGGCGGCGCCGGACGAATGGCACGTGGCACGTGGCACGTGCCACGTGGGCGCGCGTGCCACGAGCTAGCGGAGCTGGCGGCTCACGACAGGACACATGGCTCTTGGCGATGAGATCGGGGCAGTCCACGGTCGCGGAGCCCTGCGGATCGGACAGCGCGCAGGGATCGCCGTCCAGAACGAGGAAGAGATCGTGCGCGCCGAGCAGCCTCGGCTCCAGCGTGGTGTGGACACTGCACCACAGCCGAGTGAGCTCGTTGGACCTGTTGATTCTTGCAGGCGGATCGGTGGATCGTACGTTTGGACGTTATGTCGACTGCCGGTCGTTGGCGGGAAATTCTTGATGCTCGTCGCGAACCAGGGATCGAGCGACATCGTCGTGTTCCACGTGGACGAGGCGACCGGCGCCCTCCGGCCCACGGGCCGCGTCACCGAGGTCCCCGAGCCCACCTGCGTCGGGATCGCGGCCTCGCCGGGCCCGTGACCGCGCGCCGCGCAGCGCGCCTCGGGCTCGTCGCTGCGGCGCTCGCCGCGTCGGCGCTCGTCGCTGCGTCGCGCCCCGCGCGCGCGTCGTCCGGCGAGCAGACCGCGTCGCTGAGCTGGGTGCGGCTCGCCGGCGCCGAGGCGTGCGTCGGGGCGCGCGCGCTCGCGCAGGCGGTGGAGGCGCGCCTCGGGCGCGCGGCGCTCGTCTCGGCCGCCCGCGCCGAGCTCACCGTCGAAGGGCGCATCGAGCCGGGGGGCGCGGGCGGGTGGCGCGCGGTGATCGCGGTCGCCGACGCGGGCGGCGCGGTGCTCGGGACGCGCGAGATCGCGACGGCGTCGCCGCGCTGCAGCGCCATCGACGACGAGCTCGCCCTGGCCATCGCGCTCATGATCGACCCCAGCGCGAAGCTGTCCCCCGGCGCGCCGCCCCCGCTGGCAGCGCCGGCGCCGCCTCCGGCGCCGTCGCCCGCGCCCTCGCCGCCGGCGCCGCGGGTCATCGTGCAGCGCGTCCTGGTCCCGGTCCCGCCGCCGGCACCTCCGCCGCCGGCGCCGTGGCGCGTCGAGGTCGGCGCCGGCCCGCTCTTCGGGCTCGGCCTCCTGCCCTCGCCCGGCATCGCCGCCGCGCTCCGCGCGCGCCTCACGCCCCCGCGGTCGTGGTCGTTCGAGGTCGGGGGGGCGATCTGGCTCCCGAACGAGGCGACCACCGGCGCCTCGTCGACGCGCTTCTCCTGGGGCGAGGGGTTCGTGTCCGCGTGCCCCGTCTCGCTCGGGGGCGAGACGCGGCTCTCCGCGTGCGCGGGCGTCCGCCTCGGCGCGCTCCAGGTCGGCGGCCTCGGGTTCGGCGTCGACCGCGCCGACGAGCGCCTGACCGCGGGCGGCGCGCTCGACGTCCGCCTCACCCGGCAGCTCGCCGGCCCGCTCACCGTGGGGGGCGGGCTCGGGCTGATCGTCCCGATCGTGCGTGACACCTTCTACTACATCGACGCGCAGGGCCGGGACCGCGAGGTGTTCCGGATGGCGCCGCTCGCCGGGGCGGCGGACGTCCTTCTCGGCGTCGATTTCCCGTGATGTTCCCGTGACTTCCGCTGTTTTTGCTGATTCGAAGCCCGGCGTCGCTTTTCTTTCAGAAAACCGCGCGCTCGCGACCATCCAGGTCAGGGCCCGGCTTCCTTGCGCCCCGGCCTCTCGCGATGACCCTCGAGGAGATTTTCGAAGAGAACGCAGCGTACGTGTGGCGCGTGCTGCGGAGGCTCGGCGTCGGCGAGGCCGACGTCGAGGACGTCTGTCAGGAAGTCTTCCTCACGGTGCATCGGAAGCTCGACACCTTCGACGGCAGCTCGGCGCTGCGCACGTGGCTCTACGGCATCTGCCTGCGGCTCGCGTCGGAGTACCGGCGGCGGCCGCACCGGCGGCGCGAGGAGGTGGCCGCGGCCGTTCCCGAGCCGGTCATGGCGGCGCCGCAGGACGAGACGCTCGATCGCCGCCGCGCGCTCGACCGGCTCGACGCGGCGCTCGATCAGCTCGACGACGACAAGCGCGCGGTGTTCGTCCTGCACGAGATCGAGCAGGTGCCCATGGCGGAGATCGCGAAGGCGGCGGGGTGCCCGCTGCAGACGGCGTACTCGCGGCTGCGCGCGGCGCGGGCGCAGATCGAGGCGGCGATGCGCCGGTACGAGCTCGGCGCGTCGCGGGTCGGGGCCGCGCGGATCATCGAGGGGAGCAGCGTATGAGCGGCGATCCTCGCAAGCAGATGGGCTCGGAGGGCGGCTCGGACGTGCTCCGCCTGGCCCTCGAAGCGGCCCGGCGCGACGCGCCGGACAAGGCGCAGCTCGCGCGCCTCGCGGCGCGGCTGCCGCTCCACCCTCCGGGCGGACCGGGCGGCGGCAAGGACCCCGGCGGCCCCGCGGACGGCGGTGGACCGGCGACCGGCGGCGGCGCGGGCGCCCCGGCGACCGGCGGCGGCGCGAGCGCCCCCGCAACACACGCTCCGGCGGGGATCGCCGCGACGGGGGCTGTCGCACCGCCGTCGGTGCTCTCCGGCCTGGCGGTCGGCGCGGCGCTCGGCGTCGTCCTCGTCGGGGCGGTGTGGCTCATGCCGTCGCGCTCGCAGCCGCCGCCCGGCGCGCCGCTGGCGCCGCCCGGCGCGCCGCTGGCGCCGCCCGGCGCGGCGGTGGTCGCGGCCGCAGCCACGGCGGGGGCCGCGGCGGCGTCCATCGCGGGGGCGCCGGAGGTGCCCGCGGAGGCGCCCCCCGCTGCGGAACCGCCGCGCGCGCGTGCTCCGGAGCCGCCGCCCGCGCGCGCGTCCGCCGTGACGACCGGCGTGCCGCTGCCCGCGCGCGCGTCCGCAGCGACGACCGGCGCGCCGGCGGCGGGCGGCTCGGCGCAGGCGGCGCTGACCGACGCGGAGACGGAGCTCGGCCTGCTGCAGCGCGCCCAGGACGCGCTCGCGGCGCGCCCTGCGGAGGCGCTCGCGCTCGCCGACGCCCACCTCGCGCGCTTCCCGGGCGGCGCGCTCGCCCAGGAGCGCGAGGTGATCGCGGTCGGCGCCCTGAAGGCGCTCGGCCGCGGCGGCGAGGCGCTCGCGCGCGCGAACCGCTTCGTCGCGGCGCACCCGAGCTCCGCCTACCGCCGCAGGCTCGAGATCCTCGTTCCGGAGCTGAGAGGCGCGCAGCGGTGACAGCAGGCCGCGGGCTGCCGTCGCCCCGGCGAGGCCAGGGCGCTGATCGGCGGATTTCTCGAGGTCCCCCGCTCACGGCGTTGCCGCACCAGTGGCCGGTTGTAACGACTGCTCTGCTCGCGGCAAAGGCGGCTTCCTCCACGGCACCGGGATCCAGGGGGACCGCCTTGTTCAGGCCCACCGTCGTACCCGCACGAAGATCGATCAGGAGATCATAAAAACAGACGAACGGCGTCATTCACGGAGCGACAACGGGCCGCGCTGACAGGCCCGGGGAGATACGAATGCGACGCCTCGTGAACACATCCATTTCATTGTTCTTTGGGCTGATGATGCTCCAGACCTTGGGCGCCGGATGCACCGCCCTGGTGGAGGTCGGCGACGACAGCGACGACGGCGGCGGTCAAGCGGCCGGGCCCGATGATGACGCCCATGGGACCGGCAGCGGCGGCGTCGGCGGCAACTCCAGCACCGGGAGTAGCTCGTCGGTCGGGAATGGCGGCAACTCCAGCACCGGGGGCGCCTCGTCGGTCGGCGCCGGCGGTTCCGCCTCGACCGGGAGCGGCTCCGGGCCGACGGCCGGCGCGATCGCGCTCCTCAGGAGTGAGTTCCCCGAACCGTCGAACGAGTCCGGGAGCAGCTCCTCCGGCGGCGGGCCGGGGCCGGGCACTTCTCCGAACGATCTCTTCATCATCTTCGGCGTCCCGGTGAGCTCCTGCGCGGATCCAACCTCGTTCAACGGCTGCGACAACTGGGCGCTGGGCATCGCCATTCCCCCTGCGCTGCAGGTGCCCGGCATCCTTGATCTGAGCGCGCCGGAGGTGTTGTACTCGAACTACACTGTGAGCCGCAGTGACAGGGGCGACGACGGCTGCTGGTGGGGCGAAGGCTCCTTGAGGTCCGGCACGATGGAGATCGTGAGCATCGACGCCGCGGAGGTCGTGGTCCGGCTGAGCGGCACCGATACCCACGACATCGACGCCAACGGCGAATACACCGCAGCTCGATGCCCCTGACGTCCCTGGCTCCGTGACGGAGAAGAATCCTCTCGTCGAGGGTCTGGCGATCCCCGAGCGAACGAGACGTCCGCCTATTTCGATCTACATCACGAGCCGATCGACGTTCCTGTGCGGTGATTCAGCCGTGCGCGGCGCGCAGCTGCGCGCGGACAGCCGACGGCGTCGCCCCGGTCTCGCGCCGAAACGCGCGCTGAAACGCCTGCTCCGTGGCGAACCCGACCGCGTGGGCGATCTGCTGGTTCGACAGCGTCGTCTCGCGGAGCAGGCGGCGCGCGTGCTCGGTGCGCAGCGTCGCCCGGTACGCCATGGGCGGCGCGCCCGTGGCCTCGAGGAACCGCCGGGCGAGCGTGGCGCGCGAGACGCCCACCGTTCGCGCCAGGGTGTCGACGTCCCACGCGCGCGCCGGGTCGTGCACGAGCTCGGCGATCGCGCGGGCGACGACGACGTCCTGCGTGGCGCCGAGCGCGGCGAGCTTCGCGGGCTCGCGGTCGGCGAGCAGCCGCACGAGCTCGATGAGGATGAGCTCGAGCCAGCGACGGCGAGCCAGCCCCGCCCCCGGGCGCGTCTCGTGCAGCTCGCTCCGCAGGCGCGCCAGCGCGCCGGCAAACGAGGGCCGCGCCTCGATGGCCCGCGCGCCGGCGTGGATCACCGTCGGCAGGACCTGTAGCAGGGGGGCAAGCGCGTCGTGCTCGAACCGGAACACGCCGCACAGCGCGCGCGCCGTGGCGGCGCCGCGGCCGAGCACGCGCTCGCCGTCCTCCTCTCGCGAGACCTCGAGCCACCGGTCGAGGAGCACGGGCTTCGCCCTCGCGTCGCCGTGGTCGACGCGGTGCCCCACGTTCGGTCGCACCAGCGCCACGTCGCCCTGATAGAGCGAGACCGTCTCTCGCCCGGCGCGCAGCACGCAGCTCCCCTCGGTCACGTGGTGGAGCACCAGGATCGGACGCGCCGGAAGCTCGAGCGCCCAGGCCCCTCGCGCAGCGGTCCGGCAGACGAGCTCGGACGAGAGTTTCGCCAGGAAAAATCGGCTCGATAGCGGGTCATCCTGGTACATGGCGTGAGCCTAGCGATGATCCAGAGCGCTCGCAACGTGAGCGTCTGGGGCCATTCGTTGCGCGCGCCGGCCATCGCGGGCGCGTCCGCCGAGGGCTACATCCAGCCCATGAACGACGCCACCATCGCTCCCTCCGCCCCGTCCCTCCCGTCGCGCCGCCTCGGCGGCGCGGGCATCGCCACGCTGCTCACCGGCCTCACGCTGTGCTTCATCGGCGCGCGTTTCCTGGTCGTCCCCGGCACCGCGGCCGCGGCCTTCGGCGTGCCGCTCGCTGGCATCGCCGCGTACGCTGTCGCCAAGGGAGCGCGCGACCTCTCCGTCGGCGCCTTGCTCATCGCCTTCACGCTCCTTGGCGAGCGGCGCGCCGCGGCGCTCGCGCTGCTCCTCGGCTCGGTGATCCCCGTCGTCGACGGAGCCATCGTGCTCGCGTGGCGCGGCGCTCACCCGGGCTACCTCGCGATGCACTGGGGCACCGCCGTGTTCTGCATCGCGCTCGGCGTGCTGCAGCTCCGCCGCCGTGCGTGACCCTTCCAAGTGCTTGAAGGAGTCCCATCGGAGCGATGGTTGATCACAGGGAGTGAGCGCCGAAACGCGGAAGTCGTACGACGCAGCACACGTCTGCATGATCCTCGGAGTGGTCTCCGGGCTGTTCCAGGGCCTGTTTGTAAAGAATCTTTAAAAATGGAGATCTGGGCCGCGCCGAACGTTGAACATCGTTTTTGTTCAGCTACATCATCGCTCGCCTGAGGTCGCTCCTAGCACCGCCTGACGTCCCCAGGGCGGGGCCTTACGCGCCGGGCGGCGAGGGCTGCCTCCCCGGCGGTTTCCCCGCCGGGGCGTGGCGCACGAGGCCCACGCCGCACCGCCGGGCGGCTCGAATGGCTCCGCGACCACAGCTGAAGAGTGGATGAAACGCGCCGCTTTCCTGCTCGTGGCCGCTCGCCACGGCCGGGCGCTGCGCTTGCAACGGAGAAAGCTCGATGGAACGCTCGAAGATGGGGCTGCTGCTCGCGTGCGGCGTCGGAATGGCGCTGTTCGCCGGGGGGTGCTCGCAGGCAGAGGACGAGATTCCGGAGCCCCTCGATGAAGCTTCGCAATCGCTCGCCCTGGCGGATCGGCTCGCTGCGTGCGCGCAGGATCCGCGCGTGGTCGCCGGGCTCGTCTCGCAGGACATCTGCGCGGGCGCGGGTGTCTTCTTCCACGAGACGTTCGAAGGCAACGGCCGCACCTGCGGCACCTGCCACCCCGTGGCCAACAACACGACGCTCGACGTGCCGTTCATCCAGGCCCTCGATCAAACCAACCCCGATGACCCGCTCTTCGTGTTCCGGCAGGTGCCGGAGCTCGCCGAGCTCGAGACCTCGGATCTGCTGGACGACGCGGCCATCCTCGAGAACGTGGACGGCTTCGCCGATCCGACGCACCGGTTCGTCTCGCGCGGGGTGAACCACGTCCTCTCGCTCAGCACCAGCATCCGGGCGGATCCGGGGGACGGCACCACCAATCCCCCCACGGAGCGGACCGGCTGGGGCGGGGACGGCTCGAGCGACGGCACGCTGCGCGGCTTCCTCAAGGACGCGATCACCCAGCACTTTCCCAAGCGCCTCGCCCGCGAGCCGGGCGTCGATTTCCGGTTGCCGACACCGGAAGAAGAGGACGTGACCCTGGCCTTCCAGCTCAGCCTGGGCCGGCTGAACGAGCTCGATCTGGCGAGCGTTCGCCTGTTCGACGCGGAGGCGGAGGATGGCCGGCAAGCGTTCATGGACCCGAACCGCGGCCGCTGCAACTTGTGCCACCACAACGCCGGCGCGAACTTCCAGGACACTGGCAACAACCGCAACTTCGACACCGGCACGCGCACCAAGGGGTCGCCGCTCAACGGGGGCAGCTTCGGGGGCGAGTTCCTCGCGGACGGCGGCTTCGGCGGGCGAGACCTGCCGGCGCCCAACTTCGATGCCACGGGCATCGGCTTCCCCAACTCGTTCGGCAACGGCACCTTCAACCCGCCGCCCCTCATCGAGGCCGCGGACACGCCGCCCTTCTTCCACAACAACCTGCAGATCAACGACAAGGCGGCTCCGGGCCTCACCGACGCCGTCACGTTCTACGCCTCGACGCCCTTCCTCTTCTCTCCCGCCGCCCAGGAGCTCGAGCAGCGCTTCGGGACGCCGCTCAACCTGGTGCCGCTCGACGCGCTCGCCATCGCTCGCTTCCTGCGCGCGCTGAACGCCGTCTTCAACGCCGACATCGCGAAGCAACGGCTGGACGCCGCGCGGGTGCTCGTCGACCAGTTCGCGAACACGCGCGCCGACGTGCAGCAGAAGCTGATGGAGCTCGCCCGCGTGGAGATCGACGACGCCATCGAGGTGATGGCCCCGATGACGCTGTATCCCGCTGCGGCGCAGCAGCTCGACCTCGCGCGCGCCGAGATCGCCCAGGGCCTCGCGGCGAGCTCGGCGGTCGAGCGCCGCAACCGCATCGTGAACGCCACCGCGCGCGTGACGACCGCCCGGGCCCAGTTCGGTCAGAACATCACCTTCGTGCTCGGCCAGGGCAACCTGATGTACTGAGCGCGGCCGTGGCGCCGCGCCCCCGCGCCGCCACGCCCCTCCCGCCCACCGAAGAGCCCGCCACCCGTCGGGAATGACCCGGGCGTGACGTGATCCCACCCACCCTCCAGTGCGCTGGGATCAACCGGCACGGAGACGGGTATGCGGAGACCTACGTCGAAGGGCCCCTCAGTCGATCGCGAACGTCGACAGGCGGGCGGCTCCACGGAAGACGAGGTAGACGTCGTGTCGCCCGTAAGCGCCGTCGAGCTCGGCGGCCGCGGTGGCATAGGCGTACACGTCGCCCGTGCTCGGCACGACGGCGGTCCCAACCACCTTGCCGCGGACCGGATCGTCGAGCCGGATCTCGACGAGCGCGTCGCCCGCCTCGGCGCGGGCGAACCCGCCGCTGAAGTGGCTGGCACCGCTGCCCAGCTCCACATCGGAGAAGCGGAGCCAGTCGCCCGCGGTGGCGCCCACGGCATCGCCCCACTCCTTGCTCTCGTCGACCAGCTCGATGCCGGCGTAGTCGTCGAAGTCGAGCGCTCGCGTCTCGCGGGCAAGGTCGCGCGCCGGGATGCGCTCGCCGCGCACGCGCACGACCGCGCTCCGGCGGATGTCGGCCGAGGAGGAGCCGACCATCAGCTCGACGCCAGCCGCCTCGAGGACCCAGCGGCTCCGGGTCACGTCCCAGTGGGCGAGGTCGGAGGCGGCGAAAGCGAGCTCGACCGTCCGCTTCTCGCCCGGCGCGAGACGGATCCGCCGAAACGCCCGCAGCTGCTTGGCGGGCTGCGGATCGCGCGACGATGGCTGGCGGCTGTAGAGCTGAACGACCTCGTCGCCGGCCCGCAGGCTCGTGTTCGTGACGTCGACGCGCACCGAGATCGGGTCGCCGGCCTGGACCGACCGGGCGCTCAGCTGGAGGTTGTCGTACCCGAAGGTCGAATACGACAGCCCGTACCCGAACGGATAGAGCGGATCACCGTCGAAGTAGAGATAGGTCCGCCGGGCCTTGATGATGTCGTAATCGAGGACGTCCGGCAGGTCGTCCGCCGAGCGGTACCAGGTCTGGGTCAGTCGCCCGGCAGGGTTGTGGTCGCCGAAGAGGACGTCGGAGATGGCATGGCCGGTCTCCTGGCCCGCATGGGTGGTCCACAGGATGGCGGGGACGTGGAGCTTCTCCCACGGGATGGTCATCGGATAGCTGGTCTCCATCACGAGGATGGTGCGCGGATTGGCGGCGAGGACCGCCCGTACCAGGGCGGACTGCCGGTCGGCCAGGGCCATCGACGTGCGGTCGTGATCCTCCCGCCCGTTGATGAACGGCATACTGCCAACGACGACCACGGCGGCGTCGGCGCCTGTCGCCGCGCGCACGGCCTCGTCGACGCCGCTCCGGACCACGTCGACCGCGAAGTGAGCCGCGTTGGCCGCCTCGGTCGCGGTCAGGGCGAGCGCGCCGTCCTCGGCGATCGTCAGGTAGACCTCGGGGCCGGCCCAGTCGAATGCCTTCTCGTATCCGGCGTAGCGGATGACGTGCGTGCCGTCGCTCTGCGGCTCGAGGACGAACTGCTGCTGGACGAACCAGCCGTACGGCTGGGCGGCGCGGTTCGCGAAGTTGGGGCCGAAGTTGAAGCGGTCGACCACCTTGCCGTTGGCCGCGCTGCGCAACGTGACGATGCCCTGCCCCCAGTCGAACACGTCGAACTCCTCGGTGGGACCCGCGCTGGCCGCGCCGACGCGCAGGATGTCCCCGTCCTCGTCCGCGCCGGCGGTCACGTAGCGGCCGCTCGCGACGTCGCGCAGCACGATCCGGTCCACGCCCTCGCTGGAGAGGACAGTGGCGCCGCTGAGCCGCTCGCGGATGCCGTCCAGGGGCGTGACCCGGTACGGCAGCGCCCCGGAGTACCAGTCCGTGTAGAGCGTGTCCGAGAGAGGCCCGACGACCGCGATCCGCCGCGTGGCCGACGGGTCCAGCGGCAGGAGGCGACGCCTGTTCGCGAGCAGCACCATGGCCTCGTCGGCGGCCCGGCGGGCCAGCTGGCGGTGCTCCGGGCTGTCGATGACCTCGGGCCCGATGCCGGCGTAGGGACCCCCGTCCGGGTCGAAATCGCCGAGCCGGAGGCGGACGGAAAGGACGTGCTCGACGGAGGCGTCGATGTCCTCCTCGGTGAGGAGCCCTTGCGCGAGCGCCGAGCGGAGAATCTCGATGGTGCGCGCGCTGTTGGCGTCGTCGACGGTGAAGCTGTCCACTCCGGCCAGGAGCGTGGCCGCGAAGGCCTCCTCGCTCGTGGCGAAGTACTTCTGCGAGGCGCTCAAGTTGTTGGGGGCCCAGGCGTCGGACACGTTGTAGAGCGTCTTCTCCGTCCAGCTCCGCACGACCTCGCCGACATCCGGGTTGACGGTGCACGGCCTGCCGTTGACCAGGTTGTAAGATGTCATGACGCCGGTCACGGCGTCGGCGGCGATGGGTATCTTGAAGGCCAGCTCGTCATACTCGTGCTTCACGCGGGGGCGCAGATTCGACGACGTGGTGTCACGATGAATCTCGTTGTTGTTGGCGAGATAGTGCTTGATGACCGGCGCGGTCTTCAGGTAGAGCGGGTCGTCCCCTTCGAGGCCGCGCCCGTATGCGGTGGCGATCGCGCCGGAGAGGAGCGGGTCCTCGGAATAGCCCTCCTCGTTGCGCCCCCAGCGCGGGTCGCGCAGGAGGTTGACCACGGGCGCCCACACCTGCAAACCCCAGACGCGAGGGGCGAGCGCGTGATAGCCGCGAACTTCGGCTCCGACAGCCTCGCCGACCTGCCGGATGAGATCCGTGTTCCAGGTCGTCGCCAGGCCGATCGCCTGCGGGAACACCGTGCCGGTAGCCGTCACGACGGCGCCGCCGTTGTCGCGATCGGTGGACCAGGCCACTCCGTGCAGCCCCTCGGTGCCGGCCTTGAAGTCCGGAATGCCGAGCCGCGGAATGGCAGGCTGAAACTGATGCAGGAGCGAGATCTTCTCGTCGAGCGTGAGCCGGCCGAGGAGGTCGCGGACGCGGATCTCGATCCCCAGACCGGGATCCTGGAACGGCAGCATGTCACTCGCGCTCGAGTCCGAGGGGTGAAACGAAAGCGCGAGGACGAACGGAACGGAAGCAACGATTGAGCGAAATCTCTTCATCGGTCGTCTCCTTTGGGACCGGGCGCCGTGGTTGAGCCCTTCTCTTCCAGCGTGATGACCAGCTCGCCGCCGGTCGCCCTGACCAGCGCTCCCCGCGCGTGCTCCGCGCTCTCCCCGCCTTCAACGGCCGCGACGCGGCGGTTGACGAGGAGAACGTTCCAGGCACCTGGGGCTCCCGCGGCCTCCACCCGCACCACCGGGCCGTCCCGGGACGTGGTGAACGTCGTGACCGCGTCCCCGTCCGCGCCCGGGATCACGGTGGTGACGCGGGCGCCGTCCGCCGGCTCGACCACGCGCAGCGTTACACCATCCGCGTGGTCGTAATCGGGACGGTCCTCCACCGCGCCCTCGGGGATCACCGCCCCCGGCCGGACGAGCAGCGGCACGCTGTCGAACCCGTGGCGCTCGCGCACCCAGCGGCCGCCCTCGACGCGCTCCCCGGTGAGGTAGTGCGTCCAAACGCCGCGCGGCACATAGTAAGAGAGCTCCCCGTCGGCGGAGAAGACAGGCGCCACGAGCAGGTCGTCGCCCAGCATGTACTGCCGCTCGAGATGCGTGCAGGCCGGGTCGTCCGGGAACTCGACGACCATCGCGCGCATCATCGGCAGGCCCTCGCCGTACGCCTGCCGCGCGGCCCCGGCCAGGTAGGGCATCAGCCGCATCTTCAGCCGGCTGAAGCGCCGCAGGACCTCCACGGACTCCTCGTCGAACAGCCATGGCACCCGGTAGGAGCGGCTTCCGTGCAGCCGGCTGTGCGACGAGAGCAGCCCGAACGCGATCCATCGTTTGAACAGCGCCGGGTCGGGGGTGCCCTCGAATCCGCCGATGTCGTGGCTCCAGAAGCCGAATCCCGACATGCCCAGCGACAGGCCGCCCCGCAGGCTCTCCCCCATGCCCTCGAACGTCGACTCGCAGTCGCCGCCCCAGTGCACCGGGAACTGCTGCCCGCCCGCCGTGGCCGAGCGGGCGAACACGATCGCCTCGCCCTCGCCGCGCCGCTTGCGCAAGAGCTCGAACACCGTCTGGTTGTAGAGATAAGCGTAGTAGTTGTGCGCGCGGTCCGGGTCGGACCCGTCGTGGTAGACGACGTCGGTGGGGATGCGCTCGCCGAAGTCGGTCTTGAAGCAGTCCACGCCCATGTCGAGCAGCGCCTCGAGCTTGGCGGCGTACCACGCGCGGGCCTCGGGGTTGGTGAAGTCGACCACGGCCAGGCCCGGCTGCCACAGGTCCCACTGCCACACGTCGCCGCTCGGGCGCCGCAGCAGGTAGCCGCGCGCCCTGCCCTCCTCGAACAGCGGCGAGCGCTGCCCGATGTAGGGGTTGATCCAGACGCAGATGCGCAGGCCGCGCTCCCTGAGCCGGCGCAGCATCCCGGGCGGGTCGGGGAACACGCGCGGATCCCACTCGAAATCGCACCACCGGAACTCGCGCATCCAGAAGCAGTCGAAGTGGAACACGCTGAGCGGCAGGCCCCGCTCGGCCATCCCGTCGATGAACGAGGTGACGGTCGCCTCGTCGTAATCGGTGGTGAACGAGGTGGACAGCCACAGCCCGTACGACCAGCCCGGCACCCTCGCGGGCCGCCCGGTGAGCGCTGTGTACTTGCGCAGGATCTCCCTCGGCGTCGGCCCGTAGATGAGGAAGTAGCGCATCGACTGGCCCTCGACGCTGAACTGCGTCCGCGCCATCGCCTCGGAGGCCACCTCGAACGACACGCGCCCGGGATGGTCGACGAACACGCCGTAGCCCGCGTTGGTGAGGAAGAACGGCGCGTTCTTGTACGCCTGCTCGCTGGACGTGCCGCCGTCGGCGTTCCAGATGTCCACGACCTGGCCGTTCTTGACCAGCGGCCCGAACCGCTCGCCGAGCCCGTACACGAAGTGGTCCACGCCGAGGTCGAGCTGCTCCCGCACGTAGTGGCGGCCGTCGTCGGTGTCGATGATCGCCGTCGCCTTCTGCGCGCTGCCGGTGAGGCGGCGGCCCCGGGCCAGGAAGTCCAGCCTCCACCCCTCGCCGCGCCCGACCCGCACCGACAGCGCGCCGGAGGTCAGCGTGGCCGCCTCCTCGTCCAACGTCACCGCCCCGGTCGGGTCGGTGGCCAGCTCGAACGCCGGGCCGCGGGGCCGCTCGCCCGCGAAGTGCGTGATGGTGACACCGATGACGTCCGGCATCGGGGACGCGCAGGTGACGGTCACCACCGGTCCCTTGAGCAGGTCGCCGCGGTGCCGGATCCGCTGGACGGGCGCGTGCGCGACGAACGACGCCGGCCCGGCGTCGATGTCGAGGACCTCCATCGGGTAGACCGCGTGCACCCCCTTGCGCATCATCCAGTAACCGTCGCTGAACTTCATTCCTTGATCGCTCCTGCTGTGAGTCCGCGCGATAGCGTGCGCTGGAAGATGAGGAAGAAGACGATGGTCGGCAGCAGGCCGAGCAGCGCGGCGGCGCTGGACATGGTGGCGTCCATCAGCCGCTGCCCCTGCAGTACGCCGAGCGCGACCGAGACCGTCTGGTTGTCGTTGGAGATGAGGAAGACGAGGGGGATCAGGAACTCGTTCCAGGTCCAGATGAAGAAGAAGACGAGCATCACTGCCAGCGTGGGCCGCACGACCGGCACGATCACCCGCCACAGGATCTGCCACCGGCTGGCGCCGTCTATCCGCGCCGCGTCCAGCAGCGGCCGGGGGAACGCCGACATCACCGACGACAGCAGGTAGGTGCCGAACGCGCTCTGGACGACGGCGAACACGATGATCACGCTGATCCGGGTGTCGTAGAGCCCGACCTTGTTGGCCAGGTAGTACAGCGGGTAGACCAGCGACTCCTGCGGCAGCGTGTTGGCCATCAGCAGCAGGACCAGCACCCACATCCGTCCCTTGATCCGGCCGATGCCCAGCGCGTAGGCGTTCAGGACCGACAGCAGGACCGCCAGCACGGCCACCGAGCCGCTGATGAGCAGGCTGTTGAACAGCACGTGGCCGAAGCCGACGCGCTCCCAGAAGTCCTTGATCCCCTCGAGATAGAATCCCTCCGGCGGGGCGAGCGGGCCGTTGGCGGTGTACTCCTCCGGCGTCTTCAGCGCGTTGAAGACCACCACGGCGAAGGGGATCAGCATGATCCCGGCCAGCGCGGCCAGCGCCACCAGCACCGCGTAGGCCGACGGACCCCGGCGGCGCCGCCGCGGCCGGTTCCGCGCGGGTGCGCTCACCGGGCTCTCGGTCAGCGTCACGGTCACCGCTCCTCCCCCAGCTCACCGCCCTGCAGCCGCAGGAAGGCGATGGTGAGCGCGATGATGATCAGCGTCAGCACGGTGGCGATCGCGGAGCCGTAGCCGACGTCGGTCTTCTCGAAGAAATTGACGTAGGAGTAGTAGGACGGCACGCTGGTCGCGCCTCCCGGGCCGCCCCTGGTGAGCACGAAGATGTGCGGGAACGCCTTGAGCGCAGCGATCGTCGTCCACAGCAGCACCACGAAGATCTCGGGCCTGATCTGCGGGATGGTGACGTGCCAGAAGCGTTGCGCCCACGAGGCCCCGTCGAGCTCGGCCGCCTCGTACAGCGAGGGGTCCACGCGCTGCAGCCCGGACATGAAGATCACGAGGGGGAATCCGATCTGGATCCAGACCATGACCCCCATGACGCTCCACAGCGCGGTGGCGGGATCGCCGAGCCAGTCATGCGCGAGCGAGCCGAGCCCGATCGCGTCCAGCAGGACGTTCACCGCGCCGTTCTCTGGGGCGAGCAGCCAACTCCACACGATGCCCGCGATGACGATTGGCAGGACCTGCGGCAGGTAGATGCAGGCGCGCAGGGCGCTGGCGGTGCGCGGGCCGAAGTGCCGGTCGATCAGGTCGGTCAAGACGGCGGCCAGCACGAGGCCGATCATCGTCGGGAGGATCGCCATCCCGACGATGACCAGCGCGTTGTGCCGGAACGACGCCCAGAACTCGCCGTCCGTCGCCAGCTCCCGGTAGTTGTCCAGCCCTACCCACGTCGGGGTGCCGACGCCGGCCCACTCGGTGAAGCTGGTCCCGATGTTCATCAGGAACGGCGCCCCGATGACCCCGGCGAACAGCAGCAGCCCGGGGATCAGGTAGGGCAGGTAGGCGAGCCGGTCACGCCCCGTCAAGCTGCGTGTCGTCACTTGGGCAGGCCGCTGTCGTAGGATCTCTGGATTCCGCTGAGCACCGACTGCGGCGAATCGCCGTTCATGAGCTTCTGGGTATGCGAGACCCACTGATCGTAGAAGCCCGCGACCGGCCAGTCCGGGTAGTACGCCAGGCCGCTCGACTGGGCGAGGGTGTTGAAGTCGTCGTTGAGCTTCTTGGCCCTGGGCTCGGTGATGGCCGAGCTGTCGGCCGCCACCGGCACCGCGCCCGCGTTGCCGAGAATGTTCTGGATCTTCTTCTTCAACGTGATGTCGATGAAGTCGTAGGCGAGCTGCTTGTTCTTCGATCCTGCCGGTACGACCCACAGATTTCCGCCCGATCCGAGGGTCATCTTGGCGCCGGGCCACACGGAGGTACCCCAGTCGAACTTGGCCTCCTTGGACACGCGGCCGAACCACCAGCTCCCGGAGAACATCATCGGGAACTTGCCGCTCATGAACGCTACCCCGGCATCCTCGGCCTTGGCGCTGACCGAGTTCTTGGCGATGTAGCCCTTCGTCACCCAGTCGGCGAACGTGGTCGCCCCGTACGTCCATGCCGGGTCGGTGAAGTCGGCCTTGCCGGTGTAGCGCTGGAACGCGTTCACCCACGGCGGGTCGGCCTTCTCCAGCGCGAGCTGGTAGACGTACTGCTGCGCCATGTACTCGGCGCCGGCGTTCGCCAGCGGCGTGACGCCCTTGGCGACGAACGCGTCCATCGCCTTGGTGAACTCGTCGAACGTGGTCGGGACCTTGACGTCGTATTTCTTGAACAGGTCCTTGTTGTAGTAGACCTGCGTGTACTCGGCGTAGTTGGGGACCCCGTACCACTTGCCGCCGCCCATGATCCCCTTTTCGTCGTACCTGGCGACGGCCTGCACGTTCGGGCTGATCAGCTTGTCCCAGCCGCGCTTGGTGACCTCGGGCGTGAGGTCCTCGAGCAGGCCCTGCTTGGACAGCAGCCCGGCGGTCGCGTTACCCTTGTTGTACTCCATGACGTCGGGGGCGCTCTTGGAGTTCATGATCATGGGCGCGGTCTTCTGGATCTGCTCGAAGCCCTTCTCCTCGAGCTTGACCTTCACGCCCGGATGAGTGGCCTCGAACTCCTTGATGGCCTCGTTCCAGGCCACGCCCATGGCGCTCTCGGGAGCCTCGTAGTGCCAGATGCGCAGTTCCTTGCCGCCGGACTCGCCGTCGTCGCTGCGACCGCACGCGGCCAGCGTCAGGGTCCCTGCGGCGAGCAGCGCTGCGCCCGTGACTCGTGTGATCATAAATTTCCTCCGAGGTGAGAAACGGGCATCGGCCCTCCTTTTCGAAGCGCTTCGAGTGCCGAGATGATAAACGACATGTGAACGTTCACACAACAAGGAAACCCAACAAAGTGCTGGTCACGCGTTCACCTGGGAGAGTGTGGGCGACGTCGCCGCCAGGCGCACCTGGAGGCAGCGGCCATGAAGCTCGCGTCCATCATGCTCGACAGCGCATAGGGCCCCGCGCCTGGCCGCTTCACTCGGATCCCGATCCTGCTCTTGCCCAGGTATTCGCGGCAGGTTTTTCCGATACGAGGTTCCTGATCAACACCAGCTACCCCAGGAGGTCACTCCGCTGGCTGCGGAGCCCTCCGTGCCAATGTGCCTGAAACACCGACCCTCAATGCGCGTACTTTCGGAGGGCGAGTCCGGAGCGTTTGATGAAAGAAGAGCAGCCCTCTCAGCAGACGAGCCAGGCGCATTGTGCGCTCCGCGCGCGATTCTCCGTGCGATGCGCAGCCACGCCCGGATCCGGCGGCCGCGCGCACTGGCGCGCGGCGGAGGCAGGCGGCCTTCATGAAAGGGGGTTTGCCAGGCGGATCGGTTGTGCCGAAGATGGCATCACGCTGCGCCGTGGGGTGAGGCCCACGTCGCGTCACGACAGCTCTCTCTTGCGTTGGAGCAGGTGGATGAACGTACGACTCGTTGCAGGTCTTTTCGTGCTGGCGCTGTCGGCTGCCGCGGGCTGCGGAGACGATGACGGCCAGGTCGGCGCCGGCGGCAATGGCGGCTCCGGCGGCGCTGGCGGTGGCGGCGGCGTCGACGCCACGAGCACCGGAACTGGCACCGGCGGTGGCGGCGGCGCCGAGCCCACCGGCGGTGGCGGTGCTGGCGGCGCCGAGCCCACCGGCGGTGGCGGTGCTGGCGGCGCCGAGCCCACCGGCACCGGTGGCGGCGGAGGCGGCGGTGCCGAGCCAACCGGCACCGGTGGCGGCGGAGGCGGCGGTGCCGAGCCAACCGGCACCGGTGGCGGCGGCGGCGCCGAGCCCACCGGCGGAGGCGGTGCTGGCGGCGCCGAGCCCACCGGCGGAGGCGGTGCTGGCGGCGCCGAGCCCACCGGCGGAGGCGGTGCTGGCGGCGCCGAGCCAACCGGCACCGGTGGCGGCGGCGGCGCCGAGCCAACCGGCACCGGTGGCGGCGGCGGCGCCGAGCCAACCGGCACCGGTGGCGGCGGAGGCGGGCCGGCGGGCGCGCTGTACGAGGCCTGCGCGATGGACGATGAGTGCACCGGGGACATCTGCCTCTCCGAGGAGGAACTTGGATACCCGTCCGGGCTCTGCTCGGACCTGTGTGAGCCCGCGGCCGAGCCAACGCCGGGCGGAGAGTGCGACGGCGGGGTCTGTCTTGATATCTTCGATGGCGTGGGCGCGTGCCTGGCGCTCTGCAGCGCGTCGTCGGAGTGCCGCGACGGTTATGCCTGCGAGGACATCGGCGGTGGCATCCGGGCCTGCGTCCCGAGGTGCACCTCGAACGCGCAGTGCCCCTCGCTCGGCGTGTGCGACACCCTGAGCGGCGTCTGCACGCCAGGCGAGACGGACTGCGCGAACCACGAGGACGACGACGGGGACGGGTCCTACGACTGCGCGGACACCGACTGCGCCGCGACCTGCACCCCGATCGCCGAGGCCGCCTGCGCGAGCGCGACACCGATCGTCTCGACGACGATCCACGGCGACACGTCGGGGGGCACGAGCGGGCTGGGAGGGACCTGCTACCTCGGCAACACGGGGCACGGACCGGAGGAGATCCACCTGTTCACGCCGCCCGCCGGGCAGTCGGGCACGCTCGTGGTCGAGCTCGAGTCGCCGACCGAGCATAGCGTCTATGCCCGTAGCTCGTGCGCGGACATGCTCTCCGAGATCGACTGCTCCGACGAGAACTACCCCCACGATGGTTTGCCCGACGAAGAGCGGATCGAGATCCACGTGAGCGACGGCCAGACCGTGCCGATCGTCGTCGACTCCTATGAGCCGCGGGAGGCCGGTCCCTACACCCTGAACGTCAGCTTCACGCCGGTCGTCTGCGGCGACGGGGCCGTCGGCTCGGCCGAGCAATGCGACGACGGCAACACCACGAGCGGCGATGGCTGCTCCGCCACGTGCGCCTACGAGCCCGACGTGCTGTGCGAGAACGCGGTCGAGCTCGTGATCGGCGAGAACACGGGCAACACGGCGACCGGCCCCTCGGTGTTCGAGGGCAGCTGCCTCGGATGGGACGCGCCGGAGACGATCCACACGTTCACGCCGCCGAGCGACGGCACGCTCACGCTGACGCTGTCCGCCGAGACCGACCTGGGCATCTACCTGCGCGAGAGCTGCGCGGACTTCGGCTCCGAGCTCGCGTGCGTCGACGACGAAGGCCGCGGCCATGACGAGACGCTCGTGATCGATGTCACCGGCGGCGAGCCCCTGTTCGTCATCGTCGACACCTACACGTCGATCAACAGCGGCCCCTACACGCTCACCGTCGCCTTCACCCCCGCTCCCTGAGGTCGACGCTGCCGTCGCGGGCGCTCACCGTGGGACCCGATTGGCAGGAGTTCAGGCTGCCTTTCGACACTTTCCCTCTTGACCACCTGTCGGTCGCCAGCGTCGAGTTGATAGTGACGCTGTATCAGCGTAGCAACGCCGTCTCCCCGCGCGCGGCGTGACGGGGGGCGTCGACGCGGGCCCGCCGGAGCTCGAAGTGCCCCACGAGCGGCTGGTCGTCCGCCGGCCAGAGCAGGAGGGCGACCTCGAAGTGCACGCGCTCGGGCCGGAGGGGCAGCGGCTCCATGCGGCGCCCCTGCGCCCCGAGCATGGGTTTGGGCGCGTTCTGGAGGGCCAGCCAGACCCGGAAGAGCGGGTGCTGCGCGTGGTCGCGGAGCGCGACGTCGAGAAGGTGCTCCGCGGGATCCGGGAGGGTCCGCCGCGGTGGGAGATGAACGTCTCCACGAACACGCAGGGCTTCGTGGAGTGCAGCATCGAATCGGCCGAGATCCGGCGCCGGCGATCCTCTCGAGGACCGTCACGCGCTCGGCTTCGTTGGCCGCTCGCGCTCAGGCGGTCGCCTTCTTGCGCTTCCGCGCCCGGAGCGCACGGCCGCTGCGAGGAGTCTGATTCCTGAACGGCAGGGATGCGCCTTGCGAAAGTGGGGCCAGCGTTCGCCCGGCGAAGCGAGCTGCGGGCCAGGACGAGCTGCGCGGCTCCTCTTTACCGGGAGCACACGGTCGCGTTGTTGCCGGTGCTTCCTGCGCTGAGGATGCATCCGGACTCTCGCCTTTGGCCAGTCACCTGGAAGCCTGGGGCGCAAGTGCCAAACAGGCCGCATTGAACATAGCTGCCGCTCGACGGCAGCGATGTGCAGAGCTTCGCGTTGTTACCGGAGCTGCCGGCGCTGAGGATGCATCCGGACTCGCGTCGGTAGCCGGACGTGTAAAATCCCGCATCGCATGTGCTCGACGTGCTGCACTGAGTGTAGGTGCCTGTCGACGGCAGCGATGTGCAGAGCTTCGCGTTGTTGCCGGAGCTGCCGGCGCTGAGGACGCATCCGGACTCGCGTCGGTAGCCGGACGTGTAAAAGCCCGCGGCGCACGTGCTCAACGTGCTGCATTGAGTGAAGGTGCCTGTCGACGGCAGGGCGTTGCACACGGTCGCGTTGTTTCCGCTTCCACTGCAGCTGGACTGGCGCCGGTAGCCAGCGGCGTAGTGCCCTGCTGGGCAGGTGCCGAGACCACACACCACGAGCTCCAGCTGGCTCTCTGCCACGAGCTCTTCGCTCTCGATCTCGCTGCCCTCGGCGTCGACGCCGGCCTCGCAGCCTCCGGCCGCGAGTGACAGGAGACCAACCGACAGACCACGAAGCACCCTGCGTTGGAAGATATTCATTTGACCTCGAGATTGATTATCAGCTATACCGGAGCGCTGTCCCACGGCGCGGCCGTTCGACCGTCATCGTGACGGGCGGCGCCGCCATAGGAGAGCTGCCGCCGCTCAGTACGATAGCCGCACATAATCCGAAGTGCGGCTGTAAACATCAGAAGCGTCAAAAAATCGGTGTCCGTCCGCGCGTCTACGCCCGTACACCCGTACACCCGTAGATGGGCGCGTAAGTGCGGCTGTAGTATAAAGCACCGAACACGTTGATCAACCAATAAATGACCCGCCAAGCCGCGGGCGACGCCAAGATTTTGCTCTCTGCTTGGCGTACTCGGCGGCTTGGCGGTTCGTACTATCGCCTGGCCGACGTAGTCGCGAAGTTGCCGCACCCGCGTCGCGCCGCCGACCAGGATCACGCCATCGAGACCGCTCGCCTGCACGCCGGCGTCTCGCAGCGCGCGCCGACACGCGACCCACGTCCGCTCGGCGGGCGGCGCGATCAGCGCGTCGAGCTCGCTGCGGGTGAACAGGAGCCGCCTCGTCGCCTCGCTCTCCCGCACGGGCGGGGCGATCTCGAACTCTCCGTGTCGGTCAGCGCGTGCTTGAGCGCGCGCGCCGTATCGAGCGCCAGCCGGACGACCTCGGGGCTCCGCGCGGGCTGTTTTCGCTGGCATCCTCGACGAGATCGAAGCCCTGTTGCTCTCGCGCAGAGAGCGGGAGCTATCCTTCGATCTGGGCGTCTTCTGACCATGGCTTCTTCCGGTACTCCGAGGGGGCATAGCCTGTCCTTGGGACATCGGGGCGACTGCCCCCGTGCCATCACCCGGGCTGCTTCTGGCTCTCGATCGGGCGCGGAGAGGCGCTGAACGAGCAGGCGCACGCGCAGTGGCGGACGAACGCGCTCTCGCCGCGGCTCCTCGCGAGCCTGGTGATGCCCGAGCACGTCGACGCCGCCGCGTCCTTCGTGCGGCCCGAGGACGTGGCCGCGCAGGTGCGCGTCTCGGCCGACGTCGAGCGGCACGTGGCCTGGCTGCGCGAGGACGCCGAGCTCGGCTTCAGCAGCGACGAGGCGAGCGCGGCAACAGCGGCGGACGCCGGCCGCCGCCGCCGGAGCGTCGCGCGGCGATCGGCCGCACATGGTGCGTTCTGCCGGCGGCGCGAGGCCTGGCGCCGCGCCACGGACCGTGATTTCACTCGATCACGATGAGAGTGCAGACAGGCGATGTCCGGCTGTTCTTCGATGTGGAAGGGGCGAAGCTCGTCCCCGAGGGGCCCGCGATGCGGGAGCGACCTACCGTGATCCTGCTGCACGGCGGGCCGGGAGGCGATCATACCGAGTTCGTGCCGTTCGGCTCGGCGCTCGCCGAGGTGGCGCAGGTCGTCTATCTGGATCACCGCGGCTGCGGGCGCAGCGATCGCAGCGGGCCCGAGCGGTGGAACCTCGAGACGTGGGCGGACGACGTGCGGGCGTTCTGCGACGCGCTCGAGATCGAGCGGCCCGTCGTGCTCGGAAGCTCGTTCGGAGGCATGGTGGCGCAGGCGTACGCGGCGCGATACCCCGATCACCCCGGGAAGCTGATCCTGACGAGCACGACCGCGAAGCTCCGCCTCGATCGCATGCTGGCCGTCTTCGAGCGGCTCGGGGGCGCGCAGGCGGCCGACATCGCGCGCCGGTTCTTCGCGGATCCGATGCCCAATTTCGACGACTACATCCGTGTCTGCCTCCCGCTCTACCGCCAGTCGCCGCCGGAGGAGGACGCGCTCCGCCGCGCTGTCCTCCACCTCGACGTGGGCGGCTATTTCGTGGCGGGTGAGATGCAGACGTACGACCTGCGCGCGGACCTCGCGCGCGTCCGGTGCCCCACGCTCGTGCTGTCCGGCGATCTCGACCCGTTCGCGACGACCGCGGACGCGCGCGATCTCGTCGACGCCTTGCCCCGGGAGCTCGTCCAGGCGCGGAGCTTCCCCCGCGCCGGGCACGCGGTGCTCGACGACGCGCGCGACGAGGCGCTCGCAACGATCCGGGAGTTCCTTGGCGCGCCCTGAGCGACGGACGCCCGGGAGCCGAGCGCGCCGGTCCTACCCGCATGGGGCGGAGCCGCGTGCGCCTCCTACAAGGGCACAAAAAAAGAGCGCCCATTCGACGGCGGGGGGGAAGCCGTCACGGGCGCTCTGGTCTACGTCCTCAGCAGGATGCGGGCCAGGGTGATCCTTCAGGCTTTCCCTGGGTTTTCCCTGAGGCGAACGCCCGATGCCTTTCATTCGTGAGATCGTGGCTTGCAGACATGGCAGCATCCGGGCGTCCGCTTCGCCTACGTGATCAACGAGCGCGCCAGCTCGATCACGACGTTGCACCACGACGCGGCGCGCGGAACGCTCTTCTCCGTGGCCACCGTCTCGACGCTGCCGGACGGCGCGAACGCCGAGGAGAACACCTGCGTCGGGATCGCGGCCTCGCCGGGCCCGTGAACGCGCGCTGCGCAGCACGCCTCGGGCTCGTCGCTGCGGCGCTCGCCGCATCGACGAGCGCCTGACCGCGGGCGGCGCGCTCGACGTCCGCCTCACTCGGCAGCTCGCCGGCCCGCTCACCGTGGGGGGCGGGCTCGGGCTGATCGTGCCGATCGTGCGTGACTCCTTCTACTACATCGAGGCGCAGGGCCGGGACCGCGAGGTCTTCCGGATGGCGCCGCTCGCCGGGGCGGCGGACGTCGTTCTCGGCGTCGATTTCCCATGATGTTTCCGTGTCTTCCGCTGATTCTTCCGATTCGGAGCCCGGCGTCGCTTTTCTTCCATAAAACCGCGCGCTCGCGACCATCCAGGTCAGGGCCCGGCTTCCTTGCGCCCCGGCCTCTCGCGATGACCCTCGAGGAGATTTTCGAAGAGAACGCGGCGTACGTGTGGCGCGTGCTGCGGAGGCTCGGCGTCGGCGAGGCCGACGTCGAGGACGTCTGTCAGGAAGTCTTTCTCACGGTGCATCGGAAGCTCGACACCTTCGACGGCAGCTCGGCGCTGCGCACGTGGCTCTACGGCATCTGCCTGCGGCTCGCGTCGGAGTACCGGCAGCGGCGGCGCCGGCGGCAACTCCCGCACCGGGGGCGGCTGGTCGGTCGGGAATGGCGGCAACTCCGGCACCGGGGGCGGCTCGTCGGTCGGGAATGGCGGTTCCGCCTCGACCGGGAGCGGCTCCGGGCCGGCGACGGCCGGCGCGATCGCGCTCTTCAGGAATGAGTTCCCCGGAGAGCCCGAAAGCAGCTCCTCCGCCGGCGGGCCGGGGCCGGGCACTTCTCCGAACGATCTCTTCATCATCTTCGGCGCCCCGCTGCGCTCCTGCGCGGATCCATCCGGGACCATCGGCTGCGGCAAGTGGCAGTGGGGCATCAGCATTCCCCCTGCGCTGCAGGTGCCCGGCATCATTGATCCGAGCGCGCCGGAGGTGTTGTTCTCGTACTACACCGTGAGCCGCCCTGACACGGACGGCTGCTGGTCGGGCGACGGCTCCTTCAGGTCCGGCACGATGGAGATCGTGAGCATCGACGCCGCGGAGGTCGTGATCCGGCTGAGCGGCACCGATACCCACGACATCGACGCCAACGGCGAATACACCGCAGCTCGATGCCCCTGACGTCCCTGGCTCCGTGACGGAGAAGAATCCTCTCGTCGAGGGTCTGGCGATTCCCAAGCGAACGAGATGTCCGCTCATTTCGATCCACGTCACGCGCTGATCGACGTTCTGCGCGGTGATTCAGCCGTGCGCGGCGCGCAGCTGCGCGCGGACAACCGACGGCGTCGCCCCGGTCTCGCGCCGAAACGCGCGCTGAAACGCCTGCACCGTGGCGAACCCGACCGCGTGGGCGATCTGCTGGTTCGACAGCGTCGTCTCGCGGAGCAGGCGGCGCGCGTGCTCGGTGCGCAGCGTCGCCCGGTACGCCATGGGCGGCGCGCCCGTGGCCTCGAGGAACCGCAGGGCGAGCGTGGCGCGCGAGACGCCCACGGTTCGCGCCAGGGTGTCGTCGTCGCCCGCGCGCGCCGGGTCGTGCACGAGCTCGGCGATCGCGCGGGCGACGACGACGTCCTGCGTGGCGCCGAGCGCGGCGAGCTTCGCGGGCTCGCCGCTGGCCGGCCTCGCCGCGTACGCTGTCGCCAAGGGAGCGCGCGACCTCTCCGTCGGCGCCTCGCTCATCGCCTTCACGCTCCTTGGCGAGCGGCGCGCCGCGGCGCTCGCGCTGCTTCTCGGCTCCGTGATCCCCGTCGTCGACGGAGCCATCGTGCTCGCGTGGCGCGGCGCTCACCCGGGCTACCTCGCGATCCACTGGGGCACCGCCGTGTTCTGCGTCGCGCTCGGCGCGCTGCAGCTCCGCCGCCGTACGTGACCCTGCCAGGTGCTCGAAGCAGTCCCATCGGGGCGATGGTCGATCACAGGGAGCGAGCGCCGAGATCCGGAAGCCGCACAACGCAGCACACGTCTCCATGATCCTCGGAGTGGTCGCCGGGCTGTTCCGGCCGGAGGCGAGGGCCACGGGCCGAGGCGCTAGGATGGGCCTGGATTGACTCGAGGCTGCAGCCTCCAGCAACTGGAGGCTGTCTCCTCCAGGACGGCGCGCGGAGCCCGCCTTTCTCCCTGCTCGCCCCGCGAAAACCGGACCTGGATCGGCGCTTGCTCTCCGGCTCGCCAGCAACGAATCGCGCGGCGCGAACGCGAGACGCGCGCCGCGACTCGCCCGGAGAGCTCACCATGATCAGGCCGATATTCCCTCTGTCCCCCGCTACCATGTCAGCGCCTGCGCTGCCGGACGCCCGTGCCCTCACGGCCCTGCGGCGCGGCGCGGCGATGCTCCTCGTGACAGCAGGTGTGCTCGGATCGAGCGCGCCGGCGTGGGCGGCGGAGCCCGACTTCAACCACGATGGCTACGCCGATCTCGTCGTGTCCGTCGGATCCGAGGATACGATCCTCCCCGGAGCGCTCCTCAAGCAGGATACCGGCATGGTTCACGTGATCTACGGATCGAGCCAGGGAGTGTCGGCCACCGGCGCTGGCGGCACGGGGCGCCCCGATCAAACCTTCACGATGGACAGCCTCGGTATGAGGGGCGTCGGCTCCGAGGCAGGCGACCGCTTCGGGGCGTCCGTCGCGTGGGGTGACTTCAACAACGACGGCTGGACCGACCTCGCGGTCGGCGTCCCCGAGCGGGACCAGGCAGGAGCGGCCGCAGCCGGAGCCGTCGCCATCATCTATGGCCTGCCTGCGCAAGGACAGGTCCTCGCGGGGCTCCAGCCGGGCGGCCATGCTGGGAGCGCAAGAGCACAGCTCATCACCCAGGATTCCCCGGGAGTGGCCGGGGCCCCGGAGCACGGCGGCCGGTTCGGCACCTCGCTCGCGTCGGGCGACTTCAACGGTGACGGCATCGACGACCTGGCCGTGGGCGTGCCGGGGGACGACTATCCCACGGGCGGCGTCAGCATCATCTACGGCTCGGACACCGCAAAAGGGCTCGGCTACGGTAAGCTCGGCAGCACGCAGCGCTGCTTGTCGCTCGAGGGGAGCTGCGGAGACATCTACTGGGCAGGGACCGCGCTCGCGGCCGGCGATTTCGACGGTGATGGCTACGATGATCTGGCGATCGCCACCGATTGGTACGGCGAGGGCATGATCTCGCTCGTCTACGGCACATCGAGCGGCTTCACGGCCAGGGCGACGAGCACGCTCAGGCCCGGGTACGACGGCCTGCAAGGGAATGCCCCTGTCCACGGTATATTCGGCGAAGCCCTCGCAGCCGGAGACTTCGACGGCGACGGGTTCGCGGACCTGGCCGTCGGCGCGCCCGGGGACGGCGTGTCGCCCGACGGCACCCTCGTCAACAGTTGGCTTCAGGGCTCGGTGAGCGTGGTTTATGGCACGAGCGCAGGACTGTCGACCGCTGGCAACCAGCTCTTCTATCCGTGGCTGCTGGGAGGCGGCGAGGTCAAATGGGCACGGTTCGGCTGGGCGCTCGCGACCGGCAACCTCGACGGGCAACACGGCGACGATCTGATGATCGGCGCGCCCCATGACCGCGGAACGGGCGATAGCTCCACCGGCGCCGTGTACACCATGTACAGCCTGCCAGGCGGGCTATCCGCCGCGTCCAGCAAGCGCTGGAGCCAGGAGAGCCTCGTCGGGTACGGCTTGTCCTCCTATCCGATATGCAGCGAGTTTCATGGTGACGGGGACTCTTTCGGGCGCGTCCTTCAAGCGGGCGACTACAACAACGATAATCTGAGCGATCTGGCGGTCTCGGCGCCGGGAAAGAGCCACACGGCCAAAGATTGGCATGAAGGCACGGTCTTCGTGCTCACGACCAGACGCGCGACGGTCCGCGGCGACACCCAGCAGCATTTTTCAGCCGCGCAGTCGATCTACCAGGGCAACGACGACGTGAACGACATCGCCGAGAAGGACGATGGCTTCGGTCAATGATCGCCCGATCCCCCGCCATCCTCCGATGCCGCCCCTCGGGACCGAGATCGTGGACGAGGCCGGGCTGGCCGCGCTCCGCGCCTGGATCCGCCGCTCACGAGGACGAGCGTCGAGGTCGTGAAGCGCTCAGGGCGACCGCTTCCGCGGCCGCGGGATGCCGTACTCGTCGATCCGGTTGATCAGCGTGCGCAGCGAGACGCCGAGGAGCTTGGCGGCGCGCGTCTGGTTGCCCGCGGACCGCTCGAGGGCCTCCACGACGCGCTGCCGGTCGGCGGCCTTCATCGCGAGCCGGAGTCTCGCCACGGCGTCGCCGCTCGGCGGCGGTGCGTCGGCCGGCGGCAGCCCGGCGCCGCTGGGCGGGGGCGGCGGGAGCGCGGCGCGGCCCGACGGGGGGGCTTCGCCGCTCGACGGGGGCGCGGCGCCGCTCGGCGGCAGCGCCGCGCCGCTCGGCGGCAGCGCGGCGCCGCTCGGTGGCAATGGCGGCGGCGGGGGGATGGTGCCGCTGGGCCGCGACGCGCGGCTCGACGGGGGCGCGGCGCCGTTCATCAGGTGCGGCGGCAGATCGGCGGGCAGGACCGATTCCCCCGCGCACAGGACCGCCGCGCGCTCGACCACGTTGCGCAGCTCGCGCACGTTGCCGGGCCACGCGTACGCCTCGAGGGCGGCGAGCGCCTCCTGCGAGATGCGCGGCGCGCCCCGCTGGTCGAGCCGCCGGCACGCCTCCTCGAGGAACCTGCCGGCGAGCGGGCCGATCTCGGCGATCCGCTCGCGGAGCGGCGGGACGACGAGGGAGATGCCGTTCAGCCGGAAGTAGAGGTCCTGGCGGAAGGCGCCGCGCGCGATCTCCGCCTCGAGATCGCGGTTGGTCGCCGCCACGAAGCGGAGGTCGAGCCGGCGGGGGGTGCGGCCCCCGATGCGGAGCACCTTCCGGTCCTCGAGGACGCGGAGCAGCTTCGCCTGGAAGGCGAGGGGCAGCTCGCCGATCTCGTCGAGGAACAGCGTGCCGCCGTGGGCCGCCTCGAGCAGGCCGGGGCGCGCGTGGCTGGCGCCGGTGAAGGCGCTCTTCTCGTGGCCGAAGAGCTCGCCCTCGAGGAGCGACGGCGGCAGCGCGGCGCAGTTCAGCTCGACGTAAGGCCCGCTCGACCGCGGCGAGCGCGCGTGGAGGGTCCGGGCGAGCACCTCCTTGCCCACCCCCGTCTCGCCCAGGATGAGCACGCTGATGGGGCTCCGCGCGGCGCGGGCGGCCTGCTCGTAGAGCGCCAGCATCGACGGGGCCAGCAGCACGATGTCCGCGGGCGGCTTTCCGCGGTCGGGCTCCTCGGCCGCCCCGCCGGGCGTGCGGCCGACGACGACGGTGGTCGCGCCCAGGTTGAAGCGCTCGCCGACGCCGACCTCGGCGCTCTCCCGAGAGAGGCGCCTCAGGCGGTGGGTGCGCGCCGTCAGCGCGCGGGCCTGCGGCTCGCCGACGAAGGTGCCGTTGGCGCTCCCGAGGTCCTCGATCCGGAGCGGCGGGCCGACGTGGAGGGCCGCGTGCCGGCGCGACACCGAGCGATCGTCGATCCGCACGTCGCACCCCTCGTCGCGCCCGAGGACGACCCGGCCGTGGGGCGGCAGCGGGGCGAAGGTGATCGTGTTGCCGGCCACGATCGCGAGCCGGAGCACCGTCGCGCAGGAACCCCGCACATCGCTGCCGGGAAAGCCTTCGTCCACGAGCACATCCTACGCGGCGCCGCGCGCCGCCGTGCGCTGGTTTGGCGTTGAGTTGCACGAATCATGCAAAACCGTGCAGAGCGTCGGGAGCGCGCGGCCGATCGTGCAGGCGGATGCACGATCGGCGCACCGGTCCGCCGGCGCTGTCGCGCGGCGGCGCCGCGAATCGCTGGGTCCGCTGCCCGGCACGCCTCCTGCTGTCCAGGAATTCGGGCGCTCGCGAGCGTCGATGGCGACCTCGGCGACGGCGCGGGAAAGCGCGCCCGAGCGGGCTCTGCGGCGGCGCGACCCGGCCCCCCACGAATCACGGATCAGGAGCGAGCATGTGCACCGAGCATGGATTTTTCAATCGCAGGCGCCTTCTCCAGGGGCTGGGCCGTACGGCGGCGATGGCCGCGTTCGCGCCGGCGGTCCTGTCGGCCAAGGTGGCTGAGGCGCACATCCAGACGACGTACGAGCAGCTCGTCCCGGCGCTGCCCGAGCGCGTCGGCCTGTGCTCGGAGCGCATCGAGGACGTCTTTGCGCGCATCCAGCGCCGGGTGACCGACGGCCTGTTCCCGGGCGCGGTCGCCCTGGTGGCGCGGCGGGGCAAGATCGTCGGGCACCGGGCGTTCGGCTCCCGGGTCCGTGGCGCGGACGAGCCGATGACGCTCGACACGCTGTTCGATCTGCTCTCCATCACCAAGGTCCTCGCGACGTCGACGTCGGCGGTGATCCTCGTGGAGGACGGCGTGCTGCGGCTGAACGATCGGGTGGCCGACTTCATCCCGGAGTTCGCGGCCAACGGCAAGGAGGCCATCACCGTGCGCGACATGCTCCGGTACACGGCCGGCTTGCCGCTGGACAGCCAGTTCCTGGACGATCCGGACGCCGAGCGCGTCTGGCAGCGCATGGCGGAGGCGCCGCTCGAGTACGTCCCTGGCACGCAGGTGCTCTACAGCGATCTCACCTACCGCCTCCTCGGGCGGGTGATCGAGGTCGCCTCGGGCATGGATCTCGACGCCTTCGCGAAGGCGCGCATCTGGGGCCCGCTCGGCATGAGCGACACGACCTTCAACCCGTCGGCGGCGCTCATCTCGCGGACCGCGGCCACGGGCTACTCCGAGCTCCGGGGGAGGGTGCTGCGCGGCGAGGTGCAGGACGAGCAGGATCACGCGCTCGGCGGGATCGTCGGCTGTGACGGCGCCTTCTCGACGGCGCGGGACATCGCGGTGTTCTGCCAGATGATCCTGAACGGCGGCAGGTACGGCGGCGTCCGCGTCCTGAGCCGCCAGGCCGCCGCCGCGATGGTGAGCAACCAGACGCCCGAGGTGAGGGCGTCGGAGACCGACGTTTCGCCGATAACGAACCTCCTGCTGACGCCCAAGGGCTATGGCTGGGAGCTCGCGACCCGCCGATTCTCCAACGGCGGCTCGCGCCTATCGAGCGGCTCTTACGGCAAGGCGGGCGGCACCGGGTGCTTCCTGTGGATCGATCGCCGCCGCGAGCTGATCGGGGTCATCTTGACGAACCACGGCGTGCCGACGCCGTTCGATGAGATCGGCTGGAACCGGATGCTCGACGCGGTCGGGAACGGGGAGTTCTTCGACGGGATCGTCAACGCCGTCCTCGACGACTGAGCCCGGCGCCGGTCGGTACTACGGGGGGCGCCGTCACACGGTGATGACGATCTTCCCGCGCGCTCTGCCCTCGCCGAAGTAACGGAACGCGTCAGGGACCTCGCTGAGCGGAAAACAGCGATCGATGACGGGGCTCAGCTTGCCCGCCTGGAACAGCTCCCCCAGGGCAGCGAGGTCGTGGTTCGCCTTCGCTGGCATGAGGCGCATCTTCTTTTGCTCGCTCCTCGCTATCCAGGGCCCGACGAGCAAGACCTGCAAGATTCGACCGATGGAGCCCCCGAGCATCACGTAGGTCCCCCCTCGGTTCAGCGCGCGCGCGTAGTCGAACATCGAGCGGTGGGCCGCGACGTCGAGGATCAGATCGTAGGTCTTCCCGCCGGCCGTGAAGTCCTCTTGCGTGTAGTCGATGACCTCGGCCGCGCCGGCCCCGCGCATCGTCTCCAGCTTCTCCGTCCGGTCCACGCCGGTGACCTCGGCGCCGAGCGACGCGGCGATCTGGATGGCGAAGGTGCCGACGCCGCCGCCTGCGCCGTTGATCAAGACCTTCTGCGCGGGCCGGAGCCCTCCCTCGTCGCGGAGCCCCTGAAGGGCCATCGCGCCTGCCTGAGGGAGGGCCGCGGCTTGCTCGAACGTCATCCCGGCGGGCTTGGGCGTCAGCGCGCTCTCGCGGGCGCGCGCGTACTCGGCGAAGCCGCCCCAGCCACACTGGCAGAGATCCCCGAACACCTCGTCCCCGGGCCGGAACCGGGTCACGTTCTTGCCCACGGCCTCCACCCGACCCGCGATGTCCGCGCCCGGGACCCTGTGCTTGGGCCTGAGCAGCCCCCAGAAGCGAAACAGCACAGGCGTCCCGGTCACGAGATCCCAGTCCCACGAGTTCACGGAGGCCGCGTGGACCCTCACGAGGACGTCGTCGTCGCCGAGCTCGGGTTTCGCGATCTCCTCGAGCCGCAGGACGTCGGGTGAGCCGTATCGGTCGTAGACAATCGCCTTCATCTCGTCTCCGCGGCGTCCCCGCGGCCCCTCCGGCTCACCCGAGCGCCGCGCGGCGCGGCCTCACTTGCCGCAGCCGACGCGCTCGGAGTGGAGCGCGAGATCGTCGTACCACATCGTCTTGGCCCCGCCGTGGTACTTCTCGAACCCGAACTTGAAGAGCTTGTAGTCGTACGGGCCCCAGTCCGTGACGTGCATCGCGTTGACCTCGGTGCCGTCCACGAACACGCTCACCGAGCGGCCCGGCCCGTCGTAGTGGAACTCGAGGCAGTACCAGGTGTTCGCGACGAGCTTCACGCCGCCGCTGCACATGTACATTCCGCCGTTCGAGAGCATCTCTTTGTCGTCGCTCTTGCGGTTCAGCTCGAGCTGACACTGGTGCTCGCCGATGCGGATCTGCTCCCCGTTGTTGGGATCCCCGTTGCCCTCCGCGGCCGCGACATACGTGTTGTGGCCCATCTGGATGTCGGTGGCGCTCTTGAGGTAGATCCTGCCCCAGAAGTTGCTCGGCACGGCCACGCCGAGCATCTGGCTGAAGTCCGTGCCCGTGACCTTGACGGAGCGCGAGCCGCTGTGACCGGTGCTGTCCAGCGTCACGAACTCGCCCATCCTCGCGCGCAGGTACTCCGGGAAGAACTGGACCTCGGAAGGCAGCGAGCCGCCCTCGAAGTCGGAGCAGAAGATGCTGCACCCGCCGGGATCCGTGCCGCCGGTCGCCGCCGTGCTGGTCGTCGTGTCGCCGGCGCCGGTGCTCGTGGCGGTCGCGGTGACGTCGCCAGAGCCGCTGCTGGTGGCGCTGCCGCTCGTGGCGCCGCCCGAGCCGTTGCTCGTCGTGGCGCTGCCGCTGCCGCTCGTGGCGCCGCCGCCGCTCGTGGCGCCGCCGCTGGTCGCGCCGGGGCCCGCGGAGGTGCTCCCGGGGCCCGGGCCCGCGGCGTCGTCGCCCGACCCGCCGGCGCCGCCGGCCCCGGAGCTGGATTCGCCGCCGCACGCGGCCACGGACGCGAGCGTGTACATGGCAAAGAAGGCAAAGGAACGAGCCGAGAAGGACATACTGGGAGATCTCCTCAAAGAACGGGCGCAGAACGGCCCAAGCGATGCGCGCGATTCTATCAGTGAACCCCGCGCGTGTCAGGCAGAACCGGAGGAGTGCGCCGAGGCCAGCTCAGGCCTGCCGGAGCCCCATGGCGCGCGCGACTCCATCCCGGTACGCCAGCCAGGCCGCGTGCGCCGCGGCCACCGCCGACGCGACAGCCTCCGCCATCGGGCCCTCGTCCGGCACGTGCCCCAGCACCATCTCCCACGCGTCCCGCCGGTGCCCCCCTTCGACCGCCCGGTGCGCCCTCGCCAGGCGCATGCGCTCGGGCGGACACCCGTAGTGCCGCACCATCGGGTGCGCGCGCAGCGCCTCGTCGATCGGCGGCGCCTCGCGCTGCCCGAGCAGCTCCGCGCGCTCGTGCACGCTGCCCTCCACGAAGATCGTCAGCACCGCCGCGCCCACGACCCACGGCGGCGCCGCGCTCACATGGTCGAGCAGCGCCCGGTAGGCGTGGGCCTCGGGCTCGAGCGGGATCGACTCGTCCTCGATGGCCGCGCGCGGGATGCCCAGGCCGTCGATCATCTCCAGGAAGAGCGCCGGGTGCGACACGCCCAGCGAGAGCTTGCCCGTCTGCTCTTCGAAGAGGTTCTCGGCGAGGGCGCTGCGCACCGCAGCCGGCGGCGACTGGCCGAGCACGCGCGCGAGCAGCACCGGGAAGTCGCGCACATAGACCCGGTATTCGTGCCGGAAGTGGGCAGCGAGCTGGTCTCGCGTGAGGCCGGGGCCGGTGAGGTGCGCCCAGGCCCAGTGGTTCTTGCGGTCCATGATCGCGAGCAGGCGTTCCTGAAGACGACGCGTCATGCGGCAGCTCCTCGGCAAGGGTGAGCCTTGGTTGTACAGCACCGACGGCGTCTGCCCAGCGCCGTCGTCGCAGGTCGCGCGGAGGGCGGCGCGCCGCCAGGGCAGGGCGGGGAGGAGCTCGAGAGCGTGGGGCGCTCGTGCGCCGTCCTTGTCACAGATCGCCCGCTCCGGCCGATGACGCGCCATGAGCTCACGTTCCTGGGGATTCGTCGCCGCGGTCACCCTCGTGGCCTGTGGCTCGCAAGGGCCTGCTCCGCGCGAGAGCCGCCATGCGTCGGCCGCTGGGCTTGGACGCGCGGAGGCGCCCGCGCCGTTCCCCGGGCCTGCGCCTGCTCCGGCGCGTCCTGCCGAGCCCGCCATCGCGCCCGCGTCGGCCGATCCGATCGTCGCCCGCGCGCGCCTCGAGGTCGCCCGCGGCGTCACCTACGATCCCGCGTGGGTGGCCATCGGCTACCCCAACGGCGATCCCGCTCCCGAGCGCGGCGTCTGCACCGATGTCGTCGTCCGCGCCGTTCGCGCCGCGGGCGTCGATCTCCAGGAGAAGATCCACGAAGACATCCTCGCGCGCCGGGCGGTCTACACGACGGTCGAGCGTCCCGATCGCAACATCGATCATCGCCGTGTCGGGCCGATGCTTACCTACCTGCGCGCCCACGCCACGTCGCTCCCCAGGACGTTCGACGAGGCCGCGGCGAGCACCTGGGAGCCTGGCGATATCGTGGTCTGGGCGCTCAAGCCGTGCCCTTCGTGCACGCCGGATCACGTGGGCATCGTCAGCGATCGCAAGGGGCCGCGCGGCCTCCCGCTCGTCCTGCACAACATCGGGCCGACGCCGAGCGAGGACGATGTCCTCGACGCCTGGACCGTGCTCGGCCACTTCAGGATCCGCGGGGTGGGGACGCGGGAGGGGGTCACGTCTTATCGTGATATGACCGAGTCGGAGGACAACCAATTCGACGCTCACCGATCCGAGCGGTCGGCCGCTGCGCGATCCCTCGCGGACCAGCCAGCCCGGGTACGACGACAGTTGCCATATCAGCAAAAAAATACTCGCTAAGCTCTCGGGACGTCTGTGGACGCCGCCGCCTGCCGGCCGCGTGAACCATTGGGCTTCTGGCGACGGAGCTTGGGCCGAACGACGAATCCACCTTGACAGCTCGGAAGGCCGTCGCGTAGTATGGGTGCGTACTTGGGGGCGATCGGGGGAGCAGCTCGCTGGGGCCGTTCGTCGGAGAACGGCGAGCGGTGCTAGCCATTGTCTGGCCGCGCAGATCGGGGGGCATGTACCAAGAGGCTCGACCGTTGTTGCGGGCTTTGGCCTGCGAGTCCGCTTCGAGAGAGCGACGCGAGAATCACTCCGTGTCTCGCGGAGGCATACCGCCGAGCCAGCGCGCGCAGCAGCCTGATCGAGCGGATTCCGAGCCGGTCCGCGAAGGGGATTCACTCGTGCGCGCGGACAATGGCTCGAACTCAGCGACAGTCATGTCGGCCTGAGGCGTTGTTATATCATTGAGAAGGAGAGACACATGATCGAGCAGCAGAAGAAGCTGGATGGCGACGAGATCGTGATCCATGTCCCGAAGGGCACCGCCAAGCACGTCCGCGTGGAGGAGGCTGACAGCGAGCAGCCAAGCGAGATCACGGTGCGCGTGGCCAGGAATCGCAGGACGACGGGGGTTCCGGTCCTAGGCGTGATCGTCAAGTAGGGCACCCTCGCACCGAGCGAGCACCCGTAGCGGGATGGCGGAGCGAGAGCTCGCGCTCCGGTTCGCCATCCCGCTTTGTATTTCTGCATTCAAGCTGGAGACCGCACGTGAACCAGTTGGTCCGCAAGGAAATACAGAATACGATATCGAACGACGCTGCCTTGCCCATTTCGCTGGCATGGGGGGTCCGGTTCGAGGAGACGGCCGACGGCCTCCGACTGGAAGACTCCGAGATGACGATCACGTTGGCCAGCATCGAGCCAGCCCGGTGCCGCTCGTTCCTCGACCGCCTGGACGGCGAGCACTCGGTGTCGCAACTCGCCGGGGCGCTAGGGATCAACGCGGGGGGGTGCGCCGCGATAGTCGCGTGTCTCGTCGACAATCGGATGGCTAGGCGCATGGACGCCCGGGCGCCGAAGCCCCTGTCGGGCGCTCAGTTCGCCAAGATCTGCCGGGACCTGATCCCGGGATGGAAGAGCCGCTTGTTCGGGCATCCCATGTGGCGCGCGCTGAGCTCCGGAGATGCCTCGCGAGCGCTGTTCGAGGGCTGGCTCCTGGAGAACTTCCATTTCATCGAGGGGGTGACGCTGCGCCTGAGCGCCGCAGTCGCCCATTGCGGCGATCCGTCGCTTCGGAAGCATTTCATCAAGCATTTCGCGGAGGAATACGATCATTGCGAGTTCTTCCGCCGCGCGCTCGCCGCTTGCGGGATCTCCGACGAAGAGATCTCGGCGAGCCCACCCCTTGCCGCGACCCAGGCCGTGCTGAACTGGGCGCGCGACGCCGCGCGCAAGGATCCCCTTTGCTATGCCGCGTGCTCCGCGTTCCTGGAATCCACCGGCGCGGACCGAGAGAGCGCGAAGGAGTTCTTCGAGCGAATGGCCAGGAGTTACGAGCCCAGGGCGGTGAAGCTCATGGCGCAGCACGCTCAGTTGGACGAGAAATATGGGCACGCCGGCTTCCTCGAGAAGATCTGCGAGGAGCTGGGCGACATCGAGGCGGCGCGAGCGGAGCGCGCGATCCAGTGCCTCTGGGGCTTCGTCGAGACGCTGGAGCTCTGGTCGACGTGCATCCAGCGATATCATGCGAGCGCGACGGCGGTCCGCCCGGCCTTCCCGCGCCCCCAGAGCTCCCGCGCGGCGGCGGGGGGTGAGCCGTGATGCGCGCCGATTCCAAGCCGCTGCTCGCGCCGCACGCCCACACCAAGGCGGGGCCCGACCATTTTAGTGTCAAAGGCGTCGAGGTGAGCGTCGACTACGTCGGCAACGGGGCGCGTCACGTGGAGAGGATGATCTCCTCGCTGGACGGGCGCCGGAGCGCAGCGGAGATCGCGAGCCATCACGGGATCGGCCTAGAAGAACTCCGCGCTCTGCTGGCGCACCTCCACGACGAGGGCCTGCTCCTAGACACCGCGATCGCCGCTCACGAATACGACTCCGTCGCGAGCTTTCTGGAGGCGCTCCGCCTCGAGCGGCGCTTCTGGGGCCGCCACATCTTCGCGCAGAAATTCTGGATGGATCTGCGCTCGGGAGCAGCGCCGCTCTCGACCGTCCTCGGGTGGGGGGTCGAATTCTATCATTATGTCGCGCATGCCGACGAGTACATGGCAGCCGGCGTGGCCTATTGCTCCGACACATGGGTGACGCGGCAGTGGGTAGCGCAGCAGTTCGTCGAGGAGGCTGGCCACGGTGAGATCTTCCTCGAGGGACTCGTAGGCTGTGGGCTCTCGCGCTCGCGAATCCGGGAGGCGCCTCCATTGCCAGCCACCAGAGCGCTCATGAATGCGCTGACGGAGAGCGCGATCGAAGGGCCGCTGGAGTATACGGCCTGCTTCGCGCTGACCCAGCCGGAGAGCTCCGCTCCATCGCTGGCGGAGCAGGAACGCTTCTATGGGGAGCTCAGCCGCTACTACCCCGGTGCGGCGAGCCTGTTCAGGGCGTTCTTGCGCCACGCCCGGATCGACTCCGAGCTCCATCACGAACGAACCATCCTCGAGAAGATCCTTGAGGCTCGTGACGAGGTCGACCGGAGCAGCCGCGAGGCGATTATCCGATCTATTCGCCGTCTCGCCGAATATTTTGTCATGTTCTTCGAGCAGATCTCGGATTATTACGCGAACCCTCACCACCAGTTTCCTCGCCGGGCTCCGACGATGATGGAGCTGCTGCGCACATGACGACGTCGCACACATCGGGCGCGCTCGACGTGTTGAGGGCGAGCTACCGGGAGAGATTCTGCGCCAGCGCAAGGCTGTCAGAGGGCGCTGCGTCGCTCCTCGCAGGTGGAGTGACCCACGACAGCTGGGCGGTCTCGCCCTTCGCGCCCGTCTTCCACCGCGCGGAGGGGGCGAGGAAGTGGGATGCGGATCAGAGCCCGTTCGTGGATTTCTGGATGGGCCACGGATCTCTGATGCTGGGCCACGGGCATCCGGACGTGGTCGATGCGCTCCAGCGCCAGCTGACGCTGGGCTTCCACCTGGGTGGCTCGTCGGCGGTTTCGCACCGCTGGGCAGCCAAGATATGCGAGATGGTCCCGTCCGTGGAGACGGTGCGATTCACCTCCTCCGGCACGGAGGCCACCATGCTGGCGCTGCGCGTCGCCAGGGCGTTCACGGGGCGGCAGATCATCGTCCGCCTCGATGGTCACTTTCATGGATGGCACGACGAGGCGATGGCTCACCTCCTACAGCCGCGGAACGCCGGGACCAGCGCGGCTGTGGCAGATTGTGTTCGCATCGCTAGCCCGCTCGATCTCGACTCGGTGCGAGAGGCGCTCGAAGAGCGAGACGTCGCCGCGGTGATCCTTGAGCCGGGGGGCGGCTCCGGAGGCATCCTTCCGTTCGATGTCCCGTACCTCTCAGGGCTCCGACGTCTGACGCGAGAGACTGGAACGTTGCTGATCTTCGACGAGGTGATGAGCGGCTTTCGTTATGCGCCCGGCGGTGCTCAGGTCCTCGCGGGCGTCCGCCCTGACCTCACCGTGCTCGCGAAGATCCTTTGCGGCGGGCTCGCCGGCGCGGCCGTCGGCGGCAGCGCCGAAATCATGCGGGTTTTCGGGGCTGCCGAGCGTCCCCATGGGCTCGCTCGGGTCATGCACTCGGGGACGTTCAACGGCAACCCGCTCGCCGCCGCCGCGGGGCTCTCGACGCTCGCGCTCGTCGACGACGGTGAGGCGCAGCGGCGCGCCGCTGCCGCCGCCGATGCGCTGGCGGCCTCGATCAATGCTGCTGCTGTGAGGGAGGGAGTGGACGTGCGGTGCTTTGCGCAGCACTCGATTTTTCACTTGCTGATCGGCGCGGTCGCCGAGGGCATTCCGGTGGAGCCGTCCGCCGCGGCGCTGCTGGTCCAGAAGAAGCGCGCGGGCGCGCACGCCGCACTGCGCTTGGCGCTCCTCCTCGAGGGGATCGACTGTCACAACGCGCACGGGTGGTTGAGCATAGCCCACACGGACGAGGTGCTCGCGGCGGCCGCCGACGGGTTCGCGCGGGCGTTCCGGCGCGTGCGTTCTCTGGACGGGTTCGGAGGCGTGTGATGATCGACGTGCATCATTTCATCGGAGGAGAGTTCATACGCACCGCGGAGCCGAGGATCGAGGCGTCGAACCCGGCCACGGAGGAGGTGATCGGACGGCAGCCGGACGGCGGCTCGGCGTCGGTGAAGGCCGCCGTGCTCGCAGCCCGGCAGGCGTTTGAATCCGGCCCCTGGTGCGGGTGGCCTGCCTCCCGACGCGCGGACTGCCTCTTGGCGCTGGCCGATCTCCTCGAGGATCACGCCGACGAACTCGCGCGCATCGAAACATCGAGCAACGGCCTGCCCATCTCTCAGACGAGGGGAGGACACATCCCGCGCGCGATCGCTCACTTCCGTCATTTCGCCGGCGAGGCGCTGCGCATCTCTGGGGAGAGCTTTCCCCTCGACTCGGCGTACCTCAACTTGGTCCATCGCGAGCCACTCGGGGTCGTCGCCGCGATCTCTCCCTGGAACGGCCCCCTCGCGGTCTCCACCCTCAACCTGGCCGCGGCGCTCGCCGCCGGCAACACCTGCGTCTTGAAGCCCTCCGAGAAGGCACCTCTGTCCATCTGGGAGCTCTCGCTCTTGGCGGCGGAAGCGGGCTTTCCGCCGGGCGTCGTCAACATCGTGTACGGAGGTGGTGAATCGACCGGGTGGGAGCTGGCTCGACACCCGGACGTGAACGCGGTCTGCTTCGTCGGCGCGTCGGAGGTCGGCCGGCAGATCATGGCGGACGCGGCTTCCAGCCTGAAGAAGCTCACCCTGGAGCTCGGGGGCAAGTCGCCGACCATCGTTCTGGCGGACGCGGATCTCGAGCGCGCCGTGGACGGCGCCTTGCTCTCGGTGTTCTCGGGGAACGGTGAGGTCTGCACCGCGGGCTCGCGAATCCTGGTGGAGGCCCCGATCTTCGCCAGGTTCATGGAGATGTTCATCGAACGGACGCGGCGCATCCTGGTCGGAGATCCGGAGGATCCGGAGACGGAGATCGGGCCGCTCATCACCCGGGCTCACCGGGATCGCGTCCTCGCCATGATCCAAGACGCCGTACGCCAGGGCGCGAAGATCGCGTGTGGAGGAGCGGCGCCAGCCGGGCTGCCGAAGGGGTTCTACGTCGAGCCGACGGTGCTCCACGACGTGCGTCCGGACATGACGATCATGCAGGAGGAGATCTTCGGGCCCGTCGCGGCGCTCCTCTCCGTGGACGACGCCAACGAGGCGGTGCGGGTTGCCAACGCCACGCCCTTCGGACTATCGGCCTCGATCTGGAGCGGGGACGTATCCCGGGCGCTGACGCTCGCCCGGCGGGTTCACGCGGGCGGGGTCGGGATCAACTCGACGATCATCCGCGACATCCGGGTGCCGTTCGGCGGCGTCAAGCTGAGCGGGTTGGGTCGTCTGGGCGGCCGATGGAGCATCGAGCAGTTCACGACGATGAAGACTATTTCGCTCCCGATCGAGGGATACGCGCTGCCGAGGCTCGGGTTGCGCCAACGGGCTGCGGCGCATCCCGAGGATCTCTGACGCTCGAGGCCACACGGACGAGGGGGAGGCGAAGCGAGGTTCGTCATGGTACACGATGTTCACGATCTTCCGGAGGGCCTTCCCGTACCGCAGGACGACGGCGGCTCTGCACACCTACCGGGAATCGAGCTGCCGAGCATTCCTCTGATGAGCACGGAAGGCACGAACGTCGATCTCTCGCGGGTCGGCGGCAAATGTGTCGTTTTTGCGTACCCGCGCACCGGGGTACCGGGGCAGGCGCCCCTCGTGGACAGCTGGAATGACATCCCGGGCGCGCGCGGGTGTACGCCTCAGACCTGTGGGTTCCGGGATCGCTTCGCCGAGCTCCGCGAGCTCGGGGTGACGGTTTACGGGCTTAGCACGCAGAGTACGGAGTATCAGCGCGAGATGGCGGGCCGCCTCCGGCTGCCTTTCCCAGTGCTGAGCGACTTCGCGCTCCGCTTGACCGAGGCGCTGCGGCTCCCGACCTTCGAGGTGGCGGGCGTGACGTTGCTGAGGCGGCTCGCATGGTACGCGGAGGACGGGGCGATCAGGAAGGTCTTCTACCCCGTCTTCCCGCCCGATCAGAACGCCGAGATGGTGCTGGAGTGGCTGAGAGCGCGCTGACGGACGGGCATTCGGAGCTTTGGAGAGGTCGATCCATGTTCGAGGTCATCAACGGCGAGTTCAGGCTGCGCGACGTACACGTGAGCTCGTTTCGCAGGGATGGATTCGTCAAGCTCGCATCCTTCCTGTCGCTGGAGCTCGTCCAGTACATCAAGTCGAAGATCAAGGGCCGTATGACCCTGCTGAGCGAGGGCCAAAATGGCTTCAAGCGCGTCGGCTACGACATTTTCGAGGATGACGCCGTGGTGGAGGCGCTCCTCGGGCACGACGTCTTCGTCGAGACGTTGACCACGCTCGCCGCTCGGTCGCTGTTCTTCGCGCAGGGGCTCGGCTTCGAGCTGGAGAAGAACAAGCACCACGGCTTCCCGTGGCACATCGGCACGCAGAGCTTCGGCTACCAGCGGGCGAGCGACTATGGTTGCTCGATGTGGGTCCCGCTCGACCCGATCGACACCACCGGCCAGGGCGGGGGAATGTCGTATGTTCCGGAGCGCATCGTCTCCGGGCAGTTCATGTACGATCATGTCGATCCGGCCATCGATGCGACCCTCGAGGAGCTGGCCAAAGACGAACAGGAGCAGCTGACCTTGCAGGAGTTCATCGAGCTGCGGCACGGGATCTTGAACTCGCCGGCCATGACGAAGCTCCTCGATGCCAACCGACGCTCGGACGATTTCAATCTCGGCGATGTGCTCTTCTTCAACAAGCGGGTGATCCACTCCAGCGAGATGCTGACCGAAGGGCCGCTCGAAACCCGCTGCGCGTTCGTGATGCGGTTCATCGGGCTCGATGCGAGATACGACAAGCGGAGGGCCATGGGCCTGGAGTTTCCCAGGGGCTACTTCGGCCACAAGCCGCAGTCCAATTTCCATCTTGACGTGTGCCGCGAGGACGGGGAAATCATCTGTGAGAGCCCCTATTTCCGCAATGCCGAGCGGCGCCGGCTCGCGATTCGAGCCGAGTAGCCGCGCCGCCGGCGGCTCAGTGCGCGGGGACGATCTGCGCGAGGCAACGGATTCAACATCGTTGCCCGTCGACTGGATCGCATCCTCACCAGGGCTTTGGCAGAACGAGCGCGCAGCCGGAGCCCACGGGCTCAGGGCGGCGCGGTTCGATGTCGGGCGTTCCCCCCGGACCCGAGCCTCGGGCGGGCGCCGCGGCCCGGGTCGGGTCTCCGGGTCGCCCAACAAAATTCTTCACCCCCCGTATCCTCCGGGCCTCGCCGTTCGTCGGTGGGCCATGACGACGACACCCCCGACCGAACGACGCCTCTACGTCTCCATGATCACCTCCCTCGACGGCTACATCGAGGGCCCGGGCCGCGAGCTCGACTGGTTCCAGGACGGCAACCCGCAGTTCGAGCGGTACTGCGACGAGATGATCGACTCCGTCGGCCTCGCGGTCTACGGGCGCACCTCCTACGAGCTCATGCTCCAGTACTGGCCCGACGCCGAGGCCCAACCGCGCTCGCCGCAGGACCTCGCGTTCGCGCGCAAGATGAACGCCCTGCCCAAGGTGGTGCTGTCCCGGACCCTGACGCACGCCGCGTGGGCCAACACCCGCGTGGCCCACGACCCCGAGGAGATCGCCGCGCTCAAGCGGCAGCCCGGCAAGCCGATCGTCGCCTGGGCCGGCGCCGCGCTGGTGTCGACGCTGATCGAGCACCGCCTCGTCGACGAATTCCGCCTGATCGTGCACCCCGTGGTGCTCGGCGGCGGCACGCCGCTGTTCGCGCGCCGCGACCAGCGCCTCTCGCTGCGGCAGATCCGGACCCAGAACCTGGGCGGCGGGCTGTCGGTCCTGTGCTACGAGCCGGTCTGGTCATGAGCGACGAGCCGCGCGACCTCGGCGAGCTGAGCAATGACGTGAAGGCGTCATGGCAGCGGTTCCTCGACGTGTTCGAGCCGCTCCGGCCCGAGCTGTACCGTTACTGCCGCTACCTGACCCGGAGCCCGTGGGACGCCGAGGACCTGGTGCAGGACACGATGGCCCGCGGCTTCGTCACGCTCGGCACGCTGTTCCACGAGGTGCCCAACCCGCGCGCCTGGCTGTTCCGGGTGGCGTCGAACCTCTGGATCGACCGCGCCCGGCGGCAGCGGATCGAGCGCGACGCGATCGGCGAGCCCTCGGCAACACACCCGGCGCCAGGGCACGCGCCCGACGAGCGGGCGTCGCGCGAGGCCGCCGGCACCCTGGTCGCGCACCTGTCGCCCCAGGAGCGCGCGGCGGTCGTGCTCAAGGACGTGTTCGATTTCTCGCTCGAGGAGGTCGCCGCGTCGCTCTCGACCTCGGTCGGCGCGGTCAAGGCCGCGCTGCACCGCGGCCGCGGCAAGCTCGTGGCGCCCGAGGCCGACGAGCCCCGGGCGCCCGCGCCGGGCGTGCTCGACGCCTTCTGCGCCGCCTTCAACGCCCGCGACCTGCCGGCCCTGACCTCGCTGCTCCTCGACAGCTCGATCACCGAGATCGTGGGCGTTGTGACCGAGTACGGGCGCGAGCCCCCGGCCGATCCGCGCACCGGATCGTTCGTCGGCAGCCTCTCGCCGATCACGACCACCGACGCCGGCGGGGTCGATGCCCGTCACCTGGTGGGCTACCTCGGCGGCCCGCCGCGCTGCGAGGTGCGCGAGCACCGCGGCGAGCTCTTGCTGCTCTTCTGGTTCGATCACGACACCGGACCCGCGGTGCGCACCGTCTGGACCGTCGAGACCGACGGCGAGCACATCGCCCGCATCCGCAACTACTTCTTCACCCCCGATGTGATCGCCGAGATCTGCCGCGAGCTCGACGTGCCCTTCCGCACCAACGGCTACCGCTACTGGATCCACGGGTAGCGCCCGGTCGCTCAAGGACGAAGGACCACGGGGGGGGAGCGGCTGTCCACCGAGAGCACGTGGGGATACCCGGGAACGGCGATCTCGCCGCGGCGGCGTCCTCACATAGGCGGGTGAAGCCCGGGTCGGGTCGCCGGGGCCGCCGGGCGTCGCCCTATGAGCCAAGTCACGACATGTCGCCTGGAGGGGCTCACCTGTGACGTGGTACACATCCGCTGAGATGTCAGTCCGGGCTGATCTTGACAGGCCAGATGGAATGAGGTGTCCTGTCCCAGGGGCAGGCGTCGTCGAGGGCCGCCTTTCTGACCGGGGGTATCAGGGGGGATCCATGAGTGTCGTTATCAAGCAATCGACCGAGACACGAACCGGCATCTCCGTCGTGAAGACCGCGGGGGCCATCGATACGTTCAACATCCTCGGCCGCCGCATCCATACGATCGAGAGCACCCATCGCGATCAGCGCATCCTCATCCACCGGTGGTTCGGTGAGGTCTTCGATGAGGAGATCAAGGAGATTCTCGGAGGGCATTTCGTGGAAGCCTTCGTCGAGAGCAAGTGCACAAAGATCCTCGCTGACCTGAGCCAGTGGGCCGCGAGCTGGGACGGCGTCAACGATCACCTGCGAGACGACGTGATGCCGCGGCTCTTCGCGGCCGGCCTGCGGCACCTGGCCGTGTTCGTCAAGCGAGACGAGAGCGTGGAGGACGACGCCAATCGATTCGCGCTGGAGCGATTCGCGAACGAGATCGACAACGTGAACGCCTCGTTCTCCTCCGAGCAGGACGCCCTGCAATGGCTGAGGACGCGCGGTTGAGCCGCGCGATGAACGCTGAGCGAGGGGCGCCGGGATGCAGGAGCACCACGACATAGCACGCAGCGAGGCCGCTCCTGGGCACGGGCAGCCGGACCGCTCACCGGCGAGGCTGGGCGAGATATTCGATCAGCTTCGCGACGCCGTCATCGTCTATCGACTCGACGGCTCCGTCGCTGATTACAACGCCCGCCTGCTGGAGATGTTCGAGGTCGGGCACGAGGGCGTGCGCCTCTTCGATGTCGTCGAGGGCAGCGCCGGCGTTGCTCATCCGCTCGATCCGCTGCGCAAGCTCTGGCCCGAGCTGCTGAGCGACGTCCACAAGAGCTTCGAGTGCCGTCCCCGTACGCTCCAGGATGGCAGCCTGCTCCACGTGGAGTGCTACGCTCGCAAGGTGGATCTCGCGTCGGGCCAGGCGATCCTCGTCGATATCCACGACGCGGCGCGGAGGCGGCGAGCCGAGGAGGCTCTGCGGGAGAGCAAGCGACAGCTCGAGCAGCTGGTCCTGAGCCGCACGGCGGCGCTGCAGGAGAAGATCCGGCTGATCGAGGAGCAGCAGGAGGCGCTGTTCGCGCTGTCTACCCCGGTGATCCAGGTCTGGCAGGGCATCCTCGTCCTGCCGCTCGTCGGCACGGTCGACAGCAGGCGCTCGCAGCAGATCATGGAGAGCGTGCTGTCGAGCATCGTCAGGACCTCGGCGCGGGAGTTGATCATCGATATCACCGGCGTGCCCTCGGTGAGCGACGAGGTCTCCCGTTACCTGCTCCAGACCATCGGCGCAGCGAGGCTCCTCGGCGCGACCTGCTCGCTCACCGGGATATCGGCGGAGGTCGCGCGATCGCTCGTCGCTCTGGACGTCGACTGGTCGTCCCTGCGGATCAGCGGGACCCTCCAATCGGGTTTGCAGGCCGCGATCGCGCGGGTCTGAGCGGGATGCTGTGAGGCCCCCTCGCCCGCGTCCGATCGGGCTGCCCCCCTGGACGCAAGGGGAGCACGGCCCATGAGGCCAACGGACGAGCCGAGAAGTACGCGCTGGAGATCTCCCCGACAAAGGGCGCAGAATGGCCCGAGCGATGCGGGCGACCTCCGGACCTGCTTTCGAGCTCACGAGCTACCGGCTCGCGGCGCGCCACGAGGGCCTCGGCCGCATCTTCGCGGGCCTCGCGCTGCTCGCGATCGCGGGGCCTTTCCTTGCCAGCGTGCTCGCCATGATCCTCGCAACCGCGCTGGGCGAGCCGAGCCTCCGCGGGGTCGCGCTCAGCGCCCTCGCCCTGACCGTGCCCGGCGTGGTCGCCGCCCTGGGCCTCTCCCTCGCGAGCGCCCTGGCCATCACCACCGGCATTCGCCGGAAGGGGCCGGTCCGCGTGACCGCCGACGCGGCCGGGCTGCGCTTCGCCTTCGGCGCCGTGGAGCGCTCGATCCCGCGCGCCGAGATCCTCTCCGGCATGGTCCTGTCGGATCTGCGCGTCCGCGTCGAGCTCCGCCTGAGCCGCGGGCGGGTGATCGAGGTGCAGATCGCGCGGGAAGAGGAGGGCGCGCGCCTGCTCGCGGCCCTCGGGATGGGCCCGACGGAGCGGCGCGTCGCGGTCTCGCTCGGCAGCGTCCACCGCGAGCTCGCGGCCGGCTGCATCGGTCTGCCGCTCTTCATGATCCTCTGGCTCATCGTGATCGCAGCGATCGCCCTGCCGCTGCCGGCCTCTCGCAGCGCCGGGCCGGTCGTGGCGTGGTTTGCCCTCGCCCTGGGGTCGACGTGGCTCCTCCGTCGCGCCGCGCGCCGCACCCAGGTCGTGGTGGGCACCGACGGTGTGCGCATCGATCGGCCCTTCTCGTCCGTCTGGGTCCCTTATGCCGAGCTCAACTCGGTCGGGAGGCGCGGTGATCGGCTCGTTCTCTCTCGCCGAGGCGGCGGCATCCCTCTCGTGCTCCGGACGGGGGAAGCCCTGACCGAGGCGCTCGCGCAGCGCATCCGCGATGCGCACGAGGGGGCCGCCGCCGGCGCAGCGCCGCGCGGCGCCGAGGCGCTGGAGCGGGGCGGCCGCGACCTCGCGGCCTGGCGCGAGGACCTCCGCAAGCTGCTTGCCGCCGGCGACTACCGCGCCGCCGGCCTGACCCCCGAGGATGCGCTCCTCGCCCTCGACGACGTGAGCGCCCCGCGGGATCGCCGGGTGGGCGCCGCCCTGCTCCTGCGCGTCGCCGGCTACCCCGAGGCGCAGGAGCGCATCCGCGTCGCCGCCGGGGCCACCGCGGACGATGCGCTGCGCGCGGCGCTCGAGCACGCCGCCGAGGAGGAGGTCGACGAGGCGGCGCTCGCGCGGGCCTTGCGGTGAGCCGCGCGCCGCTGAGCCACTCTGGGCCACGCGCGACGGGTGCGTCGGGCGGCGCTGTAGAAGGCGAGATCTTCAGGGATATCCGGCGGTAGCGAGATGGCACGTGTCCTGCATGCTGCGTTGAGCGGAGGTGTTCATGTCACGCAACTTTCTTTCGGACGATGCAGCTTTGTTAGCGCCGCTGCCCACGCCGCCGCCTCGGACGGCGGCCCTGGTGCAGCGGGTGTCTCGAGCGGCCGCAGTGGCTGCGGCCGTCTTCGTGGTCGCCTGTGGTCCTCCGGGCGTCGACGAGGGACGGGACCCGGACGATCAAGGCGAGATCATCCCGCCGATGCCGCCGCCGCCTCCGGACGACGAGGTCATCCCGCCGATGCCGCCGCCGCCGGACTGTGAGGACGGCGAGATTGTCCCGCCGATGCCGCCGCCGGACGGGGAAGAGGGGGAGATCATCCCGCCGATGCCGCCGCCGCCGCCGGACGGGGAAGAGGGGGAGATCATCCCGCCGATGCCGCCGCCGCCGCCGGACGGGGAAGAGGGGGAGATCATCCCGCCGATGCCGCCGCCGCCGCCGGACGGGGAAGAGGGGGAGATCATCCCGCCGATGCCGCCGCCGCCGCCTCCGGACTGCGAAAGCGGCGAGATCATCCCGCCGATGCCGCCGCCGCCGCCGGACGGGGAAGAGGGGGAGATCATCCCGCCGATGCCGCCGCCGCCGGATGGGGAAGAGGGGGAGATCATCCCGCCGATGCCGCCGCCGCCTCCCCCGTGCAAGTGAGGCGTTCGATCGTCGCACCGTTGCGCTCCCCAACATCGTGAGGTCGAAGATGGGCGAACAGGAACGTGAGCTGGAAGTTGCGCCCGAGTGGTGGCGCTGGGCCACGGAGAACCTGCTGCGCGGCGTGCCCGAGGGCCAGATCTCCGAGCAGCTCCAGGCGGCCGGCGTCAGCAGCGCGCAGGCCGGAGAGCTGCTCTCGGCCATCGTCCGTTCGCCCATCTTCGTCGCCGCTCGGCCCTTCGCGAGGTCGGCGCGGCGGCACGAGATGCTGGCGCGGCTCCAGCAGAGGATGGCGTCAGTCGCCTGCGATCCGACGGGGATCCCGCGGCGCTCCGGCGTGTCCGGCGAGGAGCTCCGCGACGTCTATGTCGCCGGCAACATCCCGGTCATCCTGACCGACGTCGTGACCCGCTGGCCCGCCTTCGGCCGGTGGACCCCGGCCTACCTCTCCGAGCGGTTCGGCGATGTCGTGGTCGACGTCACGACAGGACGCCAGAGCGATCCCGACTACGACATGCACGCGGCGCGGCACACCGAGAGCACGCCGCTGCGCGACTTCGTCGCGCGCATCGCCGGCGCCGCGCGCGAGGAGACGAACGACTTTTACATGGTCGCCAACAACCGCGTCCTCGAGCGGACGAGGCTCGGCGCGCTGCTGGACGACGTGGTGCTCCCGGACGGGTACTGCGCCGCGCAGCGGCTGCTGGGCGCCTCGGCGCTCTGGCTCGGCCCTGCCGGGACCGTCACGCCGCTGCACTACGACACGTCCAACATCCTGTTCGGGCAGGTCTACGGCAGGAAGCGTTACCGCATGATCGCGCCGTTCGAGACGTCGCTGTTCGACGGCGCACGCGCGATGTACGCCGATCGGGACCCGGAGAAGGACCCGATGGCCCCGGCGCTCGTGAAGGACGTCGTGCTCGAGCCGGGCGATGCGCTCTTCATCCCGGTGGGCTGGTGGCACCATGTCCGCGCGCTCGACGCCAGCATCAGCCTGGGGATCAACAGCTTTCCGTTCCACAACAACTTCGACTGGTACCGGCCGAGCAACATCGGTTAGCGAATCGAGCGAGGCTGCGTCTCGACCATCAGGAACCTCGTGGTTCAGGGCGGTGATCGGCCCCGATGACCTCCCCGGGGGGCGGGCCGCGGCGTCACATCGAAAGGCGCGCGGCCTCCTGGACCTCCGCGATGCGCGGGTCGTCCGCGCGGCCGACCACGGCGAACCCGTAGCCATTGCGAAACCAGTACTTCGTCGCGAGCCCGCCGTCGCGGCGCGTGCCGGTGAGCTCGCCCGGGCGCGAGCTCGGGCGGATATAGAAGCTCACGCGCTGACCGCCTCGGTCCTCGTACATGAGAAGGACCGCAGGGCCGCTGGACGTGGGGAGCAGTCGGCCGCCGAGGAGGTCGAACCCATACGGCGCCAGATCGGGCAGCGCCACCGGGCGCCCCAGCCGGCCGGAGAGCCAGGCCTGAAGGTCGCCCCCGTCCCCCGCCGCCATCTCCACCGGCCGCACGCGATCCGTGGCGAAGGTGCGGTACGCCTCGACCGCGTCGTCCATCGGAGCTGGCGCTCCGGGGAGGCTCACGGAGCGCGCCGTCCAGCCGCCGAGCGCGCCGATCCCGAGCGCGACCGCGAGCGAGGCGCCGAGCATCGCGCGCCGCTGGGAGCGCTGGCGCAGATCGCGCCGGATCGCGAGCGGGTCGAGGCGCGGGTTCGGCGGCAGCAGGGCGGCCCCGGCGAGCAGGGCCCGTAGCTCCCCGGTGTTTCGCCGAAGGTCGTCGACGCGCGCGCGCTCGTCGGGGTGCGAGGCGAGGTACGCCTCGACGTCGCGCGCCCTGTCGCCGTCGAGCCGATCGTCGACGAAGGCCTGAAGCTCGTCCTCGGTCGGGGGCCCAGGGCTCATTTGACCCTCCGGATCCGGGCGGGGGCCGGCTCGGCTTCGGTCAGCGCCCGGTAGGCGTCGCGCGCGCGGGAGAGGCGCGACATCACCGTGCCGATCGGCACGTCGAGGGCCTGCGCCGCCTCCTGGTAGGAGAGCCCCTCGACCGAGACCAGCGAGAGAACCGCGCGATGATCCGCCGAGAGCTTGTCGAACGCGCCGAGCGAGGAGCGCGCGATGACGGCCTCCTCGCCGGGGCGCCCGTCCTCGGCGCGGACGCCGAACGCCTCCAGCAAGCGCCGGACGCGCCCCGCGCGTCTCCGTCCGTCGAGGAACTGGCGGACCATGATCGCGTACAGCCAGGCCTTCAGGCTCCCCTCCGGGCGCTTCGTGTGCCAGCGCGAGAGGGTCTTCTCGAGGCAGCTCTGTACCAGATCGTCGGCGGCGCTCGCGTCGCGCGTCAGCGAGGCCGCGAACCTCCGCATGCCCGGCAAGAGGGCGCGCAGCTCTTCGTCGTTCAGATCGCTCATCGCCGTTCCCGCCCGCTCCTCGGCTCCAATGCCTCCACGGCCGCGAGACGCCGCTCGCGCCACGGTTATTCCGTGGGGGGATCTTCTTTGTAGCCCGCGGAATAACGCGCCCCGGGCCGCGTCACGGCTGCGACCTACCACGCCGCCTCGATGGCGGAGGAGCTCGTGATGTTCGGAGTTGTGCGTTCCCACGGGGGCCTCCGGGGCCTCTTGCGCGCGAAGGCCGGCGAGATCGCCCGTGCCTCGCTGATCTTCGCGATCCTGGCCGCCCTGGCCGCGGCGTTCGCCTTCGTCGCGGGGGTCCTGGACCCCTCGCGGCTGACCCCGGCGAAGCTCGTCGACGCGCTCGAGGGGCGTGACGGCCTGCACCCGGGCTTTCGCCGCGCGCACGCGAAGGGCGTCTGCTTCACCGGGCGCTTCGAGGCGAGCGGCGCGGGCGCGCAGCTCTCCAGGGCGAGCGTGTTCGCGCAGGGCGAGGTCCCCGTGATCGGGCGCTTCTCGACGGGCGGCGGCGCGCCGTACGCGCCCGACGGGCGCGTCGCCCTGCGCAGCATGGCCCTCGGCTTCTCGCTGCCGGGCGGCGAGCAATGGCGCACCGCCATGAACCACATCCCTGTGTTTCCGGTCGCGACGCCCGCGGCGTTCCTCGATTTTCAGCGCGCCACCTCGCCCGTCGCGGCCACGGGGGAGCCGGACGCCGCGCGCGTGGAGGGCTTCCTCTCGGCCCACCCGGAGACGCGCGCCTTCATGGCCCGGCTGCGCGACAGCGATCTGCCGTCGAGCTTCGCGAACGGCACGTACCACAGCGTGAACGCGTTCCGCTTCACCGGCGGCGCCGGCCCGGCGCGCGACGTCCGCTGGTCGATGGTGCCCGAGGCTCCCCTGGAGGCGCTGGACAAGGGGACGCTCGCCTCGAGGCCCCAGAGCTTCCTCTTCGAGGAGGTCATCGCGCGCCTCGCGCGTGGCCCGCTGCGCTGGCGGATGCGGGTGACGCTCGCGGCCCCGGGCGATCCCACGGGCGACGCCACGCGCGAGTGGCCCCAGGATCGCGAGCAGGTCGAGGTCGGCACGCTCGTGGTGGAGCGCGCCGCGACGGAGGCGGCGGGGCCCTGCCGTGACATCACCTTCGATCCGCTGATCCTGCCGGCCGGGATCGAGCCCTCGGACGATCCGCTGCTGAGCGCGCGCTCATCGGCCTACGCGGTCTCGCTCACGCGTCGCGCGGGCGAGGGGCCGGCGCCGAGCGCGCTCTCCCGTGGCCCCGCCGAGGAGGGCGCGCGCCGATGAGCCCTCCGCACCAGTTCCACCCTGCTGCGCGCATCCTGCACTGGATCATGGCCGTCGCGATCGTCGCCATGCTGTTCATCGGGGTGGGCATGGCCTCGACCGCGAGCGGCGCCCGGACCTCGCTGCTGCCGGTGCACCGGTCGCTGGGCGTCGTGCTCCTCGCGCTCACGGCGGTCCGCCTCGGGGTGCGCCTCGCGCGCCGCGCGCCGCCGCTGCCGGCAGACATGCCGGCCTGGCAACGGCGCGCGGCGGGCGCATCGCAGGTCGTGCTCTACGTCTTGATGTTCGCGATTCCGATCGTCGGCTGGGCGATGCTCTCGGCGGGGGGCTATCCGGTGACGCTGCTCGGCGGGGTCAGCTTGCCCTCGATCGCGCCGCAGAGCCCGGCGCTCCACGCGGCGCTGCGCCGCGCTCACACCTACCTCGCCCTGCTGCTCTTCGGCGTCTTCCTCCAGCACCTCGCGGCGGCGCTCTTTCACCTCTTGATCCGAAACGACGACGTCTTCGCGAGCATGGCGCCGCGGTGGAGGCCGCGGCTGAGCCGGCGTGTCCACGCGGGAGATGGGAGGCCCCCGTCGGATGTAGGAGAACGCGGCGCGAAGCTTGGTTAACGCCTGTGAGGCACCCGTCTCCCGGTGGAAAGGCTTCCAGCCAAGGACGGGTCGTACCTATCCCCACGTCGGAGATGCCGACTCCGATCTCGCCATCTCGCCATCCGACCAGCATTGTCGACCCCGGCGTGAGCCGCCAGCCACACTTTCTGCATCCTTACCATGAAAGAATCCTCCAGGTTGAACGTAGCCAGGGCGTCGTGTTCGTCAGGAATGCGGCGCCCTCACGAGGATCAGATTACGCAGAGGGGGCCAAGCGAACCGTGTGTTATGCTCGTCGCATCTGTTTGGCTGCGGGAAACATGGGTTAGGGGTGTGTCGACGGCTGCGTTGATGGGTGCCTCTTCAGGGCCGCGCCTGCCTCGCCGGGGCCGCAGGTGATGACGGGAGGCTGCGGCCGCGGCGCATCACCCCGCGCATCTTCTCCGGGGGATCGAGGCGGTTTCGCGCAACCCCAGGGTTGAAGCCTCTGCGGCGTGCTGCGCGCGCCCCTGATCGCTCTCTTCTTCGAGGCATACCCCTTCCGCGGCGACCTCTACGTGGACGGCGGCGTGTCGTGGAATTACCCCATCGACCTCTTCGACGGCACGCGCCGCCGGCCTATCCTGGGCCTGCTCGGCAAGGCGGTCGGCATCAACCCCGGCACGCTCGGCTTCAGCCTGGGGACGAAGGCGCAGATCGACTCCGCAAAGGACGGCTGGCGCCCTCTGCCAGCTCGCATCGACGGCCTGGAGGGCTATGTAAAGGCCCTTACCTCGTTCGTCCTCGATACCTCGACCCTCCTGTCCCTCGACAGCGCGACCATCCAGAGGACCGTCTTCATCGACAACGCGAACATACCCACCACCGATTTCGAGATCACCCCCGCCCAGATGGACGCGCTGATCGAGAACGGCGCCGAGGCCACCCGGCGCTGGTTCGAGGCGCACCCGCTGGCCAGCTGGGCGGCGGCCAGCCGCTGAGACCCCGCGCGCGGGACGCGGTGCGGCGCCCCGGCGCTGGAAATTCCGCGAAATGCGGACGCCCCGACGCGGCGAGCGTCGCCGTGGCGCCGTGCCTCGAGTCGGCCGCGGGCATCTCGCCCGAGGACGAGCGGCGATATCGGACGATCAGGTTCGGCCAGTTCATGTGCGGGACCGTGGCGGCGACCCGGATGCCCCTCATCGCCCTCGATCTCCAGCGCTCGAGCCTGGAATGCGGGTCGGAGCTGAGAAAGGCGGGCGTGCAGGCCTATGCGGGATATCCGCTCATCTCGCACGACCGCCTGCTCGGGACCCTGGCCTTCGCCACCAGCGAGCGCTCGCACCTGAACGCCGACGAGCTCTCGCTCATGCAGACGCTGAGCGTGCAGGTGGCGGCCGTCCTCGAGCGCAATCGCCTCTGCCGGAGCTTGCGCGCGAGCGAGCAGGCCGCGCAGCGCCACCTCGCGCTCCTGCAGAACGTGTATTCGACGGCGCCCGTCGGCCTCTGCTTCCTCGACCCGGATCTCCGGTACGTGAGCGTCAACGAGACGCTCGCGCGCATCACCGGTCGCCCTGTCTCCGAGCACCTCGGCCGCACGCTTGGCGAGTTCATCCCCGAGGCCACGCCGTTCAAGGACCTCTGCGAGCGTGTCCTCGAGACGGAGCAGGAGGTGACGAACTGCGAGCTCCGGGTCGCGCGGCCCGAGGGGGACCACGACTGGCTGGTCAGCGTCCACCCCGTGCGCGACGAGGCGGGCACGATGCTCGGCATCGCCTACCTCATCGCTCAGACCGGGTACGGCCACGCGGAAGATCGCCGCCGCTCCCGGGAGGTGAGGTTCGATCTGCACATGACGAAGCCGATCGATCCCATCGAGCTCGAGCGGGTCCTGTGCTCCGTCGGCGCCCGCGCTTAGACAAAACGTCCGCAAGCCAATCGTGACGCCGGTGGAGACTGGCCATCACAACCGAGCTAGCCGTCCATCATCGAGCACCACCCATGGAGATGACGTCGAATACGCCTCGGTCCCGGCGATCGGCAGGCTTGGTGCATCCGCGAGCCGATCGAGTCCTTCTCGGAGCTTCATGCCACGATCGGTGAGCCGATAGACCAGCGATAGCATCGGGTAGCCATCAGCCGGCTTCGGTCCCGTCGCCCGCTCCACGACCGCACTCGAATCGTGATCTGCCCATTGCTCCAGCCGGCGTGGTAGGAACAGATCGCCCGTGCAGTCGAGGAGCTCCCACAGCTCGGCGCCCAGTCGCGATTTCTGGCCGCACATGGCCAACGGCGTCTGCCACTCCGTCGACAGAAGAGCCACTATGAGCTCGTCGAATCGACTGAGGCGTATGGCTCCTCTCGTGCTCCTTCTTGGAAAGAAGGAAGAGAGAAGCGCCCACAAGGGAGCGAGCTCTGGAAACCCTTTGACGCCACGCGTGCACCTTTCGACGAAAGGCAATGGATTCGTATCGACGTACCTCTCCCAGAGGCGGACGGCACGATCGTAGCGTTCCCGTGGCCAGGGGCGCGCCTTGTCGAGGCGCTCCAGAAGAACCTCGTCGGGATGATCAGACACCGATGCGGAGCAGTCGAACGGAGGCAGCGGTTCCTCGGGGATCCTTGAGCGGTGTACTGGATCAAGATCGACGATAAAGACATTGTGACGCGCGATCCCCAGGTGACGCAACCAGCTACAGGCCCTCCAGAGGTTGACTCGCTCGTGGAGACTCGATGACACCCACAGGACAACGGGCAGATCCCAGCGGACATCAGATGAATAGAGCCGGTCCCACACATCGGACGAACACCACCATGCCTCACGCGTCCGAGCATGCTCCATGGTGTCCATTCGACTCGGTCCGATAATAAGGCAGTCGGACGCGCGCACCGTATTGCCCGCGCCGAGTCGTGCCAGGCGCTCTGTCGTCGGCGTGTCGAAGGCAACATGCGTTGCGTCCCGCATGGACCTCTGGATCGTCGTGTTCATTCAAACCCACACCGGTAGCACTCGTCGTACGTGTATCGCTTTTTGAGCTGACAATCGCGCCGACAGATTGCGCAAAGAGATTTGCCGCCGTCGATGATGCGCGTGCATGGATGGCCTTTGTCCTCGCAGTCGACGTACATGTCTGTGCATGTCTTGTCGGGCGTGCACCCTGCCATCTGCTCAGCGGCGCCGCTTCCCACATCGTCACCGTTCCCGAACCGGTCCCCCGTAGCTGCTGACCCCGGTGGGAATGGTTCTCCGGCCCCTGTGCCTTCCGTCCCCCTAAGATAGCACTCGCCCAGGTCGTAGTTGCACGCCCACACCGTGAGACCGAGAGGAATGAGAACAGGGATCGCCTTCAATTTCAGCCTGTGGCGCATGCTCCTCCTCCAAGTTTTTTCCAGATGCGTGTGCGGAGGGGCGGCGTCAACTGTGATTCAGGGCATGGATTGCGTCCCTGCGGTTACGGCTTCTCAAGCTCGCCCCGGTCCGAAGCCGAGCTCGAGCTGAGCGCAGCGGGTTGCACATCGTCGCGGCCGAGCTCGGTGCGGACCATCGGAGGTCGAGGCGCACGTCGGCGCGGCCTTGAGCCTGCTCGGCGTTGTCAACATGCTCAGTATCGTTGCAGGGGCAGGTGTTGAGAATCAGGCTGGTTGATGTTCTTTCGCTCCGGTGAGCTGATGGCCTTCGCACCGGTAAGCGGGCCCCGGTGCCGGGCGTGGCACCAGGGAAGAAGCCCAAGGACGAATGACGCCGGCCGCGGCGCTGCCGTGGCACCCAGGTCGAGCGCGCATCGGCCGTGGGGCGAGCGGCACCACGGAGAGCCCGTCCGCAGGAGGGGCTCCTCGCCTCAGTCGTCGCCCGTCAGGCCCTCTCACCGCGTGAGCGGCGGCCAGTGTGCGGGAAGTAGGCAGCTTCGCAGCACGAGCCTCGAGCTAAAACGCCCAGAGGCCCAGAGAGGCGAGCGCGGCGACGGTCGTGGCGGCGGCGAGCGCGAGCGACGCGATGACCGAGAAACAGCTCGCCGCCCAGACGCGCCCCGGGAGAGCTGGGTCCCATTCGCCCCGCGCGTCCGGCCGCGGGGCGGAGGCGAAGTCGCAGTTCGCCAGGCCGTCGCCCGTCTCGGGATCGGCGAGCACGACGCCGTGGAACGATGGCCCCGTACGCACCGTGACTTGCGCGATGCGCCCGCGAGGGGTCTGCACCGTGAGCGTCGTCACCGAGCCGAGGCCCGAGTACAGGCGCAGCGCGATGTCCCAGCCGTTCGTCCAGAGCATGGGCCAGTTCCTGAGCCGCACGCCCGAGTACGCCTGGCTCTTCTGGAGCACGGTGCCGACCTCGCCGCGCGCGAGGAGCCGCAAGCGCTTCGTCGCGCCCGCCAGCGACACGCCCCAGAGCACGACGAGGAACGCAGCCATCGCCGCGGCGCCCTCGATCGGTCCAGCGAACCACGGGGCGAGCAGGGCCGGCGCGATCAGCATCGTGAAGGGAGGAAACAGGGCGATCCTGAAGAAGGACCATGCCCCGCGGGACAGCTCCGCGAAGACGTACGCGGCAGGCACGGCGCGCGGCCCCGGCCGGAGCGGCGCGACAGGGCGAGCGCGCTGGGCAAGCGCCGATTCCATCGCGCGGAGGGCCTCGCCGAGGCGAGCCGCTTCTCCGGCGTAGTACGCGCGCTGGCCCTGGAGGAGCTCCACCGAGGCCGGCACCCCCGCCGCGGCGGGCGGCGGCGTGTACGTGGCGAGCGGAATCGGGGCGACCCCGCCTTGCACGAGGCGCGCATTGAGGGCCGCGACACGCGCCACGACCTGCACGAGCGCGGCGTAGCTCTCGAGCACCTGCGCCTCGGCCGTTCGCACGAGGGCCGCATCGTCGGATGCACGATACATCGTCCAGCTTGCATATCGAGCGGGAGCGCCCGCCGCAAGAGCGCGGTGGCAGCATCGTCCCCGCCATCGGTGCTCGGCTCGCCGTGTCCGGTGCCGAGCGTGTCGCCGGGATTCCTGCGGTGACCAGCGGCTTGCGCCGATCGGGGCGCACGGCGCCCCTCGTGCCTTTCAGATCGCTGGCTACGTTCTTGAAGAGCTGGGTGACTGTCTCTTCTCGGGTGGCCGCCTCGGTCGGGGCGTCAGCGGCCAGCGGCGCGTCGGCCAGTGGGCCGAGCCCGCCCGCTTCAGGCTGCGGGGAAGCGAACGCGCAGCGAGCTCGGCCCGCGGTCCTGCAGGTTCGAGCCGGCGTAGCTCAATGTCGGTTCGGCGAGCTCCCAGCGCGGCAGTGAGAGCAGGGCGCGCACCGACTCCTGTTCGGCGAGCTCCCAGCGCGGCAGTGAGAGCAGGGCGCGCACCGACTCCTCCACTTCCATCCGGATGAGCGGGGCTCCGGGGCAGTAATGAGCGCCGCTCCCGAAGGTCAGGTGCCGGCTCTGCTGCCGGGTGATATCGAAGCGGTCCGGCTCGGAGAACAGCCCGGAATCGCGGTTCGCCGCGGCGATCATCGCGAAGACGAACTGCCCCTCGGCGACCCTGGTGCCCCGGATCTCCGTGTCCCTCGCGCACATACGGCTGAGGGAGAGCACGGACGGCTCGAAGCGCAGGCTCTCCTCGACCGCGCCGCGGACGAGGCCTGGCGCCTCCCGGAGCTTCGCGAGCTCGGCGGGGTGGTTGAGGAGCGCGAGCACGGTGTTCGCGATCTGGTTCACGGAGGTGACGAACCCCGCGGCGACCATCTGGAAGCATTGCATGGCCGCCTCGCCCGCGAGCTCGGTGTCTCCGCCTTCTGCCTCGATGAACCTGCTCGCGACGTCTTCGCCCGGCGCCTTCCGGCGCTCCTCGACGAGCCGCATCATGTAGTCGACCATGTCACAGCAGCTCTGCTTCACCGCCCGCTTCTGCTCGTCCGAGGTGACCCCGCCGCCGGCGAGCTTCAGGAGGTCCGTCGACCATCTCATGAACTGCGGCCGATCGGCCTCGGGTATCACGAACATCTCGGCGAGCGTGTTGAGCGCGACCGCCTCGGAGAACGCCGAGACGACATCCATCTCGCCGTCGCGCCGCGCCTTCTCGGCGGCGCGCTGCACGAGCCCCGCGACCCGCGGGCGCATCCACTCGACGGCCGACGGCGAGAACCCTTTCATGATGAGCTGTCGAAGCTTCGTGTGGCGCGGCGGGTCCTGAAAGAAGGCGAGCCGCGACAAGGAGTCGAACGTCTTTCTCGAGAGCTCGTCCTCGCCGAGCATGCCCAGGCTGCCGAGGATCGCCGTCGCCCGCCGCGCGGTGAAGCTCGGGTCCTTCACGAGCCCCTCGATATCGGCAGGAGCGGTGATGAGGAAGCACTGGAGCGGCTCGAAGAAGTAGACCGGCGCCTCGGTGCGGAGCCGATCGAGCGTCGGGAAGGGATCGGCGAAGAAGCGTTCGCTCGTGAGGTCGAAGCCAGAGGTGACGGCCATGGTCCTTCTTTCCTTGTGGCGCTCGTGGCGCGGCGGAGATCCGCGGCCAGGCTAGGGTATCGCCACGCCGCCGTGAAGCGGCCTGCCCGCGGGTCGATCGCCGCGCGGCGGCGGCCGAGGTGGGCGCGCGAGGCTCCGTGTAGGGCGGCCCGGCACCGCCTGACGCGTCAGCCAATGTGCGTGTGGAGGAACTCGACCGTGCGCTGCCACGCGAGCGCGGCGCTCTTCGGCTCGAACCTGGACGAATCGGTCGAGCGCATGAACGCGTGGCCGGCGTCGTAGACGTAGAGATCCATCGCGCCTCCACCGGAGCGCGCCGCCTTCTGGATCGCTTCGGCAACGGAAGGGTTCGCCCAGTCGTCCACCTTGGCGTAGTGCCCGCAGATGGGCGTCTTCACCTGGGCGAACTCCTCCGGTGCGATCCGCGGAAGACCGTAGAACGGGACCGCCGCCTCCAGCGCCGGCCGCACGTGACGTGCCGCAGCGAGGGTGAGCGCGCCACCCAAGCAGAAGCCCGCGACCGCGACCCTCCCGTTGCACCGCGGATGCGAGCGCAGGTAGCCGACCGCGTGGCCGAGCTCACCTACGGCCTTCTGGAAGTCGAAGGCGCCGATCAGCTTCGCCGCCTCCTCGTCGTTCTCGGCGAGCTTGCCGTGATAGAGGTCGGGGGCGAGCGCGAGGAAGCCCGCCTGCGCGAACTGCTGGCAGTGCGCTCGCATCACCTCGTTGAGGCCGTGCCACTCGTGGACCACGACGAGCCCTCCGACCTTGCCCGAGCCAGGCGGCTCGGAGAGGGCGCCCTTCATCTGCCCCGCGTTCCCCAACGAAAACGTCACCATCGTCGTCATGTCGTCCTGCTCCTTTCGTCACTCACTCTTCTTCACCAGGGCACGGGGCCGCGCGCGTCGAAGAACCCGCCGGTCGGGCCGGCGTCGTCGAGGAGCGCGAGCCTCACGGACGCGCGGGCGCCTTCCTCGACGGTCTGCGTGCCGCGGTGGCCATTCAGGTCGGTGGCGGTGTAACCGGGGTCCGCGGCGTTGACCTTGATGCCCGTCGGGGCGAGCTCCTTCGCATACTGCACGGTCACCATGTTGAGCGCCGCCTTGGAGGCGGGGTAAGCGATGGCGTTGAACGACGCGTACTCCCACGCTGGGTCGCCGTGGTTCGTGAGCCCGCCGAGCCCGCTCGACACCATGACGATGCGCGCCGCGGGCGACGCTCGTCGGAGCAGCGGGAGCATCGCATTCGTCACGGCGATGGCAGCGAAGACGTTGACCTCGAACACGTGGCGCACCTCGTCGAGCCGCGTCGCGCTCGGCGTGGAGCGGCCGAGGAGGATGCCCGCGTTGTTCACGAGGACATCCAGCCGCCCGAGGCCGCGCTCGATCGCGCGAGCCGCTTCGGCGACGCTCGCGGCGTCCGTCACGTCGAGCGCGATGAAGCGCGCGTCGATGCCTTCTCGGCGCAGCGCCGCAGCGGCTCGCGCGCCGCGCTCCTCGTCGCGTGCTCCGACGAGCACCGTCATGCCCACGCGGCCGAGCTGGCGGGCGGTCTCGAGGCCGATCCCCTTGTTCGCGCCCGTGACGAGCGCTGTTCGCTGGACGTTCATGCCCTCCATCTACGACCGAGCGCCCAGAGGAGATTGGGCGATCTTGGCTGACGCGCGTGCTTGGGGAGCAGGGAGCAGCCCGAGAACGCCGTAGCGCCCAGAAGGGCCGCGCGGTATCGTCCTCGGCATGGACCTCTCGGCGGCGCAGCGCGGGCGGAGCCGGATCACATTCTCACGCCCGGCTGCGCTCCCCGGCCTCACCGTCGGGCAGTTCCGGAGCGACGGGCCCCTGTTCACCTGCGTGACGGACCGCTACGCCACCGCGCTCCACTTCAGTGGCCGCTCCGAGTGGTCGCTTCGAGGCGCGCGCTGGTCGAGCGGCCCGGGCACGATCGACGTGAAGGTCCCCGGAGAGGTCTTCGCAGAGCACGCCCGCCAGGGCCAGCGGCGGTTTCAAGTCGTGATCTTCGACGCGCGCATGGTCGACGAGGCGCGCGCGACGCTGGACTCTCCCGCGTCGCCCCCGACGGAGAACGCGCTCTGCGCGCACGACCCGCGCGCTGCACCGCTGGCGGCGTTGCATCGCTCGCTGCTTCGCGGCGACGCGACGCCTCTCGAGCTCGCGGGTGTGTCGTCCGAGGCGCTCGCCGCCCTGTGCGAGCTCACCACCATGCGCCGAGATCGGCCCCGTCCGCGCAGCGCGTGGGCTCGCGCGGTGACGCGCGCGCGCGAGCTCCTCGATGCGCGGTTCACCGAATCGATCGCGCTCGACGAGCTCGCCGCCCACGCGCGACTCGACAAGTTCCGCCTCTGTCGTGCCTTCCGCGAGGAGGTCGGGCTTCCCCCGCACGCGTACGTGACCTACCGGCGCGTCGGCCTCGCAGGGGCGCTGCTCGCCCGGGGAGTCCCTCAGGCGGAGGTCGCTGCGCGCGTGGGGCTCTACGACCAGAGCCAGCTCCACCGGCATTTCAAGCGCATCGCCGGGGTGACGCCGGGGGCGTACGCCCGAGCCGCCCGCTGACTCTTTCTCCTCGACGCGCCTCGCCTACGCCTGCCGGATCAGCCTGTCGATCTCCGGCGGGATGCAGCCGTAGCCTTCGGCGGCGGCGAGCAAGGCGGCGTTGTGAGGCAGCCCGAGCAGGAAGCTCCGCGAATAAGGGGTGCCCTCGAGGCTCTTGAGGCGGCGGAGCAAGGGGGCGATCCCGCGGGCCATGGCGTCGCGGGCGCCGCGGAGATCGCCGATGTCGACGTACGCGCCGTGGAGGGCGAGGTAGATACTTGAATGTCGCCGGCTTAGCTGCAAGCTTGTCAGGTGAACGGCTTGGTGCCTAAGGCGATACTCTGTCTTTCGCGCGCGATGCCCAAGCACTCAGGTGGAAACAACATGCTCCAGCTACTATCTATTCGGACGCTCACATGGGGATCCGATATGTATCTGGAAGAACTGGGAGCATGTCGTGTCGCTCCTTCAGACCGTGGTCAGCCTAAGTTCGGGGGTTCCAACTATTCACGAGCTCGCGGAGCACGGGGAGCGCGCCATGGAGCTCGATGGCTCCATCGGTCGAGATGATCCAGCGTCGATGGCGGCGCGCTCGACCGGACGAGGTCGGCGCGGTCAATCGGAGTCGGATTCGACCCTGTAGCCGCGCAGCACGGCCGGTTCGTTGAAACAGCCATCCGAGTTCTTTCCACCCCCATTAATGAGCAAATAGCCGGCGCCTGAAGGGTAAGTGGTGTGCCACGAATCGAGCCAGCCGCCCATAAGCTCGATAGCATTCGCGCCGGCGACAGTCCTGGTCCACAAGCTGGCGCCAATGGTGCACACCGAGCCGTACGTGGCGCCGGTGTGGCTGGCGTATATGACACAGACCTTCGCAAACGGCTCGCCGCCGCAGCTGTACTGCGACGGCGGATGAGGCAGCGACATCTGAACGTACACCTTGTCGACGTCGGCAAGCCCGCCAGGAAACCAATTCAAGACTGGGCAGTGGTAAAGTTGCTGGATAGCTGGATCTGGCCCCCAGTCATAACCGTAGCACTCGAATCCCGAGTATCGATCAGCCTGGATGGCTGCGGCGCTGTTCGAGATGGCGGCGACGGCCACGAGGGCGACGCTGCTTGCGGCAAAATGATTCACACGCATTGACGCTGACCTTTCTTTTGACTTGAATGAATCAGAGCGATGACTACAGGCACTTGGAGAAGATGACCGACATGGAAGAACCCTTGTCCTCACCACCTCCCAGCCCACCCATGACTTCGATGGAACAGTTGACCGAGTACCACGCCTCGGCGATGCGCTGGTTGTTTCGCATGGCGTTTGCCGCGCTGTCCCAGCGGACGTTCGCAACGCACATCTTCGACTTGCAAGCGAGCGACTCGACCTCAAAACCTACTTTCTCGGACAGCGTGCCCAGCTCCGATTTCAGCGCGACCGTCGCACGTGGCGCCCAATCATGATCCTCGGGAGCCCCTTCGAACGCGCGGAGCTTGGCCTCGAATCGTGCCTCCGCGAGCGCGGTCGCCTCCTCGTCGTCCAGCGCCGAAGCCGTTCGCGCCAGCGACCTCGGCGAAGTGCGCTCAGGCCCCGGGGCCGACGCCGGCGAAGAGGGGGACGCGGCCGCTGTCTTGTGGAGGTCTCCGCCCCGCGGCGGTGGCGTGTGTTCTCGGGATCCCGACGAGCCGCGTCTCGGCCCCTGCGCCGCGGTTTTTTGCTCGGCAGACGCAGCTCTGGCTCTGCCGAGGCCGAGCATCAAGGCGGCACCGAGGATTGCAGCGGCGAAGGCCAACAGGCTCGCTTTCAACATAGACATGAACGTGTACTCCTTGAGCAGCGCCAGCAACATGGATGTCCCCGGGCGCCATCCTGAGCGCGTTCTTTGAGGGACGACCAACGAGGCCCCCCAGAAGACTTGGTCGAAGTCCTCCGAGGGGGCTCGCCTCCGAGTTGCCAGAAACGAAGGAGCCCATGTTCGACCAAGTCACGCTCAAGGGCGAGTTCTTCGCAACGTTGGAGGCCCTGGACCGATCGCGCGGCGGGTGGCGGCGAGCCGGTGCCCGGCGTGCGGGGGCCCGCTGCACGCGGGCAACTACCACCGCAAGCCTCGGGGCGCGCTCATCGCGTGTTGTTGAGCAGCGCCTCGACCTCGGTGCCGCTGAGGACCGGCGGCAGCTTCTGGGGCACCTTCGGCCAGGGGATCGCGACGGCGACCTCCGGACGCCCGAGCGTGGTGGCGTAGAGGAACTTGATCGCCGCCACGTACTGGTGCTGCGTCGCCTCCGCGATCTTTCGCTGCTCGGCGAGGTAGAGCAAAAACGCGCGCACCTCGTCGAGACCCATCTGCTGCGGCGGCTTGCGGTGGTAGGCTACGAAGGCCCGTGCGCAGCGGAGGTAATTGTCGCATGTCGACGGCTTGTATCGCCGCAGCTTCAGGTCTTCGGCCATTCGATCGCGGAGCTGTCCCATCGCTGCCCTCCTGGTGGACGCGGCGCCCGGGCAGGGGTGTCGCGAACGGCAGGATGGGCAGGGAATGCGGTGGCGGGCGGCCAGAACTGCGCTGCGCCGGGCGTTTTTTTTCGCAATGAACACCGGCAAAATCCACGCTGCGGCAGCAATGAGTGCCGTCACAACCGCAGCGAAGACAAGGAGCCGAGCCGCAGCAGGAAATCGCGGCTCGGTATCCGCAATGCTTAAAGGAGCAGGGCCCGCAGCATCTTCTTGAGCCTCACGCCGAGCTCCTGCACCTCGTCCGCATCGCGCTAGCTCGCGGCCCCGAGCGCCGCCGCCAGGTCCATGGCTTCCAGGGTCTCGTGGCGGCTACGCGGGGCGCGAGGGCGGCGTCTTCATCGCGGTCGCGGTCGTCGTCGCGATCGACCTCAGCAGGGACAGGAGCTGCCGCGAAGCGGCTTGGTCCAATGAATAGGCGTTTGCGGGACTGCGCCGGGACCTCGCCTCCGCTGCTGCTCAGGCGCAGTCCCGCAAACGCCTATTCATTCTGCGCTCTCGGTAGTTCGAGACGAACTACCGGGGTACGCGCTCGGAAAGAACATCGAGCCGTATCGCGGGGTTACGTGTTCTGGGAAGCGTCGCTGAGGGGCCGAAAAACGGGGAAAATGAAGGGCTCGATTTGGTAGTTCTGAGCGCCCCCTCGGCGCCGCTCGCGGAGGTGACACCGAGGGGTGCACCGGGACCGGCTGCGATCGCGGGTCCGGCCGTGCCGTGGCGGTGGGGGCCATCGGCGGCACCGGATCATCTCCATCGCACATCGGCGCACGCTGCCAACGGAACTGCGTCCATTCCGTGCGGTGTCGGCCGTGGGGCGCTCCTCGTCGGCAACGAGCTCGGGCGGCCTCCAAGCGCCCGGCGCGCTCGGCGAGCACCTCAGCGGCCGGTTGGCTTCGCCCTCGGTCCGGCACGCCGCGGTGGGGTTCAGCGTCGGTGATGCGAGGGCGCGGAGGGCGAGGCGAGCGCCGCCGCACGTTCGTCTGCCGGTCGGGCTCTGGTCCATGCTGGTGGCGAGCGCTGTGCTCGCGTGACCGTGTCAAGGCTCGGCGTGCCCGCGGCGCGCGTCGCGCTCGCGGGCGACGTCGTGCTGCCCAAGCCGCGCGGCGGCTAGCCCGCTCGCACGGCGACCTGCACCGGCAGCCGATGCCGGCAGGTTGACGAGCACTGGAGCCGCGCAGGCAGCGGCGCACTGGCGCACGCTCTGGACGGTACGACCCACGTCCATGGCGGTGTCCTTGTCTAGGTTCCGTTTGACGCCCAATCCTGTCCTCAGAAGAATGGCCCGCGTCGCCACGTTGCTCGTGTGTTTCGGAAGACGGGGGAGAGACGATGAGGACGACAGGCCGGCAGCTCTCCTCGTGGGCGGTGTTCGCGCTCCTGCTCAGTGTCGTTCCGACACAGGCAGACGCATTCGAGCTGAGCGCCGGAATAAGCCTCGGGTGGCTCCAAGCCGGTACCATTCCGCGCCTCGCGGTGGGGCCGCACGCCGGCATATCGTGGCCCATCCAACGAGATATCCTGTTCACGGTGCACGACCTGTGCACGATCCTACCCCCGACCCAGGAGGACGGGCCCGGGATCTACAACCAGACCTCGGTTGACATCGGGTACGCGTGGAAGGACGGCAACATCAGCGCGGGGCCATCGGTCGCGTTCTACGTCATGCCGGCGTGCGGCGTCACCTTGTGCGGCCACGTCGCTGGCTTAGCCGTAGGCGGCCACGCGCAGACCAACGCGTACGTTGCCGGACCTCTGGGCGTGTCGGTGAGCGTCAACGTGGATTGGGTCGGTCGGGGAAGTCTGGTGCTCCCGGGCTACGTGTCCGTCGTCGTTGTTGTTGGTCCTGTGCTTCGATGGAGTGCAAAATGAACGCGAGAAGAGTTCTGTTGTTGATCGTGATCATATCGGTTTGGGCGCTGGCGGCGTGCAACTGGACGTTCGGCGACTGCTATCCTGTCGAGGAAAGGACTTCGGGTGCAGGTGCTGGTCCAGGCTCGGAGCCCCGCCCCATCTACACCTCCGCCGCATCCGGTGACTTCGGGGCCGACCCGCAGGGTGGCGGCGAGCGCAAGATCGCGTGCAACGAGTCGGACCTGGAAGACGAAGACGACGACGACGACGAGCGCCCGAGCGACAGCTCGGAGAGGCCGACTGCTAGCCCGACGAGCCCGCCAGATCCCTGCCAGCAGAGCGGCGCTCCGGCCATGGGGTGCACAGGCAAAATACCGATCGACCCGCGAGCCTTCAATTTCGTTACGATCGTCGCCTACGATGGAACCGTGAGCGGTTGGCAGGAGGCAAAGGCAGATCTATACTTCGGTCACAATTTGGAGGGTGACGCAGCGTGTTCGGTCATCGTAGGAATGCCCATTCGAGGCGAGCGTTGGGGGTTGACATCACCAGAGACGGCGGCAATATATGCCGCCAATGTAGCGAACGCATGTGCGGATTTTCTGTATGAGAATGGAGGCCGAGATCTTCCGCAAGGTATATTCTGCGAGAGGCATAAGAGCTGCATGAGGGAGCGTTTCCCCAAGATGTATGAAGAGCTTGGTGCCAGGGTTAAGTGATTCCATGAAACATAGCATCGATGAGCTGCTCGGCATTGCCTATCGATACTATCCACGTGGGGTTGGGCTCACCAAGGATGGCGATATCGACGTCCAGCTCTGCGAGAAGACGGAGGAGCACGCTCGGCTCGTGGCCGCGCGCATCCAGGCATCAAAGGACGAGCGCTGGCACTCCATGCTGCGTCGCATCGCAGAACGATTCCCTGGCATGCTCATGAATCACTCGCTACACCTCCCCACCGGCGGCTGGGACGGCTGCTATTCATTTACGATTGATCTGCCAAGATCCACCGGTGAGCCGATCTGGTTTCATGTGAGCTTCCTGGCTCCTTATTATATTGTCCACAGTTTGCGCACGGTTGAGATCGTGAAACAAACGAAGGACTTGTTCGCGGTCGAATTTCGAGACGTGCGTTTCCTTGTTCATCGAAGCCCATTCGATCCAGGTTTCGTGTCGCGCCCGGACGATAGCCTCAGGTCTGCCGCTATCGGGAAGAGCTACGCTAGCTTCGAACTCTTGCCGGAACAGCAGCCGTGCGCGGAATGGATTTCCCGCGACATCGAAGCGACGTTCGGTTGCGAGCGCATGCCGCCGGAGATCGGGACCGTGCTCGTGCCCGATGTGACAGCGGGCCTGGGTCTTCCGGGTGAGATCAGGCTCTACGATTGCCTGTTTTCAGACCAGCATACATGGGTGAAGCCATCGCTGCATGAGACGCCGGCACCAGGCGTAAATATCGAAGCGAGCAACCTGTCAGACTCGCTCGTTGCGGTACTCACCGTGCTCGCGGCGACTTACCGAATCGCATGGACTCTGATGCCAGAGGTGCAGAGCGGTTCTTCCTACTGGGTGGCGACGACAGATGGGGTCCTGCACAAAGAGGAAGTTACAAAGGCGCTTGCGAAGATTCGCCTGCTCCTTGAGTCGCCCAAGACTCCTCGCGGCATCGCTGCCAAGCGCGAGCTCGAAGCCGCCGCGCGCGAGCTCGAAGCGCTGATCGCTTCGTGGGATGGCGAAGGCGAGCCGCCGGCCGCCATGGTCGCTTGGGCTTCCAGGTTCCTGGCGACTTGGCCCTTGGACTCGGTCGCCGATCTCCCGTGACGTGGCTGGGGCTACTCAGGAAAGCGAAGCGCCTCGTGCCTCTCGCCGCTCTGCCCCATCGTGGTCGTGCCATCGTGGTTCCAGCTCATGCCGCCATGGCCCGGCGGTCCGATCTCGAAGATGACGTCCTCGAGCGTGAGCCGGCCCTCGTCGAGGTAGGCGACGCCGATCGAGTCGCCGCCGCGCCCCGGGCCGCCGTAGCCGCCGTGGCCTCCTTCGCCGCCCGGGCCGCCGAAGCAGCCCTGAACGGCGTCCACGTCGGCGGCGCCCGGTGCGCCTCGACCCCCTCGGCCGCCTTTCTGGGGCGGCCCGCCGTCGCCGCCCTTGCCGCCGGAGATCGTCGTGATCTCGCTGTCGCGCACGGTCACCCGGGCGTGAGACGCGAGGACGCCGATGGTCGGATGTCCGTTCGCTCCCCCGCGGCCCCCCCGGCCTCCGCAGCCGCCGGCCCCGCCCGAGCCTCCTCCAAACCTGGGCGACGAGCCGCTACACATCCGGAGCTCCCGATGGGCTAGGGTAGCGATCCCCGGACCGAGGCGACGCCCCGCGCACCCCCGCCCAGCGCCGCGAAGGAGCCCCCGATGAGCCGTTACGCCGACCATGAACCCGCCTGCGTGGACTCGCCCGCGAACGCGATCGAGCTCGTCATCGACGCGCGCGCCCGCGATCTGGGCGGCTTCTCCGTGCGGCGCGTACTGCCGTCGGTCCGCCGCCGGCTCGTCGGACCGTTCGTCTTCTTCGACCACATGGGGCCTGCGCGCTTCGCCGTGGGACAGGGCATCTCGGTGCGCCCGCACCCGCACATCGGGCTCGCGACGCTGACGTACCTGTTCGAGGGGGAGATCCTCCACCGCGACAGCCTCGGCTCCACGCAGCCGATCCGGCCGGGCGACGTCAACTGGATGGTCGCCGGGCGCGGCATCGTCCACTCCGAGCGCGGCGACCTGGAGCACGAGACGCGCCTCCACGGCGTCCAGTGCTGGCTCGCGCTGCCGATGGCGCACGAGGAGGACGCGCCCCGCTTCGAGCACCACCCGGCGGCGACGATCCCCGTCGTCACCCGGGAAGGCGCCACGCTGCGCGTGATCGCGGGGGAGGCCTACGGCGCGCGCTCGCCGGTCGGCGTCCTGTCGCCGACGCTCTACGTCCACGCGGAGCTCGACCCGGGCGCGACGCTCCCGCTGCCGGAGGAGCACGCGGCGCGCGCGGCCTACGTGATCGACGGGTCGGTCGGCTGCGAGGGCCAGCGCTTCGGCGAGGGGACGATGCTCGTGTTCCGCGCCGGAGCGCAGCCGGAGCTCCGCGCGCTGTCGCAGAGCCGCGTGATGCTCCTCGGCGGCGCCGCGCTCGAGGGCGACCGCCACATCCTGTGGAACTTCGTCTCGAGCTCGCCGGAGCGCATCGAGCGCGCGAAGCAGGACTGGAAGGCAGGGCTCTTTCCCAAGGTGCCGGGCGACGACATCGAGTTCATCCCGTTCCCCGACGGGTGAGGGGGCGCGAGGGCCGGAGCGGCGCTCCCGGGCGCCGCGTTCGAGGGAGCCGGAGCGGCGCTCTCAGGCGCCGCGTTCAAGGGAGATGGACGGGCCATGTTGAACGGAGCTTGTTACTGCGGTGCCGTGCGCTTCGAGGTCGACGACGCGTTCGGCTACGCCTTCTACTGCCATTGCTCGAGGTGCCGGAGGCGCACCGGCGCCGCCTGCGCCGCCATCGGCGGGATCGAGATCGACAGGCTCCGCGTCGCCGCGGGGCGGGAGCACCTGCTCCGGGTCGGCGAGTCCGAGGACGGGTACCGCTGCGTCTGCAAACAATGCTTCTCGCCCGTGTACGACGTCGTCCGCGAGCAGCGGTTCGCGCACGTGCAGCTCGGCACGCTCGACGGCGCGCCGGCGAAGGGGCCCGATCACCACATCTACGTCGGCTCGAAGGCGCCCTGGCATCAGATCACCGACGCCTTCCCTCAGTTCGAGGAGCTGCCGACGTAGCCCGCGGCCCGGCCCGGGCCAGGGATCCCGCCGGCCGCCGCCCCGGAGCTCACGCGACTACATTTGTAGTTGACGGACGGCCGCCCATGAACGACACTTGTCGTCGTGGGAACCGAAGCGCTGACCGATCTGCAGCTCGCGGTGATGAAGGCCCTCTGGACCGTCGGGGAAGGCTCCGTCGGGGACGTCGTCTCGGCGATGGCGGAGGACGGGCGGGAGCTCGCTCCCACGACGGTGGCGACCTTGCTGCAGCGGCTCAGCCAGCAGGGGTGGGTGGAGCGCAAGCGGTCTGGCAGGCAGTTCGTGTACCGCGCGTCGGTCGACCAGAAGGAGGCGGCCAGGGGCGTGCTCCACCGCGTGCTGCGCTCGTTCTTCGGCGGCAGGGCCTCGGCCCTCACCGCGCAGCTCCTGGAGTCGGAGCAGCTCAGCCCTGAAGAGCTCGAGGAGATGCAGCGGCTGATCAAGGAGAAAGGAGCGTGATCCTGGCGCTCCACCTGCTCGCGGGGCCGGGCGCCTGGCCCGGCATGGCGGCCCTCTGGCTGGCGCTGCTGCTCACCTGTTCGGCCCACGCCGCGGTGTGGACCGGGGCGGCGGCGCTCCTGGCTCGCCGGCGATCCCTCTCGTCCTCCACGCGGCACCTGCTCTGGAAGATGGCGCTGTTCGGTCCGCTCGTGACACTGCTGCTCGCGGCGGCGATGTCATGGGGCTTCGAGCGCGCGCCCGGGGACACGGCATCTCCTGGAGAGGTCGCTGTCCTGTCGCTCGAGGACGCCCCCGCGCCGGCGGTCCTCGATGCCGAGCCGGCGGCCGGCGGCTCGACCAGGGAGAGCGCCGGCGCTGGATCACCGGCGTGGCGCGCCGGGGGAAGCCAGGGGTGGAACCTGCTCGCAGCCTGCACGGCCGGAGCGGCCGCGCTGGGGCTGCTGCGGTTCGTCTCGTCGATGCTGCTGCTGTGGTGTGGCCTCCGCGGGCGCAGGGCGGTGCAGGACGCGCGGTTGCTCCAGCGGCTTGAGCGGCTGCGCGTCCGGATCGGAATGGGCCCGGTCGCGCTGACGGAGAGCGCCGGCATCGGCAGTCCGCTCGTCATCGGAGCCTCCGAGATCTGCGTCCCGCTGGCGAGGCTCGCTGCCCTCACCGACGCAGAGGTCGACGCCGTGTTCGCGCACGAGCTGGCGCACATCGAGCGCCGCGACGGGCTGTGGTTTCCGGCCGCTGGCCTCGTGCAATCGGTCCTGTGGGTGCATCCTCTCGTCCACTGGGCGTTGTCCCGCTTCCGCCAGACAGCGGAGCTGGCCTGCGACGATCGCGCCGTCGAGCTCACGGGGGATCCCCTCGGTCTGGCGCGCGCGCTGGTCCAGGTCGCTTCGGGCGCGTCGCTCGCCCCGCGGCGCGCGCTGGTCCCGGCGATGGCGCGCTCGGCGGGCGCGCTCCTTCCGCGCGTCAGGCGCCTCCTGGATGCGGGGAGCCGGGCGCGAGCCACGCCGAGCCCTCGGGGCCGGCGGCGGGCCATCGCCAGCCTCGCCGCGGCCGGCATCGCGGCTGCAAGCCTGAGCGTCCAGGTGGCGCGCGCGCGGCCGCCGCTGCTCGTGGCAGGCGCGGGCAGCGCGCTCCCGCGGGATCGCGGCGCTGCCCTCGGCGTGACGGCATCGCCGCCCGACGCGGCCGCGGCGAGCGAGCAGATGGCCGAGCTCGCGCGCCGCGAGCAGGAGATCGAGGCGCGGCTCGAGGAAGCGCTGCTCCTCCCCGACGCGCAGCGCGAGGACACCCAGGCTGCCGTGCGGGTGCTCGAGCTGCGCCAGGAGCTGAGGCACGCGCGCGCCGCGAAGGCCTGGATCGAAGAGCGATTCGTCGACGAATCGACGACGTGGGAGAGGCGCCCGCGGGCGTCCGGCAGCGCGCCTCGATAGCGCGCTCCGCATATCGCACGGACCTGTCCAGAACAGGCCGAGCTATCCCCCTCATTTTGCCGCCGCTTTCAGCGGGGAAATTGAACAGGGAGGCGGGGAGACAGGGAGTATTTGAATATTTCCCTCTCGTCTCCCCGTCTCCCCGTCTCCCTGTGAATTTCCGAAGAGACTGAGGCGATGCCTCGGCAGAACAGGAGCTGACATGTCGATCATGAACAGGACGCCGAGCGCGCGGCGCACGGCTGCGCGCTCGGCGCGTGCGGGGTTGACCGCCGGGGCTCTGTGCGCGGTTGCGGCGATCGGGCTGACGGCCGCCGGCTGCGCGCGCGCGGAGGTCGTCACCCTGGAGCGAACGGGACAGCCCATCACCGTTCACAGGCCAGCGCTGTATCCGGAGACGATCGAATACGACGGCAGCCGAGGCAAATTCCTTGTGAGCTCGTTCAGGGAGGGCGCGATCTACGCGGTGGACGGCGATGGCGGCGTCTCCCGTGTCGTCGACGACCCACGCCTCTGCTCGGTGCTCGGCATCGCCGTGGACGCCGAGCGGGGGAGGCTCTGGGCGGTGAGCTCCGATCTCGGCGCGAGCGTCAAGCCATCTGCCGCGGGGCCGAAGAACCTGGCCGCCGTGGGCGTCTACGACCTCTCCACGGGCAAGGCCATCCACTACGTGGATCTCGCGCCGCTGTCCCCAGGCGCTCACCTCGTGAACGGCATCGCCCTGGACTCGGCAGGCAACGCCTACGTGACCGACAGCTTCTCACCGACCATCTACAAGGTCGATCCGCAGGGGAACGCGGCCGTCTTCCTGCAGGACGAGCAATTCACGGGCGAGGGGATCAACCTCAACGGGGTGGTCGTCCATCCCGACGGCTATTTGCTGGTCGTCAAGAAGAGCGATGGCACCTTGTTCAAGGTGCCCCTCGCGAACCCCTCGCGGTTCTCCAGGGTCGATGTCGCCGAGCGGTTCGTGGGCGGAGACGGGCTGACCCTGGTGGGGAAAAAAGATCTCGTGGTCGTCGCGAACCAGGCCGCCAGCGTCGCGTCGAACGCCGCGTTCTCGCTGTCGAGCGAGGACGGCTGGAGCACCGCGAGGTTGCGCGCGGTAGAGCGGCTCGGCGACGTCTATCCGACGACCGGCGTGCTCCGGGACGGAAAGCTCTATGTCATCCACAGCAAGCTGAACGAGCTCATCCAGTCGTCACCGGAGCAGCGAGAGCGGCTGCGGGTGGAGGCGACGATCCAGCAGATCGGGAGCGCGGCGCTGTAGCCGCGGCGCGCCTCGCGGCCGGCCGGAGGCAGACGGGGGCCTGCGGGGCGCGCCTTGCGGTGGCGTCAGGGCTGGTCTTCGCCCTGGCCCTGGCCTTCGCCGGTGTTGCCGAGATCGGGGCATTTCTGCGCGATGAGGTCACACGCCGCGACGGGGGCCTCGAGCGCGGTCGTCGCGGAATCGCAGCTGAGCGCCCGGACCTTCTCGGCGTTCGCCAGCATGCACGCCTCGTACTCGGCCACCGTCGCGGTGCAGCCGACGCGCGCGTCGGCCGGCGGCAGACAGCTCGGCGTGGCCGTCTCGTCCGCTCGCGCCGGCGGCTGCTGGCCCTCGGCCAGGCACTTGTCCCTCACGGCGGTGCACACCTGCCCGACCGTGGACCACAGGAGCCCGACGAACTCGCAGCTATCCTGCCTGGTGAGCACGAGGTTCGGCATGAGCGATTGACACGTCGTGTCTTCGTCCGCGGTCGTCAGGTCCTTGAGCTGCTTGCTGCTCAGCGCGGCGGGGATCGGAGCGGCCGCCACATCCTTGCCGCCCCAGAGGACGAGCGACAGGAAGGCCGAGAGTGCTCCGAGTCGAATCAGTCGATTCATTCGTTCTCTCCCTTGTACGAGCGGCCGGCTCCGGCCGCGGACGGGCTCGGAGCAACCGACGTACCCGCACCCGCGTTGTGCACGACGGGGCCGCGCGGGGCTCCGTCGCCGCCCGCGGCGCGACGATTGAAAACCAAGCGCTCATGGGTCTTCCAGGCTTCCCTCCTTCACGACCGCGCGCTCTGGCGAGATCCCATCCAATCCACCCTGGCCGCCTGTCCTTCTGTGTGTGTGCGCGCGCGCTCGCCGGCGCGGGCAGGATGGGTACAGGGCTGCTCGCCCTGCCATGGCGGCGGCGCGCTCACAGGGGACGGCGCTCTGGCGCTCGGACGAAGCGGATCGGACGACGTGAATAGGAGCCATCCGGCGCAAGGACGAAAGGGAGAGAAAATCCTGGCTCTCCTGGCGGCCTTGGCGTCCCGGTGAACCCCCGGCACGCGCTGCCGCGCCGGCCGCGGCGAGCGCCGCGCCGCGCCGGAGCGAAGGGCGGCCGGGGGCGGGGCCGTCAGAAGAGGTCCCGCTCTCCGCCCGGATACACGAAGGAGCTGCGGGGCGAGTACCACGAGGCGCTCGTCACCACCTGGACCGGGCTCCCGGGCCGCAGCGCGTACACCGGGTGATCCTTCGCGAGGAACTCGACGGCGAGGAGCTCGTACGGGTCGGCCATGTCCGCGATATAGGGGTAGTTGCCGGCGACGAGCCGCCCGTCGACCTTCGTCACGTAGGCGAGGTGGCCGCGCGCGACCACGCCGATCTTGTTGCCTACGAGCGCCCTGGTCCGGATGATGGGCACGCCGTCGACCGAGGTGGTCGCCACGAGCTCTCTGCCGTGCAGCTCGAGCGTCGTCACCCCGGGCGACGCCGGCACGCCGCGCTCGCGCACGTACCGGCGCACCGTCTCGGAGGAGTTGACGTAGTGCGTGAAGAACCGGGCCGGGCTCGCGCCGTCGGGCGTCGTGTGATCCGCGAGATCCAGCCCCAGGTAGGTGAGCGAATAGGCGCCGAAGCCGGAGGTCTGCTCCGGTTTGTCGACCACGTACTGGTTCATGTAAATGGCCTTGTTCTCCGCCGGCCTGATCCCGTCCGGCAAGAGCGCCGCGGCGGCGGCCGGATCCGCTGGGACCCAGCTCGAATAGAGCATACGGCTGTCGATGACCATCTGCGGCGCGGCGAGCTTCGACTCCGACATGGTGCTTTCCTTCTCCCCCCGGGGAGACGAGCAGTATCACAACTCGACGCCCGGTGACGCACGAGCCGCTGGGCCGACCCCATGGCGAGCGCCGGAGCGCCCGGGCAGCTACTGGACGAGCGAGCAGACGTAGAAGCGCTTGTTGTCGCAGTAGTCGCCGCTGCACTCCACCGCCGTGATGAACCGGTTCGTGCCGAAGTGTACGTACCACTCCTCCTCCGACAGCCAGCCCGACCAGGAGCAGCCCGTGAGGCGCCCGACCGCAGGTTTTGTGCACTCGAGCGAGATCTCGTCGCAGTAGCTGTCCGCGCAATCGATGCCCGTCACGATGCCCTTGTTCCCGCGGCCGCCGAAGCAGTAGTGCACGTTGTCGCCGAGCTCGAACGCCTCGCAGCTGCCGCCGCTCGGGCCGTCCGAGCACACGATCTCGCCGAGATCGCTGTCCCCCTCCTCGGAGAAGTAGCTCGTCCAGTACCTGGTGGAGATGTCCAGAGAGCTCCAGGAGGGCAATCCGTTGCAGTGCAGCGCGACCTCGTCGCAGTAATCCTCCCAGCACGCGAAGCCGGTGGCGGCCTCGGGGCCGGGACAGTAGGCGGGGGCGTCTTCTTCCGAGACGTAGCCTGTCCAGCCAGCCTGGGCGGGAGAGGCCGCCGCGATCGACGCGAGCGCAACACAGCCTCCGAACAGCAGGGCGATCTTGTTCATGACAGCAAGGCTCCTTTCTCTGTCGTGTCGGCAGGGCGCCGTCGGGCGGGCATCGGCCGGAGGATTCCGACCAGGGGTGCGTGGGTCGGGGACCTCCACGCTGCCTCGCCGTCTGCGTTCGAGCGCCTGCTGGCGACGTGGAATAGCAACCGATGCGCCACGCGCCGCGAGCGCGCTGGGCGCCGGCGTTCACGGGGGTGCAGGAGGAGATGCGTGCGGCGCGCGGCGAGCGGCTTGAGCCAGCTTCGCGCAACTCGAGCGTCGTCGGCCCGAGCTGGTTCGGTCGGATGGTGGAGGGGCGAGATTACAGTATAAATGTAAGATGAACAATCGACATCGACCTGTGCCCAAATCGGGACCCCTGCGGTCTTTTAGGTCGAAGGGGGCGGCAAAGGCGGGTCCCTCCGGGGCGCCGCGCTGCACCGAACGGCAGGCGCCCCGCCGTGCATCCAGGAGAGCTCCGTCGGCGGCGCGACCGCACCACGGTGGTGATGGCGCGCGCTGCGCGCGGCGTCCTCCTCTCGCGGATGGCTGGTTTGCTCGTTCGCCCTAACTCGTTGTCTTTTTTTCAAGGAGAGATGTCATGAAGCATCGTTCGATTGTCTCTTTTGCGCTCCCGCTCCTGCTCGCCGCGTGCGGCGACCCCCAGGTCGGCTCCGAGTACCCTGGCGAGTCCCTCCTGACGGTCGAGGGCACGATCGTCAATGAGCAAGGCGTCGCGCCGACCGGGCCGGTCGACGCCGTGCTGGTCTGGAACACCCAGGGCGATGTCGAAAGCTTCCCCGTCGAGACGCCGGTGACCGGAGGCTTTCCCGCGAGCTTCACGCTGTCGATCCATGCGCCCCCGCCGGAGAGCGCGCTCAACGATTTCAGCGAGTTCGGTGTCGTGGACACCCGGGTCGGCATCGCCACCGTCGAAGCGGCGCTCGACGAGGCCTCGGCCGGGGAGGGCACATCGCTCGGCGTCGACGAGGACCATGTGATCGTGTACGTCGAGAGCCAGATGGCGGAAGGCAGCTTCTGGTCGAATCTCTTCGGAGGACCGCTCTCTCCCGGATTCCATGTCATGGATGTGTTCAGCCGCGAAGGTGCCGTGGACGCAGAGCTGCAAGCGGCCTTCGACGCCTGCGACGCCGCGGCGACGACGGAGGCGGAGCACAACGCCTGCGCCGGCTTTGACGTGAAGATCAAGATCCGTCCCTCCGCCGGCGGGTCGAGCACGTCGCTCACCGTCCGGATCGCGCCCTCCGAGGATTTGACGTACCCCGACTGGCACTGATCGTGGTACACGCTCGGACGTGGAGGATCGCGAGGCGCTGGTGTCGCTGATCGAGGCGGCCTACCGGCAGCATGGGCACATCGTGCTGCGCCGGGCGCGGCGGCTCCTCGGGAACGAGCAGGAGGCGCGGGAGATCCTCCAGGATGTCTTCGCGTCCCTGCTCGGCGAGCCCGGGCAGCTCGAGGGCAAGGGCCCGATGGTGGGCTGGCTCTACGGCGCCACCACGCACGCGTGCCTGAACCGCATCCGCGATCACAAGAACCGGCTGCGGCTCCTCGACACCCACGTCGCTCCCCTGCAGCAAGAGAGCGCGGCGGCGTCCGCCGAGAACGCCCTCCTCACGCGGGAGCTCCTCGCGCAGCTCCCGGGCGACCTCGCGCAGGTCGCCGTCCACTATTACTCCGATGAGATGACCCACGAGGAGATCGCGCGCGTGATGGGCTGCTCCCGCCGGCACGTCGGCAATCTGCTGGAGCGGCTGAAGGCCACGCTCTCCGACCGGATGAGAGAAGGGAGTTCGAGTCCATGACGCCAGCGCGACCCGAAGGGTGCCTCTCGGAGCTGAAGCTCGACGAGCTCATGGCGGGCCAGCTCGACGCGGCCGCGGCGCAGGAGGCGAGCGCGCACGTGGCTGGCTGTTCGCGGTGCTCGGCGCGGCGCTCCGAGATGGAGGCGGCGCGCGCGTCGTTCGCGGCGTCGGCGCCGCCCCTGCGGCTCGCCCGCGGCGCCTCCATCTCGGAGCGCCGCGCCGCGGAGAAGGTCCGCCCGCCGCGCCGATGGCTGGCGCCCGCGGCGGCGAGCGCGCTCGCGGCGGCGGCGGCGGCGCTCTTCTTCTTCCGCTTCCAGGCCGGGCCAGAGGGACGAGACGCGGAGCTCCCTGGAGAGCGCATCAAGGGCGCGGAGCACATCGGCTTCTACGTCAAGCGCGGCGGGAGCGTCCTGCCCGGCGGGGCAGGCGAGAGGCTCCATCCAGGCGACGCGATCCAGTTCACGTACTCCAGCGCGGAGGCGCGATATCTCGTGATCCTGAGCGTCGACGGGGCCTCCCAGGCGAGCGTCTATTACCCGAGCGGTCCTGTCGCGGCGCGGATCGAGCCGGGCCGGGAGGTCCTCCTCCCCCAGAGCACGGTGCTCGACGACACGCTCGGCACCGAGCGGATCTTCGGGCTGTTCTGCTCGGAGGCGATCGCGGTCGAGCCGCTCCGGGCCGCGCTCGCGGCGCACCCCGGCGCGCCGCCCGCCCCGCCGGGCTGCGACGTCGACGCGCTCACGGCGGAGAAGGTCGCGGCGTCGCCGTGATCCGCCGTCGCAGAGCGGCGCTCGCCGCCGCCGCGTGCGGCCTGGCCGCAGCCGCCGTGGCGGCCCCGGCCGAGGCGCGCATCGAGCGCTTTGCGGTGCTCATCGGCAACAACGCCGGAGAGAAGGGCGAGGTCGAGCTCCGGTACGCGGAGGACGACGCGTCGAAGATGTACGACGTGCTCAAGGACCTCGGCGGCTTTCCCCCGGCGAACCTCGTGCTCCTGCGGAGCGAGGGCGCGGACACGGTCCGGCGCACGCTCATCACGATGAACGACCGTGTCCGCGCGGCCATCTCGAGCCCGGACACCGATGTCCTCTACCTCGTCTATTACTCCGGCCACGCCGACGCGAACGCGCTTCACCTCGGGCCGACGCCGCTCTCGCTGACGGAGTTCGAGCAGCTCGTCCGCGGCTCGGCGGCCTCGGCGCGGCTCTTGATCGTCGACTCGTGCCGCTCCGGGGCGCTGACGCGCGTCAAGGGCGGCACGAGCGCGCCCCCCTTCGTCATCAAGCTCGATCAGCGGCTCGCCGGGCAAGGGATGGTGACGCTCACGTCGAGCTCCGGAAACGAGGACGCTCAGGAGTCCGATGAGCTCAAAGGGTCGTTCTTCACCCACGCGCTCGTCTCGGGGCTGCTCGGGACGGCCGACGCGGATCGAGACGGCGCCGTCTCCCTCGAGGAGGCGTACCGCCATGCGTACGAGAGCACCCTTCGCGCCACGAGCCGCACGTGGGCCGGGGCGCAACACCCCACCTTCCGTTACGACCTCCGCGGCCAGGGCAAGCTCGTCCTGACCGAGCTGCCGGTCCATGCGTCGCTCCGGGGCGTGCTCCGGTTTCCGGCCGGCAGGGCCTACCTCGTGATGCGAGACGGGAGCGAGGGCGCGGTGGTGGCCGAGGTGGGGGCGAGCGACGCGACGCGGACCGTCAGCCTGCGCCCCGGCCGTTACTTCGTGCGGGGGCGAGGCCCCGACTTTCTCCTGGAGGGGAGCGTCGACGCCGGGGCCGGGCAGACGATGGATGTCGGCGACGAGCGTTTGAGCCGCGTCATGTTCGCCCGGCTCGTGCGCAAGGGCGGCGGCGTCCGCGAGGTCGCGCAAGGGCCGGTGGCGGGTTATCAGCTCAGGACGCCCCTTGTCCCGGGGGATTCGCTCTGTCACGGCGGCTTCGTCGGGTACGGGATCGAGCTCCAGCACCTCGGCGTCGCGTCCCGGCTCAGCGCGTGTCGCAGCGCGTTCCAGAACGAGCACGTCACGGCGAGCGATGATGAGCTCGGCCTGGACGTGCGCCTGTCCCGCTCCTGGGATCTGCCCGTGATCAGCCTCGGCGTCGGGCTGGACGTCGGCCTCGCCGTCCTGAGGCAGCGGTTCGAGACCGCCGGGCGCGCGCCCGACCGCCATGGCCTGGCAGGGGCGTTCGGCGTCGATGCAGGGGTGAACATCGATTTGCCGGAGGGCTTCTACCTCGGCGTCGAGGCGGCGGCGCAGACGTACGTCTTCAAGCAGCAACGCGCGGGCAGCGACGAGGGCGAGGTCGGCCCCGCGGTGGCCATGCGGCTCCGCGTGGGCATAGGCATGAGCCTTTGACGCGGGCTGCGCTCCTGCAAAATTGCCGCGTCGCGATTGCGCACTTTCGGCGTTGCCCCGGGGTCTTGACGCAGGATCGGAGTGAGCTCAACGTCGTGGGATGGGGAAGCCGTGGCGGATGGGCGTGCTTGCGCTGATGGCGCTCGCGCCGGCTTGTGATGGCCGGATTGTGCGTGACGTCGAAGAACCGCCGGCGGGCCGAGGCGAGGTCGGATCGACGGCAGGGGCTGGCGGTGCCGGCGCCGCGTCATCCGGCTCGGGCGACCCGGCGGTCGTCGCGAGCGCCAGTTCAGGCGGTCAATCCTCCGGAGGTGGGCCAAGCGAGCCGGACGCAGGCGCAGGCGGGGACGGGGGCGCAGGCGGGGACGGGGGCGCAGGCGCGGGTGGGGACGGGGGAGCGGGGGGCGCTGCGCAGGGGTGCGAGCCGGGCCGTTCACTCGGCGGCGTCGTGAATGCCAATCGCCAGGAGGATCTCGAGAAGCTGCGCGGTGTTTCCGTGCTCAATGGCAGGCTCACCATCGGCGGGGAAGTCTCCGATCTGTCCCCGCTCGCGTGCCTGACGACCATCACGGGCCGCCTCGATATCAACGACACATTTCAGCTGTCTACCCTGGACGGTCTCGACGCCCTTTCCTCCATCGGGATGCGGCTGGAGGTGATGCGGAACCTATCGCTGCTTAGCCTCAGCGGACTTTCGAGCCTGCGACAGGTCACGGGAACCATCGACATCCGTGAAAACCCGCTCCTCGAGAGCCTCACCGGCGTCGGGGTGAACGTAGGGGAGCTGCGCGTGATCGACAACGATTCGCTCGAATCCTTGGCAGGCCTCGAAACCATGGAGGAGGGGGAGCTCTGGATCGAGGGCAATGACCGGCTCGCGACGCTGGACGGGCTGGGGAACCTCCGCCGAGGGAGCCTCACCGTCTTCGACAGCGACGCGCTGACCAGCCTCGAGGGCCTCGGAGCCGTCGAGGAGCTCGATGAGCTCGCCATCTCCGAGAGCGACGGGCTCGTCAGCCTGGAAGGTATCGAGCGGCTCACGAGCGTCGAGCACCTCTTTTTGTGGGAGAATCGGCAGCTGAGCTCGCTGCGCGGCCTCGACGGCCTCGTCCAAGCGGGGTTCATCGAGATCGGGTTGAACGAGCGTCTCGTGGACCTGACCGGGCTCGCGGCGCTCGAGACCGTCAACTCTCTCGAGGTCAGCGGCAATCCCTCGATGGTCAGCCTCGACGGCATGCTATCGCTCCGCGGTATCCAGTATCTCGCTGTCAGTTGGAATCCCGAGCTCGTGAGCGCCGGCGCGCTCGCGCATGTTCCCTCGGGCGAGGACCTCATGCCGGGGCTTTACTTCTCGGGCAACCCCAAGCTCACGCGCATCGATCTCGGCGGTGTAACGCACCTGCAAATGTTCTCCGTCTCCGGCTGTGACTCCCTGTCGGATCTGTCCGATCTCGCCGGCGTCACCCAGCTGGCGGCTCTCGGCGTGAGCGATAACGCCGGACTCATGAGCCTCACGGGAGTCGAGCAGCTCTCGGAGCTCGATCAGCTGTCGATCAGCCACAATCCTCGGCTCACGGATCTCCGACCCCTGAGCGGCCTCCGCAACATATACGGGATCGGAATCACCGGTAATCCTGCGCTCACCACCCTCGACGGGCTCGGTTCGCTCAGCGAGGGCAACGGCGTGACCGACAGCGTGACGCTCGAGGACAACGATGCGCTCGTGGACATCGACGCTCTGCGTGGCCTGGTCCACGTGCGCCAGCTCACCATCCAGGACAATGACGCATTGCCTGCGCTGACCGGGCTCGAAGACCTGGCCGAGCTCTCCTGGCTCTTCGTCGAGGGGAACCGGTCGCTCGCGACGCTTCGCGGCCTGGGAGCTCGAACGATCGCTGCTTGGATGCGGATCGCGCACAACGACAGCTTGCCGAGCTGCGAAGTCGAGGCATTCATGGATGGCCTCTACTGGCTGCCCGAGAGCACGATCGAGGAGAACAACGGTACCGGGACCTGCTCGCCCTGAGCCGCGGGGAGGTCAACGCCGCTGTTGACGCTCGACACCGACGCGCACCCATCTCTGTGTCAGGATGTGCCCGCAAGGCGGCGGCATCGACGGTGGCCCCGTGTCGGCGAGCTCGGGTGGTGTCTACTACGACACCGTCGAAGGCACCCACTGCATCCCGCGGGAGGAGGTCAGCGGGCAGGGCGGTGCAGGGGGAGCTGGCGGCGTGGGGCGCAGCGGCGCGCCCGGACGTCGCGCAGCTGACGCCGGCAGACCGCGCCGCGCTGGCCGATGCGTGGCTCCGCGACGCCTTGCTCGAGCACGCATCCGTCGCCTCGTTCTCGCGCTTCGCCCTGGAGATGATGGCCGTCGGCGCCCCCGCCGCGATGCTCGCCGCCGCGCACGAGGCCGCCGGCGACGAGGTGCGCCATGCGGCGCTCTGCTTCGGGCTGGCGAGCGCGTACGCGGGCGCGGCGCTCGAGCCCGCGCCGTTCGAGTTCGGCGGCCTCGTCGAGGTCAGCTCGGATCTCCCCGAGATGGCGGCGCGCGCCGTCCGTGAAGGTTGCGTCGGCGAGACCCTCGCCGCCGTGCTGGCGAGCGAGCAGCTCGCGCACGCGAGCGACGACGCGGTCCGGGGCGTCCTTGCCACGATCGCCGAGGACGAGGCCAGGCACGCCGAGCTCGCGTGGCGCTTCGTGGCGTGGGCGCTCCAGGCGGGCGGCGATGCGGCGCGCCGGGCGGTCGCGGCGGCGTTCGATGCCGCCCTCGCCGCGCCCCCGCCGGCCGCCCCGGCACAGGCCGCTCCAGCCCTGGCCGCGCACGGGCGGCTCGAAGGCGCCGCCCTGGCCTCCACGTGGCGCCGCGCGATCGCGGACGTCATCACCCCGGCCATGCGCACGCTGCTTTCGGCCCAGCGCCGCGGGTGAGAAATCCTGCGAGAAAAGCCGATTGAGAATGAGCCGTCGCCGGAGATTCAGGCGCCACGGGCCGGGAGAGTCGCGCCGCTGGAGACGCTCAGCGTATTCCCGGCGGTCTGTCGAGCGGACGGCCCAGGGTCATTCGGCGGGCACGTGCAGGACGAATGGGTACGACGTGGTAAAGAACACGCCGGTGTACCCGGCGACGTACAGATCGCCGTCGGCGTCTGCGGCCGCAGCGAGCGCCGTTTCGCTGCGCGGCGTCCCGATCTCCTTGGTCCATTGCGCTGCGCCGCTCGCGTCGAGCTTGCGCACGTAGACGTCCTCTTCGCTGCCGCTCGTGGATCCCACGAGGTAGACGTCGTTCTTGCCGTCGATGGCCAGGGCAAAGCCGTAGTCGTAGGACGCATTGCCGGCGTGGTGGGTCCATGACGTCGCGCCGCCTGCGTCGAACTTGCGCACGAAGGCTTCCGGGGATCCTTCGCTCGGGCCGCCGACCTCGCCGGCGGTGCTCCCCGCGACATAGAGGTTCCCGCTGCCGTCCACGCGCGCTGCGAAGACGAAGTCGTTCTCCGTGGAGCCGAACTGCCGAGTCCATGACGTCGCGCCGCTCGAGTCGAGCTTGCGGACGAAGGCGTCCCGCTGTCCTCGGTCCGCGTCTGCGACGACGCCGCCGGAGGTGTATCCGCCGACGTAGGCGTTGCCGCTGCCGTCGACCGCCACGGCCAGGGCTTCGTCCTCGTCCGGCCCACCAAACAGCTGAGTCCACGCTGGCTCGCCGTTCGCGTCGATCTTGGTCACGAACGCCTCCCCCGTGCTCTGGTCGCCGCCGTAGCTGGTTCCGGCAACATAAGCATTCCCTTGGCCATCGACAGCCAAGGCGTTTGCCGACTCCGAACGCCACGTGGCAAGCTGCCGTGTCCACAGCGTCGCGCCGCTCGAGTCGAGCTTCCGCACGAACGCGTCGCCGAAGCCTCCGTTGGCACCCTCGAGCACGCCCCCCGTGATTCCAGCCACGTAGACGTTGCCGCTGCCGTCGACCGCCACGCCCTTGACGGTTTCGTCGCTCGATGTCCCAAACTTCTGAGTCCACACGACGGATCCATGCGCATCGAGCTTGCGGACGAAGACGTTCGATTCACCGCCGTCCGCGAGCGCGCCGTAGGCGTTTCCCGCGACGTAAACGTTGCCGCCGCCGTCGACCGCCACGGCAAAGGCCACGTACAAGCCCTCCGAACCGAATCTGTAATAAGGGTCGGCGCATACGGCATCGGCGGTTGCTGTTCCGGGGGTCGCCACACCGCCCTGTGGCCATGAGCTCGAAGCCGGCGCGCAATCCGTGAGGGGCGTGCACGCGCGCGCGTCTTGCATCGTCGAAAAGGTACCATCGCCGCAGATCACGCACTGGCGGTCGCTGGTGCCGGTGCCTTCCTTCGCGACGTACTGACCCGGGGGGCATCGCGACCACGCCTTGCAGGTGTTGCTGGGGTCGCCGTCATGATCGAACGAACCATCAGGACAGATCTTGGGTCTGTCGTCCGGCGCGCCACCTGCTCCTCCGTCGCCGGGCGTTCCGCCTTCGCCGGTTGCTCCGCCTGAGGCCCCTCCGCCTTCGCCGGTTGCTCCGCCCGACGCCCCTCCGCTGCCGCCCGAGTTGCCCGCGGCGGCGGTCGTGTTCCCAGCGTCGCTCCCGAGGCCGCCGCTCGCGCCCGTTCCTCCGCTCGATGTTCCGCCGCCTGTCGCTCCGGTGCCTTCCGCGTGACCCGTGCCTCCGGAAGAAGGCCGGGTGTCCTCTTCGTGGACCGTGCTTCCGCAGCCGAGAAGGACGATTCCGCCGATGAGGAAGCCGCTGACCTGGCGGTGCGCTGGCCGCTGGCGATCGTGGTTTGAATGCATGCTGACCCCACTGCCCCCGCGCAGCGCGGGTGCTGGAGTATCGTACGCCACTCTGCTGAGGAAGTCGGTTGGTTCCTCGAGCTGGCCCGCGCTTTCAGTGGGAATAATAGGTTGTGGTATCGCTGCTCGCGGCGATGTGCAGGCGCCGCGATGCGAGCGCCCCTGCCGCGTCCGTCTCGGCGCGGGCTGGTGCCTTCACTCCAGAGCCGTCACGGCTCCGAAGAGCTTGGCTATCGACATTGCCGGCTGCACCGCGTGAGGAGTCTCCGCATGCTGCGAATGAACGAAATTACCGGTTTGGTCTTCGGGCTTGGTTTGCTTGGCGCTGGATGCAGCTCGGGTGACGACGACGCCGGCGGAAACACCCCTGCCGCGTTCACGCTCTCGAGCCCTGCCTTCAAGGACGGGGAAACGCTCCCCGTCGAGTACACCTGCGACGGGAAGGACTTTCCTTTCAGCGGGATGCCGCCCGTGGACCACACCTCTCCCCAGTTGAGCTGGACGGCCGGCCCCGCAGGCACGCAGAGCTACGCCATCGTTCTCAAGGACGTCACGCTGGTCAAAGCCGGATATCACCGGCAGGGCGGCCGGCAGCGGCCGCCATCTGGCCGCGGCCGGCAGGCGCTCGCCTCGCCTCGCCTCCGAGGACGAGGCGCGCCGGACCGCAGCTCAGCACGCGCCTTCGGTGAAAAAGCCGATGCTGTCGAGCTCCTCGCCACTCCGGCCGAAGAACCCACCGACCTGGACGTTCGAGATGGTGAACGGCGTCCCACCGGAGCCGCCGTAAGGGCCGTGCACGCGGCCCTTGCTCGTTCTGAACTTGAGCTGGTCGACGCGAGAGCCGGCCCGCCCGTCGATCCTCGTGATGTACTCACCCGGCTCGAGCGTGAAGCTCTGCAGGGAGCCGCCGCCCGTTCCATGCGATTCACCGGTCACCCGACTGCCCGCAGGGGTCGTCCAGACACCCTGTATGGAATCGATCCGGCGCCCGCTCCGGATCTTCACCTGTACCAGCTGGCAGGTTTCGGTGAGATTGTCAGCGAACGCCTTTCCACCATTGCCCCCGTTCTCCTGAGTACGAACATAGCCGCTGCTCATGAATACGCTCCTTTCCGGCGATCGAGCAGTGAGCCGTTGCAGCGCTCTGCGCTGCTGCGCCACTCACCCCCCTGAGGCCCACGTTGCAGCAGGTGTGCCATTATGCCCCGGCGGAATGTCGGGCCGCAGCCTCGGCAGGCGCCGTTCAATGCAGCCCCTCGGTGACCCTGATTCTGCCCGGGTCGACCTCCGTCGCGTGGAGCTCAGCGCCGGAGGGCCGCCATGGCCGACGGCACCATCACGCGCACGTGGCGCAAGCGCCATCATCAGCGCTGGGTAAAGAGGGTACAGAGCGGGCGCGTGGGTTCCAAGACAGGCTGAGCGGCAAGATGCCGCGTCTGTGGCACCGGCGCTCACGTGACGCGCCATCATGAGGTGACGGCGGGCAGCCTTGGCGTCATGGCGGTTTTTCTGCCGCTGGTTCTGCTCTTTTCTGGCGGTTTCAACCCGTTTGTCGCTTCTAGGACCCCTCCTCGGCGCGACCACGCTTCGGAGCGGACCGATTCGCCGGATTTCTGAGCTTTCTCTCTGGAGTCAGGGCGACATCGAGTGGATATTCAAGATGGTCCTCTGAATGTCGGGGCGACGCCGCGCCGCTGGACGGCGCCCGCGGATACGGCTAGCTCGAGGCCATGAACCTCACCGACGTCCTGCGGGAGCTCGCCGCGCTGAGCAACGAGAAGATGCGCGAGGTCAACGCCCGCGCCGGAGACGCCCACGGCGTGAACCTCACCCAGCTCCGCGCGCTCGCGAAGCAGCTGAAGACGGACCACGCCCTGGCCGGCGAGCTGTGGCGCACCGGGGACCCCGACGCCCGCCTGCTGGCGACGCTGGTGTTCAAGCCAAAGACCTTCTCGGCGGACGAGCTGGACGCGATGGTCCGGGAGATCGGCTATCCCAAGCTCCTCGACTGGTTCATCGTCAACGTGGTCAAGGCGTCGCGGCACGTCGAGGAGCTGCGTGTCCGCTGGAAGGACTCCGCGAGCGCGCTGGTCGGGCGCGCCGGCTGGAGCCTGACGACGGATCGCGTCGTGAAGAGCCCAGCCGGCCTCGATCTCTCCGCGCTGCTCGACCAGATCGAGGCGGAGATGAAGGCGGCGCCGGGCCCGAAGCAGTGGTCGATGAACCACTGCCTCGCCGAGATCGGCATCCACAACCCCGGGTTGCGCGCCCGCGCGGTGGCCATCGGCGAGCGGCTCGAGGTGCTCAAGGACTACCCGGCGTCGCCGGGCTGCACGCCGCCGTTCGCGCCGGTCTGGATCGCGGAGATGGTGCGGCGGCAGAAGGCGGCGAAGACGCGGGGCAAGTGAGGGGGGCGGCGCGCCCCGCTCCCGATGGCGTGAAATCCGCATGCTCGCGCGCCTGCGCTCGGCCCGCCGCGAGGCGAGGCGCGACGGGGGACAGCAGAACAATCCAATTGCAACAGGAGCAGACTGCGCCGGGGGTAAGGTCAAGCGCGCACTCCCGTGCTGGATGATTCTATGATGGTCTGTCAGACCATCGCGCGCCGGCATCGGGTGCACCGAATTGGCGCGGACAGATCTTGCGCCTTGCGATGCAGCACACTAGACTCCAGCCAACGAGATGCAGTCACGGGGTAGGTGACTTGAAACGCCGTCTGTGACGGGCTGATCACGTGCTCATCGTGACTGGTGTGACGCTCGTGCTGGCGTTCGCGGCCGGACTCGACGCCGGAGGGAGCGGGCGAGGCAGGCCAATGGGCCAGTTCGACGCTTAGACACGGCAGCTCGACGTTTACACAGGGGAATCCATTTCTACACGCGAGGGGCCGAGCGAGTGCTCGCGCTGCAGCGGCCCATGGCGCGATCCGGCTTGGTGTCGAACGAGCGCGTCGCGGCGTGCCGTCGCAGGCGAGTCGGCATCTCTCGAACGGATTTCCCTCCCTTCTCTCTCGAAACGGACAAGCCGTATCCCTCGAAGCGGACGAGCCGCTGGAAGGCATCACACCCACAACCGCAAAAGGATGAAGAGCATGCGAACACGGTCATTGGTAACAGCGTTCCTCGCGTGCGTCGCCCTCGCCAATGCGAGCTGCGCGATGGACGCGTCGGACGGAGATGAGTGGGACAGCACCGAGGAGACCGGTGACGCGACGTTGGCCTCGACGGTGTCGGGCTGGACGGGGTGGTCGTCGGGGAGCTGCGGAATCGGTGGATGCACGCCCATCGTCTCGCCCACGTGCGCCAACGGGAGCTTCGCGAGCCGCTGGGAGAGCAATTCCTCTCGCTCCCAGTTCCGGATCTTCTGTACGCCCGGTCCATCGTCCACCACGAACCACGTCTGGACGAACGATTGCCCCAGCGGCAAGGTCGCGACGGGGGTCCAGTGCGTCACGACCAGCGCGGGGGGATTCTGCTCGACGGCGACGCTCCGGTGCAGTACGCCCGGGGGGGAGTGGGGTACCGGCTCCCAGTCCCAGAACCCGACCACGATAGGCACGAATCGATACCAGTGTCCCGACACAGATGTCACGGGGTATGGATACGTGGACCGCATCAACTACACGGGTGGGGTTTGCGGCACGCTGTGGGGGCCGCTCGACTTCCCGTGATGCCATCTACGGCCGTTCCCGTCGAGCAGGTCCCGGCCGCGTTCACGGCTGACCGGCGCGCCCGCCGGTAAACGCTGCTGGGGCGCAGCGCAACCAGCCCTCGACCTCCGGCAACGACGGCGGGCCTCTCCTGGCCGCGCCGAGGCGCCGCTCGACCCGGCTCATCCTGCTCGATACCGGCGCACGTCTCTGCCGCTCGGTGAGGGCGTCGCCGGCTGCTAGAGCGACAAACGGGTTGAAGCCGCACGCGAACAGCGAGAAGTTGGGACGCCAGAAGACGCCAAGATGCCAGAAGACGCCAGAATTTTATTGTTCTCTTGGCGTCTTTGGACGTCTTTTGGCGAGCCCAGGTGAGCGCCTCGCTCGTCAAGATGTTCATGGAACCATCGCACACCGGCTACGTCTTCCACGGCGATCTGAACGGGAGGTGATCTGGAATGAGTCGTGATATCAACCACCTGCACCACGTAGGCCATGTGGTGAGCGATATGGAGGAGGGGCTCGAGCTCTACCGGCGCCTGGGCTTTCATCTGTCGCCGCCCGCCTACCCCGCGCTGTCGCCCGTGGAGGGCGAGCCTCCCCGGCCGTTCGGCGCGGCGAACACCCACGCCGACTTCCCGCGCAGCTTTGTCGAGCTGATGACCTGCGTCAGGGACGACGGCTCCGCGCGGATCCCCGCCGGCGCGAGGATCATCCCCCTCCAGGCTCCCCCCGAGCACCTGCCGCGGATCATGCAGGCCATCCGCGCGACGGTCGCCAGGATCGCCGCGTGCCTCGCGCGCTTCCAGGGCCTGCACATCCTCGTGCTCGGCGCGCCCGACGCCGCCGCCCTCGCCGGCCGCCTCAGCGCGGAGGGCGTCCGTCACGGGGGCGTCAACACCGTGCAGCGGCCGGTGGAGACCGCGGAGGGGCTCCGGATGGCGCCGGTCCGCCTGCTCGAGCTCGACAGCGGCGATCTGGAGGAGGCCGGGTCAGGCCCCGTCCCCGAGGGGAGGATCGCGATGGTGGAGGACCTGCAGGCGGAGCTGCTGCAGACGCAGCTGCACATGGATCATCCGAACGGCGCGGTGGACCTCGTCGACGCCGTGCTCTGCGTGGCCGAAGCTGATCTGCCCGAGGTCGAGCGCCGCTACGAGAAGTACACTGGCCGCAGCGCCCGCGCCGACGGACCGACGCGCGTCTTGGATCTCGAAGGCTCCCGGATCACCCTCGTCGCCGACTCCGATCTGGAGGCGATCTTGCCGGGCGAGCGCGCCCCCGCGCTCCCGGCCTTCGTGGCCTACGCGGTCGCGGTGCGGGACGTCGGCGCCGCGCGGAAGCTGCTGGAGGAGAACGGTTTCCCGCTGAGGGAGTCGGCCTCCGGGGACATCTTCGTTCCAGCCAGCGCGGCGCTCGGGACCGCCGTCATCTTCCGGAGCGCGGGCTGAGCACGCCCGGCGAGCGAAGGTTGCCCGTCCGCGATCGCACAGAGCACGCCATCCAGCACCGGCAGGCTCCCCCGTGAGCGCCCGGGCGCCCATGCGGTCGCGACGTGCCAGCGCATCGTCCGAGGACCGAGGGTGAGCTGGTCCCTTACCGGCGGCCAGCCGGGCGCGGCACGTGCTAAAACAAACGTCCGCATGGAGGCGATGAGGATCGAGGGAAGCGAGCGCGATCTCGAGACGTTCGCCGCGGGGATCCTCCAGGGCGCCGCATCCATCGAGACGCCCACCCCGTTCGAGCGCCAGGTGCGCTGGGACCTGCAGGGCAACACGGGCCTCATCAGCGCCTCCACGCTGCGCTCCGGCATCTCCCTCTCCGCCAGCCGGTGCCGGTGGGCGTGGGCGTCGGGGATGGTCATCGACCACGCGCCGACGGGGCTGGAGTTCGTCCTGTCGCGGGGACCCGACATGCGGGTGAGGAGCAGCGAGGGAGACGGCTTTCTCCTCGGGGGCGGGACATTCCGCATCGGCCAGGTGAAGAGGCCGCTGAAGCTCGTGTGCGAATGGGACGAGTCGGCCCTCGGTCAGGATCAGGACAGCCTCTGCCTCACCATCGACGCATGGCGGCTCCGCGAGCTCCTGGGCTCACAGGTCCTGCCTGCGCCCCTCGAGCGGATCGTGGCCGACACCGGGGGTTACCCGCGCGCGACGCACGCCATGTCGCCGACCCTGTACCGGCTGCTCGACGAGATCCTGGGCTGCGACGCCAGGGGTCTCTCCCGGCAGCTCTACCTGGAGGCCAAGGGGCTCGAGCTGATGGCGGCCATGCTCGATCAGCTGGAGGAGAGCGAGAGCTCCGCGTCTCCGCTCCTCTCGCAGCACGACATCGCGCGGCTCGAGCGGGCGCGGCACGCCCTGCTGGCGCGCATGGTGGACCCGCCGACGCTCCCGGAGCTCGCCCGGCACGCCGGGCTGAACGAGGTGAAGCTCAAGGCGGGGTTCCGCGCGCTCTTCGGCGCGCCGGTCTTCGCGTACCTCCGGAGCCACCGGCTGGAAGAGGCCCATCGCCTGTTGCGCCAGCGGGCGTGCAACGTGACCGAGGTGGCGCAGCGGGTGGGGTACGAGAACCCGAGCAAGTTCGCGGCCGCGTTCCGCAAGCGGTTCGGCGTGCCCCCGTCGACGGTGGGCTGAGCGCCCTGGGGGCGACGCTCGCTGCCGCGGACGGCGAGGGGGCGCGCGGGGAGCATCGCCACGAGGGGTAGGCGCTGCCAGGGGCCCGCTCGAGGCACGGTCCTCCCGCTGGGAGCTGAAAGGCTCCTGCGTGGAGCGGCGGCGTGCGGCGTCCGGAACCACCATCGCAGCGGGCGGCGAAGGGGCTCGCCCCGGGAGAACGCGATGAAGGCGATTGTTCAGTACGAATACGGTTCGGCGGACAACCTGCGGCTCGAGGAGATCCCCATGCCCGCGCTCAGGGACGACGGTGTGCTCGTGCGGATCGAGGCCGCGTCGGTGAACGCGGCCGACTGGCACATGATGCGGGCGGATCCGTTCTTCCTTCGGTTTCTCGGCTTCGGGCTCTTCGCGCCGAAGCACCGGGTGCCCGGCGCCGACATCGCCGGTCGGGTGGAGGCGGTGGGGAAGAACGTGACCCGGTTCCGGGTGGGCGACGAGGTGTTCGGGGATCTGTCCGCTCACGGGTGGGGAGGCTTTGCGGAATACGTCTGCACGTCGGAGCAGGCGCTGGCCCCGAAGCCGTCGAACGTGAGCTTCGAGGAAGCTGCGGCCGTCCCCCTGGCGGCGTTGGCTGCGCTCCAGGCGCTCCGCGACTGCGGGCGGGCTCGGGCCGGGCAGCGGGTGCTCGTCAACGGCGCCTCCGGAGGGGTGGGGACGTTCGCTGTCCAGATCGCGAAGGCCCTGAACGCGGAGGTGACAGGGGTGTGCAGCACCAGGAACCTCGATCTGGTGCGGTCGCTGGGCGCCGATCACGTCGTCGACTACACGCGCTCGGACGTCACCCGGAGCGGGCACGAGTACGACCTGATCGTGGACACGGCGGCTTACCGACCCGTCTCGGACTACCGGCGCGTGCTCCGCGATGGCGGCACGTACGTGCTCGTCGGAGGAACCACCGGGGCGTTTCTGCGGGTCGCGCTCCTGGGTCGATGGTCCGGGTCGAAGGCGATGAAGGCGCACGCGTCGCGTCCGAGCGCCGCCGATCTCATCGCCCTGACGAAGCTGATCGAAGCGGGCACGGTCAGGCCGGTGCTCGATCGGCGTTATCCCTTGAGCGGGGTACCGGAGGCGGTCCGCTATCTGGAGAGCCGTCGCGCGCGGGGGAAGGTGGTGGTCACGCCCGCCACCGCCGTCGCCCCGCCGTCGTGACGCGGGGCCTCCCGCGTCACGTCTCCAGAACGCGCTTCAGCCGATCGAGGAGATCGACCGCGGCGGTGGCGTAGGGGCTGATCCACCGGTCGTGGATCCGCTCGATGGGGAGGCTGCGCGCTCATGCCGGCAGAAAGGCCTGCTTCGAGGAGAGGAGCGCGTCCATCAATGCCTCCCGCTCGGCCGGCGGCTGCGCCGCGACCCGCTCCCACGCGTCCCTGCGGAGGCTCGCCTTGGCGAGGCGGAACGCCGCGGCGGGGCGGCCGCACGCCGTGGCGAGGAAGCGGCGCGCGTCCTCGAGCGGCTCGGCGGAGAGCGCGTCGCCGACGCCCATGTCGAAGAGGCTCGCGGGGGAATGGAGCTCCGCGCCGAAGACGAGCCTCCGGAGCGCGCGGGCGGGAGAGGCGGTCCGGGCGATCTCGAAGGCGACGCGCGGGAAGGCGATGCCCACGGCGAGCTCCGGGAGACCGACCTTGTAGTCGCCGGCGCCCAGGGCCAGGAAGTCAGCGCACATCGCGAGCAGGAGTCCGCCCGCGATCGCGTGGCCGTGGACGGCGGCGGCGAGCGGCTTCGGAAAACGGAAAGCGGCGCCGAAGGCGGCGTCGAAGTCGTCAAGGAAGCTCCCGAGCCCCTCTCGATCGAGCGACGCGACCTCGCGGAGATCGAGACCCGCAGACAGGCAGTTGCCGGCGCCGCGGACGAGCACGCCGCGCGCGGCGTCGTCCTCCGCGAGCCGCTGGAAGACGTCGGCCAGCTGGCGGAGCATCGCCTGGTTCATGGCATTGACCTTCGGTCGGCTCAGCGTGACCTCGGCGATGCCGTCTCTGGTGAGCACCTCGACGAATTGCATGGCGGGACGATCGCGCAGAGACGAGCGCGGCGCAAGCTCGCGCGCCCTGGCGCCCTGGCGCCAGCGCCGCGGTGATCAGGCTGCGTGTGCGAGATCGCAAGCGACCCCTCCTGCCAACGCGGCGCTCTATCAACAGATGATCCATGCACCGAAGAACCGCTTTCACGCCACAGCCACCCTGAGCGGACCTGTCAGAGGTCCCAGACGAGCGAGACGGGCACGACGCGCTCCGCATCTCCTGCAAAATTTCCGTGCTGTAACCGCACAGTTCCAGCACCCGGTCGTTCTTGACGCGGGATCGCGGTGAGCCCAACGTCGCGGCATGCGGAACCCGTGGTCGGTGGGCGTTTTTGCGGTGATTGCGCTCGCGTCGGCCTGTGGGGCCCGGGACGCGCTCGACATCGAGGGACCGTCGGCGGAGGAAGGCGCGGTCGGATCGACGGCAGGGGCTGGCGGTGCCGGCGCCACGTCATCGAGCTCGGGCGACCCAGCGATCGGCGCGAGTGCCAGTTCAGGCGGTCCATCCTCGGGCGCTGGGCCGGGCGTCGGGGGCGCGGGGGTCGGGGGTGCGGGCGCCGGCGGCGCGGGAGCCGGCGGCGCGGGGGCCGCCGAGCCGGGGTGCGACCCGACCCGCGTGGAGAGCGGCACCTGGAATGTCAATCGCCAGGAGGCTCTCGAGAAGCTGCGCGGCGTCACCGTGCTCAATGGCAGGCTCAACATCGGCGGCGAGGTCTCCGACCTGTCCCCGCTCGCGTGTCTGACGACCATCTCGGGCCACCTCGTGATCAGCGACACCTGGCTGTTGTCGAGCCTCGACGGCCTCGACTCCCTCTCCGTCGTCGGGGCGCAGCTGGAGGTGGCGCGGAACGCGTCGCTGCTCCGCCTCGGCAAGCTTCCGAACCTGCAACAGGTCAACGGGCTCATCGAGATCCGTGAGAACCCGATCCTCGAGAGCGTCGCCGGCGTCGGGCTGAACGCCCATGAAGTGCACGTGATCGACAACAACGAACTCGATAGCTTGTCAGGCTTCGAAAGGTTCGAGGAAGGGGTGCTCTTGATCGAGGGCAATGACCACCTCGTGTCGCTCGACGGGCTGCAGGGCCTCCACCGGGGGACGCTCCGGCTGATCGACAACGATGCGCTCGTGTTCTTGCCAGGTATCGAGAATTTCGAGGAGGGGGAGCTCTGGATCGAGGGCAACAACGGGCTGCAGGCGCTGCACGGTGCGGTGAACCTGCGCCGCGGGCGGATCAGCGTGATCGACAACGACTCGCTGATCAGCCTCGACGGCCTCGAGACCGTCGAGGATCTCGAGGAGCTCGCCATCTCCGGGAACGACGGGCTCTACAAGCTGGGCGGCGTCGGGAACCTCACGACCGTCCAGAACCTCGTGCTGGCGGAGAACCCGCAGCTGACCTCGCTGTACGGCCTCGACCAGCTCCGTTATGCGGGATCCATCTCCATCGCGCGGAACGAGCGTCTCCGCGGCCTGGTCGGGCTCGGGGGGCTCGAGACCGTCGACGGCCTCAACATCAGCGGCAATCCGTCGATGACCACCCTCACGGGCTTGTTCTCGCTGCGTGGTGTCGTGTATGCCTATGTCGAATCGAATCCCGAGCTGGTGATCGCCGACGTCTTCGCGCACCTTCGCTCGGACTCGGGCGACGTGCAGTCGCTTTATTTTATTTCCAACCCCAAGCTCACCAGGATCGAGCTCGGCGGCCTGACGCGCCTGCAAGAGCTGTTCATCGTCGGTAGTGGCTCCCTGGCGGACCTGTCCGGCCTCGCCGGCGTGACCGAGCTGTCGGTGCTCTCCCTGGACCAGAACACCGGGCTCGTGAGCCTCACAGGCATGGAGCAGATCTCGGATCTCTCTCTGCTGTCGATCTCGAACCATCCCCGGCTCACGGATCTCCGGGCCCTGAGCGGCCTCCGCAACGTCCGAAACGGGATCGAGATCGTCGGCAACCGCGCGCTCACCAGCCTCGACGGGCTCGGTTCGCTCAGCGCGGGCGACGGCGTGACCGAGACCGTGTCGCTCCAGGGCAACGAATCGCTCGTCGATATCGACGCTCTGGGCGGCCTGGTCCGCGTGGGCCAGCTCGTCGTCCTGGACAACGACGCGCTGCTCGGGCTGGCGGGACTCGAGGGCCTGGCAGAGCTCGGTAGCCTCATCGTCGCGGCGAACCGCTCGCTCGCGACGCTCCGAGGCCTGGGCGCCCGGATGATCGGTTGGATGCAGATCATGGGCAACGAGAGCTTGCCGAGCTGCGAGGTCGAGGCGTTCGTGGAGCGCCTCGACTGGCCGCCCGAGAGCGTGCTCGCGGAGAACAACGGTACCGGGACCTGCTCGCCCTGAGCCCGCAGGGAGCCTCGCGCAGGGTGGCGTGCGTGCCGAGGGAGCGCAGATCGACGCCGAGAGAGGTCACGGTGCGCGCGTCCGCTCCTCCTGCGCGCGCTCGCGCTCGCGCGCGGCGTAGAGCTCGCGGAGCTCGGCGTGCGCCGCGCGGAGCTCGGCCGTGCGGGCCTCCACCTTCTCCTCGAGCTGGGCGAAGAGGCGGGCGTTCGCCAGCGAGACGGCGACCTGCGAGGAGAGCAGGCCGAGGAGCTCGACGCGATCGTGCGTGAAGACAGCGCTGGCGAGCGCGTTCTCGAGGTAGACGATCCCCAGGACGCGCCCCTGGTGGAAGATGGGCGTGGCGAGGAGCGATCGCGGCTGGACGGCCTTGATATAAGGGTCGGAGCCGAAGGACGGATGGCCCGGAGCGTCATCCATGACGACGCTCTCCTCGGTCCGCGCGACATACTGGACCACGCTGGTGGCCAGATCGGAGCGGGAATCCAGAGGAGTCGAGGCGACCCGCTCGATGCGGCCGCCGGCGACGTCGCCGGTGGCCTCGATGGTGAGGCGCCCCTCGTCCTTCAGGATCAAGAAACCGCGGCGCGCGCCGGCGCTCTCGAGCATGATGCGCATCAGCGCCTCGAGCAGCCGGGGCAGGACGAGCTCCCCGGCGAGGGCCTGAGAGGCCTTGAGCACGCTGCGCACGTCGAGGTCTTCCTTGAGGGCGGTCCTTGCGCCGGTAGGGGAGGGCAGCTGCACGAGATCGGGATGGTCGCGCTCGAGGCGGGCCATGGCGCTCGCGGCGCCCCAGCGCGCATACCGGGCGTGGGCCTCGGTCATGTAGGCGCGCGCGCTCGTGGTCCTGCCGAGCGCCAGGTAGCAGCGCGCGCAGAGCTCGTTGCCGAGGGCGCTGTCGTGGAGATAGCCGCCCTCGACAGCGGCGCGGATGCCCTCGTCGTAGAGATCCAGCGCCTCTCGCCTGTCGCCGCTCACGCGCGCGAGCTCGGCCGCGAGCAGGAGGTGGCGGTGCCTCATGTTGTCGGGCGCATGGCTCGCCCAGAAGGCGACCTTCTCGCCGAGGGCACGGGCCTTGTCGAGATACCGCTCCCGGGTCTCCGGATCCGCGCTGTCGGCCGCCTGGACGAGGGCAATGCCGCCGTAGAAGTGGAACGGCGGGTTGCCCTGCCAGCCGGCGATCCCGATGATGGTGGGGTTCGCCTCCATCGCCAGCGCGGCCGCCCCCGCGTGGTCGCCCTGGAACACGCGCAGGAAGAGGCGGTAGAAGATGGTGAAGAAGAGCGAGGCCTGGTTGTTGACCTGCACCGCGCCGTCGACGAGCTCCTGGATCTGGACCCACTCGCCGGCAAGCTCCGTCGGCCCAGGATCCGGGCTCATGAGGTTCTCGCAGATCTGGCCGACGCAGGAGACCATCCAGGTGATGAAATTCCACCTGTCGAACTTCCTGATGGGCAGCAGCGACTGCGATTCGGCCTTGATCTCGGCGAGCGGGCGGCCGAGCAGGAGGGTCGCCGTGTTCGCGTTGGTCATGCAGTAGAAGGTCCAGACGTACTGCCCTGTCTCCAGGCCGGCATGGATGCCGGAGAACAGGACCTCTCGCCCCTTCTCGTAGCTCGTCCGCCAGTGCATGACGAACGCGCCCCACATGCAGGCGAGGATCGGGTCGTTCCGCTTGTCCGGATAGCGCCGGAGGATCTCGCCCGCGGCCTCGCCGAAGGCGTAGCCGAGCGGGATCCGGCCGCTGACGCACAGGATCTGGCCGAAGACGACGTAGGCGAAGACCGAGCTTTGCGAGACGCCGTATTGCACGGTGTCTCGCAGGATCTTCATCACGCAGAAGCCGAAGTTGTTGCTCGCGAGGAAGTAGCAGGACGAGATCATCTCCTCCAGCACGCTGTGCAGGACGGCGACCTCGGGGTCGGCGAGCCGCGGCAGATCGCAGAGCGACTCCATCGATCGGCCTTCGAGGAACCTGAGCGTCGCCTCGACGTCGCCGGCGACCGCCTCGTCCGACGGGAAGGGCGGGAGATCGATCCCGAAGGCGCGCAGGGCCACGAGCCCCTCCTCGAGGGCGGCGTGCAGATCGGCCTTGAGGATGTGGACCCGCACCTTGAGCCCGTGGGCCCGCGTCCTGTCGAGCCGGCTCCTCGCGTGGACCACGGCCCCTTCCAGCGTGGGGAGGGCGTCGTCCGGGCGGCCGGAGAGCCCCTGCATGAGGCCCATCTTCGTGGTGAGCGCGAAGCTGAGCTCGTACTCCGTCGCCCACGGATCGCCGGGGAGCCTGGCGATGCCCTCGGCCAGGTACTTGAGCGCGGCGTCGAACGCCGCGCTCTCCTCGGCCCGCTCGGCGGCGGCGAGGTTCATCCGCGCGAGATCGACGCGGGCCGCGGGGTCCTGGATCAGGTCGCCGGCGAGGTTCAGGTGGTTCACGACGTCGAAGAGAGAGCGCGCGTCGGACCCGAGCTGCTGTCGCAGGAGCACCCCGATGCGGTGGTGGAGCCCCGGCCGCTCCTCGACGGGGATCATCGCGTAAGCGGCCTCCTGGATCTTGTCGTGGACGAAGCGATGACACGCGCCGTCGCCCGCGATGAGCTCTTCCCTGAGCGCCGGCTCGACGCGCCCGTAAAACTCGTCGATGGAGCACTCGCTGACGGTCGAGAGCGTGCCCAGATCGAAGCGGTTGCCGAGGGCCGCGGCGAGCCTGAGCGCGTCCTGCGCGGCGGGGGGCAGGCGGCGGATGTTGCTCCCCATGAGGTCGAGCACGTTGTCCGTGTACTCGAGGGCGCGTATCGCCTCGAGATCCCACGACCAGCGGCCGGCCTCATCGAAGGACAGCGCGCCGCTGTCGTGGATCGATTTGAGGAAGCGCTTGATGAAGAACGGGTTTCCGCCCGTCTTCTTCAGCACGAGGGCCGCGAGCGGCGCGCAGTCCGAGCGCCCGAGGCTGTCGCAGATGAGCGCCTTGACGTGCGGGAGCTCGAGCGGGGTGAGCACGATGGGCTCGATCTCGACGCCGCTCTTCCGGAGCTCCTCGACGGCGCGGATGAAGGGGTGCGTGGGGCTCACCTCGTTGTCGCGGTAGGCGCCGCAGAAGAAGAAGGCCCCGAACTCCTCGGCCTCGAGCAGCGCGTTGACGAGGCTCAGGCTCGCGGCGTCGATCCACTGAAGGTCGTCGAGGAAGAGGACGATGGGGCGCCCCTGCCCCGTGAAGACGGAGACGAAGCGCTGGAAGGTGAGGTTGAGGCGGTTCTGCGCCTCGACGGGGCCGAGGGAGGGCACCGGCGGCTGCTCGCCGACGAGGAACTCCAGCGCGGGGAGGACCTCGCAGATGACCTGCGCGTTGCTCCCCAGCCCCTCGATCATCGCCGCTCGCCAGCGCGCGATGCGCGCCTCGCTCTCGGACAGGATCTGCCGGAGCAGCGCGTCGAACGCCTGGAGCACCGGGCCGAGGGGCCGGTCCCGATTGAACTGGTCGTACTTGCCGGTGATGTAATAGCCCTTCTCGCGCGCGAGGGGCTTCAGGATCTCCTGCACCAGGGAGGACTTCCCGATGCCGGAGTAGCCCGAGACGAGGACGATCTTGCGCGTGCCGCCCAGGACCCCGAAGAACGCCTCGGTGAGGCGCTCGATGCTCTCTTCGCGACCATAGAGCTTCTGGTGGATCTGGAGCATGTACGCGGCGTCGCGCTGGCCCAGGTCGAAGCGATGGAGCTGGCCATGGTCGAGGCGCCGCCGACACTCGTGAAGGTCGGCGAGGAGACCGCTCGCGGATTGATAACGGTTCTCCGCGTTCTTGGAGAGCAGCTTCATGACCACATCGCCGAGCGCGGCGGGCACGGCGGCGTTTCGCGCCGCGGGGTGCTCGGGGATGTGGGCGATGTGGGCGTGGATGAGCTCGAGCGGGTCGCTCGCCTGGAAGGGGACGGCCCCGGTGAGCATGCGATAGTAGAGCACGCCGAGCGAGTACAGATCGGTGCGGTGGTCGACGCTGCGGTTCATCCGGCCGGTCTGCTCGGGCGAGATGTAAGGGAGCACGTCGGAGACGACAGCATCGCTGTAGAGCGACTCGCGCTCCCGCGTGACCGCGGCGTCAACCCCGTAGTTCAGGATCCGGGCCTGACCGTCGCCGGAGACGAGGAAGCTCTTCGGCCTGACGGCGCCGTGCACGATCCCGTGTCCGTGGAGCACGCGCACCGCCTCGGCCATGGAGATGGCGAGCTCGAGGCACCTGCTCACGTCGAGACCGCCGCGCGCCGCGAGGTAGCTCTCGAGCTCGTCGCCGGCGGTGTCCTTGAGGACGAGGACGAACTCCCCGTCGTGCTCCTCGAGGCCGTAGACCTTGACGACGCGCTCGGACTCGATTCGCGCGATGTGCTTGTACTCGTGCTTGACGCGGGCGCGGTCCACGGTGCGCGAGCCGCCCGCGCCGAGCACCTTGAGCACCACGGGGGCGCCGTCGTCCGCGCGGACGGCGCGGTATCGGGCGGAGTCGCCTCTCGGATCGAGACTGCTGACGGAGTGATAGCTGGGTAGAGTGAGCATCACCGAATCGCTCGACAGGGACCCTGAGCGTACTCGAGCGCAGGAGCTGCGCCGCTGAAAGAACGTCCTCTCCTGTCACGACCTCCGCGCCGGCGCGGCGTCTGTCCGGCTCGCCGGGCATGAAGGGGCGTCGCGGGCGAGCCGACCCAGGATTGCGCCGCCGTTTCCCGTGGCAAAGCGCGGTCCTTTTGCCAACATCGCACATCGGCCGGCGCCTCGGGGCCGCTCCGGCGCTCGACCCTTCCATCTATGTCCGATAGCCCACGTTACCGCGTGCTGGAGGTGCTGCACCGAGGTGCGGATACGATCCTCTATCGCGCGAGACGCGAGGAGGACGGCCTGCCGGTGGTGCTCAAGGCCCTGCGGCGCGACCACGCGAGCCCGCGCGCCCTGGGGCGCCTGCAGCACGAGCTCGAGATCGCCAGGGCGCTCGAGTCGCCGGTCGTCGTCAAGGCTCACGGGATCGAGACGTTCCGCGATCAGGTGACCCTGGTCCTGGAGGACTTCGGTGGTCGCTCGCTCGACCGAGGCCTCGGTGGCCCCATGCCGATCGAGCGCTTCCTGCCCCTGGCCATCGGCTTCGCCGGCGCGCTCGCCGAGCTGCACCGGCGGCACGTCATTCACAAGGACATCAAGCCCCAGAACCTGCTCCACAACCCCGACACCGGGGAGGTGAAGATCACCGATCTCGGCATTGCCTCCCTCTCGCCCCGCGAGGCCGAGGAGCTCGCCTACGACGGGCTCATCGAGGGCACGCTCGCGTACATGGCGCCCGAGCAGACGGGCCGCATGAACCGCTGGATCGACGAGCGCACGGACCTTTATTCCCTCGGCGTCACCTTCTACGAGATGCTGACCGGCACCTTGCCTTTCCATGCGAGCGACCCCGTCGCGTGGGTCCACTGCCACATCGCCCAGGCGCCGCGGCCGCCGCACGCGCTCGTGCCGTTGATTCCCCTGCAGCTGTCCGCGATCGTGCTCAAGCTGCTCGCCAAGGCCGCCGAGGCGCGCTACCAGAGCGCGCTCGGCCTGCGGTACGACCTCGACCGGTGCGTCGGCCGGCTGCGCGCGAGCGGCACCATCGAGGCCTTTCCGCTCGGCCAGCGCGACGTCCCCGCTCGGTTCCAGGTCCCGCAGCGGCTCTACGGCCGCGAGCGCGAGCTAGCGGCCTTGCTCGCCGCGTTCGGGCGCGTGGTCGCGAGCGGCCGGCCCGAGCTCGTGCTCGTGTCAGGCTACTCGGGCATCGGAAAATCGTCGCTCGTCGCCGAGCTGCGCAGGCCCATCGTGCGCGAGCGGGGCTTCTTCCTCTCCGGCAAGTTCGATCAGCTGAAGCGCGACATCCCCTTGCACGCCTTCATCCAGGCCTTCCGGGCGCTTTCGCGGGAGATCCTGTGCGCGAGCGAGGAGCAGGCCGAGCGCTGGCGGCAGCGCCTCCGCGAGGCGCTCGGCCAGAACGGCGGGTTGCTCGCCGACCTGCTCCCCGAGCTCGCGCTGCTCCTCGGCCCCCAGCCGCCCGTGCCCGAGCTCCCGCCCGCCGAGGCGCAGAGCCGGCTGCACGCGACGCTCCAGCGGTTCGTCGCGGCGTGCGCCCAGAAGGAGCACCCCGTCGCGCTGTTCCTCGACGATCTCCAGTGGGCCGACGCGGCCAGCCTCCAGCTGCTCGAGCAGCTCGCCACCCGCGCCGACGCCGCGCACCTGCTGCTGATAGGCGCCTACCGCGACAACGAGGTCGGCCCCGCGCACCCGCTCCGGCTCGCGCTGGCCGAGGCGCAGAAGCACGGCGTCCCTGTCGACGACATCGCTCTCGCGCCGCTCTCCCTCGCCCACGTCGGCGCCCTCGTCGCCGAGGCGGTCCACGCCCCGGCCGCGCCGCTCTCCCGGCTCGTCTACGAGAAGACCGGAGGCAACCCGTTCTTCGTGCTCCAGTTCCTCATCACCCTGCACGAAGAGGGGCTCATCACCTTCGACGCCGACGAGGGCGCTTGGCAGTGGGACCTCGCCGCCATCCGCGACAAGGGCTTCACCGACAACATCGTCGAGCTGATGGTGGGCAAGCTGAAGCGGCTCCCCGTTCCCACGCGCGACGCGCTCAAGCTCGCCGCGTGCCTCGGCAGCAGCGCGGATCTCGACGCCCTCGCGATCGTCGCGAGCCGCCCGGCAGAAGAGCTCCGCGAGGCGCTCGAGGACGCCGTGCGGGAAGGGCTGCTCGTCTGCCGGAGAGGGTCCTCCTACCGCTTCCTCCACGACCGGGTTCAGCAGGCCGCTTATTCGCTCATCCCGGCGGGACAGCTCGCCGAGGTGCACCTCCGGATCGGCCAGCTGCTCCTGAGGGCAAGGCGCCCGCAGGAGCGCGAGGACGCGCTCTTCGACATCGTGGACCACCTCAACCGCGGCGCCGTCCTCCTGCGTTCCCAGGCGGAGCGCGACGAGCTCGCCGCCCTCAACCTCCGCGCCGGCAGGAAGGCCAAGGCCGCCGCCGCCTACCAGTCCGCCGCGGCCCTCTTCGCCGCCGGCGTGGCCCTCCTCGCGAAAGACCCCCGCGAGCGCTGGGAGACCCGGCACGATCTGACCTACGACCTGAGCCTCGAGCGCGCGCGCGCCGCGTACGTCACCGGCGGTTTCGAGGAGACCGAGCGGCTCCTCGAGGAGCTCCTGGAGCACGCGAAGGCCAAGATCGAGCGCGCCGCCGTCGTGGAGCTCGCGGTCGCCTTCTACCAGACCCGTGGGCGGAGCGACCACGCCGTGGAGATCGGGCTCTCGTGGCTCCGCACCTGGGACATCGATCTTCCGCCCCATCCCACCGAGGACCAGGTCACGGAAGAGATCAAGAGCGTCTGGCAGGCCCTGCGCGACCGCGCGATCGAGGATCTGCTCCACCTGCCCCCCATGGAGCACCCGGCGAGCAAGCTCCTGATGGCCGTGCTGCACGGCGTGGCCGGCCCCGCGATCTTCGTGGACCAGGACCTGCACTGCCTCGCCGTCGTTCGCATGGTGAAGCTCAGTTTGCGCCACGGCAACGCCGAGAGCTCCGCCCATGCGTATGCGGCCTTCGCGCGGATGCTCGGCCCGCGGCTCGGGCGATACCGCGAAGCGTACCTGCTCGGAAAGGTCGGCCACGACCTGGCGGACAGGAGCGGCCTCCTCACCATGAAAGCGCTGGTGTTCACCCTCTTCGGACAGCACGTCGTCTTCTGGACACGCCACTACCGAGAGACAGCTCCGTACACGCGCGCCGGTTTCAGCGCCGCGGTCGAGTCGGGCGACCTGAACATGGCGTGTTTCAACTGTCTCTGGGCCCCGCTGTTCCAGCTGCTCTCCGGCGGGCCGCTGGAGGACGTGCTCCACGAAGTCGAGGAGCGCCTCGCCTTCGTGCGCAGGACGCATTACGCGTTCGCGCACGGACCCCTCCTCAGCGGCCACGCCATGATCCAGACGCTGCGAGGGAGGCCGGTCGGCGACGCGACGGTGGACGGCTCCGATCTGGCCCCGTCGGCCTTCGATGCGCGGCTCGACGAGGGCCAGCTGCGGGGCGCTCGCGGCCTCCATGACAGCATGAAGGCCCAGGCGCTCTTCGTGCTCGGCCCTCCCGGCGAGGCGCTCGCCGCGGCGACGCGCGTGATCGTCGACCACCCCCTCTGGACCGAGCCCTCGGCGCTCATCGCCGAGAACTGCTATTATTACGCGCTGGCGCTCGCGGCCGTCTCGTGCGACGCGCGCGCGCCGCATGAGCAACACGGGGCGCGGCCATCCCCGGCAGAGGGGCTCCCCTCGGGTCTAGTCGACTGCGAAGGGCAGCTCGGCGAGTGGGCCGCGAGCTGCCCCGACAACTTCTTCCACAAGCACGCCCTGATCCGCGCCGAGATCGCCCGGCTCCGCGGGCAGGAATCGGACGCGATACGGCTTTACGAGCAGGCCATCGCGTCGGCGCGGGAGGGCGGCTTCGTCCAGCACGAGGCCATCGCCTGCGAGCTCGCCGCTGGGTTCTACCGCGCGCGCGGCCTGCCCACGCCCGCCGTCGCCTACCTGCGAGACGCCCGCGCCGCCTACTTTCGCTGGGGCGCCCACGCCAAGGTCGAGCAACTCGACCAGCGCTATCCGCACCTCGCCCCGCGCAGGCCGATCGCCCCCACCGTCACCTTCGCCGTCCGGGCCGAGCAGTTCGACGTCCTGTCCGTCGTCAAGGCCTCTCAGAGCATCTCCGGCGAGCTCAAGCTCCCGCGCCTGCTCGAGATGCTCCTGCGCACGCTGATCGAGCACGCAGGTGCCGAGGAAGGCCATGTGCTCCTGATCCGGGAAGATCGCATGTCGGCCGCGGCGGCGATCGCCGCGTCCGGGGGCGAGGCGCGCCTGTTCGACGCGGGCGAGGCGCCGGGGGCGCTGCCGCAATCCATCCTCAACTACGTCCTTCGCAGCCACGATCGCGTGCTGCTCGACGACGCCACGGCCAAGCACACGTTCTCCGAGGACGAGTATTTCACGGAGAAGAGGCCGAGGTCGGTGCTGTGCCTCCCGATCCTGCGGCAGGCCCGGCTGCTCGGCGTGCTCTACCTGGAGAACGGGCTCGTGGCCGGCGCGTTCACCCCAGGGCGGCTCAGCGTGCTCGAGCTGCTCACCTCGCAGTCGGCCATCTCGCTCGAGAACGCCATGCTCTATGCCACGGTCGAGCAGGAGAACGCCGAGCGGCGGCGGGCGGAGCAGGCGCTGAAGGCCAACCAGGCGACGCTGCAGGCCATCGTCGACAACTCCGCCGCGGCCATCTACCTCAAGGATCGCGAGGGCCGGTATCTGCTCGCCAACCGCCAGGCGGCCAACATCCTCGGCCTGCCGAGCGATGAGCTCCTCGGAAAGACCGACGCCGAGCTCTTTCGCAATGCGAGCGTCGAGGTGCTCCAGACCAACGACCGGCGGGTGCTCGACGCGGGCGAGCCGCTGGAATTCGAGGAGGAGACGCTGGTAGAAGACGAGCCGCGCACCTTCCTGTCGGTCAAGTTCCCTCTGGGCGAGGAGATCATGCCCGGCGTCGTTTGCGGCATTTCCACCGACATCACCGAGCGCAAGCGGGCCGAGATCGCCGAGCGCTTCCTCGCCGAGGCGAGCTGCAAGCTGATGGCCCTCGGCTACGGCGCGACCCTCGAGAGCGTGGCGCACCTCGCGGTCCCCGAGCTGGCCGACCGGTGCGTCATCGACGTGGACCTCGCCCAGGGCACCGCTGGATCCACGGTCACCGCGGTCACCGCGGGCGTGCCGGCCGAGCTCGCCGGCGCGGTGATCGAGGCGCTGCGGCCCCTGGCAGCGACCGCGCCGGACCGGCTCGAGGTGGGCGACGTCCGCGTGGTGCCCCTCCTCGAGCGGCTCGGCGTTCACTCCTTCCTCCGCGTCCCGCTCCTCGCGCGCGACCGGCGCTTCGGGATCATGACCCTGCTGGCGACCGCGCCCCGGCGCCGCTATGGCCGCGCCGACCTGTGGCTTGCCGAGGAGCTGGGCAGCCGCGCCGCGCTCGCCCTCGACAACGCGCGCCTGTTCGCCGAGGCCCAGCAGGCGATCGAGCGCCGGGACGAGTTCCTCCTCGTCGCCTCGCACGAGCTCAAGACCCCGCTCACCTCGCTGAAGATGCAGGCCCACCTCCTCGCGCGGCTCTTGCCTCGCTATGGGCGCGGGGAGATCGCCCCGGAGCGCATCGACGCCGCGCTCCAGGTCCTCGATCGCCAGATCGCGCGCCTCGCCCACCTGGTCAACGAGCTGCTCGACGTCACGCGCCTGAACGCAGGCCGGCTGACCCTCGCGCGCGCGCCGGTCGACCTGGCGGCCCTGGCGCGCGAGGTCGTCGAGCGCATGCACCAGCAGCTCGACGACGCCCGCTGCCGCACCGAGCTCGAGCTGGACGAGCCCGTCATTGGAAGCTGGGATCCTTCTCGCATCGAGCAGGTCCTCATCAACCTCCTGTCCAACGCGATCAAGTACGGCGCGGGAGGCCCCATTCACGTCGCCGTGCGCGGCGAGGGCGATCGCGCGTCGCTCGTCGTCCGCGATCACGGCATGGGCATCGCCGAGGCCGATCAGGCCCGGATCTTCGAGCGCTTCGAGCGCGCCGTCTCTGTCCGCAACTTCGGCGGCCTCGGCCTCGGCCTCTACATCGTTCGCTTGATCATCGCGGCCCACGGCGGCACCATCCGCGTCGAGAGCGCGCCAGGCGCAGGCGCCACGTTCATCGTCGAGATCCAGTTGCTCCCGGCCGAGGCCGAATCGGACACGGCGATCGACGACCAAGGCGCCCTGCTCCCACCGGCGTAGAGCGCACGCTTCCCTGCGAGGCTGCTACGCATCTCCTGGTGCCCAGCGGAGGACCGTCAAGTTGCCCATGGCGCTGACCTTGAGTCAGCGAGCATCACGATTGAATTCATCGGGTTCGTCGACGCAGGCTCGGGTACTTCGCCATCCTGCGCGGAGCGGGCAGCTCGGGCTGGGGCTGAGCCGGCTGGCGGCCCGCCAGTGAGCCCGGTTTTCCCACCTCGCAAGCGTGGAACGGTTGTACGGTGGCGCTCGTGAAAATGCGCCTCGCTGCCGTCCTCCTCCCGTCCTGCGTCGCGGCTTCGCTCCTGGCCTGCGGTCCATCGGCTCCGCCCGCGGCCGCCCCGCCCGCGCAGGCGCCCTCTGGTGCGAGCGGCGTGGCGCCTGCTCCGGTCGTGAGCCCGGTGCCCGCCGAGCCCGCGCCGACCGCGGCCCCCGCCCCGGCGAAGACGTGCAGCGAAGCGCAGGACATCGAGACCTGCGAGACCGAGTGCGCGGCGGGCAAGGCGGCCGCGTGCGAGACGCTGGGCGACCTCCACGCGAAGACGGAAGACAAGGCGACCCCGGGGTTCTCGCTCGGGTCTGCACTGCGGGCGTTCGGCGAGGCGTGCACGCTCGGCGCGAAGAGCGCGTGTGACAAGCGCGAGGTACACCTGAAGGAGCTCCGCGCCGCGTGCCAGAAGAGCGCGAAGAGCTGCGCCGCGCTCGGCCGGGCGCTCTCGAGACAGGACGGCCACGACAAGGAGGTCGACGAGAGCTTCGACCGCGCCTGCAATGCGGGAGATGTCGCTGCTTGCGAGGACCGCGGCGAGCTGCACATGGACCTCGAGCCGGCGAAGATTCACGCGGCGATCGCCGAGAAGGCGCTGGATCGAGCGTGCGCGAGCGGCTCGGTGAGCGCGTGCTGTTCGCTCGTGAAGGTCTACACGGACACCGACCGCGAGAAGAAGGCCGATGCGGCGAAGGCGCGGGTCGAGGCCGCGAACGACAGGTCGCAGCAGGGCCGGATCGCGTGCGACGTCTTCCGCCTGGGAGGCAAGCCCAAGGTGCGGGTGATCGCGAAGGCAAACGCGGAGAGCGCGAAGGCCTTGAGCAAGCAGGAGATCGCTTTGCTCGAGGAGGTGCTGTCGCGCCGGGTGCCGTATTGCTACGGCGAGCCGCCGAAGAGCCCCGCCGAGCTCGACATCGAGCTCAGCCCGGATAGCGCTGCCAAGCTGGCCGGCTACACGGGGGTCGACAGCGAGCAGTGCGTGAGCCGCCTCGTGGAGAGGATCCACCTCGCCGGCACGGCACCGCGCCGCGCCCGCTTCGGGCTCAGCTTCGAAGCGGTGAAGTAACGCTCGTCGCTGGCGAGGAAGCGGCGTTTCACCGAGGACCTCGGGCTTGGCCCGCGGCGGCGCAAGATGTCGCGCGTTCTCGGGCCGCACCTCACCGACCTCGCGTGTCTGCAGAGGACCGAGCTGGTTCCGAACGAGCAGATCGCCTTCTTCGTGATAGGCGCCGTCGAGAAAGAGGGCGTGCAGGTGTGGGGTCAATCGGAGGCGAGGCGCTGTCAGTCGTCGAAGCCGAGGTTCACTGGCCGCGGCGGGAGCGTCTTGGCCAGCGACAGCTCCGTGGTGGGCACCGTCGTCGGCACCGGCGAGAGCTCGAGGTCGTCGATCCAGAGCGCTCCGGTCTCGGTGAGGAGCGTGCCGAACGAGATGGATTCGGCCGCTTTGTCCGCGTCCAGGACGACGTGGTACTGCGTCCAGTCGGTCGTCCCCTTGATGGCACGATCGCTCATGTTGTCGAAAGCGAGCGCGTGTTCGTGGCGACCGTCCACGCGCATCCACAGGCCGGCCCAGCCCTTGACGTTCTCGCTCTTCACCCAGCCCTGCAGCCGGACCCGCTTGCCGCGGAACTCAACGGCGCTGATGGTCTGCATCAAGGTGCCGAACCCATCGTCCGGGTCGCTCACCGACCTGAGGAACGCGGCTGCCTTTCCGCTGCGCTTGACCTTGCTGTCGACGCCGACGTTGTACGCCTTCGGCTTGCTTCCCGCGAGACTCCAGCCGGCCGGGCTGTCGACCGCGTTCTCCGTCGTGGCCATGGGCTCATTCGCTCGCGCGTCCAGGGGCCCGACCCCGACCAGCGCGGCTGCGAGGAGGCTGCCGAGCATCGCCTCTTCGATGCGCATTGAAGACTCCTTTTGTCTGCGCAGACCGCGTCTGCGCGCTCTGCGAGGTGCTCCCCGTCGACGAGCGGACGCTTCCCTGCGCGGATACCGAGCGTGTCCTGGTGCCCAGCGAAGGATCGGTCAAGTTGCCCAGCGCGTCGATCTCGAGTCGGTGAGCATCACGATTGAATTCATCGGTATCGTCGAAGCGGGCTCGGGTACTTCGAACGAGGGAGACGGGCGGGCGCCGCCAACCTGATCAGCAATGCTGGGCGGCGGGCGCGATCGAGCAAACCCCGGCGCCATCGTTCCCCTCGCTCGGGCCGTCCCGGTGCTCGAGGTGGCAAGTCGGCGGCGGTGCGCCTACCCGAGCGCCGATAGGCAGACAGCGCACCACCCCCCGTGCGCCTGCTGGCCGCGCGTTTGAGGCCGCCTCGACAGAAGAAGCGGTGCCCGCCGGCTGGGCAGGCGCGGTCGCCCTCACACACCTCACCGCGTCTCATGGCCTCTGTTCAGGCCATTCGCCCCGCCATCGCTGCTCTTCTCTCGCGCCGCCGCCCCCGGCGGTCGAGCCCGCCCCGCCAGCGCAGGGCCCCGATACCAGAGCCCATTTGGGAAACGCTCCTGTTACCTTGGGCAGCGCTCCGCAGCGCACTGCGGGCGCAGGTTCGACGGCAGCGCCGGCACGCCGGCCCCTTGCACCACCGCCAGCCGAGGTCCGGATCCACATGCAGCAGGACACGAAGAGCGCGCGCGTCTCGTTCCGTATCGACAACCTCGAAGCCGCGCTCGAGCAGGGGATCGACAACGAGGCGGCCGCGCTCGACGTGCTCGTGGCCGCGGCGGCCAAGGGGAGCCTGCACCCGGAGCTGTGGGCGAAGCTCCACGAGGCCTCCGCCCGCCACGACCGGTTCTCCGAGCTCGCGTTCGCCTACGAGCGCCTCGTCGGCGAGCGGCGGTTCGGGATGCTCCCGCAGGCCGCCCAGGCCGAGGTCCTCGTGCGCGCCGCCGAGTTCCTCGCCGACTCCTTCGGCGACCCCGGCGGCGCTCGCCCCTACCTCGAGCGGGCGCTCGCCGTGCTGCCCTCGCACCAGGAGGCGTTCTTCCGGCTCGAGCGCGTCCTCCAGGAGGCGAACGAGCCGGCGAAGCTCGCGGACCTCTACGCCCTCGCGGCGGGCCACCGCGCGGACCGCGCCGAGCAGCTGTCGCTGCTCCGCCGCGCGTTCGAGCTCGTCGACGTCAACGCAAACGGCGCGAGCGACGAGGAGCGCGCGATCAAGCTGCTCCAGCAGATCCTCAAGGTCGACCCCGGCGACGCCTCGGCGCGCTGGGAGCTCGAGGCGCGTTACGCGCGCGCCGGGCGGAACCAGGAGATCGCGAGGATGCTCGAGCAGGCGCTCACCGCGGAGGCGGCGCCGCCCGACGCGCTCGAGATCCGCGCGCGGCTCATCGACCTCTACAGCGGCCCGCTCAAGGAGCTCGAGCGGGCGCTGCCGCACGTCGAGGAGGTGCTCGCGCAGAGCCCGGACCACGAGGCCGCCCTCCGCGCCGGTGAGGCCCTGCTCGCGCGCAAGACCGTGCTCGTGCGCGCGGCCGCGGCGCTCGAGGCGGCCCACGCGCGCCGCGGGGACGCGGAGGAGGCGGCGCGGATGATGGCCCTCCAGATCGAGAACCTGCGCGGGCCGCGCCGCGTCGAGGTGCAGAAGCGGCTCGTCGAGCTGCAGTTCCAGCGGCTCGGCGATCTCGCGTCGGCGTTCTCGCTGTCGGAGCAGATCCTCGCGGTCGACCCGTCCGACGAGGCGGTGCGCGAGCGCTTCGTCGCCCTCGCGTCGGCGCTCGACCGCCAGGCCGACGCGGCGCGCGTGCTCGTGCGCGCGTCGGCCGGCGCCAAGGACAAGCCGCTCAAGGCCCGCATCGCCGCCGAGCTCGGCGAGCTGTACGAGGGCCTCGGGGACGGCAGGAAGGCGCGCGCGTCGTTCCAGCAGGCGCTCGACGGCGAGCCCGACGACGCGGCCGCGCGGCGCGCGGCCCGCGGGCTCGCGAAGCTCTGCGAGCGCGAGCGCGACGCGCGCGGGCTCGCGGGCGCGCTCGAGCGGCTCGCCGGGGCCGAGCCGGAGGCCGAGGCGCGCGAGGCCGCGGCGGAGCGGCTCGCGCGCCTCTACGAGGAGGAGCTCGGCGACGCCGCGGGCGCGATCGCGGCCTACCGCAGGCTCGCGGAGTCGGGCTCCTCGCGCGAGCCGGGCGCGCTCGCGGCGCTCGAGCGGCTGTACGAGGCCACCTCGGCGCACGAGGGCCTCGCGTGGGTCCTCGAGCGGCGCGCCGAGGCGGAGCCGGACCGCCGCGCGGCGCGGGAGCTCGCCTTCCGCGCGGCCGAGCTGCGCACCCGGCTCGCGGATCTGCCCGCCGCCGTCGCCGCCTGGCGCCGCTACCTCGCGGCGTTCGGGGCGTCGCGCGAGGCGCACGCGCGGCTCATCCCGCTGCTCGAGCAGGAGCGGCGCTGGGCCGAGCTCGAGGCGCTCCTCGAGGCCGAGGCCGAGCTCGCGGCCGGGCAGGACCGCGCCTCGGTGCTCGCCCGGATCGGCGCGGTCCGCATGGCGCGGCTCGACGATCCGGCCGGCGCGATCGCCGCGTACCGCGAGGCGCTCGCGCTCGATCCGACCGAGCGATCGAGCCGGCTCGCGGTCGAGAAGATGCTGGGCGCGCCCCCGGGCAACGGCGCCGCCGCGGAATCGTCGCGGCAGAGCTCCCACCTGCTGCTGACCGACGATCAGCGGCTCGCGGCCTGCGCGGTGCTGGAGCCGATCGCGCGCGCGGAGAAGGCGGCGCCGCTGCTCGTGCGCGTGCTCGAGACGAAGGCGGAGCTCGGGCCCGTCGTGTGGGCCCCCGGCGCGTCCGCGCCGGCGCCGGCCGACGTGTCGGGCAGGCTCGCGGCGCTCGAGGAGGCGGCCTCCGTGGCCGAGCGCGAGCTCAGGGACCCGAAGAAGGCGCTCGATCTCTCGGCGCGCGGGCTCTCGCTCGCGACCGCGCACGCGCCGGAGCGGCTCGCGCGGTGGGTCGCCGAGGTCGAGCGGCTGACGGAGCACGGCAGCGAGTCCGCGCGCCGTGCGCCGGCGCTCGCGGGGGCGCTCGGGGATCGCGCGGTGGACAGCCCGGCGCTGTCGCACCTCGCGCGGCGCGCGGGCGAGGCGCTGCTCGCGAGCGGCGACGTGACGCAGGCGCTCGCCCTCTACCGCCGCGCGCTCGCCTTCGAGCCCTCGTCGCTCGATCTCATCGCCCGCGTGGACGCGCTCCTGCGCGAGCAGGGCAGCCCCGAGGAGCGGCTCGCGCTCTACCGCGAGGCGCTCGCGCAGCCGTGCGCGCCCGCGCGGCGGCGCGAGCTCCTGCACGCGATCGGCACCATCCAGCGCCGCGACGTCGGCGACCTCGCCGGGGCGGCCGCGACGTACCGCGCGGCCATCGAGGACGACCCGGGCGACGACGCGGCGTACGAGGCGCTGCTCGAGACGTACGCGGCGGGCAACGCGTGGGGCGCGCTCTACGGCGCGCTGGCCGAGCGGCTCCCGGGCGTGGCGCCCGACGCGCGCGTCGCCCACGAGCTGCGCATGGCGGACGCGGCCGCGAGGGGCGGGGAGGTCCCGAGCGCGGTCGCGCACTACCGCGCGATCCTCTCGCGCGGCGCGGCGCTCGACGGCGCCGCCCTCTCCGCGATGGAGGCGCTCGCGCTGTCCGCGGGCGATCCGGCGCTGCTCCGCGAGGTGCTCGAGCGGCGCGTCGCCGCCGCGGGCGATCCCCAGGACGAGGCGCTCTGGCTGGAGCGCCTCGGCGAGCTCGCGGCGTTCGGCATTCGCGTCGCGGGCGCGCCCGACGCGCCCGACGCCGCGCGCGCGGCGGACGCCCCGGCGGCGCAGGCCGCTCCGGGCGACCTCGACGCCGCGGTGACGGCCTGGCAGCGCGCCGCCGGGCTCGCCGAGGGGCCGCTCGCGGATCCGGAGCGCGCGCAGAAGCTCTACGAGCGCGTGCTCTCCGTCGCGCCGAAGCACCGCGACGCCGCCGCCCGCCTCGCGGCGCTCTACCGCGGGCAGGGGGCCTGGGCCCGGCTCGCGGCCGTCTGCGAGGTCCTGATCGAGACGGCGACGTCCGACGACGAGGCGCTCGCGGCGCTCGCGGCGCTCGAGGACGCGGCGATCCGGGCGCGCGCGACGTCGCGCTTCGTCGATGCCGCGCTCGATCTGCGCGATCGCATGAGGGCCGAGGGGGAGGGGAGCGCGGCCGCCGGCAAGGCGGCGGCGCGCGCCCGGGCGATCGAGGCGGCGCTCGCGCGCGTGCTCGCCGCCGATCCCGAGCGGCAGGACGACGCCGCGTCCGTCTACCGGCGCCTGCTCTCGCCCCAGGACGACGGCGACGCCGCGCCGGGCGCGCTCGACGCCGCCGCGCTGGAGGCGTTCCGCGCGTTCCTGGCGCAGAGCCCCGACACGCTCGCGCGCCGCGTGGACCGGCGCTGGCTCTTCACGCTCCTCGTGGAGCGCGGGCACGAGGGCGAGCGCCCGAGGGCGCTCTCCGCGTGGGCCGCGTGGGAAGAGGAGATCGGCAACCGCGCGGCGGCCGCGGCGCTCTACGCCCGCCTGCTCGAGGCGGATCCCGAGAACGACGACGCGCTCGCGGCGCGGGGGCGCCTCCTCGCCGAGGTGGGCGATCACGAGGGCGCGGCGGAGGTGCTCGCGGCGCGCCGCGACCGGAGCCAGGGCAGCGCGCGCGTCGCGCTGGACGTCGAGCTCGCGGCGCTCCTCTTCGATCGGCTGGATCGGCCGGCGGACGCGCTCGACGCGGTCGCGCCCGCGATCGAGGCCGGGACGATCGAGCCCGCGGTGATCGAGATCGTGCAGCGCGCGCTCGGGCGCCCCGAGACGCAGGCGCGCGCGGCGCTCCTCCTCGAGCGCGCGTGCGACGCGCTCGACGATCCCGAGGCGCGCGTCGCGCTGCTGGAGGCGCTCCTCGCGAGCTCGCCGGCGGACGCCGCGCCGGGCGCCCTGCTCGACGCGGGCAGCCTCGCGGCCGCGCAGCGCGCCGCCGTCCGCCGCGGCTGGTTCGAGCGCCTGCTCGATCACCACGACCACGACGCGCCGCGCGGCCTCGACGTCGCCCTGCGCGCGGTCTCCGAGCTGCCGGGCGAGCTCGCCCTCTGGGATCGGATCGAGGAGCTCGGCCGCCGGGCGAAGCAGCCCGAGCGCGTCGCGGCCGCGCACGCCGCGGCGCTCGACGCGGGCGCGGCGCTCCCGCCCGACATCGTCGAGGAGATCGGCCGGCGGGCCGTCGAGCACCACGAGGAGTGGTTCGACGCGCCGGAGGCCGCCCTCGCGCTGCTCCGCCGGCTCGTCGAGCTCGTGCCCGGCTCGCTCTGGGGCTTCGAGCGGCTGAAGCTCGCCTACAACGCGGCCGAGCGCTGGGAGGACCTCTTCGCGCTCTACGACGGGATGCTCGAGCGCACCTCGGCGGCCGATGAGCGCGTCTTCCTGCTGGAGGACGCCGCGGCCGTCGCGCGCGACCTCGCCGGCGACGGCGAGCGCACGATGCGCTACCTCGAGCAGCTCCTGCCGCTCCAGGGCGACGCGCGCACCCGCGCCGCGCTCGAGCGGCTCTACGAGCGGCACGGCAGGCACCGCCCGCTCATCGATCTCCTGTCGGCCGAGCTGCCGAGGCTCTCCGGCGACGCCGCGGATCGGCTCCGCGAGCGCGTCGCGCTCCTCTGGATCGAGGGCGTCGGCGACGCCGCGTCGGCGCTCCCCGTGGTCGAGCGGCTCCTCGACGCGCCCCCGGCGCCGCGCGCCGCCCGCGCGGCGCCGCGCCCCGTCGACGCCTTCGCGCTGCTCGAGCGGATCCTCGGGGCGCTGCCGCCCGAGCAGGCGCCCGCCGGCGCGCTCGCCGCGCGGCAGCGGTCGGCCGCGCTGCTCGCGGAGCACTACCGCGAGGAGGCGCGGCCCACGGACCTCGTGCGCGTGCTCGAGATCCAGCTCGAGGGCGCCGACGCCGGCGACCGCCCGGCGCTGCTGCGCGAGATCGTGCGGCTCCGCCGCGACGCGCTCGGCGACGAGCCGGGCGCGTTCGCGCGGCTCGCCGAGCTCGTCGAGCTCAGGCCGTCGGAGGCCGGCGATCGCGCGGAGCTCGCCGAGCTCGCCGAGCGCCTCGGCCGGCACGACCGCCTCGCCGAGGTCCTCGCCGCGGCCGAGCCGCGCGCCGGCGACGCGCGGCAGGCGCTCTCGCTCGTGCGCGACGCCGCGCTCCTCCGCCGCGACCGGATCGGCGACGCCGACGGGGCGATCGCGCTCTTCCGCCGGCTCTTCTCGCTCGCCGAGGCGAGCGGCGACGCGGAGGCCGCGCGGGACGCCGCCCGCGCGCTCGATCGGCTCTTCGCGGAGGCCGACCGCGTCGCCGAGCGGTGCGACGTGCTCGACACGCTCGCCGCGATCGAGACGGACCCGGCGGCGCGGCGCGAGGCCCTCGGCGAGCTCGCGCGGCTCGCCTCCTCGCGGCTCGGCGACGAGGCGCGGGCGATCGCGGCGTACTCGGCGCGCCTCGTCGACGACCGCCAGGATCTCGCGGCGCTCGACGGCCTCGCGGCGCTCCTCGAGGAGGGCGGGCGGTACCGCGAGCTCACGGTCGTGCTGGAGCGCCGCGCGGCCGTGCGCGGCGGCGCGGGCGGCCGGCGCGATCTCGGGCGCGTCGCGCGGCTCTTCGAGCGCGAGCTCGGCGACGCCGACGAGGCCATCGCCACCTGGCGCCGCATCCGCGAGGAGCTCGCGCCCGACCCGGAGAGCGGGGACGCGCTGGCCGCGCTCTACACGCGCGCGGAGCGCTGGGGCGACCTCGTCGCGCTGCTCGAGGTCGAGGCGTCCGCGGCCGGCGCGCTCCCCGGCGGGGCGGGCGCCGCGCGCAGCGTGGAGCTCTTCCAGCGCCTCGGCGACACGCACCGCGATCGCACGCTCGCGTGGGAGCTCGCCGTGAAGGGCTACCGCCGCGCGCACGAGGCCGAGCGGGACGCGCGCCGCGCGGGGCTCGAGGGCTCTGGCGGGGAGGGCGAGTGGGGGGCGGCCGAAGGGGGCGAGCGCGCCGCGCGCTCGCACGCGCCGCGCGCGGGGCTCGAGGAGCTGCTCCGCCGCATCGACCCGGCGTCGACCGAGCACCGCGGCGCGCTGGTCGCCGCCGTCGGCGCGTTGCTCGAGATCTGCGCCGACGCGGACGACTGGCACGGCCAGATCGCGCTGCTCGAGCCGCGGCTCGCCGCGGCCGGGACGGACGCCGAGCGGGTCGCCATCCTGAAGGCCTCCGCGGCGCTGCTCGAGGAGCGGGGCGACGACCGGGAGGGCGCCTTCGAGCTCGCCTTCCGCGCGTTCCTCCTGTCGCCCGGCGCCGAGCCGCCCGAGGGCCTCCTGCGGCTCACGGACCTCGCGGGCCGCTGGCGCACGATCGCCGACGCGCTGCCCGAGCTCGAGCGCCGCGGTGACGTCCCTGCCGCCACGCTCCGCGACCTCACGGCCCGCGTGGGCCGCTGGCACCGCGACGCGCGCGCCGACGAGGACGCCGCCGAGCGCGCGTTCGAGCGCGCGCTCCTCCACGACCCGGGGAACCGCGCCATCCTGCTCGATCTCGCGGAGCTCCTGCGGCGGCGGCGCGGGCCCTCGCTCGTCCCGACGCTGCTCCGGCTCGCCGCGGCGACCGGGCACGACCTCGCCCTCTACCGCGAGGCGGTGGAGGCGGCGCGCGACGCGGGCGACGCGGCGCGGGCCCGCGAGATCGCGGCGGAGCTCCTCGAGATCGCCGTGCAGCGCCTCGCCGACGAGGAGGAGCAGCCCCCTGCGCCCGGCGCGTGGCCGGCCTCGCGCGCCGCCCTCTGGGCGATCGACGCGCTCGTCGGCATGCTCGAGGGCGCGGGCGACAGGCCGCAGATCGTCGCGCTGTGCCGGCGCGGCGCCGCGCTCCCGTTCGCGCCGAGCGAGCGGCGCCGGCTGCTGCGCGTCGCCGCCGAGGCGGCGGAGCCCGGCGAGGCGATCGCCCTCTACGGCGGGCTGTTCGCGGACGATCCGACGGACGAGCCGGTCGGCGAGAGCCTCGCCGCGCTGCTCCGGGCGGCCGGGCGGCGCGAGGAGCTCGTGCGCCTGCGCGAGCTGCAGATCGAGGTCTCTGGCGATCTCGATCGCCGCGTCGCGCTCCGCTACGACGCCGCGGAGCTCCTCGCGGACGCCACGCGCGCGTCCGAGGCGATCGCGCTGCTGCGCCGGAACCTCGCGGAGAGCCCGGGGCACGGCGCGTCGATCGACAGGCTCGCCTCGCTCCTCGAGGCGGGCGGGCTGCACCGGGAGCTCATGCTGCTCCGCGAGGAGCAGGCGGCCGCGCGCGGGTCGGCGGACGCCGGCGCGGCGGCCGCCGAGCTCTGGCTCCAGGCGGCGTCCCTCGCCGAGCACGAGCTCAACGAGCCCGAGCGCGCGATCGCCAGCTACCGCCGCGCCGCGGACATCGGGTCCGTCGAGGCGCTCGACGCCCTCGCCCGGCTGCTCGCGCGCCGCGGCGAGCACGCGGCCGCCGCCGAGGCGCTCGAGCGGCTCTGCGCCGGCGCGGCGCCCGACGAGCTTCACCAGGCGGCGCTCCGCCTCGCGGACGCCTACCTCGAGGCCGGTGAGGCCGATCGCGCCCGCGCCGCCCTCGAGCGAGCGCTGCCCCGCGCCGCGCAGCCCGCGCCGCTCCGCGAGCGGCTCGCGTACCTCTACCGCGCTTCGGGCGCGTGGAGCGCCCTGGCCGCGCTCATCGCGGGCGACGCCGCGCGCGCCGACGAGGCGCCCGCCCGGCTCTCGCTCCTCCGCGAGGCCGCGGACCTCTACCTCACGCGCGGCGGCTCGCCCGCCGCCGCGATCCCGCTGTTCGACGAGGCCATCGCGCTCGCGCCGGACGACCTCTCGCTGCGCCTCGCGCGGAGCCGCGCCCTCTCCGCCGCCGGCAGGACCGACGACGCGACCGCGGCCCTGCGCGGGATCATCGCCGACTTCGGCGCCCGCCGCCCCAAGGAGCGCGCGCTCGTCCACCACGAGCTCGCCCGCGTCGCGCTCGCGACGGGCGATCGCGCCCGCGCGATGGCGGAGTTCGACCTCGCGCTGCGCGTCGACCCCGCGCACCCCGACGCGCTCCACGGCCTCGCCGGCCTCGCCCTCGAGGACGGCCAGCTCGAGCGCGCGCACCGCGCCTACCGCGCGCTGCTGCTCGTCGCGCGCCGGCCCCGCGACGAGGGCGAGGGGCTCGTCGGCGTGCGCCGCAGCACGATGCCGCCGACGCGCTCCAGCGTGGGCCTCCCGTCTTCCACCTCGTTCAGCCGGGCCGAGGTCCTGCTCGCGCTCGGCGAGATCGCGCGCCGGCAGGGGGCGCCCGACCGCGAGGCGGAGTACGTCGAGTCCGCCTTCGAGGCGGCGCGCGAGAGCGACGCCGAGCACGAGAAGCTCCTCGCCGCGCTGCGCGCCCGCGGGCGCCACGACCTGCTCGCGCGCGCCCTCGAGGCGCGGCTCGCCGGCCCTGCCGAGGGGCCCGCCGAGGACGCCGCCGCGTCGCTCGGCGAGCTCGCGTCGCTCTACGAAGGCCCGCTCGATCGCCCGGAGCTCGCGCTCTCGGCCCGCCTGCGGGCCCTCGATCTCACGCCCGGCGCCGGCGCCGCGCACGACGCCGCCCTCGAGCTCGCGCGCCGCTCCGGCCAGACGCAGCGGTACCTCGACCTCGTCGAGCGGCTCGTCGCCCGGGCGGCCTCCGAGCCGTACGAGGTCGCGCTCCTGCTCCGCTTCGGCCGCGCCCTCGAGCTCTCGCCGGCCGACCAGGAGCGCGCCGCGGCCGTCTACCGCCGCGCCGAGGCGAAGATCGCGGCCGGCGCGCCCTCCCACGCCCGCGCGGGCCGCGACGCGGGCGCCGACATCGAGCAGCTGTGGAGCTCGCTCGAGGCCATCTACGCGCGCCTCGGCGATCGCGCCGCGCAGGCGGACGTCCTCCGCAAGCGCATCGACCTCGCCGACGCGCCGGCCGCCCCCGCGGGCGGCGCGGATCGCGCCGCGCCGCGGTACCGCCTGGCCGCGCTGCTCGCGGCGGACGCGGCGGAGGTCGATCCGGCGATCTCGCTCCTCGAAGAGGCGCTCGACCTCCACGCCGATCCGGACCGGGCCGAGGCGATCCTGCGCGACGCGCTCCGCGCCGATCCGAGGAACCCGCGCGCGATCCGCCTCTTCGAGCGCCTCGCACGGCAGAGCGGGCGGCCGCGCGCCCTCGTGGACGCGCTGCTGCTCCTCGCCGAGATCGAGGGCCCCGGGGTCCTCGAGGAGGCCGTCCGCACCGCCCGCGCGCTCGGCGATCGCGGGCTGGCCGAGTCGATCCTGCTGCGCATCGTCGGCTCGGGCGCGCGATCTACGTCCGAATCGTCCGAATCGTCCGAATCGTCCGAATCGTCCGATCCGTCCGGCTCCGCGTGGGCGCTCGTCGCGCTCGCCGAGCTCCGCGAGGAGGCCGGCGATCTCGCGGCCGCCGCGTCGCTCTGCGAGCGCGCCGCGCGCGCCTCGGCGCCCGAGGAGGAGCGCGCGCTGCTCCTGCACGCCGCGGAGCTCGCCGCCGGCCCGCTCGCCGACCTCTCCCGCGCGGCGCGCCTCTACGAGGAGCTCCGCGCCCGCGAGCCCGCCGAGCGCGAGATCTGGACGCCCCTCGCCGGCGTGTACCGGCGGAGCGGCGACGCCGCGCGGCTCGCCGCGCTGCTCGAGGAGACGGCGCCCCTCGTCGACGATCTCTCCGAGCGCTGCGCGCTGCGCCTCGAGCGCGCGCGCCTCCTCGCGCGGGAGTCGCCGGAGGAGGCGGCGGCCCTGCTCCGCGACATCCTCGACGAGGATCCGACCCAGGTGGAGGCCGCCATCCTCCTCGCCACCATGCTCGAGGAGGCCGGCCGCACCGACGAGCTCGGCGAGCTCTTCGCGCTGCAGCTCGACGCCGCCAAGGATCGCGCGGACGTCGCGTCGATCGCGTCGATCTCGATGCGCCTCGGCGCCCTCCTCGAGCAGCGCGGCGACGATCGCGGCGCGCGCGACGTCTACCTCGGGGCCGCGGACTGGGACGGCGCGAACCGCGACGTGCTCCGCGCGCTCGTGCGCCTCAGCCGGAAGCGCGACAGCGCGGACGACCTCATCGACGCGCTCGAGAAGCTCCTGCGCACCGAGCAGGGCGGCGAGGCGGCCCAGCTCGCCCTGGAGCTCTCCGAGCTGCACGGCGCGCGCGGCGACGACGCCGCGGCGGAGGCCGCCCTCAAGGCCGGGTACGCCGTCTACCCCGCGAACGACCGGCTCCGCGAGGAGCTCGCGTCGCGCTACGCGGCCCGCGAGGCCTGGCACGCCCTCGCCGAGCTCCACGTGCTCACGGCGCACGGCACCGACGGCGACGAGGCGCGCGTCGAGTCGCTCTGCCGCGCCGCCGAGATCCTCCGCGATCGCGCGGGCGACGCCGCGGCGGCCGCCGAGCTCCTCGAGCGCGCCCTCCGCGTCGCGCCCGGGGATCGCGACGTCTTGATCGCGCTCATCGACGCGTGCGGCGCGGTCTCCGACCACGCCCGCGCGGCCCGCGCGCTCACGGCGACGCTCGAAGCGAGCCCGGACGACCCGTGGCTCTACCGCGCGCGGGCCGAGGTCCACGGCGCGCTCGGCCAGGGCGACCGCGCCCTCGCCGATCTCGAGCGCGCCTACGCGCTCGGCGGCGCCGAGTACGGAAGCGAGCTCGTCGCCGAGCTCGAGCGGGCGCTCGCGCGCGCGGACCACGCGGGCGCGCGGTCCGCCGAGGCCGAGGCCGCGGGCGCGCCCAGCGAGGCCGCGGCGGAGGCGGCGGGCGCCGCCTCGCCGCGCGCGCTCCGGCTGCGCCTCGCCGAGATCCTCGCGCGCTCGGGCGACGTCGAGCGCGCGCGCGCCCACCTCGGCGATCTCCTGCACGCCGACTCCAAGGACCGCGCCGCGCTCAAGGCGCTCGCCGGCCTCGAGGAGTCCGCCGCGCGGTGGGACGCCGCGAGCGCCGTCTACCGCAGGCTCATCGCGCTCGAGGAGGGCGACGCCCTCGTCGCCACGGCGCTGCTCCTGGCCGGCGCGTGCGCGCGCGCGGGCCACCTGGGCGACGCCCGCGGCGGGCTCGAGCGCGCGCTCCGCGCCGCGCCCGGCAACACCGAGATCCGCGACCGCCTGCGCGCGCTCTACGCCGAGATCGGCGCGAACCGCGAGCTCGCCGCCATCACGCTCGAGGACGCCGCCGCGGCGTCCGACGTGGCCGGCCGCTTCACGCTCCTCGTCGCCGCCGGCCGCCTGCTGCTCGACGTCGGTGACGCCGCGCAAGCGGCCGCGGCGCTCCGGGAGGCGCGCTCCCTGCGCCCCGAAGATAACGATGTCGCCCTCCTGCTCGTGGACGCGCTGATCGCCGCGGGCGACTCGAGGGAGGCGCGCGCTGTCACCGCCGAGCTCATCGTGGCTGCCAAGGGGCGTCGCTCGCGGCACCTCGGCGCCGTCTATCACCGCGTCGCGCGGATCGAGGACGCCGAGGGCAATCTCCACGAGTCGCTCACGGCGCTCACGAGGGCGCTCGAGAACGATCCTCAGAACGGCGAGATCGCCATGGAGCTCGGCGAGAGCGCGCTCGGGCTGGGGGAGGAGGACATCGCCGCGCGCGCTTACCGCGCGGTCACCCTGATGAAGATTTCCCCCGAGCCCGGCGAGGGAGGCACGACGCCCGCCGCGCGGGCGCTCGCCTATTACCACCTCGGGGCGATGGCGCTCGCGGCCGGCGACCGCCGGAAAGCGCGCCTGATGCTCGACAAGTCCGTCTCGGAGGACGGCTCGCTCGAGGCGGCCCGGGCGCTGCTCGACGAGCTGCGCGCCGGCTGAGGGCCTGTCCCGCGCCTCTCCGCGGGTATGCCCAGGTCGCGGCGGCCGCCTCCGTGGCCGCCCCAGGCGGCGCGCGCAGGACCGTGGAGCGCGCAAAACCGCGCGATTCCAGGCGTTTTTTGACGCTCTCCGGCCCTCGACGGCGCCGCGCCGCCGCCCTTCCCGGCGGCGGGTTGCCCCTCTGGCGCACCGCTCCGGCGCGGTCTTTCAGGGGTCCGCGCGATGCCCCGTCTCAGAAATCGCTATTTCTCCCCGCAGTTTTGTCTTTTTTTGTCCTGTGTCGTGTGTAAGGTTCACTGAGGCTGTGCGCGGCGAGGTGTCGCGCGCGAGCTCATGTCCGAGGAGAGTGCCATGGCAAGTAAGAAGACGGCCGGGGGCGGCGCGAAGAAGACGTTGAGCAAGAGCGGCCTGATCCAGGCCATCACCGAAGCTGCCGGTGATGAGCTGAGCCGCAAGCAGGTGAAGAACGTTCTCGAGTCCCTCATCACGATCGGTCATCGCGAGCTGAAGAAGTCGGGCGTGTTCACGCTGCCCGGCTTCGCGAAGTTCCGGGTGGTCAAGCGCCCTGCGACGAAGGCGCGCCAGGGGATCAACCCGTTTACCAAGCAGCCGATGACCTTCGCCGCGAAGCCGGCGAGCAAGTCGGTCCGCGCTCGGCCGATCAAGGCCATCAAGGACGCGCTCCTGTAGTCTTACGGGATCTCCCAGCGGAGCGCAGGGCGGCCACGGCGACGTGGCCGTTCTTGCTCCATGGCCTCGGCGCGCCGTCGCCGGGGCGGCGGAAGGGCCCAGCGCGCGCGGCGGGGCGCCCTTCCGGCGCCCCGGCGACGCGCGCCGCCGCCGGGGGGCCGGGCGGCTCGATGCCGCCGCCGCCCCCGCGGCGAGGTCAGCTCACTTCTTGCGGCTGTAGGCCTGGGCCGCCACCGGTCCCGAGCCGGTACGCGCCTTGACAACCAGCTTGGCCGTCGCCGCGATGGGGAACGGCCATTGGTAGCAGCTCTGCTTGGCTCCGATGGCGGCAGTCGGCCCGGTGTCCGAGTCGACGGCGAGCACCGGTTTCAGGTTGAACGCAGCGAGCCCGGGCTGTCCTCCGGCGTTCAGGTCGAGCTCCAGCTGGACGTCCACCTCGGTGACGGTGGGGAGCGCCTGCGCCAGGAACGTGTAGCAATTGCCGGGCTGAAGCATGAAGGTCTGCCCCGAGGCCGTCTGTCCCTCGGGCACCACGTTGCAGACGGGCGCCCCTTCCGGCTGCATCTTCGGCGCTTCGCCGGCGGAGCGGCCCTGGAACATGGTCGTCATCGCGAGCGACTGGACTCCATCGCAGGGCGCCACCGTGGGCACCGCGACCGGGGCCAGGCCGGCGTCCGGGGGCGGCACGGACGCTGTCGGCTGCGGGGGCGGCGGCGTCCCGGCGTCCGGAGCGTCGTCCGCGAACTCCGACTCCTTGCTGCTGCCGCCGCAGCCCAGCGCTGCCACCGACAGCGCCAGGAGCACTGCTGAACCCAACGACCTACCCGTCACCGTCATCTGCGGCCTCCTCGCGCACAGCCCTGCCGCACGCCGCGGCCCCTCGATGGGACAACTGTGCTCGCGGCGCTCATACACCCGCCAGGGGGCGGGGGCTATGTGCGAGGCGTCTTGTGCGGCTGCGCCGGCGGCGCAAGCCTGCCGGCAAGCCGGCGCGGGCGTTCGACCTCTCGCGCCGTCGCGCCGCTCAGCCGCCGGACTCGCCCACGAACTCGCGCAGGATGCACATGCGCGCAATGAGCAGCGCCTCGGGTCGGATCGCCTGATCGAGGTACGCTGCAGAGTTCGCCTCCACCAGCGATTCGCGCAGCATTCCTTGCTCCAGGAACGTGACCGCGCGTCCGAGGTGCAGCCGCGCCCTGTCGGCCGCGAGCCCCATGCCGGCGCTCGCCAGCATTTCTCGTTCCAGGAACCACTGAGCAAACTCTCCGGGACGATCGAGCTTCGCTCGGGAGCCGTGGTCGGTCATGCCGTAGGCTACCTCACTTTTTGACCCGGGCCAGCCGCGCCTGGCCGCAATAACCCGGGAAATCATGGCAGAAGCAGCATCAATCCGTCGGATGGGCGCGATGAAAGCGAGGGCGTGCAACGTCCAAAGCGACATCCGGCGGACGGACCTGGAGCTCGGTTGAGCGGGCTTCGGGGGGCGCGTCGGGGAGCTCCCGCGAGCCACCCGTTGCGTCGCGAGCCCGTCAGTGAGATTGAACGCGGCGTTCTGCCGGAAATTCGAGGAGGTTCTTTTGCTCCGTAAGATTGGCGTCCTGCCCGCCCTGGTCCTCACCGCCGCCCTCGCTGCTGGTTGTCAACAGCGGGAGGCGTCCACGCCGCCGCCGAACTACGCGAACCAGCCCCCGCCCGGCTACTATCAGCAGCCTGGATATCAGCAGCCCGGGTACCAGCAGCCGGGGTATCAGCAGCCCGGATACCAGCAGCCGGGGTATCAGCAGCCCGGGTACCAGCAGCCGGGGTACCAGCCCGCCCCGACGCAGCCTGCCCCGACGCAGCCCGCCCCCACGCAGCCTGCTCCGACGACGACGCAGCCTGCCCCGACGGCGCAGCCTGGCGGCTTTCCCTGGCCGTTCCCGCTCCCTGGCCAGCAGACCGGCGGGCAGCAGCCGGCCCCGAGCGGCGGGAGCGGGAGCAGCTCCGGCAGCGCGTCGGCGATCGATCCGAACCTCGCCTCCGCCGCGACGATCCCGCTGAACAACCTCGCTGCGACCGAGGCGCCCGGCATGACGAAGGAGGGAGGGCCGATCGCGGGGCAGTTCAGCGCCGGACAGACCCTCGAGCAGCAGATCCAGCTGATGCCCGGCAAGTGCTACACGATCGTCGGTGTAGGCGCGGGGATCACCGAGCTCGACATCAGCCTGGTCGCGCTGACCCCGATCCCGATGGGCTCATCGGTGCTGGCGCAGGACAACTCGACCGGCGCGAACGCCGCGCTCGGCGGTCGGGGCAACTGCTACCGCTGGTCGCTCCCCGTCGGCATCAACGCCAAGTACATCGTGAAGGCCACGTCCGGCTCGGGCGTCGCCGCCGCGCAGCTCTACGTGAAGTGAAGCCGCCAGGACGCCGGGGACGCCAGGAGATCGCTCTCCCCGGCGTCCTCGGGTCTCGGCCACAAAAGCGCCGAGGACGCCAGGAGATCGCTCTCCGTGGCGTCCTCGGTCGCAGCGCCGTGGCTCGCCGCAGCGGTGGCTAGAGCCGGATGCCGGGCGCCGGGAAGCCGCGGCAGAGCTCCGCGACCTCGGCGGCGATGCGCGTGATGCGCGCCTCGTCGTTCACGTTCTGCGCCACCTCATCCATCCACGCCGCGAGGCGCTCCATCTCGGCGACGCCCATCCCGCGCGACGTCACCGCCGGCGTGCCGATGCGGAGCCCCGACGGGTCGAACGGCTTGCGCGGATCGAACGGGATCGAGTTGTAGTTCGCCACGATGCCCGCGCGATCGAGCGCCTGCGCGTACGGCTTGCCCGCGATCCCCTTCGGCGTCATGTCGATCAGCAAGAGGTGGTTGTCGGTCCCGCCGGTGATGAGCCGGAAGCCGCGCGACTCCAGCGCGCGCCCGAGCGCCTGCGCGTTCACCACGATCTGCTTCGCGTAGGCCCGGAACCCTTCCTCCGAGGCCTCCTTCGCCGCGACCGCGATGGCCGCGGTCGTGTGGTTGTGCGGACCGCCCTGGAGGCCGGGGAACACCGCCTTGTCGATCGCGCCCGCGTGCTCCTTCTTGCAGAGGATCATCGCGCCGCGCGGGCCCCGGAAGGTCTTGTGCGTCGTCGACGTCACCACGTCGGCGATGCCCACCGGCGACGGGTGCACCCCCGCGGCCACGAGCCCCGCGATGTGCGCGATGTCCGCCGCCAGGATCGCCCCCACCTCGTCGGCGATCGCCCGGAACGCGGCGAAGTCGAGCGTGCGCGGGTACGCCGTCGTCCCGCACCAGATGAGCTTCGGCCGGTGGGCGCGCGCCAGGTCGCGGACCTGATCCAGGTCGATGCGGTGATCGCTCTCGCGAACCCCGTACGGCACGCTCTTGAAGTACTTCCCGGTGATGCTCACCGACCAGCCGTGGGTCAGGTGCCCGCCCGCGGGCAGGCCGAGGCCCATGATCGTGTCGTTCGCCTGCGCGAACGCGAGGTAGACGGCGAGGTTGGCCGGGCTGCCGGAGTAGGGCTGCACGTTCACGTGGTCGGCCCCGAACAGCTTGGCCACCCGCGTCCGCGCGAGCTCCTCCACCACGTCGATCTGCTGCTGACCCTCGTAATACCGCTTGTGCGGGTACCCCTCGGAGTACTTGTTCGTCAGCACCGAGCCCGTCGCCTCGAGCACCGCCCGAGACACGTAGTTCTCGCTCGCGATGAGCCGGAGCGTGTCCGCTTCCCGCCGCTCTTCCAGGCGGATCAGCTCGGCGATCTCCGGATCGACCTCGTTGAGCGCCCGCAGGCCCTGCACTTCGCTTGTCGCGCTCATACCTCGAACTCCCCGCGTGTGAGGATGTCGGTGACGCGCCACAGGAACGAGTTCGCCAGCACCCCGTCGATGATGCGGTGGTCGTACGACAGCGCGAGGAACATGACCGGATGGATCGCGATCGAGTCCTCCTTGTCCTTCGTGACCACCACGACGCGCTTCTTGATCTCCCCCATCCGGAGGATGCCCACGTTCGGCTGCGAGATGATCGCGCCGCCGAAGAGGTTCCCCTTGAGGCCGGGGTTCGAGACCGTGAAGGTCGTGTTCGCGAGATCGTCGGCCGTGATCTTGCCGGATTTCGCGCGCCCGGCCAGCTCGTCGATGCTCTTCGCGACGCCCCGCAGCGACAGCTCGTCCGCGTGCTTGATGCTCGGGACGATGAGGCCGCCGGGCGTGTCCACCGCCACGCCGAGGTTGACGTCGCGCAGCACCACGTACGAGTTCTCGAGCACTCGAGCGTTGAACTCCGGGTGCTCGCGCAGCGCGCGGACGGCCGCGGCGCAGATGAAGGACAGGAACGTCAGCGACACGCCCGCCCGCTTGAACTCGTCCTTGTGGAGGTCGCGCAGCTTCGACGTCTCGTGCAGGTCGACCTCGGCGACCGTCACCACGTGCGGCGACGTCACCTTGGAATAGACCATGTGGTCGGCGGTGATGCGGCGGCGCCGGCTGAAGGGCACCACCTTGTCGCCGGGCTTCGGCGAGTACGGCGGCACCTTGTACGCGCCGTACCCGACGCCGGGCACCGGCGGCACGAACCCGCCGCTCGCCTGGATGAGCTGCGAGAGCTCCGCCGCCGCGCTCGCCGGCTGGGCCGCCGCGCTCGGCTGAGGCGCCGGCTCGGCCGGCGCGCCGTGCGCCGCGCGCATCACGTCGTCGCGGGTGATCCGGCCGTGATCGCCTGTCCCGTGCACGTCGCGCAGGTCGACGCCCGACTCGCGCGCGAGCTTCTTCGTCGACGGGCTCGTCAGGGGGCGGGCGCTCTCGTCGTGTCCGTTGCTGCCGGGCGCCGGCGCGGCGGGCCGCGCTTCGGACGGCGCCGACGCCGGCGGCGCGCTCGCGCGCTGGGCCGTCGCCTGGGCCTCGCCCTGCGCCGTCTCGTCGATCCGACAGAGCAGACCTTCCTTGGCGACGACGGTGCCCTCGGCCACCGCGATCTGCGCGACACGACCCGCGACGGGCGCCGGGATCTCCGTGTCGGCCTTGTCGGTCGCGACCTCGAGCAGCGGCTGCTCGCGCTTGACGAAATCGCCCTCGCGCACGAGCCACCTCGAGACGGTTCCCTCGACCACGCTCTCACCGAGCTGTGGCATGCGGACTTCGACCATCGCTTCTCGCGCCTCCAACGCGCGCCGCCGTGAGCGCCCGTTTCACCTCTCCGGGCAAGGCGGCAGGGTCGTATACGCCGCCCGCCCTTCGAGGGCAACGACACAGTGTTCGTCCGGTGTGTATCCTTTTTGGGCCCCAGCCGGTACAAGGGCCCCGTGCGTGACGCCGCGCCGGATGCGACCGCAGCCCCCGCCCCCCTGGCCCCCTCGAGCCAGAGCGGGCGCGAGCCCCTCGCCGCCGGGCCGCCGCGCGTCGTGGGGGCGCGGGCGATCCGGGCGGCCTCGCTCGTCGTCATCGCGTTCCTGCTGCTGCAGGTGCTGACCTACGGCTACGGCCGCGATCAGGGCATCTACGCCATGGTCGCGCGTACGGTGCTCGACGGCGGCATGCCTTACCGCGACGCGTTCGACTTCAAGCCGCCCGGCATCTTCCTCATCTACGCGCTCGCCCGTGCCCTCTTCGGCCCCGCGCAGTGGGGCATCCGCGTCCTCGAGGTCCTCGGCCTGGCCGGCATGTGCCTCGCGATGGCGTCGCTCGCCGCCCGCCTCTTCGGCGACCGGCGGATCGGGGTCGTCGCCGCGGCGCTCGCCGTGCTGGTGCACGCCCAGCTCGATTTCTGGCACACGGCGCAGCCCGAGTCGTTCGGCGGCATGCTCACCATCGCCGCGCTGCTCGTGGCCACGCCGCGCGGCCGCGACGGCGCGCCCCGCCCGGCGCCGCGCGGCGCCGCGCTGGTCGTGTCGGGCGCGCTCTTCGGCGCCGCCGGCCTCCTCAAGCCGCCCCTCGCCGGGGGCGGCATCGTGCTCGCCGTCGCGCTGGCCGCGCCCGCCCTCGCCGAGCTCGCGCGGCGCGGCGCGGAGCGGGCCGCCGTCCAGCGCCGGAGCGACGCCGGTCCGACCGCGCTCCACGGCGAGCCGGCGCGCCCTGCGCCGCCTGCGTCCGGGCCGGTCCGAACGACGGCGGCCGCGCTCCTCTGGGCGGCGCTCCGGCCCGCCTTGCTCATCGCGCTGGGCGGCGTGCTCCCCGTGCTCGCCTGCGCCGCCTGGTTCGCCCTGAGGGGCGCGCTCGGCGATCTGCGGGAGGTCCTCTTCGTCTTCACGCCGCACTACACCGCGCTCGGGTGGCGCGGCGCGAGCGTGCTCGGCATGGCGTGGTACGGCGCCTGCGAGTGGCTCGTCCACTACTCCGGCCCGCTCGCGTTCGGCCTCGCTTGCCTGGTCGCGCTGCACCCCGAACGCCACGAGCGGGCGGGCGTGGCGCTGCTCTCGGGCGTGATCGCCATGCACCTCGTCGGCGTCGTGATGCAGGCGAAGTTCTTCCCCTACCACTACGGCGCGACGTGGCCGCTCACCGCGATGCTCGCCGCGCTCGGCCTCTGGAAGGCGTGGCAGCGGTGCACGCGGTCCGGCGCGAAGGCGGCCGCGGCGGCGCTCCTCGCGGCGCTCGTCGCGACCGCCTTCGCCCGCTCCGCGACGAAGGACGTGGCCGACGACTACATCGAGCGCTGCGCCAAGCGGATCGCCGTGCTCGCCACCGGCGCGAGGGACCAGGCGCGCCTCGATCGCCTCGCGTCGGTCGCCGACGTCAACGCCGCGGCGAACCGGGAGGTCGCCGCGTGGCTGCGCGAGCGCGTCGCGCCGGGGCGCCCCGTGTTCGTGTGGGGCTTCGAGCCGGTGATCTACGATCTCGCCGATCGCCCGCCGGCGACGCGCTACCTCTACAACGTCCCGCAGCGCGCGGCGTGGGCCCGGCAGGAGGCGCGCGACGCGCTGATGCGCGACCTCGCCGCGAGCCCGCCGGCCGCGATCGTGGTCGAGCGCCACGACGTCTTCCCCTCGGTGACCGGCGACGTGATCGACTCGCGCGACACGCTGAACGGGTTCCCCGAGCTCGCGGGGCTCATCGAGCAGCGCTACGAGCTCGCCGTGAGCATCGAGGATTTCGACATCCACCTCGAGCGCTGAGCCCCGGAGCCCAGCGCCAGGCGGCGGCGGCGGCGCGGCGCGCTGCCAGCTGCGCCGCGCCTTCAGGGGCAGGGGAGGGTGTTGGGCCTGCGCGGGGTGGGCGCCGCCGCCCCGAAGCGGCGGCCGTCGCGGAGGCCATCGGCGCAGCGCTGGATCGACTGCGTCTGCGACAGCGCGGAGGTCGCGCCCTCGCTGACCTGGACGCGCCCAGGAGCGCTGGAGATCAGGGCGTTCAAGAGCTGCGCGTCCGGCTCGGCCGCCGGTCCGTAGACGAGCGCGTCGATGAGGCGCGCCGCCGTGGCCGGCGTGGACGTGGGGAACTCCGCGGGCAGCCCCTGGTACAAGGCGACGGCGTCCGGGCCGTTCTGCAGGATGTTGGTCGGGAAGACGAGGGCGGGCGTCGGTTCGACGCCGCTGTTGCCGACGAGCAGGAGCCCGCCCCCGTCCGTCGTGCCGTCGAGCGCGATCGCGCGGTAGGAGCCGTCGGTGGCCCCGTTGAAGAGCACGAGCGTGTAACCGGCGAGGCTCACGTACCGCCAGCCCGTGCTGATCTCGATGAACTCGAGCACGTCAGCGCTGTCCGCCGTGTCGGCGTCGACCTCGTTGATCTGGAGCTGGATCACCGTCACCGGGAACGACGTCCACCGCGCCCCCGGCCGGTTCACGACGATGTCCCCCGGGCCGATCGGCGTCGCGTCCGAGAGCGCGGGGATCGTGATCTGCGTGTCGGAGTCGATCGTGAAGGGCTGCGCCGCGAAGCCCACGGTCACCCCCGTCGCCCCGGTGAAGCCCGAGCCGGTGAGCACGAGCGCGCCGCCGACGGCGATGACCGGATAATCGACGGAGGTCACCCTGGCCGGCGCCCCGCACGCAGGGCAAGAGCTGCCGCCGCAGTCGATGCCGCCCTCGTCGCCGTTGTGCAGGCCGTCCTCGCACGAGGCGACCTGGCAGACGTAGTCGATGCAGACCTCGGTCGGGCAGTCCGAGTCGACGAGGCACTGCACGCAGACCCCGGCTGGGTTGCACAGCCCGCCGTCGGCCAGGGAGCACCAGGTGCCGGCCTCGACCGGGTCGTTGATCGGCGCGCCATCGCGGCAGGAGTCGACCGTGCACGAGCTGTGGTCGTCGCGCAGATCGTCGTCGTCGTCGACCTCCGTGACCGCGCCGTCACCGTCGCAGACGCGCTCGCGACAGTCGCCGGCCATCTGCTCCTTCACGGGCGTCCCCGAGGCCACGGGCACGGTCGTGCATCCACCGTCGATGCACCTCGCGATCGCGCACTCGCTGTCAGGCGCGGGGCAGTCGGCGTCGCCGGTGCACGGGACGCTGCCGCCGCCGCCGCCGCCGCCGGAGCCGTCGATGCCGCCCGCTCCGCCGTCCCCGCCGGCTCCAGCGTCGCCTCCGTTGCCGCCGTTGCCATCGACTCCGCCGGCGCCACCGTCGCTCCCGCCGTTGCCACCCCCGGAGCCACCATCGCCACCGCCGGAGCCACCATCGCCACCGCCGGAGCCACCGCCGCCGTCGCTGCTCCCGCCGCCGCCGTCATTGCCGCCGGAGCCACCGCCGCCGCCCGTTCCTCCCTGTCCGCCGCCCCCTCCCGTGTCCTCATTGATGAGGCCGCGATCGGGCATCGTGGCCATCTGGCAGCCCGCGGTGGCCACCAGCGAAATGCTCAACGCGAGCGCGGATCCGTAACGATTCGATCTCGAAGTCATTGACCACCTGTGTGCAGATTGGCAGGGGCGCTCGGGCTCTCGACGCTTCCCGCGCTGCCCCGCGCGCAGGAGCGAGCGGGAGGGCGCATCCTAGACGCACGGGAGGCCTGAAGAAAGCGCCGCACCGCCGCGCGCCGGTCCGGATCGCGCTGACTTGGCGGGCGCCGCGCTGCGTCTGCTGCGCAGCAGCTGTCCTCGCGCGCTCCCTCGGCCGGGCAGGTGGGGAGCAGCCCGCTGGCATGCTCGTTGATGGGTCTCGAGCGTGGGGTTGCGCTCCGCTGCGAGCGGGGGCGAGCATGGCGCCCCGGTCGCGGCGCGGCGACCGAGGAGCAAAGAGCATGCGGATCGCGATCGTTTCCACCCCGTTCATCCGGGTGCCTCCCTCCGGGTACGGCGGGACCGAGCTCTTCTGTCACGAGCTGGCCGAGGGGCTGTCGGCGCGTGGACACGAGGTCACGCTCTTCGCGACGGGAGATTCGGTGGTCACCTGCCGTCGCCGGTACCTCTACGGGAGCCCGAGCTGGCCTCCGGCGCCGGAGGACGAGGTCAACCACGTCGCCTGGGCCTTCTCGGAGATCGCGCGCGAGGACGGGTTCGACGTGATCCACGTGAACAGCCCGATCGCCGTCCCGTTCACCCGCTTCGTCTGCGTCCCGGTGGTGCACACCCTGCACCACGCGCCCTGCGGCGAGAGCTCGCGCATCTACGCGCGCCACCCGGAGGTCGCGTACGTGGCGATCAGCGCGCGGCAGCGCGCCCTGGAGATCCCGCTGCCGCGCTCGTGCGTCATCCATCACGGCGTCACGCCGGCGCGTTATCCGCCGAGCCTGAGCGACGAGGGCTACCTCGCCCACCTGGGTCGTTACGCCGAGGAGAAGGGGACCCACCTGGCGCTCGACATCGCGAGGGCCGCGGGCCTGCCGATCAAGCTCGCGGGCCGCGCGCACCCCAAGGACCAGATCTATTATCTCCAGGAGGTCGCCCCGCGCCTCCGGGAGAGCGGGAGTTCGGACCTCGGGGAGATGGGCCACGACCGCAAGGTCGCGCTCCTGCGCGGGGCCCGCGCCGTCCTCTGCCCGCTCCAGTGGGAGGAGCCGTTCGGGCTGATCGCCATCGAGGCCATGCTCTGCGGCACCCCGGTGCTCGGCTTTCGCCGCGGCTCCTTCCCCGAGATCGTCGACGAGGGCGTCACCGGCTACCTGGCGCCGCCGGGCGATCTGTCGCGCCTCGCCGCGCTCGCGGCGGGCCTGGCCCGCTTCGATCGCGCCGCCTGCGCGCGCCGCGCGCGCGAGCGCTTCAGCAGCGCCGTGATGTTGGGCAAATACGAGGAGCTCTACCGGACCGTGACCGGCCCGCGGCGCGCCGAGGGCTCCCGGGCGGCGTGATCGCCGCGCGGGAGGTCGAGGGGCTCAGTTGACCTGCGGTGGGATGGCCACCTGGCACTCGTTGGCTGGCGTCATCCATTTGATGGCGTTCAGCCAGAAGCGCTCGACCTGATACTCGGGATGATCGACCCACTCGCTGTTGTAGGTGATCCACTCGTCGCCCCAGACGAGGACCCGGCCCTCGCCGACCTCCAGCGCCTTCAGCACGTCGTAGCCGTCGCCGGTCGCCAGCGTGGCGCCCTCGCCGACCACCGGGTAGCCGGTGTCCACGCCGACAGCCTCGATCCCGTCGAGCACCGGATGCCCTCCGCTCCACTCCGTGATGGGGACCGTGGCGCCGCCTCGCCTCGGGAGGATCTGCTCTGCGTCGTAGCTGACGCCGAGCGGAGCGAGCAGCGTGTTGACGTTCTCGCGCTCCCGGGTCTGGCCGTACCCGATCAACGTCATGAGGCCGCCGCCCTTCGAGATCCAGTCGCGGAGCGCCTCGACCTCGGCGTCCGAGTACGTGCGCCCGATGTCGCTCACGTCCTGGATGACGATGACCTGGTGCTTCGCGAGCTCCTCCGCGGTGAGCTCGGCGCCGTTCAGGCCGAAGGCACCGTTGATGCTGCGCTCGTTCAACCAGGACTCGAAGACGTCGCCGTCGCCCCACTGGCCCGGCTCGCCCAGCGTGGCGATGCGGAGGCAGTCGCAGATGCCGTCGCCGGCGACGTCGACATCGTCGACGATGCCATTTCCGTCGTTGTCCAGGCCATCGCAGGCGTCCTCGCTGCTGGGCGCGCCGCTCCCCGAGCTGCTGTTGCCGCTGCCGGCGCCCGTGGTCAGGCTGCCGAAGTCGTCTCCGCCGCTGCTCGCGGCCACGCCGCCGAGGTCGTCTCCGCCGCTGCCCGTGCTGCCCGCGCTGCCCACGCTCCCCGAGCTCCCCGTCGTGCCATTGCTGTTCCCGGCGTTGCTGGGGTCGCCAACGCTGGAGCACGCGGCCGCTTGCAGCGCCGCAGCGATGCACGCGACCCGCAGCAGATGTCCGACCGGAACCCGACCGAAGGACGACAGGCGAGATCTCGAGTTCATGGCTCTCTCCAAGAAGTTAGGCGTTGATGGCGGCGGACCCTGGCGAGCCGCCGAAAGCACCGGAGCGAGGCGTCATGGTGTCTTCCGGGCGGGGTTTTGCGCAACGCGAAATAGCGGTTCTCATGACAAACAGTGGGGTCGACCGTGCGGGCCATGCCTCGTGGTGTGACGTCGCACCGTGAAGCGCTGTAAATTTCAAGCCCGACGCGGTCTTCCTCAGGGTTGCACGAGCTCGACGCCGCTGAACTCGATGGGAAAGGTGATGACGGTCGTCACCCCGCCTTGCGGCGAGGGGAACTGCATCTTCTCGAAGGTATCGGCCACGCAGCGATCGACCTGCTGATTCTTCGCCGTCGACCTCACCACGTCAGCCCTGTTCACCCTGCCGGTCGGACCGATGGTCGCCTTGACGGTCACCTTCCCCGTGAACTTCGGCGAGCTCTTGACGCCGATCTTGTAGCACTCGTCGAACAGCTCGCCGTGCTTCTCCACGACGTCGCGGACCTGCGATTCGGAGATGTTGCCCCCCAGCGTGCCGGTCGCGGTGGCCGCGCCGGGCCTCACGTTGCCGTCCGGTCTCGAGGTGGCCCGCGGCGGGGGCGCCTCGACCGGCGTCGCCGCCGCGGGGGCCTGCGCGTCCGGCGGGGGCGCCGCGGGCTTCGGCTCCGGGGGGGCCGAGGTCGTCGGCTCCGGGGACGCCGAGCCGGTCGGCCCCTCCGACGCGGGCTGCGCCGGCGACTGGGCGGCTGGCGGCGGGGCGCCGCAGCCCGCCGCGAGCGCGAGGATCAGAACCAACCCTGTTCGGCGAGAGCTCATGCCCGAAGGTAAAACCCGAACGCGGGGCCGTGTCCACGGGGATAGCGGCGCTCGCTCAGCGCAGCCGCAGGACCTCGACCTCCGACGCGCCGCCGCGATCCACGAGCTTCGGCGCGCGGCCGCGCTCGCGCGCCGTCATGGACGCCCAGAACACCTCCGTCCCTGGCCGCTTCCGGATCGGCACCGGATCGGCATAGAGGAAGCCCGTCCTCCAGCGCTGCGGCGAGATCGCGGTCGGCGGTCCGACCTCGCGGACGACCGGGTCCGCCATCGTCGTGGACAGCGGGGCGCGCTCGACGACCCGGGAGCGCACCGCGAGCACCACGTCGCTCGCCGCCGGGCCCCCCGCGCGCACGAAGATCGTGAGGAGCGAGCTGGCGCCCTCGTGGAACGTCGTCCCGAGCAGCTCCGTGCCGTCGTCGAACCGCGCCCCGATCGGCGCGAGCGCGGCGCGGATCTCCGCGAAGAGCGCCGCCGCGCGCGCGCCGTCGCCCGCGCCGAGCGCCATGTTGTGCGCGATCCGCTTCTGCTCCAGCGTCTCCGGCGGCGCGGCCGGCGGCTCCGCCGGCTGTCCGAAGTGCGCGCGGAGCTCCCACGTGAGGAACGGATCCGGCACGATCTCGCGCTCGGGCTCGGTGCCCGAGACGAGGTACCAGGCGAGGAGCCCCGGCTCTCGCTCGCGGAACGAGAACGCCTCGATGCCGCTCGCGCCGCTTGCCGAGAGCGTGCGCGCCCCGTCGCCCGCGCCGAGCGCCCAGAACGGGCCCACCGCCGTCACGTCGAAGCGCTGCGCGAGGCTCGCCTGATCCCGGTCGAGCATGAACCGCGTGTCCACGAGGTAGGCGCCGCGCGGCGGCGCTTCCTTCGGCGGGGGTCGGCTCGGCGTCACGACGCGCCCGCCGAGCGCCCAGACCTGGGCCCAGGTGGCCTTCATGCTCTCGTGCATCGCGACGGGCGCGTCGGTCGGCGTCCCCGGCAGCCTCGGCGCGAGCCACCGCAGGAACGCCGTCTTCGCCCCGTCGGAGTCGATGAGGTGCCCCCGCTCGTTGAAGCGCCCGCCTGTCTCGCGCGCGTAACGCAGCGCCGGGAGCCCGTCGCGCAGGATGGCGGCGAGCGGCACGAGCCACAGCGCGAGCGCCGCGAGCGCCGGCCCGCCCGACGGCGCGTCGAGCGCCGGCCCGCCCGACGGCGTCGCGACCCGGGCGGCCTGCCGCGCGCCTGCGGCGCGCTCCAGGAGCGCCGCGCCGGTGTCGACGAGGGCGGCGGCGGCGAGGGCGAAGTAGGCAGCGAAGTAGTGCGGCCAGAAGATGTGGATGTCGGCGCCTTGCCGGAAGACGACGTACTGCACCGCCGCGGTCGCGAGGTAGAGCAGCGGCAGCGCGTCGTGCTCGCGCCGGAGCAGGGCGAGCCGCGCCGCGCAGACGATCGCGGCGATCTTCCCGGCGGCGATGGCGATCGGCGTGAACGAGAGCTCGATCCAGTACCGCCGGCTCTCGAGCACCTTGCCGAGCGGCTCGGCGTTCCCCGAGGAGCGGAGCCCGTAGCTCGTCAGCAGGTCGCCGAGCTTGCCGGCATGCTGGAAGAGGGCCAGGTAGAGCGCGGCCGTCAGCGCGGCGATCGAGGCGGTGAGCACCCACCACGCGGCGTAGCGCCGCTCGGGGAGCGGGCCGAAGACGCGCCTCGGGAGCAGGTAGGCCCGGATCGCGCCGAACGCGAGCAGCCCGCCCGTCAGCACGAACGCGGGCCAGTCGGCGTGCATCCCGAGCGCGAGCCCGAGCGCGCTCACCGCGAGGTAGCGGCGCCTGGATGTCTGTAACAGGCGGACGTAGCCGAAGAGCCCGAGCAGCGTCCAGGCCATGACCGGGACCTCGAGCGCGTTGAAGTTCGCGAACGACAGCGTGATCGGCAGGACGACGAACGACGCCGCCGCGGCGGCCCCTGCGGCGGGGCGGTAGACGCTCCGGCCGAGGGCGTAGAGCAGGGGCGGCGTCGCGGCGCTCAGCAGGACGGCGGGCAGGCGGCAGATGACGTCGTGCCGCCCGAGGACCTTCATGAACGCGGCCGTCGTCCAGAAGATCCCCCACGGGTGGTGGCAGTAGTACATCCCGGGCGCTGGCCGGCTCGCCGTGTACTCCCACACGGGTCCGGGGATCTTCCAGCGGAGCATGTTCTCCGCGATGATCCCGACGCTCGCCGACGACGCGTAATGTCCGGCGAGGACGGGTCCGAACATCTCCCACGCCGCCGCGAGCGCGAACCACGCCGTGGCGAGCGCGGTGACCGCGAGCGCCGCGCGGGCCTCGCGGCGGGACGCGGCGGGGAGGCCGCGCAGGTCGGTCGGATGGGGGGCTAGGCGCGGGGGCAGCAACGTGGGCGCAGCCTATCTCGTCGGCGGCGCCGCGCGGGCAGGTGCAGCGCCGAGGAGCGGGCGCCGCGCGCCGCAGCGGCGCGGGTCGATGCGCGCGCCCCGGTCGGGTAGGATGGGGCATGTCGACCGAGGCGCACAGGCAGGTCCATCGGCGGGCGCACCGTGACGGCAAGGAGCGTGATCCGACGTTCTATCCCGTGGAGAAGAAGATGGGGGAGGACTCCCTTCAGACGTGGATCGTGGAGCTCCTCCGTCCTCTCATCGAGCGCTGGTACGAGGCGCTCGGCCGGCCGAGGTTCGTGGGGGCGGACCAGTTCATCTATTATCGGCAGTTCGACCCTTCCAAGGTCGTGGCCCCGGACGTCTACGTGCTCCCTGGCGTGCCGCCGGGCCGGCGCGTGCGGAGCTGGAAGGTGTGGGAGACGGGCATCGCCCCGAGCTTCGCGCTCGAGGTCGTCTCGTCCGACGAGCCTTACAAGGACTACGTGGACGCGCCCGAGCGCTACAGGGAGCTCGGGGTGAAGGAGCTCGTGATCTTCGATCCCGACTGGGAGCGCGGCCGCGATCGGGTCCGATGGCAGCGCTACCGGAGGCTGAAGACGCGCGGCTTCGTCCGGGTGGAGACGACGAACGTCGACCGGATCCACGCGCGCGTGCTCGGCTGCTGGCTGCGGGTGATCGGCGCGGGCGAGGGGGCGCGCCTCCGGCTGGCCACGGGGCCCGAGGGCGAGGAGCTCTTCCCGACCGCCGCGGAGGCAGAGCGCGCGGCGAAGGAGGCGGAGCGCGCGGCGAAGGAGGCGGAGCGCGCCGCGAAGGAGGCTGCGCTGGAGCGCGTGGCGGCGCTCGAGGCCCAGATCGCGAGCGCCGCGGGTGCGAGGGGCAAGGGACCCGGGGCGCCGTGAGCCTCGCGCGGCCCGCGGCCGTTCAGGCCCGGAGCAGCGTCACCCGCCGGCCCGCCGGCGTCCGGGCCTCCTCGATCCGCGTGCGCGCCTCGACGTCCCCCGCCGCGGCGCGGCGGTCGAACAGCACGAGCACGCCCTCGTCGAGGCCGAGCTGGGCGAGGTAGCCGTCGAGCTGCGCGAGCCCCTTCGGCGTGGGATCCTTCTCTCCCTCGCGCCAGACCTTGAGCGCCAGCGCAGCGCGCTGCACGGCGCGTGACCCGTCCGGCGCGCGGTGGGGCCACCGGATCAGGAGGTCGATCCTCCCCCGGCCGAGCCCGTACTCCCGCTCGATCAGCCCGCCGCCGTTCACCACCCGCTGCAGGAAGGCCATCAGCACGAGCTGCGGCGCGACCTCGTGGTAGCCGAGGTTGCCGGAGAGCGCCTCGCCGTGTTCCCTCCAGAAGGCGGCGAACTCCCGGAGCAGGCGCGCGACGTCGAGCTGGCCGTCGGGCAGCACGAAGCTCCTCGGCTCGGCCAGGATGACGGGCTCCACGTCGCCGGCGAGCACGCGGGCGATGACCTCGCGGTAGATCGGGTTCGCGATGCGCGCGGGGTTGTTCGGCGCGATGAGCCCGAGATCGCGGGCGTACTGGAGATCGTCCTGGTAGGCGTCGCCGACGATCGCGAGCGTGCCCGAGAGGATCGGCTCGATCACGCGCCGGACGCGCGGCTCGTGCAGGCGGGCGACGAGCGAGTCGAGGTGGGTGGCGCGCGCCAGGATGAGGCGCTCCTTGGCCGTCTCGACGTGCGCCGCGGTGATCGGCTCGCTCGCTGGCACCGCGAGCTTTTCCACGATCTCTCGGGCGAGCGCGTTGACCAGCCATGGCTGCCCGGCCGTGAGCACGATGGCCCGCTCGACCGCTTCTTCAGCAAAGACCTGGCCGGTGTCGGCCGTGTGTTGGGCGTAGAGCTCGCGCACCTCGTCAGGGTCGAAATCGCCGAGCTTGAGGGACTCGAGCTTGACGTTGAACGGGCTGGCCGTGCCGAGGCGGCCCGGGTCGCCGCCGCTCGCCGCCTTGTACTCGCGCACGTCGCGCAGCCCGCAGAGCACCACCGCGGCGGGAAAGTCGGCGGGGCGATCGGGAAAGCCGGCGCGCAGCTGGCGCAGCACGCTGAGGAGGCTCTGGCCTCGCAGGGCGTCGATCTCGTCGAAGAGCAGCGCCAGCGGCCGCGGGCAGGCGCGGGCCCAGGCGCGCAGCGCGATCTCGACGCGGTTGCCCTCCGGGGCGTCGGGGAAGGCAGGCGGATGCAGCGCGGGGGGAAGGGTGAGCTCGGCGCGTGCCCGGAGCGAGCTGAGCAGGATGCGCTCGGCCGCGCCATAGTCGTCGCCTGCCGCCTCGCCCGCCTCGCAGGAGAAGTGCAGCGCCGCCCAGCGGCCGGAGGCGGTGAGCTGATCGGCGAGCGCGCGGAGCGCCGTGGTCTTCCCCGTTTGCCGTGGCGCGTGGACCACGAAATAGGCGCCTTGCTCCACCAGGCCGGGCGCCTCGGGCAGGCGCCGTTCGGCCGGGATCATGTAGTGCAGATCGGGGCGGCAGGGGCCGGCCGTGTTGAAGCGGCGTGCCATGTGCGCAGCTTGCGTCCCGGAGCCGGGTGGCCGCAAGGGCCGCGCGGCGGCGCTGGCGTCGCCGAGGTGGAGCCGGCATCCCGCGACCTCGGCGCGCAGGCATCCGAGGCCCTCGGACCGGTTCCGGACCGACCGAACCCTCCTCGGGAGGGGGAGCCGGCACATCGCGACCGCTCCGGGTGGGCATCCGAGGTCTCGGCTCGGTTCCGAGATGGTAGCTTCCCGCCCACCTTGGGTACCCCGTCCCCTCCGGCGGAGCCTCTGGCGGCGCCCGCTCCCGAGCGCCGCGCGCCCTCCGGCCTGCTCCGCCGCGCCGCGGGCGCCGCGCGCCGCGCGCTCTCCGGCCTGCTCCGCCGCGGCGCGGGCGCCGCGCGCCGCGCGCCGCTCAGCGCGGCGCTCGCCCTCGTCGTCGTCGCCGCGTCCGTCTATGTGATCGCCGTCCCGCTCGCGGTCGTCCGCTATCCGCCGATGACCGATCTCCCGTTCCACGCGGCCGAGACGGCGGCGTTCAGGCACTACCTCGACCCGGCGTGGCACTTCCGCGAGCAGTTCACGCTCCAGCCGCTCGCCGTCCCGTACATGTCCATGTACGCGCTCGGCGCCCTGCTGATGCTCGTCCTCCCCCCCGTGGCCGCGGTGAAGGTCGCGGCGGCGGCGATGCTCGCGCTCCTGCCCGCGGGCCTCGCCGTCCTCTTTCACGGCCTGAAGCGGAGCCCGCTGCTCGGCGTCCTCGGCCTGCTCCTCGTCTGGTGCAACCTCACCCACTGGGGCTTCCTCAACCACATGGGCGCGCTCGGCCTCTTCGCGATGGTCGTCGGCCTGACGCTCCTGCTCCTCGATCGCCCCTCGCGCGGCCGGCAGATCGCGCTCGCGCTCGCGCTCGTCGCCCTGTTCTTCACGCACATCTTCCGCTTCCCGTTCGCGCTCGCCGCCGTCGTCGGCACGGCGATCGTCGTCTTCCCGGCGACGCGGCGGCTCCGCCCCATCGCGCTCCCCCTCGCGCCCTCGCTCGCCCTCTTCGCGGCGTGGCTCGCGGTCCGGACCGACACGCTGCACGCGGCGCCCATCGCGCCCGCGCTCCACTGGGAGCGGCTCGGCGAGGTCCCGTCGCTCCTCTTCACGAGCTTCACCGACCCCGCCGAGGCGGCGGCGGCCGGCCGGGCAGCGCGCTTCGTGCTCGCCGCGCTGCTCGTTTGCGCCGCCGGCGCCGCCGCACGGCTCGCCGGCGCCGGCGGCGATGCGGCGCGCTCACCCGAAGGCGCCAGCGCCAGCGCCGATGCTGCGTGCTCACCCGCCGGCGCCGGCGCGGCGCCCTCGCCCGCGGTGGACGCGCCGCAGCGGTCCTTCGCGCGCCTCGCCGCCCTCGTCCCTGTCGCCTGCGCGATCGTGTTCCTGGGCCTGTTCCTGAGCCTGCCGCTGCAGATCGGCCTCTGGTGGTACGTCTACCCGCGCGAGATCGTCGCCGCGCTGTTCCTGGGCCTCGGCGCCTTCCCGGACCTGCCGCGATCACCCTGGCTCAAGGTGCCGGCCGTGCTCGCGCTGTCGACCGCCGCGGTCTTCCTCGGCGCCGTGGTCCGCGACAACTACCGCCGATTCGACCAGAGCACGCGGGACTTCGACGCCATCATCGCCCGCATCCCGCAGGCGCCGCGGCTGCTCTACCTCGTCTTCGATCACGGCGGCTCGACCCGGACGACGACGCCGTTCATCCATCTCCCCGCCTGGGTGCAGGCCACGCGAGGCGGCTGGCTCAGCTTCCACTTCGCCGTCTGGGACGCCTCGCCCGTCGCCTACAGGCCCCGCGAGGAGCCGGGCGCCGTCGTCCCGCCGCCCACGCCGCTCCGTTGGGAGTGGACGCCTTCGATATTCGACGTGCGCCGCCACGGCGCCTTCTTCGACTGGTTCCTCGTCCGCCGGCGAGCGGGGGCGAATCACCTCTTCGCGAAGGACCCGAGCATCGTCGCCGTCGACCACGTCGGAGACTGGTGGCTCTACCGGCGCAGCGCTGCGCCCTAGCGGGCACGCCGGCTCCGACTCTGGGTTACGATGTCGCCCATGCGCACCTCGACTGCGTCTCCCCTCGTCGCCGCCGGCCTCGCCCTCCTCGCCGTGTGCGCCTGCGGCTCCGAGGACCCCGACCCCGTCGGCACTGGCGGCGGGGAGGGCGGCGGGCTCCCCGCCGGGCCCGTCTGCTCGGAGCCCACGCCGGTGCCCTGCGAGGACGAGGTCTTCCAGCAGATGAACCTCCAGGACACCGTGGCGCCCGGGCAGATCGTCAACGAGCAGGACGGCGCGGGCATCCGCTCCATCGTCGACGCCACCGCGGGCGGCCCCTTCGCGTCCGAGCCCGACGCCTACGTCTATGCCCGGTTCACGGACGCCGGCCTCGAGAAGGTCGAGATCTCCGACGAGGCGTCGCTCCAGTCCATGGACTGGGACATCGCGTTCCGGCGCTACATCCTGCGCATCAACAGCGGCCACTCCGGGCCGTCCTGCGTCACGGCGGCGCGCCTCCCGGGCACCCCGGACTACGAGGGGATCACCGAGGTGCCCGGCGAGCCGAGGCTCCGCAGCGACGAGTACTTCACCGAGAGCTGCGAGCTCATCCCTGACGGCTCCGGGCTCGACTCCCCGGCGACGGCGCTCTCCGGCTACTGGACCTACCCCGGGTGCGTGAAGATGACCGGCCTCGTCTACGTGCTCCAGCTCGCCGACGGCCGGAGCCTCAAGCTGACCGTCACGCACTTCTACAACGAGCAGACGCAGGCGCAGTGCCAGGAGACCGGGATGGTCCCGATGGAGGACACCGGCTCCGCCAACTTCCAGATCCGGTGGGCGTTCCTGCCGTGACGCGGACCACCGGGGTGCCCGCCTGGCGCGGCGGCCTGGCCCGCGCCGCGGCCCCGTGCCGCCGCCTGGGCCGCGCGGCGGCCTGGCTCGCGCCGACGCTCGCGGCCTCGCTCGCGCCGGCGCTCGCCGGCTGCGGCGCGGACGACACGGCCGCGGCGCCGCTCGACGGGCCTGCTGCGGCGCCGCTCGATCGGCCCGACTCGCGCGGCACGAGCCTCCAGTTCCGGTTCGATCCGGACGACGTCGTCGAGACCTTCGCGTCGGCGTCCGGGAGCTTCCTCGTCCATTTCGCGCGCGAGGGGCGCTGCGCGGTGCCCGCCGAGGACGGCGACGCGACGGGCGTCCCCGACTTCGTCGAGGAGGTCGCCGCCGTCTACGACGAGGTCATCACCCACTACCGAGACGTCCTCGGCTTCCGGCCGCCGAGGAGCGACGAGGACCTGCCCGACAACGGCGGCGACGGCCGCTTCGACGTCTACCTGGTCGACTTCGCCGGCGTCGGCGACGGGGCGTTCCGGGTCGACGCCTGCGCCGAGGACGCCGCGGACCGCTGCGCCGGCTTCATGACCCAGGAGAACGACTACAGCGGCTATGGTTATCCGTCGACGCTGACGGCGAACCGGATCCTCGGGAGCCACGAGCTCTTCCACGCGGTGCAGGCGGGCTACGACCACGGCCAGGACACGCTGATCACGGAGGGGACCGCGGTGTGGGCGACCGAGTCGTTCGACCCCTCGCTGAAGGACTTCGAGGGCTTCGTCGACGGCTACCTCGCGAACACGGATCGGTCGCTCGACGTGCCGTTCACCGGCCCTGTGGACCCCTTCAGCTACGGGAGCGCGCTCTTCTTCCAGTTCCTCGAGGAGCGCTTCGGAGACGGCACGGTCCGCGCGCTCTGGGAGCGCCTCGAGGACGGCGCGTTCGGCGAGGCGGATCCGGTGTGGTTCGAGCAGCTCGACCCCTTGCTCTCGTCGCAGGCGCAGACGACGTTCGCCGAGGCGTTCGTGGAGTTCGCCGCCTGGAACCTGCTCACCGGATCCGCCGCGGATCCCGAGCGCTCCTACGCCGCCGGGTCCGGCTACCGCGGGCTCGACCCGGAGGAGGTCGCCGCGCCCTACGCGGACGGGCTGCGCGTCTTCCACGCGTCGGCGCAGTACTTCAGCGTCTCCCCCGCCGGGCGCGCGACCATGACGGCCGCGCTCGCGGCGCCCGCGGGCGATCCGGCGCAGCTCTCCGGCCTCGCGCTGCTGCTCGCGGCGCGGCGCGGCCGCGTGTACGGCGAGGTCGTGCGCGCCGGCGACGTCGCCTCCGGCGCGGCGCTTGTCGACACGGCGGGCGCCGATGACCTCGCCGTCATCGTGGTGAACGGCCTGCAAGAAGGCGAGTCGCGCAAGCCGACGCTGTGCATCGGCGCGCCGGACGAGGTCGCCGCGTGCCGGGCCGCCGCGGAGGGCACCGGCGGCGATGGCGGCGGCGGCGCCGGCGGCGAGGCGCCCGCCGAGGGCGCAGCGGGCGGCGTCGACGACGGCGGGTGCGGCTGCCGCGTCGTGGCGCCGACCGCCGCGGCCCCGAGCTCCGCCGCGTCCTTCGGCTGCGCGCTGGGCGCCTCGCTGCTCGCGCTGGCCGCGCGCCGGCGCAGGCGCTGAGCGGGGGCTCACGCGCCGGCGACGCGCTCGACGGCGGCGCGGAGCGGCGCTCGGTGAGGCGCGTCACCCGGCGAGCGCTCTCCCGCGCCGGCCCCGCGAGCGCTCGTCGTGCCGTGAGCCGGATGCGCTAGCCTGCAGGAGATGAGCGAGCCCCGTTCCGAGGACGCATGCCCTTTCCTCCGGGAGGACGCCGACGGCATTCTTTGCTTCGCCATCGAGGGCGATATCTCGGACGAGATCGCGCGCTCTATCTGCGCCGTGTTCCGGCGCGTCTCGGAGAGCGGTCGCGAGGTCTTCGTGCTCTCCGACGCCCGCCGCGTCGGGACCCTGACGGCGGCGGCGCGCAGCGCGCTGGCGGAAGAGCTGCGCGGCGTGCGCTTCAGCGGGGTCGCGGTCTTCGGGGCGAGCTTCTCCCTGCGCGTCGTGACCACGCTCGCCTCGAGGAGCGTGCAATTCTTCACGGGCGAGGTCTATCCGCTGGCGTTCTTCGACACGGAGGACGAGGCGCGCGCGTGGCTGCTCGCCCAGCGAGACGCGCTCCGGGCCACGCAGCGGCAGGGCGCATGACGCCCGCCGCCCTCCGAGGCGCGCGCCGTCGCGCAGCGCCGGCGCGCAGGACGCGCGTCGCGGGGATGGGCTACCCTGCCTGGCATGAGCGATCCCCGTCCGGAGGGCGCGCGCTTCGAGCTCCGTGAGGAGCCCGATGGCCTCCTGGTCATCGCGACCGACGGCGATATCCTGGAGGACAACGCGCGCGCGCTCGTGGACGCCTTCCAGCGCCTGACGGACGGCGGCCGCGAGGTCCTGGTGCTCGCCGACGCGCGTCGCTGCGGGGCGGTCGCGCCGGCGGCGCGGAAGGTGTACCTGGATGGGCTGCGCTCGGCGCGCCTCGACGGGATCGCGGTCTTCGGCGCGGGCTTCCATATCCGCGTCATGGCGACGCTCATCGTGAAGAGCATCAACCTCCTCACGAAGCGGTTCCCCTTGCTCGTGTTCTTCGAGACGGAAGCCGAAGCGCGCGCGTGGCTCCTCAAGCAGCGGGGAGCGCTCCGGGCCGGGCGGCGGATGTAGGCGTGACGTCACCCTCCGCGGCGCGCGGGCGACCCGGCGCATGCGGGGCCCCGAGCCGCGACCCACGCGCTCGATCGGCCGCTTCGCCCCTCGTCGCGCGGGTGGCGTCCGTGATCGAGCGAACGTCGTACCGCCGCGCAAACGAGCTACCGTGCAACGCCATGAGCGACCCCCGCATCGACGACGCAAGCCGGGCCCTCCGCGAGGACGCCGAGGGGATCCTGTGCACCGCCATCGTGGGCGACATCTCGGACGACACGGCGCGCGCGATCGCCGCCGCGTGCAGGCGCCTGTCGGAGAGCGGCCGCGCGGTCCTCGTGCTCTCCGATGCGCGCCGCACCGGGACCATCTCGGCGTCGGCGCGCAAGGTGATGGCGGACGAGCTCCGCGGCGTGCGCTTCGACGCGATCGCGCTGTTCGGCGCGAGCTTCGCCGTGCGTGTCGTCTCCACGCTCGCCGCGAAGAGCGTGCAGCTCCTGACGAGGCAATCCTACCCAATCGAGTTCTTCGAGACGGAGGGCGAGGCGCGCGCATGGCTGCTCGCCCGGCGGGACGCGCTCCGGGCCGGGCGGCGGCCTGGAGCGTGACGTCCCCCTCAGCGGCGCGCGCGGGCCGCGCCGCGCCGGCGCGCCGCCGCGGCCAGGCCGAGGAGCGCCGCCGTCGCGAGGCCTCGCCGCTCGCCTGAGCCCGCGCCGGCCGAAGCGCACGCGCAGCCGGCGCGCTGGTCGCCGGCGCCCTCGCCGCCTCCCGAGAGCGGCGGCGGCTCGTCCCCGAGCACCTCCGTGAGCGCCGCGACAGGGTCGATGATCCCGTGCCCGAAGAGGGGATCGTGCCCGCTGTCGTCGGGGATCGCGTAGGGCGCCAGCCGCGCCGTCCGGATCATGACGTCGTACAGCTCGCCCGCCGTCCGCTCGGGCGCGGCGCTCACCAGCAGCCCCGCGACGCCGGCGGCGACAGGGCACGCCGACGAGGTGCCGCCGAACCGCGAGGTGTAGTCGCTCGCGTCGTCCCCCTCGCTCCCGGCGATATCGGTGCTCAGCGTCCCCGTGGGCGCGACGAGATCGATGGATCTCCCGCGGTTCGTGAACTGCGTCGCGTCTTCCAGGTGGTTGACGGCGCCCACGGTAAGGACGCCCCGCACGGCCTGGAGCTCGTCGTCGAGGATCTCCCGGTCGTCGTTGCCGGCGGCGAACAGGACGAGCGCCCCCTTCCCGTTGCGCCCGGCGTCGAACAGGCGGTTGATCGCGGCCTCGACCACCCTGGGGACGGGCATCGGGTCGGCGTACCCCCAGCTGTTCGACACGACGGCGGCGTTCACCTGCAGGGCGAACTCGAAGGCGTCGACCGAGGCGGAGATCGGCCGCGGCTCGTCGTCGATCAGCCGCACGCACCGCAGCCTGCAGGCGGGGCAGCCGCCCGCGATGCCCACGCCGTTGTTGGTGTCGGCGGCGATCAGGCCCGCGCAGGCCGTCCCGTGGTTCACGCTCTGCTCGCCCGGCTGGTAGGTGGGGTCGTCGTCGTCGTCGATGACGTCCAGCCCTGGATCCATCTTCGCGGCGAGGTCGGGGTGATCGAGGTCGCAGCCGGTGTCGATGACGACGATGGACGTGGCCGCGTCTCCCTGCGTGCGCCCCCAGGCCTCCTGCATCCGGAGGTCGTCGAAGTACCACTGATCGGGCAGCCGCGGGTCGTCCGGCGCGAACGGCGCGCCGTGCGCCTTGAGGCGCACGTGGAGGTCCGGGATCGCCTCCCGCACGGAGGCCGGCCGCGCCGCGCCCTGGAGGCGCTGGGCGAGGTCGAGGCCGTCGCCGCCGCCTGCGTCCCTGACGAGCCACAGCCCGATCGAGGGCATCAGCGGCCTCACCAGCTCCACGCCAGCGGCGCCGAGCGCGTCGAACGCGTCCAGCGCGCCGGGCTCGACCTCCACGATCGCGGTCGCGCCGACGCTCGCCTCGACCGTCCGGCCGCCTGGATAGCGGAGCCGCACCGGCGCGAGCGCGCGCGGCGTCGAGGACGCGCCCAGCGCGGCCGGACCGAGCCGCTCGACGGCGACGTGGCGCCCGCCGTCCATGAACCCTGCGTCGCTCGCTTCCTCCGCCTCCTCGCGCTCCTCGTGCACGGCCGCGCGCGGGCTGGCGAGGCCGTCGCTCGCCATGGCGGCAAGGAGGAGCGCCGCCGAGGAGAGCACCGCGGTCGGCTTGCGTCTCATGGCTCTCCTGGATCTACCGGACCGCGCGGCGCTCGGTCTACCGGAGAGCGCGCCGCGCTGGGGCTAGCCCTTCCCCGGGCCCCTGATCACCATCGCCACGAGCAGGTCCCTCATCTTCGAGAGCTCGTCCCGCACCGCTCCGTCGTCGGGGAGCGACGTGAGACGCAGCGTGACGCGCTCCAGGAACTGCTGCCGCGCCCTCTCGAAGCCCGGCACCTGCTGGTCGTGCAGCGCGCAGGTCACCAGCTCGTGATCGAGCAGCCGCCAGAAGAACTTGCCGTCGACGGTCGTGGCGCCGAGCCTCCCCGTGAAGCCGACAACCGCCCGCGCTCCCGCGTCGAGGAGCCTGTCGAACAGCGGGCCGTTCGCGGTCTCGCCGCAGCAGAAATACAGCACGCGATTGCGCGCCCAGAGCTCGATCTCCTGCGCCGGGCTCTCGTGCGACAGCAGGATGCCGTCGGGCGACTCGTCGTCCACAACGCAGCTCGTCTTGCCGTGGGACGACACGACGATCGCCCGGAATGGATTGCCGGTGCTTTCGGCGCGCGCGATCTGGCGGAGTATCCGCCTCCGCTCCGCGCTGGCGCGTCCGAACGGTACGATGGAGAACTGCTCTCCCATACGCCCGTAGAGCTGCGTGCGTCCAGCCGCGAACCACGCGCTGTCCGGGTCGAAGGATGTGTCAATCGAGAGTACAGGTCGAGCTGTCATCCTACCTCCGTCGAAGATCCCCCGGTGAGCGTTGGACATCGCTCGCGCGCCGGACAGCGCCCGCTGCGCCGAGCCGCTGGCGTACGGCATCAGGCCCTGTCCATCGGCTCCTTCGCAGCATGCTCTCTTCCCGCGGCCATTCCGGACCCCTGCCACGAGACTCGCAGCAGTCTAGAATAACGACCGTAGGGGAACTCCGACTAGAAAAATCGCATTCGCTCCGACGAATTTCTCAGGTTTCGCTGAGTTGTATGGTGGCGGTGGCGGTGGCGCGCGGGTGCAGCTCAGGTTTTTACGTCCCGCTTCAGCACGCGCGTGTTGCGTGAGGGTATCGTTTCTAACAGTTCTAACAGTTCTAACAGTCGTCTCTGGACTGCGTGTCCGGGCGCTCACGGCCCCGGGGAGAGGGGGCTGGAGAGGCAGCTCATGGTTCAGGGGAGGGGCGCTGCGGCGTCGGTCTGGCCCAGGACGAGCCTGCGGGGCTCCCCCTGCTGCAGCGCGCGCATCCTCGCGTCCATCTGCTGCCCGAGCGCTTCGCGCGCGCCGTCGTCAAGGAGCTTCCTGACCTTGGGGAACAGGTGCTCTTCCTCCTCCTTGTGGTGGTGCTCGAGCTGCTCTGCGAGCACATGGAGCTTGGCCCCGAACGTCTCGTCCGCGGCGTCGAGGGCCACGAGATCGGCCAGCACGCGCTTGATGGACAGGTGCTCCTCCAGCGACTCGAGGAGGATATCCTCGGTGCGGCGAGCCCGGACCGCCGGGTAGAAGTCCTGCTCTTCGATCGTGATGTGGGTGGCGAGGAGGTCGGCGGCAGCGGAGAACTGCGCCGCGGTGACGGAAGAGGCCTCCTTCAGCTCGGAGAATCGCTGCTCGAGCTCGCGGTGGTGGCGTACGAGGAGATCGATGGCGTCCATGAGATCTCTATGGAGCGTATACCGCCGGCGAGCAAGCGGGAGAGATACGCAAAGCCTGCCAGATCGAGATTCACGGATTCAGCTGCCTCGTGGCGTCGGATCCGCAGCGCGGCGGCGACATGGCGCGTCTGCGGCGGTCGAGCGAAGAGGGATGACGATCATGGCGGTATGTCGCGCCGCCGCCCGCAAGGTGCCTGTTTGCCCCAGGGAGCTCCCTTGCAGGCGGCAGGCGTCTCCTGACGCCGTGGATCATGGGCGCGATCTCCCGCTGTCTCTTCTGTCTCATCGCGCCGCCGGGGAGCGGGGCGCGCGAGAGCCGCCCCTCAGGCGAGGTCGAACAGCAGCACCTCGCCCCCGCCCTTCCCGACGAGGTGGAGCGACTGACCTGCTCCTCCCGCGCCGGGGGCTCCGATGGCCGCCGCGTCGCCGGCCTCGAGCAGCGTCCCGTTCAGCTCGACGCTCCCGCGCGCGACGTGGACCCAGGCGTTTCGGCCGGCCGGGAGCTCGTAGCGCGCCTCTTCGCCTTGCCCGAAGAGCCCCGCGAACAGGCTCACGTCCTGGTGGACCGTCACCGAGCCCTCGCGCCCGTCCTGCGAGGCGACGAGCCGCAGCTTGCCCTGGCGCTCTTCCTTCGAGAACGCCTTCTGCTCGTAGCTCGGCGTATACCCGCGCCGATCCGGCACGATCCAGATCTGCAGCAGGTGGGTCACGCCCGCCTTCGAGGTGTTGTGCTCGCTGTGGTACACGCCCGTCCCCGCCGACATGCGCTGGACATCGCCAGGGCGGATGGTCGACCCGTTCCCCATGCTGTCCTTGTGCGCGAGCTCCCCCTCCAGGACATAGGTGACGATCTCCATGTTCTGGTGCGGGTGCATCCCGAACCCCCGCGACGGGGCGACGCGGTCGTCGTTGATGACCCGCAGCGCACGGAAGCCCATGTGCTCCGGGTCCTGGTAGTCGGCGAACGAGAACGTGTGGAACGACTGCAGCCACCCGTGGTCGGCATAACCCCGCTCGCCAGAGCGCCGGATCACCATCGAAGAAGTGTTGTTGCTCATGGCCCCAGCATGCGCCCGCCGATCCATCTTGTGAATCGGCATTGTTCTCATGGGAACCATCTGCAATGTAGATGGATGACCCCGGGACACCGTTGCGTCAGACGACCTCGAGGTTGGTCGTCTCGGCGTCCAGCCAGGGCCCGCCCTTCGGCTGGATCACGAACGCGTCGAAGGTCGCGGCCGTCGCGCGCACGCCGGCCGGCCTGAGCTGGTCCTCGGGGACGATCGCCAGGTTCGGCGCGCTCACCGTCGGTGTGGTCGCCTTTCCGCCGAAGGCCTCCGACGCCCCGCGCATCACCGCCGCGAGCCGGTCGGCGGTCGGCTCCGGCAGGAAGAGCGCGCCCAGCGTCGCCACGCGGTCGATCCCCCGGGCGGTCGCGATCTCCGACAGGAACACCACTGCGGCGCCGACGGCCTGGCCCGCCTCCTCGACGAGCAACAGCCGGCGCGGCCGTGGATCGCGGAGGGCGTGCTCGAGGTGCGCCGCGTCGGGCGCCGACCACAACACGCGCTCGCCGCTGCACGTCGCCATCACGGCGAGCACGTCCTGCACGGCCGATGCAGGCGCGGCCACGGCCCGCGGCGGCGCGGCGCTCGCCCGGGGGAGATAGCCGTGGTTCCGGCACGCGGTGAGCTGCTTCAGCTCGAGACCCACCGCTGCCACCGCCTTGAAGAGCACGCGCTGCGCGGGCGCGGACCGCGTCTCCACGAACACCGCGATGGGCAGGGGGGTCCCCCGGAGGCCGGCGAGGAGCTCCGTGTACAGCCGGCTCGCCAGCCCTTGCCCCTGGAACTTTGGCCGAACGCTCACGAACGAGAGGACATATCCCTCCGACGTGGCGCCCCGGAACCGGAAGCGGCGCGGCGCGACGCCGATGAAGCCGGCCGGCTCGCGGCCCTTTCGCGCGAGCACGGCCTGCGGCGACGGGCCGGGGAAGCCGAACTGCCATCGCAGGTAGCCGGCCGTGTAATGGAGGGTCGGCGGAGACCACGCCTCGCGCAGGACGAAGCTGGCCTCGTCCGCCGCCGCGACCGGATCGACGCGCTCGAACTTCATGGACGCGAAGCCTCTCTGAACCCCCAGGAAACGGAACTGCGAGCAAGCGACGGAGCGGCGATGCGCCGCTCTACAGGGTTGCCATCTCGGGAGCGCGCCGCACGACATCGGGCCAGCCGGTCGGATCGTCGCCGTGCTGGGCCAGGAACGCGTAGACCCACCGCTCCAGGCCGAACGCGATGCACACGCTGTGCATCGGGCCCGCGCCCTCGACATCGCAGCTGAACGCGCGGCCGAAGAAGTCGGTATGGTAGTTCAGCGAGCCGGCCGCCACGCGCTCGTCCTCCGGGAGCATCAACGAGATCTCGTATTTCGTCTCGCTGCTGATCTGGAAGTACGTCTTGGCGGCCGCGTCCGGCGCGATGAAGAACGGGTCGCTCGCCGTCCGGATCTCGCCGGCGAGCCGGTGCTCGTCGAGGTAGCGCGCCACGATCTCGTTGCCCTGCTCGCGCAGCGCGAGGACGTTCTCCCGCGATCCGAGGAAGACGATCTCCCGCATCGTGAACTCCCAGAGCCGCCGCAGGTCGACCATCTTGCTCGATTCGTAGCGGAAGCAGCGGCCCGCGAGGGCGTAGCGCGCGCCGCCGGCCGGCAGCACCCGGCCCCGGTTCGCAGCGTACACGTGGTAACAAACCGCCGGCGAGAGGCACACCTCCGGCTGCGCCATGTCGCTCAGCGCGCGCTCGTCGAGCGTGTCCCGGTCCTGATGCCGCGCCCGGAAATCTTCGATGAGCGGCATGTCCTCCGGCAGGTGGCACGTGAACGTGACGATGTGCGGGAACGAGCGGAAGTAGTCGCACTTCGCCAGCGTCGCCGCCGGGATCAACGTCGGCACCAGGATCGGGCTCGGCGAGAACGGCGCGCCGAGCGCCTCCAGCGAGCGATCGAAGTAGCGGTAGAGCCGCAGCGGGATGCCCTCGAGGGCGACCTGGCCCTGGCCCATCTGCGTGATCCCGGCCGGGAGCGCGCCGCCCCGGAACTCCACCCGATCGCACGCCGGGCTGCGGTACACGAGCTTCCGCGTGAGCTGGCGCAGGCTGCGCTGCATGGTGCGCGCGATGCCCTCCGCCGCCTTCGCGAGGTCGGCCGCGCGCTCCTCGGGGGCCTCGAACTCCAGCGCGGCGCCCTCGCGGACGAAGCGGATGTTCGCGATCTCCTTCGAGAGGAAGGCGATCTGCTTGGGTATCTCCTCCTGCGCCATCTCGGTCGCAGGCGCCGCGAGCTCGACGGTGACGACCCTCCTCACGGCGCGAGCTCCTGGATGAGGGAGCTCAGCGCGCGCGGCGTGCGGGCGACGCTGAACCGGTCGTCGGGGAGCGCGACGTTGAACCGGTCCTCCAGCTCGGTGAGCAGCTGGAGCGCTCGAACCGAGGAGAACCCCGCGTCGTAGATGTCGTCATCGGGCTTGATCGCGGCGGGCAAGCGGCCGACCGTGACGATGACATCGATCACCTTCTCCACCTCGATCATCATGAAAGAACTCCAGGGTTAAGATGCGCTGTCGGAGCCCGAGCGACGCGCAGCGTCGTCCGCGCCGTGCCTCCTCGCATTCGCATCGGCGCGGTCTGCCGCGGGTGCGATGGGCGGCGGCGGCTCGGTCGTCCGGAGTGATGCCACCCGTCGGGCCGGATTGCCAGCGACGACGGTGTACGGAGGGACATCGGCCATCACGATGGAGCCCGCCGACACCACGCTGCCCTCGCCCACCGTGACCCCCGGGAAGATCGTGGACCGGGTCCCGAGCCAGACGTTGTCCTCGATGACGACCGGCCGCACCTCGGCGTCCGAGGGAGGCAGGCCCTGCCTCCGCGCCTCCGGATCGCTCGGGTGGCCGCTCGAGTCGAGGATGAAGACGCCCGCCGCGATCATGCAGTGCTTGCCGATGGTGACCGACTTGCCGACGACGATCCGGCAGCCGTGCCCGATCCCGGTGTTGTCGCCGATCCGCAGCGTTGGGCGGTCGCAGAACCGCGCGGCGAAGATGATGTCGGTCTTGCCGTCGAGCACCACGTTATCACCGAGGATGATGTCGCCCCGCCCAGTGATGAAGTGGATGAAGGTCCCCGTCCGGACACCCTTGCCGTACTGCGCGCAGTGCGACTTGAAATGCGGCTCGCAGACGAGCACACGCGCACCGAAATAGTACACCTCGCGCGCGGCCTCGAACGCCATGCGCATCGGGACCACGAGCGGCCGCGGCGCGGGCAGGGTGAAGCTGCGGACCTGCCGGCGCACGTGGCGCAGGGCGCGGGCGACGTCGTGATCCGAGGAGGCGAGGAAACGAGCCAGGTTCTTCATAGAGGGTCGCTCGGCGCGGACTGGTCCAGTCTGCGATGTTCAGCGGGTCGCACGCGGCCAGAAGGACGAAACGAACGCCAGGGGGCCGGAGACTATAACCCGAAACTCGCCACGCCGAACCTGCTCTTGGCCGACCTATCTCTCTTCGCCCTCTGCAGGGCCTCTTTGGTCCCTGCAGGGCCTCTTTGGCCTCTGCTGGGCCGCTCTCCGGCTCTATGCCGGCTCTATGGCAAACGATGCGCCAATCGAGGTTGGCGAGTAGCCTGGTTGAAAGATTTCGAAATACCGTGACGGCGAGCCGCGTTACGCTGCGTCGTGGCCGGACGGAGGAGCGTCGGCGGGGCGCTTCGCCTCCATATGGGGCAAAACGCCCCGGAGCAGAGCCAGGCCGAGCGCGGCCTCGACGAGGGTGAGCGCCACGGCCCACGTCGTCGTCGAGGCGGCGATGGCGGCCAGGCGTGCGTCGCGCGTCGCGCCGGCCGCGAAGCCCTCGAAGAGCGCGGCGGCGAGCACGTCGCGCGTGCCGAAGCCCTGCGGCGTGATGGGGAGCGTCACCGCCACCATCAGGATCGGGATGTACGTGAGGGCGGCTCCAAGGGGAATGCGCACGTCGAAGAACCAGAAGGGGAGCCAGGTGCCGGCGAACAGGACGAGGAGATGCGGGATGCGCGCGGCGAGGGCGACGAGGTGGCCGCGCACGCCCGCCTCGAAGAGCGGGGCGAGGAGCTTCGTGCGGGCGAGACGGGCGGGGCGCAGCGCGAGGATCGCGAGGTAGAGCGCGCCCGCCGCGAGGAGCAGGGCGGACCCGGCGAGCGGACCGCCGTTCGCGGGCACGGCGACGGCGCCGAGCAGGAGCAGGCAGCCGAGCCACGACGCGTACACGACGAGCGTCGCGCCGGCGACGCGCGCGAGCGGCACGGCGTGCACGCGCGCGAGGAAGACCGTGACGAAGGCTTGACCGACGTGGTGGTTGAGCAGCGACGGGAGGTAGGAGGCGCCGCGGAGCACGAGGAAATCGCGGAAGGCCACGGGCGCGATCAGGCGGCGGTAGACGAGGACGGTCGCGAACGTGTCGGCGCCGAGGAGCGCGAGGACGAAGAGGGCGGCGAAGGCGACGAAGAGCGGGGCGTCGACGCGCGACAGGGCGGCGCGGAAGGCGTCGAAGTCGAGCCGGCCGAGGACGAACGCGACGAGCGCGGCCGCCAGCGCGAAGGGCAGGGCGCGGCGCGCGCGTCCCGCGAGGCGCGGCGCGGGGCGCTCCTGCAGGTCGCCGTCGCGCGGGCGCGGTGGCGGAGCGTCGGCGAAGGTTCCCGTGTGGGTCGAGGAGCGCAACGGCGGGACCGTAGCAGAATCCCCGCGCCGGTGGCCGAGCCGAAGCCGGAGGGAGCGGAGCCCGTCGCGCGCGACCGCACGGCGCGCGGCGACCGCGCCCCACATGGGGCATAGTCGTCCGCCATGTCCAAGTACGATTACGATCTGTTCGTCATCGGCGCCGGCTCCGGCGGCGTGCGCGCAGCCCGCATGGCCGCTTCCTACGGCGCCCGGGTCGCCGTCGCCGAGTCGCGCCACCTCGGCGGCACCTGCGTCAACCTGGGGTGCATCCCGAAGAAGCTCCTCGTCTACGCCTCGCACTACGCCGAGGACTTCGAGGACGCCGCCGGCTACGGCTGGACGGTGCCCGGCCACGGCGCCGGCGGGAGCGGGCACGCCGGCCCGTCGTTCGACTGGCCGACGCTCCTCCGCAACAAGGACAAGGAGATCGAGCGCCTGAACGGCGTCTACGAGCGGCTCCTGAAGAACTCGGGCGCCGACGTTCGGCGGGGGCACGCCCGGGTCGTCGATCCCAACGCCGTCGAGATCGACGGCGCCAGGATCACCGCCGAGCGGATCCTCGTCGCGACCGGCAGCTACCCCTGGATCCCCGATCTCCCCGGGCGCGAGCTCGCCGTCACCTCCGACGACCTGTTCCACTTCCAGGCGATGCCGCGGCGGGCGGTCATCGTCGGGGGCGGCTACATCGCGGTCGAGCTCGCCGGCATCCTGCACGGCCTCGGGGCCAGGGTGTCGCTGGTCCACCGCGGCCTGCACCTCCTGCGCGGCTTCGACGACGACATCCGGGCGTTCCTGGCCGCCGAGATCCAGAAGAAGGGGCTCGACCTCCGCCTGGGCGCGAGCGTCGAGAGCATCGCGCGGCAGGGCGACGCGCTCGTCGCGACGCTCGCCGACGGCACCGAGCTCGCGGCCGACTGCGTGCTGTACGCGACGGGGCGCCTGCCGAAGACCAAGGGGCTCGGCCTCGAGGAGGTCGGGGTGAAGCTCGACGAGGAGGGCGCGGTCGTGGTGGACGACGCGTTCCAGACGTCGGTCCCGTCCATCTATGCGCTCGGCGACGTGATCTCGCGCGTGCAGCTCACGCCCGTGGCCATCGCCGAGGCGATGGCGCTGGTGAAGACGCTCTTCCGCGGCGAGCGCGCGCGCGTGGACTACGCCGGCATCCCGACCGCCGTCTTCAGCCAGCCGAACGTCGGCACCGTCGGCCTGTCCGAGGCGCAGGCGCGAGAGCATCACGACGTCGCCATCTATCTCTCGACCTTCCGCGCGCTCAAGCACACCCTCTCCGGGCGCGAGGAGAAGACGATGATGAAGCTCGTCGTCGACCGCGCGACCGACCGGGTGCTCGGCGTCCACATGGTCGGGCCCGACGCCGGCGAGATCATCCAGGGGTTCGCCGTCGCGCTGAAGTGCGGCGCGACCAAGGCGCAGTTCGACGCGACGATCGGCATCCACCCGACCGCGGCCGAGGAGTTCGTGACCATGCGCGAGCCGCTGCGGAACCTCGATCGCAGCCCCGCGATGGGGATCGCGCCGAGCTCCGCGTAGCCCGCGGTCGCTCGGGGCGGCTCCGTTCGCGCCCGTCCGCTTCGGTCGGCCTGCGAGCGCTGGCGTTCGTCTCCGTCAGCTCCCGTCGGCTCCCGTCCGCTTCCGTCCGCTTCCGTCCGCTGATCCGAGGTCGCCCGCTCGCGTTCGCGCTCGGCGCGCTCCTCTGGTATGGACCGCGCGATGTCGTCCCACGCCTCGAGCCACTTGAAGCCGGTCGGCCTGCTCGCCCGCACCAGCGACCGATCGTTCTACGCCTTCAATGCCGTGCTCTCCGCGGCCGCGCTGGCGTTCCTCGCCTACATCCTCATCATCCGGCGGGGCGCGGGCGGCGCGGATCTCCGCTTCATGCCGCCGCTGAACGCCGCCTTGAACGCGACGGCCGCCACGCTCCTCGTCGCGGGCTGGATCGCGATCAAGCGCCGCGCGATGGTCGTGCACAAGTACCTGATGGTCTCGGCGTTCGCGGCCTCGTCGCTGTTCCTCGTCGGCTACCTCGCCTATCACTTCGTCCACGGCGACACGAAGTACCAGGGCACCGGGCCGCTGCGCGCCGTCTACTTCGCCGTCCTCATCTCGCACATCGTGCTCTCGGCGGGCATCGTGCCGCTCGCGCTGACGTCGTTCTACTTCGCCTACAAGGCGAACTTTGCGAAGCACGCCAAGGTCGCGCGGGTGACGCTGCCCCTCTGGCTCTACGTCTCCGTCACCGGGGTGCTCATCTTTTTCATGCTCCGCGGGAGCACGCCGGCAGTGCCGTGAGCGTGAGCGGCGGTCACCCGCTTCGGATACGGGCCCATCTCGACGTTTTCGGTGCTCAGCGCACCGGAGTGCGCTTGCGCGCCGAAAACGCCGATCTGGGCCCGTCTCCTGTGCGGGTGACCGCCGCTCTGCGACGCTCGTACCAGGGGCGCTCTAGAAGTCCTTGATGCTGCCGCGGCGCCCCTGGAACCCTCCGAAGACGTACCGGTAGGCCGAGAGCACGGCGTACGAGAGCTCCTCGTACTGGTAGATCTCCTCCATCAGCGGGATCGGGTCCTGATAGAGCGTGTCGCTCGCCACGATCCTGGGCCACGGCAGGCGGTCCGGGTCGGCGCCAGGGACGCCGGCCTCCTTCATGACCTTGAGGAACTCGTGGGCGAGGAGGCCCTGGCCGATGACGCTCGGGTGAACGCCGTCGAGGCTGACGATGCCGCCGGCCTTGCGGCGCCCGGCGCGATCGACGTGGTAGAAGCGGGTGTCCATCGGCGGCGCGACGTTGGCCGCGAAGTACGCGGGGAACTCGTACGCCGGCTCGCCGCCGGTGCGCCGGTACGCGAGCCGGTCCAGGCCGCCGGAGACGTCGACGAGGTGATACCGGGGCGCGCGGTGGCGGGCGTTCTTCTCCTCGATGAGCCGGACGAGCTGCGCGTTGCAGGCGTCGACCGTCTCGTCGATGCGCCGCGCGTCCGCGGCGGTGAGGTGCGGCGCGCCCGCCTCGATCAGGCGGGTGCCCCGAGCGAGCGGGGGATAGGTGTAATAGGGGTAGTAGCGCGGCAGGCCGGGCAGCGGGTCGCCGACGCCCGTGGCGATCGGCACGATCGTCACGTGAGGCACGTTGGCCACGAACACCCGCCAGCCCGGGCTCTCGTTGCGCCGCATCAGGGTGTCGACCCGGTCGAGCAGCTCGCCGTACTCGGCGACGAAGTCGTCGGGCATCCAGAGGTTCCACTGCGCCCGGGTCCGCTCGTCGAAGCTGAGCGAGGCCGGCCGCCGCTCGGGCCTGTCCTCGGTCGCCGCGACGCTGAGGAGGATCGCCGAGCCGACCGCGTTGTTGGGGCCGAGCCAGAGGAGGAGGTTCTCGACGCCCTCGCCGCGCGCGTGGTGGCCGAGCCAGTCGAGCTGGCTGTACCCGTCGAGGCGCTCGTCCCGCGACGGGTTGAGGACGCGGAGCGCGGTCCGGTAGAACGCCGCGTTGGGCCCCTGGAAGAAGCCGTCCCTGGCGCCGGGCGCCGCCGCGATCCGCTCCCTGCAGAGCCTCGGGGTCACGAGCCACGCGTCGGCCACGTCGAAGCCGTACACCGAGACGTTGTGGAACCAGGAGACGCTCCCGCCGCGGTAGCGGCCGGCCCCCTCGCCGCGCTCGTAGTACTCCTCGGCCACGTCGAGCACCCGGTTGATCTCCAGGAGGACGGCGGCCCACTCGAGCCTGTCGATCGTGGCGCCGAAGGCGAGCTGGAGGCGGCGGAGCACCACCTCGAGATCGAGCAGCAGCCCGTGGGCGGGGTAGTCGGGCACGCGGTACGCCGGGCTCGACAGCGCGTCGCCGACGTCGACGCCGAGCGCATGCGCGATCCACGTGGAGTACGCGAGCTGGGTGCGCGCCGCGCCGAGCGACATGAAGCCTTGAGAGATGCTGTCCCCGATGGTGAAGAGCCTCATGACGCCGTCCTCACGCGTTCCACGTCGAAGCCCCATGGTACCTGAACGCGCGTCGCCGCGCGGCAGGTTCGCCGCGCGGCGACGGCGCGACGCTGGCGCTCAGCGCGGCGCCGCGCGTCTGTGCAGGACGGCGCTCACGATGCGCACGGCGAAGAGGAGCGCGAGCAGCGCCGCGTAGATCATCGGCTCTGTCGCGTCCTTCTTCACGCGCAGGAAGAAGTGCACGATCCCGAGGACGGCGGCGGCGTAGGCGAGGCGGTGCAGGCGCTTCCAGCGCGCGGCGCCGAGGCGCTTCAGCATGCGCGCGGTCGACGTCGCCGCGAGCGGGACGAGCACGAGGAGCGCGACGAAGCCGGCGAGGAGGAAGGGGCGCTCCGTGAGGTCCTCGACGATCGCGCGCACGTCGAGGCCCTGATCGACGATCGCATACGTCAGGAAGTGGGCGCACGCGTAGAAGAACGCGAGCAGCCCGAGCGCCTTGCGGATACGCAGCGGAAAGGTCCAGCCCGACACGAGCTTGAGCGGCGTCGCCGCCAGCGAGGCGATGAGCAGCACGAGCGCGAGCAGGCCGAGCTGGTTCAGCGCCTCGGCGACGGGGTCCGGGCCGAGCGCCCCGGCCCCGGCGCGCAGGCCGAGCACGACAAGCGGGATCAGCCCGCCGGCGACGACCGCGGGCGGGAGCCAGCCGAGCTTCCGGCCAGCCGGCACGCCGGCGGCGGCAGCGCGCGGCGGCGACATCGTCCTCGCTGGCGTGCGCATCGTCAGAAGCTCTCCCGCAGGTCCATCCCGCTGTAGAGGCCGGCGACCTCCTCCGCATAGCCGTTGAATGGCAGCGTGGGGCGGCGGCGCAGCTCACCGATCCTCCGCTCCGTCGCCTGGCTCCAGCGCGGGTGATCCACCGCGGGGTTCACGTTCGCATAGAACCCATACTCGTCCGGCGCGGCGCGGCTCCAGCTCGTCCCCGGCTGCCGCTCGGTGAGCTTGATGCTGACGATCGATTTGCACCCCTTGAAGCCGTACTTCCACGGCACCACCAGGCGAATGGGCGCTCCGTTCTGGCCGAGCAGCGATTTGCCGTAGAGGCCCACGGCCAGCATCGTGAGAGGGTGCATGGCCTCGTCGATCCGGAGCCCCTCGACGTAGGGCCACTCGAGCACGTCGCTCCGCTGGCCGGGCAGCTGCTCTCGATCGAGCAGCGTGGTGAACTGGACGTACCGGGCGCGAGAGGTCGGCTCGAGGCGCCTGAGCAGCGCGCCCAGCGGGAACCCGAGCCAGGGGATCACCATCGACCACGCCTCGACGCAGCGCATTCGATAGACGCGCTCCTCCAGGGGAAACCATCGGAGGAGGGTGTCGAGGTCGATGACCTCGGGCTTCTTCACCTCTCCCTCGCACGCGACGGACCAGGGGCGGAGCCTGAGCCGGCCGGCGTTCTGGGCCGGCTCCGATTTGCTCAGGCCGAGCTCGTAGAAATTGTTGTACGAAACGATGTCCTCGTAGGAGGTCCGCGCTTCGTCGGTGACGAACGGGTCTCTCGAGCTCGTCCCGGAGGACGACGCGCCGGCGGCCAGCGGCCCCGGCGGCGCTGCCGCGCTGCCGAGCGGCGCGGCGGCGCTGCCGAGCGGCGTGGCCTCGCCGCCGGGGGCGCCGGCCGCCGAGAGGCGCGCCGCGCCGCCCGTGAGCCAGACGAGGCCGCCGCCCATGGCCGACGCGGTGCCGGCGAAGAGCGCCGCGTTCTTGAGGAGCTCGCGCCGTCGCAGGTAGAGCGCTGGAGGGGTGATCTCGCCGGCGGGCGGTTCCTTGGGCAGCTTGCTCATGCCCCCATTCTACGATCGGGCGGGGCTCCGGTTGCGGTCGGTCGCGATCACGCGGCCCTTGACAGGAGGCGGAGCGCCGAATGCGGCGCCTGGTGGAGCGAGGGCAGCGCGAGCATCTGGGCGATGCGCGTGGAGCGCCGCTCGATCCCGCGGGAGAGCGCCGCCCGCTCGCTCCCGCTGCGCGCGGCGAGGAGCGCCAGGACGTCGTCCCAGACCCGCTCGCGCCACCGCGAGAGCATCTCCATCGACACCCAGACCGCGAGCTCCGGCGCGGTGTCCAGGAAGAACGCGCTGAGGGGGCAGCCATGCCGCGCGGTGAGGCGCGCGAGCGCCTCGATGACCGAGGCGCGGAGCAGCGTATTGATCTGATCGTGATCGTGCTTGAGCCGCGCGAGCATCGCCCGGTCGGCGTCGTGCCCGAACTCGACGATCGTCGCGTGGATCCCGAAGATCAGATCGTAGTTGATGTGGGCGCTGAAGCCGAGCAGCGCGTTCTGCACGGGGGGCGTGAACCGCGACGCCGTGCTCGCGTACGCGATGTGCCAGGCGCCGCAGTCCTGCGCCGCGCCTCGATCGCACCAGCCGAGCGTCTCGAGGTACCGCTCGCAGAACCGGCCCGCGAGCCGCGAGATCCACGCCGGCTCGAGGAACATGCCATCGCGTCGCTCGACCTGCGCCGCGACCGCGCGCGTGACGATACCGTAGACGTCGGTGAAGGCCGCTCGCCGATCCCCCGCGGCGAGGAGCCGATCCGTCACGGTGTCGAGAGCAACGGCAGCATCGTGGACGCTCGTCGGATGCAGATTAAGGCCGTCGATGCAGCACCTCATGAAGTTCCCCTCCTACTTCTTCGCTCGTCCAAGAGACCTGTCTGATGTTCGAACTCCCGCATCCGACCAGCCTCGCAGACCCCGGCGCGCGCCGAAGGCGCGCAGCGCGAACGGCGCAGCAGGGCGCCGTCAGGCGATCTGCCCGGCCCCCGTGGGTCTGATTTGCGGTCCCGGTGCGCGTCGTTCCCGTGTGGAAAGCGGATCTCCTGATCCGCCGGGAGAAAGGTCGCCGCGGCCGTTGCCTCTGGCTTCTCCTCCTGCCGGCCCTCCCCTCGAACCGGCTTCCGCAGAAGAGCGATACTCGATGCGATCCTCGACGCGCTCGCCGCGGGATGCCCCCCCTCGCTGCGGCGCTCTAAGTTCGACCTAGTCTACGACATGGTGTGGGGTGACCACAATTGTCTTATGACGACTGATCCCGTTCAGGACAATTTCGAGGTTATTCCAACTCGTGACCTCGAACAAGTGCCTGTTGACCCTGACACGTTTCATTGCGGCGCGGGAGAGCGCCACGGCATCTTCGCGGTTGCGCTGCTACTGGAGCGACGGCTCGTCACACCTGGAAAGCCCCCACTGGCATGGGCGCGAGTCGCGACGAGATGTTCTCGAAACATGCCGAGTGCTTATCCCACGTTGACTGTACGGTTGGAGCTCGGGATGTGAAGATTGTTTAGGAAGTACCTGAGTCGGTGATCAGGAAACTCCTGGCCTGTTTTCCACAGGTGGCCTGCAAAATCTTGTGCTTTTGGTGAAAAATTGTACGAAAACGGGAGATGACGGCGGTCTCGTGCCACACCTGCGGCGGCCGTCGGGATCGTGCTGGCGCACCCGCGGCACCAGGGCTCGCCTGTCATGCCGCGGGGCCCTGTTCGGGTGCGCCTCGCGCCGAGGCGCTGCAGCCTGCGCCTGCAGGCACCGGGGGCCGGCCGTACGGGCGGGGATGGGCCGAAGGGCCGGCCTGACCCCGCGGGCCACAGGCGCACGCTTGGCGCGGCGCGTCGGGCGGCGAGCCGGTGGTCAATCCAGGGCGCGCCCGCCCTGGCGGCGGGGTGACGGCGACGGAGCGCCGCCGTTCATGACGTGCGGGAGGAGGGCGTTCGCTGTCGAGGAGAGGGGAGGGAAGCGCCGCCGGCTTCGGGCGAGGCCGGCGGTGCGGCGCTTCAGCCGGTGCCGCCCTTGGCCTGCACGTCGCGGTGGACCAGCGTCGCGCGCAGGTAGTCGCGGTTCATCTGCGCGATCATGTCGAGGGGGATCTCCTTCGGGCAGACCGCCTCGCACTCGCCGACGTTCGTGCAGTGGCCGAAGCCCTCGACGCGCATCTGGGCGACCATGTTGAGGCTCCGCTGATCGCGCTCCGGCTGGCCCTGCGGCAGGAGGTTCAGGTGCGTGAGCTTCGCCGCGGTGAAGAGAGAGGCGGACGCGTTCGGACAAGATGCGACACAGGCGCCGCAGCCGATGCACGCCGCCGCGTCCATGGCGCGCTCGGCGACCACCTTCGGCACCGGGATCGCGTTCGCGTCCGGCGCGCTGCCCGTCGACACCGAGACGAAGCCGCCCGACGCGATGATCCGGTCGAACGCGCTGCGGTCCACCGCGAGGTCGCTTACCACCGGGAACGCCTGAGCCCGCCACGGCTCGAGCCACAGCACGTCGCCGTCCTTGTAGTGACGCATGTGCAGCTGACACACGGTCGTCCCACGGAGGGGGCCGTGCGCCTGGCCGTTGATCATGAAGCCGCACATGCCGCAGATGCCCTCGCGACAGTCATGATCGAACGCGATTGGCTCCTCACCCTTGAGGATGAGCCGCTGATTGAGCACATCGAGCATCTCGAGGAAGGACATGTGCTCGCTGACGTCGGGCACCTCGTACGTGACGAACCGGCCCGCTTCGTACTTGCCCTTCTGCCGCCAGACATGGAGGGTGAGGCGCATTATTTGTAACTCCGCTGCGTGGGGTGAACCTCGTTGAACTGGAGCGGCTCCTTGTGGAGCTCCTGGGCCTGACCTTCGCCTCGCCATGCCCAGGCGGCGGCATAGGAGAAGCGGTCGTCGTCGCGCTTCGCCTCGCCCTCGGGCGTCTGGTGCTCCTCGCGGAAGTGCCCGCCGCACGACTCCTCCCTGTCGAGCGCGTCACGACACATGAGCTCTGCCAGCTCGAAGAAGTCGGCGACACGCGCCGCCTTCTCGAGCTCCTGGTTCAGGCCGGTGCCGGTCCCCGAGACGCGGACGTCGCGGTGGAACTGCTCGCGGAGCTCCGGGATCCGCGTGAGCGCGCCCTTGAGCCCGGCCGCGTTGCGCGCCATCCCGCACGCCTCCCACATGATCTTGCCGACCTCGCGGTGGAACGAGTCGGCCGTGCGCGAGCCGTTCGCGCCGAGCAGCTTGTTCAGCCGCGCGCTCGCGTCGCGCTCGGCGTCCCTCACGGCGGGGTGGAGATCGTCGACCCGCTCGAGCTTCGTCGACGCGAGGTAATCGCCGATGGTGTAGGGGATGATGAAGTACCCATCCGCCAGGCCCTGCATCAGCGCGCTCGCCCCGAGCCGGTTCGCGCCGTGGTCGGAGAAGTTCGCCTCGCCGAGCACGTACAGGCCGGGGATCGTGCTCATCAGGTTGTAGTCGACCCAGAGCCCGCCCATCGTGTAGTGGATGGCCGGATAGATGCGCATCGGGACGCTGTACGGGTCGTCGCCCGTGATGCGCTCGTACATGTCGAAGAGGTTGCCATAACGCTCGGCGATGGCCGGCTTGCCGAGGCGCCGGATGGCGTCCGAGAAGTCGAGGTACACGCCGAGCCGCGTCGGCCCCACGCCGCGGCCCTCGTCGCATACCGCCTTCGCCGCGCGCGACGCGACGTCGCGCGGCACGAGGTTGCCGAAGCTCGGATAGCGGCGCTCGAGGTAATAGTCACGCTCGCCGTCGGGGATGAGCTCCGGCGGGCGCGTGTCGCCCGGGTTCGCGGGCACCCAGATGCGGCCGTCGTTGCGGAGCGACTCGCTCATGAGCGTCAGCTTCGACTGGTAGTCGCCCGAGACCGGGATGCACGTCGGGTGGATCTGCGTGAAGCAGGGGTTGGCGAAGAGCGCGCCGCGCTTGTGCGCCCGCCAGATGGCCGTTGTGTTCGACCCCTTCGCGTTCGTCGAGAGGAAGAAGACGTTGCCGTAGCCGCCCGACGCGAGGACGACCGCGTCGCCGAGGTGCGTCTCGAGCGCGCCGGTGATCAGGTCGCGGGTGATGAGGCCGCGCGCCTTGCCGTCGATGACGATGAGGTCGAGCATCTCGGTGCGCGGGTACATCTTCACCTTGCCGAGGCCGATCTGCCGCTCGAGGGCCTGGTAGGCGCCGAGGAGGAGCTGCTGGCCCGTCTGGCCTCGCGCATAGAACGTGCGCGACACCTGCGCCCCGCCGAAGGAGCGGTTCGCGAGCACGCCGCCGTACTCGCGCGCGAACGGCACGCCCTGCGCGGCGCACTGGTCGATGATGTTCACGCTGATCTGCGCGAGCCGGTACACGTTGGCCTCGCGCGCGCGGTAGTCGCCGCCCTTCACGGTGTCGTAGAAGAGGCGGTAGATGCTGTCGCCGTCGTTCTGGTAGTTCTTCGCGGCGTTGATGCCGCCCTGCGCGGCGATGCTGTGGGCGCGGCGCGGAGAGTCCTGGAAACAGAAGCTCTTCACGTTGTAGCCGAGCTCGGCCAGCGTCGCGCTCGCCGCGCCCCCGGCGAGGCCGGTGCCGACGACGAGGACCGTGTACTTCCGCTTGTTCGCCGGGTTGACGAGCTTCAGGTTGAAGCGGTGCTGGTCCCACTTCTTCTCGATGGGACCTTCGGGGATCTTCGCATTGAGCTGCATGATGACGGGGGCTCCGGGCTCAGCGGACGATGCCGAACAGGACGGCCAGCGGGACGGATGAGAAGCCGGCGAAGAGCAGGATCGACGACGCGGCCGCGAGCTTCTTGAGCGCCGGCGTGTAGCGCGGATGGCTGAAGCCCACCGACTGGAACATGCTCCACGCGCCGTGGTAGAGGTGCAGCGCGAGCAGGCCCATCGCCACGACGTAGGCAATCGCCGCGGGCGCCGAGCTGAAGCCCTTCACGACGTTGTCGTAGGCGTCGAGCGGCACGAAGTCGGGGTGCACGGTGCCCGTCGTCAGGTGGAGCAGGTGATAGACGATGAAGGCGGCGAGCACGCCGCCGCTCAGCAGCATCGTCCGCGCGGCGACGTTCGGGCGCCGCTGCCCCTTCACCTGGTAGGGGACCGGCCGGGCAGCGCGGCTGTGCTGCGCGAGCGTCACGCCCGTGTAGACGTGGACGATGAGGGCGGCGAGGAGGACGATCCGCGTCCCCCAGAGCAGGGAGGGCGTCCCGTGGAGGAAGGCGGCATAGTCGTTGATCTTCTCCCGGCCGAGGAAGACCTGCAGGTTGCCGGTCATGTGGCCGATCACGAAGCCGAAGAAGATGACGCCGCTCAGCGCCATCGCGATCTTCTTGCCGACGAGGTCCCGGTAGAAGGTCGCGGCGCGCTGGGCCCTGGCGGGGAGAGTCGATGGTGCAGCGGTGGGGCTCATCGCTCCCCTCCTTTAGTGGGGTGCGAACGCGTTCGCCAGAGGGAATCTTGAGCTCGATCGCCGAAGAATTTGCGGGCGCTCGCCGCAGATCTCGGCGCGGACGCGCGCGCCGCGCGCGGACGCGCGCTTCATCCATCCCCGATCATCCCGCGCGCGAGCTTCAGGCGGCGCAGGGGCCGAGCGAGCGCCGTACCTTGTGGCCGTAAAAGGCGAGCGCGAGCTCAATCGCGAAGATGCCGATGGCCTGCTCCTCCTGGCTGGTGAACGCAGGCAGGCGCTCGTCGCGGAGCACCACGAGGCCGCCAAACGAGCTCTCGCCCAGGCGGAGCGGCGCGACGATGGCGGCGCCGAAGCGATCGCCCTCTGCGGTACAGAGGAGATCGGGCGCGTCGTCCGCGGACAGGCGGACAGGCGCGAGCGCGCCCTCGATGCGCCCGGCGAGCCGCGCGATGAACGCCGCGGACACCTCGGCGCCGGAGGCCGCCTGGTACAGGGCGGCCCCTTGATCGAGCGCCAGCGAGAGCGCCGCGCTGGTCGTATAGACGACCTTCGCCGCGAGATCCACGGCGCGCTCGGGGAAGTCGTCCCGCGAGAGGGACGCGACGAGGGCGGCGCTCGCCTGGTGGACGGCCGCCACGGCGTCGAGGTGGGTGCGCAGCATCGCCGCCTCGAGCATCCGCTTCAGGTCGTCGATGTCGTAGGGCTTCGCCAGCATGTCGTACGCGCCGCGCTCGATGCACTCCACGGCGGCCTGCGCGCTCGAGCACGGGGCGCCGACGATGATCTCGAGGTCCGGGCTGAGCGCCTTGAGCGCGGCGATGGCCCCGGCGCTCTCCATGCCGAGCGTCCCCACATCGGCGACCACGAGGTCGAAGCGGCGCGCCTTGACGAGCTCGATCGCCGCGGGCCCGCTCTCGGCGCAGGTGACGTCGAAGCCGCCCTGGTTCAGCTCGAGCGCGAGCCTGTCGAGGACCCTCTTCTCGGCGTCCACCACCAGCACATGGGGTCGGGCCTGGCTCACTGATGCCTCCTCCTCTGGTCTACGACGGGTGCGCCGCGCCGCCTCGCCATCCGGCGCTGCCGTGATCGCGTGACGACCGCGGCGGTCGTGGTGGAAGCCGCTCCGCCCGGCGGAGCCCTCTCCGCCCTCTACCACCCGTCCGAAGTCCGCCTACGGTCCAATAGAACCGGTATTCCAGCGAAACGGAAGTCGAAGCGGCGTTGCCGCTGTCCTCCTTTAACAGGGGGCGACGCCGCGCGCCCGGCGCAGATGTGCTCCGGTATGCCGACTCCTGTGGAGCGTGAGCGCTTCTCGCAGCGGGAGGCGCGCGATAGAGGCCTATTTCGCGGGGGGCGCCGTGGTGGTCGCGCGGCGCATGGCGGAGAGGATGTGGTCAATGATCTCCGGAACTCCTTGGCTCCGGTTGCACTGCGCGAACAGGAACGGCCCTTCGCCGCGCATCCTCCGGGCGTCCCGCTCCATGACGCCGAGGTCGGCGCCGACGTGCGGCGCGAGATCGGTCTTGTTGATGACGAGCAGATCCGACTGCGTGATGCCCGGTCCGCCCTTGCGCGGCACCTTGTCGCCGCCGGCGACGTCGATCACGTAGATCGTGTAGTCGACGAGCTCCCGGCTGTACTGGGCGGCGAGGTTGTCGCCGCCGCTCTCGACGATGAGGAGCGCGGGCGCGACGTGATCCATGAGGTCGTCGAGCGCGACGAGGTTGTGGCTGATGTCCTCGCGGATCGCCGCGTGCGGGCAGCCCCCGGTCTCCACCGCGCGGATGCGCTCCGGCGGCAGCGCCTTGTTGCGGTGCAGGAACTCGGCGTCCTCCTGGGTGAAGATGTCGTTCGTGACGACGCCGAGCGGCATCCTGTCGCGCAGCGCGCGGCAGAGCGCGAGCACGAGCGCCGTCTTGCCGCTGCCGACGGGCCCCCCGATCCCCACCGTGAACGCGCGCGCCGAGAAATCCCGGTCCTTCGGCGCCTCCCGCTCGCTGAAGAGCCCCGGATTCGCCCAGTGCTCGTGCGTGTGCCCGTGCGTGTGCTCGTCTCCGTGCGCATGCGCGTGCCTGTGGCCACCCCCGCGAACGTGGTCGTGGTCGTGGTCGTGGTCGTGGTCGTGGTCGTGGTCGTGGTCGTGGTCGTGGCCGTTGTGCCCATGCCCGTGCTCGCCGGGGTCGTGCATGCTGTCACCTCACGATTGAAAGAGACGCGAGTAGAGCCGATCCTGCGTGGCCCCGAAGAGATCGAGGAGCGGCGCCGGCTGCGCGAGCTCGTCGACGCCGTGATCTCCACACTCATGGAGCACCGCGTCGAGGAGCGGCGCGCTCTCGAGTTGCAGTCGCTGTGCCTCCAGCGGCCCGATGAGCCCGAGGCGCACCGCCGCCGAGACGACGCCGCGGAGCGAGGCGTGCAGGTAGACGGCCTGCGCGTCCTCGCGCGGGACGCCGAGCGCCGCGAGGGTCGCGCCGAACGCCGGCGCGTGGTGGCCCAGCGCCTCCCGCGCCCGCACGGCGGCGTCGAGGCGGCGGATCTCGGCGGAGGGGAAGACGCGCGCGCTCGTCGCGAGGAACGCGCGGCCCTGCGTCCGGCTCGCCCGGTTCGCGACGTGGTTCACGAGGAAGGCGTCGCAGGCGTCGTCGACGGCCGCGATGTCGAGCGGCCGCTCGTGCGCAGCCCGCACGAGCGGCAGCGCGCCGAGGCCCACCTGCCAGAGCGCGCTCGCGACGAACGACGAGAGCGCGCCCCCGGGTCCGACCTCGCCGAGCTGCACCGCCGCCTCCAGGCCCGCGGAGTGCGCGAACCCTCCGACCGGAAACGCGGAGTCGGAGAGCTGGAGGAGGAGCCACCTGTTCATGCGCGCGGATGGAATCAGACAGAATCAGACAGGATCAGACAGAAGCAGAGGGGAGCGGACGGAGGCCAACGGAAGCAGACGGAGAGAGCGGTGAACCCGCAGGCGCGGAGCGGCCGAGGGCGGGCTCCACGCCTCAGAAGAGGCTGTACCTCTGCGCGAGGGGCAGGATCTTCGCGGGATCGCAGCGGAGGAGCTCGCCGCCGGCCCGCACCTCGTACGTCTCGGGATCGACCGTGATCGGCAGGAGCGTGCTGTTGAGGCGCATGTCGGCCTTGCCGATCTTGCGGCACCGGCGGACCGCCGACAGGCGCTTCTTCAGGTCGAGCCGGCGGATGCTCCCCTCGTCCATGGCGCGGCTCGACACGAACGCGATGCTCGTCTCGCCGACCGCCGCGCCGAGCGAGCCGAACATCGGGCGCATGTAGTACGGCTGAGGCGTCGGGATCGACGCGTTCGGATCGCCCATCTGCGCCCAGGCGATGAGGCCGCCCTTGATGACGAGCTCCGGGCGCACGCCGAACATCTGGGGCCGCCACAGCACGAGGTCCGCGAGCTTGCCCGGCTCGACCGACCCGATCTCGTGGGACATGCCGTGCGCGATGGCCGGGTTGATCGTGTACTTGGCCACGTAGCGGCGGATGCGGAAGTTGTCGTTGTCTCCCTGCTCCTCGGGCAGCCGGCCGCGCTGATCCCGCATCTTGTGCGCGGTCTGCCAGGTCCTCGTGATCACCTCGCCGACGCGGCCCATCGCCTGGCTGTCGCTCGAGATGATGCTGATCGCGCCGAGGTCGTGCAGGATGTCCTCGGCCGCGATGGTCTCGCCGCGGATGCGGCTCTCGGCGAACGCCACGTCCTCCGGGATGTTCCGGTCGAGGTGGTGGCAGACCATGAGCATGTCGAGGTGCTCGTCGAGCGTGTTGACCGTGTACGGGCGCGTCGGGTTCGTCGAGCTCGGGATGACGTTCGGCTCGCCGCAGATGCGCAGGATGTCGGGCGCGTGCCCGCCGCCCGCGCCCTCGGAGTGGTAGGAGTGGATCGTCCTGCCCTTGAACGCCGCGATGGAGTCGTCGACGTAGCCCGACTCGTTCAGCGTGTCGGTGTGGAGCGTGACCTGGATGTCCTCGTGCTCGGCGAAGCTGAGGCAGCAGTCGATGGCGGGCGGGGTCGTCCCCCAGTCCTCGTGGAGCTTCAGCCCGACGGCGCCGGCGCGCACCTGCTCGAGCAGCCCCTCGGGCGACGAGGTGTTGCCCTTGCCCGTGAGGCCGATGTTGAGCGGCAGGACGTCCGTCGCCTGCAGCATCAGGGAGATGTGGCGGGCGCCCGGGGTGCACGTCGTCGCGTTCGTGCCCGTCGCCGGGCCCGTGCCGCCGCCGACGAACGTCGTGACGCCCGCCGCGAGCGCCTCGTATCCCTGCTGCGGGCAGATGAAATGGATGTGCGCGTCGACGCCCCCGGCCGTGACGATGTGGCCCTCGCCGGCGATGACCTCCGTCGTCACGCCGACGACCATGCCCGGCGTGACGCCGGCCATCACCTTCGGGTTGCCGGCCTTGCCGATCGCCGCGATGCGGCCGCGCTTGATGCCGATGTCGGCCTTGTAGACGCCGGTCCAGTCGACGATGAGCGCGTTCGTGATGACGCAGTCGAGCGCCTCGTCGTTCGAGGCGCCGGGCATCTGCCCCATGCGATCGCGCAGCACCTTGCCGCCGCCGAACTTGCACTCATCGCCGTAGGACGTGTGATCCCGCTCGACCTCGGCGATGAGGCCGGTGTCGCCGAGCCGCACCCGGTCGCCGACCGTCGGCCCGTAGATATCGACATAGTGCCGCCGCTGCATCCTGTGGCTCATGCCTGCTGCTCCTCCCGCGCGGCGTGCGCCGCCCCGTGCGGGCCGACCTGCACCAGCGTGATCGTCTTCTCGTCGCCCGGCTCGAAGCGGACGGCGGTGCCCGCGGGGATGTCGAGCCGCATCCCCGCCGCCGCCGCCCGGTCGAACTCGAGCGCGCGGTTCGTCTCCGAGAACGGGTAGTGGCTGCCCACCTGGATCGGCCGGTCGCCCAGGTTCTTCACGGGGAGAGAGAGCCTCCGCCGGCCGGGGGAGAGCTCGATCTCGCCGGGCTTCACGAGCACCTCGCCGGGCGTCACGAGCACCTCGCCGGCCGTCACCTCTGCCTGGCCTGCGGGCTGGAAGAGCGACACGTCGGGCACGGGGAGGAAGCTGCCGTAGAGCGCCAGCGCGAGATCGCCGTGCTCGAGCGCGATCGGGTGGTGGACGGTGACGAGCTTCGTCCCGTCGGGGAAGGTCCCTTCCACCTGGACCTCGGCGACCATCTCGGGGACGCCGGCCATCACCTGCGCGCGCCCGAGCAGGCGGCGGCCGACGTCCATGAGCTCGGCGACGCTGCGGCCGTCGCGGATCAGCTCGAGGATCTGCGTCGCGATGAGCGCGACGGCCTCCGGGTAGTTGAGCCTGACCCCGCGCGCGAGGCGCTTCTGGGCGAGGAAGCCCGCGCCGTGCAGCACGAGCTTGTCGAGATCACGAGGCGCAAGGTGCATGTTCGCCCTCTCTCCGGCGCGGCGACGCCGCGGCTTTGCCGGCGCGGCGCGACGCTACCACTTTCGTGCGAACGGATCATCACCGAGCTCACCCGCGAGGAAGCCGAGCGCGCCGCGGAGGAAGCCGGCCACGCGCTCGACGCTCGTGCCCGCGACGCGCACGACGGCGCCGCCGCCCCGGAGCGGGCTGGCCGACGCGACGAGCTCGGCGCGCCGCTCGGGCGGCGGCCGCGCCGCGAGCAGCGCCTCCGCCGCGCTCGCGGCGCGCGGGCCGAGCGCGACGAGCGTCGCGAGCGCGTCGAAGCGCCCCATGCGCTCGGGCAGCGCGCCGTGCGCGGGATCGAGCCGCGTCGCGTCGAGCAGCACGGCCCGCCCGCCGCGGCTCACCCGGATGCGCGACGCGTACCGGTCGAACGCCCAGCGCTCGCCCCGCGCGCTCCGGCCCGAGGACAGCGCGTCGACGAGCACGAGCGACGCGTCGTCGGCGAGCGCGACGTCGACGTCCTGCTCGTACCGCGAGCCCGCGAAGCAGACGACCGGATCGGGGACCGAGACGAGGAGCCCGCCTGCTTGAACCTCGGCCTCGAGGCGCTGGCGGCTGCCGAGGGGCGAGCGGTAGACCTTGGTCGAGGCCTGGGTGCTGAGCAGCGCGGCGGCCCCGCGACCGACGCGCGCGTGGAGGTGGAGCTCGTCGCCGCCGACGAGGCCGCCGCCGAAGCTCGCGACGAACACCCACGCTGCCTGCCCGTGGTTCTTCGGAGCGAGCAGCTTGAGCGGGCTCCTGGCGAGCGCCTTCTCGAGCACGGTGCGCGCTCCGACTCGCGCGAACACGAGCTCACCGCTGCCGGCCTTGCCTGCGCGCCGCCCGGGCGGCGGAGGGTCTCGCGGGGCGGCGGGAGGATCGCTGGGCGTGGTCACGGGCCGGCGTGCGTACCACGGACCGCGCCCCGGCCGCGAGGGAGCACAGGCGCGTACCGGGCGCGAGGGAGCACAGGCGCGTACCGGGCGCGAGGGGCGCAGCGCACACAGGGGATGGGTAGGTCACGCGACGAGGAACACGACCAGGAAGGTAGGGAGAAATTCGAGTCATCTTCCCGATTTCCCTCCTTCGCCTGGAACATGAAACATCCCGGACATGTGAGCATGCTGTCAGGACTCTCCCGAACACCACTACGGTGTTATGAGCGAGCCAGCCACTGCGTTCCTCCTGTCCCTGACGACAGCGCGTGTCCGGGGTGTCATCCGGCCGCTGTGGGCGTTCCGTGACTCGCTGTGATGTCGTTTGCATGGATGACATGTTGCTTGACGGGAAAGCCCAGCTCGGGTCAGCTCGTCGGGCGGCCGGGGGGCCGCGGAGGGGGTCCGATGTTCATCGTCAGGAAGGGCGAAATGGCGCCGTGGTCTCGTCGGTTCAAGGAAGCGGCGTCGCGCCTGCTGGAGCGCCACGGCGAGACCCCGTTCGAGCTGCGCTTCTGGGGGGGCGAACGGCTGCGCTTCGGCGCGGGCGCGCCCGAGTTCGCCGTGACGTTCAGGACGCGTCGGTCGCTCTGCGAGACGGCGCTCCGGGGCACGCTCGGCCTCGGTGAGGCGTATGTCCGGCGCGAGGTCACGTTCGAGGGAGATCTCGAGGACTCGCTCGCGGGCCTCTTCCAGCTCGCTCGGTCCGTGGAGGCGCGCCTGCCGCGCCTCGTGCCCGCGTCGTCGTCGTTCGACCGCGGCCTCTCGGGCGTGCTCGACGCGCTCCGGCTCGGGCTGCTCTCCGGGGCGGCGAAGCGCGAGAGGCTCGCCGTCGAGCGTCACTATGGGCTAGGCAACGACTTTTACCCTCTTTACCTGGACAGGCGCCTCCAGACGTCGTGCGGCTACTTCAGCTCTCCGGGCGAGACGCTCGACGACGCCCAGGCCCACAAGATCTCCCTCGTCGCGCGGAAGCTCGCGCTCCGGCGCGGGCAACGGCTCGTGGATCTCGGCTGCGGATGGGGGCACCTCATGTTCCACGCCGCGGAGGCGTACGGGGTGCAGTGCCTCGGTATCACCCTCTGCGAGAACCAGGCGAGGTACATCCGCGAGCAGGCGGCGGCGCGGCGGCTCCCGGTCGAGGTCCGCGTGATGAGCTGCGACGAGCTCGAGGACGAGCCGCGGTGGGATCGGCTCGTCTCTCTGGGCTCGATGTGCCATGCCGGCGAGCGCCGTATCGAGGTGTTCTATGACAGGGTGAAGGCGCTGCTCGCCCCGGGCGGCGTGTGCCTGCTCGAGAGCGTCACGAGAGAGCAGGAGTCGTCGCGGACTGACCCCTTCCTGCAAAAGCACATCTTCCCGGGGTACTGGCCTCCTTCGCTCCAGGGGATGGCGACGCGCGCCTCGGCGCGCGGCCTCGACGTGCTCGACGCGGAGAACCTGCGGCGCCACTCCGCGCTCACGGCGCGCTGCTGGCGCCGTAACTTCCTGGAGAACAGGGAGAAGATCGAGCGGGTCACCGGCTTCGACGGCGCCTTCATGAGGACGTGGGAGTTCTATCTCGCGTGCGCGGCCGCCGCGTTCCGCAGCGGGCACCTCGGCGCCATCCAGATGGTGCTGGCGAACGGGGCTCCACGCGACTACCCCCTCGCACGCGAGCCCCTCTATGCCACGGAGGAGCCCTCGTTGCGGGAACGCGCCCCCATCGTCCCGGCCGTGCAGCTCAGTTCGTGGGGGGCGGCGCTGCCGTCCTGATCTGTCGGGCGCGCCCCGCGCGTGCCGGTGGGGCGCGCGTCGCGCGCGTCGATCGCGCGGAAGAGCTTGTTAAGCCCGCGCGGCCAGCTATCAGCTAAGGATGAGCGAAAGGCTTGCGGCCAGCGCCCGTCGCGGCGCCGCGCCCTCGTGGTCCGTGTCGCGCCCTCGCTCCGCGGCGCGCCTGGTCTGCGCCGCCGCGGGGCTCGTCGCGCTCTGTCTCCTGCTCGTATCGTGTACCCAGGTCCGCTACATCGCGCAGGCGGGCGTCGGCCAGCTCTCGATGGCCTGGCGCGCCGAGTCGCTCGAGGACGCCGCCTTCGACGCCCGCAAGCCGTGGCGGACGCGCGCGCTGCTGCGCGAGGTCCCGCACATCAAGCGCTTCGGGGAGCGCCACGGGCTGACCCCGACCGGCAATTACAGGACGTATGTCGAGCTCGATCGCCCAGCCGCGGTCTGGGTGGTGAGCGCGTGTGAGCCGCTGCGGTTCCGCTCGAAGACATGGAGTTTTCCTATCGTGGGTACGGTCCCCTACATGGGGTGGTTCCATCTCAAGGATGCCAAGGCGTTCGCGGCGCCGCTCAAGGCGGCCGGCTGGGACGTCGACGTGCGTCCGGCGGGCGCCTACTCGACGCTCGGATGGCTCGAGGATCCGGTCCTGTCCACGATGATCTCGGACGGGGACGAGGCGCTCGGCGACCTCGCCAACGTGGTGCTCCACGAGTCGCTGCACGCGACGCTGTACGTGAAGGGGCAGACGAGGTTGAACGAGAGCCTCGCGAGCTTCGTCGGGGACGAGCTCACCAAGCATTACCTGGACGAGCGGGTGGGCCCCTTCTCCGCGGAGAAGACGGCCTACATGAGGGAGATGGAGAGGAGCGAGGTGCGGACGCGCGCGCTGCACGCGGCCTACGTCCACCTCAATCGGCTGTATGCGTCCCCGGCGCCCGACGCCCAGAAGCGGGCGGAGAAGGACGCGGTGCTCGCCCGGCTCAAGGCCGACATCGGGGCGCGGCGTCCGATCAACAACGCGTCGCTCGTGCAGTTCCGTGTCTACAACTCGGGGACTCCGGAGCTCCGGGCGCTGCTCGCGACCTGCGGTGGCAGCTGGCCGAGGTTCCTGGGCGCGTTGCGGAGGCTCGAACGCCACAGGTTCTCCGAGCCCCAAGAGAACATCGCCCGGGTGGTCGAGCCGCTGATCGAGGCCGGCTGCAGGTAGTCCAGCGAGCTGCGCTGTGCGCCGCGAGCTGCGCTGTCGGCCGCGAGCTGCGCCCTGTGCGCCGCGAGCTGCGCCATGTGCCGCGCGCTGCGCCCATGTGCGGTGAGCTGCGCGCCGCGCTGCGTACTGCGGGCTGCGCCGCGTAGCGCGCTGCGCCTTTGGCGGGGAGCACGCCGTCGAGATACGACGCAAAGCGTCGATGGCAGTCGTCCTGCCCTGGTGCACTTCTTCGCTTCCACGGTGCAATGCGGGGCGTCCAGCGGATCGAGGATGAACATATTCATGTCCAGGTAAGCTTTGCGTTCTGGATCTGAACCCATCCCTGGATCGGACCAGTCCCTGCGGAAATGTATGACCGGTGCTGGCCTCCGAGGTCGCGCGCGCGCCTTGGAGGGAGGGTTTCAGCGGCAAATTTGGCTGCTGGGCGCCAGGACCGCGGCCCCTTCGCCGTTGGCCCGCCGGTTGCTCTATGTATCCACCAGATGTCGCCCCTGCTCGTCGTCCTGTTTCATGTGGACTCGAAGGGGGGACCCCTGGCATGACCTTCGCAATGCAGCCCCGGTCTTCGGGGGGGACGCCAAGCGAGGTGATCGGCGGCGCTAGCCGAGCGATCGCGACCCCGCCGTCACCCGAATGCCATGGCTCTTGCGGTACCGGGCTCCTTGATTGACTTGTCGCCGGGCGCCGGCGGACAGCTTCGGTTCACGTGACGACAGACGCCTTACGAGGCGATTAAGGAGGGATGGCCGAGGCACGCGCGATGCGCGTCGCCAATTGAGTTGGCTTAGCATGACCAGCTTGTCAGACCTCGGTCTGAGCTTTTCTTATCTGTTGTGCCGCTCTCGATGTTGACCCCGCTTCCCGCTTCGCTTCAGCTTCTCCCCTGCTTTGCTTGAGCTTGCTCGTTCGGTTCCGCTTCGCGCTTTTCACTTCGCTTCAGCTTCATCTTTCAGTTTGACTGGCTTCTCGGATTGTCTTAGTCTTCCGCCCGTCTTCGCTTTATCTTCGCTCTTTACTTGATTACGCTTCGTATCGCTTTCCTGGCTTCTCTCTTCTGACTTCTGATCTCTTCTGATCGCGGGCCTCTCCAGGACTCCGGTGGACTCCCCTCCACCGGCGCCCCTGTGCGGTCCCGGTGGGTCCGCGAAAGCGGGCCTCAGGCCGGCGGGTTCTTCCCGACCGGCCTTTCTTTTTGGTGCGCATGAGCGCTTCCCTGGCGTGCCCTCGACGCCGCGAAGCTCGCTGTTGGCTGCGTCTCGGGCTTGAGCGCGGTTGTCAGCGGCCGTCGTCGCCGGGGGTGTGCCTGGGGTGGACGGTGGCAGAGACGATCTTCCACTCGCCGTCGATCTTCTCGAGCCGCAGCACCACGGGCAGCTCGTCGCGCCGGACCTCATGCCCATGCCGGGCGCCGGTGACCGTCGCGGTGGCGGTCACCTCCGCCGTCATGCCGGCCGGATCGATCTGGATCTCCGTACCACCCAGGCTCACCTCCGCGGTCTGATAGACGACGGCTGCCTGGGTCGCCGCGTTCGCGAGCTCGTCGCGGCCGCGGAGGCTGTCGCCGATCTCGGCGATGCGGGCGCTCGCCTCCTTCGCGAAGATCTCGGCGAACTCACCGCGAATGCGGCCGTGGCGCACCAGCGGATTCCGCTCGCCGTCGTCGATGCGCACCGCGTTCTCGAGCTGGGTGAGCCGGTCGCGGATCCGTTCCTCCTCGGAGGGCGACAGCAGCAGCGCCGCCGCGCCGAGGACGGCGCCGGCGGCGATGAGCCCGAGCGGGATCCAGCGCTTCATGCTGCAAGTATAGGCGAAGGCGCCGCGCGCAGGGCGCGGAGCTCGACGTCGATGCCCTCGCCACGAGGTCGAGGCCGCTGCCGCTCCGGCCCGCCATCTCGACCGACGACGAGGTGAGCCCCGCGACGACGCCGCGCAGGAGCTGCGGCGTGCGCGGGTGCTCCGGCCGGCCGAAGCGGAGCGAGTCGAGGTTCGCGATGGGGCGGTCCCGCGCGGGTTCGCGCTAGGAATCCCGCTTCACGAGCAGCGCGGTGAGGTCGTCGATCTGCTTGGCCGAGCCGGCGAAGCGGCGCACCTCGGCGAGGAGCGCGCCGAGGATGTCGGACGTGGGGCGCGCGTGCAGGCGGTGGATGAGCTCGCCGACGCGCTCCTTGCCGAACACCTGCCCGGCGGCGTCCTGGTACTCGTAGAAGCCGTCGGTCAGCAGGACGAGGAGATCGCCCGGCGCCATCACGAGGGGCGGCGTCGGGGGCAGCTCGAGATCCTTGAACATGCCGAGCGGGACGGTCGACGGATCGCGCCACACGACCTGGCCCTCGGCCGCCCGGTAGTGGAGCAGCGGCCCCTGCCCGGCGGCGTGGAAGCGGAGCTGGTGCGTCGTCGGGTCGAGGATGCCGAGGAACGCCGTGATGAAGCGGTCGTTCGGCAGGTCCTCGAGGAGCTGCTGGTTCACGTGGTGCATGAGCGCGTCCATGTCGGCCGAGAGGCGCAGGCCGATGCGGAGCATCGCGCGGAACTGGGTCACGCTGAGGGCGGGGCCGATGCCGTGGCCGGCCGCGTCGGCGAGCAGCAGCAGCATCGGCGACATGTCCACGCGCTCGTCGAGGCGGATCACGTCGTAGATGTCGCCGCCCGTGTCGTCCGCCGGCTTGCTGAACGCCGACAGCGAATAGCCGGGGCAGCGCGGCAGCCGCCGCAGGAGGATGTTCTGCTGGATGTCGCGCGCGATGGTGAGATCGTGCTCGAGCTTCAGCTTGATCATGCGCTCCTCGAGCAGGAGCGTGCGCTGCACGGCGACGGCCGCCTGCGCCGCGAGCAGCTCCGCCACGTCGCGCTCGTCCGGGCCGAAGTGGTCCGCCTTCGAATTCAGCATCTGGAGCACGCCGACGAGCTTGTCGTCGAGCCCGATGAGCGGCACCGTGATGAGGGATTTGGTGTGATACCCCGTCCGGCGGTCGATCTCCTGATTGAACCGCGGGTCGGAATAGCAGTCGTCGACGAGGATGGTCTGGCGCTTGCGCGCGCACTCCCCGGCGATGCCCTTGTCGATGCTGACGCGGATCTGGGCCTCGCCCGTGGCGACACGGGAGTAAAGCTCCTTGGCCTCCTCGTCGTAGAGGAAGACGCTCCCGCGGTCGGCGCCTATCACCTCCCGCCCCGTCTTGATGATGAGCTCGAGCAGCTCGGTGAGATCGCACGGCGCCGCGAGCTTGCGCGAGACGTCGAGGATCAGGATGAGCGACGACGCATCGATCAGGGAGGGAGTGCCCACGCGCATGCGGCCGGAGAGTTTGGGCTACGTGGAAATAGGGGTCAAGACATGGTCTCGCCCGGGGTGCTCGTGACGATCTCGTCGCCCGCGCGTGCCCACGCCGCCGTTCCGCCGTTCCGGCAGGGTTCCGCCGCTCAGCCAGCCGTCGCGCCGTCGTTCCGCCGCCGTTCCGCCGCCGTGGGGACCTCCGGCGTCCCTTGGCGTGCTCCGGCGAGCGTCGGCGTCCCTGCCCTCGGCGCGGCCCCATTTTTCGAGCGACGGCGGCCGCGAGCGCCCCCGCGACGACGCGAGATCGCGGTCGATGCCGCCGGCGCAGGGACCGGGGCGGTGGAGGTCGGCGCTACCACCTCGGCCCTACCTGTCCTAGAACACGCGACGCACTCTCCTTGAAAGCGAGCTCTTCGATGAACCGCCTCCGCCTCGTCGCCCTCGTCCCGGCCGTTGCCCTGGTCGTGGCGGCCTGCGACGCGCCGCCCGCTCCCGCCGGCGCGGCGCCCGACGCCTCGCCCTCCGCCGCGCAGTCCCTGCCGGAGCCGGCCGACGCGCCGCCGCAGCCGGCCGACGCGCCGCCGCAGGCAAGCGCCCCCGCGGCGGCCCCCGGCGCGGGCGCTCCGGCGGCGACGGACGCGGCGGTGCCGGCCGACGCGGGCGCGCCGGCGGAGGACGCGGGCCGGAAGCGCGAGGACGCGGGCGCCGCGACGGCGGCGCGCGACGCGGGGACGCCCGTCGGCGACGCGGCGGCGCGCGACGCGGGCGGAGGGCGCGCCGAGGCGCCGGCGGCGACCTCCGCGCCCGCGCCCGGCACGGCGGCGCCGCCCGCGGTGCCGCCCGCCGCGGCGGGATCCGCGGACGCCGTCGCGGCCGAGGTCGACGCGATCTTCGTGGGCAAGAAGACGTACGTCGCCCGCTTCAAGCAGGAGCACACGCAGAAGGTCTCGGGGGCCGTCAAGAAGCAGAGCGGCGCGCTGTCGGTCCAGAAGCCGGACAGGATCTCGTTTCGCTACGATCCGCCGAACCAGAACCGCATCGTCTCCGACGGCGTGTCGCTCAAGGTCTACGTCGCCGAGGACCGGCAGATGTTCGTCACGCCGGTGCAGAACTCGGAGTATCCGGGCGCCCTCTCGTTCCTCATGGGCCACGGGCTCCGCCCGTCGTTCACGTTCACCTTCAACGAGAAGGCGAAGTTCGAGGGCGGCCCCGTGCTCGTCGGCAAGCCGCGCGCGCCGACTCCCCACTACGAAGTCGTGATGTTCTATATCGACAAGGCGCTCCTCGCGAAGAAGGACCCTGGCGTCGTGCGCCGCGTCCTCATCGTCGACGCGCAGGGCAACCGGAACCGGTTCGACTTCGAGAACGCGTCGCAGCCCGCGTCGATCGAGCCGGCGGAGTTCCAGTTCACGGCGCCGCCCGGCACCGACGTCAAGCAGAACTGATGACCCCGCGCCTCTCGCTCCCGGAGCTCTTTCCCGACATCCATCCGGCGTGGATCCTCGCCGAGGACGGCGATCTCATCGTCGTCGACAAGCCGGCTGGCCTGTCCACACACGCGCCGGAGGCGGAGCGGATCGACGACATGGTGACGCGCCTCCGCGCCTTCCTCCGCGGCCGGGGCGACGCGGAGGCGTACCTCGGCATCCACCAGCGGCTCGATCGCGACACGTCGGGCGTCCTCCTGTTCACGCGGCGGCGCGAGGCGAACGCCGCCGTCGCGCGGCAGTTCGAGGGGCGCACGGTGCAGAAGACGTACGTCGCCGCGGTCTCCGGCTTCGGCGATCGCCCGCCGCGCGGCACCCTGCGGCACCGCCTCGTCCCGGCGCCGGGAGGTGCGATGCGCGCGCTCGCCGAGACCGGCGGGGCTCGAGAGGATCGGGCCGCGAAGCGGGAGGATCGGTCCGCGAAGCGGGAGGATCGGTCCGCGAAGCGGGAGGATCGGTCCGCGAGGCGGGAGGATCGGGCCGCGAGCGGCGTGCTGGCGATCACCCGCTACCGCCTCCTCGAGCGCCGCGGCGACCGCGCCCTGCTCGAGCTCCGGCCCGAGACAGGCCGCACGCATCAGCTCCGGGTGCAACTCGCGGCGATCGGCCTCCCCATCGCCGGCGATCCGCTCTACGGCGGCCCCGAGGCCCCGCGCCTGCTCCTGCACGCCGCCGAGCTCCGCCTCGATCACCCGGCCACGGGCGCGGCCGCGACCTTCCGCTCGCAGCTGCCTGCAGTCTTCGAGGCGTGGCTCGCGGCCGCGCCGGCGGATCCGTACGCGGGCGGCGTCGCGGCCGTCGAGCGCGCCATGCGCGAGGCCGCCGAGCGGCGGTACGGGATCGCGCGCGCCGGCGACACGACGGCGCTCCGGCTCGTCCATGGCGCGGGTGACGGCCTCCCCTCCGTCTCCGTCGATCTGTACGGCGAGCACCTCGTCGTGTCGCTGTTCGGCGCGGGCGAGGGCGAGCCGGGCGCGCCGCCGCGGGACCTCGTGCTCGACGCGGCCCACCGGCTCGGGGCGAAGGGCGTCTACCTCAAGGCGCGCCCGAAGCACGCGAGCGTCATCGTCGACGCGCGGCGCGAGGAGTTCGCGCCGCGGCACGCCGTCCGGGGGGAGGACGCCCCGGAGGAGTTCACCGTCCTCGAGCACGGCTTGCCGTTCAAGGTGCGGCTCGGCGACGGGCTCTCGACCGGCATCTTCCTCGACCAGCGCGAGAACCGGCGGCGGGTGCGGGAGCTTTCCCGGGGGGCCCGGGTGCTGAACCTGTTCGCCTACACGGGGGCGTTCACCGTGGCGGCCGTGGCCGGCGGCGCGCGCGAGAGCGTGACGGTCGACGTGTCCCGGGGCGTCGTCGCCTGGGCGCGCGACAACCTCGCCGCGATCGGCGCGGACCCGGCGGCGCACGTCGTTGTCGAGGCCGACGTGTTCCCGTGGCTGAAGGCCGCCGCCCAGTCCGACCGGCGCTTCGACCTCGTCGTGCTCGATCCGCCGAGCTTCGCGACCACGAAGAAGAGCCGCTTCAGCGCTGCGAGCGATTTCGGCGCGCTCGCCGCGCTCGCCTTCCGCGTGCTCGCCCCGGGCGGCAGGCTGCTCGCCTGCACCAACCACCGCGGCATCGCGCGCGCCAGGTTCCGGCGTCATTTGCACGAGGCCGCGCGTGAAGCAGGATGCGACGTCGTGCAGATGAAAGATCTCCCCGATCCCGTCGATTTTCCCAGCGAGCCAGGCGCGGAGTCCCACCTGAAGAGCGTCCTCGCCAGCGTGGGCGCGCCGCCCGCGAGGGCAGGGAAGGCTGCGCGGCCAGCGAAGACCGCGCCGTTCGCGAAGGCAGGGAAGGCCGCGCCGTTCGCGAAGGCCGCGCCGCCCGCGAGGGCAGCGAAGGCCCCGGCTGCCCGGGGCGCGCGCCGAGGGCCCGCCGCTCCGGCCCGGACGACCCGCCGAGGTGCGCGATGAGCCAGCGGCGCCTGCTCATCACGATCAGCTCGTACAGCTACCTCGAAGCTGCCTTCCTGGCCGCGGGCGACTTCGAGCGCGGCCTCGTCGAGCGCAAGAGCTTCCCCGACGGCGAGCGCTACCTGCGCGTCGCGGTCGACTGCTGGGGGCGCGACGTGGTCCTGCTCGGCGGCGCCCCCCGGGACCTCGACTGGCTGGAGATCTACGACCTCGGCTGCGCCATCTCGCGCGCAGGCGCGCGGTCGCTCTCCATCGTGATGCCTTATTTCGGCTACGCGACCATGGAGAGGGCCGTGAAGCCGGGCGAGGTGGTGACCGCGAAGACGCGGGCGCGGCTCATCTCGGCGATCCCCTCGTGCGACGCGGGCACGCGCATCTTCCTCTTCGATCTGCACACCGATGGCATCGAGTTCTACTTCAGCGACTCGCACGTGACGCGCCACCTCTACGGCGCTCCGCTCATCACGCAGGCGGTCCGCGATCTGATGGGCGATCGCCCGTACGTGCTGGCGGCGACGGACGCCGGTCGGGCCAAATGGGTGCAGAGCCTCGCCCGCGGCCTCGGCGTCGAGCCGGCGTTCGTGTACAAGGAGCGGAGAGGCGACGGCGTCGGCGTGACCGGCATCAACGCCGATGTCTCGGGCCGCGAGGTCGTCATCTACGATGACATGGTCCGCACCGGCTCATCGCTCGTCCAGGCGGGGCGCGCCTACCTCGCCGCCGGCGCGTCCAAGGTCCACGCCGTCGCGAGCCACCTCGTCTTGCCGGGCGACTCGCTCGAGAAGATCAGGAAGGCCTCCGTGTTCACGACGCTGCTCGGGACCGACTCGCACCCTGGCAGCCAGCAGCTCGTCGACGCGCCCGGCGCCCTCCACTCGGTGGCGCCGCTGCTGGTGCGCGCGCTCGAGCGGGAGACCTAGAACACCTCCGGCGAGCTGCGATTCAGGCGGCGGACCTCGCCTTCAGCCAGGCATCGCGGCAAATGCCTACGTGAGGTTCGTGAGCGGCCCGGTGCAGTGCTCACGCGAGCCGAACGTGGTCCGGGTGTCGCCGAACAGGTTCAAGATCGAGACGAGCAGGTCGTTGTGCGGGAGGTTCGGGTACCGGACCCAGCGCCCGGTGCGCAGGCCCCCGCCGCCGCCGGCGAGCAGGAACGGCATGTCCTTCTTGGCGTGGGTCGGCGGATCCGCGATCTCGGAGCCGAAGAAGACGACGCTCTCGTCGAGCAGCGAGTGCCCGCCCATGTCGACCTTGTCCATCTCCTGCAAGAGATAGAGGTGCTGCGCCGAGTACCAGGTGTAGATGAGCTCGCACTCGACCGGCCTGAAGCCGCCCATTTCCTGGTAGAAATGGTGGTGCTCGGTCAGGTTCAGCCACGGCAACGTGTACTTCGCCTCGGTGTCGCTCCACTGCAGGGTGCCGACCGCGGTGATGTCGCAGGCGAGCGCCATCACCAGCATGTCCGTCATCAGCTTGCCCACCTTGGGGATCGCCGCGTCGGTCGCGCTGTCCACGATGACGCCGGGGTCGTCCGCGTCGAGCCCCGCGCTCGGGTCGTAGTCGGACGTGTCGACCCTCATCGGGGCCCGGCAAGCGCTCGTCGTGGCCGGCGTGCTGCCGAGGCCCTGCTCGATCTCGCGGATCTTCGTCAGGTGCTCTTCGAGCTTCTGCTTGTCGGCCGCGCCGAGCCGCGCGGAGAGGGTGGTGTAGCGCCGGTCGAGGTAGTCGAGGATCGATCGCTTCCGCGCGAGGCGGAGGGCGGCGTCGTTGCTGGCGCCGGGGTCCAGCGTGCCGAAGAGCTCCGTGAAGATTTCCACCGGATCGAGGCGCGGCTGGATGGGGCTGTGCGGCGCGGTGTCCTCGAAGTTGGCGATGTTCATCGGCGACATCCGGCCGTGGGACTTGCCCGTCCCCCAGCGCACCGCGAGCTGTACGCTCGCCTTCGCCTTCTGACCGGCGGAGATCCGGGAGGCGATCACCTGATCGATGGACGGCCCCCTCGCGTAGCCGGCCGAGGTGGTCATCTGATCCGTGCCCGTGAGCCAGGCGATGATCCCGCACTGGTGCTGCTCCCCGCGCGCGCTCTTCATGTCGAGGCCGTCGACGACGAGCAGCCGGTCCTGCACCGGCGCGAGCGGCGCCAGGATGGGGCCCAGGGTGAAGCTCGTCTCGGTGCCGGTCGGACGCCAGCGGTCGATCAAGGTCCCGCCGGGCGTGTAGACGGCGAGGAAGCGCCGGGCGGGGGCGGGCTGCGCGTGCGCCGGGCGCTCGGGTCCCATGATCTCCAGCCACGGGAGCGCGACGGCGATGGCGCCGGCGCCTCGCAGCACAGCACGCCGGCTCAAGCGGAATTTCGACATACCCTCGCTCCTTTCAAGTCAAGCAGCCATGTGGAGGAAACCGTCCGTCCGGGTGAGCTCGACGAGGAGCGCAGGTTCGTGACCGGAGGACCCGGACATCGTTCTCGCTCCTCGCCCGCACCGGCCACGCGGAGGCCCCATGATTCAACAACACCCTTTACGAATTGACCAGGGGGATTGTCGTGCGGGGCCCACCACGACGCGGCTCACCACGAGAGCACATGCCGCCGTGCGCTGGTGCGAGGGGCCACGTCGTCGAGCGCGGCGCGCGGCGCCGAATTCCCTTGCCGGCGCCGATCGGCGCGTGGATGCTCGCCCCGGATGCGCGGCTCGCGCAGAAAGGATGAGCGTCGAGGCCATGGACGAGCTGGTACGACAGGTCGCAGAGAAGGTTGGCATCTCGGAAGACAAGGCCCGCGTGGCCGTGGAGACGGTGGTCGGTTTCCTGAAAGAGAAGCTCCCCGCGCCGCTCGCCGCCCACGTCGAGACCGCGCTCGGCGCGGCGGCCCCCGCCATCGCCAACCTCGACGTCGGCGGCCTCGCAGGCTCGCTCGGCGGCCTTTTTGGCAAGAAGTAGCGGCATCTCCGCCGAGCGCGCCGCCGGAGCGCTCTCGACCGAAGTCCATCTCTCCTCTCCTGATCCTGACCTGGACGACGCCGCCTTTGCGCTTCGGGCGCTTCGGGTGGAGATGCGCTCATGTCCAGGACGTGCTCGCGCTTCGCTGCCTGGCGCGGCGTGAGCATGCGCCGATCGCGCCCCGGCACGTCACGGCTCCGTCCTGGTCCGGCGCGCGCTCGACCCAGCGCCGCGACCGCGGCCTCGATCTGGGTTGAGTCTTCGCATCCCCTCGGGCGCGGGCCCTGGAGCGGGCCGTCTCGGGCGCGGCGGCGGGCGACAAGCGTGGAGAACCGCAAGTTTCCTGGACGACGCGCGCGCAGCGATGGATAGCGGCTGCACAGGCGGGCTCCGGCACCGGGCTTGCGAGCATCGAAGGCCTGGAGAAGCACCCGCCCACCTCCCTCTTCACGCGGGCGGTCCGCTTCCGCGAGGAGAGGAGCGATATTCCATGGCGTCCGTGATCGGCGGCGAAGCCGCGTTCATCGGGTCCTTGACCGAACTGATCGAGCTCAACTGGTCCACGGTGGACGCGCTCGCAGCAGCGCTCTCGCGGATGAGCCGACCAGGCGACAAGAGCCGGCTCGCGAGCTTCCTTCACGATCACGAGCGTCACCTCGAGGTGCTCGCCGCCCTGGCCCACGAGCTCGGCGAGCCGCCGGTGGAGAGCGCCGTCCGACCCAAGCTGAAGAGCAAGGCGCTGACGAACGGGATGGTCGGAGATCGCGCGATCCTCGAGGCGATGAGGCATTACGAGGAGGACAGCTGCGCTGCTTACGAGCGGATGATATCGTTCCGCGAAGGCCTCTCCGAGCGCGCGCGCGACGTCCTCCGGCACTCGCTCGCGGTGGAGCGGCGCCACCGGGACTGGTTCTCCGAGCAGCTCGACTCGCGACAAGGGCTTTTGCTGTTGCCGCTGTAGCGCGCCAGCGCCCTTTGGAAGACGCGGCTTTCTTCCATCGTCTCGTGTATCATCGCGGCGATGATTCGCCCTCTCGTGCTTGCATCCCTTGGCGTCGCCCTTCTCCTCCTCGGCTGCGACGAGCCCCAGAAGCCCGTTGCGGCAGCGGCCTCGGCCGCGCCTTCTGCTGCGAAGCCCGCCGACGCGCCTCCTGCCGCGAGCCCCGCGGCCACGGCCAGCGCGCCGCCGAAGAAGCAAGAAGTGGAGTGCACCAAGAGCGACCCGGTGACCTTCTCTCATCCGGCGCTCGAGGCCAAGGTGCGGCAGCAGCTCCAGAAGCCCGAGGGGCCGATCAAGCGCGCCGAGCTCAAGAACATCAAGACCATGAACCTGTCGGACGCCCAGGGGCTCGACGAGCTCGATCCGTGCCTCTTCCCCGAGCTCACGGGCGTCAAAGGGCTCTACCTGCCGCCGGGCAAGATCGACGACCTCCGCCCGATCAAGGGCCTGCTCCGGCTGGAGTCGCTGCGCGTCTCGGCGACCCTGGTCAAGGACCTCTCGCCGCTCTCCGGCCTGGTCAAGCTCGACCGGCTCGACATCGGCCGGACGCCGGTCGCCGACCTCTCGCCGCTCGCCGGCCTCACCAGCCTCACCGAGCTCCAGCTCGACGAGACCGAGGTGACCGACGTGAGCCCGCTCGCCGGCCTGAAGAAGCTCGAGATGCTCCAGATGAAGCGGACGCGGGTGAGCGACGTGTCGCCGCTCCGCGAGCTCAAGAGCCTGAAGAACGTGTACCTCGAGGGCTCGCGGGTCGAGGACGCGAGCCCGCTCCGGTCGATCCCCGGGATCAAGATCCACGAAGGCTGAGGCGGCCGGCCTTCGCGCCGCCGCCTGCGCGTCGCGCCGAGCGCCGCCGCCTGCGGGCCGCGCCGAGCGCCGCCATCGCGAAGAGCCCGAGCTGCCAGCCTGCCCCAGGGGAGCCCTCGGCGCCCGCGCCGGCTGCGCCGCACTCGCAGCGCAGCTGCCCGTGAACGCCGATGTTCGCGCCGGGCGCGCCCTCCTCCACCTCTCCGGCGGCTGGAGCGCCCCCGGAGCCGGCCTCGCCGGCCCCGCCGGCCCCGCCGGCGCCCGCGCCGCCGCCTTCGCCCGGCAGCGGCGGCGCGTCGATGACGTGGAGCGCCGGCCCGGCGCCCTGCACCAGGAACGGGCGCGGCCGCAGCGCCGGCCCGAGCGGCAACGCGGCGAGCCTCGCTGCCGGCCACACGACGGCCTCGCCCGGATCGAGGTGCCACGCGGCAGCCGCCTCGGCATCCGGCACGGCCCGCCGCTCGGCGCCGTCGATCAGCCAGAGGGAGGCCACGCCGTCGTCGCCGCGCACGAGCAGCGGCGACGAGGGGAACGCGTCGCCCTCCGGCAGCGCCTGGAGCGCCGACTCCGGCACGACGGCGACGTCCCAGAACCGCGAGAACCCCCAGGCGTCCAGCGCGCCGTCGCCGCCGAGCGGTCGCCTCACGCCGGAGGGCAGATCGAGCGGGCACTCGAGGGACCTCGGGCTCCCCTCGAGCTCCACCTCCTCGCCGCTCAGCGCGTCGACGCCGTAGGCGTGGACCGCGTGGTCGCCCCCGAGCAGGCTGAGCGGCATCGGCGCCTCGAAGCCGTGCGCGCACGAGCCGAGCGGCTCGCAGAGGTCGTCGCGGCGCACGTCCGCGGGGAAGCTGTAGCCCTCGGCGCCCGCCTCGGTCGCGGGGACGTCGAAGTAGAGCCGCGCGTCGCCCGGCGCGCTCTCCGCGTCCGGGTCGCGGGTCCATCCGGCGATACCGCTGCAGCCGGCGGCCTCGAGGGCGCCCTCGGGGGGCTCGTTGAGCAGCGCCTCGTACGAGGCGACGAGCGATGTGTAGGGCGGCACGTAGACCACGCCGACGCCGCTCACGGACTGCCGCACGTTGAAGTGCAGGTGAATGGTCGTCGGCGTGCTCCCGTAGACGTTGGACACCCGCCCGATGCGCTCTCCCCGCGAGACGTCCTGGCCGGGCGAGACCTGGACATCCGACATGTGCAGGTAGTCGTAGCGAGTCCCGTCCTCGCCGGTCAGGTAGACAGAGTAGCCGCCGACGCTCGTGATGGTGCCATCGACCACCGCGACGACCCAGTGTCTTCCCGCCTCGCACGTCCCCGGCCGGATGTCCTGCCCCTGGTGCCCTGTGCCGGAGGGGCAGAGAGGCATCTCCCACGAGCGCGACTCACAGTAGTTGTCGTGCCACGGATAGGCGTAGTTGTCCGTATCGCACTGTCCACCGGCCGGGCCCGCGCTCCCGCCTTTGCCGTAGACCTGGGAGTTGGCGAACGCCGGGCCCTCCTCGAGCGGAAAGCGCATGGAGGGCGCATACACGACGTCGTCGGCGCGCCCCTCTCCCGAGCCTGGAAGGAGCTCGCCGGCCGGACGGTACGAGAACGGATCGGCGGCGGCGGCGCGCGGCGGGAGCGCGACCGCGAGCGCGAGCGTGGCTGTCGCGATCAGCGAGGCGAGCGCGGCGGGGCGGGGGCGCGGCGGGCGGAGCGGCGCGATCATCGCATGTCTCCCGCGGCCCTGGGCTCGTCGCCGCCCACATAGACGAGCTCCGAGGCGAGCTCGAGGACGAGCGCGTCCGAGGCGCAGGCCGGCGCCTCCGGGGAGGCGCACTCGACGTCGAGCGCGTACGAGACGCCGTTCTCGATCCACGACGCGCTCCAGATACCCTCGTTCGCCGTGACGAACGCCGGCCCCCCGCGCACGGCGCGGGGCCCCCGAAACGGTGGAATGCTTGGATATTTGTGCGCGAGGCGGGTCATCGTGAGCGAGACGGTGATCGCTTCCGTCTTTGCCCAGAACGAGGTCCAGTGCTCCCTCGCGACGAGGACCGGCGCCGCGAGGAGCTCGCGCCGCGACGGCACGAGCACCGGGACCCGCGAGGCCCTGGCGGCGTGGGCCGCCGTCTCCGGGAGCGCCGCGAGCGCGGTCCGGTCGACCGAGGCGGAAGGGGGCCAGGTGACGGCGGTGATCACCGGGGTCACCGCCGCGGACAGCGGCTGGACGGCCGCCGGATCGGGCGGCGACTCGGAGGGGGGCGCGGTCGGCTCGCACGCGGCGACCGCGACAGAGAGGAGGATGGATACAGCAAGAGGCACGCCGCGCATGGCTCCTCCCGAGCGGGGGATCATCGATTCTAGTCGAGAACCTGCATGCGTGGCCAGGGGATGGCGGCACGCGAACGCGACGTCGTTCGGGTGTGATCCGGACGACCAAACGCAGTGCGAGACGGTTTCATGCGCCAGCGTGTCAAGCGACGCCAGGGTCGATCTAGACTGCGGATGCCGCGCCGGGTGAGCCTTGGACGTACCCCCGGAACACGACCCGTTCTTCGGTGTCTGTGACGACCTCGTGCTGGCTCAGCGCTCGATGAGGCTGTATCGGTGAGCCCCCGCGATCCTGCTCAAACTTCGGATTCTTCCTGTGCTGGATGACGGGAGGATTCATGATACACGTAGGCACCCCTGCCCCGCCGGTCCTCGCGCCAGATGAACAACTGAGGCTTGAATGAGTCGCTCTGCCTCGATCGATATCCGCATTCCGGGACTCAGGTCGAAATTCCAGGACGTCGTGGCCGCGTTGCTCGAAGCTGGTTGGTCCTACGATGATCATGGGCATATAAGCTACTTGCCGGCCGGAGATCGAGGGGATTTCGACTGGCAGTGGGCGCGGCTCGATCGCTGGTCGGATGTCCTTGCCGTGATCAAGCACAAGGAGGACGTGGGCGAGCTCGTGGGGGTCTCCTTGGTACACAAGGAGGCTGGTTCCGGCGGAGGACTCCTCCTGGATCCCAGCGACGACTGGCTGCTGCTCAGCCTCACCATCAACGTGCGCGACGTGCACGGGGTCCCTGGTATCGTCGATTTTACCTGGTATCTCGAGCGTCTCGTCCCTGCGATCTCGCGTGCGGGGCTCTCCATCGAGCAGGTGGAGTGCAGCCAGTTCTGACGCTGCAGCTCCAGCAGACTGCGCACACCGGCGGGAGCGGGGTGATGCCGTGAGGCCCGGCAGAGAAGGACTCCGCCAGAGGAGGGGATGGCGGAGCACGGGATAGGGCCGCTTTCGGGCGGTCAGCGTGCGCAGGGCTGCGGCCCGGGCCGGCCACGCTCCTGACGAGCGCGGAGCCCCGCCGTGGCTGCGTCAGAGCGTCGTCCCGCCCGCCGCCCGCGCGAGCGCCTGGTCGATCGCCCCCGGGCTGAACCCCACGAGGATCTGCCCCCGCACGTCGATGATCGGGATGCTGCCCCCGCGCTGGTGGCTCTTCGCGAGCTTGTCCTGCATCTCCGCGGCCGCGCCCGCGTCCTCCTCGATGTCCTTCACCACCGCGGCGATCCCCTTCGAGCGCAGGTAGTCCGCGGCCTGGTGGCACGGCTTGCACCACGAGGCGCCGTAGATGATCACCGTGACCCCCGCGAGGTGGCTCGGCGCGCCCGGCGCGCCGGCGCCCGCAGAGCCGCCGGGGCCCGGCGCCGCGGGCGGCGGCGCCGTCTTCGCGATGTGCTCGGCGCGCCGCTTCTCCAGCAGCGACTCCCATTCTCTCCGCGGCATCGTCCGGACCGCGTACGTGCCGTCCGGCCGCTTCTGCGTCAGATCCGCGATGTAAAACGCGTCCCGCGTCCCCTCCGTCCGATCCGAGAGCATGGCGCGCACGAGCGCGCGGCCCTCGGCCGGCACGTCGGCCGGGCGCAGCTCGACGTGCGTATCGCCCTTCTCGTCGATCCACGTCAGCATCAGGTTCGCCGTGTCGTCGCGGAGCTCGAGCGGCGGCAGCTCGGCGACGGCCTGCGCGGGCGTGGTGCCGTCATCGCGCTTCTCCTTGCACGCCGGGCCGAGCGCCGCCGCCGTGGCGAGCGCGAGCAGCACCCCCGCGATCCGCGCCCCCCCGGCCCGCCGCTTCACGCCTCGCCTCCCGCCGTCGTCGCCGAGGCCCCGAGCTCCTCGCTGAGCGCCATCCACTCCGCCATCGCGGCGTCGACGCGCTTCGCGAGCGCCTGCTCCTCGCGCGCCGCCGCCGCGAGCTTCGCCCAGTCGCCGCCCGGGTCCTGCTTGAGCGCCTCGCGCATCTCCGCGAGCCGCGACTCGCCCGCCGCGATCTCCCCCTCCAGCTCCTTGACCCGCTTGCGCTTGCGCTCCGTCGCCCGCGCCGCCGCCTTGTCGCTCTCGAACGCCCGCCGCCGCGCCGCCGCGTCGCCCGCGCCCGCGTCGTCCGGCGGCGGCATCGTCGCGCCGCTCCGCCGCACCGCGCGGCCAGACGCCTTCGCGCCCCGGTCCGCCGCCTCCGCCTTCGGCTCCTCGCGCGGCGGCGGCGCGCTCGCCGTCTTCCGCGCTCCCCGCGCGCCCTTCGCCCTCTCGCCCTCCTCGCGCGCGCGCTCCGCCTCCTCCGCCTCGGCCGCGAGCTTCTCGAGGTTGTCGCGGTAGTCGCGGAAGCCGCCGGGGTAGATGTCCACGCGCCCCTCGCGCACCGCGACGATGCGCGTCGTCACCGCCTCCAGGAACCTGCGGTCGTGCGAGACGAGCAGCACCGTGCCCTCGAAGCCCGCGAGCGCCTCCTCGAGGATCTCGGCGGCGGGGATGTCGAGGTGGTTCGTCGGCTCGTCGAGGAAGAGCAGGTTGCGCGGCTCGAGGAGCAGCTTGCCGAGCGCGAGCCGGCTCCGCTCGCCGCCGGAGAAGCCCTGCACCTTCCGGAGCGCGTCGTCCCCGTAGAACCGGAAGCGCGACAGGTACTGGCGTGTCGCGTCGACGTTCATGTCGGCGCGCACGCTGCGGATCTCCTCGACCGCGGTCCTCGACGGGTCGAGCGAGCCGAGGTGCTGGTCGAAGTAGCCCTGGCAGAGGTTCGTCCCGCGCCGCACGTCGCCCGCGTCCTCGGGCGCTCCCGCGCCGGCGAGCAGCTTGAGCAGCGTCGACTTGCCCGTCCCGTTGGGCCCCACGATGCCGACGCGGTCGCCGCGCCGCAGGAGGAGGTCCACCCCGGAGAAGAGCGTGCGCCCGCCGCGCGAGGCGCCGAGCCCGCGCGCGTCGAGCACGATGTCCCCGCTGCGCGGCGCCGGCGCGAACCGGAACCGGACCTTCTCGGCGGTCGCCCACACGTCCTCGGGCCGGTCGATCGTCTCGAGCTTGTCGAGCATCTTGCGCCGGCTCTGCGCCTGCTTCGTCTTCTGGCCGGCGATGTTGCGCCGGATGAAGTCCTCGGTCTTGGCGACGAACGCCTCTTGCCGCTCGGCGAGCTCCCGCTCCCGGGCGAGGTCCTCCTCGCGGGCGACGGCGTAGTCGCTGTACCTGAGCGGGTAGGCGCGGAAGCTGCGCTGCCCGAGCTCGAACGTGTGCGGGCAGACGGCGTCGAGGAACGCGCGGTCGTGCGAGACGCAGAGGAGCGCGCCGCCGAGGCCCGCGAGGTGCTTCTCGAGCCAGGTGATGGTCTCGATGTCGAGGTGGTTCGTGGGCTCGTCGAGCAGCAAGAGATCGGGCTCGATGGCGAGCACCACGCCGAGCTGCAGGCGCCCGCGCTCGCCGCCCGACAGGCTCGAGACGGGGCGATCCATGTCGGCTGGCGAGAACCCGAGGTGGGCCGCGATGATCTCCACGCGGCGCTCGAGATCGTCGCCGCCGGCGATGTGGTAGCGGTCGGTGAGATCGCTGAGGCGGGCGAGATCGGCCTCGCTGCCGCTGGCGGCCGCGTGCTGCGCCGCGGTGAGGGCGTGGCGCAGCTCGAGCACCTCCGAGAACCCGGAGAGGAAGGCCTCGAGCACCGTGCCCTGGGCCGCGAGCTCGTGCGACTGCCGGAAGTACGCGAACCGGATCCCCTTGCGGATCACGACCGAGCCCGTGTCGGGGGTGAGCTCGCGGGCGACGAGGCGGAGCAGCGTCGATTTGCCCGCGCCGTTCGGGGCGACGAGCGCGGCGCGCTGGCCTTGCTCCAGGGAGAAGGTGATGCCCTGGAAGAGCCTGTCCGCGCCGTAACCGAAGCTGAGGTCGGCGACCTGGAGGACCGTCATTGCGGCCGAGTTCTAGCATGTGTCCGGCGCGCGCAAGGGCGCTCGGGGCGCGGGGCCCACATCGCGCGGCCCACATCGCGTGGACAGCGTGGATGACCGTGAGCGCTCGCCGCGCGGTCGATGAAGAAGAGGCGGGGCGCGCCTCGCCCGCCCGGGCGAGCGAGGCGCTCGGGCTCAGCCCTCGGCCATGACCGCCTTCACGGCCGGGCGCTCCATGATGCGGCCGAGCCATCCCTTCAAGCTCTTCAGCTCGGAGATGTCGATCTTGCCCGCCTGAAGGCCCCAGCCGAGCACGGACGCGAGGTCGAGATCCACCAGGGTACAGCGCTCGCCGGTGAGGTACTGGCGGCCGTCGAGGCGGCCGTCGAGGATGCGGAGCAGGCTGCGCGTCTCGGTCAGCGCCGCCTCGGCCTGCTTCGCGTCTTGCTGCTCCTTGGGGAACCAGTCGCTCGTGTTCTTGATGTAGCGGAACAGGGCGCTGGTCAGGTTGACCTGGCCCCAGACGAGCCACGTCAGGGCCGTCAGCTGCTCGGGCGAGCCGGGGGCCGGCCACAGGCCCTTCTCGACGCCGTAGCGCTCGCCGAGGGCGATCTGGATCGCCACCGACTCGAACATCGGGGTGCCGTCGATCACGAGGGTCGGCACCTGGCCATTGGGGTTGAGGGCGAGGAACTCCGGCTTCCTCTGGTCGCCGGCGCGCAGATCGACCCGGACGGCCTCGTGGGGGACACCGAGCTCGGCGAGCGTCAGACGGATGCGCCCAGCGCTCGATTGGGGGGAGTAATAGAACGTGATGGTCATGGTTCGCCTCCGGCGCCCCTTGTAGTGGATCCGATTCGCCGCCGTCACGCTCATCGTGCATGGGACCGCCAAGTTTCCTCGGGGCCCCGTCGAAACAGCGATGTTCCCACTTTGTCATGGGGAGCAAGAAATCGACAGAATCGCGCGGGGAGCGCGGGGACGCTCAGGCGTCGATGGGCGTGAAGCGTGAAGCGTGAAGAGGACAGTCGTCGGGACGACACGACCGATTCTCCTCTCCGGCGGTCGTCACGGTCTCACCACGCCCTCTCCGCGCAGCGCAAGCCTCGAATGATCCCACCTGATCCCGGCGCGGCGACATCGTGCCAGTCCTCCGCAGCAGCGCATCCTCGCGATGGTGCCGTATCCTGCTGTATCCGAGCGGATCTTTCCTGTTGTGGACGAAGAGGGGAGCGCGCCTCGCGCCCGCGGCACTGTCCTTGCCCGCAGCGGGGGCGCCGCGCTCCGCGCACCGGAGCCGCGCTCTGGAAGGGAAACACGATGCGCAAAATGCTTCTTCACTTTCACGTCGTTCCGATCCTCCTCGCCCTCGCCGGCGGCTGCTCCGGCGAGAGCAGCCAGCAGACCGACACCGGCGGCACGCAGACCGGCGGCACGCAGACCGGCGGCACGCAGACCGGCGGTACGCAGTCGGAGCAGCCGCCGGGGCCGCTCGGGCCCGAGCAGCAGGCGGAGCTCAGCGCGCTGCTCGACGAGCAGGAGTCCTCGGCGAACATGACCGCCGAGGACTTCGCCTCGAGGTACGCCGTCCCCTTCGCCACGGGCCTGCCCTACGCGCCTGCGGACGCCGAGGGCCTCTCGCTCGTCCAGGGCACCTCCCTCGCCCTCGACGAGGACGAGCTCGCGAAGCTCTCCGAGAGCGGCTTCGTCATCTCGGAGAAGAAGGCCTTTCCGACCTTCGTTTACGGCTACGCGAGCATCTATGCGCTCGATCTGCCGCTCTACGTGTCCGCCGACTCCATCCTGTACGCGGTCCACCGCTCGTACGACGCGATCCTGAAGGGCGTGGAGCTCGCCGCGCTCGCGCCGGAGCTCGGGGCGATGCTCGAGGAGATGCGCGCGCGGCTCGCCTCGGGCGCCGGCGGCGAGCTCGGCGCCGAGGCGCGCGCCGACGCGGACCTCTTCACCGCCGTGGCGCTCTCGCTGCTGAGCGACGCGCCCGTCGCGCCCGTGGCGGGCGCCGACGCCGCGAAGATCGACGAGCTCGTCGCGGGCGCCAAGGCGCACCAGGGCGCGGGCAAGGTGCGCCTCTTCGGCTCCGAGCGGATCATGGACTTCTCGCAGTTCGAGCCCCGCGGCCACTACACCGACTCGCCGGAGCTCCAGCGCTACTTCCGCAGCATGATGTGGCTCGGCCGCGTCGACTTCCGCTTCCTCGAGACCCAGCAGGACGGCACGCAGGTCCTGCAGCGGCGGCAGCTCGAGGGCGCCTATGTGCTGCGCGCCCTCGCCGACGAGGGCACCCTCGCCCGGTACACGCGCATCGACGACACGGTCCAGACCTTCGTCGGCGAGAGCGATTACATGACGCTGCCCGAGCTCGACGTCCTGCTCAAGGACCTCGGCCTCGCCGGCGCCGCCGGCCTCGCCGGGCTCCCGGACGAGCAGATCATCGACGTCGTGGTGAAGAAGGGCCACGGGACGCAGCGGATCTCGAGCCACATCATGATCAACGGCCTCGGCAAGGGCACGATGCCGCTCTCGTCGAGCTTCGCGCTGCTCGGCCAGCGGTACGTCGTCGACTCGCACGTCTTCTCGAACGTGGTCTACGACCGGGCGATGGGCGGCGCCGTCAAGCGCATGATGCCGAGCCCGCTCGACGTGGGCTTCGCCGCGCTCGGCAACGATCAGGCGGGTCAGCTGCTCGCGCCCGAGCTCGGGAAGTTCCCCTACGCGCCGGACCTGCACATGATGCGCGTGCTCGTCGACGCGCACCCCGGCGACTTCTGGAGCAAGAACCTCTACAACCACTGGCTCGGCGCGCTGCGGGAGCTGTCGCCGGCGAAGGCGCTCGCCGACACGACCGGGCTGCCCGGGGTGGCGAAGACCGAGGCGTGGGGCCGGCGCCTCCTGAACACCCAGCTCGCCTCGTGGGCCGAGCTCCGGCACGACACGCTGCTCTACGCCAAGCAGTCGTACACGAGCGGCGCCACGTGCGAGTTCCCGGACGCCTACGTCGACCCGTACCCGGCGTTCTTCGCGCGCATCGCCGAGCTGGCGGAGCAAGGCAGCCGCGCCGTCGAGGCGCTCGATCTGTCGGGCGCGCCGTCGCTGCTGGCGCAGCGGGTGCCGGCGTACTTCGCGAAGCTGCAGAGCGTCGCGCGGACGCTCGGCGAGATGGCCGAGAACGAGCGCGCCGGGGTGCCCCTCACCCAGGAGCACCTCGATTTCATCAACCAGGCCGTCCGGATCCAGACCGGCTGCGGCTCGGACGAGGGGGCGGTGGGCTGGTACGCCGAGCTCTTCTTCGACGTCTTCCAGACCGTGGCCGAGGATCCGACGATCGCCGACGTGCACACGCAGCCGACCGACGAGGGCGGGGCGCCGGTCGGGCGCGTGCTGCACGTGGGCACCGGCCGGCCGCGGCTCATGGTCGTCACCGCCGATCCGTGCGGCACGCCGCGCGCCTTCGTGGGGCTCGCCTCCTCGTACTTCGAGAAGATCACCGAGGACTTCGAGCGCATGACCGACGAGGAGTGGGCCGGCGAGCTCCACGAGGCGACGCCTGACGACGTCGCCTGGATGAAGGACCTCGTCTCCCGCTGAGCCAGCTCGGGGAAGCGCGCCGGAACGATTCCACTTCGGTGGAATTGTGTCGAGTTGTGCCGGCGCGTCAGGGTGATCATGGTTTGTCTGCCCGCTCGCTTCGTGGCGCGAACAGACCGTCGTGTACACATCTCCATTGCAATTTTGCACCAGGCCCTGCGATACCTGAACAAGGGGGATCGCTGCGTTGCCACCCGGTTCCAGGGGAGAGACCGGGCGAGCGAGCGTTGCGGGAACGCGCATGATCAGTCTGTCCGAGTACGCGCTCACGGACGTGGTTCACGAAGGCAGGAGCGTCGTCGTTCACCGTGGTTACCGGAAGCAGGACGGCGCGAAGGTCATCGTCAAGCGGCTGAAGGCCGAGCTCCCCGACCCTACAGAGCTGGCGACGCTGCGGCACGAGCACGCGATCCTCAGGGAGCTCGCGATCGCCGGTGTCCCGAGGGTCCACGGGCTCGCGACGTCCGAGCGCGGCGTGGCGCTCGTCATGGAGGATACCGGCGGGCGGGTGCTCTGCGACATCCTGCGTGAAACAGGCCTCGATCTCCGGACCACGCTGGAGGTCGCCATCGCCCTCGCGGCCATCCTCGAGTCCCTCCATCAAAGGCGCATCGTCCACAGGGACGTCAAGCCGCACAATGTCCTCCTCGATCTGGAGTCGAAGGCGATCAGGCTCATCGATTTCGGCATCTCGGCGCGCCTCGCCCAGGAGGTCCAGGCGATCGGCAGCCCTGAATCGCTCGAAGGTACGCTCGCGTACATCTCGCCCGAGCAGACCGGCCGCACGAGCCGGCTCGTCGATCACCGCTCCGACCTCTACTCCCTCGGCGTCACGCTGTACGAGATGCTCACGAGGTCTCTGCCTTTTCGAGCGGTCGACTCCGTGGAGCTCGTGCACAGCCACATCGCGAGGACACCGACCTCGCCATGCAAGGTGTCGCCCGACGTCCCAAGGGCGGTGTCGGACATCGTCATGAAGCTCCTGTCCAAGGCCCCCGAGGACCGGTACCAGAGCGCTCACGGCCTCCGCGTCGATCTCGAGGCCTGCCTGTCTCAGCTCGTGCGGGCCGGGCGGGTCGAGCCGTTCCGCCTCGGAGGGCACGATCTCTCCGCCGAGCTCTGCATCCCGCAGAAGCTCTATGGCCGGGAGGCGGAGACCGCCGCGCTCCTGTCCGCCTTCGAGCGCGCGGCGCAGGGGGCGACCGAGCTCGTGATGGTCAGGGGCCCTGCCGGCGTCGGCAAGTCCGTGCTGATCAAGGAGATACGGCACGCCGTCGCGCACCTGCGCGGAGGGTACTTCATCGCTGGCAAATCCGATCAGCTCGACCGGAATGTCCCGTATGCCCCTTTCCAGCAGGCGCTCCGGGAGCTGATCCGGCAGATCATGGTGGAGCCGGCGGAGGCGCTGAAGGGCTGGAGAGACCGGATCACGGCGGCGCTCGGGGAGAACGGGCAAGTCATGGTCGATCTCGTCCCCGAGCTCTCATGGCTGATCGGGCCGCAGCCGAGCGTACCGGAGCTCGGGCCGACCGAGGCGCAGGGCCGCTGCCACATGGTGTTTCAACGCTTCATGAGGGCGCTCGGGTCCTCCGAGCGCCCGTTCGCCTTGTTCCTCGACGACCTGCAGTGGGCCGATCCAGCTTCGCTGAACCTGCTCAAGATCATCCTGAGCAACACGGGCGGCGCTCATCTGCTCGTGATCGGCGCGGCCCGGGATCAGGAGGTCGACGAGGGACACCCGCTCTCGTTCGCCCTCAGCGAACTCCGGAGCGCGGGCGCGACCGTCTCCGAGCTGGCCCTCGGGCCTCTCGGCCTCGCCGACGTGAACCAGCTCCTGTCCGACACCCTGCACTGCGAGCGTGATCGCGCGGCGCCGCTCGCCTCGCTCCTGTTCGAGAAGGTGCACGGCAACCCGTTCTACCTGACGCAGCTGCTCCGGCGGCTCCACGAGCAGCAGCTCATCACGCTGGACCGGAGCGCTGAGGCATGGACCTGGGACCTCCGGCGTATCCAGGACACGCCCATCGCGGAGAACGTTGTCGAGTTCATGGTCGACAGCCTGCGAAGGCTCCCGGCCGAGACCCAGGAAGCTTTGAAGCTCGCCGCGTGCTTCGGGCACCAGTTCGATCTGGAGACGCTCGCGCTCGCTCGCGAGAGGCCCCTCGCGGAGACGGCCGCGCACCTGTGGGGGGCGATGGACGATGGGCTCGTCCTGCCCCTCGGCGCCGACTACCGGTTTTACCATGATGGCGTCGCGCGAGACGCGGACATCCCGGAGCAGCCGGCCTGCAACGTCTCCTATCAGTTCCTCCACGATCGCGTGCAGGAGGCCGCCTACGCCCTGATCGAGCCCGCGGGGAGGCCCGAAGTGCACCTCAGGCTCGGACGGCTCTTGCTCGCCCGCCGCGAGGGAGCGAGCGGCGACGGCGAGACGTTCGCGATCGTCGACCACATGAACCTGGGCGCCGGCCTGCTTGGCTCGGAGGACGAGCGGCGCGAGCTCGCCCGGATGAACCTCGCGGCCGGCCGGAGGGCCAGGTCCGCGGCGGCCTTCGAGGCGGCGTTCCGGTACCTGGACGCCGGGATCTCGCTCCTCGACGGGCTCGCGGACGGCTGGGAGCGGGGCGGCGAGCTGACCTTCGCGATGCAGATGGATCTGGCCGAGTGCGAGTTCCTCACCCGCCGCTTCGAGCGCGCGCTCGCGCGGTGCGACGTCCTGCTCGGCCGTGCGCGAGAGCGGATGGAGAAGGTGCGCATTCACGAGCTGCGCATCACGGTGTACATGGCGCAGGGGCGTTATGCGGACGCCATGGCCGCCGGGCTGGCGGGCCTCGCGCACTTCGGCATCGAGCTGCCGGAGAGCGGCGAGCAGATCGCGGCGGTCGTGCAGGCGGAGCTCGCGGACGTGCAGGCCGGCCTCGGCGGGCGCCGGGTCGCGGAGCTCATCGACGCGCCCCTCATGACGGACCCGGACAAGCGGGCCCTCATGAGGTTCCTCGTCGTCATGCTCAACGCCGCGTTTGCGTCGAAACACCCGCTCTTTGCTTTCCTCATCGCCAGGCAGGTCAATATCTCCCTCAGGTACGGTCACTCGGACGGGTCCGCGAGCGGCTATGTCACCTACGGGTTCTTTCTCTCGGTGGCCCGGGCGCGCTTCAAGGAGGGCCACGAGTTCGGGCAGCTCGCCATCGATCTCAACGACAAGCTCAACCACCGCGAGATGGTCTGCAAGTTGAACGTCCAGTTCGCGGGGTTCATCCATCGCTGCAGGCACCTCCGTAAGGCGCTGCCTTACTTCGAGCGGGCCTACGACGCCGGCGTGCAGTCCGGCGACTTCTTCCTGCCCTACGCCTGCTTCCAGATCGCCGAGACGCGGCTCGCCCTCGGCGAGGAGCTCGGGAACGTGGGCGAGGTGATCGAGAATCTCCTCGCGCTCTCGCGGCGGCTCAAGGACAGCCCGAGCGTGGCGGTGCTGCAGATCATGCGGCAGATGGTCGCGAACCTCACGGGACAGACCAAGAGCCGAGGCAGCCTGGGCGATGACGGGTTCGACGAGGCCGCCTTCGTCGCGACGCTGCCGGAGCTGCCGCTCGCCGCGTTCTGGTACCACGTGATCAAGGCACGGCTCGCGTTCCTCTACGAGGACCCGCAGGGGGCCCTGGCGATGGCGGAGCTCGCCGCGCCGATGGTGGCCATCGCCGGAGGCACGCCCACGGTGGACCAGCTTCCCTTCTACGCCGCGCTCTCGATCCTGGCGCTGCCAGACGCGGCAGAACGGGAGCGGCGCGGCGCAGCGCTCGCGCAGCATCAGACCCGCCTCTCGCTCCTCGCGGAGAGCTGCCCCGAGAACTACCGGCACCGCCATCAGCTCGTGCTCGCCGAGGTGGCGCGCGTGGCCGGGAGGGAGGTCGAGGCGATGGCGCGCTACGACGAGGCGATCTCCGGCGCGCGCCAGAGCGGCTTCATCCACGAGGAGGCGCTGGCGAACGAGCTGTGCGCGAGGTTCCTCGCGGCCGCGGGGAAGGTGAAGGCGGCGCGCGTCCACATGACCGAGGCGTACGACGCCTATCGGCGCTGGGGGGCGATCGCGAAGGCGTCGCACCTCGCGGAGCATCATGCCCATCTCCTCCAGGACTCCGCGCCGCCGTCAGGCGAACGGTTGACGTCGGTGTCGCTGCCCACCACCACCACGTCGAAGAGCGCGGCGCTCCTCGACGCGACGACGATCCTCCGGGCAGCGCAGACCATCTCCGGCGAGCTCGTGCTGGATCGCGTGCTCGAGCGCCTGATGGGGCTCGTCCTCGAGAGCGCCGGCGCGCAGCGGGGCGCGCTGCTGCTCGCGCGCGAAGGCCAGCTGCTCGTCGAGGCGACCGCCACGGTCGAGCCGAGCAGCGTGCTCGTGGGCCTCTCGCTCCCCCTCGAGCAGAGCGGCGACGTCGCCCAGGCGGTGGTGCGCTACGTGGCCAGGACCAAGGAGCCCGTCATCCTGAACGCCGCCGCGCAAGACAGCCGCTTCGCCGCCGATCCGTACGTCATCGCGCGCCGCCCGCGCTCCGTCCTGTGCGTCGCGCTCTCGCACCGGGGCCGCCTCACGGGCGTGCTCTATCTGGAGAACAACGCGGCGTTCGGCGCGTTCACCGCGTCGCGGCTGGAGGTGTGCGAGATGCTGTCGTCGCAGGCGGCGATCGCGGTGGAGAACGCGCTGCTCTACGCGAGGGTCGAGGCGGCGAGCGCCGAGCTGCGGCGCGCCAACGAGGGGCTGGAGGGCGAGGTCGGGCGCCGGACCGCCGAGCTGCGGGAAGCCAACGACAGGCTCGCGCGCGAGCTCGTGGAGCGCGAGCGCACGGAGACGATGCGCACGGCGCTCCAGGAGGAGATCCTGCGGGTCAAGGACGAGCGGCTCGCGGAGATGTCGACGCCGCTCATCCCGATCTCCGATCGGGTCGTGGTCATGCCGCTCGTCGGGACGGTGGACCCGCCGCGGGCGCTCCAGCTGATGGCGACGGCGCTCGAGGGCGTCCAGGGGAGGGGCGCCAGCGTCGTGATCATCGACATCACCGGCGTGAAGCTCGTCGACACCGAGGTCGCGAGCCTGCTGATCCGCACCGCGGACGCGCTGAGGCTGCTGGGCGCCCGCGCGGTGCTCACCGGGATCAGCCCCAGGGTGGCGCAGACGCTCGTGGCGATGGGCGTCGATCTCGGGCGCATGGTGACGAAGCAGACGCTCCAGAGCGGCATCGCCTACGCGATGGGGAGACCCGCCGCGGCGTAGCGCGCGCTCGCGCGACGCCGCCGCGGCGATCTCGCCCTCGGTCGAAGCACAGGTCTCCGGAGAAGGCGACGCGTCATGCCGCTGCGGCCGCCGCCAGGAACGCCTGCGAGAGCTCCGACGGCGCCGGCAGCGCCGCGCTCGCGAGCCCCCGCCGCGCCACCGCGAGCCAGCGCATCGGGTCGGCGACCGCGCCGCTCGCGATCGCCGCGAGCAGGCGGCGGCGCATCCAGTCCTTGCGGCGGTAGAAGCTCGTGCCGTGCTCGGCCGTCGGGCGCGGGACGTAGCTCGCCAGCGAGACGTGGGTCTTCTCGTGGAGCAGGAGATCCGCCAGCGCCGTGAAGGCGACCGCGTCGTCGCGCAGGAGCACCGCGGTGAGCAGCGCCCGCACCCGCGCCGACGCGAGGTTCACGCTGATCCCGCTCCCGTCGGTGTGCGCCATCTCGTCGGGGCCGTAGAGGTCCTGGTGCACCCAGATCGGCGACGCCGGGAGGTCCGCGGACTCGGAGATCGCCGCGTCGAGCCGCTCGATGATCGTCATGGCCGCGGCCACGGCGCGGACGCCGGGCACGTCGATCGCGGTCTTGAGGAGCGCCTCGCGCGAGGTGCGGGGCATCGGGCACGGCGCGGCGCCCGGCGCCCGCGGAGGCGCCCCGGCGGCGGCCTGGAGCGGCTGCGACGCCGCGCCCTCGCTCGCGAGGCGCCGCCAGAACGCCTGCGCGAGCGGCTCGTCGAGCGCGAGGTACACGAGGTCCCCGGACCGCACGCCGGCGGCCTCCGGCCCCGGACCGGAGGCGCCGAGCGGCCAGCGGACGGTGCTGCGGACCTGGCTCGACGACAGCGACGGCGCGGCCTCGAGGGGGCGGAGCGCGCCGGTCCGGTGCGCGTGGAGCAGCTCGCGCAGCGTCAGCGGCGCGCTCCGGTAGTGGACCTGGCCGAGCGGGGAGAGCGCCGCCCCCGAGGGCCGCTGGCCGGAGTCGACGACGACCGACCGGAAGAGGGGCGCGTCGAGCAGCCCGCTCGCGAAGCGGATGACCTGCTCGGGCGCCGCCACCGTGGGGGTGCGCGCGACCGGATCGAGCTCGTCCACCGCCTGCGCGGACGCGATCGTGATGCTCTCGCCGAGCAGCGCCGCGTGGAGGAGCCGGTCGAGGACCGAGGAGAGGCGGTGATCGACCGCGCGCAGGAGCTCGCGGTCGTACAGGGCGTCGCGCAGGACGAACCGCTCGAAGGCCGCGACGAGCGCCGCCTCGACCGCCGTGGACGCGGTCGCCGCGACCGCCGAGCGGCCCTTGTTGAGCGGCACGCCGAGCGGCAGCTCCGCGACCAGACCGAAGCCCGCCGCCGTGATCGCCCGCGCGAGCTCGCGGTGAAGCCCGAGCTCGGGGCCAGGGAAGGGATCGATCCGCGTCGTCACCGTGAGCCCCTTCTGGGTGATCGTGAGCTGCGGCTCGATGCCGTCGCCCCGGCCCACGAGCAGCTCGACCGCGCCGCAAAGCTCGCCCGACGGCGGGAGCCGGAGCGGCACCTCCGCGGCGCGGCGGAGGCGCCCGCGCGCCGTGTTGACGAGCGCGCCGTCCACGTAGATCCGCGCGACGGTCGCGTCGACGAGCCCCACCGCCGCGGTGACCTCCGCGGCGAGCGCGGGCCGCGAGATCGGCTGCGCGAGCGACAGCCTCACCGAGGTGCCCGTCGTCGGGCGGCGCGGCGGCTCGGAGGCGCGCTCGTCGACGCGGCGCGCAGGGGCGCCCGCGCGGCCGCCGTCCGCGTACGGCGCGGGCGGGGGGCGGGGGAGGGACAGGAGCGTCCACGAGAAGTCCTCGTAGGGCGGCCCCCCGCCGAGCGGCGCGACGAGCAGCCGGTGCCCGCCCGAGGGCGTCGCCGTGACCACCTCGATCCACGGCGCGATCTCGAGCACGGAGAAGAAGCCGATCCCGTGCTCGCCGATCGCGTCGGGCTCGCCCGCCTTGCCGCTCCGGAAGGGCACGAGCAGGTCGGCGAGGAGCTCGGTCCGGCTCATGCCGCGGCCCTGATCGGTGACCGAGATCTCGCGCCCGTCCTCGGACGAGCGGACGTCGATGCGGGCGCCCGGCGGCGACGCGTCGAGCGCGTTCTGGAGCAGCTCGCGGAGCGGGCCGATCCGCGACGACGCCTGCGCGTAGATGGTGCGGGAGAGGATGCGCTGCGCGAGGTCCGGCACCGTGGCCTCGCCGCGGCAGGCGGCGACGAGCGCGAGGCGCTCGGCGCTGCTCGCCTGCAGGTAGGCCTCGGCGCGCCCGTGGATCCGCACGAGCAAGAGCTCCGAGAAAAGCCCGTACGAGATCTGGGTCATGGCTCGCCTCCAGACGTCCTTTCGCCGGGCCGGGGCGCCGCGAAGGCCGTCCCGTCCACGGGTTCGCCGACGATGAGATCGCGCTCGAGATCGGCCTCGCGCACCCCGGAGGCCCGGTCGAAGGCGGCCCGCAGCGCGTACCAGTCGCTCCAGCCCGAGGGGCGCCGCACCGCCGCGCTGTCGTCGCGGATGAGCAGGAGCCGGCGCGTGCCGAGGCACGGCAGCGGCCCCGCCGGCCGCCGCCCCGGCGCGTCGGGGAGCGGCGGCGCGCCCGGCGCCCGGCGCGCCGCCGCGCCCGCGCCGCGGTCCGGCTGGAGCCGGCTCCGGCAGAGGGCGACCATCGTCGTGTGCGGGCTCGTCGCCCGCGCGACGAGCAGCGGCAGCCCAGAGAGGTCGCCGCGGCGCCGCGCCAGGGCCGAGAGCGTCTCCGGCGCGTCGATCTCGAGCTCGTCCTCGAGCAGCTCGCGCTCGCCGGGCAGGTGCGGCTGCCACTCGCGCTCCGCCCAGAAGCTCTCCGGCACGAACAGCCGCTCGGCCACGCTCGGCCCGAGGAAGCCGAGCAGCGCCTCGCGCCGCTCGGGGGTCACCATGCAGCGCCCGGGGCCGAGCAGGGCGCGCGCGAGATCGAGGGCGACCTCGTCCCAGCCCGCGGATTGCAGCATGAGCGCGCTGATCTGGGCGGCCATCTCGGCGAGCCTGTCGCGCGTGCGCCGGCCCTCGCCGCTCGCCGCGGCGAGCTCGATGAGGCGCCGGTAGAAGGCCGTCGCGACCGCGGTGAACTCGGGCCCGACCTTGAGCGCGTCCCGCCCCTCGGTCAGCTCCACGGCGGCCGGGAAATCGATGAGCGCGAGCTCGGCGAGGGCGAGGCAGGCGTCGACCTTGACCCCGGCATGGAAGGTGGCCGCCGAGATGCTCGGGAGCAGCCCTCGCCCGCCGACGTGGAAGCGCGCGAGGAGCGCGTCGCCGCGCTCCGCCTCGAAGTGGGTCCGCGCCTCCAGCGCGGCCGCGCCGGAGGGCTGCGGCGCGACCTCGACCCGCTCCTGGATGAGCTGCCCGCCGGAGATCAGCCGGCCGTCGTTCACGGCGGCGCCGTCGAGCAGCACGAGGGCGCGGCTCGCGGGGAAGAAGTGGAGCGCGTCGCGCAGGTACGCGCGGACCGTGGCCGTCTCGAGCAGCGCCGAGGTGACGCGCACGCGCGTCCCGAGCAGCGGCGCGATCCGGCGCACCGAGCACATCAGGGCGGCGGTGAGCTCGGACGACGCGCGGCCGCGGGCTTGCCCGGGCTCCTCCGAGGCGCTCGCAGGCGCGCTGCCCGCGTCGCCCGCGCTGGGCCAGGCCACCACGCGGATCGCCCATCCCTCGACGCCGTCGCCGGTGGTGACGTGCAGGCTGAAGCTCTCCGGATCCGAGAGCCCCAGCCCGAGCACGGAAAAGAACCCGACCCCGAACCGGCCGAGATCGATCCCTGGCCGCTTGTCCGTCGCGAACGGGATGAGCAGCCGTGAGAGGATTGCCCGGAGCCCCATGCCGGCGCCGGCGTCGCTGACCTCGACGCGCCCATCGGTGACGGCGACGTCGACGACGGGCTGCGGCGCGCGGGCCGCGTCGGCGGCGTTGAGCACGAGCTCGATGAGCGGCCGGAGCGGATGCCCGAACTGCCGGCAGATCTCCTCGTCGAGGATCTTGAGCAGGTAGGCGCGATCGATGGGCGGCTCCGCGAGGTCGCGCTGCCCCGCGCACAGCGCCTCGAGCGCGGGGCGGTGCAGGCCGACGGCGACGAGCTCGTGCAGCGCCCCCAGAAAGTACAGCCCGGCGTCGCCCGGCAAATGCGCGGCGCGTCGGTCGCCGCCCCCGTCACCCCCCGCTCCGTAGTGCGCGTGCACGCTCGACTGCTCCCCCTCACGCCCGCCCTCGACATGCCCCTGCGCGAAGTGCGCGCACCCACCGTGCGAATGCGCGCCGAGTGAGCGCCGAGTGGCGGACGAGCGACGGCGCTTTCACCGCCCGTGCCGAGCCGAACCGTCGGGCGTCGACCGTCCGTCCTTCAGCGCGCGGCCGCCGGGGGCGTCGGCCTCCCGCCGCCTCGACCTACCCGGCGGCTTGGTGCTCGCGCGGCGAGCTCGGTGCGCCGCGCGCTTCGTCCTCGTCCGCGCTGCCCGCGCCCTGGGCGTCGCCGAGCCGCGCCGCGGCCCCGCGGGGGAGCGCTGCGCCCTGGGGGAGGGTGGTGCTCAGGGGCAGCGGCGTGACGCTCAGGGGCAGCGGCGTGACGCTCTGGGACGGCGGCGTGACGCTCTGGGGCAGATCGGAGAGCTCGGGCAGATCGGAGAGCGCGAGCGCGCTCCACTTGCCGGGGGGCGGGATCGACGTCACCCCGGCGCGCTCCCGCTCCAGGCGCGCGTTCAGCTCGCCCCCGATGAGCAGCGCGAGCGCCAGGAGCCACAGCCAGAACAGGAAGATCGCGACGGTCGCGAGGCTCCCGTAGAACGTGGCGTAGCGGCCGAGCGTGGCGACGTAGAGCGAGAAGAGGGTCGACACGGCGGCCCAGAGCACCACCGTGAGCACCGCGCCCGGGAAGATCCGGCGTCGCTCGATGTTCGGGCGCTGGATCGAGATCCTGAAGAAGGCGGCGACCATGCAGATGACGAGGCCCCCGGGGAGGGCGAAGGCGACGATGCGGGCGCCGGTCGATCCGGAGAGCGTGCCGATCAGCACGCCCACGCCGGCGACCACGGGCACCACGGCCAGGCTGGCCATCACGCACGCCGCCGCGATCGCCCTGCGCACGTACCAGGGGCGCTCGCGCGTGTTGTAGATCGTGTCGAACACGCCCATGGCGGTCGAGAGCCCTGAGGACGTGATCCAGAGGAAGCCGGTGATGCTGATCGGCGCGACCGCCGACGACTGCGAGAGCCGGATGAGCTCCTCCGAGACGAGCTTCGCGACGTCCGGGGGAGCCGCCTGCAGGATCGGCCGCACCACCACATCCGACCACTGGTGGATCCGGCTGAGCACATAGCCGGCGAAGGCGGCGAGCGGGATCAGGCTGAGGAACGCGTCGAAGGCCATCGCGCTCGCGGCCCGCGGCCCGTTGTGGCGATCCAGGCTGACGATGACGCTCCACACCGCCTTCGCTGCGCGGTGGTGCGCGATCTGTTGCCGGATCGGAGCAGGCACGGAGGGCAGCGTCGCTCTCCCTCGTGCGGGGCGCAATACCATCCGCCCCGCCGACGCGCGCGGCTCATCTCGGGACAGCGGCGATGTCCGTGCAGCGGCGCTCCGGCGTCACGGCGCGCGCGCCTAGGCGTCGGTGTTCCTGTCGGCGGCGAGGAGGCTCTGTACGGCGTAGGGCACCGACTCGACGCCGGCGAGCTCGGCGAGGGCGTAGGCGATGTGCTCGCGGCTCGCGTGCGGCGGGATGCCGACGATCGCCCAGGAGCCGCCCTCGCCGCGATGCAGGTTGCTCCCGCGCTCGACGCGCATCGCGGCGAGCGCGGGGTAGACGGCCACCGTCAGCCGCTTCGGCCGGAGGCGGTCCAGCGTGCGCATGGCGAAGGCGATCCGGTCGAACTCGCTGGGGTCCCGGTACTCGACGTGCCGCGCCCGGTCGATCTCCACATGATGGGCATCACGCTCGCGCACGTCGTGAGCATAGCCCAAGCGGGCCGCCGCGCCGCTCCGGCCTGCGGCCCCGGACGGCGGCTCGAGCTGGCTCGAGCGAGCCGCGGGTGCCGGCGCCGGCCGGCCATGCTACGCGCCGAGGCGCCATGGACAGCCTCCCCCTGCTCGCCGATCACCCGTACGCCTCCTTCCTCGATCAGGTCGAGAAGCCCGCGCGCTACGCGGGCGGCGAGGTCGGCTCGGTCGTGAAGGACTGGGCGTCGGTCGAGGCGCGCGTCTGCCTGGCATTCCCGGATGTCTACGACATCGGGATGAGCCACCTCGGCTTCAAGATCCTCTACAAGCTGCTGAACGACGACCCGCGCACGCTGGCCGAGCGCTGTTATACGCCCTGGGTCGACATGGAGGCCCAGCTCGTGAAGCGCGGGCTGCCGCTCGTGTCCCTCGAGTCCGCGCGCCCGCTCAGGGACTTCGACGTCGTGGGCTTCTCCCTGCAGTTCGAGCTCACGTACTCCAACATCCTCACGATGCTGCACCTCGGCGGCGTCCCGCTGCGCGCGGCGGACCGCGGCGAGGACGACCCGATCGTGATCGCGGGCGGCCCGACGGCGACCCACCCCGAGCCGATCGCCCCCTTCCTCGACGCCATCGTCATCGGCGACGGCGAGGAGAAGGCGACCGAGGTCGCCCTCGCGTGGGCGCGGCTCAAGCGCGAGGGCGTGCCGCGGCGCGAGCGGCTCGTCGCGATCGCGCGCCTCGGCGCCGTCTACGTGCCCTCGCTCTACGCGACCCGGCTCGATCCCGACACCGGCTTCGAGGTCGTGGACCGCCCGCTCGCCTCCGGGATCCCGTTCCCGATCGAGCGCGCCCTCGTCGACCTGAACAAGTACCCGTTCCCCGACCAGAGCCCCACGGGCGGGCCCGAGGCCATCTTCGACCGCATGTCGATCGAGATCGCCCGCGGCTGCACCGAGGGGTGCCGCTTCTGCCAGGCCGGCATGATCTACCGGCCCGTCCGCGAGCGCGATCCCGAGCAGATCGTCGACACCGTGATGCGCGCGGTGCAGAGGTCCGGTCAGGACGAGGTCTCGCTCACGGCGCTGTCGACCGCCGACGTCTCGTGCATCTCGCCGCTCATCAAGAAGGTCACCGAGCGCCTCACCGCCGAGCGCATCTCCCTCGGCGTCTCGTCGCTGCGCGCCTACGGGCTCGAGCCCGACCTGCTCGACGAGCTCAAGCGCGTGCGCGCGACCGGCCTCACCTTCGCGCCGGAGGCGGGCTCCCAGCGGATGCGCGACGTCGTGAACAAGAACGTCACGGAGGAGCAGCTCCTCGAGACGGCCGAGCGCGTGTTCAGCCGGGGCTGGGGCAAGATGAAGCTCTACTTCATGATCGGCCTGCCGACCGAGACCGACGAGGACGTGCGCGGCATCGTCGAGACGGGCGCCCGCGCGGCCGGCGCCGGGAGGAAGGCGGCGGGCAAGGGCAAGCCGGTCGACGTGACGGTCAGCGTCTCGACCCACGTGCCGAAGCCTCACACGCCCTTCCAGTGGGCGGCGATGGACACGCTCGGCGAGGTCGGGCGCAAGCAACGGCTGCTCAAGGACACGGTGCGGCCGTACCGCGCCGTCACGCTGAAGACCCACGAGGCTCACGCCAGCGTCCTCGAGGGCATCTTCGCCCGCGGCGACCGCCCCCTCGCCGACGTCCTCGAGCGGGCCTGGCGGCACGGCGCCCGCTTCGATTCGTGGGAGGACAAGCTCGATCTCGCCGTGTGGGAGGAGGCGTTCACGCACGTCGGCGTCGACCGCGAGAAGTACCTCGGCACCCTCCCGGTGACGGCGCGGCTGCCCTGGGATCACATCGACGTCGGCCTCGAGGAGGGCTTCCTCGCGAAGGAGTACAGGAAGGCGCTCCAGAGCCGCCTCAGCCCGCCGTGCGGCAAGGTCGCCGGCATGTTCGTCCACCACACGAACCTCGACGACGCCAAGGCCGACGCGCGGCGGCTCGTCTGTTACGACTGCGGCGTCGCCTGCGACATGACGCAGATGCGCGAGGAGCGGCTCACCTTCCTCGATCGGCTCGGCGCCCACCGGCGCTCGCTGCCGGTGCTCACCGACGCAGGCGCCGCGCCGCCCGCGGCCGCCCCGGGTCCCTCTGGCGCGGCGGCGAGCGATGGAGGAGCGGAGCCGGCGAGCGACGGCGGCGCGGAGCGGGAGAGCGTCGCTGCCACGGAGCCGGAGAGCGGCGACGGCAGGGAGCCCTCGCGCGCCGAAGCGGAGGCGCCCCACCGCGCGCGGCGGATCGCGCCTGCGCCGAAGGGGCGCGGCGGCTTCCGCTACCGCTTCCGCTTCGAGAAGGCCGGGCCGATGGCGCTGCTCGGCCACCTCGACGTCGTGCGCGAGCTGCCCCGCGTGCTCCGGCGCGTCGGCGCGCCGATGACCTACACCGCGGGCTTCCACCCGAAGCCCGACATGACCTTCTCGCCGGCGCTCTCGCTCGGCGTGATCAGCCTCGACGAGTACGTCGACCTCCGCCTCGAGCGCGACCTCGATCCCGCCGCGCTCGACGCGCTCGTCGCCGCGATGTCGGCCGCGAGCCCGCGCGGGCTCGTGTTCAGCGGCGCCGTCAAGCTCGGCCCGGAGGACCCGGCCCTGAGCAAGCTCATCGCCGGCGCGCGCTACGCGCTCGCCTTCGCGCGCTCCGCGATCGGCGGCGACGCGGAGGCGCTCCTCGCCGCCCGCTGCAGCGCCGCCCTCTCGGCGGAGTCGCTCCCGATCCGCCGCGAGATCGACCGGCTCGCCAAGATGGTCGACGTGCGCCAGTACCTCGTGCGGGCCGAGGTCGGCGGGCCCGAGGTCCACGCGGCGCTCGCGCGCGCCGGGCTCGTCGGTGATCTCGTCGCCCTCGAGGTCGAGGTCGATATCCGCGGCTCGGGTGCGGTGAAGTCGTCCGAGGTCGCGGCGGTGATCACGGGAGAGCCGGGGGAGGCGCCGGGCGCGATCACGCCGCCGCCGCACCGCGCCGTGCGGCTTCAGCTGTTCGGCCGTACCTCGCCGGCGGGCTCCGTAGCGGGCGAGCGCTTCTCGCTCTTCGATCTCGAGCGGGCGCGCCGCGTCAAGTCGGCTCCGGAGCGAACACCGGCTCTCCCGCTCGCCGCGGACGCCGAGTGAGCCAGCCCAGGACGGTCGTGTCGTAAAGATCCTCCCGGCGGCGGCGGCAACGACGCACGGAGCGCGGGAGCGCGGAGCGCGGAGCGCGCGCGGGCGATCGCTCGGGGATCGGCTACGCTGCGCTTTGCTTTATGGAAAAGGAGGGTCACGAGGCGGCGTGCTGCGCGGCGCGCCTGGCCGCGGCGGGGGCGGTCGGCGCGAGCGTCGCCCACGAGCTGCGCAACGCTCTCGCGGTCGCGGAGTCGTCGCTTTACCTGGCGCAGCGCGACCTCGACGATCGGCCTCGCCTGCTGCGCCACCTCGACCGCGTGACGTGCGAGATCCGCAAGGCGCACGAGGTCATCGGCAGCGTCCTCGGGCTGGCGCGCGGCGAGCCGCTGCGGCGCGAGCCGGCGCACCTCGGCCGGCTCATCGAGAGCGCGCGGCACGCGCTGGTGCTGCCCACGGCGGTCCGGTTCGAGGTCGCCGTCGCGCCGGCCGACCTCACGCTCCTGTGCGATCCGATCCTGCTCGAGCGCGTCTTCTCGAACCTCTACCTCAACGCGATCGAGGCGTTCGAGGGGCCCGGCGGCGAGATCGTCACGCGGGCGTGGAGGGGCGACGAGCGCACGCACCTCGAGATCGAGGACAACGGCCCCGGCGTTCCTCCGTGCGTGGCCGCCCACCTCTTCGAGCCGCTCGTGACCGCCAAGGTGAAGGGGACCGGCCTCGGCCTCGCGCTGAGCCGGGTCATCGTCGAGGCGCACGGCGGCGAGATCACAGCGACGGCGGGCCGATGCGGGGGCGCGGCGTTCCGCATGTGGTTGCCGAACGCGTGACGGGCGCGGAGCGTGGCGCGCTCCCCGGGGCGCATCCCCGGCGTGCTATCGTCCTCTCATGCAGGTGAAGCGCCGGACGGCGGAGCGCGGCCCTTTCCGCGCGGAGCACCTCCGCGCGGGGGATCCGTACGAGCTGTCGAACGGCCACCCCGTCTACTGCGCCCCCACGGGGGGGCGTGCCTCGGGGCCGAACCACCTGGGCAGCTCGGTCGTGGGGTGGGACCCGGCGGTCAAGGAGGTGGGCGTGGACACGGGGTACTCCCCGGAACCGGGCACCCTCCGCGCGCCGGACGTCGCGGTGGGGAACGTCCCCGACAGGCCGGGCTGGGTGAAGGGCGTGCCGGAGCTCGCGATCGAGTACGCCGACGTGGGGCAGGACGAGGAGGCGCTCAAGGAGAAGATCGCCGACCTGCTCGCGGCTGGTACGAAGCTCTTGTGGGTGGTGCGCCTCACCGGTCCACGGCGGGTCGAGGTGCACGAGCCGCGCCGGAAGGTGCGCGTCGCGCTCCCCGGGGAGCTGCTGAGCGCGCCGGGCATCCTGAAGAACGCGGTCCGGGTCGAGGCGCTCTACGACCGGAGCGAGGCGGAGAAGAGCACGCTGACCAACCTCCTCCAGCGGCGCGGATACGAGGATCTCGACGCCGTGCTCGATGCAGGGCGCGAGCAGGGGCGCGAGGAAGGCCGCGAAGAGGGGCGTGAAGCGGGGCGCGAGGAAGGCCGCGAAGCGGGGCGCGAGGAAGGCCGCGAAGAGGGGATCCTCGAGGGCAAGCGCGACGCGCTGAGGCGTGTCCTCGCTCGGCGAGGATTGCGGCTCACGAAGGCGGCCGCCGCGAAGATCTCGTCGTGCAGGAGCGAGCGCGAGCTCGACCGCTGGCTCGACCGCGCCCTCGTCGCGTCGGCCACGGCGGAGGTGTTCGGCCGCGCGGGCCGTTGACCCGGGCCCGCGCGCCGCGCGGATCAGGCGCGGCCGCGGCCGCGGACGAGCTCGGCGATGGCCTCTCCCAGGCCCTCCAGCGTGAGCGCAAACATCGGGAAGATGCTCTTGATCGCGTCGACGGTCGGGTGGGGATAAGGGCCGATCCCGTCCGGGTTCAGCCACACGGCGCGGTCGAAATGGTCGCGGAGCATCATCAGCCAGGCGACGCCGGGCAGCCGCGCGTCGGGGTCGAACGAGGAGCCCGCGCCGCCGCCGGAGCCCGACGAGCCGAGCAGCTCGTAGGGCGCCATCGAGGCGTCTCCGACCATCACGAGCTTGTGGTGCTTGCCGCACTCGCGGAGGAGCTCGCGCACCGGGACGGGGTCGAGGAGCCCCTCGGTCCTGAAGACCCTCTCGTAGACGCAGTTGTGGAAGTAGTAGCTCCTCAGCTCCTTCCAGTGCGTCGCGCGCTTCGCCGCGCTGAAGAGCTGCGACACGAGCGCGGCGCTGGGATCCATCGAGCCGCCCACGTCCATCATCAGGATCACGCGCGTGTTCGGCCGGCGCGGGGGCCTCGTGACGATCTCAATCTCGCCCGCGTTCCTGGCCGTCGCGTCGATCGTCGCCTCGATGTCGAGCTCGCGATCGCCGCCCTCGCGCGCGAAGGCGCGCAGCTTGCGCAGCGCCACCTCGATCTGGCGCACGTCGAGCGTGAGATCGCTGCGGTAGGGGCGGTAGCGGCGGGCGTCGGCGTTCTGCACGGCGCCGCTGCGCCCGCCCGCGGGGCCGCCGACCTGGATGCCGCTCGGATGGAAGCCGCCGCGGCCGAACGGTGAGGTGCCGCCGGTCCCGATCCACCGGCTGCCCCCGTCGTGGCGCTCGCGCTGCTCGCGGAGGCGCTCCTCGAACCGCCGGAGCACCTCCTCCAGATCGAGCTCCTCGATCATCGCCCTCTCCTCGTCGGAGAGGGCGCGCATCTTGATGGGATCCCGGAGCCACGAGAGGAGCTCCTCCGTCACCGCCTTGGCCTCCACGTGCACGCCGCGGAAGTGCTGGGCGAACGCCAGATCGAAGTCGTCGAGGTGCGCCTCCGAGTGCACGAGCATCGCCCGCGCGACGTGGTAGAAGCCCTCGAGCGAGCTCTCGTGGAGGCCCGCGGCGAGCGCGCGCGCGAGGCCGACCGCCTCCTGTGCGCCGACCGGGACCTTGCGGGCCCGGAGCTCGTAGAGGAACGCGACGAACATCGCTACGACCGGAACCGCCTGCCGCCCGCCAGCTGATCGGCCAGCGCGACAATGTCCTGCTCCTTCTTGAGCAGCGCGCCGAGGAACGGCAGCGCCTTGTCGAGCTTCACCTCGCCCACGCCCGCCCTCCGCAGGACGGCGATCCAGTCGATGAGCTCGCTCGTCGAGGGGCGCTTCCGGATCCGGGTGTTCTTCCGGATCTCGTAGAACACCTGCATCGCCTGGTCGGCGAGCGTCCGATCGAGATCGGGGTGGTGGACGTGGAGGATCTCCCGCATGAGCTCGGGCTCCGGGAAATCGATGAAGTGGAAGACGCAGCGGCGCAGGAACGCGTCCGGCAGCTCCTTCTCGTTGTTGCTGGTGATGATGACGACGGGCCGCTCCCGCGCGACGATCTCGTCGCCGGTCTCGGCGACGCGGAAGCGCATCCGATCGAGCTCGTGGAGGAGGTCGTTCGGGAACTCGAGGTCCGCCTTGTCGACCTCGTCGATGAGGAGCACGACGCGCGCCGAGGCGTTGAACGCGTTACCGAGCGGGCCGAGCTTGATGTACCGGCGGATGTCGCGGACGTCGCCGTCGCCGAAGCGCGCATCGTAGAGCCGCTGCACGGTGTCATAGACGTAGAGCCCGTCCTGGGCCCGCGTGGTGCTCTTGACGTGCCAGGTGATGAGCTCGGCCGACAGGCTCCGCGCGATGGCCTCGGCGAGCAACGTCTTGCCGGTGCCGGGCTCTCCCTTGACGAGGAGCGGCCGCTCCAGGACCAGCGCGCAGTTGACGGCGGCCTCGAGCGCCTCGCTCGTGAGGTAGCGTTCGGTGCCGCGGAAGCGGCGGAAGTCGGACATGCCGGAACGGTAGCATCCCCCGCCGATCGCGGCGGACCGCGCGGGGATCAGAGCCAGTCGCGCGCGAGGTAGGCCGTCCACGAGGCGGCCCGCTCCCAGAGGGGGCGCTGGGCCCAGCCCGCGGCGGTGATCTCGCGGCAGTAAGAGAGGTCGTCGGCGAACATCCGCTCCATCGCGCCCGCGAACCCGCGGTGCGAGACGACGGCGTTCACCTCGAGGTTCATGCGGAGCGACTGGCTGTCGAGGTTGGTGGAGCCGACGGTGGACCAGAGGCCGTCGATGACCGCGGTCTTGGCGTGAAGGACGCGGCCTCGCCACTCGAACATGCGGGCGCCGGCGTCGAGGAGGTGGCCGTAGATCGCGCGCGACGCGAGCAGGACCGCGGGCACGTCGGTGGTGCCGGCGACCATGATCCTGACGTCGACGCCGCGGCGGGCCGCGGCGGCGAGCACGTGGATGATCCGGAGCGGCGGCAGGAAGTAAGCGTTGGTGATGTAGATCCTGCGCCGGGCGCGCTCGATGGCGTGCCGGTAGGCGTCGCGGATGCCGTGGCGGTGCCTGCGGCGGGGGAGGTCGTTGCTGATGATCTGGACGGCGGGGTCGGGCCTGCGCTCGGCGTAGCCGTAGCGCTCGTCGTCGATGGGGGCGCCGCCCGTGCGCTGCCACGTGCGCAAGAAGAAGTACTGGAGCTCGGCGGCGGCGGGGCCCTCGATGCGGAGATGGGTATCGCGCCAGTCGGCGCCGCCGTCCTCCGGCGCCGCGTAGTCGTCGGAGAGGTTGAGGCCGCCCGTGAAGGCGATCGCACCGTCGACGATGAGCGCCTTGCGGTGGTCGCGGCGGGCGACCTTCCCGAGCGGGGCGGAGAGGTCGAGGGGGCGGAAGGCGAGGGACCGGACGCCGGCGCGGTGGAGCCCGTCGAGGAAGGACGACGAGACGGAGGAGCCCCAGGCGTCGAAGAGGACGTTCACCTCGACGCCGGCCGCCGCCCGCTCCATGAGCGCCTCGGCGAAGCGCTGGCCGGTGCGATCGACCCGGAGGATGTACGTCTCGAGGCAGATCGTGCGCCGGGCGCGGGCGATCGCCTCGAGCATGGCCGGGTAGGTCTGCGCGCCGTCCTTGAGGAGCGCGAGGCGGTGCGCGCCGACGGTCATCTCGGCGAACGCGGGCGCGGGAGGGGGCTGGGACATGCGGCGGGGGCCAGGCTGCCCGGGACGAGGCGGCGCGATGATAGCGCGGACGGGCCCGCGACGCCCCGGCGTGATGCTTGGCCGGCGTCGGTCAGCGGGGTGATCCTGGCTGTCGAGCGCCCCGATCAGCCCGTCTTCTCGACGTACGTCATCACCAGGTACAGGATGACCTGCTGATCGGTCGGGTTCCTGTACTGATGGGGCACGTCGGCGTCGAACAGGATCGCGTCGCCGGTCGCGAGCACATGGCGCTCGGCGCCGACGACCATCTCCAGCGTCCCGGCGGTCACCACGAGGTTCTCCACGGTGCCCGGCGGGTGAGGATCCGCGTGTTCGGTGGCGAGGGGCGCGAGCGTGATCTCGTAGAACTCGACTGTCCTCGGCACGTCGAACGGGAACAGCGCGCGGGACGTGAACGAGCCGTCATGCGACGTCAACACCTTGGCGCGCGCGGCCAGGATGAGCGATGTGCCGCCGAGCGACTGGTCGCTGATCAGCGCCGAGAAGGGCACGCCGAGCGCCCGCGCGATCTTCCAGAGCACGTTGATCGTCGGCGTGCTCTGGCCGAGCTCGATCTGGCTGAGCATCGCCCGGCTCACGCCAGACGCCTTCGCCAGCCGCTCGAGGGAGAGCCCACGCTTGGTCCGGAGGCGGCGCAGGTTGGCCCCGACGATGCCGGTGAGCGCCGAGGAGGCGTCCTGCGGGGCCATCTCATAGGCCCAGGCGTCTCCAGACGCCTCGTCCACGTCCCGCTGCGGCGCTTCTCCGTTGGTTCCGTTGGCGCGGCTGGAGTACGAGCTCGCGGGGCCAGCGAAGCTCTCCGGCCTGCGGTGCGAGCGCGGTCCAGCAGGCGACGGAGGGCGCCCCGTCGATACGGCGGACGCTTGCACGCCGTTCTGATAACCCTCCACGGGCAACGACGCGCCGAGCCCATCGCCGGAGACCAGCCCCGGCGAGCTCCGTGGCGTGTTCTGACGGACGGATTTCATCGCACCTGCCAGACGGGCATCCACGTCCAGATCGGGAACCACCAGAGGGCGACAGGCATGGTCAAAGAGCTTCCCGACGACATCGGCCTGTTGCTCTCGGGAACATGCTTGTTCCGAGCTGCCCGCCGCTGTTGCCGGTATTCCTCGAGGTCGATCACTTGAGCACTCTGGGGGCGCATCCGCTTCACCTCCAACCCGTAGGCACATCATCCGTTATAACGGATTGTCTGTCAAGAGACAGCTCGGCCATGACGCACGAGGGGCGGCACGCTGTGCTGACCCGAGGACGGCACGACGCCCTCTCGTCCGTGGCGCGAGGCTGCCGCATCTTCGCTTATGCCCAGGAAATCGAGCTTCTCATCCGCCCTTTCCATGTTCAGGGCGGCCGTTGAGGAGACTGCTCGAGAATGACGCGTTGCGTTTTTTTTTGGGCTGGGCGGATCGAGGCGCCTCCGAAATAGTGGACGATGCGGAGCGTCGGCCGCCCGAGGGATCGCTCGTCGCGCTCTTCCTTGATCGGGATCGCCGGCGCGGCCCACGCGCGAGAGCGGTTCACCCGTGGCGGGGGGAGCGAACGTTGGTGCTTTCCAGGAACATCCGGCGCGCGCCGCGCTCTGTCCTCCTGTCGCAGCGCGGCCGCGGAGCTGGCGAGTGCGCGGCGGCAACAAGAACACACAAGGAGGCAGCCATGGCGGGCGTCGACGTGGGAGGTGGCGAGAGGCGGGCGCGAAACAGCGAGATCAACATGATTCCGTTCATCGATCTGCTGATGGTGACCATCGCCTTCCTGCTGATCACGGCGGTGTGGGTCACGAACTCGCGGCTCAAGACCAGCGCGGAGGTGCCTGCCGCCGCGGGGTGCGGGGAGGAGTGCCAGAAGGAGCCTCTCAGGACGATGCACGTCCATGTCGGCGAGGACCAGTTCAACCTCGTGTGGAAGCAGGGCGCGACCGTCCTGAGCGAGGTGAGCGTCCCCAAACGTCCTGTCGAGATCGGCGGGGCGGGAGCCACCGCGATCCGTTACAGAGAGCTCGGCGAGGCCATCCGGCGCGAGTGGGAGCGGAGCGGCGAGCACCGCGCCCCGAGCGACCGCCGGGCCGACCAGGCGGTGCTCCACAGCGACAACAAGACGCCGTTCCGTGAGCTCGTCGCCGTGCTCGACGCGATCAACGCCCCGCGCCGAACCGTCCTCCTGGACGACGGCCGCAGCGCCGAGATGCCAGCCTTCCTGGCCACCTTCTCCGCCCGCTGAGAGCGGTGAGGGGGAACGCGTTACGCGGTGAACTCGGTTGTCAGCGCTACCCAGTTCGAGGGCGGGCGGACGGCGTAGCTCAGCGCCAGGACCTCGATCAGCACCACCCGGTAGATCGCGTGGACGTCGTCGACGTCGACCTCGTGCGCGTTCGCCTCGAGCGCCGCGTCGAGGTGCTCCTGCACGAAGGCGAGGACGTCGGGCTGCTCCATCGCGATGACGTCGTCCGAGTCGACCGCCTCGGCAGGATCGTGGAGGCGGATCTGCTCGTCCAGGTTCAGCGACTCCTCGACGCCCGTGAGCGCCGTCTCGGTGACCTCGTCGAGGTCCTGACCGAACAGCTCGTCGAAGGCGAGCCAGATCGCCAGCGTCAGGAAATAGCCGAGGGCGAGCGCCGTCTCGTCGAGCGGGCCGGACAGCACCGAGGAGATCCGGTCTGCGAGCGCTGGCTGCGTCTGCTCGAAGCGCGTGAACGCGTCGTCGAGCTGCTTGCGCGAGTCGTCGTCATCCTCGGCGAGCTGATCCTCGATCTCGGACAGGACGCGCGCCGGCACCTGAGCGTACGAGGGGACGGGGCGAATGGCTGCGCGGCGTACCCACACGCGGACAACCTAGCACACGATGGCGCGGCTCATGGAGCGAGCAACCGGATGCTCGACGCCGGAACCCAGCCCTCGGTGGCGCCCCAGCGGACCTCCGCGAGCGCGCCCGATCTCCTGCCGACCTCGACCGAGGCACCCTCGGGGATCGCGCTCTGCTCCGCGCGGGGCAGCGCGCGCCCGTCCTCGTCGAGGAGCCGGACCTCGGGGACCACCACGACGCCAGCCCGGGTCGTGAGGCGGAGGTGCCGCGCCGCATAGGTGAGCGGCACCAGCGCGAGCAGCGCGACGAGCGCCGTCGGCGCAAGGACGCTGCCCGCGACGTGCGCGGGGCCGGCAGGGCGGCGCCGCAGGACCACGCCCAGGGCGAGGAGCAGCGACGCGAGGAGCGCGGCCGCTGCCCAGGTGCGCTCCGAGGCGAGGCCGACGATGACCCGGCCGAGCGTCGGGCGCACGTCGACCGCATCCGTGGCGCGGCGCGAGCGCCGGCGGGTGATCTCGGCGCGCACGAGATCCAGCGCCCGATCCGCGTCGGCGTCGCCTGGACGGAGCCGCAGCGCCTCCTCGAACGCGGCCGCCGCCCGGCCGAGGTCTCCCGGGCGATCCGCGCCCTCGCGGACGCGCGTGACGTAGGCGAGCCCGCGGTTGTAGCTCGCGTCCGGGTGCACGAAGCCGCGGTCGGCGAGCAGCTCGAACGTGTCGATCGCCGCGCCGTACTCGCCGCGGCCGAGCGCGGCCGTGCCCTCCTGGAACAGCACCTCCGGGGGCTCCGCCGGCTGCGCGCGCGCCTCGCTCGACGGCAGCGCCGACGCGAGGCTCCCGGCGAGGAGGAGCGCGCCGGCGAGGAGGCGCCTGCCGCGGCCGTTCACGCGGGCTTCCATCGCGCGAGCTCGGTCACGACGGAGCGGCTCTGCTCGACGAGCGCCGCGGCGGCGGCGCCGCCGCCCTCCTGCGCGGTCGGCTCGAACCGGATCGCCTCGCACGCGGCCAGCGCCTCGCAAGCGCGCGACGAGAGCGCCCCGGGGACGCCGCGCCGGTCGAGCTCGCCCGGGAGCTCCGCGAGCAGGACCCCGCGCGAGCGGAGGCCCGTCGCGGACTCGATCGCCCGGTGCACCGCGCGCTCGATCGCCGCGGCCGTCGCCCCGAGATCCCCTTGCGCGGCCGCCTCCTCCGCTTCGCGCAGGGCGATCGCCGCGAGCCGGGCGGGCGAGGTCGCGCCCGCCGCGCGGCGATCGCGCGCACGGCGCACGAGCCGATCGCCCGCGCCGAACAGCGTCACGACGAGCGGCGGCGCGGCCAGGAGCAGCCAGAACGGCGCGCCGTCGAGGGGCAGCGTCGCGGGCGGGGCGTGCGGGCCGAGCGACGTGCGGAGCCCCGGCATGCCGGCGAACGGCTCGCCCCGGCCAGCGCCGTCGCCCTCGGCGCGAGGCGCCCTGGACGGCGGTCCGGACGACGCCGGAGGAGCCACCGGGCTGACCTGGACGACGCCGAGCTCGGCGCGCTCGACCACGTAGCGCTTCTGCGCCGGATCCCAGTAGGGGAGCTCGATCTTCCCGAGATCGACCGCGCCGCTCTCCTGGATCCGGACGACGTAGCCGAACGATCGGGTGCCGCCGATCGCGCCGCCGCGCGGCTCGATCGCGTCGCGCTTCTCCGGGTCGAGCCACTCGAGCCCGGTCCGCTCCGGCACCCGGAGCGACTGGGGGAAGTTGCCGGTGCCCGCGATCTGCACGGTCACGGCCACCGAGCCGCCCTGCTCGATCTGGCGCGGCTGCACCGTCGCCTTGAGCGTGAACTGACCGACGTCGCCGACGGCATAGCCGGACGGGCGGCCGGCGAGGGGCGGCTCCGTGACCTTGACGACGATGTCGTTCGATTCGCGCAGCACGCGCGCGCCGATCCGGCGCCCGGAGATGCGCGTCTGCATGCTGCCCGTGTGCAGCTCGCCCGTCTTCAGCGGGAACAGCGCCAGCTTGTCGACGAGGCGGGCCGCGTAGCGGTGCCCGCCGACCCGCGTGTACACGGGGCGCTCGTTGCGGGGGTCCTCGAGGAGCGGGTGGCGAAGGAAGTCCGCGGCGGGCGCGGCGCGGGGCTCGGTCATCTCGGCGTTCTCGCGGAAGTACAGGTAGAACGAGACCGTGACCTGCTCGCCGACCACCGCGGTCGTCTTGTCGGGGATGGCGCGCAGGAACACCACCGGGTCCGGCTCGCGCGGCATCGCCAGCTCTGTCGCCTCGGCCTCGGGCTCGTCCTGGGTCCTCTCGTCGTCGAAGAGGCCGCCCGAGCCGCCGAACGGCCACGGGAAGCCCTGCAGCGGGCCGCCGGGCAAGAGGAACGGGTTGTTCGGCCGGCGAGGCCGCCCGCTCGCCGGCGCGACCTTGATCATGATCGGAGCCGCCGGCAGGCGCCTGCCGTTCCACGAGATCGTCGGCCCGGGGATGGTGTAGCGGCCGGGCTTGTTCGCGACGATCTGCCACGTCGCGCTGATGCCCAGCTGCGTGATCATGACGCCGCCCCCGAGCTGGGTCTTCATCTGCGTCCCGATGCTCGGGCCGGAGACGATGGAGAGGTCGGGCGGGACACGCAGCTCCGGATCGGAGGGCATGCCGGCGCCGCGCTCGACGAGCGCCTTCACCTCGACCGTGAACGGCTCGCCGACCTCGACGTCGGTGGAGCTCGCGCGCGCCGAGAGCTCCGGCTGCTGCTGGGCGCGCGCGCGGAGCGGGGCGATCAACGCGAGCAACGCCACGAGCAGCGCGGTCGCGAGCGGCGCGAGGCGCGGGAGGGCGAGCGCGAGCGGGGCAGGGGAGCGCGCGGCGAGCGCGAGCGGGCGCGTCACTTGTCCTCCATGCCGCGGCCGCGCCGCATACCGGCCTTGTTCTTCGCTTCCTGCTCCTGGTACGTCGGCGCCTCCTCGAGCTGGTCGAGGATGCGATCGTCCTGCCGACCGGTCTGCGGCGGCTCCTGGGGCTGCTCGCGCGGCGGCTCGGGTTGCTCGGGTGAACCGGCGTCGGGCGTCTGGTCCTGCGGGCCAGCGTCAGGGCTCTGATCCTGGTCGCCGCCGTCGTTGCCCGCGTCCTGGTCACCGCCGTCGTCGCCCGCGTCAGGCTCTCCGCCATCGTCGCCCGCGTCCTGGTCGCCGCCGTCATCGCCCGCGTCGGGCTCTGCGTCCGGCGGCGCATCGGGCTCTGCGTCCGGCGGCGCGTCGGGCTCTGCGTCCGGCGGCGCGGCGTCCTTCTGGTCCTCGATGCGCCGCAGGGCGATCGCCCGGTTCCAGGCCGCGTCCCGGCCGACGCCGTCGCCGCCGGCCTCCTCGAGGACCCCGGGGATGATGGCCAGCGCCTGATCGTAATACGTCACGGCGTCCTCGTACTTGCGCCGCAAGAACTCGAGGTTGCCCGAGAGGTAGCGGGCCCGTGCGCGCAGGTCGGCCGGCACGCTCGGATCGGCCCCGATCGCCTTCAGGAGGATCAGCGCGCAGTCGATCTCGATCCCGCGCAGCGCGTCGCTCTGCTCCTGCTCCGGCCCGCCGTCCGCGAGCTCCTCGTCGCCGAACCGATGACCGTAGCGCTCGGCCAGATGGAACAGCGTCAGCCCGAGATCGAATGAGCCGTTCGGCTTCTGGCGCACGGAGTCCGGCAGCCCGATGCCGGCGTCGCTGCACGGGCCCGTCCCCAGGTAGCTCGCGAGGGCCTGCTCGGCAGACTCGAGGTTGCCCGCGTCGAGATCGCGGATCGCCCGGTCGACCGCCGGCGCGTTCCGCTCGAACGGGGACGTCGGATCCCACCCGCTGCACCCGGTCGCCGCCGAGAACGCGGCCCCGGTGAGGCACGCGGCGGCGAGCCCGATCGCGATCCAGCGCCCGCGGCGCGCGAAGAAGCCGGCGAGATCCACGCGCTTGCGATCACGACGCGGCATGCGGCCCTCCCGCGTTGCGCTCAGGAGCCTGCCCCGCTCCCGCCGCGAGGTCCGCGCCGAGCGGGCGCCCCTTCAGCAACGCGGCGCGCTTCGGCGCGGCCTCGGGGCGCGTCGCCACGAAGCGACGGCGCGGAGCGTCCTTGAGGAACACCTCGGCGATGAGGAGCAGGATCGCGAGGCCGAGCGGGTAGAAGTAGACGTCCGCGTAGACCGTCTCGACCCGCTCCGAGAGCTCGCTCTTCATCTGCCGCCGGAGCTCCGCGGCGATCGTCTCGATGCCCGTGGTCCCCTTCTCCGCGCGGATGATCTGCCCGCCCGGGGTCGCCTGCGCGATCGACGCGAGCTGCTGCTCGCCCGACAGCGACAGCTCGGTCGTGAGCGGCTTGCCCTGGCGATCCGTCCGCCACCCGACGATGCGGCCGTCCTGGCCGATCTCGGGGATCGGCTCCGGCGTGCGCCCGCCGATCTGGACGACGTGGATCGTCGTGCCCTGGGCGCCGATCGCCTGGGCGACGCTCAGCGGGTAGCCCTCGAGGTCCTCGCCGTCCGTGACGAGCAGGATGATCCGCTTGTGCTCGGCGGACTTCGGATCGCGCCTCAGGAGCTCGCTCGCCTGGTCGAGCGCGCGCGCGATCGCCGTGCCGCCGATCGGCATGTCGTTCGGGTCGAGCTGGCGGAAGAACTGCGCGATCGCCGCGCCGTCGGCGGTCAGCGGGAAGCCCATCGGCTCGCCGGCGAACGCGACCGCGCCGAAGCGCGCGCCCTCGAGATCCTTGATGAGGCGGGCGACCTCGACCTTCGCCCGGAAGATGCGGGACGGCTCGACGTCGCGCGCGTACATGCTCTTCGAGTAGTCGAGCACGACCACCACGTCGACGTTGGTCGCCGGCACGAGCCGCGTGCCTTTGCCGTACTGGGGGCGCGCCGCGGCCACGAACGCGAGCGCCGTCGCGAGCACGAGCAGCACGCCCTTCCAGGCGCGGCGCTTCGCCGGATCGGCGGTCGTGAGCGCCTTCACGCGATCCTCGTCGCCGAAGCGCTTGATGGCGCGCGCCACGCCGAAGCCGCCCAGGATGAGCAGGAGGCCGATCAGCGCGGCGAACGCCGTCCCGAGCAGGAACCAGGGGGCCGCAAAGTTCACGGGAACCTCCGGAGCAGCCAGGCGCGCAGGAGCGCGTCGAGCCCGATCAGGAACACCCCGGGCAGCAGCAGGAACGGGAAGAGATCCTCGTACGCGGCGCTCGACGCCTCGAAGCGGGTCTTCTCCAGCCGGTCGAGCACGTCGTGCATGCTGTCCGCGAGCGCCTTCGCGTCGGTCGCCACGTACGACGCGCCGCCGGTCTTCTGGGCGATCTCCTGGAGCAGCGCGGGGTTCACCGGGAAGCGGTGGCGCACGTAGCGCGGCTGCCCGAAGAGATCGATGCCGTCCTCGACCTCGACCTCGTCGTCGGTGCCGATCTGGATCGTGTAGACCTTCGCGCCGAGCGAGGTCGCGAGGTGGGTCGCGTACTCGGGGGAGATGGCCCCGGCGTTCGAGTCGCCGTCGGTCAGGAGGATGACGACCTTCGACTGCGCGTCGCTCCTGCGCAGGCGGGCGACCGCGGTGCCGAGCGCGTCGCCGATCGCCGTCGCGCTGCCGTCGATCACGTTGAGCGTCATCTGCGAGACCATCTGCGTCAGCAGGTGGTAGTCGAGCGTCGGCGGCGACAGCACGTAGGCGGCCTTGCCGAAGACGACGACGCCGAGGCGATCCGTCCTCCTGCGGCTGATGAAGTCCTGGAGGACGAGCTTGGCCGTGTCGAGCCGGGTCAGCCGCTTGCCGCGCGGCAGCTTCGGCTGGCCGGGGAGGTCGCTCGCCCGCGCGTCGAGGATCGCGCGCATCGAGCCCGACAGGTCGAGCGCCACGACGATGTCGATGCCCTTGTCGTCCGAGCGCTGCTCGCGGAGCACGCTGACCGGCCGCCCCATCGCGAGGACGAGCAGCGCGAGCGCCACGGCGCGCAGCACGCCCGGCAGGTCGCGCAGGTGGCTGCGCAGGCCGCGCGGCCCGCGCGCGAGCGGCGCGACCGTGCCGAGCCGGAGCCGCGGCCTGCGCGCGTCCTCCGCGAAGATGCCCCAGTACCAGACGACGGGCACCGCGATGAGCGCGAGCAAGAACCACGGGTTCTGCCAGCTCGCCGAGGACCAGGCGTCGCGGCGCGCGAGGTAGGGGTACACGCAGGCGAGCGCGGCGACGACGAGCGTCGCGATGAGGGCGAGCGATGCGCGCTTCGTGCGGCTCAAGGCGCCTCCTCCGGCGCCCGGGACGGGCGAGCGGGCGGCTGCTGCCCGCCGGCGGGCGAGCTCCGGGGGCCGGCGCCGTCGCCGGGACGCGCCGCGGGCGGGGTCGTGCGGTGCACGATGTTCTCGCCGTCGTCGAGCGCCGTGAGGCAGTCGGCCTCGGTCGGCTGGAGGCGCGCGAACTTCACGAGGTCGCAGTCGGCGAGGAACCGCGCGATCTGCGGCAGCACCGGCACGGGCGGGCGCACCCGCGCGAGCAGGTCCCGCATCTCGTCGCTCGTCGTCTCGAGGCCGTCGAAGCCGTACCGCGCGCCGAGGTACTTGCGCACGCAGTCGCTCACGCGGTCGAAGTACTCACCGGTCCGCCCCTCGCCGAGCAGGTCGGAGCGCCGGAGCGCCTCGAGCTCCTCGAGCGCGGCGACCCACGGCAGCTTGGGCGGCGGCGCGGCCACCACGCGGGGCCGGCGCAGCCAGCGCCGGACCAGCCACGCAACGAGCAGCCCGAGCGCCGCGCCGATGAGGATGCCGACCGTGAGCTGCTTCGCGAGCACCCACTCCTCCCGCTGCGGCCGCGGCGGCGGGTTCGGCTTGACCTTGGGGTCCCGCTCGTTGGCGATCGGGTCCTGGATCACGATCTCGTGCGGCCGGGTGCAGACGGTGACGAGCTCCCCGCTCGCGCGGGACACGGCGATCGGCACCGGCGGCAGCAGGAGGGCGCTCCTCCCCGGCTCCTTGGGCAGCGGGACGAACGGGATGACGAGCCTGGTCGTGGCGCCGGCGTCGGTCGCCGTCGTCGTGCTGGTCGGCCCCGCGCCCGCGTCGGCCTCCGGCAGGACGAACCCCGCCTTCTGGATCGCGCGCGCGGCGTCGCTGTCGCCCTGGACCTTGAAGCCCTCCGGCAGCACCGTCTCGCCCTTGCCGTGCGTGACCGTGATCTCGAGGTGGGCCGCGTACCCGCTGAACCCGTTCCTCGGGAACGTCTCCTCGATCCGGGGGCGCGTCGCGCCGGGCGGCACGTGCTCCGCGCACGAGGCCCACACGCTCTCGCCGCGCTCCGTGGCTGCCGGGGCCGTGGCTGCCGGCGCCGGAGGCGGCGGCGGCGGGACGTCGTCCGCGGCGGGCCCTCCGGCGCCGCCGGCGTCCGGCTGCGATCGCGCTGGCGACGCGCACGCGAGCGCCGCCGCCAGCGCGGCCCACGCGAGCGGGCTCGCGCCGCGCGGGGCGTGGACCGCCGAGCGACGCGCCCTCATCGCCTGAGCCTCCGCGCCCGCTTGGCGAACAGGTCGCGCAGCGGGCTCACGAAGCTCTCGCCGGTCTTCACCACCACGGCGTCGAGCGCGAGCTTCTTGAACAGCTTGTCGCGGTCGCTCCTGAGCTTGCGCATGGCGGCGCGGTAGTGGTCGCGCACCGCCCGGTCGCCGGTGTCCACCACGACCTCTTCCCCGGTCTCCAGGTCCTCGAACGTCGCGAGCCCCACGTCGGGCAGCTCCTCGTCGCGCGGGTCGACGAGCATCACCGGGATCACGTCGTGCTTGGCGCTCGCGAGCGAGAGCGAGCGCTCGAAGCCGGAGGCGAAGAAATCGCTGATCACGAAGGCCACGCTCCTCCGCTCGGCGACCTTCACCAGCGTCTCGAGCGCGAGCTTCAGGTTCGTCCCCGTGTATTTCGGCTCGTGCCCGAGGATCTCCCGGATGACGCGCATCACGTGCTTGTCCCCCTTCTTCGGCGGGACGAGCTTCTCGATGGCCTCGGTCGCGAGCACGAGGCCCACGCGATCGTTGTTCTTGATGGCGCTGAAGGAGCAGAGCGCGGCGATCTCGGCGGCGACGCGCGCCTTCGACGCGCGCCGCGTGCCGAACTGCTCGCTCTGCGAGGCGTCGACGACCAGCATGACGGTCATCTCCCGCTCCTCGACGAACACCTTCACGAACGGCTCGCTCATGCGGGCCGAGACGTTCCAGTCGATCCAGCGCACGTCGTCGCCGGGCAGGTAGGCGCGCACCTCGCGGAACGAGAGCCCTTGCCCCTTGAAGACGGACGAGTACGTCCCGGAGAGCTGCTCGTTGGCGAGCCGTCGCGTCCGGATCTCGATGCGCCGGAGCTGCTTCAGGAGCTCCGGCGGCAGCGGGTTCTTCGAGCCGGAGGCCTTGATCACGGCACCTCGACCACCTCGAACACGCGCCGGACGATCTGCTCGGACGTGACCTCCTCGGCCTCCGCCTCGTAGGTCAGGACGACCCGGTGCCGGAGCACGTCGGGGCCGATCGCCTTCACGTCCTCCGGCGTGACGTAGCCCCGGTGGCGCAGGAAGGCGTGCGCGCGCGCCGCCAGCGCCAGCGCGATCGAGGCGCGCGGGCTCGCCCCGTACTCGATGAGGCTGCTCAGCTCCCGCATCCCCTTCTGCCCGGGCTCGCGCGTCGCGAAGACCACGTCCACGATGTAGTCCTTCACGCGATCATCCATGTACACGTCGCGCACGACCTTGCGCGCGGACACGAGCTCCTCGGGGGTCGTCACCTTCGCGGCCTTGCCCTCGATCACGGCCGTCGTGCGGTCGATGATCTGCCGCTCCTCGGCCCGCCCGGGGTACCCGACCTTGACCATGAGCATGAACCTGTCGACCTGCGCCTCCGGGAGGCGGTAGGTCCCCTCCTGCTCGATCGGGTTCTGGGTCGCCATGACCACGAACGGGCTCGGCAGCGGGTAGGTCGTGTCGCCGATCGTGACCTGCCGCTCCTGCATCGCCTCGAGGAGCGCGCTCTGCACCTTCGCCGGGGCGCGGTTGATCTCGTCGGCGAGCACGAGGTTCGCGAAGATCGGGCCCAGCTTGGAGGTGAAGTCGCCCTTCTGGTGGTTGTAGATGACGGTGCCGATGAGGTCGGCGGGCAGCAGATCCGGCGTGAACTGGATCCGCGAGAACTTCGCGTGGATGGCGTCGCAGAGCGTCCGCACCGTGAGCGTCTTGGCGAGGCCCGGGACGCCCTCGAGGAGCACGTGCCCCCCGGTGAGCAGCCCGATGAGGATGCGCTCGATCATGTACGTCTGGCCGACGATGACCTTGCCGACCTCGCTCAGCAGGGTGTCGATGAAGGCGCTCTCTTTGGCGACCAGCTCGTTCAGGGCGCGTACGTCGTGCATAACGGGTGGGAGCTCATAGCAAGCCCGGCCGCCCGAGGACAACCGGCGCCGATCGAATATTCCTCGGCGCGAGGCGGGGCCGCGGCGCGCGCTAGAAGCCGGGCTCGCGGAATTTGGCGCGCCCGGTCTCGGCAGGCGATCGGGAGCGAGGCGGGCTCGCGCTCGCGGCGGGGGTGGAGGACGGCGGCGCTGCGGGCGCGGTGGACGGGGCCGGCTCTGACACGCGCGCGGGCTCCGGGGCGCGCGGCTCGGTGGTGGCGACCCCCGGGCGCGGCTCCACCGTGACGGCCGGCGCCGCGGGCACCGCCACGGGCGGCGCGCCGGGGCCCTCCCCGAGGCCGATCCACAGGAGCGTCGCCGCCCCGAGCAGCGCGCCCGAGGCGACGAGCGCCGCCGCGGTGGCGATCGTCCGGGCGCGGCGGCGCGGGTCCAGGCGCGAGGGGGCGCGCCCCCGCGCCCTGCCGTCCGCGGCGCGCAACGCGTCCTTGATCAGCGCCGTGCGACGCGCGGTGCGCGCGGCGAGCGCGTTGCGGATGTACCCCGTGACCTCGCCAGGGCGGCTGCCGAGGGCGGCGTCCACCGCCTCGAGCGCGTCCGCGAGCTCGGCCATCGTCGCGAAGCGCTCGGCCGGATCCTTGGCGAGCGCGCGCATCACCGCCGCCTCGAGCGCGGGGGGGTATCCGGGGACGAGGGGGCCCGGCGGATCGACCGGCTCGGGCCGCGCGATGCGCGCCATCGTCGCGAGGTCGTGGCTGGCGGCGAACGGGTGCGTGCCCGTCGTCAGCTGATAGAGCACGATCCCGAGCGCGAAGACGTCGGACCGCCGGTCCAGCTGCTCGCTATAGACCTGCTCGGGCGCCATGAAGAGGATCTTGCCCTTCATGTGCCCGGTGTTGGTCGTCGGGTTGTCCACCTGCGCCATGGCCTTGGCCACGCCGAAATCGGCGATTTTGACCGAGCCGTCCCGCGTGATCAGGATGTTGTGCGGCGACACGTCCCGGTGAACGAGCCCGACCAGCGCGCCGCCGTCGTCCCGTAGCTCGTGGGCCGCATGTAGCCCACGCGCCGCCTCGATCGCGATCCTCACCGCGACGGGCAGGGGGAGCGGGCTGCCCTGCTTGCGGGTGCTGCCGCCGAGCAGCGCCACGAGCGCGTCGCCGTCGATCCACTCCATCACGAAGTAGAGCACCCCGCTCTGCTCACCTTGATCCAGGATCGCGCACACATTGGGGTGCTTGATCCGGGAGGCGATGCGCGACTCCGTGAGGAACATGCGCTTGCAGCGCGGATCGCTGGAGAGCGCCGGCAGCATCGTCTTGACTGCCACGATCTTGTCGCCCGCCGCCCCGCCGCGCTCTCGGGCCGCCCACACGGTCCCCATTCCGCCCTGCGCGATGGCGATCAGCAGCTCATAGCGGCCGAGAAGCTGGCCTGGCACAAGATCGACGGGCGCTATCACAGCTCGTACCTGCGACTCCTGTGTCGTCGTGAGTCCGACCATGCTGAAGCTCTCACCGACAGTGGGAGAGCGTTCCAGGAGGGTCGTGCAAGAGCGTTCCAGGATCGGACGCTAATCTCAAACAATTTTCCAGTTGTCGAGGATCGGTCGGCGTGAGTACGGTTAGACTGCCTCTATCGCTTGGTGATGGAAGGAGGCGTGGGTGAAGCATCGGATCACCATCGGCGGAGTGGTATTCTTCGCCCTGGTCGGCGTCGGTCCGGCTGCGTTCGCCGAGCCTTCCCCGGAGGACGCCGGCCGCGCGCCGCCGGCCGCGGTCGCGAGCGACACTGCGGCTGTCGCTGCGCCCCACAAGCCGAGCGCCGCGGACCTCGCGTCCGCGCGGCACCTCTTCGCGCTCGGCCTCGCCGCGGAGGACAGCGGCCGGTGGGCAGAGGCGCTGGAGACGTACGAACGCATCAGCAAGATCGTCGTGTCCCCGCCTCTCTGGTATCACCTCGGCGTCTGTCACGAGGCGCTCGGCCACGTCGTCGAGGCGCTCAACGCATTTGAGCTCGCTGCGTCCGGCGCGACCGCGCGGAACGAGATCGCGCTCGCCAGGGAGTCGCGGGCGCGACTAGAGAAGCTTCGCGTGAAGACGTCGCAGATCGTCCTGCAGCTGCCCGAGGACGCGACCGGCGTGCGCGTCGAGATCGATGGTGAGCCGATCCACGCCGCGCTCGTCGGCGCGGCCATCCTCGTGAGCCCCGGGGCGCGGCGGGTCGTCGTGGCGGCCGAGAACTATGCGGCGCGGTTCGAGGCGACGGTGCAGGCCGAGACGGGCGCGGTCGTCGAGCTGCGGGCCGAGCTCGGCCGCAAGCGCTCGCTCGCGGTCCTGCGGTCGAGCGCGCCCGCGCGCCCGGCGCTGCCCAGCGCGCCCGCGCCCGGCCCGCGCATCTCGCCGGTGATCGTCGTGGGGACGGCGGCCGCGCTCGCCGCCGGCGCCGTGGTCACGGGCGCCATGGCGTACGACGTGCGGCACAGCTTCCTGAAGAAGAACGAGAACCCTGCCCCGGGCTCGCTGGGCGAGCGGCAGGCGCTGCACGATCGCGGGCAAGCGCTCGCCGTCACGAGCACGGTGCTCACCGGGGCCGCCGTCATCGCGGGCGGCTTCGCCACCTACCTCTTCTGGCCCTCGTCCTCCTCGCCCGCGGCTCCTCCGGACGCCGCCGGGCGGCGGCCTGCGCCCGCGGCGCCGCGCGCCCCCCGCCCGACGGCGCTCTCGCCATGGGTCGGCGCGGACGGCGCCGGGGTCGCCGTGCGGGGAGTGCTGTGAGCGGCGCACCTCGCCCCGGAGCGGGCGCCGTCGCCGCGCTCGCCCTCGCCTGCGCCGGCCTCGGCGCGTGCGCCTTCATCGCGCCGTTCCCCGACGTCGCGGCGGATCCCGCGCCGGTGGGCGCGGGGGGAGGCGGCGGCGGGGTGGGCGGTGGCGGCGAGGTTCAGGAGATCTGCGTTCCCCTCACCGAGGCGGACTGCTACGCGGGGCCGCAGGGCACGCGGGGCGTCGGCCTCTGCGTCGGCGGCGTCGCCGCGTGCAATGACGACGGGACCGACGTCGGCGCCTGCGTCGGCCAGGTGCTGCCCGCGTTCGAGAGCTGCGCCACGCTCGAGGACGAGAACTGCGACGGGCGAGCGTGCACGGGCGACCCCGTGCACAGCGTCGCGCTCGGCGGGGCCGGCGCTCAGCAGGGCCTGGGCATCGCCGCCTCGGCCGACGCCGTCGTCGTGGTCGGCTCGGCGTCGGGCAGCACCGATCTCGGCGCGGGCCCGTCGGACGAGCTGGGCGCGCTCGGCGAGCCGGACGCTTTCCTCGTCTCGTTCTCCCGCGACGCCTCCAGGCGCGAGGGTCGGTTCCGGTTCGGCCGCCGCTTCGCGGACTGCGTCGCCCGGGCGGTCGCGCTCGCGCCGGGGGGCGACGTGGTGCTCGCGGGCAGCGCGGCCGGCGACGTCGATTTCGGCGGCGGCGTGCTCGAGGGCGCCGGCCGCCGCGCCGACGTCGTCGTGGCGCGGTTCGACGCGAACGGGGCGCACCAGTTCAGCCGGCGGTTCGGCGACGAGGCCACGCAACACGCGGCGGCGATCGCCGTGGACCAGGCGGGGAACGCCTTCATCACCGGCGAGTTCTCGGGCACGCTCGATTTCGGCGAGGGCCGCCGGGGCGAGCGGTTCACCCTGGAGAGCCACGGCAGGAGCGACGCCTTCCTGGTCAAGCTCGACGCCGCCGGCCACGTCGACTGGGCCAAGCGGCTCGGCGGCCAGGGAGATCAGGCCGGTACCGGCGTCGCCGTCGACGGCGACGGCGACATCGTCGTCGTCGGCTGGTTCAGCGGGGAGGTCGATCTCGGGGGCGAGAGGCCGCTCACCACCGACGCCAAGACCAACCTGTTCGTCGCGAAGCTCGACCCCTCGGGCGACCACGTCTGGAGCAAGGCGGCCGACGCGACCAACGCGGCCGAGGCGCTCGGCGTGGCCGTCGATGGAGCGGGCAACATCCTCGTGACCGGCTCGTTCCGGGGAGCGCTCTCCCTCGGCGAGTCGCTGCTCACGAGCAATGGAGACAAGGACGTCTTCCTCATCCGTCTGGACGACAACGGCGTCCTGCAGTGGTGCGAGGACTTCGGCGACGACGCCGACCAGGAGGGCGCCTCCGTCGCGGTCGATCTCGCGGGCAACATCCTCCTCACCGGCTCCTTCCTGGGGAACCTGGACATCGGCACGGAGGCGCACTCGGCCACGGGCGCCGCGGACGTGTTCGTGGCGAAGCTCGACCCTGCCAGCAACCCGATCTGGTTGCGCTCGTTCGGCGACTCGGGCGAGCAGCGCAGCGCGGCCGTCGCCGTCGATCTCCTCGGCGACGGCTGGGTGACCGGCCGCTTCGACGGCGTCCTCGATCGCGGGGCAGCCACGGCCGTGAGCCAGGGCGCCGGCGACGCGTTCCTCGTGCAGATCGGGCCGTGAGCGCCGCTCGCCGGCGGCTCACTCGCCGGCGAGCGGGTAGATCGGCCGGATGTCGATCGGGATCCCCGCGAGGCCGCCGAGCGCTTGCTGCATCGGCGCCGAGACCTCTCCGTACCTGGCGAGGAGCTCGCCGGCGGCCTGCCTGTCGCCGCGGTGCTGCACCATGCAGAGATCGCGGACGAGGCGGGTGATGGCGGCCTCGAGCTCCTCGGCGTCGACGGTGAAGCGCCGTGTCGCCGGGTCGAAGCGGGCGGCGCGCTCCTCGAGGAACCGGTTGATCTGGAGGGCGGCCCCCTTGCCGTGCGCCTCGGCCACGCCGAAGCGGGTGCTCCTGAAGAGCCCTGCGAAATAGGAGATGAGGAGCTTTTCCCTGAAATCCGCCGCGAAGTGGCCTCGCTGGATCATGAAGAGGACGTTGTAAGCGCCCATCACGTCGGCCTTGGCCTCCTCCAGCGCGGAGTACGTCGGGCCGAGCGCGATCCGCACCTCGACCCGCTCCCCGCTCGCGGTCGTGAACGCAGGGCCGAGGCTGTGCGAGAGCTCGTGGAAGAGCGTCTCGTTGAAGAACGCGTCGGAGGACAGGTGATCGAGCTGCGCCGGGTCGAGGATGCGCTCGGCGATAGGGCGCATGATCAGCTCGAACTTCGTCTCGATGACGTTGCGGAGCAGGACCTTCTTGGCCCCCTTCTCGGCGCGAACGCGCTCGTCGTTCGGCAGGTTGAACGCGATCGTCTGGACCGATTTGCGGGCGTCGCCGGCGCTGAACACGAGGTCGACGACCTGGATGGGGCTCTCGCCGCCCCGCGCGGTCTTCACGTCCTCGGGGACAGGCAGGTTGCGCTCCATCTCCGGGAGGAGCTCCTTGTACTTCGAGAGCTTGCGGGAAGCGTCGGGGTCGCTCACCGTGACGAACGACTCGAACGAGGCCTTGAGGCCGAGGAGCTCGTCCTCGTAGGTCTCGTAAGGGCCGATGGTCACCTCGACGCGGCTGTCGAGGTCCATCCAGTCCTTGTCGGATGCATAGTAGTCGTCGGAGCGGAACGCGGCGGCCCGGGACCTCAGGAACCGCCTTAGGCTCTCGCTCGCGGTGAGCGCCGCGGCCTCCTCGAGGAGCGCGCCGGCGGGGCCGAGCCACGCGGCGTAGGCCTGGCTGTACGGCACGGCGACGAGCCGGCCCTGGTCCCGGCGGATGAGCGTGAACAGGCTGTTGAAGGCCTCCTTGTCGCCCGGGTGCTGCTCGACCCACGCGTTGAGCTCGTCGGCCGAGAGATCTTCCGGGTAGAAGCCAGCGCCGGGAGGATGGGGCCTGTCGATGGCGAAGGGGCGGTGGTGATCCTGCCTGTCCCACGGGCCGCGCATGATGTCGAAATAGGCGAGCCTGTCCCGCCCCTCCGGGGTGCCGTCCGCCACCAGCTCCTCGCGGAGCTCCGGGTTCCCGGCGTAGGCCTGCCGATCGAACACGGGATCGAGCTGCCGCGAAGCCTCGATGAGCTTGCCGAGCGCTCTCCTCTCCGGCTCGGGTAGACCGTCGATGTCCGCGGTGAGCCTGGCCGGCGCGAACTGATTGACCTTCTCGGACAACATCGGGACCTCCTTATCTCATGAGATGAACTCCCCGGCTCAGGGGCGGCTCGCCGGGACCGGGTGGGCGTCGCGGTACTCGCGGATGGCCTCGGCTTCGTCGATGGCGTGCTTGAACCCGGTCGCGGCGCGGAACGCGGCCCCGTCCACGACGACGGGGTACTTGATGTGGGTCAGCGCCGCGCGAGGGAGCTTCGGCAGGCCGAAGCGGCCGAACGCGTTGCGCAGCACGAACTCGGGGAGGGGCAACGCCACACGGCCCGCCGCCCGGATGATGAGCGACAGGGGCACAGGCTGCGGGCCAGAGACGTTGTAGACGCCGCGGATGCGCTTCTCGAGGGCGAGGCAGATGGCGGTCACGACGTCCTGCTCGTGCATGAACTGGAACAGCGGGTCGAACCCGAGCACGTACGGGACGCGGGGGCCGCGGAGGAAGCTCGCCAGCGTGCCGTGGCCTGTCGGGCCGAGCGTGTAGCACATGCGGAGAACGGTCGTGCAGAGCTCGGGAGCGCGCCAGAGCGCCGTGCAGGCGTAGAGATCGGCCGCGACGAGGTCGGCGAGCTCGGGGAAGGTGGACACCGCCATCGGAGGATCCTCCTCCGTGTGGTAGAGCGGCGACTCGGGGCCGGCGCCGTAGTAGGTGTGTCGGCCGACGAAGATCACGTGTTCGACCCCGCAGGCGCGGCTGTTGTCGAAGACGACGCGCGTGCCGCCGAGGTTGATCCGATACCGCTCCTCCGTCTGCTCCACGAGGTGCGTCACGGTCGCCATGTGGATGACGGCCTGGGGCCGGGCCTTGCGGAACACGTCCTCCGCGGCGCGCTTCTGCAGATCCACGTTGTGCATCTCGACGCCGGCCGGGGCGGTCGGCCACGGCCGCCGGTCGATGCCGATCACCTCGTGCCCCTCCTCGAGGAGGCGCGTCGCGACCATGCGGCCCAGCTGGCCGGTGATCCCTGGGATGAGGACCCTCATGCGTGCTCCTTCGATGAGGTGGGCCTGGGCGGCGTGGCGCCGCGCCAGTCCACCGAAAGCTTCCCGCGGCGCCGCTTTCGACCGTCCTCGATGAGCTCGGCGATCCTCGCCTTCACCTGCTCGACGTGGCCCAGGATCACCTCGTCTTCCTCGGCGCCGGTCCCGGCGAACGTCATCGGCTCGCCGTACGTGATCTCCAGCTGGACCGGCAGCGGCGCCGGGATGAGGTACGGGGTGATCGGGATGTACGGCACGCCGAACAGCCGGCCGATCGTGTACGAGTTGGCGATGGTCGGCACCGCCTCGCCGCCGCCGACGAAGCCGAAGGGGATGACGGGCGTCCTCGTCTTCATCGCGAGCCGGACGAACCCCGACCCGAAGTGCACGAGCGAGTTGCGCTCGCTGTAGAGCTTGGCGGTGCCGCGCGCCCCCTCGGGGAACACCATGAGCAGCCGCTCGTCCTCGAGGAGGCGGCTCGCGTGCTCGGGGAGGCCGGTGAACTGCCCTGTGCGGCTCGACCAGAGCGAGGTGAAGGGGAGGCGATTGATGAACTTCTCCGCCATCCCCTCGGCCAGACGCGGAGGATCCATCGCGAAGAACATCGACGCGACCACCATCGCCCCGTCGATGGCGACTCCCCCGCAGTGATTGCCGACGAGCATCGCCCGCCCGCGCGCGGGGACGTTCTCCAGGCCCGTCACGCCCACCGAGAAGTAATGATGATAGAAGAAATCCAGGAGGGAGAAGAAGAGACCCAGGTGCTTCTGGGAGATGCCGTAAGGATCGACCCCGAAGCTGTTGAAAGGGATCTCCAGCCGCTGGACGCGCTGGGCAATCGAGTCGCTGACGAGCAGTGTCAAGGGTCACCCTCCGGGAGGCTTCGGCGCCCGGAGGGTATGCGCGATCGGGCGAGGAGCACAACCTCCGCCAACCGCCGCAAGAGGCAGCCGGCGCGGCTGGGCCATGGACCGCGCGCCGCGCGCCGGGCGCGCTCGTCGAGGATCGCTCCTCGAAACATAACGCGCTGCGGCAACGTCGTACGCGTCGCGCGTGTCGTCATTGAGCAGCCGTGCTGCCCGCGGTATGGGGTCGGCCATGTCGATCCGATGCCGCGCTTCCGCGCTCTCCGGCCGTACGGCCGGAGAACGTCCCTGCGACGCCCGCCGGGAGGTCGCCTCGTGACAGCGCTCGTGATCCGCCGGGCGGCGCCCACCGACGCCGCGCTGATCGCGGCGAACAACCGGGCGATGGCGCTCGAGACGGAGGGCAAGGTGCTGGATGCCGCCACCACCCTCCGCGGCGCCGCCGCGCTGATCGCGGATGCCGCCAAAGGGTTCTATCTGGTGGCCGAGCACGCGTCCGAGATGGCCGGGCAGCTGATGGTCACCTACGAATGGAGTGACTGGAGAAACGGTACTTTCTGGTGGATCCAGTCCGTCTATGTGACCCCCGCGCAGCGGCGCAGCGGGGTCTTCCGGGCGCTGTATCAGCGAGTCCACGAGATGGCGGCGGACGCGGGGGACGTGTGCGGTATCCGCCTGTACGTGGAGACCGAGAACGCGCGAGCGCAGTCGACGTATGTCGCGCTCGGAATGCGGCGTTCGCACTACGAGCTCTATGAGCTCGATTTGGCCTTCGGCTCGTCCTGAGGGGTCCGGCTCTCCTGGTTCGAACCAGGGGGGACGACCGCGGCCATCGACGGCCAGGAGCCCTTGACGAGGGCTCGCATCGCGGCCGTCTTCAGCGCCACCTCCCCGGGATCGAGGAAGACGCCGAGGGCCTGGCGGATGTGAGGGAGCGTGCGGATGAGATCGGCTGGCGTCATCGCTTCGGGCGGTGACACATCGCTCCGCTCGCAGGCATCCTGGATGATCTTTCTGGCGAACGCGGGTGCGAGGCCACAGCACTCGACGACCTGCTCAAAAAGCGAGCGCATGAGCTGGTTCCCCCCGGGGTAACGTCCGACGCGCGGCGCGTCTTTCACTTGGGCGAGCACATACCGCCCCACGACAAGAATAGTCTACCTCCCCTATCGCGCTCGTGAGGCGACCACTGACGTTCTGCTGTCGTTTGTGAGCATGTAGGCGACGCCGCAGCGCGTTCAATGTGCGATAGCGCGACCCGACGTCGCGCTATCGGCGCCGAGGTCGCGGGTGCTCGCGGTCGTCGGGGTGTTGGACGTGCCTCCATGGTCGGAGTGTTGGACGAGGCGGCGAAAAGGATCATGGCTCGGCCCGGGGGGCGCGCTGGATCCATGCGCACGTACCGTCTTGGGCTATCTCCGCGGTGACGTCGTGCGTCACAGCCCTGTGTGCGTCACAGGCCGGATGGCTTGAAGGGCGTCCGGGAGGTCGTCCGCGGAGCGCTCCGCTTCGGCTCTGGCGCCTTTGGCGCGGTCTTCGGCGCCGCGCTCCGAACGGTCGATGAGCGGGTGGCCGGCTTCGCCGTCGGGGCCGTGGATCCGCTGGTCGTGCGCGTGTCGGGTCGGCTCGTCCTGGGCTTGACGGCCGCGGGCGGGGTCGCTCTGGCGCTCGGCCGCGGGGCGGGGCTCTGGGCGGCTCTGCCGGGAATCACGCCCTGAGCGGAGCTGTCGGGAGCGGCGCCCTGAGCGGAGCCGCCGGGGACCGCGGACCCGGCCAGCTCGCCGGAATGCCCGGGCGCGGCCGCCTGGACTGGCCCGCTGGCCGCCGCGGCCGCGGGGAAGAAGGACGAGATCCGGGAGACAGAGGCGCTCTCCCCCGTGAAGGGCGCGGCTGGCTCTTTCTGGCCGGCGGCGAGAAAGGCGCCCGCCCCGACCGCGATCGCGACCGCGCAGGCGCTGGCGAGCACGCGGCGGCGCGCGATGTGGTGCCGGCCGCGGGAGACGGCCTCGGAGACGACGGCGCCCAGCCCCGGCGCGCTGCCCTCGGCGCCCGAGCTGTCCTGCGCCGCCTCGACGCTCCGCTGGGTCAAAGGAGCGCGCTGGCTGAGGGGCAGACGATCGCTCAACGGAGAGCGCGGGCTCAGCGGATCGCTCAACGGAGAGCGCTGGCTCAGCGGCGATCGCCCCGACTTGGGCGCCGAGGCGGGAACGCCCCGCGCGCTGACCGGCGCCGTGAGGCTCTCCGGCGGCCCGCGCAAACCGACCTCCTTGATGAGCGCCTCCACCGCCCGGGGCGACGACACAGCGAGGCCCGGCGTCTGCGTGGCTGCGTCTTCCAGCGCCTCGGCGAACGCCGCGGCGGTCGGGAAGCGATCGTCGGGGTCGGTGCGCAGCGCGCGCAGGCAGATCTCGTCGATCGCGGCCGGCACCGACGGGACCACCCCGCGCGGCCCCGTGGGCGCGCCCTGGAGGATCTGCGCGAGCAGCGCGCCGTCGTTGTCGGCCTTGAACAGGCGCTCCTCCGTGAGCATCTCCCAGAGCACCACGCCGGCCGAGTACACGTCGCTGCGACGGTCGACGTTCGCGCCCCGGATCTGCTCGGGCGCCATGTAGGCGAGCTTGCCCTTGAGCGCGTTGCCCCGCGTCGACATGAGCCTCGTCTCGGCGCGGGCCACCCCGAAGTCGGTGATGCGCCCGATGCCGTCGACGCCGACGAGCACGTTCTGCGGCGAGACGTCGCGGTGCACGAGGTTGAGCGGCTCGCCCTCGCCCCCCGTGAGCTCGTGCGCGGCGTGGAGACCCGCGAGCACGTCGAGGAAGATGCGGAGCACGATCCCGAGCGGGACGGGCCGCTTCGCCCGCGCGCACGTGCGGAGCAAGGTGTGCAGCGACGGCCCCTCGATGTACTCCATGACGAGGAATAGCGGGTCCTCGACGAGATCGAACGTCGCGACGACATTGGGGTGGCGGACCCGCGCCGCGAGCCGCGCCTCGTCGAGGAACATCGCGACGAACTCGGGCTCCGCCGCGATGTGCGGGTGCATCATCTTCAGGGCGACGAGGCGCTCGAACCCGCCGGCGCCCACGGCCCGCCCGAGATACACCGTCGCCATGCCGCCTGACGCGATGGCGCGCAAGCTCTCATAGCGGCCCGCGTGCAAGGTCACGTGACCAGACTACACCATGCGTGGTGCGTTCTCCACGACTCCCGCGCCGCTCACGCGAGCCTCCTCCCACACGGCCGCGAGGAGAAGCGGATTCTGTGTCGATGTGAGGTGCCCTGCGACTGATCGCCGAGCCCAGGGGCGCCGAGCCCGGCGGCTCACGTGACCTGTCTCTCGGCGATCGGGGGCCGCGCTGCGCTGCGCTGTCCTGCGCTGCGCTTCCTTGCCGCGCGCGGTGCGAGCGCGATCAGCTCACGATCGGCAGCCGCCTGGCCGCCCGCCGTGAGCGCGCGCCGCCCTGCTCGCGCTCGCGCAACGCAAGGTCGTGCTCGATGATCGTTAGGGGCTTGTCGTAGGTCGGTAAAGGAAGATCCTGATTCTTCGCATAGACAGGGTGCCTGCCGTGCTTCTTGTACCACTCGGCCACCGTGGCGTTGGCCTTCATCTTCTCGAGGATATTCCGCCATCCAGCCCCGGTGTTGTACGCACAGAAGCTGATCTCGCCGAGCTGCGTTCCGTACGGAATGATGCACATCTCGGTGCGGCGGAAGTCGTAATTGAACAGATCCTGGAACCACATGCCCGCGACGAAAAGGACCCGCCACTCGTACTCGCGGGCGTCGCCCTCGCCGGCGTGCGCGGCGCCCGTCTGGCTCATGAACTGCTTCACGAGCGTCGCGAGGTGGAAGCCGGGCGGCGCCTTGTCCGGCTGGTAATGGCGCAGCAGCGCGGCGACGACCTGCGCCTTCGTGAGGGCGCGGCCGCGCCCCGCGTCGAAGATCGCGCGCAGGTCGGAGAGCAGCCCTTCGACGTCGATGAAGTCGAGCAGCGGGACCATCTGCTTCGTCTTCTTGTGGACGAACAGCGCGGTCCCGATCCCGCAGTTCGGGTGGCAGCCGCAGTTGATCTGCCCCCAGTCCTTGTCGGGGCCGTCGAGGAGGTCGGTCACGTTGCCGAAGGGGCTGAGCGCCGACAGGGGGAACCAGTCGCGCAGCGGGTCGGTCACGCCCGTCTGCCGGGCGATGTCGTGCGCGAGGTGGCTCAGCGTATAGCGCTGCTTCTCGCGCAGCTCGTCGGAGATGTCCTCGTCGCGGCCGGTGAAGCTGACCGGCTGGAAGCTGACGACGGTGATCTTGTCGGCGTTCTGGACCGCAAAGTCGATGATGGGCCCCACCTGATCGTTGTTGACCCCGTTGACGATCGTCACGACCAGGATGACGTCGATCCCGGCGGCCGAGAGCTCCTCGATCGCCCGCAGCTTCACGTCGTAGAGGTTCCCGATCTTCCGGTGGCCGTTCGCGGCGTTCGTGACCCCGTCGAACTGCAGGTACGCCATCCGGAGGCCCGCTTCCTTGGCCTTCCTGGCGAAGCCCGGCTCGTCCGCGAAGCGGATCCCGTTCGTCGCGCACTGCACCGCGAAGTAGCCCTTCTCGCGCGCGTACCGGATCGCGTCGAGGAAGTGCGGGCTCAGCGTCGGCTCGCCGCCGGAGAACTGGATCGACATCTGGCGGCGCGGGCGCACCGCCGCCGCGTCGTCCAGGATCCTCGTGATCTCCTCCCAGGAGAGCTCATGCACGTAGCCGACCTGATTGGCATCCATGAAGCACGGGTCGCACATCATGTTGCAGCGGTTCGTCAGGTCGACCGTGAGCACCGCGCCGCGACCGTAACGGATGGTGCTCGATCCGTGGTCGTGGATCCTGTCCTTCGTCATCTCGACGTCGCGGCCGCCGAAGAGGCGCTCGATCCGGGCCAGGAACGCCGGGTCGATCGAGATCGTGTCCGAGAAGAAGCCGTGCTTCGGGCACGTCTTCTCCATGACCACGCGCCCTTCGCGCGCGACGATGCTGGCGCGGATCTCGCCGGGCTTGTCCGTGATGAGCTTGGTCCAATCCGCCCTGCCACTCAGGATCTCGTCGCGCGCCTCCTTGACGCAGCGCGGGCACAGGCTGTCCGTCTCGCGAGGCCAGCCGAGCGGGGGCTTCGTGCGCTCGCCGCCCCTCGGGATCGGCTTGTCGCTCCACTTCGGGTGAAACGGCCTGGGCTCGCCGCCGAGGCGGCTCAGTCGCTGCAAGACGGGCCATGCCTTGCCGGCGGAGACCGTGATGGCCTTTTCCAGTGTCCGTACCAGGTCGATCAAGCGTCACCTCTCTCACAGCCGCATTTCGCGGCTGCACGGTAGGTCGACCTAGCGCGTGCTTCCATCAAATTCCAGGCTGTCACGCGGCGCTGACACGGCTCGGCCTGGGGCGTGACAGCGGGCCGTCGATCGCGGGATAGTGCGGCGCAGCGAATGCGATTCCTCCCTGGAACCCCCCGCGCCCTGGGCCTCGCCGCGGCGCTCGCGGCCACCGCGATGGCGGGCCCGGCAGCGCCTCAGCCGGTCGCGCGGACCGCCCGGGCGCCGCAGGCCGCGGAGGAAGGCGGCAAGGCGCCCGCGGGGGCCCAGGCCGGCGCGACGCCGCTGCGCGGCAGCCTCGGCGTGGCGGTCGGCGAGCGGCTGCTCTCGTCGAGCGACCCGGCGGCGCGGCTCCGCGGCATCGAGCGCCTCGGGGCGATCGGCACCGAGGAGGCGGTGAGCGCGCTGCTCGCCGCGCTCGATCAGCACGGCGCCCCGGGGGCGCGCGATCCCAGGACGCGCCTCGCGGCGGTGCGGGCGCTGGCGGCCCACGCGAAGCGCGACAGCGTGCGCCAGCTGCTCGCGCGCGAGCTCTCGGAGAGCGGGCCCACGCGCGGCGCCGCGTCGCCGCTCGGCGAGGTGCTGCGCGGCACCGCCGCCCTCGCGCTCGCGCGCACGGGCGAGCGGCGCGCGCTCGGCGTGCTCGTGAACGCGATCGTGCAGGGCGGGGCCGCGGGCGAGGCCGCCGCGCGCGCGATCAAGGCGCACCCGCCCGCGTCGCTCCAGCTCCTGCTCGGCAGTCGCAAGCGGATCGATCCGGCGCTCGCGAGCTTCCTCGGCGATCTCGGCGATCTCCGGGCGATCGCGGCGCTCCGGCCGATGCTCGAGGGCGGCGACAGGGCGGCGCAGGTGGCCGCGGCGCGCGCCCTCGCGCGCCTCGGCGACGAGGCGGCGCTGGCGAAGGCCCGCGCGTGGCTCCGCAAGCCAGAGCCGGGGCTCTTCGAGCCGACGGCGGAGATCCTCGTGTACCTCGGGGCGCCGGAGGCGGCGGACGCCGTCGCCGCGCTGCTCGGATCGGAGCTCGGGCGGATGGAGGGGCTCAGGCTGGCCGAGCTCGTGCCGGCGGAGCGGCTCGTGCCGGCGCTCGCGCGCGCCCTCCCGCTGCTCCCCGACGACGCGCGGCCCCGCGCGGTCGCGGCGATCGGCCGCGCGGGCGGCGCGGAGGCGGCGCGGCAGCTGCGCCGAGTCCTGAGCGAGCGCCCCGAGCTGGCGACGGCGGCCGCGTTCGCGCTGGCGACGATGCCGGGAGCCGAGGCGCGGGCCGCGGTCGCGGAGTTCTTCGAGGGCCCGCGCGCCGCGAAGGACGCGGACCTCCGCAGGCTCGGCCTGCGCGCCGGGGTGGTCCGCGGGCTCGTGCTGCGCGACGCGCCCGAGGCGCTCGAGAAGCGGCTGCTCGCCGCGCTCGCCGCGCCGAGCGGGTCGAGCGATCGCGCCGTCGGGGTGTTCGGCGCCGTGGCGCTCGGCCTCCGCGACGCGGTCGATGTCGTCGGGGCCTGCTCCCCGTCCTCCTGCGATCGCGCGGCGGTCCACGCGGCGGCGCGCGGCGCGCTCGCTCGGGGCGAGCGCGCCCTCGCCGCCCTCGCGCCGCTCTTCGCGGCGCTCGCGGCGTCGGGCGCCGGGTCGCCGCCCGGCGCCGCCAGCGCCGCGAAGAGCGACGACGCGGCGCCCGACGCGGCGGCGATCTCCGCCGGCGTCGCGCTGCTCGCGGAGCCCGGGGGCGGGGCGATCGCCACCTCGCGGCTCGCCGCCCTCGCGGAGGCGGGCGGACCGCTGTCGCCGCTCGCCGCCCGCGCGCTCGCGGCCCGCGACGACGAGGTGGTCCGCGGCAGGATCGAGCGGCTGCTCGAGGGGAGCGATCCCGTCGTGCGCGCGCACGTCGCGCTCGGCCTCGGGAGCGACCCGATGCCCGACAGCGTCTCCCTTCTCGCCCGCGCGTACCGCTTCGAGGACGACCCCGCGGTGCGCCGCGCGATCGTCCGCGGCCTGTCCCGGCGCACCGAGGTGCAGCGCAGGCGCGTCCTCGTCGCGGCGCGGGATCTCGATCCTGACGAAGGGGTGCGCGCGCTCGCGCGGGCCGCCCTCTCCGGCGCCGACGCGCGGGCCCTCGATCGGCCGCGCTCCGCGCTGGCGACGGGCGTCGTGTGGGTGGCCATCGTCCCGAACGACCGGAGCGCGTCCGGGAGCGCTTCCTCGCGTCCGGCACGGCTCGTTCGGCCGGATGGGCTCGCGGTCCCTGTCGTGGCCGATCCCGACGGCGTGCTCCTCGTGCCGGCGGTGCCGCCCGGCGCGAGCGCCGTCCTGCTTGCGCCGGCCGCACCCCCGGGGGACGCTGGCTCATGACGACGATGAGCAACGCGACGGACGAGGGCGGCGCGGGCGTGGAATCACGCGCCGAGTCACGCGCCGGATCGAGCGCGGAGCCCGGCGCCGCCGGGGCGCCGGCGAAGGCCGAGGCAGACCGCGCTCCGCGGAGCGGCGACGCGGGCGCCGGCGCGATGTCGTTCGAGGAGTCGACGCGCCGCCTCGCGAAGATCGTCGCGGAGCTCGAGGGCGGCGATCTGCCGCTCGAGCGCGCGCTCTCGCTCTTCGAGGAGGGCATCCGCCTCTCGCGGTCGGCGCAGGAGCGCCTCGATCGCGCGGAGAAGCGCGTCGAGGAGCTGCTCGGGATGGACGCCGACGGGCGCCCGGTGACGCGCGAGTTCGAGAGCTGAGCGGAAGAAGGGTGACATGAGGACCGCAGCGGCGCTGATCATCGGCAACGAGCTGCTCAGCGGGAAGATCGCTGACGAGAACCTGGTCGTGCTGGCGGGCACCCTGCGGGCGCTCGGCGTCAAGCTGGAGCGGGCGGTCATGGTGCTCGACGAGATCGAGGTGATCGCCGCCGAGGTGCGGGCGCTCGCGGCGTCGCACGACTGGGTCTTCACGAGCGGCGGCGTGGGCCCGACGCACGACGATCTGACGATCGCGGGCGTCGCGCGCGCGTTCGGCGTGCCGGTGGTCAGCGCGCCCAACATCGAGGGCCTCCTGCGCGACTACTATGGCGATCGGCTCACCGAGGGGCACCTGCTCATGGCCCGCATCCCGGAGGGCGCGCGGCTCGTGACCGGCGGCAGCGCCGCGTGGCCCGGCGTGGTGATGCGCAACGTGTGGATGCTGCCCGGCGTGCCGCAGATCTTCCGGGCGAAGCAGGCGCTCATCCAGGCGGAGCTCTCCGGCGGGGCGCCGTTCGTCTCGCTCGCGGTGTTCACGACCCTCGACGAGGGGCAGCTCAAGCCCATGCTCGACCGCGTGGTCGAGGCCCACCGCGACGTCGACATCGGCTCTTATCCGAGGTGGTCCGGCGTCGAGTACCGCACGAAGCTCACGTTCGACGGCCTCGTCGAGGCGAGGGTGCGCGCGGCGCGCGACGCCTTCGCCGAGAGCCTCCCCGCGGAGACGATCGTCCGCGTCGAGTGACGCGCGCGCGTCTCCGTTCGCGCTCCGGGCGAGGGCGCGGCGGCGCGGGGCCTGGCGGCCGCCACCCTCCGCCGCCGCTCCGCCGCCTCGCCGTCGCGCGCGTCCCCGCGGCGCCCCGGGCGGGCAGGCGGGCCCGCCGCGTGCTTGTCGCTCGCGCATGAGCCCGTGGAAGCGCGCCCCCCTGCTGTCCGATCACCTGCCCGAGACGTGCACCGACGACCCCTCGGCGCTGGCCGCCTTCATCGGCCCGCGCGAGCGAGCGCTCGAGGAGGGGATCTGGTCGCTGGGCGACGCCGACCTGCTCGCGATCGTGCTCGGCACAGGGCTGGTCGGCACCCCCGTGACGCTCGTCTCCGCCGCGCTCCTCTCGCGCTTCGCCGGGCTGGAGGGGCTCGCGCGGCTCGGCCCGCACGCGCTCGCCGAGCACCCCGGCCTCGGTCTCGCGAAGGCGCTCCGGATCGCCGCGTCGCTCGAGCTCGGGCGGCGCGCCTTCGAGCGCGCGGTGCGCCCGCGGCCTCCGGTGCGCACCTCGGCCTCGATCGCGGCGTGGTGCGCGGCGCAGCTCGGCCCGCTCGATCACGAGCAGATGTGGGTGATCTCGCTCGACGGCCGCAACGGGATGAGGGGAGCGCGCAGGGTCGCGCAGGGCGGGCTCCACGGCTGCTCCGTCACGGCCAGGGACATCCTTCGCGCCGCGCTCTCCGACGCGGCCTCGGCGCTCGTGCTCGTGCACAACCACCCGAGCGGCGACTCGGCGCCGTCGCCCGAGGACGTGGCCATGACCAACGCGGTCGCCGCCGCCGGCGAGGTGATCGGCGTGCCGCTCGTCGACCATGTCATCCTCGCGCCGGACGGGCACTACTCCTCGCTGCTCGATCTCGGGATGATCGCGCCGGGCGACGCGCCGCGCGGCGCCGCCCCGCCGAGCCGAGGCTAGGCGCGCTGGCCGACCAGGAGGCCGTGCCGCTCTCCGCCGGGCGCTCCTCCGGTGCCTGGCACGCTCGCGAACCGCAGCGTCGCGCCGCCCCAGTCGACCGAGGGGCTCCCCTTCAGCAGCGAGGTATAGAGCGCGCTCGCCTGCGTCATCGGGCAGCCGATCGCCTCGCGCACGAGCGTGAGCGACGCGCCCGTCGCGTAGCTGACCGGCGCCTGCCGGCCGTCCTCGCCGATCACCGTGACCTTGAAGACGTCGTCCTCGGCGCGCGCGGCGCGGTCCGGATCGGTCAGCGCGAGGTGCAGCGCCTCGATCGCGCCGCTCCCGGGGCCATTGTTCGGGGAGTCGAGGGTCACGTGGAGCTCGAGGAGCGGCGCCGTGTAGCGGACGATCTGCCGCGCCGCCGAGCCCTCCGCCGTCGCGGGCGCCGCGCGCGCCTCGCGGCGCCTGAGCTGCGCCTCGATGACGAGCGCCGACCGCGCGAGCTCCCGCTCCGTCTTGCCGAGCAGCCGGCGCGCGCGCATCTCGGCGAGCGCGCGCTGCAGCACCTCGCGGTTCCTCGCCGCCTGCTCGTGGCTCCGCTCGCGCGCGAGCAGCGCCTCGAGCTCGCCCAGCGCTCGCGCGTGCTCCCCGATCGACGCGAGCGCGTCCGCGAGCGTGAGCCGGGCGTCGGCGAACGAGGGCGCGCGCCTCACCGCCTCGCGGTAGGCCACGATGGCCGGCGCGATCTCCCGCCGCGCCTCGTGCGTGAGCCCGAGCGCGAAGGCCGCCCGCGCGTCCTCCGGCGCGGCCTCGCACGCGCGCGCGAGCCAGCGCGCCGCCTCGTCGTAGAGCCGCAGATCGTACAGCACGACCCCGAGCTCGCGCAGCGCCCGCGGATCGGGCGGCTCGATCGCCGCGCCCCGCCGGAGCTCCTCGGCCGCCTCGTCGAGCCGGCCGAGGCGGACCAGGGCGCGGGCGTAGGCGAGGCGCGCCTCGATCAGCTCCTCCCCTCCGTCCTCCCTTCCGCCGAGCTCCACCCCACGCGCGAGCGCCCTCGCCGCGTCCGCCCAGCGCTCCTCCGCCGCGTACGCGGCCCCGAGCGCGAGCCACGCCCCCGCGTCGTCCGGCGCGCCCGCGACGTGCCCCTCGAGCCCGGCGATCCCGCCGGCCATGTCTCCGCGGCTCAGCAGATCGAGCGCGCGCGCTCGCTGCGCTCCGGACGACGTCATGGCGGCAGCGTACGCCGGCGCGGCGGCGCGGGTCGAGCGCCCGAGCGGGCGGGGCCTCACCCTCGGCGGGGCCTCACCTGCGACGGGGCGTCACCTGCGCCTTCGGCGTCAGTAGCCCTGCGGGAGATCGCCCGCCAGGCACGAGACGGTGTTCGGCGCCCCGCGCGACGACCACTTGGCGCCGGTCGGCACCTCGCCGTCGAAGCGCACGCCCTCGTGTGGATCCCACGACGGCGTCTCGCCCGGGCGCAGCGAGTGCGTCCCGCTCTGGTAGAACGCGATGATGTACGTATGCCCCGCGACGCGGCAGCCGAGCCGCCTCGCGAGCGCCTGCGCGAAGGACCGGCCGGTGTGGCCGAAGGCGCTGCAGCAGCGGAGCCACACGAGGGCGTCCGGCCCCGCGAGCTCGGCCCTCAGGGCGTCGAGCGCGTCATCAAGCGGCGAGCCGGGCCGGAGCGCGGCCTCGTCGAGCCGCGTCGCGCCCATGCGCATGTACCCCCAGCCGCCGTGCCCCCAGGCCTGCAGCGACGCGATCTTCCGGCCGCGCTCCCGCGCCGCGCGCGCCGCCCAGCCGAGCGCCTCGGCCCAGCTCGCGGCGGACTGCCACGCGTCGGCCGCGCCCGTCATGCGGTGCAGCAGCGCGCCGGCGCGCCAGATCGGCGTGAGCCCGATCGTCGCGCCCACGGCCTCGCCCAGGACCTCGAGGTCCCCGGTCTCGGCGGAACCGGCGGCGTCCGCCGCAGCTGGGTGCGCGCGCGCCGCCGCGTCATCGCGACGTCTCGCGCCGTTTGCCCGCCGCGCATTACCCCACCCGACGTCGGTGTTATCGAAGAGGACGAGCCGCATACAACCCCCCATTCTACGCGCTCCGAATGTACCGCCGCTCGCAACCTCGGCCACGCGGTCGATTCCCCACCCGCCCCCCGAACGCCTCCCGACGCCGCTCCTCCTCGCGCCGCGCCGCGCCGCACGCGCCTACGTCAGCGAGCACGCCCCGGGCGCGGCGAGGGCGCGATGGACGGGAGGAGGTCGTCCGTCGACGTCCTTCACCGTCTAGTTCGCGGTGGGCGCAATCGGTAGTGATTTCCTCCCGCGCCCTCGGTTAGCCTGCCCGAACCGATGGGCCTGTCCGAAAACATCAGGTTTTATGCGGCGACCGACGTCGGCCGCATGCGGGACCACAACGAGGACAACTACCTCGTCGACAAGAAGCTCGCGCTCTTCGTGGTGGCCGACGGGATGGGCGGGCACGCCGCAGGCGAGGTCGCGAGCGCGCTCGCCGTCCGCATCATCCACGAGGAGCTGAAGAAGGAGCGGGACCTCATCGAGAACCAGGCGCGCAGCAACGTGCGGCGCGCCGCGATGAAGGAGGTCCTCAGCCTGCTCGAGCACGCCGTCCAGCGCGCGTGCGCCCGGATCCACGAGGAAGCGAAGGCCGACACGACGAAGCGCGGCATGGGTACGACGCTCTCCGCGCTCCTCATCGCCGGCTCGCACGGCTACATCGCGCACGTCGGCGACAGCCGCATCTACCTCCTCCGCGAGGGCCGCATCCAGCAGGTCACCGAGGACCACACCGTCTACAACGAGCTCATCAAGCGCGGGAAGCTCACGCGCGATCAGATCGAGAAGGTCGCGCAGAAGAACGCGATCACGCGCGCCGTCGGCGTGTACGAGCGCGTCGAGGTCGACACGCTCACGATCGAGGTGCTCCCGGGCGACCAGTTCCTCCTCGCGTCGGACGGGCTCCACGGGTACATCGCGCACACCGCGGAGCTCGAGCCGTTCTTCGAGGAGGAGAACGGCGAGGTCGCGGCGAACGGCCTCATCGATCTCGCGAACAGGAAGGGCGGCAAGGACAACATCACCGCGATCCTCGTCCGGCTCGGCCAGGGCGACCACCGCGACAGCGTCCGCGCCCGGCTGCTCGCGCTGAAGCGCGACGTGCTCGCGAAGATGCCGCTCTTCGCGCGCCTGCAGGAGCGCGAGATGCTCCGGGTCATGCAGGTCGCCGAGGTGCTCTCGTTCGAGCCCGGCCAGATCGTGGTGCGCGAGGGCGATCGCGGCGACGAGCTCTTCATCGTGCTCTCGGGCCTCGTCCGGATCATCCGCGGCGAATCGGTGCTGAGCGAGGTCGGCCCGGGCGAGCACTTCGGCGAGATGGCCCTCATCCGCAGCATGCCGCGGTCGGCCACCGTCTCGGCCGTGGAGCAGAGCGAGCTCATCGCCGTCCGGCGCGCCGATTTCTTCGAGATCCTCCGCAAGGAGCACGAGCTCGCCGTGAAGCTGCTCTGGCAGTTCCTGGGGGTGCTCGCCGACCGGCTCGATCAGACGTCGCGCGACCTGAGCACCGCCCGCGAGGAGCTCGCCGCGGAGGACATCACGAGCGAGATCTTCCCCGACAGCGAGGAGGGGAAGAGCCCGTTCGCCCCCGAGGAGCGCTCCTTGGCGCGCTGAGCGGCGCCCCCGCGGCCACGGCCGCGCTGAACGGAGCGGAACGGGGCAGAACGAAGCGGATTGCTGCGGCGGGAGCGGCGGGGCGCGGCCGCGCGAGCCGGGCGAGCGATTCGCGGATTGACACCCTCCTGCCCCGGCCGGTAGCGTCCGTCCGACGGATAACCATGAGCATGCACGGCAGAAGGTACTGCGAAGGCCATCTCGCTCGCGTCGCCATCAACGTGGCTGGGGGCTCGGCGTTCGCGTCGCTCGCAGTCGCTGCGGCGGCTCTCCTCGCGGCGTCCCCCGCGGCCGCCGACGAGCCGCGGAGCGCCACCGAGCCGCGGCTCATGATGGAGACCGGCGAGATCACGAGCGTCGTCGACGCCTTCGACGACGGCGACACCTTTGATCTGAATTTCAGCTTCGGCTTCGAGTACGCGTCGAAGAGCGCGAAGATCCGGCGCGAGACGAGCATCGCCGGGCCGGGGCTGTCGTCGGGCGGCTACACGTCGAACCTGCTCAACGTGGCGACCTACAACGAGGCGACCTCGAAGCTCAACCTGCGCCTCGACGTCGGCCTCTACCGGGACCTGGCGCTCTACCTCAGGATGCCGCTCATCCTGAACCACGCGCGCGAGCTCACCGATCTCAACGGCAGCGCCGGGGCGGAGGCGCAGGCCGTCGCGCTCGCGGGGGCCCCCGGGGAGCAGCTGTTCCAGATGCCCTTCACGTCGCCGAACCGGAGCGGCATCGAGTACCTCGCCGTCGGCCTCGACGTGAACATCATGAACCAGGCGCGCGACCGGACGAAGCCGACCTGGCTGTTCGGGGTCGAGGGGCGCTTCCCCGTGAGCGAGCCGATGCACGCCTGCACCGAGTCGCCGAAGAGCGGCCAGGTGAAGTGCGCCGATCCGTCGGACGTCAACCGGAACAACAGCAGCGACAGCGAGTTCGAGGGGCAGAGGGTCGCCCAGCGCGACCCCGGCGTGTCGCGCGGCACCATCGGCCTCGAGGTCCACACGTACCTGTCGAAGCGGATCAAGTACGTCGAGCCGTACGGCGGGTTCAAGGCGCTGTTCGAGTTCCAGCAGGAGTCGAGCGACTACGGCCTCACCGACCTGAAGACGTCGCTGGTGAACCACCCGCCGCTCGTCGGCAGCGTGATGCTCGGCGTGATGATCGTCCCCTGGGAGAACCGCGAGAAGTTCACCGGGCTCACGCTCGATCTGCGCTTCACCGGCGAGTACCACTCCGAGGGGCGCGACTACTCGGAGCTGTTCGACGCCCTGGGCTCGAGCGACGCGAGCTCGCTGCGCCAGCCCCAGTGGGCGGCGTTCCGCGACAACGACGCGTACGATCCGGACCTGTGCAGGACGGGCGACGCGAGGGCCTGCTCGCCGTCGATCGTCGACGAGGGCTCGCAGCGGACGTACTTCACCGGGCTCAGCGACGTCCAGCCGTACGGCTCGTACCGCGCCTCGGCGAGCGTGACGTGGCGGGCGGCCGAGCTCGTGAAGTTCCAGATCGGCGCGGGCTTCCGCCACGACGGGGGGCACGGCATCGGCGGCGACCAGCCGTGCAACTCCCAGTTCAAGGACAGCCTCGGGGCGGCAGGGCCTTGCCGCCGCCAGGACGCGGACGGGCGCCTCACCGTCACCGGCAGCCCGAACCCCAACTACCGCCCGACCATCAACGCGGTCGGCCGCCGCTTCTACGTCAACGACAGCAACACGTTCGACCTCTTCGCGAGCGGCACGTTCATGTTCTGATCGACGCCCCGAGCGGCGTGGCCACGCGGCGAGCGCCGCCGTTGGCCGAAGCAGCAACCCCATGATCGACCCCTGGCACCTCCGCGGTGGCGCGGGCGCCCTGGCGCTCGCCGCGGCGCTCGCCGCGGCGCTGCCAGCGTCGGCTCAGCCTGAAGGCGCGGCGTTGCCCGCGCCGACTCAGCCTGTAGACGCGGCGTCACCCGCGCGCTCCAGAGGAGACGAGCGACCGTCGCCGTCGCCGCGACCCGATCGGCCGTCGCGATCGGCCGTGGTGCTCGCGACCGCCGTCGCGCCCGAGGCCGAGGAGCGCGCCGCGCTGCTCGCCAGCGCGCTCGACGCGCTCCTGTCGGACACGGCGCAGGACCTCGGCCTCTCGGTGGATCTCGCGGGCCGCGTCGCCTCGCGATCGCGCCCCGACGAGGCCGAGCTCATCGAGCGCGCGCGCTCCGGCGACAGACTCTTCATCGCGCCGAGCCTCGAGCTGCGCGGCGACGAGGTGGAGCTCAGGCTCGCCGTCGCGTCCGGCGGATCGAGGTCGCTGAGGGTGCGGGTCGAGCGCGTCGCGCGGGACGACCTCGCGGTGCGCGCCGCGGTGATGCTCCGCGATCTCCTGGCCGAGCTCGACGCCGGCGCCGCCGCTGACCCTGCGTCGTCCCGCGAGGCGCCGTGCCCCGAGCGGTGCCGCGGGCGCCTCGCCACGCCGGCGCGCAGCATGGGGAAGGCGACGCTCGCGGCCAACGCGACGCTCTACGGAGGCCTCGTGGGCTTCTCGATCCAGCGATCGAGCGGCTCGGACGATCCGCGCCTGCTCTACCCGCTCCTGGCGGTCGGCGCCGGCATCGGGCTCGGCGGCGCGATCATCATCGCGGAGGAGTGGGACGTCGGCGTGGCCGACGCGTGGTACCTCGGGTCCGGCACGTGGTGGCCGACGATCGCGGGGCACCTGATCTACCAGGGCCGCTTCGCGCAGCACGCGGCGGATCCGGCCCAGGAGCGCTGGGCGTCCGGGCTGATCGGCGGGACCGCCGGGATCACGCTGGCGGCGCTCGGGCTCTCGCTGGGCCGGATGTCCGAGGGCGGCGCGCTGATGGCGCAGTCGGGCGGCGGGCTGGGGCTCATGCTGGGCGGGCTCGTCGAGTGGGCGGGGCGGGGCGACGTGCAGCGGACGCCGATCGCTGGGATGGGCTACGGCGCGGCGCTCGGCTGGCTGGCGGCGGCCGCGGCGGCCACGCAGCTCGACGTCACGCCGTCGGAGATCCTGGCGATCGACGTGGGCGCGATGCTCGGCGGGCTGGGCGCCGCCGCGCTCGCCAGCCCGCTCGTGTTCGAGTCCCCGAGCGAGGCGCAGCAGCGGGCCTGGGTCGGCGCCACGGCGGCGGGCTTCCTGATCGGGGCGGGCGTCGCGTGGCGCGTGACCCGCCCTGCCGGCGCCGGAGCCCGCAGCGCGGGCCCCTCGTGGAACCGGTACGGCCTGCCCATGCTGGGAGTGATAGGAGAGAGCGTGGTCGGGAGCCGGCGAGCGCCCGCGCTCGGCCTCGGGTGGCAGGGGGCGATTCCGTAGGAGCTATGAAGATCACGATCACCGAGCTGGATGCAGGGACGCGCCTCGACAAGCTGCTCGTGCAGCTTCTCCCCGGGCTGGGGCGCGCGGGCGCGAAGCGGCTGTTCTCCGAGGGGCGCGTGCGCGTCCTCGGCGTGGGGAAGAGCGGCGCTGGCCGGCGCGCGTCGAAGGGCGACGTGGCGGCGGCCGGCGAGGTGCTGGAGGTCGACGTCGAGCCGACGGAGGCCTCCGGCGCGGCGACGCCGGATCCTTCCGCGCCGCTCGACGTGGTGCTCGAGCGCGACGACCTCGTGGTGGTGAACAAGCCCGCCGGGGTGCCGACGGCGCCGCTCCATCCGGGCGAGCGCGGGACGGTCGCGAACGCGCTCGTGGCGCGGTACCCCGAGATGGCGGGCATCGGCTTCTCTCCGCGGGAGCCCGGGCTGTGCCACCGGCTGGACACGGACACGAGCGGCCTCGTGCTCGCGGCGCGCACCGCCGCGGCGTTCGCGGCGCTCGGCGCCGGGCTGAAGGAGGGGCGGCTCGACAAGCGCTACCTGCTGATCTGCCAGATCGGCGATCTTCCCGAGATGGGCTCGATCGAGGTGCCGCTCGCGCCGCACCCGAAGGACAAGAAGCGGGTCTACCCGTGCATCCACCCGCGCGACGTGGCGCGGTACGCCCCGAGGCCGGCCGCGACGATGTACAAGCGCGTGCGGCAGGTGGGGCTCTGGGAGCTCGTCGAGGCGCGGGCCCCGCGGGCGCTGCGGCACCAGATCCGGGCGCACTTCGCGTCGGTGGGGCACCCGCTGGCCGGCGACGGGCTCTACGGCGGGCCCGCGGTGGAGGGGCTGAGCCGCCACGCGCTGCACGCGCACTACATCGGGTGGGGCGGCAGCGACGCGGTGCCTGCGTTCGTGGTGACGTCGTCGCTGCCCGCGGACATGGCGGCGCTGGTCGGCGAGGCCTGAGCCGCGCGCCGCGCCGCGCCGCGTCGCCTCAGGGCGCGCGCGCCTCGACGACATGGCCGTCGACGTCGCGCGCCCGCGCCGTGATCTGGAGATCGTCGGCCGTCGCCGTCCCGCCGAGATCGCTGAAGCGGAACCCGATCACGTACGCCGCGGACTGCGCGTTGAACTTCGCCGGCTCGATCCGGATGCCTCCGAGGCTCTGTTCGTCGATGGTCGTGGCGTCTCCCTCCCCTGTATATTTGCGGTTCCACTCCTCGTAGTTGAACACGCGCTCCTCGATGACCTCCCCGGTCGACCGGCTGGACGTCGCGACCGCGAGCTCGACGAGGCCCGGGGAGATGCCTGGCAGGGTGGCCTCGACCTCGACCGAGACGCTCGACGTGGAGTCCTCGTCGGTGCGGCGCAGGGAGAGCGCCGGGGGCAACCCGCCCGGCGTGGGGAGGAAGCGGAGCGGGTGCACGCAGTACGCCTTCTCGTGCCCTCCCTCGCGGATCTCGAAGTGCAGGTGGGGGAACAGGCTGCTGGCGGCGAGCCCGGTATAGCCGATGTGCTGACCGCGCCCGACCTGATCGCCGGTCTCGACGAGCGGCATCGTCAGGTGGATATAGTTGCTGTAGAGGCACGCGCCCGGCTGATCGCAGTGCTCGATCTGCACGACGACGTCCTCGAAATCCTCGTAGCGGCCTGCGCGTATCACCTTTCCGTCGGCGACCGCGTACACCGGGGTGCCCATCACGGTGGGGATATCGATGCCGCGGTGGAAGTCGTAGACGCCATCGCGCGAGGTCTGCAGGCGGGGACCGAAGCTCGACGACATCGGCTGGATCTCGTCCGTCCCCCCGATCGGCCACACGAGGTCTGGGCCTTCAGGCTCCGAGCCGCAGCCGGCAGCGAGCGCGGAGAGGGCCAGCACGGGCGCGAGAGACGATGGCTTCATGGTGGCAAATCCGTGGCGCGTGGGCTCCGCGCAGGTGGCGAGTCCACGGCGCAGCGCCCACACGCAGGCTATCGAAGCAGCGCGCGGAAGTCGAGGTCAGGGGTGCTGTGATGGATCCATGCGGCGCCGCCATCGACGCCGCTCGATTCCTCGCCTGCGGAGCAGCCTTTCGGCGCTGCACGCGTGTACGATGGTGCGATGTCGCCGCGCGCGCGCCGAGCGAGGTGTCCTCTCCAGGCCGCGCCGATCCTCGCGGCCTGCGCGGTCGCTCCGGCCGTGCTGGCGCCGCGCAGCGCTTCCGCTCGGGCGCGTCGGGTTCGTGGACGGCGCCCAGGTCGGCCTGTTCTCGTGGACGTCGGAGGATCTGCGCGGGCTCCAGCTCGGGGTCGCGAGCGTCGTCTCGGGGCGCGCCGAGGGGCTGCAGCTCGCGGGCGGCTTCGCCTTCGCGGACGCCCCGCTCGCGGGGGTGCAGCTCGCGGGGCTCTTCGGCTGGGCGAGCACGACGGTCACCGGCGCGCAGATCGCCGGCGTCGCCAACCAGACGTACGCCGACGTCGACGGCCTGCAGGCGGCCGGCGCCGTCAACGTCGCTCGCGGGCACGTGACGGGCGCGCAGGCGGCCGGCGTCAACATCGGTCGGGTCGATGGGCTCCAGATCGGCGCCATCAACGTCTCGCAGGAGCAGCGCGGGCTCCAGATCGGCTCTGCCTCGGCGTCGAGCTCGGCCTGCTCGACGCCGCTCGGCGTGTTCGCGCCCCCGCCGCCCCCGCCGCGCCCGCTGCCCTCGCGGGCCGCGGCGGCGCGCTCAGGGCGTCGCCGGGGCCAGCGCGTACGACCGGTGCGTCATCGTCACGCCGAGGCTCGTGAGCGCCGGATCCGTGGCGGTGCAGCGCACGAAGCTCCAGTCGTTCGGCGTGGCGAACGCGAACCCGAGGGAGCTGTCGGCGACGGTGCCCTCCCACTCGATGAGCGACACGTCGTCGAGGAACGAGGTGGCCTCGCCGCTCGCCGGCACACCCGCCCTGAAATAGAACCGGACCGAGCCCGCGTTCGACGGCGGGGTCAGGTCGACGGTGAACGGCTGCCAGCCGTAGGTGCCTGCCGCGCGCGTGAACACGACGCTGTTCGACACGCTGGTCCCGCCGCTCGTGTACCAGTAGACCTGCACACGCATCTGGCCGGCGTTGTTTCCCTTCATGTAGCCGGTCAGCGTCAGCTTGCGGCCGGGCTCGAACTTGACGCGGTTGTTCATATAGGTCGAGACCTCGGATGTGCTGCTCGACTTGCGCAGGAACACCATCGCGCCGGTCCCGCCGTGGACGACGCTGTTCTCGATGTAGCGGTATTCGCTCATCGACCACATCGAGCCTTCGTGGGAGGTGTCGTCGACGTCGCCGTCCTCGAAGTCGCCGTAGAGCATGATCTCCCGGCCGTAATCGCAGCTCGCGGCGGCCGTCGTCCGGACGGCGGCGAGCGAGTCCGCCGGGGTCGAGCGCAGGTGCGCGAGGGGGCCTGTACGGCGGCTCGTGAGCGGCACGGTCCGCGTCTCGACGGCATCGCTCGTCGTGTACTGCGAGGCGCTGCTCGCCGCGGCGGCCCGCGGGCCGCTCGCGAACACGACCGCCCCGGTCAGGCCGTCCGCCGCCTCGCCGGGCGCGGGCGCCGCCGGCAGCGTCGTGGAGAGGTGGCCGATGTGGCGGATCGCCCGGCCGAGCCAGGCGCCGCCCACGAGCTTCGGGACGTAGTCCTCGTTCTGGAACGGGATGAGCTGCACGCGGTGCACCGCGCGGTTGCCGCTCGCGTCCTCGTCGATGTCGATGGCGGCGAGGTACGACTGGTACGTCTCGAAGATGTCCTGATCGAAGACCATGTTGCCGAGCGACATGAAGATATAGCGGGGGCCGGCGCCGGCGTTGTACAGCCCGATGCCGTGGATCGTGTGCGGGTGGTGCGCCACGACCATGCCGGCGCCCTTCTGGACGAGCTGCGTGAACCGCCGCCGCATGCCGGACGACGGATAGTCGCTGTACTCGATGCCTCCGTGCAGCACCGGGATGGCGAAGCGCCCGACCGCGTCCTCCGCCATGAAGTCGCTGATCTCGGTGAGGCTGAGCTCGAGCGCGCCGGCCTTGGGAGGGGGCCCGTCGGAGGCGGTGAGCGTGTACTCCGGGAGCGTCGTCCCGTCGTTGACGAGCTGGTTGAACCCCTGGAAGGCCACGTCGACGCCGCCGAGCGTCCGGTAGAGCACGGTGCCCTTCGCCATCGTCTCGTCGAGCCCCGCGCCGAACCAGTCGAGGCCGGCGTTCGGGACGGCGGTGAGCGTGTCGGCGACGCCTGCCCCCAGGTAATCGAACATGTGGTTGTTGCCGAGGCTCACGGCGTCGACGCCGGAGAGCGCGAGCGCTCTGACCGTCTCGGGGTAGGAGAAGAACGTGAACGACTTGTAAGGGTGGGGCGTCTGCGGGTTGGCAGTGACGGGGCACTCCAGGTTGACCTGGGTGTAGTCGGCCGACGAGAGGACGTCGCGCAGGAACGAGAGGATCGCGCTCGCGTCGGCTTGCCGTGTCGCGGGGCGGATCAGATCGCCCACCTCTCCCTCGACGCCGTCCTCGTCGCTGTCGATGAAGCGCCGACCGAACATCGTGTCGCCTCCCACGAGGATCCGGGCGCGGCCCGCGCGCTGCTCCGTCAGCACGACGCGGCCGACCCCGGCGGCCGCCTCGGCGAGCGGCAGGTGCAGATCGGCAGGGACGATCTCGCTGTAGTACCCGTCGACCTCGACGCGCAGCAGGACCGAGCGCCGCGCGAGCGCCGCCAGCGTGAACGCGCCCGCGCCGTCGGTGAACGCGATCTCGCCGTGGTTGACCGCGCCGCTCCCCCAGCCGATGGCCGTCACCTCCGCCCCCGCGATCGGCGACCCCGCCTCGTCGACGACGACGCCGGTCACGTCGATGGGGGCCGCCGCGTAGGTCGCGTCGTACGCGGCTTCCGTGGCGTCGAACTGGTACGCCGCCAGCGCGTCGCCCGCGGCGAGCCAGGCGCAGGCCGCAGCACACACGGACAGCGGCCTGGAGGTGATGACGCGGACAACGGGTCTTTCTGCCATGTTCGCTCCCGATCGGTTGGGGCCTGTTCGAGGACAGATGATCTCGACAGGCGTGATGGGCGCCAGAGCTCCTTCAGGGCCGGCTCAACACGTGCATCCACACATGCAAATATGCCGTGTGACCAAACTCCGAGGTGACCAAGGCCGACGATGGGGTCGCGAGCGTCGACTGGCCGCTCAGCCCTTGCTGGAGAGGCCGCGAGAGCGCCGACCCATGCACGATTCGATCCGTTTCAGCGATGGCGCTGGAGACAAAGACGATTATCTCGAGACTATCATGTTTCGATCATCGCCCGCTATACGCTCGCGTGGAGCAGCCGGCGATTTGTCGTTTTGAAGATGTGTTCCTGCACGTGAAGGCGTGTGCATGGATGGTGCGCTGTGGCGATGCGCGCCTGTGTCGCATAGGGGCGTACTGCCCTGCGTGCGCTACCCGACCAGCGCCGAGCCCTTGGCGAGCTGCGCGCGGCTGATCACGGCCAGGAGATCGGTTTGGGTCACGATGCCGCGCAGGCGCATCCTGGCGTCGACGATCAGCGCTTCGTGCACGCGCCCGCGGGAGAGGAGCTGGAAGAGCTCGTTGATCGGCGTGTCCTCGCTGGCGGTCTCGAAGTAGATGGACGGCAGGTCGCGCACGGCGGCCTCGGGCATGGCCGACGCGATCGAGACGTCGATCGCGCCGTGCACGACGCCTCGCTCGTCGACCACCGGCAAGACGCGCAGGGCGCGCTCGCGGAGGCGGCGGAGCGCGAGCGCGCTCGGATCGTCGGGGTGAATCGTGACCAGATCGCGCGACATGATCTCGCCGCAGGTGACGCCTCCGCGCAGGCGCCGGTGCGCCTCCTCTTCGACGTGCCGGACGAGGGCGATCAGATCTTCGCGCTCGACGTCGAGCGGCGTACCGAGGCGCTCGAGGGCGGCGTCGATGTCGCTCGGCGAAAAGCCGACGCGGAGCTCGGGCGGGGCATCGGCGGTGCCGTGGGGTGAGGCCGGCAAGGTCACGACGTGCGGGTAGCTGCGGCGCACCAGGTTGTTGAACACGAGCCCCGCTGCCACGAGCAGCAGGGAGTTGATGGCGACCGGCACGAGCGCGAAGTGATAGCCCAGGCTCGTCACGGCCGGCCCGCCGATGACCGCCGTGAGCGCCACCGCGCCCGCGGGCGGGTGCAAGCACCGGAGCAGGCTCGTGACGGCGATGGTGACCGCGACCGCGACGGCGCCGGCGCACAGCGGATCGGGGATGGCGCGAGCCGCCGTGACGCCGATGACGGCCGCCAGCACGTTGCCGCCGAGCACGGACCAGGGCTGGGCGAGCGGGCTGGCGGGGACCCCGAACACGAGCACGGTCGAAGCGCCGATCGGCGCTATCAGGAGCGGAGCGTGCGCGGTGGGGCCAAGGCAAGCGTGCATCACGAACCCGGTGGCCAGCAGCCCGAGCAAGCCCCCGGCAGCAGCGTAGATCCGCTCGCTGACGAGCAACGGCGTGCGCATGGGCTGGAACCGCGTAAGAAAGCTCGAGCCCGCAACTCCGAAGCTCATCGCGCGGCCATATATCGAGATGTTCGCGCGCTGTCTACGGAGGCTTACGGAGGCTTACGAACGCTGACGGGGGGCTCGCGGAGCGCGAAGGCGTGTTGGGACGGGGGCTGACCCGGCGCTACGCCGCAGCGGAGACCGCCTTCTTGCGGGGACGCGGCGCGCGGGTCGCCCCGGCCGCGCCGGCGCCGGACGGCTTCGTCGGCGTGGCGCTCGCGGGCGGGGTGGACACGGCGCGGACCAGCGCGGCGGCGATGGCCGCCGTCATCCTCGCGGTCGGCAAGCGCGGCGTGAACGCGAGCACGCGCTCGCCGGGGCGCCGGCCGCGCGAGGACCGGCCGCTCTTCGCGAGCCCCTCGACGGCGCGCTCGCACGGCGAGCCGGGGGCGACGCGCAGCAGGACCTCGGGCAGCCCGATGGCGCCGCCGGCGCCGGGCGCGTAGACGACGCCGACCTCGATCCCGACGAAGCCGGGGAGCGCCGCGCGCGGCGAGAGGCCGAGCCGGAGCTCGTCGGCGTCGGGGCTGCCGTCCGGGATGCGGAGGCGGCCGACGACGCGGAGCTCCTGCGCCGCGGCCGCGGCGCCGGCGGGCGCCTTCCGCAGGCGCCGCACGCGCCGCGCGACGTCGCGCAGGAACGCGACAGGCCGCGCCGCCGGATCGGCGGGGAGCTCGGCGAGCCGGCCGGTGCAGAAGATCGCGAGCAGCGCCGTCGCGTCGAGCGCGAGCAGGTGGGCGTGGTACGGCGAGGCGGCCGCCACGGCGTGGACGCCTGCGCCGAGCCCGGCGAGCAGCGCGACGAGCAGCGCCTTTCCGGCGCGCGTCGAGACGTCGAGGTAGACGCCGCGCGCCCGCGGCGGCTCGCGGAACGCCTCGGCCTCCGCGATGGGGAGCCACTTGCCAGGGCGCCGCAAGGTCGCGGCGGTGCGCTCCGGGCGGGGCGTGCGGTGCGCGGCGAGCGCGGTCGCCGCGGCCACGAGCGCGGCGCCCGGCGTGCCGTCCCTGAGCAGGAGCTCCAGGGCGACGCCGGCGACGAGCGCGAGCCCCGCGAGCGCGGCGCGCGGCGCGAGCGGGATCGGGACGAGGGGCCGCGGCAGGGCGCCCGCGGCGCGCGCGAGGCGCTCGTGCTCGCGCGCCTTGAGCGCGACGAGGGCGCTGTAGAGCGCGAAGAGGACCACGCCCGCGGCAACGTAGAGGGTGCGGCTGCGATCGGGGCTGCCGGCCGCGGCGTCCGAGATGCGGCCGAGCGTGTCGGCCCCGGGCTTCGCCGCGGCGGGCTCGGGCTGGAAGGCGCGCGCGTCGGCGCGGATCGCCCACCGGATCGGCTCGGCCTTGGGGGCGTACGGGCGGAGCAGCTCCAGCTCGTCCTTGTCGAGCGCGCGGCGGAGCGTCGAGAGCGTCGTCGGCGCCGGGAGCGCGTCGGGGGACGCCGCCTCGCCCGCCTCGCCGGCGCGCGCCTCGTCGACGCGCGGCTCGTCGGGCGCGGCCGGGAGCGCGACGGTGAGCCGCGCCGAGTCGTAGCCGTCGTCCCAGACGGGGCCGCTCCAGGAGACGCGGGCGCTCGGGCCGTCCTGCCGGATGAGCCCGCGCTTCATGAGGTCCGTGCGGTAGCGGAAGAAGAGCACGAACACCCCGCGGCTCAGCCCCTTGCCGTCGAAGCGGGCCCGCATCGCCGCCGGGCGGCGCGTGCCGTCCTCGCGCGGCCGGGGGTCGGGGGGCAGGAGCTCGATCGCGACCGGCGTCGCGGACGCGAGCGAGCCCGCCTCCGCGGCTTTTGAGGGCACGGCGTAGCTGCCCTGATCGAGCTGGGCGTCCGGGTCGACGCCCTGGATGTCGAGCCCGCGGAGCGGCCCGCCCGAGATCTTCAGCGTGACCTTGTGCTCGACCGTCGCGGCGCCGGCCCGGTCGATCGACAGGCGCACGTCGTCTCCGGCGATGTGCACCTCGACCCACGCGCGCGCGGGGAGGGCGAACGCGATCGACAGGAGCGCCGCCAGGAACGGGAGCAGCAGCGCCGGCCCGGGGCGGCGGGCGATGCGAGAGGGCATGGTGCAGGAGTCCCACGTCGCCGCGCGCGGGGCCAAGTTCCCCGCGGTACTGGGGCCGCGCAAGCGAGGGCGTCGATCAGAAGACGACGCCGAGCGAGAGCGACCCCATGAGCTTGATCTTCCCCGCCTTCTCGTAGAAGGAATACTGGTAGGGGCCCGCGGTGATCGTCACGGGATCGGCGAGCGCCACGCCGATCCCGAAGCCTCCTGACATGGCGAATCCGCCGTCTCGGCTGAGCACGTTCGTGCTCCCCACCATGCCGCCGAGGACGACGCTGCTCACATCGCCGCGGCCCTCGAGCCGCCCGGGAGGGGTGATGACCGCCTCGAACGACTCGTAGCCGATGCGCCCTTTCACCCAGAAGCCTCGCAGCGCCTTGCCTTCGACGTAGACACCGACGTCCGCCGCGAGCGCGTAGCCGGTCGTGTCGAGCGACGCATCCTCCAGCGAGCCCCAGATCCACGACGGCGCGATCCCGATGGTGAGCGGCCCGATGATCGCGACCTCGCCTTCGAACGTCATCTTCCCGAACAGGAGATCCAGCGCGTTGTAGCGGACCGACCAGCGGCAGCAGGTGGACTCGGGGGGCTTCGGGGGCGGCGGGGGCCCGGCCGGCAAGGCGTAGCCCTGACCATAGCCGGGCGGCTGCTGGGGATAGCCTTGCTGGGGATAACCTTGCTGCGGGTATCCCTGCTGAGGGTAACCTTGCTGGGGGTATCCCTGCTGAGGGTATCCCTGCTGAGGGTATCCCTGCTGCTGAGGATATCCTTGTTGCTGCGGATACCCCTGCTGCTGAGGGTAGCCTTGCTGAGGATATCCCTGCTGCTGAGGGTATCCCTGCCGCTGCGGGTAGCCTTGCTGAGGATATCCCTGTTGCTGCGGGTAACCTTGCTGCTGCGGATACCCTTGTTGCTGCGGATACCCCTGCTGCTGAGGGTAACCTTGCTGAGGATACCCCTGCTGCTGGGGATACCCGGACGGCGCCTGGGCAGCTCCGCCGGGCTGCGCCTGGCCCTGCGGGAGCGGCTGAGCGTTCTGTTGCGCTGTCGCCGCTGGCGCGAGGAGGAGCGCGCCGAGGCCGAGAAGGAGGCCGCAAGCTGCCGGGCGGAGAGCTGCCCTGGAGGAGGGCGCGCGCGCGGGGCCCAGACCCGTGGTGAAAGCGCAATCCATGGCGGTGGACTGTACCGAATCCCGAGCACGCCGGCTACACGCGCGCCGCGAACCGTCGCCGTGCTCGCGCGCGCGATCTCCAGCCTGTAATCTCCGTCCCGATGCCAGTCCCCGAAGTCGCCGCCGTCACAGAACTCGCGCCTGGAAGCGCCGCATCGAGCGGCGCCGCGGCCGTGCCGGCGGTCGATCCGCGCGCCGCGAGCGGCGCCGAGACAGCCCCGGCCGAGCTCGATCGTGCGCTGTCCGAGCTGGGCGACGCCGCGCTCGGGTTCGCTCGCATGCCGCCCCTCGAGAAGGCCTCGCTGCTCCGCTCGTCGCTCCCGGGCCTGCTCGCCGCCGCGCGCGCCGAGGTCGAGGCGTCGTGCGCCGACCGGGGGCTCGATCCCGGGTCGGCGGCGAGCGGCGAGGCGTGGCTCGCGGGGCCTTGCGTCACGCTCTCGCAGGTGCGCCGCCTGGCCGAGGCGCTCGAGGACATCGCCGCGCGCGGGCGCCCCCGGCTCGGCCGCGGGGCGGTGCGCGCCCGCGCGGACGGCCGGATCGAGGTGGAGGTGTTCCCGACGCGCCTGAAGGACACCGCCCTGCACGGGCCCCTCCGCGCGCGCGTGCTGATGCAGCCCGGGGCGACGCGCGAGAGCGTCCGCGAAGAGCAGGCGCGCTTCTACCAGCAGCGCGACCCCGAAGGGGGCGTCGCGCTGGTGCTCGGCGCGGGCGACGTCGCCGGCGTTCCCCTCCGGGAAGCGCTGCACAAGCTCTTCGTCGAGGGGCGCGTCGTGGCGCTCGCGATGAGCCCGCGGAGCGCGCCCCTCGGCGCGCTGATGGAGCGCGCCCTCGCGCCGCTCGTCGCGCGCGGGCTCCTCCGCTTCGTCTACGGCGGCGCGGATTCGCGCGCCTACCTCGCGGCCCACCCCGCCGTCTCGGAGGTCCACGTCACCGGCCCGGCGGGCGCGCACGACGCGCTCGTCTGGGGGCCGCCGGGCCCGGCGCAGGCGCGCCGGCGGGCCTCGGGAGAGCGGCTGCTCGACAAGCCCATCTCCTCCACGCTCGGCGGCGCCAGCCCGGTCCTCGTGATGCCGTGGCTCTACGGCGGCGACGAGCTCTGGTTCCAGGCGAGGTGCCTCGCGAGCCAGATCGTGAGCGGCGCGTCGCACGGCGGCCACGCCGCGAGCGTCCTCGTCCTGCCCAGGGGTTTCACACAGCGGCCGCTGCTCTTCCGGATGCTGCGCCGCGCGCTCACCGCCGTGCCGCTGCGGCGCGCCGCCCACCCGGAGGCCGACGCGCGGTACGCCGCCCTCACGGCCGGGCGCGCGCCGATCGAGCCCGAGCGCCTCGAGGCCTCCGCCGACGTGCCGCTGCCGTGCGGGGTCGCGCGCATCGGCGCGCCAGGGCCGGGCGAGCTCCCCTGGACGCTGATCGCCGGGCTCGACGCCTCGGACGCCGCCGAGCCGCTGTTCTCGACCGAGCCGCTCGGCGGCGCGCTCTCCGTCGTCGAGGTCGGCTCGAGCGATCCGGTGGAGTTCCTGCAGGCGGCGACCCGCTTCTGCAATGACCGGCTCCGGGGCAGCCTTGGCGCGACGATCGTGATGCATCCGATGAGCGAGGAGGACCCCGCCGTCGGGGCCGCGCTCGACCGCGCGCTGCTCGATCTTCGGTACGGCGTGATCGCGGTGAACCAGGCGCCCGCCGCCGCGCACGCGGCCGTCGTCCCGCCCTGGGGGGGTCACCCGGGCTCGACGCTCGCCGACATCCGGAGCGGGCTCGGCTTCGTGCACAACACAACAATGCTCGCGCAGGTCGAGAAGACCCTCCTGCGCGCGCCGCTCACCGCCTTCCCGCGGCCGCCCGGCTTCTACGATCACCGGCGCTCCCACGTCGTCGGGGAGCGGCTCGCGGCCTGCGCGGCGGATCCAGGGTGGGGGAGCGTCGCGCGCGTCGTGGCGGCCGCGCTGCGGGGCTGACCCGGCGTCGCGCCCCCACCTCGTCTCGTCTCGATTCCGTCTCGATCCCGCCGCGGTGGCGCGGTGATCAGGAGGGGAGCGACGAGCGGAACTCCTTCACCTTCTCCACGATCTCGCGCAGCGCGTGCCGCGATGCCTCGGAGACGTCGTCGGCCAGCTTCTCGGCGTCGAGGAGCTTGGGCTCCAGCTTGTCCCAGGCGTCCTTCGCGTCCATGCCGGCAAGGTGGAGCCTGACGCGGATCTCGTCGCGCAGGGTCTGGAGCGACTCCAGGCTCTTGTTCAGATCGCTCTTCAGTTCCGATGTGATGTTGCCCATTCTTGTCCTCCCGATTCTACGAGTGTTGATCGCTCCTCCCCTGCTCGTGATGCATTGGCCGCGCCAGTTGGCGCGCTTCGACGCGGCGCGCGACGTTCACGCGTCCTGACCGGATCCGAGCCCATCCATACCGGGCGCAGCCGCCGCGCGCCCTCCTCTCCAGGTGTGGCAAAAGCGCCCAGAGACGTGCGTTTTGCCGCACCTCGGACGCGAGCGCGCGCGCGGGCTCTCAGGCAAGTTGCGCGTGCGCGCAAACGATGCCGTCATGATCGGCATAGACGAGCTCGCCAGGAACCCACGTGACCCCGGCGAACGTCACGGCGATGTCGCGGTCCCCCGCGCCCTTCTTGGCGCTCTTCCTCGGGTGCGTCGCGAGGGCCTTCACGCCGATCGGGATCTGGACGATCGCCTCCGCGTCGCGGATGCACCCATGAACGATCACACCGGCCCAGCCGTTCTGGTGGGCCATGGCGGCGATGTTGTCTCCGAGGAGCGCGCAGCGGAGCGAGCCGCCTCCGTCCACGACAAGCACCCGCCCCTGGCCGGGCTCTTCGAGCGCCTTGCGGACGAGCACGTTGTCCTCGTGGACCTTCACCGTGGTGATGCGCCCGTGAAACAGCCGGGCTCCGCCGTAATCCCGGAAGATCGGATCGGCGACGAGGACGTCCGGGTGCTCGTCGCATAGATCCGTGGTTCTGATCTCTGAGCTCATGAAGACTCCCCGCCGCCTTCCTAGGCTGTCGACCGCCGGATTCAACCGCTCATCCGCCCCCGGTCACGAGGGCTCGTGGCGCTCGCCGTCCTTGGCGGAGGGGAGGGAGGCGCCGCCCTTGCGCTTGCCCGCGACGGCGAAGGCCGACGAGTCGACGCCATGCCGGGCGAGCCACCGGCGCAGCTGGTTCCGGTGCATCCCGAGCGAGCGCGCCGCGCGCGTGACGTTCCCCTGCTCGCGCCGCAGCGCCGTCTCGATGGCGAGCCGCCGCATCTCCGGCGGCGGCGGCGTGCGCCTCGCGACCTCCGTGATGTCGAGGCCCGCGGACGGCGCGAGATCCGCCACCTCCACGGCGGTGCGCCCGGCCGCGAGCGCCGCGAGGCCCGCCTGCCGCACCTCGCAGAGCAGCTCCCGCACGTTGCCCGGCCACGCGCGCAGCGCGCAGCACTCAAGGAAGCTGGCCCCCGGCGCGAGCCGCGCGCCGGTGCGCCTGAGCTCCGCCGCCACCAGCCAGGGGATCTCCTCGAGCCGCTCCGTCAGCGACGGGATCCGCACCTCGGGCCGGCCGATCCGGTAATAGAGGTCGTCCCGGAACCGGCGCGCCGCGACCTCGGCCTGGAGATCCTTCAACGTGGCCGCGCACAGGCGGAACTCCACCTTGCGCGGGCGCGTGTCGCCGAGCGCGACGACCTCCCGGGTCTCGAGGACGCGGAGCAGCTTCGGCTGAACCGCCGGATCGAGCTCCGCGATCTCGTCGAGGAACAACGTGCCGCCGTGAGCCGCCTGGACATAGCCCTCGGCGTCGGCGGTCGCGTCCGAGTAGGCGCCGCGCCGCGCCCCGAAGAACAGCCGCTCCGCGAGGCCCTCCGGGATCGCGGCGCAGTTCACGGCGACGAAGGGGCCGCCCCGGCCCGTCGCCGCATGGTAGGCGCGCGCCCCGAGCTCCTTGCCCGAGCCGCTCGGCCCGGTGAGCAGCAAGGTATCCCCGCGCATCCCCGCGCGGTGGATCGCCTCGCGGACCTGCCTGAGCGTGGGGCCGACCAGCCCGTCCTCGTGCTCCAGGACCCCGCCCCGCTGGAACGGCTCGATGTCCGCGGTGAAGCGCAGCAGCGTGCTCCCGAGCCGGATCACGCGCGGGGGCGACGAGAAGACCTGATCCTCGATCTGCGCTCCATCGACGAAGGTGCCGTTCCTGCTGCCGAGATCGGTGATCCGGAGACCCCCGCCTGACAGCGCGATGCGGGCGTGCCGGCGCGACACCTGCTCGTCCTCGACCACCACCGTGTCGTCCGCCGCTGCGCGGCCCAGCACGACCGCGCCGCCCTCGAGCGGGATCGGCGCGCAGGCAGGCTGGCCGCGGGCGAAGATGACCACCAGGCCAGGCGTCGCCCCCTCCGGCGACGCCGACCGCGCGGTGTCGGACGCCCTGATCGTCGACTGATCGTCGGCACCCACACCTTACGCATACATGATCCCACGCCGGCCCTGAAGGCTCTCGGATATCGGCCGTTGTGGTTAAAAAAATCTATCGAGCCGCGATGCCCGCGCCTCTCCCGTCGTGGGTGTGCGGCTGCTCGTCGCGGGCGTGCCTCTGGCCGAGGCGCTCAGTACCGAGGCACCGAGGGGTCGACATCTTGCGACCACGCGTCGATTCCGCCCTGGAGGTTGTAAAGGTTCCTGTAGCCCTTCGCGAGGTAGTGCTCCGCGGCCGCCTGGCTGCGGCCGCCGTGGTGGCAGTGGAAGACGATCCGCGCGTCCTTCGCGAGCGTCTCCAGGTACCGCTGCCCTGCCTGATCGAGGTGACGGGCCCCCTCGATCCTGGCGATCGTGCGCTCCTGCTCGGTCCGGACGTCGAACAGCTCGATCGCCTCGCCGCCGTTCAGGAGGGCCTTGAGCGCGGTCGACGAGATCTGCTTGACCTTCGGCGGCTCGTTCGGGCTCTCCAGCTTGAAGCCGCCGCCGGAGGGGCCCTCGACGAAGTCGATCGACAGCCCCTCGGCGCGCCGCGCGCTCGCGCGGTCGAGCAGGAACACCGCCCCGTCCGCCTGGGCCTCGACGTCGCCTGCCTGCCGCGGGCCGAAGTAAAGGCCGTAGTTGTAGGACGGGTCGATCTCGATGTGGACGAAGTCGGCCTCGGACTCCCTCGCGGCCGCGAACGCCGCGAGCGCCGCCGCGGTCACGCGGAGCGTGGGCGGCGCTTGCGCCTCGCCCTGCGCGCGCCCGAGCGCCTTCACGAGCTCCCCGGTCGCGTGCAGCTCCTTCACGATGTCGCAGCCGCCGATGAACTCGCCGCGGACGTAGAGCTGCGGGATCGTGGGCCAGCTCGAGAACTCCTTGATGCCGTCGCGCAGCGCGGGATCCGAGAGCACGTCCACCGTCTGGTACTCGGGGAGGTGCTCGTCGAGGATGTTCACCACCGTGGCGGAGAACCCGCATTGCGGCACGGTGCGCGTGCCCTTCATGAACAGGACGACATCGCTCTCGCGGATGATGGTGGCGATCCTGGCCCGCATGGGCTCGCTGAGGCTCATGTGCTTGCTCTCCCTGCGCGGAGGTGGCGGTGCGGTCGGCTCCCGCGCGCGTCCGCGGGCCTCTCGCTAGCATGAGCAAAGCACGGCAGCGAGGCCCTCCAGCCGGCCTCGCCCGCGTCGACCGAGGGCGGAGCGCGCGGCCTCCCCGCGCGCTCAGCGGCCGAGCAGGAGCCCCAGGACCGCCGCGAGCGCGGCGAGGGTCGCGATGACGGCCGGCGCGCCGAGCTCGGCGCCCAGCACACGGAAGCGCCCGCCGTTCGCCGTCGGAGAGCGCGCGAGCGCGTCCGACGGGGGCGGCGTGACGCGGTGCACGCCCGGCGACGCCGCGCTGTCTTCGCGGAGCTCGACGAGGAGCTGATCGAGCGGGGCGCGCTCGCCGAAGGGGCGTACGAGGCGGAGCGTCACGCCGCCGCTGAGATCGGGGGGGAGCCGGAGCCGCAGCGTCCTCGCGGCGACCTCCGCCGGGGCGCGGTGGGCGCCGCTCCGGGCGCAGCTGTCGCAGCCGCCGCCGTCGCAGCGGGCGCAGGTGACGCGGGCGGGCACGGTGATCTCGATGTCGGCGCCGTCGCGCGCCCACGCCGCCGGGACGGCGATCGCGAGGCGGCCTCGCGAGCCGTCCGAGGCGTCGAGGCCATCGCGGTCGATCAGCTGCGCGAGCTCGGCTCTGCCCATGGACCTTGTGTGCCGCACCCGGGCCCCGGCGCCAAGCGCCGACGCGCCGCGGATCACGCCGCCCGACCGGCGCGCAGGATGCCCACCGCCGAGAGCAGGCACGCGATGGCGAGCAGCAACCCGCCGAGCGACCCGGGCCGCGTGCTCTCCTTCAGCCCCACGACGAGCACACGCGCGATCTCGCCGTCCGGCACCTTCGCCGGGTCGGACAGGTAGCTGAACACCGCGCCGAGGTCGATCCACGTCGCGTGGATCGTCGCGACCAGCGTCGTCAGCCCCATGGCCGCGATGAACCCGAGCTTCCCGGGCTCCGGCCGCCGGGCGAACTGCAGCCCCGCGCCGACCGTGACCATCCCGAAGACCAGGATAGGCCACATCCCCCAGCCGCCCTCGACGAAGAAATCGAACATCGGTGCCTCCCTCTCGTCTGCTCTTCTCTGCCTGCCGCGTGTCGCCGCCGCCGCCGTGTGCGCCGGCCTTCACGAGCCCCAACGCGGCGCCGCGGATCCCGTGACCGGAAAACTTCCTTGTCACGCCCGCGGCCCTCGCGCGTTATGCCGGCGTGGAGAGGGAGGGCGCAGCAGCTCCGTCCGACGCCGAGCTCGCGGCTCGCCTGAGGCGCCGCGATCCGCGCGCCTTCGACGCGCTCTACGCGCGCTACCACCCCCGGATCTTCGGCTTCCTCGTGCGCCTCTCCGGCCGGCGCGACGTCGCCGAGGACCTGTTCCAGGACACCTGGCTCGCCGTCGCGCGCCACGCCCGCCGGCTCGCCGAGGACACCGATCTCGCCGCGTGGCTGTTCACGATCGCCAGGAACCGCTACCGGAGCCACCGCCGCTCCGCCTTGCTCGACCTCGCCCGCGCCGCGCTGTTCTCCCGCGAGCCCGCGCCGGCCGCGCCCGAGCCCGAGGGCACGGCGGACGCCCGAGCCGACGTGGCGGCGCTGGAGGCGGCGCTCCGCGATCTCGCGGCGGTGCACCGCGAGGTGTTGCTCCTCGGGGCCGTCGAGGGGCTCGACACGGCGCAGGTCGCCCAGGTGCTCGGCATCCGCGAGGACGCCGCCCGCAAGCGCCTGTCGCGCGCCCGCGCCGAGCTTGCGGCCCGCCTCGAAAGGCGAAATGCTGAGCGGCCCCGGCGGGGATCGACGACCTCGATCTCCGCCGCGGACGCCGCGGACGCGCCGGATGGACAGACGCGGGGAGGTACTCGATGAAGCCGTTCTCAGGAGAGGATCCGCTGGCGAGGGGCCTCGCCGATCTGCCGCCGGTCGCCCCGCTCGACCCGGCCCGGGCCGACGCGGTCCGGCGCCTCGCCCGCGCCGCGCTGGTGGAGACGGAGCGCCCCGCGCCGAGCGCGCGGCTCTCGCTGGCCTGGTCGGCGGTGATCCTGCCGGGGCTCCTGCTGAGCTCGGGCTGCGTGTACGTGTGGGATTCGGTGCAGAAGATCGGGCGGATCTACGGGGGAGGGTAGCGGCCGCGCGGCGCCTTCGCCGCGCGGCCCGTGACGAGCCGCGCGGGGTGAAGCGGCGGCGCGCGGTTCAGTCGCCGAGGTCGACGACCTCGAGCCCGTGGTACCAGAGCGCGCAGAGCGCGTTGTCGCCGGAGATCGTCACCTGCGAGACGTACGACGAGAGCTCGCCCTTCATTTCGAGCGTCAGCTCGTCGAGGTCGGCCGCGTCGAGCACCGAGAGCCCGGGCGGGTTGTAGCCGGCGAGGAGGAGGCGCGTCCCGTCCACGGCGCGCGGCCAGCCGGCGTCGGGGCTCGAGAGCTCCTTCATCGCGACATCGATGCTGCCTCCCTCGAGCCCGCTGGCCACGAGGATCCCGGAGGTGTACGCGCCCCCGCCCACCGCGTCGCCCACGGCGTAGTACCCGGAGGTGTACATGAACACGCGGTCATCGCCCACGAACACCTGGTCCAGGCGGGTGTCGTCGTCGAGCGTGTGCTCGTCCCGGAGGCTCGCGCTCGCGCTGCCGACGTCGAGCAGCTTGAGGGTGTGGCGCGTCCCGCGGCAGACTCCGGGGCCATCGTAGTTCTGCTGGTTCGCCGGCACGAACTCGGCGTTGTAGCTGAACGCGCTGTAGCACTCCTTGTAGCCCGCGACCGGGACCTCGATCACCTGGTAATCGACCGTGAGCGCGCGGTCCGACGCGCCATCGAAGGTCAGCAGCGAGCCGGGCACGTTGACCGGCGTCCGCACGACCGCCGAGGAGGGATCGGCCACGTCGATGCGGTCGAGGTAGAAGCGCGCCCTGGAGGGGTCGTTCTGCAGCGGCACCCAGTGCGACGTCAGCACGGTGGTGCCGTCGAGCTGCAGGCCCGTGTAGCCGGCGCCGTCGGGCAGGGGCAGCGAGCGGTGCGTCGGGCTCGACGGGTTCCAGAGGTCGATGATCTCGAGCGACGGATCGCGGGGCTGCGGCGGCGGGGCGCCGCCGCCGTCCTCGTAGTAGTAGTACGGGTCCTCGACGTTGCGGAGCACGAGCGTGCTCCCTGCCTGGACGACGGCGGCGCCCGCGGGGACGATCCTGCCGTAGTACCCGTTATAGTAGAGCGCGTTGCTGGTGAACGGCAGATCGCGCTGGCTCGCGATCCGGGGGGCTTCGGGGTTCGTGAGATCGATGACGGCGAGGCTCGTCTTCGTCGAGTCCGTGTACGAGGGCCAGAGCAGGTAGGCATATTGCCCGTGCGCGAAGAGCTGCGCGCTGGAGAGGCCGGATCCATAGCAGTCGCTCTTCGATCCGGAGGCCAGCGTCGAGAGGTCGAGCTTGCCGATCGGCTCGGTGCGCCCCGGGTCCGCGGCGTACACGACCTCGAGCTCGGCGGCCTGTGTCCACCAGTCCGCGCCCATGCGGACCACGAGATCGCCGGTGGCGACCGTGTTGCTGACGACCGTCGCCAGGGCCAGGTCGGCGGCCTCGACCGGGGCGTCGCGATCATCGATGTTGAACGTCCCGACCTCCTGGTCGGAGACGGCGAAGAGCCGCGTGTCGTGGACGAAGGCGCGGCGCGCCTGGCCGCGCGCCGGCGCCGAGCCGCGCTTCGTGAGCGTGTCGGCCGTGAAGTCGACGAGCTGGACGCCGCTCTCGTACGAGCCGCAGCCCTCGGCCTCGTCGATGTCCCAGCCGCTGTACGGCACGAGGATGGTGCCGAGATCGTCGAGGATGGTGAAGGCCTTGTGGATCCGGTCCTGGCCCTCGGCGAAGCTCGCCCAGTCGCCGCCGAAATGGACGCGCTCCAGCATCGTGGGCTTCGCGAGGTCGGAGACGTCGAAGAGCGAGACGTGGAGCGCGCCGTCGGTGGCGGCGTTGTCGAAGCCGAGGGCGAGCAGCCGGTCGCCGCGCGGCTCCATGTGGTAGACCCAGCCGGGCATCTCGAGCTCCCCGAGCTGGGCGGGGTGCTCCGGATCGCTGAGATCGATGGTGAAGAGCGGGTCGGTCTGCTCCGCCGTGATCGCGTAGGCGCGGTCGCCGTCGAAGCGCACGGAGCGCAGCGTCTCGGGCCTGGGCAGGGTGAGCTCGGTGAAGCCGAGGGGCGTCAGCTCTTGCGAGGACGCGACGGCGAAGGTCTGGACGCCGGGCAGCGCGTCGGTCCGCCAGAGGCCGGGCTGGCTGACGACGCGGAGGACGCCCTCGTGCTCGTCCATCTGCCAGCGGCTCTGGATCTGGCCGACGGCCTCGACGCTCGCGCCCTCGACGAGCGCGCCGCCGGGATCGGAGATGTCGACGACCTGGATGGTGGAGTGCCCCTCGTCGGTGCCGTCCCACTCGATGCCCGCGATGTACATGCGGTCCTGGGTGACGCTCACGCTGCGCTGCCACCCGTAGTCGTTGGGGTCGTCGTCGTAGCTCAGCTGATCGACCACGGCGATCTCGGCGGGGTCGCTGACGGCCAGGGAGGTGACCGTGGTGTTCCGCGACTCCTTGCACCCCCAGCAACCGCCGTCCTCGAACGTGACGGTATAGAGCACGTCGCCGACGATGCGCGAGTCGGAGATGGCGCCCGGCAGGTCGAACGAGCCGATCTGCTGGATAGCCGCCGGGTTGGAGACGTCGAGCGCCTCGATGTGGCTCGATTGCTCATACGAGTACTCGCCGGTGGCGGCGTCGTAGATGTACTGGGTCCACGACGAGAACATCGCGTAGACGACCCCGTCGCGAAGGTACATCTCGAAGGGGATCCCGCTCGCCCGGTAGCGCCCGAGGAGGCTCAGCCGGTCGCGCCGGGAGATGTCGATGATGCTGAGCCCCGAGTACTGCGAGAGCGCGTAGAGCTTGCCGTCCTTGACCTGGATGATGTCGGCCTCGGTGATCGCGCGCTCGGCGTCGCCATCGGCCGGGGGCGCGGTCGGGGCGCCGTCGCCTCCGGTGCCCGCTGAGCCCTCGCCGCCATCGGCGGCCGTATCTCTTCCACCGCCTGCCCTCGGATTGTCAGAGATGAAATCGGTCGAGCCGGGTTCGGAAGGCCCCGTCGAGCCTTTCCCGCAGCCGGTGAGTCCGGCCGAGGCCGCCGCCGTCGCGAGGACGAGCCAGCTGGCGTAAGTTCTAGACAGGAAGGTCATAGTTCACCTCGTTGAGGACGAGACACAGGGCGTCATGTCTGCGCCGGTGCGCGTGCACCGTTCAGGTCCCATGCCCGGCGCACTTAGCAAGTAACGGGCCATGCGGAACCCCACGGAAGATCCAAGGAATTTGCGGGTATTTCCGTGGCTTGTGCCAGAGTGTGCGGCCGGCGGGCTGCCGGCGGTCATGGGCCTGCCCGCAAGGCGTGCGCCGTGGCGATGTTCGATGCCCTGATCCCGGGGTGAGCTCTCATGACCTGGAGGCGGCTCACGCGGCTTGTGGGCAGCTGCTCGTCACCGCGGGAGCATCGCGTCTGCGCGTGGGGATGCGCCGGTGCCGTGCTTGGCACGAGGTGTGAATCCTGGCGCCTGCGGCTGCCGAATGGCAGGTTCGTCACTATTTGATAGGAGGCTTGACGATGGATCTTTTCAGCAAACGTCACCGACTCGTCGTTGCGATGCTCGTGCTCTTCGTACCTTTGCTCACCGGCGCCAAGGGCAAAGGCTGTCAGGGCCCGATCGAGGGCGGGGGGGAAGGCCCTGGGGGAGGTGGGGTGGCGGGCGGCGAGCCGGTCTCGTGCCAGGTGACCGGCTGCAGCGGCCAGGTCTGCGCGGACGAGGACGTGGTCACGGACTGCGAGTACCGGGAGGAGTATGCCTGTTACAAGGAGCACGGCGTGTGCGAGCGGGGCGCGTCGGGCGAGTGCGGCTGGCGGGCGACGCCGGAGCTCGAGGCGTGCCTTGGCGGCGGCGAGCCTGCGCCGTGCGTGGTGACCGGCTGCAGCGGTCAGGTCTGCGCCGATGCCGATGAGGAGGTGGCCACGACCTGCGAGTGGCGCGATGAGTACGCGTGTTACAAGGAGCACGGCGTGTGCGAGCGGGGCGCGTCGGGCGAGTGCGGCTGGCGGGCGACGCCGGAGCTCGAGGCGTGCATTGGCGGCGGCAAGCCTGCGCCGTGCGTGGTGACCGGCTGCAGCGGTCAGGTCTGCGCCGATGAGGAGGTGGCCACGACCTGCGAGTACCGTGAGGAGTATGCGTGCTACAAGGAGCACGGCGTGTGCGAGCGGGGCGCGTCGGGCGAGTGCGGCTGGCGGGCGACGCCGGAGCTCGAAGCGTGCATCGGCGGCGGCGAGGCTGCGCCGTGCGTGGCGACGGGCTGCAGCGGGCAGATCTGCGCGGACAAGGGTGCGGAGATCGTCACCACGTGCGAGTGGCTCGAGGAGTACGGGTGTTACAAGGAGCACAGCGTGTGCGAGCGGGGCGCGTCGGGCGAGTGCGGCTGGCGGGCGACGCCGGAGCTCGATGCGTGCATCGAGGCGGCTTCCGGCGAGTAGAGCGGGTGCAGTTCAGCGGCCGACTTCGCCGCTGACCGCTCCTACTCGCTCACAAGCCGCAGCCCCACCGGCAGCCCCTCGCCAAAGAACGCCGCGCGCTCGGACTCCTCGACGGCCACCACCTCGCGCACCGCCTTGAGCCACGCCTCGGGGGCGCCCACCTTGACGAGCCGCCGCTCCACCTCGCCGCGGACCCGGTCCGAGACGTCGCGCGCCCGGTCCCCGGTCCTGCGCGCGAGCTGCACCGCGGCCGGCGCCGCGGACGGCAGCTCCTGCCACTTCTCGCGCAGCAGGTGGTCTATCCACCGCTCGGCCGCCGCCGGCGACACCACATGGTGGACGCTCGCGTAGGCCGGCACGCGCGCGCCGAGGCGGCCGATCGCCGCCCAGAGCCGCGCGTCGCGGTCGGTCCATGTGCGCTCCAGGATCCACGCGCCGAGCTCGCTCCTCCGGCCGGCGGGCACGCGCTCCAGCGACGCGCAGAGCTCGAGCAGATCGTCGAGCGCCTCCGGCTTCACCCCCTTCGGCTTCTTCAGCCGCTGCTCGGCCGGGGCCAGGAACGGATCCGCCAGATCCCGGATCGCGACCTGCAGCGGCTCGTCGAGGCCGCCCGCGATGCGGCGCCAGGCGATCCAGAACTGCTGCCAGGAGCGCGCCTCCTGCGGGAACGCCAGCCGCTCGGCGAAGAGCGGCGCGAGCGCGGCGACGCGCGCCGGGTCGCCCGCGTCGCCGAAGCCGGGGCGGAGGCAATAGCCGGCGAGCGACCAGAACACGCGCTCGTGATCGGCCGAGCGCCGCCGCGAGCGCGCGCTCGAGACGAGGGTGTCGAGCAGCGCCCGCGCGGTCTCCGTCGTCCAGGTGGCGCGCTCCCCGAGGACGCGCTCGAGCTCGCGCACGAGGTTCTTCGCCTCCCGCGGCGCCACGTCGGGCCGCCCCTTGCCGAACACCCGCTCGATGGCCTCCCGGGCCTCGTCGAGGCGCTTGCCGCCCGGCGCCGCCGCGGCGTGAGGCCTCGCCTGCGCCCGCTCCGCCGGGGCGCCTCCCTCGGCCTCGGTCGCGCGCGCGCCGCGGCCGTCCTCGCGCAGCTGGAACGCCAGCCGGAAGCGGCGCGGCGCCGCGGCGTCCACCTCGACGCAGGCGAGATCCAGGGTGCCGATCGCGGTGAGCTCTCCCTCGATCTGCACCCGCACCTCCGCCTGCTTGCCGGTCGCGGCGCGCGCCGCGTCCCCCGCGTCGAACGCCACCGCGATCGGCGGCAGCGCCTCGAACCGGTCGTCTTCGAGGGGGACGAGGTCGCCCGCGCGATCGGCGCGCGCGTCGTCCGACGCGAACAGGTCGAACCGCACCGGGCGCCCCACGACGAGCGCGAACGTTCGCCCGGCCGCCGCGTGGACGCTGCCCTCCTTCGCGCCGCGCGGCACGACACAGACCGCCGGCCGCGGCCCCCCGCCGGCGGGCGGCTCGAGGCCGACGTAGTAGCCGCGCGCCGCGCCCCCCTCGATGCGCACGCCGCGGCCCGCGAGGGCGAGGCCATACGCGACCGCGCCCCGCGCCACCGCGAGGTCGGGATCGGCGTGCGGGAGCAGATCGAGCGGCGGGCCGCCCCAGCGCTCGACGACCTGCGCGAGGCGCTCCGCGACGCGGCGGGCGCGGAAGACGCCGCCGTTCAGGAGCAGCGCGGTCGGCCCTCGCGCCTCCGGGGCGTGGCGCGCGAAGAACCAGGCCACGTGCCGGGTGATCGCGACGTCCCGCTCGTAGGGCAGGCCGAACGCGACGAGCCCGCTCCGCCCGCGCTGCGGCCGGGCGTCCCGCGGCGCCTCGGGGAAGAAGCCGTCCAGCACGACGCCTTCGACCTCCTCGCGGCCGAGGCGCGTCGTCAGCGCGCCGCCCACGAGGCGCGCGCCGTGCGAGAGCACCGTGACCGGCGCGTCGTCCGGCGGCGAAGGCGCGGCGCTGCCGGCGCCGCCGGACGAGGCCCCGCCGGCGAGCAGGCGCTCCTTGGCGGCGCGGCAGGCCAGCACGAGCTGGCCGAAGCGCGCCGGGTCGAGCTTCTCCCCTGCGCCCACGAGGCGCGGCTCGCAGAGATGGGCGAGCGCCAGGTCCATGTTGTCGCCGCCGAGCAAGAGGTGGTGGCCGACCGCGACGCGGGAGACCTCGGGGTGGCCCTTGGCCGCGCCGGCGCCCCGGGCGACCCGGATGAGCGAGAGATCCGTCGTGCCGCCGCCGACGTCGCAGACGAGGACCATCGCCTCGCCGTCCGAGCGGGCGAGCAGGGCATCGAGGCCGTCCGCGCCGGCGAGGCGCATGAAGTCGTAGAACGCGGCCTGAGGCTCCTCGAGGAGCCGCGCCGAGAGGCCGGCGCGGCGGGCGGCCTCGACCGTCAGCTCGCGCGCGACCTCGTCGAACGAGGCCGGCACGGTGAGCACGACCTCCTGGGCCGCGAGCGGGCGCTCCGGGAACGCGTCGTCCCAGGTGCGCCGCACGTGGGCGAGGATCCGGGCGCTCGCGTCGAGCGGTGAGACGCGCGGCAGGGAGGCCGCCTCCTCGGCCGCGCCCCAGGGCAGGATGGGCGCCGTGCGGTCGACGGCGGGGTGGCAGAGCCAGCTCTTCGCCGAGGCGACGAGCCGCCCGGGGATCTCGCCGCCGCGCCGGCGCGCGTGCTCGCCGATCGCGAAGGGCGCGTCGCCGAAAGGATCGGCCTGCGCCTCGCCGGGGAGGGGCGCGTAGAGCAGGGACGGCAGCAGCGGGCGCGCCTCGATCTCGGTGGCGGTCACGAGCTGCGGGATCGAGAAGACGCGGATCGCGCCGGGATCGGCGTCGCGCTCGGCCCACGCCACGACGGCGTGCGTGGTGCCGAGGTCGATTCCGACGATCAGGCTCGGGCTCTTCGCGGGGGCGGACATGCGTGCGCGCAGCAACGATACTGGATCGCCGCGGCGCATTCCGCAGGTCCGGCGCGCCGCCGCGCCGGCTCGCGCGGGGGGCCGTCGCAGGGGGCACCGCCGCCGCACCCGTCCTCCGGTCGCGTGCGCCCGCGCGGGAGCTGTAGGCGGGGTCGGCGTACTTGTTCCGGTTCTTCCGGGCGATTCCCCGTGCTAGAGCCGCGAAATGCGAGCGAACCGAGCGATCTGGCTTGTGGTCCTGGGCGCCCTTGCGGCGGGGTGCGGGTCGGCGAAGACCGAGATGTCGGTGGCGGCGAGCGCGGCGCCGCCGCCGCCTCCTCCTCCCGTGGCCGTCCAGCCGGCGGCGCCTGCCGAGGCGGTCATCGAGGGGGATCGCATCAAGATCGCCCGGCCGATCTTCTACGACCTCGACAAGGACGAGATCCGGCCGGAGTCGTTCTCGGTCCTCGACGCGGTGGCGAACATCCTGCGGACGCACCCGGAGATCACCGCGCTCACGGTCGAGGGGCACACGGACAACCAGGGCAGCGTGGAGCACAACATCAAGCTGTCCGAGCGCCGCGCGAACGCCGTCGTCCGCTACCTCGTCCAGCGCGGCGTCGCGACGCCGATGACGGCGCCGGGGTATGGCGCCGGCGCGCCGCTCTGCTTCACGAACGACGAGGGCTGCCGCGCCATGAACCGGCGCGTGGAGTTCCGCATCAAGTCGAAGTGACCTGCTGGCGGCCGATCGAGGCCGCCCGCTCGTCGCTCCAGGTCCGACACGCTCCTCCCCACGCCTGCTCCCCCGGCCATCCGGGCATCGGAACAACAGGCCAGGTTAACACAGACCCTCATTCGAAATCGACTGATTTCGTCGGCGTCGGCGCGTGCCGAGGCGCGCGAGCGCGGGCGCGAGGATGCCTGTCCGTCTGTGCGTCTGTGCGTCTGTCCGTCTGTGCGCCTGTGGGACAAGCGACTCCCAAAGATGGTTGTGTTGCAAATTTGTATTGAACGGCGCCTCTCGATCGTACTTAATACATCACGGGAATCCGCGCGCTGAGTGCGACGCGCCAGTTCGAGCAACTCACTGCATTGCAAGGTGGATCATGGCGAGCGTTCGTCGTCGTATGCTGAAGATCGCTTGTCTCGTCCTTCCGGGGCTCGCGTGGCTTTCGCCGCGCACCGCCGATGCGCATCACGCCGACCATCTCAGGTGGGCGGAGAGCCTCGTGGACAACATCAGCCCTGAGAACAACGAATACAACTCGAGCCCCAGCTTCATCAGCTGGGCTGGTGTGGCCGGCGCGCGGCGCTACGCGAACCGGACGCAGTGCGCCACCTTCCTGACGGAGCTGCTCAAGCGGGGCTACGGCTTCACCGAAGCGTCGCTCAAAGACTGGCTGGGCAGCCGGAGCCCGAGCGCGGCCGCCTACTACGACGCCATCGTCGAGGAGAACGGATTCGAGAGGATCCACGACCCCAAGGACGCGCGCGCCGCCGACATCATCGCCATCCGCTACCCCGCAGGCGCGTCGTCGACCGGGCACGTCGCGATCCTCCGCCGGACGCCGAGGGCGAAGCTCCCCGTCACACCCCTCGTCGCGGGCACACTCCAGTTCGAGGTGAGCATCGTCGACTCGACGAGCACGCACCACGGCTCGTCCGACTCCAGGTACGCCTCGAGCGGCCGGGGGGCCTCCGGCGCCGGCTACGGGACGATGCGGCTCTACACGAACACCTCGAAAACCATCGTCGGGCACACCTGGAGCACGGCCGCCGTCACGGCCTATTACGCCACGACGGTGCGCCAGGTGGTGATTGGCAGGCTGGTGTTCGAGGACGACGATCGGTCGGACGACGACGACCCCGACGACCGGTGGTAGCGAGTGACTGGCGGCCACTTCCGCGTGCCCAAGGCTCGTCCATGAGGTCGTGGGCGGTCGAATCGGTGGCCCGCTGAGCTCGGCTCTGCCGAGGCCTGAAGCCGTGCCCGGCGCGAGGCCGGCCATCGCGCGTACCACCAGGTGCCGGACCCTCGCCGCGCGCGGCGTCGGCGCCGTTCTCGCCGAAGATCCAGGCCTCGGTTTACGTTCGACCTGTCGGTTGGTAGAGTCCTCTCCAAGGAGGGCCGTATGCGCGAGCCGAGCGAGACGGGAAGTGCCGACGGTGGCCGTCGTGGCGTGCTGGGAGCGGTCGCCACGACCGCAGCGGCCGTGGCGGTCGGGGCAGCCGGCTGCCCGTCGCCTGCGGCCGGCGAGGCGCCGGCGCGCACGCTCGGGCGGACGGGCGCGCAGGTGGAGCCGGTGTCGCTCGGGGGCGAGGGGATCCTCCGGACGACCGGCCGTCACCGCGAGGCGGTGCCCGTGATCCTGGAGGCCCTGCGCCTCGGGGTCAGGTATTGCGACACCGCGCCTGCATACCAGCAGAGCCAGGACTACTACGGTGAAGCCTTCCGCGCCGCCGGCCCGAAGGCGCGCGAGCAGGTCTTCCTCGCCTCCAAGACCCACGCGCGCGATCGCGACGGCGCGCTGCGGCTGCTCGACGACAGCCTGCGTCGGCTCGGGACAGACCACCTCGATTCATGGCAGCTGCACGATCTGCGGGAGCTCGAGGAGCTCGACGCCATCTTCGGCAAGCGGGGCGCCATCGAGGCCGTGGAGCAGGCCAGGGCGGACGGCCGCGTGCGCCACGTCGGGATCACCGGCCACCACGACCCGCGGATCCTCCTGGAGGCGATGCGGCGTTATCCTGTGGATACCGTGCTCTGCGCGGTCAACCCGGCAGATCCGGCGCGGCTCCCGTTCCTGACGACCGTGGTCGAGGAGGCGCGGCGGCGCGGCGTCGGCGTCATCGGCATGAAGATCATGGCCGCGGGCCGCCTGCTCCAGGATCGCGCCGCGAGCGCGACCGAGCTCATCCGCTACGCGGCCAGCCACGCCGACACGGTGATCATCGGCTGCTCGTCGATCGCCGAGGTGCGCGAGAACCTGGGCGCGCGGTCCCTCTCCTTCCCGATGCCGCCCGCCGAGCGCGCCGCGCTGGAGGCGCGCGTCGCGCCGCGCGCCGGCCGTTACGACACGTTCAAAGCAGGTTGAAGCGGCGGATACGCGGCTCTGCGAGCGAGGCGTGCCCCCAGGCCCCGTTGACAAGCGGAGGTGCCGGGGTCTAGAGTGGCGGCCCTCTGAGCTCGCTCGGAGGCCCCAGGCCTGACAATCATCGGCTTATCCGACCCGGGGCAGCGCAGCCTCCGGGTTTTTTTCTGTCGCTATCCACGGAGACCGCGCGTCCATGAGCAATCAGTACGGCCACTTCGACGACGAGAGCCGCGAGTACGTCATCACACGGCCCGACACGCCGCTGCCCTGGCTCAACTACCTGGGCTCGGACGAGATGTTCGGCCTCTGCACCAACACGGCGGGCGGCTACACGTTCTGGAAGGACGCCAAGCTGCGCCGGCTCACGCGCTACCGGTACAACAACGTGCCGATGGACCTCGGCGGGCGCTACCTGTACGTGAACGACGGCGGGGTCGTGTGGAACCCCATGTGGAAGCCCCTCAAGACGGCCCTCGATCGCTACGAGTGCCGCCACGGCCTGGGCTACACGAAGATCACGGGCGAGAAGAACGGCGTCGAGGTGGAGGTGCTCTACTTCATCGTTCCCGGCGAGAACGTGGAGATCTGGCGCACCCGGGTCACCAACAAGAGCGGCGCGAAGAAGGACATCCAGCTCTTCTCCTATCAGGAGTTCTGCTTCTTCGAGGCCCTCAACGACATGACGAACTACCAGCGCACCTACTCCATCGGTGAGGTGGAGATCGAGGGGAGCGCCATCTACCACAAGACCGAGTTCCGCGAGCGCCGCTCCCATTACACGCTCTTCGCCTGCACGCGCGCCATCGACGGGTTCGACACGAGCCGTGACGCCTTCTGCGGCAGCGTCCACCACGGCCTCCACGAGGCCCAGGTGCCGGCCAGGGGGAAGGCCACGAACTCCAAGGCGTTCGGCTGGAACCCGATCGGCAGCCACCAGGTGAGCCTCTCGCTCGAGCCCGGCGCGAGCGAGACGATGAGCTTCGTGCTCTCGTACGTGGACCACGGGGACCTGCCCAAGTTCAAGGCGCCCTTCGTCCTGAACAAGCAGAAGGGCAAGGAGATCCTGGCCAAGTACTCGGCGCCCGGCGTCGTGGACGGCGCGTTCGCCCAGCTGAAGGCGGACTGGGCCGGGATCCTCTCGAACTTCCAGGCCGACTGCCCGGACGAGCACGCGAGTCGCATGCTCAACACCTGGAATCAGTACCAGTGCATGGCGACCTTCAACCTCTCTCGGTCGGCCAGCATGTACGAGACCGGCATCGGCCGAGGCATGGGCTTCCGCGACTCGAACCAGGATCTCCTGGGCTTCGTGCACCTCGTCCCCGAGCGCGCCCGCCAGCGCATCCTCGACATCGCCGCCACCCAGCTCAGCGACGGCACCTGCTACCACCAGTACCAGCCGCTGACGAAGAAGGGGAACGCCGACATCGGCGGCGACTTCTACGACGATCACCTGTGGCTGATCCTCTCCACGTGCGCGTACATCAAGGAGACCGGCGACAAGGGCATCCTCAAGGAGGCGGTGGGCTACGCCGACAAGCCGGGCTCCAAGGAGGACCTCCTTCACCACCTGGAGACGTCCATCGCCTACACGATGAAGAAGCGGGGCCCGCACGGCCTGCCGCTGATCGGCCACGCGGACTGGAACGACTGCCTCAACCTGAACTGTTTCAGCACCGAGCCCAACGAGAGCTTCCAGACCGCGGGCGACGTGAAGGACTCGAAGGCCGAGTCCGTGATGATCGCCGGCCTCTTCCTCTATGCCAGCCGCGAGATGGCCGCCCTGTACGACTGGATGGGCCAGAAGTCCGACGCGGCGCGCATGCGCGAGCAGTACGCCGAGATGCTGGCCGTGGTCGAGAAGGAGGCCTGGGACGGCGAGTGGTACCGCCGCGCCTACGACGCCGAGAGCCGGCCGGTCGGGAGCAAGGAGAACGAGGAGGGGAAGATCTTCATCGAGAGCCAGGGCTGGTGCGTCCTGGGCGGCGCCGGCGCGGACAACGGCCGCGCCAAGCAGGCGATGGAGAGCGTGCACAAGCACCTCTACACGAAGAACGGCATCGTCCTGCAGCAGCCCGCGTACTCGACCTATCACCTCGAGCTCGGCGAGGTCACCTCGTATCCGCCGGGCGTGAAGGAGAACGCGGGCATCTTCTGCCACAACAACACCTGGATCCACCTCGGCTGGTGTCTCCTGGGCGAAGGGGAGCGCGCGCTGGAGTACTATCTCTCCATCTGCCCCTCGGCCAAGGAGAGCCAGATCGAGACCTATCGCGCCGAGCCCTACGTCTATGCGCAGATGATCGCCGGCAAGGACGCCCCGGTCTTCGGTGAAGCCAAGAATGCCTGGCTCACCGGCACCGCGGCCTGGACGTTCGTGTCCGTCAGCCAGGGGATCCTCGGCGTGCAGCCCCAGTACGACGGCCTGAAGCTGGATCCCTGCGTGCCCAAGGCGTGGAAGAGCTTCTCCATCTCCCGCCGCTTCCGCGGCGCCACCTACGAGATCAGCGTCAAGAACTCGGGGGTGTGCAAGGGCGTGAAGAAGCTGACCGTGGACGGCAAGACCGTCGCGGGGAACGTGATTCCCCTGTCGCCGGCCGGCTCGACGGTGCGCGTCGAGATCGAGATGGGCTGAAGGCCCTCTGTCGGAGCGCGCCGCGCGATGGCGGCGGCGCGCTCCGCGTGCGCTCGCCCTGTCCGCGCAGCTCCACGTAACGCGCGCGCCGAGCCCGCGGCGGCCGCGCGCGGCTCACTCGGCATGAGCTGGGCCGACCCACCTCCCGTTCAGCATCACCCGCTTCACGCGCCGCATCGCCCGGATGTCCGCGAGCGGGTCGCCCTCGATCAGGACGAGGTCGGCGAGCTTGCCCGGCTCGACGCTGCCGAGCCGGTCGTCGGCGCGGAAGTACCTGGCGTTCTCCAGCGTGCCAGCGACGAGGACCTCCATGGGCGAGAGGCCGCTCTCGACGAGCAGCTCCATCTCGTGCTGGTAGGCCCACCCTCGCTCGGCGCCCGGCGCCTTGCCGTGGGAGCCGACGACCACCCGCACCCCGGCGCGGCGCGCCGCGAGGGTGAGCTTCATCATGTTCTCGAAGCCGCGCACCTGGGTCTCCGTCGCGCCCGCGTCGCCGGCGCGGCGCTCGAAGATGGCGAGCGTCGGGGTGAGGAAGGTGCCCCGCGCCGCGAGCAGCCCGAGCAGCGCTCGGGTCCGCGGCGCGCCGAGGGAGATGCCGCGAAAGACCTCGAAGCGCCCCGGAAAGCGCGCGTCGTTGTCGGCGATCACCGACTGGCGGTAGCGCTCCGCCTCGCGCGGCGGCACGAGGGCCGTGCCGAGCGACGTGATGTGCTCGATGCCGTCGAGCCCGGCGCGGACCGCGGCCGCGGCGTCGACGGTCTCGAGGTGCGCGACGGCGATCACCCCGCGCGCGTGCGCGGCCTTGGCGACCTCCTCGACGAGCCCGAGGGGCAGGCGGAAATAGACCTTGATCGCCGACGCCCCGCGCTCGACCAGCTGATCGACGGCCCAGCGCGCCTCGGCCGCGTCGCGCACCAGCATCGCGCTCTCCGGATAGGCCGGATACGGCGCGTCGAGCAGCGGCCCCGCCAGGAAGAGCCGCGGCGTCGGGCCGAGCTTGCGCGCGGCGTCGTACGCCTCGATCCAGTTCCCCGGCTCGCGCAGCGAGGTGACGCCGCGCTGCAGGACGACGCCGGGCAGCCCGTCATCGGCGTCGAGGTGGAAGTGCGCGTCGATGAGGCCGGGCAGCACCCAGAGCCCCGCGCCGGGGACGACCTCCGCGCCGGCCGGGACGTCGGTGGCGCCGCGCGCGCCCGCGGCGACGATGCGGTCGCCGCGGACCACGACGACGGCGTCGCGCACGGGCGGCCCTCCCCGGCCGTCGATGAGCGTGGCCCCGACAATCGCCGTGCAGCGCGCGGCGTCCGGCCGCGCGACGGCGTTGATCTCCCGTGGGGGCGGGAGCTTCGGCTGCCCTTCCGGCGAGGGCCATTGCACAGACGTGCTCGCGCAGGCGCACAGGCCCGCGAGCGTCACCGCCAGACACACGCGCAACACGCGCAACACGCGCAGACGAATGCTCATCGTGCCCTCCCCCCGTGACGCGCGACGGGCCCCGCGCGTCGCTGCGCGGCGCGCGTGGGGCCGTATCGCCGGCGCCCGTCGCTCGCGATCGCAGCGCGAGGCCGGGCTCTGCGATCGCGCGCGACGCAGGCGCCGCGCCACTGATCATAGCAGATCCGAGCTCCAGGGCCGCTGTCACGAGCGCTTTCCAACTTCCACCTTCAAGTCGTCAAAGGCGCGCGCTCCCGGCGGCGTCCGCCGCCATCTCCAGATTCGCGCGAGGCATCGAGATCGCGCAGCGCTGCCGGCAGCGCGCGGCGCGGGCGACGGCGTTCCCGGCGACGGCGCGGCGTTCCGTGGAGCACAAGGAGGCTCGGAACTCGCGACTTGCGGCATTCGCTGCGACGCTCGCCGCGAGCGTGAGCCGCGAGCCCCCGGCCACGGCGATGCGCGCGGTTCGCGACGCGCGATTTCGGTGTGGTTTCGCCCGGGCGTCGGAGTCGGGCGATCCCCGAGCCGTGGGCGCTGCTAGGCTCGTCCCCAGCGCGCATGCCATGGTGTTTTGGGTCGCGCGACCGGGTGAGGCGCCGACAGCTGTTTTCGCGCGTCGCATGGAAGATAGTTGAGCGTCACAGCCTGGGTGGAGTAGTGTGCCGCCGCCGGCACGCGGGGGTTGTCGCGACCGGCGAGTCCCCTTGGGACTGACAGACGAAGCGACGATCGACGACGGGCGCTCGTTCGAGCGCGCCGGAGGACAACATGCGTAATATTAATCTTGTCAGCATTGGCTCGATGGCTCTCATCCTTGGCGCGACCGCCTTCTCCGCGGGTTGCGGGGACGACACCGAGACGGGCACGGGCGGCGGGACCACCGCGAGCAGCTCGGCCGGCGAGGGTGGCGGCGGCGGCACGGGCGGCACGGGCGGCGAGGGCGGCAGCGGCGAGGGCGGTGGCGGCGGCACGGGCGGCAGCGACGCGTGTGTGACCTGCTCGGCGCCCCTCGTGGCTGACGCCGATCCGGCGGACCTCTGCGAGTCCTCGATCCCGAAATACCAGGCAGTTACGGAGTGTATCTGCGAGACGTGTGGCGCGGCGGACGGCGACCCCTGCTATGTCGCGTGCACAACGGACGAGGCGGCGGACGAGGCGTGCAACGCGTGCGGCACCGAGGCGGCCACCACCGCTGAGGGCGCGTGTATCGAGCAGGGCACCGCCTGTCTCCAGGACGGCCAGTGATCGCGACGCGCCGAGGTCTCGCGGATCCGTCCGAGCGACCTTCGGCGCTTCGCGCTGCGGCCGCAGGGAGGGGCGGGAAGCCTGCCTCGCCCGCGGCCGCGGTTTCGCGCTCTCCGCTGTCGCTGTGGGCTCGGCGCGACAGGCGCCTGTCGGTGGGCGGGCGATCCCGCGGAGAGACCTAGTCGACCTCGCTCACCGTCACATCGACGTTCATTGTCTCGGCGGCGGCCGTGTAGAGCGTCCCCGCTGTCGGCGTTACGTCCATGTAGTTGCGGCCGTAACCGACCCGCACGTGGTCGAGGCTGGCCAGCACGCCGTTCGTGGGGTCGAACCCCTTCCAGCCGATGTTCGGGATGTAGAGTTGCACCCACGCGTGGGTCGCGTCGGAGCCCGCGCGGCTCGCGCCGACGTTGCCGGTATAGAGATATCCGCACACGTAGCGCGCCGGAATGCCGAGCAGCCGCGCCATGCAGATGAACAGGTTCGCGAAATCCTGGCAGACCCCGCGCCGGTTCACGAAGACGTCATACGGGGTGGTCGCGAGGTTCGTCGAGCCCGGCACGTACTGGTATTCGCGGAAGAGGGTCAAGTTGATCGCGAAGAGCGTCTCCATCAGGTCCGCGTCGTTCTTCTCGACGAACGACATGGCGTAATCGAAGAGCGCCTGGAGCTGGGTGTCGGGGAGCTCCGCCGGGCGCACGTACGGCGCGATGATCGCCTGCTCCCACGGCATCCAGACGAGGGGGAACGCGGGCCGCATCTTCTTCTTCGCGAACGCGAACGGATCGGCGTCGCAGAGCTCCACGGTCGAGTCGGCCGAGATCGTCAGCGCGGTATACGGGGCGGTGATCTCGAAGCGTGTGGCCCGGTTCCCGAAGACGTCCTCGAACTCCATGGTGGTCACGCCGGGATCGATCGTGAGCGTGTGCGAGAGCACCCGTTGATCCCAGTCGTGCACCGGGCAGAGGTGCAGCTTGTGCACGCTGCGCTCCACCGGGCGATCGTAGGTGTATCTCGTCGAATGGACGACGCGGAGCCTGCGAATCGTCGGTGCCATGTCGGGCACCCCGCGCTCACGCCTCGGCGCGCACCGACAGCTCGATCCGCCAGCGCTCGTTCGGCTTCTGCGCCTCCCGGGGGATCGCCTCCAGGAGCAGCGTCCCCACCTCGGTGACCGACGCGCGCAGCTGCACCGGCACCATGTCGCCCTCCCGGCGGCCCTCCGCGGGCAAGGTGACCTCGATCGGCGAGAGCTCCTCGAGCTCTCCGGGCTTCCAGCTCTCGAGCTCGGTCCCGGCCTGGTCATCCCGGCGCACCGACGAGCTGAAGAAGCGGAAGCGCACCGGCTCGCCGACCACGACGCCGAACTCCTGCGGCGGCAGCGTCGCCTCGGTGCCTTCCTCCATGCCGAACGGCGCGAGGCAGAGCGCCGTGATCGGCGGCTCCAGGCCGGGCACCGCGGGGACGGCCCCCTCGATGCCCACGTAGTAGGCCCGCGCTGTCCCGCCGCGGATCCGGAGCCCGCGGCCGCGCCGCGCGAGGCCGTAGGCGGCGGCGCCGCGCGCGACAGCGAGATCCAGGTCGTCGCTCGGGAGCACCCGCGGCCGGGGCGCGCCGTCCTGCTCGAGCCAGGCGCCGAGCGTCGCGACCAGCCGCTCGCGCAGCGCCGCGCTCTTCATGACGCCCCCGTTGAAGAGCACCGCCGTCGGGTGCAGGAGGAGCGGCGCTCGGCCGGGCTCGGCGTTCGCCCCTCCCTGCGGGGCGAAGCCCGGAAGCTTCGACGTCGCGCCTGCCTGCCGTCCCAGGAACGCGGCCAGGTGGCGGGTGATCGCCGGGTCCTGCGCGTACGGGAGGCCGAGCTGCGTCAGGCCGGCGCGCGCGCGGGTCGCGGGGCGCGCGGACGAGGGGACCTCGGGGAAGAACCCGTCCACGAGCGTCCGGGTGATCTCGTCCCGCGTGAGCTCGGTCCGGATCGCCGCCCCGAGCAGCTTCGAGCCGCGGCCGGCGATCGCGATCGGCGCCTCGCTGATCGACGGATCGCCGAGCAGCCGCTCCTTCGCGACGCGCGCGGCGTGGGTGAGCGACGTCATCTGCCAGCGATCGAGCTCCTTGCCCTCGGCGGCGAGCTTCGCCTTCACGACGTGCGCGAGCGCGAGGTCCATGTTGTCGCCGCCGAGCAGGATGTGGTCGCCGACCGCCACGCGGACGAGATCGAGCGAGCCGTCGCGCGGGACCGCGGCGATCGCGGAGAAGTCGGTGGTCCCGCCGCCGACGTCGATCACGAGCAGCACGTCGCCCGGCTGGAGGTGCTTGCGCCACGCCTCACCGGCCGCGTCGATCCAGGCGTACACGGCGGCCTGCGGCTCCTCGAGCAGGGTGAGGTCCTCGAACCCCGCGGCGCTCGCGGCCTCGACGGTGAGATCGCGCGCGGCGGCGTCGAACGACGCGGGCACCGTGATCACGATCTCCTGCTTCGCGAGGGCGAGCGCCGGATCGTCCTTCGCGAACAGGTGATCCCACGCCTCGGTGAGGTGCTCGAGGTACCGCCACGACGCCTCGACGGGCGAGATCTTCTCGATGTCCTCGGGCGCGCCGAGCGGGAGCGTCGATCCGCGCCGGTCGATGCCAGCGTGGCTGAGCCAGCTCTTCGCGCTCGAGATGAGGCGCGCCGGCGCGTCGACGCCGCGCGCCCGGGCGTGCTCGCCGACGGCGAAGCGCCGCTCGGCGTCCCAGGGCAGCGCCTGGGAGCCCTCGCTCTCGTGAGGGATGTACATGAAGGAGGGCAGGAGCGGGCGCGCCTCGAGCGTCCCCTGCGCCACGAGCTGCGGGGCCGCCATCACCTCGGGCGACGGCGTGAGCCGCGCGTCGGCTCCGTCCTCGGGCAGGGGCGCGTAGGCGAGCGCGCAGTGGGTGGTGCCGAGATCGATGCCGATGATGTAGCGCGCGCTCATAGCTCGACCTCCGCGGGGGCGATGATGCTGGCGTCGTGGCCGGCGACCGGCGTCGGCAGCGAGACATCGTCGGCGCGCCAGCCCCGGTGGCGCAGCACCCCTCTGTAGGGCGCGATCCCGGACACGTTGCCGATGAGCTTGATCTCGGAGGGGTTGTAGCCGGCCTCGAGCGTCACCTTCTCCCCCTCGTCCTCGCGCCGCACGGGCGCGAGCTTCGCGTGGCTGCGCAGCGCCTTGCGGCAGCCCTCGTGGACCATCCTCGCCGCCACGCCGACGTCCGCGTCGCCGAACGAGGCGATGTCCTGCTCGAGGAAGTCGACGAGCCGCCCCTCGCGCTGGAGCAGCGAGAGCAGCTGGAGCGCCGAGCTCACCGCGGGCGCGGCGTGCGGCGCGGGGGCGGCGACCGGCGCGGGGGCGGGCTCGCTCGCTGCAGCCGCGGCGGCCTCGGGGGCGGCGGGCGCGCCGCCTGCGCGATCTCGCTCGAGCTGTCGCGGCTCAGCGCGCTCGGCCGGCGGCAGGGCGGCGGCCGCCGCGCGCGCCTGCCAGGCCCGCGCGGCGAACTGGGAATCGAACAGCACGCGGAAGAAGCAGGCGAAGGCGAACCAGAGCCGCGTGGACCAGGGGAGCGGAGGATCGTGGAGGTCGGCCACGGCGAGAGCCTAACGCCGAGCGTAGGGATCGGCACAGAGACCGGCGCGCGGGGCAGGGGGGCGCCTGCCCCGCGCCGCCGCCCGGGGCGACCCCGGGCCCCTCAGAAGGTCGCCCGGAGGACGGGGACGCGGACCTCGTGCCCCTGCGCCACGCCGAACTTGAACATCTCGTCCTGCGAGTAGAGCGGCTTGAACGAGAGCGCGGGCACGCCGAGCGCGACCCGGCGCGGCGTGATGTCGACGAGGCCGAGCCGGGGCTCTTCCCGGCGGGCCCGCCGGAGGATCTGCGCGGCGTCCGTCGTGAGCTGGACGTTGACCCCCGGCTGCGGGGGCTCGGCGGCCGGCTCGTTGCGGATCGGCTCGCTCTGGTCGGAGTCGGGGGGCTTGTACGCGGTGGCGTTCAGGGTGACGACGAGGGTCGGGATGACCAGCGCCATGCCGCCGGCGAGCATGTAGAGCGGCACCTCCGCGGGCGGATCCGCCGCCTCGACGAAGTAGCCGGCGACGCCGCCGCCCACCGCGCCGAGCCCGCCGAACACGAGGTACGGCCAGGCGCGCTCGACCCCGATGGCCCCCATGGTCAGCATCACGACCTCGCCGCCGAGCAGCGCGCCGCCGACGATCCCCTTGCCGTCGACGCTCACCGTGTCGCCCTCGCTCGCCTCCTGAGCGCTCGCGCGCCCGGCGGCGCCGGCGAGCACCGCCGCTGCCACCGACGCTCCTGCCAGACAATGCGCTGCCTTTCGATTCAAGCGGTTCATCGGCATCGTGTTTTCCCCGTGTCGACTGTCGCGAAGCCTGCGAGGGCTCAAGCCATGGATCACCGCCGGCCTCATCCGAGGCCGGCGTCCGGGCCGTCCGGCCGGCGATCCCGTGTGGGTCGTCGAGCCGGTCTTGATTTGTGAACCGCTGGCGGAGTGAGCGGGTGCATACGCGCCTCGTCTCTCCTCCAGCGAAGCCGGTGCGCGAGCCTAGCACGGGTCCCAGCGCTTCGAACCGCTGCATTGCCGGTGCGGAGGATGGGTGGTATGGGTCGACGCAAACCGGGCCGTGGCCCGCCGACCTGCCGCCGAGCGCGCGGCAGCCTTCAAGGGATCAACGCTATGGGCCGCATCGGACCGCTCGAAATCGCTCTCCTCATCGGCCTCGCCTTGCTCCTCTTCGGCGCGGGGAGGATCGCTGACATCGGGAAGGGGATCGGCGAGGGGATCCGGAATTTCAAGAAGGGGATCCGCGACGACGAGGACGAGGATCCCGCCAAGCAGCTGCCGGCGAAGCCCGAAGAGAAGCAAGAAGACACGCAGAAGCCCGTGTAGCGCCCGCGCTGGAACGCGGCGTTCGGGGGCGATCGAGGCGATCGCGCGCCGACGTCGGTCGACGCTCGCTGGGGTGCGTCTATACTCGATCGCCGTATGCCTCACCGACCTCTGGAGCGCGTCGCCAAGGCGCTCGTCGTCTCCGCCGCGTTCCCGCTGGCAGCGTACTTCGTCCTTCAGTTCGGCCCTGGCGGGCTCTGGCGCGGGTTCGAGCCGGCGCTCGCGGTCACCGGGCAGGTGGCCAAGGCGCCGTACGACCTCACGCGCCTCGAGGCCGTCAACGAGACGCTGAAGATGATCCGGGACAAGTACGTCGAGCCGGATCGCGTCAAGCCGAAGGAGATGCTGCTGTCGGCGCTCAACGCCGTCCAGCGCGACGTCGCGCAGGTGATCGTCCTCAACGAGGATCCCAACGAGGTCACCGTCCGCGTCGAGACCAGCGAGAAGAAGTTCCGGATCGACAACATCCAGGGCCCCTGGGACGTCTCCGCGCGCCTCCGTGAGGTCTTCACCTTCCTCCAGAAGAACCTCCGCGGCACGGAGGTCGATCTGCGGGACGTCGAGTACGCCGCGTGCAACGGCATGCTGCACACGCTCGACCCGCACTCGTCGTTCCTGAGCCCCGAGGCGTACAAGGAGATGAACCTCTCCACGTCGGGCGCGTTCGGCGGGCTCGGCGTCGTGATCTCGATCCGCGACCAGATGCTCACCGTCCTGAACCCGATGCCCGACACGCCCGCGGGCAGGGCGGGCCTCAAGCGGCTCGATCGGATCGTGAAGATCAACAACGAGTCGACGCTCAACATGCCGCTCGACGACGCTGTGCGGAGGCTCCGCGGCGATCCCGGCACCCCGGTCACCGTGTGGGTGACCCGCGAGGGCGACGGCGGGTGGCAGGGGCCGAAGGCCTTCGAGCTGACCCGCGAGGTGATCAAGGTGAGGTCCGTCGAGTCGCGCGCCCTCGAGGGCGGCGTCGGCTACGTCCGGCTCAAGACGTTCCAGGCGACCTCGACCGCGGAGCTCGACGCCGCGCTCGACGGGCTGCGCAGCAAGGGGCAGCTGAAGGGGCTCGTGCTCGATCTGCGCGGCAACCCGGGCGGCCTGCTCGATCAGGCCGCGCGCATCGCCGACAAGTTCCTCGCCGACGGCGTCATCGTGTCCACGGTCGGCGCCTCCGAGGGGCGCGAGGAGAAGCGCGCCAAGGGGCCGGGCACCGAGCCGCTGTACCCGATCGTGGTGCTCGTGAGCGGCAACAGCGCGAGCGCGAGCGAGATCGTGGCCGGCGCGCTGAAGAACAACGATCGCGCCGTCATCGTGGGCTCGCAGACGTTCGGCAAGGGCAGCGTGCAGCTCGTCTTCCCCGACGTCACGGCCGAGAAGGCGGCCCTCAAGCTCACGATCGCGCAGTACCTGACCCCGGGCGACATCTCCATCCAGGGCGTCGGCGTCACGCCGGACATCGAGCTCGATCCCATGACGGTCGACGAGCTCGAGATGGATCTCACGGTCCAGAAGGATGGGCTCCGGGAGCGCGATCTCTCGGCGCACCTCTCGAACGCGCGCGCGGCGGCCGCGGGCAAGCCGTCCGAGGTCGTCCGCTACCAGCTCACGAGCGCCGACCGCGAGCAGATGCGGGAGCGCGGGGGCGACATCGACGAGGACTTCTCCGTCGACTTCCCCATCCGCTTCGCGCGGGAGCTCGCCGCGCGGATGCCGCCCTCCACGCCGAGGCTCCAGCAGCTCCGGGCGATGCACGACTACATCGATCAGGTCGGCAAGGAGGAGCTCGGCAAGGTCGCGGCCGAGCTGACGAAGCTCGGCGTCGACTGGTCCGACGCGCCCGAGGGGGTCACGCCGGCGGCGAAGTCCGAGCTCGACGTGAAGGTCGAGACCGACCGTCCGAGCGCCGAGGTGACCGCGGGGCAGCCGATGGAGCTCCGGGTCACGGTCAAGAACAACGGAAAGCAGCCGGTCTACCGGCTCCGTGGGACGACGGAGAGCGACAACCCGTACTTCGACAGCAAGGAGCTCATCTTCGGCAAGATCGGCCCCGGCCAGACGAAGAGCGCGAAGGCGCCGCTCGGCTGGTGCGAGGTCGAGGGGCGGAAGGTCGGCTCGACGAAGCCGAGGAAGGCGAACGAGAAGCGCGTCTGCACGATCCCGATGGACGCCCTCTCGCGGAGCGACGGCCTCAGGGTGAAGTTCGAGGTCGCCGCCGCGCCGGAGCCGCCGGCGGTCGAGATCCGGCCCACGGTGCGCGCGCTCGACCGGCCGCTCTTCCAGTACGCCTATCAGCTCGCGGACGACCGCGAGGGCAACGGCGACGGGCTCATCCAGAAGGGCGAGCGGGTCAGCATGTACCTGACCGTCAAGAACGTCGGCAAGGGGCCGTCGTACGAGACGCAGGCGAACATCGCGAACCTCTCGGGCGACGGGCTCATGCTGCACGCGGGGCGCTTCGACATCTCGAACATCAAGCCGGGCGACGTGCGCAAGGTCGTCTTCAGCTTCGACGTGGAGCAGCAGCTGTCGGAGCCCGAGGCGACCCTCACGCTCTCGGTCGGCGATCGCGATCTCCGCGAGTTCGCCAGCGAGAAGGTGAAGATCCCGATCTCGCCGCGCATCCAGCTGAGCGGCGGCGGCTCCACCATGAAGGCCGGGGCGGAGGGGGCGACCCTGCTCCCGTCGCCCGAGGCGAGCGCGCGCGGGTTCGGCCGGCTCCCGGCGGGCGCCGTGGTCAAGGTGCTCGGCGAGGCGCCAGGCGGGTTCCTCAAGATCGACCTCGGCGCGGGGCGCTTCGCGTTCGTCGCGGCGCGCGAGGTGACCCCTGGCGGCGGGCCGGCCCCGGCGGCGGTCGCGTTCGAGGACCTCTACTCGCACGCGCCGCCGACGCTGGACATCGCCGCGGCGGCGCTGGCGACGACCGCCGGCACCGTGAAGATCACGGGGACGGCGTCGGACAGCGAGCGGCTGCTCGACACCTTCATCTTCGTCGGGTCGCGGAAGCTCTACTACAAGTCGAACCGCGACGGCGCCGACCCGAAGAAGGCCGAGTTCGCGTTCGAGGCGCCGCTCCGGCCGGGGGTCAACGTGATCACCGTGGTCGCGCGCGAGACGCCCGACACCACGACGCGGCGCACGCTCGTGGTGCGCAAGGACGGGCCTGACGGCTCGATCCTGAAGACCCCGAAGTCCGACAACCCCGTGGACGATTGGATTGCGGACCGCGGCGGCGAGGAGTAGGGCGCTGGGAAATGGACGAAGACGGCAACATGGACGACCGCGGTGACGGGCGTAACGGGTACAGAGGGCGGGGCTCCGCCGGGCTGCCCTGCCCGGCGAGGATCTGGTAGCCTCATCACGTGGGACTCCTCGCCTGGCTCGGCCTGAAGCAGGGGGGCTCGTTCCCGAACCTCGACGCCCTCCTGACGGAGCTCCGCGCGGCGCTCCCGGACGACGAGGCGGTCGTCCTCCGCTACATCGCCACCGTCATCGTCCTGCTCGGCAAGGTCGCCTGCGTCGACGGCCGCTTCTCCGACAAGGAAGACGAGCTGCTCCGCGAGCTGCTCACGCACGTCGACGGGCTCGCGCCGAGCGGCGTCGAGGCGGTGTTCAACGCCCTCCAGGGCAAGCTGCCCGCGCTCCAGGAGGGCGAGGTCGACCGCTGTTACCGCGAGCTCAAGGCGCTCTGCAACGCGAGCGAGCGGGTGGAGGTCGTGCGCCTCTTGATCCGGCTCGCGGCGGCGGACGGCGCGCCCACGCCGGCCGAGCGGGCCGAGATCGAGCGCATCGCCGAGGAGCTCGGCGTCTCGCTCGCTGACATCGAGCCCGACCTCTCCATCGAGGCCGGCCATCCGGCGGGCTCCCCGGCGCCGCCGGACGACCGGAGCGATCCCGGCGGCGAGCCCCCGGCGTGAGCCGGGCGCGAGCGCCGCTCGGCTGATCGGTCGCGTAGGTCGCGCTGCTGCCGGGCACCAGTGGCGCTCGGCTGATCCATCGCGCGCGTCGCGCTGCTGCCGGGCGCCGGTGGCGCTCGGCCGATCAGTCGCGCGCGTCGCGCTGCTCGGCGCTGCCTTCGGGGCTCGGAGCGCGGCTCGCGAGGCCGAGCGCCCGTCGCTGCTTCAGCGCCGTGAGCGCCACGAACAGGACGAACAGGACGGCCCCGAGCACCGCCACGAGCACGCCGAAGTTGAAGAGGTAGTGCGCGCCCTGCGCGCCCCCCACCCCCATCAAGAAGATGCCGAGCAGCGCGATGCCCGCGCCGATGACGGGATCAGGGCCGACGTCGTTCTCCGACGCCGCACGCGAGAGCCCGCTCCCCTGGACCCCGGATGCCTCGTTGCTCATCGGATGGCTCACACGGAGGAGCTTAGCAAACTGGTCCACCGCCCGAAACCCGCCAGCGCCGGACCCGGGCTATGCTGCGCGGGTGAGCACGCCCACCCACCCACGAAACGACCGTCCTTCTCCGCCCGCGCCGTCCGACTTCGCCGGGCGCAGCGTCATCTGCTTCGAGAGCCGCCGCGCCTCCGAGATGGCCTCGCTGATCCAGCGGTATGGCGGCGTGCCCGTCACGGCGCCCACGCTCCGCGAGGTGCCCATCGAGAGGAACGAGCGCGCCCTCGATTTCGCGCGGCGCCTCGCGGGCGCCGAGTTCGACCTCGTGATCCTGATGACCGGCGTCGGGACCCGGGCGCTCGTGGCGGAGGCGGCGCCTGCGCTCGAGCCGAACCAGGGCGGCGGCGGGGCGTCCGATAGCGACGGTGGCGCGGACGCCCAGGGCGTATCTCTCCTGGCGGCGGCGCTCTCGTCCGTGCAGATCGTCGTGCGCGGCCCCAAGCCGGCCACGGCGCTGCGTGAGCTGGGCCTGACCGGGTTCATCACCGTCCGCGAGCCGAACACCTGGCGAGAGATCGTCGAGGCCGTCAGCGCGCTCGGCGACCTGCGCGGAAAGCGCGTCGCCGTCCAGGAGCACGGCGCGCCGAGCCACGAGCTCTACGCGAGCCTCTCGGCGGCCGGCGCGCAGGTCACGCCGGTGCCGGTGTACCGCTGGGCGCTCCCGGAGGACACGGCGCCGCTGCGGCAGGCGCTCCGCCTCATGGCGGACGGCGGCGCGGCGATCACGCTCTTCACGAGCCGTGCGCAGGTCGAGCACGCGCTCCTCGTGGCGGCCGAGGAGGGGCTCGTCGAGCGGCTGCGCGCCGCGCTCGCGCGGGGCGTGGTGGCGTCCATCGGGCCGGTCTGCACGGAGGCGCTGCGCGCCGAGGGGATCGAGCCGGATTTCGAGCCCGAGCACCCGAAGATGGGCCACCTCGTCAAAGCGGCGGCCGCGCGCTCGATCGAGATCCTCGTCGCGAAGGGAAATCGGGGCGACGCGCCCCTGCCGGCTCAGTCTTCGTAGTCGTCGTACGCCTCGTCCTCGCCGGCGGAGCGCGCCACGGTCGCCGGCCGGGGCGCGGGGCCGGGCTCTGCGCCGGCGGCCGCGCGCTCGTCCGTGTCCGCGTGGCCCCTGTCGATCAGCTCGGCGCGGTAGAGCACGCGCCCGTCCTCCGCCGTGATCTCACCGCCCACGTCGCCCCAGGCGAAGTCGTCGCTCTGGAGCGTGCGCATCGTCGCCTTCGTCTTGCCGATGCGCACGCGGAAGCTCGTCCGCTGGCACGGGATGGAGGAGCCGCCGACCTCGACGTTCACCGCCTCGCTGCCGAGCACGTCCTCGTTCTCGTCGGCGGCGAGCGCGGTCTTGGCCATCATCGCGTCGTAGGCCGAGAGGGTCGCCGGTCGCTCCGCGCCGTCGTCGATCCACGCCGCGCCGAGGATCTCACCGCGCCTGCTGGGCTCGTCGCTCATGCGGACCCGCAGCGCCTCGGTCTTCTTGCCGTCCTCGAGGGTCACGTCGACCACGAGGACGTCCCCCTCGCGCGCGACCACACGCTGCGTGAGGAGCAGCGGCGTCTTCCTGAAGCTGCCCGAGAACCGGTAGGCCACATAATCGCCGGGCTTGCGCGCGCCGGGCGCCTCCTCGGCGATCGGGCCGCGCTCGTCCGAGCCCTTCGCGCGTTGCGGGACCTCGCGCCGCGCTTGCGCCGCCACCTTGGCGGAGGCGTCCTGCGGGCGACCGGAGCGAGCGTTCGTCTCGATCCCGGCGCCGCAGCCAGCAGCCAGGACCGAGGTGAGGGCGGCGAGGAGGAGCGGTCGGTTCATGCTCGTCCGGTACCGGAGAGCGCCCGCCGTGGCCCAATTTCTGGCGGTTCCAGGGCGCGCCCGCGCGACCGCACGCGAGCGGTGGTCAGGGCAGCTTGCCGCTCGGGAGCATGTCGTCGAAGGCGGCGTCGAACTCGTCCGCGATCATCTCGGCGCCGACGGCGCGCGCGGCTGGCTTCGGGACGTCGATGCGGCGCAGCCGCTCCGCCACGCTGCCGCGCGGGTCGCCGTAGCTCGGGCTCATCCGGGCGACGCGCTGGAAGTAGTAGAGCGCCTGCTCGGGGACGCCGCGCATCTCGTAGGCGTTCGCGATCTCGTAGGTCAGCGCGAGCTCCTGCTCGACCGTCTTGTGCGAGGCGTGCAGCCCGCGGATGAGCGCGTCGATGCCCGCCTCGATGTTGCCCATCTGGAGGTGGGTGACGCCGATCATCGATTGGCAGACGCACTCTCGCCCGGGGTCGCGGGCGGCGAGCTCGAACTCGCCGATGGCGTCGGCGTAGAGGCCCATCTCCTTGTAGGCGACGCCGAGATCGTAGTGCGTCGACGCGTCGGACTCGGAGATCTGCGCCGCGACGCCCGCCTTGAACTGCTCGAAGACGCTCTCGACGCTGATCTGCCGAGGATCGTCCTGGACGCCCGTCACCGAGCCCGGCACGACCTCGAGCTCGTCGATCATCTTGAGCGACTCGGCGATGTCGAACGCGCGATCCTCGTCCGGCCGCTCGCTGCCGCGCGGGACGGCCCGGGTGCCGCTCTCGTTGTCGGTCGCCGCCCGCACCACCCCCCGCGCGTCCGAGGCCAGCTCCGTGACCTCACGCAGCCGTTCCATCAGCAGCGGGTGGTTCGGCAGCCGCGCCAGCTGCTCCTCGAGGATGTTCCGCGCCTCGTCGAACATCCCGTGCTGCGCGAAGAACTCGACCTCCTCGAGCGCGTCCTCGTCGAGCGCGTCCGCGCGCCGCAAGGAGCCCGGCGGCACGGAGCGGCCCGACACCGGCCGGACCGACGCCGGTCGGCCCGACACCGGGCTGTACAGGGCCGGCGGCGGCGCGGCGAGCACGGGCGGGGGAGGTATCGAGGACGCCGGCGGCGGAGCCTGGGACGCAGCGACGGCGAGGGGGTGCTCAGGCACGCGGCTCGGGTTGACCGACGCCGTCTCCTCCTCCTCGTCGTCGATGGCCTCGAGCTCCTCGACGTCCTCGACCTCTTCGACGTCCTCGATCGGGAAGCTCGGCAGCGGCGGCTCGTTCGCGAACGGATCGTCGAGGTGCGTGACGAGCTCGGGCCGCCGGGGGAGCGCCTCGACGACGCCGTCTTCATCGAGGGTGTACGCGGGCAGCGGCGCGTCGGGGTCGTAGAGGTCCTGGCTCGGCACCTCGGACGCATACGCGTCGTTCTCGCCAGCCGTCGGCGAGGCTCCCGGCCCGGCGGCGTCTTCCTCCGCGAGCTCTTCCTCCTGCGGCACGGCGTAGCCGAGCAGGTTGAGCATCTCCGTGGCCTGGGCGTTGCCGGGATCGAGGAGCAGCACCTCGTCGAGGAGCCTCGCCGCGTCGTCGACGGCGTCCTCGCTGGCCAGCTGCTGCGCGAACGCGAGCATCTGCTCGACGGCGGCGTCCTGGTCGCCCGCCTCGATCAGGACATCGCAGAGCTTCTCGCGCAGCTCTCGAGCGGCCGGCAGCCGGGCGACGCCGCCCTTGAGGAGGGCGACCGCCTTGTCGTACTGCCGGTCGCGCCGGAGGCTCTCGGCGTGCGCGACGAGCTGCCTCGGGCTCGCGATCGGCGACGTCGAGGGCTGCGACGCGCGGAGCGGGATGGGCACCGCGGACGCGGGCTCGTCGTCCTCGACGTCGAGCTCCTCCGCCTCCTCGTCCTCCGCCTCCTCGTCCTCCTCCTCGAGCTCGACGTCGATCGACGCGCGCGTGTTCCTCGACGAGGGCGCGATCTGGGCGGCGAGCTGGCGCACGCCCTCGTCGTTCGGGGCGCGCGTGATCAGGGCCGAGATGAGCGCGGTGAACTGGTCGACCCGCCCGGCCTCCTTGGCGATGCGCGCCGACTCCTTCTGCACCTCGATCGCCTTGGCCGGCTGCCCGAGCAGGTCGAAGGCGCGGGCGAGGAGCGCGAGCGTCTCGAGGTCCTTCGGGTTCTCCTTGAACGCGATCTGGAGCTTTGTCAGGGCCGACATCCCGTCGCTCGGGTCGCCGCGGTCGAGGTAGATCTCGGCGGCCATGCGCGCGAATCGGGCGTCGGGGCGGTGCTGCAGCAGGCGCTCGACCACCTTCAGCGCGTCGTCGCGCCGCCCGAGCTTGAGCAGGAGCTCGGCCGCCGTCCCGAAGCGCTGGATCGCGGCGTCGTAGTCGCGGACCCGGATCAGCGCCTCCGCGAGGCGGAGATAGGCGAGGGGGTTGTTCGGGTCGAGATCGACGACCCGCTTGAAGATGTCGATCGCGTCGCGGTCGCGCCCCGCGCGGAGCAGGCGCGTCGCGACCTCGTCGTAGGCGGCGAGCGCGTCGCTCGTGAGCCCGAGCTGCGTGTAGATCTCCGCGAGGCGCGGGACGATGTGGCCGAAGCGATCCTCGTACTGCGGGACGTGCTTGTGGATGATCTCGCGGATCTGCTTGTAAACAGCGATCGCTTTGAGCGCGAAGCCCTGGAGGGAGTAGAACTGGCCGACGCGCTCGTAGGTGGTGATCGCCTCGACGTACTCCTCCGTCTTCAGGTAGAGGTCGCCGATCTTGAGCAGCGTGCGGACGTCCTTCGGATCGTCTGCGACCAGCTTCTGGTACTCGGCGATCGCCTTGTCGAAGCGCTTCCGCTCGACAAGCTTCTGCGCGGTCTGGAGTACCTTGTCGCGATCGACCGCCACGGCGATGGGAATCTCCTGCTGAGGGCAGCAAGGCGTTGCTCGGGCGCCTCGTCGGCATCCCTCACCTCGCCTAAAAAACACCTAGCCAATCCCGCCACCACGTACAAGCGCGCGGCACCGGAAGTTCCGGAAGCTACCGCGAAGGTGCTTGTTTGCAGTGTGCGGCCCCCCGGGGGCCCTGTCTGGCGACGCGGCGACCACATGGCGCGGTGGCCGCGAGCCCCCGCCCCGGTCGGACGCTGGGCGGTCCGGTCGAGGCGCGTCGAAGAGCGCGCCCTACCTGTAGGAACGCGCTGAACGGCCGGGGATTCGCGAAGATCGCGGGGAAGGTGGCGAGCGCCGCCATTCCCGCGAAGACAGCGTTAAGCCTAGCAGTCGAGCGGCCTTGTTGCACATTTCGTGCGATCTTCCGCGACCCGCGGCCGCCCCGCAGGAGGTCGCGCGACCCCGCGATCCCCGGGGGCGCGGGCGCGCCCGGGGCACCCATCGCGCGCGGGCGATGGGTGCGCGCCGCGCCGGATGAAGGGCAGAGGGGGTAGGTCGCGCGCTCGGCCGCCGCCGGGGCCGAGCGCGGGCGCCGGCGGGAGGGCGCACCGGAGCGCCGCCGTTTCTCGACCGTCCCGGCGAATGGACCTAGAGTTGGGCACCATGTCGCGCAGCCAGGCCTACCGTGCCCCGTTCGCTCCTGGAGAGGAAAATGCCGTCGACGCCGCGCTTTGCGAGCGGCTCCTCTCGGTCGCCCTGTCCAAGGGTGGTGATTACGCTGACCTCTTCTTCGAGTACCGCGCCGGAGGCGGGTTCACCTTCGACGAAGGGATCCTCAAGGCGGCCTCGCGTGGGGTGTCGATGGGGGTCGGCGTCCGCGTCCAGCGAGGGGACGCGACCGGGTACGCGTACACGGAGGACCTCACCTGGGAGGCGATGCGGCGCGCGGCCGAGACGGCGGCGCAGATCGCGACGGGCTCGGGCGGCAAGGAGAAGATCGAGCTCAGGCGCCGCGAGCTGCCGACCCGCTACGAGCTGCCCAGCATCTCGCTCGACGCCCCCGGGCTCGCGAAGCGCGCGCTGCTCGAGCGCGCGAGCGCCGCGGCGCTCGCCTACGACCCCAGCATCGTCAAGGCGGAGGCGAGCTTCGTCGAGGAGGTGCGCGAGGTCCTCGTGGCCACGAGCGACGGGCGGATGGCGCACGACGTCCAGCCGCTCATCCGCTTCGGCGTGCGGGCGCTCGCCGAGCGCAGCGGAAAGCGTCAGGAAGGCTCGAGCGGCGGCGGCGGGCGCATGACGACGGCCTACTTCGAGGGCAAGTCGCCGGAGTGGCACGCCGAGGAGGCCGCGCGGCAGGCGGTCGCGATGCTCGACGCCCGCGACGCGCCCGCCGGCGAGATGAACGTCGTGCTCGCCCCGGGCGACAGCGGCATCCTGCTCCACGAGGCGGTGGGGCACGGGCTCGAGGCGGACTTCAACCGCAAGGGGACCAGCAACTACGCGGGACAGATCGGCAAGGACGTCGCGAGCCCGCTCTGCACGGTGGTGGACGACGCGACGCTCCTCCAGTCGCGCGGCACGATCAACGTGGACGACGAGGGGCACGAGCCCGAGCGCAGCACCCTCATCGAGAACGGCAAGCTCGTCGGGTACATGCACGACCGGCTGTCGGCCCGGCACTTCGGGCTCACGCCGACCGGCAACGGGCGGCGCGAGAGCTTCGCCGCCGCGCCGATGCCCAGGATGACGAACACCATCCTGCTCGCGGGCCCGCATGATCCCGAGGAGATCGTGAGGTCCGTGAAGCGAGGCGTCTTCGCGAAGAAGTTCGGCGGCGGCCAGGTCGACATCTCGAACGGCGATTTCGTGTTCTCTCTGACCGAGAGCTACCTCATCGAGGACGGCAAGCTGACCGCGCCCCTCAAGGGCGTGAACCTCATCGGCAACGGCCCCGAGGTGCTCCGGCGCGTCACCATGCTCGGCCACGACGTCGCCGTCTCCGACGGCATCTGGACGTGCGGCAAGGACGGACAGAGCGTCCCCGTGGGTGTTGGCTGCCCCACAATCAAGATCGATCTCATCACGGTCGGTGGAACGCGGATCGGCTGATTTTCAAGGCTGGAACGCCAGGCGGAAGGTAAGGCCCGCAGCGGTATTGGTGGGTTTAGCGCGGTGCGTCTTGCCGGCCCGTCGTGACACCCGTATACGGGGCGTTCATGGCGCGTCGCTCGTTCATAGCCATCGTTGGACACGGACCGGATCTGGAGCGCGACGAGGGTGCCGCATCGGTCTTGCGCTCGCTGGGCGCTGACGTGCGGACCCTGGATCTCTGGGATGATCCACCGCGGCTCTTCCACGACGACGAGAGCAAGGCGCGGGCGATCGTCGTCGAGGCGCTCGACAGGCCGGACCTGGCCGCCGCGGCGCTGCGCGCGCTGCGCCGCGAGCCGCGCCTCGAGGAGGTCGGCGCGCTTGTCGCCGTGAGCGTCGCGCAGATCGCGCGGATCGAGCCGTCCAGCGGCTTCGACGACTTCCTGCTCGTGCCGTATGTGCCCGCCGAGCTCTACGCGCGCGTGCGCCTCGTCGAGTGGCGCCGCAGCGAGTTCGCGACCGAGGAGCGGGTGAAGGTGGGCGCGATCGTCATCGATCGTGCGGCCCACGACGTCTCGGTCGGCGGCATGCACGTGCCGCTCACCGCGAAGGAGTTCGCGCTGCTCTCGTACGTGTGCGAGCGCCGCGGAAAAGTTGTGTCGCGGACGGAGCTTCTTCGCCGTGTCTGGGGCAGCCAGTACGAGGGCGGCGCGCGGACCGTCGACATCCACGTGAGGCGTCTCCGGGCGAAGCTCGGCGCGGCGCTGCCGCTCGTCACGCTGCGCGGCGCCGGGTACCGCCTCGAGTCGCCGATCCCCGGCGCCGGTGGTCCCGAGGGCGGCGACGCGAGCAGGGCGCTCCAGCGGAGCGGGGCCGGCGAGGAGGCCCAGGGCGACGAGCGCGGGGAGCTGCGCGACGAGGACGAGGACGAGGGCGACGAGGACGAGGGCGACGAGGACGAGGGCGACGAGGACGAGGCCGCGCAGGGTAAGCGGCCAGCGGCGCCGTCGGCGAACGACGCCACGCCGTCCGGGCGCGAGCGGCGCATCACCCGATGACGTCGCCGGTTCGCCGCGGCGGCGCGCGAGCGACCGCCGCCGGTGCGGCGCGCAGCGGTGGTCGCTCGCGCCCCGCCGGGCCGCCGATCGTCGCGATCAGCGTCGGGTGCCCCAGCGGGGTGGGCCCCGAGGTGGCCGTGGCCGGCGCGGCGTCCGTCGAGGGCGCGCGCTGCGTGCTCGTCGGCGATGAGGCGATCATCCGGCGGGCAGCGAAGCTCGTCCGGGTCGCCGCCCGCCGGCTCGTCGTCGTCGATGGGCGCGCCGCCATCGAGGAGCTCGCGCCCGGCACGATCGGGCTCTGGGCGGGCAGCGCGCGGCTCTCGCGGCCGAGCGCGTTCGGTCGGCCCGAGGCCGAGGACGGCGCGGCGCAGCTCGCGTGGATCGACGCGGCGACGGATCTGGTCCGCGAAGGCGTCGCGGCGGCGCTGGTCACGGGGCCCGCGTCGAAGCACGCGATCGCCACGAGCGGCGCGCCGGGGTCCGCCGATTTCCTCGGGCACACCGAGCACCTGGGCCGGCGGCTCCGCGCGCGCGAGGTCACGATGGCCTTCGCCTCGGGCAAGCTCGTGACCGCCCTCGTGACGACCCACGTGCCGCTGCGCGAGGTGCCGGACGCGGTGAGCCCGCGCGAGGTGGCGCGCGCCGCGGTGTGGCTCGCGCGGCTGCTCGGCGATCTCGGCCGCGAGAGGCCGCGCGTGGCCGTCGCCGCGCTCAACCCGCACGCAGGCGAAGGCGGGCTCCTCGGCGACGAAGAGCAGGTGCGGATCACGCCGGGGATCCGCCTCGCGGCGCGGCGGCTTTCGCGCTCGGGCCCGGCGGCGGAGCTGACCGGGCCCGTCGGCGCGGAGACGGCGTTCCGGCTCGCGGCGCGCGGCGCGCTCGACGGGGTCGTCGCCATGTACCACGACCAGGCGACGATCCCGAGCAAGCTCCTGGGCTTCGGCGAGGCCGTGAACGTCACGCTCGGCCTGCCGATCGTGCGCACGAGCGTCGACCATGGCACCGCGTACGATCTCGCGGGAACGGGGCGCGCCGACCCGCGCGGCATGCGCGAGGCGATCGTGCTCGCGGCGCAGCTCGCGGCCGCGCGCGCGCGCTGACGCAGCGACACGCCGGCGCCGCGGCACGCCGGCGCGCGCAGGAGGCCGCGGCTCAGCGCGCCCGTGGACGGCCGCCGAGGTGCGCGAGCAGCCGCTCGAGCGCCGGCATGCTCACGCCGCGCTCCCGGCCCATCTCGAGGACGGTGGCGCCCATCGCGAGGTGCTGCGCGTGGAGCTTGGGGCCGAAATGCACGTCGAGGAACCGCAAGAACTCCGGGGCCAGCAGGCGCACGAGCGCGACGCCCGGCTTCAACGTGAGCGGCCCGATGAACCGGAGGAGGAGCTTCGTCCACGGGGCCACCTTGCCCAGCCGGTCCGCGAGCGCCACGGACTCCCTTGTGGCCTCGATCACGGTGCGGAGCACGCCGTCGTTCTCGAGCAGTGCGCTCACCCCGCCGCCCGCGTCGATGGCAACGATCAGCGGGAAGAACGCGGTCGTGGTGGCCACGTTCTGCGCGCCCACGTCGGGCTCGAGCCGCGCCGGGACACCGGCGCTCGTGAGGCGGCGCGCGAGCTCCTCGAGCGGCGGTCGCTCCGCGGGGGCGCCTCCCTCTTCGTCGATGAGCGTGGGCGCGAGCTCGGTGATCCAGGCGCGGACCACGCCGCGCTCGTCGAGGTAGCCCGAGACGCCCGGCATCGCGGGGGTGATGCGGCGCTGGGCGGCCTCCTCGAGGTCGGCGCGCTGCCTGGGCAGGAGCGGCGTGAGCACCACGGCGGGCGCGGCCGGGCCGCCGCGGAGCAGCTCCGCCACCGAGCTGCCGCCCGCCGCGCGCTGCGCGGCGCCGCCGAGGTCAGCGCGCGGGACGAGCTGATCGAAGCGCACGGTGATCAGGACGACGTCCGCGTCGGCCGGGATCTCGGCCGCGAGGCGCGGGCGATCGAGCGTGTCGCGTCGATCGGCGCCGTTCACCTGCTCGACCACGAACGGCCGTACGTCGCCGGCGCGCTCGGGCCGGACCACGAACGTGACGTCGTCTCCCTGGGTGGCGAGGCGCACGCCGTAGATCCGCCCGAGCGCCCCCGCGCCCACGATGGTGACCCGCATGGCTCCCCCGTAGCCTGCGCGGCGCTCGGGGAAAAGGGGGTGGCCGTCGCCGCCGCTCGCGGCAGAGCCGTCAGAACGTCCGCTTCGAATCGATGAGGATGGTGACCGGGCCGTCGTTCTCGACGAACACGCGCATGTCGGCGCGGAAGCGGCCCGTGGCCACCGTGAGGCCGCGGGCCCGCAAGGCGGCGACGAAGCGATCGTACAGCGCCTCGGCGCGCACGGGCTCCATGGCGCCGTCGAAGCTCGGCCTCAGGCCGCGCCGGACGTCCCCGAAGAGCGTGAACTGGCTGATCGCGAGCACGCCGCCGCCGCGCACGTCCGCGAGCGCCCGCGACATCTTGCCGGCGTCGTCGCTGAACACGCGGAGGCCCGCGATCTTGCTCGCGACGTGGTCGGCGTCGGCGTCGTCATCGTCCTTCGCGGCGCCGACGAAGGCCACGAGGCCGCGCTCGATCGCGCCGACCACCTGGCCTCCGACCTCGACGCGCGCGCCGAGCGCGCGTTGAACGACCGCGCGCATCGCTAGCGCTGCGCGGCCGCGCTTCGGCTCGGCGCGGCGGCGGGCTCCGCCCCGGTGCCCGCGCTCAGCCCGAGCTCGCGCATCAGCTTGGCCGTGAGCTTGAAGTAGGTGCCGCGATCGTACGGCTGGTTGAGGATGTGGAAGTCCTTCCGCACGAGGCCCACGCAGCCGAAGCAGTAGGTGCAGCCGGTGCAGTCGACCGAGCGCACGAGGTACGACGACTGCGTGCACCGCTCGGACGCGACGCAGTGGCTGCACGCGATGAGATCGCGGCAGCCGCGGCAGTGCGTGCTGTCCGAGGAGCGCTGGGTGTCGACGCAGTAGTGGCACCGCTGCAGCGCCTTCGAGTTGCGGCAGAACGTGCAGTCGACGCAGCGCTCGCACGAGACGCACGCGACGCACCGCTCGTTGCCGGTGCCCGTCTCGAACGCCTGGATCAGCTTGCGGAGCTCGGCCTCGAATTCCGCGCGCGTCATTCCGCCTCGCCGCTCGCTTCGGAGACGTCCCCTCCCGCGCTGCGCCGGGCCGCGCCGTCCGCGGCCGGGGCCTCGGGCCTGCCGCTCACTTGGCGGCGCAGCCGCTCGGCGGCCTCGCGCGTCGCGGGCTCCTCCGCGAACTCCTCGATGCGGCGGAGCCGCGACTCGAGCACGGCGCGCCGCTTCGGCAGCTCGCCGACGAGGATGCCCGCGAGCTCGTCGATCGCCTCCTGGATGCGCTGCTCGTCGCTGTGCTCGAGCAGCTGCAGGTACACGTCCTGCTCCGCGGGGAAGGCGTGGCCGGCGCGGAGGAACTCGTTCGCGGCCTTGGAGATGTTGGGCCGGCCCGACGCGCAGAGCAGCTTCGACAGGAGCCGCTGGCGCTCGACGGCCTTCGGGTCGCTCTGCGGAGGCGGCGCGAGGACGATGCGCCCCGGCGCCTTGGACGCGGCGTCGCGTCCGGACTTGACGCGCCCGCCCTTGCTGTCCTCTGCCTCCGGCTCCTTGCGCGGAGAGAACAGCGCCTCGAGCGCGGCGCGGTGTTGCTTGGCTGCCCGCCGGTCCTCGCCGGTCTGCGTCGGACGCGGCAGCCCCGCGCTGTTCGGCTGACCACGGCCATAGGCCGTGTGGAGCTCGGGATTGTGCCAGACCTTGGTTGCGTCTCTACGAATTCGGCGCATGTCGTGCCCCTGGTGACCTCGGAGCGATCATGGACGCGCCACCGGGTTCGGCTTCCGCATCCCGCGTGTGGCGCCCCGCTTGCATCGATGTTGTGGTGAATGAGGCTGGTGCGTGTTGGGCCGGGCGCTTCCCCCGCGATCCGCGATGGCCCGGACGATGTTGCGCAAGGGACGCGACGCCTATCTCCGCGCTGATCACGCTGGCTGCGTTGATCGTGAGGGTAGGGCCACGCCGCAGTGCGTGGTGCGCCGGGCGATACCCGGCCGCGGACCGCGTGACGAGGGGCTCTGCCCCCATGCACCCCGGAGCCGCGCTCACGACCCGACCGCAGTCGCGAGGCAGCTGGGTTCCTACCACAGCCTTTGGTCAGCGCCGCAGAAAATTGGGCTGCCCTCCGCACTTCATGCCATTCCTGCCCTCAGGTTCGGTCCCTTCCGAGGTTGCCTTCCGAGTCTCCCTTCCGAGTCTCCCTTCCGAGCTTGCGAGCTTCCGCGAGGGGCGTCTCGGAGACGCTGTTTCGAGGTTGCCGGTCTCGTCCCAGGTCGATTCAAGAAGCGGACCGCTGACTGCCCTTCCCAATCCCACATCCTGCGGACGGGCGGCGACGCCGTGTCTGGGAGATCCGCTCCTTGGCGGATGGCACTCGCACCCGAACCGACTGGAGCTTTCCATGATGAGCCTTCGATCCGTGAGCAGTGAAGGCGCGGCGCCGCGGGACGCAGGGGGAGCTGTGCGCAGGGGGGAGCCGCGTGCGCGCCTGAAGCGTGCTCGCGCGGCCGCGCTCTCGGTGCTGGTGAGCATCGCGGTGCCGGCGATCCTGGCGGGGCCCGTCTGCGCGGAGCCGCTGCCCGGGGCGCACGCCGCTGCCGAGAGGTCCGGGGAATCGAGGGAAGAGGAGCGCGAGCAGACCCGTCGGGGCCGTGCGCCGGCGAGCCCCGCAGGCGCGGAGCAAACTCCGCGAACGAAGACGCGGGAGAGCTCGCCCGATCGCCGCGTGAAGAGCGCCTCGGCGGCGAGCGGTGACGAGAAGACGAACGGGGCGGGGGACCGGAGGGGGAGGGCCCGTAGTACCCGCAGCAAGGCGCCGCACGCGGCTGCAGACGCGGAGGAAAACGCGGGCGGCTCGGCGAAGGCGGGCGGCGGGAAAAACGCGGTCGCCAAGAAGAAGGCGGGCGGCGAGAGGAAGAAGGAGAAGAGGCGGGCGGCGCGCACGGCCGAGAGCAAGCGGCGCGGGGCGAAGAAAGGGATGGAGCGGGAGGCGCCTCCGAAGCCGTGCCACGGACCGGTGCTCTCGATGGATCGCAGCGGGCTGGAGCCCGAGCGCCTCGAGCTGGTCGACTGCAAAGGGAAGCCGCGCGAGGAGGCCCGGCGCGCTCTCTCCTTGCTTGCGCGCCCCTGGGGCACGCCGCGGCCGATCCTGTCCGACGAGGGGGCGCCCGCGCGGAGGCCGGAAGCGGCGAGCCGCAAGGGGCGGCGCGCCGGCGATGCGCCGCGAGCCGCCGGGAGCAGGGCGAGCTGGGTGCAGGGAGGGGAGATCGCGCCCGGCGTACGGCTGCTCGATCCCGGGCTGCTCTCCCGCATCGACGCGCTGGCGCGGCGGTACCCGGGCCGGCTCGTGTCGCTCGTGAGCGGGTATCGGCCGCAGAGCCAGGGTAGCCTGCACCAGACGGGGCGGGCGCTCGACCTGCGCATCGCCGGGGTGCGGAACGACGAGCTCGCAGCCGCCTGCCGCGCGCTCGCCGACACGGGCTGCGGGTACTATCCGAACAGCTCGTTCGTGCACGTCGATGTGCGCGCGCCAGGGACGGGGAGCGTCTCGTGGATCGATGCGTCCGGACCCGGCGAGGCACCCCGCTATGTGACCGCGTGGCCGCCACCACAGGACGAAGGGCGAGGGGCGACCGAGCGGATGCCCGGCGAGGACGCGGAGGAGGTGCTCCGGCGGGAGCGCCGCGACAGGACTGCGAGCACGGCGCCGGAGAAGACGGCTGGCCCTGTGCCGAACAAGGCGAGCGCGGCGCCGGAGACGGCGAGCACGACGCAGGAGAAGGCGGGACCGCCGGAGACGGCGAGCACGACGCAGGAGAAGGCGGGACCGCCCGAGAAGGCGACCACCACGCTGGAGAAGGCGGGACCGCCCGAGAAGGCGACCACCACGCTGGAGAAGGTGGGAGCGGTGACGGAGAAGACAGGAGCGGTGCCGGAGAAGGCGGCGAGAGGCACGCCGTAGTAGTGAGGCGGGATGGGTATCACGATTCCTCGCCGGCACGCCTCGGCGCTCGCCGGTACGTTCGGTCCGCTCGCGATCCATCGCCATGAAGTCATGGCTGCGGGCGCGTCTTATCCTGCCTTCACGCTGGAGCTCGCCGACTGGATCTCGGTGGCCGCGATCACGGATGAAGGTCAGTTCGTCCTGGTGCGGCAGTACCGGCACGGGGTCGACGCGGTGACCATCGAGACGGCTGGCGGCCTCGTCGATCCAGGGGAAGAGCCGGCGGCCGCTGCGCCGCGCGAGCTCCTGGAGGAGACGGGGTATGCCGTGGAGTCGCTCGAGACGCTCGGGTGGGTGCACCCGAATCCTGCGCTCCAGGCGAACCGCTGCTTCCTCTACCTGGCGCGCGGCGCGCGGCGGGTCGGCGAGCCCGAGGGCGACGAGCACGAGAGCACGGAAGCGGTCGTGATGAGCGCAGATGACGTGAGGGCGGCGATGCAGGACGGCCGGATCAGCCACTCGATCGCCGTGATCACCTTGCTGCGGGCGCTCGCCGTTGCGTGATTCGTGGGAACGGCCTGTCTGCCGACTCACGCGATAAGCTGCGTTATCGACGTCCTGCGTGGGCGAGAGCACCCGCATCTTTGCGGGCCGGTTGACACGGTCGGACCCGTCGCGTCTTGATGCCTGTCGTTCGCGGGGCCGCCCCTGGAGCTCAGGAGCGGCGCGGCGGAGCGCAGCAATGGACCTCACGGGGAAGCCATGGAGACCCGATTGATGAGCCGTGTTCTTCGGCCGACCGCTTTCTTCTCTTCTTATATTGGCGTTGTCCTCCTCGCGGGGTGCACGAGCTCCTCGCCCGCTCCGCTCGACATGGTGGCCGCCACGGACGACGAGGGCCGTGAGAGCGTCGGAGTCGAGAGCGCCGCCGCTGGACCTGGCGGTCCAGACCCTGCGCCGGGCGCCGGCTGCGACGAGCTCTCGGTCGAGCTCCAGAGCGCGCTCGACGCGGCCGTGGATGCGCAGCGGCTCCCCGGAGCGGCCGCCGCCGTGCACCTCGGCGGGTGCAGCTGGCTCGGCGCGGCGGGGGTCGCGGACACCGAGGCCGACGTGGCCATCCAGCCCGGCGATCTCTTCCGCGCAGGGAGCATCACGAAGACCTTCGTCTCCACGCTGGCGCTGATGCTCCGCGCAGAAGGCCGGCTGTCGCTCGACGACGCCGTCTCTGCGTACGTCGGCGGTGTCCCCCGCGGAGAGCAGATCTCTGTGCGACAGATCCTGAACCACACGAGCGGCGTCTTCGATTACACGGCGCTCGACGAGTTCTGGACCGCGGCCTTCGACGATCCGACGCGCGCGTGGACACCCGCGGAGCTCATCGAGCTCGCGGCGTCGAAGCCGCCGTATTTCGAGCCAGGGCGCGGCTTCGCCTACTCCAACACGAACTACATCATCGCCGGCCTGATCGTCGAAGCAGCCTCGGGAGAGCCCATCGGCGAGCTGCTCCGCGCCCGCGTCCTCGAGCCGGCGGGGCTCGCGCACACCTACCTCGACGGCGCCGAGGAGGCCCTGCCCGGCCTCGTGCACGGTTACGGGCGGAGCCGGGGGGAGCTCGTCGAGATGACCTCCGCGATCGACGCGTCCGCGGCCGGCGCGGCGGGCGCGCTGGTCTCGACAACGGGCGACCTCACGCGCTTCTACCGCAAGGTGCTCGACGGCACGCTGCTCGGCCCCGCCGAGATCGAAGAGATGACCGCGTGGGTCGACGCGCCCCTCGGCGAGGTCACCGGGTACGGCCTCGGGCTGTCGCGCCGGGAGTCTCCGCTCGGCGTCCAGGTCGGTCACGACGGCGGTATCTGGGGCTTCACGTCGTCGTCTTATTACGCGGTCGACAAGGATGCTTCTATCACCGTGCTCGTCAATCTCGACGGCGGCGATGTCGGCAGGATCGTCGATGAACTGTCGAATGTCCTGATCACGCCCTGAGCCGGGAAGGGGCCGCCGCGTCGATATCGACGCGCACGCGCGCAGGCTGGTACCGGTCGCTGTCCGCCGCGCGCACACGAGGCGCCCCGCGGCGTGCGAGGCGCGCGCGGCGCCGAGCCGCGGTGTCAGGAATCCGCGCCGTCGCGGCGTGGCACGAGCGGTCCGCCTCGAACGGGCCTCACGCTTGCATCGCCATGGACGCAGCCCGCGCGGGATGACGCCCGGCAAGACGCTCGCATCGCGAAAGGATTCCGTGATGAAGCTGGTGAAAGCGCTCGGGGGCCTGGCGCTGTCCGGAATGGCGCTCGGCACCGCGCAGATGGCTGCTGCGGGGAGCACGACGCCCATTCAAGATCTCGTGCTCGTCGAGGAGACGACGAGCTCGGACTTCCCCGACGCCAGGATTCCCCCGGATGACGTCCCAACTCATGGGCATTTCCGGCCGTTCAGGCCCTTCGGGCCGCACAGGCCATATGGGCATTTCCGGCCGTTCAGACCCTTCAGGCCGTATGGGCACTTCCGGCCGTTCAGACCCTTCAGGCCGTACGGCGGCTTCCATCCCTACGGGCAGCCCCATGACCCCGGGCGATCAGAGGCAACGCCGGCAGAGGACCGCCCCGGGCCGATCCTGCGCCTCGGAGAGCCTCGCTGACCTCCAGGAGCGGCGCCGGGGGCGGGTGGGTCCCCGTTCCTCGCGTCGCGCGGAGTGGAAACCGTAGGGCGGGGGCGTCGCCAGCGGCGCGCCCTCGCCTGCGCGCCTGACGAGCCGCTCGGGGGGCCGGCGGAGCCCCGCTCCCCCTCGCCGCAGCCCGGGCTGCCACGCGCGGGAGGCGGCCCGAGCTCCGCGCGCGCGGCCTCCCGCGCCGCGACGGGGCGCGCGGCGCGCCCGGCCCGATGGCGTATGCTGCGCCCGATGCGCTCTCACGACGCGGGCCGCCCAGGCGCCCCGCCCGCCGCCCACTCGCCCGCCGAGCTCTTCCGCCGCATCTTCGCGCTGCTCGCCGACATGGAGGGAGCGCAGAGGGCCAAGGTCATCGACCTCGCGAGGCGCCTCATCCCCACGCTCACGGCCGAGGACATCCGCAACCCCCACGACTTCCCCGGCCTCGACGACCCCGACTGGCACTTCGAGGACGGGCAGCTCGCCGGCATCGAAGCCGTCCGGTTTGCACTCCGTGGCCTCGCGAGCGATGTTCTGGGGGATGGCGAAGGGCGCGAAGCGCGAGAGAGACACGAGAACGACGGCCAGCCCGGAGCGAGCCGCGAAGGCGGCGGCGCGCAAGGTAAATGAGGCGTTCTATCAGCCGTTCTCCACGCTCCGGCAGCTGAACAAGGCCAAGCCGGCGCCCGAGGCGAAGCCCAAGGCGACGGCGGCCTCGCCCAAGGCGACGGCGGCCTCGACCGAGGTGAAGCCCAAGGCGACGGCGGCCTCGGCCGAGGCGAAGCCCAAGGCGAGATCGCCCGCGCCGCCGGGCGCAGGCGCGGCGGCGCGGGCAAGCGCCGAGCAGGCGCCGCGGCCCGTCGACCCCGAGACCTTCGCCATCTACATGGCCGGCGTCCGCGTGCTCGAGGATCGCGCGACCCGGATCCCGGTCACCGCCAGCCGCGTCGAGCGGGCCGCGCTCCCGACGATCACGTTCGATCCGGACGAGGACGCGCGCTCGCGCATGCGCTCGCTCGTCATCGAGGGGATCAAGTTCGAGACCACGGACGACAGCGAGCGCATCGAGGGCCGGCGCCTCGACGTCGATCCGCGCGAGCTCAGGCGGCTCCGCCGCGCCCGCTACGCCGTCGACGGCACCCTCGATCTGCACGGCCTGAGGCTCGAGGCGGCGCGCGAGGCCGTCGAGGCGTTCGTCTGCAAGCGCCAGCGTGACGGCGACCGCGTCGTCGCCATCGTCCACGGCAAGGGCAACCACTCGCCCGGCGGCCACGCCGTGCTCCGCGGCGAGATCGCCGCCTGGCTGAGCAACGGCCGCGTCGCCCGCCACGTCGCCGCCTTCGCGACGGCCCCGGACGCGGAGGGCGGCGCAGGCGCATTGCTCGTCCTGCTCACGCGATGAGGCCGGAGCCGCGCGCCCAGCCCGCCGGAGCGCCGGGGCACGGGCCGCAGCCGAAGGCGCGCGCGCCGCGCCGCGCCCTCGCGCCGGCCGCCGCGCTGCTCGCCCTGGTACCCGCGTGCGCGCCGGCCCCGGCCGCGCCGCCCGGGCCGCCGAGGCCCGCGCCGCCCGCGCAGGCGGCGTCGACGCTCGGCGACGGCGAGCTCGGCGAATACCGCTCGGATCGCTTCGATCTCCGGCTCCCCCTGCCCGACGCGCGCGGCTTCCGCGTCGAGGACGGCGAGGGCCCCTGGCTCGTCGCGACCCACGCCGCGTCGTCGACGTCGCTGCTCGTGCGCACCTGGCGCGAGGACGGCCGCGCGAGCCGCGCGGCGTGCGAGGCGCGCGCGCGGCTCTGGCGCGACCTGCCGCGCCCCGGCGAGGGCCTCACCGCCGCCGAGCGCCGGATCGACGTGCCGGAGGGGTTCGACACGGTCGTGGCGATCGGCGTCGCCGACACGCACTCATCGCCGCGAGCGCCGATCGACGGCTTCGCGGTCGCCTTCGGCGGCTCCGGCCGGCGCTGCTTCGCCTTCGTCGCGGAGACGCGCGCCGCGGGGCCCTCGGCGGAGCAGCTCGTGGCGGAGCGGCTCGCCGCGGTGGTCGAGATCTCGCTCGGCGGCCTCCGCCTGCTGCGCGAGATCGCGCCCGCCGTGCCGCGCGAGCCGCCGCCGTGAGCCGCGCGAGCCGCCGCCGCGCGCCGCCGGCTCAGCGGTAGACGCCGCTCCGCGCGCGGGACTCGAGCGCCGCGGCGAGCTCCTCCTCGCCGATCGACCAGGCCTCGGCCGACAGCGCGCGCGCCTCGACGGGCTGGAGCGCCTCCAGCGCGTGCGGCGCGAAGCGCAGCCGCGACAGCGACAGGAGGCGCTCGAGCGCCTCGGAGGCCACGCCGCCCTGGAGCTCCTGCCGCCACGCGCGATCGATCGCCTCGAGCCGCGCGGGGCTCTTCCACGCGTCGGCGATCACCACGCGGCCGAGCCGCGCGTCGATGGCGTCGATCCCCGTGGGCAGCGCGACGATCGCCTGCTGCGCCGCGCGCGCCGGGTCACCGAGGCCCAGCGAGAGCAGCGCGCGGGCCGCTTCGAGCAGCCGCGCCTCGTCGGGCCGGAGCGCGGCCCGATCGACCGACGGGAGCCGCTCCAGCGCGGCCGCGTAGCGCTCGCGGCGCGCAGCGTCGATCACGGCGGCCAGCGCGCGCAGGACCCTCGCCGTAGGGGGCGAGAACCACGGATCCGCGCCGGCGCGCGGGCGCTGCGCTGGGTCCTCGAGGTCGAGCGCGGCGGCGCGCCACAGCGACGCGCGCGCGTCGAGGACGGCGCGCGTCGCCTTCACCGCGAGCGCGAAGAACAGGGCGGCCGGGAGCAGGCCCTTCACGCCCCAGATCTCGCTGAGGAAGTAGCTCGCCGCGACGAGCGACGAGAGCGCGAGCAAGAGCAGCAGCCGCCGCCGGCGCCTCGCGTCGTCGCCCGCGGCGCCGGCAGCCCCGTCCGTCGCGCCGACGAGCTCGGCGCACCACTCGAGCAGCCACGTGAAGGCGGATCCCACGTCTGCGGGATCAGGATGCCCTCCGCTAGGCCTCCGCGCGAGGCCTTTCGATCTCCGCGCAGAGCGCCCGGGTGAAGTCGCTCGTGCTCGCGGCGCCGCCGAGGTCGCGCGTGCGCACCTGGCCAGCCCGGTAGAGCGTCGTCAGCGCCCGCTCGATCCGATCGCCCGCGTCGTGCTCGCCGAGGTGCCGCAGCATCATCACGGCGCTCTGCACGAGCGCCGTCGGGTTCGCGTAGCCCTTGCCCGCGATGTCCGGCGCCGACCCGTGCACCGCCTCGAAGACCGCCGCGTCGTCGCCGATGTTCGCGCCGGGCACGATCCCGAGCCCGCCGACCAGGCCGGCCCCGAGGTCGGAGAGGATGTCGCCGTAGAGGTTCTCCGTCACGATCACGCCGAGCCGGTTCGGATCGCGGACCATCGTCATGGCCGCCGCGTCGACGATCATCTCGCCGAGCTGGATCTCGGGGTGCCCCACGGCCACCCGCCGCGCGCAGTCGAGCGCGAGGCCGTCGGAGATCTTCATGATGTTCGCCTTGTGGACGATCGTCACCTTGCTCCGGCCGTGCTTCTTCGCGTACCGGAACGCGAACTCCGCGATGCGCGTCGAGCCCCGCTCGGTCGTGAGCTTGATGCTCTGGGCCACGCCGGGCAGGATCATGAGCTCGAGCCCGGCGTAGAGCCCCTCGGTGTTCTCGCGCACGATGACCATGTCGACGTCGAACCGCGGCTCGACGCCCGGCAGGCTGCGGATCGGCCGCACGTTCGCGTAGAGGTCGAGCGTCTGCCGGAGCGTGACGTTGACGGAGCGGAACCCGCCCCCGATCGGCGTCGTCACCGGGCCCTTCAGGGCGATCCGGTTCTTCCGCACGGCGTCGATCACGGGGAGGGGGAGCGGCGAGCCCGTCAGCTTCGCGACCTCGATGCCCGCGTGATGGATCTCCCAGTCGACGGCGACGCCGGCGGCGGAGACCACATCCTGAGTCGCCGTCACCACCTCCGGGCCGATGCCGTCGCCCGGGATCAGCGTGATGCGATAGGCCATGGGCCGTCCCATTAGCAGGTGCGCAGGCGGGAACAATGGACAAGCGCGCCTGTGTTGCGATGGCGCATACACGCGCCGCGTCAGCGCGCCGCGCCTGGCGGACGCGGTGACGGGGCGCGGCGACGGAGAGAGGCGCGCGAGGCGGGGGGTCGGGCGGCTCGATACGGCCTTTTACAATCGCGCGCGACCTCGGTAGGGTACGCGTCCGCACGGCCTGACAGGCCGCTGTCACCTGGAACCGGGCGCGGGCCGAGCCATCGGCCCCAGCCCATGTTCACCAACTAGAGTGAAGGAGCGTGCTCATGCACCCTCGTGTCTTGAAAGGTCGCAGAACCGCCTTCGCGGCCTTCCTGCCTGCCGTGATCGCGTCGTCCTCGCTTGGGTGCGGCTACTCCGAGGAGGAGTGGAAGGCCCAGCTCGACAAGTACAACCGCCTTCAGAGCCAGCACCAGACCACGGAGGGCCGCCTCGCCGAGACGCAGAAGGAGCTCGAGGCGACCCAGGCGAAGGTCGCGGAGCTGACGAAGCAGCTCGAGGCGGCCGGGGTCGACATCGGCAAGCTGAACGAGAACCTCCAGGCGACGAGCACGCAGGTGTCGCAGCTGAGCTCGACGCTGGAGGAGCGCGAGAAGGCGCTCGCCGAGTTCAAGGCCCGCGCCCGCCAGCTGGAGGCGATCAAGGCGCGGTTCGAGACGCTCAAGAAGAAGCTGGACGAGCTCACGAAGCTCGGCCTGGCGGTGAACATCCGGAACAACCGGATGGTCATCTCGCTGCCGGGCGACGTCCTCTTCGACTCCGGGCGCGAGACGCTGAAGAAGGAGGGCAAGGAGATCCTCCTCAAGGTGGCGACGGTCGTGAAGAACGACAAGTCGCTGCTCCAGCGCGACTACCAGGTCGCCGGCCACACGGACAACAAGCCGCTCGCGGGCGGCCAGTTCCGCGACAACTGGGGCCTGTCGCTGATGCGCGCCCGCGAGGTGCTCGTGTTCCTCGTCAGCCCGGCCGACGTCAAGGGCGGCGGGGGCGCGCTCCCCGTCGCGAACTGGAGCGCGGCGGGCTTCGCGGACACCGATCCGGTCGCGACCAACGACACCGACGAGGGCCGGCAGAAGAACCGCCGCTGCGACCTCATCGTGGTCCCGAGCGTCGAAGAGATGCTCGACCTGCGGGCGATCACGCAGTAACCCGCGACCTCGCGGCGCGCGCCGCCGTCCGCGGCGCGCTCTTCGAGGGGCGCGTCCGCGCCGTCAGGTCGGCTCAGGTCAGCTCTTGTGTCCACCGCCCGGCGATGGCCGGGCGGCCTTGCGAAACTCGCTCGGCGTCTGGCCGGTGACGGCGCGGAACGCGGCGGCGAACGCGCCGAGGCTCTGAAAGCCGACGTCCAGCGCGACCTGCGTGACGCTGGCGCTCGGGCTGGAGAGCAGGTCGATCGCCCGGAGCACGCGCGCGCGCGTGACGAAGCCGCGCCACGTGACGCCGGTCTCCTCGCGGAACCGCCGCCGCAGCGTGCGCTCGGTCGCCCCGGCGAACGCCGCCGCCCGCGGGAGATCGGCGCTGGAGACGTCGCGCAGCGCGCACTCGATCGCGCGCTGCACCGGCCGCGTCTTGCCGCGGGGCAGCCGGTACGTGGCGCCGCGATCGAGGAGCGGGCCGATGAGGTCCGCCATCGCCGCGAAGAACGTGTTGGCCGCGGCGTCGTCCGGGCGCCGCGCGACCGGCCAGCGGCGCGCGTAGATCACCATCTCGCGCAGGAGCGCGGGGATCTCGAAGATCCTCACCGCCGCGAGGGGGGAGGGGAACGCGGCGGGCTCGAAATAGATCGAGACGATGGACGCGTCGCCGCAGGTGGTGGCGTGCCGCTCGCCCGCGGGGATGAGCGCGGCGAGCTGCGGGGGGAGCAGGAAGGACGCGTCCTCGACCTCGAGGCGCGCCGTGCCGGCCAGAGGACAGAGCAGCTGGTGCCGCGCGTGGGTGTGCCATCCGTACGCGGCTCCCGGCAGCTCGTCTTCGTAGGAGAACGCGCGCGCGCCGGCATGATCGAGCCCGAGGCGCGCGAGGTGCTCGGTGGTCTCCGTCGGGGTCAGGACGCGGGCTTGCAAGGCGTGGCCTCTCGGCGGTGATCTTTGTCCGTTCGCGGGCAGCCGTAAAGCCGGAGCGCGTCCACCCTCGAGCGCCATGAAGCAAGCCACTCCCGCGGCGCACGATGCGTTGATACAGGAACAGTTCACCCGCCAGGCCAGGCCGTTCGCCGAGGTCCGGGCCCACTCGGCGGAATCCGCCATGGGGCTGCTGCTCGACGCGCTCGCCCCGGCGCCGGGCGACGCGGCCCTCGACGTGGCCTGCGGGCCGGGGATCGTCGCCTGCGCGCTGGCCCAGCGCGTGGCGAGCGTGCGGGGGCTCGACATCGTCCCGGCGATGCTGGACGAGGCGCGGAAGAGGCAGGCGAGCCTCGGTCTTTCCAACGTCACCTGGGAGCTCGGCGACGCGAGCCGGCTGCCCTATCCGGACGAGAGCTATCACCTGGTCACGACGCGCTACAGCTTCCATCACCTGCTGGAGCCGCTCGTCACGCTGCGCGAGATGGCCCGCGTGTGCCAGAGGAGCGGGCGAGTCGCCGTGATCGACGTGGCGCCGGCCGAGGACAAGCGGGCGGCGTACGACGCCGCAGAGAAGATCCGCGATCCGTCGCACGCGAGCGCGCTCACCGAGCGCGAGCTCGGCGCCCTGTTCGACGCGGCGGGGCTGGAGATCGAGACGACGACGCGGTACCGGATCGAGGTGGAGCTCGAGGCCGCGCTCCGGGCCTCCTTCCCGGAGCCCGGCGGAGCGGACCGGCTCCGGGCCCTCTACCGCGCCGACGTCGGCGTCGACGCGCTCGGCGTGGGCGCAGAGCTCCGCGGGGACGAGGTCCACTTCGCCTATCCGATCGTCATCCTGGTGGGCCGGAAGCGCGGCGCGTAGAGCGCCATGGCCGCCCGGGGGGCGCCTTGATCAGCCGTCGCACCCCTCGATGCCGGCCGTGCAGTACGCGCTCCACCACGGGTTGCACTTGTCCGCGTCCTCCGCGTCGTTGCTCATGTCGAGCAGCGCAGCGAAACCGCTGTCGGCGCCCCCGTAGCGCAGGTGCATGTGCTTGACGTCGCCGTCCCCGTGCGGCGGTCGCATGACCACGAAATGAAACGCCTCGCAAGCAGCGTCGCCGGATGCGAGCTCGAATTGCAGCCATACGGACTCCGGGTACTCCGGAAAGTAATGGGGATCCGGGGCGAAGCCCCCATACGAGTACGTGCACCCCTCGGCGAGCGGCGTTTGCCCTTCGCGATCGCTGTAGAAGGAGAAATCCGTCATCTGCTTGAAGACGATCCGCCCCGGATTGCGCGGGTCCTCAGGGCAGGCAGCGGCGAGCGGGTCGGACGTGAACTCGCCGTCCACGCCGCGGTAAGGAACATCCTTGTTCGGCTCCTGGGCAACCACCTGTTCATCGCCCGAGCCTTCGTCAGCGCAGCCGAACAAGAACATCGCAACGAACCCGGCGCACAAGGCGCGCGGAAGTGGACACGTCATCTCATGAGCTCCTTCGAGGTAAGGGCCGGTCGAGAGCGAAGGGGGAGCCGCTCGAGCCGGCGGCCGCCCGAATACCACAATCGAGGACCTCAGTAGCACGATTTATTAAAATCGTGCTACCGCGCCGGCGTCAGAGGCGTCGGCCGGTTTGATTCTTTCTGAGTTGAAAATATATGTCGTGGATGAGCGGCGTCAGGCCGCGCGACCCCGGTGCGCATGGTTGCCTGTGGCGCTCGTGGTAAGGGCGCTCCTTAGCTCAGGGGAGCGGCGCGGCCGGGCAGGAGGGGTCGGTCGTCGCCTCGACGTCGTCCACGTGCAAGGCCTCGTCGTCGAGCGGCGCGTCGCAGGTCCCGCTGGCTCTTATCTTGAACGAAAGCTGCTGGGGCCTGCCCGCCGTGCGCGGATCCAGGCAGATCGTCTGTTGCGTCCAGCGCTCGCTGGCAGCCAGGGCGCCTCCTGGCGTCGAGGTGGCGGTCGCCGCGAGGAGGTGGCTCGTGCGGTACCAGAACTTCAGCGCCGGACCGGCCGTCTCCTGAGGCTCGGGGACGGTGAACACGGTGGAGGCCGAGGGCTCGCGGCACGGCTTCCGCACGGACAGCGAGAGCGAGACGTCGCCGGCGTGCGCGGCCGCCGCGTCGACCGCGAGCCTGGCGCTGCCGCGCGCCGGGTCCTCCGCGTTGAGGACCCACGTCGGCGAGAGGCCCGCGTCGGCGCCGTCGTTCTCGAAGCCGGGGTCGAAGAGCGGCGCGTCCCCGGGGCAGCGGTCGTCCGAGACGATGGCGAGGTCATCCACCGTGAAATCCCGCTTGTTCTCGTCCATGCACGGCTGGCTGTGCCGGTTGCGGAAGCCGAACGCGAGGCGGTGCGCCATGCCGAGGGCCCACCGGGGCAAGCAAACATGCGAGACCTGCGCCTCGCCCGTGCCCGTCAGGGCCGTCAACCGGTGCGTGCTCAGCATCACGTCGACGATCGCCCCCGGGTTGCCACGGCTCCAGATGCGGAGCGCCGGGCTCGGCAGCGCGGCGGATGGCAAGGGCACCGAGAGCGTGCCCTCGAGCGAGGGGACCTGGCAGAACAGCGTGGTGGCGAGGTGTCCGCCCTTGCCGCCGCCCTGGCCCAGGCCGCGCTCGATCTCGGAGACGCCGCCTTCGGCGGACGCCTTCCAGCCGGCGGCGCCTGCTTCGAAGTCGCCGTTCAGCACCTGGCCAGGCAGCGGGCACTCGTTCATTTCATCAGGCTGAAGGGCGACGTCATCGAACGTCAGCGTGAAGTCCTGTCCGGTGTCCTCATCGCACAGGGGAGAACGCCGGGCGGGCCCGAGGAGCAGCTCGATCGGCCTGCCGTAGGCGCGCTCTCCCAGGCACAGGCGTTGCGGGGCAAAGGACGAAGAGGGCATGAGATCGAGGTCGGTGATGCCTCCGTCGATCCGGACCCCGACCCCCGGCGGGCCGAGGCAGTCCATCGCGAGCTCGCAGCCGATGCGCGCGGCGAACGTGAGGAGGAGCGGCCCGGCGCACGCGAGGTCCGGCATCGAGAGGCGCTGATAGAAGCCGGCCATCTGGCACACCGCGTCTCTCCCGATGATGCCGGCCCCGGGGTTGCCGTTGCCCTCGACCTCGGGGGAGACGAGCGCTGCCCCCGTGGTTCCCCACGTGTCCGAGCGCTGGAACGAGGGGTCCTCCGGGCCTCCCCGCCAGTCGCAGTCGCCGTCGACCATCGGGTCATCATCGGCGCTGGCACACTCCGAAGTACATGCGCTGTCCGCGCAGCAGAGCCCGTCGTCGCACTGGCTCAGAGGCCGACACGGACAGCCTTCCTCACCAGGAGGGCAGTCGGCGCCCCCGCCCGCGCTCTCAGCGCTGCCTGTGCTCTCGACGCTGCCGTCGCCTCCCGCCCCGCCTGCGTCCGCCGCGCCTGCCGCTGCGCCGGCAGAGCCCTGCTCCGTCCCGGAGCAAGCGCTCGCGAATGCGCCAAGCACGGCAGCGACATAGCAGGTCAGTGGGCGTGACCATCCCATCATCAATTCAAGCTAGCGGGGGAATCACGGGATCGCAAGGTAGACAGGATGTTTCCCTCTTCCTGGAGAGACATCGAAATAAGGAGAACTCTCAGGTCGTATCGGGCGAAGCCGGAGACGCGGACGTCCGCACGCTGAACTCGAGCTCATCGGCTCATCGGCTCATCGGCTCATCGGTTCATCGGTTCATCGGTTCATCGGTTCATCGTAGCGCGGGCAAACATCGGTCGAGGAAGCGCAGCGAGCGCGAGCGTCCGAGCGGCGGGCGCGCGTCCGGCGGCTCGTCGTGGAGCGCAGGAGTGAGAGCGCCGCGGCGCCAGCCGGGCGACGACGCACCGCGTGCCTGGCCCCGCGCCGAGCGCGTCAGCCGCCGGAGGCGGCGCCGAGCGCCGCGGAGGGCACGAGGCTCGAGACGGGGCTCCCCCCGGCATCCGCGCCAAGGAAGGCCCGCAGCTCGGCGAGCAGCGGACCTGACTCGCCGACGAAGGGGAGGTGATCGTCGCCCGGCAGCTCGACGTGGCGCGCGCCGCGGATGCGGCCGGCGAGGTCGCGCCCGGCCGCCGCCGGGACGGCCCGATCGCCGGCCCGGTGCAGCACGAGCGTCGGGGCGCTCACCCGGCCAAGCGCGGACCGGACGTCGGCCGCCGCGTGTGCCCGGAGCATGCGCGCCGCCCCGCCAGGGCTCGCGCCGTGGCGCAGGTACGCGGCCCAGAAGCGCCGGAATGCGTGGTCATCCGCCGCGGACGGGGCCAGGCGATCGAGGAAGAGCGGCTCGCCCCAGCCGCTCCGCAGCGCGCGCTCGGCCTCTTCGGCGTCCTCGCCGGCGAGCCCGAAGAGGCACCCCGGCCAGGCAGACATCTGCGCCGCGCTCCCGAGCGCGATCAGGGCGCGCGCCCGCGCCGGGTGCGCCGCCGCGAGCAGCGCGCACGGCGCGAACCCGGCGCCGACGCCGAGGAGCGCGGCGCGCGCCACGCCGGCCGCGTCCAGCACCGCCAGCAGATCCTCCGCCTGCTGCTCGGCCGGAGCGCCCGCGCCCTCGCGCTCGCTCATCCCGGTGCCGCGCTGGTCGAGCACGATGAGCCGCGCCCACGCGCCGAGCTCGGCGAAGAACCGGGAGATGAGCGCGCCCTCCCACGCGGCCTCCACGTGCGTCACCCACCCCTGGACCAGCACCAGATCGATCGGCCCGGCGCCCGCGATCCTGTAGGCCAGGCTCGCGTCGGCGCTCGTGGCGAGGCGGGTCTCCGCGGCGTGCAGCCGCGCGGGCGCCCGCGTGGAGGAGACCACCCCCTCCCGCGCGGCCTCGAGCCCGCGCCGCATCGCCTCGGCGACCTGCGCGTACGCGCCCGCCCACGCCCGCGCGGTCACGGGCGACCACGCGTCCCCTTCGAGCTCCTCGAGCGCCTCGAGCAGCGCGCGGCCCACGGCGTCGAAATGCTCGGGCAACGCGGCGTACGCGGCGTGGCGGCGGCCGAGCGCCTCGAGCATCTCGACCAGCTTGTCCGGCGCGCGCAGGTTGTCGACGACGAGCTGCAGCGCCGCGGCGAGCTTGAGCCGCTGCTCGCGCATGTCCGGCGGGAACAGCGCCCGGAGCGCCGGCTCGCGGGCGAAGAGCCGCTCGTAGAAGCGCGTCACGAGCGCCTCGGCGCGCGGGGCGAGGCGCTCGAACGAGGCGCGCACGACGTCCGCGCCCGCGTCCTGCGCGCTGGCGGGGGGCGACGCGGGGCGGACGATCTGGAACGCCCGGCAGAGCGCCTCGGTCTCCTCGAGCGCGGCCTGCACCTCCTCGGCCGACGCGAAGCGCGCCTCCGGCTCGCGCAGCACGCAGCGATCGATGACGGCCGCGAGCATCTCCGGGACGTCGGGGCAGATCGAGCGCAGCGGCGGGAGCGCGCGCGCCGTCACCCAGCTGGCGATCGCGTGCACGTCGAGCCCCGCGTGAGGCAGCCGGCCCGCGCACAGCTCGTAGAGGACCAGCCCGAGCGCGTAGACGTCGGAGCGGGGCGTGCCGGCGGTGCCCGCCCAGAGCTCGGGCGCGAGGTAGAGCGGCGTGCCCATCATCATGCCGCCGTCGGTCAGGCTGGCGGTCCCGAGCGCGGAGGCCGCGTCGAGCGCCACCGGGATCGCGGTCGTCAAGGCGGACATGTCCGCGAGCGCCCACGGCGCGGGCGTGACGGCGGAGCTCGGCGCGGCGCGAGGGCCCGCGTCGAGGGCGGGGGCGCCGGGCCGGTCGGCGAGCTTGGCGAGGCCGAAGTCGAGCAGCTTCACCTCGCCGCTCGCGTCGAGCATCACGTTCGCCGGCTTGATGTCGCGGTGGAGGACGCCCCGCCGGTGCGCCGCGGCGAGCCCGCGGGCGAGGCCGAGCGCGAGGCGCAGCGCCGCGGGCCACGGGATCGGCTTCGGGAGCAGCTCGAGCGGCTCGCCCTCGACGAACTCGTAGGCGATGTACGGCCGCCCGCGCACCTCGCCGATCCGGTAGACGGCGACGACGTTGGGGTGCTGGAGGCGCGCGATCGCGCGGGCCTCGACGCGCAGCCGCTCGATGGTCCTGGGATCCGGGCTGTCCGCCGCGACGAACTTGAGCGCGACGGGCCGATCGAGGACCTCGTCGTGGGCGAGGTACACCTGCCCCATGCCCCCGCGGCCGAGCGGCCGCACCACGCGGTAGTCGTCGAAGGCCGAGGGCGGCGCCCAGGAGAGCGGGGGCGACGGCGGCCGCTCGCTCGCGCCGAAGCGCTGGTGCATCGTGTTGAGGAAGAGCGGCGCCCCGAGGTCGCTCTCGCTCGGGCGCGTCGAGAGCCGCGCGCGGCAGCCGTCGCAGCCGGCCACGTGCCCGCGGATGCTCGCCGCGTCGTCGTGCGGGAAGTTGCCCGCGAGCCAGGTGGCCAGGGCGTCGTCGGACGGGCACGGGATCATGCGCTGCTGTTCTCCGGAGCGGCATTCTCCGTGCGCGCTGTGGGCAGCGCAATGCCCGCGCGGTCTGTGCCGCGCTGCGCTGCTCCGCCGTCGTGAGAGGCAGCACCTGTGCGCCTGTCGTGGCCGTGCGGCGCTGGAGCGCGGCGCGAGCGCGCCCGCGAGCCGCGGGCCGCGAACGATCGGCGCTGGACCGGCGCCGCCGCGGTGTCACGCTCGCGGAGAGCGATGAGCGACCCGAAGCCACCGCCGAGCCCAGCGCCCCGGTCGGAGACGGTGCGGCAGGCGCTCCTGGAGGAGCTCCGCAGGGGAGCGGCGACCGCGTGGGAGCTCTCCACCCGCCTCGGGATGCGGGAGCGCGACGTGGCGCCGCACCTCGAGCACCTCGCGCGCTCGTTGCGGGCGCGCGGCGAGCGGCTCTCGGTCGCGCCGGCGCGCTGCCTGCGCTGCGGCTACGCGTTCGACGAGCGGCGGTCGCTCGCGAAGCCGAGCCGCTGCCCGGCGTGCCGGGGGGAGCGCATCGAGGCGCCGCGGTTCCGGATCGACGCGGGCGAAGGGTGAGGCTCCCAGGCGGCGGCGGCGCTACTCACAGGGCCGGTCGATAGGGCGGCTCCGGGCGCCCGCGCCGCGCCGCGCGGGCCTCCACCTCGCCGAGCAGCCGCGGGCCCGCGCGCTCGCCCGCGCCCGCGAAGAACGCGCGGGCCTGGGCGAGGTCGCCGTGCGCCGCGTAGAGCTCGACGAGCTCTCGCTCCGCGGCCTCGTCGATCGTCGCCTCCAGCGAGCCGGCGCGCGCGGGGCCGAGCTGCACGATGGCGCGCAGCGCCCTCATGGCCCCGTCGGTGGCGCCTCGGCCGCCGAGGCCCCGCAGGCTCCACGACTTCACGTAGAGCGCGCGCTTGCGGAGCGGCGCCCCCGCGGCGGCGCGGAGCGCGCCGTCGCAGGCGCTCACCGCCTCGTCGAGGCGCCCCGCGGCGAACGCCAGGTCGGCCAGCGCGAGGTAGGCCTCGGCCGCCTCGCCGGACGCGGGGTGCTCGAGGGCGAGCTGGCGCAGCCGCGCCTCGGCGCCGCGCGCATCCCCGCCGTCCTGGAGCGCCCGCGCGAGCGCGAGGAGCGATCGAGGCCGCTGCTCCGCTGCGCGCAGCGCCGGCGCGTCGACGAGCGCGGCGTAGGCCGCCGCGACGCCCGCCCGCAGCCGCGTGGCCTCTGCTTCGAGCGCCGCCCGCCGCGCCGCGCCGCGCGCGCCGGCCGCGCCCGCCTCCGCGGCCTGGTCGAGCACGAAGAGCTGCACGCCGATCACGCGGTAGCGCCCCGCGAGCGACTCCGCCTCACGGAAGATCGGCTCTGCCGCCGCTCTCGCGCCGGCGTCTGCGCCGTCCGCGCCGCCGCGCGCGGCGGGCGCCGGCGCTCCCGCGCTCGCGCCGGGGTCCGTGCCGCCGCGCGCGGCGAGCGCCGGCGCTCCCTGCGCGGCGCACCCCGCCGAGGCGAGGGTGAGCGCCATGAACGCGGCGACCCGCCGCGCCGCGGCTCTGCGCCGCTCCGTGAGATTGCTGGCGGTCTTCGCTGCGCGCTCCACAACCCGTGACACGTCTTCTCCTCGTGATTCGCCGCCGGCAGAGAGGCCGAAACGCGGCGCGCTTCGTGCCGAACGGCGCGGGAAGATAACCGCGCGCGCCCAAGGGACCAGGGCAATCCACCGCGGACGCGCCGATTCTCTCTATGAACGACGCGGAGAACAGCGCCTTTCGAGCGCCTTGCGCGGCGGCGCACACGCGGCGCGCGGGGCGGAGCGAGGCGCCGCAGAGCTCGCACCTCCAGCGCGCTCCGCCTCGGCCCATGCATTGCGTCTCGGCCTTCATCGCTCCGCGCCCGGACCGGCGCTTCACACCGGGCGGGGGCGTATCCGGATGGAGAGTCACGACATGGCGACAAAAGTGAACTGCCTTCCGTTCACGATCCCCACGATGCCGCGCCTCGGGCTCGCCGACCTGGAGGCGCGCTTCCGACGTCTCTCGCTGCTCATGTACGACACGAAGGTTCCGATCGTGACGCTCGAGAAGGAGGTCTATCCTTACCTTGCCCGTGGCATCGAGTTCGTCAATCCATGGCGGCGCGTGCGCGGGATCGAGACGTACCAGGTCGGCCTCTCTGGATCTCGCGTCGGCGGCCGTTTCGACCTCGACGTCTCTCAGCTGAGCGTCCGGCTCTCCGAGCCGCGTGACGCGGGCCGCGCCCTGGTCGACAGCACCTTGTACCTGCGGCTGTTCCCGCGCTGCGCGTATCCCGTGCGGGTGATCCTGACCTACGATTTCTGCATGATCGACGGCGGCGAGAGCTTCGAGATCACGCGCCACGAGGAGATGTGGCGCATCGGGGACATTCTTCGGAGCGCTCCGCTGCTGGGCCGCTCCTACGATGTTTTCCGTTCCTGGTCGGGTTACCTCTTTACCGGCGCGCTGCTCCTGTCCCGCGCGGTCGCTGTCCGTCCGCCTGGCGCCGAGGCCGCGCGGGGCGAGCCAGAGCCGTCGCGCTGACGCCGTGCGCGGCCGCGCAGCCGTGGGGTCGCCACGAGGCCGAGCGCCGCTCGCCTGAGCGCGGGCCGGCGATCTCTCGGAATCGACGAAACCGACGGGACCGAGGGAACCGAAAGCCGGTCCGCGTGTCGGAATGTCCCCGGCGCCCTGGTCTTCTCCGGCCGGGGACATCCCGACAACCCTCGTTCACTTACGGAGCAGCTCGATGGGAAATCTGCCGCCCGGGCCGAAGTCGCTCAGCCTTCTGGATACCATTCGCGCAGGATTCATCTCCTCCGAGCCCGTCTTCAGGCGTTACGCCGCCGAGTACGGCCCCACGTTTCGTCTGAGGTCGCCGAACGGGATACTGACCATCACGGGCGATCCGGAGGCGATCCGCGCGGTCTACACGGCCGACCCCGACGAGTTCGATGTCTGGGGTGTCCAGCTGACGGAGCCGGTCTTCGGGACCTCGTCGGTGGTCGTGACGGCGGGCGCGCGCCACCGGCGCGATCGGCGGCTGATCGCCCCGCCGTTCAGCGCCGGCGCGATGCGGGGTTATGGCGGCGCGATCGCGGAGATCAGCCTGGACGTGGCGTCGCGGTGGCGGCCGGGCCGCTCGTTCTCGATGCTCGCGGCGACCCAGGCGATCGCGCTCGACGTGATCGTCCGCGTGGTCTTCGGCGTGCGGGGCGAGGCGCGCGTCGGCAGGACCCGCGAGGCCGTGCTCGGGCTCATCGAGTCGCTGAGCCCGAGCTTCATGATCATCCCTGCGCTCCGCCGCGACTTCGCCGGCTTCGGCCCCTACGCGCGCCACAAGCGCGCGGCCAGGGCGCTCGACGCGCTGCTCTTCGAGGAGATCCGGGCAAGGCGCGCGGAGGGCGACGCGTCGCAGGACATCCTGGGCCTGATGATGAGCGCCCGCCACGACGACGGCGCGGGCATGAGCGACGTCGAGATCGCGGACCAGCTCCGGGCGCTCCTGTTCGCTGGCCACGAGACGACGGCCATGTCGCTCGGGTGGGCGATGTACTGGCTGCACCGCGAGCCGGCCGTGCTCGCGCGCCTCCTCGACGAGCTCGACGCGCTCGGTCCCGCGCCCGAGGCGGACGCGCTCGCGTCGCTGCCGTACCTGGAGGCGGTGTGCCTGGAGGCGCTCCGCCTCCACCCGCCGGTGGTGGACGTGGCCCGCGTCGTGAAAAGGCCGTTCCAGCTCAAGGGCTATACCATCCCGGCCGGCGAGGCGATCGCCGCCTCGCCGCTGCTCCTGCACGGCCGCGAGGATCTCTACCCGTCGCCGGAGCGATTCCGCCCTTCGCGGTTCCTCGATCGGAAATTCACACCCTTCGAGTTCATCGCGTTTGGCGGCGGCGCCCGCCGGTGCCTGGGCGCGGCGTTCGCGATGTACGAGATGAAGGTCGCCCTCGGCACGATCCTCGGGAGATACCGGCTCCGGCTCGAGAGCCAGGCGCCCATTCACCACGTGCGCCGCGGGCTCACCATGGGGCCGAGCGGGGATGTGGCGATGATCCTGGAAGGGAAGCGCGAGCGAGCGAGGGCGGAAGGTCGCCCGGCTGCGGTCCAGGGCAGCCCGGCGGCGGAGCCGGCGCTCCGGCCCGCCGCGCCGCAGCCGGCAGGGCGGTGCCCCATGGGCTTCTCCTGAGCGTTGCTCACCGGGTCTCCTTGCGCGCGGCCGGCCGGCGGCGCGCTCTGGCCTTCATCCCGTCAGCTCGTGCTCGCGGGGACGCCGATCCGGCCTCCGGCGGCGCTCCACGACGAGCGGCAGCCCATCCCGCGGCACGAGGGCCCGCCGGCCGCCTGCGCCCGCTTCGTACCCTGCGGGCAGGTCGAACCGGAACTCCCGCACCAGCGCCGCCAGCATGAGCTTCATCTGCAGCACGGCGGTCCGCTCGCCGATGCACTTGCGCATGCCGAGCCCGAAGGGAAGGAACGCCGAAGGCGGGCGCTCCTCGTGCCATGGCGAGCCCGGCTCGAAACGCTCCGGGAGGAACGCCTCCGGGCGCTTCCAGTACTGCGGAAGCCGCTGCATGACATACGGGCTCACGAGGACCTCGTCTCCCGCGCTCACCGCGTGCGGCCCATGGCGGAACTCCCTCCGCGCCTCGCGCGCCAGCACCCATACGGGCGGGTGCAGTCGCAAGGTCTCCTGCACCACCGCCGACAGGATCGATGCGCGCTCCACCTCCGCTCCCTGCGCGCCCATCCCCTGCGCGCCGATCCCGTCGAGCTCCTCCTCGAGGCTCCTTCGCACGTCCGGGCGCCGCGCGAGCTCGTAGAGCGCCCATGCCGACGCCGCGGCCGTCGGCACATGCGTCACCAGCATCATCACGACCTCGTCGATCAACGCTTGTTCGTCGATCTGGCCGGCGTCCACCGCGCGTACGAGCGGATCCAGCAGGTCGGTCGTCCCGCGGTTCCCGGCCGCCCTGCGGTGCTCTGCCGCCGCCAGGATGGACGCCGCGAGCGCTTCCCTCGCCTGGCCATAGGCTATCTCGTCGTCTGCGGCGTGCCCGAGCCACGCTTCCACCCGGGGCAGCTCGGTCGCGATGCGCTCCACGACCTGCTCTCCCGACTCCCCGAGCAGCAGCATCGACGCGCTCCGCAGGGCGACGTCCTCGAGCACCGGCAGCACCGCGCGCGCCTCGCCTGTGCGCAGCCGCGCGAGCGCCTCGCGCACCACGCGCGCGGCGCCCTCGGCGCGCGCGAGGAGCGCCTCCCGATGAAACGCCGGTGCGAGCGCCCTCCGGCGTTCCAGGTGCTCACCCCCCTCGAGGCGGGCGACGCTCCGCGGATAGGCGTCCTGCATCCGGTGCGGCGGCGTCTTGTCCGTGAAGCCCTCCCGATCCACGAATATCCTGTGGATCGCGGCCGGATCCGCGACGGCAAAGCACTTCTTCAGCCCCAGCCGGAACTGGAAGAAATCGCCGTGCGCCAGCGTGCCGTCCAGCAGGAAGGCGAGGGGATCCGCACGGAACTCCGGCCAGGAGCCGTGCAGAGGGTGCCCTTTCGGACCGGGGGATCGGATCATGGCCAGTTCTCCTTGGAGCGCAGAGCCGTCGTTTGCAGTTGAGGTCGCGACGATGAGGACGGCGCCCCGTCCGCGTCTGCCGCGAACGCCGCCGTCGGGATCGCGCACCCTTGCGAGAGCGGACGCCGGCGGCCCGACCCGACACCTGGCGTGAGCGTCGGGAGGGGCGCCGGCGTTCCGCGATCGGGGGCGCGCGGGCGTCGTTCAGGAAGACAGCTGGGCGCCGGAGCTCGAAGGAGCGCGGAGGCTCAGGTACACCGCCGCGTGGCTCAGGTCCGAAGGAGCACGGAGGCTGAGATAGACCACCGGATACCCGAAGTCATAGGCCGACGCGCCGGGCTGCGCGCGCACGTGCTCCTCGTACGCCCTCGCGAGCTCCTGCACGGTGCACGGGCAGCCCGCCTCGGCGGCGATCGTGAGGATGCGCGTCATATCCCCATCGGCCTCGGCCATCTTCTCCGCGAGGCGCTCGTCCGCCTCGACCCGCGCCAGAAACGCGCGCGCGTCGCTCCTCGTTGCGCCTCCTGCCATCGTCCCCTGGTTCGTCCTCGAAACACCGATCGTGGTGAGTTGTCCAGTCATGTGCGCAGACCTCCTTCGGGTCCCTTGAGGCCGCGGAACCGCGGCAGCGGCGTGCCGCGCGGTCCGTCGTCTGTCGTCTCCCTCCCCCAGAGCAGGTCCCGCGCCAGCGCTGCGGGCACGCGAAATGGCCGGCGATGGCGGTCCTCGAGAGGTCCGTTGTGCGCGTCCTCGCGCGAGTTGCGCGAGCGCTCGCGCAACTCGCGCGAGGGCGCCTCTCTCACCGCCCCAGGGGCCCGCCGACCTGCTGGCGCTCGCGCACCCGGAACCGGAACCGGAACCGGAAGTAGAGGCGATGTCGAGGACCGGGCGCCGCCCCCTCGCCGCACGCACCGGCCCGGCGAGGGGGCTCTCCCGGCCCTACGATCCCACTTGACAATATTAGTTAGCCTTACTAACTATTGGGTGACCGACACGCTGACCGTCTTCACCACGCTGCTGCTCGCGCGGATCGCTCGCGTGGATCGCACCGCCTTGCAGCTGATTCAGGAGCGCCTCGCCGAGCGGGGGGTAACGCTCGCGGAGTTCCGCCTGATCGGCGCGCTGCTCGGAGAGCGCGTGGGGCTCACCCAGCGCGAGCTCGCCGAGCGCCTGCAGATCACAGCCGCGTCGCTGTCGGCCCTCGTCGGCCGCCTCGAAAAGAAGGGGCTCGTCGAGAGGAACCCCGACGAGAGCGACGCGCGCGCCTTCCGCGTGCGCTGCTCGCCTCAGATCGCGGAGCACGACTGGGTACAGGACGTGGTGGTCGAGGTGGAGCGCCGCGCGACGCGGGGCATTCCGGCCGCAGAACTGGAGACCACGAGGCGTGTCCTCGCCGCCATGATCGGCAATCTCGAGATCGACGACACGCCCGTTCCATCAACAAGGAGGAGAGAGAAATGAAGCTCGCACGCGCCCTCGTGGTGTCCTTCTCGACGGCAGCAGCAAGCGGCTGCGGGGGTCTGCCGCCGTCGTCCCTGCCCCCGATGACCACGGCCGTGGCCGAGCCTGAGGTGACGCTCGTCTGGGTCGGCCGGGGGGAGAGCGAGCGCTTCGCGGAGGGGCAGTGGGTCCGGACGCCCGAGTCCGACTACGATTTCTCCGTGGTTCAGCGGCGTTACAGGGGGCGCTGGGACTCCATCAAGCAGATGCACCGGCGGCACCCCGGCTACGACGGATCGGCCGGACCTCGAGATCAGGTGCTTCATTTCGCGCTCGAGGTCGGAGCGATGCGGGGCTCGGACGTGCCGGTGATCATCCGCTCGACCCTGGGAGACGGCGAGGGGCGGGCGGATCCGGAGTTCCGGCGCAGCCAGCTGGAGATGCGCGCGCGCGACGTCAGCTCCTTTGCTCCGTTCAATGCCTACCGCATCACGCAGCAGTACCAGTATGGAGAGGGCAAGCTCGTCGAGACGGTCGAGCTGATCGAGCGTGACGGCGAAGGGCGCGAGAGTCCGTTCGTGCGAATCCGCGAGCGGGCGGCGCTCTTCGCGCCCACGTCCTTCGAGCAGCCCCCGACCCACGCGGAGGCGGTCAGCTCGCTCCGACCCTGATCTGCCGGTGGATTGATCCGTCCTCGCGCCAGAGAGCCGGCGGCCCGCTCGGCTTTCGCGCCTGCCGCGGCGGCTCATGATCTGCCCCCTCTGCGCGCGATGTCCGCCTCGCGATCGAGCAGCGCGCCGAGCGCGTCGAGCTTCTTCGCCCAGAATCGCTCGTAGTGAGCGGCCCAGTCGTGGACCGCGCGCAGCGGCGCGGCCTCCACGTGGTAGAGCCGCGAGCGCCCCTCCCGGCGGGGCGCGACGAGCCCGGCGTCCCGCAGCACCCTGAGGTGCTGCGAGATCGCCGACTGGGTCACGTCGAACATCGCGCACAGCTCGGTGACCGAGCGCTCCCCGCCGGCCAGCGCGTCGAGGATCGCGCGCCGCGTGGGGTCCGCGATCGCGCGGAACGTCTCGTCCGGGGAGCGCGTGTTCGTCACCTCACGTCACCTCGCGCCACGTCACGTCGCCGCGGGGAACTGCTTCTTGGCGCCGGCGTCCAGCTCCTCCTGCGTGGCCGGCTTCTTCCGCGTCGCGAGCGACCAGCGGTGGCCGAACGGGTCGGTCACGATGCCGTATCGGTCGCCCCAGAACATATCCGCGAGCGGCATCTCGACGCTGGCGCCCGCCTCGACCGCGCTCTTCCACGTCGCGTCGACGTCGGGCAGATCGAGGTGGAGCGTCACCGCGGTGCCGCCGAACGCCTTCGGCGTGCGGCTCACCCCGCCGCACTGCTCCGGGAAATCGTCGCTGAGCATCACGAGGCCGCCGTTCACCAGGAGGGCCGCGTGGATGAGCTTCTTGCCGTCCGGCGTCGGCTGTTCGGCCACCACCGTCGCGCCGAACGCGCGCTGGTAGAAGGCGATGGCCGCGCGGGCGTCGTCGACCGTCAGGTAGGGCGAAACAGGGGGAGGAGCGGGGGGTTCATGGCTCGCGGTCATGCGCCGCATCATATTAGTGAGCTCTAATATGTCAAGCGACCGGCGTGGCGGCGAGCTCGCCCGCTCAGGGACGGATCACGACCGTCCTTGGTGACGGGATCGCGCGCGGCGCCGCGAGCGCGCTCGATCCGTCCGAGCATCGCGGTTGCGACGGCGAAGCGCCGCGCGGAATCGCGGGCGCGCTGCACGGAATCGCGGGCGCGGCGCGCGGGAGCGGGCGAGCGGCGCCGGGGAATTCGCGTGCGAGGAGGTCTGATCACCCTCTACGCTGAGCGCCTCCTCGAACCGCGAAGGTTGCCATGAGCGATGACATCGTCGAGCTGACCACGAAGCACACGTACGGCACCTGGCGCGCCCAGCGCGGCTGGAAGCCGATCCATGTCACCCGCGCGGAGGGCTGCGCGTTCTGGGACGCGTCCGGGAAGCGCTACCTGGACCTATCCTCGCAGCTCATCTGCTCGAACCTCGGCCACCAGAACGAGGCCGTGATCGAGGCCATCTGCGCGCAGGCGAGGCAGCTCGCCTACATCAGCCCGGCGCACACGTGCGAGGTGCGGGCCAGGGTGGCGCAGAAGCTCCTGGAGGTGATGCCGAAGGGGCTCGACAAGTTCTTCTTCGCGACGTCGGGCACGGAGGCGAACGAGGCGGCGTTCAAGATGGCCCGGCTCTACACCGGCAAGCACAAGATCATCGCGCGCTACACGTCGTACCACGGGTCCACCGCGGGCTCGGTCGCGGCGACCGGCGACTTTCGCCGCTGGTTCATCGAGCCGGCCGGCAAGATCCCGGGCGTGGTGTTCGGCCCGGAGGTGAACTGCTACCGCTGCCCGCTCGGCCGGAGCCACCCCGAGTGCGGCGTCGCGTGCGCCGACTACCTGGCTTACATGATCGATCACGAAGAGAACGTCGCGGCGGTGATCGTCGAGCCGGTCGTGGGCACGAACGGCGTCCTCATCCCGCCGGCCGACTACCTGCCGAAGATCGCCGAGGTCGCGCGGAAACGCGGCGTGCTCCTCATCGCCGACGAGGTGATGAGCGGCTGGGGCAGGACCGGAAAGTGGTTTGCGGTCGATCACTGGGGCGTGGTGCCGGATATCCTGACGACCGCGAAGGGCGTCACGAACGCGGCCGCGCCGCTCGGAGTCGTCGCGACCTCCCGCGCGATCGCGGACTACTTCGACGACAACATGTTCGCGCACGGCCACACCTACGAGGCCCACCCCCTCACGCTGGCCCCGGTGATCGCCGCGATTGACGAGTATCGCCGGCTGGACCTCCTCGACCGCGCGACGAGGATGGGAGACGTCGTGGGCGCGAAGCTCCGCGCCCTGAAGGAGAAGCACCCCTCGATCGGCGACGTGCGCGGGATCGGCCTGTTCTGGGCGGTGGAGCTCGTGAAGGACCGCGCGACCAAGGAGCCGTTCAACGTGCCGCAGGACAAGGCAGCTCGGCGGCCCCTGGTGGTCGACGCGGTGGTCGCCGAGGCGGCGAAGCGCGGAGTGTCCCTCATGGGGTGGGTGAGCCACCTGCTCGTGGCGCCGCCGCTCATCATCAGCGAGGCCGAGATCGACGAGGGGATCGCGGCGCTCGACGCGGCGCTCGACGTCGCGGATCAACGGCTCTCGGGCTGAGGACCTCGAGCGCGAGGCGGCGGCCCCAGCGTTATCCTCGCGACGGCGGCGCCGAGGAGCCGCCCGCGCACGCGGCGGCGCGCGCGAGGAGCAGGTCGCGCTCACGCGCGTTGCGCGTGAGCGACGCCGCGCGCTCGAGCTCCGCGCGCGCCTCGTCGAGGCGGCCGAGCTTCGCGAGGAGGTCGCCGCGCACGCTCGGCAAGAGGTGGTAGCTCTCGAGGGAGCGCTCCGAGGTCAGCGCGTCGACGACGGCGAGGCCCGCCGCCGGGCCGAACGCCATCGAGAGCGCGACGGCGCGGTTCAGCTCGACGACGGGCGACGGCGTGACCTGGGCGAGCGACGCATAGAGCGCCGCGATGCGCGCCCAGTCCGTCTCCTCCGCGGCGCGCGCGCGCGCGTGGCAGGCGGCGATCGCGGCCTGGAGCGCGTAGGGACCGCGCGCGCCGCCGAGCGCCTCGGCGCGCTCGAGCGCCGCGAGGCCGCGGCGGATCAGCAGGTGATCCCAGCGCGCGCGGTTCTGAGCCAGGAGCAGGATGGGCTCTCCCGACGGTCCGACCCGCGCCCTGGAGCGCGAGGCCTGGATCTCCATCAGCGCGACGAGGCCGTGGACCTCCGGCTCCTTCGGCGCGAGCTCGGCCAGGATGCGGCCGAGGCGGAGCGCGTCCTCGCAGAGGGCAGGCCGCATCCAGTCGCCGCCGGCCGTCGCCGAGTAGCCCTCGTTGAAGACCAGGTAGATGACCTGGAGCACCGACGAGAGGCGGGGCGCGAGCTCGGCCCCGCGGGGGACCTCGAAGGGGACGCGCGCCTCGGCGAGGGTCCGCTTGGCGCGGACGATCCGCTGGGCGACGGTCGGCTCCGGGACGAGGAACGCGCGCGCGATCTCCTCGGTCGTCAGCCCTCCGAGCAGGCGGAGCGTGAGCGCGACCTGCGCCTCGGTCGAGAGGACCGGATGGCAGGCCGTGAACACGAGGCGCAGGAGGTCGTCGCCGACGTCATCGTCGAGCGCGGCGTCCAGATCCGGCGCGGCCAGCGCGTGCTGGGCCTCGATCTCGTGGCCGAGCTCCTCGTGCTTGCGCTCGAGCCGCTTGCTCCGGCGGAGCTCGTCGATCGCGCGGCGCTTCGCGGTGGCCATGAGCCAGGCGCCCGGCTTCTCCGGGACCCCCGACTCCGGCCACCGCTCGAGCGCGGTGACGAGCGCGTCCTGCGCGAGCTCCTCGGCGAGGCCGACGTCGCGCACCATCCGCGCGAGACCGGCGATGAGCCTGGCCGACTCGATGCGGAAGACCGCGTGGATGGCGCGATGCACCTCGGGGGCCGTCACGGCGCCCGATCAGAACACCTTCCGCCGCCGGCGCAAGCCCCCCGCGCCGGCGCATGCCCCCGAGGCGCGCCGAGGCTACTTCTTCTGGGCCCCCTGCGCGCGCAGGCGCTCCTCCTGCTCCCTGAGCTCGGGCGTGAGCGCAGGACCGAAGTCGTCCGGCGTGAGCACCTGGCGAATCTCGATCTCGGACTCCTCGAGCATGGGGTTGGGACAGCGCTTCACCCACTCGATCGCCTCTTCCTTCGACTTCACGTCCCAGATCCAGAAGCCCGCGATCAGCTCCTTCGTCTCGGTGAAGGGCCCGTCGATGACGGTCCTCTTGTCGCCCGAGAACCGGATGCGCGCGCCCTTCGCGCTCGGGTGGAGCCCCTCGCCCGCGACCATCACGCCGGCCTTGACGAGCTCTTCATTGAACTTCCCCATCTCGGTGAGGAGCTGCTCGCTCGGCATGACGCCCGCCTCGCTGTCCTTGGTGGCCTTGATCAGGATGATGAATCGCATGGTCGTGTCTCCTTGCTTCCTTGGTGGAGCTGGGCTCCGGAGGGTCTCTTGCCCGGGGCGAACCGTGGCTTCATCGTCACGACGAACGGCGGTACGCGGGATCGACACGCCGGGCGATCTTTTTTTACGATGCCGTCAAGTATAAGGAACTATTGAGGATTGGAGCACCTGGCCGGCCCGCCGGGGCGCTCCGGGCCCTCAGAAGCGGCTGCGCAGCAGCGCGCCGCCGCCGCCGGGCAGGATCGCGGGCGCGAGGGAGACCGAGCTGCGCTGCTCCGGCGACGTCAGGAGGAGCACCAGGCCAGCGCCGATGCCGACGAGGCCGACCGCGCCGAGCACGGTGCTCGTGGTGGTGAGCGTCTGGCCCCGCGAGCTGAGGGACATGCCGTCGTCGCTGCACCGCGAGGGATCCGGGCATTCCTTCTCGAGATCGCCCTTCGTGCCGAGCGCGAGCCCGCCCGTGATGAGGCTCCCGCCCACGGCCGCGGCACCGACGCCGCCGATGACGAAGCCGAGCGTGCGCTTGAAGCTCGAGGGAGCGGCGGGGGTGGGGGGCGGCACCGAGGAGATCGCGGGGTCCTGCGGCGCGTCGGGTACGGGGACCGGAGGCGGCGCGGCGGCCTGCGGCGGATCGAGGCGCACGACGTTGCGCGCGCCCTCCGCGAGGGTCACGGGCGCGTCGGTCTGCCGGCCGCCGGGCCATCGCGCGACGACGGCATGGTTCCCGGGGTCGAGCGGGAGCTCGCTGCCGATGCTGGCCTGCGGCAGCGGCGCTTGATCGAGGAGCAGCTCCGTCGGCGCCGGTGCGCCCGCCGGGAGCTCGATGACCAGCCTGGGCACGCGCGGCTCGAGCTCCCTGATGCGCTGCTGGGTGATGGCCAACCGGGGATCGCCGGGCGTCAGCTGGGTGAGCAGCTCCTTGAAGTGCTGCCACGCGCTCGCCACGCGCCCGAGGTCCGCTTCACACTGGGCCAGGTTGAGCAGCGTGCCGCGCGACGGATAGGTCGCCTGGCTGCGGCGGAAGAGCGGAATCGCGTGCGCGCAGCCTCGCGCTTCGACCGCTGCGCGGCCCTGCTCGAAGAGCTCCTGGGCCTGGGCCTTCGGATCGTTGGGCTGCGCGGAAGCCGAGCGGCTCATCGCGCAGAGGGCGGCGCACAGGGCGGCGCAGCGCATCGCGCGAGTACCTCTTGTTCGTCTCAGTCCCATTTGTTCCAAGGATCCTCGGTCTTGATCTGCGTCTTGACCTGTGAGGACGACGGCGGTCTGGCCGTGCTCACAGCGTTCGCGCTCGGCTTCACCGGCGGTGTCGCCGCTGTCGACGATGCCGCTGCCTTCACGCTGGCGTCCGGGAGGGCGCTCGCGACCGGCGCTGCGGTGGCCTCGATCGCAGCGCTCGCGGTCTCCATCGCGGCAACGGTGGGGGTCGCCGTCACCCCGCCGGCCGCGCCGGGGGCGCTGGCCGCGCCGGGGGACGCCGGCCCGCTCTCGGGCGCTGCGCTCGATGAGGCCACGGGCGAGTCGCTGTCCGGGGACCCGCTCGGCGTCAGCCGCCACGCAAGGAAGATCCCGGTCAGGACGAGCGCGCCGGCGGCGCCTGCCAGCAGCGCCACGCGGCTGCGCGGCGCCCGGGTCCGCGTCGTGTTGCCCCAGGAAGCGTGCGGCAGCGTCGCGTGCGCCGTGCCCGCCGCCTCGCCCCCGGACGACGACGGCGTGTCCGGACGGTCCGGCATGGGCGCCGTCGCGGCCTCGGCCGCTCCGGGCGCTCCACGCCACGCGGGCGAGGACGCGCCGAGCGCGCCGGGCGCCGCGGGGGGAGCGCCCACCGGCGGGTACCCGGCGCGGGAAGCACGCTCCGGCAGGATCCTGTCGATGCTCTCGAACGAGAGCCGCCCGCGCTGCGTCCCGAAAGGCGCGAGCACGCGGCCGATCTCGGCGACGCTCTGGACGCGGGCGCCCGGGTCCTTCGCAAGGCACCGGCCCACGAGCTCCCCGACGGCGGGCGGAAGGTCCGGCCGCAGGGCCAGGACGGCGGTGGGCGCATCCATGATGATGGCCGCCGTGACCGCGGTGATGCTGTCGCCCTCGAACGGGTGCCGCCCGGTGAGCATGCGATACAGGATCACGCCGAGAGCCCAGATGTCCGTGCGCACATCTGCGTATTTCAGGCTGCGAATCTGCTCCGGCGACATGTAATGGATGGAGCCCATGATGAGGCCCGTCGCGGTCAGGCTCGCCTCTTTGACAGAGTCGCCCGTGGCGGTGAACTTCGACAGGCCGAAGTCGAGGACCTTGAGGAGGGGAGTCCCGTCGGGGCGGCGGGTGAGGAAGAGGTTCTTCGGCTTGAGATCGCGGTGGATGATGCCGCGCGCGTGGGCCTCGGCGATCGCCTCGCAGGCCTGGAGCACGTAGTCGGCGGCGTCGGCGAGCGGGAGGATGCCGCGGGTCTGGAGCACCTGGCCGAGATCGTCGCCGGTCAGGTACTCCAGCACCATGTAGGCGGCGCCGGTGCCCAGCGTGCCCATGTCGAGGACACGCGCGATGTGCTGCCCGTCGAGGGCCGCGGCGGCGCGGGCCTCGCGGAGGAATCGAGCGCCGGCGTCGGGGAGCGCGGCGGCCTCGGGGAGGAGGAGCTTGACGGCGACGCGGCGCTCCAGGACGACGTCCCAGCCCGCGAAGACCACGCCCATGCCCCCCGCGCCGAGGACGCGCTCGATGCGGTACTTGCCCGCAAGGACGTCGCCGGGAACGGGGACGCCGGAGGGGACGGCGGGCTGCTGCGCCATGGTGGGAGGTGAGCGTAGCGGGGAGGTGGCGCGGAGTACAAGGGGCGGGCGGCCTCGGTGGCCGCTCGCGAGCGCCCGACCCGGGAGGCTTGCGCGATGACGTGCTCGACGCGATCCGCTCGCGACGTCCGCCGGAGAGCGCCTACGGCTCGGCCTCGATCCGCGCGGCGTCCTTCTTCTGCTGGAGCCTGTGCTTGATCGCCCCGAAGATCACCGGCGCCACGGAGACGAAGATGATCAGGTAGACGACCCGCTCGATCTGCTTGGCGTCGAAGACCTTGCCAAGGAAGTAGCCGAGGAAGGTCATCGAGAAGACCCAGAGCACGCCGCCCACCACGTTGAACATCGCGAAGCGCCGGTACTGCATCTGCCCCACGCCCGCCACGACCGGCGCGAACGTCCGGGCGAACGGCATGAAGCGCGCGAGGATGATCGTCTTGCCGCCGTGCTTCTCGTAGAACTTCTGCGTCGCGATCAGGTGATCCTTGCGGAACAGGAGCGACTGCTCGCGCGTGAAGATCTTCGGGCCGGCGCGCCGCCCGATCGAGAAGCCCACCGCGTCGCCGATGATCGCCATCGCCATCAACGTGACGTTCATCAGGAGCAGGTTCTGGAAGTTCGGTAACCCGAGCGGGTTGATGAGCCCCGCGTTGACCAGCACCCCGGCGGTGACGAGCAGCGAGTCCCCGGGCAGGAAGAACCCGATGAGCAGCCCCGTCTCGGCAAAGATGATGATCATCAGGACGGGGTAGCCGCCCCACTGGAGCAGCGACTCGAGCTCCCTCAGCCTGCTGAAAAATTCACGGAGGAGATCCACGGCCGCTCGATAGCTCACCTCGGCGGCCGCGTCGAACCCCGCGTGCGCCCCGGCCGCCAGCGCGCCGCCGGCGTCCAGCGCCGCCGTTCACACGGGCGCCGCCGGCGGTGAGTCACCCTGCATCGCCGGCTGCCCCGCCGGTCTACCCCCGCGGGCGAGCCCCCGGGCCGCGCCTCCCGGAACCCCGAGGGCGAGCTGCCCCGGGCGCGCCGTCCGCGCCGCCGGTGGCCGCGCGCGCTACGGCGTATAGCGCGCCAGATACTCCTTGAGGTGCAGCTTCCGGGCCGTGTTGTCGGACGACATGTAACGTATCGTGCCGAAGATCTCCCGCTCTGGACCCCAGGCCCGATCGTAGCGGCCGAGCACCCAGAAGATGCCCGAGATCGAGTTCGGGTCGCGGCCGTCGAGCGCATACCGGTCGTTGAGCTCGATCATGACCTCGAGCGCCTCGCGCGGCGTCCGCGACCACTCCAGGATCTTCTTGCCCCAGAGCATCCTGAGGTAATTGTGCATTCGCCCCTCGCGGAGCAGCTCGACCTGCGACGCGTTCCAGATCCGGTCGTAGGTCGCCCCCGCCGCGAGCGCCTCGATCGGGTAGACGCGCGGGCGCCTGTCGCGCGCGTGCTTCTCGAGCGTGGCGAGCGCCCAGTCCGGCAGCGACTCGTACTCGGTCGGATCGCGCTTCCACGAGGGGCGCGGCCCGTCTCCCTCGCTCGCCCCGAGCGCGAAGGCGTTGAACCCGAGCTCCCGCCAGGTGACGAGCTGCTCGAGGAACGCCTCGGCCGAGGCGCTCATCCCCCAGAACCCCTCGCGGCTGCCGCTCGGCCGCTTCACGCCGTCACCGGGGCGGCCGAGCTGCTCGACGCGGAAGGCTTCGCGCCGCGCGACGGCGGTGAAGACCTCGTGCGCCGCGAGGTGGCCGAAGTGCAGGTACGGCGACAGGCCGCTCGTCGCGCCGGCGTCGGGGTGATCGCGCTCTTCCAGGTAGCGCGGCAGCCGGTCCGCGACGAAGCGCGCGAGCGCCTTGCCAGCCGCCTCCGGGCCGCCCCGGCAGGGCGCCGGCGGGACGGTGTGATCGATCGGGAGTGCGGAGAGCGCCGCAGGGTCGCCCCCGAGGAGCGCCGGCGAGGCCGCCGGCCACCTGCGCGCGATCGCGCGGGGGAGGGGAGCCGCAGGCCGGAGCTTCGCCCGCTTCAGCGGATCGGCCGCCGGTTGCGCGCCGAGGTGCTCGCCGATCACCCGCTGCCAGAAGATGCGGAACGAGCGCGCGGTCGTGAACACCCGATCGGCCGCGCGCATCGGCAAGAGGCCGTTCGAGTCCACCTGCTCGAGGCGGACCGGCGCCTGCCGCGCCGCCGAGGCGACCATGCGCGGGAGGAAGAAGCAGGGGTAGTCGTCCGTGACCACCACGCACGCCCGCGCCGCGAGCGCGCCGAGCAGGCCCTTGCCGTCCCCCTCGGCCGGCTCGACGTAGGGGTGATGCGCGACGCCGGCCGCCGCGAGGCGGCGCGCGTTGTCGGCCATGCCGTCGATCACGAAGCGATGGATCCTGTCGCTCGCCCAGCGGTAGCCGCACCGCAGCGCCTCCAGCACGACGAGCGGTCGATCGAGCGCCATCGACCAGGCGATCGCGCGCTCCAGACCGAAATTGTACCGTGTCCGGCGACTCGCGATCATCCAGTAAAGGACGTAGTCGCCGCCCTCGCGGACAGGCATGGCGTTGCGGGTGCGGAGCCGGAGCTCGGGGACGCTGCTGGAGATCACGACACCTCCTCCACGACCGGCCCGCCAGCGCGCCGCCGCGGCCCCGGTGCTCTGCTCTCTCTTCAGTACGAGCCGTGCTCTAGCACAGCTCGGACACGGACGCGCACATGCGTCTGGCGGATTCATGTGGGAAAGGCCGGCGCGCGGACCCGGCCTCTCGGGAGTTGCCCACGCTTGCGCCGTGGTGACGGCGGCTTCAGGTACCGCCGCAGCGGTCGTTCATCGGCGCACGAGCACGACGCGCGAGGAGGGGCAACATGGCTCTTGATCTCCTGAGAGAGCGGGGGACACCGCTCGACCGCCAGTCGTTCAACTGGCGTGATCTCGTCCAGGTGCCGTTCAGCAAGCTCGACGACGACGCGTTCACCCGGGTGCGCGTCATCCTGATGAACGGCATCGAGCTCGAGAGCGTGCGGTTCCTGCACAGCTTCGCGCGCATGAACCGGGATCTGCGGCGCGTGCTCGCCCAGGTGCGCCGCGTCGATCACCACCAGGCCACGGTGGTGAACTGGCTCAACCCGCCGGATCAGTCGCCGCTCGAGACCACCATCGGATACGAGCAGGTCGCGATCGAGATCACCGCGCACGTGGCGCTCGCCGAGCCGGACCCGTACCTCGCGCAGGTCTATCGCTTCGGCATGCTCGAGGACTACGATCACCTGTATCGGTACTCGGCGCTCCTGGACCGCCTGGAAGGCAAGGACGCGAACAACATCCTGCAATCGTACACCGACGTGACGGCGGGGCGCCCGACCGCGGTGGAGCACCGCGCGCCCGAGGACGACGTGCGCGCGCCGTACGACCGGCGGACCGCGCACGGGATCACGAAGCTCAACGCGCTCACCATCATGGCGGCCGAGCAGCAGACGCACAACTACTACGTCAACGTCGGGCCGTTCTTCACGGATCCGGTGGCGCGGCTGCTCTACGCCGAGATCGCCTCGATCGAGGAGCAGCACGTCACGCAGTACGAGGCGATCATCGACCCCGAGGAGACCTGGCTCGAGAAGTGGGTCCTCCACGAGGCCAACGAGGTCTACAACTACTGGAGCTGCCTCCAGCAAGAGCAGAACACCCGCGTGAAGCGGATCTGGGAGCGGTTCCTCGACTACGAGCTCGGGCAGCTCCACGTGGCCATCGACCACCTCAACCGGATCGAGCGGCGCGACGCGGCCGAGATCCTCCCCGCGTCGCTCCCGGACCCGGTCTCCCACACGAGCCACCGCCAGTTCGTGCGCGACGTGCTGTCCACGGAGGTGCAGCTCCGCGCCGTCGGCGAGGACATCGTCGATCCGCGGGTCGTCCCGGAGAGCGCCGCGACGATCGCCTACCGGCAGCAGATGAACTCCGCCGGCTCCCCCTCCGAGATCGTGGCCGCGGGCTACCGGTACACGCCGGGCACCGAGCTCTCGCGGCGCGCCGAGAAGATCGACGGACAGAAGGAGGCGACGCCATGAAACAGATCAAGATGGGGACCAACACCACGGGCATCGCGACCTCTCCCATCGACAGCAAGGAGCTCATCGAGTTTGCTCAGGCGATCCCGCCGAGCTCCCCCGGGAGCGAGGCCGAGGCCGCGGCGGTCAGGAGCGAGTACGCGAGGGAGTCGGGCACGGTCGGGAGCGTGCCGCCGCCGGCGAGCCTCAAGGGGGTCGTCAAGGCGGCCGGGGAGCTCATCCAGGGCAGGCCCCCCGCGCTCCTCATCGACAAGCTCGGCGAGCGCCTCCAGTTCGAGCGCTCGGGCACGCGCCTCTACGAGGCGCTGATCGCCAAGCACGACGCGGAGGGGACCTTCGAGGGGGGCCCGACGCGCGCCGACCTCGAGGCGATCCGCGACGACGAGCTCCGGCACTTCGCGCTGCTGAAGCGCGCGATCGAGCGGCTCGGGGCCGATCCGACCGCGATGACGCCCGGCGCCGACGTCATCGGCCTGGCGTCGTCCGGCGTCCTCGCGGTCGCCGTCGAGCCGAGGATCAACCTCGGGCAGAGCCTGCAGGCATTGCTCGTCGCCGAGCTCACGGACAACGACAGCTGGCGGATGCTCATCGACCTGGCGATCGCCTACGGCCAGGACGAGATGGCCGCCGAGTTCCGCGTGGCCGAGCAGCACGAGGCGATCCATCTCGAGCGCGTGCGAGCGTGGCTGTCGAGCAAGCTCGCGCTCGACGCGCGCGGCGAGCCCACCAGCACCACACCGCAGCAAGCCGCCTGACGCCGAGCCGGCACACCCCCCGGATCGGGCGATCCGGGCTGGGCGGATCGGAGGCGCCTTCGGTGCGGCGCCGTAGACCGGCCTCCGGGATCTCGGTTATGACGCTCGGCGCGCGGGCCCGGCGCATGCGGGGTGCCGCCAGCGGCTCCGCGCCCCGGGTGAACCCATGGACTTGCCCCAGAAGCTCCGATCGCTGTTCCTGCTGCCCTTGATCGCGCCGCTCGCCTGCGGCGGCGCTCCGGCGTCCGCGCCGCCGCCCCCCCGACAGGCCGCCGCGCCGGCGCCGGCAGCCCCGGCGGCCGCGGCCCCGGCGGCCGCAGCCCCGGCCGCGCCGACGACGGCCGGGCCGCGCGCCGACGCGACGCTCATGCCGCGGCGCATGCTCTTCGGCAACCCGGATCGCATGTCCCCCCAGATCAGCCCGGACGGCAAGCGGCTCGGGTTCCTCGCCCCCTCCGACGGCGTGCTCAACGTGTGGGTCGGCCCGGCCCAGGCGCCGGCGTCGGCCAAGCCGGTCACGAAGGAGCAGAGCCGCGGGGTGCGCACCTTCCTGTTCCCCTACACGAACGACTATGTCCTCTATCGCCAGGACAAGGCCGGCGACGAGAACTGGCACATCTACGCCGTCGAGCTCAAGACTGGGCAGATCAAGGACCTCACCCCCTTCGAGGGCATCGCCGCGATGTTCGAGGGGATGAGCCCCAAGATCCCGAACGAGATCCTGATCGGCATGAACGATCGGGACAAGAAGGTCCACGATCTCTACCGCGTCGACGTGCGCACGGGCGAGCGCAAGCTCGTGCGGCAGAACGACGGATTCGTCGGGTTCGTCACCGACCATGACTTCAAGGCGCGGCTCGCGTCGCGGATGACGCGCGACGGAGGGCAGGAGTTCCTCGATCTCACCGGCAAGGAGCCGAAGCCCTTCGTCGCGTTCGGGCCCGAGGACGCCGTGACGAGCGAGGCGATCGGCTTCGACGCGGCCGGCAAGACGCTCTATTTCCGGGACAGCCGCGGCCGCGACACCTCCGCGCTCGTCACCCTCGATCTGCGCAAGGCGAAGCCCGCCGTGCTCGCCGAGGACGCGAAGGCCGATGTCAGCGACGTGATCGTCCACCCGAAGACGGGCAAGGTCCAGGCGGCGGCCTCCGAGCGCGAGCGCAAGCGCTGGCAGGTGCTCGACAAGAGCATCCAGCCGGATCTCGACGCCCTCCGCGCGGTCGCCGACGGCGAGCTCGACGTGCTGAGCCGGTCGCTCGACGACAAGCGGTGGACCGTCGGATACACCGTGTCGGACGGCCCCGTCCGATACTACCTCTACGACCGTGACGCGAAGAAGGCGACGTTCCTCTTCACGAACCGCGCCGCGCTCGAGTCGCAGCCGCTCGTGAAGATGCGGCCCGTGGTCATCAAGGCGCGCGACGGCCTCGAGCTCGTGAGCTACCTGTCGCTGCCGCGCGCCGCCGACCCCGACGGCGACGGCAAGCCGGACAGGCCGCTCTCGATGGTGCTCCTCGTCCACGGCGGCCCCTGGGCGCGCAGCTCCTTCCGCCTCGATCCGATGCACCAGTGGCTCGCGAACCGCGGCTACGCCGTGCTGAGCGTCAACTTCCGGGGCTCGACGGGCTTCGGAAAGCGGTTCGTCAACGCGGGCGACCTCGAGTGGGCGGGCAAGATGCACAACGACCTGCTCGACGCCGTGGAGTGGTCCGTCGCGCAGGGCATCGCCGACAGGGCGCGCGTGGCGATCATGGGCGGCAGCTACGGCGGCTACGCGACGCTCGTCGGGCTGACCTTCACGCCGGAGACCTTCGCCTGCGGCGTCGACATCGTCGGCCCGTCGAACCTCGTGACCCTGCTCCAGTCCATCCCGCCCTACTGGGCGCCGATGCTCGAGCTCTTCGCGAAGCGGGTCGGCGACCCCCGCACCGAGGACGGCCGCGATCTCCTGCGCACGCGCTCGCCGCTCTACCGCGCGGACCAGATCAAGCGGCCCCTCCTCATCGGCCAGGGCGCCAACGACCCGCGCGTGAAGCAGGCCGAGAGCGATCAGATCGTCAAGGCGATGACGAGCAAGGGGATCCCGGTCACGTACGTGCTGTACCCCGACGAGGGCCACGGCTTCGCCCGCCCGGAGAACTCCATGTCGTTCAACGCGATCGCGGAGACGTTCCTCGCGCAGTGCCTCGGCGGCTCCTACGAGCCGGTCGGCGGCGACTTCAAGAGGTCGAGCGTCACCGTCCCCGTGGGCGCCGAGGCCGTCCACGGGCTCTCCGCGGCGCTCCCCCGGCCCTGAGCGCGCCGCTCCGCCACGGCGGGCAGGCGCGCTCGCGCGGCGGCGCGCCGTTGCGGGGCGCCGCGCGCCGGCCCGCCGAGGTCCGGGCGCCCCCAGCTGCGGGCGTCCGGCGCCGCTACGTCCGCTGGGTCGACGCGGTCCGCGTGCGCCGCCGCGCCTCTGGCTCGCTCACCGGGGGCGCGCTCGTGAGGTCGTCGAGCGTCTCCAGCAGCTGCTCCAGGTCGAACGGCTTGTTGATGATCCGCGTCGCGTCCGGGTGGTTCGGATCGATGCAGAAGCCGGGATCGCTGAGCGCGGTCACGAGCACGACCGGCGCCGCTCTCCCCTCGGCCGCGAGCGTCTCGATGAGGCGCGGCCCGTCCAGGAACGGCATCACGCAGTCGATGACGATGGCGTCGGGCGGCGCCTGGGAGCGCAGCCGCTCCAGGGCTTCGAGGGGGTCGGTGTACCCCTCGACCTCATACCCTTCCGCCAGCAGCACCTCCGCCAGCGTCTCGACGATCGCGTCGTCGTCGTCGACGACCACGATGCGCCGCTGCCTTCCTCGCTCTGAGTCTCCTTGGTCGTCTCGCTCGTCGCTCACGCTCACCTCGGTGGAGAACCCCGGTGTCACTTCTGGGACCGGCCGCTCTCGCCGTCGACCCTCGTAGACCACCTCTGTGCGAATTGTTTACAGGCTCTCCCGGTGCTCGCTCCGAGCGCCCCGGCCTCCGCCGCCTCTCCGGCTCTTCCGCGGAGATCCCGGCGTGGGGCTCAGCTCCGTGGCGGAGCCTGCTCGTGCGCCGGCGAGAGGTCCGGAGAGCTCCCCATCCTCGTGTGCAGCTGGACGGGCCGCTGGCGCACCCGGAGGCGCATGTTGATGAGCTCGACGCCGAGCGAGAAGGCCATCGCGAAGTAGATATACCCCTTGCTGATGTGCTGGCCCATGCCGTCGGCCATGAGCACCACGCCGATGAGGAGCAGGAAGCTCAGCGCGAGGATCTTCATGCTCGGGTGGCGCTGGATGAACGCGCCGATGCTCCCGGCGAAGACGAGCATCACGCCCACCGCGATGAACATGGCCACCATCATGATCGAGATGTGCTGCGCCATGCCGACGGCGGTGATGACCGAGTCGAGCGAAAAGACGATGTCGAGCAGCACGATCTGCGCGATGACGGAGGGGAAGGACGCCTTCGCCTTCGGCTGATCTTCCTTGGGATCGTCGACCTCGAGTTTATCGAACATCTCGTGGGTCGCCTTGCCAATCAAGAACACACCGCCAGCCAGCAGGATCAGATCACGCCCGCTGAAGTCGTGTCCGAGCAGGCTGAACAGGGTAGCCTTGAGTCCCATCACCCATGAGATCGCGAGCAGGAGGAGCAGCCGCATCCCGAGGGCGAGCACGAGGCCGATGCGGCGGGCGATGGGCTGCTGCTCCAGCGGCAGCTTCGCCGTCATGATGGAGAGGAAGACGATGTTGTCGATTCCAAGCACGATCTCCAGCGCGCTGAGGGTCGCCAGCGTGATCCAGCCGTCGGCGTGCAGGAAGGGGCTCATGTCAGGCATCGGGGTGGCGCTTTGTAGCATGGACAGCCGTGACCGCCCGCCACGTCCGGACCATCGCCCCGCTCTGCGGTGGATCCTGGGCGATCTTGCTCCCGTGTTCAGGGCGCGGGGCGACGGCGATTACGACGGATGCGTGAACGCAAAGTACGTCAACGGTGTTGACGGTGTTGATGGCGTCGACGGAGGCGACACGTCGGCGCGCACGGCACGGCGGCGCTTGACGCGGGATGTTGACATCCGGTACAGAGGATCTGGAAGTACGCGCAAGTGGATCTGCCTCCTTCCCGGCTTCCAGGTGAGCTCCTGCGGGGTGTTGTCGAGCTCGCCGAACAGCGCCGTGATTCCTCGCCATGCTGGCGGAGCAGCCTCGTTGCCTGTTCCTCACGTGGAACGCGTGGCCTCGCGACAGAGGGGGCGACCGCGTGACCGTGGTTCCGAAGATCGGCTTCGGGCAGGACGCGCGCTGGGCCGCCGGCGGCAGCGCTGACGGGGGGCCTCTGGATCGGGCGCTCCTCGGGGGAGATCCGGCGGTCCGGGTGCCGGAGGCGTGCTGGCTGGACGGCGGCGCTGCCTGGCTGCGCATCGAGGGGCGCGACCTGAGCTACCCGATCGTCCTGCTCGGCTCGATGGGCGCCTGGATCGAGCCCGACTATCGGACCTCGTTCCCTTTCGGCAGCGTCGTCCGGGTGCGCCTGTACGCCGGCGACGTCGAGATCGGTCCGCTCTCCGCCGTGCTGGTGCTCCAGTCGATGGGCCTGCGGGGGCCGCTCATCGGGCTGTCGTTCGAGGACGGAACCCCCTCCCGCGCGGCGGGGCAGATCCGCGACGTGCTGCGCGCCCTCGTCGACGCGGGCACGGCCAAGGCGGCCGCGGCGAGCCTGTTCAGGCCATCGGCCACGGACGCGGGGCACGTGCGCGAAGTCATCGACGACCCCAGGAGGGTGCGCAACATCCTCGGCTTCCTGCTGCGGAGGAAGGGTGTCGTCCGCCGCGCCGCCGAGAGCGCGCCGCCCCTCTGCGTGATGCTCAGCGAGGTGGGGGCCGGGACGGTCACGTGGTTCGGCATCAAGGGCTGGAGCGAGGACGCCGCGGTCGAGATCGCCGGGCAGAACTCCGTCTTTCGCTTCAACGTCCGCGCGGACGAGGTGCGCCCGGGCGAGCTCGTCTCCGCGCTGCCGGCGCGCGTGGAGCGCCTCCGCAAGAGCCTGCTGCAGCGGGGCGTCGAGGCCGATCTCACCGCGCGCTTCCTGCACCCCGAGTGGCTTCACATCCCGCCGATCGAGGCCGAGGTGGTCGACGTGTCCTTCTCGGGCCTGCGGATGGCGCTGACGAGGGGACACCCGCCGCTGCTCCCCAGGCACAGGCTCTCGCTGGAGCTCCCCGACGGCGACGACGGCGTCGTCCACCTGCGGGGCGAGGTGCGGTCGGTGTCGGTCGTGGACGGCGCGGACACCCAGCTCTGCAGCGTGCACGTGACCGCCGCGCGGCGCGAGGACGAGCGGCGCTGGCTCAGGCTCGTGTCCCGCATCCTGCACGCGACGACCTACGGGGGGACCGCGTGGCAGGCGGAGCTCTGGGATCTCTTCGACTCGTCCGGCTATTTCAACCTCTCCGGGCGGCGGCCGGAGCACTTCGAGGCCATCAAGCCGAGCTTCCTGACCATGGCGCAGAAGGCCGCGGCGGTGCCGCACCTCCTGTACAACGTGGCGTGTCTGTCCGAGCACGGGATCGAGGGCAATTTCTCGATCATGAAGCCATACCACAGCACGTGGATGATTCATCAGCTCGCGAAGCGGCCAAAGTCCGCGTCGAACCTGAGCTCCCGGCAGGTGCTCCGCGACATGTTCACTCGCTGCTTCGAGCACGCGATGGCCGACCCGGAGTGCCGCTGGATCATCGCCTACGCGGAGGCGCACGTCGCGTGGAACGAGCGATCGCTGTTCGAGTTCGCCCGCGCGCGCCACGAGACGGGCCACGTCCTGTCGCTGCCGTTCCGCCTGATGGGGGTGGACGCGCGCGCCGCGCCGCGCGCGCCGCGCGAAGCCGGCGGGCCGATCGAGATCGGCGAGCCGACCCCCGGGGAGCAGGCGGCGCTGCTCGGCCTCCTGTGCGCGACGTCGCCGCGCATGTACGCGGAGGCGCTCGATCTCGTGCCCGGCAGGCTCGGGATGGGGCCCTGCGTCGAGCGCTGGCGCAGCGCGGGCCTGGAGCGGGAGCGCGTGCTCCTCGTGGCGCGCCAGCACGGCGAGCCGCTGGCGGTCGCGGTCCTCGAGCTCGGCGAGCTCGGAACGAACCTCTTCCGCCTCCTCGACTCGATCCGCATCTTCCCGATGCGCCCCGGCGGAGACGCCGCGCTCGGCCCGCTGCTCGACGCGGCGTGCGGCTGGTTCCGCAGCCACGACAGGAAGTCGTTCATCTACTTCGGTGAGCGCGGCAAGCTGACGTTCGACGGTCCTGCCGGCGTGCACGACCTCGGCGAAGGACGGCTGTGGATCGTCGCCAGGGAGCTCGTCCCGGAGTTCGTGGAGCATGTCTACCGGCTCACCGAGCCGAAGCCGCGATAACGGCCTGGATCAGCGGCGGCGCGACGCTATGGTCTCTCGGTCTCAGTCTCGCTCTCGGTTCTCCAGGTGAGGCGGCATGTACCAGCTCAAGATCGACCTCATCAACGCGCTCATCGAGGTCACGTTGCAAGGCGTCGTGCGCACGGAGGAGGCGCAGGCGTACGCCGCGGAGTACAAGAAGGCCCTCGGCTCGCTCTATGGCCGGAGGATCCGCGTCCTCGTGGACTTCCGTGGCTTTTCCATCGCCTCCGAGGAGGCGACGGAGCTCCTCCGCGACATCGCGGCGACCTCGACCGCGATGGGGGTGATCAGGGCCGCCGAGCTCGTGCAAAGCGATCTCGCGGCGCTTCAGGCGAGCCGGATCGCCCGTGAGGCGGGGACCGCGCAGCTCGTGCGGGTCTTCAAGGACGAGGCAGCCGCGCGCAGCTGGCTCTTCGGCGATCGCCCGACGCCGTGAGGGCCGGCGCTGCGCGGGCCGCCGCGGCGCGCCGTGCAGGCTGCCCGCCCGCGGCGCCGGGTCAGCGCACGACGAGCACGTCGTCGATGGGGCGGCGGAGGGAGCGCGCCGAGACGGGGCCCGCGAGCGACAGGCGGAAGAGCAGGACCTCCGCCGTCGCGTCGGTGACGTCGAACAGCCGGAGATAGCGCTCCCGGAGCCCGGCCGCGGCCTCCGCGGTCTCCGCGTCGAGCCCCTCGCCGCGGCCCCGGATCAGCCGCGCGAACAGGTAGGGCAACGTCGTCATCGGGTAGACCGCGATGCCCAGCTGCGTCGCGGTGAGCCACGCGCGCTCGACCGCCCGGCCGCCCTGGAAATAGTCGGTGAGCCGGGCGCGCGGCAGGGTGATCAGCCCGACGGCCGCCGCGCAGCGGATCGCCTTCTGCGCCATCCTCTCGAGCCCCCGGCCGCCGCCCCAGCGTCGCACGAGCTCCAGGGCGCGGTAATCCCGGCAGATCTTGAACCCCGCGAGATCGGTCGGCGAGAGCTCGAGCGTGCCGACGAACAGCCCGTCCCGGCGCGCCTCGGCCTCCGCCTCGGTCCAGCGGACCTCCCGCATCATGTCGGCGTGGGTCTGCCTGGCGAGCATCCGGAGCCGATCGCCGGCGCCGATGAGGGCGCCGATCTCGTCGAGCTCCGCCGGCGCCTCGAGCAGCCCGAGGCGCGCCCCGGGGATGGACTCGACAGCGGCGCGGAGGGCGGCGCGGTGCTCCTCCGCGAGCGGCGCCCGCTGGCCAGGGCGCCGGTTCGTGTGCCGGAGCCCGATGGCGTCCGCGAGGCCATCCATGGCGTGGTCCTCGGCGCCGGGGGTCGGCGCGCCGAAGAACGCGAACGTGGCGGCCAGGTCCTCGTCGCCCTCGCACGGGAACGGCGAGACGCGCACGCCGAGCCCCTCGCGGTGCGCGGCGAGGACGACGTTCTCGGCGGCCGCGCCGAGCGCGACCACGCCGCCCGCGCCCTGGAAGTCGGCGAGCGACTCGGAGCGCGCCCGGTCGTGGAACAGCCCGAGGCGACGGCCCTCGTGGACCCAGAGCCAGGGCTGGCAGTTGCCGCCCGAGGGCGCCGCGACGCCCGCCGCGACGAGCCGCCGCAGCCGCGCCGGGTCGAGCGCGACGGCGCCGGCCTCGGCGGCCGGGAGCGGGCCCGCCGCTGCGGCGAGGGCAGGGCCCGGCGCGCGCGGCGCGTCCGCGGCGGCGGGCTCCCCCTCGGGGCCGCTGATGAGCTCCTCGAGGTCGACATAATACCGGCCTGACCGCACCGGCTCCCCGAGGGCGATCCGGCGCGCCGTGTCCGCGGCCGCCGCCCCGCCGTGGACGACCGCCGACCCGAGCTGAGGCCATGTGCTCACCGACTGCTGCACCTCGACGAGCGACGCGCGGAGCCGGAGCGAGATCGCGTCTTGCCCGATGATCTGCATGACATAAGGCACCTTGTCCTCGGTCGACAGGCCGCGGACGCGCTCGGGCGTGAGATCGCCGACGAGCCCGTGGAGGATCGGCCGATCGCCCTCCCGATCGAAGCGCTCGACGTCGATGAGCCCCCGGTCGCTCGTCTCCATCACGACCGGTATGCGGTGGGCGCGCGCGGTCGTGCGGAGCAGGAGCTTGATATCGAGGCTGTCGCACTCGTCCACGAGGACATCGAGCTTGCCCCCGTCGAGCAGGAAGCGCTCGATATTGTCCGCCGTGACCCCCTCGGGGAAGCACGTCACGTGGAGGAACGGATCGAGCTCGGCGATCTCGCGCGCCGTGGCGACGACCTTCGGCAGGTCGAGGTTGTGCGCGCCGGTCCGGATCCGGTTCAGGTTCGAGAGATCGAGGTGGTCGAAGTCCGCGAGGCGCAGCTCGCCGGCGCCCCGCTCGAGCGCGATGGTCATCGCCACGGACTGCCCCACCGAGAGGCCGACGACGCCGATGCGCCGGCGGGCGAGCGCCGCCTGCTCCTCGCCGCTGATCTTGTGCTTGTTCCGGTCGGTCCGCAGCTCGACGAACTCGGCCTCATCGAGCAGGTGCACGAGGCGGTGCGACCACGGATAGTGGACCCAGACTCCATAGGCCTCGATGGGGGCGCCGTTCAGGTGCTCTCCCACGAGCCGCGCGACGTCCCGCTCACCGAGGCGCTCCCGGGGGTGGCGGGTCTTCACGAGATCGGCGAGCTGCCGGCCGATCGTGTCGAAGATCTCGATCCGGGCGTCGTCGTGGAGCAGGCGGCCGAGCTCCTCCGCGTCGTCCTCGCGCGCCGGGCGGAAGAAGCGGGGACGCCACGCGCCGTTCGGGGCCTCTCGCGCCGCTCGCGAGGAGATGAGCTGCTGCCAGCGGGTCGTGTTCATCGCGGTGGTCCGATCCCCCTCCTGCCACCCTCCTACCACCCCCGCGCCCCAGGCGTCGCCACGATCTCCCCGGCGGCCCCCGGGTCAGCGCGGCGCGCGGGACGGCCGGCCCTCGATCTCGAGTCTCATCTTCGTGACCTTGTGTTGCACCTCGGCGGCCTCAGGCCCGGTGATCTCCAGATAGCGCAGCGCGGCCACGACGTCGCTGCCCCGGAACGCCTTGACCCGCGGGTTGAACCAGCTGAGCGCAGTCCCGATCTGCCGGACGAGGAGCGCGTCCGTGCAGATCGCCACGGTGAGCGCGGTCTTGCTGACGTAGTCGTTGATGGATGCCCGCTGCTTCGCGTTGGGTCCCCCCCCGGCGGTCACCACGAGAGTCTTCGTGCAGGTGGGCGGGAGACTGCCCGCCGCCTGCATATACCCTTCCCATTCCTCGTCGGTCGGCGGTTCCCTGCCGTGGACGGCGATGAGCACGTGCTCCGTCGTGTCGAACAGCATGCTGGGTTTCGTCATCGTCTCACCGAGCGCGCACCGATCTTACGTCTGCGCACCGCCGAGCCGCCAGCGCGCACAGCCATCCCCTGGGATAGTCGTGCGCCTGGCCACCGGGCAAGGATCCGCGAGGTCCATGGGGTGCACCTAGGACGGTTCGATCGACGGAGCAACGACCGCGAGCGACTTTCGATGCGGTGCTCCGGTGGACGGGCCGCGCCGCGCTTCGGCGCGACTCCCATGCGGCGCGCGCGGCGGCGAGGGAGTCGCGCCGGGCCGGCTCGACGTGGGGCATCGCGGCGGATGGAGTCGCTCGAGCGGCAGGGTCCTCTCGTTCGCGTCGCTCGTGTCGTTCGCGTCGTTCGCGTCGTTCGCGCGGCCCAGCCAGGGCATACCCGAGTTATTTCCAAAGTATTTCATGACGTGCTGCTGGGCAGTTGCACGGTGGGCCGCCAGCTGCTCTGTGGTCTATACTACGGGATGTGCGCTGGGGATCTTCCGTAGGCGGGTGCGGCGCGTGCCGCGTCGCACCGAGGCTTGACGGATGGCCCCCACCGCATGTAGCGCTCGATCGGTGGGCTGTGGTGCCCAGCAGCCAGGGGCGGCGCCCGGCCTGTTGGTCGGGGCTGCCGAGTGACGACCTCGCCGGGGGGAAAGGTTTTTCACGATGCGTGTGCTGGAAAACTTCGTCGGCGGCGCCTGGTCTCGAGCCTCGGGGGCGACGCGCCTCGAGGTGAAGAACCCGGCGACCGGGGAATCTCTTGCGGAGGTGCCCCTCTCGACGGCGGCCGACGTCGACGCGGCGGTGAAGGCCGCGCAGGCGGCGTTCCCCGGCTGGAGCGCGACGCCGCCGGTGCAGCGGGCGCGCTACCTCTTCAAGCTGCGCGAGATCTTCGACGCCCATCGCGACGAGATCGCGGCGATCTGCACCTCCGAGCACGGCAAGACGCTGGCCGAGGCCCGGAACGATTTCGGTCGCGGCATCGAGAACGTCGAGCACGCGGCCGGCATCCCGGCCCTCCTGATGGGGCAGGCCCTCGAGGACGTCGCGTCCCGGATCGACTGCCACACGATCCGCCAGCCGCTCGGCGTCTTCGCCGCGATCACGCCGTTCAATTTCCCCCCGATGGTGCCGCTCTGGTTCTTGCCGTACGCCATCGCGACGGGGAACACGTTCGTGCTCAAGCCGTCGGAGCAGGTCCCGCTCTCGCAGCAGCGCATCTTCGAGCTGATCGAGCAGGCCGGGCTGCCGCCCGGGGTGGTGAACCTGGTCCATGGCGGCCGTGACGTCGTGAACGCCTTCTGCGCGCACAGGGACATCGCGGGCGTGTCGTTCGTCGGCTCGTCGGCGATCGCGCGCCACGTGTACAAGAGCGCCGCGGAGGCGGGCAAGCGGGTCCAGGCGCTCGGCGGGGCGAAGAACTTCCTCGTCGTGATGCCGGACGCCGAGCGGCAGATGACGGTCGCCAACGTGGCCGAGTCCATCTACGGCTGCTCCGGCCAGCGATGCCTGGCCGGCAGCGTCGTCGTGTGCGTCGGCGACACCTACGAGGCCGTGCGCGACGGGCTCGTGCGCCACGCGAAGGGGATCGTGCTGGGCGACGGATCGAAGCCGGGCGTGACCATGGGCCCGGTGATCTCGGCGGCGCACAGGGACCGGGTGCTCTCGTACATCAACCAGGGCGTGGCCGAGGGGGCGACGCTCCTCCTCGACGGCCGGGACGCCAGGGTCGAGGGGTATCCGGACGGCAACTGGGTTGGGCCCACGGTCTTCGACGACGTGCGGCCAGGGATGGTGATCGCGACCGAGGAGATCTTCGGGCCGGTCGCGTGCCTGATGCGCGCGAACGACCTCGACGAGGCGATCGCGATCGCGAACCGGAGCGAGTACGGCAATGCGGCGTCGATCTACACGTCGAGCGGCCGCGCGGCGCGCGAGTTCCAGCACCGCGTCGGGGCCGGGATGGTCGGCGTGAACATCGGCGTCGCGGCGCCCATGGCCTTCTTCCCCTTCGGCGGCCAGAAGGGCAGCTTCTTCGGCGATCTGAAGGCGCACGGCCCGACGGCCATCGACTTCTACACGGAGCGCAAGATCGTCATCACGAGGTGGTTCTGATGGCACGAAATGTACTTGGCGGGCTCATCCAGTGCTCCACCCCGATCGCCGACGACGGCGCCTCCGTCATGGCCATCCGGGACGCGATGTTCGAGAAGCACCTGTCGTTCATCGACGAGGCGGGGAAGAGGGGTGTGCAGATCCTCTGTTTGCAGGAGGTCTTCAACACACCTTACTTCTGTCCTTCGCAGGACGCGAAATGGTGCGATGTCGCCGAGCCCGTCCCCGGCCCGACGGTCGAGCGGCTCGCGGCGTACGCCAAGAAGTACAAGATGGTGATGATCATCCCGATCTACGAGCGGGAGATGGCGGGCGTCTACTACAACACGGCCGCCGTGGTCGACGCCGACGGCACGTACCTCGGCAAGTACCGGAAGACGCACATCCCGCACACGAACGGGTTCTGGGAGAAGTTCTTCTTCAAGCCGGGGAACCTCGGATATCCCACGTTCCAGACGCGGTATGCGCGGATCGGGGTCTACATCTGCTATGATCGCCACTTCCCGGAGGGGGCGCGGCTGCTCGGCCTGAACGGCGCCGAGATCGTGTGGAACCCCTCGGCGACGGTCGCCGGGCTCTCCCAGTACCTCTGGAAGCTCGAGCAGCCCGCGCACGCCGTGGCCAACGGCTACTTCATCGCCGCCTCGAACCGCGTCGGCACCGAGGCGCCGTGGAACATCGGCAAGTTCTACGGGACGAGCTACTTCTGCGACCCGCGGGGCAGCTTCCTCGCGACGGGGAGCGAGGACAAGGACGAGCTCGTCGTCGCCGAGATGAACCTCGACCTGATCGAGGAGGTGCGGAGGACGTGGCAGTTCTACCGCGATCGCCGGCCCGAGACGTACGGCGAGCTCACGGAACAGCTGCCCTGAGGGCCCGGGGCGGCGGGAGGGCGGCGCCGCCCCCGGCGGGGACCCGCCGCCCGGCGCTCACCCGCGGAGGAGCAACATGGGCATCCTGATCAAGAACGGCGAGATCATCACAGCGAGCGACCGGTTCGTCGGCGACGTCTACTGCGAGGACGGGAAGATCGCCGCGGTCGGCGTGGGGCTGTCGAAGGAGCGCGCGGGGGACACCGTGATCGACGCCTCGGGGCAGCTCGTCTTCCCCGGCGGGGTCGACGCCCACGTGCACATGGAGCTGCCGTTCATGGGGACGGAGAGCTCCGATGATTTCGAGACCGGCACGGCGGCGGGCGTCGCCGGGGGCACGACCTCGATCATCGATTTCGTGATCCCGGCCCGAGGGCAGGCGCTGCTCGACGGGCTCGCGATGTGGAACGAGAAGGCGAAGAAGGCGGTCTCCGATTACGCCTTCCACATGGCCGTCACCTGGTTCGGCGACGACACCCTCAAGGAGATGGCCGTCTGCACGCGCGAGCACGGCATCCCGTCGTTCAAGACCTTCATGGCCTACCGCGGGGCCATCGGCGTCGACGATCCGGAGCTCATCCAGGTGATGGAGGCCGCCAAGGGCCTCGGCGCGCTCGTGACCGTGCACGCCGAGCACGGCGACGCGGTCGTCGCGCTCCAGAAGAAGCTCCTGAAGGAGGGCAAGACCCACCCGCGGTACCACGCGCAGAGCCGCCCCGCGCCGATCGAGGGCGAGGCGACGGGGCGCGCGATCATGCTCGCCCGGATGATCGGCGAGCCGATCTACATCGTCCACCTCACCTGCAAGGAGGCGCTCGCCGCGGTCACCGAGGCGCGGAGCCGGGGCCAGGTGGTCATGGCCGAGACGTGCCCGCAGTACCTCCTGCTCGACGACTCGGTGTACGAGAAGCCCGGCTTCGAGGGGGCGGCCTACGTGATGAGCCCGCCGATCCGGCCGAAGGGCCACCAGGACGCGCTGTGGGCCGCGCTCTCGTCGGGGCTCATCCAGACCGTGGCGACCGACCACTGTCCCTTCAACCAGGTCGGCCAGAAGGACATGGGCAAGGACGATTTCTCGCGGATCCCGAACGGCGCCGCCGGCATCGAGAACCGCCTCGCCCTGCTCTGGACCTACGGGGTGCTCGCGGGGCGGATCGACGTCCACCGCTTCGTCGATCTCTTCTCGACGCAGCCGGCCAAGATCTTCGGGCTGTACCCGCGCAAAGGCTCGATCGTGCCGGGCGGCGACGCGGATCTCGTGGTCTTCGACCCGAAGGGGACGAGCACGATCTCCGCGAAGACCCACCACCACCGGTGCGACCGGAGCATCTTCGAGGGCTTCGAGGTGAAGGGGAAGCCGACGCACGTCATCGTGAACGGCCGGGTCCAGTGCACGGACGGCAAGCTCGACGTGCAGCGCGGCGCAGGGCGCTATCTACCCCGCCGGCTCGGCCCGACCCAGGGAGCCCAGGCCTTCTAGTCACCCCTCAGTACCCGAGAGGAGCCGCGCGAGCGCCAGCATGACCCGAGCCCCGATACGCCTCTCAGCCCTCCCGTCCGGCCGGATCGAAGAGCGATTCGAGGACAAGAGCCCGCGTTACACCGACGCCGAGGCGATCGCCGAGGCGAACCGGTGCCTCTATTGCGTCGACGCGCCCTGCGTCAAGGCGTGCCCGACGGCGATCGATATCCCGACCTTCATCCGGAAGATCGCGGCCGGCCAGGTGAAGGGCGCGGCCCGCACCATCCTCACGGCCAACCTGCTCGGCCAGTCGTGCGGGCAGGCCTGCCCCGTCGAGGTGCTCTGCGCGGGCGACTGCGTCTACAACGGGTGGGGTCGCGAGCCGATCGCGATCGGCCGCCTCCAGCGCTACGCTGTCGAGTCGGCCCTCGCGCGCGATCCGCGGATCTTCCGGGCGAAGCCGCCCACCGGCAAGAGCGTCGCGCTCGTGGGCGCGGGGCCCGCGTCGATCGCCGCGGCGGGCTACCTCGCCCTCGAGGGGCACCGCGCCGTGATCTTCGAGCGCAAGGCGATCCCCGGCGGCCTGAACACGCTCGGGATCGCGCCCTACAAGATGAAGGGGCACGAGGCGCTCCACGAGCTCGAGTGGGTCCTGTCGCTCGGGGACGTCGAGCTCCGCGCCGGCGTCTCGGTCGTGGCGCAGGCGGCCGGGCCGGGGGAGGTCTCCGCGCGCGACCTGCTCGCGGAGTACGACGCGGTCTTCCTGGGGCTCGGCCTGGGCGCCGACGCGCGCCTCGGCCTCCGCGGGGAGGACGGCGACGGCGTGGTGGGCGCGACAGCGTTCATCGAGCGGCTCAAGGCCGACCCGAGCCTCGACCTCGCGGGCGTGCGGCGCGCGGTCGTCATCGGCGGCGGCAACACGGCGCTCGACGTCGCCCACGAGCTTTCGCTGCTCGGGGTGGACGTGGCCGTCGTGTACCGCCGCTCCGAGGCCGAGATGTCGGGCTACGCGCACGAGCTCGAGGGCGCGCGGGTCGCCGGCGCGCGCCTCGTCGAGAACCGGGTGCCGGTCGAGGTGGTGCGCGAGGGCGGCAAGGTCGTCGCGCTGCGGATCGCGCCCGCCGACGCGCCCGCCGACGCGCCCGCCGACACCCGCGCGCGGGGCCCCGCGCCGGGGCCGGCCGAAGAGGAGGTCCTGCCCGCCGACCTCGTCGCGGTCGCGATCGGGCAGAGCCGGGCGACGCAGGTGGCGCTCGCGTTCGAGGGGGTGGTGCTCGACCCGAGGGGGCGCGTGGTGGTCGACCCGGCGACGCACCGCACGGGCAACCCGAAGGTGTACAGCGGCGGCGACTGCGTGAACGGCGGCAAGGAGGTCGTCAACGCGGTCGCCGAGGCGAAGATCGCCGCGCGCGCGATGCACGAAGCGATGACGACGCGGGCGGGCGGCGCGGCGCCCGGGCCCTCACCGCAAGGGAGCTGAGCGATGGCCGACCTCTCTATCGACTTCGCCGGGATCAAGAGCCCGAACCCGTTCTGGCTCGCCTCGGCGCCGCCGACCAACACCGGAGATCAGGTCCGGCGCGCCTTCGACGCCGGCTGGGGCGGCGCCGTCTGGAAGACGCTCGGGAACCCGATCGTCAACGTGTCGAGCCGGTTCGGCGGCATCGACTACGGCAACACGCGGCTCATGGGGCTCAACAACGTCGAGCTCATCACCGATCGCCCGCTCGACGTGAACCTCAAGGAGATGCGCGAGATCAAGCGGCGTTACCCGGGCCACGCGCTCATCGCATCGCTGATGGTCGAGACGAAGGACGAGTGGCGCGAGATCATCCGCAAGGCCGAGGACACGGGCGCGGACGGGCTGGAGCTCAACTTCGGCTGTCCGCACGGGATGTGCGAGCGCGGCATGGGCTCGGCCGTCGGCAACGAGCCGGCGGTCCTCCAGGAGATCGCGCGCTGGGCCGTCGAGTTCGCGACGACGCCGGTCATCGTGAAGCTCACGCCCAACGTCGGCGACATCCTGGAGCCGGGCGAGGCCGTGCTCCGCTCCGGGGCGCACGGCGTCTCGCTGATCAACACGGTGAAGTCGCTCATGGGCGTCGATCTGGAGCGGATGGTCCCGCTCCCCCGGGTCGGCGGCGCGTCGACGAACGGCGGGTATTGCGGGCCCGCGGTCAAGCCGATCGCGCTCCACATGCTGAGCCAGCTGGCGCGCCACCCCGGCGTCGGGCGGCTGCCCATCTCCGGCATCGGCGGCATCTCGAACTCCCGCGACGCCGCCGAGTTCATCGCGCTCGGCGCGACGAGCGTCCAGGTCTGCACCGCGGTGATGCATTACGGCTACCGCATCGTCGAGGAGATGATCGAGGGGCTCAGCGACTGGCTCGACGATCACGGGATGCGCTCGGTGAACGAGCTGCGCGGCAGGGCGATCCCGCAGGTCCAGGAGTGGGGCGAGCTCGACCTCTCGTACCGCGTGGTCGCGGACATCAGCGCCGACAAGTGCATCGGGTGCCAGCTCTGTTACGTGGCCTGCATGGACGGGGCGCACCAGTGCATCCACCTGCCGGGGAGGACGGAGGCGGAGGCGCGCGCGGCGGGCCACACCCACCTCCCGAAGGTCCTCCCGGATCGCGCGGTGACGGCGGATCCGAGCGGGGACGCGGCGCCGTCGCGGGTCCCGTTCGTCGACGAGGAGGAGTGCATCGGCTGCAATCTGTGCGCGCTCGTGTGCCCGGTGCCGGGGTGCATCACGATGAGGGAGGCGCCTTCAGGCAAGCCCCCCGAGACGTGGAACGACCGTGTCCAGAAGGGGACGGACTTCGTGCCCGGCGGGCTGGAGTCGACGGCGCGCGCGCGGAGCTCGTGATCCCGGGCACCTGGCCACGCGGCCAGGTGCCCGTGACGACCGCGAGCGCGCCGGGGCGCTGGCCGGGCTACGGGGCGAGCTTCACGACGATCGCGTCCTCGTGGTCGTACGTGCCCACGCCGATCACGTTGCCGGCGCTGTCCACGGCCAGGTCGAAGATCTGGCCGCGGTCCGCGCTGCCCATCGGGTCGACCGACCACAGCACGGCGCCCGACGGCGAGAGCTTCGCGATCGCGCCGCGGGGGTTGACGAACACATTGCCGGCGCTGTCCACGGCGACAGAGCTGATGTTCCAGTAGCTGGAGAGCGTGCCGAGGCCGCTCGTATCGACGCTCCACAGCGGAGCGCCCGAGCCGGTGAACCTGGTCACGGTCGTTCCCAGGGCGACGACCAGGTCCCCGGACCAGGTCGCGGCGACCTCGCCGTCGCCCGGCGCCCCGGAGACGACCTGGCTGAAGACGTGATTCCCGGCCGCGTCGAACTTCGCCAGGTACGTGCCCTGAGCCGCGGGCGAGCTCGCCAGCGGTCCGCCGCCGAGGTCGAGGGCGCCGGAGAAGCTGCCGAGGACGATGACATTGCCCGCGCCGTCGAGGGCGACGCTCGTCGGGTCGCTGTCGTACGGGTCCGCCGCGAAGGTCCTGGTCCAGATCGGCGCGCCCGCCGCGCCGAGCTTCGCGACGAGGAGCTCGCTGCCCGGCGCGCCGCCGAGGGGGCCGGCGCCGAGATCGACCGTGTCCCAGAGGACGCTGGCGAGCGCGGCGTTCGAGCCGGCCTGGGCGACCTCGACCTGGGTGAGGCCCTCGACCTCCGCGAGGAGCTCGCCCCATGCGCTGTACCGCTGCAGGCCGGAGTCCGAGCCCACGAGCAGCTCGCCGGCCCCCGAGGCGGCGACGCTCAGGACGGTGTTGCCCTGGAGCGGGCGCGTGTTCCAGCTCCCGTACCCCGCGGGGTCGAGCTTCGCGAGGAACGCGGTATTCCACAGCTCCATGGGGGCCGGCGCGCCGCTGTCGGCGAAGTCGATCGGGCCATAGGCGTAGCCGCCGAAGATCACGTTGTCCGCGCCGTCGACCGAGACGGCGCGCGCGCGCATCGACTCGTACCAGCCGTTGATGAAGCGCCTGCTCCAGAGGACGCTGCCGGGGGCGCACGGCGCGCAGCTCGGGCCCCCGCAGTCCACGCCGGTCTCGGCGCCGTTCTGGATCCCGTCCTCGCAGGTGTCGTGGTAGCAGACCGTGAGCGCCGGCCGCTCCGTGGTGCTCGCGCTCTCGCTGCTCCGCAGCGAGCTCCGGGTCACCGCGTCCTCCTCGATCAGCACGCCGTGGTTGGCGAGCTCGCCGCTCACCCAGGCCTGCGCGAGCGCTGTCACGTCGACGTTCCGGAAGCCGGTGGTGCCGGAAGGACCGCCGGTGACGAAGGAGGCCGCGATCGCAGGATCGAAATGGCCGCCGCTGCCGAAGTTGCCCCACGTGACGCCCGACTCCGTCCACGCGGCGGTGGCCCGGTGGACGCGCACGGTGCTGCTCTCGATCTTGTACGTCTGGTACAGCGACAGCGTCGCCGAGGCGATCTCCGCGCTCGACGGGACGCCGGCGAGGTTGAACCGGAGGAGGCTCCGCCGGACGCCGCCCGTGCCGGTGCCCGTCGAGAGCGTGGTGCTGGCGCCGTCGTTCCACGCGGGCGATACCTGCCAGAGCGTCGCGTCGGCCACGTCGCCGCCAAGGCCGCGCCGGAAGGTCACGCACCGCGGGTCGCACGCGTCGCCATGCCCGTCGGCGTCGCTGTCCACCTGCGACGGGTTCGCGGCGTCTGGGCAGTTGTCGTCGGGGTCGATCACGCCGTCGGCGTCGCCGTCCTGCGCGAGCTCGAACGCGTACGCGGGAGAGCCCACGATGACCGAGCTCCCCGACATCGCGACGGTCTTGCCGAACGCGCCGCCGGTCGGTCCGCTGCCGGCGAGCTTGGCCTGCGGGCCCTCGACCCACTCGCCGCCCGTCGGCACGAACACGTACGCAGCGCCCACGTCCGGTTGATCGAGGCGATCGGCCAAGAGCGCGCCGACGACCGCGGCGCTGCCGGAGACCGCGACGGCGCCTCCCAGGCCGTCCCCGGTCCTGCCGTCGCCCGCGATCAACCTGGCCTCCCGGATCCAGCCGCTCGCCCCGCGGTCGAACGCGTAGGCCATTCCCCGCCCGAGGCGGTACCACGGCATCGGCGGGCTGTCGGTGCCCGGCGCGCCCACGACGATGCGCCCGCCCGAGATCGCGACCGAGCTGCCGAAGCGATCGTACGTCTCCGGCGGGTGCGCCGCGAGCCTGTGCGCGTCGCCCCAGTCGCTCGCCTCGAACACGTACGCGGCGCCCACGCCGTCGTCCTCCTGCCACCACCTGTCCCCCGGTGAGCCCACGACCACCGTGCCGCCCTCGATCGCGACGGGCGGCGCGCTCCAGGCGTTGGCGCCGGCCGGGGCGACGAGCTCGACCTCCTCGCTCCAGGCGCCGCCGCTGCGGGAGAACACGTAGGCCGATGTCTCGGCGGAGAGGACGGCCCGGTCCCCGTCGACCGCCACCGCCCCGCCCGCCGGGTTCGACGACCCGCCGCTCGCGACGAGCTTGGCCTGCTCGGACCACACGCCACCGCTCCGCACGAACACGTAGGCGGCGCCCGCGCCCCCGGCGCCCCAGGGCGCCCCGACCACGGCCGTGTCCGCCGAGATCGCGACCGAGGCGCCGAAGCCGTCGCCCGCGGCCCCGTCGCCCGGGACGAGCCTGGCCTGCTGCGTCCAGGCGCCGCCGCTCTTCACGAACACGTACGCCGCGCTCCCGGGCGCCCCGACGATCGCGGTGTCGCCCGACATCGCGATCGCGTCGCCGTTCAGGTGGATCGGGGTCGAGCCATCGATCGCGATGAGCGCGGTCCGCTCCGAGGCGGCGAGCGGATCCACCGTCACCGGGTACGCGGCCCCGGCGGTGTCCACGCGCAGCGACAGCGTGCGCTCGTCGACGCCGAGCTCCATCCACGCGGGCAGCGTCCGCCCCGCGGCGTCGGTGGCGTGGAGATCCGTGTACCGCATCGCCACCGCGCCGGACGCCTCGCGCAGCGCGACCCCCTCGCCGCCGGCGAGCGGCGTGGCGCGGAGATCGCCGCCCAGGGCGAGCTCGATGACGAGGTCCTGGTCCCCGGGGGCGAGGCAGGGCGGGGCCCCGGGCACCGTGAAGCCCTGCTCCAGCCCGAGCGGCCCGTTCACGTACCACTCCACGAGCCCCTCGCCCGGCGACGCGCCCTGCCGGCGGAGCTCCACGCGGTTCTTCGTGGCGGTCGGGGACGCGGGCGCGACCTCGCGCAGATCGCCCGCGCATCCGTACCGGGCGGCGGCCATCGAGAAGCTCCACCGCGCCTCGCCCTCCTCCGGCGCGATCCGCACGCCCGACGCGCTGAAATCGGCCGCGAGCCGGTGCGCCGGGTTCGGAGCGCGCAGGCTGGCCTCGTTCCCGCCCGGGGACGCCTCGATCACCCGGTAGCTCTCGGGCGCCGACGCCTGCACGGCCGCGATGTACGCCGCCCGCAGGCGCGCGGGGCCCAGCGCCGTGTCGGGCGCCGCGGGCGCCGCCGCCGCGCCGTCCACCGGCGGCGCGGGGTCTCGCGGCGCCTCGGTGGAGGCGCAGCCCCCCACCATGGCGGCTGCGGCCATCACCTGTCCAATCCTCCCCATTCGACCTCGCATAGGCTGGATCTCCCTCTGGCTGGCGCTCCTCCGCGCAGGCGCACCGGGCGCCGGAGCGCTCCGCGCCGGAGGACAGCGAGCTTGCGGCGCCTCATCGCAAGGTCCGCGCCCTCGCCGCGGACGGGGGCCGCGCCCTCGCGATGGACGAGGGGCGCAGCCGTCGCCGCGCGGCCGGCGTTTGCGAGCGACGCGCGGCCGCGTCCGATTTCGTGACACGCGCGGCGCGGTGACCGGAACAAACAACACGGAGGGCAGGAGCCCTCGCTGGAGGAACATGGTCCCGAAAGACGCAGCGACGATCACCCCGCGGAATCGCGGTCTCACGCCGAACGCCCACGCGAAGCAGGGGCGGACGGGCATGTCCGATCACGATGAGCGGGCCGAGCTGCTCGCCGAACACCGCCCGGAGCTCGCGCGCCTGCTGCAGAGCCTTCCGGCCCGCGGCAGCGCCCCCGCGCCGCTGACGGGTTATCTCCTCTCCTTGCGAGAACCGACGGGCTACCTCATCGCGATCGGCCTGCAGCAGCGCGACCCGGCGCTCGAACCCGAGCGCATGCTCCGCGCCGCCCTGGCCGCGGGCGAGCGCGCGCCGATGCTGGTCGGCGTGATGGCGCGCTCGGCGATGGCCGAGAGCATCGCGCCGCTCGCGCCGGTCACGCGCGCGGTCGCCGCGCGCCTGAAGCGACCGGCCCCCTCCGGCACGCTGCGGGTCGTCGTCGCCGCGGCCGGCGGGGCGGAGCTCTTCACCGTGAAGCTCTCGGAGCTCACGTCCCCCCCGTCCGGCTCCGGCTGAGCGAGCCGCCCGCTCCGGCGCTCACTCGTTCGCGTAGACGCGCCGCTCGCTCGAGTCGAGCCCCAGGTACACCACCCGACCGTCGAGGCTCGCGCCCCCGCGCTCGGCGCCCTCGGGCGCCGGCCGGCGGTCGGCGGCCTCGTCGCCTTGGCGCAGCGCCTCGTACTCCGCGACGGAGGCGCGACGGCACCCGGCGAGCGGGGCGTCGATCTCGAGGGCGGCCACGAGCGCCCCGGCCTCCGGCCCGATCCTGCCCGCGAAGAACTCGGCGCAGCAGCCCGAGCCGTAGCTGAACAGCCCGACGCGCTGCCCCTCGAGCGCGCGGGCCTCCGTGTTGAGCAGGGACGCGAGCGCCAGGTAGAGCGAGCCCGTGTAGATGTTGCCGATGCGCGACGGCAGATCGAGCGACGGCTCCACCTCGACGGCGAAGCTCTCGTCGGCGGCCTGCTCGGTCAGGCCGTCCAGCGCCAGCCGGTGGCGGTGGGCCTTGCGGGCCATCTTGCCGTAGGGGACGTGATAGCAGGTGCGCGCGAGGGGATCGCCGTCGCCCGCCACGCGGCGCCAGTCGCCGTAGGCCCCGGCGAGGGCGTCGAGGTAGCACTGCACCGAGTAGTGGCCGTCGACGAGCGCCTCCTTGTGGTGGAGCGGCCGCCAGAAATCGTAGACGTCGCGCGCGTACGTGCCGGTCTGGCCGACCTCGATCTCGACGAGGCGCGGCCGCTCGCGCACGAGCAGCGCCACGGCGCCGGCGCCCTGGGTGGGCTCGCCCGCGGAGCCGAGCGCGTAGCGCGCCACGTCCGAGCAGACGACGAGCGCGGCGCGGCCGCGGGCCGAGCCCGAGGCGATCCAGTCCACCGCGTTGAGGAGGCCCGCGGTGCCCCCGAAGCAGGCGTGCTTGGCCTCGAAGACCCGGCACGCGCTCGGCAGCCCGAGCAGGCCGTGGAGGAAGGAGGCCGCCGGCTTCGCGTGGTCCACGGCGGTCTCGGTGCCCACGACGCAGAGCCCGATGTCCGCGGGGCTCGCGCCCGACCGCTGGAACAGCCGGCGGGCCGCGTTGGCGCCGAGGGTGATCGGATCCTCGTCGGGCGCGGCGATCGCCATCCGGCGGGTCCCTAGGCCGGTCAGGTACTTGGAGGGCGCGATGCCCCGCGCCTCGGCGAGCTCGGCGAGCTCGACGAAGCGGCGGGGGACGGCGAGCGCGATCGCATCGATGCCGATGCGAGGAAAGTCATGACGTAGGCTCATACCTGCATCCTAGGGGCGCATTGTGCAGAGACCATCCAGCCCACGCGGAGCGTCCGAGGAGCCGAGGCGCCCGACGCGCCGCGGCGCCGCGTTCCAGCTGGCGCACGCGCTTCGCGCTTCGCGCTTCGCGCTTCGCGCGGAGCGTGGGGCGTGGCGCGTGGCCCGGGACCGTGCCCGCGCCTCCATCCACCGCGCCTCGCCGTGCGCACCACGTGGAATCACAAAGACGCTTCCATGACACATGTCATGGAACAGCCTCCGAGAAAAATCGCGGTCAGGTCAAAATCGTCACCACATCTCGTTGCAATTGTGCAATCTGAAATAGCGCGTTCATGCGCCCTAGCGGTCGAGGTTCATGTGAAGCTCTCCCGGTCTACCATGTTGGTTCCGCTTCTTGGGTTGGGTGTTCTGGTGATGACCGGCGCCGCAGGGTGCTCCTGCAGCTCCGGGGCGGAGGGCGACGCGAGCGCGACGGCTGGAGCGAACGTCGGTGGAGCCGGCGGCGCGGGTGGGGGCGGCGAGGGCGGCGCGGGCGGGGGCGGCGAGGGCGGCGACGACGGGGGGATGATCGGCAACGGCACCAGCGGCTCCAACACGGGTGGCAGCGGCCCCGTGACGCCCGATACGGCCTGTGTCGCCACGGTCGCCGAGGCCACGCTCACGAAGCGGCCGGTCGACATCGTGTTCGTCATCGACAACTCGCCCAGCATGGCGAACGAGATCATCAGCGTACAGAACAACATCAATGAGAGCTTCGCCTCGATCATCGGCGAGAGCGGCATCGATTACCGCGTCATCATGATCTCCGCGCACGGCGCTGCGGAGGTCGACGATTCGATCTGCGTCGGCGCCCCGCTCAGCACCGCGAGCTGCGCCCCGGTGCCGGAGGCGCCGGGGAACAACCCGCCCGTCTTCTACCATTACAGCCACGAGATCAGGAGCAACGACGCGCTCTGCGTGCTCCTCGGGAGCTACAACGGCGGCCTGCCCGACCAGCACGGGGTGGCGCCGTCCGGGTGGTCGGAGTGGGTGCGCGAGGACTCGCTCAAGGTGATCACCGTGATCACCGACGATCACGTGGGCTGCCAGTCGACGCATCTCCCCCGCAACATCTATATCGACGACACGCGGCAGGAGTGGGAAGACGTCGCCACGGACTTCGAGGAGCTGCTGTTCGGCCTGGACCCGGCGGTCTTCGGCGACGCGACCGCGCCCAACTACGTCTTTCACAGCATCGTCGGGCTCCACGAGAACACGACCGCCACGGACGCCTACGCGCCCGACGCGGACGTTGTCGAGGAGACGTGCGGCACCGCCGTGGCGCCGGGCACGGGCTACCAGACGCTCAGCAAGCGGACGGGCGGCCTCAGGTTCCCGCTCTGCCAGACGGACTCTTATGACGTGGTGTTCCAGGCGATCGCGGAGGGCGTCATCACGGGCGCGGTGGTCGCGTGCGAGTTCGAGGTGCCGGACTCGCCGCCGGGGGAGATCATCGACCTCTCGACCGTGGTCGTCCAGTACACGCCCGGCGACGGGAGCGAGCCGCAATCGTTCGGCCAGGTGGCGAGCGCGGCGGCGTGCGCCCCGGGCTCCTTCTACATCGCGAACGACATGATCACGCTCTGCCCCGACGCGTGCCGGCTGGTCCAGGACGACGCCATGGCGGCGGTCGACGTCCTCTACGGCTGCGATCCCGAACCGGCGCAGTGAGCTCGTCGGCCGGGCGGCGGCGCCGGTGAGCGCTGCCGCCCGCTGGTGACCCGCGCGGGGCGCGTCGAGCGCCCTGCGCGCCCGCCCCAAGCGCGGCGGCCGGGCGGCCGCCTGGCGCGTATCCGGCGCGAACGCTCAGAGACAGCAGCGGAAGCCGATGTCCGCAGACGGGGTGAGGCGATCCTGGTCCAGGAGCGCATCGCACCTGGCCGCCTTGAGCGTGCCGCGCGCGACGTCATCCGCGTCCTGCCGCGAGGCCCGCGAGCCGCCGCGGACGAGGCAGTTGCCCTGCGCGTCGCAGGAGTTCTCCCACTCCGCCGCGTTGCCGCTCATGTGAAAGAGGCCCGTGATTCCGCCTTCGCAGGCCGAGATCTGCGGGATCGGGTTGGGGGGCACGGGCTTCTTGAGGAACTCGCCGCTCGGGTCGTCCACCGTGCAGGTCGCCTTGCTATAGAGATCGCTGTACGGGTATTCGTTCACGCCCTGGCCGGAGCACGCGTTGAACCACTCGCTCCGCGTCGGGCTCGCGAAGTCGGCAGGCGAGTTCGCGCCTCCGCCGATCCTGCCGCAGAGGTGTTTGCCCATGTAGGAGCAGTACGCGTAGGCATCGCACCAGTCGACGTGGGTGACGGGCACTCGCCCCTCCGTGTAGGGCCACCCGCTCGCGGGACGGTAGATGTTCCCCGCGCACTCCGCCGGCATGCCGGCGAGCACCGGGTTCGCCTGGAGGAAGACATCGTACTCCTGCTTCGTCACCTCGTATTGATCGATGCAGTAGCTCCCGCCGCCGCTCACGGGCGAGATCACCATCCACGCCGGGCACGCGCAGACGCGGTTCGTGGTGTTGCAGATCGAGGTCGCGCAATCGGTGTTGGTGTTGCAACGCTGCCCCGCCGGGCACCGGGTGCTGCACCCCTCCGTCCCGCCGCAGTCGATGTCGGTCTCCTTGCCGTTCTTCACGCCGTCGCTGCAGGTCGCGGCCTGGCAGACCTGCTCGTGGCAGACGAGCTCGATACAGTCGGTCGATTTGGAGCACGCGTCGCCAGGCGGGCAGCCGGGGCAGATCCCGCCGCAATCGACGTCGGTCTCCTGGCCGTTCTTCACGCCGTCGCTGCAGGCCGGCTCCAGACACTGGCCGTTCACGCAGCTCGACGACTCGCAATCCGAGCCCGCCGCGCAGCCCTTGCTGGCCTTGCACGGCGGGCACGCCGGGTTGCCGCCGCGCGGCGCGGCGCCGCCGCCGCAGTCGGTGTCCGTCTCGCCGCCGTCCTTCACCCCGTTGTCGCACCGCGCCGCGACGCACGCGCGCCCGGCGCCGCCGCTGCCCCCGCCGCCCTCCTCGCACCGCCCTGAGAAGCAGTCCGCGGCCTCCGCGCACGCTTGATCGACCCGGCACGGCGTCGCGCAGGCGCCGCCGCAGTCGACGTCCGCCTCGTTGCTGTCCTTCACGCCGTTGGAACAGCTCGGCATGTCGGCGCCGCCCTGTCCGCCGGCGCCGCCCTGTCCGCCGGCGCCGCCCTGCCCGCCGGCGCCGCCCTGTCCGCCGGCGCCGCCCTGCCCGCCGGTGCCGCCGCCCTGCCCGCCGGTGCCGCCGCCCTGTCCGCCGCTGGTCGTGACGCCGCCCGAGGGCAGGTCCCCCGTCGTGGGAGGCCGGTATCTGTCTTCGCTGCTGCACGAGACAGACACGGCGAGGGCCACGAGGGGAATCAGAACGACGGACGACCTGAGCATGGAGCTGCCTCCCTGTGTTCGAACACAAGGTCAGAGGGTGAGCCTCAGCTTACTTGCGACGTCTCCTGTCCCGGGCGACAAAAAACGAGGTCCCCGCGCGACGGCGGGAATCACCGCCCTGTGGGCTCCCCCGGACGCCGTGATGGCCTCTCGCTCTCGCCCCAGCGCGGCTGGCGCGTCAGGGCGCGTGTCCGTCGAGCCAGCCTTGCGCGAGCTCCAGGATCCGCGCGTTGTCGGGGACGTCGCGCAAGAAGCGCTCGCGCCAGACAGGATCGCCGATCCTCCCGGCCCGCACGAGCAGGCCGTTGCGGGCCAGGGCGATCGCGCCCTTGGCCTCGGCCATCTGGCCCGTCGCGGCCAGCGCCTCGGCGTGGACCAGGCGCACCAGCGGGCCCTCCTCGTCGCGGCTGCCCGACTCGAGAAGGGACAGGGCCTGCGTCGTGGCGGCGAGCGCCTCGCCGGCGCGCCCCAGATCGAGCAGCGCGCGCGCGCGCGCCGCGATGGCCGCGGGGAGCCGCTCCGGCACCCCCCGCGCGAGCGCCTCGGCCGCCTGCGCCTCCGCCTCGGCGAGCGCGGGCTCGCCCGCGAGGAGCAGGACGCGCGCGAGCTGGAGCCGGCTCTCGCACTCCCGCCGCCGGTCGCCGCGGCGCTCGAGCGCCTCGATCGAGCTCCGCAGGGCCGCCCTCGCCGCGTCGACCTCGCCCGCGTGGGCCAGCGCGAGGCCGAGGTTCTGCAGCGCGTTCGGGACCCGGTCGTCGAGCGCCATCCGCTCCGCCTCCTCGAGCCCGGCCCGCAGCACCCCCGCGGCCGCCTCGAAGTACCCGAACTGGACGTAGCAGAGGCCCATGTTGAGCCGCGCCCGGCACGCCTCGCGGCGATCGCCGATGTCCTCGAACGCGGCGAGCGCCGCGCTCATGCTCGCGATGCAGGCGCTCGGATCGCCGTTGTGCTGCCGCAGGAGCCCGTGCAGGTAGAGGAGCTTCGCCTCGATCATGAGATCCGCGGCCGACGCGTCCTCCGTCGCGCGCTCGACCGCGTCGATCAGCGCGTCGACGCACGCGTAGCGGCCGCCGAGCAGGAGCACGATCGCCCCCTCGAGCAGGCAGGCGTTCCTCGCGATGCGCGCGCCGTCGAGCGGCTCCGTGCCGAGGACGACCATCATCCAGCGCTCGACGCGCTCGTAGTGGCCCTGCTTGTGCCCCGCCCCCGCGAGCTGCGTGAACGCCGAGAACCACGCCACGGAGCCCGGGACGAGGTGCCGCGTCGCCTCGATCCCGCGCTGCTCCGCGAGGGCCGGCTCGCCGCGCCAGAGCAGCGCCTCGGCCTCGACGAGGCGGAGCGCGCCCACCGCGGCCGGATCCGGCCTGCAGGCGATGCCGCGCTCGGCGCAGGCGATCGCCTCGGCGAGGTCGTTGCCGCGGAGCGCTTTGTCGGCGGCGCGCAGGTACCACTCGGCGGCCTTCTCGGGCTCCTCGCCGCGCTCGAAGTGCTCGGCGAGCGCCCTCGGATCGCCCTCGCCGGCCGCCTCGAGGAAGCTGCCCGCGAGCGCGTGGCCGATGCGGAGGTCGCGCGCCGTCAGCATGCCGTAGGCGGCCTCGCGGACGAGCGCGTGGCGGAAGCAGTACTCCGCGTCGTCCCGCGGCCGCCCCTCGCCCCGCCGCACGATCACCTCGCGCCGGAGCAGCTCCGCGAGCACCTGCGCGATGTCGGCGCTCCCGAGGAGCGCGGCGACCGCGCTCGACCTGAACGTCTCGCCGAAGATGCTCGCCGCCCTGAGGAGCCGCCGCGCCTCGGCGTCGAGCGTCTCCAGCCGCGCCTGCACCATGGCCACCACCGTCTCCGGCTGGCCCTCGCTGTTGCCCTCGGCGGCCGCGCGGATCTGCTCCTCGAGGAAGAACGCGTTGCCGTCGGCGCGCTCGACGAGCCTCCCCACGAGGTCGTGCCGCGCGTGCGCGCCCAGCGCCTCGCGCACGAGCCGCTCGCTCGCGCGGCGCGGGAGCGGCGTGAGGTGGAGCTCGTGGGCCAGCCGGCCCTCCCAGAGCTTCGGGAAGAGCCGGCGCACGTCGGGCCGCCCCAGCGCCAGCACGAGCAGCGGCATGTCCTTGAGCTGGCGCAGCGCCTCGTCGACCATCGTGACGGTGGGGAGGTCGCCCCACTGGAGATCCTCGAGCACGAGGAGCACGGGCCCCGCGCGGCACGCCGCCCGGAGGAAGCCCTCCCAGGCGTGGCGGAGCTGGTCGCCCATCAGCACGGCGTCGCGCCGCGCGAGCCGGAGCTGCACGTCGTGCTCGTCGGGGAACGGCGCGCCGACGAGCTCGCCGAGGAAGGCCGCGACGCGGGGCGCGTCGGTGCCCCCGTACTGCTCCACGCGGCTCCGGACCTTGCGCTGCCGCGCCTCCAGGGGCTCGCCGTCGGCGACGCCGAGGGCGTCCCGGAGCGCGCTCGCGAGCAGGCCGAAGGCCGCGCCGGCGCCCATGGGGTCGCCCTGGCCGATCCAGACCTCGATCCTGTCTCCCCGCTCGCGGAGCTTGCGGATGAGCTCCTTTCGCAGGCGCGACTTGCCCATCCCGGCCTCGGCCGTCACGAGCACCGCGCCCGCGGCGCCCTCGTCGATGCAGCGATCGACCTCGGCCACGAGCATGGCGAGCTCGCGCTCGCGGCCCACGTAGGTGGTGGGCTTGCCGAGCAGCTGCGCGGTCCGCTCGTCGCGCGCCCCGTGCAGGACGCGGCCCGCGGCGTCCTCGGTGACGTCGAACCGCATGCCGATGAGGCCCGCTGTCACCTCGTCGATGCGGACGCCCGCGGGGAGGGCGCGGTCGTCGTGGGCGGCGAGCATCTGGAAGGCGCGGTCGATGAGCTCGCCGACGGGCACGCGCGCCGAGAGCTCCGCCCGGCCGGTCGCGAGCGCGACGGGCGCGCCGCCGAGCAGCTCCTGCAGCGCGAGCGCGCACCGGGCGGCCCGCGCCGCGAGATCGGTCGGCGCGCCCGCGCCGGACAGCACGATGAGCGGCGAGCGGCCCTCGAGGAGCTCGAGCTCGCCGCGGTACTGCTCGGCCACGTCGTGCAGCTGCCAGAGCTCTGCCTGGCGCGGCTCCGCCGCGGCGCTCCCGTTGCCCAGGCGCGGCTCCGCCGCGGCGCTCCCGTTAATAGCGCGCTCGCGGGTGACCACGAGGCAGGTCACGCGTCGCTCGCCGGTCGTGAGCTCCACAGCGCGCGGCGGGAACGATCGGGGCCCGCCGACGCTGCTCTCGGGCGCGCCGATCGTGGCGAGCTCGGCCGCCACGGCGCCGCCGTCGGCCGGCCGATCCAGCGGGGATTTTGCCAGCATGCGGGCGACGAGATCGTCGAGCGCGGCGGGGGTGCCGGGCCGGAGGTCGCGCGCGCGGGGCGGCTCCTCGAGGAGGACCTTCATCAGCACGGCGAGCCCGGCGTTGCCCTGGAAGGCGGCGCGGCCGGTGAGGCAGCGGTAGAGGATGCAGCCGAGGGCGAACACGTCGGCGCGGGTGTCGACGCTGATCTCGCCGCGCGCCTGCTCGGGGGCCATGTACCCGGGCGTGCCCAGGACGAGGCCGGCGGCCGTGAGCGGCTCGTCGGTCACGGCGCGGGCGAGGCCGAAATCGATGAGGTGCACGCGCTCGAGCGAGCCGCCCTCGAGCAGCAGGTTGCTCGGCTTCAGGTCGCGGTGGACGAGGCCGAGCCTGTGGATGGCGCCGAGCGCCCTCGCGACGTGGAGGCCAAGCTCGAGGGTCTCCTCGAGGGTGAGGCCCTGGCGGGTGAGCCGGTCGGAGAGCGTCTCGCCGTCGAGCCACTGCATGGCGAGGAACGGCTGTCCCCACGAGGTGGCGCCGTGCGCGACGTAGCGCACGACGCCGGGCACCCGGGCCGCCGCGAGCATGTGGGCCTCGCGCGCGAAGCGGACGAGGTGCTGGGCGCTCTCGGTGGTCAGGAGCTTGATCGCGACCGCCTCGCCGGTCTCCTGATCGCGGGCCCGGTAGACGGCCCCCATCCCGCCCGAGGCCGCGAGGTGCTCGATGCAGAACCGGCCGTCGATGATGTCACCTGCCTGCATCGCTCACCGAGGACCCGGACGAGGCGCCTCGCCGGCGGGCAGCCTGCCAGCGGGGTGAGCGCTGCGTCCAGCGCTCATTGGTGCGGGCGCGTCACGGCAAGCGGGCGTACGCCGCTATCCCAGCAGCCGCTTCCACTGCTCCGTGAGCCGCTGCGGCGAGACCGGGACCGCCGCCTTCAGCTCGGGCGCGAAGAGCGACACCCTGAGCTCCTCGATCAGCCAGCGGAACGACTCCAGCTCTTCCGCGGGCACCCCCTTGTCGCGCAGCCCCTGCTGGTGCTTGAGGTAGTCCTGCCAGAACGGCAGCACCTGCGCGGCCTTGCTCTGGTCCTTCTGCGGCCCGTTGGGCAGCCGCTCGAGCCGGATCTGCGCGGCGCGCAGGTACCGGGGCAGGTGCGCGAGCCGGTCGACCGGGGCGCGCGAGAAGAGCCCGACCGGCAGCAGGAAGTCGACCTGCGTGCGCACGTCGTCGAGCGCCGGCCTCGACGCGCCCGGCTTGCCCGTCATCGACCGGAGCATCGCCTGCACGCGGTCGAGCTCGACGCCGATCTCCCGCGCCAGCCCCGCGAGCTTCCCGAGCACGCCCTGCAGCGACGCGCGGCCCTTGTCGAGGCGCGCCTGGAACGCGGCCTTCGTCCTCGGAAAGGCGCCGGGATCGCCGAGCTGGAACGCCTCGTCGAGCGCGCGCAGCGCGATCTGCCGGGCGAGGCCTGGCTCGCCCGGGGCCACCTTGGCGCCGAGGCCGCTCACGGCCACGGCGCTCCGCAGCGGCTGCTCGAGCTGGCTCATCTTGCCCCCGAGCTGCAGCAAGAGGAGCCGCCGCAGCCCGGCGCGCGTCGCCTCGGCCGCCGCGGCCCTCGAGGCGAGCACGCGCACGGACACGGACGTCTCGCCGTCGACGAGCGCCGGGTAGCCGAACACCTTGTGGCGCCCGGCGTCGACCTGGACGCGCTCGGGCAGCGCGTCGACGCTGAACGACGTGAGCCCGTCCCGCTCCAGGCCCGCCTTGCCGACCCTCGCCCAGGCCTCGCGCGCCCGGCCGGACAGCCGCTCCTTGAGCTCCCGGAGCTCGCGTCCCTCGCCGATCACCCGGCCGTCCTCGTCGAGCACGCGGAAATAGAAGCGCAGGTACGGCGGCAGATCCTGGGGCCGGAACGCGTCGGCGGGCACGCGCTCGGCGGTGCGGTCCTCGACCGCGCGCGCGAGGACGGCCCGCAGCGGGCCCTGGAACGGCCGTAGCTCCGCGGCGATCTCCCGGGCGACCTCGCGGAGGGGGGCGAGCGGGACGAGCGCCTTGCGGAGCGATTTCGGCAGCGACTCGAGCAGCTGCGCGATCTTCTCGGCGTACCACCCGGGGATCATCCACTCGAGCTCGTCGGGATCGGCCTGCGGCAGGAGCACGAGCGGCAGCGAGAGGGAGATGCCGTCGTCGTCCTCGCCCGGATCGAATCGGTACGAGAGCGGCACCGCGGCGCCGTAGAGGTCGAGCGAATCGGGGAAGCGCTCGGGCGTGAGCTCCGCGGCCTCGTCGAGCAGGACGTCGGCGAGCGACAGGTGGAGCGCCCGCGGGTCCTCCGCCTCGGCCTCCTTCCGCCACGCCTCGAACGTCTTGCCGTTGTAGACGCCCTCGGGCACGCGCCGGTCGAAGAAGAGCTCGAGCGCGTGCTCGTCGGCCAGCATCTCGCTCCTCCTTGCCTTGTCGCGCAGCCGGCTGACCTCCTCGAAGAGCCGCCGGTTCGCCTCCATGAACGGCGCGCGCGTCGCGTACTCCTGCCGGACCAGCGCGTGGACGAGGAAGATCTGGCGCGCGGACTTCGGGTCGATCGCCCCGAAGTCGACCCGTCGATCCCGCGCGATCGGCAGCCCGTACAGCGTCACCTGCTCCCGGGCCATCACGGCCGCCGGCTTCGCGGCCCAGTGCGGGTCGCTGTGGCTGCGCTTGCAGAGCGGCCCGGCCGCGGCCTCGATCCACGCGGGATCGAGGGCCGCCGCCATCCGGGCGAAGAGCTGCGACGTCTCGACCAGCTCGGCGGCCATGATCCACGCGGGCGGCTTCTTCGCGAGGCCCGACGACGGGTGGAGCTGGAAGCGCGTCTGCCGGGCGCCCAGGTACACCTTGTTCTCCTGGTTCCACATGCCGATGCGGCTGAGCAGGCCGGGCAGGAGCGCGCGGTGGATGGCGTCGCCCTTCGCGGGCGCGTCGTTCGGCGAGAACCCCATCTCCTTCGTGATCCGGCTGATCTGCCGGTGCACGTCGGCCCACTCGCGCATGCGGAGGTACGAGACGAAATGGTCGCGGCAGGCCTTCCTGAGCTGGTTCTGGGTCAGCCGGCCCTGCGCGTCCTGGTAGAAGCTCCACAGCTTCAGGAGCCCCACGAAATCGGAGGCCTCGTCCTTGAACTTCCGGTGCGCGTCGTCGGCCTGCTTCTGGGCGGCGAGCGGCCGCTCCCGCGGATCTTGCACGCCGAGCGCCGCGGCGATGATCAGCACCTCGGCGAGCGCCCCCTCACTCTCGCCGCCCAGGACCATCCGGCCGAGCCGCGGGTCGAGCGGCAGCCGCGCGAGCTTCCTGCCGGTGTCCGTGAGCTCGCTCGCGTCGTCGAGCGCGCCGAGCTCCTCGAGGACCCGGTAGCCCTCGTCCACGGCGCGCTTCGACGGCGCGTCGAGGAAGGGGAAATCCTCGATGGCGCCGAGCCCGAGCGCCTTCATCTGGAGGATGACGCCCGAGAGGCCGACGCGCAGGATCTCCGGATCGGTGTACGCGGGCCGCCCCCTGTCGTCCTGCTCGTCGTAGAGCCGGAAGCACACGCCGCTCTGCACGCGGCCCGCGCGCCCCTTGCGCTGATCGGCGCTCGCGCGCGATATGGCCTCGATCTGGAGCTGGGTGACGCCCGTGCGCGGGCTGTAGCGGTTGACGCGGGCGAGCCCGGAGTCGATGACATACACGATGCCCGGGATGGTGAGCGACGTCTCCGCGACGTTGGTCGCGAGCACGATCCGCCGCCCCGGCAAGGACTGGAACACGCGCTGCTGGTCGCCCTGAGGGAGCCGCCCGTAGAGCGGCAGCAGCGTTGTGTGCGGCAGGCCGTGGCGCGTGAGCTCGGCCATGGTGTCGTGGATCTCCCGCTCTCCCGGGAGGAAGACGAGGATGTCCCCGCGCGGATCGATCGAGGTGATCTCCTCGACCGTGGCGGCGACGGCGTCGGCGACCTCGGCCTCTCCGCTCTCCGGGCGGCGGTGGATGACCTCCACCGGGTACGTGCGGCCGGAGACCTCGATGACCGGAGCGCCGTCGAAGTAGGCCGCGAACCGGTCGGTCTCGAGCGTCGCGGAGCTGACGATGACGCGGAGATCCGGGCGCCTCGGCAGCAGGCGCTTGAGGTAGCCGAGCAGGAAGTCGATGTTGAGGCTGCGCTCGTGGGCCTCGTCGATGATGAGCGTGTCGTAGCCCGAGAGCCGCGGATCGCCCTGGATCTCGGCGAGGACGATGCCGTCGGTCATGTACTTGACGTAGGTGGCCGGGCTCGTCCTGTCCGAGAAGCGGATCTTGTAGCCGACCTCCTTGCCGAGCTCGACGTTGAGCTCCTTGGCGACGCGGGCCGCGACGCTGGTGGCGGCGATGCGGCGCGGCTGCGTGACGCCGATCCGGGCGGAGAGGCCGCGGCCCATGGCCAGGCAGATCTTGGGGAGCTGCGTGGTCTTGCCCGAGCCGGTCTCGCCCGCGACGATCACGACCTGGTGCGCCTCGATGGCCCGGGCGATGTCGCGCACCCGCGCCGAGATGGGCAGCTCCTCGGGAAAGCGCACCGGGCTCCTCCCGGACGGGGGCGGGGACGAGGTCCGGCCGCCGGGGGCGGGCGGCGCGGGGGGCTGCTCTTGCGGGACGCGGGAGCTCACGGTGCGCGAGGGGGTAGCACCTCCCGCCGCGGGGCGCCGTCCGAAGCCGCTCGCTCGTCACTCCGCGCACCCGGGAAAGCCGCGGCCGAGCTCGCGCACCACCTCGCTCACCAGCTCGCGCAGCCAGCGGTGACGCGCGTCCTGGTTGAAGCGCCGGGCCCAGACCACGCACATGGGCAGCTCGGGCGTGCTCACGGGACAGGCCTGACGGTGCAGACCGGGAGCGAGCACCCGCACGATGTCGTCGGGCAGCGTGGCGACCAGATCCAGCTCACGCACGAGCGTGATGGCTGCCTGAAAGCTCGGCACCGTCACCGCCACGCGCCGGCGCTTGCCCATGGCGCGCAGCGCGTCGTCCACGTAGCCGCCCTCTTCGCCGCCTGGCGACACCAGCGCGTGCTCGGCCGCGAGGAACGCTTCGAGCGTGAGCTTCTTGCGCTTGCGTGTGACCGTGACGAAGCGGCGCGTGTACTGCGCGCTCATCACGAGCTCGTCGAGCATGGGAATGTGAACCTGCCCCCGCAGGTCGGGCAGCACCGCCAGATCGACCACGCCGCGCACGGCCTCGTGCGCGGTCTCGAGCACCAGCGGACGCACGCGGATGTCGAGCCCGGGCGCCGCCGCGCGCATGCGTTCGAGCAGATGGCTCGCCAGGACGGCCTGCATGTCGTCGCCGAGCGCGAACGTGACCACGCCCTGGGCCGTGCGCGGAACGAACGCGCTGGGTGGACCGAGCACGCGCTGGGCGCCCGAAAGGAGCGAACGCACCTCGGGCAAGATCTCGCTGGCCCGCCGGGTGCGCACGAGCTTTCTGCCCGTGCGCACGAGCAGCTCGTCGCCTGTGGCCTGGCGCAGCTTCTCGAGCGTGCGACTCATGGCGGGCTGGCCCACGCGCATGCGGCGAGCGGCCAGCGTGACGCTCTCGGTCTCGAGCAGGGCGAGCAGGGCGGGCAAGAGGTCGACGGGGGCATTCATGCTTTGTAAGCATACATGATAGGCCGATAATCGATTTTCGGCATGGTCGAGAGCAGGGCATGTTGAGGACCGAGGAGAGGTTCCCATGTCGAAGCGCAGCGAAACGGAAAGCCCCAAGCACATCGTGGTCGTCGGCGCTGGCCAGATCGGCACGCCCCTGGTGGAGCAACTGGCCGCAGACGGCCACCGGGTCACGTGGTGCAGCCGCACGAAGCCCGCTTCCATGCCCATGGGCGTGGAGCACCGTTCGGTCGACGCTCGCGATGGCGAGGCGCTCGCGGAGATCGCGCGTGGTGCGCGCGCCATGATCGCCGCGGTCAATCCCGCCACCTACGACGCCGACGTCTGGGCCGAGACCTTGCCTCCGCTCCATCGTGGCCTGATCGAGGGTGCGAGCCGCGCCGGTGTGCGCCTGGTGCTGCTCGACGCGCTCTACCTGTACACCTTGCGCGAGGGCCCGCTCTCGCCCGACACGCGCCATGCGGCCGAGACCGAGAAAGGTAAGATCCGCATGCAGATAGCCGACATGTACACGGCAGCGCAGCGCGCGGGCACCTTGCGCGCGGTGATCTTCCGCGCCAGCGACTTCTGGGGGCCCGATCTCACGAGCGCCCTGCTCACGCGCGATGGCCTGCGCGGGCTCAAGAACGGGAAGCGCCCGATGCTGATCGGCGACCCCGACGCGCCGCACGCCTTCACGCATCGCGACGACGTGGTGAACGGCCTTATCAAGCTGGCGTTTGCGGGCGACGACGTGGAGGGCAGGGTGTTTCATGCGCCGGTCATCCACGTGAGCCAGCGCGAGCTCGTGCAAGCGGTGGCCCATGCCATGCGCGTGGCGGTGCGCCCGATCGTGGCCAGACGCTGGCTCTTGCGCGTGGCAGGCCTGTTCTCCAGGTCGGCGGGTGGCATCGTGGAGATGCTGCCACAATGGGAACAACCTTACCTCGTGGACGACTCGAGTTACACCGGACGCTTCGGCGCGCGGGCGATCACGCTCCAGGAGGGCGTTGCACAGCTGGCCAAGCTCACCCCGGCCCTGAGCTGACCCACGCGATCCCAGCCGAGGTGGCTGGACTCAGCTAACGCTGATACGAAGGCGACGTCGCCCTCTGCAACTCGGCCTGACCGACCGCTCGGTGCTACGTCGCGGTAATCGCGAGCGTTTGACGAGTGGAAGGCCTGCCTGATCGCAGAAGGCCCGTTCTGTCGATGATCTCGTACCGTCGGACTGTACGAGTCAGGAACGGCTCCGAGAATCTTGCCTTTGTGGAACGCGTTTGCTTGTGCTATCCGCTAGAGAAATCGGCGTCACGTTCTACTTGAATGCTCCTTGCAATGGTTCAATCTGCCTCGATGCCATCCGTTGATGAGAAGAAGAGAAGGCGAGGGCAGGGGCGGTTAATTTTCGCCCCTTTCCTTTTCTTGGGGTTCACACTCCTGGGCTGTGACAACTCGTTGGAGGCGAGTTCACCGAAAACCTGCGGGGAGAATTGCAGTACCGATCAGGATCCGACCTCACCCGAGAGCCCTGACGGCACCGAGAGCGACGGCACCGAGAACGACGGCACCGAGAACGACGGCACCGAGAACTGCTCCCCCTCCGATCCTGCTCTCTTCCAAATGGCGCGGTGGCCGATGCCCGGTTCGACCGGGGAAGACCACTCCGTTCAATATCGGGTGGACGAGGAGGTCACCCACGACGAGATCACCGGACTCGACTGGCAGCGGCAACTAGCGCCGGTTTCACTCACAGATGAGCATGCTGCGGAATATTGCGCTGAGCTCATCCTGGGCGGGCACTGTGATTGGCGACTGCCCACCCGTGTTGAAGGGGTCAGTTTGCTCGATCTACAGAGAAAGCCTCCTTCCTTCGACCCAGGGGCCTTTCCGGATATAGACGGTGAACTTGTACTTTGGTCGGGAAACCCTGAGCGGCTCTTTCGCCTTGGCAGCGATGGAAGCCTTCGTGTGCGATCGCCCACCATCGCGGGCCCGGACAGGGTGCGGTGCGTTCGCGGGGGAGGGGTCCCCGACAGCGACGGCAGTCGCTACGAGCTCACACCTGACTTGGCGAGGGACTTGGGCACCGGCCTCACTTGGACGCGAGCAACGAGCAAGCAAACTTACGCGGATGCCGCTTCGATGTGTGCAGGGTTGCAATTGGATGAGGGTGGTTTTCGAGTTCCCAGTTTGAAGGAGCTGCATACTCTCATCTTCGACTCAAAGCCAAATGGTCCATGGATCGACCAAAGCGCCTTTCCCAGCTTTCCAGCAGCGGTATCCGGGCATATCCTTTTCTGGACCTCGTCGCTCGAGGCCACCGACCCGAATTCGGCTTGGATGCTCGACTTTGCCACCGGTACCGCCGAGGCGACCGCGGCCACGGCAAATTTTACCCTGGAGAGCACGCTGCACGTCCTCTGCGTCCGCTCGCGGCCGTAGCGCATAACGCAGGCGGCGACCCCGTGGTTGGGGCAACCCGACCCTGGTTCGCCTGTGGAAGGTAGATGAAACGACGGACCCGCTCGCGCGTGAGCTAAAGCCCGTCTCAGATCCTGACCGCGGCGTCCCGAGCTGGCCCCATGAGGCTGCAAAAAACCTCGGAAGCTGGCCCCATGACCCTGCAAAAAACTGGGTCACGCCCCCGCGCGGGTCGCCCCATCCTCGTGCGTTTGGGGTGGTCCCATGACCCTGCAAAAAACGTCGTCAGGTGGCCCCATGAGGCTGCAAACTGGCACTCGGCGAGGCGGCCCGCCTGCACCAGCGCCTGCGCCAGACAACGGCAGCGTGGACGTAACATGGGGGCGACCGGGGGAGTTCCGGCCGGCTCCCCTCAGCGAGTCGGCTCGCGGCGCCTCCGGCCGCGGCGTGGGCGTGCCGTGGGGGCTCGGCAGTTCGCCCTCGGCCGCGCCATGTAGCGCGACACAGGCGTGCTCCCGAGCTCGTCGGCGGGCATGCCCATGTGCGCCCGGGACGGTCGAACGGCCTTCTGTCGACTAGCCAGAGATTCTCAACTTTTCTTTGACGCCCGAACCGCACCCAGAAAAAATGTTCGCGCCCCCCACACGGCGCCTGTCGGGGCTCGGCCAGGGGACCTCCACCATGTCGATGCGCTCACACGGCAATGTCTGCCTGCTCTGCGTATGTGCGCTCGTCCTTGTTCCGGCGTCGGCGCAGGCACTCGAATTCAGCGGTGGTGTGAGCGTGGGCCGGATCCAGGTCGGGACCGAACCCAAGCTGGCCGTGAGCCCCTTCGCCGGCTGGCTCTGGCGAAAAGCGAGGGACTTCCGGATCGAAGTTCACAACATGCTCAGCGTCATTCCGGGGACACGCGTAGGGGTCTATGATCGAGCGGCGGTTACCGTTGGGTACGTCACAAAAACGGGCAACGTCAGCCTTGGTCCATCCCTGTCGCTCTACTCGATGCCTGTATGCGGTGCCGTGATCTGTGACCGCGTGATGGGGCTTGCGCCAGGCGGGCGCGCACAGTCCGACTGGTACTTCGCTGGGCGTCTGGGGGCATCTACGAGCCTCAACGTGGACTGGGCTGGCGGGAGCAGTCGTGTTCTTCCTGCAGCGTGGTCGTGATGGTAGCTGCTGGGCCTATCTGGAGATTCGGGGGGGATTCTAAATGAACAAGCTGTTGGCTGTTCTATGCTTCGGTCTAGCTGGGTGCAACTTTGATGTCGGTGATTGCTACCTCAGGAGTGAGGGAGAAAGCGGCGCCGGCGGCATCATCATCACCGCAACAGGGGTCGGCGGTTACGGGTTCGGCACGACAGGGTCGGGAGGCTTCGGGCCTGTATTGGAGCCGCAGGGCATCGTACCAGGATTGTGTCGATAATGGGCCGACGTCGTGCCGAAGGAAGAGCGCCGGCAAGACGGTGTGTCAGCGTTGTTGGGAACGGTGTAACGCCGGAGATTCTCCATCGGATGTATGCCGCGGTTGCAAATTCTGAGGTTCCGAAGATGATTCATATTGCTACATCTGCGGAAATTGGGAAAGCGGTCCGGCGCGGGCTTCGCGTCCCTGTGGCGTTCGTGCCCGATAACTTGCTGGTAGGGCCATGCGCCTCGGATCCCGAGGTCCACTGTCAGCACCGCCATGATTTCTGGGGATTTCGTGGGCGGGAAGGAACGCGATTTCGTGCATCGTTTCGTGAGATGCTCGGGGCGGTCCAGTCGCGCGAGCGGGTAGTCGCTTGGACGTCGCGGTTGTGGAGCGACGCGGTGGCGCTGTGGGGGCTCTGCGCGTGGAGACTTCACCAACGGCCCGAGCAACCGGATATGGAGATCGTCATCCTGGGCGACGCGACGGAGGCCGGGTTTGGGTGTGGAAGCATCCGCGTGACGCCGGCCGACGCGCGCCGATGTCAGGACGACGCGCGCGCTCTCTCTCTGACGCGCGTCCAGGAGATGGCGCGCTGTTGGCGAAAGGTGTCCGGTCGATCTCCTGTTCTGTCGGCTGTGGGGGGGCGCGCCGATCGATGGAGTAAGGACCTCGTGGAGCTGAGCACCTATCAGGCGGGATTCTTTCCTCGGATGGACGGGCGCGCACTGGCTCTATCTCGGTTCGATGAGCTGCTCTTCTCGTGTCTCGACAAACAGTGGTCGACGCCCGTGAACGTGTTTGTTCGACGTTCATCGGCTGGAGACGAGTTGCGTAAGTGGTTGACCCACACCGGCGATGTCTTCCTTGCCATGCGGCTGCGCCAGTGGGCCGGGCACCATGGGGACAAGGCCGCCCTGGAGAGCGAACCCTGTCAGCCTGAAAACTTCATGAAAGAGGCCCGCTACAGATTGTCGGACGCCGGCGACGAAATCCAGCGAGCTGGTCTTTCAGAAATTGGCCAAGGAGCACCGCTGCCGGTTTGGGGTGTCACGGCGTACGATCCGCTGGCTCCCTGGGTCGCGGTGGACGACGACACAGATCACCAGCGCGTACAGCTACTTGAAGAGCGCGCTACGCAAGGCGTGGAGTGATGCGCTGAGGCGTACGTCGGCCCGGCGCTGGGTGAGCCACAGGTTCTCGCGCAGCGTTCGCCCTTCGTACTCACGCCGGAACAGGCCCCGGCGCTGGAGCTCGGTGGCGACTCGACCCAGGTTGGCCGACCAGCGGCGGCCCGGCGGCCTGACCCAGGTTGCGGCCGGCGACCCGACCCAGGTTGGATTGCGCGCAGTCAGATGTTTATGACAGGGGTGGAAATCCACTGCCACCAGCCTTATTCGCTCGTGCTGAACTCCTACTCGCCCCGACGCCTCGCGAACCGACGGCTGTCCGAACGATGCGCAACCGTACGATCGCTGCGCAAGATCGCGTGATCGCTCCAGCCATCGAATCGCGCCATCGAGGTGATCGCCTCGTCGTTCCCCCACGATGAGCGTCATGGCCGCCTGCTTGCAATGTCCTCGCGTCGAAGCGCCTGGTGCACGCGTCGTGTACGCGACTCCAGCGTCATGAGCCAAACAACGAGGACCACGACCCATGAACCGATCGCGCAAGAACCGGATGACTCCCACGATGCGTCGGTACGCTCCGCCCGGCGCCCTGCTGCTCGCCGTCGGCCTCTTTCCCGCGTGCGCGACGCAAGGCGGACCCGATGAGTCCGACCCCGACACGCTCGGCGCCGGGCTCGCCTCGAGCGCGACGATGACCTGCTCGAAGCTGACCGTCCTCAAGGGGTCCACCGGAGGCCAGGGCGCTCAGGCCCTGGCGACGAAAGATCTGAGCGGCACGGCCGATACGTGGAGCAAGTATGTCGAGTTCAACCCCGGCAGCCAGGCTCAGTGCGAGTACGCATTGCCGGCCGGCGCCTCGGACGCCGACGTCTCGGCGCTCAGCCTGTCGGTGAACTACCGTGGACCCGCGAAGGCCGATATGCTCTGGACCTTCGACGCCTGGGACTACAGCACCGGCACCTGGGTCAAGATCGGCGACAACGCGTTCGCTTCGTCCTGGGCCTGGAGCGCCGCCACCCTCGCGCTCCCGTCCCCGCACGCTCGGTTCGTGTCGGGCGGCAAGCTCAAGATCCGCTATGGAACCACGAGCACCGCCGACGCGTCCGACATCGACCTGCTGGTCCTCAACGCCACCCTCACCAGCGGGCCGCCGCCCGAGTGTGTCCCCGAGACCGACGCGCAGCTCTGCTCGCGGCTCGCCACGAGCTGCGGCCCGCTCTCCGCCAATGACAGCTGCGGCGACCCCCGCACCGTGGCGAGCTGTGGAACGTGCTCTGGCGCCCAGACGTGCGGCGGTGGCGGGACGCCTTCCGTGTGCGGCGACGCCGGCTCCACCTCCGACCCCGACCCCACCCCCAGCCCGGTGGCCGGGGCGTGCGGCGATCGCTCGAGCGGCAGGACCATCACCGTCGCGCCATCGGGCGGCGACCACAGGACGATCCAGGCCGGCCTCAACGCGGCGGCCGCAGGCGACACCGTCGTCGTCAAGGCGGGCACCTACAACGAGAAGGTCTCCTTCACGAGGAGCGGCACCGCTGCAGCCGGCTGCATCACCCTCGAGGGCGAGGCCGGCGCGATCCTCGACGGGACCGGCAAGAGCGGCGTCGGCATCGACATCTCCAGCAAGAACTACATCAAGGTCACCGGCATGACGGTGCAGAACTTCAAGGGCAGCGGCGACACGCCGATGGGCATCAGCGTGAGCGGCAGCTCGAGCTTCCTCGAGATCCGCAACAACCTCGTGCACCACATCGAGAGCTCCCAGGACGCCCACGGCATCGCCTTCTACGGCACGTCCGCGACGCCGATGACCGACCTCCTCATCGACGGGAACGAGATCCGGGACTGCAAGCTCGGCTCGAGCGAGGCGATGGTCCTCAACGGCAACGTCACCAGGTTCGTCGTCTCGCGCAACACGGTCCACGACAACGACAACATCGGCATCGACTTCATCGGCTTCGAGGGCACCGGCCCCTCGGGCTCGGACCAGGCGAGAGACGGCGTGTGCGTGGACAATATCGTCTACAACATCTCCTCGGCCGGAAACCCCGCGTACGACGGCGAGCGGTCGGCTGACGGCATCTACGTCGACGGCGGCAAGGACATCGTCATCGAGCGAAACAAGGTGGACTCGAGCGACATCGGCATCGAGATCGCCAGCGAGCACGCGGGCAAGACCACCAGCAACATCACCGTGCGGAACAACTTCGTGTCGCGGAGCTACCAGGGCAACATCATGATCGGCGGCTACGACACGAGCAGGGGCAACGCGGCGGACATCGCGGTGCTGAACAACACGCTCTACCAGGGCGCCGGCGGCGAGATCATCCTCCAGAACAACGCGAACGGCGTGCTCATCCAGAACAACATCCTCCGCGCCACGTCGGGCAACGACTACGTGAGCAGCGGCAGCAACAACAGGAACGTGACCGTCGACAACAACCTCTTCTTCGGCGCGAGCCGCAGCTCGGCGGGCGCCTTCTCCGACCCGCACGCGAGGTTCGTCGACCCGCTCCTCGTCGGGCCCCCGTCGGACCTCCACCTGGCGAGCGGCTCGCCGGCCGTCGACGCCGGCATCGATCTGGGCAGCCGGAGCGGCGCCACCGACATCGACGGCGGCGCGCGGACGAGCGGCGCGCGCATCGACATCGGCGCCGACGAGCGCTGAAGCCGCGCAAACTCCGCGAGGCGCGGGGTCACGCAGGCCGGATCGGGCGCGCTCGCCAGCAGGGCACAGCGATATCCTGCCTTGCAGGCCGGGCACTCGAGGGCATCGAGCGCCCTACCGCATGTCCACTTGTGCACCCAAAAGCTTCTCCGTCGGGGCCGCTGCGGACATGGGGCCTCCCGGCGCTCGGCGAGGGTGTGAGCGTCCTGCCCTGAGCTACCCCCTTCCGTGCCCGCTTCAAGGCGCCGGCGCTGCGTCCGCGAGGCCGTCGGCGGCCCGCCCGATCCGCTCCAGGATCTCGCCCACTTCCTCGTCGGAGGTGTCGTGCTCGACCCCGACGTACTCGCGCAGCTCCGCGGTGTACCCGGCGCGCCGCAGCTCGGCGATCGAGTCGCGCGCGCCTCGGGTCGGCACCGCCAGGTCGGAGGCGCCGTGGAAGGCCGTGACCGGCGGAAGCGTCGCCGGGCGCGGCCCCGAGCTCAGCGCCGCCGACGGGTAGAGCGACGGCGGGAGCAGACCGCTGATGGGGAAGGCGGCCGCCAGCGCCTCGGGGTGGGTGACCGCCAGGGCGAAGGTCATGATGCCGCCCTGCGAGAAGCCGGTGACGAGGGGATTGCCGACAGTGGGGCGGGCGGCTACCAGGGCGGCGAGCGCGGCGGCGATCCGATCGGCTTCCCGCGTGACCAGCGGGGCGGCGACGTCGTCGGCGACGGAGTCGTACCAGATGTACATCCCGCCGCTCGGGTGGCCGTACGGCAGGATGAGCCGGGCGCGGCGGCGGTAGCGCCGGAGCAGCTGCAGGAAGTCCGCGGGGTCCCCGCCCATGGGGTGCAGCGCGACGATCATCGGCACCCGCTCGTCGGGTCGCGCCCCGCCCGTCATGTGCTCGAGGTAGCGCACGCCCGCGATCTCGCCCCGGGTGGTGCTCCCCGGCGCTCCCGCCGGCGGCGGAGGCGCGACCGGCCCCGCTGACGGCGTCTCCGACGACGGACGCGCGGCCGAAGGCCCCGCTGGGGGCGCCGGCGCCGGCTCGCGGCTGCACCCAGGCCCCGCCAGGAGGACCACGCCGATGGAGAGGAGCAGGCGCAAGCGAAGGGGATCGGCCGGCGGGTGGCGCATCAGTACAACAGTACTCCGATCGCGGGAGCGACGCCGCGCGCGGATCGACGCGCGGCCTCTTGCGTTCGTCCGCAGTGCTGCAGTCCCGATCGCCGTGGTCGCACCCCATCACGGTGTCGCGGCGAGGGCAACGGCTTGCCAGCCGATGGACGCGAAGGAACGGCGGTTACGGCCCAGCCCGGGCGCATCGGCGTAATGGGCGTTGCTGCAGGCCGCATCCAGGTTCGTCACGCATTTCAGCAGGCCGACCTTGGGCACTTTCCGGACGAAAGCGCTGCGGGCCAGGTGGTAGGCCGGGGCCTCACCCCAGAGATTCCGGCGCATCTCCGCCAGCTCCTCTTCCCGGTAAGCCGCCAGCGGTTTCCGCCGCTCGTCGGCGGCCCGTTCGGCCCGCTTGCCCTCCAGCCACGCGTGATGATGGCCGCTGCTGGCCAGCTGCTCGGCGATGCGGCCGATCTGCTCGCGGAACTGGGAGAAATGGCTGCCGCCCAGGTCGTCCTGCACGATGATGTCATCCACCAGGCCGATCGCCTTGGCCTCGCGGATGCCGAGCGGCAGGCAGCGCTCGGTGAGCTCCACGGCCCTGGCCAAGCCCACCCGCTTCGGCAGGGAATAGGTCCAGTATTCGGAGCCGTAGAGCCCCCCCATGCCCTTGTAATGCGGGTTGAGGACGATGCCGTCGCGGGCGAGCACCCGGTCGGCGGCCAGGGCCATCATCACCCCGCCGGCCCCGGCGCTGCCGTACATGGCGGCGATCACGATCTGGTCGGATGCGGTCAGGATGGCCTCGCAGAGGTCATCCATGGCATTGATGTTGTTCCAGGACTCCTGGGCCGGGTCGGCGGCGGCCTCGATCAGGTTGAGGTGGATGCCGTTGGACCAGAAATCCCGCCCGCCCTGCAGGACGATGACGCGGGTGGGGCGGCGGCGGGCGAACAGTACAGCCTGCTCCAGGCGCCGGCAGTGGTCGGTGCCCATGGCGCCGTTGTAGAAACGGAAATTCACGTAGCCGACGCTGTTCTTCTCCTCGTACCAGATGTCGCGGAAAGTCTTGCCCCGGGTGAGGGCATCGATGAAGAGCGGCAGCTCCGGCACCTCCCGCATCGCATCGGGACCCAGCACCATGGCCGCAGGCAGCTTGAACCGCCGCTCCTCCGGACCGTCCTTCGGCCTCAGGTGGGAAATCCACACGGCCCCGTCCACCGCTGCCCGACAGATGGCGCCATGGCGCTGGGCGATGATGTCCCCCGGCTTGCCCACCAGCGCGCTCTCCTCGTGGGCACCGAAGAGATAGACCTCCTGGCCGGCGATCTCGTCCAGCACCCCCGGTGCGCCGTCCCCGGTCCGCACCTTGCGGAGGATGTCCGCCACCCGGTCCGACTCCCAGTCGACGCGGCGCTGGGCCTGCTTCAGCACAGGCCGGAAATGGCCCAGGGGCTCGGCCCGCGCGTAGTCCAGGGGCGCCGGCACGAACATCCGGCTCTCGAAGCGCTGCACCGCCACCTCCATGGCCTTCACCGCGCAGCGGGTGATCTCGTCCCGATACAGGCTGCTCTTGCTGCCCTCGCGCATGGCGCAGCGGTAGGTGGCCCAGATGGGCCCGGAATCCATGTGCTCGACCGCCTCCACGACGGTCACGCCCCACGCGGTTTCCCCGTTGTAAATGGCCCAGTCCAGGGAACTGGGACCACGGTCGCCGACGATGCCCGGGTGGACGATCAGGCAGAGCGTTCGGCTCCAGATGTCACGCGGAATGACATGGGCCAGCATGGGGCAGAGGATCAGATCGGGCCTGAACTGCGCGACCACATCGCGCATCGCTCCCGCGGTCGTCGCCGCGGCGACACCCACCTGATGGCGATCCTTGAAGAGCACGTACGCCTGCTGGGTCAGGCTGTTGAAGCTGCTGGATAGCAATAGTAGTCGCATGGCTGCTCCGGACGGTTGATGGGCTTCAACAGGATCTATTGCCGTGGAAAGTACCGTCGGAATGGCGGGAGTCCAACCGTTGCCGCACGACCGGATGATCGGATCACAGAACACCCGCCCTTCTGAAACGCGACCGGTAGACCAGGGGGCTCACCTTGAAGTTCCTCTGAAAACAGCGACGCATCGCTTCTGCGCCACCAAATCCGCACTTCTCCGCGATCATCTCCACCGGCGACAGACTATTTTCAAGCCATGCCCTGGCCTTCTCCAGGCGGCTCTGCTCGACGAACCTGGCGGGGGTCAGCCTCACTTCGCGCTCGAACAGGCGAGCGAAATTGCGGGGGCTCATGTGCATGCGCCGCGCCAGGGCGTCGACGCTCAGGTTGGCCTCGGGATGGGCGTCGATCCATGTCTGCAGCTCCCGGAAATCGCGCCGGGCGCCGGAGCTGTTGTGCAGGGCCACGTTGAACTGGGACTGCCCACCGGGTCGGTTGGGGAAGACCAGCATCCAGCGCCCCACCATGGCGGTCGCCTCCGGCCCGAAATCCTCCTCGATCATGCAGAGGGCGAGGTCCATGCCCGCCGTGACGCCACCCGAGCTGTAGCGGGAGCCGTCACGGATGGCGAGACGATCAGGTTCCACCCGGATGTCCGGGTATTCCTCTGCCAGTTGCTGGCACCAGTGCCAGTGGGTGGTGGCGCGGCAGCCGTTCAGCAGCCCGGCCTCGGCCAGCAGAAAGGCGCCGGTGCAGACCGAGCCGATCCGCCGCACCCGCTGGTCCATGCTCCGGACCCAATCCACCAGGACCGGATTGTTGCGGGCCCGGTCGACCCCGAGGCCGCCCGTCACCAGCAAGGTGTCGATGTCGTCCCCCACATCGGCAAGGTCATGGTCCGTAATGATCTGGAGCCCTGACATGGTCCTGATGGGTCCCGCCCGCTCGGCGATCACCGAAAATCGGTACGCCGTCCAATCGGGATTGCAGGTGAGGTGGAGCCAGGAGTTGACGAAGGAGAACACTTCCAGTGGACCGCACACGTCCAGGATCTGGCAGTCGGGGAAAGCCAGCATGGCAATGTGGCGGGTTCTCGGTGAGGTCGTCGGGGTGATGTCGGTCACGGCCACCTCCTCGGACTTTGATTCCGCGCCGATTGGGGCCTGGGCTGGATGTGCGGCGGCTCGAGCCTGTCGGCAATGTCAAAGATCCCTCCTTATCTGCCAGCGACCAGCCTCGGCGCCGGGATTCGTATCGCACGCTCTTGTCCTGCCTGACCGGCGCGGGCGGTAGCCGCACCTGAGAGAGGCCGTGCGCCGGGCGATCCCTGGGTGTCAGGCCAGTTGTCGCTCTCCTGGATCCAGCAAGGGTAGAAGGACCTGGATAGGGCGGAGTTGGAGCCCGCGTGCGACGACCGTATTCAGCAGCGCGCGTCCGGGATCTACGCCGCGGCGATGCTGGGTTCGCTGGCGACCCCGATCCTGCTGAGGCGGCGCGGGTCCGCGCCCCGCGCCGCCCAGGCGTCTCAGGATCGCGTCAGAGGGTCGTGATCGTCACGTCGTCGAAGCGCACGTCGCTCATCGCCCATGAGAACAGGGCGACCGAACCCCACGCGTACGTCGCCTCGCTCGCCACCGCCAGCACCACCTGATCATTGACCTTGATCCGGTGCGTCGTCCCTTCGCGCTCGACCCGCACCGTCATCCATGCGTTCTGCGGAGGCACGTAGCTCGTGTTGACCGCGAGCTCGGTGAAGACGCCGTTGTCCACCCGGACCAGGCGCGCGACGCTCAAGCTCGCGTCGAACATCACCCGGTAGTAGCTCGAGCCGGTGTCGTTGATGGCGTACATGAGGCCGAAGCCGTCGGGGTCGCCCGCGTAGATCTTCGCCGAGAGCGCTCCCTGCCCGAAGGCCGTGCGGGGCGCGACGAGGTAGGTCCCGCGCATGTCGACAGCCCCGTCGGCCGCGGTCTGGGGGTAATCGAACGCGCTGCCCGTCTCGGTCGCCGCTCCGCCTGCCCCCCGCCAGTTCGACGAGCTGTCGGTGATGCCCTCGTTGATCGCGGTCCAGACGCCCGGCGCGACGCCTTGATCGAACGTCTCTCTGAAGGGGATGGTGCCCAGCTTGGCCACGTTGACCGAGCTCAGGTCCACGGTGACGACGGAGCCGGCCGCCTTCCCGCATGAGGTGGTCTTGATCTCCTCCCAGAGGACGTAATCGTGGGAGACCCAGGTGTGCCGCACCGACTGCAGGTTGACGTTCTCCACCGGGTAAAGCGACTGATCCTGGAGGCCCGCCACGTAGATGCCCTCGTATTCGTCCGTGAGCGTGCTCTTGGCGAGGTTGGGCAGGCCGTAGAGGCCGCCCCACGTGTCGTTGTGGAGGTCCTCCCATTTCTTGTAAGGATGCCCGCTCACCGAGGCCAGCTTGTATTGCCAGCCGAAGATCGAACCCGAGGAGAAATCGATCACGTCGAAGTCGTTCAAGGACCGAGAGGCCTGCTGGCTCGCATCCAAGCTGAAGCTCGTGGACGGCCCCTCGACGCCCACGCCCGCGCCGACCGAGAACCCGTTCGACGTCGTGAACGTCGAGGACTCGTTGGCCGAGTGGGGCCTGTGGGCGTAGGGCGAGAGCCCCCCCGACAGGGGGCGAATCGAGTGCTGGAGGGTCTCCTGGAAGTAGCCGCGGTTGTTCCCCGAGTTCCACTTGAGCCCGCCGGGGTTGTACTGGGTGCCATTGCCCGCGAAGACGACGTATTTGCCCTCCGGCGCGTTGGAGGCGAGGAGCGTCACCGTGAAGTTGCGGTCGATGACGGAGCGCTGGCCGTCGCCGCCGCACTCCCAGGTGATGGAGGGGGACGTCACGTTGTACGAGCGGTAGGTGCCCTCGGGCAGAGGCTCGGTCACGAGCTGGGCGGGCGCGTGGGCCTTGTGGTCCGCGAGCAGGCCCTTGATCTCGGCGAGGAGCTCGCCGCGGGCAGGCAGCGCCGCCTGCGCGACCTCGGACATCGAGGCGATCCGGGGCTTTGCGTCGATGGTGATGGGCTCGGCCTCGGGCGCCGCGTCGAACAGCGCGTCGAGCTCGGCCTCGCTCCTTTCGAGCCTCTTTCCTAGCTCGGCCCGCTCGTCCGCGGTCATCCGGGCGTACCTCGCCTTCGCGGAGGCCGGCAAGCGCACCGAGCTGTGCTCCTCGGTCTCCTCGCCGGTGACGTCGCCAAAGACGCGCACGTCGAAGTGCTGGCCGCCTGGGCTGGGCGCCGCGTAGACGACTTGCGCGGACATCCCGATGCCCAGCGCCAGCGCGACCTTCTCGGCGTCGCGCGCGTTCTCGAGGATCACAGGCACCCCCGCGAGGCGCGCTGCCCGGAGCACGGACGCGTAGGAGCGGAGGTCGTCGGCGCTCGCGGCTTCGGCGTCGATGAGCACGGCGGACGCCTCTGCCAGGCGGCTCGCGGGGCTCGGATCCGCGATGAGGTCCGCCCGGAACCTCGAAGGGGCGCCGTCCATGAGCTCCGCGAGCAGAGGGGCCTTTTCGCGTTGAATGGACGTGAGAGCGACGACAGGCCCCGTCGTGGCAGCGGTGGGCTTCGCGGCCGGGTCGCTGGGCTCCTCGGCGCCCGGCTCGTGGTCAATGAAAGGATCCGCCTGGGTCTCCGGGGCAATGCCCCCGCAGCCCGCGGCGGTCAAGAGGGTGAGGGCCAGGGGAGAGAGGCGAGCCAGAAAGGTGAATTGTCGCATGGGGGTCCTCCCAGAACATTCGTTGCAGGGTGAGGTCGGACGCGCGGGCGGTGGGGGCGCCGATGCCCCTCGCTCCACGCGCCTCAAACCCTTTTCCGTAAACGGAGAGGAAGACCCGACACGGGCTCGGTCGATTTCTGGATCGACCGAGCCCGCGCTCTCCGAGCCCCGCGGCGCGCCACGGAGGCTCGAGCGCGATGGCATCCTGGGGGATGACCTCCCGGACGCCGGCGTCCTGGTGGTGCCAGTTACAGGCTGTACACCCACCAGACGCGCATCACGCCGTCCCAGGGGTCGAGCGTGGTGAGGACGCGATACCGCCCGACGCGCAATCTCATGACACCGGCATGGTCAGCGGGGACGCGGCGGACGTCGCCCTCGCCGGTCGTGGCGAAGCGCTGCACGGCCGCGTCGATGCGTTCACCGTCACGCCACTGGATCCGCTGAAGCGAGATGATGCCCGACGGCATCCACTCGACCTGCCAGCTCATCGACGCAGGCGCGCGCGCATCAGCTCGTCGAACTCCGCCCCAGCGCCTTCGGCTTCTGCCCGCCGCCGGAGCTCAGCCGTGACCACCTCGTGCGGGATCCCCTGGCCGTCCGCCCCAGCCTCCATCGCCGCGCGCTCCTCCTCCGTCAGCGGCTCGTCATCGATCGGCGCGCGCAGAACGGCCTGCCACACCGGGTCGTTCTCGGGGATGACCGGCTGCCGAGCAGGCGCGGCGCTGTCTCGTCGGGGGCTCATGCCTGAGATGCTACTACGGGCCCCTCGTCAGATCGACGGCGTAGGATGTGGACATTGTAGACCTCTGACGGCAACGCCCGGCGTCAGCGGAGCCGATCCCGCTCCCAGCGCTCCTGCTCGGCGATGGACGCGTTGGCCGCGCGGACGCCCATGACCCATGACGAAGCGCTCCGCGTCCGCTGTGTCGTCGAGGTCCAGGCCGGCGCGGAGGGCATCACATCTCGGACGGCAGTTCGCGCGCGGCCTCCGCTCCTCGCCGCCCAGGACGACCAGCTCCGCGCCCGGCGCCGGTCGCCAGCAGCTTCCGAGCCTCCCGCGCCGAAGTCGCAGTCGGGGCGCCCCCGGGGCACCGCCAGGCCGCCGCGACGGCCGAGGCGGGGCGGGCGGTCGACGGGGTGCGGGCGGTCGACGCGGGGCCGTCGGCCCCGCCGGGGGCGACGGATGCGGGCCCCTGGGACGCGACCCGACCACGGCGGCGGTCACTGCTGCTCGCGAAAGAACTCGATGCTTTGCCTCATCGCCTCCGGGACGGAGGTGAAATGATCCCCTGCGACCGGCACCACCTTGACGTCGAGCCCGCCGCGCTGCGCCAGAAGGGCGAGCCGCTGGCTCGCGGGGCCGAAGAAGCGCTCCCCGCCGGACAGCCCGTGGTACAGCCGCACCGGGCACCGAAAGCTCGTCGCATAGGCAACCGGCGAGCGGATCTGGAACTCCCGTATGTCGTACGGGCTGAAAGGGATGAGCCTGGTTTGACCCGAGGACCAGTCGATCTGGTTGGGCGACCCGGAGAACGACGCGGCGGCGCGAAATCGGTCCGATCCCATCGCTGCGAGGAGGGTGAGTGTCCCTCCCACGCTATGGCCTGCGACATGGAGGCGATCGGGTTGCACATAGGGCAGCTTGGCCAGGGCGTCGGCGGCGGCGAGCACGTCGTCGACCTCGTGGAAGAACATCGAGAACCCGCCGGGGAGGCCGTTCTCTCCTCGGAGCATGGGCATGAGGACGACGAAGCCCGCGTCGCGATAGGGCGCTGCCATCTCCCAGTCATCGAGGGCGAAGGCGAACCCACCATGCAGGAACAGGACCGCGGGCAGGCGGCGTCCGTCGGCCGGGGGCTCACTGACCCATGCCTTGAGCTTGAGGCCGCCGGAGAGATACGATATCTCGCGCGCGCCCGGGGGCGGCGGGACGTTCTGGTAGCTCTGAGGTGCCGGATCCGTGGAGATGAGCTTGGTCTTGAACTTCGCGCGCGCCTCTGCATAAGGCTCGTCCTGCAGCTCGAGCCCTGGGGAGACCGGGGGCAGCGGCGCGGGCTCCGGCGCCGGCTCGGCGGTCTCCGCCGCGATCGGCGCGGCCGGCGCCGGCTCGATGCCAGCTGGCGCGGTGGGCCCGCGAGCTCCTGGGGCAGCGCGCGGCACCTCCTGACAGGCGAGCGCCGTGAGCGCCGTGAGCGGCGCGAGCGCGATGATGGGTCGAAGCCGAGGGCGCGTGATGAGGGGCATGTCCAAGCCATGATCTATATCAACCCTGGTAGTTCGTGAAAGCCCCTCGGATGAGGCGCCATGTGGACGCACCTGTGCCCACACGCGCGGCGCCGTCCCGGGCGCTCGAAGGCCTCGTGATGCCGAGTGGAAGACGAAAGAGGGAAGGTGAAAGTCGTCCCTCCCCGGTTTGAGCGAGGATAGCGCGTAGGTAAAAGGAGCCGGATCGCTGCGCGAAGACGTGTGGCGCGGCGAACCGAAGTGGCGGGACCGCGCGCGTCGCGGCACCTCGTTCATGGAACCACGAGGATAGTGTAACAGGAAGGCGCCAGGCGGACGAGCGGAGCGGGCTTTCATCAAAGCCTTTCCTTGTCATCCAGATGCTGGCGAGTCTGAACATCGAAGAGGGCTGGCCCCGAGGTGCGCGGCTTGCCCTCCGGTATCCGTCCTGTACGAGGACGGGCTGCATCCGCACCGGCCGAATGGCGTGGAGCGCCGGAGACGCCATTGCGTCGTCCCAGACCGAACGCATCGACGATGCGCCCGTCCCCGCCGGCCCTGGCCGGCCAGCGCGATCAAATTGCCGAGGAGGGAAGGAGAATTCAATCCTGTTTGTGGTAGGTTCATGCATTGCGCGCCTGCCCGATCGACGATGCAGCTCCGCTCGCATCCTTCGGCGGAGCCGTCCTCGATCGTCGCGTGGACACGCAGGTGAACATTCTCGTTGATGGGGGCCCGATGATACGGATGAAGCTTCTTGGATTGTTGATGGCCGGCCTCTCGCTCTCGCTCGTGGCATGCAGCGATGGCGAGGGGAGCAATGGGGGCAAAGCCGACGACAACACTGGCGGCGGGACCGATACCGGCGGCGGGACCGATACCGGCGGCGGGACCGATACCGGCGGCGGGACCGACACCGGCGGCGGAATCGACACCGGTGGCGGAATCGACACCGGCGGCGAGACCGGCACCGGCGGCGGGACCGATACCGGCGGCGGGACCGGCACCGGCGGCGGGACCGGCACCGGCGGCGGGACCGGCACCGGCACCGGCGGCGGGACCGACACCGGCGGCGGGACCGACACCGGCGGCGGAAGCGACACCGGCGGCGGGGATGCTCTCGACGGCGAGCAGCTCGGCGAGCTGACGGCCGCAGAGGCCCAGCAGGTGTGCGACGACGTCACCGGGGCACTCGAGCTCTCGAAGGAGGACCTGTGCGACCTCACCGGGGTGCTCGCCAACGTCGTGGATGGAACGGACTGCGAGACCGCCAGGGCGGATTGCATCCGCGCTCCGGAGGCGCCCGAGCAGGCCGGCTCGTGCGAGACGGCCGGCTTCGTGGGGTGCACCGCCACGGTCGCGGAGCTCAAGGCCTGCATGATCGCCACGGGCGACGCCTTCGAGGCGATCACGTGTGCGTCGTCCATCGATGACTTCTCGCCGCAACCCGCGGCGTGCGCGGCCGTCCAACTGAAATGCCCGGGGCTCCTCGCAGGCGCCTGAGCGCTCGTGAGATCGCCCCCAACGGGGACGGCGGTCCTTCGACGTGCCCATGAACGAGCTGACCGGTCGCGTGATCTCGGCGCGCGATCTGCTCGCCAGGGAGCACGCCCGGCTGGCAGAGCGCCTCGAGGAGAGCTCGCCCAGCGGTTCGGCGACCACGACCAGGCGCGCCTCGCGCGGGACGTGGCGTTCAGGTAAAAGAAGCCGGATCGCTGCGCGAAGAAGTGTGGCGCGGCGATCGTCGCTGATCGGCGTTGTAAGGGCAGGCCTTGGCGCAGGGTCTACGGAAGCTCGCGCACCTTGACCGCGCGTGTCGTGCCCGGGTAGGCGTCGTTGTAGTGCTCCACCCCATAAAGCAGGATCTCCCCGTCGGGATCCACATAGATCCCGGCCCCTGCATCGAAGGCGCAGTAGCGCTTGTTGCCCGTAGCCGCGCTGCTGCAGGACATGTGTCGGCTAGCCACCTCCGTGAAGCCAGGCACGAAGGTCGCGCTGAGGTCCACACGCCACAGGTCGACCCAGTCCTCGTCAAACCATTTGTTCCTGTGCGTGCCAGCGACGAAGAGCTGCCCGTCGCACTGGGTCACGAGCTGCAAGCCCTGGTATTCCGCGCCGCCAAAGGGCGTTGAGACGCTCGCCTGAGATATCCAGGTGGAGCTCGAGCTGCCGAAATAGGGCATTGTCGCCTCCGAGGACACGAACACCTCGACGTCGTCCGAGTTGTGGCCAAAGACGAGCGCGAGGTAGCGGCCAGAGGAGAGCAGCGTGAGGCTCACCGGTCCCGCATTGACCGTCTGACCTCGCGTTCGCAAGACCAGCGGGCTCCACTGGGGGTTCAAGGGATTCGACAGCCTGGCGATGCGAAAGCCCGCCGTCGCCTGATCGTCGTTCTTTTCGAAAGGAACGATCACGTACTCGCCGTTCACCTGGAGGCCGCCCGAGTGATCGTACGGCATCCCTGAGTCGTCGGACTGGTAGTGCACGATCGCGTCGCTGCAGGACGGGAGCCGGGAGGGAGAGGCATTCCGACCCAGCAGCCAGACCGTCAGCGCGCCGTCATTCCGCCGTCGACGCGGTAGTTCCCGCCGGTCAGCCACCTCCCGCGATCCGACGCGAGGAGCGCGACGACCTCCACGACGTCGTCGGTGGTGCCGAGGCGTCCGAGCGGCACCTGCTGGACAAACGCGTCGGCCGGAATGCCCATCCCGTCGGTGAACGTCTTCCGCAGCTCGTCGGCGCTCGGTGTCGCCACCGGCCCCGGCGTCACGACGTTCACGCGGACGCCGCTCGACGCGAGCTCCACGGCGAGGGTGCGCGAGTAGGTGTCGAGCGCCGCCTTCGCGGCGCAGTAATGCGCGAACGGGCCGTACGGAATCGTCGCTGCCGTCGACGAGATGTTCACGACCGCGGCGGCCTTCGAGGCGCGGAGCGCCGGCAGGACCGCGTTCGTGAGGCGAACCGCGGCGAGGAGGTTGAGCGCGAGGGTGTCTTGCCACTCCTCGTCGGGGATCGTCGGGGAGCCTCCCAGAAAACCGCGCGACCCGCCCGCGTTGTTCACGAGGATGTCGAGGCCGCCGAGGGCCGCGAGCGCCTCTGCGGCGATCGCCTTCACCCCTTCGCCCGTGCGGACGTCGCCTGAGATGAACGTCGCCGCCGCGGGGGTGACGTCGCTGCGCGAGCGCGCGGCGACCACGACCTTGGCGCCGGCATCGAGGAGGCGCCGCGCGATCGCCGCGCCGATGCCGCGCGAGCCTCCGGTGACGAGGGCACGGCGACCGATGAACTCGTTCGAGAGATCGAGCTTGCTGGACATGATGTTCCTTTCGTCGAGAACGACGCGTCCTTCATATGGCTCGCGATCCGGACGAACCATGCGAAGTCGTCTGGGAAACTTTCGAGATCGTCCGCACGGCTTGGACACCGCGGCCCGCGCCCATTACGCTGTCGAGCGATGGATGCCTTGAGCGCGGTGCTTGCCCCGGTTCGACTGCGGCGGACACGCTGGGTCTCCACCGTCGGGCGCGCGCCGTGGGGCGTCGCCCTGCCGGCGGTCAAGAGCTGCATCCGGTTCCACTACCTGGTGCGCGGCAGCGCCTGGCTCAGCGTCGACAAGACGGACGAGCCGCGCGTCGCGCTCTCCGGCGGCGATCTCGCGGTACTTCCGCTCGGCCACGCCCATGCGCTGCGCGACCATCCGCGGAGTTCCCCCCGGAGCTTCGCCGAGCTCGTGCGATGCGCCCCCGACCCGACCCATGACGTCATCCACATCGACCTCGGCACGAAAGGCCCGGAGACGACCTTCATCACGGGCGGCTTCGTACTCGACGATCCGCTCGCGACACCGATCCTCGCGACCCTGCCACCGCTCATCCGGATGACTCCCGACGCGGAGCAGGCGGTGCCGTCGTTCCTCGAGAACATCCAGTTCATCACGCGCGAGATCGAGACGAACCGGCCCGGGTCCGAGATCGTCCTCCTCCGGATGGCGGACGTCATGTTCATCCAGATCCTCCGCGCGTACCTCGCGCGTTTGCCCGAGGACGGCGGCGGCTTCCTCGGCGCGCTCCGCGATCCGAGCACCGCCGCGGCGCTCGGCGCGATGCACCGGCGCGCCGAGGAGCCGTGGACGGTGGCCTCGCTCGCGAAGGAAGTGGGCCTCTCGCGCTCGGTCTTCGCGGCGCGCTTCACCGCGCTCGTCGGCGAGCCGCCGCTCGGCTACCTCACGCGGCTCCGCATGCAGAAGGCTGCGGTTCTCCTCCGCGAGGGCGCGCCGCTCGCGAAGGTCTCGCGCCTCACCGGCTACTCGTCCGAGGCCTCGTTCAGTCACGCGTTCCGGCAGTGGGCCGGCATGGCCCCCGGCGCGTGGCGGCGGCGCCTCGAGCCAAGCGATCCGAGCGCGGCTTCGGACGGAGGGCGTCGAGCCCTCCGTGCTTGAAGGCGCAGTACCAGCGCTCGAGCGCGTGAGTGAAGGAAGCCCTCTTGCTGGGCAAGTGAAAGAAGCCCTATCGCTGGGCGGAGCGGTGTGCGCGCGTAAGGGGTTGTATGTCAGCCAGCGCGTGAGCATGGCTTGCGAATGAAGCGTCGCGGCTGGTTGAACGCTCGAAGCGCGCCCCCTTGACCTGGCGTGCGCCGCCGCGTAACCATCGCCTTCGGTGGCTCCAGCGTGGAGCGTGGGTTCTCCAGGAGAAGATGGTCATGCAGGTGTATTACTTGATCCCGCTCGTGTTCATGGCGGCCGCTTTCGCGTACTCGATGTACGTCCGCAAGAAGGCCATGGCCGAGGCCGCCAACATGAGCCCGGAGGAGATCGAGCAAAAATTCAGCGACTTCTACGCCCAGTATTACGAGCTCCAGCCCGACGAGCGCATCATCGGCAACTGGAGCGGAGTCGAGTACCAGGCGCCCGCCGGCACGGCCCGCCGCATCGCCGGCGGAGTCCTCAACGCCGCATCTGCCGCCGTGATCGGCGTCTCCACCTACGTTCCCAACGTTCACGTCGGCCTCACCAACCGCGGCCGCGTCCTCGTCTCTCGCGAGTACAGCGACTTCGGCAAACGCGGCAACTACAAGCACCTCGCCGCCCTCGATCAGGGCACCCGCGCCTTCAACCAAGACGCGGCGTATCCCGGCCAGGACATCGGCCCCCGCCCCGGCAACCCCTTCAACCCTCTCGTGAGCCTCGAGTTCATCCAGCTCCGTTCGCCGAGCGGCGACACCTACGAAGCGTGGCTGTCCCCGCAGGGCAGCCGCCACGGCCAGCACGGATTCAGCTCGATCCTGCAGTCGCTCGGTTGAGCGCGGCGAGCGGGGCGACGCCGACCAAACCGCTCATCCCTGCCAGTTTGCAGCCTCATGGGGCCACCCCCCCTCGGCGGATTGGTCTGCGCGTCCTTGGCCAAGCGCTGAGAGCGCCTCGCGCGCGAGCGCGCGCGCGAGCTGCACTGCGACGGCTGGTGAGGGAAGCCCGAGAACATCGGCGAAGAGAGCCTCCCCGCGTCCCTGCGCACTCTGTATCAAAAGCTCCCGGAAGGCCCGGCGCATGGCGCGCCTTACCCGACGGAGCTCGTCCTTCGTGAGCTGCGACGCGCACCAGGCGTGGATGTCCCAAGCCAACTGCCCGTGATGCGCCTCGTCGCGCGCAACTTCGTGCATGACGTGGCGCACGTCCTCGTCGCTCGCGTGCACGGCTTGGTGGGCGGCGACGAGCGCCGCGAACGCTTCGAATACGCATCCCTCCGTCGCATTCTCGATAGCGAATTCGAGGAGCGAGCGGCCTCGTGCTCGAGCCTCGATGGGGATGTCCACCGGACTGCCGCCGCGGCGGTGCGCCAAGGTCCGCATCATTCGGGCATGGCGCACCTCATCGGCAGCCGCGTCGAGGGCCCGCTCGGAGAGCTGGCTCGGCGCCCCGAAGGCTTCGAGCTCCTCGCGGAGCGCGAGGAAGCTGTGCACGCTGCCCTGCTCCGCGGAAGCGGCACGGGCGAGCCACGCACCGAGCGCGTCTCGCCCGCCCCCGCGCGCACCGTGGGTCCAATTCGCGTGACGCCTTCCTTCACACGGGTACACGATGGTCATGTCGCAGCGGATGGTCACGCTCTCTTCGGCCGCGGAGCCCGCGCCGGCCGCGCCCGCTTGCGGGAGCGGGTCGACGACGGCGCAGTCATGCACGCCCTTCACGATGAAATTCTCGGAACGAAAGGCCTCGGTGCAGAGCCGCTCGCACTCGGAAGGCTCGAGCGTGCCGTCTTCGCCGAGGGAAGCGCGCAGCTCCCCCAGGGGGACGTCCTTTTCGCTCTCACCACGCGCAGGCCGGTTGTCGCAGTCGCCCGTGTCGAGGCACCCGGGAACGAGCGCTGCGATCAGGGCGACGAGGGAAAAGCGGGCGTGATTGGACATGGTTCACCTCAAGAAAGCTCGCAGGTCGCGGCCATGACGTCCGGATGGTCGAGGCAAGTGCCCTTGGCGCATTGCGTCTCCCTGTGGCGATCGCCGTAGTTGCAGCTGACGATCTTGTCGTGCGGAGAGGAAACCGCAGAACCTTCGCCCGTGTCAAGCCCCGCGGGGACGGCGCCTGGTGAGCCACCCGCAGAGCGCCAGACGGCACAGCTGGCTGCCTGTCGGAATGGCGGGTCGGCATACTCGCGCTGGAGGCGACCCGGAGCTGCAGCATCAGCCCCCCCCGGATGCGTCAGCCGGAAGGCGAGCGGGGGAGAGTCGGGCTGCCCGAGAGCTCGCGCGCGATCCGGCGCGTCGTCTCACGAACGAAGGCGCTCGCGTCCTCTTGACCGACGGCGAGCCAGTCCCGGCTCTCGTGTCGGGCGAGCGACTCGACGGCGACTGCCCGCGACACCTCCGTTCCGGAGCGCGCGGCGGCCGCGACCAGCGGCAAGCACCTGCCGCCGAGCACCGCCCCGAGCTTCAACAGCAGCTCCGATCCGTCGCTGTTGAGGCGCGCCTTGATGCGTTCGGCGCCGGCGTCGAACTGATATTGACGAGGCCTCGCGCCCCAAGCGGCCGTGTTCTGTAGGATATTGACGGAGATGCTGAAGGCCTCGGGAGGGAGCTGAATGTGGACGTCAGCGCTGCGACGGAACATCATCACCTTGCCCGGCGACAGCACCGTATCCTCGAGGAAGCGGAGCTCGACCGGCTCTTCGGGCAGACCGATGATCGCATCATGGTCGTACTCGTAGACGCGTGTACGATAGCCTGGACCCAAGTAGCCCACCGTGAAGAAGCTGAAGTCGTGGTCGTGGGCGAACTCGTAGGCAAAGAGCTCCTCACCGACGCGGCCGCGCGCCGGCTCCCAGACCACCGCGCGCAAGGAGTAGTACGTAGAACGATGCAGCATGAATGCTTGAGAGCTGTACTGGTTCGACCCCCCGAACGACTCGTTCGCGTGCATCACCGCTCGTACGTGCTCGGCGAGGAACGACCGGTTGTTGCTGAGGCGGCGGAGCATCGCCGCGGTGGCGTCCAGGTCGACGGCGAACACGCCGGGTCCCTTTTCGTCCAGGTGCGCGATGAGCGCGGCGAGCTCGATCGCCTCATTCGTCTCGATGTTCCACGTGATCGCCATCGCGATTACTCCATGCGCCCAGCGCGGGTCAGGTTTTCGAGAGTGCGCAGCGCGGCGCTCCGCACGTGCGGATGCGGATCGTCCGTCGTGGCTCGGAGCACCGGGAGCGCTTCGACCAGATCCACCTCGATGAGGTGCTTGAGCGCGGTCCAGCGGACGAAATGCGACGGCGAGCGCACAGCCAGCCATCGCAGATCGGGCGCCGCGCCGGCGCCGCACAGCCGGCGCAGGATCGCCGCACAGAACTGCTGCCGCGTCGCGTGCACATCGGACGACGAAACGTTGCAGGCGAGCATCGTCGTCCTGTCGAAATGCCATACCAACGGGTCCTGGGCGCGCAGCGCGAACTCCACGAGCACGACGCCGGTCGTTACCTCGCGCACGTCGAGCACGTCCTGCGTCGGTCGCTGCTCGAAGTAGCTTCCCGAGGCAAAGACGCGCGCGCCGCGCCGCTCGAGCCGCGCGGACCGGTCGAGGACATCCTTTCGCTCCAGTTGACGGACCTCGTAGAGGTCGATCAGCATTGCCCCCCCGAGCACGCCGACCAGGAGGTGCGTCGGCGTCGACATCAGATAGGGAAACTCGGGCTGTCCGGAGCTCTCGATCGCCGCTTGCGCGGGGAGATACCGGAAACCCATGTTGATCCAGTCATCCTTGTACAGGATGATCTGCGAACCGCTGGCGATGGTCCCCGGGTCGAAGTTCTCCGCTTCACCCGCCAGGGCGCGGGTCAGCCACCTCGCCACGAGCTGTTCGAGCTCATCCGACGCGAGCAGGCGCTCGAAAGGATGCCGGTAGTCGTCGATGTTGTGAGAGCGGATGGATTTCAGCTTGCCTAGGTGCATGGCCCACCGGACGTGCGCGGCTTCTATTCGCCGCGCGGCCGAGGCGCGAGGCGAAGGTTAGGTTGGCGTTCGTGCCTCGGCCCGTGGCGGGAATTTCTCAGCTATGCGCGTAGAGCCAAGCGAGGGCAAAGATGAGCCCGCAGGGCGGACCGCCCACGTGCGTCCCCTGGACGGGCAACCCCACCTCTTCCTCGAGGTCCTCGACGAGGAGCGCGATATCATCCCTAGCAGGCGTGTCGTTGTCGATCATGTTCACCTCCATCATGTGATCCTCGCGGTTCTGTATTGCAGCGCCCGTGCCAGGCGCGCAGCGCCGGTGCCGGGCGGCGGACCTCGCAGATCGCCGGCGCTGCCGTCCTCCTCGCGGCGGCGCTTTCCGCGCGGCGCGCGCCTGCCCCTGTAGGCGCGCGCCCACAGGTGTAGGCGCGCGCCTACGCCTCGCGCGCCGCCAGGCCGTGCCGGCGGAGCAGCTCGTGGAGGTGGGTCCGGTCCCTTCGCACCACGCGCATCAGCAGAAGAACTGGGGTAGTTATCCAGGCACCTGGCATTCATTGCTCAATCTCACGGAGGGTCCTGGGTTGTCGTCTCGAGCCGCCGGCCACTTGGTCGATCCGCTCTTCAAGAGCCCTTGAGATCGGGTCCTTGGGGTCCTGCCTGCGGGCATCAGCGATCACCCCACGCGCTCGCTGGACCTGCCCCCGGGCGTCACTCGACGGATCCACCGCGCCCTGTGCATGGACGGGCAGAGCGTGGAGGAGGCCCAGTGTCGCAGTCGACACGAGCGCCGTTCGCGTGATGCGCGTCGATCGAGTCATTGGATGTTCCCTCGTTGCCTTGAAGGACCTATGCGCGCAGGTAAAAGAAGCCGGATGATGGCCGGATTTTCATCCGGCTGGATAATGGCTATCCCGACGTCCGGCGCCATGCCCGGACGCCGCCGTCCACACGGCTGTAGGGCTTCTCGGTACAAGGCCTGTCGTGCGTTGACATGGCCCATCATCGAATGAATTGTTGCGGCGCGCGGCCGAGCTGTAGGACGATGGTTCCGTGAATACGCTCGGCTCACGTCTCCACGGGTTCGCGCTGTTCTCCCTGATGCTCGCCCTCGCTGCCGGATGCGGCAGCTCGTCCGACGACGGCGATGCCCCGGCGAGCGGCCAGGGCGACGACGAGCCGCCCCGGATGGTCGGGATGACGGCGGCCCACAACGCGGCGCGCGCCGCGGTCGACCCGCCCGCCGAGCAGCCGCTGCCCCCGCTCTCGTGGTCGTCCGAGCTCGCCGCGGTGGCTCAGGCCCATGCCGATAAGTGTGTGTTCCGCCACAGCGCGAACGGCTACGGAGAGAACCTCTTCGCGACGTCGAGCGGCGCCTCACCCGCCCCCGAGGATGTCGTCGGCTCGTGGATCAACGAGGCGGTCAGCTACGACCTCGCGAGCAATGCCTGCAGCGCCGCCACGTGCGGCCATTACACCCAGGTGGTCTGGGCCGACTCCCTGCGGCTCGGCTGCGGGATCGCCAGCTGTGCGGACGGCTCACCGTTCGAAGGGGGCAGCGCCTGGCAGTTCTGGGTGTGCACTTACGATCCTCCCGGCAACTTCGTCGGCCAGCGCCCCTACTGAGTCGACACCATCGTCGAGGCCGCAGCTCGCCCACGCCGAGCCCCCGACGCTGGAGCAACGGCGCGCGCTGAGCGCGGCGAGCCGGGCGGTCTTCGAGCGCACGCGGCAGCTCCTGTCGCGCCACAGCGCGGAGATCGCGCAGCCGGATCTCGATCTCGCCACGTACGTGGTCCTGCGCATGTTCGAGGAGCTCGTCTACGCGGCGGCCCTCGATCCGCCTCCCGGCGTCGAGGACGGCGGCCTCCGGCGGGCGATCACGAACGGGCTCCTCGGCTACCTCACCGTCGCCGCCGGAGGCGGGGCCCGGGCGGACGGCCCCTAAGATCCGTCGTAGGCGCGGCGTGTGCCATCGCGGCGCGGTCGCGATGCGCGGCGGGCTCGCGCCAGACACCGGTCGGAGACGGAGCGCGCCATGCGATGACACCTCCAACGGAATCCCGAGAAGGTCGACACAATGGCGCTCGTCGGCGCGGACCGCGATGGGGTGATAGCTGGCCCCGTCCACGCGCGAGGATCGGCCCGGGCAAGGCCCGTCGCACCCGCCGCTCGCGAGGGCGAATCCGCACAGCGCTCGCGCCGCCGCGAGCCGTTTCGATGACACGCTGCCAGACGGGCACGCAGGCTGCACAGGGTCATGCTCCGTGAAAACCACGGTATCTCGGCGAGCTGAGGCCTCGGTTCTCTCGCGATCGCCCAGGTACACGGCTTGACATCCTTGCCAGGGGTACGATAAAATATCACACATGGGGAAGGCCAGCGCGGCAACAAAGCTTCCATCCGACGACGAGCCGGTGCGGCAGCACCTACTAAGGCTGATCGCCGAGCATCGCAAGCGTAGGTACGAGCCGCTTCACCTGGCCATTCACTTCGTGCATCCCAAGCACAAGAAAGACGTCTGTCTCTTCGAAGTACTGGGGGGATTCGGGGACGGCAGGATCGATCCGAAGCGTTCGATATTCGAGGTCGAATTCTCCTCGAACCCCAATTTTCCCATGCCGGACGAGCGCGATCTGCGCTTGTTCTTGACCAGCCCCGAAGAGCTGCGCGAGGCAGCCCGCGCGCGCTGGGCGTCCCTGAAGCAACTGCGAGATGCCATTCAGACAGAGCAGGCAGACGTCTTGTACAGCGACAGGGTAGGGAACGACCTCTTGAGGCTGCTGCGGTGAGACAAAGCACTGCGTGGCTCGTACAGGCGAGATCGGACATGAAGGCGGCGCTCAAGCTGGCCGGGGACAGGACGCAACCCGAGGCCTACTGTCAGGTCGCGGCGAAGGCGCAGCAGACTGTTGAAAAATCGATCAAGGCGCTGCAATCCGCACTTCACGATGCGCGGCTTTACGGCAGCTCCGTCGGCTCAGCTCACCCGGTTTCCAGCGTAGCATCTGCCATAAGGATTGCCGCGCCCAACTGGCCGAAGAAGCTCAAGGGGAATCGAAAGAAGGTTTTCAGCATCCTGTCGGACACTCGACTGAAGGCAATCAAACTCCTCGATGATATCGTCCCTCAGTATCCGGCAACGGGACAGCTGCCACGACGCAACACAGAGTATCCGTTTCAGGACACCCCTGGGCGCGACACCTGGCGGGCTCCTGCCGAGAGAGGAGTGTTCACGAAGAGCGAAATAGATAGATTCCTTCAGTGCGCGCAGGACATTCAGGACATGACCAGCAAGCTCGTGACGGCCCTGGAGCTAGCCTATCCGTAGCTCAGCTCCCCGCAGCCGGCCGAGAGCCCCCCGCAGAGCGCGCGCCGCCCGGGGAGCGCGCGCACCTCGGGCGACCGCAGCGGCGCGAGGAACTCCTCGACGAGGTCGCGCGCGATCGCCACGAGCCGCCGCAGGACCCGCGACCGCGCCCCCGCGCCGAGGTCGTCGAGCGCCGCGAGCCGTACGTCGGGCAGGAGCAGCGCCGGGCGGCGCGCGAGCTGCCCGTAGATCTCGGCGAGGAGCGCGACGTGCGACTCGAACGAGCGCTCGCGGAAGTCCTTGCGCGCCAACGTGGGCGGCTAGCAGACGCGAGCACTCCCGCGTACTTGACCGTGTGAAACCGCGGCGGCGGGACGCTGGCCGCGAGGCGGCGCAGGAGCGAGAGCGGGTCCATGTCGACCGCGACGGTCCCGTCGGCAAAGGCGCGCTTGAGCGACAGCCGCACCAGGCCGTCCTGTTGCAGCTCGACGCGCTCCTGTGCGATCGGGGGTCTCAGGACGTAGCGCAAGAGCGCCTCCCTCAACGCCCCCTCGCCGTCCACGCGCTCCTCTCGGGCCAGCGGGGCGCGCTCGACGGCGACGCGGGGCGCCGGACGGCCGAGCTCCGGCAGCGCATCGCCGCGGTCGCGGGCGACCTCGACCGCCGCGGCTTCACCCCGAAGCAGCTCGCGCGGCAGCGCCGGAGCCTCGGCGCGTCGCTCGCGCTCCTCGACGAGACGAGGGCGGCCGGCGGCGTAGCGCCCGAGGCGCTGACCGCCTTCACGCGCGCGCAGACCGACGCCGTCCTGCGCAACGCCGAGGACGCGGTGCGCGACCCGATCGAGACGATGCACGCCACGGTCGAGGCGTGGCGGCGGCAGGTGACCACCGCCCGCAGCCGGTGGCGACGTAGGCCCGCGCGGGGCGCCGACGGCGCGCCGCCGGCTCACGCCGATGCCACGCCCCCCGTCGGGCCCGAGGCGCCCCGCGGCTCGCCCTCTCCCTCGAGCGCCACGCGCGCCCGCGGCAGGTACCGCCCGCCCTCCAGCGACGTCAGCCGCTTGATGAGCCCCTCGCGCACCGCGCAGCGCAGGTCCCAGAGCTTGCCCGCCTCGGCCGCCGAGACCAGCGCCCGGAGCGCTAGGGTCTGCGCCGTCGCGTCGACCACGACGAGGCCCGCGACCTTCCCGTCCCAGTTCGCGTCGGCCGCGCACAGCCGCGCGACCTCCGCGCGTATCTCGTCGATCGGGACCGTGTAGTCGGCGTGGACGAAGACCGTGCCGAGCAGATCCGGCGATTCCTTCGTCCAGTTCTGGAACGGCTTCTCGAGGAAGTAGGTGATCGGCACGACGAGCCGGCGCAGATCCCAGACCTTCACGACCACGAACGTCAGCGTGATCTCCTCGATCCAGCCCCACTCCCCCTCGACGATCACGGTGTCGCCGATGCGGATCGGCTGCGAGAAGGAGAGCTGCAGGCCGGCGAGCAGCGTGGCGATCGACTTCTGCGCCGCGAAGCCGACGACCACGCCGGCGATGCCGGCGGAGGCGAGCAGCGAGACCCCGACCTTCCGGACCACGTCGAACTGGAGGAGCACGAGCGCGACGGCCACCACGCCCACGAGGGCGTTGGCGATGCGCCGCACCATGGCGACGCGGGTCTTGCTGCCCCGCGCGAGCGCCATGTCCGTGACGCTCGCGGTCACGCGCTCGGTCACCGTGTCGCCGGCGAAGCGCACGAGGCACGTCGTGAGCCACGCCGCGGCGGTGATGAGGAGGGTCTGAAGGAGCGTGTCGACGACCTCCTGCGCGGGGGCGGCCAGGCGCAGCGGCCTGACAAGGCCGCTCGCGAGCGCCAGCGTCAAGAGCGCGCGCAGCGGCGTCCGGATCCCGTCGAGGAGCCGGTCGTCCCATCGCACCTCCGTCTGCCGCACGAGCCTGCCGGCGCCGACGGAGACGAGGCGGCCGAGCAGCAGGCCGCCGAGCGACGACGCGGCGATCGCCGCCACGAGGCCGAGCCACTGCCAGGCGGCGAGCCCCAGGAAGCGCATCCGGGAGAGCACCGCCGGCAGCCGCTCGGCGATCGGCCCCGGACCGAACGCCTCGTGCAGCTCGGGCACGGCCGCGATCGTCGACCGCGAGACGAGCCAGATCGGCGCGCCGCCCGGGCCGGCCGCGCGGCTCAGGACGATCGGGATCGCGGTGTCCCCGAGCGGGATGCGCCCGACCTCGTCGCGGCCGGGCCCGTCGGCCGGGTCGCCCTCGGGCTCGTCCGAGAGCTCCTCCCACGCGTTCCAGAGCCGCTGGTCGAGCACGAACGTGAGCTGCGCGGCGAGCTCGGGCCCGCGCTCCGCCTGCGCGGCGCGCGGGATGGCGGACAGGTCGAGCGCGTACGCCGCGACATCGTGGCGCCCCTCGCGCGAGGCGTCGATGAGCAGCCGCAGGGCGCGCCGGGGCGTCGAGCGGTCCGCGTCCGCAGGCGGCAGGCCGTCCTGCGGCCCCGCGACCGCGCGCGTCGAGAACATGAGCATCGCGGTCAGCAGCGTGAGCAGCGCCGCCGCCGCGATCCCCGATTGGGTTCGCTTCACTTCATCAATCTCCGGGATCTGGTACCGAGCACACGGCGGCGGGACACGTGCTCGTCCCGGGCCCAACCGGCCGGGATGCTTCGCGCAAATTGCTTTGAAGTCAAACAAACTCGAGCGCGGCGCGCGCCCTGGGGCTGTGCGGCCCCAGGGCGCGCGACGGCGGCCGCGCCCCTCGCGCCGGCGGGCGTCATGGGGCTCGGGGTGCTCTTCGTGCTCGTCTTTCGCGACGGCAGATGGGCTCCTCTTGGGGGGCGCGCGCCACGGCGGTCGTCCCGGCCGGCGCGGCGCGCAGGTCTGCGCAGGGCGCAATCAAGGACGGTGCCCGCCGCCGAACGCCCGGACACACGCGGTCCGGCGACGCGCGAGGAGCGGTGGCTGCGCAATGCATTGCCGCAAGCCGCAGCGTGATTGCGCAAAGACGCGCGGACGGGCGGGATCACCACCGGCCGGGGGTCGACCATCCCACTATCCAGGGTCGACCATCCAACTATCCATGGTCGACCATCAGCCCGTCCATGGTCGACCATTCACATATCCAGGGTCGATCATCACATCTCCGTGGATTGACCATCAAGCCATCCAGGGTCGACCATCCACTCTCCGTGGATTGGCCATTCACGGCCTGGCGCCGACCGTCCCGCTGTCGAGGACCGACGCGCCTCGGCCGATATCTGACCGTCACCATCCGATCGGCGGAACGTCACCCAGCCGAAATCGAACCGCTTGCGCCGAGCGCTGCTCGGCGTGCGCGCCAACGTGGGCGGCGAGCTAGCAGACGCGAGCGTGGTAAGCCCCGTCGAGAAAGACAACGTCCAGATGTGGATTGAGCCGCAGGTCGCCGGACGTGCGTTGCACGACGGTCACCGCGCCGCTCTTGGCCGCGCCGAGCGCGCCTCGGCGCACGGCGCGCTGTTCGTACAACCGCTCCACGCTCTCGACGAAGAGGCGCGTCAGCGCGCCGAAGAGCGCGCCATCCTGGGCTAGCTTGCGCCGCCACAGGAGTCCGCGATTTCCATCCGCGAGCCTCGGGTCGGCGAGACGGCCGGCGGGGTGGCGATGCGCTGACGCGCATGCTTTACCCGGTCGCGCGGCGTCACGTACGCTCGGAAGCGGGGGCGCGATCGATGACTCGCGCGGCGGCCGGGCGCGACGATCGACGGGTCACGAGGCACAATCATGGCACAACAGGGCGCGTACACGTTCACCGCGAAGCTGCACGAGGGCGCGGGCGTGGTGATCCATCGGGCCGTCCGCGCCCGCGACGGCGCCCGCGTGGTCGTCAAGATCGGCAAGGGCGGGCCGCTCGCGCCGGCGATCCACGGCGCGCTTCGGCGGGAGTTCGCGGTGCTGCGATCGCTCGACCTGCCGGGCGTGATCAAGGCGCACGCGCTCGAGACGATCGGCGACGAGCTCGCGCTGGTGCTCGAGGACTGCGGCGGTCGCTCGCTCGACGTGCTGTTCCACGCCGGCGCCCTCGACCTCGCGGCGGTGCTGGCGATCGGCGTCGAGGTGGCGGGCACGCTCGACCTGCTGCACCGCTATCCGCTGCTGCACCGCGACGTCAAGCCGCACAACATCGTCTACAACCCGGCGACCGGGCAGGTGAAGCTGATCGACTTCAGCCTGGCGATCGCCGGCGGCGAGGACGAGGCGTCGCGCGTCGATGCGGGCGCGGGGATGGCAGGCACCCTGGCGTACATGTCGCCCGAGCAGACCGGGCGGATGAACCGGCCGGTCGACGCGCGCTCGGACCTGTACTCGCTCGGCGTGACGCTCTACGAGCTCGTGACCGGGGTGCTGCCGTTCGAGGCCGGCGACGCGATGGCGCTGGTCCACAGCCAGCTCGCGCGCGTGCCGGTCGCCCCGGCGGTGCTGATGCCGAAGGTGCCGCCGGTGCTGTCGGACATCATCATGAAGCTGCTCGCCAAGGCGGCCGAGGATCGCTACCAGAGCGCGGCCGGGCTGCGGGCCGACCTGCAGCGCTGCGCGGCCGCGTGGGCGGCGACGGGGACGATCGAGCCGTTCGCGCTCGGCAGCGCCGACCGGCCGTCGACCCCGCGGATCCCGCCGCGCCTGTACGGACGGCAGCAGGAGATCGACGTCCTGCTCGCGACCTCCGCCGGCGTCGCCGACGGCGCGCGCGCGCTGCTGCTCGTGCGCGGGACCGGCGGCTCCGGCAAGTCGGCGCTGGTCCAGACGCTGGCGGCGCCGGTCGCCCGCGGCGGCGGGTTCTTCGTCGCCGCCAAGTGCGATCAGTACGACCGCGGCGCGCCGTACGCCCCGATCGCCACGGCGCTGCGCGAGCTGTGCCGCGCCCTGCTGACGGCCGCGCCCGAGGTCCTCGAGGCGTGGCGGCGCGCCCTCGCGTCCGCCCTCGGCAGCAGCGGCAAGCTCCTCACCGATCTGATCCCCGAGCTCGAGCTCATCGTCGGCCCGCAGCCCGAGGTCCCGCGGCTCGGCCCGGCCGAGTCGCAGAACCGCTTCAACCTGATCTTCACCGCCCTGCTGCGGGTCTTCGCCGCCGCCGACCACCCGCTCGTGCTCGTGTTCGACGATCTGCAGTGGGTCGACCCGGCGTCGCTGCGCCTCTTGCAAGAGATGCTGCTCGACGCCGAATGCAGGTACCTGCTGGTGCTCGGCACCTACCGCGACGACGACGTCGGCCCCGGGCACCCGCTGCCGGCCGCGCTCGCCGAGCTGCGCGCGGCGGGGGTCGAGGTCGGCGACGTGCCGCTCGGTCCGCTGGCGCTCGCCGACGTCGAGGAGCTGCTGGCGGACACGCTGGTGATGGCGCGGTCGCAGGTCGCCGCGCTGGCGCGGATCGTCGGCCAGAAGACCCACTGCAACCCGTTCTTCATCGGCCAGTTCCTGCTGCTGCTCGTCGAGGACGGCCTCCTGCGCTGGGACCCCGCCGCGTGCCGGTGGGTGTGGGACGACGCGCAGGTGCAGGCGCGCGACGTCACCGACAACGTCGTCGCCCTCGTCACCAGCAAGATCCGCCGCCTGACCCCCGCGGCCCAGCGGCTGCTGCAGCGGGCCGCGTGCGTCGGCCATCGCTTCTCGTGGCGCGTGCTCGCGGCCGTCGGCAGCGAAGACGGCGACGACGCGACCGCGGCGCTCGGCGAGCTGGTCCGCGAGGGCCTGGTCGTGCCGCTCGCCGGCGGCGAGGGCGACGATCTCCACCGCTTCCTCCACGACCGCGTGCAGCAGGCCGCCGGCGCGCTGCTGGCGAGCGAGGCGCGGGAGGAGACGCACCTGCGCGTCGGCCGGCTGCTGCGCGACGCGTACCCGGCGGGCGTGCCCGACGAGGCGCTGTTCGAGGTCGTCGGCCACCTCGACGTGGCGCTGGCGCGGATCGACGGCGACGAGCGGCTCGATCTGGCGCGACTCAACCTCCGCGCGGGCCGGCGGGCGCGCGCGGCGACGGCCTACCACGCGGCGCGGCAGTACTTCCAGGCCGGCTGCGAGTGCCTCGGCGCCGACCCGTGGGCGCGCTGGTTCGATCTGGCGTTCGCGCTGCGCGTCGAGCTGGCCGAGTGCGCGTACCTGTGCGGGGCGTTCGCCGAGGCCGACGCGCTGTTCGAGGAGGCGCTCGCGCGGGCGCGCTCGCGCGAGGAGCGGGCGCAGGTCTACGACCTCCGCGTCCTCCTCCATGCGGCGATGGGCGACTTCGCGGCGGTGGTCGCGGCCGGGCGCGCGGCGCTGGCGTTGTACGGCTTCGGCCTGCCCGATGAGGGCCCGGCGCTGCAGGAGGCCGTCGCGGCCGCGTTCGCGGCAGCCCACGAGCACCTCGGCGAGCGGCGGATCGGCGCCTTGCTCGACGCCCCGCCGGCGCGCGACCCGGACGTCGAGGTCGTGATGCGGCTCCTGGCGTCGATGTCGGGGCCGGTGTTCGTCGGCAGGCCGGCGCTGTTCCCCCTGATCGTGCTGCACATGGTCAACCTGTCGCTGCGCCACGGCAACGCCGACGGGTCGGACTACAGCTACGCCGTGTACAGCATCCTGCTCGCCGGCGTCTCCGGCGAGCTCGGCAAGGCCTACGAGTTCGGCGAGCTCGGGGTCAAGCTCAACGAGCGCACCGGCAACCTGCGCACGCGCTGCATGGTGCACTTCTTGTTCGGCACGTCGGTCGTGTTCTACCGCCAGCCGTATTCGGCCGGCGAGGAGTACCGCGATTCGGCGCGTCGCGTCGCGCTCGAGGTCGGCAACTTCGCCTACGTGTCGTTCTACTGCCTGCAATCGGCCGCGCTGGCGCTGATCGCCGACGCCGACATCCGCGGCGCCGAGGCCCGCATCGACGACGTCACGGCGCTCCTGCGGAAGACCCGCGACGTCGCGTCGACGGCGGTGGTCGCGTTCATGCGCCGCGTGGTCGTCAACTTGACGGGCGAGTCGGCGACGAGCGCCCTCGACGGTGACGGCTTCGATGAGGGCGCGTTCGTCGCCCACATGCCGCCCGGGGGGCTCGTGCCGTGGCTCTACGCGGTCAGCAAGCTGCGCCTCGCCTACCTGTACGGCGAGTACGAGCGCGGGCTCGAGCTCGCCGTCCGCGCCCGCGAGCTGCACGAGGGCGGCGCCGGGGCCGGGCACATGTACTCGCCCGAGCAGTACGCCTATTCGGGCCTGGTCGCCGCGGCCCGCTGGGACGAGGCCAGCGAGGCGGAGCGCGAGGCGCTGGCGCAACGGCTCGAGCGCGAGCGCGCGGCCCTGCGGCCGTGGTCGACGAGCAACCCGTCGCAGTTCGTGGCGCTCCAGCACCTGCTCGACGCCGAGGCGGCGTGCCTGGCCGGCCGCGACGCCGAGGCGATCGCGGGCTACGAGCAGGCGATCGCCGAGGCGCAGGCGCGCGGGTTCGTGCTCCACGCGGCGCTGGCGAGCGAGTGCGCGGCGCGGCTGCACCTGCGCCGCAACCGCCGCGCGCTGGCCGGCGCCTACCTGCAGGACGCCCACGTCGGCTTCGCCCGCTGGGGCGCGGCCGCCAAGGCGAGCCAGCTGCTGCTCACCCGCGCCGACCTGCTCGCCCCGCCCGCGCCCGCCCGCGCCGGGCACAGCACGAGCCGCTCGACGACCACCACCCGCAGGCTCGGCGGCGGCTCGCTCGACCTCGAGGGCCTGATGCACGCCGCCCAGGCGGTCGCCGGCGAGCTGGTGCTCGACCGGCTGCTCGACCGCCTGATGCGGATCGTCATGCTCCGCGCCGGCGCCCAGCGCGGCTTCCTGCTCGTGCCGCAGGGCGAGGACCTGTCGATCGCCGCCGAGATGCGCACCGCGCCCGACGAGGTCCGCGTCGGCCTCGACCAGCCGATGCGCGACGCCGCCGCCCTGGCGACCTCGGTGGTCCGCTTCGTCGCCCGCAGCCGCGAGGGCGTGCTGCTCGGCGACGCCGGCGCCGAGCCCCGCTTCGCCCGCGACCCCTACGTCGCCAGCCAGCGCCCGCGCTCGGTGCTGTGCCTGCCGCTGCTCCACCAGGGCCGGCTGTCGGGGATCCTCTACGTCGAGAACAACGCGACCCGCGATGCCTTCGCGCCCGAGCGCGTCGAGCTGCTGCAGCTGCTGTCGGCGCAGGCGGCGGTGGCGATCGAGAACGCCCGGCTGTACGCCAGCGTGCAGCAGGCCCGCGAGCAGCTCGAGCAGCAGGTCGAGGCGCGCACACACGAGCTGCAGACCGCGCTCGGGCAGCTCCAGGCGGTCAACGCCGACCTGGTGCGCCAGGGCGAGGCGCTGCGCGAGGCCCACGCGCAGACGCGCCGCGAGATCGGCGAGCGCGAGCGGGCCGAGCGCGAGCGGTCGGCGGCGCAGGCGGAGATCTTGCGCGTCCAGGAGGAGCGCCTGGCGGACATGGCGGCGCCGCTGCTGCCGATCACGGAGAGCATCGTGGTGATGCCGCTGATCGGGGTGCTCGACGACGCCCGCGCGTCGCAGGTGCTGGCGACGGCCCTCGAGGGCTCGGTCCGCACGCGCGCGCGGGTGGTGATCCTCGACATCACCGGCGTGCGCCAGCTCGATGCCGCCCCGGCGGCGATCCTCGTCCGGGCCGCGAGCGCGCTGCGCCTGGTCGGCGCCCAGGCGATCCTCACCGGGGTGCGGCCCGCGGCGGCCCAGCTGCTCGTCCGCGACGCCGCCGGGCTCGACGGCCTGCTGACGCTCGGCACGCTGCAGAGCGGCATGGCCTACGCGCTCGCCCATACCCGCGGCCGCGGCTGAGGCGCCGGCGCCAGGGGCCGTTCGCCGCCGGACGCACGGCCTGTCGTCCCGAGAAGATCCCGACTAGTCAGGGAACCGAAGCGTCTCGGCGGCAATGCCCTCCTCCCCTGTGACCTCGTCGCCGGACCAGATATCCCAGCTCACGCCGCCCTTGCCGGGCAGTCCGAGCTCATAGGAAACGCCCTCCAGCGTGAGCTGGTCCTCGTCGAGGTAGGCGATGCCGATCGAGTCGCCGCCACGCCCGGGGCCGCCGTAGCCGCCGGGACCCCCGTCGCCCCCGTTGGCACCCTGACAGGACCACAGGCCGCCCCCCAAGGCGCCTCCCGGAGCGCCGCGACCGCCTCGGCCGCCTTCCTCGGGGGGCCCGCCGTCGCCGCCCTGCCCGGCCTCGGATGTCTCGATCTCGCTATCGCGCACGGTCAGCTTGGCATGAAGCGCGATGATGCCGATCGACGGATAGCCGTTCTCGCCACCTCGGCCACCTCGACCGCCGCAGCCGCCGGCGCCGCCGGAGCCGCCGCCGGCTCCTCCCTTCGACCCCGCACCGCACACGGCGAGCCCTCCCCGATGGCCGCCACCCCCGCCGCCGCCCTGGCCTGGCATGCCCCTGCCCCCGTCGCCGGCTTTGTCGGATTCCCACCCTGCCTCGGTGATGCGCCCCATGCCCTTGCCGGCGGCACCGGTCACACCTTGCGCGCCGCTGCGCCCGACAGATCCCTCGTCGCACTCGACGCCTGTCACCTCCCCGTTTCCCCCCCGCCCGGACGTCGGGCTGTACGCAACGAACGGCTGCCCGTCCTCACCGTCGCCGGCGCCGTCAGGAAGCCCGTCCCCTCCCTTCCCACCGACGCTCGGAATCCCTCCGTCGCACGGGTTCACCGCCGCAGCGCCGCCAGGGACGACGGCGGCCGAGCACGCATTGCCACCGTACTGCCCATCGGGCCCCTCCGCTGCCCGATTCGGATAGGGCCATTTCTCGGCATCGCGGCCCCCCCATGCGAAAGAGGCGCGAACCCGGCTCCGGATGAGCTCCACGGCCGTGCCGGACTGGATGAGCATCCCGATGGAGCCGTGCGAAGAGAACCGCATGTCGACGATCGTCGATATTGCGTCCGCGGCTCCCGTGTCTCCGGGGCCCGCGGGCACGACCGTCAGGATGGCCTCGAAGGTATCGACGATCTGAAGGGTCGGGCGCCCGCCGGGCTCGTGCGCAAAGCTCAAGCAGTGGTATCCGCCGATGAGATCCACGCCGGACGGCAGCGCCAGGGGGCCGTAGAACCCGTCGTTGCACGCGAAGACGCGCCCTCGTCCGATGCGCGCGAGCTCGACGCCGCGCTGCAGCGTGCGCACCGGCTTGTCCTTCGTGCCGGGGTTCGCGTCGTCGCCGTTCCCGAACATCCCCGCGACGAACACCCCGCAGCCATCCTCCAGCACCTTGGCGGCGAGGCGCTCGAGACAGACCGACTCCGGCGGCGCGTCGCCTGGACACCACGACGCGCCGTCGCACGCCGCTCCGCCGGCGTCGCTCGGGCCTGGTGCGGTGCCGCAGCCTGCCGCAACGAGCAGCACTGCGGGGAACAGGGTGATCGCTCCTGTGATTCGCATGGTTATCCCTCGATGTGACGCGGCGTGCTCCCTGCCCTTCAGCGGGGCGGCTCAGGATCGGGCGCACCGAACTGAACGTAGGGCAACGAGTGGCCCGCCTCTCCCTCGCCCACAGGGTCATCGGGCGCCGCGTTGCCGCCGGACCCGCCCTTGCCGGCGCCTCCAGGCTGGAGCTGGGCGTCCAGGCCGATGCCCACGAAGGCGCCGAAGGATGCGACGCCGTAGGACGGGCCCCCGAGGCCGCCGCCGGCATCGCCCCCGCGACCGCCGTTGCCTCCCCAGCCGCCTTCGCAGGCGGGCCACAGATCGGCAAACGGATGCTTCCCACCGTGGCCGCCTGCAGCGCCTCGACCTCCCCATTGGCCGGTTCCGCCTACACCACCCATGCCGCCGTTGCCCGCGGTCACGGTGGTCGCCTCGAGCGTCACCGAGCTCCCCTGCAGCGCGACAACGCCGATGCTCGCCCCGCCATAGTCGCCGCCCTTGCCTCCGAGGCCACCGCAGCCGCCGCTCCCGCCCGAGCCGCCGGCCGCGCCGCCCTGAGGCCTGCCTGCTCGGCAGGCCACCATATCGCCTCGCCCCTTGCTGCCGCCCCCGCCGCCGCCCCCGTGGCCGACGCCGCCCCTCTCCCCGTCCTGACCGCGAATGCCAACCCATCCGTCTTCGGTGAGGTAGCCCATGCCCACCGCGCCGCCAGCGCGACCGGCGTCGGCGCCGTCGGGGCCATCTTTTCCTTCGTCACATCTCGTGAGGGCACCCGCTCCGGTGCCTCCAAGACCCGTCTTCTCTTCGTCGTGGTTCGCCGCCGGCCTCGGTTCCCCCGGCGCGCCATCGCCCCCCGCGTCGAGCCCGCCGTCGCCCCCGTAGCCTCCGGTGGACTCGGCGCCGTCGTCGCACGCCGTCACGACCGGGAGAGCGCCCGTCGGGGAGTCCTCCGTGCAGGCGAGCGCGCCGTCGTTCCCCGGCACGCCGTCCGCTGCCCGCTCGCTGTCCGCGTCCTTCCCCGGCTCCCCGTCCTCGCCGTCGCCCGCGACGATCGTGCTCGATCGCACGATCGCCCCGGCCCCCGCGCTCAAGATCATGGCGATCGACGACCTGCCATCGCTCGCGGAGGCGTCCGCTGCCACGACGCGCACGCCGTAGATCACCGACGTCGCGCCCTCGTCCCCCACGACCCGCAGCGGGATCCCCGAAGGCGGGGCGATGATCGTCGGATGGTTGGCGCCATCGAACGACCACCCGCCGTCATCGCAGCCACGGCCGCCCCAGAGGTGGATCCCCGAGACCAGCGTGACCTCTTCCTCGAACGTCTCGCCGCACGCATAGACGTGGCGCAAGCCCCGCGCTTGCGCCTCCACGATCGCGGCTTGCAGCGAGCCGAGCGGCTCGACCCGCGTGCCCGCGCGCGCGCCCTCCGCTGGAGCGCTGGCGCTGACGAACACCCCGCACTCGTCCATTACGGGCCCCATGCCCGGCTCGTTCACCTCGCACGGCGACGGCGGGGGGGCGAGGCACATCCGCTCCTCACCGCAGTCCTCTGCGTACGTGCAGCCGGAGAGCCCTCCCGCGCCGCTCGTCGAGAAGGCGGCGACGGCGCAGAGCCGCCGCACGTGTCGTCCCTGGAGAAAGTGCATGTCCCTGGCTCCTCGGATCACCACACCCCGTGCGCCACGAGGCCGATCTGCCCCGGCGTTGCGGCTGGCGAGAACGCGACGCGGGCTCCCGTGGGCTCGGACTGCAGAAAGGAGAAATCCGTGAAGAACGAGGCGACCGTCATGGCGCCGACCACGCCGCTCGCCACCACCATCGCCGTGCCGAGGGCGGCGAACTGATCTCGCTCTCGCCGGAGGACCGCCAGCTCGTTGCACGCTGAAGGCGGCGACGGTTCGCGGCACGCCCACGGCGTGAACCCGAGCGCGTCCAGCGTGCTGTTGCGCTCCTTGAGATCGCCGTTGGATGCGCTCGCGCGGACCATGAACAGGGCGCCGAGGGAGGCCGTCGCCGTGGTCAGACCGATGCCGGCGATACGCGCCGGCCCGAGCCACGATGCCGCCGGCCCAGGGGCCTGCGGCTTGACCGGTTCGCTCTTCTTCGCGCCCGGAGCCGGCGCGCGCGCGGACGCGTCGGCCGCGCGCACGAGCTGCAGCGCCGCGCTGACCGTCTTCCCCGCATCGACCTCGACCCGCTGCGAGCCCTCCCCGTGCCCCGACAGCCGGGCCCGGAGCGTGTACGTGCCCGGCGCGACGAACAGCTCGTGGACCGTGGCGCCCGTGCCGACGGGCTCCCCGTCCAGGAGGATCTCGGCGTCGGGCGGGGAGGCAGCCACATAGATCCTGCCGACGTGCTCGATCGCCGTGTCGAACGCCCGCGTGAACCTGTCGAGGAGCGCGCGACTCAGCGCGGCGTCCTGCTCGAGGCTCTGCCCCAGGTGCGCGGCGGCCTCCCGGTGCTTGCCCTGCTCCAGCTCGCAAAGCCCGAGATAGCCGAGCACCTCGGCCCGCTGCACCGCGGTCATTCCGGCGGCGTCGGGCGCCGCCAGGACGGCTTCGAAGCTCGCTTCCGCCTCGGTCCACTTCCGTGCGCCGAAGGCAATCCGGGCCTTCTGGCGCGCCTTCATGGCTGCCGCGCTCTCGGTCGCCCGGGGCCCCGGCAGCGCAGGTGCTGCGCGCGCGAGCCCGATGCCGCTGCCCAGCACGCCGAGAAGGCAAATCCCGGACAGGGCCGAGCGCAAGAGCGTCATGCGGCCCACTTTATCAACGAGGCTGTCGGCCCAGCAAGCGCGTGTGGATATCGAGCGCTGCGCTTTTGCATGATAAATCCGACGTCGCCTGCGCAATGATTCCACGGAGCCGTGGCCTTCTCGTTATCCCCCTGCGGACGCACCTTCGCGCACCGTTCTTCGAGTTCGTCGTTGCACCGGTCGATTGGGTCACCTCTTTTCGCGCCTGAAGCATCTGGACGTGCATGGATGTGAACACCTCGGCGAGCCAGGCCGTCGCAGCCCCTGGTACGCTTGGTTCCGATCGCTTCCGCCGGCTCGCGCGCGCCATGCGCGTGCCGGCTCAGGACGTCGACGACGTACTCCAGGACGCGTGGCTTCGCATCCTGGAGAACCGCGCGCGCATCGGCCTGGCGAGGGACGCCGCGGCGTATGTAGACCAGCTCGTCAGAAACGTGGTGCGCCACAGCCGGCGGCGATCGCGCCGCCGGCACGAGGTGATCGCACCCCTCCAGGACGAGGATCCTACGGACGAGCGGCCGGGCCCGGAAGCCTCCTTGATCGCCCGCCAGCGGGCTTCCGTCCTCTGGTGCTTCATCGACAAGCTCGACGACGCACGTCGCATGGTCTTCATCGAGCACGAGCTCCTGGGCCGGACGCTCGCCGAGATCGCCGAGGCGCACGCGCTCCCCGAGAACACCGTCAAGTCACGGCTCGCTGCCGCCTGGGACAAGATCGAGCAGGAGGCAGGGCGCTGGCAGGCGGCGCAGCGCCGGCGCAGGCAGCCCGCGGTGCCGTGCTTCGTGCCCTTCTTCTCCGGTGCGTGGCTTCACGACGCCTTGCGCGGGCTTCGCCGGTTCAGGTTGCACGGGACGGCGGCGGCGGGGCTCGTGCTCGGGGCGGGCGCTGCCTGGCCCGGCCCAGCGGCTGGCTTTGCCGAAGCGCCCGTGCTCGCGGCCTCGGGGCGCGCGCAGCCCGTGCTCGCGATGCCGGCGGCGCCTGCTGACCAGCGCGGCGTGGGGCCGGGCCGACCCGACAGCGCGATCCGGCGAGAGGCCGTCACGGCCTCCACCGTGTCCGCCCATCAGGGCAGCACCACGGCGGCTTACGCGGTCTCGGCCGCGGGCAAGGTGTCGCCCCGGGCGCACCCCGGCGCGGCGCATGCTCGGATCGATCCGATGCTCGAGCGCGCGCGAGCGATGCTCGAGCTCGGGACCACCGAGGGACAGCTCTCGGCGTGCCGTCTCCTGCACGAGCACCGCGAGCGTCGTGGTCGCGGAGAGCACGCCGCGGAGCGCGACGCGCTCCTCCGGCAGGTTCGCTGCGAGCGCCACGGGTCGATCGGGGCGCAGAGGTGATCGCGTCGCGCGTGGGGTGGCGGGATGATGGGCCAGAGAGGGCGACTCTCGCGCGCCACGTCTCCCTGGTCGTGCCCGCGCCGCGCGGACGTGCGCGGGGCAGGCGCGCCACGGGGGCACGCCAGGCGGGCGCGGCGAGCAGCAGGAGCGCGTGCGCTCCGCAGGCGACGCCGATCAGCGTGCGCGGCTGGCGGAGCTCTGATTCTATTGAGGCCTCCGAGCTCGACGGGGCAGCCGATACCGCAGGAGCGCGGCGATGGGATTCAATGCATCTCTCATCGACCAACTTGCATCATCATCATACGCTGTTGCGCACCGGCCCCGTGCCCAGGGAGAGTCTGCGCGAACTCCGTCGGGCTCCGGCTGGCGAGCCCGGCCTCGCGAGGACCGCGGTCGCGATGATGGAGAGCCGTGCGCCGCACGAAAAGAGCGGGTTGTTCTTACGGCGATGAACAAACGCCGGGGGTATGGCACCTTAGCGGGTCATGCGAACGACTTCACGCATCGTCTCGTGTGTCCTCGTGATGGTCGGTTGCTCTGATCCCGGGCCGGGCGGCAGCTCCTCGGGAGAGGCAGGAGGCGGCGGCGCCCCTGGCGTGACGTCTGCCGGCGCGACCGGCGGCTCCGGCAGCGGCGGCGACCCCAGCGGCACCGGCGGCTCCGGCAGCGGCGGCGACCCCAGCGGCACCGGCGGCTCCGGCAGCGGCGGCGACCCCAGCGGCACCGGCGGCTCCGGCAGCGGCGGCGACCCCAGCGGCACCGGCGGCTCCGGCAGCGGTGGCGACCCCAGCGGCACCGGCGGCAGCGGCGGCAGCGGCGGCACCGGCGGCACCGGCGGCACCGCATCCCTTTCCCCCTGCGGTACGCCCACGACCTGGCGCAGTTCGCCCGAGGCGTTCCTCGATCTGGGACACACCCAGATTCTCCGCCGGCTCTTCGTCTCCGGGGATCGCGTCCTCGGCTGGGACCACGACCGCTGGATCCTGTGGGATACGGCGACCCGCGCCGCGATCGCCGACGGTAATGCGCCCGGCGGCTTCCGGGAGCTTCCATTTCCCCTTCCGGACGGCTCGTTTCCAGAGCTTCCGGGAGGCGTCGAGCTCCGAGCCGATCTCCTGGTCATCCAGACGGACCCGCAGCACGCGTTCGAGCTGCGCAATGCCGCCGACGGCTCCCTGCTGGCGGCCATCTCGGCCGAGTACGACGACGTGGGGCTAGCGACCGACGGGAGCTACGTCTGGGCCGCCCGCTCCCGCAACATCACCGTCTGGAGCCGCACCGGGGACGAGGTGCTGTCGGCCACGCTGGAGGTCTACGGCGAGTTCCATGCGGCCCCGGACGCGGTGCGCGTCGCGTCGAAATACCATCCGGATACGTCGGTCCAGGTCGTGCCGATCGACGGCTCGCCGCCGCACCTCACGCCCGCGTTCGCGGGCACCTTCCACGCATGGTCCAGGGACGGCGCGCGCTTCCTCACGACGGCCGGCAACACGGTGCGGGTGTACTCGAGGACCGGCGTCCACGAGAGCATCGTCAACCTGCCGCACATCGACAACCTCGCGGCAACGGGAGGCTATCTCTGGACTTACAATCCCCATATCTTGGGCAACCCGCTCACGATCTACCGGATCGGCGGAGGGAACGTCCCCGTGGCACAGTACGAATACCGCAGCGGCATGACCGTGGTGCCCTCCGAGCGCGCGATCGGCGTCTTCGGTACGGCTCCGACGAAGCTCGAGGTCTTCGATCTCGGCGGCTCCGAGATCACGCGAGCGGAGCACGAGGTGACGGTCTACCCGCCCACCGTGGCGCACATCGACGGAGGGCTTCGCTGGGCCATCGGTAGCTCCGGAGGCGTCATCTTGCAGAAGGGCACGGTGGCCGACCCTGACGCGACGGGGAAGCTCGGCTGCGGAGCGTCGAAGCTGGGCGGAGCGGCCTCCGGGCAGGTCGCCATCGCCACGCCCGCGGGGGCGATCTTCCTCTACGACACCGCCGACCTCGGCGCCGGTCCCACGGCGTCCGTTCCGTTGCTCAGCGCTGGCGTGCGGCTCTCGGCCGACGGGCGCGTGCTCGCCGCGCGCGCCACCGAGCGCGACTCGCACATCGAGAGCAGAGACCTCCGCATCTTCTCGCTGCCCGACGGCGCCGAGGTCGCCTCGTTCGACTCGGATGTCGCCCTCCTCGATTTCTCGCTGTCCGCGAGCGGGACGACGCTGGGCCGCACGTATCACCGCTCCAACGTTCTCGATGGCGATCGCCGCATCGTCAGCGACGTGAGCGGAGCGACGGTGATCTACGAGGACACCGGATCTCAACCGGTTCCGGTCATCTCCCCCGACGGCCGTCATTACCTCGTGACGGACGAGGCGACGGGAGACGGCTGCGGGTTCACCCAGTTCTACGAGGACGGGGTGCTCGTCAACGCGGTGCCCGGCTGCGCGGTCGGATGGCTCGACGATACCCGCGCGCTCGTCCAGACGTATACCCGCAATTTCTTGACCAACCGGTGGGAGCTTCAGGCGTCCACCCTCTACGACGAGCTGGGCAACGTGATCGCCACGCCGCCGCTGCCGCGCATCACCCTGGCCCCCAAGGACTACACGGTCGACTATGGCAAGCCGGCGTACGGCATGGTCCCCGTCTCGCCGACGGCCATCCACGCGCGGTACGAGCGCGCCATCTACGATATCAAGACCGGGGCGACCCTGGCGACCCTCCCCGAGGCCAGCGTCATCGCCGGCAGCTCCGTCGTGTACCCCTGCGGCAACGCGATCTGCGCCGCGCCTTACTGACAGCCTCCCTGCTCCCGACGCCCGGCGACGGATCACTTCTTCCGGTACGCGCCGGGCGTCGTCCCCGTGCGGCGCTTGAACGCCGTCGTGAGGTGCCCCTGATTGGAGAGCCCGCACGCCAGCGCGATCTCCGCGATGGACAGCCGCTCGTCCCGGAGCATGGCCATCGCCTTCTCGATGCGGCGTGACAGCACGTACTGATAGGGGGTCTGGTGATAGGCGTGCTTGAACAGGCGCGAGAAATGGTCCGGCGAGTAGCCCACCAGCCGTGCCAGGTCCACGAGCCCGAAGTTCGACGAGAGCTCGGCGGGACGCTGGCCGCGAGCCGGCACAGGAGCGAGAGCGGGGCCATATCGATCGCGACGGTCCCGTCGGCAAAGGTGCGCTTGAGCGACAGCCGCACCATGCCGTCCTGTTGCAGCTCGACGCGCGGGATCGAGCTAGTCGCCGGCCGCGCACGCCGGGGGAGGGCAGCGGCCTTCCAGGATGTCGCGGCACACCTTCTCGCGCGCCTTCTTGTCGACCGCGCCGAGCGCGGCGTAGATCTGCTGCGTGCTGCACCCGAGCGAGCCCTCGGCCATGAGCGGGCCGCACGCGTTGAACACCTCCGGCGCTGGCAAGGCCGCGCAGCGGGCCTCGCAGGCCGCGATGTCCGCGAGCTCTAGCGGGCATGTGGCCGCGTAGAGCGTGCACATCGCCTCGCACCGCCCGACGCACTCGGCGTCGCCCTCCGGGCCGAGCGGCCCGGCCGCGGTGCAGCCGGCGGGATCGCCGGTCTCCGCCGCGCGGCACCCGGCATACCCCTCGGGCGACGGCATCGCCTCGCAGACGGTGCAGCACGCCTCGACCGACGGGTACTGCGGCGTGAGCTCGCAGAGATCCATCGACCGGGCGCAGTGCGTCGAGCACGCGGCGATCTCACACGGGCCGGCCTCCTGCGTGGGCGGAACCCAGCTCTCCGGGCTCCCGTCGCCGGCGTCGCCCGCGGCGGCGCCGCTGTCGATACCGTCGCCCTCGGCCGAGGTGTCGCCGTCCTCGGCGTCGGGCAGCGGGGCGACGACCTGACACCCGGCGAGCCACGCGGCGAACGCGCAGGCGGCAGCGCGGCGGGCCCTCACAGCGTCCCCCGCATGCTGATGTAGCCCGGACCGACCGCCCAGGTGACGCTCGAGGCCGGGGCCTTCGAGCGCTCCAGGCCGAGGCTGATGCCGCCCACGGCCGCGCCGGCGATGGCAAGGCCGAACCCCACGTTCGAGACCCAACCCAGGGCGTTGGCGTCGCCTCGCGCATCTTCGGAGCAACCCGGGGCGCCCTGCCGGCAGGCCTCGGCGAGGTCGCTCCTCGCGCTCAGGTAGGCCGCGCCCACGCCGAGCCCCACCGCCAGCCCGGCGCCCGAGGCCACGAACCCGCCGATGGCCCACGGCGAGACGCCGTCCGGGCGGGGCTCGGGGGTGAGGGCGACGTCGAGCGCCGTGATCTCCCGCTCCGGGACGTAGACCCGCTGCCGGGCGCCGACGTAGCCGTCGGCCTCGACCTCGACCCAGTGGTTGCCGGGATCGATCAGGGCCCCCTCCGAGGAAGCCTTCACCTCCTGGCCGTCGATCCGGAGCTTGGCCCCGGCGGGGCTCGGCACGAGCCGCACCTTCAGCCGGGGGATGCGGTCGTCGAGCTCGTCGCGCAGGGCGTCGGCGCGGCGCCGCGCCTGCATGAACGGCCAGGGCTCCCCCGGGAGCGCGCGCGACGAGGCGATCGTGGCCGCGAGCTCGCGCGCCTCGCTGAGCCGGCCGATCGCGGCGAGCGCCTTCGCCACCTCGATGGAGGTCGAGGGCACGCGGACGAGCTGCTCGGCGCGCTGGTAGGCGCGGAGCGCTTCGGCGTACCTCCTCAGGATGAAGAGCTCGTCGCCCTGGTACACGAGCTCCCGGGCGTCGCGCCGCGCCTTCTCGTCGGCGGCGCCGGCGGCGGTGTCCGCCGCGTCGCCGGCGAGCGCCGGCGGCGCCGCGAGGATCAGGCTGGTGATCACCATCAGCGTGCTGGGCCGGGGGCGCATGGGTCTCCTCTCCTGTCAGAAGCCGAGATCGCGGCGCCAGCGCGTGCGCGTCGCGACCGTCTTGACCGGCGTCGCGGACGGCGCGGCGAGCGCCGCCGGCAGGGCGCTCGGGGCGCCAGACACGGCCGTCACCCTGGCGTCGGCGGTCGCCCGGGTCGCAGGCTGCGCCGTGGCTGCAGGCTGCGCCGTGGCCGCAGGCTGCGTCGTGGCCGCAGCCCGTGCCTCGGCCTGGTGCGGCCTGGCGTCGTCCTGCGCCGTGGCCGCCGCTCGCGCCTCGACCTGCGGCGCCGTGGCCGCGGCCCGCGCCTCGGGCAGCGGGCCCCTCGTCTCGCACTGGGCCGCGGGCTCGACGGCGGCGGGGGCGGCGCGCCCGGGCGCTCCGCTGGCAACCATCGCGAGCGACGCGGTCTGCGCTGCCGGCGCGGTCCGGGTGACGCCGGAGGCGACACCGGATGCCCCCGCCCACGCCAGGGTGCTGAGGCCCATCACGGCACCCGCCGCCAGGGCCCAGGTGCGCGTCCGCGCCCGCTGCCGAGGCGAGCTTCCGCCCACGCCCAGCGTGCCGAACGGCAGGAGCGTCGTCACGAGGGACGAGAAGCCTTCGCCCGAGCCGAGGGACTCGCGCGCGGGCATGAGCTCGGTCTGGGCGGGCCGCGCGGCGCGCGGGGCGGCGACGGCGGCGTCCAGCGCCTCGAGGACGGCGCGGGCGCTCCGGGCGCGGCGCGCCGGGTCGGGCTCGAGCAGCGAGAGGACCCAGGCGTCGATCGCGGGCGGCACCTCCGGGGCGAGCCGGGACGGCGGCGGGGGCGGCCCGCGGTCGATCGCCACGGCCACCGCGGCGACGGTGGCGCCGCCGAAGGGGATCTGCCCGGTCAAGCAGAAGTAGGCCACGACGCCGAGGGCCCAGAGATCGCTGTGCGGTCCGACCCGCGCGCCGCCCGCCATCTGCTCGGGCGACATGAAGTGCGGCGTCCCCAGGATGGCGCCCGTGACGGTGAGCCGCTCGGCCTCGTCGAGGGTGTTCTTGGCGATGCCGAAGTCGAGCACCTTCACGAAGGGCTCCCCCTCGCCCTCCACGAGGAAGATGTTCTCGGGCTTGATGTCGCGGTGAACGATCCCCGCCTCGTGCGCCCTGGCCAGCGCGGCGCAGAGCTGGCGGAGGATGGAGACGGTCTCCTCGAGCGAGAGCCGCCGGCGGCGCTCGACCAGATCTTGCAGCGTCTGCCCCTCCAGGTGCTCCATCACGATGTAGGGGACCCCCTGGTCGGTGAAGCTCACATCGAACACGCGCACCACGTGCGGGCTCTGGATGCGGGCCGCGGCCTCGGCCTCCCGGTGGAGGCGCACGACGGCCAGCGGGTGGTCCATGTACATGTCGCGAAGGAACTTCACCGCGACATGGGTCCTGAGCGCGACGTGCTCGGCGAGCCAGACGCTCCCCATCCCTCCCTGGCCGAGCGCGCGGATGAGCCGGAGCTGGGAGCCCACCTGCATTCCGGGCATCGGCCCGCGCTCCGAGCTCGACGCGGTGTGGCAGCCTGCCTCAGCTGGGGCGATCAGGCAGGGCGATGGCTGGGTGGCCTCGCCTATTCCTAGCGTCTTGCTCATGCCGGAGCTGGCTTGCACGCCGCGAGCCATCGCTCCGGCGGAGGGGTTACCAGGACATGCGCCAGCGTCGGGGTGTCGCGTCGTGGCGTGGAGCCGCGCTGCGTGGCGCCCTCGTGACAGTTCGCTACAGGCGCGGCAGCGGCTGCGCTGTGCGCGCTGTCGACACCGGCTCACGGACGTTTCACGGCCGCCGTCATCGCGCGCTCCACGCGCCGCCCTGTCGCCGGAAACCGTGACGTAACGCGGGCTTCGCTGTCGGGGGACGCGACGGGGGACGCCCCGAGGGCGCAGGTCGAATCGGGGCTTGTCGTCCGTGCGCCGAGTCACCAGGGTAGGCCGGGCGATGCAGCCTCTCCTCCTCTGGTCCCTGCTGGCTGGCGTCGGCCTCCTCGCCGCGGCGTGCGACTCGCGTCCCGCGGAGGCGCCCAGGCCGGTCGTTCTTCCGCCCGTCGCTCCGGGCGAGCTCCGCAGTCCGGAGGCGTTCGTGGCGATCCGGGACGACGACGCGCGCGCTGCCTCGCTCTTCCTGGAGGCGAGCAAGGTGCTGCTCCACCCGCGCTGCGTGAACTGCCACCCTCACGATGGCGTCCCGCGCCAGGGCGACGCCGGCGAGCGCCACAGCCCGCCGGCCGAGCGCGGTCCGAGCGATCGCGGGGTGGCGGCGATGGAGTGCACGTCGTGCCATCAGGCGCAGAACCTCGAGCTCGCTCGTGTCCCCGGGGCGCCGGGCTGGCACCTCGCGCCGGCGGAGATGGCGTGGCTCGGGCGGTCGCCGGCGGCGATCTGCGCGCAGATCAAGGATCCGGCGCGCAACGGCAAGAAGACGCTCGCGCAGATCGTCGAGCACTCCAACCGCGACGAGCTCGTGGCGTGGGGGTGGGCGCCCGGCCACGGCCGCACGAAGGCGCCCGGCTCGCAGGCGGCCTTCGGCGCGCTCGTCGACGCGTGGGTGAAGGCGGGCGCGGCGTGCCCGCCCGAGGAGTCCCGACCATGATCATCCTGAAGGTGAACGGCGCGGAGCAGAAGCTCGACGTGGACCCGGACATGCCGCTCCTCTGGGTGCTGCGCGACGTGCTCGGCCTCACGGGGACGAAGTACGGCTGCGGCCAGGCGCTCTGCGGGGCGTGCGTCGTGCACCTCGACGGCGAGACGGTGCGCGCCTGCGTGACGCCTGTGAAGCGCGCCGCGGGCGGCTCGGTGACGACGATCGAGGGGCTCAGCCCCACCGGCGATCACCCGCTCCAGCGCGCGTGGGTGGAGCTCGGCGTCCCGCAGTGCGGCTTCTGCCAGGCGGGGCAGATCATGAGCGCGGCCGCGCTCCTGCGGAAGAACCCGCGGCCCTCGAACGACGATATCGACCGATCGCTCGCCGGCAACATCTGCCGGTGCGGCACGTACACGCGCATCCGCGCGGCGGTCCGCAAGGCTGCCGGCCTTCCCACGGAGTGAAGATGGAACAGCAACGCGTCGTCCTCCTCCGCCGCTCCTTCCTCGCGGGGCTCGGGCTCGCGGTGGGCGGGCTCGCGCTCGGGGTCGCCGAGGCCGCGCCGCCCGCGCAGCCTACGCCCAGCGTCCCCAAGGCGGAGCCCGGGCTCCGGACCGGGGTGTTCCTCCACATCGCGCCCGACGGGACGGTGTCGATCGTCTCCCACCGGTCCGAGATGGGGCAGGGGATCCGCAGCTCGCTGCCGGTCCTCGTCGCCGACGAGCTCGGCGCGGACATGGCGCGGGTCAAGATCGTGCAAGCCGACGGTGACAAGGTCTACGGCGATCAGAACACCGACGGCTCGCGCAGCGTGCGCGGCGGCTACGAGCCGATGCGGCGCGTCGGCGCGACAGCGCGCGCGATGCTCGTCGCGGCCGCCGCCAGGAAGTGGCGCGTCCCCGCCGCGGAGTGCGTCGCCCAGCAGCACGCGGTCCACCACGCGAAGTCGGAGCGCTCGCTGGACTTCCGCGAGCTCGTGGCCGACGCGGCGAAGCTCCCGGTGCCCGACGCGGAGACGGTCGCGCTCCGCCCCGCCTCGGAGCTCAAGCGCGTCGGCGGCCTGCTCCCGCTGCTCGAAGGCCCGGCCATCGTCACGGGCGCGGCCCAGTTCGGCGCGGACGTGCGCCTGCCCGGCATGCTCACCGCGGTCATCGCGCACCCGCCGGTCGTTGGGGGCAGGGTCGTGCGGTACGACGGGGCGCGCGCGCTGGCGGTCCCGGGCGTGAAGAAGCTCGTGGAGCTGCCGGCGCCGAAGGGCGTCGGGGTGGGGTTCCAGCCGCTCGGGGGCGTGGCGGTCGTGGCGGACACGACGTGGGCCGCGATGCGCGGCCGCGCGGCGCTGCAGATCACATGGGATCACGGCGAGAACGCGTCGTACGACTCGGCGAGCTACCGCGAGGCGCTCTCGCGCGCGGTGCGCGCGCCGGGCAAGGTCGTGCGGAAGGTCGGCGATGTCGACGCGGCGCTCAAGGCCGCGGCGCGCACGGTCGAGGCCGAGTACTACGTGCCTCACCTCGCGCATGTGGCCATGGAGCCGCCCTCGGCGGTGGCGAAGGTCGACGCGGGCGGCTGCGAGGTGTGGGCGCCGACGCAGAACCCGCAGGCGGCGCGGACCGAGGTGGCGCGGGCGCTCGGCGTCGACGAGGCCAAGGTCACCGTGCACGTGACGTTCCTCGGCGGCGGCTTCGGCCGGAAGTCCAAGCCCGACTACGTGGCCGAGGCGGCGCTGCTAGCGCGCGAGCTGGGCGCGCCGGTGCGCGTGCAGTGGACCCGCGAGGACGACGTGCAGAGCGGCTACTTCCACAGCGTCAGCGCGCAGCACCTCACGGCGGGGCTCGACGCGGGCGGCAAGGTGACGGCGTGGCTGCACCGGACGGCGTTCCCGCCGATCCCGTCGACGTTCGACGCGAAGGTGAAGACCCCGAGCGAGAACGAGCTCGGCCTCGGCGTGCTCGATCTCGCGCTCGCGGCCCCGAACGTCCGCGCCGAGGCGTGCGACGCGCCGGCGCACGTCCGGATCGGGTGGCTCCGGTCGGTCTGCAACATCTTCCACGCCTTCGCGGTGCAGAGCTTCATCGACGAGATCGCGCACGCGCGGCAGGCGGATCCGCGCGAGGTGCTTCTCGAGGTGCTCGGCCCTGCCCGGAAGGCGACGCCCGCCGAGCTGGGGGTCGACAAGGTCCCGAACTACGGGGCCTCGATAGAGCAGCACCCGGTCGACGTCGGCCGCCTCCGGCACGTCATCGAGCGGGTGACGGAGATCTCGGGGTGGGACGCCGCGCGCAAGGCGGGCCGCGCGCTGGGCCTCGCCGCGCACCGGAGCTTCCTCACGTACGTGGCGGTCGTCGCCGCGGTCTCGAAGGACGCGCTCGGCAAGGTGAAGGTCGACGAGGTGTGGCTCGTCGCGGACCCCGGCACGGTCATCAACCTGGACCGCGTGCGCGCGCAGATGGAAGGCGCGGTGGTCTTCGGGATGAGCATCGCGCTCCACGGCGCCATCACGATGAAGGGCGGCGCGGTCGAACAGACGAACTTCCGCGACTACCCGGTGGTGCGGAGCCCGGAGGTGCCGGCGCGGATCCACGTGGAGATCGTGAAGAGCGACGCCCCGCCCGGCGGGGTCGGGGAGCCCGGAGTACCGCCGGTGGCGCCCGCGATCGCCAACGCGGTGTTCGCCTTGACGAAGACGCGCGCCCGGGAGCTCCCGCTGCGGCGCCTGGGGCTGTGACTCACGTCCACGTGCTCGCCCTCCGCGACGTTCACGGTCGTCAAGAAGTGTAGTCTCTCTCCGGCGTCGAGCTCCAGATCGGAACAATCATCGAGGCCGCAGTTCAGCTTTACCTGACCGTTCTCTCCACGTTCAGCGGAGAGGGCAATGCCCCGCGTCAGGGTCGTGGGGTTACTGGACCGAACGTGGGGTCATTGGAGAGTGGCTCCTCCGGCGCGCTGCCGGTCGAGCTGGCGCCTCAGCTCTTCGACCGCGTCGATGCAGACCCTCGGATTCAGGGGCGCGCCGGGGGCCGTCAAGTGCTTCGACAAGAACTCGACTGAATCGGCCACGCTGCTGCAGGGGCGGAATGGGATGCGCGTGTTGGCCATCAGCATGAGGCCGGTCGCCAGGCTGTGTATGGCAGACGCGAAGAAGCCTTGCCCTTCGAACGCGACCGATACGGCGCTCACCGCCGTGGGGTGCTCCTTGAAGGCGCGGACGAGGCTCATTCGGATCTCAGGCGGCGGGAGCGGGGTGTGCGGCTCGATGACGGCGAGATGAGCGACGCCCGATCCGAAGCGCGAGATGCCTGCCTTCATTTCTCGATAGAACACGTCGGTCGCGTGGGCATTGCTCCCGCGCCAGACGGCGATCTGGAGACGATCCAGCCAGCCGAGCGCACAGACCTCGCTGACGACACAAACTTCGAAGGTCATGGCAGATCGACGATAACCGGCCTGCTCTCCTGGGAGCAAGACCCGGTTGCGCCAGGGTGGCCGGTGTGGATGGATTCGCCGCCCGCGTGCGACGTTGCCCGCGAACAAAGGGGGAAGAAGCATGCTCACGTTCCTCGGGGTCGCGGTCGTGGTCGTCGGCTTCGTGGCCCGGATCCATCCGCTCCTGGTCGTCGCGGCGGCCGCCATCGTGACCAGCCTCTCCGCTGGGATGGGTCTCGTCGAAGGGATCTCCGTCCTGGGCAAGGCGTTCAACGAGAACCGTTATGTGAGCCTTGTCTGGCTCGTCCTGCCGGTCATCGGCCTCCTCGAGCGCTCGGGCCTCCAGGAGCGGGCGCGCGCGCTGATCTCGCGGGTGAAGACGGCCACGACCGGGCGCATCCTGCTCGTGTACTTCGCGGTGCGACAGCTCAGCGCGGCGCTCGGCCTGACCTCGCTCGGCGGCCACGCGCAGATGGTCCGCCCGCTGATCGCGCCCATGGCCGAGGCGGTGGCGGAGAACCGGTATGGACCGCTGCCGGACAGGACGCGCTGGCTGATCCGCGCCTCGGCGGCGGCGGCCGACAACGTGGCGCTGTTCTTCGGAGAGGACATCTTCCTCGCCATCGCGTCCATCCTGCTGATCAAGGCGTTCCTCGAGCAGAACGGCATCTTCGTGGAGCCGCTCCAGCTGTCGGTCTGGGCCATCCCCACGGCGGTCCTGGCGCTCCTGATCCATGGGACTCGGCTCCTCCTGCTCGACCGGCGGCTGCACCGCGACCTCACCCGCGCGGACGCGGGGAAGGCGGCCGAATGATCACGCTCGATGTCGTCTACGTCGTGGGAGGGCTGTTCTTCGCGGCGTCGGCCGTCCTGAGCGCGGTCGACCGCGAGAACTCGAGGCGATGGAAGAACACCCTGTTCTGGGGTCTCCTCGCGATGAGCTTCCTCTTCGGCTCGCGCCTCGGGGATCTCGGCAACGGGGTGCTCGTGATATCGCTCGTGCTCCTCGCGGGCGTCAGGGGCCTGGGCCAGGGGCGCCCCGCCACCACGACACCCGAGGAGCGGCGCGCCAGCGCCGAGCGGCGCGGCGACCTCCTCTTCGTCCCGGCGCTGATCATCCCGGCGACCGCCCTCCTGGGCGCGCTGGTCCTCAAGCGGATCGAGATCCGCGGCGCGCACTTGCTCGACCCGAAGCAGGCGACGCTGATCTCGCTCGCCCTCGGCGTGGTGCTGGCGCTCGGGGTCTCCGTGGCGTGGTTGCGCCCGCCCCTGCTCGCGCCCTTGCAGGAAGGCCGGCGCCTGCTCGACATCGTGGGCTGGGCGGCGATCTTGCCCCAGCTGCTGGCCGCGCTCGGGGTCGTGTTCGCGGTCGCGGGCGTGGGGGACGTGGTCGGCGAGCTGGCCGGGAGCGCGCTCCCGAGCGGCGGCCGCCTCGCCGCGGTGGCCGCCTATACCGTGGGCATGGCGATGTTCACGGTGATCATGGGGAACGCCTTCGCGGCGTTTCCCGTCATGACGGCGGCCGTGGGGCTCCCCCTGATCGTGCGCCGGCTCGGCGGCGACCCGGCGATCATGAGCGCCATCGGCATGCTGTCCGGCTTCTGCGGGACGCTGATGACCCCCATGGCCGCGAACTTCAACATCGTTCCAGCGGCCCTGCTCGGATTGCCCGATCGCGACGGCGTGATCAAGGTCCAGCTCCCCACCGCGCTGCTCCTGCTGATCGGGAACACGCTCCTCATGTACCTGCTCGCCTTCCGGCGCTGAGGTCGCCATCGCATGACGCACGCCCTGACACCGGACATCGCCTCGCATTTCGCCGCCATCGCGCTCGGGCACGTGACGCGGGAGTATCCGAACAAGCTCGATCACGTCATGGCCGGCCCCGAGGACGTGAAGGGCCCGCGCCACCTTCACCCCATCTTCCACGGCAGCTTCGACTGGCACTCATGCGTTCATGGCCACTGGCTCCTCGCGCGGATCCACCGCCTCTTCCCCGGCGTGCCCGGCGCCGCGCCGGTCCGCGGGCTGCTCGACGCGCAGCTCACGGGCGAGAAGGTCGCCGGCGAGCTGGCCTATCTGCAGCGGCCGTCGAGCCGCGGCTTCGAGAGGCCTTATGGGTGGGCGTGGCTGCTGATGCTGGCGGCCGAGCTCTCGCGGTACGAGACCGAGGAGGGGCGGCGCTGGTCGGCCGCGCTGGCCCCGCTCGGCGACGCGTTCGCCGGCCGGCTCCTCGAGTACCTGCCCAGGGCCACGTATCCGGTCCGCGCCGGCGCGCACACGAACAGCGCCTTCGCGCTGGCGCTCGCGCAGGAGTACGCCGCCGTGAAGCGCGACGAGCGGCTGTCGCTGCGCTGCGCCGAGGCCGCGCGCGCCTGGTACGGCCGCGACGCGGACTGCCAGGCGTGGGAGCCCTCGCAGGACGATTTCCTCTCGCCCGCCCTCGTGGAGGCCGAGTGCATGCGCCGGGCCCTGCCCGGACCGGAGTTCCGCGGCTGGTTCGCGCGGTTCCTCCCGCGGGCGGCGCGCGGCGAGCCAGCGACCCTGTTCGAGCCCGCGACGGTCAGCGATCGCAGCGACGGCAAGATCGCCCACCTCGACGGGCTCAACCTGAGCCGCGCCTGGTGCTGGCGGTCGCTCGCCGCGGCGCTGCGAGAAGGGGACGCGGTCCGCGCCCGCGCCCTCGACGCGGCGGAGCGGCACCTCGACGCCAGCCTGCCGCACGTCGCCGGCGATTACATGGGCGAGCACTGGCTGGCGAGCTTCGCCCTCCTCGCGCTGGGCGAGGACTTTGAGTGACGCTCCACAAGCGCCGCGGAGCGGTGCTCAGCGGCGGCCGGTGTTGCAGCGTCTATGTCGTGGAGCGGGAGACGGGATTTGAACCCGCGACGTCAACCTTGGCAAGGTTGCACTCTACCACTGAGTTACTCCCGCAAACGGCGGTCCCCACGCTCAGGAAACCACTCTCGTGCGGCGCGATCAGCAACGAGGCTGAGCGCGCCGGGACCTCCGAGGAGGTCGTTTCCGTCGATGGGCGCGGAGGAGTACCAACCGACGTCGCCCTAGTCAAGCACCGATGTGCTGGTCGTGCAGCTTCTCAGGAACGGAGAGCTGGGCCCCATGGTTTTCCGGGTTCCGGCATCGGCGGGGCCCGGCCGTCGCCGACACATGGCACCTCTCTACCCTGCGCCGCGGGCGTACCTCCTGAGCTTCCGGTAGAGCGTCGACGCGCCGATCCCGAGCTCCGCGGCGGCGCGGGCCTGGTTGCCGCCGTGCCGCTCGAGCGCTGCGAGGATCGCTCGCCGCTCGACGCCCTCCAGCGTCCGCGCGGCCGGCTCCTCGACCCCGCCGCCGGCTGGCGCGGCGCCGCGGACGTCGTCCGGCAGGTCGTCCAGAGCGGCCACGCCCCCCCGCGCCAGGGCGACCGCGTGCTCCACGGCGTTCTCGAGCTCGCGCACGTTGCCGGGCCACCCGTGGCGCTCCAGCGCGCCTTCGGCCTCCGGCGTGAAGCCCGCGACGGGGCGATCGAGCCGTCGCGACGCCGCCGCGAGCAGCGCCCGAGCGAGCGGCAGGACGTCCTCCCGGCGCTCGCGGAGCGGCGGCAGGCGGATCTCGATGACCCGCAGCCGATAGTAGAGATCCCGCCGGAAGCGGCCCGCCGCGGCGTCGGCCGCGAGATCGCGGTTCGTCGCCGCGAGGATCCGGGCGTCGACGGGGCGGCTCGTGTTCTCGCCGACGCGGCGCACCTGCCGCTCCTGGAGCGCGCGGAGGAGCTTCGCCTGCACCCCGGGCGGGGCCTCGCCGACCTCGTCGAGCAGCAGCGTGCCCCCGCGCGCCGCCTCGAACAGCCCGGCGCGGTCGTGGGTCGCGCCGGTGAACGAGCCGCGCGCGTGCCCGAAGAGCTCGCTCTCCAGCAGCGTCTCGGTGATCGCCGCGCAGTTGACCGCGACGAACGGGCCCGCGGCGCGCGCCGACGCGCCGTGGATGAGCCGCGCCACCCGCTCTTTCCCGGCGCCGCTCTCGCCCGTGAGCAGGATCGTCGAGTCCACCGGCGCGACCCGCCGCGCGCGGTCGAGGGCCCGCTGCATCGCCGGGCTCTCCGCGACGAGCGGGGTCGCCGGCTCGCCCCATGGCGCGGCCAAGGGCAGGGCGCTCGACTTCGCGTGGAGCGCCCGCCCCATCGCCCTCCGAGGCGGCGCGGCCTCGCGGACCGACGGGTCGAGCACGCTCTCGCGGAAGAACGGCAGGTGCTCCTCGAGCGCGCCGCCCCACGCGGCGCGCGTCCGGCCCTGGAAGTGGCAGACGTCGTCGCCCCGGGCGATGCACCGATCCTCGATGACGTAGACCGCCTCGCCCGTCGCCCGGGTCATGTAGCCGCTCGCGATGCCGGCGAGCATCCAGCAGACCGGCTCGTCCGCGCGGCCGAGGTGCAGGAGGTGCTGTTCGGCCTCGTACGACGAGAGCAGCGTGGCGCCGCGCGAGGCGAGGGGCGTCGTGTCCCCGGGCGCGAGCCGGATGAAGCCCTGCAGCGTGTGGAGCAGGGCCCCCGCGCCGTGCAGCTCGGCCTCGCTGTCCCAGGGGAGCCGGGACACCATCGCCTCCGCCATCCGGGCCCCGTGCTCGACGCCGAAGCGCGTGAGCACGGCGCGCGCCCCCGCGAACCCCGCGAGCCGGACGAGCTCCTCGCGCAGCGTCCCGAGCGCCCCGGCGTCGAGGATGACCGCGCGCTCCCCGGCGAAGCGGACGACGCCGCCGCGCGCGTCGACGTCGAGCAGCTTCCGGATGTCGAGATCGGCTGCGCGCATGGGACGACCTTATCAAGGTGACAGGCGTGACCGGTCACCCTGACCGGCGGGCTCGCGAGGCGCCACGGACGCGCCGCGGATCTCCCGTGGAAACGGCCTCTCCCGCGCGGGCCCGGCGTGTGCTCGGGGCCATCGCGGGAGGTCTCTTCGCATGAGCGAGCGCGTGGACATCATGACACCCGCCTTCCGGGCGGATCCTTATACGCCGTACGCGGCGATGCGCCGCGAGGCGCCGGTCTGCCAGGTGGATCCTGGCGGCATGTGGGCGGTGAGCCGGTACGCCGATGTCGCGACGGTCCTCCGGAGCCCGGAGCGGTTCTCGTCCCAGGGGTTCCGGGCCGCATGGCAGCCGGCGTGGGTGGGGCACAACCCGCTCGCGAGCTCGATCCTGGCCATGGACGGCCCGGATCACGCGCGGCTCCGCGGCCTGGTGAGCCGGGCGTTCGGGGCGCCGGCGATCGCGCGCATCGAGCAGCGGGCCCGGGATCTGTGCGAGCGGCTCGCGGGCCGCCTCGACGGCGAGGTCGACTTCATCGCCGCGGCCGCGGCGCCGCTGCCGGCCTTCGTGATCAGCGAGCTGCTCGGCCTGGATCACGCGCTCGAGCCGCACTTCAAGCGGTGGATGGACGATCTCCTGTCCGTGACGCCCGAGCCGGCGAGCGCCGAGCACGCCGCCCGCGTCCGCGCCACGATCGCGGAGCTCGACCGGTACATGGCCGACGTCATTGCGGCCCGCAGGCGATCGCCGTCCGACGACCTCGTGAGCGAGCTCGCCCGCGCCGGCGAGCTCCTCGGCGACCGCGAGATCATCGATCTGCTCGTCAGCATCCTTGGCGGCGGCCTCGAGACAACGACCCACTTCCTCGGCAGCTCGATGCTCCTGCTCGCGGAGCGTCCCGCGGAGCTCGAGCGGCTGCGCGCCTCGCCGCAGCTCATCCCGAGGTTCATCGAGGAGATGATGCGTTATGACGGCCCGACCCAGTCCGTCCCCCGGCTCACGACGTCGGACGTCGCGCTGGCCGGCGTGACGATCCCCGCGGGCTCGCTCGTGCTGGCCCTTGTCGGCTCGGCGAACCGCGACGAGCAGCGCTTCACGGATCCCGATCGGTTCGATCTGCACCGCGGCCAGCCGAGCCTGACCTTCGGGCACGGCGCGCACTTCTGCCTTGGCGCGGCGCTGGCCCGGATGGAGGCGAAGGTCGCGCTCGAGGTGCTGCTCCCGAGGATCGGCGAGGTGACCCGCGCGCCGGGCGAGATCCCCTACAACCGCACGCTCACCGTGCGTGGCCCCGTGTCGCTCCCGCTCCGCTTCAGGCCGGCCTGAGATCCGAACAAATTGAGGGGATTTGTCACGTCCTGTTCTGCACAATCGCTGTCCATGCGATATCGAGCGTTCCTGGCGCTGGTCTTCGCTCTGCCGGCGTGCGGCCCTGCGGCCGCGCCCTCGCCTGTCGCGGGCGCTGCGCCCGCCGTGGCCAAGGCGGCGGCCTCCGCGGCGCCGTCTCCGTCGGCGCGCGCCGTGGGCGTCGCGCCAGCGCCTGCCGCGAGCGCCGCGCCGGCGCCGCAGAGCGCCTGTGCGCTGGAGCGCGGCTTCCACGGCACGATCGGGCCGAAGCTCGAGGTCTTTGCGCGGCTCGAGCGCGACGGAGGGACCGCGCGGGGCCGTTACTTCTATGCCCATGTCGGCGTCGACATCCCGCTGGCCGGGTCTGTCACCGACGCCGGCGAGCTCGCGCTTGTCGAGGGCAACCCGGCGCGCCCGACGGGCCAGTTCGCGGGCACCTGCCGGGCCGACGGCCACCTCATCGGGACGTGGACGAGCCCGCGGGGCGCCTCGCTGCCGTTCGACCTCGCCTCGGTCGGCGCGCGCGACGTGCTGCTCGTGGCCACGAAGAAGAGGGCGCGCCGCTTCCCGCCGCGGCCGAACCCCGGTGGCCCCTCCGACGGGATCGGGATCCCTTTCGAGCCTGGCGAGGCGTGCAGCGAGGAGCTCGCCTGGCCCGAGATCTTCGGCGCCGCGACGGCGACGAGCGAGGCGGCCCTCAACCGTGCGCTCGAGAGCGGCACGTGGGTGTTCGGGCCGGGAGACGAGGCGAGTTTGCGCGCGTGCAAGGCGGGCGAGCGAATGGCCGCATCGCGCACCTTCGAGATCTCCCTCAACGAGAAGGGGTTGCTCGCGGTCCGCTCCCACGATGCGATGCGGTACGAGGGCGGCACGCACCCCTGGGATCCAGGGCCCGAGCGCTGGCAGGTGCTCGACGTGCGCACGGGCGCGCCCGTGACCCAGCTGCTCGACCGGTCCGCCGCGTCGAAGAAGGCGCTGCGGCCCTTGCTGGAGCGCTGCCTCGCGCCGTTGGCCGGCGGCGACGCGACCGTGCTCGAGCTGCTGCGGGAGCGCGTGAGCCTCGACAACCCGGATCTGCTCCTCCTGCCGACGCCCGGCGGGCTGAAGCTCGCCGCGACCGGGTATCCGCCGCCGCTGCGCGTGCTCGAGGGCGATGGCCCCATCCTGACGTGGGCGGCGCTCGCCGCCGCGGGCGCGGTCGGCCCGAGGAGCCCGCTCGCTCGCCTCTGGGAGGGCCGCAGCGCGGCCGCGGCGGCGGACCCGTGCGCCAAGCAGGGGTCGCCCTGAGCCCGACCCGATCGGGCCTGTGAACCCGACCCGGGTTGAGGCAAAAGCCGACAACCCGACCCGGGTTGAGGCAAAAACCGACAACCCGACGCGGGTCGAGGCATCCTCGGCAATCCCATGGTGTGACGAACCCGGGAACCTGGCCGGATCTCACCGAGCTCGACAGCTGGATTCGCCGCGCCCTCTTGATCAGCGATGCAAGTGAGCTCCTCATCCAGCAGACGTCCGTCGGGTTGATGCCCGCCGCGACCGGAGATAGAACGCAGCGCGCCTCCTGTCGGCGTGGGCCATCATGTCATCAACGCGCGCCCGCGCCGCGCTCGTCGGACGCGACCCAGCCCACACCGCGGCCGTCTTTTCCGGGGAGGATGCTCGTCACGGAGCGCGCGGACCGAAAGAACATGGAACAGAAGACAACTCCGACGATCACCGAGCTCGAGCGTGAGATCGATGCGCTGCGCCGGCGCGTTGCCGAGCTGGAGATCCCCGCGCGCCGCTACAAGGCCCTGCTCGACGGGGGCATCGTGAGCATGATGATCTACGATGGCGAGAGCCGCGTGCTCGAGGTGAACCGTCGGTGGGAGCAGCTCTGGAGCTTGAGCCTCCGGGATGTCGCCGGGTGGCGCTTGCTGAAGGACGAGCAGGTGTCCGCCAATGGGTCGATGCCCCTCGTCGAGCAGGCGTTCTGGCGGGGCGAGGCCACGGCGTTGCCCACCATTCGCTACGATCCGGTCCAGGCAGACACGCTCCAGAAGGGAGTGGCCCGCTGGGTCGCCTCCTCGCTCCATCCCATCAACGACGCTGCAGGCAACGTCGCCGAAGTGCTGCAGATTCACGTGGACGTCGGCGAGCTCAAGCAATCCGAGGACGAGCTGCGGATCCAGACGGAGCAGCTCGAGGCCGCGATCGCCGAGCGGACCCAGCGGCTCGAGGAGCAGCTCCGCGTGAGCGAGGAGCAGCAGCGCGCCATTGCCGCGCTGTCCACGCCCGTGCTCAGGCTCTGGGACGGCATCCTCGCGCTGCCGCTCATCGGCCAGATCGACGCCGAGCGCGCCGCCCGTATCCTCGACGTGCTGCTGCAGGCGATCGTGGACACGCAGGCGGAGCATGTGATCATCGACGTCACCGGCGTGCCTTTCATGGACGCGGAAGGGGCTCGCCACCTCCGCGACACGGTGCGCGCTTCCTCGTTGCTCGGGGCGCGGTGCGCCATCGCGGGCATCTCGCCGGTCATGGCGAGATTGCTGATCGACTGCGATCTGGGCTTCGATGGTGTCCCCATCGTCACGAGTCTCCAGGACGGGCTTCGGCGCTTGTTGTCCAGCCGCAACGGCGATCGAACGATAGGCGCCGCTGGCGCCCAGAGGCGGGATCCCGCGCGCCGCGACGAGCCGCGAGAGCGCTGAAAGCTCAGCCGGCCTGGAGGAGCCACAGCGGATTCAGCGGAGGTCGAGGCGGCATCCGCGTCCATCCGCGCGGTGGGGGAGAAGGGGAGTTAAAGCCCCATGAATCTCCCTGTCTCCCCGCCTCCCTGTTCGATTCTTCTCTGAAGATGCCAATAAGAGTCACGCCATCTTGGCGAACCACTGATCGAGGATGGTTTGCGCCCGCGCGAGCTCCGAGAGCTCCGTCACCTCGTTCAGCGCGTGCATCGTCCGCTCCGCGCCCGGTCCGAAATTCGCCGCCGGGATCCCGAGCGTCGTGAAGCTTGCGACTTCCGACCAGGTTTGCCGGGCCTCGACGCCTTGAACGCCGCTTTGTTCGAGAGCCGCGATGAGCGCGTGGTTCCGGTTCGGCGGCGCCGGACGGGAGAGCTCCTCGAACCGGACGGCCCCCACGCGGTCCACGAGCGCCATCAGCCGCTCTTGCGAGGTATGGGAGCTGGTGCTCGGACCGTACGTGTGGTGCACGTTGACTTCCAGGTGGTCTGGCACGACGCTGCCGGAGCGGCCCCCGTGCGCCGAGGTGGCGTTCATCATCTCGTACCAGGTGAGGCCGTCGACGACGTCGGGTACGGGCTCGAACGCGGCCAGCTGAGAGAGCACGCGCGCGAACTTGTGAATCGCGTTCACGCCGGCCCCGGGCAGCCCGCTGTGCCCCGTGCGGCCTGCAAACGCCAGCGTCGCGTGCGTGGAGCCTCCCGAGCCGAGCTGAAGCTTGTTGTCCGTGGGCCTGAGCACCAGGGCGAAGTCGGCCTCCCGGAGCTCGGCGTCCTGCTTCATGACCACCCTGAGCTCGCTCGCGTCGAAGCCGCACGCTCCGCGCGCGTGAAACACGAGGGTGATATCGGCGTGTACCTGCGGCCGGCGCTCGGCCAGATCGAGCATCAGGCAGAGGCCGCTCTTCTCGGCGGCTCCAGCGCCGAGCACGCGCTTGTTCTCCGTCCGCGCTTCGCCTCGTTGCCCTGCGGTCGCCACGTCGAGCTGCCCGACGAGCAGAATCTTGGGGCCTCCCGACCCGCGCGTCAGCGGCGCCACGAGAGAGTCTCCGTAGCGGCGCGGCGGTGAAGCCGAGGGGAGCGCCGCGAGACGTTGAGCGAGCTCGTCGGCCAGGTTGCGCTCCTCACCGGTAGGCGAGGGGATCCTGCACAGCCACAGCAAATTCTCGAGTAGTTCCACGTCGACCTCCGATCAGACCCAACGATGCGCGCTGGCTCCCCCTCAGTCGTACCGGAATTTTCGGTACCAGGACACCAGCCAGAAGGCGAGTATCGCTCCCAGCACGGTCATTAATCCGGTGGAGCTTCGCAGGCGAGCAAATCCACGCCGTCGCCGCTCCGCCATGGCCATGCCGCCCACATAGGCACCCCGATGCCATCGTGCGGAGCCCGCGCGTGGATGGGTGGATGGGGGACGTCCTGCGAAGCAGGGGTAAATATCCTTGATGCGGATGCTTTGCTCGCCTCGCGGCCGGGGGCGCGTGGCGCGCCAGTCATGAGACGCCTGGCGCGCAATGCGGTCCGATCTTGTGTGACATGCCACGGGTCTCGGCGTGACATGCCATGGCTCTCGGCCTGACGTCTCACGGCGCTCGGCACATCCGTTGACCCCTCGCGCGCGCCGGGCCACCGTGGGCGCCATGGAGTCGACCTGGATCTCCGACGCTCGCGCCAAGCTCGTCGCCCTGCGCACGCTCACCCCCGAAGATCAGCGCGCCTCGTCGTGACCGGGGATCTGGCCGGCCAGGTGTGGAGCGACTTCACGGCGGCCGAGGGCGATGCAGAGATGGGGCCGACCGGGCTCTCGTTCCGCGGCTGGTACATGGGCTGGCTGGACATGTCGCTCGCGTCCGCGATTGTCAATCACGCGCGCCGGGCGCTCGCGGGGCAGGCCCTCGCAGACGCCGAGCGGGAGGCGCTCGTCGCGCACGAGCGGGTCGTCGCGCCGGGCGCGAAGGCGCACACGCTCGCGGCGCGCGGGCTGGTCGATGTGTTCGTGGGGCGGGACGAGGAGGCCGCGCGGCGGCTCGCCGAGGCCGAGGCCGTGGAGCGCCACCATCCCCTGGTCGATGAGCTCCGGCGTGTCGTGCATCGCCAGGCCTTCGCGGACGCCGCGAGCGCGCGGCGCGAGGACCTGGAGCGCGCGGCGCGCTACCCGGTCGCCGAGGTCCGCGAGCACGTGGCGCAGAACCCCGCGACCGCAGGCGAGGTGCTGGCCGCGCTCGCCGACGATCCCGCCGATGCCGTGCGCCGCGCCGTGGCCCGACACCCGTCCTCGTCCACGGAGACGTTGAGCCGGCTGCTCGGCCGCGCTGCGCGCTCGCTGCACAGCGCGGAGGGGCTCGAGCGCGCTCTCCTCGAAGCGGAGGCCATCGCCCTTCATCCGCGCGCCGCTCCGGGGGCCCTCGCGTCCCTCGCCACCCTGGATCGCGAGGTCGACGCGCCGCTCGCCTTCTGGCTGGTCCGCGCGGCGGCCCGTCACCCGGCGCTCGATCCCGATCTGCGCCGCTCTCTCGCCGCGCACCGATCGCCGGTGGTGCGTCACGCGGTGGCCCTCGCCCCCGCGCTCGATCCCGCGGACGTCGCTGCCCTCGCGCGCGACGCCGACGCGGCGGTGCGGATGGCGGTGGCGGCGCGGCCCGATCTCCAGGCCTCGCTGCTGGAGCACCTCGCCGGCGATCCGAAGAAAGACGTGCGCGTGATGGTCGCGGAGCACCCGAACGCGCCGCCCGGCCTGCTCGCGCGGCTCACCGCCGATCCCTCGTCGTCGGTCATCTACGCCCTGTGCTACGCGGCGGCGCTACCCCCCGAGGATCGGGCCATTCTCGAGCTGCACCCTCATTACCAGGCGCCGGAGGGCAAGCACGAGGCGTTCGGGCGCTGGCGCTACACGGGCCGTGTCTCCGGGCCTCCGTTGCCGCTCGACGCCTCCATCGACGAGGCGCAACGATACGGGGTCTACTCCCACCCTTCGTTCCCGACGCCGCTCCTCGCCCCGCACATCGAGGAGCAGTATCGGCTCGGAGGGTACGAGATGGCGCTCCACCCCTGGCTCCCCGGCGATCTGCTCGAGGTCCTCAGCCGCGACGATTACGGCTACACGCGAAGCCGGATCGCCGGCCTCGCCGCCACGCCGCTCGACATCATCGAGCGGCTCTCGCGCGACGCGCTGGGGATGGTGCGCGCCGCGGCGGCCGAGCGCGCCGAGCTGTCGGCCGAGAGCTGGGAGCGCCTCTCCCGCGACGAGGACGACGACGTCCGCGCCGGCGCCGCGGCCAACCCGCGCTCGCCCGCGGAGGGCCTGCGACGGCTCGCGCGCGATCCCGAGCGCTGGGTCCGCCGCGCGGTGCTGTGGAACGCGGCCGCGCCGCCGGAGCTGCTCGACGAGCTGGCGCGCGATCCCGAGCCCGACGTGCGCCGCGCCGCGCCGCTCAACGCTGCGGTGCCCGCGGAGGCCATTGCCCGACTGGCGGCGGACCCGCTGCCGGAGGTGCGCGCCTGGGCGGAGTGGCGCATGCGGCTCTCGGCGCGGTCCGCCGGATGAGAACCACCGCGCTCCCGGCCGGCGCGCTCGGGGCGCCGGCCGGGAACACAGGCGCGCTCAGCGAGATTGGCGAGACGCGGTAGCCTTCGGCTGGTTTCCGACGAACGCCGCCAGGTGCTCGCCGGTCAGCGTCGACTTCGCGGCCACCAGGTCGGCCGGGGTGCCTTCGAACACGATCCGCCCGCCGTCGTGGCCCGCGCCTGGCCCGAGGTCGATGATCCAGTCGGCGTGCGCCATCACCGCCTGGTGGTGCTCGATCACGATGACCGACTTGCCGGAGTCGACGAGCCGGTCCAGCAGCCCGAGCAGCTGCTCGAGGTCGGCCAGGTGCAGCCCGGTTGTCGGCTCGTCGAGCACATAGACGCCGCCGTCGGCGCCCATATGCGTCGCGAGCTTGAGCCGCTGCCGCTCGCCGCCCGACAGCGTGGTGAGCGGCTGGCCGAGCCGCAGGTAGCCGAGCCCCACGTCGGCCATGCGCTGCAGGATCGCGTGCGCGGCCGGCGTATGCGCCTTGCCAGCGCCGAAGAAGCCGACCGCCTCTGCGACCGACAGATCGAGCACCTCGGCGATGTTGAGCTTGCCGAGGCGGTACTCCAGGACAGACGCCTGGAACCGCCGGCCCTCGCAGTCCTCGCACACCGTGGTGACGCCGGCCATCATCGCGAGATCGGTGTAGATCACCCCGGCGCCGTTGCAGGTCGGACAGGCCCCCTCGGAATTGGCGCTGAACAGCGCTGGCTTCACGCCATTGGCCTTCGCGAACGCCTTGCGGATCGGCTCCAGCAGATCGGTGTACGTCGCCGGGTTGCTCCGCCGCGAGCCACGGATCGGGGTCTGGTCGACCGACACCACCCCCTCACGGCCGGACACCGAGCCGTGGATCAGCGAGCTCTTGCCCGACCCCGCCACGCCGGTCACCACAACCAGCACGCCGAGCGGGATGTCGACGTCGACGTTCTTCAGGTTGTGCGCGCGCGCGCCGCGCACCTTCATCACTCCCGACGGCTTCCGCACCGACCGCTTCAAAGAGACCCGGTCGCTCAGGTGACGCCCGGTGAGCGTGCCGCTCGCCCGCAGCCCGTCGACGGTGCCCGTGAAGACCACCTCGCCGCCGGCGGTGCCGGCGCCGGGGCCCAGGTCGACGACATGGTCGGCGATCGCGATCGTCTCCGGCTTGTGCTCGACCACGAGGACGGTATTGCCCTTGTCGCGCAGCCGCAGCAGCAGCTCGTTCATCCGCTGGATGTCGTGGGGGTGCAGCCCCACCGTCGGCTCGTCGAAGACGTAGGTGACGTCGGTGAGCGACGACCCGAGGTGGCCAATCATCTTGGTGCGCTGCGCCTCGCCGCCCGACAGCGTGCCCGACGGCCGGTCGAGGCTGAGGTAGCCCAGCCCGATCTCGACGAACGAGTCGAGCGTGTGCCGCAGCGTCGCCAGCAGCGGCTTGACGGACGGCTCGTTCAGATCGCGCACCCACCTGGCCAGGTCGTTGATCTGCATCGCGCAGGCGTCGGCGATGTTGATCCCCTTGATCTTCGAGGACCGGGCAGCCTCGCTGAGCCGCGTGCCGCCGCACTCGGGACAGGTCGAGAACTTGATCGCGCGCTCCACGAACGCCCGGATGTGGGGCTGCATCGCGTCGACGTCCTTGGACAGCATCGACTTCTGGATCTTCGGGATCAGCCCTTCGTAGGTCAGGTTGATGCCTTCGACCTTGATCTTGGTCGGCTCCTTGTGGAGCAGGTCGTGGAGCTCCTTCTTCGTGAACTTGCGGATCGGCTTGTTCGCGTCGAAGAAGCCGCACCCGTTGAAGATGCGCCCGTACCATCCATCCATCGAGTAACCGGGGATGTTGAGCGCGCCCTCGTTGAGCGACTTGCTGTCATCGTAGAGCTGGGACAGGTCGAAGTCGGAGACGGATCCCATGCCCTCGCATTTCGGGCACATGCCTCCGTTGACCACGAACTCGCGCTTCTCGGTCTTCTTCCCGCCCGCCTTCTCGATCGAGATCGCCCCGACCCCGCGGACCGACGGGACGTTGAAGGAGAACGCGTTGGACGAGCCGATGTGCGGCTTGCCGAGGCGGCTCCACAGCACCCGCAGCATCGCGTTGGCGTCGGTCGCGGTGCCGACCGTCGAGCGGGAGTTGGCGCCCATCCGCTCCTGGTCGACGATGATCGCGGTCGTCAGCCCTTCCAGCACGTCGACCTCGGGCCGGGCCAGCGTCGGCATGAACCCCTGCACGAACGCGCTGTAGGTCTCGTTGATCAGCCGCTGCGACTCCGCTGCGATGGTGCCGAACACCAGCGACGACTTGCCCGATCCCGAGACGCCGGTGAACACCGTGAGTCGCCGCTTGGGGATCTCGACGCTGACGTCCTTGAGGTTGTTCTCCCGGGCGCCCTGGACGCGGATCAGATCGTGGCTGTCGGCGGCGTGCTGTCTGTCTGCGGCGTGCTGCTTGGAGGAGGCCATGTTCGCGATCATGTCATCAACACCGACGGTCTGTGAAGGGGTTCCGGCATTTTGCGCGAGTCCGGTCGCAGCGCCCACGACGTCACCGCGAGCGCGAGGACCACGAGCGGCGCGATGATGTGGCCAGCGTTGCTCGTGGAGTCGCTGGCGCCGACGGCGGCCCAGGCGAAGGCGGCGCCGGTGAGGTCGAACACGAGGCCCGCATACGCCCACTCCTTCAAGCGCGGGAGTTTCGGCGCCAGCAGCGCGAGCGCGCCGAGGAGCTTCCAGATGCCGAGGAGCGTGACGAAGTGCAGCGGATAGCCGAGGCGCACGAAGCCGTCGACGCTCGCTGGCGCGTGGAGGACGTGGGCCACGCCGCCCGAGACCATGGACGACACGACCAGGCCTGTGGTCACCCAGTAGGCCACGAGCCTCGCCCGGCTCACGAGACCCTCTCGAGCAGGTCGACGAGCTTCCCGCCCATCATCTTCCAGCCGTAGCGCGCGCCGCCGAAGTTCTGCTTCTGGTCCGGCTTGAAGCCCGATTGCACGAGGGACAGGCGCGTACCCGACGCCGTCGGCGTGAGCGTGAAGGTCACGACGGTCTCCAGGAAGGGGACGCTCCACGTGTAGCTGAGCTTCCGATGCGCTTCGATCTCGACGAACCGGCAGTTCACGGTGCCGTCCCAGCCGGGGTACGGGTCCGTCTTGAGCGTGAACGCCGCCCCCGGCTCGAGCTGGAGGCCGATCGTGGGCAGGAGCCACTCCGCGAGCAGCGCCGGTTCGGTGAGCGCGCGCCACACCTTCTCCGGCGCATGCTTCAGATCGAACTCGAACGAAATGGATTCGGTCTGCGATTGTGCGGTCGTGTCGGTGGGGTTCATTCGTCCATTTTCTCCAGCAGTTGTTCGAGGCGATCGACGCGCTCCATCCAGAAGGCGCGGTAGTGCGTGATCCAGTCGACGAGCGGCTTCAGTCCGCGCGGCTCCACCCGGTAGTAGACACAGCGCCCCTCGCGCCGGCCGCTCACGAGGCCGGCGTCCTTCAACGTGGCGAGGTGCTGCGAGATCGCCGGCTGCGAGATGTCGAAGCGCGACGTGAGGTCCTTCACGGCCGCCTCGCCACGCGTGAGCGACTCGAAGATCGCCCGGCGGCTGGGGTCCGCCAGCGCCTGGAAGATCTTGTCTTCGACCACGGCCGCGCTCTGCATCCACGACTTATAAGCCGCGGCTTATTGATTGTCAAGCGCGCGGATCGGGCCGTCGGGGCGCGCCGGAGCAGCGAGGCATGGCTCTGCGAAGCAGCCAGCCCTCTTGGCACGTGACGGGGCGCACGAACGCGGGGAGTGTCTTCTCCTCCGCCGAGATCCGTGCGGCTTACTGCCCGGTCTTCGGATCCATCCACACCACCTCCCAGTGGTGCCCGTCGAGGTCCTCGAAGCTCCGGGTGTACATGAACCCGTGGTCCTCCGGCGGCCCCGCCTCCTTGCCGCCGCCGGCGAGCGCGTTCGCCACCATCGCGTCCACCTCGGCACGGCTCTCGCACGAGAGCCCGAAGGCCCCCTCCACGTGCGTCGCGGTGTCGCAGATCTCCTTCTTGGTGAACGTCTTGAAGAACGGCTCGACGAGCAGCATCGCGTAGGCGTGCTCGCCGATGAGCATGCAGGCGGCCTGCCCGCCCGTGACCTTCGGGTTGAACGTGAAGCCGAGGGCCTTGAAGAACGCCACGGTGCGATCGAGGTTCTTGATGGGCAGGCTGACGAAGAGCTTGTGGGACATGAAATTGTCCTCCTTCTGCTCCATGGACCCCCCGCCCGCGGAGAACTCATCGGTCGCTCGAAAAAAATCTTCGCGCCCTGCTCCGGCAGTTCCAGGGGCGCGGCCTGGCGCCGCTCGCCGAGCGAGGTCGTCAGCCGTCGTCGGCCGGCGCCAGGGCCTGGAACCGGGTGATGGCTTCGTAGACTCCCAGGCCGATGCCCCTGCTGAGCTGGTCCCGCTCGACCATGTTATGTGCCAGAAAGATCAGCACCGAGTCGTCATCGGCGTCCGCGCGCCACCAGCCTCCGAAGCCGCCTGGCCAGCCGACTGCGCCCTTGCGGCCCCCACACACCGTGGGCTCGGCCTTCTTCGGATCGAGCACCACGGCGACGCCCATCCCGAACCCGTGACCGCCCCGGAAGAGCGGCATGCCTCCCACCTCAGCCGTGGCGCGCTGCTGCTCCGTGAGGCGGTTGGAGGTCATCAAGGCGAGCGTTTCGGGCCGCAAGATACGCACCCCATCCACGGCGCCTGCTCCCAGGAAGATGCGCGCGAACGCGAGATAGTCGTCCAGCGTCGACCACAGCCCCTGGCCGCCGGAGACATAGTCCATGTCATCAGGCCGTTCAGGAACCGTCGAGTCACCTGGGCAGGTGAGGCGCGCGGCGAGGCGGCCCGAACCATCGAATCCATAGTTCTTGACTCGCCGGTCCCGCTTCTCACGTGGCACGATGAAGCCGGTGTCGGCCATGCCGAGCGGATCGAAGATCCGGCGCTTGAGCACGTCGCCGAGCGGCGCGTCCTCGATGCGCGCAATGAGCAACCCGAGGAGATCGGTCGAGTGACCATAGTGAAGGGTGGCCCCCGGCTGGTCGATCAACGGCAAAGCAGCCAGGCGCGTGATCCAGTCGTCGGGCGCCACGTGGCTGTCGATATCGCCTCCCAGCGCCTCCCCGTAGGCCTTCGCGATGGGTCCACGATGCAAGGCCCCGTAGGTCAGCCCCGAGCGGTGCGTCAGCAGATCCTCGAAGGTGATCCGTCGTTCTGCCGGGTCGGTCTCGTCGAGCGGGCCCGTGGGAGAGCGCAGGACGCGCATGTCTCTGAACTCCGGTGCCCAGCGAGCGATCGGATCGGCCAGCGCGAAGCGCCCCTCCTCGAACAGCATGAGCGCCGCCGTCGAGGTGATCGGCTTCGTCATCGACGCGATGCGGAACAGACTGTCATGCTCGAGGGGCAGCCTGGCCTCCATGTCTCGCCACCCGACCGACGCGCGCTGAACCACCTTGCCGTCGCGCCAGACCATCGTCGCTGCGCTGGCGAGCGCGCCAGAGTCCACGATCGCTCCGACGGCCCTCGCGATCTGGTCGCCTCCGTTCATTCGTCCCCTCGATTCATTCCATGTCCGGTCAACGTCGCGATCCGCTGCGTCGCGGGGCCTGGCGGCGGGTTATAGCATGTTGACGGCGGGGCACCGCGGCCAACCTCCGTATTCCCGCGACTGCGATCGCGACGCTCCGCGGCCTTCAGGGAGGAGCACCCGGAGCGTGTGCGTGGTACCTTGGCCCGCATGAAGGAGGCCGGCCCCTCGGGGCTCAGGGAACGCAAGAAGGAGCGCACGCGCGCGCAGATCATCGAGACCGCCATCGAGCTCTTCCTGAAGAACGGCTACGAGCAGACGACCCTCGATGACGTGCTCGGGGTGGTCGAGGTCTCGCGGAGGACGTTCTTCCGCTACTTCGAGTCGAAGGAAGACCTCGTGATCGCGTGGATGGACCAGCTCATCGAGGCGGCGCGCGAGGCGGTGCGGGCGCGCCCGCCGAGCGAGCCGCCCGTCGTGGCGCTGCGGAACGCCGTCAAGACGATCGTGAAGTTCCACGAGGGGGATCTGCCCCGCTTCGCCCTGATCCAGCAGTTCGTCGCGCGGACGCCGGCGATCCGCGCGAGGCAGCGCGAGCGGCTGGGGCACTGCGGGGAGGAGATCTGCGAGCCGCTGGCCGAGCGCATGGGCCTGGACGCGCGGCACGATCTCGCGCCGCGCGTGCTGGCGAGCTGCGCGATGGCGGTCGTGCAATCCGCGATGGACGCGTGGATCGCGCGCGGGGCCACCGAGGACCTGCCAGAGCTCGTGGACGAGGCCTTCCGGACGCTCGCGCGCGAGTTCGGCCGCGGTGGGAGCGGCACCGCGCCGCAATGAGCGCCGGCTCGGTCGCTTCCTCCTGAGGCGCGCCGCCGGTTCGTCGGCCGGCGAGGAGCGCGCGCGAGAAAAGTGCGCCTTCTTGACAAATGCCACTTAGGGGCTATTGTCTCTGGGTGGCTGCTCCCGCCGCGTTCCGGTGATCCTGCGATCCGAAAGGGGCTCAGCGCGCCTCTACAGCTTCCGTTGGGATCGACCTTGCCAAACAGCTTGGCCAAGGCGGCCACGTCTGACGTGGCGGCGGGCGCTCACCATTGCGCGACGCTGGCGCGTGAGAGCCTCTGAGGTACCTGGGCGCGCGGCGGCGCGGGCTTGCTTCTGATTCGGCTTCGAGGGGAGTCAGACCGTCGGCGGCTGGCTGGACAATGCCGGTCACGACAAGAAAGGAATCCCATGGCAAGGGTATTGATTACCGGGTGCAGCAGCGGGTTCGGCTTCGAGGCCGCCAAGACGTTCCGGGCTCGTGGGGACGAGGTGTTCGCCGGCGTGCGTGACTTGAGCGAAAGAACCGTTGGCGAGTTGAGGGAGCTAGGTGTGACGCCGGTCGTGATCGATGTCACCGACGACGTGGCTGTCGAGCGCGGAGTCACCCAGGTGCTGGCGGCAGGCCCGCTCGACGCGCTGGTCAACAACGCGGCGATCTTCCTGCACGCTACGATCGAGGAGACGTCGGACGCCCAGGCATACCGCATGTTCGAGACGAACTTCTTCGGTCCGCTGCGGATGAGCAGGGCGGTGCTGCCCTCGATGCGGGCCCGGAGACAGGGGGTGATCGTCAACGTGTCTTCCGTCGCCGGTTTCCTCGCATTGCCGGGGGACGGCATCTACGCCGCGACCAAATTCGCGCTCGTGGGGATGTCCGAGGCCCTCTACCATGAAACCAAGCCGTTCGGCGTCCGCGTGCGGGTCGTGGAGCCCGGCGCCTTCCCAACGACGGAGATCTTGCGCAAGGCTCTGGGATCGGCGCGTCAGTTCGGATCTCCTTACCAGGCCCACCTGGACGCCTTCGCGTCGGCGATGAGCTCATTCCAGAAGGCCGCGCCGGTCCCGGACGCCAACCTCGTGGTCGAGGCCATCTGGCGCGCGGTGCATGAACCGGAGACGCCGTTCCAGCAACCCGTCGGCGCCGACGCGCAGGCCGTGGCGGCCGCTCGCCGCGCGCAGCCGTTCGAGGCCATCGAAGCGATGATCCAGCGGACGCTCGGGATCCGGTCCGCGTCGTAGGTCGCGCGAAATGCATCGCCCCCGAGACGCGCTGCCGCCGTCCTCGGCGGCCTTCTCCTCCTCGCCGCGGCCGCGTATGCCGCTCGGCGATCCGGGGCTCGACGTGGAACCTGCGTGATCGGTTTCCCTGAGCTCGTCGTGCGCCTTCACAGCCAACAGCGCGCACGGCCCTTGACCTCCTCGAATTGGTTTGCTTTTCCTTCCCCTTCGATGCGCCTGGTGAAGATCAACCCGCCCGACGTCCACCAAACTCCCGGTTATCACCACGTCACGATCGTCGAGGCCGGCCGGCTGGCTTTCCTCGCCGGCCAGTGCCCACTCGACCTCGACGGCAACGTGGTCGGCGCGGGCGACTACCTCGCGCAGACCGACCAGATGGCAGCGAACGCGCTGGCCGTCCTGAATGCGGTCGGGGCGCAGCCCGCCGACGTGGTGCGCTCGGTGATTTACGTGGTCAGCGACGACGACCAGGTGCTGGGCGCGGTGTGGCAGCGACTGAACGACTCGGCGCTCGGCGCGGCCTTCGGTACGGCCAGCACCCTGCTCGGGGTCGCTTCGCTCGGCTTCCCCGGTCAGCTGGTCGAGCTGGATTTGACCGCCGCGCTCCCCGGTTGATCCAGCGGCGTCCGAGGCCGCGCGGTGCGCCCTCGAGCGCATCCCGGTGCACGTGCGCGCGCTCCGACGTCACGCTCCCTGACCGAGGACCCTCGTTCAGTGGAAGGCGAAGCGGTCGACCGTGATCGTGTAGCTGAGCTGTTCGCCGCGCTCGATGCGGCCACCGAGCGATAGGTTGTGCTCCTCGCCGCTCGTCGTCACGTACTTCGCGTCGGCCGCCACGAACGTGCACGCACCCTCGATCGGCTGCGGGCGCTCGGAGAGGCAGCTGTAGCCGTCCTCGGCGACGGGGCGACAGATGCGGGTGTCGATCTTCAGCGCCTCGACCTCCTCGCTCGAAAACAGGCGCTCCTCGTAGGTGATCTTCATGGGCTTCTCGCAGCGAACGTAGATGGGCAGGTACTGGTGCTGCGCGTCCCGGTACACGACGCCGTCTTCGATCTCCTCGCGCGTGCCCTCGGCCACGTCCAGGTAGCCCTTCAGGCGGACCGGCGCCTCGACCGCGGCGGGGAGACCCTCGGCGGGCATCGCCTCGGCGTGCGGGTGATCGCCGGCGTAGACGAGGACGTTGAGGAAGCGGTGCCGCGCGTTGTCCCCGGCGGGGTTGAAGATCTCGCTGACCGCGTCGCATCGTGCGGCCTGCTCGGCGGAGTGGCTCTCCATGTTATCCCCGGTCGACTCGAACCCGAGCTCGTAGACGCCCACGCTCGCTCCCCAGCCATCGTCGTTCCTGGACGCGGCCAGGCCGGCGGCGTCGTTCTCTGGGGCGATCCAGAGGTTGTTGGTGGTGAGCGCGGGGACGTGCGTCAGCGAGCGAACGAGGGAGCCGTCGTCGCCGCAGCCGCGCCCGATCTGTTCATAGGTGGTGTCTACCTCCGCCGGAGTCGACGGGGTTGCCGGCGCCTCGGTGGGCTCGGCGAACGTGTCGCCGTCCGATCCGCCGCAGCCCGCGACGAAGATGAAAGGAGCCCCCACGAGAACCAGCGAACGAAAGCAGTGCCTCATGACGGCGGTAAGAGCAAAGCTCGTACCTTCCCGATCCATGCGGATTTTCCGTCCAAATCGCAGCGCGAGGCGCGATGCGTGAACGGGGCGCCACACCTCCGCCACTCACGACGCGGCCGGCGTCATCAACCTCGCTGCCGAGCGCACCCGGCGCGGCCGGTAGCCCCGGCTGGGCTCGCGCTCGCGGCGGGCGACTCGGCGCCGACGCGCAGGCCGCGGCCGCCGCTCGCCGCGCGCAGCCATCGTCAAAAGGCCCGATGCCGTGGCGTCAGCCATGGGGCGCGGTCCCCGCGTCGCCCTCGATCTCGCGCTTCAACGTCCGATCCAGCGCGAAGGTCCCGCCCGGTACGAGCGACGCGAGGAGCGCCATGAGCGAACGGCGACGCGGCCAGTCACGCTCGGTGGCCGCGCGAAACAGCGCCGAGACGAAGAGGAGAAAGAAGAGCCCGTGGGCGCTGCCGGCGATCCGGACCGCGATCGGCAGGCCGAAGATGTATTTGAGCGGCATCGCGACGGTGAGGAGGACCAGGAACGACAGCCCTTCCAGGAAGCCGACGACGCGCAGGGTGCGAAGCGCGCTCATGATCGGACGTCAGACCAGGTGGGCCGAAAGACCATCATCAGCAGCACCACGAAGAGAGGGGCAAAGGTCGAGACGAACGCGCCGAGCGTGCGCCGGTCGCGCGCGACGCTGCGAACGAGGGCGAGCTGCGAGACCAGCGACAGGACGAGCCCTGCGATGACCCAGAGCTCCATCAAAGGAATCTGCAGCTGCGTGGTCATCAGGTATCCCGCGATCCACGTGACGACCAGCCCTGGGGAGGCCACGGCGTGGACGGCGCGCTTGCGATCGGCGTGCACCGTGGCGACGAAGCTGCCAATGAGGCCGCCCGCGTACAGGATGACGCCCAAGAACTTGATCAACCGTAGAATCTGGTAGGCGGGCATGAGGGGGGCTCCATGGCGCGGCGCGAGGCGCTCTTCACGGTTCGCCTTCTCGGGATGACCACGACGGCTCCGAGACGTGAGACGGTCGGAGGGGCTCGCAAACGAGGGGATGCCCCGGATGCCAGCGGCATCGAGCCGTCATCGCTCGGCAGCTGGCACGGCCGGGATATGGCACCGCCGGGATGGTCCCGCGAGGGGCGTTCGCGCCAATCTTCGACGACTTCTGGCCAGCCCGACGTCCCGGACCCGCGCCGGATCATGAAACCGTTGGCATGAAGTGGATCATCAAGCATCTTTCAGCCATGCATGTCGTGGCTGTGGTCGCGATGGAGGGGGTCGTCCCCTTCGACCTGTCGACGCCCTGCGAGGTGTTCGGGCGTGTCCGGCTGCCCGGGGGGCGGGCCGGGTATCAAGTCCGTGTTTGCGGGGTGACGCGCGAGGTGAGCGCCGGAGCGTTCGATCTCCGGGTGCGCTGCGGCCTCGAGGAGCTGACGCGAGCGGACACCATCATCCTTCCGGGCGTCGCCGAGGCGAGCGCCGTGGTCCCGGAGGCGCTCTTGCGCGCGGTCCGCGCCGCGGCGGCCTCGGGCGCCCGCGTCGCCTCCATCTGCACCGGGGCGTTCCTCCTCGCCGCGACCGGGCTGCTCGACGGGCGCCGCGCCACGACCCACTGGCTCGCGACGGACGAGCTCGCGCGCCGCCACCCGGCCATTCGCGTCGACCCGAAGGTGCTCTACGTGGATGAGGGGCAGTTTCTGACGTCGGCGGGCGCCGCGGCGGCGCTCGACCTCTGCCTCCACATGGTGCGGCTCGACTACGGCTCGGCCGTGGCCGCGGACACGGCGCGGCTCTCGGTGATGCCGCTCGAGCGCGACGGGGGGCAGTCGCAGTTCATCCTCCACGAGCCGCCCGCGCCGGACGGCTCGTCGCTCGAGCCGCTGCTGCGGTGGATCGAGGAGAGCCTCGACAAGCCGCTCACGCTCGAGGACATCGCGCGGCGCGCGGCCCTCAGCGTGCGCACGCTGAGCCGCCGCTTCCGCGAGCAGACCGGCACCACGCCGCTCCAGTGGCTGCTCAGGGCCCGCGTGCGCCGCGCGCAGCAGCTGCTCGAAACCACGGGGCACTCGGTGGAGTCGATCGCGGCGAGGGTCGGGTTCGGCTCGCCGACGGCCTTTCGCGAGCACTTCCAGCGGCTCGTGACCACGAGCCCGCAGGCGTACCGCCGCGCCTTCCGCGCCGCGCCGATCAAGGCGAACGGCGCGATCCGCCCTCAGTCTTCGGCCCTGACGATGAACCCGTCCCCAGACGATCCCGGTCGTTTGTTGATGGCCAGGTAGACGCCGCTCGTGTCGGCCGCGATGTGGGAGATGGAATCGTCGGTCTTGACGAGCCGGGTGGGATTCTTCCCGTCCACGCCGACGCGCCACAGCGCTCCGGACGAGGCCCAGTAGAGCGTCTGTGCGTGTGCGACGAAGAAGGTGCCCTCCACGTCGGGGGACGAGAGCACCTCGGTCGGATCGCCGCCGGACACGGGCATGCGCCAGATCGCGCCGGGGCTCATGTAATAAAGGAACTCGCCGCTGATCGCGAAGCCCAGGAGGGTGCCACCGTCCACGGTCACGATCACCTGCGGCTCGCCGCCGGTCCGGGGGGAGCGCCGGATCTCGTCCTTGTCGAAGGACTCATCGAATTTCCAGTAGACGAACCCGGAATCCAGGGCCAGCGTCGTGCCGAAGTAGTCGCCGGCTGGACCATGCACGACCTCGTCCGCGGCGTCGACCCCGACGCTCCTGACCTCGATCGGCCCCGAGCGCACTTGCTGGGTGAAGAACACGCGCTCGCCATCGGTCACGACATCCTTGATGCTGCCAAAGTCGTCGACGAACGTCACCAGATCGAACACGGCACCGCCCGATTTCGGCGTCGCGCGGACCCAGTGCGTGACCGAGTTTTCGGCCCAATACACGTTCTTCTCGTCCACCGCGACGGACAGGGGGACATAGGGTGAATCGTAGATCTCCTCGCGCCCTCCCCCCGCCTTCGCCACGCGCGCGACGGCGGTGCGTGTGAGCTGCTCGACCCAGTACACGTGCGACGCGTCGACCGCGATGCCGTGATCGATGGACACGTGCCTCCCGGCGTGCGCGAGCACCGTGCAGCCGCCGGCCGACACGCCCACGGGGAGGCACGCGCCATTGCAGGACACCTGCGCTTCTGGGCAGTCGGCGGGCCCCTGTCCGCCCCCGCCGGTCTCGCTGCCCGCGCTCCCGCCGGCCCCGCTGCCCGTGCTCCCGCCGGCCCCGCCCTCGCCCCCTTGCATCTGCCCCCCAGCCCCTTGCGCTTGCCCCCCAGCGCCCTTGTCGTCGCCTCCACAACCAACGATCGTCGACATCACCACGACGGTGCTCCCGAACCAATTCAGCCGCATACAACTCTCCTGTTCCGATCTGCCGACCTGTACGCGCCCCCCGGCGCACGTTTTCGTCGCCGGGGGCCGCGCTGGCGCGGCGTTCGACGGTCGCGCGATCGATCTATTCGACGCCGTGCGTCGCGCTCGCTCCCGGGCGATCGAGGCACCCGAGAAGGCCGCTCCCGACGCCGCCCCGCGGGGTGATCGCCGGCGATACCCGTGACGTATGCCTATCCTCCGCCACGGCTTCCTTGCGTGTCGTAAACGTGCTCGTTCTCCTGTCCCGGTGCAGGGCGGATCTCGGGCTGGCGTCGCTCAAGGACGCCGCCGTCTCCTCCGCTGGCTATCTGTCGCCAGGGCCGCCGCCGATTCAGCGAAGTTGCAGCAGCAGCGCCTCGCGCTCCCGGGCCAGCTGACCCCGAGGGAACTCCATGGCATGCATGTCGAGCAGGCGTCGCGCCTCGACGTCAGCCCTGGCGTTGTAGGCTTCGATGGCCTTGCGCGCCTGGAGGATCAGGTCCATCTCGCGCTCGCTTGCCCCCCGCTCAATGCGCCTGGTTAAGATCAACCCGCCCGGTCAGCAGGTCGAGCTGGACCTGACCGCCGCACTCCCCGATTGATCCAGCGGCGGGTCGCGTCCGGAGCGGCCGAGCCAGGCGCGTGTCCTTTCCGCGCCGGCGCCGAGGCGCGTCGGTGAGCAGCGCCAAGAAGATGGAGGCCCCCGGGCGCCATACTGAGCGCGTTCTTTGAGGGGCGGCAAACAAGCCCAGCCGACGCCAGTAACGGGACGGAGAGCCGTCGAGCAATCCGCCTCAGACGTAGTGAACGGGCGGGTGAACGGGACGGTACCGAACTCGCTGACGCACACCTTGACCATCCACGTTGCCGATGGCGCTCTGACCCTCGTCAGCAAGGACCGCTTGGACGTAAGGTGGCCTAAGTCACCTGTTGACGCCGCCTTCCGTCAGGAGAAGCATCCGGGATCGGGGGAGGGCATGGGGCACGGGCTGAAGGCAAAGGCGCGTGTGCTCGTGCTGTGCGGCTGTGCCTGCGCGCTCGCCAGTAGTGTTCCGGTGCCGGCACACGCACTCGAGTTCAGCGGCGGCGTCAGCGTGGGCGGGATCCAGATCGGGATCGAGCCCAGGCTGGCCGTGAGCCCCTTCGCCGGGTGGCTCTGGCGCAGCGAGGGGGACTTCAGGCTCGAAGCCCATAACATGCTCAGCATCGTTCCAGGCTATGGTGTCGGGTTCTACGACCGAACGGCCGTCACTCTTGGGTACGCCACGAAGACAACGACCGTCAGCCTCGGGCCGTCCCTGGCGATCTACTCGATGCCGGTATGCAATATCGTGATCTGTAACCGCGTGGTGGGGGTTGCACCAGGCGGCCGCGCCCAGTCCGAGTGGTATTTCGCCGGGCCCTTGGGCGTGTCCACCAGCGTCCATGTGGACTGGACGGGCGGCAGTAGTCGCGTTCTTCATGGAAGTCTGGTTGTGGTGGTGACCACTGGACCAATTTGGAGATTTAGAGCGAGGTCGAAATGAATAAGCTATTTGTTGTTCTGTGCTTCGGGCTCGCGGCGTGCAATTACGATGTGGGAGAGTGCTGGGTCCGCGGTGAGGGAAACGAAGGTGCCGGCGGCAGCATCATCAGCCCGACAGGAGGGGATGGGGCCTTCGGGTATGTGCCGGCAAGGCCGCAAAACGCACCGGTGGGAAGCGGAGCCTCTGAGGCGATGGCAGGGTGCACCCCCGACTGCCTAGAGGCGTGCAAGGAAAAATGTGACCGAGTGCTGGAGCTCTGCCGCGATAACTGTCCAAGGCGCGACACGAGCTGTCTGAAGAAGTGCATGGACGAGTACAGTCGATGCCTCGTAGACTGCGACAAGAGGTGTAAGTGATGATCGAGCTAACGTTTAGGGTGACCCCCGACGACGGCGAGCCGCGCGATATCCTGGTTCGGATCCACCAGCCGACCCGAAACCCTCCGGAGAAAGAGTGGCCTTGGGCTGTCACCGTAGACCTCGATGGTCGCCCATTCACCACATATGGAATGGATCCTCTCAATGCAGTCGAGCACGGAGCCCAGCACGCCGCCATCGTGTTGCGCGGGGTCCATGGCGACGCGCTCGATCCGCCCCTCGAGCCGCGGATGAAGGAGGGCCAATAATCGACTCACAGATGCGCCAAGCCTACCCATAGCCGGGACCGAGGCGTACTCGGCGTCGGCTCCCTGGGTGCTGCTCGAAGGCGGCAACCCGTCGGCGCCGACGCGCAGGCCGTGGCGGCCGCTCGCCGCGCGCAGCCATTCGAGGCCATCGAAGCGATGATCCTGCAGACGGTGGGGCTCGGGTCAGCGTCGTAGGTCGCGCGAAATGCGTCGCCTCCGAGACGCGCTGCTGCCGTCCTCGGTGGCCTTCTGAGCGCGGGGCGCTCCGGCCGCCGATTCAGCGGAGTTGCAGGAGCAACGCCTCGCGCTCCCGGGCCAGCTGACCCCGAGGGAACTCCATCGCGTGCATGTCGAGCAGGCGTCGCGCCTCGACGTCAGCCCTGGCGTTATAGGCTTCGATGGCCTTGCGCGCCTGGAGAATCACGTCCTTCTCGCGCTCGCTCGCGACCGTGCGTACGGCGCGGACGGGCGGCGAGGAACGCGCAGCTGTTGCGGCGGGTGAAGCAGGCTTGCCGTTCATTGCGGCCGGTGCATTCTCGCCGGGTGCTGGGATGCCGCTCTGCACCGGGGGCGAGGCCGCGGCGACCGTGCGGCGTGCGTCTGGCTGGTCGAGGGGCGGCGCGGTGTGCTGCTGCCGGGGCGTGGCCACACCGGCGTGGATCGCTGCCGGCCGTAACCACGGGGTCGTACTGGCCGAGCTTGACGAGCGTGGTGCTGTGGCGACGACGGCGCCTGTCAGCACGACGAGCGCCGCCTGCGCGAGGACCTTCGCCCCGACCTTCTGCAGGTGCCGCGCGGTCGTCCACCACGAGCGACGAAACAGACCGAACGCCACCGGAAAGCAGGGCACCTTGTCCCAGCCCCGGAATTCTTGCTGCGCCATCCAGCGCCGCTTCGCCTCGTCCAGCTGCTCGCGTGCCCTGCGGTGCTGGCTCCTCACGGTGTCCAGCTTGAGCCCCAGCTCGGCGGCGATCTCGGCGAGCGACTTTTCCTCGAGCTCGTGCTCGACCAAGAGGCCACGGTACTTGGGGTCGACCTGCTCGATCAGGTCGCGCATGACGGCTTCCCGCTCCTGCCTTCGGAGCAAGGCTTCCGGGCTCGGTTGGTCCCCGCGGAAGTCGTGCTCGTCGAACGGGGTCAGGACCTCACCCCGACGGCTCGCGTCCCGCAGGTGGCTGCGGGCGAGGTTCAGGGCGATGGTGACCGAGTACGGCGCTGAATCCACGCCTGGCTCGAGCCGCCCTCTCGCCTCCCAGTCCCGCAGGAGCGCTTCCTGCGCGAGGTCCTCGGCGTGCCGCGCGGGGACACCGACCCGCCTGATGAGGCGGCGGAAGCGCTCGAAGTGGGGGGGAGTTCGTGCTGGCTTGCCCACAGCTGGTAGCACCCCTGAGCTGGCCGGAAGGGTTCAAGAAAGAGCAGGGTCGGTCAACTTTGGTAGGATAATGTGCGCTATCGTGGAATGCGTACCTGGGCGGCTCCACTGCGCGGAGGGTCGACGAGCGCCTTTACGTCGTCGGGCCGATTTTTGCCTGGCAAAACGTTCATTCCCTGCGAATTCGTCGCCGTTGACGCCGCGCGCCGGGCGTAAGTACGTTCCGCGCATGCGTGACGTTGCGCCTTTGTTGTTGTTCTGCCTGATGCTTGGCGTCGTAGGTGTCTACACGAGCCCCGCCAGCGCCGAGGACATCTATTCGACGCTGGAGCGAAGCGGCGGCTCGACGGTGAAGGACCATGTTCGTCGTGCGCAGAGAGCCCGTGACGCAGGTCGGTGGACCGAGGCACACGTGGCCTACAACGCGGCGCTCCAGGCGACAGACCCGGCGTCGAACACGGAGAAGGAGCGCGCGGAGATCACCGGAGAGCTCGGCCTGTGTGAGATCGAGCTGCGCAAGTACCGTGATGCTGCCGAGCATCTCGCCTGGAGTCTCGAGCAGCGCAACGTCCTGCCTCTTGAACTACAGCTGCGGTTCGAGGCCGGGCAACGCAAGGCAGCGTCGCATGTCGCGACCCTCTACCTGTCTGTCGACCCGCCGGACGCGGAGGTGCTCATCGACGGCAAGCCCATCAGCGCGCCTGCACGGACCTACAGGCTATTCCTGGAACCCGGTCAGCACATGGTGCGGGCCCGGTTGGCGGGTCATGAGGAGGCGTTCGCGTCGTTCGACGCGCAGGCCGGGAAGCCGACGACCATCTCGCTGCAGGTACCGCGCGCCGCAGCGCCGGGCGCTCCTGCGAAGGGAACCTCAACCGAGAGCTCCGCGCGAGGAGCGCAGGCGTCGTCTTCCGTGGAGCCGTCCTCCACGGCGTCGACGCTCCGCATCGGTGGCGCGGTCGTGGCGGGGGCAACCATGGCAGCCGGCGGCGGGTTGCTGATCTGGAGTGCCTACACCGAGGATGAGCTCCGCGATCGCGCTACCGCGCTGCGTGGCGCAGACGAGGACGCGAGCCGATGTGCCCGCCCGAACGCACCGCGCGCGTGCTCGGAGCTGCGCGATCTTCAAGGGAAGCGGGATCTCCTGAAGAAAGCCGGCTGGGTGACCCTTGCGTCCGGCAGCGCGATCGGTGTGCTGACGCTCGCGTCTCTGCTCGTGGACCGAACCTCGCCGCCCAGCGATGGCGTGCGTGTCATTCCCACGGTGAGCGGACAGCACGCGGGGCTGATAATGATAGGTGCATGGTGACGAACGTGGAGCTCCAGGTCATGGATACCTCATCGAAAAGTCGGCGCGGGGTGGCTATCATGGTGCCCATCGCGCTCGCATACGGAATCGCTGCCTTCTTGTGCGGGTGTTCCTCCGGTCCGGATAGGGTACCCGTCTGCGACGATGACCCCTTGGTGAGAACGCCGGAAGACGGATGCGGTATTTTCGTCAGCTCAAGCCTGGGAGACGACGCGAACCCCGGCAGCCGCGCGGAGCCGGTGAAGACCTTCTCGAAAGCCCTCGAACTTGCAGACATGGGCAGCCACCGCGTCTACGCGTGCGCGGAAACTTTTGAAGAAACGCTTGGGTTCTACGGCATAAGCATCTGGGGCGGGTTCGACTGCGCGAACGGCTGGCGGCACCTCGGTGCCAGCGCGAGGACTGTCGTTGCTCCAGAGGGGCCCGTCCCGCAGGTGGTGCGGTTTGGAGGACAGGGACTTACGTTTGCCAACCTGCGGTTCCTGGCCCCCGACGGCAACGATGTGGACCACGTCCAAAAAGGATCCATCGGGATAGCAACCCTCAAAGGGGTCCAGCTCAAGCTCGTGGCGAGCGAGGTCATCACCGGGCGTGGTGGAAAACCGGGCGGAAGCTCGATTCCGATCTACCTCCGTGATGGCAGTGAGATCGAAGTGATCGACAGCCGCATCGTCGCTGGAGACGGAGCAGACGGCGAGCCTGGAGCCGCGGCTGAGGGCGCGGCAGCATCCGATGGAACGCCAGGACGCCCGGGGGCAGACGCGTGTACGGCGGACGCCATGGCAGGGACGCCGGCCGTTACGACCGAGTGCGACGACGGGCGATCGGTCAGCGGCGAGGGCGGCCTCGGGCTCGTGGATCGGGGCTCCGGAGCTGGCAACGGGGAGCCTCTCCCAGATCCCAACCCGACCGGCGCCGGTGCCGGAGGCGTGGGCCAGCTGGGAAGTACGGCGTGCAGCGATGGGCAGCGCGGCCTCGAGGGGGCCGTTGGTGCGCAGGGTCAAGGAGGGAGGCGCCCAGGCGCCGTCAGGTGGGGTGTTACTCTGGGCAAGGGACAGGACGGCAAAATCGGGCGCCCTGGCCAGGGGGGCGGTGGGGGTGGTGGCGCGAGGGGTGGTTCCATGGCCTGCGGTGCAGGCCCGATCGGGGGTGCATTCGGAGGTTCTGGCGGCTCTGGCGGTTGCGGCGGGAAGCCGGGGAAAGGTGGCTTTGCCGGGGGCGCGAGCATCGGTATCGCCACGAGGGGGTCCAAGGTCAAGATCCGCGGGACGACGATCGAGACGGGACGCGGCGGCCGGGGTGGGGCGGGCGGCGCGGGGCTGCCTGGGGGTAGCGGAGCCCCCGGCGGCGATGGCGGACGAGCGGTGCCCGACACACTTCCAGGGTGCCGCGGCGGCGATGGCGGCAACGGGGGGCCCGGAGGCGGCGGAGGCGGCGGGCTCGGCGGCCATTCGGTCGGCATCGCGTATCTGGGGGCCACCGAGGTGACGCGGGAGGAGGTCGAGGCGACGTTCGCGCTCGGAACCGCGGGCAAGGGTGGACCTGGTGGCGACCCAGACGCCACCGAGAGCGCGGGTGACGATGGCGTGGTAGCCGAGTTTCTTCCCTTCGTTACCGACGATCCGAACGACCCGAACCCCGCTGCGCCAGAGTAAGTGGCATTGATACGAGGAGAGAGGATGATGAGCTCACTGTCGAGGCGCAACCGGTGGCATGAAGCGTCCGAGGAATGGCCTCGGCTGCTTGTTGTCGCCATGTCTGCGGGGATCGGGACGCTCGGGTGCAGTGCTGATCCGGGAGCGTGGGAACCTTGCGAGGAAACGCTCACGTGCACACCGGTGGTAGAGTGCAATGCCGATCACGGTATTCCCAGCCGCCCGGTCGACTGCGAGGGTATCTATCTAACCGTGGATGGCCGCGACGATGATCCGGGCACGCGAGATCATCCCGTGGCCACCTTCGCGCGTGCGTTCGATCTCGCCCGCGACCATGGAATGCGCGTCTACGTGTGTGCCGATCTTTTCAACGTAGAAGTGCGCGTGCCAGCAGGTATGGAGGTATGGGGTGGGCTCGATTGTCGCGATCCCCGTAAACATTGGCCGCTGCATCCGCTCGGCGAGCTCACCACGATCGCCCCAGGACCGAACCGGATCCCGCTCACCGTTGCGGACGACGCGGCCGAGTCCGAACCCCGAAGCTCCGTCGCCACGACGCTCACCAGGATGCGGATGGTCGCGCACGACGCGACGGTTCCGGGCGGCTCTGCCATCGCCATGCGCGCCCTGCCGGGCGTGACGGTGGACGTGCGCCTGAGCGAGATCGTGGCCGGTGACGGCGCGGATGGGGCCGCTGGCGCTGACGGAAGCGCCGAATCAGCACGGGAGGGCGCACCAGGGAACCCGGGAGCCGTGGCGTGTTCTGCGGACGTCGTGACGGGAGGGGCGCGGGTCACCACCGCATGCGACGACGGCGTTTCCTCAGGCGGGATGGGCGGCGTCGGTACCAAGGGCGATGGTAGCGACGGCGAAAGTGGCGACCCTGTGCCAGTCACCAACCCGATGGAGTACGGCTTCGGTGGAACTGGGCAAGACGCCATGTCCTGCACAGATGGAACGCGCGGCCTGGTGGGGGATGACGGCGCGAACGGTAACGGTGCGTCAGGGCAGGGGAGGCTCACAGACACAGGGCTAGAAGGCAGCGCTGGCGAGGATGGCCGGACGGGGCAGCACGGCTACGGCGGCGGCGGTGGGGGCGGCTCGCGCGGCGGAGCCATGTTCTGCGGCACAGGAGCGGCACAGGGCGGCGCTTCGGGCGGTTCCGGCGGTGCTGGCGGCTGCGGCGGCGAGCCCGGCAAGGGCGGCGGTCCAGGCGGATCCAGCATCGGGATCCTGTCTTACCACGCCAGCGTCCACGTGAGTAAAACCAGCATCATCACGGGTCGGGGCGGCAACGGCGGGCGAGGCGGAAAGGGCCAGTACGGCGGCGTGGGTGGGTACGGCGGCACTGGCGGAGGCAACAGGGCTGGGTCGCAGCCAGGCTGCCGTGGTGGTGATGGCGGGAAAGGCGGCAACGGCGGCCGGGGCGGGGGAGGCCACGGAGGACACTCTCTTGCTGTGGCACATACCGCCGACCTGGGCCCCAACGTCGAGTCCGACTCTCCGATCAAGTTCGGCATCCCTGGTGACGGTGGAGGCGCCGGCGATCTGAACGCGAACCCGGGCAAACCCGGCGCCGCAGCCGTCTCGATGGGCTTCCAAGACTAGGGGCTTCCAAGACTGGGCCAATGGCATCCCCAGCATGTCGGCGGCGTTGACCTCCGCGCCGCGCCGAAAGGACCGTCGCCGATCACGATCCCGCCTGAGGCGATCCTCGCCGAGAGCGGGCTGATCTCCGAAACGTCCCTCCACGTGCGACTGCCCAACGCTCGGCTCACCCGCGAGCGACGGAGGGGCGCCTGCGGCGCCCCTCCGTCGCTCGCGGGTGAGCCGAGCGTTGGGCAGCTTCGTGTACGCTTTCGGAGCCATTACTTCTGCCGGGACTGCGGATGGGTGCCCATGCCGAGTTCTCCCCATAGCCACTCTAGGACATGGCCGGCCTCCAAGCTGGAGTTGCGAATCTCAGAGCCGCCACGGCTGCCGAGCTTAACTTCCCGGTACGCGTCGGATCTCTCCCACAGGTAGGCCTCGCAGCCGGCGCTGTCCATATCACGCGACACGTGCTTCTTCTCGATTTGACCGCCTCGAGCGATCTCCGCCTTCTTCCGCATGTCGGCCAGCTGCGCAGGAGGAACGCGGCGCGACTGGAGGACGGGATTTCTGAATCGCTCTCTCAGCCCGGTCTCCAGATAGAGTCCGTCCCCGGCGGGTTGGGGATCCCAGGGCCTTCCCAGGTCGTAGAACCAAATTCGGCCCTGATCATCAAGGACGTTCCCGTAAGCCTTACTGCCCCAAGCAAAACTCACGTAGTAGCAGGAAAAAAGCGGCTTGCCCATTCTCACTCCCTTCGAATTCGGGTCCGCCTCGAGGATCGGAGGGGAGCGAGGCGTAGGTTGAGGTAAGTCGTTCGTGGCTCGTGGCTGAAGCGTGGGCTCCGGGCTTGGTTCCACCTCGCTGGAGGACCTCTCTGGATCCTTGTTCGCGGACTTCGCTACAGAAGGCGCGTGCGACGGAGCAGCTGGTTCGCCACTTCCAGACTCCGACTGTTCCCGTCGCGCACAGGAAGCCGATACAAGACTCGATGCAAGAGCCGCTGCGATGTAACCGAGGAAAACCCTGGTGCGAGTCATGCGTCTCCCGAAGTAGATAGCTGTCCCGTTGCCTGCCCAACGGCTCGCCGGTGTGCTGCGCCGCGAAGCGGCGTCGGCACCAGCGGCTTGTTCGGCGGCCCTTCAGCCCTGCTTCGCGCAAAATTCATCGCGCGTCATATGGCAACGGACCAACTCCCTGAGCTGACGCTCGCTCAAATTGAGGCTGCTCGCGACGTGCCCGATCTCATGACCCCTCATCTCTCCATCGCCGTGAGAATCCAGGACATTTCCGACACGCTTGCCGTCGCACTCGACGAACCATAGGTCGTGCTTCTTGCCGCCTCGATGTTCCGCCTTGAGCTTGGTGCGGAGGGCTCGTCGGAGCTCAGGCCACCTCACTGATCTTCTCCCCATCGGGTCGGACCGCGGAGACGTCCACCATCGCAGTGAGCGCCACCCATTGCTTCGCGAGCGTTCCACCGAGTCGCCCCGCTTGTGCTTGGAATAGATTGACCTCCACGAACTCGGCGATGTTCTCGGCCAGCGCTTCCACGGCCGAAGCGTCGTCCCGACCTTCCCCGATGATGCGCGCCGCGGGGAAGCGGGCGACTCGTGCGCCGTACGACCATGTCTCGATAGTCACCAGGAGGGGGCCATGGAGCAGACGGAGCGGGGTCGGCAGCGCGGGGAGCTGCGCGGTCACCGTCGAGATGATCCGGTCCTCGTGGTAGCGGCGGAGGGTCGGCGTCTGGGCGAGAAACTCTTTGACATCGGGCTCCGTCGATGCCGGTGTGTGTACGTTGGGAGCGGGCTCGAGGAGCCAGCCGGTGATGGGAGCATCATCCGCCGCGCCATACGCGATCCGCAATCGGGATGCGAGTTCAGCGTCCTTCACTTCGGCGAGGTCGCACTGCCAGTGGAAGCGTGCGTCACCGGGGTCGCGCACGCGGAAGCTGCCGACCACGCGAACGCGACGCTCGGGGGCATGCTGCCGGTAGTAGATGTGGATCACGTCCCCCGCGTCGACCGCGCGAACGTTCGCGATCCATGCGCCCTCTTCGGTGCGCGCCGACCGGCAGAGGATCCCATCGCTCACCGCGAACGCTCGGGTCGCCTCGTAGTCCGGTCTCGGCTTGCCACTCGCCGCCCTATCCCGCGCTTTGTAGAGCCACTCGGCCATCGTAGTCTCCTGGTTCGCAGCGCTGCCGCGGGCGGAGCCTGCCATGGGGCCCGCACCCGGTCAATCTACGGGCGCGGGAAGCCGCGGGAAGCATGCAACAGCGAGGCGCGCTGCTCGCCGAGCGGCAATGCCACGAGCGTCCGCCCGGACGCCGACGCCCGCCCCCCACGCAGTACCCCGGTCGTCGCCGAGGCCCGGGGGCACCTGCCAGCTCCCGTCGCCGAGTACCGTTGCATCGCCTCCCGCTTGGCCCAACGGCCGTCTGCCGAACGACTTGGCGCTCACCCGCGGGGCGCCGTGCCGGGCGGAGCCCGGCACAGGTACACCGTCGGTGTGCAGCGCCTTGTTGGGCGGGCCACGTGGCTGTTGTCATCGCGTCTTGCGCAAACATCGGTCGCCTCACCGCGAGTCCTTGCGCCCACAGGTCGGGCAGGTGAGTGACCCCAAGATGAAGGTTCCGCAACGGCTGCACGTCCACCCCAGGGGGTTATACGGAAAAAACTCCTCCCAGCTTCGCACAAGGGTGTGAACTTCGCTAGAGCGTGCACAAGCGGAGCATTCGTAGATGTAGTTGCCGGTTGCGCCGCGATTCGTCTTCATGGGAGTCATGCACGACCCGCAGGACACGGGCGGAAGCTCGTCGATCTGCACTCCACGAGGCCGATGATCGGTACGCTTTCCCGTCGTCGCGAGAAGATTCCCGAGACAGTTTTGGGACACGACGCCGCTCGGTCGGCTCCGCACAATCAGGCTTGGAGCCCCGCACTGCGGGCAGTCGGAGCCGAACAAAACAAGGCGGTCATAGCCGGAAGCCGCCTCTTCAGCCTTCAGGGCATCGAGACGATACAGCTCGTATTCGATCTTGCCACACTTTAGAGCGGTGGGATGCGGCGCCGCGGCCAAAAGACCCTTGAGCACCTCGCACGCACGTTCCAGCTTTTCGCTCCGGGCCCCACGCGGTAGCGCGGCGGCCTCATCCTGCAGTCGGAGGGCCCTGCGAAACAGAGTGTCCTTGGTAGACTCAGACGGCGGTGGAGTACTCATCATGCACCTCGGGCTTTCGACGCGCGTCGGCAGAGTATGGCGGGTTCATGGAATCCTGCTCCGCCCAACGTCGCAATCAGTTGCGTCGCAGAGCCTAGTGGCGGGTTATAGCATGTAGGCGGCGATGCGCCGCGGCCAATCTCCGTATTTCCGCGAATAGGTCGCGGAGCTCCGCGGTATATCGGCGTATTCCCGTGAATAGGCAGCGACTTCCGCGACCTATCTGCGCATCTCCGAAGATAGGCCGCCGCTCCGCGTCCAGTATCGCCGACCCCGGCGCGCGCCGCGAGGGGCCACGCCTATGGCGACCGATGGGCGGTTACCCGGCGCGGCGGGTAGCCCAGGCTGGGGCGGCGCTCGCGGCTACGTGGAGGCGGCGCGCATCGCCCACGCGACCATCGGCGCCTGCTCGGCGCGCCAGGGGCCGACGCGGCCGGCGTCATCGACCTCGCCGCCGAGCGCACCCGGCGCGGCGGGTAGCGCCGGCTGGAGCGGCGCTCGCGGCGGGCGACGTGGAGGCGGCGCGCATCGCCCACGAGACCATCGGGCGGCTGCTCGGCGCGCCGGGGCTGATGCGGCCGGCGTCATCGACCTCGCCACCGAGCGCACCCGGCGCGGCGGGTAGCGCCGGCTGGGGTGGGGGGTGGCACTCGCGGCGGGCGACGTGGAGGCGGCGCGCATCGCCCACGAGACCATCGGGCGGCTGCTCGGCGCGCCAGGGGCCGACGCGGGCGGCGTCATCGACCTCGCAGCGGAGCGCAGCCGGCGCGGCGGGTAGCGCCGGACGGGGCGGCGCTCGCGGCGGGCGACGTGGAGGCGGCGCGCATCGCCCACGAGACGATCGGGTGCCTGTTCGGCGCGCCCGGCGGCGTCATCGAACTCGCCGCGGAAAGCTGTGGTTGGGACTGGGAGCTTTCGATGCTGTTTACTCCCTGCCGATGTTCCTGATGGCCTGCGAGCTATTTCGTCGAGTTACCGGGCGATCGCTCGGTGTCCCCGTGATGCTGTTCTCTCGTTGGGCCCAGAGTCGCCGCCTTTTGCTCGTGGAGCGACTGGTCTAAGGACTTGCCCGGATCCAATACTACACCCGTCTCATACACCTGTTCGGCCTGTGCAAGCTCATCATGCAACAGGGCCGGCCAAGGAATATCCCCCAGCATAATATCCTCTATTGCCCAGATGAGATGAACAGCCGCTAGTCCCAGCGCTCGAACGCTTCCAGTAAAGGCGATCTGCGTATCCTCGGTTACAAAAGGGCGTATTTGGCGACCGAGGTCCTTTTCGTTGTATACGCAAGGATTCATAATGACCGAACCTGCGGCAACGACATCAGGAAGTCGATCGATCGGTACGTCGCCGAAGGTCTCGAAGCGGGATGCTAAGGCTTCCGTTGGCTCGGCGCCCTTCCCGACGTTCAGGTTGAGTGCCCAGATGGCCGCATACCACGGGTTGCGAATCGAGGGGAAGCCCCGGCGTCGTTTGAACCACGCTGGCGGGGCGAGGAATTTCGGGGCAAATGCTTCCAATGGCATCGGCGCGCGCTTCAGCGCCTTGATCGCAGAAATTTGACTACACGCTTTAGCAAGAGATTGCCCCTCGTGTTTCTTGAGCACCTTCTCTTGTGCGTAAAGCGTATGCTTGGCTTCGATGTATGCTAGAACGGCCTCGGCTGGGACTTGCTCTTTTACTGCGAGATCTCGCCCGCAGGCACGTAGCGTTGGAAAGCGCGCGGCATCGTAAACGATAATATCGTCGCCCTGCATGTTGTTGTCCCTGTCGACGATGTATCCGCGGCATACGCCGGCGCGCTCTGGCAAAAGGGCTCTAAGCGCACGGCATAGAGCCTTCTCGAATTCTTCGCCTCGTTCGATATTGTGAACCGCGCGAATGGCCTTGAACTCTTGGTCCATTCGCTCAACAATATTGCCAAACCAATCGTTGTACCGCGCTGCGGCGACGGGAGCCTGAGCAGCGCCACCTCGTCGTTTTCTTTCCATTCGTCGTCCTGCTTCCTCGTTGTTGCTTGGCATTTAGCGGCTAGCAGAGGTGCGCAGGTGCAGGGTAACGATCTGCCCGGAGCCGTGATCCCGATGGGGCTGCACGCAGGCGATTGACAACGAGACGAGCATCTCGTTGACAGAAGACCAGGTGGCGCGACCCCACGCGCCGACGGGTGCGGTCCGCGCCGAGAGTGCGTCTCTCCGGTCCGCTTTGCGGCTCGATCCACCCCATGGCCAACTCCCTCTGCGAGGTCAGCGGAGATACCGTCCCGTGTCAAGAAGAGCCCGCTCGGCAGACTCGTCTCGGGTGGGTAGGGAGATCGGGGGTCGCCGCCGGTCCACCTGCATCCGGTCCTGCTCCACTGGTCCCGGTTTCCAGCAGGGCGGATCCGGGATCCGGTCGCGGGCCCCCAGTCGGCCATCCCGCCCCGTTCCGTTCCGCCCGTTCGGCTATGGCTACCCACTGCCGGTGCCCTGTCTCACACCGTCCAGCGCCGCCCAGACCCCTACCGAGATCTGTCAGGTCACACGCAGATCCCACAAAAGAAAAAAGACACGGTTCTCACCGTGTCTTTTTGGTGGAGGCGCCGGGAATCGAACCCGGGTCCGCAAGGCATCCAGTCTACCTTCGTTCACGTGCGTAGTCGCCATGCGCCGGCGACGGCGTTCGTAGATTCGGCTACGACCTATCCCTCACTGAATCTCGGCCGCGTTATCGAGGGCGTCCTCACGCGACCCAGCCCTGTGGTTGACACCCTTAGAGTACTAGGACGACCTTCTCCTCGGATGGCTTAGCGGTTATTAGGCCGCGACAGCGTATGCGTTGTCGTTCGCACTTGTAACGTCCCGCTTGATAGGCGGAGCAGGAGCCGCCAGCACGCAGACAGACCTTCGGTCCCCACGTCGAAGCCGATCGCCCCCTCGTGGTTCGTTCAGACGGACCGAATATTGCTAGAAACCGTGCCGCCGTCAACCCCTCGGCGCCAGATCGTTCCGTCGCTGACGCCGTCGCGGACGTCGCCGTGCGTCGCTCGGGGCCCGTTGGTCCGATCCTCCCGGCTTTCCTGCCTGCTGCTGCCTCCAGGCGCCTCCGTCGGCCTTGCCCTCCGCCCCCTGCCTCAACCTGCTGCCGCCGCTCGTCCGCCCGCTCCGGTCGGGCTCCGCTCTGGTCGGCCCCCCGCTGACCTCGCCGGCTCGCCTCCCGCTCTCGACGGCTCCTCGCGGCTCGGCTAAGAAGCCCGCGAAAAGGAAAAGGAGTCGGGCAACTTATGGCGAGGATGGTCCAGTGCGTGAAGCTCGGCCGTGAGGCGGAGGGGCTGGAGAAGCCGCCGCTGAAGGGCGAGCTGGGCAAGCGGATTTTCGACAACGTCTCGAAGGAGGCGTGGCGGATGTGGCTCGAGCACTCGAAGATGCTCATCAACGAGTACCGCCTCGACCTCATCTCCGAGGCCGGCCAGCGGATCTGGATGACCGAGCTCGACAAGTACTTCTTCACCGGCGGGAACGAGGCCGCGCAGCTCCCGCCCGACTACGTGGCGCCCAAGGACAAGCCGGAGTAGCCGACCGCGACCGCGGTCCCCGACCGCGACCGCGGTCCTCCGTCCCTCATCGGCTCGGCGGCGCTCCCACCCACCTCATCCGGGAGCGCCCCGCCCCACCCCCGCCCCTCAGGGCAGCGGACCCGGCGCCGGCAGCGCTCCGCCGTTGCGCACGTACTCGATCAGCGCCGCCGCCATCTGCTTGTCGACCTTCTCGCACTTCGCGGTGACCGCCCCCATCGTCGCGCCCTTGCACTCTCTCTTCCGCTCGATGATGAGCTTGCCCGTCTTCTCGTCGGCCAGGAATGCGTCGCGCGTCTTCTGGTCGAGGCTCTTCCACGGGATCGCCGCGAACTTCGGCTTCGGCGGCACGTGCTGCCGGACCTCCTCCGCCATCAGCGTGGCGCACGTCCCGTCCCATCGCAGGACCTCGTAGCCGCCGCCGGCGCCGCTCACGACCATGCCCCCGGTCTCCGGCTCCCGGTGATAGAGGATCAGCACCTCCTCATCGAAGACCAGCTTGTCGTTCGAGGACGACCCGCCAGAGGCGTTCACCGCCTCGGTGTCCCGCGTCAGGTACCCGCGCGTGAACGGCGACCCCTTCGCGAACAGGGTGAGCGCCACGTCCGGATGGAACCCGCTGCAGAGCCGCTTCACGAACGCCACCGGCGGCAAACACTCGTTGCCCCGCTGCTCGCACGTCGTCGGGATCTGCCGTGACGCTTCCCCCGCCGCGTCCTCCTCCTTCTTCCCACCTTCACCCTCCGCCGCCTCACCCTCCTTCGCGGCCGGCGCCGCAGCAGCCACCTCGGCCTCCGCACGATCCGGCTCCGACGGAGGAGGCGCCGCGCCACCGCAAGCGGCCAGGGTACCCACCAGGACAAGCGCAAACGAGCTGTGGACAGATCGCATGGCCCACGAACCTACCGGAGCCAGCACGCCCCTCCGCATGGAAAAACAACGTCGACCCGCGACGCAATGCGCCATCACGGCGTCAAAGCCCGTGACCCATTGCAGGAAGCCGACCGCTGCTCGCAACGCCGCCCGCGACGCAATGCACTGCAGACCACGAATGGTTCAAATTTCCGACAGCGCTTGACATCAGCATCCCATCAGCAGAGTCTGAGCTGATTCCGGCAGGAGGTGGTCGTGCTGGATCTTTCTTCATAAGCATCCTCGTCATCGCCTGTTGGTGGTTCGCGTAAGTGCAAGTCTCACACGGGGGCTCGTCAATGCGACAGTGGGTGATCGCTGGTCTCGTAGAGTGTGCGATGGTCGTCTCCTGTGCGCTCCTCGCGGGCTGCAGCGCGGCCGGGGAGCAGTTCGATCCGCCGGCGAGCACCGGCGAGGTGCTGACGGGCGCGGGCGGCGGCTCCGCCTCGGGCGGCTGGGCGAGCTCTTCGGGCTTGCCGGACGACCCGGGCGAAGTCGGCGGCGGCTGGCCGTCGGGGAAGCTCGGGCCGCCGTATCCCATCGTGCTCGCTCACGGCTTCTTCGGATTCGAGGACTTCGCGGGCGCGGGGTACGTCAGCTACTTCTACAACCTCAAAGAAACCCTCGCCGAGAGCGGCGAGACGATCTTCACGCCCTCCGTCGACCCGTTCAACAGCTCCGAGGTCCGCGGCGCGCAGCTGCTCGCACGGATCGAGCAGATCCTGGACGCGACAGGCCACGAGAAGGTGAACATCATCGCCCACTCGCAGGGGGGGCTCGACGCGCGCGTTGTCGCGCACGACAGGCCCGATCTCGTCGCCTCCATCGTCACCGTCGCCACACCCCACCTGGGCTCGAAGGTCGCCGACGTGGCGCTCGAGCTCGTCGCCCACGAGCGCCTGCAGGACATCCTGGACGATCTCATCAACGCGATCGGCGCGCCGCTCTACGATCAGATAGGCAACGAGACGAGCGTCTTCGCTGCGCTCGAGCAGTTCTCGACGCCAGGCATCGCGGAGTTCAACGCGAGGTTCACCGATGCTCCCGGGGTGTTCTATGCCTCCTTCGGCGGGCGGACGAACCGCGCGCGCGGCGGCAGGGACTGCACGACGCTCACCCCCGCGCCCTTCGTCGCGCAGTTCGACGACGGCCTCGACCCGGTCCACCCGCTGCTGTCGCTGACCGAGACCCTGCTCGACGGCGGCATCGGCGAGTCGTTCCCGAACGACGGCCTGGTGCGCGCGCGGGACGCGCGGTGGGGGGACTTCTGGGGCTGTATCCCGGCCGACCATTTCGACGAGATAGGCCAGCTCTTCGGACAGAGTCCGGGCGACGGGAACCCCTGGCTCTATATCGACTTCTACCGCTCCGTGATCGCGCGGCTCCGGCAAGAAGGCTTCTGACGAGCCCGCCAACGTCCGCGCTCGCCCGCGCGCACCCGCGCTCGCCCGCGCTCGATTCGCCGAAAACCGCCCCGAGCGGCCGCCCTCTCCACTACCATCCCCCGCCGATGCTCAAGGCGCCGCTCACCCGCGCTCTCCCGCTGCTCGCCCTGCTCAGCGCGGCGTGCAGCGGCGACGTGCGCCGGTTCCCCCTGCGCGATCCGGTCTGGCGCGACGCCGACCTGAGCCCCGTCTCGCTGCCCTGCCGGCCCGATCCCGAGGCGCCCAGCGACGATCCGCAGCACCGCCTCTGCTCGCCCGCGCCCTACGAGTCCTCGTTCGCGTGGGACGCCGCCGACAACCTCGTCTTCCGCCCGGTGTCGCGGTTCTTCGCCGTGGATCCAGGGGGCGAGGCGGCCAACGTGAACAGCGTCGACGAGGTGCCGGACTCGAGCTGGTTCACGAACCGGCTCGGCAAGCGGCCGCTCTCCGCCGAGGAGCTGGTGCGCGGGCCGTGCGGCGACAAGACGCTGGATCCCGAGGCGCCGGACGGGTCCTGGGTCATCGACATGGGCAAGCCGAACGGCGCGAACCCCGGCTTCCGGGTCAAGGTCGAGGGCGTCGGCAAGTTCATGCTCAAGGCCGACCCCTCGGACCAGCCCGAGCGGGCCACCGGCGCGACCGCCATCGCGGCGCGCCTCTACCACGCCGCCGGCTTCTGGGCGCCGTGCGACAGCGTTGTCTACCTGAAGCCGTCGATCCTGAAGCTGTCGCCCGGGCTCACCGTGACGGACAACAGCGGTGTCGCCAGGCCCTTCGATCAGGCGGCGCTCGACGGCGTGCTCGCCAAGGCCTCGAAGCGCGGCGACCGGGTCCGCATGGTCGCCTCGCGCTGGCTCCCGGGCCGCGCCATCGGCCCGTTCAGGTACGAGGGGACCCGGGAGGACGATCCGAACGACGTCATCCCGCACGAGGACCGGCGCGACCTGCGCGGGGGGCGCCTGCTCGCCGCCTGGCTCAACCACTTCGACTCGCGCGAGCAGAACTCGATGGATGTCTGGCTCGCCGAGGACCCGAAGGACAAGGACGCGTCGCCGGGCCACGTGCGCCACTACTACATCGATCTCGGCGACTGCTTCGGCAGCGAGTGGGAGTGGGAGGAGATCTCGAAGCGCCTCGGCCACGCCTTCTACTTCGACGTCGAGTACGCGCTCCTCGACTTCGTGACGCTCGGCATCCCCGAGCGGCCCTGGGACCGGGCGAGCCACGACCCGCAGGGCGACATCTTCGGCTTCTTCAGCGATCGCGATTTCCGGCCGGAGGCCTGGCGCGGCGGCTACCCCAACCCGGCCTTCGGGCGGATGACCGAGCTCGACGGCGCCTGGGCCGCCCGGACGCTCGCGCGCTTCACGCCGGAGCTCATCGAGGCCGCCGTGAAGACAGGCGACTTCACGGCGCCGCGACACACCGCGTTCCTGATCGGCAAGCTCCTCTCGCGACAGCGCGCGATCATGGCGCGGTACCTGACGCGCCTGTCGCCCATCGCCGACGTCGCTCTGGCCTCGCCGGCGGCGCTGTGCGGCGTCGATCTCGCGCGGCGCACCGGCGTCGTACGCCCGGAAGACCTCCGCTACGAGGCCGCGATGTACGCCGGCGAGTCGCTCGCCCTGCGCGCGCGGCCGGTCGTGCGCCCCTCGCCGGACGGCCGCGTGTGCCTCTCGCTCCCCCACATCGCCGCGGACGGCGGCGCGCCCGACGACGCGCCCTCGCGCTACGCCATCATCGATGTCCTGAACGGGCAGGCGCCCGGTCCGCTGCGCGCCCACCTCTACGACCTCGGCCCGCGCCGCGGCTACAAGCTCGTCGGCATCGAGCGCCCCGACGACGCCGAGCCGCCCAACTAGAGCGGCGGTCACCCGCTTCGGATACGGGCCCATCTCGACGTTTTCGGTGCTCAGCGCACAGGAGTGCGCTTCCGCGCCGAAAACGCCGATCTGGACCCGTCTCCTGTGCGGGTGACCGCCGCTCTGCGACGCTCGTACCAGGCTCAGCTGAAAACCGCTCTAAAGCTCCCGCCGAGCCAGGCCTCGCTCGGGACACGCCCTGCCGAGCGGGTGACCGCCGCTCGATCAGAAACCGTGGGTGGCGCCGACCATGAACCGCAGCTCCTGGAGGCCGGCACCTTGCTCGAAGGTCTCGGTCGCCGAGCCGATCAGGACGTCGATGGAGTGGTCTCGCTCGCCGCTCGTGCGCAGGCCGAGCACGAACGACATGCGGAGCAGGTCGAGATCGAAATCGCGGAGGTGCTCGCCGAACACGTTGCCCGCGGCGACCTGCGCCGTGCCGTCGACGAACGCCCAGACCGGATAGCGGTACTCGAGCGTCGCCGCGGCGGCGCTCCGCCCGCGGAGGCGCCCTTCGCGGAAGCCCCGCATCGGCGCGTCGCCGCCGAGCTCGGCGAGCTCGGTGAAGGGGACCTCCGCGGCGCCGAGCGGGTCGGCGAAGGCCGCCGAGAGGACGAGGCTCACGATGCGATCGTGCCCGGTGAGGTCGACGAACCCGCCCAGCGAACCGCCGTAGCGGAGCCACCGGCTCTCCAGCGGCCGCTCCAGGTCGACGGCGTGCTCTCCGGACAGCTCCAGCCGGACGCCGTTGCCCTGCGCCGGGCGCGGCCGTCGCGAGTCGAGGCCGGCGCGGCCCCCGATCCGGTAGGCCGTATATCCGGTGTCGTACGACGGGGGCATCGGATAACGGCCGCGCGCGACCCGGAAGCCGACCGTCGGCTTGCAGCAGGCGTCGCGGAAGTCGACGGTCTTCGCGCCGGTGGTCGCCTCGACGAAGCTGAACGCACCGAAATCGGCGTGCAGCGTCGCGGTCCCTTCGACGCTGCGGGCTCTGTAGCGGGCCCAGCTGCGCTCCAGCGAGCTGGGACCGATCCCAGAAAACAGCCAGTCAGGCCGGATGTCCGCCTCGCCACGGAGCTTCAGGTGAGCGCGCCCGCCGAGGGGGATCCGGTCGGCGACCGTGAGCCGCCACCAGTCGACCCCGCCGGTCGCGGCGTGGACGCGGAGCTCGTTGCCGGGGACGAACAGGTCGTCATAGAAGAAGTAAACGCCGACGCTCGCGCGAAAGCCGAAGTCGAGGAGCGCCGTCGGGACGATGCCGATGTTGTTGTTCGGCCCGAAGGTGAAGATGTCCTTGAGCTCCTTGATCCACTCGCCCTGCTCCGCCGCGACAGTGAGAACGCCGAGCGGCCGCCGGACCAGGTACTCGCTGGCGAGGTAAGCAGGGAAGAACACGACGCGCGGCACCCAGAGCAGCGCGTCGCCGGCGCTCGTCGCCTCGTCCGGGCGACCGTCGTAGTCCGGCAAAGGGCGCTTCGCGCCGGGCGAAAGCGGCGCCGTGGCGGGAGGCCGCGGCGGTCTAGCAGGCTCTGCCGGCGCGCGAGGCGCCGCCGGCGTAGCAGGCTCTGCCGGCGCGCGAGGCGCCGCCGGCGTAGCAGGCTCTGCCGGCGCGGCCTGTGCCTCGGCGCACAGCGACAGCGCCGCGCAGCTCGCGAGCGCGGCCGCGCGCCGCCGAAAGGCCATGCCGAGCGCGCGCGTCGGTCCCTTCTCGTTGGTGCCCAAACCGCCTCGCCTCTCGCACGGAAACACGTCGCGGCGCGGGAGCATAGCGGAGTTCCCGACCCGAGAGACGCCTGTCTGCGCGGCGCGCGCCTGTCGAACGTCCACGCGACGGCGCGGCGGGTGCGGCGGTTCACATGCGAGAGGGAGGTTGCCGGCCGGGACCAGGCTCGATAGCCTCCCGCGCTCGGCATCGGTCCTGTGCCGGTGCCGCCAGAACGGCGGTTTTCCGGGCATGGAGCGGCGGGTGGCGAGCACAGGCGAGAACGAGACACGGGCCCGGGGCGTGCTTCACAGGCTCCTTGCGATCTTCGCCGAGGTGAAGCCGCGCGAGGTCTTCAGCGTGCTCGTCCTCACGCTGAACGTGTTCCTCCTGCTCACGGGCTATTACCTCCTCAAGGTGGTCCGCGAGCCGCTGATCCTCGCGGGCGGCGGGCTCGAGATCGGCGGGCGGCGGCTCGACCTCGACGGCGCCGAGGTGAAGGCCTACGCGGCGGCGGGCCAGGCGCTCCTCCTCGTGGGCGTGGTCCGCGCCTATGGCGCCCTGGCCAGGCGCTTCGGGCGCATGCAGCTCACCACGGCGCTCACGCTCTTCTTCGCCGCGAACCTCGTCCTCTTCTTCCTCCTCGCGCGCCTCGGCGTCCCCCTCGGGGTGCCCTTCTATCTGTGGGTGGGCTGCTTCAACCTCACCGTGATCGCGCAGTTCTGGTCCTTCGCCAACGATGTTTACACGCCCGAGCAGGGCAAGCGGCTCTTCGCCATCGTCGGCATCGGGAGCTCGCTCGGCGCCATGTTCGGCGCGCAGATCGCGAAGCGCGTCTACGTGCCGATCGGCCCCTACAACATGATGCTCCTCGCGGCGGGCGTGCTGCTCGCCTGCCTGGGGCTCACCTACCTCGTCCACCGCGACGACCTCGCGGGCTCGAAGGGCGCCGCGGACAAGGCCGACGCGCCGCCCGGGGGCGCGGCGGGCGGCTTCAAGATCATCGCGGGCGACCGCTATCTGCTCCTCATCGCCGGCCTGACGCTCGTCCTCAACTGGGTGAACTCGACAGGCGAGTACATCCTCGATCGCACCCTGATCGAGTCCGCCACGAGCGCGCTCGACACGGGAAGCGAGCAGCGCGGCGCGCCGGACGCGGCCCACGCCGGCGCGGCCCCGGGCGCGCCGCTCGCGGCGGGCGCGCCTGTCTACCTCGTCGATCCGCAGGCGTCGCGCCTGCTCGAAGGGAAGATCGCCGCCGTCAAGGGCGGCGCGTTCGACGTCGAGGCAGGCGGCAAGATCGTCGAGGGCGCCGAGGCGGGGCTCGTCCACCCGCACACCGAGAAGGGGAAAAAGGCGGCGCTCGGCGCGATCATCGGGACCTTCAAGGGGGATTTCTTTTACTGGGTCAACACGTTCGGCGTCGTCCTGCAGCTCTTCTTCGTCTCCCGCATCTTCAAGTACCTCGGCGTGCGATTCGCCCTGTTCATCCTCCCGGCCATCGCCCTGCTCGGCTACGCGTCCCTCGCCGTCCTGCCGGCGCTCGCCGTCGTGCGCGTCGCGAAGATCGCGGAGAACAGCGCCGATTACTCCATCCAGAACACAGCGCGGCAGGCGCTCTTCCTGCCGGTCGGCCGCGACGCCAAGTACAGCGCCAAGGCGGCCATCGACACCTTCGTCGTCCGCGCGGGCGACGTGCTCGCCGCCGGCGGGGTGATCGCCGGCCAGGTGCTCGCGCTCTCCACACGCCACTTCGCGATGGTCAATATCGCCCTCGCGCTCGTGTGGCTCGGCGTCGTGGCCGGCATCGCCCGGGAGCACAGGCGGCGCGCCGCGGACGAGCCGGCCGCGCCGAAGTCCGATGACCTCGAGGCCGCGTAGCCTCAGGGCCGCGCGGCGTTCGCCTTCCAGCCCTCGTAGGCGTCCATCAAGGCCAGGTACAGCCAGCGGCCGATGACCTCGGCCCCCGCGCCCGACGGGTGCGCGAGATCGGCGCCGCCGAGCCCGCGCTGGACCCAGATCCCCATCGAGCCCGAGCCGCCCATCGCGCCGAAGGTGTCGAAGTAGCCGCAGCCGACCTGCCCGGCCACCCTGCGCTGGATCGCCGCGAGCTTCGGGATCACCGGGCGGCTCCGGTAGACCTCGCCCTTCTTGTCGGCGCGGTCCATCGGGCCCACGAGCAGGCACGACGACCCGGGCAGCGCCGCGGTCACCTGCTCGAGCACCGCCTTCATCGTCGACTCGTATTGATCGAGCGGGAACAGCTCGCCGTCCTCGCTCTCGTTCATGCCGTAGTGGAACACCGTCAAGGACGGGCTCCGCGCGCGCAGCTGCTCGGCGAAATGGGCGTCGTCGCTCTTGTCGAGGAAGCGGATGCGGCAGCCCTGGATGCCGATGGCGTCGAGCACCACCCCCGGCGTGTCCCGCTCCATCCAGACGCCGAACGCCCGCACCCCCGGGCCGTGCGCCCGCACGTCGATGGAGTGCGGCCCGTCCGGGACCTCGTAGGTCGCGATCGCCGAGCTGGCCGCGTCGGCCCGCGTGTCGATCATCTCGCGGCTCTCGCCGTCGATCTTGATCTCCATCCGCCCGCCCTCGGGGTGCTTCAGGTAATCGACGGCGAACCGCGAGACCGCGCGCCCGTAGGTCCCGGACTCCGCGGTGCCGAAGCGCGAGAACACCCCCGCGCCCTGCGAGCGGAACGACACGCCGCCGAGCCCGTAAAGCCCGTCCTTGGCGAACGGGCCCACCACGCGGCTCACCTGCCAGCCAGGGCCGGCGAAGCGCACAACGTCATTGTGGAAATATCCCGGCCAGGCGTTCGCCATCAGCATGAACCCGTGGCCGGCGTCCCCGAACCGCTTCTGCAGCTTGCGCCGCAGCGTCGCCGTCACGAAGTCGCTCGCCACGATGGAGTCGCCGAAGTAGGTGATGCGCGCGATCGACTGCGGCGCCTTGCGCTCCACCGCCGCGAGCGCGCGGAAGAACGGCGTCATCGCCTTGCCGCTCGGGTCCTCGATCGGCCGCGGCGGCTTGCCCTCGGAGGCGACCGCCGCCGGCATGAGCTCGGCGGCCGCGGCCGGCAGCGCGACCTCCTCGGGCTGGCGCAGCTCGGCCTGCTCGGTGGTCTCGGTGACGAGCGTCGTCTCGCCGACCGACGCCACCGGCGCCGGCGCCGGGACCACGACGAGCCCCTCCCCCTCGGGCAGCGGCGTGAGCACCCGCAGCCGCGACAGGCTCGGGTGCGCGTAGGGGACGAGCACGAGCAGGGCGAGCGTCGCCATCGCCCGGGCAGCCGGCGAGGCGAGCCCGTTCCGCGCCGGCGAGCTCACGGTCACGGAGCCTCCGTCGCGCCCGGCCGGACGCACATCACGCCCGCCCGGCGGGGGCGCCTCGTGGACGTGGGCCTCGCGGGCATCCGGCGCGTGGACGGCCGGCTCGTGAGCCCTGGTGCTGCTCCTGGAGGTCATCGACGCACGTGGGAAAGAAGGATGGAAGCGGCGGCTACGGGCCCTTCTTGTCCAGGGCCGCCGTCGCCTTGTCGCGGCAGAGCGCGTCGCCCTGGTGGATGCAGATCGCACGCAGCAGCTTGATCTCGCTGGCCGACGCCTTCCCGTTCCAGACCTTCGGCTCGAGCGCCCGCCGCTGCGCGGGGTACGAGCTCGAGTCGAGGCCAGAGCTCGCCGGCGCGGCGCCCGAGGCCGAGGGCGCCGGCGCCGAGGCCGAAGCGGAGGGCGTGGGCGCAGGCACGGGCGCGGGTTGCGGCAGCCAGGGCGCCGGCGAGCCGACGTGCTGCGGCACCGGCTCCGGCTCGGGCGGCGCCTCGGGGTCGACCTGCCGCCGCATCTCGGCCACCCGCGCGCGGAGCGCCGTCGGGACGCCCGTCGTCTTCGCGATCTCGTTGAGCAGCGCGAGCTTGTCCGCCTTGGTTCCGGCCTGCTCGACCTGCCGGAACATCCCCTCCGCCCAGCGCTCCTCGATCTCCTTGAAGCGCGGCGTCTCCCGGACCGGCGACGTCTCGGCGATCTCCTGCAGCTTCCGGTGCGCGGCGTCGATGTCCCCCGAGCGGAGGTGCTCCTGCGCCGCGTCGAGGATCTTCGCGTCGTCGCCCGCCTGCGCCGCCACCACGGGCCTCACGTCCGGCTCGGGCGTCGTGGACCCGTGCGACCGGGCGCGCGTGGCCACGATCACGGCGATGACGACGAGCAAGGCGACCGCGAGCAGGAGCCCCATCGCCTTGCTCGCCCCGCCGAGCGAGCGGGACGACTGCGCGGAGGGGGCCACGCTCCCGTAGGCGCCCGGCGCCACGCCAGGCCCGCCGTCCGGCCCCGCGCGAAAGATCTTGCCAGCAGCGACGAAGCGGAGGCGGACGTCGCCGAGCTCGAGCGCGTCGCCCGCCTCGAGCAGGCCCCGCTTGAGCTCGACGCCGTTGATGCGCACGCCGTTCGCGCTCTGCTTGTCGACGACCTCGTAGCGGCCGCTGCCGAGGCTGATGAGCTCGGCGTGCAGGCGGCTCACGGAGCTGTGGTTGATCGAGATGGTCGCGTCCTCGGAGCGCCCGATCGTGAAGCGCTCGCCGTCGAGCGGGAACTCCGCGCCAGGGGTCGGGCCGACGACCATGACGAGCCGGTTCGGGCGGGTGTGGAGCGGCAGGTGCGCCGTGCTGCGGCTGCCCGGCGGCGGCGTCGGGCTCGTCACGGCGGACGAGAGCGCCTCATCGACGATCTCGATGCGGTAGTCGCCGAGCTGCACGAGGTCGCCGTGGCGCAGGTGCTGCTCGCCGTTGACGCGCCCGCCGTTGACGTACGTGCCGTTGTAGCTGTCGAGATCCCGGATGACCCAGCCCTGGCCGTTCTTGGCCAGCGTGGCGTGGGTGCGCGAGACGTTGCGATCGGTCAGCCGGATCGAGTTCGACTCTCCGCGTCCGAGCGCGTACTCCTCATGGGCGAGGGGGAGCCCCGTCTGTTTCCCCTCGTCATCCTCGATCGTCAGCTTCCACATAGCGGGTTCGGGGTACTCAGGCGGGGCCAGGCTCGCCCCGCGAGCCCCTGTGGATCCGTGGCACCCACCGGTCGCCGTACGAGCCTCCTCAGCGAGGCGGGACTACTTTAGCGAGTCCGCCTCCGGGAAGGCAATGACGGCGCGCCGGCCCATGGCGGACGGCCGGGACCGCGCCGTCGCCAGCGCCGAAATCCACGAGCGCGTCTCGGATCGTCGCGCGCGCGGGGCAGGCACCGGGCGGGCCGGGCAGGCCGCCCGCCGGCGCGGCGATCCCGGAAGGCCAGGCCGGACCTCGGGCGGGCGGAGCTAGTGGCCGCCGCCCACGGGCCGGAACGGATGGAGGAACGCCGAGAGCGCTCCCGGGTTCCGGGTCTGCAGCCAGAGCCTCCCGTGCCCCTGGAACTCGCAGACGAGCCCCTCGCCGGACAGGAACAGGCCCTTCAGGCCCGACAGCTTGCGCACCTGGTACCTCAGGCCCTCGGTGAACGCGAGCAGATGGGTGTTGTCGCAGAGATAGCCCTCGTGCTGGCGACCGACGTCGATCGCGTGGATACCGCCGTAGCTCGAGAACCAGATCAGCCCCTCGCCATACGCCCGGAGCAGCGACAGGCCGCCGGCGAAGAAGCCCTTGGCCCCCTGCCACTTCGTGTCGAGCGTGATGCCGGGCGTGGAGGCGAGATAGGCGCCCGACTGGAGGAACACCTCCATGCCCGAGCGCAGCACGAGGCGCTCGATCGAGCCCTCGGGGGCCGGCGCGAGCCGCATCGACTGCATGGGCGCCGTCGCCGTGAAGGTGCTCTGGAAGAGGCTCTCTCCGGCCGTCATCCTGCGCTTGAGCGCGCTGGCGAGCCCGCCCTGCAGGCTGGTCTTCATGTCGATGGCCGCGTCGCGCGCGACCATCGCGCCGCTCTCCGCGACGATCTGCTCGCCGGCGTGCTCGAAGGTCACGTGGAGCACGCCGAACTCGGGGTTGCCTCGGATCTCGTCGCGCACGCCGTCCCCCGATCTCTAGGGCTGCCGCGGGGCGAGCCGCGCGCCGATCGCCGCGCCGTACCTGCCGGCGTTGCGCGACTGGACCCACAGGCTGCCGTTCCCCTCGACGTGGCAGACGAGGCCCTCGCCCGAGAGCCACGTGCCGAGCCACGTCGACGTGCTCTTGCCGATCCGGCAGGCGAGCGTCGACTCCCACGCTGCGATGTGCCCTGTGTCGACGACGACGTGGCCTCTCACCTCGAGCTCCTCGAGCGCGCCGAACGCGCCGATGATCATCTGCCCCTGGCCCGCCGTCTCCAGCGCGAAGAGCCCCGTCCCCGAGAAGAAGCCGCGCAGGCCGGACGAGCGCGTCCTCACCTCGACATCGGGGCTGGACGCGACATAGGCGCTGCTCTGGACGCACCATTGCCGGTCACCCACCTCCAGCACGGCCATGTCCCCGGACAGCGGTGTCGCGAACAGCACCTCTCCGCGCCCGCCCTCCGCGGCGAACGCGTTTCTGTAGAAGGACTCTCCGGCCAGCATCCGCTTCAAGCCCGACATGATGCCGCCCGACTGCGTCTCCACGCGCACGTTCGTCGACATGCCCACGAGCGCGCCGCTCTCGGCGAACACGCGCTCGCCCGGGTCGAGCCAGCACTGCGCGAGGGCCTGGGAGGGACGGTAGAGGAGATTCACCTGCATCGGACGTCTCCGCCGCTCCCTCAGGGCGGGAGCAGCGGCGCGAGCCACCCCACGAGCGCGCCGGCGCTGCGCGACTGGATCAGCACGCGGCCGCGGCCCGAGAGCTCGCACACAACGCCTTCGCCAGAGACCATGAAGCCCATGAGCCCGCCGCCAGGGCTCCTGATCTTGAGCGCGAGCGACGCGTCGAACCCGACGAGGTGCCCGCTGTCCACGACGAGCGAGCCGTCGCAGGCGAGCTCCTCGATCGCCCCGTAGCTCGTGATCCAGAGATCCCCGACGCCGGAGGCCTCGATGAAGAAGGCGCCCTCCCGCGCGAGGATGGCGCGCAGCCCACCCCAGCGCACCTTGACGTCGACGTCGCCCGCGCTCGCGAGGTACGAGCCCGCGCCGAAGAGCACCGCCTCTCCCTGGAGGCGGACGTGCTTGATGCCGCCGCTGAGCGGCGGGGCGAGCCACACCCACCCGCCCTCCGGCGCCTCGATCCGGTTCACGAAGAACGTCTCGCCCCCCGCGAGCTTGCGGAGCAGCGCGACGAAGAACGCCTTGAGCCGCCCGAGGAGCCCGGCCCCGCGGCCCGCGTTGAGCCGGACCTCCGTCCGCAGGCTCGGCGACCGCGCGACCATCGCGCCCGCCTCCGCGAGCAGCGCCTCGCCCGGATCGAGGCTCACCTCCAGCAGAGAGGACGACGGCTCATGCTTGGTGCGATGCTGCATTCGTCCACCCGCGGAGCGCGTACATATAACGGAGCGACGCCAGGAGCGGAAGCGGGAAGAAGGTATGTCGAGGTGAGCAGGACGCGGCGAATTTCATGTTTTCTGTCCGGTGGTTCGCTCGCGCTGACTTCTCCCCTTCAGCATGGGTAGACTGAACGCGTGAGCGACAGGCGACTGACGGCCTCCGAGCCGACGCCCCGCACCGAGCCGCGCAGCGAGCCGAGCCATGGGTCTGGCTTCGTCGCGGCGCCTCAGCGCATCGCCGGGCGCTACGAGATCCTCGGCCTGCTCGGCACCGGCGGCATGGGCAGCGTGTACCGCGTCCGCGACGTGGAGCTCGACGAGGTGGTCGCCCTCAAGATGCTCCGCCGTGATCTCGCTGACTCCGCCGGCATGCTCGAGCGCTTCCGGCAAGAGGTGAAGCTCGCGCGCCGCGTCACGCACAGGAACGTGGCGCGGACGTTCGACTTCGGCGACCACGACGGCGAGAAGTTCCTCACGATGGAGTGCGTCGAGGGCGAGTCGCTGCACAGCGTTCTCGCGCGGACGGGCCCGATGCCGTCGCAGCAGGCCATCGGCATTGGCTGCTCGCTCTGCGACGGGCTCGGCGCCGCGCACGCGGCGGGCATCGTGCACCGCGACCTCAAGCCCGAGAACGTCCTCGTCGACAGGAACGGGCGCGTCGTCATCACCGATTTCGGCATCGCGCGCACCTCGTCCGGGCCGAGCGCCGCGGAGTCGCAGGGCTTCGTGCTCGGCTCCCCCGCGTACATGTCGCCGGAGCAGCTGACCGGCGAGCCCGACCTCGACGCCCGCACCGACATCTACGCGCTCGGCATGATCCTCTTCGAGTGCCTCACCCACCGGCGCGCGTGGCCGGGCGCCGGCGCGATCGCGGCCGCCATGTCCAGGCTCAAGTCCCCGCCGCCCGACCCGCGCTCCGTCCGTCCGGACGTGCCGCTCGCCGTCGCGGACGTCGTCCTCCGGTGCATGGCGATCCGCCGTGAGGACCGCTACGCCAGCGCGGCCGAGGCGCACCGCGCGCTCCTGCTCGCGCGCTCGCGCCTGTCGATCGCCCCGCAGCCGGCGCAGTCGCTCGTGTCCGCCATCGCCGCGTCCTCCGCCACGGCCGCGCCGACGGCGCCGCAGCCGATCGAGCAGAACCCGACCCGGGTCGCCGCGTCGCCGGTCGAGGCGGTGACGGCGCCGCAGCGGCGGCTCAACTCGCCCACGCTGGCGGCGCCCGCGCCCGTGCTCACGCCCGCGCCGACGCCGACGTCGTCGCTGAAGACGGTCGCCGTGCTCCCGTTCCGCAACGTCGGCGCGCCGGACGACGAGTACCTCGCCGACGGCTTCACCGAGGACCTCACCGACACCCTGTCGATGACCGCCGGCCTCAAGGTCCGGCCGCGCGCAGCGGTCTCCCGGGTGCGGCTCGACGGCCGCGATCCCCGGGATGTCGGCCGCGAGCTCGGCGTGCAGGTCGTCGTCGAGGGGTCGATCCGCCGCACCGGCGGCGGCTACGGGCCGGATGGGCCGCGCTCGCAGCCCCCCGCGCCGTACTCGCGGCCGGCGTCGCGCATGCCGCCTGGCGGCGTGCGCGTCACCGTGCGGGTCATCGGCGTCGAGGACGGGTTCCAGCTCTGGGCGAAGCGGTTCGACAGCTCGCCCGAGGCGCTGCTCACGGTGAGCGACGACGCGGCGGGCGCGATCGCCGCGGCGCTCACCGTCGACGCCGCCAGCCGCGAGCGCGAGTCGCCGAGCGACCCGCGCGCGATCGACCTGTACCTGCGCGCGCGCCACCAGATGCGGCGCCTCTGGTACGGGGACGCCGCGCCGGCCGTGGCGCTGTTCGAGGAGGCGCTGTCGTTCTCCCCGAACGATCCGAGCATCCTGTCCGGCTACGCGATCGCCTTCGCGCGGCTGATGGGCGCGCGCGGCGAAGGCGCGGCGCAGTTCGTGAAGGCGCAGCAGGCCGCCGAGCGGGCGATCGCGCTGGCCCCCGCGCTCGGCGAGCCGTGGGTGGCCCTCGCCACGGTGCGCTTCAGCGCGGGCGATCCGGTCGGCGCCGTCCCGGCGCTGCGCAAGGCGCTCCAGTGCGCGCCGAGCCTGGCCAAGGCGCACGAGCTGCTCGGCCGCATCCTCCTCGAGGCGGGGCTCGTCGACGAGGCGATGTTCCGGCTCGACACGGCGCTGGCGCTCGATCCGAGCGAGCCGTTCCCGCGCTGGGAGCTGGCGCGCGGCCGCGCGCTGCTCGGCGACTGGCCGGCGGCCGGCGTGCTGCTCGACCTGCCGGCGGAGGACCCGTCGAGCCGCTTTCACAAGGCGGTGATGCGCGCCCGCTTCGGGCTGTGGCGCGGCGCCGCGTTCCCCATCGACGATCTGCCGCTCGCGATGGAGACCATCCCGATCCAGTACGCGCGCATCTACCGCGACGTGCTCGCGACGTCGCGGCTCTCGGACGAGCAGCGGGCGTTCCTGAGCGCGAAGGCGGACAGCTCCGAGCCGGGCAGCCGGCTGCGCCCGCTCTTCTTCCAGATGTACGCCGAGATCCTCGCCTTCCTCGGCGACGACGACGCGCTCTTCCGCGTGCTCGCCGGCGCGGTGGACGCGGGGCTCTTCGACGCCTTCTGGATGCAGCGCTGCACGGTGCTCGACCGCGCGCGCGCGGACGCCCGCTTCGCCCCGCTCCTCGCGCGCGTCGAGGAGCGGGCCGCGGCGATCATCGCCGCGTTCCGGGGCTGAGCTCAGCTCCTGCGCGCGTTCTTGGCCGCCTTGGAGACGGCGGGCATCAGCAGATCGCCCTCCACGTGGCCGGAGACGTCCAGGATGGTGCGCCCCTCCGCGTCGCGCCCGGGGCGCTCACGCGTGTAGCGATCGGCGGGCGCGGCGAGCACCACGCCGAGGTCGCGCGCGGCGCCGGTGAGCTCGGCCGAGAGCGCCTCCTCGACGAGGCGGGCCCGCTCGCCGCTCGACGAGCCGGCGGGGATGACGACGGCCACCGAGCCCGCGACGACCCCGTCCTTCGCGAGCAGCCCGTGCGGCGAGCCGGTCGTCTGCGCGAGCTTCAGCGCGACGCGCGCCGCCTCGCAGCGGTCGCGCGCGGCGGCGAGCGACGCGGCGCCGCGGCGGAGGATCTCGCGCGCGTCCTCCGCGGGAACGCCGCGGTACTTTTCGGCGAGCTCCGCGTTCGCCTCCCTGATCCGCGTCACCTCGGCCTCGGCGGCCGCGACGTCGGCCTCGTACTGGGACAGATCGATCGAGCTCATGGCGTGTCGTCACCCTCGGTTCGTGAGCAGGAGGCTCCCTGCGAGCAGCGCGCCGGCCGCAGCGGCGCCGTAGAGGCAATAGCGCGCGAGCGCCGCCTGGCCAGCCAGGTGCAGCTGGAGCCCCGCGAAGCCGGCGGCGATCGCGAGCGCCGCGTAGATGAGCTGGCGCACCCCCGTATAGACGAGCGACGCGGCCTGGGCGAGGCCGCGGATCTTCACCTCGGCCTCGCCGCGGTTGGCGCGCGTGAGGTACTTGCGCAGGTCGTCCGGGATCGTCAGCGCCTTGATCCCCATGTCCTTCGCCGCCTCGAGGGCGATCTGGGCCCAGTCGCGGCTGCCGAGCACGAAGTCCTGCAGGTAGGGGCGCACGACGTCCATCGGGTTCAGGTCCGGATCGAGCTGCGTGCAGACGCCGGTCAAGAGGAGGAGGGTGCGCTCGAGCAGCACGAAGTCGCGCGGCACGTGGAACGCGCCGGAGAGCTCCTTCAGCCCGATGTTCATGCGCCGGAGGTCGATCAGGCTCTCGATGCCCTTCTGCGGGTCGAGCTTGATGTCCTTCAGGTTGAACGACTCGAGCTTCACCTCGTCCTGGAAGCGCTGGTGGAAGAACTCGACGACCTTCTCGCTGACGTCGACGGCGTCCCGCCGCGAGAAGAAGCGCATCTTGCGCAGCGCCTTGATGATCCCCTCGGTGTCGCGGCGGATCACGGCCTCGAGGAACTCGGGGATGCCCTCGCGCATCTCCTGGGACAGCTCGGCGACCGCGCCGAAGTCGAGCAGGACGAGCTCCCCGTCCGGCCCGACCAGCATGTTCCCCGGGTGCGGATCCGCGTGGTAGACGCCGTCGATGAAGATCTGCTGGCAGAACACCTGCACGATCTGCCGGGCGAGCGCCTTGCGATCGACGCCGTGCGCGTCGAGCGCCGCGACGTCGCCCACCTTGATGCCCTCGACGAACGTCGTCGTCATCACCCGGCGCGTGCAGTAGGCCTCGATGGGCCGGGGGAACCGGACCTGCGGCTGCTTCGCGAAGTTGTCGGCGATGCGCACGATGTTCCTGGCCTCGCGCACGAAGTCGAGCTCCTCCAGGATCATCGAGCGGATCTGGTGGTAGTAGGCGTCGAGCCCCTGCACGGGGACGAACTGCGCGACGATCGCCATGATGCGGCGGATGGTGCGCAGGTCGAGGCGGACGATCTCGTCGATGTCGCGGTGCTGCACCTTCACGGCCACGCGCGTGCCGTCCATGAGCCACGCCTCGTGCACCTGGCCGAGCGACGCGCTCGCGAGCGGCCCCCTGTGGAAGCGGGCGAAGACCTCGCCGATGGGGCGCCCGAGCTCCTCGGCGATGCGCGCCTCGATCTCCTCGTAGGGGCGCGGCGGCACCTGGTCCTGCAGCCCCTCGAGCCCCGCGCGCAGGGTCGCGGGGAGGAAGTTCGCCATGATGCTGAGCATCTGGCCGACCTTGATGAAGAGCCCCTGGAGCTCGACGATCGTGCGCTCGATGCGGCGGGCGTTCTTCGCGTGGACCTCGTCCACGCGGTTGTTCGCCCACGTCTCCCCGAAGAGGCGGCGGAGGAAGAAGAACCAGAGGTAGCTCGCGATGACCGTGAACGTCGTCAGGTACGCGCGGACGAAGCGGCCGCTCTGCGTGGCGTTCTGGCGGAGCGAGCTGGGCCTCGCGGCGGGGGTGTGCGCGCGCCGCGGCGCCCTGGCGGATCCGGGCGGCGGGGCGTGGCCCGCGTCGGGAGGTCTCGGCGCGCCGTCCGCGCGCGGCGGCTCTGCGGGCGGGCGAACCAGCCCGGGGGACGGGCCCAGCTCTTCGGGGACGGCGCCGTGTGACACCGCGGCAGCCTAGCATCGCTCCGCGCCGGCCCGCGAAAACGCGGGAGCGATGCGGCGCGCCATCCGCCCTCGCCTCATCGCGCCTGCGCCATGGCCTCCACGATCGCGTCATAGACGGCGGGTCGCGCGCGACGGATCGCGTCGGAGGCGCGCGTCGGGTGGACGCGGTTCGTGAGCAGCACGCCGACGAGCTCCGCTTCCGGATCGATCCAGAGGCTCGTCCCGGTGAAGCCGAGGTGGCCGAAGGTCTGCGGTCCGAAGCGCGCGCCGGAGCTCGGCCTCTCGCCGCTCCTGCCGTCGAACCCGGCGCGCAGCGACCCGCCCGGGCGCGGCGCGATCAGCCGCTCTACCTCGTCGCGCGAGAGCCACTCCTGGCGCTCGCCCGCGAGCGCCTCGAGCAGCGCGACCCCGAGCCGCGCCACGGACATGGCGTCGCCGAAGAGGCCCGCGTGCCCGGCCATCCCGTCGCGCGCGATCGTCCAGGCGTTGTCGTCGTGCACCGCGCCGCGGAGCACGCCCCCGCGGAACGCGACGTCCTCGGTGGGGACGACGCGCTCGTCGAACCGCGGATCACGCCGCCGGAGCGCGCGGACGGGCGCGACCGCGAGCCCGAGCGGGCCCGTCACCTCCCGCGCGACGACCTCGTCGAGCTCAGCCTCGCCGCGCCGCGCGACCGCGGCGCCGAGCAGCAGGTACCCGAGGTCGCTGTACACCGGCGGGAACCCGCCGGCGGGCGGATCTCCCTCGCACTCCGCGCGGCGCCCGTTCGCGCACTCGAGCAGCGCGCCGAGGGGATCGATCGGCGCGTCGTCGCCGGGCGGATGGAGCGGGCGGTGCGCCTCGAGCCCGGCGCGGTGGGCGGCGAGGAGCTCGAGCGGCACGCGCGCCGATCGCGTGCCGGCGAGCTCCGGCAGCACCTGCCCGAGCGGCTCGTCGAACCTCAGCTTGCCGGCGCGGGCGAGCCGGGCGAACGCGAGCGCGGTGAACGGCTTCGTCACCGACGCCAGATCGAAGATCGCGTCGCCCGTCGCCGCGGCCGGCGTCGCGTTGCGGGCGCCGGCCGGCGGGCTGTCTTCCTGCCACAGCCGTCCAGCGGCGCCCGCTCCGTACCGGACGTTGTCTCGCGTGCGCATGGCTGCGGCGACGCAAGCGCAGGGCGCGGCGCGGTGCGCTTCGATCGCGAGCGCTGCGATCGGCGTGAGATCGACGGGGGTCATGGCCGAGGATGAGGAGGGCGGGGCGCCCGTGTCAAACGAGCTCTGGCGGCCGGACGGATGAGCCGGGCGACGCGTGGACAATCGCGACGCGTTCCCTGAAAGATCGAGCCGCACCGGCGGTCCTGCTTCAGGATCTCCCCGTGGCTTCTCCCGTGGGCACCGAAATACGCGCCGCCGTCGCGCCGCTCGCCGCGCTCGCGGCGAGGTACGACGATCGCCGGCCCGATCGCTGGGAGCCGGTCCCCGAGCGGCTCGACGCGGCCATCGCGTCCGACGTCGAGCTCGCCGAGGCCGGCCGCGTCGCGCGGGCGCCGCTCGTGGCCGAGCTCGCGCGCCGCTTCGAGTTCCTCGCCCACTACCTGGACGCGATCCTGCTCGTGCCGCGCGAGCGCTTCGTCCTGCCGGAGGATCTCGCCGCGTCGGCGGACGACACGCCGCTGCCGCTCGACCGCGCGGGTCACGCGACGGTGAGCGCGCCGCACGCGTACCTGCTCACGTACAGCCTGCTCGATCTCGGTCCGGGTGATCGCCTGCTCGAGCTCGGCACGGGCACCGGTTACGGGGCGGCGCTCGCGCGGCGCATCGTCGGCCCGACCGGGCACGTCGCCTCGATCGAGATCGACCCCGTGCTGCACGCGCGCGCGGCGCGGTTGCTCGGCGCGCGGCCGGATCGCCAGGAGGGCGACGAGGCGCTGGCCAGCGCCGCCGCGCCGTTCGACGAGGGCGCGGGCGTCACGCTGCTGTGCGGCGACGGGCGCTCGCTCGCCGAGCGCGTGCTCGCGGGCGAGCGGACATCGTCGTCGGAGCGGCCCTGGAAGGTCGCGGTGACGTACGCGCTGACCGAGCCTCCCACGGCGCTCGAGGCGCAGCTGAGCGACGGGGGCGTCCTCGTCGCGCCGGTCGGCGCGTGGGAGGGCCACCAGGAGCTCGTGCGTGTCGAGCGCCGGCAGGGCGCGCTCCTCCGCGAGGTGCACGGCGCGGTCCGCTACGTGGCGGAGCGCGGGCGCGGGTAGCTCTCGCAGCGGCCACGTACCGACGCCTTCGTCGTCCGGTGTTGACCCATCCGGATCAGACGCCCCGTCGGGCTGGGATCGAGGTGAGCGCCGGCGGGGGTCTCCGCGCGGCGGGGGCGGGTGGGCGCGGCGAGCACCGACCGAGGTACCATCCGGTGTCAGGGGGCGCGGCGTCTCAGGCGCGCCTTGTGTGGCGCGCGACGAAACGTTCCAGGTGGCATGGCCCGAAGGGAGACATGCCGGGCGGTGTTCTCAGCGCAAGCTCTCCCGCTCCGGTCTTGGCGGATGGCCGAGCGCCCGCCCGCCCCCGCCGCGCGGAGACCCCCGCCGGCGCGTGCTGCTCGGCGCGGCGCCCTCTCCCTCCCTCTCTTCCTTCCTCCCCCGTCCCATCGCACCGCCCCCCACCGCCCCCCCTGCCGGATCAGAGAACGCGCCACCGTCTTTGACCCTGGACCGCCTGGAACTTTATCCTGGCCTCCCCCGAGGCGGGGCCGCCCCTGCGCGTCGGCTAGGCCCGTCGTGGATCAGGGAGAAGACCGGGAGCACTATGGCGGAGTTCGTTTGGGAGGCGCGCGGCCGCACCGGAGAGATCCGGAAGGGCACCATGGAGGCCGAGAACGAGGCGGCGGTGCAGAACCGCCTCCGCGCTCAGCAGCTCAACCCCACCCGCGTCAAGAAGAAGGGGGCGCAGCTCAGCCTCAGCCTGAGCTTCGGCTCGGGCGTCGAGCCGAAGGACCTCGTCAAGTTCATCCGCCAGTTCGCGACGATGATCGACGCGGGCCTCCCGCTGGTCCAGTGCCTCGAGATCCTGTCGAACCAGGAGCCGAACAAGGTCTTCCAGGCGGCGCTGAAGGACATCAAGAACACGGTCGAGCAGGGCGCCACGTTCAGCGACGCGCTCCGGCGCCACCCGAAGATCTTCGACGACCTGTTCGTCAACCTCGTCCAGGCCGGCGAGGTGGGCGGCATCCTCGACAGCATCCTGAACCGGCTCGCGATCTACATCGAGAAGCGCGTGAAGCTCGCGCGCCAGGTGCGGGGCGCGCTCGCGTACCCGATCGCCGTCATCGTGATCATGGTCGTCGTCATGGTCGTGCTGATGTCGTTCGTCATCCCGTCCTTCGAGACGATGTTCGCGGAGTTCGGCGCGAAGGACGCGCTCCCGCAGCTCACGAAGATCGTCATCGCCGTCTCGAAGACGTTCGTCACCTACCTCCCGCTCATCGTGGTCGTGGCGGTGGGCGCGGTCGTCGGCGCGACCTACTTCTACCGCTCGCCGTCCGGCAAGCGGATGGTGCACCGCCTCATCCTCAGGCTCCCCATCATCGGCCCGGTCATGCAGAAGATCGCCGTCGCGCGGTTCTCGCGCACGCTCGGCACGCTGCTCGGCTCCGGCGTGCCGATCCTCGACGCGCTCGACATCGTCGCGAAGACGGCCGGCAACGTCGTCGTGGAGGAGGGCCTCATGTACTCCCGCCAGAAGATCTCCGAAGGGAAGAACATGGCCGAGCCGCTCGGCGAGATGCAGGTCTTCCCTGGCATGGTCGTGCAGATGGTCGCGGTCGGCGAGCAGACCGGCGCCCTCGACACGATGCTCAACAAGATCGCCGATTTCTATGAAGAGGAGGTCGACGTCGCCGTCGCCGCGCTGACGTCGCTGCTCGAGCCGCTCCTCATGGTCATCGTCGGCGGCATGGTGGGCGTCGTGCTCATCTCGATGTACCTGCCGATCTTCGATCTCGCCGGCAAGATCAAGGCGGAGTGATGTCGCCCGCGGCCTCCCCGGCGAGCCCGGGCGGCGAGGCCGGGGCGCCGCGAGATCACGCCGAGGCCGCGCCGTCGCGCGACGCCCGCGCCTCGGCGCCGGCGATGCTGCTCCCGTCCGGCGCTCCCGGCGGCGCCGAGGCGCCGCTCGCGAGCCGGCTCACCTGGCTCATCGCGCTGCGCCTCGCGGTGCTCACCGTCTTCCTCGTCGTGACCGCGGCGGTGTACCTCGGCGGCTTCACCCCAGGGAGCTTCTCCAGCAACGTCGCGCTGGTCACGGTCGCCGCCGCGTACGGCGTCTCCGGCATCTACGCCGTGTTCCTGCGCATGAACCGCGCCCTCCGGGCGATCGCGCGGGCGCAGCTCGTGACCGATCAGATCACCTGGACCGCGCTCGTGTACATCACCGGCGGGGCCTCGAGCGGCGCGACGTCGCTCTACGGCCTCACCTGCCTCACGGGGGCGATCCTCCTCGGGCTCCCCGGCGCCATCGTCGCCGCGGCGTCGGGGGCGGCGGCGTACCTCGTCCTGTGCGCGGCGCTCGGGCTGCACCTCCTCGGGGTGCCGCCGGATCAGCCCGTCGGGGCGTACGCGACGCAGTGGGGCGAGCTGCGGTACCCCATGTTCGTCAACCTGCTCGCGATCCTGGTGGTCACGCTGCTCGCGAGCTACCTGGCGGAGCGGCTGCGCGCGACGGGCGGCCGGCTCGTGCAGGCCACCGCGCGGGCGGAGCAGGCCGAGCGGCTCGCGGCGCTGGGCCGCCTCGCCGCGGGGCTGGCCCACGAGATCAGGAACCCGCTCGGCTCGATCGCGGGGTCCATCGAGCTCCTCCGCACGGGCGGGACGCTCTCCGACGAGGACCGCAAGCTCTGCGAGATCATCGAGCGCGAGACCGCGCGCCTGAACGACCTCGTGGGCGACATGCTCGATCTGTCGCGCCCGCGGGTGCCCACGCTCGAGGGCGTGGACCTCTCGGCGACGGCCCGCGACGTCGTCGTGCTCGCGGGGCGCTCGGGCCGCGGCAGCGACGTCGAGGTGCGCTTCGATGGGCCGCCGTCCGCGCCGGTGACCGCCGACGCGGCCCAGATGCGCCAGGTCGTCTGGAACCTCGTGCGGAACGCGATCCAGGCGAGCTCCGCGGGCGCCGTCGTGACCGTGCGCCTCTGGCGCGACCCGAGCGCCTGGCTCCTGGAGATCCGCGACCAGGGGCGAGGCATCCCCGCGGGCGCCCGCGATCGCCTCTTCGACGCGTTCTTCACGACCCGCACGCACGGCATGGGCATCGGCCTGGCCGTGGTGAAGCGGATCCTCGACGATCACGGCTTCGCGATCGAGGTGGACAGCCGCGAGGGCGAGGGCACCGCGTTCCGGGTGAGGGTCCCGGACCGGCCGCCGGAGTCCGGCGGCGCGGAGCGCCTCGCCGTCGCCGCGGAGCTCTCCCCGCGATCGCGCCCGGCGGGCTGACGCGGAGCCCGCGCGGCCGCGGTCGATGCATCGTCACATCGGACGCGTGGCGCTCCGTTCACGCCCCGCTGCGCCGCGCACGAGCTTCTCCGGGCGCCCAGCCGAGATTGCGGTCGAGCCCGCCGCCGCGCGTGAATAGGCCGCCGAGGCGGTCGTCTGCCCCTGGGAGCGGGCCAGTGCAGCCGGATTGCTGTCTCTTTTCGCGGTGTTCATGGAGAGCAGGGGCGGGACGTCGCCAGGCCGCCGGGCCCTGCGTCCGACCTGGCAGGCCGTTTGCGTAGGACCAAGGTGAGCAGTAGAAGCCTCCCGAGGCGCGCTCGCTGCCCGCAGCCATAGAAGGAGAACCATACGTGACACGCAGGATGAACCATCTCTTCGCGGCGGCGTTCTCGCTGCTCGCGCTCACGCTCGGCCCGGTGGGCCTCGCCAGCGCCGGGACGGCGACGGACGTCGTCAAGGCCAGGCAGACGGCCCTGTTCGACCTCCTGAAGAAGGGGGGGGGCGAGAACCAGAAGAAGGTGGGCGCGGTCTTCGACGAGATGCTCGATTACTCGGCGCTGGCGGAGGCCTCGCTGGGCAGCGAGTGGGCCGCGCGGACGGACGCCGAGAAGCAGCAGTTCAGCGAGCTCCTCAAGCAGCTCGTGCGCAAGGCCTACGAGCGCAACCTGAAGAAGACGCTCGACTTCAACGTCGAGTACCTCAGCGAGACTCCGAGCGGTGGCGCCATCATCGTCAAGACCAAGGCCGTCTCCAGGAAGGACGCGCGCGAGGAGCCGGTCGAGATCGCCTTCAAGCTCGCCGAGAAGGGCGGCGTCTGGCGCGTGCAGGACATCGTCACCGAGGGCGTCAGCCTGGTGGGGAGCTACCGCGCCCAGTTCACGAAGATCATCAAGAAGGATGGGTTCCCGGCGCTCCTCCAGAAAATGAAGGACAAGCTCGCCAAGGGCGACGTCTGACCCGCCCCGCCGCGCCTCGTCCGGCGCGATCGCCGTGAACTCGCCTGAAATGCCGCCGGGTTGATACCCTTGGCGGGTATGGCTGCTGGACAGAGGCGCGGCCGGCCGGCGCGCGCGCTGGGCCTTGCGCCGTCGATCCGCGCGCTCGCGCCCGGCGGCGGCGCGGCCCCGCGCCCGCCTGACGACCGTCCTGTCCTCCGGCTCGCCGTCAGCAAGGGCGCGCTCGCCATCGAGCTCGGGGAGCCGTTCGCGCTCGGTCCGCTCCGCGTCACCGAGCTCGTGGTGCGGCTCGCCGGGATCCGGTTCCCCGTCGACCTCTCCGGCGGCGTGGCGCGCTTCCGGCACCGGCGTGGCCAGCTCGTCCGGCTCTCCGTCGAGGCGCAGGGGACCGAGCTCGCCGTCTGGGCCGCGCCGCGGCTCCGCGGCCTCCTCGGCGACGGCGCGCCGCAGCTCATCATCGCGCCCATCGAGGACGGCGCGCTGGTCGCGCTGCGATCCGGCGAGACGGCGCTCGCGTTCGACGTCGCCGTGGCCCCGGGGGAGCGCGCGCTCAGGCTCCTGCCGGAGCGCGCCCGCGGCATCGGCCTCGCCGCCCCGCCGCACGCGCTCGCGCTGCAGGCGCTCTCGATGATGGCGGGTACGCACGGGCGCCTCGTCGAGGGCGCGATCGTTCTGGACGCCGCGGTCGAGCGGATCGTCCGCCTGCTCCTGCCCGCGGCGGGCGCGAGGGCGCCCGCCGTGGACGGGGTGCAGTGGGCCGTGGTCACCGCGGAGGCGGGCCGCTTCCGCGCCGAGGGCGCGCTCGGCGCGGCGCCGCCCGCGCTGGGCGACCGCGCGCTCAGGGCGCTCGAGGCGGCCGAGCTCGCGGGCGCCGCCGACGAGCTCGCGTTCGCGGGCGGGCTCGACGAGGCGCGGCGCGCCTACCTCGCCGCGCTGGAGCGCGCCCCGCGGCACCCCGAGATCTCCTCGCGCCTCGCCTGGCTCGACCTCGTGATCGGCGAGCGCGCCGAGGGGGCGCTCTCGACCGTCGTCGACGCCATGCCCGCCGTGGACGCCGGCCTCCTCGGCGGCGCGCTCCTCGAGGCGGTCGGCGATCATGACGGCGCTTTCTCCGCGCTCGCGCGCGCCGCGCACGCGGAGCCTTACGGCCCGCTCGCCGCGCTCGCGTGGCTGCGCGCGGCGGCGCTCGCGGACGCCGTCGACGTGCGCCTCGACGCGCTGAACCTCGGCGTGGCGCGCGCGCCCGGGATCGAGGCGCTGCGGTGGGCGCGATTCCACGCGCGGCTCGACGTCGCCGACGTGCGCGGCGCGCTCGCCGACGCCGAGCACCTCGAGGCCTCCGCGCGCGGCGCCGAGGCGCGCCACGCCGTGTCTCGCCGGGCCGCGGAGGCGTTCCTCGCGCGGGGCGACGTCGCCGACGCGCGGGTGCTCTTCGAGCGGGCGCTCCGCTACGCGCCGGAGAGCCCCGACGTGGTCGCGGGCCTGGCGCGCTCGCTGCGGGCGGCGGGGGAGGGGAGGCGCGCGCTCGACCTCCTCGCCCGGGCGCGCGCCCTCGCCGCGCGCAGCGGCGCGCCCGCGTGCGCGCTCGATCTCGAGCTCGGCCGCGGCCTCGCGGAGATCGCGGGGGATCTCCCGGCGGCGATCGCGCGCGTGCGGAGCGTCCCGCCCGGCGTGCCGGAGGCGCTGGAGGCGCGGCTGCTCGAGGGCCGCTGGTGCGCCGGGCTCGGCGATCTCGGGGGAGCGTCGGTCGCGCTCGGGCGGCTGCGCGACGCGGTGGAGCTCGCCCTCCAGGGCCGCGCGGACGACGCGGGCCCCGCTCGCGCGAGGGGAGCGCCGTTCGGCGACGGCGCCGCCGCCGTCGCGGCCCTGCTCGCCGAGGCCGCCGAGATCGAGGAGCGAACCCGGGGGGATCTCCTCGCGGCGCAGCGACAGCTAGGCCTTGCGCTGCGCCTCCGGCCGCGCGATCCGGGCATCACCGCCGCGTTCCGCCGCGTCTCGGGCGAGATCGCGCCGCCGGTCGCGCCTGCCCCGGCGGCGCCGCCCGGCCCGGTCCAGCGGCCCCGCGCCGAGCAGCGGATCGAGGTCCACGTCGCCGCCCCGCGCCGGCGCACGATCCCGCCCGAGCCGGTGGTGATCGCTCCGGCGCCGATCAAGCCTCCCCCTGTCCCCCGCGCGCCGGCCTCCCCGCCCAAGCCCGCGCCGATCGACCCCGGGACCATCGACGAGATGCCCACGCTCGATGGGTCCGACACGTCGACCGACCTCACGGCGCCCATCCCCAGCAGCGTCACGCTGGCGGAGGGGCAGGTGCCGCTGGCCCGCGTGTTCGGCGTCGACGACGAGCTCCTGGCCGAGCGGCTGGCCGATCGGCTCCGCGCCGATCCCGCCGACCAGGGGGTGGCGATGGCGCTCGCCGATGTGCTCGAGCGGCTCGGCCGCGATCTCGATCTCCTCGCCCTGCTCTCGGCGCGGATGGAGGAGGGGGACGACGCCGTCCGCCTGGAGGTCGCGCCGCGGCGGCGCGACGTGCTCGCGCGGCTCGCTGCTCGGGCGCGGGCCGAGGGGCGCGACTCCGAGGCGGAGCTCTACGAGATGCTGCTCCAGAGCGAGCTCGCCTGAGCGCTTCCTCGCGGCCGCGCCCTCGCGGCGGAGGCGCGCGCTTGGCCCACGCGCCGCGCCCGTGATAGCCCGAGCTCTTGCGCAGCGCGCGCAGCGCTTGGAGGTGCAGCATGGCCGAGCAGCCGTCGAACCGCGCCCAGCAGGAGGGCTCGCCGTGCGAGCCGGGCGCCTCGCCCGCGAAGGCGGGCCGTCCGATCATCGTGCAGAAGTATGGCGGCTCATCGGTCGCCGACGTCGACAGGATCGGCAAGGTCGCCGAGCGCGTCGTCGCCGCGAAGCGCGCCGGCAACGACGTCGTCGTCGTGGTCAGCGCGATGGGCAAGACCACCGATGGCCTGCTCGCGCTCGCCCGGCAGGCGGCGAGCGCGGCCGCGGATCCCCCCCGGCGCGAGCTCGACATGCTGCTCTCGACCGGCGAGCGCGTGTCGATGGCGCTCCTCTCGATCGCCATCCAGGCCCGGGGCTTCGAGGCGATCTCGTTCACGGGCTCCCAGTCCGGCATCCTCACGAACGATCGCCATTTCGACGCGCGCATCATCGAGGTCCGCCCGTTCCGCATCGAGGACGAGCTCGCGCGCGGCCGCATCGTGATCGTCGCCGGCTACCAGGGGATGAGCTACCGCCGCGAGATCACGACGCTCGGCCGCGGGGGCTCCGACACCACGGCCGTGGCGCTCGCGGCGGCGCTGGGCGCCGAGCGCTGCGAGATCTACAGCGACGTCGACGGCGTGTACTCGGCCGACCCGCGGGTCGTCCCGGACGCCCGTCACCTGCCCGAGCTCGACTGCGCGGTCCTCCAGGAGATGGCCGAGTGCGGCGCGAAGGTCGTCTGCGCCCAGGCGGTCGAGTGGGCGCGGCGCTCCGGCGTGGCCCTGGTCGCGCGGTCCACCTTCGACGCCGGCCCCGGCGCGCGGGAGACGGTGGTGCGCCGGTTCGCGCCGGGCTCGGCGCCTCCGGCGCTCGCGGCCCGCGCGATCGTCGCCGAGGGCAACGTCGTCCTCGCGCGGGCTGACGGCGGGCTCCGGCTCGACGAGGTCCTCCGCGCGGCGGGCGAGCTCGGGCTGGGCTTCCGCGATCTCTCCTTCGGTCACGGCGGCGGCGCGTTCGTGATCCCCCTCCTCAACGTGCCTGAGTGGCAGGGGGCCAGGCGAAAGCTCGCCGCGCTGCTGCCGTCGCTCGAGCTTGTCGAGGGGCTCGCGGCGGTCAGCGTCGTCGGCGACGGGCTCTCCGCGACGGCGGAGCCGCTCGCGCGCTTCGTGGAGGTCCTCGCGCGCGCCGGCATCGCGCCTCGGTTCACGATCGCGGGCCCCCTGCGCCTCGGCGCCCTCGTCGACGCCGCGGACGTCGCGGCCGCGCAGCGCCTGCTGCACGCGTCGTTCGTCGGCGGCTGAGCGCGCCGCTCGCGAGGCGGGCGATGTGCGAGCGCGGCGAGCCGGCGCTCGCGCGCCGCCCGCGAGGCGGAGGACGACCGTCAGTGCTTTCTCTGTCGCGTGAGCGCGACGAGCCCCGCCCAGCACGCGACCCACACGACCTCGCGCGACGCGTCCCAGGCGATCGCCGCCGGTCCGATCGACGTGGCCTCCTCCTCGGGGGCGCCGGGGGGCGTCGCGCCGAGCTCGGCGACGAGCGTCGGGGCGGCGTTCGACGGCACGTGGACCAGCTGCGCCCGGCGCTCGCCCTCGCGCGCGACGAGCGCGAGCAGCGGCGACGCCTTGTGGTCGCCGGCGAAGGCGAGGGCGACGACCACCGCGAGCCCTTCCAGCACGCGGAAGGTCTCGCCGCCGTTGCGCGACACGCAGAGGAGCCCGGCGCCGGAGATCGCGATCGAGCGCCCGCCGGCCGCCGCTGCGAGCCTGCAGTCGTCGGCCTCGGCCGCGCGCCGCGCCGCCCCCGACAGCGGCACGACCGGCGAGCCTTCGTCGTCGCCGCGGAGCCGCTCGAGCTGCGGTCCTTCGGCCGCGCTCGTGAGCGCGACGATCACCCCCTCGCTCGCGCTCATCCGGAGCACGCCGTCCCGCAGCGCGGGCCCGGGCGACAGGGAGAGCGCGCCCTTCGACGGCGTCGGCGCGCCGTCGCGGCGCGGCGAGCCCGCGGCCACGGCGGAGGCGGTCTCCGGCGGCGAGACGACCGCGCCGGCCGCGGGCGACCACAGCGTCTTGCCGGCCAGCACCCACAGGCGCCCCGGCGTCGTCGCGAGCGTCACCGGCGCGCCGCCCGAGCCCCACGCGCCGAGCGTGCTCGCGCTCTTCCCCCGGTCGTCGCTCAGCAGCAGGTTGCCGCGGCGCGTGGCGATGAGGATCGCGCTGTCCGACAGCGCGATCGAGGACGCCGACGTGTCGATGCCGGCGCGGCGCGCGGAGAGCGCCCCCGCGTCGACGACGAGCACGGCCCCGCGCTCGCCGCCCGCACGCTCCGCGCGGCGCGGGCGACCTCCCGATCGCGCGGCGGGCTCGCTCGTCAGCCCGGGCTCTGCGCCGGCGCTGCCCGCGACGACGTAGCCGCCGGCCACCGCGAGCGTGCCGCACGGGACGGCGGCGCCCGCGTCCTCGACGACGACCCAGGGCAGCGCATCCCAGACGGGGGCCTGGTCGTCGGGGAGATCGGGCAGCTCTGCGAGCAGATCTTCGCCCTCGTACGCGCCGTCCTGATCCGCGTCGAGCGCCGGCAGCTCCCCCTCGTCCACGTCGTCCGCCGGATCCTCTCCCGTCCCTTCCGCGCCGCCGTCGTCGCCGTGCGCCCCGCCGTGATCGTCGAGATCGTCCTGCTCGGCGTCGCTCTGCTCGACGGCCTCATCGGACAGCCACGTGCTCGCGTCGGCCTCCGCGATCCCCTCGTGGAGCGCCCCGACGTCGACGCCTTCTTCCGCGGGCTCGTCCTCCCCGGTCCCGCCGTCGTCCATGGCGAGCTCGACGCCGATCTCGAGGTCGCTCGCGTTCGCGTCGTCGAGCCCCTGCTCCGCGTCGTCGAGCGTCTGCAGGAGATCGTCGAAGCCCTCGTCGCCCCCTTCTTCCTCGTCGTGCCCGAGCGGCGGCAGGTCGATCAGCTTGCCGTCGTTCTCGTCGTGCTCGTCGTGCTCGCGCTCGTCGTCATCGACGGCGGTCTTCGGCTGCGGCGCCGGGCACGTCTCGCGGCGCTCCTCCATTCGCTCGCTGCAGGCTCGTGAGGCTGACATCGGCGGGAGTGTAGCGCCCCTCGCGGCGCTTTCGCCCCGCGCGGCGATCCCCGAGCGCTCCGTGGGCCCCAGAGCCCGCCTGCCCCGGCTCGCGGCGGTGGCTCTCGTCGGCTCCCGTCGGCTCTCGTCGGCTCTCGTCTGGCTCGGGCCCGCGGCCTGTCGCCTCCCGACGACGCCGCCGGCGAGCCGCCCGTGCGAATCAAGAGGGGTGAAGGTGAGCGGCCCGACGATCTCGCGCCGCTTTGGCGGGCGCGAGAACGCCGCGGGGCCCGCGGATCGAGGGAGGGACGCGGCCTCTTGACGCGGCGAGGGGGCTGGCCATCCCCGCCGGGTGTGCCCGCTGGATCCCTCCGGCGAGCGGTGCTTAGCTCCGCCGTCCATGGGCCGGAACGACAGCAATTCCAGGCGAGTCGCGTCCGCGTCTCCGGCCGGCGGACAGCCCTCGGGGGCCGCGGGGCAGCTCGGGCCTGCGCGCGGCCCCCTCTCGATCGCGGATGCGAGCGCCGGGATGCTGGTGCAACACGTCCTGGTCCATCCAGCGGACGTCGTGTTCGTGAAGAGCATCGTCGAGGCGAGCGACGGCGTCGCGCTGCTGTTCGCGGATCGCGGCGGAGAGATCACGCTCGCGGCGCCGCTCGGACGGGGCGACGAGTTCGCCGAGCTCGTGCGCGATCTGGAGCGCGACGTCGGGGCGCGTCGCCGCGACGCGCTGCGCTGAGGGTGGCATGACGGAGCGCCGCGACCCGAGCTCGGTCGATCTCACCCAGGAGCCCTCGCTGGACGCCGCCGCGCCCGACGGCGCGGCGCAGGGCCTGCCCGCGTCGTCGGGCGCGCTGCTCGACCCGCGCATCCTCGCCGCCTGGCGGGAGTGGCTCGCCGCGCTCGCGACCGACGCCGAGGCGGCCATCGCCGCGGCCCACGTGTACGGGGAGCTCGGCCCCGAGGCGCGCGAGGCGTGGCTCGACGTCCTCGCGGAAGACGCGCCCAAGCTGCAGGTGCCCGCGGTGGCGATCTATGCGCCGCTCCTGTCGGTCGAGAGCGACGCCGGGCGCCGCGAGCGGATCGAGGTCGCGATCGAGGGGGGGGAGCACGCACCGCGCCCGGCGGGCGGCTTCGCGCTGCGCGGCGTCGCCGCGGGGGGCGATCGCGTGGTGGCGCTGGTGACGCCGCTCTACCTGCGCTTCGTGCGGGTGCTCTGGTGTCGCTATCTCCCCGAGGATGGCATCGCCTGGGCGCGGCACGATCCCATCGTCCGCGCGGAGGACGCCCCGGGTCCGGGGATCCTGCTCGACGGCGCGCAGCTCGAGGCCACGCCGATCAAGCTGGTCATCGAGGAGCTGTGCCATGCCGTCCTGGCGCAGCGGCGCAAGGGCGCCGAGCTCCCACCCTCGCTGCAGCTCTGCGCTGATCTCTTCGACGCCCACCTGGAGGGTGATCCGCTGCCATGAAGCCGCTCGCGCCGGTCTGCACGCCGCTCTTGCTGCTCGCGATCGGCTGCGGTGGGGGCGGCGACGCCGTCCGGGAGCCGGCGGCGGGGCCGCCGGTCGCCGCGGCGGCGCCGGCGCCTGGCCCGGTGCGGAGCTTCTCGTACGAGACCCTCGACGGCCGCGAGCTCTCGACCGGGTCGCTCTCGGGCAGGTTCAGCGTGATCGGCTTCGTCGCGACCTACGATGTGGCGTCTCAGGCGGAGGCGCGGTTCCTCGCGGGGCTGTTCCGCGATCACACGCCGCGCGTCAACGCGGCGCTCCTGGTCCTCGAGGCGAGCGAGAACCGGCCGCTCGTCGAGGCCTTCGTCGCGGCGCTCAAGCTCCCGTACCCGGTGGCGCTCGCGGACGCCCCGACGATCGCCGGAGAGGGGCCCTTCGCCGGGCTGCACCACGTGCCGAGCGTCGTCGTCCTCGACGCAGGGGGCCGGGAGGTCTTCCGGCACGTGGGTCTCATCACCCAGGAAGCGCTCGAGGAGGTCCTCCGCGGCCTCGAGCGCGCGAGCGCGCGCCCCGCGCGGTAGGCAAGGCAGCGCCGACCGCCGAACACCGCGGCGCCGGCCAGAAGCCTGCGTGTGGACGGATGGTGCGTTTGACGCGCGAGCGGCCCTGGTGCGCAGTGCCGAGTTCCTGCTGAAGATGGCAATTCCGTGTCGCCCATAGGAATGCTGTGCACAGCCGCGCCTGGTGCGCCTCGCTGCGAGGAGAGGCGCAGTCCTTTTCTTCAGCTGGCGCGCGTCTGTCTGGGCGATGATGGCGAGCATGATGATCGACCACATCGGTTTTCCAGTCTCGGATTATGAGCGGAGCAAGGCCTTCTATCTGGCGGCCCTGGCCCCCCTTGGCTACGGGCTCGTGATGGAGATCACGCCCGAGATGACCGGGGAGGCGGGCACCCACGCCGGCCTGGGGCCTGAGGGGAAGCCGGACTTCTGGATCGGCACGGGAACCCCGCTTCAGGGCGGCTTGCACGTCGCCTTCGTCGCGAAGACGCGGGCCGACGTCGATGCGTTTTACCGGGCCGCGCTCGCTGCTGGAGGCGTCGACAACGGTCCGCCGGGGCTACGGCCGCAGTACCACCCGGGCTACTACGGCGCGTTCGTGCGTGATCCTGATGGGCACAACATCGAAGCGGTCTGTCACGGCGGGTGACGGCTGACGGAGCATGGCGAGCGCTCCTCTCCGGCGCTCGCCGCCCGCTCCTCCTCGCCCTCGGCGACCGTCCTTGCCTCGTGCTCAGAGCCTGCCGAGGAGCTCTGCCTTCTTCGCAGCGAACTCCTGCTCGGTGATGAACCCTTTTTGCCGCAGATCGGCGAGTCGCTCGATGGCGGCGAAGATATCCCCTTCCTGCGCCGGAGCAGGGCGGGGGAGGGCGGCGTCCGCCTGCGCCGGAGCGGCCGCTTGCGCCGGAGCGGGCGGGGCGATCGGCGCCTGCTTCGCGGCAAGGTCGCCGGAGATGATTGGCAAGCTCAGCACGCTCACCACGCCGTACTGGCTGGTGAACGTCACGGACGACCCCGACCCCTGCTGCTGCGACACACCGCCGATCTGGTGATCGAGCGTGTCATAGACGCTGACGCGCCCGTTGACCTCGACGGCCAGGCGCCGCGCGCCGGGGAAGTAGGCATATCGGACGTTGTTCTGCGATCCGCTGGAGCTCGGCACGCCGAGCTCCCCGGGCCACCAGCTGCCCGAGCCCCCTCCCGACCCCGGGACGAACAGGCTGACCGGCGATCCCCCAAAACCTCCACTGCCACCTTGCTGCTGCTGCTGACCGCCCTGCGATGGATAGCTCGCGGGCGCTGGAACGAACGGCTGGCTGGCCAGCAGGCTGGACAGCTCGGAGCACAGGCCGTCCACCTTGGCCTTGAGACCGTTGTTGAACATGTCCCCGACCATGGTCATGCCGCCCTGCATCCACTGACCGCCGCCGCCCAGCTCGGGGTGGTAGAACTGCGCCATCGTTCCATGGCCGTTCACGAGCGCCTGCAACAGCGTCATCACCGCGTCGGTGCTGACGAAATAGCGCTGTGACAGGTCGGAAATTCTCTGCTGACCTTCGAGGGTGAGTTGCTGCATGGTGAGGCGCTCCGGGAGGAAGCGCCCACCCTTGCACTGCGGTGCGTCGATCGCAATGCGGGCGAGCGACGATGACGGCGATCAGCCAGCGAGCTTGCGGACGCTCGCGAGCTGGACACAGACCGCGACGACGTCCATCGCGACGCGGATCTGATCCAGCGGCGGCATCGAGGGCGCGACCCGGATGTTGCGGTCGCGAGGATCGCGGCCGTACGGGTAGGTCGCGCCGGCGCCGGTCAGCTTCACGCCCGCCTTGTTGGCCAGGCGCACCACCTCCTTCGCACAGCCGTCGAGGGTGTCGAGGCTGACGAAGTAGCCGCCGCGCGGCGAGGTCCAGGTGGCGATGCCCTTGCCGCCGAGCTCGCGCTCGAACGTGGTCGTCACCGCCTCGAACTTGGGCCGCATGAGCTCGGCGTGCCGCTGCATGTGGCTCAGCAAGCCCTTGTAATCCTTGTAGAACCGCACGTGCCGCAGCTGGTTCACCTTGTCCGGACCGATGGTCTGGATGCCGAGGTGCTTCTTCGCGTCCGCCACGTTCGCGGGGCTCGACGCCATGGCGGCGACGCCGCTGCCGGCGAACGAGATCTTCGACGTGGAGGCGAAGACGATCGGCCGGTTCGGGTGGCCCGCGGACTGGCACGCCGGCACGATGTTCGCGAGCGGGTCGCCCTCGGCGTAGAGGTCGTGGACCGCGTAGGCGTTGTCCCAGAAGAGGCGGAAGTCCGGGGCCGCCGTCTTCATGGCCGCGAGCCGGCGCACGACCTCGGGGCTGTACGTGGTGCCCGTGGGGTTGGAGTACTTCGGCACGCTCCACATGCCCTTGATGGCCGCGTCCTCGGCGACGAGCTTCTCGACCTGATCCATGTCCGGCCCGTCGTCGCGCAGGTCGACCGTGATCATCTCGATGCCGTGGTGCTCGCAGATCGCGAAGTGACGATCGTAGCCAGGGCTCGGGCACAGGAACTTCACCTTGGGCTGCTTCAGCCAGGGGCCGCTGCCGTCGGGCACGCCGTGGACGAGCGCGCGGACCACCGCGTCGTGCATCATCGTCAGGCTGCTGTTCCCGCCGACGATGACCTGCTCCGAGGGGACCTCGAGCATCTCGGCGAAGATGGCCTTCATCTCGGGCAGGCCGTCGAGGCCGCCGTAGTTGCGGGTATCCGAGCCGTCCGAGGCGATGAGGTCGCCCGCGCCGGGCAGCGCGAGCATGCCGTTCGCGAGGTCGAGCTGCTCGGACGACGGCTTGCCGCGCGTCATGTCGAGCTTGAGGCCGCGGGCTTCAAAGGCAGCAAAACGCGCCTCGAGCTCACGGGTGAGCGAGGCAAGAGCATCGGGAGACAACGAGCGCAGTTCGGTCATGGCGCGCGATATCTAGCAGAATTTCGCGCGTGCGTCGCGGCCGGACGGCGCGCGGCGGGCGGGGCGGCGCGGCGCAGCGCGCCGATCGCGGAAAGGCCGAGGGGGCCGCCGGGCGAGCTGCGCCCGGCGGCGTCCGCCTCTCCGCGTTACTCGGCGGCGATGGGCTCCACGCTGTTCGCCCCGTGGCTCACGTGGCGCACCTCGGGGTTGTTCTCGAAGTACGCCTTGCCGGCGAGGCGCTTGACCAGCGGGCTGAACCGCTCCGCGGCCTTGCCGCCGACGATGTCGCGGATCAGCGCGACGTCCTCGCGGGCCCGGGCGAGCGTCTCCGGATCCGTGAGGAAATCCTTGGCCGCCTTCGCCTTGGCCGGGGCGGCCATCACGGCGTCGCGGAGCGCGCCCGCCGCCGCCTTGGCCTTGCCCACGGCGCGCTCGGCGGCCGTCTGCTTGATGAGCGGCGCCACCTCGTAGACCAGGTTGGCGGCCGAGCCGGCGACGCGGTGCGGCGGGTGGTGGAGCGGGCTCGCGTACTTCGGGTTCCTCGCGAGGAACGCGCGCACCTCGGCCTCGGTGACGCCCGCCTCCTCGTAGGCGCGGGTGAGCTCCTGCTCGGCCAGGATGCGCGCCTTGAACATGTACATCTGGATGCGCGAGTAGAAGTTGGTCGCGCCGTCGCCGCTCGTCTCCACCGCGCAGAAGATCGTCCCGGGGTAGCGCGACGTGATCAGCGACTGGACGCCGTCGGAGACGCCCGAGGAGGGCATGCAGCCGAACGGCTTCACGCTCACCGTCACGTGCGCCTTCGACTTCACGGCGTTCACGATGAGCTTGCCGACCTCCATGTGCCCCTCGCCGCCGCGGAGGTCGTTCGAGTAGTAGTCCTTCGCCACCTCCGCCACGAGCTCCATGTCCGGAAGGTGGTAGTCGAGCAGGCCGAGCGGCAGCGCGAACGCCTGGAAGCCGACGCGCAGCGCGCCCTCGGCGAGGCGCATCGTCGCGAGGCGCTTCGCCACGCCGAACTCGTCCAGGCTGGCGAGGCCGTAATTGCCCTCGTCGGCGCCGCGCAGGTCGCGCCGCTCGCGGGTGTCTCGGGCGCACTCCCAGATGTTGTAGAGCAGCCACGCCGTCGTGAGCTGGATGTCGTTCTCGCCGCCCTCGCTCTCGAGGAACTTCTGCAGGGCGTAGTTGCCGTCGCCCTCGGTCGTCATCGCCCAGAACTCGCCGATGATCGACGTCTTCGCCTTGGGCCGGAGCTTGTCCACCTGGACGCCCTCGAACTCCTTGCGCGCCTCGTAGAGCGCCTTGAACACGTTCGTCTGCTCGAAAAGCGCCTTGTAGAGGATGCGCTTCGCGTTCTCCATCGCGCGGTTCGTCGCGCCCGGCTCGACCTCGTAAGGCCGGATCCGGTAGCCGAGCGCGTTCAGCGTGTCGCCGCAGACGATGGCCTTGATGATCGCGATGAAGAAGGCGGGGTTCATCTCGAGCCCGACGTCGTCGCCCGTCGCCTGCGAGAGCCCGCCCGTCTGCTGGAAGAGCATGACCCGGAAGCCGTCGAAGCCGGCGTCGCGGAGCGCCTTCCTGTACTCGGTCACGTACATGCCGAACCGACAGGGCCCGCACGCGCCCGCCGTCAGGAACACGTAGTTCTTGATGATGTCCTCGGTCGACATCCCCTGCTTGTCGCGCAGGTCGATGAGGTACTTCACGAGGCCGCCGACCGTGAAGTACGTCGGGTTGCACTGGCCGCGGTTGCCGAACTCCTTGCCCGTCTGCAGGCCCGCGTTGTCGCTCATCCCGAAGTAGTGGACGTTGTAGCCGAGGCCCTTCAGCGCGCCCTCGCACAGGAAGTCCTGCGCGGCGGTGAGGCCGCTGATGAGGAGCGTCACGCTCTCGCGCTCCTTCTTGGTCATCTTCGGCTTGAGCATGTTGTCGACCCACTGGCGCCGCTCGGCCTTGAGCCCGAGCCGCTCCCGCTCGGCCTCCTCGAAGGCCCTGAGCTCCGCCTCGATGTCGACGTCGGTCTTGTTGGATCGCGCCTCGCCCACCAGAGGAAGGCGCGTCTTCTGCGTGGTCGTCGTGCTCGTATGTTGCATGGCGTGGCTTCCCTTCGCTTGGATGCTGGAAGGGGCGGCCCCGCCGTCCCCCCCTCGACCTTCGACGTGGTTCAGGCTTCCAGGGGGACGACGGTCCCGTCGGACTGCTTCTTCTTGAGCTGCACGAGGCCTGTCTTCGGCGCCTCGGGCGGCGAGACCGGCGCGACGTAGCTCCGGACCTTCTCGGCGAGCGCGGCGATCTCCCGCTCGAGCGCGGGATCCGTGATCTTGCGCGCCGCCTGCTGGTCGCGCTTCAGCTGGAGCAGCTCGAGCCGCTTCTCCTCGATGCGCTGGACCAGCTGCGCCTTCTTCTTCGCCGCGTCCTCGAGCGCCTCCTCGTGCAGCTTGAGGCTGTGCGCGTACGTCTTCACGCGGATCTTGATCGAGCCGCCCGGCTTGTTGGCGTCGATGTCGTGCAGCGCCGCGTACGGCGTCGCGCTCGAGCTCACGATGCTGTCGATGATCCCGTACGTCGGCGCGTCGTGGCCGCACTTGAAGCTCGAGAGATCGAGCAGGACGACGTTCGGGTGGCGGGCGGCGAACTTGGCCGCCCAGACCTTCTGCGCGCTGTTGGCCGAGTAGTTCTCCGGCCAGACGTCGTTGATGTCGAGCGGGTGCTGGCCCGTCGCGATCTCGTCCTTGAAGTACCGCGCGAGGTACTCCATGTCGCGCGGGATCGACCGCACCGAGAGGATCGGATAACCGAGCACCTGGAACTCCTCCGGGATGCCGTGGTTCAGGCCCGGGTCGGAGTGGTACGGCCGCCCGATCATCAGGATGGCCACCCGGTTCTCGGACTCGACCGTCTCGAGGATCGCCCGCCCCTTGTCCTGGAGGTCGCGCTCGAACTGCGAGAGCGCCCGCATCCCCTCGCGGTGCGCGTGATCGCTCTCGTCCTCGGTGATGCCGAGCCGCGGGCCCCAGGTCTCGAACATCCGGCGCGCCGTCAGCGTCATCTCGGAGAACGTGAGCGCGGGGTCGAGGTACTCGATCCCGCGCGTCTTGAAGAAGTCGACCTCCTTCGTGAAGGCCGCCTTCATGACGTCCGGCACGCCCGCGACGATGGGGCAGCTCGTCTTGTCCATCACCCCTTCGCCGAAGCTCGGCACATGGGTGAGGATGGGGAAGAAGATGTAATTGAGCTTCTTCTCGTCGCTGTGGTGGTGGAAGAGCAGGTTGTGGACGTGGGCCTGCGCGACCTTGGACGGGAAGCACGGATCGATGGATCCGTACTTGCCGCCCTCGACCCACATCTCCTCGCTCGTCGCGTCGCTGAAGACGACGTTCTGCTTGGGGATGCCGAGCGCCTCGAAGTAGGCGCGGTAATAGGGGCCGGTCGAGTAGATGTTGAGGACGCGCGGGATGCCGATGCGGACGCGGCGGAGGCGCTCCCGCACCTCGATGCCGCTCCGCCGGAACGGGCGCGTCGTCTCCACCCGGCGGATGCCGAGGAAGCCCTTCTTGACGACCGTGTCCTTCACCGGCGCGCCTTCCTCCGGGAGCGGCGCCGTGCCGTAGAAGTGCCGGAAGGCGAGCTTCGACTCGTAGTCGACGAGGTTCGGGAACTGCTTCGCGATCTTCTTCCGCTCGGCGACGAGCGCGAGCATCGCCTGCTCGCTCTCGACGGTGCCCTTCTCGCACGAGAAGCCCGAGATGTAGCGGCTCGTCGTCCCGTCAGGCCGCTTCGTGTCGATGAAGGTCCGCTTGCACTCGTTCGGGCAGAAGTGGCAGACCGTCTCCTCGTCGTTCTTCGTCGTGTATTCGAGGGCGATCGCCGCGTCGATCCCGATGAACGTCGACCGGCCCTTGCGCTTCACCACCCGGAGCGTCTCGAACGCGGCGCCGAGCGCGCCGGCCTCGCCCGTGTGCGGGTGGACGAACACCTCGGCGCCGGGGACGCGCTCCTTGATGTAATCGACCTGCGCCTTGACCGCCGCGAGGTTGTACTGCGTGCCGCCCTGCAGCACGTAGCGCGTGCCGAGGGCCGCGAGCCGCGGGATCTGCACGACGTACTGCCACACGTTCTTCGGCAGCACCTGGGCGAGGCCCGCGAGCAGCTCCTCCTTCGAGAAGCCCTCCTTCTGGAAGTTCACGCGGTCCGTGTCGAGGAAGACGGCGCAGCCGTAGCTGAACTTCGGCGCGAGCTCGGCGCCGAACGCCGTGTCGGCGTACTCGGTCACCTTCAGGCCGAACTGATCGGCCATCGCCTGGAGCAACATGCCGTTGCCCGCAGAGCACGAGTTGGAGAGGCGGAAGTTCGCGATATCGCCGTTCTTCATGAACAGGACCTTGATGTCCTGTCCGCCGATATCGCAGATGACGTCGACGTCGCCGAAGAACTTCACCGCGCTCATCATGTGGGCGACGGTCTCGACGATGTTGACGTCGGCGCGCATGCACTCCTGGAGCACGTCGGCCGCGTACCCGGTGCCGCCGAAGCCGAGCACCTCGAGCGTCGCGCCCTGATCGAGCACGTACTGCCGGAGCTGGGCGAGCAGCTCCTTCGCGTCCTGGATCGGGTTGCCCTTCGAGAGCTGGTAGGCCTTGCAGACGATGTTCCCGTCCTCGTCGATGAGCACCGCCTTCGATGAGGTGGAGCCGCCGTCGAGGCCGATGACCCCGCGCACCACCTGGCCGGGCGCGAGCTTCATCGGGGTGAACCGCGGGATGCTGTAGAGCTTCCGGAACTCGTCGACCTCGTCCCGGGTCTTCACGAGCGGCGGGCCCGCGCTCTCGCCGAGCCGGGCCTTCCTGCCGTTCGTCATGTACTCGACGAGCCCCGATTTGCCGGCGTAGCGGCCGACCTCCGGCGCCTCCTTGAGCCCGTAGACGCACGCGCCGAACGCCGCGTAGTACTGCGCGTTCTCCGGGACGAAGATCGTCTCCTCGACCGGCTGGTCCTTCGGCCAGTCGTAGCCGCGCTCGTCCCAGGTCTCGGGGATCCGCTTGCGCCAGCACTCCTGGAGGAAGGGGAGGTAGGTGTTGGGGCCGCCGAGCAGGATCACCTTGTGCTTCAGCGTCGAGCCGCGCGTCAGCACCGACAGGTTCTGGAGGACGATCGCGTCGGCGAGAGAGCAGAGGATCTCCGTCGAGGGGATGCCGCTCTTCACGAGGTTCACGATGTCCGTCTCGGCGAAGACGCCGCACTTCGCCGCGACGTGGTGGAGCTTCGAGTCGTCGAAGTGGATCTTCACCACCTCCGTCGGCGGGAGGCCCACCTTGATCATGCACTTGTCGATGGTGGCGCCCGTGCCGGAGGCGCACTTGTCGTTCATCGACGGCGCGGCGGTCTTGTCGCCCGTCTTCTCGTCCCGCTGGAAGATGATGATCTTCGCGTCCTGCCCGCCGAGCTCGATGACGCTGCCCACGTCCGGGTGCAGGTTCTCGACCGCGAGCGTGACCGCGTTGACCTCCTGGACGAACTTCGCGCCCAGGCCGGGGCAGAGGGGCGCCGCGCCGGAGCCCGTCATGAACACCCGCCAGCTGTCCCTCGGCGACGCCGGGAACGACGCCTCGATGGTCTCGAGGAGCTCGAGCACCTTCTCCGGCTGCTTCGTCTGATGCCGCTGGTAGTCGCTCCAGAGGATCTCGAGCGTCTGCGGATCGAGCACGACGGCCTTCACCGTCGTCGAGCCGACGTCGATGCCGACCACGACCGGTTCCTGGATCTGCCTTCCCATCGGGGCTCCTCCCACCGCCGTCGCCGGTCCCCAGCGTCCGACTGACTGGCTGGTCAGTCGTGATGGCTACAACGGGATGTCCGGGAAATCAAGCAATCCGGTGCGTCTTGGTCGCCGCGCGACGCCGTTCTCCGGGCATCTCGGGCCATCGCTGCGTCCAGGGTGCAAGGTTCCGACGCCACGCTCGGTTGCGGCTGGTTGCGTCTGATGGCGCGTGGTGCCCCCCGCGTCCGCGTGTCGTGCGCTGTGTCGCGAACTTTCCGGATCTTTTCAGACGGCGGGCCTGCTCGACGCCGGAGGGGAGACATCGGTCCCCAGATGGCGGGCCGGTGATGGTAAAGCGACCGGCCCATGGACAAGGCCGAGCGCCGCCAGGCGCTCCTCCGCGCCGCGCGTACCGTGTTTTCCGAGAAGGGGTATCACGAGGCGAAGGTCGACGACATCGTCGCGCTCGCGAAGGTCGCGAAGGGGACGTTCTACCTCTACTTCCCCGACAAGCGCTCGGTGTTCGGCGAGCTCGTGCGCGGCCTCTTCTCGCGGCTCGGCGGCGCCATCCTGCGCGTGGACCCGTCGGCGGACGTCGAGGCGCAGGTCAAGCACAACATCCGCGCGATCGTGGCCGTCCTGCTCGACGATCCGGCGCTGACGAGCATCCTCCTGTCGCACGCGGCCGGGCTCGACCCGGCGTTCGTCAAGGAGCTGCGGGCGTTCCGCCAGGAGGTGAAGCTCCTGCTGCAGCAGAGCCTCGCCGAGGGGCAGCGGCTCGGCGTGATCGAGCCGGGGGACACCGAGCTCTACGCGACGTTCACGATCGGCGCGCTGAAGGAGGTGCTGTTCGAGAACGCCCTCGAGGAGCAGGCCCGCCCGCGCGAGCGGATCGTGACGGCGCTCCACGATTTCCTGCGGCGCGGCTACCTCCGGATGGACCCCGCGGCCGGGCTCGCGGCGCGGGGCCCGGAGGGCGAGCGCGCCGCGCCCGCGACAGGGGACGCCCCCGGCGAGGCGCCGGAGCGGGTGAGCCCGTCGCGCGGCCGGCGGGCCAGGTCGAGAGGCGACTGACCGGCGCGTCAGTCAGGGCGGGGACTACCCAGGTCAGGTCGGCGGCGTAGGGATCAGGCGCCGCGCACGACCACGTGCCGGATGAAATTGTGCAGCGTCCGTGTGCCGAGCTGATCCGGCGCGATGGGGGCGAGGAGCGCCGGGACGTCGCGGCCCTCGGCCTGCAAGATCTCGCTCCGCCACGCGATGTAGCCGGCGATGACGTCGTGGTCCATCTCGGGGTGGAACTGCACGCCGTAGCACGTGCTCGTGAAGCGGATGACCTGGTGGTCGTCGAGCTCGGTGAACGCGAGGCTCGTGGCGCCCTCGGGCAGCGTGCCGACCGTGTCGACGTGGGTCGCGTGCGTCTCGAAGCTCGACGGCAGGCCGTCGAAGAGGGGGTCGTCGGCGCGGCGCTGGACGCGGATCCTGCCGATCTCGCGGCCGCGCGGGTTCCGGACGACCTCGCCGCCGAGGGCCTGGGCGAGGATCTGATGGCCGAAGCAGATGCCGAACGTGGGGGTGCCGGCGTGCACGACGCCGCGCAGCCACGCCTCGCAGCGGAGCATCCAGGGCTCGCGGTGGGGGACGTTGGCCGACGAGCCGGTGACGACGAAGGCGGCGGTCTCGGGGGCGCCGGGCGCGGGGAGCTCGTCCGTGCGGGCGTCGACGGTGGCGTATCCGCCGCTCCAGCTGGCGCCGATCGTCTGCTCGATCAGGTCGGCGAACTGGCCGCGTCGCTCGAGGACCGGGGGGACGGGCTCACCGGTCTTCACGATGACGATCTTCTTGCGATGTCGCACCCTTCCAACATAGCGCAGCGCCGCTGCCGGGCGAGGGCGGGGCTTGGCAGCGCGGGGCCGGGGCGCGAAGATGCGCCCCGATGTCCGCATACGTCGTGTCTCGCCCCGTCTGGCGCCGGTTTCGCCCGCGTTTCCTGAGCCGCGCAGCGGCGCACGTGAGGGCCGGCGGGCACGCGGCCATCGTGCTGCCGGACGAGCGGGTCGATCTCCTGCTCTCCATCGGCGAGGACGGGAAGCTCACGGAGCTCGGGCTGTGGTCGCTCCTGTCGATCGAGCAGCAGCGCTTTCGCCGCGTGGGCGAGGGGCCAGCCAAGGGGCTCGCGACGGCGCGGGTGAAGCGGCAGTACGAGGGCTCGGTCCTCGACTGGTGCGAGCGCGACAGCACGCACCCGGGGGCGATCCGCGAGGTGGCGCTCGACTGCCTGGCCTGCGGCGCCTGCTGCCACGACGCCAACGTGCTGCTCGACGAGGTGGACCTCGCGCGCTTTCGGGGCGCCGGGCGCGGCGACCTCACGGGGCGCGCCTACGTGCGGCGGGCGCGGGACGGCAAGATCACGCTGCGCTTCGCGGCGAGCGGGCGGTGCCAGCACCTCTGCGAGGACCTGCGCTGCGCCATCTACGAGATCAGGCCGGACAACTGCCGCGCGTTCGTCGTGGGGAGCGAGGCGTGCCTGTCGGCGCGCGAGGAGACGCTCGGGATACGGGACGGGGCGCCCGCGGAGCCGTGAGCGGCGGGCTCGCCGCGGGGCCCGCGGTCACGTGACGGCGGGGTGCGGCGGGGCGAGCGTCGCACGCCGTCAGAACAGGAGCCGGACGCTTCCGCCGAGCGGGCCGAGCTGCAGCTCGGCCTGGGTCCTGGCGCGATCGAGCTTCATCTGACCCGTGATCCAGAGCGGTACACCCGTGAGGGTCATGGCGCCTCCGACGCTCATGAGCACGGTGGGAAAGACCCATGCGCGAGACGCGCAACCGCAGGAATCGTCGCCGCTCGGTCGGGTGAGGAAGAACATGCCTGCTCCGACGGAGCCGAGGACCAGTCCGCCCACGGAGAGGCCGGTGCCCACGTCGCGCCGGGTGGTGTCGACCGCGGGCGCCGTCGACTCGGCGTGCGCGTCGCCCACGAGCAACAGGATCACCCCGAACGCGGCGAGACGCATGCCGGCGAGGATCCCTGGTCGCGGCGCGCCCGTCAAGACGACGAGAAGCTTCTCTATCGGTCGCGGAGGTGGCGCCGAGGACGCGCGGGAACGCGAGGCTCGAGGCCACGATGTCCTGGGCAGGGCGCTCACGTCCGAACGCTCGCGAGCTGGCCCGCCACCGCGGCCTCATGGAACGCCGAGAGGTCGTGATAGGTGGCCGCCCGGTCCGGCAGGCCGTGGGTGGCCAGCCAGGCGACGCCTTCCTCGATGCTGGCGAAGACACGATGTGGAAACTGCTGGCGTCCCAGGGCGTTGAGCCCCGTGACGATGCTGCGCACGAGCGACGCGCGAAAGCCCGACCCGATGTGAATCACCGCCGAGTGGGACACGATGCCATCCACCGAACCCAACATCCCGGCGAGGGCGCTGCGGCTGCGCGTGTCGGGTACGATGGCTTCAGGGGTCACGATCTGCAGCAGCCACACCTTGCGGGACGGGGAGCTCGCCTGCGCCCCCAGGATCGCCGCCTTCAGGGAGGCGGCGTGGTGCGGGTGGGTCGTCTTCATCCAGACCGCGGCGGCCAGGGAGCTCCAATAGCCTACCGCGACATCCGCTGTCGCCTCGACGACCTGACAGCTCGCGCGCAGTGGGTGCTGCTCACCTGCCTGGGTGAGCGACCGCTGCGGTGCGTCGATGAGAGGTCCCCGTGCCGTCGACGATCTGCTCACTCCGCTCGATTCTACGCGAACCTGGCGAAGATCATGGCGAAGAACACGGCGAAGAGTGGCCACGAGGGAGCCGCTCGACCGATGGGAACACACGGGGGCACCTGAACGAAAGAACCTGTTGTGAGGTTTCGGAGGGTCGGTACGATGCCAGGTGATGCGGCTTGGGTACTGGCTCGTCGTTGGAATGGCGATGTTCGCGGCGTCTTCGGCCAGGGCAGATGCGCCGAAGACGGACGCCGCGATCCGGAAGGCTCTCATCGCCGAGTCACGAGCGGCGTACAGCGGGAGCTGCCCGTGTCCTTACGATACCGATCGAGCGGGCAGACAATGCGGCAAGCGCAGCGCTTACTCGCGGCCGGGAGGCGCCGCGCCTCTCTGTTATGATCACGACGTGACGAAGGAGATGATCGCCGAGTACCGCGCGCGCGACGCGGGGCGCACCCGCCAGGACTCCGCTTGTTCCGGCACGAGCAGCGGGGTACCGGTGCTCGACGCGACCGGAATCAGGGGGCTCCGGTCCCTGCTTCATCACGGTCCTTCCCTTCCATGATGGTCTTCGCCTGAATCGACGGCTTCCTCGCCGTCGCCCCGCGGAATCGCATACACTGCGCGAATGAGCCACGTCGTGATGCAGGCAGCGGAGTTCTCGACGGTCGCCGCGGCGGAGCAGGCCGCGGCGGAGCTGCGGCGGCTCGTCGCGGACTACGTCACCTACGAGAAGACCGCCGACGCGCCGTGGAGCGAGGGCGCCGTGCCGGCGCCGCTTGTCGAGCTCGGCCGGCGGCACGGTGTGCCGTGGCCGGGCGACGCAACGTCGCGGTTCCTGCTCAAGGGCCTGTTCAACGACGAGGCGAACGTGCTCAGCGTCGATCGCCTTGTGTTCTTCTGGGGCGGCGGCTTCGATCTCGGCGGCGCGTGGCTGCGTGCGGTGCTGCTGCGCGGGCTCGGCGCGGTGCGCTGCACCGACCTGCCGCAGCTGGTGGTGCGCGTGGACGATCCGCAGGCTCGCGCGGCGGCGTCGGGCGAGTTCCTCGTCGAGGAGGACTTCGAGGAGCAGTTCACGATGACGTCGGACGACGCCGTGCTCGACGGTGCGCTGTTCATCATCACGTTCGAGCGCGACGGCGACCGCGTTCACCTGACGTTCGACGACTCGGGCGTGCAGGAGTGGGCGTTCGTCGCGATGCTGCCCCAGCTCTCGGGCGACGATCCCGCGCTGCGCGCCCCCGCGCGGGGCCTGCACGCGAGCGTGGTCGATGGCGGAGGGGCGCTCGGCTGAGGGCGAGCGTCATCGCGTCAGGGTGCCTGTACGCCGACGTCGGCAGCACCGACCCGTGCTCGTGGGTCCAGAGCCGGGTCTCCAGGTCATCTGTGCGGCTTGAACGGCTTCTGAGCCGCTCAAAGCGCTAAGGTCCGCCGTCCTCCTCGCCTGGCCGCAGGAACACCCCCACGCTCCGGAGATCGCGGTGCGCATAATGCACCTTCACGGTCTCCGCGTGCGCGCGCCGCCCGAGCTTCTCGTATGCCATCATCAGCAGCTCGAGCGCGGCGCCGCGGTACTCCTCCTTATCGAGCCAGTGCAGGTCGAGCCCGAACGTCAGCGCCGCCGCGGGCCGCCCCTCGGCGCAATCGCGCTTCGCCGACGCGATCCACGTCTGCACGCGCGGCGGCTGCGTCTTCCACGCCTTCACGCGCTCGTCGGGCGGGCCCACGCGGATGCTCCCGGCGCCGGGCGGCAGCGCGGGCCCGAACGTGCCGAGGGTCGGGATGCGGTCCGCATCGAGCCAGCGTTGCGCGGGCGGGTCCTCGGCGAGGGCCTCGCGGTCGGCCTCCTCGAACCATTCGAGGGCGGCGAGCGCGGCGTACACCTGCAGCGGGGCCGGCTCCTCCTCGTAAGGGCCCGAGATGCGCTCGCGCGCGCGGGCAGCGAGCACCGCGAGCGGCGTGGGCTCGCTGTCTCTCCAGGTCTCCGCGGAGTCGCGGGCGTAATTGTGCGCGATGCACGTCGGCGGATCCGCGGGGTCGTCGTACCACAGGCCATGGTGCAGCCCGTCGGTGTCGCCCCACATCACGGTGACCAGCTCGGGCGGGTCGGCGCGGAACCGGCACTCGAGCCGCGGGTCGAGCCCGCCGCGCGTCTTCCGCTCGAGCCCGCCGTCCTCGAACCAGATCATGATCCCGCCCGGCGATCGCCCGAGGTGGCTCATCCCCTGCCGCTCCAGCTCGTCGAGGCTGCGCCAGAAGGCCGCGAAGGTCGCGAGGTAGCGCGGCAGCCGCAGGCCATAGACCTCGTTCATTCGTGCGGCCACGGCCTCGAAGCGGGCGTTCATCGACGCGAGCGCCTCGGCGCGGCGGCGCGCCCCGAGCTCGTCGGTCGCGAACATGCCCTCGGTGAAGCGCGCCGGCGCGAGGCCCATCGTCGCCTCGAGCGGCGCGTCGAGCTGCGAGGCGAGGCCGCGAGACCTGAGCCCCTCGAGCGTCGCGGCGAGCTCGTCGAGCGCCGCCGCGGGCTCGCTCATCCGCGCGAGCGGCACGACGACCAGCTCTCCGGACGGCCCTCGGTTCGTGCGCGCTTCGAAGAGGCTGAACTCCGCGACGAGGCCGAGCCCCGGCGCGAAGTGCGGCGGGTCCCAGCTCGCGAGCTGGGCGCGCTCGTCCTTGACGGGGAACATCTTCTCCCAGCGCTCGCGCGCCAGCGCGAGCGCTGCCTCGATCTCCGGGTTGCTCATGGCGTTCGCCCTCCTACGCGAAGTCGGCCCCGCCAGGAGCGGAGGCGGACCCGCTGGACGCCCGCCGCGGACCGCGCTCCCTCACCCGCCGAACCTCGGTCCAAAGCACGCGCGATTCGGCGGCGCCTCAGAAGTACTCGCAGGCGTCGGGGCAGTCCATATGGGGCGGGCAATCATCTAGAATGCTGCAGTACGAGTCCTCGGGGCACTCCGAGGAGAGTTCGCACACGAACAAGCAGCTCCCGCGATAGCAGGTGGCGCCCGTCGCACACTCCGTGTCGGAGATGCAGCCCGTGTTCTCCTGACACTCGCCGATCTTGCTGCTGCCCGAGGTGCCCTGGCAGAGCTGACCCGCGGGGCAATTGCTGTCGACGGTGCAACTACCGGGCGCTCTGCATTGACCCGTGCTGTACTGCCCATCCGGGAAGACGCAGATCAGGCCTTCATTGCACCAGTTGTCGTCTTCGCACTTGCCGTCCAGCGGGCTCGTCGGCGGCGGATCTTGCAAGAGCAGGCACCCTCCCGGCAGCAGAAAGAGCAGCGCAGCACACAGCGTGCGGAGCAACATCAGAACGTCCCCATGATTGAAAGTGAGGTGAGCCCGATGCCGGGCGCGCCGACTCCGGCGACGAAGGTGCGGCCCGGCGTCGAACGCCCCCCGGTCGCGGGCGGCTTCTTGTTCGGCGCAAAGACGTACGAGCTCAGCACCATGCCCGCGCCGAGCCCGGTGACGGCCCAACCTACGGTGTTCCAGGTGCGGAGCGTGCCGAAGTTGGAGGGCGTACTGCCGATGAGCGCGGTCGTACCGACCGTGACGCCGCCGGCGACGAACGCCACCCAGCCCCAGCCGTTCGTCTTCCCGACCCAACCCGGCGTCTTGCCGGGCGCGTCCTCGCCCACATAAAACCAGGGCGGATCGGGCTTGTCGGCCGCGACGCTGAGCGCGGGCCCGCCCGACGCCGTCGCCGTTTTACGCTCGACCTTGAGCGCCCCGGTCGTCTCGCCGAAGCTCAGCCCGAGCGACGAAAGCGCGATGGCCGAAGGCACGCCGAAGCCCAGGCCTTCGATGCCCTTCCCGGTCGCCTTGAACGTCATGATCGCGACCACCTGACCCTTGTCGTCGACAAGCGGCCCGCCGCTGTTACCGGGGCTGATGCTGGTGTCGGTCTGGATCAAGCTGGTGCCGTCGAACGAGCGCTGGCCGCTGACGATACCGCGCGTCACGGAGAACGACAGCCTTTCGCCGCCGGGCGCGCCGAGCGCGAACACGTCGTCGCCGGTGCTGGGGGACGGCATGCGCAGCGTCAAGCACGGCGTCTCGCGTGAGCGATCCTTCAGCTGCAAGAGCGCGACGTCCGACTGCTCGTTGACGCGCATCACGGTCGCCGGAAGCTCCTTGCCGTCGCGGAAGCGCACAACCACCTCGGGCGTCGTCGCCACGTGCGCCGCGGTGAGCAGCAAGCCATCCGGAGAGATCACGACAGCGCTGCCGACGCCGTCGTTGAGCTTGACCAGCGCCGTGGCGTTCAAGACGTCCTCGCTCATCTTCGGCATCACCAGGGTGCGGGCCGGGCAGCCGCGCATCTCCCCGGGCGGAAACTCGGGCGCGGCCGGCGCCTCCGCAGGGGTGTCCGAGCCCCGGAGGGCCTGCACGAACATCGGCCGGGCGAGCAGCGAGCGCAGGCTGCCGAGCAGCAGCGCGTTGCCGGCCGCCGCGCGGTCGAGCTCGCGCATCTCCATCTCCTCGTGGTTCGACGTCATCTGATAGACCACGGTGTTGGAGGAGCGATGGAGCAGCTCCCACTTGATGGTGATGCCGCAGGTGAGGCCTCGCTCGTCGGAGCAGTCCGCCGCCGTCAGCGTCCCGGCCAGGAGGAAGGCCGCCTCGCTCGAGCGATCCTGGTTCAGCGCCAGGTTCTCGCGGCCGAGCGCGCGGTAGCCGAGCTCGCGCATCTCCTCCAGAAACATCACGAGGAATTTTTCCTTGACGATCAGCACGTCATCCAGGTTCGGCGCCTTCACGACCACGTTCGAGATCGTGACCGTCCCGAGCTCGCTGCCGTTCACCTTGATCGGCTCCACCGGCCGCACCGACTTCGCCTCCGCGAAGCGCGGCGCCAGCAACAACGCCGAAACGCCGAATCCGGTCAGCAAACCGCGGCGCAACCAAACCCCGAGGGTCCGCAATTGGTTCATCCCGTGCTCACGAAATCCTGAAACCTAGCCTATGAGCTGCCTCTCTGCGTGCGCAGCTCCGGCTGGAAGCCATTTCCAGCGACCAAAGAACCCTATGCTCCTCGGTGGCGCCCACGATATCTACCTCAGGCGCTGTGTCGAGCCCCATTGCACAGTTACGTCGCCATAATCGACGCGGAAATTTCCACTGTTAGCCGATGGGAAATCCATCGATTGGACGCCCCCGTGTGTGCTCGCCGCGGCGCCTGAATGAAAACGTCGACACGGCGTAACACTCGATGCTCCAAACCCGCGCCGCGAGCCGCATCACCCGGCGGGTTACGCCGGGTGACGCTCTCGAAACAGCCCGGGAAGGCGGACCACGAGAACGCTCCCTGACGCAAGCTCGCCCCGAGGTCCCACGGGCAGGCCATGCTTGACAGGAGCGACCGCCCTGGCGTCTCCTGTCCTCCGCGGCGTTTTTCATGCCTTGCCCCATGGAGTCGCTGATCCCCGGCTCGCTCGACGATCTCCTCAGCGGCGCTCGTACCTCCGGGCGCTCGCCGAGCCGGCCCCTCGCCTCACCGCCGAAGGGCGGGGAGGGGCTCGCAGGCCTGCCCACCGTCGAGGCGGTGCTGGACGCGATAGCGGAAGGCCGGGTGCATCCCGAGGCGGTGTTCTTCATCGACGCGACGTCGGAGTACGTGGACGCCAAACGCTTCCTCCGGGCGGAGCCCGACGCTGCGCTCGACGGTGCGGCGGTGCGGCGCTTCTTCGAGGTGGAGGGGGGTAGCCTGCTCCTCGCGGGGGTGCAGGACTGCTTTCCGGCCGTCGGTGCGCTCACAAGCGCCCTGTCCGGAGCGCTCTTGGCCCAGGCCAACACGAACCTTTACCTCACGCCGGGCGGGGCGCAGACCTTCCCCCGCCACTGGGATACCCACGACGTTGTGGTGCTCCAGCTCGAGGGGCGCAAGCGGTGGATCATCTACGAGCCCCTCCTCGAGGCGCCGCTGCACCGCCACCACGCCTGCCGCACCGCGGAGCTCCGCGAGATGACCCCGCGCTGGGGCGAGATCGACATGCAGCCGGGTGGAGCGCTGTACATCCCCCGCGGCTATCTCCACGAGGCGACCGCTGTCGGGGGCCCCTCGCTCCACATCTCCTCCGGGATCCACCGGATCACGTGGCACCGCCTCGTCGAGGTGATGGTGGCTGACGCGCTGCGGGAGTGTGCCGAGGACCTGACCTTCCGGGGAGACTGCCCCGCAGGGGGGGCGCACCTCGCTGCAACCATCCAAGAGGGGATTGCGCCCCGCGTCGAGGCGCTCGTGAAGCGGCTCCGCGAGATCGATGCAGCGGAGGTGCTCCAGTCCCTCACCGAGCCGGCCGACGGGGAACAGAGCTAGGAGCCAGGAGCCAGCCCCGCGCCCGCTCGCGCGGGGCGCTTCTTCTTGCGGACAGGTGCGAATTCTCGGTAACTTGTGAGGGCAACCTCTCCTGCGGCCGCTACACCGCCGCGTACTGATCATCGGCCACTGCTCCAAGGAGATCACGGATGTCTACAACGCCCCGATCCAAAAAGGTGAACGTCCCGAAGCCCGCCGCCAGCGCCCACGTTTGCCGACATGATCCGACGCCCATCACGCGGAAGATCAGCATCCCCAAGCCAGCCGCCAGCGCCCACGTTTGCCGGCACGACCCGACGCCGAGCAAGAAGACCAAAATTTAACCCTAGTGCTGGAGGTGCGTCGCCATTCCCTCCGGCCTCTGGGTGACACGACACGCCCCGGGGGGGACGACCGCCTGCAAGGACTCCCCCTGCATACCGCGCCGTTTCGCCCGTCCCGACCCATGCCGTCGCACGGCGACGGGCGAGCCGGGTTCACGGACTCTCGGGCAGACGTCGTAGACCCCAAGGACGTCTCCTCGCCCGCGGCAGCGGCCTCCTCACGGGAGTGATCCGATGGCTGTCCACATCGGCATGAGCTACCATCCGGAGCTCCACGACCTGCTGTGGCGAGCCAGGGATGAGGGGCTCGTCGACTTCCTGGAAATACAGCCGGAGCGATACATCTACAGTCACTTCGAGAGGGGCCAGATGAAGCGGCTGCTCTCCGACTTCGGCACGTCGTACTGCTTTCATTTCGCCTGCAACTCGCTGGGCAGCGCCGATTATCGCCTCGATCGCAACGCGCGGGCGCGTCGAGACGTCGTCAATCGGTTGGCCCCGCGCTGGTGCTCGGATCACATGACGTCCTGCCGCATCGGCGACCTCGACCTCGAGAAGAACCTGCCTCTGCTGCGGACCGACGAGACGCTGCAGATCCTCGTGGAGAACATCAAGCTCTTTCAGGAGGGCCTCGCCGCGCCGTTCCTGCTCGAGAACATCGCCACGATGTGGGAGCTGAAGCGATCGACGATCGCTCACGACGACTTCTTTGCCCGGGCCGTCGAGATGGCCGACTGCGGCATCCTGCTCGACCTCCACAACCTGTACGCCGACCAGCTCAACCACGGGCTGGACCCGAGAGCGTTCATCGATCACTTGCCGGCGCACCGTATAAGGCAGCTCCACCTCGCCGGAGGCTCCTCTCACGACGGTTACTATTATGATGGCCACGATCACGAGGTCCCCGAGGTCGTCTTCGAGCTGCTGGAGTACCTCCTGGAACGGGCGACCCCGGAGGCCGTGATCCTGGAGCGTGAGGCGCGCTTCAAGGACCTGCCCAGGGTGTGGGATGATCTCGTCCGGATTCGAGGGATGTGCCAGCGATGAGCCGCACGAGCGTCGCCCGCTGGCAGGAGCGCTACCTGAGGAGCCTCGTCCAGGGGGGGACTGCCGAGGGAGCCGAGCTCGGCGACGAGCTATCCCAGTACAGCGAGTCGTGCCTGGCGAGCATCGCCACGTCGTTCAGGGCTTCGATACAGCGCTCGGTCAAGAGCCACTATCCGGTGTTCTGCGGCCTCACGGCGAGGAGGCGGCGGCTCTGGGACTGCCTCTATTCTCACGTCAGCATGGATACCGATCGAGGAGCCATGATCAAGAAGATCTTCGGCGTCCTGTATTCATGGGCGGAGCGCCTGGACGGCGCATGTCTCTACAGAGACCTCCTGAGGGTGGAGCGGGCGGTCGCCCTCGCGCAGTTTCATCAGGCGCGGCCCCGGATCACGGGGCCCCTCAACATGGACACCTCCCGCTTCGGGATCCACGACAGCGGCCACCTTTACTGCATGAAGCTCGCCTCGAACGTCATGGACCTGTATCCAGAGATCGATCGCATCAGCGTCCTTCAGGGCAGAGGAGAATCCATCTACGCGATCTACTACTCCCGCGACAGGCAGGGCGTGATGACGCATCGGCTCTCGAAGCAAGCCGCCGAGGATCCCTGCAACCTGCTGAGAGGTGAGCTGAGCTGAGGCGGACGCCGGGCCCGCCCGCGCCTGCAGCGAGGAGATCTGCGCGATGAAGATCTGCATCATCAGCAAGTTCCCACCCATTCAAGGGGGCGTCAGCACCAGGACCTACTGGATGGCGTATGCGCTCGCCAAGCGCGGCAATCAGGTCTGGGTCGTCACGAACGCCGATGAAGCAGAGGCAGATTGCCGGATGGCCATGACCCCATCCGACAGGCGGCGGCTACAGATCCGCTTCGCGAACGGTGGCTCCGTCCGCTACGTCTCGTCGGAGCGTCCTGGGTACGACCTCTACGTCCCCTGGGCGAACCCGTACGTGACCAAGCTGGCCTCCATGGCGACGGACATCGTCAGGGAACACTCCTGCGACCTGATCTACGCCTACTACCTGGAACCGTACGGGATGGCTGCGTCTCTCGCGGCGCAATGGACGGGGGTCCCCTGCGTCCTGGCGCACGCGGGGAGCGACATATCGGTCCTGATGACGAGGCCGTGGCTGAGGACCTCCTACGCCGAGATCCTGAAACGGGCGCACAGGGTCGTGACGGCGAAGCACTTCGATGACCTCTTCGTGGGGCTCGGCGTGAAGAAGAGGCGGCTCTACTACCTCGGCTCCGACTCCCTCCCCACGCACTGCTTCCGCCCCGGTGCGCCGAGGCTCGACGTGAACGAGCGCCTGGCGGAGGCGCTCGCCGGCAACGACTGGCTCCATGCGTGCTTCCGCGAATCCGCCCCGAAGACCTTCGATCCCCGTGTCCCCACGCTCGGGATGTACGGCAAGATCGATCAAGCGAAGGGCATGTTCGACTTCATCCGGGCGCTGGGAATGGTGAAGCGCCGGGGCGTCGACGTCCAGGCGATCATGATGTGCGGCGGCGCCGAGAGGAGCTGCCGCGAGCTCGCCGCGTTCATCCGTGAAAACCGGGTGGAGGAGAGCGTCTGGCTGCTCCCGTTCATGCCGAACTGGGTGATCCCGAGCTTCATCAACACCACCACAGCGACGTGCTTCCTGGAGCGAGACTTCTTCATCGACTACCACACGCCGGGCGTACCGAGAGAGGTGCTCGCGTGCGGCAGCTGCCTCGTCCTGTCGGGTGATATCCACAAGAAACGAGGTTACAAGGAGGGCCTCGTGGACGAAGAGAACTGCCTCCTCGTGCGGGATCCGAGGGACCACGAAGCGCTGGCCAGCAAGCTCGAATGGGTCGCGCGCAACCCCAGGGAGGCGGAGCAGCTCGGGCGTCGTGGCCTCCTCCTCTCGCGCATGTGGGAGGATTTCGACGAGTACATGGAGGATCTGCATACCATGTTCCATGGATTCGTCGGCGCATAGGGCTTCACGGCGCTCCCCCTCCCGGATGCTGGCCTCTGTTCCTTGAGACATCGCGGGCGATGAAGATACAAGAAACCACGGTCAACGGACGCAAGGTCATCCTCGTGGATCACCTCTTCCGCAAGAAGAAGATCGAGCAGGTCTACCGGACCCTCTCGGAGTCCTACGTCTACTACCGAGGGCAGCTCAGCTCGAGCGCGGATCACTTCCCGAAGATGGTGGCGCACTTCGTGGACCTCGAGGCGTTTCAGGCGCTCTTCTTCTACGAGGAAGTCTTCGGCCTCATGAAGCAGTGCTACGCGGACGTGCCCCACCACCTCTACAAGGCGTACGTCAATCAGACGTCCTACGGCGACGTCAACTACCCGCACGTCGACTGCAAGCCGCGTCGCCGAGACGTGACGGTGCTCTATTACGCCAACCCGCGCTGGGACCGCGAATGGGGGGGAGAGACGATGCTCTACGACGACTCGGGGGCCTTCAACCTGGCCGTCTTGCCGGCCCCTGGGCGCGTCTTGATCTTCCCGGGCGTGACATGGCACTGCGCGGGCATTCCGAGCAGGGTGTGCCCCGTGTCGCGGTTCACGCTGGCCATGAAGTACACGCTGTCCGCCAAGGACGCCCGGGAGGTTCGCTCGAGCAGGCCGCGAGATGCGTGATCGAGGCGCTATGTTCAGGGAGAGAGCGGCGATCCGCGGAACCGGAAACACGAATTCAATCGATGGGGGGTCGCCATGAGGATCAAGACGCACCTGGTGTCGATGCCGTGGGCCGATGTCTATGTCCCCTCGGTCCAGCTCGGCGCGCTGAAGGCGCATCTCGATGCCGCGTTCCCCGGCCGCTTCACGACCAATACGTACTCTGCATTCTGCTCGGTGTTCCTCGACGCCGGCGAGTCGGACCTGTACTCGGAGCTCTCGGAGTTCAGGGAGTTCCCGTACTTCCTCCTCGCTCTGGAGCGGTTCATGAGGCCGCGCGCGTCCGTCGAGGGAGCCCCCTCCCTCGACGAGCTGCTCTCGATCGTGAACGCTCCGAAGCGCGGTCGCGTCAAGCTCACGAAGCGCTCGCTGACCCGCCTGAGGAACGCGACGCACAGGTACATCGACGCAGCGCTGGGGCCGGAGCTCATCCGGAGCGGCGTGAACCTGATCGGCTTCACGCTTAATTACAACCAGGTCTATTCGTCCATTTACTGCGCCCTCTACCTGGGCCAGCGGTACCCGGATCACAGGTGCGTCTTCGTGTTCGGTGGGGCGAGCGCGGCGGCGCCCAGCGTCGCCGACGTGCTGAAGCGGCTAGGCATTCGCGGGTTTGGTGTGCTCGGAGAGGGGGAGAAGAAGCTGGAGCGGCTCGCGGCCGCCTACCTGCGTACCCCCCTGAGCGAGATGGATCGTCTCCACGACAGCATCCCCGGCGAGGTGCAGGGGATCTATGACATCCAGACCAACCAGATGGATCTCTTCACGAGAGATCCGGCGAACTTCGCATCGCAGCTCGCATCCATCCGAGACCTCGGCGTCCCGGATCTGGAGGAGTACTTCCGGGCCGTCAGGAGGGTGTTCCGGGGCGCGGAGGTGATCCGACCGTTCAGCAAGAACGTGATGCTCCCCGTCGAGGGGAGCCGGGGATGCTTCGCCAAGTGCGATTTTTGCGGCATCAACGTCAACTGGGAGGGCTTCAGAAAGCGGCTCGCGGCGGACATCGTCAAGGATGTGCTGTCCATGACCAAGCGCTACGGGGTGCGGCGTGTCCTGTTCATGGACAACGTCTGCGACACATGGGCGGAGGGCTATGCCGATGAGCTGATACGGCTCAACATCCAGATTCCGGCGACGATGGAGCTCCGGGCGCACCACCCTGAGAGGTTCTGGACGAAGCTGGCCCTGGCCGGGGTCGACGCTGCTCAGGTTGGGATCGAGTCCCTGGCCTCGTCCCTGATCCGACGAATGAACAAGGGGACCAGGGCGCGGCAGAACATCCTCGTTCAAAAGTGGCTGAAGGAGCTGGGCATCCGCTCGCTCTCGAACCTGATCATCGGGCACCCCCGCTCGACGATGGATGACATCGCCGAAACACAGCGGATCATCAAGGAGACGCCCCACCTGGGGAACTACAGCCTGTCGGATTATACGTTGTCTTATGGAAGCCCTCTCTTCAACCAGCTCGGTCCTGATGAGATGGCGCGGCTCAGGCCCGATACCTATCTGGAAGGTCTGGAGGGCGTCGAGCGATTCCTCGTGCCCTACTACGGCTACTCGGCGCCCGAGGGGTGGTTTGAGCCCGGCGTGATCGAAGGCTGGCGCAGCTTTGCCGGATGGTACGAGGAGCACGTCCAGTGGGAGCGTGGGATACCAGCCATGGAAGTTCACAGGGTGGGCCCGGGCGAGCTGCTCATCAGGGACGAGCGCTCCGGGGATCTCGTCGAGACGGTTCTCGATGGAGAGCTCGCGTGCATCTATGATCTGTGCCACGCCGGCATGGATCCAGGGCGAGCGGCAGCGGCCGCCGGGCTCCAGCAGGAGAAGGTCTTGCGGCTGCTCGGTGAGCTCGTCGAGCGGCGCCTCGCGCTCGAGGTGGAAGGCCACTTCATCTCCCTGGCGCTGAGACCCAGGGATGAATTGCTCCGGAATCACTACGTAGCATCGGCAAGCCGGCAGACGGAGGCGACGAGGCCCGCGGAGGCGAAGCCGCAGGCGAGACGACTCTCGCTGATAGGATGACGGCGGAATCCTCGTGGCGGCGGCGCCGGCTTCCCGCGGCGCCGACCACGCATCACCCCCCACGCGGCGCCCTCGTTCGCCAGGCATGCTCGCCTCCTCCCGCCCCCCTTCGCTGTCGCGCGCGGGATGCGGCGCCTGGACGACGAGGGCTACGCGTCTTTGGCAAGAGACTTTCCTTCTGCTTCGAGGGCAGCCTTGATGACCCCGATCGCCTTGGGGCCCACGCCATGAAGCGCCATGAGCTGGGCTTCCGTGAGCCGAGCGACCTGGTCCAGGCGAGAGACGCCGGCCGAAGCGAGCGCCCGCAGCGCCGGCTTCCCGATGCCCTTCGGAAGTGGAGATTCCGGTCGTTCTCTCGTTCTGCTCGCCATGCGCCTCGTTCCATGTCGGTTGTCGCCTGGGTCGCTAGCGTTCAGCTTCGCCGGCGAGCCTCAGCGCCATGAACACGTACAGAATGTCAGGTACAGCGACCGTGGTACAACATCGTAGCACTCCCGTGCCGGGGTAGCAGCGGCCGGGCCGTGCCGCGGCCGGACCCAGGTCCCTGTTGCCGAGCATGGCAGTCCTCGAGGAGCCCGTCGCATGAACGCCGACGCCATCGTCCTGCAGACGCCGCCTGGCGCACCGTTCACCTTCGGAGTCACCGTCAACCGCAGAGCGCCGCGCAGCTTCCTGGTGACCGAGCCGGGGCAGGACGGGCGGCGTTATGAGCTCGCCCGGGTGGAGCAGCCGGACTACCTCGACCTCTTCGAGGCGCTGGCGCGCGATCTCGGGACCCGCACGCCGCTCGCCCGCACCCCGCCGCCGCCGCGGAAGGGCGGGGCGCCGCTGCGGCCCCTGCTGACCGAGGCCATCGCGCCGGAGATCCTCTACGGCTATGGCGACCCGTGCGTGGTGCGGGTGGGCGAGCGCGCGTGGCGCTTGCTCGTGACCTCGAACGACGCGCCGAACGCCTTTCCCATCCTGGCCTCGAACGACCTGACGACCTGGCGGCTGACCGGCTTCGTCTTCCCGGAGGGGCGCGCGCCGGCCTGGACGCTGACCGGCCGCAACCAGGCGGACTTCTGGGCGCCGGAGATGCACCGGGTCGGGAACGAAATCTGGCTCTGCTTCACGGCCCGAATGCACGACCGCTCGCTGGCGATCGGCCTCGCCCGAGGCGCGAGCCCGGACGGCCCGTTCGAGGCGGAACACGCGCCGATCGTCACCGGGGATGTGATCGACGCCCACCTCCTCGTGGACGCCCACGGCGCGCCCTGGCTGGTCTGGAAAAAGGATGACAACGGCGTGTGGCCCCGCCAGCTGGCCGCCTTGCTTCACCGGGAGCCCGCCGTGGTGCGCGAGCTGTTCGTGGCCCGCAAAGACCAGCGCACCGCGGTCCTGGCGCTGACGCTGTGGCCGTGGGTGGCGACCCTCGAGCCCATGGAGCAGTTCTTCGTCCTGCAGCCGCTGATCGAGGCGGCGACCTCGGACTTCACGGGGTTCGCGGGGCGGCTGGAGGAGCTGCGGGCGCGGGCGTGCGGCGCGGAGGCGGAGGAGATCGCCGGGATATCGCGGGCGCTCAGGACCCGCATCTACGCTCAGCGGCTGTCGGCGGATGGCCGCAGGCTGGAGGGGGAGCCCGCCGTCATCCTCGAGAACGACCAGCCCTGGGAAGCGCACCTCATCGAGGGCGTCTGGATCACCCAGGAGGGCGGGCGCTATCATCTGCTTTACGCCGGCAACGACTTCTCGACCGCGTACTACGGTATCGGCGCGGCCGTGGCGGACGCCCCCACGGGCCCGTACCGCAAGTTGTCGGAGGTCTTCCTGAGCTCCAGTGAAGAATGGTGGGGGCCAGGGCACCCGTCCGTGGCCGTGGGCGCCGACGGGCGTCACCACGTGTTCCTGCACGCCTTCCGCCCCGGGGAGGCAGGGTACAAGGCGTTCCGGGCGCTGCTCGCCGCGCCGATCCGCTTCGAGGGCGGCGTCGTCTTGCTGGATACGTCGGTCTGGCCGGCGGCGCGACCCGACCCAGGTTGAGGTGACCGCCTGCTACGTGTGTGCGGCGCGTGAGATCACGCCGAGGTCTCGCGGCGCGTATTCGGCCCCTTCGCCGCACGTCTCCACTCGCCGGGCGACTGTCCGGTCCTCTGCCGGAAGAGCTTCGAGAAGTGCTGCGGGTGCTCGAATCCGAGCGCGTAGGCCACCGCGCTCGCGCTCGCGTCCGACGCGAGGAGCCGCGCCTTGGCGGCCTCGATGAGGGCTCGGTGGATGTGGTCGCGCGCGCTCGTTCCCGTCTCCGCGCGGAGGAGATCGCTCAGGTAGTCGGGCGAGTACCCGAGCGCGCGCGCGCAGGATCGAACCGTGGGGAGCCCGCCTTCGACCTGCGCGGCCGACGCGAAGCACGCGTCGAGGTGGCGGTCGAGCCGCTCCGCCACGCCGCCCGCCCGCGCTCGGACCTCGATCTGGCGCGCGTACGCGCGCTGGCAGTACGTGAAGAGGAGCTGGAGCTGCGCCGAGAGCACGTCCGGCGCGAAAGCGTCGGGAGGGACCGAGGACTCGCGCTCGATCTGCCGGACGAGGCCCGTGAACGTCTCTCGCTCCGGCCGTGTGAGGTGGAGCGCCTCGTGCGTCGCATAGCCGAAGAACCGGTACTGGTGCATCGCGTCCGAGAGCGGCGTGTCGCGCAGCACGTCGGGGTGGAAGACGACGGTCCAGCCCTCCCCCTCGTGGGCGAGCTCGCTCTCGCCGCCGATCGGCGTGATCACCTGGCCCGGCGACGCGAAGACGATGATGCCCTCCTGCCCGTCGTGCACCTGTCGCCCGAACTCGGCGTGGCATTCGTCCCCGCGCTTCAGGCTGATCACGTAGAGCCCGGACTCGATGGGTCGTCCGATGATCGGGATCTCGATGCGCAGCGGCTCCTGCCACGACGCGGCGATCACGGAGACCAGCGGATGCGCGGGCGGCGGGCGCCCGATGAGCCTGTGGATCTGCTCTATCGACCCGAGCCTCAGCGCGTCGCGTGTGCCCACGCGATTCGGGGTATCACGCGCCTACCTCGATCACAACGTTGCCCCGCTTGCGCCCCGTCTCGACGTACCTGTGCGCATCCGCGATGGCCTCGAGCGTGTAGCGCCTGTCGATGACCGGGCGGAGCGCTCCGCGCGCGACGAGCTCCGAGACCTCGGGGAGCGCGGTCTTCTTGTCGACGGACATCCCGAAGACGAGCTTCCTGCTCCCGAAGAGCCGGCTCCATGCGTCGCGCAGGTAGAGCTCGGCGCCCCCGACCGTGATCAGGTATCGGCCTCCCCGCGCGAGGCAGCGCCGCGCGCGCGCGAACGAGCTCGCGCCGACCGTGTCGAACACGACGTCGAACGCGTCGGCGCGCGCCGCGTAGTCGTCTCGCGTGTAATCGACGACGTGGTGCGCGCCGAGCGAGCGCACGAGATCGGCGTTTCGCCCGCTGCAGACCGCCGTCACCTCCGCGCCGAGGTGCCGCGCGACCTGGACGGCCGCCGTGCCGATGCTCCCGGACGCGCCGACGATCGCGATCCGCTCGGCGGTCCGGAGCCGCGCCCGGTCGCGGAGGAAGTAGAGCGCGGTGGTCGGTCCGTCGACCAGCGAGCACGCTTCTTCGTGGCTCAGGCCGGCGGGGGCGTGCGCGATCGACGCGTCCTCGGACAGGCACACGTACTGCGCGTACCCGCCGGACCCGAACCCCGTGAAGCCGAACACGCGATCGCCGGGGCGGAACCGCGTGACGCGCCGGCCGACGCGCTCCACGGTGCCGGCGACCTCGATCCCGAGCACCCGGAAGCGCCGCCGCGGCCGGAAGAAGCCGAGCACGACCCGCGCCATGACCGTGTCGCCTCGCCGCATCATCTGGCACGCCGCCGTCGCCGTTGTCGCGTGCACCCGGATGCGCACCTGATCGTCCCGCGGCTCCGGCGCGGGCATCTCGCGCAGCTCGAGGACCGAGGGAGAACCGTATCGCTCGTAGACGGCTGCCTTCATCTGCATAGGGAGCAGACTAAGGACGCGGCGGGTGTGCTCGAAAGCATCGGATCCGGGAAAGATGGATCTCTTTCCGGGATGTGCTCGGCGCGGGCGCGCCGGCGCGGGATCTCACGGGGCGATGCGCCACGCCCGAGCCCCCCGGCGGGCCTGTCAGTCGGTCTCGGGGCGCACCGACGCCGAGATGATGCCGTCCGTCTCTGCGGGTGAGCCGTCGGCGTTCCTGGGGTCGTGGATCTCGATGGTCGTGTAAACCGCCTTCAGCCGGGCGGACGAGCGGTCCTCTGCGGGCTCGCCCGGCTCCTCGGCCAGCAGCGGCTCGACCCGGGCCCTCGATGTGTCGAAGACGCGGAAGAGCGGGAGTCGATGATCCGGGATGAAGTAAAGCTCGCCGTCCGCGCCGCGAAAGAGCGTGCCCGGTACGTGCTCCTTGCCGTCGTGCGCCCGCGGGCGCGCGTCGGATACCGGCTCTGCGGCATCGGCATCCACGGAGAGCAACTCTGCTGCTTGTCGTTCCGCCATGACTCAGGTCCTCCTTGGGCAGCCCGTCGACGCCGCCGAGCGGAGGCGGTCAGGACGTCCGCCGCTCACGATCGACGGATCCTAGAGCGACAAACGGGTTGAAACCACGAGAAAAAACAAAAAATCACGGGGAGGCGGGGAGGCGGGGAGCGAGAGACGGCAAGAGGGAGAACTTCATTTTTTTTCTTCCTCCCCGCCTCCCCGCCTCCCTGTGAAAATTCTCCGGGTTTCAACGTGATTGATCGGCGCTCTAGCGCTCGCGTAGCCGGACATAATGGTACTCGCGGAGCAGCGCGCGCAGGAACATCGGCTCGTCGCGGAACCCGGCCTGGAGCGCGGCCTCCGAGAGGTCCCGCGGCACGAGGCCCTCGCCGCGCCTCTCGACGTACCATCGGAGGAGCCCCTCTCGGGACAGCGGCGCCGTGGCCAGGTCGGGGTCGGCGAGCCCGGCCTCCTCCAGCGAACGCTGCTTGTCGCGGGCGCGCGTCCAGAGCCCCACATACAGGTCGTCGAGGCGGAGCTGGTCCACGAGGTGCGCGCTGATGTGCGGCGCCGCCCAGCGCTGCACCGCCACGACCTGGGTCTCGCTTTCCATGAGGCGCGCGAACTCCTCCGCGCGGAGGCCGTTCGCGCGGAGCCAGCCCTCCATCGCCTCGGCGTTCAGCAGCCCGCGCGCGCGACGGAAGCTCAGGATGGCCTCGTCGACCTCCTCGCCCGGCGGTCGCGGCGCCTGCTCGTCCGAGAGCGCCCGCGAGAGCAGCCGCGTCAGCGCGCCCTTGCGCGCCAGCGTATAGGCGACGGGATGGAGCCGCGCCTCGTCGAGCAGCGCGCTCTGCATCCATGAACCGTCCCCGGGGTCGGCGAGCGGATCGCCGAGCGGCGCGGCGGCCTGGCGCAGCGAATCCCAGAAGATCGTGGCCTCGAAATGGTAGCGCACCTGCTTCGGCGTGAGCCCGGCCGCGAGCCTCTCCTTGATCACACGGAGCATCGCGAGCGCGTCCGCGCGCTTCTGGTCGATCTGGCGCTCTCGCAGGAAGCTCCTTAGCGCCGACAGCTCGCCCGGATCGCTCCCCTGCGCCGAGGCCTCCGAGAGCAGCCGCGGGTAGTCGCGGTCGGGATAGAACAGCCGCTTCGCGATCTGCAGCAGCGCGGCGCGGGTCGTCGGCCGGATGACCCCGCGCTCCTCCGCCGCCGCCAGCGTGGCGCGGATATTGACCATCGCCACCGAGAGCGCGCGGTATCCATAGGCGGCCGGCGCGTGCGCGACGGCGACCTCGTCGTCGTCCTCCAGCTCGGCCCGCGCGTAGGCTTCGAACACCGCGCCGACGCCTTCCATGCCGAAGGGCGACAGCTCGACCGCGCGCAGCGCGCCCATGCTGGCGCTGCCGAACACGTGCACGCCTTCGCGCATCGCCCAGAGGATCTCCTTGTGCCAGACCGCCGGCGTGCCCTCGAAGTAGCCGTCGACGATGCCTATCACCGTCGCGCCCCGCTGCACGGCGCGGTAGATGTCGCCGTGGGCCGCCGGCGGCAGGATCACCGCGTCCAGCACCTCGGCGGCGTCGGCGGCGGCCAGGGTCGGGCCCAGGAAGAGGTGGACCGTCATCCGGCCTGCCCCCGCTGCGCCCGGGCACGCGCGCCGGGCACATAGCTGCGGTCGCCGGACAGCGGCTCGAGGCCGGGCACCACCAGGCGAACGACCGGAACGCCCAGCTCCGGCCGGGTCAGCTCGAACACGATCGCCCGCGTCATGCCCGCGGCGCGCAGGCGATCGAGCTCCCACGCGACATCGGCGTTGAAGGTGTCGGCAGCAAAGGTCGGGCCCTCGGCGAAGGGGCGTCGCGGGCCAGGCCGCCCGAGCTCCTCGCGTGCAGCAGCCGTGATGTTCGGGTCGCGCTGCCGCACGTACTGGCTGGGATAGCGGTCATCACGCGAACCGGCGATCTGGGTGAGCCGGCTCTGGGCCGCCTCGGTCAACGCGCGCAGCAGCGCGATCTCGCGCACGGGATGACAGCCCATACCCTCGTTGACGCCGAGCCTCCGCAGGGCGTTGTCGCGTCGGTCGCAGATCTTGCACAGGAACGCGGGGATGCCGATGTCCGACGTGATCTCCCACACGCCGACGGCGACGTCCGCGCGCTCGTACCTGTCCAGGACCTCGCGGCAGCCTCCCTCCTGGATGCTGTCGAGATCGATCCGGGTGGCCGCGCGCGACGCCGGGCTGCGCTGCCGCCACAGGGTCGTCGCGTCGCGCTCCACCGCCTCGCACAGACCGTGGCTGATCGCCTCGAGCGCGCCGTTGCCGGAGGCCAGGCCGTTCGAGCTCGCGACGAAGCCGACCATGGTCCGGTGCATCGCGACCGTGTAGTTGGTATGCACCACCTCGAACGGCACCCACACCGGCTCGCGCTGGAGCAGGTCGACCCCCTCGATCCAGAGGATCGGCAGATCGTCGTGGAACTGAGCGCCGGAGATGCGCGGGAGCGCCTCGACGTCCACGACGCGGTGGGTGTAGCGGAGCTCCTCGTACGAGGCCAGCTTGAGCGGCAGGTCGATCCGCTCCGCGTGATAGGACTCGACCGACTCCATGAGGCCGGACGCCTGGGCCGACCGGAGATCCAGCCCCTTGCCTTGCGATACGGACAGCGAGCGGGAGTTCGGCCGACACACCATCACGACCGGGACACCGATGCTGTCGAGGCCAGTCACGTCGGCGATGCGGGTGATGCCCATGACGGGCATCAAGCGACGCACGCGGCGCAGCGTCTCGTCCGGATCTATCTGGCGGTGGGTGCCGGCGAAGTAGCCTTTCGGGACCGGGCTGTCCAGCGTGCTCGGCTCGAACCGGAGATGCATGTGGCCTCCGGAGGAGACCCGGAACGCCTCGGGGGTGTCAAGCGCCCAGGGAGCGACCGACCCGGGCCCGGTGAGCGTCAGCGGCGTTGTCCTGCTTTGCGTCGGCGCGTGCTCCGGTGCGGACTCGCCATGACCGTCTGGCCGCATCAACCCCCGCGCAGCGCCCAGCCCATCAGCCCCGCCAGCACGATATAGACGACCATGGGCGCAGCGGTTCGCCGGATCACCTGCCCTTCGCGGCCGAGGATCTGCGCGACGGCGCACGCGGCGACCACGTTGTGAACGCAGACCATGTTGCCGGCGGCCGCGCCCATGCCCTGGAGCGCCAGGATCGCGACCGGATCGTGGCCGGCGTCGGCCGCCACGCCGTGCTGGAACAGGGCGAACAGCATATTGCTGAACGTGGCGCTGCCCGCGATGAACGCGCCAAGCGCCCCGACCCACGGGGCCACGATGGGCCACGCGGCGCCGACGCTGCGCCCGGCGACGTCCGCGAGCGCGAGCGGCATCGCCGGGAGGCCCTCCGCGTTGACCCCCGAGTGGATGAACAGGCGCACGGTGATCACGGCGGCGGCGAGCGGCACCACGGTCCTGGCCGCGACGCCGCCCGCCTCGACGACCGCCTGCCCAACCGCGCGGCGCGACAGCCCGAGGAGCGCCGCGGCCGCGAGCGTCGTCATGACGAACACCGCGCCCGGCGAGTGCAGCGGCTGGAGCGTGGCCGAGATGCCGGTGCCGAAGAGCTCCCCCGGGCCGACCGTGACACCCGCGAGCGCCTCGCCGAGGGGCAGCGCGCGCACGCGCGTCACGGAGAGCAGCGCCGCCAGGAGGACGTAGGGCGCGAGCGCGCGGACGAGGCTCGGCCCGGGCCGCGGCGGCGCCTCGCGCGCGGGCGCCGCCGCGTCGCGGCCCGCCGGTGCGCCGGTCGCCGCGGCATCGGCGGGCGCCGGCGCGGGCGGGAAATCCCAGCGTTGCCTCGGCACGAGCAGCCCGCGCGACGCCAGGAGCAGCGCGAAGAGCAGGCCCACGGCGGCGCCCACGAGGCTCGGGAACTCCGGGCCGAGGGTCCAGGCCACCGCGGCCGCGGCGGCGGCCTGGGCCAGCCCCGTCGCGAGCGCGAACGGCACCGCCTTCAGGCCGTCGCGCAGGCCGCGCCGATCGCCGAAACCGGCGGCGAGCGTCAGCACGAGCACCGCGGGCATGAGCGTCCCGAGCGCGAGGTCGTAGAGCGCGATCTGGCGCCCGATGGCGGCCGCGTCGGGCGCGACCGCCCCCGCGGCGGCGCGCTCCGAGAGCCCGACGAGGCCCTGCCCCATGCCGACGATCATGGGCGTGCCCACGGCGCCGAACGAGACGGCCGTGCTGTCGCCGACGAGCGCGGCGGTCACCGCGGCGAGCGGCGGGAAGCCGAGCCCGATGAGCAGCGGCGCCGTGATGGCCGCCGGCGTGCCGAAGCCCGCGGCCCCCTCGATGAACGAGCCGAAGTGCCAGGCGATGAGCACGGCCTGCACCCGGCGGTCGCGGCTCACCGCGGCGAGCGACGCCTGGATGGCGCCCATCGCGCCGGACGCCTTCATCGCGGCGAGCAGGAAGAGCGCGCCGAAGACGATGTACAGGATGCTGATCGTGATGAAGCCCCCCTCGACGACGGCCGCGAGCGCCCGGACCGGCGGGATCCGCCACGCGAAGAGGGCGATCGCGCCGGCCGCGAGCGCGCACACCGGCATGGCGCGCGACGCCTGCCACCGCAGGCCGGCGAGGAGCACGAGGGCGGTCAGGATCGGGAGGGCGGCGAGCGCTGCGAACATGGGTCCTTGCGGAGCCCCGATCGACGACTGCCGAGCGGCCGTGCAGGCTCCTCGTAGAGCGAATACATGCAACGGCCCGACGGCGCCAGGCGTCGTCGCCGCTCGGCGGGCCCCGCGGAGATCACGCCGCTCCGCCGGGAGGAGGGCTGATCGGACAGGCCACGTCACGTCGGCTCAGACATGGTCCGCGTCCGCCGGGCTTGCGCGCCGAGGCTGGTGCGCTTGCCTCACCCATGGTATCGGTCTCTGCGCAGCGCTCCGTCATGGTGTGTCTCATCGCGTGGGCGCTGTGAGAAGGGTCGTAGATGCGAAGAATTCACATTGCTCTGGGCGTGCGTTCACTGACGGACTCCATTGCGGATTACACGCAGCGCCTGGCGGCCCAGCCGCACGTGATCGTGCCGGACCAGTACGCGCTCTGGCGCACCGACACGGTGAACTTCTCCATCCGTCAGATCCCCGCCGGCGAAGCTCCGGCGTTGCGTCATCTGGGCTGGGAGGACGACGCCGCCAGCGCCTTCTCCGAGACGCGGGATTGCAATGGGATCGTCTGGGAGGAGTTCGGTCCCGAGCAGCAGTTGCAAGAGATCCTCGGGCTCTGGCCCGACGCCCAGATCAAGCGCTGACTCCGAGCTGACAGCGAATCTTCCGGAAGGACCTCGACAGCTGGCGTCCCGAGGGACCCGCCTCGGCGGCCTGCGCAGCGGACGAGAGCCGCCCGCCGGACCGCAATGGCTTCCTCACCGCGCTCGGCGAGTCGACAGACGTTCCAGATCGCTCACCCGACGGCGCGATCGTGAGCCCGGCGCCCGGCGATCGCCTGGAGATCCCCTGAGCGGCGCGCTCCTCGCTGGCCCCCTCGCGCTGACACGCGGAGATGACGCCTGTCATGGGAGGGTGACAGCGAGGGTGTCATGAGCGCGTGACGGTGACGCGCAGCAACCCGGTCGCCGGTCGCGGCCGGCGTGTCGCGATCACGGCCTGATAGCGCCCGATCCGGCGTCTCGCCCCCGGAACAGGAGGCAGCGCCATCGCTGCGCGCGCCGGGTGGCCGCGCGCGGCATATGCGTTGCAATCGCCTTGTCATCGCCTTGTCGCGGTCGCGCCGGGGCAGCGATGGCCGTTATCCAACATCGAACTCGTGGAAAGGAAGCATGTCATGAAGAACAATGCACTGCTGCTGGGATCCCTTGTCGTCGGCATCATGGGCGCAGGTTGCGCCGTGGCGTACGAGGCCGAGGAGGGCGAGGTGGGCGACGCCCAGCAAGCGTTCGTGTCCCGTGCGTGGGCGTATGCGTGGGCGCACCAGGCGACGGGCTCGTTCACCGCGAGCTCGAGCTACTCGCGGAACTCCTCTGGAGACGTGTCCGGGCAGGGCGTGAACAACACCGTCACGCAGCTCGGTGCGGGCCAATATCGCGTGCGGTTTCCGGACGTGGGCGCGGCGCCGGGCGGTCATGTCCAGATCACGGCCTACGGCGCGGGCGCCGAGCGCTGCAAGGTCAATTCCTGGGTCAGGAGCGGCGATGACGTGGATGTTCATGTCAACTGCTTCACCGCCGGCGGCGCGCCGGTCGACACCCAGTTCAGCGTCGCCTATGTCCACAAGTCGGGCACCGGATCCTCGGGCGAGGCGTACGTCTGGGCGAACAACCCGACGGCGTCGGCGTACACGCCCGCCGCGACGTACCAGTTCAACTCGAGCGGCGTGGACAACACGATCGCTCGCGAGGGGGTGGGCTATTATGCGGTGACCCTGCCGGGGCAGACCGCGGGCGGCGCGACGGTCGAGGTGACGGCCTACGGCCCGGGCAGCGATCACTGCAAGGTCGGCAGCTGGGCGCAGTCCGGAGACGACGCGGTGGTCCGCGTGCGCTGCTTCGACAGCTCGGGCGCCCCGTCGGATAGCCAGTTCACCCTCAATTTCGCGCGCTCGAGGCCGGTGAACGGCGGGCTCTCCTACAGCTACGCCTGGGCGAACAACGCCACGGCGGCGGCGTACACGCCGAGCCTCTCCTATCAGGAAGGCTACATCGCGGGGGACCTGGGCGAGGTGGAGGCCGACATCACCGCAGGGCGCACGTCCGCTGGCCGCTACTCCGTCAGCCTGCCCGGCATGTCGGCGTCGGGCTCGAACGTGCAGATCACGGCGTACGGCACCGGACCGGAGTACTGCAAGGTCGTCGGCTGGTCCGGCACCGAGACGAACGCGAACGTCAACGTCGCCTGCTTCGATGCCAGCGGCGCGCCGACGGACACGCGCTTCGTCCTCGTGTACACGGACGACAAGTTCATCGTCCTGTGAGCTGCAGGGCGGGGGGCCTGCTCCGGCCCGCAGGCGATGGGGGCGGCGCCCAGCACGGGCGGTGAATTCTCTTCGGAGATCCGTCAGCAGCCTCGGTGAACTTGCAGGCTGTAGCTCGTTGCCCCGCCTTGCCTCGCCGTCCCACCCCGGGCAGGCTTTGCCCATGGGGCGGCCGGGTTCTTCTCGAACTTGCCGTCGTCGCCATGAAAGACCCGACGAAGCGGCGGTGGGTGGTCGTCATCGCCGTGAGCCTTGTCCCTCCGGGGCTTGCATCGCTGGAGCTCGCATGGTGCATGCCCCGCTGGCACACACCAGACGCGCTCAAGCTAGCGGCCTCGTCTCTCGGCTGTGCGTTGACCGTGTCGGTGCTGGTGCTGGTGCTGTGGCAGGCGTTCGTGAAAATCAACGATGAGGGCGTCGCTCATCCGCTGTCACGGCCGATTTCATGGGCCGAGATCGTCTCCATTCGCGGCAATGACAGGAAGATCGAGCTGAGAACCGCGTCCAGGCGTGTCGTCATCGCGCTGTGGCCCTTCCGCTCTCGTCAGGAGCTCATGGGCTACATCGCGGAGCGGCTCCGCCGGGCAGGGCGCGACGGGCTCGTCCAGTAGACACGGAGCGCCCGAGGCGCTCTCGCCTGCGCTCCGTCATGGCAGGGACGGAGCGCAGGCGCGGCCGCGCAAGCCGACGGCGCCCGGCGAGATCGACACGCTCGTGCCCGACCTCGCGGGCTGGCGCCGCGAGCGCATGCCCGAGCTGCCCGAGACGGCGTACTTCGCGCTCGCCCCGGACTGGAGCCGCGTAGTGGCTTCGCGGCCCAGCGCCGATCTCCTCGCAATTGCACGGAACCGGGACCGCGGGAACAGCGCACCGAGACAATTGGGCCATGAAACTGGCTAAATAGAGGCAGAATCTAGAGAATCAGTTCTGGATCTGGCCAAATTAAAGCTCGATTCAGAGTTTCATCTCTCGGATCCAGGTGATGGAAGGCCACATCGAGAGAATCGACTCTGGGAACCAGATCGATCTACCCAGGATCCAGAGAAAGTTCTCAGGAATCGAGCGAAACGGCCTGCCCGGGCCCTGTCGGATCGATGATCCGTGGACGCGCGGCACCGGATCCGGCCATGCCGCGCGGGAGGACGAGGGGCTCAGCGCTTCAGCTCAGGGCGCCGCCGCTCCCTGCTCGGCCGGCGCGGCCTGCGGCGCGGGGGCGGGCGGCTGCGCGGCGGCGCCCTCCTGCGCCGGCGCATCCATGGCGCAGCGGAAGCCGATCCACGCGTGCGCCGTCACTGGCGCCGCGGCGGTGCGGTACGTGGCAGAGAGCTTCTCGGGGCCGTCCAGGAAGCTGCCGCCGCGCACGACCTTGAGCGGGAAGGACGGGTCGCCCTGCGGGTTCTCGCCGCCGGGCGGCGGGAAGACGAGGCCGTCCGAGACCCACTCGGACACGTTGCCGGCGAGATCGTAGACGCCCTCCGGGGTGCGATCGCTCGGGTGGACGCCGGACGCGCAGGTCGAGACGTCGGCGCCGCGCGCGAGGCAGCCCTCGTTGCGATCGTAGCAGGCGCGCTCGCAGGCCGGCGCCTCGTCGCCCCAGACGAAGGCCCGGCCGGCCGCGCCGCGCGCGGCGACCTCCCACTCCGCCTCGGTGGGCAGCCGCCGGCCGCGGAAGCGGCAGTAGCTCTCGGCCTGGGAGTAGTCGACGCAGTTGATCGGGTGCCCGGTCGCGCCGCGGGGCTCGTTGCAGCGCCGCGTCCAGAGCTCGACCTCCCGCTGCTCCTCGGGCGTCGTCGGCGCCTTCGCGCCGGGCAGGAGCTCGGGCGTCAGCGAGACGTGATCCGCCGTGGAGCACATGCGCTGCTGCATGCAGGCCCGGTAGGCGCGGACGGTCACCTCGTTGCGATCGATGTAGAACCCGCGGGTGAGCGTCACCTGGCGCGCCTCGCCCGCGGCGCCGATCGTGGTCGAGATGGGGCCGATGAAGACCATGTCCGCCGGCGGCGCCGCGGCTGCGGCGGGCTCGGCGGAAGGCGCCGCGCCCGAGGCGCTCGCGGTCGGCGCGGCGCTGGCGGGCGCCGGCACGCCCGCCGCGGCCGTCGCGGCGCGCCCGGCGGACGACGTCGCGGTGGCGCGCGCGGCCGGCGCCTTCGCCGGCTTCTTGTCGGGCGCCCGCGTCAGGACGTACGCCGTCGCGCCGGCGCCGCCGAGCACGAGCGCCGCCACGAACCAGGGAAGCGCCGCGCGCGCGGCGCTGCGGCGCTGCGGCGGCGCTGCGACCGGCGGCGCGGCGTGCGGCGGTCCGCCCGCCGCGGCCTGGGGGTGCGGGGCCGCGCCGGCCGCAGGGGGGCCGGCGGGCGCGACCGTCTCGATCATGGAGTCCTCGACCTGCGCGGTCCTGGAGCCCCCCGTCGCCAGCGCGCCGCCCCCGTCTCTCGCCCGAGGCGCCGCGCCGCCCGTCACGCCGGCGGCCGGCAGCCCGCTCGCGCCAGCGGCCTGCGGCCCGCTCGCGCCAGCGGCCTGCGGCCCGCTCGCGCCGTGGCTCACCTTGACGATGGCAGGCCGCGCCGGGGCGGGCGCGTGCGCGTCGGCGAGCATCGTCGGCTCGCTCGGCCCGACGGCCACGCCGAGCCCCTGCGCGGCCGCGTACTCGGCGGTCGACTGCCCCGCCGCGTGCTCCGCGGAGGAACCGCCGCGGCCCGCGAAGGACCCCGCGCGCTCGCCGTGCGCCGCGGCCGTGAGCGCGTCCCAGAACTCGCCTGCGCTCGTGAAGCGGTGCTTGGGCTCGATCGCGAGCGCCTTGTCGAGCACGCGCTCGATCGCCTCGGGCGCGTCCGGGAGCCCGCGCGCGCGCAGCGTCGGGCGCACCGCCGGATCGGCCGACGCGACGTAGAGCTGCGTGGGGTCGTCCCCCTCGAGCGCGCGCCTGCCGCTCACGAGCTCGACGAAGATGAGCCCGAGCGCGAACACGTCGGTCCACGGGCCCGTCGCGCCGCGGGCCTTGTTGAACTGCTCGGGCGCGCCGTAGCGCGGCGTGAACGCGCTCGGCCCCTGCCGGGTCGCGGCGAGCGCCTCGGTGAACGTCGGGTGATCGGACAGCACCTTGGCGATGCCGAAATCGAGCACCTTCAGCGTCCGCGCCCCGCCGACCTGGGTGAGGAACAGGTTCGCCGGCTTCACGTCCCGGTGCGCGACCTTGTGCGCGTGCGCGACGGCGAGCGCGCGCGCGGCCGGGGTGAGCAGCTGGATCGCCTCGGCGATCGACATGCCGGCCTCGCCCCGCTCGCGCCGCTCCCGGAGGTATTGCCCGAGCGTCTGGCCCTCCAGCCACTCCAGCACCAGGTAGGGCACCCACACGCCGGCCTGGGTGGTGAACGCGCCGACGTCGAGCGCCTGCACGATGCCCGAGGTGGCCCGCGACAGCCGGTGCAGGATCCGCCCCTCGCCCCGCAGCGTCTCGAGCAGCGCGTCGCGCTCCGCGGCGTCGAGCGAGGCCGGCAGCTTCAGGCACTTGATCGCGATGAGCTCGCCGAAGCCCTCGTGCATCCCCCGGTAGACGACGCCGAACCCGCCGTCGCCGATGACGGCGGCGACGCGGTACTTCCCCTCGATGGTCTGCCCCGAGAGGCCAAACGGATCGTCGGACGGCTCCGCCATGCCCCGCTCCTAGCGCGTCGCCGTGCCCAGGCAAAGGGGCTTCCGCGCCGCTCGTCCCCGCAAGCTCGCGCGGCTTGATCCTTGATCTGCTCGCATACGCTCGCTCAGCCTGCGTCCGGCTTGCGCCCGCCAGCGTCCTGTGTGCGTCCGGCTTGCATCCGGCGGCCTGCGGCCCCATGCCGGCGCTGATGAAGACGCCGCGAGCGCTCGTGATCCTTGCCGAGGGAGCCGAGGAGATGGAAACGACGATCATCGTCGATGTCCTGCGCCGCGCCGAGGTCGAGGTCGTCCTCGCCGGGCTCGATGGCCCGGGCCCGGTGCGCTGCAGCCGAGGCGTGCGCCTCGTGCCGGACGCGGATCTCTCGGCCGTGACGGGCGACTTCGACGTGGTGGTCCTCCCGGGCGGCAAGGGCGGGGCCGACCGGCTGGCCAGCTCGCCGGCCGTCGGGGAGCGCCTTCATGCGCAGGCGCAGGCGGGCCGGATCGTCGCGGCGATCTGCGCCGCGCCGATCGCGCTCGCGGCGCACGGGCTCTTCCAGGGCCGCAGGATGGCGTGCCACCCGTCCGTGAACGACGTGGTGTCGGCGCACGGCGAGCTCCTCGCGAGCCCGGTCGTCGAGGACGGGCTGCTCGTCACGAGCCAGGGGCCGGGCACCGCGATGGCGTTCGCGCTCGCGCTCGTCGCGCGGCTCCGGGGCGAGGAGATCGCCGCGAAGGTGCGCGCGCCGATGATGCTGCCGGCCTGAGCGAGATCGGCGCTCGGCCGGCCGGAGTTCCTCTAGGCAATCAAGGCCGTTGGGTTTGCTTTCCGTATTCAGGGAGGTCGAGATGAAGCTTGTTTCCAAGAGCGCAATTGTCACCGGGGGTGGTCAGGGGATCGGTCTCGAGATCGCGAGAGACCTCATGAGTCGCGGCAGCAACGTGCTGCTCTTCGGCCGGACGGCGGCGAAGGTCGAGGCGGCGGCCGAGGAGCTGAACCGCGCGGCCGACGGGCCGGCGCGCGCGCTGCCCTTCCTGGGCGACGCGTCCCGCGCCGAAGACGTGTCGCGCGCCGTCGAGGCGGCGACGTCGGCGTTCGGATTGCCGGGGATCCTCGTGAACAACGCGGGGATCGCCACGCTCGCGCTCCTGACGGACCTGCCGGAGGAGGATTTCGACCGCGTCCTCGACATCAACCTGAAGGGCCCCTTCCTCTTCATGAAGGCGGTCGCCCGCGGCCTCATCGCCGCGAAGCAGCCGGGCGCTGTCGTCAACATCAGCTCCATCAACCAGGTGCTGGCGACCGACGGCATGTCGCATTACTGCGCCTCCAAGGCGGCCCTCGCGCAGCTCACCAAGGTGGCCGCGTCCGAGCTCGGGCGCCACGGCATCCGGGTGAACGTGGTGGCGCCGGGGCTCATCCGGACGCCGCTCGTCGACGGCATCGGGTTCACGGCGGGGCTCAGCGCCCAGAGGTTCCTCGAGCGCACGCCGCTCGGGCGGATCGGGGAGACGACCGACGTGGCGCCCGTGGTCTCGTTCCTCTGCAGCGAGGAGGCGCGCTGGATCACCGGCGATACGGTGTTCGTCGACGGCGGGAACAACCTCCACGGCCTGCACAGCTACTGGGACACGATGAACGCCAGCCTCTGAGGGCCGCGCGTCTCCGAGGGGGGCTCCTCCGGACCGGCACCCTCGGGCTCTGGCGCCGTGATGGGCGGGGGCCTGCGCCCGTCCGGCGACCCACCGCCGCCCTTCCCCTTCGTTTGCCGGACCACTGTCGCCCGCGGATGGCCTTATACTCCGCCGCGTGCTGCCGCTGCTCGCCCTGACCGTCATCGTCGTGCTGTGCCTTGGCTACCGCTTCTACGGGCGGATCGTCGCGCGCAACTACGCGCTCGACGACGGCGCCGTGACGCCCGCGGTGAAGGTGAACGACGGCGAGGACTACGTCCCCACGAAGCCGTTCTACCTCTTCGGGCAGCACTTCAGCGCCATCGCCGCCGCCGGGCCGATCGCGGGGCCCATCCTCGCCGGTCAGGCGTTCGGGTGGCTCCCGTGCATCCTCTGGATCGCGATCGGCGTCGTGTTCATCGGCGCGGTGCACGACTTCTCCGCGCTCATCGCGAGCGTCCGCCACGAGGCGGAGAGCGTCGCCGAGATCGCGAAGCGGCACATCGGCCGGCGCGCCTGGCTGTCGATGATGATCTTCATCTGGCTCGCGCTGTCCTACGTGATCGTCGCCTTCACGGACATCACGGCGAGCACCTTCGTCGGCAAGACCGAGGAGTTCGAGGGCGGCTCGTTCCAGTTCAACCCCGGCGGCGCCGTCGCCGCGGCGAGCGCCGCGTACCTCGGCCTCTCCATCGTCATGGGCGTCGTCGAGCGGTACCTCAAGCCGCCGCTCTGGCTCACCACGCTGATCTTCGTGCCCGCGACGCTCGGCGTCGTCTGGCTCGGCACGAAGATCTCGACAGCGTTCGTCCTGCCGCTCGACAACCCGCAGCGCGCGTTCGGCCTCATCATCCTCGTCTACTGCCTCATCGCCTCGCTCCTGCCGGTCTGGCTGCTCCTCCAGCCGCGCGGCTACCTGGGCGGGTTCGTCCTCTACATCGCGCTCGCGGTCGGCGTGATCGGGATCTTCTTTGGAAACCTCCGTTACCCGGGGGAGTTCGAGCTGCGGCAGCCCGCGTTCACCACGTTCAACGCCGGCGGCGCGACCGGCATGCTCTTCCCGTTCCTGTTCGTCACCATCGCCTGCGGCGCCTGCTCCGGCTTCCACGGGCTGGTCTGCTCGGGGACGACGTCGAAGCAGATCTCGAAGGAGACGCACACCCACCCGGTGGGCTACGGCGCGATGCTGGCCGAGGCGTTCGTCGCGCTGATCGCGCTCGCGACGCTCGTCATCGTGGCGCAGGGGACGAAGCTGGGCGGGCCGGGCAAGATCTACGGCGACGGGATCGGCAAGTTCCTCACCGTCATCATCGGCAAGGAGCACTTCCTGTTCGCCGCGACGTTCGGCGCCATGGCGTTCTCCACCTTCGTGTTCGACACGCTCGACGTCTCGACGCGCCTCAGCCGCTACATCCTCCAGGAGCTCTTCAACTGGAAGGGGCGCGTCGTGTCCGCGGCCGCGACCGCGATCTCGCTGGCGCCGCCCACGCTGTTCATCTTGACCGCGCGCCCGCCCGCGCCCGGCGTGCGGCCCGCGTACCTCGACTTCTGGACGCTGTTCGGCACGAGCAACCAGCTGCTCGCGGCGCTGACGCTCCTCGCGGTCACCGTCTGGCTGCACCGCGAGAAGCGCCGCATCTGGTACACGGCGATCCCGATGGTGTTCGTCATGACGATCACCGTGTGGGCCCTCATCCTCCAGGTGCGGACCGCGTTCACCGCCGTGCGGACCGAGGGGCTCGCGCTCAACGCGACGACGATGAACGGCCTCGTGGGGCTCGCGCTGATCGGGCTCGCTGTGTCGATGATGGTCGAGTCGGTGAAGGCGCTCAAGAACGGCCCGGCCGCCGAGCCGGCGCCCGGGCCGGGTGCGCTGACGCGGTAGCGATTACCCCGCCGCGGCGCGCTCCCGCAGGCGCGCCTCGGCCAGCCGCTCGGCGGCGAGCTGCGGCGAAACGCCGTCGCTCGCCGCGATCTCGAGGACCCTGAGGACCGTGTCGTAGATCGCCTGGACGCGCCGGTGGACCTCGGCGCGGGACCAGCCGAAGAGATCCGCGCCGCCGCTCAGCACGCCGCCTGCGTTGGCCACGACATCCGGGATGTAGAGGACGCCGCGCGCGGCGAGCGCGTCGCCGTGGCGCGGCTCGAGGAGCTGGTTGTTGGCCGCGCCCGCGACGATCTCGGCCTTCAGCTCCTGCACGGCGCGGTCGTCGAGGACGCCGCCGAGCGCGCACGGGGCGAAGATGTCGGCCTGGGCCGAGGCGATCGCGTCCGGCGGCACGATCGTGGCGCCGAGCTCGGCGGCGACGTGGCGGGCGCGATCCGGGTCGACGTCCGCGACGAGCAGCCGCGCGCCGAGCCGGTGGAGCTCCGCCGCGAGCCGGCCGCCGACGCTGCCGCAGCCCTGGAGCGCCACGGTCCGGCCCGCGAGCTCGTCGCTGCCCCACCGGTGGCGGGCCCCGGCCTGGATCGCGCGGAGCACTCCCTGCGCCGTCCACGGCGACGGGTCGCCGCCCTCGCCGGCGAGGCCCTTCACGTGGCGCGTCTCGCGCCGGATGAGCTCCATGTCCGCGGGGGTGGTGCCCACGTCCTCGCCCGTGATGAACCTGCCGCCGAGGCGCTCGATGAAGCGCCCGTGCGCGCGGAACAGCCGCTCCCGGTCCAGCGGCTCCGCGCCGCTGCGGAGGACGACCGCCTTGCCGCCGCCGACGTCCATCCCGGCGAGCGCGTTCTTGTAGGTCATCCCGCGCGACAGGCGCAGCGCGTCCACAAGCGCCGCCTCGTCGCTCGCGTACCCGAGGAGCCGCGTCCCGCCGAGCGCCGGGCCCAGCGCGGTGCTGTGGATCGCGATGATCGCGCGGTAACCCGCGGGCTCGTCCGTGCAGAACAGCACCTGCTCGTGCCCCATGGCGGCAAGGGTGTCGAACACGCTCTTCATGCCGCGCCGAGCGTACCATTCCGCGGCGACCCCCTGGGCCGGGGCGCTCTGTGGACGTCCCGCGCGTCCCGCGCCGCAGCGGCCTGTCGGGCGGGGGCGGTCGGGGGCGGCCGGACCCGTCCGCCCTCACAGGTCCGAAAAGCGCCAGAGCCGCGGCGGCACCCGCGCTACGACGCCTGCATGCGGATCGACGAGGACGCGTGCTACCGCGCGCTCGAGACCCGCGACCGTCGCTTCGACGGTCGCTTCTTCACGGGGGTGCGCTCGACGGGCATCTACTGCCGCCCCATCTGCCCCGCGCGCACGCCGAAGCGGGAACGCTGCGTGTTCTTCCCCTCGGCGGCCGCCGCGCAGGAGGCCGGCTACCGCCCGTGCCTGCGCTGCCGCCCCGAGGCCTCGCCCGGGACGCCGGCGTGGCTGGGCACGTCGGCCCTGGTCTCGCGGGCGCTCCGGCTCATCGCGGAGGGCGCGCTCGACGACGAGGACGCCCCGGCGCTCGCGGCGCGGCTCGGCGTGGGCGAGCGCCACCTGAGGCGGCTCTTCCTGCGGCACGTCGGCGCCTCCCCGCTCGCGGTGGCGCAGACGCGACGCCTGCTCTTCGCGAAGAAGCTCCTCGACGAGACAGCGCTCTCCATGACCGAGGTGGCGCTCTCGTCGGGCTTCTCCAGCGTCCGCCGCTTCAACGACGCGATCCGCGCCGCCTACGAGCGCTCGCCGCGCGAGCTGAGAAAGGCCGTAGCGAAGCGGGGCGGGGGAGGGGAGGGTGGGGAGGCCAGGGGAAGGGAGGGCGGCGCGCCGGACATCGCGCTCCGCCTCCCGTTCCGGCCGCCGCTCGACTGGGGCGCGCTCGCGGGCTTCCTCGGGGCGCGCGCGATCCCCGGCGTGGAGTCGGCGGGCCCCGGCGCCTACCGCCGCACGGTGCGCGTCGCCGGCGGGCACGGCGTCGTCGATGTGCGCGCGGCGCCCGGCGAGCCGTACCTCCTCGCGCGGCTGCGGCTGCCCGGCACGGAGGGGCTCATCCACTGCGCGGAGCGGCTGCGGCGGCTCTTCGACCTCGGCGCCGATCCCGACGCGATCGCCGCGCACCTCGGGGCCGATCCGCGGCTCGCCCCGCGCGTCCTGGCGATGCCGGGCGTGCGCGTGCCGGGCGCGTGGGACGGCTTCGAGCTCGCGGTGCGGGCGATCCTGGGCCAGCAGGTGAGCGTCCGCGCCGCGACGCAGCTCGCGGGCCGCCTTGTCGAGCGGCACGGCGAGCCGCTCGCGGTCCGCGGCGGCCTGCCCGAGGGCGCCGAGGGGCTCCGCTTCGTCTTCCCGGCGCCCGAGGCGCTCGCCGCGGCCGATCTGACGGACCTCGGCCTGCCGCGCGCCCGCGCCGCGACGATCACGGCGCTCGCGGCGCGCGTGGCCTCCGGCGAGGTCGCGCTCGACGCCTCGCGCGGCCTGGAGGAGACGGTGCGCGCGCTCTGCGCGGTCCCGGGCGTCGGCGCGTGGACCGCGCACTACATCGCGATGCGCGCGCTGCGCGAGCCGGACGCGTTCCCGGCCACGGATCTCGGCCTGCGGCGCGCGCTCGGCGGCGTCTCCGGCGCGGATCTCGCGGCCATGGCGGAGGCGTGGCGCCCGTGGCGCGCCTACGCCGCGGTGCTGTTGTGGATAGCGGACGCGCAGGGCGCGCGGCCCGCGGAGAGGGAGGTGTCGAATGGATCTCTTGCTGGATGAGGTCGAGTCGCCGCTCGGGGTCATGCTCCTCGCGGCCGGCGGCGGCGCGGTCCACGGGCTCGATTTCTCGGACTGCGCGCCCCGCCTTCGCACCTTGCTGGAGGCGCGCTACGGCGCGGTCACGCTGCGCAGCGCCGCGGATCCTTACGGCCTGTCCGGTCGACTGAGGGCCTACTGGCGCGGCGATCTCGCCGCGCTCTCCGACATCCCCGTCGAGCCTGGCGGCACCGCCTTCCAGCGCCGCGTGTGGGCGGAGGTCCGGCGCATCCCTCCCGGCGCGACGCGCGCTTACGGGGAGGTCGCGGCGTCGCTAGGTCAACCGTCGGCGTCCCGCGCCGTCGGCCTGGCGAACGGCCGGAATCCTGTCTGTCTGATCATCCCGTGTCACCGGGTCATCGGGGCCGGCGGAGAGCTCACGGGGTATGCCGGCGGCCTGGAGAGGAAGCGGTGGCTGCTCGCGCACGAGGGCGCCTCAGGGGAAGCAGGAGAGCGGCTGCTCCGCCTCTAGGATGTAAACGCAACCCATCAAGGCGAGGCAGCTGCTGTGCTCGTCGAACTCAAACGAGCAGCGGGACTCGCACCTGCTGTCGACGGTCCCGCCGCAGCGCTCCTCGATGCAGCAGTACATCGCCGCCTGGGTCTCCCGGCACATCGTCCGCGCCCCGCAGGCCTCGATCTGGTGGCTGATGCAGTCGAGGCAGTTGAAGGATTGGCCGGCGAACGAGCGGGGGGGTGTGGTGTCCGCTTCGAGGCAATCGAGAAGGCACCCGTCCCCCTCGCACGTCTCGACGCACGTCCGCGTCTCGGCCGTGCACCGCGGCAGGAGCGTGACCGGCAACGCTTCGAACGGCTCCGAGCACGCCGCCGGGACGCACGTGCCGCTTCGCCCGCACTCGGTGAACCGGTCCTCGCAGAGCACGCCATCGCAACAAGGCTCGTTGAGCCTGCCGCACGACAGGCACTTGCCGTCGGTGCAGTTCTCCCCGTCGTCACAGGCGGTGCCGCAGGTGCCGCAATGGTTCCGGTCCGTGGAGAGGTCCGCGCAGGCGGACCCGCACAGCGTGAGGCCCCCCGGGCACGTGCACTGCCCGCCCTCGCAGGTCGTGCCCGCGGGGCACGACGCCCCGCAGGCGCCGCAGTTCTTCGGGTCGGACTGAACGTCGATGCAGTGAAACCCCGAGGAGCCCTCCAGCGGACAGTACCCCTGCCCGGCCGGGCACTCGCACCGCCCGCTCACGCAGCGCGCATCGTCGGCGCCGCAGAGGGCGCTGTCCTCGCCCTCGTCGGCCGTGCCGTTGCAGTTGTTGTCGGCGCCGTCGCACAGCTCGGCGAGCGTCGGGGCGTTGCGCGGATCGTCATCGTCGCAGTCCGTGCCGCCGCAGATCACGGGCAGCGCGTCGTCCCCGTCGCCGTCCAGCCCCTCGAAGACGCACTGCCGGAGCGACTCGTTGCAGCGCTCTTCCTGGGTGCACGGATCCGCGTCCACGCAGTCGGCCGGCGACGCGCACGCCTTGTCGTTGACGCAGGCGCCCCTCGCCCGATCACAGCGCCCGCTCGGACAGCGGGCGTCGTCCGCCTCCGACTCGCACCGACCGCCGACGCAGCGATCGACCGTACAGGGGACGCCGTCCGCGCAGTCCTGCGCGCTCTCGCAGGGATCGCCTGACCCTTGCTGTGGCGCGCTGCCCTTGCAGCTCGCGAAGAGGAGGGCCGCCGACGCAACCAGCGAGGACAGACGAAGGAGAAAGGCGGTACGGCGTGTCAGCAGAGAGGTTTTCACGAGGCGCTCTTACGACGATAGGTTCGGCCGCGACCTCCCCACAAGCCGAGCGCCGCTTTGCGACGGCGCGCCTCGAGGAGCGCCGCGTCGAGCCGCAGGCGATCGGGCGCGGTCATGGCCGCGCGCTCCTGGCGTACGCGCGCGACGAAGCGCGGCGACGCGGGTACCGCGTCCTCGTGATCCAGGGAGATCCGAGCGCCGCGCGGTTTTACGAGGCCTGCGGCGCGCGGCGCGTGGGCGAGAAGGGCTCTGCCAGCATCCCTGGCCGGCTGCTCCCGGCGCGCTCTCGAACAGCTCGGCAGGTGATCTGATGTAGCTGCCGCGCGGCGCTCCGGTCGACCCCACGGGTGGTCTTGTGTGGCTGCCGCGCTTTCAGCAGAACCAGTGTCGATAAACGACAAACGCGTTGAGCCCTGGTGACGGATTTGCCCGCCCGGGCTGTTGAGGAGGCCATCTGTCCACGATAGCGCCGTCGTGTGCGGGGGTTGGTTCGGGCGAGCTCGGGCGAGGTGGGATCCGCGGAAGGCGAACGGCGGCGTCGGCCGCGGTGCCTCGCGGAATGAATCGAGGAGGGGTCAGGATGAGAACCGTGCGTTCTTCGGCGGTGGTTGGGTTGTGGATCGGCGCGTTCGCCATGCCGGGTTGCACTCAAATTGGCTCGGACAGCGACGATGTTGGAGGGGGTTTCCCTTTCCCCCCCCAGCACGTCGTCGGGCTGGGTCCAGCGTAGAGGTGATTCATATCGTGGGTCCGTACGAGTTCACGACCGGCGTGGAGCCGATGAAGATCAACGAGTTCATGCCCGTAGAAGGCTCGCGGCTGACCCACATCGCCGAGTGATCCCCCGGCCCCACGCGGCCCGGGAGAGCTGCCGCTGGCAGAAGGCTACTTCTTCCCGCCGAGCAGCGACGCGATCGTCGGATAGTCGCTGTCCTCGACGGCGCCCTGGATCACGCACGTCACCTGCCCGCTCGGCGCCGCGAGCGCGTGGATCGGCAGCTCGGTCGTCTCCTTCACGCCGAGCGCCCGCAGCCACGCCGCCCGCTGGGGCCCGTCGGGCAGCCAGTACGAGGCGCGCACCCCGGTGCCCGGCTGCGCCTCGAGGAACCGCGACAGCTGCCGCTCGTCGTCGTCGATCGAGATGAACGCCAGGTCGACGAGCACGCCGGCCGCCCGCAGCTTCTGCTGCCACCCGAGCAGCCGAGGCATCTCCTCCAGGCACGGCTTGCACCACGCCGCCCAGAAGTTCACCCACACCCACTTGCCGACGCCGAACCCGATGTTCGCCGGCAGCTTCTCCGCGCCGCCGGCGGCGACCGCCGTGAGCCCGCCCGCCGAGGGCGCAGGCCGCGGCGACTGCCCCGCGCACAGGAGCCGCGGCGCGGCCGGCGCCGCCCCCGCCGTGGCGCTCGCCGGCACCGTGGCGCTCGCGGGCGCCGCGGCCCCCGGCGCCGTCACCGCGTTGCTCCGCCCCTGGCCGGGTGTCGGGGGCGGCGGCAGATCGGCCTTCTTGTCCGCGTCGCACCCGCCCGCGAGCCCCGCGGCCACGGCGAGGGCCACGAAGGCGCCCCGGAGGGCGCCGCTCCTCCTCGCGGGGCTCACAGCTGACAGTCCACCCACGAGACGAAGGCGCTCCGGTTGATGGCCTCGGCCGTACATGCCTTGTTCTTGCGCGAGACGTTCCATTGGCAGTATTCCGCGCCGAGCTGCGCGAACTCGTTCCCGAGCCACAGCATCCCGACCTTCTTGTCCAGGTCCTGCTCCTTGAACTTGTCGGAGATGTCGAAGAACGCGCTGTTCGCGCGCTTGTGCGACAGCGTCCGGTTGAACTCCGGCCCACCCGTCTTCGACGCGCGAGCGACGATGAAGAAATAGCGGGCGCCGCGCCGATCGAGCCACATCTCCTCGATCATCTTCTTGCCGTCGTCGTCGAGCTTCTCCGAGGCGTCGTCGAACATCACGACCCCGCCGCGCTGCCTCAGCGGCGTGAAGAGCGCGTTGAAGTCGTCGTCGCTGATCGACGCGAGCGTCTTCACGTCGGCCGGCTGGCACCCGCGCCGCGCCTCCGCCCCGACCAGGCCGCACGCGTTGAGCACCCGCTGCAGCACCGTCTTGAACGCGGGCGTGCAATACGGCGCCTCGGCGTCGTTGGCGATGGCCACGGCCGGCTTCACCGCCGCGGCCACACCCGTCTTCAGGCGCTGCGACGCGGCCTGCACCTCGCTGTGCACCGTCACCCCGGACGCGACAAGAAGCGCGCACCCGGCCACGATTCCGATGATCCCTGCGCCTCTCATGATCTCCTCACTTCGTCCGGAGCGCCGGCGCGAGCTGCCTTATCGCGTACGACATCCCGATGTCCGTATCTTCGTCGCAGAGCCGCGTCGTGCCCAGGAACATCTGCGGCGTCGAGACAGGGAGCTTGTTGTCCACGATGTAGCGGAGCATACGGTTCAGCCGCAGCGCCGTCTCCTTCGAGTCCATGCATGCGTCGAGCCCCGGCCAGCGCTGCCGGATCGCCGCCTGCACGTTGGCGATGCCCGCGCCCGCCTTCGCGCCCTCGAGCAGCGTCTCCTGGTTCTCGTAGGCCCACTCGAGCACATCCATCGCCCGGTGATCGCTGCACAGGATGGCCTTCGAGAGGAGGCACGCGCCCGGGTGCACCGGCCGGTCGAGCATCCAGTTGCACTCGCTGTCCAGCGGGAAGAGCACCACCGTCGCGTCGAGCTTCTCCCACACCCCCTCGGACACGAGCCGCTGGTGGAACGCCTTGCAGGTCGGGCAGAGCGGGTCGACGAAGAGGGTCGCCGGCTGCACCGCGCCCGGGCGCGTCACGTGGAGCAGCGCCCCGTTGGGCTCGGCCGGCTTCTCCAGCTTGCCGCAGCCGGTCATGTAGCTCGCGTAGCTCGGCAGCGCGCTCGCGTAGAGCAGCGCCGGCGTCACCGTGCACACGGCGAGCGCGACGAGCCACCCCGGCAGGAGCAGCAGCGAGCCCACGCGGCGCGGGGGGGAGGCGGGCGCTGCGGCGGCGCCGCCCGGCCCGTCGACCCCGAGGGGCGCCCCGGGCACGGTGGGCCCCACCCCGGCCGCGCCTGCCGACGAGGGCGCGCGGGGCGCCGCGCTGGACCAGGCCGCGGCGCGGGCCGCCCTGCGGTCCTCGAGGAACGCCCAGACGCCGCCGGCCGCGAGCAGCGCCGACGAGACGTACATGCCGACGCACGTCTTGCAGAACACCCCGAGGCGCACCGCCGAGATGGTCGCCATCAGGAGCGACACGGCGAGCGGCGTGAGGCCCGCGACGAACAGGAAGTGCGCCGCGCGCCGCGGTGCGTGCTGGGCCGAGAGCAGCACATAGAGCGCGAACGCCGCGAAGAACGCGAACGCCCCCAGGGCGAACAGCGAGATGGGGATACCGCCCCAGAAGCTCTCGCGGAACAGGGCGGAGTAGGGGCTGTACATGGCCACGCGGCACGCGGTGTCGGCGCCCGCCTGCGCGCCGAGGCCCGGGACGAAGCTGCAGTGCAGGTCGTGGACCTGCCGGTCGAGGTGCCGGATGTAATCGAACGTCGATGAGGCGCTGAACGCGAGTCCCAGGAGCGACCCGCTGAGCGCGAGCGCCGCAGGCCCGCGAGGTCCACGACTGCCTGACATGGCCGAGTGGATTACGCGACGTCGGGCAACGCGTCAAATAAGGACGTCTGTGCGCGCGGGCGTCGCCCGCCCGCGATGACGCACGCGCCTCGCGATGCGCGGTCCCGGGGAGCGGTCGCCCCGCGCCCCGCGCCACGCGCGTCGCGACCGCGATGCGCTGAGCCCGCCGGCAGGCTTTGCCGAGCCCGCCGGCCCAGCGGCGCGCGCCGCCAGGCGCTGGTCGGCGTTGCCCACGCGATCGGCCGCTGCTAGGAGCCGGCCCGGGGGGATTCGGGATCCCAGAGCCAACCGATGACGACCTCTGCACCCGGCGCGGCGAGCGGCGCGCCCCTTCCTGTGAAGCTCGGCCCGTTCGATGCCGAGTTCCTCGCGGACCTCCCTTACGACCCCTCGGTGCTCTTCTTCGACGAGCTCCTCGAGGTGGACGCCGAGAAGGGCCTCGTGCGCTGTCGCATGCCGACCGACAGGCCGATGCCGCTCGTCGACGCGCAGCGGGCGCACCCGCTGCTGCACCCGCGCCACGTCGCCGGCGCCATCATGGTGCACGCGACGGGGATGCTCGGCTTCGTGCACGCCTACCACCTGCTCGGGTTGCGCCACCGCGAGGGCTGGATCGGTTATGGCACCAACATTCACCGGGTGGTCTTTCGCAAGCTGGTCCAGCCGGGCGCGCCCATCGAGGCGACGTGCGTGGCGACGCGCTCCCGGCTCGGCGTCAAGCGGCACATGATCCGCTATTCGTTCGAGTTCCGTCACGAAGGCAGCGTCTGCTACGAGGGCGATCAGACCGCCGTGTGGATGCGCGTGCACGACGTTCCAGCCACGGATTCCCGACCCGCGCTCGAGGACCCGGAGCGATCCCTCGCTTGACCCGCGCGTTCGTCTCGTCTACCCGCCCTCCCCATGCAGGATTTCGATGCAGGATCGATCGTCCCGTCCACACGCGATCTTCTCCAGGTGATCTCCACCCGCAGGAAGAACATGGCTCTTGTCGGGCTCGTCGGCTCGGAGGCGCCCGCGGAGGACGCGGCGCGGCTGCATGAGCTCAACATCTCCGCGCTCGCGTTCGCCGAGGCAGGGCCCGCCATGCAGGGGGCCGCGCGGGCGACGAGGACGGTGCCGTCGCTCTGCCTGTCGCGGGTGAGCGATCGCGACGGCGCCCTCGCGGCGCGCTACCACGGGGCGGACGGGGTCTGCATCGACGCGACGCTGCCGCTCGACGACTGGGACCGCCTCGCGAAGGGGGCGAGGACGATGCGCATGCTCCCGCTCGCGCTGGCGGAGAGCAAGGAGGGGGCCGAGGCCGCCGCGAAGGTCGGCGCGCGCGCGGTCCTGGTCCGGGGCGCGTCGGCGGAGGCGGTGATCGAGGCCGTCGCGTCGCTCCCGAGGGCGCTCACCGTCGTCGCCGAGGTGCTCTCGGCCGACGTCGACGCGCTCCGCCGCCTCGTCGGCCACGTCGACGCGGCGATCGTCCCGCCGGGCGTCCACAAGTCGGCTCAGTTCCCGGCGCTCGTCGCCGAGGTCGATCCCTGAGCGCTGAAAGTTCGGGCCGCCCCTCGACGGCGCGGGCTCCCTCCTCCACGATCCGGCCTCGATGAGCAACGCTCACGGACTGGAAGAGCGGCGGCGCGCGCTCCGCGAAGGGGCGCTCGTGCAGGCCATGCCCGAGCTCGGGACGCTGATCGTCACCGGCTCGGACCGGCAGACCTGGTTGAACGGCCTGGTCACCTGCGATCTCGCGCCGCAGAAGCCGCTGCCTGCCGGGGCGAAGGCCGCGCCCCCCGCGGGCGGCGCGTACGGGCTCAACGTGGGGAAGACGGGGAAGATCTTCGCCGAGGTGTGGATCGTGATCGCGGCCGATCGCATCTACGTCGGCGCGCTGCGGGAGCGCGTCGAGCAGCTCCGCGAGCTCTTCGACCGCCACCTCATCATGGAGGACGCCGAGGTCCAGGACGCCTCCGGCGAGCACGCCTGGGTCTTCGTCCACGGCCCGCGGTCCGCCGATCTCGCGGAGGCCGGGCGCGCGGCCGGCGCCGAGGCCGCGATCGTCGACTGGACCGGCCTCGGGGGCGCGCTGCTCGTGGCGCCCCGGCAGGCCGAGGGCGCCGTCCTCGAGGCGCTCCTCGCCGAGGGCGAGGCCCGCGCGGTCCTGCCGGTCACGGCGGTGGCGTGGGAGGCGCTCCGGGTCGAGAACAACGTCCCGCGGTTCGGCGTCGACTTCGACGACCAGAACTTCCCGCAGGAGGCCTCGATCGAGGAGCGCGCCGTCTCGTTCAGCAAGGGGTGCTACCTGGGGCAGGAGACGGTGTTCATGCTCCAGGCGCGCGGCCACGCCAAGAAGCGGCTCGTGCAGCTCGCCGTCGAGGGGGAGGGCGGCGTGCCCACGGGCGCGGAGATCGCGCTGCCCGACGGCGCGGCGGTCGGCGCCGTCACGAGCCAGGTCGAGGACCCGCGCGGGACAGGGCTGCTCGCGCTCGGCTACGTCAAATACAAACACGCCGTCCAGGGCACGGCGCTCCGGGTCGCCGGCCGGGCGGCCGAGATCACGCGGGCGCCGAAGGCGGGGGACGGGCCGGGTCGGGCCAAGGTCTAGCGCCCCGCCGTCGCAGACGGACGGCGGGCCGGAGGAGCGCGGATAAGCGATCTCAGGGGAAGATCTCGCGCTCTCCATACACCGCGGCGAGCCGCTGCAGCGCCACGGCATAGGCGGCGAGGCGCAGCGTGCACTTCTTCTGCCGCGCCATCTCGGTCACCTCGCGGTAGGCCCGCTTCATCGCCTTCTCGAGCCGGGAGTCGACCTCCTCGAGCGTCCATGTCTCCGAGCGCTTGTTCTGCACCCACTCGTAGTAGCTCACCGTGACGCCGCCCGAGTTGGCGAGGACGTCGGGAAGGATATGGATCCCGCGCTCCAGGAGGATCTTCTCCCCCTCAGGGGTGCACGGCCCGTTCGCGCCCTCGGCCACGAGGCGGACCTGCAGCCAGCTCGCCTCCTCCACGCCGACCTGGTTCTCCAGGGCCGCCGGGATGAAGATGTCCGCCTTGAGCCGGAAGAACTCCTCTCGGCTGATCGGCTTGCCGGCAGGGTAGCCCGCGATCGAGCGGTTCTTCTTCACGTAGTCCTGCAGCTTGTGCGGATTGAACCCTTCCGGATTGTAGAGATACCCGGTGTGATCGCCGACAGCGACGGTCGAGGCGCCGAGCTTCGACAGGAGCACGGCCGTGTGCGAGCCGACGTTGCCGAAGCCCTGCACGAGCAGCGTCGAGCCCCCGAGGTTCACGTCGTTGTCCTCGGCCCACTCGGTGATGCAGTGGACGACCCCCTGGCCCGTCGCCTTCTCGCGACCGTACGTGCCGCCGGACGCCACCGGCTTGCCCGTCACGACGCCCTTCACCGCCTGCTTGAAGAGCTGGCCGACGGTGTTCATGTACGTGTCCATGGCCCAGGCCATGGTCTTTGCGTCGGTGCCCATGTCGGGAGCCGGGATGTCCGTCTCCGGGCCGATGTTTCCGCCGAGCGCATGGAAGAAGCGGCGGGTGATCCTCTGGAGCTCGGCGCGCGACACCTCGTTCGGGTTGAACTTGATCCCCCCTTTCCCGCCGCCGAGCGGCAGGTTCATGAGCGCGCACTTCCACGTCATCATCGCGGCCAGCGCCTTGAGGTCATCGAGCGATACCGTCTCGTGGTATCGAATGCCCCCCTTGAACGGCCCGAGGAGGTTGTTGTGCTGGATCCTGTAACCCTTGAAGAGCCGGATGCTGCCGTCATCCATCCGTACAGGGAAATTGACGATGATCTCGTTCTTCGGCTGGCTCAGGATCGTGGTGATGTAACCCGGCAGCTCGATCAGCCGGGCAGCCTCGTCGAGATAACCCTGGACGACTTTGAAGAACTCGTATTTGTGCCTGTGGCTCGGAGCAGCAGGGACGCTCACAGGCGAAGTCGTGGTCTTGGTACTGAGCTGTTCTTCCATGGCTATGTAACTTTCTAGTGCGCTGAGCCCTTCCGTTCAACGTCGGGCGCAACCATGCGATGCGTCATCGCGGTTCCGGACGGGCGGGGCGATGCGTCAGGCTGCCAGTGTGCGAGGAGGCGCCGCGTTGACGGCAGGAGAGCCGCGTCGGGGGCGAGGCTGCGGCGCGTGCGTGCGATGTGGGTGTCGCGCATCGATGGATGCGCGGTCTTTGGACGAGGCACGGCGCACGGCGCGCGACGCCGTTCAGGGCCTCGCCCACAGGACATACAGATACGTGATGGTCCCGGTGACGAGCAGGGCATCGACGCGGTCGAGGATGCCGCCGTGGCCGGGCACGATCCCGCCAGAGTCCTTGATCCCGAAGGAGCGCTTGAACAGGGACTCCCCGAGGTCTCCCGCCTGACCGAGGCCGCCCGCGACGATCGCGAGCGCGAGCGCGTCCACGAGCGGCAGCGACCGGAGGAACCAGAAGTGAGCAAGGAGCGCGCCGATCACGGCGAAGAGCAAGCCGCCCAGGGCGCCCTCGACGGTCTTCTTCGGGCTCACGGCCTCGTAGAGCTTGTGCCGGCCGAGGAAGCGGCCGGCGAAATAGGCGCCGGTGTCGGAGAACCAGGAGAGAAGCATCGCCAGCACGACGAACGAGGGGCCGTCGGCGCCCCCGTCGCGGCGGAGGAGCGCCAGCGCGCCGAGCCCGCCGCCCACGTAGAGCGGGCCGAAGGTCATCGCCAGCACGCGCAGCGCCGCGGTGCGCATCTCGCCGAGGCGCACCAGCGTGATGAGCATCGCGACGAACGGGAGCAGGAAGATCAGCGCGAGGAGCGCGCCCGGCGAGCCGCTGAACCGCCAGATCACGCCGAGGACGGCGAGGGTGAGCGCGACACCGATGGCCCGCGCGACGCGGTCGTCCGCGTGCGTCATCGCGAAGAGCTCGAGCGCGCCGATGGCGGCGGCGACCGCGACGAGCGCCGCCCAGCCCCAGCTCGGGCCGAGGTAGAGCAGCGAGAGGAGCAGGGGAGCGGCCACGAGCGCGGTCATGACCCGCATCGTGAGGTTGGAAGCAGCCAATCTCAGACCCCCGTCCGTGAGCCGTCGTGGGACCCGTGCGAGGCGGGCGCGGCGATCTCGCGCGCGCGCCACGGCCGCTCCGCGTCGAGCGCGCCCCGCGCGCTGGCCGGCTCCCCCCCGGCGCCGCCCTCCGCGTCGTGCGCGGGCGGCGCCGCGCCGTCGCGCCGCTGGTAGGCCGCGATGGCGGCGAACAGGTCGTCCTCGGTGAAGTCGGGCCACAGCCGCTCGGTGAACGACAGCTCGGCGTACGCGGCCCCGTAGAGCAGGAAGTTGGAGAGCCGCTGCTCGCCGCCGGTGCGGATGATGAGATCCGGCTCGCCGACGCTCAGGCTCGGCAGCCGCGCGGCGAGCAGCGCCCCGTCGATCGACTCCGGATCGAGCCTGCCGGCGACCGCCTCCATCGCGAGCTCGCGCGCCGCGGCGGCGATCTCCTCGCGCGCGCCGTAGGACAGCGCCAGCGCGAGCGTCATCTGGCGGTTCGTCGCGGACGCCTTCCGGAGCGGGTCGAGCACGTCGCGCACGGCCTCGGGGAGCCGGCTGATGTCGCCGATCGCGACCAGGCGGATGTCGTTCTCGAGGATCTCGCAGCGCTCGCTCATCAGGTACTCGCGAAGCAGCCCCATCAGCGCGTCGACCTCGTTCCGAGGCCGCGCCCAGTTCTGCTCGCTGAACGCGTACAGCGTCAGCGCCTCGACGCCGAGCCTCCGGCAGACGCGCACGATCCGCCGCACGGCGGCGCTGCCGGCCTTGTGCCCGGCCTCGCGCGGCTCGCCGCGCAGCTCCGCCCAGCGACCGTTGCCATCCATGATGATTCCGACGTGGCGCGGGAGATTTCTGGCTTCTACGAGGTTCATCGGCGGGGGCAGTTTCCTCTGTTGACTACCGACTGTCGACTGTTGAGTCTTCACGCCCATGAGCACAGGGGTTGGTCTCACGGTCACGCTGCGCGTCAGGATGGGCGCGCACGACGCACATTACGCGGGCGAGCTGTGCGATGGAGCGCGTATTCTCGCGCTCTTCGGCGACGTCGCAACCGAGCTCCTGATCCGTCTCGACGGCGACGAGGGGCTCTTCCGTGCGTACGAGGCGGTCGAGTTCCTCGCCCCGGTCCGAGCAGGCGATTTCATCGAGGCGACCGGGGTGGTTACCAAGGTCGGCGCCACGTCGCGCACGATGGCGTTCGAGGCGCGCAAGGTCGTCGCCAGCGTCCGCGAAGCCGGGGTGGCGCCCTCGGCGGCCGACGCGCTGGCCGAGCCGCTCATCGTCTGCCGGGCGCTCGGCACCTGTGTCGTCCCGAAGGAGCTCCAGCGTCGGCCGCGCCTCGTCCTGCCAGCGCTGTCGGCGCCGCCCCCGGACCACGCGCAGCTCCCGGAGCCGCGGCCGATCATCACGCCGCCCCCCCGGATCCTTGTCACGCCGCCGCAGAGCGCCCTCATCCTGACGGCCGCGATCGTCGGCGCGGAGACGACCCGGGCGCAGACGCCGCACCTCCCGATCACGGCGCGCGAGCTCGCCGACGAGGCCGCCCGCTGTCGCGACGCGGGCGCCTCGGTGGTCCACCTGCACGTCAGGAACCCGGACGGGTCGCCGAGCCAGTCGCGCGCGCTGTTCGCCGAGGCGATCGCCGCGATCAACGAGAAGACGGACGTCATCGTCCAGACGTCGACCGGGGGCGCCGTCGGGATGGGCGTCGACGAGCGCGCCCAGCCGCTGCTCTGCGGCCCCGAGATGGCCACCCTGAACTGCGGCACGATCAACTTCGGCGACGGGATCTTCGACAACACCCGGCCCCTCATCCGGGACATGGCGGCCCGCATCCGCGCCGGGGGGAGCGTCGCCGAGCTCGAGTGCTATGAGGTCGGCCATATCCATGAGGCGCTCAGCCTTTTCGCCGAGGGGCTCCTCGCGGAGCCGCTCCACTTCCAGTTCGTCCTGGGGGTGCCCGGCGGCATCGCGGCGCGCGAGGACGTGCTCCGGTTCATGATCACCCAGATCCCCCAAGGCGCCACCTGGGGCGTCGCCGCCGTGGGCCGCCACCAGCGCCCGATGACCGAGCTCGCCATGCAGCTCGGCGGGCACGCGCGGGTCGGGCTGGAGGACAACATCTACCTGGACAAGGGGGTGCTCGCCGAGGGGAGCACGCCGCTCGTCGCGCGCGCCGCCGCCTTCGCGCGGAGCGTCGGCCGCGAGGTGGTCGAGCCGGACCGCGCGCGCCAGCTCCTCGGGATCCGCCCGCGCGCCGCGGCGGCTCAGGCCGGCGCGGCCTCCGGAGGGAGCGCGCGCGCGCAGGGATGACGGACCGACCGCTCTCGCCGTGGATCGATCACCTGCGCGGTCGGCTCCCGATCGCGCTCGGCGTCGCTCTTCTCGGGGTCGTCGCGCGGCTCTCGACCCCGCCCCCGCCAGCGCGGACCGCGGACGCCATCGCCGGGATGCTCGGGGAGGCGATCGGCGGCGCCGTCGACCCGGACGACTTCGTCTGGGAGGAGCGCGGCGGGTTCTTCTCCGACGCGCTCCTCGGCCGCCGGGTGCTGTTCCTTGGCGTTCCGCGCGTCCCGCGCGTCCCGGATCCGGGCGCCGCGGAGCGTGGGCCCGAGGCGGAGCGCGGGCCTGACGCGGAGCGCGCGCCCGACGGGCGCGGCGCCGCCGACCTGTACCGGGCGCGCGTGCGGCTCACCCGCTCCGGCCGGCCGGTGAGCCTGGACGGCGTGCGCAACCTGACCGGGACGCCCCTCGGCGACGATCGCGGCCTCGTTGCCCGCGGCAGCCGCGTCGCGGTGACCACCACCGCCTTCGGCGTCGTGCAGGGGATCACCCAGCTCGATCTGGGCGGCGATGGGCGCGCGGGAGCGCGGCCCGTCGGCGAGCGGCTCCGCGCGGCGATCGACGGCTGGCTCGAGACCGGGAGCGTGGACGGCGCGTCGCGCACCGAGATCTCGTTCGACAACCCGCCCGCGTCTGCGCGGCTCGATCTCGTGGACGAGGGCCTGGTGATGGCGCTCGGGCCGGAGGCGGTCCCGGCGGCGCTGAACGCCGGCACCGGCGAGGTCGACACGGGCGGGCGTGATCCGTTCGTCGCCCGCGCGCACCACCTCCCGCGCCGCGTGCCCTCGCTCGGCGAGCTCGCCGGGCCGTCCGCCGAGCGCCTGCTCGGTCCCACGGCGGCGGCCGCGGTCGAGCGGCTCGCGCTCGCCGCGGATCGCGCGGCGGCGGGGCTGCGCGCCGCGCCGGCCGCCGCGTACGTGACCCGCGGCCCCGCGTCTGCCGAGCCCGCGCCGGAGGGGTGGCCTTCGCTCTGGCCGCCGCCGCCGGTCGCGCCGGCGGTCGATCCCCCGCTCCCGGGGGAGGGCGCCTGGGAGCTGGTGGCTCCCTCGCTCCCGCGCGCGCTCCCCGGCATCGAGGAGGATCCGCAGCGCCCCTCCAGCCCGTTCGCCGCGACGACCCTCCGGCCCGATCCGCGGCGGCCAGAGCTGCGCGTCCACCTGCTCGCGATCGACACGCGGCACATCCGGTTCACCTTGCAGGCGGGGCACGAGGCCCCCAGGCCGACCGTCGGCCCGCGCGGCACGGGGCAGCTCCCCCACGCGCCGACGCTCCGCGGCGCCATCGGCCTCGGCGCCTCCGCGCGCGCGCCGGGCGCGCGCCACGCGGGGACGGAGGCGCTCGGCATGGTCGTCGGCGGCCGCCCGCTCGTGCCCCCGCGCGACGGCGCGGCGACGCTCGGGGTCGACCTCTCGGGCCGGCCGTACTTCGGCGCGTGGCCGTCCGGCGGGGACGTCGAGCGCGTCCCCTGGGCGCTCTGGCAGCGCCCGGCGGCGGCGAGCCCCGGCGCGCCCCGCGCGGAGGGATCCGCGCGCTTCCCCTGGGCGCTCTGGCAGGGCCCTTCGCTCTTCGAGGCCGGGGGCGCCGCGGCCCCGCTCGCTCTCCTCGCCGGCCCTCCAGCGGAGCGCGCCCCGGCCAGCGCGACGCTCTCGTCCGGCGACGGCGACGACCTCGTTGTCGAGCGCGCGGCGCTGTGCATGACCGACCGCGGCTTCGTGGTCCACGCGTGGGGCAGCGCCCTCGACGCGGCCGCGCTCCGGGCGGCGCTCGAGCGCGCCGGGTGCCTCGCCGGCGTCTCGCTGGGCAGGGCGCCGGACCCCCTCGGCGTCGCCTTCCTGAGCCCCCAGCAGGACGGCATCCTGACCGCCGAGCGCCTCTCGCCCGCGATGTCGATCGCGCCGCCGGAGCACGCCGCGGCCGCGTCGCCGCGCCCCTTTCTCTTCTTCGAGTCGCGCTGGACGGACGCTCCCCCGGCGCCGGACCTGTCGCTGCCGGGCGAGAGCGTGGGCTGGGCCGCGGACGGCGGCGCGCAGCCGCCCCCGGCGTGGAGCCCGGCCGTGTACGCCGCCGACACGGTGCACCTCGGCGCGCAGGTCCGCGTCCACGCCTTCGCTCCGGACCGGTTCCTGTTCCGACTCCGCGCCGGCTCGCGCGAGATCTCGCCGCGGAGCGCGCCGAAGCTCGACGCCGAGGTGCCGGCCGACGAGCGGCGGCAGGTCCTCGCGGCGATCGGCGTCGGCACCGGCCGGCGGCGGGGCCCGCGCGGGCTCGCCGTGGGCGGCACCGTCGGCCTTCGCTTCCGCGGCGAGGGCGGCTTGCTGCTGGTCCAGAAGGGCCGCGTCGAGATCCGCCCGGCGGGCGGCGCCCCGCTCGCGCCGGGCGCGGACGCGACCGAGCTGCCGCTCACCGCCGACGACGGCAGGCTGCGGCCGGAGGCGCGCGAGATCGGGACCATGCGCCGGCGCAGCGCTGCCTGCGTGCTCGATGACGGCACGCTGCTCGTGGCCACGACCACCTTCGACAGCGACGAGGCGACGACCGAGGCGCTGCTCGACCTCGGCTGCGCCCGCGTTGTCGCGCTCGATCGCGGCGCGCACCGCAACGCGTTCGTCCACCGGGCGTACGGGGACCCCGCCCTCCAGCAGGCCTACGAGGAGACAGCGCTCTTCGCGGTCGGCGTCGCGATGCCCGGCCGGGCGCGCCGGATCACCCCCTGAGCGCGGGCGGCGGTCAGGCGTGGGACAGCATGCCTCGCAGCATGCCGAGCGCGCGCGTGTGCAGCTGCGAGACGCGCGGCTCGCCGATCCCGAGCTCTGCGCCGATGTCCTTCAGCTTCGCCCCTTCGAAGTAGTACATGCCGATCACGCGCCGCTCCCGCTCCGGGAGCTGCGCGATCGCGAAGGACAGCGCCCGCCGGGTCGCCTGCGCCGAGATCGCCTCGATCGGGTCGTCCTCGCCGGACATGTGCACCGACTCCTCGGTCGGGGTCACCTCGCTCAGGCTCACGAAGACCGTCGCGCCGCTGGCCCTGCTGGCGGCTTCCGCCTCGACCGCCTCGCGCGCTCGCCGCGAGAGCCAGTCCTGCGCGCGGAGCTCATCGACGATCGCTCCGCGGATCCGGAGCTTCGCGTAGCCGGCGAACGTCTCGCCGTCGCTCCCGCCGTTCTTGCGGAGCGAGTCGACGAGCCCGAGCATCCCTGCGCTGAGCAAGTCGTCGCGCTGCACGTTGGGCGGCAGGTGGCGCGACACCTGCCGCACCAGCTTGCGGACGAGCGGGAAGTACCCCTGCAGCACCTCCGGGCGGAGCGGCGCGCACGTCGGCTCGTGGTCGCGCGAGCCGCCCGTGCAGGCCGCCTCGGTACAGCGCGGCGGGCTACACGGGCCGCCGTCCGGCTCGATGTCCGGCTCGCCGTCTGGCTCCAACAGCTGCCACGGACCCTCGTAGGTGCAGGCCGACGTGACCTCCACGGATTCCCAAATTTCGTGCGCGCACCTTGACGCGGCCTCCGCGGACTCCCAAACCTCGCGGGAGAGCGACGCCCCCGGCTCCTGCACCGCGACGCTCGGCGATCCATTGAGGCCGAGCGCAGAGGGCCCCTCGATCAGCGCGTGCTCACACGGAACGACCGGACACGTCGCGCCAAAGGCGACCGGCTGGACGAACCCGCCCCCGTCACAGCACGCGGAGAGCGACATGGGAGGAGCGAGCCCCTCCCGCTGCAGTCGGGTCGATTGCTGCACGTGAGGTGGATTGGTGCCACAACTCTCGCAGCGTGCAAGGCAGAGCCGTGCAATTGTGTCTGGTGCGGATGTTCAGTGTGTGGATTATAGCCAGCGAGCGGGACAGCTCACCTTTTTGCGGGCGAGGTTTCAGGAGCAGGGGTGGGTGAACCTGACCCCAGGATCTTCCCCGTCTCGCTGCCGCTGCGCACGGCGTCTGAGTTTGTCCCTGTAGTATTCATGGGTTGCGGCTGAGGGGCACGGGGCTCGCCTGACCCATAGACCTCTTCTTCTGCGGACACGGGGACATCGCGCGCCGCTTCATCGGCCGCGACAGAACCCTTCGCTCCCTCGTAGCGCGGCGCCTCTCCAGGCCCCGAGTAATCCACCCAGTACACTTTATCTGATCTGACGTCCAGGTGAACGAACGTAGAGTTGGGATAATATCCGACACCTGCGTTGCGGAAACCTCGGCAGAAATCGCGGACCACGGTGTTGGGCACACCCTCGACCATGAAATCGACGGCGCGACCGTGGTTGTGGTTGGAGTGCGGGGTGTACTGGGTGGGTGAGTAGGGGCGATAACCGCTGACGACGCGGAGGGGCCTGCCGCCGAAGTGGTCGCTCACCATGGCAATCAGCGTGGCGAGCCGCGGATCGATGGGAATCGAGGCGGTGGGGGACGCGCGCATCAGCCGGCTGAGCTTGGGGAGGGCCTTGGGCACGAGCCGCCCCTTCGGCGTGAGCAGCTGGACGTCCAGCCGCTCGGCGCCTCGCACCAGGCGGACCCATCCGGGGCGCTTGGGTCGCTGCACATAGAGCTTGTTGGGCGGCATCGCCGCGTCCCTCTTCGCCGACCCCTTCCCCGGGGGACGGGCCTCGGCGTCGCGCTCCTTCGCGCTCGCGCCGCGGCTCCGCTCCCGCTCGTCGCGCAGCGCAGCGGCCCGACCGGGCGCGGCGCGCGTGGATCGCGAGCGCGCGCCGGGCTTACCCCGCTCCGGGATCACGAGGACGAGGCCCGGATGGATCCGCTGGCCAGGCTTGAGCCCGTTCGCCTCGCGGAGCGCGTCGACCGTGATGCGGTACCGCTTCGCGATCTTGCCGAGCGTCTGGCCGGCGTAGACCGTGTGCTGGCCGTCCTCGGCGACCGCCGTGCCGGGCGCGGCGCTCAGGAGAAAGGCCGCCGCGAGGGCGGCGAGCGCACATCGCAGCCGCGATGGCCGCGATGACGAAGAGGTGGGCTCCATCGCGGCCCCGGCGCGGGGGCCGATGCCGCAGAAACGGGAGAACTCCGGATGCATGAGGGGACTCTGACCTGACGTCATCCGTGCCCGACGACCGAGCCCCGGACGGTGCTACCCTGGGCTGGCGCGCGCTCGCCGGCACGACCGGCGGCGCCGCACCGCATATCGAACTTCGATAGGCGGGCGGGAGGCGAGCGTAAAGCGGTTTTTTGCCCAGCGATCGTCGGTGGTGCGAAGCTTCGCCAGAAGCGACCAGAGGCGATCACAGGGGATCGGGCGCCCGGGAGCCGGGCAACGCAGCCCGGGCTTCCCTTGCTTCACCACGGCGGGCGCGGAGCAGGACGGACGGGATGTCGGAAGGCAAGAACTTGATCGGGGTCGATATCGGATCGAGCGCGATCAAGATCGCTCAGATCAAGGAAGGCCGCAGGGGCTATGGCCTCGTGCGGCTCGGTTACGCGCCGCTCGCGCCGCAGGCCATCGTCGACGGCCACGTCATGAACGCGCAGGCCATCGTCGAGGCGCTCGGCAGGGCCTTCTCCGAGGCCAAGATCCGCCAGCGCGAGATCGCGCTCAGCATCAGCGGCCAGGCGGTCATCATCCGCAAGATCACGGTGCCGCTCATGACCGCCGCCGAGCTGGACGAGCAGATCCAGTGGGAGGCCGAGCAGCACATCCCCTTCGACATCAAGGACGTCCACGTCGACTACGAGGTGCTGCGCCGGCGCCCCGAGGCCGGGCAGATGGACCTCCTGCTCGTCGCCGCGAAGCGCGACGAGATCAACGACTACACCCAGATCGCCAGGACGGCGAAGCTCAAGCCCATGGTGGTCGACATCGACGCGTTCACCGTCCAGAACCTGTTCGAGGTGAACCGCGGCATCCCGCCGGACCAGACGTTCGCCATCATCAACGTCGGCGCGAGCCTCGCGTCGATCAACATCGTGTCGCGCGGCGCGAGCGCGTTCACCCGCGACATCGGCAACGGCGGCAACTACATCACCGAGCAGATCCAGCGGAAGCTCGGCATCAGCTTCGAGCAGGCCGAGGAGTTCAAGTGCGCCAGCGTGACCTCGGGGCCGGGCGGCGTGCCCGCGCAGGTCATCGAGACCATCGAGCAGGTGTGCGACTCGATCGCGGGGGAGATCCAGCGCTCGCTCGACTTCTTCCTGGCGACGAGCGGTGAGGGCGACATGCACCGCATCTACCTGACCGGCGGCTCGTCCAACCTGCCGGCGCTGCCCGCCGCGATCGGGCGGCGCGCCCGGGTGGCCGTCGAGCTGATCCAGCCGATGGAGCGCATCACCGTGGAAGCGAAGGAAGTCAACCAGGAGCTGCTCCGGCTCCGGGCGGCGCAGTTCTGCGTCTCGCTCGGGCTGGCGATGCGCAAGGACCGGGAGAAGCGCTCGTGATTCGCGTCAACCTTCTCCCGCAGCGGCGCGGCACGCGCGGGGCCGCGCCCCAGGCGAGCCAGCGGTGGCTGCTCGTCACGCTCGGCGTCGTGATCCTCGAGATCGTCGCGCTCTTCCTCTTCCACCAGACGAAGGTCGAGGAGCTCGACGAGCAGAACCGGAAGAACTCGCTGCTGCAGAGCCAGATCCAGGACATCCGCACGCTCGTGGCGAACCACGAGGAGATCAAGAAGGCGCTCGAGGTGCTGCGCGCGCGCGAGGACGCGATCGCGAAGCTCCAGGCCGCGCGCAGCGGGCCGACCGCGGTGCTCCTCGAGCTCGCGCAGCTGCTCACGAACGGCAAGGGGCCGACCGCCGATCCGGACAAGCTCGCGCAGCTCCGCAAGGAGAACCCGCTCGCCGTCTACAACCCGTCCTGGGACAGCCGCCGGCTGTGGCTCACGAGCTACGTCGAGTCCGAGCGGACCGTGCGCGTCGAGGGGCTCGCGCGCGACGGCACCGACGTCTACGAGCTCGCCCAGCGGCTGAAGCTGTCCTCGTACTTCTACGACGTGCAGCTGCTCCCGGGGAAGAAGGAGAACGAGAAGGCGTCGCGGCTCGAGCTCGTCTCGTTCGCGCTGCAGCTGAAGGTGAGGTACTGATGGCCACGAAGCCCATGCCCGTGCAGGCCGGCTCGGCGCTCGACCGGCTGCCGCCGCTCGCCAAGCTCGGCGTCGGCGCGCTCTTCGCGGCGCTCGTCGGCATCCTGTACTTCGTCGGCTTCTACGCCGACGTCGACTCGCAGATCGAGGGCGCCGTGCAGAAGCAGGGCGTGCTCCAGGCGGAGCTCACCAAGGCGCAGGCGTCGAAGGCCGCCTACCAGAAGGACCTCGACGAGAAGACCCGCCGCGAGCAGATGAGCCGCGAGCAGAAGAAGATCCTCCCGGACGAGTCCGAGACGCCGGCCTTCCTCTCGGCCATCCAGGGCGTCGCGACCGTCTCCGGCGTCAACCTGACGTCATGGAGCCCCACCGAGGAGATCCCGCAGGAGTTCTTCTCCAAGGTGCCGATGCAGCTCACGCTCTCCGGCAAGTTCCACCAGGTGGCGAAGTTCTTCCACGGCGTGGGGCAGCTCGATCGCATCATCAACCTCGAGGAGGTCGAGATCAAGGAGCCGAAGGTCGTGGGGAGCGACGTGGAGGTCAAGGTGGAGTGCCTCGCGACCGCGTTCCGCGCCGTGCGCGCCGGGGAGACCGCGACGAGCGGCGTGAAGCGGCGCAGCGGCGGAGGTGTCCGGTGAAGGCCGGCCGGATGATGCTGCTCGCCCTCGGGGCGACCACCGCCGCGGCCCTCGCGCTCGCGGGGTGCGAGGAGGAAGAGCCGCTGACCTCCTCCACCCAGCCGCGCCCGCCCGGGGCGCAGGCCTCCGCCTCGCCGCCGCGCGCGCCCGCGGCCGGCGCCGCGTCCGCGGCCGCGGACGCCGGCGCGCCAGAGCTGCCGCCGCTGCCGCTCCGGGAGTTCCAGGAGGCCGACTTCTCCGAGAGCGACCGGAGCCGCGACCCGTTCCGGAGCTTCGAGTCGCTGTTCGCGACGCAGGCCCGGGGTCGGGTGACGATCCAGCGCCAGGTCCTCGTGGATCGCTTCGCGCTCGACGAGCTCAGGCTGGTCGGCGTCGTCTCGCGCGCGCCCGCCCGCGCGCTGCTCACCGATCCCACGGGGCTCGGGTGGGTGGTGAAGGTGGGCGATTTCGTCGGCAAGGCCGAGATCGTCCACGCGGGCGGCCCCACGGGCGTCGACGTGGCCGTGAACTGGCGCATCGATCGGATCCGCGACTCGGACGTCGTCTTCATCCGCGAGGACCCGTCGCACCCGGAGATCCCGCCGACCACGCGCGTGATCGCGCTGAGGCCGCTCGGCGAGGAGGGCGAGGCGGCCCTCGGCGGCCCGTGACCGCCACGAATTGGGCCCGCGCCGGGCACCCGGAGTAGCCTCCCGGCAGCGTGACGCAGATCTCGCGTCACCGCGAAGCGGGAGTGCAATGAAGAGCAATCGAGACTATCGCCCGAGGCGGGGCGCGCTTCGCCGTGCTGCGGCACTCGGGGTGATGTTGATCCTCGGCGCTCCTGCGGGAGACGCAGACGCCGCCGCCCCGATCCAGGTCAGCGACGTCAGGCTCACGGCACCGGACGAGGGCAAGGCCGAGATCGTGGTCGCGACGACCGGCGAGCCGCGCTTCTCGGCGCGGGTCGCGGACGGCGGCAAGCGGCTCCTCATCGACCTCGAGGGCGCCGAGGCAGGCGGGGCTTCCGGCGCGATCACGAGCGGCAACGCGATCGTGGCCGGGGTGATGACGCAGGGGTTCGGCAAGGCGGCCCAGCGGACGACGCGGGTGCTCGTGCAGCTCGCGCGCCCGGCTGCCTACCGGATCCGCGCCGAGCAGGGCGCGCTCGTGATCGAGCTCGCCGCCGCCGACGCGACGGCGCCCATGGCGGCGCGGGCCCCGGCCGGCCCCGCGGCGGCGGCGCCGGAGCGCGAGCCGGCGGCGATCACCGACGTGCGCTTCGAGCACCAGGCGACGCTCGATCGGGTCGTCATCGAGCTCTCGTCGATCCCGGGCTACCGCGAGTCGACCGGCAAGGGGGGGCGCCGCGTCATCGAGCTCAGCGGCGTCCGGCTCCCCGACGCCCTCCAGCGCAAGCTCGACGTCGGCGCCTTCGGAGGCCCGGTGCGGGCCATCTCGACGTACCGGCGCAACAGCGACGGCTCCAGGGTCGTCGTCGAGGTCGAGCAGGCCGAGGGCGCCTCGGGCGTGGTCGCGCGCGAGGGCAACGCGCTCGTGCTGAGCGTCGCGAAGGGCGCGCTGCCCACGGCGCTCTCGGGGATCGCCGCCGACGGCGGCGCGGCGAGGCGGACCCGCACGGTGGCGCGCGAGGCGGTCCTCGACGACGGGGCGCCGAAGGTGGAGACCTCGTTCGAGGGCGCGGCGAGCAGCCAGGAGTCGCTCGTCGAGCCCGACCAGGCCGGCGCGTTCATGCCCGCGATCGCCGGGCAGCAGCGGCGGTTCACGGGGCGGCGCATCGACCTCGACCTGAAGGACGCCGACATCCACAACGTCCTCCGGCTGATCTCCGACGTGGGGCGGGTCAACATCGTGACCGCCGACAACGTGACCGGGACGGTCACCATCCGGATGCGCAACGTCCCGTGGGACCAGGCGCTCGAGACGGTGCTCCAGGCCAAGGGCCTCGGCGTGGTCCGGCAGGGCAACATGATCCGCGTCGCCCCGATCGCCGATCTCAACAAGGAGCGGGAGCTCGCGATCGCGCGGCGCAAGAGCGAGCTCCAGCTCGCGCCGCTCGAGACGCGGCTCATCCCGATCAACTACGCGGACGCGAAGGACCTCCAGGATCGCTCGAAGGACATGCTCTCGCCGCGCGGCTCGCTGGCGGTCGACGAGCGGACCAACGTGCTCATCGCGCGCGACGTCGCGGGGAACCTGAACCAGATCGAGGAGCTGGTCCGCTCGCTCGACACGCAGACGCCGCAGGTGCTGATCGAGGCGCGCGTGGTCGAGGCGACGAGCCGCTACGTGCGCGACATCGGCATCCAGTGGGGCGGCGACGGGACGTTCAGCGCGGCGACCGGCAACCCGACGGGGCTCGTCTTCCCCTCGGCGATCGGCATCGCCGGCGGCGCGACCGACTCGAACAGCCCGACCGGCGGCCTCTCGCCGTTCTCGAGCACGGTCTCGAACCCGAACTTCGCGGTGAACCTGCCGGCCATCGTCGGCGCCGGGCAGGGCGGCGCGCTCGGCTTCACGCTCGGCTCGATCAACAACACCGTCAACCTCGGCGTCCGGCTCTCCGCGGCCGAGGCGAGCGGCATGCTGCGGGTCGTGTCGAGCCCGCGCATCCTCACGCTCGACAACCGGGAGGCGCGGATCAGCCAGGGGACGCTGATCCCGTTCTCGCAGATCAGCGCCCAGGGCGTGCAGACGACCTTCCAGGAGGCCAAGCTCCAGCTGCTCGTCAAGCCGCACGTCACGTCGGACGGCAGCGTCGCGATGCACGTGAAGATCAACCGCGACGAGCCCGACTTCAACCAGACGTCGGCCCGCGGCGACCCGACCATCCTGAAGCGCGAGGCGGAGACCGACCTCCTGATCATGGACGGGCACACGGCGGTGATCGGCGGGATCTTCACCCGCAACACCGGCCGGAACCTCGATCAGGTGCCGTTCTTCGGGGACATCCCGGTCCTCGGCCTCCTCTTCCAGCGGCGCCGCGCGAGCGACGTCCGGAACGAGCTCGTCATCTTCCTCACGCCGCGCATCGTGAACCGCGCCGAGGCGCTCGGCCGGTAGCCCCCGGGCGCGGCGCGCCTCGCCGCGCCCCTGAACCCCCTCAGGCGCGCTTGCGCCGGGCCGCTTCCCGCGGGCTCGGGGCGGTGTCCGTCACGACGCCGCGCAGCCACGCCCGCGCGGGATCGCCCTCGGTCCGGCTGTTCCACGCCATCGCGATCTCGATGGGCGGCAGCTCGAACGGCAGGTCGAAGGTGCGGAGCGGCACCAGGCTGGAGAACGCCCTGCCCAGGCGCGTGGCCACGGTGGCCACGAGATCCGACGCGGTGATGGCGTGCGGCACGAGGAGCACGTGCGGCACCGTCATGGCCTCATGGCGCGCGATCCCGCGCGCCGCGATGAGATCGTCCGCGACCCCGTCGTGGGCGCCGCGCCTGGGGACGACGACGTGCGGGAGGGCCGCGTAGGTCTGGAGATCGACCTGCCCGCGCGCCGTGGGGTGGCTCATGCGCGCGAGCCCCGCGAAGCGATCGTCGAAGAGGGGCGCGCGGCGCAGGTCGGAGGGGAGGCTCTCCTGCGGGAAGACGCCGATCGCGAGATCGATCTCGCCGCTCCGGAGCGCGTCGACGGCGCGGCCGTCGAGCGGGAGCAGGTGGAGCGCGAGCCTCGGTCCGCCCTGCGCGAGCGCCGCGTTGAGCCGCGGCAGGAGGACGAGCTCCACGTACTCCGTGGCGGCGATCCGGAAGGTGCGATCGCTCGCCGCCGGGTCGAACGCCGGCGTCGTCTCGCCGAAGAGGCCCGCGAGATCGTGGACGATCGCGGCGACCTGCGGCGTCATCGCCTCCGCGCGCGAGGTGAGCGCCATCTGCCGGCCGACCCGGATGAGCAGCGGGTCGGAGAAGAGCTCACGCAGCCGCGTCAGCGCGTGGCTCATGGCGGGCTGGCTGAGGCCCACCCGGCGGGCCGCGAGCGTCACGCTGCGCTCCTGCAGCAAGGCGTCGAGCGCGATCACCAGGTTGACGTCGATCGCCGAAAGATTCACTCCGAGAATATACGATGAGCCATGTATCCATACCGTGGATACTTTCGTTTTCTTGCGCGGGCGCGCGGCGGGCGCGGCGAGGATGCGTGATCCCGCGCCTGCGGGCGCTGTCGTGCGGCCTGCGCGGCTGCTAGGGTCGCGCGCGGCTCCCCCCTGATCGGCGGTGCCTCGCGGAGACCATGACATCGCCCGTTCTGCTCGGGGGGATCGACTTCTTCCATCTCATGAACGATCGCGCCATGCGATCGCGCGGCCAGGCGGGCAACCACTGCCTGTTCGTGATCGAGCTCGACGGTCGCCTCGATCTGGCGCGGCTCGCGGTGCGGCTCGAGCGCGCGACCCGGGCGCTCCCCGAGCTCCGGTTCCGGCTGGATAGCAGCGTGCTCGGGCGGGCGGGGCGGCCCCGCTGGGTCGTCGATCACCACCGGCGCGCGCCCGGGCTGCGCCTCCACGAGGTGGCGGGCGAGCGCGAGCGCGCGGCGCGCCTCGAGGCGCTGCTCGCGGACCGGACCTCTGCGGAGCGGCCGTGGGCGCTCGACGTCGTGCGCGACGTGGGCGACGGCGACACGGTCGTGCTCCGCCACCACCATGCGCTGACGGATGGCAGGGGCGCGGATCGGCTCGCTGCCTGGCTGGGCTCCGGGAGCGGCGACGCGCCCGACGACCCGCCGCCGCGGCAGGAGCGGCACGACGCGCCGGAGCGCCTGCTGGCTGCCATGGACCGCGACGAGCGGGTCGCGCTGGCGCGCGCTTACAAGGCCCACGTGCTGTCGCTCGGCCGGGCGCCCATCCTGTCGCTCGCGCGCGCCTGTCCACAGGTGCGGCCCTCGGCCTCGCGCGTCCTCCGGCTCACGCTCTCGGCGGAGGAGACCCGCGCCTTCGATCTCCGGGTGCGCCAGCGCGCGCGGCTCGCCGAGACGAGCCTCATGCTGATCGCGGCGACGCGGCTCGCCGACCGGGCGCTCGCGGGCCGCGGCTTCGCCCCGCCGCACCATGTGATCCCGCTGCCCCTCTCGCTCGACCCCAAGGCGGGGGCGCGGCGGCTCTTCGGCAATCACCTCACGATGGCCCTGCTCTCGCTCGGCCGCGACGAGCTCCACGACGACGCGCGCGCGGTGGCCCGCCTCGCCGAGCAGCAGCGCGCCGTGGTGCGTGACAGGCTCGATCTCGCCATGATCGCCGCGCTCGATCTGGCCCGCTGGCTCCCCGGCCCGATCTACCGCTGGCTGGGGGATCAGCCCTTCCAGGGGGAGCTCGCCTCGCTGATCGTCTCGAACCCCGGCGCGGTGACGGTGGAGCGGTTCGCGGGGCTCCCGGTGCGCTCGGCGTACCCGCTGCCCGCGGTCGTCGCGCCGCCGGGCTTCCAGGTGATCTTCAGCCGCTTCGGCGGTCGCCTCTCGGCGTCGATCATCCACGGCGACGGGCTGCTCCGCCCGGACGAGGCGGAGGCGATGCCGGGCGCGCTCCGCGCCGAGCTGCTCGGAGAGCCCGCGCCGCCGGGCGGGGGCGCGGTATAAGGGCTCTCGTCATGCGCACGTTCGATATCGTCATCATCGGCAGCGGCATCGCCGGCGGCTTCCTCGCGCGGCAGCTCCGCCTCGCGTGCCCCGATCTCGGGGTCCTCGTGCTCGAGGCCGCCGAGGCGATGGAGGATTACAAGGTCGGCGAGAGCACGGTGGAGGTCGCGGCGAACTACATGGTTCGCCGGCTGAACCTCGGCACGTACCTCTACCAGCACCAGCTGCCCAAGAACGGGCTCCGCTTCTTCTTCGACTCTCCGGACAAGGATCTCCCGCTGCCCCGGATGAGCGAGATCGGCTCCGACCACATGCCGTTCCACCCGAGCTTCCAGCTCGAGCGCGCGCGGCTGGAGCGCGATCTCGTGACCATGAACCGCGCCGCGGGCGCCGAGGTCGAGCTCGGCGCCAAGGTGGTCGACGTCGCGATCGACGGGCGCGGCCGGCACACGGTCGTCTACGAGCAGGGCGGCGAGCGGCGCGAGGTCGCCTGCCGCTGGGTGTGCGACGCCTCCGGGCGGCGGCATGTGCTCTTCCGCAAGCTCGGCGTGAAGGTGCACAAGGAGGCGCGGCTCAACACGGCGGCCGCGTGGGGGCGTTACCGCGGCGTCGCGGGGCTCGATGGGGTCACCGACGCGGCGTGGCGGTCGCGCGCGCGGTACACGTCGCGCCACCTGTCGACGAACCACTTCATGTACGACGGGTACTGGATCTGGTTCATCCCGCTCGCCGGCGATCTGATGAGCGTGGGCGTCGTGTTCGACAAGGACCGGATCGGCGCGGGCAACGTGCCGGCCGGGGCGCTGCCCGGGCCGCGCACGCGCGCGGAGTTCGAGCGCTTCCTGGGCGCCCACCGCGCAGCGCGCGAGCTGCTCGAGGGGGCGGAGCTCGAGGATTTCCAGAGCTATGCCCACCTGCCGTACCACGCGGAGCAGTACTTCTCGACCGACCGTTACGCCGTCACCGGGGAGGCCGGCGCGTTCACCGATCCCTTCTACAGCCCCGGCTCCGATTTCATCGCGACCGCGAACGAGTTCATCACGCAGATGATCCTCTCCGACGTCCGCGGCGACCGCGCCGGGTTCGAGGAGAAGGTCGCGGCCTACGACGCCTACTACCGGTTCAAGTACGACAGCACGCTCCGGCTCTATGAGCGCATGTATCCGGTGTTCGGCAGCTTCGAGCTCTATCGGCTGAAGTATCTCCTCGACTTCAACAACTACTACAACCTCGTCGTCTGGCCGTTCATGGCCGACCGGGTGACGGACGTGGGTTGGATCCGGGAGGAGCTCAAGTTCACCGAGCTCGTGCTGCGCGCCCTCTCGACGATGGGCGAGCACTTCGCGTCGCTGGCGAGCGATCTGCGCGCGCGGGGGGAGTACTTCGCGCAGAACGAGGGGCGCTTTGCCAACGGGCTGAACGGCGTCGCGCAGCTGGAGACGCGGCTCGGACCGGCCATTGACGAGCGCTTCCGGCGGGAGCAGGTCGACCGCGCCTACGGGAGCGTGTTCGCGGCGCTTGTCGAGAGGCGGCTCGGAGAGCAGGGCCTCTCCGACCGCGCTCGCCTGGTCTCCGAGCTCACGCTCCCGCAGGTGCTCGTGTTCCGGGACATCACGCCTGAGCGGCTAGCGCGCCTCCTCCAGCGCATCGGCGAGCGGATGACGAAGGAGCTCCGCGAAGAGCTCCCGGACGCGGGCATCGAGCGGATCGAGCTCGGCGCGAGCGGCGTGATCTCCGTGACAGGGCCTGCCGAGGGGACCAAGGCGCATGCCGACGCCCTGTCCCGGGCAAAGGCGCTCTGGGACGCCTCGGCGGGATCGCTCGCTCACATCGCCCTCTGAGCCTGCTTTCGCGGGCTCCGGGACCGCGGTCGTCGCCGCCGTCGGCGAGCGCCTCGCGCCTGCCTTGTCCAGCGCCCCCGCGGTTTCTCCTGTACGCGCGCCCGTTCCGCAGTATCACAACGGCCGATGCGGTGGAGAGCAGCAGGTGGGCGTCTGGGTCAGTGGGCCGTCTCCGTGGCGCTGTCGATGGGCGCTGTCGGCGCTTGCGTCGGCGCGGTCGCCGAGGGGGGCGCGCCGCCGCGGCAGGAGCCGCCGGAGCAGGGGTGGATCACGGCGTCGGCGCCCGACGCGGGCGGCGCTCCGCGCTGTCCGCACGGCGCGCTGGAGGATCCGCACCGTGGCTTCGTGCGTTGCCTAGAGCCCGGCGAGGCGGATGCCGGCTGGCTCCCGCCGTCGCCGCAGCCCGAGCCCCCCCCTCCCGATGGCGGTGTCTCCCCGCCGGACGGCGGTGTTCCCGGCGACGCCGGCCCCATCGACGGCGGCGTGCCCGACGCATCGATCGTATCGGCCCCGCTCCCTCTCATCGAGATCAAGGAGCCCGAGTTCATGAACGGCGACGTCCCGAACGTGGCCAAGCGGCTCGAAAAGGTCGCCCCCGACCTGGCGAAGTGTGTCGCCGACCACGGCGGCCTCTCTGGCGTGTCGGGCAGCATCAAGGTCCAGTTCCTTGTCCGGGTGCGTGGCCGTGCCGAGGGTGTCGAGATCCTCGACTCGCGTGGCGTCACCCCCGACGCGCAGCGCTGCATCCGTCAGCTCCTCAAGAACAAGCCCATCGGCACGCCCAGCGCCGACCCCGTAGGCGTCACCGTCTCCCTCTCCCTCCGCGCCCCGAAATAACGGCCCCTTACAAACACCTGAGGGCGCATTCCGCGCGCGTCGCCGCTGGGACCACGACCCCCAGCCCCCGCCCCTTACAAAGAGCCAGGGCGGGCGGGGGTGGTGCGCGAGCGGGCGGCGGGGGTGGGCCCCACGAATCCGAGGGCCGGCCCGCCCCTCCGCGCCCCCCTCTCTGACCGAGTCCCCCGTCCAGCCCGGCACCAGCCCCCCAAAAGGCCCGAGTTCGTGGGGGGACCCCCGCCGCCTGCTCGCGCACCACCCCCGCCCGCCCTGGCTCCGTCGCCCCTTGGGTTGACGCAGCCCCCACGGACTCTATCCTGCCGCGCCGCTGTGCCCGACCCGATGCTCACCCGCGAGATCGCCCGTCGAAAGACGTTCGCGATCATCTCCCACCCCGACGCTGGCAAGACCACCCTAACCGAGAAGCTCCTGCTTTACGGAGGCGCCATCCAGCTCGCCGGCGCCGTGAAGGCCAAGAAGGCGCGCGCCCACGCCGTCAGCGACTGGATGGAGATGGAGCGCGAGCGCGGCATCTCCATCTCCACCAGCGTTCTCCAGTTCCCGTACAAGGGCCGGCTCCTGAGCCTGGTCGACACCCCGGGCCACGCGGACTTCAGCGAGGACACCTACCGCGCGCTGATGGCGACCGACGCCGCCATCATGATCCTCGACTGTGCGAAGGGCGTCGAGACGCAGACGAAGAAGCTCTTCCGTGTCTGCAAGCTCCGGCAGATGCCCATCTTCACCTTCGTCAACAAGCTCGACCGCCCCGGGCGCGACCCGTTCGAGCTGATCGGCGAGGTCGAGGAGGTCCTCGGCATCGGCGTCTACCCGGTCACCTGGCCCATCTCGGCGGGCGGCAAGTTCCGCGGCGTCTATCACCGCGAGCGCAAGCAGGTCTTCCTCTTCGAGCTCGTCGCGCACGGCGCCGAGATCGCCCCGATGGAGGTCGTGTCGCTCGACGCGCCCGAGCTCGTCGAGGCGCTCGACGAGGAGGGCGCCCGCCAGCTGCGCGAGGACATCGAGCTCATCGACGCCGCCGGCGACGCGCTCGATCGCGACAAGCTCGCCCGCGGCGAGGTCACGCCCATGTTCTTCGGCAGCGCCATCACCAACTTCGGCCTTCCGCAGTTCCTGGACGCGTTCATCGAGCTCATGCCCCCGCCCGCGCCGCGCGGCAGCGACAAGGGCCCCATCGCCCCGGACGACGACCGCTTCACCGCGTTCGTCTTCAAGATCCAGGCGAACATGGACCGGGCCCACCGCGACAGGATCGCGTTCCTCCGCGTCTGCTCCGGCCGCTACGAGCGCGGGATGAAGGTGCACCACGTGCGCCTCGGCCGCGACATCCGGCTCACCAACCCGGTGCAGTTCATGGCCCAGGAGCGCACGCTCGTGGAGGACGGCTTCGCGGGCGACATCATCGGCGTCTTCGACCCGGGGCTCTTCCTCATCGGCGACTCGCTCTGCAGCGGCTCGCCCGTGAAGTACGCCGCGCTGCCGCAGTTCCCGCCGGAGCAGTTCGCCCGCGTCGTCATGATCGATCCCATGAAGCGCAAGCAGCTCAAGAAGGGCCTCGAGCAGCTCGCGCAGGAGGGCTCGGTCCAGCTCTTCCGGCCGCCCGAGGGGCGGGAGGGCGAGGCGATCCTGGGCGTCGTGGGCGAGCTCCAGTTCGACGTCGTGAAGCACCGCCTCGCGGCCGAGTACGGCGTCGACGCCCGGATCGAGCGGCTCTCGTTCAGCCTGGCCCGCTGGGTCGAGGGCGAGCCGGTGCCCCTCGCCGAGCTCGAGTCGAACCTCTACGGCTACGGCGCCCTCGACGTGCACGGGAATGCGGTCGTGCTCTTCAAGGGTGACTGGCAGCTCGATGCCTGTCAGAAGGCGTTCCCCAAGGCGCGCTTCGTCGAGCTCGGTGGCTCGATCTCCCCGGTCTGACCGAGCGACGCGCGCCCGCTTCGGAGACGGGCCCACCTCGACGTTTTCGGTGCTCAGCGCACTGGAGTGCGCCTCCGCGCCGAAAACGCCGATCTGGGCCCGTCTCCTGTGCGGGAGCGCGTCGCTCTGCTTCGTGGGGGGACCTGGGGCGCGCTACTCGGCGAGCAGCGCGGGGAGGTGCCGCACGGACGGCGAGCCGTGGCTGAGCAGGCGGTCGTGGTAGGCGCGCTCGGTGAAGCCCGGCTTGCGCTCGTGCTCGGCGCGCAGGCGCATCATCTCGGTGAAGCCGTGGAAGTACGTGGTGAGCTGCGCGCTCGTGAGCCGGGCGCGCCGCCACTTGCCGACGGCCTCGCCTTCCTCCTGGAAGGCGTCCTTCGTCATGAGCGAGAGCGCCTCCTCCTCGCCCATCGCGCCCGCGTGCACCCCGTGGTCGAGGAGCGCGTTCACCGACATGCGCAGCACCATCTTCTGGCGCTGCATCCGCACCTTCGGGCCGCCGAAGCCGTGGTGCGCCATCAGCCACTCGGTGTAGACCGCCCACCCCTCGACGAACGGGCCGCTCGAGAAGACCGCGCGGAGCTTCGAGGGGAACTTGTTGTTGTGCATGAGCTGCAGGAAGTGGCCCGGCATCGCCTCGTGGACGGTCAGGTCGGCGAGCATGCTCGAGTTGTACTCGCGGTAGAACGAGTCCACGCGCGCCTTCGGCCAGTCCTTCGGCGTCGGCGCGATCGCGAAGAACGTCTCCTGCTTCGCCTCGAGCGGGCCGGACGCGTCGCAGTAGGCGATCGCGACGCCGCGGCGGTACTCGGGCATCTCGATCACCCGGCAGGGCTCCTCCGGGATGCGCACGAGGTCGCGCGCGCGGACGAAGTCGGTCGCCTCCGCGAGGAGCTTTTCGGACGCCTTCACGATGGTCGCGTTCGTCGGGTGATCGGCCGCGAGCGCGTCGAGCACCTTCCTGATCGCGGCCATCTTCTCGTCCTGCGCCTCGACCCTCGGGAAGGGCTGCTTCCCGAAGAGCGCCGGCCAGAGCTCCCTCGAGGTCTCGAGCATCTCGGCGTGCGTCGCCGCGAGCAGGGCGCGGGCGCTCGCGACCACGCCGTCGACGTCGATGGTCGCGTCGTCCAGCGTGAACCGGAGCTTCTTCTCGAAGCGCGCGCGGCCCAGCCGGAAGTCGCCGTTGCTCCTCGGGAGCAGGTCCTTCTCGAGGAACGCCTGGAAGCCCTCGAGCGCCGCCGCCGCCGCCCTCGCGGCCGCGTCGAGCTCGGCCTGCTGCGCCGGGGCCGACGCGAACAGCGCCGGGAGCTCGGACTTGCAGAGCGCGATGAGCCCCTTGTTCTGCGCGATCGCCGTCTCGGTGTGGATGCGCGGCGGCGCCGCCGTGAGGCGCTGCTCCGCGGCGCGCACGAGCGCGGGGATGCCCGAGAGGCGACCCCCGAGGCTCCGCAGGCGCTCCTCGAGCGGCGCGAAGCTCCTCGTGATCAGGGGATCGAGCCCGTCGCCGACGAGGCCCGTGTACACCATCGGGTTCCACGTCGCCTCGCGGAGCTCGTCGATCGCGAACAGCCAGGAGCGCAGCTGGTTCTCGATCATCGCCGCGTCGACGCGGCTCTGGACGCCGAGGCGCGCCGCGGGCAGCGCCCCGAGCTCGGCCAGCGCCGCCTCGATCGTGCGCCGGCGCGCGGCCTCGCCCTGCTCGGTGACGTCCGGCCACACGGCGTCGTACCGGTGGTCCCCCGCCTCGGTGGCGCGGACCGGCTCGTCGCGCAGGTACTCCTCGAGCACGCGCGCCGACAAGGCCGCGAGCGCCTGCTCGGCGCCGGCCTCCGCGCCGTATCGAGCGTCGGCCGGGCTCACCACGGCCGCCTTCGCGAGGGGTTGCGTGGGCGGCGCGGCGCGCTCGGCCGGCCCGCACGCGCAGAGCAGCGCCACGAGCAGGGAAAGATGGCCGCGGAGCGATCTGCGGGAGAGCGATCTGCGGGAGAAAGAGAGCTCATGGGAGAGATCATGGTGTCGCACCTGCGCGTCCTAGCGCCAGCTCGCCGAGAAGGGAACGCGCCCAGCGGTGGCATCGGCCTCAGTGCGCGCTGCCGAGCGAGGCCTTCGCGAGGCGGGAGATGCCGTCCACGTCGCCGTGCACCGCGTCGAGCAGCGGGCCGAGCGCGAGGCGGAGCGGCTTCGAGTTCGGGTGCCGGAGGATGCGCGCCACGCTCTCGGCCGCCAGCTCGTTCAGATCCTGCTCCGCGTAGCGATCGATGTGGGCGCTCGACAGCGCGAGGCCCGGGAAGGCGGTGCGGCAGAGCGCGTCGATCAGCTCCCCCGCGACGCCCGCCGCGATGTTCGCGGCGCCCAGCGCGACCCGGGCCTTCTGCGCGCTGATCGCGCACGACTCCGTGCGCAGCTGGCTGATCACGGGCGAGCCGAGCACCGTGTGCCAGCGGGAGAGCTCGGCGGCCCGGCTCGCCTCGAACTCACCCGGCGGCGCGTCGGAGACGGGCAGCAGCGCGGCCAGCTGATCGGCGGCGCCAGGATCGATCGCGACGCGGCGCACGATGATCAGATCGTGCGCCCGCAAGCATCCGAGGAGCAGCCGCGTGGACGTGTCGCGCAGGAGCGGCGCGAGCGCGGCCGCGATCACGGTGGGGGGCGAGCCGATGAGCCCCGGGCTCGACGCCCGCGCGGCGCCCGCTCCGGCGGCGCGAGCGCGTGGCGCGCCGGAGCTCGGCGGCGAGCGCACGCTGATGGGCGGCGGGATGCTCGACGGCGTGCTGCGACCGACGGTCGGAGGCGCGCCGGGAGCCAGCGCCAAGGCGCGGCTGCTGGCCGGCGGCGCGCCGGTGGCCCGGCTCGCGCCGCCCGGCGAGGGCTTGTTCGATGGCGTGCGCGCGCCCGCGATCCGCGTGGGATCCTGGACGGGAGGCGCCGGTCCGCCGCGCCGCGACTGCGTGGTGCGCTCGGTCACGACGTGCAGCGACGCGAGCTCGATCGCGCGGAGCCCCGGGAGGCCGCGCGGCGCGCGGGCCGCGATGGCCGCGGCGAGCTCGGCCTCTTTGCCGAGGAGCGCCTCGTGCTCTGCGGTCTCGCGCAGCAGGTCTCCGGCGATCTGCGCGCACCGCTCCGCGGCCCTGTCCGCGGCGCTCCGCGTCTGCGGCTCCTTGAAATAGAGCGTTAACTTTCCCCGCAGGGTCTCCCGATGCGTGCCCGCCGTGACAACCTGCGACGCGCTCTCGACGTTGGCAGGTTCACGCCCCCCGAAAGGCCAGAATCCCATGAGCCCATTGTCGCGCGATCCTGGGCCCGGGCGCGAGCGCTTCGAGCGCTCGCGCCCTCACGCTCGCTCAATGGCGAGGCGGAACGGAGACATAGCGATTGCCGCGTTCGTAGAATCGCCACGGCTTCTTCGCCCACGCACCTGCATAGTCGACGTTGATGCGAGGCGACCTGCCGATGGGCCCAGCAGCGCCGGGCAGCAGCGAGAGCTGCGCTCCGCAGACATCCATCCCGTACGCGGAGCGGTCGAGCCCCAGCGCCTTGCACAGCTTCCCCGGCCCGTTGGTGAGCTCGATCCGCCCAGGCGCGACGCCGCGCCGGCGGCTCATGAGCGGTAGGCCGATCATCGGCTCGATGGCGCGGATGAGGACGGCGTGCGGCTCACCCTCCGAGGCCACGACGATGTTGAACGCCCAGTGCATGCCGTAGAGCTGGAACACATAGGCATAGCCCGCCGGCCCAAACATGACCTCCGTCCGCACGGTCCTTCGCCCGCCCGCGCTGTGCGCGGCGAGGTCTTCCGGGCCGCGGTACGCCTCGGTCTCGACGATGCGTCCGGCGGCGGTGCCCTCGGGCGTCGTGTGGACGAGCACCTTGCCGATGCACGCCCGCGCGACGACGAGCGCGGGGCGAGCGTAGAAGTCACGCGGCAGCGGCGCCGCTCCTTCGAAGAGCGCGGCGCCTTCGCTGGGCGCGCGGGGCTCGGTTGCGGGACGCACGGCGGGCACCGCGCTCACTCACTCCGCGCGGGGGCGCGCCGCCCGGAAGCGCTTGTCGATGAACGAGAGCACGTCGTCGCGGTGCTTCCTGGCCTGGAACTCGTGGTGGAAGACCGCCGCGATCTCCAGGGCGGGCGTGACGACGTAGGTGATCCGCCGGGCGAGGCCGATGAGCGGCCAGAGGACGCCGTAGGCGCGGCACACGCTGCGATCGCGGTCGGCGATCATGGGGTAAGGGACCTTCTGCGCCTCGGCGAACCGGCACTGCGTCCTGTGGTCGTCGGTGCTCACGCCGACGATGCTGGCGCCCGCGAGCGCGATCTCGGCGTGGTTGTCGCGGAAGAGCTGGGCCTCGACGGTGCAGTGGGGCGTGAAGGCCTTCGGGAAGAAGTACACGACCGTGCAGAGCCCACCCTGCGCCGACAGCACGAAGCGCTGGCCGTCGATGGCCAGCGTGTCGATCTCCGGCGCGCGCTCGCCGACCTTCAGCATGCCGACGCAATCTGCCGCAAGTCGCCCCCGGCGTCGACCGTGGCTTCAACCTTCGATTCCGAGCCGCTTCAGCCTGTAATAGAGGGTCGTGCGCTGCATGCCGAACTGCCGCGCGACCTCCGCCTTGTTCCCTCCGCAGCGGTCCAGGGCGGCGAGGAGCTCCCGCCGCTCGATGTCGTCGAGCTGGGAGCTCAGGTCGAGCCTCGGGCGCGCGCACGCCGGCGCGGCGGGCTCTCTTCCGGCCGGGTCCGCCTCCGGCTCCGCCGGCGCGGCGGCCCTGGGCGCGCGCGCGGGCGGTTCGGCCGGCTGCGCGCGCGCCGTGAACGCGAGGTGCTCGGGCAAGATCACGTCGCCGCGCGACAGGATGGCGGCGCGCTCGACCACGTTCTCCAGCTCCCGCGTGTTCCCTGGCCACGTGTACGCCGCGAGCTTCGCGATCGCCTCCTCCGACAGCGCGGTGGCCGCGCGCGCGTTGCGCCGGGCGACCTTGCGCAGGAAGTGCTCGGCGAGCGCGCGGATGTCCTCGCGCCGCTCCCGGAGCGGGGGCAGCCTGAGCGGGAACACCGAGAGCCGGGAGACGAGCTCGGGCAGCACGCCCGCGCGCTCCCAGGCCTCGTCGATGCCGGGCGTGAGCGACAGCACGACGCGCACGTCGACGCGCGTGGTCTCCGTCGATCCGAGCCGCTCGACCTCGCCGTCGGTGAGCACGCGGAGCAGCCTCGCCTGGAGCGAGGGCGTGAGCGGCGCCGGCTCGTCGAGGTAGATCGTCCCCCGGTGGGCGAGCTCGAGCCGGCCTGCGCGCTCGGCGAACGCGCCGTCGAAGGCGCCTCGCCGCCAGCCGAACAGCTCGCGCTCGAGCGTGTCGCCCCGGAACGCGGCGCAGGTCACCTTGACGAACGGCTGCTCTTCCCGCGGGGAGCCCACGTGGATCGCCCGGGCGACGACCTCCTTCTCCGCCCCTTCCTCGCCCTCGATCAGCACGTGCGTCGCCGCCTTCGCCACCTCGCCGATCCGGGCGGCGACCTCGCGCATGGCCTCGCTCTCGCCGGCGATCTCGCCGAAATCGATCGGGTCCCGCTGCTCGCGCTCGAGGTAGCCCGCGTACTGCGCGAGCTGCTCGCGCAGCCGCCGGTTCTCCCGGAGGGTGGCGACCCCGGCGATCGCCTGCCGGAGGATGACGGCGAGCTCCTTCGAGTTCCAGGGCTTCTGGACGTACCGGTCGACCGCGCCCGAGTTGACCGCGTCGATGAGCACCGTCATGTCCGCGTAGGCGGTGAGCAGCACGCCCGCCGCGTCGGGCCGCCGCTCCTTCGCCTGCTTGAGGAACTCGATACCGCTCATCCCCGGCATTCGCTGGTCCGCCACGATCACCGCGGGATCGAGGCGATCGAGGAGCGAGAGGGCCTCGGCGCCGCCCAGCGCATAATGGATCTTGAACGACTTCCTGAAGGCGAACCGGAACGCGTCGAGGTTGTCCTGCTCGTCGTCGACGACGAGGACGTCGAAGCTGTTCCAGTCCAGATCGCGCATCGGGTCGCCCTGCCTCCCAGAGTTACTACAGCTCGGCACGATCGCGACAGTGGAGGTGGCGCGCTGGGCGGGGGGACGGCGCGGCGGCGCTCGGGCGCGTGCGCGTCCGGATGCGCCCAGGCGGAGGCGAGCGCTCTTCCGACCGCGACGCCGGCGAGGTCGGGCGGATCGATTTCTCCGCCGGCCCGGAAATACGCGGTAAGCTCCGCCCCCGCCCGCGAAGAGGGCGGGCTGGGCGAGCCCCACACGGAGGAAGCCGGATCATGCTCGAGGACGTCATCAAGGAGCTGCGCGAAGGGATCGAGAAGGCCATCGAAGCTCTCCGGCGAGACCTGGCGAAGGTGCGCACCGGGCGCGCGAACGCGGCCATGCTCGACGGCATCCGCGTCGACTACTACGGCGTGCCGACGCCGATCGTGCAGATGGCCACGGTGTCCGTGCCGGAGCCGCGGCTCATCAGCGTCAAGCCCTGGGAGAAGAACCAGGTGAAAGCGATCGAGAAGGCGATCCGGGAGAGCGATCTCGGCCTGAATCCCCAGGTGGACGCGGATCTCATCCGACTCCCGATCCCGCCGCTGACGGAGGAGCGGCGCAGGGAGATGGTGAAGCTGACGAAGAAGAACGGAGAGGACGCCAAAGTCGCCATCCGGAAGCACCGCCGGGACGCGAACGAGATGATCGACTCGCTCGAGAAGGACGGCGACGTCAGCGGCGACGAGGCCGACCGGGCCAAGAAGAAGGTCGACGACGTGGTGGCCGAGGGGACGAAGCAGGTCGACACGGTGATCGCCGGCAAGGAAAAGGACATCCTGGACGTGTGAGCGGGCCGTCGGCCGGGCGGGCGTCGGCGACCGAGCTTGGCAGACCGGAGCGCCGTGCGGCCGCCCCTCCCCGCGACCCGCGATGGGGCCGGCCCCTTCGAGGAGGGCGGCGCGGCGGCGTGGCGGCGTGTGATGCGCGACATCGCCTGCCGCGCAGCGCCCCAGCGTGTCGTGACGCCGCGCGCGCCGAGCCCGGCCCGGCCTGGCGACGCTTCGCAGCCTTGTTGTCTCCATGTCCGCGCGCGACCCGCGGCTGCCGCCCGCTCCGGCGCTTGCGTCCGATCGCCACGGGGTGAGGCGTGCCCGGGACCAGCCCAGCTCACAATGAACCGTCCCGTGAAGCGAAGAAGTGAAAAAGAGGCTTGCGGTCCCCCCGGTCGGAGTCGGTAGGATCGGGAAGGTCGGCGGTTGGGCGTGCGCGGTTGGGCGTGCGAAGGCGTGCGAAGGCGTGACAAGACGTGAGAAGACGCGCGAAGACTCGGAAGACGCCCATTAGGGGGCGAGAGGCCCTGCTTGACAGGTTTTCGCTAGCGTGAAATGGTTGGTGTTCGAAGCCGAAGGCCCGGAGCCGTCTCAAGGATTCCCGAGGTTATGCGAGCGATCGCTTCAGGAATGACGGACGTTGGTCTCCAACGCGACCACAACGAGGACAGCTACGCCGTCCTGTCGGAGTACGACCTGTTCATCGTCGCGGACGGCATGGGGGGCCACCGCGCGGGGGACGTAGCCAGCAAGCTGGCGACCGAGTCGATCGCGGACTTCTTCCGGTCCACGTCGCGGGAGGACGCCACCTGGCCATTCCACTTCGACACCAGCCTGTCGGAGGAGGAGAACCGGCTCCAGGCGGGCATCCGGGTCGCGAACCGCCAGATCTTCGAGCGCAGCATCCGGTCGCGCGACTGCGCCGGGATGGGCACGACGGTCGTGGGGGCGCTCTTCTCGAAGAAGAAGAACCGGATCTACGTCGGCCACGTCGGCGACAGCCGCGCGTACCGCGTCCGCAAGGGCTCGATCAGCCAGCTGACGCGCGATCACTCGCTGTTCAACGACTACATCATGGCGATGCCCGAGCTCACCGAGGAGCAGCGGGCCGAGCTTCCGCGCAACGTCATCACCCGCGCGCTCGGGATGCACGACAGCGTCTCCGTGGATCTGCTCAGCGATGAGCCGCAGCCCGGCGATGTCTACCTGCTCTGCTCCGACGGCCTGAGCGGGATGCTCTCGGACGACCAGATCCTCCACATCGTGAGCTCGACCGAGGAGGTCCCGGAGATGTGCCGCCGCCTCATCGCCAAGGCGAACGAGAACGGCGGAGAGGACAACATCACGGCGCTCGTGATCCGGATCGACGAGCAGGACGAGGCCGAGCTCCCCCACAGCGCGACGATCGGCCCGCCCGCCGACTCGCAGCAGGTCAGCATCGGCGATCGGTCGACGGTCCCGGCGGTGTCGGCCTCGCGCTCCGAGAAGAGCTGACGCGCGGGGCACCCCCCCCCGCGCCCGCCTGTCAGCTGCCAGCGCGGCTCAGCCTCCGCAGCTGTCGAAGGCCAGGACGCCCAGCCTGATCTGGCATATCTCGCCTTCGTTCAGCATCGCCGGGCACTCGAAGCCGACCCAGATCTTGCCCGCGTCGACCCCCTGCTTGCCCTCGAACCAGAACTTACACGGGGTCGCCTTATCGGAGTAGAAGGTCTGCTCTGCCGTCTTCGCGGAGGAGAAGCTGATGTCGCCGGTGGCCGGCGCGTCCTGGGTCGCCGCGGGGGAGATGGCGTCGATCTTGACCTGGATCTTCGACAAATCGGCGGGGTTCTTGGCCACCGCCGAGACGGAGAAGGTGCCCGAGCCGGACACGGAGCAGTCGACCGAGGCGCCGTCCTCGCCGTCGGTGAGCAGCTGGACCTTCTGGACATCGGTCACCTCGCCAAGGGTCGCGATATGCCCCGGTTGGGAGCAGTCGATGCCCGGGTCGGCGAAGTTCATCTTGTATGCGCCGCGCGGGGTCGGCGGCTCCGCGCCGCTGCAGCCGAGGCCGAGGAGGGGGAGGAGGCCGAGCACGGGCACGAAGCTGAGGCGAGCGAGACGCATGGAAAGCTCCGGTGGTAGGTGGCGGCCCCAAGGCCGCTCCTCGCTTCTATCGTACTCGGGGGTCCGCGATCAAACGGCGGCAGCGCCGCGCGCGTTCACGCGCGCTTACGTGCCCGTCGCGCGCGCGTGCGCGTGCGCGTCGTCCAGCGCCTGGGCGACGTCGTTCGAGAGGTCCTCGGTGGCCTCCAGGCCCACCGAGAGCCGGAGGAGGCCGTCGGCGATGCCGAGCGCCTCCCGCGCCGCGGCGGGCACGGAGGCGTGGGTCATGAGGGCGGGGTGCTCGGCGAGCGACTCGACGCCGCCGAGGCTCTCGGCGCAGGCGAAGATCGCGAGCCGCTCGAGGAACCTGGAGGCGACGGGGAGGCCGCCGCGCACCACGAACGAGATCATCGCCCCGGGCGCGCGCATCTGCCGCGCGGCGAGCGCGTGGCCGGCGTGCGTGGGGAGGCCGGGGTAGTGCACCGCCTGGACGGCGGGGTGCCCGGCGAGCCTCCCGGCGATGAGCGCGGCCGACGCGCACTGCTGGCGCACGCGCACGCCGAGCGTCTTGATCCCGCGGAGCACGAGGTAGCAATCGAACGGGCTCGGGACGGCGCCGATCGCGTTCTGCAGGAACCCGACCCGCTCGGCGAGCGCGTCCTCGGACGTGACGAGCGCGCCGCTGACGACGTCCGAGTGCCCGTTCAGGTACTTCGTGCTCGAGTGCGCCACGACGTGAGCGCCGAGGTCGAGCGGCCGCTGGAGCACCGGCGTGGCGAAGGTGTTGTCGACGACGAGCAGCGCCCCGTGCGCGCGCGCGATCTCGGCGAGCCCTGCGATGTCGAAGATCTTGAGCATCGGGTTCGTCGGGGTCTCGATCCAGATCATCCGCGTGGCCGGGGTGAGGGCCTTGCGGACGACGTCGAGGTCGCTCATGTCGACCGAGGTCGAGGCGAGGCCCATCGGCCGCATGACCTTGTCGAAGAGCCGGAAGGTGCCGCCGTAGACGTCATCGCCCGAGAGCACGTGATCTCCGGGACGGAGCGTGTGGAGCAGGGTGGCGGTCGCCGCGGATCCGCTGCCGAAGGCGAAGCCATGGCGCCCCCCCTCGAGCGCGGCGATGCACTCCTCGAGCGCCTTGCGGGTGGGGTTGCCGCTGCGGGAGTACTCGAACCCCTTGTGGTGGCCCGGCCGCTCCTGAGCGAAGGTGCTCGAGAGGACGATCGGCGTCATGACCGCGCCGCTCGTCGGATCCGGCGGCTGTCCGGCGTGGATCGCGAGCGTGTCGAGGCCGAGCTTGTCGTGACCTAGGTGGGGCTTCATGCGGGCGAGACTTATCTCATGGGCCGCGTGCGTCCACGGTTTTGGCGCGCAGGAGGGCCGAGTCAGCGCGCTGACTCGGCGCCGTCCTCGGCCCGCGGAGCGGCCGCGTCGAACGCGTCGAGCAGCGCCCGCGCCGTCCCGACGCGGCGCTCCGGATCGCGATCGAGCGCGCGAGCGAGCGCTCGGCGCTGCCCCGGCGAGAGCGCGTCCGCGACGGAGAGCGGGTCGAGGCAGAGGCCAGATTCGCTGATCTCGACGAGCGCCGCGGCCTGCTCGCGCGCGCGCGTGAGGCTCGCGCCGGTGGCGAAGGAGACGAGGGTCGCCGCCATGGAGTAGACGTCGCCGCGCTGGGTCGGCGGGGATTCGCCGCGGGCGATCTCGGGGGCGACGAAGGGAACCGTGCCCCGGTCGGCGGTCTCGAGGTCCGGATCCATGCCGCGGAACCGCGCGGCGCCGAGGTCGACGAGGCCGATGTCGCCGAGCGGACCCAGCAACACGTGATCAGGGCCGAGATCGCCGTGAACGAAGCGGACCGGGCCTCCGGCGTCCTCGATCTCCTGGAGCTCGGCGAGCGTCTCGATCGCGGTCCTGACGACGTGGGTGATGAGCGACGCGGGCGGCGGCCGGCCGCGGCCGCGCCATCCGTCGAGCACGTCGCGGAGGGATGTGCCCTCGCGCCGGCTCTCGAGGAGGAATGGGCCGTGGCGATCGGCGCCGACGCGCGCGAGCGCGGGCAGGGCGGGGTGGCGAACGAGGGAGAGGACCTTTGCCTCGCGGACCATGGCGGCCCGCCCCGCGTGCTCGTGGAGGACGCCGGGGACGAGGCGCTTGCACACAAGCGTGGGGCCGGGCGGCGGGCCTCCGAGCCGCACCAGCGCGACGTCAAACGTGGCGCCGGCGCCGAGGTGCTCGATCAGCTGGGTGCCGTCGGGAGCGGGGTAGGGCATGCCGGCCGCCTGTGGCCTCTCACGCGTCCGCGCGCTGCGCAGCGACGAGCTCGTCGCACGCGCGAAGCCACGCCTGCGCCTCCTCTGCGCCGGCGCCGCCGCGCAGGGCGAGCGGCCACCGCGCGTCGCGCCAGCGCGCCGCAAACTCGGCCCAGCGCGCCGGTGCCTCGCGGCGCCCGGCCAGGGCGGCGACCCTGTCATCGATGCTCTGGAACGGAAACACCGGCTTGCCGACCCCGAATCGCGCCTGCACCCAGTGGACAACGCCGATGAGGAGCCCGTACCGGCAGCGGCGGCGCTCCTCGTCGACGCCCACCACCGGCGATCTCCAGTCGAGGTGAATGTCGTCGAGCTCAGGCGGCCGCGGTTCATGCTTGCCGACGCAGAGGTGGACCGCCTCCTGATCCGGCCGGTGCACCTCGCGCCAGCTGTCCGCGTCGAGCGGCTCGCCGCCCCGGAAGAGCTCCGCCATGCTCGCCGGGAGCGAGCCGAGCAGCGCGCCCCGCTGGTGCTCGATCCCCCCGAGGATCGTGTCGCGCGCCACGCGGCGGCCGCCCGCTCCCGCGAAGTGGCGGTCGAGGCGCTCGCGCATGGCCGCCGGCTCCACGTAGACCACTTTGAATCCAGCGCTCCCGCCGCACCAGACGTTGCGCAGATACCTGATCTGCGTCCACAGGCCGAGCGTCGGGTCGATGCCGCGGAGACGCTCGAAGATGCGCACAACGACGTTGACGCACGTCGGCCCGAACCGGGTGAGCGCCTCGCCGAGGTCGCGCGGCTCGGGGGCGCCCCAGAACGCGTTGTCCAGGTTGAGCTCCGCCCCGGGGCAGCGCGCGAGCCGGTCGGCGAGGCTCCTCTCCAGCGCCTCGCGCAGCGGGCCCGCGAGACCATCCAGGTGCGGGCCGGCCCCGGCGTCGAGTGAACCGGTCATGCGGACATCCTATCACGCCTGCCCGCGCGGCTCCGAGCGCGGCCACGGCCGCCTGTGGGATGACGGCGCACCTGCACGGGAGGAGGGCGGCGGCCAACTTTTCTCCGCAATCTGCGGCAACTCACTGCGTTCAGCGCGAACGTGATAGAAGTCGTGGGCACCGGCATGGATCCCAAGATCTTGGAGATGCTCTTCATCGCCGTCAGCAACGGCGTCGCCCTCTTCATCGGCGCTTACCTGGCGCGGAGATCGGCGGATCTCAGCGCGGAGCGGCGGGCCGAGCACGAGGAGAAGGCGGAGCTCCAGAGACAGCGGCGAGAAGCGCTCTTGGAGCGACTGGCGCTCCAGCGGCGCGCGCTCGACGACTACGCGCGGATGATCGTGCGGTGGTCGTCGGTGCCCCCGTCCGGAGCGCCGCGGACGAAGGAGGAGGACCTCGCGGCGGACCAGGAGTCCATCGCGATGTACGCGCAGATGGCCAACGCGTACGGGAGTCGCCAGTTCGCCGAGCAGGCCGCCGCGACGCTGCACGCCGTGCGCGCCGGCCGGGGCAACGTCCAGGTGTTCCCGTTCGCCGTGCAGATCGCCTCCGCCTGCTACCAGGAGATGATCCGGGCGATCTCCGAGCTCGAGAAGGAGATCGGCCTGCCGGCGCCGCGGTCGCCCGCGCGGCCGTTCCTCCCGGACGAGGAGCTCGCGAAGGAGGCGACTCGGCTGTTCTCCAGGAACGTCGTGGAGCAGCGTTCCGGGATCGATCTCGGCATGGTCGACCAGATCCTCGAGCGCGTCAGGGTGAACCCGTCGCCCGAGGAGACGGACAGCCCCAGGTAGCGCTCACGCCGCCGGCTTCACTGGCTCCATCCCGCCCGGATGAGCGCGTAGAAGAGGAGGAGCCGGGGCACCCGGAACAGCACCATGGTCAAGAAGTAGCGCAGCGGGATCCGGTACAGCCCGGACAGGTAGCAGAGCATCGAGAAGGGGATCGGCGAGATGCTCCCGATCGCGATCGCCCAGTATCCGTAACGCTCGAAGAGCCGGTCTATCCTGGGTCGCGTCCGCTCGATGCGCGCCGCGAAGAGGCGGATCCGCGCGAGGCGGCCGGCGAGGCGGTAACCCGTGCAGCCGCCGACGAGCGAGGCGGTCGAGATGGCGATCAGGGGCGCGACCTGCGAGCCACCCGAGGTGATCGCGGTCAGCATGTAGAACTGCGGCGGGATCGGGAACGAGAACGCGTCGGCGAGGAAGGTGCCGACGAACATCCCGGCGAGGCCGAAGCGGTCCACGAACCCGCGGCCGAGCGCGTCGAGCTGCTCGCGGGCGAGGTGCGCCGCGAGCGCGATCCCCGCGAAGAGCGCGGACAGGCTGAGCGCCAGCTGGACGAGCGTGCGCCACAGATCTCGCCGATCGCCGCGCGGGCGCGGCTCGCCCTGCGGAGGCGTCAGACCGCCTCCAGCCGGCGGCGCTGCAGCCGCTCGATGATCCGCCTGCTGCGGAGGGTGCTTTGAAATATCCGCGTCGCCTTCTCGAGGGCGTCGAGGAGCTTTTGCTCCGCGCCGTGCTTGTCGACATAGGCGAAGGGCCGGTGCGCGTTGATGACCTCGAACGAGTCCTTCTCGTCGTGATGAGCCGAATAGAAGATCACGGGCACTTCCGGCTGCACCTTGCGGATCTGGTCGCAGACCCAGAATCCCTCCAGGCCTGACATCCGCACATCGACGATCACCGCGCACGTGTCCTCGGTGAAGGCGGCGACCCCGTCCACGGCCGAGGAGCATACGACGAGGCGATATCGCTTCGAGAGGAGGGCGCCGAGCGGCTGCCAGATGCTCCTGTCCCCGTCGACCAGGAGCACGAGAGGGAGCCGCGTGGACTCGGGCTTCTCGTGATCCGGTCGCTCGGCTGGATCGGCTTCGAGCAGGGTGTCGGATTCCTTGGAGGGCATTCGTCGTCGATCGTGGAGGCGCGTCAGGACGCGCGATGACGCAATGTACCACGCCCGGCGCGTCGGGCCAGCGCGGTGGGCGGCGGCCAGGGATTCGTCTATGCTGGGTCGCTCGCCGGGGAGAGTCTCCGTTCCACAACCGAGGTGAGCTGCCCATGAAGAACGCAGAACTCCGATCGATCCCGCTCGTCATCGCCGCCGTTGTCGGCCTCTTCGCCGCGGGGGCCGCGGGGTGCAAAGACGAAGAGATCCTGAACGCATGCAGTGAGCTCTGCAAGCACCGCATCCTCTGCGCGGAGGAGAACGACGCTCCGCCGCCGAGCAAGACCAGCTGCGAGACCGCGTGCCTCGGCCTCGAGGGGAATGACCTCGTGGAGCGAACCGAGGAGTGCGTGAACGAGGCGTCCTGTGATTACGTCGCGTGCGCGGACCCTTGAGCAGCGTCCAAGCCCGCGCGCGGGGAGGCGGGGGCGCCTCGCCTCCCGGGCGCGATGAGGGGCGGCGCGATGAGGGGCGGCGCGATCAGGGCTCCGCGTCGCACTCGGGCGCGTCGCGGAGCGGGCCCGAGGCGCGCGGTCCGTCGAAGCGCAGGAGCTCGAGATCGACGAGCTCGAGGCGCTTGAGCGTCAGATCCAGCGGGCCGACCGACACGCCTGCCACCGCCTCGGCGTAAGCCCGCACGCCGCCGTCGACCCGCGCGTCGTACGAGCAGTAGGGCGGCGCGGCCTCCGCCGTGACGCGCGCGTACGCCTGGATTCCGACGTTCGGGCCGACGATGCCGTACAGGCGCGCCCGGAGCTCCGCGCCGGCGCTCACCTTGCCGGACGCCGTGATCGGGCCGGGCGCGCCGATGAAGGCCGAGCCCGAGGCCGAGCCGGAGGGCTCCCAGATCGTGCTCCACGTGCCGTTCCTGTAGTCGACCCCGGCCTCGATCTCGGCGGTCGCCTGCGCCACGGCCTCCACCTCGGCGGCCGTGAAGGACAGCCCCAGATCCGCCTTCGCCCTCGGCACGACGTCCGTCGTGACGACGACGGGGACGGGGCCCACCCAGAAGGTCAGCGTCGGCAGCGGCAGGCTCGGGACGCCCCCGGCGAGCTCCAGGAGATCGACCGAGCAGCTCCCCGTGACCGTGCCGGTGCCCTGGAGCCTGGCGCTCACGTCGAGCTGGCCCGACGCGACGAGGCGGAGCTGCTTCAGCTCCGGCACCGGGTTGAGCTTGCCCCTCGGGCCGATGTGGACCTCGAGATCGAGCGCCGGCGAGAGCTCGGCCGTGACGTCGAGCGCCGCCGTCCCGTGCGCGGTGACCCCGCACGACGCCGGGAGCGAGGCCGAGGAGAGATCGAGGAGCTTCATGGAGGCGCCGGACGAGATCTTCAGGGCCTCCGCCGCGCTCGCGATCTGCTCGCCGTCCTCCGCGCCGAGCTCGCGGATGCGCGCGGCGTGATCGTCGATGGCGCGCGCGTACTCGCGCGCGTCGTAGTGGACGTGGAAATGGCCCTCGGTGATGAACTCCGTCAGAGGAGCGGGCGTCGTCGCGAGCGCCACCCGCGTCGCGTCGATCGCGCGTACGCTCACGACGCGGGCGAGGTAGCCGCCTCCCTGCGTGCCGCCGAGCACGTCGCCCGCGGCGAAGGGCGTCATGCTGCCGTCATGGGTGATGACGAGCTCGTGGTCCCCGAGCGCCGCGGAGACGAACCCCGGCTCCTTCTCGGGCACACGAGCGCGCTCCGAGAGCGTGAGCGGGCGGACGACATCGACGGCGCCGGGGGACGGCAACTCGGTAGGATCCGCGGCGTCGCTCGAATCCACGGCGCACGCCGCGAGCTGAGGTGCGCTGATCGCGATGAAAGCAGCGGAGATGAGGCGCGCCGTCGACGCGCGTCTCCCGGGGAGAGTGGTCTTCATGCGCGCGGACGCTACGCGGGGTTTGTGGCGAGTCGGTTACAAAAATGAGACTTGCTGTCTCCGGGAGAATGGGTAACGGCTCACTGCGATGGATGGATATCCATGAATCGATAGCTCCGAGGCGCGAAGGGCGCTTATCGAAGCGAGCGATTCGCGACGCCGCGCGAGCTCGTCCACAGCTTGGCGTGCGGGCGCGCTCGTCCCTGCTCCTCACCGCCTTGCCTCGCCGCGCGCCCCCGGGCAGGCTTCGCCCATGGGCTAGCCGACGCCATCCAGCGGACGCTGGAGGTGTACGTGCTCGGCGCGGATCGCCGCCGGGGGCCCGCGGTCGTCCACCGCGACGCCGCCCGCGTCCGGGTCGAGCCCTTCGACGCCATCGAAATCGAGCTCGCCGCGCGCCGGGCAAGGTAGCCGGCAGCCCTCGCCAGCGGACCCAAGCCCCCCGGCTTCGTCCACCTGTCGAGCCCTCGGGTCGCCGCTTTCGCCAACGATTTCGGGCTGTTCTACCTGGGGTGAGTAACGGGATTCGAACCCGCGACAACTGGAGCCACAATCCAGTGCTCTACCAACTGAGCTATACCCACCGTTCTTCGCGGCCCGTTGGGCTGCGAAGGCCTGGCAGAATACTCAGCTCCGCGCAGAGTGCAATCAGGGAAACGCACCGCGTGTCGCGTTTCGAGCCCCGCATCCCCGCCCCGGCTTCCCGCGCTTCCCGCGCTTCCCGCCCTGATCCCCCCTCTAAGGAGGCGCCGGCCTCCTCCAGGCAGAGGACCCGGCGGGCCCGTTCACGCCTCGGCCCCGGTTTCCCGGCGCGCGCCGCCGGTCGCCTCGCTCAGAGCGTCGTCCACCGGCGCAGCGCGGCCCGGCGCGCCCGGTCCAGGTCCGCGCGGTGGCGGGTCGAGATCGGCGCGCGCTGCGCGGGCGGCGGCACCGACGCTCCAGCCGGGTCGTCTGCTGCCTCGCAGCCGGATGCCGCGAGCAGCGCGGCCGTGAGCGAGCTCTCGAGCGCGGTCAGGTCGTAGCCGCCCTCCAGGAAGATGGCGAGCCGCCCCCCCGCCTTCGCGGTCGCCATCGCCGCGAGCCGGCGGCCCATCGCCGCGTACGCCGCGCGCGACAGCTTCATCGCCGCCATCGGATCGCGCTCGTGCGCGTCGAACCCCGCCGAGACCAGGATCAGCTCGGGCGCATACTCGTCGAGCACCGGAAGGAGGAGCTCGTCGAACGCAGCCTCGTAGACCGCGTCCGTCGCGCCGTCGGACAGCGGCACGTTCACGGTGTAACCCGCGCCGTCGCCTCCGCCGAGCTCGCTGGCGGCGCCGGTGCCGGGATAGAATGGCCACTGGTGCAGCGAGCAGAACAGCACCCGCGGATCGTCCCAGAAGATGTCCTGCGTGCCGTTGCCGTGGTGCACGTCGAAGTCGACAACCGCGACCCGCGAGAGCCCGCTGCTCAGCGCCGCCCGCGCCGCCACGGCGACGTTGTTCAGGAGACAGAAGCCCATGCCGGCGTCGCGCGTGGCGTGGTGGCCGGGCGGACGGAGCAGCGCGACCCCGAGCCGGCCGGGGCCGGCGAGCACCGCGTCGACAAGCGCCACCGCGGCGCCCGCGCCGCGCCTCGCCGCCTCGACCGAGCGCGGGACCACGTACGTGTCGGGGTCGAGCGCCGCATAGTGGCCGCTGAGCCGGCCGAGCGACTCCAGGTACCGCGGGGCGTGCACCCGGGCGAGCTCTTCCTCGGTGGCGTCGCGCGACGCCACGTGCTCCAGCGAGAGGCCGGCCGCGGCGCAGCGCTCGATGGCGCGGCGGGCGGCTTCGAGGCGCTCGGGGCGCTCAGGGTGCGCGCCTCGCGAGCGATGTTGCTCGAACAGCGCGTCGTCGACGACGTAGAGGCGCGGGGCTTCGGAGTGCGGCGGATTCAAGTGCACCATGAGCTGGGTGGAGAGTTGTAGCAGCGCCGCAGCGGATGGTAGCTTGCCCTGAGCCCCGGAAAGAAGGAGTGGAGACGCAGGATGCGCGGAAAGATCATCGCAGTCTTCGCCGTGATTGTCCTCATGGTCGGAGGGCTTTTTTACGCCCTCACGCGCGCCTCCCTCGCGGAGATGGGGCGCCCCGGCGAGGCGCCGCGCGCGCTCGCGGCCGCCATGGCGCAGCTCCAGGTGGACGGCCTCGTGCTGGAGCGGTGGCTCGACTCCCACGCGAGCGACCCGAAGCTGCGCGAGCCGTTCAACGCCGGCACCGCCCCGGCCCGCGCCGAGGCGGCCACCAGCGCCGCCAACGCCATCCGGGAGGCGGTCGTCGCCTCGCCCGAGCTGGCCAGGACCCCGCCCTCCCTCGTGGTCCTGGTGGACACCAAGGGCGTGGTGCTCGGGCGGAACGCCTCCGCGCTCATGCGCGGAGACGACCTCGGCGCCGTCTACCCGTCGCTGAAGCTCGCCATCGAGCAGGGGGTGACCGGCTCGGACGTGTGGGTCAGCCGGGCGCGCAACGAGCAGCTGCTCGCGTCCTACGCGCCCATCCGCAGCGACGCCGGGCAGATCATCGGCGCCGTCGCGGTGGGCACCGCGCTGAACGACGAGCGGCTGACCAACGCGAGCGAGCGCACGAGCGGGCGCGTGCTCGTCGTCGCGATGCAGTCGGGCGACGGGCTCGACGTGGTGGCGAAATCGCGCGACGCTTCCCCGCAGTTGGTCGCGGCGCTCACGGCGTCGCCGGCGAAGGACGGCGCCCTGAAGGCGCTGCGCTCCGGCCAGACGGTCGACATCGGCGGGCTGTCCGGCGAGTACAGCGCCGTCGGGCACGCGCTCGACGGCTACGGCGACGGGCGGCGGGCGGTGCTGCTCAGCATCGCGCAGCTCCGGACGCCGGGGCTCGCGAGCGCGCTGCTCTGGCCGCTCCTCGGCGTCACCGCGCTCGGGCTCGTGCTCGTCGTGATCGCCGCGTACTTCCTGGACGCGTACATCTCGCAGCCGGTCTCCGAGATCGAGGACGGCCTGCTCGCGATCATGAACGGCCGGACCGACCTCCGGTTCCAGATCGAGCACGCCGAGCTCGGCGGGCTCGTGTTCCGCCTGAACTCGCTCCTGAACCAGCTGCTCGGGGTGCAGGAGGACGAGACCGACGCCGAGGGGCGCCCATCGCGCGCGCCGACGTCGGCGTCCTTCCGGGACGCCCTCGAGGTCGACGAGCGGATGGCCGCGCTGTCCGCGGGCGAGATCCCGGCCGACGCGAAGGCGCTCCTCGAGGAGCCGGAGGACGCCTACTACGCGCGCATCTTCGCCGAGTACATCGCCGCGAAGAAGTCGCTCGGGGATCCGGTGGACCACATCACCCGCGACGCGTTCGTCGCCCGCCTCAAGGCGAGCGAGCAGGAGCTCGGGCGGAAGCACGGAAAGCCCATGCGCTACAAGATCGAGGTCCGCGGCAAGGAGGTCGTGCTCCTCGCCGTGCCGCTCGCCTGACGCGCGCGGCGCAGGAGCCCGGGAGCGAGGGGAGGCGCCGCGCCGCCCGCCGCTCGGCGGCACGCCGCGCGCGCCGCGCCGCGTGTTTCAGTGCAGCACGGCGTCCGGGCCCTCGTGCAGCTCGACGCGCCCCGACGAGGGCTCGCGGCGGAGCGCGATCACGTCGGAGAGCTCGCAGCCGAGCGCGATCGCCGGCGATGAGGTCGTGACGATCCACTGCACGTTGGGCAGCGCGGCGCGCAGGCGCGCGGCGAGCGATCGCTGGCGGTGCACCGGCTGCTGCGCCTCGATGTCGTCGATCAGCACGACGCCCTCGGCGAGGCGAGGATCGCCGCTCGGGTGCGCGGACGCGAGCGCGCGGAGCGCGAGCGCGCCGAACGCGACGGTGTGCCGCGCGCTCCGCCCGAGATCGTCGAAGTCGATGCGCTGGCCGTCCGCGCGCTCGAAGATCGGCTCGAGCCGGAGCGGATCGACGCCGGCGTACGTCACGCCGTGGCCGTCGAGCAGCGCCTCGAGCACCTCCTTGAGCGCGCGATCGAGCGCGCCGAGCCGCTCTGCCTGGGCGCCCGGCCGGGCGTCCGTCTGCGCGTCGGAGAGCACCTCCGGCCGGCTCTTCCGGCCGTCGCGCGCGATCGCCGCCGCGATCGGGACGAACGAGAGCACCTGCTTCGTCTCGCGGGTGAGGTCGGTGCGCGTCGCGTCGTCGAAGCTCGCGGCCGCGCGCACGTCGTAGCGGAGGATGCTGCGCTCGGGCGTCGTCAGCACGATCGCGCTGCGGGAGAACCAGCGCGCCCCCGAGAGCGCGACCAGGACGAAGCCCCCCTCGGCCGCGCGCCGCTCGAACAGCGACTGCTCCCTCCGCCGCAAGATCGCCGCGTCCTCGGGCTCGTCGAGGCGCGCGTTCGGGCTCGTGACCCGCAGCGGGTGCGCGCGCGCCGGGTCGTCCGTGCCGAGCATCCAGTCGGCGACGACGAGCGGCTGCGAGCCGTCGTCTCCGCGCGGCCTCGGCTGCGCGATCGCGTACCCGGGCCGGGTGGACGCGATCGCCGACAGGATCGAGGTCTTGCCCACGCCGTCGCCGCCGAAGAGGACCACGAGCCGGCGCGGCGCGCCGGCGGCGTCCTCGAGCGAGAGCGAGAGGTCCTCGAACGGGCCGAGATGGACGAGGCGGACGCGGGAGAGCAGCACCGCCCGCGAAGCTACCACCGCGCAGCGCGCGTGGAACGCCGCCATTGGCGTGGTCGCGCGGGCGCCCCCGCGCACCCGGTGGCGCGTGGTGGCGCGTGGTGGCGCGGCGGCCTAGATTTGTCGTCCGGGGTCGTCACCGTGCTGCGCAAGCTGCCTCCGCCGGATTTCCGCTACGTGTGGCTCCACCCGGAGCCCGGCTCGACCGGCGCGCTCGCCGCGGCCGGGACCGCGGGGCTGGCGGGCGCCTCCGCGGCCGTCTGGAGCGCCGGGAGCCACGCGCTCTCGCTGGGGCTCATCGCGATGGGGAGCGCGCTCGGCCTGCTCGCGCTGGTCCGCGCCGATCACCGCCCCCCGATCCAGCGCGGCGCGCGCGAGGTGACGATGGCCGTCGTGCCCTGGGGGATCGTCGTCGACCCGGATACGGAGCCGCGGGTGCTGCGGTGGCCCGCCGTCAAGCAGGTGAGCGTGGACGTGTCGCACACGATGCGCGGCGGGACGCCGGCCATCGTGTCGAGCCTCGTGACGGTGCACACCGAGCGCGAGGTGCTGGCGGGTCGCGCCGCTGGCGCGGTGGACCTGGAGCGGCTCCTCGCCAACCTCGAGGGGTATGCGCAAGAGGCGTCGCGGCCCGTCGCCTCCGACCTCGAGGGGCTGGCGGTGCTCGGCGACGGCGTGACCGAGCCGATCGCCGCGGCGCTGCTGCAAGCGGCGGACGGCATCTGCGCGACGAGCCGCGGCGACGCGCAGCTCGCGCTGCCGGTGGGCGGCTACCGCACGGCGGCGGCGCGCGCGGCGGCCCCCGAGACGATCGCGGCGCTGCGCTCGGCGCTGTCGTGGAGCTACGACTGCCCCGCCGATCCGCGGCCGCTGGCGGCGATCCTCGCGGGCGCGTTCGGGGCGGTGGGGCTCGTACCCGAGCTCCTGGGGCTCGCGAGCGCGCCGCACCCGGTGGTCGCCGCGTTCGGCAAGGCCGCCGCGCTCCGTCTGGGGGCGCCGCCGAACCGCGCTGGGTCGCTCGACGAGGTCGCGGCCTTCCTGTTCGAGGAGGACGTGGAGATCGGGAAGCGGTGGATCGCGTCGGGCCCGACACTTTGTTTGCGACCTCGGGCCCAGGCTTGCTAGCTAAAGGGGTCGGCAGCGCGTGCGCTGCGGTTCGAGCGGCCTGCGCGCGGAGGCCGTCGTTCCGCGGCGCTACGTCCTCATGGCGCGCTGCCGGCGGGTCGTCCAACGCGCCGGGTCGGCTATGAAACGGGCTCCGTCGCCACCGAAGCCGTCTTCAACGGGAGCGCGCAGCCGGCTGGCCGTCGCGGGGGTCCTCGGCCTCTCGCTCGCCGCGTGCGCGGAGCACCACGCGGCCGGGCCGCCCCCGTCGCAGAGCACCGCGCGCGCCGCGCCGTCCGCGGCGCCGCCCGCGGGTCTCGCCCTCGTGCCGCCCGCGGGTCTCGCCCTCGCGCTGCCCGCGCCGCCCATGGTGGACGGCGCCTGGGTCGAGTCGGTGCGGCTCGAGCGCTGGGCCGAGGCGGCGGAGCGGCTCGACGCCCTGCCCATGGAGCAGCGCGCGCTGCCCTCGATGAAGTACGCGCGGGCGCGCGTCGCGTTCGAGCTCGGGGATCATGGCAAGGCGGTGGAGCTGCTGCATGGCCTGGAGCAGGGGCTGCCGCTCCTCTCGCGCGAGGTGGCGCGCTACCGGGCGGAGGCGGCGTTCGTGGCGGGGCCGTTCCTCGAGGCGGCGGCGTACTTCGAGCGCTCGGGCAGCGCGACAGGCCTCGCGCGCGCCGCGCTCGCCACCATGAAGGGCGGCGATCTCAAGCAGGCTCGCGCGCTCGCCGATCGGGCCGTGGCCGCGGCGCAGCGCGCGCGCAGGTCGCGCGACGAGGCCGCGGCGCGGATGGCGCGGGCGCGCGTCCAGCTCGGCGTGCGCGACGCCGCCGAGCGCCCGGGGGAGAAGGCCGCCGCGGCGGCGCTCGCGCAGGCCGACCTCCGGTGGATCGTCAAGAGCGCGCCGTCGTCGCCCGACGGGCGCGAGGCCGCGGCGCTCCTCGCCGCCTTGCCGGGGCAGCTCTCGCAGGAGGAGCGGCTCCAGAAGGTCGACGCCATGGTCGCCGGGGGCAGCGCGGCGGAGGCGATCGCCGAGCTCGACAAGATGTCGGGCGTGCCGGCGTCGGAGCTCCACCACCGCAGGGCCACGGCGCTCTACCAGGCGCGCGACTACGAGGCCGCGGCCGCGGCGTTCCTGAAGGTCGCCGCCGCGCCGTCGGCGCGCCAGGCCGAGCAGCTGCACCTCGCGGCGCGCTCGCTCTCGCGGCTCCGGCGCGAGGCGGAGGCGATCGAGCGGCACCTCGCCGTCGCGCGCAGGTTCCGGAAGACCCGCTGGGGTGAGCTCTCGAGCCTGCTCGCCGCGCGGCTCCTCATGCAGGTCGGGCGCTACGCGGAGGCCGTCGCGCAGTACGGCCGGTTCATCGACGCCTATCCGCGGAGCGATCGGCGCGACGACGCTGTCTACGAGCGGGCGCTCGCGACGCTGTCGACGGGCGGCGCCGCGCGCGTGCGGCGGCCGCTGGAGCAGCTCGCGCGCGACGCGAAGCCGGCCGACGCGGCGCGGCTGCGCGAGCTCGCCGGGCTCGCGGCGCTGCGCGGCGGCGACCGCGACGGCGCGGTGCGGCTCTGGACGCAGGTGATGCGGGAGCAGCCGCTCTCGTGGGGCGCGCTGCTCTCGCGCTCGCGCCTCGCAGCGGTGGGCGCGCCCACGCCGCCGCTGCTCATCCCGGCGTCTCTCGGGGACGCCCCTGCGGTGGAGGTGAAGCTGCCGCCGGCCGCGGCGCTGCTCGCGTCGATGGGGCTCGACGGCGACGCGGAGAGCTACCTCGCCGAGAACGAGCGAGAGGCGACCGCGGCCTATGCGGGGCAGGAGAGCGAGGCGCTCTGCCGGATGTACGGCATGCTCTCGCCCGCGAAGCGCCGCTACCGCGTGGGCACGCAGGCGGTCTCCGCCGCGGCGCTCCAGCGCGCGCCCTCGCAGGCCGATCGCTGGACGTGGGAGTGCGTGTATCCGGAGCCGTACGCCGGCGAGGTGCGCGCGCTCGAGGCGCAGCACGGGCTGCCGAGGGGCCTCGTTCACGCGCTGATGCGCCAGGAGAGCGCGTTCGATCCTGTCGTGGTGAGCCCCGCGAGCGCGGTCGGGCTGATGCAGCTCATGCCGTCGACAGCCCAGAAGGCTGCGAGCGAGCTCTCGCTCGGCTTCGACCTCGGGCAGCTCAAGAGCGCGCCGCTCAACCTGCGCCTCGGCGGCTTCTACATCGGCAAGCTGCTCCGGACGTTCGAGGGCAGCCTGCCGCTCGCGACGGCGGCGTACAACGCCGGTCCGAAGGCCGTGTCGCACTGGCTCGGTGGGGGCATCGACCGGGACACCGATGTGTGGGTGGCGCGCATCCCGTACGACGAGACGCGCACCTATGTGGGTCGCGTCCTCTCGAACCTGGCGCGGTATCAGTGGCTGGCCGGCGGGGACGCGGCCGTGGAGATGCTCCCGCTCACGCTCCCCGCGGACGCGCGCGCGCCGGCGGACGCGTACTGAGCGCGGTCGCCGGGGACGGCAGCGCAGGGGTTCCTCCTGCGCTGAAATTGCGCTGTGCGCTTGAACTCGCAGGCGGGTGCCTTCACCGTGGTGGGGTGGCAGGGACCGCTGGAAGTGACGGCGTGTTCAAGCGGTGTGGGGTCCTCATCCAGCCCTACGCCGACGCTCGATCCATCGGCCGGCTGCTCTCGTCGGCGCTGGCGTGGCTCCTCGTCGTCTTCTCCATCGCGTCGCTCGTGGAGCCGATCGCGGGCCCGATCGTGGCGGCCGTCATGGTGCCTTTCGCGCTGCTCGGGTCGTTGCTCGCGCTGCTCTGCCTGGCGTGCTTGCTCTACACGCCGATCGCCTGGCTCTGGGCGGCGGTGGGCTCGTCCGGCGCGGCGGTCGTCCGGGTGAGCAACGCGCTGTGGATCGAGCGCCCTGGCGATCGGCGCGCGTTCCCGCTCCTCTCGCTCACGCGCGCGCGGCTCTCGAGCTCCGGCGGCGAGGTCGCCTTGAAGACCGACGACGGCGATGTCATCCGGGTGCGCGTCGACGATCCGGTCGACGCGGAGCGGCTGCTCGGGGTGATCGCCGCCGGGCGAGCGCAGGGCACGTGGAGCGCGCGGCTCTACGACGACGCGCCGTCGCTGCCGCGGCGCCGCCTGTTCGTCGGGGTCGCGGCGCTCATGTCGCTGCTCTGCTGGTCGGTGCTCGATTTCGACGTGGCGCTCTCGCTCGGCGTCGTCACGGGCGCCTCGGCGTGGGTGCTCGCGGCGCTGCTCAGGGAGGGCTCTGCGCGCCGCGTGCTGGTGGCGGGCAGCGACGGGCTCTCGCTCCGGGACGACGCCGGCGAGCGCTTCATCTCCTTCGCCAGCATCGAGCGGGTCGAGGAGACGGCGCTCGGGGTCGAGCTCGCGCTCGCCGGGGGCGAGGAGCTCTCGCTCACCCTCGTGCCGCCGCAGCTGCTGCGCGATCCCAGCGAGACGGGGCTCAGCATGGTGCTCGCCGAGCGGCGCCGCGAGCACCTGCTCGCGCTGCTGCGGGAGCGGAGCGGGCGAGGCGCCCACGACGCGGGGCGCGCTGTGGCGCTCCTCGGGCGCCGCGGCCTGCCTGCGCCCGCCTGGCGGGCGGCGCTGCGCCGCCTCGTGGGCGAGGCCGGCGCCGACTACCGGACGGCGAAGCTCACGCGGGAGCAGGCGTTCACGGTGCTCGAGGACGGCGGGGCGCCGGCCGAGCTCCGCATCGGGGCCGCGCTGGCGCTCGGGGGCTCGCGCGACGGCCAGACGGAGGAGCGGCTGCGGATCGCGGCCGAGGGCTGCGCGAACCGAGACGTGCGGCTCGCCCTGGAGCATGCGGCCGAGGGCGACGTCGACGACTGGATGCTCGAGCAGGCGCTCTCGTCCTCGGGGGCGGAGCAGGCGGCGGCGGCGCCGCCGCAGCGGTCTGCGGCGCGCGCGGCGTGAGGCGGGTCGCGGCGTTATAGCCGCCGGCGCGCCGGGCGGGTGGGCGGGCTGGGTTCGGCTGGGCTGGGCTGGTCGATTCTTCTCGCCCTCGGGCCTTCCAGTTCTGGGTACTCTCTGTGGAGGACGCGCGGCTCCTCGGGTCGGTGTCCAGCCGAGCCTCCGCGGGCGCCTGCTGCGCGCCCGTGGTCCTCCAAGGTAGACCCCTCCGATGGAAGGCCCGCTCCAGGACCCCTACGCTTCGGCCGCAGTTCACGCGCCGCGCCCCCGTGCGCAGGCAGGCCGCGCCGCGCGGATCGCGCTGCTCGTCGTGGCGCTCTTCGCGTCGGTCGGGTTCGGCGCGCTCGTGGTGGCGCCGCGCCTCGGCGGTCCCGCGCCTGCGCCCTCGAGCGTCGTGGTCGCGCGGCCGTCTCCTGCGCTCGTCATCGCGATCCGCGACCTGTCGCGGCTCGAGACCACGGAGGTGCACGTCGAGAAGGTCGTGGATCTGGCCGACCGGCAGAACCGCCTGTTCGGTCTGGTGCAGGCCACCGATGCCCTCCTGCTCGTCGCGGTCGGCCACGTCACGATCGGCGTCGATCTCGCGCGGATCGGCGAGGGCGACATCGCGATGGATCCGGAGACCGGGGTCGCGCGGCTCACGCTGCCCGCGCCCGAGGTCTTCTCGACCCGGCTCGATGAGGACGAGACGTACGTCTACACGCGGTCGACCAGCCTGCTCGCGCGGCGCAACGAGCAGCTCGAGGCGCGGGCCCGGAAGGAGGCGACGGCGGCGATCGAGAAGGCCGCGCTCGAGGGGAACGTGATGGCGCGCGCGAAGGCGCAGGCCGAGCGGCAGATCACGGCGCTCGCGACGCAGCTCGGCGCGAAGCGGGTGGAGATCCGCTGGCGCGAGGTCGGCGGCGGGGGGGGCTGACGCGGGGCGGGCGTTCAGGGGGATCGGGGCTTCTGAGCTCCAGCATCTCCACGTCGAGCACGCCCCTCATCCTATCATTGGCTGGCCAACAGCGGGGCGCAGCGGCCTCTCCGACGCGTATCGATGAGGTCTCCAGCTACTGGCGGTCTCTCACCAAAGGCGCTTTGCGGTGCGACGAGAGCACCGGGCGATCAGAACGACGCGGACCCCTCCCGCGAGTCGCGATCCAATACGAACCATGTGATCGCCTCGCCACCGACGTACTTCGTCAGTGCGTAATTCGCTCCGGAGCCAATGACAACTCCGATGCCGAATGGGAGCGCCTTCTCGAGCGCCTTGCGGGTGAAAATGATGCCGAGCTTCTTGAACAGCTCTTTGATCGCCTGGAGCGTGGCGCCCTTCAAATACTGGCGCAGCATGTTCACCCCGGCCTTCGAGGCGATGCGCGCTGTGGCTTCGATGCCTGCCTTCTCGAGGGCGCCTCCTGCGGCGATCAAGAAGCAGAGGTGACGAGCGTCCTCTCTGTCGAGATCCCAGCCGAACGCAGCCGCCAGACACATGCACATGTCGACCTGCAGCTTCATGCAGATAGCCGCGTCGGCGAGCCCTCCGCCGAGCATCGTCACGGCCGTGCCAAGCCCGGGGATCACGCCAGTTAGCGCGGTGGCTCCTCCGCTCGTCGCCGCGAGGCGACAGTAACGTTTGACGACCATCCTCGCGACGGCCTCCTGATGGGCCTGCTTCGACGCGTCCGGGTTGTCCTTTCGACTCTGATCGAGGTACTTGTCAACCATCGATCGGGCATCGCTGTGGCTGATCGAGATGGCCTCGACCGCTTTCAGGAGGCGGCCTCCGGCTTCGTCATATTCTGCTGTCATGAGATCCTCTCTCTGTTCGCCGAGCGGCTGGAATTTTAGCCGCAGCGCGAAACACCATCTCCCGCGACGAAGGCGGGCGTCTGCGCGGCGAGCGCCAGAGCGCGATCGTGGGTCGCGCTCGCGGCCCACTCGACCACGCGTCGCGAGAACAGGTCCACGATCACGGCCAGGTACAGCCAGCCCTCGCCGGCGCGGATGTACGTCACGTCGGTCACCCAGACTCGGTCGGGGGCTTGGGCATCGAGCTGCCGCTCGATCACGTTCGGCGCGATCGGGCCGTTGTGCCGCGAGTCGGTGGTGCGGCGGGAGCGCCGCTTCCTGCGTGCCGCGAGCCTTTGAGCACGCATCAGCCATACGACCCGCTTTTTGCCGACACGCATGCCGCGAGCACGCAGCTCGGCTTGGACGCGCGGGCTGCCGTATCTGCCCCGACTCTTTTGGTGCACGGTCCCGATCTTCGCGCAAGTTGCGCATCGGCCTTGGCCCGCGCGGATTCCGAGCGTTTGGCCCATGTGTAGTAGCCGTTGCGCGCGACCTGCAGCACCGCGCACAGCACCAGCACCGGGTAGCGCACCTTCTCAGAGTCGATGAATGCGAACCTCACTCGCTCTCCTTCGCGAAGACGGCCGCCGTTCTTTCTCAGATGTCACGCTCCTTCTCCAGCCGCTTCACATCGCGGCGCAGTCGCTGCAGTTCCCCATCCCATCCCTGCCTCCTGGTGCCTCCGGGGGTGTCCACGGAAGCGGGGGGAGGACCACTCGTCATCGGCTACTCTTCGCTGCAGCCATCCACAGCACGGACGCGGGACGTCCACCGCCAGTCTCCTCAACGCGCAAGATTAGGTCACGGATGTCCGGAACCGAGCGTCCTACGGTGAGCTCGACCACGGCTTCGAGACCGCGAGCCTTCCTAGACTCGAAGGGATACTGCGAGAGCGGAAGGAAGGTGTCGTGTCCGCGTGGGTGAGGATATGGCCTGGTGTTTCCGCTGTTCATAGGCGAGAGCCGCACGCGGTCCCCGTGACGTTCGAGGAGCCGCGCGGTATCGATCGTGAGCACTGTTTGTCGTCTATCACGATACTCCACGGCTTCGAGCAGGCGCTTGAGCCTCTTCTCGGTCAGCCAGAAAAAGACCATTGAATTCAGGATCCGGTACCACTCGGACGGTGACAGACTGCCCCCGAGGGCGCGACGGAGCGCCTTGTCGCTCATGGGCTTCTGGTCCCGTATGACTGCCGTCCCGTGGACCGGGTGCGTGATCGTAAGCGATCCAGGTCGGTGCGCGGACTCGATGGCGTCTCGCTTCGGTCCGTGGACCTCAAAGAGATCTAGGAGAGCGCTTGTGCTCAGCAGCCCGTGTCGCATGATTCCAGGCCAGCTTCCGGCCTCAGCCATGTGATAAAGGCGAGGGTAGCGCATCGCAAGGGTTTCGCGAGTCACTCCCATCACCACCGCCTCCGGTCGACGATGCTGCGCAAGTGGAACCTGGTTGTGATGAGCGATACGGGCGCTGATGTCACGCGCTCAACCTCGTCGATGAAGCGGATGGTTTCCGGTGTGAGTTGCTCGAAGCGGCGGGCGTCCTTGTTCGCGATGTGGATGTAATCGACGAAGGTCAGCGCGACGTCGGTCGGTCCATTGAGGCTCGCCGCGCTCCGCAGAAGGGCCCAGTCGAACTCGCCCACGCGCCGGTTGCGCTTCGTCGTCGAGGTCTTCTCTGCCTTTCGCAGTTCATCGGCGTCGATGCCTGAGCGCCTCGCGATCTCGTCCCAGTCAAGCTCGCCCGCCAGCGTTCCGGACGTCCCGCCGCTCGGGTTCTGTACCCGGATGGGATAGGTTCGGCAGACCATGATCGTCTTGCGTACCCGGCTCGGAGCGATGCCAGCCTCGGCGAGGCAGCCGCTCACCGTCGTATCACGTGAAGTGACGAATGGGTACTGGCCGTGGTGCAGGCTCAGGCCCGTGCCCTGGGTCCCTTCAAGCAGTATCCGACTGGCCGAAGAGAACGCGTCGTCCAGGACCTCCCGCGTCGGCCGGATATAAGGCGCAAGCTCCGGCACGTCGAGAGCGCGACGGACCGGCGGGGCCGCCGCCGTCCGCAGGATCTTGCGCGATGTTGCCGCCCCCACGCCTCGTCCGGTCGAGCCGATCGAGCCCGCGAGCTTCTCTGCCTCGAACGTGATGTCTGCTGCCTCGATGACCATGGCCTGCGGATCGATGAAGAGCCGGCCCTGTGGCACCCGGCAGTCCGCGACCTCCCTGCACAGCGTATCCACGTCGAGCGTGGCGCCGGGACCGAGCACAAGCTTCGCTTCGGAGCGCCGGGTGCCCGAGGGGAGGAGGTGGAAGGTATACGGCTCCGGCTCCTCGTATACGGTGTGCCCTGCGTTCGGGCCGCCGACCCGGACTAGAAGATCGTACTCGGGTGCGAGATACGACGCGATGTGCCCCTTGCCCTCGCTGCCGTACTGACCGCCCACGATCACGTCGACGACCTGCTCGACGCCCCGGCCGTAAAGCCCGAGGTGGCTCGCGACGCGGACGAAGACGTCCTCAGGAGAGCTGCGCGCGGTGTCGATCACGACATCGGCGATGTCTTTGAGCTTCTCGATCCCGCTCTCTGTGGCGTTGGAGCGCACCTCGTCGTAGGACGTGAACTCTTTCACCGCACGGTTTCGATCCCGGTACCGCTGCGCGAGAATGCCGCCGGAGGCCGTGAGGTGCACGTGCGTTGTACGGAGGCCGAACGCCCTCCGGATGGCGTCGACCTGAGCCTCGATGCGCACCGCGTCCACGACCACCGTCACGTTCTCCCCAAGCTTCGAAACCGACCTGGTCAGCGCCTCGGCGACCCACAGCCCTCCAGTCTCGCGATCCAGCCGCTCTCCGGCCTCCTGGAGCGCACCCCGCTCCGCCGCAGTCCCAGCCATCGCGTGGATGAGATCGCGGGTCTTAAGCCGCTTGAACGGGTATCGGTTCACCAGCGCATCGCCGAGCGTCGTCTTGCCGGACGCTATAGGCCCCGAGAGAAGGATGACTCGATTCACCATCGTGCACCTCCGAAAGACGAAACGCTTGCGAGATTCATTGAATATCACCCCTTGAGGGCGCCCTCTGGCCTCTACCGGCAGGTGATGAGCTCCGTGTCTCAACGGCACTTGCGGAGCACTTCCACCACCCGATCGACATGGATCCCTTCGTTGCGGAAGAAGCGGTCCTTGGTTCCTGGCTCGAGGAGCCATCCGCCGCTGTGATGCAGCGCGACGAGCTCCCAGTGCTTGTTGAACACGGGCGAGCCGGATGAGCCGGGCAGCGTGTCGGTCAGGTACTGCACGCGGCCCTCGCCCACGTAAACAACTAGGTTGTGGAAGAACGAGAGCTGCTTCTGATCGCCGCCGGGGTGCTGGATGATGTTGACCCGTTCGCCGAGTTCGACCCGGGATGGCTGGAGGGCGATCGTCCCCCAGCGCGCGGAGGGCCCGCCCGCGACCTTGACGATCGTGCAGTCGTCGTCGCTGGAGGTAACGAAGAAGGCGTCGGGGTCGAAGCGCAACTCCTCCGGTTCCGCGTCGCGGCCCTCGACCGTTTTCTGGTAGTTGAACTGGGCGGTCGCGGCGGCAGCGGCGTCTCGGTCACCGAGGACGTGGTGATTGGTGACCAGGACGTCACCGGCGATGAGAAAGCCCGTTCCGAGCGAGCCGTCGGAGACCTGAATTCGCGCGACCGCCTGAGCGCGGCGAATGCCGATCTCGAGGTAGCTCACGGGGACGAGCGAGCTCTGAGTAGCGAGGATCTTCTCGAGCGGCGGACCGCCGCTGCCCCGCCACGGGAGCGAGTTAATGCTCGGCCCTTCGGCGTAGCGTACCGCGGCACCCTCGCGCAAGCGCCTAAGGATCTCGTCCTCGGGGTACTCCTCGATGGCGCGGTCGAGCACCGCGTAGACCCACTGCGCGCCCCGCTTCTGCGCCTCGTCGAGGACGCTGTGCCAGGTGAGGTCCGCTCGGTTGTGGAAAGCGATGCGGGTTGCGTCGAGCTTGATGTCAAAGAGGAATCGGCGCACCTCGGCGTCGGACGGGTACTTCCACGAAAGAGCCTCTCGTAAGGTGCGTATCCCTTCGCGGGAAAGAGCCTGGTTCATCATCTCCTCGTTCTCCGGTTGAGCACGCCGGCGTCGTCGCCGCGCGCAAGCCGCGCCGTGCGTCTCTCAGAGCTTCTGTGCAAGCTCTAAGAGATTGTCGTCGTCGCGGTATTCTCTCAGCGCGCAATGCACAATATCGGCGAGGCAATGCTGTTTTCTGGCCTCCTCGAGGATGGCGTCCCAGATGTCGATGATGCTCCCGGAGATGTTGACCAACAGCAGGCCGATCCCCGCTTCCCTGGCGATGCGCCGTGCGACCTGCTCAGTGTCGTAGAGCACAGCAAGAGTGTTTCGTAGGCGGACTGTGTCGCTGTCGGACAGCGTGGGTCTCCGCCTAGTGCTCCTCTTCGCGCGGGGGTCGGCAGCGGCCAAGCCTTCGACGATCATCCAGAGGTTGCCTTCCTCGTCCCCGGCGCAGAGCAACCCGGAGCACGCTGCGACGCATCGGAACCACGAGGTCCCGACCAGGGTTCCCAGAGGCCTCCCCGTCTCCAGGCTGAAGGCCCGCACCGTCTCGTCCTCGGATGCAGTGAACACGCGCGCGCCGTCGGGCGAGACGGCACAGCCGAACACGCGCCGGGTGTGACTGGGAATCTGGCGGACATAGCGAAAGCTCGGCAACTCGCGCACCTCGATCTGGCCATCGATGCGGGCGAGCACCACGCGCCCGCCGTCCGGCGTTATCGCTGCGGCGAGGAGTCCGCCCGTGAGGCGGATCGACGAGGGGGCACGTGAGGTGTCGGTGAGGTGCCAGAGCTTCACCGCGCCGTCTCGAGAGAACGACAACAGTCGCTTTCCGTCGGGGGTCAGCGCGATGCCGTTGATTTGCCCCTCGTGCACGCCGAGCTGCGAGGGCTCGTCGAGCGTCGCCTCGGAGCGCATCCAGAGCGTGCCGTCTCGGGAGGCTGTGATCATCCGTCCGTCGGGCAGGAACGCGCAGCCACTCACCAGCTTCTGATGCGCTTTGGCGGTCTCTACGCGCACCGCGGTGAGCTCGAGATCCAGGTGGAATAGCAGCACGCCGCCGTCCCGCGCCCCGGCGAGTACGCGGCGCCCATCGGGAGAGATCGCGCAGGCAGTCACCAAGTCGGCGTGCCCCGTCAGCGTGGCGCGGCACTCGCCGGTCGCCGTGTCCCAGAACTTGAGCAGCCGGTCCTCCGATGCTGAGACCGCGAACCGGCCATCGAGGGTCACCGCGGCCGCGGTGACCGGCGCAGCGTGCCCGTCCTGGGCCATGAGGCTCTCCGGACCTCCGAGCTCCCACAGCCTGGCCGAGCGGTCGTGCGACGCGGAGAGCATCCGGCGGCCGTCCGACGTCGCGGCGCACGCGGACACCGCGTTCGCGTGCGCCGCGAGGCGCAGGATGCGGCGCTCGGCGGCGAGATTCCAGACGGCGATCGCGCCGTCTGCCATCCCGCAGAGCAGGTGGCCACCCCACGGGAGGATCGCGAGCGCGTCCACGCGGCCCTGTCCCGCACCGACGCGCTGGAGGCATTGGCCAAGGGCGAGCTCCCAGCGCGAGAGCGTGCCGTCTCCGCTCGCGGCGAGCACCTGCTCGCCGCCCGGCATGAGGGCGAGCGCCGTAATCCAACCCTCCTCCGAGGCTACCGGCGAGGGCGAGCGCGCCTCACCCCTCGGCGAGAGCTCGTACAGGCACTCTCGGGACGCGAGGTCCCAGACGCGGACCGAGGCGTCCCTCGAGCCGGAGATGAGCTGACCCGCGGGGGTCGTGATGCACACCGTCACGTAGTCGCGGTGAGCCTCCAGCGTGCCGACGATCTGGAGCGAGCTTCTATCCCAGAGCGTGAGGGTCCCGTTGTCCGAGCCGACCACGAGCATCCGGCCGTCGTGGCTTATCGCGCAGGCGGTGGCCCAGCGACCGCCGTTGTCGAGCACGCCGATGCAGCCGCCTGTCGCGAGGTCCCAGAGCCGCGCCGTCATGTCGACGGACGTCGACAGCGCGAGCTTGCCGTCCGGCGTGAGCGCGCAGCCCGTGAGCTCGTCGTTATGTCCTTGCATCGTCGCGAGCACCTCGCCGGAGACGAGCGCCCAGTAACGCAGCACGCGATCGGCCGAGGCCGACAGGGCGCAGCGCCCGTCGGGGCTCACGACGCACGCGACGATCGCCTTCGTCGGCTCGCAGAATGTGCGCAGCGGCGTCGGTCCGAGGCGCACGCCGTGTAGAAGGCGCAGCGGGGGCAGGTTCCCCTCGAAGTGGAGCATGCGCGCGATCTCCTCGGAGGGCCATCCGGCGCAACGCAGGCGGTTGTAGAGCAGCGAGGGGAGCAGCCCCTGATCGCGGTAGGCGGACAGCCGGGTCGCCTCCGCGCGCACGGCCGCGAGCACGGCGGTGAGATCGAAGGTCGCGCTGCCTTCCGAGGCGCCGATGACCGCCTCCAGATCCCGCTCGATGGAGGTGACGTCGAGCTCGCGGCACTTCGCGTCCAGATAGCCGACGTCGACGCACAGGCGCTGCGCGCCGTCCACGTCGCCCGCCTCAATTCGGTGCATCACCGCATGCCGGAGGGCATAGCGCCGTCCAGCCGGGTCTCCCTCGTCGGGCGGCCACGCCGCGATCCCTCCGAGCAGGTGCAGGTGATGATTACGGATCGCCCGCTCTCCGAGCTCGTTGACGAAGACCTCGCGCACGTGCTCGTGACGCAGCCGATAGCCGAACTGGCTGTCATCGTGCCAGTGCGCAGGCTCCTTGCGCAGCAGGTGGAACGTGGCGCGCAGGAACTCGTCAGCAGCGGCGGTCGTCGGATCGCTGCCGAGCAGCTCGCCGAAGACGTGCGGCGGGAGCGCCTCGCGCGCGGCGCAGGCGAGGCCGAGGCCCTTGAGGATCAGCCTGCGTCGCGCTTCGTCCAGGTCGCGGAGCTCGTCGAAGATCTGGTGGAGAAAGGGGGTGAGCCCCTGCGAGATGCGCGCCGATGTTCGTTGCGCCGGCGGCTGGCCGGCGAGCCAATCGCAGATCCCGCTCGCATACAGCATGTTTCCTCGCGCGCTGCGCACGATCACGTCGATGAGCGAGGCGTCGAACGGCGCGGGGAGCGAGCGTGAGCGCTGCTCGCAGATGGCTCGGCACGCGGACTCGTTGGAGGGCGCCCACTCCTCGTCGTCGAGGTCGAGCGTGCGCGCCTGTTCGACGACGCCGGGCCAGTCGTGTCTTCGGTACATCGGCCGCGAGGCGCCGAGGAGGACGACGCCCTTCGGCGGCACGCGCGGTAAGAAGCGCGGCAAGAGGCTCTTGCCGTTTCGGTCCTTCGCCGCCTCGTCGAGCCCGTCGATGACAATGACGAGCTTGTCTGCGCGAGGCACGAGATGGCGCTTCGAGACGCGCCGCAAGAGCTCCCCGAACCGGGTCTCCACGGGTTGCTCGGCATCCGCCAGCTCCGGGAGGAGCCGCTCGATCTGCGCGCAGAGGTTGTGCACCACCGCTTCGGGGCGATCCCAGTCGTCGTGGTCACGCCGGATGAAATGGTGCGGTGTGTGGGGGGGAAATACGTCCAGGAGGCGATTGATGATGGCGCTCTTGCCGGCGCCGGCGCTCCCCAGGAAGAGCACCCACCCGCCACGGGGCGCGCTGTCCTCAATCAGCCAGAGGAGCCTCTCGACCACCTTGTCGCGCCCGAGCAGCTCGCCATGCCTGGATCGTTCTTCTTCGAAATCGTTGATCGCGCCGCTCACTTTGTCACTCCTCGTGCCGATGGACGTTGATTGATCCAACGATAGAAATGTGCGCCTCGTGGTCGCCCGTGCCGGCTCAGCGGGCAGCGTCGCGCGGGCGACGCCTCGCGAGCTTCAGGATCTCGTTCTCTGGCACCTGCTCGGCGCGGAGCAGCGGGACATCTCTCTTGAAGGCCGTCACCCGTCCATCCTGGAGCAGATGAAACTCGCCTGCTTCCTGGCCGGGGATGCGGGCGCTGACGTCCACCCGCGCGTCGCTCAGGAGCGGCTTCATCTTGTCGAGCGCCGTCTGCTGTGTCACCCGACCAACGAACCAGCTCCGGAGGTTGTCACGACACCTGTAATCGAGGTCTCCCGGGCTCTGGGTCGCGAGCAGGACGCCGAGGCCGCCGGAGCGCGCGCGGCGCAGGAGGTTCTCCATGGGCGCCTTGGTCGCTGGCTGCGACTGCGCCGGCAGGTACATGTCGGCCTCGTCGAGCAACACCACCGCGCGCAGGTGGGGCGACGGCGCGCGGCTCACCCAGCGGCTGAGCGCGAGCAGGAGCTGCGCGACCCAGAAGAGGACGCGCGCGCTGTCGCCCAGGAATTTCGTGCTGACGATGCTGAGCCGCGTCTTTCCAGGCTGCGAGTGGCGCCCGAGACCGAGGAGCAGCTCGACGTCGAGCGCCTCGCCGTCCATCGAGAGCAGGTCCGAGGTGTTCAGCTTGAGCACCTCGAGGTCGTGCACGAGGTCCTTGAACAGCCGTGTATCGAGCCGCCCGAGGGTGGCGACGAGGGCCGGATCCTCGTTCGCGATGAGCTCGATCAACGACGCGACGTCGAGCTTGCGCGAGGCGCCGTGCGCCGCGAAGAGCTGGAATGCCTGCACGAGGATGGTACGGAGCCCCTTGTCCTTGCGCGTCTGCTTGTAGCCCAGCATGTCGCCGAGGGCGTGGGCCGCATAGCCGGCAGCCTGATCGCGCTCAAGGTCCGGGAGCCCCTCGATGCCGCTCGGCATCAGCGAGAGTCCGAGCTGGCGGCCACCGGGGTGGCCCGGCGTGAAGAGGGCGACGTCGAGTCGCTCCGCGAGCGCCCGCTGCCGGGCGTCGAGCGCCGCCTCCGGGTGTGCGCGGGTGAAGAGCGTCTGGCGCGCATAGCCGCAGAGATCCCCCTTGCGGTCGATGAGGATGGCGGGAACGCCGTGGAGCAGGAGCTGCTCGATCAGGTTCAGCGCCAGCGTGGTCTTGCCGCTCCCCGTGCTGCCGAGGAAGGCGGCGTGCGCCGTGAGCTGCTCGGCGTCGAGCATGAGCTTGTGGGAGACGAGCTCCCCGGTCGTGCCGAGCGCGAGAGAGAGGGCCTCTCGCTGCGCCGCTCCGTTCGCGCTGCCTGGCGTCGCACCGTCGGGCTCGGCGGCCCGGGGCGATGCGCCCGGGCTCGCAGGTGACGTATCGAAGGGCGACGGCGCCGCTCCGCGCGACCGAGGCGCCGGGGCGGACGGTGGGAGCTCCTGCTCGAAGCGGTCGAGGCGGTCGAGATCCAGCACGTGGATGAGCGGCAAGAGACGCGAGATGTGGTTCTCTTCCCTGAGCCAATCGCTGAAATGCTCGCGTCGCACGTGGGTCTCGTGGAACCTGTGGAATGCGGCCAGCGTGCGCTGATCGCTCTCCTCGAAGACCGCCTTGCGGCCGCCGTTCTTGAGGATCTCGGCGAGCGTCGAGTGCACCTGCGTGTTTGGATTGCGCGGGAACTCGCCGCAGCGGAGCAGCGCGAGGGTCCGGCGCCCAGCGCGCTTGCGAGCATCCTCGAACTGCGCTCGGAGCCCGCCGCCCTGGGGTGCCCGGTTGCAGACCACGACGAGGATCTCCTCGACGACGCGAGTCGCTCCGCCCGGGATCGGGACCCGGACGTCGATCTCGATCGCCTCGTCGTGCGGCCGGGCATCGAAGTGAATGCCACTCTCGATCTCCTCGGCGCAATGGCTCACCGCCCACGCGAAGAGCGCGGCGATCTCGGTCTCGTCCTCGGATGGATCGTCCTCGAACTGCGCCAGGAAGTCGTTCCACTCCTGTTCGATCTTCTCCTTGGCCGCACGGACGTCTTGGTCGGCGGGGGCCCGGGGCCGTACGCTGGGAGGAGCACTCGTGCCCCATTGCGCCACGATCCGGCCGGCGTCGATGCACGCATCCCGGAAGATCTGGCACTCATTGAGCGCCGCGCGGACGCTCATCCCCGAGAGCTGCTCCACGAACCCTCGGGGGATGGGGTAGAGGGAATTGGCTGCGCCGTCCGCCGGCGCATGCCCTGCCGTCTCGTACAGGTAGGCGAGGCGCTTCTGGATGATCGGTATGATCTCCTCTTTGCGCCTCTCCGCGACCAGGTGGACCGGCGCAGGGTCGCGCTCGACGCGATCGAGCGTCGACCGGGTGAGCCGAGCGCGCATCGTCTCGTAGTAGTCCTTGAGGCAGGCGATCACGATGATGGACGAGGGAACCTGATCGGCGACCGCGCAGAGCGAGGACATCACCCGCCGGAACAGGGACTCGGCATCGTTGACACGGTACGCATCCTCGAACTGATCGACGCAGAGGACCAGCGCGCGGGAGTCGCACGCCCACATCAATCGGCCGAGCTCCTCGACGACGCGCTGGGCGTCCTCGTCCTCCCGCTTCGGCGACAGACCTCCGAGGAGCTTCTGCTCTCGCTCCGAGAGCACGTCACAGCGCAGGTACTTCACGACCCGCTTCTTCAGCGCCGGATCTTGCCGCTGCAGATAGAGCAGGGCGCGGATGAGATCCAGGTCGAGATCGGCGTAGCGGGGGTGTCTGATGAGCCTGTCGGCGGCGCGCTCCACGAGATCGACGACCTCGTCCTCGTCCAGGTCCTCGCGCTCGTTCAAGGAGCGGATGGAGTCCGGATCACCACACCTCGCCGCGACCGCGTTGGAGAGCCGGAGCAGCCCCGAGCCGGTCCCCAGCGCCTCATAGTAGGTCTGGTCGAGCGAGTCGACGAGGTTGCTCACCAGGTAACGGCTGTAGCTCGTGACCGAGGTGGTCATCTGCATATACCCGACGAAGCCGAGCCCGTTGAGGTGAACGTGGTTTCGGAAAGAGCGCACGAGGTGCGTCTTTCCGCTGCCGGACTCGCCGAGGAGCAGCAGGATCCGGCCCGCGTCGAGGCCCGGCGGGGTCGTCACCTGGGTGAGCAGCCGCTGGAAGGCCGTCCGGGCCTCCTCATGGACGGAATCGACGTCGAACGGATCCTCGCGCCAGATCTGCCCGCGATGCTCCACGGAGTGGAACACGTCTTTCTTCGCTGTCGACAGGAACACGTCGAGCAGGGCGTCCTGCTTCGTCATGGTGCACCCCTTCTCCCTCTTGCTCGTCGACGCCGGCGAGGTGCGTGCACCTCGCCGGCGCTCTCCACGTCAGATGCGCACGAAATGGAACGTCGTGCTGAGATACCGTGTCTCCGAGGCGTCGACGTCGGCCGGATCCATGGCCTCGACCAGGTCGGCGCGGTTGAGTGCCAGGAGCCCACCGCGATGCGCGGAGACCAGCCGAGCCTTGAACGCGTCCGTGTCGCCGATCGCGACGCCGTCCTCGGTGAGGCGCCGGAGCACGTGCGAGATGAAGACCTTGTTGTCTCCGAACCGCCCGCTTTTCGACGCCCGCGCCGCCTCGAGTACGCGCGTGGCGAAGGCCGACTCGTCCGCGGGCAGGGGGGCTGCCTGCGGAGCGAGCAGACCGCGCGCTCCCGTGCCGAGGGCCGACGCCTTTCTCACGAGCAGGTCGATCGCCTGCTTCAGTGTCCCCTGAGGAGGCGCGTCAGCTTGACGGCTCAGCAGCACCCGCATGACCGCCTCCACCGTGAAGGGATCTGCCGTCGTGACGCCGATGGCGCTCCAGGCGACCGCCCCAAGCACACGCGAGAGCGATGGGGCCTGGCCCAGGTTGAGGTGGAAGGCGCTGGCGAGGAGCGTCGCGATACGCGTGGCCTCTGCGGGTGGCACGTCGACGGCGATCTCCCTCCAGCCCTTCGCCGTTGAGGTCTCCTCGTCGATTACCCGGGCCGCCGCCAGTTCCTTGATTTTCCTCCAGCTCAGTTTTTTCTGGTGCGCCGGGTGGAGAGCCGCGCGAATGACTCGTTGGCCGTCGCTAGTGATTTGATAAGAAGATCTCCTCGCGCGCCTAGCGAAACCGGATTGCACGAGGTCGATGAGTTCGTTCTCGATGAGTCGAGTCGCGTCGTTTTGGCCTGGCCTACCTTTGAAAAGAAACATCAGCCTCTCCGCGATCTGGCGCGGGGTGAAGCCATCGAGATTGCAGAAGAGCCGGCCGAGGACGTAGGTGCCCAGACCGGAGAGGACGATCTGTTCGCTGGAGCTCATCGGCCTACCTCCATCGCCCTCGCGGTGGGCATCGCGGCGCGGCGGTCCACGCGCTCGCGGATCAGCTCCCATGCGTCGGTCGGTTCGAAGTGATAGCGCACCTGCTTTGGCTCGACGGCACCCGTGAAGCGACCGCGCAGGACCTCCAGGAGCGCCAGTGCGTCGGAGCGCTTCTGGTCCACCCGGCCATCCCGCAGGAACTCACGCAGCGCCGCGGTCTGCTCGCGCGGCACGCCCTCCTCCTCGGCGCGCCGCAGGAGGATCGGATAGCAGCGGTCCGGATAGAACAGCTGCTGGGCCAGTGCCTCCAGCCGCTCGCGCGTCTCGCCAGGGATCACGCTGGCTCGCTCGGCGGCGCGCAGGGTGGCGCGGATGTTCACCAGCGCCTCGCTCAGCGGGCGATAGCCGTCCTCGGCGGGCGCGTGGGCCACGGCGACCTCGTCGTCGGCGTCGAGATCGCCGCACGCGTACCCGTCGTAGATGGCGCCCACGCCCTCCATGCCGAAGAGCGAGAGCTCGGCTGCGCGGAGCGCCCCCATGCTCGATGCGCCGAGGACGTGGACCCCCTGAGCCATCGCCCAGAGGATCTCCTTGTGGGACACGGACGGGACGCGCTCGAAGTAACCATCGATGAGGCCGATGGCGACGGGTCTCTCCAGCGCCGCGCGGTAGATGTCGCCCTGGGCCGCGGGCGGCAGGAAGATGGCGTCGATCTGCTGCTCGCCCTCCGCTGCCGGGAGGGTGGGACCTGTGAAGATGCAAAGATTCATGATCTGCGCTCCGAAAGGCGCCGCTGCGCGCGCGCGCCGGGGATGTAACCGGGGACGTCGTCGAGTGGCTCGAGGCCCGGAATAACCACGCGCACCACCGGGATCTCGAGCTCAGGACGGGTGAGGTCGACAGCGACGATCTGGTTGAGCCCCGCTGTGCGCAAGCGCTCGATCTCCCAGGCGACGTCGTCGTCGAAGGTTTCGCCCGCGTAATCGGGCGCGTCGTCGAAGCTGCGCTGGGGCGGCTCACCCGCGTGCTCTTCCAGGAAGCGGTTCGCCGCGCGGAGATCGTCGTCAGGCCCGTTGCCGCGGGCCCGGACGTCGTCGCGCACGCCGGTGACGACGGTGAGCCGGCTCTGCGCTGCCTCGGTGATCGCACGCAAGAGCGCCACCTCGCGGGAGGGGTGGCAACCGAAGCCGAGCATCGGCGCGATGGGCCGGTGCAGGTTGGGCGCGCGATCGACGAGCGTGCAGCAGAAGGCCGGGACGCCGATATCGGATGTGATCTCCCAGAGAAACGGAACGACATCGGCGCGCTCCACCTGCTCCAGGAGCGTGCGGCACCCCGGATCGTCCACCGTGGACAGGTCGATCCGCGTCCGGCGCTGGTGTTCGGGGCCCGAGAGCCTCCAGAGCGTGGCGGCGTCCCTTTCGATAAGCTCGCAGATCGCGTGACTCACGGCCTCGATCGGGTGGTTGCCGGACGCGAGCCCGTTCGAGCTCATCACGAAGGCTCCGCTCGCGGCGAGCAACGGCAGCGCGTAGTCCGTGTGGACGACCTCGAACGGGACCCACGTGGGCGCGCCCGTCACGAGATCCAGGCCAGCCACCCAGAAGAGGCGGAGATGGTCATGGAAGTCGACGATGGACAGGCGCGGCAGGTTGTGAACGTCAAGGAGGCGATGGCGGTGGCGGAGCTCGCTGACGGTGCCGAGCTTGAGCGGGAGCTGGATGTGCTCCGCGTGCCATTGTTCGATCGACTCCATCACGCCCGAGGCGCGCGCGGCGGCGAGGGTCGAGCCCTTGCCTTGCGAGACCGCGATCGATCGCGCGTTGGGGCGGACGACCATGACCACCGGCACTCCGAGCGTGTCGAGGCCGGTCACGTCGGCGATCCGGGTGATGCCCATCGCCGGCAGGAGGGGCCGGACTCTCTCCACCGTCTCATCGGGAGATACGAGGCGGTGGGTGCCCGCGAGATAACGCTTGGGCGCTGCCGGCGGAGGGCCCGATCGCTGCTCGGCACTGGCGCGGTTTGCGGAGGTGGTCATGGAAGCCCTGGCTCTCCGCTCAGCGCTTGAAGCGCGACAGGTTGAGGACGTAGCAGTTGATCCCGACGGGGACGGCTGTCGGCTGCGCGACGTCCGGGGGAAGCCGCTCGTCCGTAGGGTCGGGGCTCATGGAGAGGAAGTTCGTGCGGTGCAGTCCCTCGAGCAAGAGCAAGACCTCCTTTGTCGTCTCGACGAACCCGGGTCTCAGGGAGGGATTCAGGACGAAGCGTCCCCACGATTGGCAGTGGACGACGTAATAGTCGCCCTCGCGAGTCTCGAAGGTTTCGCCGCTCTCCGCGCGGATCGTGCCTTTCTTGGCGCAGATGACGAGATCATAGGCGGCGAGCCTTCGCCCGCTGCTCAGCGCCGCGTAGGCCTCCTGGACGACGAGATCATCGCCGGCCGTCTCGGGGAGGTTCTTGATGTTTTTTTCGCATATGACATAGACCCCGACGTCGCCCTGGAGAAAGTGCACGAATGCTCCGGGCTTGCCGGTCTCATGGAGAGAGGCGACCTTGTCGCGGATCTCGGGCGGGACGTCGCGCTCGGCCCAGCGGTTCTCTGCGCTCGCCCACGCGCTGGACTCCAGCTGGTAAACGGGGTTCGACTCGCGATCGATGGTGAAGACAATGCCTCTTCGATCGTTGCTGCACGGGATCTCGTTGGACATGGTTCGGCTCCGTTCTCGTTTTGTCATCGCAACTCCACACGTGGCGCGCGCGGACCGGGCGCGGACGGGGGCCGCGCGGCGGGCCTCGGCGCGCCGTCAAGTAGATCGGTTGAGTCGAGGCTCAGCTCACGCGTAGCCGCCGTGGCGGGCGCCGCGGAGCGCCAGCGCGAGCGGCCGGCAAGCGCGGGCCTCGTGGCCTGACGCGAAGGCGCGCGCTGCCGCCTCGAGCAGCTTGGTGAGCCGACCCGGCAAGCGCTGCTGCCGCGGGTCGAGCACTGCACGTACCTGCGCGATGGCGCCCTCCAGGCGACCACGCGCGAGCTCCACCCGGCAGAGCGGCAGCCTGGCCAGCCACTGGAAGGGGTAGACGAGGGGGAGGGGCTCCCAGCAGACGAGCGCCTCCTGGCCTGCCTCCTCGGCCCGTGCGAGGTCGCCGCGCTGGAGCGCGCACCACGCGAGGGTGCCCAAGGCGGCTCCGGCGTACTCGCGCACGTTCTCTGCCCTTGCCAGCTTCAAGGTCCGCTTGGCCAGGTTCTCCGCACCCTCGACGAGGTTCCGCCTGCGCTGGATGAGCGTGAGATAGGTCAGGCAGCGCGTCATGACCTCGAGGTCGCCGCTCCGCTCCGCGATCGAGAGGGCGTCGCGCATCTCGGCCTCGGCTTGGTCGGGGTCGCCGTACAGCATGCGGACGATCGCGAGGCTGCAGCGGGCGGCCAGAGCCCAGTGACCTTCGGGCGGTGCGTCCGCGGCCTCGTACGCCGTGACGCACTCGTCGGCGAAGCTCAGCGTCTCGGCGGAAGCGACGAACCGATCGCGCTGGATGCCCCGCTGCGTCAGCGCGTGGAGGTAGTGGGCGCGGTGCAGCGATGTACCTCTCTGCTCCAGCACGGGGCGGACGGTCTCGATGAGGGCATCCAGCCGGGCAAGATCGGCGAGCCAATAATGCACGGAGATGCGATCCAGATAGATCTGGATCCACTCGTTCCACCACGTCTGGGCCTCACCCGAGGCTCGCTCGGCCTGCTCACCGACGAGGGCGGTCTCCGCCTGCCCGTAACACTCGAGCGCCCTGGCGTGCTGGTGGTGCATCTCCCAGGTCTTGCCGATCTTGCGGTGGAGCCGGGCATGGTCGACGCGGGGAGTCGCCGCGCCGAGCGCCGCGCCGTAGGCATCGCGGGCCTCGGCCTGACGCCCGACGAGCCCGAGCACGTCGCCCAGCGCCTCGTGGAGTTCGGCGAGCGCTGCAGGCGCGGCGCCAGCGGTTGAGAGGGCGCTGATGGCCAGGCGATAGAAGCGGACGGCGTCGCGGTTCGCATAGACCTCGGCGGCGCGCTGCGCGGCTCGCGCGAAGTGCGCGCCGGCCTTGCCGTGGAGGCCTGCTCCCGCGAAGTGGTGCGCCAGCACTGGCGCCTGGGCGCCGCGCGCCTCGAGCGCCTCGCCGGCGCGCTGGTGTAGCGCGGCCCGCGCTTCCGGATCGAGCTGGCTGTAGGCCTTCTCGCGCAGCTTGTCGTGCACGAAGCGCAGCCGAGCTGTCTCCGTCTCCTCGAGGATTCGCCGCGCCCGGAGCTCAGCAACTGCCTCGGTGGTCGCGTCTTGTCCGAGTGGGCCCGCGAAGAGGAGCTCGTCGTCGAGCTCCTGCCCTAGCACCGCCGCCCACGCCGCGAGCACCCGCGCCTCCGCGTCGAGCAGGTCGAGCCGCCGTCCGAGCAGCTCGTCCAGCGTGCCCGGGATCTGGAGGGAGGCGAGCGCCGCGGCGCCGCGCCCCTTGAAAGAGAAGCCGCCGCCCTGCTCCCGCTGAAGTTCCCCTGCGTCGAGCGCCGCGCGCAGGTACTCGGCGACGAAGAACGGGTTGCCGTTCGCGTTGCGGATGAGCGCGTCGAGCACGGTCCTGGGCGGCATGCTTGGCGAGAGCATGCCCACGACCATGTCCTCGATGTCGCGAGCGGCCAGCTTGTCGAGCCGGATCGAGGTGGCCCCCGGGGCGTGCGCGATATCCTCGAGCTCCGGGCGAGTCTCCTCCATCCGGTAGGTGCCGATGATCAGTACGCCACCGCGCTCGTCGGGCTCGGCTCGGGCAAACGAATCGAGCAGGGCCAGGGTCAGATCATCGGCCCACTGGAGGTCGTCAAGGAGAAGGCAGAGCGGCCTCGCCTCGGCAAGCGCCCGAAGGGTCTCCCGCAGCGCGGAGACGACGCGCTTCCGCGCCTGCGAAGGCAGCAGGGGCGCCGGCTCCGATAGGCTCCCGAGCGCTCGCAGCTCTGGCATGTAGGCCGCGAGCACCTCGCGGCGACCGCCGAAGAGCCGGTCTGCTTCTGTCTCGGATGCGCGCGCTTGATCGACCGCTGCCAAGAGCGTCGTACGTAGCGGTTGCAGCGGGGCGGCCATCGCCGCCATCGCACCCGCCTCGCCGGCCCCAGGCGCAACACACACGCCCGAGAACACCTGGAGCGACAGCCCATTCGCCATGACGGCGCGGCTCACCTCTCGCACGAGCCGCGTCTTCCCGGAGCCGCTCTCCCCGTGCACCAGCGCGATCGCATCTCGCCTCTCGGAGGCGGCGCGCTGGGTCATCATCTGCAACTTGCAAACGGCATCGGTGCGACCTGCGAGCACGGGCCGGTACAGGTACACGCGTGGCGGCGGGCCCTCGTCGCGCTCGGCGGCCGCGCCCAGCGCGACGAGCTTTGTGGCGACGTCGGCGGCGTACTGGACCCGACGCTGTGGATTCTTCGCCAGGAGCGTGAGGATGAGGTCGTCGAGTGCTGCCGGGAGGCCCGTGACAAGAGCCGAGGGGCGCTGAGGTGAGGCCGTGCGGTGCTGCTCGCGAAGGGACGAGGCGTCGCCAAGGAAGGGAGGTCGTCCCGTCACACACTCATAGAGGATGCAGCCGAGCGCGTAGAGATCGGCGCGCGCGTCGACCGGTTCCCCCTGGAGCTGCTCCGGGGCCGTGTAGGCCACACTGCCGGCGAGCGGGTACACGTCGAGCTCCTCGCGGCCAGCGCCGCCGAAGTGAACAGCGATCCCCAGGTCGACGAGGACAGGGCGTCCGTCGTCTTGGAGGACGATGTTCGCGGGCTTGAGATCGCGGTGCACCAGGCCCTCGCCATGCAGGTAGGCGAGCGGCGCGCAAAGGCGACGGATGAGCGTGAGCATCGTGCCGAGCGGGCGCGCGGCCGCGCTCGCTGCGGGCGCGCCGGTGCGCAGGCGGACGCTGGCCGCAACGGACCCCGAAGCCTGCACGGGAATAGTGATCGCCGCCCCCAGGCCGGCGTCCTTCGAAAAGGTAGCCGCGAGGTGATCCCGGAGCGTGTCGCGCCGGAGGAGCGGCATTGCGACCCAGGGCACGCCGCCGGTGACATCCTCGTCGAGGAAGCGAACGATGCCAGGGTGGTTCAAGCGGCGGAGCACCCGCGTCTCACGGCGTATCGCGGCGAGGTGGTCGGCGTTGTTCACGCCGAGCACCGTCTTGATGGCCACCTCCTCGCCTGTCAGGGAGTGTGCAGCGCGGAAGACGACGCCCATGCCGCCTTTGCCGAGGAGTTCGATGATCCGGTACGGGCCGAGCTGGCGAGGCTCGTCCGGTGCGTCGCTGGCTGCTCCCTGCTCGTCGATCATCCGAGAGCAGGAGGCTACCGCAGCTTCGACGCCGGCCTGGCGTCCTATCCTCCGGGGAGACCGAGCGGCAGACGCGGGCCCCTGGAGGCGCTCCCCCTCAGGTTTCCTTTGCGGCATCGTCGTGCTGCCTTCGCTCTTCCTGCTCACGTCACGGACACTCAGCACGTTGCATGCCGAGCCAGGCGCGTCGCGGATCCCCGCGAAAATCCGCATGATTGCTCATCGCCTGCGCGGAGCGCTGGCCAAGGTTCGCCACCGGCGGGCTAAGGTTCGCCACCGGAGGGTCGAGGTTCGCCACCCGGTCGCCAACGATGGCCTATCACTTCGGGAGTTTGATGCCGAAAACCTCCATCTTGTACCTCAGCGTCCCGCGCGGGATTCCGAGTAGCTCGGCCGCTCTCCTCACATTCCCCCCCGTCTTTCGGAGCGCATCCTTGATGAGCTGCGCTTCCGTACGAGCCCGCTCTGATCGGAGCTTGCCGCCGGTCGCTTGGGTCTCGGCAAGATCCGACGGCGGAACTGCCACAGGGGCACCTTCGGCTCCCACCGGCAGGGCGTTCGCGAGCAGACGCGGCGGCAGATCCTCCAGCTGGATTTGATCGCCCTCGGCCAACACGACAGCGTGATCGATGGCGTTGCGGAGCTCGCGCACGTTTCCCGGCCAGCTGTACGTGCGGAGCAGCGCCATCGCCTCGGGGTCGATGCCACGCACGCTGCGGCCGTTGTCATCGTTTGCGCGTTTCATGAAGCGTTCCACAAACGCCTCAATCTCATCAGACCGCTCGCGCAGGGGACGCAGCTCCAGCTCAATCGTGTTCAGCCGATAAACTAGATCCGTGCGAAACTGGCCGTCCTCGACCATCGCCTTAAGGTCGCGGTGCGTGGCCGAGATGACCCGCACGTCGATTTTCGTCTCTTGGGTCGCGCCGACCCGGCGGATGCTGTGCGTCTCGAGGGTTCGGAGCAGCGTCTTCTGTACTTCAGGGTCGAGCTCGCCGACCTCGTCGAGAAACAGTGTCCCTTTGTCAGCTGCCTCGAAATAGCCCGGCTTTGACTGATCGGCACCGGTAAAAGAGCCCTTTTCATGGCCAAAGAGCTCCCTCTCGACGATATTGCTAGGGATCGCGCCGCAGTTTACCGCGATGAACGGCTTGCCCGCGCGCGGACCGCGCTCATGGAGAAAGCGTGCGAGCACCTCTTTGCCCGTACCGGTCTCGCCCTTGATATGTACGGGAACGCGCGCCGAGGCCACGCGCTCGGCCTTACTGAACAGCTCTCGCTGAGACGCGCCGATGATCGGGGCGTCTGAGCTGTCTACGTCCCCTTTCGACCGCCGGCTGGTCGACTCATCAACGACGGGACATTCCAGGGTCGCGCGGCCCGCCGCCTCGCGTGCTCGGTCGACGAGCTTCGGCGCCGAGCTCCCGGCCTTCTTGTAGACGGCCAGGCCGACGCGGCGAACTCCGCCTTCACCGGCGCCGTAGGCGACCGCTGTCGCCATCCGAGCGGCGTTCTCCGCGCTCGCCTCGGGTAGCAGGATCAGCGCCGTATCCGGCCTGCACAGATGCACGCGATCAACAGCCCTCAGAGTCGCCGGAAGCTGCATGGCCCACGACCCGGATTTGGTGCTCGCTATTTCCGCTTCACCGGGGCGCACTGCAATGATCGCAAAACTTCGGTTCAAGCACTGCGCACGCGCGAGCTCAGCGTCGAGCTCCCGATAGAAGGCCGCCTCGCCCAGCACAATCGACGTGGCGACGGGACCGAGGGCGACCACATGAGCGCTGACGTTTCCCAGCATGGCCTCTCCACCCGGCGTGAGCATGACGGGCCCGTCGATCCGCTTGTGGTTCACCCAGGTTCCGTTGGTGGAGCCGAGGTCCTCTACGAGGACGTAGCCGTCGACGAACGTGAACCGCGCATGCGGCTGGGAAATGATGGTGTCGGGGATGCAGAGATCCGCGGGCGCGCGTCGGCCGACGACCATCGTCGGTTGGTCAGGATCGAGCCGCATCGCTTCGACACCGCCCCGATGGCAGAACAAGACGGAAACGCCGTGCGGCCGTGGTCGTGCGGGAGGCCCATCACCGCCGCCCGGGAGCTTCTCGGTGCTCGTGTCGTTCCGTCCGTCGTCGTGCCGCTGGTCGTCCATAGCTCTTCCCCTCGTGAAGATTAGAGGCGCAACCCGTCCGGCGTCGATGCTCAAGATGCCCGACGGGCTCCCCGCCGCGTTCGCCTCAGGCGGTGATGCTCTGTCCGCCCTATCCGCCGCTGCAACAGGATTCCGCTCTCCCCAGGGCGAGGCCGCGGCCGAACTGGTCGACCTTGCCCGCGAACGTGATCGGGGGGCACGATGATGTCCGGCGCTCTGCTTCCGCATCTCCTCGCTCCGCCCTCCTGGGTTCGACGGCCGCTCGATCGCGAGCGGCGTGTTCTCTGGGCCGAGCGCGAGCAGCACGCAGTGCGGAACGCGGCACTCCGGGGGTTCGCTCTTGATGTCACCGCGGCGCGCGACGACATGCAGCGCGCGTTCCGGCGCCAGGCGACTGAACGCGCGCACCCGGATCAGGGACGCGATCGCGTGTGGCTCGAGCGGCGGACCGCTGCGCGCTCCCAGCGCTCCTGCGCTGCGATGGCGTCGTCGGCGGCTCGGACGCCGTCGACGAAGAGCGCCGCGTCCGCTGGATGGTTCAGGTCGAGGCCGAGCCGGAGCAGCACCGCTCGGTCGCGTGGTGGCACCATGCGGAGGATCTCGGCGGCAGAGCGGCGCACGGAGGGCATGGGGGGAAAGTAGCAGCCCGGGGGCAGCGACGGAGCGCCCCGCGAACGAGGCGGCGCTGTTTCCCCCTGTTCGACCGCCTGGACGCTCGAAAGCGACGGCGACCGTGGCGCGTCGACGAGGATCCGGTCCCTGTTTCCAGCCCTCCCGGAGCATGGGCCCGCAGTTCAAGGAAGTGTCACCGCAGCTCCCGGTCAGAAGTGTTACCAGGGCTCCGCTCGTACATGCTGCGCGGCCTCGGCGACCTCCTGCGCAGCCCCGGCGGTCCTGCTGCGCGGTCCCGGCCGCCCTCCTGTACGGCCTCGGCGCCCTCCTGCGCGGCCCCCGCGACCCTCCTGCGCACCCATTTTGGTGTCCTACCGTACGGTACCGTGGCTCCTGCGCGGCACCGGCAACCCTCCTGCGCACCCATTTGGGTGTCCTACCGTACGATCACGTGGCTCCTGCGCAGCCCCGGCGCCCTCCTGCGCAACCCCGGCGCCCTCCTGCGCGCCCAGTTGGTTGCCCTGCGTTGCCATGGCTCGACGCCTGCGCGTGGCCGTCGCCGCTGCTGCGCAGCTCCGGCGTCCGTTTGCGCGGCGCCTCTGTCTCCTTGCGACCTTGCGCTTGCGAGCTTGCGACGAAAACGTCGGTATCGTGCTCTCCTGTGACCCGAAGCCTCGGTGGCGCCGATTCCCTCATTGAGCGACCGCCCCTCTGCTCGGAGGGGCGCTGACCTCGACAAGGAGACATTTCATCGCCATGGCACCGAAGGCAACCACCGCAGCTTCATCCAGGACCAAGAATGCCCAGAACACGCGCGCTTCGAGCGACGCCGGAGGCGCGCACCGCTCGTCGGGCGGTGCGCCCGAGTTCACGCTGAGCGCCGAGCGAGAGGCCGAGCTGCTCCGAGAAGCCGAGTCGCTCGGCGATAACGCCTCACTCTTTCCAGGCAAGCTCGCTCGACGCGTCATCTGGGCGAGCCGCATCCAGCTCGCCGCCGAGCGCGACGCGGCGGATCTCGTGCGCACGCCGTTCCCCGACGACGAGCCCCCGCTCACGCGCGAGGAGATCCGCGGGCTTCGTGAAAAGATCGAGCTCCTGCGCGTCGTGCAATCGCGCTGGCAAGCGGCGCAGCAGCGCCAGGAGCGGGCCGTCGCGGCCTTCCAGAAGCCGGCCGCCGAGGCCGCCCAGATCAAGCAATCGCTCCTCCGCTTCTTCGATCTCCGCTTCAAGAAGAGCCCCGAAGGTCAAAAGCGGCTCATGGCGATCCGGGCGGGCAGCGGCGACGCGGATCTGGTCCAGGACGCCTCCGATCTCCTCTTGCTCTGCTCCGAGCACGCGGAGGCCGTTCAAAAGGCGCCTCGCGGCGAGGCCGCCGCGGCGGATCGCCTCCGCGAGCTCTCGCCGGTGCTCGCGCGCATGCTCGCCGACAAGACGCTCTCTCTCGAGGCGGTGCGCTCGCGCAAGCTCCGCGACGCCGCGTACACCCTCGTCGTGAACGCCGAGCGGAAGCTGCGCGCCGCCGCGGAGTACTGGTACGCGGGCACCGACAAGATGAAGGACTATGCGCCGTTCCCCGTCTCCCGCGGCGCCTACGGCGGAGGAGAAGAGGAGGGAGAGGACGGCGGCGAGCCGGAGGAGGCCGAGCCGGACGGCGAGTCGGAGGCGGGCGAGTCGGGAGACGACGAGCCGGGCGATGAGGGGCAATCGCCCTGAGCTCGCGCATCATGATCGCCAGCGCCCTCAGCCGCGCCGTCGTCGTCGGGGATCTCGTTGCGGCTCGTGTCGTGCACGAGGCGAACGGCAGTCACGCAGCGCACCGAGGGCCTTTGTGCGTCGCTTGTAGAGCGTAGAGAGAGGTAGCCCCGCGTCTTCTGCCACCTGGGCCATCGGGATCCCATCCAGATCGTGTGCCCTGAGAACAAAGCGCAGCTGCGGGTCAAGCTCGTTCACCGCGTCGATGGTGCCCGTTCTGACGCTGTGGGATTCCATCGCAGCAGAGGCATCCGGTGCCGGATCGGGCACATCGATCAAATCGACGAGCTCCTCCCTGCGGTGCTGCATACGTTCGCGATAGTGCGCGGCGACGTGCACGGTGATCGCGTTCAACCAGCGTTCAGGCCTGCCGCGCTTCGGATCGAACCTGGGCCAGCTCTCCCAGGCGTTGAGCCAGACTTGGCCTGCGACGTCGGTACGATGGCACACTGGGACCCCCAGCCTCCGCAGCCAGCGCAGCACGGCTCGTACGACCGCCGGGCAAAACAGGCGCGCGTACGCGGCGGCGCGCTCGTCTTCATTCATCACGTTTCGTCTCCTGGACGCGAACATCCTTGTCTGGACGCAAGGTAGATCTCGGCCTCGTGCTGTCCGACGACATCACCTGCGCCACCGCCCGCTGCCTGCCGGAGGGACGCCGAGGACTCAGCGAATTTGCGTCAGGAGCGCTTCACGCTCTGCGGCGAGCTGGCCTTGCGGAAACTCCCCTGCATGCGTCTCGAGCAATCGGCGCGCCTCTGCCTCTGCGACCGCGTTATGGTCCTCGATGGCCCTACGGGCCTCGTCGATGAGGCTCTGCTCGCGCTCGCTGACGGTTGGGACCACGGCGCGGACGGGGAACGAGGTACGACGAACCTGCGCGCCTGACGGAGCAGGCGCCCGTGCGTCTCGGTCCTGCGCCGGCTGCGCGATCTCCTGGGCGGTCGGCGCGGTCGGCGCGGCGGCCGCGCGCGTGGGAAGTTGGACTGCGATCTCCTGGGCGGTCGGCGCGGTCGGCGCGGCGGCCGCGCGCGTGGGAAGTTGGACTGGCGGCTGCGCGATCTCCTCCACCGCAAGTGCGGGCGCAGGAGTGCGCACCACCGCTGCCCGCAGCCACGACTCCGGGCTGAGCGAGTCCGGCAACGTCGCGATGACGGTGCCGGCCAGCACGACGACCGTCCCCTGCACCAGGATCTTGATGCTCAGGCGGCCCAGCTTGCTCAGCCACCCCTCGCGGCCCCGCAGATCGAAGGCGAACGGGACGCATGCAGCGTCGCCCCATCCGCGCGAGCGTTGCCGCGCCCTCCGGCGTTTCACCGCCGCGTCGAGGTCCTCGAGCGCTCGGAGGTAGTGTGTACTCACCGTCTTCGGGTTGAGCCCCAGCTCGGAGGCGATCTCGATGAGCGGCACCTCCTCGAGCCTGTGTTTGATCAAGACGTCGCGGTACTTGGGGTCGACCTGGTTGATCAGGTCGCGGAGGAGCGCCTCCCGCTGCTGCCTGCGGAGCATCTCTTCCGGGGTCGGGCACTCCGCCTGAGGCTCGTGATCGTCGAACGACGTCAGGACCTCCCCCCGACGGCGTGCGTTCCGGACGTGGTTCCGCGCCTGGTTCCGGACGATGGTGGCACCGTAGGCCGCCCGAGCCTCCCCGAGCTCGATCCGCTGATTCGCTTCCAGCTCCCGCAGCAAGGCGTCCTGCGCGAGGTCCTCCGCGTGTCGCGCAGGGACACCGAAACGCCGCGCGAGGCGCCTGAAGAACTCGAAGCCGGTAGGGGTGCTGCCTGGCTCGCCCATAACCGGTAAAACACCTGAGCCGTGTGGAGGGCTTCAAGAAAATGCAGGACGGCTCCAGTATCAGTCGGATAGAATGCGACATGTAGGCGCGGATCCTGCGACAGCAAGGCAGGGGCGGCCGCATTCCCCGATCGGGCGGGATTTTCTCATCGGAACGTTCAGTTCATGCGACTTTCAGCGCCGTTGACGCGCCACGGCTGGCGTAAGTACCGTCGTGCATGCGTTTTGTCGCGCAATCGCTCTGGATATCCTTGATGCTTGGCGTCGTGGTCGGCACTACGCATCCGGTCCATGCGGAGGACCGGAATTCGGCCCCCGCACGAAGCGACGATTCGATCGTAAAGGACCATCTTCGCCGCGCCCGGCGAGCTCGGGCATCGGGAAAGTGGACCGAGGCACACGCCGCGTACAAGGCGGCCTTCGAGGCGATCGACTCGACAGCTGTTACAGAGAGAGAATCCGCTGAGATCGCTGGAGAGCTGGGCCTTTGCGAGCTCAAGTTGCGCAAGTTTCGTGACGCAGCGGAGCACCTGGCTTGGAGCCTTGAGCGGCGCAAAGCGCTTTCTCCTGAGCAGCAAAGAGGATTCGCGGACGGACTGGCCAAGGCCGTTCCGTTCGTCGCGACGCTCTATCTGTCGGTGGATCCGCCGGATGCCGAGGTGTTCATTGACGGCAAGCCCATCGGCTTACCCAGGCGGACCTACAGACTGTTCTTCGAGCCTGGCAAGCACATGGTGCGGGCCCGAGCACCGGGCCGCGAGGAAGGCTCCCAGACGCTGGACGCGCAGGCGGCGACCGAGCCGACCATGACGATCCAGTTGCCACGCGCGGCCGAGAGCAGCGCCAAGGACAACGCGCCCGCGGTGCCCAAGCCCCCGAGCGCATCGCCCCCTGCGCGCCCGCAGGCTCCCGGGCAGCCTGCGTCGTGGCCGACGACACTGCGCATCGCGGGGTTCGCCGTCACGACGGCCACCCTGTCCGCGGGCAGCCTGCTCATGATCCGGGCCACGAATCTTGACGGCGATCTGAGCGAACGGCGCGACGGGCTCAACGGCGGTGCGACGGCGAGCGGGTCCAGGTGCTGGCAAGCGGCGGACCGCCCGGCGTGCGCTGACCTGCTCCGCCTCCGAGACGAGCGCAACCTGTCCGCGGGCGTGGGCACGGCCATGTTCATCGCCGGCGGTGTGATCGGGGCAGCGACCGCCGCGTCCTTCTTCACGGACTTCTCCTTCCTGGGGCTCACGCCGGTTCAGGATCGGATCCACGCCTCGCCCGTGGCGACCGGGCGAGAGATCGGCGTGATGATCGAGGGGCGGTGGTGAGGACATCGGGGGCCGAGAAGATGAGTTCGAGGGAAGGCCGGCGCGTGGCGACGTCGGTCGTCGCTGTCGCGATCTTCATGTGCGGCGCGAGCATGCTGACAGGGTGCCCCTACTCCGACCCTTGCTGGGAGGTGGAGGCGTGCGAGCCCGATCCGGTGCCTCCGCCCGGTCCGTGCGAGGGAGAGCCCGGCACGGCGCCGGCGCTGGATGAATGCGGGGTGTTCGTCAGCGAGCAGGGCGACGACAACAGCCCCGGAACGAAGGGCGCGCCGGTGAGGACGTTGCAACACGCGATCGGGCTCGCCGCGCACGGGCGAGGCCATGGCGAGGAAGCGACCCGGCGCGTGTACGCCTGCGGCGGGGAGTTCGCGGAGACGATCACGCTGCCCTCGGGGGTCGACCTCTGGGGCGGGCGCCTGTGTGACGGCGGGGGTTGGTCGTACGAGGGCTCATTCGGCGGGCCCGATCACCCGACGATCATCGCTCCGCCGGGGGGGATCCCGCTGAGGGTCCTAGGGGTGGAGGGTACGGCGCTCGCGGGGGACAACGCGACGTCGGTGATTGCCGGCGTGCGCGTCGTGGCGGCGGACGCCTCGGCGCCGGATGGAAAGTCGTCGATTGCCGTGATTTTGAGCACGGGGGCCACGGCGATCGTGCAGGATAGCGTGATCGTCGCGGGCAACGGCAAGGACGGGGAGCCGGGAGAGGACGCGGACACCGAGCGGGCGGCGGACGGCATGGTGGGGAACGACGGCGTGGACGCCTGCACCGCGGACTCCCCGACGGGCGCCCTTCCGGTGGTCACCGTGTGCGACGATGGCATCGAGTCCATCGGTGGATATGGTGGCGACGGCGGGCTGGAGTCGGGGAGCGACGGGGCCTCGGGAATGCCGACACCCGCGCAGATTTCTGAGCGCGATGGCCACGCGGGGCTCGGCGCGGACCTCATGCGATGCAGCGAAGGGGGCGATGGCGCAGATGGTCCCGACGCCGGTCGCGCGGACGGCGCGGTGGGCGTGGGCCACCTCGGCAAGGATGGATGGATCGGCGTCCGGGGCGAGGACGGGAAGCTGGGCGGCACCGGCCAGGGGGGCGGCGGCGGTGGCGGCAGCAAGTCGCGTGGGGACATGGTCGCGTGTCGGGCAGGCCTGCCCCAGGGGGGCGCCGCCGGCGGCTCGGGAGGGAGCGGCGGCTGTGGCGGTCGGGGCGGCTATGGCGGCGGCTATGGCGGGGCGGCCATCGGCATTGTCGTGCTGGACGGCGCGGAGCTGACGATTGGGGCCAGCGACGTGATCACGGGCAAAGGCGGCGAGGGCGGGGTGGGCGGGACGGGCCAACTGGGGGGGCTCGGTTGGTCTGGTGGTCATGGGGGCGGGACTTCTGACGCTCGCATGTGGACGGGGTGCCCTGGCGGTTGGGGAGGCAACGGCGGTCGCGGAGGTGATGCCGGCGGCGGGCTCGGAGGCGCATCCGTCGGCATCGCCTACGTCGTGCCCAACTTCGCCATTCGACCCGGAACCAACATTGTTGCCGGACCCGCCGGTAATGGGGGCCTCGCGGGGAACGCCGGCCCGGGGGACCAGGTGGGCAAAGGGGAGGACGGCCCGTGGGGGGAGCTCTATCATTTCGGTGCGGCAAGCGAGCCGCCCCATTGATTCGCGCTTCGCGAGACGCTGCCAGCGAGGGATGCCGATGCGCCTGAATTCCGCGATTCTCTTGGTCCCTCTTCTCCCGCTCGCCGCGGCCGGTTGCGGCACGGCGCCGGGGGTGAACGACCCTGACGGCGCGCCGCCGTGCGGCCGTACGTCGACGTGTGCCGGGGATCCGATCCCCGATTCGGTCTGCCTGGAGCAGCTCGCGGCGGGGCGAGCGATCGACGGCTGCGGCGTGTTCGTCAACGATCCGGTTCTCGGCGGTGACGACGCGAATCCCGGCACGAAGGACAGGCCGGTGACTACCCTGCCGCGCGCCATCGAGCTAGCGCGCACCGGGCGCGGTCGGGTGTTCCTCACCCGCAATGCTTTCGTGGAGTCCATCACGCTGCCCTCCGGGATGGATCTCTACGGAGGCTTCGACTTCTTGGAATGGGAACGGCCGCCCGAGATTTCAGATCCGGTGTACGGCACGGCCAAGCTCGTTGGCCCCGTTGGGCACACCCCGCTGACCATCGAGCCGGCGCGGGCCGGCGATACGGGGGCAGCGGACGGGGTCTCGATCATCGATCACATGTTCATCCGCAGTCCAAGGCATATCGGGGTGATCGTTCGGTCGGGCGCCGTGGTGGAGATCATCGGAAGCACGATCGAAACCGAGCAGGGATTGAGGGGCAACGATGGGGAGAAATGGCCGGGACGGGCAGCGACGGGGCCGGACGGGCAGTATGGGGAAGACGCGTGCTCCGCAGCGACGGTTCCGGGTGGGGCCCCGCCGGTGAACTCCTGCGAGGGAGGGCTCCCGAGCGCCGGTGGCAAGGGCGGCGATGGGCTCGCAGACGGCGCTAGAGATGGGGCGGACGGCGAGCCCGTACCCCAGCCGAACCCCAACTACGATGGGGAAGGAGGACGTGGCAACCGGGCAGACGGTGGTTGTAGCAACGGCGTCGCCGGGAAGAGCGGTATGTGGGGTACCGCCGGTGCACCCGGCACGGGCCGCGGGCGGATCGATGAGACCGGATGGCACCCCGACAGGGCCGGCGACGGCGCCCGGGGGATGCCGGGCCAAGGCGGCGGCGGGGGCGGCGGCCGCAGGGGCGGGCTCGCGGTGTGCGACGCGGCGTCCAAGGGGGGCGCCGGCGGCGGCTCCGGAGGCGCGGGCGGCTGCGGGGGGCGGGGCGGCCGAGGGGGCGAGAACGGCCAACCGAGCATCGCGATGGTGGCGCTCCACGCCAAAGTGACGGTGCGCGATAGCATCATCACCGCCCGCGACGGGGGCAAAGGCGGCGACGGCGGGGAGCCGGAGGAAGGGGGCTATGGCGGCCGAGGCGCACCAGGAGGCGCCGTGGGGGACGGCACGTGGTCCTGCGAGGGTGGCAGCGGCGGCCTCGGAGGCGAGGGCGGCTACGGCGGCCCCGGGCGCGGCGGCGACTCGATCGGCATCGCCTACCTCGACGAGGACCAGCTCACCCTGGAGGGGGTCACCTTCGAGCTGGGACTGCCGGGCGTGGGCGGCACCAGCTGGAACCACGATGGCAGCACGACGATGGGGCCGAGCGGCGAGGCCCACGAGGCGCTTCGCTTCGCCGAAGCCGAATAGCCGCGGTCACGTCTGGGGGGGACGGCGCCGGCGAGGCCAGGTTCGAGGCGAAGCGGCGGGGACCGCTCGTGGCGGAGGTCGACGGGTTCAACCTGCAAACTGCGGTACGGATCGAGAGCTGGGACGATGAGGGGCGGGAGCGGCTCGTCTTCCTGGCTATGATTTCGAGCAGACCGTCGCGGTTGTCGTTGGCCGAGCCCTCGGGGCCTCCATCACCGCGCGCACACCTCGGCCGCCGCGCGCACGCTCGACACCGCAGGCGCACGCGTCAGCGCGAGGACCTCGTCGAACGACCACTGATCGCCCGCGTGCTCGCCGTACTTGCTCGCGAGCACGCAGCCGTCGGGCGCGACGAGCCAGCGGCGCTCAGGTTGCGGTGACGACGGTGACCTCGCCGGTCGTGTACAGCGCGGAAGTGTCCCAGGCGAGCCCTGGGGCGAGCGGCAAGGCGATGTTCACGGAGGCGAACGTCCCCGTGAGGTCACCGCTCCAGCCGAGCAGAGCGATGGTGTCCCCGGCCTGGAACGACACGGACCCGGCGGCCGGCACGACCTCCAGCGCCCCATCGAGGTGGACGTCCCCATCCACCTGGAGGAGCGGCGAGGAGCTCGAGCCTGCGACCGTGATGCGGAGGGCGGCGCCCGGCCCCTGGCTGTAGGTGCCGGCGATGCCGGTCGAAGGGTAGACCTCTCCGACGGAGAGCTGGCCGGCCTGCGTGTTGGCGAGATCGCCCAGGAAGCTGCCGGTCTCGAGGCGCCCGCCGGCGAAGTCGAGGTCGCCCGCATCGACGTCGATCGCGCCTGCGACGAGATCGCCCTTCGCGAGCCGCACGGAGGGCCCCAGATAGGGATAGCCGCCGAACAACAGCGCTGTCCGGAGGAGGCCGCCGATCCTCACGGAGGCGCCCTTGTCGATCAGGAGCGACGGAGACTGCGACAGAGAGGCGAAGATTGAAACATCGCCGCTGTTCAGCCACGACGCATAGACGTCGTTCACCTCGACGAAGCCACCTCCGAGCTCCGAGCGGATCTCGGTATCTTCTGTGGTCAGGGTCCCATAGGCGCCGACGGTGAGCGTGCCATATCCGTGGTTCGATCCCACCTGGAGGAGCCCCTGGTTGGTCCAGGTGCCGCCCCAGCCTCTGACGCTCGCGCGGCTGTTCATGAAGCCGTCGCCGCCGATGCGCGCGTCCACGGTGGAGAGCTGGCCGCTGCGAATGTCCAGCAAGCCGCGGCTCCTCAGGCCCAGGACGAACGCTCCCGTGCTCACCCACCTCGTCGCGGTGCCCGTAATGATGGCTTCGCCGGTGCAGGTCCCGCAGCTGCGGCCGATGATGCCGCCGAAGTAGACGTCGTGTGAGAAGAAGCTCGCTCCTTGCTTGAGCTCCAGGGTTCCATGCCCCTGCGTGCCGATGTAGGTCGTCGTCCTGCTCGTCAGGGTGGCGTCGTACCCCTCGACGAGCGCGCGGCCAGAGTTCGTGTCGCCTCCGATGCCCACCACGAGATCATCGGTGATCGCCTCGGCGCCGTGACGGATGACGATCCGACTCTCGAGATCGTCGCCGACCTCGATGGATCCGTTGTTGATCCAGGTCGAGCCATACCCGTCGACCAGGATGATGCCGGGATCGACGCTCGTCCGCACGGTTGCGCCGGGGCTGATCAACGTCCCGCCATCGGTGACCTCGACCGCGCCGGCTCCCACGCGGAGCCGGTTCGGTCCGAGGTCCCATGGGTCCGTTGGGTTCTGAGGCGATACGTTTCCCCAGATGGTCACGTCGGCAGAGGCTGGGCCTCCGACGCTCATCGATGCAGCCGCGATCAGCGCCGAGAGGGTATATCGAGCTCGGTGGTTCATGATCCTTGTCCCTTCCCAAGAAGACTTGGTTCCTTGAGAGCCCACGGTCGCCTGGATACCGCCCGCGATCGCCCGATACCTCCGCAGCGACAGAGCGCTGGGCGCGCATGGTCTCCCATGGTGCACCGATATGCGAATCCGTTTGCAATTGCAACACCTTTGTCGCATCACCCGTGGCCTGGGCTCGGACGAGCGTTCAGGCGGCGCTCCGCGAGCTGCCTCCGATCTCGCCGGCGTACCGCAGGACGATGGGCTCCTCGAGGCGCGGCTTCTCAAGCGAGGACACCACCTGGCCGAGCAGGCGGCGGGCATGTTGCGATATGGGCCGGTGCCCGCTGCGCAGCGGCCCGACCACATTGCCTGGCTCGAGACGAAGCTCGACGCCGTCCCTGCGCTTGCCGCGCGCGTGGCGAACGATGCCGAGCACGGTCTCGCCGGCATAGCGGCGGTGCTCCCTGAGGTCGGCCTCGCGCGGGCCCCTACGCAGGCGGGCCGCCCCAGGCGTGAGCGCGGCCGCGAATCGCGGTAGAACGCGGGGCGCCATGCCCCGCAAGCTCACCGGATCGCTCTTCCGCAACGACGCCGGTCGGTAAGCGCTGCATGAAGCGCCGTCGGCCCCAACCTCGGTCAGCTGTTGCAGAATGGGGTTGTCAAGCGGAGGGCAGCGACGTGGCCGAGCTCGATCACGTGGCTCGCGGGCCGCTCTCCGTTGAACGGCCCTGTACCCGCGGCGTAACATCGACGGAGAACCATGCGAAGCCCGAGCCTTACGTGCCTGTCCTCTGCGCTGTTGCTCGTCGCGGCCGGCTGCAGCGCCCCACAGCCAGAGGGCGCGCCGTCGGAGTCCTCCTGTCTCGAGCGCCTCGCCGCCGGTATTCCGGAGGTTGGCTGCGGGGTGTTCGTCGCCGGCTACACCCTGGGGGCGGATGACGAACACCCCGGCACGAGGTCCAGGCCGGTGCAGAGCCTGGACCGCGGCATCGAGCTCGCGAGTACCGGGCGAGGACGCGTCTTCGTGTGCAACCAGTCGTTCCGTGCTCCCATCTGGCTGCCGTCCGGCGTGGATCTCGTCGGGGGATTCAACTGCACGACGTGGGAGCGTGAGAACGACGATCCCACGCGGATTACGTCGCTGAACTCGAGCTCCCGCTCCTTGACCGTCATGCCGCCGGGCCCCGGAGAGACGGGAGCCGCGGACGGGGTATCGATGATCATGGACGTGCAGCTCTGGGCGGAGGGCTCGACCGCGATGCTCGTCCAAGCCAATACGGACGTGGAGCTGATCCGGGGCCAGATTCACACCGGAGCCGGGAAGGCGGGCGACGACGGCTACCCGTGGCCCTCGCCGAACCGGGGAAGAGACGGACACGATGGGCAGGAGGGGGGAGACGCGTGCTCGGCGGCCACCGTTCCTGGCGGCGCAGCAGTGGAGAACCCGTGCTTCGAAGTCATCCCGAGCGCCGTCCCGAGCATCGGTGGCAAAGGAGGGGATGGGCTGCCCGACGCCGCTGGCGACGGCGAGTACGGGGAGCCGCGCGTGGCGGCCACCTCGACGGACGGACGGGGGGGAGCGGGGGAGGAGACGGACGCCCCTTGCGAAGCGGGTCGAGCCGGGCTCGATGGCGAGCCCGGTGCGCTGGGCACCGTCGATGGGGGCATCGGGGACATCACCCCGAGAGGGTGGGAAGGCGGCAGAGCCAGCTACGGAGGCGATGGCACGCCAGGCCAGGGCGGCGGCGGGGGCGGCGGTCGTCGGGGCGGGCTCGCCGTCTGCGATGCGGCGTCCAAGGGAGGCGCCAGCGGCGGCTCCGGGGGCGCTGGCGGCTGCGCTGGCCGAGGCGGCCGAGGGGGCGAGAACGGACACCCGACGATTGGCATCATCGCGCTTCACGCCAAGCTGACCGTGCGCGACACCTCGATCTGGACAGGCGAGGCCGGTCCGGGCGGCAATGCAGGCGCCCCCGAGAAAGCCGGCAGAGGCGGTCGAGGCGGGAAGGGAGGCGCCTTGGGCGACGGCACCCGGGCCTGTGCCGGTGGCGACGGGGGCGACGGAGGCCCCGGCGGCTACGGCGGCCCCGGACGCGGCGGCGACTCGATCGGCGTCGCCTACCTCGACGAGGATCGGCTCACGCTGGAGGGGCTCACGGTCGAGCTCGGGCCGCCGGGCAAGGGCGGTATCAGCTGGAACGTCGATGGCACGCTGGTGAGGGGACCGAGCGGCGAGGCCCACGAGACGCTTCGCTTCGCCGAAGCCGAATAGCCGCGGTCACGTCCGGGGGGGACGGCGCCGGCGAGGCCAGGTTCGAGGCGAAGCGGAGGGGACCGCTCATGGCGGAGTTCGACGGGTTCAATGTGCAAGCTGCGGTAAGGATCGAGGGCTGGGACGATGAGGGCGAGAGCGGCTCGTCTTCCTGGCCATGACTTCGAGCAGACCGTCGAGGTTGTCGTTGACCGAGCCCTCGGGTGCTCCATCACGGCGCGCACACCTCGGCGGCCGCGCGCACGCTCGACACCGCAGGCGCACGCGTCAGCGCGAGGACCTCGTCGACCGACCACTGATCGCCCGCGTGCTCGCCGTACTTGCTCGCGAGCACGCGGCCGTCGGGCGCGACGAGGAAGTCGGCCGGGAGCCCGAAGCGACCGCCGGTCGGGATCAGCGCGGGCGGCCGCTCGCGCCCGCGCAGGATCGCGATCGCGCTCCGCGCCACCGAGCGGACGATGGTGGGCCACACGCGCGGATCGAACACCGAGAGGAGCGACGGCTCGGCGCCGAGCTCCGCGTACAGCCGCTTCTCGGGATCGGGCACCACCGCAAAGGGGAGCCCGCCCGCGTGGAGCCGGAGCTCGTCGGCGCTCGAGTGGAACACGACCACCTCGCGGATCCCGGCCGCTGCGATCTCGTCGTGACGGACGGTGATCGAGCGGAGGTGGAGGTTGCACACCGGACAGCCCGCGAAGCGACGGAGCTGGAGGTGCACGATCTGCGTGGGATCGGGGATGCGGATCCGCTCGCCGTGGACGCCCACGAGCTCGCGCGCGCCGAGCACGGCCCCGGGCGCGAGCCTCGTGACACGGCGGCGCAGGTCGCCGATCAGGCCGAGGGCCGCGATCGCGGCGATCGCCGCGGGGACGATCTGCCCGACGCCGGTGATCTCGAAGAAGGCATCGCTGGGGAGCTCGTAGGTGGGCGGCGGGAACATCCGGAGGAGCAGGTCGCGAGGCGCGCCCGCGAAGAAGAGGACGTTCTTGGCGAGGTGGTTGTATGCACCCTCGAAGAGCCCGATCGACGTCACCGGGAACGCGAGGGCGAGCGCTGCGAGCGAGCCCCCGGAGATGCGGCCGGCGCGCGTGCCCGGGCTCCGCCGGTACCCCGCGTACGCCAGCGCGATGGGGACGCAGAGCGCGAGCGCGACGGCGGCGCCGTGGAGGCGCCACGGCGTCGCGTACCGAACGCCGCCGTAGACGTGGTGGATCGCGGTCGCGACGAGCGTCGTGATCGCTCCGATGATGACCGCCCGGGCGCGCGGGCTGGGAGAGGTGGCGTCGACGTTCACGGTGCTCATGCAGGGCACCGTGGCTCGTGCGCGCGGCGCAAACCATCGCCGAAGGCGAACAACTTTCGTGCATGATACGCATCAATCGAGGTGCGATATGGACCGGCTCGCAGCGATCGAAGCGTTCGTCGAGGCCGCGGAGCTCGGGAGCTTCACGCTCGCCGCGCGCCGGCTGCGCGTCACGCCGTCCGCGGTCAGCCGCCGCATCACGCAGCTCGAGGGCGAGGTCGGCGTGCGGCTCTTCCACCGCACCACGCGCGCGGTGACGCTCTCCGACGAAGGGCGCGCGTTCTTCGAGCGCGCCCGCGCCGCGCTGCGCGAGCTCGACGACGCGCAGCGCGCCACCTCGGGTCTGCGCGATCGACCGGCCGGGCTCCTCCGCGTGGAGGCGCCGACGGTGATCGGCCGTCACGTGATCGTGCCGGTGCTCGCGCGCTTCGCCGAGCGCTACCCCGACGTCGACGTCGAGCTCGTGCTGCGCGACGACCCGGCCGATCTCGCGTCGGAGCGGATCGACGTCGCGGTCCGGATGGGCATGCTGCCGGACTCGGGTCTGATCGCACGCCCGGTCGGCCGCTCTCGGATGCTCGTCTGCGGCGCGCCCGGCTACCTGCGCGAGCACGGCCGGCCTCGCACGGTCGACGACCTCGAGCGCCACGTGCGCCTCGGGTACGCGCTGCACGGCCGGCTCATCCCGTGGCGCCTCCGCGACGGCGTGAAGGTGCGCGAGATCGCGCCCACGCGGCGCCTCGTCGTCGACGACGGCGAGGCGCTGATCGAGCTGGCGATCGAGGGCGCCGGCCTCGCGTGGCTCTGCGACTTCATGCTGGCGCGCGCGGGCAAGGCGCGGAAGCTCATCGAAGTGCTCCCGGACACCGCGTGCGATGCGGTCGCGATCTCGGTCGTATCGCTCCCGACCCGCCACGTCCTGCCGAAGGTGCGCGCCTTCACCGATCACCTCCGCCGTGCCCTCGCGCCCGACGGCGCGGTGAAGCGGCGCTCTACGCGATGATTGAGAAGAGCCTCGCCTGCGCCCGGATCGGCGCCGTCTTCGTGCCGCAGAACCTCGGGGGCGGCTCGGGCCCGTACGAGGCGCGCTTTCGGTCCGAGGACTCCGACGAGCGCCAGCAAGTCCGCGCCCACGACACGCGCTCAACCTTCATCACTGTCGCTCTGGCGAACGGCCGCAGCGAGACCTGGGTGGCCGACAGAACCGGCCATCGATCGAGCGTGATGATCCAGAGATCACGCCGAGCCGCCAGGACGTTTGCAGAGCTGGGCCTTGGCGAGCTAGCTTCCCTCGCCTAGGCGATCCCCGAGCTCGCCGGAAACGGCACAGGAAACGGCACAGACGAAGGCGAGCGTGGGCTCCCAAAAGTAAAAATCAAAGTAATATCAACAACTTGGCCCCGTGGCGAAATGGCAGACGCGGTGGATTTAAAATCCGCGGCCCTCGCGGGCGTCCCGGTTCGAGTCCGGGCGGGGCTACCTCGTACGTGCGGCGCGCCGAGCTGGCGGGCGGTGACGCGATCTGGAGCCGCGGTACCCTCGTCGACCAGGAGCCGCCAGCTCGATTGAGCTTCAACCCGCACCGGCACCTCGGCACCCGGAGCCTCACATCCTCCGAAGTTGCCCGAGGTTGCGCAGCGCGCTTCGTGGTGTGGGGAACCGGGCGGGAGCGTCGGGTCGACCTCGCGCCCAGCGGCGGCTCACTGCTGGCCGCCTCGAACGGGACCAGGTCGCGCAGGTCGCGCACCACGCCTCGTGGCGCTGACGTGCCCGGAACGCCCCATGCCCGTCACGGTCTGATGGGAGCCTGCCATGGTCCGGCGGGAGCCCGATGGGAAACGGTGCGCGGCCACGCTCGTGTCCTCTGGGCTCGACAAGCCGAGTGGATTCGAGTAATGGGAGCGCCACTCCATGGATCTGGACATCGACTGTTTGCGTGAGGCGAAGGTAGAGAACGTAGAACGTCTCGCGCACGCTCTGGGCGTCAAGCTGCCCGAGCACAAGCGCCACGACAGGCGCGCCTACAACCGTGAGCTCATCCGCGTGGTGATGCAGGGCATCCGGCGCGACGCCGAGCGGTCGCGTGGCCGCAGGTTCTTCGGTCGCAGCTGACGATTCCAGCCCAACAGTAGGCCACGGAAGGACGCTGACCGACACTGTCCCTCTCCCGCTCCTGGCAAGACGGCAGTTCTCCGCGCCGATCGGAGAATCGCGCTCCGGGGGTTTGATCCTTCTCGAAAGCCGCCCCTAGCGGCCTATCACCCCCCAGCGGCCTCCCGTCGCCCCCCCCACGCCCGGCGGCCACCGCCTCGCGGCCCACCGCCTCCCCAGCCGCCTACCGCCCCTGCGGCTTGCTCCGCAGGGTCAGCCGGCTCCCGGTGACCCGGCTCCGTGCCGCCATCAGGAGCGGCGCCGCGGGTGTGAGCGGATCCACCAGGTCGTTCACCTGGAGCATCGCCCTGTCCGCCACCTTCCAGGCCGCCGACAGCCCCGACGCCCCCTGCTGGGGCGACCCGGCGAGATCCAGCGCCCGGCTCAGCTCCTTGCCCACCTGCGCGATGCGAGCGAGCTCCTCCCGCGACGACCCGCCCTCCTTCGCCGCCGCGTAGATCGTCCGCACCACCCCGAGCAGATCCCGCACGGCATCGAAGGGAAACGGCGGGACGCTGACCGGAATCGGCACTGAGCCAATGTACAGCAACTCGCCCCGCAATGGACCGATCGCATTCCCTTATCTCGCGTAAGATTTCCTCTAAATCGTCTCAGATGTAACTTTAGTAACAGAAATAATCAGTTGAGCGGCCCCACCGCCTCCTCCACCGCGGCGAGGAGCGCTCCGCTCTGGATGAGCTCCGCGGCCGCCGCGATGTCTCTGTAGAGGGGGCGGTCCTCGGTGAGCCCGGGGACTACGCGGCGGATGGCGGCGTGGGCGGCGGCGACGCCCGCGCTGGGGCGGAGCGGGAGCCGCTGGTCGACGCCCTGGGCCGCCGTGATGAGCTCGATCGCCAGCGAGCTCCGGACGTTCTCGATCACCTGCGCGAGCTTTCGGGCGCTGATGCTGCCCATGCTCACGTGGTCCTCGCGGCCGGCGCTCGACGGGATCGAGTCGACGCTCGCCGGGTGGCAGAGCACCTTGTTCTCGCTCACCAGCGAGGCGCTCGCCACCTGGGCGATCATGAACCCCGAGTGCAGCCCGCTGTGCGGCGCCAGGAACGGCGTGAGCCCTGTCGAGAGCGCGGGGTTGACCAGCTGCTCGACCCGCCGCTCGCTGATGTTCGCGAGCTCCGCCGCCGCCATCGCGGCGAGATCCAGGGCGAGCGCGACCGGCTGCCCGTGGAAGTTGCCGCCCGAGATCAGCTCGGCGCCGCCATCCAACCCGTCCCCGAGGAACACCGTGGGGTTGTCCGTGACGCTGTTGACCTCGCGGGTCAGCACCTCGGCGGCCCAGGCGACCGCGTCGCGCGTCGCGCCGTGGACCTGGGGCATGCAGCGGAGCGAGTAGGCGTCCTGCACCCTGGGGCAGTCCGCGTGGCTCTGCATGATCTCGCTGCCCGCGAGCAGCGCGCGCAGGTTGCCGGCCGTGCCGGCCTGGCCCGGGTGCGGGCGGACGCGCATCAGCCGCTCGTCGAACGGGCGCTTCGAGCCCATCAGCGCCTCGAGGCTCACCGCGCCGGCGATGTCCGCGACCGTGCAGAGCGCGGCCGCGTCCCGCAGCGCCAGCGCGCCGAGCGCGGTCATGTACTGGGTCCCGTTGATCAGCGCGAGCCCCTCCTTCGCCGCGAGCTCGATCGGCGCGAGGCCGGCCTTCGCGAGCGCCACCGCGCTCGGCATGAGCTGCCCCTCGAAGCGCGCCTCGCCCTCGCCGATGAGCGTCAGCGCGAGGTGCGCGAGCGGCGCCAGATCGCCCGACGCGCCGACCGACCCCTGCGCCGGGATGCGCGGGCTCACGCGGCGCTCGAGCAGGGCGGCGAGCAGATCGAGCACCTCCGTGCGCACCCCCGAGTGCCCCAGCGCGATCACCTGCGCGCGCAGGACGATCATGGCGCGCACCTCGGCCTCGCCGAGCTCCGGCCCGACCCCGCAGGCGTGGCTCCGCACGAGGTTGCGCTGGAGCGCCCGGATGTCGTGATCCGCGATGCGCGTCTCCGCGAGCGCGCCGAAGCCGGTGTTGATCCCGTACACCGCCGGCGCAGCGTCGCCCGCCGCCGCGATCGCGTCGATCGCCCGGCGCGAGGCCGCCGCCCGCTCGCGCGCCTCGGCGCAGATCGCCACCGGACGACCGCGCCGCGCGACCTCCTCGAGATCCGCGAGCGAGAGCGATCGGCCGAGGAGCAACGGACGTGACGGACGCGACGGATCTGACGGAGGCGGAGGAGGCGGCGAAGAAGGAGAACCAGCGGCGGCGCTCGGCGTGGAAAGGGTCACGAAGGCGCACGCTAGAGCGGCGGATGCCCCGCGAAAAGCCAGCTGCTCGCCGTTGGCGGAAGAATCCAGTGCCCCGCGGGGATCGATCCGCCTATCCTTCGGGCGCGCGTTCCCGGCCGGGCGCTGGTGAGCGGCTGCTTGCTTCCGATGCGCTTCACCTTTGTCCCCCTCGCCCCCCTTGCGTTTGCTGTCGCGCTCGCCTCGCCGAGCGCCGCTCAGCCCGTCGAAGGAGCGAGCACCGGGCAAGGCTCGCCGAGCGCCGTTCAGCCCGTCGAAGGAGCGAGCTCCGGGCAAGGCTCTCCGCCAGCCCCTCCGGCCGCGCCGGCCGCTCCGGCCGCCGACGACTTCGAGGAGCGGCTCGTGCTCGACACCGGCCGCAAGCCGCCGCCCCCGCCGGATCCCACCCGGTCGACGTTCTCGCTGCAGGGCGAGTACCAGCTCCGCTACCGCGCCATGAGCGATCTGCCGCTCCGGGCGCCGCCCCTGTCGGCTCCGGGCGCGACGACGCTCGGGCAGAGCCAGTACATCGCCCACTGGCTGCGCCTCTCGCCGCGCTTCCACTTCAAGGACAAGGCCTCGATCGTGGCGCAGATCGACGTCGTCCGGGGGCTCATCGCCGGGGACACCACGCGTGACGTCGAGCAGGTGCGCGACGCGCGCGCCGCCCTCGCGTGGTACGAGGTGCACCCGCGCACCCTCTACCTGGAGCTGCCGTGGGCGCTCGGCGTCGTCCGGGTGGGCCAGCAGAGCGCGCACTGGGGGATGGGGCTGGTCGTCAACGACGGCGAGCACGCGAGCATCTTCGGCGACCACGAGCGCGGATCGCTCATGGAACGCGTCCTCTTCGCGGCCACGCCGATGGGGAAGGGCGGGCCGCTCCACGTGACCGTCGCGGCCGACCTCGTGTTCGAGGACAACGCGGCCGACCTGCTCGGAAACGACGTCGAGGGGCAGGACGAAGGCGAGGGCGATCGCGCTTTCCAGGCGGTCGTGTCCGCGCTCTGGCGAGAGCGGCGCGGCGAGATCGGGATCTACGGCGCCATGCGGCGGCAGGCGCGCGAGCGCCGCGCGAAGACGAGCGCGGCCCGGTTCAACGAGGTGCTCACGGCCGGCATCCTCGACGTGGCAGGCAAATTCAACGCGCCGGTGCCGGGGGGCGGCGCCCACATCTACGGCGAGCTCGAGGCCGCGGTGATCCTCGGGTCGGCGTCGTTCGCCCCGAGCGGGCCCCCGCCTCCTTCCGGCCGCGGGTTCGGGCGCTCGCCCGTGGTGGTGCGCTCGGTCGGCGGCGCGGCGACGCTCGGCGCGGTGCACGTCGCGGGCCGCGGGGGGCGGCCAGCCGGGCGGTGGGGGCGCGTCGTCACGGAGATCGAGGCCGGCTACGCCTCGGGCGACGACGACCCGATGGACGGCGTGTCGCGGCGCTTCACCTTCGACCCGAGCCACAACGTCGGGCTCCTCCTGTTCGACGAGGTGCTCGCCTGGAAGACCGCGCGCGCCGCCACGATCGCCGAGCGGGAGCTCTTCGCCGCGTCCCCCGAGCCGGGCATCAGGTCGCTGCCGTCCAAGGGCGGCGTGCCCGGCGCCGCCTACGTGAACCCGCGCATCCTCGTGCGGCCGGCGCGCTGGCTCGACCTCAAGGCGGGCGCGGTCATCGCCGAGGCGACCTCGGATCTGGTCGATCCTTACGGCGCCCCGCGGGCGGGCGGCAGCCTGGGCAACTACGACGGCGGCGACAGCCGCCGCCGCGATCTCGGCGTCGAGCTGGACCTCGGCGTCGACGCGCGCATCGCGATGGGCAGGCTCGTCACCCTCCAGTTCGGCACCGAGGCCGGGGTCCTGTTCCCGGGCGGCGCCTTCGACGACGCCGCGGGCGCCGAGCTCCCCGATCAGTACCTGCTCACGCTCAAGCTGGGCGTGATCCACTGAGCTGGCCAGGGCGCGCCGGGCCCTCGGCCGAGCTCGCGCGGGACACAGCAGACGAGGGCCGCCCAGGGTGCTAGAGGGCGGTTGCGAGGGCGGCCCGCCCGCGCGCAGCAGCGGGCGCCCCTGGCAGACAGAGGGGAGAAACGATGCGCAAACGACTCGCGCTGAGCCACCTTCCGACACCGATCCAGCGCCCGCAGCGGCTCGCCGAGGCGCTCGGCGTCGACCTCTACGTGAAGCGCGACGACATGACGGCGGGCGCGGAGGCCGGCAACAAGATCCGCAAGCTCGAGTACCTGCTCGCCGCCGCGCGGGAGGAGGGCGCAGGCAGCGTGATCACCTGCGGCGGCCTCCAGTCGAACCACGCGCGCGCGACCGCGCTGGTGAGCGCCTCGCTCGGCCTGCGCTCGGTGCTGTTCCTGCGCACGAGCGATCCGTCGGCGGCCGCGCCGCTCGAGGGCAACGTGCTGCTCGACCGGCTCGCCGGCGCGGAGATCCGGCTGATCTCGCCCGAGGCGTACAGGGACCGCGGCGCCCTGATGGCCGAGGCCGCCGCCGAGATCCGCGCGGCGGGCGGACGGCCGTACGTGATCCCCGAGGGCGGCTCGAACGGCCTCGGCGCGCTCGGCTACGTGCGCGCGATGGAGGAGATCCGGAAGCAGCTCGATCTCGGCCTCGCGGGGGGCAAGCCGTTCGACGTCATCGTGCACGCGTGCGGCTCCGGCGGGACGGCGGCGGGCACGGCGCTCGGCGCGGCCCGCTACGAGGTCGCCGGCGAGGTGCGCTCGATGGCCGTCTGCGAGGACAGGGCGACGTTCGCGCGGATCGTGGTCGGGATCATGGACGACGCGCGCGCGCTCGATCCGCGCCTCGGCTCGCCCGCCCACCTCGTGATCGACGACTCGGCGAAGGGACCTGCCTACGGGGTGTCCACGCCGGAGCAGCGAGCGCGGATCCTCCAGGTGGCGCGGCTGTCGGGCCTCGTCCTCGACCCCGTGTACACGGGCAAGGCGTTCTCCGGGCTCTGGGACCTGGCCGAGCGAGGCGAGCTCTCGGGCAAGCGGGTGCTGTTCCTGCACACCGGCGGTCTCCCCGGCCTCCTCGCCCAGGGCGCGACCTTCGCCGACGCCCTCTAGAACAGATCAGAGCCTCAGGGCGCGCCGCGCCACCACGCGTCGGCCATCGACGCGTCTTCCAGGGTGTCGATCTCCATGTAGCCGCCGTGGGTGTCGAGCTTGTGGAGGTCCGCGCCGGACTCGATCATGTGCTGGAGCAGATCGATGAGGTAGGCCCGCTGGAACGTGCGGCCCTCGCGGAACTCCGGCCGCTCCGAGAAGGCGTCGCGCGCGGCGTCGAAGGCGGCCAGGAACTGCCCGGCGCCCCGCGACGAGAGCTTCATCACCCCGATGAACTCGCCGGTCGCGGACTCCGAAGGGATGCGGCGCGAGATCTGGAGGACGCGATCCCCCCCGGGGCCGCCGGCGCGGAGCTTCTCGGCGTCGGTCTCGGGGTGCTGCGAGCGGCCCACGTAGCGGCGCCGCCAGTCCGTGTCGCAGGCGAGCGCGATGTCGTGCGGAGAGCGGACCAGCCCCGCCACGATCTCGGGCCGGTAGACGATGTCGGCGTACGTCGAGACGAAGCCGCCCTCGAGGTGCTCGCGCGCGCAGAGGAGCGAGAGAAGGATGTTGTTCTGCTCCCAGTCGCGGTTCTCGACGTACGTCAGATCCGGGTAGGCGGCCCGGATGACGTCGGCCTTGTAGCCGCAGACGAACACGATGTCCGACCGCCGGAAGCCGCCCGCGGCGAGCGCCTCGAGGATGCCGTCGAGCATCGGGCGCCCGAGGATCGGGACCAGCGTCTTCGGCAGCTCTTCGGTCAGATGACGCAACCGGCTGCCCCGGCCCGCACCGATGATCACGGCCTTCACGACACCGCTGTTACCATGAACGGACTCGATCAATCACGGACAATCACGGGAATTTCCGCGGAATCCCTCGGAATCTCGCGAAGATAGAGGTGACCCGAGGCCGCGCGGATCCGGCGCCCGTTACGGAATCGTGACCGTGAGCTGACCCCCTGCCGCGCGTCACCGGGTTAGGACGCGAACATGGAGATCGCGATCGTTCTCATCGCCCACTCTACGCTCTCGGTCTTTTTCCAGACCTTCTTCCTGCACCGGTACGCCTCGCATCGGATGTTCACGATGTCGAAGCCATGGGAGCGGATTTTCCACTTCCTCACGTACCTCACGCAGGGCTCGTCGTACCTCGTGCCCTGGGTTTACGCGATCTTGCACCGCATGCACCACGCGTACAGCGACACGCCGAAGGATCCGCACTCGCCGCGGTACTACTCGAATGTCGTCCGGATGATGCTGGACACCGCGCACCGCTACGACGCGATCTACGACGGCACGGCCGACGTGGAGCCGCGCTTCCTCGGCGGCTACCCCGAGTGGCCCGCGCTCGACCGCATCGGCAACGCGTGGATCGGCCGGCTCGCGTGGGGCACCGGCTACGTGCTCTTCTACGTGGCCTTCGCCTCGCACTGGTGGCAGTTCCTGTTCCTCCCGCTCCACTGGACCATGGGCCCGCTGCACGGGGCGATCGTGAACTGGTGCGGCCACCGCTACGGCTACCGCAACTTCAACAGCGACGACGACTCCCGCAACACGCTGGTCCTCGACTTCGTGACGCTCGGCGAGCTCTTCCAGAACAACCACCACAAGTACGCGATGAGCCCGAACTTCGCGGTGCGGTGGTTCGAGATCGACCCGGCGTATCAGGTCATCCGCGTGCTTGCCTGGGTGGGGATCATCCGCCTGTCCGACAAGGTCCAAGTCGCCCGGCTCGAGCCCGAGGTCGCGCGGGCTGAAGGCTAGAGCGGTCCGCCGGCCGCGCGTGCAGCGCGGCCGGCCGTGAAGCGGCGCGCGGAGCCGAGGCCCCGCGCGCAACGGCTCACTCGAACAGCTGCCGGAACGCGCCGGGGACGTCCTTCGGACCGATCTGCTCCTTGCGCTTGTTGAACTCCGGCAGACACGCCTGGTAGGCCGCGTCCACCCGCAGATCGCTCCCGTCCCAGCTCGGACGCCAGATCTCCATCGTCTCGCCCGCGAGATCGATGACGTCCTTGAACTGCCCGCGCTCCTTCAAGATCTGCGTGCTGAGCCCGTACATCAGCAGCCCGCCGGGGATCGCCCCGAGCGCCGTCGTGGCCAGGGCCGGATAGCAGATGCGCGCCGTCTTCGCCCCGAACCGCTCCCGGATCTCCGCCATCGTCTTGCGCTGGAGGATCTTCGCGCCGGCGAGCGGGCCCATCGCGTAGACCGGATCGTCGCTCGGGTAGTCGTAGTCGCAGAAGGACACCACGCTCTCGCCCTTCGCGATGAGCCCCGCCGCGGCGAGCGGCTCGACCCACAGGAGCGACGACGTGCCCATGAACTTGTTGGTCCGCTCGATGTCGGCGTCGTTCGCGACGTCCACCTCGACGAGGCCGAGCTTGCGGATGTTCTCGGGGCGCGAGAAATCAGGGATCTGGAGCACCGGATCGAACGCGACGTCGAGGTCCTTCACCTTCGTCGGCCCGTGCTCCGCGTACCGCTTCATCGCGCCGGCCGCGATGCCGTTCACGAGGTGCACCGCCCGATACCGCTCCTTCAGCGCGGCGACGACCTCGTCGATCACCTGCGGCCTCGTGGCGTCGTTGTTCCAGAAGCGCGCGGTGAGCCCCTCGGCCGCCGCCGCGTCCGAGATCGCCTTCACGTGGTGCGGGCCGATCTGCATCTTCTCGCTGTCGAAGTGCACGGCGAAGACGGCGGCCCGCTCCCCGAAGAGCAGCTGCAGGGCGAGCGCCCGGGTCATGCCGTTCGAGCCGCCCAGGATCAGCACCGCCGTGTCCGGGGCGATGCGCGCGCCCGCCGGGCTGATTCGGGCGCGGTGCGCCGCGAGCTGCTCGGTCGCCACGCGCGCGCCGTGCTCGGCCAGCGAGCCCACGAGCGAGCGGCGATCGAGGCCGCCGAGAGGAAGCTTCTTGAAGGTCTCTAGGTCATCCATCACGTCCCGCGTCTTACCGTCTCCAGCGCTCGGCGTCACGACTGGACAGCTGCAGGCCGTCCGAGCGCTCCCGGAGCGGCGCTCGAAGGGAAGCCCCGCCTCCGTCCGAGCCGTGATAGATAGATCGCGTGAAGACGGTTCTTGTCACTGGCGGCAGCGGGTTTATCGGGCGCGGTCTCGTGAAGGATCTGCTCGCGCGGGGTGATCGGGTGACGGTGCTGACGCGCGACGTGGCGCGGACGCAGGCGGCGCTGCCCGGGGCGCGCGTCGTGTCGTGGAGCTCGGACGCCCCGGGGCCGTGGTTCGAGGAGGTCGACGGCGTGGACGCGGTCATCCACCTCGCGGGCGAGACCATCGTCAAGCGGTGGACCGAGGAGGCGCGGCGCGAGATCCTGAGGAGCCGCGTCGACACGACCCGCCTCATGGGCGAGGCGATCGGCAAGGCCAAGCGCAAGCCGAGCGCGTTCCTCTGCGCGTCCGCCGTGGGCTACTACGGCCCGCAGCCGGGCGACAAGGTGCTCGACGAGGACGCGGCGCCCGGCGAGGGCTTCCTCGCCGACGTCGTCGTCCGCTGGGAAGAGGCGGCCCGCGCCGTCGAGGAGCAGCACGGCGTCCGTTCGGTGCAGCTGCGCATCGGCGTCGTGATCGGCGAGGGCGGCGGCGCGCTCGACAAGATGATCGCCCCCTTCCGGTTCTTCCTTGGCGGGCCCGTCGGCGACGGAAAGCAGGTCATCTCGTGGATCCACCGCGACGACGTCGTGGGGATGACCCTGCTCGCCCTGGACAACGACGCGGTGCGCGGCCCCTTCAACATGACCGCGCCGAACGCGCAGACCGGCGACGAGGTCGCGCAGGCGATCGGCGCGGTGCTCCACCGGCCGTCGTGGCTCCGCGTGCCCGAGGCCGTGGTGAAGCTGGGGATGGGCGACGCGGCCGAGATCGTCACCACCGGGCAGCGCGTCTATCCCAGGCGGGCGGAAGAGCTCGGATACAAGTTCCGCTACGCCCGCATCGTGCCCGCGCTCGAGTCGATCCTCCGCAGCTGAGCGCCCGCCCGCGGGTCGAGGTCGATCCTCCGCAGCGGAGCGCCCGCGGGTCGAGCTCTCGCCGCCCTGCGCCGGGGCGCGACCGCGCTCCAGCCGCCGCGCCGCCGCCGGAGCGGCGCGCTCGAGGCGGGCAGCTGGGCGCCGCGATACGGCGCCCAGCTGCTGCCCACACGAGACAAGAGCCGCCGGTGGCGCGCTGAGAAGTCGACCTGTGTCGAGCAGCGCACCATCGGGAGCCCGGACGGCGGTTTCCCAGCGCTCCCCCAAGCGCTCCGTCCGCTTCCATGCTTACGTCATCGCGCTCCGAGAATCTCTCGGGATGAGTTGGATTGGCGCGTGCAGGGTATCCCGACTGGATGTCGACGTGCACCCTCCAGAAGCGCTGCGAGAACCAAACTCGTTAGGGGAATCCCCTTGCCGCAGCGCACAATCGCGGGGTTACTCGTCGTCCTCGTCTGAGGCTCGTCCGAGGCGCGGTTTCTGGTGCGTGAGAGAGGGGAGGAGCCAGGCGCAGTCTGCGCTCGCTGCCCGGACAGCGGATCACCCCCGAGCTGCTCCGTTGTGGTTCGGTGTGGAGCCCCGCGCGGCCGGCGGGCGTGCGGTCGTGCAGGCGCGAGGTCGTGCAGGCGCGCTCAGGGGCTGAGGCCACGACTCTGGAGGATCTCTCGCACCACCGCCTGCGCGGAGCCTGTCAGCTCGGAGAGCGAGCCGCGGGCGAGCTCCACGAACTTCATGCCGCGCACGCGCTTGAGCGCCTCGACGGCCACGGCGCGCTCCTCGGCGCCCTCGTGCTGGAGGATGCCGAGGAGCATCTCGCCGGCCTCGAGGGTGTCGATCTTCGCGATCGCCCGCACGGCGCTGGCGCGCACGGCGGCGGCCTGCGACTCGCGGTAGATGCGGGCGAGCGGATCGAAGGCGTGGGCGAAGCGGAGCTCTTCCAGCGCGCGGGCGGCCTCGTGGACCACGGTGGGGTCGGGATCCACGAGCGCGTCGCGGATGGTGATGAACGTGCGCTTGTAGAGGAAGTGGGAGAGCGCGCGGACGACGGCCACCCGGATCTTCGGCTCGGCGCGGCGGAACAGGCGCTCGAGCGGCGAGAGGATCGTGTAGAGCTCGACCGTCGCGAGCTGCTCCGCGAGGCTGATGAGCTGCTGCGCGGGGGTGGCCTCGGGCGTCGCGCCCTCGACGGCGAGCGCGGTGAGCCGGGCGAGCATGGCGCGGCGGCGGGTGACCTCGGACCACTGCGCCGGGTCGAGCACGATGTCGCCGCACGCCTGGGCGGCGCTGCCGGCCTGCTCCCACTCGACGAGGTCGATGTGCCAGACGTCGGGGAAGCCGAGCTCGTGGCGGAGGTGCGCCGGCAGCGGCGCGGCGTCGATCGGCAGGTCCTGCGCGTTCACGTAGCGGCGGCCGGCGCGGGCGTAGTGCTTCTTCCGGGTCTCCTCGAGCGGCAGCTGCGTGAGCGCGCGGTAGACGCTGCCCACCTTGCTGTACTGCCCCGCCTCGCCGAGCGCGATCACGGCGGCGAGCAGCGCGTTCTCGGCGATCTCGGGCGGGGCGGCGCGCTTCTGCGAGACGGCGGACACCTCTTGCCAGAGGCGGGCCTGCGCGAGCACGGCGAAGTTGGCGACGGCGACGAGCCCCTCTTTCCGGGCGTACGCGGCCATCTCGCGGGCGAGCGTGGCGGCGGCGGAGATCTCGCCCTGCTTCTCGGCCGCGGCGACGGCCTCCTCGTAGGACTGGAGCGCGTAGTAGCGCAGGTGGTCCTCGCGCAGGATGCGGATGACGTTCACGTAGCCCTCGAGGACGTGCTCGAAGGCGCGGCTCTCGCGCCCGACGGCGATGAGGACCTGGTAGCAGTCGAAGGCGCGCTCGCGCTGGCCGATGGTCTCGTACCTGTCGGCGGCCTCCTCGAGCAGGTGGACGGAGGCGAAGACGGCCTCGCGCGCCGCCGCGGCGTCGCCCGTGCGGAGCGAGGTGCGGGCGAGGTTGAAGCGGGCGAGGCCGGCGGCGTAGAGGTCGCTGCCCGACGAGGAGAGCAGCTGGGCGAGGCGCGACCAGAGGGCGCGGGCGCGGGCGAAGTCCTGGCCGCGCTCGCGGGCGATGGCGGCCTGCGCGACGAGGCCGGCGGCCTCGTACTCGTCGGCGGCGCGGCCGTAGAGCCGCTTCTGCCGCTCCGGGTCCTGCTCGCGCTCGGCCCAGGCGAGCACGGTGCGCGCGCGGTCGATGGGCGGGACCTTGGCGATGAGCGGGCGCTGGCTCTGCTCGTTGCCGCCGTACCAGGAGACGGTGAGCGCGCTCCGCGCGTCGCCGAGCCGGACCAGCACGTCGCGGAGCTCGTCCGTCATGGCGACGTACTCCTCCTCGCGGGCGATGGTGTGCTGGAGGGCGCTGAAGAGCGCGTCGCGCGCGCGCGTGAGATCGCTCCTGGCCAGCGCGGAGCGGGCCTCGTCGCGGAGCTCGTGCAGGGGGCGGACGCCTTGGGTCATGCCGGGAGCGAGCGTAGTACACCGGCCCTGGCCGAGGGAGCCGTGGGCGCGTGCGCGGGCGACGTCGCTGGCCCGGCCGCCGGCGCCGCGAGGCGCGTGGGCGCGGCGTGAGGGGCGAGGGCTCGAGGCATCCCCTCGAGTTCTTCGGAAAATTCACAGGGAGGCGGGGAGGCGGGGAGGGAAATTTTCAAAATACTCCCTGTCTCCCCGCCTCCCTGTTCAACTTCTTTTCGTTGAAAGGGCTGCCAAATAAGGGGATTCCTTAGGGGCGCGGGGATGGAGTAGCCGTCAAACGGCGCATCGCCGGCTCGGCGTGAGGCAGCCCGCGGAAGCGTGAGAACCGGGCTGTCGATGCGGCGGCGGGCTGCTAGAGCGCGGCCGATATGAAGCTGTTTCACCAGACTCTGATGCTCGCCTGCTCTGCCGCGATCTCCGTCTCTTGCGGCGGCGCGGGCGAGCGCGCGCCGTTGTTCGACGAGGTGGGGAGCGCCGAGCTCTCCGCGTCGGCCGCGCCCGGGGCGCAGCGCGCGAGCCAGGCGACGCGCGCGCCGGGCGATCACCGCTTCTGCGGGTGGCTGCATGAGTTCCTTGGAGATCCCGAGTCGACGGAGCTCGGATACGACACCTTCGCGGCCCACGCCGGGGCGTTCGACGCCGTGCACCCGAAGTGGTGGCGCGTCGCCTCGCCGACCCGCTTCGAGAACCACCCGCGCGGCCGGGAGGCGCCGTTCGCGGGCTTTCACGACCGGCGCGTCCTCGACCGCACGACGCCCGGCGGCGCGCGGACCCGGCTCATCCCCCTCATCGCGGCCATCGACCGGCCCGACGTCGTCGCGGTGCACGCCATGCTCCACGATCCTGTGCTCCTGGCGAGGCACGTGGCGGGCATCGTCGGGCTCGTGATGGAGAACGGTTACGACGGGATCGACATCGATTACGAGCACCTCTCGTCCGTCCTCGGGCCGGGCGAGACCGTCCGGGCCGAGCGTGCCGCGTTCTCGGCGTTCGTCGACGAGCTGTCGCGTGCCCTCCACGCGCACGGAAAGGAGCTCTCGCTCGCGGTCCCGGCGGTCGTGTCCGCGAATGGCGTGTTCGACTACGAGGCGCTGAGCGCCTCGGCGGATCACGTGCACGTGATGGGGTACGACTACCACTGGCACGACGGACCGCACGTGGGCCCTGTCGCGCCGCTCGGGTGGCTCCAGGAGACCGTCTCGTACATCGGGGCGCTCGACGGCGGCGCGCGCCGGGAGAAGTTCCTCCTCGGGCTGCCGAACTACGGACTCCTCGGGCCGGAGGCGCCGGGAAGCGGGGGCGCCGTGGTGGGGTGCGAGCCGCTCAGCAAGTGCCTGGAGCTCGCGGGCGACAGCTACGAGACCAGCACCGAGCACATGAGCCGGTGCCCGGACGACGAGGGCGGGCGGCTCGCGGCAGGCAGATCGCCGAACCGGCTTCTCTCGAGCGGGGAGCGCGTCTTTTTCGAGGACCTCGCGTCGCTCGAGGAGAAGGTCGTCGTCGCCAGGCAGGGCGGGCTCGGCGGGGTGACGTACTGGAGCATCGGCGGCGAGCCGGGCGGGGCGGCGTTCTTCTCGATGATCGAGCGCCACTTCCCGAGGTGATCGCCGCGCCCTGCGGCCGCCTCGGAGCCCTGCGGGGACAGGCGCTCAGACCTTGAGGAAGATGCCCCGGCGGTGGAGAGGATAGAGCAGCGCGAGCCAGAGGGAGACCGCCGTGAGCGCGAAGGCGAGGGAGGCGTTCAGCGGCGAGAGCCACGGCGCGAAGAGGCGCGTGTAAAGGAGATTGTTGACGCTCATCGTGGCGCCGTCGTCTCCGGTCGTGTTCACGTAATAGAGCAGGTGGATCATCATGGTCGAGCCCGCATAGGCCGCGATGGGGTTCGCGCCGAAGATCAGGAACGGAGCGCCCCATCGCTGCCATCGCTTCACGTCCACGATCCACACGCACGCGGCGGTGGCGAGCGCGGCCACGCCGGCGGTGAACAGCGCGAACGAGCTCGAGTACAGGCTGCGGTTCCACGCGAACCGCTGTCCCCAGAGCAGGCCCAGCGCGATCCCCCCGGCGCCGGCCGCGAGGAGCCCGGCGACGCGTGTGCGGAGCTCCGAGGCCCCGCACAGCCAGCGGCCGGCGAGGTTCCCCAGCATCACCGTCATCGCGGCCGGGACCGTGGCGAGGATGCCCATCGCGTCCCAGCCCTTGCGCGCGATGTGCGCTCCGAGGAGATACCGATCCACCCGGGCCGCCAGCGTCTGATGCGGATCGTCGAGCGGATAGCGTTGCAGGATGAGCCAATAGCCGATCAGGGTGGTGGCGATGATGACCGCCTGCTGACGGGCTGTGGTCCTGAGGCTGAGGAGCGCCGCGAGCATGTACGCGGCGCCGATGCGCTGGAGGACTCCCGGGATGCGCAGCTGCGTGAGGCGGTCCTCGGGAAAGAACGGAAACGCCGAGAGGAACAGCCCGATCAGGATGAAGATCGCGCCGCGTCTCACGATCTGCCGAGCCAGCTCGCCGTCCGTCGCGCCGCGCGCGCGGCGCCCCGACATGGAGATGTGCAGGGTCACGCCAACGATGAAGAGGAAGCAAGGAAACACGGTGTCCGCGAGTGTGCAGCCCTCCCAATACGAGTGAGCGAGAGGCGGATAGATTGCTGGAAAATCGCCCTGGAAGTTGACCAGGATCATGGCGATGATCGTTATTCCGCGGAAGATGTCGAGCGATTTGAGCCGCATGCATCGAGTGTAGTGCGCGTGAGTTGATGAGCTACGACTGAGCGGAAGGCGCAAACAAGTTTGAGACGGCCTGGACGCCAGTTTCGGGAGGGGGATGGCGGCCATGGGCGCGTCCTGACGCCGGGACCGACCGTTCGAGCTCAGCGCGCCCGGTCCGGGCGCCGCGCTGATCGTGCCAGGGTGCGGCGGCGCCGCCTCACCGGCAGCATCGGTGCGGCGGCGGGCGCGGCGCGGGCCGGCCTGGCGCAGGCGGCCGGAGCGAACGTGCGCGGCCTCGGCCCGCGCGCGGAAGGGGGTCGCCGTGCCGCGTCCGTGCGCGTCCGTGCCGCCGCGTGGTACGGTGCGCGCCGTCACAGCGAGAGGAGAATCCTGTCATGGCACGCACCCCGTCCACGATGCTTGAGCTGGGCACCTCGGCGCCCGACTTCAGGCTGCCCGACTTCAACGGAAAGCAGGTCGCGCTCTCGGATTTCACGAGGCAGCGGGCGCTCCTCGTGATGTTCATCTGCAATCATTGTCCGTTCGTCAAGCACATCCGCCACGAGCTCGCCCGGCTGACGCGTGATTATGGTGCTGACGACGTGGCCATCGTGGCCATCAACTCGAACGATATCGTCGCGTATCCAGCGGACAACGCCGAGGCGATGGCCAGAGAGGCGCGCGAGGTCGGCTACACGTTCCCTTACCTCCTCGACGAGGCGCAGCAGGTCGCCAGGGCCTACCGGGCCGCGTGCACGCCGGACTTCTACCTCTTCGGCCCCGATCGTCGGCTGGTCTATCGTGGTCAGCTCGACGACAGCCGCCCTGGCAACGACGTCCCCGTGACGGGCCGCGATCTCCGCGCGGCCATCGACGCGGTGCTCTCCTCGGCGCCTGTCCCTTCCGAGCAGCGCCCGAGCATCGGTTGCAACATCAAGTGGAAGCCCGGCAATGAGCCGGCGTATTACCGCTGAATTCCGTAGGAATCACAGCCGGTCGGAGCCGATGCCTGCTCCTGTCGGGCAGGATTCCGGGCTGACGCCCCGGGCATTCCAGTCCGGGTTCTATATTCCCCACATCCTGTGCGTCGCTCCAGCGGAGGGCCCGGCGTCGCTCGGTCATGAGGGAGGTTCCGCCGCACGGCGCCTGGGGGATGGTCCGTCCCCATCTCTCCGTCTCCCCATTTCCCCATCAATTTTCGTAGGCCCGAGGAGGGAGGTTCTGCCGCACGGCGCCTGGGGGATGGGCCGATGTTTGAGCACGTGGCCTGAGCCTTGCCCAGCGGGCAAGGCTCAGGCCACGTGCGAGTTCGGCGGGGCCCCCAGGCGCCGTGCGGCAGAACCTCCCTCCTCGGGCCGGTCCTGCCGGTCTTTCTCCCCGAGGATCGCCTTCGCCGCGCTGGCCCGAGCCGCCCCGCTCGCCACCGTCGCGTGGTCGACCACCCAGTGCGCGTCCAGCAGATCCAGGTAGTCGAGGTCCAGCTCCCCCCCGGATGGCAGCATGAACACCGCCGAGATGTGCGCGTGGCTCTGCACCGCCTGCACCATCTCCCGCGGGATGTAGAGCGCCGCGTGCGTGAAGAGGTGCACCACCGGCGTGCGCGGATCGTGGTGCCGCGTCAGATCCAGATCCGTGGCGAGCTCCGCGAACACCCGCGCCGGGTTCCTGCCCCGCTCCCCCTTGAACGACAGGAGGTGCGCCGTCGGCAGCTGCCCGTTCTTCGCCCGGTAGAGCTCGTACAGCCGCGCGTCGAAGAAGCGGAACGCCACGTCCTCGCCCTCCAGCAACAGCCGCTTGCCCGTCGCGATCGCCATCCCCCGGGCGAACGTCTGGCGATCGCCGCGCATCGACGCCGACGCGTCGATGAGCAGGTAGTGGATGCGCCGCTGCTCGTCCCGGCTCTGCTCGCGCGCGAAGTACAGCACCTCGTTGTCCGCGATGCGGCGCGCCAGCTCCATGTCGTCCCACGCGAGCTCCGTCAGCACCATGCTGTCGATCGAGCCGCGCGTGCCCAGCCCCGAGTAGCCGTGCGCCGCCGTCGTGCCCGCGGCCGGGCGCGTCTTCGTCTCGAGCACGCTCGGCAGGATCTCCAGCGAGAAATTCACGATGTCGTTCGCCTCGGGCGACGAGAGCGCCGCGAGCAGATCGACCTGGGCGAGCGCCCCGGCCGACGCCTCCGAGCCCAGCATGCCGAACAGGCGCAGCGTCTCGATGTCGAGCGCGTCCGACATCGTGAGCACGTACAGCCGGGAGACGTCGAGCGCCTCCAGCGCCCGCTGCTCGAACTCGCGCCGCGCCGACAGGAACAGCCCGCGGAGCTGCGGCTCGATCCCCTCGAAGAGCGCCGCGTCCGCGGGGAGCATCGCGCGGTAGGCCGGCGGCGTGTGGGTCCGCGCCGCGACCGCGCCGAAGAGGCGCGACAGCACGACCGTGACCAGATCGTCGCTCATCCGGAGCTGCGCCGCGCACCGCGCGGCCTCGCTCTCGGCGAGCTCCCGGAGCACCGCCCGGTACCCCTCCACGATGCGCTCCGCGTCCCGGAGCCGGCCCGCGAGCTCCCTCGGGTCGCAGCGCGGGCCGAGCTCCAGCTGCTCGCGCGGCGTCGAGAAGAGCAGGCCCGCGTCGTGCACCAGCGCGAACGGCAGGACCACCCCGAGCCGCTCCAGGCTCTGGTGCCACCGGATCGCGCGCAGCGCGAGCGACGAGCTCAGCGGGCGCACCTGCGAGAACGCCAGCGTGCCGAGCGGGCCGGCGATGGAGGGGTTCGCGAGCTGGGACGTGGGGACCGGCACGGCTACAGGCGCGCGGCGCAGCGGAAGCCGATGCCCGGCGCGCTCGCCGTCGCGAGCTGGTGGTAGCGGAACGCCGGGTTGAGCCAGAGCGCGAAGCCGCCGTTGTAGGCGCCGCCCCGGATCGCCTTGCGATCGCCGGCCGGCGCCCCCTTCGGGTTCACCTGCTCCTCGTCCTTGTAGGTCTCGAACCAGTCCGCGGTCCACTCCCACACGTTGCCGACCACGTCGTCGGCCCCGAACCTCGTCTTGCCGTTCGGGAACGAGCCGACCGGCGCCGTGCCGGAGAAGCCGTCGTCGGCGTCGTACATGCGCTCGCTCAGCGTGAGCCCGCGCGCCTTCTCCCACGCCGTGCACTCGGTGCCGCACGCGTTCATGAAGGTCTGGTCGCCGGGCTTGTCGCCCCAGGGGAATTTGCGCCCGTCGGAGCCGCGCGCCGCGTACTCCCACTCCGCCTCGGTCGGCAGGCGCTTGCCGTGGACCTCGCAGTAGGCGTTCGCGAGGCTCCACGGCAAGCAGTTGATCGGGTGCTTCGCGAGCTCGGGCTTGCCGAAGGTGCACTGCTCGGCGAGGGCCGTCAGCGTCTTCTGGTGCGCGGCGGCGGGCGCGCCGCTCGTGTTCGGGAAGTCGGGCGCGGCCGGGGGCCGCTTGCACTCTCCCTTGTCCGAGCACGCCTTGTAGTCGCCCGCGGTCACCTCGTGGACGTCGATGCAGAACGTGTCGATCGTCACCTTGTGCGCGGGCTGCCACAGCTTGAACTCCGGCTCGTCGGAGCCCATGAAGAACTTGCCGCCCGGGACGAGCACCATCCCTGCAGGGCACTCGGTCCGCCGCTCGGGGAGCGCGGCCGCCGCGGCCGTGGCGCTCGCCGTCGGCGCCGCCGCGGTGGCGGACGCGGTGGCGACCGGCGCGCTCCGCGACGCCTCTTCCTCAGGCGGCGCGGAGCGCAGCAAGCTCCAGGTGATCGCGCCGCCGGCCGCGAGCGCGAGCGCGACGCCGCCGAAGAGCAGCGGGCCCTTCGACCTCGGCGCCGCCGCGTCGCTCGCGGCGCTCGAGCCGGCCACGGAGACCGGCTGCGACGTCAGCGCGGGCGGCGGCCCCGGGGCCGTGGAGGGCGCCGCCATCGTCGGCGCGGTCTGCGCCTGCAGCGAGATCCGCGGCGAGGACGGGAGCCGCGGCGCGGACGCGCGGGGCGACGGCGCCCCGGGCGGGGGCGCGAGCGAGCCGCCGCCCGTGGAGAGCGCCCAGGCCGGGTCCTCGGGGAAGACCGCCCGGTGCAGCGCCGACCAGAAGCGGCCCATGGTGGCGAAGCGGTCCGCCGGCGCGACGGCGAGCGCCTTCGCGAAGACCGCCTCGACCTCGTCGCTGACCGTGAGGCCGAGCGTCCGCGGGGTCGGCCGGCGCGACGGATCGCGGCTCGCGACCGCGAGCTGGAGGTAGTCGTCGCCTTGCAGCGCCGGCGCTCCGCCGAGCATCACCTCGATCATGATGAGCGCCATCGCGAAGACGTCGGTCCAGGGCCCGGTCGCGCCGTGGGTCCGGCTGAACTGCTCGGGGGCGCCGTAGCTCGGCGTGAACGCGGTGATGTCCTTGCCGGTCTGGGCGAGCGCCGTCGCCGCCGCCGCGTGATCGGCCATCACCTTGGCGATGCCGAAATCGAGCACCTTCACGAACGTCGAGGCGTCGCGCGGCTGGCCGACGACGAACAGGTTCGCCGGCTTGATGTCGCGGTGCGCGATGTTCCGCGAGTGCACGAGATCGAGCGCGATCGCGGCCGACTCGAGCAGCGCCATCGTCGCGCGCAGGTCGCGCGCCGGCGCGCCGTCGGTCGTCTCGTCGTAGAGGACCCGATCGAGCGGCCTGCCGTCGAGCCACTCGAGGACCATGTAGGGCAGCCACTGCCCGTCCGGCGCGTTGAACGTGCCGATGTCGCGGGCCTGGACGATCGCGGCCGAGCGGCTGGACAGCTCGGTCATGAGCTTGCCCTCCTGGATGAACGCCTGGAGCAGCTGCTCCCGCTGCTCGGCCGGCGCGCCCCCGAGGAGGGTGAAGCACTTGACGGCGACGGGCTGCTTCCAGATGACGTGCTCGGCCCTGTAGACGACGCTGAAGCCGCCTTCGCCCACGGCGTGATCGATCCTGTACTTGTCGGCGATCAGGCTGCCGGCGATGTTGAGCGGATCGCTGCGGTCCGGGTTCTGGCTCATGAGATCCCTACGCACCGCGGCGGGGCCCCGATCGGAGCGCCTCGTGCGTGCGTCGGGGCCATCTTAGTTGCCTCGCCGTCGGTTGGAACCCTTTCGCGCGATCCGGCGCCCTCCCTGATCCGGAGGCGCCGCCCGCTCCGGGTGTCCGATATGGCGGATGTCCCAAGGCCCGTTGGATGGTGAGCGAGCCCGCATTCAGGGATCCTTGTGGGCGCGATCCATCTCTTGACAGAGATCTTCGTCCGTTATATTGGATGACACGTTCGGTGGTTCCCTGCTGGCGTCGCTGCTGCCCAGCCGGGTGCTCCTGACCGCGGCCTCTCGTCTGCGCGTCGTGCGTGGGACGCGGAGCGCAGGCCGGGGAGTGAGGGGCCGCCGCCTGCGAGGGCGTGGTGCGCGTTCGCGCCGGCGGCTGGTGCCGGCCGTGCGCGCCGCGCGTCGAGGGTCGTGCGCCGTGCGTCGTCAGCAGCTGGTTTGATCCGAGGAACAACGCGCTTGAAATCGATCAACGGAAAGAAGTCGCACACGGTCCGCGCGGCAGCGGCGCTCTGGCTCGTCGCCGCCGCGCTCCCCTCCCAGGCGTCCGCTCAGCAGCCCGTGGCGCCGCTCCAGGCGCCGGCGCCGCCCCAGGCCCCGGCGCCGCTTCCGGCCCCCGCGCCGCAGGAGACCGGGGCGGCGGCCGGCGTCGAGCCGCTGAGCCGCCGGGTCGCGGAGCTCGAGCAGCAGCAGCGCGGGCTGATCGAGCGCCTCGAGGCCGAGCGCAAGGCGGCCGCCGAGGAGCGGGCCAGCGCGGCGAAGGACAAGGGAAGCGCCGTCAAGGTGACGGCGGCTCCTGGAAAGGGCTTCACCGTCAAGACGGCGGACGACAAGTTCTCGTCCACGATCCGGGCCCGCGTGCAGCTCCGCGAGACCATCACGCACACGGGAGAGGACGACACGAACGAGATCAACGTGAAGACGGTGCGCCTCACGACGAGCGGCCATGTCCTCTCGCCCGATCTCAAGTACACCGTGCAGCTCGCCTTCGGCGGCAACGACTTCGAGAAGGACAGCCCCTCTCCCGTCTTCGACGCCTTCGTCGAGTACACCGGGATCCGCGATCTCAACGTGCGTGTCGGCCAGTTCTTCGTCCCGTTCGACCGGGCGCGGACCACGCGCGAGTTCACCCTCCAGCTGGTCGATCGCCAGATCGCCGTCCGCGAGTTCACGCTCGATCGCGACGTCGGCCTGATGCTCTCATCGCCCGATCTCTTCGGCCTGGGAGGCAAGCTGTCGTACAACCTCTTCGTGGGCGGCGGCGAGGGGCGCAATCGCTTCGGCGGCCAGAAGCACGGCCCGCTCGCGGTGGCGCGGCTCGCGGTCCGCCCGTTCGGCGCGTTCGACGACGACCAGGAGGGCGACCTCTCTCGCGAGGCGAAGCCCCGGCTCGCGGTGGGCGTCGCGGGCGCCTACAACCACCAGACCAACCGCCAGAACAGCACCTATGGCACGACGCTCGCGCACGGCGCGGCCGACTACCTGCACGGCGCGGCGGATCTCGTCTTCAAATACGGCGGCTTCTCGCTCTCGGCCGAGGCCGTGGTGCGCCACGCCGAGCGGGATTCCTTCGAGGGCGAGGTCGACGGCGCGCCCGTGCGGGAGTGGACCCGGTCGGGTTACGGCTACTTCGTCCAGTCGGGCTTCCTGCTGACCGAGCGGGTCGAGGTCGCCGCGCGCTGGGACCAGATCTTCGCGGAGCGCGGCACCGATCCGAAGCTCGTCGATCTCGTCGACACGCAGGGAAAGCAGGTCGGCGGCGGGCTCAATTACTATGTGAACGGGTATGCCCTGAAGATCCAGGGCGACTATTTCTACATCTTCGGCAAGGACACCGCCGAGGCCCGCCACGTAGGTCGCCTCCAGCTCGACGCCACGTTCTGAAGCGGGAGGGCCGCGCCCGGGGGCCCCGCATCGCCAGGCCGCCGCCTCAAAGTTCAATAATTGAAATTGCGAACGAGGATGAGCGCCTTCTCATTCCCGTCCATGTCGTCCTCCCAGGCCACCACGAAGCGGCCCTGATCATCCATGGCAGTCACAGGCAACCGTTGCTGGCCGCTCGAGTCGCTGTTGATGGTGAAATCCGCCCGATGCTGCGCGCCGCCGGCCGTGAAATCGCGACCCAGGATCTGATACGCGCCGTTGTCGTCCTGGTCGTCCTGCCAAGCCACCGCAAAAGCACCGTCGCCGCGCATCCCAACGCTAGGCGCAAGCTGTTGACCATCAGCCACGCTGTTCACGGCCATCACCCCGAACCGCTCCGCGCCGGTGATCGTGAACCCGCGTGCATAGATCTGGTAGTAGCCGTTGTCGTCCTGATCGTCCTCCCAGGCCACCACGAAGTTCCCGTTGTTCGCCATGCCGATCGACGGCATGGTGTGCTGCCCCGCCGTGCTCGTATTGACCGCTCTCTGCGCAAAGCGGTTGCCGCCCGTGGCGGTGAAACCTCGATGATAGATCTGGAAGTTGGCGTCGTCGTCCTGGTCGTCTTCCCAAGCGACGACGAAGTCACCATCCGCATCCATGGCGATGGCCGGATTGAACTGCTCACCCGCGGCGACGCTGTTGACGGTGAAGGTCGCGATGCGCTGAACGCCGGCCGCAGTGAAGCCGCGCGCCAAGATCTGATAGTACCCGTTCCCGTCCTGATCGTCTTCCCAGGCGACGACGAAATTGCCGTTGGCGTCGCAGGCCACCGCGGGCCTCGACTGCTGACCGCCCGACACCGTGTTCACCGTAACATCGTGGAAGCGCTCACTGCCATTGGCATTGAAGCCGCGCGCCAGGATCTGATATGCGCCGTTCCCGTCCTGATCGTCTTCCCACGCCACCACGAATCTCCCCGAGTCGTCGATGGCGACGCTCGGGTGCCTCTGCTCGCCTGAATCCACGCTGTTCACGGCGATCTGCGAGAACCGCGCGTTGCCGTCCGGGTCGAAGCCGCGCGCGTAGATCTGACCGACGCCGTTGTCATCGTGGTCATCTTCCCAGACCACCACGAAGTTGCCGTTCGGCGCCGTCGCGATCTTGGGATCGAAGTGCTCGCCCGTCAACTGCACGTTGGCCATGCGATCCTTGAACAAGATATCGCTGGCCGTGTAAGCGTACGTGGGCAGCGCAGCCTGCATGTCGTAGCTGATGGCGTAGTTCTGTTGGTTGTGTTTGGTCGCAGTCGGGCTCTGCGCCTTGTTGTAGTTCAGGTACAGCGTCGCCTGACAGTCGGCGAAGATCGCGCAGTTGCCGTCCTCGACGCTCAGCGTTTCCACCGTGATCTGATTCTGCGCCGGCTCGAACGTGAGGACGCGCAGCCAGCCGTTGCCCAGCGCATGGCCGTTGCCCAGGACCGGCTCACTCTGAAAGTCGTTCAGGATCTCGTGTACGTTGTTGCCGTTGTTGCCGGTGCGGCGGCGATACGACACCCCCTGGATGTGTCCGCTCACGGACATGAACACGTTGCTGTGGCGCTGGATCAGCTCTTCCCAGAGGTCCACGCCGTCGCGGCCCTCGAGGTTGTAGCTGTCGGCACAGCCGCTCGCGTGCTCAGCGTTGTTGTTCATGTGGCAGTGCGTGGCCACGATGACGCGGCGGTCCGGGTGGTTCGCGATGACCTGATTCGCCCACGTCACGACGTCCTTGCGCGGCGCGAACTCGAGGCTCACCACCATGAACTTGAGCCCGCCGGCCTCGAAGTACGTGTAGTTGTTGATGTTCGATGCGTCGTAAGCACCGCCGTAAAACGACTCGCCCTCGTAGCGCGGCTGGCCGAAGTAATCCGCGTACAGCGAGCTGCGCTTGTAGGCTTCGTTGCTCGGGTAGATGTCATGGTTGCCGATCGTCATGCTGTACGGCACGCCGGCGTTGTCCAGCAGCGTGTGCGCGGCGCTCGCCACGTCGTACTCGATTGCGGTGTCGTGATTGGTGATGTCGCCGAGGTGCACCGCGAACTTGATGTTGCGCGCGGCGCGGTTGTCGACGAGCCACTGCATTTGGTGTTCGTAGACTTCGTACGAGGAGAACTCGCTGTAGTTTTGGGTGTCGGGGATCAACACGACCGAAAACGCGGCTTGCGCGCTCGCGGAGCGTGTCGCTACACAACACAGCGCGAAAGCGGCTACAGCGAGCATCAAACGGTAGGTTTTTGTCATGTACGGGTGCTCCCCTGGCCAAGACGGACGAGCCTGGCTCTGTTCGCTGCCGCACTTGTATGCGGTGCAGGTTGCAACTCCGTGCGGCTCCAGTTACCTCTGGTTGCCGCTCGGCGTGCGCTGCGCCGCGAGGTCTCGTCGTCCACCGTCAAGTCGCGACGCCGTCGCGCTGCTGAAACAGAGGCGCCACGGAGCACGGGTAGCCTCCGCCGGGCTCGCCAGTCCGTGAGCCGGATACGCTGCACTCTCGAGAGCCATGACTCGAACCGCCGCCCCTAGAGCCGCCGACCCGACCGCGTTCGAGGGGGCATCGGGCCGCACGGCCAAAGATGCCAAGACCCTCGTCGCTTTGTCGCGGCGCATCGCTTCCGAGCCCTTCGTTCACTTCACGCTGCTCGGGGCGCTCGTGTTCGCCGGACATCTCCTGGTCACCCGCGCGTCCGACGTGCCCACGCTCGACGTGTCGGCGTCCAAACAGCGAGAACTCGTCAAGCTGTTCGAGCAACGCCAGGGCAGGGCCCCGAACGACACAGAGCGCGAGCAGCTGATCCGACGCTACGTCGAAGATGAAGCGCTGTTTCGCGAGGGCTTGCGCCTGTCCCTCGTGCACACGGACCCGATGCTGCGCGCGCAGGTCATCGCCCGCGTGCGCGGCATGCTGCAAGCCGAGCTCAGCCAAAAGCCGCCCACGGACATCGAGCTACAAACCTACCATGAAGCGCATCTCTCGGACTACGCCGTCCCTGAGACCATCAGCTATCGCGAGTACCTGATTCGCAGCGGGCCGGACGCCGACGGCGACGCACGGCGGCTCTTGTCGTCGTTGGAACGACAAGAGCCGGCCGACGGGCCGGGGCTGCCCATTCCAACCGACTATTCGCAACGCTCCGAAGCTCAGCTGGCCTCATTGTACGGCCCCGAGCTCGCACACGAACTCTGGACTCTGCCGAGCAGCAGCTGGCGAGAGCTGCGGTCCAGTCGCGGAGTTCACATCGTGCGCGTCGCTGAGCGCACCGCGGCGTCGGAGCCCTCGTTCGAGACCATCCGCGAGCAGGTGAGCGCGGACTATCGCAAGGATCGGACTGCGCGCGCGTTTCAAGCGGAGCTCAGCCGCATCACATCGCAGTGGCGCGTCCAGATCGCGGAGCGGCCATGACGAGCGGGAAGTGGCTGCGGGCGGCGGCGGCGCTGTGGATCACCCTGTGTTCCCTGTGCGCAGGGGCCGCGCACGCCCACACGCTCTCGCTGAGCGTGCTGGCGCTCGACGAGCGCTCACCTGGCGAGTTCATCGCCAGCTGGGAGCGCACGCAGGGCATCCAGGACGTCAGCGCGGCGTACGACTTGCTCAAGCCCGTGTTCCCTGAGCACTGCCGGTTCGAGGCGCCGCGCCTCGATTGCGGCGCGCGCGGGCTGTCAGGTCGCGTCGGGTTCGACGGCCTGGGCGATCTCTCGACCTCCGGCATGATCAAGATCCGGTGGGTTGACGGCAGTGACCAGATGCTGAGCCTGACCGCCGCGCAGCCCCACGTTCGAGTGTCAGAGGTGCGGACCGATACCAGGGCGTTGCGCGGGGTGTCCAATTTTGTCTGGATCGGGATCACGCACATCTGGCTCGGGCTGGATCACTTGCTGTTCGTGGTGGGGCTGCTCTGGCTGCTGGACTCGTGGCGCGTGCTGATCAAGACCGTCACGGCGTTCACGGTCGCGCATAGCTTGACGCTGGGAGCGGCGACCTTCGGGCTGCACGGCCTGCCTACCGCCCCCGTCGAAGCCGTCATCGCGCTCAGCATCGCGTTCGTCGCCGTGGAGATAGCTGGCGAGGCACGCACGAAGCGGCCGAGCTTGACTCGCCGATGGCCCTGGTTCGTGGCGTTCTCGTTCGGGCTCTTGCACGGCTTCGGTTTCGCCAACGCGCTCGCGGTGCTGGAGCTCTCCAACGCGGATCGCCCGATCGCGCTGCTCTGCTTCAACGTCGGCGTGGAGATCGGGCAGCTGGTGTTCATCGCAGGCTTGCTGGCGCTCCGCGCGGCGTTGCGTAGGCTCGGGCGCGCGTCGGGCGTTCGTCTCGCGACCGCCGGTTACTACGCGATGGGCACGCTGGCGATGTACTGGTTTTTTGAGCGGATCGCCGCTTTCGTACCCGACGTCTGACCGTCTAGCTATAGCGGCTGAGCGCGGCGCGGGCCGCAGCACGGTCCTCCTCGGAAGGCCACGCGGCGGCCAGCTTGCGTTCGACGTCCGGCTCCAGAACCAGAGCTTTCGGCGTTGTGGTAGATTCGCCGCCCGGAGGTCATTTCGTGGCACGATTCCGTGGCATTTTGACGTCCATCGCCGCTGCGGCCGCGGTGGTTTCCTGCGGGGGGGAGACCCGGCCGCCCGCGCTGGCGCCGGCGGCCTCCGCTTCCGTCGCGCCCGTCGCGACGAACAGCGTTGAGCCCCCGCCTGCGGCTCCGGCTGCTCCCACGGCGTCGACGGCGGCGCCCGAGCCGCCCAGGCTCGCCGCGCCGAGCCCAGTCGCCAGGTACACCGGCTTCGCCAAGCCGGAGAGCGTGCTCTACGACGCGGACAACGACCGGTACCTCGTGTCGAACATCAACGGCAATCCGGACGACAAGGACAACAACGGCTTCATCTCCGTCCTCTCGCCCGACGGTCAGGTGACGAACCTGAAGTGGATCGAGGGCGGCAAGGCCAAGGTCAAGCTCGACGCGCCGACGGGCTCGGCGATCGCGAAGGGCGTGCTCTACGTCGCCGACCTCACGACCGTCCGGATGTTCGACCTCAAGACCGGGGCGCCGAAGGGAGAGATCGCCATCCCCGGTACGACGTTGCTGAACGACGTCGTGGCGGCTCCGGACGGCAAGGTCTACGTGTCTGACTCCGGCTTCAAGATCACCGCGACCGGAACCCTGGAGGCGACGTCGAGCGATGCCATGTACGTCATCGAGAAGGGCAAGGCCAAGGCGCTGGTGAAGACCACCGACCTGCACATGCCGAACGGCCTCGCATGGTCCGACAAGGGGCTCGTGGTCTGCTCGAGCGGCGCTCCCGAGGTCTTCCGCCTGGATGAGAAGGGCGCCAAGCAGGACGCGACCACCACGGCGCCCGGCGGTCGCCTCGATGGCCTGATCTCCCTCGGGGACTCGCTCCTCGTGACCAGCCACGAAGCGTCGGCGGTGCTTCGCGGGAAGCTCGGCGGAACCTTCGTGGTCGCGATTCCCGAGCAGAAGACGCCCGCGGACATCGGTTACGACACGAAGCGTGGACGCGTCCTTGTCCCCCACGTGATGGTGGACACGGTCGACGTCTACGAGCTGAGGTAGTCTGCGGACGAGAGACCCTTCGCGATGGAGGAAGGCCTCCTCGAGGCGGCGATGGAAGGTTGACGCCCCACGGGCGTCAATCTTTCACACCGACAAGCCGCATGAAGCAGAGCGCTCCGGCCTCACCGAGGTGTCGAGCGCAGCGCCATCCAACGACTTCGTGCGCCGGGTATGAATCGGGGCTCTCGCTGGCGAGTTGTGTGAATTTCTGATAGTGCTCGATGAATGGCGTAGTCACGTCCACCTCCACGACGACGCGCAGGCCCGCGGAAACGAAGGCGTCGCGCCACTTCTCCGCGCTCACGAAGCTTGACCGCCAAACATCGGAGAGCGTATCCAGCCAGTTCTCCTCCTGTAGGCTTCCGGGGTCTCGGCCGAGGCAGGTGTCTTCGAACGCGACGCGTCCGCCAGCAATCAGCCAGCCGCTCGCCAGCTCGAGCAGGCGCACAGGATCGGCGGTGTGGATCCATGAGTTTTGGCCCCAGACGACGGAATAGGCGGGTTCTGGCGTGAGCGCCATGATGTCAGCGCATGTAAAGGTTACCGTCGTCTCAAGCCCTGTGAGCCGGGTCAGCTCCATGGCGTCGCTGTGCCGCTGCGGGTTCAGGTCGACGCCATGGACTCGGCAGCCGTAACGGCTGGCAAGGAGTCGTGCCGGCCCCCCGATGCCGCTGCCGAGATCGAGGACATGGTCCGAAGGGCGGACGCCACATGCCTCCGCCAGCTCAAGCACGAACGGTGCGCCTCCGACGTGATTCCGCTCCGTGATCTCGCGTTCCTCATCGAACGCGAGATCGTCCTCGGTGAGCCGGGTTTTATGCTCACCCGCGAGCCGTTGCTTCAGGGTTTCGAGGCGCAGCGGATGGCCTTCGTAGACTTCGAGCACCTCCTCGGGTGTGAAGTGACGGACGCGCTTTCTCGTCATCGGAGCGACCCCATGGCAATGGTGAGTGGGCGAAACGTGGCTCAGGCTTCTGGTGTGTGGCGCTCGTGTCGCTGGTTGCGGTGTCGTACATGTGCACGATGTCGGGGACTGTGCGGCTTGCGATCGGTCTGCCGATGTCTATCGGAGGTCTGCGCTGAAGGGAGGTCAGCAAGCGGTCACCGTTCGACGATTCCAAGGATCCCATTCTGGATGAAAGAATCGTCGGAACAAGTAGCGTTTACCGCTGATGACAGGGACGGAATCGAGCTCGGCCCTGGTCCGGTTTCGCGTATCGCCAAGAGGCGAGTCGTCGCTGGCAGCTGGCCGATTGGACGAGGGATCGCCATGCAATCCGTGTTGCGGTCCGTGTATCTCTGCTTTTCCTCTGGTCCGCATGATGCGTGGATTTCATGAAAGAGGCCGTGTTGCGATTTTTGTGGCCGATTGCAAAGAGCGTGCAAGGCGCGCGGGCCCGCTGGGAGCTCTCGTGCTTCTTCCTTGTGCCTCCCCCGCACCTCTCTCCCTCTCTAGCTATGACTCTAGCTAAAAGCTTGCCAATCCCACTGCGCGGCGCCAGGCGCGCGTGCGCCGGCGAGCTCGGCGCGGCCGCCATGGCGCTGGCCGAGCTCGGGCGCGTCGCCGGCAAGGGGCTCGAGGACGGGCGCGGCGGTGGCGGTCGGGGCGGACGGCAAGCGCGGCACGATCGCCGTCGCGCCCAGATCAACAGAGCTTGGGTCGGGAGAGCTCAGGAGCGCACACCGGGAGCGCGTCAGCTCCTCAGCTCTCGGTGCGCCATCGCGCCACGAGGTCGCGCGCCGCCGACGACCACTCGGTGAAGGCGAACGTGAACCCGGCCTCGCGCAGGCGTCCCGGGACGACGCGCCGGCTCTTCAGCACGAGCTCGGTGTCCGTGCGCATCACGAGCGCGCCGACCTCCAGCATCCATTTCATCGCGGGCAACCCGAAGCCGATACCCCAGGCCTCGCGCAGCGCGCGCATGAAATCTCGGTAGGGGAGCGGCCCCGGCGAGGCGAGGTTGACCGGCCCGGAGATGTCGTCCCGCTCGATCAAGAACCTCGTCGCTCGCACGAAGTCGCGATCGTGGATCCACGACACGAACTGCTGCCCTCCGCCGGCCGGACCGCCGAGGCCCCGCCGGGTGAGCCCGAGCAGCACGTCGAAGATGCCGCCGCGATCAGGGCTCATCACCATGGAAGCGCGGATCGCGATCTTGCGCGTGCGCGGCGTCTTGGCGTCGTCCAGCGCCTGCTCCCACGCTCGGGCGATCTCGACGCTGTTGCGCCAGGTCGAGGGGACGTCCGGCTCGTCGCCGCCGAGGAGCCCGGTCGCCTCGTCGTTGGGCGCATCGTGGCGGTGCGCGTAGATCGTGGCCGTGCTCATCTGCAGCCATACGCGCGGCGGCTGTGAGGCGGCGGCGATCGCCTCGCCGACGGCGCGCGTCGAGTCCACACGAGAGCTCCTCATCGCGCGGAGGTTCTCGTCCGTGTAACGGCAGTTCACGCTGCGGCCAGCGAGGTTGAACACCACGTCGGCGCCGTCGAGCTCGCTCGCCCAGGGACCGAGCGTGCGTCCATCCCACGGCACGACCCGCCCCGCGGGCACGCTCGCGCTGCGGCACAGGACGATCACCTCGTGTCCGTCGGCCGCGAAGGCGCGCGCAAGGATCTGACCTACCTGTCCGCTCCCACCCGGAAGGACGATCTTCATGCCGCGAGCCTACCGCGGGCCGCCGCGAATGCACAGGCCGGCGCGACCACGAGAGCACGCCGCGCCGGCGCCTGGCGAGGGCGCGCCAATCCCGGGCGCGCTGCCGGAGCGACCGCGCCTCGGAGCGCATGGTGGCGTGTTCGCCCAGCCCCTCAGTTGGCAACGCGTGGGCGGGCGCTCGTCATGCTTCGGCCTGCTCCTTGAGGAATTGACGCACGAACTTCCCGTAAGCCTCTTTCATGGGCAGATCGTCGTCGACGCGAAGCCTGCGACGGGTGGCCGGGACGCTCTCTCCGGTCCTCGGGTTCTTTCCTGCCTTGGTTATCGTCTCCCAATAGATGCCCGACCCCCGGCGCTGCCACGCGGGCACGTCGTTGAAGTTGATCCCACGGGAGAAGAGCAGCTCGTTCTTTCCAGCGACGGAGAGGCCGAGCATCGCATGGGTGGCTTCCTTGACGCTCTTGCCCTCCTTTCGGAGGGTCCAATAGCACCAGTTGTTGAGAGCGGACCGCGTCGCGTCCGCCTGCCGCCAGCGAAAGTAGTCGACAACGTCTCCGCGCCGGGCGCCGAGCCACAGGCGCGCGTCAAACTCCACCGGCGCGCCGAGCGAGAGCGAGAGGCTGGCGGCGGCGGAGCTGGCGGCGATGGAGACCAGCTTCTCTACTCCGCGATCGAAGACGTTGCTCTCGTGGGGGAGCAGGATGGAGATCTCGTCGCTCTGCGTATGGGCGTAAGAACCGTGGAGAGAGGTGAGCACGGCCTTCGCGGCGTCCGTCATCTTGCGATGGAACCCCGCGTCGAACGGTTTCTCGCAGGTGCGCTCCGTCAGCCGCGAAAACGAACGGCCGTCCACCCGAATGACGATGTACGCGCCCTGCAGCGCGCGCAGCTCGTGAAAGCACTCGCCCAGTCGCATCTTCGCATCCATCTCGTCACTCTTCATTCGACTGCTCCTGCCAGACCTCCTGCGCGAAACCATCGTTCGTCATCGTCATGTAGTAGAGCTCGGTCACCAGGCGGGCCTGGCGCACGTCGCGCTTCTTCGCGTTGGGAAAATTGTCCTTGCTGACATGCACGTGCGTCCCGGAGAAGTGGGTCCGGAAGAACGTGGTCTTGCCCGATGCCGGCAGGCCAACGAAGAGGATCACTGCCGGCGAGCCCATCGACTGGCGACCTCAGCAGGGCGTGCGCGCGTCGCCCAGGTAATAGTCGCGCTGCGCCGGATAGTAGTCGGCGAAGCTGGGCAGCGGCTCGCCGAGCCTGGAGGCGACGAGCATGTCGAGGTAGTACTCCCAGCCCGGCCCGACATCGCCGGCGAGCGTTGGATCGGCGAGGCGCTGGATGAAGGTGAGCTCGGTGATCTCACCCTTCGCCGCGAGCGACAGCTCGAGCCGCCACTCGCCGTGATCGTCCTTGGCCGAGAGCGCGAGGCGATGCGGCGGCTCGCACGTGTCGATCGAGAAGTCACACCACGGCGCCCCCTGCTCGAACGCCATCTGAAGGCGCACCGTCTTGCCGGGCCCCGCTTCGCCCTCCCACGGGCCGATCCAGCGCGCCGTGCTCTCGGAGGCGGTGACGCTCTGCCAGACATCCTCGATGGGGGCGCGAAAGCTGCGCGTGATGACGAGATCGGCGCCTGTCGCCGTGCTCCGGACGTGGCCTGTGGGTCGGGGGCTCATGCGGTCTCCTTCCTTCGTTTCGCTTGGTTGTGGGACGGGGGTGCGGTCGCCATGCGCCGCTGCCGGCCGACGCGGTGCACCTCGGTCTCGAGCGCGTCGAACCGGCGGTGCCACGGGCTCGCCGCGTGCAGCTCTCGCAGGAACGCCTCGATCTCGGCGAGCGCACCGAGCTCGAGGCGGTACTCGCGCTCGCGACCGCACTGGACGTCGCGCACCAGGCCCGCCTCGCGCAGCACGCGCAGGTGCCGGCTGACCGCCGGGCGGCTGACCGGAAACGCGCCGGCGATGGCGCCCGCCGTGGCGGTGCGATCGCGCAGCATCCGCAGGATCTCCCGCCGGATCGGATCCGCCAGCGCCTGGGCAACGGCGTCCATCGGCGTGATGTGTAACGGATGTGTTACGCGTTCGTCAAGTCCTCCGCCGAGCGCAGGGAGGCTTCGCAGTCCGGCGAGAGGCCCCGATCGAAGGCGAGCCCGCGCGTCTCGAGGCGCCGTTCACCCTGGACGCGGGAGCCGGTCGGCCAGCGCCGCGCGCACCGTCGCGCCCGTGGCGAAGAGGCGGCGCGCCCGCGGCCCGGTCGCGGTAGGATGCGGCAGGGCGATCGGAATGCAGGCCGGACAGCATGTGACCCCGACGATCAAGCTCGTGCGCCCCCTGGGCCAGGGCGCCATGGGCTGCGTCTGGATCGCGGAGCACCTCACGCTGGGCACGCAGGTCGCTGTGAAGCTCATGGCGCCGAGCTACGCAGAGGACGCGCGATCCGCGGCGCGCTTCCGGCAGGAAGCGCAGGCCGCCGCGCGGCTCAAGAGCCCGCATGTGACCCAGGTCCTCGACCACGGGATGACGGGGGAAGGGCAGCCTTACATCGTGATGGAGCTCCTCGAGGGCGAGACGCTCAGGCAGCGCATGGAACGGTCCGGGCCGATGCCCATCGACGAGGTGATACGGCTCGTCGGGCAAACCGCCAAGGCCCTTGGAGGGGCCCACCGGCTCGGCATCGTGCACCGTGACATCAAGCCGGACAACCTGTTCGTGATCGACGTCGAGGGGGAGCCTTTCACCAAGGTGCTCGATTTCGGGATCGCGAAGCGGGTGGATGCGGACGTGCGGATGACGTCGACCGGGATGACGCTGGGGACGCCGCTTTACATGAGCCCGGAGCAGTTCGGCGACATCGGCCGCGTCGATCATCGCACGGACCTGTGGGCGCTCGGGGTCGTCACGTATGAGGCGCTGACGGGGAAGACGCCGTTCACGGGTCCCACGTTGTTCGCGCTGGCGATGGCCGTGCAGAAGGGCGTGTTCGAGCCGCCGAGCGTGCTGCGGCCCGAGCTGCCTGCCGCGATGGACGCGTGGATGGGCCGGGCGCTGGCGGTCGACCTCGAGGCGCGGTTCGGCGCGGCCATGGATATGGCGGAGGCCCTCGGCGCGGCCGCACAGCGGGCACACGAGCGAGAGCGGAGATCGGCGGCGCCGCGGAGCTCGCGCGAGGGCGTGGCCCTCGCCGACACCCTGCCCATGCCGGGTGAGAAGGCTGCCGCGCAGAGGGTTCCAGAGCAGGTCGTTGCGCCGGAGGCCTTCGAGCCGGCCGCCGCGCTGGGGGCGGACGTCGCGGCGAAGCCGAAGGCGGAGGACGACGCCCCCGCGCCACTTCGCGTGGACGCAAGCCGCAAACCGCTCCGAAGACCTGGACACAAGGAGAGGCACCCCACCCGTGTCGTCGGTGAGCCCGGTCTCGAGATCGATGACGACAGGCTCAGAAATACCCTGTCTCTGTGCGTGCCCGGGCACAAGGCTCGGGCCGTTGCTTTCGACGAGCGTGACGCGGTGCTCGTCATCGCCTTCGGCACGGGCTTGGTGCTGTGCCTGGACCTTGCGGCGCGGCGCCCGCGCTGGTGGCAGCGTCTTCCCTCGCGTGTGCTCTGCGTCACCGCGCGCGCGGGCAGGATCGCTGTCGGCTGTGGTGACGGGAACATCTGTTTGCTTGATCCCGCGGACGGCACCATCGAGGAGTCCTTGCCAGGTCATGCGGCCGTGCGAGGCATCGACATCCACTGGAATGGACAGAGGCTCGTCGCGTGCGGCGATGACCGGCTCGTCACCTTGTGGAGCGTGACCGCCGGTGAGCGCCTGCACGTCGGCAAGGAGCACTCCGATCGCGTCCGGAGCGTGGCGTTTGTCGCGGACAGCACGATGCTCGCATCCGGCGGGCACGACGCGACGGTGCGCCTCTGGGACGCGTCGCTGCGGCAGGTGCGGGTCTTGCGGTCCGAGGGGGGCGCCGTGCGGAGCCTCGCGGTCGCGGAGCGAACGCGCACGCTGGCGGCGGCCTGCGATGACGGCACGATCCGATTCTGGGACACGCGGACGTGGGAGCCGTCGCCGACGGCCTCGTTCACAGCGCATACGAAGCGCGTCGTGTCCGTGGCCTTCGTGTCGCAGTGGGAAGCGCTCGTCTTTGGCTCGGCCGACGGCACGGTGCGAGCCGGCGGCCGCGTGATTGGCGGGTATGCCAGCGCCGTCGAGTGTATGGCGGCGAGCAGGGAGGGGGAGTATGTAGCCTCGGCGTGCGCGGACGGCGCGGTGCGCGTACGATATCGAGGGTGGGATCGCTGGTGAGGGCACCTCGCGGATGCGATCTCAAGAGGTCGGCCTCCGCGTCGGCGCACTCCCGCGAGGGCGCATCCAGAGACCGCCTCGTCGATCGTGTGCAGCTCAGGCGACACGCGGAAGAGGCGCGCGGCCGGGCCCGCAGGTAAATTTCGTCCAATACGCGGTCGGCGCGATAGTCCAGGATGAGCGCCGACCCGGATCGCCAAGCCTGGCGCGCGCGGAGCGCCGCTCGACCGTCAAGGCACCTCCCGCCGTTCCCCCGGGAAAGGCCATGATCCGATACGAGCACGAAGGAGCGCGACGATGACGAAGAGCAAGGTCCACCCCGTCCCGGAAGGTCAGACGTGCTTCCCCTACCTGAGCGCGCGGAGCGCCGCGGAAGCCATCGAGTTCTACACGCGCGCGTTCGGCGCGCGCGAGGACTCGCGCATCCCGATGCCCGACGGGCGGATCGGCCACGCCGAGCTGTCCATCGGTCGAGCTCGGTTCTTCCTGTCGGACGAGTATCCCGAGCTCGGCGCCATCAGCCCCGAGACGCTGGGAGGCAGCAGCCCGGCCGTCGTCGTCTACGTGGAGGACGTGGACGCGCTCGTCGCTCAGGCCGCGGCGGCAGGCGCGACCATCGATCGCCCGCCGCAGGACAAGCCGTTCGGAGACCGGACGGCCTGGCTCCGCGATCCGTTCGGCCATCGCTGGTCCTTCGCGAGCCGGATCGAGGACGTCTCTCCCGAAGAGCTGCAGAGGCGCCTCTCGGCGGTGTAGCGACCCGCCACAAGGGCGGCCCCGGAGCGGGCGGGGAGGGCGAGCGCGAGAATTGCGGCGCTTCACGAGGGGGAGCTTGCTAGGGTGCGCGGACGTCCATGCCCCCTGACGAACGCGCTCCTCTCCCGCTGCCGGCTCCCGCTCCGCTCACGCCTCCGGAGGGCTTCGCGGAGCGCCTCGCGGCGATCGGCGTCACCCTCGACGCCGCGACGATCGCCAGGCTCGGCGATTACCTCGCGCGCCTGCTCGCGATGAACGAGCTGATGAACCTCACCTCGGTCACGGATCCGGTCGAGGTCTGGGAGAAACACATCCTCGATTCGCTCACGCTCCTGCCCCTCCTGGAGGAGCTGAGCGCGGGGGCGCGCCTCGCCGACATCGGCTCGGGCGGGGGCCTCCCCGGCCTTCCGGTCGCCATCGCTCGGCCCGATCTGAGGGTGACGCTGGTGGAGGCGACGCAGAAGAAGGCCTCGTTCCTCACCGCGGTGGCCTCGGGCCTGGGGCTCACCAACGTGTCGGTGCGCGCCGAGCGCGCCGAGCAGCTCGGCAAGGGCGATCTCCAAGGCGCGTTCGACGCGGTGACGGCGCGCGCGGTGGGGCGCCTGGTCATGCTGATCCCCCTGACGGTGCCCTTCGTGCGGCCGAGCGGGATCGTGCTGCTGGTGAAGGGCCAGCGCGCCGAGGAGGAGCTCGCCGAGGCGAGCTGGGTCCTCGGGCGACAGCGGGCCGCCTTCGTGAAGACCGTGGCGACGCCGACGGGGAAGATCGTGATGCTGCGGAAGTCGGGGGAGGAGCCGAAGCGCCATCCCGGGCGGTGATCCCCGGCGGTGTTCCCGGGGCTTCCCGCCGTTCTTGTCGGGTCGGCGGGCGAACACGCCTGCTCGGCTCAGTCGGAGACCATCGCGCGGGCCTCGCCTTCGAGCGGAGGCTCGCGGCTCCCCTCCCTGGAGAGGGTCGCCCAGAGGCGAACGGCGCGGCCCAGGTACAGCGACGGGTCGCCGTCGTTCAAGAACGCGCTCAGGCCCACCTCCTGGCGAACGCCGTCCTCCACCTCCCGGAGCCGCACCCATCGCTGCAGGCCGTGGAACGTGAGCAGCTCGCCGGAGGAGGCGTCGTCCACGCCGTAGCTCAGGATGCCCTCGGGCGCGCACGCGTTGCAGCGGATGCTGAGCCAGAGATGGTATCCTCCCTGGTCGCCCTCGGCGAGCTCGACGGTGGCGCCGGGACCGAGCGCCGCGAAGGACGTCGAGCCGCTGCCCACCTCGAACCAGGTCGATCCGGCGTCCCCCTCGGAGGCGGGGTCGCGGGCCGCTTCCGGGCTGGACGCGTCGCTGCAGCCGGCACCGCCGAGCACCGCCGTGAGCCCAATGCCGATGCGGGCGCGGCGGAGCGCGGGGAGCATCGCCGTGCGCGTTCGGGCCGGTGCTGGGCGCCGCGGCCGCGACCAGGCGCGCCGCCCCATGGCCAGGCCCAGGAACAGAAGCGCCGTCCACTCCGCTGGCGCCGGCGGCGCTCCCCCCTCGGCCTGGCACGAGCAGCCGCCCCCCGCGACGAGCCCGCGCGGATCGGTCGTGTCGGATGCCGGTGGGCCGAGCCGCCGGGCGAACACCCGCGGACTCTTGTGCTCCACATCCGACTCGAACCGCGAATAGACAACGAGCGACACGCCCCCGCCCAGCGCCGCGATATCGGGCGACCGCTCGCTTCCCGGCTCGGCGGAGACCGCGAAAGGCGAGCTCACCGCGCCGTCCGGCGAGAGCGCGACGCCGTGGACGTCCAGCGAATCTGCCGAGCCCACGGGCTCTTCCCAGACGGCGACGAACCGCTGGCCGTCGAAGACCAACTGCGTGCCTCGACGCCTCGGCCCGGTCCATTGGCACCCCGCGTGCTCGGCGACGCGCAGCGGCTCGGGATCCAGGGCGCCGCCGGCAGCGCTTACCCGGATCATGCCCACCCGCGTGAGGCCGCCGTCCTCCTCGCAGCCACGCCACGCTACCACGTACATCTCGGCGCCGTGGGCCACCGCGAGCTCGGTGACGCGGAACGTGCTCGCGAGATCGACCAGCGCTATCCCGCCGGGATCGAGGATCTCGTCCCCAGGACCAAGCCTCGTCGCACGGATTCCGGGGCTCAGCGCCCCGGGCGACCAGACGAGCAGGCGCTGCGTGCCGTCGAATCCGACCGCGCGTATATCGTCGACCATGGGGCCAAGGCCATCCGGGAGCGCGGTGCGGCGCACCTCGCCCGCGTGGCTCACGCGCACCATCGACCCATCGCTCAGCAGGGCAAACCCAGCCGGGTCGGGGGTGACGGCGAGCCCTCGGTACAGCGCGGCGCTACCGAGATCCAGCGGCTCGGGGGACAGGATCTCCAGAGCTGGGGACAGGCGTGTCCCAAACACGTCTGCATTGTCATCTTCGCCGAACCTGGAAATCCCCACCGAGAGCAGGCTCGATCCGTGCGACACGAGCTCCCAGTTCGCCGCCGCGTTCGCCATGCGGGTTCCGCCCTCGTCCACGACGCGGCCGTCCGCCGCGACGCGCGCGGCGAAGAGCGCGTCGCTCTCGCCCACGGCGCGGCCGCGGTCGTCGAGCCACGTGACGACGAATTGCCGGCCGTCGGACGACACCTGAGGTTCCGATTGCGCGTTCGTGCCGCGGCCGAGGCGCAAGGGCGGTGCGTCGAGGAGGGTTCCATCGCTGCCCAGCCGCGCGCCGTGGAGGCCGTTGCGAAACCCGTCCGGGCGATCGTTCTGCCAGATGACCAGGGCGCCCCGCTCCGCGAGCGCGCCGCTCTGCGCCTGCGGTGATACCTGAGTCGGGCCTCCTCCGAGGACCGCACCTGCAGCGCTCAGCCGGCTCACGTGGAGGTAGGCCGGCAGGCCTGCCAGAGCGGAGGAGAGCTCGGGAATGCGCGACCAGAGCACCCTCACGTGCTCGCCGTCGAACGCCGCGTCGTCGAGCACGGGCTCGGAGAGATCATCCAGATCGGGCTGGATCAGCGCGCTCGCGGGATCTGCCAGCGTCCCCTGAGGCGTCACACGCCGGGTCCACAGTCCCTCCTGACCGGACCAGGCCACATGGTAGTTCTCGCCGTCGAATGCGACCCGCGGGCCCGATGGTGTCCAGGGAAGCACCGGAACCGTGTCGACGAGGAAGCCGCCGGGATCGAGGACCTCGCCGGTCACGCTGACGCGGGCCGCGCGGATCTCGCCGTCTTCACGGCCCTCGCCCTGCTGCCAGACCACGAGGTAGCCCGCGCCGCCGAACGCGACGTCGGCGGAGCCGCCCTGGGAGAAGCTGGCGACGACGGCGCTTCCGGGCGGATTCGCCTCGTCGTTCGGGGCGAAGCGCGAAGCGCGGAGCTCGCGAGCGCCGCCGTCCGGCTCGTAGAATGTCTCCCCGACGATCAAGAAAGCGTCCCCGTCCGAGGCGAGCGCGATCTCACGCAGGGGCTTCGGGCCCAGCGGGACGACGAGGCCTCCCGGATCGAGGACCTCGCCGGCGGTCGTCACCCGCACCGCGCGCACGGTAGGTGTCGCGTCGACGTCGCTGCGCGCCGAGAAGATCACGAGGAAGCGCTCGCCATCGAAGGCGATCTGCGGGTGATGTCCTGTGCCCAGCGCGAAGCCGAGGGGGTCGGGCACGGTGCCGTCCGCAAGGACGCGTGTGGCATAGATGGGCTCATCGCGGTCGGGCTCGCCGGTGGTCCAGGCGGCGAGGTAGGCAGCTCCGTCGAAGGCGGCGGCCTTATAGCGGCCGTACGACCCGCTCGGATGGGCCGGGATGACGGGAGCCGGCCCCTCCACCGGTGGACCGAAGGCGAGCTCGGGAGACACGGCCGGCGACTCCGGGGGCGCCGCTGCGGCAGGCGCAGCCGCCAGGAGGAGCGCGAGCACCGCGGCCCAGGCGCTGGAGAGCCAACCCGTGCCGGCAGGCGCGAAGAGTCGAGATCCGCGCATACACCTTCCTTGCTCGACCGCTCGCCGCGACCGAGGCAGTCGGAGAAAAGATAGATTCGCGCAGCTGCAGCTCGCCCGTGTGGCTTTTGTTCTCGGGTGCGACGGTCTCCCTCACCTTTTGTCGGAGATGGTGAGCCTCGTGAGCGCCGTGCGCACAGGCATCCGCAGCGCAGAGCCCGCCTGGCTGCAGTGGGCGTAAGCAAAAGAAGCCGGCTCGCTGCGCGATGAGGTGTGCGCGGTGAACGGAGCGGGCTCGTCGCCCGCCATCGCGGGCTCTTTCGGCCTCCATTCTTGTGTTTCGCCGAGCTTGAGCTGGACGACCAGGCCATTCGTCAGAACAAGGGTCCGCGTCGGCCACGTCGGTCCGGTGTCTACAAGAGCATCACCGTCGGCATCAGATATCGCTGTAGGACGGCGATTTTGTGTGCGTCCAAACTCTGGAAGTACGACGCGCCCCGGCGGTCACCGGTCCGGCAGGGCCACGATCCCGACATAGGTGGGCTCGGGGACCTCGGTGACACGGCCTGTCGGCTCGAGGGCGCCTGTCGCCTCGTCCACGCGAAACGCGACGATGTTGCTCGAATCCTGGTTCGCGACGAGCATCAGCTTGCCAGTCGGCGCGATCTGGAAATGGCGCGGCGTCATGCCCTGCGTCGAGGCATGGCCGGCGGGCGTGAGCGTGCCCCGCTCGGGATCGACCGCGAAGATGGCGATGCTGTCGTGGCCGCGGTTCGACCCGTACACGAACTTGCCCGACGGGGACACCTGGACCTCGGCGGAGAAGTTTCCCTCGGCGCTCGCGCCGTCGGGCAAGGTCGAGACCGTCGCCAGGGCGGTGAACGTCCCGCGCGACGCATCGTAGCTCAGGGTGGTGATCGAGCCCGCAGACTCGTTGATCACATAGGCGAACCGGCCGTTCGGGTGGAAATCGAGGTGTCGAGGCGTCGTGTCCTCGGGGAGCGAGAGGGCTTTCGGGTCGTTCGGCTCCATCTGGCCCGTGTCCGCGTCGAAGGTGAGCTGCGCTATCTCGTCGAGCCCGAGGTTGGTGACGAACGCGAACCGGTTCGCCGGATCGGTCACGGCGTGGTGCGGCCTCGTCCGGCGACCGAAGGACACGTCGAAGGCCGCCTGGCCGAGCGCGCCGTCCTGGCCCACGGGGAGCACCGCCGCCGTCCCGCCGGCGTAGTTGGCGACGAGGACGAAGCGCCCGGAGCGATCCGTGGACAGGTGGGCGGGGCCCGCGCCCTTCGAGGACGCCCTGTTGATGAGCTCGAGCGCCCCGCCCTGGGGATCGATCCGGAACGCGCTGACCGCGCCGGACAGCTCCCCGTCCACCTCGTTCAGCTCGTTCGCCGCGAAGAGGCGCTGGTGCGCGGGGTCGACGGCGAGGAAGGTCGGGTTCATCTCGGCGTCGAGCGGGCCCTGCACGGCCGAGAGCGCGCCGTCGGCGCCGTCCAGGCGGAAGACGAAGAGCCCCTCGTGACCACCGACATAGACCACGAACGCGCGTTCGGCCTGCGAGCCGCCGCCGCCCGCGCCGCCGCCGCCCGCGCCGCCGCTGCTCGTGCTGCTGGCGCTCGTGCTGCCGGCGCTCGTGCTGCCGACGCCCTGGCTCGCGCCGTCACCGCCGCCGGCGGCCGCGCCCGTCGTGGCGCCGTTGTTCGCGGCTCCGGCGCCGGATCTGCCGCATCCGAGCCACAGTCCCGCCGCCAGAAAGAGGAGCGCGCGCTGCATCGACCTGGTTTCTCCTGCTTCCTGCGTTAGACCTGGCCAGCGCCGCGGTGCAAGCGCCACGGCGTGATCCTCGTCGCGGCGCGCCGCGGCAGGTTCGCGGCGTTCACGCCGCCTCGTGGCGAAGGCCGGGGAGGATGCGCGGCGCGGCGCGGCGCCTCAGGCTCGCCCGCGCAGCGACCCGGCGGCGGCGCCGAGGAGCGCGCCGGACGCGATCGGGAGGCCGTGGGCGAACGCGATGTGGAGGAGATCGTCGATGTCGCAGTGCGTCCCGATGCCGACCACCACCCCGAGGCCGCACAGGGCCCCGATCGCGGCGCCACGCCACGCCGGCGCCGACAGAAACGAGCGGCGCAGCACGAGCGCCGCCAGAGCGAACGGCAGGACCGCCGTGCCGACGGCGCTGGCGACGCACCGGAGGTGCTGGTCCAGCGGCACCGGCGGATCGGCCACGGGCGAAGTCGCGACGGCCGCGGCCAGGAACCCGGCCGGCACCGCGACGACGAGCGTTTGGATCGCCCTCACACCGGCCGGCAGGCCCCGGGCGCGCGGGCTCAGCGCGAGCAGCAGGCCGAGACCGGAGAGCACCGCCGTGACGGCGAGCGGGACGGCGACCCGGAGAGAGGGGAGGTCGTCGCGGAAGCCTTCCCACCAGCTCACGATCAGGATCCAGCCGAGCCCGGCCAGGAGCGCGCTCCAGGAGCGGCGCTCACGCGTCGGGCGCGTCAGCGACGGCTCGGCCGGCGCCTCGGCCACGACGGGCGGCGGGCGGGCGGCGAGGTGGGCCGCGGGATCGGGGATGTCCTTCAGCCCGCTCAACAAGTCGCGCTCATTCGACATTGGCACCTCCCCGGACGCTCCCCTGGCCCTTGCCCCGGCGGCGCTCTTCCGCGCCTCCTGGTTCGGCCTCGGGCCGACGCTTGAGATCGTCGAGCGCCGCCCGCAGCGCCTCGTAGGCGCGGAACGCGCGGAGCTTCACCGCGCTCGTTGTCGTCCCCAGGATCGCCGCGGCGTCCTGCACGCTGAGCCCCTCGTACCGGATCAGGATGAACGCCTCGCGCTGCGACGCCGGCAGGTCCGCCAGCGTCCGCTCCACCGCCCGCGCCGTCTCGGAGGCGATCGCGACCGCCTCGGCGTCCGCGCCGCGCGCGTCCGGCGGCTCCGCGCCCGGATCGCTCGGCAGGCGCTCGGTGCCGCGGTGCTTCTGGGCGCGCGCGTGATCCAGGTAGACGTTGCGCGCGATGGCGTAGGCCCACGGCGCGACGGCGCCGCCGCGGGCGAAGCTCGATCGGGCGCGGTGCATCCGCAGGAACGTCTCCTGTGTCAGGTCGCCCGCGAGCGTCTCCGAGCCGCTCATGCGGGTGAGGTACGCGAGGAGGCGCGCCGCGAGCGCGCGGTGCAGCTCCGGAAACGCGCGCGCGTCGCCGCACGCGTACCGGTCCATCGCTTCGTTCAGGGCGAGCTCATCCATGGCGGTCCTGACGGCATACACCGTCTGCGCGCCGGCGATCATCGCGACGCCCCGAGGAGCGCCCCGCGCTCGGCGAGATCGCTCAGCAGGGCCGCGGTGCTCTCCAGCACCGGCCCGTCGACCGGGTGTCCCAGCGCGGCGCAGCCCGCGACCACGGCCTCCCCGAGCGCGGCGCCCGCGAGGAGGCGGCCCAGGATCTCGGCCGCGAGCGGGGTGAGCTCGAGGAAGCGCACGTCGTGCGCGGCGTCGCGGTACACGAGCAGGCGGGTGGGCTCGCGGGCCGGCACGTCACGCGCCGACGCGTCGCCCTGCAGCCTGTGGACCGCGTGCTCGTAGCGCACGAGCGCCGCGGCCCGCTGGAAGCGCGCCCCCCGGTCGAGCGACAGCGCTTCTTCGCCCAGGGGCCCCGGCGCATCATCGCCCGGTGTTGCCGGCGTCTCGTCGCCGAGCGGCCCTGACGCTCCGCCCGCGCCGGCCTCCTCGTCCTGCTCGGCGCACGCCGCCGCGAAGGCGGCCAGCTCGTGGCGCGCGAGATCCGCGAGGTACGCGGGGACCTCCGGATCCTCGGCCCAGCGCGGCGCGGCGAAGCCCACGAACTCGAACGCGACGTCGCGGAGGTAGCGCGACCGGGGCGGCTCCGCCTCGATGAAGCGCGCCACGTCCGCCTCGAACCGCGCGCCGAGCCGCGCCGCGGTCCGCGGGATCCCGGCGCGGATCGCGCCCGTCAGCCCGCGGCGGATGAGGCTCCGGTAGAGCAGTAGCCGCTTCGGCGGGAGCGCCGCCATCGCCTCGAGGTCCGGCCCCTCGAGCCCGGCGCGGACGAGCCACGCGCGGGGATCGGCCGCGATCGCCTCGCCGTCCGGCGCGGTCACGCTCCGCTGGAGCGCCCGCTCCAGCGCCGCGAGCTCCTGCGGTGGCGTGTTCGACGTCTCGCCCGCCCCGCCCGCCTCGCGCGCCGCGCTCACGCCAGCGCCTCCCGCGCGGCGAGCCCGCGCCGGTACGCCGCGTCGACCTCGGCGAGCTCGGCGAGCAGCGCGCCGAGCGGCGGTACGTCGTTGTCCCGCTCGAGCACGACCGGCACCGGCCCGGTCCGCGCGACCGCGCGGGCGAGCAGGTCGAGCACGGGGGCGATGGCCGGCGCGCCGTGCGTGTCGACGAGGACCTCCGCGTCGTCGCGCCACTCGTGCCCCGCGACGTGCATCGCGGCCACGCGCTCGGGAGGGATCTTCTCCAGGAACGCGACCGGGTCGAAGCCGTGGTTCCGGGCGTTGACGTAGACGTTGTTCACGTCGAGCAGGAGCCGGCAGCCGGCGCGCTCGAGCACCTCGACGAGGAAGTCGGCCTCGTCGAGCGAGGCGCGGCCCGGGACCAGGTAGTAGGTGATGTTCTCGATCGCCATCGGGCGCTCGAGCCGCTCCTCCGCCTCGCGGATGCGGGCCGCGGCGTGGGCGGCGGCCGCGGACGTGTGCGGGAGCGGCAGCAGGTCGTGGAGGAACGCGCCGTCGACCCCGGAGAAGCAGAGGTGGTCGCTGTGGAAGGGGGGATCGAGCCGCTCCAGGAACCCCCCGAGCGCGCGCAGGTAGCCAGCGTCGAGCGGATCGAGCCCGCCGACGGACAGGGTGAGCCCGTGCGTCAGGATCGGGCGGTGCTCCCGGACGCGCTCGATCGCGGCGGGGAAGTAGCCGCCGCGCCGCATGTAGTTCTCGGGGGAGAGCTCGAAGAAGGGGACGGGCAGCGCCGCGTCGCGCGCGCCCTGATCGGGCGCGTCGAGCGCCGCGAGCACCTCGTCGAGGAACTCCCATCGGAGCCCGAGGCCGACGCCGGTGAGCGCGCTGCCGGTCATGGGGGTACGGGGAGGGCGCGGGAGGCCGCGATCAGCCGCAGGTGCCCTGGCCGCAGCCCGCGTGGCCGGGCTTCTTCGCGGCAGCGCCCGTCTTCTTGGCGGCGGGCTTGGCCGGGGCGCCGGTGGCCGGGGCCGCGGTGGGCGGCGTGGGCGGCGCGGCTGTGGCCGCCGGGGTGGCCGTGGGGGCGACCTGCGGCGAGGTCGCGGCGGACTGCGCGTCGCTCGGCGCCGGCTCGGCCGGGGCGGCGGGGACGTTCGCGCCCGCGGCGGCGTCGCCGGAGGCGGCCTCGGTCGGCGCGGGCGCCGGCGCGGGCTCGGCCGGGGCGGTCTGCTCTGCGGGGACCTCGCTCGCGTTGACCGGCGCCTGCGCGCCGGCGCAGCCGCTCATCACCATGGCGCCGGCGCTCAGCGCGGCGAGGGTCTCGTAAATGCTCTTCTTCGACAGCATCGTGTGGCTCCTCTGGTTCTCGTCTCGATGGGCCTGCGCCCACCGTTGTCGTCTCGACGGGCTGCGCCCTCCGGCGGGCGAGGCGTCATCCGGCTTCCGGCGGCTTCCGGACCGCCGTGTCATCTCAGAGCCGCAGCGTCGCCGCAACGGCCCACGTTCGGGCGGCGCGCCGCGCTCACCGCGCGCCGCCGTCCGCTGCCGCCGCCGGCGCCGTGGGGGCCGCGCCGGCGGTCGCGGTCAGCTCGAGCGTCACCATCGCCTCCTTGGCGACCTTGGGCGAGAGCACCTCGAGCGTCTTCTGGGCGAGCTTGCCGAACGCCTCGCGCGGGCGGACGTCGTGCTCGGCGAGCCCCACCGGGAACGGCTTCGCCGTCTTCACGGTGACGCTCGCGGGCCTTTCGCCCTCGTACCTGAACGTGGCGATGAGCTCCACGGTCCTCGGGGACTGCCGCTGGTGCAGCAGCAGGTCGCCCGACGCCGTGACGGTCACCGTCCGCTCCGCGCCGGACAGCTTCGAGAGATCCTTCTCGCCGGAGGTCGAGATCGACCGGATCGCGAACTGGGCCTTCTCGTTCTTCGCGCGGACGTCGTCGGGCGTGTCCTTCGAGATCTCGAGCCAGGTGCGCGCGTGCTGGTTCTGCAGGTCGCTCTTCTTCTCCTCGCCGGGCTTGCCGTCGTCGCCCACGGCGGTCTGGAAGAGCTCGATCGTGGAGAGGTCGACCGTGATGAGGCCCGTCGTCCTCGTGATGTCGGCGGGGTCGACCTGGAGCGTCCCCGCGGCGGCGCCCGCGATCCGCCCCCGGATCTTCTCCTGGGGCGCATCCATCACGAGCTCGACCTTGCTGCCTGCGCGGTCGATCGCGAAGGCCGCCGCGGCGGGCGCCTTCGGCTCCGGCGCCTTCAGCTCGGTCGCGGCGGGCGCGAGGCTCGGCTGCTCCCCCTGGCACGCGGCCGCGCCCAGGCCGGCGGCCGCGAGCGCGAGGAGGAGCAAGGTCCTTGTCCGGATCGTCTTCACGCTCGCCTCCAGGCTCTCTCGGGTTGTTGCGCGCCCGCGCGCGAGGGCGCGCGGCGGTCTCCACTTGAACAGGAAGGAAGGCGCCCGGGAAGGGAGATCGGGGCCATCGCCCTGGCTCGCCCGCCCGCTCGGCGTCGCGGTTCCATGAGTCCCATGGCCGAGATACGTGCGAGCGGGGCCGTGGTTTCGGTCGCGCCGCGGTTTCGGCGGCGGCCGGCTGCCCGGCGCAGGGCGGAGCGCGCGGGGCCTGGGTTGCACAGCCGCGTGTGGCCTGCGGTGTGCACGAGGCGGTCGTCGAAGACGGAACGAGCCAACCGGAGACAACTGCAATGAGCACGCGACGACTCGCGGCGGCCGCCATGACCGCCGCCGGAATGATGGCGCTCGCCGGCGCGGCAGAGGCGCAGGGCGCGGCGGGCCGGGATCAGCAGGTCCGGCCGACAGGCAACCTCCCTCCGGCGGATCAACCGCTCATCCGGCGCATCCCGGAGCCCACTGTCGCGGTGGAGGGCGGCCTTGGCGTCCTGGGCTTCCTGGGCGGCGCCGCGGGCGTCGGGCCGAGCTGGAACGTCCGGGTGACCGGGAGCATGTCGCCGCGCGTGGCCGTCGAGGCCAACTACACAGGCTCGGTGAACGAGCGCGCGATCGTGGGGAAGTCGCTCGTGATGACCTCGTTCGACGCGGGTCTGCGCTACAACATCCTGCGCGCCGACGAGGCGGTCGTGCAGCCGTTCGTGGTCGGGGGCGTGGGCTACGTGGGCTGGGCGGGCCGCGGCGGCGATGCGTTCGCGCTGTCGGTGCCGCTCACCGCGGGCGTGGAGCGGCTCGTCACGCGCAACGTCAAGCTGGGCGCTCGGTTCAACTTCCGTCCTGCGTTCTTCGACGACCTGAGCCTCGGCGGCGCGACGAGCCCGACGGGCGGCGACACGTGGGCGCTGCTCGCGCACGGCGGCGGCGCGTTTTGACCTGGCCATGGGGTCTTGACCTGCGCCGCGCCTGCGGGACGAGGCGAGCGTGGGCCGGGACCCTGTCGTCCCGTGGACGTGGAGTGGAGTACGCTGCCGCCCGCTCGGGCGGTGACCCGCCTTCGGGGTTCCGCGACCGGGCTTCATCCACGGAGAACGACGGTATGAACACGCGCAGCGACTGGCCCCGTCGGGGCCTGAGCCTCTTCTTCACGGGGCTCTTCTTCACGGGGCTCGCGCTCGTCTCGAGCGCGGCTTGCTCCAGCAAGCAGCCGGCGACCCAGGGGACGTCGACGGCGGCGGCGGGCGAGCGGCGGGAGAACGACTGTTCGACCGGGCCGCTCCTCGAGTGCCCCGAGGGCCAGCTCGACGGCTGCGCCAACGGGACCACCACGGAGCATCGATGTGTGGAGGCGGGGCGGGGGAGGTGCCTCGACATCCGGGCGGCGCTCGTGAAGTGCCTGGACGGCGAGATCCTGACGCACGACGGCTGCCCCGAGCCGGCCTACATGCAGCGGTGCGCGCCCAGGTCTGCGCAGCTGCCGTGAGGTGGCGGCCGGGGGGCGTCGCTCGAGCAGTGTTCGCAGGAGTGCGCCGGGTCCCACTCGATGTCCTCGAGACCCAGCTTCCGCACCCACGCGAGCTCCCACATCTGCCTCGCGCTCACGTGGATCACGTTCCCCGAGCGGGGCATGTCGCTGGTGTTGATCCGTCGACGTCTGGACATGGGCTCTCCTCCTCGCGCGATCGAGGGCGCCCATTCTGCCGTTGACGAAGCGGCTCGCCAAGGGCCCTGTCACCGCGATCGCCAGTGACAAGATGCCTTGCGGTAGCCGTCAGAAATTATCACGGGTCGACTTGATTTCTCCTCGCTGTCCGGTCCGCAGCGCGCTCACCGGCCGTCCTGGCGTCGCGCCCGCCGGCCGGGCGGCTCAGCGATGCTTCCCCGCTGCACCGGGGCGCGGCGCACCCTCCGCGCCGGGAGCTGTCGTCGAGATGATCGGCCCCCCCGCGTACGAGCCGGCGCCGCCTTCGCTGCCCCAGCTATCGACCTCGTCGGGCGGGGTGTCCTCGAGCTCGCCAGATGGCGTGATCGGCCCGCGGACGCCCGGGACGTCCGCCTCTGGGAGAGGCCGCTTCTCCTCGCTGACCTCGTGCGCGAGGCGCGGGTCGCCCGGCGGATCGTGCGTCGTATCGACTCCCATGTCTCCTCCTTCCCGAGGGCTCCTGGGACTGGCGCGCTCGATCGTCCACTCCTCCCCTGCGGCGGCTGTCCCGGCTGCCCGCCGCCCCGGCTCACCCCTCGTCCATGACGGGGATCGTGAACCTGAACGTCGTCCCCACGCCCACGCGGCTCTCCACGTGGATCGTCCCCCCGTGCGCAGCCACGAGCTCCCGGGCGATGGCCAGCCCGAGCCCGGTGCCCTTGTAGCCGTTCCGCTGGCCGCGCCAGAACCGCTCGAAGAGGTGGGGCAGCTCGTTCTCCGGGATCCCCGGCCCCGTGTCGGCCACCGAGAAGACGACGTGCTCCTCCCCGCGCTCGCACCGCAGCGTGATCGCCCCCTGGGCGCCCGTCACCTGGAGCGCGTTGCTCAGGAGGTTGGTGAGCACCTGGAGCACCCGATCGCGATCACACGTGACGAGCGGGACGTCGTCGGCCGCCACGACCCCCAGCTGGACCCCCTTCTCCTGGGCCTGCGACTCGAACGTCTCCACCGCCTCCCTGCCGATCTCCCGCGGATCCTGCGGCTGCCGGCGAAGCGCCAGCCGGCCGGCGCGCAGGCTCGCGAAGTCGAGCAGGTCGTGGAGCAGCCGATCCATCCGGTGCGCCGAGCGCTGGATCGCCTGGATCGCCTTCGTGTCGCCCTTCTCTCCCCGCGTCGCCGCGCGCTTCGTCATCACGGCGGCCGCCGTGAGGATCGCGCTCAGGGGGTTCCTGAGGTCGTGGGACACCGTGGCGAGCACGTTGTCCCGGAGCTCGATCGCGCGCTGCGCCGCCTCGTACAGGCGGGCGTTGTCCGCCGCGAGCGCCGCCCGCTGCGCCAGGTCGTGCGCCACCGCGAGGTCCGCCTCGTCGTAGATCCGGCCGGACCCCGCCGTCGCCAGCGTGATGCAGCCGAAGGTGCGGCCCCGCGCGACCATCGGGACCACCAGGGCCGACGTGATCCCGAGCGCCCGGGCGAACCGGCGGAAGGCGCCGTTCTCGTCGAGCGAGGCGACCAGCGGGTGCGACAGATCCCCGATGAGCTCCGGGCGCTCGCTGCAGAGGGCCCGCTCCAGCAGCGCCGTCAGCGGCGGCGGGGGATCCATTTCGCGGAAGAGCGCCCGCGCCCTCTGGAGCTCCTCCGGGCGCGTGTGCGTCACCGTGATCCCGCGCGACTGCTCGAGGTCCGGGAGCGTCTGGATGACGCACCAGTCTGCCAGCTCGGGGACCGTCAGGTGCCCCACCCGGTCGAGCGTTCCCTGGAAGTCGAGGGTGTCGCTGAGGGCGGCGCTCGCGGCGGCCAGGAAGCGCTCCCCCCGCTCGGCGCGCGTCCGCTCCGTGATGTCGAAGAAGGTCACGACGGCCGCCATCACGCGCCCGACCGGATCCCGGACCGGCGCCGAGCGCACGAGGATCCGCCCGCTTGCGCCGTCGTCGCGGACGATGTCGATCTCCTCGTCGATCACGACCTCGCCGGTCGTGATCGTCCGCGCGAGAGGCCAGTCCCGGGCCTCGTACGGCCTGCCCGACCGAGGGTCGAAGCCCCGGCAGACGGCGTATCCATCGATGTCGCTGATCTCCAGGAGCGGCAGCCCGAAGATCGTCCCGGCCTGGGGGTTCGAGAGGAGGACGCGCCCCGTCGGCGGCTCGGCGATGACGAGCCCCGCCGGCATCTGCTCGACGACGGTCGCGAGCAGGGCGCGGGCGTCGTCCGCCTGGCGCCGCGCCGCGCGCTCCTTCGCGACGAGCTGCGCCTGCACGATGATGCCGGTCGCCCGGCTGGTCATCGTGCGCAGCATCAGCGCGTCGTCCTCGGAGAACTCCTCGGCGTTGCGGGAGCCGAGGATCGCGACGCCGATGGAGTGCCCGTCGTGGAGCAGCGGCACGCCGTAGACGGCGCGCAGCCCCCTCGCCCGGATTTCCCGCGCGGTCACGGGCAAGCCGCCGGCCGCGGCGTCGAGCGACGTGGGCCCGCGCAGCGCGAGGACCGCGCGGGCGAACTCCCGCGCCGCCTCGAGCGGGGGCCCGGGCAGCGGCCCGTCGTCGATGCCCGCGGTCGCGTGGACCTCGAGGGCGTCCCCGTCCCCGAGCAGGACGATCGCCACGTCCACTGCGGCCGCCGCCTCCCGGGTGGCGCGGACGAGCGCCTTCAGGAAGGTGTCCAGATCGCTGCTGCCGAGCGCGGCCGTCGAGATGGCGTCGAGCGCCTGGAGCAGGCGCACGCGCGCCGCCTGATAACGGGACACCGCGTCGGCGATCGCCTCGTCGATCGTCCCGTTCAGCTGGATGACCTCACGCCCCCCGTCGCCGCCGTCCCGCTCCCACAGCTCCAGGATCACGGCGCGGAGCGCCGCGTACTCCATCACGACGTCGGCGAGATCGTACCCGTGGGCGAGCCGGCTCAACGCGTGGAGCCCAGGGAGCCCCCGGTGCTTCCGGTCGACCGCGGCCGCCGTGCCCGCGCTGCGCGTGCCCTCGGCGATGTAGGCGAGGATGTCCGGCAGGTGATCGGTCGGCCTCGGCGCCGGCAGCCGCCGCGCAGGGCTGAGCGCCTGGACTCGGTACTTCCAGGCATCCAGGAGCGCGTCGTGGTGGCGCTGGATGAAGTCGGAGAGCCGCTTTGGGTTCGGTCTACCGAGCAGATCCATCGGGGACCTCACGATAGCGCGAATCCTTGAGCGCGTGTTCACCTAGCGCAGACTCGAATCGACGAAATCGACGAGAGAGCGCCGCTCCCGGGCGGAGCTTGCTCGCCGCGCGCGCCACACGCCGCGAGCGCCACGTGGGCGCGGGTCAGCTCCGGATGCCTGGCGCCTCGTGTCCGCTCTGGGCGACATACTCCAGGTATCCCCCGCCATACACGCGCGGCCCGTCGGGCAGGAGCTCCAGGACGCGGTTGGACAGCGCGGCGAGGAAGCGGCGATCGTGCGAGACGAACAGCATGGTGCCCTCGAACGAGGAGAGCGCCTCGACGAGCATCTCCTTGGTCGCCATGTCGAGGTGGTTCGTCGGCTCGTCGAGCACGAGGAAGTTCGGCGGATCATAGAGCATGATCGCGAGCACGAGGCGCGCCTTCTCGCCGCCGGACAGGATGCGACAGGGCTTGTCGATGTCGTCGCCCGAGAAGCCGAACGCGCCGGCGAGCGTGCGGAGCGAGCCGATCGAGGCCTGCGGGAAGGCCGCCACGATGGACTCCCAGACGGAGCGGGTCGGGTCGAGGAGCTCCATCGCGTGCTGCGCGAAATACCCCAGCTTCACGCTCGCGCCCACGTTCACCCCACCTGCGTCCGGGGCGGATGCCCCCGCGACGAGCTTGAGGAGGGTGGATTTGCCGGCGCCGTTTACGCCCATCACACACCAGCGCTCGCGGCGGCGGATCAGGAGGTCGAATCCGTCGTAGATGGAGCGCCCGCCGTAGGACTTCTTCACCCCGCTGAGCCGCGCCACGTCGTCGCCCGAGCGCGGCGCGGGCTTGAACTCGAAGCGGATCGTCCTCCTGCGCTTCGGCGGCTCGACCTTGTCGATCTTCTCCAGCTTCTTCACGCGCGACTGGACCTGCGCCGCCTTGGCGGCCTGGGCCTTGAAGCGCTCGATGAACCGCATCTCCTTCGCGAGCATCGCCTGCTGGCGCTCGTACTGCGCCTCGGCCTGCTGCTCGTTGATGGCGCGCTGCTGCTCGTAGAACTCGTAGTTGCCGGAGTAGCTGGTGAGCTCGCCGCCGTCGATCTCGATGATCTTGGTGACGATGCGGTTCATGAACTCTCGGTCGTGGGAGGTCATGACGAGCGCCCCGGCGTACTGCTTCAGGTACCCTTCGAGCCAGATGATCGACTCGATGTCGAGGTGGTTGGTCGGCTCGTCGAGCAGGAGCGCGTCGGGCCTCATGAGGAGGATGCGGGCGAGCGCGACGCGCATCTTCCACCCGCCCGAGAGGGCGCCCACGTCGCCGTCCATCGTGGCCTGGCTGAAGCCGAGCCCCGCGAGGATCTCGCGCGCCTTGGCGTCGAGCGCGTAGCCGCCGAGCTCTTCGTAGCGGGCCTGGGCCTGCCCGAAGCGCTCGATCAAGCTCTCCATCTCATCCATCCGCTCGGGGTCGGCGAGCGCGGCCTCGAGCTCGCGGAGCTCCGCGGCGACGTCGGAGACCGGGCCGGCGCCGTCCATGGTCTCGGCGACGGCGCTCCTGCCCTTCATCTCGCCGACGTCCTGGCTGAAGTAGCCGACGGTGACGCCGCGATCGATGGCGACCTGGCCGCCGTCGGGCGCCTCCTCCTTGGTGATCATCCGGAAGATGGTCGTCTTGCCCGAGCCGTTGGGCCCCACCAGGCCGACCTTCTCGCCGCGGTTCACCGCCGCGGAGGCCTCGAGGAAGAGGATCTGCTTGCCGTGTTGCTTGCTGATGGAATCGAGACGGATCACGAGGGGCGCTGCCGCTGGGGGCGGCTCCTTTCCGCGCCCCCTATACCAGACGGCCCGTCGCGCGATGCGGCATTTCGTCCGCCGCCGCCGTCAGCGGCGGCGCGCCGTGAACCGCGGTCAATCGGTGCATTGCCCGTCTTCCGGCGCATTCCAGGCGCATTCCGGGCGCATTGCACAGGAGCCCTTTTTTTTCTCTCCTGCTATGGGCGCGCTTTCCATCTCCTTTTTCGCGCTCATCCGCGCTTGATGTCGCGCGGCCGAGGGGGCAGAAGGCCCGGCATGAGCAAGGTCCAGATCCTCTCTTATGCCGGCTGCAGCACCTGCAAGCGAGCGCTGAAGTGGCTCGGCGAGCGCGGCGTCGACGTCGCCGTGCGCCCCATCGTCGATGAGCCGCCGACGGCCGCAGAGCTCGCCCGGTGGGTCCCGGCGAGCGGGCTCTCGGTGCGTCGGTGGCTCAACACGAGCGGGCAGAGCTACCGCGCGCTCGGCAAGGCGCGCGTGGACGCCGCGAGCGACGACGAGGTCACGCGGTGGCTCACCGAGGACGGGAAGCTCGTGAAGCGGCCTGTGCTGGTGAAGGGAAACCGGGTGCTCGTGGGCTTCCGCGAGGACGACTACGCCGCGCTGTTCGGCTGAGCCTCAGGGGGCCGAGGTGAAGCGGCCTCCCCGGACCTGGCTCAGCTCGAACGAGCTCTCCGGGTCGAGGTTGTTGTCCGTCGTGCCGCTCCGCGAGCGGCGGATCACGACGTCCACGTCGCAGCTCTCGGGCTCCTGCGAGCTGGTCTCCTCCAGCTCGCCCGCGCCGATGGTGTACGTCCCCGGGTCGCCCCCCACATCGAACGTCTTGGAGAAGATGCAGTCGCCCTTCACGTCGATCACCATGTCGTCTCCGGACGCGCTCGGCGCCCAGGCGATCGTGAGGTCCTCGCCGCGCGGGACTGGCTCTCTGGGCAGCGCCTCGAGGTCGAACGGATCGGGGAGCGTCCCCACGTTGTTCGTCGCGTCGTCGTCGCCCTCGTCGTCGCGGTCCAGCAGCACCTTGATCTCGGTGCCTCCCGCGCCGACGTCGACGGCGGCCTCGTAGACCCCATCGCTCTCGGCGGACATCGCGACCGCCTCGCCGTCCACGGTCGCCGAGATCCGATCTCCCGCGCTCAGGATGACGTACGTGTTGCTCTCGTCGCCGCCGGCCTTGAGGGTGGCCCGCAGGGTCGTCGACGACGCGCTCTCGGCGATCGCCTCCAGGGTCGCCGAGATCCCTCCGGTCTTGATCTGCTGCGAGTCGAGCGTCTCCGTGCAGCCTGCGAGCAGACCGGAGACTGCGACCCCGAACATGGCCATCGTGGTCTTCGTGATCATGAGTTCCCTTTCCTCACCGCCTCACCCGCCAGGGCGCGTCGGCCTGTAGTTTTCCACGGGATACTACGCTCGGCCGCGCGCCACGACGAGGCGCAAGGTTCCGACGGTGCGCGGCGCGGCCGTCGTGGATTTCCCTTGGACGTCGCATCGCAACGCGGCTTCGAGGCGGCGTGAGCGCGCGCGTCGCCCAGGCGCCGCGCCGTCGTGGCGCGCGCCACATCGCCGCGCGCGCGCCGCGCCGTGGTGGCGCGCGCGCCGCGCTACCGTGCGTGCGCGAAGGCGGCGACAGGCGCGGGCTGGTTCACCACTGGCTGCGCACCACGACGCCGCCGCCGGTCGGTCCCGCGAGCAGCGACCAGCTCACCGCGCCTGCTTGGCGGTAGGGCGCGGCGCTGGCCTGCGAGCCGGACGAGGAGGGCTCCGTCAGGAGGAGCACGAGCGCCGTCCCGGCCAGCGCCGCCCCGGCGCCGAAGCCGATCGTGCTCACAAGCCCCAGGTCCTTCGCGCGCTTTCCAGCGGCCTGCCCTTCGGCGGTCTTGCACACCGCCCTGCCGGAGCCGACGTCGTCGCAGTCCTCCTCCGCGTGGCGGCTCTCGCTGAGCGCCATCGCTCCCGTCACGCCCCCGGCGATCAGCCCGCCCAAGGCGAGCCCGCCCGTCACGTACGTCAGCACGCGCCGGCCGCTGGTCCCGGTCGGCGCCGGCGTCCGCGACGCGCCCTCGTCGCGCTGCGACGGCGACAAGGCGGGCTGATGGGGAAGCGGCTGATCCGCCGGCGGCGCGGGCGGCGGCGCCTCGGGGAGCTTCACCTCGAGCTCGATCGTCTTCTGCTCCGACTTCTCGATCGTAAACCGCACCTCGTGCGTGGGCCCGCCCGGCGCCTTCGTCGTCACGACGTGCTCGCCCGGGTTGACGGGGAGCGCGATCCCGAGCGAAGGCCCCTCCAGCGTGATGCCATCGCGCTGCACCAGCGTCCCAGCGGGCGCGTCGGCCGGCAGCGACAGCGTGAGCTGTGGTACGAGCGGCACGAGCGCGTCGCGCTGCTCGAGCACGAGCTTGTAGCGATCGTACTGCTTGAGCTGCTCGGACTCCGACAGGCGGGAGTAGAACGAAAGGAAGTCGTTGTAGCGCGCGACCGCGGTCGCGGTGCGCCCCCACTTGGCCTCGCACTCGGCGAGCGTGAACAGCCGCCCTGCGCGAGGATCGAGCCGGTAGCTCTCGGTGAGGGCAGGGCAGCCGGTCTGGAACTTCCCCGCCAGCATGTCCGCGAGGCCGCGGTTGAAGAGCGACTCGGCCACGGCCACGGCGTCAGGCTGCGCGTTCGCCGGCGCGGCGATAGCAATGCACAGGAGTCCGCTCAAGACGGACCCGGGCCAGAAGGTTCGCATCGGAGATAACAGGAGATACCTCCTTTGGGACCGCCCCAGGCAAAAAATCAGCGCGTTGTAGGGCCGCGCTCAGTCTGCCCCGTAGAGCGACTCCCGGGGCTTCGCTGCGTTCGCTGAGGGGGAGGCGGTCGGCGCGATCTTGCGCCAGGCGCCGGGTGGCGGCGCCGGGGTGCGCGCTGCCGGGGTGCGCGCCGCTGGCGAGGCCTTTGAGTTCGCCAGCACTTCGGGAGCGATGGCCAGGCCGCCGTCCGCGGGCGGCGCGGCGGCGGAGCTCGCTGGCGCCGCGAGATCGGTCGATCTGGGCGTGCCGGCTGCCTCGGGCGTGCCGGCCGCCGCGGGCGTGCCGGCCGCCTCGGGCGTGCCGGCCGCCTCAGGCGTGGTGCCGGCCGCCTCGCGGCGGGCGGCGCCCGCGGCGGCCTCGGGCGGCGTGGAGGGGGGCGCGACGGCCGCAGCCTGCGTCGCCTGTGCGTGCTCGGTGGGGCCGGGGGCCGGGGACCGGCCCTTGCTGAACGCGGCGAAGGCGATGGCGCTGCCGCCGACCAGGGCGATGGCCGCGACGGCGAGCGCGGATCGGCTTCGCGGCGCCGCCGCCGCGCCGGTTCCGGTGCCGACCCTGGTCTCCACGCCCGTGGACGACTGGGCGGCCACCGGCATCGACGACGCGGGCCCCTGGTTCAGCTGGCTCATCCGCGGGATCGGCGTCTCCAGCCCGACGAGGCGCGACGATCTGATCGTCATGGGGGCGATGTCGAAGACCTCGGCGAGCGCCTCCACCGCGGACGAAGCGGTCGGGAAGCGCGCCTCGGGCTCGCGCGCCGTCGCCTTCGCGAACCACGCGTCGAAGCCGGGGGGCAGCTTCACCCCCTCCGTCTCCGCGCGCGCGGACGCGGGCTCCTGCGGGCCGTGCATCGCGATCACCGCGAACGCGAGCGAGTTGCTGTACTCGCGCATGTCGTTCAGCCAGTAGGCCTTGCCGACGAGGGTCGTGTACGCGATCATGCCGAGCGCGAAGAGGTCCACCGCCCGCGTGATCGTCTCGCCGCTGAACTGCTCGGGCGCCATGTAGAGCGGCGTCCCGAGGGCGGCGGTGTTCGCCCCTTCGACCGCCGTCTCGGCGACCAGCTTGGCGATGCCGAAGTCGAGCACCTTGATCCGGATCTCGTCGTCGTCGTCGCTCGCCGCGAGGAAGAGGTTCGCGGGCTTCAGATCGCGGTGGACCACGCCGGCCGCGTGCGTTTTGTCCAGGGCGTGCGCGGTCTGGCGCAGGTAGGCGATGGCGTTCTCCGGCGGCAGGCGCCCGCCGCGGCGGATGCGCTTGCTGAGCTCCTCGCCGCGGAGCAGCTCCATCACGAGGAACGGCATGCCGGTGTCCAGGTCGATCCCGGCGTCGAACACCTCGACGATGTGCTCGGTCGCTATGCGCGCGGCGATGCGCGCCTCGAGCTTGAACCGCGCGTGGAACTCGGGGTTCTCGGCGAGGTGCGGGTGCATGACCTTGAGCGCCCGCCGCCGATCCGTCTCGACGTGGACGACCTCGTAGACCGCCCCCATCGCACCCGTCGCGATGCTGCGCACGACGCGGTACCTACCAGCGAACAGCATCCCCTCGTTGAAGTTCAGCGACATAGTCTCACCCGCGTCGAACGAGGTTACACCACCTGGTCGGACGGCCGCACTCGTTAACTTGCAGACCTTACAAACTTGCAGGCCGTAAGACTCCCCACATGGAACTCCCGATGTAGGGCGCGTTCGCTACATCTGCGCGCACCAGGCAACAGGTAAGCGCCCTGCGCTGATTGGCGCCGCTCGCGCGGAGCGCCGATCGTCGTCGCTCGTCGTCGCTCGTGGCCGCTCGTGGCCGCTCGTCGCCGCGAGAAGATCCCGTGATTCCGTGGCTTACGGGGCTCTTCAGCGGTGATGTGGCGCCCGTCCGTTCTGATCGTTTTTCACGACAGACACATCGACATCGTCAGATGCACCGGCGGAGCGTGGGCGCCGCCTGTCCCCGTCAGAGCACGAGCACCGCCAGCAGCCGGGGCCCGTGGAACACGTCGAACCCGCCGATATCGAGCTTGCGACCGATCGTGTAGATCGTCTCGTCTCCGCGTCTGGTCGCGCGGATACTCGATAGGATACCCTGGCCGATCGCCTCCACGTTGTAGGACAGCTCGGTGAGCAGGCGGAGCCGGCTGAGGTACGAAGTCAAGCGGAGCCGCAGCCCCACCGACACGTTGCCGGAGAGCGCGATCATCGTCGCCTCGTCGACCTCGCGCGGGGCGCCGGGGACCGCGGGATCCGCGGAGAAGGCGTAGCGCACCGGGCCGGCGCCGCCGTAGAGGCCGAGATCGCCGAACGGCGCGAGCCGCGGCCACTCGCCGTTGCCCATCCGCACGCTGAAGCCGCCCTGGTAGAACCGCGACGTCACGCTCTGGGCGGGGCTTTGCCGCTCGAAGACGTAGACGTCGCCCTCGCCCGGGTCCCGCTCGCGGAGCGCATAGAAGATGCGCGGGAGCTTGTAGTCGATGTACCTGAAGCCCGCGAGCAGCTCCTCGAGGTAGAGGTCGTCCGCGGCCTCCGGGAAGAGCTTCGTCAGGTCGAAGCCGACGTCGATCTGGCGGAGCAAGAGCTGGAAGGGCGCGCTGGCGACGGCGCCGGCGTCGCGGTCGGTCGCCGGATCGACGGCGAGCTCGGTCACGTTCCCGGCGGTGAAGCGCGCGATCTTGAGGCTCGTGCTCACGCCGGCGAGGTCGGCGCCGATGTCGAAGACGTCGCTCGCGAAGCCGTTCAGGCCGAGGAGCCTGCCGAGCGAGCCGTCGTACTGGATGTCGCCGTCCGACGAGAACAGCCGGTCGGTCTTGAAGCCGGCGTTGAGGCGCGCGGCGTCGCGCGCGTGGTCGAAGTCGTACGTGAGCAGCGCCCGGCCGCCGACCATGAACACCGGATCGACGTCGTAGGCGAGCCGCCGCGTCCTGCCCCGGTAATCGTTGACGCCGCCGGAGGAGCCCGCGCTCGCGAGCTGGTGGAAGAACAGGAGCTCGACGTCGCCCTTCAGCTTCAGGTGGACGGCGTCGAGGCTGATCGCCCGGCCCTGCTCGAGAAAGCCCTCCTGCGCCTCGAAGCCCGCCGTGTCCTCGAGCGGCGTCCGCGCCGGCGCGGAGAGCGCCTCGGCGCAGGCGGAGAGCGCCGCGCGCTGCTCCTCGAGCACCCTGGAGATCGCCTCCGCGCGCGCCACGGCGGCCCTGTAGCCGGGCTCGTCCCGCGCGACCCGCCGGGCCTGCTTCACGACGTACGGCGCCACGGCGAGCGCCTCGATGTGCATTCGCAGGACGAACGACAGCGCCTGGAGGGCGTCGCGCGCGATCGTCCGGGCGGGCTCCTGCCCCGCGCTCGCCGCGCGGAGCGCGGCGGCGGCGAGAGCGACGTCCCGGTGCGCTCCGGCGAGCGCCCGCCGCCGCGCGGCGGCCCTCGCCTTCGCGGCGGCGACCTCGGGCGTGTCGGGGGCGCCGAGGGGCCTCCCGGCCGAGAGCCGCTCGACGCTCCGCTCCTCGGCGGCGAGCGCCCGCGCGTGCTCGGCGAGCGCCTGCCACGCGGCCGGCAGGCGGCTCGCGGCGCTCGCCTCGCCCGACGGCGCCGCGAGCGCCGCGAGCGCGTCGAAGAGGCGCGCGAACGCGGGCGGCGCGCCGCGCTCACCGCGCGCGCGTCGTCGAAGAGGCGCGCGGGCGAGCGCCTCGTCGAGCTTCGCGCGGTAGAGCTTGGCGAGCGGGACCTCGTGCTCTCCGTCGTAGGGGGGCGTCTCCTCGAGGCGCGCGCGGAGCCGCTCCGCCTCGACGTCGTCGAGGCGGAGCGCCGCGATCCACGCGTCTCCCGGGGAGTACGGGGTGCTCGAGAGGACCTCGTCGGCGAGCCAGGCCGCTCGCTCCAGATCCGCGGCGCGATCGTCGATGATGGCGCGGCGGGCGTCCTCGTTCGCGAAGGCGCGGGCGGCGCGGACGTTGTACGTGGTTGGCCCGCAGGCCGAGGCTGCTGCGGAGGCGAGGAGCAGGAGGCCTGCGAGCGCCGGGCCCGGTCGCATCGGCGAGAGTCTACCACGGCGTGCGAGCGCACTGGACGCCGCGCCGCCGGCCTGCTCAGAATGCGCGCCCGTGGCTCCCAGCCGACCCAGCGAGATCGACGGCGCGCGGGCCTGCGGCCTGCGATTCGCGGCTCGCGGCTTGCTGACCCGCCGTCCTGGCCGCGGAGCACAGCGGTCGCTGGCGGCGAAAGAGCCACGTGTGAAGGAGAAGAACCGGGATGAATGATGCCACATCCAGCTGCGACATCGGCATGATCGGGCTGGCCGTCATGGGCGAGAACGTCGCGCTCAACATGGCCGACCACGGGTTCAAGGTCGCCGTGTACAACCGCACGGTGCAGGTCGCGAAGGACTTCGTCGCGAGGAACCCGAGCACGCCCGGCGGCCTGGTCTGCTGCGAGACGCTGAAGGACTTCGTCCGCGCGCTGAAGAAGCCGCGCAAGGCGGTGATCCTGGTCAAGGCCGGTCCGCCGGTGGACATGGTGGTCAAGCAGCTCATCGAGGCGGGCGTCGAGCCGGACGATATCGTCGTCGATCTGGGCAACTCGCTCTGGACCGACACGATCCGCCGGGAGCAGGAGTACGCGAAGCAGTGCAAGTTCTTCGGCTCGGGCGTCTCCGGCGGCGAGGTGGGGGCGCGCTTCGGCCCCTCGCTGATGCCCGGCGGCGATCCCGCGTCCTGGCAGCACCTGGAGCCGATCTGGCGCGCGATCGCCGCCAAGGTCGATCCGGCGACGGGCAAGCCGATCGAGGGCGCGTCCCCCGGCAAGCCGGTGGAGGGCGGGGTCCCTTGCACGGCGTACATCGGGCCGAACGGCGCGGGCCATTACGTGAAGATGGTCCACAACGGCATCGAGTACATCGACATGCAGCTCATCTGCGAGGCGTACACGCTCCTCGACGGGCTGCTCGGGATGTCGAAGGACGAGATGTCCCGGGTCTTCTCCGAGTGGAACAGCGGAGATCTCGACTCGTACCTCATCCAGATCACCGCCGATATCCTCCAGCAGAAGGACCCTGTCCAGAAGGACAAGCCGTTCGTCGATTTCGTCCTCGACACGGCGGGGCAGAAGGGCACGGGCAAGTGGACGAGCAGCAACGCGCTCGACATGGGCATCCCCGCGAACGCGATTGCGGAGGCGGTGTTCGCCCGTTGCCTCTCCGCGCTGAAGGACGAGCGCGTCGAGGCCTCGAAGCAGCTCTCTGGCCCGACCCCGACCCCGGTCGCGGACCGGCAGGGGACGATCACGGCGATCCGCGACGCGCTGTATTGCTCGAAGATCTGCGCCTATGCGCAGGGCTTCCAGCTCATGGCGGCGGCGCAGGCGGAGTACAAGTGGACGCTTGATTTCGGCACGATCGCGAGCATCTGGCGCGGCGGCTGCATCATCCGCGCCCGCTTCCTCCAGAAGATCACGGAGGCGTACACGCGCAATCCTGGCCTGACGAACCTGCTGCTCGATCCGTACTTCAACGATCAGATCAAGCAGGGGCAGTCGAACTGGCGCAAGGTGGTGTCGATCGCAGCGCAGAACGGCGTCTGGGCGCCTGCGTTCATGTCGGCCCTGTCGTATTACGACGGGTACCGTGCGGCCCACCTGCCTGCGAACCTCTTGCAGGCGCAGCGAGACTACTTCGGGGCGCACACCTACGAGCGCACGGATCAGCCGCGCGGCAAGTTCTTCCACCTCGACTGGCCGCACCCCTCCCGTCCTCAGCTGGACATCAAGGGCACCGGCGGCGGGCACTGAAGCTCCGCGCGATCCCCGTCCTCCTCGCCTCTCCGCCAGCGTCCTCCCGCCGGCTCCTCCGCGTCGCGCAGGCCGACGAGATCGGTCGCGTACTGCATCGTCTCCCAGTAGGTGGAGACGGGGGCCGGCCTTTCCGCCGTGAAGATCGTCCCGGGCGGCCTCGGGCTCAGTGACGCCGCAGGGCGCAGCGATGCGGCGGATCGCCCTGCGGGCGGCCTGCACGTCGAGCGGGATGCGGCCGCCGAGGAAGTACGCGGGGTTGATGCGGCCGCAAAGGAGGTTCGCGTCGGTGGTGGTCGGCTCCTCTCCTCCTCGACCGTAGCAGGCCGGCCCCGGCATGGCGCCTGCGGACCGCGGGCCGACCTCCAGCCGTCCGGCGTCATCGATGCGGGCGATGGAGCCGCCGCCGGCGCCGATCTCCGCGATATCGACCACCGGGATCATGAGGGGGTATCCGGGGGACGTCGGGGTCCACTCCACCTTGCTTGTACTCGGTGGTGACGCGCGCCTCTCCGCCCTGGAGGACAGCGCACTTGGCGGTGGTGCCCCCGATGTCGAGGGAGATGATGTCGCGCTCCTCGAGGAGCTGCCCGAGGGCGAAGGCGCCGAGGACGCTGCCCGCAGGCCCGGACTCGACGAGGCGGATGGGCGCGGCACGCGCCTCGGGAAACGTGGTGATGCCGCCGCTCGACTGCATGACATGGAGCGATGTGCCCGCCGCGCCGAGCGCAGTCAGGCTGCTCTCCAAGCTGCTCAGGTAGGCGCCGGCGAGCGGCTGGACATAGGCGTTCAGCACTGTTGTGCTCGTGCGTTCGTACTCGCGCCACTCCCGCGTGATCTCGGATGACGCGCTCACCGGTGTGGCGGGGGCCTCCGCCCGTGCGATCTCGGCGGCGCGGCGCTCGTGGGTCGGATTCCGATAGGCGTGCAAGAAGCAGATGGCGATTGCGCGGCGCCCCCGTCGAGGAGCGCGCGGACGCGTGGATGAAAGCCCCTATCCGGGCGGCCTCGATCCGTGCTGGATCGAGGGTCTCTAGAACACCGCGCGTGAGATCGTCCGGTGTGGTGGGGACCTTGGCCAGCGAGAGCTCTCCTGTGTCCTCATCGAAGGCTACGAGGTCGGTGAACGTTCCGCCGATGTCGCTGGCAGCACGCATGAACACGCCTTCCTGGGCCGGCCGGCCAAGGCAGGGGCCGGGCAGCCAGAGGCAGCGTGGTCTCGTGAGATCGCCTGGTCCGGGGCGCCGGGGCGACGCAGCCGCTCCGGCTCGGATGGATTCCTGTGCTCCTGGCGCGCCCGTGTCACCAGTGGGGCTCGTGCAGGCCCGCCAGGCGCGGCCGGTGGAGGCTCCGGGCATTCATCGCCTCAGCCTGCTGCACTGCTCGCCCGCGCGGCAAACGGATTGCAATCCGTATTCCCGAGAGTCGTTGTTTTGTGGGATGGTCCACCAACAGAGCCGTGGCGTTTCTACCGAATCGCGGATACGACCTCGACATGCCCTCACGGAGTGGAGAAGCCATCGAGGTCTCGGGGATCACGCTGGACGTGCTCGTCCATCAAGGGATCGAGACGGCTCTGTATCGAGGTCGCCGTCGAGGAGACGGCGCGCCCGTCGCCGTCAAGGTCACACAGAGCGATTACCCGACCTTCCGCCAGCTCGCCCGGCTCCGGCGAGAACACGCGATCTTGCGCGCTCTCTCCATGCCGGGCGTGCCGCGGGCGCTCGACCTGCTCCCGCATGGCCGCGGCCTCGCGCTCGTGCTCGAGGACCTCGGCCCGACAAGCCTCGCCGATTTGATCACGAGGCGCGGGCGGCTCGAGGCGAAGACGACGCTGCGCATCGCGGCGCCGCTCGTGCGCACGCTCGACGCGCTCCACCGGCAGCAACTCCTCCACAAGGACATCAAGCCGCGCAACGTGATGATCGACGAGGCGACGCTCTCGCCGCGCCTGATCGATTTCGGCATCGCCGCCCGCCTGGCCCAGGAGACCCAGGAGGCTTCGGCGATGGAGGGGCTGGAGGGGACGCCTGCGTACATCGCGCCGGAGCAGACGGGCCGGATGAATCGACCTGTCGACCGGCGCTCGGATCTGTATGCGCTCGGCGTGACGCTCTACCACATGCTGACCGGGGCCACGCCGTTCCAGGCCGCGGACGCGACGGAGGCGATTCACGCGCACCTGACGCGGGTGCCGGCGCCGCCGCACGCGGTCGTCAAGGACGTGCCGCGCGGCCTGTCCGACGTCGTGATGAGGCTGCTGGAGAAGGCCCCGGAAGATCGCTACCAGAGCGCGAGGGGGCTGCTTTCGGATCTGGAAGAGTGCCAGAGGCGGCTCGATGCGAGCGGGACCGTGGCGCCGTTCCCGCTGGGCCGGGACGACCTGGTGGAGGACGTCGTGCTGCCCGATCGGCTCGTGGGTCGCGAGGCCGAGCTGGGCGCTCTCAAGGCCGAGCTCGATCGAGCGCGATCCGGCGCGGCCACCCTTGCGCTCGTGGCAGGCCCGCCCGGCATCGGCAAGTCGGCGCTCGTGCGCGAGCTCTGTGCGACCCAGGCGCGCGAAGCGTACTTCGCCCCCGGCAAGTTCGACGCGATGGGGAGGAGCATGCCGCTGTCGGCCTTCTCGCAGGTGATCCGCGCGCTCGTGCGGCAAACGTTGGCCGAGCCGCCCGACACCCTCCTGGCGAAGAAGCACGCGATCGAGGCCGCGCTCGGCCAGAGCGGGCGGGTCGTGACCGACCTCTGCCCGGAGCTCGAGCTCGTGATCGGGCCGCAGCCGCAGCTGCCGGCGGCCGGTGCGAGCGAGGCGAAGAACCGCCTGGCGCTGCTGATCCGGCGCTTCCTGTCCGTCTTTGCGCGTGAGGACGCCCCGCTGGTCGTGTTCTTCGACGACCTGCAGTGGGCCGACCTGGCGTCGCTCGACCTGCTCGGCCGCCTGCTTATGGATATGGATGCGCACCACCTGTGCGTGGTCGGCGCCTACCGCGACGAGGAGGTGGACGCCGCGCACCCGCTCACCGCGACGATAGGCACGCTGCGCGAGGCGGGGATCGAGCCGTTCGAGCTCACCCTCGGGCCGCTGCCGCCCGCGGCGGTGACGGCGATCGTGGCCGAGGCGCTGCACGCGGACCTCGGGCGAGCCGAGCCGCTCGCGGCCCTGATCCGGGACAAGACGCACTCGAATCCGCTCTTCATCGGCCAGTTCTTGCGCGAGCTCGAGAGCGACGGGCTGCTCCGCTTCGACCCCGAGGCGCGCGGGTTCGTCTGGGACCTCACGCGCGTCGAGGGCGCGATGGTCACCGACAACGTGCTCGCGCTGATGGCGCGCAAGATCGAGCGGCTCGCGCCCGCGACGCGCCGCGCCCTGATGTGCGCGTCGTGCATCGGCGCGTCGTTCGATCTCCGCACGCTCGCGACGATCGTCGAGAAATCGCCCGCAGCCGTCGCCGCGGATCTGCGCGAGGCGCTGCGCGAGGGGCTGGTCCAGCCGCTCGGCGGCAACTACCGGCTCCTCGAAGAGGCCGGGGACGCGCTCGATCCGATGGACGTCGCGGTCCCGTACCGCTTCCTGCACGACCGGGTGAAGGAGGCCTGCTACGCGCTCGTGCCCGAGGCGGAGCGGCCGGCGGTGCACCTCTCCATCGGCCGGCTGCTCGTGGCGCGCGGCAGCGGGGCCCGGGGCACAGCCCGCTTGTCCGGCGGCGCCCCGGATGTCAGCGGGCAGGTGCCGGACGAGGACCTGCTCGAGGTCGTGCGTCATCTGAACCTGGGCGCGCGGGAAATCACGGACGAGACCGAGCGCATGGATATCGCGCGGCTCGATCTGCGCGCCGGCCGGCGGGCCATGGCCGCCACGGCCTTCGAGGCGGCGGCGAACCTGTTCGCGGCGGGCCGGGCGCTCGCGTCGGAGGAGGGGTTCTCGCGCGATCACGAGGCGAGCTTCGGGCTCTGGCTGGAGGGGGCCGAGGCCGCATACCTCGCCGGCGCGTTCGAGGAAGAGGAGTCGCTCGCGGCCACCGCGCTCGCGCGGGCGGAGAGCGCGACCGAACGCGCGAGCGTGCACAGCCACCGCGTCCGGGCCCTGTCCACGCGTGGCCTTTATGTCGACGCGGTGCGCGCGGGGCTCTCAGGGCTCGCGGAGCTCGGCGTGACGATGCCCGAGGATCTGGCCGCGCAGCAGGCGGCCTTCATGGAGGGAGTCGGGGACGTGGATCGGTTGCTCGCGGGCCGCTCCATCGAGGCGCTCGCCCACGCTCCGGTGACCGAGGATCCGGCGGATCGGCGGATCTTCTCGCTGATGTCGGAGCTCATGCTGCCCGTGTACTTCACGAGCAAGGCGCTGTTCGGGCTGATAATCGTCGAGCAAGTGCGCCGCTCCCTCGCGCGTGGCCTGTCCGAGACCAGCGCGTTCCCGTATGTGGGCTACAGCTTCATCCTGGCCCTGGTCATGGGGCGGTACGCCGAGGGGCACGCGTTCGGCCGGCTCGCGGTCTCGCTGTGCGAGCGATGGCAGAGCCCGGCCCTCGCCGCGCGCGTGCACCTCATCTTCGGCACCATGCTCCACGTGCGCGAGCCGCTCCGCAACGCGCTCGATCATGGGATACGGGCGCGGGACGCCGCGCTGGCGGCCGGGGACAACGTCCACCTCGCCGTCGTAGTGGCTTACTGCCTGCCGCAGTGGCTCATCGGCGCGGGCGTTCCGCTCCAGGAGGTGAACGCCGAGATTGGCCGGTGCCTCGTCTTGGCGCGTCGAACGAAGGACCCGGTCGCGATTGCGACCGTCACCGTGGCGCGGCAGCTCGTCGCCTGTCTGACCGGACAGACCAGGGGCCGGACGAGCCTGGACAGCGACGGCGCCGTGCTCAGCGAGGAGCTCGCAAAGCTGAACGAGCAGGAGCACCCTATCGCGTTCTATTACGAGCACGCGTTCCGCCTCTTCCTGCACGTGCTCTACGGCGAGCACGAAGCCGCGCTCGCGGCGGCTGCGGACGTGGGGCGGCTCGCCGGGGGGATGACCGGCGAGTACTGGGTGATGAACGCGGTTTTCCTCGAGGCCCTCGCGCGGGCCGGGCTCGCGCGCGAGGCCGCGGATCCCGAGGCGCGCAAGGAGCACGAGTCCGCGATCGAGCCTCACCGGAGCCGGCTCGACGCGCTTGCCCAGAGCTGCCCGAGCAACTATCGGCATAAGGTCGCGCTCCTCGACGCGGAGCTCTGTGCGCTGCGGGGCGAGCGCTGGGAGGCGATCGAGCAGTACGACCACGCCATCGAGCTGGCGCGCGAGCATGAGTATGCGCAGGACGAGGCGATCGCGAACGAGCGGTGCGGCCGGTTCCTGCGCTCGCTCGGCCGCGAACGCGCCGCCCAAGGCTACCTCGCCGACGCCTTCCGTGGTCACTTGCACTGGGGCGCGACGGCCAAGGCCGAGGCGCTCCTCTTCGAGTTCCCTAGCCTCGCCGCGCGCATCAGCAAGCGCGACACCAGCTCGCAGAGCAGCACATCGGAGTCGGTGACGTCCCAGACGACGCTCCTCGGTCGGGCCACGATGGGGAGCCTGCGCGACGCCGCGGTCGTACTGCGCGCGGTGCAGATGATCGCGGGCGAGGTCGTGCTCTCCCGGGTGGTGAGCCGCCTCATGCAGATCGTGCTCGAGAACTCGGGGGCGGAGCGAGGCATCCTGCTCCTCTCGCGGGACGACCGGCTCTTCGTCGAAGCGGCCTTCCGGGCCTCGCCCGAGTCGATCGAGGTGGGGCAGCGGCGGCCGCTCGAGGACGAGCCGGAGCTCGCGCAGCAGACGGTGCTCTACGCGTGGCGCACGCGCGAGGCGCTGGTGCTCGACGACGCGGCGGGCGACTCACGCTTCGCGTCGGACCCGTACCTCGCGGAGCGCAAGACGCGCTCGATCCTCTGCATGCCGGTGAGCAGCCAGGGGCGCACGGCGGGGATTCTGTATCTCGAGAACAACGCGACCGCGGGGGTGTTCAACGCGGTGCGGGTGGAGCTCCTCGGCCTCCTCTCGTCGCAGGCATCGATCGCCATCGAGAACGCGCTGCTTCTTGAAGGAATCCAGGCGGCAAACGAGGAAGCCCACCTGGCGAACGCCCGGCTCGAGCGGGAAGTCGAGCAGCGGACACGCGAGCTCGAGCGCTCGAATGCCGAGCTCGCGCGCGAGCTCGAAGACCGGATACGCGCCGAGACGGAGCGCGCCGCGCTCCGGGAGCAGGTGGTGGAGGCGCAGAAGGCCCGACTCCTGGAGCTCATGGCGCCGCTGATGCCGATCAGCGAGGACGTGCTGGTGATGCCGATCATCGGCACGGTGGAGGCGGAGCGGGCGGCGCAGATCATGGAGGTGGCGCTCGCGGGGGCGCAGCAGACCGGCGCGCGGGTGCTGATCCTGGACATCACCGGGATGCGGTACGTGGACACGAACGTCGTGGCCGCGCTCGTGTCGGTGGCGAACGCGCTGCGTCTGCTCGGCACCGAGCCGCTGTTCACAGGCATACGGCCTGACGTGGCGCGGACCATGGTGGAGCTCGGCGTGGATCTCCAGGCGATGACGACGCTGTCGACGCTTCGGGCGGGTATCGCGCGCGCACTTTCGGGCTCGGCGACTCCAAGGAGGGGCGAGGGGCTCCGGCCCGCGCGCTGAGATCACTCACACGTCCGCGTGCAGCACGAGGCAGCCGGAGCCCACGGCTTCGCGGCGGCAGGTCTGCTGGCCGTCGAAGATGGATGGTAGCCGGCTCGCCGCCGCGCGCGATGGAGGCGTGGCCAAGGCCGGGAGCGCCAAGGCGGCGCGCGAGGCCACGGCGGAGGCGGCGCGGCGCAAGGGGCGCGTGACACGCGGGTGTACCGGATGCGCGGCGGCAAGCTGGAGCGGCTGACCCGGGACCACGCGCTGCTGGAGGAGCTGCTCCGGGCATCGATCGTTCTGTTGCTGTTCCTTCTGGTCTCCGGATTCCAGCGACAGGCGAGCGCCGCAAGCAGTGAAAAGAAATCATCTGATGCGGTGACAGTTTCAGGCAGTCAAACGTAAGTTATCGTTTTCGTGGGCGATCCAGGCGAGAGGACCCTTGGCGAGCAGCGTCGTTGACGGCAGAATGGGCGGCCGCAGCTCGGGAGGAGCGCCCGCCCATGTCCAACCACCGACGGAACAACACCAGCGATATGCCCCGCTCGGGGAACGTGAGCCACCTGAGCGCGAGGGAGAGGTGGGAGCTCGCGTGGGTGCGGAGGCTTGGCCTCGAGGACGTCAACTGGGACGCTGAGGGCTACTGCGAGGACTGTAGAGCGGAGCGAGCCGCCCGAGAGGAGGCCGCGGAGGACATCGCAAATACCCCCGAGACGCGATTCGAACAGCTCAATTGATCACGTGGTAGGGCGCCTCGCGGCTACGGATGGCCATGGCGGCGAGAGCGCCTGTCGTGCCGCCGTCGAAACGGTACACTCGTGTCTCAATGGCCCGGTCAACTCGATGGCCCCGGTCAAGACGAGGGCCGACCCGACGGAGGATCGACCTCGCAACTCCTCCGCGGCGCGGCCCCGCGGGGCCACGCCGAGGTGAGCGCGCCGAGGGCCTCGCCTCCCCGAGCTCCGACCCGACCTCAGGTGAGGCTGATCCGGGGCCGCAGGTTCTGCTCGCGCAGGAACGGCTCGATGTCGTCCACGATGTCGAGCTGCACCCCCGCCAGGCTCATCGCCGCCCCGATCGTCTGGATCCCCATGCGCCCGAGCTTGTTCATCTCCGGGGGCGGGCGCACGACGATGTGCTCGATCTTGTCGCGCACGTTGAGCCCCCACTGGGTCAGGATCACGCGCGCCTCGCTCTCGTACCGCACCATGAGCCCCATGTCGTAGATGAAGAACGCCCGCTCCCCCGGGCGCATGACGCCCACGAGCTTCTGGTACGCGTCGACCGAGATGAACCGCGCGGCCTCACCGGTCGCCACCGTCTCCCGCAAGAGCTGGACGACCATGCCCGCCGGCTGCGTGATCCACACGCCGATACTCCCGGTGTCGTCGAGCAGGTGCGGCTGCCTGCGGAACGCGAGTCTGCGGTTCGACGGGAGCATCTCTCTAAAGACAATAGCCATTCCGGCTACCGGGGCCCGCCCGCGACGACCGGAAGCGCCCCACCCGCCCGACCGGTCCGGTCGAGCCGAAGCGCGCTGTTGTTTCACACATCACCGGACGAGCTCCTCCCATGGGGTGAACGCTGCGTCATGGTGGTCGCAAAAAACGGATTCGGCCAGAAATGTGTGATCCTGCCGCCTGGGACCACCCACGGGGACGCCCCACGGCCAGGCGGACGCGGGCGTGGCCGCTCTCGACCGGTCCCGCGAAGGCAGGCTATGACGACGATCTCCTGGCATCCCTGTGCTCCCCCCTGGCCGAGCAGCTCGCGCGCCCAATGGCCCGACGCCTCTCGCGCGGCGCAGCGAGCGGCGAAGGGAAGCAGCGCGCGGCCGTTCAGGCGAACAGCGCGGCGCAGGCCGACCCGATGAGGTTGACGTGCTCGAGCCGGGCGACCCGGGGCTCGACGCGGGAGCCGACGAGGGCGCGCAGCGTCTCCTGCACCCGCGGCGCATAGCGGGGATCGCCCCAGAAGAGGCTGCCCTCCGCCAGGATGCCGACCCCGGGAGGGCTGTCGAGCACATCGGTGACGGCCGCGAGCCCCGCCGCCACGAGGTCGGCCGAGCGCTGGAGCAGGTCGCCAGCCACCCGCCGCTCCTCGTCGGAGCCCTCGTCGCGGAGCCGCACGAGATCCGCGGAGCTCGTCAGCGGGGCATGGTCCGGACACAGCCGCCCGAAGAGCCGGGGCAGGTAGGCCCCCGACACCGCCTTCTCGAACCGCTGCGCGCCGGGGTTCTCCGAGGTCGCGTCGAGCTCCGCGTCGAACGGCTGGAGGTGCGGAGGGTTGAAGTTTCCGTTCTCGAGGTTGACCGCCATCGGCGCGACGAAGTGGCCCGTCTTGAGCTTCGGGATCCGGCCGGCGGGGAGGAACGTGGCCATGTTGGTCCCCGTCCCCACGATGAGCCCGATGTACGCCGCGGGCTGCGAGCCGCCGTGCGCGAAGGCACCCCCGAGCAGGCTCGCCACCGTGTCGTTCAGCACCCGGACCGGACCGGGCCGGAGCCTCCGCGCGCCGAGCGCCCGGCCGAGCCGCTCGCCCACGCTGGTGCCCTCGACCCCGGCGACCTGGACGCCCTTGGTCCAGCGGAGCAGCCGCGCGTCGAGCGACGGCAGCGTCTCCGACGGATACGAGAAGCAGTACCCCACCGGCAAGCCGTGCACGGCCCCCAGGCGCTCGACCAGCTCCGCCTGCACGTCGAAGAAGGCGTCGCCCGTGATCTCCGGCCCGCCCGGGAACTTCGCAGGCACGGGCCCGGCGACGATGCGCGACTCGCCGCCCGGCAAGAGCTCCACGATGGCGGCGCGCAGGTTCGTGCCGCCCGCGTCGACCACCACGGCGCGGCCCATCATCCCTCCCGGCGGCGGCGCGAGATAGGCAGGGAGCGCGGCGATCTCGGTGCCGGGCGTGGAGAGGCCGAAGACGATGCGCGCCGCGAGCGTGCGGCGGATGTCCTGGAGCTCGGTGAGCGAGAGCTTCATCGGCGGAATGCTTACCCTCAGGCCCCTGAGAAGGAAATAACTTTGCAAGTGGCGCAAGTGAGGCTGAGCGTGCTTGGCGTCGGCCTCGCCCGGACGGCAAGGGGCCAGCGCCTCGCTGCCGCGATTGCGCTGTGCGTCACCTGGAGGAGGTCGCTGGAGAGCGGTTGTCGTCCACACCGAAGACGACGGGATAGACCACCGTCGCAACGCTCTTGCGGTCTGCGGCGGAGGGGAATCGGAGGCCGCGGAAGACCTCGAGCACGCAGCCGACGACCTTGGCGTCGCGGAGCGGGGGAGCGGGCGACGACGGCGGCGTCGCGCCGGGCGAGGGCAGCGCAATGAGGAGCGGCGCGTCCTCGGGCGGGCGGTCGGCGTCACCCGCGTAGGTGACCTTCCCTTCTCCATCGACGACGAGGTGTACGGGCAGCCGCCCTTGGAGCTTGGGGTTCTGGCGAAGGCCCTTTTCAAAGCAAGCGCGCATCTCGCCGAAGCGCTCCTGGACGACGCTCCGCACGACGTGAGGCGGGATATGGGCTTTGCCCTTCATCGGGTCATAGGGGTTGCTCTTGCAACGGGCGGCAATGCCCCTCACGGCCTTGGCGTCCTGGTCGAGCTCCCGCTCCAGGCCGGCGCGGGCGACACCGGCCTTCTTGCGGTCGGGAGCGCCGAGCGACGCCTGGAGCTTGCGGGCCGCGGCGCCGGTCCGGGCGAAGCTCTCCCGGAGGTCCTTGGCGCCCTGGGCGAGCTCCGGATCGGAGGCCTGGACCGCGGCCGCGCGGGCCCAGAGGTCGAGCCGATCCGCGATCCTCCCGAGCACGTCGGGCGGCGTGTTCAGGTCGGATTGCCGGAGCACTTCGATCATCCTCGAGGCTTTCTGGACTTCCGGGCCGAGCGCCTTGCAGTCGGCCTCGATCGAGCGCGCGGCGCCGCCTTTCCCGGGGAGGGGGATGGGGGTGGGGCGGGAGATCGGGGTGGGGCGGGAGATCGGGGTGGGGCGGGAGATCGGGGCGCGCTCCTTCACGGGCGAGCGGGCGGGCGGGCTGTTGTTCCCGGCGGAGCGGACAGGCGTGCTCGCCTTGTCGGACAGCGGGATCGGGGCGCGCGGCTTGGGGGCCTCGGGCGCGGTGTCGCGGGCGCGCGTGCTTCTGGGCGGGCGGAGGGCGGCGCGCTCCTTCTCCTCGGGCGAGCGCAGGGCGGCGCGCGCCTCGCGGGTCGAGCCCTCCGGGACGGCGCGCGGGGCGGCGACCCCGGCGTGCGTGGGGTCGGCGTCGGCGGCCGGCTCTCTCCGCGGCGCAGCTCCGCAGCCCAGCAGGGCATGAACTCCGACGAGGACGAGCCACGCGCTTCGCATTCGTTCCTCCGAGGTGCGTCCGACGTACGAGCCGCCGTTTTGATACAGTACACCGGTCCGAACATCGCCAGCAGGCGAAACGGCGGGGCCTCCCAGGAGGTGGGACAGGCAGCGCAGGGAGTGTGACGTGAACAAGCGCGAGAAGAACGGTCGCGGGGGCGGGAAGGACGATCACGGCAAGGGCGGGGGCGAGCTCGCGGATGCGGCGCATGCGCTCGAGCGCGAGCTCGTCCGCTTCGAGGAGCTCGCGGAGTCGGCGCGGCGGCTTTCCCTCGACACCCGCAAGGGGATCGAGCGCGCGGCGAAGTCGACGACCGAGGCGGCCGAGGCGCAGCAGCGCGTGAGCATGGCGCTCGGGTCGCTCATCGCGGCGATCGCGGCGGCGCGGGATCGCCACGAGGCGACCGCCACGGCGCTCGCGGCGCGTGGCGAGGAGATCAAGCGGCGGGCGGAGCAGCTCGGGGAGCTGTTCCAGCGCTTCGCGGCGCTCGGGGAGGAGGGGCGGAGCATCAACCAGCTGGTGCAGGAGACCGCGGCGCGCCAGCGGGATGCGACGACGCCGGAGCAGATCCACGAGGTGGTGGCGGCGATGGACGAGGTGGAGGGGAGAATGGGGCGCCTCGCCGACGAGGCGCGCGCCCTCGCCCAGGCGGCGACGGCCGCGGGGATCGTCGACCTCGCGGAGCAGGCGGACGGCATGCGGCAACAGGTGACCGCGATGCGGAACAAGGTGGGGCTCCTGCGAAAGGGGATGCTGTCGCGGCTGGGAGGGGGGCCCCAGCCAAACTAGGGGGCAGGGCGTCCTCGGTGGGGAAAGGGGGCGAATACGATCGGAGAGGAACGGCTAGAGCGACAAACGGGTTGAAGCCGCACGCAAACAGCGAGAAGTTGGGACGCCAAGCGGATCGGCGTTCTACGCGGACGGCGAGCGGCAGAGCGTGAAGTAATGGTCGAGCGGGCGCTCGCCCTTGAACGCCGCGCCGATGGACACGTCCTTCGAGACCCGACGCATGAAATCACGGGTTCCGTTGTAGACGAAGAACTGGAGTCCTTTGCTGTTGGGGACGACCCGGGGCCAGCCGTCAGGTACGGGGCCGTCAGGGACCTGGAAGTAGTCGATCACGATGGCGCCACGCTCCTGCCACGCAGGATTGCCGGCCGTCGGGACCGCGACGAAGAAGCCCGGGCCAACCCAGGGACGCGTGAGCCCCTCGTTGTAACCGAAGAGCCGAGCGCTGCCGTCCTCGGGCAAGGCAAAACGCTTCTCGAAGAAGCGGAATGTGGGCGGGAGAGGAAGGCTGTTCCTGCCCTCGTGATGAACCGCCACGCGGGGCGGGGTGCCGTCCGGGACGAAGAAGTCGAGCGTGATCGGGGGGGCGTGGCTCGCGGCGGCATAGAGCGCCCGCTGATCCGCGCGCGTCGTGGTCGACAGGGCGCTGCGGCGCTCCTCGTGCGTCAGGCCATCGAGGTGCTCGGCGATACGAGCTATCGGGGCGTTCTGGCGAAGAAGTTGGACGAGCTCCGACATGGGCAGCGGAGCATAGCAGCGTTCGGCTGCGGCGCAGAGGGCCGGCCTCGCCCTGGAGCGAGGCCGGCGGCGGGAGATGCGAGATGGGATGTCGCGGCGAGCGCGCGTCAGAGGCAATTGACGGGAGAGCGCAGCAGCTCGGCCGTGGTGTCCGTCACGTCGGCGCCCTCGATCCCCGCGGCGAAGCGGCGGAAAGCCTGCTCGTCACCCCTCGTCAGCGCGAACGCCGCGCAGACGGCGGCGGGGTGGGCCGAGCGGGCCGCAGGCGAGCGGAGCACCCGGGCGAGGCCGTCCAGCGCTCCCTGGTTGCCGGCCGCCGTGGGCGCGGCGGAGGCCACCACGGCGCGGAGATCCGCGGCGAGGACATCCGAGACATCGGTCGCGCCGAGCACGCCGGCGAAGAAGGCGCGAAAGACCGAGAGGACAGCCGGGTCGAGCCCGTCCACGTACGTCGCGAGGTGCCGGATCGCGAGCACGCGCGCGCGCACCGAGCTCGCCATCTGCGCGACCCTGCCCCACGTGCGGAGCGCCGCCTCGGGCGGCAGCTTGAACTTGGACAGGTACTGGAGCCGCACGTCGGAGACGCCGCCCGAGGCGAGCCCTGTCTCGAGCGCGGACCAGTCCTCGGCGAACAGCGCTTCGGGGGACACGACGGCGCTGCACGACGCGTAGCTTCCCACGTAGTCGAGGCCGTAGCTGTGAGGCGCTCCAGCGAAGAGGCCGGTGAGCACGCTCGACCACGCGCCGCGGACGTCGGCGTCGAGGCCCGGCGCGCACGCGACGTCGCACGCCGCGGCGAGCGATACCGCCCGGGCCGCCTCGCCGTCGAGGCCCTCGACGAACGCCTCGAACTCCTCGGGCGCGAGCCCCTCGGGCAGGCCGTCCTGGAGCGCGGCGAGCTGGTGCGCGCCGCCCACGTCGAGGAAGCGCGAGACGCCCTCGGGGTCCGCGGGGACGCGGCGCGGAGCGAGCGTCGCGGCGTAGGCCTCGAGATCGCGATCGGTGGTCAGGAAGGCCCACTCGGGGTGGCGGTCCTGGGGATCGACGACGAGGAGCTCGCCCGGGCGCGCGGGCGCGACCTCGACGCGCTCGCCGGGCGTGAGCGTCTGCACGCGGGTCGGGCCGTCGCCGGCCACCCACGCGAGCTCCAGGGGCGCGACGAGCGCGCCCTCCGGGTCGTGCACCGTCACGAACGCTCCGCCGGAGGGCGCGGGGTCGACCGTGAGCCACGGGAGCGCCTTGGCGACGACCGCGCGCCGCGCGCGCGCAGCCGCCTCCGGGCCGAGCGCCGGCGCGAAGGCGTCGAGGAACGCGTCCGTGCCGATGGTCCCGAACCGGCGCTCCTCGAGCACCCCGCGGAGCGCCGACCAGAACGCCTCCTCGCCGGCGAGGCTGCGGATCTGGGTGAGCAGCCAGGCGGCGCGGCCGTAGGGGCCGCTCGTGTACTTCTCGCCCGGCGCGAGCGACGGATCGCGGACGGCGTCGCCGTCCCGGGGGCCGAGCTCGTCGCCGTTCAGCGTCCCCGCGCCGCTCTCGTCCGTGTAGACGCGGACGCCCTCCTGCTCGAGCAGCGTCGCCATGCCCTCCTTGATCCAGAGGTCGTCCCAGCTCTCCACCGTCACGAGGTCGCCGAACCACTGGTGCGAGAGCTCGTGCGTCGTGAGCAGGAGATCCGAGGCGAGCGCGGGCTGCGTGCTCCGCTCCTCGCGCTGGAAGCTGATGCTCGCGTGCTCGATCCCGCCCACCGAGAAGTCCGGCAGGAGCACGAGCGCGTACTTCTCGAAGGGGTACGGCACGAGCAGCTCCTCGAAGCGGCCGATGGCGCGCGCGAGCTCGTCCACCATCCTGCCGTGATCGCCCGGCAGTCCGCGGCGGTGCCAGACCGCGATGGGGAGATCGCCCTTCGTCCCGCGCTCGACCTCGAAGTCGCCGATCGCGAACGCCATGAGGTAGGGCGGCAGCGAGTAGGCGGTCTCGTACCGGACGAGGTGGCCCGACGCCCCGAGATCCTCGTCGCCGACGAGATCGCCGTTGGCGATCAGCGCCTCGCCGCCGTCGACGCGCATGGCGATCGAGAAGATGGCCCGGTCCGAGGGCGCGTTGTGGCACGGCATCCACCGCGACGCGCCGAGCGGCTCCGACACCGTGTAGACGGCGCGCACGGCGACCGGATCGCCCATGCGCGCCGGCACCGCGCGGAGGGCGTCGCCGGAGAGCGCCTCGTAGTCGATCTCGAGCGCGATCGGCGCGCCGCTCATCGCCTCGGGCTCGCTCGAGAGGTCGATCGCGAGCGCCTGGCGCTCGCGATCGAGCGCGTGCGGGAGCGCCCCGCCGCCCTTCCGCCGGACCTCCTTCACCTCGGCGACGGCGCTGTCGAGGACCACCGCCCTCGGGCCGTCTCCGGTGAGCGACAGCGTGAGGCCCAGCGTCGCCACGAGGCGGCTCCGCTCCCAGTCGAACTCGCCCCGGAGGTCGTAACGCTCGACGTCGAACGCGCTCCCCGCGAGCGGCGCCGGGCCCTCGTCCGAGCACGCGGCGGCGAGCGACCCGAGCAGCAGGCAAGCCACGCGGAGCGCTCCGGGGCGGTGTTTCTGGAGTGTGCAGTGCATCGCGGTTCCTTCGATCGGAAGAGGGATTCATCTCGCGAGGCCAGGCGCCAGCGCTCGGACCCCCCGAGCCCACGGCGGCGCAGCGACGCGTAACTGACCGCGGGACAGTTACAGAACCCGGGCGCGTGGCCAAGCCATGTGATCGCGCCGGAGGCCACGGCGAGCCGCTCGGTGATGAAAAGAAGGGGCGCTCGGTCGCCCGCGTCACGGTCGCTCGACGCTCCGGGGCGCCGCGCGTGGAGGCCGCGCCTCGGGCGCGCGTGATCGCCCTCTGCCGTGCTCTACCGTGCTCTCCGCGCTCCGCTCATGCGCGCGGGGAGGGAGAAGGAGCGATGATCAGCTGCCCAGTCGGCAAGGAGGGTGAGCGCATCGACATCGCATCGACGGTGAGCGCCTCTCCCGCTCCCCGCTCGCGCGCGAACGGAGGTGTGGATGCATGGTATTGCAGGCGCGCACCCTTGCGCACTCTGGGCGCGAATCGCCTTTCATTTGTAAGGGTTGCGGCGACCTGTGCGAGGATGCTCCCCGCCATGGCACAACACAAAGATGGGTGCGCGCGGGGGCGCTCGTGGGTCGCGCCGCTGGCTGTCGGCGCGGCGCTCGGCGTCGCGCTCGTTCCGAGGAGCTCGTCCGCTCAGACGTGGACGGGCGGGCGGACGACGCCGCTGCTCGACGAGATCGTCGCGATCGACAGGACCGGGGAGCCGCGGTGGCCCTACGGCGACGAGGACGTCGCGGGCGACGGCGAGACCTTCGACACGCCGGAGCGATCGATCGACTTCCGCTCCGCGTACGCGGTCGCCGCCGATGGGCGGTTCTGGGTGCGCGGGTATGTGTCGGAGACGGCCGCGATCAGCGGGGAGACGACGCTCTTCGTGTTCATCGACACCGACAGGAACCGGCAGACCGGCGGCACCGCCGCGACGGCGGGGATCGACGACCGGTTCACGAACGACGAGTCGCCGGGCGGCTACGAGGTCGTGCTCGGCGTGAAGGGCGACGGCACGCTCGTGAGGGTCTGGTCCTTCGCTGGGGCGTCGGGGCGGTACGAGCCTGTCGACGTGACGGGAGCGCAGGTCGCGACCGAGGCAGGGACGGACCTCGACCCCCTGCTGATCAACGACCCGACGCGGGGGTACGCGCAGGCATCCATCGCGCTCGACCTCGTGGGCGTCGGCGTGGCGTGCGAGGCGAACCTGTACTTCCGGTCGGTGAACGACGCGGCGGCGCTCGGTCCGGGCGATCTCGACATCGGCCTCTCCGCGCCGTGCGTGGCCGGCGATGCGGACGGCGACCGCGTGCCCGACGTGATCGTCCCGCCCTCCGGCTGCACGCGCGACGCGGACTGCGCCGGCAGGGGCATCTGCGTGGACGGCGACTGCATCCTGCCGGTGTCGTGCGTCGACGATGTCGACTGCGACGCGGACGAGGACTGCTCCGCGGACAACCGGTGCGTCCCCACGCCCGGGGACACCTGCACGTCGAACGCCCAGTGCGGCGACCTCGTGTGTGTCAGCGGGCAGTGCGGCCCGTGCTCGCCAAGCGCGTCCGAGTGCGGCGCGGACCTGCGCTGCGCGCCGACCGGGCGCTGCGTCGACGGCGGGGCGTCGAGCGGCGCGGGCGGCCCGGAGCTCATGCCGGGCGATGCGGTCCAGGGCGGCGCCTGCGCCTGCGCGGCCGGGCCCGCGCCGTACGGAGGGGGAGCCCTGTCGTTGCTCGCCGCCGGCGGGCTCGCGCTCCGGTTGCGGAGGCGCCCGCGCCGCGGACCCGGAGCCGGCCGATGAAGCCGATGAAGAGGAGAACCATGCGCGCACCGATCCTCGCCGCCATCACCTGCGCTGCCTGCGCGGTCCTCGCCGCCGCGACCCCCGCGTCGGCGCAGAGCACGGACATCGACGTCGAGCGCTTCAAGCCGGCCGTCACCCACGACGCCTTCGTCGTCACGGAGGGCTCCGGCGTCCGCGAGCCCGGCGATCCATGGGCGTTCGGGCTGTTCCTGAACTACGCCCGCAACCCGCTGATCGTCGCGACGGGCGACGGCGAGGTGCGCAGCCAGATCGTGAGCGGCCGCCTGGGCGCCGATCTCATGGCGTCGGTCACGATCGCCGAGCCGTTCGCGCTCGGCCTCGACATCCCGTTCTTCCTCGCGCAGTCGGGCGAGGGCTCTCCGTCGTTCGCGGGCCTCGGCGACATCCGGCTCGTGCCGAAGCTGCGCCTGCTCGACGACCGCGACTCCATCGGCCTCGGCCTCGTGGCCGAGCTGCGCGTCCCGACGCACACAGGAGATTTCGCGGGCGGCGCGCGCAACGTCGTGTTCTGGCCGCGCATCGTGCTCGATCACCGGTTCGCGCCCGGCCTCAGGTTCGGCGTCAACGCGGGCGTCGCGATCCGCGAGGGGACGACGTACGAGAACGTCGAGGCGGCGAGCGAGCTGACGTACGCCGCGGCGCTCGGCTACCGCTTCGGCGGCATCGACGGGAAGGTCGAGATCGGCGCCGAGGCGAACGGCGGCATCGGCATCGCCGCGGACAACCTCGACGAGGAAGAGACGCCGCTCGAGGCGCTCGGCTACGTGAAGATCAACCCGAGCGAGGAGTGGGAGATCACAGCGGGCCCGGGGATCGGCGCGCTGGCCGGCTACGGCGTGCCGATCTTCCGCGTGTTCGCGGGCGTGAAGTACACGCCGACCTCGCACGACAGGGACCACGACGGCGTCGACGACGAGCGCGACCAGTGCCCCGACGTCCCGGAGGATCGCGACGCCGACTACGACAGCGACGGCTGCCCCGAGGAGGACGCCGACGACGATCACGACGGCGTGCCGAACGCGGACGACGAGTGCCCGGACGAGAAGGAGACGATCAACGGCGTCGAGGACGACGACGGCTGCCCCGACAAGGGCGAGCCGCGGGTCGCCTACGAGGAGGGGGAATTTGTGATCCGGGACACCATCCGCTTCCGGACCGGCTCGGCCGAGCTCGAGCCGGACTCGTACAGGACCCTGGATCAGGTGGCGCTCGTCATGAAGGCGAACCCCGAGATCGAGCGGCTGCGGGTGGAGGGGCACACCGACGAGACCGGCACGCCCGAGCTGAACCAGGAGCTGAGCGAGCAGCGCGCCGAGGCGGTCCGGAAGTACCTGATCCAAAAGGGCGTCAGCCCGGGCCGGCTCACGGCCGAGGGCTTCGGGTCGGACAGGCCGGTGGCCGAGGGCACCGACCCGGCGAGCCTGGCGAAGAACCGCCGCGTGGAGTTCGTGATCGACGAGTGAGGCGCGCTCGCCCGGGAGCGGCGCGTCGCGCCCTCCCGGGCACCGCGGCCGGCCCGCGGCAGGGCCGGCCGCCGCGGCGGCGCGCCGTGGCGCCGGGCGCTGCCGGGCGTCAGAAGCGGCCGTGGATCGCCAGCCCGCCGCCGGTCGTGCCGACGGCAGGCGCGACAACGATCCGCGCCGCCGCGGGCTCCGTGTCGCCGAGCGACGTCACGAACAGCGCGACGCCGGCCGCGAGCCCGACCCCGCCGACGATGAAGCCGGCGGTGGACAGCTTCGCGGCGCTCTTGGCGTCCTCGACAAGCGCCACGCCGCGGGCGTCGCAGAGCGTCTCGGTCCGGCAATGATCATCCTGCGCCTCGTTCCAGCGCGAGCTGGCGAGGAGCCCGAAGATCGAGCCGGTCACGACGCCGGCGACGCCGACGCCGCCTGCCACGAAGGCGAGGGTGCGGCGGGTGTCCGCGCCGCCGTCCCCGTCGCCGCCCGCGGCCGGCCGGAGCGGCGCGGCGAGCGGCCCGGGCTGCCCGCCGGGCGGCAGGGTCGCCGCGGTCGCCGCGGGGTCGTCCTCGAGCGGCGGGACCTCCACGGTGACGACCTGGCCGGGGCCGGCGGTCTGCGCCTCGACCGAGAACGGCCTCTTGCCGGGCGCGGTCGCCTCGACGCGGTGCTTGCCCGGATCGACCGGGAGCGGCGCGCCCCACGCGCCGGCGTCGAGGACCGCGCCGTTGCGCCTCACGACGAGGCCGTCCGCCGGCGTGGTCACCGTGATCGCGAGGCGCTCGAGCTTCTTCTCCAGATCGGCCGCGCGGCGGGTCGCCTTCGCCTCGCGGTCCGCCTGGCCGGACCGGCTCGCCATGTCCGCCGCCTCGCGGAACGCCGCCCAGGCGCTCGCGCTGCGGCCGAGCCGCTCGAGGCAGTCCGCCAGGTTCCACTGGGTGCCGTAGCCCGGGTCCAGCCGCTGGCTCGCCGCGAACTTGGGGCACGCCTCGGCGAGCTTGCCCTGCGCGACGAGATCGCGCCCCTCGCGGAAGAGCGCCTCGGCCGCGGCCGCCTGGTCCGCCGACGGCTCCGCGCGGGCGACACCCGCGGAGAGCGACAGGAGCGCGGCGACACACCACGCGACGCGGCGGCTATTTCCTCGATGTCTCGTCATCGTCATTCCTCGGGGGCCTCTGGGGCGGCCTGGGCGCGGACGGCCTCGGCGCGGGCGGTCGAGCGACGCCGCTCGCCGGCGCCGACGCGGCGGCGCGGGCGGTCGTCGCGGCGGAGGGCAGCGCCGCGGGCATCGACGAGGCCGCGGCCGGCGGATCCGCGGGCGTGTCGGCGCGCGGCGGCTCGGCGCTGGCGGACGGCGCCGGCCTGGCCTCGACGCCGGCGGACGGAGGCGGCTCGGCCTCGGCGCGCGCAGGCGGCGCCGGCTCGGCCGACGGCGCGGGCGCGGCCGGCGGCGCGCTGCGCACCGCCAGGTAGACGCCCGCCCCGCCCGCGAGCGCGGCGGCCAGCACGCCGCCGGCGATCAGGGCGACGGGCGGGCGCGACGCCGGACGCTCGGGGCGGTTCGACAGCCGTACGCTCGTGGCGGGCGCCGTCGCCGACAGCGCATACGGTCCGGATGGCCCGCCCGACGGGCGCCCCGCGGCCTCGAAGGGCGCGGACGACCCGCGCGGCGGGGTCAGCGCAGCGCCGAACGGCGCGCTCGAGGCGTGCGGGGAGGCCGAGATGGCGCCGAACGACGCGCGCGACGCGCGCGTGGCGGGGTCGAGCGGCACGAGCATCGCCTCGACGATCGCCTCGCCGCCCGGCAGGAACGCGCGCAGCGCCGCCGCGAGCTCGCCGGCGCTCGCGGTGCGGCCCGCCGGATCGATCACGAGCGCCCGGTGCACAACGCGGGCGACCTCCGGCGGCACCCAGGGCGCGATCTCCTGGAGCCAGCGCACCGGGGTCGTGCAGATGGCCAGGACGAGCTCTCCGAGGCCGGTCAGGTGCTCGTTGGGCCGATGGCCCGAGAGGGCGTGGTACAGGCTGACGCCGAGCGACCAGACGTCCGAGCGCGCGTCGATGGCGCCGTTGCCGCGCGCCTGCTCGGGCGACATGTAGAGGGGAGAGCCGAGGAGCGCGCCGCTCTTCGTCATCCCGCCGTTGCCGAGGCTGTTGTCCGTCACCTTGGCGACGCCGAAGTCGAGCACCTTGATCACGCGCTGGCCGCCCTGCTTCTTCGCGAGGAACAGGTTGGCCGGCTTGATGTCGCGGTGGACGATGCCGGCCTCGTGCGCGCGCTCGAGCCCCAGGCACGCCTGCAGCCCGATGCGGAGCGCGAGATCGACCGGGAGCGGGCCGAGCCGCTCGATGAGGGCCTGCACGTCCTCGCCCTCGAGGAACTCCATCGCGATGTACGGCGCGCCGGTCTCGCGGTCGCGCCCGGTGTCGAACACCTGCGCGATGTGCTCCGACTCGACCGCGCCGACCGCGCGCGCCTCGCGCTGGAAGCGGCGGACGAGCTCGTCGTCCGCGGCCTGGCCGAGGATGACCTTCACCGCGACGCGGCGGCCGGTGCCCGCGTGCCGGGCCTCGTAGACGGCGCCCATCCCGCCCTGGCCGAGCAGCCGGAGCATCGTGTAGCGGTCGTCGAGGGTTCGACCGATCATCGCGCGAGGCCCGGGCCATGAGCGCGCGGCGTCGAAAGCGCGCGCGAGGCGTCCATCCGGTCGAGGACCGCCCCGCGGTCCGGCTGCCGGGGGGCGCCGGCGGCGGGCGCGCCGGCGATGCGGGAGGCGGCTGGAAGGGGAGGCCTCTTCACGGCCGCAGGCTAGAGCACCTCCAGCCCCGCGTCATCCCTCGCCGCACACCTTGCACCAGGGCAACCTCACGAGCGTGTGGTGCGATGTCTCGAGCGTCGCGAGGTCCTGGATCAGGAACCTGCCCCCGAGCCTGGAGGGCGTGTACGCCGAGAGCACCTTGAGGGCCTCCATCGCAACGAGGTGGCCGAGCAGCTGGCCCATCGTGCCGGCGTGCGGCGCGGGCTCGGCCAGCGAGCGCGCCGCGGGCGAGGGGCTCAGCGCCTCGGTCGTCGCGCAGATCCGGCACGCCGTCTTCCCCGGGAAGACGAGCGGGCCCAGGACGGCCGTCGTCCCCGCGAGGTGCGAGAAGAGCGAGGCGATCCCTGCGCGATGGCCGAACCGCGCGACGCGCTCCAGGAGCTCCGCGTCGTCGCCGCGCACCGCCGCGACGAGGAGGTGAGGGCGCCCCTTCGGCGAGAGGAGGTCGTCCCCCTCCAGCGCTGCGGAGGAGCTCTCGTCCACCCGGCAGAGCGGCGCGTGCTCGCGGATCAGCGCGGCCACGGCGCCGCGGCGGGGCGCGCCGAGCGCCGCCTCCCCCCGCGCGCGGACGACCGCGACGTCGCGGGTGCCGACGGCGCCGCCGTCGATCAGGCGGAGCGCGGAGACGCCCGCCCCCGCGAGCGCCAGGGCGGCCGAGGCCCCCCAGGGCTCGAGGCCCACCACGAGCACGCGCGCGTTCGCGATCCGCTGCGCCGCCTGCTCCGGGGCCGACGACCACTTGCGGAGGAACTCGCGCTGCCCGTGCAGGCGCTCGCCGTCGCCGGACGGCGCCCCTCTGGGCACCGGCTCGACCAGCCCGCGCGCCTCGAGCAGGTCGAGGAACGCCGTCACGCTCTGCCGCGAGTAGTCCGCGAGCGCCTCGACGAGCGCCTCCCGGTCGCGCGACCCGTCGAGCAGCGGCACCATCCGCTCGACGAACGCGCTCACGTCCAGGCCGGTGAGCTGGAAGGTGCCGAGATCGGAGCGGAGGATGACGCCCACGTCGGTGGGCGTGATGCTGGCCGAGCGGCTGAGTCGAATGCTGGGCATGGTGCTCTCCGACGCTTCTGGTTCAGGCACGCTGAGGCCCGCTCCGGCACCCGGCCGGCGCGGGCTGACCGACGCAGACGATGTACAGGGTGTCTTCCTCCGCCGGGAGCGCCAGGAAGGCCTTGAGCTCCTCATCGTAAAAACCGCCGATCGCCACCGGGCCGAGGCCCATGGCCGTCGCGACGAGATAGAGGTTCTGACCCAGGTGCCCTGCGTCCAGCCACAGGAATCGATATCCGCGCTGGCCGTATTTCCACATCGTGCGGAACGGCACCGCCGTGATGATGACCACGACATTGGTGTTCAGGATCATGTCCTGACCCGCCGTGAGATCCACGAGCGCGGCGTGCGCGCGGCCTTCCCGGCGGAGCTCGAGCTCGTGCGCGCGGGGGTCGTAGTGGTACAGGCCGTCCGGGACCCCATCGACGGCCTGCGTCGCGACATAGATCTCGAGCGGATACCGGCCGCCGGCCGAGGGCGCCGGGCGATCGCAGGTCCACGCCCCTTCGACGTTTCGCGTGCCACGAACGCCGTAGCTCGCGTGGAGGAGCCGCCCGAGCGCCTCGATGGACATCGGCCTGAGGGCGAATTCGCGCTGCGACCGCCGCTGCTCCATCACCGCGCCGAGCGGGGCGTCGATCGCGAAATCGCGCCCGGGCAGCGGCGTGCGCGCCGAGCCGGCGTAGGTGCGGAAGTTGAGCGGCTGGAGATCCCCGTCGAACGGCGGCTCCAGCGGTCGCGACCTCACGTGGGAGGACTGGAGATGATAGAGCCGCGCAATGTCCGCCTCTTTGCTCCTTGCCATGGTGTCCTCTCTCAGGCCATCGGGTGAGGGTCAGGGTTGATGCCGTGGGGGGTCATCGAACGGAGACGCGGATTACCGAGCTGAGCGAGCTGGTGGCCGAAATGGATCTGCTGGAAAGCGGGCCCGAGCGCCCGGACGACACGGAACGGGGTCACCGCGAGGTCGGGCGACGTCACGTCCACGATCGCGATGCGCAGCCCCGCGGCCTGCACACGCCGGGTGAGCTCGGACAGCGAGACCTCCTCGGGCTCCTCGAGCTCGGCGGCGGTCACCATGCTCCCCCGGCGGAGGAAGGCGAAGGCCGCGGCGCGGCTCGGGGGGAGGTAGTAGACCGCGTGATCCTCGAGCGTGAGCACGTCCTCCGGCCGCTCGGGGATGGCGACGTGTTCGCCCGTCATCAGGCGGAAGGCGTAATTGCCTATCTGGCCCTGCTCGAGGATGGCTTTCCGGATCGCGGTGAGGGGGCTCAGGTGGGCGGAGATCGAGACCACCGCGCCGGGCCAGCGCTTGCCGTCGCCGTAACCGACGCACATCACCACGGGGACCGAGACGCCCGCGTCGAGCAGGTACAGCTCGATCCTCGCGCCGCGCTCCTCGAGCTGCCTCGCTATCTCGTGCAGCTCGGGGTCGAGCGAGTCGTCGGGCAAGATCCGCCGCCCTGGCCGGCGAGCGAGCCACGAGATCATGAACGCGTCGCGCTCGATGAGCTCGAGCGCGGCCCCCATCGACGCGCCCTCGAGCGTCGCGCCCGCGGCGAGCCCGTTCGAGGTCACCTGGCAGAAGTGGGCGTGGTGTCCTGCGCAGTAGCCGTAGTAGGTCGGGAGCGCCGGAACGTAGACGGGCGCGCCGGTGTCCATCCAGCGCCCGAGGGCCCAGTCCATGGGCGCGGCCGGATCGACCCGCGCGTAGGGGAATCCGGGCTTTGCATACTGCTCCTCGCTGTAGAGACAGAGCTGCTCCGGCGCGATGAAGTCGCCCTTCATTCCGGCGACCGAGGAGCGAAGGAGCTGCTTTCGGTCGACGAGCTCGGCAGAGTAGCGCTCGACCGCCTCGCCGGTCGCTCCGATCAGGGCCTCGACGGCCGTGACGCCCTTCCCGATGCCGGCCTGCGGCTCGCGCGAGCGGCGGGCGTGCGGCGAGCCGTCGGTGTACTCGCCGAGGAGCGCCGTGGCCGTGACGCACGCCTCAGGGGCGAGCGCCGGGCTCGCCGCGTCCAGCATGAGGCGGTGGACGATGCCCGCCCGCGCGTCGACGACGCCGGCGAGCATCCGCCGGAGCGCCGCGGGGTCGGGTGCGTCGCGCAAGTGTGCGCTCGAGCCCGGACGTGGGCTTCCGGTGCGGAGAGCTTCGGCGGCGCCGCCGCAGACCGCGCACCAGGGCATCTGCAGGACGGCGTGGAGCGACGCCTCCGGGTCGACGAGGCCCTGGACCATGAACCGTCCCGCGAGCCGCGACGCGCCTCGGTTCACCAGCAGATCGACGGCCGCGAGCGCGACGGCGTGGCCCAGGAACGCCGGCATCGGGGCGAGGTAGGTGCGCCCGCGGCGCTCCGGGCGCGCGGCGAGGAGCGACGCGTGGAGCGCGTGATCCGCCTCTGGCTGATTGCTGAGAGCGAGCCTCCGCAGGCGGCAGCAGTCCCAGCACGCGGTCTCGCCCGGCACGACGGCCGGTCCGATCACCGCCTCGAGCCCCTCGAGGTGCGCGCTGAGCGACAGGACGGACGCCGCGTGAGCGAAGCGGGCGACGCCCTGAAGGACGAGGAGATCATCGCCGGAGACGCAGGCGAGGATCAGGTCCCAGCCGGTATCCTCCTGGACGATCGGGCGCTCCGCGGCGGCGAGCAGCGTCCCGGGCGTGATCGCGCAGCCGGGGGCGAGCCGCGACAGCGCCGTGGAGAGCGCACGCGCTCGATCCTCTCCGAGATCCGCCTCGGCGAAGGGGCCGAGATCGTCGGCCGTGACCTCCCTGTCGTCGAGGACGTGGAGCGCGCCGACGCCCAGACACGCGAGCTCGGTGGCCGCGATGACGCCCCACGGTTCGAGCCCGACGATGAGGACGCGTGATCGCGCGAGCTTCTCGCGCGCCTCGGCCAGCGCAGGCGGGGCGGTCCCCTCGAGCGCGGGAGCGGTGGTCGCTGAGCTGGGCAGTTGAGTGGCCACGCGAGATCTCCAGGAAAGCGCAGCGCGGCGGCGCTCCGGCGAGCGGCCGTCCTGCACCTTCGGTAAAGAGGTCCAATCCCGGTGCTCGGGGAGCTGTGCCCCGGCAAGCGAAGGAGAGAAGAGACTCGAGATCTCACCAGACCGCGCGCCGTCGCGCGATCGTGGTGAGCCGGGGGAGACGGGAAGGTGTCTTTCAGACCGCGCGCCGTCGCGCGATCGTGGTGAGCCGGGGGAGACGGGAAGGTGCCTTTTCGAACTCTCGCGCTCCTCGTCTCCCTCCAGGGCTCTATCGCTCGGCCTCGCCGGCCTCAGGGCTAGCTACAGCCGCCGCAACGACACCCGCCGCAACGACAGCCGCCGCAACGACAGCCGCCGCACCCGCCGCAACGACAGCCGCCGCACCCGCCGCAACGACACCCGCCGCAACGACAGCCGCCGCACCCGCCGCACCCGCCGCAGTTGTAGTTGGCCGGAGTCGCTGTTGCCATGTCGTCCAGCCTGGTCGACAAATCGTCGATGGCGTTGCGCAGCTCCTTCACAGTAACGTCCAGATCTTTCGGAGAATTGTTTTCGATCTTCGGATCACTCATCGCAGAGCCTCCCACAAGTAGGTGAGGCACGCAAAGGGTCTTCGTCAATACGGTGGTTCGTCTCCGCGCGACGGAAGCTCGGTTGGACTCCCTATCATTCCAGGGCGCCCCGATCCGTGGACAGTGCGAGAGACGCCGCCGCCAAAGGAGGGCGTCCGCGGGCTCCTTTCTCATGCTCGCCCCACACCGGTGGCTCTTCCGGGTAACCCGGATCGCCGCCGGAGCAGCAGAGAAGGCCGGAACAACATCGAGCGTGACTCCCTGCGTTCCCTCCGTGTGCCCGGGCGGCTGGACTTCCGAAATAGGCCCATCTGTCAAGCTCGCCTGCGATCTGGAGCCGTCCTCCGCTCGGGCCGGAGATGCCCAGGGGCCGTCGGGGACAGAGCGCCTCGCTCGAGCCGCCCGCCTCGATACGAACAATCCTGGATAACGCGGCACGCTGCGGGCGCGCGTGCACCGCGCCGTGCGCGCCGCTTCATTCGATTGCTTTTGTGCGCTGTGTCCGGTACGCGGTCTGCCGCTTCTCGGGTGCTCCTGGCGCCCATCGATAACGGAGTGTCATGCGCCGTACTTCGCTCGGACTTGCGATGGATCGTCTCGCTTTGTGGTTCGTCGCTGCGTCAACGTGGCTCGTGGGCTGCGGCGTCGCGGAGAGCCCCTCGACGCCCAGCGCGGCCGAGGTGGGGTGTGCGGGCTGCACCGTGCTGAAGGGAGGCATGGTGTTCGACGGCACGCGCGCCGCCAGGGCAACGGTGGTGATCGAGGGCGACAGGGTGAAGCAGGTCGTCTTCGGCGACGCCGAGCCCCGCGTCGAGGCCGGGGGCGGCGAGGTGGTGGACGTCGCCGGCAAGACGGTCCTCCCCGGGCTCATCGATCTCCACGTCCACTCGCTGAGCGTCGCCGGGCCCTATGCTTATTATGACGGCGACCTCCACCTCGAGGACCACACGAAGGCGATGCTCCGGGCGGGCGTGACCTCGTACCTCGACCTCGGCTCATCCCAGCACGTCATCTTCGAGCAGCGATCGCGCATCGACGCCGGCGACCTCCTCGCGCCGCAGCTCTTCGCCGCCGGGCCCCTGCTCACGCCGACCGGAGGGCACCCCTGCTATCAAGGCAGCCCGCCCGGCGACTACTGCGTCTTCATCGACTCGCCCGCCGACGTCGACAAGGCCTTCGAGGCGCTCCTCCCGAGGGCCCCCGATTTCATCAAGATCGTGCTCGAGGGGGGCGGATCGCTCCCGCTGCCGCGCCTGACGCGCGCGTCCGTGGCGGCGATCCAGGAGGCCGCCGCGGCCGCGGGCGTCCGGGTGATCGCCCACGCGACGGCGGCCTCGGACATCGAGGCCGCGCTCGACGGCGGCGTGACGCTCTTCGCGCACGTCCCGGACGAGGACCCGATCTCAGCAGACCTCGCGCGGAGGATGGCCGCCGCCGGGGCCGTCGTCGTCCCCACGCTCGCGGTGGCGGACGGCCTGTACCGCACGGCCCACGGGGCGCTGGCCGAGCTCGACGACCCCGCCCTCGTCGATGACGTGCCGGCCGGCGTGATCGCGGCCCTGCGTGACCCCTCGTTGCTCGCGGAGCTCAGGACAGCGCGTTTCCTGGAGCTCGTGAAGCGGCGGCGCGACCATGCGATCGCGAACCTCGTCACCTGCTACCAGGCGGGGGTCACCATCGCCGCCGGCACCGACGCCGGCAACCCGGGCGTCTTTCACGGGCTGAGCCTGCGCCGCGAGGTCGCGCTCCTCGTCGAGGCCGGGATGTCGCCCCTCGAGGCGCTCGCCGCCGCCACGCGCCGCGCCGCGGACGTGCTCGGGCGGCCCGATCTCGGGCGCCTCGAGCGAGGGGCGCTCGCGGACGTGCTCGTGGTCGACGGCGATCCGCTCGCCGACGTCCGCGCGCTCGAGCGCGTGTCGCGCGTCTACAAGTCGGGCGTCCTCCTCGATCGCGAGGCGCTCGCGTTGCCGCGCAAGACGGGCCTCGCGCGGGAGCCCAGGACGGGCTCCGGCCCCGGCGAGACGTGCCTCGCCGCGTCGGAGTGCGCGCCCGCGCAGTCGTGCAACCCGGCCCAGGTCTGCGCCGCGACCTGCAGAGCCGCCTCGGACTGCGCGCCGGGGAGCGCGTGTTTCCTCGATGGCGGCTCGTTCAGGGGGGCCTGCATCGACGGCGACGGCTGCGATCTCTTCGCGCAGGACTGCGACAACGGCGCTGCCTGCGTGTTCTGGGGCAACGGCTCGACGTCGTGCTGGAACGCGGGCGCGGGCTCGGACGGGCAGCCGTGCGACGCGTCGTTCGCGTGCGCGCCCGGCAGCATCTGCGACCCCTCGAACACCTGCAGAGCGCTCTGCGATCCGCGCGGCGAGCGCGCCGCGCCGTGCCCGAGCGGCGAGCGGTGCGCGGATCACAGCGCGCTCGCGGGGCTCCCCGTGGGGACCTGCGAGCCGGCCGGGCGCCGCTGAGCGCGCGACGAGGCCGGGCGCGCGATGGCGCCGCGCGCGCTCAGCGCGACACGAGCAGCCAGGCGATCACGCTCCCGATCGTGAAGAACACGACGCCCGCGCCGGCGATCACGGCCCGCGACGTCCGCCGCTCGATGAAGCTGGCCGCGGCCCGGAGGCTGGACGGGGCGGCGATGGCGATGCCGCTGTCGGGCGCGCTCATCTTCTGGACGGCGGCGTCGAGCGCCACGAGCACGGCGCGCGCGTGGGGGAAGCGGTCGTCCGGGTCCTTGGCGAGCAGGCGCATCACGACCGCCTCCAGCGCGGGCGGGACGACGACGCCGGGGGAGCGCTCGGCGATCGGCGGCGGCACGGCCGACCGGTGCTGCGCGAACAGCGCCGACGGCTCGACCGCCGTGAAGGGGTGCTTGCCCGCGAGCATCTCGTAGAGGATGACGCCGAGCGCGTAGAGGTCGGCCCGCCGGTCGACGGAGCGCATGCCGAGCGCCGCCTCGGGCGCCATGTACGCCACCGTGCCGAGCAGCACGCCGGCGTTCGTCAGCGAGCGGCGCGAGCCGTCGTCGGTGATGGAGAACTGCTCGATCGGCACCTTGGCGAGGCCGAAGTCGATGAGCAGGACGCGCTCCTCCGGCCCGTCGAGGACCATGACGTTGAGCGGCTTCACGTCCCTGTGCACGATCCCGAAGTCGTGCGCCGCGTTGAGCGCGCTCGCGAGCTGGCGCGCGATGTTCGCCGCGCGCAGCGGCGGGACGGGGCCCTGGTCGATGAGCTTCCGCAGCGTGATGCCGCGGATGAACTCCATCACCATGAACCACGCGCCGTCGTCGAGCTGGTTGATCTCGTAGACCGCCGCGACGTTGGGGTGGAAGATGTGGCGACCGGCGAGCGCCTCGCGCTCGAAGCGCTCGATGAGCTCCGGCAGCTCCTCGGCGTCCGGGTGGAGCACCTTGACGGCCACGTCCTCGCCGGTCGCGAGCTTCTTTGCCCTGAAGACGGCGGCGATGCCGCCCATCGCGACGAGCTCCTCGAGGCGATAGCGGTGGACGAGCGTGCGCCCGACGAACGTCATCGCGCGCTCTCGCGCCGCGGAGCTCGCCTGGCCTCCCGCGATGAACACGGACTCGCTCATGCTGCCGCGCCTCCAGGCCGAGCCCCGCGCGCGGCGTCGTCGACGAGGCCGCAGCGCAGGGCTCGCACAGCCGCGCCGCGCGCTCCCCCGTGACCGCGCGCCACGCGGCGGAACAGCGGATCCACCCTGGATGACATCGTACGTTCACACACGCGGCGTCCGGAGGGTAGCGCCCCTGCGCGCCCAGCGCCATCTTCCCGGTTGGGCGCGGGGGCGAGGCGCTCGTGAGGGAGCGGGCGGGCGGCGCCGAGGCTGGAGCTCACGAAGCGCGCGTGAGCCAGGCTTCCCGAGCGGCCTTCGGGAGATCGCGCCCACCGCCGCCGCCGCGCGCGCTCTCTCGAGATTCCACCGCTCCGCCGTGATCGTGAGTCGCCGGGCTGCGCCGTCTCCTGCGCTGATGGCGCTGCCTCATCGTGTCTCCGGCCGGGGCGTGCGGAGACCCCTCATCGCCTGTGCCTCACGGCCGCGCGACGGGAGCGCCGGCCGCGCGAGGTGCGGAGTCGCGCCCGCGGCCCCGACGTGGCGAGAGCCCGTTGCGCGCTGGGCGGCGCTCGCCCGTCGCCGGCGGAGCGCGACCACTTGTCGGTAGATCCAGCGACATTGCCGGAGCTCCAGCCGCGCGCGCCCGCGCGGGGCGGCCGAGCCAGCGCGCCCGCACGCCCGCGCGCGCCGGGGTCGAGCCTGCTGTCCTGCCACGAGCGCCCTCGCCCGCTGCATCGGCGTCATCCGCCTCCGGATCCGCACGAGGCGTGCCCGGTCGTGCGCGGACGAACTAGGGTTGAAAACACATCAAGTTCACAGATGCGTTTCTTCGACAGGCTCGTGTAGCCTGTATGGGTGGAGGTTTCCATGCACAGCACAATGCGTCGCACCGTTCTCCTCGGGCTCGTTTCCGGACTCGCCGTGGCAGCTTGCTCCACGCCTGAGGCGTCGAACCTCTTCGTTACCGGCGGGTCCGGTCCGGGGACCACGGCTTCCGCGGGAGGAGGCGAGGGCGGCGCGCCGGGCACGGGAGGCGCGGCGGGCGTGGGCGGCCAGGGCACCGGGGGCGAGCCGGGCGTGGGCGGAGCGACCGCGGGGAGCGGCGGGAGCGGGGGCGTGGGGCCCATCATCGACGAGCCGCCGGTCTGCGGGGACGTTTACGTCGATTGCGACGCGGATGCCGAGAACAGCTGTGAGGTCAACGTGACGAACGACGCCCTCCATTGCGGCACTTGCCCCGTCGACTGCGATGGCACCTGCCGGGACGGCACGTGCATCCGCACCTCGATCCACATCTCGGGCCAGCGGGATCCGCTGTACCTCGCCATCGCCAACGGCGTCGTGTTCTGGACCAACGGGGAGCAGGGCGTGGTCAGGCAATGGACGCAGGGCGAAGCCGTCGCGATCAACATCGCCACCGCGCAGGTCCAGCCGGCCGATATCAAGGCCGACGCCACCCACGTCTTCTGGGCCAACCAGGGCGTGGCCGGCGAGAGCGACGGTCAGGTGATGAGGGCGCGGGTCGGCGGCCAGGAGGCGCCGGTCGCGATCGCCGCAGGGCAGCCCGATCCGTTCGGCATCGCGATCGACGAGGAGTTCGTCTACTGGACCAACCGCGAGGAGGGCGGCTCCGTGGTCCGCGCGCGGAAGGACTCGGACGGCAACGGGCCGTTCACCGTCATCTCGGACGGGGGCGGGACGACCCACGCCCTCGCGGTCGACGAGACGCACGTCTACTGGACCGTGCGCGACGAGCGCGGCATGGTGATGTCCGCGCCCAAGGGCTCCACGGGCGAAGGCCCGTTCACCACGCTGGCGGCCGATCAAGGCCAGGTGCGCGAGATCGCCGTCGATGCGACGCACGTCTACTGGACGACCAGCAGGACCGGCAACGTGATGCGGGTGGCCAAGACCGGCGGAGAGCCCACGGTGATCGCGAGCGGCCAGGGGAACCCGAGGGGCATCGCTGCCGATGCGACGGGCGTTTACTGGGCGGACCCCACCTCACCGAACGTCATGAGGATGCTGCCGAACGGCATCATCGGGGCCGTGGCGGCCGGCGAGCCCTCGCCCTACGGCATCGCCCTCGACGCGACGCGCGTCTACTGGACCAACGGGCTCGGAACGAACGGCACCATCGTGAGCGCCCCGAAGTAGCGGTCGCGGGCGGCCAGCGCGCGCGGGATCGAGCACCCGAGGTCCGCGAGGAGCCGACGTCCCGCGCGTCCTTCAGCGCCGCGGCGCCGCAGCGCCGCGCGCTCCGGGCGGTGCTCGATCGGAGCTCGCGGCGCCGCCTCGCCGACGATGTCGCGCGTGGAGGTCGGGGCTCCGCGTGCTACAAGCTCGCCCTGTGCTGCTCGAGACGTTCTCCGTGGGTCCGCTGGGGTGCAACTGCTCGATCCTCGTCGACCCCGTGAGCAAGGGCGCCGTGGTCATCGACCCCGGGGGCGATTTCGACAAGATCCGCGCGCGCGTCGAGCAGGCCGGGGCGAAGGTCGCGGCCATCGTGCACACGCACACCCATATCGATCACGTGGGCGCCACGGCGCCGCTCCAGCGCTGGTCCGGCGCCGCGGCCCGCATTCACGAGGCCGACCGCTTCCTCTACGACATGCTCCCCGTCCAGGCGGCGATGCTCGGCATTGCGCTGCCGGAGCGGTGCGAGGTCGACGGCGACCTGAACGACGGCGCGGTCGTGAAGGCGGGCGGGCTCGATCTGCACGTGCTCCACACGCCGGGGCACACGCCGGGCAGCGTCTCGTTCCTGGTGCTCGCGGAGACGGGCGCCGTCGCGTTCACGGGGGACACCCTGTTCCGGCGCAGCATCGGCCGGACCGATCTGTGGGGTGGCGACTCGCAGGCGATCGTCTCCTCCATCCGGGGCAAGCTGCTCACGCTCGATCCGTCGACCCGGGTCGTTACCGGACACGGCCCCTCCACGACGATCGGCGAGGAGCGCGACAGGAATCCCTTTTTGCGGTCGTGACGCGCCGCTCGCTCGCGCGCTCGCTTGTACACGTCGCCGCGGTGCTTTCTCGCGAGAAAGTGCTTGCATCCCGTCAGGATTCTTTCGAAAAATGCCGCGCGACGATGACGCGCGTCGGCCCACTCGAGCCGGGTCGACCGCTGTCCGCCGCGGAAGTCGAGCACGATGAGCACCGAAAGCGCGCCTGCCACGAAGGTTGATCTCGAGATCCTAGCCACGCCGCATCCCCTCGGCGACGCGGAGCGCGCGCAGCGCATGCAGAACCCTGGCTTCGGGCGCGTGTTCACGGAGCACATGGTCGTGATCCCGTACGCGGCGGACAGGGGCTGGCTCCGGGGGCAGATCCGGCCGTACGCGCCGATCACGCTCGATCCTGCGGCGATGGTGCTGCATTACGGTCAGGCGATCTTCGAGGGCTTCAAGGCCTATCGGCAGCCGGACGGGCGCATCAAGACGTTCCGGCCGGAGGCGAACGCGCGCCGCTTCAATAGCTCTGCCCGCCGGCTGGCGATGCCGGAGATGCCGGTTGATCTGTTCGTCGGCGCGGTCGACGCCCTGATCCGCCAGGATCGCGCATGGGTCCCCTCGCCCGTGGGTGAGAGCCTGTATATCCGACCGTTGATGTTCGCCACCGAGGTGGCGCTCGGGGTGAGGGCGTCGCGCGACTACGATTTCCTGGTGATCGCGTCGCCTGCGGCCGCGTATTTCCCTCAGGGCGTGAAGCCGGTGACGGTCTGGATCTCGGAGGATTTCGTCCGGGCGGCGCCGGGCGGCACGGGCGCGGCCAAGTTCGCGGGCAACTACGCCGCGAGCCTGCTCGCGCAGATGAACGCCGCGGCCGAGGGCTGTGCGCAGGTGGTCTGGCTCGATGCCGTCCAGCGCAGCGTCGTCGAGGAGATGGGGGGAATGAACATCTTCTTCGTCTACGAGGAGCGGGGGCGCCCCGTGATCGTGACCCCCGAGCTGACAGGCACGCTCCTGCCGGGCATCACCCGCGACAGCATCATCCAGCTCGCCCGGGATTTCGGCTATGCCGCGGAGGAGCGCAGGGTCACCTTCGACGAGTGGCGCGCGGCGGTGCGCGAGGGCCGCATGACCGAGGCGTTCGCGTGCGGGACGGCCGCGGTCATCACGCCCATCGGCGCCGTGAAGTCCCGCGAGGGGACCTTCTCCATCCACAACAACGAGACGGGCCCCGTGGCGGCGCGCTTCCGCGAGGCGCTGCTCGACATCCAGCACGGCCTCGCCCCCGATCGCCACAGCTGGATGCACGACGTGGTCTGAGCGGACGGTCACCCGCTTCGGATACGGGCCCACCTCGGCGTTTTCGGTGCTCAGCGCACCGGAGTGCGCTTGCGCGCCGAAAACGCCGATCTGGGCCCGTCTCCTGTGCGGGTGACCGTCCGCTCCGCGCTGCGCGGCATGGTGCAGAGGGTGGCCGTCCGCGCTGCGCGGCATGGTGCAGAGGGTGGCCGTCCGCGCTGCGCGGCATGGTGCAGAGGGTGGCCGTCCGCGCTGCTCGGCATGGTGCAGAGGGGGGCGAAAACCGCTCTACTGGGCCGCTGGCGGGCGCTTGGACTTCGCCGTCAGCCCGTATTCGTGCAGGCGGTACTGGATGGTGCGTATGCTGATGTCCAGGAGCTCGGCCGCGCGCGTCGTCGAGCCGTTCGTCGCCTCGAGCGTCGACAGGATGGCATAGCGCTCTATCTCCGCCATGGTGGCGCCCGGGATCCGCAGGGCCCCCTTGGCGACCGGCGCGGCGTCGATGGGGAGGTGCTCCGCGTCGATGCGCGCGTCGTCGCACAGGACGACCGCCCGCTCGATCGCGTTCTCGAGCTCCCGCACGTTCCCGGGCCACCGGTGCGCGATGAGCTTCGCCCGGGCCTCGTCGGTGAACCCCTCGATCTTGCGGTGGTTCTCCGCCGCGAACCGGCGCAGGAAGTGATTCGCCAGGAGCAGCACGTCGGTGTCGCGGATGCGCAGCGGCGGCATGTCGATGTGGACGACGTTGAGCCGGTAGTAGAGGTCCTCCCGGAAGTGGCCCTCCTGCACCGCCGCCGCGAGATCGCGGTTCGTCGCCGCGATGAGCCGCACGTCGACGGTCACGGAGTCGTTCCCGCCGACGCGCTCGAACGTCCTCTCCTGGAGGACGCGGAGCAGCTTCACCTGCGTCGAGGGGGCGATCTCGCCGACCTCGTCGAGGAAGAGCGTCCCGCCGTGCGCCTGCTCGAACCGCCCGATGCGGCGCTTGTCGGCGCCCGTGAACGCGCCGCGCTCGTGGCCGAACAGCTCGCTCTCGAGCAGGGACTCCGCGAGCGCCGCGCAGTGCAGCGTCACGAAGGGCCCCTTGGCGCGCGAGCCCTTCGCGTGGATCGCGCGCGCGAGCTCGCCCTTGCCCGTGCCGCTCTCGCCGGTGATGAGCACCGTCGCCCGCGCGCCCGCCACCTGCCGGGCCATCCGGTAGACCCTCTGCATCGCCGGGCTCGTCCCGATGAGCCCCTCCACGCCCTCGCCCTGGCGCTCTCGCAGCTGCCGGCGGAGGTTCTCCGCCTCGACCCGGAGCGCGCTCCGCTCGAGGGCGCGCTCCAGCGTGAGGAGGAGCGCGTCGAAGTCGACCGGCTTCGTCAGGTAATCCTCGGCCCCCGCCCGCATCGCCAGCACCGCCGAGGTCACGTCCCCGAACGCGGTGACGACGATCACCGGCAGCGCCGGATCCTGCTCGCGCAGCTTCCCGAGCAGCGCCACCCCATCCATCCTGGGCATCTTCAGATCCGTGATGACGACGTCCGGCGGCCGCTCCGCCGCGACCTCGATCGCCTCGACGCCGTCCGCCGCCGCGTCGACGGTATAACCCTCCTGGCGCAGCAGCTTCTCCAGCCCCGAGCGCGCGCTCGCCTCGTCGTCCACGACGAGCACCCTCGAGCTCTGCCTCTTCTCAGCGTTCATATCGTTCCTTCCGAACATACCGTGTCCGCGAGGCGCTGCGACACTCGTTCGGCGGCGGCAGGGGGCCGGCGGGAGGGCCGCGCCGGGGCAGGCGGCGGGCGACGCAGCCGTTGCACGCGGGCGCAAGCCGTTCGCCGGGCCTGCGCGCCCCCTGCTCAGGCCGCGGGAGGGAAGGGGGAGCTCGGCCGCGTGGCGCGCGAGGCGTCGGCGAGCGCCGCGTCCGCGGTGGCGCGGAGCTCGTCGCTCAGGGCGATGTAGTCGATCGGCTTCGTGTGCACAACCGCCGCGGGCTCCAGCCCTCGCCCGAGGCGCGCCACGAGGTCGGGGTACCCGGTGAAGAAGAACAGCGGGAGATCCGGCCGGAGCGATCTCGCGTAGCGCGCGACCGCGATTCCATCGGCGTGGGGCATCCGGAAATCGGTCACCAGGATGTCCGGGATCGGGCGGCGGGACAGCCGCGCGATGGCGAGCGCGCCGTTCGTGGCCAGCTCCACCCGGAAGCCGTCCTCTTCGAGCAGGCGCTCGAGGAGGCGAGCGCTCTGCACGTCGTCGTCCACGAGCAGGATCAGCGGTTGTTCGGTGCTGCGCGGTTCCACGCCCGGATCTCTACCAAGTTGCGTGCCAGCCCTCGGGCCGCCGCCGCGCGCGGCCAGCCAGGAGAGCGGCGGAGGTCAGCCGGAGCGGCGCAGCGGGAGCGTCACGCGGAAGAGCGTCTTCCCCGGGCGGCTCTGGAATTCGATGGTCCCCTCGTGATCGGTGACGATGCGGTGAGCGATCGCCAGCCCGAGCCCGGTGCCGTTCGGCTTCGTCGAGAAGAACGGATCGAAGATCGGCGCGTCCGGGCTCGCGATCCCGGGGCCGTCGTCCTCCACCTCGACGACGGCGTGGCGCGGCTGCCGCCGCGCGCGGAGGGTGACCGTGCCGCCTCCGGACGCGTCCACCGCCTCGATCGCGTTGCGGAGCAGGTTCAAGAGGACCTGCTCGATCTTCGCCGGATCGAGGTCGAGCACGATGTCGGTCGAGGGCAGGTCGACCTTCACCGCGGCCTGCGCGCCGGCGCCGTCCGACGACGCCGCGACGCGCGCCGCCCGCTCGCAGAGCGGGACGACGGGCGTCGGCCGGAGGTACAGCGGCTGCGGCCGGGCGAAGTCCAGGAACTCGCTGACGAGCGCCGAGAGGCGGCGGATCTCGTCGCGGACGACCTGGATCGCCTCCAGCGTGTCCGGGTCCTTCAGGCCGGCGCGCGCGAGCCCCCGCTCGAGGAAGGTCACGTGGAGCTGCGCGCCGTTCAGCGGGTTCCTGATCTCGTGCGCGAGGCCCGCCGCGAGGGTCCCCACCGCGGCGAGCTTCTCGCTCTGGCGCACGCGCGCGGCGAGCGCGTTCTCGTCGGTCGTGTCCTGCCCGATCGCGAACAGCACCACCTCGTCGTCGGCCGCGGAAGGGGCGTACGCGAGCTGCCAGCGCAGATCGCGGATCTTGCCGGCGCGCGTGCGCACGATGCTCTCCAGCAGATCGACGCTGGGGCGGCGGCCAGCGGCGACGTCCTCCACGAGCGCGCCGTGATCCGCGCGGATCTCCTCGGGGAGGAGCGCCTCGACGAACGGCACCCCGAGCACGTCCTCGCGCGCGAGCCCCGTGATCCGCTCCGCTTCCCGGTTGAAGAGCCGCACGATCGCGTGCGCGTCGAGGCCCACGACGAGGACGCGGGCCAGCTCGACCGCGCTCTTGTACCGGTGCTCCGTGCGCGCGAGCGTGCGGCCGACCTCCTCGCGGTCCAGGCGCTCGGCGCGCTGCGCGCGCGCGAGGAAGTCGTCGCGGTACGTCTCGAGCATGATGGCGAGCTCGAGATCGAGCACCTTGCTCACCGCCGCCCTGACCGGGATCACCTCCGCGCCGAGCGCGCCCTGGGCGATCTCGTGGAACGCGAGCCGGATGAGCGTCATCGCCGTGAACATGTACCGCTGGGGGAGGCCCACCCGGACGTGGATCCGCCCGATCTTCGCGCTCTCCTCGAAGTACGCGCCGTCGTAGGGCCCCGTGCAGATGCGCGTCATCCAGCGGACGAGCGAGCGCTTGAGCCGCTCCACCTGCTCCTCGCCGGTGAAGACGTCGTGCGCGCCCTCGTGCTCGCGGATGCGATCGTAGAACTCGTCGGCGATGCGGGGGAAGTGCGGCTCCGCGTGCGCGCGGAGCACGGCGAGCCAGCGCTCGTCCTGCTCGCTGAAGCGGACGTACCGCTTGATCTCGTCGAAGAGCGTCTCCTGCGCGGGCACGGTGACCGTGTTTATCACGGCCCCGCCCCCGCCGAGGCGGACCAGGATCTCGCGCGCTCGAGCAGCGCCGCGAGCGCCGCCTCGTCCTCGCCGCCGCGCGCGACGAGCTCCGGCGCGAGCGGCGCCTCGTAGTCGGCGCCCGCGCCCGGGAGCGCGCCGATCTCCCCGGCGCCTGCCGCGTGGTAGAGCCCCTTCGGGTCGCGCTCCCTGCAGGTCGCCGGCGCGACGTCCACGTAGACCTCGATGAGCCGCGGCGCGAGCGCGCGGGCGCGCTCCCGGTAGGCGCGGCGGTGCGCCGTCGCCGCGACGATCACGATCGGCCCCTGGCGCGCGAGCAGCGCCGCGAGGCGCGCGAGCGTCTCGTAGAAATCGTCGCGAGCGCGCGGGTCGTAGCCGGGCCGCGGGACCAGGGCGTCGCGCACCTCGTCCCCGTCGAGGAGGCAGCTCGCCCGCCCCTCGCCGAGCAGCGCCCGGTGCGCCCGCGCGGCCAGCGTCGATTTACCCGACGACGGGAGCCCCGTGATCCAGACGACCCCGCCGCTCACGCGAAGAGCCTCTCGGCGTCGTCCGGATCGAAGCGCGGCGCGTCGAGGGCGCGCTCCACGAAGGAGAGCAGCGCGTCCCTCGCCCGCGCCGTGACCGCGGGGTACCACCCGGGGTTGGCCAGCACGAGCGCGCGCCACGCGAGGAACGGCGCCGCCACGTCGAGCAGCCCCGCGGCGCCGCCCGAGCCGAGGTAGACCTCCCAGAGCCGCCGCCACAGCGCGCGGAAGCCGCCCTCCCACGCACCAGGCGCGTCCAGCGCGAAGAAGACGTAATTGATGGCGAGGCAGGTGACGTCGTCCGCGGGATCGCCCTGGGACCCGCGGCTCGTGTCGAGCAGCGTGAGCCGCGACGCCTCGTCGAACACGATGTTGAACGGGTGGAAATCGCCGTGCGTGCGGGCCAGCCGATGATCCCGGCCGCGGAGCTTCCATCGCCACGCCACGCAGCGCCGCTCGATGGCCTGGAGCCGCTCGGGCGGCGCGCCGGGCACGTCGTCCGGATAGCCGTCGATGATGCCGAAGATGCCTTCACCGTGGCCCACGAGATCGCGCGCCGCGCGGCGGTAGCTGCCCGGCTGCGCGCCCTTCGCGCCGTGGAGGGCGATGAGGTACCTGGCGAGCGCCTCGCAGCGCGCGAAATCCTCGGGGCCCGCGCGCCGCTCCCTCGCGATCCGGCGCAGATCCGCGGCGTAGACGTCTCCCTCCGCGTACGTGGTCAGGAGATAGAACTCGCCCGCGTCCCGCAGGGACAGGAAGTGACCGTCGCGCGTCAGCGAGCCGACGTCCACGACCTCGACGTGCGCCGGGATCGACCCGAAGGTGTCGAAGGCGAGCAGCGCCTCCGCCGCGCGATCCGCCCGCCTGTCGTGGCCGAACGCGTCCGCCGTCGACGTGTGCAGGACCAGCTTCTGCCTGGAGCCATCGGGCCTCGCCACCGTGATCCGGCGGGGTACGCCGTAGCCGGCGGCCTTCTCGGTCTGGTCGTGGCCCGAGGGGTTGTCGGGTCCGAGGAGGGTGATCTCCTCGACGCGCGCCTCAGGAAACGCTGCATCGATGAGCTCGCGGACCGGGCGTACGGGATCGGATTCAGGCAGGACCGACGGGGCGCTCATGGTCTCCTCGGATGTGGCGACGTGCTCGAGTGAGCATGCGCGCAGCAAGAAGCAGGCCGCATAGCTGACGAGCCTGCTCCAGATGCACCTCGGGGAGCGGGTCGGATCCTGGAGCGCGCGGGGCCTTCGGCGGGCTGATGAGCGCGGGCACGCACCGGGACCGGGCCGGGCGCTCGCAGGACCTGCGCTGCCGCGCGAGGCGTGCGCGGGGCCGCGCGACGTCGCGCGGCGTCAGGCGGGGCGGGATCAGCGGGTCGGGATCCCGGGCGGCGTGGGACCGATCTGGTAAGGCCGCATCATCTCGTTGTCTTCGTGCTCGAGGATGTGGCAGTGCCACACGAACCGGCCGGGGCTCTCGAACACCATCTTGATGCGCGTGATCTCGAACGGCAGCGCGACGACGGTGTCCTTGCGGCCCTCCTCCCCGGCCTCCGGCGGGCGCGGGGCGCCGTCGAACGGCTGGCGATCGACGATCGCGAAGTGGACCTCGTGGACGTGGATCGGGTGCGCGTCCACGGTGAAGTTGTAGATCTCCCACACCTCGGTCGATCCCAGGGCCGGGTTCTCGGTGATGGGATCGTGCCAGAAGAGCGGCCTCGCCGCGCGGGAGCCCGGAGGAGGCTCCAGCGTGCCCAGCGCGGCCACGCTCAGGCCGGCGTCGGGCCGGAGCGCGGAGCTCAGGTCGCTCAGGGACACCTGGCGCACGAGCGCCGCATCTCCGAGGGGGGCGAGCCGCGGCAGCGCGAGCCGGTGCGGTGGCGTGCTCGAGTCCGCGCCGGTCGCCGGCACGACGCGGAGCTGCATCACCTGCCCTGTCGTCGCCGGATCGGCGGCGGCCTGCGGGCCGCCGGTGAACGGCGCGTCCGGACCGAGGTTGAGGAGGACGGGCTCGGCGCCGGCGCGGACGCCGCTGAAATCCACGATCACGTCCGCGCGCTCGGCCGGAGCGAGCAGGAGGGTCCCGCGCTCCACGGGGGAAGGGAGGAATCCGCCGTCCGAGCCGATCTGCCAGAACGGGAGGCCGTTATCCATCTTCAGGATCAAGAACCGCGAGGCGCTGCCGTTCAGGATGCGGAAGCGGTACCGCCGCTGCTCGACCTCCAGATAGGGCCATGCCTGGCCGTTGACGACGAGGACGTCGCCGAAGAACTCCGGGACCCAGATCGGCGAGATATCGCCCTTCGGGATGTAGATGTCCGCGAGCTCGGGGGCGAGCCCGCGCGACGCTGGATAGAAGAGCGACCCGTCGTCGTTGAAGGAGCGGTCCTGGATCAAGAGCGGGATCTCGTACACCCTCGCTCCTGGGCGGTCTCCCGGTCGCGGGGCTGGTCCGGGCAGGACGCCCTGCGGCAGATCGTCCGGCCCGCCGCGGATCAGGTAGAAGCCGGCCGGCCCCGCGTAGACGTTGAGCCGGGTGATGCCGAGCGTGTGGTCGTGGTACCAGAGCGTCGCGGCCCGCTGGTCGTTCGGGTACTGGAACACGGCCGCGCCCGGCTCCCACAGGCCCCCGAGCGGCGACGTGCGCTGGTAGTAGTCGTAGAAGGTGCCCGTCGCCGCGTACCCCTCGGGGATGTCGGTCGCCGCGGGGAGATACCAGGCCTCGGGATAACCGTCGTTCTCTTGCCCCATCCTGGCCATCCCGTGGAGGTGCGTGACGATCGGCACCGGGCCCCGGTACGGTCCTGGCGGGCAATCGCCAGGGAACGCGGGCCGGCTGTCGCGGCCCTGCGCCCCGCCGGGCGGGTTGGCCCAGTGCAGGGTCGGGTCGACAGGGAGCAAATGAGGGAGGAAGCGGCCGGTCTCAGGGTCCCTGAGATCGTTGATCCACTTCACCCGCACCGGCCTGCGGTACCTCGCCTCGACGGTGAACGCCGGATAGGCGAACGTCTCCGGGTGATGGACGGAGCCGTAGCTCCAGACGGTCGTCGGGGGCAAACCCAGCTCGGGTGGAAGGATGTGCTGCTCGATCTGCCGGACGGCGATCTCGTAGGCGTCGCTGCCCGCGCTGCCCGCGCCGAGCCCCGTGGCCAGGGGCATGACCTCCGGGATGAGCAACGGGCGCGTGTACCTGGGGATGGCGGCGCCGGAGAGGGTCGGGGCCGAGCCCGGGACGTCCGGACACATGGACACGGCCGCCCTCATCACGCCACCTCGCCGGAGCGCCGTGACCCCGTCGCGGTCGGACCGTGCTTCCGTGGCTCTCGTCGCTTCATGGAGGACATCGCGTCTCCTTGCCTCGCGCGGCGCTGCGAGGGCGCAGCATCATGACCAGCGCACGGCTCCGGTCCACGCAGGAAGCACCGGATTCGAGGAGCCCCTGGATCACGGACGATCGCCATGATCGCAAGGCCCCCGGCGACGCGCCGCGTTCCGCCGTTCGGAGCGGGGTTGCCTCGGACGATGCGCCGCCCACGGACCGCGGGTGAGAGGGGATGTTGCGTGCCGGTGGCTCTCCGGGCGAAGAGCCTCATCGAGGATCGCGGCCGTCGAGACGGGCGCAGAGGGGGAGGGGCGGACCTGACCCGGCGGCTGGTCGCCTCGCGGCGGCCGGGGCGCTCGCCGGGCCCTGGATGTCCAGCTAGGGGCCTACTTGGCCGGCCACTGGTCCTTGGGGAGGTCCTTGTAGACGTCCTCGACCTTGTGGAAGCCGTCCGCGATCACCGTCGCGGCGAGGTTGTCCTTGTCCACGGCGACCGGCGTGATGAGCACGCTCTGGACGTCCTTCTTGCCGTTGTTGACCGTCTGCGTCTTCTCGCCGACGGGCTCCTTCTTCGCCAGCTTGACGGCGAGCTCGGCGGCCTTCTCGGCGAGCAGCTTGAGCGGCTTGTAGACGGTCATGCTCTGGGTGCCGGCCGCGATCCGCTGGCAGGCGGCGAGCTCGGCGTCCTGGCCCGAGACGCCGACCTTGCCGGCGAGCTTCTGCTCGCCGAGGGCCTGGACGGCCGCGCCCGCGAGCCCGTCGTTCGACGCGACGACCGCCGTGACGTTGTTGTTGTTCTTGGTGAGGGCGTTCTCGGTGATCTTGAGCCCCTCGACCGGCTGCCAGTCCTTGGCCCACTGGTCCGCCACCGTCTTGATGTCGCCCTTGTCGATGAGCGGCTTCAGGATGTTCATCTGCCCTTCGCGGAAGAGCTTCGCGTTGTTGTCGGTCGGGGAGCCGCCGATGAGGATGTAGTTCCCCTTCGGGAACTTCTTCACGAGGGCCTCGGCCTGGAGCTCGCCCACCTTGACGTTGTCGAAGGACACGTAGAGGTCCACGTCGGAGTCGAGGATCAGCCGGTCGTACGCGATGACGGGCACGCCCTGCTTGTGCGCCGACTCGACGATGGTGGCCGTCGTCTTGGCGTTGTGGGGCACGACAACGAGCACGTCGACGCCCTGCGTGAGCAGGTTCTCCGCCTGCGAGTTCTGGAGGGCGTCGTCGCTGTTCGCGGACTGCACGAGCACCTGGGCGCCGAGCGTCTCGGCCTTCGCCTTGAACAGGTCGCGGTCGCGCTGCCACCGCTCCTCCTTGAGGGTGTCCATGGAGAAGCCGATCGTGATCTTGTCTTTCTTCTTCTCCGGGCCCTTGGCTTCCGCACCCTTGGCGGCTGCTGTTGCCTCGGGCTTGTTCGCGCTCGCGCCGCCTTCATCCGGCTTCGAGCAGCCGGCCGAGAACGCGAGCGAGAACAACGCCATGAGAAAGGTGGAGCGACGAATCAAGGTGACCTCCGCGTGAGATGAATGGGATAGGGGCTCTGTTATGGCCGCCGGCGCTACTGCGTCGAGTTGAGCTGGTCGGCGTAGCTCATGATAAGATTCAAGGTTTCCGTGTCGTCATCGTACACCGAGTACCACCCCTGGAGCTCATGGGGCGGATCGCCGATGTAGTCGTTGCCGAGGAGCCAGTAGTCGTTGCCGTCGTCCGACGGCCTCCCGATCCCGGCCCAGGCCCAGAAGTTGACGCCGGCGAGCTCCGGGTTCTCGACGACGGCGTCGAACATGGAAGCGTAATACTCGTTCCGCTTGGCGACGGGCGACGAGACCGGCTCGGACTTGTCGTCCCGGGCGAGCCCGAACTCCTCCACGACGATCGGCTTGCCGAGCGCCCTCGCGTGCGCGAGCTGCGCGTCGATGTACCCGTTGCTCTTGGTGATGGCGGCCAGGAGCCCCTTGTCGGCGGCGCTGTCCATCGGCAGCGACGGGTCGTACCACTCCCAGTTCTCGGGCCACACGTGGAAGGTGAGGTAATCGACGCCGGGCACGTCGTGGAACGCCCTGTAATCGCTGTTGGCGTAGTCGCCCCAGTTATAGGACAGGTCGCCCTCCGAGCCGATGGAGACGAGGTGGTTCGGGTCGATGTCCTTGATGAACTTCGCGTTCCTCTCGACCCAGAGCTTGAAGAGCGGGCCCCAGCCCTTGAACGATCGCGGCTCGTTCCCGAGCTGCCACGCCATGATCCCCGGATGGTCCTTGAGCTTCTCGATCAGGACCTTGGCCCGGCTGAAGTAGAACTCCTGGGCCTTCTCGTTGCAGAAGAACAGCGACGAGAGATCCATCTGGTCGGGCCACGGGTTCGTGTTCGGATCGAGCGTGCCCGAGTGAGGGATGGCCCACTCGCCGATGGCCACGGCCTGGCAGTCCTGGCCTGTGCCCTGCTGGAACCGGATCGAGCCGGTGAACGGCACGTGGTGGTCCGCCGCGAGCAGGGCAGCGCCCGTCGTGGGGTGCGTCAGGCCGACCTGGTACGCGCTGAAGTCCTCTCCGCAGGAGAGGGTCGGCTGCTCGTGAGCCCACTTCATGTACTGGGGCATACCGCCGGACCAGTGCCAGAAGTCGTTCAGCGTCATCACCGCCTTCATCCCGCGGCTGTGCATCTCGTCGAGCACCGTCACGAGGTTGTCGGCGAACGCCTCGAGCTGCGCATCGGCGCACGGCTTGTCGGATGATGCCGGAAAGATCCGTTGCGGGCCGTACTTCTGATCGTTCTGCTGCGCCGCGGGGATGTCGCCCTCGCTGAGCGCCATGATCCTGAGGTTCAGGGCGCCGTGGGCCTCGAGGATGTCGAGCTCGGTGCGCAGGCGCTCGCGGCTGATGTAGGGAGCCGACCAGAAGTTCGTGCCCATATACCTGTACGGTTTCCCGTCGAGCGTGAGCTTACTACCTTCGGCGCGGACGTAGCACTTTTCCGGTTGCTGGGCGCAGTCGAGCGCCTGGCCGCCGCCGGTTCCGTCCCCGCCGCCGCCGGTGGCGTCGCTTCCGCCGGTCGCGCCGCTTCCGCCGCCGCCGGTGGCGTCGCTTCCGCCGGTGGCGTCGCTTCCGCCGGTCGCGCCGCTCCCGCCGCCGCCGGTGTTGCCGGACCCGCCCGTGCCGCCGGAGGGCGCGGGGTCCGCCGGGTCGGAGGAGGAGCACGCGGCGAGGGAGAGCAAACCCAAAGCGAGCAAGACGGTCTTCTTCATGGTCGGTTCCTCATGGGGTTCGAGTGTCGTTCCTCACGGATCGCTGAGCCCTGCCGCCCGGAGCGCGCGTCCGGTTCGCAGGGATCTGCCGAGCTGCTGCGCCACCGTCGCGGGGTGGCATCGCCGGCGGCGGCGGCGAGCTCCCCCTGATCCGCGACGATACAAATCTCCGCTCCCGGTGGTCGCTCACGCGCCGGCGTGGCTCGTGGCAGACCACTTAAACGGTTCAGCGTCAACAGGGAAGAGGCCGGCTGGCGTGGCGCCTCTCGCGTGGTGCGTCTCCGGGCGCGCCGGCGGGGTTCCAGGCTAGACTGGGCGGACGCGAGCCGATCCGCCGCGCGGCGGCTCCATCTCCATGGAGGACGGCAGATGTCGCCGAGCTTGATCCTGTTCGCGGTGCCGGCCTTCTTCGCGCTCATCGGCGTCGAGCTCTGGCTCTGTCGCCGCCGCGGGCGCCGCGACTACCGCTTCTCCGACGCGCTCGCCAACCTCTCGTGCGGGGTCGGGCAGCAGGTCATCGTCTCCGTCGTGAGCGGCGGAGTCCTCGTCTATCTCTTCCTCTTCGAGCGCGCCGCGCTCGCGCGGCTGCCGGAGGGCGCGTTGTGGAGCTGGGCGGCCTGCTTCGTCGCTGTCGACTTCTGCTACTACTGGGCGCACCGCGCGAGCCATCGGGTGAACTTCATGTGGGCCGCGCACGCGGTCCACCACCAGAGCGAGGACTACAACCTCTCGGTCGCGCTGCGCCAGAGCTGGCTCCAGCGGGCCTTGTACTGGCCGTTCTTCTGGCCGCTCGCCGTGCTCGGCTTCCCCACGGGGATGGTCGTCACGACGTATACGCTGAACGTCCTCTATCAGTTCTGGATTCACACGCGGCTCGTCGGCCGCCTCGGTCCGCTGGAGTGGGTGCTGAACACGCCATCTCATCACCGCGTGCACCACGGCGTCGACGCCGCGTATCTCGACAGGAACCACGGCGGCGTGCTCATCGTCTGGGATCGGCTGTTCGGCACCTTCCGCGCCGAGGGGGCGCCCCCTCGGTATGGCGTCGTCCAGCCGCTGGCCAGCTTCAGCGCGCTGCGCGCCAACGTCGACCCGTGGCGGAGGCTCGCGCGCATGGCGGCGGCGGAGCCGCGCCTCTCCGGCAAGCTGCTTGTCTGGTTCCGGCCGCCGGAGTGGCGGTCCACCGCGACTTCGCCCGACGAGGGCCCGCTGCGCACCGACCCGGATTACGTCCTTCACGACGTGGCGCGCCCCCGCCGGGCGCGCGCGCTCGCCGCGGCGCTCTTCCTCGCGGCGCTGCTCGGCGCGATCGCGTTCCTCTACGCGTCGCCGAACATGGCCGCGGGCCCGCTGTGGGCGGGGGCGGCCGTCCTCCTCGCGGCGCTCGCTGCGGTCGGAGCGCTGCTCGACGGGCCGACCCTGCCGGCGCCGGCGCAGGGCGCGGCGGCCGCGAGCTCTCCGAAGGAACTGCCGATCTCGCCGGCGTGAGCCGCCCGTGTATCTCCGTCGTGAAGAGCGATAGACGCTAGACCCCTCGTCGTTCCGTGGAGCCCCCCTCGTCGATCCACGCGCGCGCCAGCTCGAGCGTGCGTGCGTTCTCCTCGACGCGCTGGAGGAACTGCTCGCGCCGCGCAGCATCGTCGAGCTGGGCGGCGGCATCGAGGAGCCTCGTCCGGGCGTGCGCGATGGCGGCCCGGGCCGCCGGGAGGTCGCCCGCCGCGAACAGCGCCTCGGCGTAGACCAGGCGGGCGAACGCCTCGCCCTCCTCGACCATGCCCAGCCGGTCGAGCAACGCGACCGCCGCGCGCGCCTCGGCGAGCGCCTCGGGGGTCTCGCCGCGCGCGAGCAGGACGGCCGAGAGCGTCGCCCGCGCCAGCACGACGAGCGGACCTATCCTCTCCAGCTGCGCCACGGCGCGCCGGGCCTCGGCCTCGGCGCCGGCGAGATCGCCCGCGCGCATCAGGCACCCGGCGAGGTAGGTGCGCGACGCGCCCGCGAGCCGGCGATCCCCCTGCGCCTCCAGGAACGCGATGGCCTTCATCAGGGCCTCGCGCGCCTCGTCCATCGCGCCCAGGCGGCAGAGGGGCGCGCCGAGGGTGCTCCACGCGACCGCCATGCAGCCGTCGAGGCCCATGCGCTCGGCGTCCGCGAGCGCGCCGCGCAGGATGGTCTCCGCCTCGGCGTACGCGCCGAGCTGGTGCTCCTGGAAGCCGAGATCGAGCCGGCAGAAGCACGCCAGGCGCAGGTTCCCCGCGCGCTCGTGGGAGGCGACCGAGCGCGCGAGCAGCGCCCGGCCCGAGCCGTGCCGGCCCGCGTACAGCTCGCGCCAGGCGCGCTCGCGGAGGACGACCCCGCTCACGGCCGGGTCGTCGCAGAAGCGCTCGGCCGCGGTGTCGATGAGCGCCTGGAGCGGCGTGGCGTGCGCGTAGAGGCCGCTGATCGTCAGGTAGAGCGCCGTCCCCGCGGACGCCGCCAGGAGCGGGCCCGTCGCGCCCTCTCCCGTCCAGGCGTCCGCGAGATCGCCGCTGAGGCTGGCGAGGCGGTCGTGCTGCCCCAGCCGGGCCAGCACGACCGCGGCCTCGCGCACGGCGGCGAACCAGGGCGCGCTGCGCCGGGGCAGCTCCTCCACCGCCATGGTCGCCCAGCGCGCGGCCTCGACGAGCTCGCCGCGCCAGTGGTGCGCCTCGGCCCGGTGCAGGAGGACCTCGCCGCGCGCCTCGCCGCTGATGCCGAGCTCGATGGCGCGCCCGGTCCACGAGAGCACCACGACGAGGTCGTTCGCGGCGAGCGCCTGCGCCGCGGCCTGATGATAAAACGCGGCGGCGCGCAGCGGCTCGCCGCCCCGATCGAAGTGCTCCGCGATCACCGCGGCCGAGGGCTCGGCCGCGCGCTGGAGCCACTCGCCGGCGAGCCGGTGGCCGAGCGCGCGATCCTGGTCGGTGAGCATCCCGTACGCCGCCTCGCGCACGAGCGCGTGGCGGAAGACGAGCTCCCGCTCTCCCTCGAACCTCGCCTCGTCGCGCGCGCCGATCCATTCCAGCCGCTCGAGGCGATCGAGGTGATCCGCGAGCCCGGAGAGGCCGCCGGGACCGCCGAGCAGCGCCTCCACCGCGCCCCGCCAGAACACCCGCCCGAAGATGCTCGCCGCGCGCAGCACCTGCCGCGCCGCGCTGTCGAGGCGCTCCAGCCGGGATTGCACCATCGCCAGCACGGTCTCCGGGAGCGCGCCCTGGCTCCCCTCGGACGTCGCCCGGATGAGCTCCTCCAGGTAAAACGCGTTGCCGTCGGCCTGCGCCACGAGCTGCGCCACGGTCTCGGCGCTCACCCCGTCGCCGAGGACGTGCCGCACGAGCCGCGCGCCCGCCCTGGAGCTCAGCTCCTTGAGCCGGAGCTCCTGGAGATCCCTGTGGGCCCAGAGCCCTGGGAACAGCGTGTACACCTCGGGGCGCGCCAGGGCGAGCACCAGGAGGGGCTGGTCCACGAGCCGGCGCAGGGCGTCGTTGATGAACTGGACGGTGGGCAGGTCGCCCCAGTGCAGGTCCTCCAGCACGAGGAGGAGCGGCTGCGCGGCGCACGCGGCCGAGGCGAAATCGAGCCAGGCCCTGCGCATCTGATCGCCCATCAGCGGGGCGTCCTTGCGGGCGGCGCGGAGGGGCGCGCTGTCCTCGTCGGGGAACGGCGCGCCCAGGAGCTCGCCGAGGAACTCCGCCACGCGCCGCGCGTCGGCCGCGCGGACGCGCTCGGTCACCCGCGCGAGCAGCTTCTCCCGGCGCGCCTCGATCGGCTCTCGGTCGCGGATCCCGCACGCGCCCTGGAGGGCCTGCCGCAGCATCCCGAACGGGGCGCCCTTGCGGAGCGGGTCGCCGCGGCCGATCCAGACCGCGACAGGCTCGTCGCGCTGCCGGACGCGGCGGATGATCTCGTAGGCGAGGCGCGACTTGCCGAGCCCCGCCGGCGCGGTGACGAGCACGGCGCGCGCCCGCGACTCCTCGATGCACCCGGCGAGGAGGGCCTCGAGGGTGGCCACCTCCCAGTCGCGCCCGACGCAGGCCGTGGGCTTGCCGAGGAGCAGGCGCGCGCCGCGGGCGAGCGGCTCCTCTCCCCGGAGCCACAGGCCCGCCTCGGTCTCGACGACCTCGAAGCGGGCGTCGAGGAGCGCGGCGGTCACCTCGTCGATGGCGATGGGCGTCCCGCGTCCTGCCGCCGGCGCGCCCGGGAGCGCCGCCGTGGGCTGCGCCAGCATCCGGACGGCGCGGTCGATCACGTCGCCGACGGGCCGGCCGCCCGTGACCTCCACGCGGCCGGTCGTGAGGACCACCGGCCGGTCCCCGCCGGCGGCGCGGAGCAGGAGCGCGCAGCGGGCCGCCTGCGCGGCCTGATCCGTCGCCACGCCCGCTCCCAGGAGGATCACCAGGATCGACCCGTCCGCCAGGAGCTCCAGGCACGCGCCGAGCGCCTCGATCTCCCGGCGCAGCTCCGGCGACACGACGGCGACCACCGTCTCGGAGTCGGCCTGCCCCGGGGAAGCGGCGAGCCGCGGCCCGGGTCCCATCAGCGCCACCGAGAGCACCCGCCGCTCCTTGTGGGTCAGCGAGGACTGGCGGCGCAGGTTCGAAGGCGGCGGCTCCGACGGCGCGCGCGACAGCGGGGAGACGCCCATGGCCTCGAGCGCCGCGGCGATCTCCGCGCCGTCGCGGGGGCGGTCGTCCGGGTTCTTGGCGAGCATCCGGGCGCAGAGCGCGTCGAGGGCGGGGGGGACGCCGGGGCAGAGGGAGCTTACCCGCGGCACCTCGTCGAGGAGGATCTTCGCGAGGACGGCCATCAGGTGAGCCCCGCAGAAGGCCGGCTGGCCGGTGAGGCACTCGAACAGCACGCAGCCGAGCGCGAAGACGTCGGCGCGCGTGTCGACGTCCTGCCCGCTCCGGGCCTGCTCTGGCGCCATGTACGCCGGGGTCCCAACGAAGGCGCCCGTCCGCGTGAGCCGCGTGGCGTCGGGGATCCCTGCGATGCCGAAGTCGAGCAGCTTCACGCGCGCGGCGTCGCCGTTCACCAGGAACAGGTTGCTCGGCTTGAGATCGCGGTGAACGACGCCGCGCGCGTGGACCGCCGCGAGCGCGGCGGCGGCGCCCACCATGAGCGCGATCGCCTCGTCCACGGTGAGCACCCGGCGCTGGAGCCGCTGCTCGAGATCCTCGCCATCGAGCCACTCCATGGCGAGCCACGGCGCGCCCGAGGCGCCGAGCCCGTGCGCGACGTAGCGCACGATACCTGGGCAGGAGAGCTCTGCGAGCACCCTGGACTCGCGAGAGAGGCGCGATTCGTCGCCGGATTTCTGGTCGTCGAGGCACACCTTGACGGCAACGACCTCGCCCGAGCGCCGATCGACCGCCTGGAAGACCGCCCCCATGCCGCCGGCGCACGCCCGGCCCACGATCTCGAAGCGGCCTCCGAGCACTTCCCCTGGTTGCATCCCCTCGAGTATCGGCGTCCTGGGCCGTGAAAGTCCACGGCGAGCGCCGGGGCTGGCCGTCGAGGTCGACGTGCGGGGAGGCGCGGAGCGTCGCCCCCGTGTCCGTGGCCAGCCGCACCGCCGTCCGTCCAGCAGGGGCGAGGAGCCATGGGGCGATTTCTTGTGACGGATTCTGAGTCCTGTCTCCCCTCGAGGCCTGTCTCTGTTCCCCGAGACCGGTGTTCTGATCCTCCGTAAGCAGCTCAGATCAAGTGACGACTTCTCTGACATGGGAGGACGACGTGTGACGTGTGCCGGCGCGCCGCGCGGCGCTTGGCTCTGCAGCATCGCCCGCCGGGGGCGAAGCCGGGCCGACGTGGACGAGCGTCCGCAGGCTTTGGAGTATGTATAAGGAGGCCCCCTTCGATGGGTGCGTGAGCTGTTGATTGGGTGGTGTTTTCCAGGGGGAGCGGAACCCATGGTTCCAAAGAATGCTCTCCCACCCCGGGGCAGGCCTCCGCTGACCGTCGGCTGGCCGCCATGACGACGATGACAGCCGGTCACAAGGCTGCTCCGTCGCTGCCGGCGATGCGCCGCCCCGTCGGGGGCACGGTGCACGGTGCGTGCCAGCAAGCCGCGCTTCAGGGGCCAGCGCGGCCAGCGCCAGACATGGAGCACGAGGGAGGCAGCGACAATCCCAAGCTATTCAAAAAATTCGAACATCAACTTGCCACCGAACCCCGACTTGCTATATCTTACATGAAGTATGATGCGCCTAGCTCTCGCATATTCTTCATCTTTGTAGGAGAGCAACCGCGTTCAAGGCGCGCATCTTCTGTCTCTGTGTCACCTGCTTGGCTGGTAAAAAGCCACGAAGAATCTTCTGCTCAAGGCCGCTGTACATCCTAGCTAAATTGGCTCTCGACGAACCGTCGAGATGGTGCGAGCCAGTTGGTTCGCTGGACGGGTTGGTATTGTCATTGTCACGGGTTGGCGATTCGTCCTCGGCGACGGGCGCCATCACATGGCCTTGATCGAACGGAGCGCGACGATTCCATGCCTCGTCGAGCTCTGGTCCGCTGTGCTCGTGTGATTCGAGCTCGAGGTTCCGAATCGGCACCCGACGGCGGAGGTCCATCCGGCATAGGGTCGATGTCCTGAAGTGAGAGGGAGCAGTCCATCGTGAACAAGAACATTCTGTCTGGCGCTGCCTTGGCAGCAGCCATGTTCGTTGGTATTGCCGCAGGGGCTCCCAGCACCACCTATGGTGCGACCGCCTCCGTTGGCGCCCCCGCTATCGACGTATCTGAGCTCACGATCTCGAAGGTGCAGTGGGCGTACCTGATGCGCCGTTACACGGCGGAGGCGCTGACGAACGCCTATCTCTCGAGGATCGCGCAGTACGAGTCGTCTTACAACGCGTTCACCTCGTTCAACCCGAACGCCGTCGCGCAGGCGCGCGAGATCGACAGGAAGCGCAGGAACGGCGTGGCCCTCGGCCCCCTGGCCGGGATCCCCGTTGTCATCAAGGAGTCGATGGATCACGTCGGCTTGCCGTCGACGGCGGGCTGGGCTCCGCTCAGCTCGCAGGTCGCCGGCGGTGTCGATCTGCTCCCCATCAAGAACTCCGTCGTCGTCGATCGGTTGATCGCCGCCGGGGCCATCATCCTCGGGAAGACGAACATCCCGGCCTTCAGCGACGACGGCACCCGAGCGAACAGCAGCTGGGCGGGGCCCACCTACAACGCCGTGGACCCGACCCTGGTGCCCGGGGCGAGCAGCAGCGGCACAGCCACGGCGGTGGCCGGCAACTTCGCCGTGCTTGGCCTCGCGGAGGAGACGGGGGGATCCATCCAGAACCCTGCGGCCGCGCAGAGCCTCGTCGGCATCAAGCCGACGTTCGCCCTCGTCCCCACGGCCGGCGTCGTGCCCCTGGCCGGCAGCACGAGGGACGTGGTGGGCCCCATCGCGCGGACTGTCCGCGACGCCGCCATGGTGATGGATATCCTCGCGGGCTACTCCCCGGAGGACCCCAAGACGAGCCTGTCCAATGGACACCTGCCCGTGGGGGGCTACACGAGCCAGCTGAGCAAGACCGCCCTCTGCGGAAAGCGAATCGGCCTGTACGGCTCAGGGTGGCGCAACGGCGGCCTGTCTCCCGAGACGCAAGCGCTGTACGAGCAAACGATCGAGGAGCTGGAGGACGAAGGCGCGATCGTCGTCGAAGATCCCTTCGCCGGGAGCGGCTTCGCCGCTCTGGCCTTGCCCAATGAGCCCTATGACATGCGAGGGACCGAGTCTGTGGCCTACGACTTCCAGCGCTACCTCAAGGGGGTCAAGATCGGCGGGACCGTCGTCGGCTCGATCGACGGACTGGCGGCCTTCACGGGGATATCTCCGTTCGATCCCGTCGGAGGGCCGCTGTCCTGGTACGTCGACGAGCTCCCCGTGCTGGCCGCCTCGCTGCTCTTCCCCGAGGACGCGCCCGATCTGTCGGGCTTCTGGGCGCTGCGGGACCAGTACGTGAACGTCTTCAATTCCGTGATGGCGACGCACGATCTGGACGGCCTCGCGTTTCCGCAGACCTATGACACGGTGCCGGAGCTGGCTGGCTCGGACACCTATCCCGCGACGACGGAGTCCGCGATCAACATCGCGGGCTTGCCCGGGGTGGTCGTGCCCGCTGGTCAATACAGCGACGGAGCTCCCTTCAGCCTGATCTTCGTCGGCCCTCACTGGAGCGAGGCTGAGCTGCTGGGGTTCGCCTACGATTACGAGCAGGCGACTCAGCACAGGATCGAAGCTCAGCTGACCTCGTGGTGAGCTCGCGCCTCGCACCCCCGGCGCTGCCGGGGGTGCGACGGACGAGCGCGCGCGCGGTCGCTCATCCCTCATCGTGGTGACGATGCCCCCCAGGGACGCCAGGGGTCTGGCGGCACAACCGGAGGACGGTGCCAGGGCGTCCAGGCGCACGCTGGCACACCCGCGGCACAGGTTGCGTGTTGCACCGTCGTTTGGCCGTGGTTTTCGTCTGCCATGAGGTTGGCGCTGGTCGTGCAATGGTGGACGCCATGACGACGAAGAACGCTTCCATGCTGTGGATCCTGGCGCCCCTCCTGCTGGCCGCCTGTGACGTGAGCTTCATCGAGGGCGCGATGGACGACGGCGGGGCGAACGACCCCGCCGATCCGTCGGGCGAGAGCGGTTCGAACGACCCCGCCAATCCGCCGGTCGAGAGCGGCCCGATCGACACTGCGGGCAGCGGCAGCTCCGGGGGCGACGGTGAGCCAGGTGATGCGTTGCCGGCTGTCGCCTTGACGCGGGCTCAGATGGAGGTGCTCTGGGACCGGTACTGGGAGAGCCAGGGTGACGTCGGAGGCAGCAGCGGGTCGGGCGGCGGCGGCCCGGCGCTCGATCCCAATGACCTCTTCCTTCGTGCATCGGATCTCGGTGTCTCGTGCGGCTCCCCGACCACGCATCTCACCTGCGGCGGGCACTGGGCGCTGAGCATCGTGCTGCCCAGCGCCTACCAGCAGGTCGGCGTCTACGATCTCGAGGATCCAGCGCTCGTCAGCTATAGCCACATGAGCGAGACGGGCGAGCCCTACTCTCCGCAGCCGGACGACTGCCCGTGGGGTGGTGGGTCGTTTGGACCGGGCACGCTCGAGATCCTCTCCATCGACGAGGCCGAGGTGCGCTTCCGTCTCAGGGTGGGCTCGCTCTGGGAAACCGATCCCAGCGGCGAGTACACAGCTCCGCGCTGCCCCTGAGGCGCAGGCGTCCTGGGGGGCGGGCTCGGCGGTGGCCGCTTCGCTGAGCTCGTCGTCGGTGCTCGGAGCACATGGGAGCTGGCAGGCTCGAGCGCTCGAGTGACCGGGGTGCGCTGGCCCAGGAGCACGTCGCGGCCACCGGTGACATCTATTACGCCGCGGCGGCGCCGGCGGGCGTAGCCAGCCACGCGCGCGGAGGGCCGAAGACGCCGAGAAGGGCCTGGTTCCGGAGCGGATTACCGCGGCTCTCGCGACACGGTGTCGATCCGCCTGTCGAGGGACTGCCATCCTGGCAAGCCGCCGCCCTGGCGAGGGGGGTGAAAGCTCGGATCTCCGCTGCTCTCTCCGGGCACGGAACGTGAAGCGCGCGGTCGCATGGCCATCGAGACGACTCCCATCGATCGCGAGGACCGCCTCGCTGGCGTCCTCCTGGGGACGGCGGTCGGCGACGCGCTCGGCCTGCCCAGAGAGGGCCTGTCGCGCCGCCGCGCCGCGCGCCTCTTCGGCGCGTCGCCGATCGAGCACCGCTTCGTGCTCGGCCGCGGGATGATCAGCGACGACGCCGAGCACGCGTGCATGACGGCCCAGGCGCTCCTGGCCGCGCCGGGGGACGCGGCGCGGTTCGCGCGCGCGCTCGCGTGGCAGCTCCGCGGCTGGCTCGCCTCGCTGCCGGCGGGCGTCGGTTACGCCACCTTGCGGGCGATCCTCAAGCTGTGGCTCGGGTTCTCTCCGGAGCGGAGCGGCGTCTTCTCCGCGGGCAACGGCGCCGCGATGCGCGCGCCGATCCTGGGCGCGGCCCTCGCGCTCACGCCTTCGCGCATCGATTCCATGGTGCGCGCGTCCACGCGACTCACGCACACCGATCCGCGCGCAGAGGAGGGCGCGCGGATCATCGCCCTCGCGGCCGCGTATGCCGCGGTGCGCGCGCCCGAGCAGGTGAACCCGGCCGAGCTGCTCGCGCTGCTCCGCGAGCGCGTCGCGGACGAGGAGCTCCGCCGCAGGCTCGACCGCGCGGCGGAGCTGCTCGGCCGGCGCGCCTCGGCGGAGGACTTCGCTGCGGCGATAGGCCTCCATCAGGGCGTGAGCGGCTTCATCGTGGACACCGTTCCAGCGGCCCTGTTCTGCTGGCTCGCGCACCCGGGCGATTTCCGCCGCGCGGTGGAGGACGTGATCCTGCTCGGCGGCGACGCCGACAGCACGGGCGCGATCGTCGGCGGCCTCGCGGGCGCGACGCTGGGGGCGCGCGGGATCCCTGGCGCGTGGCTCGACGGGATCGCCGATTTCCCGCGGTCGATCGCGTGGATGCGGCGGCTCGGCGCGCGGCTCGCGCGGGTGTTCCGGGGCGAACACGGGGAGGGCGCCGCGGCGGGGGAGGAGCGAACCGCCCGAGCGGAAGGGCCTCTCGGCCTCTTCTGGCCGGTATTGCCGTTGCGCAACCTGGTCGTCCTGGTGCTGGCGCTGGGGCACGGATTCCGGAGGATGCTGCCGCCTTATTGAAGCGGGAGGAAGGTCGTGCCGGTATTGCACGCTCGACGAGCCTTCGCCGAGATGCGCCGCTGAGCTGGTGCTCTGGCGTACCGAAGCTGCGCCGGGAAGCGCGCTCTCTGCGATGCTTCTGGCTATAGTCGGCGGGTGACGACGCGTCGCAAGCAGGCCAAGTCGCCGCCCGTGCCCCCGGATGGGGCGGGCACCGCCGGTGGAGCACGGCTCGTCCTCGAGAACGTCCGCTGCTTCGTGCGCAGCGAGGTGCCGCTCGGGGCGCGGGTCACGGTCATCATCGGGCAGAACGGCTCTGGCAAGACGAGCATCGTCGAGGCGCTCGCCTCGCTCGCGCCCGGCGACGGCGAGGGGCTCGACAAGTTTCCGCTGCGCCACGGCGGGTCGGCCGGGTCGATCGCGCTCTACGGTGCTGGCCCCGAGCCGATCGCGCGCTGGACCGATGGTGCAGGGCGCTCCGTGCGTGCGCGGCTCCCGCGTGGGCACCACATCTTCGCCTATGGTCAGTACCGCGCTCTGCGTCCTCCGGCCAGGCCGCGTTCGGCGATCGGTCCCACGCTTCTCGGTTCGGGGTGGAAGCAGGCGCTGGACCGGGCACCTCCCATTCACTTGGAGGACGCGCTGCGCCGGCCGGCCACGCGCACGCTGCTCGACTTCGACGAGTACCTCTTCCGTGATCTAGCGGCTTACGTTGTACTCCTGGAAGAGCGGGGTGACTACGATCCTGCTGCGCGGGTGGTCTGGAAGCGGCTCCACGAGTGGCTCGTGGGGCTCGACAGACGCATCGAAGATGTAGAGATCGTCGAACAGGAAGGGCGCCGGGTGGCGGCATTCCGTCGCTCGGGCGTCTCGCTCTCGATCATCGAGCTCTCCGACGGATACCGCGCCATGCTCTCCGTCGTGCTGGATCTCGCGATCCGCTATGCGCAGACGTTCTCTGCGCTCGACGATCCGCTCGCTGGCGAGGCCTTGGTGGCCATCGACGAGGTCGATCTCAACCTCCACCCTCGCTGGCAGCGGCGGATCATCGACCGGCTCACGAGCTTGTTTCCGGGCACGCGCTTTGTGCTGACCACGCACTCGCCCGCGGTGGTGCAGGCCGCCATCGACGACAAGGAGCGCGCGACCGCGGTCCTCGTGCTGGATGAGAAGCCGGGCCAGGGCACGACGGTGCGGCAGTTGACCGAGGGGGACCTGGAGAGGCTCGACGGCGCCGAGGTCGATTCGGTGATGGTCGACGGCGCCGTCTTCGATGTGCCCTCGCGCCTCTCACCGACGTACGAGTCGCTGGAAGTGGAGGCTGCCGAGCTCCGGCAGAAGATCGAAGACGGCACGGCGACGGCTCGCGACCGGCAAAGATTGCTGAAGGTGCTGGACGAGCTACAAGGCGTGCTCGCGCGCGAGGAGGAGCGGGAAGGCAAGGGCCCGCTGCTGTCCGAGATCGCGCGGACGCAGATCGCGCTGCTCAGGGTGCTGGATTCACAGCTCACCGGGAAGGGAGGGGGACGGCGTGATCCGGCTCCGGCGAAAGGGCGTCGCAGCGCCCGCTGACTGGCAAGAGACCGTGGACGCGGCGTTCCCGGATGCGGCGTCGTTCTGGAGCAAGGCGAGGGCCTTCGAGAAGCTCGCCGAGCACGGTGCGAAGCGGAGGGAGGGGTTCGCCCGCTACGCGCCGGAGGTGTTGCCGGCCGACGAGGACGGGAAGCCGGATTTCCCGCCGGTCTGGCGCATCGATGCGCGGGTCCGACAGGCGATCGCCGGGATGTCGCACGGCTTCTGCGCGTACTGCCAGTCTCCCGTCAGCTCGACGCATCCTGGGAAGGGAGGAGAGGACAGGCCGCCAGGGCAGATCGAGCACTTCCGGCCTAAAGCGCGCTTTCCTGCGCAGGCTTACGCGTGGGACAACTACTTCCTGGGGTGCATGGGGTGCAACGGCGCAAAGCACGATAAGTGGCCGGCTGGAGGGTATGTTCGGCCGGACGAGGGCAAGCCGGGCCGCCGCTTCGTCTTCGCGGAGAACGGCGAGATCAAGGCTCGTGAAGGCGATGAACAGGCGAGGTTCACGGTCGAGGACTTCGGTCTGGATCGCCACTGGCTCACGCAGCACCGGGGCCACGCGATCCTGAGCCATCTCGACTTTGTGCGGAAGCTGGTGGGACGTCCTGGCATTCGGCTCCAGGACATGTTGATCACGCGGCCGGTTGCGTTTTCCGAGGCGATCAACCAGAACGTGCGGCGCGCTTGGGCGAACGGGCGACAGAAGAAGAAGCCCTCGCGTGCGCGGCCTCGGCGCGCGTGATGAGCGTCTCGATTCTGTTTTCCTCCCGGGGATCTTTCCCGATTTCATTCCATATCTTTAGCATCCGAATGGCGCTTGGATCAGCCGAGGCGATGGCGTCGAGAAAGATGGAGTACGCCGTCTCTGAGGCATTGATTAGATGTACCACGAAAACAGCGGCACACTCGGCGAGGGTGTAGGGCCGATTTTCCATTTTAGCGAAGCTGGCAAACGGATGCTTCGTCTGACTTGGGTCTTTTAGGAATTTGAGGATTGCCCTTGTCGCGGGCTCATAGCGGATGAATGCAAGCACCCTGATGATCGAAGCCTTTTCTTCCGTGCTCGCCTTGTCGAGCGAGCGGAGGAGCACAGGTCCAGCCACTTCGCCGAGAAGGTAAAGCGTCCGGAACTCCTTTGGGCTTGCCGGCGGAACCAGCCGTGCGACGCGTTTCTCGATCTCCTTCCGGAGCGCCTGCCTGACCTCGATGGCGGTCTCTGCACATTGGGCCGCGAGCATCGTCCCTTCAGCCACGCCCTCGCCGTCTTTGTCGAGCAGCCCGCGGATGATCCGGTCCGCGTGCGCCCCCGGGAACCCGGCGGAAAGGACGATGACCTCGTGCCACCACTTGTTCTTGTAATTGCGCAGCAGCTGGTCGTAGGCGTGCGCATTCACCAGCTCCATCGCGGCGAGGTACTCCTGGAACGTCAGGTGCGAGAATGCGAACGACCCCGGTGCCCGCTCCACGAGCACGCCGTTTCGGTCGCGGATGTCGGCCACGATCGCCTCCGCCTCCTCCTCTGGGCGGCCGAGATCCGGCAGGTGCGCCGCGAGCCTCTTGACGACCTCCTCCGCGGGCAGCTCCGCCACGCGCGCTCTGTGCATCGAGAGCGCGAGCCGGGCGAGCAGGGCACGCTTCGCGTGGGCGTCGAGCTTGCCGATGGCGGCGCCGTCCGCGAACTTGGCCCGGTCCCATTCATAGAGCAGCACGTTGGTGATCGCCTCGTACAGGGCGACCCGTCGCTCCGGGATCCGCTGACCCAGGAAGCGGTGGACGACGCAGATGACGGAGCAGAGGAGGGGAGTCTGCGCGAGCTTCTCGATCGCCCGGCTCGCTCGCACCCGCTCTTTCAGGTCGTCCGCGGCGGCGCGCGCGTCGATCTCGGCCTGTCCGCGCGGCTTGTTGAGGCTCAGCTCGGCGGCCAGGCACCAGCGATCGATGAATACGGCGACCTCGTCGCGCGTCATCGGCACGAGCCGCGCGCGCGCAAAGCCCCTGGGCGCGGCCTCGTCCTTCCCGGGCGTGGCGGCGGGCCTCGTCGTGACGACGACCGGGATCCCCGGATAGGCATCCAGCATCGCCGTGAGGGCCGGGAGCACCTTCCCCGCCACGTGCGTCCGGGCTTCATCCAGGCCATCGACGAGGAGCAGCGCACGGCCGCGCTGCAGTGCTGCTTCCACGAACCAGGTCTCGGCGCCGGCAGCGCGAGCGATCTCCTGCGGGGTCGCCGCGGCTTCTTGAAGTGCCCGCACCGGCACGACGAACGGAATCGATGCCCGATCGCGTCCTTGGGTCGAGGTGGTCAGCTCGCCCCGAGCGGCGCGCGTGGCCAGGTAGGCGAGGAGCGTCGACTTGCCGCTCCCCGGCTCACCGACGATCAGAAGCCGTGGGTGGCTCACGAGCGCGTCCGTGGCGAGCACCCGTGGCCGTTCGAGGGCGTGCAGCATGGCGCTCGCTGCCTCCGCTTCGGCGGCCGTCGCTCCGCCCTTGGGTCTCTTGCCCGCCGCTTTCCTGGGTTTCGTCGCGCGCGGCTCCTCGGACGGCTCCTCGACGTGCAGCGGCACATAGGCGATCTCGAGATCCTGCCGGACGCGCGCGCTGAGCTGGAGTCCGCGGATCTCGATCTGCCCGTACCTCGCCTCGATCTCTCGCCGGTAGGCCCGCTCCGCGGCAGCGAAGCGCGCCTCTTCGTCGCCCCTGGCAGCCGCCTCGAGCACCGCGCGCTCTTCAGCGCACCGGATCTCGAACGCGTCTGCATCCGGAAAGGCATCCTCGAAGCCCTTTTGCCCCCACCGCTCCACCAGCGCGCGCAGCTCGCGGCGCAGCCCTTCCGGAACGGGATAAGGCCCTCGCGCCTCGAGCGCATCGAGCAGCCGCCGCCTTGCCCGCTCACGCCGGTTCTTGCGGACCATCTCGGGCAGGTCGCCGCTCGCCCGAGGGGGCTCCGGCGCGTCGGCGAAGACCGTGTCGAGCACCGCTTCCCTGGACTCCGTCGCCGTGTGTTCCATCTTGGAGCGGCGCTTCGCCCCGACGGTCTTGCCTCGCCCCGCCCGGGTCTTCGCCTCTCGTACGGCCGTCGTCACGAGCCGGCATCCTAGAGATCGCCCACCTCACCGTCCAGCCGCCGAGCGCCGCGCTCCTTCCGGCCCGCGCCTCCCAGGCTACGCCACGCGTCTGGAACGGCTTCCTCACGCCTCTGCCCATGGCATGCTGCCTCTCCCGGGCCGTCCCATGCGCTTCGTTACCTACACCCCGCCTCCCCCGCTCGGCCGCTTCGTCCGCCTGCTCTGGTACTACGCCGCCCCCGAGCTGCCGGACCTGCTCGAGCGCGTGCTCCCCAGCGGCGCCATGAGCCTCCTCATCAACCTCGCCGAGGACGAGCTGCGCTGGTACGACAGCGCTGCCGACGGCGGCGCCGCCCGTTGCCACCGCCTCTCCGGCATCGCCGTGTGCGGCGCCCACGCCGAGCACTTCGCGATCGACACGGCGGAGCAGCGCGCGATCGTGGGCGCGGAGCTCTCCCCGGGCGGCGCGGCCCCGTTCTTCGGCCCGGACGCCGCGGCGCTCGGCGGCGCCCACGTCTCGCTCGACGCGCTGTGGGGGCGCGAGGCCGCCCTCGTCCGCGAGCGCGTGCTCGAGGCGAAGACCCCCGAGGAGAGGCTCCGCGCGCTCGAGTCCGCCCTCGCGTCGCGGCTCCTCCGCCCGCGCGCGTCGCTCGAGCGCGATCCCTCGGTCGACTTCGCGCTCGCCGCGTTCGCGGACCCGTCCCGCGCGTGGACCGTGGCTGACGTGACAGGGCAGCTCGGGATGAGCTCGAAGCGGTTCATCCGGAGCTTCACCGAGCGGGTCGGCCTCACCCCGAAGCGTTATTGCCGTGTGCAGCGCTTCCAGCAGGCGGTCTCCGCGATCGAGCGCGGCGAGCGCGTCTCCTGGGCGGGCGTCGCGGCCGCGTGTGGCTATTACGACCAGGCGCACTTCATCCACGACTTCCGCGCGTTCGCCGGCCTCACGCCCACCGAGTACGTGACCAGGCGCCGCGAGCGGAACCATGTCCCGCTCGACGGCTGACCACCGGCGATGGCTGAGCCGGCGCTGTCGGCTCGAACGGATCGGCAGGCCGGCATGTTTTTACAATACCCGCTCCGGCCGCGTGGGCATCCTTCGCTCATGACCCAGAGACCCCACCCGATCGCCCCGCCCCCGTACCACGCCGTCGTGCCGCACCTCGTCGTCGCCGGCGCGCCCGACGCCATCGCGTTCTACAAGAAGGTGTTCGGCGCGACCGAGAAGCTGCGCCTCGCCGACCCGAAGCTCGGCGGCGCCATCGTCTGCGCCGAGCTCGTGATCGGCGACTCCATCGTCAGCATCGCCGACGAGGCCCCCCAGTGGAACGCGCGCGGCCCGAAGGCGCTCGGCGGCTCACCGATCGTCCTCACGCTGAACGTGGAGGACCCCGACGCGGTCGCCGCGCGCGCCGTCGAGGCGGGGGCCAAGATCATCTACCCGATCGCGGACCAGTTCTACGGCCGGCGAGAGGGCAGGATCGAGGACCCGTTCGGGCACCAGTGGATCCTGTCGGCCGTCATCGAGGACGTCTCGGTCGAGGAGATGCAGGTGCGCATGGCGAGGTGGTGGGAGGAGCAGGGCCCGAGCGGCGCCTGACCCGCGCCGCGACGGCCGCGCCGCCGCCCCGCCGCGCCGCCGCCCGCGACGCGGCGGCGCGGCCGCAGGCTCACCGGGCCCATCGCTTCCGGGCGCGGAGCGCGGACGCGGCGGCCCTCGCCGGCTCCGGCTCGTGCGGCAGATCGTGCGGGGTGGCGCCGCACGTCACGCAGGCCTCCAGCCTCGTGGATCTCGGCGCGTGCGACGACTCCGGCGCCATCCCGGCGTCGGGCCAGCCGCACGACACGAGCTCGCTCCCGGCGTCCGTCGGCGTGAGCGAGTCCGCCATCGAGTGGACCGAGCGCTTCATCTCGGTGAGGCGCGCCAGCTGAAGGACGAGCGCCGTGAGCCGGGCCGGATTGAACGGCTTGAGCAGGACGTGGTGATACACGGCCTCCTTCGAGCGCGTGTACTCCTCGGCGCCGGTGATGAGGAGACAGCTCGTGTACACGGGCATGTTCGCCACCCTCCGGAGCAGCTCGTCCCCTTTCATCCCAGGCATCACCACGTCGGAGCAGACCAGGTGAAACTCCCTGATTTCGAGCAATGCGAGCGCCTGCTCAGCCGACGTACATTCCACGACGTCGACGTCCCCGGAGAGGACTGCAGAAATGGACCTCAGGGCCCTTTCGTCGTCGTCGACGACGAGGACGCAATACTTTCGTCGGGAAGACGAGATCGTGGCGTCCCTGTGCTGACCCTGCGAAGAGGTGCGATGGGCTCTTACGATCGATGACACAGTGCTGCCTCCCTGCGACGATCGCGGGCCCGCATCTCCTGCCGCTGTGCCGCGGAAGTGCGCGAGCGCGCTTGCGTGGTGTCGATGGCCTGCACGGCGGCACCCCCCGGCGCCGACGGCCTCTTCCATCGAGGTGTACACGACGATGTTTCTTCGAGTCAACCGCGCAACATGCTCTCTCGACAGGCCAGCACGAAGATCCCGAGTTCCGTTCGACCTGCTTGGATGGTGTCGTGCAGGCACTTGGGACGTCGAGGTGCAACGCGAACGGCCCAGTTCAGTGCGGCTGCGGGCGCGCGCCTCGGGTCACGATCGCGATGCACGGCGGAAACAACTGCAACTTGTTCGAACCTTCACATGGCTGTTGTGTGAGCTTCGGTACTTGCGATGCCCTTCTTCTCTTCTGCGCACGGCCGGCACTTACGAGCTGATCGGGGCTTCCCTGTTCCTGTCGGGACTTCCCCTGTCCCAGCTGCCATGTTCGTGTGGATCTGGCGATTTCGTGCTTTGCAGCTTGCGTCGGTCCGTGCGAGCGCCCGCGTCGGGCCGCCGGGCGAACTGCGGCAGCGACGGGCAGGTGCCTCCAACGCTACTGTTGAGCCCGCCGAGCGCGGGCTCGTGAGACGGCTCCTGCGCGAGGAGGGTGAGGGCCGCGGCGATTAACGCTGTGCTGGCGCCTTCCCGCTCCTTGGCCCAGGGGAGCGCCGACTACGACCCTTTCTCCCGCGCCCTCCACGCGCGGCCGCGAACACCGCGGCGGCGCGTGGCTCCGGGACGCGCGGGTCTTCGCGCTTTGCGCGGCCATCGCCGGCGAGATCGTCTCCGCGCGGGCGACGCGCGCCTCGCGGTCGAGCGTGCCCCCGCACGCGGTCGAGCGTGCCCCCGCACGCGGTCGAGCGTGCCCCCGCGGACAGCGCCCTGGCGCCGGCGCCGAGCGCCCGCGTGGCTGGCGGCGCGGCGCTCGGAGGGCCCAGCCTCCACGGGATCTCGCGCCGCCGGCCGTCGCGCTCCGTCGCGCCGCCGCGGCCGCGCCGTGATCCCGCCACGCAGCCCGATCCCGTGCGCGCTCTCGCGCACCTCTGGCCCGCGTGAGGGTAGACTCGGCGCAATGTTCTGGTTCGATGCCGTCCTGCTCGGGGTCCTCGAGGGTCTGACCGAGTTCCTTCCCGTCTCGTCCACCGGTCATCTCATCCTGCTCGGCGCGTGGCTCGGTCACCAGAGCGAGGCGGCGAAGACCCTCGATATCGTGATCCAGCTCGGCGCGGTGCTCGCCGTCGTCGTCTATTTCCGCGAGCGCCTCTCGACCACCATGCGCGGCATGGTCCGGCGGGATCCGGACAGCCTCCGCCTCGCGCTCGCCCTCGCGTTCGCGTTTCTCCCGGCCGCCGTGGTCGGCCTGCTCTTCCACAAGGCCATCAAGGCGCACCTGTTCGGCCCGGGGCCCGTCGCGGCCGCGCTCATCGTCGGCGGCTTCCTCATGATCGGCGTCGAGTCGGTCCGCCGCCGCCGGCCGGATCAGGGCGCTCCGCGCGTCGAGGACGTCACGCTCCAGCGCGCGCTCGCGATCGGCTTCGCGCAGTGCTTCTCGCTCTGGCCCGGCGCGTCGCGCTCGATGACCACCATCGTCGGCGGCCAGCTCTCCGGCCTCAGCACCGCCGCGGCCGCCGAGTTCTCGTTCCTCCTCGCCATCCCCACGCTCGGCGCCGCGACCGTCTTCGATCTCGTCAAGAACGGCCGCGCCTTGCTCGACGCCCCCGGCGGGATCGTGGCGCTCGTGGTCGGGCTCGCCGTCTCGTTCGCCGTCGCCCTGCTCGTGATCGCGGTCTTCCTGCGTTACCTGAAGCGTTATGGCCTCGCGCCGTTCGGCTGGTACCGCGTCGCGCTCGGCGCCGTCGTCCTCTGGCTCTGGATCGCGAGCCGCTCCGCCCCCGCCGAGGCCGGCGCCGCTTCGGCCTCACCCGTGCCGCGGGGGGACGTCGCGGCCGCAGTAGACGGCCTCGCCCGTACCGGCGATCGCCCGAGCCGCCCGTGAGCGCACAGCCAGCTGGCGCGGCGAGGCGAGCAGGAGGCCGCGTGGAGCTGGCGCGCCCGCGCGAGGCGCGCGGTGGCGACGCGCGGTGGCCTCGACCACGGACGGTCCGCTTGCGAACGACGGCGCATCGGGCTAGGATGCTTCTCCTCACGAACGTCCCTGGCCCTCGATACGACGCTTTCCTGTTTCCCTCTCGTGAGGGAGCCTGCAGCTCGCTCGGACGACTGGACGACGCACCGTGTGACCGCGCGGGAGTTCCGCGCGGCACGTCTCCGTTCGATCCGTACGGCTTCGTCGGATGGCAGGCCGAGAGCGCCGCAGTGGCGCACCAGAAAGCCGTAAAAAAAGCAGGATGGCATGGGAAATCGTCTCTACGTAGGAAACCTTTCGTTCAGCACCACCCGCGAGACCCTCGAGTCCGCGTTCGCAGCAGCCGGCGAGGTCCGTGAGATCGCGATGCCGACCGACCGCGAGACGGGGCAGCCGCGCGGCTTCGCGTTCGTGACCATGGGCTCGGCCCAGGCCGCGAACAGCGCGATCTCGCAGCTGAACGGCGCGGTCCTCGATGGCCGCGCGCTCAAGGTCAACGAAGCGCAGGAGCGCCCGGCGCGCGGCTTCGGTGGCGGCGGCGGTGGCGGCTTCGGCGGCGGCGGTGGTGGTGGCGGCTTCGGTGGCGGCGGTGGCGGCTTCGGTGGCGGCGGCTACGGCGGCGGTGGCGGTGGCGGTGGCCGCGGCGGTCGCGGCGGCTCCGGCGGCCGCGGCGGTCGCGGCGACCGGTACTGATCACGGGCGCGGCGCGGCGCCGCTCGTGCGCCGCGCCTGCGCCTTCAGGACGCACCGCGAGGTGCTGAAGAACGCGCCGCCCGGAGGCGCTGAAAGGCCTGGCTCCCTATGCAGCAGAAACAGGCAGCAATGAAGCGGCAAAAAGAACGCGCTCGGCAGGAGAAGCAGCGCGAGAAAGACGCGAACCGTCTCGCGCGCCGCAAGGAAAAGGGCCCCGGCGACGGCGGGGCACCGGGGGAGGATCCGGACATCGCAGGGATCGTCCCGGGGCCACAGCCTCCCATCACCGAGTGAGCGCGAGCCGAGGCGCGGACAGCGCCCCGGCCGCCGCTCGCGGCGTACGCCGTCCCGGGCGATAAGCGCCCGCCCTACGCCTCGGGGCCACGGTACGTGGCCGTGGCGACGTAGCGGAGGACCCGGGAGCAGCACTCGGCACCACAGCTCCCTCGACAGGCGCATTCCCCCTCGAACCGCGCCGTGCGCGAAGCGAGGCCGCTCAGGATCTCCTGCGTCACGTCGTAGCCGCCGTTGTCGCAGGAAGAGTACGAGCACGGCATTTCGAACAGCGCATGCGCATGCTCGACAACGACGCGACGGATGTACTGCGTGTCATTCGTGGACGAATTGGGCCGGCTCTCTCGAATTTCCAGGTTCAGGCTCGTGAGCTGCGGCACCTTTTGAAGGAGCTTGCCGGCCGCATGCTCCCGCTTCTCGCGGAGCAGCATGCGCTCCTCCCGCTCGATATTCCGGCGACGATTCGCTGAGTACATCGATCACCTCTGTCCTGCCGGGCAGGAATATATCAATCCCCCTGGCCCCTATTGAGTATAGCGCAGGCGACCGGTCGGCGCATGCACAATCTGGGCTCTCCACGCTGTCGGCGCTCTGCATTCGCGGCTTCAACCACGGAGAAAGAGCGTGACGGAAGACCGCCTGGATCAGGATCTGGCAATCCGGGAGCTCGTCGAGCGAGCGGGAGCGTACGCGCACGACCAGCGCATGCGCACGACTGGAGAGAGGACCTTCGTGAGATGCAATGAGCACCTGCCGCCGTATCTCCGGGCGCGCGGTTCCATCGCCGGAAAGAGGCCTTAGGTTGCTCCCGATATGCACGAAGAAGCCCTGCGCGACCCGCCGCGGTCGCCTTCAGAGGAGGCTCCACTCCAGCAGGAGCAGCGGCTCGCGCGCGCCGCGGCGCTCGCGGCGTGCGCGCCTGTGCCCGCCCGCTACGGCAACGCCCTCGCCGGGACCGCCGGGTGGACGGACCCGACCCTGGTGAAGAGCCATCGATTCTACCCGAAGGGCGTGTCGAGCCCGGCACAACGGCTGAAGTTCTACGCCTCCCAGTTCCCCGTGGTCGAGGTCAACTCGAGCTATTACGCCCTCCCGGGTCCGGGGATGGTGGCGCAGTGGGTCGAGCGGACTCCGCCTGATTTCGTGTTCAACATGAAGGCGTTCGCGCCGCTCACCCAGCACCCCGTGGAGCCCGCCCGCCTCCCCCCGGACGTCCAGGGCGCGCTGCCAGCCTCGCTCTTCGACCGGCGGCGCCTCTACCCGGCAGACCTGCCGGCCGAGGTCAGAGACGCGCTCTGGGAGCGCTTCCGGCTGGCGCTCGATCCGCTGCGCCAGGCGGGAAAGCTGGGGTATGTGCTCTTCCAGTTCCCTCCGTGGTTCACGGCGACGCGCGGCAACGTGCGTGTGATCGAGGATTGCCGGAGGCGCATGGACGGGCTCCCGTTCGCCGTCGAGCTCCGGCACGGGTCATGGGGCATGCCCGGACGCATCGAGCGCGTCGCGGACCTCCTCCGAGACCTCGGCGCATTCTACGTCATCGTCGATGAGCCGCAGGGCAAGGACAACAGCATGCCTCCCACCGCCCTCGTCGCCGATCCTCGCCTCGCCGTGGTGCGCTTCCACGGCCGGCGCGAGGAGACCTGGGACGCGCCCGTCGGCGTGAACGAGAAGTTCAGGTACGTCTACGACCCTGTGGAGCTCGCTCCCTGGGCGGAGACCGTCGCGCGGCTCTCCCAGGAGGCAGAGCAGGTCCATGCGATCTTCAACAACTGCGTGTCCGACCATGCCGTGGTCGGCGCCAGGGGGCTCATGGCCCTGCTCGCCCGCAGGGCAGCCGCGCTGGCAGACGAGACCGCTCCGGCCCCGGCAGGCTCGGCCGTCCACTGAGCCTCGCTGTCGCGGTCGCTGCGTCCCTGTCGCGGGCGCTGCCTCCGTGTGCCGCTGCGGCCTCCGTGTACCGCCATGGACACCGCACCTCTGGCGGGCGCACGCCGGCCGCACGGCGTTGCCTGCGGCCCGTCACGGCGCCGCTGCGGCCTGCGAATCACGGTAGTCTCGGCCCTGATGATGCAGTCCAGAGCGGCGGGCGCTCCCCGCCTCGCAGCGCCACCGCGCAGGTCGCGGCGCGCGGCCGCGCTCCTCGCTGCGCTCGCGCTCGCCCGCTGCGGCGGCGCGCCGCCCCGACCCGCGCCGCAAGAGCGCGGCGCGCCCGCGGCGGCGCGCCCCCCGCCGCCCGCGCCCGTGCCCGCCCGCTGGGTCGACGCGAGCGGGGCGACCGCGATCGGGCCCCGGGTCGCCGGCGGCACGCTCGCGCTCGTCGGCGGCCAGCGCGTCCTCGTCGGGGCCGACGGCGCGGCACGGCCGGAGAGCGCGGCGTGCCCCGAGCCCCTGATCGAGCTCGTGCTGGTTCCGTCCGCGACCGGCCCGCGGCTCGTCGGGCGCGGAGTCCACGGTGTCTACCGGTTCGATGACCCGCTCGGCGCGCCCGCGGTCCTCGCCCGGTCCGAGGCGGACCTCCAGCGCATCGGCGGCGGGCCCGCCGTCGTCGCCGTCTGGGACGCCATCGCCGACTCCCCGATCTTCCTCGACATCGAGACGGGACAGCCGCGCACGCTGCCGGGCTTGCCCGCCCTTCCGCTGCGCGCCCTCGCGTTCCGCGACGCGCGGCACGGCACCGGGCTCTTCGAGGCGGCAGGGCTCGCGGTCACGGCCGACGGCGGCGCGTCGTGGCGCCCCGTCGCGCCGGCGCCGGGCGGCGACGGAGAGGGCGCCGACCCCGCCGCGCTGCTCCGCGTCGCCGACGTCCGTCTGCGCGACGGCGAGCTGGTCGCCGTGACGCAGGGCGGGGCCTCGTCGTCGGGGCAGCGCGAGGCGCGGATCCTGGTCGCCGAGGCGCGGCTCGGGCCCGCGCCCGCGCGCGCGCCCGCCGACGACGCGCCCGAGCCCGGCCCAGGCGCGCCCCTGCTCCGGTGGATCCGCGCGACGGGGCGCCACCCGCTCGAGGCGGCGATCTCGAGCGGCGCGGTGTGGACGTCCGCCGCGATCACGGCGAGCCACGGCGTCCTCGCCCGCGTGGATCTCACCACCGGCGCGCTCCACGAGGTCGCCCCCTTCGGACGCGGCGACTGGCTGAACGTCTGCGGCGTCGGCCGCGCGGGGCGAGCGGCGTGGGTGGCCTGCGCGCTCGGCGAGGGCGGGACGGACGGCCGCCATGATCCGTTCGGCGTGCTCCAGGTCAAGCCCGACCGCCCTCTCCGCAGCGAGCCCCCCGTCCTCGTGCGGAGCGGCGAGGCCGAGCTCCGCGTGTCCCCGAGCGGCGGCGCCCTGCTGCTCGCGCCGTGCGACGCGGAGGACGAGGGCAGCGTGTGCGTGCGGCAGCCGAGCGGCCGGTGGAGCACGGTCCGCCCGGGCACGGACGTCCGCTGGCGCGGCGCCGGCGCGCTCGCCGACGGCCGGATCGCGATCCTGCGCGGGCTCTGGGACAGCGACGTCGCGCCCCGCGACGAGCCCGCGCCGCGCGGCGACGGCCGCGAGGGGGCCTCGTCCGGCGCCCATGTCGCGGTGATCGACGCTGGCGGCAGGGAGGCTCCGCTGCTCCCGCTCGGCTGGCTGCGGGGCGACGACGTCAACGTGATCAGCCCGATCGAGGAGGGGCAGGACGGCGCGCTGTCGTTCGTTGTGGCCGACGAGGCCGGAGAGCTCACCGCCGTTGTCCTTTCCCCCGGCGGCGAGGCCTCGCGGGCTCGCCTCGCCGGGGCCGCGCACGCCGTGGTCCACGCCGGCCGCGGGATCGCCGTCGGGGAAGGGAAGGTGCTCGCGTCGGATGACGCCGGCCGCACGTGGTCGCCCATCGAGGTCCCACCCCAGGCAGCGGCGGAGATCGCCCAGAGTGGCGACCTGCTCGCCGAGCCCGGGATGCTGGCCGTGAACGAGGCCGGCCTGAGGATCTCGACCCACCTCCGCGTCGGCTGGGGGCCGCCGCTGCCCGCGCAGGGAGCGCCGTCCGGCGGTCCCGCGCTCGGGGCCGCGCCGCTCCTGCCGCTCCGCCCGCCGCCGGCCCCTGCGCTGCCGGAGCGCGCGCTCGCCTGCACGACACAGCCGGGGCCGCCGCTCTCGCCGGCGGGCGTGCCGCCGCCGCGCAGCACCCAGGAGGCGCTCGCGCTGCTCGCCCGCGACGTGAAGCCCGGACCGGACGGCCAGCGGCGCGTCTCGTCGGTGAGCGACAGGCGCTGGGGCCAGCTCTCCACCGTCGCCGCGCTCGAGGTGCGCTCGCCCGACGGCGCCGCTGCCAGAGGCGCCGGCGCCGATCCCCAGGCGCGCGGCGCCTCCGCTGCGCCGCGGGCGACGTGGACGCTGCGCTGGCTCGACCCGACCGAGCTCCAGGCCAGGGTCCGCTCGTGGACGGGCCCGGCGCCCGAGGGCGTCGGCCGGGACGCGATCCTCGCGCGTTTCGCGGCGTCCGGCGGCCGGATCCTGTTCGGCGTGCGCGCCTCGGGCCGCGACGTGCTGATCCAGGTGAGGCCGGGCCGCGGCGCCGAGGTCGCCGAGGTGCCGCTGGAGCTGATGCCCGAGGCGCAGGTCGCCTTCAGCGAGGCGCCGGATGGCCCCGTCGCGTGGCTCCGCGGGGCGTCGCTCGTCGCGTGGTCCTCCGGCGAGGCCCCGCGGCCGATCGCCTCGCTCGCGAACCTCGGCGAGCCCGCGCTGGGGCAGCCGACGAGCGCCGGCGTGCCGCTCTTGCTCAGCTTCCACGGCCTGACGCTCGGCCGGACGGTGCCGATCCCGCCTGCCGCGACGACGGCGCAAGGTGCGACAGCGAAGGCCCCGCCGCTCTTGCCGCTCGACGGCTGGGAGATCGTCCCGAATGTCCGCACCGAGCTCACCCGCATGCCGGCGTGCGCCGCGCGCCCGCCCGGCGCGCGCTTCCTGCTCGATCGCTCGAGCGCGTTCGCGACGATCGATGGCCGCCGCGCGCCCGCGAGCACGGCTGTCTATGACGTACGAGTGTCAGGTCGTGACGTTTGCGTGGCGAAGATCGCCGCGCTGATGGATCTGGAGCGGCGGACCGACGGCCAGCCCAGCGCTGGCCCGCTCGCGTTCGTTCGCGCCGATCTCGCGGCCCGGCGCGCCGAAGGCGGCGATCGCGGGATCGGCCAAGGCGCCGCGAAGCTCGGCGGAATCGGCGGAACGGAGGGCACGGCAGCGGGCAGAGCAGCGGGCGGACCCGCGGACAGACCCGCGCGCCGCCTCGCGTGCTCGCTGCCCGTCCGGCCCTGAGCTTGCCCCTCTCGCGGGGAGCTTCGCGCTCGACGGCCCACCCCCCGCGCGGGTATATGTTCGCGCCCTATGTCCTCTCCGAAGCACCCTCGTTCCTCGCACCGCCAGCTCGGCGACGGCGTCGAAGATCAGCTCGTCCCGCTCGCCGCGCTCGACCCGCTGAAGATTGACTCGTTCGACGATCTGCTCCGCGCGATGAGCAGGACCGCGTTCAGCGGCCGCGCGCTCGGCGAGGCGTGCGACGTGCTCGAGGCGATGGTGCGCGACGAGGACTGCCTCGTCGTGGCGACGTTCTCCGGCGCGATGACGGTCGCCAAGATGGGCGTCGTCATCGTCAGGATGATCGAGGCCGGCATGATCGACTGCATCATCAGCACGGGGGCGCTCATGGCGCACGGGCTGAGCGAGGCGGTCGGCCTGACCCATTACAAGGCGAACCCGGGCATCTCCGACGAGACGTACTTCGAGAAGGGGTACAACCGCGTCTACGACACGCTCGAGATGGAGAAGAACCTCAACGCGATCGAGGTCTTCGTCCGGAAGGAGCTCGACAAGCTGGACCCCGGCTCTCCCTGGTCGAGCGAGATCATCTGCCGCCAGCTCGGCAAGGCGCTGGCGGACATGGGCGACTCGCCGGGCGTGCTCCGGAGCGCGTACCTCCGCGACGTGCCCGTCTATGTGCCGGCCTTCACCGACAGCGAGATGGGCCTCGACGTGGCGACGTGGATGCTGCGCAAGGTGAAGGCGCAGCACGGCGACAAGCCGGGCTTCGACGTGTGGCGCGAGGCCGTGCCGCCGCCGTACAACCCGTTCCTCGATCTGCTGAGCTACGCCCGCCTCGTCCGCAAGAAGAAGCGCCTCGGCATCTTCACCATCGGCGGCGGCGTGCCGCGCAACTGGGCCCAGCAGGTCGCGCCGTTCTACGACATCGTCGGCGATCGCCTGGACATCGAGGTCGATCACCCGCGGTTCCAGTACGGCGTCCGCATCTGCCCCGAGCCCGTTCACTGGGGCGGCCTGTCCGGCTGCACGTACTCCGAGGGCGTGAGCTGGGGGAAGTTCACCCCGCCGCAGGAGGGCGGGCGCTTCGCCGAGGTGTACGCGGACGCCACGGTCGCGTGGCCGCTCCTCGTGCGCGCGCTGCTCGAGCGGCTCGGCAAGATGCCGAAATGAAATAAAGTAGGGCGAGGAGGTCACTGTGCTCGCCCCCAAGCGCCGCTCGCCGCGCACCCACTGGGTGCTCCTCTCCCTGGCCGCCGCCGGCGGCGCGCTCGTGTCCGCTGGCTGCCCCTCGCCCGAGGAGCGCGCCTGCGACCTCATCTGCGACTGCTCCGGCTGCAGCGAGGCGAGGTACCTCGAGTGCGTCGACAAGGCGGAGACCGCGCGGGCGGCCGCGGTGAAGGCGAGCTGCACCGGCTCCTTCGACGCCTACGTGACGTGCGTCGAGGAGGAGCTCGAATGCAAGGACGAGAAGTACCTGTTCGACAGCTGCGACGGCCAGCGAGATAGCCTCCGTGGCTGCGGCATCTCCATCTTCCGCACCGTCTGCGAGGACGCCAACGACGTCTTCATGGCGTGCGGGCTGGGATTCCCGTTCTCGACCAACCCCGACGACTGCGTCGGGTCGATCGTGTGCAACGCCCGCTGCATCCTCGGCATGTCCTGCGATGGGCTGAACGGGATCAATTTCGAGGAGTCGCAGCGCTTCAACGAGTGCACGACCACCTGCTTCAGCACGCCCCAGGGCCCGCGATGAAGCTGTCCTGGTAGCCTGGGTCCTCCACCGCGAGCGCGGCCGCGGTGGCCGAGAGCGGGCGGATCGTGTCGAGCATGACCGCGAGCTCGCTCGTCTCGCGCGCCCCGAGGCTCGCCTCGTACGCGCCCGGGTGCGGCCCGTGCGGGACGCCGGCCGGATGGTGCGAGATGCTGCCGGGGCCGACGCCGCGGCGCGAGGTGAAGTTGCCGCGGCAGTAGAACAGGAGCTCGTCGCAATCGACCGACGCGTGGGGGTACGGGCAGGGGATCGCCTCCGGATGGAAGTCGGTCGGGCGCGGCACGAAGCTGCAGACGAGGGCGCCCCGCGCAGCGAACGTCCCGTGCCAGTCCGGAGGCAGGTGGACGAGCCCGACGCGCGCCTGAAAGCGCTGGATCGGGAACGCGAACGGGTACACCGCCCCGTCCCAGCCGACGACGTCGAGCGGCGAGCGCTCGAGGGCGAAGCCGTGGAAGGCGCCGCCGCGCTTCACGACGAGCGCGCGGATGCCCTCGTCGAGGGGGCCGACGAACGTGGGCCGCCGGAAATCACGGTGCGAGTACGGCGCGTCCATGCGCAGCTGGCCGACCTCGTTGCGCCACTTGTACGGGAGGTGGATGTCCGCGGCCTCGATCGAGAGCCACCGCTGGGGCGCGGCGTCCGGGAGGAAGCGGTAGAAGAGCCCCTTCGGGATGACGACGTAGTCGTCCTGCTCGAAGCGGAGATCGCCGAGCATCGTGCGCACGACGCCGCCCCCGTGGAAGATGAAGAACAGCTCGTCGGCGTCCGCGTTCGCGAAGTACACAGGATCGGCCGCGTCCGGCTGGACGAGCCCGATCACCACGTCGTCGTTGAAGAGCAGCGGCACGCGGCAGTCGACGGCGGGCCCGCCCCGCCGCGGCAGGTCCTGCGACCGGTAGTGCCGCTTCGCCAGCGGGCGCGCCGGCGCGGCGACCGGCAGCGTGAAGCCGTGCGCGGCCTCCGCGAGCCGGTGCTCGTGCGGCCGGCGCTCGTGGTAGGCGATCGTGTAGGGACCGTCGAAGCCCGCCCGCGTCAGGCACTCCTCGTAGCGGAGATCCCCCGCCTCGCTCCGGAGGGCGATGTGGTGCTTGGGCGGGACGATCCCGGCGACGACGCGATCGAGCATCAGCCGTGCCCCGCCTTCTGCTGCCGCTCGATGCTCTCGAACAGCGCCCGGAAGTTGCCGGCGCCGAAGCCGCGATCCCCCTTGCGCTGGATGAGCTCGAAGAAGAACGGCCCGGCGTCGGGATCGCGGTGCGTGCCCGACGACTCCTTAAGGAAGATCTGGAGGAGGTACGATCTCGCGCCGTCGCCGTCGACGAGCACCTCGAGCTCGCGCAGCGCCGCCACGTCCTCGTCGATCTGCCCGATGCCGAGCCGCTGCAGGCGCTCGGGCAGCATGTCGTAGTAGGCGGCCGGGGTCGGCATGAACTCCACGCCCCGACCGCGCATCGCGCGCACGGCGGCGAGGATATCCTCCACGGCGAGCGCCACGTGCTGCACGCCGTCGCCGCGGTGCTCCTCGTTGAAGACGTTGATCTGCGAGCTCTTGAAGTGCGGCCGGTAGGGCTCGTTGTTCGCGAACTTCACGCCCGAGGCCGGGTCCCACATCACGGCCGAGCGCAGGCCCGAGCCGTGGCCCGTGTCCTTCGCGACGTCGTTCGTGTGGAACGCGATCTGCCAGAACGGCTCGAGCCCGAGCACGTGCTCCATCCAGAGCAGGGCGGGCGCCATCGTCTGGAAGTTCGAGGTGACATGATCGAACCGGGTGATCCCGAAGCGGTTCTCGCCGCCGCGCGGCGCGTCGTAGGCCACGCAGCCGGGGAACAGCGCGGGGTAGCCGCGCCGCTCCACGAAGCGGAAGGTGGTGTCGCCGAACGGCGTCGTGATCGAGAACGAGGCGAAGGTGCCGCCTGCCTCCGTCACCCGGTGGATCTCGTCGATCGGCGTGCCCCCGCGGCCGTCGAGCAGCCGGAAGGCGCGGTCGATGTCCTCCACCTCGAAGATGACCGTGCCCACCCCGTCGGGGTGCTTGCGTAGGTAGCGCCACGCCCGCCCGCCCTCGCCGATCGGCTGCGAGCAGACGACGACGCACTCGCCGGCCTGGAAGACGACCGAGCGCTGCGCCGCCGCCGCGGTGAGCTCCGGCGAGCTCGCGGCGATCTCCTGGAAATCGAGCTTCTCCGTGTAGAACCTGCGGCTCCGCTCCAGGTCGCGCACGTAGTAGTGCAGCGCCTCCACCCGCTTGATGCCGATCGACTCCACCTTGGCCATCCGGGTCCTCCGTCGTGAGGGGGTAACGCAGGGGCGAGCTAGGCGACCGCGTCGACCTGGCGGTCGGCGTGAGCGGCCTGGAACGCGGGCAGCTCCATGCACGCGGCCTCGATGCGCGTGAGGGTCGAGAGCGGCGCGAGGTCGACCTCGTAGCGCCGCGCGTTGTAGAGCTGGGGCACGAGGAACACGTCCGCCACGGTGACCTCGTCGCCGACGCAGAAGCGCCCGGAGAGCTCGCTCGCCGCCGCCTGGAACGCGGCGAGGCCCGAGGCGATGAAGCGCCGGCCGAAGGCCCTCTCGTCGCCGCCGAGCTCGTCCTTCACGTACTTCAGCGTGGCGGTGTTCTGCATCGGCTGCGTGCCGGAGTTGATCATCTCCACGAGCTGCCGCGCCTTGGCCCGCAGGTACGGATCCGCGGGCAGGAGCGGCGGCGCGGGGAAGAGGTCCTCGAGCAGCTCGACGATGGCCACCGACTGGGACACACGCCGGACGGCGCCGCCCTGCTCGAACTCGAGCAGGGGCACCTGCGCCATCGGGTTCTTGGCCCGGTACTCGTCACGGAGCTGCTCGCCGCCGTCCCGGACGAGGCTCACCGGCCGGTACGCGTGCTCGATGCCCTTGTGGGCCAGCGCGATGCGCACGCGCCAGCTGCACGAGCTGCGCCAGTAGCCGTAGAGCGCGAGCCCCTTCACGGCGGCGCTCATCTGGCCACCACCCGCTGCGCGATGCGCCCGAACAGGCTCTCTCCCGCGCGATTCAGCATCTCGATCATGATCGTGTCTCCTGGCTTCATGAACGGCGTCCTGGCCGCCCCGTCCGAGAGGATCTCGAGCATGCGCCGCTCGGCGAGGCAAGACACGCCGCGCGCCGGGTCCTCGTTGGAGACCGTGCCGCTGCCGAGGAGCGTCCCCGCCGTGAAGCTGCGGGTCCTGGCGATGTGCTCGATGAGCTCGAAGAACGAGAAGTGCATCTCCGGGCCGGCCTCGGGATCGCCGATGAGCGCGCCGTTGTAGGTCGAGCGGAGCCGCAGGTGGACGCGCCCGTCGCGGAGCGCGTCGCCGAGCTCGTCGGGCGTGATCGCGAACGGCGAGAACGCTGTGGCGGGCTTGGAGCAGAAGAACCCGAACCCCTTCGCGAGCTCGGCGGGCACGAGGTTGCGCAGCGTCACGTCGTTGGCCAGCAGGAAGAGGCGGATGTGCCGGTGGGCCTCTTCACGGCGCGTTCCCTGCGGGGTGTCGCCGAGGACGGCGCAGACCTCGGCCTCGAAATCGAGGCCCCAGGCCTCGTCGCGCAGGACGATGTCGTCGGTCGGGCCGAGGAGGACGCCGGAGCCGCCCTGGTACACGAGCGGATCGGTCGTCAGCGTCTCGGGGGGCTCGGCGCCGCGCGCCTTGCGCACGAGCATGATGTGGTGGATGTACGCCGAGCCGTCGATCCACTCGTAGGCGCGCGGAAGCGGCGCAGCGAGCTCTTCCGCGACCAGCGGCGTCACGGCCGCCTCGCCGAACTCGACGTCGGCCGCGATGCGCCGGAGCGCCGGCTCGGCGCGCTCCCAGTCGTCGAGCGCGGCCTGGAGCGTGGGGAAGGCCTCGCCTGCAGGCGCGTAGGCGAGGCCGTCGCGGCGGACGACGACGAGCGTGCCGTCGCGGCCGGGGCCGCGGAGAGAGGCGAGCTTCATGCGGGTGCGAGCTCCTCGTGGTCCTACGGTGGTCCCATCGTCTCTGCTTGACAAGCACGAGCCCGCTCACGCCTGCTACGGGATGCGCCCGCACGCGCGCTGCGCAGCGAGCGAGCGAGCGGCTGAACGGATCTGCATGACCACCGGACTGGACGTTTTCTCGACTCTCCACGACCTTGTGCGGCGAGCCATGGAGGGCCTCCCGGGCGCGCGGCGCGGGAGCCTGCTGATACGCACCGGCCGGCGCCTCTCGTACAGGGCGCTCGTCGGGCTCGACGGCCTCCTGCCGGGCCGGGTGAACATGCCGTCCGACGGCGGGGCGCTCAGCGCGTCGGCTCCGTTCGGCCCCGCCGCGGCGCCCGAGGCGGCGCACGGCCCGTGCCTCGTCCCCGCGACCGCGTGGTACCGGGCGCACCTGCCCGAGCTCGCGGAAGCGCCTGGCTGGCTGTCCGACGGCGTCCACGTCCACGTCATCGCGGTGCCCATGTTCGGCGCGCCGGGCGCCTACCTCGCCCTGGAGCAGCCGGACGCGGCGCCGCTCTCGGGCCCGCGCCGCGCGCTCGTGGAGTCGGTCGCGGCGAGCGTGGGCGCCGCGCTCGAGCGGCGCGGCCTCTTCGAGGAGAAGGCGCAGAGCGCCCAGGAGCTGCGCCTGCTCGAGGACGTGCTGAGCTCCGTCGCCGAGTCGGTCGATCCCCTCGAGCTCATCGAGACGCTCGCGGACGGGATCCGGAGCGTTCAGACCGGCCCGCGCTGGAGCGCGATCGACCTCGCCGTCCTGGAGGATGCCGGGGGCGAGGGGCGCGTCGCCGACGGGTGGCGCGGATCGTACGACGCGAGCCGCGCGCCAGGCCAGCCGATGATCCGCGTCTACAAGGCTCCCCGCCGGCCGCTGACCGCGTACTGGAACAACCTGCGGGACGGCGCGCTGGCGGCGGGGCGCGATCTCCGGGTCGGGGTCGAGTTCAGGAGCGTCATGTCCGCCGGCGCCGCGGCTCAGGAGGCGCTCCTCGAGGAAGGGATCCGCCGGCGGGTGGGCGGGATCGCGATCGCGCCCATCGACCCCGTGGCGCTCGAGCCGGCCATCGGCCGCGCGATGGCGGCGGGCATCCCGGTCATCACGATCGACACGCCGGCCGCCCCGGGCAGCCGGTCGTTGCTCTACGTCGGGACCGACAACCGGGCCGCCGGGAGGATCGCAGGCGAGGCGATGCTGCGGTTCTTGCCGCAGGGAGGCGAGATCACCATCCAGGCGGAGTCCTTCGCCGTGCCGAACGCCCACGGGCGCATCGAGGGGTTCCGCGAGGCGATCGCCGGCTCGGCGATCCGCGTGGGCTCGCTCTCGGAGAACCAGTTCGACGTGGAGCGCGCGATCGCGCTCGCCGTCGACGTGGTGCGTTCGAACCCCGGCCTCGCCGGTGCCCTCGGGGTGTGCAGCGAGAACGGCCCCAGCCTGGGGCAGGCGTCGATGAAGCTCGGGCGGTCCGGCGATCTCAAGGTGGTCGCCTTCGATCTCGTCACCGCCACGGTCGCGATGCTCCAGGACGGCGTGATCCACGCGGCGGTGGTGCAGCGCGAGTACGACATGGGGTACCGCGGCGTGCAGGCGCTCTACGAGATGGCCACGCGGGGCGTCGCGGAGGCCCTCGCGGACCTGCCGGCGTCGCGCTCCATCGACACGGGGGTCGACCTCGTGACCCTCGAGCGGACGCCCTTCTCGAGCGCCCTCTCGGATCACCTCGCGTCGAGCTCCGCCCGCAGGATCGCGAACCGCAGGCTGGGCGCGGGGCGTCACGAGCGCCCGCTGAATTTCCTGGTGATCGGCATGGCCCAGCGCGAGAGCCTCGTCGACGACGAGCGCGCGCCCGTCGCGGACGACTCGCTGGTGGGCCAGGTGATGCGCTCGTGCAGCTCGCTCGTCGTCGACACCGCGTCGGGCGAGCACCAGCGCTTCGGCGACGTCGCCGAGGCGCGCCGGCGCGGCGCGCGCACGCTGGTCGGCGTGCCGTTGCTCTCGCGGGAGGCGGTCCTCGGGGTCCTCGTCCTGGCCAGCCCGCAGCCGGACGCGTGCTCGACGACCGACCTGGCGCTCATCGAGCGCGTGGCCGCGGTGGCCGCCGTCGTGATCGAGAACGCGCGGCTCCTGTCGCGGATCAAGGAGCGGACGAGGGCGCTCGAGTCGCTGAGCAGCCGCCAGGAGGCGCTCCTCGAGACGATCGCCGCGATGTCGAGCCCGGTGGTGCCGATCGCGCGCGGCGTCCTCGTCATGCCGATCGTGGGCGCGCTGGACACGCACCGCTCCGGCCGCTTCATCGAGGCGATGCTGAAGGAGATCTCCGAGCACCAGGCGCGCGTCGTGATCATCGACGTCACCGGCATGGCGGTGGTCGACGCGAGCGCGGCGAACCACCTCGCGCAGGCGGCGCGCGCCGCCGGGCTGCTCGGGGCCGAGGTGGTGCTCGTCGGGATCGCGCCCGAGGCCGCGCGGCTCATGGTGGAGCAGGGGCTCGATCTCGGGGCGATCGTCACCCGCTCCACGCTGGAGCTCGGGTTCTCGTACGCGCTCGGCAAGACGGGCGGGCGGGTCGTCCACGGGCGCCGCTGAGCCGCGGGCGCGGCCGTCGCGCAGCGGCGCGCCGCGCGATCCTCACCGGTCCCGGTGGAGCGCGACGGCGGCCGCGACCAGCGCGGCGATCGCGGCGACGTCCACGTCCTTGGCAGAGCGGATATGGAGGTTCCTGGCCTGCTTGGCCTCGCCGGTGAGCAGGCCGCTCGGATCCGGCAGCTCGGCGCCGCGCTCGAAGCCGAGGGTCACGCCGAAGCGCTGCGGGGCGAGCCAGCAGATCTTGTGTTGGTCGCCGCCGCCCATCCGGAAGCCGACGAGCCGCCAGCCTGGATAGACGTGCTCGTGGACGTCGGGAATGATGCGCAGGAGCAGCTTGCGCACGCGCAGGGTCAGCTGTTGCGCTGCAGGGGGGTACTCGCTCAGCAGAGCGGCCACGGCCGGATCGTCCGACACAATCAATGACAGTAAGTCGACGTTCACGGAGACGCAACCGGCTGTGCCTCGTCGCGTGACGTCGCGTGACGTCGCGCGACGTCACGCGACGTCACGCGATGTTCCGGCTCGGGCGCGGCTTTCGTCGCGGGCGGTCAGGGGTGGAGTCGCTCGCGGAAGAAGGCGAGGACGCGCGAGAGCGCCTCGCGCGTCGGGTGGCCCTCGCGGTCGACCAGATCGCGCGTCAGGACCGAGTGGGCGGTGCGCGGGATCCCATGGGGGTTGCCTGGGGACGAGTCGATCTCGATCTTCTCGAAGCCGTCGCCGAGCTCGGCCCGGAGGTGGTCGAACCGCTCCTTCGGGCACATCGGATCGTGGGTGAAGCGGAGCCCGAGCACCGGGGTACCGGCGGCGACGCGCTCCTTGACGGCGCAGAGGTCGTCGTCGGAGAGGTGGAGCCCGGCGCGGCGCTCGCGCGAGAGCGGGAAGGGCAGCGACGGCTGGCTCAGCACGGGCGCCGCGATGGCGGGGTCGACCATCAGCGCGAGCGCGAAGTTGCCCGTCAGGCACATGCCGATCGCGCCGACGCCCTTGCCCCCGAGCTCCGCGTGGACGTCGCGGCAGAGCGCGCGCAGCCAGTCGGTGATCGGGCTCGCCTGCCTGGACGCGAGCACGTGGAACTCGCGGCTGATGCAGGCGCGGCCCAGCTGCTCGACGATGTAGAGGGGCGTGTCCAGCTTGCCGGGCGTCCCGAAGAGGTGGGGCACGAAGACGGTGAAGCCGGCGTCCGCCACGCGCTCGGCGAACGCCGCGACCGACGGGGTGATGCCCGGGATCTCGTGCATGACGACGACGCCCGGGCCCGCGCCGCGGCGGTAGACCACCCGCGCCACGCCGTCGTGTGAGAACTGCGTCTCGGTGAAGCCGGGGAGCGACATGACCGCCATCATCGCCCGTCGCACGACGCCGGGGAAGCGGCGGCCGGACGGCTGGCGAGCGGCTCGCCCGGCGAGCGCTCGGCCGCTCGAGCACGCCGTGCTTCGGTCGCTCCGCTCCTCGGATCACTCGGATGCAGGCAGGCCCCTCGGCCGTTCGTCCTTGGCGATCCAGACGGTCTTGACGTTCACGAACTCGCGCAGGCCGTACGAGGAGAGCTCGCGGCCGTAGCCGGACATCTTGATGCCGCCGAACGGCAGCCGGGGGTCGGACACGACCATGCCGTTGATGAACACCTGGCCGGCATCGAGCTCGTTGATGAGCCGCTCGCGCTCGTCGGCGTCGCGGGTCCATGCGCTCGCCCCGAGGCCGAACCGGGTGGAGTTCGCCATGTGGATGGCCTCGTCGAGGTCGGTGACGCGGAAGACCGCCGCGACCGGGCCGAAGAGCTCGTCGTCGGCGGCGGGGGAGGGGCGCTGGACGTCGGTGAGCACGGTCGGCGGGAAGTAGTTGCCAGGCCCCCTCAGCCGCTTGCCTCCGGTGAGGAGGAGCGCGCCCGCGGCCACCGACGCCCGCACCTGCTCCTCGAGCTCGGCGGCGATCTGCGGGGTGGCGAGCGGCCCGACGTCGACCGACGGATCCATCGGATCACCGACCCGCAGGCGCCGCATGGTCGCGACGAAGCGCTGCTCGAACTCGGGCGCGATCGACTCGTGCACGATGAAGCGCTTCGCCGCGATGCAGGACTGGCCGTTGTTGATGATGCGCGCCCGGATCGCGGTCCCCACGGCGGCGTTGAGGTCGGCGCTCGGCAGGACGATGAACGGATCGCTGCCGCCGAGCTCGAGCACCACCTTCTTGAGGTGCTTGCCGGCGTGGGCGCCGACGCTGCGCCCCGCGTTCTCGCTGCCGGTGAGCGTCGCGGCCGCGATGCGCGGGTCGGCGAGGAGGCGCGGCACGACGTCGGTCCCGGCGATCAGCGCCTGGAAGACCCCTTCCGGGAAGCCGGCCCGGCGGAGGATGTCCTCGATCGCGAGCGCGCAGCGGGGGACGTTCGAGGCGTGCTTGAGGAGGCCGACGTTGCCGGCGACGAGCGCCGGCGCGGCGAAGCGGAAGACCTGCCAGAACGGGAAGTTCCACGGCATGATGGCGAGCACCACGCCGAGCGGGTGGAAGGCCACGTAGCTCTTGCCCGCGTCGGTGGCGACCTCTTCGGGGGCGAGCAGGCGCTCGGCGTTGTCGGCGTAGTAGCGGCACGCGGTCGCGCACTTCTGGGCCTCGGAGATGGCGGAGCCGATGGTCTTCCCCATCTCGAGCGTCATGAGCTGCCCGAGCTGCTCCTTCTCGCCGTCCAGGATGTCGGCTGCCCGGCGCAGCTTCTGGGCCCGCTCGGCGACCTGGGTCTGCCGGAAGCTGCGGAACGCGGCGTGCGCGCGCGCCACCTTCTGCTCCAGCGCCGCTGAGGAGAGAGGTTCGAACGTCTCGATCGTCTCTCCGGTCGCTGGATTGATCGTCGCGATGGCGGTGTTCACGGATGTGCCTCCTCTTCGAGCGTCGGGGGCCGCGGCTCGTCGCCAGTCAGCTCGGAGCGCGCCGAGCGGTCCCGGCAGGCGAGCTTGAGCCAGACCCGCCACGTCGTGCAATGGTCAGCGAGGACGAGCCCGCTTCTCTTCCTTCGTTCGCGTCGTTCCTGCGTCTTCCGACGTGGTCCACGCGGTCCACGCCGTCCACGCATGTTCCGGGCGCGTGAGGGGGGAGGGGGGTCGCCATCGCACGTCCTGTTCATTACGCAGAGGGGGATGGTCCGCAGCGGATCCCCTGTCGCAGGCGACGCGGAGCACGCGCTTTCAGCCCGGGCGACGCGCGCCGGCGAGCGCGCGGCGCTCGCTCCTCCGGCCTTCGACGACCCCGCCGGCCAGCTCTCCCGCGCGGGCGAGCTGGAGGTGAGGGTGAGGGCGATGGACGCCCTCCTCTGCGCCGGCGTCCCGTTCATGGTGGCGGGGGCGTATGCCTTCTTCGCGTACACGGGCATTTTCCGGGACACGAAGGATCTCGACGTGATGCTGGACGAGCGGGAGGTGCCGGCGGCGTTCAGGGCGCTGGAGCGGGCCGGCTTCGAGACGGAGCTCATCGATCCGCGGTGGATCGGGAAGGCCTACGCGGGCGACCGCTTCATCGATCTCATCTTCTCGTCGAGCAACGGCCTGGCCGTGGTGGATGGCGGCTGGTTCGAGCACGCGCGTCCGGCCACGATCCTGGGGCACTCCTGCCTGATCGCGCCGGTCGAGGAGATCATCTTCACGAAGGCGTTCGTGGACGAGCGGGAGCGGTACGACGGCGCCGACGTGAACCACCTGATCTACGCGTGTGGGGACGAGATGGACTGGGAGAGGCTCCTCGCCCGGTTCGGTCCCTACTGGGAGGTCCTGTTCGCGCACCTGACGCTGTACCGCTTCGTCTATCCGGGCGCGCGGAGCCGGGTGCCCGGGTGGATCATCGACGAGCTCTGCCGGCGCACGCTGGAGCAGACGCGGTCCGGCGACGCGCCGCTCCGGGTATGCCGGGGCAACCTGATCAGCAGGCAGCAGTACGTGCACGACTACGAGAAGCTCGGGCTCGTCGTGGGGCCCGCTGTGTCCGCGCCCGAGGCGGCGCGGGGGGCGCTGTGCAGGAAGCGCCAGCGGTCTGCGGCGGGGCGGTCTCGCCTCGGCAAGGGGAAGCCGGGCCGTGACGGGGCTCCGGGCGGCGGGGAGGGGCCGGGGGTCGAGGTCGAGGCGGCGCGGGTCCGCAAGCCGGGATCATGAGCGCCACGGTCGCTGGAGGGAACGGGGCGCCGGGCAAGCGCCGCATCGCGGCGTCCTCGGATCTGCACTGCCGGCCGGAGCACGGCGCCAGGATGCGCGAGCTCGTGAAGGCGGTGAACGCGGAGGCGGAGCTGCTCGTGCTGTGCGGCGATCTCACCGATCGCGGCCATCCCGAGGAGGCGAAGGTGCTGGCCGACGCGCTCGCCGGGCTCTCGATGCCGTGCGCCGCCGTGCTCGGCAACCACGATCTCGACCGGGGGGCGGGCGCCGAGGTCACGAAGCTCCTGAGCGACGCGGGCGTCGAGGTGCTCGACGGCGATCACCTGATCTTGCGCGACGACATCGGGGTTGCCGGCGTGAAGGGCTTCATGGGCGGGTTCGGGAGCGCGACGCTCCAGGCGTTCGGCGAGGGCCCGCTCAAGGCGTTCGTGCAGGAGGCCGTGACCGAGGCGCTGAAGCTCGAGGCGGCGCTGTCCCAGCTCGACAGCGAGAAGAAGATCGTGATCATGCATTACACGCCGATCCTCGAGACGACCGTCGGCGAGAACGTGGAGATAAGGCCCTTCCTTGGGACGAGCCGCCTCGCGGCGCCGATCGATCTGTACGGCGCCGACGTGGTCTTCCACGGCCACGCGCACCACGGGGCGCTCGAGGGGCACACGTCGAACGGGACTCCTGTCTACAACGTGGCGATGCCGCTGCTGAGGAAGCTCACCGGCAAGCCGTTCCTGCTGTTCGAGGTGTAACAGGCGAGCGCCGCTCGGCGGTCCTGCGCGGCGCTTCTGTCAGTGGTTCTGCAGGAAGGCCCGTATCGCTCCAAAATAGGCGGACGCGAAGAGGAGGATATCGTTGTGTCCGGCGCCGTCGATGAGGTGCAGGGCTTTCCTCTCGTGGGGGACGGCCGCGTGGTTCTCGCGGGCGTGGTCCGGCGGGAGCAGCCTGTCGCGCGCGCCGTGCAGGACGAGGACCGGGATCTCGACGTTCCTCAGGAGCTCCGGGTTCGAGAAATTGCGGTGCGCCTCGTCGCGCAGATCGCCGAGGTCGATCTCGAAGAGGGCGAGCAGGTGCCGCACGTCGCTGAACCCGCTCTCGAGGAGGAGCGCGCGGTACGCGTCGCCTCGGTGCGCGGCGATCCGTGACGCCGGTGAGCTGCCGAGCGAGCGGCCGAAGAGCACCGGCTTTGGCGGCTGATCGAGGCCTGCGGCGCGGCTCGTCTCGGCGAGCTCGCGCTCGAAGAACTCGGAGACCTTCACAGGATCTTCCCGGAGCGAGCGCAGTGTCGGCTGCCCGCCGCTCCAGCCATAGCCGCGGTAATCGACCATGAAGAGGTTGAGCCCGACGTCATGCCAGCCCTCGGCGATGTCGTCGTAGTCGGGGACGGTCTCGCCATTGCCGTGGAACGCGAGCACGGTCGGATTGCGTGGGTCGGACAGGTGCCAGCGCGCGCCGAGCGTCACCCCAGGGGCGATGGGGATGTCGTAGTCCGTCGCGCCGGCGGGTGGGCTCGTGTTCACCTGCCTGGGATAGAAAACGTCGGCGGCGCGAGGGTTCGCGTCGAGCGCGCGAAGGAGCTCGTCGAGCTGGCTGTCGGGGTCGTTCGTCGGCATGGCTCACCGTTCTGCCGAGGTCGGCGGAGGTCGTGGACGCGCAGGATACGTTGTGCCGGAGCAGGTGGGTACCTGGGATGGATGCCTGCGAGGGTGGTGGCCCGGTCGGAGCCGGGGTGCGCGGCGCGATGGTGGCCTACGCGGTCGTGATGACGCCTTGCACGGCGGGCTCGTAGTATTCGGCGCCGCCGGTGCGCACAACGAGGTTCGGGAGGATCTCCGCCACGCCGGCGCCGTGCGTATGGCCGCAGAGCACTTCGATCCGCCGCTCCGGGTACCGCACGGCGGCCTCGCGGATCACCTCGCCTGTGGCCTTGCAGGTGAAATGGGGGAGCCAGTCGTCGTTGGAGATCTGACCTTCGTGCCAGCAGGCCTCCTTGAACGGGGGGACGTGGGTGGCGACGATGACGCGCCGGTACCGCTCGAGGGCCACGGGCAGGACGCGGCGCAGGTACTCCGCGGCCTCGTCGCCGAGGCGGTGCAAGGCCTCTCTCCGGCGGCGCCGGTCGAGGGAGGTGAGCTCCTGGATGAGCACGTAATCGTTGAGCGTGACGGGCGATCTCTCGTAATCGCCGAGGCGGGCGTCGGCCCAGCCGTCGTGGCCGACGAGGGCGGTGTCCGGGCCGAGCTCGACGTGGGGGATCGACGGGAGCCACCTGAGCCAGGGGGAGGTGGCCGAGAGCTCGGCGGCCATCGTGCGCACGGCGGCGATGCTCCCGCGGTAGAAATCGTGGTTGCCGAGGACGAAGTAGAGCGGGCGCTCGATGGCCTGGGCGACGGTCTCGAGGAGGGGGCGGAGGCTCGTGGCTTCGGCGATATCGCCGGTGAAGAGGACGGCATCGGAGGCGGTGGCGGCGAGGGTGGAGCAGAAGGCGGCGAGGTCCTCGCGGGAGAGGAAGTTGAGGTGGACGTCGGTCGCCCAGGCGAGGCGGAGCGGGGTCGGCGCGGCCATGAGGGCAGGATAGGCCGGCAGGGGAGGGGGAGCCAGCGACGTGGCGCGATCTCCCATCCCGGTTCCACGTTTCGGCCAATGGCGCCCCGCCGCGAGGGCTGTGCGTCGCTGCCGATCCTGTGCATTCATGGCTCATGGCGATAGCCCGCCTGTCCCGTCCGCCTCCAGCGAGTCCGCGAGCGCGCAGCGCGCGAGTCCTGCTTTCTTGGCCTCTTCGCGCAGCATCGCGCCCTGCTCTGCGGCCCCTTTCACGCTGAGCATCGTGCGGAGCTCGATTCCATCGGGGCTCTCCACGTGCTCTCCGATCCACGCCGACCGCATCTGCCCGACGCTGATCGGATCCGCCTCCGGGTCGACGCCCCGGTGCGCCGCCCTCCGGCTACTCGCCCGTGCCCCCGTCCACCGCCGGGACGAGCTCGATATCGACGTTCTGGGGCAGGAAGCTCTCGCACTCGTCGTTCATGACGGGCGCGAGCGTCTGCTCGAAGTCGTCGTAGCCTGTCCCCGAGATCTTCACCCACGTCACCCCGGCCGTCCACAGCTCGCAGACGAGCGTCTCCAGCGCTTCGGGAGGGGGCTGCGCGCGATCGACGGCGCACACCAGGTTGGCCTCGTCGAGCGTCTTCCAGGTGGTCGGATCGCTCAGGACGAAGATCGGCTCGTCCGCGGCGCTCCACGCGATGTGAACGGTGGTGTCCGGCGGGACGGTGGCGCCTCTCGCGCGCACGGTGATCGTGAACAGCGCCTGTCTTGGCCCCATCGGACAGCCGCTGGCGTCGCCCGTACTCGAGCCGACGGACCCGCCGCCCCCGGCGCCTTTACAGGCGCCCACCACGGAAGCGCTCGCGATCGCCGCCGCGGCGATCGCCGCGAGGATCGTGAGCGATACGATTCGATCGGGAGCGAAAGCAGGGCGTGGTGCCACAAGGGCGACAGGGTAGGGGCGACATGCCAGCAAATCCAGCGTGAGCAGGTTTTTGCGCAGGTGGAGCGCCCTTCTCCGTGCGCCCTGCCCTCGCAGGCGGTCGCGGCGTTCAGGCCTGGGCCTTGAGCTCCGCGATGTCCTTGAGGAGGGCCTGCTCGTGCCCGTCGGGCTTCACCTTCAGGTAGGTCTTTCGCAGCACGCCCGACGGATCGATGACGAATGTCGTCCGGTCCCAGTACAGGGTGCCTTTCCACTCGCTCTGCCCGACGCCCGCGGCCTTGAGCAGCTCGTGGCGCGTGTCGGCGAGCAGATCGATGGTGAAGGAGAACTTGTCGCAGAAGCTCTTGTGCGACGTGACGTCGTCCTCGCTGACGCCGACCACGGCGATGTTGGCGTCGTCGAAATCGGCCTTGGAGGCCGTGAACGACTTGCCCTGGATCGTGCATCCCGGCGTGTCGTCCTTCGGATAGACGTAGAGGACGAGCCATTTGCCCGCGAAATCCTCGAGCTTCACGGCCTTGCCGTCCTGGTTCGGCAGGGCGAAGCGCGGAAACGGCTTTCCAATCTCGACGCTCATCTTCTCTTTGCCTTTGCTGTGGGCCGGAGGAGAGTTCCTCCTGGCCAGTGACGGGTCATGGGATGGGACGGATGGGACAGCGCGGCGGCGTGGACGTCACGTCGCTGGCCTTCCCTCGCAGGATCTAGCGCGGAATGAGCCCCCGGAACCAGGCCGTCACCGAGGACGAGGACTCGTCCTGGTGGAGCGAGTCCGGGCCTTCCAGCTCGTCGGCGAGCCCCCCGAGCGGCCCGTCGCTGCGTGGCGGCGGCGAGCTCGGGTGCTCGGCCCCGTGCGTCAGGATCGCGGCGCCCTCCAGGGTGGGCAGCAGGCTCAGGCCGCTGCCGCCGGCGGTCGGCTCCTTCGTGAGCGACTTGAACTCGAGGAGCATCATGTCGATGAGCTCTGCGATCTTCTGCGTCCCGTCGACCGCCCGCGCCGGCCCGCCCTTGGCGCGCTCCACGAGCGAGGCGACGTCGTCCTCGCTCACCGGGCGGCCGTAGCGGTAGAGGAAGCGGGTCAGGTCGCGGCCGAGCTCGCGCGCCGACATGTAACGCGCCGCCGGGTCGCGGGCGAGCGCGCGGCGGATGATCTGCTCTAGCTCGCGCGGCACATCGCTGTTGATCTGCTGGAGCGAGGGGATCACCGCGTCGCGCACCAGCCGCACCGTGATGTAGTCGGAGTCGCCGAGGAACAGCCGGCGCCCGGCGAGCATCTCCCAGAGGATGATCCCGAGCGCGAAGATGTCGACGCGCTGGTCGACGCCCTGCTCGAGCACCGTCTCGGGCGCCAGGTAGCCGAACTTTCCCTTGATGATGCCCGCGTCGCTCTCGGCGAGCTGGCTCGACGCCTTCGCGAGCCCGAAGTCCACGATCTTCACCTCGCCGTAGCGGGTGATGAGCACGTTGGCCGGGGTGATGTCCCGGTGCACGATCTGGAGCGGCTTTCCGTCCCCGGTCGCGAGCTCGTGCGCGTAGGCGAGGCCCTGGCACATCTTCGCGGCCATGAAGGCGGCGACCTCGACGGTCATCGGCCGGCCGACCTTCTTCTGGTGATCGAGGAGGGCCCTCAGGTCGGCGCCGTCCACGTACTCCATGACGATGAAGTAGGTGCCGTCGCCGACGCCGATGTCGAACACCGACACGACGTTCGAGTGCGAGAGGTGCGCCGAGAGGCGCGCCTCATCGAGGAACATCGCGATGAACTGCTCTTTCTTGCTGAGCTGCGGCAGGACGCGCTTGATCGCGACCTGCTTCTTGAACCCTTCGATCCCCGCGCTCTCGGCGACGAAGACCTCCGCCATGCCTCCGGAGGCGAGGCGCTTGATGACCCGGTACCGCTGCTGCTCGGACATGCCCTGTCTGTCGTCCTCTCGCCCCGTGCCGCCTGGCCCTCCAGTCTAGCGGCTCGGGGCCCGCCGCGGATCAAATCCCAAAGGCGGCACGCGCCCTCGAGTCATCGAAAGGTGGCGAGCGCCGCGACCGCCGCGAAGGAGAGCCCGACGAGCGCGGCGAGGGCGAACGCCGACAGCAGCGGCTCCGCCCGCACGGCGGCGAGCAGCCGGTCGCGATCCTCCCTGGACAGCGGCGCGCCATGGGTGCCGTCCTTGCCTTCGCCGCCCGAGGCGGCGGCGACGTGCGCCTCCAGGCGGCGCCGCGCGGTCCTGGATCGCAGCGCGAGCAGCAGCACCTGCGCCACCGCGGAGGCGGCGAGGACCCCGAGGCCAGCGCGCCGCGCATGCGAGGCGCGGGCCCGCTCGCGCGCCTCGGCCGCCGGCATCCCGTCCGCGAGCAGCTCCACGCGCCGCGGCGAGGCGGACGCCGCCGCGGCCGTGATCGGCCAGGCCACCGTGCCTGCGCCCTGCTCGTAGGGGTCGCTCGCGACCACGGCCCAGTCCGCCTCCCCGGGCGCGGCGCTGTCCGGGAGCGTCACCCTCCCCGAGAAGAAGCCCGCCCCGTCCGCCGCGAGCGGGACGATCGTCCCGAGCGCACGGCCGCGCGCACCTCCGATCGAGACGTAGGCGCGTGGCCTCGGCGTCGGGGAGATCAACCGGAGCTCGGGCCGTTCGCGATCGAGACCGCCCGGATCGAGCCAGATGGCTCCCGGGATCACGGGCAGCTTCCCTTCCCAGGTGCCGCTCGCGATCCGTGTCCCTGGCGGTGCGCTCCCCGGGTGGGTCGCGCGGAGCGTGAGCTCGACCGTGTGCGCCAGCGGCTTGAGCGTGAGCTCCGCGGCGTCGCGCGCATCGGCCGTGATCTGCGCCGGATCGCTGCCGTGCCCCTCGATCTCTGCCCCGACGGCGCTCGCCTCGAGGCGAGCCCCTGCCGCGGGCGTTCCGTCCTGCGTCTCGATCGCGACGCGAACCCGCTCCGGGAACGGAGCTGCCAGGGCTCCCCGCGCCGCCGTGACCTGCAGGCGGAGCTCCCCGTGCGCCGCGCCTGGCAGCGCGGTCGCGTGCGCCGCGCCTGGCAGCGCGGTCGCGTGCGCCGCGCCTGGCAGCGCGGTCGCGTGCGCCCCTGGGAGCGGAGGCAGCAGCGGGAGCTGCCGCTCCAGGAGCGTGTCGCCGCCCAGCGCGATCCGCACGGTCACCGGCTCCCGCAGCCCCGCTGGCGCGCGCAGCTGCGCCTCGCCGATGCCGTCCCTGTCGAGCGAGCCGGTCCATCGTTCGAGCGGCGACCCTGCGGACGTGGCGCTCACCTCGATCTGCGGGATGGCCGCCGGATCGTCGGCGCCGTGGAGGCGGCGCACCCCTTCGACGCGGAGCGCCAGCGCCTCGCTTCCGGCGACGGGCGCTCCCCACACCCGCACGCCGGTGGCCATGCGTGGCGAGCCGGGCCCCAGGATCGCGAGGGCTGCGAGCCCGATGCCCAGCGCGGGCAGGACGTACGTCGCTGCGTTGGGCATCGAGAGCATCACTGTCCCAGCATACCTCTCCGTCCTTGCCGCGCGGGGCGCGGGCGGGGCGGGGCGCGGCTCCGGTCTGGCTGCTCGCGCGGAGCGCTGGCCTGGGCTGAGCCCCTTTGCGTCCGGGCGTCTCCTCCGATAGGAAGCCGCCGATGGCCGACAGACCGGTGAAGCGCAAGCGCAAGGGTTCGGGGACCACGGGGCAGGGCGGTGAGGTCGTGTTGCGGCAGCGGACCGATCCGCGGAGCGAGCGACGCTTCGAGCCGAAGGCGTCGCTCGAGCTCGGCCTCACGATGCTCGGCATGTCCGTCGCGGCGCTGCTGGCCGGGGCGGGTGTTTACGGCCAGTGGTTCCGGGGTGAGGACGCGGGCGCGCACCCGGCAGCCACGTACCTGCTCCTCGGCGCCTTGATCCTCGGGGCTGCGGTCGGGCTCTTCGGTCAGTGGTCGATGAAGGCGCTTCGTGTGGGTGATGCCGGGGTGGGGCTGGAGAGCGGACCTGGCGAGATCGAGCGCATCGGCTGGCACGATGTCACGGGCCTGTTGCTCACGGAGACCGCGCTCACGGTCCAGGGCAGCGGCACGGCGATCGCCATCCCGCTGCGAGCGCACCTCCCGGCGGCCGCGCGCGTGCTGGCCGAGGCGAGGGCGCGTATCCCCGCGCGTGCGGCGGACATCAAGGAAGGCGCGCTGCCTCCGCCCGACGATGCCGCCGGCGAGGTGCGCCCGCTGGAGCCGCCGCAGGTCGCCGGCCTCCGCTGCAAGGCGACCGACAAGCTGATCGCCTTCGAGGCCGACGCTCGTCTCTGCGGCCGTTGCGGCGAGCACTACCACAAGGAAGGCGTCCCCCCTCGCTGCACCACCTGCGAAGCGCCCCTTCGCTGAGCGGTCGCCCGCTTCGGATACGGGCCCATCTCGGCGTCTTCGGTGCTCAGCGCACTGGAGTGCGCCTCCGCGCCGAAGACGCCGAGCTGAACCCGTCTCCTGTGCGGGCGACCGCTCAGCGCCTGCGCTGCGGCGCGAGCGGTCGCTCCCCTGAGAGGCTCTCTGCGCTACGCCCTCAGATCCCGAACCGCGCCGCGTGCTCCCGGAGGAACGCGATGTAGACGTCCGCCTCCTGGTGCGACGCCACCTCGCCCGCCTCGACCGCCTCTTCCAGCGCGCGCTTGATCTCGCCGATCCGTCGCGACGGCGGCAGCCCGAACGCATGCATGATGACGTCGCCGATGCCGCTCGGCAGCGGCGGCACCACCGCGTCCTCGGCCTGGACCTGGAGCACCCGCTCGGCGAGCTCGCTGATCTGCTTCAGCCCCTTCCGCTTCTTCTCGGGCCGCTTCGTGGTGATGTCCGCCCGCGACAGGTCGAGCACGTCCTTCAGGCAGCCGCCCATCTCCTTGGCGAACCGGCGCACCGCGCTGTCGGTCCACGACGCCTCGTACTGGCTCGCCCGGAGGTGGTGCAGGATCAGGAAGCGGATGCTGTTCTTCAGCGCCTCCTCCTTCGTGAAGAGCGGCAGCCGCCGGTCGATCTTGTCGAACATGCGCGCGCCGACCTCGGCGTGACCGAAGAAATGGACCTCGCCCGTCGGCGAGATGGAGCGCGTCCTCGTCTTGCCGATGTCGTGGAGCAGGGCCGCCCAGCGGACCTCGAGCCTCGGGACGGCCTGACGCACCACCTGCTTCGTGTGCTTCCAGACGTCCTTGTGGCGCCACTCCCCGTCGCCGAAGCCCACCATCGCCTCGACCTCGGGCAGCATCGCGGCGAGGGCGCCCGACTCGAGCAGGGCGTCGAGCCCGGCCTCGGCGTCGTCGCTCATCATGACCCGATCGAGCAGCTTGCGGACATCGGGCAGGTAGGCGGCGGCCGCGGCCTTGAAGTCGGCGGGCCGCCCGGAGATCACCCTGGACGAGGCGCGTGGCTCGGCGCCCGCCTCGGGCTGCTCGGCCTCGGCCTTCTCTGCTCGCTGGACGGCCCACTCGAGGGCCTCCATCGCCCGCTTCGGGCTCGCTTCCTGGGTGAGAATCTCCTGCACGCTGGCCTTCCACACTTTCGAGGTTACGGGGTCGCCCACGGGGCGCCGGCTGGCGCGGCCCGAACGGGGGTTCGCCGGTTTAGAGCCAGCCGCACCTTCGCGCAATGGTTCGTCGCGTCCGTCGCGTTCGTTGCGTTGGTCGCGTTCGTCGCTCGACACGCCGCCGGATGACGTGCGTCCGCAGGCGATGGATGCGTCAGGTGCGGAGGAGCCGCCCCACGTGGTCCTGCTCCCAGGCGAGGGAGCGCTCGTAGTCGCGGAAGAGCCGCTCGCGGGCGAGGAACTGGGGCGGATGGAGCATCCGGCGCCCGTTGCCGTGGCTCGCCGGCATCACGTGGTGGAGCATCTCGTGGTAGATGACGTAACAGATGAAGTAGCGGGGGACCCAGGGCCGGTCGAGCACCGGGTGGATGCGGATCAGCCGCTCGACCGCCGAGTAGCTCCCGAGCTTGATGGTGCGCCGCGGCTTCCGCGCCTTGGTCCGCTTGCCCCAGGTGATCAGCGCGTCGACCCCGCCGCCGAAGTACCCGTGGTTCAGCTTCTGGAACAGGATCAGCAGGTCGTGCGTCCGCCCCTGCGTCGAGAGCGGCGTGCTCACCGGCCGGCTCGCCCGGATGCGGTGGCCGTTCTCGTCGATGTACTGGCCGACCACGAGCGAGGCGGCCCGGTCCTGCGTCACGACGTACCGGACGAGCGCCTCCTGGACGACCGCCGGCGCATCCAGGAACATGTGGTGGACGCGCGCCTGCAGGATGCCCTCCCGGAACGAGGAGGAGATCATCTGCCGGTAGTTGTCGGTCACCGAGAGGAGGACCGGCCGCTTCTGGGCCAGCTCCAGCCGCCGGATGAGCGCCTGGCGCGCCCCCTCGTGCACGTAGATGTGCGGCTGGCCCGGCGGCAGATCGATGTCGATCGGATGATGACGGGGGTCCGGCACCCGGACGACCGCCCGGGCGACACGCGGCAGCAGGGAAGTACGCGCCGCGCCCTTCCCACCGCTGCGCGACAGACGGCCTGGAGGGGGTTGAGCGAAGGGGAAGGCCATCTGTCCCGCCATCTCAATCCTCCTTATTTGGGCGTATTCTCGGGTGGGATCCTTGTCAAGCGAGCGGCCGAGAACATCGAAATCATTCGGATTTGTGACTACGTAAGCGGGTGGCCGGACCCTCCGGAGGGAGAGGGAGGGCGCCCCGGCCGCCGCTCGCCGGTGATCTGGATTTCCTCTGTAAATTCATGTGCTTGTAGTGAAGGCCACGCGCGCCTGCGCCGATCGGGCCGCCTTCCGCCTCGGACGCGCGTCTTCTGCTCCTGCTCTCTCTCGCCATGACACGGCGCGTGTGCAGCGCTTCGCTCATCGCGGGACGAGCGCCCGGGGATCGAGGATCTGCGTCATGCGCCAGCGGCCCTGCGCGCGCTGGGAAGGCTCCGGCTCGAGGGCGACGACCAGGGCAGTGCAGAAGCCGGCGGGGAGCAGCGCTGTCGCGCCCCGGCCGGGCGTGTCGACGAGCGTACGGACGAGGTGCTCCACGTTCGGCTGGTGCCCGACGAGCAGCGCGTCGGCGCCGCCTCGGGCGAGCGCGGCGACCAGCGAGCTCGGGAGCCCGGCGTCGAGCGCGAGCTCGTCCCGGAGCTCGACCTCCGGCGCGCCGCAGATCGGCGCCGCGATCTCGGCGGTCTCTCTCGCGCGCGCGAGGGGGCTCGCGAGCACCAGCGGCAGCGGGGCGCCGCCCCGGAGGCGGTGGAGCTCGAGAGAGACCCGCGCCACGCGCTCGCGGCCCTCGGGGGTGAGCCTCCGGTCCGCGTCGCGCCCGCTGGTCGCCCGCTCCTCCGCCGGGCCGTGCCGCATCACGTAGAGGTGCATGGCGTCGATGGCAGCCGGCGTCAGTTCGTCTTGCCCGGGGGACGGCGGGCGTCCTGGCCGGACGAGGCTGCCTCGCCGCGACCCTTCGCCTGCGCAGGGGCCTCGGCCGCGGCTCCGCCCTTCGGGCCGGGGCTCGCGGCGCCGTTCGTCGGGGCGGCCCCGCCGACGCGCGAGATGCCGTGCTTCGCGAGGACCATCGACTCGATCTTGTCGAGCACCGCCGGGTGCTGCTCGAGGTAGGTGCGGGCGTTCTCCCGGCCCTGACCGATGCGCTCGCCCTGGAACGAGAACCAGGAGCCGCTCTTCTCGATGATGCTCGCCTCGGTCGCGAGGTCGATGACGTCGCCGCTGTGGCTGATGCCCTGGCCGTACAGGATGTCGAACTCCACCTCGCGGAACGGGGGAGCCATCTTGTTCTTCACGACCTTGACGCGGGTCCGGTTGCCGACGACCGCCGGCTCCTTGCCGCCCGCGGCGGCCTCCTTGATGGCGCCGATGCGGCGGATGTCGAGCCGGACCGAGGCGTAGAACTTGAGGGCGTTGCCGCCGCTCGTCGTCTCGGGGCTGCCGAACATGACGCCGATCTTCATCCGGATCTGGTTGATGAACATCAGCAGGCACTGCGAGCGCGAGGTCGTGCCGGTCAGCTTGCGGAGCGCCTGGCTCATCAGCCGGGCCTGGAGGCCGACGTGGCTGTCGCCCATGTCGCCCTCGATCTCGGCCTTGGGCACGAGCGCGGCGACCGAGTCGACGACGATGATATCGACGGCGTTCGAGCGGACCAGCATGTCGGCGATCTCGAGCGCCTGCTCGCCGTAGTCGGGCTGGGAGATGAGCAGCTCGTCGGTCTTCACGCCGAGCTTCTTGGCGTAGTTCACGTCGAGGGCGTGCTCGGCGTCGATGAACGCCGCCGTCCCGCCCGCCCGCTGGACGGCCGCGATGGCGTGGAGGGTGAGGGTCGTCTTGCCGCTCGACTCCGGCCCGTAGACCTCGACGATGCGGCCGCGCGGGTAGCCGCCGATGCCGAGGGCGATGTCCAGGCCGAGCGAGCCGGTCGCCACGGCCGCGACCTCGTCGTGCAGCGTCTGCCCGTCCTTGAGGCGCATGATCGCCCCCTTGCCGTACTCCTTCTCGACGCTGGCGATCGCGAGCTCGAGGGCGGCAGACTTCTGCTTGGTGTTCTTCTCGTCACTCATGCGTACCTCGGGAGGGAGCGATGGGAGGGGGGCGACGGCGGGGGGACCGCGGAGGTGGACCCACGACGCGCGGGGCAACAGTTTCCGGCAGCTTTACTGTCCGGTTGTTCAGGAAGCAAGACCCCCGCATCCCGGATAGGACCGAAAACGTCCGAGCAGCGGGCTGGCCCGGCAGGCGCTCCGGAGGGTCGGAGGGCGGTGATGTCGCGGTCGGAAGCGGTTCCTTGTTGAGGTCGAGTCTCACAACCAGGGCAACAATCGTGATCGTCGCACACCGGGAGCACTGGCGGGCTCTTCAACTGTGGGCCACATCTTCCGCGTGGGGGGCGGGGGGCGCTATTTCCCGGGGTTTTCCCTGGGCCGGTACGAGCTCGTCCTGCGGGTGGCCGCAGGCGACGTGGGCGAGGTCTGGGCGGCGCGTCTGAGGCGGGAGCACGGGTTTCAGCGGCTCTTCGCGATCAAGGTGCTTCGCCCGGAGCTCTCGCCCGATCCCGACGTCGTTCGGACATTCCTCGACGAAGCCGCGCTGGCCGCGCGCATCAGGCACCCGAACGTGGTGCCCGTCGTGGATCTGGGCGAGACGGACGGCACGTTCTTCTATGTCATGGAGTGGGTGAGCGGGGAGCCGCTCTCGTCGGTGCTGCGCGCCGCGCGCGGGCGACCGGCGCCGGTGCTGGTCGCGGCGAGGCTCGCCTACCAGATCTGCGCGGCCCTCGACGCCGCGCACGAGCTGCGGGACGAGGGCGGCAACCCACGGGAGCTCCTGCACTACGACGTCTCGCCGGACAACGTCCTCATCACGTCCGAGGGGCTCGTCCGCATGGTCGATTTCGGCATCGCGAAGCTCGAGGAAGGGCGGATGTCCGAGCGACGGCCGCAGTCGCTGCGCGGCGACGGCGGGCGCGGTTCAACGGCGGGCGCGGCGGGCGGCGAGGGGGGCGCGTTCCTGTTCCGGAGCAGCGCGCCGTACATGGCGCCGGAGCACATCCGGGGGCAGCCGTGCGATCGGCGGTCCGATCTCTTCGGGGTCGGGGTGCTCCTCTACGAGCTCCTGTCGGGCGCTCATCCCTTCCAGGCCGACGACAGCGAGAGCACGATGACCCACATCGCGAGCGAGCGGCCTGCCGCGCCGCTGTCGTCGCGGGCGGTCCCGTCCCGGCGCGGGTTCGCGGAGCGCCTGAGCGCGCCGCCGCCGCCCGAGCCGATCCCCCCTGCGCTCGATCGCCTCGTCTCCGAGGCGCTCGCCAAGTCGCCCACCGCGCGCACGGCGACGGCCGCGAAGCTCATGCGCGCGCTCGAGGAGGCGATCCCGGGCGCCGCGAACCCGGGCAACGACGCGCTCGTCGCCGGCTGGCTCGGACAGATCCTGGGCGACGCGTCCCACCTCCGCACGCAGCAGCTGCGCGCCGCGCTCGAGTCGCTCGATCCCGGGGATCGCTCGGCCGACGACGAGGCGGAGCCTCCGCCTGCCCCGCGGCGCTGGCTGCAGGCGCTGCTGGTGTTCGGGGCCGCCGTCCTCGGGGTCGCGCTCGCCGGGACCGCGGCGGTGAGGGACAGCCCGCTCCCTCCCGCCGCCGTCTCCGCGCCGTCCGGGCCGCGTCCATAGGGCGCGCCGCGGCGACCGTCAGCTCGCCCCCACGTCGCCGAGGAGCGGCGACCACGCCGCTCCCGAGATGAGCCAGAGCTGGTGCGACGTCCGCGTCACCGCGACGTGGAGCCGCCGGCGGGCCTCGTGGTTCATCGGGTACGCCGCCGCGGTCGCGTCGGGCACGACGACGTAGTCGAACTCGAGCCCCTTCGCGCTGTCCACGTCGGTGACGTCGATGCCCGGCTCGAACGAGAACGCTCCCTCCAGCACGAGCCTCGCCTCCGGCAGCTCCGCGATCAGCGCGTGGAGCTCCCGGGCGGCGCCTGCGTCCCGCGCGATGACCGCCACCGAGGCGCGGGGCTCCCGCCCGACGAGGTCGCGGAGCGCGCCGGCGAGGAACAGGTGCGCCTGCGCCTCGCTCGGGAAGCGGAAGAGCCCGACCGGCGCGCCGTCCCGGGCCGCGCGCGCGGGCGCCTCGGGCGCGAGCTCGCCGAGGAGCCGCCGCGCGAGCTCCGTCACCGGCTGCGGGCACCGGTACGACACCGCGAGGCGGCAGGTCGCCGCGTCGCCCACGCCGAGCGCGGCTCGCGCCGCCTCCCACCCGGCGAAGCTCGAGGAGGTCTGCTGGGCCTCGTCGCCGGCGAGCGTGACGCTGCGCGTCTCGCCAAGGAGCTTCCCCAGGACGAACAGCTCGAACAGCGAGAAGTCCTCGGCCTCGTCGAGCACGAGGTGCGACCACCCCGCCCCGTCGAGGCCGCGGCGAGCGGCGCGAAGGAAGAGCAGGATCGGCAGATCGTCGATGTCGAGCGTCCCCGCGAGCTCGTCCGGCGTCCCTTCCGCGATGGCGCGGCCGTCGAGCGCCCGCTTCCTCTCGGCCACGGTGATCGAGGCGAGCTGCCGGTCGAGCGGCTCGGCGATCTGCAGCAGGGTGTGCCGGACGGTCTCCTCGACCGCGCTCCTGGGGAGGTCCCCGCCTGAGGCGGCGACGACGCCCTCGAGGAACCCGCGATCCGTGAAGACGTCGGCGAGGCGGCGGCGCAGCCGCGGGAGCGTCGTGTTCGCCGGGGCGAGCCTGGCGAACCGCTCGCGCAGCGCACCGTAGAGCGCCGGGTGGCGCTTGAGGCTGGAGACGAGCGCCGGGGGATCGTCGCACAGGGCGATCGGCTTGCCGAAGACCTCACGCGCGGTCGCCGACGACCAGGCGTCGAGCGTCTTCACCTGGGCTTCCCCCGCGCCGAGCGGCGAGAGCAGGCGGCGCGACAGGCGCGCGAGGCCCTCCTCGGGGACGACGACGTTCATGGCCGAGAGCGGGCACCGCGCCGGATCGAGCGCGGCGATCCGGGCGAGGCGGTGCAGCGCCACGGTCGTCTTTCCGCTCCCGGCGCTGCCGAGCACGAGGAGCGGCTGCTCGGGGGGCGCGCACACGGCGGCGTACTGGTCGGCGTCGAGCAGGGCGGTGACCTCCGCGGCCTTCGCGTGGTCCGTGGCGCCGGCGCCGACGCCGAGGCTCCCGGGTCGGGCGGCCGTGCCTGCGCCGCCTGGCTGCATGGCGAGCGCCGCGCGCTCCGCGAGGGTCCATCGCCCGTCGCCTCGCCGCGTCAGGACGAGGCCGTCGCCCACGATCCGGGTGAGGGCGCCGCGCTCCACGACGACGATGCGGCGCGCCTTCACCACGCCCTCGGCCACGCGCCCCGGGAAGGCCTCCTCGTACTCGTCGCCCTCGCGGTACCGGTAGAAGATCTGCGCCACCGGCGCGACGCGCCAGTCGAGGATGCGCACGTCGGCCGACGGATCCAGGAACGTCGCGTGGCCGAGCAGGTAGTCCTTCGCCCCTTTGCCCTCGTCGACCCGGAGGTGAGCGAGGTACGGGCAGAGCGGGTCGGGCAGCGCCTCCCTGGGCTCCTGCTCGATAAGGCGCTGCCGCACGCTCATCTCGAGGAGCACCGCCGGCAGATCGTCGGCCGAGGCCGCGGCGGCCTCGTCGCGGAGCTCCCGGAGCGCCGCGACGGACCTGAGCTCGCGCGGCGAGCGCCCGAAGGCGCGCGCCGCGCGCTCCTGCGCCCTGTCCAGCGCGCCGCGCACGCGCTCGAGGAGCGTGGCCTCTTCCTCGAGGACGGCGCGCGCCTCGACGGGCAGATCAAGCGTGCTCTCCAGCATGATGGGCCTCCTTGCGCCCCTCGCCTCCGCGAGGGGTCAAGCTCGATGGGTGAATGATGAATGATTCGTTCACTTTTGAGGCGAGGCGAGGGGAAGGTTACGCGAAGAAGCTCCTGAGTCCGGCAAGGTGGTACTTCGAGTAACCGTGGACCGCTTCTCGGATGGCGTCCTCGTCCTCGAAGCGGGCGAGGGCGTTCACCGTCGTCCTGACGAAGCCCTGGTAGATCTGGTCCAGGTTGAACCGCATCGCCTCCGTCACCGAGAGGCATGGGTCGAGGGCGCGGAAGTGCTCGATCGCCAGCGCGATGAGGCGTTCGACGGTCTCCTCGGAGAACCGCTCGTACCTGGAGCCGCCGGCGCGCCCCAGGAGGATCACGACGCGCAGCCTGTTCTCTATGCAGAAGCGGAGGAGCTCCTCGGAGATCAGGTGGTAGGCGGCCGTCGGCGGGAGCGCCCGGACGTCCTCCACGCCGTCGAGCGCCTTCACGCGGCGGCGCAGCAGGATCGTGAAGGCGCGGGCGAAGCCGTCGTCGACGATCCCGTAGAAGAGCGCGTCCTTGTTCGCGAAGTACCGGTAGATGTTGCCCGTCGAGACGCCGGCCGCCCGGGCGATCTCGGCCATGGTCGCGCTCTCGTACCCCTTCCGCGCGAAGATCGTCAGCGCGGCGGAGGTGATGCTCTCCTGGACGTCGTCTTTGAGGTACTGCGCCATGATGAATAGTGAACGTGTCGTTCGCTTATAGCGATGGACGGCGGCCCGTCAAGCGAGGAGGCGGTTCACGGCCTCAGGGGTCGACGGTGCCTTCGAGGATCGCGCGCGGGCCGTCGATGAGCATGAAGCTCGCCTCCTCCTCGCCGACCCTGGCGAAGAGCGCCTTGATGCCGTCGCGCACGTCGGGGACGTCTTTTGCGGCGTGGGCGTCGCTGCACGCGGCGTAGTAGTAGCCGGCCTCGAGCAGCTGCTCGGCGGCCCGGCGGGGGGTGCGCCCGTACTTGCCGGTGAGCGCCGCGACGTCGAGGAGGAGCACCGCGCCCGCGTCGAGCAGCGGATCGAGCGAGGAGATGTCGTCGAAGACGGGCTCGTAGCGCTCCGGGTGGGCGATGACGGGGCGGAGCTTGCGGCGGCTGAGATCGAAGAGCCGCTCCGCGGCCCGGGCGGGGAAGCTCCGGGTCGGGAACTCGACGAGCGCAGCGCGGCCGCCGGGGAAGGGGAGGGCGCTGCCGTCGAGGAGGCGCTGGAAGACGATGTCGTCGAAGAAGTGCTCCGACGAGAGATCGAGCGCGGGCAGGTCGCGCGCGCCGGCCGCGGCCCGCAGCGCGGCGCAGGTCGCGTCGTAGGCGGCCTGGAGGCCCTGCCGGGTGTTGTCGAACATCCCGGGGCGCATGTGCGGCGTCGCCACGACGGTGTCGAACCCGGCGCCGCGGAGCGCGGTGAGGAGGGCGAGGCTCTCCTCGACGGTGCGGGCGCCGTCGTCGACGCCGGCGACCCAGTGGGAGTGCAGATCGATGAAGCCGCGCATCGTCGCTTCGAACTTAGCAAAGTTGGCCGCCCTCGTGCGCTGCGACCATCCTTCGCGTCGAGGAGGTGTTCGTGTCGCTCTCGTTATCGAACCAGCAGCTTGTGCCTCAGCTCGCGTCGGACGGCTGCGCTGGCGGCCAGCGCGGCGGCAGGCCGGGAGGCCGCGCAGAGCGCCCGGTCGATCCCGGCGCGCCCTCGGTCGAGCAGGGCATACCGGCCCTGGATGAGGGGATCCCCGCCTCCGAGCGGCGGCGCCGCCGCAGCGACGATCCGGTCACCGCGCTGCACTACCAGCTCTCGACGACCCGCGCCGAGGCGAACCTGGACGTCGTGGTCCTCGTGGACGACAGCGGCTGCCTCGTCGCCGGGGCGGGCGCGTGGCCGGCGTGTGAGGAGCTCGCCGCCTACGCCCCGCTCCTCGCCAACCCGGACGCCGTGCAGAGCGCGGCGGTCGGCTCGCGCATCGCCACGCTCACCGCCGACGTCGAGGTCCAGAGCCTCTCGGTGTCAGGCGGCGAGGTGCTGCTCTGCGGCCGTGGCGGCACGGCGGAGCGTGGCGCCTCCATTGCCCGGGCCGCTGCGGGGTGCTTGCGCATCCTCCGCGCCGCCTGAGCGGTCGCTGCGCCGCAGGCTGAGCGGTCGCTGCGCCGCAGCTGGCCGCTCGCGACACCGCAGGCTGGGCGCTCGCGCCCCCCCGGTTCGTGCTACAAGGGGCCGCGGCCTCAGGTCGCGCGCAATGCCCGGCTCGCTCGCACCCCCTAGGAACAGCCCGCCCGCCGCCGACGCGTCCCTTCAGGCAGACCACGCCGGTCTGGCCCCGCTGCTCGCCTCCCGCAGGGTGATCCTCTGCGTCGGCTGCGGCGGCGTCGGCAAGACGACCACGACTGCAGCGCTCGGCCTGGCCGCTGCCCGCCGCGGCAAGCGCGTCCTTTGCCTGACGATCGATCCGGCGCGCCGGCTGTCCCAGAGCCTCGGGCTCGAGGAGATGACGACGGAGGCGCAGACGATCGAGCCCGCCCGCTTCGCCAGGGCGGGGGTCGACGTGCCCGGCTCGATGACGGTCATGATGCTCGACACGAAGTCGACCTTCGACGGCCTCGTCTCGTCGCTCGCCCCCACGCCCGAGCAGCGCGACCGGATCCTGGGCAACGTCCTCTACAAGTACATCTCCACGTCGCTCGCGGGCACGCAGGAGTACATGGCGATGGAGAAGCTCTACGCCGTCAGGAGCGACCCGAGCTACGACCTCGTCCTGCTCGACACGCCGCCCACGGCGAACGCGCTGGATTTCCTCGACGCGCCGGAGCGCCTCGTCGGCGCCATCGACGGCGCGGCGACGCGGTGGTTCGTGCAGGCCTTCCAGAGCTCCGGCAAGCTCTCGCTCAACCTGCTGGCGCGCTCGACCGCCGCGGTGCTGCGGGGCATCGGCAAGCTGACCGGCAGCGGCTTCCTCGAGCAGATCGCGGGGTTCATCAGCGAGATGAACGCGGTCTTCGGCGGCTGGAAGCAGCGGGCGGACGCGGTGGCGTCGGCGCTCCGCGGCCCCGACGTGGCCTACGTGCTCGTCACGACGCCCGATCCGCTCTGCGTGCGCGAGGTGCTGTACTTCGCCGATCGCCTGCGCGAGCAGCAGATGCATCGCGACGCGTTCGTCGTGAACCGCGTTCACCCGGTGTACGGCGCGCTCCCCGGCGTCGGCGAGATCGCCGCCGCGCTCGACGGGAGCAGCCTTGCGCTCGCCTCCGGCGCCGCGGCGCGCCTGCTTCAGGCCGCCAAGGACGAGAGCCGCATGGGCAAGCTCGATCAGCTGAACCTGATCGCCCTCGAGGCGGCGCTCGAAGACGAGCAGAGCGCCGGCAGCGTCCGCGTCGACGTCCCGGCGTTCCCGTACGACATCCACGACGTGGCCGGGCTCGCGAGGATCGCCGACGTGCTGGCGCCGCTGCCCGGGGCGGCGGGGTAGCCGCTGCCCCCGGTTCATCCGGTGGCCTCTCGGGCCCGAGGGGGGGCACACGGCTGACCAGGAACCATCCCGCGCCGAACAGCGCTGCGCCGAGGAGCAGCCGGCGATCGATCGGGGCCTTTTCCAGCTTGGAGCCCGCTGGCGATCCCGCTCACGCCCGCGATCCGGCCGTTGACGAGCAGGAGCAGCGCCGCGGCCAGGCCGATCAGCACACCGCCGCCGAGGGCCAGCGCCCAGTCGCGATGCGCCGAGACGAACGCGCGCGCGGAGGCCCACGCCTCGGCCGGGATCTGCCGCCCGAGGAGGAAGGCGCCCATGACCACGACGAACCACGCGAACCCCTGGCGCAATCGCTCCTGGGGGACGCGCGCGGAGAGCCTGCCCCCCGCGACGCTGCCGGCGATCGCCGCGGCGCTCACGAGCCCGGTCAGAGGCCAGTCGATGCTCACGTGGCCGAGGTAGCCCGCGAGCCCGGCGAACGACTTCATCGAGATCACGACGAGCGAGGTGCCGATGGCCGCGTGCATCGGCAGCCCGCCTAGGAGGACGAGCGCGGGCACGACGAGGAAGCCGCCGCCGGCGCCCACCATCCCGGTGACGAGGCCGACCGCCACGCCGTCGAGGATCGCTCGGCCCGGCTTCATCGCGCGCCCGTCCGCGGCGCGGGTGGGCTTCTTCGCCCGCAGCATCGCCGCCGCGGTGAGCAGCATCATCGCGCCGAGGCCCGAGAGCAGGAGCCAGCTCGGGACGAGCCGCGCAAGCTGCCCGCCGGCGAAGGCGCCGGCCATCCCGGCGCCGCCGAACAGAGCGGCGACGCGCCACCTCACGTTGCCAGCGCGCGCGTGCGTGATCGCCGCGCTGGCGCTGGTGACCCCGACCACGGCGAGCGACATCGCGATGGCGCTCTTCGCAGGCACGTGCAGCGCGTAGATGAGGATGGGGACGGTGACGATGGACCCGCCGCCCCCGAGGAGCCCAAGGGAGAGCCCGATGAGCGAGGAGAGGAGAAGCGTGAGGAGCATGGCTGCCTTCCTTTGGCTTGCTGGGCGCGCGTGAACGGCTCACACGGCGCCGCACGCGAGGTTGGCGGGCACGGCCACGTCCATGAGCTTCGGGTTCGCGAGCTTGAGGCCGCGCATCAGCTCGACGTACTCCGCCTCGGACTCGACCTGGAGGCGGGGGTTGTGCGCCCTCTCCTCGCCGATCGTGCTCACGGTCCACCCCTTGTAATCGTGGCCCGGGTACACGAGCGTCCGATCAGGCAGCTTGAGCAGCTTGCCGAAGAGGCTGTCGTACTGCGCGCGGGGATCGCCGCTCTGGAAGTCGGTCCTGCCCGTGCCGCGGATGAGGAGCGTGTCCCCCGTGAACACGCGGTCATCCATCACGAAGCTGTAGGAGTCGTCCGTGTGCCCCGGCGTGTACATCGCGCGGATCTCCAGCCCCTCCACCCGGATGACCTCGCCGTCGCGAACCCTCTGCGAGACGCACGTCGCCTTGCTCTCCGCGCCCATCAGGGTCACGCAGCTCGTCCTGTCCCGGAGCGCCCCCAACCCGGTCACGTGGTCGGCGTGCACGTGCGTGTCCACGGCGAACACGAGCCGGAGATCGAGCTCCCGGATGAGGTCGAGGTACTTGCCGACCTCCTGCTTGACCGGATCGATGAGCAGCGCCTCGCCCCCCGCGCGCGCCGCGACGAGATACGTGTAGGTGCTGGAGTCTCGCTCGAACATCTGCCTGAACAACATGGCGTCCGCTCCCTTCTCCACAGGAGGCCGACTCGGCCTTCTGGAGGTGGGAGCCAGCTGCGCCCCGAAGGGTTCAGGAAAAATCGGCGAGGAGGTCCTGGAGCTTTTTGCGGATGGAATCCTGAATATTTGCAGGTACTTGAGACGCAGGTGCCGCCTTGCACAGGGCCAGCGTCCGCTTCAACGAGTCGCAGGCGCCGCGGCAGCGGGGGCATGCCTCCAGGTGCCGCTCCACGCTGGCGCACACGTCCGGGCTGATCTCGTCCTCGATGTGCTGTGAATAGAGCGTGAGCACGTCCGGGCATCGGCCCGGCGCGGTCGCCGCGGCGGGGATCCCGAGGAGCGGCGCGACGTGCGCGCGGACGGCGAGCCGCGCCCGGTGCAGCCGGCTCTTGACGGCCTGCACGCCGACGCCGAGCACCTCGGCGACCTCGGGCGCGGTCAGCCCCTCGACATCGCGGAGGATCAGCGCCTCCCGGAGCTTCGGATCGAGGGCGGCGATGGCCTGCTCGATGGCGCGCTCGACCTGCCTTCCCGCGAGCTCCTCGTGCGGGCCCTTCGCCGGATCGGCGACCTGGGTCGCCTCTGGGGCCGCCTCCGCATCGAGCGAGCGCTCCTCCACCGGGGCGAACTTGCTCCTCCGCCGCTTCTTGAGGCAGAAGCCCCGCGCGATCGTGTAGAGCCACGTCGAGATCGAGGACGCGCCGCGAAAATCGCGGATGCCCCGCGCCATGGCGAGCAGCGTTTCCTGGAGGACGTCCTTCGCGTCCTCGGGATCTCGGCACATCTTCATGCCGAAGCGGTACACCTGCGCCTGGTGACGCTCGATCAGCCGCGTGAGCGCTTCCTTGTCTCCCGCGCGGGCCGCCGAGAGCAGCAGGTGATCGTCCTCGTCCTGGGCCGTCACGGATCGCGGGGATCACGTTATCCCCGGCGGTGCGGCGCGCCAAGCCCGCGCCGGGGAGCGCAGGCGCGTCGCGCTTGCACGACGCTCTCCGTGCTCGCGCTTTGTCTCTGACAGGAGCGCGCCGTCCGGCCGGCGCGCGGGATGCGCCCGGAGCGCCCGGCCTTACCCCCGCCGCCTGCGCTCCTTGTACTTCACGCGGACCGGCACGCCCTCCAGCCCGAACGCCTGCCGGAGCTGGTTCGCCACGTAGCGCCGGTAGCTGAAGTGGAGCTTGTCGGGATCGCTCGCGACGACGACGAACAGCGGCGGCGACGTCTCGGCCTGCGTGACGAAGAACAGGCGGGGCGCGCGCCCGCCGTGCGTCGGCGGCGGGTGCGTGAGCAGGATCTGCTCGAAGAAGCGGTTGAGCTCCCCGGTGGGCACGCGCTTCCGGTAGGCGTCGGCCACCTGGGCCACGCTCTCGATGAGCTTCGCCACGCCGCGCCCGCTGCGCGCGCTCACGTGCGCGATCGGCGCCCACGGCACGAACGAGAGCTTGTCGCGGGCGTCCTGCTCCGCCTTGGCGAGCGCCTTGCGATCGAGCAGATCGATCTTGTTGAGGCCGATCACGACGCCGCACCCGCGATCGACCGCGAGGCCGAGGATCTTCGCGTCCTGCTCGGCCACGCCCTCGGCCGCGTCGCAGAGCAGGAGCACGACCTCCGCCCGCTCCATGGCGCGGATCGCGTGGATCACGCTGACCGCCTCGACGGCGCTGTCCTCCTTCGTCACCTTCGCCTTGCGCCGGATGCCGGCCGTGTCGATCAGCAAGAACCGCTTCCCGTCGCGCTCGGCCAGCGTGTCGATCGGATCGCGCGTCGTGCCGGGCGTCGCGTCGACCAGCATGCGCTCCTCGCCCGCGATGCGGTTGACGAGCGACGACTTCCCCGCGTTGGGCCGCCCGATGATGGCGATGCGGAGCGCCCCCGCGGCCGACTCCTCGGGCGCCGGGGGCTCCTTGGGGAGCGCCGCCTCGATGGCCATCTCCAGATCCGAGATGCCGCGGCCATGGAGGGCGCTGATCGGGATGAGCCGATCCATCCCGAGGCGGTACAGCTCCGCCGCCTCCACCTCGGCCTTCGGCGAGTCCGCCTTGTTGGCGACGTAGATCACGGGCTTGCCCGCGCGGCGCAGCAGGCCGAGCTCGGCGTGCTCGGACGGCGTGACCGGCGTCACGGCGTCGAGAACGCACACGATGACGTCGGCCTCGGCGATGGCGAGGTCGATCTGCCGCTTGATCCCCTGCCGCATGGGATCATCGCTCTCGGGGTCGAACCCGCCCGTGTCGACGAGCGTGAAGCGCCGTCCCCGCGAGGTGACGTCGCCGTAGTGGCGATCGCGGGTCACCCCGGGCTCGTCGTGCACGATCGCGACGCGCTTGCCGATCAGCCGGTTGAACAGCGTGCTCTTGCCGGTGTTGGGCCGTCCGACCAGCGCCACGATCCCGGCCGACGGGGGCGGCGCAGGCGCATCGGCCGCGGCGTCCTCGGCGGCCGCGAAGACCTCCTCGGCGAGCTCCGCCGCGAGATCCTCCCTGTCCTGCGCCGCCTCGTGGCCGATCGGCTCGGCGAGAGCACGGCCCTTGCTCGGGCCTGATCTGCTGCCCTTCTTCGATCCGGCAGCGCTCTTGCCGGGGGCCGCCGCGCTCTTTCCGCGAGCAGCAGCGCCCTTGCCGGGGGCCGCCGCGCTCTTTCCGGGAGCGGCAGCGCCCTTGCCGGGCGTCGCAGCCTTCTTTCCGGGAGCGGCAGCGCCCTTGCCGGAGGCGGCAGCGCCCTTCCTGGGAGCGACGCCGCCCCTCTTCTTCTCAGGGGCGTCGCCCTTCTTCGCCGTCCGCCCGCCTCCGGCGGCTCCCTGGCTGCGTTTGTTCGATCTGGAAAGGGCTGGCTTTGCCGCGCTCACGAGGTCTCTCCCTTGTTGTAACCGAGCTCGTCCAGCCGCTCTCGCGACTCACGCCACTCCGGCGTCACCCGGACCCAGAGCTTGAGGTTCACCTGCCGGCCGACGAGCTCCTCTATCCGGAGCCGAGCCTCCGTGCCGATGCGCTTCAGCTGCTCCGCGCCGGCCCCGATCAGGATCTTCTTCTGCCCGGGCCGCTCCACGTGGATGGTCGCGTCGATGTGGAGCGCGCCCTCGCCTGTCGGCTCGACGTAGCGCTCGATCTGCACGGCGCTCGCGTGGGGCACCTCGGCCTTCGTCGCGCGCAGGATCTGCTCGCGCACGTACTCGGCGGCGAAGAAGCGCGTCGGCCTGTCGGTGAGCTCATCGGGCGCGAAGCTGAAGGCCCCCTCGGGACAGAGCTTCGCCACCTCGTCGAGCACGCGCTGGACGCCGTCCTCGCGCAGCGCCGAGATGGGGACGATCGCCGCGAACTCCCGGAGCTTGGCGAACGCGTCGAGGAGCGGCAAGAGCAGCGCCTTGTCCCGCATCCGGTCGACCTTGTTGAGCACGAACACCACCGGCGCCTCGCTCCCCAGGTCCGCGAGCAACGTCAGATCGCTCGGGTGCGGCGCGAGCGGCGGGCCGTCCTCCCCCTCCTTCACGCGCCGCGGCAGGCGCGCGGGATCCGGCGCTTCGGTCACGAACACGATCACGTCGGCGCCCCGCGCCGCCTCGCGCGCCGCCTGGTTCATCACGCGCCCGAGCTCCGTGCGCGGCCGGTGCAGGCCGGGCGTGTCGAGCAGCGCGATCTCCGCCGGGCCGTGGTGCACGACCCCGAGGATCGCGTCGCGCGTCGTCTGAGGCGTCGGCGAGACGATCGCGAGCGGATGGCCGAGCGCCGCGTTCAGCAGCGTCGATTTGCCCACGTTGGGGCGCCCGACCAGGGCCACGCGCCCGGATCGTTTCGGCTGCGAGGCGTCGGTCTCCTCCGTCCGCCTCGGCTCGGCCGCCTTCCTGCGCTGCTGCTGCGCGGCGCCTCGGCCGGCGGGCCTCCCGTCCGGGAGCCGTCGCCCCTCCTCGCCGCCTCCCGCGCGGGGCCCACGCCCTGCCCGGCCGCGGGCCGCGCCGGAGGAGCGCGCCGCGGAGCCCCTCTGCTTGGCCGTCTTCTCACCCTCGCCCCGCTCTGCAGCGCGCGCCGCGCCGGCCCGCCGCTCCTTCTCCTTGCCCGGCTCCGCAGCGCGCGCCGCGCCGCCCTGCTCGCTCGCGCGTCGCGGTTTGTCGTCGGCGTGCGCCTGATTTTCGCGCCGGGGAGGGCGACCTCGCGGGATCGCCGCGTCGCTCGCCCGGGGGGCTTCGCTGGATTGCGCTCCCCGGCGGCTGCCTCGGCTGTCTTTCTTGGCAGGAGGACGGGGGCCGCGGGAAGCCGAGGCGGGCTTCGGCGCCTGCGGGCGCGCTTTCGCGCCCTGGGGCGCGCTCTGAGGACGGGCTTTCACCACGCCGCGCGCGATAGCAGACGCCCAGGGGGGCTACAAACGCTTCCCCACGATCCGTGGTCACGCGCGCGCGAAGGCGGTAAGGGGATGCCCTGCATGTCGAGCGTCCACCGAGGGGACCCACAGCGCGGAGCCCCGCCCGCCGCCCCCGACCCGCACGCGAGCGGAGCTCCACCCCGCGCCGAGGTGCCCCCTCTCGAGGCGCCCTCGGCTGAGATCGGTGACGCGCCGGCCATGGACCGCGACCGCGTGGCCGCCGGGGGCGGGCGCGCCGGCCTCGCGAGGCTCGCGGCCCTCGCGCTCGCGGCCCTCACGCTGCTTCCGCTCATCGGCAAGAGCGGCATCTGGGACCCCTACGAGCTCGACCGTGCCGACCTGGCCCGCCGCATCGCCATCCACGTCTTCGGCGCGCGCGGCGTGGATCTCCCGGACGCCCCCGGGCAGCTGCCGACCCTGACCGACCTCGGCATGGGAGAGCTCGGGTTCACCTCGATGGCGCTCGGCTTCCGCGTGTTCGGTCTGCACGACTGGGCCGGGCGCCTCCCGCTCGCGCTGTGGGGGCTCGCCGGCGCGCTCGTGCTCTACGAGTTCCTCGCCCGTCTCGTCGATCGAAGGGCCGGCCTGTACGGCGTCGCGGTGCTCGTGACGATGCCGCTCTACGTGATGCAGGCGCGCACCCTGCTCGGCGACATCGTCACGATGGCCGCGCTCACGATGGCGTTCTGCGGGCTGACCGGCGCGCTGCTCGAGGGCGGGCGAGGGGCGCAGCGCGGCGCCCTGCTCGCGCCGGCCGCGTGGCTCGCCGTGGGGATCCTCGGCGTCGTGGCCGGATACCTCAGCCGCGGCCTGCTGATCGGGGTCGCCGTCCCCGCGCTCGGCGCCGGCCTGACCTGGCTCCTGCTCCGGACGTCCGGCGCCTGGCCCGCGCCGGAAGGCCGGGGGCCCACGCTGGGCGACCTCGTGGGCGCCGCCGCGCTGGTGCTCGGCGTCGCGGCGGCGGCGCAGGGCGCCCTCGTGCTCGCGAGCTCGAGCGCCGGCGAGCCGCTCCCCCGCGCCCTCGGCGTGGCGCTCCTCAAGAAGCCGCCCGTCGAGTCCACGTTCGATCTCACGCTGCGCCAGCTCGGCCACGCCCTCTTTCCGTGGAGCGCCTTCCTGCCGTTCGCCGTCGGCCGGCTCTTCCGAGCCCCCGCCGCGGACCGAGCGGGCGAGGTCATCGCCCCTCTCCTCGATCGCGAGGCCGGCGTCCGGATCGCCCTGATCGTCACGTCTGCGCTCGCCTACGGCGCCTTCGCGGTCCTCGCGCCGCACGCCGGGGCGCTCCCGTTCAGCGGCCCCGCGCTCCTCGCCGCCATCGCGGCGCTCGCCATCCGCGATCTCGAGCGCGGCGCCCCCTCCTCGCGGGCGCTCGCCGTCGGCTGCGCCGTGCTCGCCTTCGTCCTCTACCGCGATCTCGTCACCTCACCGGACAGGGCGCTCAGCGTCTTCTCGGTCGACAAGCCCGTCTTCCCGAAGAGCTTCGAGGGCGAAGCGGCCTCGGCGATGCGCTTCGTCCTGCTCGCGTTCTCCGGCCTCGTCGCGCTCACCTGGTTCGAAGAGCAGCCCCGCGAGCTCGATCGCAGCTTCCGCGCGTGGGCGCGGCGCGTCCTCGACGAGGTGCACGCCGGCGCCGCGGAGCTCGCTCGCATCTGGAACGGCAACCTGCTCTTCCTGCTGATCGTCATCGAGGCGGCGCTCGTCGGCGTCGGTGCGATGCTCTTCGTCGGCAAGCGCATCGGGTGGGGCACCGTGGCGAGGATGCCGAACCACCTCGCCGCCTACGGGATGAGCGCCTGGTGGGCGCTGCCCATGCTGATGGCGGTGAGCCCCGTGCTGCTCCTCGTGGCGCGCGACGCGTTCCGCCACGCCGTCGCGCGCGCCTCCCTCCCGCGCGCCGTCGGCACGCCGCTCGCCGGCCTCGTCGCCGGCTTCGCGCTGAGCTTCTGGTACTATCCGGCGCTCGCGGCCCAGCTCTCGCCGAAGGAGGTCTTCGCGTCCTACGAGTCCCTTCGCAAGCCCGGCGAGCCGCTCGCGACGCTCGGCGTCCGGAGCCGCACGGCGGCCTATTACCAGGGCGGCGAGGTCACCTCGTTCACCGATGTCCTGCAGGCGTTCGACTGGCTCACCGCCGCGGGGAGCTCGGTGGACGGCGTCGCCGCTCCGGTCGTTCCCGCCGCTCGCCGCTGGCTCGTCGTGAAGTCCGACGATCTGCCCCGGTTGAACAGCCTCTTTCGCAAGCGCTACCAGCGCAACCTGCCCGTCCTCGACGGCCGCTCCAGCCAGATCCTCCTTGCGTCGAACGAGCTCGGGGGCAGGCCGAACGAGAGCTGGCTCGGCCGTATCGTCCTCGACGAGCCCGCCGCTCCCGAGAACCCGCTCGACGCGATGCTCGAGGATCAGCTGGAGGTGCTCGGCTGGGAGCTCACCGACGGCGACGGCCGGAAGGTCTCGAGCGTCGTCCCTCAGAAGAGCTACCACCTGCGGACGTACTTCCGGGTCCACCGGCCGATCACCGGCAACTGGAAGATGTTCGTTCACATCGACGGGTTCCAGCGTCGATACAACGGCGACCATCCCGTGATCGAGGGGCGCTACCCGCTGAGCCTGTGGCAGCCGGGCGACGTCGTCGTGGACGACCACGAGCTCCAGCTCGAGCCCAACTTCACCCCGGGCGACTACACGCTCTACTTCGGCCTCTTCGCCGGTGAGACGCGCCTTCAGGTGACGCGCGGGCCGGAGCACGAGGACCGCATCCGCGGCGGCGTCATCCGCGTGCGGTGAGCTGCCCTCGTGGGGTTCCCGACGCATGCCGCGCTGCGCGGCTCGTCTTGCGCGGCCCGGCGACGCACGCGTGCTTCTCCTCGTCGAGCGCCCTCGACGCGCGTGCGGAAAGCGGCTAGTCGCAGACTCATGACCGGGGGCCGTGGGGACTCGAACCATCCGCCCGACCCGCCGGGCGGTACGCCGCCGTCCTGCGCGCAAGCCGGCGCCTACGGCGACGCGCATCGCCCCGGCGAGGACGCCGAGCACGAGGCCCCCGCCCCGGATTCGCTCGACCGGCGCTCGTCCGAGCGCCTCGACGTCACCTGGCTCGTGGACTGCGAGACCGATGACACGTTCCTCTACGCGTCCATCACCAACATCTCGGAGATGGGCATCTTCGTCCGCACGACGCAGCCTCTCTCGATCGGCACGCGGCTCACGCTCCGCTTCTCGCCGCCGGGGGTCGACGGCTCGTACGTGCTCGAGGGGACGGTGCAGTGGATCAACGAGGTGCGCCCCCTCCACGACAACCCGAACCCGGGCATGGGGATCCGCTTCGTCGAGCTCACGCCGGACGATCGCGAGCGCATCGTCGGCACGATCAGGACGATCGCCTACATCCGCGACGCGCCGGTGAAATCGAATTGACGCTGGCGCCGCCGCGGCGCGCGCTGAGGTCGAGGCGCGGCGCCGGGGACGGCGGAGGCGCGGCCGCGCCGGCGCCCGCAATCCGTCAGCGGGACGTCGCGGCGTCGGCGGGCGCCGCCTGCGAGGGGCCCGCGGCACCTTGCTCCTCGGCGTTGCGCGGCGGCGCCGCGGGCATCGCCGCCTTGGCCGCGGCGCGCCGCGCCGCAGCGGCGGGGGCGGCGGCCGCCGGCGCCGAGTTCTGCGCCTGCGCACCGGCGGCGTTCGCCTCGAGGTCCGCGAGCTGCTGCTCGGCGCGCTCGCCGTAGCCCTTCGCGGAGCGCAGCGCGAGCAGCAGCTCGCGCGCCTTCGCTGCGTCGCCGGAGGCCTGGTAGCACCGGGCCGCCTCCCACATCGCGGCGTGCGCGGACGGCGTGCCCGGGTACTGCGCGCCGACCTCGTCGAGCTTGCCGACGGCGGCCGCGCAGCCCGACTTGCGTTGCAGCGCTTGCGCCTCGTGGAGCGCGGCGCTCGCGCCGTCGTCCGGGGACGCGGACGCACGCGCGCTCTTCTCCTTCGCCGCCTCCGCCCTGGGCGCCTCGTTCGCCTTGGCCTCGGCCGAGCGCCGGCCGTCGCCTTCCTCCATCGCGACGGCCGCGGGGGTAGGCGCGGCGGCGCGGGGCGCCTCGTGCTGATCCGACGACGCGGGCTGGCCCCACTCGGTGACCCGCACCGGCGCCACGCCCGTCTTCGGCCGCAGCAGCAGCAGGCTCGATCCGATGACGAGCACGAACAGCGCCGCCATCGCCAGCTGCGGCCGCATCGCGTGGCTGCCGGCCCAGGCCAGCGCGCGGAGCGCCTTGCGCCGGAACGGCGTCTTCTTCTGCGCGACCTCGACGGCGTCGAGGATCCGCGCCTCGAGCTCCTCGCTCGGCTCCTCGAAGGGCAAGGCGCCGACGTCGCGGGCCGCGCGCAGCCCCGCGAACGCCGACGCGCACCGGGCGCAGCCGTCCATGTGCCGCTTCATGGCCGCATACGTCAGCTCGTCGAGCTCGTCGTAGAGCGCGTCCATCACGTGCTGGTCGAACTTCTCGCAGTCCATAGACAGCTCTTCCGGAGCGCTAGCGCAGCGCCCTCGCGTAATCCTCGTACTCCGAGAGGGCCTCCTGGAGCCGCTCCAGGGCGTAGCGCATCCGGCTCTTCACCGTGTTCTCGGGCACCCCCACGATGTGGGCGATGTCCTTGAAGGGCACGTGCCCGATCTCCCGGAGCAGGAAGACCTCCCGCTGCTCGTGCGGGAGACCCTCGACGGCGCGGACGATGCGCTGCCCCATCTCGGTCCCGATCGCGACCCGGTCCACCGCGGCCTGGGGCGCCGGGTCCGCGGTCCGCTCGCCGAGCGTCGGGCCGTCGCCGCCCTCCCCGGAGCCCTGGTCGAGCGACGGGTGGCGCCGGAGCGACATCTTGCGCAGGTGATCGATGCAGACGTTGCGCGCGATGGCGAACGCCCAGGTGGTGAACCTGGCCTCGTGCTTGAAGTCGGAGGCGCTCTGCACGATCTTCACGAACACATCCTGCACCAGATCCTCGGCGATCGCAGGCCCGCGGACCTGTCGCAGGATGAAGTTGTAGATGGACGTTTTGTGCCGCCGGACGAGCCCGGCGAACGCCGCGCGGTCGCCGCCCTGGAAGCGCATCATCAGGGCTTCGTCCGTGACCTCCTCTCGAGAAATCGGGACCATCCTAGCTCCCGGAGCGGCCGAGCCTCAGCGGCGCTCCTTCGGCGGCCCGGGCAGCGGGGTGTTCGCGGCGGCGGCCGCGGCGTCGGATCGGACGCGCGGCGCGGCTCGAAGATCTGAGGAGCACTCCTTCCCCTGACACAAGCGCACCTTAGCGGATCCGCCCCCGAGCGAGCGAGCCCCCTTCGCCCGCAGCGCCGGCGGCCGCCGGAGGAGGAGGCAGGTGTCCAGGTCGTTGCGCTCGGAAGCCTGCCGCCACTAGACTCCCCGGCACCGGGCGTGAGGTCGCCCCCCTCTGCTGACGAGGGTTCAACCACGAGGTTACCTTTCGATGCGACTTATCAGGATGCTGGCAGTGGGGGTGGGAGCCTCGTTCTTGATGTCGATGCCCGCCTTCGCGCAGGCCCCGGGCGGCGCGGCGGGCAAGGCCGCTGCTCCCGCTCCCGCCGCCGCTGTGGCGCCGGCGGCCTCCACAGCGCCGGCTGTCCCCGCTGCGCCTGTCAGCGGAGCGAAAGCCGCTCCCGCGCCTGCTTCCGCGACGGGCGCGCCGGCTGCGGGGGCGGCGGCGCCTGCCGCGACGGTCGCCCCCGCAGCCGGCGCGACGGCCGCCCCGGCGGCGCCTGCTGCCCCGACGAGCGCCCCGGCCGCGGGCGCGGCCGCCGCTCCGGCGATGGATGGTCCGACCTATGCGGTGCGGCTGCGCGATCTGGAGCAGCGCATCGACGAGCTCAAGGAGCAGATCCGCCGCAGCCACACGCGGCTCTCGCTCCTCAGCGACACGATCCTCTCCGGCGGCGGCGCCGGCTCGCGCGCCGCGATCCGGTTCAACAACGAGCTGTCGTCCGCGTTCCGCGTCACGCGCGTGCTGATCGTCCTGGATGGGGCCGTCCAGTACAACAAGACCGATCAGTCGGGCGCCCTTGCCGAGCAGACCGAGATCCCGATCTTCAACGGCTCCGTTCCGCCGGGGGATCACACGCTCCAGGTGCTCGTGAACCTGCAGGGCAACGGCTACGGGGTGTTCTCCTACCTCCGGGGCTACCGCTTCGAGGTGCGCTCCAGCCATTCCTTCACGGCGGTCGAGGGCAAGACCATCAACCTTCAGGCGGTCGCGTTCGAGAAGGGCGGCGTCACGACCCCGCTCGAAGAGCGGCCAGCCGTCCGATTCGTCGAGAAGATCGTGAGCGGCCTCTCGGATGCTCCCGGGCAGCCGTCCGCCGCCGTGGGTGGGAAGTAGGTTCGAGCTCGTTAGGACAAGCCACCATGACCTGGGACACCGGATCGCGGGTACTCCCTGCCTTGCTTGGCGTGCTCGCGCTCGGCGCGGCGACGACCGCGGCCCCCGCCGAAGCGTGGGCCCTGGACGCTGAGCGCGCCTACACGAGCGCCTCTCAGCAGATCGGCAGCGTCACCTCCGGGCTGGGCGCCATCCAGGCGGCGATCCACAAGTCCCGCGGCGAGCAGCGCACGCCGGCCCAGCGCATCGCGGATGCCCAGCTCCTCATGGGCTCCAGGGATTACGAGCGGGCGGCGAACGTGCTGAACCAGGTGGTCGAGAAGTACCCCGACCATCCGACGGCGTTCCCGGACGCGCTCACGCTGCTCGGGGAGACGTACTTCCGCTCGAAGCAGTACCTCTCGGCCCGCCGGGTCTTCCAGCGGATCGTCGCGAGCGGCGCCGAGCCGCGCTTCGCCGCCTACCAGGCAAAGGCGCTCGGCCGGCTCGTGGACATCTGCCTCCGGATCAAGGACTACGACGCGCTCGACGCCGTCTTCGCGTCGATGAACAGCGTCCCGGCCTCCACGGCGGGGAGCGCCCTCGCGTACGCGCGCGGCAAGGGCCTCTACGTGAAGAAGGACTTCGGCGGCGCGAAGGCCTCGCTCGGCGCGGTCGATCCGCAGAGCGAGTACTTCCACCAGGCGAGGTACCTGCTCGGGCTGATCGCGGTGAAGGAGGCGACGCCCCCGCCCGAGCCGCTCAAGGAGGGCGAGGCGCCGCCGGCGGTGCCCAAGACCCGCTACGTCGCCGCGATCGATCTGTTCCAGAAGGTGACGCAGCTGCCGGCCGACACCCCGGAGCACCGGCGCGTCATCGACCTCGCGTGGCTCGCGATCGGGCGGCTCTTCTACGAGGCCGACCAGTGGTCCCAGGCCGTGCAGGCCTACGGCCACATCGACCGCGTCTCGCCCGAGTTCGGGACGATGCTCTACGAGCTCGCGTGGGTGTATGTCCGCCTCGGCGACGTCGATCGCGCCCAGCGGTCGCTCGAGATCCTCGCGATCGCCGAGCCGGACAGCCAGAACATCGCGGACGGCTCGCTGCTCCGCGGCGACCTGATGCTGCGCGCGGGCCGCTTCGAGAAGGCGCTGAAGGTGTACGAGGGGGTCCGCGCCACCTACGACCCGATGCGCGCGCGCGTGGACGCGTTCCTCGGCTCGACGAGCGATCCCGCCGTCTACTACGACAAGCTGAGCCAGGAGCAGCTCGAGGCGCTCGACACGACCACCTCGCTCCCGCCGCTGGCGGTGCAATGGGCGCGCGAGGCCGAGGACGGCCCGGCCGCGTTCGCGGTGATCGACGACATCAACCACTGCCGCGAGCTGATCAAGCAGTCGAACGAGCTCATCGAGAAGCTGAACGCCGTTCTCAGCTCGCCCAACCGGGTGCGCGCGTTCCCGGAGCTCAAGGCCGGCGAGGAGAAGGCGCTCGCGCTGCTCAACCGGGTCGCGCTGGCGCGCCTCGCGCTCGGCCAGGGCATGGACGACGTGGAGGACGACTCGCTCTCGGGCGAGATCGGCGGCGCGCGCGCGAGGCGCAGGGCGCTGGAGAAGCGCCTCGCGCGGGTTCCCGTCACGGACGCCGACTTCCAGGATCGCGAGGCGCAGGCGCTCAAGCAGTGGAACACCCAGTCGCAGCGCCTGCAGCAGCTCACGCTGCAGATGGACTCGCTGCAGGCGACGGTCAACGGCCTCAGGCGGCTCCTTCGCGATGGCCCGCACGCCGGGGTCGTCCGGGATCCCGCGAGCATCGCCCGGTTCGAGATCGAGCTCGCCCAGAACGAGCGCGACCTCGCGCTCTACCGCCAGCAGGCCGACGTGCTCCGCAAGCAGGTCAGCGCGGGCCGGGTCCAGGTCGGCTTCGGCGATCAGCGCTTCATCGAGGACGCGCAGGTGCGCAAGGCCCACCGCGACGCGTTGACGCGCGAGGTGGAGCTGGCCGCGGCGGGCGCCGGCGGTGCGGAGCTCGCGGCGTACGCGCAGCGCATCACGCCGGTGCTCCGGGCCGGCGACGCGGCGGACGCGAGGGTCGAGGCGGCGCTCCGCGACATCGAGGGGGAGGTCGCCCAGAAGTCCTCGGGGCTCCGGCAGATCGTCGGCCGGGAGACGGCGAACGTCGTTCACTACTCGGTGCAGCTCGATGGGCTCGACCGGGAGGCGCGCCTCGTCGTCGGCGAGGTCGCGATGCGAAACTTCGGCCTCGTCCGCGACCGGCTGAAGAACATCATCCTGCGCGCCGACGTCGGCATCACCGAGGAGGCGTGGGAGGTCCGCGAGGAGCAGATGACGCGCGTTCGCAGCCTGCAGGTCGAGCGCGCCCGTGAGGATCGGGTCCTCAAGGAGGAGCTCAACGAGGTCCTCGACGACAGCGGCGATCCGGAGGACGAGAAGTGAGCAAGGAGCGTGGTGGCGCGAGCGCGCCGCAGATCTCTGGCGCGCCGCGAAGAGGGGCAGGGGCGCAGATCCTCGGACCGGCGGTCGCGCGCGCGCCGCTCGGCGCTGTGCGAGCGGGGCGCCGTCGCCCGCGCGGCGCGCTCGGGTTTGCCAGCCTTGCCCTGGTGCTTGCGGTCGCGCCGCTCGCGCTCTCTCAGCCGGGTGGCCAGCCAGCGCCAGCGGCGTCTGCCGTCCCCGCGGCCGCGCCGACCACGTCTGCGCCGACCCCGCCTGCGCCTGGCGCCGCGGCTGCGCCGACCGCGTCTGCGCCGACCCCGCCGGGCGCCACGGCGCCGGCCGCGCCGGCGGTGCAACCCTTCGCGCCGCCGATGTCGGTCGGGCGCAAGCAGGCGCCGCCGCCTCCTCCTCCGACGCCGGCCCAGCTGGCGGCGCTCGCCGCGCTCGAGAAGGAGGCGGCCGCCTACGAGAAGGCGGCGCGCGACTACCGGAGCGCCATCACCCGCATCGTGCAGCACCACTACGAGGACCGGCGCCGCCGCATCCTCTCGTCGCTCGACCGCGAGATCGAGATCGAGAGGAAGGGGCTCCGCGACGCCCGGGAAGAGGCGATCCGCAGGCTCGAGGTGTTCGTCGAGCGCTACAGCGGCCCCAACGCCCACCCCGAGAACACGCCCGACGCGATGTTCCGCCTGGCCGCGCTCTACGAGGAGCGCGCGCGCACCGACACGGACGCGAGCGAGGATCTCAGCGTCGCGCTGCTCCCGGCCATCGCGCTCTACAAGCGCGTCATCCGCGAGTTCCCTCAGTACCGTGAGCTCGCCGGGATCTATTACTACCTCGGCCATGCGCTGAACGATTCGGTCCGGTTCCCCGAGGCGCAGCAGGTGTGGCGCTCGCTCGTGTGCCACACCAAGTATCCCTATCCGGTCGAAGTCGACCCGAAGGATCCGACGCGTGACACCGTCGGCAAGCTCCCGCAGGACCACGACAACGATTACTGGACCGGCTGGGAGGCGCGCCACCCGACGCCCATCGGGTCCACGCCAGGCGGCCGGGCGCTCCAGGGCACGCGCAAGGGCGCGCGGGGGCGGGCGCCCGTCACCGAGGACGAGACGGCGTACGTCGATCCGTATCCGGACGACTGCCAGCCGATCCCGCAGAAGACGGCGCTCGGCGCGGAGCCCCGCTACATCGCCGAGGTCTGGTGGCAGATCGGCGACTACCATTTCAACGAGATCGACCGCGCCGGCGGCCCGTTCAACTACAACAGGGCGGAGTCGGCGTACCGGCAGTCCATCAAGTACAAGAAGCCCCCTGTCCACGGCGTCGCGATGTACAAGCTCGCCTGGACGTACTTCAAGCAGCAGCGTTACGAGACCTCGGTACGCCAGTTCATCGAGCTGCTCCGCTACACCGACGAACAGGAGAAGCTGACGGGCGATCCTGGCGCGGATTTCCGCGCCGAGGCGTACACCTACATCGCCGGCTCGCTCACGTACCTCGACTTCGTCGGCCCCGGACCGGACGAGCCCTACGTCCCGCGGAACGACGTCCTCGACGTCGAGACCGACCCGCGCATGGCCGAGCAGAAGATGCGGATCGCCATCGAGCGCGTCCAGGATCCCAAGCTGATCCCGCAGGATCAGAAGTGGACGGTCGAGATCTACAAGGCGCTCGCGCTGGAGTTCAAGGAGCTCAATCAGTATCGGAACACGATCGAGGTGAGCGAGATCCTCCTCAAGAAGTGGCCGATGCACCGCGACGCGCCCGTGGTCCAGAACCAGATCGCGGACATCTACGACACGCTCACCTCGCAGTCGCGCGAGGGGACGGCCGAGCGGGCGATGAACTCGGCGAAGGCGCTCGAGGCGCGCACGAAGCTCGCCCAGTACGTCGGGACGACCCCGTGGGTCGAGGCGAACAAGGACGATCCCGAGGCGATCCAGACCGCCGAGCGGCTCGTGCGCGGCGGGCTGCGCCGTGCTGCCGCCGATCACACCAACGCCGGAAGCGCGCTCGTGCAGCAGGCGCTGACGGTCGACGACAAGGAGACGCGCGACCCGATCTTCGAGCGGGCGCTCGGCGAGTACCGCCTCGCCGCGCAGGGCTGGGCCGGCTACCTGGCTCAGGACGAGAACGCCCCGGACGCGTACGAGAGCCGGTACTGGCTCGCCGACGCGCACCACATGGTCGTGGTCATCACGGTGGCGATGGATCGCTCGCCCGCGACGCACGAGATCGAGCAGGCGAGGAGCTCGGCGGTCGGCGTGCGGGACTCCAACGAGGACGACAAGTACCTGCAGCCCGCGGCGTACATGGTCGTCGACACCGCGCACCAGGCGCTCCTGGATCGACACAAGCTCTTCCAGCGAACGAGCGGCGCCGAGGGCATCGAGCCGCGCGAGAAGGTGAAGATCGTCGGCGAGGGCGACCAGCAGCGCGTCGTCGCCGAGCCGCTGCCCCCCCAGGTCCAGGCGGCCGTCACCGCGCGGGACGAGTACATCCAGCGGGTCCCTCCCGCGCTCGACGCCCCGAAGAACATCGACCTCTACGCGTTCCAGGCGGCCGACTACTACTTCCTCTACGGCCAGTTCGCCGAGGCGCGCAAGCGGATGGAGCCCATCTACGAAGCGCAGTGCGGCAAGACGGAGTTCGGCTACAAGGCGTGGGAGCGGCTCACGACGATGTCGAACCTCGAGAACAACGTCGAGCAGAGCCGCAAGCTCGCCGAGGCGGCGCTCACGCGGAGCTGCGCCGTCAGCGAGGAGCAGAAGCTGAAGGAGGGCGACATCGCCCGGCCGACGATCTCCCGCGGCTATTACATCGACGCCGCCCGGGCCTTCGAGAAGGCCGAGAAGATGCCGGACGGCCCCGCGCGCGTCGCCGCCTGGCGCGAGGCCGCGGCGCTCTACAAGGTCGCGCTCGAGAAGGCGCCGGCCCGCGACGAGGCGCCGGAGGCCGCCATGAACGGCGCTTACTGCTACAAGCAGGTGGGCGACTACGACCAGGCCATCGCGATGTACTCCCTGTTCATCAAGGAGTACGGCAGCGAGGAGAACCTGTCGAAGCTCGAGAAGGGCGATCCGGGCGCGAACCCTCCGAAGAACCCCGATCCGAAGCGCTACGCCGAGCGGGTGAAGTACCTGAAGCAGGCCTACGACGCGCTCTCCGCCGCGTACGTCCTCTTCTTCAACTACCGCAGCGCGGCCGAGACCTACGACACCATCGCTCGCAACGGCCGGTTCGAGCAGGCGGCGCGCCGGGACGCCGCCAGGAACTCGGTGCTGCTCTACGCGAACATCGGGGAGCGCGACAAGATGACCGCCTCGCGCGCCACCTTCATGAGCCTGAACCCGCCCCCCGAGCAGAAGGCCGACATCGATTTCCTCGTCGCCTCGGCGGACCTGAAGGCCTGGGACGAGCGCGGGGCCGACGAGGGCCCGAACCGCGCCGCCCGGACCAAGGCCACGCAGTCGATGGAGGCCTATTACGCGGCCAACAAGAACAACCCGGCCGCGAGCGGGTATGTCGTCCAGGCGGCGTACCATGCATCCAAGATGCGCGCCGCCGGCGGCGATCCGAAGGCGCGGGACTGGTGCAAGAACACCATGACGGCGTTCACGTCCTTCCGGAGCTCGGCGACCGGCGACAAGGTGAAGGCCCTCGGCTCGGTGCAGGCCGACATGGCGGCGGAGTGCGCCTACAAGGCCATCGACGATCGCATCAAGGCCGAGTTCGATTACGACACCGGCCACCACCGCTACGAGGGGGTGATCGATCAGGTGAAGCGGGCCTTTGAGGCGGATCTCGCCAAGGCCAACGACAGGTACTGGAAGGAGCTCCAGGAGGTCATCACCGCCTACGAGTCGCGGTCGTGGTCGGTGGCCGCGCGGGCGCGTCAGGGCTCGCTCTACGACTCCTGCCGCACCGGCCTCTACAACGCCCGCCCGCCGGGGCTGAGGCTGTACACGGACAAGGAAGAGAAGCTGCTCAAGCTCGCCGAGACGAGCGATCGCGAGGATCTTCAGGAGACGGCCGACGCGCTCCGGCAGAACCGGCGCGAGCAATGGCGCGCGGCGCGCGAGCGGCTCCTCACCGACGCCGACAAGGCGATGGTCAAGTTCTACGTCGAGTCCGTCGTCTGGGCCAAGGCGTGGAAGGTCCGGAATCCAGCGGTCGACCTCGCGATCCAGCGGCTCGCGTTCTTCACGGACATCCTCGGCGACGCCAAGCTCCGCGAGTGGAGCCAGGGGGTCATCGATCCCGAGACGAAGCGCCCCTTCGAGTACAAGGATGGCCTCTTCCTCCGGACGCGGCCCGGCATGACTCCGCCGCTCGCGCCCGACGGCCTCCCCCTGCCCCTGCCGGTCGTCCCATGATGCGCCGCCTCCCTGTCACCCTCTTCGCCAGCCTGCTCGCGGTCCTGTCGCCGTTCGCCCTCGCGTCCTGCGGCGAGGAGGCGACGCCGCCGCCCAAGGTGCCCACGGTTCCAGCGGGGCCCGCCGCGACCGCGCCCGCCCAGGCGCCGTACGGCATGAACGACGTGCCGAGCTCTGCGCGCCCCTACGATCTGCCCGCCCAGACGGCTGCGCCGGCCATGAACGCCCGGGCGGCGGCGTTCTACCAGAGCGGCCTGCAGGCGTTCGCGACCGGCGATCTCGTCAACGCGAGGGCCCAGTTCGGGCAGGCGACGCAGGCCGATCCGCGCGCGCACCAGGCCTTCTATTCGCTCGGCGTGGTGCAGGAGCGGCTCCGCGACGCGGGCGCCGGCGCGAGCTACCGCCAGGCCTTCACGCTCGTGCCGGACTACGAGCCCGCCATCATCGCGTACGCGATGCTCCTCGCCAGGAAGAACCAGCTCGGCGAGGCCGAGCGGCTCCTGAGCGAGAAGCGCGGCCAGATGCCGAAGTCGGCGGCCGTCGCGGCGACGCTCGCGGAGGTCAAGTCGCTCCAGCGGGATACCGGCTCTGCCCAGCGGATCGCGCAGGAGGCGCTGAAGATCAACCCCGACTACCGGCCGGCGATGGTGATCATCGCCCGCGATCACTACAGGAACCGGCGCCTCGATCTCGCGCTGTACGCGCTCCAGGCGATCCTCGACGGGTTCGAGCCGGTCAGCGAGAACCCGCCGCGCGACCGGGACAACGCCGAGGCGCTGCTGCTCCGCGGCCTGATTTACCGGGAGCAGGGGCAGCGCGCCGCGGCGCTGGAGGAGTTCCGCAAGGCGGTGACGCGCCGCCCCGATCTCGTCGAGGCGCGGGTGCAGCTCGCGACCTACCTGCTCGAGGCGGGCAACGCGCAGGAGGCGCTGCCGCTCCTCGAGGGCGCCGTCCGCTTCGATTCCGAGCACGTCGCCGCGCACCTCAACCTCGGGGACGCGTACCGCCTGCTCGAGCGCTACGCCGACGCGAAGCGCGAGTTCGACTGGGTGCTCGCCCGCGACCCGAACCTGGCTCAGGTCCACTACGATCTCGGCCTGCTCTACCTGTTCGCCCCGGCCGTCCCTGGCATGACGCCGAAGCAGCAGGTGGCGGAGGCGATCAAATCGCTGACGAGGTTCCAGGAGCTGCGCAACAAGGGCCAGCGCGACGACTCGGAGGAGCTCCTGAACCGCGCCAAGCTCAAGGAAGGGGAGCTGAACGCGGCTGCCGCCGCGGCTCAGCCCGCGGCTCCTCCTCCTGCCGCCGCGCCGGATGGAGGCGTCGCCGACGCCGCGACCGACACGTGAGGGAGACCATGAGCATGTACAAGGCACTTGCGCTGGGTTCGGTCCTGCTCGCGATCCTCGGCCACGGCGCGCCGGCGAGCGCGCAGGAGAAGGGCAAGCAGCGCGGGGTCATCACGCTCGCGGAGGTGACGATCACGGGCCGCATCCAGAAGCCCATCGCGGCCGTCGACGTCAGCCGGATCCAGCCGAAGCTCACGCTCGCCGAGCTGCGTCAGCCGTTCCTCGACCGCATCGAGCAGGCGATCTTCAAGGAGCCGTTCTAGGCGGCCGGTGTGTCCGCCGTCGCCGTGCTCTTGAGCGCGCTGTCGATCGCGTCGAGCGCCGCCTGCGCCGCGATCTCGTGGAAGCACCCCGCGCAGGTCGCGCGCGCGACCGGCGGCGACCTGATGTCGCTCGCGCGCTCGCTCCGCGCGCTGCCCGGCGAGGCGCGGCTGGCGGAGCTCGCGAGGCGGTCGCCGCCGGAGAGCTGGGAGCGCCGCCTCGCGCTCGAGGTCATGGCCGCCGCCGACCCGCGCGCGAAGATCGCGGCGGCGAACGAGCTCCTCGCCGAGATCGAGCAGCGGCTCGACGCCGGCGCGGGGTGGCCGCGCGCGGCGGCGCGCCTGTCGGCGCTCGCCGCGCTGTTCCTGGCCACGCTCTCGTACCTCGCCCAGGCCGGGCCCTCGGTCATCGCGCTCGTCCTGGGCGCGGGGGGCGCCGGCGCGATCGCGTCCGCGGCCGCTGGGCGGGCCGGCCGCGCCGCTGCCGCGCGAGGGCGCGAGGCGATCGACGCGCTCGTGCGGGTCGCCCTGGAACCACTCGATAGCGCCGATGGCATCGATGGCATCGATGGCGTCGGGGCCCCACGGCGCCCTTCCGGATCGCCTCGACGCTCTCGCCGGGCGCCCCGGTGAGCGCCGCGCGCTCTCCTGGACCGCCCCGAGCTGTCCGTGTACCCTCGCAAATTATGGTGCCCTCCGCTGCGCGGCGCGTCGCTCGCGGATCCGGGCCCGGGGCCTGCCGGGCCCCGGGGCGCGGCTCCGTGAGCCCCGCGCGATCGCGATCGGCGCCGGCTTCGTCCCCCCTCTCCCGGAGTCCTTTGGAATGACCCAGCAGCCCCCGCACCCCACCCCGTCGCGCCCCGGGCAGCCCGGGCAGATGACCGCGGTCATGCGGGCGGTCGCACCGGTGACCGGCCCGAAGGTGCTCAGGATCGGCCTGGTTCAGGGGGGAAAGGTGATCGAGGAGCGCGTCATCAAGCAGCGCACCCACGTCACCATCGGCCCCAGCGAAAAGAGCATGTTCGTCATCCCGAGCAAGAGCATCCCGCCGAATTTTCGGGTGTTCGAGCTCGTCGGGGGCGAGTACTTCCTCAATTTCCTGGACGGGATGACCGGTCGGGTCGCCTTCAAGGGCGGCGTCTCCGAGCTCTCCGCGCTCAAGTCGTCGGCCAAGCGCGTGGCGGTCGGCAATGTCCAGGCCTACCAGGTCCAGCTCAGCGAGGAGGCGCGCGGCAAGCTCGTCGTGGGGGAGACGACGTTCCTCTTCCAGTTCGTCGCGCCGCCGCCGGTGCAGCCCAAGCCGCAGCTGCCCGTCTCGGTGCGGTCGGGGATCGCGAACGACATCGACTGGACGACCACGATCATCGCCGCGTTCTCATTCCTGTTCCACTTCGGCGCCGTGGGGTCGATCTACTCCGACTGGATGGACCCGGTGGTCGACGATGAGATCGACGTCGCGCAGCTGCTCGAGTCCGTGAAGCAGCTGCCCCCGCCGCCGGTGGAGCAGCCGAAGGAGGACGTCGACGCGCCGGCCGCGACAGCGGCGCCTGCTGCCGAAGCGCCGAAGGCCGCTGGCGGTGGGAACAAGGGGGCGGCGGCTGCCAGCCCGGGGAAGGGCTCTGGCGGGATGAGCGACGCCCGCGCGTCGGCGCTCACCAACGAGCTCGCGCAGCTCGACATGCAGATGCTGGGCGCGCTCAACTCGAGCGGGAACGCGACCGCCAGCGTCCTGAGCTCGGGCGACGTGCCCACCGGCTTGCTCGAAAACGCGGCCGCGTCAGGGGCCGGCGTCGGCAAGGGCGGCGTGGCGGGATTGAACATGGGCGGCGCCGGGGGTGGCACCGTGCGACCTGGCGCGGCCGGCGGCGGCGGCCTCGCCACCATTGGCAACACCGGGACCAGCGGCCCCGCGACGGCCGGCTCGGCACAGACGGTCAAGGGGCCGGTGGGCAACGCCACGGTGGGCGGCGCCGCGGTCTCCGGCGGGAGCGTCTCGAACGCGCCTTCCGTCGTGGCCGGTATGACCGCCGGCTTCCGCCGTTGCTACAACAAAGGTCTTCAAGAGGACCCGAGCATGAAGGGGTCGGTCCGGATCACAGCGAAGATCGGCCCCAACGGCGAGGTGCTCTCGGCGACCCCCTCCGGCGGCGGCGGGCTGTCCGGCACGGTGGTCTCGTGCGTCGTCGCGCGCGTCCAGAGCGCGCAGTTCGCGCCGCCCGAGGGCGGCGGCGCGACGGTTGTGATTCCTGTCACTTTCGTGAGCCAATAGCCCCCGATGCTTTCCGGGTCCGTGAACAAGACGCAATCCTCTCTCCTCGCTTGCACGTGAATGGCGTGCTGACGTCGCGCATCGAACGGGGAGAGCGCCGTACGGGGGCTCCCGACGGACGCGCGCTGCTGGCTGCTCGGCATGTTCATTGCGTTTTGACAATTACGTCTGCCCGCACCTATACTGCGCGGGTCTGACTTCCGGAGGCTTCGATGAAGCGTGAACAGATCCCTGGCTTCGCCGCAGTGGCGCTGATCTCGGTCGTTGTCGGCCACGGGATCGCCGCTGCGCAGGCGCAGACGGCGCCTCCGCCGGACGCCTCCGCCGGCCTCGCGCGGCAGGTGACGCTCTCGCCCGCAGAGCAGCTCGCGCAGAGCGAGACCTCCCTCGCCCGGATGGACGGAGCCCGCACGTCGGTTCGTCGCCAGCTGGAGACGGCCCGGTCGCAGCGCGACGTCGTGAAGACGCTCTGTCTTGACGACAAGCTGAATCAGATCGATGTCGCCATCCGCTCCGCCCGCGAGCGGCGGCAGGGCCTGGAGCTCGCCGTGAATCGGCGTGACGTCGATCTCTCCAACCATGAGTTCACTATCCTGACGGTGCTGCGGCAGCGGACCGAGCAGCTGACGGCCGAGGCCAACCAGTGCATCGGACAGGAAGCGGGCTTTATCGGCGATAGCGCCGTGACGGCGACGATCGATCCGAACCTCCCCAAGGACGATCCTTCCGAGTATCCCGTCAGCCAGATCATCATCGAGCCGCCTGCGTGCAGTAGCTGTTTTCGGTAGGCGACCGCCTCTCTCGGATTGCCACTGCCCAATAGGCGATGAAACTTCGTGAAACCATAGCCGCTGCCGCAGTCACACTCACTCTGTCCCCGGCGTTGGCCCTGGCGCAGGATCAGCCGTGGCTCAAGGACCGGCGCTACACCGAGGGCATCGGGATACGCACCGGCGATCTCGAGCTGCATCCCGGAGTCGCTGCGGAGTTCGGCTATGACTCCAACTTCTTCCGCAGAGACGAAGACGACTATGCAGGCCTCGACGATCTCGGGCCTGTTGGCTCGTTGCGGCTCCGTATCACGCCGTCGTTTTCGCTCTCGACGCTGAGCCAGCAGCGCTACGAGGTGACGCCCGACGCGCCGCCGCCGGACGTCGAGTTTCGCGCCGGCATCGCCGCGACCTATGAAGAGTTCTTCCCTGTGTCCGGCAGCGAGGTAGGGAAGGACCGGCTGAGTGAGCAGCGGAACATCGGCGGCCTGCTCGACGCCAAGCTGACGATCCTGCCCCGGCGCCCCTGGTCCGGGATCCTCGATGCGTCGCTCGGCCGGACCATCGCCTCTTCGGATCTCGGGATTTCCAACCAGAGCTTTCGGCGCGTCCACGCCGACGCGGGGGCGGAGCTCGTGTGGACGCCGGGCGGGGGGCTGCTCGACTGGCGGCTAGGCTATCGCTTCCTGGGCACGTTCTTCGAGGTCGACGAGTTCGACAGCCTGACGAACTTGCACCACACGATCCGGACGCGGGGTCGCTGGCGCTTTTTGCCCCGCACCGCGCTCATCTACGACGCGTCGCTCGGGTTCGTGAATTACCCGAACCCGGCTGCCCAGCTCTCCTCTCATCCCCTGCGAGCGCAGCTCGGCATCAACGGCCTCGTGACGTCGTCGTTTGGCCTCCTCGCGATGGCCGGCTGGGGCGCGAACTTCTACACGTCAGACAGCCAGGCCGAGGTGCACGACTTCGACAGCGTCATCGGCCAGCTCGAGCTGAAGTGGTATCTGACGCCGAACCCGTCGGCCGATCCCGAGGCGGCCACGCTCGCGCTGTCGTCGCTGTCGGCCGGCTTCACGCGCGATTTCCACGACAGCTATCTCTCGACCTACTACGAGCGCGATCGCGGTTACCTCAAGCTCACCTACTTCTTCGGCGGACGCTTTCTGCTGATCGCCGACGGCGGCGTGGCTGCCCACGTGTATCCCGCGATTCCGGGGAACGGGGCCGCCTCCACATCTGCGGATCCCTGGACAGACGTCCGCGTCGATGCGTCCCTGTTCGGCGAGTACCGGATAGGGGACTCGCTGGGCATCAACTCGACGCTGCGTTACGGCAACAACATCAGCAGCACATCGCTGACGCCTGCCGGCGAGACGACGCCGAACTACCTCGGATGGCAGCAGTTCGAAGCCTACCTGGGCGTGCGCTGGTTCATGTGATGCGGCGTGCTGGTCGGTGGACCGCCGCCGTGCTCGCGCTGGCGCTCGCTGCGTGCTCGTCGCGAACGCCCCAGCCAGCGAACCTGCCTCCGCCCGTGGAGGCGACGACCATCGGGGTCGGCGACGTGTTCGAGCTCCGCATCGTCGGAGAAGACAAGCTGCCCTCGACGTTCACCGTCGCGCCGGATGGCACCGTCGACTTCCCCTACGTGAAGCGGCTCAAGGTGTCGGGGCTCGAGCCTCAGGAAGTGGCCGAGCTCGTGCGCGCGAAGCTCATGGAAGGGCAGGTCCTCACCGATCCCAGCGTGAGCGTGAGCATCAAGGAGTACAACTCGAAGCGGGTCGAGGTGCTCGGCGAGGTGCAGAAGCCCGGGTCCCTGCCGCTCCAGCCCGGCATGACGCTGCTCCGCGCCATCTCGATGGCGGGAGGGTTCAACAGCATCGCGGACAAGGATCGGGTCACGATCCGCAGGAAGTCTCAGGGCAAGACGGTGTTCACCACCGTCTCGGTCGAGGACATCATCGACAACAAGATCCCCGATGTGCCGCTCCAGGCAGGGGACTCGATCCACATCGCCCAGCGCGTCTTCTGAGCGCGCAGGCGCCGTCCGCCACCTCTCGACGAGGTGGCGCGGTCGCTCTCAGTTCTTCCGCGCGAGGCGGAACTGCTTCCTGCCTGTCGCCGCGTCGACGGTGGGAGGCTCGATGCGGAGCATCGTCAGCGAGACCTCGCGCACGCGGCCGTCGCGCTCCTGGCGGAGGCGGATCCGCTCGCCGTCCGAGCTGATCACGGTGCAGTCGCCGAAGTGAAAGTGGGTCACGCTGTCGCCCACTTCCGGATAGAGCTCGTCCTCCTGGCGAGGACGGGTCGGGCGCTGCGGTAGCGGCGCGGCGGCGAGCTCCGCGGAGCCCGTCGAGGCCGCGCGCGGCGGCTCCACGGCGGGCGCCGGAGGCGTCGCGCGCAGCGGCTCCACGGCGGGCGCCGGGGGCGTCGCGCGAGGCGGCTCCACGGCGGGCGCCGGGGGCGTCGCGCGCGGCAGCTCCGCGGCGTGCGCCGGAGGCGCCAGGCGGGGCGGTTCGCCCGCGAGCGCGGGGATGGCGGACGACTGGGTCGCGAGCTGCATCGCGCCCGTTCGATCGTCGAACACCCGCACCAGGGGCAGATCGTCGAACGCCGTGACGCGGAGCTCCAGCCCGTAGACGCGCGCCCACACGAGCTCGCCGGCGGCGAGCTGGAGGCCGACGCCCGACTCGCGGGCCAGCGTGGCCGACAGCCGAAGCGAGGTCTCTCCCTGCTGGAGCGCGATGTTCCCCGAGAGCGCCACCACGTCGCACGGGCCGTCGAGGACGCGCGTCTTCGCGTAGGTGCGGGAAGCTTGATCGAACAGCGCCACCTCGGCCTTCTCCAGCGAGCCTACCCCCTCGATCCAGCCGGCGCGCGCCTCGGCCTCATCGAGGGCGCGCACCAGCGCTGCAGGGAGCTCCTCGCCCCGGTCGAGGCGGATGATCAAATGGCGGGCACGGCGTGCCTCGAGGACATTCATCGCTGTTTCTTTTCTCCGGTCGTCGAGGGGGCTGCGCCCGGAGCACCCGGGGCTCCTTCAGAGCGCCGAGCGCGGGTCGCCGTCACCTCGATCTGGGGCGCGCCAGGCGCGCGCTTGGCTGATGGGTCGCCAGCGGCGGCCGTGATCCGGTCCGCCGGCAAGCCCGCGGTTGCAAGGAGCTCCTTGACGGCGCTCGCGCGCGCGCCCGCGAGCTCGAGGGCGCGCGTGGACTGATCGCCCTGACGATCGGCGTAGGCCTCCACGATGACGATGTCGAGGGGCATGCGCCCGCGCATGAGCTGGGCGATCATGGCGAGCTGCGCCGCGAGGGCCGGCGGCACGCGGGCGCTCGCTGCCGGGAAGCGGGCCAGGCCGTCGAGGACGACCTCATCGCCGGACCACCGCGGCAACGATCTGCCGGTCGGCTCAGGGCAGCCGTCGGCGTCGTTCGTGCCGTCGATCGTCTCGGCGGTCACGGGGCATGCGTCGGCCGCGTCGGCCACGCCGTCCTCGTCGTTGTCGCGCTCGGGGCAGCCGTCGTCGTCCTGGAAGCCGTCGCGATCCTCGGCGTTGCCCGGGCACTGGTCGCTGGCGTCAGGGACCTGGTCGATGTCGTTGTCGGGATCGGGGCATCCGTCGTCGTCCTTGAAGCCGTCGACGTCCTCCGCGCCCATGGGGCACGTGTCGCGCGCATCCAGGATCCCGTCGCCGTCGTTGTCGGGATCGGGGCATCCGTCGCTGTCCTGGAAGCCATCGCGGTCCTCGGCGGCGTTCCGGCAGGCGTCGGCGTCGTCCGGGACGCCGTCGCTGTCGTCGTCCGCATCCGGGCAGCCGTCGCCGTCCTGGAAGCCGTCGATCGTCTCGGGCTCGTCCCGGCACCTGTCGCGACCGTCGGGGATCCGATCGCCGTCGTTGTCGGGATCGGGGCATCCGTCGTCGTCCCGGAACCCGTCGCGATCCTCCGCGACGAGCGGGCACTCGTCGTCGCGATCGATGACGCCGTCGGCGTCTGCATCGCGCCCCGTCGGCGCATAGCGGAGCCCCAGGTTGAACCGGAAGCGCGGCGCGGTGAGCGCGCCGCCGGAGGCGAGCGGGATGGCGCCGCCGCCGCCCGCGGACAGCGAGACGTCGCCTGCGAGCAGCGGGGCGCTCGTGGCCGAGAGGATCCACTCCGCCGGCACCAGCGCCGGGGCTCCGGCGGGCTGCTCGGCGAGCGTGTAGAGGGCGAACGCCTCCGCGGACGCCGAGAGCCAGCGGTCCGGGAGCACGTCGACCGAGGCGCCGAGGGCGCCGAGGAGCTGTGGGCCGACCTCGGCGTCGATCAGCGTGCTCGAGCCACGGAGCCGGGCCCCGACCTCGGTCGCGAGCAGGAGCTTGCCGAGGCGGTACGCTGCGGTGACGCTCGGCGCGAGCGTCACGGTCCCGGCGCTGGCGAACACCGACCCGTCGCCCGTCGGCACGCCCAGATCGAGGCGCGCTGCCAGCGAGAAGCCATCGAGCGGACCACGCTGGGCCGGCGGCACGATCGCGAGCGCGGCGCCCAGGCGAGCGTCGCGCATCACGCTGCGCTGGAGCTCCGTGTCGGTGCCGAGGACGTCGGAGAAGCCTGCCCCGTCCTGGTACAGGGTGACGGGAGCGGCGACCGTGACCTCCAGGCGATCGGTGAGCCCGAACGACGCCAGGAAGGTCGCGTCGACCATGTTGTCCAGCGCATGGATGACCGTCCCCTCGGGGTCGGGCGAGGCGGTGCGCAGGCCCACTGGCCGCGACAGGTAGCTCGCCACGAGGCCGAACGAGGCCTTCGCGCTCGGAGCCGTCCCTGTGCTCCCCACGGCGAAGAAAGGGCCGCCGCCTGCGTGAGGCCAGAGGTTGTCAGCGTCGATACAGCCCGACAGCCCGCTGGCCGGCGCGCACTCGTCCGCGCGCACCGGCGCCGGAAGGAGGGCCGCCATGAAGACCCCGGAAGCCACCAGCAGCGGGAGGCTCGATCGTGCAGGCTCCCTCCGGTTGGCGCGCATCGCGCCCGACCCTCTACTACTGCCGGGGGGAGAGTCAAAAGAGCAATCGACGCGTCGCGATCCGCTGGCGTCCGAGGCCGGGTTTGCGTCGGATTGCGTCGGATTGCGTCGTGCTCCGCGGTCGCGCTGGCGCCGTGCTAGGACCACGCCCGGCCGGGGCCGGCGCCGCCGGCGTCCGCACGACCATGATCGACGACTCACACCCGCTCCTGCTCGGCTCCGGCTCGCCGCGCCGGCGAGAGATCCTGACCACGCTCGGCCTGCCTCTCCGCGTCGCGGCAGCCGAGGTCGACGAGGCGGGGCGCGCCGGCGAGGACGCCGCTGCCTACCTGGAGCGCGTCACCCTGGCGAAGCTCGCGGCCGCGCGGCGCCTGCGCCAGGCGGCCGGGGCGGGCGCGATCCTCGTCGCCGACACGTCGGTCATCCTCGGCGATGCCATCCTCGGCAAGCCGCGGGACGAGGTCGACGCGCGCGCCATGCTCCACGCCCTCTCGGGCCGCGAGCACCAGGTCTGGACGCGGTTCGCGATCGCCGGCGGCGATCGGGCCGACGTCGCGACGGCACCCGCCCCGGGCCTCGCCGAGGCGCTCCACGCCGAGACGGTCGTGACGCGGGTGCGCTTCCGCGAGCTCGACGACGGCGAGGTGGCGTCGTACGCGGCGACCGGCGAGGGGCTCGACAAGGCAGGCGCCTACGCGATTCAGGGCATCGGCGCGTTCGCCGTCGCGCGCATCGACGGCTCCTATTCGAACGTCGTCGGTCTGCCCGCGTGCGAGGTCGTCGCGGCGCTGCGGGCCACCGGCTTGCTTGCGCGCTTCCCGCTGTCCCTCGCGCGCTCGTCATGAGCGACGGCGCCTCGGTCGTCGCGCGTCGGCGCGACGCGGGCGCGATCTTCGCGCTCGCCCTCGCCGCGCGGCTCGCCATGGTCGCCTGGGCGGCCGGGCGCTTCCCGCCCACCGCCGACGGGGCGTACTACCAGCGCATCGCCGAGCGGATCGCGGCGGGGCTCGGCTACACGTGGCTATGGCCGGACGGCGTCGTCACGTACGCCGCGCACTACCCGGTGGGCTATCCGGGCGCGGTCGGCGCGCTGTACGCGCTGCTCGGCGCGCACCCCGCGGTCGCGATGCTGCTGAACGCCGTGCTCGGCGCGCTCGCGGCGCTCGCCGTCCATCGCCTGGCGGCCCGCGCCGCGCCGCGCTCGCGCGCCGTGCCGGCGCTCTCCGGCGGGCTCGTCGCCCTCCACCCCGGGCTCGTGGCGTATACCCCGGCGCTCATGACCGAGGGCGTCACCGGTTCGCTCGTCGCCTGCGCGGCGTGGGCGTCCGCGAGGGCGCGCGAGCGCCGCCCCGCGCTGGCCCCGTTCGCCGTCATCGGGCTGCTCATCGGCGCCGCCACCCTCGTCCGCCCGCAGGCGCTCCTGCTCGCGCCCCTGTTCGCCGGCCTCGCCCTCTCGGGCTCTCCGCCTGCAGGCGCTCCCCGGCTCCTGCCCTCGCTTGCCGCGCGCGTGGCGCCCGTCCTGCTGGCCGTCATCGCGGCGCTCCTCGTGTGTGCGCCCTGGACCGCGCGCAACTGCCTGCGGATGAACCAGTGCGCCCTGGTGAGCGTGAACGGCGGATGGAATCTCCTCATCGGAGCGGACCCGGCGTCCACCGGCGCCTGGGCGCCGGTCCAGGTCCCCGAGGCGTGCCGCGAGGTCTTCGACGAAGCCGGCAAGGACGCCTGCTTCGGCCGTGAGGCGCGCCGGTACATCGCGGAGCACCCGGGCGAATGGCTCGGGCTCGTGCCCAGGAAGCTCGCGGCGACGTTCGACTACTGCGGCGCGGCCGGGTGGTACCTCCACGCCTCGAACCCGTCGGCGTTCAGCGAGGCCGACAAGGTCGCGCTCGGCGCCGTCGAGACCGTCTTCGAGCGCGTCGTCCTCCTCGCCGCGCTCGTGTGGGCGGCGCGCAGGCCCGCGCAGGCGCCCGGCGCAGCTCGCCGTCCCTCGCTCGCGCACCGCGCGCTCGACATCGCTCGGCTCGCGCTGTTCGCGCTGGGGGTCGTCGCCGCGCTGCACGTCCACGCATGGGTTGGCTACCTCGCGCTCCTCGGCCTCGCGCTGCTCAAGGGTCGCGTGCTCCTCCGGGCGCCGGTGCTCGTGGGCGCCGCGCTCGCCGTCCTCGCTGCGACCGCGGCGACGCACGCCGTGTTCTTCGGTGCCGGGCGTTACGCGCTGGTCGCGTTCCCGCTCCTCTCGGGGCTCGCCGCCCTCGCCGCGGCGCGCCAGGAAGCGGATCGGCCTGCCGCCGGCGCGCTCGGCGCGACCACCCCTATGCCCGCCGCGCCCCTCGCGCCGCCGCCCGGGTGCGGGGTCGGGTCGTCGGACGACGAGCTACTTTGACAGCGCCGCCTGGGCTGCTGCATCCTAGGCCCCCGTCGGCTCGGGAGCGCGTGCCCCCGGCTGGCGAACCTGGAGGAGAGACGGATGCCCTTGATTGAAACGGAAGAGGCGGCGCGCCGCCTCGCGCGCGCCATCGCGAGCGATCTCTCGCTCTACAACGAGGAGAAGATCGTGCAGGGCATCCAGCAGGATGACCTCTTCACGGTCCTGTCCGAAGAGATCGAGGAAGGGCGCGCCCTCTACAAGAGCCGCGTCGCGCCGGACCTCTACCAGAAGAACTTTTACGACCGCGCCCTCGTCGACATCCTCATCAAGTCCAAGGGCCACATCAAATCGAAGATCTGGTAGCGAGCGCCCGCAGCTGGTCGAGCGCCTTGCGCATGTCCGCTGGCAGCGCGCTCTCCCAGCGGACGGGCTTTTGCGTGGCGGGGTGGATGAACCCGAGCACGCGCGCGTGGAGGGCTTGCCGACCCAGCTCCTCCGCGATCGCCCGTACCGCCGGCTTCTTCGGCGGCTTGCCGTAGAGGGGGTCTCCGAGGACGGGTGTCCTGCCGCGCTCGGCGAGGTGCACCCGGATCTGGTGGGTGCGGCCCGTCTCCAGCGAGCACGCGACGACGGTCGCGGCGTCGCCGAGCCTCTCGAGCACGCGGACGTGCGTCACGGCGCGGCGTGGCATGGCGACGCGTGAACCGGGCGCGCCGGCTCCGGAGCCGGGGGCGCCGGCGCCGCCGCGGATCCACGACGTGAACCGGAGCCTGTCGGTCGGGTGCCGGCCGTGGAGCGTGTCGTAGGTGGCGTCTCGCGCCTCGCCGGCGACGATCGCGGCGTACTCGCGCTCGATCGCGTGCCTGGCGAACCGATCTTTCAGCGCCTCGCGGGTGGGCTCGTCCTTCGCCACGACGAGCAGGCCGCTCGTCCCTCGGTCGAGCCTGTGCACGATCCCCGGGCGGACATGGCCCATGGGATCGCGCGGATCGGCGGGCGCCAGGGCGAACCCGGGCAGGGCGAGCAGCCCGTTGACCAGCGTGCCAGACGCGTGGCCGCGGGCCGGATGCACGACGAGCCCGGCAGGTTTGTCGATGACGAGCAGGTGCTCATCCTCGTACACCACCGGGATGGCCACGTCGGGATCGGCCGCGGTGGGCGAGGGCGACGGCTCTTCGGGGTGGACCTCGACCTGCGCGCTTGCGCGCACCGCCACCGACGCGCGCGCGGGCTCCCCGTCGACGAGGACCCGACCGGCGGCGATCCACCGCTGCACCGCCGCGCGAGAGGCCGCATGGCCGGCGCGGTCGAGCAGGTGGACGACGAGCTTGTCGAGCCGGTCACGAGGGTCGCCGTCGTCCACCCGGAACCGGAAGTGGAGCGCTCCTGCACCGGCAGCCATCGCGTTCGTCACGGACGTCGTTCACGGCCGAGCGGCGCCGGGGGTGAGGGCGTCACGGCCGCGCGATCAATACTCCGTGTCGCCCTCGTCGTCCTCTTCGGCGGACCCGAGCTCGGGGTTGAGCGCCACGTGCGACTCGAGGTCCTCGAGCCGCTGCGACTCGCGCAGCTTGATGAGGCCGCACTGCTCGGCGAGGTACAGGTCGAACGCGGTGTAGCGCGGGAATACCCGGACGTTCGTGTCCTCGTTGTCGAGGCCGAGGATGACGAGCTCGCCGTCCCGCCTGGCCTCCCCGAGGTAGAGCGCGTTCCACGGCTGACCGGTGAGGTTGGGCAGCCTCACGACCTTGGCCCGGAGCCGCGATTCGGTCCAGCCGAGGTCGGTCTTCGCCTCGGCCAGCTTGCGAACCGAGGTGAGCTTCGGTCGAGGCGCCGACGGATCCTGGCCGAAGCGATGCCGCCCCTTGAACCGCGGGCCCAGGCTATCGAGCCTGAAATCGAACTCGAGGAACGCCCGCAGCGTGGGCGGCAGCTCGACCATCAGCCTCGATTCGAGCGCATCGAGCGCCGCCTGGCTCGCTCCCTCGGCGGTATGGCTGGAAGGGCGCTTCTTCAGTTGCGCGATCACGCGATGCACAAGCTCAACGCCACGTTCGATCGGTGCCATGTATCCACGGGCCGCGGTTGCGCGGTGTTCTTCAGGACCCAAAGGGCCTCACTGGGGCGCGTCTCTGGGCCCCGGCTGTTGCAGGCTCGTCGCGCGCTCGGTCGGCTCTCTACATCGGCCGACCGGGTGCGCATCCCTCTATGGTGCCTACCGGTCCGGTCCGCTCGGTGTCAACCCGCGATCGCACCGCGGTCGATCATTCCTCCTCCCCCTGAAGTGCTCGCCTGGTTTCCCGTCACCCTCGTCTCGAGGAGCGGGGTCCGCCTCTCCCGCGTGCGCTGAAGGCGCGCCGCGCTCGCCAGATCAGGACGGCGGCTGCGATGAGCACCACCGCGGCGCCGATCCCCAGGATGACCCATTGTGGCGCAGGGTAACGCCCGCGCTGGAGACCAGGAGGCGGCCGCTCGTACTCGATCTGGAGCTGCGCGCCCACCGGCCCTCGTTACACGCGGATGCTCCGACCCGCAACTGATCCCGTGGCGCGAGCTGGCCGGCTCGGCGTGCAGGCCAGCTCGTGAGCAGCCCTCGCAGCTGCTCGGGCCGGTCGCGCAGAGCGAGGCAGCGCGCTCCAGACCAGCGCCTTGCCGACCGGCCAGCGCCAGCGGATCAGAACTTGCTTTCCTGGAAACTCGGGGTTGTAAAGTGGACCGAAGCGCGGGCACCGTGCGGCCGGTGCGAGAGGGTGAGAGATGAAGCCGGGCTCTTCAGCGTGGGTCGAGGGGGCGCTTCCGCGGCCTTCCCGGATTCGACGGTACCTCATGGCGCTCGGCGCATGGGCGGCGCTCGGCGTCCTGGCGGGAGCGTGCGGCCGGACGAGCCTCCCCGAGCTCTCGAACGCCAGCGCTGGAGGGGGCGGCTTTGGTGGCGCGACGAGCGGCAGCATGTCGACCTCATCGAACGGAGGCGAGGGCGTCGGAGGCTTCGACGCGTGCGGCGGCCCCACGGACTGTGACGACGGCGACGACTGCACGAGCGACGACTGCGCGGACGGGCGCTGCGAGCATCGCCCCCGCGACGACGATCGGGACGGCGTCGGCCCGACGTCCTGCGGCGGGAGCGACTGCAACGACCTCAACCCGTCCGTCTTCCCGGGCGCGCCGGAGATCTGCACGGACGCCGCGGACAACGACTGCAACGGCGTGAGCGACTGCTTCGATCCCGCCTGCGCAGCGGGGGAGATCTGCGGCTGTACCCCGAGCCCCGCCGGCGAGCGCTGTCAGAACGGCGCCGACGACGACTGCGACACGATCGTCGACTGCTTCGACGCGGACTGCTCGGGGACGCCGGCCTGCGGCTGCTCCACCTCGGAGGCCGGGAAGTGCGGCAACGGCGCCGATGACGACTGCGATCTCGCCTTCGACTGCGACGACGCCGACTGCGGCTCCGAGCCGCTCTGCGCCTGCAGCGCCCAGCGCGAGCGCTGCGACAACCGCGAGGATGACGACTGCGATCTCCTTGTCGACTGCGGCGATCCCGACTGCCGCGGCCTCTTCCCTTGCGCGTGCGAGCCGCCCGGCTCGCCGGAGCGGTGCGAGGACGGCGCCGACAACGACTGCGATGGGCGCGTCGACTGCGCGGATCCGCAGTGCGTCTCCGCGCCGGCCTGCCGGCGCTGCGTGCCGGAGATCTGCGACGACGGCGTCGACAACAACTGCGATGAGCGCGTCGACTGCGCGGACGGCGCCTGCGCCTTCGCGCCGAACTGCGAGCCGACGCCGGAGCGGTGCAACAACGACGTCGACGACGACGGCGACGCCCTGGTCGACTGCCAGGACCCGGACTGCGCGAGCAGCCCCGTGTGCGTGCTCGAGCAGGCCAACTGCCTGTCGCCGAAGCGCATCCCCGGGACTGGCACGTACACGGGGGACACCACCGGGCACGTGAGCGAGACCCGGGGTGAGTGCGGCGGCGACGCCGGCGAGGCGGTCTTCTTCTTCGTGCTCACCGCGCCGTCGCGCGTGCACGTCGACTCGCGCGGGTCGGCCTTCGACACGGCGCTCTACGTCCGCACGGGCGCCTGCAATTCCGGCCGGGAGATCGGCTGCGACGACGACAGCGGCGGGTCGCGGGCCTCCCTGCTCGATTTCGGCATCCTGTACCCCGGTACGTATTTCGTCTTCCTCGACGGCTTCACGATCGATCCCGCGAGCGGACCGAACGAGGGCCCCTTCGTGCTCAACGTCGAGATCGTCCCGAACCCGCGCGAGATCTGTGACGACGACATCGACAACGACGGCGATCACTACGTCGACTGCGCTGATCCTGGCTGCGCCACCTTCGGCTCATGCCGGAGCTGCGCGAACGGCGCCGCGCCTGGCCCCGAGTTCGGGACCGGCGCGTGCACCGACGGGATCGACAACGACTGCGACGGCGCGCTGGACTGCGCGGACGAGGACTGCAGCGCGAGCGACGTCTACGTGACGGAGTGCTGCAACGGCCTTGATGAAAACGGGAACGGGTTCCCTGACGATTTCAACTGCCGATGCGCCTCCGATGCCGATTGTGACGAGGGGCAGATCTGCTACACGCACACTTCATTCACGTGCGGTTTCCCGTGCGAGAACTTCCGCGGGAGCATCTGTCCCTTCGTGGCGCCGGGCTCGCACTGCAACGATGCGACCCATCAGTGCGAGTTCTGAGGGGCCTCGATGTGGCGCCGCCGCCCCTTTCGCGCGGACGGCGCTCCCCGGCTGGCGCTCGTCCAAGCTAAGGTCAGGTCATGGAGATCCTGATCATTCGCCATGGCCATGCCGTGGATGACGCGCCGGACCTCGGCGACGCAGGTCGCTGGTTGACGGGCAAGGGGCGCAAGCTGACCCGGCGCGTCGCCAAATGGCTCGCGAAGCAGAAGGACCGCTGTCCTGGGATGATCTGGACGAGCCCCCTCGTGCGCGCGGTGCAGACCGCGGAGATCATCGCCGAGGCCGCCGGGCTGACCGACGAGGTGTCGGTCGTGGCCGAGCTCTCTCCCTCGCGCGACACGGCCGAGATCCTCCGGTTGCTCTCGCAGCACCAGGGGGCTCAGCCGCTGGCGCTGGTGGGGCACGAGCCTTCGTTGTCGGCGCTTGTGACGTCGCTGCTCGGCGACGGCGGCTGGGCCGGCCTGAGCCTGAAGAAGAGCGGCGTCGTCGCGGTGAGCTGGGACGGGCGCGGGCCGGGGACGCTGCGCTTCGCGCTGGATCTGAAGGCCATGAAGGCGGTCACGCCGGTGAAGGAAGCGCAGCAACAGGCGCCTCGCGCCCGGTGATGGGCGTCCGCGCCGCGGCGCCGCTCAGCGCACCGATCTCTCCACGGCGCTCAGCACGTCGACGTCGCGGACGCCGTCCGCCTCGGCGCGGTACGACAGCACGATCCGGTGCCGCAGCGCCGGGATCAGCAGCGCCCTCACGTCGTCCACGTCTGCCGCTGCCTCTCCGCGGAGCGCGGCGCGCGCCTTGGCGGCGATCACCAGCGCCTGGCTCCCGCGCGGCCCCGCGCCGTAGCGCACGTAGTCCCGGACCTCCTGCGCTGCGCGCTCCGCCCCCGGCCGCGTCGCCCTGGCGAGGCGCACTGCGAGGTCCACGGCCTCGTCGGTCACCGGGATCCTCGGGACGAGGCGCCCGATCGCCAGCACCTCTCTCGCCTTGAGCACCGCCGCGATCGCCGGCGGCTTCCCCGAGGTCGTCCGTCGCGCCACCTCGCGCTCCTCGGCCTCGCTCGGGTAGGTGACGTGAATCTCCAGCAAGAAGCGGTCGAGCTGCGCCTCTGGCAGCGGGTAGGTCCCTTCCTGCTCGATCGGGTTTCGCGTCGCGAACACCTGGAACGGGTCGGGGAGGGCGTGCGTGGTGGTCCCGACGGTCACCTTGCGCTCCTGCATCGCCTCGAGCAGGGCGGCCTGCGTCTTCGGGGGCGTCCGGTTCACCTCGTCCGCGAGGACGAGGTTGTGGAAGATGGGGCCGGGCTGGAAGCGCAGGCTCCGCGACCCGTGCTGCTCGTGCAGCACGTCGGTCCCCGTGATGTCGGCGGGCAGCAGGTCAGGCGTGAACTGGACGCGCCCGAAGCTGAGGTCGAGCGCCCTCGCGAGCGACGACACGAGCAGGGTCTTGGCGAGCCCCGGGACGCCGACGAGCAGCGCATGCCCGCGCGCGGCGAGCGTGATCAGCATCGCCTCGACGACGTCGTCCTGCCCTACCACCGCCGCCGCGATCGCCGAGCGGAGCCGCCTGGCCCCCTCCGCTGTGCGCTCGAGGAGCGCGGCATCCGAGAGGGCGGTCGATTCCTCCTCGGCGGTCGTCTCGGCGTCATTCCTGTGCTCGGGATCGCTCATACGGGCAGGGCTCGTACCCCGAGGCCGCGATGCCGACAAGGACCCGGCGAAGCCGGCTCTCCCCGCGGCGCTTGTCCTGGCCCGTGGACGTTTGCTCGGACAGGTGAGCCGGTGTTAGCACTCGATCGCAATGGCGCAGAGCTCTGAGGCCCGGGAGAGGAGAGGGGCGCACGCGGCGGACGTGGAGGCGCAGCGCGAGCTCGAGGTGAGCCAGCCGGCGGACGAGCCGAGCAGCGGCAGCGCTGGCGCGGCGGAGGACGGCGCGGGAGCGGCCGCGACCGGCGGCCAGGGCGGCCCTGGGCAAGGCGGCGCGGAGAGCGGCGAAGCGCCGTCGGCGCCGCTCGAGTCCCTGAGCTTGCACGACGGACCGATCCCGCACGCGCCGCTCCCGCCGGTCGCGGGGCCGTGGCGCTCCTACAAGGAGATCCTGGCGACGCTGGCCCAGCGCGTGCTCGATGCGCAGCGGCCGATCCGCATCCTCCAGGCGCTCCGCTGGGAGGCGGACGTCGAAGAGCAATTTATCCGCTCGAAGCAGCGCGAGCTGCCGCAGGTCGCCTACTCGGACGATCTGGGGTTCGACCCGGAGGCCAAGCAGCGCGAGCTCGAGGAGATCCTGCGCGACGCCGAGCGGGAGCTCGGCAAGCGCGATCGGCTCGGGCAGATCCTCCGCGCGACGGCGGACGAGTACCGGAAGGTCGTGAGCATGCTCATCGGACGGGGAACGAAGGCGTTCTACGCGCTGTCCCGCGAGCTCTACGGATCCCCGAAGGACAAGCTGCCAGACGGAAAGACGAGCGTGCGGGACATGGGGTTCGTGCTCTACGACCTCCTGACGGCGATCGGCGGTGAGCGGCTCGGCCCGTCGCAGCAGCGGGAGATCACGGCGGAGATGGCGGCGCTCGATCTGAACGCCCGCTTCGACCGCTTCTTCGGCGGCGCGTCGATCCGCGTGCAGGTGGACGACTCGCTCCTCGCGGACGCCGCCGCCGGCAGCGACTACGTGAAGATCCGGAGCGGCGCGATGTTCTCCAAGAGCGATGTCGACATCCTCGAGGCGCACGAGGGGTGGGTGCACGTGGCGACCAGCTTGAACGGGCAAGCTCAACCGGTGGCGCGCTGGCTCGCGAAGGGGCCTCCGCGCACCACGGCGGTGCAGGAAGGGCTCGCCGTTCTGTTGGAGATCCTCACCTTCAGGAGCACTCCGCGTCGCGCGAAGAAGCTGAACGACCGCATCCTCGCGGTGGACAAGGCGGAGGACGGGGCGTCGTTCCTCGACGTGTTCGAGTGGTACCGCACCGAAGGTTACGAAGAAGACGAGTGCTTCCAGAATGCCAGGCGCGTCTTCCGCGGCGGCGTGCTTGCGGGAGGGGCGCCGTTCACGAAGGACGCCTGCTACTGCAAGGGGATCGTCCTCAACTACGCCTTCATGCGTGCGGCCATTCAGCACGATCGGGCGATGCTGATTCCATTCTTGTTCGTGGGGAAGGTCGCGCACGAGGACGTCCCTGTCCTCCACGCGCACGTGACCGACGGGATCATCCGCCCGCCTCCGTATCTCCCGCCGATCTTCGACGACATGAACGGGCTGGCGATCTGGATATGCTATTCCTCCTTCTTCTCCCGCCTGGGAGGGACGGCGCTCGCCGAGCACTACGGCAGGATGCTGGAGCGCTGAGAGCGGCCGACCCCGGGCCCTCGGCTGCGCTGGCCTCCTTTCGGTGCGTGCGGCGGTCGCCTACGGAGCTGGCGCGGCGCAAGCCTTGGCGCTCGGGCCCGCCGCGTGCGCCTCGGCGATCGCGCGCATGACGGCGAGCCAGATCCTGCGCCGGGTAGCGTCCGGCACCTCCGGGATCAGCCTGGCGGTGCTCATGAGCGACTCTTCGTCCGCCCCGCGGGAGCGCTCGGCGACCTGGAGGCTCAGCGGATCGTGGAGTGCGCGTCGGTCCTCGGCGTTCATGCGCTTCACCGCCACCCGGAAGTCTTCGCGGGCCAGCCGGAGGCGGTTGCGTACCGTGTTCTCCTTCACGTCCAGGTCGCGCGCGATGTCGGCGGTCGTCACATCGAGCAGATCGTGCATGATCAAGACCACGCGTCGCTCGGCGTCGATCCCGCCGAGCAGCCTGCCGACGAGCTGGCCGCTTTGCTCGCGTGCGAGCAGCTGTTCCGAGGTCAAGCCGGGGTCGGCCGGCTCGAACGGCCAGCTCGCCCCGGCGCCGACCGCGATCTCTCGGCGGCGGTGGGCGCGCTCGCGATAGTGGCCGACCTGACGCCAGGCGATGCCGAACAGCCAGCGCCTGAGGGGCTCCCCGAGCGGGCTCGCCGTTTGTGGCGCCCCGCGTTCCAGGCTTGAGGCGTGGCCGCAGGGGGGATGTCGGGTGCGCGCCTCGTCTGAGCAGCGCCTCGGATCGAAGCGATCCAGCGCGTGATACGCAGCGATCATGACGTCTTGGAGGACGTCGTCGACATCGCGCTCTGCCACCCCGAGCCAGCGGAGCGCTTGTCGGAGGAATGACAGCCCGACGGTGTACACGGTCTCGAAGCTGGGCCGCTCCAGAAGGGGCCCATGCTCAACAAGCTGTTGCATGCCTGAACTTACGTGCAGCAGCCCCCTCTGATTTGAAAATCGTCCAACCCTCCGAGGTCACCAGCAATAAGTAATTTTTGTTACATTCGAGGCGGCGTCAATCCGATCCGGCTGCCCACGGAGAAGAACGGCGAGGCAGCGCATTGCGCGACGTGCGGCGTGCGCGCATTGGCCGCGGCGTGCGCTCATTTGCCTTGGAACACCGGCTTACGCTTCTCCATGTACGCAGCGAGCCCCTCGCTGGCGTCCTCCGACGTGAACAGCTCGGCCTGGAGCTCTCGTTCGAGGGCGAGCCCCTGTTCGAGCCCTACCTCGAAGCCCGTCTGAACGGCGCGCTTGATGCGCCCGACCGCCAGCGCCGCGCGGTCCGGCAGCGTGAACGTGTGGCTGTACGCGAGGATCCGGTCCATGAACTCGTCATGGGAGGCCGTCTCCCAGACGTCATTGATCAGGCCAACCGCGAGCGCTGTCTCGAAATCGAACGTCTGCCCCTCGCACATCAGCTGGATCGCCCGTGACTTGCCGATGAGCCTGGCCAGGCGCTGGGTGCCTCCGGTGCCTGGAAGGACGCCCAGCGTGACCTCGGGGAGGCCGACCTTGCCGGCGCCTTTGCGGGCGATGCGGAGGTCGCAGGCCATCGCGATCTCGAGACCACCGCCTACCGTGTGGCCGTTCAGCGCGGCGATGCAGAGCTTCGGCGTGTGCTCTAGGCGGCTCAACGTCTCGTTCGCGTGGAGACAGAAGTAGTATTTGAACGTCGGATCCGACTCGCGGAGCATGTTGATGTTCGCTCCTGCGCAGAAGAACTTTTCGCCGTGCCCGGTGATGACGATGACATGGACATCGTTGTCGAAGCGGGCCTCGAGGATGGCCGCGTCGAGGTCCTTCATCATCTCGTGGGTGTAGCCGTTGACGGGCGGATCATTGAGCGTGAGCAGCGCGACGCCTGCAGAGGTGGCGTAGTCGACGAGGGCCATGGGCGCTCTTTACCAAACCGTCAGAAAAAGCGCTGCCCCCTGGTGGAAAGGCGCGGAATTGTGCTACCCCGCTGGGACGTGCTCATGAACGCGCAGGACGTGCGGCAGAAATTAAAAGAACTCATGGTCGAGGAGCTGAACCTCGAGGGGAAGACGCCGGCCGACATCGACGACGCCGCGCCGCTGTTCGGCGCGGGGCTGGGCCTCGATTCGCTGGACGCGCTCCAGCTCGCCATGAGCGTGGAGGAGCGCTTCGGCGTCCGCATCCCGGAGGGCGACGAAGCGAGGCCGATCTTCGCATCGGTGGACGCGCTCGTGGCCCACATCGTCAAGTCGACCGCGGCGGCGTGAACGCGCCGCAGAGAGCCGTTCGGGCGTGCGCATCTGGGTGACGGGCATCGGGGTCGTCTCGCCCCTGGCGCGCGGGGCGAGCGAGACGATGGACCGGCTCATCGCAGGAGAACGGGCCTTCGCGCCGCTCTCCTTGTTCGAGATCCCCGGGACGCGCGGGCGCATCGCCGCGGAGGTCCGCGACCTCTCCCCCGAGGAGGTCGCGCCGCCGGGCGAGGCGGAAGGGTGGTCTCGAACCGACGCGATGGCCGTGCTCTCGGCCCGCGAGGCGCTCGGACACGCGGGCATCGACCCGAGGGCCGTCCCGGTCGACCTGGTGGTCGGCGGGACGACCGCCGGGATGTTCGAGACGGAGGACTTGCTCGCCTGGCTGTCGCACGACCCCAGCGCGATCGCCCCCTTGAAGCGGATGCTCTCGCATCCCCTCTCCTCGACGGCCGACCACGTCCGCGCCGCCGTCGGTCCGTTCCGTCGGGTGAGGAGCGTCTGCAGCGCCTGCTCGAGCGGCGCGAACGCCGTGTTGCTGGGCGCGGCCTGGCTCCGCGCCGGCCTCTCCACCCGCGTGCTCGCGGGGGGCGCTGACGGCCTGTGCCGGCTGACGTACACCGGCTTCGGCGCGCTCGCGGCCGTCGATCCGGAGCCGTGCCGCCCGTTCGATCGGCGGCGCGCCGGTCTGAACCTCGGCGAAGCGGCGGCGTTCCTGCTCCTCGAGTCCGAGGACGCCGCGCGCGCGCGCGGGGCGGAGCCGATCGTCGAGCTCCGCGGATGGGCGACCGGCGCCGAGGCCCATCACATCACCAACCCCGAGCGCGAGGGGCGCACCGCCGCGCGCGTCATGCGCGACGCTCTCCGGTGCGCGGCGCTCACGCCCTCGGATCTCGATTACGTCAACGCGCACGGCACCGCGACGCCGCTGAACGACGTCATGGAGAGCGCCGCCCTGCGCGCCTGCCTCGGCCCCGAGGTGAACCGCATCGCCGTCTCCTCATCGAAGGGGCAGATCGGGCACACGCTCGGCGCAGCGGGCGCGGTCGAGGCCGCGATCACCGCCCTCGCCATCGCGCGCGGCGTGATGCCCCCGACCGGCGGCCTCGAAGAGGTCGATCCGGACTGCCAGCTCGTGCACCTGAAGGAGGCGCGCGAGGTGCCGATCCGGTCGGCGATGTCGAACTCCTTCGGCTTCGGCGGCACGGACAGCGTGCTCGTGCTCGCGCAGCCAGGCCGTTTTCCACCGCCGCTCGACGCCGGCAGCGCGCCCCGGCGGCGGTCGGTCGTCGTGACGGCGGCCGCGACGATCGGCCCGCTCGGCGTCCTCGCGTCCCGCGGCGGCGCCGCCTATCTCGAGCCTGGCCCTCCGCCAGCGGAAGGGGCCATCCCCTTCAACGCGGCCGCGCACCTCGATCTCGCGCGGGCGAGGCGGCTCGACCGCGCTGGCCGGCTGACGACGGCCGCGATCCTCACGGCCCTCTCGGAGGCCGGGCTCGGTGGTGCGGTCCAGGCCGAGGCCGGCGCGGGTGATCCAGCGGCCGACGTCGCGCCGAGCCGCACCCTGCCCGGCGCCATCGTCGGCGCGTCGTTTGGCAGCGTCGACGCCTCGACCGCCTACATGCGGCGCATCTACGACAAGGGCGCGAAGTACGCGAGCCCCGCCGATTTTCCGAACCTGGTCCCCTCGTCGCCGGTCGGGCATGCCTCCATCTACCTGGGCCTCCGTGGCCCGGTGTTCGCGATGGCCGATCTCGGAGCCACCGCGGAGGCGGCCATGGTCACGGCCATCGAGCTCATCACGGCCGGGGAGGGGGAGGCGCTCGCCGCGGGCAGCGTCGAGGAGACGAGCCCGATGATCGAGCGGTGCCTCGGTCCGATCTGCTCGCAGGTCGTCAGCAGCGGTGTCCGCAGCGAGGGCGCTGCCGTGCTGCTCTTCGAGAGCGCCGCGCGTGTTCGTGAGCGAGGGGCGCGCCCGGTGGCGATGGTGTCCTGGTGGAACTCCTGGCGGGGTGACGGCGTGGGGATGCTCGCGGGAGCGCCAGCGCCGGCGCGCCTCGGCGCTCCGGGAGAGGTCGCCCTGCGAGCGCAGGCCACCGTCCCGTCGCCAGCCGCCGTGTTCGTCGGACGGGAGGAGGAGCGCCTCGTCGCCTGCCTGCAGGGCTCACCGTGGGCCGAGGTGCGGCGCTCCACGCTCGCGTCGCGCTCAGGTGATCACGAGGGCGCCGGCGGGTTCGCCGCTGCTGCGGCGGTCGCGGCGCTCGCCAGCCGCGACCTCGCGAGCGTGCTCGTCGTGGGCGGCGCACCCGACCGGGGATACGCCATCCTGCTGGTCGCTCCCGGCGACGCGTGACGACGTCGCCGCCCGCTCCCCGCCGTCGTGCGCGGCGCCTCGTCAGCGCCGGGCGCCTCCTGCTCTTGCTCGCGAGCCTCCCTGCCTGCGCCGCGAGCGCCCCGCGGCGCGGCGGCGCGCTCGACGCCGAGCTAGCGCGCCTCCTGCCTGGCCCATCGGCGGGCACGTCCGCCGCGCGGCTCGACCCCTCCGCGTGGCGAGCGGGGCGCGAGCGCCTCGCAGGCCTCCGCCGCGAGGTCGAGGGGGCTGGCCCGCGCACGCTCCGCGTCCGCCTGGCATTGCGGGAGCCGCGCACAGGCCACGTGCTCGAGGCGCGCGGCGCGATCGCGGTCGCCCCGCCGGCGATCGAAGGGCGCGCACGCGCGGCGGTGGGCGACATCCTCGAGCCCGAGGGCGCGCTGCGGATGATCCTCCTCGGCCCGGGCGGCACCACCGCGCTCGACCTGTGGGCCCGCGGCGATCGCTTCCGTTTCGCCGTTCCCGCGCTCGATCTGCTGAGGCGCGGCGACGCCTCGACGCCGCGGGCTGCGCGCCGCGGTCTGCCGGTAGATTTCCTGCGCTGGTGGATGCTCCACCCGGCGGCGGGGACGCTGCTCTGGTACTCGCGCGCCGAGAGCACGGATTCCTTCGTCCTGCGCGACGGCGACGCCGTGATCGATCTGCGGGTCAACGACCGAGGCGTGATCGGCGCGCGCCGCACCACGTGGTCGACGGCGGAGGGCGCCCGCCGGCGGCGGCTCGACGAGGAGGTCGTGATCGCCGAGGGCATGGGCTGCGGCAACGTCCGTTACGCGCAGGCCTCGACCGGGCTGCTCATCACGGTGATCTGCGAGGCCGAGGAGCGGGATCGCGCGCCGGATCCGCGGGCGTTCGTCGATCCCGACGCGCTCCGGCCGGAGGGCGGCTCATGAGCGACGCCTGCGTCATCGCCTCGGGGGCTGTCTCGGCGCTCGGCCTCGGCCCTCTCGCCTACCGCGTCCCTGCGGCTGGCGAGCCTGCGCCTGTCGCGATCGCGCGCGACGCGGAGCTGGCTCGAGCCGGCCTGCTGCGGCCCTTCGCCGCGCGCGCGCCGGCGGAGCTCGGCGTTGATCCATGCGCCGATCGCGCCACGGACCTGCTGAAGGCGGCGCTCTCACAGACCCTCGCGGCGCTGGAGGGCGTGCGTCCGGGCTTTCGTGGCGAGCGCATCGGCATCGCCCTCGGCACCTCCAGCGGCGGCATGCTCACCGCGGAGCGGTTCTTCGCCGCCCGCGCCGAGGGCGCCGACGCCGGATCGCTCGCCGCGCTGGCCTCGCGCGCGACGTATTTCGCGCCGTTCAACGACGCGCTCGCGGCGTTCGGGCTCGATCGGACCCCGCTGCGCACGCACCTGCTCGCGGCGTGCGCGGCGAGCACCCTGGCGATCGGCCTCGGTCTCCGCTGGCTCGATCGCGACGCCTGCGATCTCGTGCTCGCCGGTGGCTACGACGCCCTCAGCATCTTCGTCGCCGCCGGCTTCGAGGCGCTCCGCGCGACGACGGCGTCCAGGTCGCGCCCGTTTCGCGTCGGCCGTGACGGCATGGCGCTCGGCGAGGGCGCCGCCGTCGTCGCCCTCGTCCGCGAGGACCGTCTCCGCGGCGCCCCGGTGTTCGTCCGCGTCGCCGGCTTCGGCGCGTCCACGGACGCGGTGCACATCACCGCCCCGGATCGAACCGGCTCGGGGCTCGCGCGCGCCGGCGCCGCGGCGCTCGCCGACGCCGGGTGGCCTGCCTCGCGCGTCGGTCTGATCAGCGCCCACGCTACGGCGACGCCTTACAACGACGCGATGGAGTCGCGCGCGATCGCCGCGCTGCTCTCGCCGCGCGGCGCCGCGGAGGGCTCGGACGCGCTGCCGGGCGCGGACGCGCCTCCGCCGGTGGTCCACCCGTTCAAGGCTCAGATAGGGCACACGCTCGGGGCCGCGGGCGTGCTCGAGGCGCTCGCCGCAGCAGCCGCCCTCCAGGCGTCCATCGCTCCACCGGCGGCCTCCGAAGGCGAGCTCGACCCCGACGCGCCGGCTCACCTGCTAGAGCGCGCCGAGCCCCGCCCGCTCTCTTCGGCGCTCAAGCTCTCGGCAGCGTTCGGCGGCGCCAACGCCGCCCTCTTGCTCACGTCCTCCGCCAGCGGGCGCCGCCCGCGGCGCCCGCGCGCAGTGGTTCTCCGCGCGCACGCGCATGTGACGGGCTCCGATCTCGGGCGCCTCGCCGAGGCGACCGGCATCGCGCGCGACCGCCTCGCGCGCCTCGACGCGCTCTGCCGGCTCGGGCTGACCGCGGTGGCAGCCCTCGCCGCCATCGTCGGCGCCGATCGCTTGCGGGGGGCTGGCATCGTCGCGGGCCACGCGCTCGCCACGATCGACACCAACGATGTGTACGACGCCCGCCGCCGCGCCCGCGGAGCCCGCTTCGTCGAGCCGCGCCTCTTCCCTGCGACGTCGCCGAACGCGATCGCGGGCGAGTGCGCCATCGCGTACCAGCTCACCGGGCCGAGCTTCGCGGTCGGCGCCGGGCTCGGCGGCGCGCTGGAGGCGCTCCGTGCCGCGGCCGAGCTCGTCGCGTCCTCGGACGCCGACCGCATGGTCGTCCTCGCGGCCGACGACGCGGGGCCGGTCGCGCGCGAGCTGCTCGGCCTCACCGGCGCCCAGGACCGCGCGCTCGCCAGCGGCGCGGTCGCGCTCCTCCTGCAGGCGGATCCCGGCGACGAAGTGCGCCTGCGCAAGGTCGATCCGGACCTGCCTGTCGACCATGAGGGTCCGGTTGGCCACCTCGCCCTGCTCCGCTGGCTCGAGGAGCACGCGTAGCGGCTGCCCGTCCCCGTCATCCTTGGTGGTCGTGATCGCTTCGCTTGCCGATCCGCGCCTCGATCTGGCAAGGTTCCCAGCTGGAATCAGCTGCTTCCCCCGAGCGTTGTCCTGCCCGCGTATGTTCTGCCGCCAAACAAAAGCTGTCGCTTCGCTCCTCGTCGTTGCTTCGGCCGTCCTCGCCGGGTGCGCGACCCACTACATCCCGAACACAGACGTGGAGGACAACGACGACAACCGCAAGATCATCTCGTTCTGCGAGAAGTATCGCAACGCGGTGGAGAGCAAGAACGTGGGCGAGCTGCTCAAGCTCGCGTCGCCCAAGTACTACGAGGACGGCGGCAACATCGATGCGGCGGACGACCTCGATTACGCTGGCCTGCGCGCGTACCTCGCCGGCAAGTTCCAGGACGCTCGCGCCATCCGCTACGAGATCCGCTACCGGCGCGTCCTCAAGGGCGATGACGTCATCTACGTCGACTACACCTTCAGCGCGAGCTACCGCATCCCGGGGGGCAAGGGCGAAGAGTGGCGCCGCAAGGTCGACGACAACCGGCTGGAGCTGGTGGAGTACCAGGACGGGTACCGCATCGTCGCGGGGATGTAGCGGTCGGTCGCCGCTCTAGTTCAGCGCGCTCTTGGAGGAGGGGGCGTCGAAGACGCCCTTCTCCTTCGCGGCGGCGAGTATGCGGAGCGCGGTGCGGTAGCCGCGCAGGACGAGCGGCTTGGCGGCGAACCGGTTCATGTAGCTGTACCGGCCGATCGCGGGCGCCACGTCCAGGAAGGTGACGTTCGGGTAGAGCTTGGAGAGGAGCTCGACGCCGCGGCGCTCCTTCTCGGCCAGAAGGATGCTGAGCGACTGCCGGACGACGCTGGGCGCGCCGCTCCTCGCGATCGAGCGCTGCGACTCGTCGCGCTCCTCGGGACGGTAGATGTTGGAGATGATCACGATGTTCGCGCCGGCATTCACGGCCACGTCGGCGGAGAGCGTCCGGATCACCTCGCCGCTCAGGTGATAGCGGCCGTTGATGCGGTAGGGCCGGAACAGGCCGGGCACGCAGCAGCTGGCGGCCACCGCCTGGCTGATCGGCGTGGCCTCGTCGTAGCCGGGGCCGAACACGACGCGCTTGGCGCTGTCCACGTCCACCGCCGTCACGTAGACGGCGTGCGGCAGCTGCCGGAAGTCGTTGATCGGCAGCGTCCGGCGCACGTAGCGCTCGAGCTTGTCGATCGAGAACACCCCCGAGCAGAGGTATCCCGGATCGAGCAGATCGCGCAGGGCGGGAGCTCCGAAGAAGCTCGACACGTGGAGGCGAGGCCCGCGGTGACGTCGTCTCCAGGGGAGGCGGTAGGCGTCGAGCAGCACATCGAGCGGGATGTCTTGCCCGTACGTAGCGCTGACCAGCGCGCCCGCCCCCGCGCCCACGTAGATCTCGGGATGGATGCCCAGCTCCTCGCAAGCCTTCAGCACGCCGAGGTGCGCAAGGCCTCGCGCCGCTCCCCCGGAGCCCACGAACGCGATCTTGAGGCGGCTCATCGAGCCCCGATCTTGTCGGAGATATGGCACAAGCGCAAAGCCTACTGTAACTGGAAGTCCTCGAGCAGCCGATAGATCCTGAATCGCGGGCCGTCGCGGCGCAGCCAGACGACGATCTCGTCGCCGAGCAGGCGATCCGTGGCGACCCGCGCGGTCGCGATCGGCACGCGGATCACGACGTCCTGGTCATCGAGCGTCTCGGGCTGGATCGCGGGGTGTTGCGGCGCCGCGAGCGCGTCCTCGGCCCGGAAGATCTGGAGATCCGACTCCCGATAGACCGGCTCTCCGGCGAGCTTTCCGTACTCGAGTCGCCGGAACCGCTGCTCCCACCAGAGCCCCGCGCTCGGCGGCTGCCCCGATCCGCCTGAGCCGGTGTGGATCGCGAGGGCATCGCGCGTCAGCAGCTCGCTCAAGGCTTCGCTGTCCTCGGCGACCACCCGCCGGAAGAACTCGTCCACGACGTCCAGCGCGGCGCCGATGCCGAGCGGCGTCCGGAGGGTCACGACGCTGTCGTCGACGTCTGCCTGGTTCGTCGGTGGCGGCGGGGTGCTCGCCGGATCGAGCGCCACGCCGTCGGGGCGGCGGCGCTCGTCAGAGAGCTCGGCGGCGGTGGGAAAGGAGGCCGGTCCTCCGCGGCCGCACCCCAGGAGCGACCCGCCCGTGATCACGGCGACGAGCAGCGACGAACACGCTCGCGACGGCCGAGAGGCGTCCGGAGCGCCGGCCGGCGATGCATGCGCCCTGGCCTCCTGCGGGCCCTCCGGGCGTTCAGATCGGCTCGATCGCGGGAGCATCGGCGCGGGTGAACGTCACGATCGCACGCTCGCCGACGTGGGTCCACCCCGCGGGGGCCTGGTCGTCATCGAAGTCCGACGCGACGAGCGTCAACCGGCTCGCGGCATAGTCGGGCATGCGCATTCGGCCCAACCCGCCGTCGCTGAGGAGCCGCTCCATGTCCTCGCTGCCCTGGTAGATGCGGTACGCCATCGACGTGCCGCCGTGGGCGGCGAGCAGGTACTCGGGGTTCGTGACCACGATGTTCATCGCGCTCGGCCCCGCCCCTTCCTCCGCGCAGAGCCGGTCCACGAGCGCGATGGAGGACCGGAGGGCCGTCCGCGCGCTCGCCGCGTCCACGTTGGGTCGATCGAGCTGGCCGCTGTCGTGGAGGAAGGACAGGAACAGGTGGAAGAGGAGCTCGCTGTCCGTCTCGCCGCGAACGTCGCGCTGGAGAAACTGCGGCAGCGAGTCGCTCAGCTGGTTCCGCAGGCGGGCGAACCCTTCGACCGTGCCCGTGTGGGCGAACAGCCACTGCCGATAACGGAAGGGGTGCGTGTTCTCGGTGCGCAGGCTGCCGACGGTCGCAGCCCGGACATGCGCCACGAGGATGTCGGCGCGCACGTCCTTGGTCATGTCGGCCAGGCTGATCTCCGGTCGATCATCGATCGGCCGGCGCTTGAGGAGAATCTCTCCTCCCTGGTAGAAGCCGACCCCCCAGCCAGGGATCACGCCCTCCCTTCGGCGAACCGTGAGGGCACGTTCTTCGAGCTCGATCGCACGCGCGCCGAGATCCGGACGGTTACCGATAAAGCCGACGAGACGAGCCATAGCTTTGTCCTCGCGAGTTGGGTCGGGGAGGCGGGGGCAGGGTCCGGCTCGCCGGTAGAGCGCTCCCTCATCTGCAAGCAGGGGTGGCTCCGTCGGTCGGCCGAGTGAGCGTGGGTCGCGGGTTGCGCCCTATGCTTTCTTGATACGACAGAGTCGCCCTGCAAGCGGAGCAAAAACGGATCCCCAGCGGCGACGCGGGGCGCGGGCACGGCCTGACCACACTGCCCGCCGTTGTCGCGTGTCGCGTGGGCGTGGGCTTGCCGATCGCGTTACCTCTTACTCACGCTCCTCGCACAGCGTCGCGATTCCGATGCGTGGGTGCGCGCGAGGAGCGGCTAGCCTCGCCTGCTCCCACGCTTTCACGCTCGCACGCGTCGGCCCGCCGCGTCGGCGCCGTGGCGCATCGCGCCGTGAACGAGGCGCTGCCAAGCGGCGCCCCGAATTTCCGGCAGGATCTCTGACGCGCAGCACTAAGGCGAGAGCCGATTCAGCATGCGCGGGAACGGGATCGTCTCGCGCACGTGCGGTAGACCGCAGATCCAGGCGACGCTCCGCTCGACGCCGAGCCCGAAGCCCGCATGCGGGAAGGTGCCATACCGGCGCAGATCCAGGTACCAGCCGAACGCCTCGGGGGGCAGCCGATGCGCCTCGATTGCCCGCTCGAGGGTGGCGAGATCATCCTCGCGCTGCCCGCCCCCGATCACCTCTCCATAACCTTCCGGCGCCAGGACATCGACGCAGAGCGCGAGCCGGTCGTCCGTCGGATCGCGCTTCATGTAGAAGGCCTTCACCTGAGCCGGATAGCGGTGAATCATGACGGGGCGATCGTACCGGCCGGAGATGATCGTCTCGTCCTCGCCGCCGAGGTCCTCTCCCCAGGGAAAATCCGGAATTTCGGCCTCTCCAGCCATTTTGCGTTTCTCCGCGCGCGCCTCGTTCAGGATGGCGACGGCCTCGTCGTAGCGGATGCGCGGGAACGGCTTCTTGACGGACTCGAGCTTCCCGACGTCGCGCTCGAGCACCGCGAGCTCGGGGCGGCGCCGCTCGAGGACCCGCTCGACGATGAAGCAGAGGAAGTCTTCCGCGAGGTCCATGTCGCCCGCGAGGTCCATGAACGCCACCTCGGGCTCGACCATCCAGAACTCGGCCAGGTGGCGGCGGGTCTTCGACTTTTCCGCGCGGAACGTCGGCCCGAAGCAGTACGCCTTCCCGAACGCGGCCGCTGCCGCCTCCATGTAAAGCTGCCCCGACTGGGTGAGGTACGCCTTCTCGCCGTGGTAGTCGGTCTGGAACAGCGTGCTCGTCCCCTCGCACGCGTTCGGCGTGAAGACGGGCGCATCGACGAGCGTGAACCCGCGCCCGTCGAAGAAGTCGCGGATGGCCTGGATGATGGTGTGACGAACGCGCAAGATCGCGTGCTGCCGCTTCGATCGCAGCCAGAGGTGGCGGTGATCCATGAGGAAATCGGTCCCGTGCTCCTTCGGGGAGATCGGGTACTCGCCGGCGGTGGGGCCGAGCACGCGGAAGCCGGACGCGGCGATCTCGTAGACCCCGGCGCGCTTCGGGTGCGCCTTCACCTCGCCGACGACATCGATCACGCTCTCCTGGGTGACCTTGTCGGCGGCCGCGAAGACCTCGTCGCCGACGTCGCTCTTCGCCATCACGCACTGGACGGTGCCGAAGCCGTCGCGCAGCTCGAGGAAGTGGAGCTTGCCGCTCGATCGCTTGTTGTAGAGCCATCCGCGGAGCACGACAGTGCTGCCGACGTGCGCGCTGAGGTCGCTGGTAGCAATGACGGGCTGATCCTGCATGGGCGCCCGAAATAGCACGGTTTAGTTGCGGCTGACGCCGGCTCCGGCCAAAAATGGCGCCATCTTGGTCCTCCAACGGCATCGCGCGCTATCGCTCTGCTTGCCCGCGTTCATCCTGCTGCTCGCTGCAGGTGGCACGCCGCTCGCCGCGGGCGGCTGCTCGGCGCTCTATCCCGAGCTTTCGACCCGCCTGCACGAGCCTCCTTCAGACCAGGAGCTGCATCCTCCGCCGCCCGAGAACGTCCGATGGCTGCGTGTCGTCCGGGCGAGAATCCCGGAGCGCACTCGGGACGGCCGCGCCTGGGATTCCGGCGCCGGTGACCTCCCGGACCCCTATGTCCGCGTCTTCGTCAACGGCGCGGAGATCTTTCGGACGGCGGAGCAAGCGAACACGCTGGAGCCGACCTGGCCCGAAGGACCCAGCGGAAACTTCGAGATCTTGCCCGAGGACCGGCTCCGGGTGGAGGTCTGGGAAGCGAATCCGCTCATCGACAAGCCGATCGGGGTGCGCGACATCGGCCGTCCGAGCGATACGCACCGAGCCGCAGGCGAGATCGACGTCGAGCTCGACGCGGGCGGTTCGCTCACGCTCGCGTTCCAGCCGGCGCACGCCAAGTTCGGCCTCGGCCTCTGGTACCAGCTGCATTCCGGCTCCGCATTCATCTCGCGGACCATGGAGGGCGGGCCTGCAGAGCGCGCCGGGCTCCGCAAGGACGACGAGGTGCTGGAGATCGCCGGGCAGCCAGTGCGGCGCATGTCCGTCGCGGCGATCCGGGGCGCGCTCGACGCCGTGCCGCGCGCCGGGCTCGTGCTCCTGGTCAAGCACGCCACGGGCACGACCGAGCGGATCAGGGTCCACGAGGGGCCCATCTATCCGCTGTTCGATCGCTTCGCCGCCGAGTAGGGGAGCCAGCGCGCCGTGAAGATCCCGCCCTTCGGGCTCACCACCCGGGAGATCCGCGAAGAGCTCGCCCCCTTGCGGAACGACTTCTCCATCGCCGTCTGCCGCGCGAAGAACCCGTTCAACATCGGCGCCATCATCCGCGTCGCGCACTCGTTCCTGGTGCGGGAGATCTTCCTGATCGGGACCGAGCCCTACTACGAGCGCGCTTCGATGGGCATGCAGAAGTACGAGACCATCGTCGAGTGCCCCGACGAGGCGAGCTTCCTCGAAGCGGCGCGCGGCCGCCCGCTCATCGGCGTGGAGCGCGATCACGCGCGGCGCACGCTCTGGGAGGCGCCGTTCCCCCGCGGGCTCGTGTTCCTCTTCGGCAGCGAGGATGACGGGCTGCCGCAGGCGCTGCTCGACGCGTGCGAGGACGTGATCGCGATCCCCATGTACGGGATCAACCACTCGTACCCCGTGGCGATCGCGGCGGGCATGACCCTGTGCGAGTGGGCCCGGCGGCGCGACCCGCGCGGCGGCGTGAGCGGCGCAGGAGGGTGAGCGGCTCACGCCGCCGCGCGGGCCCCCGTCCGTGGACGGAGGGGCGCTACTCGGGGTAGCGCTCGAAGACGAGGAGTTCGCCCAGGAGGTCGTGATCGAGCGTCCCAGCAGGGCGCATCCCGAGCTTCTCGATCACCCGGAGCGACGCGCGGTGCCAGGCCGGCGTGGTCGCGATGACGCGCCTCACGCCCGGCTGCTGCATCGTCCAGTGCAGGACGGCGCGCGACCCCTCCGTCGCGTAGCCTTGGCCCTGGGACTTGCCCTCGACGCCGTAGCCGATCTCCACCGTGCCGGTCGCGTCGGGCCGGCCGTTCAGCACCACGCTGCCGACGACGACGCGCTCCTCCTGCCCGCGCGTCACCATCAGCCGCGTGCCCCACAGGAATGCCTCTGGATCGTCGCGCAGCCGGTCGAGCGGCGAGCTGAAGGCGCGCTCGACGAGCGCGCGCCCGGGCCAGGCGCCAGGGAAGCGCGCGCCGGACAGGGCCTCGGCCTCGGCGCGATCTCCGCGGATGACCGCCTCGAGCAGGGGCAGCGAGACCGGGGTGAGCGCCAGGCGCTCGGTAGTCAGGGTGCTCATCGCGAACCTGCGCCGGATCAGATCATGCGCCGCGGCCCGCCGGAAGTCGAAATGGCGAAGGGCCGACTTCCTGAGGAGGAAGCCGGCCCTCGCCCGCCGGGCTTAGCGGTCAGCGCGGCGCGTCGCGATCAGAAGTCGTGGCCGTGGCCCGCGTGGCCGCCACCAGCCGCCGGCTTCTCCTCCTTCGGCCGCTCAGCGATGAGCGCCTCGGTGGTGAGCATCAGGCTGGCGACGCTGGCCGCGTTCTGGAGCGCCGACCGGACGACCTTGACCGGATCGATGACGCCCATCTCGAGCAGGTTGCCGTAGTCGCCCGACGCGGCGTTGTAGCCGTACGAGTCCTTGCCGTCGCGCACCTTCTGCACGACGATCGAGCCCTCTTCCCCGGCGTTGGCCGAGATCTGGCGGAGGGGCTCCTCGATGGCGCGGCGGATGATGTTCACGCCGAACCGCTGCTCGTCGTTGACCTTGAGCTTCTCGAGCGAGCTCTGCGCGCGGATGAGCGCCACGCCGCCGCCCGGGACGATGCCCTCCTCGACGGCCGCGCGGGTCGCGTGGAGCGCGTCCTCGACGCGGGCCTTCTTCTCCTTCATCTCGGTCTCGGTCGCAGCGCCGACCTTGACGACCGCGACGCCGCCCACGAGCTTCGCGAGCCGCTCCTGGAGCTTCTCGCGGTCGTAGTCGCTCGTCGTGTTCTCGATCTGAGCGCGGATCTCCTGCTGCCGGGCCTTGATCTTGTCCTTCTTGCCCTGGCCGCCGACGATCGTGGTGTTGTCCTTGTCGATGAGGACCGTCTTCGCGCGGCCGAGATCGCTGATCGTGACGTTCTCGAGCTTGAGGCCGAGCTCCTCCGCGATCACCTGGCCGTCCGTCAGGGTGGCGATGTCCTTCAGCATCTCCTTGCGGCGGTCACCGAAGCCCGGCGCCTTGACGGCCGCGCAGTGCAGCGTGCCGCGGAGCTTGTTCACGACGAGGGTCGCGAGCGCCTCGCCCTCGACGTCCTCGGCGATGATGAGGAGCTGCTTCTGGCTCTTGGCGATCGCCTCGAGCACTGGGAGCAGGTCCTTCATGTTGGAGATCTTCTTCTCCGAGATGAGGATGTAGCAGTCCTCGAGGTTCGCCTTCATGGCCTCGGGATCGGTCACGAAGTACGGCGAGAGGTAGCCGCGGTCGAACTGCATGCCCTCGACCACGTCGAGGGTCGTGTCGGCGCTCTTGGCCTCCTCGACCGTGATCACGCCCTCCTTGCCGACCTTCTCCATGGCGTCGGCGAGGAGCTTGCCGATCGTCTCGTCGCCGTTCGCGCTGATCGTGCCGACCTGCGCGATCTCCTTCGCGTCCTTGGTCTGCTTGGCGGAGCTGCGGAGGTGCTCGACGATCGCCTCGACCGCCTTGTCGATGCCGCGCTTGATCTCCATCGGGTTGTGCCCGGCCGCGACGAGCTTGGAGCCCTCGCGGTAGATCGCCTGGGCGAGCACCGTCGCGGTGGTCGTCCCGTCGCCGGCGATGTCGCTCGTCTTCGAGGCGACCTCGCGGACCATCTGGGCGCCCATGTTCTCGAAGCGGTTCTCGAGCTCGATCTCCTTGGCGACCGTGACGCCGTCCTTGGTGACCGTCGGCGAGCCGAAGCTCTTCTCGATGACGACGTTGCGCCCCTTCGGGCCGAGGGTGACCTTGACCGCGTCGGCGAGGGCGTTGACCCCCGCGAGGATCATGCTGCGGGCGGACTCGTTGTAGATGATTTCCTTGGCTGCCATGGTGTCTCTCCTAAGTTCCTTCTGTCGCCCGCGTCACTTCTCGATCACGCCGAGGATGTCGTCCTCGCGGAGGATGAGGTGCTCCTCGCCGTCGATCTTGACCTCGGTGCCCGAGTACTTGCCGAAGAGGACGCGATCGCCCTCCTTGACGTCGAGCTTCCGCACGGTACCGTCCTCGGCGACCTTGCCGTTGCCGACGGCGATGACGGTCCCCTCGATGGGCTTCTCTTTCGCGGTGTCCGGAATGTAGAGACCTCCCTTGGTCTTCTCTTCTTCCTTCACGCGCTGAACGATCACGCGGTCCTGGAGCGGTCGAATCTTCATCTTTGCAAGTCCTCCGGGGACGAGCGCCGCGTCCCACGAACGGTGAGACCCAGCCGGCGCGAATGAGCGCGCCGGAAGGCCCCCTACGATTGCAGTCTGGGCACTTTGCTAGCACTCACCTGTGGCGAGTGCTAGCGAGCGCGCGGAAGATAGCCACCCCCTGGAGGGTGTCAAGAGTGGCCCCAGGCCGGCACTTTGCGCGTTGGCAGCCAGGCGCAGAGGTGGCTGTAAGTTCTGGAGATTGCAGGGGAAGGTGCGTGGCGCAAGGCTGGGCCCGGCGGAGCCCCTCGGCTAAAATGCGCTTATGAGGGCAAAGCTGCGGCAGCACAGTGACGCGATGCCCTCAGGGTCTCCAGCCCCAGGGAGGCCGTCAGGACGTGTCTGGTTGACCTGAGCGCGCGGTGGCCCGGGTTACGTCGGTATCCAGGGCACCCGCATAAGTGAGGTGCCGCTGTGAGCCAAGCGATCTCTCTCTCCCCGAGCATGACCCGCTATTTCCAGGAGGTTGTGGACGAGGCGCTCCGAGTTCGGAACGTCGCCGTAACCGAGGCGGCGTCGAGTTACCTCGTCGGTCTGCTCTGTGCTTTTGCTCACCCGGACGAGCATGCCGAGTCTGCCTTCAACCAGCCCCTGACCTTTCTTCTGCGCGACGCGCTGGAAGCCTCCGGAGCCGAGCGCTTCCAGCGGCTGCGTAACCTGGGAGACAGCGTCCTCTACGTGGTCGGTTTCTTCGGCGGCCACATCGAGCTGAAGGGGGTCGATCGCGGCTACGTGGTCGGGGTCGGGTCGACCGCCTACCACCATGCGGCCGCTATGCTGCGCCTCAATGCGCGCGTCGGCCAGGGGCCCGATGTTCTTTCGGAGATGGCCGAGAAATTCGAGCGGTTCGTGAGCGTCCTGAACGATGTGGCCGACGGCACGCTCGCGTCGGGAGCTCGGGACGAGCGCTCGGTGCTCCGGCTGTACGAGCGCTGGGTTCGTACGGGATCGAGCCGCCTCGCGGATGAGCTCGGAGCACGAGGGCTCGTGCCGAGCCGTGGTACGGGCGGGCTCAACTGATGCGGGGGGCGACCTTCCCGTCCCGGATCCAGGAGCACCTGGCCCGCACCTATGCGCTCGATGACGCGCCCGCGGTCGACGATTTCATCCGGCTGACGGACGGCAGCGCACGCGAAGCGCTGCTGATCCGGCACGCCGACGGGGATATCGAGATCGCGCTGCACCTGCCCCGCCGGGCGATCACGCGGGGGCGAGAGCGGACGTTCGACGAGATCTGCCAGATCGTCGAGGGCGTGAGCCACTTCCTCTATGTGGCCGAGCGGGCCCGCAGGGAGCTGCCGGCGACCCAGCTCGAGCTCGAGCTCCAGGCCGAGGTCGACAAATACGTGCTGCTCGTTTATGGCGATCTGGCTGACGAGGTCGAGCCGCCAGGCCCGCCGCTCCGGCGCCGCCACGAGGCGGCCCCACCCGGGGCGGGGCGCTTCGAGCCCGAGCGCGCCGCGCGGATCCGCGCCCATCTCTTCGAGCGGGTCACCTTCATGGATCCCCCGGGCACGGAGACCGGCGATCGCTACCGGATCGCGAACGATCTGGCGGCGCGGTTCGCGGGCCGACTCGAGGCCGAGTTTGCCCGCCACGGGCGTCACGCCGAGCTGCTGGCGGCGCTGCGACGCTTCTATGCGGCGGGGCAGACGGAAAAGATCGCCCTCGCGCGCGCCGCGTGAGCGCGTCCTCCCGGGTGCTCGGGGTCGCTCGGGAGGGCGGCGAACGGGCGGCGGCGACGAAGAGCGCTCGCCGCGGCCGCGCGCTCTCGTTCTCTCTTGACCGGTTCGCGCGCACGTACTCTCATCCGCATCCACGATGCCTTCCGCGAGCACGATGCCGCCCCGTGTGCTGGTGGCCGAAGACGAACCGGCGATGTTGAGCCTCGTCGCGCGTCACCTGAGGAACCTAGGGTTCTCTGTGATCGAGGCTTCCGAGGGCGATGCCGCCTGGGAGCTCGCGCGCGAACACCAGCCGGATCTGGTGATCCTGGACGTGATGATGCCCGGCATGAGCGGCTGGGAGATCTGCAAGCGGCTTAAGAGCGACACGTCCGACGGACGGCCGTTCGCGAACACCGGCGTCATCATGCTCACCGGGATCGGCGAGAACCTGAACGAGATGACCTCGCCGCTCTTCGCCGCGGACGCCTGGTTGAACAAGCCGTTCGATTTCACGGATCTGGACGCGCGGGTGCGCGAGACGCTCGCGCGTTATGCGAAGCAGGTTCCTGATGCGAACGGCGCCAGGGGTCAGACGAGCGCGGTTGGCGAAGAGCGTGAAGCCGCGGCGCAGCCGTCTTCCAGAGAGCGGGCGACGGGGGCGAAGAAGTCGGCGGCAAACGGCGCCACGGCGAGCAGTGCGGCTGCGAAGCGGTCGGCCGCGACGAAGAAGCCGGTCACCAAGGCTGCGAAGAAGCCGGTCGCGACGAAGAAGCCGGTCGCGGCGAAGAAGCCGGCCGCCAAGGCGGTGAAGAAGCCGGTCGCCAAGGCAGCGAAGAAGCCGGTCGCGGCGAAGAAGCCGGCCGCCAAGGCGGCGAAGGAGCCGGTCGCGGCGAAGAAGCCGGCCGCCAAGGCGGCGAAGAAGCCGGTCGCGGCGAAGAAGCCGGCCGCCACGAAGGCGGCGTCCAAGAAGAAGTCGATGAAGTGATCCCCTCCGAGGCGGGCGCTGTGCGCAGCGGCCCGTCACCTTGTTCGCACGCAACGTACGCGTGCCGCCGCCAAGCCGGGCGCAGAGGAGCCGTCCGATCAGCGTTCGGAGGGAAGACCCCCACCCACCACCGGCAGCTCGCATCCAGGCCTGCAGCGCGCTGAGCGCAGAGGCTGCCCCGCACGGGAATCATCAGGGCTCGCCGCGCGTCATTCCCTCGTAACGTCGCGCGCAGCCTCCCACGTACGTCGCGCGGAGCCTCCCAGGAACTTTCGGGCGCCTGACCCGTCAGCAGGTACAATGCTGCGACGTTTCCCCTTCGAGGGCCCCCGCGGGGGGCGCCCGGAGCGCTGAGCACCGTGAGCGACTCTCGCACGAAGCAACTGGACCGCATTCGCAGCGCCGCGCTCGCGGTCGAGCTGAGGCTGCGGTTCGGGCGCGCGCTGCGCGCGCTGCCGAGCGCGCTGACGCTCGCGCTCGCGCTCGCCGCCGGGACGCTCGCGGTGCACAAGGCGCTCCCGGCGTACCTCGGCGAGCCGCGCGCGCGCCAGCTCCTCCTCGGCGCGGGGCTGCTCGTGCTGGCCACCCTCGTCGTGGCGATGCTGCGCCGCTTGCCTCCCCGCGCCGGCACCATCGCCCTCGATCGGCACCACGGCCTCCACGACCGGCTGACGATCGCGCTCGCCTTCGACGCGCTGCCCGCAGCGCAGCGCACCCCCCTGATGGAGGCGGCGATCGACGACGCCTGCGAGCACGCCGCAGGGCTGCGCCCCGCCGGCGCCGCGCCGCTCGCGCTCCCTCGCGAGCTCTGGACCTCCGCCGCGGTGGGCCTCGGCGTGCTGGCGGTGGCGCTGCTGGAGGTGCGCACCCCGCGGAAGCAGGCGCCCGTCGCGGCGACCATCGACGCGCTCACCATGTCGCCCGACGACATCGAGCTCTTCAAGGACGCGGCCAAGGCGCTCGATCGGCAGGACCAGAGCCCGGAGATGAAGTCCGCGGTCGAGCGGTTCAACCAGCTCATCGAGGACATCGCCAACAAGCGCCTCGATCGCACCGAGGCGTTCCGCCGCATGGAGGCGCTCGAGCGAGAGCTCCTCAAGGGCGCGGAGGCCGACCTGAAGGCGCTCGAAGAGGCGCTGAAGGAGACGGGGCTCGACCTCAAGAAGAGCGACCTGGCGAAGGGCGTGGGGGAGTCCCTCGAGAAGAAGGATCTCGAGAAGGCGAAGAAGGACCTGAAGGAGCTCGCCGAGAAGCTCCGCGACAAGAAGCAGAAGTTCGACAAGGCCGAGATCGAGCGGCTGCGCAAGGCGCTCTCCGAGGCGGCGTCGCGCCGCAAGGAGGCCCTCGCCGCGATCAACGAGAAGCGCGCCGAGGCGCGCGAGCAGCTCCTCAAGCAGAAGCAGAAGGCCTCCGCGAACGATCAGCAGAGATCCGAGCAGGAGAGGCTGCTCAAGAAGAAGGAGCGGGAGCTGGAGCGGCTCGACCGCGAGGCCGAGCAGAAGGAGCGGACCGGGCGCCAGCTCGACCGGCTCGATCGCGAGCTCGCCAAGGCCGCCGAGGATCTGATGCGCGACCTCGGGATGTCAGCGGACGATCTCGAGCAGGCGGCCGAGGACATCAACCGGATGCAGCAGGAGGAGATGTCCGAGCAGGAGAAGGAAGAGCTGCGCCAGCGGCTCGAGGAGCTCCGGGAGCTCGTGCGCCAGCAAGGGCAGGGGGGCAAGCAGCGGATGGCCAGGATGCTCCGCTTCGGAAAGCGCGCGCGCGGCAGCCAGGGCGGCGGCGAGGAGCAGCAGGGGCAGGGCCAACAGGGGCAGGGCGACGGCGAGCAGGAAGGGCAGGAGGGCCAGCAAGGCCAAGGCGGTCAGGGCAAGGGCGGGCAAGGTCAGGGGCAGGAGCTGGTGATCGGGCCCGGCGGCAAGAAGATCTTGATGCCCGGCGGCGGGCAGGGGCAGGGGCAGGAGGGGCCGGGGAGCGGGCAGGGCAACAGCAACGGCGGCAACCAGCCCGGGGGTGACGGCGTCGGCTCCGGCCGCGGCGGCGAGGTCGCGGGCAAGCGCACCGACCCGAAGATGGGGACCCAGGACGTCCAGGCGCAGGGGCTCGACACGCAGCAAGGGCCCTCGAACAGCGAGGTGATCCTCAGCGCGGCCGAGCGGGGCTTCAAGGGGACCGGCTACAAGAAGGTCTTCACCGACTATCACACGGTCGCAGAGCAGCAGATCAACAAGGATCAGATCCCTGATGGATACCGGTTCTACGTGAACCGGTATTTCCAGCTCATCAGGCCGCGCGAGTGAGTCGAGCCGGCGGCTCGAACGCGACCGCGCCTCACCAGGCGCTCCGCGGCAGCGGGCGCGAAGCAGGAAGTCATGGCTGAGAAGACGAAGGAAGCAGCGCGGGCCGAGGTGGACGAGTTCCGCGCGAGCATCGGAGAGCTGCGCGAGGAGGTGGGGAAGGTCATCGTCGGCAACCGCGAGGTGGTCGACGGCGTGCTCACGTGCATGCTCGCGGGCTCGCACGCGCTGCTCGAGGGCGTGCCGGGGCTCGGCAAGACGATGCTCGTCCGCACCATGGCCGAGGCGCTCGACCTCCAGTTCTCGCGCATCCAGTTCACGCCCGACATGATGCCCGCGGACATCATCGGCACCACGGTCATCGATGAGAACGCGGGCGGGCAGCGGTCGTTCTCGTTCCGCAAGGGGCCGATCTTCGCGAACATCGTCCTCGCCGACGAGATCAACCGGGCCACGCCGAAGACGCAGAGCGCGCTCCTCGAGGCCATGCAGGAGCACCGGGTCACGGTCTCGCGGCAGAGCTACACGCTGGAAGAGCCGTTCTTCGTCCTGGCGACGCAGAACCCCCTCGAGAGCGAGGGGACGTACCCGCTGCCCGAGGCGCAGCTCGATCGGTTCTTCTTCAAGCTGCACGTGCCGTTCCCCAGCCGCGACGAGCTGAACTCGATCCTCGAGCGGACGACCGGCACCGACGCGATCGAGGTGCGGCCGGTCCTGAACAAGGAGCGGATCATCGCCATGCAGCGGCTCGTCCGCGAGGTGCCCGTGGCGAAGCACGTCCAGGACTACGCGGTGCGGCTCCTCCAGGCCACCCACCCCGCCGAGGGAGGCAGCCTCGACGAGGTGAAGCGGTTCGTGAAGTTCGGCGGGTCGCCGCGCGGGGCGCAGGCGCTGCTGCTCGCCGCGAAGATCCGCGCACTCTTCGAGGGGCGGTTCGCGGCGTCGGTCGACGACGTGCGCGCGTGCGCGCTCCCCGCGCTCCGGCACCGCGTGCTGCTCAACTTCGAGGGCGAGGCGGAGGGCGTGAAGACCGACGAGGTGCTGCAGGCGATCCTCAAGCACCTTCCGGAGAGCAAATGAGGCGCCGTCGAAGGTAGCATGGGGCTCTTCGACGCGTTCAAGAGGGCCGCCGCGCCGCTGCGCCGCATCTCCACGCTCTCCGCGAGCGCCCCCGACGAGGAGCTCTTCGACGACGAGTTCCAGCGCAAGCTCGACTACCTCGCGATGGTGAGCCGCCGCGTCTTCTCGGGGGCGATGCGCGCGGAGCGGCGGACCAAGAAGACCGGCTCCGGGGTCGAGTTCGCCGACCACCGCGACTACGCGCCCGGCGACGATTTCCGGTATCTCGACTGGGCCGCGTACCAGCGCTTCGACCGGCTCCTCATCCGGCTCTACGAGGAGGAGGAAGACCTCTCGATCTACTTCATCGTCGACACGTCGGCGTCGATGGCGTTCGGCGACGGCGAGAAGCTGCGGCACGCAAAGCGCCTCGCTGCAGCGCTGGCGTACGTGGGGCTCGCCAACCTCGACCGCATCGCGATCGTCACCGCGACCGACGAGATCAGCGGGCGCATGCAGTCGACCCGCGGCAAGGCGCGCATCTTCAGGATCTTCCGCTTCCTCGGGCAGGCGCGCGCCGAGGGCCCGACCGACCTCGGCGAGGCGATGAAGACCTTCGTGGCGCAGCACAAGCGGCGCGGCCTCGCCGTGATCCTCAGCGATCTCTACGATCCGGCGGGCTTCGAGCGCGGCATCAACGTCCTCCGGTACAACCGGTTCGAGCCGTTCGTGCTCCACGTCGTCGACGCGCGCGAGGCCAGGCCGGCGCTGCGCGGGGACGTGCGCGTCTACGACTGCGAGACCGGCGACGAGCGCGAGGTCACGGTGACCCCCAAGGTGCTCGAGCGCTACGCCGAGGCCTACGAGCAGTACCTCGACGAGATCCGCCGCTTCTGCACGTCGCGGCAGGTGAGCTACTTCCGCGCGGACGTGTCCGTCCCCTTCGATGAGCTGATCCTTCGCGTGTTCCGCAGAGGCGGCTTCCTCCGGTAGCGATGCTGCACTTCACCGGCGTTCCGCTGCAGACACTGCTCCAGATCGGCGCCCTCGCCGGGGCCGTGGTCGTCGTCTTCTACATCCTCAAGCTGCGCCGGCGGCCCGTCGCGGTCCCCTTCTCGAGGATCTGGGAGCGCATCCTCCGGGACAAGGAGGCGACGAGCCTGTTCTCGCAGCTGAAGCGGCTCCTGTCGCTGCTGCTGCAGCTCGCGCTCCTCGCGCTGCTCCTGCTCGCGCTGGGGGATCCGCGCCCGCAGGCGAACCTCGTCGAGGGGCGCAACATCGTCGTCCTCATCGACGCGAGCGCGAGCATGCAGGCCATCGACGTCGCGCCCTCGCGCATCGAGCTCGCGAAGGAAGAGGTCAGGAAGATGGTCCGCGGCCTCTCCGGCAGCGACCGCATGCTGCTGGCCCAGATGGACGCGGCCATCACGCCGCTGTCGACGCTCACCGGAGAGATCTCGGAGCTCGAGGCGGCCGTCGCGGCGGTGAGGCCGACCGACGCCACCGCCGACTTCGCGCGCGCGCTCCGCTTCGCGAGCGACACCCTGAGCGGGCTCCCGTCGCCGGAGGTCATCGTCGTGAGCGACGGCGCGCTCGGCGAGCCGACCGACGCCGGCGGACAGGTGCGCCTCGGCGACATCAAGCTCTCGTACCTGCCGATCGGCAAGGGATCGAGGAACGCCGCCATCACCGAGTTCTCGGTGCGGCGCTACCCGCTCGACAAGAGCCGCTACGAGGTGATGCTCGAGGTCACCAACACGAGCGACGAGCCCCTCGATCTCGAGCTGTCGCTGCTCGGCGACGGCCAGCTCACGGATCTGACGCGCATCCGGCTCAAGCCCAAGGAGAAGCTGCCCCGCTTCTATCCGAACCTCTCCGGCGCGTCGAAGACGCTCGAGGCGAAGCTCGCGCTGGCCGACGGCAGCTCGGACGACCTCCCCGCGGACAACCGCGCCTACGCGCTCCTCCCCGAGCGGCGCCGCGCGCGCGTGCAGGTCGTCTCCGCGGGGAACATGTTCCTCGAGGCGGCGCTGCTCCTCGACGAGTACCTCGACGTTACCTTCGTCGATCCGCAGCGGTACCCGGCGGCCTCGTCGTTCGACGTGACCATCTTCGACGGCGTGGCGCCGAGCGTCGCGCCGGGGAGCGGGAGCCTGCTCTACCTCAACCCGACAGGGACCAGCGTCCCGTTCGAGGTGGGCAAGGAGGTCCTCGATGACGACCCGAACTACCGCTTGGGCTTCGACGAGCTCGACGCGAAGCACCCGCTCCTGCGCTACACGGCGCTCAGCGACGTGAACGTCGCGCGCGCCCGCGTGCTCAAGGGCAACAAGGAAGACAGGGTCGTCGGCCGGAGCTACAAGGGCCCGCTGCTGATCGAGGGGCGGCGCAGCGGCGTGAAATTCGTCGCGCTCGGCTTCGACGTGCGCGAGAGCGATTTCCCGCTCCGCATCGCCTGGCCGCTCTTCCTGCTCAACGCGATCAACAACTTCGTCGAGGAGGACACGAGCTACATCTCCTCGTTCCGCACGGGCGCCGTCTGGCACATCCCGGCGTCCTCGTCCGCGGAGGTGGCCAGCCTGGAGCAGCCCGACGGGACGACGCGCGCGGTCCCCATCCAGGAGGGGCGCGCCGTGTTCCTCGGGCAGCACGCCGGCTTCTACACGCTGCGCGTCGGCGCCGCGGGCGCGCAGGAGGAGAGCATGTTCGCCGCGAACCTCTCGGCCCCGGAGGAGAGCGCGATCGCCCCCGCCGCCGAGCTCAAGGTCGACGGCCGCGGCGCGGGCGCGGTGAGCGAGTTCAAGATCGGCGTTCGCCGTGAGCTCTGGGTCTACCTGCTCGCGGCGGTGCTCCTCGTGACCGCGATCGAGTGGTTCACGTACCACAGGAGGGTGACGGTGTGAGCGCGTTCCGTGGTCGCAGGCTGCGCATCGCCGCGTGGGCCATCACATGCGCCGCCCTCGGCGGGCTCCTGTTCTGGGCGTACCGGAGGTACGTCCTCCTGCATCCGGATCCGACGCTGACGTGGGTGCGCGAGGGGGTGAAGTACGAGCTCCTCAACCCGAAGATGCTCGGCGCGATCCTGCTCGCGCCCTGGTTCGTCGGGGTGCTCGCTGGATCCCTCGCCGACCTCCCCCTGCCGCAGCGCGTGCTCTCGGTGCTGCTGCGGGTCGCGTTCGTCGCGCTGATCGCGCTCGGGCTGTCGCGGCTCGCGAGGTCCGCGACCACGGAGAAGGTCGCCACCATCTACCTCATCGACGTCTCCGAGTCGGTCACGGACGAGGCGCTCGACGACGCGCGGGCGACGCTCGACAAGGCGTTCGCCGAGAAGCCCGAGGACGGCGTCATCAAGGTGATCACCTTCGCGCGGCGGCCGCGGCTCGCCGAGCGCGCGGCCGGCGAGGCGGCCGGTCGAGAGGCGGAGCGGCGCGCGCCGCCCATCGGGCGCCACGTCGACGCGAACGGGCAGCGCGGCGATCTCGGCGCGGGCTCGAACCTCCAGGCCGCGCTGCAGCTCGCGTACGGGCTGTATCCGCCCGGCTACCTCAAGCGCGCCGTGCTGATGTCGGACGGCGTGCAGACGGACGGCGACGTGCTCGCCGAGGCCAACCGGGCGCGCGACGTCGGGGTGCGGCTGTTCTCCATCCCGTACCGGCGGCCCGCGCCGCCCGAGGTCGCGGTGCGAGAGCTCAGGATGCCCGACCGGGTCAAGGTCGGGGAGACGTTCGAGATCCACGCCGACATCTACGCCAGCCGCGCCACCAAGGCGCGCGCGCGGCTCTTCCAGGGGGAGGCGCTGAACGGCCTCGAGGGCATCCGTGACCTCGAGCTCAAGGCAGGGCCGAACGACGTCGTGTTCAAGAGCGTCGTGCGCATCGCGGGGCAGGTGACCTACGCGCTCGAGCTCGATCAGATCGCGGACGACAAGTTCAAGGAGAACAACCGGTACGCGACCACGATCGACGTGCCTGGGCGCCCGTCGGTGCTCTACGTCGAGGGGACGCCGCAGCACGCCGGCCCGCTCTCGAGCGCGCTCACCGCGCAGCAGTTCGACGTCGACGTCAGGCCGCCGGCAGGCTTCCCCGGCTCCCTCAAGGAGATGGAGCGCTACGACTTCCTGATCGTGTCCGATACCCCGAAGGAAGCGCTCAGTCTGCAGGGGCAGGAGATCATCGAGAGCTACGTGCGGGATCTCGGCGGGGGGTTCCTCTTCGCCGGCGGCGAGTCGGGGTACGGCCTCGGCGGCTGGTACCGCACCACCATCGAGCGGATCCTGCCGGTGCGGATGGACAACGAGCGAAAGAAGGACATGCCGAGCGTCGCGATGGCGCTCGTCATGGATCGCTCGGGATCGATGACCGGGCTGCCCCTCGAGATGGCCAAGGCCGCGGCGAAGGCGACCGCGGGGGTGCTGTCGTCGGACGATCTGATCGAGGTGATCGCGTTCGACTCGGCGCCGACGCGCTACGTGAAGATGCAGCCCGCGCGCAACCGCTCGCGGATCGCGGGCGAGATCGCGCGCATCCAGCCGGGCGGCGGGACCGAGATCTTCTCCGCGCTCGACGCCGCCTACCAGGACATGACCGTCACGCAGGCGCGCAAGAAGCACGTCATCCTCCTCACGGACGGCAAGGCGTCGACGGGCGGCATCCGGGACCTCGTGTCCGCCATGATCGCCGAGTCGATCACCGTGACCACGGTGGGCCTCGGGAACGACCTCGACGAGCAGCTGCTCAAGATGATCGCCGACGTGGGCGGAGGGCGCTTCCACGCGGTCCCGGATCCGAACAACCTGCCGCGGATCTTCACCAAGGAGACCGAGATGGTGGCGCGCGCAGCCGCCGTCGAGGAGTGGTTTCCGGTGACCCAGGTCGGCGACGCGGCGTTCCTCCGCGGCGTCGACGTCCGCACGGCGCCCAACCTGCACGGCTATGTCTCGACCAAGCTGAAGCCGCCGCCAGCCCAGGAGCTGCTCACGAGCGACACCGAGGAGCCGATCCTCGCGCGCTGGCGCGTCGGCCTCGGGTGGACGCTGGCCTGGACGACCGACGTCAAGGCGCGCTGGGCCGTCGAGTGGCTGAGGTGGCCAGGCTTCGAGAAATTCTGGGGGCAGCTCGTCCACGAGCACATGCGCCAGAAGCACCGGCGCGAGCTCGACATGAAGGCCGAGATCGTCGACGGCGAGCTGCGCGCGTCCGTCGACGCGTTCGGGGCCGACGACCGGTTCGAGAACAACCTGACCTCCCGGCTCAGCATCATCGGGCCCGAGCCGGGCGGCGCGACGCGGGTCGTCGACATGCGTCAGACCGCGCCGGGGCGCTACGAGACGGCGCTTGCGCTGGATCGGTACGGCTCGTTCCTCTTGCGGGCGGAGCACCTGCGCGAGGCCGAGGACGGCTCGCTCCGGCCCGTCGCCGTCAGCTACGGCCACGTCTCGAACCCGTACCCCCGCGAGTACGCGAGCTTCGAGCCCGAGCTCGCGATCCTCGAGAAGGCCGCGACGTCGACCGGCGGGGCGGTCGATCCGACCGGCGTGGCGGCCATCTTCGACCCGGCAGGGGAGAAGGTGACGTTCCACGAGGAGCTCTGGCAGCAGTTCATCTACGCTGCGATGGTGGTGTTCCTGCTCGATCTGTTCGTCCGCCGGGTGCGGCTCTTCGACCGGAAGTTCGTCGCGCGCCAGGGGCGAGGGGTAGGGGGCCGGCGCCTCCCGGCCACATGACGGCCCATGGCAAAGCGGAGCTCCTCATGAGGGCCGATCCCCCGTTCCTCCCCGGCGCCGCGCCGAGCGCCGGTGCGCGTCCGTCAGGTTGTCCCCGACTCCGCTGCGTGGAACGCTGTGCTCCAGCCCGCTGGCCTGCACCATTTCGCGACGCGGAAGGGCCGTCTTGGGCTAGTTTCCCCTTATAGACCGGTGGTAGAGGAGCCCTGGAAAGCAGCGAAGGACGTGAATGCGCTCGAGGCCTCCACCTCTCGGCCTCCCGTGGGTCGTCCGCTCATCATCAGCGGCGATCCGCTCGCTTCGCTCCGCGGACGAGGCACCGCTGTGTCCTCCAACACCGCCCTCGGCCGGCTGCTCCGCGAGTCGCCGCGGGCGATCGCTGAGCTGCACGAGCAGGAGATCGCGCTGGGGATCGACGTGGTCCGGGCGCTCACGTCCGCGACGACGACGCGCGCCCTGGCGCCCATCGGCATGGCGTTCCGCGCCGCCGCGCTGACCGGCACCGCGGTCGAGCTCGCTACAGAGGCGGCGGGCGCGGCCGCGCGCCGCGTGGCGGTGGCGGGTATCCTGGGCCACACTGCTGCCGCGCCCATGGCCGACCGGATCGCGGAGGATTACGCCGTCCATGCGGCCAGGCTGGCGGCGGCCGGCTGCGAGATCCTCGTCGCGTGCGGCTTCGATCCAACCCAGGCAGCGTGCGTCGGCCCCACGGTCGCGCGGCTCGCGCGCCGCGCGGCGGTGGTCAGCGCCAGCACGACGCAGCTGGCGACGTGGGCGCTCGTGGAGCTCGACGGCGCAGGGCGCACCGCCGATGGCGAGGGCTTCGAGGAGGTCGCCCGCTCGGCCCTCGACAGCGGCGCGGACGCGCTGCTCTTCGAGGTGCCGTCGGTCGAGCTCGGGCTCAACATGCTCCGGCGCCTCGAGGGCGTCGCGCATGAGGTTCAGATCGGCGTGCTGCTCGGCGCGGAGTCTATGCAGGCGGACGGTGCCGACCGCATCACGCCCGCCGAGATCTGCGATGCTTGGGCGGCGTCGGCGGCGCGGCTCATCGAGGCGGGCGCGCGAATGCTCGGGGGAGGGACGGGGACAACGCTGGCGCACCTGGGCGCGCTCGCGAAGATGCTCCGTACGACGCAGCGCGCGCCCCTTCTCAGGCGCGCGCTCTAAGCGAGAACGAAACCCAACCGGAAACGTGATGATGGCCGATGCAAGCCACGGGAGTGAGTCGAAGTCTCAACCGCTGGAGACGTTCGACGATCTGCTGTTTCCCTTCCACGAAGCCACGAAGCCCGAGGCCCTTCACCGGATCGGCGCCGAGGCGGAGAAGTTCGGGGTCGACGCCAGGACGGGCGCTGCCATCCCGTACGAGGGCGAGCGGAGCGTCCTCAACATCCTCCAGGCGCTCGTCGAGCGGCACGGGTGGACACCCGAGCACGAGACCCCCGGCGGTCCGCTGATCGCGCTCGCCCGGGCTGGCGCCTCGGTGACCCTCGAGCCAGGCGGGCAGCTCGAGCTGTCCGGAGCGCCCCTCGAGAACATCCACCAGATCTGCATGGAAATGAGCGGGCACCTCGCGGAGCTGCGCGACATCTCGGCCGAGCTCAAGCTGGCCTGGCTCGGCATCGGGTTCCACCCCTTCGCGAGGCAAGCCGATCTCTCCTGGGTGCCCAAGGCGCGCTACGCGATCATGCGGCGCTACCTGCCGACGCGCGGCGCGCACGGCCTCGACATGATGCGCCGCACCGCCACCGTGCAGGCGAACTTCGACTACGCCAGCGAGGAGGCGGCGATGCGCGCGCTCCGCGTGTCGCTCCGGCTCTCCCCGCTCGTGACGGCGATGTTCGCGAACTCCCCGTTCTACGAGGGGGCGCTGTTCGGCGGGCGGAGCTACCGCGCCAAGGTCTGGCTCGACGTCGACGCCGCGCGGCAGGGGCTGATCCGCAACGTGCTCGAGCGCGGGCGCCGCTTTTCGGACTACGTCGCATGGGCGGTCGACGCGCCGATGTTCCTCATCAAGCGCGACGGCGAGGTGCTCGAGAACACGGGGCAGACCTTCCGCGCCTTCCTGGAGCACGGCTTCGAGGGGCACCGGGCCACCCGCGGCGACTGGGAGATGCACCTCAACACCCTCTTCCCGGAGGTCAGGCTGAAGCGGACCCTCGAGGTCCGCGGCGCGGATTCGCTGCCGGCCAACCTCGTCTGCGCGCTCCCGGCGCTCTGGGCGGGCATCCTCTACGACGCGCGCGCGCTCGACGAGGCCGACGCCCTGTCCGAGAGCTTCAGGTTCGACGAGCTCGAGGCCGTGCGCCCGAAGATCGCCGAGCGCGCGCTCCGCGCCACGTTCCGCGGCAAGCCGCTCGCGGCGCTGGCCGAGCGGCTCGTCTCGATCGCCTCGGGCGGCCTCGAGCGGCGCGCGCGCCTGAACAAGAACGGCAAGGACGAGCGCGTCCACCTCGATCGGCTCAGCGCGCTCATCGCCAAGGGGCAATCCCCGGCCGATGCTCTGGTCGATGGACTCAGCAACGACGACCCGGACCTGCGAAGCAAGATCCTCGAACGTGCGAGGATCTAGCCGCGGCTCGTCGCCGAGGAGGCGCGGGGCGGCGGGCGCGCCGGGGGGAGGACGTCGACCGGCATGACGTTCGTCTACCTCCTGGGCACCTTGCTCCTGGTGCTCCTCAACGCGTTCTTCGTCGCGTCCGAGTTCGCCATCGTCAAGATGCGGCCGACGCGGCTGGAGCAGCTCGTGCGCGAGGGGGACGCGCGGGCCCGGCTCGCGCTGCAGATGTCGCAGCGGCTCGACGCGTACCTGTCCGCCAACCAGCTGGGCATCACGCTCGCGTCCCTCGGGCTCGGCTGGATCGGCGAGCCGGCCATCGCCCACCTCATCGAGCCGTTGCTCGCGCCGCTCGACGCCTGGTCGGGGGTCGGCGCGCACGCCATCGCCATCGGCATCTCGTTCATCCTGATCACGGCGCTCCACACCGTGATCGGGGAGCTCGCGCCGAAGTCGCTCGCGATCCAGCGGACCGAGAAGGTTACGCTCTGGGCGGCGCGGCCGCTGCACGGGTTCTTCGTCCTGATGTGGCCGGTCATCTGGGTGCTCAACTCGATGGCGAACGGGTTCGTCCGCCTCTTCGGGCTCCGGCCCGTGGGCGAGGAGGAGATCGCGCACACGTCGGAGGAGCTCCGGCTGCTCTTGACCAAGAGCCCCGCGGGGCTCGATCCGGCGCTGCGCAGCATGCTCGTGCGCATCTTCGATCTGCGCCGGCGCACGGCGAGGCACGTGATGTCGCTCCGCTCCGACGCGGCGACCCTGCGCGCGAACATGACGATCGAGGAGGCGGTGCGGATCGTGGCGGACGCCGGGTACTCCCGGTACCCGGTGCTCGACGAGCAGGGCAAGAACGTGCTCGGCTACCTGCACCTGCGCGACCTGTTCGACGTCCTGAGCCACCGCCGCCGCGCGGCGCGCGTGGCCGAGCTGCTCCGCAAGCCGATCTTCGCGCGCGAGAACACCTCGGTCGAGCGCCTCCGCCTCGAGATGCAGGCGCGCCAGGTGCCGGTGGCGATCATCACGTCGGCCTCGGGCGAGTTCATGGGGCTCGTGACGATGGAGGACCTCATCGAGGAGATCGTCGGGGAGATCCGCGACGAGAACGACGAGGAGGTGCCGCCCATCCACCGCCGCGGCGGGGGCATCGTCGACGTCGACGGCCGCGTCCTGCTGACGGACCTGGAGCGCGACGCGCACATCGTGCTGCTGCCCGAGGTGAAGACCGTCGAGACGGTCGGCGGCTACATGCTCGGCCGGCTCGAGCACCCACCCGAGGCGGGCGAGCGCGTCGAGTGCGAGGGCTACACGCTCGTGGCAATGGATGTCGCCGGCCGGCGGGTACGGCGCGTCCGCATCGTCCCGACCGACGCGGCCGGGGGCGAGCGGTCATGACGAGCGCGGCTCCCCGCGCCGCGGATCCGCGCGCCAGCGCCGTCCGTCAGGGGCGCCGCCTCCGAGCGTACGCGGCGAGGCGCGCACCCTGGAATCGGTCGCCCTGTGGACGAACGGCGCGCGGATCCAGGTACAAACTTCGGCGGACCGGTACTACCCTGGCTTCGTAAGTGGAAACGCTTGCAACTCGGATCTTGCGCGATGGCCCGCTGAACGAGCTCGACGCCGTCGGCTGGGCCATTCGTCTTGCGAAGCGGATCGAGGCGCTTCACGCCCTCGGCGTCGCGCACGGCGCCATCTCGCCGGAGTGCGTGCTCACGACCGCGGTCGATCGCACCTCGAAGGCGATCCTGGCCGACCTGCGCCAGACGCCGAGCCGCATCGCGTACCAGTCGCCCGAGCGGGTCGGGGGCGGGACGCTCTCGGCCGGCGACGACGTGTGGGCCATCGCGGCGACGCTCTACGAGGTGCTGACCGGGGCGAGCGCCTTCGGCGGCGGGAGCGACGCCGAGACGCGGCAACGGATCTCGAGCTCCTCGCCGGCGCCGCTCGCCGTCTTCGACGTGGGCGACGACGATCTCCAGCGGGTCCTCGACGATGCGTTCCAGCGCGATCGCTCCGCGCGCACGACCAACGCCGCCGCGTTCCGGCGCGCGCTCGAGGAATGGCACCCCGATCCCGCGGTGCGCACGCTGCTCCCGCTCGACGACGAGGACGCGACGAACGACGAGGACGACGACGAGGTGCGCACGCTGATGCGGGTCTCGCCGTTCAGCTCGAGCCAGCTCGACGAGGTCATCGCGCAGCGCGCGGCGGCGGCGGCCGCGGGTCAACCGGCGCCGCCCCTCCCGGCCGAGCGCGCGCGGCCCCCGGCGGCGCAACCCGGCGCGTCGGCCCCCAGGGCGGGCGCCGCCCCGATCCCCAGGGCGCCCGCCGCGGCTCCGGCCGCGCAAGGGCGCGCCCCGGTCGCGCGAGCGCGCGTTCCGGGTGTGGGGGCTGTCCCGGTGACCCAGACGTCCGGCGACGCCCGCGAGGGCTCGGAGCCCAGGATGGCCACGCGGGAGGCGACGCCCCTGAACTTCCGCGGGCCCGCTGGGCCAGCGGCCGCAGCGCCCGCGCGCTCCGGAGGAGCGGCGCCCGCCGCGCATCGCGCGCCCGACGCGGGGCGGCCCGCGCCAGGCGCGGCGCCGGCGGCTGGAGGGCCTCGAGAGCCGCCCGCTGTCGCAGCGCCGGCGCCGGCGTTCCCGGGGCGCGAGCGCCCGGACGCAGAGCCCGAAGCTGTCGCGAGACCTCAGCCCCGGAGCGGCGAGCTACCTTTCCTCGGCGATCTCGACGAGGACATGCTCGACGAGCCCACGCTCGATGCGCCCACGGTCGTCGACGACCGCGACGATGAGGATGACGACGACGTCCCCACGCGGACGCGGGAAGCTCCCACGCCGGTCGTGCCGCCCCTGGTCGACGCGACGCCGACGCTCGGCGCGCCCCAGGCGCTCGCTGATGCGGCGACAGGTCGCTCCGCTGCGGCGCCGCTCGAACGAGCCGCGGGGGCGCCCGCGGCCGCGTCGTCCACGAGGGCCGACGCGGGGGGCGGAGCGCTCCTCGGGCCGACCTCCGGCGCAGCCGGCGCGCTCAGCCCATCGCAGCAAGCCTCGGCGGCCACGCACGGCGCCGTCGCCGCGCAGCAGAGCGCGGCGCCCGCTCAGCGCGCAGCGCAGGGCTCAGCCGCGCCGGCGCCGTCGCCCCTCGGCGCGGCCGACGGCCTCGGTCTGATCACCGACGTGCCGCCTGACCGCTCGGGGCGGCTCGGGATCATCATCGCGGTGGTGGTTGCGCTGCTCCTGGCGGGGGGGGCGATGCTGTTCGCCGCGCAGCTCGGCCTGCTGGGGGCCGCGCCCACCGCGCCCGGCAGGGGGGTGGTCGAGCCGGTCCCCGCGCTGGCCGTCGCGCCGATCGTGGCCCGCTCGCGGCCGGATCGCCTCCTTGTGGAAGCTCTGGATCTGCGCGTCGAAGCCGCCCATGTCCACGCGCAGGAGCGTCTCGGGCCGGAGGCCTGAGCGGCGCGCGACGGCCTCGGTCCGCTCGGGGAACGGCGAGATCCACACCATCCTGCCGCCCGGCGCGAGCGCGCGCGCGGCGCCCTCGACGAAGCGATCGAGCATGGCGTCGAGATCTCCCGTGCGCTCGACGCGCCGCCCGAGGGGCGGGTTCGTCAGGATCAGCGTGGGCGCCTCGCCCGGGGGCGGCGCGCCGCCCGCGTCGCGCTGGAGGAGCTCCGCGCCCCGCGCGCCCGCGGCGTCGAGGTTCTCGCGCGCGATCTGCAGGGCTCGAGGATCGCGATCCGAGCCCACGAGCCGCCGGTACGGTCCGAGCAGGGCGCGCTCGCAGAGCTCGAGGCCCGAGCCGACGAACGGATCCCAGACGACGTCGTCGCCGCGCGCCCCCGCGATGCGCGCGAGCGCGGCCGCGATCGTCGGGTGTGACGCCGCGGGCACGTCGCCCCGGCGATACGCGAACCGTGGGTCGGGCAGGCGCGGCGCGAGCTCGACCCGGACACGGCCCGCGCCCTCGTAGACGACAACGTCCCACGTGCTCTGGGTCGGATCGTTGACGAGCTCCGGGGCCTCCGCCTCCACGGCCGCCGCGGCGCGGAACACCGCTGCCCTGCGCTTGCCGCCGCCGGCCCAGTCGATGCGGTAGCGGATCGCGCCCTGGGTGAAGCGGCGCAGGATCTCGCGCGCCTCCCGCGAGAGCAGCCGCTCCGCGACCGCCGCGGCGAGGTCGGCGCCCTGGTCGAGCTTCCGCAGCGGCAGCGGGAACGCGAACGACAGCATCGTGCGCGCCCCGAACAGGACGTCGAGGCGGCCGCTCAGCACCGCCTCGACCCGCGCGCCGCCGCACGGATCGCTCCGGAGCTCGGGGACGAGCGCCCCGCCGGGAGAGTCCGCGTCGAGCGCCGCGAGCTCCTCCGCGAGGATCGCCTCGAGCCCGCGCCGGCAGCGCACCGCCACCCGGAGGGGGCGCTCCGGCGCGCGATCGCCGGCGATCTCGGACGGCTCACCGCGCGTGAGGGTCCTCCTGGCCAGGAGCTCGGCGCGCGCGCGCACGCCGGCGATGTCGTCGCCGTCGAGCTCGGCCAGCGCCTCGAGCGCGGCGCTGCCGCCGACCTTGCCGAGCGCGTTGATGAGCGCGCGGCGGACGTCGGGCGAGCGCTCGCTGCGCGCCGCCGCGGCGAGCGCCTGCTCGACGAGCGCCCGCCCGGCGTCCGCCGCGTGCGGCTTACCGAGCGCCACCGCCGCCATGCGGCGCGTGCGGCGATCGTCGTCGCCGAGGCAGGCGAGCAGGTAGTCGCGCGCCCGCTCCGAGACCTCGGGATCGATCGGCCCCGCGGCCATCAGCTTGCCGACGAGCCGGGTGAGCGGCGCGCGCAGCGCGGGCGGCGCGCCGGCCGCGCGCTCGAGCGCGGCGGGCAGCGCCGCAGCGCCGGCGCGCCGCAGCGCCCGCTCCGCCAGCTCGGCGGGCTCATCGGCCGTCTCGAGCAGATCCATCAGGGCGGCGAAGTGGCGGCGGCCCGGCGTGAAGCCCGGATCGGAGAGGGCGCGCTGGAGGTCGGGGTCGAGCGTGGCGGGGGGGGTCATCGTGGCTTGTAGCTCCGCGTATTTATGTGGATCCCGGCGGTCACAGCGGGACGGGATCTCGGGGGACGCCTGCGCCGCTCTGCGAGCGCGCTCGACTTTCGCGACAAGCGCGGCGTTCCAGCAAGCTCTTTCGGCGCCGGGGCTCTCGGCGCTCTCGTTTTCGGTCGCCGGGTCGCTAGAGTCTCAACCATGCCGGATCTGAGCCAGGTCATCCCGAGGACGGCGTTCCCGCACGACGTGCTTCGGGCGGCCCTGGACGCGCTCGAGGCGGGGCGTCGGGTGGTGCTCGCCTCGGTGGTGGCGCGGCACGGCTCGGCGCCGTCGACGCCGGGGCAGAAGCTCTGCCTGTTCGAGGATCTCACCGCGATCGGCACGATCGGCGGCGGCGCCGTCGAGCGGGCGGCGCTCGGCATCATGGGGCGCGCGCTCAACGAGCTCGCCAGCGCGCCGAAGCTCGAGACGTTCCGCCTGGGCCCGACGCTGGGCATGTGCTGCGGCGGCTCGGTCGAGGTGCTCATCGAGCCGATGCTGCCCGCTGTGCACGTCCTCGTGATCGGCGCCGGGCACGTGGGCGCGTTCGCCGCGCCGCTCCTCGCGTCGCTGGGCTTCCGCGTGACCCTCTGCGATGCGCGCGCCGCCGCCGCCGACCCCGCCCGCGTGCCGGCGGCGGCGCCGCTCGCCCGCGCGCCGTCGGCGTACGACGATGCGCCGCGGGATCTCGCGCCGGCGCCCGGGGAGCAGGTGCGGCTCGTGCTCGCCGAGCACGACGACCCGGAGGTGCTGACGGGCCTGCCGAGGGAGCTCGGCGAGGCGGCGGCGCTCGTGATGACGCACGACCACGCCCTCGATCAAGAGGCGCTCGCGTGGGCGCTCGCGCGCGGCTTCGGGTACGTGGGCGGCGTCGGGAGCCGCGCGAAGGCAGCGCGAACGCGCGCGCGGCTCGAGGCGAGGGGGGTGCCGGAGGGCGACGTCGCGCGGGTCAGGATGCCGGTCGGCCTCGACATCGGGGCGCGCACGCCGGCCGAGATCAGCGTCGCCCTGGCCGCAGAGCTCGTCGCGTGGCGCGCGGGGCGGCAGCGCGCTCGATGGTCATCGGCCGGCACGACGTCCGCCGGAGAGGAGCAGGCTGGATGAATCGAGTGACCACGATCGTGCTCGCCGCGGGCGCGGGCAAGCGGCTCGGGGGGCCGAAGGCGCTCCTGGCGTGGCCGTCATCGACGAAGGGCGGGGCCGAGCGGCCGCTGGCGATCGCGCACGCGGAGGCCCGCCTCTCGGCCGAGAGCGCGCGGGTGCTCGTGGTGGTGCGCAGCTCCGTCTTTCACGCGCTGCTGGCCCATGTGCAGCCGGGCATCGACCTGGTCTCGTGGTCCGCGCCGGACGACCTCGGGCCGGCGGGCTCGCTGGCCGTCGCCACGCCGCGCATCGGCGACGCCGACGCCGTCATCGTGACGCCGGTCGACGTGCCGCCCGCGCGCGCCGCGACGGTGGCGCGGCTGCTCGCCCGCCTCGAGGCGGGCGCCTGCTTGACGACGCCGACGCCGCCGCTCGCGGTGCGGCCGCGACACCTCGGCCGCGGCGGGCACCCGGTGGTGCTGCGCACCGAGGCGCTCCAGCGCTACCTGGAGGCCGATCCACCGCCGCTCCGGGATCACCTGAGGGCGCTCGGCGACAGGTGCGTCGACGAGGAGGTGGACGATCCAGGGGTGCTGCACGACCTGAATGTGCCGGTCGACGTGCTCCGCGTGCTCGGGGGCCCGCCGCGCTTTCTCGCCTGAAGGCGGCCGGCGATCGTCCCCTGCGCGGGTCACGCCGCGGCGCGCTCGGGTCGACGCGTCCCCGGGGACCGGGCTATCGTCGGTCAGGAGGAGCATACGAATGGCGACGAGCCCTCCAGCGTCAGCGAGCACCGTGGGGAGCAGCGTGCCCCGTACGGACGGCCCTCCCAAGGTCACGGGGGCGTCGCGCTACGTCGACGACATCCCGGCGATGCCGGGGGAGATCTTCGGGCGCACCGTGCGGAGCCCCGTGCCCCGCGGGATCTTGCGGGGAGTGCGGCTCGACCCCGCGTTCGACTGGAGCGACGTCACCGTCGTGCTCGCCGAGGATGTCCCGGTCAACGTGGTCGCGCTGATCCTGGACGATCAGCCGATCCTCGCGACCGGAAAGGTGAACCATGCCTACGAGCCGATCGTCCTGCTCGGCTGCGCGGACCGGCTGAAGCTCGCGCGGGCGGTCCAGGCCGTCGCGCTCGACATCGATCCGCTGCCGCCGGTGCTCGACGCGCGCGCCGCGCTCGATGGTGGGGAGATCCTCTGGGGCACGGACAACGTCATCAAGCGGTACCTCATCACGCACGGGCGCGCCGACGCCGCGCGGGAGCGCGGCGAGGCGAGCGAGGCCGCGATCGACGCGGCGCTCGCGCGCTGCGAGGTGGTCGTCACCGGGACGTACGCCTCGCACCACCAGGAGCAGCTCTACATCGAGCCGCAGGGGGTCATCGCCTGGTGGGACGAGGCCGGCGCGCACGCGACGGGCTCGATCCAGTGCCCGTTCTACGTCCACAAGGCGTTCCTGAAGGCGTTCGGGCTCCCTCCCGATCGGATCCACATCACCCAGTCGGTGACGGGGGGCGGCTTCGGGGGCAAGGAGGAGTACCCGTCGATCATCGCGCTCCACGCGGCGCTGCTCGCGAGGAAGAGCGGCCGCCCGGTGCGCATGATCTACGACCGGACGGAGGACATCGAGGCGACGACGAAGCGCCACCCGGCGTCCTGCGAGATCACGAGCGGCTGCGATCGCGACGGCGCGCTGCGCGCGCTGAAGATCCGGATCCTCATGGACGGCGGCGCGTACGCGACGCTGACGCAGGTGGTCCTGTCGCGCGGCGCCCTCCACGCCGCGGGCGCCTACCGCTGGGACGACGTGTGGATCGAGGCGACCGCGGTGGCCACGAACACGCCCCCGAACGGCGCCTTTCGCGGCTTCGGCGCGCCGCAGACGATCTGGGCGATCGAGCGGCACCTCGACCGTGTCGCGCGGGAGCTCGGCTGCGATCCGCTCGATCTGAAGGCGAAGAACGTGCTTCGCCCCGGCGACTCGACAGCGACGGGGCAGGTGCTCCGCGTGAGCGTCGCGGGCGAGGAGTGCATCACGCGGGCGATCGCGGCGAGCGGTTACCGGCAGAAGCGCGCGGCCGGGCCGGTCGTCCGCGGGCGCGTCGCGCGCGGGATCGGGCTCTCGGTGTTCATGCACGGCGCGGGCTTCACCGGGTCGGGAGAGCGCTACTACAAGGGAAAGGTCGCGCTGGATCTCGCGCCCGGCGGGCGGCTCCGCATCCGCACGGCGTCGACGGACATCGGCCAGGGGACGGAGACGGTGTTCCGGCAGATCGCCGCGGACGCGGCGGGGCTGCCGCTCGATCGGGTCGAGTTCGCGGTGCCGTGCACGACGACGGTGCCCGACTCGGGCCCCACGGTGGCGTCGCGCACGGTGATGGTGGTCGGCTCGATCGTCGAGGCCGCGGCGCGGGAGCTGGCGAGCCGCGTGCGCGCGGAGCAGGCGTCGGCGCCGGCGGCGCTGAGCTTCGAGGAGGCGGCCGATCGGCTGCTGGCGCGCGAGGGCCAGGTGACGTCGCTCAAGCAGTACGAGCCGCCGGGCTACGTGCGCTGGGACGACGAGGCGTACAAGGGAGACGCGTACCCGTGCTTCGGCTGGGCGTGCGACGTGGCCGAGGTCGAGGTGGACCTCGACACCTTCGAGGTGAAGGTCGTCGACTTCTGGTCGGCCACCGACGTGGGCAAGGCGATCCACCCGGTGATGTGCAAGGGGCAGATCGAGGGCGGCAGCCTCCAGGCGATCGGCTGGGCGCTCTCCGAGGAGATCGTCTGGCAGGGCGGCAAGATCAAGAACCCGCGGATGACCAACTACATCATCCCGACGTCGCTCGACGCGCCGCCGTTCCATGTCGTGCTCGTCGAGGAGCCGTTCCCGTTCGGTCCAGGCGGCGGGGCCAAGGGCATCGGCGAGATGCCGATGGATGGCGGCGCGCCCGCCGTGGCCGCGGCGGTCGAGCACGCGACGGGGATCGCCGCGTGCGCGCTGCCGCTCACGCCGGAGCGTTTGCTCGAGGCGGCGCGGGGCGCCGCGGCGTCACGCCGTTTGGCGGGGAGAGGGGAGCGTCTATGAAGGTATCGCTCGTCGTCAACGGCTCGCCGCGCGAGGTCGATCTGCCGCCGCTCTCGCGGCTGCTCGACGCGCTCCGGGGGCCGCTCGGGCTCACGGGCACGAAGGAGGGGTGCGCGGAGGGCGAGTGCGGCGCGTGCACGGTGCTGCTCGACGGCGACCCCGTGAACGCTTGCCTCGTCGCGATCGGGCAGTGCGAGGGGCGGCACGTGACGACGGTCGAGGGCCTCGCCTGCGCCGGACACCTGTCGCCGCTGCAGCGCTGCTTCGTCGAGGAGGGGGGCGCGCAGTGCGGGATCTGCACGCCGGGCATGCTCCTCTCGGCGGAGGCGCTGCTCGCGCGGAGCCCGGATCCGTCGGAGCTCGAGGTGCGCGAGGCGCTCGCTGGCAACCTGTGCCGCTGCACCGGGTACCAGCGGATCGTCGAGAGCGTCCGCGCAGCCGCCGCGCTGCGCCGCGGCGGGGGAGGGGCGGCGCAGTGAGCCTCGCCGATCTGCGCCTGTTCGAGATGCGGCGCGTCGCCGGGCTCGGTCCGCTGTGCGAGATCGTGGCGGAGCGGGCCGCGCTGGGCGCGCCGGTCACGCTCCTGGCCGGCGGCACCGACTGGGTCGTCGAGCAGGAGCTCAGGCCTCCGCTCGAGGTCGCGGCAGGGAGCCCGGCGGCGCCGCTCGTCGTCGACGTGTCCCGGCTCTCGGAGCTGCGAGGCATCTCGCTCTCCGGCGACACGCTCCGGGTCGGCGCCGCGACGACCTACCTGGAGATGCTCCGGAGCGACGCGATCGCCGCGCGGGCGCCGCTCCTCGCGCGGATGAGCCGCGACGTGGGCGCGGTGCAGATCCAGGCGCGCGGCACGCTCGGCGGCAACCTGGCCACGGCGTCGCCGGCCGCCGACGGCGTCGCCGCGCTCGCCGCCTACGACGCGACCGTCGTGGTGCAGAGCGTCCGCGGGGAGCGGCGCATCCCGATGGGCGCCCTGCAGACGGGCTACAAGCGCACGTCGCGCGCGCCGGACGAGGTGATCGTCTCTGTGGAGATCGCGTTGCCGGCGCCCGGGTCGCCCTGGTACTGGCGGAAGATCGGCGCGCGACGGGCGCAGGCGATCTCGAAGGTCGCGCTCGCGGGCGTGGCCGAGGTGCGATCCGGGCGCGCCGCGCGGCTCGGGCTGGGGATGGCGTCGGTCGCGCCGACGACGGCGCTCCTGCCGAGCGTGCGCGCGCTCTGCATGTCCCGTCCGCTCGCCGAGCTCACCGCGGCGGAGATCGACGCGGCGGTCGCGCAGGACATCTCGCCCATCGACGACGTGCGCTCGACGCGCGCCTACCGGGAGCACTGCGCTTGCGGGGTGGTGCGGGAGCTCCTTCGGCAGCTCGGCGCGCCGGTCTGATCATTCCATCCAGTCGAGCTGCGCGGCCTCGGGCCTCCGGCTGCGCCCGCCGGCGAATGTCGGCCGCTCGTACGCTGGCGGCGGGAGCGGAGCCTCCGCGTCCATGTCGTGGCAGCGCGCGCATCGCCGCGGGGTGGTGGTGCCGGCCTGGAAGATGGTGACGCAGCCGCAGGCTGGGCAGATCATGCCGATGTCGTAATTCATGAGCACTCCTCGACGACGAACGCTCCGGGGCGGTCCGAGCGGCGGGAAGATGCGCTGAAGGAGCGACGTGGTCGCGACGGCGCGGCAACATCGCGTGGAAGCCTCGGCCCTGCCGGGCAGCCCATCGGAGGCGTGTCGTCGACGAGACGCCCGCCCTCTTCCATTCCGAACGCGCTCCTGGGCCTGAGAACGAGGCGGCCTCTCTCGGACCGGCGGAGACCTTCTGTGGCTGCGCGGACGGCGGTGCACGCTCCCTGTCGTCTGCGCTGCCGTCTCGCGTGAGCGCACGTCGGCCTGCGCTGTTCAAGGGCTACTCGATGTTGACTTTCATTTGTAGTAGGCCCCTGATGACCGCGAGTTCGACACGCCGTGAGCCCACCGAGCTCGCGATGCGGTGCGATTCAGTGAGTTAGTAATATATATTACATGTCAACGCAGACCCGTCCCTTCCGGGCCCGTCTCGGGCTCGCTGTTCCCGTGCTTCTGATCACCGTGGCCGGGGTCGCTCATGCGCAGTCTCCTGAACCGAGCGCGGATGCCCCGGGGGATCCAGCGATGCCTGGAGCGCCTCCGGGCACGGGAGCGCCGCCGGCGGGCCGGGACGCACCTGCACCGGCGCCGCCGGCGCCTCCCGGCGATGCGCCGGCGACGCCTCCCGGTGATGCGCCGGCGGCGCCTCCCGGTGATGCGCCGGCAGCGCCTGCCGGCGATGCGCCGGCAGGGGACCAGGACGCTGCTGCGCCAGCGCCGGCGGCTGCTCCCGGCGGTGGGCCGGCGGCACCCTCCGGCGGCGCGCCGGCGGTGAACCATGAAGGCGCTGCACCGGCGCAGGCGGCGCCTGCCGGCGATGCGCCGGTGGAGGTGACGGTCGCGGGCACGCGCGTGACGCGGACCGCGGGCTCGGCTCATGTGATCAAGAGCCGCCAGCTCGAGCGCTTCGAGCACGACGATCCCCACGCCGTGCTGGTCAGCGTTCCCGGCGTGTACGTGAGGGGTGAAGACGGGCTGGGCCTGCGGCCGAACATCGGTGTTCGCGGCGTCAACCCCGATCGCAGCAAGAAGGTGACGCTCATGGAGGATGGCGTCCCCATCTCTCCTGCGCCGTACTCCGCGCCAGCCGCTTATTACTTCCCGCTCATCACCCGCATGTCGAACGTGCGCGTGATCAAGGGGCCGGGCGCCATCGCCTATGGCCCGCAGACCGTGGGGGGCACCGTGGATCTCGTCACCCGCTCCGCCCCGTCGCTCGCGTCGGGCGCGCTCGATCTCGCGCTGGGCCAGTACGGCTACGGCAAGGCGCACGCCTATCTCGGGACGAGCGACGGGCAGATGGACTTCCTCGTCGAGGGCGTGCACCTGCGGAGCGACGGCTTCAAGGAGCTCCCGAGCGGCGCGGACACAGGGTTTTACCGCAACGAGGTGATGGTCAAGGGCAGTTACCTCGTCGACCCGGCCGCCCGCATCAAGAACGAGCTCCGCCTCAAGCTCACCTACTCGGAAGAGCTCTCCAACGAGACGTACCTCGGCATCACGGACGAGGACTTCGAGGAGAACCCGCTCCGCCGTTACGGGGTGACCGCGCTCGACCGCATGCGCAACCACCGCACCGCTGTCGCCGTGACCCACGTGCTCGAGCCGTCGCGCGACCTGTCGGTGACGACGACCGTGTACCGGAACGACTTCTCGCGCGTGTGGCGCAAGGTGAACGGCTTCCGCGGGGCCAACCTGTTCGACGTGCTCGCCGCCCCGGACACGCCGCAGAACGCTGTGTACTACGCCGTGCTGACCGGGCAGCTCGACAGCTCGACGCCGGGCGAGGCGCTGCTCATCGGCCCCAACGAGCGCGACTTCGTCGCGCAAGGCGTGGAGACCCGCGTCCGCTGGAATGTCACCACGGGGCCCGTCTCGCACCGCGTCGAGTACGGCCTGCGCCTGCACCACGATCGGGTCGAGCGCCGCCACAGCGAGAACGGGTTTCTCGTGCTCGGCGGCGCGCTCGTGCCGGACGGCGGACCGACCGTCGTGACCCAGTTCAACGAGGCATGGACCGAGGCGGTCGCGCTCCACGCGAGCGACGCGATCACCTGGAGAGCGCTCACGGTGACGCCCGGCGTCCGGATCGAGCTCATGCGCTCTGCCCTCGTGGATCGCGCGGCCGGGAGCGAGCGAACGCGGCTCGCGCAGGCGCTCCTGCCAGGCGCCGGCGCCTACCTTGCGATCACCGAGGCGCTCGGCCTCCTGGCCGGGGCCTACCGAGGATTCAGCCCCCCGGCCCCGGGGAGCGACGAGCATGTCGAGCCCGAGCTCAGCGTGAACTACGAGGGCGGCGCTCGCTTCGCCGACGGGCCGCTGCGCGCGGAGATCATCGGCTACTTCAACGATTACTCGAACATCACGGATGTCTGCACGCTCTCCAGCGGCTGTCTCGACGCGGATCTCGATCGCCAGTACGACGCGGGCGAGGCCCGGATCTACGGCATCGAGGCGTATGCGGAGCACGAGGTCCCGCTCGGCCAGCTCAAGCTGCCGATCACCGCGGCCTACACGCTCACCCGGACCGAGTTCCTCTCGAGCTTCGCCTCGGACGACCCCATCTTCGGCCGCGTCGTGAAGGGGGACGAGATGCCTTATGTCCCGCGGCACCAGGCGAGCCTCTCGGTCGGGGTCGAGCACGAGCGCGCCGGCGTCGCCGTGGGCGCCACCTACGTGTCGGCCATGCGGGAGAAGGCCGGCAGCGAGCCCATGTCCCGGGCGCTCGCCACCGACGAGCAGCTCCTCTTCGACGCGAGCGCCAGGGTGCGTGTCGTCGGGCCGCTCGTGCTCTACGCGAACGCGCGGAACCTCCTCGGCTCCCAGTACATCGTGTCGCGCCGGCCCTTCGGCGCCCGGCCGAACGCGCCGCGCTGGATCCAGATCGGGGCCAAGGCGTCGTTCTGACCTGGCGTCCGACGTTGAGTCGCGCGTGGAGCCCGACGTGGACGCGCGCGTCGATCAGAGGGGGCGGATGTGGGGGGGAGGCCCCTCTGGAGCTGGAAGGATGTAGGGCGCCGGGCCGAGGCCGTCGCGGACCGCGGCGAGATCGACGCCGGGATCGATGAGGCGCGCGATGCGGCGGCCGTTGAGCGAGACGAGGGCGTCGGCGCGCACCTCCACCGGCCCGCGGCCGCGGCGCTCGAAGTCCTCGCGGATGTGACGGGAGAGCTGCAGGATGAGATCGGGCTGGCCCGCCATCTCGCGCTCCTGCAGGCGCGTCAGGTACTCCCGCGGGCTCACATGCCATGTCCGGCCGGTCTGCCTGCTGCGGACGATGAAAGTGACGCTCCCGTTCTTCTCGCGCACCATCACGCGCCAGGAGAAGCGCATCCCCTGCTCGTGCCAGCGCACGTTGCCGCCGTACGCCAGGAAGCGGAGCGGCATCGCGAGCTGAACCGCGCAGTACGCGGCGCCCAGCGCGAGCCCGAGGGCGCGCAGCGATCGCGAGGGCGGCGCCGCCGGGGGGAGGGCAGGTTCGTCTGTAGGCGCTTGCGGCGCTTGCGGCGCTTGCGGCGCGCCGGCGCCGCCGCGGGCGGGGAGCGCGCGCGCTCGGAGCCGGGAGAGGACCCGCCGGGGCCACTCCGGGGGGAAGAACACGAGCGCGGAGAGGACCATGATCACCGGGAACATCCCGATCGGAAACAGCGCGCGCGTGACGACGTGGAACAGGATCACCGCGGCGTACGCGAAGGGGCGGAGCCTCCGGCAGAGGAGCAGCCAGACGATGCTGGTGTCGAACAGGAAGCCCGCCCAGCTCATGAGCGGCGCGGCCCACGGGTGCGTGAAGAGCGGGCCGAGGACCGCCATGTCCGTGCGCGAGCCGAGCCAGATGCGGAGCGGCTGCGCGTGCAGGAGCCAGTCGGCGTCGGCCTTGGCGAGCCCCGCGAACGTGTACACGACGCCGACCTGGAAGCGCAGCAGGTAGAGCCACGCAGCGGAGACGGAGCGCTCGCTGCGCCGCGAGAGCAGCGCGTCGATGGACCAGGCGCGGTGCGCCGGCGACGCCGCGAGCAACAGGCCCAGCAGGCTCGCCAGGTAGTAGTGGTTGAGGTACGTCGTGACGTCGATGACCTGCAGGTAGGTGAAGCCGACGACGAACAGGGGCGCCGCGACGCGGAACATGAAGCCGAGGGCGAGCGCCAGGGCGAGCGCCGCGAGCGCCCAGAACAGGGCGTGCATCCCGGCCGGCGAGAGCGGCTCGACCCACGCGAGGCCCCAGTACTTGAAGTGAAAGCCCGGCTTGACGAAGAACTCGTCGATCCAGCCATACGCGATGAAGCGCGCCATGCTCACGCACATCGTGAGCCCGAACAGGGCGCGGAACGCCGCGAGCCAGGCGATGTCGATCGGGCGAAACAGCGCTCGATGCAGCGCCGCAGCCGCGCGCGACCACGCCGCCGCGAGCCCCGGGGGGCCCGCGCGGCCAGGGGGCTCAGTCGTTGTCACCTTCCGACGACTGGGGCAGCTCGAGGTTCAGCGCGCTGACGAACTCCGTCTTGAGCAGGTCCGTCAGGGCCTTCACGGCGGTGTAGACCGACTCGACCTTCGCCCGGTCGGTCGAGAGCGCCTGCTCCAGCGGCAGGTCGAGCGCGTCCACGGCCGACTGGGCTCCCGACAGCGCCGCCAGCATGCGATCGGCGAGATCGGCGGAGTCGACCGCGCGCAGCCAGTCGTCGAACCCGACGCCCTCGCCGCCCTCGCCGCAGCCCTGGAACAGGCGCCGGAAGCCGCGCAGGTTGGCCCGGATGTGCGCCGCCGAGGCCAGGGCGAAGCGGGACTCGAGCGCCTCCGGGCAGGTGGGCGTGACGCAGTCCTCGGTGAAGCCGAGCGGGCGCCCGAGCTTCCAGTCCTTCAGCTCCTTCTCGACATAAAACATCGCGTCGCTCACCGCGTTGAGCGCGTCCTGCTCGGTCGCGAAGACGGGGCTCCCCTGGCCGGCCTGGGTGAGCTTCTCCCGGAAGCTCCCCGCCTCGGGCGCCCATGCGCGCGCGAGCGCGCCCGCCTGGGCGAGCACGTCCGCCGCCGCCGCCGCGGCGTAATCGGCCTTGCGCTGCGCGAGCTCTCCCGCGGCGAGCGCCGCCCACGTGCGGTTCGCGTTGATGGGCGAGTACTGCGAGCAGGCGTTGTCGCCGCCGCCGTAGAAGACGAGGTACTCGAGCGCCGCGAGGCCGCGCCCGTTGATGAGCGACGAGGAGAAGCTCGGCTGCGCATAGGCGCGGCTCACGATCTGCTCCTCGACCTTGCACCGGCTCACGAGGGGCCAGGAGTAGATCTGATCCCGGAGGTCCTGTCCTCCGGGCTGCGTGGAGCTCGCCGCGGGGCCGAAGCGGAAGAGCTCCACCTCCTGCCCGACCGCCATGGCGGCGAGCCAGGCGCCGCGCGCGGCGGCGGCGCTCGGCTCGCCCGGGCCGCGGGCGAGGGCCGCGGCGCTCTCGTGCAGCGCGCGCGCCTGCGCCTCGAACTCGCAGGCGCGGTTCAGCGCGCAGTCCGCCGCTGCGGTGATCAGCTTGGCCTTGCTGAAGGGGCCTTCCGCGACGGGGACCGGGGGACACACGTCGCCGGGGACCGGTTCGCCGCCCCCGGCGCCCCCCGCGCCGCTGGCGCTCCCGGCGCCAGCGGTCGTGGCGATCGCGGAGGAGGCCGCCGTGGTGCTCGTGGCGCCGCTCCCGGTCGAAGGCACGGGCGCGGACCCGCCGCTGCCTGGCGGCTGCGCGACGCCGGGCCCCGCGCCCTGGCCCGTATAGACCACCTCGTCCGGGGGCGGCTTGCGGCACCCGGCGGCCGCGGCGACGCCGACGAGCGACAGCAGGAGCGCTGTCGAGAAGCGGCGGCCCGCCCTCTCGCTCCGGGCGCGGTTCATTGTCGGCCTCACGCTGTTCATGCTGCCTCTCCGAGATACGGGCGCTCGCCCGGGGCCCGCCGGCGTCGCGGCGGCCCCGAGCTCGTTTCGCGCGAGAATCGTCCGTCGTGCCCTGCCCGTCAACACGCAGGGAGCGCTCCCCCGCCTGTCAGCACGGCGCGGCGGGGGGGCGCCTCCCGGCGCGCGTCGGTCGTGTGAGCGTCAGTCCCTCTGCGCCGGGACCGGCAGCAGGACCAGCGTCGCGTCGTCGTCCTCGGGACCGTTGCCGTCGGACCGGTACCCGGCGGCCGCGAGCCACGCGCCGTTCGGCGACAGCGCGACGCCGAAGAGCGAGTCATCGGGGCGATCGAAGCTGTAGCGCCGGTATCCGTTCGGATCGAAGCGCGTGTCCAGGGCGCCGTTCTTGTCGAACAGGGCGATCATCCCGTCGATGTTGCCCGTCGCCGGGGTGGCGCTCCCGACCATCACGACGCGATCGTCGGGCAGGGCGAGGAGGTTGCGCCCGCGGTCGTCGTCGCCGGCCACGTCGAGCAGGACGCCGCCGGCCACGCCCCAGGAGGAGTCGAATCCGCCCGTGGCCGTGACGCGGAAGGACACGAGATCCACGGGCCCGCTCTCCGCGGAGCGCCCGTAGCCGGTGGTCACGTACTTGCCGTCCGACTGGCGAGCCGCGCCGTAGGCCTCGGCCATGCCGAGCGGGAACGGCGCGAGCCTCACGACGCCGTCCGACGAGAAGGTCGTATCCGGGGTGCCGTCCGCGTTGAGCCGCAGCAGCACGATCTGGTTCCTGCCGCCCACGCTCGTGTAGCCGGAAGAGAAGATCTTGCCGTCGGCCTGCACGAACCCGTTGCGCGGGTTGTCGCCCAGGTTCAGCCCGTCGACGTCGAGCGTGTGGACGCCCTCCGTCGCGAACGTGGTGTCCAGGGCGCCGTTCGCGGTGAGCCGCACGATCGCGCGATCCCGATCGGCGCGAGCCGCCGCCTTCCTGCTGGCGAAGAGGACCAGCCGATCGCTCGCGTCGCGGTCGACGCCCCAGAGCAGATCGCCCGTGTTGCCCTCGCCGACGCCGAGATCGTGGATGGCGATGCCCTCGGTGCCGAACGTCGTATCCAGCGTGCCGTCGGTGTTGAACCGCACGACCGCGAGATCCGCGTCCGACGGCGTGGCGCTCGGGTCGTGCTCGACCTGGCCGGCGAGCACGACCTTCCCGTCCGACTGCAGGACGATGCCGCGCGCGGTCTCCGTGGTCTTGCCTGCGACCACGTTGACCCTCGCGACCCCGTTCGTGCCGAAGGTCGTGTCGAACGAGCCATCGGTCTTGAAGCGCGCCACCGCCATGTACGTGTCGCCCGCCACGGCCACGTGCCCGGCAGCGTAAGCTCTGGACTCGGCGTCGAACGCGACGGCCCAGAAGCGGTCGTCCGCGGCTTCGTCGAGCGCCACGACCCCTGCGAATCCGGTCGACCAAGGCTCCTCGCCGGTGTCGCTGCCGCCGGTGCCGCCGCCCTCGCCGGCGCCGCCGCCGCCGGTGTCGCTGCCGCCGGCGCCGCCGCCCTCGCCGGCGCCGCCGCCGCCGGTGTCGCTGCCGCCGGTGCCGCTGCCGCCAGTGCCGCCGCCCTCGCCGGCGCCGCCGCCGCCTGTGTCGCTGCCGCCAGCGCCGCCGCCCTCGCCAGCGCCGCCGCCGCCTGTGTCGCTGCCGCCGGTGCCGCCGCCCTCGCCGGCGCCGCCGCCGCCGCTGCTGCTCGTCGAGGGAGCGCCGCCGGCGCCGCCGCCCCCGGAGTTCGCCGAGTCGCCGGAGTCGTCTCCGCACGCGGCCACTCCGCCGAGCAGCACGCACCAGGAAAGTCCGAACGTCGCGAGCACGGTCCGCTGCGCGGACAACCAGGTTCTCTTCACAGGCATGGTCGGCAATCCCTTCATGAACATGAAAATGAAAGTCGTTATCTTTGTTGGATATGATCTTGCATGACGTCCACGCTGTCAAGAGATTCTGCTGTCGCTATCCCGCCAAGGCCTTTCCTTGCTGGAAATGCCGCCTGGAGCTGAAGGTGTGGGGATGGCGCTTGGGGTAGGGGAGCGCGGCGTGTGGCGCGCCTTTGAAGATGCCCGCATTGCGCCGCGCGACGCTGTCTGGGGCACCTCACGCGCGGGCAGCCTGCTCGGCGATCCATGACCGCGCGGCGCATGGCGGCGAAGCGACTCCGCCTGGGGTCGGTTTCCTTGCGGAGCACGGCGGAGCGCGGCCGACCGGCCGGAGAGGGCGGCCGGCCGAGATCGCAGCGGGAGTCCCGGCGGCGGCCGGGCCAGCGGCGTTCGGGCGCCGCGCAGGCTGCGTCAGAGCAAGGTCAGGAGGCGTCGGGCGCGGGCCTCGGCCGCCTGGATGATCTCCGCGGACTCCGGCTCGGGGAGCTCAAGCTTCTTGCTCAGCGCGGCGATGTACTGCTTCTCCGCGTCGTGCTGCTCGCCGTCCACGAACGTGAGCAGCACGGCGTGCTGCAATAGCGCGCGGCGGTCGTCGCCGCCGAGCTCGCCGAGCGGCACGTCGTCCAGGGTCCTTCGCTGGGAGGCGTAGGCGCGGATCTCCTTCGCCTGGTCCTCGTTCGCCTCGAACGCCGCGATCAGCCCCTCCACCATCTCGCGCTCGGCCTCGTGGAACTCGCCGTCCGCCCACGCCACGCTCACGAGCGACTTCACGACCGCCATGCTCTGCTCTTGCATGGCGACGAGTGTCGTCGCTCCCCCGGGGCAACGTCAATCGTGAGGGGAGGGCGCCCTCGCCTCGGCGCGCGGGACGATCTGGAGCGCTCCCCGTGCGAGCGGCTCCGTCAGCGAGGCGAAGACCTCCGGCCGCAGCGTTCCAGCGAGCCCGGCGCAGAGCAGGGCGAGCGCGAGGAGCGCGAGCCACAAGGACAGACCTCGCCGGCGCGGGGCCACCAGCGGCACAGGCGGCCTGCTGCCGTCGTCCATCGGGGCGACCGGAGCGGATCCGGGCGTGGCGCGCTCGGATGCAACGGGGCGCAGCGCGCCGGCGAGCGGCGGGCGCGCGCCGGGGATGGCGCGCGCGGAGGTGCCGGAGACAGCAGCGACCGGCGGCGGCGTGAGGGTGAGGTCGAGGCCAGCGAGCGCCTTCATGCTGCGCGCCGCGCGGCGCTGCGCGCTGTGCTCGGACTGCGCGACGAAGCGCGCGACGAGCTCGTCGACCCGGGAAGCGCCTGCACCGACGCCATCCGCGGGCGGGCGCGCGCTCCGCGATCGCCGCGAGGCGTTCCACACGATCGCGTCGATGGGACCGAGCTCCGCCGGGCACGGCGTCTCTTCCGGCTCTGCGTCGACGGGAGGCTGCGCTGATGCTGCATCCGGGGGCGCCAGGTCAGCGGGCGGCAGCTCGGGAGCTGCTGCGTCCACGGGCAGTTCCTCGGGAGCGAGAGCAGCGGGCGGCTGCTCGGGAGCTGCTGCGTCTGCGGGCGGTTCCTCGGGAGCGAGAACAGCAGGCGCCTGCTCGGGAGCTATGTCCGCGGGCGGCTGCTCGGGAGCTGCGTCCACGGGCAGTTCCTCGGGAGCGAGAACAGCAGGCGCCTGCTCGGGAGCTATGTCCGCGGGCGGCAGCTCGGGAGCCGGATCGGCGGGCGGTTCCTCGGGAGCTGCTGCTTCAGCGGGCAGTTCCTGGGGAGCTGCGTCCGCGGGAGGCGTGCCGGCGTGCGCGGTTTCCGGACCGTCGGCCTCCGCCGCGAGCAAGGCCTCGATCGGCGCGGCCGGAGCCGTCGGGAGCGGCGCAGCCGGAGCGTCGTCGTTGCGCTGCGCCGGAAGGGGCCAGGGCAGCGTGTGACGCGCCGCTGGCGTCTCGTCGAACGGCGCGACGGCCGCTCGAGGAACCGCGGACACGGCGAGGTCCGCCCGACGGACGAGCGGCCAGGCGCCATAGGCCGGTGTGACCTGGAGCGCCGCGTCCGCCGCCATGAAATGGATGGCAGGCGCGCGCGACGTCTCGATGGACTCCGGGACCTCGGTCACGCTGGCAGGAGCGTCTGCCACGGGGGAGAGGTCGGCCCCGTCGGCCGCCTCTTTCTCCTCCCAGACGGCCGTGGCCACGGTCGGCGTCGGCTCCTGCGAGAGCGGCGCGACGTCGGCGGGATCCGGGGAGAACTCGACGAGGATCGACTGGGTCGGTGTCGGCTCCCGGGAAGACAGCGCGACGCCGGGAGGAGCCGGGGAAAAGTCGACGAGGAGCACCTCGATCCCCTCGGGGCTCGTGAGCGCTTCGCTGCAGGCAGAGGGGCCGCAGGCGACGAGCGACGGCGCGGGCATGGGCCGCGCTTCTTCAGGAGCGATCTCCGCCGCCGCGCGCGCGAGCGGCGCCACCGGCGCGATCGTCCGAGCAGGCTCGATGAGCTCCGGGATGGCCGGGATCTCGGCCGGCGCTGCGGCCTCATGGAGCTCAACCACCGCCTGCACGACGGTCGGGGTGGGCTCCGGCAGCGCCTCGACCTGCTCGCTGGCGTGCGCAGGCGCCGATGGGTTCTCGGGACACGGCTCGACAGCTACCGCACCGGCAGCATCGCCTGCGCTCGCAGGCGCCGGGGGCGCCACCCCGGCGATGGCACACGCGACGAGCCCGGGGCTGAGCGTGAGCTCCACGACCGCAGGTGCGACCGGGCCGGGGCTGAGCGTGAGCTCCACGATGGGATTCGGCAGCGGGGCAGCGGGGGCGTCGCAGCGCGGAGCAGCGGGGGCGTCGCTGCGCGCGGCAGCGGGGGCGTCGCAGCGCGGAGCAGCGGGGGCGTCGCTGCGCGGGGAAGCGGCGGTCGCATCGCGCCGCGTTTGCTCCGCTTGCGGCGGCGGCCGCATCTCGTCCGCTTCCGGCGCCGCAGGCTTCGCCTGGACCTCCGGGCGCGGGCGCCTCAGCCGGCCGGCCTCCTTGGCGCGCAGCGTCTCACGGGCGAGCCGCGCCAGCGCCCGCCGGGCGGCGTTGCGGTTCACCGGGATCAGCGCGGCCTCGAGCTCCCGCGCGACGGCTTCCGGGTCCTGCTCGTGCGCGGGGCGCGGGCGCGCCGTCGCCGTGAGGTTGGGCATGCTGCCGGCGGACGCGGCGAGGAGCCGGGCGAGCAGGTCGCGCAGCAGCCGCGCCGCCTCGGCCGGCGCCACCGCCTCGCCGCGCGTGCGCACCGTGACGGTGCCCTCGGTCGTGAGCAGCACCGCGCGATCGTCGAGCCTGAGGGGCAGGCGCGACGTCGCGTCGCTGACGGCGAGCGCGAGGTAACCCGAGGTCTCCGGCACCAGCGAGGCGCTCCGCGCGTGCGCCGCCGCGACGACCTCCTCCAGGGTGACGCAAGCGCTCACGAGCGCCCCCGGCCCGCCGCGTCGCCCGGCCCGCCCGCGCGCGCCGGCCTGACCGGCACCCCCGCCGCCTCGAGGTACGCCTTCGCTTCGCCGATCGTGTACTCGGCGTCGTGGAAGATCGACGCGGCGAGCGCGGCGTCGGCGCCGCCCTCGACGAGGCCGGCGCGCAGGTGATCCAGCGTCCCGACGCCGCCCGAGGCGATCACCGGGACCGGCACGGCCCGCGCGATGGCGGCGGTCAGCAGGAGGTCGTAGCCGTCCCGCGTGCCGTCGCGGTCCATGCTCGTGACGAGCAGCTCGCCCGCGCCCGCCCGCGCGATCTCCTCGGCCCACGCGACCGCGTCGCGCCCCGTGTCCCGACGGCCGCCGTGGGTCACCACCGTCCAGGCCACGCGCGAGGGATCCGCGATCCGGCGCGCGTCGATCGCCACGACGATCGCCTGCGCACCCCAGCGGTCCGCGGCGCGCCGCACGAGGTCGGGATCGTTGACGGCGGCCGTGTTGATCGCGACCTTGTCCGCACCCGCGTCGAGGAGCGCCTTGATGTCCTGCTCGGACTTGACGCCGCCTCCGACCGTCAGCGGCGTGAACAGCACCTCCGCCGTGCGCGCCACGACGTCGAGGATGATGCCGCGCTTCTCGTGCGACGCGGTGATGTCGAGGAACGTGATCTCGTCCGCACCCTCGGCGTCGTAACGGCGGGCGGCCTCGACGGGATCGCCGGCGTCCCGCAGCCCCACAAAGCGGACGCCCTTCACGACGCGGCCGTCCTTGACGTCGAGGCACGGGATGATGCGCTTCGCGAGCATACGTCCCGCGTTAGCCCACCTGCCACGTCAGGGCCAACTGTTGCGCTGTGCGCCCGCTCCGGCGCCGCGGGGGGGCGTCCTCGCGCGCCTCTCGCACGTTTTGCCGGCATTTCCGGCCGCCGGGGAGGCGCCGCGCGCCGGCCGCAGCGCCCGGAGCCTGACCGCGCCGCGGTTCCTCGCTACCATGGCGCCATGCATTGCCCGCACTGCGGGAGACCCGTACCCGAGGGCTCGATCGCGTGCCCGCACTGCGGCGCCGCGCTCGCGCCGCCGGGCGGAGCGGCCGGCTACTACGGCATGAAGCCCGCGGCCCGCACCATGGTCGGCGTCACGCTCCCCGACCTGCTCCGACAGACGCCGTCCGCCCCCGCCGTGCCGGGCGGCGCGGGCCCCGGCCAGGCCGCGCTGCCGCCCATGGCCGGCGGGCCGGCCGCCGCCTCGCGCACGATCGTCGGCATGCCCGCCGCGATCTTCGGGGCGGCGCCAGCGCAAGCGCAGGCCGATCCGCGCCTGGCCGGGGGCACGCTCGTCGTCGGGACCCCGGCATCCGTGGCCCCAGGAGCGCGCCTCGACGCGCACGCAGCGCCGGCCGCGCCGCTCCATGCAGCGCCGGCCGCGCCGCTCCATGCAGCGCCGGCCTCACCGCTCCACGCGGCGCCGGGCGAGCTGCGCCTTGACCACACCGTGCCGATCGGCCCGGGCCTCGGGGCGCCGCGCGCTCCGGTGCCGCTGCCCGCCGTGTCGCGGACGCTGGTCGGCGTCGCCCGGCCGGGCATCGCGCCGCTCGCGCCCGGCGCCCCGGCCGACCCCGAGCCCGATCCCGAGCTCGACGCGCGCTACCAGCCGGCCGGCGAGCTCGGCGCCACGATCGCGCCGGCGCGCTTCCGCGCCCCTCCGCTGCAGAACCCGGCGCTCATGCGCCCCCATCGCCTGAAGCAGCGGCTCCCGCCGCCGAAGGGCGAGAGGCGCCCGCGCACGTCGCGCCGGGCCGTCGCCGTCGTCGTCGCTGGCGGCGTGCTCGCGCTCGGCGCGGTCCTGTTCGCGCTCCTCTGGCCGAGCGCGCCCCCGGTGACCGCGCGCGCCCGCGCCGACGCCGGCGGCCGCGAGGTCATCGAGCTCCGGTGCGACAGCTGTCCTGACGGCACCGCGGTCTCCATCGGCGAGGGGCGCGCGACCACCGCCGGCCGCGTCGCGCAGATCCCGCTCGCGAGCCCGCTCTCCGTCGGCGAAAACCGGATGAAGGTCGCCATCGACCGCCCCGGCAGCGGGCGCGACGAGACGGTCGGCGTCTCCATCCACGTCGCCTACCGGATCCGGCCGGACCTCGGCACGCTGCAAGGGGAGCGGCCCTCGATCCAGGTCGTTGTCGAGGCGAGCAAGGGCACGCAGGTGCTCCTCGACGGCAAGGAGGTCGCGCTCACGAGCGGCCGGGCCATCGAGTCGATCGACGTCACCGACGCGGTCACGGGGCCCTCGGACGAGACGAGGACGCTCACCCGGCAGGTACCGTACACCGTCACGCCGCCCGACGGCCCGCGCGAGCAGGGCATGGTGAGCGTCGCGGTCGGCATCGTCCCGCTCACCATCGAGTCGCCCGGCCCGAGCGTGGTCATCGACAAGGAGAGCTTCGTGCTCGCCGGGCGCACGGCCCGCGGCGCGCAGATCTTCGCCGGCGCGCACCCGATCGCGGTCCGCCCCGACGGCACCTTCGCGCACGTGATGAACGTCTCGTCCGTGGGCGCGACCCAGTTCGAGGTGCGCGCGAAGATGCAGGGGATGGCGCCGCGCATCGCGAAGCTCGCGGTGCGCCGCGTCGACCGCCTCGACACCGCCGCGAAGGAGTTCGCCGGCCGCGGCCCGATCGGGTACGCCGAGCTCGCCGCCGGCGGGAAGGACTCCATCGGCAAGCCGATCGCGCTGACCGGCGAGGCCCTCGAGGTGCGCCGGCAGGGATACGCGACGCTGATCCTGCTCTCGATCCCGCCCGCGTCCGGCTGCAAGGAGGGCGGCGCGGCCGCCGCGAGCGCGGACGCCGCGCCGCGCTCTCCGGAGGCGTGCAAGGTCCGCCTCGTCCATGGCGCCGACAACCCCGCCCAGCGCGGGGACATCCTCACCGCCTACGGCAGCGTCGCGCCGCCGTTCGTCGCGCCGGGCGGCGCCGAGATCCCCGAGGTGCAGGTCGAGTTCACCGTGAAGGGCGGCCGATGAGCGCCGCGCGCACCACGTCGCCCAGCCCGCGAAGGCCGCGTCGCGCCCGGACGGCGGGCCTCGCCGCGGCCGCGCTCCTGCTCTCCGCTGCGGCGCCGCTCGCCTTCGCCGACGCCGTCGACACGAGCCGGCCGCACACGATCGTGGTCGGCGCGCCCCGCGGCTTCGCCCCGAGCGAGCGGCTCGACGCGCGCCGCACGGGCCGCTCCGCCGCGCGGCTGCCCTTCCCGGCGCGCGAGGCGTGGCGAAAGCAGCTCCGCGGCGGGATCGACGCTGCGCCGCTCGTGGACGCCGCGGGCGATCTCCTCCTCACGCTGACGGTCCCCGAGGTCGTCAAGCTCGGCGCGGACGGCCGGGAGCGCTGGCGCGTGCGCATCGGGGACAGCGCGCCGCTCGCGCCCGCCGTGCTCACGAGCGACGGCACCCTCGCGCTGATCACCTCGTCCGGCGTCGCCGTCGGGCTCACGCCTGCGGGGAGCGTGCGCTTCGCCGTCCCCCTCGGCCTCCGGGGGCGCGACGCCGACGTGACGCCCCTCGCGCTCGACGACGGCGGGCTCGTGGCGGCCCTGGGGCGCTCCCTTGTCGAGCTCGCCGCGGACGGGACCGTGCGCGCCCGCGCCGAGATCGCGGATCGCGCGACGGGCGCCTTGCTCGCGGGCCCTGAAGGCACGCTCGTGACCACCGAGTCGGGCGCGGTGCTGACCTGGCGTCCGCCCGGCGCGCCGAGGCGGCTCGGCTCTCTCGGCGGCGTGCCTCGCCGCGGCGCGGCCCTCGCCGACGCCCGCACGCTGCTCGCGGTCGTCGACGCCCGCCGCCTGGTCGCGCTGGATCTGCCGACAGGGACCGCCGGGGTCCGCGCCGGCGCCGCCTTCAGCGCCCTCGACGGGCCGCCCGCCATCGGCGCCGGGGGCCTGGCCGTGGTCCTGTCCACGACCGGCCTGCTCCTCGGGGTCAACGCGTCGGGCGACCTGGCGTTCCGGGTCGCGATCGACAGGCCTCCGGGGTCCCCACCCGCCGACGCCGGGCTCTCCGGCTTCTTCGGCCCGGTGGACGCCAAGCCGAGCCCGCCGGTGGTGATCGATCGCGCCGGCCGCGTCGGCTTCGTGCGCGCGGGCGGGCGCGCCGGCGTCGTCGAGGCGGACGGCAATGTCTCCATCGCGGCCGAGCGCGTCTGCTCCGCGCCGGTCGCCGTCATCCCTGCCGGCGAGGAGCGGATGGCGATCGCCTGTCGTGACGGGACCGTGGTGATGCTGGCGCGCTAGAGCGGGGCGGCAGCGCTGGCCGCCCAGCTCGGTCGATGGATCCTGCGTCCTAGCTTGCGGTGCGCGGGATCCACTGCGTCCAGGTGCCCTGGTCCTCCAAGTACAGCTCGGACTCGGCCGCCTTCGTCTTGTACCGCGCGATCGTGATCTGCTCGTCGAGCGCCGCCGCGCCGGTCTCGTCGTACAGGGGGGCGGCGAGCGCGTCTTCGGGGATCATGTGCATGCTCACGACGAACTCGTCGGCATTCGCCTCGACGATACAGAACCCGTTGCTCGTGGCGTTGCTGAAGGCGAGGTACGGATTGGCCTTCTTTATGCTGTCGTCGATGTCGAAGTCCTCCTTCTCCAGGACGTCTTTCAGCGTCGGATGGCTCGCCAGCCGCTTCGTCAGCACCGAGCGGCACGTGGCCGACGAGATCGCGGCGCCGCCGAACTCCACGATCTTGGACGTGGCGCCCTCCACGGCGGCCGTCCCTGCGAGGAAGGCGCCGAGATCGCCGGTGATCGACACCACGTTGCCCTCGACCGTGGTGAGCATCCCGATGAGCTCGTCCCGTTCCTTGCGGAAGCCGTCCCAGCCGTCACAGCTCAGGTAAAAGTGTCGGGTGAGCGACTCCTGCTCGGGCTCCGCGGGCTCTGTGGTGTGGGCGAGGACGAGCTGTGAAAGGGGGTATTCGTTCCCCCATACCTTCCAGGTGCTCTGGGACTCCTCCATCGTCTTCTGGAACCAGGCTCTCTGCGCTTCTCCCATGACATCCGCCTGGGAGGCGAACGGCAAGTACGGGTCGAAGGCATCCTTGATCACGAAGTAGCGCGACCCGAACGCGCTGTAGTAGTCCGTCTTTCCGAAATCGGCGTAGGCGAACCCGCTCTCCATGAAGGCGAAGTCACTCGGCGGGATGGGGGGAATCGGATCCTTCCCTTGCTCGACCCTGTGCTCGTTCAGCTTCGCCACGATCTCGCCGACGACCTTGGCGCTGACGGGGCGGAGCTCGCCCTCAGCGAAACCGAGGTTCGGGTCGAATTCGAACAGGGCCGCAGCCTCATCCAGCGCCCTCTTGTAGATATCCCAGCTGCTGCCGTTGATGTCCGGGATGTAGCGGCTCGTGTAGGGCAGCAAGTCGGTCAAGCTCGCCCCGAGCTCCACCTGCTGAACGACGACCTTTCCCGGGAAGGCGTCCTCCGGGATCAGGTGATCCGCGCGGTAGGAGCGGAGATCCGTCATCACGAGGTGGACGTGCTTCCCGAACGGGAAGTCCCGGTAGATGGTGATATCGTCCGGGTACGCGACCGCTCCGTCGTAGCGGAACTCGTCGCCCTTCGGATCATTCGGGTATTCGGCCGGCATGTACTCGAACCAGGCCTGGTTCGCCGCCTTGCGCCGGTGCTCGTCCGTCTCCGGCTCCCGGCCGTCCAGATAGGCCGCCGTCGCGCCGTGGCCATCGTCGGAGAACTCGTGATCGCCCCAGACTGCGATCATGGGAAAGAGCTCGTGTACCCGCTGCAGCGCCCGGTCGGACCGGTACGTCTTGTAGAGCTCCCGGTAATTGCTGAGCGACTTGGCGGCGTGGTAGGCCGCGCCCTCCGGCTCCGGCGGCTGGAAGGCGATGGCGCCGTCCACGTCGGAGAAGGAGATGCCGCGCTGCCCCGGGGGGGCCTGGAGGCTCGGGTTCCCGGTCGTCTCGTGGATGTAGCCCCCGAGGTGGACGACGAAGTCGAGCTCCTCTTTCGCCAGGGCCACATAAGCGTTGTAGTAGCGACCGATGTAGTCCTGGCCGGACACGAAGGCGAAGCGCACCGGCACGTCCGCGCCCTGCGCGGGCGCCGTCCGCGTCCGCCCGACGCGCGAGCTGACGCAGCCTTCTCCTGTCATGTAGTAGAAGCGGTAATAGTACGTGGTGCCGGGGCTCAGGCCGCTCACCTTGACCTTGACGCAGTGATCGAAGTCCGCCCGGGCGGTCACGCGGAGCTGCGTGCTGCCCGACCCCGCCGTGGCCACGTTGTCGGAGCTCGGTGTGAGCACCACGAGCTGCGTGAACCCCTCGTCGAGCGCGACCACGAGCGCCAGGTTGAGATCCGACTGCGGCTGCTTTCTATCGATGAGCCGGGTCCACAGCACGACGCTATCGGGCCGCGGATCGCCGGAGGCCACCGACTGCGGGAAGAACCCCTCATCCTCGTGCACGTCGCATGTGCCGATGGCGTCCCCATCATCGGAGCATGCCGTCGGCACGACCACCGAACCAGCGGTCACCAGCGTGGCGCGAAGAAAGTCTCGGCGTCTCATCATCGATTCAAGTCCTCCAACGACGGATACACCCCGAGCGCTGCGCGCGCAACGGCGGCGCCGGTGCCGCCGCCCTCGCCAGCGCCGCCGCGCGCGGCGCTCCTCGCGCTCGCTCGAGCGGCGCGGGTCGCATCATGGCGCCTCCTCGCGAGGAGCGCGAGCGCCACTTGACGTGCCGAGTCAGGCGGCATCTCGTGTACGCCCTACCCGCTGAAGGCACACCATGTTCCAGACGAGCCTCTCCTCCGAAGCGCTGCGCGGCGCGCTCTCGCGCCTCCGCAGCGGGCGTTCTGTCTTCGACCGCACGGGCGCGCGCCAGCCGGTCCACACCGTCTACGGCGGCGCCCACCTGTTCAAGGCCGACACGGCCCGGAAGCTCGGGGCGGTGGCCCTCCGCGCCGTCGAGGAGCACGCGCCCGACTTCGCCGCCTTCGCGCGAGCGATCGGCCTGCCGGGGGCCGAGGGGCTCCCGGAGGGGCGCGCCGACGCCCTCGCGCTCGCGGCCGCGATCGAGGCGGGCGGAGCCGCGGCCGAGCGCGCCTCCGGGGCTGCGCGGCTCGCGCACGCGGTGCACGCGCGCGTGCTCGACAAGCTCCGCAGCGAGCCCGTGGAGGACCTGCGCATCGATTTCGAGGACGGTTACGGCGTGCGCCCCGGGAACGAGGAGGACGCGCACGCCGCCGCCGCCGCGCGCGAGGTCGCCCTCGGCATGGCCGCGCGCAGCCTGCCGCCGTTCCTCGGGATCAGGATCAAGCCGCTCGGCGACGGGTGCGCCGAGCGGAGCCTGAGGACGCTCGACGTCTTCTTCTCGGCGCTCATCGCCGCCTCGGGCGGCGCGCTCCCGCCCGCCTTCGCGGTGACGCTGCCGAAGGTGGTCGCGCCCGAGCAGGTCGCCGCCCTGGCCGACGCCCTCGACGCGCTCGAGGGCGCGCTGCGGCTTCCGGCCGGCTCGATCCGGATCGAGCTGATGGTCGAGACGCCGGCGTCGATCATCGGCCCGCGCGGGGAGATCGCGCTGCCCGGGCTGGTCGAGGCGGCCCGCGGGCGGTGCGTGGCGGCGCACTTCGGGGCCTACGACTACACGGCGAGCTGCGAGATCACGGCCGCCCATCAGCGCCTCGCCCACCCGGCGTGCGACTTCGCGCGGCACGTGATGCAGGTCGCGCTGGCCGGCTCGGGGCTCTGGCTGTCCGACGGCGCGAGCAACCTCCTGCCCGTCGGCCCGCACCGCGCGCGCCCCGGCGGCGCGCCGCTCACGCCGCAGCAGAGCGAGGAGAACCGTCGCGCGGTCGTGGGCGCGTGGCGGCTGAAGTACGGGCAGGTTCGCCGCGCGCTCGAGAGCGGCTACTACCAGGGCTGGGACCTCCACCCCGCGGAGCTGCCGGTCCGCTACGCCGCCACGTACGCGTTCTTCCTGGAGGGCGTCGACGCGGCCGCCGCGCGGCTGCGGAGCTTCGTCGAGCGGGCCGCCCAGGCGACCGTCGCCGGGACGGTGTTCGACGATGCCGCGACGGGGCAGGGGCTCCTGGGCTTCTTCCTGCGCGCGATCGGCGCGGGGGCGATGACGGAGGGCGAGGCGGCGGAGAGGACCGGCCTCACGCCGGACGAGCTCAGGGGCCGATCCTTTCAAGCCATCGTGGCGCGCCGGAGCGCGTGATAGGAGAGCACCGGAATGGCCCGGTTCGCGGAGGGCCCGAGCGGCGAGGAGGACCGATGAGCGCGATCACGACGCACGTGCTGGACACGTCACGGGGCTGCCCGGCGAGCGGCGTGCTGGTGGTGCTGGAGGTCGGCGACGACGGCGGCTACCGGGAGGTCGGACGGGGCACGACCGACGGCGACGGCCGGCAGAAGGGGCTGCTGCCGCCCGGCGAACGGCCCCTCCAGGGCCGCTACCGCCTCACCTTCCACACAGGCGCCTATTACGCGGCGCTCGGGTGCGAGAGCTTCTATCCCACGGTGTCGATCCTCTTCGAGATCCGGGACCCGGCGCAGCACCATCACGTCCCGCTGCTGCTCAGCCCTCACGGCTACACCACGTACCGAGGCAGCTGAGCGCGCATCCGCCCGAGAGCGCCGTCCCGCGCGGCGAGCGCGACGCGTGCGCCTGCCGTCCGTGGTGCGCCCGGAGGCGCAGCGAGGTCGACGGTCGGGCGGGGTGAAGCAGGTGTCCCACATGATACGATGGCGGGTGCCCGTCGGTGGGCGACTGTGAAGGTGAACTGTGGGCGCTCTACGGATTCGTTCGGGTGAAGCTCGGGATCGCCGGCGCGGTGCTGGCTGGCTGGCCGTCGCGATGGCCGCGCTGGGGCCGGGCTGCGAGCAGAGGGTGCGGAGCTTCGTCGATGGCGACGGCGGCGCTGGCGCCGCCGGCGGCGGAGCAGGTGGTGGGTCGGGCACGGCGGTCGGTGGCGGCGGGGCTGGCAGCAGCGCGACGGGGGGCGGAGCGACCGGCGGCGGAGCGACCGGTGGCGGAGCGACCGGCGGTGGCGCTGCGGGTGGTGGGGCGACGGGTGGTGGGGCGACGGGTGGCGGCGAGGCCGGCGGCGCAGCGACTGGCGGCGGCGGTGACGCAGGCGGGGGCGGGGGGACCCCTGTCGAGTGCTCTCCCGACGAGGCGCGGTGCGCCGGCGATAGCATCGAAGTGTGCGGCAGCGACGGGCGGTGGGGTCTTGCCGGTTGCGCTGGGTGGTGCGGCGCGGGCCGGTGCATCGTGCCGCCGAGCTGCCGCCTGGGCGAGACCGGGGCGGGCGAGGCCTGCGGGCCGGATCGGAACCAGCCCTGCTGCGCGAGCCCGCGCGTCCCGGGTGGCCGGTACGAGCGGAGCGACGATGCGGCGTATCCGGCGGAGGTGAGCGACCTGCGCCTGGATCGCTACGAGGTCACCGTCGGACGGTTCCGCAAGTTCGTCGAGGCGTATCCCGCGAGCCGACCCGCGGCCGGCGCTGGAGCTCACCCGGCGATCGTGCGGAGCGGCTGGGACGCTGCGTGGGACTCCCGTCTGCCCGCGAGCCAGGCGGCGCTGAGGGATGACTTGAAGTGCAACCCGGGATTGCACTCGTGGACCGACGACGCGGGCGGGAACGAGCTCAAGCCGATCAGCTGCGTGAGCTGGTTCGTCGCGTTCGCCTTCTGCGCCTGGGACGGCGGGCGGCTCCCGACAGAGGCGGAGTGGGACTACGCGTCGGCTGGCGGGAGCGAGCAGCGGGCGTATCCGTGGGGCAACGCGCTTCCGAACTCGACCTACGCCGTGTTCGACATGACGGGCAGCGCCGTCGTCGGATCGAGATCGCCGAGGGGTGATGGCCGGTGGGGGCAGGCCGACCTCGCCGGGAATATGTGGGAGTGGACCCTGGACTTCGAGGGGACGTACCCCCAGCCGTGCCGTGATTGCGCGAACGTCGAGCGCGGCTCCGCGCGGGTGATCCGCGGCGGCAGCTGGTGGCAGCCTAGACCGCAGGATCTCTCCGCTCGCTTGCGGACAGGCTGGGACCCGACCGATGTGACGGACGCGCTCGGCGTGCGCTGCGCAAGGAAGCTGTAGCGCGCGCCGCCCTTCGTGGGGCCGGCGCGCGCCGGGGAACGGGCGAACGCGCGCCGTTCAGGGAGAGATGAGGTAGATGACCGAGAAGGCCACGAGGAGCGTCGTGAACGCGAGCGCGATGAGCTTGGGCATGGTCCAGTCGTCGTTGTCGGTCTTCGAGATCTCTGTGCTCATCGTGTGCCTCCGCCGTGCTCTTTGCGCGCCTCGCGCGCGTCCGTCTCCTGGCAGAAGGCGGACTCGTCGTCAACCCTGAGCCCCCGCCCGCGACGGACCGGGCGTGCTCATGCGGATGCCTCCACCGCTGCTCTGGCCGCGCCCGCGGCCTGTCCGCCCGTGTGGAGCACCGGCCGCCTTGCCACCTCGCGCAGGCGACGCCGATTCTCCGCGTCGTGTGCCGATCCGGGTCCGCTGTCCGCCTCTGTCTCTCTCCTGCGCGCCTCGGCGATCGGGGCGAATCGCCGTGTCCGTCGTCGCCTCCTCGCCGCCCCCGCGATCGACCGACGTGCGGGGCGGCTCGCGGCGCGCGGGCGGCGTCGCCTTTGCTCTTCGTGGTGCCCTCGAATCGCACATCCCCGTGATGTGCAGGAGGGAGACATGCAACACCTCACGATGCTCGCGCTGGGCGCCGTCCTCCTCGCGACGGCGCTGGCGCGCGCGGCGTTGCCTGAGCGCCCGGTCCGCTCGCTCACGGCGGCGCTCACGGGGCAAGACGAAGTGCCCGGCCCCGGCGACCCGAAGGGGAGCGGCACGGCGCGCGTCACGCTCGATCTCGACCGCGGCGAGGTCTGCTTCGACCTCGCGGTGGCCGGCATCGCGCCGGCGACCGCGGCGCGCATCCACGAGGGCTCCGCCGGCCGCGCGGGACGCGGGATCATCACGCTGATGCCGCCGACCGGCGGCAGCTCCAGCGGCTGCGTGAGCGCGGCCCGCGACGATCTGAGCGCATTGCTCGGTGATCCAGAGAGGTACTACGTCGCCGTGCGCACCGCCGATTTCCCCGACGGCGCGCTGCGAGGCCAGCTCTCGCGCTGAGCGCCCCACGCCCGGACACCCGACGTGCCGGCGCTCCCTCCGCCCGGCGCGCTCCCTCCTCGGGGGCCGCGCCCGGGGCTCTATCCGCCCCACAGGAGCTTGTTCAGCCGGATCGCCGTGATCTTCCGCTGCTCGTCCGCGGCGATGGGCAGCTCCTGCTCCGGCGTGTGCTCGATCCGCGCGCGCAGCGCCTCCAGCATCTCGTCCGCGCTCTTCCCGGTGGCGCAGACGATGTAGATGAACCCGAACTTCTCGTCATAGGCGCGGTTCAAGCGCGCGAGCGCCTCCCGCGTATCCACCGCCGCGGCGCTCATCCCCGCCTGTTCCTGGCTGGAGAAGCGCCTCGCCGTCGCGCTCGCCTCCGCGGCCTCCGCCTGCGGCCTGGTCTCCCCGATGCGGGGGTGCGCGCGGAACGCCTCGAGCCAGTCCTCCGGCGCGAGCCGCGCGAAGGCCTGCGCCGCCGCCGCGGAGAGGTGCTCCTCGTCGCGGAACGGCCGCGCCGCCGCCATCTGCGACGCCCACGCCGACGAGCCGCACGCCACGCGGAGCTCCGCCTCGGCCTCCGGCCCCGTGAGCGCGTTGAGCCAGCGGAGCCGCTGCTCGGCCGCCCCGCTCCGGGTCGCGTTGCCGAAGATGCGGAGCCGGCTCACGCCGCCGTCAGGATAGATGTTCAGGCGCACGTGCGTGAACGGCCCCGTCGCGCGGAGCTCTTCCTCGAAGAGATGACGCGTGTGCGCCTGGAGCTTCGTCCGCGGCACGATCTCCCGCCACTCGCCCGCGCCGGCGAGCTCCGCCGCGGAGCGCCCCGCCGCGTCGATCCCCTCGATCATGCAGCTGTCGGGGTAATTGCCCTTGAAGTGGTTCGTGTCGACCTCGATCCGCGCAATCTCGCCCTGAGCCGCGAGCGCCACGAGCGCCCAGTCGTACCCGGGCCCCCTCCGGCGCCGAGTCTCCCAGCCGTCTCCCATGTTCGCCGCCCGGCCGGGCATGATGAGGTTATGGCGCACCCCGAAGAACATGTCGCTGCACGAGAGCACGCGCCCGCCGTTCTCCGCGGCCGCGAGGTCGATCTCCGCGCCCGGGCGGCCCTGCCGGCGAACGTCGGGGAGAGCGTCGCCGTGCACCCGGAGCCGCGCCACGCCTCCATCCGGGTAGATGTTCAGGCGGAGATGCGTGAACCGCGAAGCGCTGCTCAGCTCGAACGCGTTCTGCGCGTCGCCGGCCAGCGGCGAGCGCGGCAGGATCTCGACCCAGTGCGTCCGTGGGTCGAGCAAGTCCTCGACCCGCGCGTCGGGCCGCGCCGCGCACGCCTCGATGGAGCAGTGCTCGGGGTAATTGCCCCGGAAGAACGCCGTATCGACGATGACCCCGCGGAGGATCCCTGGCAGCCCCAGCCGGACGAGGCACCAGTCGAACCCGGGAGTCCGGCGCCTGCGCGTCTCCCAGCCATCCATCCACTTCCCGCGATCGGTGTACTCGTGCTCGAGGAACACCGCTTTCCCTGCCTTGAGCAGGTTCTCCTTCGGCGCGAAGAACTCGTCGTTCGCCGCGAGCACCGCGCCGCCCAGGCGCTCCGAGGCCAGATCGAGCGCCTCCGTGAACGCCGGCCCCGTCACCCCTCTCGCTTCAGCCATCGCCCTCTCGCCTCCGCGGGGAAGCTCCCGCGCTCATGGACCTTCTCGCCGCGAAGGTAGGTGGCCTCCACGACGCCGTGGAGCTCCTCTCCGGCGTACGGCGTCACCTTGTGCCGGTGCTGGAGGGTCGGCGGCTCGACCCGGAAGCTGGCGTCGGGATCCCAGAGCACAAGATCGGCGTCGAACCCGCGCGCGATCTCCCCCTTGCGGCGCAATCCGGCGAGCCTCGCGGGCCCGCGGCACAGCCAGTCGGCGAGCCGCTCGAGCGGGATGCCCCGGCGGCGAGCGTCGGTCCAGACGATCGACAGGCCGAGCTGCAGGCTCGAGATCCCGCCCCAGGCGGCGTCGAAGTCGCCGGCTTCGAGCCGCTTGAGCTCGGGGGTGCACGGGGAGTGATCGGAGACGACGAAATCGATGAGGCCTCCCGCGAGCGCGGCCCAGAGCTCCTCGCGGTTCTGCCGCTCCCGGATCGGCGGAGCGCACTTGAAGGGCGTCGCGCCGTCCGGGATCTCCTCGGCGGCGAAGTGCAGGTAGTGCGGCGTCGTCTCGGCCGACAGCGCGGCGCCGCCGTCGCGCGCCCGCCGCAGGATGTCGAGCGCCGTGGCCGACGAGAGGTGGACCACGTGCGCCGCCGCGCCCGTCGCCTGGCAGAGCGACGCGAGCAGGGCGATCGCCTGGTCCTCCGCCTCCCGCGGGCGCGAGCGCAGGTAGGCCGCGTACGTGCGCGGATCCAGGCCGGCGATCGCCGCGCGCGCCGCGTCGATCGGGCCGGGGAGCTCGGCGTGGACGAGCAGCGGCGCCCCCGTGCCCGCGAGCACCTCGAGCGCGGCCCTGAGGTCCGCCTCGGCGACGTGGCCGAACTCCGCCACGCCCGAGTCGACCATGAAGCACTTGAAGCCGAGCGCGCCGGCCTCGAGCAGCGGGACCAGCTCTCCCGCGTTGCCCGGGACGGCGCCGCCCCAGAAGCCCACGTCGACGAGGCACCGGCCCTCCGCCGCGCGCGCCTTCTTCTCGAGGTGCGCGACCGTGGTCGTCGGCGGGATGCTGTTGAGGGGCATGTCGACGAGCGACGTGACGCCGCCCGCGGCCGCGGCGCGCGTCGCCGTCTCGAAGCCCTCCCATTCGGTCCGCCCGGGCTCGTTGATGTGCACGTGCGCATCGACTAGCCCGGGCATCACCACCGCGCCCCGAGCGTCCACGACGGGGCAGCCCTCCGGCAGCTCGTCGTAGCCGGCGACGGAGACGATGGTGCCGCCCTGGATGTGCACCGAGGCCGGCCGCACGGCGCCCCCGGTGACCACCCGCAACCCGCGAACGATGAGGTCCGGCGTCATCAGGGACGCGATCGTACCACGGCGCCCGGCGGACCGAGGCGGGCCGCTCGCCGAAGCGCGCGCACGTCAACGCGCATGGGCCTGTGCGCGCGTCACGCCATCTTCATGCGATCGATGAGCTCGGCGAGCTCGGCGCGCATGGCGTCCTCGGAGGGAGCGCGGTACCGGCGGTGGTGGCCGGGCAGGACCCACGTGAACCGGTGCTGGAGGAGGCGCTCCATCGAGCGGATCTGCTCCGCCCAGGAATACCAGCAGACGTCGCGCGACGCGTCGAGTCGCCCGAGCTCGCCGGAGAAGAAGAGATGGTCCCCGGTGAAGAGGTACCGGTCCCGGAAGAGGAGCGCGACGCTGCCCCGCGTGTGGCCCGGGACGGGGATCAACGTGAGATCGGGCGCGAGGGCCACGGGGTCGAGCCCCTTGAACTTCACCTCGGCGAGCGCTGTTCCGTCGTCGATATCGTCCTCGTGGATCACGCGATCGCACCCGAAGCTGTCCCGGAAGATCCGGTGATCGGCGACGTCGTCGCGGTGGGTGAGCACCAGGGTCCGGACGCCGCCGAGCTCGCGGATGCGCTTCGTGAGCGGCCTGGCGGCGCGGGGCGAGTCGACGAGCACGTTGCCCTCGGGTCGCACGATGAGGTAGCTCGCCGCGCCAAAGGAGGACGACGAGGTATAGCCGCAATAATGGACATCCTCGTCGATCGGCTCGGGGAAGGCGGAGGTCGCGGCGGCCATCCCCGCCGCCGGTGCGGAGGTGCCGATGGAGGCGGTCGGACACGACACCAGCGCCATGGCCGCGCGGAGGTGCTCGTCCGGCGTCGCGGGCTGGCGAGCGACGATGCTCTGCTCGACGGCGGGCGCGCGCACGAACACCGAGGGGGCGAGCTGGCGGCATACGTCGCAGTCGATGCACGACCGGTCGACGAAGTAATCGCCGGGGGCGTTCTCTGGCAGGCGGTCCTCGAGGCGAGCCATCTCGTTATCTGAGGATGACACGCGGGCGGCGGGCGTGGGGGCAGATCCGCTGCGGCGACGTCCGTGGCGAACGGCCATCACTCCAGGCTTGGCGCGAGCTCTCGTTGCGTGATGGCTGCACGAGGGCGAGCATGGATATCCAGGGGAACTGGGTGAGTTGAGACAGGGAGTCTCGGGACACCGGCGCCCTGTTGTCCAGCTCCGTGCGCTCGGTCCAGGGCGGGCCTGCCGGGCGGCCGGCGGCCCGGGTCCCGGCGCGCGGCCGCCGCCGCGCGCTCGGCGCGTCCCGGCGCCGCCTTGCGCGCGGCTTGAGCTCTCGCGGCGCTGCTCCTACGCTGCGCCGCGTGAGCGCCGCCGGCCGAGCTGCGCCGCACCCGAGCGGCGCGCCAGGGAGCACCCCCGTTCCCTGGGAGCCGCTCTTCTACGAGAAGAGCCGGCTGTACTGGCCGATCCGCCCCCTGGCCGAGGCGTTCGCGGGGTGCGCCGGCTGGCCGCCTGTCGAGGACTACAACCGGGCGCTCGGCGAGGGGTTCCCCGTGCGCTTTGCGGAGCAAAAGCCGCGGCCTCGCCGGCGCGGGCGGCGCGGGCCCGTCGACCCCTCGGCGCTCTACGACGCGCGCATCCACGTCGAGGGCTGCGTGCCCACGCGCCCGAGCAACTGGCACGACTTCCTCAACATGCTGGTGTGGGCCGCCTTCCCGCGCGCGAAGGCGGAGCTCCACGCGCGCCAGCACCGGGCGATCGCCGCGCGCATCCATCCCGGCGCGGAGGCGCTTCCCCCGGCGCGCACGCGCGAGCTGGACGGGCTCGCGCTCCTCGACGAGGGCGGGCTCCTGCTGCTCTACAACAACGCGCGCGAGGCGCCCCTCCTCGGCGATGCCGAGGATCTGGAGCGCTGCGCCGGCGAGGTGCGGGACGCCGTGCAGCGGGGCGAGGCCGCGGCGCTCGTCTTCGGCCACGCGCTGTACGAGAGCCTCCTCCAGCGCGGTCCGATGGTCTACGCGATGGTGCAGCCCATCCCGTGCGGCGGACCGCTGCCCGCCGCGCCTGCCGCGCTCGTGGCGCTGGCCGACGCGCGCCTCGGCGACGTGCTGCGGTCGCCCGACAGCTTCGCGCGCCCGGAGCGCAGCCCGCGCCTCCCCCTGGACGAGCGCGTCCTGTGCCCGTGACGGCAAGTGATGGCAAGTGATGCCAAGTGACCGCCGCGGCCGGAGGACGGCGACCCCCTGAGCGTGCGTGGGGCTTGCCCCGCTCTCAGACGCGCCGTCGCGCCGCGAGCGCATAGACGAGCGGCAGTCGGCGCCCGAACTTCTTCATGCGGAGCTGCCCTGGCGGTCCTTCCACCATGTCCGGAAAGATATCGTAGGGGGACCAGTCGAGCTCGCGCAGGCGCTCCAGCGTGAGGCCCGCGTCGAGGAGCGCCGACACCACCGTCCCGATCCCGTGGTTGAAGCCGACCTCTTTCAGCGTCACGGGCGCGCTCCTGTCGGCGTACGTGCCTGTCTCCTCGGTGACGATCGGCTCCCCGTGACCATCGTAGGCATAGGCGATCTGCTCGAATGCATCGTCGAAGGTCCACACGAGGGGGTGGAACTCGACGAGGTGCAGGACGCCCCCGGGCTTCAGGCACGCTGCGGCCGCGCGCGCCCAGCGCGTCATGTCCGGGAGCCACCCGAGGACGCCGTACGAGGTGAAGACGATATCGAACGTCTCGCCGCCGAGGGCCTCGGGGGCGTCGTAGACGTTGGCCTCGACGAAGCGCGCGTCCACCGAGAGCTCCTGCGCCAGCGCTCGCGCCGCCGTGACGGCCTCGTCGGAGAGGTCCAGCCCGGTGACGCGGGCGCCCAGCCGCGCCCAGGAGAGCGTGTCCTGCCCGAAATGGCATTGCAGGTGGAGCAGCGACTTCCCACGCACATCGCCGACCTGCTCGAGCTCGATCGGCTTGAGAGAGCTCGCGCCGGCCCGGAACGAGCCCAGATCGTAGAATTTCGAGGCCAGGTGCACGCGGGTGCGCGCGTTCCAGGCGGCGCGGTTCAGCGCAAACCAGTCGGCTTCGGACATGGGGAGCTTGTTATCACAACGCTCGTCGCGCGGGCCGCGTCGGATCGCTGCCGCGCTCGGACGCCGCCCCTCTGCGGGAACGTGCGCCCCTGGGCTCATCGCCGCTTCTGCCCGTCGTCAAGCCGCCACGACGGCGCTCTCCCCCTCGACAGCCGCCTTTGGGTCATACCCCAGGTTCGGCGACAGCCACCGTTCCACTTCCTCGACCGTCATCCCCTTGCGCTTCGCGTAGTCCGCGACCTGATCCCTGCCGAGGCGCCCCACCATGAAGTACCGCGCCTTCGGGTGCGCCAGGTAGATGCCGCTGACGCTCGCCGCCGGCGTCATCGCGCAGCTCTCCGTCAGCTCGATGCCGACCGACGGCGCGTCGAGCAGCGCGAACAGCTTGCGCTTCTCGGTGTGATCCGGGCACGCCGGGTACCCGAACGCCGGCCGGATCCCCCGGTACTTCTCCTCGATGAGCTCCTGGCTCGTCAGCGCCTCTCCCGCGCCGTACCCCCAGTCCTTGCGCGCTCGCTCGTGGAGCAGCTCGGCGAACGCCTCCGCGAGCCGGTCCGCCAGCGCCTTCGCGATGATCGCGCTGTAGTCGTCCTTGTCCTTCTCGTACGCGCGCACGATCTCGTCGAGCCCGAGCCCCGCCGTCACCGCGAACGCGCCGACGTGATCGGCGAGCCCGCTCCCCCGCGGCGCCACGAAGTCGGCCAGCGACAGGTGCGGCCTCACCCCGCCCGCGGCCTTGTCGCCGCCGTCTCCGTCCTCCTCGGCGCCGCCCTGCCCCTTCACCTGCTGCTGGCGCAGCATGTTGAACCGGACGAGCTCCCGCTCCCTCGCCTCGTCCGCGTAGATCACGATGTCCCGCTGCTCGCCGCTCGCCGGCCAGAAGCCGTAGACGCCCCGCGCCGTGAGCAGGCGACCCTCGATGATCCGCCGCAGCACCTTCTGCGCGTGATCGAACAGCTCGCGCGCCGCCTCGCCGTACTGCGGGTGCTCCAGGATCTGCGGGAACGGCCCCCTGAGCTCCCACGCGGTGAAGAAGAACGTCCAGTCGATGTACCTCGCGACCTCCGCGAGCGGCACCTCCACAACGCGGCGCCCCGTGAACGACGGCCTCGCGATGTCCTCGGGCCGCCACGCGATCTCGAGCCGCCCCCCGTCCGCCGCGGCGAGCGTCACGAGCGGCTTCGCCCGCTTCCTCGCGAAGAGCTCGCGCAGCTTGGCCTGCTCCTGCCGGTTCTGCGCGTCGAAGGCCGGCCGGTTCGCCCGATCGAGCAGGCTCGACACCACGCCCACGGCCCGCGACGCGTCGAGCACGTGCACCACCGTCCCGCTGAACTCCGGCGCGATCTTCACCGCCGTGTGCTGCCGGCTCGTCGTCGCCCCGCCGATGAGCAGCGGCAGCCGGATCCCGCGCCGCTCCATCTCGCGCGCCACGCTGACCATCTCGTCGAGCGACGGCGTGATGAGGCCGCTCAGCCCGATCATGTCGGCCTCCTCGCGCAGCGCCGCCTCCAGGATCCTGTCCTGGTGCACCATCACCCCGAGGTCGATCACCTCGTAGTTGTTGCACCCGAGCACCACGCCCACGATGTTCTTGCCGATGTCGTGCACGTCGCCCTTCACGGTCGCCATCACGACCTTCCCCTGCGACGACGAGCCCCCGGCGGCCTTCTCGGCCTCCATGAACGGCAGCAGGTGCGCGACGGCGCGCTTCATCACGCGGGCGCTCTTCACCACCTGCGGCAGGAACATCTTCCCGGCGCCGAACAGCTCGCCGACGACCTTCATCCCGTCCATCAGCGGCCCCTCGATGATGGAGAGCGGCCTCTCGTACTTCCTCCGCGCCTCCTCCACGTCCGCCTCGATGAAGTCGACGAGCCCCTTCACGAGCGCGTGCGAGAGCCGCTCCTCGACCGGGCCGTCGCGCCAGGCGAGGTCGAGCTCCTTCTTCTTGCCCTTGCCCTTCACCTGCTCGGCGAGCTCGACGAGCCGCTCGGTCGCGTCCGGGCGCCGGTTGAAGAGGACGTCCTCCACGCGCTCGAGCAGGTCCCCCGGGATGTCCTCGTAGACCGCGAGCTGCCCCGCGTTCACGATGCCCATGTCCATTCCGGCCCGGATCGCGTGGAACAGGAAGGCCGAGTGCATCGCCTCGCGGACGGCGTTGTTCCCGCGGAACGAGAACGACAGGTTCGACACGCCGCCGCTCACGCGCGCCCCCGGGCAGGTCGCCTTGATGATCCGCGTCGCCTCGATGAAGTTCTTCGCGAAGTCGCCGTGCTCCTCCATGCCGGTCGCGATCGCGAGGATGTTCGGGTCGAAGACGATGTCCTGCGGATCGAAGCCCGCCTCCTCGGTGAGCAGCCTGTACGCGCGCTGGCAGATCGCGACCTTGCGCTCGACCGTCTCGGCCTGGCCGATCTCGTCGAAGGCCATCACCACGACCCCCGCCCCGTAGCGCCGCACGGCGCGCGCCTTCTCGAGGAAGTCCTCGGGCCCCTCCTTGAGGCTTATCGAGTTGACGAGCCCCTTGCCCTGGATGCACTTGAGCCCCGCCTCGATGACCGACCACCTCGAGCTGTCGACCATGATCGGGATGCGGGCGATCTCGGGCTCGGTGGCGATGAGGTTCAGGAAGGTCGTCATCGCCTGCTCGGAGTCGAGCATGCCCTCGTCCATGTTCACGTCGAGGAGGTTCGCCCCGCCGCGCACCTGATCGAGCGCCACCTCCAGCGCGGTCGTGAAGTCGCCCTTCTTGATGAGCTCCATGAACCGGGCCGAGCCGGTCACGTTGGTCCGCTCGCCGATCATCAGGAAGTTCGTGTCGGGCCGGATGACGAGCGTCTCCAGGCCGGCGAAGCGCCCGAAGCCGTCGCGCTCCGCGGGCATGGGCCGCGGCCGCAGCTCCGCCGTCGCCCGGGCGATCGCGCGGATGTGATCCGGCGTCGTCCCGCAGCAGCCGCCGACGATGTTCACGAGCCCGCTCTCCGCGAACTCCGCGAGCAGCCGCGACGTCGTCTCCGGGAGCTCGTCGTACTCGCCGAACGCGTTGGGGAGGCCCGCGTTCGGGTAGCAGCTCACCCGCGCCCGGGCGAGCTTCGCGAGATCCACGAGGTACGGCCGCATGTCGCTCGCGCCGAGGGCGCAGTTGAGGCCGACGCTGAGCGGGCTCGCGTGCTCCACGCTCGTCCAGAAGGCGTCGATCGTCTGGCCGGAGAGCGTCCTGCCGCTCCTGTCGGTGATCGTCACGCTGAGCAGGATCGGCAGGCGCCGCCCCTTCTCCGCGAAGACCTCCTCCATCGCGACGAGGCACGCCTTCATGTTCAGCGTGTCGAGGAACGTCTCGGCGAGGATCACGTCGACCCCACCGTCGACGAGCCCGCGCACCTGCTCCGCGAACGCCCGCCGCAGCTCGTCGAAGCCGACGGCGCGGAACGACGGGTCGCTCACGCTCGGCGAGATCGACAGCGTCTTCGGCGTCGGCCCCATCGCGCCCGCGACGAAGCGCGGCTTGCCGGGCGTGCGCGCCGTCCACGCGTCGGCCGCCTTCCTGGCGATCTGGGCCGCGGTCAGGTTGATCTCGTAGGCGAGCGACTCGAGCCGGTAGTCGGCCTGGGCGATCGAGGTGCCCGTGAAGGTGTTCGTCTCGATGATGTCGGCGCCGGCGTCGAGGTACGCTCCGTGGATCTCGGAGATGACGTCCGGCCGCGTCAGCACGAGGAGATCGCTGTTGCCCTTGAGGTCGATCGCATGATCGCGGAAGCGCTCGCCGCGGTAGTCGGCCTCGCCCAGGCGGTAGCGCTGGATCATCGTGCCCATCGCGCCGTCGAGGCACAGGATCCGGTGTTCGAGGATCTCCTCGAGGCGCGTGGGGCGTTCGCTTCCGTCGGTGGTGGCGCTGAGATCGAGCAAGTTGTATCTCCTAATCCGGATTAACGGATTGATTCTTGTCGGTCCCAGCAGCCGGCGTCAAGCGTCGGCTGCGCGCGGCGATGGCGGCCGTCCTGGCCGCGGACTCATCTGTGAACAATGCGACGTTCCGACGCTGCCGGATGAGCGACCGGGCGATCGCGTCTGGGCGCAGGGGTGGGCGCACGGGCGGGGCGCACCGCGCGCAGGTGGTCATCCCTGGACGAACGGTCGGCCAGGGCGCCGCCTGACGCCGCTCCGGCTGAGGCACTGGCGGACATCGCTGAAGGTGCGTATCTTTGGCGAGCCCTGAGCACCCCACCCCAGGGCACGGCCGGCCGGGCTCGCCGCACGGTTCGCCTTCCGGCGGGGCGAGCGCCCCGTCAGAGACAGGACCTGCCGTCCCCCGCCGACAAAGCACGCAGAGGAGATTCCAGGATGATCACGATCACGCAGAAGGCAGCCGAGAAGGTGATGGAGATCGCGACAGCGGAGGAGCTGCTGGGGCAGGGGTTGCGCCTGCGCGTCGTGGGCGGCGGGTGCGCCGGCTTCTCGTACGACCTGTACTTCGAGGACAAGCCGACGGAGTTCGACGAGGAGTTCGAGGACAGGGGCATCAAGCTCTTCATCGACCCGCTCAGCTTCCAGTACCTGGACGGCACGGAGATTGATTACGTGGAAGGCCTCCACGGCTCGGGCTTCAAGTTCAGCAACCCGTCGGTGAAGAGCACCTGCGGCTGCGGCTCCTCGTTCTCCGTCTGAGTCCGTTCGTTTCCGTTCGTTTCCGTTCGTCTCCGTCAGATTTCGTCTGATCGGGCGCCCGCTCTCTTCGCGGGTGCCGCTTCCGTCCTCGCTCGCGCCGCCCGTCTCCCGGGCGGCCTACGCGAGATGCACACGGGCCGCGTGAGCGCGTCTGCCCGGAGCATCGCGGCCCTCCTGGCTCTCTAGCGCCTTCGGTTTGGCTCGTGCCTCGCACGGGCGCGCCCGAGCCGCGTGCGCCAGCGCTTCGCAGCCATGGTGTACAAGCTGCCCGCCCGGGGCGGCATGCCAGCTGCATCGCAGCCTGGGTGGGCTGCTCTCTTCGGAATCTCGAACCAACCACGTCGGCGGCAAGTGCCGGCGAAGCGATCAACGCGATCGAGGCCCGGCCCCGGCCGACCTCGACAGCAGGAGACGGGGTCCGGCGTCGGCCGGCCTCAACAACCGAACCGGGGTCTTCGGACCTCGAAGGAAACCCTGTGCAAACGTCCCGAGATCAGGCCAGCGCGGTTTCGCGCTACATCACGCATGTTCGGCAGATCCCGGAGCTGTCGCGCGAGGAAGAAGTCGAGCTCGCTCGACGGTGGCGGGACCACGGCGACGAGCAGGCCGCAGCCGCGCTCGCGCTCGCAAACCTGAGGCATGTTGTCTCGATAGCGATCAGCTACCGGCGATACGGGATCCCGCTCGCCGACCTCATCGCGGAGGGGAACTTCGGGATCGTCCACGCGATCCGCAAGTACGACCCGGACCGCGGGAACCGCTTCGTGACCTACGCGGCCTACTGGATCCGGGCGTACATCCTGAACCACGTCATCCACTCCTGGAGCCTGGTCGGCGTGGGCTCGGGCCCGCTCCGCTCGAAGATGTTCTTCCGGTTGCGGCGGGAGCGGGCGCGCATCGCGGGCCTCGTGGGCGAGGGGGAGGAGGGGGATCGGCTGCTGGCCGAGAAGTTCGGCGCGCCCGCGGAGAAGGTGCTGGAGATGGCTCACCGGCTGGAGGCCCGGGACGTCTCGCTCGACACGAAGGTGTTCGAGGACGGCGCCCGGTCGCTGGTCGACACGCTGCCCGCGGACGATCAGGACCAGGAGGAGCGCTTCTCGCGCGCGGAGGAGGGGGCCCTGCTCCGGGAGCGGCTGACGCAGGCGGTGGAGAACCTCGACCCGCGCGAGCGGTACATCGTCGAGACCCGGATGATGGCGGATCCCGAGGAGGAGCTGTCGCTCGCCGAGATCGGGCGTCGCCTGGGCGTGTCGCGCGAGCGGGCTCGGCAGCTCGAGGCGCGCGCCAAGAAGAAGCTGCGCGACCGCCTCCAGCCGCTGGCGGCGTAGCGACTTGCCACAGGTGAGCGGCGGGCGAGCACAAAAGCACGAAGCCCCGCCGGGGCGGAGCTTCGTGGTCGCAGGAGACGTAAGCCGAGTTCTGTTGCGCGGGGAGTCGCCCCCCTCGCGCCGACGATCATTCCTCTAGGACGCGCGTCGCCGCGCGCCTCAAGCAGCCAACCCGGAGGCCTGGGGCGGGCAGCCCTTGCCGCGGCGGCTGTCGCCGTCGCGGACGCCTCCCTACGCGGCCTTGCTCCAGGTGGGGTTTGCCGTGCCGCCCTTGTTGCCAAGGGCGCGGTGGGCTCTTACCCCGCCGTTTCACCCTTGCCGCGCGGCGAGCCCGCGGAGGCTCGGAGCCCAGCCCATCCGGGCTGGAGGCTCGTCGCCCTCGCGGAGCGCGCGGCGCGGCGGTCTGTTCTCTGTTGCACTTTCCTCGAGATCGCTCTCACCGGGCGTTACCCGGCACCCTGCCCTGCGGAGCTCGGACTTTCCTCCCGCGGCCGGGTTTCCCCGTCCGCCGGCGATCGCCTGTCCCGCTGCGACGCGGCGAACATAGTCAAGAGCCGGCCGAACGCCAACACCTGAGGTTGGAGAACGGGCGGCGCGACTCCATGCCATGGAGCGTCGTGTCCTGTACTTTCAAGGCCAAGCTCCGGCGGTGACACTGCGCGTGGCGCGGCTGCTCCCCTGCTCGTGGTCAGCATTGGGGGACAGGCCCGCTCCTTGTCAGGCTCAGGTGCGGCGGAGCTTCTGCGCCATCTGCGCGCCCAGCTCGGCCGAGCGGTTGGACGCCGCCTCGACCGCGTCGATCAAGGTGCGGCGGAGGCCGCCTGCCTCCAGCGTGTGGAGCCCCGCGATGGCCGTGCCGCCGGGGCTCGTCACCATGTCCTTCAGGCGGCCGGGGTGCTCGCCGGTCTCGAGCTGGAGCTTGGCGGCGCCGTACACCGTCTGCGCCGCGAGCAGCAGCGCCGCGTCCCGGCCGAGGCCGACCTTCACGCCGCCGTCCGCGAGCGCCTCGATCATCAGCATGACGTAGGCGGGGCCGCTGCCCGACAGGCCGGTCACCGCGTCGAGCAGCGACTCGTCGAGCACGACGACGCGGCCGACCGCCTGGAACAGGGTCCGCGCGATCTCGACGTCCTCGCTCGTGGCGTGGCTGCCGGCGGCGATCGCCGTGGCGCCGGCGAGCGCGATCGCCGCGGTGTTCGGCATGCTGCGGATGACGCGCGCTCCCTCGGGCAGGCGCGCCTCGATGGCGTCGATCGGCACGCCGGCCGCCACCGAGATCACGACGTCCGAGCGGCCGAGCCCCGACGAGATGGGGGCGAGGATGCGATCGACGATCTGCGGCTTGACCGCGATGACGAGGACGTCGGCCCACTGGCAGAGCGCCTCGTTGTCCTCGGTGGTCTCGATGCCGTAGCGCCCGCGGAGAAAGGAGAGCCGCTCGCTCTTGAGATCGCTCGCGCGGATCTGCTCCGCGCCCACGGCGCCCCCCTGGACGAGGCCGCGGATGAGCGCCTCCGCCATGTTTCCGCCGCCAAGAAACCCGATCTTGCGCCCTCGCAGCAGGCCCTCATCGCTCGCCATCGCTCGCCTCCAGGAGCGCGCACCCTAGCAGCCTTGCCGAGCGCGCGGCTCAAATCTCGACGAACACCGCCGCGCGGCTGGGTGCGGCGCGTGCCGCGCGTGCCGCGCGTGCCGCCATGGACGGGCAGGCAGGCGCGGCGCCCGCTCGCACGGGCCGAGGAGAGCGCGCTTGTCAGCCGAGGCTGCGGCGTTCTTGGTGCGGCGGAATGAACGCAGTCGGTCCCATGTTCGTCGATCGCAGGACCCTTCGACTGCTCGACGGAGATTTCATGATTCAAGCGGTTTCCTATCGCCCTCGCGCTTCGGCCCTCGCGCTGCTCACGGCGGCGGCGCTGGCCATCGGCGGTTGCGGTCAACAGGCCCACGCCACGCCTCCTTCCACCCAGGCCGCCGCCTCGCCGCAGGCCGCGGCGCCGCCGGTCGCGACCGTGACGCTCCCGCCGGCGACGGCGCCGGTGCCGGCCACCTTCGATGTCGCCGCCCTGTCAGACCGGGTGAAGCCGATGGTCGTCAACATCACGACGACACATGAGGTCAAGGGGCCCGAGGGGCTCGACCCCTTCCAGTACTTCTTCGGTCCGCAAGGCGGCGGACGGCTCAACCCGCGGGGCCAGCAGCCGACGCAGACGGCGCTCGGGACCGGCTTCATCATCGACCCGAGCGGCTACGTCGTGACGAACGAGCACGTCATCCACGACGCCTCCGGCGTCCGCGTGCGGCTCGCCGACGAGCGGGAGTTCGAGGCCGAGGTCGTCGGCCGCGATCCCAAGCTCGATCTCGCGCTCCTCCGCCTGAAGGGCGCGAGCGGCCTGCCTGTGGCGCCGCTCGGGGCGAGCGAGCAGCTGCGGGTCGGCGAGCACGTGCTCGCGGTCGGGAACCCCTTCGGGCTCGGCCACACGGTCACGCTCGGCATCGTCAGCGCGAAGGCGCGCGCGATCGGCGCGGGGCCGTACGACGACTTCATCCAGACCGACGCGTCGATCAACCCGGGCAACAGCGGCGGCCCGCTGTTCAACTGGCGGGGCGAGGTCGTGGGCATCAACACCGCGATCCGGGCGGGCGCGAACGGGATCGGCTTCGCGATCCCGATCGACGCGCTGAAGGACGTGCTCCCGCAGCTCCGCGAGAAGGGCTTCGTCGAGCGCGGCAAGCTCGGCCTCCTGTTCCAGCCCGTCACGCGCGATCTCGCCGCGGCGCTCCAGCTCGACGGGTCTCGGGGCGCGCTCGTCGCCGAGGTCGAGCCGGGCGGCGCGGCCGCGCGCGCCGGCATCAAGCCGGGCGACGTGATCGTGAACGTGAACGGCGTCCCCATCCACCACGCCGAGGAGCTGCGGCGCAACGTGGCGCGCAACGCGCCCGGCTCGGAGATCGCGGTGACGCTGGTGCGCGCCCAGAAGCAGCAGCAGGTCGTGGCCAAGCTGGACGCGCTCCAGGACGAGGAGGGCGACGCGGCGGGCCGCGCGCGGCCGAGCCAGGGCGCCCGGCCCGAGCGCCAGCTGAGCGCCGAGAAGCTCGGCATCCAGGTCTCCGAGGCCCCGGGCGGCGGTGTGCGGGTCGACGGGTTCGCCTCGGGCAGCAAGGTCCAGGAGGTCGAGGTGGGCGACGTGATCCTCGAGGTGAACGGCGCCCCGGTGAAGGATGTCGCCGGCCTCCGGGCGGCCATCGCCAAGCTCAAGGACGGGTCCGTCGCCCTCCTCAAGGTGCGGCGCGGGAAGCTCGTCCAGTTCGCGGCCGTGCCGATCTCCGCGCGCTGATCCTGCGCCGGGCGCGGCTGGCGCGAGCCGGCCTGCGCCCGCCGCGCCGACCGCGTCACCCCGTTCCCGCGTCACCCCGTTCCCTCGTCACCCCACGCCTTGCTGCCGGTCGGTGGTGTCCTCTCCACCCAGCGGCGCCTTCGCGGCGCGCGCCGCCTCCGCGAGCGCGCGCTTCTCCGCCTCCGTCTGCTTCACGCGCTCCTCGAGCACGTCGGCGCCGAGGTAGCGGAAGACGTAGACCCCCCCGACGAACATGCAGAGGAACAGGGTGAGCACCCGCCAGAGGACGACGTACGGCACCACGAACGCGCCGTGGACCCAGGGCGACATGAGCGCGTTCGAGCCGAGCTCGGCGACGCCGCTCGCGCCGGGCGTGGGGGTCATGTAGAGCGCGAAGTTGAGCAGCGTCTGGATCAGGACGACCTGCACGATCGGCGGGCCTACCGAGACGAACGTCGAGGGCGAGGTCGGAATGCCGAGCCCGAGCAGGATGAAGTAGGCGACGGCGAACCGCGAGCAGAAGAAGCCGAACGTGAGCAGCAGCGCGGCGGCATAGGCGCGCTTGCCGCGGCGCATGTAGATGCGGAAGCCGTGGTGGAACTCGTCCACGCCCAGCAGCAGGCGCGCGGTCGTGGCGCCGGGGGCGGCGAGCGCGGCCTCGGCGCGGGCCCGCAGCCGGGGCACGCGCCGGGCGCCCAGCAGGATGGCGCGCAGGAGCTTCCCGAGCGGCACCGAAAGCGCGCGGACGATCCCCTTGAGGAGGGGCGGGTACGCCGCCGCGGCGATGAGCGCGACGAGGGCCGAGCCGAACATCGCGACGGTGAAGAGGAGCAGCCACTCGATCTGCGGGCCCGCCGGCACGACCAGCATCCCGCCCTGCTGCAGCACGAAGATGACCACGGCAGACAGGAGGAAGAAGGTGATCGTGCACGAGGCGGTGAGCAGCTCCGCCGTGGCCACGTCGACGAGCCGCATGCCGCCGTGCACGAGCACGGCGGCCTGCGACGGCGCCGCGCCGGCCTGTCCGGGGGTCACCCCGGCGCAGAACATCAGCACGAACTCCGAGGTCACCGCGGTACGGACGCGGAGCTCGGGCCAGAGGACGCGCCCGAGGGTCCAGATCCTGAGGCCTCCGAACACGCCCTCTTGCAGCGCCAGCACGGCGCCGACGAGCAGCCAGCCCGGGCGCACGTGCGCGAACGCGGCGGCGAGGCTCGCCTGCTTGTCGTGGATCTCGCTGTAGAGGACGTAAGCGAACGACGCGAGCGTGAGCGTGACGATGACCTGGATGCCTCGGATCAGGGTGGCGCGGTTCATACAGGGGCACGCAGCCGGGGTGATCGCATGCGCACGCCCCTATACCCTGTCGCCGGCGCTCGCGACCGTCATGCCTGCGCTCCTCCCAGATCGACACCCCTCCCGTGGCGGCCCCGACCACACGGCGCACGCGCGGCGGTGCGAAGGCCGGTTCGCGCAGGCGCTCCTCGCTGGGCGCGCTCCCCGGGCTCGCCCAGCGGGCCGCGTTCGCCGACGTCCGCCGTCGTTCCGTCGAATCGCCACGCGCATGCGTGCCTTTCGAGGCCAGGTCGAGGAGATGTCTATTGCGTCGCCGGGGGCGGCTCGCGATGCTGCGAGCGTCATGGCGGCACGAAAGATCGCTATCAGTACAGGCGGGGGTGACGCGCCGGGGCTCAACGCGGTGATCCGCGCGGCCACGCTCGGCGCGCTCGAGCGTGGCTGGGAGGTGTGGGGGATCCGGCAAGGGTACCGCGGGTTGCTCGACGACGCTCCGGACGGGCTCATCCGCCTGGATCGCGAGCGGGTCCGGGGCATCGCGCACCTCGGGGGCACCATCCTGGGCACCGCGAACCGCGGCGATCCGTTCCACTACCCGACGCCTGGCGAGCACGGGCTCGTGCCGCGGGATCGATCCGAGGACCTCGTGCGGCGGTTCCGCGCGGAGGGGTTCGACGCGCTCATCTCGGTGGGCGGAGACGGCTCCATGCGGATCGCGCACGAGCTGCTCCAGCGCGGGCTGCCGCTCGTGATCGGCGTACCGAAGACGATCGACAACGACGTCTGCTGCACGGACCTCACGTTCGGCTTCGACACGGCGGTCTCCATCGCGACCGAGGCGCTCGACCGGCTCCACACCACGACCGAGGCGCACGAGCGGATCATGGTCGTGGAGGTGATGGGGCGGCACGCGGGCTGGATCGCGCTCAACGCCGGGATCGCCGGCGGAGCCGACGCCATCCTGATCCCGGAGATCCCGTTCCGGGTCGAGGCGATCGCCGAGAAGATCCGCCTGCGGGAGTCGCGCGGGCGCCGCTTCTCCATCGTCGTGGCGGCCGAGGGGGCGTACGCGCAAGGCGGTGAGCTGATCATCAAGGACGCGGGCGACGCGTTCCGTCGCACCGCCGTGCTCGGGGGCGTGGCCGAGCGCGTGGCCAAGGAGCTCGCGGCCCGCACCGGCAAGGAAGCGCGCTCGATGGTGCTCGGCCACCTCCAGCGGGGCGGCGGACCCACGACGGCGGATCGCTTGCTCGCCCTCCGCTTCGGCGCGGCCGCGGCGCGCTGCCTCGTCGAGGACTGCGGCAGCGGGATGGTGGCGCTGCGCTCGAACCGGATCGAGCTCGTCCCCCTCGAGGAGGTCGCCGGCAAGACGAAGACGGTGCCGCTCGACTCGGACACGGTCGTCACGGCCCGTGAGATGGGCCTGTGCTTCGGAGACGAGGCGCCCGGCCACTTCGTCGCGCCCTGATCGGCGAGCGCGCGGGTCTTCCGCTGTCTCCCTGCTCCTCGGCAAGAGCCATGGTGGGATTGTGCGGTATCGCCCCCGGGCCGGGCGATTTCCGCTCGTCGCGACGTCGGCAGGATTGGCAGGCGGACGGCGGCCGCGCGATCTGAGCTGCGCTGCCAGCCTCGTGTTTGACACTCGTTGAAGGGGGCCGATATCTTGGTTTCCCCTCCGAACCCGCGCACACCCCGGAACATGACGAAAGTCCTCGTATTTGAGAGCGATCCGGCGTTTGCCGGGGAGCTCCGCACGGAATTGGGCCGCCTCGGCTGCACCGTTCAGGTGGTCGACGACGGCAACGTCGGCCTGCAGGCGGCCGCGGCCGAGCGCCCCGACCTCATCCTGCTGTCGATCGAGCTGCCGCGCATGAACGGCTTCTCGGTCTGCAACAAGCTCAAGAAGGACGTGCAGCTCAAGGACGTACCGCTCGTCATCATGTCGAGCGAGTCGAGCGAAGAGACGTTCGAGCAGCACCGCAAGCTCAGGACGCGCGCGGAGGACTACATCCACAAGCCGATCGCGTTCGGCGAGCTCCTCGAGCACATCCGCAACTACGTCCCGATCGACGGGGACGACGCGGAGGCCGATCCGATCATGATCGACGAGGCCGAGGTGCTCGAGGCCGACATCGACGAGGACTCCGGCGATCCCACGATCGTCACGGCCGCCGTGGGCTCGGACGGCACGCCCGGGAGCGTCGCGCCTCCGCCCGCCGTTGCGCCGTCGATCCCGCCGCCCGTGCCGAGGCCGCCGTCCGCGGCGCCGCCGCCGCCTGCCGCCGCCACGCCGTCCGCGGTGCCGCCGCCCCCCGCGCCGAGGCCGCCGTCCGCGGCGCCGCCTGCCGCGCCGAGGCCGATGTCCGCGGCGCCGCCGTCTGCCGCCACACCGTCTGCCGTGCCGTCGGCGCCCCCTGCCGCCGCTGCGCAGGATCGCGCCCGGGCGTCGGCTCCGCCGAGGCCCCCGCAGGGCGCCGCGGCGCGGTCGGACGCCCGCAAGTCGGACGAGGACATCGAGGAGTTCATCGGCGGCGCGTTCACCCGGCTGATCCGCGACGAGGAGGAGGAGCGCACCGACGTCAGGCCCTCGGTCGCGCCGTCGTCTCGGACGCTGGCGCCCACGAAGACGCCGGTGCCGGCCTCGGCGCCACCGCCCGTGAGCTCGTCGCCGGTGGCCGCGTACCGGGCTCCGATCTCCGAGCGCGGGGCCGCGTACCGGGCTCCGGTCTCCGAGCGCGGGGCCGCGTACCGGGCTCCGATCTCCGAGCGCGGGCGGCTGACCCCTGCGCCGCCCGCGCCGCCTCGCTCCGACGCCGACACGGCCGAGATCGAGCGTCTGCGTGGCGAGCTGGACAGGTCCAAGGGAGAGATCGTCCGCCTCACCAAGGAAGTCGCGGCCGCGCGCGCGACCTCGCTCCGCCTCGAGGGCGAGCTCTCCTCGACGAACGACGGCAGCCAGGAGGCGGCCCGCCTGCGGCGCGAGCTCGACGAGCTCAAGGTGAAGCTCGCGTCCGGCGCCGGCGCCGGCTCCAGGCCCGGCGGCGTGTCGAGCCGCGAGTTCCTGGATCTGCGCGAGGCGCTGAACAAGAAGGACAAAGAGATCCTCGCGCTCCGCGACCAGATGTCGCGCAAGGACAAGGAGCTGCTGGAGCTCCGGGATCAGTCGCTGTCGCTCGAGCGGGAGAAGGCCGATCAGGTCGACAGGATCCTGGAGCTCGAGCGCGCGAGCGAGGACCTCGACGGACAGGTCGCGTCGCTCCGCGCGGACAAGGAGCTCGCCGCGAAGCGCGCGGAGGACTTCAAGGCGCGCGCGGAGAAGCTGCAGGGGCAGATCGCGGCCCGCGACGCCGATCTCTCGTCGGCCCGGCAGGCGCTGATGGACGCGGAGGCGGCGCACACGGAGGCGCTGCGCGCGGCGGCGGACGAGAAGACGCAAGCGATCGCCGCCCTCGAGGCCTCGGCGCAGCGCGAGCTCGAGGAGAGCGCGCAGGCGGAGCGCGAGCGCTTCGAGCAGGCGGCCGCGGAGCACCGGGCGGAGGTGGAGCGGCTCAACGCCGAGCACGCCGCCCGGCGCGAGCAGCAGGCCGCCGAGCACCGCGCCGCGATCGAGAAGCTGACCGGTGAGCACGCCGGCGCGATCGAGAAGCTGGCCGGCGAGCACGCCGGCGCGATCGAGAAGCTGACCGGCGAGCACGCCGGCGCGATCGAGAAGCTGACCGGCGAGCACGCCACGGCGCTGGACCGCCTCCGGGCCGAGCACGCGGCGGCTGCGGAGGGAGCGAAATCCGAGCACGCCGCCGCCATGGAGGGGCTGCGGGCCGAGCACGCCGGGGCGCTCGACGCGGCGAGGCGCGAGCACGAGGCCGCCGTCGAGGCGCTGCGGCGCGAGCACGAGGCCGCGACGGAGCGGCGCGGCCGGGAGCACGCCGCTGCGCTGGACACGGCGCGGAGCGAGCACGCCGCCGCCCTGGAGCGCGCCCAGGCGGAGCACGCCGCCACGCTCCAGGGGGCGCGCGACGAGCACGCCGCCGCGCTCGAGAAGCAGCAGGCCGCGCACGCGTCCGCGCTGGAGTCGCTGCGGGGCGAGCACGCGAGCGCCATCGAGGGGCTCCGGAGCGAGCACGCGAGCGCCGTCGAGGGGCTCCGGAGCGAGCACGCGGACGAGATCGGACGGCGGGATCGCGAGCACGCGCGCGCCCTCGAGGGGCAGGCCGAGGAGCATGCGCGGGCGATCGCGCAGCAGACGGAGGAGCACGCGAGGGCGCTCGCGGCCGCGCGGGAGAGCTTCGCAACGCAGCTCGCGGCGCGGGAGCGCGAGCTCATCGAGGAGCGCGAGCAGGCCGTCCGCGACGCCGAGCAGGCCCACGCGAAGCGGGTGGCCGAGCTCGAGGAGCGCGCCGCCGAGCGGCAGGCGCAGCTCGAGGCCGCGCACGCGCAGGCGCTCGCCGACACGCGCGCGGCGCACCAGGCCGAGACCGCCGAGCGGGAGGCCGCCTGGGCGGCGCAGCGGCGCGAGCTGGACGAGGTCGCCCGCGGGCTCTCCACGGAGCTCGGGCAAGCGCGCAACCAGATCGCGGACCACGAGGCCCGGACGCAGGAGCTCGAGCAGCAGCTGGAGCAGCGCGCGGGCGAGCTCTCCGCGGCCGCCGGGGAGCGCGAGCGCCTGCTGGGCGAGCTCGCCGAGCGGGCGCGCTCCATCGAGGCGCTCCAGGGCCAGCTCGCCGAGGCCGAGCGGCGTGGGAGCGAGCTCGGCGCTCAGCTCTCGCAGCGGACCGAGGAGCGCGACACCCTGCGGGCGCACGGCGAGCAGCTCACCGAGCAGCTGGCCGTCGAGCGCGCCCGCCTGCAGAAGGCGCGCTCGAAGTGGGGTGAGGATCGCGTCTCGCTCGAGCGCGCGCGGGAGGCGCTCGCCGCGGCGCTGTCGCAGATCGATCAAGCCGAGGCGCTCTCGATCGAGTGAGCCCTCGGCGCTCCCTGGAGGGCGCTCGGGGCGATCAGCGCGAGAGCGCGGCCGCCCCGAACGCCTCGGGGAGCAGCGCCGACAGCGAGGTGGTCCGCGGCGCCACGCCGTCGGCCTCGGCGGCGATGAGGCGGATCGGGAAATCCACGGCGAACTCGGCGAGGGTTTGCCTGCACATCCCGCACGGGCTGCCGAGCACGGGCCCGCTGGTGGCGACGGTGAGCGCGATCGGATCGCGCTCGCCGGCCGCGACCATCTGCACGATGGCGGAGCGCTCTGCGCAGATGGTGAGCCCGTACGAGGCGTTCTCGACGTTGCAGCCGGTGAACACGCGGCCGGATCGCACGAGGATCGCCGCGCCCACCCGGTAGCTGGAGTACGGCGCGTGCGCCCGCGTCCGGACGGCGACGGCGGCGTGGTCGAGCGCGTCCCAGTCGATCGCCTGCGCCGCTTCAGCCGAGGCGAGCGCGTCGCCGGCGTCGCGCGGAGGGGGGCTCACGACGCCGTGCTCCCGGCCGCGACGTCGGCGCCGACGCGGCGGACCCACGCCGAGAGCAGCGCCGTGAACCGTGCGCGCGCCTCCCGCGCGGTCTCCTCGACCTCCTTGTGGTCGAGCTCGCGCTTGGTCAGCCCCGCGGCGAGGTTCGTGACGCACGAGATGGCCGCGGCCGGCACGCCCATGTGCCTGAGCGCGATGATCTCCGGGACCGTGCTCATCCCGACCGCATCGGCCCCGAGCGCGCGCAGCATCCGGATCTCGGCGGGCGTCTCGTACGTCGGCCCGAGCAGCGCGGCGTAGACCCCCTCGCGCAGGGCGACGCCCGCGTCGCTCGCCGCCGTCTTCGCGAGCTCGATCAGCCTGGGATCGTGCGCGTAGGTCATGTCGGGGAAGCGCTTGCCGAGCGCCTCGTCGTTCGGCCCGACCAGAGGGTTCGCTCCCATCAGGTTCAGGTGATCGGTGAGCAGCATGAGATCGCCGGCGGCGAACCCCGGGTTGATGCCGCCGGCCGCGTTCGTCAGGAGCACGGCGCGACAGCCGAGCCGGGCGAGCACCCGCACCCCGAACACCACCTTCACCAGCGGGTGCCCCTCGTAAAAGTGCGCGCGCCCCTGCAGGCAGGCGACCTGCACGTCCCCGACGCGGCCGGCGCAGAGGAAGCCGGGGTGCCCGGCGACGGCCGGCCGGGGCATGCCAGGGATGTCCGCGTAGGGCACCTTCACGAGGTCGGCGAGCTCGTCGCCCCAGCCGCCGAGCCCTGATCCGAGCACCACACCGACGCGCGGAGGCGCTGGAATTCGTTCGCGAATGACGCGCGCGGCTTCGTCGAGCTCAGGGAGGAAGGTCACCCCGACAAGCTACCCCAGCGCGGCGCAGGGGGTAAACGTCGCAGATGCACAGCGGCGCCGCGCGTGATAGGGTCGCCGCCCTTTCGGGGCAAGTGACGACGATGGCTACCAAGATCGAAGATTTCTTGAAGGAAAAGAAGATCGACCCCCGCCGCATCATCGCGGCGTCGGTGAAGATCGAACGGCTGCAGCCGGAGGATCGGGCGATTCGCCTGACCAAGCGGCTGGCGCGTGGCAGCGAGGACGCTGCCAAGAAGAAGGAGGCGGCCAGCGCCAAGAAGCCGCGCAGCGGTCGTCCCGTGACCGACCGCACGCTGAGCGCCGCGCTTCAGGGCAAGCCGATCAGCGGCCCCGCGAAGACGCGCGTGCTTCGCGCGGTCAACCGGCTCCTCGAGCAGAAGAAGCAGGAGAAGGTCGAGCTGTCGGCGCTCTTCGAGCTGCCCAAGAAGGGCGGCGCGGCGGGGGCCGAGGCCGCGGGCTGAAGCCGACGGGGACGACCCGGACGGCACCGCGATCTCCTCGACTCGCCCGGCTGGAGCGCGCGTCGGCCTGAGGCCGGCGCGGGCTCCAGCCGGGCCCCTTTTTGTCAGGGTCTGTAGGCGCTCGCTAGACGCGATCGCGGCGGCGGGAGCCCAGATCGAGCAGGTCGGCGGCGACGAGGGCCACGGTCAGCGATACCGCGATGAAGATCATGCGCCGGAAGGTCGCGCCAATGTGGCTCAAGGAACAACTTTTCTGCGTTCGGCGTAACCGCCGCTCCGGGAGAGCAGCCGTGCGGCGCCATGAATGATCCGGCGGCTCGGCGCACCAGAGCTCTCCGTGCATACCGTGGCGGTCGAGACGGGGGCGCTGTGGGCGCACCTCTCGCGGTCGTTCTTCCCTGCTGACGCGGCTGCGCCGGACGGCCGTGGCGACGACCTGCCCGAGTGCGCTGCCAGAGACGCCCGCGCGCCGCTCGACGTCGCGTTCGCGGGCGGTGACCGCTCTCGTCGTCCGGCGCTCCTCGTCTCTCCGTCGAGCTCCATGAGCGCCGAGGGGGCGGGTAGGCTTCCGCAGGTGACCGAGCCCGACGACGTGGGCGAGTGGATCCGCCGCTTCCAGAGCGGCGACCCGACGGCGTTCGCGGAGATCTTCCGCCGCTACCGCCGCGACGTCGCGCGCCTCGTCTTCAGGATGCTCGGGCCGACCGCCGACGTCGAGGACGTCATCCAGGAGGTGTTCATCCAGGTGCACCGGAGCCTGGGTGACTTCCGGGGGCAATCGAAGTTCACGACGTGGCTCCACCGGGTGACCGTCAACGCCGTGCTGATGGCGCGGCGCGCCGCGCGCTGCCGGCCGGTGTTCGTGAGCGAGCTCGGCGCCGATATCGAGGTGGACCGCGGCATGCTCCCGGACGAGGACGCCGCTCGCGCTCGCAGGATCGACGCTTTTCGGCGGGTGCTGGAGCGCCTCCCCGAGAAGAAGCGGGTCGTCTACGTCCTGCACGAGCTCGAGGGGATCCCGCCGACCGAGATCGCGGAGATCGTCGGCGCGCCGGTCCTGACGGTGCGGACGCGCCTGTTCTATGCGCGCCGCGAGATCGAGGCGATGATGCGCGCCGAGCCTGCGCTCGCCCAGCTCGCCGCCGAGCTGGCCGAGGGCGGCGCGGACAAGGCAGATGGCGCCGGGCCGGCAGCGGCGCGCACGCGCGTTTCCGTGGGGGGCGCCGCCGTGGGATACCCCGCGGCGGATCCATCGGCTGTCGACGCGGAGGACGCATGAGCGGCGCAAAGCATTACGACCGGGCACGCGAGCACATGGAGCGGTTGCTCCGCGCCGAGCAGCCGCCCGAGCCGCGCTGGGACACCATCGAGCGCGAGCTGTTCGCGCGGATCGAGCGGGCCGCTCCGGTCCGCCGCGCCGCGCCGCCGCAGCGCTCGCCGCTCGGGCGCGCGCTCGGGTTCGCGGCGGCGGCGGCGGCCATCGCGTTCGCGGTCCTCGCGGCCGGGCGCTCGGCCCCGCCCGTCACGGCGACGTCGACGCCGCCGCGCGTCCGCGATCTCGCCGAGGTCCCCGTGGCAGCCGGCGGCGACCGGGCGTCCGGCGACCTGGACTTCCGCGCCCTACGGCCTGGCGACTCGGTCGAGGCCGCGGACCACGCGGTCTCTTTCGTCGATGTCGGCTCGGTGCGCTGGACGCTCCTGCCGGACAGCCGCGCCGTCGTGCGCGCGGTGGGCGCGGCAGGGGTCGGCCACGTGATCTCGCTCGAGCGGGGCTCGGTGCGCGCCGACGTCGTCACGCGCGCGCCCGAGGAGGGGCTCGTCGAGGCGTTCGCCGTCGAGGTGGACGGCACCCGCGTCGCGGTGCACGGCACGCTGTTCACCGTGACCCGGCTGGAGGGCCGCGTGGAGGTCGACGTGGAGCACGGCACCGTCGCGGTCGGCCCTGCGGCGTACCGCGGCGCGACCACCGCCCACCTCCTCGTTGGCCCGTCGCGCGGCACCTTCTCGCTCGACGGCGGCCGCGAGGCGCGCCTCCTCGATCGCCCCGCGCCGCAGGAAGGCGTCGCCGCGGTCGCGTCGCCGGAGCCGGCGCCTGCACCCGCTCCGCCCCAGCCGGCCGTCGGCGCGCGTCCGCCGGGCGGAGCCGCTCTGGCCCCGGCGGTCGTGGCTCGCGCCGAGGAGCCCGCCGCCCCTGCGGTCGCCGAGCCGACTGCGCTGCTGTCGCCGCTGACGACCGAGCCCCCGCCCGCCGCCGCGCCGCCGAGCCCGGAGGCGCAGGAGGCGTCTGGCCCGCCGGCGCTCACGCCCGCCTCCGTGCAGTCGCTGCTGTCGAGCTGCTTCGCGCGGGAGAGCGCGAGCGGCAGGTCCTCGGTCCGCCGATCGATCGTCTCGACGCTGCACGTCTCCGTGCGCCCCGACGGCAGCGTCGCCGCCCTGCGCTTCAACCCGCCGCTCCGGCCGGCGCTGCAGGCTTGCGCCGAGGGCCTCTACCGAGGGCGCTTCACGGGAAGCTCGAGGCAGCTCGACATCCCCCTGACCATCGACGACTGACCGACGCTCTAGAGGGAGCCGAGGAGCTGCGTGAGCGCGTAGGTTTCTCGCGCGCCCATCATGCCGAACTGCACCCCCATCCCCTCAGGGGTGGTCCATCGCACCACCGACGGGATCACGGCGACCTGCTTCAGTCCTTGCAGGGACAGCAGCACCTCGACGGTCGCGCCGAAGGGAGCCGGCGAGCTCGTCTCGATGAACATCCCGCCGAGGCTGAGGTCGCAGCATATCGCGTCGACGCGCGGGCCGTCACCGATCCGGAACGCGATCGAGAGCTCGATTTGCTTGCGCGGGTGCTTCCGGTGATCTCGCACGTTCCTCGCTGGCTAGCTGCGCGGCGCTGAGGCGCGCCGCGTGGGGTATTCTGGAGCGCAGAGGAGACGATCAATGTCGCGAGCCGAGAGCGTCGCTGTCAAGCGCCGGGAGCCGCGCTCGAGTTCTTCTTCGAGCCGCTCGAGCCGCCCGAGTCGCCCGAGTGGCTCGACCCGATCGAACAGCAGCGGTAGCAGCACCCCCGCGGTCGCGGTCGCGTCGTCCACGAGGGCCGACGCGGGGGCGCGCCGCGGCTGGAAGCGGCACCTCGAGGGCTGGGAGCCGGGGCTCGTGGCCGTGTTCATCGCGGGCTCCGCGGCGATCCTCGCCGTGCCGCGGTCAGTCGAGCCGGCCGAGCTGCCGCTGCCGCTCGCCGACGCGCGAGTCCTCGCGCGCGTGCGAGACGCGGACATCACCCGCGCTCGCGAGGCCGAGGAGCTCGGGCTCGACGCCGAGGTGCGCGAGCTCGGCTCCGCCATCCGCGCGTTCGGGCTCGTGGACGCCGACGCGGATCACACCGAGGCCGAGCTCCTCGCCGCGCGCGCGCGCGTGACCGACGCCGTGGGCCGCGCGCTCGCCCAGGGGGACGAGGCGGTGCTCCGGCTGCGCGCCTACCAGCTGAGGGCGTTCGTCCGCGAGGTGCGCCGCTTCGAGGCGACCGGCGAGGAGTCCGACGAGCTCCGTGAGCTCGGCGGCGACTTCCTCGGGCTGCTCCGCCGAAACGCCTGGCTGGGGCAGGGGGACGCGGCGCAGCGCGGCGGCGAGGAGGGGGCCCGCCGCGTCGCCATGGATGGCGTCGTGCTCGGTGTGCTCTTCAAGAAGCGCTGGAGCGCCATCGTCGGCGTCCAGCGAGATCCGTTCGCCCCGGCGCTCGACGAGGAGCGCGCGCTGTTCAAGTTCTTGCTCGCGCGCCCGCTCGCCGCCGCGAGGAGCGCGCAGACCCTCCCGGCTCCTCCCGACGAGGAGACGGCGGCGCGCCTTGCGCAGGCGGGTGGGTCAGGGCCGCGCGCACCCGCGGCGGCGCGCCGCGCCGCGGAGGCGCGGCGCGCCGAGGAGCAGTATCGCCTGAAGAAGATCGACGAGCTCGCCGCGCTCGACCCCTCCTATCCCAGGCACCTCGCCCGCGGCGTCAGCCTCTATCGGCTGGGGAGCTTCATGCAATCGGCGGAGGCGTTCCGCAGCCACCTGGACCAGCACCCCGACGGGGCGCACACGCTTCGAGCGCAGAACTACCTGCGCGCCGCGCTCGAGCGCGCGCGCGAGGAGCAATTCTAGGAGCGGTCTCCCGTCGGCCGCGCCGAGCGGTCGTGCCCGCGGCGCATCCCCCGGGGCAGGCCTACGGGCCCCTGCGCATCCCGCCGGGGCGGTATGGGCGCCCGCTGATGCCCTTGGCCGGGTTGCCTTGCCCTCCGCGCCCTCGGCGCGTCTCCATCTCGTTCCAGATCCCCTGCTTGGCCGAGGCCTGCAGGAACCGGCGAGCGGCCGGAAATACCTCCTGCTCCTCGCTCTCCACATGGCGCTGGTGCGCAGCGCGCAGGTCCTCGATGAGCTGGGGGATCGTCTCCACGGCCTCGGGGCCGCCGTCTCTCTCGATCGCGGCGCGCAGCGCGTCGATCGCGCGCTGTTGCGCCTTGTGCTCCTGCCGGAGGCGATCGAGGGTCGGCGCGATCGCCTCGAGCACCGCGAGCCGCGGGTACAGCGAGCGCTCCTCGTCCTCGCGATGCCGGCTCATCGACCGCTCCAAGTAGGCCACCACGCTGGAGAGACCCTCGAGCGCGGCGGCGCGCCCGCGGGGATCGCTGAGCGCGCGCGCGGCGCGCGCGAGATCGTTCAGGTTCTCTTCCAGGCTCCGGTGAGCGGCGGCGAGCTTCTCGAGCGGATCGATCCGGTCATCGGACATTCATCGATGATCGAACGACAAGGCGCACGCGTGGAAGCCCTTTATTCCTTCCGCGCGCTGTTCGCGCGCGCTGGTCATCCGACCAACTCGCCACCTGACCAGCGGAGACCGTATCGCACATCCGGCCCAGGTCATCCATCCCGCGCGCGATCGCTGGCGCGTTCTACGGAAGGCCCGCGTTGCGGGGCAGATCGAGGCGCAGCGCGGGCGCCAGCATCTCGCGCGCGAGGTGCACCTCGAGCAGGTCGATCACGGGGCTCTTCGACACCGCGCGGAGCCGCTCGTCCGCGCCGGCATCCCCCGCCGCCTTCCTGGCCATCGCGGTGTAAAATTGCGCCTCCACCCGCTGCGCTGCGCTCCGGGCGAGCCTGCCGAGATCCGCGTCGCTGAGCCCACCGTTCGCCCAGGCCGCGAGCTTTCCCGTCCAGGACGCGCGGCTCGTCGCGCTGTCCAGCGCGCGGCCCGCGGTGCCGTCGGTCGCGACGCCGAGGGCGCGCTCCAGCAGCAGGACCCAGAGCCCGCCGTAGATGAGATCGTCCTCGTCCACGTTCGCCTCGAGGCCGCGCTTCAGCGCCCGCCGCGCGGCGGGGAGATCGCGCTCGACGAGCGCGCGCCCCACGGCGTCGAGCATCGTGGCGCCGAGCTGCGGCGCCTCGGCCGCCACCAGGGCGAACGCCCGATCGTACGCCCGGGTCGCGCCCTTCTCGTCGCCATAGCCGTCGAGGATGCGCCCGAGCAGCCGCTCCGTCCGCGCCTTGGCGCCGGGATCCCGGGCGCGCTGCCGGGTGTCGAGCGCGGCGGCGAGCGCGGCGTCGAGCGACTCCTTCGCCCGGTCCTGCGTGCCAGCGTCGCGGTGGAGCTCGAAGGCGAGCAGGTGCGCCTGGATGATCTCGAGCGGCGCGCTGCGCGCGTCCGGCGCTCCCAGCGCCCGCCGCACGTCCTCGAGCGCCGCCTGGGGCTCGCCGGCCTGCCGCTCGGCCATCGCGAGCACCGTGAGCCCGTTGACCGTCGGCTCGGCCGCCGTCGCCGCGCGGAGAAGCGGCAGCGCGGCCACGAGGTTGCCGGCGCGCAGCTCGAGCGACGCCATGAGAGAACGGACGCGGGCGCCCGACGGATCGAGCGCGCCGCCGCCGCGCGCCGCCTGATCGGCGAGCACGAGCAGCGGCCCCGCCGCGTTGTAGGTGCGCCGGGCCGCCTCGAAATCGTCGTTCGACGCCTCCTCCGAGAGCGCGCTCAGCACGAGCCCGAGCGCGGCCCCGAGCGCGCCCGGGCTCGGCCGGTCGCCGAGCGCGCCGGCGATCACGAGCGGCGTCGCCTCGGACATGCCGAGGCGGATCATCACCTGGGAGAGGAGCGTGGCGCTGTCGTAGTTCAGCGGGTCGCGGCGGTAGGCCTCGAGGGCGGCGCCCCAGATCGCCCCGTCGAGCAGCTCCTGCCGCATCCCGGTCTCGGCGTCGCGCTCCTGCGCCGCGTGCTGCGCGAAGGCGGCGGCGAGCGCCTGCCACGAGACCGCGTCGTCGTCGGTGGCGGCGGCCTTGAGCCGCTGGTACAGGCCGGGCGGGATCACCCGGCGCACGCTCGTGCGGTCGATCTGATCGATCGCGCCCTTCGCGTCCCCGAAGCGGAGGAACAGCGCCGCCAGGCTCGCGCCGCCCGACTCGAGCGCGCGCGCCGCCTCGACCGCCTCCTCGCGCTCCGGCCTCGCGCCGCCCTGCCGGTACTCGATGTTGAACTCGATCGCCCGATCGATCCACGCCACGGTGGCGGCGGCCGCGCGCTGGATCGACTCTGCGCGGCCGTCGACGAGGGCGCGCGAGACGGCCGCGCGCTGATCCGCGCCGAGCTGCTCGAGCGGCCCGCCGGTGCGCGTCTCCTTCATCCACTGCTCGAGCGCGGCGAGGTGCTCGTCGCTCTCGGCGCGGGCCCGGCTCCCGCTCGGCAGCGCGGCGGAGCGGAGCTCCATGAGCGCCCGCACCCGCCCCTCGTCGCCGCGCGGGCTGAGCCGCTCGATCGCGCCGGCGATGGCGCGCTCGCCCACGGCGTCGATCATCTCGGCGCGCCCCTCGCCGGGACGGACGAGGGCCAGCGCGCCCAGGACGCTCTCGACCGCCCGGTCGGGCTGCCCTGCGTTGAAGCGCCCGGCGGCGTGCGCGAGCTGCCTGCGGACCACGCCGATGAGCAGGCCCGTGCGCTGCGGGCTCTGCTTGCCGTCGCGCACGATGGAGAACAGGCTGGCGGAGAAATCGGCGTCGCGGACCTCGACGGCAGCGACGCGGCCCTCGGCGCCTGGCGGCCCCTTCGCCCCTGGCGAGCCAGAGGCCCCGCAGGCGACGGGAGAGAGCGCGAGGGCAAGCGCGGCGAGACCCCGAGCGAGACGGCGCCGAGGGAACAGGGGCGGCAGCGGCATTGCGAGCCAGTGTACACGGGGGGAGCGTGAGCGCACCCCTCGGAGGCGCTACCGCGAGCCGTCGCCGAGCTTGCGGCCGAGCAGCTTGGAGGCGAGCGTCTCGCCGAGCTCGCTCATCATCAGCTGCTCGACCACCGCCTCGGTAGCGGCGCGCTCCGCGTCGCTCGTGTACTGGAACTCGATCCCCATCCCCGCCGGAGCCGACTCCGTCGCCTCGGCGGTCGTGACGATCCACTTCACCCGCCCGCGAAGGCGGAGCGGCTCGGCCAGGTTCCGGATCGAGAGGGCGAACACGAACTCGGTGCCGATCGCGAGCGGGCGATCCGTCCGGATGAACGTCCCGCCTTTCGAGATGTTTCGGGTGTAGTCGGCGAAGAACGTGTTGAGCCGTTTGTACTCTACGCTCAGCTCGATCGCGGCGCGCTGGGCTGAGCGGCGGTCAGCTTCCGTCACGGGACCCACCCTACCACGGCGCATGCGGGCCAATGCGGGCCAGAGTAAAGTCGCCGGCCATGCGACTCGGAGGGGTCAGGTCCGCGCTGGCGAGCGGGCGAGGCACGATCGACGCGGCGCTCGCCGCCGGGCGGGCAGTGACGCAGGCGGGGCTGCTCGCCGCGCTGCGTTGGCCGGGGCTCAAGGTGCTCGCGCGCGAGCTCGCGAGAGGCAAGGCGAACCCGTCGCTCTTGTTCCGTTTCCACGCCGAGAACAGCCCGCACCGGATCGCGGTGATCGAGCCGCTGGGCCTCGCGAGCCTCGCGCCCCGCGCCGCGGGGCCCCCGGCCGAGGATCGGGTCTACTCCTTCTTCGCGCTGAACGAGGCCATCGATCGGCTGGGCTCCGCGCTCGACCGGCGCGGCGTCGGCCCGGGCGTCACCGTGCTGCTCGCGCTCAAGAACCGCCCCGAGTTCCTGATGTGCCAGGTCGCGCTGGCCCGCGTCGGCGCGTCCGTGGTGGCGGCCTCGTGGCGATCGACCCCCGCGGAGCTCGCCTACCTCGCCGGCCACTCCGGGGCGCGCCTGCTCCTGTTCGACTCCGACATCGCCGGCGTGATCCGCGAGGCCGCGCCGCGGCTCGAGGGGATCCCGCCCGAGGAGATGATCGCGATCGGCGAGCGCGTCCCGGGCTTCTCGCACCTCGACGACCTCCTCGCCGCGTTCGACGATCTCGCCGCCGAGCGGGGCGCCTCGCCGGATCGGAGCGAGCGCGCCGCGGTGGTGATGTACACGTCCGGCACCACCGGCAAGCCGAAGGGCGCGGTGCGCGGCTTCGGCGGCGGCATCGTCCTGCCGGCGCTCGGGGCCATCGGCGCGACCCCGATGCGCGCGGGGGACGTGCACCTCGCCGTGTGCCCGCTCTACCACCTCACGGCGCTCGGCTTCGTCAACCTGTCGCTCATCGTCGGCGCCACGATCGTCATCCTCCCGGAGTTCCAGCCCGAGCTCTTCCTCGAGGCGATCCAGCGGTACCGCGTGACCACCACGGCGGTCGTCCCGACGATGCTCCACCGCGTCCTCGAGCTCGGCGAGGCGCGGCTCAGCGCCTACGACACGTCGTCGCTCACCGCGATCTTCGTGGGCGGCGCGCCGCTCTCGCCGGCGCTCGCGGCGGAGGTGATGGCGGCGTTCGGCGAGCGGCTCTTCAACTTCTACGGCGCGACCGAGACGGGCATCGTGACGATCGCGGGCCCCGGGGATCTGCGCGCCTCGCCGGGCACCATCGGGCGCCCCGTCGCCGGCAGCGAGCTGCTGCTCCTGCGCGAGGACGGGACGCCGTGCCAGGACGGCGAGGTGGGTGAGCTTTACGTGAGGAGCTCGTTGCTGGTCTCCGGCTACCACAGGGACCCAGGCGCCACGCGCGAGTCGACGCGCGACGGCTACTTCTCGGTCGGCGACCTCGCCCGCCGCGACGCGCGCGGCTGCTACCACCTCGAGGGCCGCAAGCGGGAGCTCATCATCTCGGGGGGCGTGAACGTGTACCCCGCCGAGGTGGAGTCGGTCCTCCACGACCACCCGGCGGTCGCCGAGGCCGCGGTGGTGGGCGTCCCGGACCGCGCCTTCGGGGAGCGCGTGCGCGCGGTCGTCGCCCTGCGCCCCGGCGCGGCCGCGAGCGAGGGCGACATCAGAGCGCACTGCCGCGCGCGGCTCGCGGGCCCGAAGGTCCCGCGCGAGGTCGTCTTCGTCGACGCGCTGCCGCGCAACCCGACGGGCAAGGTGATGAAGCGCGAACTCGCCGGGCCCGAAGGGAAATCAGCGGATTAGGCGGCCCGGTAGCCGCTGTCCCGGGAGGGCGATCGATGCTATTTCGCACGTCGTGCGGGATCCGTACGAAGTATTGGGCGTCGAGCGTTCCTCGACGCAGGATGAAATCAAGAGCGCCTTCCGGCGGCTCGCCGGCCAGCACCATCCCGACAAGAACCCCGGGGATCAGGGCGCGCACGTCCGCTTCAAGGAGCTGAACGCGGCCTACCAGATCCTGAGCGATCCGCAGAAGCGCGCGGCGTTCGATCGGTTCGGCCCCGCCGCCGTCGGCGCCTCCGCCGGCTCGGGGGTCCCGGGCGTGCCCTTCGACATGCAGGACCTCAACCTCGACGCCATCTTCGGCGATCTCCTCGGCGCCCTGGGCATCCGGGTCGGCGACCGCGGGACGCTGCAGAAGGAGGTGCGGATCACCTTCGAGGAGGCGGCGTTCGGCTGCACGAAGGAGATCGCCTACGATCGCGTCGAGCCGTGCGGCGACTGCGCCGGCTCGGGCTCCGCGCCGGGCGCGTCGACCGAGCGCTGCTCGGCGTGCTCGGGCCGCGGCCGCGTCCGGATGCAGCAGGGGATGTTCCCCATCGCGATCGAGCGCCCCTGCGGGCGGTGCCGCGGCACGGGGCGGATCGTGACCGACCCGTGCAGGACGTGCCGCGGCGCCGGCCTCGCGGCGAAGCAGAAGACCATCGAGGTGACGATCCCTCCGGGCGTGGAGAACGGCGCGACCCGGCTCGTGGAGCGCGGCGGCAACGCCGTCCGCTCCGACCGGGGGCCGGGCGATCTGGAGCTCACCATCCGCGTCTCGCCGCACGAGCTCTTCCGCCGCGTCGGCGACGACGTGGTGTGCTCCGTGCCGATCTCGTTCGCGCGCGCGGCGCTCGGTGGCGAGCTGGAGATCCCGACCCTGGAGGGAAAGGGCCGGCTCCGCATCCCCCCGGGCACGCAGCCCGGCGCGGTGCTCCGGATCAAGGGCAAGGGGATACCGCGCCGCGTCGTGGGCGGGCGCGGCGACCAGCTCGTCGAGGTGAGCGTCGAGGTGCCGACGCAGCTCACCGCGACGCAGCGGGAGCTCATCGCGCAGCTGGCGAAGGATCTCGGCGAGAACGTGCAGCCTCAGCAGGCCACGTTCATGGAGAAGCTGAAGGGGCTGTTTGGTTGACCTGGCGCGCGGCCGCGCGCGATCCTCCGCGCTCTGCTGAACGCCGAGGCACGAGCCCTGCCTCGAGCGCCTGAGCCGAAATGGCGACGGAGGGATCGGACATGGACAAGGCGAAGTTCATCGACGTCCTGAGCGACTCCACCGGAGAGACGGCGGAGAAGGCCGTGCGCGCCGCGCTCCTCCAGTACCCGGACGCGGGGGTGCAGATCCGCCTCCACACCCGGGTGCGCACGCCGGAGGTCGCGCGGCCGGTGCTCGAGCGCGCGGCCCGGGAGGGCGCGCTCGTCGTGTTCACCGTGGTGAGCCCCGAGCTGCGCGAGTTCCTGCACGCGTCCACCGCCGAGCTGAACATCGAGGCGATCGATCTGATCGGCTCGCTCATCGTGCGGCTCGGCACCTTCCTCGACCGGGAGCCGATCAACCTGCCGAGCGCGATGCTCCCGCTGAGCGAGGAGTACTTCCGGCGCATCGAGGCGGTGGAGTTCGCGGTGAAGAGCGACGACGGCAAGGAGCCGCGGAACTTCAAGAGGGCCGACATCGTCCTCGTCGGCGTCTCGCGCACGTCGAAGACGCCGCTGTCGACGCTGCTCGCGCAGCGCGGCCTCAAGGTCGCGAACCTGCCCCTGGTGCTCGGCGTCCCGCCGCCGCTCGAGCTGATGGAGGCCCACCAGGATCGGGTCGTCGGGCTGACCATCGGGATCGATCAGCTCTGCGAGATCCGGCAGGCGCGGCTGCGCCAGCTCGGGATGCCCTCCGAGACCAACTACGCGATGCGCGAGCACGTCCGCCAGGAGCTCGACTTCGCGAACCGCCTCTTCGCCGCGCACCCCGAGTGGCCGGTGGTCGACGTCACCAAGCGCGCCATCGAGGAGACGGCGGTGATCATCCTCGAGCACCTGAAGGAGCGCGACGAGCGCGCCAAGGTCGTGCGCTCCTCGCTCGTGTGAGGCCGCGCGGCTCCCGCGAGATCAGCTCACGATCTTGAGGGCGCGGCCGACGAGGACCTCGTTGTGGCTGCCGGTCCTGTACCCGCCGAGATCGAGCGTCACGTACCGGAAGCCGTGCCGCTTGCCGGCGGCCACGATCTCGGCGCGCACCGGCGGCTCGGCGGCGCGCGCGAGCTCGCCCGCGTCGAGCTCGATGCGCGCGAGGTCGTCGTGGTAGCGGACGCGGACCTGGCGGAAGCCGAGGCCGCGCAGCGCCGCCTCGAAGCCGCCGATCTGCGTGAGCCGCTCGCGCGTGACGCTGGTCCCGTAAGGGATCCGGCTGGAGAGGCAGGCCGCGGCCGGCTTGTCCCAGATGGGCAGGCCGACGCGCGCCGCGCCGGCGCGCACGTCGGCCTTGCTGAAGCCGAGCTCGACGAGGGGGCTCAGCACGCCCGCCTCCCGCGCCGCCTCCAGCCCGGGGCGGTAGTCGCCGAGGTCGTCGGTGTTGGTGCCGTTCACGATCGCCGCGAGCGCCCACTCGGACCGCTTTCGCGCGGCGATCCGGTAGAGCTCGCTCTTGCAGTGGAAGCAGCGATCCGGGTTGTTCGCGACGTAGCGCGGATCGTCGATCTCGGACGACTCGACGAGCCGGTGGTCGGCGCCGATCAGCCGGGCGATCGAGGTGGCCTCTTCCTTCTCGGCGGGCGCGAGGCTCGGCGAGACCGCGGTCATCCCGACGGCGCTCGGGCCGAGCTCCTGGTGCGCGACCGCGAGGACGAAGGCGCTGTCGACCCCGCCGGAGTAGCAGACGAGGACCGATCCGAGCTCCCGGAGCCGGGCGCGCAGCCCGGCGAGCTTGGGATCGATGGGCGAGCCCTCGGGCGTGGGCGACAGCGCGGACATGGCGATCCTCTTACCATAAGCCGCGTTCCGCGCCGGTCGGCCCGGCGTCCGCCAGGTTACTTGCGGTCCGAGCGCCGGTTCTGACACGCTGCAGGGCGACATGGACCCGAAGAGGAAGCAGGCCGCCCGCACCTCCCTGCCGTTCGCGCTCGCGGCGGCGCTCGCGCCCGCCGCGTTCGCTGGCCAGGGGTGCAGCGACAACCGGCTGCCGCCGCGGGAGCTGCCGCGCGCCGAGGAGCAGCAGGCGCTCCCGCGATGGTACCCGGAGAAGCCCTGGTCGGAGCAGGGCGGGGAGAGCCAGGTCTACATCGAGGGCAAGATCGTCTTCGACACGAGCAAGGCGACGATCCGGCCGGGCAGCGAGAAGACGCTGGAGACGCTGCTCCAGTTCATCAAGGAGCACCCCGAGGTGACGCGGCTGCGGATCGAGGGGCACACGGACGCGCAGTCGAGCGAGGAGCACAACCAGGCGCTCAGCGCCCGGCGCGCCCTCGCGGTCGCCGACTGGCTGGTCGATCACGAGGTCGAGAGCGACCGGCTGATCGCCGTGGGCTTCGGCGAGTCGCGCCCGCTCGGGCCGAACGAGATCGCGGCAGGCCGCAGCGAGAACCGCCGGGTCGAGTTCCACGTGGCCGAGGTGAACGGGCGCCCCTTCCTGGGGCAGGATCCGTACAGGGGCGGCCTGGCGCTGGAGGTGCTGAGCCTCGAGCAGCGCAAGCAGCGCGCGGAGCAGGCCGCGCAGCTCAAGGCGCCCCCGCCCCGCAAGGGCTTCGTGGCGACGGGCGACGAGATCAAGCCGGTGCAGGTCAAGCCGCGGGCCACGTCGGAGGCGCAGGAGGGCGAGCCCCCCGCGCCGAGCGCGCCGGCCAAGGAGAGCGCGCCGCCACGTGACGGCGGTGGCGCGGCGCCCGCGGGCGGGGGCTGAGCGACCTCAGGGCGAGGTGCCCGCGGACGGGGGCTGAGCGACCTCAGGGCGCGAGGTGCCGCGCGCGCGGCGCCCGCGTCCGGTAACGCTCGAGGAGCGCAAGGGTCGCGTCGAGCGACGCGCCGTACGGGAGCACGTTCCCCTTCGGCGTGGCGTACTCGAGGTAGAGGTTGTCGTCCGTGGACAGGATCGGGCCGCCGTCCTCGGCCGCGTCGGCGATGAGGCGGTCGAGATCGTCGCCCGAGGTGACGAGGGCGTCGAGGAGGTCCTCGAGCCGCGCGCCGGCGAGCGTCGCCTGGAGCGACGGGCGCGCGTCGAGCCCGGCGAGGCGCGCCTCCGAGGCGACGAGCGGCGCGCCGCTCGCGACGAGGATGCCCTGCGCGCCGCCCACGAACAGCGCGACGTGCGGGAACGCGCTGCGCATCGTCCTCACCACGACGGCGAGCTCGCGCCGCCGGATGTGGTGGAGCTGCACCCACTGCTGCAGGACGCCGCCCTCGGTGAGCCGGGACCGGGCCAGCTCGTAGAACTCGTGGCTGTAGAGGCTCGCGGCGCCCGCGAACCAGACGCTGGTGAGCTCGATGGCGATGAGATCGTAGCGGCCCGGGGCGGCGACGAGCAGCTCGTTCCTGCCGTCGTTGAGCGAGAGGCGGACGCGGGGATCGTCGAGCGCGCGGAGGCTCGGGCCGGCGAAGAAGCGCCGAGACGCCTCGACGATCGCGGGCGAGATCTCGGCGACGTCGATGCGCTCGAAGGGGTAGGCCGCGATGGTGCCGGTCGTCGTGCCGGTGCCCAGGCCGATGACGAGCGCGGCGCGCGTGTCGCGGAGGAAGAGCGAGGGGAAGTGCGCGAACCGCCGCTGCGCCGTCATCTCGGGGCCGTCGTCGCCCTGGAACTTGCCGTTCGTGTACATGGTCGTGACGCCGGCGAGGTGCGCGACCGTGGTGACGCCGCCGTGCACGTCCTCGCGCACGAAGTCGATGCGCTCGGGGCGCGGCCCCATGGCGAAATAGACGTTCGCGCCGCTCGTGAGGCGGGCCATGTCCCAGCGGGGCGCGAGCACGGCGAGCGCCCCCGCCGCCGCGGCCAGCGCGAGGGCGCGGGGGAGCTCCGCCCCGGCGCGCGCGGCGGCGAGGACGGCCGTGAGGGCGAAGGCGAGCGCGATCGTCAGGAGCGCGCGCTCGGAGCCGAGCGCGGGCAGGATGAGGTAGCCGGTGACGATGGAGCCGGCGATCGTGCCCAGGGTGTTCGCGGAGGTCAGCCTGCCGACGCGCGCGGCGACGTCGGCGTGCGCGGCGGCGCGCGCGAGGAGCAGGGGGAAGGTCGTGCCCATGCACAGCGTGGGCAGCGCGAGGATCGCGAGGGCGGCGAGCGCGCGGCACGCCTCGCGGCCGGCCCACCCGTCGACGTGCTTGCCCGCGAAGGCGAAGAGCCGCGGGAGCTGGTCCCAGAGCGGGACGGTGGCGGCGAGCGAGAGCGCGGCGGCGGCGAGCCCCCGGGAGAGCGCGCCCTCGCCGTGGCGGCGCGCGAGGGCAGGCGAGCGCGCGGCGCCGGCCGCGAGGCAGACCAGGAAGACGGCGAGCATCAGCCCGAAGGCGTAGGCGCTGTTGCCGATGAGCAGCGCGAGCAGGTGGGTCTGGACCACCTCGGCGGCGAAGACCAGGAAGCCCGACGCGAACGCGAGCAGGAGCAGGAACGGCGGCTCGGCCCGGCCGGCGGCCGCGGGGAGCGGAGCGTCCGCGGTGCGGGCCTCGGGGGAGCGCGCGCCGGGGGCCTCGGGGGAGCGCGCGCCGGGGGCGGCGGCAGCAGGCGCCGGGCCGCGGAGCCCGGCGGAGATCGCGACGACGCCGAGGACGAGGTTGGCGATCGCCGCGGACCAGAGGGCGCCTCGGATGCCGAGGTGCGGGAGGACCACGTAGGCGCCGGAGAGCGCGCCGGCCGCGCCGCCCGCCGTGTTGATGGCGTAAAGCGAGGCGAGGCGGCGCGCGGCGTCGTGCTCGGCGGGGGGCGCGCCGCCGTCCGGCGCGGCGCCGGCGCGGAGGATGCGCGAGAGCACCGGGAGCGTGGCGCCCATCGCGACCGTGGGGACGACGACCACGAGGGCGGTCAGCGCGGCGCGCGCCGCGGTGAGCAGCGCGAGCGAGTCGGGCGCTGCGCGGGCGACGGCGACGTAGGCCGAGGTCAGCGCCTCGAACAGGAACGGCGAGACGGCGCAGATCGCGCCGACGATCACCTCGAGCGCGCCGTAGACGACGAGCGGGCGGCGCGCGGACGCGGCGTGGCGGCCGCCGAGGTGCGCGCCGAGGGCGAGGCCGCCCATGAAGGCGGCGAGCACCGTGCTCACGGCATACGCGGTGGCGCCGAAGACGTAGGCGAGCAGCTTGGAGAAGGCGACCTCGTAGAGGAGGCCGGTCGCGCCAGAGACGAAGAACAGGGCGGCCACGAGCGGGAAGCGGGAGCGCACGGGCGCGCACGCTAGTACAGGCGCCCGACGAGCAGGCACCTCAGAGCGCCGAGGACGATATCCGTCGGCAGGCGGCCGAGGGCGGGCGCGACGCGCCGCCTCGTTACCAGCCGAGCCGCTGCAGCCGCTCTCTGGCCCCCTTCACCCCGAAGATCGTCTCCTCGCCGGGCGGCACCACGGGCGCGAGCAGCACCGCCGCGAGCACCGCGGTGACGACCAGGGGCGCTCGCGCGTCGTCGCCGGCGATCGCCGGCTCTTCTACCTGCCAGACCCGCCGCGCCCGCGCGAGCAGCGCGTCGAACCCGCGCCCGCCGATCGCCCTCACCCCCGCCGCGGCGGCCGCGCGCACGAGCGGCGCGCGATCCAGCGGCACCGTCACGACGCGCACGCGGCTCGGCGTGCGCGGCATAGAAGAAGCGGCGGTGCGCGCGATGTCCACCTCGACGGCGTCGGCCATCGGCGTGGTCCCCGATGGGTACGCCTTCTTCTGCACGAGCGAGAGCTCCGCTCCGAAGAAGACGCGCGCCTGATGTGCCCAGCGGTGCTCGTCGATCCGCGCCTCGGGCTCCGGCGACAGCAGCGACCACCCCTGGCTCGGAGGCAGCAGCTCGATACGTCCTTCCGCCCACCCGTTGCCGTCGAATTCCATATGCGCGCCCGCTGCCACGGTAATCCCTGGTTTGACCTGGTCCGGATCGCACGAACGCGCGGCCGGTGGTCTATAGTTCGTGCCATCTAGGGTAAAGGTGAGCCCTGCATGCCGAAGTCCGATCAGGCGTCGGAAGAGCAAGGCCGGGCTGCCCTGAGGGCGGCCCTCTTTGTACACCGACGCGCTCCGCTCTCCCGTCTGCTCGCTCGCCGCGGGCTCGGTCCCTACCGCGGGTACGGCGAGCTCCTGGAGGCGATCGAGCGGCTCGCCGACCGCGGGGCGCAGGTCACGCTGATCGGGCGCTCGATCCGGGGCGAGCCGCTGCTCGCCGTTCACCTCGGCGCAGCCAGCCTGGCCGCTGCGCGCGGCGAGAAGCAAGCCGCGGGCCTCCTGGCGCCGAGCGCCCAGGGAGGACAGCGCGTTGCGAACGGCGTCTCGCTCCATCCGCTCGATGGCACGCCGGATGCCGATGGCAGCCGCGCGCCGGGCGGCGCGGATGACCGTGCGCCGAGCGACGCCGCCCTCGCTCCGTCGGCCGAGCGCGCCGAGCGCGCCAGCTTCCGCCCCTCGACGGGAGCCGGGTCGCGCGAGCGCGTGCGGACGACGGTGATCCTGTCCGGGATCCACCCCCTCGAGTGGATCGGCATCGAGGCCCACCTCGCGCTGCTCGATCGCCTCGCGACCCAGGACCTCGGCGGCCGGTCGATCCTCGCCGTCCCGATCGTGAACCCGGATGGGCTCCTCCGCGTCGAGATGAACCTCCGCGCCGGGCGACACCGGTACGTGCGCGGCAATGCCCGGGGCGTCGACCTGAACCGGAACTTCGACGCGGGGTGGTACGAGCGCGGCCTCATCCAGCGCTTCATCGGGCTCCTCTTCTCGCCCGGCAGCCGCCCCGCCAGCGAGCCGGAGGTGGAGGCCATCGCGCACGCGCTGTCGTCGCGCCGCATCGACCGCGCCTTGTCGCTGCACAGCGCGGGAGGCGCCGTGCTGTACCCGCCGGCGCACAGCCTCTGGCCCGTGGCCGACGCCGCCGAGCACCACGCCTTCGCGCTGCGCGTCGCGCGCGCCGCGGACCGCAGGCCGTACCGCGCCATGTCCTACGTCCGCTTCGCCTGGGGCGTCCGCAAGGCGGGCCTGGAGATCGACTGGCTCCACGATCGCCACGGGGCGCTGTCGCTCCTCGTGGAGTGCTCGCGCGGCAAGCTCGGCCTCCGGCCGTCGCGCCTCGTCGAGCCGTTCGCCTGGCACAACCCCCGGCGCCTCGACGACGCCACGCCGCCGCTCGTCGACGCCCTCCTACCCTTCGTGAAGGGCGCGCGCGCCTAGAGCGGCGGTCACCCGCTTCGGAGACGGGCCCATCTCGACGTTTTTGGTGCTCAGCGCACCGGAGTGCGCTTGCGCGCCGAAAACGCCGATCTGGGCCCGTCTCCTGTGCGGGTGACCGCCGCTCTGCTGCGGCTCTGGATGGTGCTGAGGGGGGGTGGGAACTGATGGGGTTTCGGAAGAACCAGGGGCGGCGGTCAGAGCTCGATCGGCTCGCTGACGGGGATTTTTTGCAGGCCGAGGAGGACGCCGAGGGCGGCGAAGGTGGCCGCCATCAGGCCGTACGCCGCGAGCGCCCGGTGCTCGATCAGCCAGCCGGCGCCGATGGGGCCGATGATCTGCGAGATGCTCGCCAGCGACTGGCTCACGCCGAGCGCCGCGCCCTGCTCGTCGCGGCCGACGCTCTTCGTGAGGAGCGTGGTGACGGCCGGCCGCACCACCGCCGCGCCGAACGCCGCGAGCCCCACGAGCGCGAGCAGCACGGGCAGGGTGTACGCGACGCCGAGCAGGCCGTAGCCGACCACCATCGTGGCGAAGCCGATCAGCGCGAGCCGCTCCTCGCCGTACCGCTTCGCCAGCCGGCCGATCAGGCCGCCCTGGATGCTGCCGCCGATGAGCCCGGAGAAGGCGTAGAGGTAGCCCGTCTCCTTGACGCCGAACGCGAAGCGCCGCTCGAGGAAGAGCGCAAGGCCGCCGATGAGCGTTGAGAAGGAGAGGGAGAAGGCGAAGAACTCGAGCAGCCGGCGGCGCGGGAGCGGCCGGTCGAAGTAGCGGCGGAAGGCGTCCCCGCGGCCGAGCGACGCCGGCCGGGCGGCCGCGGAGGTCGCCCCGCCCTGGGCCGCCGGCAAGGGCGGCTTCGCCGGGAGCAGCGTGGCCGTGAGGAGGACCGACAGGAGCGAAAGCGCCGCCGCGCCGTACGCCGGCGCGCCGTAGCCGAAGCGGCTCGCGAGCTCCCCCGTGATGGCCGGGCCGAGCAGGAACCCGGAGCCGAAGGCGATGCCGATCAGGCCGAACGCCTTGGTGCGCTCCTCGGGCCGGGTCACGTCGCTGATGTACGCCTGCGCGATCGTCAGGTTCCCGGCCGTGAGCCCGTCGATGATCCTCCCGAGGAACAGCATCCAGAGCGAGCTCGCCGATCCGATCACCAGGAACCCGAGGAACGTGCCGGTCTGGCTCGCGAGCAGCGTCGGTTTGCGGCCCACCCGGTCCGAGATCCGGCCGAGGATCGGCCCGGAGACGAGCTGACAGACCGCGTAGCTCGCCGCGAGCACGCCGACCACGAGCTCGCTGGCGCCGAAGTGCTGGGCGTAGAACGGGAGGAGAGGCAGGACGAGCGTGAGGCCGAGGACGTCGACGAAGACGGTAAGGAAGATCGGCAGGAGCGGCGAGCGGAGCATGGTGGCTTTCGGTGGCGATGGACTGCGGTGACGGCCGCTGGCGACCGGGCCGGCGATGGCCGGGCCTCCGGCGCCTGGACGGCGGTGTCCTCATGACGCATCTGCGCCGCGGCGGGTACCCTCCAGCGCGCGTCCAGCGCTCGTGCAGGGCACGGGCCGGGCCGCGGGCGGGCCCGGGGACACCCGCGCCGCGGCTCAGCGCTCCGACGGGGCGACCGCGCGCGGGTCGGGAGAGCGGAGCGCGAGGGTCATCTGGATGTCATCCAGGATGGCGCCGTCGACCCGGAACGCGTCCTCCCGGGTGCCGATCGGGACGAACCCCATCCCCGCGTAGAGCCGCCTGGCGCGCTCGTTGTTGGCGAAGACGCCGAGGTCGAGGTACTCGAGGCCCGCCTCGGCGCGGGCCCACGCGATCGCGGTCTCGAGCAGGCGCCGGCCGTGGCCCTGCCCGGTGTGGGGGCCGAGGATGCCCATCGCGACGACGGCGCGGTGGCCCTCGGACCAGACGCGGCCGCCGCGGAGCTCGATGTGCCCGATGATGCGCGCCCGCGGCTCGCTCGACCGGAGCAGCCAGGCCCGCCCCCAGAGCGGCTCGTCGAGCCCCTTGCCCCAGCGGTCGCGCGCGCTCTGCTCGACCTCGTCGGGGCTGAGCGACGTCGCGACGGCGAAGTGGGGCACGCCGCGCCGGCCGGACTCGGCCACGTGCTCGATGAGGTAGGCCGCGAAGGCCCGCGCGTCCGAGCGCTGGGCCGGGGCGATGGCGTGGAGGGCGGGGGAAGGGATCATGCCGCGGCGCGCGCAGCGCCACGGCGAGCGTAGTGCCGCCCTGGCGCCCGCGCGACCTCCAATGGCAGCAGGGCGGGCTCGGCCCGAGGGATCGGGACGGCCGGCGCGGCCCGCCGGGCAGGGCCGGGGCCGGCGCGCGTTCAGATCGCAGGGAGGGGGAGAGGAGGAGAGGGAGAGAGGAGGGCGGGGCCCCGGCGCAGGGCCCCCGGCGCGGGGAGGCGCGGATCAGTCGTCGTCGTTGTCGAGGTACAGGCCCAGCTGCTCCGGGTCGGCGAGCTCGAGCTGCACCATCATCTTGAGCAGGTAGTCGGGCACCGATTTGTAGCCCTTCAGCTCGTACGCGTAGTGGTTCTTGTAGATGGTGAGCTGGGTGCAGTTCTCGTTGATGTTCTGATCGCACGCCGGCACCTCCGTGAGCGGGCCGACCGCGGGCACGTCCTTGATCGCCGGATCCGGGATGATGATCGCGGCGCCGTCCGGGTGGTACGTGATCATCGGGCGACCGTACTTGTTGAAGCCGGGTCCGTACGCGGCGACGTACGCGGGATCCCCGGGGACGCTGGGGATGCTGCCGTCCGGTGGCAGCTGCTCGGGCTCCAACTGGCCGACGTACTTCTGCGTGTCGAGCTGGTAGCCCTTCGCGGTGAGGGCGTTGGCGTACTCGATCACGCGGGCCGCGATGCCCTTCTGCACCCACCTGCCGCCGGAGCCCTCGCAGGCCGCCCTGTTCTTGCCGGCCCCGAAGAGGCACTCCATGCCGTACGTGCGGGCGTAGTAGATCTGCCCGGACGTCGGGTCCTGCCACTCGATGCGCTGCTCGAAGCCCGGGTCCGCGTCGCTGCCGAGCCGGTAGACGCGCATCATGTCGAGCCAGTTCGTCTTGCCGTTCGCGGGGATGTTCGCGAGCGTCCACGCGATCAGGAACTTCTGCACCTCCCAGCCGATCTGCGGATCGACCGCGATGGTCCGGTCCACGACGGCCGGGTCGAAGTCGCCGCCGGTGTAGTTTGTGCAAAGGTTCTTCCCGTCGGTCGGGAAGCAGACCTTCGGCCCCTCGTTCGGCCACCAGCTGACCCAGCCCATCGGGCGCGCCGGGAACTCCTTCGCCAGCGGGTCGGGATCCTTGCTCTCCGTGTCGAGCACCGGGAAGCCGTCCGCGCCGGCCTCGAGGCGAGGCGCGAGGAGCGAGCGGTCGCCGGTGAGGGCGTTGGCGAGCACGCGGCGGTAGCCCTCGGGCAGCACGTCGGCCATGCCGACCGCGCGGAAGCGGGCGTCGTAGAAGTCGCGGCGGGAGCTGCTGACGAACCGGTCCTCCGACTCGGAGAGCAGGATGGCCGTGTTGATCTTGTCGTAGTAGCTGCCCGCGTTGGACGTGTAGTCGTTGTTGAAGTCGCCGTTGTCCTCCGAGTTCCGGTTCTCGAGCGGGTGACCGCCGAACCCGACGTCCTTCAGGTAGCCGGTCGAGCCGTTCGGGATCTGGACCAGCACCGGGGTGTTGACCGTGCCGCCGAAGCCGCGGAAGTCCTCGCCAGCGCCGTAGTCGTCGCCGTCGAGGTTCGAGCGCAGGACGTTCCACTCGGACCACGGATTGCTCTGATCGGCCTCCCAGTTGCGCAGGTAGTGCGGCCCTTCCTCCGGGCGGGCGAGCTGCCTCGTGAAGTGATCGAACGCCACCGTCGCGGCCACGACGTTCTCCTGGAGGCCGCCTTCGATGAGGAGCGGCCACAGCGTGTCGAACGACAGGCCCTGGTTCGTCGCGAGATCCTGGTAGATCGTCCCGAAGAACCCGATGCCGCCGGCGATGCCGAGCATCTTCTCGTTGTAGCGTTCATAGGATCGATCCGCCGCGGTGCGGACGTTGAACGTCGTGAGGTTGCGCCGGAAGTTGTCGAAGATGTGCCTGTTCTCCTGGGTGGTGATCAGGAACATCAGCTGCTCGTACGGGTCGGCGCCGTTGTCGTGACGGAAGACCGAGACGTTGCCGAGGTCGGCCCAGTTGTCCGTCGCGAACGCGTACGGCACGCGGACGCGGTTCTGGGCGTCGACCGCCGGACCGCCGCGGAAGGCGCCGAGCGCGGTCTCTTTGTCCTGCGGCATGCGCAGCTGCTTCCAGCCGACGTAGTCGACCGGCTGCTGGCGGCAGCGCTTCGTCTCGTCGCCGACCTTGACGATGCCGCCGTCGAGGAGCGTGTGCCACTTGCCGTCGAGCCGCTCGTTCCACGTCGCGGGCGGGGTCGCCTGCACGTCGTAGCAGTCGCGGATGACCTCGTACTGCGCTTGCAGCTGGGAGTAGTGGAAGTCGTTGACGCTGGGCGCGTTCGTGCTGTTGCCCTTCGCGAACATGCCGTACTTGATGCCGGCCAGCCCGCCGAAGTTGTCCGCGGCGGCGAGGAGCCCGCCGCCGATCCTGCCGCCGGCGAGGTAGTTGCGCTCGCCGTTGTCGTAGACGCTCACGGTGTCGCCGTAGAAGAAGCGCGCGGCCGCGAAGTCGTAGACGCCCAGGCCGACCAGGTCCTGCGAGACGTCGCCCGGGTAGTCCATGACCGTGGAGTGCTGGAACATCCAGATCATGTTCTTCTGCTCTTCGTCCGTGATCGCGTCGAAGTAGCGAGGGCCGACGCACTCCTCCGGGCTCTCGCCCGCCTCACCGGTGCACGCCGCCTTGACCTTCCCGTTCTTCGTCCTGAGCTGCCAGTACTGGGGCCGGAAGAAGAGCGAGGCGTAGCTGCTCACGAAGTTGTGGCGGAGGCCGATGGAGTGCCCCATCTCGTGCGCGATGACCGCGTAGTGGTAGCGGCGCTGGAGGTACTTGAACATCCTCTCGTAGCGCCCCCGCTTCTCGTCGGCCGTCTCCTCGTTGCCGACGGGGAACTTCTCGCGGAGCGCCTCCGCGAGGCCCGTCATCGCCGTGGCCTCGGGGGCCTCGTGCAGGATGCAGGCGCCGCGCTCGGCGAGCGCGTTGTCGTGCATGTGCCGGAGCCGCGAGTGCAGCTTCGGGTTGTTCATCGCGAACGGCGACGCCGCGTCGGCGAGCGGGCCCTCGATGGGCAGGCCGGCGGGGATGCCCGCGCGCTTCAGCATCGCCGGGTTCATCAGTTCCGACTCGGCGAGGCTGCCCCGGGCGGCCTTCATGCGGGCGCCCACGATCGCCTGCTGCGGGGAGGCGATGTCGCCCCGCACCGCGATGTCGGCGACCTTCGCCTTCATCGGCTTGATGAGCGCCTTGAGCTGCGGAGAGACGCCCTGCGCGACGAGGCTCTCGTACGCCTCGGGGTCGAGCTTCGTGGCGCTCGCGAGCCGCGACGTGACCTCGCGCTTCGTCATCGTGGGCCCCTGGCCGCCGCCGGAGATGCGGCTCGCCTGGGCCCAGTCGCGGATGTACTTGCCGTCCGTGATCTCGGAGGTCGGGATCTCGCCGTTGATGTAGCGGACGAGGTCGACCAGCTGCTGCGCCGCGGAGTCGGTGACGTGGCTCCAGATGTTGATGCTGGCGGCCACCTTCTCGCCGGTGAGCGGGTCGTCCGCGTCGGCCATGATGCCCCAGGGCGACGGCTTCTGCGGCTTCTCGACGATGAGCACGCTGTTGTAGCGGAGATCGCCGAGCCGCGGGGCGACGCGCTCCTCGAGGGGAACGCTCGTGTCGCCGCAGGCGGGGTGATCGCCCTCGATGACGGGGTTGTGGCAGAGCACGATCACGGACGGCTGCGTGACGACGCCTCCGATCGCGAGCGTCGCCTGGTCGCCGCCGCGCCGCTGAGAGAGCTGCTCCACGGCCTGCTTGGCCTGGTCGTCGCAGATCGACGCGTCCCAGCCCTGCTCGCGGCGGCACGCGTTCAGCGCGCGCGAGAGCGCGACGGCCTCGTCGATGTCGTCCTGCTGGCCCTTCCACATCGGGAACTGCGCGTCGCAGTCCTGGCCGCCCGTCTTCCGGCACTCGACGAGGCGCGAGGTCTGGATCGCGGTCTTCATCGCGAGATCCCACTCCTCGGCGGCCCACTGGGTCGCCTCGAAGATGTCCTCCGATGTGTCGCCGCCGACGTACCAGGGGATGACGACGGCCTCGCGCTCCGCGTAAGGCAGCGTGCACTTCTGCTTGTACACGTCGCACTGCGAGCCCGCGCCGGCCGCCGCGCACGCGTCCGCGGTGCCGTCATTGTCCTTGTCGAGGTTCGGATCGGCGTTCACGTCGCCGCCCGGGGCCGTCTCCCGGGTCGCGCAGGCGATCGCGCCCTCCATCGTCTCGGGGTTGCCGTAGAAGTGGCTGCGCTTCCAGAGGTTGTAGCGGGACGCGAAGCGCCGCCACTGGTTGTCCACGATGCCGTAGTTGCGCTCGTAGCCGTAGCGGGACTCGGCGGTGAAGATGCCGAACGCCTGGAACCTCACGCCGTCGAAGTCGATCGGCTCGTAGTCGGTGTCGACCACCTTCTTGAACGACTGCCGGATCGTGATCTCGACCGGGTTGCAGTTGCCGTACGGGTCGGTGCCGCCGGCGAAGTCGCCCGGGAGCATGCAGGCAGGGAACTTCTCGATGCCCCAGCCGAGGCTCGAGAGGTCGAGCAGGGCGGGCGTGGCGAACGCCTTCGTCGTGACGTCGAAGTAGCCGCTCCCGACGTCGAACCGCGGGGCGTCGGCGGAGGCGGGATCGCTGACGTAATAGGCGAGCGGCTCGTACTCGACACCTCCGTAGATGCCGATCTGCGACAGCGTGTCGAAGTCGTAGGCGTCGGTGACGAGGTTGCGGGACCAGTCGACGCGGAAGTACTCGCGCTCGTACCAGAGCCGGTCGCTCGTGTTCTCGACGATGACGTTCGACTCCTCGCCGGTCGACGGGTTGTAGTCGCGCACGATGTCGAAATGCGACTCGATCGCGTAGCTCGCGACGATCTGGCCGTCGTTCGTCGTCTTCTTGGTGAGCCCTTTGTAGTTGTTGCCCTTGCCGTCGGTCCCGTCGATGCGCTCGTAGGCGAGCCGGGCGTTGAGCTGGCGCTCGGTGACCTCCCACTTGATCCGGGAGACGGGCTGGGCGTAGGTCGACGTGAAGAGGCCATCTTGGGCGGCGCCGTACCCGACGTCGACGATCGTACCCCGCATGTAGAACTCGGGGTCATCGACGATGTCTTTGATGTCCTTTCCAACGAAGAAGGACTTGGCGAGCGCATCGCTCTGCACCCTTCTGATGGACGGCCGCTCCTCGGCGCAGCCCGCCCCCACGACGGTCAGCGCGACGGTGCCGAGGAGCACCGCACGCCTAAAAATTCGATTCATCAACGATCCTCCGGAAGCTGCCTGTCGAGATCGACGCACAAGCTGACCCTTCACGGCGCACAGGGCGCAGCGCGAGGTAGTCCCCCCAAGGCAAGAACGTTGCCAACGCTCGTCGACGCGCGAACGCGAGCTCTTTCGATAAGTTAAGCACCTGTCGCACATGCGCATCGGGGGTGGCGTTAAAGAGTTAACTGTTGCCGGACGAGCTTGCGACCGGCGCCCGTCTCCGGGGTGACGGCGGCCGGAGCGGTGCTCGGGACGGTCGACGGCGCGCGGCGCGCCCGCGCGCCGCCGGGGGCCGACAAGTCGTCGGCTGTCGAGTTCTTTGGTATGGTCGCCGCGTGCACTCTCCCTCGCATCGGACGCGCGGGTCGCGCGGGCGCGCGGACAGCCATGGGCGCAGCGCTCTTTTGCGCGAGGGGCACGGCCGCCCTGGGGCGGGCATGCGGTGCGGCCGCCCGGAAGCGGGCGAGCGGGGCAGACGCCGGCAGGTGCCGGGCGCATGAGGCATGAGGCGCTCCTCGGCCGCAAGGTGGCCGGGCGGTTCACGATCACCCGCTTCCTCGGCGAGGGCGGCATGGCCAGCGTCTTCATCGCCGAGCGCGACGCCGAGCCCCGCCGGGTGGCGATCAAGATCATGAACCCGGAGTTCACCGGGGACCGCGCGTTCATCCGGCGCTTCCAGCGCGAGGCGAAGGCCGCGGCGCGGGTGAAGCACCCGAACTCCGTCAAGATCTTCGAGTACGGGGTCGAGGGCGCCCTCAGCTACATCGTGATGGAGCTGCTCTCGGGGGACGACCTCTACGTCCTCCTCGAGCGCCACGGCGCGATCGGCCAGGCGCGGGCGGTCCGCATCCTCTCGGAGGTGTGCGAGGCGCTCGCGGTCGCCCACGAGATGGGCGTCGTGCACCGCGATCTGAAGCCCGAGAACGTCATGGTGGTCCCCGATTCCATGCACCCTCACGGCGAGCGGGTGAAGGTGCTCGATTTCGGGATCGCCAAGATCCTCGACACCGGCTCGTTTGGCGAGGAGCCCGAGCTCCTCGCCGACCCGCTGTCCGTCGTGACGCGCGCGGGCACGTTCGTCGGCACGCCGGCCTACATGGCTCCGGAGCAGTGCGGGCTGCTGCCGGTGGATCAGCGGGCCGATCTGTACACCTGCGGGGTCCTCCTGTTCCAGCTCGTCACGGGGCGGCTGCCGTTCGAGGGCGAGACGCCGCTCCACACGGCGACGCTCCACATCCATGCGCCGGTGCCGGCGCCGAGCAGCTGCGCGCCCGGGATCCACCCGCGCCTCGAGGCGCTGATCGTGAAGGCGCTCGCCAAGGAGCCGGCGGACAGGTACCAGACGGCGCGCGAGCTCGGGTACACGCTGCACTGCCTGCTGGCCGAGCTGCCCGACACGGCCGTGGGGCTCGGGCCGATCTCGCGCCGGCAGCCGAGCTCGCTGTTCTCGCGGGACGCGTCGCTGCAGCGAGGGCCGATGTCGCTCCCGCCGTTGACGTCGCTGCCGAGCTCGACGTCGGCGCCCATCTCCGGCCAGGCGCCGAGGGCGGAGCTCTCGATCGAGTCGGCCCGGACGCTCGTCTCCGGCGGGGGGGCCGATGGGGGGGCCGGTACCGAGGCCGCGCGTCCGCCGCCGGTGGTGCTTCACCACGCGCCGCCCCCCTCGGAGCTCCCGCAGACGCTCGATCCACAGGCGGTCGCGCCGGGGGCGGGCGCCGAGCCGCAGCGCTGGGCCGGGGAGTCGGTGCCGGAGATCTCGCTGCAGCTTCCGTCCTGGTCCCATGGCCCCAGCGAGGCGCTGCTCTCGGGGAACGGGCTGGACGAGCCGGGCGCAGACGGCGATGCGAGCGGGGACGACGACAGCACGCTCACCATGGTCCGTCGCGACGAGCTCCTCGGTCCGGCGAAGGTGCGAGTCCACACGGCGGCCTATGACGAGGGCGACGAGCTCGACATCACGCCTCCTGGCCGCGAGGTGAAGGCGACGCTCCGCTCCGCCGAGGACTTCGGGCTGGGCACGCCCGAGAAGCGGGCCGAGGTCGGCCTGGTGCGCGTCGATTCCGTGCCGGTCCCGGCGACGCCGCAGAGCCCGCTCGACGGGGGGGCGGCGGGGGTGTGGGACCGGAGATCGCCGCGCGTCGCCAACACGCTCCGGCTGGTCTCGTCCCACCCCCCGGCCGAGAGCCAGATGCCCACGGTGACGCCCGGCGAGCTCCAGGCGGCGAGCCCGCAGGGGTTCGGGGCGATGGGGTTCGGCGCGGCGAGCGCGGAGACCGTCGGGGACTCCGCGGCGGTCGTGCGGAGAGCGCCGGCCGCGGCCGACAGCGCCTCGGCGGCAGCTCCGGCGGCGTCGCTGCCGTTCGAGCTCGCCACGACCATCGCGGAGCAGCGCACGGTGCTGGAGCGCCGCGCGACGATGCCCGATCACGTCGTCGTGCCCCAGGCGCCGCCCGCGGCTGCGGCGGCGCCTCCGCAGGCGCGGGAGCCGAGCTGGCTCGCCGGCAAGCGGGGGCTCATCATCGGCTTCGTCGCCGGGATGCTCCTGACGGCGCTGGCGATGTTCCTTGTGATGCGCCTGTTCTCCTGACGTCTCGCACGTCTCGCACGTCTCGCACGTCTCGCACGTCTCGCACGCGCCCTCTCGCGCGGCGCGCCCTCTCCGACGCCGCGCGCCGCTTCAGGGGATGTCGTACGTCAGCAGCCGGCACTCGATCGGGCCGTTGAACACGACGAGCGACCGCTCCGGCCTCCGGCGCATCGCGTGCTCGATGTCCTCGGTGCCGGCGAGGATGGCGACGCGGTGGCCCGCGAGCCGCGACAGCGCCGCCGCCATGTCGCGGTAGAGGGCCAGCGTCCCCGGCAGGCGCTCGCCGTACGGCGGGTTGGTCAGGACGTGGCCCGGCGGCGCGGTCGGGGCGAGCGCGGTGATGGACTGACAGCGGACCTCGATCTGCACGCCGGCCATCCGGGCGTTGCCGCGGGTGATCTCGGCGGCGCGGGGGTCGATGTCGGCGGCGACGATCGCGGGGCCATCCGGCCGGATCCGCGCGCGGGCGGCGTCGCGGAGCTCGGTCGTGCGCCGCGCGGCGGCCTGATCGTGGCACGCCCACCGCTCGAAGCCGAAGCGCTGCGCGCGCAGGCCGGGGGCGATGTCCCGCGCCCAGAGCGCGGCCTCGAGGGCGATGGTGCCGGCGCCGCACATCGGGTCGACGAGCGGGCGGGCGCGGTCCCAGCCGGAGAGGCGGAGCAGCGCGGCGGCGAGCGTCTCCTTGAGCGGCGCGCCGCCGATGTGCGTGCGGTAGCCGCGGCGGTGGAGAGAGGCGCCGCCGAGGTCGGCGTAGAGCGTCGCGCGGTCGCGGACGAGGTGGAGGAAGAGGGCGAGATCCGGGTCGTCGAGATCGACCGACGGGCGGGCGCCGACGCGGCGCCGGATCTGGTCGACGATGGCGTCCTTGGTCCGCTGCGCGATGAACTGGGTGTGGGTCAGCGCGCTCGAGCGGCAGGAGGCGCGGACGGCGAGCGTGTGGACCGGGCTCAGGTAAGGGGCCCAGTCGACGCGCGAGACGCCCTCGTAGAGCGCGTCCCCGCTGGGCGCGTCGAACGAGGCGAGCTCGACGAGCACGCGCACGGCGGTGCGGAGCTCGATGCACGCGCGGAAGCCCTCGTCCGGCGGGCCGGAGAAGTGAACGCCGCCGCGATCCGCGCGGACGCCGCGGAACCGGTGCTCGCGGAGCTCGTCGCGGAGGGCGGGCTCGGTTCCTTTGGCGGCGGTCGCGAAGAAGTCCATGGCGACGGGGCTTCTAGCCGAACCGCCGCGCGGCGGCCCTCATGAACGCGGCCTCTGGCCGCGCGGCCGCTCCCGGGGCGAGGCGCATGGCACTGGATTCGCACGGCGTTCGCTGGGCTCTCGGGTGTGTGGACCGGGCGCAGGGACGCCGGCGCTCGGCAGGTGGGGTGAGCGGGCTCCGCGATCGGCGGGCCGAGGTCGCTCGGGGCAGCACGCCTGGCCCGAGGCCGCGGCGAGCGGGCAGAGCGAGGGAGCCAGGGCGTCGCGCGGCGGAGGCGCCGGCACGGCGATCCGCGAGGGAGGGAGGCCAATGGAGCATCGGATGGCGGCTTTGCGTGGCATCAACATCGCGCTCGGGATCTGGCTGTTGATCTCCGCGTTCCTCTGGCGCCACGGCCGGGACGAGTTCACCAACACCTGGGTGGTGGGCGCGCTGTGCGTCGTCTTCGCCCTGATCGCGCTCTGGGCGCCCAGGGCGCGTTACGCCACCGCGATCCTGGCGGTGTGGCTCTTCGTCAGCGCCTGGACGATACCGGCGCTGCTGATGGCGACGGTGTGGAACAACGCGCTCGTCGCCGTCGGCATCCTCGTCGTGTCGCTCCTCGCGACCGACGTCGCGGTGCGGGGCTCACGGGCCGCGCGGCGCGTGTAGGCGCCGAACGGCCGCGCCGCCGCGGGGAGCGCTGCCGCGGCCGGAGGGCCGGCCCGGGAGCGCCGACGGCGCTCCCCCAGTTGCGCGCTCGGGGCGCGCTCCCGGCTGCGCGCCGGCGCGGGGCGTGTTCGCCTCGCGGCGTCGATCGTGTATAGCGGCGTCGCGAGCGCCGTGCGCGAGCCGGCGAGAGGATGCCCCATGAAGCTCAGCGTCAACGTGAACAAGATCGCGCTCCTGCGGAACTCGCGGGGACACGATGCCCCGAATGTCCTCTCCTTCGCCCGGAAGATCGTGGACTACGGAGCCCACGGCATCACCATCCATCCGAGGGCGGACCGGCGGCACATCACGCCGGACGACGCGCGGGCGGTGACTCGCCACATCACCACGGTGGAGACGAACTTCGAGGGCGATCTCCGCGAGGAGTTCCTGGACCTCACGCTCGAGCTCAGGCCGACGCAGTGCACGCTGGTCCCGGTCACGCCGGGCGAGCTCACCTCGCACCGCGGCTGGGACGTCGCGAAATGGCGCTTCGTCCTCCAGCCCGTGGTGAAGCGGCTCAAGGAGGAGGGGATCCGGACAAGCCTCTTCGTCGAGGCCGACCCGGCGGTGGTGCCCGTGGTCGCGGAGATCGGGGCCGATCGCATCGAGATCTACACGGGTCCTTACGCGCAGGCGTTCGATCGCGGCGAACACCGCGCAGAGCTCGACAAGATCGTCGCGACCGTGAGGGCCGCCGTGGCGGCCGGGGTCGGGATCAACGCGGGGCACGACCTCACCGTGGAGAACCTCGCGCCGCTCGTCCGCGAGGCGCCGCAGGTTCAAGAGGTGTCGATCGGTCACCACCTCGTGGCACACGCGCTCGAGGTCGGGATGAAGCAGTCCGTGCGCGACTACCTCGCGGCGGTCGAGGCGAGCCCCGCGCCGGCTCCGTAGCGGGGGGCCCGGCCGAGCGCGCCGGCCAGCGCCGCGCCGGCCGAGCTCGCCCCGCCGCGATCGCGCCGCCGGCGGCGCCAGCCCTCGTCAGCTCCGGTGTTTGCTCAGCGGATCGACCGCGACGTCATCCATCGGCGCGGCCGCGGACGGGCGGGACGCGGGGCCACGCACCGGCAGCTCCACGATGAACTCCGCGTGGCGCCCCTTCTCGGTGTTCCCAAGGCGGATCACGCCTCCGTGGCCGTGACGCACGATCTCATAGCAGATGGAGAGCCCTAGCCCGGTGCCCTGCCCGTTGGGCTTGGTCGTGAAGAATGGGTCGAAGATCCTCTCACGGATGGGCTCCGGTATCCCGGTGCCGTTGTCCCAGACCCGGATCTCGGCGATCGACCCGACCCGGCGCGTCGACACCCGGATGCGAGGTGGCTCCGCCGCGGCGCCCCTCTCCGCCCGCGCCCGCTCGCCCACGGAGTAGAGCGCGTTGTTGACCAGGTTGATGATCACGCGAGCGAGCTCCTGATCCATCACCTCGACCGGCGGGAGCGAAGCGTCGAACTCCTTCTCGACCACCACGTCCAGGGCGGGCGCCGCGGCGAGCTTGCCGACCATCGCGAGCTCGACCGACTTCTCGACCAGCGCGTTCAAATTCACCGGCTCTCGGACGCCCGACACGACACGGGAGTGCAGCAGCATGTTGTTCACGATGGCGTTCGCGCGCTTGCCGTGCTCCGCGATCTTGTTCGCGTTGATCCTCAGCAGCGGGAGCACCTCCCTGATCTTCTCGATGACCTCGCCGCTGTGCGGGTCGTCGGAATGGATCTCGGTCGAGAGGCTGACGAGCTCATCCGAGAATCGAACGGACAGCTCAGCGAAGTTGTTGACGAAATTGAGCGGGTTCTTGAGCTCGTGAGCGACTCCCGCGGTGAGGTTGCCGAGCGACGCCATCTTCTCCGCCTGGATCAGCTGCTGCTGGGTCTGCTGGAGGTGCTCGAGCGTCGACGCCAGCGCGATGTTCTTGCGCTTGAGCTCCTCGGTCCGCTCGTCGACCTTCCGCTCGAGATCGTTGTAGAGCCGCGCGTTCTCGATCGAGATCGCGACCTGCGACGAGAGCAGGCGGAGCACCTTCAGCCGATCCGAGGTGAAGGTGTCGGTGATGAGGTTGTTCTCGAGATACAGCACACCGACGAGCTGCCCCTGATGAACGAGCGGGGCGCAGAGCACCGACCTCGGCTGGCAACGCACGACGTAGGGGTCGCTGACCAGCCGCTCATCCCGCGCCGCGTCGCGCAGCACGACGCTCTCCCGCGTCCTGGCGACGTAGTTCACCAGCGCGTGCGGGAGATCCGGGCTCTGATCCATCGGGATCGACTGCAGCACGGTGACCTCGCCGGACGCGATCGTGCCCTTGGCCTCGATCACGAGGTGGCCGTCTTCCTTGATGAGCAGGACTCCCTTCTCTGCGCCTGCGTTCTCCAGCATGATCTGCATGATCCTGTCCAGGAGCCGACCGAGCATGATCTCGCTGGAGAGCACCTGGGACGCCTTGACGACCGTGGTCAAGTCGAGATCCTGGGGCGTCGGCGACGCCGTCACGGCGGTGCCGCTCTGGTGCTTGACCTGCGCCGGAGACGACCGCATGAGGAGCACCGGATACTGCTCGTCGAGCGCGCGGACCTTGGTGTGCGCGCCCCAGGTGAGATAACAGCCGCGCGCCTCCTGGAGGTACGAGCCGGCCAGCTGCGGTTTGCCCCTGCTCAGATGGAACAGCGCCGCGCGCTCGCACGCCAAAGCCACCTCGTGGAGGTGCTCGCTCTTCCGCGCCGCGGAGATCGCGTCGTCGTAGAGCCTCGCCGCCTGCCTGGATCGGCCCTCCACGCGCGCCTCCTCGGCCAGCACCAGCGCGAGCTTGTGGCGGGCGTTCACCGCGCTGTGCTCGGCCCACTTGTGCAAGATCCGCTTTGCCTTGTCGATCGCGCCGCGCAGGCGGCGCCTGTCCGCGTGGTCCGCGTCCGGGACCAGCGAGAGCGCCGCGAGCGCCCGGTAGAACGCGTGGTGCGGGACGAACGCCGAGCTCGGGTCCAGCATGTCCTTGTAGGCCTCGAGCCGCGACGCGATCTCCACCACCTCGTCATAACGCTCGAACAGGTAGCCGATCTGGAGCGCCAGAAGCAGGTGCTGCGCGCGCTCCATGTCGTCGGTGACGTACGCGTCCGGCTCGAGCGAGTGCTCGTTCGAGCGCAGCGCGGAGGGGTCGGCGTCCTGTAGCTCTCGCGCCCAGCGCAGGGTGATCTGCATGCACTGGACCACCTTCTGGGCGTCGGTCCGTCGTCCGAACTCGAGATACCGGCGAGCCTGCGCGGCCACCTCGGCGATCGGGGTGTCGACCAGAGAGGTCCAGTAGATGTTCAGGCACATGCAGTAGGACGCCTGCACCAGGTTGCCGGAGTCGACGGCGCACTGGATCGCCTCGGTGAGCAGATCGAGCGCCTCGCGCAGGTGCGACGAGAACACCTCCAGGAAGCTCGCGATGACGAAGAGCGTCCTGCACGTCACCGATGGATCATTGAACTTGCGCGCCAGGACCAGGGCGAGCTTGCCGTACGCCGCGCCCGTCTGGGGATCGCGGAGCACCGAGCTGTTGAACATGCCGAAGCAGGCGAACGCGAACGAGGAGGCCTCGGTGTTGCCGTAGGTGAGCGACAGCTGCACGAGCTTGAGGATGATGAGCCCGATGAGCTGCTCGCGCTGCAGCAGGTAGGCAGGGAACCAGAGGGTGATGAGCAGACCCATCGCCGCCCGGATCTCCGGCGTCATGCGGTCCGGCAGCTCGCTGAGCTCGCTGATCTGCCTGCCCCGCAGCTTCCATCGAACCTGGGCGAGCTCGAGCAGCACCTCACCCATGTGCGGCTTGGACGACAGCCGTATGCCGAGCAGCTGCAGCGCGAGCAAGCCGGTCTCCACGGCCTGCTCGTACTGGCGCAGGTGCAGGAGCTGCGTCACACGGGCGGTATGCACGGCGACCCGCTCGTCGTCGGCGCGGGCGTTGCGGAGCAGGAGCGCGAACCTCTCGTCGGCGTCCGCGAAGCGGGTCATGAGATAGTCGCACTCGGCCCTCTCGAGGTGCAGCGCGAACGTCAGCTCATGACAGCGGCTCCACCCCTCCGCCCCGACGAGCTCGGTGCCAGCGGCGAGGTAGCGCAGCGCCGGTTCGTAGGCAGCGGACGCCTTTGCCCTGCGACCGGCGGTGAGATCGAGCTGCGCGATCTCCTGGCGCTCGGTCGTGTCGCGCACCACCTCGGCGCCGGCGTTCAGGTGATTGACCACCTCGAAGAGCCGCTCCGCGACGCGCTCGGCCGGGAGGCGCCGCCGGAGGAGGCGGCCGATGTCGAGGTGGGTCTTCTTCCGGTCCTGGTCGGGGATGAGCGAATAGGCTGCCTGCTGCACGCGGTCGTGCAGGAACTCGTACGGGACGGCGAGCTCCTCCAGCGACGCATCGAAGGGATCTCCCGGCTCGGCGCCGAGGAGCAGCTTGTACGACTGATCCGTGGGCAGGATGAGGCCCGCTTGCACGGCCTCCCACAGGGCGTCGGCCGTCTCCCGCGGCGAGCGCTCGAACACGATGGACAGGATGTTCGAGTCGAAGCGGCTCCCGACGCAGGCCGCGAGCTTCACCGCGCTCTGCGCCGCGAGCGGGAGCCTCTGCAGCTTGCCGACCAGGAGGTCGACCACGTTGTCCGTGACCCCGACGGACCTGAGCTGATCCATGTCCCAGCGCCACGCGCCCACGCCGCGCTCGTCGGAGAGCGCCGGGTCGAACACGAGCAGCCGCTCTTGATGGAGCGTCTTCAAGAACTCCATGACGAAGAACGGATTGCCGTGGGTCTTGCTGGCCAGGAGCGACGCGAGCGGCCCCGCGCGCTCCTTCGTGCAAGAGAGGACGTCGACGAGCCACCCTGTGAGATCGTCCTGGGAGAGCGGCGCCAGCGCGAGGTGGGTGACCCTCGTCGCCTCCACCTGGAGGCGCTCGAACGCGCGGCCCAGCGGGTGGCAGTCCGTGACCTCGTTGTCTCGGTACGCGCCGATCAGCAGCAGGTAGCCGCCGGCCGGGTTGTCGCTCAGGTAGCGGAGCAGATCCAGGGACGCGGCGTCCGCCCACTGCAGGTCGTCGAGGAAGAGCACGAGGAGGTGCTCCCTCCGGGCGAAGGCCTGAATGAAGCTCTGGAAGACCTGACGAAACCGGTTCTGAGACTCCGCTGGGCCGAGCTGGGGCACGGCCGGCTGCTGGCCGAGGACCAGCTCGAGCTCCGGGATCACATCGACGATGATCTGGCCGTTGGGGCCCAGCGCGCGTCCGAGCCGCGTCCTCCAGACAGAGAGCCGCGCCTCGTCCTCGGTGAGCATCTGGCGGATGCTCTGCCGGAACGCCTCGATGAGGGAGCTGTAGGGTAGACCCCGATTGAACTGATCGAACTTGCCGGAGAGGAAGCTGCCGGTCTGGCCGACGACGAGCCTGTGGAGCTCGTTGACCAGCGTCGATTTACCGACGCCCGAATAGCCATGGACGAGCACGATCTCGGTGGCGCCCCGGGCGACGCGCTCGAAGGCGCCCGTGAGGGCGGCGACCTCCGCGTCGCGCCCGTAGAGCTTCTGCGGGAACTGCAGCCTCTCCGAGCGATCCTGCCTGCCTGTCGGAAACGGCGCTATCTCGCCGGCGGCGCTCCACTCGGCGAGGCAGATCTCGAGGTCGATGCGCAGCCCGCGCGCGCTCTGGTAACGGTCCTCGGCCGCCTTGGCCAAGAGGCGCATGACGACGCTCGACAGCGGGGCAGGCACCCCCGGCCGCAGCTCCTCCGGCGGCGTCGGCCGCCGGGCGATGTGGCAGTGCACGAGCTCGAGCAGATCGGTGGCCAGGAACGGCGGCCGGCCGGTGAGCATCTGGTACAGCGTCGCCCCGAGCGAGTAGAAATCCGTGCGATGGTCCAGGGCCCGGTTCATCCGGCCGGTCTGCTCGGGTGACATGCAGGCCAGGGGCCCCTCGATCCGGGCGACGCTCTCGATCGTCTGGCTCTCGCGAGGCAGCCGGGAAGCGATGCTGAAATCCGTGAGCTTGGCGCGGCCGGTCTCCCGGTCGAACAGGATGCTCCCCGGATGGATGTTCTTGTGGGTGATCTCCCGTTCACTCAACGCTTCGAGCGCTCGGCAGAGCTGGATCGCGACGCGGAGGAGCAGCTCGATGTCCAGCCCTTCGGCAGGGATGGCGGAGTGCAGCGGCTCACCCGCGAAATCCTCGAGGACGAGCACCGGCACGCCCTGGTGCTTCTCCAGCCGCTGGACCTTCAGGATGTACGGGCTGTCGAGCATCTGGGCGAGCTGGTGCTCGTGCTTGATACGCGTGATGTCGAGCAGGGTCGGGTAAGCGACGTGGAGCGCCTTGAGCAGCGCTGGCTGCCCGTCGGCGGATCGGATGGCCCGATAGGTGGCAGTCCGCGCCTCTTCGACGACGGTCGCGGTCACATCGTAGCCCGGGAGGATCTGCATGAGCTCGCCCTTCGCGTGCAGCTACTTCGGCTGCTTCGGCTGAGCGCCGGCCGCGGCCGCGCTCGTCGTTCCAGAGGCCTGCCCGGCGCCCGCCTTGGCGGCCTTCGTCGCAAAGCTCCACAAGAAATCACCGCTGCCGCGCTCTCCCCACGTGATTTTATCCTGCGGCCTTCCCCTGGCGATCCTCGCGCCGGAGTGGCAGCCCATGCAGCTCGACGTATGGAATATCCGGGTCGTTTCGGGGCGCAGCGCGCCGTTCACTTCGGCAGCGACCGTGTTGCCTTTCTGCATGTAGGTCTCCAGGACAGTGTTCACGAGGTAAGATCGGTACGGCCGGCCGCCGGACTCGTTCGCGATGGCATCGGGGAGCTTGTCCGACGGTGACGGTTCGCCCCCGCCGTCCGTCGGCCACTGCGTGCCGACGAGCTCGTAGAACTGCAGGGCAGAGCGGTTCTTCTTGAGCTGAGCCTGGACCTGGCTGTTCAGGGCGGCTGTGTCCTCCGGGATCGGCTGCTGCCGGTGCACCTGCGTGCGGCCGATCCACGGACCCTCCAAGGGCGGCCAGACGCCCTTCTCCGGCGGCTCATTGACGGGGCACAGCGGGCAATCCGGATTGTTGAACGAGGGCTTGAGCGGCTTGCCATCGTGCGTCTCGAGCGGGTTGACATCGACGTTGTCGATGTGCTCGAACGCAGCCCAGACCCATTGCTTCTTGGCCGAGAGCGTCTTGATCATGACATTCGCGCCCACGAGACCGAACGTCCGCAGCGACGGGCGTGGGCCCGTGCGGACGTACGCCTTCCGGAGGATGAAGCGCCCCTCGAGGTGACGCTCGCTCTCGTCCAGCAGCTTCCACGCGAGCTTGAGCGCGATCGAGGGCGTCTGAGTCTTGTTTATCGGGTTGCCCCAGGGCGCGTCGGGGTTGGCGCAGTCCTCGGGGGTGGCGCAGTGTTCCTTGCTGTAGGCGATCTGGCCATCGACGTTGTACAGCTTGTTGTCGTTGAGGAACTCGAACAAACGCTCGCTGTACAGCACCTCGTAATACACCTTGTTGCCGTTCTGGTCCCAGAGGATGAACGAATCGGCCTGTCTGTCGTCCTGCAGCGTACGGGAGGTGTCTATCGGGACGCTCGCCTCCGGAGCGCTCCGCTTGGCCTGCTGCTCGGCAGGGTTCCAGGCATCGGGTGGGCTGCCGTCCGGCTTGAAGATGTCGTAACTGCTCTTCCAGGTGTCCCACCCATGGGCGCCATCATCCGCGAGGCGAGGCCGAGCGCGGCCGTCCTCGGTCACCGGCCATGCCATCGCGATGAAGGACTGCCACGCCAGGATGTCGTAGAGACGGTTGCCTTCCGCGAACTTTCCCCTCCCTATGGTTTCTTTTTGCAGCTCGGGATCGATGTCTCGGGGGAGGGCCGAGCACAGCTCGTCGGTGAAGCTCGGGAACTTGCTCCACAGCTCCGTCCGGCATGTCTCGTCGTCAACCGGCGAGGACGCGCCTGTGTTCTCAGGAGGGGAGGGCGGGGGAGAGGGCCTCGGCTGGTGGGCTGTCGCTGTGCACGACAGGTGTGCCGTGCCCGCCAGGAACATCAAAATCGATCTGTAGATGGAGGACGAAGGGCGTTTCATGGTGCGACGCTCCAGAATACAGCGTGTATGTCGGTTCTCAGGCGAGGGAGAAGCAACGCAAGACACCAAGGTAGGCTTTGGCCGACAGAGCTCGATCCGGGCCGAGGACGATCTTCAGGTCGATCCAGCGGCGCACGCGGGACGGCCATTCGCCCTCCTGGCAGCGCTCGCGCGAGGAGCCGGGCCACGCGGCGAGCGCGTCGCGCTGCGAGGGCGTGCAGATGCCGAGCGACGAGAGCCGCTCGAGCGTCGCGCTCCGGCCCGGGTCCAGCTTCCGGGTCGCGAGATCGAAGAGCTCGATCCCGAGCCGAGGAGCGACGCTGTCTCCGAGGGTGACGTCGATCGTGACGCGCTCGTCCTCGACGCGCAGCGTTTCCAGCAGCTCCTCCACCTCACCGGGGTTGCCCGGCCAGCCCACCCCGAGCAGGTAGCCGGTGAGCCGGTCGCGCGGCAGCGAGACGTTGAGCTTGAGCGTCGCAGGCTGCCTGGCGCTCATGACGGACAGATGAACGACGTGGCCGCCTTCCGGCAACAGGGAGAATCCGCGGAGCAGCGCGGCCTGGGTCGCCGCCGGGACGGGCCCATCGAGGAGCACGGAGAGGGCCGCCTCGACGAGCCGGAGCCGGCCGCTCGGGCTGAAGTCGCGCTCTGCCTCCGGGGCTTCCAGGTTCGTGAGGGGCCTCGGATCCAGGCAGAGGAGCACGGACGGCTCGACCGGACCACGACGCGCGGCCGGCTGATCGAACTCGAACCAGAGCAGGGGAACCTGCTCGAACAGGAGGGTGCCGGGCGTGGTCCACGCGGCGAGGAGACGCCCTGGAGGGCCCCGGAGCAGATCGGCGCCTTCCGCCGGCGGAAGGCCGCCGGGGGCGACCGGATCTTCGCGGCGCGAGCGCGGGAGCCGAGACGCGAGGATCTCTCTCCCTTCCGCCAGGACACAGGCAAGAAAGTCGATCCGCGAAGCGGTCGCCCCCAGATGACATTCGAGGGTCAGGACCGAGGCGGCGTCCAGCAGGGCCGGGGCGCAGCGGCCGAAGGCGCGCCAGTCTCGCGGTGACACGAGCGTCGGCGGGACATGAGGCTCGACGAGCTCCAGCGTCTTCTCCATCGACCGAACGATCATGCAGCGACCTCTCGTCCTGCCGGGCCGTGCCCGCGTGATGACCACCGACTGCCGCGGTCGGCCTTCGAGCAGCGCCCGAGGCTACCCGCTCACCAGGCCTTGTACCAGGCGTCGCCGTTGAGCTCGGGAACGGCGAGATCCAGCAGGGCCTCGAGCGAACCGTCGTCGGTCGGGCCCCTTGCGATGTGGTTGTCGAGCTTCTTCTTCTGCCGCTCGCTCAGCTCGAACTCGCTCATCAGCGAGCTCCTGGATTCGTTCTTGTGCGCTTCATCGTCGGGGTGGAAGCGATTGTAGACCTCCGCGGTGTGCACCAGATGATAAAGAAAGGACAGGAGACCCGGCTTGCGTACCACGCCGCCCGCCGACGGGGCGGGCGCCTCGTCGCTCGTGATCTTGAAGAGTCTCCCGTTGACCTCATCCTTCGCGAGGTAGAGGACGTTCGCGATGCAGCCGTCGTCGGGGTGCCCCATGTCGCCGCACTTGCTGAACACCTTCTTCTCGGTCGCGCTCAGGCCAAAGTCTTTCAGCACCTTGTTCTTGTCCTGGTTCACGCTGAGGCCCGTGTACCTCAGGTGATAGAGCAATGACAGGACGCCGGGCGGAGTTGTCGTTGTCTCTATGGTCATCGTCATGATTCCCTCGCGTGCTGGTCTTGAAGGGCACTCGATCCGGTCAAGAGAGATTCGGGATGGAACCGAACCGGCTGCGAACAGGAAGTGCACGGCGTGTACCAGCCATGCGTGCATGTCCGCCGCCCAGCCGACGTGCGGGGATGCGGGCGTTTCCAGGCCGGGATGGGACGGCGACCACGGGCGTTCCGTCGAGCGCGCGCGGCAAACTGTCGGCCGACGTGTCGGCCGACGTGTCGGCGGGCGTGCCGGCCGAGGTCTCGGCGCCGTGCCGGTGCCGCGCCGGCGGACATGTCGGCGCCGTGCGGCACCCTGCCGGCCGACATGATGTCGGCGCGGCGCCTACGCCGGCCCGGGCTCCAGGGAGATCTGGATCGTCTGCTCCCCCTCGAGCAGCGGCCGCGCCACGTCGCGCCCCGCCACCCTGTAGACGGTCGTCGATTCGCCCCTGGGCCAGATGCTCCGCGCGCCGGCGCTCTCGAACTTGAACTCCTGCCGGGCGGCCCGGCAGACCGCCTCGTCGACGAGGATCTCCCCGGACAGCGCTGCGCGCGCGAGGTGGGAGGCGGCGTTCACGGCCTCCCCGAGCACCGTGTAGCCGAGCCGCGCGCAGGCGTGCGAGCCGACCTCCGCCGCCAGGACGCTGCCGGTCGAGACGCCCGCGCATACCCCGTGAGCGTAAGGCGAGTCGTTCCCCGTACGCCGGGCGACCGTCTCGAGCTGCTCGCGCACGGCGACGCATGCCGAGAGCGCCCGGTCGAGGTGCTCCGGCCCGTGGAACACCGCCATGACGGCGTCGCCCACGAATTTGTCGACGATGCCTCCCTGCGCCAGGAGCTCCGGGACGATCACCTCGAAGTTGGCGTTGAGCAGCCGCGTGGCCTCGGCGGGCGGCCGCTCCTGCGCCACGCGGGTGAACCGGAAGACATCGACGAACGCGACGGTCGCCTCCAGCGCCTCGCTCGCGGCTGCGCCCGCGGGCCCGAGCGCCCGGAGCCGCTCCACCAGGGCAGAGTTCGTGAACTTCCGCAGGATGTCGTTCTCCTCGTTCGCCTGGGCTTTCTGTCGCTGCTGCTCCGCGGCGCGGAGGGACTTCTCCAGCGTGGTCTCGAGGTCGACGAAATCGAGCGGCTTGAAGAGGAAGTCGAACGCCCCCCGGTTCATGGCGCGACGGATGTTGGTCATGTCGCCGTACGCGGACACGATCACCGTCCTCGCGAGCGGGTTCACCTCAGGGATGTGCTCGAGCAGGGTGAGCCCGTCCATGACGGGCATGTTGATGTCGGTGACGACGACATCGATGTCCGGGTGTCGCCGGAGCTCCTCGAGGGCGTGCTGGCCGTTGTCGGCGAAGATGAGCTCGTAGGCGGAGCCCTTCTTGTTCTGCCGAAAATGCATCTTCAGCAGGAGCTGCATGTCGGGCTCGTCATCGACGATGAGGATCTTGGCGGGCTTGCTCCCCGCGTCGCACACCGCGGCGAACGCCGTGATGAGCTCGCGGGACGACTGGAATCTCCGGGTCCGGTCCTTTGCCAGGGCGCGCTCGAAGAATCGATCGAACCCGGGGAGCAAGGCGGCGTCGAGCGACGAGGGCGGCGGGAACGGATCGGTGCAGATGCTGACGATGAGCCCTGGCAGGTTGTCTGTTGAGAACGGAAAGTGGCCAGTGAGCGCGCGGTACGCGATGACGCCGAGCGACCAGAGGTCGGCCAGGGGGTGGGGAACGGCGCCGCGGACCTGCTCCGGGCTCATGTACGCGGGGGTTCCGATGCGCGTACCGCTCCAGTCACGCGCATCGAAGAGCCGCCACCCCACCCCGAAATCGAGGATCTTCACGGACTCGGCGGACGCACCCCGGGCGAGGAAGATGTTCGCGGGCTTGAGATCACAGTGGACAATGCCTGCCGCGCTCGCTGCCTCGAGGCCCGAGCTGAGCTGCCGGAGCAATGACAGCACGGCCGCCGCCGGGAGCTGGCGCGTGCGGCGGAGCCGGCTCTCGAGGTCTTCGCCCTCGAGCAGCTCCATGACGATATAGGGAGAACCCTCATCGATTCCGTAGTCGTGGACTTGGACGATGTGCTCGTTGCGGAGACGGGCGACGGTCGTCGCCTCCTGCTCGAAGCTGCGCCTTGCGTCGAAGGAGACGACGTTCTCGGGCATCATCCGCTTCAGCGCCACCGGCCGGCGGAGCATCTGATCGAAGGCCTCCCAGACGATGCCCATGCCGCCGCGGCCGATCTCACGCCGGAGCGCGTATCTCCCGCCGACCGTTTGGCCCTTCACAAAGGAAAACTACTACGCGTGAGCGCACATCGTGTCAACTGGCGTTACGGTGTCCGCGCCCAGGCGACGACGGCGCCAAAGCGGCTCGGTGTGCTCGAATGTGCGCGTCGCGCGTGGCGTGAGGAGCGTGGAGGGACCGAACGCCGGCTCCGCTGAGCTTGCAAGTCTTTTCGGTGGGCGCGTATCCTCCCCACCCCATGGTGACCGAGCGAACAGGGCTCACCACGATCGCGAACGCGACGACGCTGCACCCCGACACGAGCCCCTCACGGCGGGCATGCCCGCGCCTCGCTCCGTCCCTGTCCGTCCTCTACCATCCTCGTCTCGAGCGCATCGGTGAGCGCGCCGTCCTCGCAGACCTCGCGCTTCGCGATGCGGTCGCGCTGTCGCGCATGGAGCCGTACTTCGGTCCACCGGGTGCGATCGCCGATGCGCCGCTCGGGGATACCCACCTGAGCCGCAAACCCCTGCGCATCATCGCGCTGCCCGACGACCGGATCCGGCTGGACGCGGCGGAGCGCGGCTCCCACGTCGCGGTCGACGGCGCCCCGCTGGAGGGGAGCCGCGATTTCTCGCTCGGCGAGGTGACGCGGGGGATCGTTATCGAGCTCGCCAGTCGCGTCGTCCTGCTGCTCCACATGGTCGATCCGTCCCCGCGCGAGCCGGGGGAGCGCCTCGGCCTGGTTGGCGATAGCGACCTTCTGGAGCGGACGCGGTGGCATATCCGCCGCGTCGCCGACCTCGGGGCTGCGGTGCTCCTCCGCGGCGAGACGGGCACGGGAAAGGAGCTCGCCGCGAGGGCGATCCACCAGGCCGGCAGCCGGCGCAATCAGCCCTTCGTGGCCGTCAACATGGCGGCGATCCCTCCGTTGCTGGCGGCCGCGGAGCTCTTCGGCGCCGAGCGCGGATCGTATACCGGCGCCCTGCGCGACCGTCCCGGTTACTTCGGCTCGGCCGAGGGAGGGACGCTGTTCCTCGACGAGATCGGCGAAGCGCCGCCCGACGTGCAGGCGATGCTCCTCAGGGCCCTCGAGACGGGCGAGATCCAGGCGGTGGGCGCCCAGCAGCCGAAGAAGACGCGCATTCGGCTGATCACCGCCACGGACGCCGATCTGGAGGCCAAGGTGGCGGAGGGGGCTTTTCGCGCTCCGCTGCTCCACCGCCTGGCCGGTTACGAGATCTCGCTCCCTCCGCTCCGCGATCGCCGAGACGATCTCGGGCGCCTGCTCCTCCACTTCCTGCGCGAGGAGCTGGCGGCCTCGGGTGATGCGCATCGGCTCGACGCGCCGCGGCCCGACGGCGCCCCGTGGTTGCCGGCGTCCGTGGTGGCCCGGCTCGCGCGGTACGACTGGCCGGGGAACATCCGTCAGCTCCGGAACGTGGCGCGGCAGCTGGTCGTGGGGAGCCAGGGCGCGGCGCGCCTGGAGGGGGCGCCGGCGCTCGATCACCTGCTCCAGCGGGCAGCCCCGGAGCAGCGGAGCCACGCCGACGGCGATCGCGCGGCTGCGGCGAGATCGGCGCGGCCGGAGACCGCCACGGCGGCGCGGGCGAGCTCGGGCTCGGGGAAGGGCGCGGGCTGGCGCAAGCCCTCCGACGTGCGGGAAGAGGAGCTGATCGACGCGCTCCGCCGGAGCCGGTGGGATTTCAAGGCCGCCGCCGAGCAGCTCGGGGTCTCGCGGACGTCGCTCTATGCGCTCGTGGAGAGCTGCCCGCAGGTCCGCCAGGCGAGCCATCTCGCGCCGGACGAGGTCGCCCGCTGCTACGCGGAGTGCGGTGGACACATCGACGCGATGGTGGAGCGCCTCATGGTCTCCAAGCGGGCCCTTCAGCGCAGGATCCGTGAGTTGCGTCTGGCATAGAGACGTGATGCCGGGGTTCGAGCCGGTCAATCGCCGGCGCCTCGGCGTCTCGTTCGTTCGGCTCTTCACGTGGGATCTCTGCCTCGGATTCGTGGGCGTCCGCCTGCCCGTCGAGCTCTGATCGTCGCCGGCGCCTCATGCCGAGAAGGTCCGAACGACCGGTCAGAATCGGCCTTTATGAGCGATTGCCCGGAGCCAGACCAGAAAGACCAGCAATCGCCTGCGGACGTCGCCCCGCGTGACCTGAACGCACCTCGGGGAGCGCATCGCGCTCGACCGCGACGCCGATGGGCGAGCGTCGAACGATTCCCCTTCTCGGCGCGCCCGGCGGGCGGGCGCGCCTCGCGATGACATGAGCCCGCTCGTGCGCTGCTCGTGCAGGATAACCAGCATCGCTTCATCTGGCGATATGGAATTTTCAGATCGATTTTGATGTGCCCTGTCGCACAGATTGGCAATTGATGATTGCCATCGGTGAATCGAGTCCTGTAGGGTCATCACAGTACGGCTTGCGGTGAAGAGCGCCGTTCAAGACCTCCTGCGCCAGGCAGCCGAGGGCGGGCCCATCGCGCCGCTGCGCCGCGTCGCCCTGCTTCATCAGGGCACATCGTCGCGTCCAGCGCCGCGCCCACCCTGGGCTTCCTTGTTCGATCCGGTCTTGTTCGGCGCCAGATACGTACGAAAGGGGAACGAGACACATGGCATTCCTTCCTACTTGCTCTTCCATCGGCGCACAGGGGCTCCGCCGCTTCGGGTGCGCGATCGCCGCGGTCTCTGCGCTCACGGCGATATCGGCTCCAGCCAGCGCGCTCCCGTCGTTTCCGGGGGCAGAGGGCTTTGGCGCCGTCGCGACCGGCGGGCGCGGCGGGCGCGTCATCAAGGTCACCAACCTGCGCACGAGCGGGTCGGGGAGCCTCCAGGCGGCCCTCGACGCGAGCGGGCCTCGTATCATCGTCTTCGACGTGAGCGGCGTGATCGAAGGGGATGTCGTCATCCGGAACGGCGACGTGACGATCGCGGGCCAGACGGCGCCCGGCGCGGGCATCACCATCCGCGGTCGCTTGACCGCCAGGTACTCCACCGCGGTCAACAACATCATTGCACGGTTCTTGCGAGTCCGGCCCGTGCACGACGGCTCGGCCGGAGAGCAGTTCGACGCGACGCAGATCTCGCGGAACTCGAAGGTGATGCTGGATCACATGTCGATCGCCTGGGGCGTCGACGAGACCGTGGACCTCTATGAGGCAGATGACGTCACGGTCCAGTGGTCCACCATCGAATCGTCGGCGACCAAGGGGCATCCAGAGGGGATGCATAATTACGGTCTCATCAACGGCCCTGATGGCCACCGGATCACGCTCCACCACAACCTGTTCGCCCATCACAAGGCGCGTTGTCCCGCGGTCGCGAACGGCCCGGCCGACATCCGCAACAACGTGGCCTACAACGTGAGGCACGGCTTCGTGCACCACAACCGGGCGAGCGGCCAGTTCAACATCGTGGGCAACACCTACATCAAGGGGCCCAGCGATCAGCTGATCCCGTTCTACTTCGACGGCAGCGCCGGCGCGGGGCTCAAGTACTTCCTCGGCGACAACTACATCGACGATCCCGGGAAGTTCACGGGCACCGTCGAGAACCCCTGGAAGCAGCCGTACCTCCACCCGAGCTTCAGCAGGCTCAACAAACCCGAGTCGTACCGCTCGGCGACGCAGTTCAATTTCACGCGGGATGTCCCGGGGTACATCCCGGTGACGACGCAACGCGCGCAGGACGCGGCTCGGCTCGTCGCCGCGCAGGCGGGCTCGCTGCCGCGCGACGTGGTGACGAAGGGCGTCTTCAAGAACATGGAGCGCCGCGACGGCTCGTGGGGCGCCCGCTACGTGAGCAACCTGATGGAGGGTCTCAGCCCGGGGTCGGCCCCCGCAGACGCCGACCGCGACGGCATGGCGGACGCGTGGGAGCGGGCGCACGGCCTCAGCTCATCGAACGCGAGCGACCACACCAAGGTGATGCCGTCCGGATACACCGCGATAGAGGAGTACATCAACGAGCTCGCCGCCGCGCTGATCCGCCAGGCGGGGGGCAGCTTCTCGATGCTCCCGGACGAGGGGGGAATCGAGGAGCAAATCGAGGAGTAATCGAGAAATAGATCGAGAAGTAGATCGAGTAGCGAGCTCCAGGGGAGCGCGATCGAGGCGCCGCGGCGTGGTCCACCCCTACCGCGCCGCCCCGCGCAGCGGAGCGGGAGCGGCGGCGACGGCGCGGCCTCGCGACGCGGCGCGGCGCCGGCTGGCTGCCTGTTGCGCAGGCCGTCGCCGCTGCTAGGTTCCCCGCGGCGCTCCTTCAGACAGAGCGTCCCGGACGAGACGCGCCGTACCCGGTCAGGATAAGACGACGCAGCCGCATCACGAGGAGAGTCGTCATGTCCTGGCTGGCGTTGCTCCTGGCAGGCCTGCTCGAGGTCTGCTGGGCTATCGGTCTCAAATACACACACGGCTTCACGCGCCCGTTGCCAACGGCGCTCACGGTCGGCGCGATCATCACGAGCATCGCGCTCCTCGAGATCGCCTCGCGGACCTTGCCCATCGGCACGGCGTACGCCGTCTGGGTCGGCATCGGCGCGTTCGGGGCGGCGATCGCGGGCATCCTCCTGTTCGGCGAGCCCGCCACGGCCGCGAGGCTCGGCTTCCTCGCGCTGCTCGTTGTGTCCATCCTCGGCCTCAAGCTGGCGAGCCCCTGAGCGCTCGTCGCCCGGCGCGCGACCGGCCGCCTCGGGTCGACTAGCCTTCCCTCCATGCACGGAACACCCGAAGCCCGCGCCCTGCACGCGCAGTACCCCGCCATCGATCTCCACGCCGACAGCCTCATGTGGGCGCGCTGGGTCGGTTACGATCTGCAGGAGCGGCACGAGCCGCCGCTGCCGCTCGCGGCCCTCGGCGGGCACGTCGACGTCCCGCGGCTCCGCGAGGGCGGCGTCGGCGCGCAGTTCTTCGGGCTGGTCTCGCTGCCCATCGGGCAGCGGCGCGGGCTCGCCGCCGTCGTCGAGGAGCAGATCGATCTGCTGGAGCAGGCCGTCCGCGCGCGGCCCGGCCGCCTCGTGAAGGCGCTCACGGCCGAGGACATCGAGGCGGCGAGGGCCCGCGGCGCCGTCGCGGCGCTGCTCGGCGTCGAGGGGGCGCACGCGCTCGAAGGCGACCTCGACACCCTCGCTCGCTTCGCGCGGCGCGGCGTGCGCTACCTCGGGCTCTGCCACTTCAGCGCCAACGAGGCGTGTTATCCCGCCTACGGCAGCGGCCGCAGGGATGGTGAAGGCCTCACCGCCTTCGGCCGCGACGTCGTGCGCCTCGCCGAGGACCTCGGCGTCATCGTCGATCTCGCGCACATCAACCGGGCAGGCTTCCTCGACGCATGCGCGCTCGCCCGCCGCCCACCCATGGTCAGCCACACGGGTATCGCCGGCGCGTTCGATCACTGGCGCAACATCGATGACGAACAGCTCCGCGCGCTCGCCGATCGCGGCGGGTGCGCGGGGATCATCTTTTGTCCGCTTTATCTAGGCGGAAACGGGCTCGCGCCCGTCGTCAAGCACCTCGTGCACATCATCAACGTTGCCGGCGAGGACACGCCAGCGCTCGGATCCGATTGGGACGGTTTCATCATTCCCACTCGTGAGCTGCGTGATGCGGCCCATCTTCCGCTCTTGACGGATGCGCTGCTGCGAGCTGGCTTGAGCGAGCGTGTGATCGCCAAGGTGCTTCGAGAGAACGTGATGCGCATTTTGAGCGACAACCCGCTTCCAACGCGGCTCCCGGTTGCGTAGCCTCTCTCGACGGGCCGTCGGGGTGGGTGGTCCCTCCGGCGCTGCGCGAGATCCTCCTTAACTCGGAGCGGATGCAGGCCATGACTCTCCATCGCCTCGCTGCACAGGGCTACGCGACTGCAGCGGATGCTTACGAGAAGGGGCGCCCGGACTACCCGCGCGGCGCGATCGAGCTCCTGCGCGACACGCTCCGCCTCGACGCGACGAGCACGGTGCTCGATCTCGGCGCCGGCACCGGCAAGCTCACGCGCCTCCTGGTGCCCACGGGCGCGCGGCTGCTCGCGCTCGAGCCGGTCGAGGGGATGCGCCGCAAGCTGGGCCAGATGGTCCCGTCCGCCATCCCGCTCGATGGGGTCGCCGAGGCCATCCCCTTGCCCGAGACATCGGTCGACGCCGCGGTCGCCGCGCAGTCGTTCCACTGGTTTCACGGTGATCTCGCGCTCGCCGAGATCCACCGCGTGCTCCGGCCGAGAGGGCGCCTCTCCCTGCTCTTCAACCTGCGCGATGAGCGCGTCGACTGGGTCGCCCGCATCTCCCACATCCTCGACCGCCACGGCCGGGATGCTCCGGTACACAGGTTCGGCGCCTGGCGCCGGACGTTCTCCGACTCCCGCCTCTTCGCGCCGCTCGGAGAGCACGAGTTCACCCATACGCAGGAGCTCGACCTCGATGGGCTCCTCGAGCGCGTCGCGTCGATCAGCTACATCTCGGCGCTCCCCCTGCAGGAGCGTTATGCGGTCCTGAACGAGGTCCGCGAGCTGGCCGCGAGCCACCCGGACCTCGCGGGCAAGAGCGTGTACCTCTTCCCCTACCGGACGCTGGTGCCCCTGTACGAGCGGCGGTGAGCCCGCCGACGGGGGCGCCGTGCTAGAGCGGCCCCCGCATGGCGGCGCATGAAGTCGTGATCGTCGGAGGCGGGCCGGCGGGCGTGAGCACGGCGCTCTTCCTCGCCCACCATCGCCCGGCCCTCGCCGACAGGATCGTGGTGCTCGAAAAGGAGCGCTACCCGCGGGACAAGTCCTGCGCAGGCGGCCTCGGCGAGCGAGCGGACAGGGCGCTCTCGTCGATCGGGGTGACGATCGACGTGCCCTCGGTCGTGGTGCACGGCATCAGCGCGGCCTTCCAGGCCGGCGAGGTCGCGCTCCGCGAGGGCAACATCGGCCGCGTCGTCCGGCGCGCCGAGTTCGATCGCGCGCTCGCGCTCGCCGCGCGGGCGCGGGGCGTCCGGATCGTGGAGGGGGCGCGGGTGACCGGCGCCGCGCTGAGCGAGGACGGCGCCCGCGTCGAGAGCTCGGCCGGGGTGTTCGACGGCCGCGTCGTCGTCGGCGCGGACGGCGTCGGCAGCGTCGTTCGCCGCGCGATGGGGCTGCCGTTCGGCAGGCTGCGCGCGCAGGCCGTCGAGGTCGACACCGAGCCCGTCGCGGGGGACCGGGCGCGCGACCTCCTGCACTTCGAGATGCGGGACCGCTCGTTCGCCGGCTATCTGTGGGACTTCCCCACGATCGTCGACGGGCGCGAGCTCGTCTGCCGGGGGGCCTACGTGCTGCACGAGGGCGCGCTCGGCGCGGCGCGCCCCGCGCCCGACGCCGAGCGCGTGCTCCGGAGCAGGCTCGAGGCGCTCGGCCTCGACCCGGACCGCTACCGGCGAAAGCGCTTCGCCGAGCGAGGCCTCGACCGGCGGGACGTGATCGCGCGGCTCACCGCCCTGCTCGTCGGCGAGGCCGCGGGCATCGATCCGATGCTGGGCGAGGGGATCGCCCAGGCGATCGCGTACGGGGCCCTCGCGGGCGAGTACCTCGCCGAGAAGCTCGACGCCCGCGATCTCGGGTTCCACGACTGGGGCCGGCGCGTCGAGCGATCGCTGCTGGGCCTCGACCTGCGCTTCCGGCGCCGGGTGATGCGCGCCTTCTACGGCGCGCCGCGGGAGCGCGTCGAGCGTTACCTCCTCGGCGAGCCGTCGTTCCTGCGCTTCGGCGTCCGGCACTTCGCCGGCAGAGCCCAGCCGGCGGGCGACGCGCTCCGCGCCGCGGCGACGGGCGCGCTCGTCGCGGGCCGGATCGGGATCGAGCGCCTCGTCGCGTCGCTCCCGCCGCGCGCGCGCAGCGCGGGCAGCGCCGACGGCGCGCACGCCTGACGAGGCAGCGAGGCAGCGAGGCAGCGAGGCGTGCCGCGCGCACGTGAGCCCCGACACCCCCACGACGGCCACCATGCTAGCATCGCCCGCCATGGTCGCGCCGTTCCAGCCGGCGGTCGGGATGCTCTTCGGAGAGTTCCGGATCGTTCGGCCCCTCAGCGCCGGGGGCATGGGCGCCGTGTACATCGCCGAGCAGGCGAGCACTGGCAAGCTGCGGGCCCTCAAGCTCATGCACCCGCAGCTCTGCGCGGACGCCCGGCTGCGCGAGCGCTTCGAGCAGGAGGCGCGCGTCGGCGCGCTGGTGGAGAGCGATCACGTCGTGCAGGTGATCGGCGCCGGCGTGGACGCGGCCAGCGGCGTGCCCTGGCTCGCGATGGAGCTGCTCGAGGGGGAGGACCTCTCGCAGCGGATGAGGCGCAGCGGGCTGCTCTCGGCGCAGGACGTGCACGAGATCTTCCGGCAGGTCTGCCACGCGCTCGGCGCCGCCCACCGGGCGGGCGTGGTCCACCGGGACATGAAGCCGCAGAACGTGTTCCTCGCGAAGACGCAGAGCGCGACGGCGCGCTGGTCGGTCAAGGTCCTCGACTTCGGCATCGCGAAGATCGCAGCGGAGGCGAGCACGATGGCGACCGCGTCGCTCGGCACGCCCCTCTGGATGGCGCCCGAGCAGTCCGATCCGCGCGGGCAGATCTCGCCGGCGACCGACGTGTGGGCGCTCGGGCTGATCGCGTTCGCGCTGCTCACCGGGCGCATGTACTGGCGCGCCGCGAACGACCCGATGGGCACCGCGATGCCGGTGCTGCTCCGCGAGATCCTCTTCGAGGCGATCGACCCGGCGTCGGTGCGCGCGACCGCGCTCGGGCGCGCCGGCTGTATCGTGCACCCGTTCGACGCCTGGTTCGCGCGCTGCGTCGCGCGGGAGCCGTCGCAGCGCTTCCAGACGGCGCAGGAGGCCTTCGACGCGCTCGGCCCGGCGCTCTTCGTCAATCCGCTCGATCCGCGCAGCGTGCGCGCCGCCGGCGGCGCGATCTCGGTGGCGCCGTTCAGCGCCGCGGCGGCGCTCACCCCGGCGGGGCCTGCCTCGGGCCTGTCGATGACCGGACCGACCGAGATGGCCTCGGACGCGCGGCGCGCGCCGTCGTCGCCCGCCGGCGCGCGCGCGCCGTCCACCCCCGCGCCCGTCCTGGCGAGCAGCGCGCCGCCGGAGGCCCCTCCCAGGCCCGCGCGGCGGGGGCCGCTGCTCCTCGCGTGCGGCCTGGCCGGCGGCTTCGCGATGGCGGCGATCGCCTTTTACGCCGGCCGCGCGCAGAGCGACGTCCGCCAGGTGCAGCGCCTGCCGGTGCCGGCGCACCCGACGGTGGTCAGCCCGGGCCGCGGCGGTGACGCGCGCTCGCCGGCGCTGGCGGGCGACGCGAACGACACGAGCGGCGCGGGCGAGCGGCGGCCGTCGCCTGGCCCTCGCGACGCTCAGGCGCCGGCGCCCGCGCCGAGGTCCCCGCGCCCCACGCGCGAGGGCACCGCGCCGGCGGCGACGGCGGTCGCGGCGGCGCAGCCGAGCGCGGCGAGGCCGTTCGATCGCGGCGCGGCCCACGCGGCGCTGCAAGCGAAGGGCGCGACCGCGCGGATCCACTGCAAGGGCAAGGCGGGTCCGAAGGCGGTGACGGCGCGGGTGTTCTTCAACCCCGCGGGCGCCGTGCAGCGCGTCGCGATCGAGCCGCTGGTCGCGATGACCCCGGCCGGGAGCTGCGTGCAGATGCTGCTCGGCTCCGCGCGGGTCCCGGCGTTCGACGGGGGCGAGCTCCAGGACGTCACGACGGCGGTCGGGATCGAGTGATCGCCGCGGGCGAGCGCGCCGCCGGCCCCGTCACGGGTCGACAGAGACGCACTCGCCCTCGCCGCGGAAGTGCCCGATCGTGCGCGAGAGCGCCGCGACGAACGCCCCGAGATCATTGATGTCTCCGGCGCTGCCCGTCCCGTAGGTGCCCTCCTCGATCTCGACGAGGCGCACCGCGGCGAGCTCCTCCAGGGTGACGGCCCCGTCGTCGTCGGCGTCCGCGGCGGCGATGGGCGCGAACCGGCGCGCGGCGGTCGCGGCCTGGAGGTCGTCGTAGAAGAAGTGGTCGCCGTGGATGGTGAGCTCCACGTCGTCGGTGCCGCCGTTCGTGACGAGGACGCCCTCGGTCTCCTTGCCGGCCTTGTCGCCCTTGCAGTCGGCGTAGCGCGTCGCGAGCGAGAAGGTCCAGTCGAGGCGCTTCTCGACCTCGCCGCCGTCGCCGCTCTTCCGCGCGATCGCCTCGATGTGCACGGACGCTCCCGCCGCGAGCATGAGCGCCTTGTCCTCCTCCGTCGCGCCCTCGAGCGCGGTGTCCGCGTCCACCGGGCCGATCTCGTAGGAGACGGCCTCCCAGGGCTTCGCCTCGAGGTCGTCGAAGGCCACCACCGGCTTCGCGCCGGCCTTCGTGTGGTCGAACAGGATCGAGCCCTGCATGCGCGCTCCGACGTTCCCCTCGCGATCGGCGATGGTGACGTTCCGGACGACGAACAGGAACTTCTCGTACTGGATGCTCCAGCCGTCCGCGAGATCGGCGGCCGGGATCTCCTGCTCGATGTAGTCCTCTCCCCACGTCGAGAACGCCACGTTCCCGGTCCCCGACGCGCCGTCGTCGCCGCAGCCGGCGAGCGCCGCCCCGGCGAGCATCGCCGCCGTGACCCACAGTCCTTTCGTGATCTTCATCGTCATTCCTTCTCCTCCGGGGAGCCGGGCGCGAACGAGAGCGCGTAGGCCGTCCCCTTCTTGAGGCCCCGCGTGAAGCCGCGCTGGGCCTGGCTCTCGGGCTCGAGGTCGACCGGCGCGCCGTCGTCGCTCGCGGCGACGGCCTCGAAGTCGACCTGATCGAGCCAGACCGCCGGCTTCACGACGAGCGTGACGACGCCGGGCCCGTCGAGGAAGACCTCCTCGAAGACGCACCCCTCCACCGACGGCTCGCCGGTCGTGTCGTCGGCGACGTCGGCGACCAGCGCGCGCGCGCGGAACACCCGCGCGAGGTCGCCCTTCTCGGCGCGGCCCTCGACGGCGACGACGTGCCCGTCGAGCGCCGCGGCGAGCGGGCCCGAGGGCGGCGCGCCGAACGTGAAGCGCGCGGATCGCGCGACGCCGCTCACGGCGTCCGCGTCCGCGAGCGCCGTCGTCCCCAGCAGCAGGTCGACCGACGTCGGCTGCGTCATCTGGCCCCTCGCCTCGCCGGCCTGGTAGTGGCCCGGGTGCGCGTGCGCCTCGGGCACGGCCCACCGGGCGAGCCGCTCGAGCAGCGAGGGGGCGCCGCCCGGCGAGGGCCGCCGCGCCGTGAACGGGGCGCCCTCGAAGTAGTGGAGCGACCCGATCGACAGGTGCGCCTTCGACAGCGTGATGGTCCAGCCGAGCGCGTTCGTGAACGGCGCGACCGACGCCGCGTCGGGGGCGATCTGCGTCGCGAGCGTCAGGCGCTTGCCGGAGGTCGCGTCGTCGCCTGCGGCGCCGCACCCGGCGGCGAGCGCGCCCGCCGCGAGCGCCGCGGCGAGGCGCCCCGCCGCGGCGAGGGCGGCGCGCCGGCGGGACAGGGGCTGTGCGGTGGTGGATGTCATCGAGGTCCTCAGCCGATGTAGAGGGAGAGCGAAGCGAGGAAGCTGCGCGGGGCGCCGACCGTCACGTGCCGCGCGGGGAGGAGGTCGGGCGCCGCGCCGCGGGTGAAGCTCGAGGGGTAGACGAACTCGCCGTCGAACCACGCCGCGTCGAGGAGGTTGTAGACGTCGAGCCCGAGCTCGATGCGGTGGTAGCGGACGTGGGCCGTCACGTCGGTGACGAGCGCGTCGTGGCCGACCTCTCCGTACGGCAGGGGGCGGCCGTGGAGCAGCGTCACGCCAGCGCCGGCGCGGGCCTCGAGGCGCCTGCCGAAGAGCGCGCCGAGGCGCGGCGTCACCGCGAGATCGGCGCGGGCGACGACCTGGGGCACGAAGGGGAGGAGATCACCCGCCGCGTAGCGCCCGCCGGAGGCGGTGAAGGCGGCCCGGGTGTACGTCAGGCCGACGCTCGACACGAGCCACGGCGCCGGGTGCGCCACCGCGTCGAGGGCCACCCCGGTGCGGGCCGTGGCGGGCACGGGCTCATTGCGGGCGGTCGCCTCGTCGAAGACGAGATCTTGGCTGAGGCGCGTGTGGAACAGCGCCGCCGACGCCCGCACGAGCTCGTCGGCGTAGCGGAGCCCGGCCTCGGCGGAGAGCACCCGCGTGAAGGGGGTCCGCTCGCCGTCGCCGAGGCTGCGCGCCTGGGGCGAGCGGAACCCCTGACCCACGCTGGCGAGCGCGCGGAGTCCGGGGAGCAGCGCCACGTCGACCGTGCCCTTGCCGCCCACGTGGACGCCCTGCGCGCTGCGCGCCTGCGCCCCCTGGCCGACGTTGTCGACGACCTGGTACGCGAGGCCGTCGGCGCGCAGCCCGCCGCGCAGCGTGATCCGCCGCGCCGGCCGGATCGACGCGTCGAGGTAGCCGGCGATGTCGGTCGCGCGGACCTTCGCATCGACGAGCGTTGCGGTCGGCCTGTCGTCGACGGCCGCGAGGCGCCGCTGCGACTGCTCGATCCAGTCGGTGCGCGCGACGACGCCCGCCTCGAACGTGTCGCGGTCGGAGAGCAGCGGGAAGGTGAGCCGGTACGACGCGGTGGCGCCCGCCGTGATCGCCTCGTTGAGCTGCTGGGTGGCGTCGCCGTTCGTGGGGTCCGCCAGGTACCCGGTGAAGTTCGAGCGCAGCCGGAGCGCGCGCAGCACGACGAACGGCGTGAGCGAGAGGCCCTCCCCGCGGGCGGCGCCGTCGCCCGAGCCGCGCAGATCGACGACGAGCTGCGCGCGCGACGAGTCACCGCCCTGATCGGGATCGTACGAGGCGAAGCGGTCGACCTTGCCCGACTCGATGTCGCAGAGGCGCAGGACGCCCGCGGAGCCGCAGCGGGAGGCGAACGCCGACGCCATCACCCGCGCGGAGACGCCGGCGAGCGGCCGGTAGACGGCCTGCGCGACGAGCGAGGCCCGGCCGGCGGCGCGGGCGGGCCCGAAGCCGTCGGTCCCGTACGCCTCGAAGGCCGCGAACGTGGCGTCGTCCGCGTTCTCGGGGTGGTAAGCGAGGAAGAGCCGGCGCGCGCCGAACGAGCCCGCCGAGGCGGAGGCGGTGATCCCCGGCTCGCCGTAGGCGAGATCGAAGCGCATCGTCCCGGCGACCGCGAAGTCGCCCTGGCGCGGGTCGTACGATCCCGGCTGCGCGCGGAGCTCGCCGATCACCTCCGGCATCACGAAATGGAGGTCGGTATAGCCCTGGCCGTGGACGTTGGAGACCTCGTTGACCGGCGCGCCCGCGACCCAGATCTCGAGGTCCTGCCCGTGGACCGCGTCGAAGCCGCGGAAGAAGATCTGGTGCGCCTTGCACTCGCCGCTGTGCTGGGAGGTGAACACGCCCGGCACGAGCTGCAGCACGTCGCTCGCCGTCCGGTGGGGCGCCGCCCGGATCTCGGCCTGCCCGCGCACCGACTCGGAGGCGCTGCGCGGCGGCGCCGCGCCCTGCACCACGACCGTGATGGGCGCGGCGTCGGGCGCGGGCGCAGCGGCGCCCGCAGCGCCGTAGGCGGGCGCCGCTGCGCCGGCGCCGCCCGAGGCATCGCCGCCCGCCGACGTTGTCGCCCCGGCTGCGGGGGGAGGCGCGGCGCCGTCGCCGGCGCGTGCGGGTGCGGCACCGTCGCCGGCGCGCGCAGGCGCGACGGACGCGATGACAAGAAGCAGCGGGAACGCCGTGCTCAGGGAGCGGATCACAGGTGGGCTGGCCAGTAGCACGATTTTATCGGTTCGTGTTATCATGCGGACGCGCACGCTCGCCCGGCGGGCGCGCCGGCGGTTTGGTCGACGTCGCAGGCGGCGAGCGCGGTCGTGCGGTCGTGCGGTCGTGCGGTCGTGCGGTCGTCGGCGGCGTCGCTGTCTCCTGGCCGCCGAAGGCTGCTCCGGGGCCGTCCGCGAGCCCTCTTTCGACGCTGGATCGACTCGCGCTCTCGGGCGGATCGCGATAGCGACAACATGTCGCATTCGGGCGAGGGGCGACGCGGCCTATCGTGGCGCGCATCGTTCCTCGGGAGGACGCTCATGGAATCCGGTCTTCGTGCATCACGGCTCTGGTTCCCGCTGGTCGGGGCGGTGCTCGCGCTCATGGCGTGCGGCGACGATGAGGGGGTGAACCCCATCGACGGGGGGAGCGGCGGGGCTGAGACGATCGCTGTCGCGCTGCAGTTCGAAGGCCGCGTCCGCGACGAGGTGTTCTCCTGCAGCGAGACGTACGCTGTCGGCAGCGCCTCGACGGACGTGGGGCTGAACGATTTCCGCCTCTACATCCACGACGTGCGCCTGCGCCGCGCGGACGGCGAGGAGGTGCCGCTCTCGCTCGAACAGGACGAGCTGTGGCAGTACCAGGACGTCGTGCTCCTCGATTTCGAGGACCGATCGGGCACCTGCGCCAACGGGACGGAGGAGACGAACGGCGTGGTGCGCGGGACGGTCCCGGCCGGGGACTACGACGGGCTGTCGTTCAAGCTGGGCGTCCCGTTCGACCTGAACCACGGTGACGCGTCGAGCGCGCCGTCGCCGCTCAACCTGACGGGGCTGTTCTGGAGCTGGAACGACGGGTACAAGTTCCTGCGCCTCGACAGCGTCTCCACGGCGGACGACAAGCCGTTCCTCGTGCACATCGGGAGCACTGGCTGCATGCCCGGCGCGGACGGCGGGGTGGCCGCCTGCGATCGCCCCAACATCGCCGAGATCGTCCTCCAGGACATCGACCCGCTCACGACGAAGGTGCTCGTCGACTATGCGGCGCTCGTCGCGGACAGCGACCTGTCGGGGAGCGCCGACGACATCCCCGGCTGCATGTCGGATCCGTCGGATTCCGAGTGTCTGCCGCTCTTCACGCATCTCGGCATCGACAGCGCCGACGGCTCGCCGCGCCCCGATCAGCAGTCGTTCTTCAGGATAGACTAGGCGCCATGGCGATGTTCGCTTCGATGACCGCTCTCCGCCGCTCGGCGATCTCCTCCGCCCTCGCCGCGCTCGCGGCCCTCTGCTGTGCCTGCGGCGACGACGATGGGCCGCAAGGCCCGGGCGGATCGACAGGGGAGGGCGGCGGCGGCGCGGGCGCCTATGCGTGGGGGCTGCCGACGGGCTTTCCGGTGCCCAAGGTCCCCGAGGACAACCCGATGTCGTCGGTGAAGGTCGAGCTCGGCAGGCGGCTGTTCTACGACGTGCGCCTGTCCGGCAACGGCACGTACTCGTGCGGCTCGTGCCATCGCCAGGAGCTCGCGTTCACCGACCACCTCGCGAACGCCGAGGGCTCGACCGGCCAGCTGCACTCGCGCAGCTCGATGAGCCTGGCCAACGTCGCTTACCTCACGACGCTGACCTGGGCGAATCCGCTCATGGAAGCGCTCGAGGAGCAAGCGCTCCTCCCCATGTTCGGCGAGACGCCGGTCGAGCTCGGGCTCGCCGGCATGGAGGACGAGCTCCTGGAGCGGCTCCAGGGCGAGCCGCTGTACCAGGACCTCTTTCCCGAGGCGTTCCCCGGCGACGGCGAGCCCATCCGCCTCGCGAACATCACGAAGGCGATCGCCGCGTTCGAGCGGTCGCTGCTCTCCTACCGCGCGCCCTACGACCGTTACCGTTACGGCGGCGACCCCTCCGGGATGTCCGACGCGGCGCTGCGCGGGATGGATCTCTTCTTCTCCGAGAAGCTGGAGTGCTTCCATTGCCACGGCGGCTTCAACCTGTCGGACTCGGTGGAGCACGGCGGCACCACCTTCACGGAGGTGATGTTCCACAACACGGGGCTCTACAACATCGACGGGAACGGCGCTTACCCGGAGGGCAACGGGGGAGTCTACGAGATCTCCCACAAAGAGGCGGACATGGGCCGGTTCCGCGCGCCCACGCTGCGGAACATCGCCGTCACGGCGCCGTACATGCATGACGGCAGCATCGAGACGCTCGAGGGGGTGCTCGACCATTACGCCGCCGGAGGGCGCACGATCGAGGCTGGCCTCCCGAACGCCGGTGTGGGCAGCGAGAACAAGTTCAAGAGCGAGCTCATCAGCGGGTTCGATCTCACAGAAGAGGAGAGAGCGGACGTGATCGCCTTCTTGCAAACCCTGACGGACGACGAGTTTCTGAAGGACCCGCGCTTCGCGGATCCCTGGGCGGAGGCGCCGTGAGCCGAAGGCCTTTCCTGAGCCGGGCGCTCCTCGTGCCCGCGCTGGCGGCGCTCGCGTCGGCCGCGATGTACACCGGGGCGTGCGGCCACAGCCACGACCACACGTCGAGCGGGACGTCGACCGACCCGAGCCTGGCCGACGTCATCTTCGAGGGCGGCGCGACCGACGAGGCCCTGGAGGCGCTGCTCGCCGTGGACCCGAAGGACGAGCCCTCGCAGGGCACGGTGTTCGACGCGCCCGAGGACGGCGCGATGCTCCCCGGCGACGCCGCGCCGGAGCTGACCTTCCATGTCGCGGGCGCGGCGCAGCGGACGGCGCCTCGGGCCGCGCCGGAGCTGCGGCTGGCGGCCGCCGCGGCGCCGGGGGCGCGCGAGCTCGCCGCGCCGGGGGCGTCGATCGTCGCGGAGCTCGGGGCGCTCCTTGGGCCGGCGCGCGCCGCCTGGGCTCACGGGACGCCCATCAACGGGCGCGCTTACTTCCTGGTCTTCACGACGGCGGAGCGCGAGCCGCTGCTCCGGGTGTTCACGACCAAGCTGAGCTACACGCCGGACGCGGCGGCCTGGGACAAGCTCCGCGCTGCCGGCGTGCCCATCACGGTCAGCGTGACCAGCGCGCTGTTCGAGAACAACCGCATCGTGCAGGGCGGCGGTCCCTTCACGGGCGCGCCGGTCACGTTCACCATTCTGCCCTGAAGCCGCCGCGCGGCGCGCGCGGCGCCCGGCGCGGCGGTGCCGGCTCAGGACGAGCGCGGGAAGATGAGCGTGTACGAGCCCGGCGCGGGGTTGAAGAGCACCGCCTTGTCCGGGTGCTCCTCCCTGTCGAAATGGGGATACCACGGCAGCGCCCGCCAGGACTCCGACTCCTTGATGAACTCGCGGACGATGAGATCGAGCTCCACGTACTTCCCGGCGGTGATCGCGGAGAGCTCCGGTCCGAAGCTCCAGCGCTCGCGCCCAGGGCGCGGGGCGACGTCGTTGTGCAGCGCCCCGCCGTAGGCGATCACCATCTTTCCCGCGGCGTCCTCGCGGCCGAGCAGCGCCTTCGCCTCGGCGGCCGTCAGGCGCGCGATCATCTCGAGCATGGCCGTCACCGCGTCCGGCCCCGCGCGCACGATGGCGTCGTAGTCCTGGCAGGAGGGCGTGAGCTGGCGGGGCCGGATGCCGAGCCGCTTCGCCGCGTGGCCGAGCTCGAGGAACTCGTCCTGGTTCTGCGCCGCCTGTCCTTGCGTGACCGTCCGCTGCTCCGTCTCGACCCGCGCGACCTGCTCCTTCTTGCAGCGCGGGTCCACGGCCCAGAGCTCGACGATCAGATCGGAGGCGCGGCCGGCGAGCGCCGGCAGGAAGAGCTCCGTGAAGCGTCGGGTCGTCGAGGGGACGCCCTCCGAGCCTTGCTGTGCGTGCGCCTCGCCCACCGCGAGCACGCGCGGGCCGCTCTCCAGGACGTGGGCGAAGGCCTGGGCCGGCGTATCGAAGGCGAGGCAGCCCAGCGCGCCGCAGGGCGCCGGCGCAGGGGAGGCCGCGGCTGCGGGGGCGGCGGCCTGCGGGGGCGGCGGCGGCGGGGCGGCCGGGGGCGAGCCGGAACCCGAAGCGGCGGCGCTCGCGGAAGGAGCGCTCGCGGAAGGTGCGCCGCCGGTCGGAGCGCCGCAGGCCGCGAGGAAGGCCGCGGCCACCAGGGAGGTTCGCGGATTTCGCATGGCAGCATCTTACCGGGCTCCGAGAGCTCCTGTTCAGCGCGGCGCCTCGGAGCAGCCGAGCGGCTCCCCGGCCGAGCCGCGGCCGCCCCCGCGGCCTTCCGAGGGCTACCCGCGCCCAGGGTACTGACCCATGTTGCGCATCGCGTGACGTGATGAGCGAGGGGCATCGTGTCCAGACGGAAGAGAAAACCTGGGGGAGCGAGCTCGGTGAGGCGTCGCGAGCGCGACGAAGCGATACGGGAGCGCGATGACGAGCGAGCTCGGCTCGCCGAGCCCGACACGCGCGGCACGCACGGAGAGGGGGCCTTCATCATGACCATGAGGACGAGCGGGCGGGCGGAGCACGAAGCCACCGCAGGACACGCAGAGTCCGCGATCACCAACAGCCTGGAGCAGGTGCGCGACATCCTGTGCGGCGCCCAGTTCCGCGAGTTCGCTCGCCGGCTCTCGCACACCGACGCTCAGGTCGCCGCCCAGGCGGAGGAGCTGCGGAGTGAAGCGTGGCGGCGTCTGGACATGCTGGAGGCGCACATGCGCAGGGAGATCGAGGCGCTCGGCGCGTCGATCGAGGCCCAGCGCGCGGCCGCCGACGGCGCGCTCGGCAGCGTCGCGCGCGAGTCGCGGGAGGCGATCGAGCTGATCGCGCAGCGGGTCCAGCGGCTGGAGGAGCTCGTGGCGCGCACGCAGCGCGAGCTCCGGCAGCAGATCCTCGACCAGTCCAAGGCGTTCGTCGACGAGACGCGGCGTACGCGGAGCGAGCTGAGCGCGATGCTCGAGCGCGAGCTGGCCGCCGCGTGGGCCGACGGCGCCGAAGCGCTCGCGCCGGAGCCGCCGGCGCGCGAGGCGGCCGCGGAGTCGGAGCGGTACCAGAAGGTGGAGCGCCGCTCGGACGAGGCAGCGTGAGGCGGTCGCGCCGCTCCTCCCAGCGGAGCGGGCGCGGCGGTCCGGAGAAGAACGATGCGAGAGCCGAGAGCGCGCCGCGAGGCGCCTCCGCCGAGAAAGACGCTCGAAGACCTCCGCCCCCTGCTCGTGGGCCCTGAGCAGCACCGGATCCAGCGGATCGAGGAGCGGCTGGACCAGTCCATGGTCGAGATGGTCGCGGGGGCGCTGCCCGAGGCGGTGATCGAGAGCCGCAAGAAGGGTGAGGCGCTCTCGTGGGCGCTGGAGCCGCTCCTCTCGAGCGCGATCCAGGAGCGCGTGCGCCAGGACCCGGGGTCGTTCGCGGACGCGATCTCCCCCGCCATGGGGCCGGCCATCCGCAAGGCCGTGCGCTGCGCTCTCCGGGCGATGATCCAGCGCCTCAACGAGGCGGCCGCCCTCGGCCTGTCCTGGCGGAGCATGCGCTGGCGCGTCGAGGCGCGCCGCACGGGGCGTCCCTTCGCGGAGGTGGTGCTGCTCCGCTCCATGGTCTACCGGACCGAGCAGCTCTTCCTCGTCCACCGAGGGACGGGGCTCGTCCTCGAGCACCTCAGCGCCGACGAGATCCCCTACAGGGATCCCGACCAGGTCACGGCGATGCTCACCGCCATCGACGCGTTCGCCCACGACGCGTTCCGGACCGACGCGCGGCTGGAGCGCTTCCGCGTGGGCGATCTGACAGGGTGGGTCGAGCACGGCCCGTCGGCGCTCCTCGTGTCCATCGTGCGCGGCGTGGCGCCGCCCGCGTACGGGCTCGTCCTGTGCGAGACGCTGGAGCGCGTCCACCTCTCGTACGGCGGTGAGCTCGCCGGCTTCCGCGGCGATAGGACGCCGTTCTCGGGCGCCCGCGAGCTGCTCTCGCGCTGCCTCCAGCAGCAGCGCCAGCCGATCCCGCGCCGAGCGCGGGCCGTGTCGATAGCGGCCGCCCTGCTGGCCGCGGTCGTCGCGGCCGCGCTCGTCTTCTCGGTGCGCGCCTCGCGGGAGGATCAGCGCCGCGTCGACGGCTGGGGCGAGGCGCTGCGGCGCGAGCCCGGCCTGCTGGTCACCGCGGCGGAGCGGCGCGCCGGCCAGGTCGTGTTCACGGGCCTCCGCGATCCGCTCGCCGCGGACCCGAGGGCCGTGCTCGAGCGCGGCGGCCCTTTGCGCCAGGAGGTCATCCTGCGCTTCGAGCCCTTCTACTCGCTCCACCCGCAGATCGTCGAGCGCCGGGTGGCGAGCGCTCTGGAGCCGCCGCCCGGGGTCACCCTGGCGCTGCGCGGCGGCGCCGTCGCGGCCAGCGGGGTCGCGCCCCAGCGCTGGATCGAGCGCGCGCGCTGGTCGGCGGCGGTGCTCCCTGGCGTCTCGGGGTTCGACGGCGAGGGCCTGACGGCGCAGGAGTCGATCGACCGCGCGCGCGCGGCGGCGCGCTCCCTCGAGGCGATGGAGCTCTTCTTCCGCCGCGGCGCCGCGCGGCTCTCCGGCGAGCAGGCCGCGCGCCTCGACGAGGTCGCGGCCGCCGCCGAGCGGCTGATCGCCCGCGCGCGCGAGGCCGGCATGACCGCCGAGATCCGCGAGATCGGCTACGCGGATCCCGTCGGATCGGAGGCGTCGAACCGAGCGCTCAGCCAGGCCCGCGCGGAGCACGTCGCGGCCGAGCTCGTCGCGCGGGGGATCCCGGCCGATCGCCTGCGAGCGAGCGGCGGGGGAACGCGGCGCGAGGTCGTGCCCCCGTCCTGCGCCGGGGGAGCGGCGCGGGCCGAGTGCCGCGCCGGCGCGGACGAGCGCCGCGCGCGCAGCGTGATCTTCCTTGTGGACCTGCACGCGGAGAGCAAGGACTGAGTCATGGCGGAGAAACGCAAGGTCTGCGTGCTGGGCGCGACGGGGGTCGGCAAGACAAGCCTCGTCGCCCGCTTCGTGCGCAGCATCTTCTCCGAGTCCTACCGGACGACCATCGGCGTGACGATCGAGGCACGGCGCGTGAGGTGCGATGAACGCGAGCTCGACCTCATCCTCTGGGACCTGAGCGGAGAGGACGAGTTCCAGGCCGTCCAGACGTCGTACCTGCGCGGCTCCGCGGGCTGGCTCCTCGTCATCGACGGCACGCGGCGCCTCACGGCGGAGACCGGGCTCCGCCTCTACACCGCCGCGCGGACGATCGTCGGAGAGGTCCCGGCCGTCGTCGTCCTGAACAAGGCCGATCTCACCGGGGCGTGGGACATCGACGACGCCACCGATGCCAGGCTGAGGAGGGCGGGCCTCTGGATCACGAGGACGAGCGCCAAGACCGGCGCCGGGGTCGAAGGCGCGTTCAACGCGCTGGCGCGCGCCATGCTGGCGAGCGAAGCGCCTTCATTGCGGGGTTGATGGACGTGGACACGTGGCTCCTCGCGGCGCTGGACAAGCTCGTCCTCGAGCGTTTGCACGACGGGACCTTCGTCATCCGCGGCGAGCCGCCGCCATGGTTCCGAGGGCTCGGGTTCGCGCCGCCGTGGCGCGACTCGCCGCTCCCGATCGATCGCGCGCTGCCCTTCCTGGAGGTGTTCCTCCCCGAGGCGGAGCGGGCCTGGTCCGCGGAAGGCGCGCCGGGCGTGCAATCCGACTTCTGGACGCAGATGATGGGCGACGAGGCGCTTCACCTCGAGGCGACGGCGCTCCGCGTCGGCTCGTCGCGGCTGCTCGTGATCACCCGGAACGACGCGCTGTTCCAGGAGCGCCGCCGCGTCCTCCAGCGGGCGCGCGAGCTTCGCCTCGTCCACGAGGCGCTGTCGCGCGAGGTCGAGCGGAAGGATGTCCTCGTCCACTGCATCGTTCACGACCTCTCCGGCCCGCTGAACAGCCTCCTCGGCGCGCTGTCGCTGCTGGGAGAGCAGCCGCTGCCGGAGAAGAGCGGCGCGCTCGCCGCGGTCGCGCTGAAGGCCGCCCTGCGGCAGCGCGAGCTGATCCGGGAGATCCTCGACGTGTTCACCGCCGAGGGCATGGCGTCCGACGCCTCCAGCGGCGATCTCGCCGCGGTGGTCGACGTGTGCGGCACCGTCGCTCGGGTCGTCGAGGCGCTCCTGCCCATGGCGCGCAGCCGGGGGGTGTGCCTGGAGGCGCCGCCGGAGATCGGCTGCGCGCGGCCGTGCGCCGTCGTCGGTGAGGAGCGCAGGCTCGCGCGCGTGGTCTCCAACCTCGTCGAGAACGCGCTCCGGTTCACGCCCCCGCGCAGGTCGGTGCGCGTCGCGGTGCACGATGAGCCCCGGTGGGCTCGCGTGACGGTGGAGGACGATGGGCCTGGCGTCTCCCCTGCCATCGCGCCGCGCCTGTTCCAGAAATTCGCGCACGGCCACGACCCTGGCGCGGGCAGCGGCCTCGGGCTCTACGGCGCCCGGATCGCGGTGGAGCGGTGGGGCGGGGCGATCGGGTACGAGGCGCGGCCGGAAGGAGGGGCGAGGTTCTGGCTCCGGCTGCGGCGTGTCGGCGAGGCGGGCGAGTCGGGTGGCGCCGGGGCGCAAGGGGAGTGATGCCATGGCCAAGCTCTTGCTGGTCGACGATGAGTCGGGGACGCTCGCGTGGATGGCCGAGGCGCTGCAAGGCGCGGCGTACGACGTCCGGACCGTGCGCGGCGGGAGCGCGGCGCTGGAGCTCCTCCGGACGTGGACGCCCGATCTCGTCCTGGCGGACTTCCTGATGCCCGAGATGGATGGCTTCGCCTTCAACCGGCTTGTGCAGTCGCGCGAGCGGGTGCCTGTGATGCTCGTCTCCGTCGTGAACAAGCCGGCAGAGGCGATCTTGCGAGGGGTCGCCGGCTACGTGCGCAAGCCCGTCACCGCGGGGGAGCTCCGCGCCGCCGTCGAGCGCGTGCTCGGCGCCGTCGAGGGGGTAACCATCCTCGTCGTGGACGACGACGCGGACATCCGGGAGTGCTACCGGCTGATCCTCGAGCCGCGCTTCAGCGTGCTCGAGGCCGAGAACGGGCGCGACGCCCTGGAGCTGCTCGCGCGCGAGCCCGTGGCGCTGGCCATCGTGGACGTCCACATGCCCGTCATGAACGGGGTGGAGTTCATCCGCGCGATGCGCGACGACGCGAGGTTCTGCACGATCCCGGTCGTGGTGCAGACGAGCGACCGGGCGGCCGCGCGCGCGCCCGTCTGGACCGATCTGCACGTGGCGCAGACGATCCTGAAGGACGAGTTCCTCGACTGGCTCATGACCCAGATCGACGCGCACCTCGCGCCGGCGTCGCCGCGCGAGGCCGAGCGCGCCTGGTCGACCGCGAGCCGGTGAGCGCCGAGCGTCGCTCCTTCGGCGCGCGCGCGAGCGCGAGCGCGGCCCGCCCGGGCGCCGTCAGCCTGGCGTCCACCGCGGGTCCGCGGTGAACAGCCCGGATCCGAAGCTGATGTCGTAGGCCAGGAACAGGCCGAATGCCACGCTGAGGAGGCTGGCGACGGCGCCGAAGGCGTGGTGTATCCCGCTGGTGCGAGCGCGCGCGTAGGCGAACGGCAGCGCGAGCACCCCGGTGATGAGCGTCATCCCGGCGATCGTGCCCACGCCGAACAGCGCGATGTAGCCGATGCCCCACCGCGGGTCGCGCACCGTGGTGAGCACGAGGAGCGCCACCGCGGCCGAGCCTGCGAGGCCGTGGACCACGCCGATGAGCAGCGGCCGGAGGCTCGCATAGACGCGCGAAACGCCGAACACGCGGTCCGCCCAGCCGAGGTCGTGCCGGTGGCCGTCGTGGTGAGCAACCTGCGCGACAGGCGCGGCGTGCTTGACCGGCGCGACGTCGGGCGCCGGCGGCTCGCCCCGCCGGACCGCCCGGTAGAGCCGCGCCAGGTGATACACCCCGAGGCCGATCAGCATCAGGGCGACCGAGAGCTCCATGGCCAGGCCGACGTGCGGCGGCACCACGAGCCCGAAGAGCAGGATGCCGCCGCCGATCACCATCAGCGTGAGCGTGTGGCCGACGCCCCACATCGCGCCGATCAGCAGCGCCGTCCCGAGGCTCCGCACCCGGCTCACGACGGTCGCCACCGCGATCACATGGTCCGCGTCGGTGGCGTGGCGCATCCCGAGAGAGAAGCCGAGGAGCAGCAGCGGAAACGCCGAGGCGAACATGTCCCCTCTCGTAGCACGGACGGCGCGTGTCGTGTCACGCTGTCCGCGGCCCGCCTGCTCCCGCCTCCGGCCGGCTCGCTTCGGCCTGTCGCGGCGAGCCGCTGTCTGCGCGGGGGCGACGAGCGCTGTTTCAGCTCAGCATGTCAGTTCGCGCGGTCTCGACTGAGCGCGTCGATGGCGTGCTGCATCCAGACGGCGTCTTCTTCAGCCTGCTTCAGGCCGTGCATCATCTGCTGGCGCAGCACACCCGTGGTCTGACGGATACCCCGTCGAAAGACATCGGCCGCGCGCTCGTGGACGACCTTGAGCCATGGGGCGAGGTCGCGCTTGTCGAGCGGCCCTGGAGCGTCCAGGACGGTGATGCAGGCATCGATGGCCTCGCGCATGGATCGGGACTCGAGCGCGTCGGCGAAAGCGGAGAACTGGAGCAGCGACTCTCGCAGCGCAGCGCGTCCGGTCGATGAGACTCTGTCTGTCATGGCCGCGCTCAGCCTACCACCTGGGCGACGCCTCCGCCCGTGTGCGCGCTGCGATTGCGCGTCAGCGCAGGCGGGATCGCCCCGCCGTCTCCAGCAACATCGCGAGCACGAGCGGATCGCCGAGGCCCTGCTCTGCGCCCATGTGCGCGCGGAGGCGCGACAGGCGCGCCGCGTCCTCCAGGAACAGCGGTTCGTTCAGCCGGGTCGCGGCCTCGTGCAGGATGCCCTCGCGCTCGGAGAGGAGCGCGGCGGCGCCGGCGCGATCGCCGCGCGCCACGCGGGCAGCGGCCTCCGCGAGCGACTCGCCCGCGGCGAAGCCCTGAAGCGCGCGCGTCATCGACGCGTCGACGGACGCCGCGCTGGCGGCGTCGCTGTCCGCATAACGCACCTCGATGGGGATCTCCTCGATCGCGTTCTTCTTGGAGAGCCGATCTTTGTACTTGAGCTCGACGGTCGCGACGGCTCGCTTCCCCGCGCCGGGGCCGACGCTCAGCTTGAGCAGCAGCGCGTGCCGATCATCGCGGGCGAACACGGGCATGAAGAAGCGCATGCCGCCCTCGGCGTCGTCGCGTCGGTCGGCCGCGATCCGGTCCCGCGACTGGGCAGCGATGTCGGCCGCGATCTCCTGGGCGCGGACGCGGGAGGCCTCGGCGCCGTCCAGCCGGCGCGAACCGTAGGCGCGGAGCAGATCGACGCCCGCCTTCAGCCGTACGCGCACCTCGACCGCGGTCGCGACCGGGTCGAGGCGCTTGTCGAGCTCGGTCGACAGCGCGGGCGCGATCTGCTCCGGGTGGCGCAGGTAGTAGTAGCCGCCGGCCCCGTCGCTCGCGATCGAGCTCATGAGCTGGCCGTCGAAGTCGTCGCCGAGCCCGAGCGCGCTCGTCTGGATGCCGCGCTGGAAGGCGTCGAGGGCGAGCCGCGCCAGGCGCTCGCTGTGGGTGAGGCCGCTCGTCGCCCGGCCGTCGGAGACGAGCAGCACCACGCGTACGGCGTCCTCGGGGATGCCCGGCCGGCTCGCCTGCGCGTAGCCCAGCGAGAGCCCCGCGCCGATGTTGGTGCCGCCGCCCTCGCGGAGCCCCTCGACGGCGCGGCGGATCGCCGCGCGGCGCGGGCCGACGGGGCCGTCCTCGATCACCACCTCGGCGTCGCTGGAGAAGGCGGTGAGCGAGAAGTCGTCGGTCGGCGCGAGCCGATCGACGAGGGCCTGCGCGGCGCGGCGGGCGCTGTCGATCGGCGCGCCGGACATCGAGCCGCTCGTGTCGAGGACGAGGTGCACCGAGAGGTGCGGCCGCGCGGGCGTCGCCGCCGCCGCGGAGCGGAGCGCGAGGCGCAGGTGGAAGGCGCCGCCGCCCGGGCCAATCGCGGCGCGCTCCAGGTCGGCGCGCAGGCCGAGCGCCTTGTCGGGGGCGAGCGGGACCTCCGGGGCGTAGCGGGCGGCGACGTCGCCGACGAACTCGCGCTCCGCCGCGGGCACGACGCCGCGCGCGAGGGCGGCCTCGAACGCGGCGAGGTGGCCGCCCCCGGGCCGGTACGTGGTGGCGAAGCGGCCGTTCGGATCGAGGGCGACCTCGGGCTCCGGCGCGTAGGCGGCCGCGATCCGCGCCGAGACCGGCGGCGAGGAGGCGCCGGCGCGCCCGTGGCCGCTCCCGAACCCCTGGCCCGACCCGGCGCCCCCGCCGTGCCCGATCGTCCCGATGGATCCGAGCCCGAGCGCCGCGCGCTCGCCGGCGAGGCCGCCGAGGCCGGCGAGGGGGAGGCCCGCGCCGCCTGCGGACGACGCGGCGCCGTCGAGCCCCCACGGCGCCGTGGGGGCGCTCGGATCGCCGCCGCCCCCGGCGTTGAGCAGCCCGATCATCCCGAACTCGGCCGAGTCGCGCAGCGCCTGCTGCCGCACCACGTGGGGATCGGGGCTGTCGCTCGGGCCCTGGACCCCCCACATGTTCCCCGTCGCCAGCGCGCGTGGCGTGGACGATGGGTGGCCCATCGACCCTTCCTCGCCCTTGGCTCGCGTCCCTGCGCCGCCCTCCTTCGCGTCGGCGGCGGGCTCGCCCTCGCGCTCGATCGCCGCGCGCATCTCGCGCTCGTCGGCGGACGCGAGGTACCGCTGCACGAGCGCGATCCGATCCGCGCTCATGCCCGTGGACGGGTCGACGAGGGGCGGCGCCCAGCGAGCGAGGGCGCCGAGGAGCCCGAGGTGCAGGGCCGCGGAGACGGCGTGGAGGGCGAGGCTCTTCCGGTTCACGAGCGAGCGGCGCACGCGCTCGCCCGCGGTGGCATCGGCGCGGATCTGGATCCGCACGCCCGCGATCTCGACGTCCACGCGGCCCTGCGCGGGCAGGGGGACGACTGTGGCCCCGGGGATCGCCGCGCGCGCCGCGCGCTCCACGCCGACATGCAGCTCCCGCGCCGCGGCCGCGGACAGCGGCGCGCCGCCGGGGGCGAGCGTGAGCGTCCCCGTCGCGGCGCCCGGCAGGACGAAGCCGACGCGCCCGGCGCCGTCGACCTCGAGGAGCGGCGCGCGGCGCGCGCCGAGCGCGCGCTCGGGGAGGAAGCAGTCGCACGGGCGACCGTCGTCGCGCCCCTCACCGACGTCGAACGCGCGCGGCGGCGTCAGGTGCTGGACGAAGAGCACGGTCGTGCCCCAGGAGATGACGATCTCCACGGAGCGCACCGGCCCTCCGGCCTCGCCGGTGCTCGCCGCGTCGGGCTGCCTCGCGGCGGTGAGGTTCGGATCGGTGGCGGCGCCGCCATCCCCGGCGTCCGTCGTGTTCGCGCTGGGCATAGATCTCCCCTGTGCGCCGCGCGGAGCGGCGCGCTCACGTCCTCTGGAACCGCGCGGAGGACGCGCGGATCCGCGTCCTTCAGGCGGGCGCTCGGCCGCGCTGGCCGGCTGTCCGTCGTGCCTGCGGAATGACAGCGGCGGCGCGGGGAGGTTCCGGGGCTCGAACCTCACGCGCGCGGCAGCGCCTGTGCTCCTCCCCTTCCGGGCGAGGTACTCTCGCCGTTCGATGACGCGCAATGTCCTCCTGCTGGAGCCCATCGCCACGGAGCGCGACTACATGGCCGAGGTGTTGCGTGCAGCCGGGTGGTCCGTCTGCGCGCCCCCCAGCAGATCGCGGCGGTCGTCCACAAGCCGGTCACCCCGGAAGCGCTCCTCGGGGCGCTGCTCCCGTCGTCGGGCGGCGGTCCCACCCTGAGCCACCCGGCGGCGGGCGGCGCCGCCGACCCCCTGGACGACCCCGCGCGCGACGCCGAGATCGAGCGGCGAGGCCTGCGCAGCACGACGCCCGACCCCGAGCTCGTCGTCGTCGCCGAGCTCGTCGCGCGGGGCGTGGGCACGTCGGCCAGCGTCGTGACGATCATCGACTCGTCGCGGCAGATCTTCATCGGCGCGACCGGCCTCCCCCGCGACCTGTCGATCGCCGGAGGGACGCTGCGCTCGTGGTCCTTCTGTCAGCACGTCGCGCGCGACAACGCTCCGCTCATCGTCGAGGACGCCCAGGCGCACCCCGTGCTGTCCGAGAACCCGCTCGTGGCCATGAACCTGGTCCGCGCGTACGCGGGGTTCCCCGTCGTGATCGAGGGGGTCGGGGCCGTCGGGAGCGTGTGCGCGGTGTCCGGCGAGCCCCGGGGGTTCGACGCGGGCAGCATCGCGACCCTCCAGCTCGCGGCTAGGCTGGTGAGCGAGCAGCTCGCGCGGCGCTCCGGCCTCTCGCCCCACGTGACCGAGTCGAACGAGCGGCCCACGTCGCGGCCTGCGCCGGAGAGCGCCGAGGCGCCGCTCGCCCGGGGGGACGCGAACGAGCTGCCCGTGCGGCTCGCCCCCGGCGATCTCGTGGACGACAAGTACTGGATCACCGCGATCCTGGGCGAGGGGGGCCAGTCGCAGGTCTACCTGGCGCGCGAGAAGCTCCTCGGCCAGCTCGTCGCGCTCAAGGTGGTCACGGAGCCGGACGACAGCGCCCTGCTCCGCGAGGCCGAGGCGCTCGTGCGGCTGAGGCACCCGAGCATCGTCCAGCTGTACGGCTGGGGGCGGCTCGACGGCGCGCGCATGTACCTCCTCCTCGAGTACGTCGAGGGAGAGACGATCCACCGCCACATCGTCGACCGCGCCCCGCAGGGCGGGTTCATGCCCCTCCACCAGGTGCTCTCCGTCGTCCGCCAGATCGCGGGCGCGCTCGCGAGCATGCACGCCGAGGGGTACGTGCACGCGGACGTCAAGCCGGGCAACATCCTGCTCGACACGCGGATCGAGCGGGCGGTGCTCATCGACTTCGGGCTCGGGGCCCGGCTGGGCAGCGAGCGGCCCCACCTCGTCGGCGGGACGCGCGGCTTCGCGGCGCCGGAGCAGCTGATCCCCGGGGCGGCCGACCCGCAGCCGGCGCTCGACACCTACGCCCTCGCGGCGGTCACCTACGCCATGCTGACGGGCAGGGCCCCGTTCGAGGCCGCGGGCGCCTACGGCATCGTCGCCATGCAGCAGCGCGGGGAGATCACGCCCCCCTCGCGCGCGCGGCCGGGGCTCTCCCCCGGCGTGGACGCCCTCTTCGCGCGGGCGCTCGAGCCGGAGCCGTCCCGGCGCATCGCCTCGCCGGTCGCCTTCGCCGACGCGCTCGCGGCCGCGCTCCTCTCGAGCCCGCTCCTCGCGAGCCCAGGCGAGCGTACGCAGGCCCCGATCCCGGCGCCGCACGACGGCGCGCCGCTGAGCCGCGGCCTGGCCTTCCGGCTCTGCAGGGCCGAGGCGGCGCGGCGGCTCGGCGAAGGGGGCGAGGCGCGCGTGTGGAGCGGCCTCGATCCGGCGGACCGCGACGCCCTCGTCGCGGCGACCGACGACGGCGCGCTCTACCCGGTGGCGCCCCTCGTGGCCTACCTGCGCGCGCTCGGCGACGAGGCCCCCGGGAGCGTGGAGGCGGCCGGCGGCGCGCTCGCGAGCGCGGCGCTCCCCGAGATGCTGCGCAGGCTCCAGGTCGCGCGGACACCGGAGGCGCTGCTGGAGGTGGCGGGGCCGCTGCTCCGCCGGTTCCACGCGTGGGGGCGGGTCCAGGTCGAGCGCACGTCGACCCACAGCGCCAAGGTCGATCTCTGGCTGCCCGACGGGCTTGCGCCGGTGATGTGCCGCTACGTGAGCGGCTTCCTGCGGGCGCTGCTCGCCACGTCGGGGTCCACGGTGCGCCTCCTCGAGCTGCGCTGCGGGGCCGGCGGCGCGGGGGCGTGCGTGCTGCAGGTCGGCTGGCGCTGAGCGACGCGGATCCGCGCGGCGCTGCGCGGCTCCTTCACGGCCTACGCCCTCCGCCGCCTCCCCCACAGCGCCATCACCCCGACCAGCGCCGCGCCCAGCGCCGCGCCCGCGCCTCGAGCGCCGGACCCGCGCCGCGGCTCGGCGCCCGCGGCCTCGCACGCGCAGCCTCCGCCCAGCTGGAGGATGAGCGGGGCCTGCTGCGGGCCTTCACACAGGTCCACCGTCAGCGGCCGCGGCGCCGTCCGCGCGACCCCTTGCCTGAGCGGCGTGTCGAGGTTGCCCGTGTTCTGGTTGTCGTGATGGAGGCTCTCCCAGGCGATGAGCGCGCCCGTCGTCGCCTCGGTGTGCCAGGCGAAGAGCCAGCCGTCGCGCGTGCCCACGGCGATCTCCAGCGTGCCGTCGCCGTCGAGGTCGCCCACGGCGGGCGTCGTGGTGATCGACTGGCCGGTGAACTTCGGGAACCCGCGCGGCTCCCGGCCGCACCCGTCGAAGGCGTGGAGGAAGTAGCCGCTCGATCCGCTCAGCACCTCGGGGTAGCCGTCGCCGTTCAGATCGACGACCGCCTGGCTGCCCGAGATCGCGTAGTCCTCGAGCACGAACGGGGCGCGAGGCAGCATCGCGCCCGACCTGCCGCTCCAGACGGCGAGCAGGTGAGGCCCCGGCTGCGTCGCCCCCTGCGCGCCCGCGAGGGCGAGCGCGGCCGCCTTCGAGGCGCCCGCGGCGATGACGTCGGGGGTGCCGTCCTGATCGATGTCGCCGAGCGCGGGTTGCGACAGCAGCGGGATCATCGTCCGGGCGCCGGCGGCGGGCGAGAGGGGCCCGAACGTCGGGTCGAGCCCGGCCGGCGAGCCGCCGCTCGCCCGCGGCAGCGCGCCCGCCGGCGTCGCCAGGAGCTCGCGCTGCTCGCCGGGGGAGGCCGGGAGGACGAGCGGCGGCGCGCCGTTGCCCTGGACGACGCCCGCCAGCGCGCCGTCGAACCGCCCGACGACGCCCGAGGCCGTGATCCCCTCCGCTGCGAGCGGGTCGAACGAGAGCGACGGCACGGTGATGGGCCACCCCGCGAGCACGGGCCCGGAGGGCGCGGTCGTGCCTCGCCCATCGATCACGTAGACCGCCCCGGCCTCGCCGTCCTCGCCGAGCCGCTCGCTCGACGCGACAAGCAGATCCGGCAGCGCGTCGCCGTTGAAGTCGGCCACGGCGGGCGTCGCGAGGAGGCGGCTCCGCGCCGGCTCCTCTGCGAGCGGACCCGCGTAGTGCACCTCGACGGGAAAGCCGCGCAGCGCGCTGCCATCCCCGTCGAACGCGTGGACCGTGCCGTCGAACGCCGCCTGGATCACGTCGAGCCGCCCGTCGCCGTCGAGATCCGCGAGGACCGGCGAGGCGAAGGCCCCGCGCGCGATCCGCGCGGCCGCCGACATGCACGGCGCGCTCGCCGGAGCCCCGGGATCGACGGGGCAGGAGGGGATCTCGGGCAGGCGATTCGGCCACCCCCGCCGGACGTCGCCGTCCGCGCCGATGACGTAGATCGTGCCCGGCCAGGTGGAGATCGCGATCTCCTGCCTGCCGTCGCCGTCGAGGTCCCCGATGGCGGGCGCGCTCAGGATCGGCTCGCGGCCGAGCTTCCTGTCCACCTTGCTGTACGCTGGAGCGCCGACGTAAGCGGGCGTGGCCGGGGACGCCGGCGGATTGAGCAGGCCGTCGGTGGGGCGGGTCATGTACGGGAACCCCGGCAGCGGCTGCGGCCCCTTCGGCGTCACCTTCAGCACGTGCAGCGCGCCGCCGGCCGTCGGGTAGACGAGCTCGAGGACGCCGTCGCCGTCGATGTCGGCCATCTTCGGGCTGCCCTCGACGCTGTCGCCGACGCGGACGGGGAAGCCCTGGACCAGCGTCGGATCGCTGTCGACGTGGACCGTGCGCCGCGCCTCGCTCTCCACCTTGCCGGTGGCGTAGTGGGCGCTCGCTCGGACGCGCACCGTGATCGCGCGATCGTCCTCGCCGTGGGGGCTGTCGGGGTCGCGGAGGTGGGATGTGTCGATCGTGCGCACGTCGAGGGAGGCGATCGGGCCCTCGGCGCCGGTGACGACCGTCGGCGCGACGTTCGTCTCCTTGTGGATCACCTTGAAATCCGCCTCGAGCGGCTGCGCGCCTGCAGCCCACTCGACCCAGTAGTCGTAGGCCATCGCCCGCTTCGCCGAGATGGTGCCCTCGATCGGCACCGGGCCCTGGACCTGATCCTTGTAGACGACCTCGAACCACCGCGGCGACGTGATGTCGACGGCGGGCGGCACGCGCCCCTCGAGGAGCGCCTCCACGGCGCGGTTCGCGTTGACGCGGCCGTGGCCGAACCGCTGATCGAACCCCGCCTGCGAGAAGCGGTACAGCGACCCGGGCTCCTGCGACTCCGGAATGGCGATGTCGTCGGCGGTCGCGACGAGCAGGCCCTGCACCTCCCCCGGGGACAGGGACACGCCGCGGTCGAGGGCGACGGCGTAGAGCAGCCCCGCGACGCCGGCGAGCTCGGCGGTCGCGTCGCTGGCGCACCCGGGGCTCGACACGGCGAGCACGTTGTTGCCGCCGAAGCTCGAGCACGGCGACGCGTCGATGAACGTGGTCGACGTCGCGACGCTCTGGCCGTCGTGGCGGACGGCGCTCACGGGCAGCGCGTGGTTGCTCGTCGCGGGCACGCTGTGGTGGCGCGAGCCCTCGTTGCCCATCGACGCGACGACGAGCGTCCCCTGGGCGTGGGCGTAGTCGAGCGCCGCCTGGACGAAGCCGGTGTTGTCGACGGCGGTCACCGGGCACTGCACGACGTTGGCCCGGCTGTCGGCCGCGTAGAGGAGCGCCTTCGCGAGGTCCTGCGCGTCGGCGACGTGGCTCTCGCCGACGCGCAGCGGGATGAACCTGCACTCCGGGCACACGCCGGCCCCGCCCAGCTGGTTGTTCGTCTGCGCGGCCGACGTCTTCGCGCCCTCGGTGCCGTGGCCGTTGCGGGCGTCGTCGAACGGATCGTTGTCGTTCTTGAAGAAGTCCCAGCCCGCGATGTCGTCGACGTAGCCGTTCCGATCGTCGTCGATCCCGTCCGAGAAGTTGAGGATGAGGTCGCCGGCGTCGAGCTGGCCGTTCCCGTTCCGATCGCCCTGCGGCCGCCCCTCCGACGCCGCGGGCGTGAGCTCCGGCGTGTCCCTGTAGTCCGCGACGGAGAGGACCCCATCGCCGTTGCAGTCGAAGCCCTCGAGCGCGCCGTCGCCGCCGCACCCCGCGCCGTCCGCGTGCCGCGGCTTGTGGGCCGCGAGCTCGCCCTGGTTGAGCCACACCTTCTCCAGGAGATCCCCCTCTCCCCAGAAGATCCCGGAGTCGGCGACGGCGATCCTGACGCGCGGGTCCCCCTGGGTGAAGCGCCAGGCGAGATCGATCGCCATGCCGGCGGCGGACTCCTCCGGCCGGACGTACCCGCTCGGGGCCGGGATGAACGAGTAGAAGCCCCACTGCCCGCTCTGCGTGACCGACGTGCCGTAGTCCGGATCGTTCGGCCAGTGCTCGGGCTCGGCCATGTCCGCTGCGCTGGCCAACACGGGCGGCGGCCAGCCGCCGGACGCGTCGGATGGAATGAGCGCGCCCGCCGCGGCGCCGCCGAGCGCCCCCAGAAGAGCAAGCGAGGGAAAGCAAGTGCAGCGCATGCCGAGACCCTACCATCGGTTCGCGCGCGCGAGGCAACCGCCGCCTCCAGCAGGAAACCGGCGCTTTCACCGCGCCCGGGCCCGGATCGCGGCGGCCTTCGCGCCGCGCGCGACCCGACGCCGCCGCAACGCCGCAACGCTGCGGCGTTTACCGGGCGCAGGCCGCCGGCGTCGGGTGCTCGGCGCAGTACGCGCTGTCGTCCGGTGGGCCGATGCGCAGCACGACGCTCTGCGACGCGAGGCGCGGCCGCGCGCCGCAGACGTCGGCCGTCTCGGCCTCCGACGGCGCGCACACGCCGGCCTCGTTGGGCACGGTCCAGGCCTGACCGGTGCCGTAGATGAGGTTGAGCGCGTAGCTCCCCTCGGGCAGGCAGCCGAACGCGACCTCGATGGTGCGCCCGAACTGCCGGCTCAGCGCCTCCTCGACCTGGGCCACGTCCCGCTCCGCGATGATGTCGTTGCCTTCCTTGTCGGTCTTGTGGCTGAGCACGAGCACGCCCCCCCGCTCCGGCTCGGTCGGGTGCATGCACAGCGCGGCGGGTCGGACGCCGATGAGCGCGCTGTCTCGCGGCTCGTTCAGCGGCTCCGGGCCGAGCGTGGCCGTGGTCACGAGATCGTCGTAGATCGTGAGCCCCTGGAGGATCACAGCGGGCGCGGCCTGGCTGGTCAACGGCTCCTCGTCGTCCTGCTTCGCGAACACCGAGATCGGGAAGAGCGCCGGGATCAGGGCCGAGTCGGGGACATGATCGTCGCCGTCGATCGCCCCGTCGCCGTTCACGTCCTGCCGCGCGTAGATGAGGGTCGGCGCGGGCTCGCCGCCCACCGGCAGCGAGAGCGGGGGCTTCGCCGCGCGCGCGACCTCGCTGTCCGGCACCCCCGCGGCGAGCCGCAGGCGCAGCAGCGACGCCTCGGTGCCGGCGGGGTTGGCCGGGCTGAACGTCTCCAGCTGGAAGTCCGAGGCCATGACCACCTCGCTCGGGCTCTGCGTGACGCCGGACGCCGGCGCGAGCACCTCGGCGACGTGGAAGAGCGGCCGCTCCAGCGGGAGCGGGAGGCCGAGGGTGACGGCGATGCCGCTGACGCGCGTGCCCGTCTCGGGGATGGGGGCGGCGATCGTGATCGCGCGGTACCGCGGGGCGGCGCCCTCGAGCACCTCGGTCGCGTTCTCGATCGCGCCGCCGGCCACGTCGCCCCGGGTCGGCAGGTTGGCGATGCTGAAGGTGGGGTCAAAATTGCCGTCGTGGTCGTAAAAGCCGCGGACCTGGTAGGTGCCGGCGGCCAGGGGCGAAAGCCTCCAGGTAGCGCTCACGGTGACGGGCGGCTCGTCCGGCTCGGGGCAGTGGAGCGCGCCGTCCTCGGAGCGATCGAGCGCGGCGCCCAGGCCTCCGAAGAGCTCGTCGCCGGGGATCACGTCGATGCTCGCGGCCGAGGTGCCGAGCCCCTCGGGCGGCGGCAGCAGGCGCGTGTCGAAGCCGAGCACGATCGCGGCACCGACGACGTGGCCGTCCTTCGTGCAGGGCCGGGGTCCGGCGTACGTCACCGTGCCGTCGAGCACCCCGGCGGGGCCGCTCAGGTCCGGCAGCGGGACGAAGACCTCCACGTCGTCGCAGCCCGGGAGGGCCGCGAGGAGTGCGCCGAGCAGGAGGAGACCGGTGCGGGGGCTGGGTCGGAGCATGGCCTTGCCTAGAGCGAGTAGCTGAAGAATCCCATGAAGCGCCGGCCGATGCGGTTGCCGAACGGGTGCATCTGCAGCGCGTCGTCGCCGAGCCCGTCGAGCGCGTTGAACACGGTCGCGGAGATCTCGGCGCGGTCCAGGAAGCGGTAGCCGACGCGCGCGTTGAGCAGCGTGTACGCGGGCAGCTCGTACTGTTTCGTGGCGATGACCGTCCCCGTCGGGACCTGCTCGGCCCACACCTGCGAGGACTGGTAGTGAAGCGTGACCTCGCCGTCGACGCCGATCGGCGTGCGGACCTGGACCCCTGCGTTCACCTTGTGCCGGCTGGTGCGCGCGTCCTCGAGCGCGTCGCGCCCGTCGGGGCGCTGGTGCATCGAGCGGTTGAGCGCGTAGTTGGCGAAGATGTCGAGCCCCTCGATGGGGTAGACGCGGCCGCCGAGCTCGCCGCCGAAGACGTGGTAGACGTCGCTCTGGTTCTCGAAGCCGCCGAATCCGGAGGTGTATCTCCCGGTCTCCGGGTTCAGCCCCCCGGACCCGTGGGCGCGCTGCGAGAGGGTCGTGCGCTGCGGCTCGGCGAGCACGATGAGATCGCTCACGCGGTTGTAATACGCGGTGACCTCGAACTCGAAGTAGTCGCTCTGCTGGTTCAGGTAGCTCGCCTCGGCGGTGATGATCTGCTCGGGGTCGATGGGGCGCTCGGAGCTGCCCGGCGTCCTCGAGGTCGAGAGGAGCTCGAGGCCGGGCAGCGCGAGCTGGATGGGCAGGTCGACGTAGGCCTCGAGCGACGTGGGCGAGCGGAACGCCGTCGAGCCGGAGACGCGGATCGCCTGGCGCTCGGTCGGCTTGACGATGACGGAGCCGCGCGGCGACGGGATGAGCCGCTCCAGGTAGGGCACGTAGTCGAGCCTCCCGGACGCGACCACCGTGACGCGCTCGCCGAGCTTCATCGAGTCCTGGAGGAACACCGAGCCCTGGTGCTCGAGCGGCATGTCGTCCTCGAGGTAGCTCCACGACGTCGCCTTGAGCCGGTAGCCGAGGCCGATGTGGAAGTCGTGCACGACGGGGGCGGGCGCGCGGAGCGTCTTCACGAACTCGAGCTCGGCGTTCACGACGTGCTGCTGCGGCCGCCCTGCGAACAGCGTGTGCCCGAGGTAGGCGGCGTTGAGCAGCGAGTACCCGTCGAGGTTCGAGTAGTACGTCCGCGCGTTGACGTTCTCGCTGCGGTACGCGACCGCGACGTCCGCGTTGGCGACCTCCAGGTTGTAGTCGTTGAAGGGGCCGATGCCGTAGATGTCGAGCTCGCTCCGGGCGTAGCCGGCGCCCACCGTGAGCTCGCGCTGCGGCCCGAGCCGCTGCGAGGTCCGGAGGTCGATGCGGACGTTCTGCGCGCCGAGATCCTGGCTCTGGCCGCTCGTCTCGAGGTCGATGCGGTCGTCCGCGACCTCGCGCGACCACCGGGGGTAGCGGGTGTAGCCCGCGGAGAGGCGGTACGCGAAATCGCCCTCGCGCGCGGAGGCCCACACCGAGGCGTAGCCCTGCCGGTGATCGCCGTAGCCCGCGCGGAAGCCGCTCTTCCCGACGCCCGGCTCGATCGTGATGATGTTGACGATGCCGGCGAACGCGTCGGCGCCGTAGAGCGCGGAGCCCGGGCCGCGCACCACCTCGATGCGCTCGATCTGATCCACGTCGATCGAGAGCGCCTCCCAGAAGGTCGAGCCGAGCACGTCGTTCTTGACCGTGCGCCCGTTCACGAGGACGAGGATCTTGTTGGCGAGGCGGCTGTTGAAGCCGCGCATCGACACGTTCTCGTCGCCGCCCGTGATTTGCATGACGTCCATGCCGGCGACGCGCCGGAGCAGCTCGGGGATGCGCGTGATCCCGGAGAGCCGGATGTCCTGCCGGGTCACGATGGTCGTCGAGTTCGGGGAGTCGAGCGGGCTCTGGGCGCCGCGCGAGGCGGTGACGACCGTCTCCTGGTAGACGTCCTCGGTCCGGGCCGCGCCGACGATCCTCGCGGCGTCGCCGGGGGCCGCCTTCGATCCCGGCCCTGGCGCCTTCGTCGCGGCCGTCGCGGGCGCGCCCTGCGCGGCGGGCTCCCCGCCGGGGGGCGGTGTAGCGGGCGCCTCGCCCGGGGCGGGCTGCTGCGGCGCCGGCTGCTGCGGCGCGGGCGCCGGCGGCTGCTTCGGCTCGGGGATCGCCGCGGCGCGCTGCGCGGCGAGGCGCTGCTCCAGCTGCTCCACGATCCGCGTCACCTGCTCGCGGTCCGCGGGATCGCTCGCGATGTACTCGCGGTAGGCGGCGAGCGCCTGCTCGATGTGGCCCGCCTCGGCGTGCGCGCGCGCGATGTTGAAGGTGACGTTCGGGTGCGGGAGGATCTCGTTGGCCTTCTGGAGCTGCCGGATGCCCTCGTCGAACTGCTTCTGGGCGATGAGATCCATGCCTGCCCGGAAGTGGAGGCGCGCCTCGGTGCGGGCGTCGGCGAGCGCGCCGCGCGCGGCGGTCATCGCGCCGAAGGCGACGGCGCAGGCGAGGAGCTTCCGCCGGAGCGCCGTCGCGCCGCGCGGCCGCGCCGCGCGGGCGTCGTCGGTCGGGTCGAGCGCCGCGACGTCGTCGCGGCGGCGGTGCGAGCAGGAATCGGAAGACGACATGAGTTCGCCCTGTCCTCAGCGGGGCCGGGGAGCGAAGGCGATCCCGGCGAGAGCTCGGGAGCGCTGACGGCGCTGCTCCCCACGTCACACCGAACACTTCATCGACGGGTCCACGCGAGGAGCGTCCGGTGAGCTCCTCGCGCGAACGCGAAGCCGCTGCGGCCATCGTAAAAGGTCGCAGCCGCGAAAGCGCGGCGACTCTACCAGAAGAGCGGCCGGGGCGCGTCCGCGCCCTCGTCAGTAGGGGTTGCTCTTGTACGGCTCGGGCTTCTGGAGGTTCGCCCTGGGTTTGCTCGGGGTCGCCGGCGCCGCGATCGCGGCCGGGTCGAGCTTCGCGCGCACCTTCTCCTCGGCGCCGGAGACGCGCACCGTGGCGGGCTTGTAGCCCGGCTTCTCGAACACGAGCTCGTGCTCCAGCGCGAGCGCGGCCGCGGCCCCTCGCCAGACGATCTCGCACGGCGTCTCGGCGCAGAGCTCCTTGTTGCCTTCCCTGACGGCCGCGCCGGGCGGCGTGCTCTCGACGTGCAGCCCGCGCGCCGCGGGCGCCTGCGCTGCCGGGGCCGTCGCTGCGGGCGGAGGAGGGCTCACCGCGCCCTGCTCGCGCGCCGCCGCGCTCGTGTAGGCGGCCGGCCCGCGCGCCATCAGGGCGGCGGCGACGCCGACCCCGACCGCGAGGACCGCGGTGAGCGCCCAGGGGATGACCTTTCGACCGGAGCTCGCGCCGGTCTGGGCGGAGGAGAGCCCCTCCGCGGGCGGCGCAGGGCGCGATCCCATCGCGTCGGTGATCGACGGGGGGACGAAGACGGGCGCCGCCGGCGGCTTGAGGGCGCTGTCCGTGGCGAGGGGGCCTGTATAGGTGGCGGGTGAGCTCGCGGGTGGCGACGAGTACGGCGTGGAGAGGCCCGGAAAATCGCTCGTCGTCGAGAGCGGAGCGGCCGATGGGTACGGCGTGGCCGATGGGCGCGAGGGCGCCGATGGGTAGGGCGTGGCCGACGGATACGAGGGCGCCGATGGGTAGGGCGTGGCCGACGGATACGAGGGCGCCGACGGGTACGGCGTGGCCGACGTATACGAGGGCAGCGACGCGCGGTAGCCCGTCGTGCCGGACAGCATGGGCGGGTTCTCGCCCGTGTCTCGCGTGGAGATGCCGCCTGCGGTGAACTTGAGCGCGTTGACGAGCTCGTTCATCGACGAGAAGCGATGCGCCGGGTCCTTCTCCAGGCAGCGATAGACGATCCCCTCCATCGTCTGCGAGATGGAGAGCTGCGGGTTGTGGGCCTGCATCGGCGGGATCTGGTCGTGGACGTGCGACATGAGCGTCCCGACGCCCGCGCCCTTGTCGAAGGGCACCTGGCCCGACAGCATCTCGTACATCATCACGCCGAGCGCGTAGATATCGGTGCGCGCCGAGACATCGCTGCCGGTGATCTGCTCGGGCGCCATGTACTTGGGCGAGCCCATGAACAGGCCTTGTTGGGTCAGGTCCTCGCCGCTCTGGGTGTCCTTGACGAGCCCGAAATCGAGCACCTTCACGTGGTCGTGCTCGTCCTCGTGATCGACGAGCAGGACGTTGCCCGGCTTGAGGTCGCGGTGCACGACGCCGAGCCCGTGCGCCTCGCGGAGCGACCGGCAGATCTGGCGCGCGATGTGGGCCGCGCGCGCCTCGGAGAACGGCCCTTCCTCGCGGAGCACGCGGTGCAGGGTCTTCCCCTCGATGTACTCCATCGCGATGTAGTAGATATCGTCGTCGCTCTGGCCGTAGTCGAACACGGTGACCGTGTTCGGGTGCGTGAGCTTCGCCGCGATCGACGCTTCGAGGAAGAAGCGCCTGTGGAACTCGGGATCGTGGTCGCCGTCGTACTTCGGGCTCAGCACCTTGAGCGCGCAGATGCGGCCGAGCGGCGCCTGCTCGGCCCTGTACACCTTCCCCATGCCGCCGCGGGCGATGACGCTGACGATCGTGAAGCGGCCGTTGATGACACGCCCCAGCAGCGGGTCTGTCGCGGCAGCCCTCGAGACCTTCGAGCTGCCGGTTACCTCTCGCTGTCGGCTATCAGGCATGTCGCGCCTCTCCTCGGGCAGCGGGAGGAGGTGAAGATTGGACACACAGCAGCCGCCTCGGAAGCAGTGTGACTGAGGCGACTCTGAGGTGTCAATCTGCAGTGCCACGATACAAGCAGGAAATGCGCGGAGCGTGGTGCGCTGCCGTCCGTACGGTCGGTGAGCCATGGCGGGCCGCGCGAGGCTGAACGTGGGTGACCCCGGCGCGTCGCTGTGGGGTGAAGAACGTAGACGGATCGCGCGCAGGAGCGGGACGTTTGCACGGCCTGCGCATCGCCTCGGTCTGCGCGGCTCGCGGGCGGATCGCTCCGTCGCGAGCGCTGCGCGGCGCGCGGGTTGAAGGGGGTCGATCTGCGGCGGACCGCGACCGTGAGCAGGGAGCCGCGTTCTGCGCGAGGCCGCCGATCCAGATGCGGTTCGCGTCGTCGGTGAAGAGAGAGGGAGAGCGACGTGCCTGCGATCGCGAGGCCCATGAGCGGCGCCAGGGAGCTGTCGGCGCGCACGCGACCGCCGTCGCCGCTCCCGTGCACGCCCTCGGACGGCGTCAGTCGGACGATGTCCTTCGCGTCCTCTGCACCGTCTGCATCGTCCCGGACGAACATCGGTCCGCTGGGCCGTCCCCAGGCCACCGCGGAGGAGCCACTCTTCTCGCCCGTCCGGTGGATGGGGCGTGGCTTCAACGGCTCGCTGGCCCGGCGCACGTCACGCCAGCGCAGGCGCGCGCGGCGGTCGCGCCGGGCTGGTCGAGCCGCGTAAACAAATCAGCCGTCATCGTCAAGAGATCCCGGCGGCCGGGACGTTCGAAGGAGCGATCTCGGCCCAAATCAGCGGGTAGGCGGCCGCCGCCGCGCTGGGTTTGGCCTCTCCCTCCGAACGACCGTTGCGCTCGACGTTCAGATGGACGACGCTGTGCGCCGCAGCCGGTGTCGGGCACGCTCCGGTTCGCGCTCCTTTTATCCACCGCGGGCCGTGACCAAGACACCCCCTCCTCCCATCACTGCCGGAACGGTCATCAATGACCGTTACGACATCCGTCAGAGCCTCGGTAAGGGCGGCATGGGCGAGGTCTTCCTGGCCTTCGATCGCTCGACGCAGCAGACCGTGGCCCTCAAGGTGGTCCGCGAAGAGTCGCGCATGCCAGGCGACGACGAGGCGCTCCGCCAGGAGCTCCTCCTCGCGCGCTCGGTGGGCCACCCGAACGTCTGTCGCGTGCACGACCTCGCGCCGAGCCCGTGGGGCCCCATCCTCGTGATGGAGCAGATCCCCGGGCAGACGCTCCACACGCACATTCGCAAGCGCAAGGCCCAGGGCGGCTACTCGGCGGACGAGTTCCGCAAGATCGCGAGCGAGGTCTGCAACGGGCTCGCCGCCATCCACGCGCAGGGCCTCGTGCACGGCGATCTGAAGCCGGGCAACGTGATGGTCTCCGAGGGCCGCGCGGTGATCCTCGACTTCGGCTTCGCCCAGGAGCGCGCGCGCGCCTCGGCGCGCCGCCCAGGCGCCCCGCCCGACGGCGGCACGCCGAACTACATGTCTCCCGAGCGGCTGCGCAACGGCGGCGCGAGCCCCGAGGACGACGTGTACGCGATGGCCTTGACCCTCTGGGAGATGTGGACCTGCCGCGTCCCGGAGCCCGGCTACAAGCCGCGGCTCAAGACGATGAAGCAGCAGATCATGTTCGACGTCCCGGCGGGCCTGTCGATCGACGAGGTGCGGCAGATCTTCCGCGGCCTCAACGAGGACCCGTCGATGCGGCCGCAGGCGCGGCACATGCGCTTCTTCAACCCGTCGCAGCTCACGACGAGCCCGATCCAGCTGCCGCGCGAGCGCCTCGATCCGGGACCGCCGCCGGGCGGCGCGCTCAAGCTGAACTTCACCCCCGGGGCGCAGTCGCTGCTCGTGACGTACGCGACGAACGCGCCCGAGATCGTGGGCTCCCTGCTGCCGCTGCACGACACGAAGCTCGCGCTCGGCCGTCGCAGCGATCAGAGCCTGTGCGTGCCCGAGGCGACCGTCTCGGGGGCGCACGCGATCCTGAAGTGGCAGACGGGTTCGTGGTTCATCGAGGACCAGGGCAGCACGAACGGCAGCTACGCGGACTTCAACTACGAGCGCAAGTCGCAGGTCTCGCTGCTGCACGGCGGCGAGGTGCAGGTCGGCGAGTGCCGGATGAAGCTCGTGACGTTCGGCCCGGACTCGCCGCAGCACCGGCGCGCGAAGCAGTACCTCGCGAAGCGCGACGGCCTCACCGGCCTGCTCGTGCGCGAGCACCTGATGAAGGCGATCGACGAGGACGGGCTGTTCGCCGACTGGGCCGAGGTGCCGATGCAGGTCGCGCGGTACGAGCTGCGCGGGCCGAACCGCCAGGTCAGCGAGCGCCCGACCATCCTGGAGATGCTCGCCCTGCGGAAGGCGGCGCAGCGGGTGATCGATCTGACCGAGATGCTCCTGCTCAGCCTCACGCCGGCCGTCGCGGGCCGGACGGGTCCGCTCAAGTTCGTGGTCTCGATCGTGGGTCCGAGCATCGACGAGGCCCGTCACGTGGTCGAGCAGGTGGTCGCGCAGGTTCAGGGCATGCTCCCGGAGACGCTCGAGCTCGGCGCGACGCTGGTGAAGGGCGAGCCTGGGCGCCCTGCGCGGACGCTCATCGATTGAGCCTGAGCGCGTCCGATGAACAGCCGGCCTCCGTTCCCCTCCACCTCCAGTCCGCCGTCTCAGCCCTCGCCGTACCGCTACCTCGGTCGAGGCGGCAGCGAGCGCCCCGTGCGGCTCCAGATCATCATCGCGCTCGTCGCGGGCCTCATCGTGGTGGCGGTGCCGCTCTACCTGTGGCGGCGCCCGAAGCCCGAGTCGATCCCCTCCGCGGACGCCGCGACGGCTGACGCCGGCGCCTACGCCTGGGACGCGGGCGCGCTCGCCGACGCGGGCGCCGAGCTGTCGGCGGGCGTCACGCTCTCGCCGTTCACCACGATCAAGTGCGAGAACCCCGGCCCGGGCACCACCCCGCCCGAGCGCTGCGATCACGTCACGTTCTTCGAGGACGGCCTGTCGCGCGCGATCCGCGACAACGTCCAGTGCGCCCCTTCCGGCAAGGCGAGCGTCACGGTGAGCTTCGTCCTCGAGATGGACTTCCGACGCAAGCGGACCAACCTCTACGTGGGCAAGTCGACGACGGTGAGCCGCGCGAAGACGAAGGAGCTGCTCCGCTGCGTGAAGCGGGCCATGCCGACGCCGGACTGGGGGACGATCCCGCACCAGTACGTGAAGTACAAGATCAACGTCATGGCGACGTACCCTTCCAACGAGTCCTTCTGAGGCGAGCGGCTCGTGCGTAGCGCATCGATCGTCCTGGTGCGCTTCGCGCTCCTGGCCTTCGGGGCGCTCCTTGCGATCGAGGCGCGAGCCCAGCAGGGCGGGACGGCAGCGACCGCCGGGAAGCAGGGGGGGCCGGCGGCGACCGCCGCGCCGGCTCGGAGCGAGGGCTATTCGAGCTACGAGAGCGCCACCATCGAGCGTGTCCTGTCGCGCCTCGGCGCGACGCTCGATCCTGCCCCCGAGGGCAAGATCGTCGAGGGGATCGACGTGGTCCCGCTCGAGGTGTTCGAGGACCGCGATCCTGCGCCGGCGTTCCTTAACTGGTTCCACGCCCTCTCGCGGCCGTACGTCATCCGGCGCGAGGTGCTGCTCGCGGCCGGGCGCCCTTACGAGCAGGCGCTCGCCGACGAGTCGGCGCGCCACCTGCGCGAGCTGATCCAGCTGTCGCTCGTCCTCGTCTTCGCCGTGCGAGGCGGCGCTCCGGATCGGGTGCGCGTCGCCGTCGTCACCAAGGACGTCTGGAGCCTGCGCCTCAACTCGGACTACCGCATCGCCGGCGGGCAGCTCGAGTACCTGTTCCTGCAGCCCAGCGAGCAGAACCTGCTCGGCGTCCACCACGCCGTCGCGGCGCAGCTCGCGCTCGATCCCGGCGCGCTCTCGCTCGGGGTCACCTACGCGATGCCGCGCATCGGGGGCAGCCACGTGCGGCTGCGGACCCAGGCGAACGCGATCACCGACCGGGAGACCGGCAAGCTCGAGGGCTCGAGCGGCGAGTTCATCTACGGGCAGCCGCTCTACGCCACGCAGGCGGAGTGGGCCTGGGAGCTCGAGATCTCCTGGCGCGACGAGGTGACCCGCCGCTTCATCGGCACGAAGCTCGCCACCTTCGACGCGGAGGCCACGCCGGGGGACGATCGCGTCCCGTACCGCTACAGGAGCGATCTCCTGGTGGGCAGCTACGCCGTCACGCGCAGCTTCGGTGGAGGCGCGTCGAGGTCCTCGGCCGTGAAGCACGACGTCTCGGTGGGCATCGAGGCGAGCCGCAAGGCCTATCGCCTCGACGCGCCGGGGGGCCTCGCCCCTGCCGCGATCGCCGAGTTCGAGGAGCGCGTGATGCCGGTGAGCGACACCCGCGTCGCGCCGACGTTCAAGTACGCGACGTACTCGACCCGCTTCTTGCGCGTCCTCGACTTCAACACGCTCGCGCTGCAGGAGGACTACCGGCTGGGGCACGAGCTCGCGATCCTGATCTATCCGGTCACGACCGCGCTCAACTCCAGCCGGAGCTTCCTCGGGATCTCCGCGGCGGCCGCGTACACCGTCGCGCTCGGCGACGGCCTCGCGCGCGCCGTGGTCGAGACCGTCACCGAGCTCGACGGCTCGCAGATCTTCGACGCCTCCATCGAGGCGCGCGCGCGGGTCCACACGCCGAGCTTCGGCGTCGGGCGGCTCGTGTTCGACGTGCGCCTGTTCGACCGGTACAGGAACTACCTCAACAGGAAGCTGGTCCTCGGCGGCGACACACGGCTCCGCGGGTATCCGACGGCGGCGTTCATCGGCGAGGACGTGCTCTCTGCGAACCTGGAGCTCCGCACGCGGCCCCTCGAGATCTGGTCGTGCCAGGTCGCGGGCGCGGCCTTCTTCGACGCCGGCGACGCCTTCGACGGCTTCGACGATCTGCGCCTCAAGCAGTCGGCTGGCTTCGGGGTGCGGGCCCTCTTCCCGCAGCTCAGCCGCGTCGTCATGCGCGCCGACTGGGGGGTGCCGCTGACGCGCGGCTACAAGGAGCCTGACGCGCTCCCCGGCGACATCCTCGTCACCTTCGAGCAGGCGTTTCCGATGCTCCCTGCGGACGAGTAGGGACGCCGCCGGCGCCGGGCGGCGCCGGTGGACCGCTCGCGGCCGCCGCGACGCGCGCGCGGTGCGCCGAGAACGCGCCCCGGAGCGCGGGCGTCACCGGCTCCCGGTCGAGCGTCGCGAGCGCCTCGGCCGCCGGCCTGCCCGCGAGCACCGCGTGCCAGGCCTGCTCGAGCGCTCCTCGCAGGCGCGCGGCGTCGTCCTTCGGCGGCTCCTGCCGCTTGCCCTGGCCCGCCTTCTCCGCGCCGGGGCCTTCCGCGCGCTCTAGATGGAACGCCCGAGCGACGCTGCCGCGGTGCGTGTAGCGATCTCCCTCGAACCCCGCGACGTCGAGGAGATCCGGCGCGATGGGATCCGCCTCGTCCAGCGGGATCCGGCCGGCGAGCTCCAGGATGCCATCCTGGTCGACGTCGAGCGCGAACCGCGGCGGCGCCGCGAGCTCGACGGCGTACCGGGCCGCGCCGAGCGGCTGCACGGCCCAGATCTCCAGCTCGCCTCCCTCGTTTCTGAGCACGACGTCGGGAGCGCCGTCTCGGTTGAGATCGGTCCCGGAGCGGAACACCCCGAGCTGCTCCGTCGCCTCCGGCTCGTGGCCGGGGAGGAGCGACGGGATCAGCTGCGTCGCCTGTCTGCGGTCCGCGCGCCCGCTGTCGAGGGGCCCCGCGGCGATGACCACGCCGTGCGGCGTCGCCACGCGGACCGCCGAGGTGCGGCGCCCGAGCGCGTCGGTCCCGCTGTAGCCGCGCACCACCACCTCGCCGCCGCGCCGTACCGCGCCGCGGAGCTCGACCTCGAGCTTCAGCCCGAGCTCGGCGGCCTCCGCGTCGATGGCGTGCAGCCGAGCGTCGAGGTCCGGGGGCGCGACGAACGCGCCGAGCGTCGGTCTGCCCGCTGCGCCCCAGGGAGAAACCTGATGATCGCTGGCGCATGAGCTGGCGCAACTGACGCAGACGACGCAGACGAGGCGCAGAACGCCCATCGTCAGCGAGAGCTTTTCTGTTACGGTTCCCGTCCGCATGCGCCTGCTAGTAGCCGACAAAATGGACCTTTCGGCTCTGGAAGAGCTCAAGGTGCTCGGGATCGAGATCGAGTCCCGGCCGGAGCTCACCAGAGACACGCTGCCAGCGGCCCTCGACGGGATCGGCATTCTCGTCGTTCGTTCCACGGAGGTCACGGCGAAGGCGATCGCGTCCGGGCGGCAGCTCAACCTGATCGTGAGGGCAGGGGTCGGCGTGAGCACGATCGACGTCGCGGCCGCGAGCGCGCGCGGCATCTACGTGGCGAACTGTCCCGGCAAGAACGCGACCGCGGTGGCAGAGCTGACGATGGCGTTCATCCTCGCGCTGGACCGCCGCCTGGTCGATGCGACGTCGGAGCTCCGGGCCGGCCGCTGGGAGAAGGCGAAGTACTCGGTGGCCCGTGGCCTGTTCGGTCGGCGGATCGGGATCGCGGGGCTCGGCGCGATCGGCCGTGAGGTGCTCCTGCGCGCCCGCGCGTTCGGGCTCGAGCCGCACGCCTGGTCGCGCTCGTTGACGCCGGGCCGCGCCGCCAAGCTGGACGTCAGCTATGCGCGGACCTTGGAGGATCTGGCTGCCCGCTCTGACATCTTCACCGTCCACCTGACGGCCACCCCGCAGACGCGCGGCATCGTCAGCCGGAGCGTCCTCGAGGCGCTCCCCGACGGAGCCATCGTCGTCAACGCCGCGCGCCCCGAGGTGATGGACTACGCCGCGCTCGAGGAGCTCATCCCGCGCAAGGGGCTGCGGGTCGGCCTTGACGTGTTCGCCACCGAGCCTGACAAGAGCTCGGCGCCGTTCGAGTCGCACCTCCTCGCGCGAGGGCTCGTCTACGGCACCCCGCACGTCGGCGCGCAGACGGAGCAGGCCCAGCGCGCGGTCGCCCTCGAGACGGCCCGGATCATCCGTGCCTTCATGACGGAGGAGGAGCTGCCCAACGTGGTCAACATCTGCGCCACGTCGCCCGCCCGCTACGCGGTCGTCGTCCGGATGATGGACAAGGTCGGCGTCCTCGCGAACACCCTCAGCGTCATGAAACGCCACGGGATCAACATCGAGGAGATTTCAAACACCGTCTTCGAGGGGGCCACTGCGACCTGCACGAAGATGCGCGTCTCCGGCCGGCCGAGCGAGGCCTGTCTGAAGGAAATCGCGGCGTTCGAGGAGGTCCTGCACGTCGATATCGTCGCGCTGCCGAATCTGGCATAACGCTGACGGACCCGGGGGGCGCGTCGCGCGACTGCCGCGCGGCGGGGACCGCTCCAGCGCTTACGCGCCGCTGGCGGTCGCGAGGACGCGAGGAGGAACCGGCGGGAGATCTCCGGCCGTGCAGGGGCGGTTTGCCCGTATCCCCCCTTGCATGAAGGCCCGCATTCGACTAGGTTGTCCGCCGACAACTAGGCGGATCCGCGAGCCGGGTTCCCAGTTCGGGGAATCGGCTCTTTTTTTTTGGCGCAGAGGCACCGGGCACCCTCGCTCGGGGCCGAACGCGCCGGGAGGACCCGGATCCGCCGAAAGTGACGTCTCTCACATGCAGCAACCCATAGAGCCTTCGACCAGAGCCGTGTTCGACCTCGGGCGCGTTCGCGACGCCGTCGCGCCGGTGCTGGCCTCGCATGGGATCACGCTCGTCGATCTGGAGTGGATCACGGAGCGGGCGGGCTGGACGCTGCGGTTCACGATCGAGCGCGAGGGGGTGGACGACGCGGGCGGCGGGGTCACGCTCGAGGACTGCGCGGACGTGTCGCGCGACGTCTCATCGGTCCTCGACGTCGAGGATCTCATACCCAACCATTACAACCTCGAGGTCAGCTCGCCTGGCCTCGACCGGCGGCTGCGTACCGCGGCCGAGTTCGCTCGTTTCCTCGGCAGGACGGCGAAGGTGAAGCTGGCGCGCCCCGCGCCGGACGGTCAGCGGTTGCTCCGGGGCGAGCTCCTCGAGGCTCCGGAGGGGCAGGTCGCGGTGCTGGTCGACGGCAAGCGGATCGCGGTCCCGTTCGCGGATGTCGTGGAGGCGCGCCTCGTCTTCGAGCTCACGGCGCAGCCCAAGAAGGGGCAGCGGCAGGGCAAGGAGCCGGCTAAGGAGTCGGGGCAGAAGAAGCAGCTCGCGGAGGCGGCTCCGCGGTCGGGCTCAAAGCGGAGCGAGCGCGGCTCCGAGAAGCGCAAGTAGAGAGAAGAAAGATCAGGAGACAGGGACGTCATGGCAACGATGGCAGCGATGCCGACCTCGGAGACGAGCCTCGGCAGCATCCTCGATCAGGTCGCGAAGGAGAAGGGGATCGACAAGAAGATCCTCGTCGAGACGATCGAGGCCGCGATCTTGAAGGCCGCGCAGAGCGTCTTCGGCCCCACCCGCGAGCTCGAGGCGCGCTTCAACGAGGACACCGGGCAGATCGACCTCTTCCAGTACATGACCGTGGTCGAGGCCGTGACGGAGCCGGAGCGCGAGATCTCCATCACTGACGTGGACAAGCTGAAGCTGGATGCGACCCTGGGCGAGGAGCTCGGCTTCCAGGTCTTCTGGCGGCCCGAGGACGCGGAGAAGGCGCGCGATCAGGACAAGGAATACGGCGACATCCTGAAGCTCAAGCACGGCCGCACGACCTTCGGGCGCATCGCCGCGCAGACGGCGAAGCAGGTCCTGCTGCAGCGCGTGCGCGACGCCGAGCGCGATCTCATCTTCAACGAGTACAAGGATCGCAAGGGCGAGCTCATCCGCGGCATTGTGCGGCGGTTCGAGAAGGGCAACAACATCATCGTCGACATCGGCCGCACCGAGGGCGTGCTCACGTTCCGCGAGCAGACGCCGCGCGAGACGTACCGGCCCGGGGACCGCATCGTGGCGTACGTGAAGGACATCGATCGCGAGGCCCGCGGCCCGCAGGTCATCCTCTCTCGCTCCGATCCCCGGCTCGTCGAGAAGCTCTTCGAGGCCGAGGTCCCCGAGATCTACGAGGGCATCGTGCGGATCGTGTCGGTCGCCCGGGAGCCGGGCGCCCGCTCGAAGATCGCGGTGACCAGCCGCGACGCGGACGTCGACCCGGTGGGCGCGTGCGTGGGCATGAAGGGCTCGCGTGTGCAGGCGGTCGTCCAGGAGCTCCGCGGCGAGAAGATCGACATCGTGCCGTTCGATCGGGATCCGGCGCGCTACGTCATCGCCGCGATCCAGCCGGCCGAGGTGCACAAGGTGATCGTCGACGAGGCCGACGGGCGCATGGAGCTCGTGGTCCCGGACGAGAAGCTGTCGCTCGCGATCGGGCGCAAGGGCCAGAACGTGCGGCTCGCCGCGCAGCTGACGAACTGGAAGCTCGACATCATCAGCGAGACCAAGTTCAAGCAGATGGAAGAAGAGGCGATCTCCGCCTTGCAGCAGATGGACGTGGTGACGGAGCAGATCGCCAAGTCCATGTACCGGCTCGGCTTCCGCGCGCTCGAGGAGGTCAGCGAGGCCTCGGTCGAGGAGCTCGCGGCCATCCCGGGTCTCGGCGGCGTCGAGGCCGCCGATCGCATCAAGTCGCAGGCGGACACGACGATGGAGCGGCTGCGGCAGGAGCGCATCCGCTCCGCGAGCTCGCGCACCGAGCCGCTCACCGACCGCGAGCGGCTGATGTTCATCCGCGGCGTCGGCGATCGGACGGTGGTGTTGCTCGAGGAGGCCGGGTATCGCAGCGTCGAGGACGTGCTGCGGGAGGACGAGGATCGGCTGGCGATCCGCACCGGCCTCGGCATCAAGAAGGCGCGCGCCATCAAGCAGGGGGCGCGGGATTTCGTTGAAAGCGAGCAGAAGGTGCTCGATGCGGCGCGGGCGGACGTTCGTCGCGCCGCAGAAGTGAGGCACGCGTAGGCTGCGAGGAGAAGCAGAGGGCCGAGGATGGGATCAGCAGTGAGCAGACAGAGCGACGCGGGTGAGCGTGAGCCCTTCGAGAAGGGGCGAGTGCGCACGTGCGTCGGCTGCGGGGAGCGCGTCGGCGTCGACGACGTCCGCGGCGCTCGTCCGCTCGTCCGGCTCATCCTTGGTCCCGGCGGTGTGGTCGCGGTCGATCCCGGCGACGGCGGGTTCGGGCGGGGCGCACACGTCCACCCGCAGCAGGGCTGCCTCTCGGCGGCGGTCGCCCGGGGGCTCGCCCGCGCCGCGAAGGGACGTGTCCACGCGATCGTGGGGGCCGCTGGAGGAGGCGCCGAGGGCGCCGGCGATCAGGCGCAGGGCGTCGAGCCGCTCACGACCGTCTCGCTGGCGCGGGCGATCCGAGGGGCTACCGAGCGCCGGCTCCACGGGCTCGTCCGTGCCGCCGTCCGCTCCCAGAGCGCGGCGATCGGCGCCGATGCGGTCGTTGGGTCGTGCGTGCGCGGTGAGGCCGCGCTCGTCCTGGTCGCGTGCGACGCCGCGGCAGGCGCGGATCTGCCGGAGGTCCGGCGCGCCGTCGCCGAAGGGCGCGCCGTCGCGTGGGGCAGCAAGCAGGGGCTCGGCGCCCTGGCGGGCGGACCGCGCGAGCGCGACGTGGCCGTGATGGCGATCTCGGCGGCGTCGATCGCCGCTGCCATCGCGAACGCCGCGCACGTCGTGGACACGTGCGCGCGCGTCGAGCGGGGCGAGGACGCCGCGGAGGGCGGGCGCCGCGGCGCCGGTCGCAGGGGGCGGCCTTCGCGCAGCGCGGCCGCCCGATCGGAGGAGGGTGGGAGCCCCGAGCAACGCAAGGCGCCGCCTGGCCATGCTGGCCTCTCGCGTCGCCGCGGGCCGGGGACGTCGGGCGTGGAGCGCGAGAACTCCGGGGCCGGGGTTCTCTCGGCGTCCGAGGATGTCGGGGGAAGACCCGGCAGCCTGGAGGGCGCGCTTACCAGCCGCGACGAGCGGCGGGTGCCGGAGAGTGAGTCCGGTCGGCTTCTTGCTACTGCGCCGGGCATGGGGGGAGGCGGCGCGGTCGGGGGCAGGGCGGCGGTGTCCGGTCCTACCGGACGCGCCTCGACGGTGGACAGAGTGGCCGCAAATCGTCGCCCGCGCGGATGGGTGAGGCGGATTGGTTAACGTGGAGCGAGGTGCATGAGCAAAGTCCGGGTCTACGAGGTCGCCAAGCAGCTGAACATGGACCAGAAGACGCTGGTCGCGCTCTTCCAGTCCATGGGTATAGGCGACGTGCGCAATCACATGAGCGCCGTCGAGTCCGACGTCGTCGAGCGGGTGAAGCGGCACCTCGAGCGGCAAAAGTCGCCTGAGGTGGTGGAGGAGAGGATCCGCCCCACGGTCGTCAAGCGCCGCGCACGGCCCGGGGCAGAGCCCGAGCCGTCCTCGCCGGGCCGCGGGCCTGACCTGTCGGAGGCGCCCGTTCGCGCTGCTCCGGAGCCTGCGCCCTCTCGGCCTGCGGCTGAGCCCGCTCTGGCTTCGCCGCCGCTCGAGCGCGCCGCTCAGGAAGAAGCGCCCCGTCGCCCCGTTGCGCCGCCCGCCGCTCCCGTCGCAGCGCCCTCGGCGCCGGCCCCCGAGCCGGTCGTCGCCGTGAGCCCGCGCGAGCCTGCTCCCGCACCCGCGCCCAATGCGCCTGCCCCGGCGATGCCGCCTGTTGCGGCTGCGCCCCCTGCGCCGCCGCCCCCGGCGGCTCCCGCTCCCGCAGCAACCGCGCCTGCCGCGGCGTCCGCGGCCGCGGAGGAGACGAAGGTGACCTCGCCCGAGCCGAAGCCTGCGCCGCCTGTCGCGGCGCCGCCCGCCACCGCCGCCGCGCCGGCGCCCGTCCCCGCCGCGGCTGCGCCCGAGGCGCCAGCTGCCGCCCCCGCGCAGGCGGCTGCGCCCGCGCCGATCCCTGCGCCTGCCGCAGCGCCCGCAGCAGCGGCGCCTGCCGCAGCGCCTGCGCCTGCCGCAGCGCCTGCGCCTGCCGCAGCGCCTGCGCCTGCCGCAGCGCCTGCGCCTGCCGCAGCAGCCGCGGCGCAGACGCCGACCCGGCCGCAAGCCGCGCCCTCGGCGCCCGCGCCTGCTCCAGCGCAGGGGGCGTCGCGGCCGACGTCGCCGCCGCCCGCGCCGCAGCGGCCTGCAGCTCCGGCCGCCGCCCGCCCGGGCGCTCGGCCGACCACGCCGCCTGCGCCGGCGCCCGCGGCCAAGCCGGAAGAGCCGGCCGGCGCGCCGGGACAGGCGCCGCGTCGCCCGTCCTCGCCGCCGAAGACCGGCATCGAGGTCTGGCAGGGGCGCCCCGGCGTCACGATGCCGGCTGCACGCACCGGCACACCGCCGGCGCGCCGCACGACCTACGATCCGCGCGCCAACGCCCAGCAAGCGCGCCCTGGCGGTCCTAGCTTCGGTCCGGGCGGCCGGCCCATGGGCGGTCGGAACACTCGCCCGGGGATGTTCGGGCGGCAGCGCCCGGGAGGCGGCGGGCTCCCGCGCAAGCCGGTCCAGGTCTCCACGCAGGAGATGGCCTCGCACAAGAAGGTCATCAAGATCGAGGAGCAGGTCACGCTTCAGCAGCTCGCCGCGAAGATGAGCCTGAAGGCGACGGACGTGCTCATGCGGCTCCTGTCGATGGGCATGACGGGCGTGAACATCAACAGCACGCTCGACGCCGAAACCGCGAAGATCCTCGCCAGCGAGTTCGGCTGGAGCGTCGAGGACGTGGCCGTCAGCGAGCAGGACACGCTGACCGCGGCCATGCAGGCCGGGGCCGACACCGACGAGGAGGTCGAGATCCGGCCGCCCATCGTCACCGTCATGGGCCACGTCGACCACGGCAAGACCTCGCTCCTCGACAGGATCAGGAAGGCCACGGTCGCCGAGGGAGAGGCCGGCGGTATCACGCAGCACATCGGCGCTTACCGCGTCGAGACGCCGCGCGGCACGATCGCGTTCCTCGACACGCCGGGTCACGAGGCGTTCACGGCGATGCGCGCCCGCGGCGCCTCGCTCACCGACATCGTGATCCTGGTGGTCGCGGCCGACGACGGCGTGATGCCTCAGACCAAGGAGGCGATCTCGCACGCCCAGGCCGCGAAGGTGCCGATCCTCGTCGCGGTGAACAAGATCGACAAGCCGGGCGCCGACGCCGACAAGATCAAGCGCGACCTCGCCGCGCTCGGGTTGCAGCCCGAGGAGTGGGGCGGCGAGACGATGTTCTGCAGCGTGTCGGCGAAGATGGGGCAGGGCATCGACCAGCTCCTCGAGTCGGTCCTGCTCCTCGCCGAGGTCCAGGACCTCCGCGCCAACCCGAAGAAGCGCGCCAGCGGCACCGTCATCGAGGCGCTGCTCGATCGTGGCCGCGGCCCGGTCGCGCGCGTCATGGTCCAGGACGGCACGCTCCGCACGGGCGACATCCTCCTGGCCGGCGCCGCGTGGGGCAAGGTCCGGGCGATGACCGACGAGCTCGGGCGCTCCGTCGCCGAGGCCGGCCCCGCGACGCCCGTCGAGGTCCTCGGCCTCAACGAGGTGCCGAGCGCGGGCGATCCCGTCCACGCCGTCAAGGACGGGAAGACCGCGGAGGAGATCGCCGAGACCCGCCGCAAGAAGGCGTCGAAGACGCTCATCCCGCAGGATTCGCGCGTCTCGCTCGAGTCCATCACGAAGAACCTGCAGGAGGCCGATCAGCTCGAGCTCAAGCTGATCATCAAGGGCGACGTGCAGGGCTCGGTCGAGGCGATCGTCCACGCGCTGGCGAAGCTCTCGACCCAGAAGGTGAAGGTCACGATCGTGAACGGCGCCGTCGGTGGCATCACCGAGGGCGACGTCAACCTGGCGGTCGCGTCGAAGGCGATCATCGTCGGCTTCAACGTCAGGCCGGCCGGCAAGGCGGGCGCTCTGGCCGAGAACGAAGGCGTCGAGATCCGGCTCTACAACATCATCTACAACGCCGTCGACGACATCCGAAGCGCGATGGAGGGGCTCCTCCCCGCGACCAAGGTGGAGAAGGTCCTCGGCCGCGCCGAGGTCCGCCAGGTCTTCAAGATCACGAAGGCGGGCACGGTCGCCGGCTGCATGGCCATCAGCGGCTCGGTCAAGCGCACCGGCGAGGCGCGCCTCATCCGGGACAACGCCGTGGTCTGGACGGGTCGCCTGTCCGGGTTGCGCCGGTTCAAGGATGACGTGAAAGAGGTGGTCGAGGGGTTCGAGTGCGGTATCTCGCTCGAGGGCTACTCGGACATCAAGGAGCGCGACATCATCGAGAGCTTCGAGATCGAAGAGGTCAAGACGAAGCTCTGAGCCTCATCCGATGTTCGTGGGTGTACTCCGTCTCCGTCTCGATATCGTCGGGGCCCGCTCCCTCAAGGACAAGCGCAGCGTGGTGCGCTCCCTGAAGGAGCGGGCGCAGGGCCGGATGCGCGTTTCGATCGCCGAGGTCGGCGTGCTCGACGATCCGAGGCGGGCGACGCTCGGCGTCGCGGTCGTCTCGAACTCGTCGGTCATGTGCGACAAGGTCCTCGCCGACGTGGCCGCGATGGCGGGGTCGCTGCCGCACGCCGTCCTCACGGATCGGGCGACCGAGATCGTGCCGTTCGGCGATGGAGGCGCTGGGGTGCAGGGCGGCATCGAGCAGGCGCTCGGCCGTGACGATGGAGATCTGGGAGCGTCCTCGGACATGTTCGAGGACGCAGAGGACGACGAATGAGCGGCGTGGTGAAGCGGGCGACGCGGGTCGCCGAGCGGCTCCGTGAGGACCTGTCCAACCTGCTCCGAGATCTGCGTGACCCGCGGATCGCCGGCGTGCTCGTGTCGCGCGTGGAGATCACCGACGACCTGCAGAGCGCGAAGGTCCACGTGCGCCACGAGTTCGGCGCGGAGGACGCAGCGGCGCGCCGCGCCCTGCTCAAGGGGCTAGAGGCGGCGTCGGGCCGGCTGCGCAGGGACGTCGCCCGCACGATGGGGCTGCGCGTGGTGCCGACGTTGCGCTTCTTTTACGACGAGGGTCCCGACGCCGAGCGGCGGATCGAGGAGCTGCTCCGAGAGATCAAGGACGGCTCGGGCGGCGAGCGCTAGCGCGGGGTCGAGCGGCGTGCGGCCGAAGCTCGGCGACGATCAACGCGAGATGAGCCGCTCGATCGCCTGCGGGGGATCGAGGTCGAAGCGCCACGGTCCCAGCCTGGTCGGGGCGTCGAGCGCCGCCTTCAGCGCGCCGAGGAACTCGCGCCGCGGCCACTCCACGGCGCCGAATCGCTCCAGGTGGTCCGTGTACACCTGGCAGTCCACCAGCGCGAAGTCCCAGGCGACGAGGTTCCCGAGGAGCGTCGCGAACGCGACCTTCGAGGCGTCGGGCGCGCGCGCGAACATCGACTCGCCGAAGAACATCCGCCCCAGCGACACGCCGTAGAGGCCGCCGACGAGCTCGCCGTTCGACCACGCCTCGATGCTGTGCGCGACCCCGGCGGCGTGCAGCGCCGTGTAGCCGGCGATGAGCTCCTCGGTGATCCACGTGCCGTTCTGCCCAGGGCGCGGCGCGGCGCTGCAGGCCTGCATGACCCGCTCGAACGCCGTGTCGGTCCGCACCTCGATCTCGCCCCGGCGCACCCGCTTGCGCAGCGAGTGCGGGACGTGCGCCTCGCGCGGCGGCAGGACGAAGCGCGGATCCGGGGAGAACCAGAGCAGCGGCAGCCCCTCGTGAGGCCAGGGGAAGATGCCCCGACGGTAGCCGGCCAGCAGCCGCTCCGGCGAGGCCTCGCCGCCCACGGCCACGATCCCCTCGGGGGTCGCGCGCTCTGGCGGAGGGAAGTCGAGCTTGCTCGTGAGCACCGGGACCCGCATCGCTGTGGGATCGAATCCTCCCAAAAGAGCGCGCGGTTGCAAAGCGTCGCCTGGCGCGCGCTCAGGAGGCGCACACGTAGTCGGAGCCCTCGACGAAGCCGCGCGCCGCGAGGTGGCCGCGGATGAGCGCGCGCGCCCCCCGCGCCCCCACGGCGACGACGAGGGTCTCTGCGCCGCGCTCCAGCCGCGACGGGTCGACGATCGGCGCGCCTTGCGCGATCCGGCCGATCTTGCGCGGATCGATGTCCACGAACCGCGCGGGCGCCACGCCGTTCCGGGCGAGCGCCCTCGCCAGCCGCCGGCCTGTCTTTCCCGCGCCCCACACGGCCACCGGGCGCGCTGGGCCCAGCTTCCTCGCGAGGTAGTGCGCCTTTGCCTCGAGGAACCGCGCGATCGCGTACCGCGGATCGGCGAAGGTGGCGCGCCCCTCGCGGTGCCGCCAGCGCAGGCCGAGCTCCGGGAGCTTCGCCATCCGCGCGCCCGCGGCGTCGAGGCGCAGCCACAGGTCGTAGTCCTCCGCCCACGGGACCTCCCGGAACCCGCCCACCTGCTCCAGCGCGCTCCGCCGCAACATCACCGACGGGTGGCACAGCGGGGACTCCACGAACATCTCGCGCGCGTGATCCTCCGGGGTGACGATCGAGTTCAGCCAGTCGACGTAGCGCAGCATGCCCTCGCCGATCGGCCCGGCAGCGAACGCCTCGACGCGGGCCCCGACGACGCCGAGCCGCGGATCCCGGAGGAGCGTCTCCGCTTGTCGCGCGAGCCGCTCGCCGACCGAGATGTCGTCGCCATCCATGCGGGCGAGGAGCTCGCCGCGCGCCACCTCCGCCGCGCGGGAGAGCGCCTGCGCGATCCCCACACCGCCCGTCGCGACCTGGAGGACGCGGCGATCGCGCTGCGCGATGCGCGCGACCCTGGCAGGGCCGCCGTCCGTCGACCCGTCGTCCACGGCGACCACCTCCAGGTCGACCGCGCGCTCGGCGAGCACGCTCTCCAGCGCCTCCTCGATCGTCGCTTCCGCCTGCCGGTATGGAAGCAAGACGGAGACGAGCGGCGCCACGCGGAGACCATGGCGGCGCGCCCGCGCAGCGTCCACAAGAACGGGCGCGGACGCCTAGCGCTTCTTGAAGTCGCCGAGGTGCGTGATGTACCAGCGGCCCTGCCACGAGATGATCGTGTGGACGTCCAGGCTCGCCGGCTTCCCGTCGATCTCGTACTTCAGCTTGCCGTGAAAGGAGCGGTAATAGCCGATCTTGTTGACCTCGTCCCCCGGAGGCACCCACTTCGGCTTGGAGCCCACCACGAAGCCGACGAACCGCGCCCCCTCCCAGCTCTTGCGCTTCCGATGCATCGACTTCACGTCGTTCACGTAAGCGGCGTGGAGGTTGTCCCAGTACTTGCCGGGATCCTTCACGTCCTTGAGCGGGATGAACGGCTCCTTGGGGAACCAAAAGGGCTCGGCCAGCGCCGGCTCCTTCTTCACGATGGCGTCGAACAACGCCCTGGCGCGCGCCGTGAGCTCCTCGCTCTCGAGCGCCGGCAGGATCTTGTTGTCCGCGCGGGCGGAGGTCGCGGCGCTGGGGTCGGCGCCCGCGCTGGGCGCCGCTCCTGGGCCGGGCGATGCGTCGGGCGCGTCGGCGGCCGCGCGATCGCCCCCGTCCTGCGGAGGCTCCGCCGCGCTTGCGTCCTCCGGGCGAGGCGCTGACGCCACCTCGGCCGCGCTGGCGCCTGCCGTCGCTGCTGCCGCCGTTGGCGCGGCGCCGACCGAGGAGGGCCGGGCGCTCTCGGCTGGCCGGGCATCGGGCGCCGGGGTGGGCGCCGCGCAACCCGCCACCACGGCCAGCGCGGTCGCGATGACCTGCTTGATCATGCGCGTGCCCTATCGCAGCGCCCCGGCGCCGACAAGCGACGCCGAGGCGCGGCCGGATGCGGGGCCCGCCCGTCGGCGGACCTGGCTCACTTCTCCACGATGATGAACTGAACGCGCCTGTTCTTGGCCTTGTTCGCGGGCGTGACGTTCGGCGCGACGGGGCGGTCCTGTCCATAGCCCTTCGCGAGCAGCCGCGAGCCGTCGACGCCGGCCCGGATCAGCCAGGCGCGCACCGCGTTCGCCCGGGCCTCGCTGAGCGTCTGGTTGTGCTCACGCCCGCCCGTGTTGTCGGTGTGCCCCTGGATCTCGACCTTGCGGATGTTCGGATTCCGCTGGAGCACGTCCGCGATCTCCTCCATCAGCGCGTTCGAGTCGCCGAGGATCTTCGCCGAGTCGGTCTCGAAGTGGATCTGCCGCGAGATCTTGATCTCGTTGCCCAGCACCTTCACGAGCGAGATCTTCGGCCGCTTGTTCACCGTGAGGGCGGCGCGCGTGTCCTCGCTCGTCCGGACGTCGGCCTGGTTGACGTGGTTCATGTAGCCCTGCGCCTCGACCTTGAGCGTCACCGCGCCGGCCGGCAGGTCGGGGAAACGGAAGGCGCCGCTGCCGTCGGCCGTCGCCGTCTGCTCGTGGCCCGCAGCGTCGACCAGCCGGATCGTCGCGCCAGCGACCGCGTCCCCGCTCTCCGCGTCCTTCACCGTCCCGACGATGTTGCCCGTCTTGGGCAGCGCCTCGAGCGAGCAGTCGACGTCCACGAACGTCGGCCCCTGCGGCTGCGTCGGGCTCGGCGCAGCGCCAGGCCCTCCGGGCTGCGGACCGAAGGGCCCAGGCTGTCCGGGCTGCGGGCCGAAGGGCCCAGGCTGTCCGGGCTGCGGACCGAAGGGACCCGGCTGTCCGGGCTGCGGACCGAAGGCGCCGGGCTGCCCGGGCTGCGGGCCGAAGGGCCCAGGCTGTCCGAGTTGCGGACCGAAGGCGCCGGGCTGCCCGGGCTGCGGGCCGAAGGGCCCAGGCTGTCCGAGTTGCGGACCGAAGGCGCCGGGCTGCCCGGGCTGCGGACCGAAAGGCCCAGGCTGCCCGGGTTGCGGGCCGAAAGGCCCAGGCTGCCCGGGTTGCGGGCCGAACGCCCCGGGTTGCCCCGGCGCTGCCCCGCCAGGGAGGATCGTCGCCTGGCAGGTGCCGGGCTTGTACCCGTTCGCCCGGATGTTGAAGGTGTACGTCCCCGGCTCGAGGTGCCGTGTGAGGAAGCGGCCGTCCGGCCCTGTCGCGTACGGTGGCTGCGCCGCGCCCTCGATCGTCACGATGGCGTCCGCCACCGCCCCGTCGGGCTTGTTCTGCTCGTGCACGAAGCCGCGCGCGAAGGTCTGCGGCGCCGGCACGAGCTGCGGCGGCTCCTTGATGATCTGCGGCGCGGGGGCCGGCGGCGGCTCCTTCTGCTTCGTGTCGTACGCATAGCCAATCCCGAGATAGAGCGTCCACGGCGCCTGAGGCGCGACCTCCTCGATGAACACGGAGGTCGCCGACAGGCCGAGGTCGAACGCCGCGTGCCCGGAGAGCCCGCGGAACGCCTTCTCGAACGGCGTCACCCGCACGCCGAGCGACAGCCGCGACGGCGCCGCGGCATAACCCGGTCCGCCCTGGTTCTGCGGGTCAGGAGACGCGAAGTCGTCGAGTCCGAGGCAGACGTCGCCGCGCGACACGGTCTTCGTGTGGCACTCGTAACCCTGCCGGTTCACCGGGATGTCGAGGGTGTACTCCAGGTAAGGCTGCACCTTCGGCAGCGGCACCTCGACGCCGAGGTGGGTCTGGAAGAAGTCGACGCGGTTGATGCCGAGCCCGAACCGCTCGATCCGCGAGATCGGCTGCCGCTCGCGATCGTCCGTGAACGCCTTCGCGCGCGCCTTCTCGACCTCCTCCACGAGGACGCCGGAGTTGTCGAGCTTGTAGCCGAGGTTCACGTTCACCCGCAGCGGGAACCCCTTGCCCTGCGGCTTGCGCAGATCGAGCGACGCGAGCCCGCGGAAGACCGCGCTCGTGCCGCCGCCGGCGAGGCCGACGCTGCCGGTCCCGTTGAGCAGGAGCAGCTGCGCCTCGCCGCCGAAGGAGAACGGCTTGCCGATCTTCGTGGGGGTGAACGCCTTCACGCCGAACGTCGTGTCGCCGAGCACCTGCAGCAGCCGCGGGCGACCCTGGTCGTTCGCGTTCGCGAACGTGCGGATCGACGCGTACCCCTCGAGGAAGGGCAGGGGGGTCGCGTTCAGCGCGAAGAACGCTCCGACGTGGCTCGCCGAGTCCTCCTTCGCGTCAGGACCGCACGTGATCGGGTGACCGGCGAGCGTCGACTCCGCCGGATCGCAGAGGAAGCCGCTCGTGGAGAACCAGTCGAGCAGGAACGACACCCGGAAGGTGCCCGGCGCGCCCGAGCCCGCGTACGACGTCCTGAGAAGGCCGGTCGAGCCCCACAGGTTCGGCTGCGCGGTGAGGGAGAGCGCCCGCTCCTCCTCGTCCCACGCGGTGGATGTCGGCGCCGTCGCGCTGGCCTGGAGGCCCTGATCACCGACCGACGCCTGCGCGCCGAAAGAGACGCTCCCGTCCGGCGGCGGTTGGCCCGGCTGCGGCCCGAACTGCGGCGGAGCGTCGCCCGGAAAGCCCGGCTGCGGCCCGAAGGGGCCGGGCTGACCTGGCTGCGGCCCGAAGGGGCCGGGCTGACCTGGCTGCGGCCCGAAGGGGCCGGGCTGACCTGGCTGCGGCCCGAAGGGGCCGGGTTGCACGGGAGGTTGCTCGGGCCCGAAAGCGCCGGGCGGCTGCGCGGGCTGGCCTGGGATCGGCTGAGGTCCGAAGGGCGGCTGCGGCTGCTGCGCCTCGGCAGCGCCCGCGAGCGTGAGCGAGCCGACGAGCGGCAGCGCCGTGAGCGCAGCGCGCCGGGGCCTGTCGGCAAACACCTTCCGAAGCGTATGCATCGAGCCTCACCCGCGAGATCGAACAAGGAAACGCCCGCCAATCGGGACGGTGGAGACCTCGCGCGCGGCCCGTTGTATCACTCCGGGCGGCGCGTGAAACAGCGGTTTTCGCTGACAGCAGCTCCGCGACAGGCGCGCCGTACGGCTCGATAAGTACGGCATCCCCCGCGCGGTGATGCGGAGCCCTTCGGCCTTCTCTGCGCGAGGCACGGCGCCGCGCCGCCGCGCCGCCTCGGTCGCAAACGTGCTCGACCAGAGCGCCCGCGGTCCCCGCCGCCGCTCGGCCGGGGCCGAGCAGCCGTCCAATTCCGCGGACGCGCATGCTAGGAAAGCCATCACCATGGCATCCCGCGGGCGCATCCTGATCGTCGACGACGAGGCCAACGCGCGCGCGGCGCTCTCGGAGATCCTCCGCGAGGAGGGGTACACGACCGAGACCGCGGCCGACGGCTTCAAGGCGCTCGGCAAGCTCGAGGAGTTCGCGCCCGACGTGGTCCTGACCGATCTGAAGATGCCTGGGCTCGACGGCATCCGGATGATGGAGAAGGCGCAGCTCGCGCTGCCGGACGCGACCTTCGTCGTCATGACCGCGTTCGGCACCATCTCGAGCGCGGTCGAGGCGGTGAAGAAGGGCGCGTACAACTACCTGACGAAGCCGCTCGATTTCTCGGTGCTCGCGGTCGTGGTCGAGCGCGCGGTGGAGCGGGCGCGGCTCCTCCAGGAGAACTCGCGGCTGCGCGAGCGGCTGCGCGAGCGCAACGCGTTCGGGCACGTGATCGCGAGCCACCCGAGCATGGCGAAGGTCCTCCGGCTGGTCGAGCAGGTGGCGCCGAGCCGCGCGAGCGTGCTGATCGTGGGCGAGACGGGCACGGGCAAGGAGCTCATCGCCGAGATGATCCACCGCGCCAGCCCGCGGGCGAAGGCGCCGCTCGTCCGGCTGAACTGCGCCGCGCTGAGCGAGTCGCTCCTCGAGAGCGAGCTGTTCGGCCACGAGCGCGGCGCCTTCACCGGCGCCGTCGGCCGCCGCGAGGGCCGCTTCGAGCAGGCGAGCGGCGGCACCCTGTTCCTGGACGAGGTGAGCGAGATCCCGCTCGCCACGCAGGTGAAGCTCCTGCGCTTCCTGCAGGAGCGGACGTTCGAGCGGGTGGGCGGCAACGAGACGCTCAAGATCGACGTGCGGATCCTCGCCGCGTCGAACCGCGATCTGCGCCAGCGCATCGCCGAGGGGGTGTTCCGCGAGGACCTCTATTACCGGCTCAACGTCGTCACCCTGGAGATCCCGCCGCTCCGCGAGCGCCGGAGCGACATCCCCGAGCTCGCGACGTTCTTCCTCGGCCGCTACGCGCAGGAGAACGGCAAGCGCATCGAGGGCTTCACCGACGAGGCGCTGTCGGCGCTGACGTCCTACTCGTTCCCCGGCAACGTGCGCGAGCTGGAGAACGCGATCGAGCGGGCGGCGGTGCTCTGCGACGGCGCGCGCATCGAGCTCCGGCACCTGCCGGCGCAGATGTCGTCCGAGCCGGCCGAGTCCGTCGACGCGATGCCGCGCGTCCCCGGGAGCACCATCTACGACCTGGAGCGCTACGCGATCCTGCGCACGCTCGAGGCGTGCAAGGGCTCGACCTCGAAGGCGGCGACGATCCTCGGGATCAGCCCGCGCAAGATCCAGTACAAGCTGCACGAGTACAGCGCGGCCAACGCGCGCGGCCGGGCGCGGCCGGGAGACGGCGCGCCGGGCGAGAGCCCCGAGGGGGAGGAGGGCGCATGAGCAACGCAGCCGAGCGCATCGTCGAGCCGCGCGACCGGGGTGCCGCGCCGGCCAGCTCCGCCGAGGAAGGGGCGCCGGAGGGCGAGCTGCTGATCGACGTCCGCGGCCTCCTGAAGACGTTCCGGGTGGGCTTCCTGCGCCGGAAGGCGGTCGAGGCGGTCAAGGGGGTGAGCTTCGACGTACGGCGCGGCGAGATCTTCGGCTTTCTCGGGCCGAACGGGGCCGGCAAGACGACGACGATCAAGATGCTGACGGGCCTCATCGCCCCGACCGGCGGCGAGGCGTACCTGTTCGGCGCGCGCGTGCCGTCGCCCGAGGCGCGCCGGAAAATCGGCTTCTTGCCGGAGAACCCGTACGTCTACCCCTACCTCACCCCGCGCGAGTTCGTGGAGCTCTGCGGTCGCCTCTCCGGGATGAGCGGCGCTGCGCTGCGCAGGCGGGCGATGGAGGTGCTCGATCAGGTGAAGATCGCGTACGCGGCGGATCGGCAGGTGCGCCGGCTGTCGAAGGGGATGCTGCAGCGCACGGGGCTGGCGGCCGCGCTGGTCGCCGATCCGGAGATGCTGATCCTGGACGAGCCGATGAGCGGCCTCGATCCGGTCGGCCGCAAGGAGGTGCGCGATCTCATCTTCGCCGAGCGCGACCAGGGCCGGACGATCTTCTTCTCGACGCACATCCTGAGCGACGTCGAGGCGATGTGCGATCGCGTGGCGATCCTGCGCGAGGGCCAGGTGGTCGTGAGCGGCGCGATCCGCCAGCTGCTGCGGGGCGACGTGCTGCGCACCGAGGTCACCCTGGCGGGCGCGAGCGAAGGACTCCTCGCCGATCTCGGCGCGAAGGGCTTCGCGACCACGCGCCGGGGCGACGTCGTCGTGGTCGACGTGGAGGGCGAGGCGCGCGTGCGCGACGTGCTGCGGGCGTCGCTCGCGGCGGGCGCGCAGGTCGTCGAGGTCGCGCCGCGCCGCGAGACGCTAGAAGACCTCTTCATGCGCCGCGCCCTGTAGCCAGCGCCGGCCTGTCCCCAAGGCAGCGGTAGGCCCCCGGAGAGGGTGTCCTCTGCGCGGGGTGGGGGATGGGCCGATGTTTGAGGCGCACCCATGGATCATCCGGCATCGCCGGATGATCCATGGGTGCGCCGAGTTCGGCGGGGCCCCCACCCCGCGCAGAGGACACCCTCGCCGGGGGCCGGGCAGCCCTGGCTACGAGCTACGCCGATGCCCCAGCGACGTCCTGCTTGGCCGCTTCGATGATCTCGAGCGCGTACGCCCCGATGGTCGACGCGTCCTCGCCCTCGACCATGACGCGGAGCTTCGGCTCCGTCCCGCTCCAGCGCACGAGGATGCGCCCCTTGTCGCCCAGCGTCTTCTCGATGCGATCCACGGTGACCCGCGTCCGCTGCATGCTGTCGAGCGGCAGCCGCGTCGCGAACGTCGCGTTCTCCAGGACCTGCGGCACCCGCTGCATCGCCTTCGAGGCGAGCTCGCTCAGCGGCTTGTCCTCCTCCATCATGATGGCGAGCACCTGCAGCGCCGCCACGATGCCGTCGCCCGTCGTCGCGTGGTCCAGGAAGATGAGGTGCCCCGACTGCTCGCCGCCGAACGAGTAGCCGCCGTTCCGCATCGCCTCGACGACGTAGCGATCCCCGACCGCCGTGCGGACGACGTGCCCGTTCTGGGCCTTGAGCGCCCGCTCGAGCCCGAGGTTCGACATCACCGTCGTCACGATCGTGTTCCGCGGCAGCTTGCCGGTGCGCAGCATCCGGAGCGCGCAGAGCGCCATGATCGCGTCGCCGTCCACGACCTCGCCGCGCTCGTCGACCATGATCACCCGGTCCGCGTCGCCGTCGAGCGCGATGCCGATGGCCGCGCCGCGCTTGAGCACCTCGGCCTTCACGTGCTCCGGGTGCAGGGCGCCGGTCTCGCGGTTGATGTTGCGGCCGTTCGGCTTCACGCCGAGCGCCGTCACGTTCGCGCCGAGCTCCGTGAACACCGAGGGCGCCACGCGGTACGCCGCCCCGTGCGCCGCGTCGACGACGATCTTCACGCCGTCGAGCGAGAGGGCCGTGGGGAACGTGTTCTTGCAGAACACGACGTACCGCCCGCGCGCGTCGTCGAGCTTCACCGCGCTGCCGATCCCCGCCCCGACAACCCGCGCCTCGTCGAGCTCGTGGCTCTCCATGAGCCGCTCGATCTCTTCCTCCGCGGTGTCGGGCAGCTTGTAGCCGTCGGGCCCGAAGATCTTGATGCCGTTGTCCTGGTACGGGTTGTGGCTCGCGCTGATCACGACCCCGGCGTCGGCCCGCATGCTCTGCGTGAGCTGCGCGACCGCCGGCGTGGGGATCGGCCCGCTGAGCATCACGCGCCCGCCCATCGCGCACACGCCGGACGCGATCGCGGTCTCGAGCATGTAGCCGGACAGGCGCGTGTCCTTCCCGATCACCACCCGCACCTGCCGCGCCTTCCCGTGGCTCGCGACGAACGCGATCGCGCGCCCGAGCCGCAGCGCCATCTCGGGCGTCATCGGCGGCTGGTTCGCCACGCCGCGCACCCCGTCGGTGCCGAAGAGCTTGCGGCCTGCGGCCTGCTTCTGCGGTTCGCCCGTCGCCGACGGAGCGCCCTCCCTAGGATCCTTCTTGGTGTGCTTCGGCACGGTCCCTCTCTGTGGTGTGGGGCTGAGGAGACCACCCTTAGCAACCTTTGCCAAGACGGCCTACGGCCAATCGCCGCCGCAGCGACATTGACGCGGCCTACATCGCGCCGCTTTGTAGCGTGGCCGCTATCGTGCCGCGTCTGCGCCGTTTTGCAGCGCAGTAGCAACCGCGCCGTGTTTACAGCGCGGTCGCTACTGCGCCGTGTTTACAGCGCGGTCGCTGCTGCGCCGCTTGTGCAGCGCGGTCATTACCGCGCCGCTGCCGGCGGCGCCTCGTTGTTGCGCCGAGCTGCCTCGTTGCTCAGGCGCAGCAAGACCGATCCCTGCGCCGGCGTGCGCAGGTCTCGGCCCTTCGTCGTGCCCTCGCCGCCGCCCGGCGGCGGAAGGAGCGCGTTGACGAGGCCCATCAGCCTCACCGTCGCCTGCGGCGCGATGCCGTGCGCCCAGCTCAGCAGGTGCGACGACAGCCCGAGCTTCACCTCGGTGCGCCCCTCGCGCGCCGCCGCCACCACCCGCCGCGCCGCGCGCCGCGCGTCGATCGTCGCGATCGGGAGCGACGAGGCCAGGCCGAACCAGCCGAACTCGTGCTGCGGGCTGCCGCCGAACGCGGCGTTGTAGATCGACCCCGTGCGCATCGGCCCCGGGATCACCGTCGTGACGCGCGGGCCCCTCGCGCCGCCGTGCGTGAGCTCCGCCTGCACGCTCTCCGAGAAGCCCATCATCGCGAACTTCGACGCGTTGTACCCGAGCAAGTGCGGCACGGCGACGCGCCCGCCGATGGACACCACGTTCACGATGCGCGCCGCGCGCCCATGCCGCCTCAGGTGCGGCAGCGCGCGCAGCGTCGCGTGGACCGCGCTCCAGAAGTTCGAGCGCATCGCCTCGTCGAGCTCCTCCACCCGGAGGTCTTGCATGGGCGCCACCTGGATCACGCCGGCGTTGTTGACGAGCACGTCGATCCGGCCGAACGCCCTCGCCACGCCGTCGATGAACGCCTCGGCGGCGGCGCGGTCGCCGAGATCGCACGCCGCCGCGTGCACCTCGACGCCGAGCGCCTGCAGCCGCTGCTCCGCCCGGTAGAGCGCCTCCGCGTCGCGGCCGGCGATCGCCACCCGGGCGCCGTGCCGGCCGAACTCCTCGGCCAGCAGCAGCCCCAGGCCGCGAGAGCCGCCCGTGATGATCACGACCCGGCCGCGCAGATCGAGCCGCCGAAGCGCGCGGAACGCCGTCCGCGCGAGCGCGGCCGCCACGAGGGCCGCCGCAGAGAAGAGCACCGGAGAACGCCGCTTTCTGAACGCCATGCCGCGGAGGACGGCATCGCGCGTGCCACCCGCCGCGCGCCGGCGGGCAGCGACGCGCCTGCACAGCGCGCCGCTCGCGCCCGCTTCAGAGCGTGACGACCGGATCCGCCACGATGCCGAGCAGCGCCGAGCGCACCTCGCCGACCAGGTAGATCGAGCCGGCCACGACCACGAGCCCGCCGGGCGCGGCGGCCTCGATCGCGCGCGCCACCGCGGCGCGCGGATCGCCGATCGCCTCGCCCGGCGCGACCCCGCGCAGCGCATCGAGCGGCGCGGCCGCGCGGCCCTTCGGCGTCACATAGAACCGGCGGTGCGCTCGTGGCGCGAGCACCTGTAGCATTTCGCCCCACCCCTTGTCGGCCATCGCCCCGAACACGAGCGTGGTGAGCGCCGCCCCCGGACCCTCCTCGTCGAGCCACGCCGCGAGCGCCTGCGCGCCGTGCGGGTTGTGCGCACAGTCGAGCAGGACATGGGCGCCGCCCGCGTCGATTCGCTCCAGGCGACCGGGCCAGCGGGCCGCAGCGAGCCCACCCGCGAGCGCCCGCTCGACCTCGGGCCATCGCCCGGCGAGCTGCCACGCGATACCGCACGCCACGCCGGCGTTCTCGGCCTGGTGCGCGCCGCGGAGGCCGAGCTCCACCTCGATCTCGCGGCGCCCCGGCCCGGCGACGCGCGTCGCGCCCGCCCCGCGCCCGCCGCGCCCCACCGCGATCTCGCCCGCGCTCCCGCCGCGCTCCGCCGGCGCGACGCGGAGGCGAGGCCCGGCGCCGATCGCCTGCGCTGCCGCCTCGATCGCGGCGTCGGCCTCGGGATCGAGGGGGCCGAGCACCGCGGGCGCGCCCGCCTTGAGGATGCCCGCCTTCTCCCGGGCGATGTCCGTCAGCGTCGGGCCGAGCACGGCCTGGTGGTCGAGCGCGATCGACGTGATCGCCGTGCAGAGCGGCGCCGAGATCACGTTCGTGGCGTCGAGCCGCCCGCCGAGGCCCACCTCGAGGATCGCGAGGTCGACGTCCGCCTCGCGGAAGGCCACGAACGCGGCGACCGTCAGCGCCTCGAAGAACGTGAGCGGCGAGGGGACACGCTCGAGCGCGGCGGCGAGCGCGCGCTCGAGCGCCGCGTCGCCGATCATCTCTCCCCCGACGCGGATGCGCTCGGCGAAGCGAGACAGGTGCGGCGACGTGTACAGGCCGGTCCGGAGCCCGGCCTCGCGCGCGATCGACTCGACCATCGCGCACACGCTGCCCTTGCCGTTCGTGCCAGCGACGTGCACCGCCGGGAGGCCTTCGTGGGGATCGCCGAGCGCGGAGAGCGCCTCGCGGACCCGGCCGAGCCCGAGCTCCATCCCCCGCGGCGCCCGCTGCCCGAGCGCCTCGAGCAGCGCGGGCAGCCGCGGCGCCGCCGAGGTCATCGCCGCGCTCGGCGGCTGGCCGTGAGGTGCTGGAGCAGCGTCCCGATGTACGCCTTCATCTCGGGGCGCGGGACGATGGCGTCGACCATCCCGTGGTCGAGCAGGAACTCGGACCGCTGGAAGCCCGCCGGCAGCGTCTGCCGGATCGTGTTCTCGATGACCCGCGGGCCGGCGAAGCCGATGAGCGCCTTGGGCTCGGCGATGTTCGCGTCGCCCAGGAAGGCGAAGCTCGCCGCGACGCCGCCCGTCGTCGGGTGGAGCAGCACCGACAGGAACGGCAGCCGCGCCTTGCGGTACCGCTCGAGCGCCGCCACGCTCTTCGCCATCTGCATCAGCGAGAGGATGCCCTCCTGCATCCGCGCGCCGCCCGACGCCTGGAGGAGCACCACCGGGAGCTCCTCGCGCGTCGCGCGCTCGAACAGGCGGGTGATCTTCTCGCCGACGACCGAGCCCATGCTCCCGCCCATGAAGGCGAAGACGAACGCGCCGTAGGCGATGTCGCGGCCGCCCAGCCTGCCGCGGCCGATCTCGATCGCCTCCTTCGCGCGGCCCTTCTTGTGGAGCGCCGCGACGCGGTCCCGGTAGCTCTTGCCGTCGCTGAACCGGAGCGGGTCGTTCGGGACGAGGTGCTCGTCCCACGCGGCGAGCTCGCCGTCGTCGAGCAGGAGCCTCCGCCACCCGTCGGCGTCGAGCTTGTGGTGGTGGCCGCACTGCGAGCACACCTCGAAGGTGCGCGCGAGCTCGGCGGCGTCGTGCGTGTGCGAGCAGCCGTCGCAGCGACGGAACACGCCCGCTCCCAGCGAGCGCTTCTCGCTCGCGTCGGTCGTCGGCAGGGTCTTTTCAGGCCAGGTCATCGGCGAGCCCTCAGGCGCTCCCCAGGTCCATCTCGTTCACGTCGGAGGGGACCCGGAGCGTTGGTTGTGTCTTCTCCTGCACCTCTCGGGCGCTCACGCCGGGCGCGAGCTCGCGCAGCACGAGCCCCTCGGGCGTCACATCGAGCACGGCGAGATCGGTGATGATCCGGTGGACGACGCCCCGCCCGGTGAGGGGCAGCGCGCACTCGTTCAGGATCTTCGGCGCGCCGTTCTTCGCCGCGTGATCCATGATCACGACGACGCGCTTCGCGCTCACCACGAGATCCATCGCCCCGCCCATCCCCTTCACCATCTTGCCGGGGATCATCCAGTTGGCGAGATCGCCCTTCTCGGAGACCTCCATGGCCCCGAGGATCGCGAGGTCGATGTGGCCGCCCCGGATCTGCGCGAACGACTCGGCGCTCGAGAAGATCGCGGAGCCGGCGAGCATCGTCACGGTCTCCTTGCCGGCGTTGATGAGATCCGGATCCTCCGCGCCCTCGGCCGGGTAGGGGCCGATGCCGAGCAGCCCGTTCTCGCTCTGGAGCACCACCTCGACCCCGGCCGGGATGTAGTTGGCGACGAGCGTCGGCATCCCGATGCCGAGGTTGACGTAGTAGCCGTCCTTGAGCTCCAGCGCGGCGCGCTGCGCGATCTGTTCCCGCGTGAGTCCCATCGTGTCCCCTGTCCCCGCGCCTAGGCGGCCGACGCCTTGCGCACCGTCCGCCGCTCGATCCGCTTCTCGAAGCGCTCGCCCTGGAAGATCCGGTGCACGAAGATCCCGGGCGTGTGGATGTGGTCCGGGTCGAGCGAGCCGACGTCGACGAGCTCCTCCACCTCGGCGATCGTCACCTTCGCGGCCATCGCCATCATCGGGTTGAAGTTCATGGCGGTGTGGCGGTAGACGAGGTTGCCGAAACGGTCGCCCTTCCAGGCCTTCACGAGCGCGTAGTCGCCGCGGATGGCGGGCTCGAGCACGTAGTCGCGGCCGTCGAACTTTCGCACTTCCTTCTTCTCGGAGTACCTCTTCACCGCGCCGTCCGGGCCATAGAGCACGGGCAACCCGCCCTCGCTGATGGCCGTGCCCGCCCCGGTCGGCGTGTAGAACGCAGGGATCCCGGCGCCTCCGGCGCGGATGCGCTCGGCCAGCGTGCCCTGCGGCGTGAGCTCGACCTCGAGCTCGCCGCTCAGGTACTGGCGCTCGAACTCCTTGTTCTCGCCGACGTACGACGAGATCATCTTCCGGATCTGCCGGTTCTGAAGGAGGATCCCGAGGCCGAAGGCGTCGACTCCGCAGTTGTTGGACACGACCACGAGATCCTTCGTGCCGAGCTGCCGGAGCGCCGCGATGCAGTTCTCCGGGATGCCGCAGAGGCCGAAGCCGCCCGAGAGGATCGTGGCGCCGCCAGGGATGTCCCTCACGGCGTCCAGCGCGCTCTTGTAGACCTTGTCCATGGCCGACCGAGAGGTAGCCCAACTGGCCGCGAGGCAAAAGCCTCCGCTGCCGCCGCGACATGCCATGGCGCCGGCGCCGCAGCGCGGCACAGGGGCCGGGCGGCGCCGGCCGCGGCGCGGCGTCACGAGGTGATCCGCGCTCCTCGGCCGCGCTTCCGGCGGGCCGCGGGAACCTCGCGTGTGTCCGGGGTGCATGAGGCGCGCGTGGCGTCCGCCAGCGCTCGTTCACCGCACTTGCCAGCGCACATTCGGCGCAGGCTCGGCGCAGGTCTCGGGAGCGGCCCTCGGAGGGCGCGGCCAGGCGGCGCCGGCTTCTTGGCCCGGCCCGCCGAAACCCCGTAACGCACCGGTGTGCCTCGACCGCTCTCCGTGCTGTTCACGATCCTGGCGCTCTCCCTGTCCGGCTCGCAGACGGCCGCCGCGGCGCCGGATGCGCCGGCGCGCTCACACGCGCGCCCCACCGCGGAAGCAAAGCCGCGGGACGCCGCTGCCGCCAAGGCGCGCGGGGCGACGAAGCGCGCGCGGCTCGCGAAGGACGACACCAAGGGCCACCGCCCTCGCGCCGGCGACGCGGGCCCGCGATCGTCCGGGCCGGCCAGGGAGAAGGCCGCGCCCCAGGCGCCCGCCTCGTCGGTCGGCCATCCCAACGAAGGGCGCCTCGAGGGCGGCGTGCGGCTCGACACCTCGCGCAAGGACATCCGCGTCGTGCCCGCCTACGCCGGCGCCGACGTCCGCTGGGGGCTACCGGCGCTCGTCGGCATGATCGAGCGCGCGGCGCGCGGCGTGGCCAAGCGCTTCCCGGGCGCCGTGCTCGACGTCGGCGACCTGTCGCGCCAGCGCGGCGGCGAGGTCCACCGCCACAACTCCCACGAGAGCGGCCGCGACGTCGACCTCGGCTTCTACGCGCTCGACGCGCGCGGAAAGCAGGTCCACGCGCCGATCTTCCTCCGGTTCGACGCCCGGCTCGCCTCGACCAACGTGCCCGGGGCGCGCTTCGACCTGCCGCGCAACTGGCTGCTCGTCCAGCACCTGCTCACCGATCCTCGCGCCCGCGTGAGCCACATCTTCATCGCCGATCCGCTCCGGTCCGCGCTGATCGCTCACGCCAAGCGGATCGGCGTCTCCCGCGCGCTGATCGTCCGCGCGCAGCTCGCGATGATGCAGCCCACGGGCGCCGAGTCGCACGACGACCACATGCACGTGCGCATCTCCTGCCCCGCGGCCATGCGCGGCAGCTGCGTCGAGCTCGCGAAGAACGCCCCTTCCCGCGCCCGCGCGCGCATCGCGAGGAAGACGGACAGGGCGCTCCGGACACCGCCGCCGTCCGCGCGCGCCGAGGCCGCGCGCCGGCCGAAGGCCGCCGCGGCGCCCGCGCCGGAGCGGCCGCGCGAGCCCGGCGCCGGCCGGCGCGACCCGGCGCAGCCCTCGCGCCGCGACGACAAGCGACCTGAACGGGAAGCGCGCCGCTCCGCCCCGCACGCCGCTGCGAACGCCGAGGCGCTGCCGCTCGCCGCCACGCGCGCGGCGGCGCAGCAGCCCATGGGCGGCCTCGATCTGTCGTTCCTGCGTCCCGCTGCGTCCGAGGCGGAGATCGAGGCAAATTCGGATGGCGCCGACGCGAGCGGCGCGCTCGACGACAGCGGAGCGCTCAAGATCACGGACTGAGATCCGCCTCGCGCCGTTCACTACAAAGCGGCAAAGAGCCGGTAACGCGACGCATTGCAGGAAGTTCCGCAATCTCCGACCGGGGCGCCGTCGCGCCTGGACCCCGAGAGAAGACCTCGGGCAGACTGGGGCGGAGCAAAGGGGCGTTCATGCCGCAACCGCAAGAGGACTCCCACACCTCGATTCCCACGCTGCCGTCCGCGGCATCGCTCGTCGCCAGCGATCACGAGCGCCGCGCGCTGCTCGCGGCGCTCACGTTCGTCGGCAGGCCTCCCCGGAGCGCGGCGGCGCTCGCGATCTGGTTCGAGAAGCACCTCGTGGCCGCCGGGAGGATGCAGCGACCGGCCTACGTGACCGAGGGCTTCTCCAAGCAGGTGGCGCTCGGCCATCAGGCCCCGGCGGCCCCGGATGCGTCCGAGATCGAGCAGCTCGTCGACGCGGCGCGGTTCCGGGTGCTCGCCTCGCTTCGCGCCTTCATGCCGCCCGCCGCGGACGATCGCTTCCTCGCGGCGGCCATCGACAGCGGGCGCGTCCTGCGCGCCGCGGGCCTCGGGCCGTGGGAGCCGTGCCCGCGCGAGGAAGACCTGCTCAGCGACATCGTCCTCAGCCTCTTCGCCGCGGACATCCTCAACTTCCGCGAGTTCCACGACGCCTATCTCTGCGTCTGCAAGACCTGCTTTCGCATCGACTTCGACCCGAGCCAGTCCGGTCGCACCGGCTGCCCAGAGCACGAGCCGACCGTCACGGTCAACGTGATGCGCCGCAGCCGGCCGTCGCTCTGACGCGTCGCCCTGAGGCTCAGAGGCAGCCGAGGCGGCACTTGGACGCCTGCTCGAGACAGTCCGACAGGCAGCCCTGGTAACGCTGGTACTGCGTGCTCTGCGTGGGCTCTTTACCGCACTGCGTCGCCCTGCACGCCTGGTGTCGTCGCTCGCACGCCCCCACGCACCCGGCGTTGCCGCCGGCGGGCGCAAGGCCGGTCGCGGCCGCCGGACGGGGCCCCGCCCCTGGAGACGCCGGCAGCGCGCCCGGCGCCTGCGCGGCAGGCGGATCGCTGCGCTGCGCCGGCGTCGTCCGGTGCCCCGCCGAGGCGGGCGACGGTCCGCAGCGCTCGAAGGCGCGGCGCATCACGTCCTCCGCCGAGCCGGGCGGGATCTCGCACGCCCGCGCCAGGCTCTCGATCCTGTGGTCGATCGCGGCGGCAGCGCGCGACGCGACCCCGTCCGGCCGCGCCGCTGGCGGTGGGGCGCCCTTCTGCGCGGCGCTCGCCGACGCGGCGCTCCCGCGCGCCGCGTCGTCACCCGGCGCGCTCGACGCCCTGCCGATGAGGAAGGCCACGATGAGGCTTACCGCCACGAGCCCCAGGGCGGCGAGCGCGAGCCGCGGGTCGATGCGGCGCGGCTGGCGCGCCGGCGCGCCGGCGCGCGGAGAGCCGGCCGGGAGCTGCGCCGGCCCCGCGGCGCCGGGCGGCCGCGCATTCGCGGGCTGCGGCGCGGTGACGTTCGGTGTCCGCGGGGTGGGCACGATCGACGGCGGCGCCAGCGTCGCGGCCTCCAGGGGAGGTGATGGGGCCACCATCGGCGAGAGGTTCGGCAGCGGCGCCGGCCGGGGAATGTCGGTGTGCGCCGGCTCGCTGGACGCGGCGGACGGCACCGTCGGCGTGTCGGGCCACTCCACGAGCGGCCTCGCCGCGCGGAGGCGCTCGACGAGCGGCCCGAGCTCGCGGCGCTGCTCGAAGCGGCGGACGAGCTCGTACGCCGCTCCCTGGATCCCCCGCTCCCAGGGGATGTCCGGCACACCGAGCTCCTCCGCGAAGCGGCGCAGCTCGACCAGGCTGAAGCAAGCCGTGATGCGCCCGCGGATCTCCGCGGCGCTGCGCGCCGTGCTCCCCGACGTCCCCGTGCCCTCGCCGTCCACGCTCGGCAGCTTACCGCACACGCCACCGAAGCCGAACCTGGTATAGGCTCCGGACATCGTGTCCGGCGCTGCGGCACCCGGGGACGTGGAGGCCAGGAGATGAGCCGAGAGGACAGTGCAATTGGCGCGGCGCCGCCCGCCCTCGCGCCGCTGATCGGGCGCGAGGCGGAGCTGTCCGCCCTGGCCCGCGCGCTCGACGCGGTCGAGCGGGAGCGCTCCACGCGGACCGTGACGCTCGTCGGCCCGCCGGGCATCGGCAAGAGCAGGCTCGTGCGCGAGCTCCTCGAGCGGCGGCGCCAGGGCTCCGCCGCGCTGCGCGTCACCTCGGGCAGCACCGGCGACATGGCGTCCGCGTACGGCGTCTTCACCCGGCTCCTGCGCGCCCGCTTCGGCCTCTCCGACGGCATGGACAAGGACGCGGCCCGCGCCGAGGTCCGCTCGCAGGTCGCGCACGTGATGGGCGACCGCAAGGTCGGCGACGTCATCTACTTCCTCGGCCAGTTCATCGGGCTCGCGTTCGGCGACAGCCCGCTCACCCGCGCGGTGCAGGACGATCCCGCGCAGGCCGACCTCATCCGTCGCGCCGTCCTGAAGGCGTTCCTCGAGGCGGACGCCGTCCACGGCCCCCTGTGCCTCATCTTCGAGGATCTCCACGCGGCCCACGACGACTCCCTCGCGCTCCTGCGCTACCTCATCGAGTACCTCACGGGCCCGGTCCTGATCGTCTGCGCCGCCCGCCCGGAGCTGCTCACCCGCCAGGAAGACTGGGGCAAGGTCGGCGACCGGCGCCACGCGCTCCTCGAGCTCACGCCGCTCGGCGAGGCCGCCGCGGCGGAGATGGCGAGGGCGCTGCTCGCGCCCTGCGCGCCGCGCGGGAGCGACGATGTCGTCATCACCGACCTCGTCGACGATGTTCGGCGCGCCGAGCCGCAGTCCCAGCCGGGCGTGCCGTCGGAGCTCGTCGAGGCGGCCTGCTCCTTCGCGAACGGCAACCCGGCGCTGCTCGAGCAGATGGTCCGCATCTGCCACGAGCAGGGCGTGATCGAGGAGCTCTCGCCCGACTCCGCGGGCGGGCCGCGCTGGCGCGTGCACCTCGGGAAGCTGTCGACGGCGCGCCTGCCGATGACGGTCGAGGACGCCGTGAACGTCCGCCTCGCCGCGCTCGATCACGACGGCCGGCAGCTGCTCGAGCAGGCCGCGACGATCGGCCCGGTGTTCTGGAGCGGCGCGCTGTTCGTCCTCGGCAGGGCCGGCAGTCAGGCCCCCGACCTGTGGGGGGAGGAGCAGAGCGACAAGGATCTCGACCGGATCAACGCCGCGCTGCGCTCGCTGTGCGACCGCGGCTACCTGCGCAAGCAGAGCGAGTCGAGCTTCGCCGGCTCGGACGAGTACGTGTTCGTGCACGCCAAGGAGCGCGAGGCGCTCCAGAAGCGGATGAGCGCCGCGGCCCAGCGGCGGTACCACCACGCGATCGCCGAGTGGCTGGAGCAGCAGGTGGCGGTGCGCGCGAGCGAGGAGCTCCTCGCCGAGCTCGCGACGCACCGCGAGCGCATCGGCGACGCGGTGCGGGCGGGGCTCTCGCTGCTCGACGCCGGGGACGTGGCGCGCGGGCGCTACTCGAACGCGAAGGCGGCGGAGTACTACGCGCGCGGGCTCTCGCTGCTCGGCGACGCGCACGTCGCGCGGCGCATCGACGCGCTCCACGACTACGGCGACGTCCTCCAGCTCGCCGGGCGCATCGACGACGCGCTCGCCGCGTTCCGCGAGATGCTGACGCTCGCCTACCGGCTCGACAACCGGCGCAAGGGCGGGGCGGCGCACAACCGCATCGGGCGGCTCTACCGCGACAGCGGCTCGCTCGACGAGGCCGGCAAGCACCTCACGACCGCGCTCCGCCTCTTCGAGGGCGCGCGGGACGAGCGGGGGATCGCCTCGACGATCGACGACATCGGCAAGCTGCACTGGCTCCGGGGCGAGTACCAGGAGGCGCTGAAATGGCTGCGCGACGCGCTCGCCCGCCGCGAGCGGATGGGGGATCGCCGCTCGATCGCGCTGTCGCTGAACAACCTCGGCCTCGCCCTGCAGGACTCGGGCGAGTTCAAGCAGGCGCTCAACACGTTCGAGCGGTCGCTCGCGATCCGGCGCGAGATCTCGGACCTGCTCGGCGTCGTGATGAGCCTGAACAACCTCGGCATGATCGCGCAGGACCAGCGCGATCACCGCCACGCCCTCGAGCTCTTCGAGGAGGCGCTGGAGGTGGCGCGGCAGGTCGGCGATCGGAACAGGACGGCGCTGATCCTGACGAACATCGGCGGGACGCTCTACCGGAGCGGCGATCCCGACGAGGCGGTGCGCGTGCTGCAGCAGGCCGAGGAGCTCTGCGACGAGCTCGGCGACCGGCTCGGCCTGGCCGAGGCGCGGCGCGCCCTGGGGAAGGCCTACATGCTCCGGGGCGATCTGGAGAAGGCGCGCGACTCGATCAGCCGGGCGGTGGACCTGTTCGCCTCGGTCCGGAGCAAGGTGCACCTCGGCATCGCGCTCCGGACGCTCGGCGAGATCACGGCGGCGGGCGGCTGGGGCAGCGCGCACACGAAGAGCGCGCGCGCCTATTTCGCGCGCTCGGTGAGCATCTTCGAGGAGACGGGGAACGAGCTCGAGCTCGCGCGCACGTTCCAGGCCTACGCGCGGTTCCTGACGACCGATCGCAGCTTCGTGGCGAACATGGCGGCGCGGCGCGAGGCGGTGGCGATGAACGAGAAGGCCGAGGCGATCTTCGCGCGGCTGAAGGTCACGTCGGTGCGCCTGGAGGACGAGCCCACGCTCCCGACGGGCCCGCCGGGCCAGTCGGTCCCCACGAAGTCGTCGGTCAGCGCGAGCCCTGGCCGCTCGCCGGTCCCCGAAGAGCCGTCGTCTTTCCCGAGCCCAGGCAGGGCCTCGACCTCCAGCTGAGGCCGGGCGACCCGGGCGGGCCGGCGTGCTCTGGCGCGGGGGGGCGCCCGTGATACGCATGCCGGGTGAAGGCCCCGCACGAGAAGCGCGTCTCCGAGTCGGTCACGACGATGACCGAGTACGTCCTGCCGACGCACACGAACGCGCTCGGCTCGATCTTCGGCGGCCAGGTGCTCGCGTGGATCGACCTGTGCGCTGCCATCTGCGCGCAGCGGCACACCGGCAGCGCGGTCGTCACCGCGGGCATCGACGACCTCTCGTTCGATCATGGGATCAAGGTCGGTCAGGTCGTCCGTCTGGCCGCGCGGGTGACGGCGACCTTCCGCACGTCGCTCGAGATCCTGGTGTCGGTCGAGGGGGAGGACGCGATGACGGGCGCCATCTGGCCCATGGTCACGGCCTTCGTGACGTTCGTGGCCGTCGACGCGTCGCTCAGGCCGACCTCGGTGCCGCCGATCCTCCTCGAGACGGACGACGATCGCCGCCTCGCCGAGGCCGCGGCGGAGCGGCGCGCGCGGCGGCTCTCGCGGCGCGGGGGCGGCCGCGGCGCGTGATCGCCGCGCGCTACTTCTTCTTGATCCGGTCGGGATCCCCGAGGAACTCGAAGTGCATCGTGTCCTCGAGGTCGTCGTGGCCGAGCCAGTCGAAGCCGTAGCGCTCGAACGCCTTGATCCAGCAGCGGGACAGGGCCGTGCGCTCGTAGGCAGAGCGCTTCTTCTCCTGGCACAGCGGGCTCGTGGGCCACGGGTCGACGCAGCCGCAGCACGGATTCCGGTCGGGATCGATGTCGATGGCGATGCCGAAGAGGTGGTTCGAGATCTCGGCGCCGCGGTAGCTGTTCGCCGTGCGGAACCCGCCGACCGCGCGCGGCGTGTAGCGGCGGGACTTGCGGGTGCACGTCGAGCGGATCCGCTTCTCGACGCAGTGGAGCGCGGGCGCGATCTTCTCGTGGACGGAGAGCGGGAGGCCCATGAACTGCACGTTCGTCGCCTGGGAGTGGGCGCTCTCGGCGTTGTGGCGCCGCGTCTCCTCGGTCTCGACGTGGCCGTAGTGCTCGGCGAGGTAGCGGACCGCCTTGGCGTGCTTCTTCGGGTTGAGCATCCCCTTCTGGACGAAGGTGCGCCGCTTCAGGAACTTCTGCGGGCTCTGGACGCGGCACTCGTAGCTCTTCGCCTTCTTTCCCCGGGCCGGCTCCTTGGCCTCCGCGACGGGCCCGCCGCCGAGCCCCGAGGGGCCGGCCGCGAGCAGGGCGATCGCTGCTGCCACGAGCAGGTGCACCCGTGTCCGTCCGTTCGCGTTCACGGCCGGAGGTTAAGCAGGCCGCGTCAGGCGCGGCAAGGACTTGCCGTAAAAGCCTGTCAGGAGAAGCACCGTCAGGGGCACGAGCGCATTCTCGCGGCGGCCGGCGCGGCGCGTCGCTCGCGATCGCACGGTCGGTGTCGGCTCATGGGGTGAGCTGCGGCGAGCTCATGGGGTGAGCTGCGGCGAGCTCATGCGGTGAGCTCTCGCGAGCTCATGGAGAGCCCCAGGGCGAGCAGATCTCCACGAGGACGCCGTTCAGGTCGCGCACGTAGGAGACGCGCTGGCCCCAGGGCTTGTCGTGGGGTTCCGACACGGGGGCCGCGCCGGCCTTCACGGCGCGCGCGAACGCCGCGTCGACGTCCTCGCTGGTGACGATGATCTCGAACCCGGCGGGGCGCTCGCCCGGCCTGTTCTTCGCGAGCTCCGGGAGGCCCTTCTGGGCGAAGTCCTCCTGCACGAACCCGAGGGGCACCCTGCCCTTCAGCTCGCAGTAGTCGTTGTCGCTGGAGACGAAGCCGCGCTCGAAGCCGAACGCGCGCTCGTAGAACGCCGCGGCTTCCACCGCGTCGGGCACATAGACGATCACGCCACCCAGTCCTGTGTTCATGAGGTCCTCCTCGGGGGGTCCTGCCCCACGCGCCGGCATCCTAGGGCGGCGCTGCTGACAGCGTCCGGTCAGCAGCCTCGCTCGATGGACGGCGCGAGCGAGGCGCGGAGCTCTCGCGCATGAACCCCCCTTACCACGTTTCGATCGATGGCAGAGCACGACGCCTGGTCGAACCAGAGGCTCCCCACGCTCGGCGCCGAAGTGCGGCTTCTGCGCGGCGAGGTGCGGCTTCTGCGCGGCGAAGTGCGGCTTCTGCACGCGCGCCACGTCCAGGTCGAGCGCGTGGCGAGCGCGCAGGCCCACCTCGTCGCCCACCAAATTCATCGTGGGCAGGCGTACGCGGTGCTCGCGTGAAACCGCCGCCGCTCGACGGTCCTTCAGGGCCGAGGAGCGTCCAAGGCGCGAGCAAGGCTCCGCCAGCTCGGCGCTCCCGGTGCGTCAACGCGAGCCTCACGGCGCGTCTTGGGGCGTAGTGACGCGAACTTCAAGGCACATCGAGGCGAGCCTCGAGGCAACTTGACGCGGGCCTCACGGCGCGTTGACGCGGTGTTCCTTCGGCTTGGGACGCTGGCGGGTGTGTGCCGCCGCAGACGCGTGGGCTGGCCTGAGCGGAGATGAACGCCGTCCCGGTCATCTCCGCGCGGTTGCACCGCTGAACCAGCGTTTCATCCATGCAAGGGAAATCTGGCATGAACCCCTTGTTCACGCGGTGACTCGTTCATTGAGCGGTCGGCATGGCCGTTGCTAGGTGGATCGCGTGCCCTTCGCTGCGGTGGTTGCCGCAAGCGGCCTTTGTGTTGAGTCTTTTTTTTGCGGCGAGCTCCCTATGAAAGAGGTCCGCAGCGACCAGCGCCGGCAAGCGAACGAGACGCCGATCCCCAAGAGCGGTGTCATGCGCGCCGTGCCCCGAAGCGTCGCGCCGCCGAGCGCACCGTCCACAGAGGGGCTGCTTGTCGGGCCGAACGGAGCTTCGTTCGAGGTGCGTCCTTCCGATCCGCTCCTCGGCAACATCGACATCGACGTCGTGGTGGCGGGGGTCCCCGAGTCCTACGCGATGAAGGGGATGTTCTTCAACGCGCTGGCCGCGACGCTCGGGGAGCGTTTCGCGCAGGTGGTGTCGACGTTGTCGAGCCCGCCGAGGGGTGGGCTCTACCTGCCGTTCTCGGACTATCCGACGCGCGATTTCTTGCGCCTCTACGACGCGGCTGCGCGGCTCTCGCACCCGAACCGGAGCTCGCGGGAGGGCTACCGTCGCCTCGCGCGGCAGCAGGTCGGGGCCTTCAGGGAAAGCGCGCTCGGCCGGATCACGATGCACCTGGCGACCGATCCGGGCGCCGCGCTGATGCGCTACACGGGCAGCCTGGGCGCGCTCGTGAAGGGGCCGCTGGCCAGGGCGCGGCAGCTGGGGCCGTCGGAGGTGCAGATCGACATCAGCTGCCACCGCGGTACGCTGGAGTACCCGCTGGGGAACTTCGAGGCGCTCGTCATGGGGTATGGCGCCAAGCCGACCATCTCGGTCGAGGTGCGAGGGGCGGAGACGCTTCAGTTCCTGGTTAGCTGGTAGCCCACGAGAGGCCCGCGCCGGCGGGAGGGTCCACGCGGCGGGGGCGGGTGGGCGCTCGGCCATCCGCCAAGACGGGGGCCGAGGCGCTTGCGCTGAGAACACCACCCGGCATGTCTCCCTTCGGGCCATGCCTGCTGGGACGTTATGTTGCGCGCCACACAAGGCGCGCCTGGGACGTGGAGCCCCCTGCGACCTTATGGCACCTCGGTCGGTGCTCGCCGCGCCCACCCGCCCCCGCCGCGTGGACCCTCCCGCCGGCGCTACGGTGGTGGGGGGAGGGGGATCCGGGGGCGGCCCCGACGTCGATGCGGGTCTTCCGAGCGTGCTTGCGGTAAGGCCGGTGCATCAGGGCGGGTGATTCAAGATCTATCGAATCGCGACGAATGGAGTCGGCTTGCGGCCGCCTGGACGACATCGGCGATAATAAAGAACATCGTTTCAACACGAGTTGATCGAGAATCGCTGTTGATGGATCGAGGTCGCCTCCCGAGAAGGTGAATGCTCGGCTGGATGAATGCGGCATTCGCGCTGGACAGGAGAAATGTCGGGCTGCTGCGCAACATTGCGCTCGAGTTATTACGAACGCGAGCGTCAAGCGAGCATGGGGCACTGTCGGCAGTGGTGGAGGCGCCTTGGAATTGGCGGATCCTCCACAAGAACTGCAGCTCTCCAGAGGTACACAGGTGCAACATTCCTCTGGGACTACAGTCTCGCCACGGCCTCGCCTGCGTCGCTCCGAGCAGCCTTGCGCTCGCGCCCTCGCTTTGCGAGCGTCGGAGCCGGGCCGCAGAGCCCGTCCCGAGGACCACGCCAATGACGACCCATGAGATGGTGCTCTTCGTTTACGACAACCTCATGAAGGGCGAGGAGCAGCACGAATGGCTCGCGACAGCCCGCCCGCTCGGAGAGGCGACCACGACCCCCGAGTACGCGCTCGTCGATCTGGGCACGACCGGCGCTCTCGTCCAAGGCGGGCTCGTCGCCGTGACCGGCGAGCTCTACGCCATCGCGCCGGCCGCGCTCGCCGCGCTCGACGTCCACCGTGGACACCCGATCTTGCACCGGCGAGCCCCCGTCCGCCTCGCCGGCGGGCGGGAAGCCCAGGCATACCTCCTCTCGATGGAGCAGGCGGCCGGGTGCCGGCGCGTCCGCGAGGGCGACTGGCGGAAGCGCCGCGGCGCGCCCGGCGCCGTGCGGGCCCGGGACAACAGCCCGCTCGTGAGCTGGGCGAAGCGCCGCTTTGACCCGCCCCCCCGATGAGCGCCACTCACGCGAGCCTCCGCCCGCTCGGCCGTTCCGTTCGACCGGTACGTCACCCCATCCGCTCGAGCGGCACCTCTCCCAGCAGATGCTAGGCCAAGGCTTCGAGGGACGCGTGACGACGATCTCGGCGAACGACCAGCTCTCCGCCGCGAACGGAGAGCTCGCTCCCGCGGCCCAGCTGGCAGAGGCGGTCGTCGAGGCGTGCGCCGCGCTCGCCGGGACGCTCGACCCGCAGCAGATCCACAACACCATCGTCCAGCAGGCGGTCCGGCTGCTCGGCGCCGACATCGCGCTCCTCCACGGGGTGCGCTCGCCGACCGAGCGGGCGCTCCATGTCCGCCTGCTCGCCTATTCCGGCCTGCCCGGCGCGCTCGCCGGCGCGCTCGACGATCTCACGAGCACCCCGTCCCTCGTCCTGCGCGCCGCAGAGAGCTGCCGCATCGAGCACACCGCGGCGGATGCGGCGGTCATCGAGCGCCTCTCCGACGTCCGCGCCCTCGACGCCTGCCTGAGGCCGTGCTGGGTGATGGCGGCACCCCTGCTCGGCGCCGGGCGGCCGTTGGGCGTCCTCACCTGCGCCTTCGGCGAACGCAGCCCGACACCGCACGAGCTCATCCCGCGCGTCCAGGCGCTCGGCGCCCTCTTCGCCCTCGCGCTCGGGTCCGCCGAGCGCGAGGTCGACAAGCGAACCGAGCTCCACCACCGCGGGCCCGACGACGCCGGCGGCGCGAGCTCTCCGGCGCAGCAGCGCGCCGAGGCCCTCCTCCGGGACGCCCAGACCGCGCGCCGGGAGGCAGAGGACCGGCTCGCGGCGGAGCAGCAGTGGCTGCGCAGCATCATCGAGGACTTCCCCGTCGCCATCGCCGTCTTCGATGAGCGCGGAAGACGCTCGCTCGTCGCGAGCCGCCGCTGCGAGCTGCTCTGCGCCGGCCCGCACCCCCTCATGACGTTCGGGGCTCCCCAGCACGCGCGCCTGTGCGAGCCGACCGGACGGCCGCTCTCGCACCACGAGATGCCCCTCGTCCGCGCGGCGCGCGGCGAGGGGACGATCTGCGCCGAGCTGTATCTCCAGAGGCCCGACGGGACCAACATCCCCGTCGTGGTCAGCGCAGGCCCGGTCCGCGACGACCAAGGGGTGATCCTGGGCGCCATCGCCAGCTACGAAGACATCACCCATTTCATGGAGCGCGAGCGGCTCCGCGAGGAATGGCTCTCCATCGTGGCGCACGATCTCAAGCAGCCGCTCACCGCGATCACCGCGTGCGCGGGCATGCTGTCGCGCCGATCCGGAGACGCCGGAATCCAGGCGTGGAGCGGGAAGATCCTTGCCAGCGTCCAGCGCCTCGAGCGGATGACCGAGGACCTGCTCGACGCCTCCAAGCTCGAGGCGCGGCGCTTCTCCCTCGATCGGCGGCCGACCGATCTGCGCGCCCTCCTCCACGCCGCCGTCGAGCTCGCTGCTACGGAGCGGCCGGAGCGCGCCGTCGTGCTCACCGCCGCCGACGACGTGCCGCCCGTCCACGCGGACGCGGCGCGCATGGACCAGGTGCTCGGAAACCTCCTTCTCAACGCCGCCAAGTACGGCGACCCCGAGGCGCCGATCCGCGTGACGCTCTCTCTCCGCGACGCCGAGCTCGAGGTCGCCGTCGAGAACCGCGGGCCCGGGATCTCCCCGGACGAGCTGCCGAGGCTGTTCCAGCGCTTCCAGCGGCTCTCGTCGGATCCATCCAGGAGCCGCCCGCCCGGCACGGGGCTCGGGCTCTACATCTGCAAGGGCATCGTCGAGGCGCACGGAGGCAGGATCTGGGCGCAGAGCGAGCCGGACGAGACGACGTCCTTCCACTTCACGCTCCCGCTCTCGCGCGGCGGCTGAGCCCGCGGGCCACCACGGCCTGCGCCGCGGCGAAGGCGCGAGGACAGCCGTGATGACGTCGCCCGCTCAGCCGTTCTTGATGCGCGCCACGATGGCGTCGGTGAGCGTCTTCGTGTCCGCCTTGCCGCCCAGATCGCGGGTGCGGACCCCGTCCAGGTTCAGCGCCCCGTCGATCCCGGCGCGCAGGCGGACGGCGAGCTCCCGGTGGCCCACGTGGTCGAGCATCATCGCGGCGGCGAGCATGAGCGCGATCGGGTTCGCCACGCCCTTGCCGGCGATGTCCGGCGCCGAGCCGTGCACCGCCTCGAAGATCGCGGCGTGCTGGCCGATGTTCGCCCCCGGCGCCATGCCGAGGCCGCCGATGAGGCCCGCGATCTCGTCCGAGAGGATGTCCCCGAAGAGGTTCGTCGTGACGATGACGTCGAACTGCCACGGGTTCAGCACGAGCTGCATCGCGCACGCGTCCACGATCCGCTCGTCGGTCGCCACGCGGCCCTCGTAGCCCTTGCTCACCTCGCGCGACGTCTCCAGGAAGATGCCCGTGAGCGCCTTCATGATGTTCGCCTTGTGGACGATGGTGACCTTCTTGCGGCCGTTCTTCTCGGCGTAGTCGTAGGCGAACTCGGCGATGCGGCGCGAGCCGACCCGGGTGTTCACGCCCGAGCCGATCGCCACCGCGTGCTCGTCGCTGCCGATCGGGATGTAGTGCTCGAAGCCGACGTAGAGGCCCTCGAGGTTCTCCCGCACGAGCACGATGTCGATGTTCTCGAAGCGGCCGCCCGGGATCAGCGTCCGCGCGGGGCGCACGTTGGCGAAGAGCTTGAACTCCTGCCGCAGGCGCACGTTGGACGAGCGGTACCCGCCGCCGATCGGCGTCTCGAGCGGCCCCTTGAGCGCGAGCTGCGTGCGGTGGATGCTGTCGAGCGTGGCCCGCGGCAGCGGGTCGCCCGCGTCCTTGACGCCGGCCATGCCGGCCACGCACGTCTCCCATTCAAAAGGCGCGCCGAGCGCGTCGAGGGCGCGCAGCGTCGCGTCCACGATCTCGGGGCCGATGCCGTCGCCGGGGATGAGGGTCGCAGGGTGCTTCTGTGAGGTCACGGGCTGTCTCTCGATCTCGGGGTGAATCGTCGCGTCGACGAGGAAAGGCGCACGCATAGCCGAGGTGCGTGCCGCGATCCACCTCGCCGGGAGCGGCGCCGCGCGCCGCCCGCCCGCAAGTCCCTTGAGGATCCCCGCCCCCGCCGCCATCATGACCCGGGTCCCATGATTTGCCCGCGCTGCCACCGCGCGTACACCGATCGCTCGTACGGCTTCTGCCCCGACGACGGCGCGCGCCTCGTCCAGTCGCTGTCGGCCGCGCCGCCGCCGGCGCAGCCGACGCGGCAGTTCGGCGCCATCCTCGAGGATCGCTATGTGATCCAGGGCTTCATCGGCGCCGGCGGCATGTCGCGCGTGTACCTCGCGGCGGACAGCCGCACGAAGGAGCAGGTCGCGATCAAGATCCTGAACCGCAGCTTCGCCGCCGATCGGGCCCAGCGCGAGCGGTTCCTCCGCGAGCTCGAGGCGGCGGCCGAGCTCGGGCACCCCAACATCATCCGGGTCCTCGACGCGGGCGAGCGCAAGGACGGGTCCCCGTTCATCGTGCTCGAGCTGCTCACCGGCGAGTCGCTCGGCGTCCTGCTCCGCCGCGAGGTGGCCGTGAGCGAGGCCGTCGCGCTCCCGCTGATACGGCAGGCGGCGTCGGCGCTCGCCTCGGCGCACGCGGCCGGCGTCATCCACCGCGACGTGAAGCCGGACAACCTGTTCCTCGTCCGCTCCCAGGGCGGCCCGCGCGTGCTCAAGATGATGGATTTCGGCTTCGCGAAGCTGAAGACGGGCCCCACCACCGCCGCCGGTCTCGTGCTGGGCACGGTCCCCTACATGGCTCCGGAGCAGGCCCTCGCCGATCCCATCGACGGCCGCACCGACATCTATGCCCTCGGCGTCACCATGTTCCGCATGCTCGCCGGCCAGCTGCCGTTCTCCTCGCCAGACGACGTGGTGGTCGTCGCCCAGCACGCCTGCACCCCGGCCCCCCGGCTCAGCTCGATCCGGCCCGGCATCGATCGGCGGATCGAGGCGCTGGTCGCCACCGCGCTCCGCAAGGCCCCCGGGAACCGCTATGACTCGATGCAATCGCTCCTGGAGGACGTCGAGCGCATCCTCGGCGTCCGCCCCGGCGAGCCGATCGGCGCCCCGCTCAGGACGACCCCGGACGCCTACGAGCCGGTGAACCGCGCTGCCCGGGAGGCGCTCAAGTTCCTGCGGCGCCAGCTGCCCTGAGCCGGCAGGCAGCCTTGAGCCGGCAGGCAGCCTTGAGCCAGCAGGCAGCCTTGAGCCAGCAGGCAGCCTTGAGCCAGCAGGCAGCCTTGAGCCAGCAGGCAGCCTTGAGCCAGCAGGCAGCCGCTCGCCCGGCGCGGCGGCTCGGCTCGCCGGCCCGTGGAGCTGCGCTGGTCACCGCGCGCCGAGATCCTCGATACGGTAGCCGTCCGGGTACGTGCGGTTCCTCAGCTGAGTGAGCAGGCGCGGCGAGCGCCGGCGCGGCATGGCCCGCAAGAGCGGGCCGCGCGCGCGGAGGGCCGCCTGCACGAGGTTGCGCAGCCCGGGCGGAGGCCGCGGCAGCCCGACGGCGTCGAGCATGCGATCATCGATCATCGCATGGAGGACCGGCGCCCCGAGCGGCCGCAGCGCTCTCGGCAGCGCCCAGCCCAGCACGAGGTCCCGCGTCGCGATGGCGAGCTTCCGGTTGTCCTCCGAGAACCGCAGGTGCTCCGCCTCGTAATCGAGGTTGAACCGCTCGAACGCCTCGTAGCTCGGCGGGATATCCTTGATGTTCATCAGCGTCCCGACCTGCTTCCAGTAATGGTAGGCCGCGAGCTTCTCCTTTTCGAGCAGCGCGCGCCAGGCGAAGCGCTCGTTCCAGCGGATGGGCTCGAAGATGAACGTCGACAGCGTGTACAGGTACTCGTCGTTCGGGATGGCGTAACGCCCGTGCTGCCGGTTCATGCGCCGCAGCGCCGCCCGGCCGCGCTCGCTGTCGTATCCGTTCTCCAGCATCTCGGAGAGGATGAGGACGGTGTCGTCGTAGCGCTTCTGGGTGCGCTGGAGGAACTCCCCTGTCTGCACCAGGAGAGGTGTGCCCTTGGCGATCCCGAAGACACGGAACAGCGCGAGCTCGAGGGCGTGCTGCGTGTCCCACGGGAAATCATAGCACGTCGAGAGAAATGCGATCTCCTGATGATCCTTGACCGGATCCAGGTTTGCTTCGATATGGTCGCGGATCGCATAGCGCGATCGCGATTCGGGAGGGGCCCAGCGCATGGAAGATCTCCTGATGTGTATCCGCCCGATGACGCGTCCATTTCTATCATGCATCGCGCATCCTGGCGGAAACATCGCTGAACAGATGAAGACGTCCATCGTGGCGAGCGTGGCGACACGAGGTGAGGTGCGGTCTACCGTGGCGCGCCGTGATGAGGAGGTGTGATGCGGCGGCGGGCCCGCGCCGGGCGAGCCGGCTGGCCAAGCTCCGCGCGGGGAGGGCCGGGAAGCGCGGCGCCGGGGCGCTCGATCAGCTCGGTCTCGCGCTCGGCTCTCGGGGCCGCTTTCGCCCGCGCGGGCGCGTGCGCGGCCTGCGCGAAGGTGGCACGCTAGCGCCGTGCCGCCTGTCATCGACGACATGATCCAGGAGCTCCTTACACGCCATCGGGCGACCGGTCGGGTGGACCTCAACGACATCGCCGAAGTCGTCGACCGCCGGGCGGTCTCGTACGAGGAGGTCGAGTACATCATCGACCGGCTCGAGTCCGAGGGCCTCCGGGTCGCCGAGCCGCTCGATCGGGGCGATGTCGAGGTGCTCCGCGCCGTCGTCGCGAGCGCGAGGCGGCTCGCGGCCGAGCTCGGGCGCACACCCACGATCGGCGAGATCGCGCTGACCTCGGGCCACGCCCCGCACACGGTGCGCCGGGCGCTGGAACAAGCGGGGCGTGCCAAGGCTTGTTGAAGAGGAGGAGCGCTGGCCGCGCAGGACGCAGCGCGGCAAACCACGGTGACGCGCAGGCACGACGAGGTGCGCGAGAGGTGGCAAGCTGCGGCAGGCTGGCGCAAGACGCGGCAACCCACGCAGAAGCGGAACGACGCCAAACAAAACGAGAGCGCTGCGCCGTTGAGTGCAGACCAGAGCTCTACATCAGTGTTACGATGCAGATGGAGGGGTGCTCTGTAGCCGTAGTCGATTGTTTCATCTACGCATCAGGGAAGGAAGGCTGGACCCGATGAACATCACGATCACGTTCCGCCATATGGTGGGTACCGACGCCGTGAAGAATTACGCTCATGAGAAGGTGGCCAAGCTCCAGAAGTTCCTTAGGCAGGCGATGACGGCGCAGGTCACCCTCTCCGTCGAGGGTCTGACGCACGTCGCCGACGTTCGCCTCTCCTCCGGCAGTCTAGCCTTCCATGCGACCGAGCGGGGTGAGGACATGTACGCGTCGATCGACATGGTCCACGACAAGCTCGAGCGGCAGATCCGGGATGGGAAGGGTCACACCATCGCGCGGAAGCGCGGCGGCACGAGCGCCGGCGAGTACGCCGTCGAGGTGGAGCGCGAGGCGGTGGCCGCGACGGGACGCACCCGATCGTGAAGCCGCCGCGCGCGTCGCCGAGGCGCGACGCGCGAACCGGAGCGAGGGCCGCCGCGCCCGCCGGCGCGGCGCGGCGCGGTCCCATCCTGTGAGCCGCCGCTCGCGGGCGAGGCGGCGCGCTCCCTCCGCGTGAGTCGCCGCGGCGAGCGCGGCGGGCGCGGCGGCGACGCGCGCTCGTCTCCATCAGCTCACCCCTGCGCATGCCCGACCTGCCGGGGGGCCTGCCTGGAGCGGCGCGGCGGTCGCCCAGCGATCGCGGCGCGAAGAACGCGAAGAACGCTCCCTCCGGGGCCGCTCGCCGCGATAGCGTCCTTGAGTCGCGCACCCGAAGTCCCCAGGGTACGATGGCCACATCGGCTCGCTTGGCCCTGGCCGAGCGCCGCGCCGACCGTGCCACGTGCGCCGTTCCTGAGCCCTCTCACCTCGCCCGAGCGCCGAAATCAGCATGCAAGTCCGCGACATCTTGACCGCGCACCAGGTATCCGTCGCCAGCGAGCAGGAGGGGGTCGTCCGCTCCAAGACGGACGCGCTCCGCCGGCTCGCCGCCCTGCTCACGGCAGGACAGCCGGGGGTCAAGGCCGATGACATCGAGCGGGTGCTCGGCGAGCGCGAGCGCCTGCAGTCCACCGGCGTCGGGAGCGGCGTGGCCATCCCCCACGGCGCGATGGAGGGCGTCGACCGGCTGATCGGCGCGGTCCTGATCTGCCCGAAGCCGATCGACTTCGACGCGATCGACGGGGCGCCGGTGTCCATCCTCGTCGCCGTGATCGGGCCGAAGCGCGCCACGGGCGAGCACCTCAAGACGCTGGCGCGCATCTCCCGCCTGTTGCGGGACGAGACGTTCAGGCGGCGGCTGCTCGGCGCCTCGACCGGGCGCGCGGCGTTCGAGCTCATCGCCGCCGAGGAAGGGAGGTCGGTGTCATGAGCGGCCCGCGCAGCGGCGGACAGGAAGGGGAAGGGGGCGGCCGGATGCCCCCCTCGATCCGCGGTGGCCGGGCGGACCGCCCCGCCATCGCGGTGCGGAGCCTGATGGCCGACGAGGGGCTCGGCATCGACCTCACGCTCATCGCCGGCGCCGCGGGCCTCGACAGGCCCATCATGAACACCCGCATCCAGAAGTCCGGGCTCGCGCTCGTCGGCCACTTCCACGGCATCGTCCCGACGCGGGTGCAGATCCTCGGGCAGACCGAGCTCTCGTTCCTCCACAAGCTCTCCCGCGAGGACCGGCTCCTGTCGCTGCGCGGCTTCTTCGAGCTCGGCCTGTGTTGCGTCATCCTCACGCAGGGCGACCAGCCGTTCGAGGCGAACGGCTCCGGCATCGGGTTCGTCCCTGTGCCGGAGCTCGCGCAGTGCGCCGAGGAGACCGGGACGCCGCTCCTCGTCTCGGCGGTGCGGTCGAGCGCCACGATCACCGCGCTGCACGCGCTGCTCGACGATCGCCTGGCGCCGCGCCTGCGGCTGCACGGCGTGCTCGTCGACGTCTTCGGCGTGGGCCTCCTTCTCATGGGGTCGAGCGCGATCGGCAAGAGCGAGTGCGCGCTCGATCTCGTGATGCGCGGCCACCGGCTCGTGGCCGACGACGCCGTGGAGTGCGATTACCGCCCTCCCGGCATGGTCTTCGGCGCCCCGGCGGAGCTCCTCCGGTATCACCTCGAGGTGCGTGGCCTCGGCATCCTCAACGTGAAGGACCTCTTCGGCGTCACGTCGATCCGCGAGCGCAAGCGGATCGACGTCGTGGTGAAGCTCGTCGAGTGGTCGAAGGACACCGAGTACGATCGGCTCGGGCTGGACGAGCGGTACCACACCATCCTCGGCGTGAAGATCCGCGAGCTCGTCATCCCGGTGCGCCCGGGCCGCGACATGGCGTCGATCCTCGAGGTCGCCGCCCGCAACGAGCTCCTGAAGAACGCCGGGTTCCACGCGGCCCGCGAGTTCTTCGGCAACGTCGAGGGCGAGCTGCTCCGCGAGCGCTCGCCGGAGGAGTCGTCGATCCCGCCGCCGGCGAGGCTCGCAGAGGAAGGCGCCTCGCGGAGCGCCCCGCCGCCCGGCCCGCCGCGGCCGCCGCCGCCGCCCGGCCGCGGCGTGGACGCGCCGAACCCCCCGAGCAGCGCCTTCCGGCCGCCCGTGGATCGGGGCAGGCCGCCCCCCGATCGCCCGAGCTCCGGGTTCAGCCCCACGGAGTCGTCCGTGAGCCTGCCGCGGCCGAGGAGGCGAGGGTGAGCAACGGAGGCGATCAGCAGCAGCACGGCCTGCACGGGCCCGACGGCGCGCCGGGGCGCGTCGTCGTCGTCACGGGCCTCTCCGGCGCGGGCAAGTCGACGGCGCTCCACGCCCTGGAGGACCTCGGCTTCTTCTGCGTGGACAACCTGCCCACGTCGCTGGTGCAGCCGGCGGTCGAGGCGTGCGAGGCGGGCGGGATCACCCGGATCGGGCTCGGCATCGACGTCCGGGTGGGCTCCTTCCTGGCGGGCGCCACGGCGGCGCTCGACTCGATCCGGACCGGACGGGACGTGGTGATCCTCTTCCTCGACGCCTCGGACGAGACGCTGCTCCGGCGCTTCAGCGAGACGCGGCGCCCGCACCCGCTGACGACCGGCGGCAGCGGCGCCATCGCGATGCTCGACGGCGTCCTCCTGGAGCGCGAGCGGCTCGCGTCGCTGCGGGCCAGGGCGACCATCGAGCTCGACACGACCCGGCTGTCGACGCACGACCTGCGCCGCGTCGTCATCGAGCGGCTGCGCCCCGCGAAGGTCGAGGTGCCCCGGATGTCCACCCGGTTCGTCTCGTTCGGTTACAAGTACGGCATCCCGCTCGACGCCGATCTGCTCTTCGACGTCCGCTTCCTCGACAACCCGTATTTCGTCCACGGCCTCCGCGAGCTCACGGGGAACGACGAGCCGGTGCGGGAGTACATCCTGAAGAACCCGGATGCCCTCGAGTTCATCTGCAGGACAGAGCAGCTCCTCTCGTTCTGCATGCCGCGCTACGCCAGCGAAGGAAAGAGCTACCTCACCGTCGGCATCGGATGCACCGGCGGCCGGCACCGCTCCGTCGTGCTCACCAACGCGCTCAGCGACAGCCTGCGGCGGAAGACGGGGCTGCCCATCACGGTCGTGCACCGGGACGTCGCCCGGGTGAGCACGAGTGGTGTACCCTCGGGGGTGGGAGAGGGCATGGCCGGGGCGCCCGGCGTGGATCTCCGGCTGGCGCAGCCGGGAGCGGCCCCGTCGGAGCCTCGCCCGGCGTCGGACACGAGCGTGACGGGGGGCGAGCGGTGACGACCGAGGCGGTAACGAGACGATTCACCATCATCAATGTGCGCGGGCTCCACGCGCGCGCCGCGACGAAGCTCGTGCAGCTCGCGGGGCGTTACGACTGCGAGATCTCGCTGACCGGGCCGGACGGGCAGTCGGCCAACGCGAAGAGCGTGATGGGCGTGCTCCTGCTCTGCGGGTCGATGGGCACCCAGATCGAGGTGAGCGCGACGGGCGATCAGGCGGCCGACGCCGTCTCCGCCATCGGCGCGCTGATCGCGGGGCGCTTCGGAGAGCACGAGTGACGCGCGGCCCGAGCGCGCTCTCGTCGGACGCCCCGGACGAGCATCCCGCCCCGGCGGACGCCGTCCGGAGCGGCTCGGCGGCGTCCGGCGCCCGGGTCGACTCGATGCCGCCCGGCGTCCGGACGGAGACGCTGCGGGGCATCGCCGGGTCCCCCGGGGTCGCCATCGGCGCGGCCGTCGTGATGGGCGGGCACCGGACGAACCACCCGCGCCGCCGCGTCGGCCCCAGCGAGATCGCGGCGGAGCTCGAGCGCTTCGAGGCAGCGGTCGAGCGCGCGCAGGACGAGCTGCGCGACATGGCGAAGCGCATCGGCGATCACCGCGCCGAGGCGTCGATCCTCGAAGCCTACCTGCTGATGCTCGGCGACGAGGCGCTCGCCGACGCCGTGAAGCGCCAGGTCACCGAGGAGCGCCGCTGCGCCGAGTGGGCGGTGGCGACCGCGTGCGAGGCGATCGCCGGCCGCTTCGCCGCGCTCGACGACCCGTACCTGCGCGAGCGCAGCCACGACGTCCTGTTCGTCGGCGAGCGCCTCGTGCGCGCGTTCAGCCTCCCGCCCCAGGAGCCGCCGTCCTCGCGCGACACCTCGCCGCTCTCCACGCGCAGCCTGATCGAGCTGCAGAACTCGATCGCCATGCCGGCGACGTTCGGCGCGGCGCTCCCGCGCTTCTCCGGGCCGACGATCCTCATCGCGCACGACCTGTCGCCGGCCGACACCGCGGCGATGGTCGACGAGCCGGTCGTCGGCTTCGTCACCGAGGTCGGCACCCGCACGAGCCACACCTCCATCATGGCGCGCGCGCTGGAGATCCCGGCCGTGGTCGGCGTCAGCGACGTCCTGCAGCGCGTGATCACGGGCGACCTCGTGGTGATCGACGGGCTGCGCGGCACGGTCGTCGTTCGCCCCGGCCCGGCCGAGCTCGCGGACGCGCGCGCCCGCGCCGAGCGCTACGTCGCGCTCGGCAAGGAGCTCTCGGAGTCCAGGCACCGGGCCGCCCAGTCGAAGGACGGCGTCAAGGTGTCGCTCCGGGCGAACGTCGAGCTCCCGGCCGAGGCGATCCTCGCGCGCGACCAGGGCGCCGACGGCATCGGCCTCTACCGGACCGAGTTCCTCTACATCGACCGCACGTCCCCGCCCTCGGAGGACCAGCAGTTCGAGATCTTCCGCGCCGTCGTCGAGGCGCTCCGCCCGAAGCCGGTCACGCTGCGCACGTTCGACATCGGCGGCGACAAGTTCGTCTCCACGTTCCAGGTGCCGCCCGAGATGAACCCGATGCTCGGCCTCCGCGCGGTCCGGCTCGCGCTCTCTCGCCCCGACGTCTTCCTCGAGCACCTCCGCGCCATGGTGCGCGCCTCCGCCTACGGCGACGTGAGGATCATGATCCCCATGGTCGCGGGCCTCGGCGAGCTCCGGCAGGTGCGCGCGCTGCTGCGCCGCGCGCAGGAGCAGGTGCGCGCCCGCGGCCAGGCGTGCGCCGACGAGATCCCGCTCGGCGTGATGATCGAGGTGCCCTCGGCGGCGATCATGGTCGACCATTTCGCGCGCGAGGCCGCGTTCCTGAGCCTCGGGACGAACGATCTGATCCAGTACGCGCTCGCGGTCGACCGGACCAGCCGCTCGCTCGCCTACCTGGCCTCGCCGTTCGATCCGTCGATCCTGCGGCTGATCACGAAGGTGATCCAGGCAGGCCAGGATTTCGGCAGGCCGGTCTCCCTCTGCGGCGCGATGGCGAGCGATCCGCTCGCCGCCCTGCTGCTGCTCGGCCTCGGCCTCCGCGACTTCTCGATGGAGGCGGCGGCGATCCCGGAGATCAAGGAGACGCTCCGGCGCGTGACGGTCGCCGAGGCCGAGGCGGTCGCGGCGGAGGCGCTCGCCTGCGCGACGGCGGAGGAGGTCGAGTGCTGCGTCGCCGCCTCGTTCGCGCCGGACCTCTACGACCTGCTCACGGGAGAGCGCGCCACGCGGTGAGCGGCGCGCTGGGTGCGGTGGGGCCGACGCCTGCGGCGCCGGTCGCGTCCGGGGTGGCGCGCGCGCTGGCCGCCTGCGCGGTGGCGCTCGGCCTGTGCGCGGCGGGCTGCGAGGAGGAGGCGCCGCCGACGCGGCTCGTCGGGCAGGTGCACCTGACGCTGCTCCACACGTCGGACATCCACTCGCGGCTCTTCCCGTACAACCTGCAGCTCGGCCAGGTGGACGCGGGGCTCGGCCTCGGCGCGGCGGCCTCGATCGCGAACGTCGGCGGCGCCGCGCGCATGTCCCATCTCCTCGGGCGCGAGCGTGCCCGGTCGTCGCGCGCGCTTCACCTCGACGGCGGCGACTGCTTCCAGGGGGCGCCGATCTTCAATTTCTACTCGGGAGAGGCGGAGATCCGCGCCCTCGGCGCCATGGGCGTCGACGCCATGATCGTCGCCAACCACGAGTTCGACCGCGGCGCGCTGAACCTCGGTATCCAGCTCCAGCAGAACGCCGGCTTCCCCGTCCTCGCGGCGAACTACCAGCTCGAGGACCCCGCGCAGCCCGGCGCCTCTCCGCTCGGCGCCATCCTGCAGCCGTTCACGGTCTTCGACCTCGAGGGCCTCAAGGTCGGCGTCGTCGGGATGGGCAACCTCTCCAGCCTGACGTCGATCTTCGAGGCGCCGAACCGGCTCGGCGTCACCCCGCTGAACACGACCGAGGTCGCCCAGTTCTACGTCGACCTGCTCCGCCCCACGGTGGACGCCATCGTCTTCGTCACCCACCTCGGCCTCGACGGCGACGAGCGGATGATCGAGACCACGACGGGCATCGACGTCGTGCTCGGCGGGCACAACCACATCGTCCTCCAGCCGCCGAAGCGCGTCCGCGACTGCTCGCGGTACTACGACGAGCAGGAGCAGCGCCACTACATCCTCCTGAACGACGAGCGCTCGCCCGGGGAGGGCGCGAAGCGCCGGCGTTACTGCGCGCCCCGCGACGTGCTGCTCGCGCACTCCGGCGCGTTCGCGAAGTTCGTCGGGCGGCTCGACCTCGTGCTGTCCAGGGACGCCTCCGAGCTCGGGGGCGGCTACGACCCGCTGAACGGCTTCGAGGTGCTCTCGGACCGGTACGAGCTCTTCCCGGTGACCGAGGGCGTGCCCGCCGATCCGATCGTCGCCTCGGCGCTCGAGCCGTACGCGCAGGGGCTCGACGCGCTCGCGAACCTCGATCTCCTGGTCGGCTACGCGCCGGGCGGCTCCCGCCGCGCCTCGGCGAGCGGCGGCGACTCGCCGCTGGGCAACCTCATCGCCGGGGCGATGTGGCTGCGCCTCGGCATCCAGGCCGATTTCGCGCTCACGAACACGACGGGCATCCGCGCCGACCTCGTGCCCGGCCCGGTGACGATCGAGCAGATGTTCAACGTCTTCCCCTTCGACAACTCGATCTCGAAGATGCAGCTCTCCGGCCTCGAGGTGCAGGAGCTCTTCGACTTCGTGGCGCGCCGATCGAGCGGCCGCGGGTGCGCCTCGCAGGCGCAGATCGCGGGCGCGCGGGTCGTCATCGACTGCGCCGCGCGCTCGGCCGACGGCGCCGCGTCCGGCGTCGCGACCCACGTGTACATCGGCGCGCGCCAGCCGGCGATCGCGTGCCCGAACGGCGACGCCGACTGTCCGGGCGGCGAGGAGGGCAGCTGCGACGTCGAGGCGAGGCGCTGCTGGCAGCCGCTCGATCCGATCGCGACCTACGAGCTGGCGACGTCGAGCTACCTCGCCCAGGGCGGCAGCGGGTTCCGCGTGCTCCAGCGCAACACGACGCAGCTCGACACCCAGGTGCAGCAGCGCGACGCGCTGATCGACGCCATCCGCGCGGGCAGCCCGTGCGGCGCGGACGAGCGCGGCGAGCTCGCGTCGTGCGCGCGGGACGCCGATTGCGCGGGCGTGGGCGAGGGCTTCGTCTGCGCGTGCCCCGAGTCGGTGGTCGAGGGGCGGGCGTGCAAGACCGGCGAGGCGCCGTGCTCCCGGGGCGCGTGTGTGCTCGCGCGCTGCCGCGATGACGTCGCCGCCTACCAGCGCGACGTCTGCGCCGAGGCGCCGACCGACTGGGTGCGGGAGCAGTGCGAGAGCGCGCTCGCCCCGTGCAGCGCCGCGGGCGAGCAGTGCAAGTACCTGGCGTGCGTCGACCGGCGGCTCGGCAACTTCTCCGACGGCCGCTTGCGGATGGTGGGCCAGTGACGCCGCGGGCGAGGCGCCGAGGGGCGCTCGCGGCCGCCGCGCTCGCCGGGTGCGGCAGCGACGGCGGGCCGCCCCCGGGCGTCTCGAGCTTCTGGGTCCAGGTCGTGCAGGTGAACGGGGAAGCGCCCCCCTCCCCGGAGGCGCCGCTGCCGGCCAACCGCGGCGACGCGGTGGACGCCTGGTCGTTCAGGATCGAGGCGCGCGACGCTGCCGGCCGCCGGACGCCCTTCGACGGCATGGTCAGGCTGAGCGTCGATCCCGGGGCGGTGCTCGACGTCGAGGCGGACGACGAGGGCGTCGCGGTCGGCCGCAACATCCGCCTGCGGGACGGCGTCGCCGAGGGGATCGCCCACGTGACGGCCGTCTACGGGCCCGTCCGGCTGTGGGTCGAGGACCTCGGCTACCGGCCCGCGTCCCGGGGCGACCGCCCCGCGTGCGCCAACGGCGTCAACGACGATGCGCCGGGCGACGTGCTCGTCGATTTCCCCGCCGATCCCGGGTGCGCCTTCGCGGACGACGACACCGAGGAGGGCGGCTCCTTCAGCGCCGGCGTCTCGAAGCCGGTCGCCTACGCCTCGCCGCGCATCGCCGACGTGCAGGGCGGCGGCTCGGCAACACCCTACCCGTCCGAAGCGATGCGGATCGACACCGCGGCGCCCCAGCAGGTCGTCGTCACGCGTGTCTCGAGCGACGGCTTCTACGTCACCGATCTGGCCGGCCAGGCCAGCGGCTTCAACCACCTCTTCGCGTACAATTTCAACACACCTGCCAACCTGCGTGTCTGCGATCGGCTCGAGTACCTCGCGGGCACCGTCGACGAGTTCTTCGGCTTCACCCAGCTCTCGTTCCCTTCGTACGAGATCGCGCGCGCGCTGGGAGGAGCGGAGTGCCTGGTCCCGGAGCCGACGGTGCTCGACGGTCCGACGATCGCCGGCGCGTTGGCCATGGAGCGCCTCGAGAGCGGGCTCGTGCGCGTCGAGGGGTTCCACATCGGCGAGCGCTTCGGTCCGAGGCCCGCGAGGGACAACGTCTTCGCCGCGGAGCAGTCGAACTGCGATCTGAACGGCGACGGGCAGGTTGATTTCGAGAGCCAGGCCGAGAGGAGCTGCGTGAACGCGTGCTCGGACGACCCCGAGTGCAGCGAGTGGACGAGCTACTCCGCGCGCGGCAACTACAAGATCACGGACGGGTCGAGCAGGATCCAGATCCAGACGGGCACGGTGAGCGCCTTCGATCCGCCGTCGCACCGGGGCGAGGTGATCGACGCGGTGACTGGCACGCTCCGGAACTTCTCGGGCGGCGCGCTGAACTGGACGATCGAAGCCCGCTGTCCGGACGACCTCGTCTGCGGGGCGCCCGGCTGCGCGTCTGCCACGAAGCCCTCGAAGGAGGCCTGCGTCCGGACGCGCAGCCTCGACAACGACGACGCGGAGACCGACTAGCCACCTCCTCGCCTTCGCCGCGGCCGCGCCGCGCCCGCCGGTTCACCCAGGCCCAGGAAAGCCACCGCCCGCCATGCACCGAAGCGCGCTCCTCGCCCCTGCTGCCTCCGCGGCCTTGCTGTTCACGCTCACGCCGCCGGCGCTGGGCCAGCCGCAGCCGCCGCCGGCGGCGCCGAGCCCGCACCAGGCCGCGCCGGCCCCGGCGCCCGACGCGCCAGGCTCGGACCAGGCCGCGCCGGCCCCGGCGGCCGCGGCGCCGGCCACGCCGCCTCCAATCTCGCAGCCCGCCCCCGCCCCCGTTGTCCCAACCCTCTCGCGGATCGAACCCTACCTCCCGCCAGCGGCCACCGAGCCGCCCGTCCGCGCGGGGGACGCGATGGACACGCGCCTCACGTGGACGCTCGGCGACGACGACCTGCTCCACGACACGGGCCAGGCACAGCCGCTCTCGCCCAACCTCAGCGTCGGCGATCGGAAGCAATACCGGCTCTTCTTCGACAACCTCAACTCCCGCTTCACCGGGCGCGAGAACCTGACGCACCTCGCGCTCTACAAGCGGATGCCGGGGTTCATCGCGCGGCTGGACACCGAGGCTTCGCTGATCCTGCGCGTCGATCTCGCCGCGCTGTCCAGGAACAACAACAACCTCAATCAGGCGTTTTACGACGCCGGATCGTTCATTCGCGCCTTCTATCACATAGGCGGCAGGGCAGAGGGGAAGACCGGCGTCGGTGTCACGCTCTGGCCCATCGACACGGACCGGTTTCGTCTCGGCTATCTCTACGAGATCTCGTGGGGCGGGACGAACGCCTCCATCAACCAGTCCATCTTCCCGCGCATCATCGGACCCGCGCCCGGCGCGAAGGTCCAGCTCGATGCCGACCGGTTCAGCGTGTACGCGGGGTTCAAGATCGCGAGCCTCACCCAGGTCCAGAAGGTGCTCACCCCGGGCACGAGCGAGACCGAGGAGATCCCGATCGCTCAGACCAACTACGGCTTTCTCCTTGGCGGGGAAGCCGAGCTCCACCCCTGCGTTCACGTCGACCTCGGCGCCGGCTACTTCCAGCAGGGCCGCTTCGAGTTGCCCGATGTCGCCGGCGACCCGGTCTACACCTACGGCGCCTCGGCCCGCATCGTCGCGCACGCCAGGAACGAGCCCATCCCGCAGTCGATCGACTTCCTCCTCTATCGCAACGATCCCAACAAGCCGCAGATCCTCTTCAAGCCCGAGGCGTACGCGCCGGGCAAGACGACATGGGCGGTAATCCTCGAGGCGACGAACCTCTTTCAGAACCTCAAGGACTTCGAATCTGCCGGCGCCACCGCCCACCAGCCGGCACGCGCCGGCGCCCTCCAGGCGGTCGTCAAGTCCGGATATGCGCGCGCGAGCGTCACGGGCGTCTACCGCGACCTGCCGTTCGTGCTGCGCAACCAGCCGAGCTTCATCCCCTTCCAGACGATCCCGAAGACCGCCCAGACCTCGACGGCCGACGAGCTCTTCTTCGCGCTCGCGGCCGACTACCACCTCGCGTCCGCGCGGCTCACGCCCGGCCTCGGCGTCGGCCTGCAGTTCCCCGCCGCGTTCAGGACGATGTCCGTCGACGCCATGAGCGCGGTGATCGCGCGCACGTCCGTCGTCCGAGAGCAGGGCAATGTGTCGATCCTCCCCTTCAACACCTCCGCCGTCCCGATCTTCCAGCTCCGCGCGAGCCTCAAGTGGGATATCAGCGAGATCCTCTCCGCGGTCGCGTGGGCTCAGTACGTGCGTGACAACAACGGCACGTTCATGGAGCGCGATCCCTCCGAGGGCACCGTGGCCCTGCGCACCTTCGTGAACCCCGACTTCTTCGGCCTCGGCACGACCTTCCAGGCCCGCTTCTGATCCGGCGACCGCGCCCCGCGTTCACCGCGCGCCCGCGACGCGCACTCTCGTCGCGCTCCGCTTCCCGCGCTCGTCGCGCCCCAGCTGCCCGCGCTCATCGCGGCTGGAAGTCCTTGAACGCCGCCACGGCCCGCGGCGACGTGCTCACGGTCTCCACGATGCGGAAGCCGCCGCGCAGGTAGAAGCCCTCGAAGTGCAGCACGCTCTCGCCCTCGGCGGGCTCGATCTCCCAGTAGCGCGACCGGTCCTTCGTCGTGCCGAGCGCCGCGATCCGCCGCCACCCCGCCGGGATCATCCCCGTCCACTCGGGGCCGCGCTTCTCCGACAGCTCGAAGTCGTCGCGGCTGTGCTTCACCCGGAAGCTCGCGTCCGGCCCCGAGCCGATGCGCGCGTCGAGCGCGGCCCCGGGCGGTCCCTTCGCCATCTGGTCCTGGCGCCGCGGCCCCCGCTTGCTCACGCGGTAGCCCGCCACCGAGTGCGGATCGAGGTAGTAGGTGCCCCCTTCCTTGCTCGCGCGCAGCCGCCCCGCGTAGATCGCCTGGCGCACCGCGCTCTCCGAGATGCCGAGCTGGTGCGCGGCGTCCGGCACCGTCATCGTGAACCGCGTCCGCGGCGTGACGACCGCCGAATCGGGCGGCAGCCGCTTCCGCGCCACGCAGTCGAGCATCACGTGGAAGGCGGGGTCGCGGTACACGTCGGCGGTCGCGACGCTCCGGCCGGCGACGGCCGTCCTGTCCAGCAACGGGTTCTCCGGGCCGAGCACGAGATCGAGCAGCTCTGCATCGGACACCGACGGGTCCTTGCCCGCCGCCAGGACCCGGGACAGAAAGGCGCCCAGCTCGCCCGCCGGCGTCGGGAACTCGACCGTCTCGCCGGACAGCAGCGTGTATTGCGTCTTCATCTCGCCTCTTCGCAGCTCGCAGCTCGTCGTGTGCGCTCGCCCACGCCGCGCGCCGCACGCGTGCCCGGGCCCACGCGAGCCCGATCCATCCGTCCAGGAGGCGGACGAAGTCCCACGCACGCGCCGGAGGCGCGCGCAGGCGGATCTCACCCCACCGGGGACGCCGCGCCGGCGGAGCCCGCCTCGATGGACGGGCCCGCCCGCACGTCGCCCGCGTCGGGCACGCGTTCAGCGCCGCAGCACCCCATTACTGTAAGCCCGTTCAGGTTGTCCCGTCTAGTGCCTTTGCACGCCGCTAGGACAAATGCCGTCCGCTTCCAGGACGGTCGTGCGTCCACAACCTTCCGAAATCAAAGATAAATTCTGTATGATCAGAACGAGGCGCGACCACGGAAAAATCGTCGAGGGTCGCGGACGGGGCGCAGATCGCAGCGCCACGCCCGCCTCGCGCTGTCGCCGCGCCCGGGTTGCCGGAGGGGATCTGTTCAGTGGGTAGGCCCCACCTTTTGTTCAGGTATCGGGTCGCTGTCGCGTCTCGGCGAGGGCCTCGATCGTGTCGCGATCGTGGTCCCGGATGCAGTCGACGCCGTTGCGCTCGAACTGGATGGCGGCGGCCAGCGCGGTCCGGCTTCGCTCGCGGTCCATGGCCCACGCGGCGTGTCGCACGAGCAGGGCGAGCTGCAGCGCCCGGCCCAGGGTGATCGCGACCCGGCGGGCGCCCGCCTCGAGGCCGGGGCGGTCGGCGGAGGCCATCTCCTTGATCCACGCGCGGGCGTGGGACACCGCGCGCGACGCGGACGTCTCGGCCTCGGCGAGCTTCGGCTCGACGACGCCGGTCAGGAGGCGCGCGACCTCGGCCGCGAGGATGTCGAGCGAGCCGTCCTTCAGGATCACCCGCAGCGCGTCGAGGGCGAGCACGTTCGTCGTGCCCTCCCAGATCGTGAGGACCTGCGCGTCCCGGAGCAGGCGCGGCAGCCCCGTGTCCTCGACGTAGCCGGCCCCGCCGAACGCCTCGAGCACCTCGCTCAGCACCGACACCGCCTGCTTGGCGGTCGTGAGCTTCGCGAGCGGGATGATCAGCCGCAGCAGCTTCGCCTCCGAGTCGGTGAGCGAGCCCGTCTCCTCGCGCCCGAGCAGCTCGATCGCGCGGAAGGTCAGGTGGAAGGCGCCCTCGAACTCGGCCTGGAGCTCGGCGAGCGTGTCCATGTGCAGCGGCTTCTCCGCCAGCGTCGTGCCGAACTGGACTCGGCTCTGGGCGTACGAGCGCGCCAGCGCGAGCCCCCGGCGCATCCCGGCGATGGCGCCGATCGCGTTCCAGGTGCGCGTCACGTTGAGCATCGGCGCGATCGCCCGGACGCCGTTCGACAGGCCCGCCACCGGCGTGGCGAGGACGCCGTCGAGCGTGAGCTCGGCGGTCGGCACCTTGCGGGTGCCGAGCTTGTCCTTCAGCCGGTTGATCAGCACGCCCTCCCGGCGCCCCGCCTCGCCCGCGAGCTCCACGTAGAAGAGGGCGAGCCCGCGGCTGCCCTCCGGGTTGCCCTCGGGGCGCGCGAGCGTGAGCGCCATCTCCGAGGTGGTCGACGAGGCGAACCACTTCGTCCCGTGCAGCCGGTAGGCCCCGTCGGAGCCGAGGCGCGCCGCCGTCTCGCTCCGCCCCACGTCCGAGCCGCCGGTGCGCTCGGTCATCCACTGGCCCGAGGTCCACGCGGCGGCGGGGTCGCGGCTTGTGAGCCGGGGCACAGCGCGGTCGATGAGCGCGCGGTTGTCGCTCGCGAGGAGCGTCCGCGCGGCGCCGTCGGTCATCGCGAGCGGGCACGTGTACACGTCGCTCGACGCGTCGAAGAGGTACGCCAGCGCGAACTGATGGACGCGCGAGAACGCGCCGTGCGCCCGCTCGTAGGCCGTGGCGACGACCCCGTGTTCGCACGCGATCCGGGCCGCCTCCTTCCAGAGCTCGGTCACCTCGACATGGTCGATGCGCCTGCCCCAGGCGTCCCATGACGTGAGCTTCGGCTCGTTCGCGCGATCGGCGAGCTGCAGCTGGTACAGGCGGCCGCCGGCGAGCTCGCCCATCTCCCGCAGCGAAGGCGTTATCGACGCGGCCACCTCGCGCGGCAGGGCCCGCGCGAGGTAGGACCGCAGCACGCGGTCATCGTCGTACTGGTTCCCGAGTGTGGGGGGGTCTTGATAGAAAGCCACCGGCTGACTCCTAGGTTGGTGCGCCGCAACCCGAACCGTGCGACGCCCGCGCGCCGATCACGTTCCGCGCGCCCCTCCGTGCACGCGCGGCGACTCGCAGCCTCGATAGAGCTCGAAGCTACTGAACCCGTCCCACCCGGTTCAACAGGAAGCCGGAGGCTGCGTCGCGCCGACGCGGCGAACGGTGAACCTCTGCTGGTAATTTCGCCGCGACGCCCGGTTTTTGTGGGCTGTTCGGGTGCTGTGTCGCACGGAAAGAAGCGGAAGTCGCTGAATGTGCAGTTCTTGACTTCTCCGATGTACCAATGCATATGGCTGGCGGTGAAGCTCTCGAACAAGGGTCGCTACGGTGTGCGCGCATTGTTCGATATCGCATTCCACAACGACGGGCGGCCGACCCAGATCCGCGAGATCTCCGAGCGGGAGCTCATCCCGGCGCGCTTCCTTGAGCAGATCTTCCAGGACCTGAAGAAGGCCGGGCTCATCAGCTCGAAGCGGGGGCCGCGCGGCGGCTATCACCTCGCGCGGCCCGCGAGCGAGATCAGCTTGGGCGACGTCGTCCGCGCCCTGGAGGGGCCGGTCGCCGTGATCGCTCCGGATGACGACGGCCGGCCGGGGGGCTCACCGCTCGACCCGCCCACGGCCGTGTTCCACGATCTGGCGCTCGCCATCGAGCGCTGCTTCGACTCGGTGTCGATCGCCGACGTCTGCGAGCGCGGCGTCGAGCTCGGCGTGCACCGCAAGGGGCGGCCGGAGCGCTCGACCTACGTGATCTGAGCCGACACCATGAGCAGCCCCGAACGATCCGCACACTCCACCGGCGCCCCCCGCACACCCGCGGAACCCGCGGGCGGCGCAGCGCAGCTCCCGCCGCTCCCGTCGCACCCGCGCGTCGTCGACAGCCTCCTCGACCTCGTGGGCGACACGCCGCTCTTCGAGATCCGCCGCGTCGACGCGGCGACGCCCCGGGGGCGCGTCTTCGGGAAGGCCGAGCAGCACAACCCGGGCGGCTCGCTGAAGGACCGGATCTGCCTGGCGATGATCGAGGGCGCCGAGGCGCGCGGGCTGCTCGGCGCGGGCGGCGTGGTCATCGAGCCCACGTCGGGGAACACGGGGATCGGGCTCGCGATCGTGTGCGCGGCGAAGGGGTACCGCTGCATCCTGACGATGCCGGCGAGCATGAGCCTGGAGCGGCGCCAGCTGCTCGAGGCCTATGGCGCGGAGGTCGTCCTGACCGAGCCCGAGGCGCAGATGGAGGGGGCCATCGCCCGGGCGCGCGAGCTCGCGGCGGACATCCCGGGGGCGCTCATCCTCAGCCAGTTCGACAACCCCGACAACCCGCGCGTCCACGCGGAGACGACCGCGCGGGAGATCCTGCACGCGATGGCCGGCCTCGACGCGCCGGGGCGGCCCGGTCCCCGGCAGTCGCTGACGATCGACGCGTTCGTCGCCGGCGTGGGGACGGGCGGGTCGGTGAGCGGCGTCGGGCGGGTGCTCAAGCGGATGCGCGCGGCGACGCGCGTCATCGCGGTCGAGCCCGAGTCCTGCGCGACGATCTCGCGCGGCGAGCGCGGGCCCACCAAGATCCAGGGGCTCGCGGCCGGGTTCGTCCCCGCGAATTACGATCCGGGCGTGGTGGACGAGGTGCGGACGGTCAGCGATCGCGCCGCGTACGAGACGAAGGTGGCGCTGGCCCGGCAGGAGGGGCTGCTCGTCGGCATCAGCGCCGGCGCGGCGGTGCGCGTCGCGCTCGACGTCGCCCGCGAGCTCGGCCCCGACGCCAACGTGGTGACCGTCCTCTGCGACACCGGCGAGCGCTACTTCAGCCTGGACGAGTATTTCCGATGAGCGGCAGCGGCGAGGCGATCCGGGGGTGCGTCCTCGTGGTCGGGGCGGGGGGGATCGCCGCGCCCGCCGCGCTCGCGCTCGCCGCCGCCGGGGTGCGGGAGCTCCGGGTCGCGGACGACGACCAGGTCGAGCTGACGAACCTGCATCGTCAGATCCTGTTCGACGACGACGACGTCGGGCGGCCGAAGCTCGATGCGTTCGCGGAGGCGCTGCGCCGCCGCTTCCCCGGGCTCCGCGTCGATCGTCGTTACGGCCGCTTCACGCCGAGCGCGGCGGCGGGGCTGATGCCGGGCGTCTCCCTGGTGGTCGACGCGACCGACAACTTCGCGTCGCGGTTCCTGATCGCCGACGTGTGCCGCCTCACGAGGACGCCGGTGGTCCATGCCGCCGCGATCCGCTGGCGCGCGACGGTGATGGCGGTCGCGGGGGAGGGGGCGCCCTGCTACCGCTGCCTGTTCGAGGACCTGCCGACCGGGGACGCGCCGGATTGCGCCACGGCCGGGGTGGCTGGCCCGGTGTGCGGCGTGGCCGGCGCGATCGCGGCGGATCGCGCGCTGGCGATCCTCGCGGGCGACGCGTCGATCTTCGGCCGGATCGCGACGTACGACGGCCTCACGGACACGCTGCGCAGCGTCCCTGTCTCCGCGCGGCCCGCCTGCGACCTGTGCGGATCGCGCGCCGCGATCGCGACGATCGACGCGTCCCGCTACGTCGTCGCATGCGCGGCCGAGAGCGGATCCTCGACCCCTGCTGAAAAGGACCGCGAAGGCGGATCCCCGACCCACGTTGAAGGGGACCGCGAAGGCGGATCCCCGACCCACGTTGAAGGGGACCGCGAAGGCGGATCCCCGACCCACGTTGAACCTGAAAACGACCGCGAGAGCGGATCCTCGACCCACCTCAAGACTGGAGAGCAAGACCATGGCTGACACCGCGACCGTCCGCATCCCGACCCCGCTCCGCACGCTCACCGGCGGGCAGGACGAGGTCAAAGCCGCCGGCGGCACCGTCGGCGAGCTGATCGAGAACCTCGAGAAGAGCTACCCCGGCATCCGCGACCGACTCCTCGACGACAAGGGCGTGCGGCGCTTCGTGAACATCTTCGTGGGCGACGAGGACATCCGCTTCCTCGACGGGCTGAAGACGCCCGTGAAGGGCGGTGACCAGGTGGCGATCGTGCCCGCGATCGCCGGGGGCTGAGGTGGACGACCCGCGCTATCTCCGCCAGGTGTTGCTCGCGGAGATCGGTCCAGAGGGACAGGCGAGGCTCGGGGCGGCGACGGCGCGCGTGCTCGGCGGCGGCAGCGGCGCGCCGCCGCTCGCGCACGAGGTGGCGGAGCGCTACGCGCGCGGCGCCGGCTTCGGCGCGCTCGCGGACGGCGCGATCGACCTCGCCGCGCTCGCGCCCGCGGACCTCGTCGCCTCGCCCGCCGCGCGCGCCGTGCTCGCCGGCGCGCGCGCGGCGCTCGCCGAGATGCGCGCCGCGCTGGCGCTGGGCAGCGCCGCGGGGAGCGCGGGGCAGGGGAGCGCGGGGGAGGTCGACCCGTCATGAGGCGCTCGCTCGCCCGCTCCCGCCGCCTGGGGTCGGTCGTCGACGCCGTGGGCGACACGCCGCTCTTGCGCCTCTCGCGCGTCGGCCGCGACACGCCGTCGGTCGAGGTCTACGCCAAGCTCGAGTTCGCGAACCCCGGCGGCTCGGTGAAGGATCGCGCCGCGCTGCGGATGATGACCCGCGCCGCCGCGGACGGGCGCCTCACCAGCCAGAAGACGCTCATCGACTCGACGAGCGGCAACACCGGGGTCGCCTACTCGCTCTTCGGCGCGGCGATGGGCTTCAAGGTGGCGCTCGTCATGCCGTCGAACGTGTCGAAGGCGCGCAAGGACATCGCGCGCGCGTTCGGCACGGAGCTCATCTTCAGCGACCCGATGGAGGGCTCCGACGGCGCGATCCGCCTCGTGCGCTCGCTGGTCGAGAAGGATCCGGAGCGGTACTTCTACCCGGATCAGTACTCGAACGAGGACAACCCGCTCGCCCACTACCACGGCACGGCGCGCGAGATCCTGGAGGCGGTCGGCGACAGGATCACGCACTTCGTGGCCGGCATCGGCACGAGCGGCACCATCGTCGGGACGAGCCGGCGGCTGCGTGAGCACCACCGCCCGATCCGCTGCGTCGCCGTGGAGCCCACCGAGGCGCTCCACGGGCTGGAGGGGCTCAAGCACCTGCCGAGCTCGCTCGTGCCCGCCATCCACGACGAGGGCGCGTACCACGAGACGATGCGCATCGCGACGGAGGACGGCTGGGACATGTCCGATCGCCTCGCGCGCGAGGAGGCGCTGCACGTCGGGCACTCGGGCGGCGCGGCCGTCTTCGCGGCCTTCGAGATCGCGAAGCGCCTGCACCGCGAACAGCAGGGAGGGTGCGTCGTGGCGATTGTCCCGGACCGGGGCGACCGCTATTTTGCGCCCATGAAATGGGAGAAGCGTTACGTATGGTGATGTCTCCACAGCCGTGGACCGCCGGTGGGGTCGTCCTCAAGGCGAGCGTGCTCAAGGCGGTCGAGGACGAGGCGCTCGCCGGCTACGCGCGCGACGAGGAGGCCTGCGGGTACCTGAAGGGGCCCGCGGACGAGCCGCTGCTCTGCGACGAGCACGTCCGGATGGACAACATCGCGAACAAGCTTCACGCCATCGATCCGGAGCGGTACTTCCGGACGGCGCGCACGTTCTTCGATTTCAACGGCAAGCGCTTCTCCGACGCCGTCGAGAAGGGCGCCTCGGCGGGGCGCCCGGTGAAGGTGCTCTATCACTCGCACCTCGACGCCGGCGCCTACTTCAGCCCGACGGACGCCGCCATGATGAGCGGCGGCGAGCCGCCGGCCGACGAAGGGGGCCAGATCGTGATGGGGCCCGGGCCGGCGTTCCCGCTCGCGTTCCTCGTCACCAGCGTGCGCGGCGGCTCCGGCGAAGGGCGCCCGGAGGAGGCGCCCCGCATCGCCGAGCACCGCCTCTTCGTGTGGGACGGCACCGCGTTCGTCGCGTCGACGTTCTCCGTCGTCGATTGAGCTCATTGCGCCGGGGCGCGCGTCCGCGCACTCTCGCGCAGCCCTCATCCGCTCGCTGAGGCATCTGCATCCGAGGCCCGGAGAGGCCGAGTCCGTAGTCGTCACTTCATTATCGAAGGAGTTGCCTAAATGTCAGGTTTTGTTGTCTGGTTCACCGGTTTGAGCGGCGCCGGCAAGAGCACGCTCGCGGCGATGCTCTCGGCCGAGCTCCGCGCCCGCTCCGTCCACGTGGAGGTGCTCGACGGCGACGAGGTGCGCACCAACCTCTCGAAGGGCCTCGGGTTCTCGAAGGAGGACCGCGATACGAACATCCGGCGAATCGGATACGTGGCGAAGCTCATCGCCCGGTCGGGCGCGTGCGCGATGACGGCCGCCATCAGCCCTTACAAGGCAATCCGTGACGAGCAGCGGGCCCAGATCCCCCACTTCGTCGAGGTGTTCTGCTCCTGCGAGATCCCCGTGCTCGCCGAGCGCGACGCGAAGGGGCTCTACAAGAAGGCGCTCGCGGGCGAGATCAAGAACTTCACGGGCATCGACGATCCGTACGAGGCGCCCGAGAGCCCCGAGGTGCTCGTCGACACCGGCAAGGAGACGAAGGAGGAGAGCCTCGCCAAGATCCTCGCCAAGCTCGAGGACCTCGGCTACGTCCCGCGCCGCGGCGCCGCGGTCGCCGTGTCCGGCGCGGCCGCCGCGGGGGCGGCCGCGGGCGGCGCGCGCGGGCTGATCGCGCCGCACGGCGGCGAGCTCGTGAACCGGTGGGTCGAGGGCGCGGCGAAGGCGTCGCTCGCGGAGCGGGCGAAGGGGCTGCCGGTCATCGAGCTCGACGAGCGGACCGAGAGCGACGTCGAGATGATCGCGATCGGGGCGTTCTCCCCGCTGCGCGGCTTCATGAACTCGAAGGACTACCTGCGCGTCGTGCGCGAGATGCGGCTCGAGAGCGGCCTGCCGTGGTCGATGCCGATCACGCTCGCCGTCTCCGAGCAGGCGGCCGAGGCGCTCCGCGTGGGCTCCGAGGCGGCGCTCCGCGCGCGCGACGGCCGCATCGTCGCGGTCATCGAGCTGAGCGACAAGTGGCGGCCGAACAAGGAGATCGAGGCGCAGGAGGTGTTCCGGACGACCGAGACGAAGCACCCGGGCGTCGCGTACCTGATGAGCACGGGCCCCGTGTACGTCGGCGGCGAGATCCGGGTGCTGGAGCGGCCCGTCGACTCGGCGTTCCCGGCGTACGACCGGAGCCCGGCGACGACGCGGGCGTACTTCGCCGAGAAGGGCTGGCGCCGCATCGTCGGGTTCCAGACGCGGAACCCGATCCACAGGGCGCACGAGTTCATCACCAAGACGGCGCTGGAGATCTGCGACGGCCTGATGATCCACCCGCTCGTCGGCGCGACCAAGTCGGACGACATCCCGGCGGACGTGCGGATGCGTTGCTACGAGGAGCTCATCGCGAAGTACTATGTGAAGGACCGCGTGCTCCTCTCGATCTACCCGGCGGCGATGCGCTACGCGGGGCCGCGCGAGGCGATCTTCCACGCGCTGGCGCGCAAGAACTACGGCTGCTCCCACTTCATCGTGGGGCGCGATCACGCCGGCGTCGGCAGCTACTACGGCACGTACGACGCGCAGGAGATCTTCAATGCCTTCAGCCCCGGAGAGCTCGGCATCACCACGCTCAACTTCGAGAACGCGTTCTACTCGACGGTGGTCGGCGCGATGGCCACGGCGAAGACGGCGCCTGGTGATGCGTCGACGCAGGTCAACCTGTCCGGGACGAAGGTGCGCGAGCTGCTCCAGCGCGGCGAGCTGCCGCCGCCGGAGTTCTCCCGTCCGGAGGTCGCGCGCATCCTCATCGAGTCGATGCGCAGCTCGTCGTAGCCCCGGGCGCCTGAGGGCCGCGGCGGGCTGCGCCGCCGAGCGGGGCCGCGCGGTATCAGGCCTGGCGCGCGTGGCGCGCGCCGCGCGCGCCGCGGCCCTCTCGCTCCTCGCCGCGCTCGCCGGCGTCTCCGCGGGGACGCCGGCGCGCGCGGATCTCAGCGACGACGCCGCGCGCGTCGCGCGGATGTGGTCGCTCTCCGGCGCGCGCGTCGCGCGCCTCCCCCCCATCTTCCTCGAGCACGGCCGCGCCCGGGTCGTGGCGGTCGATCCGCCCGCCGGCCCGGCCCGCGTGGGTGGCGCTGCCGGCGCGGCGGCGGACGAGTGTCTCACCGCCGCGTTCCTCGCGCCGCGCACGGCGGAGTTCACGCTCTCTCCCGAGGGGCCATCGGGCGGCGTCCCCGCCCTCGAGGGCTTCCTCCAGCAGCTGCGCGGCGCGGAGCCCGAGGACGACCGCCGCGTCCAGAGCGTCGCCGGGGTCGCGGCCATCACGCGGTGCGGGGCCGAGCGCGAGGGGCTGCGCCGCGTGGCCATCGAGGTGCTGTCGACGCGCAGCGCGTTCGATGTCGTCGTCGCCGCGTCGAGCGGGCCGCTGGAGCGCGTCGAGGCCATCCTGCCGGAGCGCGCTTCCGGGCCCGTCGCGCCCCGCGGCGACCCCGGGCGGCCCTCCGAGCCGGGGCCGCTCGACGCCCGGGTCGCGCGGGCCGCCCGGCGCGCGCTCGCGGAGGGGGCGCCGCGCGTCGCTCCGACCGACATGCGCGCCTCGTCGATCGGGACGGGGCAGTTCTCGGTCAAGCTCCCCGAGGGCTGCCACCGCCTCGACCTGATGGCCGAGGTGCCGAGCGCCACGTTGCGCCGCGCGACCGACCTCGACGCCGAGGCGCGCGAGGGGACCACGGGCAGGCTGCTCGATCGCGACAGGTCCGACGCGCCCGACGCGCGGCTCGATTTCTGTCTGGGCGAGCAGGGGGTCGTCGAGGTGCCTTTCCTCGGGGCCGCGGGGCCGGTGAAGGTCGTGCTGTCCGACGCGCAGTGGCCGATGTCCGCGTTCGTGCCGGGGCACTTCGGCGCGCGCGCCCGGGGCAACCTGGCCGCCGCGCTGCGCCGCCGCCACGCGCCCGCGCCGCGCGCGCAGGCGATCGCCGAGGCGATCGGCGCGCAGGGCGACACGCTCGTCCCGGTCCAGGTCGAGCCGGGCCGCTGCTACTTCGCGGCGGCGGCGCTGGCCCGGGGCGAGCTGCGCGCGCTCCGGATCTCCGTCGAGCTCGGCGACCGCGCCGGGCGCGACGACGCCGGCGAGAACGGCGAGAGCGCCGGCGTGGCGTTCTGCTCCGAGATCGAGGAGAGCGCCGCGCTCCGCGTGTCCGCGCGCGGCGGCTCGCCGGTCTGGGTCGTCGCGGTCTGGCCGATGGACTGACCCCCGCTCACCCCGCGGCGTGGGGGCGCCTGGGGCGGCGGCGCGGGGCCAGCTCCGGGCCTGGGCTGGCCGCGGCGCCGGGCTGGGCCCGCTCCGGCAGCAGCTGGCGGAGCTGCCAGGCCTGCAGGAACGCGCGTCGCTCCGCGGCGCGCAGCGCGTGCTGGTGCTGGCCCATCATGAACGCCGGCACGACCAGCATGAACAGGGTCGTCAGCGTCAGCGCCGTCATCGTCGCGATCTTCGAGTGCTCGACGGCCTGGGGCAGGATGACCATCGCGCCGCCCGCGAACTCGTACGAGCGGGGAAGGACGCCCGAGTACTCGATCCACGCGGCGGCCAGCACCGCGATGCAGCTGGTCACGACGACGGCGACGCGGTAGGCGGTCCGGTACGTGAACGAGTTGCCGTACGTCAGGATGACGAGCAGCATCGGCATGAAGAGCAGCGGGCCGAAGCCGCGCCCGATGCACAGGAAGCTGAGCACGTTGAAGACGAAGCCGGCGTAGGCGTACCACTCCGCGGACGGGCGGTGGACGACGCGCGCGGCGAGGAACTTCATCAGCGCCGCCAGGGCGGTGAAGCCCAGGATGAAGGCGAAGACCTGCCACTCGCGGATGCCCAGCCATACCGCGGCGACCAGCGTCGCGATCGCCGTCGCGAGCAGCTCGGCGCGCATGCCCGCGCGCAGCTGCAGCCGGTGCCGCGCCGCCGCGGCCGCGTCCAGGTCGGCGAGCACCTCCGCCGGCATCTCGCGCGGCGGCTCGGTCAGGACGCGCCGGAGCGTCTCCAGGGCGCGCTCGTTCGACGGATCGAAGGCGAGCGCCTGGCCGACCTCGCTGAGCAGCGCCTTCCGCGCGCCCTCGGCTTCCTTGCCGCCGGCGAGCGCCTCCGTCACGCGCTCCTCGGCCAGCCCCGCGTGCCGCGCCGCGAGGTCGCGGCGGAGCTCCACGTCCTTGTCGCCGTCGAGGAACCGCTCGACCGCCTCGTAGAGCGCGCGGGCGGACGGGTAGCGCTCGGAGGGCTCGCGCCGCGTCGCCGTCACGCAGATCGCGTCGAGCTCAGGCGGCACCTCGCGCTCGGGCGCGCGCACCGACGCCCGCGCGTCGGCGCCGTGGATGAGCGAGTCGAGCATCTCGGTGCGGTCCTTCTTCGGGTGCAGCGGCTTGAGCGTGAGGAGCTCGAAGAGGATCGCGCCGAGCGAGTAGATGTCGCTGCGCACGTCGAGCGTGTCGACGCACCCCTGCGCCTGCTCCGGCGACATGTACCCGAGGGTCCCGAGCACGTCGCCCGGGATGGTCCGCGTGCTCATGGGATCTTCGCCCATGTCGATCGTCTGGAGCGGCGTGTCGATGAGCTTCGCGACGCCCCAGTCGAGCAGGTACACCTCGCCGAAGTCGCCGAGCATGATGTTGGCGGGCTTGAGGTCGCGGTGGAGCACGCCGCGCGAGTGCGCGAAGTCGACGGCGATGCAGACCGACGAGAAGGCGGTGAGCAGCCTGCGGCGCGAGAAGCTCTGGAGCGCAGCCGGGTCGCCCTCGCGGAGCTCGTTCAGGATCCTCGCCAGCGTGAGGCCCCGGAGGCGCTTCATCGTGAAGTACGCCGAGCCCTTGTTGTCCACGCCGAGGTCGTAGACCGGCACGATCGACGGGTGCTCGAGCTGGCCCTGCACCCGGGCCTCGCGGAGGAACCGGTGGCGCAGCGTCGTGTCGCCCTGGTGCTCGGCGCGGATGACCTTCATGGCCACGTCGCGGCCGATGCGGCGGTCCCTGCAGAAGTGGACCTCGCCCATCCCCCCGACGCCGAGCAGCGACCGCATCTCGTAGCGGGGGCCGTCGCTCGACAGATCCGCGAGCTCCGCGCGGGCGCGGCCGAGGCTCACGGGGGTGGGGCTCTGGCCGTGCGAATCTCCGCCCTTCCCGCGAGATTTTCGCATCTCGGGGAGCTGCTCGAGCGTCTCGAAGTCGTCGTCGAACAGGGCCATGGCGTCCGGGAAGCCAGGCTCGGTCGCGCCGTGCCAGAAATACCCACACCGGCAGGGCTCCGCGTGGCGACCCTCGACCGCCTCGACGGACGGCAGCGAGCGGCGTTGCGGAGTGCTGGGCTTCCTCGGACGAGAAAATCTCGTATCGGGTGGTCATGTCAACGGGATGCTGCGTCCGTAGAAGACGGCCGGCGCGCAATGCGACGGCGGCGCGCCGCGCACATCCCGTGCGGTCGGGGTGAAGGCGGGAGCCGCTCACGAAATGCAGGTCGGTGTCGGGTTTTCAGCGGTCCTGGCGAGCGCTGTGGTGGCGTCTCCGTCGCGCAGGGTGCGCGATGTGAGGCACGTCACGGCGCGGGCGATCGCCGGCGGAGGCTCGATGCGCTCGAGGTGCTCGGCGCGCTCGCTGCGTTCAGCTCGGTCAGCGTCCGAGGAGCGCGAGCAGCGTCTTCTTGTTCGTGAGGCCGACGTGACGCCCGATGGGCTCGCCCTTCTGGAAGGCGACGACCGTCGGCAGGCCGCGGATGCCGAAGCGCTGCGCGGCCTCGGGCGACGCGTCGACGTCGAGCTTGACCACCTTGACCTGGCCGGCCGTCTCGGCCGCGATCTCATCGACGATCGGCGCGAGCCGCTTGCAGGGGGCGCACCAGGATGCCGAGAAGTCCACGAGCACCGGCGTGTCCGTCTGCAGGACCTCCTGCGCGAAATTCAGGTCGTTGACTTCGATGACATGGCTGCTGCCCATGGCGCTGTCCTTTCGGTTTTCTCGGGATTGAGCGGGCCCTGGCTGCGACGCGCCGGGCCGATGCCGGCCCGATCCTCGACAGCCTCGCTCGCTCCAACTGTTATATGCACGGTTTCAGTTTCTGCCAGGGGAGCGGCTCGGCCGCCCGCAGGGAGGGCGGCCTCGCGTGTGTCCCTGGGAGGAGGCCGGCGCGGCGTCGCCGCGCGGCCAGGCGCCTCCGCGATTAGCCGGCCTTGACCGGCGCAGGCGCCGGGCGGCCGAGGTGCTGCGCCCGGAGCGCGATGTCCGCGACGGTCTTCTGCGCGAGGCCGCGCAGCAGCCCTGCGTTGGCCGCCTCGGCGACCTCATCGAACGCCCGCTGGATCCCCGACCCGATCGGGCACCTCGCGTTCGGCTCGCACGGGCTCGGCGCGATGGCGCCTTCCGGCTCGACGGCGGCGTACACCTCGCTCAGCCGGATCTTCTTGGCCGGCCTCGCCAGGCGATAGCCGCCCGAGCGGCCCTCCCGCGCCTCGATGAGCCCGGCCTGCGACAGCCGCGCGAGGATGCGCCGCAGGAAGGCCGGGTTCGTGTTGATGCTCGCCGAAAGCGCGTCGCTCGCGCAGCTCTCGTCGGACTGGGCGAGCAGCGCGAGGGCGTGCGTGGCGATGGCGAAGCGACCCGAGGACATCGAAAGGCCCCTCGGCCGTTATCTGAGGGCTCGGGGGGTTCCGCTGTCAAGGCGCGGCGGGCGGTCGATCGTCCGTGCGCTCGCGCGCTCGCGCCTCGGCGCCTGTTCGCTCAGCGCGACCTGGGCGAGGTGCGGATCAGCACGAGGGCGTCTCCCTTGCCGTCCGCGAGGCGCAGCTCGATCGACGCGGGGACGGCCGCCGGGCCGGCGCAGCGGCTGTCGGACACGACGTGCCGCGCCCTGGCGAGCGAGCTCTCGCCCGTCGAGGTGTCGACGAGCCGCAGATCGACGCCCGCGCCGTCGGCGTCGAGCGCCGCGATCACCTCGGCGCACGTGTTGGCCGGGATCGGGAGCGGGAGGATCTTGAGGCGCGCGGCGTCGAGCCCCACGGCCTGCGCGCCGGCCGCCCCCGCGGCGTCGGCGGGGCCGGCGGCGCTCATGCGCCCGAGCAGCCTCGCGGCGGCGATCGGATGGGCGACGAGCGCCGGCGGGGCCTCGGGCTCCTTGCGGACCTCCACGGCGAACGGGCCAGGCTGCGCCATCGACTCGACGTCGACGCGGGCGGGGCCGCCGCGCCCGCAGGTGAAGAGCGTCGCGCGCGCGCCGCCCCGGGCGCGGCCGAGGAGGGCGTGGCCCTCGCTCCAGAGCTCGGCGAGCACGTCGGCGAGCGGCTTGCCGGCCAGCACGTCGATCCGCGCGCAGCCGGCCGGCAGCTCGATCGGCAGCGTCGTCCGGCTGCCGAGCCGCGCGGTCCCGGTCGACACGCGCGGCGCGCCGTAGCCCCGGCCGGCGAGCGCGCGGGCGTGGTCCGCCCGCGCCTCGGCGAGGTCGCGGCCCTCGGTCACGCGCTCGATCGGCGTGGCGCCGGAGATCTCCGCCTCGGCGCCCGGCTGCGAGCGGCTCACGACCACGGCCACGAGGCCCTGCGTGCCGCGCGAGCGGATCGCGATCGAGAGCTCGACGGAGACCGCCGAGCAGAGGAGCAGCGAGCGATCCTGGCCCCGCTCGCGCGCGCGCGCGACGACCCTGCCGGTCTCGTCCTCCGCGACCACCTCGAGCGAGGCGACCTCGTCGCTCGGGGAGACGAGCACGTCGAGGCAGCGGCCGCCGTCGAGGGTGGCGCCGATCCGGCTCGCGGTCCGCGAGCCGACGGGCAGCGCGACGCGCCGGACGTCGTCCCAGCGCGCGCCGACCGCGGCGCGGCGCGCCCTGATCTTCGCCTCCAGGCCGGGCCACGACTCGAGGCGCCCGCTCTCGTCGCCGGACCTGCCGCGCGCGCCGACGGCGCGGGCGACCGCGTCCGCCGCCTTGACCGGGACGCTCTGCACGCCGACGCTCACCGCCCCGGCGCCCGACATGACGCGCGCCATGACATAGAGCCTCCGCGGGTGCGGCGGGCAGACGAGGATGGAAGCGCGCGCGTCGGCGGCCTCGTCCGTCGAGAAGGCGCTGCCGTCGTCCTCGAAGGCGAACAGGTCGACGTCGCTGATCGTCGGCGAGACCCGCGCCATCGCGAGCATGCACTCGCCCGCGGGCACCTCGACGAAGGCGCCGAGCCGATCGCCGTCGGACGCCATGTCCGCGCCGATCACCCGGAGCGCGCTCGCGCCCGCCTGCGCTGCGCGCTGCGCGTCTCCGCCGAGGAGGGTGCTGCCGTCGATGCGATCCGGCAGCGCGCGCAGCGTCTCCGGCGCTCGCGCGCCCGGCGAGGCGATCGCCCCGGCGCCGCAGGCGGGCAGGACGGCGAGCGAGGCCGCGAGCGCCCACGCAGCGCGGGCGGGCGACGGAGCCGCGGCGCGGGCGGGCTCGGACGGGCGGCGCGCAGGCAGGATCGGGAGCGCAGGCCGCAGCGCGGGCGTCGGCGGGGGCGCGGGCGAAGGAAGGGACGCGGGATGTCGGGGGCGCAAGGGCGTGGGCTCGTCGGGGCGGGCGCTCGATCGAGAGGGAAGGTTCTACTTCAGCGCGGGTACGGCATCCAGGGCGCGCCGGCCGCCGCCGGGGCCGCGGCCGTCCACCGCGTCATCCCTCGGCGGTCTCGGCGCAGATCCGTCCGAGCGTCCGGACCGCGTGCTCGCTGAGCTCCGTGAACGGGTAGCCGCAGTTCACCCGGATGTAGTTCGAGAAGCGGTGCTTGGCCGAGAAGATGGGCCCCGGCGCGACGCTGATGCCGTGCTCGAGCGCGCGCTCGTGCACGTCGAGCGCGCTCGTGCCGGGCGGCAGCTCGACCCAGAGCACGAAGCCGCCGGCGGGGCGCGAGACGCGGGTGCCGGGCGGGAAGTGCTCGGCGATCGCCTCGCTCATGCGCGCGACCTGGGCGGCGAGCCGGCGCCGGAGCGTCCGCAGGTGGTGGTCGTACCCGCCGAGCTCGAGGAACTCGGCGATGGCCATCTGCGGCAGCGTCGCGGTCGCCACGCTCTGCGCGAACTTGAGCTGCTCGACCTCGTCGAGGAAGCGGCCGGGCGCCGTCCAGCCGACCCGGTAGCCCGGCGCCACCGTCTTCGTGAACGACGAGCAGAGCATCACGAGGCCCTTCTTGTCGAACGCCTTGGCGGGGCGGGGGCGGACGTCGCCGAAGTGCAGATCGCCGTAGATGTCGTCCTCGATGAGCGGCACCTCGCGGCGCGCGAGCATCGCGACGAGCCGCTCCTTCGCCTCGTCGGGCATGGCGCTGCCGAGGGGGTTGTTGAAGTTCGGGATCGCGAGGCACGCCTTGATGCGGTGGCGGCCCAGCATCTCCTCGAGGACGTCGAGGTCCATGCCGGTGCGGGGGTGCGACGGGACCTCGATCGCCTTGATGCCGAGGCTCTCGATGAGCTGGAGGAGCCCGTAGTACGCCGGCGACTCCAGCGCGACCGTGTCGCCCCGGCGGGCGACCGCGCGCAGGCAGAGGTGGAGCGCCTCCATGGCGCCGACCGTCGTCACGATGTCGTCGGGGGAGAGCGCGACGCCCGACTCGACCGAGCGCCGGGCGATCTGCCGCCGCAACGCCGGCAGGCCGGGCGGCGGATCGTACGAGACGCCGGCGCCGCCCGCGCTCCGCGCGATCGCGCTGAGGATCCGGTTCAGCTTGTCGGTCGGCAGGAGCTCCGGGCTCGGGCACGCCGCGCCGAACGGGACGATGTGCGGGTCCCGGCACGCCCGGTAGACCTTGGAGACGAGGCTCTTCACGCTGACCCGCGTGGCGGTCGTGCAGGGGCGCGCGGCCCGGGGCTCCGGCAGCGCCGCGCCCCGGCGGGCGCGGACGTAGTGCCCCGACTGCGGGCGCGCCTCGATGAGCCCGCGGTTCTCGAGCTGCATGTACGCCTGCAGCACCGTCGCGACGCTGACCCCCTGCTGCCGGCTGAGCCGCCGCACCGACGGGATCCGGTCGCCCGGCCGCAGCGCGCCGCGCGCGATCAGATCCGCGATGTGCGCGGCGACGCGGTCGTAGAGGTGGGCCTCGTCCTCCGCTTCGATGGGCGCCTGCACCTGCACGAGACGAAGTGTACAGCCGGGCGGGCCCTGCGGTACCGGTACAGCTGCCGGGCGTGAGGACCAGCACAGTCGCCTGTTCCGGAAACTGTACCGGCCGCAATTACCGACCGACTGCCTCTGTACCGGTCGCTCGCTTGGCCCCACCCTTCGGGGCATGAAATTGACCTCACTTGTTTCGGAGCCGCCATCGCGCCTCCGGGAGCCGTCGCGGATCGAGCTCGGGAAGGGTCGCCTGTGGACGCACCGCCTGCGGGGCGGCCCGCTGCTCCTGAGCTGTACCGCCGGCGCGGTCTGGATCACCCGCGAGGGGGAGCCGGAGGACGTGGTCCTGGAGGCCGGCTCCAGCTATGGGGGCGAGGGGCGCGGGCTCCTCGTGGTGGAGGCGCTCGAGCCGGCGCAGATCGCGGTGGCGAGAGGCGAGGCAGGGAAGACGGTGCGCGCGGCGCTGGCGAAGGCGCGGGGGAGCTGGCTGGTGCTGCTCTCGCTCCTCGCGCTGTACGTGATCTGGGGCTCGACGTACCTGGCGGTCTCGGTCGCGCTCGAGACGATGCCGCCCTTCTTGCTGGCCGGGACGCGCTTCATGACGGCGGGCGCGCTGCTCTACGGCGTGCTCCGGCTGCGCGGCGCCCCGCGGCCGACGCTGCGGCAGTGGGGCGCGGCGGCGCGGGTCGGGGTGCTGCTGCTCGTCTTCGGCAACGGGTTCGTCGTCGTCTCGCAGCAGTGGGTGAGCTCGGGCGTCGCCGCGGTCGTGGTGTCCACGATGCCGCTCTGGCTGGCGCTCTTCGCCACCGCGCGAGGCCGGGGCGCCGCCGGCGGCGCGCCCGCCGGCGCCCCGGAGGTCTCCCGGCGCGAGTGGATCGGGCTCCTCGTCGGGTTCGCGGGCGCGGCGCTGCTCCACCTCGGCGGCGATCTCCACGCGGCGCACGCCGGGGCCCTGCTCATCTTGCTGGCCCCCGTGTCGTGGGCGCTCGGCTCGCTGTACAGCCGCTCGCTGCCGCTCCCGGAAGGGCCGATGGCGGTCGCGGCGGAGATGCTCGCGGGCGGCGCGGTGATGCTCGCGGTGAGCGCGCTCTCGGGTGAGCACCTCGCGGCGGCGCCCTCATCGCGGTCGCTCCTCGCGCTCGCCTATCTGGCGGTGTTCGGATCGATCGTGGCCCTCAGCGCGTACACGTACCTGCTCCGGAGCACGCGCCCGGCGATCGCGACGAGCTACGCGTACGTGAACCCGATCGTCGCCATCGCGCTCGGCGTCCTGCTCGGCGGCGAGCGGGCCTCCGCGACGACCTGGGCCGCGGCGGCCATCGTCGGCGCCGGCGTCGTCATCGTCTCGCGGCGCTAGGCGCGCTGCGCTGCGCTGCGTTCGCGGGTCACCCCACCCCCACCCCACCCCACCCCGCTCCGACGGCGCGTCGCGCCGGCCGCCTTCGCGCCCCGGGCGCGCGCCGTCGACCGTAGGCAATGCGGGAGGCGGCGTGTAGTGTGCGCAGCGAGGAGGCGAGGTAGATGAAGAGAGGGTACCGGCTGCTCGGCTGGGCGCTGCTCCTGTTCGGGGCGCCGTCGGCGTGCAGCGGCGGCCACGTCGGCGCTGCGTCGAGCAGCGGGGCGAGCGCGACGTCGGGCGCGGGCGCCGGCGAAGGCGGCGGCGGCGGCGCGACCGCGGGCACCGGGGAGGGCGGCGGCGCGGCGGTGGGCGCCGGAGAAGGCGGCGGGGCGGCAGTCGGCGCGGGCGCAGGGCCGAGCGGCGAGTGCGCGGCGCTCGTGCCCGGGCCCTTCGAGCCGGCGCTGGTCACGGCCGTGTTCAGCGGCAGCGAGGACTTCGCGTTCGACGGGCGCGGCTACCTCGTCGCCAAGCAGGGGCCGAACCTCGTTCGCTTCGACGCCACGGGCCGGACCTCGAACTTCGCGTCTCTGCCCGGCCCCGTGCCTGGGCTCCGGTACCGGCCCGACGGGACCCTCGTGGCGGCGCTGCCGGCCCAGGGCGCCGTCGTCCAGATCTCGGCGACCGGAATGGTCGACGACTACGTGGCAGGCCTCACGGACCCGAACGGCCTCGCTCCGGACGCGCTGGGCAACGTCTGGGCGACCGACCTCGCGGGCGGCCGGGTGATCCGCCTCAACCCCGATGCCACGATCGACGAGATCGCGAGCGGCGCCCCCGAGGTGAGCGAGCCGAACGGAATCGTCTTCGACCCGGCGCGATGGGCGGTTTTTTACACCAACTCCTCTGCCGGCGAGATCCGCAAGATCGACCTGAACAACCCTGGCGAACCGCCCTCGCTCGTGGTCACGGTCGCCTCGTCCGTGCTCGACGGACTCGTCCTCGATATGTGTGGTCACCTCTACACGGTCGATAACGAGAACCGGAGGCTCTATCGTGTGAGGCTCGACGCGGGCGGCGCCGCTCTGGGGGAGGCCGAGCTGCTGGCGCGCTTCCCGACCGGGGTGGCCAATGCGCAGTTCGGCGCGGGCCCGGGGTTCGATGCGAGGACCCTTTACGTCGGAGGCGCAGCCGGCTCGATCTATGCTGTTGCCGTCGGCATCGCCGGCGCGCCGGTCCCGGCGCCGCCAGAAGCGCCGTGATGGGCGCTCCTCGGCGGCGCGCTGGAGGGGGCGCTCAGCGGGCGCCTTCCGCTGCCACTTCGCCCTTCTTGAGCTTCTCTTGAAGCTCGCCGAGCTTCCCCGCGGATCGGTCGAGGGCGCGCGCGGCGCCCTCGAGCGCGATCCGCCCGTAACCGATGGCCACCCCTGCCCAGGAGGTGCCCAGCTCGCGCAGCGTCTCGACGAACGGCGGCTTGACCGGCGCCCCGCCGCCGGCGTCCGCCGCCTGCGCGGGCCCGGCGCTCCCGTTCACGCTGTTCTCGGCCTTCGGCTCCGTGATGCTCTGGGTCTCACTCATGGTCTGCCTCCCACTTCGGTGTGTCCCCCCGCGACGACCGCGGGCGTACAGAAATGATGAATCCAGCGTTGACCCCCGTGCCCCGCGCGTCGCCCGCTCTCGCGGGCTCGCAAGACGCGATGTGCACTGGAGCGAGGGGAGCCCCGCCGCACGGCCGTGCCCGCGAACAGAGCCACCTTGTGGCTTCGTCGGAGGCACAATCGCGACGCCACGAGACTGCGACGCGACGCGTTAACTGTCAAGGCCTCATGTCGATTTTGTTGCCGTCGTTTTTCCCTAGGTTGTTTGATGAGGACGCTGCGGCGGCCATCGCGTTCGCTCGGCAGGTCAAGGAAGGGAGTCACCCTATGTCGCTCGCGCGCTGGAACAAGGCCACGCCACCAACGCTGTTGTGGCTTCTCGTGGTGCTGTCGCTGCTCGCCGTTCCGTCGCTCTCGATGGGGCAGGCGCCTGACGCGCCGACGGCGGCGCCCGCCGCGGGCGCGGCGCCGGCGACGCCCGCGGCGAAGGGCGCCGCGGTGCAGGCGCAGGCGCACGGGCCTCCGCCGGACTCGTGGGCTGGACAGCTCGAGATGCTCTCTCGCTGGGTCGACCAGCGCGGCGGCTCCGGGGGCTGCGAGGAGCGCTGTTACGCGCTCGATCGGCTGCGCATCACGGGCGCGGTGGGCGAGGGGCCGCTCCAGTTCGAGCTCTCGGGCGGCGTGCTCACGGACCGCCCCGTGGCCGTGCCGCTCTTCGGGCCGCCGGCGCACCTCCGCATCGAGGCCACGCTCGACGATGGACGGCCCGCGTCGCGCCGCGAGGCCGCGCCGATCAGCTTCGAGGACGACCACTACTACCTCTGGACGGCCGCGCGCCGCTTCGTGCTCCGGGGCAGCCTGTGGCTCGAGGGAGACCTCACGCTCCTGGTCGCCGGCCCGCTCAACACGTTCGAGGCCGACATCACCGGCGGCTCCGTCGCCGAGGGCGCGCGGCTCTCGGGGCTCCGCGGGGCGACGCTCCACTTCACCCCCGACGGCGGCGCGGGGGGCGAAGCGGGCGCGAGCGCGGGCCCCACGGTGTTCCAGCTGTCGCGCGCGGTGCGGGTCGGCCGGGAGATCGGCTTCGAGTACCGGCTCGTCATGCGGTCGGGCAGCGACCTCGGCGTCGTGCGCCTGCCGCTCGCGTTCGGGGAGAAGGTGCTCGACGTCGCGGGCGCGAGCGGCTTCCGGGTCGAGGGCGGCGAGCTCGTGCTGCCCACCTCGGGCCGCGCCGCGGAGATGAAGATCTCGGGCACGCTCCCGAAGGTCGGGGCGTTCTCGCCCGATCCGCGCTCCGCCTACGAGTGGTGGCTGTTCGAGTCCGACGCGGAGCACCGCCTCACGGTGAAGGGCGACGCGCGCCAGGTCGACGCCGCCGAGTCGCCGATCCCGCGGACCCAGGCGACGTCGCGGCTCCTGCTCGTGCAGCGAGGGCAGCGCGTCGAGGTCGCCGTCGAGCCGCTCTCGGGGGTCGAGGTCCTCGCCGCGGTGGTGCGCGACCACCGCCGCACCCTGGTCCTTACCGAGCGCGGAGACCTCGTGGCCGACGACGCGCTCACCTACGAGAACAACGGCATCGACTACCTGACCTACGCGCCGGGCGGGCGGCCGATCTACCTCGCCACCGACGGGAAGGCGCAGCGGATCATGCACCAGGGCAAGGCCGCGGAGGAGGTCCTCGTGCCGCTGCAGACGGGGAGCCACACGATCCAGGTGCAGTCGCTGGCGCAGGCGGCGGTGCACTCGCTCGGAGGAACCCTGGAGCTGCCGATGCCGAGCTACCCGCTCACGGCGAGCGAGGTGGCGCTGACGGTCGGGCTGCCCGATCGCGTGGTGCCGCTCGCGCTGCTCGGCGGCGACCGGCCGGTGTGGTTCGCGGACGCGGGCGACGCGTTCGCGGTGGCGATCGGCTTCGTTGCCGCGTGGATCGCCGTCCGCCCCGGCGGGGCGACGAGCCGCGGGCGCGTGCGCGCGCTGCGCGCGCTGGGCGGGCTGCTCATGGCGGGCCTGTGGTTCCTGGCGCCCGCGACGTTCGTGGCGCTGCTGGTCGGCATCGCGACGGCCGTGGCGGCGTGGCTCGCGGGGCGGCTCCTCGGAGGCCGCGGCCGCGCCGCCGCGATGGTGGTGCTGCTCGGCCTGGGCGGCCTGGCGCTCCTGGTCGGGCTCTTCGCCGTCTCGGCGAGGAGCTACAGGGCGGAGCGCTGGAACTCGACGTACAGCGAGTCGGCGGCGCCGGCGCCCGCCGCCGTGCGCAGGGCGAAGGACGACGATCTGGCCAAGGGCGGCGGCGCGCTCGCCCCTGGAGGCGCGGTGCTGGAGGGGGTGACGCCGGTCGCGCTGTCGCTCCCGGCCTACGAGCGGGCCGTTCAAGCGCGCCGCGAGCTCGTCACGCGCGAGCGCGCCTTCCGCCCCGTGCTCGTCTACACGACCTCCTCGGCGCTCGTGCCGCTCGTGCTGCTGTGGCTGGCCGGGGTGACGGTGCTCCTCGCCGCGCACCGCGCGCCGCTCACGGCGCTCTACCGGGGCGCGGCCGCGCGCCTCGCGCGCAGGCCCGAGGACGACGCCCAGGGGGAGCCTCCGGCGCCTGCGCGCTGAGGCCGATCGACCGTCATGGCGTGGTCTCCTCGCCTCGCCGCGGCCCTCGCGCTCCTCGCGCTCCTCGCGCTGGTCGCGCTCCGCATCGCACAGCTGAGCCCTCCCGACGTCGTCCCGGCGAGCGCGCCGCCCGAGGTGTTCTCGGCCGAGCGGGCCAGGGCGCACCTCGCGCAGATCGCGGCCGAGCCGCGCCCCACCGGCTCGGCGGGCCACCGGCGGGCGCGCGACTACCTGCTCGCGGAGCTGTCGAAGCTCGGCGTGCAGCCCGAGGTCCAGCGCGCCTCGGTCCTCAGCCGGCAGTGGGGCCTTCCGTACGACGCGGCGCGCGTCGAGAACATCGTGGCGCGGCTGCCGGGCGCGGACAGCACCCGGGCGGTCGCGCTCGTCGCGCACTACGACTCGGTCCCCGGCAGCCCGGGCGCCGCCGACGACGGCAGCGGGGTGGCGGCGCTCCTGGAGGCGCTGCGCGCCCTGAAGAGCGGCCCCCCGCTGCGCAACGACGTGCTGCTCCTGTTCACCGACGCCGAGGAGGGGGGCGTCCTCGGCGGCAAGGCGTTCATGGACGAGCACCCGCTGCGCGGCGAGGTGGGGATCGCGCTCAACTTCGACGCCCGCGGGGCCGGCGGCGTGGTCGCGATGTTCGACACCGGGCCCGGCGACGCCTTCCCCGTCCGCGAGCTCGCCAGCGCCGCGGCCTACCCGGTGGCGTCGTCGCTCTTCCCCGAGGTCGCGCGGCGCATGGGCCACAGCACCGATCTCAGCGTCTTCAAGCGGGCCGGGATCCCCGGGCTGAACTTCGCCTTCACCGACGACGCCGCGCACTACCACGCCCCGTCCGACACCGTGGCCAACCTCGACCTCCGGAGCGTGCAGCACGCCGGCGACTACGCGCTCTCGCTCGCGCGGCGCTTCGGCGCGCTCGACCTCCGGGATCCCGGGCGCGGAGACGCGGTGTACTTCAACACGTGGGGCGCCCACCTCGTCTCGCACCCGATCGGCTGGACGCTCCCGATCGCCGCGCTGGTCACCTGCCTGTTCGCGGGCGTGGTGCTCCACGCGGCGCGGCGGCGGGCCGCTTCGCCGGGCAGGATCGCCGCGGGGCTCCTCGCCTTCCTGGCGCTGCTCCTCGGCGTCGCCGCGGCCGTGGGTGGGCTCGCGTGGATCCTCCGCAGCGTGCATCCGGCCCTCCGGGTGATGCCGTTCGAGCCGTACAACGCGCCCGCGTACCGGCTCGCGCTCGCGCTCGCCGCGCTGGCGGCCTCCGCGGCGGGCTACCGGTTCTTCCGGCGGCGCCTCGGCGCCTGCGAGCTCGCCCTCGGCGCGCTGCTCCTGTGGCTGTTGCTGCTCGCCGCGGCGAGCCTCTTCATGCCGGGCGCGAGCTTCTACTTCGCCTGGCCGCTCGCGTTCACCCTGCTCGGGCTCGCGGCGGTGACGATCCGGCGCGGCGACGCCCCGCCCACGCTCGCGGACGCCGCGATCCTCGTCGCGACCGCGGTGCCGGCGGTCGCGCTCGCCGTGCCCGGCCCGTACCTGTTCTTCGTCGCGCTGGGCCTGCCGAAGGCGGCGGTGCCGGCCCTCGCCGTCGCGCTCGTCTTCGGGCTCTTCCTGCCGCACGCCGAGCTGCTCGGCGGCGGCCGCTCGCCGCGGCTCTCGCTCGCGTTCGGCGTCTCCGGCCTCGCGGCGCTCCTCGTCGCCTGCGCCACCACGGGCTTCACCGAGGCGCGGCCCCGACCGGCGAGCCTCGCCTACGCGGTCGACACCGCCGGGAAGGCCCACTGGCTCTCGGCCGACCGCGACCTCGACCCGTGGACCGCAGCGTACTTCCCGGACGAGCGCGGGCAGGCGCCCTCGTTCGCCGTGCCGTTCGTGCGCGTGACGCGTCAGGGCGAGGCGCCGGCCCTCGCCCTGCCGGCGCCATCGCTCACGGTGCTCGGCGACGTCCGGCGCGACGGCGTGCGGGCGCTCCGGCTCCGCATCGCCTCATCCCGGGGAGCCCCCTGGCTGTTCGCCGAGGTGACGTCCCCGAACCGGGTGATCCGCGCCGAGGTGGACGGAAAGGGCGTGGAGGAGCGGGGTCGCGCGGCCGACGCGAAGCGCGATGTCCGCTGGGGGTTCACCTACATGGGTTTGCCGCCGGAAGGTATCGAGTGGTCGCTGGAGGTCGAGGACTCCGGGCCGATCGAGATCCGGCTGATGGACCAGACCTACGAGCTCCCGCGCGAGCTCGTGCGCGGGCCGCGGCCGAGGGAGATCATGGGCGTGCCGTACCGCCTCGCCGATTCCACGTTCGTCAGCGGGTCGTTCCGGCCTTAGCCCCGGCGGGCTCGCGGAAGCGGGCCCGCCGCCGTCGCTGCCCAGGGTAGGTGAGCGGGATCAGTCGAGCGGATCAGTCGAGCGGATCAGTCAACGAAGATGGGTTCGCAGTTCGTGAACGCGAGCGTCGACTGGATGGTGAAGTTCGACTCGCTCGTGTGCCGCTCGGCGTGGAAGAAGTCGAGCGCGTACTCCTGCCCGGGCGTGATCCCCAGCTCGTTCGCCATCGCGTCGAGATCGAGCCTGTCGTTCTGCGGGCCGTGGAGGCCGCCCAGATCGATGGCGAGCCGGTTGTTGATGAACACCCAGAGATCGTCGTCGCCGGAGAACCTGAACTCCTCGCCGCCGTTGTACACGAACGTCATGTGGAGCTCGAACGTGAAGTGGAAGTTATGCTGCCTCCCCTCGTTCCCGAAGCCCTGCTCGTCGATGGGGAAGAAGGCCCGGTTCTCGTAGGTGGCAATGCCGTCCGCGCCGACGACGGGCGTGATCGTGAACTGGATGGGCATGTTCACGCCCTCGACGTCCCGGTACCACTGGTTGAACTCCTCGGGCCCCGTCGTGTGCGCGGTACCGCCGTCATGCGCATAGACGGGCTTCTGATCCGGGCCCAGCTCGCGCTGGACGATGCCTTTCAGGCCCTGGCCCGTGAACGTCTCGAAGTCAGGGTGCCCCTCGCCGTCTTCGTAGGCGCGGAAGTCGCGCACGATGCCCGTGAGGCTCGCGTTGCACCCGTCGCCGCTGCCGCTGCTGCCGTTCCCGTTGCCCGCGCCCACCGACACACCGGACCCGAAGTCGCTGCCGCCCGTGCCCGAGCCGTACCCCGCGCCGGCGCTGTTGCTGGAGTCGCTCGCACCCTCGGTGCCGCCCCCGCACGCGACCCCGGCCAACACGAGCATGGTTGCGAGCGGAGTACACCAGTTCGACTGTAGCGGCCTAAGCATGTAAAGACTCCTTCTGTGGGGGATACCGCGCGTGGTCTGCGCGTCCGTTGTGCGTGGTCTGCGCATGTTTTGCGCGTTGTGTGCGCGCGGGCCTCGGCATTACGAGCGCCGGGATGGGCGGTCGCCGAGGGCGCAAGCGAGGCAGCAATTCTATCTCGTTGCAATGGCGGTGCGATCCAGAAAATTGCCGCCGCGCGCTGGCAGCACGAGGTCGAAGCGGAGAAAAGTGCAACCGAGCGACGGCCGCACGAGCGCCGGGCAGGCGCCGAGATGTAGGTCGTTTATCGAGATCCGCCGCCGCAGTGGGCGCCGAGGCGCCGCGACAGCGCGGCCGGGAGCCGCTCGCAAAAACCGTCGTGCCGGGGCAGGGGCTCGCGCCGCGCGGTTTGCCAGAACAGCACCGGGCCGAGCCGGCGCTCGCGCGCGTGCGCGATGAGCGCGGCCATGGCCTTGCCGGTGTAGACCGGCTCCAGCGAGATCCCCTCGGCGGCGAGGGCGTCGCAGGCCGCGAGCGACGCGGGCGTGGGCGATCCATACCCGCGGCCCAGGTAGCCGTGCACGACGTCGATCGGCGCCGCGGGGGGCACGGGCGCGACGCCCCGCCGCGCGAGCGCGGCGCGGAGCTCGGCGGTGAGGGCGCGGAGGCGGAAGCGCGAAGCGAGGAGGCGCTCGACGACGGCGACGGCCACGACCCGCGAGCGCAGGCCGCCGAGCGCGAGCCCGACGGCGAGCCCGGCGGCGGTGCCGCCGGAGCCGAGCGGCACGTAGACGCGCGCGGGCTCGGGGAGCTCGCCGGCCCGGATCTGCGCGCCGAGCTCGAGCGCCGCGCGCGCCGCGCCCAGCATGCCGAGCGCCGACGTGGCGCCGAGCGGCACGATCGCCGCGCCATCGTCGTCCCGGGCGCGGAGCGGCAGGAAGAGCGACGGGCGCGCGAGCGCGAGCTCGAGGCGCGACGGGTAGAAGCGGATCGAGGCCGGGCCCGAGGCGGTGAACGCGAGGTTGTCGAGCACGCCCCTGGAGAGGTCGGTCCAGAAGAGGTGCGCGTGCACCCTCCGGCCGAGCCGCTGCGCCGCGGCGACGAGCGCCGCCACGTTGCCCGAGCCGATGCCGCCCGCCGCGGACCACGCCGCCGCGGTCGAGAAGGGCGGCGCGGCGAGCACGTAGTCGAGCTTCCGCATCTTCATCCCGCCGTGGAGGGGCTCGCAGAGGTCGTCTCGCTTGACGCCGAGGAACTCGACGCCGAGCGCGGAGGCGAGCCGCGGCAGCGCCGTGACCGGCGAGGGCGCGCCGACCCAGCCGAGCCGGGGAATGCGGTCGATCATCCGAAGGGCGGCTGCGTCGCGCAACGGGGGCACCTCGCGAAGGGTGTAAGGCGCTCGGGCGATCGGGCAATCGGGCGAGCGGGCAATCAGGGGGTCAGGCGAGCCAGCGATCGGGCAATCAGGGGTCAGGGGGAGCTGGCGGTCAGGCGCTCGCGCGATCGACGATCACCCGGGGGTGCCGGCGCGCTGCCCCGCGAGCGTCGCGTCGGGCTCCAGGACGAGGAGGCGCACGCGCCCCGAGGCGCAGAGCCGGCCCTCCTCGTCGTAGACCGAGCCCTCCCAGACCTGGGTGCGCCGCCCGCGGTCGAGCGGGCGCGCGGTGGCGCGAAGCCGCCCCGACCGGACCGCGCGCAGGAAGCTCGTGTGGTTCTCGAGCCCGACGACCGAGCGGCCGTCCGGCAGGGCATGGAGCGCGGCGCCGATCGACGCCAGCGTCTCCACGATGCCCGCGTGGACGCCGCCGTGGACGATGCCATAGGCCTGCCGGTGCTGCGGCCCGATGTCGAGCTCGGCCTCCACCTCGTCGCGCGTGGCGCGGATCAGCCGGAGACCCATGGCGCTGATCCAGCCGTCGATGGCCGCGGCGTTCAGCGCGGCGGCGAAATCCTCGGGTTCCCCTTCGGCCATGGCGGCAGCGTAGTACACGCTTTGCCGGGAGCTTCCGGCGATTTCTCCCCGGGCGCGCGGGCGCGTCAGCGCGTCATCCGGATGCCTTCTTCTCCAGGAGATCGGCGAACTCCTCGCGCAGCTTCGATTTGAGGAACTTGCCGGTCGAGGTGCGCGGGATCCGCTCGAGGAAGAGGTACTCGTCCGGGAGCCAGAACTTCGCGAAGCGCGGCTCGAGGAGGGCGTGGAGCTGCTCCTTCGAGGCGCTCTGGCCCTGCCGCAGGACGATCGCGGCGAGCGGGCGCTCACCCCAGAGGGGGTGGCGCGCCGCGAACACAGCGGCCTCCAGGACGGCCGGGTGGCTCATGAGCGCGTTCTCCAGCGCGACCGAGCTGATCCACTCGCCGCCCGACTTGATCACGTCCTTCGTTCGATCCGCGATGCGCATGTAGCCCTCGCCGTCGATCGTCACGACGTCGCCGGTCTTGAACCAGCCGTCCTTCGTGAAGCGGTCCTCGCCCTCGCCGCCGAAGTACGACGAGGCGACCCAGGGGCCCCGCACCTCGAGCTCGCCCATCGTCCTGCCGTCCCAGGGCAGCGGCCGGTCGTTCGCGTCGACGTGGCGCTGATCGATGAACGGGACCGGGTAGCCCTGCGACGCGCGCGTCTGCAGCGAGGCGGCCGGGTCCTCGTGGAGGCGGCCCAGGCTGCTCCGGACGTGGGCGACGGTGCCGAGCGGGTTGGTCTCGGTCATCCCCCAGGCGTGGAGGACCACGAGCCCGTGGCGCGCGCGGAAGCCCTCGATGAGCGCGGGGGGCGCCGCCGAGCCGCCGATCACCATGGCGCGCATCGACGAGAGATCCCAGCGCTTCGGGTGCTCGTCGAGGAGCGCGAGGATCCCGAGCCAGATGGTGGGGACGCCCGCGGCGAACGTGACGCGCTCCCTGGCCATGAGATCGAGCAGCGACGCGGCGTCGAGGTGCGGGCCGGGGAGCACGACGCGCGCGCCGGTCGCGATCGCCGCGTACGGCAGCCCCCAGGCCATCGCGTGGAACATGGGCACCACCGGAAGGACGATGTCGCGATCGCGGAAGCCGAGCGCGTCATGCATGCAGGAGACCAGCGTGTGGAGCACGATCGATCGGTGGCTGTAGGCCACGCCCTTGGGGTTGCCGGTCGTCCCCGACGTGTAACAGAGCATGGCCGCGGAGCGCTCATCCAGGCTCGGGAAGTCGAAGTGATCCGGCTCGGGCGCGAGCAGCGCCTCGTAGTCGAGCCCGTCGCCCGCCGCCGGATCCACGGGCCCGTCGTCGTCGAGGACAAGGACGCGCTGGATGCTGCGGACCTCCGGCGCGAACTTGCGGAAGAGCGGGAGGAGCGAGCGGTCGACGACGACGACCTTGTCCTCGGCGTGGGAGGCGATGTACCCGAGCTCGCTCGGGTGGAGGCGCAGGTTCAGGGTGTGGAGGACCGCGCCCATGGCCGGGACGCCGAGGTAGAGCTCCAGGTGCCGGGCGTGGTTCCAGCAGAGCGTCGCGACGCGATCGCCCGCGCGGACGCCGAGCCGCGTGAGCGCGTGCGCGAGCTTCGACGCGCGGCGGTGGAGATCGGCATACGTGGAGCGGGAGACGGTCCTGTCCGGGTTCTGGGTCACGATCTCGCAGCGCGCGTGGTACGTCCGCGCCCGGTCGAGGAAGTGGGGCAACGTGAGCGGGTAATCCATCATGCGGCCGGCGAGCATGGGCGGTGCCTCCTCGTCCCGCGCGAGGCGCGGGATCCGTCGAGTCAGGAGGGCTCTTCAAGGGCGCCGCGAGACCGCAGCGCCGCCCCCCGAAACGGAGGCTAGCGGCTCGCGGGCGGCGCCGCGCAGGGAATGCGGCGCGCGCGCGGGAGATGCGGGGCGCGCGGCGTCCGGGCGAGCGGCGTCAGGGTCCGCGCCGGCGGACTGATCCGGCGCCCCGGAGCTCTCGAGAGGGGGCGGGGGATCGCAAGATCCTCCAAGAGCGGCGCGCGGCGCCCTCATTAGATTCGACAGCGAACGCCGACCCGAAGAGGTCGCCAGCGCACGAGGTCGTCCATGGCTGAGCTCATCCTGCACAACTATCCGTTATCGCTCTTCGCGGAGAAGATCCGCCGGATCCTCGCGTACAAGAAGATCGCGTGGAGATCGGTCGAGCAACCGATGATGGCGCCGAAGCCGGAGCTGACGCCGCTCACGGGGGGATATCGGCGGATCCCGGTCTTGCAGATCGGCGCGGACATCTATTGTGACACGGCGTGCATCGCGCGGCGCCTGGAGCAGATAAGGCCGGAGCCTTCGTGCGTCCCGCCGGGCCAGGCCGGGCTGGTCGAGCTGATCGAGGACTGGGCGGATCATCGGTTGATGTCCCAGGCCGTGCCGCCGGTGGTCGTGGAGATGTTCGCCGTCCTGCCGCCCGGCATCCTGGCCGATCGCGCGGCGATGTCGCCGGCGCTCGGCAAGGACGCGATCTTCCAGGCGGCGCCGCACGCCCTGAGCCAGGCGCTGCTGTCGCTCGATCGGCTGGAGCGCCAGCTCCGTGGCCGGCCTTTCCTGCTGGGCGACGCGTTCTCGATCGCGGACGCGGCGTGCTTCCACCCGGTCTGGTTCCTGAACCGGAGCGCCAGGCTGTCCGCCGCGATCGAGGCGCGGCCCGCGCTCGCGGCGTGGTTCGCGCGCATCGAGGCGTTCGGCCCCGGCGACGTCCGAGCGATGACCGCCGCCGAGGCGCTCGCGGCGGCCCGCGCGTCCGAGCCGGCCGACGTCGCCGGCGGGGAGACCGCGACCGGAGAGGGCCTGTCGCCGGGAGACGCCGTGACGATCACGGCTGACGATTACGGTCCAGAGGAGACCCGGGGCGTGGTCGTGCGGCTCTCGGCCGCCGAGATCACGATACGACGCAGCGATCCGGACGTGGGTGAGATCGCGGTGCACTTCCCGCGCGCCGGATATCGCATCAGGAAGCAGTGAGCCGCGCCGCGCGCCCGGGCCGGCGCGCTCTGCGTTCCGCCGCGGTCCTCGCTAGCTGGCCGTGCTCGACATCGCGCGCCGGAACGCGCGCATGTGGAACTCGCGCTGCTCGTCGGGATAGATGTGCTCCTGCCCGATCGGGCAGGCGCGGCGCGACAGGCACCCTCCGGTCATGCACGTTGCGCCAGGCCCGGCGTCGAGGTGGCCGACGCACGCGGCGACATCGTAGCTGCCAGGGGAGAACGCGGACACGGGGCAGGCGCTCAGGCAGGGCTGGCCGGCGCACGAGACGCAGGGGCTCGCCAGGTCCTCGCGGGGCGGGAGCGACAGCCGCTCCGCGAACACGAGGGCGGCGCGGTACCCGTGCCAGAGGCCGAATCGCGGGTGGATGAGGATGGCGAGGGGCGACGGGGACAGCGCCTCGGCCTGCTGCGCCCAGCGCTGGAACGGCCAGTAGGGAGGGCCGGTGAAGGGAAACAGGGCCGTCGCGCCGAGCTCGGCCGCGAGCGGGGAGACGACCGCGGCGGTCCAGTCGTCGAGCGCGAGATCGGGGGCGTCCTTGCGGGCGCGCGAGAACGCGCGCCACATCGACGGGCCGGCGTTGCCGAGCAGGACCAGCGTCCCCGCGGGGAGGTCGCCTGCCGCCGGCACGCCGTCGCCCTCGCGCGGGTGGAAGCCGCCGCGGAGCGGGAGGCCAGCGCGCTCGCAGCGCGAGGAGAGATCCGGCCAGCTGATCGGCATCACCGCGCGATAGGGCGCCTGGGCCTGCGCGGCAAGCGAGCGGTGGCGCTCAGTTCACGTCGACGTAGAAGTCGAGGCTCTTCAGGTTCGCGTCGCTCCGGCGACCTCGGTGCTTTGCGTGTTCGCGTGGGAGCGCCGCTCGACATCGTCTTTTCGCCCACCGAGGGTAGGAGTCGCCAGAGAACGCTCGAACCGTGTCTCTCTGATCTTCATCGGTGCTTCGAGTCGCTCGATGACGGATGAGGCTGTTGGGCGCGGAGATGAGTGCGTTCCGGGAAAGCGTGGAACTGGGTGATCGAGTGCGCGTGCTCCTCCCCGGTTCCCACGTTCTGGTCTAGAGTGCCGTCGTGCCCCGGAGGCTCCACTGTCGGCTCGGGACGGCGGCAAAGTCCCCTCTCCCCCGCGCGTTCGCTCGCGCCGGACGCGCACCCGCGAGCGCGCCATGAGCCTGCCGCGCCCGCGGGTCACGCTCCACTTCGCCCAGACGCTCGACGGCCGGATCGCGGCCCGGGACCAGCGCGTCATGCTCAGCACACCCGCCGGGCTGGTGTGCGCCCACCGGGCGCGCGCGGAGCACGACGCGGTGCTCGTGGGGATCCGCACCGTCGTGATCGACGATCCGCGGCTGACCCTGCGCGGGTGCGAGGGGCGCCAGCCGATGCGCGTGGTGCTGGCGAGCGCCCTCGGCGTGCCGGAAGGGGCGCGCCTGCTGCAGCCGCCCGTCAGCGGGCAGCCGGCCGGCGGGCGCGTGGTCGTCTTCGGCGCGGCGGGGCGCGCGCCGCGCGCGGCGCAGGCGTGGCTCGAGGAGCGCGGCGCAGAGGTGATCGTCGTGCCCGCGGACGCCAGCGGCCTCGTCTCGCTGCCGCACGCGCTGGCCGAGCTCCACGCGCGCGGCGTGCGGCGGCTGCTCGTCGAGGGGGGCGGCGCCGTGCTCACCTCGTTCCTGCGCGCGCGCCTCGCCGACCGCGCAGAGGTCGAGATCGCGCCGCGCTTCCTCGGCGACACGGCGATCCCGGCGGTCGGCGCGCTGGGAGAGGCGCCGCTCGCGTCGGCGATCGACCTGCGCGAGCCGGCGGTCGAGCTCCTCGGGGGCAACGTGCTGCTGCGAGGGGAGGTGCGTTATCCCGACTGACGCGCCCGCGCCGCCCGGGGCCATCACGCCGAGCGACGCCGCCCCGCCCCCCGCCCGGGAGCTCTGGTTCGTCCGGCCAGGGCTCGTCGAGGTGCGTCCGGGGGCCCCGCCGCGCGCGCCCGGGCCCGGCGAGGTCGTGGCGCGCGCGCTCGCCTCGGGCGTGAGCCAGGGGACGGAGCTGCTGCTCTTCCGCGGCGAGGGGCCGACGCCGTTCGACCCGTCGCTCGACGCGCCAGACGCTGAAGGCGCGCCGACCTACCCGCGCCGCTACGGTTACGCGTGGGTCGGCGAGGTCGTCGCCCGCGGCGAGGGCGCGGCGCTCGGGCCGGGCGACCGCGTCTTCGCGCTCGCGCCCCACGGCGATCTCCACCTGCTCGGGCCGGGCGCGGCGCGCGGCCTGCCTCGCTCGATCCCGGCCGAGCGCGCGGTGCTGGCCGCGAACCTCGAGACGGCGATCACGTGCGTGTGGGACGCGGGGGTGGGGCTCGGAGACGCCGTGGTGGTGCTCGGCGGCGGGGTCGTCGGGCTGCTCATCGTGGCGCTCGCGCGGCGCGCCGGGGCCGTGGTCCGGCTCGTCGAGCCGAGCGAGCGGCGGCGCCAGGTCGGCCTCGCGCTCGGCGCCGCCGCGGCGCTCCGGCCCGAGGACGACCGGCCGCGCGGCGACGCGGACGCCGTGATCGCCGCGACCGGCCATCCGGAGGAGCTCGACCGCGCGATCGCGCACGCGGCGCGCGAGGCGACGGTGACGGTCGCGTCGTTCTACGGGGCGCGGACGAGCCCGGTCGCGCTCGGCGCGGAGTTCCACCGCCGGCGCCTGCGCCTGCGGGCGAGCCAGGTCTCGACGATCCCGCCGGAGCGCGCGCCCCGCTGGGACCACGCGCGGCGCTTCGCGCTCGTCCGCGCCCTCCTCGAAGATCCGGCGCTCGACGCGCTGCTGGACCCGTCCGTCCCGATCGACGCGGCGCCGTCGGTGTACGCAGAGCTCGCGGCCGAGCCCGGGGCGCGGTTGCAGACGGTCTTCCGGTACGGCGCACGATCGGCTACGCGAGAGGCACCCTAGAAGTCAGAGGCCCGCCACCGCCATGTTCCTCCTCGGCGTCAGCGATCACGTGATGATCGCGCACAGCTTCTCCGATCCGTTCTTCGGCCCGGCGACCCGGATGCACGGCGCGACGTACTCCGTCGAGATCGAGATCCGCGCGAAGGCGCTCGGCCCGCACCACGTGGTCATGGACATCGGCGCGCTGCACGCGTCGCTGCGCCGGGTGCTCGACACGATCGACTACACGAACCTCGACGAGCACCCCGCCTTCCCCGGGCGCACCTCCACGACCGAGCGCGTGGCCGAGCACGTGGCCGGGCTCCTCGCCGAGGAGATCGCGAGGCTGCCCGCGGGAGAGGCGCCGCTCCCGGGATCGACGCTGAGGGTGCTCGTCCGAGAGTCGCCGTCGGCGTACGCGGGCTTCGAGCGCGACCTGTAGCGCCAACCGCCGCGGCGCGGCTCGTTGCCGCGCGCCGCGAGGGCGGCTATCAGGCCGGGCCGCTCCCCTGACCGATGCGCATCGCCTGGCTCGTCTACGGCGCCCTCGACCAGACAACGGGCGGCTACATCTACGATCGGCTCGTCGTCGAGCGGCTGCGCGCCCGGGGCGACGCCGTGGAGGTCGTGTCCCTCGATCCGGCGCCGCGGTCGCGGGCGCTCGCCGGCCTCGCCCTCGCGCGGCGCCTCGCCCGGATCGACCCCGCCGTGGTGGTCGGCGACGAGCTCTGCTTCCCGGAGCTCCTGCCGGCGTTCGCGGCGCTGCCGCGGCGGATCGCGCGCGCGCTCCTCGTGCACCACCTGAGCGCGTGGGAGCTCCCGCCCGGCCCGCGGCGCGCGGCGCTCTGGCTCGCGGAGGCGGCGGTGATCCGCCTGTGCGACGCGCACCTCGCGACGAGCGCGACGACCGCGGCGCGGCTCCGGCGCGAGCTCGGGCTCGCCCGGGTCGACGTGGCGACGCCGGGCGCGGACCGGCTCCCCTTGCTCCCCCGCGCCCGGCGGGACGGCGGCCCGCTGCGGCTCCTGTTCGTGGGGAGCTTCATCCCGCGCAAGCGGCTGCTGGAGCTCCTGGCGGCGTTCGAGCGGGTCGGGAGCGCGCATGCCACGCTCGTGCTCATCGGGGACGCGGCGCGCGACCCGGCCTACGCCGGGCGGGTGCGCCGCGCGATCGCCGGCTCCGCGTTCCTGCGGGCGCGCGTCTCGGCGCCCGGCGTGCTCGGGGACGAGGCGCTCGCGGCCGAGCTCGCGGCGGCGGACGCGCTCGTCCTGCCCTCGTCGCTGGAGGGCTACGGCATGGTGCTCACGGAGGCGGTCCGAGCCGGCGTTCCGGTGCTCGCCGCCCGCGCCGGCGCGATCGCGGAGGCGGTCCAGGACGGCGCGGAGGCGCTGCTCTGGGACGACGTCGAGGGCCCCGCCCCGGCGCTCGCCCGCTTCCTCGAGGACGGCGCTCTCCGGGCGAGCATGAGCCGCGCGGCGGCCGTCCGGGCCGCGGCGCTGCCCACCTGGGACGGCACCGCGGCCGCGGTGCGCGCGGCGCTCGCGCGCGCGGCGCGCAGATGAGCGGATGACCGCCTCGGCGAGGAGCGGGCAGGATCGCGCCGCGCCGGGGCGCCGGGCCGTCACGCCCCCGCGAGCAGCGCCGCCGCCTCGTCCTTCAGCCGCCGCGTGAGCGCCGCGTCGTCGGGGGCCCCGCGCGCCACCTCCGCGGCGTCCCGCGCCTCGCCCAGGCGGACCCGCACCTCGACGTCGTCGAAGCCCGGCAGCGCCGCCTGCAGGAGCGGCGCCAGCGTCGTGATCCCGCGGCGCTCGGCCCACCGCGTGATGGCCAGCCGCTTCGCCCGCGGCGAGTGCACCCCAGAGACGATCGCCACGGCGGCGCGCCCTCCCGCCGCCGCGGCCGCGCGCAGCAGCGTGCCGGCGCTCGGATGCCACGCCGCGAGCAGCGCGTCGCCCTGGCCCGCGAACGCCGGATCCGCCTCGATGCGCCCCGCGGGGAAGTGCAGCAGCGCGCCTCCGCGGCGCAGGTGCCGCAGCGCGCGGCGCACGCCGGCCGACCGCGCGGCGAGGGCGATCGCGCCGACCTCGTCGATCGGCACGAAGAGCAGCCGCCGGCTCACGTGGGGCAGCGCCCGCAGGAACCGCCGGTCGGCCGCGACGATCATGAGGTCTTCCCGGCCGAGCGCCGCCATGAGCGCGAGCGCGTCGTAGGCGCCGGGGTGGTTCGACACGACGAGCAGCGCCCCGCGCGACGGCGGCGCCGCGTCGGCCGTCCAGCGCGCCCCGAAGCCGGCGAGCGCCTCCCGCGCCGCGACGTGGAGCCCCGCCTCGCCGGTGCGCCGATCGAAGCGCGCGAGCACGCGCCCGAGCGGCCACGAAGGGACGGCGAAGGCCGCGCGCCCGGCCCGGCGCACCCACGCCGGCGCCCCGCCGAGGCCGAGCGCCGCCACCATCTCGGCGCCGGACAGGTTCGCGAGCTGTCGCTCCAGCGGCTCCGTCATGTCCGCGTCTTACTCCGTGTCGACGCCACCTCGCCAGCGCCGGCGCTCCGCCCCGCGACATCGTCCAGCGCGATGGGGCGCGTCCTCTGTCGCCTGTCGGGTTTGCGTCGGGGCGCGCCGCCTCTGTATGAAGGGGGCATGAACGCCACGCCCCCTGCCATGGAGGACGCGATCGGCCGCGGCGACGCGGCCGCGCGCCCTCGGCGGACGCTCGCGGATCTCCCGGGGCCGCCGGGCTTGCCTGTGCTTGGCAATCTGCTCGCGCTCCACCCCGACCGCTGGCACCTCGAGTTCGAGCGGTGGTGGCGCGCCCATGGAGACCTGTTCGTCGTGCGGATGGGCCGGCAGCCGGTCCTCGTCGTCGTGGACGGCGAGCTCGTGCGCGACGTGCTCCAGCGCCGCCCCGCGGTGTTCCGGCGGGTGCGCGCCATCGAGGCCGTGTCGCGCGAGGCGGACATGGTCGGCCTGTTCTCCGCGGACGGCGACGCGTGGCGGAAGCAGCGGCAGCTGATCCACCCGACGTTCCATCCAAGGCACGTCGAGGGCTTCTTCCCGAGCATCCGCGACATCACGGGCCGGCTGCGCGAGCTCTGGTCGCGGGCGGCCGACGAGCGCGCCGCCCGCGACGTGCTCGGCGATCTCATGCGCTACTCGGTCGACGTCACCTCGTCGGTCGCCTTCGGCCGCGATCTCAACACGCTCGAGCGCGGGGCGGACGCGCTCCAGGAGCACCTCCAGCGCGTGTTCCTCGGATTGAACCGGCGGATGCTCGCGCCGCTGCCCTACTGGCGCTACCTGGGCCTGCCGGCCGACCGCGCCTACGACCGCGCCCTGGTCGCGGTGAAGCGGCTCATCCTCGAGCTCGTGACCGCCGCGCGGCGCGAGATCGAGGGCGGCGGGGAGCGGCCCGAGCGCCCGCGGACGCTGCTGGAGCTCATGATCGCCGCGCGGGACGGCGAGGACCCGAGGGCGCGCCTCTCGGACGCCGAGGTCTACGCGAACGTGCTGACGATGCTGCTCGCGGGCGAGGACACCACCGCGAACACCCTCGCGTGGATCCTCTATTACCTGGGCTCGCGCCCCGACGTGCAGGCGCGCGCCCGCGACGAGGTCGATCGCGTGCTCGGCGGCGGCCTGATCCCGACGCTGGAGCAGTGCAAGCGCCTCGAGTACACGGCCGCCGTCACGCAGGAGACGCTGCGCCTGCGCTCCGCCGCGCCGCTGCTCTTCCTCGAGGCGAACCACGACACCGCGGTGGGCGACGTGGCCGTGCCCGCCGGCGCCGGCGTCGTGGCGCTCACGCGCGCGACGGGGAGGAAGCCCGAGTATTTCGGCGATCCGGAGTCGTTTCGCCCCGAGCGCTGGCTCGGGGGCGCGCCGTCGACGCTACCCCACGAGCCGAGGATGGCGCTCGCGTTCGGCGGCGGGCCGCGCGTCTGCCCGGGGCGCGCGATGGCGCTCCTGGAGTGCGCGGTGACGGTCGGCATGGTGCTCCGGAGCTTCACGGTGCACCTGGCGGATCACACCGCGCCGGTGCGGGAGCGGATGGCGTTCGCGATGCAGCCGGAGGGGCTGCGCATCCGGTTCACGAGGCGCGCGAGCGCGTGAGATCACGAGGCGCGCGAGCGCGTGAGATCACGAGGCGCGCGAGCGCGTGAGATCACGAGGCGCTCGCGCGCGGGGCCTCACGAGGTGCCCGCGCGCCGGCGCTCCGGCTCACTGCACCTTGGCGAGGGCCGCGTCGTAATCGGGCTCCTGCGCGATCTCCGGGACGAGCTCGACGTGGAGCACCTTGTTCTGCTCGTCGAGCACGAGGACCGAGCGCGCGAGCAGGCCGGCGAGCGGCCCGTCGACGAGCGTGACGCCGTACTTCTGGCCGAAATCTCCCCGGAACGTCGACAGGCCTTCCGCGTTCGAGATGCCCTCGGACGCGCAGAACCGGGTGTGCGCGAACGGCAGGTCCGCCGAGATGTTGAGAACCGTCACGCCCGGGAGCTTCTCGGCGCGCTCGTGGAACGTGCGCACGGATCTCGCGCAGACCGGGGTGTCGACGCTCGGGAAGATGTTGAGGATCTTCTTGCCGGCGTACGACGAGAGCTTGCGCTCGGAGAGGTCGGTCTTCACGAGCGTGAAGTCGGGGGCGGTCACGCCGACGGACGGCAGCTCGCCGGCGGTGTGGATGGGGCTTCCCTTGAACTTGGTCTGAGCCATGGTCGCATCCTCCTCTGTGCTCTGTGCAGCTGTGCGGCAGCGCCTCTCGTAGGCGCGCCGGGGGCGGACGCCAAGCAGAACCAACCAGGCTGCCCCGGCCGGAGCTCCGCTCGTCTGGCGCGCGGGCGTTGCGCTGGCCGGGTCTTGCCCGGGCGAGCGTCGCGCGATCGTCGATCTTCCGCGCGCGGAGGAGCGCGCGATCAGCGGAGGGGCGAGCGATGGACCAGCGGAAACGGCTCGACCTCGCCGTCATCGGGGTTCGTGGAGTCCCTGCTGTACCCGATCTCCTGTTCGGCCGTCGTGATGACGAAGGGGCCCCCGATCTCCTCCGGCTCCACCCTGTCTTCGTAGTCTTCGGTGGTGTCGCCCCTGCCCGACGTCGCCGAGGCGACGTACTGCTCGGCGATCTGCTCGGCGAGCTCGTCGAGCACCTCGGGGGGGCCGTCGCCCGGGTCGGGGATGAACGCATCTCGCCTCTCCGCGCGACCGGCGCTCCTGCGCGCCGCCTCCATGAAATCATGGCTGTGGTTCCGGCTCGTGGCCCGCAGGGAGCTGTCTCGCTTGGTCTGCATGGATGATCTCCTCGCTCGGCGACGCGCTCTCAAGCGCTCTCGGCGCCGCCGCCCTTCCGCTGTTCTGATGGCGGGAGATGCACCGCGTGTACCATGAAGCTGGATGGCCGATCCGCGCGCCACGGCGAACGGATGGGACCGACGCTCGCTCCCAGCGAGGTGGGCACTGCGCTGGGCCTGGGATGCGTGGTGCATCGTGCCACAGCGGTCGCGATGGGCCGGTGGCACGATGCCCCGGCCCCGCGCCGCCCTTACCAGTCGAGCTCTTCGCGGATGGCCTCCGCGAGCTGCTGGGCCATGAGCGCGTTCGTCTTGACGCTCGGGTGGTAGTCGCAGCCGAGCCCGTTCGCCGCGCCGTCCTGCGCAGGGAACTCGAGGACGCGCACCTTGTCGTCGCCGCTGTCGTTCCGGGCCTTCACCACCTGGCCGATGTAGGAGCGCGCCCTGGTGAGCGCCTGGGCGCCTTCCGGGTACGAGTCGCTCAGCATGGGCCCGATGGTGCAGAAGATGAACGCGTCCGGATAGTTCGTCCTGACCGTCTCGACGAGGCCCGCGTAGGCATTGGTGAACGGCGCGCGGAACTGGGCGTCGCCCGGGACGTTGATGCTGAAGTCGTTGGTGCCCAGGTTGATCACCACGACCTGCGGCACCCAGGACGAGAAGTCCCAGGCGGGCTCTGCCTCGTCGGCGATCGTCCGGCCGTAGATCTCGGGCATCGTGGGCGCGACTTCACCGTCGTAGTTCCGGTACACGCCTCTGCCGGACCACGCGACGATCGTGGTGTCGGCCCCGACGAGCCGGCCTGTCAGGGCGCTGTAGGCGAGGTAGTTGTTCTCCGTAGCGCTCGTGAACGGGCAAGTCTCGTTGGCGCCATCGACGCCGTAGCCGGCGGAGATCGAGTCGCCGATCACCTCGATCCGGCGCGCGGGCGCCGCCGGGACCGGCAGGAGCGCCTCGCCCTGCTCCGGGACGAACTCGAGGAACTGCGACACGCCGACCAGCGGCTCGGTGCGGCGGTGGAGCACGAGGTCGTGCTCGCCGTCGGGCAGCCCTTCTGCGACCGTGTAGAGATCTTCCTCGCTGTTGACCTTGAGGACGCCCTTCGCCTCGCCGTCGAGCACCACCTGGAAGAAGTTGGATTCCGCCGCGGTCGACTCGTCGTTGAAGCGGACGCCGATCGACGTCCCCGAGAACCGCGTGACGATCGCGCTGCCGGCCCAGGAGAAGCGGGGGCCTTCGGGCTTCGTGGTGTCGAAGCGCCCGATGAAGCGGATGGTGTCGCCGGAGGGATCTTCGCCGCCCGCGCCGCTCGTGCTCGACGAGGTCGTTCCGGGCTCCGCGCCACCGCCGCCGTCGCCGCCACCGCCGCCTTCGCCCGTGCCGCCGTCGCCGCCTGTGCCGGAGGCGCTGCTCGAGGTGGATGAGCCGGCGCCCGAGCCCGTCGTTCCCGTCGTTGCATTCGAGTCGTCGTCACCGCAGCCGGCCAGCGCCGACCAGGCGATGCAGCAGATGGAAGCGAGCCTCGGGAGATTGGAGTAAGCTTGTCGTTTCATGCGCGCGAGGATGCTCTAGGTCCGTGGCGCGGACAACTCGAATCTCCTCCTGCGCGCAGGGGCAGACACCGCAGCGCGGGCGTCGAGCTGCGGAGATCGGTTGATCTCAGTTCCAGGTCCGGTCCTGGCTCTTGTACCTGGAGCGCCCGCTGTCCTCGGCGGGGGAGCGCTCGTGGCGCTGGCCTTGCGAGGCGCGCACGTCGTCGCGCTCGTGGACGCGGGTCGAGTACCCCTGCGGGAGCTCGTCGCCCATGAAGCGGCCGAACCCGGGCCGGCGCTCCGGGCGATTGTAGATGTCGCCGTATCCGCTGCGTTCCTCGCTGCGGCCGCGGCCCTCGCGCTCCTCGCCGCGGCCCTGGTAGCCGCGCCCGTGGTCGCCTCGGCCGTCCTGGTGGCCAGGGGCGTTTCTCTCGTCGCGGCCTCGATATCGATCCTGGTCCTCGCCGCGCCCGTAGCCGTGGCCACGATACTGATCCTCGCGGCCCTGGTGGTCGCCTCGGGTGTACCCGCGGCCCTGGTAGCGCTCGCGGTCCTGGTAATCGTCTCGCCCGTGGTCGCGGCCCTGGTAGCGCTCGCGGCCCTGGTAGTCGTCTCGCGCATGGCCGCGGCCCTGATAGTCGTCTCGCGCATGGCCGCGGCCCTGATAGTCGTCTCGCGCGTAGCCGCGGCCCCGGTCGTCGTCTCGCCCGTGCTCGTTGCCCTGGTAGCGTCGGCTCTGGCTCTGCTCGTCGCCGCCGTGGTCGTGGCGCCCGTAGGCGCCGCGGCCCTGGTCCTCGTCCGGTCCGGAGAAGCCGCGGCCCGCGTCGCGGCCGTAGTAGCCGCGGTTCTCGTCGCGCCAGCCGCGGTTCTCGTCGCGCCAGCCGCGGTTCTCGTCGCGCCCTCGCTGCATGGATCCGAACCCTCTTCGCTCGTCCTCGGCGCCCCGCCCGCTGAAGTGATCGTCACGCCCGCCGAGCCGCTCCCACGAGGAGCTGTCCTGTCCGTAGGCGCGGCGCTCCTCGGGCTCGCGGTAGCCGCGCGCGCCGGCGCCACCCTGCTCCTGCCAGCGCCTCTCGGAGCCGCCGCGGTCGTCCTGTGCGTGCTGGCCGCCCGCCCTCCACGGGTCTCTGCCGTCTCCCCGCCCTTGCTGATCGTACGGCCGCGGCAGCTGGCCCAGCTCTGCCTGCCGGCTGCCGCCGCTCTGGTTCGCGTAGTTGCCGCGGCTGTACGACCCTCGCTCGAACGCGTCGCGCTCCGCCTCGTGACCGCGGAATCCGCGCTGATCGTCGTCCCGCGGCGCGCGCCACCGCTCGTCCCGGGGACGCCAGTCGTCGCGCGGCCCCTCGTCACGGAAATCCCGGCCCTCGTAGCGATCTCGTGCCATCTCGCTCTCCCTCTGGGTGCTGGTGAACAACTCTCGAGCCTCACGAAGGCGGTCACCTCCGTGAGCAGCGGGCCCACCCGTTTCCACCTGTTCAGCTTCAGCAACCGACGTGCCCACTTGAAACCCTGTCGAGGGGAGAGGAGCGCCGACGCCCCGACAGACGGCCTCGCGGCCGGATCGCGCCGCCGCGCGACAATGCGCCACACGCTGGGGCAAGCTGTCACGCAGGCGCGGCTCGTGTCATCGAGGACGAGCTCGCCGGGCCGGCTCAGCGGCCCAGTTCGGATCCGGGGCAGGGAAGCAGGGAAGGTGCGCGCCGCGGGCAGCGGCGCTCACCCGGCGCTCAGTAGCGCGTCTCGCAGGGGTGCTGATCGGCGAACGCCTTCACGGTGGTCTTGTTGGACGACCACGGGAAGTTCCGATCGGTGATCGACCACGAGAGCGCGCCCGCATACCCCATGTTGTAGAGGTCGCCCACGAACTTGTCGTAGCCCACGTCCATCTCTGCCATGTTGATCGGGAACTCCCCCATGACGACCGGCTTGTCCGTGAGGCCGTACTCGGAGAGGGGCTTGGTGTACGGGAAGTGGTCGTTGACCCAGCCGTACATGTGGACCTGGTAGAAGTCGACGCCCGAGCGCGTCCACGCCTGACCCCATTTGATGGCGGCGCTGCCGACGCTCACGGGCGCGCCGGTCTCTCCCCTCAGCACGGCGGCCGATTCCTTGGCGAGCGCTTCCATCTGCTGGTGTGTGACGAGATCGAACTTGCTGGAGTCGCCCTCGAACGCCGGGTCGCCGCCGTAGAGGCTCGGCCCGGTCATTGCCCACTCGGGCTCGTTGATGACATCCCAGGCCAGCATCCGGTCGCGGTGCGGGCTCGACGCCACCGTCCGAGCGATGGGGCGGACGACGTTCTCGATGAGCTTGGCGCGCCGGCCGGCGTCCGCGACGAGGGGCCCCATGCTCGCGACCGACAGGCCGTTCGGAGGATTGTACGATGTCTTGTGGAAGCCATCGAAGGAGAACAGCGTGAACATCACGTTGACCTGCGCCTGGTCCGCGAGCTCGAGCGCCGCCAGGATGTCCTGCGTCGAGGTGCCGCCGAGCCCGGTCGGGTTGCCCTGTCCGTCGAAGTTGATCTGGTCGCCGTAGAAGCGGGGGTAGATCCACCAGCGGACCACGTCCACGCCGTGGGCGCGCATGTCCTGCAGGTCGGCGAGCACCTGGCTCTTCTTGCCCGAGATGCCCGCCTGGCTCCACTTGGTCTGACCGCCGAAATCGGCGCCGAAGTCGCGCCAGGCGTAGTTCACGCCGTACATGAAGCGAAGGCGGCAGGCGATCTCGACCCCTGCCTCGAACGGACATTCGTCCTCGCCGGCGCCGGCGCATTCGCTGGGCTCTCCCCCGCTGCTGGTGCTGCTGCCGGCCACCGGATCGCCGCTGCCCGTGCTCGCGGGCCCGCCGGTGGATGAGCCGGCGCCCGTGCCGGAGCCGGTGGATGAGCCGGCGCCCGCGCCGGAGCTCGCAGGTGCGCCGGCGCCCGAGGAGTTGCTCCCGCTGGGGCCGCTGTCCCCCGCTTCGCCGCCGGCGCCGCCCTCGCCGCCGCCGTCCAGTCCGTCGCCACAGCCGAATCCAGCCACGGAGAGCTGGAGAACCCCGACAAGAAGAAGCCAGTTGCGCATGCCCGATTATCACCAGAAACGCGCGCCGGACCAGCCCGAACTCTTAATCGGTTCAGTGACTCACCGCGCAACGTTCTGCTCTTGCTACAAGATCGTGGTCGCAGCGGCCCTGACGAAGATCATGTGAGCTTCGAAGGGCACCCGCGGTATCGCCGCTTACCTGGACGGCCCGCGCGGTCTCGGGTGGATCCCCATGTACGCGGCCGCGCTCTTCGCAGAGGGATCCTCCGGGTAGCGCTCGATGAGGTCTTCCGCGAGGCTGCGGGCCTGGCCGATCCGGTCCAGGCGCACGAGCGCCCGCACGCGGAGCAGGCCGCGCTCGGCGGCGCGGGGGCTGTCGCCGAAGTCGCGCGACGCCTCGTCGTCGAGCCGGAGCACCTCCTCCGGGTTGCTCGTCAAGGCGGCGCGCATGCGGTCGATGATGCTGGCCTCGGGGTCGGTGTCCGGCGCCGGCTCCGACTCCTGTGCTGCGGCGCTCACGGTGGCAGCGGCCGGCGGGGGAGCGGGGGGGACGACGGGCGCCTCGTCGCGGCGCTGCGGCTCGCGGGCCACGCGGGGCTCGGCGCTCGGCGGGCGCGCGTTCGATGCGGGGCGCTCGTCGCGATCCACGAAGAGGAAGGCCGCCGCGGCGAGCGCGGCGACGGGGAGGCCGATGAGCAGCGCGCGGCGAGCGCCGGACGGTCGGGGGGCGTCCACGGCGGCGAACGTAGCGCGGAGGAGCGGCCGGCGGTAGCGATCGGAGCGAGCGGAGAGCAAAGCAAGGGGAGAGCCGCCGAGGTGCGATGGCCGCCGCCGTTCGCGCGACCTCGGGCCGGCCCACGTCGAGGTGTCCCTCACGCGACTGGCGACCGGCCAGCACGCCAGCGCCTCGACGCGGATCCAGGCCCTCGCCGCCGTCACAGCATTTGGGCCTTGCAGCGCAGCGCCGATGCGTGGGATTTCTCGTGAGAGAAGGCACAGAAAGCGACGAGCTGGACAGACCTGGCCTGACGGCTCCGGTTGGTCAATCGATGGATAGTTAGCCTAACTTTCCCTATGGACGCTTGGTCAAGGCACGGAGCCCCACTCTACCTGCTCCTTCTGCACGCGAATTTCCTCGACGAGCCGCCGGAGCGGCGGCATGCGTTCGCGCGGCAGTTCCTGGATGCGGCGACGTCTCTCCCCGAACGCGAGCTTGGCTACTGGCTCAACGGATCGTGGCGCGAGCAGCTGACGGCGGCATGGATCATCGCGGCCCGTCGGCTCCCCGCGTTTCGAGACGTGATCGGCGAGAGGCTGCTCGGCAGCGCGACCTGCTATGCGGGACAGGGCTTCTCTGTCGCGACCGCGCGCTACGAGGATCACCCTGCATCCGATGCGCTGGCGCTCTACCTCCAGTCGTACTTGCCGGTCGGCGATCGCGAGTACGATCAAGAGTGGGCTGTGGGATCCTTGGTGTGGCTCGACGCTCGCCTGGCCGCGAACCGCGCGGCGCCCTTTCTGAAGGCTCCTGAGCTCTGGAAGGTATCCGAGCACGGCCGGGAGTTGGGTGCCTTGGATCCGGGACGCGGCGTGGAGCGGGTAGCGCGTGCCATGGCCTTCCTGGACGACCTCGGCGCCAGCGAGGTCAGCTGATGCGCGCGCGCGTGGTCCGCTGGCCGCGCGTGCGCACGTCCCCTTCGGAGCGCCGCATCAGCCGTCAGTACACGGCCGTGAGCATGGGCAGCGCCTCGTACCGCAGCCCGATGTTGGACTTGATCGCGGGATCCTCGCTCTGGAATGTACGGAGCTCGGCTTCGTCGCGGACGGCAACGATGCCGACGCCCCATCCACCCGCCGGGTCGGCGACGGGTCCGAAGGCGATCACGTGGCCCTCGGCGAGCTTGCCGCGCCAGTACTTGCCGTGCGCCTGCATGACCGCGCGCTCATCAGACGTCATGTCCTGCATGAAGGTCGCGCGCGACGGGAGCAGCCGACAGAGAAAGAAGCGCGGCTCCGGTTGCGGCGCGACGTGGTTCGTGAGCCAACCGAGGACGCGCTCCCAACCTGCCGCATGGCTCTCGCACGACGCCACACGAGCGCCGAATCCAGCGTGTCGGACCGTGAGGCGCGTACCGGTCTCGATGGCGTCGAGGAGATAGGAGACCGTCGTCGGGGGCGCGTCCGCATCCCATGACGGTTCCCATGTCTGGACGAGCCTTCGAGGCGGATCGAGCTCGAGAACTCTGCCGCCGACATGGAACGGCTTCCCGTCTGCCCCCACGCCGTCGGTTCGCCACGCCCCTCCGGCGCGAAGGTCGATCGTGAAGGCGGTCGTGCGATACAGCTCCGCAGAACCCCACCACTTCGTCAGCTCGTCGGTCGTCAGCGCGCGGAAGACGCGCTCCGGCGGCGCGGCGATCTCGATGCGAGCGAGGATCGTCCCTTGCGCGACATCGGCGATCGAACGGGCTCGGATGCTCTTGGCTGTCATGTATCCTCCAGGTAACGCTTCAGCGACTCGAGATTGCGGCCCCAGAACGCGCGGTAGCCCTCGAGCCATGCCATCGCCTTCTGCAGCGGCGCGGGTCGCAGCGTGTAGAGCCGCTCGCGCCCGACCTTCTCCTCGGTCACCAGCCGCGACGCCTTGAGCACGCGGAGGTGCTTCGAGATCGCGGGGCGGCTCTGAGAGAAGTCGGCCGCGATCTCGTTCACCGGGGCAGGACCCGCGCGCAAACGATCGAGGATCGCGCGACGGGTTGGATCGGCGATGACAGAAAACACATCGATGTCGGCTTTCGCGGGCGACATATAGGTAACCGTTGGGTTACCAGTACCGCGGTGGGCTGGGCTTGTCAAGCGCGGGCTGCTCGCGCCGCAGGCGTGGTTCCTGGTGCGGCTGCCAGAAATGCAGCGTTTACGCGCGAGACCGACGCGAGCAGGCACTGGATGTCTACGCAATGGAGAGTGGAGACAAGCAGCCGTGACCTACCGGATTGAGCTCTTGAGCGTTGGATGCGACCTTGATGCAGAGATGCAGGACGCCGCCGCCGCGCTGAATGCCGTCCAGTCCAATTCCTTTTCGGAGCATGCTCAAAGCGAAGCGTCCTCCCGACGAGCGGCCGCTGCCGCCCGCGCCACGCGTGGCTGCAGACCCGTGAGGCGTTCGGCGGCGTGCGCTGCAGCAGTGGAGGGCCCATGGTGACACTGGAACAAGCCCACCAAGTCGTCCAGATCTATGCGGAGCAGTTCGGGGCGGTTTGGTCTGAACGCACGGTCATTGATCGTGGTGGGTACTGGTTCTTTGGGGTCGGGTATGTTGGTTCTTGTGGTGTGATCGTAGACAAGGCCGACGGTCGTCTCAGCATCATGGGCTCGGCATTGTCGCTCGATGACTGCTTCTGGGGGCACGAGCACGGTTTCTCTCCCGATCTCGTGCGCTTGCGTATCAACAAGGTCAACGAACAGGGCCGCACCATCGAGCTCCTGCTCCACCTCGTGACAGGCGGGCCGCCGCGCCAGCGGAACCCCAGCCTGAAGCGCGCCTGGCTTGCTGACCGACTTCGAGCATTGCCTTGCGAGTTCGGTCCAGATCGTCTCTGGTTGTCGATTCCTGCTTTTCGTGAGGCCCTGCAGCAGAGGTGGTTCGAGTTCGATGTCCTTGAGCCGCGCGAGGAGCTCGGGCAGGTGCGCCAATGAATCTTGGCGTAGACGGCAGGACCCAATCTGGCGCGAGACGACTGCCAAGACGCGGACGGCTGCTGGAACGCATTTGCATCTCCGACGTCGGCGCTGATGCGTGGCCCACGCGGCGCGCGGCCGCGCTATTCTTCCGGCATCGGGGCCACGGCGTTCGACGAGAAGCCGCTGCCGACCTACGCGGCGCCGATCTGCGGTACGCGGGGATGGCCGGCGTCGATCCCTCCGGCGCTCGGGTGTGGGGCAGCAAGATCGCGGGCGCGACCCTGAGCGGGGCCGTGATCCGCCGCACGCTGGGCTGGGTCTCGCTGGAGCAGCCCCCGCCGGCGCCGATGCAGCCGGAGGACGCGGGCGCGACGCTCGGGAACGCGCAGGAGGCGGCCGGCCGCGAGCTTCATCGACGCCTTCCTCGGTTCGTCCGACGGGACCAACCAGACGGCCCTGGGCAGCGCCGTCGCGAGCCGAAGGCCATTGGACGGGCAAGGACCACTTCTGTACTCTATCGATCGCAGCGACTCATGCCGGAAGACCTGGACGTTCAGTACCTGGAGGGATTCGTCGCGGAGCCCGCGGCCATGTTCGACATGGCGGAGCGGAATCTCTCGTGGGACGACCGGATGCATTCACGTCGAACCGCCTCGTGCGGGGTGGCGTACAACTACTCAGGCATCTCTTACCCGGACTGCGAGATGCCGCCCTTCGTACAGGACCTCGCGGCCCGCCTCGCCGGCGTGGTGGGGCATCCGATCAACAACTGCCTCGCCAACCTCTACGCCGGCGGGACGGCGAAGATGGGTTTTCACTCGGATTCCAGCGCCGGCGTCGTGGCTGGAACGACGACCTCGATCCTGTCGCTGGGCGCGCCTCGCGTCCTCACCTTCCGTCGGAGCCTTCGCCGGGACGAGAGGCACGACATGGCCCTGGCGCCCGGCTCGCTCCTGATCATGCGCGCCAGCGTTCAGGAGGGCTGGCAACACGCGGTCCTCGCCGTCGAAGCCGCGGGCCCGCGGATCAGCCTTACATTCCGCTTCCTGTCTCGGTGAACGTGGCGAGCTCCCCTGGTAAGCTCGTGGCCGTTACCCGGACGAGAGTGAGCGACGGCGTCAGCAGCGGGGGCGCGCCCCGAAGGAGGGAGAGGTGACGAGAGGACGAACGCAGCGAACCGCGACCGTCGGCGTCGCCGAGCACGGCAACTCGGCAGTGCTCGTCACTCTCGCGCCCGGCGGCGAGCTCCTCGATCGCCGGCGCATCGACCTCACCGATGGCTTGCCGACGCACCCGCATCACCACGAAGGGTCGTGGGCGGTGGGCCGCTACCTCGACACGCCGGGAGCGCGAGCGCTCTCGCTCGCCGACGCCGTCGCGCTCGTCGAGCGCGTGCGAGCGTCCGCCGCGCGCGGCGCGCGCGAGGGCCTCGAGGCGCTGGCCGCGGTGGTGCCCGTGCGGATCGCGAGCATCGCGATCCGCGTGTGCCCCGAGCTCCCGCCGACGACCGAGGAGCGGATCGCCGACAATCGCGCGCAGACCGTCGCCGACTCCGTCATGTATCGCCAGGCCCTCGCGGCCGCAGCAGAGGCCCGCGGCTGGTCCGTGCGCTGGTACGACCGCGAGCGCGTGTTTCGCGACGCTGCAACGGCGCTCGGCGGCGACGACGTGAACGATCTTCTGTATGCGATGGGCCGATCGATCGGGCCGCCTTGGCAGGCTATCCACAAGCTCGCGGCAGCTGCGGCGCTTGCGGCCACAGGGCATCCTGCGCCGCGGGAAGCCACCGGATAGTTTCGCGAGCCCTTCCCAGAGCCGGCCAGCCGTCAGCGAGACCTGCGTCACCCACCTGGATCCAGACCGCCCCCTATGCCGCCCTTGAAGCCATACTCCATCGCGCGCGCCGAGCTCATCGCAGAGCAGATCGGCCGGTTCGCGACCCAGCACGTTCACCAGCTGGCGGGACATCATGCAAATCTTGCGTTCTGGATCGCTGAAGCGACGGCGGCGGTCCGAGCCATTGACGAGTATCAGCATCGATTTCGACAACTCCAGGACGCGCAGCTCTCGTGGGTGCGGCAGCACGACACAAAGATCACGAGATACTGCCCAATCTGCCGCGGCGCATGTGAATTCGGTCCGCAGACCCCGGACCGTCCGCGTCGTGTCCCATCCGAAGACCTCGCCGCCGCGCGCGAGGCCGTTCGAGGCGCGGTCCGGCAGTTTCTCGTCCGGCTCTATCACGCAGGATTCGTCTCCGAAGCCGAGGTCCGCCGGTCGGCTGACCTCGTTGGCGCTTCGATCGAGCAAGAGGACCTGGAGCGAGGTGACGAAGCTCGCTGACCTGGCGGTGCACCCGACGCCGGATCTCGGTCGCTTCGCTTCCTGGGCCCGGCGCGGGTGAATGCCGAACCGTCAGGTCCGCGGAGTGCGAGGGATGTTCGTTGTCGCGTCGGGGAAGATGCCGGACGGAGGTTGCCAGATGACCGAGACGGAATGGCTGGTGTGTACTCGGACCAACCCCATGCTCCGCTTCTTGCTCGGACTCGGTCCGAAAGAGCTGCGGGTCGTGGACATCAAGACGTTTCCGGCGTGCAGGGGGAGTGACCGCAAGATGCGGCTGTTCGCCTGCGAATGTTACTACCGCGTGCGCGCCCTGCTCCCCGATGAGCTCGCAGAGGGGGCAGTGGAAACAGCGAGTCGTCACGCCGATGGCCTGGCCACGCTGGAGGAGCTCCAGGCAGCCGAGGCTCTGGTCCGGCAGGCGCTCGACTCTCTGGAGGGTAGGTGGCGGGCGTCCCATGGGGCCGAACGTATCTCGCTCCAGCGCAGGCACGACGCGCTGGCCCTGAGCTCTCAGGTGGTTCGACCACAGGCTCCGAAGGCGGCGTACTACGCCTCGTCCAACGCGCCTCTGGCAGCTGCTGCCATTGCCAATCCTGGCGCCGCGTCTGGGGATGCTTCATTCAGCGCCAGCAGCGCCGCGGAAGAGCTCGCTCAGGCCGGCGTGCTCCGCGACCTCTTTGGCAACCTGTTCCGCGCGGTGGCATTCGACCCGCGCTGGCAGACCTCGACCGCCGTCGGGCTGGCCCGGCAGATGTACGAGAGCCGCGTTTTCGGGCCGATGCCGATCCTGGCCGACGCCCTGCGGGAGGCCGGGTGCGAGGACGCCGACGTGCTCGGCCACTGCCGTGGCGACGGGCCGCACGTCCGCGGCTGCTGGGTGATCGATCTGCTGCTGGGGAAGGAATAGGCTGAGCCGGACTCACGGCTGCTGCCGATGGCCGGGCTCCGCCCGTTCGGGGCTGGCCTGCACGTTGGGCGGGCCGAGTGCGGGGCGTTGCGCGGCGGCAAGGACCTGCGTACCGTCGGGCGCAGGAGGAGCATGACGGTCTCGCTGGGCATCAGGCACCACGACAGCGGCGCCTACGACGTCGTGCCCATCGCCACGAGCGACTACTACAAGCGTCGCTGGCTGCCCGCGTGCGCTCATCTCGGCCTGCGATACGTCTCGCACTTCCACGACGGGGCGCTCTCCACGGTCTCCCCCGACGATCTCCCGGACATCGTCGCGGAGCTCGAGATTTTGCGGGCGTGGGCGGCGGCGAACGACGCTTTCATGGTCGAGAGGATCGACGGCGTGCTTCGGGCGCTGCAGGCGTTGGACGCAACGTCCTGTGAAGTTGACTTCGGCTGATGAGACGGCGCTCGCCATTGTCGTCGACGAAGGGGAGCTGACGATGGAACACGACCTTCGTCCGCCGAACAATTCAGAGGAATTGCTCGTGGCGACGACCTGAATCAAGCAGTTTAACCAGTCGTTGGACCGATCCGAGTTGCATCTACTTCACCATCCGGAAGCTCGCGTGCCGTAGCCAGGAGCGCGCGAGCGCGGCGTCTCCGTAGTGGGAGCGCGCCGTAACGAACAGCACGCCCGTGACCCCACCTGGATTCTCGACCCTGACGGGCTTGTCGTCTTCAAGGCCGTCCAGCTGTGGACTGATCGCCAGCCGCCCACCGAAATCGATGATTCCACCTTCCGCCTCGGCCAGGTCGATGCACAACCTGGCAAGCAACCGATGGTCCTGGTCGTCGTTGCACATCGCGGCGAATGAAACGACGTCTTCTGGCGACCATCCGAGCACCTCCGGGAGGCCCGCATCGAGGATCTCGGATATCGCCTCGGGAACTTCGGGCCCAACGGTCAGAATGAACGGGCGTTGGTCAACCCAGAAGTCGTCCCCCTGAACATCATCGGCGATGCGCGAGATCCCAGTTCGAAGCGCGGCGACTCGCTCCACGCTCATCTTCGACGGCAGCAACACGGACGCCACGGGACCGGCCATTCCTCGAGCGTACGCTCTCGATCCATGGCGGTCCACCGAGACGTCGCAGCCGCCGAGCTTCGATGCTTCGTCCGTCGTCCTGAGGAGTGTTATCCTGAGCGGACATGGGCAGGTGGCGTCGGACGGCCTCCGGTGAAGGGAGGACACCTCGTATCGCGGGCGCCGCCGTCGTGGCGCTCGCCGCGCTGCTGTTCGCGCCTGCGGCCGGCGTGCGCGGCGATGCGCTGCCGCCGCTGCCGGGACCCGCGCCGCAGGGGAGACCGCAGGGCTTCTCGGCGCGCATCGAGAACCAGCGTTGCGAGGCCTGCCACGAGGACATCGCGGCCGAGTGGCGCGCCTCGCTGCACCGGCAGGCGTTCACGGATCGCGTCTTCCAGAGGTCCTACGCGATCGAGCCGCTGCCCTTCTGCCGTGGCTGCCATGCGCCGGAGGCCGATCCGGCCCACCACCCCGGCGCGGACGCGCAAGCGGTGGGCGTGGGGTGCGTCACCTGCCATCTCGTGGCCGGCGAGGTCGTCTCCGCGCGCGGCCGGGACGCGCGCGGCGGCGCGCACGCGGTCCGCGGCGACGCGCGGCTCTCGACCGACGAGGGCTGCGCCCGCTGCCATCAGTTCGATTTTCCGCGAGCGCCCGGCGTGCCCATGCAGGACACCGTGGCCGAGCACCGCTCCGGGCGCTTCGCGGAGCGACCCTGCCGCGATTGCCACATGCAGCTCGTTCAGGGCATCGCCGGGAGACCGCACCGCGATCATCGCTTCTCCGTGGTCGGGGATCCGGCCATCCTGCGCTCCGCGATCAACGCCAGCGCGTCGCGGAGCGGCGCGAACGCCATCGAGGTGAGCGCGCGCGTGATCGCGGCGGGGCACGCCGTCCCCACGGGCGATATGTTCCGCCGGCTCGAGGTCCGCGCCTCGGCCGTCGACGCGAAGGGCGCCATCGTGGCCACCGCCGCGCCTGTGATCCTCGAGCGGAGGTTCTCCGTGCGCCCGGTCGAAGGAGGCATCGAGCGCGTCCCGGCCGGCGATACGCGCCTTCCCGCCTCGGGGGCGCCGCGCGTCCTGCGGCTCGTGTTCCCGGCCGCCGTCGACGGGCTCGCGGTGCGCTGGGAGGTGGTCTATCAGCGCATGGGCGCCGCGATGGGCGCGGCCTTCGGCGTCGACCCGGCCGCGGACGAGGCGGTCCTCGCCGCGGGCACGCTGGGCGCGCGCCCGGTCATCATCGGCCGACCAGCGCCCGCTCCGGTACCATGAGCGCCGCCATGCGAACCCGTCGCCTTCCCGCCTTCCTGCTGCTTGCGCCTTTCTGCTCCGCTGCCTGCCGGCCCGCGCCGCCTGCCGCGACGGCGCGCGCCGAGGTCGCCGTGCTGCCGAAGCCCCCCGTCGTGGCCGCGCCCCCGGCGGCCGCGCCCGGGCCTTCGCCGCTCGTCAGCGTGAAGACCCAGGCGCGCGTGCCTGAAGGGTTCGTGCTCGACGGCGACGTGGCGGAGTGGGGCTCGCTGGTCCCGCCGCCGCCACCACGTCCTGCGCGGCCCGCGCGAGGGGAGAGCGCGCTTCCGCCGCCCTCGACCAGCGCGATGGATGCGCCTTCGCACGTCGCCCTGGTGCTCTCCAGCGCTGGCGTTACCCTCGCGGCGGAGCTCGACGAGGGATCACGGGACGGGATCTGGCTGGGCCTCGGCTTCGGCGCGCCGGAGCTGCCGCCCATCGGCTATTTCCAGCGCGGTGGCGGGGTGATGCCGCTCAACTGCGAGACCGACATGGGAGGCGAGCCGCTCCCGGCCGACGTGCAGAAGGCCTGCCAGGAAACGCTGGCCCGGCATGACGCGTTCATCGCTGGCTACGAGGCGCGCTTCGTGCGGTTCTTCCGGCTGGATCGCGGCGGCCTCTCGGGGATCGGCGAGGACGGGAAGGGACGCCCGATCGAGGGCGCGAAGGCGGCGGTGAAGGCCGGCGACGGGAGGCTCACCATCGAGGCCACGCTGCCGACCTCCGCGCTGCCCCGCGCCTCGTCGGCGCCCATCGACAGCATGCGGCTCTTCGCGCGGGCGGCGGACGCGCCGCGCCCGCCGGCGCCGGCGGACGAGGAGTGGATCTGGCGAGAGATCCCGGAGCCGGTGAGCTACGAGCCCTTCGCGAACCTCCGGGCCCTGGCGTTTCAGGCGCCGGAGCCGATCGGCGGCGTCCCCATGTCGTACCAGCCGGGAGATCCGCTCGAGCTCGAGGTCATCGGCTATGCGGGGGGTTCGGACGGTACCGCGCTGGAGCCCACGCGCCAGGGACTCTACAGCCCGATATCCACGATAGGGGACGTCGAGATCGGCGAGCTCTTCCTGCGGCGGCCTGCCCTTGCGCTCCTGCGCAAAGGCGAGGTCGTCGACACCGTCGAGACCCCCGGCGCGCCGACGGGCATCGTGAGGCGCAACAAGGAGCTTCACATGTTCTTCTACGATCAGTACACGTCGACGGACATCTGGGCCGAGAGCGCGAGTTGGCGGGTCATCGGCGTCAAGCCGAGCGGCGAGTACACCGAGCTCCTGGAAGGGGCCGCGGACAACGGTCCCTGGGCCAAGGACGTCGAGGAGTTCCATTCGACGCGCTTCGACCGCTTCGGGATCCGCGGTACGCCATGGCACCAGGACGCCGAGGACGAGGTGCAGCGCGCCGTGGAGATCACCTGGCGCTACGACGCGACGACGGGGATGTATCGGCCGAGCTCGCGCGTGCTGCCCGCGACGAAGGCGAAGAAGGCGCGGTGAGGCGGAGAGCGCGCGACGCGCTCTCGACCGGCTGGATCAGGGTACCCGGAGCGATCGCCGGCGCGCGGTGGGAGCGCCGGTGCGATCCGCGGCCAGACGAATCGACGCTGCGTTGCGGCGCTGGCACACAAGGACGAAGCTCCTCGACAGGTGTGCCAGCCTCTGACCCTCGTGTCATGAGGGGGCTCCGGCGGCGCGTCCACGCACCGCGGCACGGACGGCGCGAGCTCCTCGACAAACCCGCCGGACCCGCAAGGGCCGACCTGCCTCCAGGGCACCGACACCGACGCGCTACAATTTCGCCGTGAACGGTACGTTCTTTGCAATGGGCGTGAAGCGGAAAGGTTGCGCTTCATGTCCAATCAGCTGCCGTCGTCTTCCTCTGCTCGATCATGGTCGTCCCGCACGCGAGTCATCTCGCTGCTTGCCCTGCTTGCCCTCCCGTCTGCCGTCATCTCGGCGGGGTGCGCTGACAAGCCGGACAACATCTACAACTACTACTACACGAACGGGGAGGGCGGCGCCGGCGGCGCTGGCGGCGCTGGCGGCGCTGGCGGTGGCGGGGGCGCCGGCGGCGCGCCCGAGCCGTACCCGGGAGCGCCGGTCGTGGACACCCAGGTGGCCGAGCACGCGCTCGACGTCTTCGGCACCGTCGGCAACCGCTACTGGTTCGCCGTCTCGGAAGAGCAGCTCGAGGCCATGAACGAAGGGCTCGGCGGCATCGGGGGCCCCATCAAGAGGGACGCATTCGGGGACATCTACTCACCGACCGGGGAGGACACCACCTTCGTCGATCATCTCTGGGTGACGACGGCCGGCGCCGAGGGCAAGACGGCCGACTACGGCAAGGTCCAGGTGGGGGTCGCTGGCCAGTCGACGCAGCGGCCCTGGACGAAGCGAACCATCCCCAACCTCAACATCGACGCCGACGAGTTCGTCGAGAAGCAACGGCTCGGCGGCTTCGAGCACGTGCGCTTCAACAACGGCCAGGTCGGCAGCATCTTCCGTGAGCGCCTCACGCTCGATCTCTATGCCCGCCTCGATTACCCGGCTCCCCTGACCAACTACGCCTGGCTGTCGAGCAACGTCTGGGGCGCGGAGGTGGCGATCCCCTACATCGTGGTCGAGCGCTACAAGAAGGCGTTCTGCACCCGCCTCGAGAGCAAGTTCGGCGGCGGCTGCGCCAACATGTGGGAGTTCGCCGGAGACTTCGCCGTCGACGTCCCGGGGGGCGGCGGGATCCCGCTCCCCATCGACATGGTGCCGTTCGGCGGGAGCGCCTTCGACGATCCAGAGAACTGCCAGCTCAAGGAGTGTGACAACACCCGCGCGAAGGAGCTCGAGGAGCTGATCGCCGCGACGCCCGCTGGCGAGGGCTTCAAGGCCGCGCTCGAGGGCTGGATCGACTGGCCGGCGTTCCACCGGTTCCAGTGCCTGTCGTGGGTGCTCGCCACCGGGGACGACGCGCTCCACAACAGCAACAACGTCGTGCTGGTCGAGCGCGCCGATGGTCTGTTCCAGTACCTGCCGTACTCGGTCGACATCAGCCTGGGGCAGAGCTGGTATCCGGTGGTGCCCCTGGCCGGCACGAACACGCTGGCGCGCGGGTGCCAGAGCGAGCCGGCCTGCTGGGCCGACACGATCGCGGCGTGCGAGGAGGTGATCGAGGAGTTCGCGGCGCTGGACCCGAACGCGGTGCTGAAGGGTCTCTACGAGCAGCTGTCGGACGAGGGCATGCTCCGCGCGGGCGACGAGCAGCGATACAAGGAGCTGGACGCCTGGCTCACCCAGCAGCTCGAGGTCCTGCCGGTGGAGCTGGAGAGGAACCGCGAGCAGCCGCAGCTCTGCATGCCTCCCCAGATCGATTGCGGCGGTTACTGCGGCTTTCCCCAGGAGTGCGGCTTCTGCGTCCCTCCCCTGGTCGATTGCGGCGGCTACTGCGACTATCCCAAGGCGTGCGGCGGCGGCGTCGGAGCGGGCGGCGGAGACGCCGGCGTCGGTGCGGGCGGTGGCGAAGCGCCCGTCGGAGCGGGCGGCGGCGACGCAGGCGCCGGAGCGGGTGGCGGCGAAGCGCCTGTCGGTGCGGGCGGCGCCGGCGGTAAAGCAGCGGACTGACGCCGGCTGAACCCCGAGGGAGGGGGCTCCGCCGTGGAGCTCCCTCTCACGGCGAAGCCTCGAACAGGCACCGCGTGATCGGGATGGCGACGTCCTCCCAGACATACAGGTAGTATTTCGTGCCCGGGACGAGCTCCTCGGGGCTCCCCTCGTCGGGATAGCCCTGCTTCGTGCCCGGTGGGACCTCGCCGTAGGTGATCCCGCTCTTGACGGGCGCGGCGCTCGAGGGCACGTCGAGCCGCCAGATCGTCCCCTCGGGCAGGTCGAGGTTGGGCGGAGCGCCCGGGTTCTCGGCGTTCGCCGACAGGACGTAGACGTAGCGGGCGTCGCCGCCGCTCCAGGTGATCTTGCCCGCGGCGTCCACGCCTTCCCCCGCCGCGCAGTCGCCTGGCACGTAGAGGCTCTGTTCATGGAGCGGCCCGCCGAACGGGGTCTCGTCGGCGAAATCCTCCTTCGTGAATCCGCGGCGCAGGAGCTCGCCCTCGAAGAACGCGACCATGCGCGCCGGGTCCGTGGAGGGCAGTCCGCTGACGTCACGGGAGAAGCCGTTGTTCTGGTCCTGCGGGTACGCGCCGAGCGCCGCCGAGGAGACCCAGCCGGCCGCCAGCGCGAGGCCCGTCGGATAGAAGCTGTCGGTCCAGACCGGTCCGGCCTCGATGTACCAGTTCGACGGCCCCGCGGCCGGCGCGGCCTTCTCCGAGTGGCAGCACACGCACCCGCACGCCTCGGTCTGCTCCGTGACCCAGGCGAGCTCGCCGAGCCATTCCGGATCGGACAGGCGTGGATCGTCGCTCGGCGTCTTGTAGTCGGAGGGGGGCGCCGGCCAGTACGGGCGCTGCGTGAGGACCGGCTCGCACGACGCGTAGTCGGTGAACAGGCGCCCCGGCTCGGTGCAGCCCGAGATCGCGCCGAACGTGCAGACCGTCCCGCCGCTCTGCCCTGCCGGCTCGCCGGCCATCGGGTCGACGCAGACCTGCTCGGGCCACTGGAAGACGGCGCCGCCCGTGCCCACGCCGCTGCCGGGCTCCTCGGCCGCGCCCTCGCAGGCGTCGGGCTCGAACCGGCCGCCGCCGAACATCTCGCAGCCGCGCTGGGTCGAGGCGCACTGGCTCGTGTCGCCGCCGGGGAGGACGAGGCTGTACTCGTCGTCGGTCCCGCCGCCGAGCACGCATCGGCCGAGCGTCTCTGGATAGACGCAGCTCTCGCCCCCGGTGAACGTGGAGCCCTGGAGCGCCTTGCAGTCGGCCTCCGCGGTCTCGGCGGTCCAGCCTGCGCCCGTGTACTCACGGCACTCCTCGGCCTGGCTGAAGGCGCTCGTATAGACGCAACGACCGGGCGACCCGGCGGCCTCTGGGGCCCCCGATGCGGCGTCTTCCTCGGTCCCCTGGCAGGCGCCCAGCCCTCCCAGGGCCGAGACGAGGAGCGCTGCGCCCAGCATCACGTGCGGTGAACGGAGGAGCTCTTGCTTCACGGTCGAATCCCCTGAACGTCGCTCTCAGACGACGTTGATTGTGATCTGCCCCACGAATCTTCCCGACAAGCGTCCGTCTGTATACCGTTTGTTCATGGTTGTTCAACTGTCGTCCAATCTTTTTGTGAGAAATATGTATGCAAGAATACGTTCTTGCTCATGGCGCAATTCGCTTGGAGGAGGCCGAGGCGTGTCCAGGGGCGTTCGCCCGCGCCCGCGGGGATCAGGCGGCGACGAAGCTCTTCACCGGAGCGCGCCGAGGCCGAGCGAGATGCACGGCTCCCCGTCGCGCAGCGAGATCCCCGCCAGCTGCTTGTCGGGCGGGTACATGTACCCGAACAGCATGCACATCTCGTTGTCCCCGTAGCCGAACGTGAGATCGTGGTCCGACGTGTTCCGGAACCTGCACGCGTACCGGAGGGAGTCGCCTTCGCCGAGCGCGAGCGCCGGCCGGAAGACCTCGATGTCGCTCTCCAGATCGAACGCCCCGCCCTCGTACACGCGCGCCTCGCCCCCGTCCGCGCGGATGACGTCGACGTCGAACGCATCGGCGTAACGGTGCGTGTGCGGCATCAGAGAGACGATGTTCCCGCCGAACGTCGAGCACGTCGTGCCGATGGTCCGCGTGGCGCGCGGCGGGACGAGGAAGTCGTTGACGCTCAAGACGAACGGCGCGAGCTCTTCCGTCCGCTCCGAGAGAGGCATGGTGAAGAAGTCGTAGGCGATCTCGACGACCGCGGGCTCGGGCGACGTGTTGAGCAGGTGGATGCTCGTCGCGATCTCGCGGGACGGTTCGAGGGTGAAGCCCATCCCCTCCGGGAAGACGAGCGTCTCCTCGCCGACGACCTGCGTGGAGCTCGCGAAGAGCACGTCCGGGATGGCCGCCGGCAGCGTACCGAAGGGATCGTCGGCGCCAGGATGGCAGCCCGGGTAAGGGTTCGGCCCGAACGATGGATTGACCGGCTTGGCGATCACGTTGCTGTGATGCAGCCCGGCCGTCGCGTAGACGCGCGCCGCGTGGACGGTCGTGCTCTCGATCGCGGGGAAAGGCCATGACACGCAGAAGGTCGCCTCCTCGCCGGGCGCCATGAGCCGCGGCGGCGCGATGATCCTGAAGCCGCTGCGCGGCGGCTCCGGCAGCGCGAGCCGGGTGAGCTCGGCGCCGAAGGCGACGACGTTGTCCCGGTCAACCCGCTCTTCAGGCTCGTAGCGGGCGGCGGGCTGGACGCACCGCCCGCGAAAGCGCTCCTCGCCAGGAGAGCACGCCTCCGGCGGCGACGGCTCGACGCCCGCGCAGGCAGGGAGAAGCAGAATCCACAGGAGACCCGTCGAACGTGCGCTGTCCCTCGGGACATAGCGAGTTTTGGGATGTTGCATCACAAAGCATCTGCGGCCGACAGCCTCTCACCGGAAGCCTCGACTGCGGATCTCGCCTTCAGAGGGAGGGCGCCCTCGCGCGGCCAGGGCGGAGCCCGCGGCGAAGGGGACGCTCCCGGCACAACCGAGGACGGCGCGGGCTGATGCGGTCCATCCGCGGCGGCCGGCGGCGTCGGCGCGGAGGCTGGTCCGCCACCACCGGCGCTCGCTCCGCCAGCGGCAGCGGCCGCTCGCCGGCCCGCGGCCGCTTCGCCCAGCGCAGCGCCGACTGGAGCGTCCCGCCCACCTGTCGTCCGGCCGTGGCCGAAGGGCCGCCTACGTGGACACCCTGTTCACCCGGCTCGACGCTGTGCGCAACAAGGGGGTGACGTGGTCGTCGCGGATCGTCTAGCATCCCCGTGCCGAGGGGCAGCGCGCCCCACGATCCCCCGCATCGCCCGACCACCACGCAGCGTGGTCCCAGCTCGTGGAGAAGACAGCATTGAGCGAGCAAGCAATCGAGCCGGCCCTCCCCGTCACCGCTTTCGAGAGGCGCTTCAAGCACCCGCCGGGGCTCGTGATCCTCTTCTTCGCGGAGATGTGGGAGCGCTTTTCCTATTACGGCATGCGCGGCCTGCTCAAGCTGTATATGGCGAACTACCTGTTCGTCACCGCGCGAGAGGCCTACCAGGGGTGCCGGCAGCACGCGCAGCCATGCGATCTCGTCGCCGGTGATCCGACCACGGTGTTCGCCTGGCAGTTCATCAAGGGACTCCTCCCGAGCGCGCCCGGCGAGCAGGCGTCCATGCTCTACGGGCTGTACACGGGCCTCGTGTACCTCACGCCGTTCTTCGGCGGCATCCTCGCCGACAGGGTGTGGGGGCAGCGCAAGACGGTGGTGATCGGCGGCGTCTTGATGGCCATCGGACACTTCGTGATGGCGTTCGAGAACTCGTTCTTCATCGCGCTGCTCCTGCTCATCCTCGGCAACGGCGCGTTCAAGCCCAACATCTCGACCCAGGTCGGCAGCCTGTACCCGAAGGGTGATCCGCGCCGCGACGGCGCCTTCACCATCTTCTACATGGGCATCAACCTCGGCGCCTTCATCTGCAACTTCGTGTGCGGCACCCTGGCCGCCGTCTACGGCTGGCACTACGGCTTCGCCGCCGCGGGCGTCGGGATGTGCCTTGGGCTCGTCGTCTACCTGGCGGGGCAGAAGTACCTCGCCAAGGACAACCTGATGAAGACGGCGGAGGGCGTCGGCGAGCAGAAGCAGCCGCTCTCCGGCGACGAGTGGCAGCGCGTCGGCGCGCTCGTGGCGCTCTGCGCCCTCAACGTCGTCTTCTGGGCGGTCTACGAGCAGCAGGGCAACACGATGCAGAGCTGGGCCGACGAGAAGACGGTGTGGCCCACCGTCCTCGGCTTCCAGATCCCGTCGACGTGGTTCCAGTCGGTGAACCCGCTCTGCATCATCCTGTTCGCCCCCCTGCTCGACGTCTTCTGGCGCTGGCAGGCGAAGCGGGGCTCCGAGCCGACGAGCGTCTCGAAGATGGCCCTCGGCTGCACCATCCTCGGGCTGTCGTTCATCGTGATGATCGTCGGCGCGCAGGCCGTCGGCGACGGCAAGGGCAGCCTGTTCTGGCCGGTCTTCTGCACGCTGCTGCTCACGATCGGCGAGCTCTACCTGTCGCCCATCGGCCTGTCGCTCGTGACCAAGGTCTCGCCGGTGCGGATCGTGTCGATGATGATGGGCATGTGGTTCGTCTCGAGCTTCCTCGGCAACACGCTGAGCGGCTACATCGGCATCTTCTACGAGCGCTGGTCGAAGGACATGTTCTTCCTGATGCTCACCCTCCTCGGCCTCGGCGCCGGCGCCGCGATGTTCGCGTTCAACAAGCCGCTCCGCCGCGTGCTCGGCCAGCACTGATCCCCACCGCGCCCGGCGCAGCCGCGCCCTCTCCGCGAGGGCGCGGCGCCGCGCCAGGGGCCCTGCCCGCGCGCTCTCCACGGGGGCGCGCGGCGCCGCGTCAGGGCGCCCGCGCGCCGGCGGGGTCGACGATCCGCTCGTCGAGTGTCGCGAGCCGCCCCTCGGGCAGCGCGCTCCCGATGGCGGCCACGGCGCGGCGGACGCTCTCCAGCGTGCTGCACGAGGCGACGTCGACGAAGAGCCGCCCCGACTCGGGCCAGGAGTGCAGCGCCACGTGCGACTCGCCGACGACGGCGCACGCGGTGATGCCCTGCGGAGAGAACGGAACGACCACCATCTCGAGCAGGGTGAACGAGCCCGCTGCGACGGCCGCCTCCAGCGCCCCGCGGAGCGCGGCCGGGCTGTTCAGGAAGTCGGAGGGACAGCCCTCGAACAGGGCAAGAGCGACGAAGAGCTGCATCGGTGAGCGAGCGCGCGCGGCGGTCCGCGCCGGCCGGCCAGGGTAGCCGACCCCGGGCGCCGCGGAACCTGAATCGGTCTCACGAAGGGGTAGGCCCGAGGAGCGCGTGTTCGCCGCGCTACAGCGCCCTCTGCACATGCCGAGCAGAGCGACGGTCTCCCGCACAGGAGACGGGCCCAGATCGGCGTTTTCGGCGCGCAAGCGCACTCCGGTGCGCTGAGCACCGAAAACGTCGAGGTGGGCCCGTATCCGAAGCGGGTGACCGTCGCTCTACCGCCGCGCGACCTGGACGACCTCCCGCACGCGCTGCCCACCCAGGTCGAAGCGCCCCTCGAGCCCCGCGAACACGAAGCTGTTCACGCGGCTGCCCGGGACCTCCCAGGCGCGGATCGACCCCTCGGTGTCCTCCCAGAGAAACAGGTTGAGCCCGCCGCCGATCGTGGGCCCCAGCGCGACGCTCTCGGACATGCGGACGTCGAGCACCACCTGGAGTCGCCCGAGCTCGATCCCGTGCGTCACCGTGTCGCCCCTCACCCCGGCCGGCGACGCGGCCCGCACCCCCGCCGGCGACGCGGCCCACACCCCCGGCCGCGCCGCGGTCCACAGCGCCCGGTAGCCGCCGCCCAGCGAGATCACCGGATCGACGCGCTCGAACGGCGCCAGGTGAAAGCTCGCCTCCGCGCCCAGCGTCACGCCGCGCACGTCGGCCCCGCCCTGCTCGGCGCCCTGCGCCGTGTACTGCTCGTACCTCGACGTCAGCCCGAGGCCGACCTTCGGCACCGCGCGGTAGACGAGCTTCACGCCCACGCCCGCCCCCGGCCCCGCCACGTCGCGCAGGCGCCGCTCGCTCCCGATGTCGCCGAACCCCTGCGCGTACCCGAGGTTGAGGCCGAGCTCGAGCGCGTTGGCAGGCGCCCCCAGCGGAGAGCGCAGGTAGCTCGGCGGGACGTCGCCCTCGAAGTCCTGCGCAGCGGCGACGCTCCCGCAGAGCACGGCGACCGCTCCCGCGGCGATCGCGACCCCGGTGTTTGCTTTCATTGCGGATCCTCCTCGCTGCGCGGCGCCGCGAGGACGGCGGATCGATCCGCGCGCCACGCCGGGAACGCCGTGCGCCGGGGCGCGAGCATCGCGTGTGCCACGGAGGCGGCGAGCAACGCCTTCCCGGTCGCGGACGGGCCGCCCGCGCCGCGCGTCAGCCGGCGTGTGCGTGTGTGCGTCTGTCAAAACGAGCGGCGGCAGCGGCCCGCGCCGTGCGTCGGCTCGGGCCTACCAGCGGTGGAAGGCGGGGTGCCCTTCCTTCACCGCAACGAACGTCCCGCGGCACGTCGCCGTGACCCGTCCGCCCGCCTCCAGGGTCGCCTCGACCACGACGCGGTCGCCCTCCGCCTCGGCGACCTGCGCCCGCAGGTGCACCGGGCCGCCGAGCGGCGTCGGCTTCTTCAGCTTCACGTGGAAGTCCGCCGTCACCGTGCACGGCGGCGCGTCGGCCCCCCGCGCCTTCATCAGGTGGTAGGCCGCGGTCCAGTTGGAGTGGCAGTCGAGCAGCGCCCCGATGATGCCGCCATTGAGCATCCCGGGGAACGCCTCGTGGTGCGGCTCCGGCGTGAAGTCGCAGACCACCGCGTCGCCCTCGACGCGGCTCTTCAGCCGGAGCCCCCTGTCGTTCGCCGGCCCGCAGCCGAAGCAGCGGCCCTGCGGCGAGTACCTGTCCTGCAGGCTCGCCGCGTCGCCGCTCACCGGGTGCCCCCGACGAACGCCTCGTCCATCAGCATCTTCTGCTCGAGGAGGTGGCTCGCGCGCGAGCCGGTCGCCGGGCTCGCGCTCGGCGAGCGGCTCACGCACGAGAGCGGCAGCCGGTCGCCGATGCGCTGCCGGAGCACCGCGAGGATGTAGTACCAGGCGCCGTAGTTGCGCGGCTCCTCCTGCACCCACACGAGCGGCGTGCCGTCCTTGTAGGGCGCGAGCGCGTTCACGATCTCGTCGTTCAGCGGGAACAGCTGCTCCAGCCGCAGGATCGCCACGTCCTTGAGCCCGCGCGTCTCCCGCGCAAGCGCGAGGTCGTAGTAGACCTTGCCCGAGCAGAGCAGCACCCGCTTCACGTCCGCCGGATCGACCCCGCTCGTGTCGGGCAGCACGCGGTGGAACTGGCCCTCGGAGAGATCCTTGATCGTCGACACGGGCCGGTGCGGGCCCTTCGACGTCGCCGGGACGCGCAGCAGGCTCTTCGGCGTCGCGATGATGAGCGGCTTGCGCCACGGCCTGTGCACCTGCCGCCGCAGCACGTGGAACAGCTGCGCCGGCGTCGTCAGGTTGCACACCTGGATGTTGTCCTCGGCGCTGTTCTGCAGGCAGCGCTCGATGCGCGCGCTCGAGTGCTCCGGCCCCTGGCCCTCGTAGCCGTGCGGCAGGAGGAGCACGATGCCGCTCAGCCGGTGCCACTTGTCCTCGCTCGACGTGAGGAACTGATCGACGATGACCTGCGCGCCGTTCAGGAAGTCGCCGAACTGCGCCTCCCAGATGACGAGCCCGTCCGGGTAGTCGAGGCTGTAGCCGAAGTCGAAGCCGAGCACGCCCGCCTCGCTGAGCGGGCTGTTGTACGCCTCGAAGCGCGCCGGCCCCTCGGCCACGCGCGACAGGGGCGCGTAGCGCGCGCTCGTCTCGACGTCGCGCAGCACCGCGTGCCGGTGGCTGAAGGTGCCGCGCTGCACGTCCTGACCGGAGAGCCGCACCGGCGTCTTCTCGGCGAGCAGCGACGCGTAGGCGAGCATCTCGCCCGTGCCCCAGTCGAACGGCTCGCCGGCGACGAGCTTGTCGTGCCGCTGCTGGAGCGTCGGCAGCACCTTCGGGTGCGCCTTGAAGCCCTCGGGCAGCTCGAGGAGCTTCTCCGACAGCGCGATGAGCTTCTCGGCCGGCACGCTCGTCGGCACCTCCGGCGTCGCGTTGTCGGCGCCGCCGCGGTAGTGCGACCACACGCCGCCCATCGAGTACAGCACCGGCGCGAAGCCCTTCTGCTTCACCTCGTCGAGCGCGGCGGCGAGCGCCTCGCGGCGCCGCACGACGATCTCGTCGGCCTTCTCCTCGGTGACCTGCCCGAGCTCCATGAGGCGCCGGACGTACACCTGCCGGACCGTCGGCTTCTTGTCGATCGCGGCGTACATCCGCGGCTGCGTGTAGCGCGGCTCGTCGCCCTCGTTGTGGCCGTACCGCCGGTAGCAGTACATGTCGATGATCACGTCGGAGCCGAAGCGGGTGCGGTAGTCGATCGCGAGCTGCGCGACGTGCGCGACCGCCTCCGGATCCTCGCCGTTCACGTGGAACACCGGGACCTTGAGCATCCGCGTGATGTCGGACGCGTAGCGGGTCGAGCGCCCTTCCATCGGATCGGTCGTGAACCCGACCTGGTTGTTCACGATGACGTGGACCGTGCCGGCCGTCGTGTAGCCCTGCAGGTTCATCATGTTGAGCGTCTCGGCGACGACGCCCTGCCCGATGAACGCCGCGTCGCCGTGGATGAGCAGCGGCATCACGCGGCGGCGCGCGTCGGTCGTGCCGTCGGCGAGCCGGCGGTCCTGCTTCGCTCGGACGCGCCCCTGCACGACGGGGTTCACGAACTCGAGGTGGCTCGGGTTGAACGTGAGCGTGAGGTGGACGTTGCGCCCGTTCTCGAGCGTGCGATCGGTCGAGTAGCCGAGGTGGTACTTGACGTCGCCGCTGCCCAGGTGGCGCTCCGCGTTCTTGTCCTCGAAGGCCGCGAAGATCTCGCGCAGGCTCTTGTCCATGATGTTCGCGAGGACGTTCAGCCGGCCGCGGTGCGCCATGCCGACCACGATCTCGTCGACCTCGTGCGCCCCCGCGCGCTCGATGATGAGGTCGAGCAGCGGGATGAGGCTCTCGGCGCCCTCGAGCGAGAAGCGCTTCGTCCCCGCCTCGTAGGACTTGTGGATGAACTGCTCGAAGATCTCGGCGTCGGAGAGCTTCGTGAGGATCCGGAGCTGCTTCTGGCGGTCGAGCGTGAGCCGGTTGCGCGTCGACTCCATCTGCTGCTGGAGCCACTGGCGCGCCTCGGGCTCCTCGATGAACGTGAACTCGACGCCGATCGAGCGACAGTACGTCTCCTCGAGCCGGCGGATGATCTCGCGCAGCGTGAGGACGGGCGGCACGCCGGCGAGGTCGGTCGTCGGGAAGGGCAGCTCGAGGTCCTCGACCCGGAGCCCGAAGTTCGTGAGGTCGAGCTCGGGCGGCGTGGCGGGCGGCAGGCCGAGCGGGTCGACGTGCGCGAAGAGGTGGCCGCGCACGCGGTAGGCGTTCACGAGGGCGTAGACGCGCGCCTTGATCGCGGCCTCCGCGAGCACCTTGAGATCGCGCGAGGACTCGGGCGAGCTCGGGTGCTCGCTGAGCGTCCGCGCGAACGCGGCCTCCAGCGTCTTCGCGGCCTCGCCGTTCGTCTTGCCATTCCCGCTCCCGTAGCCGTGCCCGTTCCCGGGCCGCAGCACCTGGTGCGGGATGGTCGGCGTCGCCGCCGGAGCGGGCAGCCTGCTCGGCGTCGCTCCGCCGTTCTTTCCCTCGAAGAACGAGCGCCAGCCGGGGTCTACCGACTCCGGGTTCTCGAGGTACTGGGCATAGAGCTCCTCGACGAGCCCTGCATTGATTCCGAAATCAAGCTGCATCGTGGTCGGCGTGCAAATAACGCGTGTCGGGCCGGCACGCTAGAGTCGTTTTCCGATGACTTCGCCTCGTGGGCCGGAACATCGTCCGGGCAAGGGGTTCGAGCGCCTGGAGAAACGGTAGGGAGAAGCGGTAGAAGGGGGGCCATGGATCAAGACCGCAGAACCCCGGGTCGAGGACCGGCGCCCGCCGTCCTCCCCTTCGATCGCTTCCGGGACCACCTCTTCCACGAGCCCAGCCTCGGCCTCTGGCTGGACGTGAGCCGGATCCGCTTCGGGAGCGACTTTTTTACCACGATGGAACCGCGAATTCAGGCGGCGCTCGCGGAGATGGCGGCGCTCGAGGGCGGGAGCATCGCGAATCCCGACGAGGGCCGCCGGGTCGGTCACTACTGGCTGCGCGCGCCGGAGCTCGCGCCCGAGGCGGCGCTGCGCGCGGCGATCGAGGAGACGAACGCGCGGATCCTGAGCTTCGCCGCGGACGTGCACGCGGCGCGGGTCCGGCCGGAGCAGGCGGCCCGCTTCAGCAGGGTGCTCGTCGTCGGGATCGGCGGCTCGGCGCTCGGGCCTCAGTTCGTCGCCTCGGCGCTGGGGACGCCGGCCGATCGGATGCAGATCCATTTCTTCGACAACACGGATCCTGATGGGATCGATCGCACGCTGGACGCCATCGGGGACGATCTCGGCGCGACGCTCGCGGTGATCATCTCGAAGTCGGGCGGGACGAAGGAGACGCGCAACGGGATGCTCGAGCTCGAGGCGGCGTACCGTCGGCTCGGCCTCTCGCTCGGCGCGCACGCGGTCGCGGTGACGGGGGAGGGCAGCGAGCTCGACCGGTACGCGACGAAGCACGGCTTCCTGGCCCGCTTCCCGATGTGGGACTGGGTCGGCGGTCGCACGAGCGAGCTGTCGGCGGTCGGCCTGCTGCCCGCGGCGCTCCAGGGGCTGTCGATCGTCGAGATGCTGCAGGGCGCGCGCGAGACGGACGAGGTCACGCGCTCGAAGGAGGTTCCCCGGAACCCCGCGGCGCTGCTCGCGCTCGCCTGGTACTCGGCGACGGGCGGCGTGGGCCGGAAGGACATGGTGCTCTTGCCGTACAAGGACAGGCTCGAGCTCTTCTCGCGCTACCTCCAGCAGCTCGTGATGGAGTCGCTCGGCAAGCGCCTGGATCGGGAGGGCAAGGAGGTCTTCCAGGGCATCGCCGTGTACGGCAACAAGGGCTCGACGGATCAGCACGCGTACGTGCAGCAGCTCCGTGACGGGCTCGACAACTTCTTCGTCACGTTCATCGAGGTGCTGCGGGATCGCGCGCCGTCGCGCGGCGTGCTCGAGGTCGACCCCGGCGTCACGACCGGCGACTACCTCGACGGCTTCCTCCAGGGGACGCGCAAGGCGCTGACCGAGAGCGGGCGCGAGTCGATCACGCTCACGATCGACACGGTCGACGCGCGCGCCGTCGGCATACTGATCGCGCTCTACGAGCGCGCGGTGGGCCTGTACGCGTCGCTCGTGGGCATCAACGCGTACCACCAGCCCGGCGTCGAGGCCGGCAAGAAGGCCGCGCAGGAGGTGCTCGACCTGCAGGCCAAGGTGCTCGCGGCGCTCGGCGCGAGCGCGGGCCGCGCGCAGTCGCTCGCCGAGGTCGCGAAGGCGGCGGGCGCGGACGACGTCGAGACGGTCTTCTGGATCCTGCGCCACCTGGCGGCGAACCCGGAGCGCGGCGTCGCGCGGGAGGTCCCGCAGGGCGGCTCGCCGTTCGACGCGACCTACCGTCTGGCGCGCTGAGGGGGCGTCCGCGCGGCGGAGCGCGCTCCGCCGCGTGGGCGCGACATGGGCGAGGGGCTCGTCGAGCAGGCCCGAGTGGATGTAGGACATGCGCCGGAGGCTCGTCGAGCAGGCCCGCATGGATGTAGGACATGGGCAGGTGCCTGGCCGAGCAGGCGCCGGCCCTGGCGCGACATGCCCGGGGCCCTGCGGCGCACGTCCCGGGCAGGTCGCCGCGCGTGACGCCGACCACTGCTCGGGGGCGACGCAGCTGAGCTTGTGCCTCTGCCTCTGCCCCGCTGCGCGATGGTGGAGTGGTGCGACGAATGACAACCGAAGATGGGATTCCTCCTCTCGGTGTCCACCGTGCTTCCCGGGAAGTTGGCCCGTGACTCGCGTGGCGCGCACGATTGTAACGCCATGATCAGGGTGCGGCGATGAGCGATGGGACGCGTGACGGCCGGGGACCGAGTGCGACGCCTCCCCATGCGGCGACGGTGGCGCAGCCGAAGCGCGCGTTCGGCGGGGTGGCGGCTCGGCCTCCACACGCGGCGACGGTGGCGCAGCCGAAGCGCGCGTTCGGCGGGGTGGCGGCTCGGCCTCCACACGCGGCGACGGCGGTGGAACGCGCGCCCGGGATGGCCATGGAGCGACCGGTGGTGTTGGCAGGTGGGGGGACCGCCGCGGGGGTCGCGCAGCGTTCCACGCTCGGCGAAGACAACTCGCACCTGTCAGCTCTGGACCTCACGAGCTACGTGAAACCTTCCAGTGGAAGGAGCGGAAATACCGTTCTTCTGGGCAGCAGCTTCGTTTACAAGCTGTTCAAGAACGTCAAGGAATACACGCGAGAGGTCGAGGAGTCCATCGAGCTCGGCGAGACCGGGGTGCCCATCTTGTTCCACAAGGCATTGGGCTACAGGCAGGTGAATGAGCCAGGCGGAATCAGCACCAAGGCGTATGTGCTGATGATGTACCGCGCTCAGGGTACAACCCACATGCTGGCAAAGAGCGGCGGAATTGCGAAATTCTGCAATGAGATCAAGAAGTTCAAGGGCAATCTGGTGCAGCTCGCCAACTTGCGCCGGTGGTTTGATAGTGCCAGCAATGCTGGCGTGAAGGACGCGCAGTTTATCTACGATTCGGATACGAATACGCCAAACTTCATGGATGTCCACCTGGGCGGAGTCAAAGGCGGCGGCGACTGTCGCGAGGTCGTCAACTTCATCGACTCGCTGTAGCTCGACCTTGACGATGCTGGCCGCGGGCGGGGTCGGCCCACGGCTTGGCGCCGCCAGCCCGGGGCGGGCACAGGATGATGCTCGGCGAGGCGGTCTCCGCCCGCGTCGCGGACCGGTGCCCGCGTCGTTCAGGATGGTCCGACGTCGCAGGCGGTCGAAGCAGCGAGCAAGGAGCTCGCGCAGTCGCCGGGCAGCCCGCGCAGCGGTTGCCTCACTTCTTCTCGACGCGGAGGCGGCTCCCCTCGAGCACGACGTCGAAGGACCCGGTGAGCGAGGGCAGGAGTGCCTTCCAGTCACCCTGGGGCCGGTAGAAGAACACGTACACGGCGATCTGGCCCTTCGCGGGCGGCGAGACCTGGAGGGCTTGCCGCGTGCCCGGGAAGACGACGGCAGACTCCAGCACCGAATCGTCCGGATCCATGACCTTCGCGGCGGCCGTGTCGTACGTCTCCTCGAGGAACGTCTTCGAATCGACGTTGCGGACCAGCAGGTACGCAGGGCGCCGCTCGTTGAGCGCGTCGTCGGGGCGCACGGTCAGGCACACCGGAGACGGGCCGCAGCCGGTCGCCATCGCGCCGCCCAGCAGCACCCAGCCCAGCGAAACCAGGGCTCTCCCTCCTAGGCGCACCGGAGACATCATGCCGCATCCGTGAAAGAGGAGCCAAGTGGCTGCCGGCGGTCCGTGGGCGTGTCACTCCAGCGAAGGGGCCCGCAACAGGCCGATCGGCGACGGATCGAAGAGAAACGCCGCGTACCTCTTCGGCCCGCCAGGGAGCTCGGCGGGGAACTCCCACGTGACGCAGGGGCCCTTCGCCTCGGTGTCGGCGCGCCGCTGGAGCAGGCGGAAGAAGGCGAAATCCGAGGGCGGCGCGTCCTGGGTCTGGACGCGCGGCGCGCCGCCGCCCGTCTCCATGGTCTGGATGCCGACGCTCGCCCGGCCAGCGCCTGCGTCGCCCGGGGACCACACGACAGGGAAGGACTGCCACGAAGGCGTCTGGTTGAACGCGTAGAAGCTGCTCGTCCCCGCGAGGAGCAAGGCGAAGGTGACCGTGCGCTCCCGCTCCACGGGCGACAGCGCCGGCGCCTTGACCGACAGCGCGATCGGCCGGGGCTTCCCGTCGGCGCTGAAGAGCAGCTGCGTGAGGTCCGCCGACCAGGAGGCGAGCCGGAGCGCGGCCGGCGGGATCCGCACCGCGCCCGCGGTCGGCACCTCGAGCGGCGTGAAGGTGCCGGGCGGGCCCTCGTGGCAAACGGGGCCGACCAGCGCGGCGAAGGCGGTGTAGAACGTCCCTTTCGGCCCGAACACGGCCTCGACGTCGGCGGCCCGCGCGTCGAACTCGGAGCGGGAATCGAAGGGGAAGCGCGAGAGCAGCGGGCTGACCACCGGGCGCAGCGCGCGGTCGTACGCCTCGGCGACCGCTCGGTCGAGGTCCGCCTTGCCCAGCCCGAGCGCCCGCTGGGGGACGAGGCGGAACGGGCGGCGCAACGACTCCGGGAGGGCCGCGTCGTTGAGCCACGCCTCGACCTGCGCGTGGATCGACTTGGCCGGGTCCCGCAGCGCGGCATAGGCGAGCGCGCCGATCGGCGCGAGGCGCGCGTCCAGCGCCGCGTCCTTCGGGGGAGACGGCGGCGCCTGGTCGACGAGCGAGGGGATCAGCGGGATGAGCAGCTTGTAGTACGGCTCGAGCGCGGGGTACTTGCCCTTCTCCCCCTGCATCAGGCGGACGATGGGCCCGTAGTCGGCCACCTTGTCGGCGATCGGCCGGAGCAGCGCGGAGGGCGACGCCGGCATCGTCGCGAGATCGGCCGTCCGCGTGAGGAAATCGGTCATGAACGACGCGGGAGACACCATGTCCGCGACGTCCGCCGCGAGCGCGGCCGCGCCGCCCGGCGAGAGCTGGAAGCTCTGGGCGTACGCGTCGAGCGTGCCGCGAAGGCCCCTGGCGTGGTCCTCGGCGGCCTTGAGCGCGACCCGGAGGTACGCCTCGCGCTCGTGGCTCGACAGGCCGGTCGGCTCCAGGGCCCGCTCGAAGCCCTGGAGACCGGGGGACACCTCCGCCCGGAAGGCCTCGGGCGTGTACTGGCCGTCGATGAACTGCGCGGCGCCGCGGCCAGGGGAGGGGAGCACCGGCTCGAAGCGGGCGCCCTTCGGGAACAGCACGGACCGCGCGGCGGCGTCGGCGAAGAGCGCGTCGAGGTAGCGGAGCGCGCGGCCGGCCACGATGGCCTTCGACCAGAGGGCCGTGTCGAAGGTCCATCGCTTGGACTGCAGCGTGATGCGATAGACGGGGTTCGCGGGGGGCTGCTCGGGCGCGGGCGCGCCGGCCGACGCCGAGGGGCTCGCCGCCGAGGCGCTCGACGACGACGCCGCGGGCGCCGACGGGGCCGCGGGCGACGGCGAGGCGCTCGACGACGACGCCGCGGAGGGCCGCGCCGCCGGGAGGGCGGAGGGCGCCGCCGAGGCCGCGGGCGCGGCCAGCTTCCTGATGCGATCGAGCCAGCTGGAGCGCGGCTCCGCGGGCGCCGGCTCGGTCGCGGGGGCCTCCTCCGCCACGAACACCGGGGGCACCGAGACGATGGGCAGGTCCGATACGGCCTCGCGCAGGCCCTTGCCCGCCCCGGAGGGGCCGTCGAGCGACGCCGCGAGGACCGCCTCGAGCAGCGGCCGCAGGCTGCTCGCGTTGTCCTGCATCCACGGCCCGGCGCCCGTCGTCGTGCCCGGGCCGAACAGGTCCTTGTGCCGGGCGTGCCGCTGCTGCAGGAGCCGGGCGATCTCGGCCAGCTCCGTCTGCGCCGCGGCGTCGTCCACCGCGCGCGAAAGCTCGCGCGCGTCCTTCTGGAGGCCGGCGAGCGTCCCCTCGTCGAGGCGCTTGCCCTGGAGCACGCTCGTGAGCCGCTCGAAGTAGCCTTGCCAGTCGTCGAGGCTCGATCCGAGGGCGGTCGGCGCGATCGGCGGCAGCTGGGCGAGCTCCTCGTCGCTCGGGCCCGCGCCGTCGCTGGCCTGGAGGTACGCGTCGAGCGTCTCCGGGAGCACGCCGAGGGCCTTCGCCCATTGGGCCTTCTCCTTCAGGATGGCCTCGTACAGGGGATCGCCCGGCCGCGCGTCGAGCACGGCGAGCGCCCGGATGCGGGCGGCGCGATCGGTGCTGCGCAGCTCGGGCAGCAGCTTGAGGTCCTGCACGGCGCGGACGTACCGATGCTCCACGTCGGCGCGCTTCTCGGGGAAGAGCACGCCGTCGCGCTGCAGGTCGAGCACCTCCCGCGCCGCGTTGGCCTCCGCGTCGCGCGTCACCGGCGCGCCCTTCTTCGCCGCGCGCTCGAGCACCACCACCGCCTGGTCGGTCTCGCTGACCTTCTCCTCCTGCGCGGCGAACACGAGCCCGCCCGCGAGCGCCAGCGCCCCGGCGGCGAGCGCGGCGCGGCGGAGGAGGCGGACGAGCCGGGCGCGCGCGTCCCGCTCGGCGAGCTCCTCGTCCGGGGCGAGGGCGTCCCCGGTGGCGCAGAACGGCTCGTCCGGCGGGGCGGCGCAGAGGAACACGCCGTCGACGATCGGCGCGCTCCTCGCCGGCGCGAGCAGCGCCTCGAAGAAGGGCGAGAGCGCGCGGAGCGTGGAGCCGCCCGCCGGCGCGGAGGCGCCCTCGCTGGCGACGAAATCGACGACGGCGGGCAGCGCGCGCGTGGCCGCCCCGCGGGGCGCCACGCGGCGCCAGGCGGCGATCGTCGTGTCCGCCGCGTCGTGCGGGATCGGCCGGCGCTCGCCGGTGCCCTGGAGCACCTCGCAGAGCGGGGCGAACCCCGCCGAGCGCTCGTCGAGGTGGGTGACCGCGACCCGCGCGTGGACGGGAGACCCTCGCAGCTCGGCGAGCAGATCGAGCTTGCGGCGCGCGACGCGCCCCAGGTCGCGCAGCCCCGCGTCGTTCCAGGTGACCGAGCGGGCGTTCACGACGAGCACGGCGCGGACCGCCGAGAGCGCGATCCCCTTCCAGAGCTTGCGGAGCGCGTCCTCGGTCTCCTCGCGCGGATCGAGCAGGAGGTCGCCGGAGATCTCCTGCACGCGCTGCCCCTCGCCCGCGTACACGCCGAGATCGGGGCCGCCCTCGTAGCGATCGGTCCCGCGCAGCGCGCCGCGGATCAGGCTGCTCTTTCCGGAGAGGCGCTCGCCGAGGACGACGATCACCGGCCCGTCGCGCTCCGAGGGGGCCATCGCCGCCACGGCGCGCTGCCAGGTCCTCGCGAGCGCGGGCGCCTGATCGCCGGCGTTCTTGCGCTTGCGCATCCGCCACGCGAGCACGAGAAAGCACCCCACCCCCACGACGAGCGCGACGACGCCGGCGATGAACCAGCCGTTCACGGAGGTGGAGCCGCCCGCCTCGTCCATCGTCTCCGCGTCAGCCCGCGTCGAGGGCGGCGGCCTCCAGGACGTCCTCGACGAGCTCGAAGGCCGGCGCCAGCTTCTCCGGATCGCGCCTGTCCGCCGGCGCCTCGAGCGCCTCCCGGATCGGCGCGAGCAGCGCCTCGATCGCCGCGGGCGAATGGACCCTCGCGAGCGCGGCCTCGACCTCCGCGAGCAGGGCGCGCGCGTCCCCGGCCGGCGGGGCCGCGCCGCGCGAGAGCAGGGGGGCCTGCTTCGTTTCGCTGCCCTGCACGTGGTCCATGGTGAGATTTCATCACACCGCTGAGGCGGCTACCAACAAAGGCGTTTGCGTGCCGGATCGGGCTGGGCGCACAGGCTGCCTCGCCGTGTCGGCAGGCCGCCACTCATGGATTCGAATCCGCGCCGTTCTTCATGGCTGCATCCTGAGCACCCTGAGCAGCCGCTCGAACCACGACGGCGGCGCGCTCGCCGCCGCCGGCTTGCTCATCGCCGTCGACCCCGGCACCAGCGCCGCCAGCGCGGCGTCGAGCTGCTTGATCCGCTCCTCCAGCCGCTCCGGCGCCTCCGAGCACCTGCCCTGAAAGCCCTCCGCGAGGCAGAACCGGTACACCGCCACGAGCAGCGTCATCTCCTGCCGCTCGTCCGTGTACGCCCCCTCGCCGAGCCTCGCCACGCGCCGCAGGACCTCGCGCTCCTTCTCGAAGAACAGGTCGCCTCCGTCCTCGTCCGGGGCATAGCCTCTCCGCTGGAGCCGCTGCCAGTGCTCCTCGCCCCGCGGCTCCATCGCGCGCACCATCACGCGCTCGTCGTACAGGCACACGAGCGGCAGGAGCAGGTTCTCCGGCGACGCCGTGCCCTTCTCCGCCACCCGCCTGCGCAGCCGATCCACCATCGCGGCGATCCGCGCGCGGAGCGCGTCGAGGTCCGGCAGGGGGGCCTCGTCGAACGCGCGCTCGATCAGCGCGAGCACCGCCACGTGCGTGTCCGTGATCTCGCGCAGGACCTCGAAGGGGTCGGAGGCCGTCAGGCGCACGGGGACGGCCTGGCTGGCCGCGGCGCTCATCGCGCGAGCTCCCTACTACCCGTTGCGGGGAGGGTCGTCGTCTCGACCTCCACGGCCTCCGGGGCCCAGGCGTCCAGCAACGCCGTCACCTGCCGGTGGAACAGGGGCGCGAGCCCCTCCTCGTCGAGCGGCGGCGGCTCCATCTGCAGCCGGTAGACCCGCCTCCGCGGCCCGGAGCTGCCCAGCGGATCCAGGGCCCAGCGCGCGTCGACCGCCGCGATCCTGGCCGGAAACCGCGCGAACGGGCTCGCGCCCGACGCCCCGAGCAGCTGCGTCAAGGCCCGCAGATCGGCGCGATCGAGCGACGGCTTCTGCCGGAGCGCCAGCACGTCGAGCCCTCTCTCGGGCGCGAGCGCGAGGGGGCTCACGGTCGGAGGGCGGACCTGGCCAAGCACGCGGAAGGCCATCCCTTCGAGCCGCTTGCGCTGGGGCTTCACCACCAGGGGCCCCCGGGCGTTGCGCCACAGCGTCGGTTGCGCCCACACCGCGTCCACGTGGGCTTTCCACGGCGCCACGGCGGCGTCGTCCGAATGCACGCGCACGAGCGGCGCGCCCGCCTCGGGGAACAGCACCTCGTACCACGCGCCCTCCTCGGACAGCGAGCGAGGCGGCACAGGCGACAGGGCGCTGCCCGCGGGGCCGCCGGCGCGGTACACGCCTCGAACACGCACAGGCTCGACGGCGGGCAGCGCCGATTGCGCCGAGCGCATCGGCGTCGCCTCGGCCGTCCCGTCCACGTCGATGGGCTCGGCGAGGTCGCTCCACGCGTTCTCCGCCGGCACCACGAACAGCAGGAACGTGTCCTGCGAGACCGCCGTCGACTCCGGCAGATCCGCGCTCAGCGCCAGCGTGACGTCGAGCCGCTTCCAGGCGCCGTCCACGGCCGGCAGCGCCAGCGTGACGAAGAGATCCTGTTCGGGCGCGTGAAAGAACGACCGGATCCGCCCCAGCGGAGAGCCGTTCTCTTCCTGCTCCCACGGCGCCTGCGGCGCGGGAGCCCCGAACGTGACGCCGCAGGGCTGTTCGACGCCGCCCTCCCTCCGCGCCGTCGCCCCCAGGAAGCAGCGCGAGAGCGCCTCGAACACCTCCGCCGCGGCCCGGGCGTCGCCGTGCCGCCGGACGAAGAGCGGCAGATCGAGCGCCCCTTTCTGGGGCACGGCCGCGGCGAGGCGGAGCCGGAGCTCCGCGCCCCGCGCGAGCCACACGATCTCGGCCTTCTCCAGGGTGATGGGGCGCACCGAGAGGGCCCGCCGCGTCGTGAACACCGAGGGGAGCCCGTCCAGGGTCTCGACGCGGAACCGCGTGCCCTCCGGCAGATCGGCGGGCACGTCGAGGAGCCTCGCGCCGTCGGCCTGCAGCATCGCCACCGCCGGCATCGGCGCGAACAGATCGTCGAGCAACCCGCCCGCCATCCGCACGATCGCCGTCCGCATCGACGCCGCGGCCGAGGCCCGCGTGCGCGCCGCGAACATCGCCATCGCCTCCACGATCCGCCGCACGTCCGGGTCCTCGGTCCCGAACGGGAGCTCCCCGCGGCGGACGCCCTCCTCGAAGGAGCCGTCGAGCGCGGCGAGCTCCTCGTGGAACCAGCGCCGGAACAGGGGTCCTTCGTCCATCAGGCTCTCCTCACGTCGCTCATCCCAGGTTGACCAGGTTGCCTTGCACGTTCGTCATGCTGCCCTTGAGCGTGGCGATCCCTGTCGACTCGGCGCTGAGCGTCGCGTCGGCCTTCACCTCCACCATGGCGCCCTTCACGGACACCTTGCTCGTCCCCGAGGCGTCCACCTCGAGCGACGCGAGCTTGGCGGCGGACGACGAGAGATCGAGCGTGCTCTGCCCGCCCCCGGAGAGGGACACCTTGGTGCTGCCGGTCGCCTTCACGTTCGTCCCGGAGATCGAGACGTCCTTGTCCGACGCCAGGGTCATGTCCTTGGCGCTCTTGAGATCGAGCGTGTTGTCGCTCTTGTAGGTCGACGCCTTGGTCGAGGTCATCGTGATGGTCTCCGAGGCGGTGACCTCGAACTGCTTGCACGAGATGGCCACCTTCTCGGCCGTCTGCGTGATCGTGCTCGTGGCGTCCGAGCCCTTCACCGTGATCGTGATCGAGGTGCCATCCATGGCGATGGTCTGGGTGATCTTGTCGTCGGCGTTGTCCACCGTGACGGTCACGCCTCCGTCCTTCGCCATCACAACGGTGCAGACCTTCGTGCCCAAGGTCAGGAGCCTCCCTTGGTCTCTTCCACCTTGAGCGTCAGCATGCCCTCTTCCAGCTTGAGCAGCACCGTGTCCTTGTCGCTCGTGCGGAGCACGCGCAGGACGGGTTTGTCGTCCTGGTAGTCGTGGAGCACCGAGGTCTGGCTCTTGTCGGATTTCCCGAAGAGGAGGTGCTGCCCCTGTCCGTCCTGCGCCACCTTCGCGCCGGGCCGGTGGTCGAGCACGCGGACGATCTCCGCCCGGTCGAAGAAGCACGCGACGCGCACCTTGGCGTGCTTGTAGACAGGCACATAGAAGGTGCCCGTCGCCTGCGTCGACAGGTAAGGCGCCTGGATCTGCTTGTTCTCGAAGGCCGGGATCTCGACCTTGTACTCGTCGATCGACGTGTCGGCGTTCTGGTACACCTGGTACGTGACGTCGGTGTCCTCGCCGACCTCGCTCAGGGCCTTTCCCTCGAGGTATCCGGGGAAGTGCGGCGCCGCGAAGGGCGGCAGGTGCACGAACGGGTCGGCCTTGTCCTCCAGGCGAACCGACATCGCCAGATCGAACCCCGTGGCGGCGTCCCCGTAATCGCGGTCCGGGCCTTGATCGAGCGCCGTGGCCGCGAGGGAGAGCTCCACCACCCGCAGCGGCCCCGCCGCGGCGCGGAGCGAGCTGCTGAACCCCCCGCTCGACGAGACCGTCACGAGGCTGCCCGGAGAGACTGGCACCGTCGGCGAGCGCTCGAACGAGAGCAGGAGCTGCGTCAGCGGCGCGCGCACCCGGCTCGTCTCCAGCGCATTTCGGTCGTCGACGTCCTGCGCCACGTCGGTGCACAGGGCCGTGTCGCGGAAGATGCCTGTCGCCGCGTCCGCGTTCGTGATCGGCGAGAGCTTCGGCGAGTCCGCCGCCACGTTCCGCACCCGCGGCGCGTACCGCGCGGGCTCGCCGATCGCCCAGGTGACGTCGCCCACGTCGTCGCGGGGCAGCGCCGCGGCCGTGCCGCTCGTGTCCTTGGTCTTTGCGAGCTTGTACGTGCCCTTGTCGTGGTCGAACGTGAAGACGCCCCCAGCGCGCTCCACGTACCAGATCAGCAGATCATAGAAGCTCGCCCCCCGCTCGGGATCGAGGTGGAAGAAGACCATCGGGACCGCCTTGGAGAGCGTGTCCCAGTCGTAGCTGAGCGTGATCTTGTCGCCCTTGTTCGCGTCGAGCACGTCCTGGAACGATTGCTGGGCGTGCAGCGAGGTCGGGTGATGCTGGCCCCACAGCGCGCGCGCCGCGTCGAGGAACCGCACCCGGTAGCGCCGGTAGAGCACCGGCCGCTCGGCGAAGCCGCGGTCGAACATCTTCTCCGTCACCAGGCGCTCGACGACGAGGCCGCGGGTCTCGATCGACGGGATCGTCGGGCTCTTCTCGGCGTCTGACCGCACAGCCTTCACCGACAGGGCGATCTCCGCCAGGTCCGGCTTCTGGAAATCGGCGAACAGCTTGTCCTCGTACTCGCCGCCGCGGGTCTTGTCGTCCTGGATCACGAGCTCGACGGTCCCCTCGGCGCCCCAGGGGGTAAGGCGCAGGCTCACCGCGCGCACATTCCCGCCAGGGATTGTGTGCTCCGTGCCGCCAGCGGTCAGGGTCACCGAGACGGAGAGCCGGTCCCTCATCGCGCGGCCCCTCCGTCCGGCGGCCCCGCCGGGATCGGCTCCACCTGGACATACCGCAGGATCGTCTGCATCCGGATCCGGAAGGCGGCCGGCCGCCCTTCGATCTCGCACCGCAGGCGGAACGCGGCGAAGAGCGAGCCTTCCCGCCCGAGGAACGTGAGCTCCGGCCTCTCGGCGCGCGGCTCGAACGCCTTCACGTTCTGCAGCATCTCGCGCGTCAGCGCCTCGAGAAGCGGCTTCGTTGCCAGGTGTTCGTCGTAATCACCCAGCCCGAAGACCTCGGACGCCTCGGCATACCCCTTCTTCGAATTGAGCACGGCCGTCAGGTTCCGCGCGACCGAGTGGAGCACGGACTCGGATCGATCGCTGGCGAGCCTGCTCATGAAGCTCATCGCCGGTCCGGCCTCGTCGCGCTGCCTGCGGAGGCAGCTTCATGGCCTTCCCCGGCACCGGCGCCGCCCCGACCGGCCTGGGGGGCGGCGTTCGTCCAGTAAAGCGCCGCCCGGATCCCGGCCATCTCCTTGGTCCGCACGAAGCCCATCGCGCGGGCCTTTCGCACGTGCGCCCATTCCTCTTTCTCCTCCGCGGTCCTCCCGGGCTTCGGCAGCGCGTAGACATCCGCGCGAGGCCCGAAATCCGCGGGCGGGGAGCTCGAGAGCACAGGGCGGATGCCCAGCGTGGAGTACTGGCTCAGCCACGGGAGGCGCCCCGGCTCCCCCACGCGGATGTTGTACTTCTGGATCGGCCCCTCGCCCGACGGCGCTGGCCGCTCGATGATCAGGTACAGCTCCGCCGCGTCGAGCACGTGGTCCGGGAGCTCCGGCGTGACGAAGCGGCCCTCTTCCTCGCGGAAGGGCAGGGTGGGCGCTGCCGGAGGCAGGTTGTCGATCTGCTCCAGGAGGGCGCCCATCACCCCGCCGAAGACCTCGCCGAGGTTGTCGTGGTCGTAGAGCGGCAGTGGATCCGCCGGAAGCTCGCCCGAGAGCAGGTGGACCTCCAGGAGCAGCTCACGGAGGGCGTGGAGGATCGGATGCGGGTGCAACCGCGCGAACGCAGGGCTCTCCTGCTTCAGGAGGACGTCGTCGAGCAACGCCCGCGCCTTCCGCACCTCCGCCCGGCCGCGCAGCAGCGCTTGCACGGGGCCCGCCGAGCGCCGCGCCGCGGCCACGTGCTTCGCCAGGTCGTCGTCGTACCGCACGAGGCGGTCGCGCAGCAGGAGGAGGGGCTCGTACAGATGGGGTGTCGCCCGCAGCCGGAGCAGGGGCGGCACCACGTCCGGCGAGGCGTGGAACGATTTCCCGTCCCGGGTCTCGAAGCGACCGACGAGCAGCGAGCGCCCGCGCGGCGCCGCCGGCTCGAACGCGAGCTGGGATCGCAGGACGAGCCGCTCGGACACGGAGCCTTGCGGGCGCGGCTCGGCGAGGGGTGGATCGGGCGAGAGCACCTGGAAGTGGACGTCCACAGCCGTCCTGCCGGCCTGCTTGAGGCTCAGGGGCTCCGGGAGAGCGACGTTGTCTCCCCCCCGGACGATGTTGCCGCTCGGGAGAGCCGCCTGGGCCTCGTCGATGCGCAGCGCGCCGCGCGAGAGCTCGCCCGCGTCCCAGGCGAGGGCGAGCCAGCCGTACGAGGGCAACCCGGGGATCTCCCCCCGGGCGCGGGCCTCCTCGGCCAGGGCCTCTTCGAGCGCCTCGAAGTCTTCGGGGCGGAGGACCTGGCCTATACGCCAGGCGATGCGCGTGAGGCTCGCCACGGCAGCTCCCAGGTCAACCGACCGCGAGGCCCCAGGACTTCGCGACGGGCTTCTGATCGGCTGTCGCGATGTGGAGCGTCTGGGCCGACGGCTGCGGCTTGACGCCCGTCTGGAAGGCGTAATTGATGGGCGACTGCACCTCGGTCGACGCGTCGTCCGCCACGGTGACGTTCAGCTCGTCGCCCCGCTTCTCGAGGATCCCGTTCATGTCCGTCGCGTTGCTGTGGAACGCGAGGAAGTACTTCTTGGCGACGGGATCGTAGTCGTACACCGAGAACTGGTACACGACCTCGACGCTCGTCAGATCGTTGATGACGAGCGAGGCGACGTTCTGCCGGTTGATGACCGAGATCTGCCCGGAGAAGTACACGGCGTCGGTGACGCCCGTCTCCCAGAGGACATCGCTCAGCACGGCGACGACCTTGAGGTCGTTCTTCGGGTTCGTCGGGTCCTTGCAGGTCTGATCGGCCGTGAGGTCCGTGCCGGCGAGCTTCATCTTCGTGATGAAGCCAACCGGCGTCTGCTTGTCTTTCTTGTAGTTGTAGCCCTGGTAGATATCCAGGACCCTTCGGTATTGCGGCATGGGGGCTCGTCCTTTGTACGCGGTCTCGGGTCGTTACTTTCCGCCCAGGCTGGCTTCCAGCCGCAGCTCGACGTCCATCCCTTCGAACTGGAGATGGGGCAGGATCGAGATGACCGTCTTGTACCACCCGAAGGGACCGGGCTTCGGCTCCACGGTCACGCTGGTGGCCTTGAACGGGTAATAGCGGAGCGTCAGGTCATCCGGGTTGACGACCGTCGTGACGAAGCCGCCCAGCCACTCGGCCAGCGTCTTCTGGATGTAATCGGCGTCGGCCGTCGATCCGATGTACTCGCGCACCATGGCCTTCACGTAATGGGCGATCTGCGTGATCGAGTACGTGTAGGCCAGGTTCGTGACGAGCTGAGCGTTCTTCGTGTTGACGTCCTCGAGGAAGGTCTTCCCCTTCTTGACGGACTGCGCGCTGAAGAAGGTAGCGACGCTCTCGCCCTTCTTGTGCACGAGCGCCATGAGACCGTTCCTGGAGAACTGGAACTCCCGAAAATCGGGGATCACGATCTCCACGGGCGGCAGGGACTCCTCGTTGGATTCGAGCTGCTTGGCCTGCTTGCCATAGACGATCTGGTCGTCCTTGCGCTTGTAGGAGAACACCGTGAGCCCCGCGACGAGGCCGCCGCCCTTGGGGCCGCGGATGTGCTGCGCCCACTCGCTCAGCGCGTACGAGCGGATGAGGTTCTTCGCGAAGAGGACGGCCGCGTTTCCCCAGAGGAAGTGGTTGTCGTCGCCGCGCGCGCCGGGCTTCACCGTCTCCTCGTACTCGACGGCGTTGCCCGTCTCTGCGTCGCCCGTGGAGCCCCACGGCACCCGCACGAGGTACCGGGGCACCGTGAGCCCGATGTAGGCCGCGTAGTCCTCGTCCCGGAACACGTCCCATTTGCCGTACTTGGAGCGCGACAGGATGGCGTCGAGGTCGGCGATGTCGGCGACCTCCTGCATGTTCTTCTTGTCGAAGAAGCCCGGCCCCGCGGAGGACACGAACGGGCAATGCGCGGCGGCGGCGATCTTCGACATGGTGCGCAGCCACTTCACGTCCTCCGCCGCGTTCGTGACCTTCTCGAACTCGTAGAGGCCGATCATCGTCGCGAAGGGCTCGCCGCCGTAGCGGTCGTACTCCTCGACGTACACCTTCTGGAAGAGCGCGCTGCCGAAGATGTCGCTGTCGTGATCCGCGAAATCCGCGCGGAGCTCCTCCCGCGTCACGTCCAGGAAATCGATGTAGATGTCTTCTTGCTCGACCTCGTCGCAGAGCTCGTCGAGCCCGCGCCAGTTGCGCTCGAGCTCGCGGAAGGCAGGGCCCTGAACCACCTTGTCGAGGTTCTCCCCGAGCTTCTGGTCGATCTCGCCGAGGAGCTGGTCGATCGTGCCGAAGAAATCGCTCAGGGTCGAGTCCTTGCCGGACAGGAGCTTGACCTTCTCGCCCGCGCCCCGCGCCGCCTTGGGGCGATCGCTGACGATCTCGACGTTCAAGAGGAGCGCGGCGAGCGCGTTCATGAGCTGCGCGCCGTCCTTGACGTCGGCGTCCCTGTCGCGAAAGACGACCTTGGCCGGTGTCTTCGCGTCCTCCGGCGCGGCGATGGTGGCCAGGGCCGTGTCGGAGAGCGGATCGAGCCGGACCAGCTTGAGCGGGTGGTCGTCGGCCTCGAGCGTATCGGTGACGGACGCGCCGATCGTGCCGAGGAGGGTCTTCTGTAGCGGGGAATTAAACATGGTTCACTCCGTCGCTCTTGGCGTTGGCGATCACGAGCTCCGCGTACTGTCCCCGGAGCTCGCCGCTCAGCGCCTCGAGCTCTGCCTTCTTGTCCCTCAGCGCCGAGCGGAGCGCGTCACGCAGGGCGGGCACGTTGCGGATCTCGGACTGGAGGGTCTGGAGCAGCTCGCGGATGACGCGCAGGCGGTTGAGCTCGGGCACGTTCGACACGATCTCATCCGGGCTGAACGAGGACCATGCGTCGAACGGCAACACGCGCTCGGCGTACGTGGGCAGGTCGGCGCTGGCGCTGCTGCTCGTGTTGGCGGCGGCGTCCTTGTCGAAGCTGGCGACCATGTCATCGACAGCCTTCTTCTCCGTCTCCGCTCTGCCCTTGGCCTCCTGGATCGGCTTGGTGGAGGTCTTGATCAGATCGCTCGCAAGATCGACCTTCTGGGCGACCTCGGCCATCCCCTCCACCTGCTTCGCCTTGTCGGTCTCCGCGGCGAGCTTCGCCGCAGCGTCGAGGGCCTCCTTGGTGGCGTCATAGGCGCTCTTGGCCAGCGCGATGGCGCTCTGGGCGGCATCCGCCACGGGCTTGACGGCTGCCAGCACCACCCGCGCCTGCCGGACGGTGGCCTCCGCCGTCTTCGTCGTCGCCTCGTCCACGGCCGCGCCAGCGGCGGCTGTCGCCTTCGGGTGCACGATCTCCACCTGCGCGGCGGCGCCCGTGTAGGCGGCGGCGGCGGCCGTCGCGTCCGGCAGGAGCGCATCGAGGTTCTTCTTGGCCTCGTCCAGGACCGACTTGAACGGCTCGAACACGGCGCTATCCACGGTCAGCGCCGTCAGGCTCGCGCTCTTGCCTGTCTGTAGCTTCGCGTCGGTGGTGAGAGCGCCCGACTGCTTCACGATCTCCTCGGCGTCGCTCTTCGCGCGCTCGCGCCGCTCGGGGAGGGGGCCGGGCCGCGAGTTCAGCGTGGCCTCGATCTGCTCTGGGTCGTTGTCAGAGATCCCGATCTGAAGGCTCACGGGATTGCTGACGCGCACGACACCTGCGACCACGCCGACCGGCTCGTCCTTGAGCGGGATCGTGAGCAAGCCGCGCACCTTGCCGCCGCCCTGGAGCTTGATGTCGACGGAGGGCGGGAGGGCCGCGCGGTCGAGCGTCACATCCGCCGAGAGGTTGACAGGGCCGCTGACGTCGCACAGCCCGTTGTCGCTCTTGCTGCTCGTGAACGTCGCGGTGCCCGAGAGCTTCACCACCGCTTCGCCGGCTTGCGTGCTGGCGGAGAGCGCTCCGGTGAGCTTCACGTTCTTCAGGCGCCCCGGGAGGATGGTCGCGAGCTCCTTCGGCAGCTTCACATACGGAAGGAGCTCCGCCATGAAGTCGTCGACGCGCCCGCCCGCCTTTCCGAACCGGAACGAGCGTATGGGCCGCGCCGCGAGGGCCGGGACCGTCTGCACGGCCTTGGGGTCCTTCGGCACGCCCTGATCGTTCTGCGGCTCCGCGTGCGCGTCAGGACCGGTGAAGTCGCCGAGCACGAGCAGCCGGAATGGGAGCTTTTTCCGCACCTCGGTCCCGCTGATCCGGGTCCGGTAGTGCAGCATCAAGCGAGAACGGTACCGCTCTGGGAACGGATAGGGGAAATCTTTACTCACGAGCTTCTCCTCGGGCGCGCAATCGCGTGCGCTGCGGCGCATCGGGCACAGGGGCCGCGACGCCCCTCCACGCCATATACAAAGTTTTTCATACGACCCCGCATGGGGCCAAAAACTCCGCGCGGTGGACTAGGGAGCTCCAGGCGCTGTGCTTTGCGGCACAGGCCCCTCGAACAGGAGGCTCACCCCCGGCCGCGGCGCGAGGACGAGCGGCTCCACGCCCACCCGGCCTCCGCCGAGCCGCAGCATGGCTCCTCCCCGCGGGTCCACGAGCCACACGCGCAGCAGGCACTCCGCGCCTCGTAGCGCTGGCCACACCCGATGATCCAGCCGCCGCACGATCTCGGTAGGCCAGTCTTCGTCGGTCCACGTGTCCGTCCGGCTGATCTGCAGCGCGACGTCGAAGCCGCCGATCGGCGCGGGGGCGCTGCCGCCCAGCATCGCGGAGCCCAGCATCGCGAACCCGAGCCGCGCCTCGTCCGCGGTCAGGGTCACGCCCACGATGCCTCGCCGGACCGACGTTCGCAGCTCCGGGAACACCCGTGAGAACAGCCAGAAGAGCCCTGAAGGCGTCGCGAGCCGCGCGATCGCGCGCATGCCTCGGTGCGTCTCGGGCCCGCCCTGGCCGAGCCACGCGCTCGACCCGGCGTCCGTCGCCTCCAGGCGCGCGCGGAGCAGCCCGTCGTCGATGCGCCCGATCAGCCCATCGAACGCAGGACCGCGCTTCGGGTCGATCTCGAGCTCACGGAAATAGGAGGGCAACGTCGATGTGCTCGAGCGCAGTCCGATGTTGAGCGTGAGGGTGATCCTGTCCGGCTGGATCTCGAGGGATTCGACGGGGGTGCGCTCCGGCGCGTGCGAGCGCTTGCTCTGGATCCATATCGGCCTCCCCGGCCAGCAGCGTTGCACGAGCCGGAGCAGCGTTGCCGGCTCGATGAGCCGCGCGCGCCTCTGGAGCGCCTCCTCCAGCCCCGGCGGGGGGTACGCCGGGGGCGATGGCGGCGACGGCGGCGAGGGGCGTCGCGGGGGCGGGGGCGGGACGCGGCGAGGCGGAAGGAGAGGCGCGCTCACGGCGTCATGAAGTGATCGGGGTCCACCTGGTAGAGCTGCTCGAGCGCCTCCCATTGCGGGCTGCCCATGGCGTCCCAGTGCGGCGCGAGCTGCTCGACGTGCCCCGCCAGGAACCGCAGGTAGGGCACGAACACATCCGGGAAAAACACCTTGGGATCGAAGCTCTTCAGCGTCCGCCGGATGTCGTCGGCGACGACGGCTGCCCGCTCCGGCTCGTCGCGCGAGAGCAAGGCGGGCACCGCTTCGAGCTTCCGGAGGAGCAGCTCGAACGCCGGAGAGACGGGGATGGTGCGGCGGTCCAGCTCCGGCGCATCGCCGGGCGTGCTCCCGCCGCGCGCGGCGGCCGGGCGGGGGCCCTCGTCCTCCGGGGCCGGCGCGGGCTCCTCCGGTTCGGCGGTCGCCTCCTCGGCGGTCGCCTCCTCCGGCTCCGGCTCGGGCAGGGGCCGCGGCGCTGGCTTCGGCGGCGCCGGGTGGCGATCGAAATGGGCGCGGATCCGGGCGTCCAGGTCCGACAGGGGCGCTGTGCACCGCGGCGCGTCCAGCGCGCTCGTCAGGGCCTCTCTCAGGGCCGAGGAGGCGCGCAGCGCCGGGCCGCCGACCGCGTCGTGATCCGAGCGGATCCACGCCTTGAAGGTGGCGTCTTGCATCTGCTCGTGCGCGTCGACGTGGTTCACGATCGACCGGAAGAGCCGCGCCAGGGTCCCGTCGACGACGCGCGCCTTGCGCTCCTCCGGGCGGAGCGAGAGCCACCGCGCGGTGACGGCCCCCCGCAGCGCCTCGAAGATGCCGGGCAGCGATTTGGGGCCCTGCTCGACGAACGCCCCGAGCAGGTACGCGGCGATCAGCCGCACGTCGGTGGAGCCCTTCTCCAGCCCGAGGCGCGCCGTCTCCGCGGCGAGCTGGGCATCCGACGCGCCGGCCGACTCCACGGCCGAGAGCCGCGCGTCGTCCGTGTCCTTCCCGTCGCCCGCGAGCGCCTTCTCAACGAGGCCGAGGTCCAGCATGGTTATGTGTCGATCACCTTGAATTGCCCGGGATTGAGCACCTGGATCACCCCGCCCCAGGCGCACATCAGCTTGCAGCTCACGTCCACCGCCGGCGGCCCCTTGAGCATCACCTTGGTATTTCCTGGCAACCACGTCCCGGCGGGGACCGGGACGCAGGGCATGGGCGTGAGCACCCCGAGCGCCGCCGCCGTCGCCGCCGCGACCGTGGGGTTGGCGAGCGACGTGCACGCCCCGAAGGGCGGGACATTCATGGCCGGCGCCATGTCGGCGATGTTCGCCCCCGGAGCGCCGGCCATGACCATCTTCACGGGAAGGACCGCGAGGGTCGACGGCGCGAGCCCGAAGCTGCACATCATCGTGGCGCCAGCGGCGACCTGGGGACCGGCCATGGAGAGCTTCCTCGCGAGAGCGTGAGGTTGCCCTTGCGAGGGGCGGGCGGCCAGTTTTCGACGGGAGCTACTTCTTCTTGGTCAGATTGTCGTAGCGCTTGCCGTAGCGCTCGCGGTGCTCCTGCGAGACATGGGTGTAGTACTTCTCGAAGGACAGGCCCCGCATCTTTCCGTAGACACATCCGCCCTTGGCCCAGCCAAGCTCGAGCTGAACGGCCGCGTCGTAGGTCCGGATCACGTTGGTCACGCCGGCGAACTCGACCCGCTCGACCTTCTCGATGTAGTCCTCGCGGGTCAGCTTCTGCGCGGCGCTGTCGAGCTCCGCGAGGAGGCCCCGGTTCTGGTGGTTGGACAGCTCCATGACGAGCTGCTGTGTCGCTTCCGACTCGGTCTGTCGGGCATCGATGAAGACGACCCTCTGTGTAGAATCGTACAGACCAGGGCCCTCGTAGACCACGATGGCCTCGAGCCCCTTCGTGACATACGCAACCCAGTCCTTCCCGAGCGTCGCCTCGAGGTTGTCGAGCAGGGTGTTCTTGTTCCAGCCCTTCCCTGTGCTCTCCGCGCTCGACGTGAGCTTCATCCGCTGCACGACCTGCGCGGGGTGCGGCGCGCGCGCGGCGCCGGCCTTCTTCGGCTGCGCTGCCGCCGCGCGCTTCACCGTCGCGGCGTGAGGACCGCGCGACGTCGCCGCCGTCTTGGGCTGCGCTGCGGCGTCGCGTTTGACCGCGGCGGGGTGGGGGCCCGGCGCTCGGGTGGGTTTCTGCGGAGGCTCGGCGGTTTTGCGCTGCACCGCGGCGGGGTGAGGGCCCGACGCGCGCGTGGATTTCTGCGGAGGCTCGGCGGCCTTGCGCTGCACCGTGGCGGGGTGGGGGCCCGACGTTCGCGTGGATTTCTGCGGAGGCTCGGCGGCTTTGCGCTGCACGCTGGCGGGGTGCGGCGGGCGTCCTTCGCCCAGCTTGGGCTGGACGGTGGTCTCGCGAGCGACGGTGGCGGGGTGCGCAGGCGGCGGGGGCGCGGCGGACATGGGATTCTCCGGGGCGGGACGACGAGCGTACGCGGCCGCGCGGGCGGCGCGCAAGATTGCCTTCGCCCCCTTCCTTTGCTCCTCGCTCACACCGGATGATACCGTCTCTCCCCGGGCATGCGATCCCGCTCTTCCTCCACCACGTCGACCCCGGCCTCACGCGTGGTGCAGGCGTGTTTCCCCGCGCGGCGCATCCCCTCGGGCACCGCCGTCCAGCGCTTCGCCCGCGTGACGCTGCCTCCGCATCCTGCCGCCGCCCAGCCTCGGGCCGCCGCGACGCACCCGGACATCCCTCCTCACCCGGCGACCGTGGCCCAGCCGCGCGGCACGGCGGCGATCGCCCCGAGACCTCCGCACCCGGCGACTGTCGCGCAGCTGCGCCCGGCGTTCGGGGCAGCGCGGGCGGCGCAGCGCAAGGAAGCCGATGTGCACGCCTTCCAGACGCCCGAAGGGTTTCTGGAGAAGTCGGGCCCCGGTCAGCCGCTGCCGTCCTCCGTGAAGCTCCGCATGGAACGCTATTTTGGCGCCGACTTCTCGGACGTGCGGGTGCACGTAGGGAACGAGGCGGCGTCGATCGGCGCGCTCGCGTTCACGCTCGGGTCGGACATCTACTTTGCGCCCGAGCAGTACCAGCCGAGCACCCGGTATGGCCAGGAGCTGCTCGGTCACGAGCTGACGCACGTGCTCCAGCAGCGCGAGGGCCGGGTCGCAAATCCGTACGGCGACGGCGTCGCCGTTGTGCAGGACGTCGAGCTGGAGGCCGAGGCGGACAGGCATGGCAAGGCCGTCGCGGAGGGGAATCCGGGGCCCGGCTCGGCGGCGCCGCCGTTCGGGGGAGGGCCGGGGAGCCAGGGAGGCGGCGCGCCCGGCGGCATCCAGGGGAAGGTGGGCACCGCACAGTCGAAGAACGGCTACAAGCTCGTGGTGGGCGCTTACATGCACGAGGGGCGTTTGCCGGAGGCGCTCGCGGGGCACAGCTTCGTCGCGATCGAGGAGCCGAGCGGCGAGCGCCACGCGTTCGGCTTTTCGCCGGCCCATTATGGCAGCTATGACCCGAACCGGGATCTGGGGCGCCTCCAGGTCGGCGTCGAGGGGGTGGTGCACGATGACGCGGGCGCCTTCGACAAGCCGGGCGTGAAGATGCAGAGTTATGCGATCACGCAGGAGCAGGCCCGTGCGGCGATGGCGAAGGTGGGTGAGTACAAGGCGGGGAAGCATCGTTACAGCGCGGACCGTCAGCAGTGCTCGACGTTCGCGCTGGACGTGATGAAGGCGGCGCGGGTGCCGGTGCCGGCGGGGGGGACGGCGCCGAGGCCGCGGGTGATGTACGAGGCGCTGGAGGCCACGGTCCAGGGGCGACGTGGAACGCGCGGGTAGAGCGGCGGTCACCCGCTTCGGAGACGGGCCCACCTCGGCGTCTTCGGTGCTCAGCGCACCGGCGTGCGCTTGCGCGCCGAAAACGCCGATCTGGGCCCGTCTCCTGTGCGGGAGACCGCCGCTCTGCTCTGCATTTAGCAGAGGTGGGCGAAAACCGCTGTAGAACCTCTGAATCCCGTGCTGCTTCGAGGCGGCCTGAAGCTCAAGGTTTCGATGGCTCTGTCGCCGTTGGACCGGCGCGAACCACCGCTGGAATCGACGAGAGCCCCCGCCGCAGCTCCCCGAGCCTCCGGATCGCGCCGTCCCTCTCCCGCGCATGCAGCCGCCCCGCCAGGTAGTTCGTCGAACACCACCTCGCGTCCGTCTTGCCGCCTTTGCCGCGCCCGAACAGCGAGAAGATCTCCACCGTATCGGGCCTCCAGTCAGGCCCCAGCCGCTCCCTCACCAGCTTCGCGATCGCCTCGGCGAACCCCGGCTCCACCGCCCGCCCTCCCGTGAACACGCAGAGCGCGATCCGCGTGTCGCCGCGCGGGCCCGCGCCGGCGAGCGGCACCACCGCCGCCCCCTGCGCGAACGGCAGCTCGTTCACCTCGCCCGACAGCGCCTCTCCCGGGAACGCCCGCGCCGACCGCCGCGGCTCGAGCGTCCCGCCCCACAGGTATTCGTTCCCCGTCCGCGCGAGCAGGAAATAGCCGTCCTCGCCAAGGTCGTCCCCGCGCCGCAAGAAGACCCCCGCTCCCCCGGGGGTGGGCTTCTTCGTCGCGGCGTCGACGAGATCCCACGCGACGCCGGGGGACGGCAGGGCCTTCGCGCTCACCCCCGCGGGCCGCCGCGCGCCGGACAGCACCGTCCCGCCGGCGGCCGTGTCGATCAGCACGTTGAAGACAGGCACCTTGCCGAGGTCGTTCTTCTTCAGCGCGTCGCGGACCTCGAGCCAGTCGAGCGGCTCGCACACGCTCCTGAACAGCGCCTTGAGCGACGAGGGCATCGGCCGCGGCGCGGCGCGGAGGGACGACGCGAAGGCCGGGGAGAGCCCGAGCACGGTGATCGGTTCGAGGCTCAGGGCGGAGGGGGTCGAGAGCAGGTGCTCCTCGGGCAGCTGCACGAACGCCGCGCCCGAGAGCCACGCGGACAGGAGCAGGGGCAAGAAGCTCTGCTCGTGGTGGAAGCCAGGCGCCGACAGGCGATCTCCCGGGGAGAGGCGATAACCCAGCATCCCGTCCGAGAGGGCGCCGCAGAGCGCCGTCTCGGCGGCGACATCCACCGGCCTGCCGAAGGGCCCTCGCAGCGGCGAGAGCGCACGGATGCAGGGGCTTTTCGGGGGGTATGCAACCGGATCGGCGGTGGGGCGGCGCGCGGGCGCGGAGACAGGCAAGGCCTTCTCGATGAGCTTGCCGACAGGGGCCGGGGAGCGCGGGTCTACCACCACGTGCTCCGGCGCGAGCGCCTTCAAGGCATGTGCGACGGCCACGTCTCCGCAAGGCAGGATCCACGACACACGCGCGCCGAGGTACAGCGCGGCCGCGAACGCCACGACCCCCACGGCGCCGGCGGGCACGACGATCGCGATCGCGGCCTTGGGCTTCACGCCGAGGCCGGACCACGCGGCGGCGAGCGCGGAGGCGCGCGCGTGCAGCTCGGAGAAGCGGAGCCGCACGGGATCCGCGCGGGGAGCGATCTCGATGAACGCGAGGCGGTCCGAGGAGGCGTGGCGCAGCACCGCGTCCGCATACAGGTCGTATGCGGCCCCGGCGACGCTGCGGAGCGGGCCTGTCCGCTGGGCCGAGTGCGAGAGGAGCGCGCGGCGGAACGCGGGCGGGTCTTCCCACGTGGCGGAGAGCGCCGTGAGATCGGGCGTCTCGTCCTCGCGCGCGAGGTCGAGCGAGCGCAGCAGGGCGACGAGGTCCGGCGCGGGCATCGTCGCCGTGCCTATCCGATGCGCGGCGGACCGGGCAAGCGGTGCGCTGCGTCCGTCAGGTGCCGAGCCATCCGGGCGTCGCCTGCGGGTTGAGCTCCAGTCTGCAGCCTTGGACGCGTCGGGTCGCGCAGGTGCCCGTTCGAGGCGAATCCGCCGGAAATTTGGTCTGCGGAGCGCGGGGAGGGAGGATCGTGCGGTCACGACAGGAGTGCGATGATGAGCGACGGGACGCGCGGCAAACGTGGTCTGGGGATCCATGCTCAGCCGCCGCACCCTGCGACGGTGGTGCAGAGGCGAGAGCCGCACGCGGCGACGGTGGCGCAGAGACGCGCGCCGCACCCGACGACGGTGGTGCAGAAGCGCGCGCCGCACGCAGCGACGGAGGGGCGTAGCAGCGCGCCGCCGCCGCACCCGGCCACGGGGGCACAGACGAAGCCGGGCTCCACGGGTGCCTCTCCACTGCCGCCCCATCCGGCCACAGTGGCAGCGGAGGGGCGGCCTCCCCATCCGGCCACGGTCGCGCAGAGCAAGCCGCGGCCGCAGCGCGTCGGCGTGTCGCGGCCCCCGCAGGTGGCCCGGCCGAGTGATTCTCCGCCGCTCGCGGGCGAGCCGGGCGAGGTCGCGCAGCCCTGGGGGTGGACGGCCCTCGGCGCGGTCGGCGTGGGCGTGGGGCTCTGGACCGCGGCTCCCCTGGTGACCGCCCTCGGCGTGGCAGGGCTCGCCCGGGGGCTGTGGAACCTGGCGACGGGGCCGACCGTCGAGCGCATCCCGGATGTTCCCAGCAGCTTTCTGAGCACGATTCCGGACGAACCCATCTATCGAGTCAAGGGGCGCGATCGGGAGCTCCACGGGGTCAACGTGGTGGTGCGTCCGGTCGGGAGCGGCAATCTCCGTTCCTATTACGGTATCGAGACGAAAGACGAGCAGATCGTCGTCGAGCGCCAGAGGGAGTCCGAGGTGACCTACCTGGCGAGCGCGATCCAGCTGGTCCGGGTCTAGGTCTCACGAGGCCGGCGCCCGACCCGGTACGAGCCGGACCAGGGCGATCACACGGTCGCCTGGACGCTGCTCGCCTATTCGATCGACGCGTTCGAGGGGTGGCTCCTGTCCGACGTGGTGACGGAGCTCCGCGAGCTCTTCAACGAGCTTGCCAACACGCCGGATCAGACGAGCGCGTGCAAAGCCGAGCTCAAGAAGCTGGACCACTTCGACTGGAACACCTTCGCTCTGCGCATGACGCCCGAGAAATGGCAGCAGCTGATATCGGAGATCCTCAACATCTACGTCTCGGCGAACCAGCACAGCCGCTGGGCCACATACAAGCGCACGGGCGGCAAGACCACCACCGTGAAGAGGGAGGACCTGGCGATGGCCACCATGCTGGCGACAGAAGATGAGCTTCGCGGCCGGCACACGCCGGCCGCCACGACGCAGGAGGTCGCCCAGGCCGCGGAAGGGCTGCTCGATGTGCAATTCCATCCCTCCCTCCCGGCCGTTCAATATGCTCATGCGGTCTGGAACTGGATCAAGGCGCTGAACCGGGCCTTCCCGATGGTCATGGCGAACTCCACCCTGAAAGCGGCGATCATCGCTCAGGTCGGCAATCGCAACGTGCCCCCCGGCTCCCGACCGACGCCCCTCGTGACCACGGTCTCGCAGCTGGTCCAGCATTCCGTGTAACCGATCGGCTCCCGAAGAGCGACGGGGTACTGGACGAAGCGCAGGTTGGGATGCCCCCGGGAGAGGCGTCTTGCCCAGCGAAACGCGCTCGATCCTCAGAAAGCGACGCGCAGGGTCGCGCCCGTCGGGCCGACGGTGAGCTCGGGGGCCTGGACCGACACCTCGCGCGGGATGTCGTCGCGCACCCAGACCCGCTGGTTGCTGACGAGGCCCGCGACGAGCAGCACGAAGCCGGTCACCTGCGTGGCCCCGTCGAAGAGGAGGAGGGCGGCGGCGAGCCGGCCGTCGTCGCGGTCGACGTCGACCTCCTCGCCCGTGCCGAGCGTGATGAACGGGCCGCCCACGGGCACGAGCATCGGCGAGTAGCTGACAGCGTCGCTGTCTCCCTCGCTGAGGATGCTCCCCGCCGTCAGCGCCGAGAGCGCCCACGCGCTGGCGAGGACGATCGACCCCGCGACCACCAGCCGGCGGTTCATCTGCGTCTCGACGCGATAGCCCGCCGGCCGGATCCCGCCTTCCGTGAAGGTCAACGTTCGCGGCATGCCGAGGATGACGGACGGCGCATACGGCACGTAGCCGGGCGGCACGTGGTCAGGCGGCGCCGCGTATCCAGGCGGCGCTGCGTATCCAGGCGGCAGCGCGTAGCCGGGCGGCGCATAGCCGGGCGGCGCGTAGCCGGGCGGCGCGCCGGCAGGGGACTGCGCGTAGCCAGACGGCGCGGCGCTCTGCGCGGACGGGGGGGCGTCGCTCTCCGCCGTGGCCGGCGCTGCGAGCGCGAGCGGGCCAAACAGCGCGGCCATCGAGAGGGCGGTGCGGATCGCGGTCACGTGCGTCTCCCTTCGGGGTGAGGGCTGTCGGCGCAGGGGCACCAGCTCAGAATCTCCATCGGAGGCTGGCGGAGGACCCGCCGATCGAGACCTCGGGCCAGCGGAACGCAGCGTGCCCAGGGTCGCGTGAGCTCACCGTGAACTGGCGCTCGAGGTACAGGTCCTCGTTCGCCAGACCGGCGGCGTACAGGATGAGCCCGCCCACCTGGGTCACGGCGTCCATCGTGAGCCAGAAGATGCCCGCGCCCTCCGCTTCCAGGGTCCCGATCGCGATCATCGGGCCGGCGAACGGGATGAGCAGCGGCCCGAACTTGTCGAAATCGTCGTCGTCGAACGACGCGATGCCTGCGACCGTGAACGTGAGCGCGTACGGGATCCCGAACGTGAGCAGCCCCGCCGTGGCGAGCTTGCGGTCCGCCCTGGTCCGGAGCGCGTAGCCGCGCGGGATCGGGTCCCCCTCTTCGTACTCGATGGTCCGTGGGTTGGCCCACGGCGGGAGCGGCGGCACCGGCAGGTAGTAACCCTGCGGGATGGGCACCAGCGCGCCGCCCGTCTGAGCGATCGGGGCGGGCGCCGGAGCGACAGCGGCGGGCACCGGAGCGATCGGGGCGGGCGCCGGAGCGACAGGGGCGGGCACCGGAGCGACAGGGGCGGGCGCCGGAGCGATCGGGGCACCCGCTGCCGCGGGCGCCGTGCCTGGCGCGGCGGCCCTCGCCCCGTCGCCGCGTGCCGGTTTCGGCGGCGCGGCCTGCGCCTGCGCGGCCGCCGGCGCGGCGAGCCCGAGCAGCGCCGCGAGCACCGCGGCGGCCTGCACGCCGCGAACGCGCGGCGCTGCGTCGCGGCGCAGCGGTACGGTACTCCCTTTCGTTTGCCCTATCGGCATGCTGGCTCCCGTCGCGCTCGCGCGACGACTCCAAGAAACTGCGGGTGGCTTCGGTGCAGCGAGGCCAGGATACGCAGACTGTTCACGAACTCAATCCGCCCGCACAGTGCGGGCGGGCGCCGCGCCGGGAGCCCCGACCCCCGACGCTGGCGAGCCGGTCGCCCGCTCCGGCCGCACGATGGACCACCCCTCGGCCATGCGCTGCACGCCGGAGGAGGCGCTCGTCGTCGCGAAGCCCGCCATGCCCCGACCCTCGGCGCATGCTGGGCTGCCGCTCCCCGGGCGCCGACGGCGCCCGCGCGCCCCTCGCTCACCAGCGCGATACCCGCCCTCGCCGAGCGTTGTCTGCGCGCCCGCGCGGCGCCGTCGCCCCGCCGCCACGACTCATGAGCCGCCGGCGACGCGCGGTCGAGCCGTGCACCTGGGACAACCCTGACAGGTAAGGACCGTAGCGAGTGGACCCCTGGGACAACCACGATGCGTAAGGGGCATGGAGAGTGGACGCCTGGGATAACCCTGACAGGTAAAGACTGTATGTCTCTCACCTGCTCTGGCTCAGCTCGCCACCGCCCCATCGGGCGCTACGCTGTTGTCTGATCAAGGGTGATGTCGCGGCCGCCTCCATGGCGAGCTCGGCAGAACCATGGCCTTCCAGGACATGGCGGCGACGACCGCCAGCGGAGGAGCGAAACGATGACAAGGATCTCATTCGTGGTGTTGGCGTGCGCGGCTGCCGCGCTGAGCAGCGCGTCGTGCGGAGGGACGGACAAGGGCAATCGCGCCACGGGCGGCGGCGATACCGGCAGCGGCGCTACAGGCGGCGGCGGTACGGGCAGCGGCACTACGGGCAGCGGCGATGCGAGCGGCGGCGATGCGAGCGGCGGCGATGCGAGCGGCGGCGCCACGTCAGGGACCGGCGCGCAGCCAGGGGCCGGCGAGCAGTTCTCCGTGGACGCGCAGGGCGGGACCTTCACAGCGGACGACGGCTTCACCATCGAGGTGCCGCCGGGCGCGGTGAGCGAGAACACGGTGATCACCATCGAGCGCATCGACGAGGCCCCCGAGGGCGCGGTGGGGCCCATGTACGTCCTTGGCCCGGAGGGCCTGACGTTCGAGAGGCCGATCACGCTCACGCTCCCGATCACCGTCGAGCTCAGGGCGGAGCTGGGCGAAAGCGCGGTCCTCGGCGCCTATGGCTTCACCGCACAGGAGGGCTCGGACGATTTCGCGCCGCTCGCGCGGCACGACGTCTCGAGGAGCAACGTCGTCACGGAGACCGACCGCCTCTCGAGGATCTATCCAGGCATGATCCTGGCGACCCCGATGGCGAGCCTGCACCGCTACCCGAGCGCGCTGGCCGCCGACGCGTCCTTCCTCTACTTCGCGAGCGGCGGCACCGAGGATGTCGCGACCGGGGACAACAACGACGGATTCATCTACCGCGTGAGGCTGGGCACCGCCGAGGCAGAGGCGATGAGCCCCGCCGATCCCGATCCCAAGGCGCTGTGGGTCAACGACTCGCACGTGTACTGGGCGAGCGGCGGTGATGATGACCCGGTGATCCCCTCGGCGCTCCGGCGCGTCGACAAGGCGACCCTGGAGGTGGAGACGCTGGCCCAGATCGGCTATGTCGTGAGCGTCATCGGCGACGCGTCGGCCGTCTACTTCGGCGACGGCGATGGAGAGAACATCTACACGATGCCGCTCGGCGGCGGCGAGCCGGTCGTCCTCGCGTCCGGCGCCGGGAGGCCCGCGTACCTCGCGCAGGACGCGCAGAACCTCTACTGGACCGGCGGCGCGGCGACCCACAAGGTCTACAAGGTGGCGAAGGCGGGCGGGGAGGTGACCGTCATCGCCGACAACGAGGCCGAGCCGGCCGGGATCGCGGTGGACGCGGCGTTCGTCTACTGGGCCAACGCCGGCGACGGCGGCGTGTTCAAGGCGCCCATCGCCGGAGGACAGAAGACCTTGATCTACAGGGGGGGCTCGATGGCGGGGCTGGCCCTCCGGGGCTCGACGCTGTTCTCGACGGACATGCGCGGGAACCGCAGCGTCAACGCGCACGATCTCGAGAGCAACAGGACCGTCCTGCTGGCGTTCGGACAGCCCGTCCCCTGGCGTGTCATCGCCCCGGAGGGGCAGGGCGTGTTCTGGTCCAACGCCGGCGACTACCGCTACCAGGGGCAAGTCGCGTCCTACCACGCTCCTTGAACCCCCGTATCCCGGCGGTGACCGCGAGGGCGCGCCGGCCTGGCTCGCCCTCCTGGTCGCCGTGGGTCAGGGGCCGAACGCCGCGACGAAGGTGTCCTCGTCTCCCGTCAGCGGCCCGGAGCCGAGGTCGAGGGTGCCGGTGAAGGTCCCTGTGGCCAGCACGCGATCGCGCGGATCGACGACGATGCCGAAGGGGCGCTCCGTGTCGAACCCCTCGACCCACAGCACGTGCCCGCCGGCGTCGAACTTCACCAGGAAGGTGCGCGCGCTGTAGCTGGACGGGTTGTGCCCTGACGGGAAGGGGATCCCATCGAAGTCGAGCGTCGCCGAGACGTCGGCGACGAGCACCCCGGACGCCACCACGTTCGCCTGGCTGTCGACGTCGGTCGAGGTGATGACCACCCTGCTCCCCGGCGCGCTGAAGCCCCTGCTCCAGACGGTGTTCCCGGCCGGGTCGAGCTTCGCGAGGAACGCGGCATCGTAGCCCTGGTTGATGATCGGCCCCGTCCCCAGGTCGATGGTGGTGCCCGTCTGTCCGACCAAAACGACGTTGCCCGCGGGGTCCGCCTCGACGTCCTGGATGAAGCCGGACGTGTCTCCGAACGCCCTGCTCCAGACATGGTTGCCCGCGGAATCCAGCTTCGCGACGAAGAGTCGAGGGCCCGGGAGCGGTCCATCGCCCAGATCCGCGCCGGTCCCCACCGATCCCGCGAAGAGCACGTTGCCGATCGGGTCCGTCGTGAGGGCGACCGACCCGTCGCTAAACTCGCTCCCGACGCCCTTGCTCCAGAGGGTGTTGCCCGCCGGGTCCAGCTTGAACAGGAAGATGTCCTGCGCGCCCGCGCTGCTCACCGGCCCCGCGCCGAAGTCGACCGTCCCCTCGAACGAGCCGAGGACGACCACGTTGTCCTCGCCGTCGACCGACAGGCCATAGACGTCTTGATAGGCCGGATCGCCGAAATGGCGGACCCACGCGGGCTCCCCTGCCGGGTCCGTCCTCATGACGTAGATGTCGCTCAGCCCGGCGCTGGGGATCGGCCCCCAGCCGACATCCAGCGAGTCGACGTAGCCTCCCGCGTTCACAAGGCTCCCGTCGGAGAGCGCGGCGATCTTCGCGCCGAACTCGTCGCCGGGGCCGCCGTAGCGCCTCGCCCAGGCGAGCCCGCCGTCCGGATCGAGCTTCGCGATCAGCACGTCGCGCTGCCCCGCGCTCGTGAGCGGGCCCCCGCCGAGATCGGCCGTACCGTTGAGCTGGCCAGTGAGGAGGACATTGCCGGCCCCATCGGCGTTGATGCTCGCGAACGACGCTTCGCCAGGAAAGCTCACGCTCCAGAGCGGCGCGCCCGGCTCCACGCAGGCGCCGTGTCCGTCGCACACCTCGCCCTCGCCGCAGCGATTTCGCCCCCGCGACGGCGGCGGTCCATACGGCGCGGGCGCATGGACGCATGCCCACCTGACGCGTGCGTCCAGGGTGCATGGGTTGTGATCATTGCAGCTCGCTGCGCCGTGACCGTGACCGTGGCCGTGACCCCGCCGTGGGTGCCTGTCATTCGCCCGGAGCGCGCTCGCGGACGCCGCTGCGCCGTCGGGCTCGGGGCTCCCCTGCTTGCTTTCAGGGGGCGCGGCGCAACTGACCATGGCGGATGTCATCACCACGGCGGCATGCATCCTGCTGTTCCTGAGAATCGTCGAGACGTGAGGCATGAGCTCCTCCAGCGCGCCTCGAAATGCGCGCTCTCTGCTCGACCATGACGACCTGCGAGCCATGGGGCGTGCAGGCCATGGTCTCCCGTGGAGCGATCGATGTTGCCATCATCTCGATCATTTCAAATCCATGATCGCCTGGCATTGCGAGTCCGCTGTCGACCTGAACGCACGCCGGTCCAGGGAGAGGCGCCACGGGCCCTGAGCGGCTGCAGACGTAGGTGGATGAAAATCCGCCCGCCGCGGTCCGCGAAGGGCCACGGCCGCGCTCGACGGCGCTCATGTCGTGATGCCGCCGCCGTGCCTGCGCTTCGCTGGCACGATCGCGACCCCGGCGCTCACCAGCCGGGGTCGAGCGCCGCGGGCACGAACTGACCGACCTCATCAAGGCTCCAGCCGCCGTGGCGGAAACAGGCGGCCGAGCCGTCGGTGCGCACGCCGCAAAGGACGCTGTTCCCGCCTTCGATGAACGTGAAGCGCCCGGCGTCGATCGGCATGTCGGCGCCATCATAGCGCCTGCACGTGAGGGCCCCCTCGGCGTCGATCGCGCACACCGCTCCGTCGGTGGCGGTGATGGAACGGTACGGTCCGCCCGAGAACTCGGGATACTCCGGCCCGGCGCAGTCAACGATGCCGGTGCGGCTGCAAGCGAAGTTCGGCTCGAAGCACCGGATGCCGCCGGCCTTCGTGAGCGCGCAGAAGATGCGGTTGCTGAACGCCACCTCGGTGAACTCACCGGGGGGTGTCTCCGTGCCGTGGGACTGCCACAGGCTGCCGTCGGAGCGCACGCCGACGGCGAGCCCCTCGAAGACGCAGAACGCTTGCGTGAACGAGCCCTCCATCCTTCTCACCGCATCCTCGTCCGGGGGCAGAGGGCGGTTGAACGACGTGCCATCGAGCACCACCGCGAACGACCCGTCCACGAACAGCGGGCACACGCCCGTGTAGTCCCACATGTTCGTCGCTCGAAAGGTGGAGGCAGGTGGCAGCCCGTCTGGCAGGACCGTGCCCGCCGCGAGCAGCCGACCGTCCTCGGTGAGCCCGATCAGCCCCTGTCGCGCGAGCTGGACACGCCGGTAGCGCTCGGCGGGCAGCGCGCCGCCCGGATCGTCGCCCCAGCAACGATAGCTGCCGTCGGCCTTCGTCACACAGGTACTGCCGACCTCGTCGTCGACCGCGACGCTTCGCGCGCACACGAAATCCGAGACGCTCCAGGCGCCGTCGCTCGTGCACGTCTCGCGCAGGCCGCTCGCGTTGCAGCGCGCCTCCCCGGCCGCGCAGGCCTCCGCGCTCCCCGGATCGCCGCCCTGCGCCGTGCCCTCGCTCCCGCCCGCGCCGCCGGCCATTGCTGCGCCGCTCTCCTGCGCCGTCCACTTCCCGCTGCAGCCCATGGCGAGCATCGTGGCGCCCGCTGCCACGAGCCGCGCCGCCCTCCGTTCAAGCGCCATGACACAAAGGATACCCAGGTGCTCCGTGTTCCGCATGCACCACCGATCGTCGAGCGCTGGCCGCGATTCAAGGAGTGAGCATCGTCGCGTCTGCCGTCTACGCAAGCGGCCAGCCCGCGGGCCACGCTTCGTCGCTTTGCACTCGAAATTTGCGCGTCAGGTGAATCCGACGACGGCCGCGTCGCGAGCTCCGGCGGGCGGCTTCGGCTCGCGGGCTTCAAGCAGCTCGCGGGCCGAGGTGGAGGCGCGAGCCTCCATCGCCCTGCCGATGGAGGAGGCTGCCGCCTCCATCGCCGGGTCGAGCGGCGGTCTGCCCTACGACCTGAGTCGCGATCCTGCGCTGCGAGAGCATTGAAGGCACAGGAGCGCTCAGGGGATCGTCGCAGGCACGCTCCCTGCTCTCTGGCTGGGGGCGGGGGCGGGTGCGGGGGCGGGCGTGGACGCGGCCTGAGAGGCCGGCATACCAAGGGGAGTCACACCATGAAGATTGCTGCGTATCATCTCGGTCTCGGTCTCATCACCTTCTCGATGGTCACGGGCTGCGTGGCGGCGGACGGCGGCAGCTTCGACGAGGAAGACACCGCGGAGAGCGCAGAGGCGCTCGGGGGAAACCCTGACCCCTGCGCCATGGGGACCGACCCGAACTTCACCAGCCCGCAGCTCACCGCGGTCGGAGCAACCGAGACCTACGTCCGCGCCTACCAGTGGATCGACGGCATCTGTCCGGACATCGGGCAGGATCGAGCGACGACGATCGTGGATTTCCCCGTGCCCGGCTATTACCAGCACCAGACCCCGGAGACATACCGCTTCGACGTGCAGCCTACCTTCTGGGGCTCCTCGTCCACCTCGTGGAGCGACGCGTCGCAGGCGATGAGCGACTGCGCGAACACCAAGATGGCCACGCGCGTGCAGCGCTGGGACGCCGCGACAAGCCAGTTCGTGCAGCTCACGTACAAGGAGCAGGCGGGCACGTGGCTCTGGGACAACCCGCTGACCGGGCGCGGGCACTGCTCGACGCCGGCGTTCGTCTACTTCCACGAGAACTACGGGACCGCGCAGCAGGTCGCCACGAGCAAGTACCGCGTCCGCACCTGGGCCACGCAGCCCGACGGCTCCCACGCGACCGTCTGGATCACGGGGACGCACACGGGCCTGTAGCCCTGCCCATCGCTCCATCCGGGCGGGCTGGCGCGAGCAGCGATCATCTGTTCGCGCGAAGCGCCTTGAATTCGCTCGGATCCTCATCGCAGCTGGAGGGCCGGCGACGGATCGAATGCTACTCTGGCGGTCGAGGAGCGCCCATGCCCGATCCGTACGACCTGAAACGATTCGTGGACGCGCAGGCTCCGGTCTATGCCCGCGTCCTGGCCGAGCTGCGCCGAGGAGAGAAGAGCAGCCACTGGATGTGGTTCATCTTTCCGCAGCTGAAGGGCCTGGGCCACAGCGCCATGGCGCAGAGGTTCGGCATCGCTTCGAAGGCCGAAGCCGAGGCGTATCTGCAGCACCCGACGCTCGGTCCGAGACTGCTGGAGTGCACTCGCCTCGTGAACCAGATCGAGGGGCGCTCGCTTTACGACATCTTCGATAGCCCCGATGACATGAAGTTTTGCTCGTCGATGACCCTGTTCTCCCGCGCGGCCCCCGGCGAGGGGGCGTTCCTCGCGGCGCTCGACAAGTACTGCGGCGGCGAGCCCGATCCGCGGACGCTCGCGCTGCTCGAGTAGCGCTGGCCGCCGCCGGACGCGCCGCTGGATCGCCCCCCGTGGGTGGATCGCCGACGCGCCCGTTCGCGTCGCGTGCGCCGTCCTTGTCTGGAACATTCCGATGTCACGGTCGCTGTTGGCTCGCGCGGGGACCAGCACGACCGACGTTGCGGACGCCACATCCCTGGCGCCAGCTCAAGATTTCGCCCTGGGCGGCAGCCTGAACCGAGGCAACGCAATTTCCCACTTGATCCGCCGTCGTGGACGGACGAGTGAGCCGGCGCTCGCTCCGGCCGGGGGCGGGCGAGAGGACCATCACCCGTGGATGCATTGTCGTACCAGTCGCTCTTAACGGGCGCCGTCGCGCTCATGGTCGCACGCTCTTTCTACGTGCGTGTCAAGAAGGCCCCTGAAGGCAACGAGACGATGGCGCGCATCGCGCGCTACGTCCGCGAGGGGGCGATGGCCTTCCTCGCGCGCGAGTACAAGGTGCTCGCCGTCTACGCCGCCGCCGTCTTTGCGCTCCTGGCCGCGACGCTCGGGCTCCTGTCCGCGGGCGCCTTCGCCGCCGGCGCGTTCCTGTCGCTCATCGCCGGCTTCTTCGGCATGAAGGCCGCGACGTACGCCAACGTTCGCACGGCCGAGGCCGCGCGCGCGCACGGCAAGCCCACCGCGCTCGTCACCGCGCTCGACGGCGGCGCCGTCATGGGCCTCTGCGTCGCGGGGCTCGGCCTCATCGGCCTGGGCGGCATCTACGCCCTGTTCCGCAGCCACGAGCACCTCGCGACGATCGTCCACTCGTTCGCCGTCGGCGCGAGCTCGATCGCGCTCTTCGCCCGCATCGGCGGCGGCATCTACACGAAGGCCGCCGACGTCGGCGCCGACATCGTCGGCAAGGTCGAGGCGAACATCCCCGAGGACGACCCGCGCAACCCGGGCGTCATCGCCGACAACGTGGGCGACAACGTCGGCGACATCGCGGGCATGGGCGCCGACATCTACGAGAGCTACGTGGCCGCGGTCGTCGCCGCGATCGCGCTCGGCCTCACCCTGCCGATCGCCAAGCTGCAGCAGCTCGCGCCGTCGGTGAGCGAGCAGGAGCTCCGCGCGATGGCGGTGTCGCTGCCGCTGCTCCTCGCGACGATCGGCCTCGCGGTCTCGGTCGTCGGCATCTTCATCACCCGCGCGCTCAAGAACCTGCCGCCGGCCCGGGTGCTGCGCCTCGCGCTCATCGTCCCGCCGTTCCTCGTCGTGCTCGCGGCGGCCGGCATCCTCCCGGGGCTCGGCTTCAGCTCCGGCACCGTCATCACCCTCGCGGCCGGCGCCGCGGGCGGCGCCATCGTCGGCCTCGTGACCGACTACTACACGTCGATGGGCCCCATCCACAAGGTGGCCCAGAGCTCGCTCACCGGCCCCGGCACCAACGTCATCCGCGGCATCGCGGTCGGCCTCGAGAGCGTCGCGATCCCCCTCATGACCCTCGTCGCCGTGGGCTGGATCTCGAACCACTACCTCGGCCTGTACGGCATCGCGCTCGCCGCGGTCGGCATGCTCGCCGGCACCGCGATCGTCATGACCGTCGACGCGTACGGCCCGATCGCCGACAACGGCGGCGGCATCTCCGAGATGGCCGGCCTCGGCAAGGAGGTCCGCGCGATCACCGACGAGCTCGACGCGGTCGGCAACACCACCGCGGCCGTCGGCAAGGGCTTCGCGATCGGCTCGGCGGTGCTCACCGTCGTCGCGCTGTTCGCCGCCTTCAACATGGAGGTCGACGCGGTCCGCCGCGCGAAGGGCCTCCCGGAGCTCGTGCTGTACCTGACCGACGCGAAGGTCCTCATGGGGCTGCTCTTCGGCGCGCTCCTCCCGTGCCTCGTCGGCGCGCTCACGATGACCGCCGTCGGCCGCGCGGCCGGCGCGATCGTCGAGGAGATCCGCCGTCAGTTCCGCGAGATCCCCGGCCTGCTCGAGGGCAAGCCGGGCGCCGAGCCGCAGCCGAAGGTCATCGTCGACATCGCCACGTCGGCCGCCATCCGCGAGATGATCGCGCCCGGCGCCATCGCGGTGCTCGCGCCGGTCGTCGTCGGCTTCGTGGCCGGCCCCGAGGTCCTCGCGGGTACGCTGGCCGGCGCGCTCGTCGTCGGCGCGGTGCTCTCGCTGATGATGGCGAACGGCGGCGGCGCCTGGGACAACGCCAAGAAGCACATCGAGAAGGGCGGCCTCGACGGCCACGCGAAGGGCTCCGACGCCCACAAGGCCGCCGTCGTCGGCGACACCGTGGGCGATCCCTTCAAGGACACGTCGGGCCCCGGCATCTCGATCCTCATCAAGGTGATGGGCGTCGTGTCGCTCCTCATCGCCCCGCTCATCGCCTGAGCGGACGCGCCGTCGCGGCGAGCAACGAGAGAGAGAACGCGGCCTTCACCGGCCGCGTTCTCGCTTTTGTGGCTTCACGCACGGCTCTCGTCCTGCTCCAGCCATCGGATTTCCTCTGCTGACAGCGGAGCTCTCGTGCTGTAAATGGCCTGTCTTCGGCGGGGGAGAAGGATGGCCGGGTGAGGATCAGCCGCCGCTCGCAGGTGCCGCCGTTCGCGGTCATGGAGGTGCTCGCCGCCGCCAACGCGCGGCGCGCGGCGGGGGAGCCGGTCATCAGCCTGTGCGCGGGCCAGCCGGGCTCAGGGGCGCCCGCCGCCGTGCGCGCGCGGGCGGCGGCGCTCCTCGCGGAGGGCGACCTCGGGTACACCGAGGCGCTCGGCATCCCGGCGCTGCGCCGCGCGCTCGCGGAGCACTACGGCCGCTGGTACGGCGTGGACCTCGACCCGTCGCGCGTCGCCCTCACCACGGGGTCGTCGGGCGGGTTCCTGCTCGCGTTCCTCGCGGCGTTCGAGGCGGGTGACCGCGTGGCGCTCGCTCGCCCGGGCTACCCGGCGTACCGGAACATCCTTCGCTCCCTCGGGGTCGAGGTGGTCGAGCTGTCGTGCGGCCCGGAGAGCCGCTTCCAGCTGACAACGTCGCAGCTCATGGCCGCGTGCGACGGTGCAAAGCTCGACGGCGTGATCCTGGCGAGCCCGGCGAACCCGACGGGCACGATGGTCGACGCCGCGGAGCTCGACGCGATGGCGCGCTGGTGCGCGGAGCACGGCGTCCGGCTCGTGAGCGACGAGATCTACCACGGCCTCACCTACGGCCCGTGGGCCGGACGCCAGGCGACGGCCGCGCGCCACGTCGACGCGGGCGCCGTCGTCGTGTCGAGCTTCTCGAAGTACTGGGCCATGACGGGCTGGCGCCTCGGGTGGCTGGTGCTGCCGCCGGAGCTCGTCCCGACGGTCGACGCGCTGGCGGGAAACCTCGCGCTCTGCCCGCCCGCCCTGGCGCAGCACGCGGCGCTCGCGGCCCTGACTCCGGAGGCGTACGCCGAGGCGGACCGGCTGGTGGAGGGCTACGCGGCCGCGCGCGACCTGCTGCTGCGGCGGCTGCCCGAGCTCGGCTGGAAAGTCGCCCCGCCCGACGGCGCCTTCTACCTGTATGCCGACGTCGGCACGGACGACTCGGTCGCGTGGTGCGAGCGGCTGCTCGCCGACACGGGCGTGGCGCTCACGCCGGGCACGGACTTCGACGGCGTCGGCGGCGCGCGGTACGTCCGGCTGTCCTTCGCGGCCCCCGTCGAGCAGGTCGACGAGGCGGTCACGCGGATCGTCGCCTGGCAGCGCCAGCGCGCGCGGTGACCGGAGGGTGGGCGCTGGAGGCGCCCGGGGAGCTCACGAGGCGGCGCGCGTCTCCTTCGGCTTCCGCCGGCCCTCTGGCATGAGCACGGCGAGCGCCGTGTCGATGAACGCGCGCAGCTTCGCCTGCGCCTGCGCGCGGGCGGGGAAGTAGAGGAAGAACCCGGGGCCCGTCGGCGCATAACGCTCGAGCGCCGTAGAGAGCGCCCCGCTCGCCAGATCCTCGGCGACGGCCAGATCGAACATGTACGCGAGCCCGAGCCCATCGCGCGCGAGGGACACCGCCAGATCGGCGTCGTTCACCGTGAGCGTGCCGGGGGCCTGCACGGTGATCTCGCGGTGATCGCGCACGAACTCCCAGCGATAGAGCGCGGCGCTCTGGAATCGGTACCGGATGCACGTGTGGGCGAGCAGATCCTCGGGCTCCTCCGGGCGGCCGTGCGCCGCGAAATACGCCGGCGCGCCGACGACGAGCCAGCGGAGATCAGGGGTCAGGCGCACGGCGGTCATGTCCTGGGCGAGGTCCTCGCCGAGCCGCACGCCGGCGTCGAAGCCGGTCCCGGCGAGATCGACCAGGGTGTCGTCTACCGAGATCTCGACGGCCACGTCGGGGTAAGCGCGGCGGAAGCGCGGGAGCACCGGCTCGATCACGAAGGGCACGGCCGTCCGGGCGACGGTGAGGCGGAGCAGCCCCGCGGGCTGGCCGCGGAGCTCGTCGAGCGCCTCGAGCGCGGCGCTGATCTCACCGGCCGCGGGCGCGAGGCGCTCGTGCAGCCGCTCGCCGGCCTCGGTGAGCCCCACGCGGCGCGTGGTGCGCGAGAGGAGCGGGAGGCCGACGCGGCGCTCGAGGGCGCGGATCGCCTGGCTCACGGCGCCCGTTGTCACGCCGAGCTCCGCGGCGGCGGCGCGGAAGCTCCGGTGCCTCGCCACGGTGAGGAAGACGGTCAGACCCTCGAAGCGGTCCGTCGCGCGGTTCATGGCGCGATTGTATAGCAGCGCTCATCGGCTCGTTTCGCGCCGTGCGTCTACCGGTCGCGGCGGGGAGGGCGCATCTAACCAGCGCGCGGCCGGGCATGCCGCCCTGCGCGCAGAGAGAGGACGGAGGAGGTAGCATGGCCATCACCCTGGTGAACCCCGGCGGGTTGCCGAAGATCGAGGCGTATCGACAGGTGTCGATCGCCACCGGGTCGAAGCTCGTGTTCGTCGCAGGTCAGGTCGCCTGGGATGCCGATGGAAGGACGATCGGCAGGGGCGACTTCGCCGCTCAGGTCGAGCAGTGTTACCTCAACGTGGCCACCGCCCTGGCCGGGGTTGGCGGCTCCTTCAACGACGTTGCGAAGCTGACCATCTACGCTGTCGACTGGACTCCCGACAAGATGCCCCTGCTGCTGGAGGGGATCGGTCGGGCAGCCGCGAAGCTGGGAGTCACGCCGGTCCCGCCAGGGACGCTGCTGGGCGTCAGCGCGCTCTCCGACCCCGAGCACCTGGTCGAGGTCGAGGCCACCGCGGTCATCGACTGAGGGCAGCAGAGTAGCCCTCGAGCTTCACGCCGCTCCCCCCGTTGCCGGCGAGCTGGGTCTGGTACAACGCGTGGTAGGCGTCGCCTGCGGCGAGCAGCTCCGCGTGTGTGCCGCGCTCGACGATGCGGCCCGCGTTCATCACGAGGAGCATGTCGGCGTCGCGGATCGTCGAGAGGCGATGCGCGATGACGAAGCTCGTGCGCTGGGCCCGCAAGGCCGCCATCGCGCGCTGGACGAGCACCTCGGTCCGGGTGTCGACCGAGGAGGTCGCCTCGTCGAGGATCAGGATCGCCGGGTTCGCGAGGAACGCGCGGGCGATCGTGATGAGCTGCTTCTCACCGGCGCTCAGGTTGCCCGAGTCCTCGTTGATCACCGTGTCGTAACCCGCGGGCAGCGCGCGCACGAAGCGGTCCACGTGCGCCGCGCGCGCGGCCTCCTGGATGTCGGCCTCGGTCGCGGCCGCATTGCCGAACGCGATGTTGTCGCGGATCGTGCCGGAGAACAGCCATGTATCCTGCAGCACGATACCGAGCTTCGCGCGCAGCTCGTGGCGCGGCAAGCGCGCGATGTCGACGCCGTCGATCAGGATCCGACCGCCGTCGAGCTCGTAAAACCGCATCAATAGGTTCACGAGCGTTGTCTTGCCGGCGCCGGTCGGGCCGACGATCGCGACCGTCTGGCCTGGCAGGATCGTGAGGTCGAGGTCCTCGATGAGGGGCTCGTCGGGCTTGTAGCGGAACGTGACGTGCTCGAACCGCACCTCGCCGCTCACCTTCGGCAGGGCCGCGGGCGGGGTGGCGTCGGGGGACTGGCCCTGTTCGTCGAGCAGCTCGAACACCCGCTCTGCGGAGGCAACGCCCGATTGCAGGACGCTCGTGACGGACGCGAGCTGGCCGAGCTGCTGAGAGAACTGGCGCGAGTACTGGATGAACGCTTGCACGCTGCCGAGCAGCATCGCGCCCGACGCGACGCGAAGGCCGCCGATGACGGCGATCGCGACGTAGGTCAGGTTCCCGACGAAATTGACCGCCGGCATGATGATGCTGGACATGAACTGCGCGCGGAAGCTGGTCTCGAACAGCTCCTGGTTCGTGGACTGGAAGCGCGCCTCGACGTCGCGGCGCCGCCCGAGCACGTTGACGAGCGCGTGCCCGGTGAACGCCTCCTCGATCTGGCCGTTGAGCACGCCGACCTGCGCCCACTGCGCGGCGAACTTCGCCTGCGCGCGCTTCGCGACCGCCGCGGTCGTGAGCACCGAGAGCGGCACGGTGAAGAGCGTGATCACCGCGAGCACCGGCGAGATCACGACGAGCATGACGACGATGCCGAGGAGCGTCAGCGCGCCGTTCATGATCTGCGTCATCGTCTGCTGCAGGCCCTGCGCGACGTTGTCGACGTCGTTCGTGACGCGGCTCAAGAGCTCGCCGTGCGGGCGGCCGTCGAAGTAGGCGAGCGGCAAGCGGGCGAGCTTGTCCTGCGCCTCGGCGCGGAGCTGCCGCACGGTGTTCTGCACGACGTCGTTGAGCAGGTAGCCCTGCAGCCAGGCGAACAGCGACGCGCCGGCGTAGAGCGCCATCACGAGCAGGAGCAGCTCGGCGAGCTCGCGGAGCTGGATGCCGCGGCCGGGGACGACGTCCATGTGGCCCACGAGATCGGCGAGCCGCGCCTGGCCGGAGCGCTGGAGCTCCGCGACGGCCTCGGCCTTCGTGGCGGCCGCCGGGAGGCGAGCGCCCATCACGCCGGAGAAGATGATGTCCGTCGCGCGGCCGAGCAGCTTCGGACCGGCCAGGCCGAGCCCCACGCTGAGCAGCGAGCAAGCGAGCACGACCGCCAGGCGCGCGCGCTCGGGGGCGAGGCGGCGGAGGAGGCGCCGCGCGGAGGGGGCGAACTGCTTCGCCTTCTGCGGCGGCGCGGCGCCCATGCCGAAGGGGCCGCGCGGCAGGATCGGGGAGCGCGCCCCCGCGGAGGCGGCGGGCGGGGGACCAGCGTGACGCGGGCTCATGCGGCCACCGCCGCGTCGCGCTGCGAGGCCACGATCTCGGCGTACGTCGGGCACGACGCGAGCAGCTCGCCGTGCTTGCCCTGGCCGACGATCTCGCCGTCGTCGAGCACGAGGATCTGGTCCGCGTCGACGATGCTCGACACGCGCTGCGCGACGACGATCACCGTCGCGGCGCGCGTGCGCTCGGCGAGCGCGGCCCGCAGACGGGCCTCGGTCGCGACGTCGAGCGCGGAGAAGGCGTCGTCGAACAGGAACACGCGCGGCCGGCGCAGCAGGGCGCGGGCGATCGACAGCCGCTGGCGCTGGCCGCCGGAGACGTTCGTGCCGCCCTGCCCGATCGACGTGTCCAGCTTCCGCGGCATCGCCTCGACGAAGTCGCGCGCTTGCGCGGCGGCGAGCGCCGCCCAGAGCTGCTCGTCGGTCGCCGCGGGGTCGCCGTAGCGCAGGTTCGAGGCCACCGTGCCGGAGAACAGGAACGCTCGCTGCGGCACGAGGCCGATGCACGACCACACCGCGTCGAGGGCGAGCATGCGCGCGTCGACGCCGTCGAGCCGGACCTCGCCCCTCGTCGGATCGATGAGCCGCGCGATCAGGTCGAGCAGCGTGGTCTTGCCCGAGCCGGTGCTGCCGATGATCGCGGTGACCTGCCCGGGGCGCGCCACGAACGAGATGCCGCGCAGGACGGGCAGCTCGGCGCCCGGGTAGCGGTACTCGACGTCTCGCAGCTCGACGATGCCGGTCGGCTCGACGAGCGTCACGGGCTGGTCGGGAGCGCGCACGGACGGCTCGGTGTCCAGCACCTCGACGATGCGCTCCGAGCACGCGGCCGCGCGCGGCAGCATGACGGCCACGAACGTCACCATCATCACGGCCATCAGGATCTGCACCAGGTAGGCGAGGAACGCCGTCATCGAGCCGATCGCGAGCGTGCCGTCCGCGATCTGGTGCGCGCCGAACCACAGGACGGCGACGCTCGAAGCGTTGAAGACGAACATCACGGTCGGGAACATCAGCGCTTGCAGGCGCCCGATGCGCAGCGCGGTCTCGGTGAGGTCGCCGTTCGCGTGCTCGAAGCGCGCCGCCTCGGCGCGCTCGCGCACGAAGGCGCGGATCACGCGCACGCCGGTGATCTGCTCGCGCAGCACGCGGTTCACGGTGTCGATGAGGGGCTGCATCCGACGGAACTGCGGCACCATCCGCGACATGATCGCGACGACGGCGCCCGCGAGCAGCGGCACCGCGATCGCGAGAAGCCAGGCGAGCGACCCGTCCTCGCGCAGCGCCATCACGATGCCGCCGACGCACATGATCGGCGAGATGACGAGCATCGTACAGCCCATCATCACCACCGTCTGCACCTGCTGGACGTCGTTGGTCGTGCGCGTGATGAGCGACGGCGCTCCGAACCGCGACAGCTCGCGCGCGGAGAACTCGCCGACGCGGTGGAACACCGCCGCGCGCAGGTCGCGACCGAAGCTCATCGCGACGCGCGCGCCGGCGTAGTTCGCGGCGACCGAACACACGATCTGGACGCCGGTGATCGCGAGCATGATCGCGCCGAGCTCCAGGATCCGCGGCGTGTCACCGAGCGCGATGCCCTGATCGATGATGTCGGCGTTCAGGCTCGGCAGGTACAGCGAAGCGAGCGTCGCCACGAGCTGGAGCGCGACGACGAGCGCGAGCAAGCGCGCCTGTGGGCGCAGGAAACGGCGCAACAGCTGCCTCAGCAAGGCTCCTCCTCCTCGGAGCGGCGGCGGATCCCGTCGAGCAGGACCTCCACGACCTCCGCGGCGGTCAGGGGCATGCCGTCGGTGATCCGCGGGTGGGTGCCCGCGAACGTCATCATGCGGACGAGGCGCGCCGCATACGCCGGATCGCAGCGCAGCTCGTCGCGCGACGCCTCGAACAGGCGCTCGAGCTGCGCGTGAACCTGCTCATCCTGGCGCGGCGCCTGGGCGCACTCGGACCCGGGGCGCACGGGGGGCGGCATCGACATGCCGAGCATCGAGATGAGCTGCCAGATGCCCTCGACGCGGCGCTGCAGGACCTCGACCGCCTGGATCAGGCGCTCGCGCAGCGGCGCCGCCAGATCGATGCGCTCCAGCTCTCGCAGCGTCGGCGCCGGATCGAACTGGGTCGCGATCGCGGCCTGGATCAGCGACTCCTTGTCGGGGAACACGCGGAACAGCGTCCCTTCCGCGGTGCCGGCGGCCATCGCGATCTGCGCCGTCGTCACGTCGCGACCGTACAGGCGCAGCAGCGGGATCGTCGCCGCGATGATGCTCGCGCGACGCTCCTCCGGACGCAGGGGAGGAGCTCGCCGGCTTGGGGGTGCCATGCGTCCCGTGTACCGGAGTGAGCGCTCACTCGTCAAGAGTGAGCGCTCACTCATTCGGTCTGAAGGCCCCCGGATCAGCGCGCGCCGGAGAGCCTCGCGATGAACCCGCGGGACTCGTTATCACTCTCGCTCCCGAGCGGCGCGGCGAGGCCGTCGAGGCGGAGCGCGCCCGTCACGGCGCCGGCGACGTAGACGGGCCCGCCCAGCGCCCCGTCCACCGCGACGACGCGGAGGGCGACGGTGCCGGCGCCTTCGACCTTGGTTGCGGAGATCAGGTTGCCCTGCGCGTCGAGCCGCATCAGAAACCCCGCCCGCTTCTGGGACGTCGTGAGGCTCCCGGCGCTCCCCAGCGGGATCGTGCCCGTGAACTCCCCGGTGACGTAGATCGCGCCAGCGCCGTCCACCGCCACGCCGGCCGCGACCTGGCTCTCCTTGTCGTCGCCGAACCCGCGGCTCCACACGACGCCCTTCCTCGAGACGCGCGCGACGAAGAAGCTCTCCGTGTCCCCCGCGTCGGGCAGCGCGGGGCAGCCGCCGCCGAAGTCGACGACCCCGCGGTACGAGCCGGCGATCACGACGTCACCGCCCGGGAGCAGCGCGGCGCCGTGCTGCGCCACCTGCTGATCTCCCTCGAGGTTCAGCGTGGTCAAGTCCACCAGAGCGCCGTCGATCGCCGTGTAGCGCGCGACGAAGACGTCGCGCTGCTCCGAGGCGAAGGGGGTCTGCCCACCGAACGTGACCGCTCCGCCGATCGACTCGTAGTCGCCCACGACGGTCACGAGGTTGCCGCCCGCCTTCGGGTTGACGGGGAGCGCCTTGACGGTCACGGCCGCCCGCGGCCCGAGGCGGTGTTGCCACTTGCACGCGCCGTCCGCCGGGTAGAGCGCGGCGAGCAGCGCCGACTCCGCCGGGACGCTCTTCAGCTCGCACGGGCCGAAGCTCCGGCCGGCGTCCGTCACGTCGACGGCGAAGACGACCGCCTCGGAGCTCGCCGCCATGGCGCGCGCCGTGGTGTTGTGCTGCGCGTCGACGCTCCACGCCCACCCGCAACGGCCGTTCGCGTCGAGCGCCGCGACGAAGCTCGTCGTGTAGCTGGTGGCGACCAGCGCAGGGCCGACGCGGCACGCGTCGAGCAGCCCGCCGGGGAGGTTGGTTGCCCCCGCGGCCTCCCCGGCCACGTAGGTGGCGCCGTCGCCCGCAGCCAGGTGCAAGCCCCAGACATCGTTCGCCGACAGCCCGTACCGGGAGTCGTTTGCCCCGCCGGAGGTCCACTTCGCGACCGAGAAGCGGAACGCCCCGCTGTCGAGGACCTCCGTGATGACCGCCGTCAGCGCGCCGTCCGACGCCGCGAGGTCGCCGACGTCGAAGCCGTGCGTCGCTCCCCAGCTGGCCGACGGCTCGACGACGGTCCCCTCGGCGTCGCTGCACAGCGGACCCCCACCGCCGCTGCCCCCGCCGCCGCCCCCGCCGTCGCCGCCCCCGCCATCGCCGCCGCTGCCTCCACCGCCGCCGTCGCCGCCGCTGCCTCCGCCGCCGTCGCCGCCGCCTGCACCACCGGTGCCCGCACCACCGGCGCCCGAGCCTCCGGTGCCAGGGCCTCCCGAGGAGGAGGCCGAGGTCGCGTCCGCGCCGGACTGAGACGAATCCAGCTCACCGACCTCCAGCCCGATGAGCGCGTTGCAGCCCCCCGCCGCCGCGGCGAGCAGGAAGGCGCACGACACGACGGATCGGATGGCACGAGGGTCGGGTCTCATCGGGTCGGCTCTCCGTTGCGTGGCATCCTCGAAGCCGCCACCGGGGCAGCGCGGGCTCAATGGCATTCCCTGACGTAACTGGGAAAGGTGATTGTCGACTTGCAGGTGAGGTCGCAGGACCCGAACGGGCCCCGGCTTCCACACGGGACGTCGCTCAGAAACACGCCGCTCGCCGCGGTACAGACGAGCAGGCCAGTGCATTTGACCGATCCGAACTCCGTCTCCTCCTCGCCGCTGCAGTCGTAATCGAAGCTGCGCCCCGGAGGGATCGGCGTGTCATAGAAGGTGCTGGGCTGGTTGGGGTGGACCGAGGGGTTGTCGTCGTTGCAATCGTCGCCGCCCTCGCACGCGATCGACAGATAGCCGTCCTTGTCGGCGTCGCAGTCGACGGTGCCACCGCTGGAGCTGGAGGTCGCCGGCCCGGCGCTCGCGCTGGAGATCGTCGAACCGCCACCGGCGCCGGAGGTCGCCGCGCTGGAGGTCGCCGAGCCGCCCGAGCCCGCGGAGCCGCCGCCGGCGCTCGCGCTGGAGGTCGCCGAGCCGCCGCCGGAGCCCGCGGAGCCGCCGCCGGCGCCCGGTGCACTCCCGCCGGAGCCCGTCGCGCCGTCGCCGTTCCCGCCGGCGCTGGAGGCCTCCGCGCCGCCGCCGGGGCCCGCCGCGCCCGAGGACGCGGCGGCGGAGCTCGCCGAGTCCGTCGTGCCGCTCGCGCCGCCCACGCCTGTGCTGGAGCGTTCTGTGAAGGTGGCGTCGGGGAATCCACAGCTGAGTCCGGCAGGGAGGGCGAGGCAGAAACAGAAGAGGCGGTGAAGCGAGCGCATCCTCTCATGGAAGCTGCCAGTCCCCCCTTCGTCAACCCGGGCTGGAATGCGCGCCGCTGCGGTCCGGTCGCAGGCTGCGTGTCGTCGTGCGGAAATGTCATGGACTGCTCGTGTGGTGCGCTGGCGTCCGCGCGCGGCGCTCACGGTAACCCCTTCACCCGGGCGATGAACCCCTCGCCCGGCTCCGCGCTGGGATGGTCGCTGGGGACGAGAGAGAACGTCTCCGTCAGCTCACCGCCGATGGTGAAGGGATCGCCGATCGTCGCGCCTGGCGCGACCGCCCACACGCCCACGGTGCCTGTGCCCGCGAACGCGGTCGCCGAGAGGACGTTGCCGCTGGGATTGAGCACGATCAGAAAGCTCTGCAATTCGTCCGTCCTGGCCGTGAGGGTCTCGCCGTTGCCCAGGGCGATCTCGCCCTCGAGCGTCCCTGCCATGTAGATCGCGCCTGCTCCGTCCACCGCCAGGCTGACGACCATCTGATCTCGCTTCTCGTCGCCGAAGCCGCGGCTCCAGACCACTCCCTCCTTCGAGACGCGCGCGACGAACGAGTTCTCCGTGTCTCCCGTGGGAGGCAGGAGCGGACAGTCGTCCTCGAAGCTGAAGGACGGCCCTGTGTAGGTCCCGGCGACCACGATGTCGCCGCCCGGGAGCAGCGCGGACCCGTGCCGCGCCGCCGCCTGGCTCCCAGCGGCGGTGAGCGGGATGAGGCCCGTCAGGGCGCCGTCGTCGAGCCGGAAGCGCGCCACGAACAGATCGCGATCCGGCGCGCGGGGGAGCGTTCTCCCCTGGATGTCGAGCGGCCCGTCCGGCGCGTCGTAGTCGCCGACGACGAGCACCTCGCCGGCCTGCGGCGCGGCGATGACCTCCGCGACGTGCACGGCGGCGGAGGATCCGAGCGCGCGGCTCCACCGGCACTTGCCGCCCGCGTTGAAGGTCACGAGGTCCGTGACCCCGCGCTGGTCGGCGGCCCCGAGGACGCACTCGTCGGTGGTCGCGCTCTTCGCCCGTGATCGCGAGACGGCGAAGGCGACCCGGTCGGTCGTCGCCGCGAGCCCGAGCGGGTAGGCGTTGGACTCGGCGTCCACGCTCCAGGCCCACCTGCACTTGCCCAGCTGGTCGAGCGCCAGCAGGAAGCTCGGCTTGAGGCCGGTGTCCGCGCCCGCGCTGGCGGTGCACCTGCCGCTGCCGCCCGACGCGAGCAAGGTGAGGGGAGCTTCCGACCAGCCGGCCACATAAGCGAGGTCCGAGACGACGGCCAGGTGCTCGGCCGAGATGCTGCCGAGCATGTCGCCGGTCGTCATCCCGTACGCGCTCTCGCGGACCCCGGACGGGCTCCACCTCGCGACCGAGAACCCCGTCCTGGGCTTGGTGGGCTCGCTGGCGAGCACCCGGCTCTCCTTGACCAGGGCCGTCACCTCGCCGTCTCGCGCCGCGAGGCCGACGACCGCCAGGCCGGACAGCGTGCCCCACTCTCCCGACGGCGGCCGGACGGCTCCCTCGCGGGCGGAGCTGCAGAGCGCCTCGTTCCCGCCGCCGGCGCCGCCCTCGCCAGCGCCGCCCTCGCCTCCTGCGCCGCCGGCCGACACGCTCGATGCGGTGGCGCCCCCGCCGCCGGCCGACACGCTCGAAGCGGCGGCGCCCCCGCCGCCGGCCGACACGCTCGAAGCAGTCGCGCCCGCGCCGCCCGCCGAGGCGTCGAGCTCGCCGACCTCGAGCCCGATGATCGCGTTGCAGCCCCCCGCGGCCGCGGTGACGAGCAGCCCGGCGCAGAACATGGGTCGAGTGCTCCTGAGATCGCGCTTCATCTCCCGTCTCCTGGTGGCGCGGCGCCGCCGCGGCCGCCAGCGAGAGCTCTCGCCTCGCTCGCCACCATCGACTTCATGGCGAGCGTCGCTCCAGGAGTCGAGAGGGTTCCGGCGCGTCCCTCACCGAAAGGCGCGCTCTCCGCCGTCGGCCGGAGCGCGGGCCGCGGCGATCCGGTCGCAGCGGCCGATGCGCGGGGCGGGGCGTCGAGCGCTCACGGCCCGGCGCGCCGGACCGCGGGGATCACCGCACGCCCGGGAGCTCGGCGACGAACCCGCGCCCCATTGCGTCGGTGAGCGGCGGGTCGCGCCCGATATCGAGGGTGCTGCCCAGCTCCCCGCCGAGATAGAGGGCGTCGCCAGGCGCCGGGCCGGGCGCGGCGGCCCACACGTAAGCGTCGCCCGTCCCCTTCAGCTCGGAGGCGGAGACGACGTTGCCGCGGGCGTCGAGCACGATCAGAAACCCGACCATCGGATCGGCGTCCGTCGCGGGAGCGACGAGCTTCCCGCCGTTCCCGAGGTCGATCTCGCCCTGGTAGTTCCCCGTCACGTAGATCAGCCCATCGGGCGCCGCCGCCACGCTGGCGACCCACTGCCGGTGCCCCGCGTCGCCGAACCCGCGGCCCCAGACCACGGACGGGCCGGCGACGCGCATGACGAAGAAGTTCTCCATGTCCGGCGCGTCCTCTTCGGGCGCCGGCGGGCAGCCCTCGCCGAAATCGAGCGAGCCGGCGTAGGAGCCGACGATCACGACGTCGCCGCCCGGGAGCAGCGCGGCCCCGCGCTGGTCCACGTCCTGATGCCCGGGGAGGGGGAACGCGTCGATGCCCTTGAGCGACCCCTCGGTCAGCGCGAAGCGCGCCACGAACACATCGCGATCCTGCGAGGGAGGGAGCAGCGCTCCCCCGACGACGTAGCCCTCCTCGCCCTCGTAGCGGCCGACCGCCAGCACCTCGCCGCGCGCCTCGTCGACGAGGAGCTCTCCGACCGTCACGGCCGGCGACGGGCCGATGGGCATCCCCCACAGGCAACCGCCTGCCGCCGGATCGAGCGCGGCCAGCCCCACGGACGTCTCCGCGCCGCCCATCGCGAGGGTGCACGTGCCGTCGTTCACGCTCGGCCCCTTCACCGAGGCGGCGATCACCACCGCGCCGGGCGCCGCCGCGAGGCCGAGCGGGGTGGAGGTGGCGCCGCCGTCCGGCGACCACGCCCACCGGCACTGGCCCTTCTCGTCGAGCGCAGCGAGGAAGCTCGGGTGAGAGCGCGCGAGCCCGCTGAGGACGCACCCGGAGGTGGACGCGCCGGGCAGCTGGGGGCCGCTCTCCGACCACCCGGCCACATAGGCGAGCCCCTGGCCGATGGAGAGGTGCGTGGCCTTGATGTCGCCTTCCAGCAGATCGGTCGCCGTCAGCCCATACCCGGCATCGCGGGTGCCGCCGCGCGTCCACCGCGCGACGGAGATCGAGCCCTTCTCGTTGACGATGGCCGCCACCCCGTCGCCGTGCGCCGCGACATCGGTGACGTCGAGCCCGAGGGTCGTGCCCCAGCGCGCCTGCGGCCCGCGGATGGCGTCCTCGCGATCCTCGCCGCAGAACGGCGCCTCGCCGCCGCCCCCGCCGCCGCCGCCCGTGCCGGCGCCGCCGCCGTCGCCTCCGCCGCTGCCGCCCGTGCCGGCGCCGCCGCTGCCACCGCCGCCCTCGGCCCCTCCGCCCGTGCCCGTGCCGGCGCCGCCCGCGCCGCCCGTCGATGCGTCCAGCTGGCCGACCTCGAGGCCGATGAGCGCGTTGCAACCTCCCACGCCCGCGGCGATGAGCAGGACGGCGGAGAACACGGCTCGAACGCTCTTCTGATCGCGCTTCACCACCCGGGCCCCTCCCTCGCGGCGACGCCGCGCAGCTCCCGTCAAAAGACGATGGTCGCCACGGCGCCTCCCGGCACAACGCCGAGGGTGGCCCGGGGCGCCGGCGACCCTTGCCCCGAGGAGGGCGCCGTGAAGACGAGCACCGCGCCCGTGCCCAGCGCCGCCGCCCCGACGAGGAACGCGACCGTCGAGATCGTCCCCGCGGTCACGCCCTGCTTCTGCAGCTTGATCCCCTGATCCAGGCAGACGTTGTCCTCGTCGCAGTACGCCTCGGCGTCGCCCTTCTTCCCGATCGCGCGCGCGCCGAACACGGCGCCGACGCCGATCCCGACCGCGCCGACGCCGGCGCTGATCCAGCCGGCCGTCCGCCGGGGCGAGCCCCCCGCCTCCTGCGGGGCGGTCTTCGGGGGGAGCGCAGGCCCCGCGCCCGCGGCGGCCGCGGCCTCCTCCGGCGCCACCAGCAGCTCGACCTGCGCGCCCTCCGCGAGCTGCACCGTGAAGATCTTCTGCTTCCGGCCCGGCGCCGCCGCCGTCACCTGGACCTCGCCCGGGTCCACCGGCAACGGCGAGCCCAGCGAGCCCGCGCCGACCGGGACCCCCGCGCGCTGCACCGCCGTGTCCGCGGGCGCCCCCGGCGCGAGCCGGATCGTGAGCCTCGGCACGCGGGCCTCGAGCGCCGCCGCGCGCGACTGGGCGATGGGGCGGCGGTCGTCGTTCGCGGGCAGATCGCGCGCGAGCTGCCGGAAGATCGACCACGCGGTCGCGACCCTGCCGCGCTTCTCCTCGCAGTCGCCGAGGTTGAGCAGCGCCCCGGGCGCCGGATCGAGCTCGTAGCTCTCCCGGAATTTCGGGCACGCGGCGTCGTAGTCCTTCGCCTGCAGCGCCGCCCTGCCGGCGTCGAACAGCGCCTCCGCGGCCGCAGGATCGCGCCCCTGCGCGGAGGCGTCGGGGCAGGCGAGGAGCACGGCTCCTCCCAGGGCGAGCACCTCCGCCGGGAATCGTCTACGCGAGCTCGATCTACGCATCCGTGCGGCCTCAACGTCTCCGGTTGTACGGGTCCTCCGCCGGCGTCGGCGCGGGGGCCGGCGTCGTGGCGGCGGGCGCCTTCGTCGCGGTCGCGGGGGATCGCGCCCTGCCCCCGGCGGCGGGCCTCGGCGCGGACGCGCTCGCGCTCGCGCTCGCCGGCGCCGCGTGCGCGGACGCGCTCGCGGCCTCGGGCGCCGGCGTGCTCGCGGGCGCGGACGGCGCGATCGCGGGGACCGCATCGCCGGGCGGCGCCGGCTGCACGCCGGCCCCGGGAGAGCCTGCGCTGTCGGGCGGCGCCGTCGCCGCCTCGGCGCCCGCGGTGGGGCGCGGCTCGGCCTCCACCGTGGAGCCGTGCGACGGATCCTCCGCGCCCCGTTCGCCCGCGCGCTGCCACAACACGAGCGCGACCAGGGCACCCACGGCCATCATGCCGGCGCCGGCGAGGAGCGCGCCCGTGGTCGCCGCGCGCGGCGCGGAGCGCTCCGCGCTGGCCGAGCGCTCCACGACCGGCGAGACCGTGCCGGTGCTGGCCGCGCCGCCGCCGGCCGCGACGCCGCTCGCCGTGCCCGCCGCGGCGAACTCCGTGCCGCGCGGCCCGCTCCCGGGACCTCGCGCCTGCGCCGACGGGCGTCCGGGAGGATCCGAGTGCGGGTGCCCGCGCCCGTGCTCCGAGTGCAGCGGCGCGCGCCCGGGATCCGGGGGCGCGCCCGGGGCCAGCTCGAGCGCCGCGCCGCCCCGCGCCTGGCGGAGCGCGCGCTGCATCGCGCGGGCGTTCGGCCAGCGGCGGTCGGGGTCGAACGCGAGCGCCACGTCCATCACGCCGGCGATCGGCGGGGGCAGGGCCGGCAGGACGCTGCCCACCGGCGGCGCCGGCTGCGTCATCGCCGCGAGGAGCAGCAGCGGGAGCGTCTCGGCCTCGTGCACGTAACGCCCCGAGAGGAGCTGGTACATCGTGCTCCCGACGGCCCACAGATCGCTGCGCGGGTCGACCCTGTCCCACTGCCCCCGCGCCTGCTCCGGCGGCATGAACTGCGGCGTCCCCATCAGCGTGCCGGCGCGCGTGGAGGCGTTCGCCGGGGAGGAGAGCTCGCGCAGCCGCGCGATGCCGAAGTCGAGCACCTTCAGCTGCCCGTGGCGCGTGAGGAACAGGTTGTCCGGCTTGAGGTCGCGGTGCACGATCCCGCGCTCGTGCGCGACGGCGAGCACGTCGAGCAGGTCGTCGGCGATGGCGAGCACCTCGTTCGCGCCGAGCACGCCGCCCGGCTCGCGCGCGCGGCGCGCCTCGACGGTCTCGCCCTCGAGCAGCTCCATCACCAGGAACACGGAGCCGTCGTCGGTGACGTCGTCGTCGAGCACCCGGACGATGCCCGGGTGCTCGACGCGGTTGGCGACGTAGCCCTCGCGCAGGAAGCGCGAGCGCGCCTCCTCGTCCTCGGACAGCTCGCGGCGGAGGATCTTCACCGCGCCGCGCATCCCGTTGCGGTGCGTGGCCGCGTAGACCATGGCCATCCCGCCGAAGCCCAGCAGGCGCTCCAGCCGCCACTTGCCGCGCAGGACCTGGCCTACGAGCGCTTCGGGCCGGAAGCCTTCAGGGTGGACGCGGGTCATCGGCGAGCATCACCCCCGGCGCGGGCCACGTGGGTCGTCGCCTCGCCGGCGAGGCCAGCGGAGCCAGCGAGGCCGGCGCGGCTTTGGCGACGGGGACGGCTGGCGGGCGCGCGAGGCATGACGGGCGCATGTTACCCCGGTCTGACGCCGCGGTGCGTGAAACCGTCCAGGGTACGCCCGCGCGCTCGCCGGATCGGGCGGATCCCGGGCGTCGCGGGCAGCGGCGCGCGGCCCGACGCCCTTGACGTCGCGCGCGAACGGGGACACTCCGCCGCCCTCCCAGGGGATCGAGCGAGCATGCGCAAGACGATGAGCCGAGCGGCGTTGATCCTCCTCGCCGCCATTTCCTCGATCCGGTGCGGCGGCGCGGGCGCCCATCCGCCCGAGGGCCCGGCGCAGGAGACCGCCGGCCGGCCGCATGCGCCTGTCCATCAGGGCCGCGGGCACCGGCACGCGGCCCACCACCACGGCCACCCGCCCGCGCAGGGCCGGCCTGCCGCGGAGGCCCCGGACGACGAGCTCCGCGCCGTCGCCGCGATCCACGGCGGGGCCGGGCCGTGGGCCGTCGCCGGCTACCGCATGGGGCGCTTTGCGCTCGCGAGGCTCGGGCTGCCCGCGAGGAGCTTCGACCTCGAGGTGATCCACCACAGCCCGCGGAACGTGCAGTTCTCCTGCATCGCCGACGGCGCCGCTGCCGCGACGGGGGCCAGCCTCGGGAAGCTGAATCTCAGCCTGATCGAGGCGAGCGAGGACGGCGTGGAGACAACGTACAGGCGCAGGTCGACCGGGCAGGCCGTGACCCTCCGCCCGTCTGCGGCGTTCCGCGCGCGCTTCCGCGACGTGCCGAGAGAGAAGCTGGAATCGGCCGGCAGGGAGGTCCTCTCCTTGCCAGACGCCGAGGTATTCGAGGAAGCGCCGGCGCGCGTCGCCAGCCCGCCGCCTGCCGCGCCGAGGTGACGCGCCTGCCCCGGGGCGCGCGCTGCCTCCGGAATTCACCGGAACCGCAGGCGCACACGTGCTACGCCCGGCCCCGCTGAGATGATCACGCTCGAAAAGCTCACCAAGCGGTACGGTCCCAAAATTCTCTTCGAGAACGTCACGATGCGCTTCGACCCCGGCAAGCGCTACGTGCTCGTCGGCGCGAACGGAGCGGGGAAATCGACGCTCCTCAAGGTCATCTCCGGCGAGGAGGAGTCGGATCAGGGCTCGGTCGAGATCCCGAGGCAGCTCCGCGTCGGCGTGCTCAAGCAGGACCATTTCGCCTACGAGTCCTCCCGCATCCTCGACACGGTCCTGATGGGGAACCGGGCGCTCTGGGACGCGATGCAGGAGCGCGATCGGCTGTACGAGGTCGAGATGACCGACGAGGTCGGCATGCGGCTGGCCGAGCTCGAGGGGACGATCGGCGAGGAGGACGGCTACACCGCCGAGTCGCGCGCCGCCGAGATGCTCGAGGGGCTCGGGATCGCGACCGCCCGGCACACGAGCACGGTGAGCACGCTCGCGGGCGGGTACAAACTCCGCGTCCTCATCGCCCAGACGCTCTTCGGGGGCGCGGACGTCCTGCTCCTCGACGAGCCGACGAACCACCTCGACCTCGACTCGATCCGCTGGCTCGAGTCGTACCTGACCGACACCTTCCGCGGCACGCTCCTCGTCGTCAGCCACGACCGGCACTTCATGAACGCGATCGCGACGCACGTCGCCGACGTCGACTACCAGACGGTCACGCTCTACACGGGCGACTACGACGACTTCATCGAGCAGAAGACGACCGGCAAGCGCCAGTCGGAGGCCGACGCCGCGCAGAAGAAGAAGAAGATCGCCGAGCTCAAGGACTTCGTGGCCCGCTTCGGCGCGAGCGCGAGCCGGTCGAGCCAGGCGCAGTCGCGCGTGAAGGAGATCGAGAAGCTCGAGGCGGGCATCCAGGTGCGGCGCTCGAGCGTCGTGCGCCCGTACATCAAGTTCGAGATCGAGAAGCCCTCCGGCCGCGACGTGCTGCGCGTCGAGGGCCTCTCCAAGGGCTTCGGCGATAAGCGCGTGATCCAGAAGCTCGATTTCAACCTGAACCGCGGCGACAAGCTCGCGGTCATCGGGCCGAGCGGCATCGGCAAGTCGACGCTGCTCAAGCTCCTCGTCGGCGAGTACACGCCCGACGCCGGGGCCGTCACGTGGGGCCACGACACGAACGTCGGCTATTTCGCGCAGGATCACCACGAGGCGATCGAGGCGGGGTTCACGGCCTACGACTGGCTGTACCGCTTCGACCCGTCCGCCCCGAAGGAGCACGTGCGCTCGGTGCTCGGGAAGCTGCTCTTCAGCGGCGAGGCCGGGCTCAAGAAGACGGAGAACCTCTCCGGCGGCGAGGCGGCGCGCCTGTTCCTCGCGAAGCTCATCCTGGTGAAGAACAACATCGTCGTGCTCGACGAGCCGACGAACCACCTCGACGTCGAGAGCATCGACGCGCTCCTCCAGGCGCTCGTCGATTACAAGGGGACGGTCGTCGTGACGAGCCACGACCGGCACTTCGTGGGCAAGCTCGGCACCCGCGTGCTCGATCTGTCGTCGAAGGATCCGCGCATCTTCAACGGCACGTACGACGAGTACCTCGAGGGGCCGGGGAACCCGGAAGCGCTGAAGAACGCCAGGGCCTCGTAGCGCGCCCGCCGGAGCCCTGGGGCGCGCTCCAGGGCGCACGCGGATCCATTCGTCCGCTCGGGGCACGGCCACGGTGGCCATCACCGTGGCTCGACCTCCCTCTCACGTTCTCTCCAGAACGAGCTCCGACCGGCGCAGACGCAACGATCGCTGGGATACGCTCACGTACCTGTGCGCGGCGTGGTCGTCCGACGAGAACGGCCGCTGCAGTCGGCGGACCAGGGGGAGCCGCTGCTTGACCCAGGCCAGGACGTCCACCGTGGAGCCGAAGGGCGCCGTGCCGGCACGACGCGCGGGCTGCTCCGAGAACACCCAGCCCGCCGCGCTCGATCGGAGCTCGTGACCGAACGGCTCGAACCTCCCGATCGACGGCGGAGGGAACATCGGCACGAGGTCGTTGGCATGGATATGACGGAAGAGGAGGCGTCCGTAAGTGTCCTGACATCTCCGGGCGAAGATCTCGTTTCCGATGCGCGGCTGCCCGTACGTGTAGACGCCGCGCACCGCGTCCCTGATGCCCTCGTGCTCCTTGTCTTCGAAGATCATGGCTGCAGCGAGGGCCGCCAGCGCGCCACCCAGGCCGTGTCCTGTGATGTAGAGCGCCTTCAAGCGGTGCTCGAGGGGCTCGCCGGTCGCGTCGGAGCCTGCGGGGGCGTCCACCGAGACGAGCTCGCCCTTCTCGTCGACGATCGATTGCCCGTTCATCGCCCTCTTCAGACGGCAGGCGATGTAGCGCGCCATCGGCTCGCGGCCGCGGTAGGCGCCGCCCTGCACGGCCTTCCACGCGTGGAGCCGAGCCGGCTCGACGCCGGTGTCGGCCAGCCGATCGCCGGTGTTCGCCGGCTCTGTGCCGCGGAAACACAGGATCGCCGCCGAGCCATCGACGTGCTGGAGGAGCGACGCGCTCGTGCGCGCCGAGACGGCATCGTTGCTCAGCGTGACGGCGTAGCACCGGTTCTCGAACCCGAGGCTGTTCATGACGTCGTGGAGCGCCTGCGGGTCGGCGTACGACCACGCCGACGCGAGCGAGAGGGCATAGGCGATCGTCTCGTCGTACTCCCGCTCGTTCCGCTCCATCTTGCCCAGCAGGTCGAGGGCCCTCCCGCTGGCAGGGGTCCCTTTGCGCTCCTCTCGGCGCTCAACGTTGGTGACGAACATGCTGTGCTGCCGCTTTCTGCGCTCGGTGGGTGCGGCGCTACGGTGCCATTTGCTCCGGACGACCCGAGCCGGCCTCGCCGCGCGAGCCCGCGATGTGTTGAATCCCGAGGCGATCGGTTCGATGACGGTGGGTGCGTTTCCGTGCGCGTTCAGCCGACGCAATTCGGGGTCGTCGAGGGTGATCGCGGGCGCGTGAGTTACCTCACGGCTGCTGGCCGTCGCTTGCAGGGTAAGGAATCGCACGCTGCATCAGGATCACGTCGAGCCAGCGGTCGAACTTGTGCCCGACGTCGCGGAGCAGCCCGGCGTCCTCGAACCCGAGCGCGCGGTGCAGCGCGACGCTCGCCGCCTGGTCTCCGGCGATCTGCGCGATGATCGTGCGGTGGCCGAGCGAGATCGCGCGGCTCACGAGATCGGCGAGGAGGCGGCGCCCGAGCCCCCGCCGGTGGAGGCCATCGCGCACGTAGACCGAGTTCTCGACGGAGCGGGCGTAGGCCTCGCGCGGGTTCCACAGCGAGAGCGAGCCCCAGCCGACCACGGTCCCGTCGCCCTCGACGGCCACGGTGGCGGGGTGCAGGGGGCCGTGCGCCGCGAGCCAGGCGCGGCGCTCCGCCGGGGTCGGGACGGTGGTGGCGAAGGTGCAGGTCGAGCGCTCGACGTAGAACGCATAGATCTCCTCGATCGCCGAGAGATCGGCCTCGGTCGCCAGGCGGATGCGCACGCCGTCGCCTGGCGCCGGGAGCGGCGCGAGGTCGGGCGCGACGAACGCGGCGCGGGCGTCGTCCGAGAGCAGCCGCGCGCGAGAGTAATGGGCGAACAGCGCCTTGCTGCTGCGGTGGCGGTCGAGGAGGCCCTCCGCGAGCTCGTGGACGGCGGCGCCTCGGTGCTCGGCGGCGTGGCGGGCGACGAGCGTGAGCCAGGCGACCGTGATCGTCTCGTGGTAACCGTTGCTCGGCGGGTGCCGCGCGTTGAAGGCCTGCAGGGCCGAGCGCATGCGCGCGAGCGCCCCCTCGGGCCCGTGAGCGCGCACGTAGTGCAGGGCGAGGAGCAGGTGGCGCGCGTGCGAGAAATCGCGCTGCGGGAACGCTGCGTCCTCGACGGCGGCGGCGAGCGCCGCGAGGTCGCGCTCGTCGATCTGGCGTTCGCGACGATCGCGGCGATCGCCGAAGGGCGGCAGTCCGTCGGCGCCGCTCACGGCGCCTCCTTCCGGGCGGCTCCGCGGCCGGGCGCCTTGCGGGGGCGCGCTTCGCCGTCGCGCGCCTCGTCGGACGGCAGCGGCAGGGGCGGGAGGGCGGTCTCCTTGGCGGTGGACAGGACGATCGTCGTGCGCGTGCGCACCACGCCGTCGTGGGCCTTGAGCTCCTGCGTGAGCAGGCGCTCGAGCGCCTCGGTGTCGCGGCAGCGCACCTTGAGCAGGTAGTCCTCGTCGCCGGCGACGTGGTGGCACTCCTGGATCTCGGCCGCGCGCTCGACGGCGCGCAGGAACTCGCCGCGACCGCGCCGGTTCGCGATCGAGACGGAGATGAACGCGGTGAGCCCGGCGCCCACGGTCCGGGCGTCCAGGCGCGCCTCCCACCCCGTGATGACGCCGCGCTCCTCGAGCCGCCGCACCCGCTCGGCCACGGCGGGCGCGGAGAGGCCGACCGCCTCGCCGAGGTCCGCCCACGACCGGCGGGCGTCGCGGGAGAGGAGGTGGATCGCTTTCAGATCGATGGCATCCATGGTTGTTGTCATTGGAAGTGAATGAATGATTGATAAAATTGTTTCGAAATTCAAGTCAGGGCCCTCCCTGAGCCGGCGCATCGGACCCGCCGCCGTCCCTGCCCGCCGCCTTTCGCCGCGCGGCCACGCTGCTCGCGGCGCAGCACCAGAGCAGCATCGCTGCTGGCCCGCGGGCAGCGGCGACCTCGATCTGCCGCGCCCGGGTCCTCGCCGGCGGCGCGGCGCTCCGGCGCGCGGGCCCTGCCAGCGCGGCGCCGGGCGCCAACACGGGCCCTGCTCGGGCGGCCGGCATGACCACCATCAGCCTCTCTCTCGACACCCCCAAGCTCGCCCAGGCCTACGAGCACGGCAGCGACCGGCAGTTCAACCACGGCAAGCTCCTCATCGAAACGCTGGGCGTGCGGCGCGGCCAGCGTGTGCTCGACGTCGGCGCGGGCACCGGCCGGCTCGCCGCTCACGTGGCAGAGATCGTCGGCCCCGAGGGCAGCGTGACGGCCATCGATCCCCTGCCGCTCCGCGTCGACATCGCCCGGCAGAAGGCCCGCGCGAACCTCGCGACCGCGGTCGGCCGCGCCGAGGACCTCTCCGCCTTCGCCTCGAAGAGCTTTGACGTCGTGTACCTGAACAGCGTCCTTCACTGGCTGAACGAAGCCCAGAAGGAGCGCGCCATCGCCGAGGCGGCGCGCGTGTTGAAGCCCGGCGGCAAGCTCGGATTCAGCACGGGATCGCGGGAGAAGCCGCACCAGCTCGAGCCGATCCAGCGCAAGGTGCTGGCCGATCTCGGGAGAGACGCGGAGGGCAATCGCCCGCACAAGCTGACGGTCGACGAGGCTCGAGCGCTGCTCGAGCGCGCCGGCTTCATCGCCGACACGGTGGAGATCCTCACCTTCGTCGACCACGCCGCCGACGTCGACGAGATCTTGAGGCACAGCGGGTCGAGCTCGTTCGGCAATCACCTCTCGCACCTGAGCCCCGAGGAGAAGCGCGAGGTGCGAGCGCGGCTCGCGAAGGAGCTCGAGGCGTTCCGCACGCCGCAGGGCATCCGGCTCGAGCGCAACCTCATCTTCGCGATCGCCCACACGGCAGGCAACTAGCCCGCCCGCCGGCGCCGCTTCAGTCCAGCGTGCCTCGCGCGTGAGAGCTCTGTTAGAATCGGGCGACCATGCGAGGAGAAGAGGGGAAAGGCTCATGTTGCGGCGCGGGCTGAGCGGCGCGGCGGGGTTGCTGCTCCTCGGTGCTGCGGCCTGCGGCACCACCCCCGACGGCCCGGGCGGAGCGACAGGCGGCGCTTCCACGGGAGCTTCGAGCGCCGTCGCGGGCGGCGGAGGCGGCGGAGGCGGCGCGACAGCTGGCAGCGGCGGCTCCGGGGCCGCCGAGCCGTCCGGGGGCGGACAAGCCGGATCTGCCGAGGGGCGTGACTGCGGGACGGCGGGGGAGGTGATCGCGGTGGGCGCGAACGTCCTCGACGAGGCGACCGGGCCCGCGCCCGAGCTGGAGCGCTTGCGTGGCTGCACGCGCTTCCTCGGCACGCTTCATCTGCTGGCCTTGGACGGGCCCGAGACGATCGACGCGCTCATGGATCTCAGGGAAATAGCGGGATCCCTGCTGCTCTACTCGCCTCCTGAGGATCTCGGACCCCTGTCCAACCTGACGCGGATCGAAGGTCGGTTGCTGGTCGTGGGAGCGCCGGAGGCCTTGCGCGGCCTGGAGTCGCTCCAGGTCGTCTCCGGGCTATGGCTCTACCAGAGCGGCTTTGCCGACTTCTCGTGGCTTCCTGCTCTCGCGGAGATCGGCGCCTCGATGATCGCTCGGCGCAACGCGCAGCTGACCGCTGAAGCGCTGGAGTCCTTCGCGACGTCGCGCGTGCGCAGCGGCGCGCTGGTGTCCCTCACGAACGCCGTTCCCAAGGAGCCGCCGGACCCCGATGCCGAGGCGATGGTGTGTGGCCAGCCGGGCGATCTGGCGATCGAGCCCTACACGGGCTTGGCCGGATGCACCCGCTTCCGGGGCTCGATCCACCTGAGCGACGTGACGCCAGGCGTTCTGGAGCCGCTCTCCTCCCTCATCCACATCGACGGCTCGCTGACCCTCTTCCGCAACCACACGGACGACTTCACCGCGCTGCGCAACCTGCGCCGCGTCGGCGCGAATTTTCAGATGCATCTGCTGGAAGGCCCGGGCCTCGAAGGGTTCGGCGCCCTCGCGGAGGTGGGTGAGCTCAGACTCGTGAGCTCGGGTCAGCTCACGAGCTTCGACTGGCTCCCAGCGCTCACCAGCGTTCGTGAATCCGCGCTGGCGGTGAGGGGGGCCCCCCTGTCCATGGAGGCCCTAGAGTCTTTTCTTTCGCGCCTGGACATCGGGGGCGAGACCGCCGTGATGATCCTCGACTGACGCGTCCTCGTCGCGCTCCAATCCATCACGCCACCCGCACGCGGCTGACGAGCGCCGCTGCGCCCGCGAGCCCGGCGAGGCCAGCCACCCAGGGCCAAGGGGACGTCTTCGTCGCCGAAGGGAGGGTGACCTTGCCGAGGTCCGTCTCTTCGACCACCTCCTTGATGTGCGGGTACACGCGGATGAAGGCGAGCGCTCCAGCGACCATCCCGAGCAGCCCGAACATCGCGTCGCGCCGGCCTTCGCCGACGGCGGCGAGGGTCGTGCCGGGGCAATACCCGAGGATCGCCATGCCAGCGCCGAAGGCCACGCCGCCCAGGATCACCGAACGTACCTGGAACGGCTTCACGTCGAGCTCGGTCGCGCCGGCCGCGCGCAGGCCGTGCGTGCCGATCGAGCCGGCGGCCGCCGCGTTCGACATGATCCGCGCAATGCTGCTGTCGCGCAGCAGGAGCTGCTTGAGGATGAGGTCGGCATCCGAGGCCCCTCCTCGCTGGAGAAAGGCGCCGAATGCGGTCCCGGTCGCGAGGCCGAGCACCAGTCTTCCGAGCGAATCCCGCTTCATCGCGCACCTCCTCGAAACAGGAGCTTCGCCGTCAAGACGGAGCTCACGCCCATCGCGACGTCGAACGCGAGGCTCGCCGCCGCGAGCTGCATCGTGCCGCTGATGCCGTGCCCGCTGGTGCATCCCTTGCCGAGCCGCGCGCCGAACATCATCAGGGCGCCCCCGCAGAACGCCGCGGCGTAGCGCTTCCCGCGGCTCTCCCCGAACCGGGCCCGCCACGCGTCCGGCAGCGCGGATCCTCGCGCGCCCGACGCGCGCGAAGCCAGGAACGCGCCAAGGACGATGCCCGGGGCGAGCAGCACCTCCCAGTCGATCTTCGGCGTCGTCTCCCGCTTGGCCACGAACTCGTTCACCCGGCTGGCCTGCGGCGCGAGCCGGCGCGCCAGCGCGCTCGCCGCCGTCTCGAACGCGGACGTCACGCCGAGAGGCCGCTTCGCGGTCCCCATCGCGAACGTCTCCAGCGCTCCGATCGCGAGCCCGGCGATCTCCGGTGCCCAGCGCGCGCTTCCCTGCGAGCTCATCGTCGCGCTCCTTCGATATCCATGGTGGTCACCGTGCGCTCGGGGCCCTGCTTCTTCGGCAAACCGAGCTTCTCCCACGCCGTCATCCCGCCGAGGACGTTGGCGACCTCGGTGAAGCCGCGGCGACGGAGGATGCTCGTCGCGAGCCCAGCGCGATGCCCGACGCTGCAGACGAGCGCGATGCGGCCATGACGGGGCAGCGCGGGCTGGATCTTCTCGAAGTGCTCGTCGAGATATCCCACGTACATGTGCCGCGCGCCTTCGATGTGCCCCTCCGCCTCGAACTCCTGATCATCGCGGACGTCGAGCACCGCGACGGCGTCGCCCGCGTCGTGGAGCTCGCGCGGGGTCATCGTGCCCGTCTTCTCGATGGGCATGCCCGCGTCCCGCCATGCGTCGAACCCTCCGGCGAGCACGCCGGAGACGTGATCGACGCCGACGCGCGCGAGGTGCAGGACCGCCGCCTCCACGTCCGCGGCGCGCGAGACGACCAGGTATACCCGGGTCGTCTCGTCCGCGACCCACCCGCCGAACACCGGGAGCCCGGCGAACCAGAGGTTCAGCGAGCCGGGCAGGTGCCCCGACGCGAACGCCTCGGGGTCGCGCGCGTCGAGCACCAGCCCCTGCTTGGATTCCGACGCGAACTTGTTTGGCGGCAGGAAGGGCACTTCGCCGGGCTTCACGGAGAGCGGCTTGCCCCCTCCGAGGTTCAGCCTCTCCATCAAGCTGAAATAGGGTGGGCGCGGGATGCGCTCCGCGACCTTGGCGCGGGCGAAGTCGTCGGCCGACTTCACGAAGACGGGATTGTAGGCGCGCTCGAGGCCGAGCGTGGAATCATCGCGCTCCGCGATGTCGCCCCCGCAGACCGAGCCGGAGCCGTGGGCGGGCCAGAGGAGCGCCTGATCGCCGAGCGGGACGAGCTTCTCGTGCACCGACGCGAAGAGGAGGCGCGCGTTGTCGCTGGTCTTGTCGCGGTCGGGCAGGTCGGTCCGCCCCGTCTCCCCGATGAACAGCGTATCGCCGGTGAAGACGCCAAAGGCGCGCCCGGGCGCGTCCGGGAGGAACACGGCATAACAGGTGCTCTCGGGCGTGTGTCCCGGCGTATGGAGCGCGCGGACGCGCAGCCCGATCAGGTCGAGCTCCTCGCCGTCCCGCATCCGGATGTCGCTCTGTCCGAAGAGCGGATGATCCAAGCTCACGATCTTCGCGCCCGTCGCCTTCGCGAGGGCGGCAGATCCGATGACGAAGTCCTCGTGGCGGTGCGTCTCGAGGATGAACTTGATCACGAGGTCCCTCTCCCGGGCCGCCGCGAGGACCTCGTCGATGTCCCTCCGCGGGTCCACCACGATCGCCTCGCCCTCGTTGCCGAGCAGGTAGGCGATGTGCGCGAGACCTGGAGTCTTCATCCGGTGTAGATGCATGCGCGGGAGCGGATGCAAGCGAGGCGCCAGGCCGACCGCTGCGAGAGATCGGCGCGACGCGCGAGCTCAAGGGGTCACCCGTCGCGCGCAGGACCGCCACGCCTCGACCTGTCCGCTGTGGCGAGATGGTGCCTGACTCGGCGCTCACGCCGCGCGGATATCGCTCTGGAACGGGGAGACGTTCTCCTGGAACATGAGCCACACGAAGAGGCAGCGCACCTCGAAGTGCTCGTCGGCCGCGATGCCCGCGAGCGTGGGGTCGAGCTCTCCGATGTCGTGCCCTTCCCAGAGGAAGCCCGGTACGCCGCGCACCCGGCTGACGAGCCCGCCGGTCTGCAGCTGGTCGCGCGCGCGGAACCAGCGGGTGAGCGACATGTTGACCGCCGCCGTGAAGTCGGGCCGGTGCGCGATGCGCTCCGGCAACGCGACCTGGTCGAGGCCGGCCGACCAGCAAAGCCAGCAGAGGGCGGCCCACTCGGCTCGGGCCCTGCGCATCAGGAGAGAGACTGGCAGGGCTCCTGGGTCGAGCGCCTCGTCCACGGTGAGCTCGACGGTCTCGACGCCATTCTCGGTCTCCTCGGTCAAGGTCGTCTCTGTCCGCGCGAGCGCCACCGGCCCGTCCGGCAAGAGGTGCGACAGGTCGGGCGGGAGCCACGGACAGGGCTCCGTGCCCGGCAGGCCGCGCTGCACGGCCTCGCGCAGGCGCAGGAGGCGTGTGGCGTAGAGCCGGACCTTCTGCTGAACCTGCTCGATCGGCTGATCGAGCTCGACCGTGACCGATGCGTCGCCGGGCACCGGATCGATGGCCTGGCGCGCCGGCCAGAAAGCAAACTCCGGGTACAGCAGCCGCACGAAGGTCCTGAGGTGCTCGGCCACGGCGGGGGCCTCGGCCTCGACGCGGTCGGCGTCCTCGAGCGCCCCGCGCGTGTCGCCGAGATCGATCCGCAGGAGCGCGCGCGTGATGCAGATCGAGCGGCACTCGGGCACGAGCAGCAGCGCCGCCTCGACGAGCGAGAGCGCAACGCGACGCGAGCCCCGGAAGACGGCGGCGAACATGCGGTAAGCCGCGCTCGGCTCGGCGCCGAGCAAGAGCTCGTCCAGGACGCCGAGCGCGGTCGCGTCGGACGCCTCGAGCAGCGCTCGCCCGCGTTGCTCCACGACCTCGGGTCTCGGCTGCAGCGTCGCGCCGCGCAGGAACTCGGCGAGCCTCTCTCGCTCGCCTCCGCGGGCCGCCGCGCGGGCCGCGGCGCAGCAGGCCTCGCGCGCGCGGCCCTCCTGCAAGAGCTCTCGCGCGAGCGCCCAGACGCGCTCGGCGTCCCACGCCGCGATCTCTTCGGCGAGCGCGGGCGATGCGCCGAGGCTCGCCTCGTCGAGGGCCGCGCCGAGCTCGCGTCGAACCACCGGCGCCCCGTCCGCGTCGAGCCCCGTGAACGCTCCGACCGGGTGACCGTGCGCATACTGGCCGCGCTCCTCGCGCACGCGCCGGTCGAGGTAAGGGCTCGTGTCCGGGTCGGGAAACCAGCGGACGGACGGGCCGTGGAAACGTCCCTGGGGATCGAAGTGCCGCTCCTCGGAAGGGCGGCCCAGCGCGTCGTACCGGAGCTCGCGAACACGCGCGCCAGCGCGGACCTCGATCTCCTGAGAGGGCTTGCCCTCGCGCGTGAAGTAACGGTCGATGAGCGAGGCCGAGGCGTCGTCCTCCTCGCGGACCAGCCATCGTTGCGACCCGTGGTCGTAGTCGGCCTCTCCGGCGACGCCGGCCGGTTGCTCGGGCCAGCGGGAGCCGTCCGAGGAGATCGGGTACCCGTCGCGGTCGTGAAAGACCTGGCGCAGGATGCTCCCTTGCCGATAGCGCGTTCGCAGCTCCCAGGCGCCGGGCGGCACACAGCACGGTCGTAGCCTGAGCTCCGTCGGGGCGTCGCTGCCGTACACAACCACCTCGCCGTCGAGCTCTCCGCCCCGGTAGCGCCCGCGCTGCGCGGGTTGACCGTTCGGGTGGAACAAGGTGAACGGCCCGTCCTTCACCCCGCCCGCGTAGGAGCAGCGCGAGAGCAACGTGCCGTCGCTCGCGCGGTAGACGTCGCACTCGCCCGAGCGGCGGCCGTCGGCGTCGGTCTCCACGAGCTCGAACGTGCCGTGCTCGGGGTCGTACCTGGCTGAAGAAGGAACCGACGGAGGCCGCTCCGCGCCGTGGTGTGCCGTGGAGTCCACGCATCACAGTCTATCGGCTTTCGCGCCGAGAAGGCGGCCCTTCACGCTGATTGCAAAGATCCGCGAAGCGCGGGTCCGGGGCGAGCGGCGCCTGCCTGAGCACCGCTCCGAGCCACGGAAGCTCGACCCTCTCCACGACCGCGGCCAGCGCAGCGGATCGCTGCTGTCTGCGCCGCGCTACTGGTTGGCGGTGTCGCCGGTGCAGATGACGAACTGCGTCGCGCCGTCCAGGGCTGCGCCGTCGCCGGTGAACCGGACCTGGCGGCGCTCTGTGGACGGGCACTTGGCGACGACTTCGTCTCGGCCGAAGCCGAGCCGCGGGTCGACATAACACCACCCGTGCACCTTCTCGCCGCCGACCTCGACAGGCGCAGGAGGCACCGTGTTCTGGCACGCCGCGAGCTCGTCCGGCGTTTTCAGCTGCTCGACCTCGCAGACGCAGTTCCAGCCGTTCACCGCCGCCACCGGATCGTCGAGCACCATCCGCTTCGCGGCGAGGTTCTCGTGGAGCACCTCCCGCCGCGCCGTCAGCCCGTCGCAGCCGCACTTCCCCTCGGCCGTGCTCCGCGCCTCGAGGACCAGGCAGCTGACCTGTCCGCTCTCGTCCGGCTGGAGCGCGCGGGGCAGGCACTGCCCGCCGAGCTTCGTCTTCAGGCGATCGACGATCGCGCCGATCGCCGGCCGATAGCCGAAGTCGAGCCGGTCCTCTTCCGGGAACCTGAGCTGCGCCGGGCACACGGAGCCGACGATGCCCTGCTCCCCGAGGTCCCGGATGAGCTCGAGCTGCCGCAGGCCCGGATAGGCCTTCGCGTTGACCTGGAGGTTGCTGTCGGTGCCGTCGGGGTTGTCCTGGCACAGGGGGCTGTCTCGGTCTTCCGTGCTCTTGCAGTCCCCGCCCGTCACGGGCTCGAGCAACTCGAACGTGCAAGCGTACTGGAGGTCACCGACGCTCGGGTTGGGGTTCCATTCATGGCCGTTGATGGCGTTGGCGTCGTCCGGCGAGTCCGGGCCGGCGATGCGCGTCCCGGTGATCGGGTTCTCGCCATCGCGGGGGAGCGGCGACTCGATCATGTGGGGATCGCCGGGGCTCCGGCGCGACTTCGGATCTCCGAGGATGATGTCCCAGGTGCTCGCGAAGCTCGCGCTGGGAGCGTTCAGCTCCTTGGCGCTCTTGAAGCCGCCGACGCGGTTGCCGTCCTGGTCCCTGCCTTCCCGGAGATCGGGCTGACCGGCCTCGTCCTGGCGCGCGATGTCCTGCCACGGGACGCCCACGAGGCCCGCGAAGAACACGTACTCCGGCGGACGGTCCGCGCTGTTCTCGTCGTCCGGGTCGAGATCCGAGAAGATCGGGTTGTCGACGAGATTGCCCTGGTGATCCTGGATCCGTTTCTGCGTGAGCGCGTCCCTGTAGCGGTCGATCGGGTAGAGCAGATCGATGCCGAACCGGCGCTTCTGGTCGAAGCAGCGCAGGTTGTGCGGATCCTCGGTCTTCGTGAGCACACGGAGCTGGCCGTCCGGGCCGCAGGTCTCCTCGTCCAGCGGGCACTCGCCCCTGTCCGACCCGCAGGACTTGCAGCACGGGTCGTCCAGGCCCTTGTCCGAGCACTCCCTGCGCGGAGGGAACATCCGGAACTCCTCCTTGTGGCCGTCTGGGTATTCGGTCAAATTCCTCGCGACCCAGAAGGCATTCCCTCCCTCCTTGATGGAACAGTCGTTCTCGTCCGACAGCATGATGATCGCGAGGAGCGAGTCTGGCCGCAGGAACGCCTTGCGCTGATCCAGGAGCTCCTTGTCCACGCCGCGCCGCTCCGCCTTGCCGTTCACCACCTCGAGGGCCTCGTAGGGCGCGGGGTCCACGAGGAAGCGGTACCAGCTCTCCAGCTGCGACTCGTAGCCGCAGCCGGTGTCGGCCACTCCTCTGACCATGTTCGTCAGCGTCGGCACCAGGCCGCGCCCCGCGCCGTCGTCGAGGATCGACTCGCCCGCGGGGCTGAGCTTCTGCTCTGGATCCCAGGCGAGGAACCCCAGATTCTGGTAGGTCGGCGGGTCGTTGTCTGCGTCGTTGTGGTCGTCCCTGTCGCTCCGGGCGATGAGGTGTCCCTTGTCGTTGTTGAAGACGAGCGGTCCCTCGGGGCACGAGTCCGCGCCATGGCTGCCGAGGCTCGTGCTGATGATCCCGATGTGGATGTCGACGACGGGCTCGAACTCGCGCTCCATGCCGCTCGGGCAGCTGCCGTCCTCCCTCGGCGGGGACGACGTCAGGGGGTCCAGCGGATCGATGCACCGGGGGTCGACCAGGCGCCTCACGAGGTCGGGCACGGCCAGCGCGAGGATGTCCTGTTTGTCCTTCATCGACCCCGAGTTGTCGATGGTCAGGAGGAGATCGATCTTGTCGACGCGCCGTGGGAGCCGCTCGACGACGGTGCCAGTCGTGCGCGTGTCCTGATGGGCTATCGGGCGGCTCAGGCACCCCGGGAGGAGTGATGTGCCGCCGACGACGAGAGAGCACAAAAGCGACGCTGCCGCGCGGGCAGCGCGGGACGGAGGACGAGCGGGCATGGATCCTTCCTTGCGCGAGAGATGGAGTGGGCCCTTTCGCGCGCCATGCGCGCGCGGAGCCGGCGCGCCCGTCTCGCGCGGAGTGGGTGACAGGCCGCCTGGCTATCGCGTATCAGACGCCGAGAGGGGGCGTTCTCTTGGCTACGTGGCGAGATGAGCGCGACCCCATCACGAAAATCCACGACCCATGGAGAGACCGCGGTGCGGTGGCCGCGTCGCACAGTGGCGGCACATCCGCCGTAGCGGCTCGCGTCACGGGCGGCACAGCCGCCATCGCGGGCGGAGGCGCCGCCGCCTCGTCGGGAGCGGAGGCGGCCTGCGCCGGCATGAAATTTAGTGAAAAATTATGCGTGGGAAGGAATCGTGAAGGCCGGGCGCCAGGGCGTCCTCGGCCGGCGGCGGGAGCTCAGCTCTCGGCGGAGGCGGCCGTCTCGGCGCCGGCGACGAGCGGCGCGTACTGCGCGAGGAACTTGCTCCAGCGCTTGTGCTTGCGGCCGGGCTTCCGGGAGCTCTGGGTGCTCCGCTCCTGCTTCTGGGTGACCTTGAGGGTGAGGTGCTGGTGCTGGCGCGTAGGGCGTTGCATGGCGGCGGATGCTGCTCGAACGCGCCCCGCTCCGCAAGCCTCAACGCGACGGAGCCCGCGCCTGCTCGCTTCGTCCGTCGCGCTCCGTCCCCAGCCGGCCGAAGCTGTGGATCCCGTAGATGAGCACCAGGAGCGCGAGCACCGTGAGCCCCATGCCCGCGTCCGACGGCCCGACGCCGACCAGCGCGAGCCCGGCGACGAGCAGCAACCCCCCGCCGCCGAGCGCGCGTCGCGCGCGCTCCTCGGCGGCGTCTCGCTCTCTCCTGTGCCCCCGGCGGCGCGCCGGCCCGCCCTCCTCGCGCGCGCTCACTGGAACTTCTGCGTCCGCGCGTAGGTGATGAAGTCCTGCACGTCGCGCGTGAGCTCGCGCTCGGCGGTGATCGTCGTGCGCTCGTGCGACTCGCCGACGAGGTCGTCGTAGAGGTAGTTCTGCTGGTAGAGGAGCACGAGGCGAATGGCCCCGTCCGGCCCGCCGCGGACGATGCGCAGCTTCTCGTCCCGGCCGTTCGGCGGCGGGATCGCGGCGCCGAGCGCCTGGGCGTCCTCCTCGGTCACGTAGACGACGCCGTACGCGCGGCTCTGCACGCCGACATCGACGCGCACCTTCTGCCCGCTGGTCAGCTCGACCTCGCGCCCGCGCGCCGGCTGCGCGCCCTCGTGCGCCATCGCGCGGCGGATCACCTCGATCGCCCTGCGCTCGTCGAGGGCGCGCAGCGGGTTCGGCGCGCGCGCCTCGCCGCCGCTGCACGCCGCCAGCGCGAGCGCCGCGGTCGCGATCCCCAGCGCGAGGCGCGCCGCTCGTCGCGCGCCGCCGAGGAGACGGCGCGCGTCCAGAGCCTGCCCGGGCGCGGGCGCGAGCGCTGAAGGTCGATGCGGAAGGGGGCCTAGATGGGGAGCCCCCGAGCCTTGATGAAGCTTCCTCGACATGAGCGGCATGAGAGTAGCCAACCGCCCGGAGCTTCGCTACTTCTCCCGACATGGCGCGGCTCGCTGCGATCGACATCGGATCCAACGCCATCCGGCTTCGCATCGTCGACGTCGATCCTCCGGCGCTCGGGGCGTTCGGGGCCGGCCGGGATCCGGCGCTCGCCGGGGCCGCGACCGGGGCGCCCGACGCGCCGCGCTTCCACCCGTTCCGCGATGTCCATGCGGATCGCGCTTCGGTGCGTCTCGGGCACGACGTGTTCACGAAGGGCCGGCTCGAGTCGGGGGTCATCGGCGCCGCCTGCGAGGCGCTCCGGCGCTTCCGCACGGCGATGGATGCGGCCAAGGTCGACCGCTACCGCGCGGTGGCGACGAGCGCCGCGCGCGAGGCCCAGAACGGCGACCTCTTCGTCGAGCGCGCCGCGCGGGAGGCCGGCGTCCACATCGAGGTCATCGAGGGGATCGAGGAGGCGCGCCTCGTCCAGCTCGCCGTCCGCGAGCGCGTCGCGCTCGGCGAGCGGACCGCGCTCCTCGTCGACATCGGCGGCGGCTCCACCGAGCTCACGCTGCTCCGCGGCCGCGGGGCCGTCTTCTCGCGCTCGCTCCCCGTGGGGACGGTGCGGATGGTCGAGGCCTTCCTCGAGGATCGCCGCCCGGTCGACGCGGGGCACCGGCGGCTCGTCGAGGAGTACGTCGATCGCGTCATGGTCGAGGCCACGCGCGAGATCGTGGAGCTGCTCGGCGAGGGATCGGGCTCGGGGATCGATCTGCTCGTCGGCACGGGCGGCAACATCGAGACGCTCGCGGATCTCTGCCCCGCGCCGGCCGGGTCCGCGGAGGGGCGGGCGATCGACGTCGGCGCGATGTCCCGCCTGCTCGACGAGATGGCGTCGAAGACGCCCGAGGAGCGCGCGCAGATCTACGGCCTGCGCCCGGACCGCGCCGACACCATCGTCCCCGCGGCGACGATCCTGGGCCGCATCGCCCGGGCGTTCGCGCAGCGGGTCATCGTCGCTCCCGGGGTCGGGCTCAAGGAGGGCGTTCTCGTCGATCTCGCCCACGCCCACTTCCTCGGCCCCGACTTCCGCGGAGAGGCCGCCGCGGTCAGCGACGCCTGCGTCCGGCTCGGCCGCCGCTACCACTTCGACGAGAAGCACGGCGCGCTCGTGGCCCGCTTCGCCGAGCGGCTGTTCGACGACCTCGCCCCGCGCCATCGCCTCGGCCAGCGCGACCGGATCCTCCTGCGCGCGGCGGCCCTGCTCCACGACATCGGCGACTTCGTCCGCTACGAGGGGCACCACAAGCACAGCTATTACGTCATCGCCCACAGCGACCTCATGGGCCTGACCCCGGAGGAGCGCGCGATCGTCGCGAACATCGCGCGCTACCACAGGAAGTCGCCGCCCAGCATGGATCACGACAACTTCCGCGCGCTCTCGCGCGACGCGCGCGCCAAGGTGAAGGCCATGGCGTCGATCCTCCGCGTCGCCGACGCGCTCGATCGCGAGCACCGGGCCAAGGTCGCGGAGGTAAGCGGCCGCATCGAGGGCGACACGCTGGTGATCGAGGTGCAGGGCGCGGAGGACCGGGCGCTCGAGGAGTGGACGGTCGTCGCGAAGGCGGGGATGCTGCGCGACGCGCTCGGCCTGGAGGTGCGGATGGTCGACGCCACGCCGAGGTCGCGCCCGCCTCCGGCCGCGAGCGCGGGCGGATGACGCGAGGCACCGCCGCGCTCGCGGCGGCTGACGCGAGGCTCCGCTGCGCGCGCTGGCGGGGTCGACGCCCGAAAAAGGCGCCATGGCCTTTGCGTGGAGCCCTGCGGGCCACCATGAAGCTCGGCACGGGGGAGGTCCTGCCCCCGTGGACGAGCGCGGCGATGCCGTACCGACGGGCGCGGCTGCGCCGCCGTGGAACAGGGGCGAGCGACCGTTGACGCTGAAATCTCCGAAGCTGATGGAGGCCCGCCGCGCCGCCGGCGTCCTGAGGTCCGCCCTGCGCGGGCACACGGGCGATCTGACGCTCGCCGACGCGTCGGCGAAGAGCGGCCTGCCGCTGCGCGACGCGGAGAGCGGCCTGCACCTGCTCGTCAGCGAGCACCGCGGGCACCTCAAGGCGACGTCCGAAGGTGAGCTGCTCTTCCGCTTCCCGTACGGCTTCACCAAGCCGTGGGAGACCCGCACGCGCCTGACGCGCGCGCTCCAGGCCGTCCTCCGGGCCGCCGCCGGCGTGGCCCGCTTCGTCGTGCGGGCGTGGATCGCGATCGTGCTGATCGCGTACGTCGTGATCTTCGTCGGGATCCTGATCGCCCAGCTGTTCGCCCGATCGAGCAGCGACTCGCGCAATCACGACGGCGTCCCCGGATCGTTCGCCGGCTACTTCCTCTTTCGGCTGGTCCTCGACGCGATCTTCTGGACGTTCCACCCGTTCTCGCCGTTCGTGTGGACGGCCGAGCCGGCGTGGTCCTCGTCGCATGGCCACCGCGGGGCGTTCGGGCAGCGACGCGACGAGACGCCCTTCTACGAGAAGGTGAACCGGTTCTTCTTCGGCCCGACGCCGGCGCCGCGCGATCCGCTCGAGGCCGAAAAGCTCATCCTGGCCGAGATCCGCGCGCAGCGGGGCCGGATCGGGCTCGCCGACGTGATGCGCGTGACGGGGCTCTCGCGCGACGAGGCGGATCCGATGATGGCGCGGCTGATGCTCGACTACGACGGCACGGTCGACGTCTCCGAGGAGGGGGGCATCGTTTACCGGTTCGAGGCGATCCGGCGGACGGCCGCGGAGGCGCCGGCGCGGGCGCCCGCGCCGGTCTGGGCGGAGCGCGAGGAGCTGCCTCCGCTGACCGGGAACGGGCCGGGGATGAACGCGCTCATCGTGGCGCTCAACGGGTTCAACCTGCTGATGAGCCTCTACGCGCTCGGGGCCCACCTGACGCTGGACAACCTCGGGCTCCTGGCGCGGGGCGTCCCGATGGCGGAGCTGCCCGCCACGGGGACGGCGGTCGCGCTCGGGGTGGTGCCGCTCGTCTTCTCGCTCGCGCTCTTCGCGCTGCCGCTCGGCCGGGCGCTCCTGCGCCCGCTGAAGCAGCGGAGGCTCGCCCGGCGGAACGGCCGGCGGGCCGTGCTTCGGGCGATCCTTACCCGCGTCGGCGCGCGGCAGGGCCGGGAGCCGATCACGGAGGCGGTGCTCCAGCGGGCGTGGCAGGACGCGGCGGGGGAGCCGCCGCGCTCGGAGGAGATCACCCGCGAGGTGGTCGCCCTCGGGGGCGACGTCGACCTCGAGGCAGGCGAGGGGATCCGGTACCGCTTTCCCGATCTGGAGACCGAGGCGAAGGCCCTCGAGGCCGAGCGGGAGGCGGCCTCCGAGGAAGAGGCGCGCGCCGGGAAGGTGATCTTCTCGTCCGACGCGTGAGCGCCGTCGCAGACGGTTTTTTCTGTGGTGCTTGATGAGGGCGCTGACAAAAACCGTCGATGGCGTGTGCGCGCGTACGGAGCCGCACCGCACCGAAGCGCCGTTCATTGACGCGCTCTGGTCTGGACGTCTACGTTAGGGTGAATTTCGCTCATGTACTCCGTTGACAACAGGGCCGGTCGTCTCATCGAGGTGAGGCTCGCATCACCGCTCCCGACTGGCGAGGTCGACGCGTGCATCGCCCGGATCCAGGGCGTCGTGACCCAGAACCGGCACGGCGCTGTTGTCTGCATCGAGCTGCTCCAGGTCGACGTGCTCGCGCCCGAGAGCGCGGAGAAGTTCCTGGAGATGATGCGGGTCCAGAACGCCACGGTGCACCGGACGGCCTACCTGCTGCCGGTGTCGAACGCGATCCTGGGGCTCCAGGTCGAGCGCCTCATCCGGGACGCGCACAACTCGAGCCGAAAGGCGTTTCGCGACACCACCTCGCTCGAGGCGTGGCTCGTCCCGGTGATGACGATGGTGGAGGCGCAGCAGCTCCGGAAGTTCCTGTCCCAGCTCGGCTGAGGTGGCGCCGCCCGCGGCGCGCGCCGCGGGCGCCCCGCCGCGCCAGGCGCTAGCCGCGGACGAACGGCAGGTACTTCGGCTGCCAGAACCGCGCCTTCACATAGGCCTCGACGTTCCCGCGGTCGACCTTCTCGCTCCTCGCGACGCCGTCCTCGAACGCCGCCCGGATGACCGCGATGGCGACGCGCGTGGAGACCTCCTGGAGCTCCTCCACGGGCGGGTAGATGAGCCCCTTGTCGAGGTGCTTCTCCGCCGTGTAGTCGACGAGCGCATACGCCGCCGCGAGCACCATGCCGTCCGTGATCTCGCGCGCGTCGGACAGGATGGAGCCGAACCCGAGCCCCGGGAAGATGAAGGCGTTGTTCCCCTGGCCGATGGGGATGGTCCTGCCGTCGACCTCCACGGGCGGGAAAGGGCTGCCGGTCGCGACGAGCGCGCGGCCCTCGGTCAGGGCGAGGATCTCCTCGGGGAGCGCCTCGCAGGAGCTCGTCGGGTTGGAGAGGGCGAAGATGACCGGCCGCGGGGTGTTGGCGGCCATCGCCTTGATCACGGGCTCGCTGAACGAGCGCGGCTGCCCGGACAGCCCGAGGAGCACGGTCGCGCGCGTGTTCTCGAGGGTCTCGAGCAGCGTCGGCACGGCCCCGGCCTTCTTCCATGCGGCGATCTTCCCCGGATCCTGCGCGAACTTGCGCTTGTACTCCTCCATCGGGCGGTCCTTCGCGAGCAGGCCCTTGGAGTCGAGGACGAAGATGCGGGCGAGCGCCTCGTCCTCGGTGAGCCCGTCGCGGAGCATCCCCTGGCAGATGGCCCAGGCGACGCCGACGCCGCCCGCGCCCGCGCCGTGGATGACCACCGATTGATCCCTGAGCCGCTCGCCGCGCAGCCTGCACGCGGCGACCACGCCCGCGAGGGTGACCGCCCCTGTCCCCTGGATATCGTCGTTGAAGGAGGGGATCACCTTCCGGTACCGATCCAGCACGGAGAAGGCGGCCTCCTTGGAGAGGTCCTCCCACTGGATGACGGCGCGGGGGCAGCTGCTCTTCACGGCGTCGACGAACCTGTCGAAGAAGTCGAAGTAGGCGTCGCCGCGCAGGCGGCGCTGGCGAACACCGAGGTAGAACGGGTCCTCGATGAGATCGGCCCGGTCGGTCCCCACGTCGAGGACAACGGGCATCGTGTGGAACGGGCTCACGCCGCCGCCCGCGGTGTAGAGCGCGAGCTTGCCGATCGGGATGGCGAGCCCGCCGTAACCCTGGTCGCCGATGCCGAGGATCGCGGAGGAGTCGGTCGCCACGATCATGCGCACGTCCTCCCACGGGAAGCTCGCGAGCACGCGCTGGGCGCGATCGATGTTCACAGGAGAGAACGAGACGCCGCGCGCGCTCTGATAGAGGAAGTTGAACTGCTGCACGGCCTCGCCCACGGTCGGCGTGTAGACGATGGGCAGCATCTCGCCGAGGTGACGATTGAGCAGCGCATAGTAGAGGATCTCGTTGCGCTCCTGGAGCGCCCGCAGATACTGATACTTGGCGATCGGCGTCGGCTCGCGGCGAAACCCGCCATAGACGCGGGCGAGCTGCTGTTCCATGGTGTTGACCTGCGGCGGGAGCAGCCCGTCGAGCCCGAGGTTCACGCGCTCTTCCGGCGTGAAGGCCGTCCCCTTGTTGGTCATGACGAGCCTGAGGAGGGCGATTCCGTCGAAGTACACCTCCATGTACTCGCGGCCATAGGCGTCTCTCTTGACGTCGAAATACTTTGAGATCCTCACCATGGAGGCATTCTAAACCGACGCGCGCGCGCCGGCGAGCATTCCTTGACCGCTTGAGCGCGTGAGCGGGCGAACTCGGGTGGTTGCCGGCCGGTGAATGGAGTGTTTCTCACAGGGGTATCACCGACGGGCGAGCCCGGGCGGATCTTGCTCGCCGGATGCAGTGCTTCTCACATTGTTATCGCCTCGTGGTATAGAGGCGCGATGCGACGCATTGCCGTCATTGGAGGCGGTCTGGCCGGGTGCATCGTTGCGTTCCGGCGGGCGATGGCGGGCGATCAGGTGACGCTCGTCGAGGCGGCTCCGCGGGTCGGCGGACAGCTCTGGACGGAGCGGGCCTCGGGCTTCGTCGTCGAGCTCGGCGCCGAGGGGTTCATCGCGCGGAGCGAGGCCGTCCCTGGGCTGGCGAGCGCGCTCGGTATCGCCGGCGATCTCGTCGGTCAGGAGACGCACCGGTCGTTCGGCTTCGACGGCGTCGCGCTGCGGGAGCTCGCGCCGGGCGAGGCGGCGGAGTTCCTCGGCTTCCAGGTGCCGCGCGACGAGCTCGGCAAGGGGATCCGGACCTTCCGCCTCGGCATGGCGCAGCTGACCGAGACGCTCGCGCTCGCGATCGCCGGGCGCGTCGAGGTGCGCTCCTCCGCAGCCGTCGCCTCGCTCGCGAAGGTGGCCGGGGGCTTCCGCCTCGCGCTCGCCGGAGGGGCCGAGATAGACGCCGACGCGGTCGTCCTCGCCACCCACGCCGCCGGCGCGGCCGCGCTGCTCGGAGAGGCGGGGCGGGCGCTCCGCGACGCCGAGACGCTCTCCAGCGTGACCGTCTCGCTGGCGTACCCGCGCGCCGCGATCGAGCATCCGCTCGACGGCACCGGCTTCGTCGTCGCCGCGGGGCACCAGGCGCACGGCTTCCGCGCGTGCACGTTCACGACCTCGAAGTTCGCCGATCGCGCCCCCGCCGGCCACGTCACGCTTCGCCTCTTCTTCCGCCCCGATCCGGCGGACCTCGAGCAGATGGGCGACGACGCCTGGACGGCGCGCGCCGAGGCCTCGCTCGCGCGCGTGCTGCGCGTGCACGGGCCCTCCGAGCGCGCGTGGGTCTCGCGCTGGTCGAGCGCGCTCCCGGTCTCCACTCCTGCGCACGCGGCGCGGGTCAGAGAGGTCGAGCACGCCCTCGCCGGCAGCGGCGTGCTCCTCGCCGGATCGGCGTTCCACGGCTCCGGGATCGACGCCGCCGTGCGCTCCGCCGAGGTGGCCGCGGAGCGCGTCGGCGCCCTGTAGAGCGCCGTCGCGCTCCGGTGCGACCACGCACGAGAGACGCCCCGTCCTCCAAAAAGCTCGCCGACTCGGGCGCGAGGAGCGCGGCCTGCCGGCGTCGATCCGCGGTGACAGGCTCGATCCGGACGGGCGAGGATGGGCACCATGACCACCGACATCACCGGCTGTCACCGCACGCGCGAAATCGAGAGGCGCCTCGCGCTCGGCTTCATCGCGGCGTGCGTCGCCGCGGGCTGCCGTGACCAGCCGCCGCGACCGACCGCCGAGAGCGCGCCGCCCGTCGCGGCGAGCTCACCGGCCGCCGTCGCGTCGGCGAGCAGCGCTGCGCCGCCGGCGCCGTCGGCGTTGCCCGCCCCGAGCGCGCGCCCGCTCACCGAGAAGGAGAAGCAGGCCCTCGCCACGTACAAGGCCGCGCTGGCCAGAGGCCGGCTCGCGACCAAGAAGCGGGACTTCAACGCGGCCATCCAGGCGTTCTCCGAGGCGATCGCCGCGGACCCGAGCGACGCGCGGGCGCTCGCGGAGCGAGGCTTCGCGCACCTGACGGCGGGCGACAGCGAAGCGGCGGACCACGATTTCGACGCGGCGCTCGCGGGGGCGGGCGATCCCGAGCTGCGCTCCCAGATCTGGTTCAACCTCGGGCTCCTGCGCGACAGGGCGGGCGACGCCGAGGCGGCCCGGGTCGCTTATGCCAACGCGCACCTGCTCAAGCCCTCGGCGGCGACGCGCGGCAAGCTCGCCGGCAGATCGACGTGCACCGTGGAGGTCCGCAAGGCCGACCTCGAGGGCGCCGAGCTCGTGAAGGGGTGGACCGAGCTCCTCGCGCGGATCGGCACCGCCGAGCAGGCGCCCCGCGAGGCGACGAGCGAGGCCGCGGCGCGAGAGCGCCTGTGCAGGCCCGACTCGAGGTGGGCGGACAGCCCGTGCACCGGCGGTCCGCCGTGGGTCTTCCCTCGCGACTACATGATGTACGTGCACCACAGCAACCATGTGGTCTTCCCCCGCAAGCCGGACGGGTTCCTGGTCGTGAACGGCGGTCATTCGGGGGGCTGGCCCGCGCACTGCCATGGGACACGCAGCGTGAGCGGCTCGGTCGAGGGGGAGCTGCTCGTGCTGGAGAGCTCCTTCAACGGCGCTGGCGCGGTCTACGACGGAGAGGTCGATGGCGAGATGCGCTGTCGGGACGGCGCGAGCTACCGCGAGCGGACGTTCTATGACGCGCGCACCGGCCGGGCGATCGTGGCGCTGCGCTGGCCGGATGGGGGCGAGGCCGTCGTGAAAGTGCAGGGCGGTCAGCTGGTCGTCTCCGGTGGCGGCTGCGACGAGCGAGTCCGGCTCGGCGCCAGCGTCGGCGACAACGTCAGCACGAAATAGGCCACGAGGTGCGCTGCGCGCGGTCGCCTGCTGCCGTCGCCCCTGGCTCAGGAGGCCTGAGCGCCGCCGCGGGTCGCGCCTGACGCCCGCGGCATATCAGGTCCAGGGCGGGCGCCGGCAAAGGGAAGATGGAAGATGGAAGATGGCGCGGTTCTTCGATTGCACCGACCGCGCTCGGACCGGCGAGCGCCGAGGGAGCGCGCCAATGGTGAAGGCGTTGAAGGCGGCGAAAAAAGAATCGACTCGAGGAACTTTTCTGTTGCGCAGCCCGTCCAAGGGGAGTACTTAATCCGAACACGAGGATTCGCCATGTTCAGCCGCCGCGACAACCTGCAGCTCGTCACCATCCTGTCCAAGTCGGGAACGCCCGATGCGGCCATGGCATGGGATCGCCTGCTGGGTGGTGAACATTGGGCGCATAATCCAGGCTACCCTTGCAGCCTCCGTCCGTCGCGGAAGCTCGGTAACCCGGAGAATAGCGCCTAGAGGCAGCTAAGCACGCGTCGATCGACGACGTTCGCGAAGGCCGCCTCGGGAAACCCAGGCGGCCTTCGGCGTTCTGGGGGCTTGTGGGCTGTCGGCTCGTTGCGGCTATCGGCCCGCTCGTGGGCTGGAGATCTGCTGTGGGCTGTCGGCCTGCCGGTGGCTGGAGATCTGCTGTGGGCTATCGGCCTGCTGTGGATCGCGGGCTGCCGGCGAGTCGAGGAGATGAGTTGTCTTGCGCGCGGCGCGCGACGTCGTCGCGCGCTGGGGTGGGGGAGTTGCGCCCGGAGAAAGGAGGCGCGGCATTGAATGCGCTGGGAGCATTCGATTCGAGGATGAGCGCCGCGGCGCGCGTTCACGGCGCCGGGTAATGCTTACGCGGAATGGTCGACGTGGTTTGGCTTGCTGACACGGCAGGCCATGCGGAGGTGTGCCCTCCGCGCGGACCCGTAGCTCAGCTGGATAGAGCAGCCGCCTCTTAAGCGGACGGTTGGAGGTTCGATTCCTCTCGGGTCCACCTGTCCTCGCCGGCGCAGCCGCGCCGGCGTCGGGGACACCTGATCTGTGACAATCCAGGATGATGAAGTGGAGGCGCGTTGCGCCTCCATGTTCCGGTGTAGCTCAATGGTAGAGCGCCCGCCTGTTAAGCGGGTGGTTGGAGGTTCGATTCCTCCCGCCGGAGCCGCGCCCCCATCGCGGGAGGCAGGCCCGTTTCGCTCACGCGAGGCGCCGGCTCGCCGCCCGCCGGGGGCGCGTCGGCGCCTCGTTCGAGCGGGCGCTGCGGGATGTAGCCTAGTGGAAAGGCGCCTCATCTGGGGTGAGGAGATCCGCCGGTTCGATTCCGGCCATCCCGACGATGGTTTGCGTGGGTGTTTCTCTTCTGGTGAAGAGGGCAGGTTGTGACCCTGCGTAGGCGGGTTCGATCCCCGTACGCCCACCCAGGACGGGTCGAACGGGCTCGGTTATCTTTGGGAGATCAACCCGAGCACGCTCTTTTATCCGTCCTCTATTGCCCGGGGGCCCGGGCCGGAGGTGGTGTGATGGCCGATTATCTGAAGCACTTCGCCGCGCTGGTCACCCCGCAGCGGCAGAAGGCCCGCGCCGATCAGGCGAAGAACAGCGCCGGCGGCTTCGCCTTCGCCCTCGACGAGTGGGCGAGGCTCGACCGCTGGCTGATCCTCGGCGCCGAGGGGGGGACCTACTACGCGACCGAGCGGAAGCTCACGGTGGAGAACGCCCGCGCCGTCGAGGCGTGCCTCGCCGCGGACGGGCCCCGCGCCGTGCAGCGCATCGTCGACATCAGCGGCTCGGGGCGAGCGCCGAAGAACGCGCCCGCGATCTTCGCGCTCGCGATCGCCGCCGCCGACGCGAAGCTCGAGACCCGGCAGGCCGCCCTCGCGGCCTTGCCCGAGGTGTGCCGCACCGGGACGGATCTCTTCCACTTCGTCCGCGATGTGCGGGGGTTCCGCAAGTGGGGGCGCGGGCTCCGGTCCGCCGTCGCCGCCTGGTACAACGGCAAGCCCGTCGACAGGGTCGCGTACCAGGCGATGAAGTACCAGCAGCGCGACGGCTTCAGCCACCGCGATCTCCTGAGGCTCGCGCACCCGGTCGCGCCGACCCCGCAGCACGACGCCCTTTACCGCTGGATCGTCGGCGGCATCGAGGCGCTCGGCAAGGAGTCGGCGCGCGGCAAGGCGCTGCCCATGACCGATCTGCCGGACGCGGTGCGCGCGTTCGAGTCGCTCCGCGCGGCGACGAACCGCAAGCAGGTCACCGCGCTGATCAGGCAGCATCGCTTCACGCACGAGATGCTCCTGACCGAGTGGAAGAACGACCCTGCGGTCTGGGAGGCGCTGCTCGAGCACATGCCTCAGACAGCGCTCCTCCGGAACCTGGGGAAGCTGACCGCGATCGGCCTGCTCTCGCCGATGAGCGACGCGTCCCGCAGGGTGGCGCGACAGCTCACCGACGCCGAGCGCCTGCGCGCGGCCAGGGTCCACCCCATCGCCGTGCTCTCGGCCCTCAAGGTCTATGAGCAGGGCCACGGCGAGCGCGCTCGCCGGCGCGCCAACGCGCTCTCGTGGACCCCGGTCCGCGAGGTCGTCGACGCGCTGAACGAGGCGTTCTACCTCGCGTTCCGGGCGGTCGAGCCGACGGGGAAGAAGCACCTCCTGGCGCTCGACATCTCCGGGTCCATGACCAGCGGCTCCATCGCCGGCGTCCCTGGCTTGACGCCGCGCGTGGCGAGCGCAGCCATGGCCATGGCGACGGCGAGGATCGAGCGCGAGTACGGCGTCGTCGGCTTCTCGGCGGCGTCGGGCGGGTACGGCGGCAAGTGGGGCGGGGGCGTCTCCGGCCTCATGCCGCTGTCGATATCGCCGGAGCAGCGCCTCGACGACGTGCTGCGCGCGGTGAATGGCCTGCCCTTCGGCGGCACCGACTGCGCGTTGCCGATGGTCTGGGCGAAGCGGAACCGCGTAGAGGTCGACGCGTTCGTCATCTACACGGACAACGAGACCTGGGCGGGCGGCGTTCACCCGTTCCAGGCGCTCAGGGAATACAGGCAGGCGATGGGCCGACCGGCCCGGCTGATCGTCGTCGGCATGACGTCGACCGGCTTCTCGATCGCCGATCCCACGGACCCCGGCATGCTCGATGTCGTGGGGTTCGACGGGGCGGCCCCCCAGGTGATGGCGGATTTCACCCGGGGTGTCTCGTAACAGGCAGCGTGACGGACGGGCTCCGCCGGCCCGTCCGTCCCACGAGGGCGCCTCACGAGCGCCCTCCTTTTGCGGGGCGCCGCCATGATGGATGGCACCTGTCCTTCACCCTTTGCCCGGGATCTCCCGGGCCTCGGAGGGACAGTTCTCGTGGTTCGACTCCAGCGTCCTGCTCTCAGCAAAAGCCCCCGAGCCCGAATGGATAGGGGCCGGCCTACGAAGCCGGTCGATGCGGGTTCGAGTCCCGCCGGGGGCGCCGGGATCTCCTCTCCGTCGCCCGCTCTCTCGCCCGATCCGGGCCGAAGGACGACGGTTCTCGGATCCCGACCATGCCGCCGTAGCTCAGCCTGGTAGAGCACCTGACATTCCGCTCTCCACCATTTGCCCGATCCGGGCCGAAGGAGGACGGTTACCGTTAATCTGGATGACGCGGGTTCGAATCCCGTCGGCGGCGCTGGTTTGCCCTCGTATGCATCTGGTGAGGCAGCCTGATTGTCGATCAGGTGAGGGGAGTTCGATCCTCCTCGGGGGCGCCTTGGGGTGTGCGTCATGGAGACGGCGGAGCCTCCAAAACTCCTGCGAGAAGGTTCGATTCCTTCACACCCCGCCGCAAAAAAAAGGAGCGCGATGATCCCAATAAGAACGATGCGTGATCGTCCAATGGGCAAGGAGGTAAAGGAGGTAAAAGAGGTAAAGGGGTTAAAGGACGTGGGGAGACAAGGAGATGGATGTTCGATGATGAAGATCTGACGCCAGGACCGCTGGCTCGGGGTGATAGTTCAACCGGGAGAACACTGCCTTCGCACGGCAGGGATCGAGGTTCGACCCCTCGTCGCTCCACCGGACGGGCCAATGCTCGTGGGTTACCATGTCGCTTGGCAGTTCCCCCTTGGGACCTCCCCACGGCGCCCTTTGCCCGTTCGTTCGTCTCGTTGCCGAGGCGGGCCGTCGTCCGGCGGCCGCACACGATGTGCGGGCGCGCGGCGCCCGGCGGCCCGCCTCTTTTTTCGATGAACCCGCGGTGGTAGCTCAACGGTAGAGTGCGAGCGTGCCAGGCTCGCGACGGGAGTTCGATTCTCCTCCACCGCTCCCTTCAGTGGCCGCGCCTCGCGGCGCTCTGCGCCAGCGACGTCGCGGCGCCGGGGCCGCAGGTCGGCGCTCTTGATCATGTGACCCTGTCCCCATCTCGCTAGAGGCTCAGGCGGCCGGATTTTCGCTCCGGAGGCGCGGGTTCGAATCCCGCTGGGGACACCGGGCCGCTCCGCTCGCCAGCGTGCTCCTTTGAGAGCCCGCGCCCGAGCGAGCGAGCCTGCCAATTCCATCTTGATGAGAACTTTCTGGGTGTGGCTCAACCTGGTAGAGCACCGGCTTCGGGAGCCGGGGACTGGGGGTTCGAATCCCCCCACCCAGACCGCGGAGGAGCGACAGCTCCGCCGCGACGCGCGACGAAGACCCTCTGGGTGTGGCTCAACCTGGTAGAGCACCGGCTCGGGGAGCCGGGGGCTGGAGGTTCGAATCCTCCCACTCAGACCGCGTCGCGCGGACGTCACCGTGACGGAACGGCATACGTGGCAGGCTGAGATCCTGCGCCCTTCGGGGTATGTGGGTTCGAGTCCCACCGGTGACACCCTGCCCGGGTGGCGAAACGGCAAACGCTGCTGGCTTAGACCCAGCCATCTGGGGGTTCGACTCCCTCCCCGGGCACCGATTGCGTCTAACCTGGAGTGACGTCATGAAGAGAAAGAGACGATAGAGAGGTGGGCCATGACCGCGCAGACGCTGCTTTTGACGCCATGGATGGTGCCCCATAAGGTCATCCCCTGGCAGACCGCCGTCACGATGAGCTTCCTGGGCAAGGTGGAGGTCATCGAGGTGTACGACGACGTCATCCGGTCGCCGTCGCTCTCCATCAACGCGCCTGCGGTGGTGCGGCTGAAGCGGCCGACGCTGGGGATGAAGCGCGGCGTGAAGTTCTCGCGGCTCAACGTCCTCCTGCGCGACGGCTTCCGCTGCCAGTACTGCGGCGTGCAGAAGGTGGCCCGTGAGCTCAACTACGATCACGTCATCCCGCGTGTGCAGGGTGGCAAGACCGTCTGGGACAACATCGTCGCTTCCTGCTACGCGTGCAACTCGGCGAAGCGGGGGCGTACGCCGGAGCAGGCCGGCATGAAGCTGCTCCGCGCCCCGGTGAAGCCGAAGTGGCTGCCGCCTGCGCCCGTGATGGGCCTGAGCGAGCGGCGCATCCCGGAGCTGTGGGCAGGCTACTGCGCGAGCTCGGGGTGAGCTGAGCCCCTCGCGCCGGCGCGCCCGCGGCCCGTCGTGCAGACGGCGGGTCGGGCGCGCCGGCGCGCGTCGGGGCTTCCACCGGCGGCCGCGCGGGTGCAGGATGGGCAGGCATGGAGACGCGTCAGGCCGAAGGCCGCGCGGAGGACGAGGACGCGCCGTTCCCCGCGATCCTGCGGGGCTGGCTCATCGAGGGGGAGCTCGGCCGCGGCGGGATGGGGCGCGTCTTCCGGGCGCGGCACCCGAAGACGCGGGCCCGGGCGGCGATCAAGGTGCTGCTCGGCGACTACGCCCGCCGGCCGGACGTCGTGGCTCGCTTCCGGCAGGAGGCGATCGCCGTCAACATCATCAACCACCCCGGCATCGTCCGTGTCTTCGACTCCGGTGAGCTCGAGGACGGCTCGCCCTACATCGTGATGGAGTACCTGGACGGGCGGGGGCTGCGCGACTGGGTGCAGGCCGTGCCGGCCGCGGATCGGCCGCGGCAGGTCGTGCGGCTCGGCTACCAGATCGCGTCGGCCATGGCCGCGGCCCACGCGTCCAAGGTCGTCCACCGCGATCTGAAGCCGGAGAACATCATGGTGATCGACGACGAGCTCGCCCCCGGGGGCAGCCGCGTCAAGATCCTCGATTTCGGCATCGCGAAGGTCCTCTGGGGCGGCCTCCCCGAGGTGCTGGAGCTGGATGCGAGGGGCTCCCTCGCGCCTGCGTCCGCGCCCACGCTCCGCACCGAGCTCTCGGCGCCGAGCGCGCCGACGGTGGGGATGGCGCCTGACCGCGAGAGCGCCGCCGGCTGGGCGGGGATGGCGAGCGGCCCTGCGAGCGACGCGCGCACGACGGCGGACAGCGAAGGGAGCTCGACAGCGGAGAGCGACCCGCGCGAGGACGACGCGCTCCGGAGCCTTCCTCGCGTGAGCCTCGAGAGGCCTGCGATCCAGATCCTCCCCGCGCCGGTCGAGATCCCGCCCGGGGTCGTCTCTTCTGCTGCGGGGCGCGTGCCCATCGAGCCCGCCGGGCCCGCGTCGAGCGGCGGGGGCGCGGGACAGCCCACGATGCCGTTCACGCAGGAAGGCGCGTGGGGCCTCGGGACGAGGAGCTACATGGCGCCGGAGCAGGAGCGCCACTCCGGGAGCGTCGACGTCAAGGCGGACGTCTACTCCCTCGGCGTCATCCTCTACGAGCTGCTCGAGGGGCAGACGCCCGACGCGCCGCGCGGCGCGTGGCCGCCCCCGATGAGCGCCGCCACGCCGCCCGATCTCGTCGCCCTCGTCCACCGGGTGCTGTCGTTCGACCCGGATGCGCGGCCGCGCATGGCGGAGGTGGCGACGGCGCTGCACCGGCTCGGCCGGGCGAAGAAGGAGCTCGACGAGGCGCTCTCCATGTGGGTCGCGAGCGGCAGGGCGCCGAGGCTCCTGCCGCGCGGCAAGGCGCTGCACGAGCTGTCCGCGTGGGCCCGGGACATCGACGATCTCTCGGGCCTGGAGCGCAGCTTCCTCGACGCGGCCCTCGGCGCGGAGGCCCGCCGCGAGCGGCTCACGAGGGTGCTCCTTGCGCTCGGCGTGGTCTTCCTGATGGGCATGGTCGCGACGACCACGGTGTTCTGGGTGCACGCGACGCGGGCGCGGGCGACCGCCGAGGCCGCCGAGCGCGCCGCGCGGGAGCACAGCCGCCTCGAGGCGGCCGCGAACTCCTCCGCGCAGGAGGCCCTCGCGAAGATGACCGAGGCGCAGCGCGCCACCGAGGAGGCGCTCGCGCTCGCGATGAAGGCGAGCGACGACGCGAAGAGCGCCAACTCCGCCAGGGACTCGATGACCGAGGCGAAGCGCCTGGCCGAGGGCGCCGAGCTCCGAGCGAGGCGCGCGGCCCAGGCCGCGGCCGCCGCAAAGGCCGAGGCGGACGAGCGCTACGAGCAGTCGAGGAGCGCCATGGAGCGCGAGATCGCCGGGCTCGAGGGCGACCGCGAGCGCCTGTCGGCGCGGCTCGGACAGGCCGAGGATGAGCGCGAGAGGGTGAGGACCGCCCTCCGCTCGAGAGAGCAAGAGCTCAGGGCGGTCCTGTCGGAGCTGAGGCGCGAGTCCACGCGCGCGGGCTTGCTCGAGCGCAGGCTCGACGAGGCCTCCACGCAGATCGACGCGCTGGAGAGGCAGAACGAGGAGTGCGCCCTGCGGCAGCGGAGGGCGCCGCCGCAGCCAGAGCCTCCCGCGGACGAAGAAATGCCCCCTGCGAAGGAAGAGAGAGAGGAGATCGCGACGCCGCCGGCAGAGCCCCCGGTGGACTCGAGGCCTCGGCCGGCGCCCCGCTGGCGGTGGCGGCGCGATACGACGATATAGCCTCGGCGGACCGCGGGGAGGCGGGGCTCGCGCCGCGCGCTCGAGCCCCGCGCGCCCTGCGCATTCGGGCTAGCTGAGCGTAGGGTTCTCCTCGCGGCCACGGTTGCCGCCGCGCGCGTCCACGACGCGCACGCTGCTCGCCTGAGGCCCCTCGTTGCCGTCCTCCTCGGTGTAGGCGACGCCCATGCCGACCCTCAGATCGGCGAACGGAGCCGATACGATGCTTCGCTCGTGGAAATAGATCTCCCGACCATCGATCGTCGTGATGAACCCGTAGTCGTTGAACAGCTTCGCGATGACGCCGGCCGTGTCCTGCGCCGGGTGTGCCTTCACCTCGCTCCGTTGCTCGTCAGCGAGCTTCTTGAGCTGACGACCGGCGCGCTGGAACACGTCGCGCACCGCCGCCGGCAGCAGGTTCCTCGCCGCCCGCTCCTCGCTCACGATCTCGTGCTTGCCGGCCACGTGGAGGTCGATGCGCACGCGGTACTCTCCGCCCGTGCCCATGCTCGCGTGGTCGCGCTCGACCACCACCGCGCAGCTGTTGATGTGGTCGTTGAAGCGCTCGATCTTGTTCGCTTGCTCCCGGATCAGCTCCTCGAGCGAGGGGCTTTTGCCGATGTGTCGGAAGGTGAGCTCCACTTGCATGCTCTCTCCTTTCATCGCATCAAATCACGCTGTAGCATCGTCGGTATGCGTCTGCTTCGCCGGAGGCGCAGGCTCGGAGGGATCGGCCCTGCGACCGTGACCACCTCGCGTGTGCTCGGCATGAACAGGTAGCAAGTTCGCTGCCATGGCCGCTCAGCCGCGCACCAGCCGCGCGGCGCGCTCCTTCACGGTCGAGCGCGCCAGGCGCGCGCGCGGAGGCGCAGGCTCTGCGCGGAGGGAGCCAGTTCTTGCGTCCCTCGTGGATCTCCAGGGTGGCGCGGCGGTGTGGCACGAAGCGACGGGGCGCCCTCTCCTGGGGCAGTTTGCGACGCGCGGCGGGCTTCATGTTGTTCCGTGGCGTCTCGTCAGCGCTCCACGCGTGTCGCGTCCGGGAGCCGTGCCGCCCGGCCTGACGAGCTCTGCCACCAGGGGGCGCCGCGAGGGGGCGGCGGCCACGATGGGCCCTCACGGAGCGCGGAGCGACGCGAAGGCCCGCCCGCCGTGCCGATCGGGAGCACGTGCGCACGGCGCGTCGTCGTGTCGTCGTGCGGCGTAGGAGCAGCGACAGGATGGCGAGCACGAGGGCGAGCGCCCGCGCCGCGAACGCCGGCGCGCCGCCGGCTCGCGCTCCCCCGCTCGGCCTGCCACGCGCCCTGCGCCGTGCGCCCGAGCTCGCCCCCGTGCCCCCGTGCCCCCGTGCCCCCGTGCCCCCGTGCCCCCGTGCCCCCGTGCCCCCGTGGCCCTTGGATCGATCTCGCTCCTCGGCGCGCCGGGGCCCCGCTTCAGCGGATCTCGAAGACGTAATCCGTGTCGTAGGTGCGGACGAAGAGCTTGCCGTCCTTCTCGACAAGGAACTCGGGGCCGCTCTTCAGCGGCAGCTTCGAGACGACCTTGCCGGTGGCGCGCTCGAGGACATAGAGGAAATCCGGCTCGGCCGTGAAGCCGTATCCGCAGAGGAGGTGATCTCCATGCAAGACGAAGTTGTCGGCGTTGCAGACGAGCGGCGCGCTCTGCCAGAGGAGCTGTCCCGAGGCGAGCTCGATGGCCGACAGGTAGGCGTTCTTGCCCTTCGACGAGGCCGCATACGTCCTGTGCCCCGACGAGACGTAGAGGACGCCGTCCTCGACCGCGGCCCAGCCGATGCTGCCCTTCACGAAGCCGGCTTCCTTGGGCTCGAACTCGGGCGGCATGAGGAAGCTCTCGAAGTCGAAGAAGGCGACGATCGTGCGCGCCGCGTCGAGGATCGCGACGAAGCGCGCCTCGGCGAAGTTCGGGCCGTAGAGCAGCGCGCTGTGGTCCCCGTGGTCGATCACCTTGACGAGCGCTTGATCGCGGTAGCGCTCGGGAGCGAAGGAGGGGAAGGTGTCGCTCGCCCCGCCCGCGTCCGCGCCAGGCGCCGGCGTGATCATCGGCAGCGCGAGGCCGTTCGTGGTGAACCATGCCGCCTCGTCCGTGATCTGGTTCTTCTTCTCGGCGATCTTCACGAGGCGCGGCGCGGCGGAGCTTCCGGCCGGCGCGCGCCGGACGAGCGCCGCGCCGAACGGCGGCGGCGGGAGCCTCACCGGAGACCGGCTATCGAGCGCCGCGCCGTCGCTCGCGGCCACCAGCGCCGGCTTCCCGTTGCCGCCGCGGGGGGGCGGCGCGGGCCGCGGCGGCGGGGCGCCGTCGTGAGGCGCCGGCGTCGCGGCGTCGGTCGCGCCGGGGGGCGTCGCGGCGTCCTGGGAGGCGCGGGCCGGCGGCGCCGAAGCCGGCTGGCACGCGCCTACGGCGAGCAACGCGGCGGCGAGCCAGCGCGCGGGGCGAAGTGGCTGAGGGGGAGGCGGGGCGGAGAGCACGCGGGCAGCGTACCGCATCCGCCCCGGCGAGAGGGCGCTCCGAGGCGCGGGAGCTCAGCCCGAGGGCGTGAAGGAGAGGTTGAGCGTGTAGGGGCCGGCCTCCTGCGTGTTGTACGGCTCGACGAAGATGAACAGCGGCACGCCGCGGTCGACGGTGATATCGGTCCTCTCGTCGCGGCCCTTGATCTGCTCCTCGATGCACGCGAGCTGCCGGCCCGTGCAGCCGGCCCGCACGTAGAAGCCCTGATCGGTCTCGGAGGACAGCACCACCCTGAGCCTGCCGGCGCTCGGCGGCGTGATCGCGTGGATCCCCTCCCGCATCCCGGGCCTGGTGCAGGTGCCGTCGAACACCATCGTCCCGCTCGTCGTGTTGCCCCGGTTCTCGCCCAGGACGGCCACGGGCGCGTCGGCGCAGATGTCGTCGAGCTCCCAGGTGCACTCGGCGGAGCAGCCGTCGCTGCTGACGGTGTTGCCGTCGTCGCACTCCTCGGGCCGGCTGACGATGCCGTCCCCGCAGGTGGCCGGAGAGAACGAGAGCTCCAGCGTGTACGGCCCTGCGCCAGCGGACGTGACGGCGTCGACGAAGATCGGCACCTCCTGGTCCTTGCTCAGGACGAGCGCGATTTCAGGCCCGGCACCCGAGGGGGAGGCCTGGGCCTGGCAGGCGATCTCGGTGGATCCGTCCGCGCACGCCGTGCGGGCGTAGAGGACGTGATCCCCCGCCCCCGACTGGAGCACGACGCGGAGCGTGCCCGACTGCCCAGCGGGAGGCGTGAACAGGTGGACGTCCCCGGGCCCCACGCCCCCGCAGGTGCCTTCGAACACGCGTGTGCCCAGCGACGTATCGCCCTCGATCGTCGACGTCGTCACCGGCGCCGCGTCCGCGCAGGCTGCGTCGACGAGCGGGCGGCAGATCGCGGCGCAGTCGCTGTCCGCGCAGTCGACGCGCTCGTCGCCCTCGTCGTCCTCGCCGTCGGAGCAGTCCGTCTCGCCGAGCTTGCAGAGGCCGTCGAGCGTGTCGCACACGCCGAGCGCCCGGCACTGCGAGTTCTCGGTGCACCCAGGGATGCACGCGGTGCGCTCGCCCCTGACCTCGCTGCACCGGTAGCCGTCGCGGCAATCCTCCGGCCCGCTGCACAGAAGGAGGCACAACCCCAGGCCCTCGCCGAAATCTTCACAGAAGCCGCCGTTGGGACAGTCTCCCACGGCGGGATCGCACTGGCCCGCGCAGGCGCCGGCCGGCCATCCCCACTCGCGCTCGGTGATGCAGTAGTCCTCGGGGCAGGCAGCGTCGGAGGTGCACGCCGCTCCATAGGGCGAGGGGCTCGCTCCGCCGGAGCCGCCGGTGCCCGTGGGCTCGGCGCCACCCGCACCGCCGGTGCCCGTGGGCTCGCTGCCACCCGCGCCGCCGGTGCCCGCGGGCTCGGCGCCGCCGGTGCCCGCGGGCTCGGCGCCGCCGCTGCCGCCCGAGCCCGCGGGCTCGGCGCCACCGCTGCCGCCCGTGCCGGTCGCGCCCGACGCACCGGCGCCGCTGCCCGTGGGCTCGGCGCCGCCGGAGCCGCCGGCGCCACCGGCGCCGCCTTCGCCACGTTCGCCGTCATCGCCGCCGCACCCAGCGGTCGTCGAGAGCGCGAGCACAAAGAGACCTGCAACGAGTCGTACGTTCATCCACCCGCTCCACCAGAAGAGAGATTGTCGAGACGTGAGGTGCACTCCACCCCACGGCGCAGCGCCGCACCATCTTCAGTGCAACGGCTTCGCCTGCCAACCCCTGGTTCTGGTTCACGGCATCCGTGCTCGTTGGCGCGCCGCGTTTGCCGCGGGCTCGTCATGCGCGATCCGCGCCGGACAGCAGGCCGTTTCGCGGAAAGAGGGCGTACCGAGGCGGCGCGCGTAGCACGCGAGCCCACCGGCCCGCCGTCGGAACACGTGCGTTCGTTGGCACCCTCGCCATGGAGGCGGCCGTCGCCGCGCGCGCGGGCGCCCTGCGCCGCGAGCACATCCAGGGCACGCTCGGCGAGGTCGTCGCGGGCAAGCTGAACGGGCGCGGCGACGCGGCATCACCGTGTTCGGCTCGACCGGGCTCGCCATCCAGGACGTCGCGCTCGCGCGGGTCATCTACGCCGCCGCGCTCGAGCGGGGCGCCGGGACGGCGTTCGACTTCTTCGGCTGATCGCGGCCGCTACGGCGTCCTCGCGCACCGCACGCCGAGGCTGTAATAGGGCGCCGACGGCGCGACGCTGACCCGCTCGGACGTCAGCAGATAGCTCGGCGTGCCGAAGCTGCTCCCGCTGCGGACCACCCGGTTCGAGGTGTCCGCCAGGTTGGCGCAGTCGACGCATTCCGCCGGATAGGTCCCGTACCCATCCAGCATCCACTCCCTCATGCTCCCGCCGAGATCCGCCTGCGTCCACCGCCCGTCGCCCTTCGGCGAGCGGGACCCGACGTGCACGATGTCGCTGAAGTCGCTCTGGAACGTGCAGCCGGGCGCCGTGCTCTCCCTGCAATCGTAGGAGGCGTAGCTCGCGTCGATGGTCGTCGACTCCGGCGGATTCGACCACGGATACTGCCGCTGCTCGTCCCCGCCGGCCGCCGCGTAGTTCCACTCGGCTTCTGTCGGGAGCCGGCCCCCGTCCCACGCGCAGAACGCGAAGGCGACATACCAGCTCACGCAGTTCATCGGCAGGTGCTCCTGGGCGCCCGCCGCCTCCGTCCACGTCCGCATGTCCGCGTTGTCCGGATTGCACATCACCGCTGCTTGGAGCGCCGCCGCGTCCGGGGGCAGCTCGCTGCTCCAGGCCGGGTTCCACCCGCTCCCCTGGATGCCCGGGTGCGCTCCCGCGTCGGCCGCGGGCTGGCTGCCGGGGTACGCCTCGAAGAACCTCCGGAACCTCCCCACCGTCACCTCGAAGCGATCCAGCCGGAAGTCGCTCACCGTCGCTGGATATGCAGCATCGTTGCCGCGGTCGAAGGTCCCCCCGGGCACCACCGCGCTCGCGCAGCAGCTCTCGCTTTCGCCCGGCCCGCACGTCGATGGCAGCCCTTCGCAGCTCGGGGGCGTCGTGCACGCCCTTCCGCTGCACACGGGCGCCTCTGCAGGACACGGCTCCGGGGCGTCCCACTGACCGCGGTCGTTGCACCGCTCTAGCCGGTTGTCCGAGCACCGCGCGTCGCCGCGCGTGCACTCGCCGGCGCCGGCGCCGCCGCCATTGCCGGCGCCGCTGTCATTGCCGGCGCCGCCGCGGCCCGAGCTTGCGTCGCCTCCGCCGGATACGGTGTCGCCGCCTGCGCCTTCGAACGGGTGATAGTCCTTGTCCAGCCCCAGTATCGCCGTGCAGCCGCTTGCCATGAAGGCCGATGCCGCCCACCACCACCGACGCGTGCGCTTGCTCTTCATATCTCCTCTTTGCCCACTCTCCCCGCGCTGTCCACCGCGGCACGCGCCCGCGATCTTACCCGGCGACGCGCGCGGCTGCGCCGCCTCCAGCGGGATGGCCGGGCCTACGGGCACGACGACATCCCGACGATGCGAGAAGAGTGGCTGCGTCCACTCCTGACCTCACCCAGCACGTAGCCGTCGCGCCGCACCACGGTGCCCGCCGGTGCTCCCGCCGGCAGGGAGAGCGCGAGCCTCCCGAGCCTTCCGGTTGTAGCGCTCGACCCCATGGGCGTCGTCGACCGAGCCCGTCGCCTCCGATGCAGCCCGGGAAAACACTGCTCCTTGCAGCGGTGCGGGCGCGCCGTCTCGGTGGAGGAGGGCTCCGGCTGGCGACCTCAGTAGCGCCCGAACAGCGTGCTGGGGGCCGGCTTGATCGGTGCTGGCGCCTTGCCGCTCGCGACCGGCCTGGGCGCGGTCGTCGTCGGCTTGTTCGGGCGCACCGGCGCAGTCGCGCTCCTGGGGGGCGCCGCCTGGACGCGTGCCTCGGCGGACGGTGTCACCGTCGGAGGGGGCGCCGAGGCCGGCGCGGACGCCACCGCCGCGCTCGGCTCGGGCGTCGCTGCGGCCGGCTCCGGCGCCGCAGCGCTCGGCGGGGGCGCTGCCGCGCTCGGATCGAGCACCGTCGGGTTGCCCGCGGGCGGCGCCGTGCCCTGGCGCGGGCTCAGCGGGCTCGCGGCGACCACGTCCGGCACCGCCGGTTCTCCCTCGCTCTCCGCGCGCTGCGCGATCCAGAGGGCTGCGACCACGAGCATCGCGACCCCCAGCAAGGCCATCCCAGCGGCGATTGGCGCCCGGCGCGGCTTCGGCGGCAGCGAGGTGGTGGCCGCGCCGGTCGAGGCCTCTGTCAGCCGCACGCGGTGCGAGCCGGAGAGGTGCTCCGGGGACGGGGTCGTCCCCAGCGCGGATTCCGTTCTCATGAGCGCCGGCGATAGCTCGGGTGACGACGGCGAGCTCGGGCGCGCTCCGGGCGAGGACGGCGGGCTCGAGAGCCGCGCGGGTGAGGACGACGGGCCCTGGAGCATGCCGGCGTAGGACGGCGCGCTCGGGAAGCTCGCGCGGCGGCCACCGCCCACCGGCATGCCGAACACCTCGCCCAGGGCGTGCACCGCCTCCGTGGCCTTGCGGAACCGCGCCGCGGGGTCGACCGCCGTGGCCCGGGCGAACCACGCGTCGAAGCCCGGCGGCAACATCACGCCGACGGAGCGCGCCCGCTGCACCGGCGGCTCCTGCGGGCCGCGGACGGCCAGCATCGCGAAGGCGATCACATCACCTGCCTCGTTGGCCTCGGGGTCCCAGTACGGGAGACCCACCAGCAGCGCGTACGCCATCATGCCCAGCGCGTAGATGTCTGCAGCGCCGGTGAGCTTCTTGCCGACATGGAACTGCTCGGGCGCCATGTAGAGCGGCGTGCCGAGGCTGCGGGTGGCGCCGGCCGCGGTGGCGCCGTCGGCGACCAGCTTCGCGACGCCGAAATCCAGGATCTTCACGCGGATCGAGCCGTCCTCGCACTGCGACAGGAAGAGGTTCGCGGGCTTCAGGTCCCGGTGGACGATGTTCGCCGCGTGGGTGCGGTCGAGGGCCAGCGCGGCCTGGTAGAGGTAGGTCACGGCCTCGTCGGGCTGCAGGCGGCCGACGCGCTTGAGGCTCTCGCCGAGCTCCTCGCCGCGCAGCAGCTCCATGACCAGGAAGGGCATGCCGGTCGCCTCGTCGACGCCCGCGTCGAACACATCGACGATGTGCTCGCTCTCGATGTTCGCCGCGATGCGCGCCTCTCGCTTGAAGCGCTCGCGCATCTCCTCGCTCTCGAAGAGGTGCGCGTGCATCACCTTGAGAGCTCGGTGTCGCTCGGTCTCGAGGTGGACGACCTCGTGGACGGCGCCCATGGCGCCCGAGGCGATGAGGCGGACCACACGGTAGCGGCGCGCAAAGACGGACCCGTCCGCGAGTGCAGTCGACACGAGCCAAGAGGATCCCGTCGGGCGCCCCCGGCGTCAAGGCCTCCTCGGGGCTTGCCGCGACGGCCCCTGCTGGCGGCGCGCCCGTCCTGTCATGATGTCGCGCAGTTACGCGGTTACGCGGTTACGCGGTTACGCGGTTACGCACTTACGTACTTACGCACTTACGCACTTACGCAGTTGCACAGTTGCACGGTTGCGCAGTTGCGCAGTCGCAAAGGGCCGCTCCTCCTCCGGAATCCTCCGGAAGGCGCCGCCGCTGGTCAGAAGGTGCCCTGGGCGCCGAGGACCGCCCCCGTCGGCCCGGCCTGCAGCACGCTCGCGCGGAGCCATCGCGGGGCGGCGCCCGTCGCCGGGCCGGCCGGCTTCGGCTCCGTCCAGTACAGCACCGCGGCTGCGCCTAGCCCGGCCAGCCCCACCCCGAAGCCGAGGGTGCTCATCAGCGCCATCGTGCCCCCGCTCTGCGCGGCTTTGTTCCCTGTCGCATCACAGGCCTTCTCGTCGCTGGCCTGGATCCGGCTGCCGCAGTGCTCGTCGACGACCGACTTCTTGTCGAGCGCGAGCGCGCCCAGGATCCCGCCCGCCACGAGCCCTGCGGCGCCCACCCCGCCGGCCACGTAGACCAGCGCCCGCCGGCCTCCCGGGGCTGCCGCCTCGTCCGGGACTCCGAGCGGCCGCGGGGCGTCGCGCTGCGATTCCGCCTCGGCGGGCGGGGGCTGCGCGGGGGCGGGCGCCGGCGGCGCGGGGATGCTGGGAGCCATCGCTTCCTTGACCTCCAGCGTCAGCGCCTTGGTCTCACCCTCGGCGATCGCGACGGTCTGTTCCCACAGGGGTCCTCCCGGCGCCTGGGTCGACACCAGGTGTACTCCGGGGTTCACCGGGAGCGCGACGCCGAGCGCGGCCGGTCCCATCGCGCTGCCATCGCGCTTCACCACCGTGCCAGGCGGGGCGCCGTCCTGCAGCGAGAGCGAGAGCCGCGGCACGCGCGGCGCGAGCCGATCGCGCTCCTCCCGCGCCGCCTTCGGCCGGTCCCCTTGACGGGCCCGCAGCGCCGGCGTCATCCGCTCCACCCAGGCCAGGTAGTTCCCGAGCTGCGTCACGGCCGTGGCGATCCGGCCCCACTGCGACTCGCACATGGCGAGCGTGAAGAGCGTACCCGGCTGAGGATCGAGCTGCTCGCTCTCCGCGAGCATCTTGCAGCCCGACTCGTAGCGGCCTGCCTGCATGTCGGCGAGCCCTCGATTGAAGAGCTCCTCCGCGGCCGCGGCGTCCTGCGCCGCGGCGGGCGCGGCGAGCGAGAGCGAGGCGAGGGCGACGAGCAGATGTGCGGACCGGCGGAACCAAGGCGTCATGTTCTGTCTCACCCGGCAGGAGAGGGGACCTCGGAGAGCGTCGCCGCCAGGGCGCGAGGCGCGCGCACCCGGCAGGAGAGGGGACCTCGGAGAGCGTGGCCGCCAGGGCAGCCAGGACGCGACACGCGCGCGGCCCGCGAGCATCTACAGCGACCTCACGCAGCGGATGCCGGTCGACCGGGTGAAGTCATTCTGGGGATGATGGCCGCGGTTCAGCGTTCGCAGCCTGGAGGAATCCTCGTTCCATCCCCCGCCCCGGAGGGACCGGTCCGCGGCCGTCGCCAGCTGGGCGCAGTTGACGCAGGGGTTCAGGTAGTCGCCCAGGAACGAGTCCAGCGTCCACTCCGCCATGCTCCCTGCCAGATCGGCGTGCCCCCACCGCCCGTCTCCTCTCGGGGATCTCGACCCGACGGGCACCATGTCATCGAACTCGCAGCCGGTGGACGCGCCGATGAGGCAAGCGTAGGTCGTGAAGGTGGTATTGAGCGTCGTCGAGGCCGGGGGTTGCGACCACGGATAGTGACGCTGTTCGTCCCCTCCGGCGGCTGCGTAGTTCCACTCTGCTTCGGTGGGCAGCCGTCCCCCGTCCCACGCGCAGAACGCGAAGGCGATGGGCCAGCGGACGCAGTTCATCGCGAGGTGCTCGTTGGCGCCGGGCGTGTCGGTCCACGTGCTGTAGATCCCGCTGCACCGGATCGCCGTCCTCAGCGCCGGTGCGTCGAGAGGGAGTGCCGAGTCCCAGTCCGGGCTCCACCCGCTCCCCTCGATGTCCGGGTGCGCTCCCGCGTCGCGCGGCGGGCGGCTGCCTGGATAGGCGTCCACGAACCTCCGGAACCTGCCCACCGTCACCTCGAACCGATCCATCTCGAAGTCGTCCACCGTGGCGGGGAACGCGGGATTGTTGTCCCGGTTGAAGGTGCCTCCGAAGACCGGCCATGCGGTGCAGCAGCTCTCGTCGCCTCCCGGACCGCACGTCACGGACAGCCCACCGCAGCTCGGCCGGTTCACGCACGTCCCCGCGACGCACACGGGCGCCGTCCCTCCGCACGGCGGGCTGCTCTCCCATCCGCCGTTGAAGCACTGCTGCGGCGTGTTGTTCAGACACCGCCTCTCGTCCGTCACGCAATCGTCGCCCCCGCCGGTGCTGGCGGTGGTCGTCGAGGTGGTCGCCGCGGTCGTGGAGGCGGTCGTCGTTGTGGTGGAGCTCGTCGTTGTGGTGCTGCTGGTGGAGGTCGGGCCGCCGCCGCTGGCGTCGCCGCCGGAGCCGGCGCTCGTCGAGGCGGGGCCGCCGCCGCTGGCGTCGCCGCCGGAGCCGGCGCTCGTCGAGGCGGGGCCGCCGCCGCTGGCGTCGCCGCCGGAGCCGGGGCCGCCGCTGCCGCCCTCCCCGCCGGCGCCCGTCGTCGCCGCGCTGGCGCCCGAGCCGTCGCCGCCTGCTCCGCCGCTGCTCGTCGTCGTGCCGGTGGCCGAGCCGCCGCTGCCGCCTTGCCCGCCGGTCCCGGCGGCGCTTCGGTCGTCGAGGTAGTAGCCGTCGAAATCGGCGATCAGGCCGCACCCGCTGGCGACGAAGACCGAGGTAGCCCACCACCATCCCGTGCGCCTGCCAACCATGCCTACTCCTCTACAGCCGCTGCGCGGGTGCTGTCCATAGCGCCGGTAGCCCCCAGGAATGCTCTTACGAAGGCGCGGTCGTCGGCGTCAGAAGCGCCCTCGCGCGCCGAACACGGCCCCATTGGGCCCTGCCTCCAGCACGCCTGCGCTGATCCACCTCGGGCTCGCGGTGACCGCCGGTGCCGCCGTCTTCGGCTCGGTGAGGTACAGGACGAGCGCCGCCCCGACCCCGGCCAGGCCCACCGCGAACCCGATCGTGCTCACCGTGGCCAGCGTGTTCGCGCTGTTCCCGGCGTCGCGCCCTGTCGTGTCGCATGCCTTCGGGTCCGTGGCCTCGATCCCGCTGCCGCAGTGCTCGTCGATGGTGCCCTTCTCGCCGAGCACGAGCGCGCCGGTGATGCCGCCCAGCACGAGGCCCGCCGCGCCGAGCCCGCCCGTCAGATAGAGAGCCGTTCGGCGGCCTGCGGGAACCTCCGGTGAGGCCGGCGCGGGCGCCGGCACGATCGCCGGTGCCGGGGACCTCGGAGGGGGCGCGGGGGCCTGGGCGGCCGGCGCGTCCTTCAGCGCCAGCGTGAGCTCTTTCGTCTCGCCCGCCGCGATCGTGACGTGTTGTTCCCGGACGGGCGCTCCCGGCGCCTGGATCGACACCCGGTGATCTCCGGGGTCGACGGGCAGCGCGACGCCCAGCGCGGCCTCGCCCAGCACGGAGCCGTCGCGCCGGACCACGGTGCCTGCCGGCGCACCCGGCGGCAAGGAGAGCGCGAGCCTCGGAATCTGGGGCGAGAGCCGGTCGCGCTCCTCCATCGCGAGCTTCGGCCGCTGGCCTTGACGGGCCTGCTCGGCCGGCGTCATCCGATCGAAACGCGCCAGGTAGTCCTTGAAGCGCGCGACCGCCGTGGCGATGCGGCCCCATCGGGCCTCGCAGGACGCCAGCGTGAAGAGCGTGCCGGGCTGAGGGTCGATGCGCTCGCTCTCGGCGAGGGCCTTGCAGCCCGTCTCGTAACGGCCTGCCTGCATGTCGGCGAGCCCCCGCTCGAAGAGCGCCTCGGCGGCGGCGACGTCCTGCGCCGCCGCAGGAGCCGAGAGGGAGAGCACGCCGAGGGCGGCGAGGAGAGGGGCGGAGCGGCGGAGACGAGAAGGCATGCGCTGGCACTCGGCAGGTGAGGAGAGAGCGGGAGACGCGCCGTCACGAGCGCGGCGGGCGGGCGGATTGGAGCACGACGCCGGAGAGGTGGGAAGGAGGGGAAGGAGAGCGGAACGGGGCGCTGAGCCGTGCCTTCATGACGGCGCTTCAACCGCTCGGAGGCAGACGAGGACACGCTCGGCGCGCAGGGGGTGAGCCGGCGCTGCCGCGGAGGTGCAGCTCAATATCGGCCGTACGGGGAGGGAGCGGTGGATGTCGTTTGTTGCGGCGTCGGCGGTTTCTTGTTGCCCGAGGGCGGCCTTTGCCCCGATGCCGATGGCTTGGCCGCGGGCTCCCGTGACTGCGCGCCCGGGCGGAGCGTTATCGGCGCGGGGGCCGCGGAGGCTTGCACCACCGCCCTGGACGGCGCGCGCGGCGCCGTCGCCGAGGGGGGAGGAGGCGTCGCTGCGGCGGTCGGTTCCGGCGCCGTGGGGGCCGGCACGGGCGCCTGCGCGAGGGGCGGCTCGGGCGCGGGCGCGAGGGTCGGCCCGGGCGCTGCCAACGTCGTCTCCGGCGCCGCCGCGGCCGTCGTGATGGCAGCCGCCGCGGCCGTCGTGACGGCAGCCGCCGCGGCCGTCGTGACGGCAGCCGCCGCTGGATCGCCGCCGCGGCTGGCGCGCAGCGCGAGCCAGCCGCCGCCCAGCAGCACGAGGAGCCCCAGCCCCGAAAGCCCCGCGGCGAGCGGGGCGCGGCGCGGTCTCGACGGCAGGGACAGCATGCCGGACACCGCGGCGCCGGTCGAGCTCCCCACGTGCGCCGGACCGGACGAGCGCGCGTCGCGCTCCGGGCCCGCGCTCTTCGCCGCCGCCGGGGCCGGCTCGGCCGTGAAGGGGGCGGGGGCCACCGCTGCGGTGGCGGGGGCGGTTCCGGGCCAGGACGGCGCGCTCGGGAACGTCGCCCGGCTGCCGCCCGCCGGGACGCCGAGCGCCTCGCCGAGGGCCCGCACCGCCTCCGTGGCCCGCTGGAACCGCGCCGCGGGATTGACCGCCGTGGCTCGGGCGAACCACGCGTCGAAGGCCGGCGGCAGCGTCACGCCCATCGAGCGCGCCCGCTGCACCGGCGGCTCCTGCGGCCCGAAGACGGCGATCATCGCGAACGCGAACACGCCGTCGACGCTGCTCGCCTCAGGATCCCAGTACGAGGCGCCCACGAGCAGCGTATAGGCCATCATGCCGAGCGCGAAGACGTCCGCGGCGCCGGTGAGCCTCGCGCGGCCGTGGAACTGCTCGGGGGGCATGTAGAGCGGCGTGCCGAGGCTGCTCGTGGTGCCCGCCGCGGTCGCGCCCTCGGCGACGAGCTTGGCGATGCCGAAGTCGAGGATCTTCACGCGGACCGAGCCGTCCTCGCGCTGCGACAGGAAGAGGTTCGCGGGCTTGAGGTCGCGGTGCACGATGTTCGCCGCGTGGGTACGGTCGAGGGCCAGCGCGGTCTGGTAGAGGTAGGTGACGGCCTCGGCGGGCGGCAGGCGGCCGGCGCGCTTGAGGCGCTCGCCGAGCTCCTCGCCGCGGAGCAGCTCCATGACCAGGAAGGGCATGCCGGTCGCCTCGTCGATGCCCGCGTCGAAGACGTCGACGATGTGCTCGCTCTCGATCTTCGCCGCGATGCGCGCCTCTTGCTTGAAGCGGGCGCGCATCTGCTCGCTCTGGAAGAGGTGAGCGTGCATGACCTTGAGCGCGCGGCGGCGCTCGGTCTCGAGGTGAATCACCTCGTGGACGGCCCCCATCGCGCCGGCGGCGATGAGGCGCTCGACGCGGTAGCGGCGCGCGAAGACCGTCCCCTCCGCAAGGATGACCGACACGAGAGGAGGCTCACGCGCCGGGCGGGCGGCGTCAAGGGGACGGGAGCCGGTACGAGGCCTCGACGAGGTGCTCGGTGACGTCGAGGCAGGCATGGAGAAGGCGGTCACCGACGGTGAAGCGGTGCTCGCGGGGGAACCTGGCGACGCGCGTGGCGACCCAGGCGAGGAGCGATTCCATCCGGGCCGCGATCACCGGCGCTGCTGCCGGGCCGGCGCTCCGCCCCCGGACCCCCGGCTTCCCGCGCTCCGGCTGCCATCGCCCGACATCGGCGGGGATCCTTGCTTGATCAAGGGTTCAAGGATCAAGGGAAGTGATGCGTATGGCAATATTTGTCCCATGTACCGACGGTGTCCTCGCGCACCGGGCCCCGACGCTGTCGCTGCTGCTCGACGGGCCGACGTAGACGCGCGCGGAGGAGAGCAGGTACGACGCACCGTCGCCGAAGCTCCCGCCGCGGAACACCCGGCTCGAGGTAGATGCTAAATTGGCGCAATCATTGCATTCTTGTGAGGCGTACGGGTCCTTGTACCAATCCAAGACCCACTCCCACATGTTCCCGGCCAGGTCCGCCTGTCCCCACCTGCCATCTCCCGGCGACCTCGACCCGACGGCCTGTATGTCGCTGAGCGCGCACGACTGCGGCATGACCCCATCCCCCATGCAGTCATGCACTGCGTACGTGCTGTCGATCGTCGTCGAGCTCGGCGGCTTCGACCACGGATACTCCCGCTGACCGTCTGCTCCTCCCCCTCCCGCTGCCGCGTAGTTCCACTCCGCCTCCGTCGGCAGTCGGCCTCCGTCCCACGCGCAAAACGCGAACGCCACGTACCAGCTCAGGCAGTTCATCGGAAGATGCTCGTTCGCCGCCGCTGCATCCGTCCAGGTCTGGTAGGTCGAGTTGCACTTCACCGCGGTCTTCAATGCCGCAGCATCCGCGGGCAGGCTGCTGTCCCACGCCGCGTCCCACCCGCTCCGTGCGATCAACGGGTGCGCTCCCGCTCCCGTCCCAGGCTTGCTCCCGGGATACGCCGCCACGAACTTCCGGAAGCGACCCACCGTCACCTCGAACCGATCCAGCAGGAATCGGCTCACCGTCGCTGGATACATCGTATCATTGCTTCGGTTGAACGTGCCCCCGGACACCGCCTCCCCCGTCGCGCAACAGCTCTCGTTGCTGCCACGACCGCACGTCTGGGCCAGTCCGGCACAGCTCGGGGGCGTCACGCATGCTCCTCGACTGCAGACGGGCGCCGCCGCACCACACGGCTCCGCGTCCTCCCACGACCCGCGCTCTCCGCACCGCTGCGGGCGATTCTCCTCCGAGCAGCGCACGTCCTCCGGGCCGCACTCCCCGACGCACTTCCCGTCAACGCACGTCTGACCGACGCACTCCTTCCCGGCCGGCGTACACTCCTCCTCGCCTCCAGCTCCCCCGGCGCCTCCCATCCCGCCTCCAGCTCCCCCGGCGCCTCCCATCCCGCCTCCAGCTTCCCCTCCGGCGCCGGCTTCGCCTCCGGTTCCGCTCCCGCCACTGCCTTCTTTCTGGACGTAATATCCGTCCTCCAGCCCCGTCACCAGCGCACAGCCGCCCGCCGTCGCCGCCCACGCCGCCCACAGCCATTTCGCGCCCGTCCTCTTCGCCATGGCTCGTCGTACCGCCGCCGCGCGCCTGATGTCCACCCACGCGCGTCCTTCCCCTCTCGCCCTGCTGCGCCGCCGCACGCTCGACCCGCGCACGCCCGTGCTGGGGCGGCAGGCGGTTTCGAGCGTGACGGACACCGACGCGGCGGCACGACGACCCGAGTTCGCCGTCCTCTCCGCCCTCGTGCACGACGCTGGCGAGCAGGGCGCTGCGATCGCCGCAGCCGTGCCGCCCGCCCTCCGCGACCTCGATGAGGAGAGGGGGCGGCAGGGCGCGCAGACTCACGGCATTACGCGCAGGTCGCCATCATGATGTCTCTGTTTCTGCTGCTCAACGTCGATATTTCGAGTGCGCTCCTCCCGGAGCGCTGATATCAACTCCTCCGCGCGCCATCGGGATACGGTTTGCGAAGCGAGACCTTCGCCGGCGAGACCCCCGCGCGCTTCCGGCACTCAAGCACCTGCGAGCCGACGCACGATGCCGTCCATGGACCACGAGATCCTCGTCGATCTCTTCAAGAACCGCCCGTCGCTCGCCGCTGAGCTCCTCGTCGAGGTGCTGGGCGTCCCGCTGCCGCCACATTCCGGAGCGCGCACCACCTCGATCGATCTCAGCCAGATCCAGCCTGCCGAGTACCGCGCCGACGTCGTCGTCCTCTTGCTCGGCGACGAACTCCCCGTCTCGGTGCTCATCGTCGAGGTCCAGCTCGCCATCGATCCTCGAAAGCGATTCACCTGGCCCGAGTACACCATGGGCGCGCGCGCCATTCACCGGTGCCCGGCCGGCCTGCTCGTCGTGGCTCCCGACCCCGACGTCGCCGCCTGGTGCGCACAGCCCATCGAGACCGGCATTCCTGGCTTCGTCCTGCGACCGCCCGTGCTGGGGCATGAGGCGGTTCCGATCGTGACGGACAAGGCCGAGGCGGCCCGACGCCCCGAGCTGGGCGTGCTCTCCGCCCTCGCGCACGGCGCGGGCGAGCAGGGCGCGAACATCGCCGCCGCCGTCCTGCCCGCCATCCGCGAGCTCGACGAGGACAGGGCCAGGTTCTACGGCGATCTCGTGCTAAATTCCCTGGACGATACGGCCCGGCGGGCCCTGGAGGCGATGGTGAAGGGCTACGAATACCAGAGCGATTTCGCCAAGAAGTACGTCGCGCAGGGACGCCACGAAGGAGAGCGTGCCATCCTGCTGCGGCTCTTGCGCGCTCGTTTCGGCGAGCTGCCGGAAGCCGCCGTCACCCGGGTCGAGGGGGCCGAGATCGCCGTGCTCGAGCAGTGGGCCGAGCGGGTGCTCAGCGCGAAGACCCTCGCCGAAGTGCTCGACGAGCCGAGCTGAGGACCGCTGCTGGGGAGATCGCCCGACAAGGCGATGGGGCCGGCGCGCCGTCTCGGTCCAGGGGAGCGAGCGGCGCGCCGCGAGGGCCGAGCGTGTGGCGCGTAGCGATCGCCCTGTCGGGTGGCGACGGCGTCCTCGCGCACCGGACCCCGACGCCGTTTGCATGATCCGATGGGATCCCGCAGCTGAGAACGGACGAGAGCAGGGACGGCACACCGAGGCTGCTGCGCAGTGCCTTGGCCGGCTCGACGGCGTGCGCCTCATCGAGGCCTACCGTCGCGCTGCTCTCGGGCGCTGTCGCTCCGCGGCCGCTCCGACCGAGCGTGACGTGTGGTCCGCGGCGCCGGGGTCAGGTCACCCGCTCTCACGCTCTTGCGCACAGGCTTGCGAATTCATCTCTCTTTATCTGCCGTGCAGATCGCTTATTTGAAGTGCGTCGCCGTCGGTGAGTTGATATCAAGACCGCCGTGGGCAAGCTTGACGGGTTCGCGAAGCTGACCTTCGCCGAGGACACGCCGCGCGTCACCGACGGCTCCGCCGCATGGCATCGGCCGCCCGAGGTGCGACTCGAGCGCGTTCAGGCCGACGGTTACCTCCGTGTGCTGCGGCCTGACGGCCTCGCTCGTCTCGCCGCGCCCTGGCCGGCGGCGTGCGACCATGACGAGGTGCTCGTCGAGATCAAGATGGCCGGCGACCACGTGGACATCGGGGAGATCAAGCGCGCGACGCTGCGCAGGCTGGCGCGCGAGATCGAGCGCATCTACGCGTGCGAGCCGCTCTGGATGGGCGAAGAGCCCCTCTGGGTCGTCGCTCCCCGCTTGCCGTCGTGGCTGTACGTTGCGCGGGCGCCGGAGCGGTTCTCTCCTGGCTGCTACCGCGTCGGGCCGTCGCCGTTTCAGTTTCTCTGGATCGCCGCCAACGAGCTACCGCTGCGCGACGAGCTCGTGCCGTTCCTGGTGGCTCGCTCCGGACAGGCCCTTGACGAGTTCGCCCGGTGGGTGGCACCGCGGCGGGAGGTGGAATGGGTGATCTCTATGCTAGAATACCTGCCGATGTCACAGTACACCCGCGAGGACTTGCTGCGGCGGTTCGATCGCTCCGACGACCCGGAGATCGAGGCGCGCAGGCAACAAATTCTCCAGGCCCTGCTCGCCCAGAGTCCGGAGGTCGAGCAGCAGCTCATCGAGAAAGGCCAGGTCACCGCTGCGCGCTTGGCGCTGCGCACGGTGCTGGCGCAGCGCGGACTTGCGCTCAGCCAGCCGATCGAGGCTCGGATTGACGCATGCTCGGAGCTGGCCACGCTCAATCGATGGCTCTGCCAGGCGGTGACGGCGACGAGCGCAGAGGACGCGCTGCTGTAGACCTGTTTACTTCAACCGTAGGCCCCGGCAGGAGGTGTTTGCGGCGTGGCGCCGGGCGGGGGACGGGCCGATGTTCGAGCCCAATTGACGTCCTCTCATCGCTGCGCGCAGCGCGTCGGTGAGAGGACGTCTCATGCGAGTTCGGCGGGGCCCCCACCCGGCGCCACGCCGCGAACACCCCCTGCCAGGGCCGGGCAGCCGCCGCGGGGCCTCCTCACACCGCCAGAAACTCCCTCGCGATCTCGTCGTCGAACTCCGCCACGCTTCCCCGGCGCACGATCCCCCCGTTATCCATGATGAGGTACTCGCTCGCCGTCGAGAGCGCGAAGTCCAGGAACTGCTCCACGAGCAAGATCGCCATATCCCCCTTCTTCCCGAGCCCCTTGATCACCTCCCCGATCTCCTGCATGATCGACGGCTGGATCCCCTCCGTCGGTTCATCCAGCAAGAGCAGCTTCGGCTTCCTCAGCAGCACCCGCGCGAGGGAGAGCTGCTGTTGCTGCCCGCCGCTCAGCGTCCCGGCCGCCCGCGCGTGAAACTTCTTGAGGATGGGGAACATCTCCATCATCTCTTCCAGCGCAGCGGGGCTAGGCGTCGAATCGCTCTTCGCCTCGAAGCCCATGAGCAGGTTCTCTCGCACCGTCAGGTACGGGAAGATCCCTCGCCCCTGCGGCACATAGCCTATCCCCGCGCGCGCCCTGTCGCTCGGCGACCTCGCCGTGAGGTCCGCCCCGTCGAGCGTCACCTTGCCGCGCCGCGGCTTCAGCACGCCCATGATCGCCTTGAGCAACGTCGTCTTGCCGACCCCGTTGCGGCCCAGCAGGCACGACACCCGCCCTGGCGCGACGTCCAGGCTGACCTGCGACAGGATGCAGCTCTCCTCGTAATAGACCGCGAGATCCTCGACAACCAGCATGCTGCTACCGCTCCTCCGCCTGAGCCTCGGCCGGCGCCTTGGCCCCGCCGCGCGCGTGCCCCGCGTCGTGCGCCCGCCCGAGATAGACCTCGATCACCTGCGCGTTGCCCTGGACCTCCTCGACCGGCCCCTCGCACAGCCGCCTGCCGGCGTGCAGCACCGTCACCGTGCTCGCGTAGCGCCGCACGAACTCCATGTCGTGCTCCACCACCAGCACCGACCGCTGCTTCGCGATCTCCTGGACGAGCTCCCCCGTGCGGTCGCGCTCGCGCCGGGTCATCCCCGCCACCGGCTCGTCGAGCAGCAGCAGCTTCGGCTGCTGCACGAGCAGCATGCCGATCTCCAGCCATTGCCGCTCCCCGTGCGCGAGCACCGCGGCCCGCACGTCCGCGCGCCGCCGGAGCCCGACCCGATCGAGCGTCTCGGCGATCTCCCTCTCTTGCGGCGCCGACAGCCCCCGGAGCAGCCCCGGCGCGCTCTCCCGGAAGCCCATCGCCGCCTCCAGGTTCTCGAGCACCGTGAGGCTGCCGAACACCGCCGGCGTCTGGAACTTCCGCCCGATCCCGAGCCGCACGAGGGCGTGCTCCGGCAGGCGATTCACCTCCACGGCCTCCCGTCCGGACTCCCCACCTCCGTGGAACACCACCCGTCCGCTCGACGGCTTCGTCTTGCCGGTCAGGATGTCGAGCAGCGTCGTCTTCCCCGCGCCGTTCGGCCCGATCAGGAACCGGAGCTCCCCGCGCTGGATGGAAAAGTCGAGCTCGTCCAGCACCTTGAAGCCGTCGAAGCTCACCGTCACCCGCTGGACCTCGACGATGTTGCCGCGGCTCATCGCGCTGCTCCTCTCCTCGTTTCCGCGTTCGTTTCCGCGCTCGTTTCCGTGCTCGCTTCCGCTCATCTCCGCGCCTCCCCCTCAGCGACCGGTCGTCGCCGGCGCCTCTGGGCCCGCCGCCGGGTCGACCTCATCCCCGCTCGCCGGCCCCGCCGCGCCGCCCGTGTCGCGGCGCGAGAGCTTCGCGGCGTGCCGCTGCAGGAAGCCCGAGACGCCCTTCGGGAGCAGCATGACCGACGCCGCGAAGAGCGCGCCGAAGCCGAGCTGCCACACCTCGGGGTACGACTCGCTCAGCGCGCTCTTGCCCAGGCTGACAAGGATCGCCCCGACGACCGCGCCGATCAGCGTGCCGCGCCCGCCGACAGCCACCCAGGTCACCATCTCGACCGACGGGATCACGCCCATCGAGGAGGGCGAGATGAGGCCGACCTGGCAGACGAACAGCGCGCCCGCGATGCCCGCCATGCCCGCCGACAGCGCGAACACCAGCGTCTTCAGCGTGACCGGGTTGTAGCCGAGGAAGCGCACCCGGTTCTCGTCGTCCCGCATCGCCACGAGCAGGCGCCCGAAGCGCGACTGGGTGAGCTTCCGGCACAGGAGATAGAGCGCCCCGAGGCAGAAGAGCGTCACGAAATAGAGCACCGTCTGCGTCCCGGTCGCCCCCCGCGCGAAGCCGAAGATCGTCTTCAGGTTCGTGATCCCGTTCGTGCCGCCCGTCACCGCTTGCTGGCCGATGAAGAGGATCGACGCGATCAGCGTCAGCCCCTGGGTGATCAGCGAGAAATACACCCCCTGGACGCGGCTCCGGAAGACGAGATAACCCACCGCCGACGCGATCGCCATCGGCAGGAGGACGACGGCGCAGAGGGCCACGACCGGCGAGCGGAACGGCTCCCAGAAGATCGGCAGCGCCTCGAGGCCGCTCCAGCTCATGAAATCGGGCAGGCGCGAGCCGGACGTCTCCAGCTTCAGGTACATCGCCATCGCGTAGCCGCCGAGGCCGAAGAAGAGCCCCTGCCCGAGGCTCAGCATCCCGCCGTAGCCCCAGATGAGATCGAGCCCCAGGGCGACGATGGCGTACGTGAGGAACTTGCCGAGCAGGTTCAGGCGGAAATCGGAGAGCACGAGCGGCGCGACGAGGAGCGGCAGCGCCACGGCGAGCGGCGCTCCCCAGGTCCAGACGAAATTGCGAAGGGCAGAGTCTCGAGGGGCCATGTCCGTGTCCTCTCCTATCGTGTGCGCAGGGCGAGCAGGCCTGTCGGACGCCACTGCAAGAAGGCGATCACCAGCGCGAACACGAGCGCCTTGCCGAGCGACGCCGTCGTCGAGAGCTCGAGCAGCGTGTTCGCGACGCCGATCACGAGCGCGGCCACCACCGTGCCAGGCAGCCGCCCGAGGCCCCCGAGGATGACCACCATGAAGGCGTCGACGATGTAGTTCGTCCCGAGCGACGGCCCGATCGAGCCGAGCTGCGTCAGCGCGCACCCCGCGATCCCGGCGAGCCCGGCGCCGAGCGCGAACGTCGCGGCGTCGACCCGGCGCGCGCGGACGCCGAGGCACGAGGCCATCTCGCGGTTCTGCATGACGGCCCGCAGCCGCCTGCCGCCCGCGGAGCGGTGCAGGTACGTGTAGACCGCGGCGATGCACGCGATCACGAGCGCGATGAGGAAGACCCGCTTGTAAGGCAGCTGCGTCCCGCCCGAGAGCGCCACGCCGCCGCTCAGCCACGAGGGGCTCGAGACCTGCACGTTGGACGCGCCGAACAAGCTCCGCGCGGCCTGCTGCAGCACGAGCCCGACACCCCACGTGGCGAGCAGCGTGTCGAGCGGCCTGCCGTAGAGGAAGCGAACGATCGTGAGCTCGAGCACGAGCCCGAGCACGCCCGCCACGAGGAACGAGGCCGGCAGCGCGAGCAGGAACCAGAGCCCAGCCTCGGTCCCCCCGACGAGCGGCGCGACGTGGTGCCCGATGACGTACGTCGTGTAGGCCCCCGCCATGATGAACTCGCCGTGGGCCATGTTGATCACGTTCATGAGCCCGAAGGAGAACGCGAGCCCCATCGAGATGAGCAGGAGGATCGAGCCCAGGCTCAGGCCATTGAAGGCGTGGAGGAGAACTTCGTTCATTCTAGAGCACCCAACCGATCGAGACGCCGCGCACAGTGAGGTTCGGGCCGCGGAGGCGCGGAGGGCGTCCTGACGAGCGCCCGCGCCCTCCGCGGCTCCGTGATCCGGGCTTCGGGCTCGCGGCCCGCTACTTCGCGGCCAGCTCCTTCGCCCAGGGGTACGCGCTCAGGTACGGATCCGGCTGGACCGGCTTGCCCGAGCTCCACACCTCGTCGATGAGGCCGTCCTTCCGGACCGCGCCGATGCGGACCGTCTTCCAGGTGTGCTGGTTCTTCCCGTCGAGCCGGACCAGGCCCTCGGGCGCGTTGTACTCGATGCCTCCGGCCTTCACGGCCTCCTTCACCTTGGCGACCTCGGTCGACTTCGCCTTCTCGACGGCCATCTTCCACAGGTAGACCCCGAAGTAGCCCGCCTCGATGGGGTCGTCCGTGACGCGCGCGGCGCCGTATTTGGCCTTGTACGCGTCGACGAACTTCTTGTTCTCGGGGGTGTCCGTGGTCTGGTAGTAGTTCCACGAGACGAGGTGTCCGGCGATGTTCTCGGCGCCGATGCCGCGCACCTCCTCCTCGGCGACGCTCACCGAGAGGACCGGCAGCTTGTCGGCGGTGTAGCCGGCGTCCTTGAACTGCTTGAAGAACGCCACGTTGCTGTCGCCGTTCAGCGTGTTGAAGATCGCGTCGGGCTTGGCCGCGCTGATCTTGCTGATGATCGTGCTGACCTCGGTCCCGCCGAGGGGCAGGTACTCCTCGCCGGCGAGCTCTCCGCCCTTCGCCGCGAGCTGAGCCTTGATGATCTTGTTGGCCGTGCGCGGAAAGACGTAGTCGGAGCCGAGCAGGTAAATGCGCTTTTTGCCCTTCTCGAGCAGGTAGTCGACCGCGGGGACGATCTGCTGGCTCGGCTCGGCGCCGGTGTAGAAGATGTTGGGCGACTGCTCCAGCCCCTCGTACTGGACCGGGTAGAAGAGCAGGCCGTTCAGCTCCTCGAACGAGGGCAGCATCGCCTTGCGGCTGGCGCTGGTCCAGCCGCCGAACACGACCGCCACGGCGTCCTGCTGCACGAGCTTCCTGGCCTTCTCGTTGAACGTGGGCCAGTCGCTGGCGCCGTCCTCGACCACGGGCACGAGCTGCTTGCCGAGCACGCCGCCCGCCTTGTTGATCTCCTCGATGGCGAGCAGCGTCGCGTCCTTCACGGCCACCTCGCTGATCGACATGGTGCCGCTCAGCGAGTGGAGCACGCCGACCTTGATGGATCCGCTGTCCGAGGCGGGCGCCCCGGGCGCCGCAGCCCCGGGCGCGGGAGCCTCGTCGTTCGCCTTGCCGCAGGCAGAGAGCAGGGCCGCGCCGGCGAGCGCCGCCATCGCGACGCAGAGCGTACGACGCCGAGAGGTGCCCGCCGCCGGCCGATCCTCAACGTCCAACCCAGACGTGTACATATTCAACGCATCCTCCTTGGGTGCCGAGGGCGCGTCCAATGCCCTGCATCGACGCGGCGCGGCGATTCGACTGCACAAGAGCCGTTGGGAGTTCGGGAGCCGGCCAGTGAAGACTCCCGGCTGGACACACCCGATGGCCGCCCTGCACAGCAGAACGCGGTCCCCGGACAAGGGCCAGCCACACGACGTCGTGGTGAAAGGCCTTATGCCGAGTGCCATGTTTCGTCGAGGTTTCGTCGACGTGAAATGTCGCCCGGCCGGCAGGCGCCGTGCGTTTTCCGCAGGCCGTTTGGATTTCTGACCACAAAGCGCGTCGAGCGATCCATCGTTGTTCTCGTTCCGCTCGAGTTTTCGCCCCGGTTACGGCTCCGGTGTGATGCACCGCACGCCGGGCGCGGAGCGCGGAGCGCGGGGTGTCGAGCGTGGGGCGCCGTTGGGCGCGCGCGCACGCGCGACCTCGCCCGGCGTCGTCACGCCCGATGTCGCTTGAGCCACGGTGTGGGGCGCTCTGGCCGCTGCGCGCACGAGAGCTGCGAGCTCCGGCGCCGTGGCGAGCAGTTGCGAGCTATGGCGAGCTATGGCGAGCTACGGCGAGCTACGGCGAGCTACGGCGAGCTACGGCGAGCTACGGCGACCAGGTGCGCTCTCCAGTGCAGTAAAAAACTTGTATCAAGAGCGGTAAATGGCGGGTACACTGATAGATGCTGTCTGCGCCCTGTGCTCGGTCGACACGGAGGGCAGGCGGGGTGGAGCCTATGAGAAGCACGAATCACTTGCCCGGCGAGACGGATGGCCGATCCACGAGCGGCGGGGCGGCGCCGGACGGCGTCGCAGCCGGGCCGCGGGACGAGAACTCGGTGGTGATCTCCCTGAGCGCGCTGCTCGCGGTGGAGAAGGACGCCTCCACCAAGAGCGGCGCGCGGGCCGATCGCGGCGCGAGGAGCTCCGGGATGGAGGATGGCCGCGGGTCCGCCGCAGGCGACGGAGAGCGCAGCAGCTACCTGGAGATCTTTCCGTTCGGCGTGCCTTCCGAGCTGCCGGCGTTCAGGCCGCCCGATCTCACGCCCGTGCCCTCCGAGGTCCCGATCGATCTGCGCCCGCCGCGCGCCCGGCGGGCAGCGGGCGTTCGCTACGGAATCGCGGGCGCCCTCGGGGCGGCGGTCGTCGCCAGCGCTGTGTGGCTCGGCGCCCCGCGCGAGACGCTCCAGGCGGCTGCGCAGCCCGGCGTGCGGCACGCGGCGAGCGCGGCGCTGGCGCAGCTGCCGAAGGTGGAGGCAAAGGCCGCGGCCGCGCCCGCCGAGGCGCCTCCGGCCAAGAAGAAGAAGGGCGACAAGACGCGCGAGCGCGGGGCGAAGGCCCCAGCCGCCCCCGCTGCCGGGGGAAAGGCGCCGGCGAAGCGCGCCGCGGAGAGCAGTGGACCGGCGACCGCCGCGCCGCCGGCGAGCCCGGGCGGCGCGCGTACAGCGGGCGACCCCTGCAAAGGCGACCTCGACTGCGCCATGCGGCGCGCCGCGGGCGGCTCGTAACACCGCCCGCGCGAGCAAAAGGGCCGAGAGCTCGCCGCCGCTCCATCGAGATCTCGATCGTTCGGAGCGCGACAGACCACCAGCGAGCTCTGGTGGGCGCCTCCTGTCTCACTTCTGCCGTTGAGGTCGCCCGCGTGCCCAGCGCGTTCCCCTGGAGCAGGTTATCCACGCGGAGCCGCTTGATCTCCCGCACCTGCCCTGTGCTAGGGTCTGCTCCTGTTGCATAAAACTGCTGACAACCGATCTGTCCCGGCGGATTGCGCGCACATTGTGCAGAGACATGCGTGCTCCTCGCGCGACCGCTTGGGGCGCAGAGGCGCAGCTGTAGGCACGAAGCAGATACCATCACGTAAAATTCTGGTGTAGGAACAGCGCCCGGCGCCGACGGTGGCGTTGAAGTGCACAGGAAGCGTGGTCCGGCGACGTCGCTCGACGTGTAGTGCCGAGTTACGAGCCGCGCGGCGCGACCCTACTCGTCTGGAGGTGGATTCATGAAAGCTTTTGGTTTCGCAGCGATCCTGATCAGCGTGGGTATGATGGCGGCCTGTACGGTCAAGAGCGGTGATGGCGACACGAGCGGCGACGGCGGCTCTGGCGGCTCGGGCTCGACGACCACCACGTCGTCGACCTCCACGGGCGAGGGCGGATCAGGCGGCACGGGCGAGGGCGGCTCGGGCACGGGCGGGGCCGAGGAGTGCTCCGACGCCGGGACCGAGGACGAGTGCTTGGACTGCTGTGATGAGACGTACGCGGAAGGGCTGGATGCCCTCGGGATTCACGGGTTCCAGCAGTGCGGTTGCGCGGCTGACGCCACGTGCGCCAGCGTGTGCGATACCACCGACGCCACGAGCGACGTCTGCAACGATGACGGCAGCATCAACACGGAGGCGAACAACCCCGACTGCCTGGAGTGCCTGAATGGCCTCGCCGATGACGATGCTTGCATCGAGGCCGCCGCGGCCGCCTGCGAAGACGATGCGACGTGCCTCCCGTACCTCGAGTGCCTGGGCACCTGCCAGTGATGGCTCTCGGGCGATGGGCCGGCGTCGTGCGCCATCGATCCTGAGGTGATCCGAGCCGGCCGGGCGGGACAGGCGATCTCGACGAGATCGCCTGTCCTGTTTTGTCCCGTACCGTCCTGCCGGCGACCCTCGGGGTCGCGCGCGTCGAGCAGCCCCCTGCGATGAGCGGTCCTGCCGGACGCGAACCTGCCAGGGATCGCCGGCGCCCTACGGCGAGAGCCTCACCACCAGGATGTCGGACCAGGACGCCTCCGCCGTGGCGCCGTCGAGGTCCACGCTGCCCTCCACGGTCCCGGCGAGCAGGACGTGGCCGCGGTCCACGAACGACGCGACCCCCGCCGCGGACCGGCGCCCGCCGCTGCTCCCGGCGCCCGGGCCGAGCCGCTTGCTCCAGACGTGGCGCCCCCTGGCGTCGAACCGCGCCACGACGATGTCGCTGCCGCCGCCGTCGAGCGGCCCTCCGCCGAGGTGGGTCGGGCCATCGACGTCGCCCGCCAGGACGAGCCCGCCGTCCGCCTCGAGCGCGAGGCGCGGCGGACGCTCCGCGGGGTAAGCCCGGCTGAAGCGGTGCTCTCGCGCAGGCCCGAGCTCGGCCACGAACGCCGACATCCCCTCCGAGAACAGCTCGCCGCCGCCCAGATCGAGGATCCCGTCGAAGGTCCCGCTCAGCGCGATCTCGCCGTCCGGCCCGATCTCGATGTCGCCGCCGCGCTGCTGGCGGCCGTCTCCGAAGGCCAGCGACGCGATGTGCTCGCCGCCCTCGTCGAGCTTGGCCAGGAACACGTCGCTCATCCCCCTGGACAGGAGCCGGGGCGCGTCGTCGCCGAGCTGGAGCTCGCCTTCGAAGGTCCCTGTCATGACCACTTCCCCGCGCGGGTCCACCGCCACACCGGTCGGCTCCTGGTTCCCCGCGCCGCGGAACTCCCGCCTCCAGAGCAGCTCGCCCGACGTGTCGAGCTTGGCCACCGCCACGTCCGTCCCGCCGGGATCCATCAGCGTCGAGACGACCACGAACTCGCCCCGCGCCGAGACCGCGATGTCCTGCGGCCTGCCGAGGAGCACCGCGCTCCACTGTGGCTCGCCCCAGTCGTCCAGCTTGATCACGAACCCCAGCGGCGCGTCGGCCGTGAGCCCCAGGTCGTCCATCTTCCCCACGAGCTCGCCCGTGATCGCGACATTGCCCTCGGTGTCCACCGCGAGCGCCTGGAGCGAGCCTCGCCCCTCGGTGACGAGCTGGCGCACCCACGCCACGGTGCCGTCCGGATCGAGCCACGCGACGAAGACGTCCTGCTCGGCGCTCGTCGAGAGCTGCCCCGCGCCGAGATCGAGGGAGCCCGCGAACTCGCCGCCCAGGATCGCGGAGCCCCCGGGGCCCGCCGCGAGCGCGCGCGCCCGCTCCTGGCCCGCGCCGCCGAGGAGGGCGTCGAGCGGTCCGCCGGGGAGCACCGCGCCGCAGTCCCATCCGCCGTTGCAGTCCTCGTCGGCCGGCGTGCTGCAGTCCTCGACCCGCGGCGTGACCTCGCCGGCGCAGGCGCCCCACCGGCTGTCGAGCCCGCATGTCCGCCGTCCGGCGCGGCACGCGCCGACGCCCACGGTGCCCGGCGGTCCTCCGTACGGGCACGTCTCGACGGTCCCGGGGGCGCAGGCGCAGACGGCGCTGCCGCCGTCGGCCGCGGGATCCTCGGGCCGGCCGCCGTCGCCGTCCGCCTCGTCGATCGCGCCGTCGCAGTCGTCGTCGGCCGCGTTGCCGCAGCGCTCCGGCGCAGGCGTCACCTCGCCCTCGCAGGGGCCGTAGCCGTCGCCGGCGGCGTTGCACCGCATGAGGCCGGTCTGGCAGGCGCCGACCCCCTCGGTCGACGGCGGCCCGCTGTAGCAGGCGATGGTCGAGAGCGGCGGGCAGCCGTCCTCCACGAGGATGCCGTCCTCGAGCCCGAGCAGCGCGTTGCAGCCGGCGCAGCCGAGCGCCACGAGGGTGAACCGCAGGCCGAGCCCGGCCGAGCCGCGCGCGCCCACGTCAGTAACTCCCGCCCACGACGAGGGAGAACCCGCCGGGGCCGGCGGCGGCCGCGGCCGTGGCGCGGCGCGAGGGCGGGCCGGCGGCGCTGGGCGGGGCCGTCCAGAGGAGCAGGCCGGCCGCGAGCAGCGCGGCGGTGCCGGTCGAGAACGCGATCGTCGAGGCGGTGCCGGCCTCCTGCGCGTCCTCGCGCAGCGAGACCCCGACGGCGTCGCAGCGGCTCCGCGCGTCGCAGTGGCCGCGGTTCGAGGCGTCCCTGCGGGCGATCGCCTCGGCGCCGAACACGGCGCCAAGGCCGAGCCCGACGAGGCCGGCGCCGCCGGTCGCGAGCGCGATCACGCGCTGCGCGCGCCCTGCGCCGGCGCCGGCTACGCGGTCGTCGATCGGCAGGACGGGAGGCGCCTGCGTCGTCTGGCCTTTCGGCGCGGCGGCGAGCGCGCGCGGGGGCGGCTCTTGCGCCAGGAGGAGGGGCACGTCGATGACGACGCCCGCGCCGTCGGGCGGGACGACGTGCTCGACCGACCAGCGCTTCCTGCCGGGCGCCTGCGCCTCGATCGTGTGCGTCCCCGGGTCGACCGGGAGCGGCTGTCCCCACTGGGAAGGCAGGAGCAGCACGCCGTTGCGGCGGATCTCGAGCCCCGGCGCGGCGCTCCCGGGGGGCACGGCGATCGCCATCCGCGAGAGCCGCGGCTCGAGCGCGGCCGCGAGCGCGGCCGCGCGCGCGGCGCGGGGGTCTCCCGCGCTCTTCGCGATGGCCGCGGTCTCGCTGAAGACGTTCCAGGCGCCCGCGGTCCTGCCTGTGCGGGCGAGGCACTCGCCGAGCCGCAGGAGGAGGTTGAGGGCGGTCGGATCGAGCGTCCGGCCCTGCTCGAGCATGGCACACGCCTCGGCGATGCGGCCCGCCTCGAGCAGGCGCGTCGCGGCCTGGTAGAGCGCGAGCACCTGCTCCTTGTGTCCGCCCGACGGCCCCGGGTTGGGTCTGGGCTGCTCCAGGGGGGGCTGCGCCGGACCGGGCTCGCCGGCCTGGCCGCTCGCCGGCGCGAGCGACAGCGACAGGGCCGCGAGGGCAGAAGCGAGCCCGCGCGGGCGCGAGCAGCAGGGGATCTTCGGCAGGGCTCCTCGGGGCATGGCGATCACCACGGGCTGTCCGGCGCGCCCGCCGGCGTCGCGGCTTCAGCGCCGCCGCCGGGCGTCGCCGCGAGGGACGGCGCGCCTGCCGCCGCGCCCCGGGCGGGCGCCGGCGCATCCGCCGCCGTCCGCACCGCGGCGCCCGCGGCGGGCGCCGCTGAGGACCCGGACGCGTGCACCCGGCGCGCCGGCGCGCGCTGCGGACCCCCCACGTTCGCCCGCGCGGGCGGCGCGGCCCCCGTGGACAGGACGGCGCCGGCTCCGCTGCGCGCGGCCGGGCGCGCGCCTCTGGCGTCCGCCTGGGGCGCGTCGCACGCGCTGGCAGCGCCGTCGCCGTCGTGCAGCGCACCTTCGGCCGCGTCATCGGGCCCCTGGAACGACCGGGCTGCCACAGCGTTCCCCTTCGGCTCCGCGGCGAGCCCCTGCGGCACCTGCGCGAGGTGCTGGGCGCCGGCGCCGTCGGCCCAGGTCAATCCCGCTGCCCGCGGCCATCCGGGCGACACGAGGATCGCGGCCAGCGTGGCGCTCGCGGAGACCGCGCCGGCCGTGGCCGCCAGCCAGGTTCGCCTGGGGCGGCGGCCCTCGCGCCTCGTCTCGGCCGGCCCGGAGGCCGTCGTGGGCGGCCGAACGGAGGCCGCGGCCGGCCGAGCGGCGGTCGCGGGCGGCCGCGCGGCGGTCGTGGGCGGCCCGTCGTCCAGCCACGTGAACGTCGGTTGGCTCCGGTGCACCCCCGTGGGCAGCGTCGCGTCGGGCGCTCCGCGCATCGCGAACGGCGCGAGCGCGGCGGCGAGCTCGCGGGCCGAGGCCGGGCGGCGCGTCCGGTCCTTCTCGAGGCAGCGCATCACGATCTCCTCGAACCCCTCGGGCAGATCGGCGCACGCGCTCCGGAGCGGCCGGGGCGCCTTCTCCGACACGACCAGCACGAACTGCTCCAGCGTCTCCGCGCCGAACGGCAGCGTGCCGCTCACGAGCTGGTAGAGAACGACCCCGAGCGCCCACAGATCCGCGCGCAGATCGATGTCCTTGGGCGTCAGCATCTGCTCTGGCGCCATGTAGCGGCGGGACCCCATGACCGACCGCGCCGTCGTCATCTCGAGCCCGTCGTGCTCCGGCTTCGCGCTCATGAACTTCGCGACGCCGAAGTCGAGGACCTTGAGGAGCGGCGTGCCGTCGGTCCGGTACGTCAGGAACAGGTTCGCGGGCTTGAGGTCCCGGTGCACCATCCCGAGCGCGTGCGCCTCCGTCAGGGCAACGCAGGCCTGACGGACGTACTCCGCCGCCTCGTCGACCGGCAGCCGCCCGCGGCGCTCCAGGATCGAGCGGAGATCGTTGCCCGACAGGTGCTCCATCACGATGTACGGCACCGGCAGCGCCATCCCCGGCCTCGGGGCGAGCGCGCCCAGGTCGTAGATCCGCGGCACGTGCTCCGTCTTCATCCGGAACATCCCGCGCGCCTCGCGCTGGAACCGCCTCAGCAGCGCCGCGTTGCCGCAGTGCTCCGGCCGCATGAATTTGACGGCCACCAGCTCGCCCAGCGACAGGTGCCGCGCCGCGACGACCGCCCCCATCCCGCCGATGCCGAGAGGCCGCTCGACCCGGTAGCGGTCTGCGATGACCTCGCCGCAGTGCACGGGCACCACTCCCTCTTCATCGCTCACCACGCGCCCCCCCACTCCGTCGCTCTGAGATTGCAGACCGGCCAGCCACGATCTCGGACCGGATGGTTCCTTGCAGGGCCGCGCTCGACGCGCTCGCCGCAGGTGTCTGGTAGATTCGATTCTCCGGAGAGGCGATACGTCGCGTCGTCTGTCGAATTTTCCGGCGCTCCTGTGGGCGCGTGGAGGTGCGCTTCATCTGCTGCGGGCGATCCGAGGGCGCCTCCGCCCTGCACGCGTGTCGCGCCGAAGGCCGTGATGGGCCGCGCCGAAGGCCGCGCTGGATTGAAGTGTCCCGGTTCCTTTCTGCCGTCCTCTGCGATACAGACGTGCCGTGTCTGCCTCTCCCGCCCTGGTCTGTCGCGGCCTGGTCAAGCGTTATGGGGACGTCGTGGCCGTGAACGGGCTCGACCTCGAGGTGCAGCGCGGCGAGTGTTTCGGCCTGCTCGGCCCGAACGGCGCGGGCAAGACGACCACGGTGGAGATCCTCGAGGGGCTGACCCGCCCCGACGCCGGCGAGGTCGAGGTGCTGGGCGAGCGCTGGGTGGGGGACGGCATCGCGCTGCGCGCCCGGCTCGGCATCCAGCTCCAGGAGACGCGCTTCCCGGACAAGCTCCGGGTCGGCGAGGTGATCGCGCTGTTCCGCAGCTTCTACCCGCGCGGCATCGAGCCGGAGCAGGCGCTGCGCTGCGTGGCCCTGCAGGAAAAGTCGAGCGCGTTCGTGCGCACGCTGTCGGGCGGGCAGAAGCAGCGGCTGTCGCTCGCCTGCGCGCTCGCGGGCGATCCGGAGGTGCTGTTCCTCGACGAGCCGAGCACCGGCCTCGACCCCGCGTCGCGCCGTCAGATATGGGCCATCGTCGAGGATCTGAAGGCCCGCGGCCGCACGATCCTCCTGACCACGCACTACATGGAGGAGGCCGCGCGCCTCTGCGACCGCGTGGGGATCGTCGATCGCGGGCGGCTGCTCGCGCTCGGCACGCCGGCGGCGCTCGTCGCCTCGCTCGGCGCCGAGCACGTCGTGGAGGTCGAGGTGGACGCGGAGATCGCCGAGGAGGAGCTCACGGGGCTGCCGGGCGTGGAGGCCGTGCGCTCCGCGCAGGGGGCGCTCCGGCTGACGGTGCGCGACGTCGCGCGCGTGCTCCCGCCGCTGCTCGCGCTCTGCGCGGCGCGCGGGGCCGCGCCGAAGCGGCTCGCGACGCACCACGCGAGCCTGGAGGACGTGTTCATGGCGCTCGCCGGGCGGACGCTCGCGGACGACGAGGCCGCGTGATGGCGCGCTGGCTCCGCTCCCTGCGCGCCTCGTCGCTCGCGCTCCTCATCCGGGCGCGGGTCGCCGAGTTCCTGCGCGAGCCCGAGGCGATCTTCTGGATGTTCGTGTTCCCGATCCTGCTCTCGTCGGCGCTGGCCGTCGCGTTCAGGGATCAGCCCGCGGAGCCGGTGCGGGTGAGCGTCGAGGAGGGCGCCGGGGCCGAGCCGCGGCGCGCGGCGCTCGAGGCGTCGGGGCAGGTCGTCCCGCGGGTGGTCCCGCGGGCGCAGGCGCAGCAGGAGCTCCGGACGGGCAAGGTCGCGCTGGTCGTGCTCGCCACCGATCCGCCCACGTACTGGTTCGATCCGGCGCGGCCGGAGAGCCGCCTCGCCCGGCTCGAGGTGGACCAGGCGCTCCAGCGCGCCGCGGGGCGCGCCGACGCCTTCCGCCCGGCCGCGCTCGAGGTGACCGAGGCCGAGAGGGGCTCCCGCTACGTCGACTTCCTGGTGCCCGGGCTGCTCGGCATGAACGTGATGTTGACCGGGATCTGGGGGATCGGGTTTGCGATCGTGCAGCAGCGCATGGGCAAGCTCCTGAAGCTGTTCGTCGCGTCGCCCATGCCGCGGTGGCAGCTCCTCGCGTCCCACCTCGGCGCGCGGCTCGTGTTCCTGGCGCTCGAGGTCGTGGCCCTGCTCCTGTTCGCGGTCCTCGTGCTCGGCGTGCCGATCGCCGGTTCGCTCGCGGCGCTCGCGCTGGTCGCCGTGGTCGGCGCGCTGTCGTTCGTCGGGGTCGGCCTGCTCATCGCGGCGCGGCCGCGGACCCTCGAGGGCATCTCGGGCCTTGGCAACCTCGTCACGTTCCCGATGTGGATCTGCTCCGGCGTCTTCTTCTCGGCCGATCGCTTCCCCGACGCGATCCAGCCTTTCGTCCAGGCCTTGCCCCTCACCGCCCTGAACGACGCGCTCCGCGGCGTGATGCTCGAGGGGGCGCCGCTCGCCGCGATCGCGCCCGAGCTCGCGCTGCTCGCCGTCTGGGGCGTCGCGACCTTCGCGCTCGCCCTCAAGCTCTTCCGCTGGGAGTAGCCCCCGCGCCGCGGCCAGCGCCGGAGCGCCAAGGTGCATGAGCTCACCGGCGCACGCTGTGCGCCAATCGATCCCTCGCTCCGCGAGCATGTCAGTCATCCTGCGTCGAGGTGGCGGCGCAGTCCTCGTGAGGCACGCATGATCCTACCGTGTGTCCCTATTTCTGTTCGGGACATTGACCTTCCAAAGTGGCGCGGTCCTGTAGTCGTGTACGATGACCGCATGAATGAACGGGGGGAGCGGAGCGGTCAACGCTCTCGCACCGCGCCGAGTCTGTCCTTCTGGGTCGCGGGGCCGCTGGCCGTCGCGCTGCTCGTCTTCGTGGGTCCGGGGCTGTGGATCGCGGCGTGGGCCATCGAGGGCGCGATCCTGAAGAACGAGCTGGGCGTCCTCGCGCGGACCCATGACGAGTGGACCCGCCGCATGAACGACCGGCTGATCCAGGCGGAGGCGAGCGTCGCGCGGTACGGCCGCATGCTCACCTCGGCATTGCATGAGGTCGAGGGAGAGACCCCGCAGAAGTTCGACGCGCTCGTCGGGCCGTCGCGCGACGGCGGCATGGTGTCGCGCAACGCGGGCTTCGAGCCCAGGCGAGACGCCGTCGTCTGGCTGCCCGCGGGGTACCCGCTCGACGACCGGGAGAAGGTCTTTCTCCTGCAGCTGAAGCGCATGACCGAGCTGTACTCGGCGGGGGCGCCGGGGGAGCCCATCAACACCTGGCTCATCCCCAGGCGGAACGGGCTCGTGATGTACTGGCCCAGCTACACGAGCTACATCGACCAGGTCGACACGACCGTCGATTTCGTCAACTCGGAGTGGACGACGCTCGTGCTCCCGGCGAACAACCCGGAAGGAAAGCCGCGCTGGACGCCGACGAGCTACGACCCGGGGGCGCGCGAGTGGATGGTGAGCGTCGTTGTGCCGTTCTTCCGCGACGGGGTGTTCGAGGGGAGCGCCGGGCACGATGTCACGGTCAACGCGGTGATGGACAGCTTCCGGGAGCTCTCGCTGTATCCGGGGACGGAGCACGCCCTCGTGAGGGGCGATGGGACGGTGCTCGTCTCGAGCGTTCACCAGGACAAGATCCACGGGAGCAAAGGCGCGCTGACGGTCGAGTCCATCGGCGACGACGATCTCAAGCGCGCGTTCGAGGCGGCGAAGCGCGACGACGCCGCGGCGGCGCGCGTGGTCGGCCGCACGGATCAGCGCGTGATCGTGGCGGCGCGCATCGCGGCGCCGGACTGGTACCTGCTCACCGACGTCCCTCGCGCGGCGCTGCTCTCGTCGGTGAAGGGGCTGTACTGGGACTACTGGCTGATCGCGGCGTTCTCGATCCTGGCGCTCGTGGCGCTGCCCGTGCTCGTGATCATGCGCGTGACCTTGCCGTCCGTGCGGCAGCTCGTCACGGCGGCCGAGCGGATCCGGGGCGGTGATCTCGATCAGCGCTTCGAGGCGTCAGGCACCCGGGAGTTCGTGCACATCGGCGACGCGCTGAACGGCATGGCCCAGCAGCTCCGCGAGACGTTCGCCGCGCTGGCGAAGACGAACGAGGAGCTCGAGCAGCGCGTCGAGCAGCGCACCGCCGAGCTCAAGGAGGCCACGGTCGCCGCGGACGCGGCCAACAGGGCGAAGAGCGACTTCCTCGCCAACATGAGCCACGAGCTGCGGACACCGCTCAACGGCATCCTCGGGTACGCCCAGATCCTGAGGCGCTCGAGGAGCCTGGGCGCGCAGGAGCTGCGCGGCGTCGAGGTCATCGCCGAGTCCGGCTCTCATCTGTTGACCCTCATCAACGACGTCCTCGATCTGGCGAAGATCGAGTCGCGGACGATGGAGATTCACCCCAACGATTTCCATTTCCCGTCGTTCTTGAACGCGACGGCCGAGATCTGCCGGATCCGCGCGGAGCAGAAGGGGATCGCGTTCGTGTTCAAGCCCGGCCCCGCGCTGCCCGAGGGGGTGCGCGTCGACCAGCGGCGCCTGCGTCAGATCCTGCTCAATCTGCTCGGCAACGCCATCAAGTTCACCGAGAACGGCAGCGTCACCTTCACGGTCGTCGAGGTGCCCGGCGGGTCACAGGGCGCGCGCAAGGACCTCCCGGAGGACGGCGCGAGCCCCGCATCGCGGACCAAGACGCACAGGATACGCTTCGAGATCGAGGACACGGGGACTGGCATCGGCGCCGAACACCTGGACCAGATATTCCTGCCCTTCAAGCAGGTCGGAGACAAGAGTCGCCACCGCGAGGGCACCGGGCTCGGGCTGGCGATCAGCCAGCGCATCGTCACGCTGATGGGCAGCTCCATCCAGGTCAGGAGCGAGCTCGGGAAGGGAAGCGTCTTCTGGATGGACCTGACGCTCGCCGAGGCGCCCGACTGGACGGACACCGTGAGGCGCACGGAGCAGGGGCAGATCGTCGGCTACAAGGGCTCGCGGCGGAGGCTCCTCGTGGTGGACGACAAGCCGGAGAACCGCGCCGTGGTCATCAGCATGCTCGCGACCCTCGGGTTCGAGCTGGCGGAGGCGAACGACGGCCAGGAGGGCCTGGACAGGACGGCGAGCGAGAGGTTCGATCTGGTCATCACCGATCTCGCGATGCCCGTGCTCGACGGCTGGGAGATGATGCGCCGCATACGAAAGGCGCCGGAGCTCGCAGGGACGGTCATCATCGCGTCCTCCGCCAGCGCGTTCATCACCGACCAGGACAAGAGCCTGGAAGCGGGCGCGGACGATTTCCTGGCCAAGCCGCTGCAGATGGATGAGCTGCTCGCGAAGCTGCAGCGACACCTCAAGCTGGAGTGGATCTACGAGCGGCAGGACGGCGCCGGCGAGGAGGCGGAGCCGAGCCCCAGCTCGGGTGTGACCAGCATCCGCGATGTCGTCCTGCCGCCGGACGAGGACCTCAAGGCCTTGCGCGATCTCGCGCGCAAGGGGCTCGTCAATCACATCCAGAAATACGCGGACAAGCTCGAGCTGGGCGACCCTCGGCTCGCGCCTTTCGCCAGGCACCTGCGCGAGCTCTCCGAGGACTTCCGGCTGGAGTCGATAGAAGAGCTCGTCGGCGGGCGTATCGACGGCGGCGCCCGATGAGGGCGTCGGGTTGAGATCTGTTGTGAGCGCAGTCATCCTCATGCAGCGTCGCTCGCGCGACGAGTGAGGTCATCCGCTGGAGAGGGCAGTGTGACGAACGTGAGTGATACCGGAACGGTCCTGATCGTCGACGACGAGCCGCGAAACCTGAGGTTGCTCCGCGACAACCTCTCGGGCTGGGGGTTCGAGATCGCGGCCGCGACGAACGGCCTGCGAGCCATCCAGCTCGCGAAGGAAGTGGCGCCGGATCTCATCTTGCTGGACGTGAAGATGGAAGGGATCGACGGCTTCGAGACGTGCCGGCGGCTCAAGACGGATCCGGTCACGAGCGACATCCCTGTCATCTTCATGACGGCGAGCACGGAGATGAACGCGGACAAGGTGAAGGGGCTGAACCTCGGCGCCGTGGAGTTCCTCCTCAAGCCGTTCCAGAGCGAGGAGCTGCTCGCGCGCGTCCGGGTGCAAACGAAGCTCAGGCAGCTGATGAAGGGCCTCGCGGCGCAGGTCGAGGAGCGCGTCGCCGCCGAGGCGGCGCTGCAGGAGCTCACGCACGAGCTGGAGCGGCGCGTGGCGGCGCGGACGGCCGAGCTCGAGCGGGCCCTTTCGGAGCTCACGCAGGCTCAAGCCGCCCTCCGCGCGTCGAACGAGCAGCTGGAGACCGAGGTCGCGCGCCAGACCGAGGAGCTCCGCAGGACGAACGAGCGGCTGACGCTGGAGCTCACCGAGCGCGAGCGCGCGGAGCTGGCGCGCGCGGCGCTGCAGGAGGAGATCATCCGGGCGCAGAAGGAGCGGCTGGCGGAGCTCTCCACGCCGCTCATTCCGATCACCGAGCGGATCATGGTCATGCCGCTGATCGGGACGATCGACGCCAGCCGGGCGCAGCAGGCGCTCGAAGCGGCGCTGAGCTGCGTGCACACGAACCGGACGGACGTCGTGATCATCGACGTCACGGGCGTGAGGCTCATCGACTCCGCGGTCGCGACCACGCTGATGGGCACGGCGGCGGCGCTCCGGCTGCTCGGCGCGACGACGGTGATCACGGGCCTGCGCCCCGAGCTGGCGCAAACGCTCGTCTCGCTCGAGATCGATCTCAGCACCGTGGTCACCCGGGGGACGCTCCGGAGCGGCATCGACTACGCGCTGCGACAGGTCCGCTGACGCCGTAATGCCAGCGCGCCTGCGGGGCCGTGCGGGTCAGGCGGCACACGGAGAATCGAACTCATGACAGTCGCTCTGTGCGACCACGTGGCCCAGAACACCGCCACCCGGTCGGCCGTGACGACGCGGCCGCTCGTCCGCTTTTTTGTTGTTAATCGTATTTATTTTACATAGCTTGAAAGCATGCTGCCATCATGCTGTCTGCACCGTTTTCTGGCTGTCAGCGTAGGTGCTACGGCCATGTCCCTCGCCGCCGCTCTCCCCGCGGCGGCCGCCACGCCGTTCACGACATTCGAATCGGGCCAGGTCCGCCCCCTGGCCCTGTCGGCGAACGGCAAGCTGCTCTTCGCGGTGAACACGCCCGACAACCGGCTGGAGATCTTCCGCGTCGAAGCCCATCGTCTGCAGCTCAAGGCGTCTGTGCCCGTGGGGCTCGAGCCGGTCGCCGTGGCTGCCCGGGGCGACGATGAAGTCTGGGTGGTGAACCACCTGTCCGACAGCGTGAGCGTTGTCGACGTTCGGGACCCCCAAAGGGCGCGCGTCGTCCGCACGCTGCTCGTGGGCGATGAGCCGCGCGACATCGTATTCGCCGGGCCGCAGCGCTCGCGGGCCTTCATCACCACGGCCCACCGCGGGCAGAACGCCCCCTTCGATCCGCAGCTCTTGACGCCCGGCATAGGGCGCGCGGACGTCTGGGTGTTCGACGCGAGGCGGCCCGGGACGTCGCTCGGCGGGACGCCGCTCTCCATCGTGACGCTCTTCAGCGACACGCCGCGCGCGCTCGCGGTGACGCCGGACGGCAGCCGTGTCTACGCCGCCGCCTTCCACTCGGGCAACCGCACGACCGTCATCGACGAGAGCCTCGTGCCCAACGGCGGGGAGGCCGCGGGCGGACTGCCCGGGCCCGACACCAACTTCGAGGGAGTCCCCCGGCCGGAGGTCGGGCTCATTCTCAAATTCGACGGGTCCCACTGGGTCGACGAGCTGGGACGCCCCTGGGACGACGCGGTGCGCCTCTCGCTGCCCGACAAGGACGTCTTCGTCATCGACGCGCTCGCCAACCCGCCGCGCCAGGTGGACGGGCCAGGCGGCTTCTTCACGGGCGTGGGGACCGTCCTGTTCAACATGGTCGTGAACCCGGTGAACGGGAAGGTCTATGTGTCCAACACCGACGCCCGGAACGAGGAGCGCTTCGAGGGGCCGGGCATCTTCGCCGGCCACAGCGTGCGCGGCCACCTGCACGAGAGCAGGATCACCGTGCTCGGTCCGGGCGGCGTCGCCCCGAGGCACCTCAACAAGCACATCGATTACAGCAGCTGCTGCGCGCCGGTGCCGAACGACGAGAGCGAGAAGAGCCTGGCGCAACCGCTGCAGATGGCCGTGACGCGCAACGGCGCGACCCTGTATGTCGCGGCGCTCGGCTCGGACAAGATCGGCGTCTTCGACACAGCGAAGCTCGAGAACGACACGTTCGTGCCCAGCGCCGCGAACCAGATCCGCGTCCCTGGAGGCGGGCCGACCGGCCTCGTCCTCGATGAAGACAGGCATCGGCTCTACGTGCTCGCGCGCTTCGACAACGCGATCTCGGTCATCGACACCCGGACCCGCCGCGAGGTCGCGCACGTGCCGATGCACAACCCGGAGCCTCCGAGCGTCGTCCGGGGGCGCCGCGTCCTCTATGACGCGTCGCGGAGCTCGAGCCACGGCGACTCGTCCTGCGCGAGCTGCCATATCTTCGGCGACTTCGACAGCCTCTCGTGGGACCTCGGGAACCCGGACGGCACCGCGGTGGAGAACCCGGGACCGTTCTGCACCGATCTCTTCGGCCAGGATACGAGCTTGCACCCGATGAAGGGGCCGATGACGACCCAGAGCCTGCGGGGCATGGCGAACCACGGGCCGATGCACTGGCGCGGCGACCGTACGGGCGGCCATGACGCGCCCACGTCGCAGCCGGACAGCGGGGTGTTCGACGAGCGGGCGGCGTTCAAGAAATTCAGCGTGGCGTTCGTCGATCTGCTCGGGCGGGACGAGACGATCCCGGAGGAGGAGATGGACGATTTCACGGACTTCATCCTCCAGGTCACGTATCCACCCAACCCGATCCGCGCGCTCGACGACTCGCTCACGCCCGATCAGAGCGCGGGGCGCGACTTCTTCGGGGGGCCCGTGTCGAGCATCCTCGGCGCCTCGTGCATCGGGTGCCACACCGTCGATCCCGACGCCAACCCCGACGACTTCGCGCCGGGCTTCTTCGGCAGCGACGGCGGATCGGCCAACGCCAACGAGACCCAGCTCTTCAAGGTCCCGCACCTGCGCAATCAGTACCAGAAGGTCGGGATGTTCGGTATGGCGGAGTCGTTCGTGTTCCCGTTCGGCGGCTCCAACGAGCACATGGGCGACCAGGTCCGCGGCTTTGGCTTCCTCCACGACGGCGCCGTCGATACGCTCGTCCGCTTCAATGCGTTCTCCGATTTCGTCCAGACGCCGGAGAACCCCGGCGGCTTCCCCGTCGACGCCGAGGGGGAGCTCCTGAAGCGCCAGGTGGCGGAGTACATGCTGGCGCTGGAGTCGAACCTGAAGCCCATCGTGGGCCAGCAGATCACGCTCACGCCGTCGAACGCGGCGGTGGCCGGCCCGCGCGTCGATCTGCTCGTGGCGCGCGCCGACGCCGGCGACTGCGATCTCGTGGTCAAGGGCTGGTCCCATGGGGACGAGCTGGGCTTTGTGTACGTCGGTAATGGCCGTTTCGACGCCGACCGCGCGCGCGCGCAGTGGCGATCGGACGGCGAGCTCCGCTGGCTGGCCACGAGAGGCGGCAGTGAGCTGACGTATACCTGCGTGCCGCCCGGGTCGGGCGAGCGCATCGGCGTCGACCGCGACGGCGATGGCTTCCTCGACGGCGACGAGCGGGACGCCGGCAGCGACCCGGCCGACCCGGAGAGCGTTCCGCGGCGGGGACCGCACGGACCGTTCCCGTGGCCGCATCACTGAGCGGAACGATCGCGCCTGCGCGCTCATCCGTCCATGGACCGGTGAGCTGCCGCGGACGGGTGCTTCCCTGACAGCAAGGCTTCCGCAGCGCTGGTGATCCGTTGCTGCCCTCGCAGCACGTCGCGGGGGCAGGGCAGGGGCGGCGCTTCGATCTCCGCCGCTGCGCCCGTGGCTCCGGCGCCGGGCACGGCGCTTGCGCTCTGCGCGTGGCGAGCGCGTGGCGAGCGCGTGGCGAGCGCGTGGCGAGCGCGTGGTGAGCGCGTGGTGAGCGCGTGCGGCGGTCGCGCGGCGACCTGCCCGCGCGCGCACGTGAAGGACCGAGACCGAGGACACCCCATGAGCGACAATCAGCGGAAGATCCGTTTGGGCGCCTTTTTGCCCGGCGCAGGCCACCACGTGGCGGCCTGGCGGCACCCGCAGGCGCAGGCGGACGGAGGCATCAACTTCGCGCATTACAAGCGCATTGCGCAGGCGGCGGAGCGGGCCAAGTTCGACGCCGTGTTCCTGGCGGACGGGCTCGCCTTGCAGAACCGGCCCGGAGCGCAGGGCCGCACCGCTTATGGGGCCAGCTTCGAGCCGGTCACCTTGTTCTCCGCGCTCGCGGTCGTCACCGAGCGCATCGGCTTCATCGCCACCGCGTCCACCACGTACGAGGAGCCTTACCTGCTGGCCCGCAAGTTCGCCTCGCTCGACCATATCAGCCAGGGGCGGGCAGGCTGGAACGTGGTCACCACCGGCGGGGGCGAGGCGGCGGGGAACTTCGGGCTCGACGCCCACCCCGACCACGCGCAGCGCTACGTCCGGGCGCGCGAGTTCGTCGATGTGGTCACCGGCCTCTGGGACAGCTGGGAGGACGACGCCTTCCTCCGCGACAAGGCGTCCGGGGCTTACTACGATCCGGCGAAGCTGCACACGCTCGATCACAAGGGGAAGTTCTTCTCCGTTCGAGGGCCGCTCAACATCCCGCGCCCGCCCCAGGGACACCCGGTGATCGTGCAGGCGGGATCGTCGGAGGCGGGCAGGGAGCTCGCGGCCGAGACCGCCGAGGTGATCTTCACCGCGCAGCAGACGCTGGAAGACGCGCAGGCCTTCTACGCCGACGTCAAAGGCCGGATGGCCAAGTACGGGCGGCACCCTGACCAGCTGAAGATCATGCCGGGGGTGTTCCCCGTGGTCGCAAGGACGGAGTCGGAGGCCAGGGCGAAGTACCAGCAGCTGCAGGACCTCATCTTGCCGGAGGTCGGTCTATCGCTGCTCTCGGGCCTGTCGGGCGGGGTCGATCTGTCCGCGTATCCGGTGGACGGGCCGCTCCCCGAGCTGCCCGAGACCAACAACAACAAGAGCCGGCAAGCGCTGATGTTCGACATCGCGCGCAAGCGCAACCTGTCCATCCGGGAGCTGTACCTCTGGGTGGCTGGAGCGCGCGGGCACTGGACGATCGTGGGCTCGGTGGAGCAGATCGCGGATCAGCTGGAGGCGTGGTTCACGCAGGGCGGCGCCGACGGGTTCAACGTGATGCCGCCGTGGCTCCCGGGCGGGCTGGACAACTTTATCGAGATGGTGATCCCGGAGCTGCGGCGGCGGGGGTTGTTCCGAACGGAGTACGAGGGGCGCACGCTGCGGGAGAACCTCGGGCTGGAGCGGCCGGCGAACCGCCACGCGGCCAGCGCAAAGCCGCAGGCGTCGGCGGCCTGACGCCAGCGCTCCGGTGCGGGGGGCGCCTGGCCGCGCGCGACATCGCGCCGGCGCGTCACGCGCTCTCCCCTGGCCGGCCCGCCGGCTCGATGTACGGCGCGAGGTAGCGACAGACCGCTTTCTTCGCCTCCTCGACGTAGAGCGCGCCCTGCTGCTCGTCCTGCTGTGCGGCGAGGGCGAGCAGCGTCGAGGCCATATACAGCGCGCTCTGCGCGACGACGCGCCGCTCGGCGGGCGCGAGCGCCGGCGTCAGCGGCGCGAGGAGCGCCTCGACGCGCGCCGAGAACTCGTCTCCCCACGCCGCGGCCGTCGAGAGCAGCGCGCCGGACAGCTGCACGCCGAACCATAGCTCCCGGTAGCCGGGCTCCGTCCGGTAGAACGCCGCGAGCGCGTCGATCCAGCGCTCGGTGAGCTCTCGCCAAGAGCCCGGCGGCGCCTCCGCGAGCGCCGCCTCGGTCCGCGCCCGCAGCCGCTCCAGGTAACGCCCCGTCAGGGCGTGGAGCACGGCCTCCTTGTTCGGGAAGAACTCGTAGACCGAGCCGATGGACGTCCGCGCCCGCGCCGCGATGGCGTTCGTGGTGACCGCGTCGAGCCCGCGCGACGCGAGCAGCGCCGCCGTCGCGTCGAGGATCCGCTCCTTGCGCCGCTGGCTCCTCGCCTGCAGCGGCACCCGGCGGGGCGCGGTCGACGGCGGTTTCTTGCGCTTCGTGGCCATGCGCCGAGCGTACTTGACAACCTGAGCAAAAGCTCGACTATATCCGAGTGAAAGCTCAACTTTCGGAGCGGCTCGGTCAGATGGGGCAGATCGAGCCGTCTGGCGCGGCGCCGGCCGGCGCCACGCCAGTCGGCGAGGCCGCCGGGCGGGTGGGGGCGCTCCGCCTTGGCTGGCCGGGGCTCTGCGCTGTCTCTGCCGCGACGCTCGCCTACGCCGCGTACCCGTCTGCCGCGGAGGATCGCGCCCTCGGCCTCGCCTGCTTCGGCGTCGCGCTCGCCTCCCTGCTCGCCGTGGCGCGCGCGCCGGACCGGGCGGCGCTATACGCGCCTCTCCTGGCGGTGCTCACGCTCGCGCCCGCGGCGGTGGGGCTCGTCGCGCCCTGGCCGCTCTCCCTGGCCGCGCCGCTCGTCGTGCTCGCGCTGCTCGCGCGCGCCGTGCCGGCGCTGCGGTCGTCGATGCCGCCGCTACGGCGCGGGGCGTTCGGGCCCGCGGTCCTCGGCTGGATCGCGGCGGTCGTCCTCGTCTCCGCGCTCGCGCTCGTGCTCTGGGTCCGGCTGATGCGGCCCGATCTGTCCCAGATGCGGGCCCTGCTCCCGCCCGTCTCGCTGCCGCTGTTGCTCCTCGGCGGCCTGGGGTTCGCGCTCTTCAACGCGCTCCTCGAGGAGGCGGTGTTCCGCCTGGTGTTCCTCGGCTCGCTGGACGCCGTGACGACCTCCGGCTGGACCGCGGTGCTCGTCCAGGCGGCCGCCTTCGGGCTCCTCCACCTGAGCGGCTTCCCGAGCGGGGCCGTCGGCGTCGGCCTGGCGGCGATCTACGCGGTGATGCTCGGCGTGCTCCGGCGCCGCGCGGGCGGCCTGCTCGCGCCGTACGTGGCGCACGTCGCCGCCGATCTCACCATCTTCGCGCTGCTGCTGACCTGGACGCGGTGACCCGCGGCTCCGCCGCTTCGCCGGCGGGTTCGGCGGAGAAGCAGGACGCCGGGCTGCCTGCTCAGACCGTTCGGAGCCCTTGCCGCTGACGGGCGGCGGAGTAGCGTCCGTGAGGGCACGCCGCCCCGCCCGAGGCACCATGAGCATCCAGGTCCCCATCGGCATCGACGATTTCCGCCGGCTCGGCGAGCTGGGGCTCGAATATGTCGACAAGTCGCACCTGATCCAGGAGCTCGTCGACAGGCCGGGCACCGAGGTCGTCCTGCTCCCGCGCCCGCGGCGCTTCGGCAAGACGCTCAACCTCTCGAGCGGAATGACTACACGGCCGAGCTGCGGGCGGCGGGCGCGGCGCCGATCCACGCGCTGGCGGCGGCGTTCGACGGGAAGGTGGTGCGGGCGGCGCGAGGGGCATCGTCGCGTGCGCCGCCGAGGCGGCGCGCATGTTCTCTCTGCACAACCCGGTTCAGGAACACGCGGGAGCCTTCACTTCTTCCCCTCCCAGGTGTGGATACGGAACTTGACTCCCTTGTACTCGATCACCGCATCGGTCTCGCTGCCGTAGGTGGTCTGCGATTTGATCGTGTCGTCGCCCCGGTACTTCTCCAGCACCTGCCCGTACAGGTAGTGGACGATCACATGTTGGACCTGCCCAATCTCGAGGACCAGCTGTACGAAGCGTAGGATTCGCCTCTTGCACCCGTCGCACGGGCCATAGGGGCCCAGGAGGATGAGCTGGACGACCGGCGGCGGATCCTGCCGTAGGATGGCGAGCGCCGACGAGAGCACGCCCACCTCGCCGTCGTCCTGCGAGACCACGATCTCGGCGTCGTCCCCGATGAGCGAGAACTTGGAGGAGAGCTCCTTGTTCTCTCCGAGCTTGTTCCCGAGCTCGCCGACCGTGCCGGAGAGCCAGCCGAACACCCATTTCGGGTTCCCGCCCTGCGTCCCCACCTTCGCCAGCTTGAGGATGTCGTTGGACAGCTTCACCGCGTTCGAGCTCGAGTGGTTGATGACCGGTTCGTTCCTCCCCTCGTTGACCACCTTCTTCTCGTACTGGTAGGTCCGACTGCTCAAGATCGAGCTGTACTCCCTCCAGAACGCGCTCTCCCCGCCTTGCTTGTACGCCGAGACGAGGCGCGACTTTTCTCCACCGGAGAGATCGTCGTAGGTGAGCACCTCCCGGATCAGCTCGTGGAGCGGGCGCTCCCGCTGCTCCATCCGCTGGAGCGACCGCCCTCCGGCCGGACCGGGCTTCGTCGGCGCACGCTGGGCCGGGTGCGGCGGAAGCGTGGCCGTTCCGGCCGGCGCGGCTCGGGGCATCGCGATCGTTGCCGCGTGCGGGGGTCGTGGGGCGATCCCGGGCATGGGCCGCCTGGGCTGCGCGACGGTGGCCGCGTGTGGAGGCGGCCTGGGAATGCCGGAGGGACGAGCGTTCTTGGGGAGCATCGGAGCGGGACGACGGGCACCGTCCCGATCCATGTTCCGGCGCTCGATCGCCCGTGGGCCAGTTTTCGTCGATCTGCCGGCGCCGAGCGCGCGACGGCCATCGCGTCCTCGGCCACCTCGGCGGCGAGCCGCTCGAGCCCCTCGACGCCAGTCCCGGAAGCTCACCGCACGCGGGACGCGCCTTGCCCGCGTCCGTGCGGTCACCCGGCGTCGCGGCTCAGCCGCAGCCGCTCGCGCCCGCCGGCTCTCCCGCCCCCGCGCGCAGGCGCTCCTTGATGTCGTCGGACAGGCACATCCGCGAGACCATGTCCTCGAACGTGTCGCGCCGCCGGATCAGCCGGCTCTTCCCGCCGTCGATGAGCACCTCGGCCGGCCGCAGCCGGCCGTTGTAGTCGTAGCTCATCACGTGGCCATACGCGCCCGCGTCCATCAGGACGACAACGTCCCCCTCGGCGACGTCCGCGGGGAACTCGCGCTCCGCGATCCACATATCCGTGTTCTCACAGACCTGGCCCGTCATCGCCATCGGCGCCGTCTGGCCGCGGCGGCCGTTGATCCGCACCTCGTGGTAAGCGCCGTACATCACCGGGCGCGCCATCGTGTTCATCGAGATGTCCGTGCCGATGATCGTCTTGTATCCCTGCTTGATCGAGATCACCCGCCCGAGCACGTAGCCCGCGTCCCCGACGAAGTAGCGCCCCGGCTCCATGACGAGGCGCGGCTCCTTCAGGCCGTGCTCCGCGCACTTCTTCCGGACCATCGCGGCGATCCCGCGGGCGACGGCCTCCACGTCGAGCGGCGGCTGCTCCCGCCGGTAGGGGATGCCGAGCCCGCCGCCGATGTCCACGAAGGCGAGGTCGAAGCCGAGCTTCCGGGCCACCGGGCCGATCAGGTCGAGCAGCTTGCCCGTGACGTGCGCGAAGTTCTCCGGCTTGTTCGCCTGCGAGTGAGGCATCATGTGCACCCCGAGCCGCTCGACCCCGTTCTCGAGCGCGGTGCGATAGGCCTCCTCCACGAAGCGCGGGTGGATCCCGAACTTCGCGGACGGGCCCGCGAACGGCTTCAGATCGGGGGTCGCGATGTCCTCGCCGCTCGGGTTGATCCGGAACGACAGACAGCGCGGCTTCCCGAGCGCGAACAGGCGCTTCAGGATGCCGTGATCATCGACGTTGAAGTTCACGCCGGCCCGCAGCCCCGCGGCCAGGTCCTCGTCCGACAGGCTGTTGCCCGTGTAGATGATCCGCTCGCCCGACAGCCCGAGCGCCTGCGCCAGGCGGATCTCGTTCGGGCTCGCGGCGTCCACGCCCGAGCCCTCGTCGACCAGGAGCTTCGCTATCTCCAGGTTGTTGCACGCCTTGATGGCATAGAAGACGGACACCTCCGGGTAGTTGCCGCGCAGCGCCCGCGTGAGTCGACGGAAGTTCTCCCGGATGCGCTCGGCATCGTAGGCATAGAGCGGTGTTCCGTATTGCTCCGCGAGGTCGCGGACCGAAATGCCCCCGATCTTGATCTCTGCCTCTTGCATACTCCTCGTGGCGTCAACGCTTCAACTTTGAGAGACAACCTGAAGAAACCGTTCGCAATTCCGCGGCACAGCCTACCATGCGCCCCTGGCGGCCGGAAGGGGCGCGCCCTGCCTCGAGGTCCAGGGAGGCCGCCGGTACCCGCGCCCGCGCCGCGCCTCCCAGGCGCGCTCGCCCGGAGCGCCTCGCGCGCGGCTACTTCGCGGGGTCCCGGCTGGTGAACAGGTGCCGCCAGAGCGCGCCGAGCCCGCCCACGAAGAGCGAGCCCTGGCGCTGGTCGATGTCCTCGGCCGCGGCGGGGTCGAACGGCAGCTGCTGCGGGTCGATCACCGCGAGCAGGGCGCGCTCGTCCGCCGTGGGCGAGGGGTGGAGCCGGAGCCGGCACGAGCTCCCGGGCGTGCGCGGCCCGGTCGCCGGGCTCGCCAGCCCGTCGAGGCAGGCGACGAGGTCGTCCACCCGATCGAAGTCGGTGTCCCCCAGGTGCTCGCCGATGAGCGACGCGCGCACCGCGCGGATCGAGCGGCCCAGCGCGTCGTCGGGGTCGTCGGTCTCGACCGAGGCGTTGATCTCCGTGTCGATCGACAGGCTGCGGTTCGTCATGTTGGCGGAGCCCACGGTGAGGAAGCGGTCGTCGACGATCATCACCTTCGAGTGGATGTACGTGGCGCGCTCGGCGGTCTCGTCCTCGCCGCACGCCGGCAGCGTGTAGTAGACGCCGAGGCGATGGCCTGTCTCGGCCGCCACGTCGCGCAGCCCGCCGAGCACCTTGGCCTGGGAGAGGCCGACGGCGATCTGCTCCTTCATCGTCTCGGCCTCCATGTTGAGGAGGAGCACCACGTCGAGGAGCGGCCGGCCTTCGGCGCGCATCCGCCGCGCGAGCGCCTCGGCGATGACGTGAGAGCTGAAGTACTGGGTCTCGATGTAGATGAAGCGCTCCGCGGCGTCGATGGCGTCGAGGAAGAGGTCGCGTATCTCCGTGCTGTGGGGGGCGCCGGTGGGCGCGCCGTGCGGATCGGTGCGGCTCAGCGTGACGCGCGCCGCCGCGAGCGGGATGCCGCCCTCGGGCCGGTAGTCGGGGAACGTCGGATCGGCCTCGTCGAGGTCCGGCAGCGTCATGTCCACGCCGCCGGCGCGCCGCCAGCGATCCGTGAAGATCTCGGTCAGCGCCCGCGCGACCGAGCGGCTGCGCAGGTAGGCCTGCACGTCGTGAAACGGCTTGTGCGGCTCTCCTCGGCTGACGCGGAGCGGGTTCTTGTTCGCGTGGCTGCGGTCGTCCCAGCGGTGATCGCAGAGGTCGAGGCCGCCGAGGAACGAGAGCTCGCCGTCCACCACCACGAACTTCTGGTGGTGCGAGGCGCGCTCGACGTGGGTGGCGTCGAAGAGGAAGCGCAGGCGATGGTTCGTCCACTCGAAGACGAGCTGCTGGAGCCACTCGCGCTCGAGCGCGAACACGAGGTGGAAGTCCCACGCGAGGATGAAGATCTGGAGATCGGGGCTCCTCTCGCAGAGGTGGTTCAGGAACTTGAGCAGCGTGATCGGGCTCGACACCTGCTCCTCCCTCCCGCCCCGGAGCAGGGCGACGTCGCTGTCGAACTGCCATCCGGCGAGGAGCAGGTACCGCCGCGCGCTGGACGCGACCCGGTAGAACTCGGGGTAATACTCGTCGGCGTCGACAAGCAGGCCGATGTCGTCCACCGGGGTGTCGCACCACGTGTGGCGGCGAGGATCGATGATCGTCCGTGCGCTCCTCATCGCGATCGCGCGCCTACGGCTTCAGGTGCTCCTCGATGAGCCGCTTCAGGCCCGCGACGTCGGGCCGGGTCCCGCTCGCTTCGCCGATGGCCGCGAGCCGCTCCGCCTCGTCGCGCGAGAGATCGGGGCATATCCACTCCAGCAACGCTGCCCAGTCCGGCGCGCCGTCGCAGCTATAGCAGTCATCGGGGATGGGTGTATTGTCGGGGAAATTCCGGAAAACCAGGTACGGCATCGCATCTACCTTCATGCCGGGATCGCGGTCACATGTCATTGCATCGTCACCGCGGCTCGCGCTCGCGCGCGTCCGCCGAGCGCTCGCCACCTCGGCTATGGCGCCGGCGGAGCCAGGGGGCAAGCGTGCCCGGGGCCGCTCCGCCGGCGGGCCGTGTCCGGAGCGGGGTCGGGCGCGTGTTCAGGGGAGGCGCAGGAAGGAGGTCGCGCGGCGCGCGCGATGGCGGTCAGGTCATCGCGCTGGCACGACCCACGCGCCGGCGCCCGGTCGTGTCAGGGGGCGCAGCCGATCCGCTCCGGCGCGACCGCCACATCGTCATACCACATCGTCCGCGCCGGGCCGTGGAAGCCGAGGTAGCCGAAGCTGAACGTCTTGTAGTTGAGCGTCTTCACGCCGGTCTTGTCGATGATCTTGGTGCCGTTGGCGTAGACCTGGACGCCGCCCTTGGCGCCGTCGAAGTAGGCCTCCATGCAGTGCCACTGGTCCTTGGGGAGCTTCACACCGTTGCTCCCGCACCGGGTCTCGCCGCCCGTGGACAGGGTGACCTCGTCGTGCAGGTTCAGCACGAGCTGGCAGTACTGCTCGGCGATCTCCATGTTGTCGCCCAGGTTCGGCTCGCCGTCGCCCGTCATGGCCTGGAAGTAGGCGTTGTGGTCGGACTGGCCGAGATCGATGCTGCCGCGCACGTAGAGCCGGACCCAGAACGTCGAGCCAGGCGACGGGACGGAGAGCATCCTCCAGTCGTAGCCGCTGCCCCCCGGGTTCACGCGCAGCGCGCGCGAGCCGGCGTGGAAGATCGAGGAGTCGATCGCCATGTTCTTCAGCGCATCTGCCGCCTGGTACGAGGGACGGTACGTCGCGCCGTCGGGGAGCCCGTCGCCCTCGAAGTCGGCGCAGAACGTTGCGCTCGCCGGGCACCCGCCGGTCGGCGTCCCGCTGCCGGTGCTCGCCGTGGCGCTCGTCTCCGGTGTCCCGGTGCTCGTGGTGCTGGTGCTGGTGCTGGTGTCGCCGCCGCCGCCGCTGCTGCTGCTGGTGGTGCTGCCGTTGCTGGTGGTGCTGCCGTTGCTGGTGCTGCCGTTGCTGCTGCTCGCGGCGGGATTGCCCGTGCCCGAGCTCACGCTCGAGGCGCCGCCGGTCCCCGCGCCGCTGCCGCCCGCGCCCCCGGTTTCCGAGGCGTCAATTGCGCCGCCTGAGCAGCCCGCCGCCGCGGCGGACAGGGCCAGACAGGAGATCCCAACCCAAGTGAAGCGTGCGATTTCGCGATCGAAAGTCATGTTGATGCCCGAAGGGTGATAGGCCCGTTCGCCGGAGCTGCGCGCTGCCGCAGCGCGGCACGTCTGCCGGTGATCTTAAGAAACTGCCGCTGCGCCGAGGCGCGACCAGCGCTCGACGCGGCTCACAGCTCTAGCAGAATTCGCCGCGCATCGGGAGGCGTTCTTCCGGGTCCAGATGGGCCGTAAACTTCTCAGCGGAGCGGCGGGCGCCGACGGCGCGGCGCGGACCGCGGGATCCTGGGCGTGACCGAGCTGCTCGGCCGCCAGCACCGCGGCGAGCGTCTCGCCGGCGCAGCCCTCGCGCACGGCGCTCGCGGCGATGGCGGCGCTCACCGCGACCGCGCCCGTCACAGCCGGCGACAACCTGGATGCACGGAGCGCACAAACTCGTCGGCGTCGCCGGTGATCTGAACGACGGCGCTCCCCGTCGGGCATTTGACCCCGAAACCCGTGCTGTGCACGTTGCCGATGCCGGGGCCGACATTGATGTTGCCGTCGCCCGTCTTCCACGCCTCGACCGTCTGGCACAGCAGCTCGACCCGGTAAACGTACGTGTCGACCCAGATGTTGATCCCGACCAGGACCTGGCTCGCAGGGCAGATCACGCTGCCCGGCCCGCCGCCGTTGCCGCCGGCGGTCACGGTCTGGAAGGCGGTGCCCAGGGTGCCGTCGCTGGCGAGCGGCGCGCAGATCAGGCCGATTTGATCGATCGAGCCGCCGCTCCGGCCGTGGACGCCGACAGCCACGTTGCCGTTCCCACAGGCGATCTCGTAAGAGATGTCGCTGCCCGTGCCGCCCGTGCCGCCGTCGCCGCCCGTGCCGCCGTCGCCGCCCGTGCCGCCGTCGCCGCCCGTGCCACCGGAGCCGCCGTCGCCGCCCGTGCCACCGGAGCCGCCCATGCCGCCAGCGCCGCCCGTGCTGCCAGCGCCGCCCATGCCGCCGCCGCCCGCGTCACCGCCGGCTGTACCACCGCCGCTGCCGCCAGCGCCGCCGCCCGTCGCGCCGGCGGCGCCCGAGAAGTCGAGATCGTCGACCCCGGAGATCGCGTTGCATGCCGCGCTCCAGCAGACGAAGGCGAGCGCCGCGGCCGCGACCGTCGCGAGAGGCTTCGTCGTCCGGACTGCTGCGTGTTCTCTCATCAGAAGCTCCCGTGGCGGATGAGGACGTCCGGCGTGACCATACCCGCGAGAATGGCCGGAAGGAACCTGAACCTCGCCTCGAAGGCCTTCGCGAAAGCGTTGCCGGCGAGCGGCAGACCGTTGCCGGGGAGGCAAGGGGCCGGGGCGTGCGCGGGCGACGCCCCTCTCGCCGCAGATGCATGGCAACGCCATGGCGGAGCTGCGACGCCGAGGGGAGGGCCCTCGCCTGCCTCCGCACCTCGCTCGGGCCAGACGGGGGGTCCGGCTCTCGCGGCCGCACAGCTCGCGCGGCGCGCCCGCGAGCCTCGCCGGGAGCGCGGTGTTCTCGTCGCGCCGCGGGATGCAGCCCGAGCGCCGGCTCGATCCGCGCCGGAAGCTGCCGGGCGCCCGCCCGCTGCTCGAGCGTGCGCCGCGTGTCTGTCAGATGGGTGGGGAGTCGTGCCTGGGGCTGAAGAAGCCCGGGCACGTGGCGCGCGGGATGGTCATCCCGCGCGCGTCATCATGCGATGCTCAAGGCCGAGCGCTCACTTCATCGACACGTTCACGCTGGCGCTCCCGCTGCTCTGATAGCCCTCCACGACCATCGAGACCTCGTACAGGTTCCCCAGCTTCATCCCCAGGCGATCCCAGGCGTTGAAGTGGTTGGCGACGGAGATGGTTCCGCTCGTGCGCTTCTGCTGCCGGACGCTCCAGAACTGATAGAAGGTCTTGGTGCCTTCGATGGACGGCTGGTTGACTCGCTCGGTCCGATAGATGTCATAGGTGCCTCCGTCGCTGGTGACGGTGCCCATGAACCCCTGGCCGCCCGGCGGACGCCAGGTGCCCCAGCTGTCGATGATGTAATACTCGATGAGCGGGCCCTTCGTCCACCCGTAGACGCCCAGGTACGAGTTGCCGTTCGGCCGGTAGTCGGCCGAGTAGGTCACGATCTGGTTCTTCGACCCGGGCCTCAGGCCTTTACGGCCCAGCAGGTTGTTGATGTTGCTCCACTCGACGTTGTAGCCAGTCGCCGTGTTGGTCTGGCATCCGCTCCCGTTGTCCTTCCAGTACTCGAAGGTGTAGCCGCAGTGGGTGCCCGTCTGGTTGGCGCAGACCTGCTGGTTGGGTGACGTGCACGTGCTGCCGCCGCCGGAGCCGCCCGACCCGCCGGAGCCGCCCGATCCGCCGGAGCCGCCCGACCCGCCGGCACCTCCCCCGCCCGAGCTGCTGCTCGACGTGCTCGAGCTGCTGCTGGCCGAGCTCGAGCTGCTGGCCGAGCTCGAGCTGCTGCTCGACGACGAGGCCGCGCCCGAGTTGATGATCGTGCCGCCGGAGCCGGTGACCGAGGCGATCGTGGGCCGCCCGCTGCCGCTCGCGCAGAAGCCCCACTGCGTCGAGGCGCCAATGCCGACCACGCCGTTGTGGTCCACGTTCGTGGCGCTGAACTGGCCGTTCGACTCCGTGTACTTCACGTTCCACGGGTTGGGCTTCGTCGAGCCGTTGAGCGCGACGACGACGTTCCAGCCGGTGGTCGCCTTGTCGCGGGTGTTGTTCTTCACTGTCACGTTCGCGCAGTAGCCGCTTCCCCAGTCCGAGGTGACGGCGACGCTCGCCGACATCGAGCGGTCCGCGCTGTCCAGCGCGCCCTCCTGAGCCTCGATGTCCTCGTCGACGATGTTCTCGACGCTGCACGCCAGAAGGCCGCACGCGATCGAAGCGGATAGGTAGCCAAGTAAGGGAACGATGCGCATTTAAGATTCTCCATGATCGGACCGGCGGAGTCGCGGGCCTCTGTTCGAGATGGATCTATGAACCATCGAGACAGACGCGAGCCCTCCGAGCCATTGGTTAAAGTTCAAAATTTCCGGCCAGCGTGCTCGTGATCCGGAGATCACGGATGCGCCCGCGGGCCTGCGCCGACCACATGCCTGGCAATCACGATGTTTGTCGGACAGATGCTCACATGCGAACACCCCGTGTGACGGGGCCGGGCATCAACTTGGAGAAAGCAAGAACAACTCGAACGTACAGCCGAAAGAAGCAAGTCGCAAGTAGCCCCGGCAGATTCACCCGGAGTAGGCCCCTGTACGATCCTGCAACCGACTGCGGCCCCCGGCCGAGAGCGGTCCGGATCGCCAAGGGAGATTGGCATATTCACACAAACAGGAGGACAAAGTCAAGACTCTTTTCTAAGTCGCGTTTGCTTTTGCGCGGCGCTGCTCGGCAGCGCCTTGGCGTGCTGTTTGTCTTCTCTTGTTCTGTTTGTTTGCTTTGTAAGAGCAAGATCCAGCCACGTTGCGCGTGGAGGTTCGAGGATAGAACCTTGATTTGTTCATCTCTCCTGGAAAAGCGACGAACTCTCGAGAAAGAACGGCCTACGGCCGAGCTTGGTCATCCGATCTTGCGGTGAAACTCCACGAGGAACGGTGCCTGACCGTCAGGGTCGAACTGATGCAGCGTCTCTGACACGACGTTCCCGGGCGCCCCCGATCAAGCGGCATCTCTCGATCGCCGGGCCTGTCGGTGCGACAGCGGAGCCGTCCGGAGACCATGTGGAACACGCCTCACACACCGGGGCTGGCCGCAGGGTTTGACGAGCCTCTCGGCCGTCAGCCCTTCTCTCCGTCCTTCCGGATCCCGAGCTTCCGCATCTTGCTTTGCAGCGTCGTCGGCTTCAGCCCCAGCGCCGCCGCGGCCCCGTCCTCGCCGTAGATCTTCCCGCCCGCTGCCCGCAGCGCGTCCTCGATGCAGCGCTGAGCCGCCTCTCGGTACGTCATCACACGCCCTGTCGCGCCGGGCGCGCCGGGCGCAGCGGAGAGCGGCGCTGACAGGATGAGCTCGTCTCCTGTCGACATCACCATCGACCGCTCGATGACGTTCTCCAGCTCCCGCACGTTGCCTGGCCAGCCGTGCGCCCGCAGCCGCGCCATCGACTCGGCGCTCACCCGCGGCGGCGTCCGGCCGAAGCTCGCCGCCACCTTCTCCACGATGACGCGCGTGAGCGGCTCCAGGTCCTCCGGGCGCTCCCGCAGCGGGGGGACGATGATCGGGAATACCTGCAGCCGATAATAGAGGTCCTCGCGGAACGCCCCGCTCGCCACCATGTCCTCGAGCGGCCGGTGCGTCGCGGCGATCACGCGCACCGAGACGCGCACCGCGCCCTCGCCGCCGACGCGCTCGATCTCGCCCTCCTGGAGCACGCGCAGGAGCTTCGCTTGCGCCGCCCTGGGCAGCTCGCCGACCTCGTCGAGCAGCAGCGTCCCGCCGCTCGCGCGCTCGAACAGCCCGAGGTGCCGGGCCGCGGCGCCCGTGAACGCGCCGCGCTCGTGGCCGAACAGGGCGCTCTCGACGAGCCCCTCGGGCAGCGCTCCGCAGTTGACCGCGAGGAACGGCCGCTCCGCGCGGCGCGACAGCGCGTGGATGCGGCGCGCGATCACCTCCTTGCCCGTGCCCGTCTCGCCGCGCACCAGCACGGTCGTGTCCTGCCGCGCGACGAGCGGCACCATCTGCTGGAAGATCGCCCGCATCGCCGGGCCCACCGCGACCACCTCCCTCGGCAGGGCGACGCGATCGAGCTCCTCCTTGAGCGTCCGCTTCTCCCCCTGCGCGCGGCGCGCGATGGCCGCGACGCGCCCGAGGACCTGCACCTGCCGCAGCGCCACGGCGAGCAGGCGACCTGTCGCCTCGAGCAGGGCGGGCGAGACGTCGAGCGCCGCGCCGCCGCCGAGCGCCATCGTGGCGCAGCCGACGGCGCCCTCCGCGTCGCGGAGCGCGAAGACGGCGATCGTCTCGCCGCCCGCGCCGCGCCGGACCTCCGGCGCGCCCGGCGCGGCCGCGCCGCGGCGCAGATCGAGCCGCAGCAGCGGGAGGTGGCGCGAGAGCGCGGCGCTCACCGCGGGGACGAGCGTCGCCTCGGTGTGCGCGCGGGCCGAGGCCTCGCCGAGGTCGGCGAGCAGGAGGAGGGCGTGATCGGCGGAGGCGGTCATCGTGCGCGGAGCGAGGCCGACGAAATGGCGTTGCGCGGCACCGTAGGGGCGTTGCCTGGACCGCACAAGGCCGGCGAAAGCCCGGGAAAAGCCGCTCGGGCCGCGGGCACGCGCCCTGCTCCCTGCCGAGGGAAGGAGAGGAGAGCGCGCGGACGACCGCGCGCCACGGAGAAGGAAAGGAACCCTCATGGCCTACGTCATCGCCGAGCCCTGCGTCGCCACGTGTGATGCCGCCTGTGTCCCTGTCTGCCCCGTGGACTGCATCCACGGCCCGCTCGCGGCGGACGAGATCTCGCGCATCCCCGAGGGAGAGCGGAAGACACGCCTCGCCGGTCTCCAGCTCTACATCGATCCCGAGTCGTGCATCTGCTGCGGCGCCTGCGAGAACGAGTGCCCGGTGGGCGCCATCTTCGATGAAGACGAGCTGCCGGCCGAGTGGCAGGGCTACCGGGAGATCAACGCGCGCTTCTTCGACGATCGCGCGAAGGAGCGCGCTCCGGAGGGGACCTGAGCGCGGCCCGGGAGCGGCCGATAGCGAGGATCGACCCAAGGAGAGGCGGAGGTGGCCGCGGGGCGTTGACAGCCCGGAGTCGCCGCGATGTCATGCGCCTCTCTTCCACGTGCTCCGCCCACCGGTCAGCTTCCAGGCGCGCGCGATGTGCATCGGGCTCTGCTGTGCGGCGCTCGCGTGCATGGCGCCGCCCGGGCCGAAGGGCGTGCTTCCCTTCCTCGCCTCTCCGGCGGGGCTGGGCGTCGCCGCGCTGGCGCTCATGGCCCTCGGGACGTCGATCGAGGACCTCGGCAGGATCCGGCGCATCCGCGGCGGCGTGGGCCTCTGTATCGCGGCCGCCGCGCTCGTCGCGGCCGGCGCGCTGTGGGGCGCTGCGCTGCCCGCGCTCAAGCCGTCGCTCGCCTGGTTCGCCTGGCTTCTCTATGGCGCCGGCGCGATCGGCGTCGCCCTCGCGCTCCGGCGTGACATCTCGGTCTTCCGCGATCCACGTCATGGTCAATCCGTCCGCCTGGAGTCGATCTCGGCCGACGCCGTTCGTCTCACCGCCAACGGGGCTCCGGTCACCGTCCCCGCCGCCCAGATCCGCAGCGTGAGTGTCGGCGCCAGCCTTGAAGGGCGGTGCGTCTTCGTCCTCGTTGGCAGCCGGGACAAGGTGATCGGCGACGCGCGCGCGCTGCCCTGGGTCGCCGCCCATCGGGACGGCGACACCTTCGTCTTGACCGAGCACCAGGCGGCGCTGGACGCGGAGGTCCTGGCCGTGCGGCTGCACGAGGCGGCTTCCGCCAGCGGAGGGGATTATCGATGAAGGCGAGCGAGCACGCGGCGGACGAAGCTCTCGAGATCCCGCTCCGCCGTCCCTACCTGGAGCTCCTCCTGAGCGCCCTCTTCTTTGCGGTCTGCGCGGCGGTCCTCACCCACCGGGCCCAGACGAACGACCGCGGCCTGATCCTGAACGGGATCCTCCATTTCGAGCCCGGAGGCGCCGCCGTCTTCTACGCGGTGCTGGCGACCCTGTCAGGGGCCTTCTGCGGGCTCGGCGTCCTCGTCGCCGCGCGGTTTGCGGCGCTCAAGGAGTTCCGGATCGTCCTTGGCCCTCGATCGATCACCTTGCCGTCGATGCATCCGCTCCGTGGCGCGCGGGAGGTGACCGTGCCGCTCGATCGTGTCGAGTCCGTGGAGCTGCAGCCGCCGGCCAAGCCGATCACGCTGGTGATCCGCGAGGACGATCGCTCCCATAACATCCCGCAGCGCTGGCTTCCCAGGGGCAGGTCGGCCGAGGAGGTCGCCGGCGCGATCATCGCGCGGGTGCGGGGGTCGCAAGCGGGGCAGCGCGCCCGCGGGTAGCGCGCTGCAGGTCGTGGGATCTCGGCCGCGAGGTGGTAGTAGGATGGCGCCCGATCACGAGGAGGCACCCATGAAGGCCGCGGCCGCGCTGGTGAAGGACATTCGCGAAGAGCTCCAGAGCATCGACGATCAGCTGAGGGCTCACCCCTATCCGGACGCCATCGAACGGGGGGAGGTCACGGCCCTTGGATTGAGGGCCTTCCCGGGCCACCAGCACCACGTGGTGCTCAGCGATCTGCGCTCGATGGCGATGATGCTCCAGCGCTTCGGGGACACGCCCTGGCGCGATTTCTGGAGTGGTGTCCTCCAGGGCGAGCTCGTGGCGCCGGACGGGATCGCTGCCATGGGCCGGAAGCTCGGCATGACGAAGGAGGACCTGGATCGGTACGAGGTCACCGCGGAGGGGTTCGCGTATGCCGTTCAGATGGCCTGGGCGGCGGCCAACGCCTCGGCGGCCGAGATCGCGTGCGCCCTGCTCATCAACTTCCCAGCCTGGGGGTTCAACTGCGGCAGGATGGGGAAGGCGCTCCGCGACCGGTACGGCTTCGGCCCGGAGCACACCGCCTTCCTGGACGCGTTCGCGGCCCTGCCATCGTTCGAGGACACCGCGGTCGCCATCGTGCAGGACGGGCTCGACCGCGGCGTGGAGCCCCGGGCGATCCGCCGCACGACCAGGCTATTTCAGGCGTATGAGAAGATGTTCTGGGACGCGATGATGGCGCTGGGAGCACAGAAGGCGCGCGGCTAGCTAGCGTCGCCCTTCCTCGCGCTCACACCCGTACTTCTCGCGGATCTCGGCCGCCATCCCATCAGACCCTCCGCGGACCAGTGCTTGATCGTGCCGGTGCTCACACCGACGGCGCGGTCGGGTCGACAAGGGCGGCCGGCGCGGGCGGTGGTACACATTGCCGTCATGACGACGACGGCCGCGCCGCGATCCATCTATCTCCCCAGAGCCTTCGAGGCACCCGACCTCGCCGACCTCCACGATCTCATCGACGCACACTCCTTCGGCATGCTCATCGCGCCCGGGGAGGACGGCGTGCCCATGATCGCGCACCTGCCGTTCCTTCTGGAGCGCGACAGCGGCCCTCACGGCACCTTGCTCGCGCACGTCGCGCGGGCCAACCCGATCCGGCGCGCGCTCGACGGGAGCACGCCGGTCCTGGCCGTCTTCCGCGGGTCGCACGGGTACATCTCGCCCCGGTGGTACGCCTCGCGCGACGACGTGCCGACCTGGAACTACGCCGTCGTCCACGCGCACGGCGCGCCGCGGGCCATCGAGGACCACGACGCGCTCCTCGCGCTGCTCGCGCGCCTCTCCGACGTGAACGAGCGCGGGCAGCCCGAGCCCTGGAGCGTCGCGGAGCTCTCGCGGGAAAAGCGATCCGCGCTGCTCCCCGCGATCGTCGGCTTCTCGATGGAGATCACGCGGATCGAGGCGAAGCTCAAGCTCTCGCAGAACCGCCGCCCCGAGGATCGCGACGGCGCCATCGCCGGGCTGCGCGCGCAGGGCACGCCCGACGACCTCGCGCTCGCGGAGGCGATGGAGCGCGCCCGCCCCCGCTGAGCGGTCAGCCTTCGCGCGCTTGCGACCTCCTCGCGGGGGCCCTTCCAGCCCGCCGCGCTCACGGCGGAGCGGCGCTCGACGTGAGGCGGCGCTTCCTCGAAGCGCGCCCGGGCAGCCCCCACGCCGGCCGCATCGAAGCGGGCGCCGGGATCTACGCGCGACGAATTTGTGATCGCGGGGACGGAACCCGGAGATCGTACGGCGGGAGGCCTTGCTTGGGCCGAACGTCGAATGCGCGGGGTCGGTCAGGTCATCCGCGGCGAGGGAGGCGCTGCTGCGTTGCGTGCTGCAACCCCCGATCGCAAACGAGCGCGTCGAGCCGCAGCAGGACGTCCTGGTGCGGCTGTCGCTCAAGCGCGCCTTCGCTGACGGGACTGTCGCGGTGGACATGGATCCGTTCTCGCTGTTGTGCCGCCGATGACGCCGCTCCGAAAAGCAAGCGTGGGGGCTATCGACCGTAAGCCGAGATCTTGCGCCGCACATTTGCGATCGATGTCCTCGAGTGCCCAGCTTGCAAGGGGCGGATGAAGTTCGTCGCCATGGTGACCGAGCCAAGGAACATCGCCCGCTTCCTCTCCGCGCTCGGCGAGCCGACCGATGTTCCAGCACGCTCTCCCAACCGAGGACCGCCGTACTGAAAGAGCACCGTTCTGCGCCGCAAGGCGCCCGGTGACGCCGCATAGCGTCTCGCGACTCGCCTCCCGGGCCAGACCAACGCCCGGACGGACACGTGTGCCCACGGCACGCCGATGCGCCCCTTAGCGCGCTCGGCGCCGCCCGCACCACGCGAGATCGTAAATAGAGTGCGGGTTGGCTTGAAGCGTAGCCCGCCCTGCAAAGCTGCTATATTTTTCTTCGAAGCTCCAGCTCTTTCAGCTCTGCTTGGATCTGGACAGTAATCTTTTCAGAATAACAATATCTTTCGTCTGATAGTATTTTATGAGTGGCCTTTATGGCTAACTCTAAATCACTATCAAGATGTTCAATGGGCCAGATGTAGACGCGGCAAAACTGCAAAACACAATAAACCGCAGCCCTCAGCAAGGCAGTGTTTTCGCCGCAAGCGTCTTCCTGTTCACAAAGAAGCAGGGTTGCTCTTATTTGGTCGGGAAAGCGCGTGAGATGCATTAGATTGGCGAACCAATCTGCTGCCCTGTCGTTATCCCAGGGATTCGTGTCCCACATCGTTAGGCTGCGAGACTTTCAATGTTTTTGAAAAGATCGTCCGCGGAAAGCTTGATTTCTTCCCTGAATTGCTTTGGGATCTTTTTGTGGCAGCGTTCATACCAATCGTAAAAAGTAGTTTTGATGTCGGGTATATTTAAGCTGAGTACACGGAGCTCTGCCATGTCTGGGTACTTCTTGGCAAGGTAGAGGAATATGTCCAGGTGCACCAGCAGCGGCTGAGCTGCTCTGTCAGCCGTTTTCATCCACTCCGTGATCTCCTTGATTTGTTCAATTGCTAAATTAAAATAACGTGCGGGCTCCAGGTCTGCCGACTCATTGCCATTAGGTGCTGCGCTGAAAATTCTCATAATAAAATTTCTTTAACTATGATTTACATGTAGGGACAGCTTTCGGAGCGTCCAGCTTGGGCCCGTGTATTGGCGGATTTTGTGATTCTACATCTCGATGCCTCTGCCTTCGTTTTTTTTTTTGTCAATCAGGACCGATTTGTCAATTGATCCTCAATGGAATAAGTCGCTTTGAGCTTACTAACACTTTCTTCTAGAAATGCCAATCGGGTTAGCACGCCGATGCGCCCCCGTGGCGCGCTCGGCGCCGCCCGGACCACGCTCTTTCGACCCAGGACCGAGCCATCACGACGCTCGCGGTCCCACCCTTTCGGTTTGCTGCGCTACCCTTCCTCGCGCTGCGATCCGGCTTGATTTGCCTACGCACGGCGCGCTCGAAGGCGCGGTGGAGGTCCGGCACCGCCGCTGCCACGCCCGCGCCCCCGATGGGCAGCCAGCCGTCGGCGTACTCGGCGATGTGCTCGAAGAGGCGCGGCGGCGGGGCGCCGCCGATAAGGATGGGGGGGACGCGGGCGCTGCACCGGCTTGGGCCAGGCCCACGAGGGCGGGAGGTGGACGAGCTCGCCCTCGAAGGAGGCGACCTCGTCGCTCCACAGGCGCTGCATGGCGAGGATTTGCTCGCGCACCAGCGCCCGGCGGCGGCGGAAGTCGACGCCGCGGTTGGTCGCCTCGTCCTCGTTCCAGCCGGCGCCGATGCCGAAGTCGAAGCGACCGCCCGAGACGAAATCGAGCGTGGCGACCTCCTTCGCCGTGACGATCGGGTCGCGCTGGGCGACGAGGCAGATGCCGGTGCCGAGGCGGATGCGCGCGGTCACGGCGGCCGCCGCCGGGAGCGCGACGAAGGGATCGAGCGTGCGCCTGTATTCATCGGGGAGCTCGCCACCGGCGGGGTAAGGCGTGCGTCGGCTCACCGGGATGTGGGTGTGCTCGGGGAGATAGAGCGAGTCGAAGCCGCGCGCCTCTACGGCGCGCGCCAGCTCTACGATGCCGATACCGCGATCGATGACGAAGTGGGTAATGCGCGCAGCGCATAGGCTCTCTTACCACGTCGCCGTAGCGCACAGCGCAGGAAGAGGAAGCGGCGCTCGCCGAGGCGCTCCGCTTCAATCCTTCAGGGCGCGCTAAGCCCCAGGCATCTTGAGGCCGCGCTCGTCCATCACGGCTTTGTTGCGCGCCTCGCTCTTCGCGTACGCCGGGCGGGCTTTGACCCGCTCGGCATATCCGGTGAAGCTCGGGCGCGGCTCGAGCATCTTGAAGTCGAGCATGTACGCGATGGTGCCGCCGAAGATGACGTCGGCCATCGAGAACTCCTTGCCGAGGACGAAGTCACGGCCAGAGATGGCCGATTCCATCGTCGCGATCATGTCGTCGTAGTTGCCCCAACCGGCGGAGCCGGCGCGGAACTCCCAGTTGCCGGCCCTGGCCATCGAGCCGGGCTCGATGACCGAGGGGGCGAAGAGCGACCAGCGAAAATACGTGCCGCGCGCCGCGTCGTCGAGCTTCGGCGCGAGGCGGCCCGGGGCATAACGATCCGCGAGATAGAGGCCGATCGCCGCGGATTCGGTGACGACGGTGTCGCCGTCGACGAGCAAGGGCAGCTTGCCCATCGGATTGAGCTTCGTGACGTCCTCCTTCTTCTGGTCGCCGGCCATGATGTCGACGAACTTGAGCTCGTACTCGACGCCGACTTCCTCGAGCATCCACACAGTGTTGGCGGCGCGCGAAAACGGGTGGTGGTAAAGAACGATGGCCATGGTGGTGTCTCTTTCTCCGTTCGTCTCCGCCTGTCGGTCGGCGGCGCGGCGGAGGCTACCAGAGGCCGGCCCCGTTGGGCGCGGTGCCAGGTACAGCAGATTTGAATTCCTCTGCCCGCCGCGTTCATGGCTCCCGCCTCGCTTCGTTCAGGCGGCCCCCTGGATGGGATGAGGCAGCCCAAGCGGCGCCTGGACCCATGATGCCAACCACACCGGTGATGCTGCGGGCCCTTGACCACGGGCGACGCGGCGGCGGAGGGCGCCCCGATGGGCGGCTCCGGAGCCTCCCTCGGCGGCGAAACAGGCGGAAGCTACGAGAATCGCTGCTGTTTTCGGCGGACGCTCGTCATCGGCCGTTTTTCCTGGCGGGACGATCTCGCGGGGGCGAACCGTTGCGATCGGTCGCTTTCCCCGAGATTTCAAGGGAGCGTGACGACGGATCGCCCCCCTTCGGAAGCCATCGTCCCAACGCGGGCCCAACGAATAGGCGTTTGCAGGACCGCGCCCGAGCAGCTCCCGCCGACCGACCCGTCGCCTCGGGCCGCCGTGGTCGCCTCACTCGGCAGCACGCTGAGCCGCGTCGTCGCCCTCGGGGATGAGGAGGCGGCCCGGATCATTCACGAGGCGATTGGTCGGCTGCTCGGCCTGCCGCCAGCACCGGGGAGGTGAGCAAGCTTGCGCCGATAGTCGCGCCGGCCGCTAGCCTGGAATTGCCGCCGAGGTCTTACAGCTCGCCGGTGCCCGCAGGCATCGCTGGGGAGGGAGCGTGCTCTCGGCGCCACCCTCCTCGGCAGTGGCGCGGGCGCGGAGGTCAAGGAGCACGGCTGCAGTGTCCAGGGCCACGAGGAACTCGTGCGAGCGCGGCGGCTCCCGGGGCGTACAAATGTAGAAAGTAGGGCTTGAGCACCGAACAGGTTGAAAGTTGTTTGGATTCAATGAGTTGCGATGCCCAGCCGAGCTGCCAGGAAGCAAGCTCCAAGGGCAAGGAATGCGGACAGAGAGAAACCGCAAGGGGCGCAAGGGGCGCAAGGGACCAGAGACGAAATATTCATTTTCCTTCCCCTTGCGCCCCTTGCGGTTTCTCTTCCATTCTGTTGATTCCTCGGGACTCCAGCGTGATCGGTGCGCTAGGCCGGCGCGACACCGCGCTCCTCCGCCTCCGGCGGGTTCAGCGGGAGCTCCACCACGAACGCCGCGCCGGCACCCGGCTTACTCTCCACCCGGATGGATCCGCCGTGCGACGCCACGATCGAGCGTGCGATGTAGAGCCCGAGGCCGAGGCCGCCGAAGTTGCGCACCGACACCGCGCGCTCGAAGCGCTCGAAGATCCTGCCCTGATCGGCCGCCCCGATCCCGATCCCTTCATCCCGGATGATGAGCAGCGCGCGATCGGCCTGCCGCCGCGCGCCGACGAGAATAGGCCTGCCTGCGCCGTACTTCATCGCGTTCGATAGGAGATTGATAATGACCTGCTCTATGCGAGACGGATCCCAGCACCCGACCACGGGCTCCTCCAGCTCGAGCTGCGTCCGGCAGTGGGACGCCGCGAGCTGCGGGCGCATCCGCTCGACGACCTCGCGCGCCAGCGCCGCCAGATCGACCGGCGCCCGCGCGAGCGTCAGCCGCCCGGCGTTCAGCCGCGTGACGTCGAGCAGCTCGTCGACCAGGCGCCCGAGCCTCGACGTCTGGCGACCGAGGATCTGGAACATCGCCTCGATCCGCTCCGGGGGGACGTCCGCGAACGAGCGGCGGCGCAGCAGGCGCTCGCCCCTCTGCACCTGCATCTGCAGCGTGGTCAGCGGGGTCTTGAGCTCGTGGGAGGCGACGACGAGGAACTCGTCCCGCCGCTGGATCGCCTCCTGGGCCTCGGTGTACAGGCGGGCGTTGTCGAGCACGAGCGCCGCGCGGCACCCCAGCTCCTCGGCCAGCCGCAGCTCAATGGGGCCATAAGGGCGCTCGGGCGCGGTCGCCAGCAGGGTCATGACGCCGAAGTACCGGTCGCGCGCGGCCAGCGGAACCCGCAGGAACTCATGAACGCCGAGCTGCTCCCAGAGAGGCCTGACCCGCGGGTCGAGCGAACGCACCTGCTGCAGCAGCGGCGTGACGCGGCCCTCTTCGCCCTCGGATCCGGCCGGCGACGCCTCCGCCAGAACGCGCAGCGCGTTCTGCAGCGCTTCCAGCTGCTCGCCGGGCACCCCGGCAGCGACCGTCCAGCCCGGCGTCCTGCCCTCGAAGAGCACCTCGATGACGCACTGATCCGAGAGCTCCGGCACCGGGAGCTGCGCCACGCTCTCGAACGTCGCGCCGTAGCCCAGCGTCATCAGCTTGCAGCTCGCCTCGGCCAGGAAGCGCACGGCCTGCTCGGTCCGCTTGCGCTCGGTGATGTCGGTGGAGATGCCGCCGAGCGCGCGGGGCGCGGGCCCCTCGCCGAGAGGGAATTTGACCGACAGGAACGTGTGCGGCCCGTCCTCCAGCGGCACTTCCTCCTCCCACTCCATCGGCGCGCCCGCCTCGAGCACCTTCCGGTCGTGCTCGCGGATCATCTCGGCGACGGGAGCGGGAAAGAGCTCGGCATCGGTCCTGCCAAGGAGCTGCTCGCTCGGCACGCCCAGGAGGGTGCCTACCTGCCGGTTGGCAAGCAGGAACCGGCCCTCGCGATCTTTGAGATAGATGCCCGCCGCCGAGTTGTCGACGACGGCCTGGAGCATCTCCTGGTTGGCCTTGAGCGCCTGTTCCGCTCGCCGCCGCTCGGCGTTCTCCTGCTCCAGCTCGGCGTAGAGCAGGGCGTTCTCCAGCGAGATGGCCGACTGCGAGGCGAGCAGCTCGATGACGCTGAGCCGCCCGGGGGTGAAGGCGCCGGAGACGAGGTTGTTCTCCAAGTAGAGCAGGCCGAGCAGCCGGGCCTCGCGCAGGATCGGGAGGCACAGCACCGATTTCGGGCGCTTGCGCCGGAAATACTCGTCCTCCATGAAGGGGTGCCGGGCGGCGGCGTCGTCGAGCAGCACGCGCTCGTGGCTCCGGCGAACGTAGTTGAGGACGGCCTCTGGCAGCGCGGCCGACTGCGCCTCGTCCGCATCGAGCAGCCGCACCGCGCCCCCTGGCGTCTCGATCGCCGCAGCCCACAGGCGATTTTCCCGGACCAGGAGGACACAGCCTTCCTCGGCGCCCGCGTGCTCGACCACGAGGCGAAGCAGCGTCTCGAGCAGGCGCGGGATCTTGAGCTCGCCGGAGATGCTCTGCGAGGCCTTGACCACCGGCAGGACGTCGAACTGCTCGGCCCGTACGGCGAAGGTGACGGTGGGGGCGATCGGCTTGCGCGGGGCGAGGTGGGGGTAGCGCTGATCGAGCTGCTCCACCTTGGCGTGGGCGCCCCACGTGACGTAGGCGGCGCGGGCCTCTCGCAGGTGGGCGCCTTCGGACGTGGAGAGGCCGCGCGCGCGGTAGAACCGAGCGGCGAGCTCGCAGGCGATGGCCTCGTGCTGGACGAAGCCGCCCTGCCGCGTCGCCGCGATGGCCTGCTCGTAGAGCCCGATGGCCTCCAGGTCCTGCCCACGGAGCCGGGCGATCTCGGCGCGGACCAAGGCGTGCTTGTGGAGGAAGTTGTCGGGGCCGCTCCTGGCCCACTCGCCGAGCTGCCGCTCGCATTCGAGGAGCCGCTCAGGGAGCGCCTGCGGCGGGGAGGCCTCGTGCGGCTCGTTGAAGAGGGCCGCGAGCGCGAGCGCGAGATAGTAGAAGTTCTCGGCGATGAGCGGGTACGGCGCGATCCTGAAGGGGTGCTCGACCATCACGCGGGTCGCCGCCGCGGACGCCTCTCTGGGAGAGCCGAGGACGGAGAGCGCCTGCGCCTTCAAGCTGTAATAGAGAGCGCGAACGCCCTGCAGATCCCCCTCCTCCAGCTGCGCCTCGAAGGCCGGCGGATCCAGATCGGACCCGTCCAGCATCGAGAAGCGGACCGGTCTCCCGCGCAGCGTCTGGATCATGGCGTGGTCGCTGAGGAGGGCGATGTGCGCGAACGCGTAACCGGCCCTGCGCACGAAGCCGAGGCGCTCGTCGACCTCGCGGAGCACGTCCTCCAGCGGCTCGCCAGAGAGCAGCCGGAACACCGCGGCCCAGAGGCAGCTGAAGCACGCGTTGTTCAGATCGCCGGACTCGACCGCGGCGCTGAAGCCGGCGCGCGTGTACGGATACGTCTCTCTGTAGTGGCGTGTCCAGAAGACGACATGCTGTCCGAAGAGGTTGAACACCACCGATTTCGTGGTGAGGAGGCCGCTCCTATCCGCCAGGTCGTGGCCGAGCTTGCCGAACCGATAGGCCTCCTGGTATCGCCCGAACCTCGGGCCGATCACCCTCGCGAAGGCAGTGTACGCATACGCGGAGCTCTCGGCGCTGCCGTGGCGCAGGCTGAGCTTGACCATGCGCAGGACGACGAGGACGTGCAGGTCCGGGTCCACGAAGACCGCTGGGAGGACCATACGCTGCAGCACGTCCATCGTGATCTCGATCTCCGGGTCCGTCATGGGGGGCAGATGGATCAGGTCCTCGATGACGCGGTCGCCCAGGGCCTGCCAGACGCTCTCGGTCTCCCTGTCAATCTGTGCGCCGGCGGGGTGGAGCGGCAGATCGATGTCGCAGGCGCGGAGCCACGCGAGGCCAATCTCCACCGCGCGGGCGTATTGCCCGCGGGTCTGGTAGAAGGCAACGGCGAGCTCGACGGCGGCGGCCGTCTCGCGCCGGGTCCTCGCGCGCTCCATGAGCTCTTTCAGGAGCCGCTCGGCCTCGTCGAAGCCGCCGGTGATGTACGCGGAGTGCGCGCGCTCGAAGGTCAGCTCGAAGGTCAGCTCGTGCTGCGTCTCCCAGGAGCCCAGCGCGAGCAGCGAGAGGCCCGCGGCGAAGAGCGCGGCGGCGGTCTGGAAGGCCGCCGCCGCCTTGGCCTTCCTGCCGGCGCGGAGGTTCAGCGCCGCGACCTCGTCCCGCTCCGCCTGGGAATGCATGAGCGCGGCGCCGCGGTTGAGGTGGCCGACGAGATCGAAGAGCGCCTCGTCGCGCTCCTCCGCGCGCTGCGCCCTGAGGAGCAGCCGCCCGATCCCCAGGTGCATCTCGGCGAGCTGTCCCGCCGAGATGAGGGAGGTTGCGGCCTGCTGTACCCGGTCATGGAGGAATCGATAGGCCGAGCCCCGGCGGAGCAGCAGCCCCTCCCGCACGGCCTCCTCGAGCGCGTCGCGGAGCTCCGCCGCCGGACGGCCCGCGACCACCGCGAGGGTGTCGAGGTCCAGGCTGCTGCCGAGGCACGCGGCGAGCGTGAGCGCGTCCCGCGTCGGGGCCGAGAGCCGCCTGAGCTTGCCCGCCATCAGCTCGCCGACGTTGTCGGTGAACCCCTTGTCGCGGATCGCGGCGATGTCCCACCGCCACCTGCCCTGCTCCGCGTCGAAGGCGATGAGCCCCTCCTGGTGCAGCGCGATCAGGAACTGGAGCACGAAGAACGGGTTGCCGCCGGTCTTCTCGTAGACCAGCCGCGCGAGCGGCTCGACCTGCTCTGCGGGCGCGTGCGGCGCGTGGACAGTCTCGGCGACGAGCGCCCCGACGTGGGCCGCGGAGAGCGGATCGAGGACGAGCTCGGAGACGGTGGCGCCGCGCTTCCGCGCCTCCGCCAGCGTGAGCCGCAGCGGGTGTGCGGGGCCGACCTCGTTGTCGCGGTATGCGCCGATCAGCAGCAGGTGCGCGGGCCCGGCGTAGGTGGCGAGCTGCTCGAGCAGCTGGAGGCTGGCCGCGTCGGCCCACTGCAGATCGTCGAGGAAGAGCGCCACGGGGTGCTCCTTCTGGGCGCACGCCGCGACGACGCGCTGAAGCGTCGCGAGCAGCCGGCTCTGCGCCTCGGCGGGCGGCAGCTCGGGCACGGGCGGCTGCGGGCCAAGGAGCAGCCCGAGCTCGGGGAGCACGTCAACGAGCAGCCTGCCGTGCGAGCCAAGGGCCTCCCGGAAGCGCTGTCTCCAGCGCTCGACCTGCTCCTCGCTCGCGCAGAGGATCTCCTGCAAAAGCGCCCGGAACGCCTGATGGAAAGCGCGGTAGGGGACGTCCCTCGCGGTTTGATCGAACTTGCCGGCGAGGAAGAACCCCCGCTCCCTCACGATCGGCCGGTGCAGCTCGGCGACCAGCGACGACTTCCCGATGCCCGAGTAGCCCGACACCAGCACCAGCTCTGGCCGGCCCTGCGCCACCACCCGCTCGAACACGGCGAGGAGCGCCTCCACCTCGCGCTCGCGCCCGTATAGCCGCTGCGGCACCTGGAACCGGTCGGAGACGTCGCGCTCCCCGAGCGCGAAGGGCGGAATGGCGCCGCTCGTCCGCCACCTCGCGAAGCACTCGTCCAGATCGTGCCGCAGGCCGGCCGCGCTCTGGTAACGCTCCTCGGCGGCCTTGGAGAGCAGCTTGAGCACGACCTCCGACAGGAGCGGGGGAATCGACGAGACGAGCGCGTGCGGCGGGACCGGCTTCTGGGCGATGTGGCAATAGACCCACTCGACGGGATCACTGGCCCGGAACGGCAGAGCGCCCGTCAGCATCTCGTAGAAGACGACGCCGAGGGAGTAGAGATCGGTCCGCTCGTCGATCCAGCGGTTCATCCGGCCTGTCTGCTCCGGGGCCATGTAGGCCAGGGTCCCCTCGATGAGTCCGACGTGCTCGAGATGCTGGAGCTCGCGGGGTATCCGGGACGCAATCCCCAGGTCGGTGATCTTCACCTCGCCGGTGGCGGGGTTGAGGAGCACGTTCTGAGGCTTGATGTCCTTGTGGACGACGCCGTGTCGATGCAGCGCGCGGAGCGCCTCGGCCAAGCGGACGGCGACGGGAAAGAAGCGCTCGAGAGGTAGAGGTATCGGCCAGTCCTGGAGCCGATCGAGCGACACGCCGCCGAAATCCTCCAGGACGAGCGCCGGCTGATCGCCGAGCGTTCCGAGCGCATAGGGCTTGACGATGGCCGTGGTCTCGAGCGCCCGGGCGACCTCGTACTCGTGGCGCAGCCGCTCGAGGGCGCGAGGGCTCGCGTGATCGCGCCGGAGGACCTTGAGCACCACGGGAAGGCCGTCGTCTTCGCGCACACCCCGGTAAAGAAGGGTGTCTGAACCCTCGTAGAGGACCTCGATAATGGCGTAACGGGACGAAGCCCCTGGATCGGAGTAGACGGGAATGGTGGTGTCCACAGGAGCCCTACTACGGGAATGTGCGATGGATGCTGCCATAGTCGGCGCGCGTCGCCATCGCTTTGAGCGGGCGAGGCGCCGAACATCGTCCATTTCCCCATCTTACGCCCGCGGATCCCCAGCGCACACGCCGCCACCCACACCGCGGCCCCCTGTCTATGGCATCGCGGCAGGATCTGCCCCGCACGCTGGCTCGCAAACGCCGTCGCCGTCCACCACTCGACCGAGCTCTCATGCAGCAGCGCGCGGAAGCGCTCGATCGTCGCCTTCGTGGACGGTGCCCAATGCATGGCCCGGAGGATCAACGACAAGGTCAAGAACGCGGGCGGCGGAACCTCAATCCACCCATTGGGAACACGGAGTGGGGAGCTTGATGATGCATAGTGAGCGGACCGGGTTGTGTCCGGCAACGTCCCGATGAGGCAGCCGCGCCGTGTCACCCAGGCACGAGGCGGCGCGACACCTCCGGCTGTGCGCCCGCCGCGCCCCTCCAGGCGCCCCCGCCCCCCCCGGGAAGGCGGCGACTGCCGCCGGAGTTGGACGGCTCTACCCTACGGCGCTGGACAGCATCGGGGCCTGGCGGCGCAGAGCCGATCCGTGAGACTTTCCGTGGGGGAGGTCACAAGAGGCGACGAGCTAGATAGACCTGGTCCGGCGGCCTCGGCTGACCAATCGACGGATAGCTGGACAGACTCACATCTTCTCAGTGCCTTCTGTGTCCCGATAGCTGATCGGTGTTTGTACGTGGTACTCGATGGATTCATAGCCGATGGACAAGCAGGTCGATGTCGTGGTTGTAGGCGCCGGGCCGGTCGGGCTCCTGCTCGCGATCGAGCTCAAGCTGGGCGGCGCCGGTGTGATGGTGCTCGAGCGGCTCACTGCGCCAAGCGTCGCCCTGAAGGGGACTGCAGTCGGACCGCTCGGCGTGGAGGCGCTCCAGCGCCGGAGCATGGGCCCAGCGCTCGCCGAGGCGGAGGATCGCCACTTCGCGGCCATGGGACCGGTGGGCGTAGAGAGGCGGGCGCAGGCACACAGGTCCAGGGGGCATTTCGCCCTTCTCCCTCTCCGATCAGAAGCAGCGGGCGAGCCCGAACGCCGCATGCTCTGGGGGAACCAGCAGGGCGTGGAGGCGATCCTGGGCGCGCGGGCGGCCGCGCTCGGCATAGAGGTACGGCGCGGGTGCGAGGTCACGGGCTTGGACCAGCATGACGATGGCGTCGCGCTCCACTGGGCTTGCCCGGACGGGTCGGAGCATGCGCGCTGCGCTTGGCTGGTCGGATGTGACGGAGGGCGCAGTTCGATCCGCAAGATGGCCGGATTTGCCTTCCCCGGTACGCCGCCGAGCCAATTCATGTACCAGGCCGTGCTCGACCTCGACCACCCCGAGCGCCTGCCGCGCGGGTCGACCCGCACGCCGGAGGGCGTCGTCATGAACGGACCTCGGCCTCGCTGGCTTGCGATGCACGACTTCAGCGGTCCGCCGGCTGATCGCAATGCGCCCGTGACGCGCGAGGAGATCGAAGGCGTGCTGCGCCGAATCAGCGGCGCGGATGTCCGCGTGACGGCGATGGAGCAGGCGAATCGCTTCACGGACAGCGCACGTCTGGTCGACACGTACCGCCGGGATCGCGTCCTGCTCGCGGGTGATGCGGCGCACATCCATTCGCCTTTGGGCGGCCAGGGGCTGAGCCTTGGGCTGGTCGACGCGGCCAACCTCGGCTGGAAGCTCGCCGCCGTCGTTCGCGGCGACAAGCCGGACAGCCTGCTCGACAGCTACACGTCCGAGCGGCGACCGGTGGCCGAGGCCGTGCTGGCCAACACGCTCGCCCAGGTCGCGCTCACGCGGTCCGACCCGCAGTCGAACGCAATGCGGCAGATCTTCGCGAAGCTGATGGAGATCGACGCCGTGAATGGCCATCTCGACGGACTGACGAGCGGTCTGGCCACGCGCTACGACCTCGGCGCCGAGCGAGACCTGGTCGGACGCCTCACCGGCGATCGCCCGGTCGGCCGCGCCGACGCTCGAACATCGCTGTTCGCGGAGATGGCGGAAGGCGAAGGCATATTGCTCGACGCGTCTCCTGACGGGCACGCGGCCGGTCTCGCCGCTGGGTTCACGCGGGTGCGCTGCTTACCGGCCGACCCAGGCCCGTCGATGCTGATCCGCCCCGACGGGTGCATTGCTTGGGCCGGCGACGTGGGAGAGGTCGAGGGGTTAGTGGACGCGCTTGAGCGCTGGTTCGCGTCCGCCGCTCCCCGGCCAGGCGGCTTCCAGGAACGGCCATGCTTGGCCGGGCCATCGTCCTCCGCGCCGTCGCGATCGGAGCAGCGAACGTAGCCGACGACGATGTCACCATTGACGGTCAGAACGTCACTGGCCGTCTGCCGGTCTCGGTCGTCGCGCGCTCGCTGCCCTCGTTCTCGATCGCTCGCCGCTGCCCAACGGATCGTTGCAGCTGACGTGGGCGCGCAACGCTCCGCGACCGGGGAAGCCCCATCCGTGCGCCCACGCAGCTGAACTCCAGCGTTGGGCCGGCAGAGTGCGGGGACGCAGGCACGAGCCCGACACAGGCGGCAGCGCATCGAAGGGCCCGGCCACGGAGCGGCGAGCGAAGGAGACTCGTTCGGCGCTCTGCCGCCAGGCCAGGCGCCGACCCCGATCGGTGATGCCGCAGGCCCTTCACCGCGGGCGATGCGGCGGCGGAGGGCGCTCCGTTGGGCCACACCGGAGCCGCCTTCGGCGGCGAAACAGGCGGAAGCTACGAAAATCGCACCTGTTCCCGGCCGCCGCTCGTCATCGACCGATATTTCTGGCGGGATTTCTGACGCGCGGAATCAGTCCCTCGGTTCCCACGGGATCTGGATGCGCACTGGAGTCGCCTCGAACGACGCACCCGGGCCGCGGCCGAGCTGGCCGTGCGTGTCGAGCCCCCAGCAGTAGACGTCGTTCGCGCCGGTGAGCGCGCACGCGTGGCCGTTGCCGAGGGCGACCGAGGCCGCGTTCACCACGCCGGAGACCAACCGCGGTATGGGCGCGCAATCTGGAGACCCCGGCCAGCACTCCCCGGCGCTCGCCGGGCTCGTGCGCGACGGGGTTCCCCAGCAGTACACGACGCCGGGCGGCGCCACCGCGCACGCATGCTCGTAGTACGCCGCGACGTGCTTCGCATAGGGGATCTCCACCCGCACTGGCTGCGTGGCGCAACGCCCGTTTCCTGGGCACCACTCGGGGGAATCCTTGCCATCGACGCCCCAGCCGAGGCCGCCGAACTGGTTCTGGCCCCAGCAGAACAGCTGCTGGATGCTGTCGATGCCGCAGGTGAAGTCGTGGCCCGCGGCGAGCTGCACGAAGCCGACCAGGGCGTCGTCGCGCGTGATCGGCCGGGACGCGACGACGTCCAGGCTCGTGCCCAGCCCGAGCTGACCCACGCCGTTGTCGCCATAACAAGCGACGTTGCTCACCGGATCCTGCCCGCGCGCGGGCGCGAACAGGACGCACGCATGGCCGTACCCCGTCGCCACGGAGAGCGCATGGAACCCCGCGGCGTCCACCCGCGGCGCCGCACCCCAGCACTGGACGTCTCCGTCCGGCGCCAGCACGGCGCAGGCGTGGTGCCGGCCCGCGGCGAGGCCGACGGCCCCCGTGACCGGCGCCTGCACCGGGACGGCGCTGCAAGGATAGCCGAGGCCAGGACAGTCGGCGGTCGGCACGCCGAGCTGGCCATGGTAGTTCATGCCCCAGCACCAGACGGTGCCGTCCAGCCGCCGCGCGCACATCGCGAGGTCGCCGATGGCGAGCTCCACCACGCCGTCGAGGTCGGGGATCCAGGTCGGGGTCGAGTGATCCACGAAGCTCCCCAGCCCGAGCTGCCCCGTTTCGGCGCTGCCCCAGCATGCGACGTGACCGTGAATGCCCACGACGCAGGTGTTGTCGCCACCGGCCACGAGACGCATTTCTTGCGGGGGAAACGGGGCGGTCTCACCGTCCGGCTCGGGTTCTGGCTCTGGCTCTGGCTCGGGTTCTGGCTCTGGCTCTGGCTCGGGTTCTGGCTCTGGCTCGGTGACCGTAGCGCCGGCATCACCGGGATCGGCGACGGGCGAGGATCCACCATCGCCGGTGGGGGGCGATCCGCCGTCGATCAGCGGCGGATCGCCGGGCCCGATCTCGACCGTGGTGCCACACGAGGCCGCGCTCAGGGCGAGCGCGGTAGCGACCGTAATCAAGGCGAATGACGAGGTGCTCATCCTCGCGAGGATGCTGCTCGATCTGCGCGCTGGACCTTAATCCTGCCTTAATCCGGGTGCGCCAGCGCTTCGCTGCCTCCCGCGCCGCCGCCCGCCGGGGAGCGCCGCGTCGGGGCCGCCTCGGCGCGGGCGCCGAAGGTTGCGCCCGCTGTTAAGAGTCCAGCACCCGGAGCAGCGCGCTCGACCCCGGCGAGACGGGCGCGGGGTGCGCGGTGACGCCGAGCCCGTCGAGCAGGGCGGGCGACGCGAAGAGCCCCTCCGCCGCTCCCTCGGGCACCCACCCGGAGAGCTCCAGCAAGTCGCCGCCCGTCAGCGTGCCTTCGCCGCTCGCCTGGAGCTCGCCGACGTGCACGCAGAGGCGGACGTGCACCCGCCGGTCGCGCCCCGCGCGCACCTCGAGCCGCCGCTTCAGCGACAGCGCCGCGCCGAGCGCATCGCGGCGCGCGGCCTGGTCGCGCGCCGGATCGAGGGGCCGGTCGGCCGTGACCAGCGCGGTCGTGCCCGTCTCGACCGCGGTCGAGAACCCCGCGTTCGTGAGCTCGGAGAGCGCGAAGGGCAGGACGGACTCGAAGTCGTCGAGCAGCTCCGGCGTCGGCTCATCGAGCGCGCCCGGGTCGGCCTGCACCTCCACGTGGATGCCGATGGCCGATCGCCGCGGCGCCGCGGCCGCCCCGCCCGCCGCCCGCGGCGCCGCGACGGCCGCGCGCAGCTCGGTGAGCAGCTGCCCCGCCGACGGCTGGCGCTCGGCCGGGTCCTTGCTGAGCGCCCGCAGCACCACGTCGTCGAGCGACGGGCTCACGCGCGCCTGCGCGCTCGGGCGGGGCGGGCTCGCGAAGAGGTGGAGCTGGCGCAGCACCGGGAACGACGCGCCGGCGAACGGCGGCTCTCCTGTGAGCATCGCGTACGCCAGCGCGCCGAGCGCGTAGACGTCCGTCCGCGCGTCGACGGGGCGGCCCGTGAGCTGCTCGGGCGACATGCTGGAGGGCGAGCCCAGGACGTGCCGCGACGTGGTCAGCGCGGGCCCGGGCGCGTCGAGCAGCTTCGCCACGCCGAAATCGAGCAGGACCACGCGGGGGCCGCGCTTCTGCATGTCGCCCGAGCACAGGAAGACGTTGGACGGCTTCACGTCGCGGTGCACGATCGCCTGCGCGTGGGCCGCGTCGAGCGCGCTGCAGAGCGGCCCGAGGAGGGCGAGCGCCTCCTCCAGCGGGAGCCGGCCGCGGGCCTCGAGGTGCCTCTCCAGGCTGACGCCGTCGAGCAGCTCCATGACGAAGTAGGGGCGGCCATCCTCGAGCCTGCCGACGTCGAGCACCTCGACCACGTTCGGGTGCCGCACCCGCTGCATCACCACCACCTCGCGCTCGAAGCGGAGGCACACGTCAGGGTGCAGCGCGAGCTCGGCGTGCAGGACCTTGATCGCCGCACTCGTGCCGCGCGTCGCGTGCTCGCCGCGGTAGACGACGCCGAAGCCGCCCTCGCCGAGGACGCTCTGGAGCACATAGTCTCCGGCGCGCGAGGGCACCTCGGCGCTGCGCCGGCCACCCGCGGTGGATTCCTCCCCGGCCGAGAGGGTGACCGTCTCGTCGGTGGGGCTCACCACCCCGCGCGGCGCGCTGGGGATGGTGTCGTCATCGACGTGTACCATGCTAGTCCGCGACGATAGCATAGGCATGGTGCGCGCTCGCGGGCGCGCCTGCGCGCCTTGCGTCAGCGCGCCCGCGCGCCTGCGTCAGAGAGAGGCCGAGTGCATCGCTGTCCTTTGTGTCACCGGCGTCGCGAGGGCGTGGCGCCGTGCCCCTTCGACGGATGGACGCCGCCGCCCGGCGAGCCCTCCGCGCCCGCTCCGCCGAGCGTCCCCGGTGTCTCGCTCGGCGAGCGCCTGGGGCAGGGCGGTTTCGCCATCGTGTGGGCGGGGGTCTCGGACGAGGACGGCGCCCCGGTCGCCGTCAAGGTCGGCATGTCCACCACGCCGATGCTGGACGAGCGCTTCCGCCGGGAGGCCGACGCGCTCGAGCGCATCGGCCCGCCGCACGTGGCGCGATTCCACAGGTGCGGTCGGCTCGACGATGGTCGCCCCTACCTCGTGATGGAGCGGCTGTTCGGCCGCACCCTCGCCTCGGAGCTCGCCGGCCTCGCCGCCCCGCCCGATCCGGGCTGGGTCGCGGCGCGGGCCGACGCCGTGCTCGCCGCGCTCGAGGCCGCTCACAGCAGGGGCGCGATCCACAGGGATCTGAAGCCGGAGAACCTCTTCATCGAGCGCCGCTCCGCGGCGGCGGACGAGCGGGTCGTGCTGCTCGACTTCGGGCTCACGAAGCGCGCCGAGCGCACGCCTGGCGACGCGGCGCGCGAGGAGCTGCTCACCCGCAGCGGCGTGGTCCTGGGGACGCCCGAGTACATGGCGCCGGAGCAGTTCCGCGGCGAGGCGGTCGACGTGCGCGCCGACGTCTACGCGTTCGGCGTCATCCTCTTCGAGCTGCTCACCCTGCGGCCGCCCTTCGCCGGCGACGGCGCCTCGCTCGAGCATGCGCACCTCACGCTGCGCCCCGAGCGCCCGGGCGCGCTGGCGCCGGTGCCCGCCGCGCTCGAGGAGCTCACGCTGGCGTGCCTCGCCAAGGATCGCGAGCGCCGCCCGGCGGACGCGCCCTCGCTGCGGCGCGCCCTCGCCGCGGCGCGCGCCTCCTTCGCGCCGACCGGGGCGCCGGCCGAGCCGGGCGCGCCGCCCGCGCGCGCCGCGGCGCCGGCGGACTCGACGAGCGCCAGGCTGATCGCCGGGGGGCGGAGCTCGGTCGTGCTGCTCGTCGCCGACACGACGGCCGCGGCGTCGCCCGTCATCGCCTCCGTGACCGGCCGCAAGGGGTTCATCACGCGGCAGCGCGGCAGCCGCTACGTGGCGGTCTTCTCCGGCAAGGACGCCGATCACCCGGCGCAGGCCGCGCTCGCCGCCGCGCGCGAGCTCGCCGGGAAGCACGGGGCGCGCGCGGCGCTGCACCTCGCGTCGGTCACCCTCCGCCGCAGGGCGCGCGGCGCCGTCTCGGCGTACGGCGCCGCCGTCGAGCGACCCGAGACCTGGCTGCCGCCAGAGCCGTGGTCGGGCGTCGCCCTCTCCGCCGAGATCGAGCGCGTCCTGCCGGCGCGCGAGGACAGCGACGGCCGGCCCGCCTCGGCCGAGGCCGAGCCGTCCGTCGAGATCGAGGTCCCGCTCGCAGGCCGCGACGACGTCCTCGCGGCGATCGCGGAGAGCGCGCGCGCGGCCTTCGACGGCACGTGCCCGGCGCTGTTCACGCTGATCGGCGATACCGGGCTCGGGAAGAGCCGACTCGCGGCGGAGGCCGCCTCGGCGGCGCTCCGCTGCGACGCCGGGGCGCTCGTGGTCTCGCTCCGCGCGGCGCAGCCGCTGCTCGGCGACGCGGCGCGCGACGCGGCGGAGCTCCTCGGCCGCGTCCTCGACGCGCCCGCGGAGGCGCCGCCGGACGTCGCCGCGTTCTGCCGCGAGCGGCTCGGCGCCGCGCTCGGCGAGGCGACGTGGCCGTCGGTCGCGGCGGCGCTCGGCTGGTCGCCGCTGCCCGCGCGCGGCGCGCCCGCTTCGCTCCACCACGGCGTGGTCCAGGCGCTCGGCGAGGCGCTGCGCCGGCGCGCCCAGCGCGGGCCGGTCGCGGTGATCGTCGACGACGCGCACTGGGCGGACGACGCGCTTGTCGACGCGCTCGAGTACGCCACGCTCGACGGCTCCGGCGTCGCGCTGTGGGTGCTCGTCGCCGCGCACCCCCGCTTCGAGCAGGTCCGCCGCGCCTGGGGCGCGCGCACCCAGCGGCACGACCGCGCGGCGCTCGCGCCGCTCGACGACGCGGCGGCGATGGCGCTCGCCGCCGAGCTGCTGCGGCCGGCGGAGTACCCCCCTGCCGAGACGCGGAGCCTGCTCGCGCGCTGGGCGGGCAACAACCCGGCGTGCCTCGTGGAGCTCGTGCGCTCGCTCAAGCGGGCCGGCCTCGTGAAGCGCCGCGTGAACGCCGGCAGCCACTACGTCGCCACGGCCGAGCTCGACAACCTCCCCCCGTCGCCCGCGTGGCAATGGCTCGCGGAGCGGCGGCTCGACGCGCTCTCGCCGGAGCTCGCGGCGTGCGTCCGGCTCTGCGCGGTGCTCGGCGACTCGTTCGCCCGCGCGGAGCTCGAGCAGATCCTGGACTCGATCGCCCGGGCGGGGGAGGCCGGCACGCCCATCGACGCGGGCTACGGCCTGGGCGCCCTCGTCGAGCACAGGATCCTGGAGCGCGGCGCGGGCGAGCGATATTCGTTCCAGAGCGCCGTCTTCCAGGACGCGGTGGTCGAGCTGCTCGACCCGGCGGAGCGCGCGCAGATCCACCGGCGCGCGCTCGCGTACTTCACGGCCAGGGTGGAGGCGGAGGGGCCTCGCCCGGAGCTCCTCGCGCCGCTCGCGCGGCACGCCGGCGGGTGCGGGGCGCGGGAGGCGGCGGCGGACGCGTGCCTCACGCTCGCCGATCTCGCGTTCGCGCGGCACCGCCACGTCGAGGCGGACCGCCACTACACGGCGGCGCTCTCGTTCGCGGCGCCGGGCGACGCCCGCCGGCGGGCGCGCGCGCTGGCGGGGCGGGGCAAGAGCCGCTACCGCGTCGACCGGACGCGCGAGGCCACGGACGACCTCGCGGCCGCGCGGGCGCTGGCCGCGGAGCTCGGCGACGACGCCTCCCTCGCGGACGTGCTGCTCGAGGAGGCGGCCGCGCTCGACTGGGCGGGCGAGTTCGATCGCTCGGCCGAGCGCGTCGGGGAGGCGCGCGCGCTCGTCGACGGGTTCGGCGCGCGCTCGCGCGCGCTCGTCGACGGGTTCGGCGCGCGCTCGCGCGCGCTCGAGGGCCGCGTGCTCGTCGCCGAGGGGCGCACCTGCTTCCGGCGCGGCCGGGTCGCCGAGGCCGTCGAGCTGCTCACGCGAGGCGCCGCCGGCGCGGAGGCCGAGGGCGATTACGGGACCAGGATCGTCGCGCTCCTCCTGCTGTCGCCGGCCTTGATGTGGCTGGGAGAGCTCGACCTCTCGAACGCCCGCTTCGACGAGACGTTCGCCCTGGCGTCGTCCGCCGAGGACTGGCCTCACCTCTGCGCCGCCTGCACCTGCCGCATCCCGCTGAGGGCCATGCGGCGCGAGCTCGACCTCGCCATGGCGGACATGCGCCACGCCATCGCGCTGGCGCGCGAGCTCGGAAACCCCGTCCTGGAGCGCCACGTGACGCTGAACGCGGCGGAGCTGCTCCACGCGAGCGACCACGGGGACGAGGCGCTGGAGCTGGCCCGCCGCGCGCACGTGCTCGAGCGGCGGTTCTTCGAGCACGCCGCGCCCGAGTGCTCCCTGCTCCTTGCGCGCATCCTCGTCTCGAGGCGCTGCCACGACGAGGCGAGCCGCCACCTCTCGTGGATCGAGCGGAGCTGCCCGCCCGACCCCTCGGCGCCCTCGCTGTGGGCGTTCTACCGCGCGCTCCACCTGGTGCTCTGCGAGCAGGGCCTCCGCGCGCGCGAGCCGTCCGCGAGCGCCGATCCATGGGAGGACGTGCTGTCGCGGTGCCGTGGCGGGCTCCTGGCCATCGAGCTCGTCGAGCTGCTCTCGATGCGCGCCGAGATGGCGATCGCCGGCGGGCGGCCACGGGAGGCGGCCTGCGCTCTCCAGGAAGCGGCGGCGCGGCTCGACGAGGCGCCGGGCTTCCGCACGCGGCTCGCGCGGCTCGCGGCTCAGCTGGATCGGATGGCGGCTCCGGGCCTCAGCGGGTGAGGGGCAGCGCCTCCATCCGATGCCCCCTGGCGCCCGCCTTCGCGCCGGATCCAGATTGTAAGTATCGGATATGATTTGAAATTTTTCGTGAACGGGCGCGCCGGCGTCCCGTGCGGGAGGGGGCCGGCCGCCTGGCACGAAACCTGGAGATAGCCGGTCAGAACGCGTCGCACGCGTCGCCTCAGGAGAAAATTATGTCGAGCTTTGGAGCCCCGGTTACAGCGCTTCTCGGTACGTGCCTGTTCGCGCTTGGATGCGTGGTGACGCCGGCGCCGGCCGACGACAACGAGGGGGACATCGCGGCCGAGGACGATGTGGCGTCGGTCGAGCAGGCGTATGTCTTTCCCAACGGCGATGATCCGGAGTTCTTCTGGGAGCCGCGGACGATACAGATGCTCCAGCGGCTCGCCCTGGCGCCGCTCGCGGACGGCGCTGGCAAGCTCGCGAGCACGCCGCTCCTGGAGACAGCGCAGGGCCGCAAGCTCCTCCACTATGTCGTGGGCTGCGCGCTCCGCCCGGACATGACGGTGACGGGCGTGGTGGGCGCCTCCTCCTACGTGTACAAGGGGGCGCTCGGCCTCGCGGCGCCGTGGCGGAGTCAGGCGCTGTCCCTCTCCTCCCCGCAGCGCTGGGTGACGGCGTGTCTCCTCCAGACCTTGAACGCCTTCCAGGAGGAGGTGCCGATCCGCATGGTGGGCAAGCACCCGGGCCTCGCGGACGCGCCGTGGATGAACCCGGCGCAGTACACGTTCCCGGACGCGACGATGTTCGGCAACATCTTCGTCCCGGGTCACGAAGTCGCTTATGCCTGCGCGGATGAGGGCGCGCAGCTCGCGTGCGGCGATGTGTGGAGCACGTTCGCGAAGCTGCGGATCTGCGACTCGTCGCCGACGTGCAAGCTCACCCCCCTCGGACCGTGCAAGGGCTCGCTCCCGAACGAGACGGACTGCGTAACGAACGCCGCTGGTCATCCGACGTGCCACGCGGACGGTGTGTCGTACCTGGAGTCGATCTCGTCGAAGCTCGACGCGGAGGGTGTCTTCAACCTCTACCCGAGCTGCCAGCCATGAGGCCCGGCGCCCCTCGTCGACCAAGGGCATCGCCGCGGCCCGAGCCGCCGGTGCAGCGCTGTCGACGCAGGGGCGTCTCTCTAGGGAACGGGGCTCCACGACGCGCTGCCGCCGTAGGCGATGAACGCGGGCACGGCCTTGGCGTCCCGGGTGTCGACGACGACGACACTTCGAATCGTCGGCTCGCAGCCGTAATAAGGGCATAACGAGAGCGTGAAGGCGAGGTGGTGATCGTCGGGCGCCCAGGCAGGCCCGTAGGCGCTGTAGAAGGGGCGTGGAAACGCGCTGGTGAGCGGGCGATCGGCGCCGCCGTTCGCGTCGAGCAGCGTGATCTCGTTCCAGGTATCCGCGCCGAACCCTCCCACGCGGACCGACCACGCGACGGCGATCTTCGAGCCCTTCGGCGAGACCTCCGGGTGCATCGAGCCCGAGACCCAGAACGAGCCGAGCCCCTTGATCCCGGTGCCGTCGAGGGCCGTCGTGTAGAGCTGCGACCGCTGGCAGCACAAGGCCTCCGTCTCGCTCGCCGAGAAGAGCAGGCGATCGCCGAGAAAGCGGGCGGCGCTGAACATGTGGTTGCCCGCGTCCGGCAAGCGCCTGACGCGCCTCGTGGCGATGTCCACCGAGAGGAGGTGCTCCGCGTCGAACTCGCCTGCGACGCAATGAATCGCGTCGCCGCCCGGCGAGAACGTGCATTCGCCCAGCGCCGCCGGCTGGCCGATGCGCTGGTCGTCGCCGCTCGCGACCTCGACGAGGTGGAGCTCTTCCAGGCCTTCGTCCGCAGGCGGTCGCGCCCCGGCGACGTAGGCGACGCGGGCGCCGTCCTGCGAGACGGCGAACGACGGCTCGCCATTCCACGCAGCGAATTTGCCGGTGATCGGCCGCTGCTCCGTGCCGTCCGCGTTCATGAGAAAGACGCGCCAGGCCATCCCGTCGCGGTTGCTGAGAAAGGCGATCCGCCGGCCATCGCCGAGGAAGGTGGGCGCGATGTTGCGCTGCGTCTTTCGCGTGAGCTGCGCCTCGACGCCCGTCGCGAGGTCCATCGTGAAGACGTCGCCCGAGCGCACGAAGACGATGCGCCCGGACGCCAGGGCGAGCTCCCTGGCGAGGCGGAGCCGCGGAGGCCTCTTCTCCGCCTCGGGCACGCCGAGCCCCTCGTACGCCTTCACCCAGTCGTCGAAGGTGCCGATCGTCTTGCGCGGGGCAGGGTCCGTCGATTCCGCGGTTGGGTCGGGGGGCGGCTGGTAGGGAGCCGTCGGAGGCTCCGCGCTCGGCGCCGGCGACGCCGCGAGGGCAGGGGGGGCGGGCGGAGGCGTGTCGTCGCACTGGAGCGGGGCCGCCGCGCTCGAGGCGCTGGGCGGGGGAGGGGGCTCGCCGTCGCCCGCCGGTCTGGGCGTGCAGGCGGCGAGCAGGAGCCACGCGATCGCGGTGCGCGGCGTTCGTTCGTGCATGATCATGGGAGAACGCCGCGGCAGGGGGGGCTCATCCCGTTCTCGGAGCGCTGCGCCGCGCGCCGCTCGAAGGGCAGGGCTCCTTCTGGCGCCCGCGCGAGCGGTGATAGGCTCGCGCGATGAGCGCCGCCGCGCCGCCCACCCTGGACGAGGCCCTCCCGCGCCCCCTCGTCCGCGCGCGCTCGCCTGCGGGGCGCGCGCTTGGCGCCGCGACCATGGCCGCCGCGCTCGCGTCTCCGGCCGCGGCGGGCGCCTCGGACTCCGCGCCCGCGTTCACCGGCATGGGCTCCGCCGTCGTCGAGGCGCTCAATGAGCTCCGCTTCTGGGGCCAGGCCCAGATAGGCGCCACTGGCGCGATCAGCGATTGGGAGGAGCCGGGCGGGGTGAGCCTGCGCGCCTCGATGAGCGTGCGCGGAATCGGGCTCGCCGGCGCGCTCCGCTACGAGCAGGTGGAGGGCCGCGGCGGCGGCGTGCTCGCGCTCGGCGGCCAGCTCCGGCCGCTCGCCTTCGCCCAGATGACGGCCTACGAGCGGATCGACCCCTTTCTGAGCGTGGGCGGTGAGGTCGGCGGCGAGCGAGACGCGCTTCGCGCCGACCTCTACGCGGGCGCTGGCCTCGATTTCGTGCTCTTCCCCGAGGAGGACGCGCAGCCCGCGCTCGTCCTCGAATACCAGCTCCGCCCCCTCCGCACGCCCTCGGACACGCCGCTCCAGATCCTGCACCTCGGCGCCGCCATGCGCGGCGTCTTCTAGCGCGGGCGCGCGTCCGCGCTGGTATCAGGGGCGTCATGACGACGATGCGTGCCAAGCGAACGGTGTCGGCCCCGCGCAGAGCTCCCAGAGCGGCCCCTCCAGCGGCCCCCGCTCCGCGTGCGGCGCCGGAGCGAGCCCATGTGCTCGACGTCCCGTTCGCGATGCGCGCGGTCGCGTCCGCGAGCGGCGCGCGCTGGGACGCGGAGCACGGCGTGTTCGTCGTTCGCGCAGAGACGCTCCCGCCGGCCCTCGCGCCGTTCCGCGCCGCGCCGTACTCGTGGGAGCGACGCATCGAGCACGAGCTCAACGACGACCCCGCGCCCGCGCCGGCCGCCCCCGCCGGGGCGATCCTCCTCCGCCCGCACCAGCTGGACGGCGTGCGGGCCATCGCCGCCGCGAAGGCCGCCGGGCGCGCCGGGTTCCTCCTCGCCGACGACGTCGGCCTCGGCAAGACGATCACCGCCTGGGCAGCGGTCCTCCAGATGCCGGACGTCACGACGGTGCTCATCGTCTGTCCGCTCGCCGTCGTCGCGCACTGGCGCCGCACGGTCCAGGCCATGGGCGACGCAGGCAAAGAGATCGTGATCATCAACTATGATCGGCTGGGCAAGCTCTTCGAGGTGACCCCGGAGGCGCGGCGAAGGATCCGATCGAAGAAGGGCCTCGCGCGCGCCGGCAGCGCCGCGGAGTTCGACGTGGTGATCTGGGACGAGAGCCATCGCTGCAAGAACCCGGCGGCGGCGCGCTCCAAGCTCGCGGTCAAGCTCAACGCACGCGCACGGTTCGCGCTGTGGCTCTCGGCCACCGCCGGGCAGAACCCGCTGGAGCTGTCGTATCTCGCGCCGCTCCTGGCGAGCGCGACCGGGAGCCGCTCCGCGGATCTGAAGGACTTCGAGCAGTGGTGCGAAGGCCAGGGGCTCGGGGTCGCGCGCGGCGCGTTCGGCAGGTGGGACTGGCGCGGCGATCCGGCGGACTGCGAGAAGGTGCGTGCCCTCCTGTTCGACGGCCGTCCCGCGGTCGGGATGCGGCGTCGCCCGGAGGACGTGGCCGGCTGGCCCGAGATCAACCGCATCCTCACCCCGCTCGAGCTCGACGCCTCCGCGCGCGAGCTCTACGCGCAGGCGTGGACCGCGTTCCGCCGGGAGATGGATCTCCTGCCCAAGGGCGCGAACCCGAGGTCGGCGCTCGCCGCGATGCTGCGCCTGCGACAGAAGAGCTCGCTCATCCGCGTGGGCAGCACCGTGGAGCTGGTGCGTGAGCTGCTCGACAACGGGCATCAGGTCGCGGTCTCCGTCGCCTTCATGGAGACGCTCGAGGCCGTGCAGGCCGCGCTGGCCCGGGAGCGCGTCCCGTGCGCGCTGATCCACGGCGCGCTGCCGGTCGGCGAGAAGGAGGCCGAGCGCCTCCGCTTCCAGCGCGGCGAGCCGCGCGTGGTGCTCTTCACCGTGGAAGAGGGGATCTCGCTCCACCAGGGCGAGCACAACGAGGTGCCGCGCTCGGCGGTGATCCACGATCTGCGGTGGTCGGCGATCCAGATGGCGCAGATCGAGGGCCGCTGCCACCGCGATGGACGCTTTGCGCAGGTCTACTGGGCGTATGCCGACGATACCGTCGAAGACAAGATCGCCGCGATCGTGAGCCGCAGGATCCGGTCGATGAAGGCGATGGTCGGCGACGACGTCGAGACGATGCACGAGATCGAGCGCTTGCTCGCCGGAGCCGCGTGAGAGACGCGGGGGTGCACGAGGCCGAGCGTCATGCCGACGCTCGAGCACAACGCCCTCGTCGAGATGTTCCGCGAGGACCTCTCCGGCGCCGAGGCAGCCAGTGCCAATAGCCGATGGATGACGATCGCAATAGTCCGGCGCGATCCGGGCTCCAGGTGCGCTGGCAGCCGAGACATCGCGTGGTCGGCATGGTCGAGTGTGAGGCGCACGAGGGGCGCGTGCGCGTGCGGATGCGGCGGCTCGATGACGTCGGCCGCAGGGTACGGATCCGAGGTGATCGCCTCCACGCCGGGCCTGGGCGGTGTCATGCGTGTAGGCGCGACAAGAAGATTCGCATCCTCACCTCGCACCACGCGCGGGGCATCCCGCGCTAACCCCGCGCACATCATCCGATGACGATGACCGTCAAGTGTCAACGGATGGGAGCGTTGTCGACGTGGTCGATCCGCTCCCAGCGGCTGCCCTCGAGGCGCACGATGTCCTTCGAGCCGACGACCCAGAGCGCGCCGCCGACGCTGTCGACCGTGTGCGCGTCCTCGATCTCGGGCACGAGCCCGGTCGAGACTCGCCGGAGGCTGCCGCGCTCGTAGGTGAAGAGGCCGCGCGGATTGGCGCCGCTTGCCAGGTAGATCCGGCCGTCGTGCCTGGTGATCGACGTGAACATCTGGCGCCGGCCCGAGACCGCGACCGCGCGGAAGCCTTCGCGCCGGTTGCCGCGGAGGAGCGTGCCTTCGCGCCCGCAGATCCAGATGCGCTTCTCGTCCTCGACGAAGATGCTCACCAGCGCCGCGGCCGTGACGGGCGGGAGAGCGGTGAACGTGGCGCCGTCCCAGACGAGGATCGTGCCGCGCGTCCCGGTGACGTAGATCTCGTCCTCGCGTGGACCGTCGACGCAGTAAAAGACCTTGTGCTCCGCGGCCGGCGAGCTCGGCGCGTGCAGGAGCGCCCGGGCCCGCTCCTCGGGATCTTGCAAGAGCGAGCGATCGAGGTGCTCCCAGCGGCCGGCGCCGAAGTCTCCGCCGACACGGCGATAGACCTGCCCCCCGTCGCCGCAGGCGTAGAGGTGGTCGCCGACAGGGCGGAGGCGCGCGAGGCGCCCCCAGCGCTCGGCGTCGGGCGAGGTGATGCCGGCGCCGGGGATCTTCTCGCGCGGGAACGGTGGCCGCATGAGCACGACGTCTCCCTCGGCGGAGAGCACGCAGAACGCGGTCGGCGCGCCGGGCGCGGGGGTGAAGCGGGCGATCGAGGTGACCGCGACCTGGAGGTCGTCGTAGAACCACTTCACCGGCCCCGCATCGCCGGCATCGTAACGGCAGAGCCGGGTGAACGGCGTGAAGGGCTCCTGGCCGTCTGGCACGCCGGCGACACAGAGGAAGTCCGCGGCAGCGGCCTTGGCGCGGGTAAAGGTGAGCGGCGTCGTCATGGTGATGTCTCCCTCGACCTCAGTAGCGACCGCCCGGGCGCATGCCGGTGCTGAGCGCCTCGTACTGCGGACTACCGGCCACGGTCGGCATGAGGGTGGTGCGGCCGAGCTGCGCGCGGTCAACCCCGGCGAAGCCCGCCTGCACCGCGGCGCGGATCTGCGCCTCGCACTCCCGGCGGAGGTTGACGACCTGATTCTCCGAGAGGTCGATGATGCTGCCGATGGCGGTCGTCCCCGGCGGCGTGCCGTTCACGCCCAGCTGGGCGACGCTCGCGTCCACGCCGTGCGCCTCCCAGTGCTCCGAGCCGTCGTCACCGGCGTTGCCCTGGAGGCAGATGGCGGGCCCGTCGCCGAATGACGGGAAGTTGGGGATGCGCTTCATCCCCGCCTCACCCTCGGCCCTCGTGCCATAACGAAGGGTGTAGTCGGGCACGATGTGGTGCGCCTGGTAGCCGGGTTCGCACGTGCCGCGGATAGTCCTGTAGGGGCCGACGTTGCAAGGCCGGTCTCGCTCGCGCGTCACGCGCACGTTGCCCGCTGCGGCGGCGAGCCGCGCATTTTCCTCCTGTCGCGCGCGCTGCGCCCGCAGGCGCTCGGCGTTCTGCCGGATCTTCTCGGCCGAGGGCCACGGCTGCCTCACGAGCTGCTCGAGCTGCTCGGGCGTCATCTGGCGGAAGTCGACGAGGGTGCCTGCCTTGAGCGAGAGCTGATTGTTGGTGCTATCTACCTGGTTCCAGTACCAGCCGCTCGATCCATACGCGGCACTCCGCTGGTCGGCGCTCATCTGGCCATAAAGGTGCTGATCGATGCTCCGGGCGAACATGCCTTCATTGCCGATGTAATACTGACCGGCCATCTCCCCGAGGCCTGCTCCCAGCGCACCGAGGCCGAGCAGCGTGTTGAGCCTGGCGGCCGCCCCCATGGGCCCCGCGGCGGGCGCGCTCCCCGGCGTCGTGGCCGTGCCCGTGCCCGTGTAGGCCCCCGTCGTGTCGAGAAAGGCGACCTGGACCGGGCGGTCGCTGGCGCTCATCACCCGCGTGTCCCGCACGAAGATGAGCTTCCCCTCGGTGTTGCGGTCGTTCATCCACCAGGCGTCGTCGTGGCGGATCGCGTTCCTGCCCTCGATGCGCACGGTGGGCGAGTAGGTCTTGGGCTCGCAGACGCTGCCCACCGTGCCCGATTTGACCCCGAGCCCGCTGCCCGGCTCATCACCCTGGCACGTCGTCACCTTCGATCCCATGTTGTGCGACCGATCGCCGGTCTGCAGCACGGTGGTCGCGGTGTCCACGGCCGCCTGGTTCTGCCTTGCGTAGATCGAATAAGGGATGGGGACGAGCGCCGGGCCGACCGGCGTCTTGCAGACATCCGGGCAGGTCGAGACGATGATGCCTTCGCCTATGTCGCGGCTGCCCTCGCGCGGGATGCTCATGCGTCGCTCCCCGGGCTCACGAGCCCTCGCTCGTCACACCACGGCAGCGCCGCGGCCTCTTCGAGGCTCGCGGCAGCGAGATCGATACGATCGAAGCCCTGCGACATGGCCGCCCAGGCGCGCCAGGTGAGCTGGACAGACCAAGGCGGCTCGCCGCGGACATCGATGTGCATGCCATCGAGGTGGAGGCGCACCGGGACGCGGCGCCCCCGCTCCCACTTGAACCAGGCCCAGAGCGAGTGGCCGGGCAGCGTGAACGCGAGCGCGCCGCCCCCCGGCGTGAGGCCCTGGAGCTCGACGCGCTCGTCGCCGCGGAGATGGCCGGGCAAGACCAGGCCGGGGTGCGCGGTCTGGTAGAAGCGATAGTCGAAATCGGCGGGGAGCTGAGGGTGGCGAGTCGCCAGCCAGGCGTCGTCGTAGGTGCCGGCGAAGCGGCTGCGAAACTGCCACCAGGGCGGCACGGGCCCGAAGCCCTGCGGTTCTGGCCGCGCCGCCGGGTCGCCCACAGGCTCGGCCTCGCTGTCGATGGTGGGCGCGGGGTAGGCGCGATCGGCCGGCGTGTGGCGGCGATCGAGGACGCCCCGGCCGATGGGGTTGCGCGCGTCGACGTTGCCCTCGGGATCGCCGATGACGACGCCGCCGGCGGCCGATCGGTAGTCGATGGACGCGCGGGCCGCCGGCTCTCCCGTGGAAAGCCGAAACCCGCCGGCGTCCGGCTCGAACGCGCGCGGCGCATACGCCCTCAGGAAGCGCGTGTATTCCCCGACGCGCGCGCTCACCTGCCAGACGTGCGCGGCCACGCCCCCGGGGGCGTGGCCATCCGCGAGGAGGGTGACGTCGGCCGCGGGCTTGAAAGGGATGAGCAGGCCGACCCGGAGCATCGGTGTCGCATGCGGATCACCCTCGTACTCGTCGGCGAGGATCAAGGATTGATCGGGGGCGATCGACAGCCGGCCTTCGGGCGAGAGTAGAAGCGTGCCCCTCGCCGCGACGACGGCCATGGCTGCGCCGTCACGGTGCTTCTGCTCGAACCCTAGCGCGGCGAAGGGGGTCGCGTTGGCGGCCAACATGGCTAGCGGCGGTGGACGGCGACGCGGGTGCCGTCGATGAGGTGCGTCGCAGCAAAGGCGGTTCGATTCACGGCCAGCATGGCACTGCTCAGGTAGGATCGATGACGAGCTCGATCTTGGTCCCTGCATGGACACCAAGAAGGACGACACCGGACGGGACGCCGCGGGATATGGCTCGGCATGAAGCTCCGGGCTCGAACCGCCTTCTGCGACCGCATTCAGGGCTAGTTGAGATCGATCGGATCGCCGAAGACCTGGACATGCTCGCTCCCATCGACCAGGATCCTAACGCCCTTGAGCGTGATGTTGCCGTCCTTGTCCATCACGAACTTCGATTTGCCGCACGTGATTTCGATCTTCTCCCCGACGTCGATGGTCTGATTCCGGCCAATCTGCACTACCTCGTCGACACCCACGGCGCGGGCGCGGATCATCCCCACCGCTTCGCGCAGGCTATTCAGCACGCTCTTCGTGGCGTTGTTGCCGACCGTGACGTCCTCGTCGTGGCCGATCCCCGTCGTCCGGTCGCGGCCGATCGTCGTCTCCTGATCGTTCTTGACCAGCTTGTGGAGGTCCTTCTCGGCTTGCATCCTGACGAGCTCGCTACCGGCCTTGTCCTCGAACATGATCTCGTTGTAGCCGTACGTGGACGGGCTCGAGTTGCTCTTCCAGCCGCTCTGCGTCTTGTTCATGGGCAGCGAGTAGGGCGTCTTCTGGAGGTTGGTGTACACGCGGCCGACGATGATGGGCCGGTCGGGATCGCCGCCGAGGAAGTCCACGATGACCTCCTGTCCGATGCGCGGCAGGTTGGTCCCGCCGAAGCCGGCGCCGCCCCAGGGCTGGCTGACGTGGATCCAGCACGACGAGTCGTTGTTCATCTTGCTCTCGCGGTCCCAGTGGAAGTGGGCGCGCACGCGGCCGAACTCGTCGACGTGGATCTCCTCGCCGGGCGGACCGACCACCGTGGCGCTCTCGACGCCCTGCGCGCGGGGTTTGCGCGTGCGCAGCGGCGGTCGGTAGGGCGCGTCGGCGCTCACGGCGACGCAGGAGTGCTCCCACTCGGCCGGTACCTCGCCGGAGAGCTGGGACTCGAGGACGAGCAGCTTCTTGTCGGGACCGAGCTCGCTCTTCGGGTGCTCGAGGAACGAGAGGACGGCGCCCGGTGCGGGATCGATGACGTTGGTCTTGAACACGATCTCCCGTGCCGAGGCGCGCTTCGCCTCCAGCCGACGCTGAGCGAGCGCCTCGCCCTCGGACTCGTCCGCGCGGTACTTGCCCTGATCGTCGGCTGTCGGCGAGCTCTCGCCCTTTTGACTTTCGAACAGGAACGCGCCAGGCACATAATGGAAGCGCTCCAGCTGATCTTCCACGGGGCCGGCGCCGGAGGCGGTGGCCAGGAGCTTGTAGTTCGCGGGCCTCCGGTGGTCGTGGTCGCGCACCGTGTACTTGCCGGGTCGCAGGCGGCGGCCGACGACGACCTTGGTGACGTGCTCGCGGTCGGCGTCGGTCGGGTGATCGCGGTAAGTGATGGGCACGCGGGCGACGTTCGCCTGGGGGCGGTCGTCGAGGACGAGCTGGCTCTCTCCGCCGTTGTCGAAGTAGAAGCTCACCCCGGCGTCCTCCAGCATGCGGCTGATGAAGGTGTAGTCGCTCTCGCCGTACTGGACGCGGTACTTGCGCTTCTTGTACTCGCCGGCAAGCCGCCGCGTGGGGGAGATGCCCCACTCGCCGAGGAGCTGCAGCACGATGTCGACCTCCGACTTGTGCTGGAACATGCGGTAGTTGCGGCGCTGGGTGGCGAGCCAGAGCCGCGGGACCAGGGTCAGCTCGTAGGTGGAGAGGTAGCGCTCCTCGACGGCCACCTGCTGGAGGTGACTGCACAGTCCGGACCAGACGCGGGTCTGATTCCCGTGCGCGGTGAAGGTCATGGGCTGGCCGATGACGGCTTCGAAGTCGATATCGGGGTCGTCCGATACGGCGACGATCTGGACCTCGAAGAGCGAGGAAATCCGCTCGGTGACCTGGAAGCGACGCACATCGAGCATGTCGCCCGACGCGATCTGCGCCTCGACTCGGTAGACCCCCGAGCTCAGTCCGGTTCCCTTGTTTCGCATGCTCGGGTGCGTGTCGGCCATGGGCATTCCTAGCCCGGTCTACCCTGCGCTTGTAGAGCGGACAGCCGATGCTATCCGGCAGCCATCCCTGTCCGCAAGTGGGGCCCGCGCGCATTGTACGCTCAGGGCTCCGCCGGTGCGGCCGTTCAGACGGTCGAACGCCCACACATTGACGCCTCGTGTTGATGGTTGCAGTATCGCCGGCGGAGTGAAGGTCGTCTCCCTTTCGCAGCTCCCCGTTGGCCTGGTCGTGTGGCAACCCCATCCAGGCGCCTGGATGCAGACGTTCGTCTGTAAAAGCACGTTCAAGCTGTACCCCGGTGTGTGTGCCCTCGCGGCCGAGCAGGAGCCGCTCCACCTATCCGACCGCCACTGGCGCGACGACGCGTGCTGGAGTCTCTATGCGGCCTCCGACGTCGTCCCCCACCGCGCCCGGGCGGACGTCGTCCTCGTTGGCCACGCCTTCTCGCCCAACGGCACGGCAGTCCGATCCCTCACTGCCCGCGTGATCGTGAATGACATCGACAAGGCCATCGAGGTCTACGGAGCTCGCAGCTTCACGCAGCACGGCGTCCTGAATCAGAGCTCGCGCTTCACCAGGATGCCGCTGCTCTGGGAGTACGCGGGCGGCGGCCCCGGCACCTCCAACCCCGTCGGCATGCCCCCCCATGCTCGCGACATCCACGGGCGACGCAACCTCCCCAACCTCCAGCGTCCGGGCGTTGTCGTCATCGGGCCGGACGACGTCATCGAGCCGGTGGGATTTGGACCCGTTGCCTCCGGATGGCCCACCCGCCGGCAGAAGCTGGGGCGCTACGCGGCCACGTTCCCCGGCAACGACTGGCACCGCCAGCCCCTGCCCCCGGACCTCGACGTCAGCTACTTCAACGCCGCGCCGGTCGACCAGCAGACCACCGCGCTCCGCAATGACGAGCGGCTCGTCCTCGAGCATCTCCACCCCGAGCACCCGCACCTCGTCACGAGCCTCCCGGGGCTCCACCCCCGCGCCTACGTCGACCGCCCCGGCGAGCCCTTGCAGGGCGTCGCCATGTGGCCCGATCTGCTCTGGATCAACACCGACCGCTGCATCTGCACGGTGACCTGGCGCGGCCAGGTCCCGCTCCGAGAGCCGGAAGAGGCCGGGCAGATCCTGGTCGCGCTGGAGGAGCCTTATCAGACCCTCGTAAGTAACGACAGCGAGGGCGTGCCCAGCAGTTCTGGAGTGGGGCTCGCGAGCGGCCGGGCCGGCGGCGGCGCGATGAGCGAGATCGGGCTCCAAGCGCCCTACGACAAGGCGCACGATGGCGATAGCGCCGTGCACAACGAGGATGACCCTGAGGCCTGCACCCTGCCGTTGGACGTGAATCAGGATCTCGCCGTCTCCCGGCTGGCCCTACCGTTCGCCACAGTGCCCGCGGGCCAACCTGCTCCCCCGTCGAGCCCGGCGCAGCGCCTCGCAGTCCCCCCCTTCGTGCAGTCCGCGCCGCCGGCGGCCGCGGTACCCCCGTCGAGTCGGGCACAGCACCTCGAGGCCGCGGCCGCTGCGTTCGTTCAGGCCGCGCCACGAGCAGCCGCGGTACCCACTCCGGCAGCCGCGGCGCAGCCGCCCGCCGATGCGCCCGCTGCCACCAGCGCGGCTTCACTGGTCGCCGCGAAACCCGCGTTGCCATTCGTGCAGGGCGAGCGAGCTGAGACTGCGCTACGTCACCAAGCAGAGTCTTCGCCGCGAGGGGCGGAGCCAGCAAAGGCTCCTGACGAGGTGCTGCGTCCGCCGCTTGTCGCGATCCCTCCAGCGCTGCCGCCTGCGCTGCACGCGCCGCCTGCGCCTGAGCGCGATGCGAGGTCTCCACCCCTGACGGCAAAGGAGCCTGCCCCTCCTGCCATGCTCGGCCCACTGGCGAGGCCAGACATGGGGGCGATGGAGCCCTCGGCAGAGGAGGCGCCCGAGCCTGACACCCAGGCGAAAAAGCCTGATCCGCTCCCCGCGCCGGAGGAGCCCGCACCGCCTCTCGCGGCCTACCCCATCGAGCGTTGCGCAGTCATTGCGGCCAAGCTCGCGCAGCGGCCGGCGGACTGCGACGCCATCCTCAAAGCGGAGAAGCTCACGCCGAAGAATTGGCAGTCGCTGCACGAACAGTGGCTTGACGAGATCCAGGACGAGATCGCGCGCCGGAAGAAGAAGCTCCTGTCAGCGTACGACGCGGCCTACGTGGCGGCACTCGAGAAGGAGCGCGGGCCGATCACAGCGGGCGAGTACGCACAGCTTGTGATCTCGGCCGAGCAGGGGCAGGGCCAGGCGGCACTGGCCGATCTGGGCCTGCCGGATGAGTCGATGATGCGGATCCGGCGGGTGTGGCTGGAGAGGATCGTGAAAGACAAGAAGGCGGCGGCAGCGGTGCGGGCTGCAATGCGGAAGGCGGACGAAGCTTGAAGGCGGGCGCGCTGAGCGGCGGGAACTTCTAAGATAGGCACAACCGCATGGGCCTGGGCCCTCCGGCTCGACCGGAGCCCATCGTACCCATCAAGAGCACGTTATGCCTCTCCGCGGAGGGGCTGCGATCCGTCGTCACGCTCCCCCGAAATCTCGACGAAAGTGACGGAACGCGACGGTTCGCCACCGCAAATTGCGCTTGGCCGTCTCGACCAGGAGCACGCGATGGTCTACTTTCAGGTCATCTGGAGCGGGTTGCGTGAGCCCATGCGGCCGGCTCTGGAGGCGTTGGTCATGGAACGGCAGATCGAAGGGCGAAACGGCCCGATGAGCGCTGCTATACAATCGCGCCATCGACCGCGCGACAGACCGCTTGTCACGATGTCGCACGACGCGGCGCTTCAGCCGTCGAATCGGACGCGCGTGCTCCCCGAGGGGCGGAGCACCGGGAGGTAGCGCGAGGCGGGGAATCCGCCTTGGAGCCTGGGGCCCGAGGCCGGGAGCTCCCGCCCGAGCGCGACGAGGAACTGGACGATCTCCATCCAGGCGAGGTGATAGCCGAGGCAGAAGTGCGCGCCGCCGCCGAACTGGGCGATCTCGAGCGGCGAGAGCGCCTCCTTGCGGCCGAGCCAGCGCTCGGGGCGGTAGCTGTCCGGATCGGGGTAGAGCTCCGGATCGCGGGAGAGCAGGACCAGCGGGATCGCCACGTGGGTCCCCGCGGGGACGGCGCGGCCGTCGAGCTCGAAATCGGCGACGGCGCGGCGGGCGTCGTGCGCCACCGGCGGATGGAGGCGGAGCGCCTCGCGGAACACGGCCTCGGCGTAGGGGAAGCGGCGGAGATCCGCGGGCGAGCGCGGGAGATCCGCCGCGCTCGACGCCTCCTCGCGGAGCGCGCGCCAGGCCGCGGGGCTCTCGGCGAGGTGGGCGACGCACCAGGCCATGACCGAGGCCGAGGTCTCGTGGCCGGCGAGGAGGAGCAGGCGGAGGTTGCCCACGAGATCCTGCTCCGAGAGCGGCTCGCCCTGCTCGTCGCGGGCCGTGAGCAGCGCCGGCAGGAGGCCCTTCGCGTCGCCGCGGGCGCGCACGCCGGCGAGGATCCGGCCGATGCGCTCGTCGAGCCAGGCGCGGGCGCGGAGCCCGCGGCGCCGCGGCGAGCCCGGCACGTCGAAGGGCAGGCCGAGGATCACGAGCATCAGATCCTCGTAATAGTGGCGCCACTCGGGCAGCTCGTCGTCCTCGACGCCGGTGATCTTGAACATCACCTCCAGGGCCAGCTCGCGGGTCTCGCGCAGCAGCTGGACGTCGCGACGGCCGAGCCACGAGCGGACCTTGCGCTCGACGCTGGTCGCGACGATCGCGCCCACCTCCGCGGCGTCGAGGCCCTTTGGCGAGAAGGGCCCGTTCATCGCGGTCCGGAGGCGGCGGTGCGAGGCGCCGTCGTGGGCCATCAGCGTCTGACCGAAGAGGTAGCCGACGCCGCCCTCGGTCAGGTACGAGGAGTCGACGGCCTTGCTCTTGAAGAGCGAGAAGGCCTCGTTCGATGCGTAGACGAGCTGCCAGGCGTCGACGCCGGGAGCCCAGAAGAAGAGGGAGCCGAAGCGGCGCTGGCCCTCGCGGAGCAGGCCGAGCTCGTCGACGGCGATCGCCGGCATGTGGCCCACGACCGGGAAGCGGCCGGGGAGGATGGGGAATCCGTGCCGGGTCTCGATGCGGCGGGCGAGGGGGTTGCGGCCCTGAAGGAGCGGGAGATCGGCGAAGGAAGCGGGGAGGGCGGTGGTCATGGCGCGTGCGACCTCCACTTGTATCATCACGCCGGCGCGACCTGGGCGCCCGGCGAGAGGCCCGCTGTCATCTCCGGATCTCGGACACGAGGACGAGCCGCCCGCCGTCGTATCGGGCGCACACATGGTAGTCGGGGTCGGTGCCGGGGCCCTGCTCGAGCACGCCCGCGATCACGCCGAGCAGGTTCAGCCATGGGCCGCCGGCGGCGATCAGATAGGCAGACCAGCCTGCCTCCTGGAACGCGGTGACGACCTTCTTCGGGTCGTCGAAGCCCTTCCCCGGACCGCCGACCGCAGCGCGGAGCGCCGGCAAGAGCTCCGTGACCGCCGCATCGCCGGCGGCGCATCGCTCGGCGGCGAACGCCCTCTCGACGCCGGCGCGCGAGGCGTCCGTCAGGGCCCACGACGCGACGAAGCGGCTCCGCTTGCCCTGCACGGTGACCCCGAGGGTGCCATCGCTGGCGAGCCTGCGCGCCGGCGCGGCGAGCCAGAGGTTCTGCCGGGCCTCGGCGAAGCTCTGGGCGGCGATCCCCGGGATCACCCTTGGATCGACGTGGCCTCCGGAGAGCGCCCTCGCGATCTTGCCGTAGCCGTCCGTCGCGCCCAGCTCGCCCATCCGCTCGGGATCGAGGCACACCGACACCACGGGGCTCGCGTCGAACCTGGAGCACCGGCCCTCCGGGCCCCCGACCTCTTCGCCGAACGCGACGAGCTCCTTCAGGGCGGCCGGATCGCCGCCGGACCCGAAGAGCGACATCACGACGTCGAGCCGGAGGTCGGCGCCGTCCGCGTAGATCGCGACGGCGGCGATCCCGCCCTGCGCCACGCCGAGCGGCGCCCGGGCGCCGAAGCCGGCGCAGCGCGCTGCGCCCGGGCACGCGTCCAGCGGGGCGCCGCCCGCGAGGACGTCCACCACGCCCGCCAGGGCGCGCCGCGGGTCCGCCCCGCTCACGAGCGGAACGAGGAGCCGCACCCGCGTCACGTCCCCCGCGTGCCCGAGGACGACCTTCTCGAGCGCCTTGCCCGAGGCCCCCTTGGCCATGGCGTCGACGACGGCGCGCGCGCTCTTCTCGGACGCGGGCACCACGGCGCCCAGGATCGGCCTTCGCGGATCGACGCCGGCCTTCGCGAGCGTCACGTCCGGCGGATCCTGGCTGCCGAGCGCGCGGTTCGCCTCGATCAGGAGCTCGGCGATCTGGGGCACGTACTGGACGGCGACGTCGAGGGCGTCGTTGCGAAGCGAGGCGTAGATCGCGGCGCCCGGCGGAAGGCGCGCGATCTGCTCGGCCGACGCGGGCGGCGGCTCGGGCGCGGCTCCCCCGGGCGCGGCCGGGTCGCTCGCCGCCGCTTGCGCCGGCGCCGCTGCGGAGGCGCTCGCCGCTGCGCCAGGCCGCGCCGGCTGCGCGGCGGCGCTCGACGGGCTCGCGCCGGTCGAGCCTTGTCGCGCGGCGCAGGCCGCGCTCCCCGCCCCGAGCGCGATCCCTGCGCCGAGGAGGACGATGGGGAGGAGCTCTCGAAAGGGCATGAGCGGGCTTCATGCCCTCGTGGTCGCCGCGCCACAAGCCATGAGGTCATGCGCCCGGCGCGAGGACGACTGGAGCTCGTCGCTCGTCGTCCGCCGGAGCCGATGGATCCCGAGGTCGCGGACCTCTCCGGAGAGGACACCGCCAGCGCCGAGGCGGCGATGCTCTCCAGCTCGTCCACCCAGGGCTTCGGCTGGGTATGGTCGACCCTGCTCGGCGCGGGCACCGTCAACGCGAACGGCTCGTATTCCTACAATTCGGCCGGCGGTACCAACACGATCACCAACACGAGCACGGGCGTCTATTCCGTCGATTTCCCGAACCTCGCCGGCGCGGGCGGCAACGTGCAAGTCACGAGCTACGGCAGCGGCAGCGACCGCTGCAAGGTGGCGTCGTGGGGCACCGGCGCCCTCGCCACCACGCTCCGCGTGCACGTCCGCTGCCACACGGCGGGCGGCGCCCCGGTGAACACGTATTTCGTCGCCCTCTCTTCGCGCGAGAACAACAGCTATTGTGGCGCGTACCTCTGGAACGTCAGCCTCAGCTATCACCTCGGCATGCCGAGCACCGGCCGCGTGGGCGGCTTCGCGTGGGCGAGCGACCCGGTGTCGTCGTCGTACACCCCGCCCGCGAGCTAAACGGGTCTGTACAGCACGCTGCATCCTTGCTACTTCGGCCCGGGCATCAGCGCGGGGCACAACGCGCCCGTCGGCTCGCATTTCGTCCGGTATCCGAACATGCTGTCGTACAACTCGACCGCGATGGTGACGGCCTACGGCTACGGCAATCAGTATTGCAAGGTCTCGTACTGGACCGGCGTCGGCTCGGACACCCAGGTGAACGTGCAGTGCTACGACTATCTCGGCAACCCGGTCGACAGCCAGTTCACGAATACGTATCTCGGCGCCGAGATGTTCACGCCCTGCTGAGCGAGCGCTGAACCCGGGGGGCCGAGATCACTCGCCCGTGTCGAACTCGCACGCGGCGACCTCGGGCGCACACTCGCCCTCCACCTCGGCGGCCACAGAGGCGAGGCAGTCGTTGCACTCGGCGCTCCGCCCCTCGCCGGCGCCGCACGCGCCATAGCAGGGCAACTCCTCCACCAGGCCGCAGGCAGCGCAGAGACAGTCCATGAGCACCTCGTAAATCTCGGCCGACGCCTCGCACAGGTCCGCCGGATCGTCGGTGTCGTAAGGGGGCAACGAGCAGGTCGCGCACTCGGCGCCGCCACCGGCTCCGACCTCGCTGCCCGCGCCAGCGCCCGCCTCGCCTCCCGTCGAGCTGCCGCCTGCGCTGCCGCCGGCCTCGCCTCCCGTCGAGCCGCCGACGGTCCCGCCTCCCGTCGAGCCGCCGACGGTCCCGCTACCCGTCGAGTCGCCGACGGTCCCGCCGCCTCCGCCCGCCAGATGGTAGCTTTCGTCCAGCCCCGCCAGCGCGGTACACCCGCCGGCCGCCGCAAGCCCGAACAGCGCCATCGCCAGGGACGCATTCACACGCTTCGAGCCCGCCATGGCGCCGGAGCATCACTCGCTTACGCCTCCGGCGTCAAGTGACCGTACGGCTGGTTCGACCTGGGGCCGTGGTTCGATGCACGCACGACACACGAGCTCTTCAAGTCTGTTACAATCGTAGTAATCGCATGTTCATGGACGCCGGCACGAAGGACCGCCGCGCCCGAACTCGGCCTGATCGCCCTGCCGCGCGCTGCCACGTCGTGGCTCGCCATGGCACAGAAAACCAGCGTGTTTCTCTCGTGCCGGAGCGGGCATGTCCCGTGCTCGACGCGGCGGCCATGACACCCAAGTGCTTTCTCTGGTTGGCTCGTGGTTCCTTCCTCGCGTGGGCGACGCTGGGCGGCGCGGCGTGCGGCGAAGAGGACCATGGACCTGCGAGCGCGGAATCCACCAGCACCAGCGGAGCGGGCGCGAGCGGCAGCGCCGGCGCTGGCGGCTCCGGGGGTGGGGGCGGCAGCGCCGCGAGCGCCGGCGGCTCCGGGGGCGGCGGCGGCAGCGCCGCGAGCGGCGGGGCCGGCGGCTCCGGGGGTGGCGGCGGCAGCGCCGCCAGCGGCGGGGCCGGCGGCTCCGGGGGCGGGAGCAGCCATGGCCTGGCGTGCCGCGAGTCGAGCTTTCCGGCGTTCAGCAAGGCCTGCGAACAGGCGAGCGACTGCGTCGTGCTGCCGCACGTCACGACCTGCTGCGGAGATATCCTGTTCGTGGGCGTGGACGCGGACGACAAGGAAGCGTTCGAGGCCGCCGAGGCGGTGTGCCTCGCAGGCTGGCCGCTGTGCGATTGCGCGCCGCGTCCTCCGCTCGCGGAGGACGGCCGGCGGCTCGAGAGAGAGAGCGAGCAGGCGGTTGCGGCGCGCTGCGACGAGGGCGCCTGCACGTCGGAGATCAGAGATTTGCCCTAGCTCGACCTTCGTTCGCGGCGACACGGTGTCAGAGACAGGCCTCATGGACCCTGGCCCGGTCGGCAGAACCGACGGCCCGGTCGCGAGCCGAAGGGGCGGCCCCTGAAACACGCGCTCTCCGCCTGGAACGCGGCGCACATCCCCCAAGCTTCGCTCGCGTTCCCTGGCGCTCGCCTGGAGTCAGCTAGAATCGAGGGCGCTCGCCCCCACCCATCTGCCTCTATCCCAGGCTCGGCCATGATACGCTCGGCGCCGGGAGCCGTGGAGTGAGCGTTCGCGCGGGGGAGATCGTCGATGGCCGGTTCGAGATCGGCCGTGTGCTCGGCGCGGGCGGCATGGGCCAAGTCTACCTGGCGCGCGACCTGACGAGCGGCGAGCCGGTCGCGGTGAAGGTGCTCCTCGGCGCGAGCGCGAGCGATCTCTCTCGCTTCGACCGCGAGGCGGAGGTGCTGGCGTCACTCCAGATCCCGGGGGTCGTGCGGTACATCGCGAACGGCGCGACGGCCGCGGGGTGCCCCTACCTCGCGATGGAGTGGCTCGACGGCGAGACGCTCGCTGACCGGCTCGATCGCGGGCCGCTCGGCATCGCCGAGAGCGTGACGCTCGCGCGGCGCGTGGCCGATGCCCTCGCCGCCGTCCATCGGCGCGGCGTCGTGCACCGCGACCTCAAGCCGGGCAACCTGCTGCTCGTCGGCGGCGAGGTCACGCGCGTGACGCTGCTCGACTTCGGGATCGCGCGCGCCGCGGGGCTCGCGCCAAGGCAGCTGACGATCACCGGGGCGATCGTCGGAACCCCCGCGTACATGGCGCCGGAGCAGGCGCGCGGGCTGCGGTCGATCGACGCGCGCGCCGACGTCTTCGCGCTGGGGTGCGTGCTCTACGAGTGCATCGCGGGCCGCCCGGCGTTCTTCGCCACCGATGTGCTCTCGCTGCTGATGAAGGTCCTCCTTGAGGAGCCGCCTCGGCTCCAGGAGGTCCGTGCCGGGGTTCCCGGCTGGATCGACGGCCTCGTCGCCCATCTGCTCGCGAAGGAGCCCGACGAGCGCCCGCCGGATGCAGGCGCCGTCGCCGCGGCGCTCGCAGCGCAGGAGGATCTCGCGCTCTCGCGAAGCCTGAGGGGTGTGGGGATGCCGGCGATGGCCGCTGCAGCGCCCGGGAGCGCCACGCTCACAATGGACGCCGGTCCGCCGGGCGCTCGGTCGCGCCGATCCACGAATCCTGTCCCGGAGAACGCCACGCTCGCGCTGGACACGGGCTCCGCGGCGCCTGACCAGGGTCTCGACGCGCGCGTTGGTGCCGACGCGCACCTCACGGACAGCGAGCGAGCTGTCCTGTGCCTCATCGTCGCAGAGGTGACCGGCTCCGGCGAGGTCACCGCCGCCCGAGCCGATGAGGCGCACAGGGCGCGCGCGCTCCGCGAGATGGCGGCGCGGTACGGCGCAGCGCTCGACGTCCTGCAGGGGCGCTGGCTGCTCGTCGAGCTCTCCGGCGCCGCCGCGCCGACCGAGCAGGCCGTGCGCGCGGCCCACTGCGCGCTCGCCATGCGGGGGCTCCTCGTCGGGTCGCCCATCGCGATCGCCACCGGGCGCGCCGTGGCGGGAGCGCCGCTCCGCGCCGGCGAGCTCATCGCGCGCGCGGTCCACCTGCTCGCGGCCGGCCGCGCGCAGGCCGACGGCGCGGCGCTCCCCATCGACGACGTGACCGCGCCGCTGCTGGAGCAGCGATTCGACGTCCTGCGGGACGCTGCAGGCCATTGGCTCGTCGGCACCCGGGACGATCTGAGCCCCATGCGGCGCCTCCTCGGCAAGCCCACCGCGTTCGTCGGGCGCGACAGGGAGCTCGCGATGCTCCTAGAGGAGATCCGCTGCTGCCTCGACGACGGGACGGCGAGCGCCCTGCTCATCACGGGTCCGGCGGGCTCAGGTAAATCGCGGTTGCGCCACGAGCTCCTGAGCCGCCTCCAGGCGAGCGACGAGGGCGTGGCGGTCTGGACCGGGCACGCCGATCCGATGAGCGCCGGCTCGGCGTTCGCGCTGCTGGGGAGCGCGCTCCGGCGCGTGCTCGACCTCCGTGAGGGCGAGCCCGTCGAGCTGCGCCGTCGCAAGGTGCTCGCTCGGGTGGAGCGCCACCGGGATCTCGACGGGCCGCGCGTCGCGGCGTTCCTGGGCGAGCTCATCGGCGTCCCGTTCCCGGACGACGGCGTGGAGCTCCGGGCGGCGCGGCGCGATCCGATCCTGATGGGCGATCAGCTGCGGCTGGCCTGGGAGGAGTTCCTCCGCGCGGAATGCGCTGTGCGGCCGATCCTGCTCGTGCTGGAGGACCTGCACTGGGGGGACTTGCCGACCGTCGATTTCATCGACGCCGCGCTCCGGCAGCCGAGGGAGCTGCCCTTCATCGCGCTGGCGCTGGCGAGGCCCGAGGTGCACGAGGTCTTCCCCGGGTTGTGGAAGAGCCGACGCGGCCAGGAGCTGCGGCTCAACCCGTTGCCGCGCAAGGCCGGCGAGCGGATCGTGCGGCAGGTCCTCGGCGACGCCGCGAGCGACGTGCTGGTCACGAAGCTGGTCGAGCGGGCCGAGGGCAACGCCTTTTTCCTCGAGGAGCTCATTCGCGCCGCCCTCCTGGACCAGGGCGCCGCGTTTCCCGAGACGGTGCTCGCGACCGTTCAGGCCCGGCTCGCCACGCTGGAGCCCGATGCGCGGCGGGTGTTGCGCGCGGCGAGCATCTTCGGCCAGTCCTTCTCGCCCCGTGGGGTAGCGGCGCTCGTCGGCGCCACGGACATCGCCGCGCGGCTCGCCGAGCTGGAAGGTCGCGAGATCCTCACCCGGCGGATCACGGGGGATCCGACGGGAGATGTGGAGTACAGGTTCCAGCACGCGCTGCTGCGCGAGGCCGCCTATGGCATGTTGACCGAGCGCGACCGGCGAACGGGGCACGCGCTCGCGGGGCTGTTCCTGGAGCAGATCGGCGACGCCGACCCCATGGCGACGGCCGAGCACTTCCACCTCGGCGGCGAGCCCGCGCGGGCCGCTCGGGCCTATTTGCAGGCCGCCGAGCAGGCGCTCCGCGGCAACGACCTCGCCACGGCCATCGAGCGCGCGGAGCGCGGCATGGCGTGCGAGCCGGAGCCGGCTGTGGCGGGCGCCCTGCGGCTCGTCCAGGTCGAGGCGCACCTCTGGCGCGGAGAGATCGCCGTCGCGGAGGAGCGTGGAGGCGAAGCCGTCGCGCTCCAGCAGCCCGGCTCCGCGCGCTGGTTCTCCGCGATCGACCAGGTCGTCCTCGCGGCGTTCAAGGCAGGCGGCCTCGAGCGCGTGGAGCGGTGGAGTGAAATGGCGCGCGACGCCGATGTGCTCCCGGGCGCGCGGGACGAATGGATCCAGTGCCTCGGCACGTGCGCTGTCACGCTCGTCTTCGGAGGCCGCTACGCGCTGGCCGACTCGCTGATCGAGATCGTCGGGCGCGACCTGCGCGCGTCCGACGCGACCGACCCCGAGGTGCTGGCGCGGTACCACCAGGCGCGCGCGCTCCGCTCCTTGTTGACGGGGGACTCCGAGTCTTCGCTGCGAAGCATCGAGGCTGCCCTCGCGGCGTTCGAGCAGGCCGGCGACCGGCGCAACGCCTGCTCGACGCGCAACGACCTGGCGCTCCTGCGTCGAGAGCTGGGGGACTTCGCCGGGGCGGAGGCGCAGCTGCGGATCGCGCTCAGCGCGGCAGAGCAGATGGAGCTGCACGACGCGGTCGCGACGACGCAGCAGAACATCGGCTATGTGCTGACCTGCGTCGGCAAGCTCGACGAGGCAAAGGCGGTCCAGCGAGCCTCCCTGGAGTCCTTCCAGCGGATGGGTCTGCGTCGAATGGTGGGTGCTGCGTGGCTCTACCTGGCCAGGAGCGAGCTGCTCGACGGCGATCCCGCGGCGGCCGAGCTCGCCGCCCGCGCCGCCGCGGAGGCGCTGGAGGTCGGGCCGCCGCTCCGTCCCTTCGCGCTCGCGGTGCTGGCGCAGGCGCTGCTCGGCCAGGGCCGCGCCGGCGAGGCGCTCGCGGCCGCCCGCGAGGCCCATGCTGCCCTGGAGGCGCTCGGCGGGGTCGAGGAAGGCGAGTCGATCATCCGCCTCACCTTCGCCGAGGCGCTCGCTGCGGCCGGCCACGAGGCCGATGCCGCCCAGGCCATCGCGGCTGCCGAGGCGGCGCTCCTCGCCCGCGCCGACAAGGTCCGTGACCCGCGGTGGCGCGAGAGCTTCCTCAACAACGTCCCCGAGCACGCCCGTACGCGGGAGCTCGCGCGAGGGTGGTTGGGCGGCCGTGTCTTCGTGTGGGGTCGCGACGAAGCTGCTGCCATCGTCGAGTGAGCGTTCGCCCCAGCGCCGCTACGCCAAGCGTTCCACCGAGCTGTCGGCCGCGCTCGCGGACCGCTTCAGGCCGAGGCGCGAGAGCCGGGCCGGGGCGTCCCCGGGCGCGGGGTGCCGGATCGTCCCCTTCGGCTCGAGCGGCGGCGCGGCCGGCTCGTTGCCGGTGATCTGCTTGAGGCCGTAAAAGCCGTTCATCGCCGCCGACAGCATCATGGCGCCGCGGCTCAGCGACCGCGCGCCGCGCGCGAGGCGCTCGAGCACCGCCGCTGGGCCGAAGGCGCGATTCCACATCTGGCGGTGGGCGGCGAGGAGCTGCTCGGGGGACATGCGCGCCGGCCGGAAGGCGACGCCGTAGCCGCTGTAATGGGGCCAGTCACGCTCTTCCAGGATGCGCCCGTCTCGCCGGTGCTCGTCGTACAGCGGCGTGCCCCGGAACGGCGTGAGGATGCTCAGGAACGGGACGTCGACGCCGATCTCGTTCAGCCGATCGGCCGTGGAGGCGATGACCTGCGGCGTCTGATCGTCGAAGCCCGAGATGAAGCCCGCCATCACGCAGATCCCGCGATCGTGCAGCTTGCGGATGGCCTCGCGGTACTCGCGCGCGCGGTTCTGGCGCTTGTCGACGCTCTTGAGATCGGCCTCGTCGAGGCTCTCGATGCCGAGGAAGATGCCGATACAGCCGGACCGCTCCATCGCGTCGAGGAGCTCCCGGTCCTTGACGATATCGATGGATGCCTGCGTGAGCCACCAGCGATCGAGCCCGGCGAGCTCGCGCAGGAGCTCCTTGGCCCAGCGGCGCTGGACGAGCAGGTTGTCGTCCCAGAACCACGCGACCTTCTCCTGCCAGAAGCGGGGGAAATGCGTGGTGGCGATGTCGCGGATCACCTCGTCGACGGGGCGCACGCGGAAGCCGGGGTTGAGGTCGGGCACCGTGCAGAAGCTGCACGTGAACGGGCAGCCGCGCGTCGCCTGGAGCACGCGGGGGACGAGGAAGCGCTCTTCGAGCAGATCGTAGCGAGGGGTCGGCAACCCGGCGAGCGACGCCGGTTCGCCGTGATAGACGCGGCGCTGCGTGCCTCGCGCGAGATCGCGCAGGACCGAGGGCCAGACCGCCTCGGCCTCCCCGGTGACCACCACGTCCACGTGCTGGAGCGCCTCCTCGATCCAGTACGACACATGCGGACCGCCGGCGACGACGCGCACGCCGAGGGCGCGGTAGCGATCGGCGAGCGCGTAGGCGCGGCGCGCGAAGCCGGAGAAGAACGAGAGCGCGACGACGTCCGGCGAGGCGTCGACGGGGACGGGGCGCACCTGCTCGTGGAAGAGCTCGACCTCGTGCTCCGGCGGGGTGATCGCCGCGAGGTGGATCCCGGTGACCGGCGGGACGAAATGGAAGCGGTGGCCCCGGCGATAGCGGGGGACGTAACTCACGACGATCCTCACCTTCATCAACGCCTCCTCGGGATCATGGGTCTCATCGGATCGGACCCGCGATGACGGCGTGGATCCGAGGGCGGAAGGCGATCCGATGAGAGACGCCGAGAATAACGGAAGGCGGCCGGTGTCGATTCCAGAAGGGAGAGGAGCTACCGTGGAGGGACGGTGGTGGATGCGTGCGGGGGCGGAGGAAGCGAGAGCCTCATGGGGCCCGCTGCCGGCCGCGCCTCCGCTCCCGGTTGAGCCTCAGATCAGATCCCGCTTGATCTTCTCCCTCCATTCACGGCTGGCGAAGCGGATGTCGTCCTCGAAGGCGTCGAGCTCGCCGCTGATATAGAAATGGTCGCGGTCGGCGTGGAGCCTGGTCGTCACCTCGATGCGGATGTCCCAGCCCGGGCGCGACTGCACATACGTCTGCCGGCAGGTGAAGGAAGCGTGAAGCGGATCGTCCGGCGCGATGCGGAGCTCGCGGCGGAGTTGGTGCAGCACCTCGGTGCCGATCTCGTCGAGGCGCTGACGCCCTTCTCCGAAGACGCCCACTGTATCCGTCACGGTCGTGACCGCGCCCGAGGTGATGTCGAAGGTCACCGAGCGCGTGACGCTGCCCGTGTTCACCTGGGTGATCGACGTCGCTCGCGCCGCTTCCGGCTTCAGGAAGGGTTCGCCGCCGTCGGCCGCTCGCGGCCTTCGATGCGGCAGCATGAGGCGGCTGGCGCCGGTGACGATGCCGAGCGTCGCCCGCTCGGGCGCCGGCCAGATCAGCGGCCAGTAGGCGCTGGAAAGCGATATCCGCAGGCGATGACCGGCTGCAAAGCGATGCGCGCAGGCATTCAATACCAGCTTCACTTTGTAGCGCTTGCCGGGTTCGAGCGGGGTCGGCTCCGCGTGGCTGTCGCGGTGGGTGAGGTTGATGACCTGGAAGCTGACCCGCAGCGCCTCGCCGTCGGGCGCCACGTCGCACAGCCTGGCACAGAGCTGCGCCACCGGCTTATCGCTGGTGAACCCCAGCTCGAGCTCCGGGGCGCCGACGACCTGCATCGCCTCCTCGAGCGGCGCGGTATCGAAGGTGAGCGAGCCGAAATCGTCGATCCGCTGGTCGCCCGGCAGCTCCCCGACGCAGCCGGCCGCCATCCACTCCCCGCCCTGAAGGCCGACATGCTGGGGCGAGCGCAGCGCCAGGACCTCCTCGGCGCCGCTCACCGGGGCGAGGCCGTCCTTGTTGAGATAGAGAGCACAGGGTTGGATGTCCGGCGACGGCCAGCTCTGCTCGGCCACCCAGCGTCCCGGATGGTGACTTCGTGTCGCCTCCGGCGCCGTGTAGTCCTGCAGCCAGGCGCGCAGCATCGGCTCCTCGTCGGCGCCGTTCTCGATGCCCTTCAGCCAGCGATCCCACCAGGCGATGGCATCCTGCAGAAAGCCGATCGCCGGGCCCGGCGTTCCGTCGTGCGGGTAGACGTGCGCCCACGGCCCGATGATGCCCTTCCGCGGCACCTTGAGGTGCTCCAGCATCCTCGGCACCGTGTTGGTATAGGCATCGACCCAGCCGCCGATCAGGCAGACGGGCACCTGGATAGCGTTCCAATCCTCGCAGATCGACCCGTGCCGCCAGTAATCGTCGCGCCGCTGATGGGCCATCGCGAGCGCCGGCCAGAACGGCATCCGCTCCAGCCGTTCCCGCCAGTTGTCGCGCCAGCTTTCGCCGAAGAGCTCCGGGTCGGCGGGGCGGGCCTGATAGACCAGCATGATGGTGCCCCACCACAGGTTGTCGTTGAGCAGGCACCCGCCCATGTAATGGATGTCGTCGACGTAGCGGTCGTCGGTCGAGCAAACCGAGAGCACCGCCTTCAAGGCCGGCGGTCTGAGCGCCGCCACCTGCAGGCAGTTGAACCCGCCCCAGGATTTGCCCATCATGCCGACATGGCCGTTGCACCAGGGCTGCGCCGCCATCCAGGCGATCACCTCGAGGGCATCGTCCTGCTCCTGCTTCAGGTACTCGTCCCACATCAGCCCGTCGCTCTCGCCGGATCCGCGCATGTCGACCCGCAGCACGGCATAACCGTGGCCGGCGAAATAGCCATGCATCGGCTCGTCACGGGCGCGGGTTCCGTCCCGCTTGCGATAGGGGATGTATTCCAGGATGGCCGGCGCCGGCTTTCTTTGCGCTCCTTCTGGCAGCCATAGGCGCGCCGCGAGACGGCAGCCATCCTCCAGGGTGATCCAGAGATGCTCGGTCGTCTCGACCTTCAGGGGCGTTTCAACCGCGGCCGCCATGGGACACTCACTGGTTCGCGACCTTCCTCTTGGCAAGGAGGTTCGTCCGCCAGTCGGGATCCAACGCCGGGACCGACAACAACAGGAGTTCAGTGGAGGCGGGGGTTGGGGGGCGCAGCTAGCCGCTCACCCCATCCCCCGGACGCGGCGCAGCAGCGCCTCCGCCGGCTCGTAGCCCCGCCCCTCCGCGCGAGCCAGCGCCGCCTCGGTGGGGACGAGCTCTCCGGAGAACGCCCTGGCGAGGATCGTGTGCGGGAGCCTGTCGGCCCGGGCCGCGGCGCGGGCCACGCGCTCCTCGACCTCGCTGGCGAGCGCGAAGAGCGCCTGTGCGCGGCGGACGATCGCCGCCTGCTCCTCCGCCGGCGGCACCGGCACGGGGATGCCGTTGAGCGCCGCCTGCGTGAGCTTCGGCTGGGCCGAGCCGGTCACGTGGTGCTGCAGGTCGATCGAGTTCAGGAGCAGCTCGAGGTACCCGAGGACCACGCCGGCCTTCGGCTGGACCACATGAGCATGGTTGTTCACCCAGAACCTCCCGCTCGCGGCGAACGCCACCCGGGTGTTCCTCGACAGGAGGTTCGCGCCGTCCTCGGCGATCAGCAGGTAATCCCCGTCGAACAGGTAGCCATCGATCGCGTCGATGACCCCCGACGCGCCGTAATACGGATACGGCCCCCGGCGCCTCGCTCGAACCGCGGAGCTCACGGGGACGCGCCGGCCATCGTGGTTGTCCACCAGGGCGCCGAACGGGCAGCGGACCCAGGACGGCGGCAGGGAACGCTCCGGACCGTCGCAGCTCGCCCCGGGCGCGGCCGGCGCCGACGTAGAGCAACGCGGCGGGGGCTCCGCCGGTCCCGCGGCCGGCGGGGCGGCGGCCGGCGCGCGCAGGTCCTCGGTGAGCCTCCCCGAGCACGCCGCCCCCAGCACGGCCTGCCGGAGCCGCCGGAGGAGCAGCGACGACCTCGCCAGCCGGGCCTTCGCCGCGTCCACCTCGCCGAGCAGGGCCTCGGCCTTCGCCACGATGCGGCGCTGCTCGGGGAGGGGAGGCAGAGCGAACGGCCGCTCGAGCGTCTCGCGCACCTTCACGAACGGCTGCGCGGAGCCGCCCTTCACCCAGAATCCCTCGTCGTTGAGGTGGAGGAACAGGTAGCCGACGTCGATGGCCCGCTCGTCCGGCCAGACCACATGGGTGTTCGCGATCGCCGACCACCGCCCGCGCGCCTTGAACGCCTTCCCGCACCGCGTCCCCACGGCGGAGACGACGATCGCCTCGCCCTCGTGCTCCCAGCCGTCGCACCACACGTCGGGGCCGGCGGCGCTGAACCCCTGGTAACGCCCTGGCCGCTGCTCGGCGTGGAGCTTCCCCTTGATGAGCTTCGAGCTCCCGCTCCGGTGCGAGCAGATCGACGCGAGCGTCGTCTCGGCCCACCCCTCGGGCAGCGGCCTGCTCACCCCTCCGCCGCCTTCGCCCCGCCCTCGAGCAGCGCGAGCACGCGGTTCAGCGCGGCGACCGCCTCCGTCAGCTCCTGGAGGGCGTCGGTCGCCAGCTCCTCCGGCTCGGGCATCTCGCCGGCCTCGTCGAGCGACTCCTCCCTGAGCCACCTCAGCCCGTCGAGCTTGAACTCTCGCTCCTTCACCTCGCGGAGCTCGAAGCTGCGGAATCGACCCTCGCTGGAGCTCGTCGCCTCGCGCGCGCCGCGCCCGTCGGGGTCGCCGCCGTAGCACCGCTCGAACTCCGCGAAGTGCGCCGGGGAGAGCGGCCGCCCCTTCTTGGTGATCGACGGGACGCCCGTCCGGGCGTCGTAGATCCAGACCCTCTCCGTCGCGCGGCCCTTCGTGAAGAAGACGACGTTGGCCTTCACCCCGGCGCTGTACGGCGTGAAGGTCCCGTGCGGCAGGCGGAGCACCGTGTGCAGGTCGCAGCCCCTGGCGAGGATCTCCAGCACCGCGCCTGCCTGGTCGGCGAACAGGCAATGGTCCGGCAGGACCATCGCCGCCCGGCCGCCCGGCCTCAGGATCGTCAGCACATGCTGGATGAAGTTGAGCTGCTTGTTCGCGGTCGCGATCGCGAAATCCTCGCGGCGCGGCGTCTCGTAGGCCCCCTTCGTGCCGAACGGCGGGTTCGTCAGGATCACGTCGAACCGATCGTCCGGCGGCGGGGCGTCGAGCGAGTCGCCGAGGGTGATCCTCGGCTCGATCCCGTGGAGATACAGGTTCATCAGGGCGAGCCGACGGGGGCGCGCGACGAGCTCCTGGCCGAAGAACGCTCCGGCCTTGATCCGGCGCGCCGCCTCCCGGTCGAGCGCTCCCCGCGCCTCGGCCTCGATCCACTCCCAGGCGGCGACAAGGAAGCCCCCGGTGCCGCACGCCGGGTCGCAGAGGGCGAAGCCCGGCTTCCCCTGGGGATCGGGCCTGATGCACCGCACGATCGACTGGATCAGGGCGCGGGGCGTGAAGTACTGCCCCGCGCCCTTCTTGCCCTCGGCGGCGGCCTTCTCCAGGAGGCCCTCGTACGCCGCGGCCTGGATGTCCACGCCGAGGCGCGTCCACGCGATCTCGTCGATGAGGTCGACGAGCTTCCCGAGGCTCGCGGGGCTCTTGAAGCGCGGCTGCGAGCCCGCGTAGATCTCCCCGAGGACGCCGGGGGCCCCGTCGAGGGATCGGAGGACGTCGGCGTAGCGGTCGAGCAGCGCTTGCCCGCTGCGCGCGCGCAGCGCGGGCCAGGAGCAGTCGGTCGCGTCGACCTCGCCGCGGGGCGTCCGGTGCTCGACGCGCGAGAGATCGATGCCTCGCTCGGCGGCCATCTTCAGGAAGAGCAGGTAGGTGATCTGCTCGATGTAGTCCCCGTGATCGATGCCGTCGTGGCGGAGCGTGTGGCAGAACCCCCAGAGCTTTCCAACAACGTCGATCATGCGGCGGCGGCTTCGTTCGGGTCGTGGCGCGGGAAGGCGAGGCGCGGGAGGAGCCGGCTTACCACGGCCGGGCGCCTCACGGCGGCCGCCGCGCTCGTCCATGGCGCTGGGACGCGCCGCCGCCGATGTACTAGGCTCGTCCCGTGCCGCGCGCCCTCACCTCGCTGCTCGCGCTGTTCTTGCCGCGATCGCTCCGATCGTCGCTGCCGTCGCTGCCGTCGCTGCCGTCGCTGCCGTCGCTGCCGTCGCTGCCGCCGCGGCTGCCGCTGCCGCTCCTGTCGCTCTTGCCGCTGTCCGGCCTCGCCTGCGCGTCGTCCTCGCTGCCCGATCCCAAGGAGGCGGTGCAGGTCTACGCCGACGCGGCGGCGCGCGGCGACGCCGACGCCATCTACGGCATGCTGAGCGACAAGAGCCGCACCGCGATGTCGCGCGACGAGGTGCGGCGGCGCGTCGCCGAGGCGCGCGCCGAGCTCGCGGAGCAGGCGCGGAGCGTCACGGCGCCCGGGGTCGTGGTCAAGACCCGCGCCCGCGTCCGCTACCCGGACGGCGAGATCGCGACGCTCGAGCTCGACGAGCGCGAGCGCGCCTTCCGGATCTCGGCCGCCGACGCGCTGCCCGCGGGCGGCCGCACCCCCGAGCAGGCCCTCGAGCAGCTCCGCCGCGTCCTCGCGCGCCGCAGCTATGCCGGCCTGCTGCGCGTCCTCACGCCGGCCACGCGCGCCGCCATCGAGAGCGACCTCCGCTCGCTCGTCGAGGGGCTCGCTCAGCCCGAGGGGCTCGAGGTCCGGATTGCCGGCGACTCCGCGACGGTGCAGATCCCGGGTGGGCACGAGGTGAAGCTCCGGCGCGAGGCGGGCGTATGGCGGGTCGAGGACTTCGATTGAGACGATGGCTCGGCCGGCTCGGCGCTCGCCGGCCGCGCGGCCGGGGCGGTGAGGCGGCGCCGCCGCCCTCGCGCCCCGCCGCTTCGGCAAAGCCGCCGCGCCTCGCCGCGGCGCGGCCGCGGCGCCTCGCGGTCCTGGCGCTGGTGCTCGTCTCCGCGCTGCTCCTCCTCGCGGTGCCGCGCCCCGTGCGCGCCTTCGGCGAGGAGGGGGCGTGGAACCCGCGGCCGCTGCTGACGGGCGACGCGCGATGGGAGGGGGTGCGCGCCACCGCCCCCGCGCGCTGGTCGTTCGAGCTGGAGCGGCGGACGAGCGCGCCGGCGCGCCGCAACCCGACCACGGTCCGCGCCGACGACCCGGCGCTGCTCGCCGAGCCGTTCGCGCTCTGGGGCGGCGAGGCCGACCTCCCGCCGCTCACCGAGCGCGAGGTCTTCGGCCTGCGCCGCTTCCTCGCGCTCGGCGGCGTGCTCCTCGTCGACGACTTCGCCCCGGGCAGCGGCGCGTTCGGCCGCGCCGCGCGGCGCGAGCTCGCCCGCGTCCTGCCGGAGGGCTCGCCCATCCCGATCGGCACGGAGAACGTCGTCTTCCGCTCCTTCTATCTCCTCCCGCGCGCCGTCGGCCGCGTCGAGGGCCCGCCGAAGCTCTCCGCGATCGTGCGCGGCGGCATGCCGCAGGTGATCTTCTCCGACCACGACCTCGCCGGCGCCCTGGCGCGCTCGGAGGGCGGGGGGCCGAGCGTCGAGGTCACGCCCGGGGGCGAGGCGCAGCGGGAGCGCGCGTTCCGCCTGGCCGTGAACATCGCGATGTACGTGCTCTGCTCGAACTACAAGGACGACCAGGTGCACGCGCCGTTCCTGATGCGCCGCCGCGCCGTCGACGACAACCGACCCCGCTCCGCGCCTGCGCGGCCGTGACGCGCCATGACCTCTGATCGCCTCGCCGCTGCGCCGAAGCTGGTCTGGCAGGACGACCACTTCACCGTGCTCTTCGACGCGTCCCTGCGCGTCGTCTGGAACGTCCGCAGCAGCAAGCCGTTCGCCTCGCTGGAGGAGATCGAGGCCGTGATGGGAGAGCTCATCCGCGTCCTCGACAGGCTGGGCCGCTCCCATCACGCCCTCTTCATCGATGTCCGCGCCGTTCCCGGCAGGAACGATCCGTCGTTCGAGGCGACGATGAAGCGCTTCCGGCCGCGCTGGATGCGGGGCTTCCGGAGGATTGGCGTGCTCGTGCAGAGCGTCGTCGGCGCGCTCCAGGTCCAGCGCATCGCGAGGGATGACGGCATCGAGCGGCTGATCACGAGCGATGAGGCCGCGCTCCTCCAGTACCTCACGCAGGAGGGCTGAGCGGCCAGGAGCTCCGGTGTCTGGCCGCTCGCCGCTACCGTCTGGCGTGGCGGAGGGCGTGCGCGATGCCGCTCTGCAGCGTGCTCAGCGTCGTGATCCCGGAGAGATCCACGCCGAGCGTGACGAGCGTCTGCGCCACCTCGGGGCGGACGCCGGTGAGCACCACGCGGGTGCCGAGCAGCTGGGCGGCGCGCGCGGTGCGCGTCAGCGCGTCCGCGACGTGCGTGTCGACGGCGCGCACGCCCGTGATGTCCAGGATCGCCGTGTGGGCGCCCTGGCTGCTGATGCCGGAGAGCAACGTCTCCATGATCTGCTCCGCGCGCCCGCTGTCGATCGTCCCGACGAGCGGCATCGCGACCACCCGGTCGGCGAGCGGGATGAGCGGCGTGGACAGCTCCCGGAGGGCGGCCTGCTGCGCGAAGATGATCTCCTCCTGCAGCGCGGCCCGCTCCGCCTCCGCGCGCTTCAGCGACGTGATCTCGGTCACGATGCCGCCCATGCCTATCGGCGTCCCGCGCTCATCGTGGATCGGGAATTTGACCGTGAAGAAATGGTGTTGAGCGCCGCCTATCGGCACCACCTCCTCGAACTGCATGACCTGCCCGCCGTTCATCACCTCGCGCTCCTTCGCCACGATCATCGCGGAGGCCGCGGGGTCCACGACGGCCAGCTCGAACTCATCCCGGCCGATGACCTCGAGGACGTGCCTCTCCATCAGCTGCGCATGCAACCGGTTGGCGAGGACGTAGCGCCCCGCGGTGTCCTTGACGAAGATGGAGCTGCGCGCGTTGTCCACCAGCTGCAGGAGCAGCTGGTACCGCCCCTGCACCGTCTTCTCCCTCCGCTGCCGGTCGCTGATGTCATCGACGAGCGCCGCGATCTCGTGCGCGTCGCCTTGGCCGTCGCGCAGCACGGCGTAGGTCCACCGGCAGAGGAGCGCGTGACCTCCCTTCGTCCTGCACTCGCTCGTGGTCGCGGCGAAGCGGCTCTCCTCCCGGGCGAAGTTGAACGCCTGCGCCGCGGCGGCGGACACGGGGGCCACGCCCACGAGGTCGGTCAGCCGGCGGCCGACGGCCTCGCTCGCGCTCCAGCCGAAGAGGCGCTCGGCGCTGTCGTTCCAGTGCGTCACCGCGCCGTCCAGGCGCCAGTGGATCACCGCCGGCACCGCCGTGGGCAGCCCCTCGAGCGCGTCGAGGGCCTCCACGTCTGCCGTGCCTTCCCGCGCGGCTCCGTTCTGTGCGTGACCGTTGGAGCGCTCCGCCAGCGCCTTCTCCAGCGCCTCGACCCGCGCGCGCAGCGCTGTGTTCTCTGCCCTGAGCCGCCCGGCCTCGTCCAGCTCTTCGCGAATCGTCACAAGGGTTCGAGCCTACGCGCGGCGTACCCGGCGTTTCAAGGTGGCTCAGTGTTGTTCGAGGTCGCCCGAGAGGTCGCAGCAACGGCGCCGGGCTGGGACACTCCGCCCCGATGTACTAGGCTCCGCGCGTGCCACGCGCCCTCGACTCGCTGCCCGCGCTGTCGCTCTCCCACGCCGGCGCAGCGAGCGGGGCTCCCTCTTCTCGCGCGCTTCCCGCGCTCCTCTCGCTCCCGGAGCGGCCGTGACCCGGAGCTTCGCGCCCTCGGGCGACCTCTCGTCGCCGATCGTCGCCGTCGCCTGCGTCGTCGCGGCCCTGAGCTTCGGCCTGCTCGTGCTCGAGCTCGTCCGCGCGCGCGGCCGCGCCGCCGGGGCGGTGGGCGCCGCGCCCGCGCGCGCGGCGCTCGGCACGGCGCTCACGGGCGCGCTCGCCGTGCTCGGCCTGCTCGCCGCCATCCTCCGCCCGGTCGCGGTCACGTCGCGCGGGAGCCTCGTCGGCCCCAAGGTCGTGGTGCTTGTCGACGGCTCCCGATCCATGGACCTGCCGGGCGTCTCGGGGACCCGCCGCCAGAGCGCCGAGCGCGCGGTCGAGGAGCTCGGGAAGCGCGCCGACGTCCGGCTCTCCCGCTACGTGTTCGGCGAAGGGGCGCCGCTGCCGGCCGACGGGCAGGCAGGCGAAGGCGGCGGCGCCGCGCCGGCGCCGGGCGGGAGCGCTGGCGCCGCGACGGCGCCCGACAGGGACGCGGGGGCGCCGGCCGTCGCCTCCGGGGCGGCCGCGGCGCCCGCGTCGCCCGCGCGAGGCCGGCCGCAGCGCCGCTCGGATCTCAGCGCCGCGCTCGAGGCGCTCGCCCGCGCCGCCGACGAGCGGCCGTCGGCGTTCGTCGTCGTCTCCGATGGCCGGCTCGACCGCCCGGGCCCCGACGACACCGCCGCGGCGACGCGGGCCGCGCTGGAGGGGCTCGACGTCCCGGTGCACACGGTCGCGGTGGCGACCGAGTCCGTGCGCGACGCCGGCGTCCGCGCGGTCCGGACCTCCGGCGCCGCGGTCGCCCACCAGCCGCTCTCGCTCCGCATCGACATCGGCTGCAGCGGCGGCCTCGCGTGCGACGCCGTCCCTGTCGTGGCCCGCGAGCTGCGCGAGCAGGGCGCGCCCACGACGCTCGCCACGGGCACGGCGCACGTCGAGGGCGGCGTCGGCACGGTCGAGCTCGGCGTGACGCTCGACCGCGCCGGCACCCGCATCCTGGAGGTGTCGATCAAGGCGCCGGACGGCGACGAGCTCCCCGAGAACGACGTCCGGTACATCACGCTCGACGTCGCGCGCGACCGCATCCGGGTGCTCCACGTCGCGGGCCGGCCGACGTACGACGTGCGCGCGCTCCGGATGTGGCTCAAGGCCGACGCCTCGGTCGACGTCGTGGCCTTCTTCATCCTGCGCACGCCCGGCGACGAGGTGAACGCGTCGTCGGACGAGCTCGCGCTGATCCCGTTCCCGGTCGACGAGCTCTTCAGCGTCCACCTCTCGAGCTTCGATGCGGTCGTCCTGCAGGACTTCGACGCCGCGCCGTACGGCCTGACCAAGCACCTCCCGGCGCTGGCCCAGTATGTCGACAAGGGCGGCGGGCTCATCATGGTGGGCGGACCGAACGCCTTCGTGTCGGGCAACTATGCGCGCACGCGGCTCGCCCGCGTCCTGCCGGTGGATCTCGACATCGGCCGCGCGCCCAAGGTGGATCTCGGCGCCTTCGTGCCGCGCATCACCGCCGCCGGCCGCGCGGCGCCGGTGCTCGCGCCGCTGCTCGCGCTGATCGGCGACGAGATGCCGGAGATGCCGGGGACCAACGTCGTCGGCGATCCGCTCCCCGGGGCGACGGTGCTGATGACGCACCCGACCCGCACGACGGCCTCGGGCGCGCCGATGCCGGTGCTCTCGCTGGGCGAGCACGAGAGCGGCCGGACGATCGCGCTGACGCTCGACGGCAGCCACCGCCTGCTCTTCAGCGCGTTCGCCTCGAGCTCCGCGGGCCGCGCGCACGGCGCGTTCTGGGACGCCCTGCTCGGCTGGCTCATGCGCGATCCGCGCTTCGAGCCTGCCGCGATCGAGCCGCGCGGCGGATGCCTCGCGGGCGAGGAGACGGCGCTCGTGCTGCGCCCCCTCGCCGGGCAGCGCGGCGAGGCCAGGGTGACCATCGCGCGCCTCGGCAGCGGCGCGGTCGTGAAGACGTTGACCGCGCCGATCGGCGAGGGCGGCGAGCCGGTCGAGCTCGCCGCCGGTCGCCTCGAGCCCGGGGGTTATTCGGCCACGGTGGAGATCGTCCCGGAAGGCGCCGTCGGCGACGGAGGCGACCAGAAGCGGGCGACGACGCGGCGCGACTTCGCGTGCGAGCGCGGCGGCGACGAGTGGGCCGATCCCCGCCCCGACGTCGCCCGCCTGGAGGAGATCGCCCGCGCGACGGGCGGCGCGTCGGTGCTCCCGTCGGGCGCCGGCTCGCTGTCGCTGCCTGCCGCGACGCAGGTGGCGGCCGAGCGCCACGTCGCGCCGCTCCTGCCCCCCTGGGCCTGGACGCTGGCGGCGGCCGCGGCGCTCGGCGCGCACTGGATCGTGCGCCGGCGCGGGGGCCTCGCCTGAGGCGAGGGCGCCGGCCGGAGCCCTGGTCTCATCTCAAGGGAGCGACGGCTTCTCGAGCGGATCGGCCTTGTCGCCGACCCAGACCCTCAGCACCCCGAAGTGCGCGGGGTTCGCGGTGAAGCTCGCGTGATTCACGATGAGCAGCGTCTGCGCCGGGTCGTTGAACGCCACGTTGGCGGGGGCGTCGAGGGGGATCTCGTCCCCTGGTGCGCTCTCGATGCGCGATTCCTCGACCCCGTCCTCGTCGAGCACCGAGATCGCGTTGGCCGCCGCGAGCGTGACATAGAGCTTCCCCGACTTGCCGAACGCGAACCCGTCGGGCGCCTCGCCAGCATCGTAGTCGTGGACGAGCTCCAGATCGGCCTCCTCGGGGGCGTCGACGAGGGGGAGCCGGTAGATGGACCCCAGGCTCGTGTCCGAAGGGGAGAACGACACCGAGAAATAGACGTGCTCCCGCTCCGGATCGAGCCGGATCCCGTTCACGCCGATCGGCACGTCGCCGCTGCCGACGAGGGCGGCGCTCTGGAACCAGATCTCCGGCGCGCCGCCCCCGGGCGGGTAGCGGAAGATCGTCGCCTGCAGCGAGTCGGTCACATACGCGTAACCCTCCTCGTCGAAGGCGATATCGTTCGGCAGCGGCGGCGTCGGGAAGAGCGCCGGCGAGCACGCCTCTCCCGGCGCGGCCGTCACGCACGGCGGCAGATCCGGCAGCGGATCGCCGTAGCTCTCCTGGACATATCCGTGTCCAGTCTTCGTGAAGCGCAGAAGGCCGAGCTGCGTGCTGAGCGCGTAGACCCGGCCGTCGTCGTCGACGGCGATGCAGCTCAGCGCATGCTCGTCGGCGAGCGTCTCGCCCGCCAAGACGATCGTGTTCTTCTGGATTTTGGTGTCCCTGTCGAATACGACGATCTTCGACGGGCCTTGACCTGCGGTGCCGAACATCGCTGGGCCGGAGACGTAGACCCGATTCCCATGGACCGCGATGCCTTCGGGGAACCCCGGAGCCGCCGGGACCGTCGCGAACGTCTTGATCTCGCCGTAGCATCCCCCCTGCGCCAGCGCCGGACCCGGGATCAGCGGCGACACCGCGGCGAGGAGCGCCAGCGCGCCGCAAGCCAACCATTTTCCGTTGGAGTGCGATGATTTTGACGTGACGGAATGCGGCATGTTCCCTCCATGGGTCCATGGTTGCTGGACCGGAGTTGTCGGAATAGGCCGCGTCGAGAAGACAAAGTGCAAAGTGCCTGGCTTCGTCAGGCTGACGATGCGGCCATGATAGCTGGAGTATATGCGGTTGAGCGGATTGGCTGTCGAGTCGAAATTCTTCGGTTCATGAAATATCAGGGAGGCCGCTGACATGCTGACCTGCGTCGCGTCATCCGCGTCATATCCGCGTCGCCCGCGTCGCCCGCGTCGCCCGCGTCATGTTTCATATGTGTGTCCGCGTGGTTGCGTGCTTGCGCCCTGACTGCACAGCGCGGTCACGTCAATCCACGTCAGTCCACGTCAGTCCACGTCAGTCCACGTCAGTCCACGTCAGTCCACGTTGATTACGTAGTGTACGTGGCGACGAATGTGTGCAACGGGCGGAGAACGCGTCCTGGTGGCGTGTTGGTGAATGCTGCCGAATGTTCCCGAAGGCCAGATGCGCGTCGGGCGATGCCCTGCCGGCCCGCCGCGCGTGAGCCGACGGGAACGCGCGCGTCGGTTCGTCCGCGAGACGGCGGCGCGAGGGCGTCGCCGTCGACTCGACGGCTCGGCGGGACTGCGCAGCATCTGGCGCGCGGCGGTCCCCGCGGTCGAGGCGTCGCGCTAAGGCTGCGTCGGCCAGGCGACGCGCGTCGGCACCAGCCGGGGCTCGACGGTCCCGTCGCCCAGCTCCCCGTTCCTGTTGTCACCCCAGCAGAGCATCTCGCCCGTGCGCTTGAGCGCGCAGCTGTGGTCATCTCCGAGGGCCAGCTCGACCACGTCGGTCAGCCCGATCGTCTCCGGAAGGAGCCCCGGATCCTGCGTGCCGTTGCCGAGCTGCCCCTTCGCGTTGTCGCCCCACAGGAGCACCTCGCCGCCCGCCAGCACCGCGCCGGAGTGCCTCGCGCCGAGCGAAATCCGGGTCACGTCCACGAGGTCCGGGATCTTCCGCGGAATCGCCTCAGGGTTCACAAGGCCAGTCCCGAGGCGGAACTGCTCTCCCTTGCCCCAGCAGGAGGCCACGCCGCCCGCCGGCGCGGCGCACGTGTGCAAGGCGCCCGCGGCCGTGAGCGCGACGCTGGTGAGGCCCGCCACGGGCTGCGGGGTGTTCTGCTGGTTGAAGTTGCCGAGGCCGAGCTGGCCGCTCTCGTTGTGGCCCCAGCAGTTCATCCTGCGCTCGCCCATCTGCTCGGTCATGCCGGCGCAGGTGTGCGAGAGGCCGGCGCTCACCGAGTCCACGCCGTCCAGCATCACGGTGGGCTCGACCCGATCGACCTCGTCGCCGTAGCCCAGCTGGCCGGAGCTGCCCTCGCCCCAGCAATAGAGCTCGTGCGACGCCGTCACCGCGCAGGTATGGGTCCCGCCGACGGCGACCTGGGTCGCGCCCGCGAGCTCCTTGGCGCGCACGGGGGAAGGGGAGTTCGTCGCCTCGCCGTCGCCGAGCTGACCGCTGTTGCCCGCGCCCCAGCACGCCACAGCGCCGTCGGTCAGCACCGCGCAGGTGTGCGCGCGCCCGGACGAGATGCTCGCCGCGACCCTGGCGGCGCCGCTGAGGCCCGTGACCGGCCTCGGGAACGGTCGATCCTGCTGCAGCGTCCCGTCGCCGAGGTTGCCCCAGGTGTTCCTGCCCCAGCACCAGACCGAGCCGTCGCTGAGCACCGCGCACGTGTAATCCGTGCCGGCGGCGATGTGCGTGGGCACGACGCAGGCGCCCCGCACGCACTGGCCGCCGCAGGGCTTGTCGCACCTGCCGCAGTGCGCGGTGCTCGTGAGCAGGTCCACCTCGCAGGCGTTCTCGGGGTCCTTGTCGCAGTTGCCGCGGTTCTCCTCGCACGCCGGCGACTGGCAGACCCCGTCCTGGCAGGTCGGCTCGCCGCCGATGGTCGGGCAGGCGACGTCGCAGGCGCCGCAGTGCCGCGTGTCCGTCATCGGGTCGACGCATGCGTCGCCGCAGACCATGCCGCCTCCAGGACACCCGCCGCCGCCCCCGCCGCTCCCGCCGCTCCCGCCGCCGGTGCTCGAGCTCGTCGACGCGTCGGGCGGGCGCACCGTGAACTCGTCGCCGCACGCGGCAAAGGCGATGGCGACGGCGACGGCGGCAGGCACGTACGCCGCCGCGAGGGGCAGCGAGGCGAACGGGAGCCGGCTGGCCCGAGGTCGATGCGTGGAAGCCATGGAGGGCGTTCTTCCCTTGCGTTGAGGCGCGGCTGCGCCACGAGGCGCGGCGTGCGACATTCTAGACGAAGTCGCGGGCCGAGATCTCTCGCCGCGCGTCGCGCCGCGCGCCTGTCGCGCCGCTCAGCGCGTCGCGACGAGCACCTCGTCGATCGGCGGCGCCTTCTCGAGCACGCCGAGGTCCACGAGCTGCTTCGCGAGCGTCTCCCAGCGCTCGCTGGTCATCACGCCGAGGCCCTTCTCCTTGGTCTCGGTGGTCTCGATCAGCGGCCGCTGCGCCTCGGCCGCGGCGACGAAGGTCTCCGCGTCCATCGAGGTGTTGAGCTTGGCCATGATCTCGTTGGACCGCGTCGGATCCTGGAGGTATGTGCGCCAGCCCTCGCGCGTCGCGCGGACGAACGCGCGGACGCGCTCCGGGTTCTCCTTCCAGAGGGCTGCGCGCGTGATCACGACCACGACGTACGGGTTGAACCCCTCGCTGGCCACCAGGAACGCGGCGGGATCGCTCCCCTTGCGCTTGGCCGCGATCGGCTCGGCGGTGATGAAGCACTGCTGGGAGAAGTCCTTGTCGGCGACGAAGCGGGCGACGCCGCCGTCGTACGGCACGACCTTCACCTTGTTGAATCCGTACTTCTTCTTGAGGTACGCGGCGTAAGGCAGCCCCGGCTCGATCGCGAGCGTGCCCGACTTGAGGATGTCGGCGATGCTCTTCGCGCCGCGGCTCTCGTGGGTCATGATGGCCTGCGGCGAGGTCTGGAACACGGCGAAGAGGGGGAGCACGTCCGCGCCGCGGGCGCGGGCGGTGAGCACCTCGTCGGCGCCGGAGATGCCGAAATCCACCTGCCCGCCGGCCACCATCTGGACGACCGGCACGCCGGCGCCGCCGCCGAGGATCTCGACATCGAGCCCCTCCTTGGCGAACGCGCCCGACTCGCGCGCGGCGTAGAACCCCCCGAACTCGGGCTCCGGGACCCAGTTGAGGGCGAGCTTCACCTTCGCGGCCGGCGCGTTCTGGGCGGGCGCGGCCGGCGCGCTCTGCGAAGGCGCGGCCGGCGCGCTGCCTTGCGGGGACGCGGACGAGGCGCGCCCGTCGCCCTCCGGCGCCTGCGAGCGCGAGCAGGCGGGGGCGAGGAGGGGGACGGCGGCGAGGGAGGCGAGGCGTGCGAGCTGTCGGAGGAACAACCGGCGGCTGTCGGGGAAGTGCATCAGCGATTGATCTCCGAAGGATGCCAGCGCCGCAAGAGCCGCCTGCCGGCGAGGTCGACGGCGCCGAACAGCGCGAGGCCGAGCCCGGAGGCGAGCAGCACGGCGGCGAAGAGCAGATCCGTGCGCAGCTGGCGGTAGGCGGAGAGGACCAGGATGCCCAGGCCGGCGGCGTCCTCCGAGAAGCCGGCGACGAACTCTCCGACGATCGCGCCGATGACGGCGAGGCCCGCCGCGATCCGGAGCCCCGTCACGAGGTGGGGGAGCGCCGAGGGCAGCTCGAGCTTGCGGAGCGTGGCGAAGCGGCCCGCCCCGTAGAGCCGGAAGAGATCCCGCAGCGCGGGCTCGACGGAGCGCAGGCCCGCGAGCGTGTTCGCGATGACAGGGAACACGGAGACGATGAACGCCGAGACCGCGACCGCGCGCAGGCCGGGGCCGCACCAGAGCACGAGCAGCGGGGCGATGGCGACGATCGGGACGGTCTGCAGGAAGACGGTATAGGGGTAGAGCGCCCTCTCGAGCGGGCGCGACGAGGCGAGCGCGATGGCGGCGAGCACGCCGACCGCGGCGCTGAGGAAGAAGCCCGCGAGCGCGGCCTTCGCCGTCGTGACGGCGCCAGCGAGCAGGGCGGCGGCGTTCACCGCGCCCGCCCGCGCCACGTCCGAGGGGGGCGGCAGGAGGTAGGCAGGGACGCTGAGCGCTCGGGCGAGCGCCTCCCAGAGCGCCAGCAGGATCACGAGCGCGGCGAGCGGCGGCGCGACGGCTTGGAGCGGGGTGGGTCGCACGGCTCGGCCCTCTCTAGCGCGAGGCCGCCGCGCCAGGAAGATGCTGCGGTGGAAGAAATCAGGCTCGTCCGTGGCCCGGCGCCGAGCGACGCGCGCGCCGAGCCACGGGAGAGGTGAGGAGCTCTGTCGAAGCGGGGTGTGAGCCGCGCCGAGCGCGGCCCCGCTCGGTCCGGCTACTTGCCCTTCTTGGCGGGCGCGGCCGGAGCAGGCGACGCCTTGGCGGTCGCGGCTGCCTTCTTCTGGTTCTTCTCCGCCGTGTCCTGCTTCTTCTGTCGCTCTTTGGCCTTCGGAGATTTGTCACCCATGGGAGCACCGCCTCGGTGGATGCGTTGGTGTTATCCGCCTTGACCGAGGCTAGCACCATCCCTGGTGGCGCAGTCACGAACTTTGTCCCTCGCGAGCGCTTATGTCTCCGCTTCTCCGCGTCTGGTCTCGCCTCGCCTCGCCTCGCCTCGCCTCGCCTCGCCTCGCCTCGCCTCGCCTCGCCTCGCCTCGCCTCGCCTCGCCTCGCCTCGCCTCGCCTCGTCTCGCCGCCTCGTCGGTTTGTCTCCGGGTTGCGTCTCCCACCGACAGGCAGGGCGGCAGGGAAACCGTCGATGCGCTCGGCTGGGACCCTTGCTGGTTCCGGCGGATGGGTGGCCGTCGCGGGCGTCCACGACGTGAATCGCGCCGGCGTGGCGCTCGCGTGCGCGCGTCCTTCCGATCGGTGAGAGGCCGAAGCGTGGCGCCCGCTTCCGCCGGGCTCGCTTGCCGGCATCGAGGGGCGGCGCTACGAAGGCCCGGCGTGTTCAAGGCCATCCTCTGGGACAACGATGGAGTCCTCGTCGACACCGAAGGGCTTTACTTCCAGGCAACGCGCGAGACGATTGCGTCGGTCGGCGTCGATCTCACCATCGACGACTATCGCCAGCTGTTCCTCGTCGAGGCGCGCGGCGCCTGGCACCTCGCCAGCGCTCGCGGGGTCGACGAGGCGGGCGTGCGGCGGCTGGCCGACGAGCGGGATCGCCGGTACCTCGAGCTCGTGGCGGGCGGAGACACGCTGTTGCCGGGCGTGCGAGAGGTCGTCACGGAGCTCGCCGCGCGCTTTCGCATGGCGATCGTCACGAGCAGCAAGCCCGAGCCGTTCCACCGAGCGCACGCGGCGACGGGCCTCCTGCGGTGGTTCGAGTTCGCGCTCACGCGCGATCAGTACGCGCGCGCCAAGCCGGATCCCGAGCCGTACCGGATCGCCTGCGAGCGGCTGGGGCTCGCGGCGCGCGATGTCCTCGTGATCGAGGACTCCGAGCGCGGGCTCCGGTCGGCCAAGGCCGCGGGCCTGACGTGCTGGGTCGTCCCGTCGCCGCTGACGGCGCCGTCGGACTTCACCGGCGCGGACGCGGAGCTCGGATCGCTGCGCGCGGTGCTCGCGCGCCTCCGAGGAGCGTGAGCGCGACCTCGCGTTCGCGCGATGAGGCAGCTCACAGCGCCTGTGTGTGTGCGCGCCGCCACCCCGCCGCGTCGCCCCCTGGATTTTTGCACGCAGCACATCTGCTGGGTGCATGACCATCTGGCGGTTTGCGAACAGTTCGTGGCACCTTCGGGCCCGTGGCTTCCGGTGACGGCATCTCGCTCATCGAGCTCGTCGTCCTCGGTTGGTCCTCGGCCACCGCGGCGCCGGCGCCGATCCCTATTCGCATCGACTTCGATGCCCCGGCGGACTGCTCGACCGCCGACCAGTTCTACGAGGGCCTCCGTGCGCGGTCGGACCGCGTGCGCCTCGCGGCGGACGGAGAGGACGGCTGGGGTGTCCGCGTCCGGCTGAGCCGCGGCGGGGCTGGGGTCCACGGCGAGCTGCGCGTCGTTCACGCGGGCGGCGAGACCGACACGCGCACCGTCGATGCCACGTCGTGCGACGTCGTGGTCCAGGCGCTCTCGCTCACCGCGGCGCTCTCGCTCGACGAGGTGGTCGAGGTGACCGCGCCCCTCGCTCCCCCTGCGCCGCCGCCGCCCGCTGCCCCCCCTGCGCCGCCGGTCGCCCCGCGAGAGGCGCCGCCGCTCAAGTTCGCGCTCGGCGCGCACGCCGTGGTGACCCACGTCGTCGCACCTCATGTGAGCCTGGGCGGCGCCCTCGGCGCCCGGGTGACCCCGCACGTCGAGGGCCCGTTGAGCCCTTCGTTCGGCCTCTCGCTGATGTACGCCCGGAACGACCTGCTGTCGGGCGGCGACAGCGTCCTCATCCAGTGGGCGGCTGCGGCCCTCTCCGCGTGCCCGGTGCGCTGGCAGCTCGGCCCTGTCGTCAGCGCAGAGCCGTGCGTCGTCGCCGCCGGCGGCTGGCTCGCGGCGGCGGGACGAGGTATCTCGAACCCGGAGTCCGTCGTGCGATCGTGGTGGAGCGCGGGAGGCTTCGCGCGCGCCGCTGCGCTCCTCGGCGGGGGGACCGCCCTCGAGCTCGAGGCCGGCGTCCTCGTGCCGCTCGTTCACCGGCGGTTCACGATGGGGTGGTCTGCAGAAACCGTCGGCGAGACGCCGGCGATCTCGCCGCTCGTTGGCGTTGGAATCGTGCACAACTTCTAAGCCAGGATTCTGTGATCACTCCGACTCGCGCTGGGAATTATGACCCATGCACGGCATCCGGAAGCTGGGCCGCAGGCGCGCTGCCCCCCCCGACCCGAGGACAATGTTCCGCTCTGGCTGTCGCCCATTGCTTCCGGGTAGAGTCCGTTCTTCACTGGTCTCATGCCTCGCCTCGCGGTGAGCATGGTTGCCGACGTCATGACATCGCCTGCTTTGCCTGACAGCGAGCCGGCGAGCGTTGCTCCATCGGCGGCAAACGTGAAGCAGCGGGACGCGCGCCTGCGACGGATGGTGGACGCTCATCTTGACTTCATCGGGCGGGTGCTCCGCAACGCGGGGACCCCTGCTGCCGAGATCGACGATGCGGTGCAGCGCACCTTCATCGCCGCCGCGCAGCGGCTGGACGACGTCCGGCCGGGCGCCGAGAAGAGTTTTCTTCTCCAGACCGCGCTTCACGTAGCCGCCCACGCGCGCCGCAGCGCCGCGCGCCGGCGAGAGTTCCCCGCGGCCGAGCCGCCGGAGGTTGTGGACGCTGCGACACCCGAGCAGCTCACCAGCCAGAAACACGCGCGACAGATGCTCGATCAGGTCCTCGACCAGATGGAGTCCGATCTGCGGACCGTGTTCGTGCTGTACGAGTTCGAGGAGATGAGCATGGTGGAGATCGCCGGCGTGCTGGGGATCCCGCAGGGCACCGTGGCCTCTCGGCTGCGAAGGGCCAGGGCCGATTTTCGTGAGCGCGTCCGCGCGCTGGAGCTCGTTTCGACGAGCGAGGTGAGACGATGATGGAACCACGTCGCCTACTGGAGGAGAGCGACAACCCGCTCGAACGCGCGCTGCTGAGCGCAGGCGCGTCGTATCCCACGTCACCGGAGACGCGCGCGAAGACGCTGGCCGCGCTGGGGCTCGCCGGCGCTGCCGCCCTCTCGGCCAGCGTGGCGGCGCCTGCGGCGCTCTCCGCTGCAGGGGTGTCCGCGACGTCCTCGTCGCTCGCCATGAAGCTCGGCTGGACCAAGATCCTCGTCGCGCTCTCGACGGTGGGCATGCTCGCCGGCATCCCGGCGGGCTACCTCGCCTGGCGCGGGCAAGACGCGCCGGACGTCACCGCGGCGCACCGCTTCGGCCCCGCGCTCGCCGACCCGGTCGCGCAGACGGCGGCGCAGCCAGTGCAGGCGCCTGCCTCGGCGCCAGCGCCGGAGGAGGCTCTCGCGGAGGAGACGATGGCCCCGGCGCTCGCGGGGGGCAGCAGCGCTGCGGCCACGAGGCTCGATCCGAAGCCGTCCGGTCCCCGCGCCCTGGAGGCGGAGCTCGGCGCGCTGGACGCGGCGCGCACGATGCTCGCGAGCGGGAACGCGCGAGGCGCGCTCTCGCTCCTGGACGCCTACTCCAGGGCGCATCCGCGCGGGCGGCTGAGCCTCGAGGCCGAGGTCCTGCGGATCGACGCGCTCGCGAAGAGCGGCCGCGCCGATGCTGCCTCGCAGCGCGCCGCGGCATTTCTTCGCCGGCATCCGAACAGCGTGCTTGCTTCCCGGGTACGGCGCTATGTAAACAACTAAACTCTGGGTCATGCGTCGCCCTGCCCTCCTCCGTTCGTTCCGCGCAGCTTCCGGCGTCGCCGGTGCCTGGATGGCGGTGTGTGTGCTGCCTGGGTGTGTGACCACGGTGGATTCGCTCGGCTACGACCGGATGAGCAGCGATGAGCTCGGCCCGCTGACGGGCCCCTCCGAGTACCCCAACGCGTTCCGTGACGTGCTCGGCAAGACGGACGAGGAGATCGCGGCCAAGATCGCGGACAGCTTCGATCAGCTCTTCTACGGCGATCGCGACGAAGAGACCGTCTACTACCAGGTGCCCGGCACCGAACAGGCCTACATCTGGGACGACTACCACAATAACGTGCGCTCCGAGGGCATCGGCCTCGGGATGATCATCACCGTCGAGCTCGACAAGCGAGACGAGTTCGACCGGATCTGGAGATACGCCAAGTCCACACTCCAGCTCAAGTCCGGTCCCGGCCAGGGATATCTCGTGTCATGGTGCGACGTCCCGGGGGGCATGCCGATGGCGTGCTTCGATCCCTTTGGCCTCCAGCAGGTCGCGATGGCGCTGTTCTTCGCCCACGGCCGCTGGGGGAGCGACACCGGGACCATCGACTACGGGCGGGACGCGATCGCCCTGCTCGAGGTGATGCGCCACAAGGAGGCCCTGAACGGGGGGGTCGTCTCGGGGTTTACCAACACGTTCGATTCGACGACGAAGCTCGTCTACGACTACCCGCACGTCTCGGTGGCGGACGTCACCCGTCCCTCCATCGAGATGCCCGCCTATTACGAGCTCTGGGCGCAGGCCATGCGCGACCCCTTCTGGTCCGAGGCCGCCGCCAGCGCGCGCATCCACTGGCAGGGGGCCGCGCACCCGAGCACCGGGCTCATCCCGGTGCGCGCCCACTTCGACGGCACGCCGGTGCTCAACTGGGACTACTTCGGCTCCGAGGCCTACCGCACGCAGCTGAGCCTCGCGCTCGACCACGTCTGGTTCGGCGTCGACCCGTGGCAAGTGGAGGAGGCGGACCGGCTGCTCGGGTTCTTCTCGAAGCTGGGCATCGACAAGTACGGCGCGGTCTTCAAGATCAACGGCGCGATGCTCAGCGCCACGCCCGAGTCGGCGCTCATCTTCATGAACGGGGTCACCGGGCTGATCGCGACGAACGACGATCGCGCCGACTACATCGAGGCCGTGTGGACGACGCCGCCGGCGACCGGGGAGACCCGCTACTTCTCGAGGTTGCTCCACATGCTCTCGCTGCTGGTGCTGAGCGGGCAGTTTCGCGTGTACTGAGCCGGCGCGCGGGATCCCCTCTCGATGGAGCGGGCGGACGACAGCGAGCGGCGTGCGAGAGCTCACGAGGCTTCTCCCTGGCGAACGTCGAACCAGAGGAAAGCGGCGAGCGCTGCGCATCGGTACAGGCTCGGGGCAGGAGGCGTCGCTCGGATCAGGTTGGCTCCGTTGTCAACATTGAAAGTGATATTCAAATTCGGTAGGTGGTCTGTCGGAAGGGGAGGGGGATCCGGGGGGCGGATCGGGGATCAGCGCGCGCGTCGCGGCGATGGCTCCGGCCGGTCCGCGGCGCGGATACCGTGTTGACGCCTGTGTCCGGTCTGGGTGGAAGAGCTGGTGTGCTCTGGGCTGCCGGCGCGCCGGGGCGAACAAAGCTTTGGGCGGGTGATCATCGGAGACCGGCGTTGGTTACAATGAGCGCCAGATGAAGCCTCTCCGCGCAGCTCGTCCTCTCGCGATCTCCACGAAGTCCGTTGTTGCCCTCGTCCTCTCCGCGTCGCCGGCCGTCGCGTTCGGCGCGGGCTGCGGCGTGGCGGACAGCGTGCCGATCCCGATCGCGGGAGCGCACGATGGGACAGGCGATGAGCTGACCAGCACGGGCGCGGCGAGCATCGGCGCCGGGCCGAGCGGCGGGAGCGCCGCGGGCCCCGGAGCGGGCTCGGGCTCGGGCCGCGAAGAGGCCATCGGGGCCGTCGTCTCTCGCCATGATGTCGTCAGGATCCTCGCCATCGGCGACACCGGCGAGGGAAACCTCGCGCAGAACCAGGTCGCCGATCGGATGAGCGAGAAGTGCATCGAGGTCGGGGGCTGTCACGCCGTCATGATGAACGGCGACAATTTCTACGACCACGGCGTGGTCGACACGATCGATACGCAGTGGGGCCCCAAGTTCGAGCAGCCCTACGACAGGCCGGGGCTGAACGGCCTCCCGTTCTACGCGGTGCTGGGGAACCACGACTACGGCCCCAGCAGCAGCGGCGTGCGGCAAGCGCAGATCGACTATTCGCAGCTGCCCGTGGGCGACGGGCCCGGCATGCGGCTGACCGCCAAGTGGCACATGCCCGCCTCGTATTACGACGTTCGCGTCGGCGACGTCCATCTCTTCGGGATCGATACCGTCGACTTCACCTCCGATGACCAGGCGCGCGACATGAGCGCGCGGGTCGCCGCCTCGGACGCCACGTGGAAGATCGTCTTTGGCCATCACCCCCGCTACACGTCCGGAGTTCACGCCTCGGACAACCCGTCGCTCGGGATGAGCGGGATGTTCGCCCTGCAGCAGGCCGTCTACTGCAAGGCCGACATGTACATGGCCGGCCACGACCACAACCTCGAGTTCATCGACAAGGGGCGAGACGAGGGCTGCCCGAACACCTATTTCCCCATCAGCGGCGCCGGCTCGAAGACCCGCCCGGTCTCCTCCTCGGTCCCGACCGAGCGGGGGCAGCTCTTCTTCACGGACAAGACCGAGGGCTTCGCCTACCTGCGGTTCGAGGGGAGGAACCTGCTGTTCGAGTTCATCGACAAACAAGGCGCGGTGATCTTCACGAAGACCATGACCAAGTGAGCGAGCGCCGCGCTCGGCGGCCGAGCGACGCCGTGGCCGTCAGCGGCGCTCGCCGTCGCGCGGCGGGCCGTCGCGCTCGTCGTCGCGCCGCCTCCCGAACGAGATCGTGCTCTCGGTGCCCGCGAGCATCCGCCGGATGTTCGGGATGTGCTTGAGCCAGACGAGCGCTGCGAGGAGCAGCGAGAGGCAGAGGGCCGGGGCGCCCCGCTCGCCGAGGAGCCAGAGGAAGAGGGGCAGGGCGAGGGCGCCGGCGAGGGAGCCCGCCGAGACCATGCGGGTCGCCCGCACGACGACCGCGAAGACGGCCAGCGTGGCGAGCGTGGACCGCGGCGCCAGCACGAGCAGGACACCGCAGGACGTCGCGACGCCCTTGCCGCCCCGCATCCCGAGGAAGACCGTGTAGTCGTGGCCCAGCACCGCGGTGAGGCCGCCCGCCGCGGCGACCCACCCGCCCGGCGCGACGGAGAGCCACGACGCGAGGGGCCCGGCCACGAGCGCGCCCTTCGCCACATCCGCGGCGAGGACGGCCAGGCCAGGCCCCCAGCCGAAGGCGCGCAGGACGTTCGTCGCGCCGATGTTCCCCGAGCCGACCTCGCGGAGGTCGACCCCTTTGACGAACCGGCCGAAGAGGTAGCCTGTCGGGATCGCTCCGAGGAGGTAGGCAAGGGCCAGGTAGATTGCCGTCATTCGCCGTCAACGCGCGCCTCCATGCCCGCGCTCAGGGCGGGTGTAGCACGCGCGCGCCGGGTTGCGCGCGCGCCGGGTTGCGCGCGCGCCGGGTTGCGCGCGCGCCGGGTCGAGCGCGCTCCGGGTCGAGCGCGCGCCAAAGGGCCCATGTCGCGATGGCGATCATGGTACTCTGCGACGATGGCTGACCTGGCGCCCGTCTCGACCCGGAGTGGCCGCGCCCCCAAGATCGCGCTCGTCCTGGCCGGCGGAGCGGCGCGCGGCGCTTACGAGGTCGGCGTGGTGCAGCACATCCTCGAGGACGTCTCTCGCGATCTCGGCCGCGAGGCGCCGCTCGACATCCTGTGCGGCACCTCGGTCGGCGCCATCAACGTCTGCGGGCTCGCCGCGTTCGCGGACGAGGCGCGGAGCCGCGCGCGGCGGCTCGCCGGGGTGTGGACGCGCCTGCGCATCGACGATCTCGTGCGCCTCGACGTGCGCGGCGTGCTCGCGGTCGGGCACGACCTGCTCCGCGGGGGCGCCGCGAGCGCGCCCGCGAGCGGCGGCCGCGCCGCGCTCCTCGACACGTCGGGCCTCGAGCGGCAGATCGCGGAGGCCGTGCCCTTCGAGCGGATCGACGGCCACCTCGAGAGGGGGCTCCTGTCGGCGCTGACCGTGTCGACGACGCTGGTCAAGAGCGGCCGCACCGTCGTCTTCGTCCACCGCCGCGAGCCCGGCCTGCCGCCCTGGAGCCACGACCCGACGATCTCCCCGCGCGCCACCGCGATCCGCGCGCAGCACGCGCTCGCCTCGTCCGCGCTCCCCATCCTGTTCCGCCCGGTAAACATCGACGGAGAGCTCTACTGCGACGGCGGGCTGCGCCAGAACGTCCCGCTGTCGCCCGCGCGGCGCCTCGGGGCCGACGGCGTGATCGTGGTCAATCCGCGGTACATCGAGCCCGCGTCGAGCGCGGCCGAGCGCGACGCGCCGGGCTTCCCCGGGCCCCTCTTCCTGCTCGGCAAGACGCTGAACGCGCTGATGCTCGACCGGATCGACAACGACCTGGCGCGGCTCGAGAGCATCAACGGGATCCTGGAGGCGGGGCGGCGGCGCTATGGCGAGGGCTTCATCGGCGAGCTCAACGACGAGCTCGGGCTGCCGCCGGGGCGCGCGCTCCGGCCGATGCGGTCGCTGCTCATCCGCGCCTCCAAGGACATCGGCAGCCTGGCGGCGGAGTTCGTGCGATCCCCGGCGTTCCGCGCGCGGGCCACGAGCGTGCTCGGCCGCGTGATGCGGCGCCTCGCCGAGGGAGACGAGCAGCGCGAGGCCGACTTCCTGTCCTACCTGCTGTTCGACGGGGAGTTCGCGGGGCGGCTCATCGAGATAGGCCGCGCGGACGCGCGTGCGCGGCACGAGGAGCTGTGCGCGTTCTTCGAGCGGGCGCTGAGGCCGGGCGGGTTCGAGGAGCGGGCGCCCTGAGGGGGCCTGGAGACACAGGCACGCACTGGATCCGTCCGGATCCTCTCGGGCGCGGAGGCTCAGACGGCATGGGGCGCTCGGCGCCTGTCTCGGCGCGAGCTCCGCGCGGCCGGGGCGCCCGGTGTAGACTCGCGCCGCGAGATGGCACCTTCGGATCCCTTCGGCTGGGTGGGCGCGACGATCGGCGGCAAGTACCGGCTCGACGCCGTGGTCGGCGAGGGCGGGTTCGGCGTCGTCTACCGCGGCCAGCACCTCGGGTTCGACGAGCCGGTCGCGGTCAAGTGCCTGAAGCTGCTCGGATCGCTGGCCCCGGCGGAGCGCGCGTCGTTCCAGCGGATGCTCCTCGACGAGGGGCGGCTCCTCCACCGCCTCTCCCGGGCGAGCGCCGGCATCGTGCAGGCCCTCGACACCGGCGCCGCGGTCTCGCCGTCGGGCGAGTGGACGCCGTATCTCGTGCTCGAGTGGCTCCACGGCGTGCCGCTCGACCGCGAGATCGCCGAGCGGCGCGCCCGCGGCGAGGCGGCGCGCCCGCTCGCCGAGGCGGTCGCCCTCCTCGCGCCCGCGGCGTACGCGCTCGATGTCGCGCACGCGCAGGGCGTCGCCCACCGCGATGTCAAGCCGGCCAACCTGTTCCTCGCGGAGATCGGCGGCCGGCGCACGATGAAGGTGCTGGACTTCGGCATCGCCAAGGTGCTCGGCGAGCTCTCGAGCATGACGCAGGCGATGGCCGAGACAGGGAGCGCGCTCCGGGCCTTCACCGTCCATTACGGCGCGCCGGAGCAGTTTCACCACCGCTTCGGCGCGACCGGGCCGTGGACCGACGTCTTCGCGCTCGCCCTGGTGCTCATCGAGGTCGCCTCGGGCAACCGCGCCCTCCTCGGGAGCGACGTTACGCAGCTCTACATCGCCGCGACCGATCCGGCGTTCCGCCCGAGCCTGCGCGGCGCGGGCGTGAGCGCGCCCGACGCCGTCGAGGCGGTGGTGAGCCGGGCGCTCGCGATTGACCCGCGGGAGCGCTACCGCACGGCAGGCGAGCTCTGGGGAGCGCTCGAGGCCGCGATGGCGACGGCCGCGCCCGCCGGCGCGGTCGCGCTCGCAGCGGGCAGCCCGTCCGCGGGCGCGGCGCCCGGCGCTGCGGCGCTGGGCGTGTCGGGGACAGCGCGCGTGGCTGCCGGCCCTGCCGCGCTGGGCCTGGCGGACACGGCGCAACCGCCGGCCGCGCTCCCTGCGCATGAAGGCGGCGCGCTCGCGTCCACGTCCATGGACGGCGCGCCTGCGCCCGCCGGGACCGCGCTCGCCGGCGCGCCGCCCGCGCCATCCCTCACGACGATGCGTGGCCTGGCGACGAGCGCGCCGCCGCAGGCAGCCCCGCAACCGGCGTCGCCCCCTCCCACGCCCCAGGCCGCCAGGGCCGCCCCGCGGCGGCGCCTGTTGCCCGCGCTCGTCTCGGCGGCCGCGCTGGCCGCGGCCGGCGCAGGCGCCGTCGCGTTCGTCCGCCACCGCGCCCCCGACGATGCGCCGCCGGCGCGCGCGCTCGGCGGCCTGACCGCGCCCCCGGTGAAGGCGCCGTCCCCGCCCGACATGGTCCGGATGCCGGCGGGCCGCTTCACGATGGGCAGCGCGAAGGGCGGCAAATCCGAGCGCCCGCCCCACGAGGTGACGCTCACCCGCGCGTTCGACGTCGATCGCACCGAGGTGACGGTCGCCGCCTACCAGCGCTGCGTCGACGCGGGCCGGTGCACGCCGAGCGGCCTGCACGGCCCCCGCGCGACCGACGCCGACGTCGAGCAGCGCGGCGCGCTCTGCACGGCGGCGGATCCCGCGAAGTCGCAACACCCGATCTCGTGCGTCGACCAGGCGCAGGCGGCCGCGTACTGCGCCTTCGCCGGCAAGCGGCTCCCGACCGAGGCCGAGTGGGAATACGCCGCGCGCGGCGCCGACGGCCGCGAGTACCCGTGGGGCAACGAGCCGCCAGGGTGCGCGCACGCGGTCGTATCCCGGTCTCCTGGGCAGGGCTGCGGCGGGCGCGGCAGGGGCACCCAGGAGGTCGGCTCGGCCAAGGCCGGAGCGAGCCCGTCGGGCGCGCTCGACATGGCGGGCAACGTCTGGGAGTGGGTGGCCGACGGCTGGGACCCAGGCGTGTATGCCAGAGGCGCCCAGACAGATCCCCAGGTGCCGGCGACCGGCAGCAAGGGCGTGCTCCGGGGGGGATCGTGGGACTTCTCCGCCAGCACGGCGAAAGCGACGTTCCGCCTGGCGTATGATCGTGAGGCAGGTGACGTCTCGACCGGGTTTCGCTGCGTTCGCTCGGTCGATTGAACACGAGGTCCCGAGAGCGGGCAGCGGGGAAGCGCGCATCAGCCGGCCAGGCTCATTTCAGTGGCGCCGGGGATAGGCTATCCATCCCATCTTGGTCGAACGTCGATTCACACGCCCGAGCGCGAGGTAGGATGTTGGGACACGTAGAGCCGTGCGATCGGGCGCACAAGACCAGGTCATCGCGAGCACGTCCTCCCCTGCGGGCCGGCGAGGTCCACCCCGCGCAGGAGCGCGGTGACTCCGCTTCCTCACCGGTCAACCGCTGCTGCGCCCACAGGAGCCCATGCAAGAATCCGAGAACATGATCTCCATCGAGCAAGGCCGGATGCAACGCGTCATCGACGCGGTTGCGCTCGCGTCCACGGGAGAGGTCGAGCTCGCGCTGAAGCAGCTGGCGGCGGTCGAACACGACGCCTTCGGGGTGATCGAGGAGGCTCTGCGCGTCTTTCTCTCCGAGCTCTCCGCGACCACGCAGCAGAAGAGCCAGGCGCTCGCCGCGCTCGCCGCCTCGAAGCGCGAGCTCGAGCATCAGCTGGACACCATCCAGCGCCAGGAGTGCGCGATCCGGGAGCTCTCGGTGCCGATCATCGACATATGGCACGGCATCCTCACGCTCCCGCTCGTCGGGCTGTTCGACTCGGTGCGCGCCGTCGAGGTGACCGAGCGGCTCCTCGTGCGCGTGGCGGAAGACAGCGACGTCGAGTGGGTGATCCTCGATCTGACCGGCGTCACGCTCATCGACTCCATGACCGCCCAGCACCTCATCAAGCTGGCTCAGGCGGTGCAGCTCCTCGGCGCGCGCTGCGTCCTCACCGGCCTGGGCGGTCATGTCGCGGAGACGCTCGTCGCGATCGGCGTCGCGTTCGATGAGCTGAACCCGATGCGCAGCCTGCGGGAGGGGCTCAGGTTCTGCCTTGCGCAGCGGGGGCGCGCGATCTCACCGCGGTGATCCGCGGAGCTCCGCTTCGTGCGGCGTCGCCTTTGCGGAGCGCGGCCGGTGTGCCAAGGGATATCCTGTTGCAGCCCATGGAGAACGCGACGATCCCCGCTCGCTTCCAGGACACCGCAGACGCCCGACGTCGCTTCGGCGACCAGCTCGATCGCCTGGGGCCCTTCCTGCTCCGCGTCGATCCGGTCGCCGACGCCGTCGTGGACGCGTTCGCGTCGATGCCGCCGGGCCAGGGCTTCCGCCTCCTGGAGGCTGCCCTCGCGCGCGGCATGAACGATGACCGCACGGTGAAAGAGGCCCCGGCCGAGCTGCGGGCGCTCTTCGCGTCGGTCGATCACGTGCCCCTCTGGGTCGACTGGGAGGCGGTGAACCGCGGCGGGGCGGCGTTCCTGCGCACGGGCGTGCTCGGCGGGATCCTGCTCGCCATGCAGTCGCTCATCCTCGGGTACGCGTCGCCCGGCGGGAACAAGCCGCTCGTCTTCTCGGGGAGGCTCCGCGAGCAGGCCGAGCGCCGCCTCGCCGAGACGAGCCGGTTCGTCTATGCCGTGAGCCAGGCGAACGGAATGCGCCGCTCCGGCGAGGGCTTCGCGATCACCGTCAAGGTGCGCGTCATGCACGCGCAGGTGCGGCGCCTCATCCGAGCGAGCGGCCGGTGGCAGGCGGCCCTCTGGGGCGAGCCGATCAACCAGCACGACATGGTGGCGACGGCGCTGCTCTTCTCGGTCGCGGTCATCGACGGCCTCGACAAGCTCGCCTACCGCTTCGCGCCCGCCCAGAGGGAGGACCTCGTCCACCTCTGGCGCTACGTGGCCCACGTCATCGGCGTCGAGCCGGAGCTCATCCCCGGGTCCTACGCCGAGGCGCGACGGCTGGCCGAGATGATCTTCGCGACGCAGGGCGCGCCGGATCACGACTCGCGCATGCTCGTGGACGCGCTGCTCACCCGCAGGGTGCGCAGCGCGCGGACCGACGGCGAGCGCCGGAGCGCCGAGCGGTTCATGGCCGTCTCCTGCGGCCTCTCCCGGGCCGTGCTGGGCGACGAGCTCGCCGAGCAGCTCGGCGTGCCCCGGCAGCGCTCGCCCCTCGTCGTGCCGCTGCTCCGCGCGATCGCCGCCGCGTCGAGCCGCGCGCACGCGCTGCCGCACCTGCAGGATCTCGCGCTCGACCTCGGCGACCTCCGCTGGCGGCGCGTCATCTCGATGGGCCTGGGCGGCCGCCCGGCCGACTTCGCGCCCCCGGAGCGCCTCGCCGGCAGCGGCACCTGAGCGGCCGCGCCGCTCGCGGGGCGAGGCGGCTCCGGCGCCGGATGTCCAGGGCGATGGCGTGGGAGCGGGCGCGGCCGTCGGGGTTGAACCGCCCTCCGGTTCTGCGGTACGAGACCTCCGGCATGGAGATCATCCCTTACGGTGGTTGGAAGCGCGCCGCGCGCCTCGTCTGCGGTGACACGGAGCTCGTCGTCACGCTCGACATCGGCCCGCGCATCATCCGGTACGGCGTCATCGGCGGTCCGAACGAGTTCTCCGAGATCCCCGAGGACATGGGCGCGACAGGCGGGACCCACTACAGGTTCTACGGCGGTCACCGGCTCTGGATCGGCCCCGAGGACGAGCAGCGGACGTTGCAGCCCGACAACGATCCGGTCGACCACCGGGAGGAGAACGGCGCGCTCGTGCTCCGGACCGCGCCGGACAGGTACGGAATGCAGAAGGAGGTCCGCATCGCGGCGGACGCCGCGGCGGGCAGGTTCGTCATCGATCATGCGATCGAGAACCACAGCGCCTATGCCGTCGAGTTCGCCCCGTGGTCGCTCTCCGTGATGGCGGGCGGCGGCGAGTGCCTGTTCCCGCAGGCGCCGTTCTTCCCGCACCCCGATCGCGTCCTGCCGGCGCGGCCGCTCGTGCTGTGGTCGTACACCGACATGGCCGAGCCCCGGTGGACCTGGGGCAAGCGCGTGATCCGCCTGCGGCAGGTCGCGGGCAAGGGGCCGCAGAAAGTGGGTGCGCTCGTGACCCAGGGCTACGCGGCGTACGCGAACCACGGGAACGTGTTCCTGAAGCGGTTCCCGTTCATCGAGGGCGCCACGTACCCGGACATGGGGTGCAACTTCGAGACGTTCACGAACGCCGACATGCTCGAGATCGAGTCGCTCGGCGCGCTGCAGCGCGTCTCGCCCGGCGCCCGCGCGGAGCACCGGGAGGCGTGGTATCTCCTCAGGGGCGTTCAGCCGCCCGCCGAGGACGGCGCGTGCGCGGACTGGCTCGAGGCGGCGGCGAAGGACAGGCCGCTGTGAACCGCGAGAGGTGAGCCCGCCCGAGGGGGCTCACCTCGGCTCGATGCCGGGCGGCGATCGTCACGTCGCCGAACATCACGCTCCGGGTCAGCGACCACCAGGAAATCGTGCGGGAACGCGAGCTCGACGGCGCTGGCCTGTCGAGTCGGGCGCGCTGGCCGTCCGTCAGCCGCACGTCGAGGGCGCCAGGTTGTCCTCGACCTGCTTCGGCCTCCGCACGCCCACGCTCCGCGCGGTTACGGCCGGGTGGAGCAGCGTCCAGGCGAGCGCGATCTACGCCGGCGTCCTGCCGATCTCGGCCGCGGCCTCGTTCACCATGCCGGCAATGCCGAGGCCCCGCTCCGTCAGCGATCCGTTGGCGGCGGCGACGTTCTCGCGCGCGCTGAAGGGCGTCGGCAGCGCCGCCGTCGGCGTCCATGTGCTTGTGGGTGGTGTCGATGAAGTTTCCTCCGCGATCGAGGTGAGCATGGAAGATGCCCCTCGCCTCATCGCGATCGCTGCCCCACCGCCAGCCGATGCCGAACGCCGGCATCGCTGCATCAAGACGCGCCGGCCGACGGACGGCAGCCTGTATCGATCGGAGTTCGAGAAGGGGAAGCAGTGCCTGGAGGTCGCGGTCGGCGGCCCGCTCATCGTCAACGACGTGGAGCCGAGCTCTATCGCCCGGCAGCCGAACGGCCCCCACCATGACTCCAACTAAACCCGCGGTCCGCCGCTTGCTTCTCTCGCTTGTTCAAGATCAACGAGCAGGCCGTTCACGGGGCGATTTCGTGCTGTGACGTCTGCCGACATGCTCGCGATGGAGAGAACATGGGCCTTGACTGGAGGGTGCTGCTGCTCGTATCTGCGGGACTGACGTCGTGCGCGGCTCCTGACGAGTCAACGTCGCCGGACAGTACCGCTGAGAGCGCAGGAACGCGTGCATCGCGGCAGACGACGCGCGAGGATGGAAGCAGTGGAAATATCGGTGTCCGCGGAGAGGGACGGTCCGATGATGGAGGCGCAGATCAGGTCGATCCGGTAGCCGTGTGCAATCGGCCAGGATCCCGGTTCGTCACAGGGGTAGTCGCGCACCGCTTTGGTTCCGGGCAGAATTTTGGGCAGAATCGATTTCCTTCGAACATTTACGGTCCTCCCAGAGGCGGCGGAGCATTGGCCGGTTCGCTGGACGTTGTTTCCCTGGGGGATGGCGGCACGGTTACCGTGGAATTTGCAGGCAACAAGATCGTCGATGGTCCAGGCGCCGACTTCATCGTCTTCGAGAATCCGTTCCTTATCGGCGGAGCTCCAGACAATCCATACGCCGAGCTCGGCACCATCGAGGTGAGCGATGACGGCGTGCATTGGTCCGCGTTCCCTTGCGCCGCGACCGTTTACCCTTATGGAAGCTGCGCTGGATGGCACCCCGTGTACGCCAATGCCGATTCCGGCAACATCGATCCCACCGATCCCGATGTGGCAGGAGGAGACTCCTTCGATCTGGCGGACATTGGCGTCCGTGTGGCGCGTTACGTACGGATCACCGATCGGCCCGATGTAAACACCGTATTTGATCTGGATGCCGTCGCGATCGTCAATGCGCTCTGCCCCTGAGGTCCAAAGCACCGTTTCAGTGAAAATCCCGTGATCATGAGCACGCCCCGTACTCGGAGGCAGATTGCGAGCATCACCACGACGATGGCCGGCTGCCTGGTTGCGCCGGCCGTGTACGGGCAGAGCGCCGACGCCCGGTCGACGTCCGCGCCGATCGAGGAGAGAGCGATCCCTGTCGGAGCGCGATTCCAGCCGATCCGGGAGGTGATCGTCCGTGGACGTAAGCGTCCGTGGCCTCCAGCCTCCTCCAGGGATCCTACCCCAGCGTCTATGGTGATCTCCGAGGAGCGACTCCGTGCCCCCGGCGCCACGTCCGCCGACGTGCTGGCACAGGTCCCTGGCGTGCAGACCTCCCGGGCTGGGAGCTCGTCTGATCATGCGACCGCATCGATCCGTGGTGCCACGAGCGCACAGACACCCGTCTACCTGGCCGGGATTCGACTGAATGACGATCTCACCGGAACGGCGGATCTGTCCACGCTGCCACTATGGATGCTGGCTCGCGTCGACGTTTTTCGAGGGAACGCCCCGGAGCACGCAGACCACCTCGGAATTGGAGGGGCCATCTTCTTCGAGCCCAAGTTGCCGGACAGGACCCGCGTCGGCGTCGGATCGTCGATGGGAAGCTTCGGCCAATGGTCCGCATGGACAGGGGGGGCGCTCGCCGCGGGAGCCGCGTCTGCGCTCTTCGCCGTGCGCCGGGAACAAGCGGACAATCGGTACGGATTCACGGATGATCGAGGTACACGTTTCGACCCTACAGACGACCGGGAGGTGTGGCGCAGCAACGCGGATTTCGAAGCTTACGACGCGTGGGTGATAGGACGACACGAAATCGGTCGAGGCGCGCGCACCCTCTTCGTGGCCAACGCGTTTTATCGTGAGCAAGGCATCCCAGGGCTGGCCGTCATCCCCGCGAGGGCGGCCAGGTCTCGGACGCAGCGGATGCTGGGCGCTGTATCGAGCCGGGTGCCATGCTCGACGTGGCGCGTCGGCGAAGCGGAAGGATCTTGCATCTTCGAAGTGTCTAGCACGTGGGTCGTTACCCGGAGCACCGTGTCCGATCCGTGGCGCGAGCTGTCGATGCAGGCCACGGACGTGGCCATCTCGGGGACTCGCCTCGCGCAGCAAGCGCGGCTCGGCTACATGGTCAGCGACGACCTTCGCTTCGGGGCGAGCGCTCTGGAAGCAGTTGAACAGGTCGGCGTCGACACCGTGGCGAGCCCGCCACTGCGCGCGCGTCGGGAGTCGACCCGCCTTGCCGGCACGATGACCTGGCAGCCGCTCCCGTGGCTTGGTTTACACGCGCTCTCGGTGCTGCAGCGGCAGTCTACCTCGGGCGTGGAGCACGCCCAGGGCTCCCGCGCGATCGCGGTCGATCCGGTCGGGCGGTTCGGTATCGAGGTGCGGCCTTTTGAACGCATGCAAATCCTCATGAATATAGGGCGTTACGTGCGTGTCCCGACCCTCGGGGAGCTCCACGGCCTCTCGTACTTCGTCCGCGGCAACTCCGGGCTGGTCCCCGAGCAGGGACTGACCGCGGACCTGGGCACACGCCTGTGGCGCGAAGGCACGCCCTGCGCGTCCTGCGCATTATACGTGGACGCGTTCCTCTTCGGTCGTTCTGCCCAAGATCTCATCGCGTTCAAACGATCGAGCTTCGGGGTCATCCGTCCATTCAACGTGGGCGCCGCGCGCGTGCTGGGCGCGGAGCTCGCCGCAGGCGCTGACGTGCTCGACGCGATACGCGTCGAGCTGAGCATGACGGCGCTCGATCCACGAGATGTATCGCCGAGCCGGCGAGTCAAGAACGACTTTCTGCCGTTTCAGTCCCGCCTGGTCGTGTCGCCGTCCGTCGAGGTATACGCCGACCCTGCGCTTCCGCAGATCGCGATGGACCGGGCTGCCGTCGGCGTCCGGCTCCTGTACCGCTCCTCACGGTTCGCCGATCCCGCAGGTCTCGTCGTACTCCGGAGCCAGGCCGTGACTGATCTGGACGCGTCTGCGCACTTTTTCCATCGGAGCATGGCTGTGCGTTTCGCGATGAGAAACATCTTCGATACCCAGCAATTCGACGCCATCGGCTTTCCGCTCCCGGGGCGGAGCGTGCATGGTAACCTGGAGGTGTGGTGGTGAACGAAGTGATTCGTACATGCGGGAGATGCTGGTGATGGAGCGGAGTAGGCTGTGCGCAATCCTCCTGCTCTCCGTCGGCTGCAACGTGCCCGAGGTGTCGAATGGCGGAGAAGGAGCGGGCACCGAGGAGGGAGCGTGTGGGCGGGGCGTCGTGGTGGTGAGCTCGGATTACCAGTCCACGCAGGTGTCTCTGCTCGCTCTCGATGGAACGGTGCTGTCGTCGTCGTTCATCTCCTCCGCGAGCGCACCGGTCGGGATCTCCGCGCCGCTTGGCGGAGACGTGGTGGTCCCAACCATGCCGGTCTCCTCCGGGGAAGTGGTGCTCATCGATCGCTACCCCGCTTCGGTGATCACGTGGGTCAGGGCGGATTCCGCCCAGGTTCGCGCCCAGCTTTCGGTCTCGACCGGCTTCGCGGCGAACCCGCACGATTACGTGGAACTCTCGCAGAGCAAGGCTTATGTGACCCGGTACGAGCCGAACTTCGCAGCCGGATCCCAGCCGTTCGATCAGGGCAGCGACATCCTCGTGGTCGATCCCTCCACTTCAGCCATCGCTGGCCGTGTCGACCTGGCCCCCGCCATGAAAGGAGAAGATCCGAGGTTCTTCCCGCGACCAGGACGGGCAGTGCGCATTGCCGATCGCGTCTACGCCGTGCTGGAAGGGTACTCTGCAGATTTCAGGAAGTCCGCCGAGTCGCGCGTGATCGCCGTCGACACCCGCAAGGATACCATCGAGGACGTATTCGTTCTGCGTGGGATGCACGGCTGCGGCGGGCTCGCCGTGTCGCCGCAGGAGGACGCGCTGGCAGTCTCGTGCTCTGGCGAGTTCGGCGGTGATTCGGTGCCGACGCTCGCCGGGTCGGGCGTCGTGCTGCTCGACGTGAGGCAGGTCCTCACGGAGCGCCGCCGGTATGCCGCCAAGGATTTCGACCAGGGTTCCATGGGATTCTCGGTCTCGTTCAGCGACGCCGACCATCTGGTCTTCACGACGCTCGGTCGACGCGCCGTGGCCGGTGAACCCGCGGTGCCCGACAGCCTCATCCAACTCGATCTGGGGACGGATGCGTTCGAGGTGCTGCGCCGATCCGCTGAAGAGCCGTTCACGATTGGAGAGGTTCGGTGTGTCAGCGCCTGCAGCGTGTGCTTCATCGCTGACGCGGAAACCGGAGGCGGTGTCGTACACAGGTTCGACGTGGCCGGGGCGGGACGGCTCGTGAACCCGAAGCAGCTCAGGGTAGAGAGCAGGGTCGGGCTGCCCCCGCGGCACCTGGGATTGTTCTGATATTCCGCCCCGGACGCTGGTGAATCGTCTCCCCGCCTCCGTGTGTTTCTTGTTATGCCGCAGACGCTGGGTGTTGTCGGTGTGTTGACATGTGCGGTATCGCCGTCCGGCGTTGCGCGCGCCGCCCGTGGTCTTGGCGCCGCGGGGAGCCCCGGGAGCCCCGGTCAGTTCTCACGCAAGTCATCACGGTGTCCTCCAAGCCGTAGGCGCCGTGGGCGCTCGACTGAGCGCTGGCTGTGCAGGCAACGAGCTGGTGTCGATCGCCGTCTCGCAGCACCATATGATGCATGGGGGTCTGTGCGCAGGGAATCACATCGCGGGCTCTCACGATTTATGAAAGCGAGGAGACAGCCATGGCAGATCTTGATTTCGGAGATTACATGTTCGAGGCGTCTTTCCGTCCGCCTGGGGCGAACTCGCAGCCCTCCATGTTCGACGTGTTGCCCGACGGTCGGCTGATCGTGTGCGACGGGGTGGAGATCTACGAAGAAGAGTCGCGCGCTTCTCGCAGCTTCCGTCTGCTCCGCCCCGCAGGTCTGGGCTCGCGGTTCGTCTCGTTCGTCCGTGTCGCTCCCGCCGGAAACAGGGCCGCGATCGGCGACGGCGATCAGGTCGTCGTCTTCGAGCTGACGGCTCCGACGAATGAGAGAAGGTATCAGGTGCCGAACTACGACGCCGAATGGTACGACAAGGACATCATCCTCATCAGCAGCGCAGGGGGCGTCTCGGCGCTGAGCATTTCGACGGGCATTGTAACCCCCGTGGTCAGAGTGGCAGGCGGCGCGCCGGCAGGGGTCACCGTCGACAGGGATCGTACCCTATTCACCGGTAACGGGCTCGATACGGATCCGTCGGCGGGATCGAGCAGAACCGGAACGGTCAAGGCCTTTGATCATGCGATATGGAGCCCGTCTCTCACCGGCGGTCCGCCTGTCGACTTCGAGAGCAACGGGACGGTCATCGCAGAGCTCTTGTCGGCGGGCTATCTCGGAGTTGATGCCAGTGGAAACATGATGGTGGGCGGTGGAGAAATGTTCCCGGACGCCGGGGGCCCCAGGCCGTACGACCAGAACTACGCGGCGCTCATCAGCGCCTCGGCGATCAGGGATGCGCTTCGAGGCGGCCAGCCGGTGACGATAGGGGCCCCTCGAAGGAAGCTTCACCTCGTGGATCCGGATCCCGCGCCGGGCAGCTTCTATTTCATGAACAGTAATCCTGATACTGGCGAGCTCTACATCAGCGAACATCGCGAGGCCGCCGTTCACGTCTTCCGACGCATCAAGGAGAGCGATCGGATCCTGGTCATGGCCTGCAACCTCCATTTTGGTGACAATCCGGGGATCTTTCAAGGTAGCACGTATGCCGGCGCGAGCATGACGATACCTATGCACCTTGAATGGATCGACGACCGCCCCGAGGTGAAGAATATTCGCTTCGTGTTCAGAACGCACGATATGGAGACCTGGGGGGGCTCTGAAGGACACCAGATATTTGTCAATGACGCGCTGATTGGTCGCCTGGCCGACCTCGGCGATCTTCAGCCTGAAGGACGCGAAGCGCACGTTCTCCCCTACCCGAGGGAGAAATTCCTCAACCTCGTGGGAGCCAGCAGGAATTTCAACCTGATGATCAGCCTGGAGCGAAGCGCTGCCGCGCCCGGTCGAGCAGACGATTTCGTACTCTCGCGGATAGAGACCGTCGACTTCACCGCACGGCTCGGCTGGAAGTGACGGCGGACGCGCTCACGCGGCGGTCTCGGGCGAACGCCGCCTGTTCGCGTTTGGTGGGCTCACGTTCTGCGAGGTGCTCGCGCTCGGCGCCTCAAGAAATCCTCGATCGCGCGCGCCGACGCCTCCGGCGCGAGCTGCAGCACGAGGTGCGGAGCGTCGACCGTGACGCACTCCAGGTCGGGCCGCATGCGGCGGAGCTGGCGCAGCACGCGCGGCGGCACCAGCGCGTCGCCCGCGGCGCCCAGGTAGAGCAGCGGCGCGGCGCAGCCCTGGAGCGCCGCGCGCGCGTCCACCGAGAGCACCTCGCGCACGCGCGCCGCCATCACCGCGGGATCGACGGTCTCGACGTTCGCGGCCACGCGCTCCAGCCACGCCGCGGAGGCGCGCGCGCCGACGAGGTAGCGGCGTGAGACGAGCTCCGGGGCGCGGCGGCGGAAGAGCCACGGGCCGACGAGGTGTCGCGCCAGTGAGGGGACGGGCCACACCGGGTTCGTGACGAAGGTGGCCACGAGCACCACGCCGACGAGCTGCCCGGCGCTCCGGCAGGCCAGGCGGAGCGCGAGCGGCCCCGAGAACGACTCGCCGAGCAGCGCATACGGCCCGTCCGCGGGCAGGCGCGCCGCGACCAGCTCCTCGAGCGCGCCGTAATCGAGCTCCGTGTCCGCGGGGTAGGAGACGACCTCCGGCGCGATGTCGGCGGACAGCGTCGAGAGGAACGGCTTGAAGAGCGCGCCGGTGCCGTCGAGGCCGGGGAGGAGCAGCAGGCGGAGCGGTTCGTCGAAGGGCGCCATGGGTCGTCAGTCGGGGGTCCGCTCGGCGCGCACCGGCTCGCTGGAGACGGCGACGGGCGCACGCCAGAGATACCTGTCGAGGAACGCCAGCACGCGCCGGTCGATCTCGGCGCCACGGAAGCCGTGCCCCCACGCCGCGACAGGGACGAGCACGCTCGGCGCGCCCGCGCGCAGGAGCGCCCTGTGCATCGCCTCCGAGAGGGCGAACGGGATCAATTCGTCGCGCGCGCCGTGCATCAACAGGAACGGCGGATCCCGCGCGTCGACATGGTGGATCGCGGAGGCCGAGCGCACGAGGTCCGCGCGCTCCGGCGGAGGGCCGTCGAAGAGCGGATCGAGCCGGCCGTGCATCTCGGCGATCGCGTCGGGCGTCGTCGCCGAGGCGAAGAACGCCGCCATGTCCGTCGGTCCGCAGAAGTTGATGACGGCCTGGACACGGCTCGTGGGCGGCCAGAGGCCGCCCGGAGGCGGCGGGTCTCCCTCGAGCGCGGCGTCGCCGGCCGTCGTGCCGAGGACGCTCGCGATCTGGCCGCCGGAGGACTCTCCCCAGACGGCGATTCGCTCCGGATCGATGCCATAGCGGTCCGCCGCGGCGCGCGCCCAGCGGACGGCGGCCTCCGCGTCGCGGAGCTGCGCGGGCCAGGGGAAGGTCGGCGTGAAGCGGTACTCGATGGTGATCCCGACGTAGCGGCCCGTCGCGACGAGCTGCGGGAGGAGCTCGTGGCCTTGCTCCCGCGTGCCCCGCCTCCAGCTCCCGCCGTGGATGTACACGACGGCCGGCAGGCGGGCTGCGCTCGGCGGATCGGGCCGGAGGACGTCGGCCAAGAGCCGCTGGCCGCCAGCGAGGCTGTACTCGACGCCGCGCTCGACGACGACGGAGCTCCGGCGCGCAGCGGTCGAGGCGGCCTTCCGCGGGGCCGGCGCGCCGGCGGCGGCCTGCGCGCCAGCGCAGCCGGAGAGCGACGCGAGGAGCACCAGCGCGGCAGCGCCAGCGCGGCAGCGCTGGCGAATCGTGCGGTCTCGGTTGCCCCGTGTCATCGGCTGTCCCCCGTCATCTGCCAGGCGAGCATACCGTGGCACAGGAGGCGCAGCAGCAGGAAGGAAGGCGCTCCCAGGCGCCACGCGCTCGGCCTGCGGCGTGCGCTCGCGCGGGATCGAGCGCGGCGGCCGCTCGCGCGGACAGGCGGAGCACCCGCTGCGCGCTGCGGAGGGCTTTGTTCGTCCCGCGCGCTCGGCTATGCGGGGGCTCATGCCGCTCCACCCCCTCGCAGGCCGCAAGGCCCCTCCCGATGTGCTGATCGATCCCGACACGCTGCGCGCGCAGTACTACAGCGAGCGCCCCGACATGAGCGATCCGCAGCAGCGCGTCGCCTTCGGCACCTCCGGCCACCGCGGCTCGGCCGCGCGGCGCAGCTTCAACGAGGCGCACGTCCTCGCGGTCGCGCAGGCCATCTGCGACTACCGCGCGAAGGAGGGCACGACGGGCTCGCTCTACCTCGGCATGGACACGCACGCGCTCTCGGAGCCGGCGCAGCGCAGCGTGATAGAGGTCTTCGCGGCCAACGGCGTCGACGTCCTCATCGCCGAGCGGAACGGCGTCACGCCGACGCCGGCCATCTCGCACGCGATCCTCACGGCCAACCGCGGGCGCACCTCGGGGCTCGCGGACGGCGTGGTGATCACGCCGTCGCACAACCCGCCCGACGACGGCGGCATCAAGTACAACCCGCCGAACGGCGGGCCGGCCGACACCGCCGTCACCGGCTGGATCGAGGCGCGCGCCAACGAGCTGCTCCGCGCCGACAACGCGGGCGTGAAGCGCACGCCCTACGAGGCCGCGCTGCGCGCGCCGACCACCCACCCGTACGATTTCATCGGCCCCTACGTCGCCGATCTCGGCAACGTCGTCGATCTCGAGGCCGTCCGCGGCGCGAAGCTGCGCATCGGCGTCGATCCGCTCGGCGGCTCGAACATCGCGTACTGGGCGCCGATCGCCGAGAAATTCGGGCTGGATATCACGGTGGTGAACCAGGCCGTCGACCCCACCTTCAGCTTCATGCCCCTCGATCACGACGGCAAGATCCGCATGGACTGCTCGTCGCCGCACGCGATGGCGAACCTCATCGCGCTCAAGGACGACTACGATCTCGCGTTCGGCAACGACGCCGACTCGGATCGCCACGGCATCGTCACCCGCAGCGCCGGGCTGATGAACCCGAACCATTACCTCGCCGTGGCGGTGTCCTACCTCTTCCGGAACCGCCCGCTCTGGCGGTCCGACGCGGCCGTGGGCAAGACGCTCGTCTCGAGCAGCATGATCGATCGGGTGGCGAAGGACCTCGGCCGCCCGCTCCGCGAGGTGCCGGTCGGCTTCAAGTGGTTCGTCGACGGGCTGCTCGACGGCTCGCTCGGCTTCGGCGGCGAGGAGAGCGCGGGCGCCTCGTTCCTGCGAAAGAACGGGCAGGTGTGGTCGACGGACAAGGACGGTATCCTCCTCGACCTGCTCGCCGCCGAGATCCTCGCCCGCACCGGGCGCGACCCGGCCGAGCACTACCGCGACCTCACCGCGCGGTTCGGCGCGCCGATCTACACGCGCATCGACGCGCCGGCCACGCCGAGCCAGAAGAGCGTGCTCAAGAAGCTCTCCCCCGACGCGGTGCGCGCCGAGACCCTCGCGGGCGAGCCGATCACCGCGAAGCTCACGCGCGCGCCCGGCAACGGCGGCGAGATCGGCGGGCTCAAGGTCGTCGCGGAGAACGGCTGGTTCGCCGCGCGGCCCTCGGGGACCGAGGACGTCTACAAGATCTACGCGGAGAGCTTCAAGGACCAGGCGCACCTCGATCGCGTGCTCGACGAGGCGCGCGCGATGGTCTCCGACGCGCTGTCGGCCACGTGAGCTCTCCGGGCGCGCCCGTGAGCTCTCGATCCTCCCGGCGCGCCTCCGGAGACTCCGCCACGCGCCCGCCCGCCCGCCCCCGGGTTCGCCTCGCGCGACCAGCGCCGGGTCAGAACAGCGAGAGCTGCCGCCGCGCGCCCGTCATCTCATCGAAATCGGCCCCGCCCAGCCACCGCAGCACCGAGTCCGCGATCGGCTTGAGCTGCTGCGACACGTAATGATCGTAGTCCGGCGGCGCGGTCGTCTGGCCCGCCGGCTCGGGGCCAGCGCGCGTGATCACATAGGCCACGATCCGCCCCGCGTCGCCGCCCAGCTTGCGGGCCGCCTTCACGTGCGGCGGCGTCGTCTTCGTGTAAGCGCCGAGCGGCTTCCTCAGCGCCTTCTTGTAGACGAGCTCCGCGTCGAACCGCCCCGCGCGGAGCTCCGTCACGAAGCTCCGCACGAAGCCCTCCACCGGGCGATCGTGGAAGACCAGGTCGAGCAGCTCCCGCTGGAAGCGCCGCGCGACCGCGCTCGCGTCCCGCCGGACCGCCTCGAGCCCGACGATCTCGAGCTTGTCGCCGCCCTCCCCGGCGACGAGGCCCGCATAGCGCTTCTTGCTGCCCTGCGCGGCGCCGCGAAGCTCGGGCAGGAGGAAGCGCGCATAGACCTTCTCGAACTCGAGCTCCAGCCGGCTCTCGCAGCCGAACGTCCTCGCGATCTCGGCGGCGACCGACCCGGAGATGGCGTCGCGGAGCTCCTCTGCCCGGGCGACGGCGCGCGCCGCGTCCGGCTCGCCTATATCGACGAAGAGAGAGTCGGTGTCCCCGTAAAGCACCCGGTGCCCGGCCCTCCGCACCGCCTCGGCCGTGAGCCTGATGACGTGCTGCCCGGCGCGCGTGATGGCGTTCGCGACCTCGGGGGAGAACAGGCGCGACGCGGGGGAGCCGAGCACGCCGAAGAGCGAGTTCATGAGGATCTTGATGGCCATCGCGCCCCGCTCGTCGCCCGCCCGCCGCGCCTCGGCCCGCTCGTCCCAGAGGCGCGCGACGAGCTCGGGCAAGATGCCCGGCTCGCCGCGCCGGAAGGCCGCGCCGCCCGGCGTCACGATGAGCGCCTCGGGCGGCCCCGCGCCCCCGGCGACGAACGTCAGCGGGTCGATGTTGAACGTGCGAATGAGGCTCGGATAGAGGCTCTTGTAATCGTACACAACGATGTTGCGGTAGAGCCCCGGCAGCGAATCGAGCACCAGGCCGCCGGCGATCTCCGCCCCTCCCTCCGGCCCCTCCCTCGACACCGAGGGCGCGACCTTGCCGCGGGCGCGGAGCGCGGGCAGGTAGAGCGAGTCGATCGCGGCGATCTGCGCCCCCACGCGGTCGACCTGCATGCCGGTGAGCAGGCTCCTCCGCACCGAGAGCTCGATGAGCCCCGTCTTCTCCAGCAGATCCCGGACGAGGCGCGCGTCCTCGAGGTTGTACTCCGCGAGCCGCGCCGGGTCGTCGCGGTACGACGCCTCGATCTGCTCGCCCCGGTCGTCTGGCCCGAACAGCTTGCCGCGCCCGAGGATCGTCCGAGCGGCGGTCTCGAGGCGGTAATCGTCCAGCCGCAGGAAGGCGCCGCGGAGGAGCGCGAGGCCGTCGAGCACCACCCGCCCCGGCAGGACGGCGCGCGCCTCGCGCGAGAAGCCCGGATCGCGCAGGATCGCGATCTCGTCATCGCCCCTCCCGAGCGCGCAGAGGAGCCCGGCGCGCCGGCAATAACGCTGGAGCGCGGGCAGATCGAAATCCGGGATGTTCCAGCCGGTCAGGACGTCGGGGTCCGCCTGTGCGACGAGCTCGAGGAAGCGCTCGAGGAGCGTCCGCTCGTCAGGGAAGCGCTCGACGAAGGCGGGGAGCCCGCCGGGCACCGGCGCCTCGCGGACGAGGAGGCAGCGCTCGCCGCCCGCCCCCGCGAGGCTGATCGCATAGAGGTGCTCGCCGTCGAGGCTCGTCTCGATGTCGAGCGAGAGCACGCGGAGGCGGGGGACGAAGCTCGCGGGGACGAGCGTGGGATTGCGGTACACGCGCCCGACGCCCGGGTGGAGCTCGAAGGGCCCGGAGACCGCGAACGCCCCGCGGATGCCGCGATCGATGAGAAAGCGGTAGGGAAAGCGCACGTCCGCCTCGAGGGCGTCGGCGCCGGCCTCGGCCAGCCTGTCGCGCAGCGCCGTGACGTCCCGCGGGAGCGCGGCCTCGACGCGCAGGACCGGCTCTCCGTCGAGCGTCTCGAGCGCCTGCGGAGAGACGCGGCGATCCGCGAGCCGCCGCGCGACGTCCTCGTCGCGGGCGCGCACGAAGAAGTAGGGCCTGAACCTGTCCTCGATGACGAGCGCCGGTGCGCCGTCCTCCATCACCGCGTGGAGGTGGATCTCCGGGCACCCGGCGACGACCCGGGTCGTGGGCGTGAGGATGAAGCCGCGGTCAGGCATGTGCGAATTCGCGGAGGCCCCCGGGCGAGCTCTTCGCCAGCGCGCGAGGCGGCACGGGGGCCGCTCCACGCTTCACTTGACCACCGGGACCCGCGCCCCGCAAGCCCCTCCCACCTCGGGGGGCAGGGGATTTCCCGGAGGAGCGCGATTGCCGAGGGAGCCGGGCCTCCGCCGGAGAGCGCGCCTTTCGTGGAGGCGAGCGCCTTTGGCGGGTTGCACGCTCGATTCAACGGGGGATGGCAAGCTTGATGGGTTTGACGTGGAATCCCGAGATGCGGCGGGGACGACTCCCCGGGTGTGCGTCGATCGCCCCGCGAGCGCGCCCGCGCGCAGCGCCATGAGCAGGGCAGTCCCTCGGTCTACGTCGAGAGTTACGTCGAGAGCGGGTCCGCGGCTTGCTTGACGTTCGAGACGTCGTGAGCCGCGGGCATCCACGGATCGGCCGGTGAAGCGCGCCGCGGAAATCCAGGAAGGGAATCCACCATGATGCACCATCATTTCAAGCATCGCGTCGCGGTGATCGCCGCGCTCGCCGCGAGCGTCATCGGCAGCTCCGCGCACGCGGGTGGGCGTGGAGGTCACGTCCATCAGGGCGCGCAGATCTCCCAGCTGCAGCAGCGGCTGGAGGAGGCGAGCCCGCGGTCCGAGGAGACACAGGTGTCGGACGGCGCCCTCGCCAAGGTGATCTCCGTGGCCAACAAGGTCGAGATCTCTCTTGCGATGATCGCCCGCAAACAGGCGCGGTCGCGCGAGGTGAAGGATTTCGCCAGGGAGATGCTCGAGGCCCACACCCAGGGGAACATCCGCCTGAGCGCGCTCCTCCGGCGCCTCCGGATCAAGGCGGAGCCGACGCGGGCGAGCGCGATGATCGCCGGGCACTCGGCCATCATCGCGGCGTACCTCCAGCAGCAGCCGGCCGAGAAATTCGATCAGACGTACATGGCCATCCAGGTGAGGATGCACGCCCATGCCCTGCGGATGCTGGACGAGCAGGCCATCCCGAGGGTGAAGAACCAGGAGATGAAGCGGGAGCTCCAGCGCATTCGCGACGAGACGGCGAGCCACATGAAGCGGGCGCAGGCCATCCAGGCGACCCTGGCGAAGGGGCAGGAGCGCTAGCGCTCGCGGTCGGGGGCGGCGGCCTCGCCAGGGTCAGGGGGCGAACACCGCGCGCACGCACGCCTCCGCGCGCGCCTCGAAGAGGCGGTATCCGCGCGGCCCGTCGTCGAGGCACATCCGGTGCGTCAGGAGGTACGACGGATCGATGTCGCCGCGCTGGATGTGATCGAGCAGCCGCGGGATGTACCGCTGTCCGTGCTGCTGGCCGGTCCTGACGATGAGCGCCTTGTTCATGAGCGCGCCGAGCGGGATCTTGTCGGCGAACCCGGAATAGACGCCCACGATGGACACCGTGCCGCCCTTGCGGCAGGCCAGCATCGCCTCGCGCAGCACGAGCGGGCGGTCGCTCTGCATCCGGAACGCCTGCTTCACCCGATCGACCGCGTGCTGCAGGCCCGTCCCGTCGGCTTCCATGCCCACCGCGTCGATGCAGGCGTCGGGGCCGCGCCCGCCCGTCATCTCGCGGAGCGCCTCCTGGACGTCGACCTCGGCGTAGTTCACGGCGTCGGCGCCCCCGTGCGCCCTCGCCATCGCCAGGCGGTCCGCGATCCGGTCGATCGCGATGACGCGCTCGGCGCCGAGGAGATAGGCGCTCTTGATCGCCATCTGACCGACGCCCCCGCACCCCCAGACGGCGACGACCTGGCCCGGGCGGATGTCGCAGAGCTCCGCCGCCATGTAGCCCGTCGAGAGCGCGTCGGAGGCGAACAGCGCGCTCTCGTCCCGCACCCCGTCGGGGACCTTGAACGCGCCGTGATCCGCGAACGGCACGCGCACGTACTCGGCGTGGCTCCCCGCGAAGCCCCCGAAAGCATGCGAGTAGCCGAAGATCGCGGCCGTCGTGTCGCCGAACACCCTGTCCGTCACCACGTGATGAGGATTCGAGTTCTCGCAGAGCGACCACAGCTCGCGCTGGCAATACGCGCACCGCCCACACCCGATGATGGACGACACGACGACCCGATCGCCGCGCTGCACCCGCTTCACCTCGGCGCCCGTCTCCACGACCTCGCCGAGGAACTCGTGCCCGAGGATGTCGCCCTGCTTCATCGTCGGGACGTACCCGTGGAGCAGGTGCAGATCCGAGCCGCAGACCGACGACAGCGAGACGCGGACGATGGCGTCGTGCGGGCTGATGAGCTTCGGCTCGGGCACCGACTCCACGACGATGTCATCCACCCCATTCCAGCAGATCGCGCGCATGGTCACTCCCTCTCACGGTCTGCCCGGCCGGACGGCTGCCCCGCCGTCGTCGGGATCTCGCCGATCTCGATCCATTGCCTCAGGCGCCGCAGCTCGCCCCGCAGCTGCCGCCTGGGCAGCTCCGCCAGCAGCTCGCCCGCCGCGCGCGCGAGCCGCCCCCGCGGCCGCGCGCCCGGCAACACCACCTTGATCTCCGTGCCCCCGTCGCCCGGCGCGGTCGCGAGCGAAACGACCCCTGCCGGCGTGCGCTCCGGGCCACCCGCGCGGGCCGCCCGGATCGTCGAGGCTTGCCTCTTCGCGCCGGCCTCCACGCGCCCGATGCTCGGCAGGAGGCGCCGCACGCCCGCCGCGTCCTGCAGCGCGTGCAGGACCGCCGCCCGCGCGCGGCTCACCGTGACGCTGCTCACGACCCGCGGGGCGCGGGCCCCGAGCGCCCGCAGCGCCGACGCCGCGAGCTCGACCCCGAGCGCCGGCCGCTCCTCGGACAGCCCGGCGACCCGCTCGTAGATGCGGTATGCCGCCGTCTCCAGCCGGCTCAGGAGCAGCCCCGCGATTCCCCTCCTCCCCGGCAGCCGCGCGCAGCTCGCGCGCTGCGCCGCGGCGCTCTGCCGCTCTCTCCGCGGGGCTCTCTCCTGCTCCGTCGGGGGCGCGCCTTCACCGCCGCTCTGCTCCCGGTCCGCGCTCTGCGCGCTCCTCTGCGCCGCGGCGCGCGCTCGCCGGCCAGCCTTCGCCCGTGCCATCTTTCCTCCTTCGAGCCTCGCCGAGAGAGCCCGCGAAGGCGCCTTGCAAGCAGGCGGCCACTCGCGCTGATCCAGGCGCTCACGTCTCAACGACGCTCCGAACATGCCACCGCCGTTGCGAGCGGCCCCAACAAGGACATTCGCGCGAGGCTCGCTTCCAGGGCGAACGACGGCGAACGATGGCGAACGATGGCGAACGATGGCGAACGATGGCGAACGATGGCGAACGATGACAAAGATGGATTGCAGCGAGGAAAGAAGAAGGTTGCAGGGCCTGAGCTTCCAGGCGATACTCGCCGCGCCAGGACGCTCCTCGATTCAATTGACGTCCGGCCCAGAGCGAGCGCTGATTAGAATAACGTAGATACGGAGATGTGAACGTATGACAACTAGAATTTTCCTGCGTGCTTTTAACTTGGTGGTCTGTGGACTGGCTGTCGCGGCGTTCGCCGCGTGCGGCGACGACGACGGTGGCGGGAGCGGGAGCGGGGGCGCGGGCGGCGCCGGCAGCGCCGGCAGCACGACCTCCGCGGGCACCGTGGACCCGACGACCACGACGACGAGCACGGGGAGCACCGACACCTCCACGGCCTCGACGGCCGCGAGCACCTCGGCGTCGACGGGCGCGGGCGCCGGCCCCCAGACGATCGAGATGATCGATGACATGGAGGACAACGACAACGCCATCCTGGCCGACGGCGGGCGTGTTGGTTACTGGTACACCTTCAATGACGCGACGGAGGGGGCCACGCAGACCCCGCCGCCCGATCCGGAGGGGACCGGGGCAGAGCCTTTCACGATGACGGCGCTCGAGCCGGCGCGCGGGCAGAGCACGTACGCGGCGCGCTCGTGGGGGACGGGCTTCACAGAGTGGGGCGCTGGCTTCGGCTTCGATCTGAACAGCCCCGAGGGGGTCAAGGCCACCTATGACGCCTCGGCGTACACCGGAATCACCTTCTGGGCGAAGCTCGGCCCGGGCTCCGGCACGAGCGCGACCGTCATGATCTCCGACCCGGGGACGGATGCTGCCGGCGGTGCCTGTTCAGACAAGTGCGACGCGTGGCAGAAGACCTTCGCTGCCACCGAGGAGTGGCAGCAGTTCACCATTCCCTTCGCGGAGCTGAAGCAGGGCGGCTGGGGCGATCCGGCGGGCACCGAGCAGATCGACGCGGCGAAGCTCTACTCGCTCCAGTTCCAGATCGGCAAGGCACCCAAGTTCGACCTCTACATCGACGACCTCGGCTTCTACAACTGAGCGCCGTCGCCCGGGTCGCTCCGGGATCACTCTCCGGGGGCTCTCATACATTCTTCGCCCCCCGCACCTCCCAGGAAACACGCGTGACGCGTGACGCGTGACGCGTGACGCGTGACGACCTGCGCGCCTGGATCCTCTGCGCGCTTCCAACAAAGTGCTTGCATCGCAGCCCCCTCCCAGGCGAACGTGGCCGCGCGCTGACGCCCCCTTGCGCCCAGGACAATGCCTCTCCTCGAGCTCGCATCGATCACGAAGCAGTTCCCCGGTGTGAAAGCCCTCGATGGCGTCTCGTTCGACCTCCAGGAGGGCGAGATTCACGCCCTCTGCGGCGAGAACGGCGCGGGTAAGAGCACCCTCATCAAGATCCTGTGCGGCTACTACCCCGCAGGCACGTACGGCGGCGAGATCCGCTTGAACGGCGGCGTCGTGCAGTTCAGCAGCATGCGCAGCGCCGAGGAGCACCGCATCGCGCTGATCGCGCAGGAGCTCGCGCTCGTGCCCGATCTCAGCGTCGCCGAGAACCTCGTGCTCGGGCGGGAGCCCGTCCGCGGTGGGCTCATCGACTGGGACGCGGTGCGGGCCCTGGCGCGGGAGGCGCTCGCGCGCGTCGGGCTCGACATCGATCCCGAGCGCCCGATCAAGGAGCTGGGCATCGGCCAGCAGCAGATGGTCGAGATCGCGAAGGCGCTGCTCAAGGACGCGAAGATCCTCGTCCTCGACGAGCCCACGGCGGCGCTCACCGAGTCCGGCGTGAAGACGTTGCTCGGCCTGCTGCGCGATCTGCGCGCCCGCGGCGTCTCCTGCATCTACATCAGCCACCGGCTCGAGGAGGTCTTCGAGATCGCCGACCGCATCACGGTCCTCCGTGACGGGAAGTCGATCACGACCCAGCCGCGGACGGCGCTCTCGCCCGACAACGTCATCTCGTACATGGTCGGCCGCGAGGTGACGAACCTCTACCCCTGCCCCCCGCCGCCGGAGGGCCCCGTCGCGATGTCGGTCCAGGGCTGGTCGGTCGAGGACGGCGGCCACCCCGGGCGGTTCGTGCTGCGCGACGTGAGCTTCGAGGTGCGCGCCGGCGAGGTGCTGGGCATCGGCGGCCTCATGGGCGCCGGCCGCACCGCGCTCCTCTCGACGATCTTCGGCGCTGCGACGAGCCGCGTCACCGGCGCGATCTCGGTCCGAGGCGGGCCCGCGACGCCGCCGTTCAGGGCGCCCGAGCAGGCGATCGACGCGGGCATCGCGCTCGTCAGCGAGGATCGCAAGCGCTACGGCCTCGTGCTCGAGGCGACCCTCCTCGACAACATCACGCTCGCGACCCTGCGGCGGTTCGTGAAGGGGCTCTTCCTCGATCACGCCGAGCGAGAGGTCACGGCGGTCGAGCAGATGAAGGCGCTCAGGACGAAGGCGTCTGGGCCGCTCGCGCTCGCGAACCAGCTCTCGGGCGGCAACCAGCAGAAGATCGTCATCGGCAAATGGCTGATGACGGGGCCCCGGGTGCTGCTGCTCGACGAGCCGACCCGGGGAATCGACGTCGGGGCGAAGGCGGAGATCTACCAGCTCATCCACAAGCTCGCTTCGGATGGGCTCGCCGTGGTGCTCGTGTCCTCTGATCTGCCGGAGCTGCTTGGCATGAGCCACCGCGTGCTGGTCCTCAACCAGGGCAGACCGACGGCCTGCCTCGACCGGAAGGACGCGACCGCGGAGCGCGTGATGGCTGCTGCAACGAGGAAGGTGACGGAATGAGCGAGGCCAAGCTTCGCGTGCGTATCCCCTGGCGCGCCCTCTCGATGGTGGGCTCGCTCATCGCGATCTGGATTGCCTTCTCCATCACGACCGATGGGACGTTCGTGACGCCGCGCAACCTGACGCTCCTCGCGCGGCAGATGTCGGTGACGTCGATCCTGGCCATCGGCATGGTGATGGTCATCGTCGCGGGGCAGATCGATCTCTCGGTGGGCGCGCTCGCCGGTCTGCTCGGCGCCTCATCGGCGATGATCTACGTGAGCCTCGGCTGGCCGCTGCCGGCCGCCTTCATCCTGCCGCTCCTGCTCGGGGCCGTCCTTGGCTTCGTGCAGGGGACCCTCGTGGCGCGGCTGCGGATTCCCCCCTTCATCGTCACGCTCGGCGGGATGCTCATCTTCCAGGGATCCATCCTGGGCTTGACAGGCGGTGTGTCCATCTCGCCGGCGCGTCCTTACCTGTTCGTGGGCCAGGCGTACGTGCCGCACACCCTCGGCTGGGCGGGCGCTGGCATCCTCTGCGTCGGGCTGCTGTACAAGGCGGCGCGCGCCACCGGCACGGCGCGCTACCCGTGGATCGGGCTCGCCGTGTTCTCCCTCGCGTTCGCCGCCCTGATGAACTCCTACGAGGGTGTCCCGTTCCCCGTGCTGGTCGTGCTCGTGCTCGCGACCGCGTTCACGGTGCTCGCGAAGCACACGACGTTCGGGCGGCACCTCTACGCGATCGGCGGCAACCGCGAGGCGTCCTTCTACTCCGGCATCAACATCGATCGTCACCTCATCGCCGTGTTCACGCTGATGGGGGTGATGGCGGGCATCGCGGGCGTGGTGCTCACCGCCCGCGTCGGCTCCGCGACCTCGGACGCCGGCCGGATGATGGAGCTCGACGCGATCGCGGCCGCCGTCATCGGCGGCACGTCGCTCCTCGGCGGGCAGGGCACCATCTGGGGCGCGCTGCTCGGCGCGCTCGTCATGGCCTCGCTCGACAACGGGATGAGCCTGATGAACACGGAGAGCTTCTGGCAGCCGGTCATCAAGGGCATCATCCTCATCCTGGCCGTCGGCATCGACATGGCCAGCCGCAAGACAAGAGGGCATTAGGCGAGCCCCCGCGCCGCGCGGCGGACCCCCTCTCTCGGGGCCGGGCAGCCCGGCAAGACCTCACTGCGCCTGGACCGCCCCGAGCTCCGCGATCTCCTGCTCGATCTGCTCCCACTCCGCCATGAGCGCGTCGATGCGCGGGCCGAGCGCCTCATCCTCGGCCTGGAGCGCCGCGATCTCGGCCTGTCCGGTGCGCTCGAAGAAGCCGTCGCTGCAGTAGAGGTCGTGGATCGCCTTCTTCCGCGCCTCGGCGGCCTCGATGGACGCGAGCACCTTGTCGCGCCGCGCGGGCAGCTCCTTCTGCCGGTTGCGACGCCGCTTCTGCTCCTCCCAGGAGCCGCCCGCCTCCGCAGGCGCGGACGCCTTCTGGTGCTCGCGCTTCGCCTTCAGCACCACCGTGTCGGCGTCGAGGTGATCGTCGCCGCAGCCGGCCAGGTACTCCTCGTAGGTGCCGGGGAAATCGCGCGGCCCGCTCGGCGTGACCTCGAGGATGCGCGTCGCCAGCTCGGAGACGAAGTAGCGATCGTGCGAGACGAAGAGCACCGTCCCCTCGAACGCCTTGAGCCCCTCGACGAGCCCCTCGATCGCCTCGAGGTCGAGGTGGTTGGTCGGCTCGTCGAGCACGAGCACGTTGGGCCGCTCGACGATGATGCGGCAGAAGATGAGCCGCGCCGCCTCACCGCCGGAGAGCGAGCCGACGCTCTTCTCGACGTCGTCGCCCGAGAACAGCGCCCTGCCGAGCTGGCCGCGGACGTAGCTCGGCGACTCGTCGGGGCACGCCGCCCACAGGAAGGAGAGCGGCGTCATCGATCCGTCGACGAGCAGCTCGCGGTGATCCTGGGCGAAGTAGCCGACGCGGGCCTCGTGCCCCCACGACGCGCCGCCCGCGTCGGCCGCGAGCCGGCCCACGAGGATCTTGAGCAGCGTCGATTTGCCTAGCCCGTTCGGCCCGATCACCGCGACCCGCTCGCCCCGCCGCACCGACAGCGACACGTCGCGCAGCACCTGCTTCGCGCCGTACGACTTCGAGATCCCCTTCGCCTCGAGCACGTCGCGCCCGCTCGGCCTCTGGATCGCGAACCGGAACAGCGGCGAACGCCGCGACGTGTCGGCGAGCTCCTCGACCTCGATCTTCTCGATCTGCTTGAGGCGGCTCTGCGCCTGGCGCGCCTTGGTCGCCTTCGCGCCGAACCGCTCCACGAACGCGCGCTTGTCCGCGATGATCTTCTCGGCGCGGGCGATCTCGGCCTGCTTGCGCTCGCGGATCGACCGCTTCTCGACGACGAAGGCGGCGTAGTTGCCCGTGTAGAGCGTGATGGTCTCGTAGTCGACGTCGAGGATGTGCGTGGCGACGTTGTCGAGGAAGCGCTGGTCGTGGGAGATGACGACCGCGCAGCCCTTGTAGCCGGCCAGGAACCGCTCGAGCCAGCGGATGGAGAGGATGTCGAGGTGGTTCGTGGGCTCGTCGAGCAGCAGCACGTCCGCGCCGCCGAGGAGCACCTGCGCGAGCAGCACGCGCAGCTTGAAGCCGCCCGAGAGCGTGGAGAGCGGCCTCCGGTGCGCCTCGACGGGGATGCCGAGCCCCTCGAGCACGGCGCTCGCGCGCGCCTCCAGCGTGTAGCCGTCGTGGGCGCGGATGCGATCTTCGAGGTCCGCCACCCGGCCGGCGTCGCCGCCGTCCTCCGCGAGGCGGCGCGACTCGACGAGCGCCTCCCACACGACGCGATCGCCCATCATCGCGAGATCCAGGATGATCTGGTCGTCGCTGAGGAACCGATCCTGCCGGAGCACACCCACGCGGGCGTCCTTCGGGATGCTGACGCTCCCGTCGCTCGCGGGCTCGTCGCCCGCCACGATCTTCAGGAAGGTGGTCTTCCCCGAGCCGTTCGCGCCCACCAGGCCGTAGCGGGATCCGGGGTTCAGCTTGAGCGAGACGCCCTCGAAGAGGGTCCGATCACCGAATGATTTCGAGAGGTTCGAGGTTCCGAGCATGGCGCTGTGGGGGCTTGGGTCGCGGCGCGTGGGGCGCGGGGTGCAGCGCGCCGGGGCGGCGCGCCTCGCGGGGCGCCGCCAGCGGCGCGGCGGGGCGCACAGGCATAGCACCGCGCCCCGGGCGGGAGCCGGTGAACGTGCGTCAGCGCGCGTCAGCGCGGCGCGCGGCGCGCGGCGCCGGCGTGGCGCGCGGCGCCGGCGTGGCGCGCGTCCGGCTGGCGGGGAGGCCCGCCGGCCGGACGCCGGCGCGTCAGTTGATCTCCGGGCACAGGAGCTTGTCCGAGGCCGCGTCCTTGTTGTTCCCGTCGTTGCACTCGTCGATCGCCCCGTCCGGATCGACGAGGGCGTAGATCAGGATCGACAGGTTCGACGGGAACTTCTCGATGGTGGCGGTGCGGTTCACGCTCGCCCCGGGCGCGATCGGCCCCGGGATGATCTCCTCGTGGAGCGCCGTCCCGCCCTGGCCGGGATCGCCCGCGTAGTACCGGATCCGCACGTCGCTGGCCGGCGCGGAGCCGGCGTTGGTGACGGTCGTCGGGACGTCGACCTGCTTCACGGCGCACTTGTTGGTGTTCACCCGGCCGATCTCGATCTGGAGGTCCGGGCGCGCGCTGCCGGCGTCGAGGGGCGCGGTGAGCGCGTTGTTGTCCTCGTGGCACTCGCGCTCGACGGCGTCCTCGTCCACGACGGCGCGCACGCGGGCGGGCAGCGTCTGCTGCGCGTTGTGCGCGGCGTTGTAGTGCACCGTGAGGAGCAACGAGCTGTGCGGCTCGATGCTGCTCTGGAGGACAAACTTCAGCGGGGCGAGGTCGTCACCGTAGAGCGGCTCATCAACGTCCGGCGTGTCCCACTCGCCGTAGAAGTTGATGGCGACGCCGGGGCCCACGCGGAGATCGCCGAGGTTCTCGACGCGCACGGTGATGGCGACCTCGTCGGTGAGCTCGCCGCAGGTCGCGTCCGGGGACGAGACCTGGATGCCGCTCAGCGCGAGATCCGGCGCGATGCCGTACGACCGCGGGTTCGAGCGGTAGGTGTTGTAGGCGCGGCCGCCGTACGCCTTCCAGCTCTCGGGCTCCTTCAGGGGGATGCCGCCGCTCTCGAGCACGTTCGTCACGTGGTAGCTGTGCTGGTTCCAGATGCGGCGCGCCGAGACCCAGAGGTCGTTCTGCGCGCCCCAGACCTCGAGGCCGTTGTTGTAGTCGGTGCCTTGCGAGCAATGCGTCGATTCGTTCGAGGTGCCGAACACGATCTCCGCGTTGCCGTCGTTGTCGACGTCGGCGACGATCGGGTACTCGGACCGGGTGCGGCTCGGCGAGGGCACCTTGAACAGGACGTCGGCCGTCACGCCGTCGTAGATGCGGAAGTAGCACTCGTCGTTGTAGATGACCTCGGCGGCGCCGTCGCCGTTGAAGTCGAACACGCTCGACCCGGTGGTGCGGCTCGAGTCGTCCTCGGTCAAGCGCTGCCAGCCGTTGTGGTAGCAGACGCAGGTGCCCCGCTGCTGGTTGCACGTCGCCGCGCCCGGGGCGCCGCATTCCTCGTCCGTTGTGCACGGCTTCCCGTTCGGGGTCCGCTCCGGGTTGCCCTGCAGCCCCGTGCCCGCGTCGGTGAACGCGTTGGGCCACGCCGGGCACTCGGCCGTCGGCGCCTGGAGATCGAACATCATGTAGCGGAGGCCGAACGCCGTGCCGACCTCGGGGAAGCCGTCGCCGTCGAAGTCGTCCACGTTCGGGGCGCCGCCGTCGAACGTGGTGCCCTCGGCCGTCATCACCTGGCGGCGCTTGATGGTGCCGTCCTGCCCGTTGAGCACGAAGAAGTACCCGTTGTTGAACAGGATCACCTCCGGGGCCTTATCGAGCGGGTTGCTCGGCCCGGGCGCGTCGTCCTGGTCCTCGCCGAGGACGTCGGCCACGGCGCAGAGGCCGTCGCGCTGCGCGTTCGGGATCCCGGCCGTGCCGTTGACGGCCTGCCCGTCCCAGAGCTCGAGGAGCTTGCCCTCGCAGAACGCCGTCGCGTCCTTGTCGGTGTAGGGCGGCGCGCACCCGGCCCTGCTCGTCACGCCGGGCGGCGGGCGGGGCAGAATATAGGCGGTGCTGCCCGCGACGATCTCCAGCCGGGGGTCGTCGTCGAGGTTCGCGACGCACGCGATGGGCCCGAGCCGGTTCTGCGGGTTCGTCGGAGACCCCTGTATCCCTTGAGCCTTGTCGCCCTTGAAGTGGTCGACGATGGAGAGCTCGCGGGTCGCCTCGTCGACGCGCAACGTGAACACGTTCGGCCCGACCACGATCTCCGGGAGCCCCTGTCCGTCGATGTTGGCGAGCGCGGGCGACGGCTCGTTGTAGCCCGTCCAGATCTCGTTCACGAGGACCCTGGTCTCGCCCGTGTTGCTGAAGATCTGGAGCCCTGTCTTCGTCACCTCCGTGGCCCCAGACCCCGTCACGACGGCGGTGATCGCGACGATCTCGGGGACGCCGTCGCCGTCGAGATCGCCGACGGCCAGCCCGGCGGTCGGCATCAGCGTCGCGTCGGCGCAGGCGTAGGGCGCGTCGATGGGGTCGCCCTCGTGCCAGACCTGCGCGCCGAGCACCGCGAAGTAGTTCTCTCCCTTGCGGGGCCCGCCGCCGTGGATCGCCCGGAGGACGCCCTGCTTGCCGAAATTCGAGCCGCAGAACGTCGTGAAGATGATCTCGGGGAAGTCGAGCTCGTTGATGAGCCCGTCGCCGTTGTCGTCGTCGAGGTTGGCGACGAGCGGCGTCATGACGGTCTGCGCCGAGGTCTTGAACGGGCTGTTGGCGGCGTCGGAGTTGGCGCGGTTCTCCCCTCCCCACTGGATCTCGTTCTGCGGCAGGGCGCCCGCGAACGGCTCCGGCGGCAAGAGGCACGTGGGCGCGGCGCCCGTGCCGGAGCAGGAGCCGACCTCGCAGGAGGCATAGGTGGGGCAGTCCCAGTCGTCCTCGCAGGGGCAGCTGGCGGTCCCGGCGCCGTCGTCGGTGCACGTGCTCTCGAAGTAGGCCGATCCGCCGCACGTGAAGAGCTCGCTCGCGGTGCTGCCGTTCGACACGCACAGCTGGAGGCTGTTGCCGTCGCACGTCCGCTCGCCGGCCGTGCAGGCATCGACGACGCAGATGGTGCCGTTGCAGAACTGGTTGAAGGCGCACTGGAGGTCGCTCTCGCAGGCGATATCGACGCAGCGCGCGCCTGCGTCCGGGGGCGTCTCGCACACCTCGGTCGCGTCGCAGGTGAGGTCGTCGCACGTGTTGTTGACGCAGGTGCCTTGTCCGTCCTCCTCCTCGCAGTGCTGGTCCGCCCGGCAGCTCACGCCCTCACAGCCACTTTCGCCGCCCGCGCCGCCCGAGGCGGCCATCGACCCGACGAACCCGCCGCCTTCGCTCGAGCTGCTGCTCGTGCCGCCGTCGCCCCCGCCGCCGTCGCCGGGTGGCAGGGCGGCATCCGGATTATCGCCGCAGGCCGCTGCAGCGAGCAAAAACCAAGGAAGGGCGCGGGGAAGCAACCGCCGGGGGCGCGTGGGCATGAGGCGATTGTACGAGCGCGCTGTCGGCATGGAAGCGCGTTCGCGCGCGGGATCGTGCGGCGAGTGGGAGCTCTGCCCACGATGGGCGTTGCGCGCGGCAGCGGTCAGCGGCAAGCGGGGGAGAGGGGGTGCGGGCCACGCGAGCCGTGGGGACGGCCGCGGTGGGGGCCGAGAGCTCCGGCGCACGGACGCTGTTGGAGGTGACCTGGGTGCGAGTGCCGATCGCGCTGCCCACGCTCGATAGCGAGAGTGTCGTGCAGCGCCGGAGTCCGACAGCGCGCTTGTTCTACCCGCGGGGCCTCACGCCCCGCCGCTCTCCAGCGCCTCTTGCAGCGCGCGCACCTCGCGGGCGAACGCGGGCTCGGTGCGCAGCGCGGCCGTCCGCTTGTCCGGCAGCGAAAGCGTGCGGTCGGCGACGACGCGCGCCGGCCGCGGGGACAGGACGACGGCGCGCTCGGCGAGGTAGGCGGCCTCGGTGATCGAGTGGGTCACGAAGAGCACCGTCATGCCGAGCTCGGCCCAGAGCGCGCGGAGCTCGTCGTCGAGCCGGCTCCTCGTGAGCTCGTCGAGCGCGGCGAACGGCTCGTCGAGCAGGAGCAGCCGCGGGCGCGTGACCAGCGCGCGGGCGAGCGATACGCGCATGCGCATGCCGCCGGAGAGCTCGGCCGGGTACCGCGCGCCCGCGTCGGCCAGGCCGACCTGGACGAGCGCGGCCCGCGCCGCCGCGCGGCGCTCGTCGAGCGGCGCGCCGGCGAGCTCGAGCGGCAGGGCGGCGTTCTCGAGGACGCTCCGCCAGGGCAGGAGGTGGGCGTCCTGGAAGACATACGCGAGGGGCGCGCGCACACCGCCTGCGCCGCCCGCGCGGCGTTCGCCGCCCGGCGCCTCCTCGGCCTCCACGACGGCCGCGCCGGCGTCGGCGCGGTCCAGCCCGGCGACGAGCCGCAGCAGCGTGGATTTGCCGCACCCGGAGGGCCCGAGGAGCGCGACGAACGCGCCAGGCGCGATGTCGAGATCGATGCCGTCGATCGCGATCACGCCGGGGGCGCCGTCCCCCGGCGCGCGGCCCGCGTCGTCCAGCACCGGGAAGACGCGCCGGACGCCGGTCAGCCGCACGCGGACGCCGCCGCTCGCCCTGGCCCTGTTCGTCTGCATCTGCGCCCGGCGTTCTATCCGCGCCGCCGCCGGTTGACCAGGCGCTCGTGCGCCGCGCGCCCCCGCCGAACAGCCGAGCCTGCGGAGCCGCCGAGCCCGCGCCGAGCCGCCGCACGTGCGCCGAGCAGCCGCCGCCCGCGCCCTCAGCTCGACGAGGCCGTTCGCACGCAGCGGAAGCCGCCGCCGGCGAAGCGGTAGTGCGCCTCGAAGCTCGTGCGCGCCCAGGTGCGGAGCGACTGCGCGCCGTACATCCACGAGCCGCCGCGCATCACGAGCAGCGGCCGATCCGAGGGCCGCGTGTTGCGCGGGTTGTGGGAGGGGCCGTCCGCATAGAAGTGCGGATCGTCGTAGTCCTCGCACCACTCCCACACGTTGCCGGCGAGGTCGAGGATGCCGTAAGGAGAGGCGCCCCCCGGCAGCGAGCCGACGGGCACCGTCCCGCCCTCGCGGTTGTCGTAGTTCGCGCGCGTGGGCCCGGGCTCGGCGCGCCCCCACGGGTATTTCCGGCCGTCGGTGCCGCGCGCGGCCTTCTCCCACTCGGCCTCGGTCGGCAGGCGCTTGCCGGCCCAGTTGGCGTAGGCCCGCGCGTCGTCCCACGACACGTACACAACGGGGTGGTCCTCGAGGCCCGCGGGGATCTCGCCGCGCCTGAAATGGGTGAGGAGCCGGCTCGCGTCGTCGTCGTCGGGGCGGTACCCGGTCACGTCGAGGAACGCCTTGAACTGGCGGTTCGTGACCGGCGTGCGATCCATGTAGAACGCGTCGACGTGGACCTTCCTGCGCTGCTGCCCGCTCAGGAACGGCCCGCCGGGGACGAGGATCATCTGCTCGCCGGTCTTCTCGCGGACCGTCGGCGCGAGCTCGCGCCCGTCGGACGAGGGCCGCGACGGGGCGGGCGAGAACTCCGAGAGCGCCTCGTCGAGCCGCGCCCGGAACTCCGCGCACGACGCCGGCCTCCCCGCCGGATCCTTCGAGAGCGCGTCGAGCACGAGCCGGTCGAGGGCCGGCGGGATGTCGGGGCGCAGCGACGAGGGGGGCGCCGGGGCGTCGGCGACGTGGGCCATCATCACGGCGAAATGGTTGGGGCTGTCGAACGGCACCTGCCCTGTCGTCAGCTTGTAGAGCGTCACGCCGAGAGAGTAGATGTCCGAGCGCCGATCCGCGGCGTGGGGGCTCTTCACCTGCTCGGGCGACATGTAACAGCACGTCCCGAGGAACGCGCCGCTCAGCGTGTACGTCGTCCCCTCCAGGATCTTGGCGATGCCGAAGTCGACGATCTTGGGGGAGAGGCCGTCTTTCCCGGTCGTGACGAGGATGTTGTCGGGCTTGAGGTCGCGGTGGATGATGCCCATGCGGTGCCCCTCGTCCATCGCGTCGAGCACGCCGCCGAACAGCGCGCGGATCTCCTGGAAGGGGATGCGCCCGCGCCACCGCTCGAGGTGCCGCACCAGCGTCGACCCGTCGACGTACTCCATGACGATCGCGAGCAGGTGATCGCGCTCGACGAAATCGTAGACGGCGACCACGTTCTCGTGGCTCCAGGAGCGGAGCACCCGCGCCTCCCGCGCGAACCGCCGCCGGATCTCCGGGTTGCCGCAGAGGTTCGAGTGCAGGCATTTGACGGCCACGACGCGCTCGCGCGCCCGGTCGTGAGCGCGGTAGACGACGCCCATGCCGCCCTCGCCGAGCGTCGACTCGATGCGATAGACGCTGATCTCCGTCCCGGGCAAGAGCCGCACCGGCGGCAGCGGCAGGGAGGTTGGCGGCAGCCCGACGGCGCCGAGCTGCGTCGCGGGGAACGCCGTCGCGGCGAGGGCGGGGCTGGGATCCGGCGCGGTGACGAGCTGGCCGCACGAGGGGCAGAAGCGGGCGTTCTCCGGGAGCGGAGCGCTGCAGCCGGCGCACCGGGGAGGGGAGTCCTGGCCCATCGGTGGCCCGGGAGTCTCGCACAGGTCGGGGCGGCCGTGGGCGGCGAATGTGCGGCGCGCGGGAGCCGGTGACGCCGACGGAGGTGATGTAAGATCCGCCCCATGATGGACGACTGGCTCCACCGCGCCCCGACCGCCCTTCGCGGCAAGCGCATCTTCCGGCTCGGGCTCGCGGCGAGCTACGGCATCGACGAGGACGGCGTGCGCGCGGCGATGGACCGGGGGGTCAATCTCTTCCTCTGGACGATGCGCTCGGGCGGGCTCGGCAACCCGCTGCGCGAGGCGCTGAAGGGGCGCCGCGACAGCGTCGCGGTGGTCGGTTACGCGCAGCTCGGCTGGTTCGGATGGGGCGTGCGCCGGGGCGCCGAGAAGCTGCTCCGGGAGCTCGGGACCGATCACCTCGATGTCTATCTGCTCAGCTGGCTCGGCGTCGGCTCTGCCTGGACGAGCGCGACCGAGCGCGAGCTCGTGCACCTGCGCGAGAGCGGCAAGGTGCGGGCGCTCGGGGTGAGCATCCACGACCGCCCGCGGGCGGGCGGCCTGGCCGAGTCGTCGCCGCTCGACCTGCTCATGATCCGCTACAACGCCGCGCACCCCGGCGCGGAGCGTGACATCTTCCCGCACGTGCGCGAGTCGAAGCCGAGCATCCTCGCCTACACGGCGACGGCGTGGCGCCGGCTGCTGAAGCAGCCGAAGGGCTGGGATCGCCCGGCGATGACGGCGGGCGACTGCTATCGATTCCAGCTCTCCAGCCCGCACGTGGATCTCGCGCTGACGGGGCCGAAGAGCCGCGCCGAGGTGGAGGCGAACCTCGACGCGCTCGCGAACGGGCCGCTCACCGCGGACGAGCAGGCCTGGATGCGGGAGTTCGGGCGCGCCGTGCACGGGTGAGGAGGCGCCGGTGGATCGGCTGATCATCGCGAGCACCGTCGTTCTGCCGGCGGAGGCCGCGCGCTCGCTCTCGGAGGGCGTCGCGCCGCACGCGCTCGACCTGGCCGCGGCGCGCTCCGCGAAGAACCTCGCCGTCGTCGCGCCGGATCCGCTCGTCCTTGGCGCCGAGGTCGTCTTTGGCCAGCCGCACCCCGACGACGTGTGCGCGGCCCCGCGGCTCCGCTGGGTGCACCTCAGCACCGCGGGGTATGCCCGCTACGACGTGGCGGCGGTGCGCGCCGCGCTCGCCGCCCGCGGCGCCGCCCTGACGACGAGCAGCGGTGTCTACGCCGATCCCTGCGCGGAGCACGCGCTCGCGTTCCTGCTCTCGGCCTCGCGGCGGCTGCCCGAGTGCCTCGAGAACCAGCTCGGCCCGCGCGGCTGGCCCGACGCGCACGTGCGGTCGAGGAGCGCGCTCCTGCGCGGCCGGCGGGTGCTCCTCCTCGGCTTCGGCGCCATCGGCCGCCGCCTCGCCGAGCTGCTCGCCCCGTTCGAGGTGGATCTGCGCGTCCTGCGCGCCCGCCCCCGCGGCGGGGAGCCCTTCCGCGTGGCGGTGAGGGAGGAGCTGGGTGACGCCTTCGCCTGGGCGGATCACGTGGTCTCGAGCCTGCCCGAGGCCGAGGGCACGCGGCGGCTGGTCTCGGCCGCGCTGCTCGCGCGGATGCGGCCGGACGCGTGGTTCTTCAACGTCGGCCGGGGCGTCACGGTGGACCAGGCCGCGCTGCTCGAGGCGCTCGAGGCGCGCCGGATCGCGGGCGCGTACCTCGACGTGACGGATCCCGAGCCGCTCCCGCCGGAACACCCGCTCTGGCGCGCTCCGGGCTGCACCATCACGCCGCACACGGCCGGCGGGCGGCGCGAGGAGCCGATGGCGCTGGTGGAGCATTTCCTCGCGAACCTGCGGCGGTTCGAGCGGGGGGAGCCGCTTGCGGACCGGGTGATCTGAGGGGACGCACGGACGTCCTCGCGCGGGGGAGGCGACCTCTCCTGCACCTCGCTTGATCGGCTCTCGGCACGCGGGGGTGTTGCGCATCCGAGCGCGTGCGTGCCATGGAAGGCGCGCAGCCCATGAACAAGGACGAGCACGCGCCCATGGTGGCGGGCGAGGAAGCGATCGCCGGCCTGTTCGAGGCGGCGGATTACGAAGTGTCGCAGGCCGCCGGTCGCGAGCCGGGCAGCGTGGATTGGTTCGCGACGCCTCGGAAGGGGCTGGTGCGGCCGAGGACGTACTTTCGCGTGTGGACGCGCTGCCCTGATGACATCGACATGGCGCTGGCGGAACTCGACGACAAGCGTCGGGCGACGGCGGCCGAGCGCGCGCTCGGGGTCGTGGTGGAAGGTGGCTTGCAGCCTGGCTACACCGCGGACCTGCGGGCAGATCTCTGCGCCGTGCTCACGTACCGCCGACTGGCGCTGGAGGTATTGGGGATTGCAGACAGCGTGCGCGAGCACGTGCTGGCATATACGGCACGTGGCGAGCCAGCGAGGTACTTGCCGCGGCGTATCGACGATCGTGAGCGGGCACATCCCGACGCTGTAGGTTGGATCAAAGAATGGGTGCGTAGCAGGCCGAGTTCCCCCATCATCTTGCTCTCGCGCCACGAGACCGACCGCTCCGCGGTCGTCGAACAGGTGATCTACGAGATCGGCGCGCGGTTCTTGCGCGAGCCGGACGACACGGTGGTCCTTTCGAGACAGGCTCCAGTCGGCGCGGCGAACCTGGCTTACACGCATGGATTTGCCGTACTGGTGCACGAGGACATCCGGCATCTGGAGAAGCACCAGCCGTCGTTGGCCTGTCTCGATCGTTTGGCGATCAAGGACCACGAAAAGGCCGTTCACAACCATCTGCCGGGAAAATATGTAAGACTGTCGACGCCGTTGTCGATCGATGTTGAGTGCTGGTTTGAGAGCCATCTGGGCTCGCCGGCCTTGAACGCTCGGTTTCTCTCCGCTCGTGAACGTGAGCCTGAGTTCAAAAGGCTGACCGATGCGTCTGCGAACGTGCAGCGAATGCTGGACTCCGTGCTCGATTCCCGGGGTGTCCCGTCGAGCGGCATCGCGCAATGGATAGCGTACGTGGTCCACGACTACATGTCCACGATCTTGCATGAAGCTATTGGGGAGGAGACGGCTTCCATGGCCCAGCTCGTGCCACTCGAAGAGGCGGCGCTGACCCAGTTCTCGCTCGGGTGGATCTCCATCGAACCTGGACGCCAGCTCGTCTCGCATCCAGCATGGGGACCTCTGCGAGAGCAGATCTGGGCGTGGTATGAGGAAGGCAGTCATGGCCGCTTCCTGATGAATACGCTGATTCGCGATTATTTTATCGCATGGAGGCTCGCGCGCGAGATCCTTGCCGGTAACGTCGGTTCTCTGAGTCGACACCAGTTCCCGAGAGAATACGTGTTCTTGTTTCTGTCGATCCTCTCCCCGGAGGCGTCGGCGCGGTTCGCGGAGGGGCGCGGCGCGGAGGTTCGAGCCGAGATCGAGGCCGAGGTAGAGCGCCGCCTCCAGCTCACGCTTGCTCATCAGCTCAAGCGCTCCGTCGGCGCGATCTTAATGAACGTGCGAAACATCCGGGAGAACCTCGGCACGGCAGACGTGGCGAAGCTTGAGTACGAGTTCCGTCGCATCGACGAGGAGCTCGCCTTCCAGTCGGCGCTCGCCGAGCAGACCGGGCGGTGGCAGGAAGTCCCGAACGATCCCCTGGAGGGCCTCGCGCTCCACGAGATCGTGGTCGACGCCGTCGCGCCACTCCAGCAGAAGTATCCGGATGTCGCCTGTGCGATCGCGGTCTCCGCGTCGCTCAGCGTGCGGGCCAACCGCGCGGGGCTGCGCGAGATTCTCCATTGCCTGATGGAGAACGCGTTTCACGCGGTCGCGCCCACCCCCACGCCCCGCGTATCGATCCGCGCGGTCTCCGAGGGCGACACCGTCCGCCTTGACGTCGTCGACAACGGTCCTGGCATTCGCACCGAGGATCGGGAGCGCATCTTCGAGCCGTACGTGACGACCAAGAAGGGCGGCGACCAGCCGCTCGGTACGGGGCTGGGGCTTGCCATTGCGCGGCGCTATGCGGTCCGGCTCGGCGCCTACGTGGGGCTTGACCCCGATCGCGAGGGAACCTGCTTCTTCGCACGGTTTGTCACGTGGAGGGATGCATCATGAACGAAAAAGGCGCTCCGAAGGTGCTTCTCGTCGAGGATAACAAGGCCACTGCCGGTGATTTCCTGCGCCTGCTCCAGCTCAACGGGTTCACCGCCGAGCACGCCCTCGACGCGGCAGACGCGCTGAGCAAGGCCGCCACATTCTCCCCCGACGTGGTCTTGCTGGACCTGCAGATCCCCTCTGCCCCGGGCCTCTCCGACGAGGACGTCGAGCACGGCTTCCGCGTGCTCGACGCGCTCCTCGCCGCTGACCCGTTTCGCCCCGTGTGCATCGTGACCGCCCACAACCAGCCCGAGCTCATCCGCCGCGCGATGCGGCGGACGCACGGCGCTCCGTTCGTCTTCAAGGACGACGATCTCCGCCGGGCCGTGCCGAGGGCTGTGAACGTCGCCCTCGCCAGCCCGGCCTTCAAGATGAGCCGCACCGTCCGCGAGTTCCGCGATCTCGTCGACCGGAACGAATCCGAGGACGCCTATCGCAAGTTCATCCATCAGCACTGGGGTGCGATCCTCGGCCCCGAGTACCAGGACGTCCGTTCGCCGTACCCGATCACGCGCGGCGGGGAGATCGATCTCCTCGCGATCCGCTGGGACGGCTTCCCCGACCTCTGGGAGCTCAAGCGTCCGAGCGATCCCGTGTTCAAGGACTACAACGGTTGGCTCCATCACAGCCTGGAGTGTGCCCGGGCCATAGGCCAGCTCATGTCCTACTACGATGCGGCGGAGAAGGAGCCCCGCGGGCCGCTCGGGTACGACGGGCGCCGGGGCATCACCGTGCACCTCCAGCGCCCCCGCGGCTTCGTCGTGATCGGGCGCTATCAGAGCGACGCCGAGCGCGAGCGCCTTCGCCTCGAGAACGGCTTCCTCGCCGGCCTCGCCATCCTGACGTACGACGATCTCATCGAGCGGGCCGAGCAGTTTCTCACGTTTCTCCAGCAGCACCGGAACGGCGACGATTCCCCCGCATAGCCCACTCTCTGCGTCGGCGACGCCATCCGCGGCTTGAAATCGCCTTCCCCGGCGCACAGTCACCCGCTTCAAGGCTTGAAATGCCCGACTCGGTCGCCGAGTCGGGCATTTCAAGCCTTGAAACGGTTCTCTCGGCCGCCGAGTCGACCGTCTCAAGCCTTGAAACGGCCCGCTGGGCCGCCGAATCGGCCGTCTCAAGCCTTGAAACGGCCAACTCGGCGACCGAGTCGCCCGCTGCAAGACTTGCATCAAGCCTTGCAGCGGGCCGCGGGCTCACGCGTCCGGCGAGGCCCCCGGCTGGGCGGACGGCGCGGGCGGCGCCGCCGGCTGGCCCGGCGGGAGGGCGTCGCTCACGCCGGTCGTGCGGTGGACCTCGGCGAGATCGTCGAAGATGTGCGGCAGGAGCTCGGGCTTGCCCAGGTGGGCGAGCAGCCCGCGCACGAGGCTCTTGTTGGCGTTGTAGACACCCAGCCAGGCCTCGCGCGCGGTCGACACCTCGGGGCCGAGCTCGACGCGCTCGACGCGCGTGGCGCGCTGCTGCCGCTCGACGATCCCGAGCTTCTCGTGCACCTCCCTGAGCTCGGTCAGCCATGCGTCCGCGCCCCGGACCTTCTCGCGCTGCCTCTCGAGCTCGTCGGCGATGTGCCCGACGGCGGCGGTGAGCTTGGTGATCCGCCGGCGCGCGAGGACGCTCGGCATCTCGCCGCGGAAGAACAGCCTTGGATCGACCGGCCTCCCCTTGAGCGAGTCGAGGTACGAACCGAACCGCACGATGACGTCTCGCGCCTCGTCGAGCACCTCGGCGGTGTCGAGCTCCGGCGCCGGCTTGGGCTGGCGATCGAGGACGTCGGACATCGCCTGATCGGCGAGGAGCTGCTTGCCCATCGCGAACTCGACCATGCCGTCGAGGGCAGCGACCTTGCCCATTAGGACCGCGGCCATCTGCTCGCGCGCGAACTTGCCATAAATGTTCGTCTCGAAAGGATCGATATAGGGGTCTGCCATAGGCGCCTCCTTGGGTTGAGCAAAACGCGCTGATGTTGGCAGAGCCCGAGGGGCCATGGCAACGCCTGACGGACTCAACGGGACGGAATGGCACGAATCGGACGCTCTCCGCGGCTGACCGGGCCGCGGCCGCGTATCAGTCGCGGTGCGCCGCCGCCCGCAGCCGTCGCAGGAGCTCTTCGCGGTCTCCTGCGTAGGCGCCTCGCGGGAAGTCGCGCCGGTGCTGCTCGAGCAGGAGCCGCACGGCGTCGTGGCGACCGGCGGCGAGCCCCGCGAATGCCTGTCGGATCAGCCGGACCTCGGAGGAGGGCAGTTGGATGCCTTCACCCCGATGAGGGCCGGGCGGGTATCGCGGGCTCGCCGGGGCACGGCGCGCGGTGGTGAGGGCGCCGCTCACGTCGCTTTCGGCCCGCTCCTCCGAGGGCACCTCCGGGCCGGAGGGGATGGCGCTGCCGCGCTGAGCGGGCCATGCGGCCTGCGGGGAGCGAAGCGCGACCGCATGGGCGCTCGGCGGCGGGAGCTCGCCGCGCCCGCCGGGGGCCATCAGGACGAGCGCGCCCGCCACGACGCCGGCTGCGGCGCTGGCCGTCGATCGGCGGACGGCACGTGGGGGTGCCAGCGACGCGTTCCACGAGCTCGCCGGCAGGCTGGCCGCGCCGTGAGACGGCGCGCGCCGGAGGGCGCGGCGAGCCAGGTCGAGCAGCCGCCGCAGCCGGCCTCCGTGGAGCGGCCCCGACGAGGCGCGCGCTTCGGTCGCGCCGAACGCGAAGGCGAGCGGCGCAATCAGGGCGCCACGGCCGCGTCTCCGCGCCCGCCAGCGCCGCGCGGCGGCGTCGAGGCTCAGCCGCGCGAGCCGGAGGTCGTTCCACACGGTATTGCGCGGCATCGCGAGCTCCTCGGCGATGTCCTGGACCGCCTCCTCCTCGAGGTCGTGCGCGACCAGGATCACGCGGCGTCGCGGAGGGACCTCCTGGAGCAGATCCGCGAGGATGTCGCTCTGTTGCGCCTCGATGAGCCGTGTCTCGGAATCCGGCGCTGCGCTGGAGAGGCCGTCCAGCGCCTCCTCCGGCCACAGCTCTTCGTGCCGGCGATGGGCGCGCTTGCGCTCGTTGGAAGTCAGGTTGAACGCGATCCGCAGGAGCCAGGTGCGCACGGTGGCGATGCGGGGATCGAACCGGGGCAGCGACCGCGAGGCGCCGTGGAAGATCTCCTGGACCAGGTCGTCCCGATCCGGGCCGCGGAAGCCCTGGCGCTCCACGTAGCGGCGGACCGTCTCCAGGTGCTCGGCCATGATCGCCTCGATTGTGAGCGGTGCTTCCTTGGCGGTGCTGTCGGTCGTGCGAGACGATTTCCCCATGCCTGCGTAGTTACCTGGCGAGCTCGTTCGACATTTGAAAATCGGCATGTCGGGCTGAGCCGAGGCAGGCCTGTGGCGTGAGCGCTCGGCGCGCCGCGCAGCAGGGCGAGCATCCTCGCGGCGCGACCAGAGTTGCCTGACAGTCGAGTCGATTCCGTCACTTTCTCCGGACCAAGGCGGCTTGACCGAAAAGAGACTCGTCACGTAATATGCCGCGGAAATGGCGTCCACAGGTCGGTTGCTCCTCGCCGTGGTCGCCGCAGCTGTCGTGTTGAGTCGCGCGGCGGTGGCCGTCGGGGAGGAATCTTCTGCTGGACTGTCCGGAGCGGCCATGATGCGCTCCGAGGCCGAGGAGGCGTTCGCGCGGGGCGAGAGGGCGCGGCGCGCGGGGCGGTGGCAGGATGCGGAGGCGGCGTATCGCGCGGCGTGGAAGTCGGATCCGCGGCCGGAGTTCGCGGGGGAGCTGGGGCTGTCGGAGCTCGCGCTCGGGCGGTCCCGGGACGCGGCGGAGCACCTGCGGGAGTCGCTGCTGGTTCCGGAGACGCTCCAGCCGGCGGTGCAGCGGCGTTTCCGGGCGGGGCTCGAGAAGGCGGAGCGCGAGGTCTCGTCCGCGACCGTCGCGGTGAGCCGGCCCGAGGCCGAGGTGTTCATCGACGGCCGGTCGATCGGCCGCGGACAGGGGATGTACTTCGTCTATCTCGATCCGGGGCGGCACGAGGCGCGCGGCAAGCTCGAGGGGTATGTCGACGACGTCTATCCGTTCGAGGCGCAGCGGGGGAGGGAGTCGATGATCGGCCTTCACCTGGAGCCCAAGCCCCCGCCGCCGGTTGCGCCTGCGCCGGTTGCGCCTGTGCCGGTTGCGCCTGTGCCGGCCGCTGCGCCCGGGGGTCCGTCGGCGGGAACGGTGTTCCGCGTCGGCGGGATCGCGCTCGCGTCGGCCGGGGTTGTGCTGGGCACGGGCTTCGCCGTGGCAGCGGCGGTGCGCGGCGGGGAGGCGGAGGCGCAGGCGGCCCAGATCCGCGAGCGCAACGGGGCGGCGGCGTGCTTGTCCGAGGCATATACGGAGCCGTGCGGTGTGCTGCTCGAGATGATCGACGCGCGCGACACGTTGAAGGCCGCCGCATGGGGGAGCTTTATCGGCACCGGCGTCGTCGGCGCGGTCGCGCTCTCGTCGCTGCTGTGGGCGCCGGAGCCAGGAAAGCGCGCTGTGCGCGCGGCGCCGCTCGCGACCGCGCAGGGCGGTGGCATCATCTTCTCGGGCAGCTGGTGAGGTTGCGCCGGAGCCGGAAGGAGCGGTGCTGATGCGGAGCGTGCGGCGGAGAGGGCTGGCAGGGCTTTGGCTCCTCGGCTTCGGAGGGGTGGCGGCGGCCAGCGGGTGCGGCGGCGCCGGGGGGTACGACTGCGCGGAGGCGGTCGCGTGCGAGATCCGGAACGACGACGGCACCAGCAACGGGCACTGCTGGGGGCAGTGCGTCCACGCGCCGCCGGACTCCTTCGGCGCGCCGGAGCTCGTCTGGACGGGGCCCGAGGTGCTCGCGCCGGCGTCGTGCGCCGAGCTCGTGCGGATCGTCCCCGGGACCGGCGAGCGAATCCCGTTCGGTGGCGCCACGCGGACGCTCTTCGCGCGGGCCATGCCGGAGCCAACGCACGGCTGCCCCGCTTGCGCGTGCACGGCGCCTGCGTGCGCGCTCCCGAAGACCGTGACGACGACGTCGATCGAGGCGTGCGGCGACGGCAGCGCAGGGACGCAGACGTTGTTCCTTCCGCCGGCAGGCTGGGACGGCTCGTGTGTGTCGCCCGGTACGGTGACGGCGGAGCAGCTCGGCTCGCTCTCGATCGGCCCGGCGATCTGGGAGCCGTGCACGCCGATCGTGGCCGACGAGCCCCCGCAGCCTCTCGCGGGAGGCGTGGGCGAGATCGCCGTCGCGTGCGACAGCGTGGTGGAAGACGAGCTGTGTCCGGGGCAGGGGGAGCTCTGCATGCTCGAGCAGCAGCCGGCTCATCTGCCCGACGGGTGGCGCCATTGCATCATCGGGGCGGGGAATCTCGGCTGCCAGCAGCCCGAGGGAGGGGCGGACCCTCGGAAGATCTTCTCGGACAAGCTGGGGGTGTTCTATGTGAACCTGGAGACCACGCCGGGTTGCTCGCCGTGCACCTGCGAGGCGCCGGCGACGAGCCGGTGCGAGGCGCTCGTGGTCGCGTGGGAGGACGGCGCCTGCAGCGACGTGCTCGTCGGCATCGATGTGAACGAGAGACAAGGGATCTGTGTCGATCCTGTGTCGGGCTCGACGTTGAGCAGCGTGAGTTCGACGTGGCTCTCGAACGAGCCCGGGACGTGCAAGCCGAGGGGTGGCGATCCCATCCACGACAAGGTGGTCGGCGACGCCAAGACGGTCTGCTGCCTGCCGAAGGCGCTGGAGGCGCCGTGATGGCCTGGTCGAGAACACCGGCGGGCGGCGGGCGCGCCGCGCGCGGCAGGAACCAACCGGAAGTACTGCGTGCATGGGCTCCTCGGGAGCACGCGGGGAAGGCGGTGAGGTCGCGATGATTTGGAACAGAAGGCGGTGGCTCCTGCGCGCGTTGATCTCGCTGTCGCTGGGGGGCCTGGGCGGCGTGCTGGTCATGGGCGGCTGCGGCAGCGCGGAGCCGCCGTGCGGCCTGCCGGGGAATCTCTGCCACATCACCAACGAGGACGGCACCAGCAACGGCGTCTGCGCCGGGAGGTGCGTGATACGACCGATGGTCGGTTTTTACGATCCGGTGCTGCTGTGGATCGGAGACCCTGACGAGCCCGAGCCGTCGTGCGGAGACCTCACCGGATACGACCTTCAGCGTCGCGACACGCAGAAGATCGCTCCGACGGTATTCTCCCGGCTGCGGTCGTTGCGGCCGGGCGAGGAGCCCTGTCCCAAGTGCGGATGCAGCGTTCCACTCTGCTACATGCCGGAGCTGGTTGCGGCGCACTCGCACGCCTCGTGCGAGAACACCCCGGCGGAGACGCTTCGGCCGTTCAATCCGCCCCGGAACTGGCGAGGCGAGTGCACGTCTCCAGGGACCGTGCCGGCAGACGAGTTCAGCGCAATCTGGATCGCGCCGGGGCCGGATGGTTCGTGCACGCCGTTCACCGTGGACGAGCCCTCTCCGCCGGCGGGCCCTGCCACGATCGCGATCGCGTGCAGTGGCGGGGTGGCAAACTTCGAGTGTCCAGTGGGCGGGGATGTCTGCATGCTCAACCAGCAAGAGGCCAACGTGCCCCCCGGGTGGCGCTACTGCATGATCGGGTTGGAGGGGGATCGCGGATGCTACCCGCCCGCCGCTCCGGGGGAGCCGCCCGTGTTCTCGGAAAAGTTCATCTTCTATAACCGGGACCTCACGCGGAGCTGCGAGCCGTGCGTCTGCGTGCCCAGCCGCACGCCGAGGGAGTGCGTCGCGCGGGTGAGCGCCTACTCGGATCGCGCGTGCAGCGAAGACGCGCTCCTCGGGACGACGACGGTGACTGCCGGCGAGGTCGATCGCTGCCTGCTTCCCGAGGAGGATGGTGCGGCGCTCGGCAGCATCCGCGCCGAATTGGAGGTCAATCATGTGGGGTTCTGCGACCCGGCCGGCGGCGAGGCGCGCCCGACCACCGTCTGCTGCCTGCCGGAGCCCGAAGGATGACGCGGCCGTGAACGGCAACGGCCACGCGGACGCGGTCCTCTTCAATCACCCCAGGCTGCACGCGGCGGCTTCCCCGGCCGCTTCAGGGGTTCTTGCTGGTGCGTCTTTGCCGAACCTTGAAGAGCTCTTGTCCCATCTGTCGGCATGGGTCGCGATCTCGAGCGTCCAGAGATGGACGGTGTCACGACGCAGCCTGGCATGGGCGATCGGGTCCGCTTCAGGACCCGACTCGATGATCACCATCTGGGGCGGAAGTCCGGGTCCGGGCTGTGCAGCCACAGCCGGACGCGATGCGGTCGGAGGCTCGCTCCCCGCAGCACGCGCCAGATCTCGGTGCGGCTCAGTTCTACCTTGGTCTCGAGCTTCAGGGCCTTCGCCAGCCGCTCCAGAGTCCAGACCTGTTCGAACGGGACCTTGTGCTCATCGGGGCGACTGCAGGCCGACTTGATAAGGTCGTAGTGCACTGTGGTGGCCACGCGCGGCGGTCGGCCCCTGCGCATCCTGTCCTGCAGCACCGCCTCGTCAGCAAACACGCGCGTGAGACCTGCCGAAGTGGCGGGACCGCGAGCGTCGTGACGCCTCGTTCATGGGTCGAAAGAGCGGGCCCCGGCCGGCGCGGAGTGAGACAAGGGGCGCGTCGGCATGCCGCGGGCACACGTCGCCCTCCGGGCGTTGATCTGGCCCGGGATGTTGCTGCGATGCGCTACGCGGCGTCGCCGAGCGCCTTTGGCGCAGGACTGTGCTCTTCCAGTACGACGGTCCCCGGTCGGGTGAGCGACCAGGAACGTCGGTCGGCTCGCCGAGCGCGGAGAGGAAGCAGGCGGTGCTGCTCAATTCAGTCACCATGGCGGCTCTCGTCTCGCGCACCCCGCCGTAAACTACCAGCGGTAGTGCCGCTCTCACGGTGGCCTCACAGTGGAAAGATGCCGACAGCCTGCAGCGAGCTCCGGTGTGGGTTGCTTGATTTCGAGGATCGGTGCTTGCCTTGTTGCAAGATCGACCTTTCTTGCCCTATTCTGCGACGATGATTCAATCAAGCCGACGCCACTTTGGTCGCCAAGTGTTGATGAGCGTGCTGCTGCTCGCGATAGCCGGTGTCGAGCGGAGCGCCCGGGCGGACGCGGGTGAACCCCTGGAAGTGACGGCAAAGCTCGTTGAAATTCCCTCCAAGATGCCCCCCGATGACCTGTACGATTACGCCTACGTGATGCGCTACCAGGTCGAGGGCGGGGCGCTCGACAAGCAGTTCATCCTTGTCGCGCACTACAAGCCGCTCGTGCCGCGCTCCAAGATCAAGGACAAAATGAAGGAGCAGGTCGGCGGAAAGCTGCGCAGCTTCAACCAGGGCGACGTTCACAAGCTGAAGTTGAAGGCCGATCTGAAGGCCATCTGGAAAGGTGCGCTCGTGGACGAATATGCCGCTACGGATCGCGGGAGCGTTCGCTACTGGTGCCTCCAGGTCGACCCGGCTTGACCTTGCGCTTGGGAGAGACTCGCTTGAACTTCAGACGACTACGTGCCCCGGGCGCCTGGCTGGTAACATGTAGTTTGGCCGTGGTCGCCAGCTTTCCGTTCATTGCGGCCGAGCGCGCGGCGCGGCAAAACGATGTGCGAGTGGCCCGCCTGGAGGCGACCCTCGGCGAGCGAGGCGACGCGCTCGCCGAGCTTGGACCAGCGCTGTCTTTACGAGTTTCACGGCTGGAAGGCCTGCTTTCGAGCTGGGAGACGATCGGCGGCTGCGGAGCCGGCAGCTCCACGGGCGCGGGGGGCGGAATCAAGTGGATCGGCCACAGCGTGACCGGGGGGCTATTCGAGCTGCAGACGCTCGGCACGTACACGCATCTGGGCGACGGCTACAACCTCAGCTTGAGTCCTCAAGTCTCGCGCAATTTGAACGAGAAGTGGAATGTGGGGCTCGTGGTCCCGCTGCTCTACAAGTACTACCGCGACTACTACGGCCTGCCCGTGGACGTCTCGAACTCCGGCGTGGGTGACGTCGCGGGGTTCGTCACGCGGCGCTTCGGCGAGATCAACTCCACCAGCCTGACGTTGCAGGTCGGTCTCCCGACCGGCGTGCACGACGCCCAGTACAAGAACGACTATCTCACGCAGGAAAAGCAGCTTGGCCTTGGCAAGGTGAGCGGCAGCCTGACGCTCGACCATACGATCGACAAGACGTGGGGGCTGATCGTGCTGGGCGGCTCGTTCGGCTACCGCGGCGGGGAGAACGAGCTGGGCAACTACCGCGCACCGGCGGCCGCGATCTACGGCTACTCGGGCTATTTCTGGGGGCCGCTCGTGCCGTCGCTCGGCCTGTCGCTGTCGCATTTCTTCGGTGCGGATCGTGACCGTGGGCTCGACCAGGAGGTGCAGCTGTGGGCAGTCACCGGCACGCTGGCCGTGGAGTGGTCGAACGCCTGGCTGGCGATCCTGGGGGGCGTGTCGCTGCCGCTCGGCTGGGACAAGCGCGGAGTCGTCGACGGCGCCGAGAGCAGCAGCCCGAGCGTGGGCCTGCAGCCGTGGACGGCAGGCATCGGCTTCACCGTCTCACCGTTCTGAGACGTGGTCATGTTGCCCGCCGCCGCCCTGCTCCGCCATCGCACGCCGCTCGTCGCGGCGTTGCTCGGCCTGGGTGCGGCCTCGACGGGGCTCGCGCCTTCGGCCGACGGTGACATCTGGTGGCACCTCGCGGCAGGCCGCGAGATGGTCGCTCGGCGTGGGCTCCTGTTCACCGATCCCTTCTCGGTCAGCGCGCAAGGGCGTGACTGGGTCGACGTGCACTGGCTCTTTCAGCTCGCGGTGTACGCGGTGCACCAGGCGGTCGGCCTCGTCGGGCTCGTTCTGGTCAAGTGCGCGCTGATCGGCCTGGGCGCGGGCTTCCTCTACTTCGCGCTCGAGGCGCGGCGCGGCTCGTGGGCGAGGGGGCTCCTCGTGACGTCGCTGGTCGCCGGGCTCCTGGCGGCTCGCTCGCTCTTGCTCGTCCGGCCCGTGATAGGCACGCTCGTCCTGCTCGCGTTCTTCTTGTTCGCGCTCGAGCGCTATCGGCGCGACGGCCGGGTCCGGTACCTGCTGCTATTGCCCTTGGCGCAGCTGGTCTGGGCGAATTTCCAGGGCCTTTCGGCGCTTGGCCCCGCGGTGATCGCGGCGTACGCGGTGGCGGCGCTCGGCTGGGCGAGCTTTGGCCAGACGCGTGCGTGGCCGTTTGCGCGCGAGCACGCCGGTGCGCCGGCGCCGTGGGCGCGGGTACAGCAGCTGTTCGTGACGCTCGGGGGGTGTTTGCTGGCGACGTGTCTCACGCCGTTCGGCTTGCGCGGCGCAGCGTTGCCGGCGCTGCTGCTCGGGCGCTTGTTGCCCGGCGAGCACCAGATCTTCGCCCACGACGTGGCGGAGAACCTGCCGCCCTTCGAGCTCGAACGCCTGTCCGACGGCGAGTTCTGGCACTTCAAATGGTGTTTGGCCCTGCTCGCTCTGTCCGTGCTCCTGGCCGGGCGCCGCTTGAGGCTGAGCCATGCGCTGCTGCTGCTCGGCTTCGCGGGGCTGGCCTTGATGAGCAACCGCAACGTGCTCCTGCTGTACTGGGTCGGGGCGCCGATCTTCGCGGTCAATCTGGCCCCGGCGCTCCGGCGGCTTTGCGTCTCGAGCTTTCGCCGCGCGGGCTTGCGCGTGGCGGTGGGTCTCAACGCGGCGCTCCTGAGCGCGCTGCTGCTCGTCTCGGCGTCGGCGGCGGCGCGCGAGCCGCCGCTGGCGGATCCGAGCCCGTTCCGGGTGCCGGCCGAAAGCGCTGTGCGCCTCGACGCGCTGCCCGGGGGCGACGTCTTTGCGGCCGATCATTACGGAGGCTACCTGATCTGGCGGCTCTATCCGCGGTTTCGGCCCTACATCGACACCCGGCTCGTGCTGCGCACCGCCGACGAATTTGCCGAGTACCTGAGGCTCGCGGACGAGCCAGAGCGTTTCGAAGCGTTTCAGGCGCGTCACTCCTTCGCCTACGTGGTCTTGCCGGTGATGTTCCCCGAGCGCTACCAGCGCTTGATTGGCCACCTCTACGCGAGCGCTGACTGGAAGCTGCTCTACACGGACGGGTCGGAGGTGCTGTTTGCTCGCCGCGACCTCACGCCCGGCGTCGCGGAGCAGCCGCTCCGTGAAGCCAGCGAGACGGACCGCACCTTGGTCCAGCTGGGGCAGCGCTTCGCGGACTCCCCGAAGGTGCACGCCGCGGCACGCCTGAGCCTGGCCACGTTGCACGGCGTGCTCGGTCAGCTCGAGCAAGCGGAGCGTACGCTCGCGAGCCTCGACACGCCGCAAGCCCGAGCCCTCGAGGCGCGTCTTCGCTTTGCAGCGGGTGAGCTCGATGCCGCCGAGCGGCTCGCCCGGCAGAGCCTGGTTTCCCAGCACGACGACGTCGGGAGCCTGAACCTCATGGCGTTGATCGCCCTGCGAAGGGGCGAATCGGCGCAGGGCCTGGGCTTTCTACGGCGTGCCTTGCGCGTCCGGCCTTTCGACCCCGAAGCGACGCGGATCTTGGTTAACTTGGAGGAGAGTCGACGATGAAAACACGTCTCAACGTGAGCCTGTCCAGGTCTCGGTGGGCGCTCGTTTCCTTGTTCGCGCTGGGCGGCGGGCTCGCCTGCGGGGTCGTCGAGCACCCGCACGACACGCAGGCCGCCGGGACGGGTGACGACTTCGGGCCTTCGAGCGGCGCTGGAGCGGGGACCACCACGGGTGGAGCTTCGGTCGGCGGCGCGATGACCGCGGGGAGCGGCAGCGGCGGCGGCGGGAGCAGCGGGACCGGCGACGCGGGGTCCGGCGGTGGGCCGGCGCCTTCGGGCGTGACCATCAACCTTGGAGGCGTCGACGTCCCGAAGGAGCGCGCGATCGCCTTCATTCACATCGGTCACTCCAACATGGCCGGTCGCGCCACGAGGCCCCAGAGCTCACGCCCGTACCATTTCACGGAGACCCATCCGCACGCCTTCATGTACCACCCTGGCTCGGCGCCGGAGCTCGCGATCGAGCCGAAGACCGCGGGTGACACCGCCGCCGGCGGGCCGGGTACGGCGCTGGTCAAGGAAGCCGCGATGCTCGCGCCCGACAACTATTTCATCTCGCTCGGGTTCGGGTGGCCCTCGGCCTACTGCTCCCAGTTCATCCCGGGCGGCCTCTACTACGACCAGCTGATCGCCGCGCCGAAGGCCATCAAGGGGCGGGTGACCTTCGGCGGTATCTTCATCTATCTCGGGATCACCGAGCGACACGGCACTGCCGCCGATCGCACCGGTTTTCCCGACTGCATCAATACCCTCGTGACCGCCATTCGCAACGACGTCGGCGAGCCAACGCTGCCTGCGTTGATGAACGACTACGAGGTGGAGAGCTCGGGCGAGTTCGTGGTCGGCGGCGCCGTGGCGAACGCCATCCGTCCCGAGATCGAAAGGTGCCCGAGCGTGGTGTCGAACTTCGCGCTCGTCTCGGCCGAGGGCGTGGGCATGCAAGACGACCATCACTTCAATCTGGACGGCCATCGCACCTGGGTGCAACGAGCGCTCGAGACGATGAAGGACAAGGGCTGGCGCCCGTGGGCCCCGTGAGCCGCTGAGATGGTCTTCTCCAGCCATATCTTCCTGTTCTACTTCTTGCCGCTGGTACTGGCCGCGTACTACGCCCTGCCGGGCCGGGCCCGCACGGCCCTCATCGCCGTGTCGAGCTACGTATTTTACGGCTGGGCGAACCCGAGCTGGGCCGTGATCATGTTCTTCGGCTCGAGCGTCGACTACGTGTGCGGCCTCTTGCTCCTGAAGATGTCACGGCTGCCCGACGTCGACGGCCTACCGCCCGTGATTGGCCCCGAGGTCGTGCGGACCCGCCAGATGAAGCTGGTGCTGGCGATCTCCATCGTCACCAACCTCGGGCTGCTCGCGGCGTTCAAATACACGGGCTTCGTCGCCGAGAACATCAACGCGCTCGGGGCGCTCTTCGGCAGCTCGACGCAGATCGTGCCGGTCTTGCACGTCGTTTTGCCGGTGGGCATCTCCTTTTACACGTTCAAGGCGATGAGCTACGCCATCGACGTGTACCGCGGCGACGCCCGACCGATGCGGCGCTTCACGGACTACATGTGTTTCGAGGCCTTCTTCCCCGACCTGGTGGCGGGCCCCATCATCCGATATGCGGCGATCGAGGAGCAGATGCGCGTGCGCCAGCACACGCTCGAGAAGTTCGCGCGCGGCGTCGCGTTCTTCTCGCTGGGAATGGGCAAGAAGATCCTGCTGGCCAACCCGATGGGGCACATCGCCGATACGGCGTTCGCCGGTGGAGCCAAGCACTTCTACGACGCGTGGTTCGGGCTGGTCGCCTACGCGTTCCAGATTTACTTCGATTTCTCCGGCTACTCGGACATGGCCGTGGGCTTGGCGCTGATGCTCGGCTTCGTGCTGATCCAGAACTTCGACTCCCCCTACAAGTCGCGCAGCATCACGGAGTTCTGGCGGCGCTGGCATATCAGCCTGTCCACGTGGCTGCGCGACTATCTGTACATCCCGCTCGGTGGCAACCGCAAAGGCCCCCTGCGCACGTACGCCAACTTGATGGCTGTCATGTTGCTCGGCGGGCTCTGGCACGGCGCCAGCTGGAACTTCGTGATCTGGGGCGGCATTCACGGTGGCATGCTCGGGGTGGAGCGCAGGCTCGGTAAAGCTCACCCGCTGCGCCGCCTGCCACCCGCTGTCGGCGTCGCCTTCACCTTCTTGATCGTGTGCTTGTCGTGGGTGTTCTTCCGCGCCAAGACGCTCGAGCAGGCGGTGACCTACCTGGGCTCGCTGTTCGGGCTCGCCGCCGTTTCGCCGGCGGCGGACGTCGTGGCGGGCGCATTCCACCAGCGGTACTACGTGGGGCTATTCGCCTTGGCCGCGGTCGTGATCTTCGGCATGCCCAACAGCTGGGAGCTCACGCGGCGCTTGTCCTTGCCCCGTACCGCGTTCGTGGCGGCCACGATGGCGCTCGCGACGTTGATGATGTGGACGCAGACCATCAACCCGTTCCTTTACTTTCAGTTCTGAGGCCGCGCGATGCAAAGTACCTTGCCTCCCTCGTCCTCTGCCATCGAACGCAGCGGCGGTCCGACCGACCCCACAGGCGACGAGCAGCTGCGCCGCGGTATCATCGCGACCGACGTGAGCCGCGGCGCGGCCTGGCTGCTCACGCTGCTGTTTCTGGGGGCGATCTACGCTGTTCCGCTCGCGCAGGCCTACCTCGAGAAGCGCGAGGATGAGGAGTCGCCTCTCGTGGATCTGGTGCGCCGCCCACCGACGGCCGAGAACCTGCGTCAGATCGAGAAGGGCATCGAGGATGCCTCGTACGCCAAGTCCTGGGTCCAGCCCCGCGTGCAGCTGCTGCTCACCCGTCTAGCTCGTGTGGGCAACAAGCTCGCGGTCGTCGGACACGGCGGCTGGCTCTATTATACGCCCGGTGTGCAGCACGTCGGCGGGCCCGGATTCCTGGAGCCCGAGGTGCTGCGGGGCCGCGCCAGGGAAGCCCTCGACGCAGGCCAGGAGCCCATCCACCCGGATCCGCGACCCGCCATCTTCGCGTTCCAGCAAGCGCTCGCGCAACGCGGGATCCGCCTCGTGCTCCTGCCGATGCCGGACAAGGCTGGGATCGAGCCGGGTCCACTTCTTGGGCGTGATGGGCGCGTCGAGATGGCGCAGAATGTCGACTACGACCGCTTCCTGAGCGAGCTTCGAGCAGCCGGCGTGGCCGTGCTCGACGCGCGCCGCAGCGTGCCCGAGCCCCGTACCGAGCCGCTCTTCCTGGCTCAAGATACGCATTTTACGCCCGGCTACATGGAGCGCATCGCCGCCGACCTCGGCCAGCTCGTGATCGGGCTTGGGGTATTGCCAGAGCTGGCAGAGAAGCCCGTGCTGCGCGGCGCTCCGCAGCCGGCTTCGCGCGTCGGTGATCTTGTCGACATGCTCAAGCTGCCCGACGATCAGAGCCTGTTTCAAGCGGAGAGCGTGGTCGTGCACCAGGTGCAGGACGCGGCCGGCACGCCCTGGGAGCCTGACGAGAGCGCCGACGTGCTCCTGCTCGGCGACAGCTTCACCAACATCTTCACGCTCGAGGGAATGGGCTGGGGCAACGCGTCCGGCCTGGCCCCGCACCTGGCCCTGGCGCTTGGTCGCCCCATCGACGTGATCGCGCAGAACGACTCCGGCGCCTTCGCTACGCGCCAGGCGCTCGCGCGCGCGCTGAACGCCGGCCAAGATCGCCTGGCGGGCAAGCGCGTGGTGGTCTGGGAGTTCGCTGCGCGCGAGCTGTCGGTCGGAGACTGGATTCCGCTGGATTTCCCGACTCCCAAGCCTGCGGGGGCTCCGTAGGATGCCGACAGCCCTGGTCACTGGCGCCGCCGGCGTGATGGGCGCCCGCTTGACGGCGCGGCTGCGCAGAGCGGGCTGGCAAGTGCGAGCGCTCGTACTGCCCGGTGATCCGTCGCGGGCGCGCGTGGATGCGCTGGGCTGCGACGTGCGCGAAGGCGATATCAGCGATCCGAGCACATTGGCCGGCGTGTGTCGCGGCGTCGACCTCGTCTACCACCTGGCCGCCATCATCATTACCCACGACCCCACGATGTTTCAGCGCGTCAACCGCGACGGCACGGCGCACCTTGTTGCGGAGGCGCGAAGAGCGGGGGTGCCGCACTTCGTGTACGTCTCGTCGGCCTCCGTCGTTTACCCCCGTCGGACGCGCTATGCCGAGTCCAAGCTCGAGGCCGAGCGTCTCGTCCAGGGCTCAGGGCTCGCCTACACGATCGTGCGGCCCACGCTGGTTTACGAGCAGGGCGGCGGTCAGGAGCTCCTGATGTTCCTCGACTACCTGCGGCGGTTTCCGGTCGTGCCGTTCATCGGCGCCGGTGGCGCGCTCAAGAGGCCCGTTTGGGCCGAGGATGTCGTCGACGGCCTCGTGCGGCTGGCCGATGCGCCGATCGCGCACGGCAAGACCTACAACTTCAGCGGCGCGGAGGTGATCTCGATTCGCGAGCTCGCGGAGCTGCTGCTGCTTCATCACGATCGGCCTCGGCCGTTCTTGCACCTGCCGGTGTGGGCGTGCCGGGCGCTGGCGGCCGTGCTCCCCGCGTTCATGAGGCGGCCCCCGCTCACCTCGAGCGCGATAGCCGGCATCGTCAACGACGCCGATCTCGACCCGACCGAAGCCATGAACGACCTCGGCTACGCGCCGCTCGGCGTGCGCGCCGGGTTGCGTCGCTGTTTTCCTTCACCCGCCGTCGAGGCGGCCACGCTCGCACCCCGCGCGAGTGAAGCTCGAGAAAGGACAATTTAGATGAGCCTGCGTTTCCCACTGCAGCAAATTGGTACTCTGTGCTGCTCGGCTGTGCTCGGATGCTCGGCCTTTTCGGGCGAGCCCCCGAAGGGGGCCGACGAAGCCCCGCCCGCGGAGGACGTCGCGCTGATGCGCGAGGTCGGCGGGAAGGCCAGCGGCACCATCGTCTGGTCCAGCTCCCGCGTGGGCAATCACGACCTGTTCACGATGAAGACCGACGGCTCGGACGTCAAACAGATCACCAAGGGCGACGAGGTCGACTGGTTTCCGAGGTTCTCTCCGAGCGGCGAGCAAATCCTGTTTTGCCGCAGCAAACAAGGCTGGGTGAGCGAACGCGACGCCAACGCCAGCGACAAGTGGGACATCTACACGGTCAAGCCTGACGGCGCCGAGCCGAAGAAGGTCGTCGAGGGCGCGAGCTGGGGGAGCTGGATCTCGGAGGATGAGATCCTGTTCGTGCGCGGCACGAAGGTCTTTCGCAGCAAGCTCGGCAGCGGCGAAGAGACGCAGTTGATGGACAGCGAGGGCGTATCCGATCTGGACGGCGCCTTGCTGCAGCAGCCGGAGATTTCGAGCGACGGCAAGTACCTCGCCATCACGCTGCGCGGCTCGAAGCGCGAGACCGGCATCTGGAACATCGCCAAGAAGGCCTGGACCCAGACCGGGCTGGGCTGCCAGGTGAACTGGACGCCGGATCAAACGGCCATCTACTGGGTTCACCCGACCGGGAACGGCGATAGCCGGGTGCTGCGCATGCCGATCGATGACGGCACGCCGCCGAAGGACGTCGACCTGGACAAGCTCCAGTTCATGGACCTGCCGGGTCGCCGCTCGCACGAGTACTTCCCGCAGCTGTCGCGCGACGGAAAATGGATGGTCTGGGGCATCACCCAGCGCGGTCACGACCACGACACCGCCGACTACGAGATTTACCTGTGGGAGGTGGGCACGCCGCCCGAAAAGGCCGCGCGCCTCACCTACAACTCGGCCAATGATCGCTGGCCCGACGTCTTCATTCCGTCCGGCGGGAGCGGCTCACCGTGAGGGAAACGCGCATCGCCGTGGTCGGCGCGGGCGGCTTCATCGGCTCGCACCTGGTGCCGGCTTTGCTTGAACGCTTCGCCTGCCAGGTCGACGCCGTCGACGTGGATCTGACCAAGCTCGAGTGTTGGGACGCGCGCGTACGGCGCATCGAGGCGCGCGTCGAGGCGCCGGGGCTCGTCGAGGACGTGACCGAGCGCTGTCAGGTCGTGATCTCGCTCACGGCGCTTTGCAACCCAGCCCAGTACTCGACCATCCCGCTGGAGGTCATCGACGCCAGCTTCACGCACCTGTTGCCGCTCGTGAAGCGCTGCGCGGAGCGCGCCGTGCGCTTGATTCATTTCTCGACCGCCGAGGTCTACGGGCGCGCCGCGCTGGACGCGCAGGGGCAGCCGGCCGCGCGTATGCACGAGGATGACTCGTGCTTCTTGCTCGGCCCGGTGGGGCGCGAGCGCTGGACGTATTCGTGCGCCAAGCAGCTGCTCGAGCGGGTGATCTGGGCGCACGGCCAGCACGGCGCGCTGCCGTTCACGATCATCCGGCCCTTCAACACCATCGGCGCGCGCATGGACTTCCTGCCCGGCATCGACGGGGAGGGGACACCCCGCGTACTGGCCAGCTTCATGAGCGCGCTGCTGCGAGGGGAGCCTTTGCCGCTCGTGGGCGGCGGCGCGCAACGGCGGGCGTTCATGGACGTGAGCGACATGGTCGAAGCCGTGTGCCGCGTGCTCGAGCGGCCGAAGCAGAGTAGAGGTCAGATCTTCAACATCGGTAACCCGGACAATGACGTCAGTATCGCGGAGCTCGCTCGGCTGCTGGCCGACGCCTTCGCTGAGCGGTTACCCGAGCGCGCGCCTGCCCAGTTTCGCGCGGTGTCGGCCGCCGAGTTCTATGGCCCCGGCTACGACGACACGCAGGAGCGCGTCCCCGACGTTCAGAAGGCGCAGCGGCTGCTCGGCTGGAAGCCCCAGCGACGCCTGGCTGCCTCCTTGCCGCCGATCGTGAACGACTACGTCGAGCGCTACGGCGGTCGCGTCGCCGCGGCATCCTCGCTCTCGCAGCTCGCGAGCTCCGCATGAAGGTGACGGTCGTCATCCCTGCGTACAACGCTGCCCGGCACATCGAGTCGGTGCTGGAGCGCGTCGGCGGCCTGGCCTCGTCGGGGCTCACCCACGTGGTGGTCGTCGACGACGGCAGTCGCGACGACACGGCCCGTCGGGTCGAGCGCTACAGCTCGCCGGCCTTTCGCCTTAGCTTGCTCCGGCGGCGCAGCAACGGCGGTTACGGCGCGGCGATGAAGGACGGTCTGGCCAAGGCGCGCGCCGATGCGCCGGACCTGGTCGCCTGTATCCACGCCGACGGTCAGTATGCGCCCGAGGCCTTGCCTGGGCTGATCGGGGAGCTCTCGCGTCGCGGGCTCGATCTGCTGCAGGGCTCGCGCATCGCCGCGGGCACGGCCTTGCAGGGGGGTATGCCCCTCTACAAGTACGTCGGCAATGCGCTGCTGAACCGCATCGAGAACCGGACGCTGTCGCTTTCGATGACGGACTACCACAGCGGCTACCTCCTCTATGGGCCGCGCGCGCTGGCGCTGCCGTTTCACGGCCTGTCTGACAGCTTCGATTTCGATCTGGAAGTCATCGCCTCGGCGCGGGCACGTGGGCTTTCGGTCGGCGAGGCGCCGGTGCCCACGCACTACGGGGACGAGGTCTCGCACCTGAACCCGCTGACGTACGGGCTCCGGGTGCTTCGCGTGATGTGGAACTACCGTCGAGGTCGCTATGACGCAGCGTAAGCGCGCGCTTGGGGTCTGGGGCTCGCTCGCCGCATCGGCGCTTGGCATTGTCGCTTGTCACGCCGGGGCTGCGAAGTTTCCCTGGGGTGATGCGACAGCGGGCACGCGCGTCGAGCACGCTCACGTCCGTACGCTGAACGAAGGCTATGCGCGAACGCGCTCGCAGATCTGGGTGCGTGAGGTGGCGCGCCCGACGCGCGCCGCGCTGGACTACGCCGCCTATCACAGCAACTTCATGATCGCCGACCCGGAGCCAGAGACGCCCATGTCGGCCGCGGGCACGCCCGATACCTCGCGCGCGTTCGCGGGGCAGCTCGACCAGGGCAGCCTGACGAGCGATCTCGCGAAGACGCCGCTCTCGCCGGCCGAGCAGCAGCAAGCGCTGGCCTTCGCGCCGCTTTCGGAGTTCTTGCAAGCGCGCAAGGTAGCGGGGGCCGAAGCGCTGGCCGAGGTTGGCTCAGCCGTGCGCAGCGAGCGGTGGGGCCTGCAGTTGCCGCCCGGCACCTCCGGCCAGCTCCTGAGCGAGGTGTTCGTTCATCAGGCCGCGTCGGGCGCGGTGGAGCTGTGGGCCAAGGTGGAGTTTCAGCCTTGGTTCAAGCCCTTTGCGGGCTCCGCCGATCAGGACGGGGACGGCTTTCCCGAGATCTATGGCCGAGTGGCGCCTGGCGTCGTCACTCCCGTGCTCGTGGCTGCGATTCAGAAGGACTACGTGGCGCCGGTGCTGTCGCCGAGCGAGGTGAAGGCCTGGGCGAACCAGCTCTCGTCGTATTGGTACCCGTCCTTCAACACCGATCTCATGCCGGTGGGACCGAGCTTTCCGGACGCGCAGACCGAGCCCTACATCAAGCAAGAGCTGGGCGGGCGCGCTTTTCCGGCGCCGACCATCGTGCTGCGCGGCAAGCCGCAAGGCAAGGCCACGTACAACGTCTTTCTGGTGCGTGGCGAAGGCGCGGCGCTCGCGGCCGCCGCGCCCGCGAAGCCGGCGCTTCGGCTGAGCAAGACACGTCCGTCGCCGAACCCCGCGCCGGGGCTCGAGACGGTGCAGCGCGAGCTGGCCGAGGCGGGCGGCTCTTGGCCGACGTGGATGGCCAAGCTCAGGCCGACCCATGACGCCCTGAAGAAGCGGCTCAAGGGCATGCCGCCGAAGGTCAAGGCGCTGGCTGGGCGAGATGGCTTTCTGTTCTACCGCAACGACCTCGAATACGTCAGCGGTGGTGATCTCGAGCAGCAACGCAAGGGAAAGAACCCGCTGCCGGTGATCCTCGAGTTCAAGAAGCTGCTCGACGAGCAGGGGGTCGACTTCTTGTTCGTTCCGGTCCCGACGAAGCTCGAGGTGTATCCGGAGAAGTTGGACCCCGCTTTCACGGCGCTCTCGGGTCAGGTCATCAATCCGGCTTTCCGCAAGCTGATCGAGAGGCTCGGCAAGGAAGGCGTGGAGACCGTGGACCTGCTGCCGGCGTTCCTGCAGGCGAAGGTCACGAGCGCAGCGGAGCCGCTTCTGTTCCAGCGCCAGGACACGCACTGGACCGACCGTGGGCTGCGCTTGGCCGCGGACCTCCTGGCCGCCCGCGTGAAGAAGTACCCCTGGTACGCCGAGCTCGCCAGGCAGAAGCGCGCTTACGACTTGCGCGAAGCCAGCTTCACCCGTTTCGGCGATCTGCATTCGCGACTGCCGGAAGCCGAGCAGAAAAAATACGCGCCTGAGACGCTCGTGGCGCACCAGGTCGTCGCCGACGGCAAGCCGTACGACGACGACCCGGAGAGCCCGGTCGTGCTCTTGGGCGACAGCTTCACCGCCGTCTATCAGCTGACGGACGCCGAGCACGCTGGCGTCTCGGCGCACCTCGCGCGTGGCATCGCCTATCCGCTCGACCTGGTCATGAGCTACGGCGGCGGCCCCAACGTCCGGCAAAAGCTGCTGCGCCGCAGCGTCGAGGCGCTCGGCACGAAGAAGCTGGTCATCTGGATGATGACGGCGCGTGATCTCTACAACTACTGGGAAGACTGGGAGCCGCTGAAGAAGCCATGAAGCGCCGCGCGCTCCTGCTCTTGCTCGCGGGCAGCGGCTGCTTTCGCGCTCCGCGCCGAGAGCTCGCGTTCGGCCGCGCCCTGATCGGCCTGGCCCGTGACACCGCGTTCGTCGACGAGAGCCAGGTGACCTGGAGCCTGACGGAGCTCTCGCGCCTCGTCGACGAGGCGGAGAGCGCGCTCGCTTCGTCTCCCCGGCGCTCACCTGCTACGGTGTTGAGCGAGCTCTTGTTCGGTCGTTGGAGCTTCGTGCGCGAGGTGGCCGACACGAATCTGGCCTTCGTGTGCCTGCCCGGCGTGCTCGAGCGCCGCCGCGGGAGCTGCGTAGGCCTTGGTACCTTGTTTCTCGCGCTGGCTGACGCGCTCGGCCATTCGGCGTCCGGGGTGATGATGCCTGGGCACTTCTACGTGCGGGTGCAGGAGCAGGGCGGCGCGCGCAACGTGGAGCTGCTGCGCGCCGGTGAGGCGATGCCGGACGCGTGGTACGGCCAGCGCTTTCCGGTGCCGGGCGGCTCGGCGCGCGAATACGCGCGTCCACTCAGCCAGTCCGAGGTCCTGGGCGTCGTCGAATACAACGTCGGCAACGAACGGCGCCGGCAGCTGCGGCTGACCGAAGCGCGAGCTGCCTACATCCGCGCCACCGGCTTGTTTCCGGAGCTGTCCGAGGCCCACGCCAGCCTCGGCGCCGTCGAACAGCTGCTCGGTAATCTCGAGAGCGCGGAGGCAAGCTACCTTCGCGCTTGCAACGCCAATCCGCACTTGCCCGGCATCGAGCAGAACCTTGCGCTCTTGGCAGCGGAGCGCACGACCGCGACGACCCCGCGGGCGTGCCCGCTGCCGCCGAGCTACTGATAGGCAGGGGAATCTCGCTAGTACCGCGTCGCCTAGGTTCCTCCCTGGTTCCGTGCGTCTGAAGCTGCGGATCGGCACAGAGGGGGCTGGGCAGCGGACAGGAGGCGCGCGGGCGCGCTCGCGAGGTTGCGGCGCACGGCAAACCGCAGAGAACAAGGTCCTGTCAACCCAAGGCAGGTTCCTCCGTGGGGGCGTGACGTCTCCGACCGGTTCGGGGTTCCTTCTTCCCGCGTGCGATCATTGGGTGAGCACGATGCTGTCGACCAGGCCTGTGGTGTTGCTGATGGGCGTGCCGAGCAGGCATCCAACGACGCTGCCGACATAGCTGACCCCGGAGGTGACCTTGGTGGCAGAGTCTCCGGCGTAGCGCCCGGCGGTGACCGTTCCGGAGAAGAGGGCGGTCTGGCCGACGACGGTGGGGGCTGACCAGGTGATGGTGCTGGTGCCGCCGGTGGCGTCGTTCCAGGTGACCGTCTCGGTCTCCGGCGGACCCGCGGTGACGGGCACGCAGCTGAGGGATACATTGATGGCGGCGGCGCCGGTGGCGCTGGGGCCGATCACGCAGGTGTCGTAGTCGAAGGCTTCGGTCACCGTGACGTTCTGCGGGGTGGCGGTGACGGCCGGGCTGAAGGCTCGGCTGAAGGATCCCACGCATTGAACGTCGATGATCGCTGCGCGCGCGGGCGCAGCGAGGGTGAAGCACACCGGGACTGCGGCGGCCATGAGGGTGGCAACGGTGAGCTGGGCGATTCGAAGCGCGTTGATCTTCGTGTTGCGGAGCATCGGTCATCCTTCCTGTGAGAATCGGGGAGAGCGGCGCGCCAAACGTGCAAGCTCATGGCGCCCTGCGAGCGCAGGCCGGCACACTACGCGTTGTCGCCGCCGCGAGCAAGGCGCCGAGGCCATAGCTCACTGACGCGTTGTACGATCCCCGGTCACGAGCCGCCGCGGAAGGCGAGCCGATGTGGTATCTGCTCACGGAGGTCGCTCCCGTCCCTCGCAGGCCGGCTGGACCAACGCTGTGGCGCCGTTCGGAGCGGAATCGCGTTCGGTCACCCGGGTCGGTTCAGCGTTCAGCGATATGTTGAGAGTCGTGTCGCCTATGCACCGACGTCACCGTCGGTGCAACCTACAAATGATGGTGCCTCTCCACGAGTGTGAATCACAGGTGTGAATCACAGGTGTGAATCACAGGTGTGAATCACATGGGCTGACGCGTTTTTTTATTTACGTGACTCGCCCAGTCCGTAGTATACGGCGGGCACTCTGCCGTCGTTCTCGACAGAGTGGTCGCCGTCGGTCACGACAGTGAGGGGCGCGGTCCGCGGCTGAGGCATTCAGGCAGCAGCAGTAGCAGCAGCGGAGCTTGACTGGGCTCGGGGCTGTTCGTGTCCGGTATCGAGGTGTGTGCGAACCCGTGCAAACGGGCCCGATGTGGCGGTGTTCCCGGCTTTTGGCGCGATTTCAGCGCGGGAGCCGGTGGCTCATGCAGCGGCGCGCGCGAATCGCGAAAGATGCGCAGGGGCATGCCTCGACATCACCTCCGCAAGGCGGCGTACTCACGCTGGCATCGATCTTGAACTGTTGAAGTGCATGACCTGAGGTTTCTTCAGCCAGCGCCGGCTCGGCATCGCGCGGCACCACTCCCGCTTGAACCAAAACAGAGGACAAACCATGCGCTCTCTCAAGAGCTCTCTTCTCGGCTACCTGGCGATCCCGGCTTTCTCCACCCTGCTGCTCGCGAGCTGCACCAGCGCGGGCCCCTCCGCGGACGACGGCGCTGACGACGAGGCCGCCGGCGAAGCCCATGGCGCTCTCACCCCCGACCAGTGCAACTACTTCGACGTCAACGGCACGGTCCAGCTCTGTCACAGGACCGGCTCCGCGAAGAATCCGTACACGATCATTCGCGTCAGCGAGCAGGCGTGCGTCAACGCGCACAGCGCCCACGCCGGCGACTATGTCACCAGCCTCGACCCGAGCTCGCCGACCTACGACCCGACCTGCGGCGGCCAGGGCTGCCTGGCTGTGAACGCGCCGTGCGACCCCACGGTGCCGTGCTGCGACGGCCTCACCTGCCAGAGCGGCATCTGCACCGATATCAACGAGTGTGCCCTCGGCACCGACAACTGCGACGCGAACGCTGCGTGTACCAACACGGCGGGCTCGTTCACCTGCGCCTGCAACGCCGGCTACTCCGGCGACGGCGTGACGTGCACGGACGTCGACGAGTGCGCTCTGGCTACCGACAACTGCGATGCGAACGCAGCGTGCACCAACACGTCGAGCTCGTTCACCTGCGCCTGCAACGCGGGGTACTCCGGCGACGGCGTCACCTGCACGGACGTCGACGAGTGCGCCGCCGCCACGGCCAACTGCGACGTGAACGCGACGTGCACCAACGCGGCGGGCTCCTCTACCTGCGCCTGCAACCTGGGGTATTCCGGCGACGGCGCCACGTGCACGGAGATCGACGAGTGCGCGCCCAACCCGTGCCAGAACGACGGGACCTGCACCGACGGTCTCAGCAGCTACTCCTGTGAGTGCTTGCCCACCTACGAGGGGACCAGCTGCGAGGCTTGCGAAGGCAGCCTCGCGGACTGCAACGGGCTCACGTCCGACGGCTGCGAGGTGAACCTCCAGAGCGACGCCTCCCACTGCAGCGCCTGCAACAGCGCGTGCGCGGCCGGTGAAATCTGCTCGAACGGTGGCTGCCAGACCCCGCCCTCCGGCCAGGTCCCCGGCACGCCGATCAGCGTCTCCGTGCCCCACAACCCGCTGGCTCCGGCGGTCGCGGATGTGAATGGCGACGGCAAGCTCGACGTCCTGGTGGCCAACGCCGAATCCGGGTCGTTGCTGTTCCCCTCCGGGTCGCTCTCCGTTTTCCATGGCAATGGCGACGCAACCGTCCAGTCGGAGCTCTACACCACGGGCGCCCCGCTCTCCAGCAACGCCGTCGTGGCGGTGGACGTGGACGGCGACGGGTGGCTCGACGCCGTCACCGTCGACGGCCAGACCAACCTGCCCCTCATCAGCGGAAGCATCAGCGTCTACCGAAACCTGGGCCCGAGCGCGCCCGGGACCTTCGGCGCGCCGACGAGCTTCACCACCGGCACCCCGGGCTCCGTCCACCTCTGTGCCGGGGACTTCGACAACGACGGGGTGGCCGACATCGCCACCACCAGCGTGACCCTGAACCAGGTGAGCGTGATCATGGGCACCGGCACGGGCAGCTTCGGCGCGCCCACGCTCACCACCATCGCGGCCACCGGCGGCGTGCAGTCGACCATCGCGTGCCGCGATCTGAACGGCGACGGCTTCTCCGATCTCGTGGTGACGAGCCCCGGCTCCGCGCGCCTGTCGATCCTCCTCAACCAGGGCAATGGCTCGTTCGCCGCGCCGGCCGCCTACACCAACTCCGCCAACGGCCAGACGGCGGGCATCGCCTTCGGCGACGCCGACGGCGACGGCACGCTCGACATTCTCTCGAACGGCGCGGCCGGCCGGTTCCTCTTCTTCTTCAGAGGGAACGGCGACGGCACGTTCGCGAGCGGCGTTCAGTCCACCGCGTCGTCCAGCGCGATCGCCAACTCGGCGCTGGGGGTCGTGGCCAGTGATTTCAACGGCGATGGGAAGCTCGACGCCTACATCCTGGTCACCACCTCATCGGGCGGCGTCCGCCCGATGACCGGCAACGGCAACGGGACGTTCTCCGCGGGCCCGGTCGTCCCGACCGGCACCTCGCCCGGCCCCAACGCCATCGCCGCCGCGGATCTGGATGCCGATGGGTACGACGATCTCGTCCTGACCAACAGGGGATCCGGCACCCTCACCGTGATCCCCAACGGACTCTGACCCGCCTTTTCGCCCTTTTTTGTTTACGTGGCTCGCCTGGTTGGAGCATCCTACGCGAGCTGAAAACTCTCCATCGACGGCGGATCGTGCGCAGTCGTTTCGCACGATGAGGGGCGCGCTCTGCAGCTGAGGCATTCAGGCAGCAGCAGTAGCAGCGGAGCGCGCCTAAACCCGGGGGGCTGCTCGTGCTTGAACCCGTGATGTGCGCGGTACCGGGCAAACGGGCCCGATCAGGTGGTGTACGCTGATTTTCGCGCGAGCTCAGCGCGGGATCCGGTGGCTCGCGCGGCACTCCCCCGGGGCTTCAACAAAAAACAGAGGACAAACCATGAGCTATCGCAAGAGCTCTCTTTTCAGCTGTCTGGCGATCCCGGCATTCTCCTGCCTGCTGTTCGCGAGCTGCACCAGCGCCGGCCCCTCCGTGGCCGACGGCGATGACAACGGGGACGCGGGCGGCCAGGGCTGCCTGGCCGTGAACGCGCCGTGCGACGCCACGGTGCCGTGCTGCGACGGCCTCACCTGCCAGAGCGGCATATGCACCGATGTGAACGAGTGCGCCCTGGGCACCGACAACTGCGACGCGAACGCTGCCTGCACCAACACGGCGGACTCCTTCACCTGCGCTTGTAACGCAGGGTACTCCGGCGACGGCGTGACGTGCACCGATGTGAACGACTGTGCCCTGGGCACGGACAACTGCGACCCGAACGCAGCGTGCACCAATACGGCGGGCTCGTTCACCTGCGCCTGCAACGCGGGCTACTCCGGCGACGGCGTGACGTGCACGGACAACGACGAGTGCGCCCTGGCTACCGACAATTGCGATGCGAACGCAGCGTGCACCAACACGGCGGGCTCGTTCACCTGCGCCTGTAACGCGGGGTACTCCGGCGACGGCGTCACCTGCACGGACGTCGATGAGTGCGCCGCCACGGCCAACTGCGACGTGAACGCGACGTGCACCAACACGGCGGGCTCCTATACCTGCGCCTGCAACCTGGGGTATTCCGGCGACGGCGCCACGTGCACGGAGATCGACGAGTGCGCGCCCAACCCGTGCCAGAACGACGGGACCTGCACCGACGGTCTCAGCAGCTACTCCTGTGAGTGCTTGCCCACCTACGAGGGGACCAGCTGCGAGGCTTGCGAAGGCAGCCTCGCGGACTGCAACGGGCTCACGTCCGACGGCTGCGAGGTGAACCTCCAGAGCGACGCCTCCCACTGCAACACCTGCGACAGCGCGTGTGCGGCCGGTGAAATCTGCTCGAACGGTGGCTGCCAGGACCCGCCCTCCGGCCAGGTCCCCGGCACGCCGACCAGCGTTTCCGCGCCCCACAACCCGCTGGCTCCCGCGGTCGCCGATGTGAACAAGGACGGTGAGCTCGACATCCTGGTGGCCAACGCCGAATCCGGGTCGTCGACGACCCCCTCCGGGTCGCTCTCCGTGTTTCACGGCAACGGCGACGCGACCGTCCAGCCGGAGCTCTACACCACGGGCGCCCCGCTCTCCAGCAATGCGGTCGTGGCGGTGGACGTGAACGGCGACGGGTGGCTCGACGCCGTCACCGTCGACGGCCAGACCAACCTGCCCACCAGCAACGGGAGCATCAGCGTCTACCGAAACCTGGGCCCGAGCGCGCCCGGGACCTTTGGCGCGCCGACGAGCTTCACCACCGGCACCCCGGGCTCCGTCCACCTCTGCGCCGCGGACTTCGATCTCGACGGGGTGGCCGACATCGCTACCACCAGCGTGACCCTGAATCAGGTGAGCGTGATCATGGGCACCGGCGGCGGCAGCTTCGGCGCACCCACGCTCATCTCCATCGCGGCCACCGGCGGCGTGCAGTCGACCATCGCGTGCCGCGATCTGAACGGCGACGGCTCCTCCGATCTCGTGGTGACGAGCCCCGGCTCTGCGCGCCTGTCGATCCTCCTCAACCAGGGCAATGGCTCGTTCGCCGCGCCGGCCGCCTACACCAACTCCGCCAACGGCCAGACGGCGGGCATCGCCTTCGGCGACGCCGACGGAGACGGCAAGCTCGACATCCTTTCAAACGGCGCGGCCGGCCGGTACCTCTTCTTCTTCAGAGGGAACGGCGACGGCACTTTCGCGAGCGGCGTTCAGTCCACCGCGTCGTCCAGCGCGATCGCCAACTCGGCGCTGGGGGTCGTGGCGAGTGATTTCAACGGCGACGGCAAGCTCGACGCCTACATCCTGGTCACCACGTCCTCGGGCGGCGTCCGCCCGATGACCGGCAACGGCAACGGGACCTTCGTCGCGGGCCCCGTCGTCTCGACCGGCACCTCGCCCGGCCTCAACGCCATCGCCGTCGCGGACCTGGATGCCGATGGGTACGACGATCTCGTCCTGACCAACGGGGGATCCGGCACCCTCACCGTGATCCCCAACGGACTCTGATCCGCCTTTTCGCCCTCACGCTGCGGTTCGTCCTGTAAGTCACCTGACGAGACCGGCCGGACTGGCACGTCACGAAGCAATCCCGGAAGCTCGACGGAGCGACTCACGGTCTCCCCCGCCAGCCGGCACGTTGTAGGATGTCTGTGAGGCGGGGGGAGAAGGGGAGGGGATCGCTTCCTGGACACCCGCCGCGCGGAGGCCGTCAGGGGCTCGCCTTCGCGCGCCGGCCTGCTTCGGCGTCACTCGTAGCGCGCAGCGGCCGATAGGCGCCGCAGGAGCTCCTCGCGCTCGCCCCTGTAGATACCCCGGGGGAACTCGCGCCGGTGTCGCTCGAGCAGGAGCCGCGCAGCGTCGTCTCGGCCGGCGGCCAGCATGGATATGGCCCGCCGCATCAGCCGGTGTTCGGACGTCGACAGCGCGCCGCCGCTCTTAGGAGCTCCGGGCATCGAGCGCTGGTTTGTCGGGTCGCGGAGAGCGGGTTCGAGAGCGCCGCCTGCGGGGCCGACCGCCGGCTTCTCCGACGGCAGCTCCGACGCGGAGGGGAGCGTCTGGCCTCCGTGAACCACCCACGTTGCCAGCGGAGCGCGCAGCGCCAGCGCGTGGGCCGGCCGAAGCGGGAGGTCGTCGCGCCCGCCCGGAGCGAGCAGCACGAGCGCGCCCGCCACGGCGCCGGCTGCGGCGCTGGCGGCCGATCGTCCGGCGGCCCGTGTCGCCGCCCGCGATGTGCGCCTCGAGCTCGCCGTCGGGCTGGCCTCGCGGTGGGATGGCGCGCGCCGGAGAGCGCAGCGAGCCCAATCGAGCAGCCGCCGCAGCCGGCCTCCGTGGAGCGGCCCCGCGGCGGCGCGCGCATGGACCGCGCCGAGGGCGAGGGCCAGCGGCGCGAGCAGGGCGCCGCGGCCGCGGCTCCGTGCGCGCCTGCGCTGCTCTGCCGCCTTCAGGGCGAGCCGCGCGAGACGGAGATGGTTCCACACGGTGTTGCGCGGCATCGCGTACTCCGCGGCGATCTGCTGGATCGTCTCCTCTTCGAGATCGTGCGCGACCAGGATGGCCCGTCGCGTCAGTGGCACTTCCTGGAGCAGCTCCGCGAGGACCTCGCTTCGCTGCGCTGCGATGAGCCGTGTCTCGGAGTCCGGCGCATCGCTGGAGAGCCCGTCCAGCGCCTCCTCGGGCCACAACTCTTCATGCCGGCGGCAGGCGCGGTTGCGTTCGTTGGAGATCAGATTGAACGCGATGCGCAGCAGCCAGGTGCGCATGCTGGCGAGGCGGGGATCGAATCGGGGCAGCGACCGCGCGGCCCCGTGGAAGATCTCCTGGACCAGGTCTTCCTGGTCCGCGCCCCGGAAGCCGTGCCTCTCCACGTAGCGGCGGATGGTGTCCTGGTGCTCCGCCATGATCGCCTCCAGGGTGAGCGGCGGTTTCTCGTTGGCAGGCCCGGTCTTGCAAGGAGATTTCCCCATACAATCCAGTTACGCGGCGAGCCCGTTCGACGTTTGAAAATCGTCACCTCCAGGCCGTGTCGCTTCAGGCTGCGCTGCGCTCTCGCCTGCGCGCACACGGCGCTCCCGCCAAGGGGGACGGAAGCATTGCGGGAAGTTCGTGTCGATTCCACGGATGGCGGCGCTTTTTCTGCCTCTTCTGGAGATTGGGGTGGCTTGAACCACGTGAGCGCGTCGTGTAGCGTGCGAGCGAAATGTGCAGCGGCGCCCGATTGCTGCTCGCGGTCGCCGTGGCGTCGGTCCTCTGGAGCCGTGCGGCGCGCGCTGACGACGAGGATCCTTATGCTGAAGACCGCGCGTCGGCGGCGCGCTCCGAGGCCGAGGAGGCGTTTGCGCGGGGCGAGAGCGCGCGGCGCGCGGGGCGGTGGGACGAAGCGGCGGTGTCGTACCGACTGGCGTGGGAGGCGGATCCGCGACCGGAGTTCGCGGGGGAGCTCGGCCTCTCCGAGCTCGCGCTCGGGCGGTTCCGGGACGCGGCGGAGCACCTGCGGGCGTCGCTGCTCGATCCGGAGTCGCTCGCGCCGGCGGCGCGGCGGCGCTTCTCCGAGGGGCTGCGCCGGGCGGAGCGCGAGGTGGCGCCCGCGACCATCGCGGTGAGCCGGCCCGAGGCCGAGGTGTTCATCGACGGCCGGCGGATCGGCCGGGGGCAGGCGAACTACTTCGTTTACGTGGAGCCCGGGCGGCACGAGGCGCGCGGCAGGCTCGAGGGCTACGCCGACGGCGTCTATCCGTTCGAGGCGCGTCGCGGTCTGGAGGCGATGATCGGCCTCCACCTCGAGCCGAAGCCGCCGCCGGCCCTCGCGCCGCGCGCGCCCGTGCCAGCCGCTGCCGCGCCTTCTCCGCCGCAGAGCCCCTCTCCGCGAGACCCTGCGCCGGACAGGGGGCCCGCGGCGGGCACGGTCCTTCGCGTCAGCGGTCTCGCGGTCGCGTCGGCCGGGGTCGCGCTCGGGACGGGCTTCGCGCTCGCGGCCGCGGCGCGCGGCGACAAGGCGGAGGCGCAGGCGAACGCGATCCACCGGCGCGGCGGGCTGGCAGCGTGCGTGTACCCCGAGCACGCGGACGCGTGCGCGGCGCTGGCCGACAGGAAGCGCGCGCGCGATACGCTTGAGACCGCCGCCTGGGCGAGCTTCATGGGCGCGGGCGTCGTTGGTGCGGTCGCGATCTCGTCGTTCTGGTGGGCACCTGCCCCGCGCGCGAGTGCCGTGCACCCGGTGCCGTTCGCGACGGTGGAGGGCGGGGGAGTGCTCCTCGCCGGTGTCTGGTAGGCGGCGGAGGCGACCGGGAGGAGCGGTGACGATGGGGAGCGGGCTGCGGTGGCTGGCGGGGGGAGCGCTGCTCGGTGCGGGCGGCCTGGCGGCGGCCGGCGGGTGCAGCGGCGGCGGGGACTACGACTGCGCGGAGGACCTCGTCTGCGAGATCCTCAACGACGATGGCACGAGCAACGGGCGCTGCTGGGGCCGGTGCGTGCCCCCGCCGCCCGGTAACTTCCATGCGCCGGAGCTCGTGTGGACGGGGCCCGACCTGTTCGCGCCATCGTGCGACGATCTCGTCTGGGCCGTCCCCGGGACGGTGGGCGAGGTGGTGCGGCTGGGCTACGAGCCCGCGAGCTTCCGGGGGAGGACGGTGTCAGAAGAGGACGCGACGTGCCCGACGTGCGCGTGCACGCCCCCGTCCTGCGCGCTGCCGTCCGAGGTGACGGCGAACTCGCTGCCCCTGTGCGGGGAGGGGCCCGAGGAGACGCGGACACCGTTCGGGCCCCCGCCGGACTGGGACGGCGCGTGCGTGTCGCCGGGCCGGGTGGCGCCGGAGCAGCTCGCTTCGCTCGCGATCGGTCCGATCCGCCAGCTGCCGTGCACGCCCGTGGTCGAGGAGGAGCCGGTACCGCGCGATGCGTTCACGTTCGAGGTCGCGGTCGCATGCGAGAGCCGCCTGGTGCCGGGCCTGTGCGCGCTGGGACGCCAGCTCTGCATGCTCTACCAGCAGCAGGACCACCTGCCCGAAGGGTGGCGGCACTGTGTCCGCGCGGAGGGGGAAGATGTCCCGTGCGAGGCGCCTGCGGAGCCGGGGAACCCCTGGCCGACCTACTCGGAGAAGGTGGGGGTGTTTTACACGGCGGTGAACGACACGCGCGAATGCGAGCCATGCTCCTGCAAGCCGCCCGAGAGGAGCCAGTGCGCGGCGTTCGTGTCGGCCTACCAGGATAACGCGTGCAGCGATCCGTTCCTCGTCATCAGCGTCCCTGAGGCAGGGAGCTGCGTGGACCCTGCGCCGGGGTTCACGCTCGGCAGCCTGAGCGCGACGTGGATCGTCAACGAGCCCGGCCCGTGCACGCCGGAGGGGGGCACGCCGGTGGGCGAGAAAAAAGGCGACGGCGCGGAGACGATCTGCTGCCTGCCCCGGGAAAGGTGATGGTTCCGGCGGAGCGTGGGCGCCGGGGCGACGGGTGCGTCGCGCCGGGCGCCGCCTGGATGGCGAAGGACGTGCGCGGGCTCGTAGCGGGCGGCCCGAGGGAGGCGGTGAGGTGGAGATGAGAGCGCAAAGAACGTGGTGGATGCTGCGCTTGCTGAGCGCGCTCGCGCTGGCCGGCCTGGCCGGCGCCCAGGGCGCGGCGGGCTGCGTCGTCCAGGAGGACCTATGCGGCCACCCGTGGGACCCCTGCCCGGTCGTCAACCCCGACGGAACGAGCAACGGCGTCTGCTGGGGCAAATGCGTTCCGCACGTGCCGTCGGACTTCGCCCATCCGATGCTCCTCTGGATGGGGCCCGAGGAGTCCGAGCCGTCGTGTGAAGACCTCGTGGCCGACAACCCTTTCACGGGCGAGCCCGAGCCCATCGCCCCGTCCACGTTCGTGACACTCCGCTCGATCCAGCCCGGCGAGACGGTCTGCGGCGAGTGCAGCTGCGGCGAGGGCGACTGCTCGTTGCCGCAGATGGTCGCGGCGAACTCCCTCTCGTCCTGCGAGCAGATCCCGGAGGCGACGAACACGCCGTTCAATCCGCCTCCCAGCTGGGGCGGGGGCTGCATCTCACCAGGCACCGTGCCGTCTTCGCAAGTCGGATCGATCTGGATCGGGCCTGTGATCGAGTCGTACTGCAAGCCCAGGGTCCGCGAGGTGCCCCCGATCCCGGAGGGGCCTTCCCAGGTCGTGGTCGTGTGTGCCGGTGGCGTGGCCCCTGCCTTCTGCCCGGGGCCCGGTGATCCATGCATGCTGAACCAGCAAGAGGCCCATCTGCCCCCGGGCTGGCGCTACTGCGTCGTCGCGCAAGACCAAGGTGTCCTGGACTGCCACCCGCCTGCCTCCCCGGGCAAGCCTCCGCTGTTCTCGGAGAGGTTCCTCTTCTATCAACGCGATCTGTCCGATTCTAAGAACTGTGAGCCGTGCGGCTGCGCGTCCGATGGCCTGAACCGGTGCGAGGCGCGGGTGAGCGCCTACGCGGACGGCGCGTGCAGCGACAGCGCGCTCATCGGGACCGCGGAGGTGGCCCGCGGCGCGGAGGACACCTGCCTGCACGTCGAGCCCGGGCCGGCGCTCGGCAGCCTGAGCGCGGAATGGGTGGCAAGGGAGGACCCGCAGTGCACCCCGTTCGGCGGGCAACCGCGCCCGCGTACCGTTTGCTGCCTGCCAGAGCCCGAAGAATGACGATGCGGTGTGTGTCCACATCAAGGGAGCGGCACGCCCCCGGAGAGGGGGGTCGTGGGGACAGACCGTGTTTGAGCCCAACAGGAGCAGCGGGTAGTGTCCTCATTTGCTCTGTAAGCATGGGAAATCACTGTGGCGAAATGGCCAATTTAGGACTCCGCCCGCGCGAGCGCCGTGCGCGCGGTGCGGCTCGCGACGGCCGAGGGCGGGGGCGTGCTCCTCGCCGACGTCTGGTAGGACGGAGAGGGCAACGGGAACGAGCGATGGTGATGCGGTCTATGCGGAGCTGGGTGGCGGGGGGGCTGCTCCTCGCTGCGGGTGGCCTGGCGGCGGCGGGAGGGTGCGGCGGCGCCCGCGACTGCGCGGAGGAAGTGACCTGCGAGGTCGTGAACGCCAACGGCACGAGCAACGGCGCCTGCTGGGGGCAGTGCGTGCCCGAGCCGCCGCGTGGTTTCGATGAGCCGATGCTCGTATGGACGGGCCTCGAGACGCTTGCGCCATCGTGCGACGAGCTCGTCTGGGCCATCCCCGTGACGAACGAGCTGATACGGATTGCCGACGGGCCGCCTGCGTTCGTGGGACGGACCCCGGGGGAGGCACCTTCTTGTCCCGTGTGCGCGTGCACCGCGCCGTCCTGTGAGCTGCCTTTGGACGTCACGACGAGCTCGCTGCACGTGTGCGAGGGAGAAAACGCGGGGACACGGACGCCCTTTGCGCCGCCTCCGGGCTGGGATGGCTCGTGCGTGTCGCCGGGCTGGGTGCCGTCCGAGGGGCTCGGCTCGCTCTACATCGGGTCCATCACCGAGCAGCCGTGCGCGCCGGTGGTCGAGGAATCCCCCGCGCCTCCGGATGCGCTCGCTGCCGAGGTGGCGATCGCCTGCTCCGGCGAGGTGTCGTCGACGCTGTGCGCGCAGGACGGGCAGCGCTGCATGATCGACCAGCAGCAGTCCCGCCTGCCCGAGGGGTGGCGGCATTGCATTCTCGCGGACGGGGCCGACCGCGAGTGCCAGGCGCCCGTCGCGGCGGGGGACCCTTGGCCGAGCTTCTCCGAGAAGCTGGGGGTCTTCTACACTGAGGTGGACCATACGCGCGACTGCGCGCCGTGCACCTGCAAGCCGCCCGAGGGGGGGCCGGTGCGAGGCGTCCGTGTGGGCTTGGGAGGACCGCGCGTGCACCGATCCGCTCGTCGGCATCGATTCCCTGCGGGCGGGGGTCCGCGTGACTCCTGAGCCGGATTCCACGCTCGGGAGCCTGAGCCTGGCGACCGTATCGGCCTACGAGGACAGCGCCTGCGGCGCGTCCAGGCGGATCGGCGGCATGGCGGTTAACCTCGGCCAAGAAGGCGCCTGCCTCCCTGCCGCTGCCGAACCCGCGCTCGGCAGCATCGGTGCCGAATGGGACGTGAGCGAGCCGGGGGACTGTACGCCGGTCGGGGGCGCGAGCGCGGAAGAGACGATGACCATCTGCTGCCTGCCGGAGCCCGCCGGGTGACGGCGCGACCATCCCGCCGGCCCATCGCCTCCGACACCTTCCCCGGCCGGCGCGCGGAGGCGAGCCCCTGACGGCCTCCGCGCTTCCGGGATCGCTACATGCTGCGGTCGAGCTGGATGCTCCCGTCGTTGAGCTGGCTGAAGCCTGGCGCTGCTCAGGTACGGATGTCGTGCCGAGTAGAACGGCGAACGTGCCTCGACGCACGGTCGCCGCACCGAGCGCCGCGCAGGCTCGTACAGCGCTGCGCGGCGTCCGATTGGCAACGCCGTCCCAGCTAGAACGACTGGTTGATCAGCACGCTCACGGTATTGTCGAGGAAGTTGGTCGTGGCGATGTCGAGCTTGCCGTCGCCGTCGAGGTCCACCTCCGCCAGGCCGTAAGGCCTGTTGTTGCCAGTGGAGAAGAGGGCGACGGGCTGGAAGGCGCCGGCCCCGTTGCCCAGCAGCACGCCCACCGCGCGGTTGTTGAAGCTGGTCGTGGCGATATCTGGCCTGAGATCGCCGTTGAGATCCGCGATCGCTACGTCGAGGAGAAAACCGCCGCCGACGGGATACACGACGGGGGCCTGGAAGGTGCCGTCGCCGTTGCCCAGCAGCACGGTCACGCTGGCAGAGTTCTGGTGGGCCGCGGCGATGTCGGGCTTGCCGTCGCCGTTGAGGTCCCCCACGGCCACGGCTCCGACGCCGGATGCGCCGGAGGGGAAGACGCTGGCGGGCTGGAAGGTGCCGTCACCGTTGCCGAGCCACACGCTCAGGTTCTGGCCGTTGAAGTTGGCCGAGACGAGATCGTGCTTGCCGTCACCGTTGACGTCCGCCACCGCCACGTCGTTGGGGGTGGCGGCGCCGAGGGCGATGTAGTCGACGGCGGGCTGGAGGGTGCCGTCGCCGTTGCCCAGCAGCACGCTCAGGCTGCTGCCGACGAAGTTGGCCGTGACGACGTCGAGCCTGCCGTCGCCGTTGAAGTCCGCCACCTGCACGCCGACCGGTTGATTGCCCACGGCATAGAGGACGGGGGCCTGGAACGTGCCGTCGCCGTTGCCCAGCAGCACCCGGAGGCCGCCGATGCCGGGGACGTTGAAGCCCCCGACGAGGAGATCGAGCCTGCCGTCGCCGTCGAGGTCCCCCAGCGCCACGCCGCCGGGGTTCGTGCCGATGCCGCCGACGGGGGCGGCGGCCGTGAGGGTGCCGTCGCCGTTGCCCAGCAGCACGCTCGCGCTGGCACCGCTGACGTTGATCACGATGAGGTCGGGCTTGCCGTCGCCGTTGACGTCCCCCGCCACCACGCCCTGGGGGCGGTTAAAGCCGGCGTAGTCCTGATTCGCCTGGAAGCTCAGGGTGGGCATGTAACATGCCCCGGTCTTGCAGATCCCCGTGCTGCAGTAGATCCCATCCGGAGCGCTGGGGTTGGAGCAGACGCCGCTGGAGGCCTCGCAGGAGCCGGCCACGTGGCACTCGTCGCTCGCGGAGCAGGTGACCGGGTTGCCGCTGGTGCAGGTGCCGGCCTGGCACGTGTCGGTCTGCGTGCAGGCGTCGCCGTCGTCGCAACCGGTGCCGTCAGGGGCGACGGGGTTCGAGCAGAGCCCGGTCTGCGGGTCGCAGGTGCCGGCCGCGTGGCACGGGTCGGACGCCGCGCAGGTCACCCCCGCGCAGAGGTCCTGGCAGGTGCCGTTGATGCACTGCGTGCCGTCGCAGCACGGCACCGTGGGGTCGCACGGCGCGTTCACGGCCAGGCAGCCCTGGCCGCCGCAGGTCGGATCGTAGAGCGGCGAGCTCGGATCGAGGCTGGTGACGTAGTCCTGGCCGTGGGCGCTGTGCGCGTTGACGCACGCCTGCTCGTTGACACGGATGATCGCGTATGGCTTCGTCGCGGAGCCGGTCCTGTGACAGATCTGGACCGTACCGTTGACGTCGAAGTAGTTGCACTGCTCGGGGGTGAGCGCGCCATGGGCTTCGCCCACGGCCTCGTCGTCATGATCGCCGCCGGTCACGGAGGGGTCGGCGCTGGTGCAGCTCGCGACCAGCAGGGTGGAGAAAGCAGGGATCGCCAGATAGCCGAGAAGAGAGCTCTTGCGATGACGCATGTCTTGTCCTCTGTCTTTTTTGCTCAAATAGGGTGTGCCGCGCGCTGCGGAGCCTGCGCTGGCTGGAGATGCATCAGGTCAGGCACTTCAACAGTTCAAGATCGATGCCAGTGTGACTCCGCCGCTTGTGGAGGTGATGTCGAGGCAGGCCACTGCGCGTCTCTCGCGTTTCGCGCTCGCCGCCGCGCGAGCCACCGGCTCCCGTGCCGAGATCGCGCCGAAATCAGGGCACACCGCCGCATCGGGCCCGTTTGCCCGGGTTCGCGCACACCGCGCTGCCGGGCATCAGCCGCCCCCGGGCCCAACCGCGCTCCGCTGCTGCTGCTGCCTGAATGTCTCAGCCGCGGAGCGCGCCCCTCACCTTCCCAATCGACCGCGAACACTCCGACTACATCGACGACGGAGTGCTGGTCTGCATGCTACTGACCGGGCAAACCAAGTAAATCGAAAAATGGGTTCTCGCACCTTCTTTCCATTCGCGGAGAGGCGCTGTCGTCAGTGCACGGTTGTGCACAGGCGGTGCCGTTTGTGCAAAGGCGCCATGGAAAAGGCGGTCACGGGCTCGGCTTCGCGCGCCGGCCGGTGAAGGTGTCGGAGGCGATGGGCTCGCCGGTGTCGGTCGAAGGATCGAGCGGATCTTCGCCGTCCTCGAAGGTGCGCACGACGAGAGAGCCGGTGATCTCGTCGCAGCCCTGACCGACCGTGTCGAGGACGATATCGATCCGGGCCGTCGTCATCAGGGTGTTGTCTTCGTCGTAGACGAACGCGAACAGGGCGCCTCGAGCGCCGCTGTTGCCGACCTTCTCCCAGCTTCCCTGCTGGTTCGAGAAATTGTAGAGGGGCTGCGTCGAGGTGGTCCCGAAGAAGGTCCCGTCGGCCGCGAACGTCCAGAAATCCCTCGCCCCGCCCGCTTCCGAGATCAGGTAGGTCCCGGCGCAGCGGTGGGGGAAGCCGCCGGCCAGGGTGGGCGCCGGCCGCAGGGCGAGCCCGAGGGCCGCGAGCGGGAGCAGCGAGAGAGCGAACAGGAGCCTTTTGCGCATACCGGTTTCGATCCTTTCCACGGACCGGTGCGCCGTGCTCTCGGCGCGTCCTCACGCCGGTGCCCCGTGACAGGTCCGTTCCAACGAACGTGAAGAAACTATTTCTTATCTCATGGCGGTGACGCCGCCGGAAGCCTTTTCGGCGCGGGAGCTACGGCGCGGGAGACCGATGGTAGAGAACCCCGTTCAGGTAAGCGCAATCGAACTCCGTGAGCGGCGTGGCGCCGGGATCGAGCGGGTCGACGCCTGTGGCGAAGATCTTGCCCTGGCAGCTCGCCGTGAACGTGTCCTTGTTCGGCGCGAACACAAGGACATAGTCGACGACGGCGATCCCGGAGAACGCGGGCGCTGCGCCGGTCAGATCGAAGTTGAGGTTGAGCATGCGCACGGAGATCGTATGGTTCCCCGCGCGCCTCCAGGAGCCCAGGCTGTCGCTGAACGTGAACCCGCCGGCGCCGAACGTGACCTGATCCGAGAGGGTCATCCCGGCCGTGCCGTCCCGGTGGAGGTGCATGATCTCCGCGCGATCCGGGAGGCTCGCCACGTAAGTCCCGGCGAAATCAGTGCCCTCCGCGAAGGCGCCCCCGGCGCCGGCGAAGAGCCCTCCTATCGCCGCGGCGAGCGCCGTGGCTGCAAGATGAATTCGAGAGATACGCATCGCTGAAAGCTCCTTTGTGTTGAAATATTCATTCAATCACATCCGTGCACCGGCCGTCGACGGGCAGTGAAGGAGCGCGGAACCCGGGATCCCGGGATCGGGGCCTGATCGAGCAGCGAGGCCGAGAGCCCGGGCTGCGTCTCGCGGCGCGCGGCGTGCGGCGTTGAAGAACGCGACCGGATCGACGCCCCAGAGGGCGAGACCCGAGCCGACGCCCCGAGCGTCGCGACGGCGCGCCTCGCATACCTCGCCCATCACCTCGCGCGGGAGCGCGCCCCCGCCGAGCGCGCGGAGCGCCGGCGAGGCCAGCCGCGTGTGCCGGCGCACGTCGCGCTCGATCTCGTTCAGGAGCGCGCTCCACGCCGGATCGTCGCCCCGCGCCTCCACCCGCCTCGCGCTGAAGGTGAGGCCCAGGCTCGCGAGCCCCTCGAGCGCGACGTTGACGCCGAGCACCAGGGTCACGAGCTGCCCGCGCCAGGCGGCACCGAGCAGGTCGACCCCGGGGCGGCCGGCTCGGCACACGCGGCAAGGCCCAGCGCCGTGACGGCGAGGGCGGACGCGCCTCTGAGGGAGCTCGATGTGTTCATGATGGAGGGGTCCTCCTTGGCGGCCTCCCGGCCGGAACGTCACCTTCGGTGCGATTCATCGCGGGCCCCGCGTTGCCCTCTTGACGGGGCGGAGGCGCGCATGCCGTGGGCGCCCACCGTAGAGGTCAGCCCCGCGGGCTATCAGGTTGTTTCACTGTGAATTCGCTGTGAATCGCACCGCCGGGCCGGCGCTCGCGCCGCCCCTCGCGCGCTCCGCGGCGGAACGGCCGGGCGTGGGGCGAGGTGCCCCCGCTGTCCTCCGGGGTGCGAAGTCGGTCCGACGCGCGCTGTTGCGTCCACAAGGGCCACGGGTGAGGATGTGCACACGAATGAAGCGTTCTCCGCAAAGCGCCCAGCAAGCGGCCGTCGCGGCCGAACTGGAGCGGGTGGTGGCGAGTCCGGTGTTCGGTGGGTCGGCGCGGCAGATCCGGCTGCTCCGTTTCGTGGTCGGCGAGGCCCTCGCGGGGCGCGGCGCCGAGCTGCGCGCACCTCTCCTCGCCACCCGCGTCTTCGATCGGCCCGACGGCTTCGACTCCGTCGAGGACTCGATCGTACGCGTCGAGATGAGCAAGCTCCGGCGCGCCCTGGAGCGCTGCTACGCCGCGAGCCCCGCTGCCGCCGTGCGCATCGAGCTGCCGCGCGGCCGCTATGCCCCCGTCTTCGCCATGGGGCCGGCCGCGACCGACCCCGCCCAGCCCCCCGTCTCCCCGCGCCCCTCGATGGATTCGCAGCCTGGGGACTGGTCGGGTCCGATCTCCCCCAGATCGGGCTCTATCCCGGACAGCGCCGAAGGGCCCGTGGTCGCGATCCTCCCCTTTACCTCGATCACCGCCGTCTCCGCCTCCTTGAACGCGGGCGCGTCGGCGAGTGAGCCGCCGGTGCCGGGCTCGACCGGCGCGCGGAGCCGCGCCGTCGCCCACGGCCTGACCGACCGGCTCGGCGACCTCTTCGTTCGCGCCCCGCGCGTGCGCGTGCTCTCGCGCGCCGCCACCCTGGAGGAGGCCGAGGCGCGGGGCGCGCGCTACGTGGTCGAGGGGAGCGTGCGCCTCATCCCCGGCGCGCTCCGCGTGACGGTCAAGCTCCACGACACCGCGTATGGGATCCAGGTGTGGGGCGAGAAGTTCGACCGCTTCGGCGTCGACGACCGTCTGTTCGCCGTCGAGGACGAGATCGCCCACGAGATCACCATCCTGCTCGTCACGCTGCCCCTCGGCGTGGTCCATGCCATCGAGTCTGAGGAGCGCTCCGTCCATCCGCCCCGCTCGGCGTACGAAGTGCTCCTGCGCTTTCCCCGGTGGCTCGCCACCTTCGATCGCGACCTGCAAGCCGAGCTCGCGAACCACTGCACGCGCTTCCTCAACATCGACCCCGATGATGGGGTGCTGCTGGTGTATTCCGCGTTCTTTCAGGTGCTCTCGTCGTGGACGGCGGCCGGAAGGGATTACGACCTTCGCCGGGCCGCTGATCATGCGCGCCGGGCCGTGGCGATCGAGCCCGAGCTGGCCAATGCCCATCAGGTGCTCGCGTTCGTGCTGCTCGACGCCGGCGATGGTCCCGGGGCGCTGGCCGAGGCCGAGATCGCCCTGAGGCTCGGCGGGCCGCGCATGCTCACGGGCTTCCTCCTCGCGCTCGCCGGCGACTGGGAGCGCGGCACGAGCATCCTCCGCAAGCACGGGGGCTGGACGAAGCGCTATCCCGGCGCCATCCGGCACGCCCTCGCGCTCGACGCCTGTCGTCGCCGCGATTACGCGGCTGCCCTCATCGAGGCCGAGTCTATCGTCCCCCTCCACCTCGCCTGGAGCGCGCTCGACCGCGCCGTTGCCCTGGCTCGCCTCGGCCTCATCGCCGACGCCCGCGCCGCCGCCCGCGAGCTCGCCGCCATCCTGCCCGAAGCCGCGCGGGATCCCCGGGCCGTCGTGAGTCGGCTGACAGCGGACCAGGCCCTGGCCTGTGACCTCGTGGAGGCGCTCGCGCTCGCAGGGCTCGGTTGAAGCGGGGAGGCAGCGGCCGGGTGCCGCCGGCGCCCACGTCCTCGGCTCTCCGGGGGATGCTCGGGTGCGAGCTCATTTCAGCGCCGCCGCGCCCGCGTGGCGCCGGGCCCCAGGATGCTGTCGGCCGCCCAGGGCAAAGGCCAGCGCGGCCGCGAGCGCGACCAGCGGCGCGACCTGCAGCGCGCCGAGGAGGCCGATCCGGTCGGCGAGGACGCCGGTCACGAGCGGCGCCAGGGCCAGGCCGAGCAGGTTGTTGGCCAGCGCCAGCGTCGCGAACGCGGTCGCGTGGATCGACGCCCCGGTCATGCCGGCGACCATGGCGCTGGCCGGGCCGGCCGTGCCTCCGGCGAACAGCGTCCCGGCCCCGATGAGCGCGAGCTGCATGGGGCCTGCTTCGAGCCGGAAAGCCACGCTCAGCAAGGTGCAACAGGTCAGGCTGTAGGCGAGCGCCATCCGCCACGGGCGAGCCGGCTGGCCGCGACTCAGCCGATCGGTCAACACACCGCAGGCGATCATGCCGGCGCCGCCGATCAGGACGAAGACGGCCGCGGCGGCGCCCGCCCGATCGACCGACATGCCGTAGTAACGGTTCAGGTAGCTGGGCATCCAGGTCAGCACGGCCCCCATGACGAACAGGTGCAGGCCGCTGCCCACATAGACACAGACGACCGAACGCGTCGGAAACAGCCCCTTCAGCACGGAGCGGAACGTCATCGGCTGGCGCGCAGGGGGCCGTGGGACAGCGGCGCGCTGGCCCTCCTCCAGCGCTGGTCGCAACCGCTGTTCGGTGACGGCAAAGCGATAGATCACAGCGAGGACGAGGCCGAACAGGGCCATGACGCCGAACGACCAGCGCCAGCCCAGCCTCGCCGCCACGTGGCCGCCGAGCGCCATGCCCAGCACGGCGCCGAAGGCGCCGCCGGCCGTGAACGCGCCGCTCAGGCTGGCCCACTGGTGCCGCGGGAACACCGACAGCACCACGGCGATACCGACGCTGCCATAGGCGGCTTCCCCGACGCCGATGATGAAACGAGCGACGAGCATCTGGCCGAAGTCGGCCGACAGCGCGCATCCAAGCGTCGCCACGCTCCACAGCGTCGCCATGAGGGGCAGGCTCCGGACGCGGCCCAGGCGATCCGCCAGCAACGACAGCGGAATGGCGAGCACACCGACCGTCAGCGCCACGACGCCGCTCAGCGCCCTCAGCTCGGTATCGGACAGGCAGGAGAGATCCCGCTGGTGGTGCGCGGAGGCGGAGCTGAGGCGACCGTGCGCGTCGAGGACGTGCACGTGCAGGCGCGCGGGATCGAGCCGGATGACGTGGAACTGGCGGGAGCGTCGTCGATCGCGGCGGTGGCGGAAGACGTGAACGTGGAGCTCGCGCGGTGCGTGCTGGAGGCGGGGGATGCGGCTGCAGGAGTCGAGGGAACTGCGTACGAGACGAGCGCGATGGGGGGAGTCGAGGGAAAGAGCGGCGGCGAGGCCTGCTCGGCGGAGATCGTCGTACCAGGCGGGAGCGTGAAGAACGACTGCGGCACGCCGGAGGACGCGAGCGACGATTCGCGCGGTGGCTCGGGTGGAAACGGCGAAGTGGATATCGGCGGTCCCGGCGTCAAAGGCTCGCCAGGCGCCACGGTGAACGGCGGCACGGGTGAGGGGGAGGAAGTGGCGATGGTCTGCACCGATGGGACCGCAGGCGACAACGGCACCGCCGGCATGCCCGGCGCGGGTGCGAGCGGTCTCGGCGAGCTCAGCGCGTCCGGTTACGTCGGCGCCGCAGGTGGCGACGGAGCGAAGGGCACCACCGCGCAGGGCGGCGGCGGAGGCGGCGGAGCGAAGGGCGGCGCGGGTGCAGACAAGTGCCCGAGCGAAGCGTCGGCGGGCGGAGCGAGCGGCGGCTCTGGCGGACCTGGCGGTTGCGGTGGAGCCGGCGGGAGGGGCGGCGGCGCGGGCGGTTCGAGCATCGCGTTGATCAGCCTGAACGCGGAGCTGAGCTTCGATCAGGTAACGCTGAAGACGGGGCGCGGCGGAGCGGGCGGGAAGGGTGGAGCCGGGCAGGAAGGCGGCGATGGTGCGGCGGGCGGTGTTGGAGGCACGAAAGCTGAAGGCGCGACGATGCTGCACGACGCATGCGCCGGGGGCGCCGGTGGCAAGGGAGGCCTCGGTGGTCAAGGAGGAGGCGGTCGAGGCGGTCACGCGCTGGGGATCGCGTACCAGGGGGCGGCGCCGCCTGTGGAAGGAGCGACGGTGGAGCTGGGCGAAGCGGGCGCCGGCGGTCCTGGAGCGACTGCGGAGGGCGAGGGAGCAGCGGGCGTGAAGGCCGAGGTGCAGGCGTTCTGACGTGAGGTCGTGAGCGCTGCGGCTGCTGCGGCAGAGCGTGCGCCGCCGCAGCGTCACGAAGCTGGGCGGAGAAGACGACGTGGAGACGACGCGCGGTGGCAGGCGCGACGAAGGGCGGACGTGTGCGCGCGGCGCGAGGCCGAGCGCGGGGCGCGAGCGAGGAGCGAGGAGCGAGGAGCGCGCAGGTGGATGGCGGACATTGCGTGGACGAGGGAGCGATCGTGAGGCGAGAGCTGCATGCGGGGTGGTTGGCGATGTCGTTGTTGCTCGCGAGCACGGCGGCGACGACGAGCGTCCACGGAGCCGAGCGCTCGGAGGCGATGCCGAGCGGGGAGGGCGAGCGTGAGCGCGCGGGGCGCGACTTCGAGGACGGGCGGAAGGCGCACGTGGCGGGTCGCTTGGAGGAAGCGGAGCTCGCGTACCTGCGTGCGTGGTCGCGGTTGATCTGTGAAGATGAGCGCGATGAGAACGCCGAAGGACACGAGCGTCTCGCCCAACACCCGGGAAGCCTCCGTCGGCCGGTGGACCGATCCGGTGTGGTGCGCGATGACGCCGGAGGCGGAGAAGAAGCGCATCGCGCAGGTGGAGGCGCGACGGGCGATGGCAGCGCACGGGATCGATGACGCCCGGCTGGAGGCGACGCTCGTGCAGCTGGCGGGTTGGGTGGAGAAGTGGGCCGCCGAGGAGCGCGAGACAACGCAGGCCGACGACGACGTGTGGGTAAGGGCGGTGCCTGTGAAGGGTGAGGTCGACCAGCGCAGGTCGCGCCTGGCGCTCGTCGGCGCGGTGCTGTTCGTGCTGGGGGTCTTGTGCGGGGTGGTGCTGGCAGCGCTGCGACTGCGCTGAGGTAGCGACGTAGCGAAGGCCGCGCGCGGCGCGGCCTGATCATATTCAGGGGAACGCGCGCCGCTGTCTGCGGCGCGCCATGGCTCGGCTCGTCCCGAAGACGAGCGCGCGAGGAGGACGAAGGTGTATCCACAGCTCGCCATCGAGGCAGCAGCGCAGTCGGACGTGGGCCGGCGCCGTAGCCACAACGAGGACAGCTTCGCAGCGCTGCCGTGCCTGGGGCTGTTCATGGTCGCCGACGGTCTTGGCGGCAACGCGGCCGGCGAGGTCGCGTCACGAATGGCCATCGAGGTGGTCAAGAGCTGCTTTGAAGAGGACGAGGATCTCGAGGAGACGTGGCCGTACGGCACGGGGAGTCCGCACGACCGTGACGAGGTGCGGCTGGTGATGAGCGTGCGGCGCGCGAACCGGGCGATCTACGAGGCGAGCCAGAAGAAAGAGGAAGTGCGCGGCATGGCGACGACGTTCGCGGGCGTGCTGCTCGGAGCGGGGATGGCGTACATGGCGCACGTGGGCGACTCGCGGGTGTACCGGATGCGTGGCGGCAAGCTGGAGCGGCTGACGCGGGACCACACGCTGCTGGCCGAGCTGCTCGGGGACGGCGACGGAGCGCGGGAGGCGGTCGAGGCGCTGAGCAAGCGGGCGAGGACGATCACCCGCGCGCTGGGGGCCGACGAGAACGTGGAGATCGAGTCGCGCGTGGCGGCGACGAAGCCGGGCGATCTGCTCCTCGTGTGCTCGGACGGGCTGTGGGGCCCGGTGCCCGAGCGGCGCATCGCCGGGATCCTCGAGGCCCACCGCGACCTGAGCTTCGCCGCAGAGTTGCTGGTCGATCTCGCCAACGAGCACGGCGGCCCGGACAACGTGACGTGTGTGCTGGCGCGGCTGGGAGGCGGGGGCGAGACGGCGCGCCGTGGCAGGCGCGACGAACGGCGGATGTGAGGGGATGCCTTAGGTCGGGCAGCACAAGGGCTGGCTCCGCGGTGCATCGGACAAGAAGGCTCACGGTTCAGGAGGGAAGATGGAAGACATGGTGGGTGCAATGTGGCTCGTCTCGCCGCTCGGGCTCGCGATGATCGCATGCGTTGCGATCGGCTTCGCGGTCACCGCGCGTGAAGCGCTGGGACGAGAGCGGGGGGTTCGCGAGGCGCGCGAGCACGCGCACGATGAAGAGGAGGCAGCCCTCACCGATGCGAAGGAGCAGGCAGCGGGGGAGCGGGACCGTTACCGGCGCCTCCTGAACTGTCACGTCGATGCGGCGCTCGCCGAGCTGAGAGACGCCCGAGGGCGCCCCGTCCCCTGGCCGGGAAGGGTCCTCGAGTCGTTCTGCGCGACGACGCCTTCGTGGAGGAGGAAGCTGGGCGAGAGCACGGGGCTATCGCCGAGGGAGGTGGACGCGCTGCTGAGGAGCGACCTGCCCATGACGCCCGGCCTCGCGCGGCAGCTGGAGACCTTCACCGGCACGCCGGCGCGGTACTGGGAGCGCCTGTGGCGGCTGCACGACGACCGCCGAACGGACGCGGAGGATACCGTGGTGGTCCAGGTCGGCGAGCCCATCACCAGGCGTGAGAGCCCGGCGTCGCCGGCTCCGGCGACGGTACCTCCCCGCGCGCTCGACATTCCACCTCCCGTGGTGCCGTCTCCCGAGCTCGCGGCCAGGAGCCCGCAAGCGAAGCTCCCGCCGCCTCCCCTGCCGCAGCTCCGGCCGCCGCGCCCTGTCCGCGCCGTCGCGGGGGAACAGCTCGCCCGTCGCGCTGCCACCCTGACGAGCTTCCCGCTACAGCCCGAGGAAGGGGGGACGAGCGCTGCCAGTGCGTCCGATTGGGAGGAAGTAGAGCGCTCTCCCCTGAACACGACACTCCCGGGCGTGGGGCGCCATGGGTGAAAAGATCTCTGCCTCCGGGCTCCCTGGCCGGACGCCTGGTCGCTGGGAGGTTGGCGGACCAGACAACGTGACGTGCGTGCTGGCGCGCCTCGGAGGCAGGTGACATGACGGGCGACAACACCGGCGTACGCAGGGGCACCCGGTGCACGTAGGGTGCGGCTCGGTCTGCTTCTGCTTTTCAAGACCGCCTGGCTGACGCCATGATCCCGCGGAGGGCACAGCAGCCCCGCCCCTCCCAGAACCTGGGGGAGCCGACGGTTCGCGACGGTTCGCCACGGCAAACTCGTCCTATGAGGACCTGGTGACCGCGTTCGCCAGCAATATCCGCGCCGAATGGGAGGTCAACGAGCTGGGGCTTTGCGAGCCGGCCGGCGGCGAGCCGTACCCGACCACCGTCTGCTGCCTGCCGGAGGCCGAAGGATGATGCGGCCGTGAACGGCCACGGCCACGCGGACGCGGTTCTCGTCAATCCCACCGGGCTGCACGCCTAACGCCTCGATTGAGAGCTTCGTCAGCAGCGTCCGCAACACCTCGTCGAAGTCGAGCCCAACAGGTGCAGCAGCGACGGCGAACGGGGCGCGCAAGATCTGCGTGCACGACGGCCGGGCTGCGCTTCTCGGCGCTCGGTTCCGCGCGAATCGACCGCGCCCTCTGCGTCGCTCCCGGTTTGGCACGTGGGCTGCAAATGCAAATGAAAAAGAGCTCGTGAGAGACGGAGTCGGCTGCAGACGACCCGGCGACGGCTGGGCGCAGCAGGCGATTCCGAGAAAGAGACACGTCATGCGGCTCGGATTGGCCCTCCTGATCGCGCTCCACGGCGCGATTCACCTCGTCGGATACCGCGAGTGGTCGAAGCTCGCCGCCGGTCAGCCGAGCGATCGCACGCTCTTGCCCCTCTCGCCCGCCGGCAGTCGGGCCTTCGCCCTGCTCTGGCTCGCGGCGGTGATCGCGCTGCTCGCGGCGGCCGCGCTCCAGGTCCTACGGCGCGACGCGTGGTGGGCGCCGGCGCTCTTCGGCGTGCTCCTGTCCCAGGGCCTCATCGTCCTCGCGTGGCCCCAGGCGAAGTTCGGCACGCTCGTCAACGTGCTCCTCCTCTTGCCGATCGTGGCTGCTGCCGCACACGCACGCTTCCGCCATGAGGTCGATTCGGAGGTCCGAGCGCTGCTCGCGCGCCCCGCGGAGCCGCGCGCTCCCCGCGTCGACCCCTCCGAGCTCGAGCGCCTGCCCGCGCCGGTGCGCACCTGGCTGGAGGCCTCGGGCGTCGTCGGCCGGGAAAGGGCTCAGACGGTCCGGCTGAAGCAGCGCGGCGAGCTCCGGACCCGCCCCGACGCCGCCTGGATGTCCGTGGAGGCCGAGCAGTACTTCTCCGTCGACGAGCCTGCGTTCGTCTGGAAGGTCACCACGACGATGATGGGCATCCTCCCGATCGAGGGCCGCGACAAGTACGCCTCCGGCAAGGGCCAGATGCTCATCAAGGCGGCGTCGCTCGTCAACCTCGTCGACGCGGCCGACGAGAAGATCGACCAGGGCGCCATGCTGCGCTTTCTGGGCGAGATCGTCTGGTTCCCGTCAGCGGCGCTGAGCCCCTACATCGCGTGGGAGTCGATCGACGCGACGAGCGCGAAGGCGACGATGCGCCACGCAGGGAAGGTGGCATCGGCGGTGTTCACGTTCGATCCTCGGGGGCGCATGGTCGGGCTGCAGGCGGAGCGTTATCTCGGCGGCGGCGCGGACGCGAAGCTCACGCCCTGGTCCGTGTCGTGCTCGGACTGGCGCACGTTCCGGGGTATCGGGGTTCCGAGCCGAGGGGAGGTCCTGTGGAAGCTCGAGAGCGGGAGTTTCAGCTACTACCGCTGGGAGATCCTCGACGTGGAGCACGACCCCGCGGGGCCATACCGCCGGGAGAGCGGCGCTCGCACTCTCTCCGATCCAGGGCCTTCCGGGCCAGGGTCGAAGAAAGCCCGATGACCCCTCTGTCCGGCCCGCGCGGACGGCGCCGCGAGCTGCCTCGCCCGAGCACGCCGGATGTCATTGCGGTAGAATGACAATGACGATGTAGGCGCGGTCCTCTCCTGAAAGGATCTCCCCGCGCCCCGCAAGCTCGCGTTATTCTGGGCACCCCACAATGCCTTCGTCGGATCCACATTCGTCCGATCCACGGCGCCGCTTCCCCGAGACATCCTGGGGCCTGGTCGGGAGGGCCGGCCTGCCGCTCACCCCGGAGGGGAGGCAAGCGCTGGCCGCGCTCTGCGAGCTGTACTGGTATCCCGTCTACTTCTTCGTGCGCCGCTATGGCGCTACGGCCGACGAGGCGCAGGACCTGACCCAGGGCTTGTTCGCCCGCCTCCTCGAGAGGAACGACCTCGCCACGGCCGACCAGGAGCGCGGCCGGTTCCGGTCGTGGCTCATCGCGTGCGTCAAGCATTACGTCGCGAACGAGCGCGCGCGCGCCCGCGCCCAGAAGCGTGGCGGCATCAGCAATGGCGGCGGCGCGCTCCGCGGATTCGACGCGGAGCGCGCGGAGCGTTGCTATCAGGCAGAGCCGGCGCACAGGCTCACGCCGGAGAGGCTCTACGAGCGACGCTTCGCCCTGCAGCTGCTCGAGCGCACGCTCGCCACGCTGAAAGCCCAGTATGAGGAGGCCGGACAGGGGCCGCTCTTCGAGGCCCTGAAGGGGCGCCTGTCCGGGGAAGGGGACGAGCGGCGGCACAAGGAGGTCGCAGCAGCGCTGGGGATGAACGTGGAGGCAGTGAAGACAGCGACCTCCCGCCTTTACGACCGCTACGAGCGGCGTCTTCCGGTCGGAGACCGACCACCAGCACAAGTTCGCCCTGGCGGCCCCGATCCGCGGCGCTTCCGGCGAGTTCGCCGGGGCGCTCATCGCCACCATCGCGACGGACTCCCGGCTCGGTGCGCTCCAGCTCAGCGACGGCCGTCGGTTCGCCGTGCTTGCAGCGCGCCGCGATCGCGAGCGCGGCGGTCCGGCTCCGGCGAGCGACGAGTTCACGGTGCTCGTCCACGATGGCGTCGGTCATGGCGAGAGCGCGGCGCTGCGCAGCGCGATCCTGAGCGACCTCCTGCCAGCGGCTCCGGCCTCCGGCGCGCCTGCGCTGGCTCAGCTTCAGCTCCCGCCGCCCGACCGGGTGGCCTCGGTGGACGACTGGCGCGATCCGCTCGCCGAGCGAGATCCCGCGAAATACGGCGGCGTGTTTCTCGCCGGGGTGGCGCCGGTCGGCCACACCGATCTCGTGGTCATCGTCCAGAGCCGCGCCGACGAGGCCACCGCGCTCGATGCGGACCCACGCCTCCGGGTCGTCGCCTGGAGCGGCGTCGCCTTGACCCTGCTCGGCCTCGCCTTCGCGGCTGTCTCGGCGGCCCGGCGCCGTCGCCGCCGTCTTGCCTACGAGCGGTAGCCCTCGGGCGACCGCGTCGAGCCCGCCGGGCGCCTGTCCGTCTCCAGGCGCCGCGGCGACCTCTTCCCGCCTACCTGGCGAAGATCGACCCGTTCCAGACGTACCGCGCCGGCTGCGCGCCCCCCCACGGCAGAAGCAGCGGCTCGAAGCCGCCGACGGGCGCCTTGTCCTGGTTGAAGGGGTACGTCTGCTCCGTCCACTCGACGGCCTTCCCCGGGGCGAGCTCGATCCCCATCTTGTCGCCCACGCGCACGAACTTGAGCTCGCCGGCGATCTTCTTGTCGCCGATGCTGCGCGCGACCTCGGCCGCGAAGATCCGCTGGATGCTCTCGCCCTCGACCCGGAAGATCTGCACGACGTCGCGGTCCACGGTCCCGCCGCCCGCCTCCTTGGGCGCGGCCGCGCGGACGGTGCCGTGGACGATGATCTCCGCCTTGCCGTCGCCGGTGAGATCGAGCGCGCGCACCGAGCGGATGTCGGCCGGGGACGCGAACTGCGCGAGCGTCATGAACGCGTAGCCCGCGCCGCCCCGGAACCCCTTGCCGAACACGACGATGTCGCGGTCGTGCAGGAGCACCCGCTCGGGCTCCTTGCCGCCGGCCACGTCGGCGCCGAGATCGAACCGCGGCTTGCTCGACGAGGCGCTCCGGTCGCGCCGGTAGAGGGCGTACACCTTGTCGAGCATCTCGGCCGGCGAGAGGCCGGCCGGCTTCGGCGCGACCCGCGCCTCCTCGGCCTTGGCCGGCGCCGGGCGCGGCCCCGCGGCGCCCGCCTGTCGCTGCTCGCTCGCCTTGGTGAACACGCCGCCGTTCAGCTTGTAGAGCTGCGACTTGATCGACCCCCACGGCAAGAGCAGCGGGTCGTACGTCGTCTCGACCCCCTCCGCGTAGTTGCTCGCGTCGTACTTGGTCGCCTTGCCCGGCTCCACGCGGATCGCCACCTTGTCGCCGTCCGCGACGAAGTCGACGTCGTTGACGACCGAGCCCTTGTCCGTCGCGATCGCGATCTCGTGCTGGAAGATCGGCTTTGGCGTGTCGCCGGCGCCGAACTGGAGCACGTGGATCACCTCGCGGTACTTCGTGCTGCTGCCGGAGCGCTTCCGCAGGATGAGCTCGGCCTGGCCGTCGCCCGTCAGGTCGCGCGCCGTGAGCGACGGCACCATCCCGTCCTTGGCGTCGACCCCGAGGTCCTCGAAGTAGTACTGCGCGCCCTTCCGGAACCCGGGGCCGAGGACGACAAGGAACCGCTCGTGGACGAGCACCCGCTCCCGCATCGCGTCGCCGGCCACGTCGGCGACGAGGTCGTAGCTCGCGCGGCCCTGGATGCCCTTGCTCCGGAGGAGGCCGTCGGTGAGCGCGAGCTCCGGCTCGGTCGCGAGCGGCGACAGCGACCCGTACGCCTCCGAGGCGGCGCTGCCGACGACGGCGTCGACCCCTCCGCCGTCGTCGTCGTGGACGAAGAGCCCCGCCCGCAGCCCGACCCGCGTCGTCGCCGCCTCGGGGAACGCCTTCCAGGGGACGCTCGCCTCCAGGGTGTACCCGCCGCTCCGGGGGGCCTCGATGACCCTCGCCCCGGGCACCGCCTTGCCGCCCGGGACCTTGACGCTGCCCGCGGTCTTGCCCGGCTGTCCCGGGTAGAGCGCGACCTCCTGGACCTTTCCGCCCGGGAACCCGATCACGACCTTCACGTGATCGGCGCCGCCTCGCAGCGTGTCGTCGGTCACGTCGGCCGCCACGTAGATCTGCGCGTCGTCGTAGGCGATGGCCACCTGCGCGGCCAGATCGGGCTTGCCGGGCTTGCCCTTGACCTTGAGGCCGAGGGAGGTGAACGCCACCGGCCACTCCTTCGGGATCCCGTCGAGCTTGAGCCATTTCGACTCGACGAGCGGCACCGCGATCGGCGCGCCGGCGGCGAGGGCAGGGGACGGGGCGGCGGTCAGCGCCGCCAGCGCGACCGGCGCGAGCGCGGCGAGGCGGGAGCCGGAGGCATGAGCCCCCGGCGCACGGAGGTGGTGTGATTTACGTCTCATAAGCTCGGGTTTGGACGCCTCTCCGCGCCCGCTTGTTCTTACCACGAGCACTTTCTTTCCGGATCGGTCCGCGTCGCCCACCCGGGGCGGCATCGTGGACGCCGCGAGGCGGCCGTCTCGACGTGGCAGGCGAGGGGGCTCGGCGGTGCCGAGGCCCTCACCCGGCGGTCATCCGTGGGGCTTGGAGGCGGGCGTGAGGCGGGCGGGGCCGGCGCCCTCGGGGCGGATCCGGCGGTACACGAGCTTTGCGATCTCGACGGCCGGCACGATGAGCGCCGAGAGGATCAGCAGGAGCATCCACTCGTCCGACGACATCGCGTACGTGCGGAAGACCGGGCGCAGCGCGGGCACGAGCAGCGCGATCAGGTGGATCGCCGCGCTCGCCATGACCGCCAGGAGGAGCGGGAGGCTGATGAGCGGCTTCGACGCGAAGAGCGAGATGATCGGGCTCCGGCAGCTCCAGGCGTGGAAGAGCGGCGACAGCGCCAGCAGCGAGAAGGCGACGGCGCGCGTGCGCAGCAGCGCGTCCTCGGTCTGGTCCGACGTCGCGTAGAGCGCGACGGCGGCGAGCCCCATGAACGCGCCGACGTACAGGATCCCGAGGTAGTCGCGCTTGATGAGCAGGCCCTCGTCGCGCGGCCGGGGCGCCTCCGACATGAGCTGCGGATCCGGCGGATCGATGCCGAGCGCGAGCGCGGGCAGGCCGTTCGTGACGAGGTTGATCCAGAGGATCATGAGCGGCGTCAGCGGCGGCCACTTGCCGAAGAACGAGACGACGAACACGGCCACGAGGAGGCCCATGTTCGACGAGAGGAGGAAGAAGATGAACTTCTGGATGTTGCGGTAGATGGCGCGCCCCTCGCGCACCGCCTCGACGATGGTCGCGAAGTTGTCGTCCGCCAGCACGAGGTCCGCCGCCTGCCGCGCCACGTCGGTGCCCCCGCGCCCCATCGCCACGCCGATGTGGGCCTCCCGGAGCGCGGGCGCGTCGTTCACGCCGTCGCCCGTCATCGCCACGATGTGGCCGTGCGCCTTGAACGCCCGCACGAGCCGGAGCTTCTGCTCCGCCGTCGTCCGGGCGAAGACGCGCAGGTGCATGATCCGCCGCGCCAGCTCCTCGTCGCTCATCACCGCGAGCTCCGCGCCGCTGAGCGCCTCGTCCCCCTCGTCCCAGAGCCCGATCTCCTTGGCGATCGCCGTCGCGGTGAGCCGGTGGTCGCCGGTGATCATGACGGCGCGGATGCCGGCGCGGCGGCACTCGGCCACCGCCTCCTTCACCCCCTGCCGCGGCGGGTCCATCATCCCGACCAGGCCGAGGAACGTGAGCTCGCGCTCGACGTCGTCCTCGTCGCGGCTGACCCGCACCCGGCGGCAGATCGCGAGCACGCGCAGCGCGGCCGCGCTCATGCGATCGGCCTCGGCGACGATCGCGACGCGGTCGTCCTCGGACAGCGCGCGCACGCCCTTGTCGTCGGCGAACTTCACGCAGAGCGGCAGGAGCACGTCGACGCTCCCCTTCACGTGCGCGATCTCGCGGCCGCGCTCGTCCCGCGTGATCACCGTCATCCGCTTGCGGTCGCTGTCGAACGGCAGCTCGTGCACGAACGCGTGCGACGGCGCCACCGACTCGCGCGAGTAGCTGCCCTTCGCGGCCAGCGTCAGCAGCGCCCCCTCGGTCGGATCGCCGACGATGTTCCAGCGGCCCGTCGCGCGGTCCTCGTCGAGCGACGCGTTGTTGCAGAGCGCGACCGTCGCGAACAGGTACGTGAGGGGCGCCGAGTGCTCCACGACCTCCGCGCCGCCCTCGTCCCGCAGCGCGCCCGCCGGGTTGTACCCCTCGCCGGTCACCGTGTAGCGGCGGCCGCCCGCGTACACGTTGCGCACGGTCATCTCGTTCTGGGTGAGCGTGCCCGTCTTGTCCGACGCGATGATCGTCGCGGCGCCGAGCGTCTCGACCGCGGGCAGCTTGCGCACGATCGCCCCGCGCCGCGCCATGCGCTGCATCCCCAGCGCCAGCGTGATCGTCGTGATCGCGGGCAGCCCCTCGGGGATGGCGGCCACGGCGAGGCTCACGCCCTCGAGCAGGAGCTCGTGCCACGGCCGTCCGCCCCGGATGAACCCCCAGCCGAGCAGCACCGCGGAGAGCGCCAGGCACACCCGCAGGATCACCGAGCCGAAGCGATCGAGCCGCTCCTCGAGGGGCGTCTTCTGCTCGCCGACGGAGCGGATCATCTCGCCGATCCGGCCGAGCTCGGTGCTCACGCCGGTCGCGGTCACCACCGCGCGCCCCTTGCCGCGCACGACGCTCGTGCCCGTGAAGACCATCGTGACCCGGTCGCCGAGCGGCGCGTCGCGCGCGACCGGGGCGAGCGCGTCCTTGACCGCGGCCGCGCTCTCGCCCGTCAGCGCCGCCTCCTCGGTCGCGAAGCTGATCGTCTGCACGAGCCGCGCGTCGGCCGGGATCGAGTCGCCCGCCTCGAGCTCGAGGATGTCGCCGGGCGCGACGTCCTCGGCCGCGATGATCACGGTCTTGCCGCCGCGGCGCACGCGCGCGTTCGGCGCGCTGAGCTTCTGGAGGGCCTCCAGGGCCGCCTCCGCGCGGCGCTCCTGGTAGTAACCGAGGAAGGCGTTCAGGATCACGATGAGCAGGATCGCGATCGCGTCGCCGAACCGGTGGAGGAAGCTCTCGTGCTGGTCGGCCGTGAAGCCGACGACCACGGCGATGGTCGCCGCGGCGAGGAGCGTGAGCACGAGCGGGTTCGCGAACTGCTCGAGGATGCGGACGAGCGCGCTCTTCTTCTTCGTCTCGGGCAGGCGGTTCTTGCCGTGCTCCGCGAGGCGCTGCTGCGCCTCGGCGTCGGAGAGCCCGCCGGACGAGCTGACCCCGACGCGCTCGAGGAAGGCGCCGACCTCTTCGGCGTGGACAGGGATGGGAGCGGCGGGAGGGGCGTTCGGTCCGGCCGTGCGGAGCGCCGTGGCGGCTTGGCTCATGGGCAGGCGTGCTCTAGCGCTTCATCCTGGCTTGTTCACGTTGTTCTTCGGCCTCGAGCTCCGCGATCGCCGCCGCGAGCTCGTCCTGCTCGGCCTGGGGCGCGGCGGCCGGCGCGCCGCCCGCGCCGGCCACGCGCACCTGCGGCGGCGGCGCCGCGGCGGGCGGCGGCTCGGGCGGGAGCACGCCCATCTTCCGCTTGAGCGCGAGCAGCTCGTCGTCGGCGCCCGCCGTCGCCTCGAGCTGCCCGAACTTGTGCGCCAGCGTGTCGCCCGTGTACTGCTCGGCGATCTCCCCGGCGGCCTCGGCCTCGGCCTCGATCTGGTCGATCTTGTTCGACATCCGGTCGAACGTCTCGAAGGCGGAGGCGTTGTTCAGGCCGCTCATCGTCTCCTGGATGGCCTTCTGCGCCTCGGCCCGCTTCTTCCGGGCGATGAGCACGTTCTTCTTGCGCTTCGCCTCCTCGATCTTGTTGTTCAGGAGGCGCAGCGCCGTCTTCAGCTGGTCGACGGCCTGCTTCTGCTTCTGCCACTGGTCCTTGTAGGAGGTGGCGAGCTGGTCGTGCTCCTTCTTGCGGTTCAGCGCCTCCTTGGCCAGCGCGTCGTCGCCCGCCTTGATCGCGAGCATCGCCCTGCGCTCCCACTCCGCGGCGTTGGCGGCCTCCTGCTCGGCCTGCTTGGCCAGCCGCTTCTCGTCGGCGATCGAGACGGCGACCTGCTTCTTCGCCTCGATCAGCTGGTTTGCCATGTCGATGACGACCTGGTTCAGCATCTTCTCGGGGTCCTCCGAGCGGCTGATGAGGTCGTTCAGGTTCGACTTGATGAGGGTCGCAAGGCGCGCGAAAATTCCCATAGATCAGCTCCAACTCTCGGGGTGCGCAGGGTCGAAAGGCGCGGCGGGTCTGCTCAGCTGAGCGCGAGATCGTGCAGCACGGGGACGTGGCGGGCGAGCGCGAGATCGATGTCGCTCAGGATCGCCTCGAGCTCGTTCATGTCGAGGTTCTCGAGCTCCAGCGCCGCCGACAGGACGACGGTGCCCGCCTCGATCCCATACGAAGCATGCATCAGATCCGTGGCGTTGTACTCGAGCAGGCGGCGGAAGAGCCTGGTCTGGTGTGCGTCGTCCCCGGGGACGGGGCCGATCGAGACCCGCACCGCCACGATCGGCGGGTCGATGCGGATCGCGATCGGCGGCGCGTCCGGGCCCCCCGAGACGAGGTAGGTACCGGCGTCGTTCTCGAACCGGCGATCGAGCTGCAGGAGGTAGGTTTCGACATCCTCGGCTGTACGCGGCATGGCGCGGCGAGCCTACAGAATCATGTCGCATCGGGCTAGTGCCGCGTCCCTCGGATTCTTTCCGGGATTCCGCGCGCCCCGGGCTGCGGCTTACGGCCCCCCACCCTCGAGGGCGCGCGGCTCGCCGTCGTCCTCCGCGTGGTCTTCCGAGTGGTCTTCCGAGTGGTCTTCCGAGTGGTCTTCCGAACTATTGCGTCCCCTTCGTTGGGTTCGTGCTCCGATCGCACCGGCGCGCTGTCACGTCGTGAGCCCGCAACACGCGCCGCGAGCCGCAAAGCGCGCCGCGCGCTGCGATCCGCAATCGGTTCCGCTCGCTCCCGGAATCACCGCGTTTCCCCGGACGCTCGCTTTTTTCTCGCCCGTTCGAGAGTCGCGGTGGTACGGTCCCGATCCAGGTTACGTGGCGATCCACCCGGGCGACGTCGTTGCTGGCTACCGTGTCTCCCGCCTGCTCGGGCGGGGCGGCATGGGCGAAGTCTGGGCAGCAACACGGGAATCGGACAATCAGCAGGTCGCCATCAAGGTCCTGCTCGCGCGCGCCGCGATGAAGCCGGATCTCGTGCGGCGCTTCGACCGCGAGGCGAAGATCGCCTCGGCCATCCAGAGCCCGTACGTCTGCCAGCTGCTCGAGGTCGGCCAGACGGACGAGGGCGAGCACCTGCTCGTGTTCGAGCAGCTCGACGGCGAGTCGCTGGCGGATCGGCTGAAGCGCGAGCAGTACCTGCCGTTCAGCGAGGTCGGCCCGATCATCGATGACGTGCTCCAGGGGCTCGTGGCGGCGCACGCCGCGGGCGTCATCCACCGCGATCTGAAGCCGGGCAACATCTACCTCGAGCACCTCGGCCTGCCGGACCGGCGCGAGCGCGCGAAGATCCTCGATTTCGGCATCTCGAAGCTCACGCGGCGCGAGAAGGAAGAGCCGACGCTCACCGCCTTCGACGCGACGCTGGGGTCGTTCGCGTACATGGCGCCGGAGCAGGTGCGGGGCGCCGCGCGGGCCGACGAGCGGGCCGACATCTACGCGGTCGGCGCGGTGGCCTTCCGGGCCCTGTCCGGGCGGCTGCCGTTCGAGGGGGCGAACGCCGCGGTGCTCGTCGCGATGAAGCTCGACCGCCCGGCGCCGTCGCTCGCCGAGGCGACCGGCGAGAAATGGCCGGTGGGCATCGAGCGCTTCCTCGAGCGGGCGCTCGATCGCCGGCGCGAAGGGCGCTTCGGCTCCGCGGCAGATGCGCTGTCGAGCTGGCGCGCCATCCAGCCGGCGAACATCACGCGCGCGACGCGCCGCACGCAGCGGAGCAGGTATCCCTCCGAGCTGCCCGACGCGTTCCTGGAAGACAACCCCACGGTCGTCGACGGCCCCCCGACGATGACGGAGAACGGCGGCTTCAGCGACGCCGGCCACAGCTCTCCGCCCCCTGCTTCGCTCGCCCCTCCCAGGGCCAGCACCGTGCCCCCGCCGCCGCCGAGCCGGGCCGGGAGCACCGTGCCCCCGCCGCCGCCGAGCCGGGCCGCCGCGCCGCCGGCGTCGCCGAGCAGGACCGGCGTGGGCGCGCCGCCTGCGCCGCCGAGCAGGACCGGCGTGGGGGCGCCGCCGGCGCCGCCGAGCAGGACCGGCGCGGGCGCGCCGCCTGCGCCGCCGAGCAGGACCGGCGTGGGGGCGCCGCCTGCGCCGCCGAGCCGGGCGGGCGCGAACGCACCGCCGCCACCGCCGAGCAGGGCGGGCGCGGGCGCGCCGCCGGCGCCGCCGGCGCCGCCGAGCAGGGCGGGAGCAAACGCGCCGCCGCCACCGCCGAGCAGGGCGGGCGCGCCGCCGCCACCGCCGAGCAGGGCGGGCGCAGGCGCGCCGCCGCCACCGCCGAGCAGGGCGGGCGCAAACGCGCCGCCGCCACCGCCGAGCAGGGCGGGCGCAGGCGCGCCGCCGCCACCGCCGAGCAGGGACGGCGGCCCAGAGATTCCCCGGCCGGAGGGTCCGCCTTCGCGCCGCAAGACAGAGAGGCACTGAGTTGCTCGACGCGACGGTAGGCACGAAGAACCGGGTCGAGGTGCGCGGCGGGCGCATCCGCCTCACGAAATCGTCGGCCGCGCGCGGCGGCGGATGGATCGAGATCGGCACCGATCCCGTCATCGTGGGCCGCAACGCGGCCTGCCAGCTGGTCCTCGACGACGCCAAGGTCAGCGCTGTGCACGCCGAGTTCGTCGCCACGGAGCAGGGCGTCCGCGTGCGCGACCTCGACAGCAGGAACGGGACCTTCGTCGGCGGCGTGCGGGTCGGCGACATCTACCTGCTCACGAGCACGAAACTTCGGCTCGGCGAGACCGAGATCCAGTTCGAGCCCCTGCGGCCCGAGCGCATCACGGTCTCGGCGATCCCGTCGTTCGGCCCGCTCGTGGCGAGCAGCCCCGGGATGCGGGCCATCTTCGAGCGCCTCTCCAAGATGGCGCCGACCGACCTCACGGTGCTCATCACGGGCGAGACCGGCACGGGCAAGGAGCTCGTCGCGCAGGCGCTGCACCTGGCGAGCGCCCGCTCGAAGAAGCCGTTCGTGGTCGTGGACTGCGGCTCGATCCCGCCGACCCTGGCCGAGGCGACGCTGTTCGGCCACGAGCGCGGCGCGTTCACGGGCGCTGTCGACAAGCGCCTCTCGCCGTTCATCGAGGCGGACGGCGGCACGATCTTCCTCGACGAGCTCGGCGAGCTGCCGCTCGAGGTGCAGCCGAAGCTCCTCCGCGCGCTCGCCGAGCGCCGCATCAAGAGCGTCGGCGGGTCGAGCTACCGCGAGGTCGACGTGCGCGTGCTCGCGGCGACGCGCCGCGACCTCGTGCGGGCCGTGAACGGCGGCAACTTCCGGAGCGACCTCTACTTCCGCGTCGCGCAGATCAAGATCGAGCTGCCGGCGCTCCGGCAGCGCGTGGAGGACATCCCCGTGCTCGTCCGCCGGATGCTGAAGGATCTCGGCGACGAGAGCGCCTACGAGCGCGTCTCGAACATGACGCTCGAGCGGCTGATGCGGCACGACTGGCCGGGCAACGTCCGCGAGCTGCGGAACGCGGTCGCCGTCGCCTTCGCGCTCGCCGCCGAGGGCGAGGAGATCGACATCGCGGCGCACCTCGGCGCCCTCACCGAGACCCCGATGCACCCGAGCTCCTCGCCGTCGATCCCCCCGGGGGCCGGCGGCGGCGCGGCCAGCAGCTCGTTCGCGTCGATGAAGGGCCGCCAGTTCCAGGAGGCGAAGCGCGACGTGCTGGCGCGGTTCGAGCGCGACTACTTCGCCGCCCTGTCCGAGGACGCGAAGGGCAACGTGAGCGAGATGGCGCGGCGCGCGGGCATGGAGCGGGCGCACGTGCGGGCTTACCTCCGCCGCCACGGCATCGGCGCGAAGCAGGAACAGGAGTGAAGGCGTGAGCGGGCCGGCGGCGGCCCGCTCGCTCCGCGTCACACCGCCGCGGCCTTGTCGTCCCTGCCGGACGGCGCGATCTCGTCGGACTCGAACAGGCCTTCGAGCTCCTGCGCCGCCTGCTTCGCCGCCGCGATGAGCTTGACCTCGTCGTTGTGCACCGCGTGCCCGCGGAGGAGCACCTTCTCGTCGTGGGCCCTGAACCGCTCGATGGTCGCGCGGGCGTCACGCTGCCGCATCCCGAGGCCCTCGAGCACGCGCCCCGCCACCTCGAGCGACGACAGGAACGTCTCCCGCTCCAGCACCGTCACGCCGATATCCATCAGCTGATACGCGTGCTGGCGGTTCCTGGCGCGCGCGTAGATCAGGAGGTCCGGGAAGTGCCGCTTCACCACCTCCGCCGTCTTCACCGACGACGCGACGTCGTCGATCGCCAGCACGAAGATCTTCGCCTTGTCGGCGCGCGCCGCGCGGAGCAGGTCGAGCCGGGAGGCGTCCCCGTAGTAGATCTTGTTGCCGTACTTGCGGACGAAGTCGACCTGCGTCGGGCTCGCGTCGAGCGCGGTGAAGGGGATCTTCCTCGTGCGGAGGACGCGAGAGACGATCTGGCCGAAGCGGCCGTATCCGGCGATGATGACCCTCGGGTCGTCGTCGTCGATGGCGTCGAACTCGCGCTCTGGCGCGCCCCCCTGCCATCGCTTGACGAGCGCGTCGCCGAGCGCGATGACGAGCGGCGTGACCGCCATGGACAGGGTGACCACGACGACGAGGAGGTCGGCGAGGAGCCTGTCCATGAGGCCCTGTCCCGCGGCCATCCCGAAGAGGACGAAGGCGAACTCGCCCCCCTGCGGGAGCGCGAGCGCGAGGTCGCGCGCGGAGCCCTTCGCGTGCCCGGCCGCCCTGCCCAGGACGAAGAGGACGGCGGCCTTGAGCGCCATCACGCCAAGGACGAGCCCGAGGACGAGCAGCGGCCGCTCGATGACGAGGCCGATGTTCGCCGACATCCCGACGGCGATGAAGAAGAGCCCCATGAGCAGGCCCTTGAAGGGCTCGATGTCCGCCTCGAGCTCGTGGCGGTACTCCGAGTCGGCGAGCAGCACGCCCGCCATGAAGGCGCCGAGCGACATGGAGAGGCCCACCTGCATCATGAGGAGCGCCGTGCCGAGCACGACGAGCAGGGCCGCCGCGGTGAAGATCTCGTGGGCGTGGGTGGCGGCGATGGCCCGGAAGACGGGGCGCACGAGGTAGCGGCCGCCGGCGACGACCGCGAGCAGCACGGCCACGGCCTTGAGCGACGAGGCGACGGCGCTCCCCTCGGCGGGGGCCGCGCCCGCGGCGCCGAGCAGGGGGAGCACCGCGATCAGCGGGATCACGGCGAGGTCCTGGAAGAGCAGGATGGCGAACGCGGAGCGGCCGTGCTGCGACTGCATCTGGCCCTTCTCGGCCAGGATCTGCAGGACGAACGCCGTCGACGAGAGCGAGAGCCCGACGCCCGCGATGGCCGCCGTGTCGGCGCGCAGGCCGAGCGCGGCGCCGATGAGCGCGATGAGCGCGCCCGTGACGGCGACCTGCGCGCCGCCGAGGCCGAACACGGCGCGGCGGAGCACCCAGAGCCGCGACGGCTGGAGCTCGAGGCCGATGAGGAAGAGGAGCAGCACGACGCCGAGCTCCGAGAAGTGGAGGGTGTCTTCGACGTTGGCGATGATCCGCAGCCCCCACGGGCCGAGCAGCGCGCCCGCGACGAGGTAGCCGAGCACCGCGCCGAGGCCGATCCGCTTGAACAGCGGCACGGCGACGACGGCGGCGCCGAGAAAGACTGCGGCGTCAGAGAGCAAGCTCATTCGTCGTGGGTCTCCTTGGGGCTCCGTGATAAGCACGATCCGCCATGCAGATCGAGCTCATCGCCACGGCAAGCGAAGATTCCGCGTACCTGCCCCGTGTGGGGCTCGGCACCCTCGCGGCGCTCACGCCCCCCGAGGATGAGATCATCTACACGGATGACGTCGTGCAGCCGTTCGATCTCGAGCGCGACGTCAAGGACGTCGACCTCGTCGGGATCAGCGTCGACAGCAAGACCGCCCGCCGCAGCTACGATATCGCCGCCGCTTATCGCAGGCGCGGCGTGAAGGTGGTGCTCGGCGGCATCCACCCGACGGCCTGCCCCGACGAGGCCCTGCAGCACGCGGACGCCGTCGTGGTCGGCGAGGCGGAGGACGCCTGGCCGGCCCTGCTCGCGGACGTGAAGCGCGGCGAGCTCAAGCCGTTCTACCGCCCGGAGCTGCCGGACCTCGCGGGCAGGCCTGCGCCGCGGCGCGACCTGTTCACCTCCAAGAAGTACATCCCGTTCCAGGTCGTGCAGACGATGCGCGGCTGCCCGTATCCGTGCGAGTTCTGCAGCGTGTCGACGGCGAACGGCACCACGATGCGGTTCCGCCCGACCGACGAGGTGCTGAGCGAGCTCCGGTCGCTCGGCAAGCTCATCATGTTCGCGGACGACAACGTGATGATCCACCGGGCTTACTCGAAAGAGCTCTTCACCCGGATGATCCCGCTGAAGAAGCACTGGATAGGCCAGTGCTCGCTCGCCGCGGTCAAGCGCCTCGAGAACGTGAAGCTCATGGCCGAGAGCGGGTGCAAGGCGCTTTTCATCGGCTTCGAGAGCATCGACGAGGAGACGGTGAAGTTCACCGGAAAGCGGCAGAACCGTCCCTCCCAGTACAAGGACACGATGGCGATGCTCCACGATCACGGCATCTCCGTCTGGGGGAGCTTCGTCTTCGGCTTCGATACGGACGATCCCGAGGTGTTCGATCGCACCGTGGAGTTCGGCATCGACATGAAGCTGACGATGGCGCTGTATGCCATCCTCACCCCGTACCCCGCGACGCAGCTGTACCGCCGCCTCAAGGCGGAGGGGCGCCTCACCGACGAGCGCTGGTGGCTGCGCCGCGACCATGACGCCGGCTCGCCCTATTTCGTCCCCAAGCAGATGTCGCGGGAGCGGCTCCGGGAGGGGTGGGTGTCCGCGTGGACGAAGTTCTACTCGCCGTCCTCGATATGGCGCAGGTTCACCCTCACACGGCAGTCGAGCTGGATCCAGCTGGCGGGCTTCTTTCCGCTGAATTTCATGCAGCACACGCTGGCGCACCGCAAGATCGCGGGCGGCGAGCAGCGCTTCCGCTCCGGCGTGCACATCGAGGAGACGGCCGCTTCGTCCGTGGCGCAGCCGCAGCCGGAGCCGCAGCCCGCGAGGGCCAAGGGCCCTCGGCAGCTCCCGATCATCGGATAGGCGATCCCTGGCGCCAGCTTCGCGCCCTGTGCGTGCGTGGGCGCTGTCCTGCACGCTGCGGGGCAATGGTACGCCGCGGCGCAATGGCGCCGCGCTCCGCTCGCTGGCAATGAGGCGGCGCCCTGGCGCGGCGCCATGGGGAGCGCGCGCCGCAGGACGCCGCGCCTCGGCCGCTTGGGCGCCCGCGGCAGGCCAGGCGCGCCGCGGCTCGCGGAGCGCCCGCGGCAGGCCAGGCGCGCCGCGGCTCGCGGAGCGCCCGCGGCGCATCGGTGGATGTGGGCAGTCGACCGCTCGCGGATTGACAGCGGCGCACGGTGAGCGAGCGACATTCTCCTGTTGCTCTTGCAGTGCGATTGTCGCTTGCTGATTTTGCTACACTCGCGTGAGCTCCTGGAATGCCGGGGTGTCGAGCGGGGTGTGAGCCCGCTTTGTCGCGGCATAGAGCGTCCCTCAATCGGAGGTGTCATGGGTCGACGTCGGTTCTCCTTCTCGCTCCTCATCGTGGTTGGCGCCGCCGTGTCCAGCGCTGGCTTCGCGGCCAGCTGCAGCGCGACGGGTCCGTCCAACGTGCTCGACTCGAGCGGAGGTGGCGAACCAGGCGTGGGAGCGGGCGGCACGACCGGCGGAGTCGACGGGCAGGGTGGGTTTCTCGACATCGATGGAGGGCGGGAGCCGCACAGCGATGTGACGGTGAACTCTTGTGGGAGCGCGTGCGGCGACAGGGAGCTATGTACCGGCGCGACCCTCGGCCTGGACGACGACTGCGATGGTTCGATCGACGAGACGTGCGCCTGCATCCCCGGTCAGGCGCACTCCTGCTTCCGCGGCGATCCGTCGTTCCGGAACAGCGAGGGCTGCTTTCCTGGCACCCAGCTCTGCGACGAGACCGGCACCTGGGGCCCGTGCGTCGGCGGCGTGCACGCCGACGAGAACTGCCATATGGATAGCGGCGCTCCGTGCCGCCCGATGCAGGCGTCGCCCTTCGCGAACCTCGACCTCAAGGCGGGCACTGGCGCGTTCCGCGCGGACGCGGTGGCGGGATCCGAGGTGTGGACGGTGGACTGCCCCGATGGCGTCGACCCCTGCCCCGGCGTCAGCGGCGCCGATCCAGCGGACGATTTCAAGCCTCTGCAGTCGGGCGAGTACACTGTCACGTACACGAAGCGCGTCGCGGGCGGCGCTACCCAGAGCTGCCAGTACCCGCTCTTCGTCAGCGCGGGCGGCCTGCGCGTCGAGCTCGAGTGGGAGCACGACGTCGGTATCGTCGATCTCGATCTGCACCTCCACAAGCCGAACGACACGCAACCCTGGAGTATGTCGGGCTCGGCGGCGGACTGCGGCTATTACAACTGCACAATCGACCAATTCTCGTCAAAATCCTCGGATATTCGCTGGTTCTTGAACAGCGCGAGGCTACCGGATCCCGTGAACTGGTATCTCGACCCGGTGCCGGGCAACAATGGCTGCTTCAACGCCCCTCGGGGCGTGGGGAAGCAATGGGAGGCCCACGGTCTTGGCTGCCACAACCCGCGGCTCGACCTCGACAACTATGAATGCGAACCCGGCGTGAAGGACCCCGACCACGAAGACTTCTGCGCGCCGGAGAACATCAACCTCGACTATCCGCCGAAGCGCCAGTGGATGCGCATCGGCGTATATTACTACAATAATGACGGGGTGACCCAGGATATCCACCCCCGGATCAAGATCTTCTGCAACAGCGCCCTCGGGGCCGATCTCGGGCCCGCAGGGTTCTATAGCCCGGAGCGGCCCGTCGCGTTCGCGCCCGCGGACCGACGCAAGCGGTTCTGGCTCGTCGCCGACGTGCTCTTCCCCGAGCCGGACGAGTGCGGCCAGGCGGCCTGCATCGTGCAACCACTCTATGAAAACGCCAGCGCGAAGACGCCGCTGCTCACCACGCGGGACGACGCCGAGGCGAGCTTCGGTCCCGCCTACCCCTCGCAGCCGTGAAGGGCGCGCGCCGCGCGCCCTGATCCGTATCCCGTCCAGCTCACCAGCCAGGCCTCGCGACGTCAGCGCGCACGAGCGCGCCGGCGCGAGCGCACGAGCTCTGCCGGCGCCACCTCGCCCCGCGCGCGGAGGCCGTGAGGCGCAACGCCACACCGGCCAGCAAGGCAAGCTCCGTGGCGATCTGTCTGAGGATGATTTGTCTGACTCCTTGGCTGAGCTGGTGATTCGCCTGACTCCGCGTCTGGCGAGAGCGCGCCTCGCCGGCTGAAGGCGGCTCATTGTGGCCATCGCCGGCCGGAGTCCGTGCTAGGGAGTCCTCCTCCAGCGACTCACCCTGCTGAGTTTGCATGGCAGTAGTCCTTGTTACTCGATGAGGGTCGGGGCTTCGTGATCTGGCGTCCCGAGCCGCGCGTCCGCGCGCGCTGGGGACACCGGTATCCGCTTTGCCTCACGCCGTAGTGCCTGGTGCACGGCGCGCTTCGCCGTCGCGCGGAGCGGGCGCAGGCCGCCGCGACACCGCGTCTAGGTCTCCAAGTGGAGGTATCATGTCTCGTCTTCGTGTCTCCTCCGTGCTCCCCGTCGTGATCGCGATCGCGGCGTCGGGCGCCGGTTTCGCGGCCGGCTGCAGCGCGGAAGGCAAGCGGCTCACGTTCGATCTGACGACGGGCGGCAGCTCGCACGCCGGCGGGGCGGGCAGCGCCGGCGGGGCCGGGGGCGCCGACGTGGCGACCCCCCAGCCTGGCGACTCGGAAGGCTACGGCGGCTTCCTGGGCGATATCGATGGAGGGGCGCACGAGGGCCTGCCGGTGACGATCAACCCGTGCGGGAGCGCCTGCGGTCCGACGGAGCTGTGCGGCGTGGATGAGCTCGGCGTGGATCACGCCGGGCTGGACGACGACTGCAACGGGATGATCGACGAGAGCTGCGGGTGCATCGCCGGGCAGGCGCACTCCTGCTTTCGCGGCGATCCGTCGTACCGGCGCAGCCCGGGGTGCTTCCCCGGAACCCAGATCTGCGACGAGACGGGCACGTGGGGCCCCTGCGTCGGCGGCGTGCACGCGGACCAGGACTGCCACCGGAACGACGAGGCGGGCTGCCACCCGCTCCAGGCGGCGCCGTTCGCCACCGTCGATCTGAAGGAGGGCACCGGCTCGTTCAGCGAGGACGCGCGTCCGGACTCCGAGGTGTGGACGGTGACGTGCCCGCCGGGCGTGAACCCGTGCCCCTCGGTGGCCGGGCAGGGGCCGGCGGACGATTTCAAGCCGCTCCAGTCGGGCGAGTACACGGTCACGTACACGAAGACCCTGGAGAGCGGTGAGACCGCGAGCTGCGTTTACCCGCTGTTCGTCGGCGCCCGCGGCCTCCGCGTCGAGCTCGAGTGGGAGCACGAGCCGAGCAGCGTGGATATGGACCTCTACCTCCACAAGCCGGACAACATGCAGCCCTGGACGGTCGGCGGCTCCAGCGCCGCGTGCGGGTACGGGAACTGCACGCTCGACAGCCTCTCGGGCGGCTCGGCCATCACGTGGTTCAGCGACACGGCGACGCCCCCCGAGCCGGTGAACTGGTACCTGGATCCGGAGGAGACCAACAACAGCTGCTTCTACGCGCCTCGCGGGGTGGGAGACGACTGGCGCGACCACGGCAAGGGGTGCCACAGCCCGCGGCTCGATCTCGACAACATCTCCTGCGCCCACCGCACCACGGACCCGGACGACCCGACCTTCTGCGCGCCCGAGAACATCAACGTCGATTTCCCGCCCAAGGCCAGCTGGATGCGCATCGCCGTGCACTACTTCGGCGGCAGCGTGTCGTTCGACGTGCACCCGCGGATCAAGGTCTACTGCAACGGCGAGCTCGGGGCCGACCTCGGGCCCACCGGTTTCTACGACCCCGAGGTGCCCGTCGCCTTCGTTCCGGAGGACTCGGGCGACAGGTTCTGGCTCGTCGCCGACGTGATCTTCCCCGAAGCGGGGGAGTGCGGGGGCGATACGTGCGTCGTCAGGCCGATCTACCGGGACGAGACCGTGAAGACGCCGTACCTCTCGACGGTCCGCGACGTCCGCAACGACTTCGGTCCGGCCTACCCCAGCCTGTCGCGGCCCTGACGGCGCGGCGCTGGCCGGCGGCGGGCGCGCCCCTCACGCCTCGACGCCGGCCCGCCTGAGGAAGGCGAGCGCGGGTCCGAGCGCGTACGCGGGCGCCCTGCCCAGGCGCAGCTGCTCCCCGGTCGACAGGTGGAGGAGCAGCCAGCGCGGCGCGAGGCCGGGCTCGTCGACGTCCGTGTCCGAGGCGGGCGGGGTCGAGACGCCGACGATCGCCTGGATCGGCAGGATCCGCCGGAAGCCACGGCCGTCCTGGATGAGCTCGTCGCGCTCGAAGTCGAGGCGGAACAGCCCGTGGAGCCGGCGGCGCCGGCGGACGGCGAGCAGCGCGGCGGCGGCTCCGGCGGTCCACGTCCCCGCGATGAAGAGGATGGGGAAGGGGGCCGCGCGCGCCGCCACGATGCCCGCCACGACGAGCGAGGCGACGAGCGCGAACGCGGCGACGCGACGGACGGCGAGGTCGAGGTCGTCGCCAGGGCACTCGCAGACGAGCACGGTGGGGCCTTGCGCCAGGATGGTGCCGTCGGTGTTCGAGAGCAGGACGTCTCCGTCAGGCACGGTGTTCCTCCCGATCGGGTGAGGGGGTCGAATACCGCAGCCTCGCGAGCGAGGCGAGGGGGCGACGGGAGAGAAGGTCGCGCTGAGCCTGCGGGGCCTACGGCGAACGACTGGAACAGCCGAGCCGCTGGCCGCTTGGAACAGGCCATTTCCGTCCCCGCCCGGAGACGGTCGGCGAAAAGGCGACAGCGGCCGTCAATCGCCTAACGCCCGGCGGCGCGGCGCGGCCGCGCGGGGAGCGGGGAGCGAGGCGGAAAAGGCATTGAATGCCCCTGGATTGGCCAGGAATGGCGAGGGGGTGATGCGCGTGGTACGTGGTATGCCGCGGTGCCGGCGAGGGCGAGCAGGCCCGCCCCTCGCGCGACCGGGGCGGTCGTCGCGGCGACTCGGGTCGAGGTTCTCATGGGGGCATGCGCGCTCGGGACCGAGCTGCCAGAGGAGGACTCTGCGATGAGGTGGATTGTGAGACAGGCATTGCTCGCGGCGGCGGTGTGCTCGATCGCGGGCTGCGCCGAGGAGCGGCCGGCCATCAGCCAGGTTCAGGCGAACGCGCTGGCGAAATCGTTCTTCGTCGGCGCCGATCTGCAGAGCAGGGAGGACGATCCCGAGTTCTGGGCGCGGACCACGGTGGTCGACGTGGGCTACGGCGCCTCGCAGGACGGGCTCTTCTCCTCCTCGTACGCTCAGGCCGACGTCGCGCGCATCAAGTGGATCATCCAGGAAGACCTCCTGCTCGGGCGCCTCACCTACGAGCGCGTGAACGACAGCGACGGCAAGGGCGCAGGCGCCGCCACGGACGATGGCGTCGTGGTCGTCGCCTACAAGATCCTCTCCCACTTCGACGTCCAGCGCGATTACAACCGAGCGACGGGGGAAGAGAGCAACGTCGTCGTCGAAAATACGACCGACCGTCCATGGTACGAGCGCGAGTACATGCGGGTCGACTGGTCGAAGAACCTGAACGTCGACTCCTACGACTTCGACACGCTGTCGCTCATCGGCGTCTACGGCGGCGTGCAGTACGAGCCGCTCTCCTACTACGTCAGCGACCCGAGCCACGCCGACGCGCCCCATTTCGACGCCGAGGAGGGGTATTTCGACGTCACCAACAAGGCCTTCGCGGTGCCCCAGCTCGTCGATCTCAGCCACCTCGGGTGGGGCATCGACAGCTTCCCGGCCTGCATGCTCGACACGGACTTCGCGGGCGGCACCGCGCCGGTCGGATCGTGCAACCCCGTCGAGATCACCCTCCGGCAGTCGTTCCGGCGCGTCGTCGATCGGGACTACGAGCCGGCCGAGTGGGACGGCTACCGGTTCCGGGCGTTCGGCGCCTTCGTGCGAGAGCGCTTCGGCTACGCCCGCAACTACGGCATGAGCGACGCCAAGTGGCACCGCATGATCTCCCGTTACAACCTCTGGGAACGCAGCCACTACTACGACGATCCGGAGAGCATGACGGGCGAGATCCCGTGCTTCACCCCCGAGACCACCCCCGCCGGCGCAGATCCGCACCGCGACCAGGACCGGAACGGGACCGAGGACGAGTGCGAGGCCGTCACAGGGGCCTCGATGGCCCGGGATGGCGGGATGGAGGCGGTGGGGCCCGGCTCGCGGTGCGACACCTTCAAGCAACGGTGCACCCTGCCTTACCAGCGGCGCGAGGCCGTGCCGCAGGCGTGGTACGTGACCTCGGACAGCAACCCCGATTATTTCGTCGCCACGGACATGGCAGCCCACGAGTGGGACGTCGCCCTGCGCAGCGCCGTCGTCACCGCCAAGTACGCCGAGTGCGTCCGGACGCAAGGGGACGCCGCGCGCTGCGGCGAGGCGTTCCCTGTCTACGACGGGCAGATGGACGATGACGCCGACGCCATCGCGCTCTCGCGCGAGGTCGACGCGTGCCGGCGCGGCGCGGCGCCCGGGGGGCAGCCCTGCGAGGCCGTCGCCGACGAGATCGGCGCGCGGCGCGGGTACTCGATGGGCGTCATCGCGCTCGCGAAGATGCCCGAGATGATCGTGCTCTGTCACAGCCCCGTCGAGGCGGCCGACCCCGAGGCGTGCGGCGGTCCGCGGCTCCCGGAGGGCGTGACCGCCAGGATGTGCAGCGACGAGCGCCGCAAGGAAGCAGGGCGGGACCCCGCGCTGATGAAGGCGTGCCGCGAGGCGCTGAACGCCCGGATCGGCGACCTGCGCTATCACCAGATCAACAACTTCGAGGCGCCGCAATCGCCGTCCGCCTGGGGCATCTACAGCGACTCGGAGGACCCGCTCACCGGAGAGAAGGTCGCGGCGAGCATCAATGTCTGGACGCACGTCAGCGACATCTGGAGCCAGGGCGTCGTGGACACGGCCCGGTACATCAAGGGAGAGCTCAAGACCGAAGACGTGACCGACGGCGATTACGTCCGGGACTGGGCGCAGGCGAGCGAGAGCGCGTCGAGGGGCGGCGCGCTGCCGCGGCTGACGCGGGAGGAGCTGGCGCGGCGGATCGCCCGGTCCGCCGGGGTGGACGAGGCGGCCGTGTCCGAGGGCACCGGCCAGATGGCGCAGAACCCGGCGCTGCGCGAGAGCCTCCGGCGGCTCTCGAAGGAGGTGCGCGGCATCGCGGCCGACGCCACGGCGCCCGACAGCATGCGCGGGGTCTACGAGGCGCGCCGCAGGGCCGCGGCGGGCACCGAGCTCGAGGCCGAGCTCACGACGAAGGCGATCCAGCAGCTCACTGGCGTCGAGGGGCTGCCGCTCACGGACGAGGTGATGCGCTTCGCGTCGCCGCTCCGAGGGGCGAACCCGAGCGTGCGGCGCGAGCTCGGGAACCTGAAGGAGATCGCGCTCGCCGAGCGCGGCGCGTGCGTGATGCACGAGGCGCCGGCGCCGCTCGCGACCGCCGACCTGGCGGACCTCCTCGAGGAGAAATTCGCGAGCAAGCACGGGCGCTTCGGCGAGGGGGACGCCGCGCAGAAGGCGCGGCGCGCCGAGGCCATGCGGCGCTACCTCGCGCAGCGGGCGCACACCTCGGTGATCCTCCACGAGATGGGCCACTCCGTCGGGCTGCGGCACAATTTCGTGAGCTCCTCCGACGCCTGGGGCTACCGGCCGCAGTACTGGCAGCTCCGCACGAGCAATGGACGGGTGAAGACGCCGTGCGAGACGCTCTCGGAGGACGGCGAGGCCTGCGTCGGGCCGAGGTATTACGACCCCATCACCGAGAACGAGCGCAAGAACCTGATCTGGATGTTCATGCAGTCGTCGACGATGGATTATGCCGGCGAGCCCACGCAGGACCTCATCGGGCTCGGCGCCTATGATTTCGCCGCGGCCCGCCTGTTCTACGGCGATGCCGTCGCCGTGCACGCCGACCCGAGCTACAAGGCGACCACCCCGCGCGGCAAGGGCGTGCTCGCGAAGATCGACGACTTCGGCGGCGTCCTCGGCATCCAGCCCGAGTACGACGACGAGGACATCCATTACTCCGAGCTGCAGAGCAAGTACGAGCTGATCGCGCCGCGCAGCTGCGTCGAGGTCGACCCGAGCGCGTTCGTGCCCTCGGACTGGGACGAGGAGCTGGACGGCGTCTGGCACCCCTTGCTCGACGGCCAGCTCGTGTCGATCGGCGGCAAGACCACGCGGTGCCGGCAGCAGAAGGTCGATTATGTCACCTGGCGCGCGCTGGAGACGCCGAGGGACGTGAAGGGGCCCTCGGTGGACCCGGCGGGGCGGACCCGCCTGCCCTACGGCTTCGCGACGGACCGGTGGGCCGATCTCGGCAACCTGAGCGTGTACCGGCACGACAACGGCGCGGACGCCTACGAGCTCTTCAATTTCTTCGTCACGCAGCAGGAGGTGAACCACATCTTCGACAACTACCGCCGCGGCCGGCAGGCCTTCAGCGTGCGCGCGGCGTCGGAGCGGACCCTGAACCGGTACAACGCGAAGATGCGCGACGGCGCGAAGGGCCTCGGGCTCATCATGAACATCTACCGCGAGTTCGCGCTGGACCGCGGCTACGATTTCGACACGTTCTGGGTCCAGGCCGCGAACAGCCTCTTCAAGGAGAACACGCTCGCGGCCGGGATCGCGTTCGATCACTTCTCGCTCCAGATGGCGCGCCCGCAGCCGGGGGAGCACTTCCTGCCGGACGGGGACGCCGTCCTCCGGTCATCGAACGATGTCTTCGGCGATCCAGGGGAACCGCTGGTGGTCGTCCCGAACGGCGCGACCGGCTATTTCGGTGACATCGCCGTCGGGGGCAAGCCGCTCGAGAACGCGCTCGCGGCGGACAAGGGCGAGTACGACTCGTCGTACACGATGAACGCCGGGGCCTATTACGACAAGGCGTGGGTGTCGATGCTGATGACCGAGTCGGTCGACAACTTCATCAGCGACTCGCGGCACGACTTCCTCGACGCGCGCTACCGGGCGGTCTCGCTCGCCGACGTCTTTCCGGAAGGGTACCGCCGCTGGCTCGCCAACAACCTCACGGGCGACGACGCCCTCAAGGGCGTGCGCGTCGAGGCGGACCAGCGCGGCCGGCCGGTCCGGGACGCGAGCGGGTATCCGGCCGGCGCGCTCGGCTGGACCTCGTGGTGGGCCGAGAGCGGGCCGGAGAGCTGCTTCCCCGCGGCCGGGAGCATCGTCTGCAGCTCCTATGGCGCGCCCGACAGCGCGCCGTGGAACCCGCGGGCCCCTTCCAAGGTCGCCATCCTCGACCCGCAGATCGGCTGGGAGCAGCAGAAGTTCCTCATCGCATGGACCCTGCTCTACCTGCCCGAGAACGAGAAGCAGAAGTGGCTGGACATGATGCACGTCTGGGAGGCCGGGGCGGACACCGATCCCGGCTTCCCGGACCGGATCGAGCTCCACCACCCGTCCGGGAAGGTGTTCGTGGCGAAGGCCTACGGGACCGAGACCGTCTTTGGCAAGGTCGTGCAGAAGGGCATCGGCGCGCGCGTCCTGGAGTACGGCAATGAGCTCCTGGCGAAGGCGTATGTCACCGAGCCGGGGCCCGACCTCGACGGCGACGGCAAGGCGGACTGGCACAAGGTGAAGCCGAACCCGGAGACCGGGCGGCCGATCGTGCGGTGGGATCCGACGATCGCCGCCATCGCGGACGACGGCGAGGTCCTGCGGGAAGGCGTGGACGGCTGCAAGGCGGACGCCGACGCGGACGACGACGATGTCAGCGATTTCTACAAGTGCACGTGCTCCTCGAACCGCGCTTGCGTCGCGCTCGAGAGCTACCTCTCGGTGCCCGCCTTCATCCGGCAAGCGCTGGCGGCGTTCAAGCTGGGTGACCCCACGATGAAGGGCCTCCACTGAGCCCGCGCCGTCGCGAGCGGGCCCGGCGCGGAGGACAGGAGGCCACGTCCGAGCACATCCGTTCCTGTCCGATTGCGGCCCCATGATTCCGAGCACATCCGAGCACATTCGAGGGGGGTCTCACGAGGATGAGGCGGAGGCCGGGGGAGGCCACAATGGTCGGGGCATCTTGCCGCATGGGGCGATTCGCCCCACGCGGCCGCGCGTTCACCGCGGCGCTCCAGGTGTGCCGGCGTGGCTCGGGTTTTGCTGAACTTTTCCATGAAATGACGTGCTGCTGGATACCGCCCAGCCCATGCGGTTCCTGTCTCGATGACGCAGGACGGCCGGGCGGGTCGCGGAGCCGACGAGCTGCAACCCGGGCCTGCCGTCGTGGAGCGCGGATTCGATCGTAGCGCCGCCGCCAGGACACGGGAAACGCAGAGCAGAGTGGCTCTCCTGCGCCGCGAGCGCCGGGAGGGCCGCTGGCTCGAGGTACGGAGAGGACCAGCGATGGAGTTCGAGAATGTCACGCACGTCCAGAGAGCGCAGGCGCGGGTGGGAACGTCGCTCAACGGCGCGTGGCGGCTGGACGCGCTGATCGGCCTCGGCGGGATGGCGGCCGTCTATGCCGCGACGCACCGGAGGGGCCAGCGGGTCGCGATCAAGCTGCTGCACCCCGAGCGGGCGAGGGATCGGGGCGATCGCGCGCGGTTCCTCCGCGAGAAGGCCATCGCGCAGACCGTCGATCACCCGGGGGTCGCCGCGGTGATCGCGGACGACGTGACCGAGGATGGATGGCCGTTCCTCGTGATGGAGCTCCTCGAGGGAGAGAGCCTCCTCCAGCGATGGAAGGCGCAGAGGGGCCCGCTCCCGCCGGCCGAGGTCCTCTCCGTGAGCGAGCAGATCCTGGACGTGCTCGCGGCCGCGCACGCGAGGGGCGTCGTTCACCGGGATCTGAAGCCCGACAACATCTTCCTCACGCGAGAGCGCGAGGTGAAGATCCTCGATTTCGGCATCGCGCGCCTGCGGGCCCCCTCGGGGCAAACCTCCCTCGTGGGGCTCCGCGCGATGGGCACGCCGGCGTACATGCCGCCCGAGCAGGCCCGCGCGCGCTGGGATCTCGTCGATGCGCGGACGGACCTCTGGGCGCTGGGCGCGACGATGTTCTCGCTGCTGACGGACCGATACGTCCAGGAGGCGCCGACCGTCAACGAGCTCTTCTTCCTGAGGATGACCTGCCCGATTCCGTCGCTCGCGCGGATCGCGCCGTCGATGCTTCCGGCCGTGGTGCGGGTGGTGGACCGCGCGCTCGAGTTCGCGCAGGCGGATCGCTGGCCGGATGCGCGGTCGATGCTGGCCGCTGTGCGCGAGGCGCACGCCGCGCTCGCGCTTGCGCCACCCCGGAGCACGCTGGTGCCGCCGCCCCGGAGCACGCTGGCGCCGCCGCCCCGGAGCACGCTGGCGCCGCCGCCCCGGAGCACGCTGGCGCCGGCGACGGACCTGCGCGACCTCGGCGCGCTGGACGAACGGCCGCCTTCGGGTCGTCCCCAGGCGCGGCTTTCCCGGGCAGCGGCGCTCTCGTCGCCGCCGTCGCTCGCGACGAACGCGCGCGCGCGCTCGACGCTCCCTCGCGCGCCGTGAAGCGGGCCGGAGGCAGCGACGGCCTGCCCCCGGCGGCGGGCAACGCGCTCGCCGCGCCGTTTGCGTTTCGCCCTGGGTGTGTGGAGCGTGAGGCGAGCCTGCGAGCAGCTCGCCGGAGGATGGGGGGCGAGCCTGCGAGCAGCCCGCTGGGTTATGCGTTCAGGCCTGCGAGCAGCTCGCTCGGCCGCAGCACGGCTCGCCGCTCCGACTCGCGCCGGGCGAGCAGGGTCTCGTAGATATCCATGTAGCTCGCCATCATGCGTTCGGCCGAGTAGCGCCGCAGCGCGAGCTTCCTTCCGCGCTTGCCCATCGCCGCGGACTGCACGGGATCCCCCTTGAGCGCGGCGAGCTTGGCGGCGAGCGCGCCCTCGTCGTCCGACGGCACGAGGAAGCCCGTCTCCCCGTCGGCGATCAGGGCAGGGATGCCACCCACGGCGGTCGAGACCACCGGCAACCCCGTGGCCATGGCCTCCACCATGGAGAGCGGCAGGCCCTCGGACGTCGACGACAGGACGAAGACGTCGCTCGCGGCGAGGAGCCCCGGCACGTCGTGCCGTTCGCCTGCGAAGACGACGCGGTCGCTGATGCCGAGCTCTTCGGCGAGGGCGCGCAGCGACGCGGCCTCCGGCCCGTCTCCGACCAGGAGGAGGCGCGCGTTGTCCGAGTTGCCCGACAGGATCCCCGCGGCCGCGGCCGCGCGGAGCAGGAGCGCGTGGTTCTTGACCTGCGACAGGCGCCCGACGGCCCCGGCGACCCACGCGTCCTGGGGGATTTCGAGCTCGGCTCGGATGCGGTGCCGCGCCGCGGCGTCCGGCCTGAAACGGGAGAGGTCGATTCCATTCAAGATCACATGAAGCTTCGAGCTCGGTACCTCTTTGTGCTTCAGCATGAAGTCGGCCGTGGACTGCGACACGGCCACGTGCGCGTCGGCGAGCCTGGCGGCCATGTGCCGCAGCCACGCCCTGCGTCCCTGATCGAACATGGCGCCGTGCAGCGTGTGGCACACAGGCACACGGTGCAGTCGGCCCGCGGCCGTGGCGTAGACGAGCGGCAGCTGATTGTGCGAGTGCACGATGGAGACACCGTGCTTGGCGAAGAACGCCGCGAGCTTCCCGGGGAGCTTGAAGTCGAAGCCGGAGCGCTTCGGCAGCATGTGCACCGCGACGTCGCGCTCTCGGAGCTGTGCCGCGCGCGGCCCGTCGGGATTCATCGCGATGCCCACGACCATCACCTCATGTCCCGCGGCGCGCTGCAGCCCGGCCAGATCCACCACGACCTGCTCGGCGCCGCCCACCTGGAAGGAGTTCAGTACGTGTGCAATCACGAGACGGTTGTGGCGTGCTCCGGTCATCGTCGCATGCTCGGTGGTCTTCATATCGTAATCTATGCTCATGGTTCCCCTCTGGGGTGCGCTTCGGGCGCATGTGGTCCGACCTGAGAGAAACCCCTCCTTCGTGTCCGCGTCCCCAGGGGGGCAAATTACCACAGCATTTACGGAGCGAGGAGATTTCTCGGTGTGTCTCCTCGATATGCCGGGTACCGCTGGATTGACGTGAGGGGATGTCTTCATCGGCCCGTCCGCTGACTACGTGCAACCGCGCCTGTGGCAGATGGCAACAGCTGTGACAAACAGCGTCGCGGCGGCTTCACGCGCGTGCCAGGGCGGCTCTCCCTGATCCAGGACAGCAGCGATGCCACGCCGACATTCCGGCAGAAATGCCGGAAGCCGCGCATTTTTTTCGGAGCGTGGAAGCGTGCGATGTTCACACAGGCCACCGGTCAGGAATTCATGCGAAAAGCGTGCAAGCTGCCTCACGCGTGCCGGCGGGACATCTGCACCTCCGATGCCGCGACGGCGAGGGGTGTCGTCTTTTGTGGGTAAATGTGCGTGTGGCGGCGTCCCTGGTGAACGCGGGCTGCTGATCCGGCGCTGTACCGGCGGTGTAAGGGATTCAGGGGAGGGCTGCGACTGGGCCCGGCGGCGTCGCTGGCCGTGCTCCTGGGGAGCACGGGCGGACCGCGGTGGCCTGTGCAGGCGGGGCGGCAGGTGGGGGGCTGTGCGGTGATGGCACGGCGTGCTGCGGTGCGGCGTGCGGCGTGCGGAGAGCACCATGAGGTGCGGAGCCAGCTGTCCCCCGCCCTCGCGGTCACGGTGGACGGGCGGGAGACAGCTGCTCGATAGATGGGCTCGTGCTCACGCGAGCATGGCCCGCCGGTCTTTCGGGATCAGCGCTCGGACAGCTCGGCGCACACGGCGAAGGTGGTCAGCGACACCGTCTGCGCCTTCTTGCCGAAGCCGCTCTCGAACACGGCGGTCGATGTCCAGCCCGCGCGGCCTTCGGTGGGGTCGAACGGCGAGTTCTCGACCACCCTGCTCGTCGCCTGGGCGCCGCCGGAGATCGAGAATCCGCCGCTGATCACGACTTCACCCGCGTCGCAGAGCGCCTTGACGTTGACGAACGCGCTCGTGGGTGACGCCTCGCGCGTCACGGAGACCACGTGGATCTTCACGAGCCCAGGCGTTCCGGCCGGCCCCTGGGGGCCACGCTCGCCCCTGGGTCCAGCGAGGCCCTGAGGACCGCGCGTGCCGTCGATGCCCTTGAGGCCCTGGAGACCCTGGAGACCGACGGTCCCCGCGGGGCCCGCGGGGCCGCGCTCGCCGCGCTCGCCCTTGGGTCCGGCCGGCCCCTGGGGACCCGCCTCGCCCTTGGGTCCAGCGGGACCTTGCGGCCCGCGCGCGCCGTCGGCGCCCTTGAGGCCCGGAGCGCCGTCAGCGCCCTTGAGGCCGTGAGCACCGTCGACGCCCTTGAGGCCCTGGAGGCCCTGGAGGCCCTGAGGACCGACGATGCCCGCGGGGCCGCGCTCGCCGCGCTCGCCCTTGGGTCCGGCCGGCCCCTGGGGACCCGCCTCGCCCTTGGGTCCCTGCGGACCGCGCGCGCCGTCAGCGCCCTTGAGGCCCGGAGCGCCGTCAGCGCCCTTGAGGCCGTGAGCGCCGTCGGCGCCCTTGAGGCCCTGGAGGCCCTGAGGACCGACGATCCCCGCGGGGCCCTGGAGGCCGCGCTCGCCGCGCTCGCCCTTGGGTCCCTGGGGACCGACCTCGCCCTTGGGTCCAGCGAGGCCCTGAGGACCGCGCGCGCCGTCAGCGCCCTTGAGGCCGTGAGCGCCGTCGGCGCCCTTGAGGCCCTGGAGGCCCTGAGGACCGACGAGCCCTGCGGGGCCCTGGAGGCCGCGCTCGCCGCGCTCGCCCTTGGGTCCCATGGGCCCCTGGGGACCGACCTCGCCCTTGGGTCCAGCGAGGCCCTGAGGACCGCGCGCGCCGTCAGCGCCCTTGAGGCCGTGAGCGCCGTCGGCGCCCTTGAGGCCCTGAACGCCCTGAGGACCGACGTGCCCCGCGAGGCCCTGGGGGCCCGGCTCGCCACGCTCGCCCTTGGGCCCCGCCGGCCCCTGCGGACCGCGCGCGCCGTCAGCGCCCTTGAGGCCCTGGGGACCCATCTCGCCCTTGGGCCCCGCCGGCCCCTGCGGACCGCGCGCGCCGTCAGCGCCCTTGAGGCCCTGGGGACCCATCTCGCCCTTCGGTCCTACCGGTCCCTGGGGACCCATCTCGCCCTTGGGTCCTACCGGCCCCTGCAGACCACGCGCGCCGTCAGCGCCCTTGAGGCCCTGAGGACCGATGAGCCCCGCCGGCCCCTGAGGACCCATCTCGCCCTTGGGCCCTTGCGGACCCTGCGGACCACGCGCGCCGTCAGCGCCCTTGAGGCCCTGCGGACCGATGAGCCCCGCCGGCCCCTGAGGACCCATCTCGCCCTTGGGCCCCATGGATCCCGCGGGTCCCTGCGGACCGCGCGCGCCATCGACGCCCTTGAAGCCCTGGAGGCCCTGAGGACCGATGTGCCCCGCCGGCCCCTGAGGACCCATCTCGCCCTTGGGCCCTTGCGGACCGCGCGCGCCGTCGACGCCCTTGAAGCCCTGGAGGCCCTGAGGACCGATGAGCCCCGCGGCGCCTGCCGGCCCCTGAGGACCCATCTCGCCCTTGGGCCCTTGCGGACCCTGCGGACCCCGCGCGCCGTCGACGCCCTTGAAGCCCTGGAGGCCCTGGGGACCGATGAGCCCCGCGGTGCCTGCCGGCCCCTGCGGGCCCGGCTCGCCGCGCTCGCCCTTGGGCCCTTGCGGACCCCGCGCGCCGTCGACGCCCTTGAAGCCCTGGAGGCCCTGGGGACCGATGAGCCCCGCGGTGCCTGCGGCGCCCGCCGGCCCCTGCGGGCCGGGCTCGCCGCGCTCGCCCTTGGGCCCCTGCGGACCGCGCTCGCCCTGCGGCCCAGCGGGCCCCCGCTGTCCCATGGGCCCCTGGGGACCACGCTCCCCCTTCTGATACTGCTGATACTGCTGTCCCACGAACCCCTTGCCCTTGCCGGGCACGTGGTGCCCGACCTCGTCGGACGCGCCGGCCTCCGCCTTGACGTCTCGCGAATCGCCGGCCCAGCTCGCGCCTGCGCTGGCCATCACCCCGGCAAACCCGGCGAGGATTCCAGCAGAAACCGCACTCGCTCGATACTTTCGCATGTGACTCCGCCTTTCTATCGATTCCGAGCGTCAATGCGCTCGATCCCGCAGACAGCCGCGTTCAGATGAGGTGGAGCCCAGCAGGCGAGTGATTCGGGCGAAGGCCGACTCCGGGACGGATCTCCGCCCGTGCCCCGCACCGACTTCTCGATGAGAGTCCCACCAATTGCCGGCACGAAAAGTCAGGGCGATTCGTCGATGCGGCACCCGACAGGCCACGCCACGATGCGGGCGTGGCCAGGTGCAGCCAGCGCTCGAAGGCTCCAGTCGCCAACCCGCTGTGTCTGGAGCGATCCTAAGTTAATGGGGGCGGTTCACCAAGCCCCTGAAGAGGGGTTGACAGCCGCGACCCCTGTCGAGCAATCGGCGTTCATTCGCGCTCGCGCCGGGGGAGGGCCGCGCCCGCATGCGAAGCCGGGGTATTTGCGGGCATCGAGCGCAGAGCAGGGCGAACGCGTGGAAAGGCAGCAGCTCGCGCATGGGAGCACGCAATGGCGCGAAGGGAGCACCAGCGCGAGAATCAGGAGACGGCCGCGCTCGGGACAGGAAATGGCGAACACGTGGCGGACCTGGTAAGATCGCCGGGTGCCCGGCCTCGACACCGACGACGACGCCCTCCTCTCGACGGAGCGCCTGCGCCTCCGCCCCCACCGGCTGTCCGACGCCCCGTTCATGATGGAGCTGAACTCGGATCCCGAAGTGGTCCGCTACACCGGCGATACCGCGTTCGCGTGCGAGGACGAAGCGCGCGCGGTCGTCGCGCGGCTCGCGCGCCAGTTCGAGGATTTCCGCATGGGCCGGTTCATCGTCTCAGACCGGAAGACGGCGGAAAAGCTGGGCTGGTGCGGCCTCAGGTGGCACGAAGACCTCGAGGTCGCGGACCTCGGGTACCGCTTCTTCCGCAAGCACTGGGGCAAGGGCTACGCCACGGAGGCGGCCGCCGCGTGCATCCGGTACGCGGTCGAGGAGCTCCGGCTCTCACGCCTCGTCGCGCACGCGATGATCGAGAACGTCGCGTCGGTCAGGGTCCTGGAGAAGCTAGGATTTCGCCGGACGGGACCGACCGTGTTCAAGGGGCTCGTGGCCGAAGGGTTCGAGCTCCTCCTGAAGGCTTGAGCCGACGCGTCGATGAAGTGCACCGTCATGCCGGCCATCTCGGGCTTGCCCTAGTAAAGCGCCCAGAAGATCCCGTCCGAGCCGCGGTAACACGGGTTGATCCCTCCGTGCAGGTTGACGATCCCGACTCGGCCCATCTTCAGGAGTTCTCCGTTGATGAGCGAGCTGTCCATGACGGTGATGATGTCCGGCTTGTGACGGCGGGCGAGCTCGAGCACCTCCGGATCATTGATGTGGGGCACGACCCTCACCAAATCCTGCCGATCGAGGTGCGGCTGCGCGTCGCTGAAGAAGAAACGGGCCTCCCGGCCGGCCGTGTTGCGGTAGCGGTCCCGGAGCGTGCGCCACACCTTGGCGGTGATCTCGCTGCGACGCAGCTTCGAGCGCACTTTCTGGTAGCTCCATCGTTGCCCTGACTCCTGCACGATCACCACGGGAGCGACAGACTGGCAAATTCGGTTGGCGACATAGAGGTGCCGAGGATGACGCCCACAGATGAGCATCACCGAAGATCGAGCCATGTGCTCCCTTTTATGGAAAGTGGGAAGTTGTGTTCACTTTCTTTTGATGCCGGCCCGCATCAAATTCGCGCGCTTTGCTTGGGGCGTATGGATCGGCCGTACACCCCGCGACGATCGTGGTGAACGGCGGCGCTCTTGAAATCGCACTTGCTGAACACATCCGGGCTTCGAGCCCGCTGTCCCCAAGGCTTCGAGAACACTTGGCGGCCCGCACGGATCACGTCGTGAACGACGGGACTATTCGCGTAGGCGCGATCGATGTGGAGCTCGACGAGGCGCAGCCGCTGACGCTGAACGTCCTCGGCGATCGGTGCGGCCCCCTCTTCTTCGGGCCGATTCGCTGGCGTGACCGCGCACGCGACAATGCCGGGAAGGTCAAGGTCGCGCGCGATGTGCTCCTTGTCGCCGTCGAACCGCTTCGAGCGGCTCTTGCGGCCGTGGCGCATCTCGGCGTCCTCGATAGAGACACGGCGGTCAGGCACAACACCTCTTCGACACGACCTGTACGATGCTGCGTGCAGCATGGCCGAGCAGGTCGATCGTGTGTTGATAGCCACCCCGATCCGCAGATTTCTGCCCCTCACCTCGCGACGCCTGGGGCGAGCGCGGCCGGCAGCAGGAGGAAGGCGCCCCCCCGCGCGTCGTGGAGGTCGACGATTGGGCGATCCGGCGCGGGCACACCGACGGAACGATCCTCGTCGATCTCGAACGGCGTGCGCCCATTGACCTGTTGCCCGATCGCACGGCGGACACGTTGGCGTGCTGGCTGAAGGAGCGCCGCGGAATCGGGGTCGTCGCGCGGGACCGCGCTGAGACCTACGCGCAAGGCATCCAGGAGGGGGCGCCGAACGCCGTGCAGGTGGCGGATCGCTGGCACCTGCTCAAGAACCTCGGCGACGTCCTCGAACGGCTGCTCCAGCGTCATCGCGGCGCCCTCGAGCGAGCCGCGACATTGGCCTCTGCGACGACGTCGACCCCGGCCTCCGTGACGGCGCCGGCCTCGGCGCCCGCATCATCTACATCACAGCCGCACGCGGATGGGGCGACCATCGTTCACGACCCGGCCGAGGATGCGGGTGCGTCGAGCTCTCCCGCAGAGGCACCGCGCGCCGCGATATCGCGTACGAAGCGTCAGAGGCTCTATGAACAGGTGCATATTCTCCATGCTCAAGGCTACTCGACCAACGCAACGAGCCAGCGGATGGGGCTTTCGCGGCAAACGGCGCGCAAGTACCTCCACGCGGATCGGTGTCCGGAGCGCGCAAAACGGCGGACCAAGATCGGCATCTGGACCGAACACGACAGCTTTCTGCGCACGAGTTGGAACGAGGGCTGTCGAGACGCGGTCGTGCTCTTTCACGAGCTCGCAATGCGGGGCTTTCGAGGCACCTTCGCCAAAGCGCGCCAGTCGGCTGAGCGCGACGCGCGCCATCGGTGAGAGCATGGCCGGTGCATGCGATGACGAGCAGAAGGGTCGCACCGTACAGAAGCATGAGGAGATCGGCGCCGCGCCCGAGTAGCGCCGCCGCGGCCTCCGGACTGCTCGTCATCAAGTGCAGATCGACGCCAGCGCAGAACCGACCCGGTCGGCGAGGGCCATCGCGCTCGCGTCCTCCTCAGCCATCGTGGTGTGAAGAAACTCACACGGACGAGTGAACCCGCTTTGCGACCAAGGCGGCCCCGCTGGACATCTCGGAAGCGAAGCGCCGCCGCCGTTCCGGCCGGACGCATGCAACGAGTCAGCTCCGGTCGCAGAAGCCACATGAAATCGGCTTTGCGTATACGGAGCTCGTGCGAGCGACGCTGATCGTGAGATCCACCGATCGCGTGTTCTACTGGGCATCCGATCGGGCTCATGGAATCGCGCCGGACGTACGCTATCGCACCTGGGCAGTGCGGAGGGCTATTTTACCATATGCGGCTTGACAGCATCATATATGAAACAATAATGAAAAATATGTATGGAAACATATTTCGAAGTATTTTGTTTCCGTTGTACGAAACCCACCTGCGGGGGCGGTCGACGCTGACGCGACTGCGAGAAATCGAACAATCGCAGTGGCGTCCGGAGCGCGAGCTTCGTGAGATGTCCTTTCGGAGGATGCTCGACGCTCTCCATTTTGCCGAGCAGAATGTGCCTTTCTATCGGCGCCGCTTCGCCGAGTACGGGGTGCGCGCAGCGGACGTGAAGGCGCCAGAGGACCTCGTGCGGGTCCCCATTCTGACCAAGGCGGACATTACTGCCCATGGGCGCGAGCTGATCGCGGAGGGGTACACGGGCAAGTTGCTCGCGAGCGCGACGGGCGGCTCCACCGGGGAGCCGCTGCGGTTCTACCTGGACCACGTCACCTACGAGCATCGGATCGCCGCAGCGATGCGCTCGGACGGATGGGCCGGAGCGAGGGTGGGGGACAAAGAGCTCCACATCTGGGGGATCCCCCTCGCTTACGAGGGCCCCCTCAAAAGGAGGAAGCGAGAGTTGCACGAGGCCATACTCCGCAAGAAGTACGTGTGTGCGTTCGACCTGTCCGAGCGACGGCTCGCCGCGGTCGTCGACGAGATAGTACGCTATCAACCTCGCCTGATCATCGGCTATACGGGCCCGCTCTACCACACAGCGCGTTTCGCCCTCGAGACAGGTCGCAAGCTTCCCGCGCCCAGGGGCCTCGTGTGCAGCGCCGAGCGGCTCTTCGAGCACCAGCGCAGGACCATCGAGCTCGCCTTCAACGCGCCCCTGTTCAACCGATACGGATGCAGGGAGGTGATGCTGCTCGCCGCGGAGTGCGACCGGCACGAAGGACTGCACATCAACATGGAGGGGGTTTACCTGGAGCTGGAGCGCGGGGGCCGGCCCGCCGAGCCGGGCGAGCCGGGTGAGGTCATCGTGAGCGACCTTGTCTCCCGGTCGATGCCGCTGCTCCGCTACAAGAACGAAGACGTCGCCATCGGGTCCGCGTCGACGTGCTCGTGCGGGCGAGGCCTGCCGCTCCTCGCCTCGGTCGAGGGGCGGATGCTCGACATGGTCGTGGGACCGGATGGGCAGCTCCTGGCGGGCGAGTTCTTCCCTCAGCTGCTCAAGGAATACCCCTCGGTGAGGCGCTTCCAGGTCCGTCAGGATCCGAGCAGGGCCATCAAGATCAAGATCGTCCCGGCAAAGGACTACCAGGACGAGCACGCGCGCCTCATCGAGCGGGCGCTCCGCAGGTACCTCGGCGACCGAGCCGTCATCCGGATTCAGGTGGTCGACAACATCGCGCCCACGCGCGGCGGCAAGCACTGCGTGACGGTCTCCGACGTGCCGATCGAGCTCGGCGTGCGGAAGGATCCACCGCACGCGAGCGCGCATGCGGCCTCCGGGGGGAAAAGCTTAGCGTCTGGTTAGGGCCGCGAGAAATCTCGAAGCGAGTGGCATGAAGAGCACGAACGAGATGCGAACCGACTGTACCCTGAGCAGCCTCGGGGTCGGAGGCACCCATCGGGCGTCTCGCCCGAGAGGAGGACCGTTCCGGCTCGCCGAGATCGCTCATGCACCCTGCGACGAGCTAGCCCGACCGGCGCGCGCGGCCGCCGCCCCGCGCGATGCGGTCCACGAGCCGAGAGGAGGCGTGCTTCCCGAGGCCGCGGCTTCCACCCGTGACGAGCGCGATCTTGTCGTTCGCCTGCGCCTCCGTCTCCGTCGCGCTAGATGGAGACCCGCGGGAGCGCTCCACCTGGACGATCTTGGCGGAACACGTCAGTCAGCGTCAGCCCTCAGGCTGCGACCCGCTGGCTGTCCCCGAATGCCGCCGGCGCGAGCAGCCGATACAGCTCGTCCGCGCTCTCCTCCCACGACGTCGGTGCCGCCTCGGCGAACGGGCCTCATCCCACGGCCGCGCGAGCGCCTCGCGGAGCGCCTGGCCGAGCGTCCCTACGTTGCGCGGCGAGACGGGCAGGCCCGTGCGACCGTGAGTGACCACGTCCGGGATCCCCCCGATGCGGCTGGCCACCACCGGGCGGCCAACGGCCCGTGCCTCGAGCACCACGTTGAGGGTGCCGGCTGCCCAGCTCGGGAGCGCCGGCAGATCGGTCGCTGTGGCGGCTTCGTCTGCGAGGGGGCGCTGAAGGAGCCGGGGCCGCGCGCGCTGCCGCGGATTTGCACGTTCGATCCAGGATTCTCTCCCGCCTCTCATCGCGCCATGCTCATCGACATTGCGCGATTATCCGCCCTGAGGTAGACCCTGGGGCCGAATTGTCCGGAAGCCCGGTAGACCGGATGTTGGGGCCATACACTCTATGGGAAAGCCTGCTAGTTCGGCCCCATTGGCGTCGATAACGCCCGCAGATGCAGCTGTGGTGGACGTCCCGGCCACCGCCGAAGATCCGCGGACGTCCCTGCTCAAGAGAGCAAGTCGCGGCGCCGCCTGGAGCGTCGCTGGCAGCACGATATCCCGGATCATCGCCCTTGCCGGAACGTTCGTCCTCATGCGGTGGATTAGCACCGTCGAATACGGCAGCCTGGCGGTCGCGACGTCTCTGGTCCTGTCGGCCCAGTACTTCTCCAATATCGGGGTCGGTACATATATTATCGCGAACCCGTCCGCCGGCCGCGATATTGTGTTCCACGCCACCATCATTCACCTCCTCGCCGGCGTTGTCGCGCTCGGCTCGCTCGTCCTTCTCCTGGACCCGCTCGCGCGGGTGTTCGATACGAGCGAACTCTCCATGTATATACCGGGGCTCGTCTTTGCCGCCTTGGTCGAGCGGGTCGCGGCCATGCCAGAGCGCGTGCTCGCGCGACAGCTCCGGTTCGGCGTTATCACTCGCGCGGGGGTCCTGGGCGAGCTGTCGTTCACGGCGGCGTCTGTGACGCTCGGGGTCCTCGGCTTCGGCGCGATGTCGCTCGTCGCGGCAAACGTGGTTCGCGCGGTCCTCAAGGCAACACATATGATCGCGACCCTGGGCTTCAGGGACTGGATCGAGCCGCATCCGCTGCGGCGCGAGACGCTGAACCGGCTACTCCGCTACGGCTTCGCGGTATCGCTCGGCAACTGGGCCTCGTTCGCTACGCGCCGGTGGGACAACCTCCTCATGGCGCGCCTGCATGGGCCGGTGATTCTTGGTTATTATGACCGAGCCTACACGCTCGCGGAGGTGCCTGCGACCTACGTTGCCGAGCGCATCATGGACGTGCTGACAGCCTCCTTCCCGCAGATAGACGCGACCAAGCGGCCGGCGGCGCTGCTGCGCGTCGTCCGGCTCCTCGCACTTATCATGTTCCCCATGGCGCTCGGGCTCGGCGCGATCGCGGAGTCGCTTGCGGCGGCGATCCTACCCCCTCACCTGGGCGACGTGGCCCCGTTTCTGCTCGTGCTGGCCGGGTTTTCCCTGGCGCAGCCCATCGGAGCCGCGATGAGCGTGTTCTTCCAGGCGCAGCTCCGGCCCAGGACCATCGCTAAGGTCGAGTGGGTCACACTGATACTGATGCTCCTCCTCGTGTTCGCGCTCGGGCACATCACGCCGGTGTGGGCTGCAGGCGGCGTCGGGCTCGCTTACGGCGCGCGCTATCTGCTTTACCTGATGTTCCTCAAGCGCGACGAGGGAGTAGCGATCCTTCCGTTCGTCGGTGCGCTTCTGCCGCCCCTTGCGGCGTGCGTCATCATGTTCGTCGGCATCTTCGTATTCCGCCGTGGCTTTGTGTCCTTCAGCGGAGCCTCCGCTGGGATCCAGCTCTGCGCGGAGATCGCCTTCGGGGCAGCGGTTTACGTGGCCGCGCTGCTCCTTCTCGCCCGCGACGCTTCACGGGACCTCCTCGCGATGGCGCGCGGGCTTCGCCGTGGATAGTGCACGGGACGAGCTCGTGAGAGTGCGCTGCGCGACCGATCAGGCCGCACAGGCATGTGTCCGGTGACATCGAGGTGGCAGATGAGGTAACAGGCAATTTTAGCAGCCAGAAAATCAGAAAATATTGCGGAGAATGCTGCTTTCGGGTACTCTTCTGCATCTCGGATGCAGACCCGTCGCATGCGGTCCGGCCCGAACGACCGGTGGTGCGGTGCTCCGGAATCCAGACGAGGTCGTCTGGTGACGATAAGCTAGAGGCTTTCGCTTAACGCGCTTCTGGCGCGTCCATGGATTCGTATTTGCAGCAAGGGGGGACAGCTCATGTATCAGCATGCCGATTCACGTCGAGGCAAGCTCATCGAATTTTCGCAGCTTTCAGAGCAGCCTTTTTGTACCGTCATCATTCCTTGTTACAACGAGGAGCATTATATCGAGTCGACGCTCCGGAGCGTGCGCGCCCAGCGGTACCCGGGTGACCGCATCGAGATTCTCGTCGTGGACGGCGGCTCGATCGACGCGACTCGCGAGATCGTGGCGCGCATCTCGGCCGAGGACCCGCGCGTCATTCTCCTCGATAACCCGCGGCGGATCCAATCGGCTGCGATGAATATCGGCATCTCGCGTTCGCGCGGTGATGTGATTATTCGGATGGATGCGCACGCCGAGTACGCCGAGGATTACGTGATGGCTTCGGTCGACGCGCTGCGCAGGACCGGGGCGGCGAACGCCGGAGGCGCCGCGCGCCCGCGGAGTCGGAACAACTTCCAGCGGGTGCTGTGTACGGTTCTGTCGAGTCCACTCGGGGTGGGCGGATCGGCCTACCGGGACGCGTCTCGAGAAGGATTCGTGGAGTCGGTGTTCAATGGCGCCTTCCGCCGTGAGGTGTTCGATGTCGTCGGACTCTACGACACGAACGCGGTGACTAACGAAGATGCCGAGTTGAACCAGCGGATCATCGAGGCCGGAGGCAAGATCTACCTGTCACGGGACATCCAGGTGTACTACTACCCACGCTCATCACTCTCTGAGTTTACGAGGCAGTACTTCGCCTATGGTAAAGGGCGTGCGCGAACGCTGTTGATTCATCGTCGTCTCCTGTCTATGCGCCCGCTCGTTCCCTTCCTGACGGTGACGAGCTTCGCGCTGCTCCTGGCGGGCTCTGTGGTCACGCCGCTGCTTTGCCCACTGCTCGCGGCGCAGGCGACTGTCTACGCTGTCATCGTCCTTGTCGAATCGGGTCGTGCGGCGCGGCGCGGCGCGCTGCGGGACCTCCCGCTGCTTTGCGCGATCTTTCCGATAATGCATTTCGCCCATGGCCTGGGCGTCTGGGCGGGGCTCATCCAGCATGCGCGCACCGTTGGCCTCGAGCCGCGCGAGCACCAGCCGGCGCGGTGAGCGCGCCGGGGGCGCGCGCCACCTTGTGAGCCGCAGGCCAGCTCGGCCATGCCATCGCGCCCGACCTGGTTCAGGACTGTCGACGTGCATCAGAAACCGCGGAAATTTGAGCGCGGAATTTGAGTACCACCCGAGGTTCGGAGTCCCTGCCGGAGGCCCGCTTGCCCATCGCCCGAGGTCCCGCGCCGGGAGGGTGGAGCGCGGGTCAAGGGCGGCGCAGCCGGCTCGCGTGGCGAGCGGACCCTTGGTGCGCCCGGCATGGGCGCGGAACTGGAGGTGAAAGTCCTCTTGGGACCTAGGCGGAAAGGAACCCAATACCGAAGCGACAAGGCAAGGTGGTGAAGGGACGGGAGGAGTCGGATAGTTGCGCAGTACCAGAAGGCCGCTGAACGGCGGTCCCAACCGTCGCGACGCGGGGCGGGAAGGCGACCACGGCTATTGAACGGGCAGGACAGCTCGAACTGTTCCGAGCGACAGCTGACAACCCGCAAGGGGCCGACGGCGGAGTCGACGCGGGCCGGCCCGTGCCTGCGCCACGCGTGGCGCCGAAGGCTCGGAACACGGAGGGACCGGCCTTGCCGGCAATGACGATGGAAGAGCTGGCGTCCGAGGACAACTTGATGCGTGCGTTCGAGAAGGTGGCGCAGAACGACGGCGCCCCTGGACCGGATCGGCAGAGCGTGGACGAGGTGCGCGCGCACCTCGACGTCGTGCTGCCGGCGCTGCGCCGCGAATTGCTGGAAGGGAGCTACCGTCCCGGCCTGATCCGCCGGGTGTGGATCCAGAAGGCAGGGGGCGGTTTGGCCTCGTGCCCGCCGGCGCCGCCCTGCCCGCCCGCGTCCCCGGAGGGATCCGACGGAGAGCAGACACCGCGATGACGCCGGCACAGGCGACCAGCCCGGCGGCCGTCAATCACGGAAAACGCGGCGTCATCGATCGAGCTCCCCCGACCCGAACGCCCCTGAAATAGGTGAGACCCGGGACTGTAGCCTAGTCCCGGGCCTCGGTTTGCCGCCATCTGCGCACACCCACACGTTTAAGGTCGAAGGTCAGTCCTTACACCGCCGTGTTCTGCCATTGAACTACCGGCCATCATGGACCGCGCGCCGGGGCGGGAGCGCCCCGGCGCCGCGCGAGGAGAGGCGACGCCTCACCACGGCGCGGGCTGGCCAGGCTGGAATTGAACCAGCATCCGACGATTCAAGCCTCCTCCCGTTCGATTGGGTGATCGGCGGCGAATGCTCGAGCCTGGAGTGAGAGCTTGAGACCATTGAACGGGCCAGCGCTGCCTCTTCCAAGTTGGGCTACCCCGCCGCGAGAGAAAATGAGGTGGCGGGGGCAGGATTCGAACCTGCGCTTGGGCGCCGAGCCCATCAAGCTGAGCTTGAGCTTCAACTTGCACTCCGCGGCCACGATATCGCTCCGCCGGCCGCGGCGCAAGCGCGGCCGGGGCAGGGGGCGCGCGTCTGGCGCGCGCCACCCCTGCACGACTGGCTCCCGCGCATGCCGACCGCAGCCGCGCAACCGGACACGTCGGAGGAGCCCCGCCGCCTGCGAGGGCGGCGCCGCGCTCGCGCGCCTGAAGGCGCTTCGCCCCGGGCGCCTGCAGCGGCCTGGGCCCGATGCGGCCGGCGCCTGCACGGCGGCGTGGGCGCGCGCGACGGTGAGGCCTCGCGAGACCTCGTCAGAAACGCACGAGCGCCTGCGTATCTGTGGGGCGAGGGGAGACGACGCCTCGGCGACGCGCCGAGCGGCGTGGATCTCCGTTCCCGAACCAGGAGCCCGTCATGCCTACGCATCGGTTGATCTCGCTGTCCGCGTTGTTGACGTCACTCGCCGTGGCCCCCGGCTGCGCGTTCTCACCCGAAGAAACGGACGCCGAATCCACCGACGAGGACGCGGCGCCGCTCACGTTCACGGCCACCCCGGCGCTTGGATCGCCCATCCTCGTGCGTGATCCAGCGGTCGCGTCCACCGTCACGATCCAGGGCAAGCTCACGCGCCTCTCGATCGGGCGCGCATCGACCACCGGGCAGAACGGCGGAAACCGCTACTTCGTCACGGGCAGCGATCACAAGCTGCAAGAGGTCGAGATCAGCGCGACGGTCGCCGCGCAAGCCGGTGGCTTCGACGCGATCCTCGGCCGGACGGTCGCCGTGACGGGCAGCACGTATTCTGCGCGCGGCGGCCTCGTCGCGACGCAGCTCACCGCCCCGGCCTCGGCGGTCGCCAGCCTCGCGAGCCTCGTGTCCGGGAGCACCACGGGCAACAAGCGCTGGCTCTTGATCCCGTGCTCCTTCACCGATCTGGCGAATCCGACGCCGCACACGCGCGCCTACTTCGAGGGGTTGATGGGGAATACGCGGCCGGGTCTCGGTGACTACTGGTCCACGGCGTCGCACGGCCGCCTCTCGATCGAGACCACGGTGCTCGACTGGCAGTCGATGCCGAACCCGGCGAGCTTCTACAACCTCCAGACCTCCAGCGAGAAGCTCGATGATCTCGTGAACGACTGCCTGAGCGCGGCGTTCGTCGGCGGCGCCAACGTCTTCGACTTCGACGGCTTCGCGCTCGCGTTCAGCCACAACCTGGAGAACCAGGTCGTCGCCGGCACGTTGCAGACGCCGGAGCGGACGCACGGCTTCTCCGTGCTCTCGCCGGTCGAGTTCAGCCACCAGGCGAGCGTCGCGCGCGCGATGGGGGCGGGCATCGATCTCACGTATTCGGGGACGGCCGCGCTGAGGTTCGACTCCCCATGGGACGTGATGAGCCAGGGCTTCGCGCTCTCGCCGAGCGGCCTGTCGTGCAGCTCGCTCACGGCCTCGTTCGGCTGCGGCGCGGTGTTTCCGGCCGCCGAACACACGGCGCTCGCGGGCTGGCTCACGCCCTCGCAGATCCTGAGCGTCCCCACCAACTCGAGCGCCACCGCGGATCTCGATTTCGTCGGCACGCCGCCGCTGCCGGGCCACCACGGCGTGATCCGCGTGCCCATCGACGCCACGCACTACTACACCATCGAAGCGCGCAGGCAGTCTGCCTCGACGTACGACGCCGGTGTGCCGCGGAGCAGCCTCGTCATCCAGCGGATGGACGTCTCGCCGCTCCCGGACGAACCGACGGCGCAGCAAATCACCGAGTCGGCGACCCGCCTGCGTCTGGTGGAGGCTCCCGCGCCGGGCGTCACGACCTGGAGCGGGGGATCCCGCTTGACGGTCAGCTTCACGCCTCAAGCGACCGGCTACCGCGTGATCGTCGACCGCTTGCCGCCGCCGCCTCCTCCGCCGCCCGAGCCCGAGCCCGAGCCCGAGCCTCTGGACTGCTGGGACCGTTGCCGAGGGCCCGTCTACAAGTGCGAACAGATCTGCGGCGGTTTCTGAGCTGCCGTCCCTGACTCCCTGGCTCGCGGACGCCGGCGCCATGCGACGGGGGGCGCGTCCCCCTTCTTTGACCGGAGCAGCTCGCGCTCGTCGGGCCTCATTACCCCTCGTTCACGAAAGGTCATCCCCATGAGAACCCGAACCCGCGTATCGATTTCATCCTTCGTCCTGGCGGCGCTCGCGACCACCAGCGGCGCGATGGCGCAGCCGTCGTGCCCGACGCCGACGGTCGTCCAGTGTCGAGATCCCGCCTACCTGGCGACGGCGTGCGGCCAGGCTTCCGTCGCGAGCGAGGCGAGCGCGTGCTCCGTGCTCATCCGCACGGCGTACGACGCGGAGATGCAGCGCCCCGACGTCAGCGTCGAGGAGGTCGCGTCGCCCGACGACCCCGAGACCACCGTCGCAGCAGGCGTGAGGCCCTACAGCTTCTTCAAGCACATGACGCAGCATTTCGAGGGGCAGTTCCTCGGCGTCGAACAGAAGAGCCAGCTCTACAACGCCGGCGGCGGATCCATCAACCTGTTCGCCGACGGCATCACCCGCACCGGGCTCGATTCGCTCCGCGCGCAACGCGAGCGCTGGCAGGCGAACGGCAACGTCGTGCAGTCGTGCACGGAGTACGTCCAGGAGCGGTTCCACGACTACACCCGCTTCCGCGATCTCGCCGACGTGTCGTTGCTGAGCGATGAAGTCCTGTTCGATCAGGCGTTCGACACCAGCACGGGCATCGCGAACCGGACCTTGTACAGCAAGTCCGGAAAGAGCGCGCTCCCCGCGGTCGTGTGGCCTTCGAACGGCCAGATCGGAACGATCCTCGTCGGCGGCGTACCCAAGCCGCTCATGGATCCGAAAGCGCCGAAGAACGGCTACTTCAAGGCGTACAAGTCGCTCGCGCGCGGCAGCTTCTTCGGCCCCGCCGACGCGGCGATCCGGAGCAAGCTCCAGGCCGGGACGTCCCACCACGTGGTGAACTGGAGCTGGCACGCGCAGATGCAAGACGCGCTGTCGGATGAACACCCGGAGACCCTTCGCTACCACGAAGATCAGCAGCAGGACTTCCTGAAGCTCACCGCCGAACGCGACAAGCTGCTCGACCTCATCGCGAAGCACGGACCGACCTTCACGTCGACGGATCACTGTACGGGGCAGCCCGGCTGCGCGCCCGTGACGCGCGATCTGCAAGCCGAGCTCATCGCGCTCGAGGCCGCGCTCAAGGCGCAGCTTTACCAGGCGGACGCGGACGGATGCATCGACGCCGTGAACGTCACGAAGTGCGACTGGTCCTACCGACAGCTCCGCGATCAGGTGGCGGCGTTCTATTCGAAGCACATGGAGGCCGCGTACCAGACGTGCGTCGCCAACACGGGCGCGAATTTCGCGCCGGGCTCCCCGGTTCGCAACGCCGTGAGCGCCTTCGGCGCGCCGAAGAACGACTACACGACGACGGCGGAAGACATCGAGGGCTTCGGGGCCGTCGTCAACAACTGGGTCGCGAGTCAGCCTTTCCCCAAGACGCCGGACGGAAGACCGTACATCGGTGACCGGAAGAGCGATCACGGCACGCTGGGATCGAGCGACCTGTCGCTCGATTGGTCGTACGACACGGGCTGGGAGGTGACGGGCCTGTCGCCGCAGGCGCAGGCGTGCAGCGCCAACCTGAGCGTCGACGGCGCGTTCACGGCGGTCGGCCACGCCTACGGCACCACCGTGGAGGTGATCGACGCTGCCGCCAAGATCTACACCGAGCAACCGGCGGGCAAGGCGAAGGTCCGCCTCGAGGTGCTCGACGTCAAGATCTGGAACCGCTGGGACAACCCGTACAGCGCGGAGCTCCAGACCGGCCTCGTCAAGGAGATGAAGAGCGGGACGAAGAAGGAGTTCACGACCACGGTCTACCCGTTCGGCGTCCCGGTCACGCTCGGCGCAGGGGTCGGAATGTCCGTCGGTATGAAGATCGACGCGAAGGCGCGGATCGGCGGCGCCTGCTCGTCGACGCCGAGCGGATCCGGCATCGATCTCGCCACGATCACCGGCACTGTCACGCCCTTCGCCCAGGCCGATGCGTTCGCGTCGGCGGCGGTCGGCGTACCCGGCTTCCGCGCGGGCGTGAAATGCAACCTGGTCCTCGTGCGCGGCGAGATGCCGATCAGCGCGGGCGCCAGGATCACGATGAGCCCGAGCAGGGCCGTCACGGCGTCGCTCTCGTTCGCGGGGAAGCAGAAGTTTCGCATGCTCGACGGCAACGTGAAGGCGTTCGTCGACGGCCCGCTCTCCTTCCTCGACTCGGAGTGGACCTTGTTCTCGTGGCAAGGCCCGTCGATCGACGAGGAGATCTTCAGTTTCGAGAAGAGCAACATCCCGCTCGATCTCATCAAGAACTATCTCTGACGTTGGTCCGGGTGGGTCGGGGCTCGGCGCCGTCACGCCGGGCCTCGGCCCGAGCTTCGTCTCTCGGAGTTTGTATTCGTCGTTCAGGAGGTTGTATGTCCTCGCCCTTCGCCCAAAGGTTCCTGCGCCGTCGCCGCTCGATCGCCGTCGCCGCCGCGCTGCTCGCGCTCGGCGTCCCCGCCGCTCGCCACGCCATGCGCGCGGCGGAGCCGGTCTACGTTACGCCGCGGGTCCATGCGCTCTCCCTGCGGTTCGAGCCGGGCTCGGTCCTCCATTATCACGTCGCCTGGTCGGGTGAGCAGCGCGGACGCCTCTTCGCCGCGGGCGTCGGCGCGACCGAGACGCATACCTCGAGCGCGACGGACATGGCGCTCGACATGGCGCTGTTCGTCGAGTCCGTGGAGGAAGACGGGGCGACGCTCGTGCTCTCGTTCACGGACGTGCTTCGCCACCGGCTCGACGTGCTCGGCACCGAAGCGTTCCCGGCGCGAGAGCACGCGACGACTGCGCTCATGGGACGGCACGCGCGGGTGCGCGTCGGCACGGACGGCGTGAGCCGGGACGTCGCCTTCGAGGCCGGCGCTCCGGACGTGTTCATGAACCTCGTCCAGTGGGTCGTCGCGCAGTCGAGCGTGTCACTCGGCCCGAGCGCCACGGGCACGTCCTGGGAGGCGAACGAGCGGGGGCCGTTCGGCGCGTCCGTCGTTCGTTACGCCCAGGACGAGCAAGATCTCACGCGGGAGCGCGTGCGTTATTCGAGCTTCGACGCCTTCTCGAACCCCGGCCCGGCGAGCCTGCGCGTGCGCGAGCTCCGGGGTGGGTCGTCGATCCGCGTGCACGGCGGCGCGATCGAGCGCGTGGAGAGCGAGGAGCGCGTCCGCGTGGACGGCCCCGACGGCGCGAGCGAGCTCGACGGGCGGGCGCGATTCGAGCTGCGGCTCGTTCGCGTGGATCGCGGTGAGGCGGCTCCGGCCGGTATCGCGTTCGACGCGCCGCACCCCGCGGGTGAGCCGATCGTCGGCGCGGATACCTTACGAGAGCTCCTCGCCCAGCGCGTCGACGGGCTCACGCGCGAACGGCTGCTCTCCGATCTCGCCCAGTTCGGCAACGGCGGCGTGATGCCGGCCCACACCCGCTGGCTCTGGCGAGCGACCGGGCTCCTCGAACGAGAGCCGACGATCGCCCGGGATCTGGCGAAGCTCGCGCTCGAACCCGGAGCGACCGACAAGGCGCGCGTCCTCATCATGGATCTGCTCGCGTCCGCGGGCCACGAGGAGGCGCAAGCCGCGATGCGCGCGGTCCTCGCCTCACCCGCGCTCGCGCGCTCGCCGCTCCGAGCGCCGCTCGTCCAGCGCGTTTCGTTTCTCGAGGCGCCGACGAGCGAGACGGCCGATGCGGTCTGGGACGCCTTCCAGGACGGCCAGCGGCAGGGGTACGCCGACCTGGCCTATGCCAGCGCGCATGCGCTCGCCGCGGCCTCCGGCGCCGCCTCGGCGAACGGCGACGCCGCGACGGCGAACGCCCTCGTCGCGCGGCTGGGCCGCGAGATCGCGTCCGCAGAGACGCCCGAGGCGCGGGCGGCGCTGCTCGGTTCCCTCACGAACGCGCGCAGCCCCGAGGTGCTCGCGATCGCGGAGCCGTACACCGCGAGCGAGGACGCCGCCTTGCGCGAAGCCTCCGCCGAGGCGCTGCGCAGGGTCGATACGCCCGAGGCCAAGGACCTGCTCATCACCCTGGCGCGCGACACGGCCGTCGAAGTGCAGAGCACCGCCCTCGCGGCCCTGCGCGATCGAACCCTCACCGCCACGGACTGGCGTGATCTCGCGGCGGCGATGAGCGAGGGCCGATTCGGCAGCGCGCTCGACGGCACGCTGCTCACGCTGGCGACCTCTCAGGCTCAGGCCCTGCCCGAAGCCCTGGAGCTCGTCGCTCAGCTCGCGGCGCGCCCAGGGACGAGCGCGGCCATCCGGGCGCGGGCGCGGGCGATCCTGGCGGCCGTGGGATGAGCCCGGGCTGTCCCAGGGTCGCGCGGGCCGCCCGCGGGCGCGCCCACGGCCCGCCTGCGTCCGATGGGGCGCCGCACGTCGAGAAATTCGGGTGAGACCCGCTGGCGCCCTTCTTGCTGAACCCCTCGCACCCGCATTCGAGAGGCGGGCCCGCGGCGCCTGGCGCTGCGCGTCCAAGCGAGGAAGGTGCTTATGGTCATCGGTCGTGATTCCGACATCGAGCGTGCGACGAACGGCGACGGCAGGGCGGCGGCGGAGCTCGTCACAGCGCTCTTACCGGTCATACGCCGGCGCGTCGCGAGCGCCCTGCTCAAGGAGGAGGCGAGCTGGGGACGGCCGGTCACCGTCGACGTCGAGGATCTCACCCAGGAGGTGTTGCTCGCGTTGTTCGCCGACGGCGGCCGCATCCTCAAGGCCTGGGCTCCCGAGCGCGGCCTCGGGTTCGACCAGTTCGTGGGCTTCGTGTCGCGTCGACATGCGCTCTCGATCCTGCGCAGCGGGCGCAAGGGCCCGCTCAACGCGCATCCGACCGACCCGGTCGATCTCGAGAACCTGCCGCCCGAGAGCCGGTGCCGCGACGCGCTTCGCTCCACCGAGACGCGCCAATCGCTCGAGCGTCTGACGCTCGAGCTGCATCGACGTCTGTCTCCCGCGGGGGTCGACATGTTCCGCCGGCTCTTCGTCGAAGAAGAGTCGGTGAGCGACATCGCCCGCACTACCGGGCGCAGCGCGGAATCGGTCTATCAATGGCGTGCCCGGATTCGAAAGGCCGCGCTCGAGGTCCGCACGTCGCTCCCGCTCGAATCGTGAAAGGCGCCATGGAGGCGAGATGGACGACTGGCCACCATGGGCTGCGCGCCGGGGCGGGAGCGGCGCGCGTCAGGCGCGCGTCAGGCGCTGAAGAGGAACCCGAGGACGGCGGCGCCGACCTTCTGCTCCTCGACCGTCTGGTTGTTCGCCTCCTCGCGGGCGAACTTGACCGCCTTTTGCAGCTTCTCGACGCGATCGAGCAGCTCGTTGATGCGCCGCGCCGGCAGCGCGCCCGAGAACTTGACCGTCTTCCAGTAACCGACGACCACGTCCTCGTGATAGACCTCCACCTGCGCCGGGTGTTTGTCCGTCGCCTCGGCCTTGACGTGGTTGCGCGGGATCTTCTTGGTCCGCGCCGTCTGCACCGGCTCCGTCGCCCAGGAGTCCGCGGAGGGATCGAACGTCCAGCTCTCCGACGCGTCGAGCACCGGCAGCTTCCTGATGAAGGTGTTCATGTCGACGAGCTGCTTCTCCAGGAAGAGCAGGTAAGTCACGGGCGCCCCCGCGAGGAGCACCTTGCCGTCGACGACCACGTCCGCGCGGGCCTTGCAGTTCGCATAGTCCTTGGTGGCCGTGACGTCGAAGAGCTCGCCCAGGATGTCGGCGGTGCTCCGGATGATGTCCTCGGCCTTCGCCTGCACCCTCGTCGCCTCGGGCGGGAGCTGCTCGCCCTCCTCGTCCTTCGACCGGTAGGTGCGCGAGATCCCGGAGAGCAACGCCGGCTTTTGCAGCGCGTGGTGCGCCTCGGTGAGGCGCTGGTGGGAGCGGGCCTTGACGCCCTTCTCGATGGCGATGATCTGGTTCAAGCGAGGCATTGGCGGTCTCCTAGGAGGACCACCCTACCAGAGGAGCAAAGCGCCTGTCAGCGCCGTCGCGTGAGCCTGCAATGGGCCCGGGAAGCGCTGTCGTGATCCGGTGAGCGCCTAGGCCGATGGGAGCAGGGCGCCTTCTCCTTGGCCTGTGCCCTCGGCCGCCGTCTCCGCCTCGGCCGGGCGCAAGGGGAGCTCGACGATGAACGCAGCGCCCGCGCCCGGCGCGCTCTCGACGCGGATGGTGCCGCCGTGGGAGGTGACGATCCACCGCACGATGTAGAGGCCGAGGCCGAGGCCGCCGAAGTTGCGTACGGAGACGGCGCGCTCGAAGCGCTCGAAGATCCTGGCCTGGTCGGCCTGCGCGATGCCGATGCCGTGGTCGCGGACGACGAGCAGCGCGCGGCCTTCCAGGCCGCGCACGACGACGTGAATGGGGGACCCCGCGCCGTACTTGATCGCGTTGGACAGGAGGTTGATGAGGACCTGCTCCATCCGAGAAGCATCCCAGTCCCCGATCACGGGCCCTTCCAGCTCGAGCTGGGTGCGGCAGCGGGCGTCGGTGAGCTGCTGGTGCATCCGCTCGACGACCTCGCGCGCCAGGGCCGCCAGGTCGAGGGGGGCGCGCGCGAGGGTGAGCCGGCCGGCGTTGAGGCGGGTGACGTCGAGCAGCTCGTTGACCAGGTGGGCGAGGCGCGCGATCTGGCGGCTCAGGACCTGGATCGCGGCGTCGATGCGCTCGGGGGCGATCTCGGCGCGCTGGAAGCGGGGCAGGAGCCGGGCGAGGAGGTGGGCCTGCATCTTGAGCGAGGTGAGCGGGGTCTTGAGCTCGTGCGAGGCGACGAGGAGGAACTCGTCGCGGCGCTCGATGGCCTCCTGGGCCTCGGTGAACAGGCGGCTGTTGTCGAGGGTGAGGGCGGCGCGGCTCGCCAGCTCCTGGGCCAGCCACAGGTCGGCGGGGCCGTAGGGGCGCCGTGGCGCGGTCGCCAGCAGGGTCATGACGCCGAAGCACCGGTCGCGCGCGAGGAGCGGAGCCCGGAGCAAGGCGTGAACGCCGAGCCGCTCCAGCAGGGGCGCGGCGCGGACGTCGCCCACCTCGGGGCGGCTCAGCGATGCGGCCGAGAGCGGCTGCAGCGCGTCGATCACCGCCCCTGCGAGCTCGGCAGGCACGCCCGCGGTGGCCGTGCGCTCCGGAGCGTCCGGATCGAGGCGTACGTCGACCACGCACTGGTCGGCCAGCTCGGGCACGGCGAGCTGCGCGACGCTCTCGAGGGTGGCGCCGTAGCCGAGGGCCATGAGCTTGCGGCTCGCTTCGGCGAGGAAGCGCTCGGCGAGCTCGGCGCGCTTGCGCTGGGTGATGTCGGTGGAGACGCCGCAGATCACGCCGGGCATCACGTCCTCGCCGAGCGGGAACTTGACCGACAGGTAGGTGTGCGGTCCGTCCTCCATGATCAGCTCTTCCTCGAACTCGAGCGGCTCGCCCCTGTCGAGCACCTGCCGGTCGTGCGCGTCCAGCGCCACGGCGCGCTCGGCAGGCAGGAGCTCGGCGCTTGTCTTTCCGACGATCTGATCGAGCGGCCTGCCGAGGGCGCGGCTCACCCCGCGGTTGGCGAGCAGGTGCCGGCCGTCGCGATCCTTGAGGAAGATGCACGCGGAGGAGTTGTCGATGATGGCCTGCAGCGTGGCCTGGCTCTCGCGGAGCTCGCGCTCCGCCCGGCGCCGCTCGGCGTTCTCCTGCTCGATATCGGCGTAGAGCATGGCGTTCTCGAGCGAGATGGCCGACTGCGACGCGAGCAGCTCGAGCACGGTGAGCCGCCCCGGGGTGAACGCCCCGGCCACGAGCCGGTTCTCCAGGTAGAGCACGCCGAGCAGCCGCGCCTGGCGCACGATGGGCAGGCACAGCACCGATCTCGGCTTCTTCCGCGTGAAATACTCCTCTTCGAGGAAAGGGTGCCTCCCGGCGGCGTCGTCGAGCAGCACGCGCTCGTGGCTGCGGCGAACGTAGTTGAGGATGGACTGCGGCAGGGCGGCCGCCGCGGCCTCGCCCGCGTCGAGCAGCCGCGCGGCGCCCCCGGACGCGGCGATCGCCGCCGCGGTCGACAGGCGATCTTCTCGGGCCAGGAGCACGTAGCCTTCCTCGGCGCCCGCGTGCTCGATCACCGTGCGCAGCAGCATCTCGAGCAGGCGCGGGAGCTTGAGCTCACCGGAGATGCCCTGAGAGGCCTTGACGACGGAGAGGACGTCGAACTGCTCGGCGCGGACGGCGAAGGTGACGGTGGGGGCGATCGGCTTTCGCTCGACGAGGAAGGGATACCGCTGGTCGAGCTGCTCGACCTTGGCGTGGGCGCCCCAGCGGAAGTAGGCGGCGCGCGCCTTCTGGAGGTGGGCGTCGGCGGCCGTGAAGAGGCCGCACGCGCGGTAGAACCCCGCGGCGAGCTCGCAGGCGATGGCCTCGTGCTGGACGAAGCCGCCCTCCCGCGCGGCCGACGCGGCCTGCTCGTAGAGCCGGGCCGCCTCCGGTTCCTGCCCGCGGAGCCGGGCGATCTCGGCGCGGACCAAAGCGTGCTTGTGAAGGTAGTTGTCGGGGCCGTTCCTGGCCCACTCGCCGAGCTGCCGCTCGCAGTCGAGCAGCCCGTCCGGCAGCTCCCGCTCTGGCGACGGGGGCGCCTTGTGCGGGCTGCGCGCATCGTGCGCATCGTCGTCGACGAGCGCCGCGAGCGCGAGCGCGTGATAATAGAAGTCCTCCGCCACGAGCGCCTGCGGTTCGCTCCTCCAGGGCCTGTCGATGATCACCCGGCGCGTCGCCTCGCGCGCCTCCCCGGGGGAGCCGAGCAAGAACAGCCCCTGGGCCTTCAGGCTGCAGTAGAAGGCGAGCACGCCGCCCATGTCCCCGGGAGGCAGCCGCGCCTCGAACGCGCCGGGATCCAGCTCGGATCCATCCATCATCGGGAGCCGGGCCGGCCTGCCTCGCAGCGCCTGGACCAGCGCGTAGGCGCTCAGGAGGATGTTGTAGACGAACTCGTATCCGGTCTTGCGCACGAAGCGGAGGTGCTCCTCGACCTCGCGGAGGACGTCCTCCAGCGGCTCGCCGGCGAGCAGCGGGAACAGCGGGGCCCAGATGCAGAGGAAGCACGCGTCGTTCAGGTTGCCGGTCTCGATCGCGGCGTTGAAGCCGGCGCGCGTGTACGGATACGTCTCTCGGTAATGGCGCTTCCAGAAGATGATCAGATTGCCGAACAAGGAAGAGACCATGGCCTTCATGGCGAGGAGGTTGTCCCTCTCCACCAGGTCATGACCGAGCTTGCCGAACAGATATCCCTCCTGGTATCGCCCGTATTTCGGGCCGATCACCTTCGCGAACGCCGCATACGCGTGAGGCGAGCTCGCGGCGTTGCCGTGCTGCAGGCTGAGCTTCACCATGCGCGCGACGACGAGGTAGTTCAGGTCCGGGTGCACGAAGTACGCGGGGACAGACACGCTCGCCAGGACGTTCATCGCGATCTTGCACGTCGGGTGCGTCATGGGAGGCAGGTGGATCAGGCCCTCGATCGCCCGGTCGCCCAGGGCCTGCCAGACGCCCTCGGTCTCCTCGGCGAGCCGCGCTCCGGTGAGCGGGATCGACAGGTCGATGTCGCAGGAGCGGAGGAACGAGAGCCCGATCTCCACCGCGCGGGCGGACTGCCCGCGGGTCACGCTGAGGGCGATGGCGAGCTCGACGGCCGCGGCTCGCTCGGCCTCGGTCCTGGCGTGGTCCGTCAGCGCTCGCAGCAGCCGCTCGGCCTCGTCGAAGCCGCCTGTGATGTACGCGGCGTGCGCGCGCTCGAAGGTCAGATCGTAGGTCAGCTCGTGCCGCGCCTCCCAGCAGCCCGGCGCGAGCAGGGAGAGGCCCGCGGCGAAGAGCGCGGCGGCGGACTGGAAGGCCGCTGCGGCCTTGGCCCTCCTGCCGGCGCGGAGGTTCAGCGCGGCGAGATCGTCGCGCTCGGCCTGGGAACGGATGAGCGCGGCGCCGCGGTTGAGGTGCCCCACGACGTCGAAGAGCGCCTCCTCGCGCTGACCCTTCAGGAGCAGCCGGCCGATGCAGAGGTGCACCTCGGCGAGCTGTCCGGCGGGGATGAGCGCGTGGGCGGCCTGCTGCACCCGGTCATGGAGGAAGCGGTAACCAGCGCCCCGGCGGAGCAGCAGCCCCTCGCGCACGGCCTCGGCGAGGGCCTCGGCGAGCTCGGCTGCAGGGCGGCGCGCGACCAGGGCGAGGATGTCGAGGTCCAGGCTGGCGCCGAGGCACGCGGCGAGCTTGAGCGCGTCCTGCGTCGGGACGGGGAGCCGCTTCAGCTTGCCCACCATCAGCTCGACGACGTTGTCGGTGAACCCCTTGCCGCGGATCGCGGCGATGTCCCAGCGAAAGGCGCCGGCCTTCGCGTCGAAGGTGATGAGGCCTTCCTGGTGCAGCTCGAAGAGGAACTGGATCGCGAAGAAGGGGTTGCCGCCGGTCTTCTCGTGGACGAGCCGCGCGAGCGGCTCGGAGCGCTCGGCCGCGGCGTGGACCGTCCCCGCGACGAGCGCCCCGACGTCGGAGGCGGAGAGCGGCGCGAGGACGAGGTCGCTGAACGTCGCGCCGCGCTTCCGCGCGTCGGCCAGCATGAGCGGCAGCGGGTGCGCCGGGCCGACCTCGTTGTCGCGGTAAGCGCCGATGAGCAGGAGGTGCTCGGTCTCGGTGTAGGTGATGAGCTGCTCGAGCAGCTGGAGGCTGCCGGCGTCGGCCCACTGGAGATCGTCGAGGAAGAGCACCATGGGGTGCTCCTTCTGGACGCACGCCGCCACGAAGCGCTGGAGCGCCGCGTGGAACCGGTGCCGGGCCTCGACGCCCGGGAGCTCCGGCGCGGGCGGCTGCGGGCCGAGGAGCAGCGCGAGCTCGGGGAGCACGCCGGCGAGCAGCGCGCCGGTCGCGCCGACGGCCTCCCGGAGGCGCTCTCGCCAGCGCTCGAGCTCCTCGTCGCTCACGCTCAGGATCTCCCGCAAGAGCGCCCGGAACGCCTGCAGGAAGGCGTGGTACGGGACGTCGCGCCTCAGCTGCTCGAACTTGCCGGAGAGGAAGAAGCCCCGCTCGCGCACCACCGGCCCGCGCAGCTCGGCGACGAGCGACGACTTGCCGACTCCCGAGTAGCCCGACACGAGCACGAGCTCGGGGCGGCCGCTCGCGACCACGCGCTCGAACGCGGCGAGCAGGGCCCCTAGCTCGCGCTCGCGGCCGTAGAGCCGCTGCGGGATCTGGAACCGATCGGAGAGATCGCGCTCACCGAGCGGGAAGGGCGGAATCGCCCCGCTCGCTCGCCACCTGGCGAAGCACTCGTCGAGGTCGCGCTGCAGGCCGAGCGCGCTCTGGTAGCGATCTTCGGCGGACTTGGAGAGCAGCTTGAGGACGACCGCCGACAGCTGCGGGGGAATCGAGGGGACGAGCGCGTGGGGCGGGGATGGGTGGAGGGCGACATGGCAATACACCCATTCCACGGGATCGCTCGCCTGGAAGGGCAAGGCGCCGGTCAGCAGCTCGTAAAAGGTGACGCCGAGGGAGTACAGGTCGGTCCGCTCATCGGTGGAGCGGTTCATCCGGCCCGTCTGCTCGGGCGCCATGTACGCCAGCGTCCCCGCGATGAGCCCGTCATGGGAGACGTCGTGGCATTCGCGGGGCGAGAGGCAGGCGATCCCGAGATCGGTGATCTTCACCTCCCCGGTGTCGGGGTTGTAGAGCAGGTTCTGGGGCTTGATGTCCCTGTGGATGACGCGGTGTCGATGCAGCTCGGCGAGCGCGCCGGAGAGGTGGAGAGCGAGGGGGAAGAAGCGCTCGAGCGGCGTCGGCCCCTGGATGAGCCGGTCGAGCGAGCGGCCGCCGAAGTCCTCCAGGACCAGCGTCATCTGGTCCCGGAACGCCTCGATCCCGTGGGCCTTGACGATGGCCGTCGAGTCGAGCGCCCTGGCGACCTCGTGCTCGTGGCGCAGCCGGCCGAGGGCGCGCGGGCTCGCGTGGTCACGCCGCAGGACCTTGAGCACCACCGGCCGGCCGTCCTCCTCGCGCCGGGCTCGGTAGAGGATCGTCTCGGGCCCGTCGTGCAGGACCTCGATCACGAGGTAGCGTGGACTATCGGCCATAGGCGGGTCTTCGAAGGCCAGTGCGGCGGCCTCCGAGGCGTCGAGCGTCGGTGCATGTTGCCAAACGCGCCGCGCTCCGCCATCGGAAATGGCGGGGCGCCCTCGCGCCGGCTCGCCTGCGATGACGAGGGGGAAGAGCGGGAATTCGCCGAGAATCCCCCGACGCCTGCCGCGCGGGCACGCTGCGCTGTTTCCGTTTCCACCGGCGCCCGGCGGCCAGCCGTCGTGCGACCGCGGCGCTATGTCCCGCAGCGCTGGACCGTGTAATCGCCGTCGACCGGCCAGTTCTCGTCGCCCGCGCCGCGCACCTTCACGAACAGCGAGGTCTCGTCGCTGCTGACGATCTCGAGCGTGCCCTGATGGCCGGGGCCCGAGCCGCCCGCGCCACCGCAACCGGAGAAGACCACAGTTTTGGAGAAGGGGATGTGCATGGCGGAGAGATCGATGAGACCTGGCTCGTTGAGCTCGGGCGGAATCATCAGGATGAATTGCCAGGTACCTGCCTTGTCACAGTCGACGCCGGCCTCGAGATCGAGCACGGGCTGGGCGCACTGCTCGACAGCGTTGCTGAAGTACAGGACGAGCGCGTCCGGGGCCTCCCAGGGCGGTGGACTGCTCGTGAAGTAGACGGAGCCGGGGACCACATCGCTGCCTCGCAGCGCGATGGCGTGGACGGCCGAGGTGCCGTCGTCCTCGTCGTCCACATCCTCATCGGCGTCGGGCACGCCGGGGTCCGAGGGGCCATCCCAACCCCCATTTTGAATGGGATTGAAGACGATCTCCTCACATCCGCTGTTCATCACCGCCATCGCTCCGAGGACCATCATCCATCGTTTCATTCGAACGACCTCCAGGCCAGGCTCCAGAGGTGAAGTCCTTCCGGCGCGTGACGGCGGCTCATAAAAACAGATCGATCTCGATGCCGGCTGAAGAGAGGATGAACGGTTTGCCCCAGGTGGCTGTCTCTCGCTCGACGAACCGGACGGAGACACCCTCGACGAGCACGCTGGCGACGGCGTCGGCGCGCAGCCGGAACGTGGGGGTCAGGGTGAAGGAGAGGCCGGCGCCCGCGAAGGGGCTGGCGGTCACCGCGGCGGATGCGCTCGAGCGGAAGCCTTTGCTGGCCACCCCCGTGCTCCAGAGCAGCACGGCAGAGAAGCCGAGATCCGCCGAGGCCGCCCACGGGCTGTCGCGCGGGGCCAGCTGGAAGCGAGCGCCTCCACCGGCGAGCAGGACGGAGAGCTCGGCGGTGCCTTGCGATCGCTCGATCTGGTGGGAGCTCACCGGAATCGCGGCGAACGCGATCGCGCCTACGTTCTCGCTCGGCAGCCAGGAGAGGCCGACGTCGATGCTGACCGCCGCGCCGAAGCCGCCTGGGCTCAGCAGCACACCGGGAGCGAGCGCGAGGCGGAGCGCCGGCGACGGACTCTGGGCCGGCGCGGGCAGCGTGTCCGGCGCGCGGACCCGCAGCTTCTCGCGGATCTCGGGCGTCGCGGGCACCTCTCCGGGCGGGGGCGCGGGCAGGCCGGCCTCGAGGAGGCTGGCGCGCAGGAGCTCGACGGCGCGGAGCGCGAGCGCCGCGTCGCGGTCGGGCGTGCCGTCGTCGTCCGCCATCTCGCGGAGGACGGTCTTGCCGGTCACCCGATCGGCGATCCAGATCTCGACGCCGCGCTCGGAGGGGACGGCGCGGATCGCGGCGATGGCGCCCACCTCCAGCGCCGAGGCCTCGAGGGACGCGCGCGACGCCGGCTCGGCCGCGGGGTCGAGGCGCTCCGCCCGGAAGCCCAGCGACTCGATCTCGGCCACGATCCGCAGGCCGAAGCGATCGCCCGGGGCGCAGAGGACAGCGATGGTCGAGGCGGCCTCGGTCCGGGTCTCGCCGGCGCGCGCGCCCTCCGCGAGCGCGGCCCCTGCCGCGAGCGTGGCCCCGGCGAGGAAGGCGAGGAAGAGGGGCGTCGCGGCGCGGCGCCTCACGGCGAGGGAGGCTCGGCGGCAGGGCCCGGCGCGCCGGGCGAGCCTCCGGGGGGAACGGGCGTGGCAGGAGAGCCTCCGGGGGGGACCGCCTTCGATCCACGCGCGAGCACGTGCTTCGCGTACCCCGCGTGCGAGCCGCTCGGATGAGCGGCGAGGTACTGCTCGGCCGCCCTTCGGGCGCCCGCCTCGTCGCCCCGCCTGTCCTCCGCCTCGACGAGGCGCCCCGCGGCATCGGCGGCGAACGCGCCCGCCGGCTGCTCGCGCAGGTACCGGGCGAACCAGCGCGCGGCGGCCGCGTGGTCCTTGCTCTGGTCCTGGGCGATCCTCCCCAGCATGAACGCCGCCGACGCGGCCTCGGGCGAGCTGGGGAACCGGGCGCGGAGGGAGGCGAAGGCCTGGGCGGCGCGCGCCGGGCTCCCGCCGAGCCGGGCCGCGTCGCCGAGCGCGTGCAGATCGCTCGCGCCCGCGGCGTCGCAGAGCGCGTCGAAGCCCTCGCCCTCCGCGGCGGCCAGGGCGTCCCTGTACCTGGCCTCGAGGGCCAGGGCGCGCCACGACGGCGTCTCTCGGTGCGCGGGCAGGGGAGAGACCGAGCCCTCGCCGCCTGCTTGCCCTTGCAGCGCGGCCGCCCTGGCGCCCGGTGCGCGGGCGGTCGCCGGCGGCCCGCTCGTCGAGGTCGCAGCCGCGCCCGGAGCGGCTTCGCTCGGGGCAGGCGCGCCTGGAGCGGCTTCGCTCGGGGCAGGCGCGCCTGGATGGGCCGCGCTCGTGGCAGCCGCGCCGGGCGGGGTCGCCGTCGATGGGGGGCCGGCGGCAGCGTCGATCGCGCCGACCTCGAGGGTGTTCGTCGCAGGCGAGATCGTGAGCCGCTCGCCGGCGCGGACGGCGCGCGAATCGCCCACGACCGGCCCGGAGACCGTGATCGCCCCCTCGTGCAGCGCGACAACGAGCTGCTCGGTCACCGGGTCCCACCGGATCTCGAAGCGCGTCCCGATCACGTGGACCTGGAACGGCCCGACCCGCACCGTCCAGCGCGCGCCCTCGCGGTGGACGACCGAGAGATCGAGCGCGCCTCGCTCGAGGGAGAGCTCCGCGCCGTCTGCGCCCACCGAGGCGACGCGGGCGCGCCCCCCCGGCGCGAGGCGGAGCAGCGAGCCGTCGGAGAACCGGATCGGCAGCTCCGCCGTGGCCGGCGCGGCGATCCACGCGCCGACGACCCCTGGCTCGGCCGCCCCGAGCGCGAAGCGCATCGGAGCGCGGGGGCGCGCCACGAGCGCGATCGCGAGCGCGGCGGCGAGCAGGGCCACCGCCGCCAGCGAGGCGGCGAGCCGCACAGCGAACGGCCTTCCAGGCCTCGTCCGCCGCCAGGAAGACTCACGGCGGGGCCGCTCTCCGCGCCCGGCCGGCTCCGCATCGGGCACCGGCGCCGCCGCGAGCAGCCGCGCCCGCCCGCGCTCGCGATCGAGCCGCGCCGCCGGCATCCGGTCCTGAAGCTCGGCCACGCGCCGCCCCAGGGTGGTCAGCGGGCGCTCGGATTGCCCCACCGGGTACCTCCATCGAGCCACGCCTCGAGCGCGGGCTGCTTGCGCGCTTCGGCCTCGAAGCGGGCGCCGGCGCGGGAGAGCCGCCGCTTGATCGTCGCGAGCGAGGTGTCGCACGCCGCGGCGACCTCGGTGAGCTCCATGCCGTCGATGAACCGGAGAGCGAAGGCGATCCGCTCGTCCACCGGGAGCGCGTCGAGGACCGCATAGGTCGCGCGCAAGGCGTCCAGCACGTCGCCCGACGCCGCGCCGGACTCGACCTCGGGCAGCTCCTCGCTCGGCAGGAACCAGAGCCAGCTGCGCCGCTTCCTGCGGGTGATCGACGAGCGCGCCACGTGCACCGCGATCATCGTGAGCCAGCCCTTGAGCGCGCTCGGGTCCTCGAGGCCCGGCAGCGAGCCGAGCGCGCGGACGAAGACGTCGTGGTGCAGGTCGGCCAGGTCGTGGCTGAAGCCGAGGAGCCGGTAGAGCACCCGGTGGACGTGATCCGCGAACCGGTCGTAGAGGGCGGCGCGCGCCCCGGGGTCGCCCCGCCGGAACGCGTGCACGAGGGCCGCGTCGTCGCCCGCGAAGGCCTGCTTCGGGGCGGGCGGCGGCGGTCGGACGAGCTTCAACGGGCGGGTCAAGCGAGGTTCCTCTGCTGAAGTCCCCCGAGGGGAGGCCCACGGCTCACGGGGTCGCACGATCGTCCCCGGAGGCAGGACGACCCCGCATCGCGCGCCATCGGCACCACCTTTGCTTTCAGGGCCGTCGCGCCCCGGGCTCTCAGGGGCACGCTTCGAAAGGGGAGCACGATGCGCAACCTGCTTCTTCGCCTTCACGTCATCCCGATACTCGTCGCCCTCGCCGCCGGCTGTTCGGGCGAGGGGAGCCAGCCCCCGCCCGGCGCCGACGGCACCCAGCTGCCGTCCACGGAGCTAGGGCCCGAGCAGCAGGCGGAGCTCACCGCGCTGCTCGCCGAGCGGGATGCCTCGGCGAGCATGAGCGCCGAGGATTTCGCCTCGCGGTACCCCGTCCCCTTCGCGTCGGGCCTGTCCTATGCGCCGGCGGACGCCGCGGGCCTCTCGCTCCTCCAGGGCACCGCGCTCGCGCTCGACGAGGACGAGCTCGCGAAGCTCTCCGCGAACGGCTTCGTCATTTCGAGCAAGAAGTCCTTCCCGACCTTCGTCTATGGCTACGAGAGCATCTACTCGCTCGACCTGCCGCTCTACGTGTCCGCGGACTCGGTGCTGTTCGCGGTCCACCGCTCGTACGACGCGATCCTGAAGGCGGTGGAGCTGGCCTCGCTCGCGCCCGAGCTCGGGACGATGCTGAAGCAGATGCGCGCGCGGCTCGCCTCGGGCGCCGGAGCGGAGCTCGGCGCCGAGGCGCGCGCGGACGCGGATCTCTTCACGGCCGTCGCGCTCGCGCTGCTCGACGGCGCGCCCGTCGCCCCCGTCGCGGGCGCCAGCGCCGCGGCGATCGACGAGCTCGTCGCGGGCGCCGAGGCCCACCAGGGCATGAAGGAGGTCCGCCTCTTCGGCTCGGACCGGCTCATGGACTTCTCGCAGTTCGAGCCCCGCGGCCACTACGTCGACGAGATGCACCCCGAGCTCGAGCGCTACTTCCGCGGCATGATGTGGCTCGGCCGCGTCGATTTCCGCTTCCTCGAGACCCAGCAGGATGGCACCCAGCGCTTCCAGCGGCGGCACCTCGAGGGCGCGTACGTGCTGCGCGCCCTGGCCGACGCGGAGACCGTCGCCCGCTACAAGCGCATCGACGACGCGATCCAGGCCTTCGTCGGCGAGAGCGACTATATGACCCTGCCGGAGCTCGACGACCTGCTCGCCGACCTCGGCCTCAGCGACGCCGCCGGCCTCGCCGGCGTCCCGGACGCGCGGATCGCCGACGTCATCGTGAAGGAGGGCCACGGGACGCAGCGGATCTCGAGCCACATCATGATCAACGGGCTCGGCAAGGGCACGATGCCCCTCTCGTCGAGCTTCGCGCTGCTCGGCCAGCGGTACGTCGTCGACTCCCACGTCTTCTCGAACGTGGTCTTCGACCGGGTGAAGGGCGGCGCCGTCAAGCGCATGATGCCGGACCCGCTCGACGTGGGCTTCGCCGCGCTCGGGAACGATCAGGCAGGCCAGCTGCTCGCGCCGGAGCTCGGGAAGTTCCCCTACGCGCCGGACCTGCACATGATGCGCGTGCTCGTCGACGCGCACCCCGGGGATTTCTGGGGCAAGAACCTTTACAATCGCTGGCTCGGCGCGCTGCGGGAGCTGTCGCCGGCGCGGGCGATCGGCGACGGCGAGGGGCTGCCCGGGGTGGCGAAGACCGAGGCGTGGGGCCGGCGCCTGCTGAGCACCCAGCTCGCCTCCTGGGCCGAGCTCCGCCATGACACGCTGCTCTACGCCAAGCAGTCGTACACGGGCGGGGACACGTGCGAGTTCCCGGACGCGTACGTCGACCCGTACCCGGCGTTCTTCACGCGCATCGCCGAGCTGGCCGAGCACGGCGTCGAGATCGTCGGCGCGCTCGATCTGTCGAGCGCGCCGCAGCTCGGGCAGAGGGTGTCGGCGTACTTCTCGCAGCTCCACGACGTCGCGCGGACGCTCGGCGAGATGGCCGCGAACGAGCGCGCCGGTCTGCCCCTCACCCAGGAGCACCTCGATTTCATCAACCAGGCCGTGAAGGTTCAGGTGCAAGGGTGCGGTGGGCCCTCGGTCGAGGGGTGGTACATGCAGCTCTTCTTCGACCAGATGAAGAGCCTGGAGCGGGATCCGACGATCGCCGACGTGCACACCCAGCCGACCGAGGACGGAGCGCCGGTCGGCCGCGTGCTGCACGTCGGCACCGGCCTGCCGCGGCTCATGGTCGTGACGGCGGACCCCTGCGGCGGCGCGCCCCGCGCGTTCGTGGGGCTCGCCTCGTCGTACTTCGAGGCCGTCACAGAGGGCTTCGAGCGGATGGACGACCGGCAGTGGGCCACCATGGTCCTGGGAACGACCCCCGACGTGCCCTGGATGACGGACCTCGTCTCCCGCTGATCCGCTGATCCGGCGGCGCAGCGCTCGGCGCTGGCCGTCCCGTGAACTCGTGCCGAATTGTGTCGACTTGCGCCGGACCGACGCTGCTGCGCGCCAGCGGGATCATGGTGACCGATCGATCCCGTCAGCCGCCGGAACACACCGCTGTCGAGGCGCTCGGGACCGCGGTGACACGCACCGGGGCAGCGCGTCAGCGCGGCGTCCAGGTGCCATTCGTCGCTTCGCAGAGCGGCTTGACGATATCGGCCGTGAGGAGCTCTGTTGCATAATGGTACGTCGTCATGGTCTCGCCGTCGCCGGTGAGGACGCAGGTGCCGAGCACGTCGTCGGTAGAGCATCGATCGACGAGCTCGGCCTCGAGGTTTGACCTGTCCGTGCACTCGCTTTCGTGCTTGTCCGGGTCGTCGGTCTCGAGCTCGGCGCAGCTACGGACCGTCACGCCGCCCGGGGTGCTACCGGTGAACTCGCAGGCCACCCAGCGCGCGGCCGGAGCCTCCCCGCCACATCCCACGATGAGCACGAACACGACGATGAGAACGTTGCGCATGGCCAATCCTCCTCGATGAGCGCTCGAAGGAGCGCGAAACGATGACAATCACTGCTGTGTCCCCGAGCTCCTCCAGAGGTCGACCCAGGAGACACGAGCGCGATGGCGGGGCGGGCAACGACAGGCCCTGCCGGTTCGACTCCTCGCTGTTCGCGTGTGGCTTCAGCCCGTCTGTGGCTCTAGAACTTGCCCGAGACCGTGAGACCCATGTTGCCGCCGGGTCCTGAAGGCGCGACCTGCAGGCCGGCCCTGCGCAGGTCCCGCTGGTAGGACTGCGCTGGATGTTCGGGATCGAACATGGCGGCGAGCGACCACACGGAGGCGAGGAGACCGGACGTCAAGCTCAACATCCGCCTCTCTGCTGGCAGATCGCCGTTCCACGCGGGCGCGGTAGCGGCGACCCCGCCGAGCGCGACCGGGAGGTAGATGGCCCAGCTCGGGATCGCAGGCGCGGTGGCCAGGAGATCCCGCTCGATGCTCGCGATCTGCGCGCCTGACAGCCGCGCGCGCCATTCGGGCGTCGCCACCAGCGCATGGTCGGCGCGGAGGCGGGAAGCAGGAGTGTAGTCGGACAGCGCCAGGTTCAGCCCGGAGAGCAAGCCGGACACGTAATATCCCGACGACAGCGCGATCGGCGTCGCCCTCGCGAGGCCGCTGTCCGTGAAGAGCGCGAGCCCGAGCCAGAAGCTGCCTTGTGAGAGCTGCGCGGCGGCCCCCAGCGTGTCGCGCCGGTACGCCTCCGGCGCGGCGAGCGCGGCGATGCCTCCCGCGAGCAACGTCGCGGAGCCGGCGGTCCAGGCGAGGAAGCGAGGCTCGGCCGGGGCCACGGTCAGGCTCAAGGCGAGGCTCGCCCCGCCGATACCGCTGAAGAGGACGGGCACCGCTTTCCCGGCGGAGTGCAGCCTGATCACGTCATGGAGGTGCGTCGCAAGGAGCGCGGCGCGCTCGCGTCGCTGGACGATGTCTTCCCGACGCTCGGTCTCGTCCCACGCCGGGGCGACCGCCTCCTGCGCCGCGGCGCTCCCCGGCAGCGAGAGGCGCGCCATCGCCGCTCCCACCAGGACCGCCTTCCGCGCGTGGCGCTTGCTCCATGACGACCAGACCATACGAGACCTCTCTGTTGAACACTCTTGCGCTGACAGCGCTCGAACCCTTCGACGAACCGGACACGACAGGCACGCTCTCCGGCGCCCTCGAAAGCACGTTTGCGCAAGCGGGCGAGCAGGCCGCGCGAGGCGCGCGTGCGCGCCGCTCGATCAAGGCTCCTTCGCCGCGCCGAGGAGTGCGCGCACGCCCGAGGCATGCGCGCTCGTCGGGCGCGAGGCGAGGAAGCGCTGGCCCAGCTCGGCCGCACGGGCCCGATCGCCGAGCCGGATCAGCGCCTCGATGCGGAGCACGGTGGCCTCCTCTCCCATCGCGCTCCGAGGAAACTTGCTGTCGTGGGCGTCGAGCGCCGCGAGGCACCCCGCCGCGTCGCCGGCGGCGAGCGCGTCGCGCGCGCGATCGATCATGGCGACCTGCTCGCCGAGCGCGTCGATGGCGGCCTGCTCGCCGAGCGCGTCGCTCGGCGCGCCGCGAGCGGATCCCGCGCGCGGCGCGGCGCTCTTCGGGCGCGGCGGGCTCGCGGCGGCGGCGGGCGCTTGGAGCGGCGGGGCGCTCGCCTGGAGCGGCGTTTGCGTCACGGGCCCGGAGGGAGGCGGCGCGGGCGCGACCGGCGCCGCGCTCGCCGCCGGCGGCTCGACGGCGGTGGGCGGCGTGAGCGTGGCCTGCGGCTCGCTCGACGGTGCCGCCGCGGAGGGAGGCGCCGACGGCCGGAGGAGCGCGACGCCCGCGCCGAGGAGGCCGACGCCGATCACCGCCCCGAGGCCCCACTTCGCGAGCGCCAGCAGCTTGCCGGCGCCCGCCTTCGGCGCGGGCGCGGCGGACGGAGCGGGCGCGGCGGTTGTCTCCCCTGTGGCCCCGCCCCCTGCGGCCCCGTCCGCGGCGAGCCCGGCGATGGCGAGCGCGCGCGCGCGCGCCGACGAGGACGGAGACTCCTGCTTCCACGAGCGGAGCAGCGCGCGCTCGAACTCGGTCGCCTCCTCGTCTCGAAGCGGCTTCGGATCGGTCATCGCTCGCCTCCCCGGTGCAGCGCCCTCGCCTGGACGCGCCTCGCGATCACGCGAAAGTCCTCTCGCGCGCGGCGGAGGCGGGAAGCGACGGTGCCCTTCGCGAGGCCGAGCATCGCGGCGATCTCCTCGGTCGGGACGCCCTCGAGCTCGAAGAGGACGAAGACGACGCGGAGGTCCTCCTCCATCGCGTCGAGCACGTCGTCGAGCAGCGCCCGCGCCTGCTTCATCTCGATGAGCTGCTCCGGGTTCGGCGCGTCGTCGGCCGCGGCTGCCATCGCGCCGTCGTCGCAGAGCTCGCGCCGCCGCGCGCCGGCGCGGCGCGCGTTCGCCGCGACCCCCAGCGCCGTCCCGAAGAGGAAGGAGCGCTCGCGATCGGGCGCGATCTCGGCGAGCTTCTGGTAGGCGATCAGGAAGACGTGCTGCGCGGCGTCGTCGGCCGAGCCGGCGGGCACGCCGAGCCCGCGCAACGAGCGCCAGATGAAGTCGAAATGCGCCTCGACCAGCGCGCGGTAGCGCTCCGCGGAGGGCGACGGCGCGCGCTGCACGGCGCGCTCCGCGGGCGCCGTCCTGGCCGCGTCGCGCACCACCTCCGCGCGGGCAGGATGTCGGGATCGAGTCGCGCTGATCATCGTCTCCTGCCGCTGCTATGTTCGGAGGCGAGCCCCGGGATCACGGAATCGTCAACCCGAGCCCGAGCGCCGCGACGCTCTCGATCGGCGGCGGGCGGGCGCCGGCGTCGGCGCCGTCGGGGAAGAAGCCGTCGCGCAGCAGCGGCACGCGTACCCCGGCGTCGGCGTCGAGCACGAACGGGCCCCAGAGCGGCAGCCGCGCGCGCACCGGCAGGCCGAGCGCCAGCCATCCGCGCGTCACGCTGCGCGCGGGGGCGACGCCTCGGCGGCTCGCCGAGACGAGGCCGCCCTCGACGCGCGCGCAGGGGGAAAGGCGCAGGACGCCGAGCGACGCGCCGAGCGGGCACGCGTCGACGGCGAGGGCCGCCCGCAGAAACGATGCAGACCCACCCGCCACGGGGACGTCGGAGGACACCTCGAGGTCCGCGTCGAAGCGCGCCGGGCCGACGCCGCGGGTCGTGATGGCGAGGGGAGGCTCCGCGGAGATGCGCGCGCCGAAGGAGGGGAGGCCGATCATCTGGCCGACGAGGAGCTGCGCGCCGAGCACCAGGTGCGTCGTGGCGTCGGGCTCCGGCGCCGGCGGCCGCGCCCGCGCGTTACCGGCCGGCGGGGCGCCAGCGGGCGGGGCGCTGGCAGGCGGGGCGCCAGCGGGCGGCGCACCGACCGGCGGAGGCGGCGCGGCGACGGCGCTCGGGGACGCGGAAGCCGCGGGTGTGGCGGCCGTCACGGGGGCGTCCCCGGCCTGGGCATCGACGGCGAGCGCGGTCACGACCGCGAGCGCGGCGACGACATCGTCGCAGGTATCCCCCGCGACATCGCGGTCGGACGCCGTCCCGTCGGCCGCGCGGACGCCGAGGCGCCCGATGAAGCGGCGATCGCGCTGCTCGATGATCACGACGTACGCGCTCGCTGCGTCCGTCTCCGCGATGTTCCGCCGGAGGCGCGCGCCGACGCGCGCACGAAACTCCGCCTCTGCCGGGCATCCAGCCTCCGCGCGGTACTCGATACGCAAGGGCGCCGCGGTCGGATGGGCGTGCGCGACCGCGCTGCCGCCGAGCGCCGCGGAGATCACGAAGAGCGGCGCTGCCGAGGAGCGTGACCTCACCGTGGGGCCACTGTGGCGTCCCGGAGCCCGGAGCGCCACTCCTGGCGTCCCAACTTCTCGCTGTTTGCGTGCGGCTTCAACCCGCTTGTCGCTCTAGGCCTGCGGGAGCAGGTCCCCTCGGCCGTCCGCCGCCGTCTCCGACTCCGCCTCGGCCGGGTGCAAAGGGAGCTCGACGATGAACGTGGCGCCCGCGCCCGGCTTGCTCTCGACGCGGATGGTGCCGCCGTGGGAGGTGACGATCCACCGCACGATGTAGAGGCCGAGTCCTAAACCACCGAAGTTGCGTACGGAGACGGCGCGCTCGAAGCGCTCGAAGATCCTGGCCTGATCGGCCTCGGCGATGCCCATGCCGTGATCGCGGACCATGAGCAGCGCGCGGCCTTCCATGCCGCGCACGACGACGTGAATGGGGGCCCCCGCGCCGTACTTGAGCGCGTTCGACAGCAGGTTGATGAGGACCTGCTCCACGCGCGTCGCATCCCAGCTGCCCACCACGGGGCCGTCCAGATCGAGCTCGGTGCGGCAGCGGGCGTCGGTGAGCTGCTGGTGCATCCGCTCGACGACCTCGCGCGCCAGGGCCGCCAGGTCGAGGGGGGCGCGCGCGAGGGTGAGCCGGCCGGCGTTGAGGCGGGTGACGTCGAGCAGCTCATTGATCAGGTGGGCAAGGCGCCCGATCTGGCGGCTCAGGACCTGGATCGCGGCGTCGATGCGCTCCGGGGCGACCTCGGCGCGCTGCAAGCGAGGCAGGAGCCGGGCGAGGAGGTGAGCCTGCATCTTGAGCGAGGTGAGCGGGGTCTTGAGCTCGTGCGAGGCGACGAGGAGGAACTCGTCGCGGCGCTCGATCGCCACCTGGGCCTCGGCGAACAGGCGGCTGTTGTCGAGGGCGAGCGCGGCGCGGCTCGCCAGCTCCTGGGCCAGCCAGAGGTCGGCGGGGCCGTAGCGGCGCCGTGGCGCGGTCGCCAGCAGGGTCATGACGCCGAAGCGCCGGTCGCGCGCGAGGAGCGGGACGCGGAGGAAGGAGTGAACGCCGAGCCGCTCGAGAAGCGGCGCAGCGCGGACGTCACCCACCTCGGGGCGCTCCGGCGAGGTCGCCGCGAGGGGCCGCAGCGCGTCCATCACAGCGTCTGCCAGCTCGGCCGGTACGCCCGCGGTGACCGTCCGCCTCGGGGCGTTCTGGGCGAGGTCGATCTCGATGACGCACCGGTCGGCCAGCTCGGGCACGGCGAGCTGCGCGACGCTCTCGAGGGTGGCGCCGTAGCCGAGGGCCATGAGCTTGCGGCTCGCCTCGGCGAGGAAACGCTCGGCGAGCTCGGCGCGCTTGCGCTCGGTGATGTCGGTGGAGATGCCGCACAGCACGCCGGGCATGACGTCCTCCCCGAGAGGGAACTTGAGCGAGAGGAAGGTGTGCGGCCCGTCCTCCATCATCACCTCCTCCTCGAACTCGAGCGGCTCGCCCGAGTCGAGCACCCGCCGGTCGTTGTCCGCGATGATCTCGAGGTTCGTGGAAGGGAAGAGCTCGGCGCTCGTCTTCCCGACGATCTGCTCGGTCGGCATGCCCAGGAGGCGGCCCACCTCGCGGTTGACGAGCAGGTGCCGGCCGTCGCGATCCTTGAGGTAGATGGTCGCAGCGGAGTTGTCGACGATGGCCTGAAGCGTGGCCTGGCTTCCGCGGAGCTCGCGCTCGGCCCGGCGCCGCTCGGCGTTCTCCTGCTCGATATCGGTGTAGAGCATGGCGTTCTCGAGCGAGATGGCCGACTGCGAGGCGAGCAGCTCGAGCACGGTGAGCCGCCCCGGGGTGAACGCGCCGGCCACCAGCTTGTTCTCCAGGTAGAGCACGCCGAGCAGCCGCGCCTGGCGCACGATCGGGAGGCACAGCACCGATCTCGGCCGCTTCCGGGTGAAATACGCGTCCTCCGAGAACGGGTGTCTGGCGGCGGCGTCGTCGAGCAGCACGCGCTCGTGGCTGCGGCGAACATAGTTGAGGATGGACTGCGGCAGCGCGTCCGCCGCCGCCTCGCCCGCGTCGAGCAGCCGCGTAACGCCTCCGGACGCGGCGATCGCCGCCGCCGTCGACAGGCGATCTTCCCGGAGCAGGAGCACGTACCCCTCTCCGGCGCCCGCGTGCTCGACCACGATGTGCAGGAGCATCTCGAGCAGGCGCGGGAGCTTGAGCTCACCGGAGATGCTCTGAGAGGCCTTGACGACGGACAGGACGTCGAACTGCTCGGCGCGGACGGCGAAGGTGACGGTGGGGGCGATTGGCTTTCGCTCGACGAGGAAGGGATACCGCTGGTCGAGCTGCTCGACCTTGGCGTGGGCGCCCCAGCGGAAGTAGGCGGCGCGGGCCTTCTGCAGGTAAGCGTCGGCGGGCGTGGACAGGCCGCGATCGCGGTACAGCCGGGCGGCGAGCTCGCAGGCGATGGCCTCGTGCTGGACGAAGCCGCCCTCGCGCGCTGCCGAGATGGCCTGCTCGTAGAGCCCGATGGCCTCCAGGTACTGCCCGCGGAGCCGGGCGATCTCGGCGCGGACCAGAGCGTGTTTGTGGACGAAGTTGTCGGGGCCGCTCGCGGCCCACGCGCCGAGTTGCCGCTCGCAGTCGAGCAGCCCGTCCGGGAGCTCCGGCCGGGGTGACGGCGCCGCGGCGCGGTCCTGGTCGTCGTCGACGAGCGCGGCCAGCGCGAGCGCGCGATAATAGAAGCACTCGGCATACAGCGCACACGCATCGAGCTTCCAGTCGTAGTCGACGACCACACGGGTCGTCGCCGCGAGCGTCTCCCGGGGAGAGCCGAGGAGGAACGTCGCCTGCGCCTTCATGCTGAAGTGGAAGCAGCCGGGGACGACCCCGCCCTCCCGGCCGAGCCGCGCCTCGAAGGCCGCCTGATCCAGCTGGGCGCCATCCAGCATCGCGTAATGGACCGGCCGCCCGCGCAGCGTCTGGATGAGGTGCCGGGCGCCGAGGAGGATGTCATAGACGAACGCGTAGCCGGCCTTGCGCACGAAGGCGAGGCGGTCCTCGGTCAGGTGGAGGGCGTCCTCCAGCGGCTCGCCGGAGAGCAGCGGGAACATCGCCGCCCAGATGCAATTGTAACATGCGTTGTTCCAGTCGCCGCCCTCCACCGCGGCGTTGAAGCCGCGGCGAGCATAGTGACCGCTCTCCCGGTAGTGGCGCGTCCAGAAGACGATCTGCTGCCCGAACAGGGTGAACACCGCGCCCTTCGTGGCGAGGGCGTGGCCCCTGTCTGCGAGGTCGTAGCCGAGCTTTCCGAACTTGTAGGCTTCGCGGTATCGCCCGAACCGCGGGCCGAACATCCGCGCGAAGGCGGTGTACGCCTGGGCGGAGCTCTCGGCGTTGCCGTGGCGCAGGCTGAGCTTGACCATGCGCACGAGGAGCAGATAGTGCAGCTTCACGTCCACGAAATAGGCAGGGATGTTCACGCCCATCAGGACGCGCATCGCCACCTTGATCTCGGGGTGGTCCATGGGGGGCAGGTTGACCAGATCCTCGATCGCCCGGCCGCCCAGAGCCTGCCGGACGCTCTCGGTCTCTTCTTCGACCTGCGCGTCGGTAACGGGGAGCGACAGCTCGATGTCCCAGGCGCGAAGGCACGAGAGCCCGAGCTCCACGGCGCGGGCGCACTGCCCGCGGGTCACGTGCAAGGCGATGGCGAGCTCGACGACCGCGGCGCGCTCGATCTTGGTCCTCGCGCGCTCCATGAGCTCGTCGAGGAGCCGCTCGGCCTCCTCGAAGCTGCCGGTGGCGTAGGCGGCGTGCGCGCGCTCGATGCTCAGGTCGTAGGTCAGATCGTACCGAGTCTCCCAGCGCTCGCGGGGATCTTGCGCGAGGAGGCCCATGCCCGCCGCGAAGAGCGCGGCGGCGGACTGGTAGGCGGCAGCGGCCTTGGCCTTCCTGCCGGCGCGGAGGTTGAGGGCGGCGAGCTCGTCGCGCTCGGCCTGGGAACGGAGGAGCGCGGCGCCGCGGTTGAGGTGGCCGACGACATCGAAGAGCGTCTCATCGGGCTCCTCCGCGCGCCGTGCCTTCAAGAGCAGCCGGCCGATCCCGAGGTGCATCTCGGCGAGCTGTCCAGGCGGGATGAGCGAAGTTGCGGCCTGCTGCACCCGGTCGTGGAGGAAGCGATAGGCGCTGTCCCGGCGGAGCAGCAGCCCCTCCCGCACGGCCTCCTCGAGCGCCTCGCGGAGCGCGTCCGCCGGCCTTCGCGCGACCACCGCGAGGGTGTCGAGGTCCACGCTGCCGCCGAGGCAGGCGGCGAGCTTGAGCGCGTCGCGCGTCGGGACCGAGAGCCGCTCCAGCTTGCCGGCCATCAGCTCGACGACGTTGTCGGTGAAGCCCTTGTCGCGGATGGCGGCGATGTCCCACCGCCATGCGCCCTCATCCGCGTCAAAGGTGATGAGCCCCTCTTCGTGCAGGGCGATGAGGAACTGGAGCACGAAGAAGGGGTTGCCGCCGGTCTTCTCGTAAACCAGCCGTGAGAGCGGCTCGACGTGCGCTTCGGGCGCATGGACCGCCTCGGCGACGAGCGCCCCGGCGTGGGCGGCGGAGAGCGGCTCGAGGACGATGTCACCGACGGTTGCGCCGCGCTTTGGGACCTCGGCGAGCGTGAGCCGGAGCGGGTGCGCGGGGCCGACCTCGTTGTCGCGATAGGCGCCGATCAGCAGCAGGTGCGCGTCGCCGGCGAGGGTAGCGAGCTGCTCGAGCAAGAGGAGGCTACCGGGGTCGGCCCATTGCAGGTCGTCGAGGAAGAGGGCGACGGGGTGCTCCTTCCGTGCGCAGGCGGCGACGAAGCGCTGGAGCGTGGCGAGCAACCGGCTCTGGGCCTCGGCGGGCGGGAGCTCGGGCACGGGCGGCTGCGGGCCGAGGAGCCGCTCGATCTCCGGGAGCATGTCGGTGAGCAGCCTGCCGTTCTGGCCGAGGGCCTCGCGGAGGCGCTCTCGCCAGCGCTCGACCTGCTGCTCGCTCGCGCCAAGGATCTCCTGCACGAGGCCCCGGAAGGCCTGAAGGAAGGCGCGGTAGGGGACGTCGCGCTTGAGCTGATCGAACTTGCCGGAGAGGAAGGAGCCGCGCTCGCGCACGACGGGCCGGTGCAGCTCGGCGACGAGCGAGGACTTGCCGATCCCCGAATAGCCCGAGACGAGAAGGAGCTCTGGCCGGCCGTTCGCGACCACGCGCTCGAACGCGGCGCGCAGCGCCTCGATCTCGCGCTCGCGGCCATAGAGCCGCTGCGGGACCTGGAATCGGTCGGAGACGTCGCGTAGTCCGAGCGGGAAGGGGTCGATGGCGCCGCGCTGGCGCAGCTGGGAAAAGCACGTGTCGAGGTCGCGGCGCAGGCCGAGGGCGCTCTGGTAGCGCTCCTCGGCGGCCTTGGAGAGCAGCTTGAGGACGACGGCGGAGAGCTGGGGTGGGATCGAGGGGACGAGCGCGTGAGGCGGCCGCGGCGCCTGGGCGATGTGGCAATAGACCCACTCGACGGGATCGCTGGCCTGGAAGGGGAGGGTGCCAGTCAGCATCTCGTAGAAGGTGACGCCGAGGGAGTACAGGTCGGTCCGCTCGTCGACCCAGCGGTTCATGCGGCCGGTCTGCTCCGGCGCCATGTAGGCGAGCGTGCCCTCGATGAGCCCGTCGTGCGCGAGCTCCTGGACCTCGCGTGGCGAGAGGGAGGCAATGCCGAGATCGGTGATCTTCACCTCGCCGGTGTCGGGGTTGTAGAGCAGGTTCTGAGGCTTGATGTCCTTGTGGATGACGTGCCGCCGGTGCATCTCGGCGAGCGCGGCGGCGAGGCGGAGGGCGAGGGGGAAGAAGCGCTCGATCGACATCGGGCGCATCGGCCCGTCGCCATCGAGCAACCGGTCGAGCGACCGGCCGCCGAAGTCCTCGAGGACCAGGGTCATCTGGTCGCGGAACGGCTCGATGCCGTAGGCCTGGACGACGACGGGCGACTTCAGTGCCCTGGCGACCTCGAGCTCGTGCTGGAGCCTGCCGAGGGCGCGGGGGCTCGCGTGGTCACGCCGCAGGACCTTGAGCACCACCGGTCGGCCGTCCTCCTCGCGCCGCGCGCGGTAGAGGATCGTGTCCGCACCTTGGTGCAGCACCTCCAGCACGCGGTAACGTGGACTATCGAGCATAGGAGGATCTTTGAAAGCCGGGGCGCCGGCGGCGTGTCGCCGTTCAACCCGGTACACTGCCAAAAGCGCCGCGCCTCGTCACGAGCAAACGGCGGCGCGTCAGCCCCGGCTGAGGCAGCAGTCGGGGTGTGAGCACACAGCGCGCTCCTACGCTTCCGGGAGCAGGGCGCCCTGGCTGTCCGTCTCTGCCTCTGCCGTATTCAAAGGCAGCTCGACGATGAAGGCAGCGCCCGCGCCTGGCGCGCTCTCGACGCGGATGGTGCCGCCGTGGGAGGTGACGATCCACCGCACGATGTAGAGGCCGAGGCCGAGGCCGCCGAAGTTGCGGACGGAGACGGCGCGCTCGAAGCGCTCGAAGATCCTGGCCTGATCGGCCTCCGTGATGCCGATGCCGTGATCGCGGACGACGAGCAGCGCGCGGCCTTCCAGGCCGCGCACGACGACGTGAATGGGGGCGCCCGCGCCGTACTTCATCGCGTTGGACAGGAGGTTGATGACGACTTGCTCCACGCGAGAAGCATCCCAGTTGCCCACCACGGGCTCGTCCAGATCGAGCTGGATGCGGCAGCGGGCGTCCGCGAACTGCTGCCTCATTCGCTCGACAGCCTCACGCGTCAGGGCGGCCAGATCGACGGGCGCGCGCGCGAGGGTGAGCCGGCCGGCGTTGAGGCGGGTGACGTCGAGCAGCTCGTTGACCAGGTGGGCGAGGCGCGTGATCTGGCGGCTCAGGACCTGGAGCGCGGCGTCGATGCGCTCGGGAGCGACCTCGGCGCGCGCGAAGCGGGGCAGGAGCCGGGCGAGGAGGTGGGCCTGCATCGTGAGCGAGGTGAGCGGGGTCTTGAGCTCGTGCGATGCGACGAGGAGGAACTCGTTGCGCCGCTCGATCGCCTCCTGGGCCTCGGCGAACAGGCGGCTGTTGTCGAGGGCGAGCGCCGCACGGAGCCCGAGCTCCTCGGCGACCCACAGGTCGGCGGGGCCGTAGCGGCGCCGTGGCGCGGTCGCCAGCAGGGTCATGACGCCGAAGCGCCGGTCGCGCGCGAGGAGCGGGACGCGGAGGAAGGAGTGAACGCCGAGCGGCTCGAGGAGGGGCGCGGCGCGGACGTCGCCCACCTCGGGGCGGTCCGGCGAGGTCGCTGCCAGCGCCCGCAGCGCGTCCACCATGGCGCCCGCGAGCTCGGCCGGCACGCCCGCGGTGACCGCGGTGACCGCCCGCCCCGGGGCGTCCTGGGCGAGGTCCACGTCGATGACGCACCGGTCGGCCAGCTCGGGCACGGCGAGCTGCGCGACGCTCTCGAGGGTGGCGCCGTAGCCGAGGGCCATGAGCTTGCGGCTCGCCTCGGCGAGGAAGCGCTCGGCGAGCTCGGCGCGCTTGCGCTCGGTGATGTCGGTGCAGATGCCGCAGAGCACGCCGGGCATGACGTCCTCCCCGAGAGGGAACTTGAGCGACAGGAAGGTGTGCGCCCCGTCCTCCATCATCACCTCTTCCTCGAACTCGAGCGGCTCCCCCGACTCGAGCACTCGCCGATCGTGATCGCCGATGATCTCGGCGAGCGCAGCAGGCAAGATCTCGGCGTCGGTCTTTCCGAGGAGCCGGTGGCTCGGCCGGCCGGCGACGTTGCTGCCCTGGCGGTTGACGAGCAGATACCGACCCTCGCGATCCTTGAGGAAGATGGCCGCGGCGGAGTTGTCGACGATGGCCTGCAGCGTGGCCTGGCTCTCGCGGAGCTCGCGCTCCGCCCGGCGCCGCTCGGCGTTCTCCTGCTCGATGTCGGTGTAGAGCATGGCGTTCTCGAGCGAGATGGCCGACTGCGAGGCGAGCAGCTCGAGCACGGTGAGCCGCCCTGAGGTGAAGGCGCCGGTGACGAGGTTGTTCTCGAGGTAGAGCAGGCCGAGCAGCCGCGTTTGCCGCACGATCGGGAGGCACAGCACCGATCTCGGCCGCTTCCGGGTGAAATACGCGTCCTCCGAGAACGGGTGTCTGGTGGAGGCGTCGTCGAGCAGCACGCGCTCATGGCTGCGGCGTACGTAGTTGAGGATGGATTGCGGCAGGGCGGCCGAAGGCGCCTCGCCCGCGTCGCGCATCCGGACCGCGCCCCCCGGCGCTTCGATCGCCGCGCTGGAGAGGCGCTCACCCCGGACCAGGAGGACACACCCCTGCTCGGCGCCCGCGTGCTCGACCATCGTGCGCAGGAGCATCTCGAGCAGGCGCGGGAGCTGGAGCTCACCGGAGATGCTCTGAGAGGCCTTGACGACGGAGAGGACGTCGAACTGCTCGGCGCGGACGGCGAAGGTGACGGTGGGGGCGATTGGCTTTCGCTCGACGAGGAAGGGATACCGCTGGTCGAGCTGCTCGACCTTGGCGTGGGCGCCCCAGCGGAAGTAGGCGGCGCGGGCCTTCTGCAGGTAAGCGTCGGCGGGCGTGGACAGGCCGCGATCGCGGTACAGCCGGGCGGCGAGCTCGCAGGCGATGGCCTCGTGCTGGACGAAGCCGCCCTCGCGCGCCGAGGAGATGGCCTGCTCGTAGAGCCCCATGGCCTCCACGTCCTGCCCGCGAAGCCGGGCGATCTCGGCGCGGACCAGGGCGTGTTTGTGGAGGAAGTTGTCGGGGCCGCTCCTGGCCCACGCGCCGAGCTGCCGCTCGCACTCGAGCAGCTGCTCGGGGAGCTCCCGCCCCGGGGAACCCCGCTCCGCGTGCGGCGCGTGCGGTACGTACGGCACGTCGGCGTCGACGAGCGCCGCGAGCGAGAGCGCGAGGACATAGAAGCTCTCGGCCATGAGCGCGTGCGGCTGGTTCCAGAAGGGTTGCTCGGCGACGACGCGGGTCGCCGCCTCGAGCGCCTCCCTTGGCGCGCCGAGCACGAAGAGCGCTTGCGCCTTCAAGCTGTAATAGAACTCGCGCGTGGTCTCCAGCGCTCCCTCCTGCAGCCGCGCCTCGAAGGCCGGACGATCCAGCTCGGAGCCGTCGAGCATCGCGAAGCGGACCGGCCGCCCGCGCAGCGCCTGGATCGTGGCGCGGGCGCTGAGGAGGGCGCCGTGCGCGAACGCGAAGCCCGCGCTGCGCACGAAGCCGAGGCGCTCGTCGACCTCGCGGAGCACGTCCTCGAGCGCCTCGCCGGAGAGCAGGTGGAACAGCGCGTCCCATACGCAGTTGAAGCACGCCATGCTCATCGCGCCGGACTCGACCGCGGCGCCGAAGCCGGCGCGCCCGTACGGAGTCGTCTCTCGGTAGTGGCGTGTCCAGAAGACGACATGGTGTCCGAAGGTGGTGAACACCATCGATTTCGTGGTGAGGCGGCCGCTCCGCTGCGCCAGGTCGTGGCCGAGCTTGCCGAACCGATAGGCCTCCTGGTATCGCCCGAACCTCGGGCCGAACATCCTCGCGAACGACGTGTACGCGACAGCGGAGCTCTCGGCGTTGCCGTGGCGCAGGCTGAGCTGGACCATGCGCAGGAAGATGAGAAAGTGCAGGTTCGGGGTCATGAAGGACGCCGCGATGCCCGCGCCCTCCAGCACACCCATCGTCAGCTTGACCTCCCGGTCGGTCATGGGGGGCAGATGGATCAGGTCCTCGATCACCCGGTCGCCCAGGGCCTGCCAGACGCTCTTCGTCTCCTCTTCGATCTGCGCGTCGGTGGGGAGGCGCGGAAGATCGATGTCGCAGGTGCGGAGCCACGAGAGCCCGATCTCCACGGCGCGGGCGGATTGTCCGCGGATCATGCGGAGCGTGACGATGAGCTCGACGGCGGCGGCCGTCTCGGTCCTGGTCCTCGCGCGCTCCAGGAGCTCTTGCAGGAGCCGCTCGGCCTCGTCGAAGCCGCCGGTGATGTACGCGGCGTGCGCGCGCTCGAGCGTCAGATCGTAGGTCAGCGCGTGCTGCGTTTCCCAGGAGGCCAGCGCGAGCACGGAGAGGCCCGCGGAGAAGAGCGCGGCGGCGGACTGGAAAGCCGCGGCGGCCTTGGCCTTCCTGCCGGCGCGGAGGTTCAGCGCGGCGAGCTCGTCGCGCTCGGCCTGAGAACGGAGGAGCGCTGCGCCGCGGTTGAGGTGGCCCACGACGTCGAAGAGCGCGTCCTCGCGCTCTCCGGCGCGCTGCTCCTTCAAGAGCAGCTGGCCGATCCGGAGGTGCACCTCGGCGAGCTGCTCTGCCGGGATGAGCGAATACGCGGCCTGCTGCACGCGGTCGTGGAGGAAGCGATAACCAGAGCCCCGGCGGAGCAGCAGCCCCTCCCGCGCGGCCTCCTCGAGCGCCTCGCGGAGCTGCTCCGCCGGACGGCCCGCGACCACCGCGAGGGGTGCGAGGTCGAGGATGCTGCCGACGCACGCGGCGAGCTTGAGCGCGTCGTGCGCAGGGGCCGAGAGCCGGTTCAGCTTGCCGGCCATCAGCTCGACGACATTGTCGGTGAAGCCCTTGTCGTGGATGGCGGCGATATCCCACCGCCATACGCGCTGCTCGGCGTCGAAGATGATGAGCCTCTCGTCGTGCAGGGCGATGAGGAACTGGAGGGCGAAGAAGGGGTTGCCGCCGGTCTTCTCGTGGACGAGCTGCGAGAGCGGCTCGACCTCTGCTTCGGGCGCATGGACCGACTCGGCGACGAGCGCCCCGACGTGGGCGGCGGAGAGCGGCGTGAGGACGAGCTCGGACACGGCGGCGCCGCGCTGCTGCACCTCGGCCAGCGTGAGCCGGAGCGGGTGCGCGGGGCCGACCTCGTTGTCGCGATAGGCGCCGATCAGCAGCAGGTGCTCGGAGCCGGAATAGGTGGCGAGCTGCTCGAGCAAGAGGAGGCTGGCCGCGTCGGCCCATTGCAGGTCGTCGAGGAAGAGGGCGACGGGGTGCTCCTTCCGGGCGCACGCGGCGACGAAGCGCTGGAGCGCGGCGAGCAGCCGGCTCTGGGCCTCGGCGGGCGGGAGCTCGGGCACGGGCGGCTGCGGGCCGAGGAGGAGCGTGAGCTCGGGGAGCACGTCGGTGAGCAGACCGCCGTCCTGGCCGAGGGCCTCACGGAGGCGCTCTCGCCAGCGCTCGAGCTGCTCCTCGCTCGCGCCAAGGAGCTCCCGCAAGAGCGCCCGGAACGCCTGGAGAAAGGCGTGGTAGGGGACGTCGCGCTTGAATTGCTCGAACTTGCCGGAGAGGAAGGCGCCGCGCTCGCGCACGACGGGCCTGTGCAGCTCGGCGACGAGCGAGGACTTGCCGATCCCCGAATAGCCCGAGACGAGAACGACCTCTGGCCGGCCGTTCGCGACCACGCGCTCGAACACGGCGAGCAGCGCCTCGATCTCGCGCTCGCGGCCATAGAGCCGCTGCGGGACCTGGAACCGGTCGGAGAGATCGCGCTGTCCGAGCGGGAAGTGCTGAATGGATCCGCTCGCCTGCCACCGTGAGAAGCACGTGTCGAGGTCGTGGCGCAGGCCGAGGGCGCTCTGGTAACGCTCCTCGGCGGCCTTGGAGAGCAGCTTGAGGACGACGGCGGAGAGCTGGGGTGGGATCGAGGGGACGAGCGCGTGCGGCGGCCGCGGCGTCTGGGCGATGTGGCAATAGACCCACTCGACGGGATCGCTGGCCTGGAAGGGCAGGGCGCCAGTCAGCATCTCGTAGAAGGTGACGCCGAGGGAATACAGGTCGGTCCGCTCGTCGACGCGGCGGTTCATGCGGCCGGTCTGCTCCGGCGCCATGTAGGCGAGCGTGCCCTCGATGAGCCCGTCGTGCGTGAGCTCCTGGGCCTCGCGTGGTGAGAGGGAGGCGATGCCGAGATCGGTGATCTTCACCTCGCCGGTGTCGGGGTTGTAGAGCAGGTTCTGGGGCTTGATGTCCTTGTGGATGACGTGATGTCGGTGGAGCTCGGCGAGCGCGGCGGCGAGTCGGAGGGCGAGCGGGAAGAAGCGCTCGATCGACATCGGGCACATCGGGCGCATCGGCCCGTCGCCATCGAGCAACCGGTCGAGCGACCGGCCGCCGAAGTCCTCGAGGACCAGGGTCATCTGGTCGCGGAACGGCTCGATGCCGTGGGCCTTGATGACGACGGGTGAATCGAGCGTCTTGGCGACCTCGAGCTCGTGCTGGAGCCTGCCGGGGGCGCGGGGGCTCGCGTGGTCGCGCCGCAGGGCCTTGAGCACCACCGGCCGGCCGTCCTCCTCGCGCCGCGCGCGGTAAAGGACGGTATCTGCACCTTGGTGCAGCACCTCCAGCACGCGGTAGCGCGGACTATCGGGCATAGGAAGAGCTTTGAAGACCGAGGCGCCAGCGGCGCGTTGCGGCTCAACTCGCTACACTGCCAAAAGCGGTGCGCCTCGTCACGAGCAAACGGAGCCGCGCTCTCGCGCCGGCTTGCCTGCTGCGACGCCGTCGTCCATGCACGGCGATAGCGGGGACGGAAAAGGAGCTGCTGAGGCGCAGTCGGGTAGCGAGCGCGCAGCGCGGAGCGCGCGCCTACGCCTGCGGGAGCAGGGCATCCTGGCTGTCCGTCTCTGTCTCCGCCGCATGCAAAGGCAGCTCGACGACGAACGTGGCGCCCGCGCCCGGCTTGCTCTCGACGCGGATGGCGCCGCCATGGGAGGTGACGATCCACCGCACGATGTAGAGGCCGAGTCCGAGACCGCCGAAGTTGCGGACGGAGACGGCGCGCTCGAAGCGCTCGAAGATCCTGGCCTGATCGGCCTCCGCGATGCCCATGCCGTGATCGCGGACGACGAGCCGCGCGCGGTCGCCCTCGCCGCGCACGACGACGTGAACGGGGGCGCCTGCGCCGTACTTGATCGCGTTGGAGAGCAGGTTGATGAGGACCTGCTCCATCCGAGAAGCATCCCAGTCCCCGACCACGGGCCCTTCCAGATCGAGCTCGGCGCGGCAGCGCGCGCTCGCGAGCTGCTGTCTCATCCGCTCGACGACCTCGCGCGTCAGGGCCGCCAGATCGAACGGCGCGCGCGAGAGGGTCAGCTGGCCGGCGTTCAGTCGAGTGACGTCGAGCAGCTCATTGACCAGGTGGGCGAGGCGCGCGATCTGTCGGCTCAGGACCTGGAGCGCGGCGTCGATGCGCTCCGGCGAGATCTCCGCGCGCCGGTAGCGGGGCAACAGCCGCTCGAGCAGGTGCGCCTGCATCTTGAGCGAGGTGAGCGGGGTCTTGAGCTCGTGCGAGGCGACGAGGAGGAACTCGTTCCGGCGCTCGATCGCCTGCTGGGCCTCGGCGAACAGGCGGCTGTTGTCGAGGGCGAGCGCCGCACGGAACCCGAGCTCCCCGGCGAGCCGCAGGTCGGAAGCGCCATAGCGGGGTCGGGGCGCGGTCCCCAGCAACGTCATGACCCCGAAGCGCCGGTCGCGCGCGAGGAGCGGGACGCGGAGGAAGGAGTGAACGCCGAGCCGCTCGAGCAGAGGCGCGGCGCGGACATCGCCCACCTCGGGGTGGTCCGGCGAGGCGGCTGCCAGGGGCCGCAGCGCGTCCATCACCGCGCCTGCGACGTCGTCCGGCACGCCCGCGGTGACCGCGTGTCCCGGGTCGCCGCCAGCGACGCCCACGTCGATGACGCACTGATCGGCCAGCTCGGGCACGGCGAGCCGCGCGACGCTGTCGAGCGTGGCGCCGTAGCCGAGGGCCATGAGCTTGCGGCTCGCGTCGGCGAGGAAGCGCTCGGCCACCTCGGCGCGCTTGCGCTCGGTGATGTCGGTGGAGATGCCGCAGAGCGCGCCGGGCATGACCTCATCCCCGAGAGGGAACTTGAGCGAGAGGAAGGTGTGCAGCCCGTCCTCCAGCGGCAGCTCCTCCTCCCACTCCATCGGCGCGCCCGCCTCGCGCACCTTCCTGTCGTGGTCGTTCAGGGGCTCCGCGACCGGAGAGCGCAAGAGCTCGGCGAGCGTCTTTCCGACGATCGCCTCGATCGGCATGCGCATGATGGCGCCCACGTGCCGGTTGGCGAGCAGGAGCCGGCCTTCGTGATCCTTGACGTAAATGGCCGTGGCCGAGTTGTCGACGATGGCCCGCAGGGTCGCCTGGTTGGTCTTCAGCGCCTGTTCTGCCCGCCGCCGCTCGGTGTTCTCCCGCTCGACCTCGGCATACAGCATGGCGTTCTCGAGCGAGATGGCCGATTGCGACGCGAGCAGCTCGAGCACGCTGAGCCGCCCGGGGGTGAACGCCCCGGTGATGAGCCTGTTCTCCAGGTAGAGCAGGCCGAGCAGCCGGGCCCGATGCACGATCGGGAGGCACAGCACCGATCGCGGCCGCTTGCGCGCGAAATACGCGTCCTCCGAGAACGGGTGTCTGGCGGAGGCGTCGGCGAGCAGCACGCGCTCGTGGCTCCGCCAAACGTAATTGAGGATGGACTGCGGCAGCTCGGTGCTCGCCGCCTCGCCCGCCTCGCCCGCGTCGAGCAGCCGAGCCGCGCCGCCGGCCGCGGCGATCGCCGCCGCGGCCGACACGCGATCTTGCCGGACCAGGAGCACATAGCCCTCCTCGGCGCCCGCGTGTTCGACCACGATGCGCAAGAGCGTCTCGAGGAGGCGCGGGAGCTTGAGCTCTCCGGAGATGCTCTGAGAGGCCTTGACGACGGAGAGGACGTCGAACTGCTCCGCCCGGACGGCGAACGTGACGGTGGGCGCGATCGGCTTGCGCGGGGCGAGGTGGGGATAGCGCTGGTCGAGCTGATCCACCTTGGCGTGGGCCCCCCAGCGAAAATAGGCGGCGCGCGCCTTCTCCAGGTAAGCGCCTTCGGGCGTGGCGAGGCCGCGCGCGTGGTAGAACTGGGCTGCGAGCTCGCAGGCGATGGCCTCGTGCTGGACGAAGCCGCCCTCTTGCGCCGACGCGATGGCCTGCTCGTACAGCCGGATGGCCTCCGGCTCGTGCCCCCGGAGCCGGGCGATCTCGGCGCGGACCAGCGTGTGTTTGTGGAGGAAGTTGTCGGGGCCGTTCCTGGCCCACTCGCCGAGCCGCCGCTCGCAGTCGAGCAGCTGCTCGGGGACCTCACGCGGGGAATCCCGCTCCGCGTGCGGTGCGTGCGGTACGTGCGGCACGTCGACCAGCGCCGCGATCGCGAGCCCGGAATAATAGAAGTTCTCGACGACGAGGGCGGTCGGCACGACCCCGTGTCCATGCTCGATCATCGCGCGGGCCGCCGTCTCGATCGCCTCTCCGGGAGAGCCCAGCACGAAGAGCGCCTGGGCCTTCATCTGATGATAGAAGCTTTGGACGTTCTGCAGCTCCCCCTCGCCGAGCCGCGCCTCGAAGGCCGGCGGATCCAGCTCGGATCCATCGAGCATCGAGAAGCGGACCGGCCTCCCTCGCAGCGTCTGGACCATGCCGCGCGCGCCGAGGAGGACGCCATGGGCGAACGGGTGACCGGCGCTGCGCACGAAGGCGAGGCGCTCCTCGACCTCGTGAAGCACGTCCTCCAGCGGATCGCCGGAGAGCAGCCGGAACAGCGCGTCCCACATGCGGTTGAAGCACGCGTGGTTCAGATCGCCCGACTCGACCGCGGCGCTGAAGCCGGCGCGCGAGTACGGCGTCGTCTCCCGGTAGTGGCGTGTCCAGAAGACGACATGCTGTCCGAAGATCGTGAACGCCATCGCTTTCGTCGTGAGGAGGCCGCTCCTCTCCGCGAGGTCGCAGCCGAGCTTGCCGAAGCGATAGGCCTCCTGGTATCGCCCGAGCTTCGGGCCGAGCACCCTCGCGAAGGAGGTGTAGGCGTGAGAGGAGCTCTCGGCGTTGCCGTGGCGCAGGCTGAGCTGGACCATGCGCAGGACGATGAGAAAGGGGAGGCTCGGGTTCACGAACGCCGCGGGGATGCCAGCGCCCAGCAGCACGCTCATCGTGGCCTTGATCTCCGGGTGCGTCATGGGGGGCAGGTGGATCAGGTCCTCGATCGCCCGGTCGCCCAGGGCCTGCCAGACGCTCTTCGTCTCCTCTTCGAGCTGTGCCTCGGTGGGGAGGAAGGGAAGATCGATGTCGTGGGTGCGGAGCCACGCGAGCCCGATCTCCGCCGCGCGCGCGTAGTGCCCGCGGGTGACCTTCAGCGTGATGACGAGCTCGACGACGGCGGCCGTCTCGCCCCTGGTCCTCGCGCGATCCTCGAGCTCTTCGAGCATCCGCTCGGCGTCGTCGATGGCGCCGGTGATGTAGGCGACGTGCGCGCGCTCGAAGGTGAGGCCATAGGTCAGCTCGTGCTGCGTCTCCCAGGAGTCCGGCGAGAGCAAGGAGAGGCCCGCGGCGAAGAGCGCGGCGGCGGACTGGAAGGCCGCCGCGGCCTTGGCCTTCCTGCCGGCGCGGAGGTTCAGCGCGGCCACCTCGTCCCGCTCGGCCCGGGAACGGAGGAGCGCGGCGCCGCGGTTGAGGTGGCCGACGGCGTCGAAGAGCGCCTCGTCGCCCTCCTCCGGGCGCCCCTCCCGGCAGAGGAGCTGGCCAATCCGGAGATGCACCTCGGCCAGCTGCTCTGGCGGGATGAGCGAGGTTGCGGCTTGCTGCACCCGGTCGTGGAGAAATCGATAGCCGTTTCCCTGGCGGAGGATCAGCCCCTCCCGGACCGCCTCCTCGAGCGCGTCGCGGAGCTCCGCCGGGCTGCGGTGCGCTAGCCGCGCGAGGGTGTCGAGGTCGAGGGTGCTGCCGAGGCACGCGGCGAGCTTGAGCGCGTCGCGCGTCGGGACCGAGAGCCGGTTCAGCTTGCCCGCCATCAGCTCGACGACGTTGTCGGTGAACCCTTTGTCGCGGATCGCGGCGATATCCCACCGCCACATGCGCCGCTCTGCGTCGACGGCGATGAGCCCCTCTTCGTGCAGGGCCATGAGGAACTGGAGCAGGAAGAACGGGTTGCCGCCGGTCTTCTGGTGGACGAGCTGCGAGAGCGGCTCGACCTCTGCTTCGGGCGCGTGGACCGCCTCGGCGACGAGCGCCCCGACGTGGGCGGCGGAGAGCGGCTCGAGGACGATGTCGCCGACGGCGGCGCCGCGCTTTCGGACCTCGGCCAGCGTGAGCCGGAGCGGGTGCGCTGGGCCTACTTCATTGTCCCGGTAGGCGCCGATCAGCAGGAGGTGCGCGTCGCCGGCATGGGTGGCGAGGTGCTCGAGCAGGAGGAGGCTGGCCGCGTCGGCCCACTGGAGATCATCGAGGAAGAGCGCCATGGGGTGCTCCTTCCGGGCGCACGCGGCGACGAAGCGCTGGAGCGCCGCGTGCAGCCGGCTCTGGGCCTCGGTGGGCGGGAGCTCGGGCACGGGCGGCTGCGGGCCGAGGAGCCGCTCGATCTCGGGGAGCACGTCGGCGAGCAGCCTGCCGTCCTGGTCGAGGGCGTCCCGGAGGCGCTCTCTCCAGCGCTCGACCCGCTCCTCGCTCGCGCCGAGGATCTCCTGAAACAGCGCCCGGAACGCCTGAAGGAAAGCACGGTAGGGGACATCCCTCGCGGTCTGATCGAACTTGCCGCAGAGGAAGAAGCCGCGCTCGCGAACGACGGGCCTGTGCAGCTCGGCGACGAGCGACGACTTGCCGATACCCGAGTACCCGCACACGAGCACGAGCTCGGGCCGACCCTGCGCCACCACCCGCTCGAACGCGGCGAGCAGCGCCAGGGCCTCGCGCTCGCGGCCGTAGAGCCGCTGCGGGACGCGGAACCGGTCCGAGAGATCGCGCTCACCGAGCGCGAAGGGCTGAATGTCCCCGCTCGCCCGCCACCTCGCGAGGCACGCGTCGAGGTCGTGGCGCAGGCCGAGGGCGCTCTGGTAGCGCTCCTCGGCGGCCTTGGAGAGCAGCTTGAGCACGACCTCGGAAAGGACCGGTGGAATCGAGGGGACGAGCGCGTGGGGCGGGACCGGGCTCTGCGCGATATGGCAATAGACCCACGCGACGGGATCGCTGGCCTGGAAGGGCAGGGTGCCAGTCAGCATCTCGTAGAAGGTGACGCCGAGGGAGTACAGGTCGGTCCGCTCGTCGATCCAGCGGTTCATCCGGCCCGTTTGCTCCGGCGCCATGTAGGCCAGCGTCCCCTCGATGAGGCTGTTGTGGACGAGGTCCTGGGATTCGCGGGGGGAGAGGGAGGCGATGCCGAGATCGGTGATCTTCACCTCGCCGGTGTCGGGGTTGTAGAGCAGGTTCTGGGGCTTGATGTCCTTGTGGATGACGTGCCGCCTGTGGAGCTCGGCGAGCGCGGCGGTGAGGCGGAGGGCGAGGGGGAGGAAGCGCTCGATCGACATCGGGCGCATCGGGCGCGTCGGCCCGTCGCCATCGAGCAGCCGATCGAGCGAGCGGCCGCCGAAATCCTCCAGGACCAGCGCGGCCTGGTCGCCGAGCGATTCCATCGCGTAGGGCCTGACGATGACCGCCGTATCGAGCGCTCTGGCGACCTCGTGCTCGTGCTGGAGCCTGCCGAGGGCGTGAGGGCTCGCGTGGTCGCGCCGCAGCACCTTGAGCACCACCGGTCGGCCGTCCTCCTCGCGCCGCGCGCGGTAGAGGATGGTATCCGCACCTTGGTGCAGCACCTCCAGCACGCGGTAACGTGGACTATGGGGCATAGGAGGATCTTTGAACGCCGGACGTCACGGACGGATGCGGCGTGCTGCGGTTCAATTCGGTACACTGCCAAAAGCACTGCGACCCGTCACGAGCAAACGGCGGTGCGTCAGCGCCCGCTGAGGCAGCTGTCGGGGTGTGAGCGCGCAGCGCGTGCCTACGCCTGCGGGAGGAAGGCGCCCTGGACGTCCGTCTCCGTGTCCGGCGCGCGCAAAGGCAGCTCGACGATGAAGGCAGCGCCCGCGCCCGGCTTGCTCTCGACGCGGATGGCGCCGCCGTGGGAGGTGACGATCCACCGCACGATGTAGAGGCCGAGGCCGAGGCCGCCGAAGTTGCGGACGGAGACGGCGCGCTCGAAGCGCTCGAAGATCCTGGCCTGGTCGGCCTCGGCGATGCCCATGCCATGATCGCGGACGATGAGCACCGCGCGGCTGGCCAGGCTGCGCACGACGACGTGAATCGGGCCTCCCGCGCCATATTTGAGCGCGTTGGACAGGAGGTTGATGAGGATCTGCTCCATGCGGAAAGCGTCCCAGTTGCCCACCACGGGCCCTTCCAGCTCGAGCTGGGTGCGGCAGCGGGCGTCGGTGAGCTGCTCGTGCATCCGCTCGACGACATCGCGCGCCAGGGCGGCCAGATCGACGGGCGCGCGCGCGAGGGTCAGCTGGCCGGCGTTGAGGCGGGTGACGTCGAGCAGCTCATTGACCAGGTGGCCGAGGCGCGCGATCTGGCGGTTGAGGAGCTGGATCGCGGCGTCGATGCGCTCCGGAGCGACCTCGGCGCGCTGGAGGCGGGGCAGGAGCCGGGCGAGGAGGTGAGCCTGCATCGTGAGCGACGTGAGCGGGGTCTTGAGCTCGTGGGATGCGACGAGGAGGAACTCGTCGCGGCGCTCGATCGCCTGCTGGGCCTCGGCGAACAGACGGCTGTTGTCGAGGGCGAGCGCGGCGCGGCTCGCCAGCTCCTGGGCCAGCCACAGGTCGGCGGGGCCGTAACGGCGCCGCGGCGCGGTCGCCAGCAGGGTCATGACGCCGAAGCGCCGGTCGCGCGCGAGGAGCGGGACGCGGAGGAAGGAGTGAACGCCGAGCGGATCGAGGAGGGGCGCGGCGCGGAGGTCGCCCTCCTCGGCGTGATCCAGAGAGCTCTCCGAAAGGGGCCGCAGGGCGTCCATCACCGCGCCCGCGAGCTCGGCCGGCAGGCCGGCGGTGACCGCGTGTCCCGGGGCGCCCGCGGGGCCGCGAGCGAGGTCCATGTCGATGACACACCGGTCGGCGAGCTCGGGCACGACGAGCTGCGCGACGCTCTCGAGGGTGGCGCTGTAACCGAGGGCCATCAGCCTGCGGCTCGCCTCGGCGAGGAAGCGCTCGGCCAGCTCGGCGCGCTTGCGCTCTGTGATATCGGTGGAGATGCCGCAGAGCACGCCGGGCATGACGCGCTCGCCGAGCGGGAACTTGAGCGACAGGTAGGTGCGCAGCTCGCCCTCCAACAGCACCTCCTCCTCGAACTCCATCGGCTCGCCGGCGTCGAGCACCCGCCGGTCGTGTTCGTCGATGGTCACGGTGGCGGTGGCAGGCAAGAGCTCGGCGCTCGTCTTTCCGAGGATCTGCTCTGTCGGGATGCCGAGGCCGCGGCTCACCTGACGGTTGACGAGCAGGAACCGGCCTTCGCGATCCTTGAGGTAGATGGCGGCAGCGGAGTTGTCGACGATGGCCTGCAGGGTGGCCTGGCTCTCACGGAGCTCGCGCTCCGCCCGGCGCCGCTCGGCGTTCTCCTGCTCGATGTCGGTGTAGAGCATGGCGTTCTCGAGCGAGATGGCCGACTGCGAGGCGAGCAGCTCGAGCACGGTGAGCCGCCCGTGGGTGAACGCGCCGGTGACGAGGTTGTTCTCGAGGTAGAGCACGCCGAGCAGCCGCGTTTGCCGCACGATCGGGAGGCACAGCACCGACCTCGGCCTCTTGCGGCCGAAATACGCGTCTTCCGAGAACGGGTGTCTGGCGGAGGCGTCGTCGAGCAGCACGCGCTCGTGGCTGCGGAGGACATAGTTGAGAATGGATTGGGGCAGCGCCGCCAGGGCCTCGCCCGCCTCGAGCAGCCGCGCGGCGCTCCCCGACGCGGTGATCGCCGCCGCGGTCGACACGCGATCTTCCCGGACCAGGAGCGCGACCCCCTCTCCGGCGCCCGCGTGCTCGACCACGATGCGCAGCAGCGTCTCGAGCAGGCGAGGGAGCTTGAGCTCTCGGGAGATGCTCTGAGAGGCCTTGACGACGGAGAGGACGTCGAACTGCTCGGCCCGGACGGCGAAGGTGACGGTGGGGGCGATCGGCTTTCGCTCGACGAGGAAGGGATACCGCTGGTCGAGCTGCTCCACCTTGGCATGCGCGCCCCAGCGGAAATACGCGGCGCGCGCCCGCTGCAGGTGGGCGACGGCGGGCGTGGACAGGCCGCGGTCGAGGTAGAAGCGGGCGGCGAGCTCGCAGGCGATGGCCTCGTGCTGGACGAAGCCGCCCTCTTGCGCCGACGAGATGGCTTGCTCGTAGAGCCGGATGGCCTCGGGCTCGCGCCCGAGGAGCCGGGCGATCTCGGCGCGGACCAGCGTGTGTTTGTGGAGGAAGTTGTCGGGGCCGCTCGCGGCCCACTCGCCGAGCTGCCGCTCGCACGCGAGGAGCCCTTCGGGGAGCTCCCGCGCTGGCGAGTCCGCCGCGTCGCGCGCCTCGTGCGCGCCGTCGGCCGCCGCGGCGAGCGCGAGCGCGTGAAGATAGAAGGTCTCGGGGATCTCGGCGCCCGCGTCCATCCTCCAGTCGTAATCGACGACGACACGGGTCGACGCCGCGAGCGCCTCCCTGGGAGAGCCGAGGAGGAACAGCGCCTGCGCCTTCAGGCTGTAGTACAAGCTATGAGCCCCGTACGCGGATCCCGGCGGAAGCCGCGCCTCGAAGGCCTCCTGATCCAGCTCGGAGCCGTCCAGCATCGCGTAATGGACAGGCCTCCCGCGCAGCGTCTGGATGAGGTACCGGACGCTGAGGAGGATGCCATGGATGAACGCGTAGCCGGCCTTGCGCACGAAGCCGAGGCGCTCCTCGGTCAGGCGGAGGACGTCCTCCAGCGGCTCCCCGCAGAGCAGGGGGAACACCGACGCCCAGACGCAATGGTAACACGCGTTGTTCAGATCGCCGCATTCCACGGCGGCGTTGAAGCCGAGGCGATTGTAGGGGTAGGTCTCCCTGTAATGGCGCGTCCAGAAGACGGTCAGCTGTCCGAACAGGAAGAACACGGTGGGCTTCGCGGCGAGGTCCTCGCTCTTCTCCGCGAGGTCGTAGCCGAGCTTGCCGAACAGGTAAGCCTCCTTGTATCTCCCGAACCGCGGGCCGAGCACCCGCGCGAAGGCGGTGTACGCATGGGCGGAGCTCTCGGCGTTGCCGTGGAGGAGGCTGAGCGTGACCATGCGCTCGAGGACCAGGTGATGCAGGTTCTGGTCCACGAAATACGCAGCGACGGACACGCTCTTCAAGATGCTCATCGCGATCTTGATCTCCGGGTGCGTCATGGGGGGCAGGTGGATGAGGCCCTCGATCGCCCGGTCGCCCAGGGCCTTCCATACGCTCTCGGTCTCTTCGTCGATGCGCGCGTCGGTGAGGTGGGTTGGCAGATGGATGTCGTAAGAGCGCAGGAAGGAGAGGCCGATCTCCACAGCGCGGGCGCTCTGCCCGCGGGTCACGTGCAAGGCGACGGCGAGCTCGACGACGGCGGCCCTCTCGATCTTGGTCATCGAGCGATCCGTGAGCTCCTCGAGCAGCCGCTCGGCTTCATCGAAGTTGCCGAGGATGTACGCGCAGCGCGCTCGCTCGAAGCTCAGGGCGTGGGTCAGCGCGTACTGCGTCTCCCAGCGTTCCTGCGGCTCGCCCGCGAGGAGGGCCAGGCCGGCAACGAAGAGGGCGGCGGCAGATTCATACGCCGCGGCGGCCTTGGCCTTCCTGCCGGCGCGGAGGTTCAGCGCGGCGAGCTCGTCGCGCTCGGCCTGAGAACGGAGGAGCGCTGCGCCGCGGTTGAGGTGGCTCACGACGTCGAAGAGCGCGTCCTCGCGCTCTCCGGCGCGCTGCGCCTTCAAGAGCAGCTGACCGATCCGGAGGTGCACCTCGGCGAGCTGTCCAGGCGGGATGAGCGAAGTTGCGGCCTGCTGCACCCGGTCATGGAGGAAGCGATAGGCGCTGTCCCTGCGGAGCAGCAGCCCCTCCCGCACGGCCTCCTCGAGCGCCTCGCGAAGCTCCTCCGCCGGACGGCGCGCGACCACCGCGAGGGTGTCGAGGGTCAGGCCGCCGCCGAGGCAGGCGGCGAGCTTGAGCGCGTCGCGCGTCGGGACCGGGAGCCGATTGAGCTTGCCGGCCATCAGCTCGACGACGTTGTCGGTGAAGCCCTTGTCGCGGATGGCGGCGATGTCCCACCGCCATGCGCCCTCGTCCGCATCAAAGGTGATGAGCCCCTCGTCGTGCAGGGTGATGAGGAACTGGAGCACGAAGAAGGGGTTGCCGCCGGTCTTCTCGTGGACGAGCTGCGAGAGCGGCTCGACCTCTGCTTCGGGCGCGTGGACCGTCTCGGCGACGAGCGCCCCGACGTGGGCGGCGGAGAGCGGCTCGAGGACGATGTCGTCGACGGCGGCGCCGCGCTTTCGGACCTCGGCGAGCGTGAGCCGGAGCGGGTGCGCGGGGCCGACCTCGTTGTCGCGATAGGCGCCGATCAGCAGCAGGTGCGCGTCGCCGGGGAGGGTGGCGAGCTGCTCGAGGAGCAGGAGGCTACCGGGGTCGGCCCATTGCAGGTCGTCGAGGAAGAGGGCGACGGGGTGCTCCTTCCGTGCGCAGGCGGCGACGAAGCGCTGGAGCGTGGCCAGCAGCCGGCTCTGGGCCTCGGCGGGCGGGAGCTCGGGCACGGGGGGCTGCGGGCCGAGGAGGCGCTCGATCTCCGGGAGCATGTCGGTGAGCAGCCCGCCGCTCGGGCCGAGGGCCTCACGGAGGCGCTCTCGCCAGCGCTCGAGCTGCTCCTCGCTCGCGCCGAGGATCTCCTGCACGAGGCCCCGGAAGGCGTGAAGGAAGGCGCGGTAGGGCACGTCGCGCTTGAGCTGATCGAACTTGCCGGAGAGGAAGGAGCCGCGCTCGCGCACGACGGGCCGGTGCAGCTCGGCGACGAGCGAGGACTTGCCGATGCCCGAGTAGCCCGAGACGAGCACGAGCTCTGGCCGGCCGTTCGCGACCACCCGCTCGAACGCGGCGCGCAGCGCCTCGATCTCGCGCTCGCGGCCGTAGAGCCGCTGCGGGATCTGGAACCGATCGGAGACGTCGCGCAGCCCGAGCGGGAAGGGGTCGATGGCGCCGCGCTGGCGCAGCTGGGAAAAGCACGTGTCGAGGTCGTGGCGCAGGCCGAGGGCGCTCTGGTAACGCTCCTCGGCGGCCTTGGAGAGCAGCTTGAGGACGACGGCGGAGAGCTGGGGTGGGATCGAGGGGACGAGCGCGTGCGGCGGCCGCGGCGCCTGGGCGATATGGCAGTAGACCCACGTGACGGGGTCGCTGGCCTGGAAGGGCAGGGTGCCAGTCAGAAGCTCGTAGAAGGTGACGCCGAGGGAGTACAGATCGGTCCGCTCGTCGACGCGGCGGTTCATGCGGCCGGTCTGCTCCGGCGCCATGTAGGCGAGCGTGCCCTCGATGAGCCCGTCGTGCGCGAGCTCCTGTGCCCCGCGGGTGGAGAGGGAGGCGATGCCGAGATCGGTGATCTTCACCTCGCCGGTGTCGGGGTTGTAGAGCAGGTTCTGAGGCTTGATGTCCTTGTGGATGACGTGGTGTCGGTGGAGCTCGGCGAGCGCGGCGGCGAGGCGGAGGGCGAGGGGGAAGAAGCGCTCGAGCGACATCGGGCGCATCGGGCGCATCGGCCCGCCGTCATCGAGCAACCGGTCGAGCGAGCGGCCGCCGAAGTCCTCGAGGACCAGGGTCATCTGGTCGCGGAACGGCTCGATCCCGTAGGCCCGGACGACGACCGGCGAAGCGAGCGCCGTCGCGACCTCGAGCTCGTGCTGGAGCCTGCCGAGGGCGCGGGGGCTGGCGTGGTCGCGCCGCAGGACCTTGAGCACCACCGGCCGGCCGTCCTCGTCGCGCCGCGCGCGGTAGAGGGTCGTGTCCGCACCCTGGTGCAGCACCTCCAGCACGCGGTAACGTGGACTGTGGGGCATAGGAGAATCTTTGAACGCCGGACGTTACGGACGTCGGCGCCGCGCTGCGGTTCAACTTGGTACATTGCCAAAAGCGCTGCGACCCGTCACGAGCAAACGGCGCGGAGCCGCGCCGGCCTTGGCCCCCGGTGAACGCTCACGCTGGCGCGAGAAAGGTGCCCTGGCCCTCCGTCTCCGCCTCCGGCGGGCGCAAAGGCAGCTCGACGATGAACGTGGCGCCCGCGCCCGGCCTGCTCTCGACGCGGATGGTGCCGCCGTGAGAGGTGACGATCCATCGAACGATGTAGAGGCCGAGGCCGAGACCGCCGAAGTTGCGGACGGAGACGGCGCGCTCGAAGCGCTCGAAGATCCTCGCCTGATCGGCCTCGGCGATGCCCATGCCGTGATCGCGGACGACGAGCACGCCGCGAGCGCCCTCGCGGCGCACGATGACGTGGATGAGGCCTCCCGCGCCGTACTTGATCGCGTTGGACAGGAGGTTGATGAGGACCTGCTCCATGCGAGACGGATCCCAGTGTCCCATCACGGGCTCGTCCAGCTCGAGCTGGGTGCGGCAGCGGGCGTCGGTGAGCTGCTGGTGCATCCGCTCGACGACCTCGCGCGCCAGCGCCGCGAGATCGACCGGCGCGCGCGAGAGGGTCAGCTGGCCGGCGTTCAGGCGGGTGACGTCGAGCAGCTCGTTGACCAGGTGGGCGAGGCGCGCGATCTGGCGGTTGAGGAGCTGGATCGCGGCGTCGATGCGCTCGGGGGCGACCTCCCCGCGCTGGAGGCGGGGCAGGAGCCGGGCGAGCAGGTGGGCTTGCATCGTGAGCGAGGTGAGCGGTGTCTTGAGCTCGTGGGAGGCGACGAGGAGGAACTCGTCGCGGCGCTCGATCGCCTGCTGGGCCTCGGCGAACAGGCGGCTGTTGTCGAGGGCGAGCGCGGCGCGGCTCGCCAGCTCCTCGGCCAGCCACAGGTCGGCGGGGCCGAAACGGTGCCGCGGCGCGGCCGCCAGCAGGGTCATGACCCCGAAGCGCCGGTCGCGCGCGAGGAGCGGGACGCGGAGGAAGGAGTGAACGCCGAGCGGATCGAGGAGAGGTGCGGCGCGGACGTCGCCTATCTCGGGCCGGTCCGGCGGCGTCGCCGAAAGGGGCCGCAGCGCGTCCGTCACCGCGCCCGCGAGCTCGGCCGGCATCCCCGCGGTGACCGCCCGCCCCGGGGCGTCCTGGGCGAGGTCCACGTCGATGACGCATCGGTCGGCCAGCGCCGGCAACGCGAGCTGCGCCACGCTCTCGAGGGTGGCGCCGTAGCCGAGGGCCATGAGCTTGCGGCTCGCGTCGGCGAGGAAGCGCTCGGCGAGCTCGGCGCGCTTGCGCTCGGTGATGTCGGTGCAGATGCCGCAGACCACGCCGGGCATGACGCTCTCGCCGAGCGGGAACTTGAGGGACAGATAGACGCGCGGCTCGCCCTCTCTCATCATGATCTCCTCCTCGAACTCCAGCGGCTCGCCCGCGTCGAGCACTCGCCGGTCGTTGTCTCGGAGGACCTCGACGTTCGCACCATGAGAGAGCTCGGCGTCGGTCTTTCCGAGGAGCTCATGGCTCGGCACGCCGGCGACGTCGCCTGCGTGGCGGTTGGCGAGCAGATACCGGCCCTCGCGATCCTTGAGGAAGATGGTCGCGGCGGAGTTGTCGACGATGGCCTGCAGCGTCGCCTGGTTGGCCTTCAGCGCCTGCTCCGCCCGCCGCCGCTCGGCGTTCTCCTGCTCGATATCGGCATAGAGCATGGCGTTCTCGAGCGAGATGGCCGACTGCGAGGTGAGCAGCTCGAGCACGGTGAGCCGCCCGGGGGTGAACGCCCCGGCCACGAGCCCGTTCTCCAGGTAGAGCACGCCGAGCAGCCGCGTTTGCCGCATGATCGGGAGGCACAGCACCGATCTCGGCCTCTTGCGGCTGAAATACGCGTCCTCCGAGAACGGGTGCCTGGCCGCCGCGTCGTCGAGCAGCACGCGCTCGTGGCTGCGGAGGACGTAGTTGAGAATGGATTGCGGCAGCGCCGCCGACGCCTCGCCCGCGTCGAGCAGCCGCGCGGCGCCCCCGGACGCGGCGATCGCCGCCGCCGTCGACAGGCGATCTTCCCGGAGCAGGAGCACGACCCCCTCTCCGGCGCCCGCGTGCTCGACAACGATGCGCAGCAGCATCTCCAGGAGGCGCGGGAGCTTGAGCTCGCCCGAGATGCTCTGAGAGGCCTTGACGATGGAGAGGACGTCGAACTGCTCGGCGCGTACGGCGAAGGTGACGGTGGGGGCGATCGGCTTTCGCTCGACGAGGAAGGGATACCGCTGGTCGAGCTGCTCGACCTTGGCGTGGGCGCCCCAGCGGAAGTAGGCGGCGCGGGCGTCCCGCAGGTAGGCGCCTTCGGGCGTGGACAGGCCGCGATCGCGGTAGAACCGGGCGGCGAGCTCGCTGGCGATGGCCTCGTGCTGGACGAAGCCGTTCTCCCGCGCCGAGGAGATGGCCTGCTCGTAGCGCCGGATGGCCTCGGGCTCGCGGCCGAGGAGACGGGCGATCTCGGCGCGGACCAGGGCGTGTTTGTGGAGGAAGTTGTCGGGGCAGCTCGCGGCCCACTCGCCGAGCCGCCGCTCGCTGTCGAGGAGGCCCTCGGGGAGCTCCTGCGCCGGCGACCGCCGCGCCTCGTGCGGCTTGGGCGGCTCGGGCGCGCCACCGTCGGCGTCGACGAGCGCCGCGAGCGAGAGCGCGTGAACATAGAAGTTCTCGGCGATGAGCGCGTAGGGCTCTCTCCTGAAGGGGTGATCGACGATCACGCGCGTCGCCGCGGCGAGCGCCTCTCCGTAAGAGCCGAGGACGAAGAGCGCCCGGGCCTTCATGCTGAAATGGAGGCCGCGGGCGCCCCGCATATCCCCCTCGTCGAGCCGCGCCTCGAAGGCCGATGGATCCAGCTCGGAGCCGTCGAGCGTGGAGAAGCGGACCGGCCTCCCGCGCAGCGTCTGGATGACGGCGTGGGCGCTGGCCAGCACGCCGTAGGCGAACGCGTAACCGGCCTTGCGGACGAAGCGGCTGCGCTCCTCGACCTCGTGGAGGACGTCCTCGAGCGGCTCGCCGGCGAGCAGCGGGAACAGCGGAGCCCAGACGCAGTTGAAGCACGCCATGCGCATATCGCCCGACTCGACCGCGGCGCTGAACCCGGCGCGCGTGTAGGGGTACGTCTCCCGGTAGTGGCGTGTCCAGAAGACGACTTGCTGTCCGAAGAGGGTGAATACCAGCGACTTCACGGTGAGGAGCTCGCTCCTGTCCGCGAGGTCGTAGCCGAGCTTTCCGAACTTGTAGGCCTCGCGGTATCGCCCGAACCGCGGGCCGAACATCCGCGCGAAGGCCGCGTACGCGTGGGCGGAGCTCTCCGCGTTGCCGTAGCGCAGGCTGAGCTTCACCTGGCGCAGGACGATGAGGTAGTGCAGGTCGTGGTCCACGAAGATCGCGGGGCCGGCCACGCTTTGCAGCACGGCCATGACGACCTTGCACTCCGGGTGCTCCATGGGGGGCAGGCGGAGCAGGTCCTCGATCGCCCGGTCGCCCAGCGCTCGCCAGAGGCTCTCGGTCTCTTCTTTGACCTGTGCGTCGGTGGGGTGGAGCGGAAGATCGATATCCGAGGCGCGGAGCCACGCGAGCGCGAGGTCGACGGCGTGGTCGGACCGCCCTCGGGTCTGGTAGAAGCTCACGGCGAGCTCGACGACCGCGGCGCGATCGAGCTCGTTCCTCGTGCGCCCCAACAGCTCCTCGAGCAGCCGCTCGGCCTCGTCGGAGCTGCCGGTGGCGTAGGCGGCGTGCGCGCGCTCGAGGCTCAGGGGATAGGCCAGATCGTACCGAGTCTCCCAGCGCTCGCGGGGATCTTGCGGGAGGAGGGCCATGCCGGCGGCGAAGAGGGCGTCGGCAGACTGGTAGGCGGCGGCGGCCTTGGCCTTCCTGCCGGCGCGGAGGTTGAGGGCGGCGAGCTCGTCGCGCTCGGCCTGGGAACAGAGGAGCGCTGCGCCGCGGTTGAGGTGGCTCACGACGTCGAAGAGCGCGTCCTCGCGCGCTTCGGCGCGCTGCGCCCTCAAGAGCAGCTGGCCGATGCAGAGGTGCACCTCGGCGAGCTGTCCGGGCGGGATGAGCGAATAAGCGGCCTGCTGCACCCGGTCATGGAGGAAGCGATAGGCGCTGTCCCGGCGGAGCAGCAGCCCCTCCCGCGCGGCCTCCTCGAGCGCCGCGCGCAGGGCCTCCGCCGGCCTTCGCGCGACGACCGCGAGGGTGTCGAGGGTCAGGCTGCCGCCGAGGCAGGCGGCGAGCTTGAGCGCGTCGCGCGTCGGGACCGAGAGCCGCTCCAGCTTGCCGGCCATCAGCTCGACGACGTTGTCGGTGAAGCCCTTGTCGCGGATGGCGGCGATGTCCCACCGCCATGCGCCCTCGTCCGCGTCAAAGGTGATGAGCCCCTCGTCGTGCAGGGCGATGAGGAACTGGAGCACGAAGAAGGGGTTGCCGCCGGTCTTCTCGTACACCAGCCGTGAGAGCGGCTCGACCCGCGCTTCGGGCGCATGGACCGCCTCGGCGACGAGCGCCCCGACGTGGGCGGCAGAGAGCGGCGTGAGGACGAGCTCGGAGACGGTGGCGCCGCGCTGCTGCACCTCGGTCAGCGTGAGCCGGAGCGGGTGCGCGGGGCCGACCTCGTTGTCGCGATAGGCGCCGATCAGCAGCAGGTGCGCGTCGCCGGGGAGGGTGGCGAGCTGCTCGAGGAGCAGGAGGCTACCGGGGTCGGCCCATTGCAGGTCGTCGAGGAAGAGGGCGACGGGGTGCTCCTTCCGTGCGCAGGCGGCGACGAAGCGCTGGAGCGTGGCGAGCAGCCGGCTCTGGGCCTCGGCGGGCGGGAGCTCGGGCACGGGCGGTTGCGGGCCGAGGAGCAGGGCGAGCTCGGGGAGCATGTCGGTGAGCAGCCCGCCGCTCGGGCCGAGGGCCTCACGGAGGCGCTCTCGCCAGCGCTCGAGCTGCTCCTCGCTCGCGCCAAGGATCTCCTGCACGAGGCCCCGGAAGGCCTGAAGGAGGGGGCGGTAGGGGACGTCGCGCTTGAATTGCTCGAACTTGCCGGAGAGGAAGGCGCCGCGCTCGCGCACGACGGGCCGGTGCAGCTCGGCGACGAGCGAGGACTTGCCGATGCCCGAGTAGCCCGAGACGAGCACGAGCTCTGGCCGGCCGTCCGCGATCACCCGCTCGAACGCGGCGCGCAGCGCCTCGATCTCGCGCTCGCGGCCGTAGAGCCGCTGCGGGATCTGGAACCGATCGGAGACGTCGCGCAGCCCGAGCGGGAAGGGGTCGATGGCGCCGCGCTGGCGCAGCTGGGAAAAGCACGTGTCGAGGTCGTGGCGCAGGCCGAGGGCGCTCTGGTAGCGCTCCTCGGCGGCCTTGGAGAGCAGCTTGAGGACGACGGCGGAGAGCTGGGGTGGGATCGAGGGGACGAGCGCGTGAGGCGGCCGCGGCGCCTGGGCGATATGGCAGTAGACCCACGCGACGGGGTCGCTGGCCTGGAAGGGGAGGGTGCCAGTCAGCATCTCGTAGAAGGTGACGCCGAGGGAGTACAGGTCGGTCCGCTCGTCGACGCGGCGGTTCATGCGGCCGGTCTGCTCCGGCGCCATGTAGGCGAGCGTGCCCTCGATGAGCCCGTCGTGCGCGAGCTCCTGTGCCCCGCGGGTGGAGAGGGAGGCGATGCCGAGATCGGTGATCTTCACCTCGCCGGTGTCGGGGTTGTAGAGCAGGTTCTGGGGCTTGATGTCCTTGTGGATGACGTGGTGTCGGTGGAGCTCGGCGAGCGCGGCGGCGAGGCGGAGGGCGAGGGGGAAGAAGCGCTCGAGCGACATCGGGCGCATCGGGAGCATCGGCCCGCCGTCATCGAGCAACCGGTCGAGCGACCGGCCGCCGAAGTCCTCGAGGACCAGGGTCATCTGGTCGCGGAACGGCTCGATCCCGCAGGCCTTGACGACCGCGGGCGACGTCAGTGCCCTGGCGACCTCGAGCTCGTGCTGGAGCCTGCCGAGGGCGCGGGGGCTGGCGTGGTCGCGCCGCAGGACCTTGAGCACCACCGGCCGGCCGTCCTCCTCGCGCCGCGCGCGGTAGAGGATCGTGTCCGCACCTTGGTGCAGCACCCCCAGCACGCGGTAACGTGGACTGTCGGTCATAGAGGGAGGGTGTCCAAAGCCGGATCGGCCCCCGAGGCGCCCCGTCGACTCGTGATGTTGCCAAAAGCGCCTCGCTGCGCCACGGGAAACGGCTGCGAGCTCTCGCGCCGGCCCGCCCGCGGCGGCCTCTTGCGTCATGCAGGGCGGGAGCGGCCGGGCGGCCGCTGGACGCCGTGCCTCGACAGCACCTCACGGACGCGATCCAGCGGAATGGCCTCCACGGTGCGACCGCTCCCCGTGGTGGTCTCGGCCGTGAAGAGCGAGCTGTAGATGGCCTCCTCCGTCGCCTCGATCACGGCCTGAAAGAGGGCGGACGTCTCCTGGTTCGAGAGCTCCGTGATCGCGAGCCGCTTCGCGCCGGAGCGGCGCCGCACCGAGGCGCTCGTCGAGAAGGCGATCGCGTAGTCGCCGGAGCCGTTCGCGCCGGAGGATCCGGTGCGCGCGAGCCCCAGGATCGCGCGGGCAGCGAGCCGCCCGAGGTTGCGATCCGACAGCGGCGCGTCCGTCGCGACGAGGATGAGGATGGAGCCGTCCCCCGCCGCCGCCTCGACCTGCGACCGGAAAGCGTACCGGCCGAGCTCCTCGCCGACGGGCGCGCCCATCACCTGCAGCACGCCGCCGAAGTTCGACTGGACGAGCACGCCGACGCAGGCCCCGCCGAGCGACGCCGGCAGCACCCGCGAGGCGGTGCCGATCCCCCCCTTCCATCCGAACGCGACGGTGCCCGTGCCCGCGCCGACGCACCCCTCCGGCGTGGGCCCCTCCCGCGCCGAGCCCAGCGCCGCGCGCACGTGCTCGGCGGTGACGGGACGGAGCCGGACCGCGTTGAGCACGCCGTCGTTGGTCTCGCCGACGACCGGGTTGAGCGAGCGCACCTCCTCCATGCCCGGCTGCGCCAGCATCCATTCGACGAGCGCGTCGGCGGCCCGGAACGCGCAAAGCGTGGTCGTGAGGAGAATGGGAGTCTCCAGCTCACCCAGCTCGCGGACCTGGGTCGCGCCGACGAGCTTGCCAAACCCGTTGCCCACGTGGATCGCCGCGGGGACGCGATCGAGGTAGAGGTTCCCCCCGTGGGGGAATACGGCGGTGACGCCGGTGCGGATCGCGTCTCCCTCGATCACCGTCGCGTGCCCGACGCGCACGCCGCCCACGTCCGTGATCGCGTCGAGCGGGCCCGGATCGAAGATGCCAGGCGCGACGCCGAGATCACGCGCGCGCACGGCGTCTCCCGCGCGCCTCGTGGCTCCGGGCGCGAAGGGCGCGCTGCCCGCCTCGTCCGGGCAGCGAGCGATCGGGCAGCGGCAAGGCGAGGCGGCCAGGCGCGACGTGCGGCCCGGTGGCGGGACACGGCCTGGAGAGGGTTTCGGCATCCACGGCGAGCGGTGGTATCAACCTCCGTGCCAGGCGCGTCGTCGAGCAGCGGCGCGAGCGGCGCTGATCTCGCACCCCGGCTCGCCCGGTGCCAAGCTACGCTGGCGCCGCTCGAGAGGACTGCAACGCATGAAGGCAATCGGAATCCATCACCATGGCGACGCCTCGCAGCTCGTGCCGCTGGAGCTGCCCGACCCAGCGCCCGGACCTCACCAGGTGACGGTGCGCGTGATCGCGTCGTCGGTCAACCCGGCGGACATCCGGGCGCGCTCGGCGGCGCCCGGGCCGCGCCGCATCGAGCGGCAGTTTCCGCTGGTGCTCGGCTACGACGTCTCCGGGGTCGTCGACGTGGTCGGCCCCGGCGTTGACGACCTCGCGGTCGGAGACGAGGTGTTCGGCTCACCCAGCCTGTTCGGGCAGGGCGCCAACGCGGAGCGGGTGGTGGCCGACAGCCGCACCCTGGCGCGCAAACCAGCGGCCCTCTCCCACGAGCAGGCTGCATGCCTGTCGCTCGCGGGCGTCACGGCCTGGGAATGCCTCTCGCGCGCGCGGCCCGCGCCCGGCGCCGCGGTGCTGGTCACCGCGGGCGCGGGCGGCGTGGGCCATCTGCAGCTGCAGCTCGCGCGTCACCTCGGGCTGCGGGTGGTGGCGACCGCCAGCCGACCCGAGTCGACGGCGCTCTGCCGCGACCTCGGCGCGGCGGTCGTGCTCGATCACACGACGCAGGACGTGGGCCAGGCGTGCCGGGACCTGACCGGTGGGGCGGGCGTCGCGGTGGCCTTCGACAACGCCGGTGGCCGCGCGCTGGATCAGGCGCTCGACGCCGTCGCGCCGATGGGCACCGTGGTGAGCATCGTGCCGATGCCCGCGCCTGTCGCGGACCGGCTGTTCATGAAGGCGGCGTCGCTGATCTATCATGTGATGGGGGCCGCCACGATCTGGCGGCTCGACCCGCACGCGCAGGGCCGCGCGCTCGCCGCGGTGGCGGAGCTGGCGGCGCAAGGCCACGTCAGGCCCATCGTCAGCGCGACCTACCCGGTGCGCGAGCTCTCGCAGGCGCACCGCGCCATCGAGTCGGGCCGCACGATCGGCAAGATCGCGATCCGCGTGGCGGAAGGCTGGTGAGGCTGGGCGGGGATCGCCGGGAGGCCGGGGGGAGATAGGGCGGGCGCTCGAGCGCGCCCGCTCCACGCTACTTCGTCTGGATCCGGCGCGCGGGCAGGAGGCGCCGGAGCGACGGCGCCTCGAAGGACACGAGCCGCCTGGCGAACGCGCCGATCGCCCGGTATTCCGCGTCCGCGATGAGCGCCAGCTCGACGCTGATCATGAATACCGCGAACGTGCCGAGCCCCATCATGACGGCGATCCCGGCGTGGAACAGGAACGCCGCGGCGAGCGAGAGCCTGCGTGTGTGCCGGTTCAGCGCGAACAGGAACGGGAAGCTGAGCTGGAACCCGACCGTCGCGTAGGTCAGCGCCGTCACCACGGCCACGCTGCGGGAGAGGCTGTCGCTGTGGCCGGGCCACGTGAACTCGCCGACGCGGGTGATGTAATAAAGGGCCGTCCCGTTCTGCCAGAGCTCCCCCTGCACCTTGTAGAGCCCCGCGACCCCGTAGACCAGGCACACCTGGACGGCGCAGGCGAGGATCGCCGCGTTGTGCAGCATCCCCTTGATCCGCTGGAGCTCCCCGCCGCGCTCCCGCTGCGCGCGGAGCCGGTCGGCGTCGAGCGAGAAGTACGCGCCGAGCTCGGCGAAGATGCCGTACAGCAGCGCGAGCCGGACGAGGTTGTCACCGCCGTCGAGCAGGACGGGGTTCCGTTGATGCAACGACCAGAGCCCGACATACGTGAGCAGCGACATGAGCCGCGTGCGGAAGCCGATCACCCACAGCGCCGCGAACAGCATGGCGAGGTGGAAGACGACCTCGAAGTAGAGCGGCGACCTGCTGAGCAGGTAAATCGAGAACGCGCCGGTGCGGTGGGCCTCCTCGAGCGACCGCGCGAATGGCCACACCCCCTCGGGGCCGTAGAGGTAATGGCGCTGGAAGTAGTTGGCCAGGTAGAGGTGGAGGATGGTCAGCCCGGCGACGATCCGGAAGAGGCTGGCCCCGATCAGGCAGCGCTCTCGGCTCGCAGACTCCACGATGCGGTGCCAGCGTGCGTTCAGCTTGCTCAGCATGGCGTCACCTCTCCTCCGCGGCCGCCGCCCGGAGGGCCACGGGCGCCTGGTGTCTGTCCTCGGTCGTCGCGTCCAGCGGCGCCACCGGTCGATACGGAGCCCAGTCGAAATCGAAGTACGTCAATTCACCCTTCGAGTCGGGCAGGTCGCGCCGGGAGAAGCGCGGGAATTTCAGCACCGCCAGGCGGAGCCGCACCGCGGCGGTGCGGCCCGCGCCGTACAGGCTGTCACAGTGCGCGGAGCCGGCCCGCTCCAGGACGCTCTTGCCGAGCTGAACGCCGGCGTCCTGCTCCTTCTTCACCTCGTCCCTGAGCATGTCGACCACCTGAGCATCGGGCGCCTCGGCGCCGCCTCCGCCCGCCTGCGCGCGCGTGCGCTGCTGATCGAGCTTCTTCGCCATCTGCAGCGACGTCGGATCGACGGTGTAGATCATGCGCGCCGCGCCCGTCACCGATCGTCCGATGCGCGTCGCGGGGCCGAGCCGGTTCTCCAGGTGGGATTCCCAGTAAGGGGTCGTGATATCGGTCCACCCGGTCTCGGTCGTGCTCCCGTCCGGCTCGTGCAGGCGGCAGGCGACCATCACGAGGCGCGTGTCGGTGATGGGATCGGGGGCGAAGAGGTGCCAGTTCTGCTCGAAGAACGGGTTCATGTACCTGCTGATGAGCCGCGCGAAGCGGAGCTGGAGCGGGTTCTGCGGCGTCAGGTAGGCCAGCGTCATCGCGAAATGAAAGCAGAGCGCCGCGGCGAGCAGCGCGGGCGCGGACGTCGAGAGCACACGGAGTAAACGGCGCATGGTTTCGTCCATCCCGGGTTCGGGGTCGTCGGAGAGGAGGCCGCGCGCCGCCGGAGCGCCGCGCGCGGCCCGTGGAGGCTCCGGCCCCAGCGGGCCGGCCGGGGCGGCCTGTGGCCGCCGGGGTGCGGAGCGGGGCGGAGCCCCGAGGAAACCAGCCAGGTCTGCCCGCGCGAGGCCGCGGCGGAGCGGCGCAGAGGTCCGGCCATCCCTGGCCGGACCTCTGGCGGGCGGAACGCTAGTTGTCGAAGAGGATGTCGGCTTGACCGGACGCCGGCGCGTCGTTCAGCGCGATCCTCCTCCAGCCTCCGTGGCCACGGCCGTGGCCGCGGCCGTGGAAGCCCCCTGCGTTGGCCGTCGCGACACCGACGTTGCCGTACCCGCCGGCCTGGGCGACCGACGACTGGGCGACGGACCCCGAGGTCCCGATCGCGATGCCCGCGATGCCGATGTTCGTCGAGGTGGCCACGTTGGCCCCAGGGTACCCGGAGTAGTACGCCACCTTCTCGGGGATCCCTGCGCTCGCGCTGGCGTCGAGGACTGAGCGACCCTTCAGGCCCGAGGTGGCGGGCGTCGCCGCCTGCGCCATCGCCACACCGACGAACAACGACAACCCAGCGACCGCGGTGATGATCTTTCGTGTCATGTTCTTCCTCTTTCGTTCGATCTCGTGATGGTTGATGGTCAGAGAGGCCAGACATGCCAGCTGCGTTTGACGGCCGAGCGGAGCCCCTGCGTTCGAGTAGCTCCACAGGACTCGGAGCATCAAGCCAGCTCGCGGGTCATCTGCCCCTGTGTGCTGCCTGCGGTCTGACGTCAGAGCACTCGTCGTGCCAGCCGCGTCCTCCGCTGGCCCAGCGCGCGCCGCGCCCTCTCGCCGCGCCAACGTGAGGCCGCGGCCGCTCGGCGGCGCGCTCCGCCCGCGGCCGGCTTGCGTGTTCGAGCAAACCATCGCGCGCAACCCTTTGCTCGGATTGTCGCGTTCGAAACGACGATCTCGCCGCGCGTGGTGATGATACGGCAGGACAGGCGAGCTCAACCCGCGCAGCCGGGCTGGCTGCGCCGCCCGAACATCGCGGACACACGCGGGGCAGCGCCCCCGTACCTGCCGCGGCCCCGCGAGCTCGGCCGCCGGCCGCGCCATCCGGCACGCCGCGTGCCTCGGCCCCTGCCCATCACTGATGCCCAGTCATGGAAGCATCGCTGACCAGGAGGAGTGAAGATGCGCGGTACGCTGTTATCGGTGTTCGTGTTGTCGATGCTGCCCGCTTCCACGGCGCTCTGGAGGGGCGCGGCCGCGGAGGCGGTGGACGGCAGAGCGGGGGCGTTGGTCGAGGCCAATGAGCCTGATCCTTCGCTGGCCAGCGCCGCCGAGGTCGCGGCGGGCGACGAGGGGGACTCGGTCGCCTCGTGCGTCGCCACCTGCCCGAAGGGCGATAAGGTCGTCACGTGTCCAGATGGAGTGTGTCAGTGCCACTGTGACGATGACGGTCGCCCTGTCTGTAAGTGCGAGTGAGCGCGCGCCGAAGGCGCGCTCATGGCGAGGTGTAGATTCGTGATACGGGCTCATCCGCCAGGCAGGCGAGCGTGGCGTACGGAGGTGCGCCGCGGCGGGTCGAACGACGCGGATGAGCCCGCAGCGCGCGAAGGCGAGAGCGAGCCGGGGCCGGCGGTGCTCGGCTCCTACGAGCCGCCCCTCTTCTGGTACGTCCCGACGAGCTCGACACGCGCGAGCACGTGTCCCTCCATCTCCTTCTCGAGCTCCACCTTGGTGAGCCCGCCCCGCGGGGGCAGCACCGTGTCGAGCGCATACAGCTTGAAGAAATAACGGTGCTTGCCGATCGGCGGGCACGGGCCGCCGTAACCGGCGCGCTTCCAGTCGTTCCTTCCCTCGAGCGTGCCCGTTGGCAGATCGGCCTTGCGCGCGCCCTCGGGCAGGCCGCCGGCGTCGGGCGGGATGTTGTAGAGCACCCAGTGGACCCACGTCGTCTTGGGGGCGCGTGGATCGGGCGCGTCCGGGTCGTCGACGATGAGCGCGAGGCTCCTCGTGCCGCCGGGGATACCCGACCAGGAGAGCGCGGGGGGCACGTCCTTCCCCTCGCAGGTATGCACGATCGGGATCACGTCACCATGGTGGAAATCGGGAGATTGTAACGAGAGCATCGGTTCACCTCGCCCCGCTCCGCCATGTCGGTGAAGCGCGCGTCGCCGACGTGCGTGTTGTGCGCCCAGACGATCGCGCGGCCGCGCGGGCCGTGCTGCTCGAGCAGCCGATCGAGCGTATCGGCCATGTGCCCATCGCGGACGTTCCACGACGCCGCGTCGCTGCGCACCATCGCCCGGTAGTAGGCCTCGGCGTTCTTGACCACGAGGGCGTTCTGCTCGGCGACGAAGTGCCCGTCGCGCCCGTCGGCGCCGAACTCCGGCGCTCTCTCGCGCACCTCGGCGAGCAGCTTGACGGCCTCCGCCTGGCACGACTCGGGCACGAGCACCGTCGCCCGGGCGTACTCGTGGGCGCGCAGCGCGCGCCGCCGATGCGCTCGATCAAGGGGTCGAGATCGGCCGTGGAGCGCAGCGGCCGAGCCAGCGCGCGCAGCGCGGCCAGGAGGTCGGGCGTCGCGCGCGTCCCCGGCTCGATGAGGCGTCGCGGTCGAGCCATGATGGGATCCTCCTGGGGCGCGGCGCCGGAACGGCAAGCCGCGCGGGGTAAGGGCGGGGGTGCAGGCCGCCCGGCGGCGGAAGAAGGTCCGCCCGGTGCCGCCGAGCCCGTGCCTCCGCGGGCACCTCGCCGCCGGAGCCCGGTTCGTCCTCCGACGACGAACAGACGACCAGACTCTGCGTCGACGCGACGCGACGCGACGCGACGAGAAAAGTCTCGCTGACGGGTGTGCCTCCTCGGATGTCCTGCAGGTGCAAGCGTTCGCGAGGTGCTCCCGGAGACGATCCGGATCACATCGACTACAAGTCTGTCGAACATTTGCATCCTGACCAGATGCTGCCCGCTTCGGTCGTACGATTCCCAGCGATAAGCGTGATCGAATTGCCCTCCGCTGGGAATGGGTATCTGGTGATGTCGTCCCGGCCAGCCTTCTCCAGACCTCTCGCTCCAACGGCCCTCCTCCCCCTGTTCGTCGCGTGCGGCTCCAGCGACAGCTCCGAGACCACCGGCGCCGAGGCTCTTCGCTCCGGACCCGGCTGGACCGGAGGCGTCGCCCGGGAAGAAATCTCATAGCTCGGTTTACGGGTCCTCGGCTTGACGGCGAACGAATCGCACCGCGCCCTGAAATCTCTCGTTCACGTGCCATTGGCATACCCACAGCACATGGTCGCACACGTCACGAAAGCAGCGTCGCCAACGCGTAAAACGCACTGACTTCCCTGTCGTCCGCTCTGAGTACGGCGGTTTGCCCGCGTGTCACGTACCACGTGTCATGTACCGCGTGCCGCATCCCGCCACTGCCCTCGAAACATGGAGGCCTTCATGTCTGTCCGTTCTCGTGCCTCGCGCAAAATAACCGCTCTCGCGATCCCCGTCCTCGCCCTCTTGAACTTCCCTGGCTGCGCTACAGAAGTAGGAACCGGCGGTGCCGGGGGTGATGCTTCGGGCTCGGGCGGCGGGACACCGAGCGGGAGCGGGGGAGTCACCTCGGGTGCAGGCCCCGCGACCAGCGGTGCTTCCTCGACCAGCGGAGGTGCCGGTACGGGCGGCGGTGCTGCGACGAGCGGAGCCGGCGCGGGCGGCTCCCCGACTGGCGGGGCTGGCACGACCAGCGGGACTGGCGAGGCAAGCGCGACCACCGGGACTGGCGGCGGCCAATTCACGTGTGTCCTGCCCACGTTGCCTGAGCCGAGCGGCCTGACCGAGGTGAACGAGAAGCTCCCGGATCCGTTCACGTTCTTCAACGGAACGAAGGTCACGACCAAGGAGCAGTGGGAGTGCCGCCGCAAGGAAATCCTGGCCATGGCGGCCAAGTACCTCTACGGTCCGGTCCCCGCCGAGCCGGATGAGGTGACCGGAACCGTGTCCGGAGGTAACGTTTCAATCACCGCCAAGGTGGGTGGAAAATCAGAGAGCTTCTCGGCGAGCATCAGCGGATCCGGCAGCGTGATCGCCCTCAAGCTGTCGGGGGGGATCTTCCCGTCAGGCCATAAGACGCTGTCGTTCGGAAGCGGCTTTCAGGACAAGATAAAAAATCTCTTCGGCCTGTCCGAGGTCAACACCAACGTCGCCAACGGGTGGATGATCGACCGGGTGATGGACGTGCTGGAGAAGAACCCGGGCAGCGGACACGATCCCACGAAGGTGATGGTGTCGGGGTGCTCCGGGTGCGGCAAAGGCGCTTACCTGGCGGGTGTCTTCAGTCGTGCGCCGGTGGTCGTCATCGTGGAGTCGGGCGGCGGCGGTGTGGCCAACTTGCGCCAGGCAGAGTGGTTCAGGCACGGTGACGGTGGTTCCGTCTGGCAGTGCTCGGATGCCAAGCCTCAGAGCATCGACAACCTCGAGGACAGCGGTATCTGCGGACCCTGGGTGACCGGCGCGGCCCGCTGGCTCCGGAACGACCCCTCGAAGGTGTACAACCTCCCCTTCGATACGCACATGCTCCTGGCGACCATCGCTCCGCGGCACCTGGTGCACTTCACGAACGCCAACGGCAGGAACTCGTGGTGTCACCTGGGTGGGACCTGTGAAGCGCTCTCCGCGTGGGCGGCGAAGCCCGTGTGGAAGGCGCTCGGCGTCCCGGAGCGCATGGGTTTTACGATGTACAGCGCGAACCACTGCGGCGCCTCGGGCACTCAGACCGCCCTTGCAGGCGAGATGTTCAAGCGAGCGTTCGAGGGCAATACCAGCGCAAACACGGACGTCATGAACATCCTGGACAATGGCGTTCAGCAGCCGGTCAGCGAATGGAAGACCATGTGGGTTGACTGGGATATGGATGTGGTGCTGCAGTAGTGATGCCCTTGGGGGGCATGAGAGCCATGCTGGCCTTGCCCTCCCTCCGGCGTGATCCCCGGGCGTCGGTCGTTCGCCGCCCGGGCCCGGCTCGCTCGCCGGCGAGCAGACGACCAGACGCGACGAGATCCCGGCGAGAAGCCTTGCTCGAAGAATGTCGCCCCATCGGATGGCTCCACAGGAGCTACCTGGTGCGATGCGCCCCCAGAACCAATCAGGAGGGATGACATCGGTTGCATGTAGGGTGGATGTTTACGACTGGGTTGAAGACTTTTCACGCCAGCGATGCGATTCCCAGCGAACAGCGTGATCGAACCGCCGTCCGCTGGGAATGGGCGTCCCATGATGTCGTTCCGACCCAGCTTCTCCAAACTTCTCCCCCTGACCGCCCTCCTCCCTTTGTTCGTCGCGTGCGGCCCCAGCGATGGCGGCGTCACAGTTGATGAGGATGACACCACCACCGCCAGCTCCGGCGGCCCGACGAGCGGCTCGTCGTCGGCTGGCAACACGTCGTCCGTGTCCGGCACCGGCGGCGGCACCAGCGGCGTGACCTCGGGAACGGGCGGTCCGTCGACGAGCGTCTCGGGGGTCGGCGGCTCGGACCCGACGGGCGCCGGCGGCTCGGACCCGACGGGCGCCGGCGGCTCGAACCCGACGGGCGGCGGGGCCACGACGCTGGTCGGGGTCGAGACCCCGGGCGAGGACTGTCCCGTGCCCAACATGCCCGCTTTCAGCGAGCTGAAGGCGTACGACAAGCTGCACGATCCCTTCACCATGGCGGATGGTACCAAGGTGACGACCCGGGCGCAGTGGGTGTGCCGGCATCGGGAAATCTCGGAGATGATCCAGCACTACGAGACTGGCCCGAAGGAGGTCAAGAAGGCCACCGTCAAGGGCAGCCTGGCTGGCGGTAAACTGACGGTCAACGTGAGCGGTGGAGCGCAGGATGTCTCCTTCGCCCCGACCGTCGAGCTGCCCAGCACCGGTACAGCGCCCTACCCTGCGATGATCATGCTCGGCGGCTCTCTCGACAAGGCCCGGCTGAAGCAGCTGGGCGTTGCGATCATCAACTACGATCACAACGGGGTACAGCCGGAGGGCAACCGGAGCGGCGGCATCTTCTCCAAGTTCCATGGGAGCGCAGAGAGCGGCGCGCTGATCGCCTGGGCCTGGGGCGTGAGTCGCATCATCGATGCCCTCGAGTCCATGCCAGACGCACAGATCAATCCGAAACGGATCGCTGTCACGGGCTGCTCGCGAAACGGCAAGGGGGCGATGATGGTCGGCGCCATGGATTCGCGCATCGCGCTGACCATCCCGCAGGAGTCCGGCTCGGGCGGTGTTGCGGCGTGGCGCGTCTCGGAGGTCGACAACATGGGCAGGACCGGCAGCTCCGGCGTCCAGAACCTCTCGAGGACTTACGGCGAGCAGCAGTGGTTCAGCAAGACGATCGAGCAGTTCGGCAACGCGGTGACCAAGCTCCCGATCGACCACCATCAGCTGGTCAGCATGGTGGCGCCTCGCGGCCTCCTGATCCTCGGCAACCTCAACTACGAGTGGCTGAGCACCAACAACGCAGATCAGGCGGGCGGAGCCGCCAGGTTGGTCTACGAGGCCCTCGGCGTGAAGCAGAACATCGGGTACATCGACAGCGGGCACAATCACTGCGGAACGGACTACGCGGGCGGCGAGCAGGAAGCGGTCAACGCCTTCGTCAAAAAGTTCTTGCTCGATGATGCCAGCGCGAACACCGACATCTGGAAGCCGAAGAACCAGCTCGACAAGGCGAAGTGGGTGGAGTGGACGGCCCCGACGATCCCGTGACGGCAGTTCGTGGGTGAACAACGGGCCCCGAGCACCGAGGTGCGGGGCCCGTCCGTCGGCCCGGCGCGACAGCGCGGAGACGAAGCTCGCTCACTCCCAGCCGGAGCTGCTGGCCGCGCCCAGGATCGCGCTCACGCCGTAGACCTGGCCGTCGCGCATCTTGAACATATGCATATCGGTGTTCCCCATGAACATGGTGAACCCGACCCCGATTCCCCTCTCGACGTCGGCGAAGATGAGACGAGGGGGAAGCGCGGGTGACCCCGAGCCCGGCTGGCCAGGATTGCAGCTCGCGCCGGCGCTGCAGGTGAACGACCCGCCGCCGTTCTCGATGCGCTTGCAGTTGCTGACCGTGTTGCAGACGCCGCCCGGGAACATCCAGAAGTACTTCTCCATCCAGCCCTCGAGCTCGTCCCGCGAGTTGCGCTCGTCCTCCGGAACGGGCTCCTCCCACTTGACGGTATCCCCGCTCGCGATGATCGCGCCGGTGTTCGAGGCAAAATTCTGCCCGGAGACCTTGTAGTCCCCTGGCCGCACGGCGATGGTCTCGATCTCGGTGATCTCCCGGCCCTGTAGCTTGAGGCGAAGGGCGACCGGGATGTCCATGCTGCCGTCCGGCACCACGGCCTGGCTCGCGGAGCTGCAGGTCTCGGTATCGAGCGCGCTGTGAGCGTATTTGAGCGCTCCGGCGGTCTTCCAGAGCCCGTCTTGACCGAGCGCCAGGGCTTCGCCGTTCTCCGTGAATTTTACGTTGTCGGCGAGGGGCAGTGTCGACGGATCGTGCGCCGCGAGCGCTTCGAAATAGGCGTCGATCGTGCTCTTCAAAAGCTCGCGGGTGCAGGCCGTGGAATTCCCGCCTCCCCCCGTCCCGCTGGTCGCGCCGGTCGCGCTGTCGCCCCCGCCTCCAGTGGACGTTCCTCCGCCGCCGGTCCCACCGGCCGGCAAATCACCGGATCCACTGCTGCTCGTCGCGCCGACGCTCTCGGCGGTCGACGTCGTGCCCGTGCCGCCGCTGCCGCTCGTTTCCGGCGCAGGCGGCGAGTTGGCGCCGTCTCCGCCGCAGGCGATGAGCGCGAGCAACGGCAGACAGGCAGCGAGGGAGCGACCCACAGAGAGGATGGATATCACGCCATGGTCAGTCATGTCCTCGGCTACATCTCCCACGTCGGCACGTCAAGGCCGTCTTGCTCAGCGGCCGCGCGCATCTCTTTGAATGTTCGAGTGCTCTCCGAGATAGAGAAAAAATATCGTCACAACGTGCCCGTCACACTCTGACCCGGGCTTGCTCGCCGCCGCTGGACTGGCGCTTGCCGCTCCACGGGCGCGCGTGCTCGGCGCGTCCACGAGGCCCGATGCCGGACAGGGCCGCCGGGCGAGGGATGGACGGTCACCTCGGCGACCGATTTCAATATCGATGGGATGTCGGATCTGCTCTGGAACAACGAGCGACAGAACCTGATGACGGTCTGGCTGATGGATGGAGGCCAGCTGCTGGCCCCGGGGCCGGTGCTCCCGGGGCCGCCAGGCGAGGGCTGGACGGCGCCCACCGCGCAGGACGTGAACGCCGACAACATGGGGGACGTCTTCTGGAACAACATCCAGAAGAACCTGATGGCGATCTGGCTGATGGACGGAGCCGAGCTGCTCGCGCCGGGGCCGGTGATCCCGGGGCCGCTCGGCCGCGGCTTCCAGATCGTCACGTCGTCGGATTTCAACTTCGACGGCATGGGGGACGTGCTCTGGAACAGCCCCGAGCAAGGCCTGATGGCCGTGTGGCTGATGGCCGGACCCCAGCTGCTGTCGCCGGGACCGGTGATCCCGGGGCCGCTCGGCCGTGACTGGGAATTGCGCCCCGGCACCGACGTGAACTACGACAGCATGGCGGACGTCCTCTGGTACGCCGTCGGAACGAACCAGGCGGCGGTCTGGCTGATGGACGGCACGCAGCTGCTCGCTCCCGGGCCGGTGATCCTGGGGCCTCACGACGGCCGGTGACGCGGCGCCGCCGCGCGCCCAGGCACGCGACGTCTCGCGCGGTCAATGGCGCCGCTCGCTCTGGACGCGCGACGGCGGCATTTCGGCGCGGACGGAGATAATCGAGGTCGTTGAAGGTCGCCGTCGACTCGAGCGCCGTTGTGGGCTTGACGCTCCGGGAGCGTTTCGATTTCCTCCTCTCTCATGAAGAGTGTGAATTCAGCTGCCGGAACTTCCGGAGAATGCGCAAGAATCCGACGGTCGGCTCGATCGTGGCTCGACCGGCTGGCGTGGATGACCGCGGTGTCGTTGCTCATCGCGTGCGGTTCGGGCGATGGGAACAGCGCCGGTACGGGCGACACGGGCACGGGGGGCTCGGGCGGCGCAACGAGCAGGACCTCTCACGGTGCGTCGGGAGGTCCGGGCGGAGGCAGCGACGGCGGCGGGGCGGGGGAGGGCGGCGCAGGAGAGTGCGAGAGCGGCCCGGAGGCGCTCGAAGGCAGCGTCCATCAAGGCGATCTGCTCATCGCCTCGGACGCGGACGCCCTCGCGGCGCGCGCTTACTCCACGATCAACGGCACGATCTCGGTCAGCTCCGATTTCGCCGGAACGCTCGACTTGCCCAGCTTGCTCGAGGTCGGCGGTATCCGCGCCGAGGGCAGCGCCTCGAGCGGGGAGCTGGTCACGGCGCAGATCAAGGCGATCCGCATGCCGAACCTGGCGCGAGTTCGAGGTACGTTGTGGATCTATCTGGCGTTCGAGCTGCTGGAAGCCGATTTTCGCAAGCTCGAGGCCGTCGACGCGCGGCTCTGGATCCATCGAAACACGGAGCTCGCGACGCTGCGGCTCGATGCCCTGCGCAGCGTGGGCGAGGACGTACAGATCACCGACAACTTCAAGGTCCCGGCATGCGCTCTCGAAAGGATCGAAGCCAACCTGAGGGCGGCCGGCAACACAAGCATTGGCATTTCCGGAGGCTCGCAGGAGACCGGCTGTGAATGCAGGCTCGTCTGCGGACAGGGGCTCTGCTTGTAACGAGCGCCGGTCCGTGGCCAAGTCGAGAAGGTGAGCCATCGGACAGGGGGCTCCCTGCCGGCAGCTTCGGGGCGTCGATCGGCGCGGCGCAGCCGGCCATCGCGAGAGCGCCCCCATCGAGGCCTCGTGCGCGGCGTCCATCCGGTCTATGCTGCGACCAGCACGCCAGGTCGTCGTGCTGGTTCGCTCGAACGATGGGTATGGAGTCAAGCCGGCTCTTCTCATGAGGCAGGTGCGCGAGTTCTTTCGATCCGTGGCGTCCGAGCCGCGAGCGCCGCACCCCCCTCGGCGCGTCCGGATGGATTGGGTGCTCCTGGCCGTGTTCGCCGCGCTCGGGTCGCTCGAGGTCGCGATCCGGCGCGACCTGCCGTGGCGGATCGCTTCGCTGGTCCTCTGCATCGGGCTCTTGCCGACGCTGCTCTGGCGGAGGACCAGGCCGCTGCAGATGGTCGTGATCGCGTTCGGCCTCCTCATCGCGAACCAGCTCGCCGTGATGGCGACCGGCAGCGCGTCGCCGGGGCTCTACGCGATGGTCTACATGGTGCTGCTGCCTTATTCGTTGTTCCGGTGGGGTACGGGGCGTGAAGCGATGATCGGGCTGCCGATCATGGTGACCTCGGCGGCGGTCGACATGATCCGTTCTCATGCCAGGACGGGCGATGTCATCGGGGGCTACGCCGTCCTTCTCTCGACGATGGCGCTCGGCGCGGCGGTGCGCTACCGGGATCGCGTGCGCCTGCGAGAGCTCGATGAAGCCAAGCTGGCCGAGCGAGAGCGGATCGCCCGCGACCTGCACGACACCGTGGCCCACCATGTATCGGCCATCGCGATCCGCGCGCAGGCGGGCCTGGTCGCCGCGTCGGCTCGCCCCGAGGCGCCTGTCGACGCGCTCCGCGTGATCGCGGACGAGGCGTCTCGCGCCCTCGGCGAGATGCGCACGATGGTCCGGCTCCTGCGTCGAGGCGAGTCGGCCGAGCTCGCGCCGAGCCCGCGGGTCGCCGACCTCGGACAGCTCGCGGGCCCATCCGCCACAGGGGCTCCTGTCGAGGTGAAGTTGACCGGGAGCTTCGATGACCTGCCATCGTCGGTCTCCGCCGCGGTCTTTCGCCTCGCGCAGGAGTCGATCACCAACGCTCGCCGGCACGCTCGCCACGCGACCCGGATCGACGTGGAGGTCACGGCCGACGACACGTCCGTGCGTCTGCGGGTCACCGACGACGGCCAGGGGGCCCACGCCGGCCATTCCACGTCGGCGGGATACGGGTTGGTCGGCATGATCGAACGAGCGACGTTGCTCGGCGGCACGTGCCATGCGGGCCCGGGCCCACGGCGCGGCTGGACGGTGACGGCCGTGCTGCCTCGGAAAGGACAGTCCAGTTGAGCATTCGCGTCCTCGTCGCCGACGATCAAGAGATCGTCCGCACCGGGCTCAGCATCCTCCTCGACGCCCAGCCCGACATCGAGGTCGTGGGCGTCGCCGGCGACGGACACAAGGCCGTGGAGCTGGCGCTCGCCCTCCGTCCCGACGTGTGCCTGTTCGACATCCGCATGCCCGGGATCGACGGCATCGAAGCTACCCGACGGCTCGCCGGCCCGACCGTCGACCGTCCCCTGGCGGTCGTGGTGATCACCACCTTCGATCACGACGACTACGTGGTTGGCGCGCTCAAGGCCGGCGCCCGCGGCTTCTTGCTGAAAGACGCCGGTCCCGACCTGCTCGCGCAGGCCATCCGCGCCGCCGCGAGCGGCGACGCCCTGATCGCGCCACGTGTCACCGCCCGCCTCCTCTCCACATTCGCCGCCTCTCGGCCTCAGCTGCCACGAGCACAGCCCGGGGAGGCCCTTACCGCCCGCGAGGAGGAGGTCCTCCTCATCGTGGCCCGCGGTCGAACCAACGCCGAGATCGCCGACGATCTCCACATCAGCCTGAGCACCGTCAAGGCGCACATCGCCAGCCTCATGACCAAGCTCGGCGCGCGCAACCGGGTCGAGATCGCCATCTGGGCCTACGAGACCGGCCGCGTCCGCGACTGACCCGTCGGCCCGGGGCCAGGTGGCGGTGCACCTGGCCGAAAGTACGATCACCCCATCGGGCAATCGGCCGACCCGGATCCGCCATTTGCGCCAATTGCGACGCATCCAGGGCCGTCCCTAGCTTTTCGGCATGACGAACGAGAGCACCTCGACCCCCTCGGCGAAGCGAGACTGGCTCGTACCCGCGCTCCTGCTCGGCCTCAGCGCGGTCCCCGTGGTGGCCGGCGCCTTCCGCCTGGCCGAGCTGAGCGTCGGCGCCAAGGTCACCCCGGACAACGCCCGCTTCTTCGCTGCGCCCGTGCCCATCGTGCTGCACATTTTCAGCGTGAGCGTGTTCTCGGTCCTGGGCGCGTTCCAGTTCTCCCCGGGCTTTCGCCGCCGGCAGCCTCGCTGGCACCGCGCTGCGGGGTGGGCCGTGGCCCCGTCAGGGCTCGTCGCTGCCGCTTCGGGTCTGTGGATGCAGGCGTCTTACGAGCTCCCCGAGGGAGACGGCGACGCCCTCGCCGTTCTCCGGGTGCTGTTCGGCTCTGCCATGTTCATGTCGCTCGTGCTCGGCCTCGTCGCCATCTCGCGGCGCGACTTCGTCCGTCACGGCGCCTTCATGCTGCGCGGCTACGCGATCGGCCTGGGCGCGGGGACTCAGGTGCTGACCCACATGCCGTGGGTGCTGCTCTTCGGCGCGCCGGGCGAGGGCGTCAGAGCGGTCCTGATGGGCGCCGGCTGGGTGATCAACGTCGCCGTCGCGGAGTGGATCATCCGCAGGAGAGCGACATCGTCTCGGAAAGAAAAACAGCCGGGCGCGCAGCTGCGTCGCCCGGCTGTCGTTCCCTCGATCGCTCGGCTTATCGGATCCAGCGATTGACGATGTTTTCGTACAGCTCTTGCTGACCGCTCGTGAGCTTGACCTCACCGCCAGCGTTGCCGATCTCGGCCAGCTGCTCCAGCGTCAGCTTGCCCTGCTCGAACTCGGCGCCCTTGCCGCCGTCGAAGGACGCGTAACGCGCCTTGCGCATCGCCTCGAGCGGCGACTTGCGGATCAGGTCATCGGCGATGAGGAGCGAGCGGGCGAACACGTCCATGCCGCCGATGTGCCCGTGGAAGGTGTCGACGAGATCGCTCGAGTTGCGGCGGCGCTTGGCGTCGAAGTTGACGCCGCCGCCCTGGAACCCACCGCTGCGGAGCAGGATGAGCATCATCTCGACCGTCTCGTTGATGTTGTAGGGGAACTGATCGGTGTCCCACGCGTTCTGGTAGTCGCCGCGGTTGGCGTCGATGCTGCCGAGCATGCCGTTGTCCGCGGCCACCTGCATCTCGTGATCCATCGTGTGGCCGGCGAGCGTCGCGTGGTTCGTCTCGAGGTTGAGCTTGAAGTCCTTGTCCAGGCCGTGCTCGCGCAGGAACCCGATCACGGTCTCGGCGTCGAAGTCGTACTGGTGCTTCGAGGGCTCCATGGGCTTGGGCTCGATGAAGAAGACGCCCTTGAAGCCGCGCGAGCGCGCGTAGTCGCGGGCCATGGTCAGGAAGCGAGCGAAGTGCGCCTTCTCGCGCTTCATGTCCGTGTTCAGCAGGCTCATGTACCCTTCGCGGCCGCCCCAGAACACGTAGTTCTCACCGTTCAACGCGATGGTCGCGTCGAGGGCGTCCTTGAGCTGGGCGCCGGCGTAGGCCAGCACGGAGAAATCCGGGTTCGTGGAGGCGCCGTTCATGTAACGCGGGTTGGAGAAGAGGTTCGCCGTGCCCCACAGCAGCTTGACGCCCGACTGGCCCTGCTTCTGCTTGGCGTACTCGACGATGCTCTGGAGGCGACGCGACGTCTCGGCGCGGTTCTCGCCCTCCTCCACGAGGTCGATGTCGTGGAAACAGTAGTGCGTCGCGCCCAGCTTGGTGATGAACTCGAAGTTCGCGTCCATCTTCATGCGGGCGCGGGCCAGCGCGTCCTTGCCCTCGTCCCAGGGGAAGTTGATCGTCCCCGGACCGAACGGATCGTGGCCACGGCCGCAGAACGTGTGCCAGTAACACACGGCAAACTTGAAGTGATCCTTCATGGCCTTGCCGGCGACGACGCGGTTGGCGTCGTACCACTTGAAGGCGAGGGGGTTGTCGGACTCAGGCCCCTCGTAGGGGATCTTGCCAACACCCGGGAAGTACTCTCTGTCGCCAGTGACAACGGTCATAAACGGATCTCCAGCTCGTGGTTTGCGTGTGCCTTAGTTCAGAGGGCGCTTTCGACAACGGCGTCCGCGGGGGTTGCCCCGGGGCTCTGGTCTCCGGGCCAGGGTGGAGGCGGCATCTCCACGCCCGCGCTGGGCTTCCAGGCATGTTGCGTTTGTTGTGGCTCCGGCGCTCCTCAAGTCAGGTGAACCACCGGCGCGCATCAATTGCGCGCGTGGCGGAATCGGCGGGCTAGCAATAACATGGTGCCGGGTCGGAGGCTAGGGTGGGCCTCCGGCGCCTCGCGCCCTTGACTCTGGCTAGCTGTGCCGCGTCAACCTCCCCGCACGGACGAGCCGCGAGACCTTACCGAGGTTGCCTCCGCTGCCCTCGCTGGACCCGCCAAGGCGCTCGTGCTGCCGCCCCCCTGCGACGCCGGCCGTGTGGAGCGAGCCGGTCCACGGCGGCGGTGTCTTCCAGCGACATGGCATTTCAGCGCCTGGCGGCGGAACTTCGATGTGGGTGGCGCCCGAGAGGGGCCGAGCCCTGCGCCTCGGTGGCTTCGCGAGGCAAGGACTCACCCGCATCGTTTGCCGCCAGCCGCGCTCGCGCGGACGCTTCGCTCACCTACCAGGTCAGCGTGTCCATGTCAACGCTCGCCAGGACCCGCGGGACGAGGGGCGGACGGTGGTCTGGAGCAGGCGAGACTGCGGCCGTCGCGCCGGATCGCGAGCGACGGTCGACGCCGCAAGCTCGTTGCCCAGGGGCGCCTCGGGTGGCGCTGGAGGCCTTGCCGAGCCGCCGGGCCCCCTCACCGGGGGCCTGCGGGAGGAGCCTGGGACTGCTCGCGCGGCGGTGGGTGAGGGGATGTCCGCCCTCGATGGCTGTTCTGGTCCAGGGTGCTGGCGTGGTGTCCTGGCCGGCGAGATCTGCGCACAGCACGCTGAGCGCCAGGGCGCCTTCCTCACGCGCCGCGCGGAGATTCTGCCCCATGAGAGGCCGGCTCGCGCGGTAGCGTGACGAGATGTCGAGACGAACCATGCGAGTCATCTGGTCTTTGGTTCTTATGACCTTGCCCCCGGGCTGCGCTGGCGAGTCGGGCGGTGATGTGTCGAGTAGCGGCGGAGGCGCATCGAGCGGTAGCGGGGGAGGGGCGTCGAGCGGTAGCGGGGGAGGGGCGTCGAGCGGTAGCGGCGGCGGGGCGTCGAGCGCGAGCGGGGGAGGGGCGTCGAGCGGTAGCGGGGGAGGAGCGTCGAGCGGTAGCAGCGGCGGGGCGTCGAGCGCGAGCGGCGGTGGGGCGTCGAGCGCGAGCGGCGGCGGCGCGGGCGGTGATCCGGGCCCCGGCGCGTGCGGCGTCACCCGCGACCGCATTCGCATCACCCAGGTCGACGTCGGGGGCCGCGTGATCAACAACGAAGATGAGGCCGCGCTGAAGCCGCTCGTCATCTCACCGATACCGTCCGGCGGGTCGCGCCTGGCATGGATGAGCGACGACGGACAGGTCCACGTCCTCCAGCTCGACGCCGATGACAAGGCCGTGGGGCGCTCGTTCGGATTGCCGGCGAACGACTTCGCCGACCTCCACGCCGACGACGACGGCGGCGTGCTGCTGCTCACCCGCGATGCCGAGGGCGGCGGGACGCTGAACTGCGGCACGCCCTCGAACCTGTGCGGTACGCCGCCGTCCCCGCCGATCGCCTGTCACGACATGTACATGGTCCGCTTCGACGGCGAGCGCGCGACCTGGGCGACGAAGCTCACGAGCTCGAGCGCCGCGCTGCCGCCCTACTCGACCGGCCCCACCGGGCCCGATGTGACCATGATCTGGTGGTACGCGCACCACGGCCGCATCGCCTTCGACGGCTCGCGCTATGCGGGCTATTTCGGCGCCGCGATCAGCGTCTCGCAAGGCGGGTGCATCAACATCCACCAGGGCGATCGCATGAAGGTCGTCGACGCGAACGGCGCGCTGCAGAGGGACGGCTTCGACTGGGGCTGCAGCCACAGCGGTTACGAGCGCATCCTCTGGGACGACAGCGCCCGGAAGTTCGTGACGGTGTGCAAGACCGACAACGACAACCGCATCGCGTTCGCGCCGAATTACAAGACCATCTATCCGGTCGATCTCGCCTACTCGAACCTTGGAAACCTCGTCACGGCGGCCGGCGGCGGCTACTGGCTCACGACGAGCAATATCCGCTCGGGCCAGCCGGCGGGCGCGAACGGGCTCGCGGAGGTCCGGCTGCTCCACTTCACCGACGGCGCCGCGGACAAGGACCTCACGATCGCCAGCGACGCGGGCATGAACCACCGCGCTCCGCACCTGGCCGCCTACGGCCGCTCCCGCATGCTCGCGGCCTGGGAGACAACGACGAGGGCCGGCGAGCTCGCCCGCAACGACGCGGCGCGCGCGCTGTACGTACAGACGCGCGATCGCGCCACCGGCGAGGCCGAGGGCGAGCCGCTCGAGGTCGACGTGCTCGGCAATCGTTACCAGGACTTCGTCGCGTTTCCCGACGGGAGCGTGGCCTTCGCCGCGCCCGGCAGCTCGAACACCACGATCCAGGTGCTGCGCATCCTGCCCTGCGAGTAGCGCGCGCCGCGCCGTCGACTCGTCCTCTCCCCGGCGACCTCGGCCGTTGACGGCGGGCCGCGAGCCGGCCCACACACCTGGGGAGATGGGCAAATCGACCTTGACAGAACTGTGGTTCATCGCGCCTTCTGGGCCCTCGCGTCGCGCGTCGTGACGGCGGATCGAGCGGGACCCGTATGCGCCATGGAGTGGATCTCTTCGCGACATTGCAGCAGATCGTGCGACGGGCCATGGCGATCGCGCCGCGGGCGCCGCGCGGCAGCCTGCTCCTCTGCGAAGGGAACCGCCTCGTCTACAGGGCGCTCGAAGGGTTCGACGCGTTGGCTCGGCAGGGGGTGAACCTCCCGACCGACGCGGGCCTCGCCACCGAGAGCGGCCCGCGTGCCCCGCGCGCGGCGCCCGAGGCGGCGAGCGGGATGTGCGTTGTCAGTGCACATGCGTGGTATGAAGCGCACCTGCCTCTCGCGATCGCGGCAGAGGGCGCGGTGCCCGGCGGCGCGGGGGTGCTTGTCGCGCCCGTCGTCGTCCGGGGAGCGCCGGCGGGCTATCTCGCGCTGGAGCAGGCGACCCTCGAGGCTCCGCAGGGCGAGCGCCGCGCGATGCTCGAGGTGCTCCTGGACGCCGCCGGGGCCGCGCTGGAGCGGCACAGGCTCTATGACGAGAAGGCGAGGTTGGCGCAGGAGATTCGCCTGCTCGAGCAGGTGCTGAACGCGGTGGGCACCACGGTGGAGCCGGACCACCTGCTGGACACGCTCGCTCACGGCATCAAGAGCGTGCAGATCGACCAGCAATGGGCCTCGGTGGAGCTGTGGCTCGTCGAGGACGCCGGCGGCGGAGAGGGCGCCGCCGCCGCTTCGGGCGAGCTGGACGCCCGCGTGTTCCGGGCCGGGCGGTCGGCCCCCATGACGTACTTCCACACCCTGCGCGACGGCGCGGTCGACGCCGCGCGGAGCCTCGGCATCTCCGTGGATTTCCGCCTCGGGCGCCCCGCCGGCCCGGGGGGCCAGCGCGAGATCCTCGAGGACGGCATCCGGCGGGGTGTGGACGGCATCATCATCGCTCCGGGCGCCCCCGAGGAGGCGGAGGAGGGGTTCCGGCGCGCGGCGGAGGCGGGGATCCCGGTGATCGTCGTCGACACGCCGCCGGTCCCGGGCAGCCGGGCCCCTCTTTATATCGGCACGGACAACGTGGCGGCGGGCAGGCTGGCGGGCGAGATGATGCGGCGGCTGCTGCCGAGCGGCGGGGTCGTGGCGTCGCAGCGGCCCACGAAGGACGCGATCAACACGCGCGAGCGCATCGCGGGGTTTTGCGCGGCGATGGAAGGGGCCGAGTTCACCGTGCTGCCCCCGCACGAGGACAGCGACCACGACCTGGAGCTCGGGACGGAGCTCGCGCGGGCGGCCCTCCAGCGGCGGCCGGACATCGCCGGCGCCTTCGGGGTGGCGGCCGGCGGCGGGCCGGCATGGGGCCGCGCCGCGAGGGAGATCGGCAGGGGCGGAGAGCTCAAGATCGTCGCGTTCGATCTGTTCTCCGCGACGGTCGCGCTGCTCCGCCGGGGCGCGATCCACGCGACGATCGTGCAGCGCGAGTACGACATGGGGTATCGCGCCGCGGAGATCGTCCACCGGATGATCACCCTGGGCGTCGAGCCGACGCTCGCGGAGCTGCCGGCCTCGCGCATCATCCATACCGGCGTCGATTGCGTCACCCTCGAGCACACGCCGTGGTCCACGACGCTCAGCGATCACCTCGCGCTCGACGCGGCCCACCGCGTGGCGAGCCGGCGCGTCGAGGGCAACGCCGCAGGCCGGCCGATCGAGGTGCTGCTGATCGGCGTGGCGGCGCGCAGGGAGCCCGTCATCGAGGAGCGCGTGTCCTTCTCGCCGCGCTCGCTGGTCGGCCGGGTGCTCGACGCAGGCCGCCCGCTCGTGGTCGATCCGGCCGGGCACGGCGGGCGCGAGGACGCCTCGCTCCTCCGCGGGCACGCCGGCGCGCGGACGCTCGTCGGGGTGCCGCTGCGGGCGCGGGGCAGCGTGGTCGGCGTCCTCGTCCTGAGCAGCGAGCGCGAGGACGCCTGCGGCAGCGACGACGTGCCGTTCCTCGAGCGGGTGGCCGGCACCGCGGCCGTGGCCATCGAGAACGCCCGGCTGTTCAGCCGGATCTCCGAGCGGACCACCGAGCTGGAGCAGGCCAACGAGCTCCAGGAGTCGATGCTCCGGACGATCCATGAGCTGTCGAGCCCCGTTGTGCCGATCGCCGATGGAATCCTGGTCATGCCCGTGGTGGGCACGATGGATGCCCAGCGATCGAGCCATTTCATCGCGTCGCTGCTGAAGGAGATCCACGAGCACGACGCGCAGGTGGTGCTGATCGACGTGACGGGGATGGCGGTGGTCGACGCCACGGCGGCGAACCAGCTCGTCCGGGCGGCGCAGGCGGCGGCGCTGCTCGGCGCGGAGGCGGTGCTCGTCGGCGTGACCGCGGGGGCGGCGCAGATGATGGTCGCCCAGGGCCTGGACGTCGGCGCGATGGTCACGCACGTCGACCTGGCGCGCGGCTTCCGGTACGCCCTGGCGAAGACCGGCGGCCGCATCCTGTATCGGCGCTGACGGCGACGGCCGCCGATCGGGTCGGCGCGGACGTGCCGCTCAAGCCGCGCTCTCGACAGGCCGGAGCTTGCTCTGCTCCGCGCCGGCGCTCGCGTCGACGCGCGCGGCGAGCATCGGGCGGAACGCGGCGCGGTACGCGAAGGCGAGGTAGAGCTCGAGGGCGAGGACGAGCCCTGTGACCGGGTTCGCCGGCGCGAGGAACGTGTGGAAGGCGACGATGTTCACGACGACGGGCGCGAGGAGCGCGAGCGCGAGGGGCACGTAGCGGTTCGAGAGCAACAGCGCGCCTGCGACGACCTCGGTCCCCTTGATGAGCGGGAACATGTACCCCGTCGCCGCGAGCGCGCCCGCGAAGCTGGCCGCGGCCTCCGGGGCCGGGGGCTGCGGCAGGAACTGCAGGAAGCCGTTGAGCCCGAACACGAAGAACAGGAGCCCTTGCAGGATGCGGGCGGCGGTGGGGGCGAAACGCTTGACGTTGTTCATGGTGAGCCTCGCTGAGGTGTGGCGGGCTCTCCCGATCGGAGCGCCCGTGCCTTTCCTAATGCGCCCTCGCGGCGCCCGGTGCTATCGTGCAACGGCTCAACTCAACGTTGCGCTGGCGCAACCTGGCGAGAGCCCCCCGACCGGCGCCGTTTACCCCTCGTGAGGTCCTACCATGCCCAGCCCCCGCGCGGCAGCGCGAGCGCGCCCTGCCCGGGCGCCCCAGCTCGATGAGATCGCCGCGTTCGCCCGGGTGGCGGAGCTGGGCTCGTTCACCGCCGCGGCGGAGCAGCTCGGGGTCCCGAAGTCGACGGTGAGCCGGGCGGTGACGCGGCTCGAGGACGGCCTCCAGGTGCGTCTCCTCCAGCGGTCGCCGCGCGCCGTGGCGCTGACCGAGGCGGGCCGTCGCTTCTTCGGCGACGTGGCGCCGCACATCGCCGGTCTCCGCGACGCGGCGCAGGCGCTGGACGCCTATCAAGGGCAGCCCCAGGGCACGATACGGCTGAGCGCTCCCCCGGATGGTGGGGAGTCTTTCCTCGGAGAGATGCTCGTCGAGTTCGGGGCGCGTTACCCGCTGCTGTCGCTCGAGGTCGACATGTCCACGCGCCGGGTGGACCTCTTGCGCGAGGGCTTCGACGTGGCGCTCCGGGCGACGCCCGAGCTCCCGGACTCCTCGCTTGTCGTGCGCAAGCTGCTCGACTCCTACGTGCAGCTCTTCGCTGCGCCGGCGTACCTCGCGCGCCGCGGCCTGCCCCGCGCGTTCGACGAGCTCGTCGACCACGAGCGGGTGGTGTTCCTCCCCAATGCCCGGCGCGGACAGCAGCCCGTCGACGGCCCCCGCGCGGTGCGCGACGCGATGGCGACCGGGCGCATCGCGACCGACGATTTCCAGCTCATCCGCTCGGTGCTCCGGGCGGGGGGCGGTATCGGGCCGCTCCCGCGCGTCCTCGCCGCGCCCGAGCTGGCGAGCGGCCGCCTCGTCCACGTGCTGCCGGAGTGGTCGCAGCGCGCAGGGACGCTGTACCTCGTCTATCCGAGCGCGCGGCACGTGCCGCGGAACGTGGCGGTGTTCCGCGACTTCGTCGTTGCCTGGGTGAAGCGGCTCGCCTGTTAGAGCGGCGGTCACCCGCTTCGGATACGGGCCCACCTCGACGTTTTCGGTGCTCAGCGCACAGGAGTGCGCTTCCGCGCCGAAAACGCCGATCTGGACCCGTCTCCTGTGCGGGTGACCGCCGCTCTGCGACGTTCGTACTGGGCTCGGCTGAGAACCGCTTTATGGCTGGTTGTCGATCATCTTCTGGAGGGTCGCGGCGATCTCGAGGAGATCGGCGTCCGCGCCGGTCGTGTTCGCGGCGAGGACGGTCTCCCGGGCGGCCGAGAGCGCGCTGGCGCGTTCGAAGGGGCCGAGCTCGGCGAGCTGCTTGAGGGCCTCGGCATACGCGATGATCGCCGCCGCCTTCGTGAGGTTGCCGTCGTCGATGCCGAGCCCTCCGAGCGTGGTTTGCTGCACGGCCTCCTTCGCCTCACCGGTCGTCGCGTCGCGCCAGGTGACGCGGACCCGATACGGGTCGCTCGCGCTCGGCAGCGACGGGTCGCACGGGCGGAGGATCTGATACAGCATCATCGAGTCGCTCGGGGCGAGGTGCTGCGTGCGCACCTTGGCCGGATCAGGCGAGTACTCCTCTCCATAGAACTTCTGGATGCCGAAGTACGGGGGCAGCGTGAGCTCGATCCTCACGTCGCGCGCGGCGACGAGGACCGTCTCGGCGAACCGGTCGACGAAGACGCGCCGCGCCTCGTCGGCGCTGTCGAGATAGACATACGCGCCGCGGCCGGCGTCGGTGACCACGTCCATGAGCGTGTCGTTCACGCCGTCGCCGACGCCGACGCCGACGAGGTAGATGCCCTCTCCGTCCGCGTCCTCGGCGTTCGCTCCGATGATCTGCTCCTCGGTCACCCCGGCGTTGGCCTGTCCATCGCTGATCAGCACGACGCGGTTGATGCCGCCCGCGGCCCTGTGCGCGTTGGCGAGCGCGTACCCCGCGGCGAGGCCGCTGTTCAGGTCGGTGCCTCCGTCGGCCTCGATCGCGCTCGCGACCTCGAGCAGGACGGGGTCGTCGGGGCCCGAGACGACGTGGCCCTCGAGCACGGGGCTCTGCCCCGTATTCCACGTGACCGCGTTCACGACGTCGCCCTCGATGAGCGTCGACGCGATGGCCCGGACAGCAGCCCGCTCGAGCTCGATCGGCTCTCCCGACATCGATCCCGACGTGTCGAGCACGAGCGTGATCGTCATGGGCTCGCGCGCGGCGGGCGCCCGGCTCGACTGCACAGCGATCTGGAGCGCCAGATCGCCCGTGAGAACGCAGGATCCGAGCTGCGATACGATCGAGAGCTCTCCCGGCTCGGCCGGGGCGAACGAGTACCGGTAGTAATTCAGGAACTCGTGTGTGCGGATGACATAGGGGTCGATCAGCGGCGCGCCGCGCTCGATCTGGCGGCGGACGATGACCGGAGACGCCATCGAGTTGGAGTCGTCGGACGAGAGGTACAGCGTGAGCGGCGTGGAGAGGTTGACCCCCGCGCACGAGCCGCCGCTGGCCTGCGGCGCGAGCCGGGGCCCGGCGTCCCGCGAGCTGCCGGCCCCGCTGCCCGTCGTCGTGCTGCCGCCGCCGCCGGCCGAGCCGCTGCTGCCGCCGGCCGAGCCGCTGCTGCCGCCGGCCGAGCCGCTGCCGCCGCCGGCCGAGCCGCTGCCGCCGCCCTCGTCGCCGCACCCGCCGGTGCCGTCGCCGCCACCGCCGCCGGCCCCGCCTTCGGCGCATCCGCCCCCGGAGCCGCCGCTGCCGTCCCCGGAACCCCCGCTGCCCGCTCCGCCCACAGGCGGCTCACCCGGCGGCTCGGTGTTGGGGTCCGCGGAGCCGCCGCTCGAGCTCGATCCCACGCCCGCGCTCGCGCCCGTGCCCGTGCCCGCGCCCACGCCCGCCACCGGGTCGCGGCCGGAGCCGTCCCCCTCGCGGGTCGCGCCGCCGCCGCAGATCGCCGCCGGCGCCTCGCCTAGCTGGAGCGGCTCGTGCGGCGGCGCGTCGCTCGACGACGAGCAGGCGATCGACAACGAGACGGGGATGATGAGCGCGAGCGCTGTACGCTGAAACTGTGCCATGAACACCTCCACGGGCCGTGCGCTCTCGCACGGGCGGTGCCAGGGAAATCATCAATCATTCCGCCGATAGATGCCTCGTTTGCGCCAGGGTGTTCGGCTCATGTTGGCCTGAATCGATTCGCGGTGTGCCAATGTGCGATGGGACGTGTCCGTGGCGCGCCGGCGATGGGGATGCGCCGAGCGCCCTCGCGGCTCTGGGCCACGCGGAGGGGCGAAATGGCCCGGGATCGAGCCCGAGATGCGCACGGCGATGACCGCAATGCCGCCGCGGACGATGGCTCGGTGTACCCTCCCGCGCCGTGCGTGCGTTCGAGAGTGCCGTGCTCCACCCGCGCTGGCTCGCAGCTGTCGTCGTGCTCGCCGGCGCCCTGACCGGGGGTGACGCCTGGGCGGAGATCCAGCGCCTGCGCATCGCGTACGAGGCGCACGACGGCTGTCCCGACGCCGCGGCGTTCCTGCGCGAGGTGACCGCGCGCACGGACCTCGCCCGCGCCGCCGCGGCGGACGAAGCGGCGCTCGACGTGCGGGTGCGCATCACCTCGAGCGCGGACAGGAGCCGCGGCCGGATCACGCTCGGCAAAGGCGAGGACGCGCGCGTCCGCGAGGTCGACGGCTCGACGTGCGGCGAGGTCGTCGCGGCCCTGGCGCTCATCACGGCCCTCCGGGTCGACCCCACCGCGTCTCTCGATCCGCAACCGCCGGCCGTCGGGCCGCGCTCGTCCGAGGCTCCGGAGGCTGGCGGAGCTCGGGATGCCGGCGTGGCGCCAGCGCCGGCCGTGGATCCCGTCGCGGCCCCGCCGCCCGCCGCGGATCCCGCCGCAGCGCCGGGCGCGGGGACCTCGCCGCAGCTGCCCGCGCCGCCGCCCGCCGCCTCGCCGGCCCCATCGGCGCCGGCCGTGCGCCCCGCGACCGCGCCGATCCGCCCGCCGCCGCCGGTCGCGGGGGCCTCGCACCCTCCGCGGCCGCGACGGCCGCCCGTGGAGCAGCGCCCGTGGACGCTCGGCGTCCAGGGGAGCGCGGCCTCCGGGGTCGCCCCCGAGGCGCTGCTCGGCGGGGGGCCCTTCGTCGAGCTGCGCCCCGATCTGGGCCTCGGCGCGGCGTTCCGCGTCGCCGCCGAGGTGGCCGCCACCGGCGCGGTCGACGCGGGGCCGGGCGGCGCTCGCTTCGTGCGCGGGATCGGTCGGGTCGACGCCTGCGCGGACCTCTTCCGCCCGGCACGCCGGCTCTCGCTCGGGCCCTGCGTGGGCGCGGAGGGCGGCTTCCTTCACGGCACCGGGCTGGTCGGCAAGGCGATCTCCGACGTGGACGAGGGCACCGTCCCCTGGGCCAGCCTCGGGCTCCTCGCGCGCGTGACCGCCTCGCTCGGGGCCCTCGTGCGGATCGACGCGCAAGGTGGACCGGAATTTCCGCTGGTGCGGCGATCGTTCATGTTCGAGCAGCCCGCGCAGCTCATCCACGAGGTGCCCGCGGTCACGTGGACGCTCCGCGTCGGCGCCGGCCTCTCGCTCTGATCACCGGCCGCAGGGAGCTACGCGCGACGAAATTGTGATCCCGGGGGAGAGCCTCGGAGATTGCTACGGCGGGAGGCTTCGTCATGAGACCTTTGAAAGCCGTACCTTCACTCGGCTTCTTCTCGGTGCTCTCGCTCATCGTCGCTGGGTGCGAGATCACGATCGTGGGTGACGACACCGGCGGTAGCGGTGGAGACGGCGGCGGCGGCGTTGGCCACGGCACCACGGTCAGCGTCGGGGAGGGCCCAGGCAGCGGTGGGGGGGATCCCTGTTTCCCCGGCGTCCCGGCGACGTCCCAGATCCCGCGCCTGCTCAACCGGGAGTACGACGCGGCGGTGCGGGATTTGCTCGGCGTGACGGCGCTGGCGAGCGCCGGCAACGTCCGGCCGTCGACGCTGCTCGCCCCCGACTTCGAGGGGGACATGACGGGTGTCGCATGGAACGCCTATCTCGCGGTCGCCGAGCAGATCGCCGCCGAGGTGATCGCCGGGCCGAACAGGTCCAGGTTCGTCAGCTGCGATCCGGCAACGTCCGGGTGCTTCGAAGAGACGATCATCGACTTCGGTCGCAAGGCCTTCCGCCGTCCTCTGCTCGAAGAAGAGGTGCAGAGCTTCCTTCGGCTCACCGCGGTGGAGCCCCAGGGCACGCCCGACGAGATCGCCGAGGCCATCCTCTTCACCTTCCTCGCCTCGCCCTCGTTCATCCTGCGCCCCGAGCTGGCGGAGGAGCCGGAGGGAAGCGCCCTCAAGCTCTCCAGCTACGAAGTGGCGGCGAGGCTCTCGTTCCTGCTCTGGGACTCCGTTCCAGATGACATCCTGAACGCCGCGGCCGACGCTGGCCAGCTCGCCACCCGGGAGCAGATCCTGGCGCAGGCGCAGCGGATGATCCGGATCCGCGAGAAGACGGCGCCGGTCGTGGTCGCCTTCCATCGTGATTATGCGGAGATTCGTCCGATCTCGCACTGGCGAATCCACGATCACGACACGACCCTGTACCCCGACTATTCCCCGGACGCGGTCGCTCCCATGATGGCGGAGATCGACGCCCTCTTCGAGGAGGTGGCGTTCGAAGGGGGGTCCTTCGAGGACCTCTTCCTGAGCAACGTCGCTTTCGTCAACGAGGACACCGCGGCGCTCTATGGGCTCGATCCAGCGAATTATGGCGCGGAGCTGACGCGGGTGGAGCTCGACCCGGCCGAGCGGCCTGGGTTCTTGACCCGCGTCGGGTTCTTGAGCTCGTACTCGTCTTACGCCGCCACGAGCCCGATCCTCCGGGGCGCGTTCATCTCGCGGCTGCTCGGGATCAGCCTGGTGCCCCCGCCTGTCGCGGAGCCGGTGCCCCCTCCGGGCGAATACACAACGCAACGCCAGCGCGTCGAGGCGCTGACCTCCCCGGCGGTGTGCGCCGGGTGCCACGTCCCTTACATCAATCCGCCAGGCTTCGTGCTCGAGAGGTACAACGCCGTCGGCCAGGTGCAGACCACCGATCCGCTCGGCGGTCCCATCGATGGAACCGCCGACGTCCACTTCGGCATGGACATCACCGAGACGATCGAGACACCGCTCGAGCTGATGAACGAGCTCGCCGTCGCCCGGGCGGCCAAGCACCACTATGCCGAGCGGTGGGTCACCTTCGCCACCGGGCGGCAGCCGAACCCGAACGACGTCTGCGACGTCGATGAGCTCGACGCCAAGCTATCTGCCGACGGTTACACGATTCTCGACCTGCTCGCCGATCTTACCCAGACAGATTCGTTCCGTCTGCGCGTCCGCGGAAACTGAGGAGGGAATACGCCAGGAACCAGGAAGACGCGCCTGACCCGGCGCTCCTTCGAAGCGCGCCCGAGCAGGCCCCACGCTGGCCGCATCGGCGCGGGCGCCGGGTCGACGTGCGCGACGAAATTGTGATCGCGGGGAAGCCCCCCGGGAATTGTACGCCGGGAGGCTTTGTCATGAGGCTCTGGCGCGCCGTATCCTCGCTCTGCTGCTTCGCGGCGCTCTCGCTCGTCGCCTCTGGGTGCGGGATCACGATCCTGGGCAAGGGCACCGACCGCGACGATCAGAGCGGCGGCGGCAGCGGCACCGCGGCCGGCGTCGGGGAGGGATCCGGCGTAGGAGGGGGATCCGGCGTAGGAGGGGGGGACTCCTGCTTGCCCAGCATCCCGGTGACGTCCCAGATCCCGCGCCTGCTCAACCGGCAATACGACGCGGTGGTGCGGGATCTGCTCGGCGTGACGGCGCTGGAGCGCGCCGGCAATCTCCCGCCATCTGCGCTCCTCGTCCCCGACTTCGAGGGCGACATGACAGAGCCCGCATGGAGCGGCTATCTCGCGGCCGCCGAACACATCGCCGCCGAGGTGATGGGCGGGCCGAACAAGCCCAGGTTCCTCGCCTGCGATCCGGCGGCGTCCAGGTGCCTGGAAGAGACGATTGTCGCCTTTGGTCGCAAGGCTTTCCGCCGTCCTCTGCTCGAAGAAGAGGTGCAGAGCTTCCTGCGGCTCACCGCCGTGGAGCCCCAGGGCACGCCCGAAGAGATCGCCGAGGCCATCCTCCTCACCTTCCTCGCTTCGCCCTCGTTCATCATGCGCCCTGAGCTGGCGCAGGAGCCCGAAGGAAGCGCGATCAATCTCTCCAGCCACGAGGTGGCGACGAGGCTCTCGGTCCTGCTGTGGGATTCCATTCCAGATGACATCCTGGACGCCGCGGCCGACGCTGGCCAGCTCGCCACCAGGGAGCAGATCCTGGCGCAGGCGCAGCGGATGATCCAGGTCCGCGAAAAGACGGCGCCCGTCGTGACCCGGTTCCATCGTGCTTATGCGGACATTCGCCCGGGTTCTCGCTGGGGGGCGGCCGACCACGACACGACCCGCTTCTCCGACTACTCCCCGGACGCAGTGGCTCCGATGATGGCAGAGATGGACGCCCTCTTCGAGGAGGTGGCGTTCGAGGGCGGGTCGTTCAAGGACCTCTTCCTGAGCAACGTCGGTTACGTCAATCAGGACACCGCTCCGCTCTATGGGCTCGATGCGGCGGATTACGGCCCAGATCTGACGCGGGTGGAGCTCGATCCGAACGAGCGGCCGGGGTTCTTGACCCGCGTCGGGTTCTTGAGCTCCTACGCGCGTTACGACGCGACGAACCCGATCCTTCGGGGCGCGTTCGTCGCCAACAGGCTGCTCGGGATCGACCTGGCCCCCGTGCCCGCCGCGAGCGAGACGCCGCGGCCTCCGGGGCCGTTCTCCACGGAGCGTGAGGCCGTCGAGGCGCTGACCTCCCGCGCGGGGTGCGCCGGATGCCACGGCACGTACATCAACCCGCCGGGCTTCGTGCTCGAGAGGTACGACGCCGTCGGCAAGGTGCAGACCGTCGATCCGCTCGGCGGCGCCATCGACGGGACCGCTGACGTCACCTTTGGCGCCGACAACGTCAAGACGATCACGTCACCCATCGAGCTGATGAACGAGCTCGCCGCTGATCCGGCCGCCATGCGCCATTATGCCGAGCGGTGGGTCGCCTTTGCCACGGGACGGGAGCCAGACGGGAGCGACAGGTGTGACGTTGACGGGCTCAGCGTCAGCCTGCTTGTCGACGGCTATACCCTCCTCGATCTGCTCGCCGATCTCACCCAGACCGACTCTTTCCGCCTGCGCGTCGCCGGGAATTGAGGAGGGAATGCGACAGGACGAGGAGCCTGTTCGCTCGCCCTCGCGCGAACGGCTCGGCGTCGCTCGCTCCCGCGGCGCCGTGGCGCGGCCCGGCGGCGGGCTCTTCCGGCGGCTTGAGCGGCGGCACCTCCGCGCGTAAGGTTCGCCGATGAAGCTCCCGTTCGACAACACTTACGCCCGCCTTCCCGACCGCTTCCACGCGCGCGTCTCCCCCGCGCGGGTCCGCGCGCCGCGCGTCGTGAAGGTGAACCGCGCGCTCGCGGAGGTGCTCGGGCTCGACGCGGAGCAGCTCGCCTCGCCGGAGGGGGCGGAGGTGCTCGCGGGCAACACGCTGGCCGAGGGCGCGGAGCCGATCGCGCTCGCGTACGCGGGGCACCAGTTCGGCAGCTTCGTCAACCAGCTCGGGGACGGGCGGGCCATCCTGCTCGGCGAGGTCGTGGGCAGGGACGGCAAGCGGCGCGATCTCCAGCTCAAGGGCGCGGGGAGGACGCCGTTCTCGCGGGGCGGAGACGGGCGCGCGGCGCTCGGGCCGGTGCTGCGCGAGTACGTCGTGAGCGAGGCCATGGCGGCGCTCGGCGTGCCGACGACGCGCGCGCTGGCCGCGGTGACGACGGGCGAGCCGGTCTATCGCGAGGAGGTGCTCCCCGGCGCGGTGCTCACGCGCGTGGCCGCGAGCCACATCCGCGTGGGCACGTTCCAGTTCTTCGCCGTGCGGGACGACCGTGAGGCGCTGGCCACGCTCGCTTCGTATGCGCTCTCCCGGCATTACCCCGAGGCGGTGGGCAGCGGCAACGACGCGCTGGCGCTGCTCGAGCGCGTCGTCGACGCGCAGGCGTCCCTTGTCGCGCGCTGGCTCGGCGTCGGCTTCGTGCATGGCGTGATGAACACCGACAACACGTCGATCTCCGGGGAGACCATCGATTACGGGCCGTGCGCGTTCCTCGACGAGTATGATCCCGCGAAGAAGTTCAGCTCGATCGATCGGGGCGGCCGGTACGCCTTCGGGAACCAGCCGCGCATCGCGCAGTGGAACATGGCGCGGCTCGCCGAGGCGCTCCTGCCGCTCCTGGCCGAGGGCGAGGAGGAGGCCGTCCGTCTGGCGACCGAGCGCGTTGAGCGCTTCTCCGCGCTCTTCGTCGAGGCCCACGCGCGCGTCCTGCGGGCCAAGCTGGGGCTCGCGCGCGAGGAGGAGGCAGATCTCGCGCTCGCCGCGGATCTGCTGGAGCGGCTCGCGTCGAACGGCGTCGATTACACGGTCTTCTTTCGCCGGCTGTGCGCTTCAGCGGCCGATCCAGCGGCCGACGCGCAGGTGGCCTCCCTGTTCGCCGAGCCCGGCGCCTTCCGCGACTGGGCCGAGTCGTGGCGCCGGCGGCTCGCCCGGGAGGAGATCACGCCCGAGGCGCGCGCGAGCGCGATGCGGCTCGTCAATCCGGCGTTCATCCCGCGCAATCACCGGATCGAGGCGCTCATCCAGGCGGCCGTTCTGCGTGACGACTTCGAGCCGTTCGAGACGCTGGTGCGGGTGCTCGAGCGACCGTACGACGATCAGCCGGAGAGCGCGCACCTGAGCGAGCCCCCGCAGCTGGACGAGCGAGTGCAATACACGTTCTGCGGGACCTGATTACCCTTCAAGGGTGCAGCATCGCAGCAAATCGATCCTGGTGGTGGGGTACTTTGCCCGAAGGTGAGGTCATTTGAACGCCAAGACGCCATAAGACGCCACAAGACGCCACAAGACGCCAAGAAAAATACAAAAATTTGGCGTCTTGTGGCGCCTCATGGCGTCTTGTGGCGTCCTCTCGGTTCCTTCTTCCCGGCACGGTGGGAGAGTTCGCCCCCAACCAGACGAGGAGAGGTCTGGCGGACGGTTCGACGGGGTGATAAACTACCGTTTCTTCAAGCGCTCGGGCGGCAACCACCCTCCAGGAACCGGCCACCATGAGTCAGAGGAAAGGCAAGCCGCGCCCCGCGTCAGGAAAGAAGGCCCGGCGAGACGCCCGCAAGGACGGCGCGGGTCGCGTGCATCTCACGGTCCTTCGCGACCCCGCGAGCGGGCATGAGCGCGTGGCGCTCAGGACCCCGGTGTTCCGCGAGGCGTGGCAGAACGACATCGCGGCGGCCGCGGCCAACACGGCGTATTCCGCCCTGCGCGGGGAGCCGAGCGTGGATGGCGCGGTCGAGCTGGCGCGGGACGCGATGGCGGCCACGTCGCGGCTCGCTGCGGGGCTCCTGGCGCGCGCGCCCGACGGCGCGGTGGCGTGCAGGGCGGGCTGCGATCACTGCTGTCATCAATCGGTCGGCGTCACTCCGCCGGAGGCGCTCGCGATCGCCGACCACCTGAGGTCGACCCTGTCCGACGCGGAGCTCGCGCGCGTGGCTCAGCACGTGTCCGGGTGCCACGACAGGACGCGGAGCCTGCCGTCGGCAGAGCGGTTTTCGCCGGACCACCCTTGCCCCTTCCTGCGGTCGGGGCGGTGCTCGATCTACGAGGTTCGACCGCTCTCCTGTCGAGGCATGAACTCGCTCGACGCGGGCGAGTGCGCGACCAGGCTGCGGGACCCCGAGGCGCGCGCCGCGTTCCTGGCGCGCGGCGTGGGGGGCCGCTCGTTCATGGAGCCCATTCGCGGCGTCCACGCCATCAGCGCCGGCCTGCAGCTCAGCCTCTCCGAGCTCTTCCGCCTCGATATGCGCCCCCTGGAGCTGACGGCGGCGATGCACCTGCTCCTGAACGGGCCGGACTCGCTCGCCGACGCCTGGATCCGCGGGGAGCGGCCGTTCGAGTCGGCGCGCAGCGCCGACAAGGCGACGGATCCCGGCCTGGGCGAGCTCATCGCAGCGGTGGGTCTCGCGCCCGGCCGGGAGTCGTGAACGCCCCGCCTCAGGCCTTGAGCTCGGTCAGCTCGCCCGGCTTGGTGATGCAGGCCTGAGCGTCCCTGCTGTCGAGCTTTCCAAACCGGCCCGCGTGGGAGAGGGCCTTCCGCTCAGAGGAGCTTCATGTACGCGACCATGTCCGCCTCTTCCTGGGCGGTCAGGGTCGTGCGCCCCCCGAGGGGGGGGGCCAGGATCGGGGCGGCCTCGAACACCAGCTTGTAGTGGTGAACGACGTCCTCCAGCGTAGGGGCCGAGTTGTCGTGGAAATAGGGCGCCGTCTCGTTGATGCCCCAGAGGGAGGTGGTCTTGCCGTCCCCCAGGCCGTCCAGGCTGCCGAGGACCAGGGCGTAGGCCGGATCGGCGGCGAGCATCGAGAGGACGCCGTTCTCGAGCCTCGGCTGATAGACGGCGATGATCGGGAAGTACGTGTCTGGATCGGAGCAGAGCAAGCTGCTCCCGTCCGAAGGGCAGACCATATTGTAGCGACGCATCGGGTTCGGCGTCGGCCGCGTCTCGGTGGTGCCGAGGACCTCTCCCGAGAACCCGGTCAGCACGCCCGTGATCCTGAGGAACGGTCCGAGGACGAACTGGTCGCTCGCCGTGTTCAGCATGGGCCCGCTGTGGCACTGGCCGCAGAGTTGGTTCGGGAGAAAGTGCTTGCGCCCGCGCTTCTCGGAAGCCGTGCGGCCACGAGGCAGCTCGGGCTCGGGCCCGCCGTGCGCGTAGCGGCGCAGCTCCCGCGAGCTGAACAGCGTCCTCTCGTAGTCGGCGATCTTCTCGAGCTGCCGCCGCGTGGGCGTGACCGTCGGCTCGAAGTGCGAAAGGATCGCGTTCGCGGCCTGCGTCTCGAGGTCGGGCTCACGGGTATCGAACGTGATGAGCGGATCGAGCGCAGGCGAGTTCTTGACGGAGGGGACGCCTCGGAAGACGGTCACGCTCGTGGCCGCGGGGTCGTCGTCGAGCCAGATGTTCGGCGGCAGCGGGAACTCGAAGCGGATCGTGGCCTCGTTGAGGAGCCGCGTGTAGCTGTCGCCGACGCCATCGTCGCTGTCGATCGGGCGGAAGAGCGGATCGTTCGGGTTGGCCGCGTACCGCGCCTGCACGTCCGCCGGGGAGATCGTGCCGGTCTCCTCGCTGTGGCAGGTCACGCAGCGGCGCCCGTTGCCGCCGAAGGTCGCTCTCTCGAAGAGCTGCTCGCCGCTCTGGACCCGGTGCGCCTGGGCGGCGACCGCGACGAGCTCGCCTGTGCCCCACTCCTCCTCCCCCGCGCAACCCGCGGCCCCCAGCAGCGGGATAAGGAGGAAGAGACAGGCCATGAACATGCCTTGATGGGAATTGAACATGTGATTCATAAACCCTCCCTGATAATGAGCTTTACAGGGGAGCGTCGCCCGGAGCGAACACGGTGTCGTGATCGCGCCGGGCGAGGACGCGCGCCCGAACGGGGCGCGCAGCCATCATGTTGGATCTAGAACACGGTGATTCGGGCGTCCGCGCGAGGTTGCGGCGCGCCGCGAAGAGGACCCCCGGGTGACCTCGCAAGTGTCCAGAGGAAACGAATCGGTCCCCAGCTGTCAAGGGAGCTCAGCCGTACTCTCCGTGCTCGACCCGTTCGCCATGGTGTGCGTGTCCGTGGGGTTCGGGTCGCCGGTGCGCGCCGGGTGCCGCCGCTGTGTGACACCGCGTCGCCTGCCGGACCGAGGGAGCCTCGAGCGCCTGGCCAGGCCGGCGTCCAAGATCCTGCCCCATCAACGCGTGTTACCCTGCGACGGTGGTCATGGAGTCGCAGCTTACAATCGACGCCCTCGAGACCGGCGTGGTCCACGTACATGCCTGCCGCGCGTCGGAGGTCCGCCCGATGCGGCGCGCCGCCGTGCACACCTATTCGGTCCTCGCCTTTCACCTCGGCGGCCGGATGCGGGTGGAGCACCGCGGCGAGCTGGAGCTGACGGCTGGCCAGGTCCACCTCATCCCGGCCGGCGATGCCCACCGGTGGCTCACGGCGAGCAAGGTGGATATGCGCGGCGTGGCCTTCTGTCGCTCGTGCCTCCCCCAGGATCGTTTTCAGGAGCTGCTCGCGCCGCTCGAACGCGTCCGGCGCGGGGCTTTCCCGGTCGTCGAGCTGCCGACCAGCAGGCAGCCCCACGTGCTCGGTCTGCTCGAGGAGCTCGAGCGCGAGCTGTCACGATCCTCGGGCATGCTGCCCGTCGTGGCCGAGAGCCTGCTCGGGCTCCTGCTCGCCGAGATCGCGCGCGCCGCCCCGCGCGACGCGGCTCCTCCCGAGGCCCCCTCGATCGTCGCCGAGGCGCTCGCCGTGATCGAGGCGCGCTGTCTGGGACCGCTGACCCTCGGTGAGGTCGCCCGCGCTGTGCACCGGTCTCCCGCCCATGTCACGACCGCGGTGAAGCGGTCGACGGGCCGCTCCGTGGTGGCGTGGATCCTCGAAGGCCGCCTCGCCGAGGCGCGGCGCCGCCTGCGCGACACGGATGAGCTCGTCGAGATCATCGCCGAGCGGGTCGGTTATGCCGACGCCAGCCAGTTCAGCCGCCTCTTCCGCCGCCGCCACGGCGTGGCCCCGGCCGCGTGGCGCGCCCGCGAGCGCGCGCTGCCTCGCCCTGGGTGATCGTCCGGCAGGCCTGTCGCGCTGAGCTCGCTTTCAAGCTGGATCACGCGCCGTGAGCCCTCGGGCGTGGCCGCCAGGTGGCCTTGCAGCGAAGTTGCCTTCGTCGATCGCCTTGAGGCATCACCCCGACCCCCGAGCTGGTCGGCGCGCCGCCGCGCGGGTCGCGGCGGCGGTCTGTTTGGCACGGGGCCGAACGAGAGGAGAACAACGATGAGCTACGTCGACGGTTTCGTTGTGCCCGTGCCCGCGGGCAAGAAGCAGGCTTATCGCGATCTGGCCGAGAAGGCCGCGGCGGTGTTCAAGGAGCACGGGGCGATCCGCGTCGTCGAGTGCTGGGGTGACGACGTGCCCGACGGCAAGATCACCGACTTCAAGGGCGCGGTGAAGGCGGAGGAAGGCGAGGTCGTCGTCTTCTCGTGGATCGTCTGGCCCTCGAAGGAGGTGCGGGACGAGGGCAACAAGAAGGTGATGGAGGACCCGCGCATGCAGATGAACAACGAGGACTCACCCTTCGACGGAAAGCGGATGATCTACGGCGGGTTCGACGTCCTCGTCGACGTCTGAACGGCAGGCCGCGGTCCTCGAGCCCCGCGGTCAGGCGGGCCCCGCGCCGGTCACGGCGATGACCTCATCCCAGAGGTCAACGTGGTGGACGAGGCTCACGGCAAAGTGCTCCTCGTCCAGCTCCACGAGGATGGGGTCGGACTCGTCCCAGCTCGCTCCGGCGAGGACGGCGGCCACGCAGCCGGCAGCGAGCTCCTTGCGGCCTGCATCCTTTAGCGCAGAGACGCTGGCGCGAGCCCAGCCGGTCCGGGCATCGAGCAGCAGAGCGACAGTCGCGGACGGGAACGCGCGCTCGAGATGGGGGAGCGCTCGAGGGGCGGCTGACGGATCACCGAAAGGGGTGGCGATCAGGACGAAGAACTCCGAGGTACGGGGGGCGCCCTCGAGCGCGGCGCTGTAGCGAAAGAACTGAGGGCTGTGCTCGACGCCAGGGACCGGCAGCATGACGAAGCGGCCCGCCGTGACCTCACCCGCCCCAGGATGTCCGGGCGGAACGAGGAACCCGTCCTCGACAGGCTTCACCTGGGCCGACACGGCGTGCTGGCGCGCCGCGCGCGCCGTCATCCGGGGCCCCGCAGCGCCTCGACGAGCGCCTCGGCAAGCGCGCGCACAGGGAGCGAGGGCGACCGCTCGCCGAGCAACTCGAGCACGTCCTCGTCGTCCTCGCCGCACGAGAGCTGCACGGCCGCGACAACGGCCCCGTCGCGCTCGACCGCCAGGTCGAAGATCCCCTCCTCGTCGCTCACCGGCGCGCCGAGCAGCGCCGACAGCCGGCGGCCCAGGAGCTCGGCCAGCGGCTCGTCGCCGTCGAGGCTCGCCTCGTCGGGCTCGATGGTGGCCTGGACCGCGCGCGTCGGCGCCCCGCTCACCTCGGCGCCCTCGCGATCGAGCCGGAAACGAAGGCCACGTGCCTCGAAGAACCCCGTCGTCATGGGCTCGATCAAGGCATGCCGCGGATGCGCCGGCAAGCGGGTCGGGTATCGGGCGATGGCGAACGGCCTTACGCCCGACGTCCACGCGCATACGCGCGTGGCGACTCGCCCATCGTCCTCTTGAACGCGGCGCTGAACGCGCTCTCCGACCCGTAGCCGACGGCGCCCGCGATCTCGAAGACCGAAGCGCTGGAATGAAGTAGCCGCTCGCCTGCGATGAGCATTCTCACCAGACCGGCTTTCCTGTCCGCTTGAGCGACCGGAGGAAGCGCAGCCGATCGGCCTCGGGCGGCAGCGGATCCGAGCCCTGGGCTTCGACGATGAGGAAGCAGGTCATGTCCTCGAAATCCACCGTCCGCTGGTGTGCCGCCGGCGGTGTCCCTTTCACCTCGATCCTGTCACCGCCGGGCGCGCGCCTCTCCGGCCCGAGCGTTCCATCTCGCCGCGCCATGCAGCTCGCGCTGAAGGCGAGCCGTCCAGGCGTCTTTCCGCCGACCGTGTGCGTGCGCAGCTCCACGTCGTCGGTTGCCCCGGCGCGCGTTCGAAAGTCGTTGAACGGGAGCGGCAGCTCCACGGAGAAGGCGCCTTCCGTCGATCGGGCGAGGTGCCACCCATCTCCGAGCGGCTCGGTGGCCTGGACTCTGTGCATCACCATGAAGATGCCTGCGCCGATTTCACGCTCCTCGCCCGGGCCGATGCCCGCCAGTCGCTCGGCCACCTCGGCCTTCGAGGGCGCGGCCTGGCCAGCGACCAGTGGAGCGTGCGAGTTTGCCGGTGCGCTCGTGCCGCTTTCGGGGGCCGCCGCGCTCGCGGTTGAGATCTCGTTCGATTGCGTGGGTGCTCTCTGGCACCCGCAGAGCGCCGCGAACAGCATCAGAGGTAACCGCCGCCTTCTTTCAAGCGCGCTCTTCATGGAGAAGCACCTCGTGTCGCGGGCTTTCTGGGGACGTCGCGACCCCTACTCGTCCGGCTGATGCTCGAGGCCGAGCTCGGCCGCGAGCCCGTAGAAGCGCTCCGCCTCCTCTCGGTTGCCAAGCAGCTCATGGGAGCGGCCGAGGTTCACATACAACGAAGGGTAGAAGCTCTGGACACGTTCGTCGTCGACCTTCCTTGCGCGAAGGAGCGCCTCTCGATTCCACGACATCGCCTCCTCGGGCGTGTCCTGAAACCGTGCGACGTAGTGCGCCGCCACGCAGGCGTCGTAGTCGTCCTTGCAGACAGCCCACGCCCGACGATAGAGCTCCCGGGCATCCTCTTTCCTGCCCTCGAACTCCGCCCGGGTGCCCTCCGCACAGAGTCGAATCACGGGATTGTCCAGGTCCATGCACCACCGTCGTGCCTACCGCGATCCCGGGGAGCGCCTTGCTGGTGAGGAGGCGTCGACCCCGCCCGCGCCCGGCGCGTCACCCGCCTGGGCACGGAGCCCCGCCTCGGTGACGGCGCGCTCCACGCGGTCGGGCGACCATGCGCCCGCGTGGCGCGTGAAGAGCGTTCTCCCCTTGAACGCGCGGCCCGCGAGCTCCGCGGGCATGTCGGGCCAGCGCGCGACGAAGCTCCCCTTCGGCGCCCCCTTGCGCGCGGCGACCCACAGAGGGGCCCCGCCCTCGATCGTGAACCAGTCGATCACGCGCTCCACGTCCTGGGCCGCCTCGAGCCGCCCGATGAGCTTCGTGCTCGTGTTGCCGAACACGTTGTAATCGACCGATCGAGGGCTCTGGGTGCACAGCAAGCAACCCACGCCGTACTTCCGGCCCTGGGTGAAGAGCCGGATGAGCGGCTGCTTGGCGGGCGGCTTGCTGCCGCCGGCCGGGATCCAGTCGCGCGCCTCGTCGATGTAGAAGAGCAGGTTCACGCCGCCGGAGGTCGCGTCCACGGTCGTGATCATCCAGCGGTACAGCTCGGTCGCGAGGGCGGCGAGGAAGAAGTGCTTCTCATCGTCGTTGCTGAGCGCGTTCAGGTAAACGACGTTGAGCGGCACGCGCCCCGGCTTCGAGGGCCGGAGCAGCTCGGTGAAGTCGAGGCGCGTCCCCCCCGAGAAGAGCCGCGCGGACGGGCCCTGCACGAACGTGTTGAGCTTTCGCGCGAGCCGCTCGCGCTCGGACTTGCGGATCAGGCTGTCGACGTCGTCGATGCCGAGATCCTCGGGCGCGGTGACGGCGGCCACGATGTCCCTCAGCCGGACCGGCGCCGCGCGCGGCAGGTGCCGCAGCACCTGGTAGAGGAACGTGCGCTGCGACTCCTCCTCGCCGCCGCACGCGCACAGGCTGACGAGGTTGGCCGCCACCGCCACGAGCAAGCCCTCCTCCTCCTCGGCGCGGAGCGCGGGGTTCGCGATGTGCGAGAGCTCGCCCGCGCTCGGGAGCCGCAGGGGGTCGAGGCAGAGCCGCAGGCCGTGCGAGGACCCGGGCGTGAGGATGCGCGGCTCCATGCGCTGCCGGAGCTCCTCCCACGCGCGGTGCAGCTCCGCTGGCACGTCGGACGGCGGGCGCGCTTCCATCATCTGGACGAGATCGCCCTGGGGGTCGATCGCGACGACGGGGACCCCGGCGCGCAGCGCCTCCTCCGCGATGACCTTGGCCATCCACGTCTTGCCGCTCCCCGCCGCGCCGACGACCGAGACGTGCGTCCGGAGCACCGCAGGGTCCACGCAGACGGGCGAACCGCCGTCGTCGAAGCCGAGGAGCATGCCGGTGACGCTCGCGGTGCGGGCCTGCGGCGGCCTCGCTCCCGCGTCGAGCGCCGCGGGGGTCGGGCGCTCACCGCCTGGCGGCGCCTCCGCCGGCCTGGCACCGCCTGGCGGCGCCTCCGCGGGCCTGGCACCGCCCGGCGGCGCCTCCGCGGGCGCCTTTCGCCCGCGGCCCCGCGCCGGCGCCGGCTTCGGGCGCTCGACGGCCGGCTTCACGACCGCCAGCGCCTCGTCGAGCTCGGGATCGTCCTCCACCATCGGCTCGTCCGCCGCCGGCGCGCTGGCCGCGGTGGGCTCGCGCCCCTCCGGCGCTCCGCCGCCGCGCGTGGCCTCGAGCGCCGTCCAGCGCCTGTCCCACGCGCCCACGTCCTTGTGGCCGAGCTGCGCGACGCACGCCCCGGAGCGCTCGTGCTTGCAGCCGCCGCAGTACGCGCGGTCGCCCGGCGGCGCGAGCCCGCCCGCGCCCACCGCGTGGTCGGACCAGGCCACCATGCTGGCGATGAGCTCGTGGACCTTGCCGCGCTTCGCCTCGATCTCCTCCCAGCGCGCCTCGCGCACGCTGCGCGTGGGGTGCAGGTAGAGCACCGCCACGTCCGGCCGGGTGCCGTGCTGGTGGTGGTGCATCAGCGCGTACGTGAAGATCTGGAAGAGATCGCTGTTCGGGGAGGTCGCGGGCGTGAGCTTGTAGTCGACGATGCGGTGCTTCCCGAGCCGCGGATCGAAGTACACGTAGTCGATCGCCCCGGTCACGTGGACGTGGACGTCCTCCCCCACGTGGAACGTCACGTCGACCCGCTTGCGCGAGTCCCCGAAGAGCTGCGCCCGGAGCTCCGCCGCGGGCAGGCCGGCGGCCCTCGCGTGCGCCGCGAGCCGCGCGAGCTCCTCCATGTAGAGCTGGACCGCCGAGATGAAGCCCAGCCGCAGCGGCACCGGGCGCGCCGCGAGCGCGTCGAGGTTCAGGCAGGAGGCGTTGAACCAGCGCATCAGCGCCTGCTGGAGGCCCGGGGCGTCGCCGGCGGCCTCCAGCGCCGCCAGCACCTCGTCCGAGCTCGCCGCGGCGGCGTTGAAGCGCTCCACCGCGGTGTGGAACAGCGCGCCGCAGCCGGGCGCCTCCCCGCCCTTGCGCCAGATGCGGCTCACGACCGTCCGCCCGTCCTGCCGCTCGGCCGTGGCGCGCGCGTCGAACCAGTGCAGCCTCGGGCACGTCGCCGCGACGCGGAGCTGGGTCACGTTGACGTGCACGAGCCTCATTTCTTGCCCCGCAGCTGGACGAAGAGGTCGTCGTCGGTCGCGGTCGCGTGGACGTGGCCCTCGTCATGGAGCGCCTGCGCCGTCTTCTTGATGTGCGACCACACCTCCGGGAAGCGCTTCTCGTGCAGCTTCTTGCGGCTCGCGAAGATCTGCGCGAGCTCCTTCGCCATCAGGCCGAGGCGCCACGACAGCTCGGCCATGATGTGCTCCCGCGTCTGCTGCGGATCCCACGCCGGCGGCGGCGTCGAGTCCCCGCCGCCCTTCACGATCTCCTCGGTGAGCAGCTCGCGCAGCAGCGGGTGCGCGAGCAGGAGGCTCTGGCGCTCGAAGGACGCCAGCACCTCGGCCTCGGTCACCTTGCGGTACTGCCCGCGGGGGTGCTCGATCTCGAGGTCGTGGCTCCTCGCGGCGCCGAGGAGCCCCACCAGCGAGTCGAGCTCCGCGTGCCCGGCGAAGTCGAGGTGGAGGTGGAGGAAGCGCTGGCGGCCCAGCTTGCAGAGCGCGTCGTACGCGGCCTTGCCGGCGCCGCCGAGCCGGAGCGGCCGGCGCTCCTCGTCGGTGACCAGGATGCGCTTGTCCGTGTGCTTGGTGTCCTCGACCATGCGCTGGAGCGGCAGCCGCGCGCCGTGCCCGCTCGGCGCGCAGAGGAACGTCACGCCGGTGGTCACGATGACGCCGTCCGCGCGCTTCTCCTTGGCCACGAGGTGGTGCGCCGGGGCGGCCTTGCCGCGCTTCTTCGCGGTGGCGTGCTCGACGCTCAGGAGCGTCGAGGCGCCCTTGCCGGCGCACCTGGCGAGCAGGTGGTGGGTCAGGCTCGCGAGGTTGTCCTCGTCGGGCGGCAGCGACGCCTGCTGCAGCCGTCGGCGGGTCGTGCCCTCGACGAGCTTCTTCTTCACCTCGGCGTCGATGACGTCCTCCAGCTTCACCGGCGGCGACTTCGGCCCGTCCTCGGGGCCGGGCCACTCCTTGAGCCAGCGCTTGCCGCCGACGGCCGCGAGCCGATCCTGCTGCGCCTCCCAGCGATCGCGCGCCCAGAGGATCGCGTCCCGCGGCCGGAGCTCCTGCACGCCGTCGAGGCGCCGCTCGAGCCACGCGCTGCCGAGCGGGAAGAGCCGATCGCGCTTGCGCGCGGCGATGACCTCCTCGATCTCCTTCTCCTCGAAGCCGGAGAGCGCGGCGTCGAGCCGCCCCTCGAGGATGGCGCGGGCCTCCTCCGGCGAGACCATGTGCAGCTCGAGGATCCGCTCGGCGATGCGGTCCCACGCGGCCGCCGGGATCACCTCGCCGGTGCGCAGGGAGAGCATCGACTGCTTCACGCCCGAGACGATGACGACGAGGTGCTTCGCCCGGTCGAGCAGCGCGTGCGCGTACGACATCAGGGCGCGCACCGCATCGGCGTCGAGGTTGTCGATCTGGTCGAGGCAGAGCACGAGCGGGAGCTCGGCGAGGGCGCACAGGTGCGCGAGGACGTGGAGGACGCGCTCCACCGCGGCGTCGTCCGCGAGGGCGAGGCCGTCCTCCCCGGCCGCCTGGTCGAGCAGGCGCGCCTCGTCGGGCCCGAGCGTCTCGCCGGAGAGCCAGAGCACCGCCGCCTGGGCGCGCTTCTCGGCGCCGGCGTCGCCGAGGCTCGCGTGCGACGTCCCGGTGAGGAACGCGTTGAGCACGGGGATGACGGCGCTCTGCGGGTCGATCTTGGCGCCGAGGCGGGCCAGCGCCTCCTTGCGCGCCTCGATCTCCCTGGGCCCCGTCATCATCTTGCGGCCCTTGAGCGCGCCCGTCCGGATGAGGGCGCGGTTGAGGACGGTGTAGAGGCGCGACTGCGTGTAGTCGCTGCCGCGGTGCCCCGCGAGATCGCTGACGGTCGCGTTGAGCACGTACCGGAGCATCCGCTCGGGCGAGGCGAGGATGTTGTGCAGGTAGACGACCGTCGCCCTGTCTTCCCCGGCCCACTGGAACAGCCGCGCGAGCAGGTGGCTCTTGCCGACCCCGGGCGCGCCGATGAGCAGCGCGCCGATGCTGATCGGCTCCTTCGCGGCGTCCTGCACGACGCGCACGAGCCTGGTGAAGGCGCTCTTGTGGATCGACTCGACCGTGGCCTCGCCGCCCCCGACGTCGGTGATGCGGTGGCTGCGGAACGGGTTGGTGCCCCGGACCGCCGCCAGGAAGCGCTCGAACGTCGGCTCCTCGCTCATGCGTCGTCCCTCCGCGCCACGTAGACGAGCAGGTTCCCGGCCTCCATGATGCCTGCGTCGCGCTCCGCCTCGGCCATCTGGTGGTGGCGGCCGTCGGACGGGTCGAGCGAGTAGCGCCGCTGCCGCCGGAGCGCTGCGAGCTCCGTGTCGAAGGTGTCGCGCGGGACGTCCGGCAGCGCGGCGCGGAGCGCGTGGAGCGTGACGTAGTTGAGGCGGCCGGAGGCGCGGTCGAGCGAGGAGAAGGCGGCGTCGAAGCGATCGACGAAGGAGATGGCCGGCGCGCCGGGGCCGCTCTGGGCCGAGGTGACGGGGCCGTTGGAGATCGCGCTGCCGGCGCCGTCGGGAGCCGCGCGGCGGGCAGCGCCGTCGGTCGCGATCGCGGCGGGCCGCGCCGGCGCGCCGGCGGCCGGGAGGACGGCGTCTGCGAGGAAGAGGACGGCGTCTGCGAGGAAGAAGAGCAGCGGCTTCTTCCCGAGCAAGGCGCCGATGGCGCGGGGGAGCCGGCGCTCGGCGATGCGCTGATCGAGCGCCGCCTTGAACGCGCGGCCCAGGGCGGGAAGGAGGCCCTTGGGGAGCTGCGCCAGGTCGACCGCGGGAGCGTCGGCCGTTCGCGCCGACTGGAGCTGCACCTCCAGGAGCCGATCGGACTGCGCGACCGCCTCCAGGTCCTCCGCGAGCAGCACCAGCGTGGCGCCGGGGGCTGGCTTCTTCTTGCCTCCCGCGGCGCGGGAGAGCAGCACGCGCCCCTTCGCCTCCCTGGTCGTCAGGGCCTTGCTCGTCACCGCGAGCGTGTCACCGGTCAGCTCCGTCAGCCGCTCGAGCGTCGGCGGGTACGACGCGCCGCCGAGCTGCTTCTGGGACTCCAGGACGCCGAGGAGCTTCGGCACCGGCGAGGGCGGCGGCTCCTTCTTGCGCGCCGCGCCCTTCTGCCTCGCGGGAGCCTTCGGCGCGGCGGCCTTCCGCGGCGCGGCGGACTTCTTCGGCTCCCCGGCGCTGCTCTTCCTCGCTGCAGTGGTCTTCGTGGTCGTCGCCCGCGAGCGCGGACTCGATGCGCTGTTCCGGTTCGTGGCCCACCTCCGAGGAGCCGAGATTACCCCGGTATCCGGCCATGGGAAGGGGGCTCCGTGCCGCCTTGCTCTCTCCGATTGACACCCAGCTCGATTCCGCGTGACGTAGATTCGGGGCCTCGTGCTGCAGAGGCGACGGAACTGGCGTGTCGGGTGGCCGATCGCCGCTCACCTCGATGCCCCGGGAGGAGCACCATGAAGCGCATCTTCTGGGTCCGGTCCGCGATCGGGGCCGCCCTATGTCTCGCCTTGCTCAGTGTCGTCCTGGGGAGCACGGCCATGGGCACGGGCGCCGGGCGCTGGACCGTCTATGGCTACGATCTGGCCAACACGCATTACGCGCGCGACGAGCACCACCTCGGGCCATCGAACGTCGCATCGCTCGCCGTGAAGTGGGCCTTCACCACGACCGGCATCGTCCCCGCGACGCCGGCCGTCGACCACGGCGCTGTCTACTTTCCGGACGGGGGCGGCAAGCTGTACAAGCTCGACGCCAGGACCGGGCACCCGATCTGGACGCGCACGATCGCCGCCCTCACGGGCACGGCCGGCGCCGTCTCGCGCACGACCCCCGCGCTCCACGGCCACACGATGTTCCTCGGCACCCTCGCCGGCGCGCACATGATCGCCGTGGACACGCGCACCGGGGCGCTCCTGTGGAAGAGGCAGCTCGACACGCACCCCGCGGCGATCATCACGCAGTCTCCCGTCGTGCATGGCGGCCGCGTGTACGTGGGTGTCTCCTCGCGCGAGGAGCTCTTCGCGGCGGACAACGCCTATCCGTGCTGCAGCTTCCGCGGCAGCGTGGTCGCGCTCGACGCGGGGACCGGGGCGGTGCTCTGGAAGCGCTACACGGTGCCTGCCGGCTACACCGGCGGCGCCGTGTGGGGCGGCGCGCCCGCGATCGACCTCAAGCGCCGCACGCTGTACGTGACCACCGGCAACAACTACACCGTGCCGCCGTCCGTCTCCGCGTGCGTGGAGGCCGCCGGCGACGACCCCGTCGCCGCCGAGGCCTGCCTTGCGCCGGACGACTATATCGACGCCGTCCTCGCGCTCGACCTCCGCACCGGCGCGCTGAAGTGGGCGCGGCGGCTCCAGGGCTTCGACGCCTGGACGGGAGCCTGCTACTTCGGCGGCGACTGGTGCCCCGATCCGGCGGGCCCGGATTACGACTTCGGCACGGGCGCCACGCTCTTCACGGCCGGCCAGGGGGCGGAGCGCCGCGATCTGGTCGGCGCCGGCCAGAAGAGCGGTATCTTCTGGGCGCTCGATCGGGACGACGGCAGCGTCGTGTGGAGCACGCTGGTCGGTCCCGGCGGGGAGCTGGGCGGCATCATGTGGGGAGTCGCCGTCGACCAGAACCGGATTTACGTGCCGATCGGCAACAACGGCCAGGTCGACTACACGCTGCAGCCCTCCGGGGAGGTCATCAACTGGGGTTCGTGGAGCGCGCTCGACACCGCCACGGGCGACATCCTGTGGCAGACGCCCGATCCCACGCCGGGCGCGCAGACCAGGGGGCCGCTGACGGTCGCGAACGGCGTGGTCTACGGCGGCTCGATGAGCGGTGACGTCCACGCGCTCGACGCCGCGACGGGCGACGTCCTCTGGAGCCATCCGGCCGACGGCTCCGTCAATGCCGGGCCGGCGGTGGTGCGCGGTACGGTGTTCTGGGGGAGCGGCTACGAGAGCTTCGGCATCGGCACGCCGGGCAACACGCTCTTCGCGTTCGACCTGCCGTAGCGCTGCCCTGTCGACGGACGCCGGACGCCGGCGCCCGGCCGTGCCGTGGTGCCGGCGCGGGCGCCGGTGGCCATCCCCACGCTCTGCCCCAGCGACCCGCGCGCCGATCCGGCGCGACCTCAACCTGGGTGACCTGGGTCGCCTCGAAGGTCCGATAGGAGACCCCTGCGTGCCGGCGGCTCAGCTTCCTCCGCCCGAGGTCAGCGCGCCCCGCAGCCTTGCCCTGTCGACCTCGGCGGACGGCAGCCACTCCAGGATGCCCTCGATGGCCCGATCGATGGCGGTGCGGTCGGCGCCGTCGCTGAGCATGTACTCCTCCGCGACGACCTGCCGCGGCACGTCGATCGCGAGCAGGGCCGCCGCGATGACGACCCCGGTCCGGTCTCTCCCCGAGGTGCAGTGGACGTAGACAGGCCAGGGGAGGGCGGGGGCCGCGAGCGAGGAAAGAGCCTTTCCAATCCAGCTCCTCACCCGTCGCTGCCGCGTGTCGTAGTTCTCGATGTCGTCCTCCGCGGCGACGTGGACGACCTCGACTCCCGTGAGGTGACCAGGATCGGCACCGCGCCGGAGGTTCAGTATCGTCCCGGGGAAACCGAGATCGCCCGCCGTCGTCATGGTGTCGAATCGCCCGCCGCGGAGCAGGCGGCCGGCAGGGATCGGCGAGACGTCGAGCCAGAGCCCGAGCATCTCGCCGACATCCCGGTAGTTGGCGGGCCGGAACGTCGCGCTCATGGGTTTCGCCTGCGCCCGGCTACTCGTCGTCTTCGTCGTCCTCGTCTTCGTCGTCCGCGTCCGTCGTCACCGGCGCCTCGCGCTCGAGCTGCTCGGTGATGGTCTGCACCTGGATCTCCGCGGCGTGGATCTTCTGGCGGCAGAGCGTCACCAGATCCGCGGCCTCCTTCACGAGCGCGGAGAGCGCGTCGATGTCGACCTGACCTTCCTCGATGTTCTGCAAGATCTCCTCGAGGCGCGACGACGCCTCGCCATACGAGACCTCTTTCGTGGCGCGCTGCGGGCTTGTCGTGTCCCCGTCGGACAGCTCCTTCGTCCCGCGCTTCGGCTTTGCCATGACCCTATGTCTCCTCCGATCCGTCCGAGCGAAGCCGCAGCACGCCCCGCTTCAGCTCGGCGATGAGCGTCGTCCCCTGGGGCGCGCGCGCCGCGTCGGTGAGCACCGCCCCTTCCGTCGTGCGCAGGATCGCATATCCCCGCTCCACGACGCGCCGTGGATCGACGAGGCGCAGGCGCCGTTCGCGCGACTCGAGGCGCTCGGATTCGAGCGCCAGCCTCCGGGACGAGCGCGGCCCGAGGAGCGAGGCCACCTCGTCGACCCGATGCGAGGCGGCGTCGAGATCGCGCCTCGCCCCCTGGCGGAGCTGGCGGACCGCCTCCTGGAGCTGGCCCGCGCGGCGCGCGATGAGCAGCGACGCGGAGCGCGGGACCCGGGTCGCCCGGCGGGTGAGATCCGACGAGGCCGACCGGAGGACCCGCCGGCCCTGGTCGAGGATGCTCAGCAGCGACGACTCGACCTCATCCCGCGCGTCCGAGACGCGTTTGACGAGCATCGCGGCCGCGGCGGTCGGGGTCTTCTCGCGAAAGCCCACGAAATCGAGCGCCGAGATGTCTCGCTCGTGGCCGATGCCGACGACCACGGGGAGCGGGAATGTGGCGACGGCGCGGGCGATCGGCTCCGAGTCGAACCAGGCGAGGTCGGTGCGCGAGCCGCCGCCGCGGCAGATCAGCAGCACGTCGAGCTCCGCTGCGCGCGCCCGGAAGTAGTCGAGGGCGTTCAGGACCGACGGCTCCGTCTGCCGCCCCTGGACGCGGACCCCGTGCGCCACGACGCGGAACGCGAAGCCTGACTCCCTGAACGTGCCGAGCACGTCGTTGTAGGCGTCCGAGCCCAGGCTGGTCACGAGGCCCACGCGGAGGGGCAGGGCGGGGAAGGGCAGGGAGCGGTTCCGCTCGAGCAGCCCTTCCTCGGCGAGCCGGCGCACGATCTCCTCTCTCCGCCGGGCGGCCTCGCCGAGCGTGTAGCCCACGTCGAGGTCCTCGATCAGGAACCGGTACGAGCCCCAGGGGACGTAGAGCTCCACGCGCCCGCGCACGCGGATCTGGATCTCGTCCTCGATCTGGAACGGGTCGCCCGCCGCGGCGAGGCGCCGCTCGATCTCGGCGCGCGCGCTCTCGAAGAGGGTCGCCTTGACCTGGGCGATCTCCTTTCCGAGGGCGTCGCGCTCCACGAGCTCGAAGCCGACGATGCTCTTGTGGGCGGCCCGGTTGAACCCGCAGACCTCGCCCACCAGCCAGATCGAGGCTGGAAACGCCGCCTCGAGCGCGGCGCGGACCTGTCCGTTGAGCTTCGAGACGGTGAAGTCGGACGCGGCCACCGCTGGCCTCGGCCGCGCGTCCCCATTGCGCGGCTCATCGGCTCGGGCCGGCTCCACGGCGGGGATCGGCGTGACGCCCCCTTCATCGAGGGCGAGGGCCCCGCCGCGTTCCCGGTAGAGGCGCTGCGTCACCTCGCAGAAGCCGAACCCCTCGGCGAGCAGCACCTCCACCACCGCGACCACGTGCGTCTCCGGGACGCGCCAGGTCTTCTGTTCGGGATTCCAGCGGCGGGACGGGAGCGACTTCACGACCTCCACCAGCCTGCGATCGAAGGCGAAGTGGATCTGGAGGCTCCCGGTCCCGTCGCTGCTGACGCGGCGGCTCATCGCGCCACTCTATCATCGCGGGCGGGCATCGCGGGGGATCTCCCGGCCGACCTGCCGGGGCGCGCGGTCGCCGAGCGCGCGCTGCGTGCCGGGCGGGCGCGCGCTGCGCCACGGCGGCGGCGAGCAGGCTCTCGGCCTGGAGGGCGAGAGCTCCTCCAGCCACCTGCCCCTCAAGCGTTGAGGCTGGCGAACGCCTGGGCGATGCGCGGGGCCGCGTGAGGGCGCGCGTACATCCGGTCCATGTAGGTCCGCAGCTGCGGGAAGTCGCCCAGGAGATCGGCCTCGCTGGCCCAGTCGAGGGTGTAGGCCATCACGAGATCGGCTACCGTCAGGCGGTCGCCGACGACGAACTGCCGCTGATCCATGTGCTTCTCCAGCACGGCGGCCATGGCCTTGAAGTCGTCGCGGGCGACGGGGATGTCGCCAGGCTGGCGTTTGTCCTCCGGATACAGAAACTTGTGACGCGCGATGCGCCACAGCGGCTGCTCCAGCTCGGTCGCCGCGAACAGCAGCCATTGGTTGACCTTGGCCCGCTCCTTGGGGTCTGCCGGCAGCAGGCCCTTCTCGGGGTACTTCTCCGCCAGGTAGAGCACGATGGCAACGGACTCGGTGAGCACGAGGTCGCCGTCGACGAGCACGGGGAGCTTGCCGGCTGGGTTGAGCTTGAGGAACTCAGGGCGGCGATTCTCGCCGGCCCGGAGGTTGACCTGGACGGTCTCGAAATCCACGCCGAGCTCCTGGAGCGCCCAGCGCACACGGATCGAGCGGGTAGGAGCGAACTCATAGAGCTTCATCGATGCCTCCCTCCTCAGCCGCGCGCCGCGGCTGGTATCGTTGCTTCTGTTTACTTACGTCCGGACCTGCTGTGTTTCGAGACGAGCGGTGTCGGCCAGCAGGCGAATGGCCGAGTGTATAGCCGCACCGCGCGACGAGTGTCAATGGACACATTCGCGGTACGCAGACGGCCTCTACGCCGGTTTTCGGCGGTCTGGAGGCAGGCTCAGCCCGCGTCAGGCGCTCTTGCCATGCCATGCCCAGAACCGGCGCGCGCGTTCTTCAGCAGCATGAAGGAGACGATGCAAAGGATCAGCTCCGAGATCGCCTCGGAGGCCCAGATGCCGGTCAGGGAGAACAGGCGGGAGGCCAGCAGCAGCACCGGCAGCTTGACCAGCAGGATGCCCCCGAGGGTGAGCAGCAGCGCCTCCCTGGCCCGGCCCACCGACTGAAACGAGGCCGCCGTGACCATGGCCACGCCGGTCAGGGGGCAAGAGAGCGCCAGCAGCCGCAGCGCGGTCTGCCCTTCAGCGATGATCGCGCTCTCCCTGGACAGCAGGGCGATCAGCGCGGCCGGCATCACCAGGCAGGCGCCGCAGACGAGCGATCCATAGACGACAGCGGCGCCAAGGGAGAGCCGGATGGCCTCCCGCACCCGCTCGAGCTTCTTCTGGCCGAAGTTGTACCCCACCAGCGGCTGCATCCCCTGGACGATGCCGGTCAGCGGCGCGAGCATCCCGGAGTAGAGCCGGCTTACGATCGCGAACACGCTCAGGGCGCTGTCGCCGCCGATCCGCCGGAGCAGGTTGTTGGTGACGATGGCGATCAGGCTGACGCTGGCGTTCTTGATGAGCGAGGGGGACCCGATCTTCACCACCTCGATGAGGATGGGCCAGTCCGGCTTGAAGTAAGACGCCTTGATGCGATAGGAGCGGTTCTTCCTGAAAAAGAAGAAGTGGAGGCCCATGCCGGCCGAGGTGGCCTGGCAACAGACCGTCGCCAGGGCGGCGCCGGAGACGCCCATCTGCAAGACGAGGATGAAGAGCCAGCACAGGACGATGTTGACGCAGATCGGGACGATCCACATGGCGGTCGAGTACCTGGCGTTGCCATCCGCCCTGACGATGGCCGAGTAGCCGGTGCCGGTGATGGCGCCGAGGAAGATGATCCGCCCGTACTCGATGGCATAGGGGGCGACGCTGTCGGTGGCCCCGAGCAGGTAGACGAGCGGCTCGATGAAGACCGAGCCCAGGACCGTGATGGCGAGCGCCGCCGTCCAGAAGATCAGGAAGGTGCTTGCCACCGTCCGGGAGGCCTTCTCCAGGTCCTGCTCGCCGAGCGCCCTGGAGACCACCGAGGCGCCGCCGGCCCCGACGGTCGTGGCGACGGCGCCGAGGGCGATCTGGACCGGCGAGATGATCGAGGCCGCGGCTGCGGCCAGCGCGTTGACGCCCACGGAGAGAAAGTAGATGTCCGTGAGGCTGTAGACGGTAAAGACCAGCAGCGAGAACGTGGTCTGGGAAGACATCTCCAGCAGCAGCTTCCCGACCCGCTCGGTCCCCAGCTTTTCAACCCTGGAGCTCTCGCCCATGAGCGTTCAGTTTGCGCTCAGCCAGGCCATGTGTTCGCCCATCCACTGCCTGGAGAGGTTGAGGATGGAATCGGTGTCGTAGTTGCGGTAGTAACACTCCGTGTTCATGACCAGGGCGAGGTGCAGCGAGTACAGGCGGCATCTTCGCTCTTCCTCGAAGGTGAACGAGGTCTTGCCGTAGCCGCGCATGCAGCTGGTGATGCCCTCGGCGGAGAGCAGCCGGAACTGGGCCTCCATCAAGGGATCGGCCCAGAGCGCCCTCTCGAAGTCGATGATGCCGGCGACCCTGCCTTCCTTGACGAAGACATTGGGGTTCCAGACGTCCCAGTGGACGAGGCAGGGCGTGGTGACCTCGTCCAATGCCGGGGCGTGCCTGTGGACGGCGGCGCGGATCTCGTCGTAGCCCTGGTCGTACGCCACGCCTTTCCGGGCGCCGTCTTCCAGCACCGACTCCATGATCCTGGTGAACGCCTCTCGCCATGTGCTCGCGCGCAGGTCCGGGTTCCCATCGTAACCAAAATAGGTGCCGGTGAAGCCGTTGATCTCCCGGACGATCTCGCCGATGTGCACGTCGATGGACGCCTGCGTCTCGGGCGGGAGGCTCGCTCTCACGTGCTCGAGGTTGTCCGCGGCGATCTTCTCCATGAAGAAATAGTCCGAGTCGCACAGGTCGCGGGCATCGTCGAAATGGTAGATCTGGGGCACCGGGATGGCCGGGTTTCGCCGGACCAGGCGCATGGCGGCGACCTCGGTGGCCATGATGTTCTTTTCGTAGAACATGACCTCCGCGCCTCTCGGCGGCGCGATCTTGAGGATGACCTCCCGGCCATCGGCGAGCCGGACGCTGTACGCCGCGTTGAACCAGCCGTCTTTCAGCTCGACCACGGCGCCTTCGCCGTCCGCGAGCGCCATGCCGCCGAACGCCCTGGCGGCCATGGCCGCGATCTGCGGGCGTGTCTTCGTGTTCTTGGTCTTGCTCTCCACGGTCTTCCTTCGTCGATTGGCGGCCCTTGTGATGAGCGAAATGCCGTTCATTGTGCTGGATCCTGGGGAGCTGTCAAGTCGCGACCTGGAGTGTGCCGGGGCCCGGAGCGAGAGGGGGCTGAAGTCGCCGGCGTGGCCGGCGGGGGCTCACACGGGTTATCGTGTTATCCTGCGCCCCATGCCGACATACGATGCCCAGGAGAGCTGCAGTCGCGGGGTGCTCGCCATGCGCATCGAGGCGCCCCGCGCTCGTCGCATCGTCCGCGGTTCGTTCCTGGTCGCGTCTGCCCTCGCGGCGGGTTATCTCCTCGCCCTCGCAGGCTGCGGCGGGAGCACGCCCGGGCCGAGCGCGGCGATCGGACCGGCGCCGGCGGGGCCGGCGGAGCCCCAGCCGGCAGAGGAGCGGCGGACGTTCGCGATGCGGGCGCCTGCACAGACGCGTTTGCTCGCGCAGCTCGAGCTGAAGGCTCTGCCCGCGGCCGATGTCAGCGCCGTGATCGGATGGGGCGCCGCGCGGTGCGGCGTGGACATCGAGCGGAGCATCTCGCGAGTTCAGATCGCCGTCGCCGTGCCATCGGAGATTCGCGCCGACATCCTCGGCTCGCTCACGATCGAGGACGTGGGCTGCCTCCTCGAAGCCGAGCAGGACGGTGGCAGGCTCCGCGTCGGTCCGCTCGAGATCGTCCCGCTGCCCCACGGCGGCGTGCGCGTCGCGACACCCGGCGCCCTCGCTGACGGCCCAGGCGCGAAGGAGGCGCTCGCGCGGCGGCTGGACGAAGCGCTCTCCCGCAGCGGCGCCGCGGTGGTCGCCGACCTCGGGTCCGCCAATGCCCCGATCGAGCTCGTCGCGACCGTCACCGATCACCTGGAGGCGAGGCTATCGTCGCCCGGTCGCCCCGACGCGTCGCTCGCAGGAACGCGGCTCGGCGAGGCGCTGGCCGCCGCCCGGCAGAGCGGGGCGGCGGGCCTGGAGGCGCTGGAGATCGCGGCGGCTCCTCCCGACGGCTTCGTCATGAGGGTCAAGGTCGCGACGGACGCCGCGCGCGCCGCGGGCACGGCGCTCGCCGTGCGGCGGCACGTGATCGAGTCCTTCAAGGTGCCTTCCGGGAGCATGAGCCCGACCGTGATCCCGGGCGACCACCTCTTCGTGCTGAAAGACAAGCGTGGCGAGCGGGCCGGCCGGGGCGATGTCGTCGTGTTCCGCTCCCCAGCGAACCCGGGCCAGCGCTTCATCAAGCGGATCATCGCCACCGGCGGAGATCGCGTTCAGATCGATGATCGAGGTCTTCGGATCAACGGTCGCCAGGTGCCTTCGGAGCTCGTCGGCGCGGAGCACCGCATCCCAGGAGACGACGGGCAGATTCATGAGTTATGGCAAGAGACCCTCGACGGGAGGCGTTATCCGATCTTGCGCACCCCCGGCGTTCCTGCGTCGAGCGCCGCGATCGATGCGACGGTGCCTCGAGGGAGCGTCTACGTCATCGGCGACAACCGGGACAACTCGCATGACTCGCGGCATTTCGGCCCCGTGTCCGTCGAGGCCATCGAAGGGGTCGCCGCTGTGATCTACTTCTCCGTCGATACGAAGGGCCTGGGCCGCTGGGAGCGCACCGGGCTCGCGATACGGTAGAGGGGCTGCCCTCGAGGCGCCTCGCCGATGCGATGCGCACCTGATTCAGCGTCCGCGGCAGGTCGGTCCGCGGACGTCCTCGAGCAGACCGGGGCGCGTCAACCCGCCGCAAAGGAGCTCACCGCGGGAGCGAGCTCTGGTGGTGGAGCAGCAGCGAGCCCAGTGGGAGACGCGTCCGCAGCCGCCTGCGTCTTCCTGTACTCCTCGGCCGCTGGAACGAGCAGGAACGTCACGAGACCGTGAAGGCTCTGGACGGCGTCGCGGATTTCCTCGAGCGTGACGCGGAAATACTCTTTGCGATGGTTCACCATATTGACCCGGCGAGCCGCGAAGGCACGATGGAGCTTGCCCTCCAGCGTAGGCGCGTCCTCAGAGTAAATGATCGCGTGCACATCGAACGGGAACGGCACCGATGCGTCGCCGAGCTCTTCGACACGCTCGAGCGGCTCCAGCCGGCGTGTCATGCCGATCTTGTAGATGCCGTCGCCGAACGAACCGATGTTCGACAGCACGTAGACGTGGCCGGACTTCGTCAGCTGCGCGCGCGCGATCGCCTTCGCTTTCCGATCGAGCGCGTCCTTGAGGTCAGTTTCGAGACGGTTCACGAGGGCTTCGAGCTTCTCGTGCTGCTTCGCCGTCGCGGCGCGCGCGACTTCCGCGGCGGCCGCTTCGACTCCCGCGGCCTCGATCCTGGCTGCCTCTGCGGCCGCAGCTGCGTCCACCGCGGCGAGCTCCGCGCGTGCCCGAGCGAGCGCGGCTGCCGACTTGGCTTCCTCCTTCTCGGCATCGGCCTTGGCGCGATCGATCTCCTCCTGGGCCCTCTGCTCCTCGCGCATCTGCTCCTTGATGCGCTTTTGCTCTTCCTTCTCCTGCTGAACCTTCTCGCGGTGCTCGTGCACGAGGTGCAGCTCGGCGAGCTTCAGGTCGAAGTACCGACGCGAGATGAAGACGCGCTGGACCTCGCCGAGCTTGTTGATGTCGTCGTAGGCCTTCGTGATCCGCTGTTCCAGCGTCGTGACGTTGTCATACCGAACCTTCGCGATCGCAGCGTCGCATTCACCGTTGAAGGCGCGCAGCATCAGCTTCGACTGCTGGCGGATCATCTTCTTGCCCTCCGCTGCGCTACCGCCGACGGACCACTTCGTGTCGCACGGCGCCGCCTTGTCCTCCTTGATGAGCATCTGCTGCTCGTCGCGCGTTCCCTTGAGGCGGGCGGTGTATTGTGCGGACGACTCAAACCCATACTTGGGCGCGTAGAAGCCAAACGACTGGATGTCGAGAGCCTCCTCGATGGACCGAAGCGCACGATTCGCGGCCTCGAACTCCGCCTTGGCGCGCACGATGTCGCCTCGGATCCGCTCGAGCTCGTCGGGATCACGCGTCGCCGCCTTGAGTGCCTCTTGGGCGGCACGGAGCTCTCGATGCGCTGCGGCGGTTGCGTCCTGGGCTGATTTCGCCTCGGCCTGCGTGCGGGCGATATCGCTCCGAGCGGCCCTCAACTCGGTGCGGAGCTGTTCCAGCTCCTGTGTGGCCAACGGCAGCGACTGCCCGGCAACGGCCGCCATGAACGGCGGGGATTGCGCGGGCGGTGCTGAGGCGAGTGCTTGCCGGGCCACAGCCGCGGGCTGCGGCGCTGGCGCGGTCATTGACGAGGCTACGCGTTGCGACGGCGCTGGTTGAGGCGATGGCAAGGCAGGGAGCCAGACCACCACGCCGAAGGACCCTTGATTCGAGTGGGACGGCGGATCGAGTTGTGCCTGACAGGCCACGTGGGCTCCGTACCGGCCATATAAACTAGCGAAGAGGGGCTTCCACTGAAAGGCCAGCTCGCCCGGCAGATAGCCAACCTTCCCACCGAGCACCCAGACGATGATGGCGTTCGGATCGTGCGGATTTTGCGGATCGGGTAGCAGCCATGCCTGGATGAGCGCGTCCGTTCGACCGTGCACGGCCGAGACCACTCGCCGCATCTGGTCCGGGTTATATACCTCGCCGACGACCTCATGGCGCACGCACCTCGGGCCAGCGATCCAGACGGCGCGTTGAGCGTCCACAATCTCGATCGAATGCGGAATAGCCAGGTCGTCGAAGGGCTGCATCCAATGTGCTCCATCCGTAAGAGGTCGGAATGTCTACCCCTGTTTTAGAAGGTTAGATATGGCGCCATCAGCGTTGTCGGGAAGCATGGACGAGTGGGGCAAGCTGCGACCCACACAGAGCGCCCGTGTGTCGGCCGGCGGCGGTTTCCCGCTCGGGCGCACGACGATCTGCAGGCCCAGCTCGACGCCGTCGCGCGGCGGCACGAGAAAGAGCTCGCGCGGACCACGATGATCTCCACCCACATCATCGACCGCGGCCTTCTCGGCGTCATCAGCCCCCTTGACCGCTGACCGCCGCTCAGCGCGGAGCGCCATGAGCTCCGACCCCACCCTGTCGTGCCGCGCCCACGCATCGTGGAAAGGCAGCGTACCTGACGCTGCCCCCGCCTTGTCAAGGAGACCGACGGCCCGTGATCGGGAGCAGGCGCTAATAGTTGTCCCAGACGACGGGACCGGCGTCGCTCTCGGCGACGGCGACGGTCTCGCCGTGCAGTCTCTTGGAAGGAGCCGTGCCGTGCGCGTCGACGGGCGTCGGGCGGCGAGGAAGGGCCGATCTGGGCGGCCTTTCGTGACGTGCAGGGCGTCCGGCGCCTGCGATCGGGGTGCCGGGATGGTCGCAGGCGGGCCGTCTGGAATCGACACGATGCCCTTCAATCCATCTTGCCGGCGCCAGCGATTGGCACGTGGAGCAGCGCGAGCGCATGTACTGCGGCCCATGCGTCGAGGCGCGCAAGACCGGGTCGACCGGCGCGAACCGCCGCGCCCGCGAGCTCGAGGGCGCGGCGCCGACGCTCGATCACACCACCTTCCGCTTCATTTTGGATGGGTCAGCGCGTGCTTCCCGCGCGCGGTCAGGCGATGGCGCTCGAGGACGGTGGCGACGGCATAGCCGCCGCCGCCGGCCATGGCGAGGACCCAGAAGATGCCAGGAGTACCGAGGAAGAGCGCTGCGGTGGAGATCAGGGCGAGCCAGGTGCCGAGGCCGTAGTGCAGCAGGTTGCGGCGGGCGGCGCCTTCGCTGACGTAGATCAGGCCGACGATGAGGCCGGAGCCGGTGGGCCAGAGCATGGGCTGCAGGTCGGGCATGTCGAGGGTGTACGAAAGGCCGGTGATGGCGAGGAACAGCGCGGTGAAGGCGCTGAGCCAGGAAGCGCCGAGCAACTTGCCGGACAGGGCGTCGGACTCGCTCACGCCGCGCTGGGCGCGGGTGGCGGCGACGGTGGCGTAGACGGTGCCGACCGCGAGCCCCGCTCCCAGGAGCATCATGGGCACCCAGCCGGGCAACGCGAGAAGGGGGCTGGCTCCCTTGGAGATCGCCGCGGCGCCGTGACCGAGAACGTAGGCGAGCCCGAAGCTGATGTAGGTCGCGCGGTTGTCGACCTCGCCCGAGGGAAGCGCGATGTCGGCGTCGGCGGTGGCGGTGGCGGTGAACATGGCGGGAAACCTCCGGGTCATGGGTGCGAGCCGAGAACGTGGGGTGTGAAAGGAAGCAGGAGACGCCATCGGCGTTGCCTTACGTGTGTAACCTTATGACTGTCACCTAACGATTGTCAACTGACGCCGGCCAACAAAAAGCGCCCCAGCGCCTGGCGGGCGCGCCGGAAGCTCGCGGATGCGGACCTGCAGGCTGCGCGGCAGTCTGCTTACAAATGTGATTTTTATTACGTTAACTCGAGCTTGCGAGGGCTAACGGCGATAAGCTTTGGGGTGTAAGGTGACGCCATGGGAGACAGCGGAACGGCGGCATCGGCCGCACAGAAACCGGCCCGCGGCCGCAACCGCCGAGGAGAGGGCGCCCGCCTGCGCGCCGATATCGTGGCCGCGGCGGTCGAGCTGCTGGACGAGGCCGGCGACGAACGGGCCATCACGCTGCGATCGGTAGCCCGCCGGGTCGGGATCGCCGCCCCCTCGATCTACCCCCACTTCCCCGACCAGCCGGCCATCATGCTGGCCGTCGTGCAGCAGGCCTTCGCCGAGCTGGAGAGCAGGCTGCGGAGCGCCGTGGAAGAGGCCGGCGACGATCCACGAGAGCGGCTGTACGCCGCTTGCAACGCCTATCTGGAGTTCTCCCGGAGTCATCCAGAGCGCTACCGCACCATGTTCGGTGGCCTCTGGATGCCCACCCTGGGCGACAGCTCCGTGACCGAGCGGGACCTGACCACGCTCGGCCGAGAAGCCCTGCAAATCCTCGTGGACGCCCTCGGCGGCTGCGTCGCCGCCGGGCATTCCAGGAGCGTCGACCCGGTCGCCGACGCGATCGCGCTGTGGTTCGGCCTGCACGGATTCGCGCACCAGCGTGCCGTGAGCCGCGTCTTTCACTGGCCCGCCGACACCGCCGAACGCATCATCACCGCGCTTGCGCACCTCAATCCCTGAGCCGCGCACCGGCAGACGTGAGCGCCACACCTCGATCAGCGGGACATCACCTCGCCAGCCCCGGTGACGGCACGATCGCGCGGGCCGGCGCGGCCCCGCGCGCGCTCCGGCCGCGCCGCGCCCGCCCTTCCGGGCCCCGCTCGTGGATCGCGCTCCTGCTCGCGCTCGTGACGACGACCTCGTGCAACAGCATGCGAACCCAGGAAGGCCCGGCCGGCGAGCCCGCCGCCGCGCCGGGCAGCCCGCCCGCGCCGGCACAGCAGGCCGCCGGGCAGGGCGCCCTGCCCGCCCCGCCCGAGCCTCCGGCGCCCGCGGGGCCTCCGGGCGCCGCGCCTCCGCCCGGCGGCGCTGCGGGACGCGCCACGGCCGAGGCGATCGCGGCCTCCGCGCGCGCCTTCCTGGACGGCCTCGACGGCGAGGCGCGCGGCCGGGCGCTGCTCGCGTTCCAGAGCGGCGAGCGCGAGGACTGGCATTACGTCCCGCGCCGCCGCGCCGGCCTCGCGATCGGCGACATGGACGGCGGCGAGCGCAGCGCGGCGCACGCGCTGCTCCGGGCCGGCCTTGGCCCGGAGGGCTACCGCAAGCTCGAGGGCGTCCTGCTGCTCGAGGGCATCCTCGGGGGCATCGAGGGCAACCCGGCGTTCCGCGACCCGGGCCGTTACCACCTCGCCCTCTTCGGCCAGCCCGGGCCCCAGGCCCCGTGGGGCTTTCGCTTCGAGGGACACCACGTCTCGCTCAACTTCACCGCTGCAGGAGGCGGCGTGGCCACCACCCCGGCGTTCCTGGGCGCCAACCCGGCCGAGGTGCCCTCGGGTCCGCGGAAGGGCCTGCGCGTGCTCGCGCTCGAGGAGGATCTCGGCCGCGCGTTGCTGGCCTCCCTCACCCCCGCGCAGCGTCAGCGCGCCGTGATCGCCCCCGCGGCGCCGCCCGATCTCGTGACCGAGGCCTCCCGTCGGGCCGCGCTGGCGAGCTTCGACGGCCTGCCCGCCGCCGAGATGACCCCGGCCCAGCGCGCCGCGCTGCTGCGCCTCCTGGAGGTCTATGCCCGCAACTTCCCCGCCGACGTCGCCGACGGGCACCTCGGCCGCATCGCGCGCGCCGGCGTGGAGCGCCTGCACTTCGCCTGGGCGGGCGGCGCCGCGCCGAAGCAGTCGCATTACTACCGGATCCACGGCCCCACCCACCTCATCGAGTACGACAACCGCGGCGGCGATCACATCCACACCGTGTTCCGCGACCTCCAGGACGACTTCGGCGACAGCCTGCTGGCGCGGCACCTCCAGGAGGGCCACGGCGCGGAGTGAGCGCGGCTGGCTGGTCAGGCGAAGCACCCCTTCAGGCGCGGATCGGTCCGGAGGATCGCCTCGACCTCGGATACGCAGTCGCGGGAGGAGAGGACCGTGTGGTAGCCGGGCTTGATCTCCGGCGCGACGCGGACCGCCTCGATCCACTCGTCGAGCGAGAACGGGTCTGCCCGGATCGCTTCCCAGAAGCCCGTCGCGTCGAGGACGGCGGCGATGAGGTCCGTGTCCCGCCCCTGCAGCTGGCTGACCACGTAGGCGGCCGTGCCGACCTGCAGGCCGTGGAGCCGCGGCCGGCTGGAGGTCTGGTCGAGCGCGTGCGAGATGAGGTGCTCGCTGCCGCTCGCCGGCCGGGACGACCCGGCGATCTCCATGGCGATGCCGTTCAGCATGAGCGCCGTCGCGAGCAGGCGCATGCCCTCGAGGTCGCGCCGGGGGCGCGCCATGAACTGGAACACGGTCGCGTCCGAGAGCAGGGCGGCGAAGTCGTTGACCGGCTCGCCGTGCGCGTGGAACGCGAGCTTCCAGTCGTGGACCGCGGTGACCTTGGCCGCGAGATCGCCCACGCCGGAGAGCCACAGGACCTCCGGCGCGCGCAGGCAGACCTCGGTGTCGACAACCACGCCGAACGGCACCGCGCACGGAAGCGAGCGGCGCCTGCCGCCCACCGTGAGGCTCGCCGAAGGGCTGCAGAAGCCGTCGTTCGAGAGCGATGTGGGCACGGCGAGGAACGGCAGCCGGGCGAGGGACGCGAGGTATTTGGCCGTGTCGAGGGCGCGGCCGCCGCCGAGCCCGACGATCGCGTCGCAGCGCGCGGGGAGCGCGGGCAGGAGCGCCGAGGCCTCCTCGACGCTGGCCGAGGCGACCTCGCGCCGGGCCACGACCTCGATCGCCTGCGCGTCCAGGCCCTCGCGCATCGCCGCCTCGATGGCGGCCGGCGTCCCCGCGCTCGCGAGCAGCAGGACGTGGCGGCGCGCCGCCCGCGCGAGGTAGAGCCCGCTGCGCGGGAGCGCCCCGGGCTTGATGCGCACCAGCGTGGGGATGCCGATCTGGGTGGCTGCGGGCATGCGCGGTCTCCTAGGCCCGCCGCCGCGGCGCGGCTAGTCGCCGCGGACTGCTCTGCTTCCGGCCGACCCTGAGGGGCGCCGAGTCGTCCTGATCCAGTGAAAAGTGCGATGCTGGACCCGTGTCCCGCGTCGCTCTCCTCTCCGACCTCAACCGTGCCTTCGATGCCCAGGCCGACCCCCGCAACGTGGCCATGATCCGGCGTCGCCATGCGTTCTGGGCCCAGCTCGCCCGCCTTCATGGCTGGGACCTCGTGGTCTGCGACGCCGCCCGGCTCGACGCGCCGCAGGGGGTCAGCGGCAGTGTGTCCTGGATCGAACTGCCGATGCTACCCCGCGCCGCATACCACTCCATCTTCGCTCGAGCGGTCGCTGCCGGCGCCGCGTGTGTGCTCGACCTCCCCGAGCATGTGGAGCGGGTCCTCGGGCTCGATCGATTCTACTCGGTGCTCACGAACGCCGGTGTCCCCACGCCACGCACCGCGCTACTGCCCGTGGACGCCGCCGTCGCTGCCGCGATCGACTCTCCCGCGGCCGTGCGCCGTCTGTTGACCGAGGCGATCTACGGCGCCCTCTTCGATGCCGAGATCGATCCCCACGCCGGGGTCTTCGTCCGCGGCTTCTACTCGTCGGCCAAGTCCGCCAACCCGGAGCTCTACTACGGCAGCAACCAGGCGGACATCGAGGCCACGGTCTTCGAGGTGGTCCGCCGCCTGCGTGTCGCTCTCGATGTCGGTGGCCTCGCCTTGCGCGAGCACCTCGACCTCGAGCGCATCGAGCTCGCCACCCTTCCCGGCGACCGCAACGCCATCCGGGTGCCCTTCGAAGTGCGGCTGACGGTGCTGGGTGGCCGTCTCCTCATGGCCAGCTACCACGGCCCCTTCGATGTCCTCATCGACGACGCGCGCCGGCTCCTCGTCGATGAGCTCACTGCCAGGCGCGACGTGGTGCAGCGGGCGGTTCGCGACCTTGTCCCTGCGCTCCTCACGGCTGATCTCCCGGCGAACTACGTGGCTGACGTGGCCTTCGTTCGAGACGGCCAGCCAGTGGTTCTTGAGCTCAACCCACTCTATGCCGCGGGGTACAACGTGCCCTCGGCGCACGCCCTGCTCGTCGCTGCGCTCGGCGCCGACCTCGCCCACCGTGCCGGGTACGCAGCGTTGCCGTGGACCGAGATCCTCGACAGCGCTGGGATACTTGCCGGCGAACGTGTCGAGCAGAGCCCGGCGGTATGGCTGCTCGGGTAATCGGTTTGCCTGGCTGTCCAGCCGGCCGACCGGCCATGTAGCAGCTGGAGCGCCTCGTGGCCGAGGGCATCCCACTCCCCGGCGACACCCCGGGCGCTCCGAGCGGCGCTCGGCGGGACCTGCCGGTCACGGCCCAGCTGTCGACGTGACGTTCGCCGCCTAGCGCGTCATTCGCTCTCGAACTCGAGGCAGGCGGAATTGATGCAGAAGCGCTCGCCCGTCGGCGCTGGCCCGTCATCGAAGACGTGCCCCAGATGTCCATCACAGCGCGCGCATACGACCTCCACCCGATCGAGGCCATGCTTCCGGTCGGCTCGGCGCTCGATCCGCTTCTCGTCGAGGACTGCGCCGAAGCTGGGCCAGCCCGTCCCAGAGTCGAATTTCGTCTGCGACGAAAAGAGCTGGGTTCCGCAGCCGGCGCATCGATAGACGCCCGTGCCGTGGTGGTTCCAGTACTGCCCCGTGTACGGACGTTCGGTGTTGCCGTAGCGGAGCATTCGGTAGCGATGCGGCCCGAGCAGCAAGAGCCACTCGGGTTCGGTCTTCGAGATCTTCTTGTCTGCCATCGCTGGATCCCATCGTTGAATTCTGGTGGTCGCCGTACAACGAGAAGTAGACATCGTGGACGGCGTATTCGACGGTACCGTCACTTCTCGCATGCCGCATCACACGCGGCTGGTAGTACTCGCCGGAAGCCTCGATGCGAAGCTCGGTCGCACGGCTGCGCGCCGCGGACGCGGCGATATGGCGTGCCGCCGCCGATCGCGCTTCGGCCAGCTGTTCATACCATGCAGCGCCCCGCTCCAGCGTGCTTCGTGACGATTCGCCCCAAAGACTCAGAGCCTCTTCGAGCAGCTTCGCGGCAGACTCCGGATCGCCGGCGCTCGACTCGATCTCGGCATGGCGCGCGAGCCGCGCCGCAAGCTCATCCTGTGAAGCGTGATTCTTTCGCAGCAGGTCAATCAGTCGGCCGTAGACCATGGACGCCTCCGCCCACCGCTCTCGGCCGTCAAGGTAGTCGGCGATCGACTCGAACGCGCGCACGCGCTCCGCTGCTTCGGTCTCCGCCTCCGCAGAGCGAATGGCCCGCCCAACGAGCTCGTCGGCACGGGCCGGGTCGTCTCGGTGGTTCCATCGGGCATCATCCAGCAGAGTCTTCCACGCCATGGCTTCACCAGGTCACCGGCACCAGTCCAACGACCTTGCGCTGCGCCGCGGGCGCGACGCGCCCGTCGGCACCAGCGCCTGATTGGGCAGAGGTCGGCATGATCGAGGTTGCCCGCTCCTGATGCTCGGAGACGGTTCGTACGACGCGCTCCACGTCTGCCGAGTAAAAACGGCTTCCGTTGAAGCAGTTGCACTCGACAATCTTTCGGATGTCGATCCAGGCTCGACGTTCGTCTGAACGATCCAGGTGGTTCGCATGGTTCGGATCTCCGCTCGCTGCGGGAGGTCTTGTTCCTTCTGTCCAACGGAAGGCATCCCGGACCGGCATCGTCGTGGTGCGATGCTACCACGTTCTACCGCACACGGCAGCAGATGAGCCGGTTCGAGGTGCCATCTGTAGCGTTCGGCTTCGTCCGACGGCCTCGTTCTGCGCCTGGGGGCCGATCGCGTTCGATCGGGAACCCAGCACGCCTCGAGGTGTCGTGCACGAGGTGGACGACGTGTTGCGCCCTCGAGTGAGCGGTCCCTATCGGAGCCCCTCGCCGGTTCCTCCAAGCGCTCCGCCTGCACCCCGAGTCGCCGGGCTCGGCCTCAAACCAGGCGCGTGTGCGCTCGCCGTCGTTGTTTCGGCGCTCATCCATGGAGCAGTCCTCGCAACCTCCGCCTTGGCTGCTCCTGGAACGTCGACGCCGGCGCATCCGGAGCCGCCGCAGAAATTCATGTGGGGCGACGTGGACTGGTGCCGAGTCGAAACGGCGGTCGGCTCGCGCAGCCGCAACGGCTTTCTAGCCGGCGGTCACGGTCGTCGCTCGCTTCTGGACTGCGGCGGCGCCCAGCGCGCGGACGAGCGCCTGTGCGATCTTCAAGCCGCCGGCGCCCGACGGCTCGATGGCGTTCGCGAAGTCCCCCACCTCCGAGCAGACAAGGCGGAGGTCGACGACGTCGAGCGCGCGCGAGAAAGCTTGACGGAGGATGACGTCATTGAACGTCATCAAGGCGATGCGAGCTCGCTCCGCCTCACCGGGAGCGAGGTTGCCGTTGTAGATCGTGCAGACCGTGGTCGGTCGACCGAGCGCGACGACGGCCTCGAGCGCCCATGAGTAGGATTGCTCGAACGCGTCCACGCGTTCGCGGAATATGTCCAGCGCCTCGGCCGTCGACCGGACGGGCAGTCCGAGAATGTCGGCGTTCGAGAGCGCGTCGTTCCCGCCGAGCGAGAGGAGGACGTGGGTCGCGTCCTTCGGTAGCCGATCGAGCTGGGGTCCGATATCAGAGGTGGTCGTACCGTCGACCGCGCACAGGGTGACTCGCCAGGAGGGCAAGAGAGCGCGGAGGTGCGATGCGACATCGGGCTCGCCGTTGGTATACGAACCATTGTCGAAGATTGAATCACCCAAGAGAACGACAGACGACATGATTCTCTCCCGTGAAATGAGCTGTTCTCCACGTACATGATCCGGCGCATCGCGACCCCTCTCGTCCGTTTCTATCACGACTCGAGCTCGAGCTCATCCGCGAGCTCGTACGCCAGGCGCTCCGAGAGCCGCGGCGGCCGGACCGGCCACGGGCCGGGCGGAGCCTCGATCGGCCAAGAGGCCCCCCGCCCAGCAGGTCGGCGATCGAGCCGGCCGACGGCCGCACGGTCAACGTTCGTGCAGCACCGCCTCCAGCCGGTGGCCGTCGGGGTCTCGAACGAACGACGCGTAGTAGCCGGGATCGTAGCTCTCGCGAACGCCGGGCGGTCCTTCATCGACACCGCCCTTGCTGAGGGCTTCCGCATGGAAGCGATCGACCGCCTCGCGGCTCGGGGCAACGAAGGCGAGGTGGAAGCCTCGACCGGGCGCCTTCGCGTCAGGACCGGACGCGACGATGGCGAAGGGCGGCTCAGCTTCGTATCCCTCGGGCCCATACGCCACGTGCCGGGCGTTTTGCGAGAGCCGGACAAAACCGAGCGGCGCCAGACAGGCGTCGTAGAACTCCGCAGCACGCTCGAGGTTCTCGACACCGACCGAGACGTGATCGAACACGAAGACTCTGGCGTCCTTGGGCATGGGGACGAGGTACCTCTTGCGGTCGTCCGTGGCAAGCGACGAGGCGCGGGAGGACGTGAACGATCGCGCCGGAGCGAGCAGTACCGAGCGGACAGCCGAGGACTGCCGAGGACAAGGGTCGCCTGGCGCTCGCCGCCGAGCAGCTCGCGCCCGACGAGCGCGCGGTCCTCAATCGGAATTGGGCCAGGTGAGAATCCCAGGGCGCGGGTACGGGCCGAACCCAGTGAAAGGGCTCCAATCCGATTCGCCTTCTATCACAGCGTGCACCCACGCTTCATGCGAGTCCACGAGACGCGCCCGGTCGGTCACGATGCCAACGATGCGACACTCGCGCAGGATGCGGTCAACGACATCCGCGTCCTCCCGGTCGAGTCCGAGCATCGCGCCGCTGCCCATGTACTTCGGTCCTTCGAAGTGCGCCGCGAGGGAGCGCCACCCGTCTTCGGCGTCGAGCGGAACGAATACGCCCTCGATCTCGGGTTGCATGCAAATGTTTCCACAGGTCTGATTCGAGTAGATGACCCCGCTCGGGCAGGGGATGAGCAGGCCGAGGCCTGCGTCGTATAGCCTGATGATCTTGTTCATCGTCCTCGCCTCCCGAACGCTTGCGGCTCTGTCGCGGCGCCGGTCGCCGCCGCTCGCTGGGCAGCTCGCGCGACGGTTCGTGAGCAATCCGGCCTATCCGGCTCCGCGATGTTTGCTCACGAAGCGATGGTTCCAGACCGTGGGCCACGGCGCAGGCTCAAGGTGAGAAGTCGAAGGAAGACTCCACCAGATCGAGGCCAGGCTTCACATTCTCCATGTCCTCGTCATGGCATTGCTCCACCGCGATGAACGAACGTTTGTCGTCCGCGTGAGAAAACACGCGAACCGAGCCCGAGCTCACGCCGAGCAGCTTCCCTTTCAGGAGCATGCCTTGTCCGGCGTACTTGCCCCAGGTGGTAAACGGCGTGCGTGCAGGCGCAGAGAGCAGCTTGGGGACGAACCCGTCGATCTGCGCCTGGACGTTGTCCGCGGGATCGGTCGGCACGTCAAGGACGAAGAGCATCGTCATGCACGAGCCGGGGCTCTCGACGTTCACGTGGTGATCGGGATCATTGTCCGGCGGGTCCGCCTCGACTCTCCAGTTTCCTGGGTATTTGAAGGAGAAGCCGGGCCGCGCATAGCTCCGGGCGTGCGCCAGATCGGCAGGCGCCTCGCTCGACGCGAGATCTTCGAGGAACGCAGCGCCGGCCTTCGTCGCGCCGATTCCGGCGAAGAACCCCACCACGAGCCCGATGAACAAAAACAGGAAAGCGACGGCGGTCTTGCTCATTCCGGGTGCTGGTTGCGGCGGGCCGTGGGGTGTCATCCTTGGTTGATCCTGCTGTGTTTCAGGCTGGCAATTACAGCAGCCCGATGCGGTACCTGTCCAGCGACTCGCTCAGGCGCGCGTGTGTCGCGCGTCAGTTGATCCGGCTCCTCAAGGAGACCAACGCGTGATCGCGCGGGCTCCAACGCCGGACGACGGCGCGGACGGGCTCAACGCCGGCGGCTGTCCGGCCCGCTCTCCTCGGTCAGCTCCGCCTTCTGCGCGCGCGCCGACGGCACCTCGAGCCCTGCCGCGCGCGCGAGCCCCATCACCCCCTCCACGGCCGCCGCGATGTACCCGAACGGGTTCGCCCCATCGACGGCCGTGACGTGCACCTCTCCCATCCGCTGCTGGAACGCGGCGGCGAGCGCCGGCATCTGCTGCGCGACCGTCAACCGGATGACCTCCGGCGACACGGTGTTCTCGATCTCCCGCAGCGCCCGCGCGCGGTCGATCTCGATCTCCTGCGTGAGCCGCGCTTTTTTCGCCTCGATCTCGGCGATGGCGAGCTCGGCCTCGGCCACGAGCCGGCGCGCGCCCGCGATCGCCGCGCGCTGCCTGAGCAGGTCGATCTCCTGGGCGCTCGCGGCCATCTTCGCCGCGTGGCGCGCCGCCGCCGCCTCCGCCTCGAGCGTCGTCTTCTCGATCTCGGCCCTCAGCGTGAGCGCCGCGATCTGCTGCTCGTGCGCCAGCCGCGTCTCCTTCAGCCGCGTTTCGGAGGCGAGCTCCTCGAGCCGGGTCTTCTCGCTGGTCTCCTGGCGTCGCGTGCGCAGCTCGACCTCGGCGGAGAGCTTGGTCAGCTCGATCGCGCGCTGCGCCTCCGCCTCGCCCTGCCGGACCGCGCGCTCGGTGAGCAGCGACGCCTCCCTCGCCTTCCGCTCCTGCTCCTGGCGATAGTGCGCCTGCAGGTTGCCGAACACCGCCGGAGAGAGGATGCGGACGTCCTGGATCTCGATGGTATCGATGAGGACGCCCCACCCCTTGTCCGTGGCGTCCTCGGCGCTGCCCCGCCCGGAGACGACGGGCACGATCTCTCGTATCAGCTCGCTGGCGAGCCCTTCCTTCCGCCGCGTCAGGCACTCCTCGACGGAGAGGTTCGCGACCAGCCGGCGCGCGGCGCCGGCAAACATGTCCACGAGGAGCGCCTCGAGCTTCTCCTGCGCGCGCTCGGGGAACGAGAAGTTCAGCATCCGGAACGCGATGAGCGGCTCCACGATGCGGTAGACGGCGAGCCCCGTGATCTCCACGCCGACCTTCTCGAGGGTGACCTGGTCGGCCGTGAACTGGAGCTTCTGGACCGTGGTCGGCACGATGGCGACGCTGTCGCCCGGGAGCTTGAAGCACGAGGCGCCCTGACCGGAGGTGGGCCGGAGGCTACCCCGCCGCATGTGAATCAGGTATTCGCTCGGCTTCGCGCTGACACGGCCCCATTTCTTGAGCTTCTCTGGATCTTCGGCCGGCTTGCCCGCGCGCCAGCCCTGATCGTACCGCCCGCGATTGGCCGCCCCGGTCCCGTGATCGTCCGCGTGGAGGACCGTCGCGGCGCCGCCCGGCACGCCGTTCTCGTGGATGATGACCCTGCGTTGCTCGATGTGCGTCATGACCTCTACCTCGCGAGAACGGCTTTCGCAGGAAACGGGCCAGGCAGGAGACACGGCGAAGGAGGCGTCCCGGGGCCGCGCCGCGCGCCGCCGACCCGCGACACGCGAGGCGCCGATCCGGAATGGAGCGCAGCGCCGATCCGGAATGGATCTCAGCGCCGGTCCAGGATGGATCGCAGTCGCATCATATCCAGGGAATTATCCGTCGGTGCTGTACGAGCTCGCCATGGACCACGCGCGTCGACTCGGCGGGTTGCGTGCAGATCCAGAGGACGTTCTTCGCGGCATCCGCTGGCGACTGCGCCGACGACATGTCGTCGAACCACGGGCGCGACGCGTCGGTGTCCACGAGCCCGGGGCAGAGCGCGGCGATGGTGAGCCCGCGCTGTGCGGCCTCGGCCTGTCGCTGGCGCGCATGGATCTTCATCGAGGCGACCTGCGCGACCTTGGACGGGATGTTGATCCACGCCGGCCAGTGGTGGGCCTCTGCTTCGCCGCGCTCGACCAGCTCGACGTACTCGTCCATGACGCGCTCGATGTCCTCGAGAGATCGCGTGGCGGGGTCGAGGCGGTGGTGCAGCCGCGAATCCAGCTTGCCGAGGGAGCCGAAGGCGCTCGCGACCACGAGGAACCGCCCGCCGTCGCGCAGCAGGGGCCCGAAGGCGCGGATCATCCGGTAGGTGCCGTGGTTGTTCGTGTCGATGAAGGTGCGGACCTGGACCGCCTGCGGCTGGTCCTTCACGATGCGCGCGGCCGCGTTCGAGAGCACGATGTCTATCCCGCCGTGCCGGCGCGCCACCGTCTCCGCCAGGGCCTGGACGCTGGCGTCGTCGGTCACGTCCAGCCGGGCCAGCGACGGCTGCAGGCCTTGCTCGCGCAGGCGCGCCACGGCCGCCTCGCCGCGCTCCGGATCCCGCGCCCCCAGGTACACGGTGCTGCCCGGCGGCAACTCCTGGCACAGACGGGCCACCATCGCGTAACCGAGGCCCTGGTTCGCGCCTGTAACGAGTGCGATTTTCGACATCGATGCCTCCTCACCCTCGCGCCGCGAAGACGTGGTGTTCGAGACGTGCTACCCCAGCCTGGCTCGGGGCGCGACGATCGTCGTTCAGGGGGCGCGCGATCCGCTCGACGCGCCCGGCGAGGCCAGCCGGAGCGAAATCAGTCCTGCCGAGTCGTGTCGGGCAGCGCTTGCCGACTGCGCGCCAGCACCGCATGCATGGATCCATGCCGCCCTCGCTCATCGCGCTCGTCATGATGGCGTTCGCCCTCCCTGCCAGCGACGGTTCCGCGGCGCCGGCGGTCGCGTCCGCTCCGCCGCCTCCTCCGCCTGCGGCGGCCCCCTCGGCAACCCCTGCCGCTTCAGCCGCGCCCGCCGCTCCGCCGGTGGCCCCGCTGCCCGTGCTGAAGGGGGTCGACGTCTACGGCACCGACCGGTTCGACGGCGCCTGGGTGAAGACGCGCTTTGGCGACGTGCTTCAGCGCTTCTTCGGCACGGAGGACGAGGCGGAGAGGAAGGCCCTCGCAAAGGAGATGGTCGAGGTGATCCTCGCCGAGCACAAGGCGATCGGTTGGATCGAGCTCTCACCCATCATCTATTACGACAGGGGCGGGGTCATGAAGGCCTATGTCACCGTCGACGTGGTGGAGCGCAGGGACATGAAAAAGCGCCTCACCTTCGGCCTGCAGCCCAAGGGCGATCTCGAGGATCCGGCGGGCCTGCTCGCGGCGTGGAAGGACTACCAGGACACGTACTTTCGCATGATGCATAAGAAGGAGATCGGCCCTGAGCGCGCCGCGTGCCCCGCGTTTCATTGCCTGGGCGGCTACGAGCACGAAGCGCTGCGCCCGTACGGCGAGAGATTCGTGAACGACGTTCCGCCGAACGAGGACAAGCTCATCCGCATCCTCGAGGCGGACAAGGACCCGGAAGACCGGGGCGCGGCGGCGTTTCTGCTCGCGCACATCAAGGATGGCGAGAAGCTCGTCTCGCTGATGCTGCCCGTGCTGAACGATCCCGACGCCCTCGTGCGGAACAATGCCATGCGCGTGGTCGCGCACGTCGCCATGTTCCACCACGACGTCCCCATCCCTCTGACGCCGTTCCTCAAGGCCCTGGACGGCCCGACGACGACGGACCGAAACAAGGCGGCCGCCGTGACGTGGGGCCTCATCGACCGGCCGGAGGGCACGAAGCTCTATGCACAGGTCATCGAGGAGGCGGGGCCGACGCTCCTCAAGCTGCTCAAGCTCGAGCAGCCGAACAACCACGACTTCGCGTACCTGATCCTGAAAAAGGTGAGCGGGAAAGATTTCCCGGAGCGCGATTACGCGGCCTGGGAGAAGTGGCTCGCCGCGGCGGCGTAGGGGGCTTCAGTACTTGCGGGAAAAGGCACGCTCGACCCACGCCTCGATCTCCTCGTGGGAGCTCCCCGGGCCTGGCTCATCCGTGCGCGCGATGCGGCTGCGGATGTCGGCCATCGGCTTCGAGCAGTCGGTGACGCGCGAGATTCGCCCCGCATCGAGCTCCACCTCGAGGACGTGGGCGTATTTCCACGCCGGGTGGAAGCCCATGTGAACATACAGATCGAGCAAGAAGTCGCGCGCGAGAAGCAGGCCGCCGCTGAACGGGACGTGGAGCCCGATGCCTTCGTAGGCGGCCGTGAATCCGAGGGGCGTCGCCGGCTTCTGCGGCATCTTGTCCAGCAGGGGAGGAGCTTCGCCTTCGAGCGCGACGTCCAGGCCGTCGAGGTACAGGGTGTTGTCGCGAAGCTCATAGCGACAAACGAAGCCACGCCAGCACGCCGTGCTCGCCGGGCGAACACGAAGTCCGTAGCTCGCCGGGTCGAACAGCTCGCCGCCGTTCACGCCCGCCAGGCTCCAGTCAGCGCCCGCATAGGCGACGTCGTCACCGATTTGCGCAGTCATACACCTGCTCCCTCGAACCCTTCTGTCGTGGAGAGCCAGCGTAGCTGACGCTTCCCCCACCTTGTCAAGGAGACCAGCGCGAGAGCACCGCGGCGCTTCCGCTCTCGAGCCCCGCGCTTCTGTCGCGATCAGCGCAGCGCGTGGGAGCGGGTCATCCGGTTCGCGAACGTCGACAGCGTGGTTGTGCCGATGCCGACGATCACCTCCAGGGCCTGCTCGGCGGTGAAGCCCGCGCGGAGGAAGGCGTCGAGATCGGCGTCCGGCACCTGGCCCCGCTCGCGCAGCGTGGCCTCGGTGAACGCCGCGAGCGCCTGGAGGCGCGCGTCGGGCGCCGGCCTTCGCTCGAACAGCGCCGCGGCGACCTCGGGGGAAGCCCCCGCGCGGAGGAGCAGCCCGCGGTGCATCGTGCGGCAGAGATCACAGCCGTTCTCGCCGGCGACGACCATCACCACGACCTCGCGCTCCACCGGCGAGAGCGTCGCCCCCTCGAAGACCGCGAGGAGCTCATCGAAGGCGCGCACCAGGAGCGGCGAGGTCGCGAAGCGCGCCAAGGGCAGCGGCAGGAAGCCGAACTTCCGCGAGGCCTGCTCCAGCGCGGGGCGGGCCGCCGCGGGCGCCGTGTCGAGCGTGTGCGCAGGAAAGTGAGGGGAAGCAGCGGTCTGGCTCATGCGGGTCTCTCCTGAATTGGTTGTCTATGCAATTAATTGACGATGAAGAAGGCGGCGTGGAGGGCGGGGCGACCTTCAGCCCTCGGGCTCGAGGTTCGCGAGGATGCGCTGCAGCGTGCGCCGGGTCGTGAGCAGATCGTCCTCCGGGATGCCGGCGCGCGACGTGTCCACGAGGGCCTTGGCCTCGCCCGACAGGGCCTTGCGCAGCGCTCGCCCGCGCGCGGTGAGGTAGACGAGCCGGGCGCGCCGGTCTGTCGGGTCGGGCCGGCGCTCGACAAGCCCGTCGCGCTCCATGAGCGCGAGGATCCGGCTCATCGTGGGCACGTCCCGGAAGGTGCGCTCGGCCAGGTGCGTCTGCGTGACGCCCTCCTGCTCCCACAGGCGGACGAGGACCATCCATTGCTCGGGCGTGATCTCGACGCCGTGCGCGCGGAAGCGCCGGTACATCTCGGCGCGGGAGGCGAGGTAGACGCGCGCCACCCAGAAGCCGAGCGCGTTGTCGAGGACGATCCCCCCGTCGGCCGTGAACTGGTCGCGCATGACGGCCGATCCTACCGCACAGGATTTGGTTGTCAATGCAATCAATTGTGTGGTGTGCCGCACGGCCTCGCCGGGCCCTGTCGAGCGACATGGCTCTCAGGGCGCCGCGAGCTCGGTCTCGATCAGGTGCGCGAGCGCGCTCCGCCGCTCGTACATCGACGCGTGCGAGGGAAAGGATCTCGCGGACTCGGCCAGAGGACGAAGCTCCGCGTAGAGGGCGTCCCTGGCGATCGGCTCGACCTGGAACGCCGAGCTCGTGGCCGGCAACAGGTAGCGCGGCACCGCGGTCGGCCCGGCATCCCTGGAGATGAGCAGATCGCGCATCACGTCGTCGCGGGTGATGAACTCCGCCCACGCGGAGGCCGCGGCATTGCAGGCTGGGTCGCCCGAGCATCCCTTGCGCCGCACGAAGGCGTCGGTGAACAGGAGGGGCGTGGCGCTGGTGCCGAGCGGGATCGTCGACACACGCAGCCCCTCGACGGGCGCTCCCTGCGCCTTCATGAGGGTGACAGTCCGATGCAGGCGCTCGCTGTATCCCCAGTAGCCGATCGCGTTGCCCTTCACGAACTCCTCGACAGGACCCTCCAGCGTCTCGTCGTACGTGCCGTCGATGCAAGGGTTCCTGTCACCCTGTCGACAGAGCGCGGCGAGCTGCTTGAGCGCCGCCGTGCTGCCCGCGTGAAGGGGTGGCTTCACGGCGTTGCTCAGGGTCAGCGGGTTCGTGGCATCGAGCCCGTTGTCGAGACGCGCGTCCAGGTAGAGGGCGGGTAGATCCCAGCTGCTCACGAAATTCCCGAGGAGGGGCTTCCCGCTCTCGCGCGCGGCCTTCACGAGGCCGGCGATGCTGGAAGCGCCATCGAGCTTCTCGGATCTCGTGACCAGGAAGAACCCGCAGCTGAGGTGGGGTACACCCCACCAGACGGACTTGCCACTCCGGTCGATCTCGGTGCTGGCTGACCTGGCTGCGGCCAGGTAGTCGCGCTCCGGCACGGAAGGCCACGGCTCGAGGACGTCGGCGTCGATCAGATCTCCCAGCACCACGGTGTCGATCTCGACGAGATCGTAGCGACCGGACGCGAGCCATCCGGCGAGGCGCGCCGGATTGCGGTAGCTGTCATCGGACTTGATGAGGCGCAGGTCCAGATCGACCGCCGCATGCTGCGATTCGAACCCGTCCTCGATCATCGCTCGCAGGGACGCGAAGTCATCGCCGGCGGCGTCTGGAATCCAGGGGACGAGGGCAACGCCGAGCTTCGTGCGGCCGGGCTTGCCGGCGGAATCGACCGGCGAGGCCGCCGGAGGCGGTGTGGGGGGCGGGCAGGGCATGCTGGTGGCGGAGGTGCCCGCCGCGCCTCCGCAACTGGCACCGGAGAGCGCGAGCACGGCGGTCCGCAGCCAGGCGCTTGGTCGTCGGATCATGGTCATGGTGTCCATGGACGGACGCGCTGGCATGGCCTCGTGTGTGCGTGAAATGAGCCCGTTCAGGGGTTACCCTGGGTCGCACGAAGCTCCCGTACGAGCTGCTCGATCGTGAATCTCGCTTCGTGCCACGACGGGTCGCTCCGGCTGGGACCGGAGGTCCGGTCCAGGAGCTCGTTCATCTCGGGCAACAGCACGGAAGCATGCTGTCCAAGCGCCGCGACGGCGCGCAGCCAGTCCCCGAGCCGATAGGCAGCAAGCGGAGCGTCGAGGCGTGGACGCGACGCCGCAAGGACGGGCGCCAGCGGGTGTTCATCGCCGCTGCGCGCGAGCGCCTCCACCGCCAGCCAGCGCACGGTGAAGAGCTCTTCGGAGAGCGCACGACGGAGCGCCGGTGCCTGCTCGGGACACGGCGCAGCGCGCGCGAGCACGCGGGCTGCGGCGAGCCGCACGAGGGGCTCCTTGCTCGTCAGCGCATCGGCGACCACACCCAGCACAGGCTGCGCTGCCGCCCCAGCCCTCTCGAGGGCGGAGAGGGCGGCTCGCTGGACGTCAGGATTGGACGCAGCCACCCAGCGCGCCGCGCTCTTCACGCCACGCTCGGTCGGGGCGACCGGCGGCAGCCACCTACCGAAACAACTCCGATGAACCGGGCGGCCCCACGCCTCGGCCAGCGCGAGCAGGAACCGCCCAGGCTTCGGCTTGTCCCCCGAAAGCCGCTCGATCGTCGCCTCGATGCGCGCCCGATCCTGGGCAAGCGCCTTCTTGAAGTCGTCCTCCCGGTCACCGTGGTGAGGCATTCATCGTCCTCCAGAGAAACCGCGCTCGTCCAACGTCGCTGCCTCGGTGAAGTCGACCTGTCCCACGAGGCGCACCCGCTCGCTACCGCCTGAAGAACGATACCTGCTGGAAGCGCAGGCCGGCCAGGATCTGATCCACCCGTGCGTCGGACAGCGACCCGATCCGCTCGCCCAGGCGGGCCTTCTCGACCGAGGAGATCTGCGACACGACCACGACGCTCTGCCTGGGAAGGTTGCCCTCGCCCACGTCGAGCAGGACGTTCCCAGGCTCGTTCGCCCGGCCCAGGTTCGACGTCAGCGCGCACACGACCACGGTCGTGATGCGCGAGTGGTTGAAGACGTCGTCCTGGACCACCACATGGGGATGGGAATAGCTCGGGACAGGCCCCCGCGAGTCATCGGGCCCTATCCAGAACACGTCGCCGCGATCGATCCGCGCCGAGCGCGTGCCTGTCGGTTCTCCTGCGCCCTCGTCCATCTTCATGTGCCTCTCGCGTCGGCCCGAAGGATGGTCCGTGGCGCACCTCGGCGCAACCCGCTCGTGCGGCACGAGCCTCCCAGCACACCACGGGGTTTGGCAGAGAGGCACAGGCACATCCACCCCCGCCGATCCCTCGGTTTCGTCGCCACCGACGCATCCCGGCTCACCCGTGAGCACCCCGTTCGGCTCATATTGGCACAATCTGATCCAGGCTTGCCGGGTCTGCGCGTCTCCCCCAGGGCGAACATGCGATTTGCGGCGCAAAAGCGCACTGGCACGCAGGCTGCAAAACCCTGGCTTCATGAGAACATCAATTGTCTTGGCGACCCTTGTCATGTCGGCTCTCGTGGGGTGCAACTCGAACGATGGAGGCGGCACCGGCGGCGGTGGCTCGGATCAGGGACAGGGCGGCTCGGGCCAGGGCGGGGGCGGGGGCGGCGGGGCCGTCGAGTGCTTCGAGAAGAAGGCTGGCTGCGTGCTGCCGTCGGACGCGGCGCGGATCGAGAGCCCGGTCGTCTCGGAGGAGGATCGGGTGTTGTTGACGCGCAACAACGCGAGCTTCGCGCTCGACCTCGGCCGCGTGCTCCCCAGCGAGAACGGGAACGTCGTCTACTCGCCTTACAGCATCTCGACGGCGCTCGCGATGACGTACGCGGGCGCGCGGACCACCACGGAGCAGGCGATGGCCGCGACGATGCGGTTCGAGCTCCCGCAGGAGCGGCTGCACCCGGCGTTCAACTACGTGGATCTCGAGCTCCACAGGCGCGCCGAGGGCTCGAGCAACGTCGAGGGAGGCGGCTTCCGGCTCCACACGGCCAACGCCATCTGGTCGCAGATCGACCTCCCGCTCGAACAGCCGTTCTTGAAGGTGCTCGGCGAGAGCTACGGGGCGCGCGTGCGGCTCGCCGACTTCGGTGCGCCGGACGAGGCTGAGAGCCTCATCAACGCCTGGGTGAAGGACCAGACGGAGGGCATGATTCCGGAGCTCCTCAAGAAGAACGTGAACCCGGAGACGGTCGTCGTGCTCACCAACGCCATCTACTTCGACGCCGCGTGGCACACGCCGTTCAAAGAGGACGCGACGAAGCCCGGCGCGTTCCAGCGCGGCGACGGCGCGAGCGTCACCGCCCAGATGATGCACGGCACACAGGAGACGCGCTACGGCGCCGGCGACGGCTGGGAAGCGGTGGAGATCCCCTATGCGGGCACCCCTGTCTCGATGTTCCTCGTCCTGCCTGCCGAGGGGAACGCGGACGCGCTGGCGGAGTCGCTCGACGGCGAGGGGCTCGCAACGATCATCGCCTCGACGCAGACGCGGTCGGTCGACATCACGATGCCGAAGTTCTCGTTTGGCACCGGGGCCTCTCTCAAGAAGGCGCTCACGGATCTCGGAATGGGCGCCGCCTTCGGCCCCAGCGCCGACTTCTCGGGGATCCTCGCGGGTGGAGGGCTCCAGATTCAGGACGTCATCCACAAGGCGGTCATCGACGTGGACGAGGCCGGGACCGAGGCCGCGGCGGCGACGGCGGTCCTCATCGGCTCCACGGGATCGGGCTTCTTCCCCGAGCCCGCGCAGATCGTGCTGGATCGGCCGTTCTTCTTCTTCATCAGCGATCTGCACACGGAGGCGCTCCTCTTCGCTGGGCGCGTCAACGATCCGACAGCGCACTGAGGAGACGTGAGGCAGACGGGACCTGGCCCGCGTGGCACCGGAGCCAGGTCCTTCCAACCGTCGTCGGATCGACTGCCCTCGTGAGCACCGTGGCCTCACGCCACGAGCAAGACCATCACTGCCGTGCCGGGCGGCGGATCTTGTGGTGGTCGTGCCTGTAGGTTAGAGTACCTCCCTCGATGCGCCCCCGTGACGTCGCCACGGCCCTGAGGCGGGATCACCGCTCGGAGAGGCTGCTCCAACGATGGGCTCGGCGCGGCGCGATCACGGCCCGGGGGGCTGGGGGGCACCTCGGCGCAGCGCCTGCGGGCGTGTGGCGCGCCTGCCGCGCGCTCGCGGCCTCCACGCTCATCGCAGCCTCCTCCGGGTGCCAGACGCAACCACCCAACGTGGCGGTGACCGTGCCCTCGCCCTCCCCGTCTCAGACCGCTTCATCGCGCCGTGATCGATATGCCCAGGAGCTCCTGCAGGTGATCGGCCAGGCTGCGCCGGAGGAGGTCGGTTACCTGGGCGTGGAGGGCTTCGAGGAGGCCGTCGTCGACGTCGCCGTGTCGTCCGATGAGCGCGACGTGCGGGCGCTCCAGGCCGTCGCCTCGCGCTTCGCGGACGGGCGCAAGGAAGAGCCCGACGCGGACGCCCGCACCGATCTGCTGATCCTCGAGGACGCCGCGAGGAGGATGGCCGAGCGGACCCGGCTCTCCACCCGCGTCATGGTGCGGGTGACCGATGTCGGCCAGACCATCTACCAGGGGCTCGCCCCCCTGCTCGGCGCAGGGGCCCCGCCGGGGCACCGGGCGATCGGTGAGCGCCGCGCGCGGCGGTACCTCGGCGACGGCGCCGTGCCCCTGGTGGACGCGGCGATCGCCCGGATCCGCGAGGACGTCTCCGCGCGCAAGCTGCCGCCGACCCAGCCCGAAGCGCAGCAGCTCCTCGTGAACATCCCCTCGCTCCGCGACGCGATCGTGGCGCTTGCCGGCGAAGCGCGGCTGCCGCAGGCCGAGGCGCTCGGGGCGGCGCTCGACCGCTGGCGGCGCTTCGTCGAGACGGAGCTCCTGCCCACGGCGCGCGACGACTTCCGGCTGCCGCCCGAGCTCTACGCGATGAACCTGCGCGACGCCGGCGTCGACGATGCGCCCGCCGCGCTCGCCGCGCGCGCCCGCGCGGCCTACGACGAGACGATGACGGCCTGGCGCGCGCTCGCGGGCGAGATCGCCGCCGAGCGCCGGCTCGCCGACAGCGACCCGGCGCGCGTGCTCGCGGCGCTCAAGCGCGATCAGCGGACAGGCACCGATCTCCAGGCGCTGTTCGGGCGGCGCATCGCCGAGATCGAGCAGGTGATCCGGAGGGAGCATCTGATGACGCTGCCCGGCCGCCCGCTCCTGTTCCGCGCGGCGACCCCGGCCGAGATCGCGCTCAACCCCTCGCCGACGATCGACACGCAGGGCTTCCTGAAGGGCGAGCGGGACATCGCGGTGCTGATGCCGGGCGCGCCCGCGCCGGGCGCGCCGCCTTATGACGACTTCACCTACGAGGCCGCCGTGTGGCCGCTCCTCGTGCACGAGGGGCGCCCCGGACACGAGATGCAGTTCACGACGGCGATCGCGCGGGGGATGTCGCCGGCGCGCACGCTGTTCGCGTTCAACGCCGCGAACCTCGAGGGCTGGGCGCTCTACTGCGAGGACCTCATGCGGCCGTTCATGCCGAAGGAGAGCCGCTTCGTCGCGCTGCACTACCTCCTCGTGCGGCAGGCGAGGGCGTTCCTCGATCCCTGGCTGCAATCCGGGCGCGTGTCGGTCGCCGAGGCGCGCGACGTGCTCCACGCCCAGCTCGGCACCTCGGAGGCGCTCACGGACGCCGAGATCCAGCGCTACACGTTCCGGTCGCCCGGCCAGGCGACGGCGTACTTCTTCGGCCTCGAGAAGTTCAGGCAGCTCCGGAGCGAGGTCGAGCGCGCGCTCGGGTCGCGCTTCGACCAGGCCCGCTTCCATGACGCCATCCTGCACCAGGGCTTCGCCCCCCTGCCGATCGTGGCAGAGGGGGTGAAGCGAGAGCTGAACGCCGCGCCCTAGCAGGCCCCGGGAGAGCTCAGGCCGCGGTGCTCGCCTCCAGCTCCTGGAAGCTCGGGACCTGGGTCGCCCCGAAGTTCTCCCGTGCTTGCTCGGGGGTCTTGATGCCGACGATGGTCGTGCTGATCGCCGGCTCATCCAGGACGAACCGCAGGGCGGCCTGGCTCAAGCTCACGCCGGGCCGCTCGAGCCGCCGCAGGGCGTTCGCGAGGGCCACGAAGAGCCGCCGGCGCCCCATCGGCCAGTGCCCGCGGTTGTCGCCGGCGCCGTACCGCGTGTCGAGGTCGTGCCGCCCGGAGAGGAAGCCTGCGGCCAGCGGCTCACGCGCGATGAGGCCCATCCCGCGTTGAACGGCCCGATCGAAGATGACCCCGAGAGACGACTCCGGCTCGAGGAGCCCGAACAGGTTGTAGACCAGCTGGAGCGCCTCGGCCCGCTGCCCCTCGATGCACGCCTCGCCTTCCTCCGCGGTGTGTATCGAGACGCCGTAGTGCCGGATCTTGCCGCTCCGCTTCACCTCGTCCAGCGCGTCGAACGCCTCCCCGGACCGGATCAGCTCCACCGGCGGGTTGTGCAGCTGGTAGAGGTCGAGGGTGTCACGGCCGAGCCTGCGGAGGCTGCCGTCGATGGCGGTGACGATGTGCTCCCGCGAGAAATCGAGCACGGTGCGCCCCGTGCTGAAGTTCCCGCCGACCTTGCTCGCGATCACGACGTCGTTCGTCCGCCGCGCCTCGCGGAGCGCGCGCCCCAGCACCTCCTCGCTGTGGCCGTACCCGTAGACATCGGCGGTGTCGAAGAAGGTGCACCCCAGGTCGAGCGCCGTGTGGACGGCGGCGATCGAGGTGGCGTCATCGGTGGGTCCGTAGCTGTTTCCTGTCCTGTGTCCGCCGATGGCGAAGGCCCCGAAGCCCAGCTCGGATACGAACAGATCGGTCGTGCCCAGTCGCTTGATCTTCATTCGCGTATCCTCCTGCGGCCGCTACCAGTTGGGGTTCGACGGGAGCGCCAGGCTGAAGTACTTGTCGTCCTCGCCGAGCATCAGCCGCGCGCGGCAGAACTCGTCCATGGCCTCGCGGACCTCGTCGGCGGAGTACGCGTGCTCCGCCGACAGAGCACGCAGCTGCTCGGCCACCTGGGCCGGCGTCCGGATCGTCTCGGTGCACAGCTCGTAGATGGCGGCGTTGGCGCCGCTCACGCTGTACGTCTTCTGGTGCTCGGGGCCCCGGTTGACGTCGATGAGGATGCCGCTCGTCGTCCGGCGGTACGTCAGCGTGTGCTTCGCGTCGGAGCGCCACGTCTCCCGCCATTGCTCGACATGCGCGTGCGTCGCCGCGTGCGCGGCGGACGCCACCGTGTCACCCATCTCGTAATCGAAGAAGTACGCGGCCTTCATCAGGTCGACGTGCGGCGGATACACGTGGCCGTAGCTGGCCTCCGGGCGCATGTTGCTCACGGGGAAGCTCTTGTCCGTGAAGTGCGGAGAGAAGCGCTCGAGCCAGATCCGGCCGCTGCCGACCGGCGGCTCGAGGTGCGTGATGCACTGCAGCACCTCGAGCTCGCGCTCGTAGTCTTCGACCACCTCGCCCGGGAAGCCCCAGATCAGGTTCCAGTTCACGCCGATGCCGTAGTACATGCACCACTTCAGGCAGCGCACGTTCTGGAGCATCGTGCAGCCCTTGCGCATGAGTTCGAGGATGTGGCTGCTCATGCTCTCGATGCCGGGCTGGACGCGCCGGATGCCGCCGCGGTAGAGCGCCCGTATCTGCTCGCGGGTGAGGTTCGCCTTGACCTCGTAGAAGAAGCAGTAATCCACCTTGGCGCGCTCGATCTCGCCGAAGAAATCCTTGACGTATTTCTGGTCCAGGATGTTGTCGACCGCCATGAACGAGCAGATGCGGTGCTTGCGCGCGAGCACGGAGAGCTCTTCCAGGACGCGCGCCGGGCGCTTGGCCCTGTACGCCATGCCCTGCCCGTTCAGCCCACAGAACGTGCAATGGTGCTTCTGGCCCCACCAGCACCCCCGGGAGCTCTCGTAGGGCAGCGTCCACGTCGACTTGTAATATGGCGACAAACCGAGACGGACGGCGTGCTCGAAATAGGTATCGTAGACGGGTACGGGCAGCTGATCCAGGTCGTGGACCGGCGGCGCCTGGCCTCCGTCCACGAGCCCGAGCCGGGTGCGCGCGATGACGCCGGGGAACCGGAGGTGGGTCTCCTTCCGCGCGAGGGCGAGCAGCAGCTTGGGGAACACCTCGTCGGCTTCGCCCGAGACCACATAGTCGATGCAAGGGAAGGCGCGCGCGTACTCCCGCCCCATCTCGCCTTCCATGTTTGCGCCCCCGAAGACGATGTGGACCTGGGGGTGACGTTCCTTGATGCGGCGCGCGAGCGCGAGCGACGCGACGTTCTGCTGGAACAGGGAGCTGAAGCCGACGATGCGGTACGAGCCCCAATCCACCGCGTCGAGGCAGCGATCGATGAACGCGGGCAGGATCTGCCGGCGCAGCTCCGCGAAGTACGCCCGGCCCTTGCCCAGGGTCTCGACCCACGAGACCTCGCCAGGGAACGCCTCGAGATAGCTCTCCTCGTCGCCCGGCGCGGATTCCCCGAACGCGGCGCGCGCGAAGAGCCACTCGCCGGTCATGTACGAGCGCCGCTCGCAGAGCTGCTCGTAGATCGGCGGGGTGAGCTCGGCCGCGAGGTCCAGGTTGAAATGGTAGAGATCGGCCGTGAACCCGGCCGATCGGGCGATCGCGCCGATGAGCCCGAGCTGGATGGACGGCCGGTCCGCCGACGCGAACGGCATGCATACCAGGGCCACGCGGAAATCGGCCACGTCGCGCGACGGAGCGACGGGCATGTGAGGTTCTCGCACCAGGGGCAGCGACGTCATGCTCAAACCTCCTCGCTAGGCGTGCAGAACGTTGTAGAGCGGCTCCCACAGCGCTCGCCCGAGCGGCGTGAGCGATCGGGCGTTCTTGAGCGGATCCTCGATGGCGCGGAGCTGCTTCGTCAGCGTCTCCTCCCGGCTCGCGAACGCCTCCGAGGTGATGACCCTCTCCGGCACGAGGCCCCGCTCGCGGGCGGTCCGGTAGAACATGAGGACGTTGGCGAAGGCGTGGTACGCCACGACGATGAAGAAGATCGGGCGCTCCTTGTTGCGGAACGGAGAGAAATAGAGGCTCTGGTCGGTCCCGTCGTCGAGGGGACCCAGCCGGGTGATGATGTGCAGATACTGGTGCGTGGCCTCGTGCACCAGCATCTCTGCGAGCGGCCACCGGAAGGGCTGGTCAGAGACGCAGACGACCCCCGGCGAGAACCGCTCGCTGCCGCTGTTGAACGTGGACGGCCTCGCCCGCAGCGGGATGAGGTCCCGCAGCACCCGGTCGACCCACGTCGCGTAGAAGTCGGCCGTCTCTCGGATCAAGTCCACCGCGGCGTCGCAGGTGGCACGCCACGCGTCCGCCGTGCTCACCTCGGCGCGATCGAACTGGTATGCGTCGGCCTGCAGGAGGCGCTCCGCGCCGGACGGCGACAGGGACTGCGCCGTCGACAACGTGAACCGGAAGTCCGGCCGCTGGCACGTGGCGAGGACGTCGACGTCGTCCCCGTCCACGAGCGCCCAGCCGCGCTCGCCGTCGCGTAGAAACGCGGCTGAGCGCCACTCGCCGGCGGCTCTGGTCCGGACGGCGGCATTCTCGGCCGCCGCCGAGACCTGGATGGCCTCGGCCGCCGGCAGCAGCCACCGGCCGAACCGGAGGCGGGCCGGGGCGGGGAGCTCGGCCTCCCACGCGCCCGCGTGGCCGCGCTCGTTCATGCGCAGCGCGAGCGCGCTGGCGCACCGGACCACATCGTCGGCGTGCGAGAGCAGGAGCGCGTGCGCATCCCCGAACGCGAGGTTCCATACCGTGTCGAACCGCTCGTCCTCGCGCGTCAGCCACGCTGTCAGGACCGTCGAGAGCCCCGCGGCATGGCGGTCGAGGTGAGCGCGGTGCCGCTCGAGATACGTCTCCACGACCTGCCGCGCATGACCGACGGCCACGACGTCGAGCACGTCGTCGCCGAGTCCAACCTGGGGACATGAAAAGCCAGAAAAATCCAGTGCTTCACTCATCGCTGGGCCTCCGCTTCTCGCCACCACGCCGTGGTCGGCGTCGCGAGTTGCACAACATCCAGGCGAGTCGTCACGCGCGGCCGGGTCGAGGGGGCATGCCGCACGGGCAGCGGACGCCGCCCCGTGCGCGCATGCGATCGACCGCGCCGTGGCGCTGGGCGGCGGGGATGGCGTTCGGCTCGCGATGCGGTCTACTGGCCATTCCACGGTGTCGCCCTGCGTCGGTGTGACGAATGGTTGCGCGGGTGGGTTCACCGCCCGGGCAAGGCAGCTATCGCGGTCTAGAAGCTGATGCTCTGACCGATGGAGCTGCTGATCGCGACCTTGTCGCCGGGCTTCAGCCCGAGCGTCTCGCCGCTCGCGGCGAGCTCGGCGTTGAGCGCGTTTTTCAGCTGGGACCGGAGCCGCAGCTTGGAGTCGTCCGACAGCGCCGCCCCGGCGCTGGTGACGAGGGTCTGCCCCCTGACAGTCTGAAGCTTGAGATCCTTGGGATCGGCCATTGTGCACCTGTCCTTCTTTGAATCACGTTCCGCTAGCCCGTGTGGGCGTAGCGATGGTGAAGGTACTAAGTCCCAGGAAGAGGTGTCAATCGTGCGAGCCTGTCGGAGTTCACGTGTTCTGGTGGTGCGTTCGTGTCGTGTGCTGAGGTTCGATTTCGATTTCTGTCGGGTGCTCACGCTCCTCGACGGATGGATCAGGGGATCGATTAAAGAATTGATTGAATTTTCATTCGGCCGACGCGTCCACGCAGAGGGTCGGTTCGGTGGGCGACCGGCGCCGCGCCCGGCTTGCGCCAAGAGGAGAGCGAGCCGCGCCTACTCCCTCGTGAAGGCCGAGAGGCGGCGCAGCAGCCCCGAGAGCTGCGGATACATGTCGCGGTAGATCCCCAGCAGCGCCGCGTAGCGCTCCCGGCGCGCGGCATCGGGATGGAACGTCGCCGTGGCGGTCCCGCGCATCGCCCTCGCGGCCGCCTCGATGCTCCCGGCCAGCCCGGCGCCGGCGGCCGCGCACATGGCGGCGCCCAGGCAGGCCGCCTCGACCGTCTCGGACCGCTCGATGGCGACGCCCGTCGCATCGGCCATCACGGCGCACCAGAGGTCGCTCGCGGCCACGCCGCCGACCGCGGCGAACTCCGCGACCTCGACCCCCGCCGCGCCGCGCATCAGGTCCAGCACCAGCGCCTGCTCCAGCGCGACGCCCTCGATCAGGGCGCGGTAGACGTGGCCGCGCCCGTGCGCGTCCGTGAGGCCCAGGATCGCGCCGCGGGCGTCGGGATCCCAGTGGGGGTTCATGGCGCCTTCCCAGTAGGGCAAGAGCAGCAGGCCGCCGCTTCCGGGCGGGAGCGACGCCGCCTCGGCCTCGAGCGCGGCCATCGCGGCCCCGTCGCGCGGATCGACGCCCAGCTGGCGGCGCAGGTACCAGTCCGAGAGCAGCGCGCCGCTGCGCAGGCTGCTCTCCAGCACGTAACCGCGGCCGGAGGCGCTGGTCATGGTCCGCCACGCCGGGTCCTGCCGCGGCTCGGCGCTCCAGACCCCGAAGACCACCGCCGTGCCCAGGTTCAGGTAGGCGCGCCGCGGGTCCAGGGCATCGACGCCGAGCCCGGCCATCTGGCCGTCGCCGCCGCCGGCCAGCACCGGCGTGCCCTCGCGCAGCCCGGTGGCCGCCGCTGCGGCCGCCGACACCGCGCCGAGCGGCGCGCCGGGAGGGAGCGCCTCCGGCAGCCGGTCGGGCGTGATGCCGGCGGCGGCGCAGAGCTCCTCGGACCAGCGGCGCGCGCCGATGTCGAAGAGCGCGAGCGGGTCGGCGCTCGCCCAGCTGGTGCGGGCGCGCCCGGTCAGCGCCTGCACGAGGTACGCCTGCACGTCGCAGAAGAGGGCCGTGCGGCGATGGGTCTCCGGCTCCTCGCTGGCCAGCCAGGCGATCTTGGGCAGCGCCGGGCCGAAGTCCGCGGCCTTGCCGGACAGCGCCCGCAGGCGGTCTTGCCCGATGCGGTCGATCACGGCGCCGAGGTGCCCGCGCGCGCGGCCGTCCAGCCAGAGCATGGCGGGGCGGAGCGGCTCGCCGTCGGGACCGAGGCAGGCGAAGGTCTCGCGCTGGTGCGCGATCGCGAGGCCCGCGATGCGGCCCGGGTCCACCGCGGCGGTGACGCCGGCGACCGCCTGGCACAGGGCAGCCCACCAGTCCCGGGGATCCTGCTCGAACCGGTCAGGAGCCGGCCGGGCCAGCGAGAGCGGCGCCCGGCCGGCGGCGTGCAAGCGCCCCTGGACGTCGAAGGCCGCCGCCTTGGCGGCGGTGGTGCTCAGGTCGATGCCGAGGACGAGGTCGGCCGGCATGGCGCCTTCAGCGACCCGGAACGCAGGATTGACAAGCGATCACGGGCGCAGACTACAGTAGGGAATCGCGCCGGCACAATCGTCCAGCGCGGCGCCGCCGGGGAGCCGGCGGAGCCTTGAAAGGGAGACTGGAACAGTGCGCGCAACGTTCATTCACGGCATCCGCGATGTCCGGCTCGGCGAGGTCGAACCTCCGCGGCCGCGCGAGGGCATGGTGACGATCCAGGTCGCGGGCTGCGGGATCTGCGGCAGCGATCTCCACTATTACCTGGAGGGCGGGATCGGCGCGGCGCAGGTCCGGGACCCCTTCGTGCCAGGGCACGAGTTCGCCGGCTGGGTCGTCGACGACCACCCGGCGCTCGGCCTGTCGAGGGGGCAGCTGGTCGCCGTCGACCCCGCGCACGCCTGCGGCCGCTGCGAGTGGTGCCACCGCGGCCACGTGAACCTGTGCCCGCACGTGGAGTTCCTTGGCGCGCCGCCGCTCCACGGCGGCATGGCGGAGCGGCTTGCGGTGCGCCCCGACCAGGTCGTGCCGGTCCCCCGCGGCTTCTCGGTGCGAAAGGCCGTGATGCTGGAGCCGCTGGGCGTCGCCGTCCATGCGATCGACCTGGCGCGGCCCCACCTGCAGGAGACGGTGGCGGTGCTGGGGTGCGGGCCGATCGCCCTCTGCCTGGTCCAGCTCGCGCGCCTGGCCGGCGTCGCGCGCGTCTTCGCGATCGACCCCGTCGCGTACCGGGCCGAGGCCGCGCGCCGGCTGGGCGCGCACGACGCTGCGCCGACGTTCGCGGCCATCGCGGAGTGGACGGGCGGCCGCGGCGTCGATCTCGTGATCGAGGCGACGAACTCGCCCGAGGGCTTCCACCACGCGGCCGAGGCCGCGCGCATCGGCGGGCGGATCCTGCTGGCGGGCATCCCCGAGGGCGATCGCTACGCGCTGCCGGCGGCGCTGTGCCGCCGCAAGGGGCTGAAGATCAAGTTCTCCCGGCGCATGGGGCACGTCTACCCGCGGGCGATCCGCCTGGTCGCCGAGGGGGCGGTGGACGTCGAGTCCATCGTCACCCACCGGTTCGATCTGTCCGAGGCCGAGAAGGGCTTCCGCCTGCAGGCGGATTGCCAGGACGGGGCGCTGAAGTCGATCATCGTTCCGGGCGAAGGCGATACGCCGTTCTGAGCGGGGTCGTCGCGCGGGATCTCCAGGCGAGGCAGCGCGGCTGTCGTTTTTCCTTTGCCCCATGTCACACGAGCTAGACCCGCTTCGTCATCGAGGGCGAGCGCGGGGTCGCAGGAGCAAGGCGCCGGTCGCTCGCGTGACGGACAAGGGAGAAAGACATGAAGATCGTGGTTATCGGTGGAACCGGCCTGATCGGGACGAAGCTCGTGCGCAGGCTCCGCCAGCAGGGCCATGAGGTCGTCGCGGCGTCGCCTTCCACGGGCGTCAACTGCCTCACGGGCGAGGGGCTCGCCGGGGCGCTCGCGGGAGCCGAGGTCGTGGTCGACGTGGCGAACGCGCCGTCGTTCGAGGACAAGGCGGTCCTCGACTTCTTCGAGACCTCGGGCCGCAACCTGCTCGCCGCCGAGGCCGCCGCGGGCGTCAAACACCATGTGGCGCTCTCGGTGGTCGGCACCGATCGAATGCTCGGCAGCGGCTATTTTCGCGCGAAGATGGCGCAGGAGGCGCTGATCGAGGCCTCCGGGATCCCCTACACCCTCCTGCGGGCCACGCAGTTCTTCGAGTTCATGGACGGCATCGCGCGCTCCAGCGCCGACGCCGAGCGGGTCCGCCTCTCGTCGGCGCACCTGCAGCCGATCGCGTCCGAGGACGTCGCCGAGGCCCTGGCCGATGTCACGCTCGGGGCGCCCGTGAACGGCATCCTCGAGGTGGCCGGCCCCGAGAGGCGCCCGCTCGCCGAGTTCGTCGGCAAGTACCTGAGCGCCAAGAAGGACCGCCGCGAGGTGATCGCCGACGCGGAGGCGCCCTATTTTGGTCTCCGGATCGACGATCGGTCGCTCACCCCCGGCGACGGAGCGCGCGTCATGCCGACGCGCTTCGACGACTGGCTCGCCCTGTCGCTGGCCGGCGCGGGGTGAGAGCTGTCGATCGTGGCCGGCGAGGGCGCGGCGGCTCGAGCCGTCGGCGGTATCGCGGTACCGGGGGGCGAGCGCGCTCTTGACACGAGCGTGAGCCGTGCCGTTCCCTGGACGCATGTGCTCCCGACACCATGTGTCGCGCCATGGATCGAAAGACGACCGCGGGCGCGCGGGTCCGTGAGGCTCGATCCCCCGAGGCCATGAGCGATCGAGGATGCGCAGGAGGTCCCATGCGCGCGTATTGCAGACGGTTAGCAGCTCTCCTGATGGCCCTCGGCCTCCTGCTCGGCAGCGCGGCGGTCGTGGTCGCGCACGCGCAGGCGCCAAAGGCGCAAAAAGCTCAGAAGAAGCCGAAGGCTCAGAAGGCGACCTCGCAGCCCAAGGCCCAATCGGTCGGCACGTCGCCGCCGTCCGGGGCCCCGCTCGCGCTCTTGCGCAGCAAGCTGCCCCCGGGCTCCGGGGTCTACTTCGTCTACTCCGTGAAGGCCCAGTCGAACGGCTTCGACAAGGCCTTCAGGTACGTAGGCTCGTCGTGGAACCTGCGCAATCGTCTGACGGATCCCAAACACCCGATCAACGATGTCAGCTCGCATGCTCCGGGTGTGCCCCTGCTCGAAAACGCCAAGGATCTCGTGGTGCTGATCTGGGAGCTCCGCTTCGCCGACTTCCCGAGCAACAGCGCGTGCATGTGCGTGCGCTACTGGGAGCAGCGCGCCATGGCCGCGACGAGCACGTGGCCGGGGAACGACGGCGTGCTCAACGAGCGGCTTCCGGTCTCGGAAGAGGAGGCGGCCAACATGGCGGCCGTGTGCAAGGACATCAAGCCCTCCCGGGTCCGCGTCATCCTCGGCGACAAGCTGGAGATCCTCGAGACCACCGAGGAATACAACGCTTTCCTCGCCCGGCAGCGGCAGAACAATCCGGAGACCGAGGCGGAGCGCGCGCAGCGCGAGCTGCGGAAGCCCGACAGACCAGGCCCGAACGACCTCCCCTCGAGCCGGAATCTGTGGGGACGGCACTGGGATCTGCGGCCGAGCCAGGACGTGCCGGCGCAGCTGCCAGCCGGCGGCCAGAACGCGATCCGCCGGGGCATCGACTACGGCCGCGAGCGCTATACGCTCAGGCGCGATCTGCCTCGCACGCTCGGCATCTACCACCTCACCGGCACGTTACCCAACGTCGGACAGCAGTACTATACGGGCTCTGCGTCCAACGTCTTCGACCGCCTCCTCCGCCAGACGCACGCCAAGGCCGACCACATCCTGAACCATCACGATGCGTCGGTCATGGTATGGCCCGTCAACCTGCCGAGCGCGTCGGATCCGGAGAAGATGTGCAGCTGCCTGCTCTGGGCCGAGCAGAAGATCATGGGGCTCATGGCAAACACGCCGAACAGCAGGGCGAGCATCGCGCCGAGCTGGCTCGACGCGAACAAGGGGTCGCTCAACTCGTACCGGGCCCTCTCGGAAGCGGCCGTCAATGAGCTCGAGCCCATCTGCCGCACCACGCTGGCCGGGACCACGCAGCAGGTCGAGGGCCGGCCGGTCCTGACCCCTGCCATGGGCAAGACCGTCTGGCCCGTCCCATCAGGCGTGTATCCCGCCTGCGTGCCCCAGGATGAAGGCCGGTGCGAGCTGGACGTGGAATGCTGCGAGAACGGGGTGGACGACGCGCCCTATACCGGCGCCTTCTCGTGGAGAGCCCGGTGCGTGAAAGACAAGAACACCAACATCGGCACCTGCCGGAAGCCGACGTGCGTGAAGGCGGGCGACGCGTGCAACTGGACAGCCGAGAGCTCGCAGCAACACTGGCTCGGAAAATCGTGCTGCCTGGATGGCGCCACGCAGGGCGGGGCGCGGCAAGGCCAGACGTCCTATCATTGCTACCCGACGAACAACCGCACGAAGGACGGCACCTGCGTCCAGTAGCGGCGTAGCCCTGCGAGGCGCGGTCAGCGCCGTCCGAGCGGCTTCACGACGAGCGCTCCGGTCTTGACATAGCGCTCGTACACGACACGCAGCTCCGCGTCGTTGAGCCCCTGCTCGTCGTCGATGATGTAGACCCCGCGCTGCGGGTCGCGGTGAACGTTCGCCTGGAACTCCTCCCAGCTCATGATCTCGTCCCCGTTCGGCGTGGACTCGTCAGACTCGGACGAAGAGGAGGGCTCCGTGCCGCCGCAACCGGCGAGCGCGAGCGCCACCACGGGCACGCAGAGAAACACAGACAGGGAGCTCCCGACGCGGCTCCTGGACAGACGTCTCGAAGACGATCCTTGATTCATTGAAACACCTTTCACGGTAAGGTCACACGTTGTTCGCAACCAAGAGGATCCTGCCGGCGGCGATTGGACATTCAGCGCCGACAGCATCTGGCATATTTACACAGGAATCGAGGGACATGGAAGTCCCATGCGGGAGTAGCAGGGCATTTTCATCGCCGCATCGCCGCATCGCCGCATCGCCGCATCGCCGCATCGTCGCGTTGCCACCAGCGGGGTGTGGTCTCGGCGGTGACTGCGCCTCGCGAGCCACGAGCGCGAGCCACGAGGATGAAGAGAGGCGCGCACGGCGTCTGCCACAGGTCGTGTAAATCGAATGAATCCGGCGCGCCTGGGCTACCTCGGCCCCGTCATGGCGCGCGTCGGAGGGGTCGACGTGGCTCCGGGGTCAGCGGAGGGTGACGACGTGATTTTCACCCGCTTCCTCTGTACCCTCTTCGTTCGCGGGGAGGTCTTGTCACGATGCTTTCGCTTCTCATCGTCCCTGGCTACAGCGGCTCCGGCCCTCGCCACTGGCAGACGCTCTGGGAGCAGAGGCTCTCCTTCGCGCGCCGCGTGGAGATGCCCGACTGGGATCACCCGGACCGACGCGCGTGGGTCGAGGCGCTCGACCGGGCGGTCGCCGCCAGCGCCGAGCCCCCGGTGCTGGTCGCGCACAGCTGCGGCGTGAGCACGGTCGTCCACTGGGCGGCGCCGGGCGCGCGACCCGTGCGCGCCGCGCTGCTCGTCGCGCCGGCCGACACCGAATCGCCGAGCTACCCGCGCGAGGCGTCGACGTTCCACCCGTTGCCCGGCGTCAGGCTGCCGTTCCCCTCGATGGTCGTCTCGAGCGCGAACGACCCGTACTGCACCCCGGAGCGAGCCGAGGCCTTCGCGCGCGCCTGGGGGAGCCGGCTCATCCATGCGGGGCCGTGTGGGCACATCAACGTCGACGCCGGCTTCGGGCCCTGGCCCGAGGGCGAGCGCCTCCTCGCGGCGCTGATAGGCGAGCCCGTCTCACGGGTGTTTCGCGCTTGAGTTGGCGAGCGCCGTCTCAGCGATTCTCGGCCTGGGCCGGGACTTCGAGGCGCAACGTCCATGCCTCGTACGCCGGCACGCCCAGCGCGGCGAGCGAGGGGAGGATCACGCGGTCGATCCGGTCGTAGAAGGCGCGCGCCGCGGCCGGGCGCGAGGGGATCCCGAGGTTCGGGCCGGCGGGCGGAGGCGCCTCGGGCAACGGCTCGCCGTCGGCGCGCGAGGCGCCGGCGTGGATGCGGTCGTAGTGCGCGAGCGAGAACGCCAGATCGGCGGCGAGCCAGTCGCGCTCGTCCTCGGTGAGGCGCGGAAAGACGAGGCGCGCGAGCGCCCAGCCGAAGCGGTCGTGGAGGATCTCGTCCCGGAGGAGGGTGCCCACGACCACCTGCAGACAAGGATCGGTGGTGTGCTGCTCGAGGACGTCGAGGATGCCGACGGACGCGGATTCTCCCACGCAGAACATCGATGCGGTCCACCGGGCAACGAAGAGATGGGCCGGGAGGCCGTCCCGCGGGAGCTGGAGATCCGAGGGGGCGAGCGTCGCTCCGTGGTTGCCGCCGAGGGCGTCCGCCGCGCGCGCACACAGCTCGGTGTGGCGAGCCTCGTCCTGGAGGAGGCGCGAGGCCGCGGTCGTGACCTCCAGGGGCAAGCGCATCTCGGCGAAGCGGGCGATGAGCTCGCCGAAGACGATCATCGAGCGGTATTCGGCGACCGCTCGCCCGGCCCACGCAAGGCGGGCGATCTCGACGTCGGCCGGCGGGAGCGCCGCCGGGTCGAGGCGGTCCCACGGGGGCGCGGGGTAATGGCGATCGAGGAAGCGGCGGTGGAGCGTCGCGAAGAGCCGCTCGGTCGTGCCGAGAGGGAACGCGGTGTTCATGAGGGGATGGGGCGCGGCCGCCGGCGAGCGAGGGGGGCGGCGGGGGATGCCGCTCGCGTCACGGCTTCGTGCGCGACGGCGTGTTGATGTGCACCGGCGACTTCGGCGGGAGCTGGGGTTGGCCGGGCGGAGGACGACCCACGGTCGCGGAGGACGACGCAGGGGGCGCCGTCGGCGGCGCAGGCGGGGGCGTGTTCACGTCCACGGGCGCGTCCGGCGGAGTGTCGCTCGGATTGGCCTGCGGAGCGTCCGGCGGGGTCGCGGAGGACGAGGACTCGGTGGGCGCCGCGGTCGGCGTCGGCGGGACGTGGTCGATGGGAGCCGGTTCGTTAATGGTGTGGTCGGGCGCGGAGCTCCCGCCGCAGCCGGTGACGAGCGCGGCAGCCGCCAGGAAATGGGCGCGAACACGGGCGAGGCGCTGCGGGTCGAGGGGCATGCGGCGAGACTAGCGGGGCGCGCGGGGGTTGGCGAGCGATGATCAGAAGCTGACGACGAGCTCGCCGCCGGCCGCGGCGTTGTTGCCCTCGAGGAGCTCGGGGACTTCGCCGTAGGCGTCCACGATGGCGCCGAGCGTATAGGTATCCGCTGGCGCGTAAGTGTCGGCAGGGACGACGAGGCTCTCGCACTGGCCTACGGCGAGGCTCGGCACCCAGGCGCCTCCGGGGAGGAAGTCGGCCGTCGTGATCGTCGCGTCGGCCGACAGCCGGACCTCCACCATGGTGCCGTAGCTCGCGGCCGTCCCCTGGTTGCAGACGGTGATCGAGACGTCGAAGAGGCTCCCCTGCGTGACGCTTGGCGGGCCGCTCACCGCCGAGACGACGAGATCGGGGCCGTAGCCGATGGCCATCAGCTCGCCGGCGGCGGCGTTGTTGGTCTCGATGAGCTCCTGGACTGGGCCGTTCAGGTCCACGATCGCGCCGAGGTGGTAGGCGCCGTCAGGAGCATAGGCGCCGGCGGCCACGGTGATGCTTTCACACTGGCCAGGGCTCAGCCCGGGGACCCAGCCGTTGCCGACAGGGATATCGGAGGGCGTGACCGTCCCGTCTGACGACAGAAACACATCGACGCTCGTGCCGCCGCTCGGGGTCGTGCCCTGGTTGCACACGGTGACGATGGCGTCGAGGCTGCTGCCCGGCGCGGCGGACGATGGGCCGCTCACGGACGCAATGAGATCCGGCTGGTAGCCGACGCCGAACACGCCGCTTGTGTTGGCGTTGTTGGTCTCGATGAGCTCCTGCGTCGAGCTGAAAGGGTCCACGACGGCGGCGAGGCGATAGGCGCCGTCGGGCACCGCCGAGTAGGCGGGGATGGTCACGACCGTGCACTGGCCAGGATCCAGGTACGGAACCGGCGCGCCCCCGGCGATCACACCCGCGCTGGCCGCCTGGTCGCTGGCCGCCAGGCGCAGCTCCACATCGGTGCCGTAGCTCGGCTGCGTGCCCTGGTTGCAGACGGTGACCTCGGCGTCGAAGCTGCTGCCCGGGAGGGCGCTGGGCGGGCCCTCCACCGCGGAGACGATGAGGTCCGGCCGATAGCCGACGCCGAGAACGCTGCCGGCCGTGGCGTTGTTGGTCTCGATGAGCTCGGGAGCCCAGCCGTACGGATCGACGATCGCGCCCAGGTGGTAGGTGCCGTCGGGCCCGTACGCGCTCGCCGTGAAGGTCACGGTGGCGCACTGGCCAGGATCCAGGTACGGCACCGGCCCGTTGCCAGCCAGGAAGTCGGCCGTCGTGACGGCCGCGTCCGAGGAGACGCGCAGCTCCACATCGGTGCCGTAGCTCGGCTGCGTGCCCTGGTTGCAGACGGTGACCTCAGCGTCGAAGCTATGGCCCGGGGCGACGCTCGGCGGCCCGCTCACGGCGGAGACGATGAGGTCCGCCCCGGAGCCGACGCCGATCACGCTGCCCGCCGCGGCGTTGTTGGTCTCGATGAGCTCCGTGAGCGACTCGCTCCGGTCCACGATCGCTCCCAGGCGGTGGGCGCCGTCGGGCCCATAGGCGCTCGCAAAGACGAGCAACGAGGTGCACTGTCCAGGGCTCAGGCCGGGCACAAAGCCGTTCCCGGCGTGGATGTCCGCGGGCGTGATCTCGTCGTCGCTCGAGAGGAGCAGCTCGATGTCGACGCCGTAGCTCGGCTGCGTGCCCTGGTTGCAGACGGTGACAGAGGCATCGAATCCGCTGCCTGGCGGGGCGCTCGGCGGACCGCTGACCGCCGAGACGACGAGGTCCGGCCCGAAGCCGACGCCGATGAGGGCGCCCGAGGTGGCGTTGTTGGACTCGATCAGCTCTTCCTGCCAGTCGTTCACATCGACGATCGCTCCGAGGTGGTAGGTGCCGTCGGGAGCATAGAGGACTGCGGCGACCGGCACCGCGGCGCACTGCCCGGGTGCCAGGAAGGGGACCGCGCCGCCGCCGGCGGGTATGTCGCCTGCCGTGATCGTGGCGTCGGCGGACAGGTAGAGAGCCACGTCGGTGCCGTAGCTCGGCTGCGTGCCCTGGTTGCAGACGGTGACGGACGCGTTGACGCCGCTGCCCGGCATGGCGCTGGGCGGGCCGCTCACCGCGGAGACGATGAGATCGGGCCAGTTGCCGACGCCGATCAGGTTGCTCGCGTCGGCGTTGTTCGTCTCGATGAGCTCGGGAACCCAGTTGTCCCGATCGACGATGGCGCCCAGGTGATAGGCGCCGTCAGGCACGTACGCGCTCGCCGGGAAGGTCACGGTGGCGCACTGGCCCGGATCCAGGTACGGCACCGGACCGTTGCCAGCAGGGGCGTCGGCCATCGTGAGGGCCGCGTCCGCGGAGAGGAGCAGGTCCACCTGGGTGCCGTAGCTCGGCTGGGTGCCCTGGTTGCAGACCGTGATCGACGCCTCGAAGCTTCCGCCAGGGATCACGCTCGGCGGCCCGCTCAACGCAGAAATAACGAGGTCTGGCTGGTAGCCGACGCCGATCACGCTGCCCGCCGCGGCGTTGTTGGTCTCGATGAGCTCGGCGACCGCGCCGTACGGGTCCACGATCGCGCCGAGGTGGTGCGCGCCGTCGGGCACATAGGCGCTCGCGGGGATCGTCGTGGAAAAACACTGCCCTGGGTTCAGGTAGGGCACATAGCCGCCGCCGATCGGGACATCGGCGGGCGTGAGCGCGCCGTCGGGTGAGAGCAAGAGGTTGAGCTCGGTGCCGGAGCTCGGCTCCGTGCCCTGGTTGCAGACGGTGACCGAGGCGTTGAAGAGGTTGCCCGGCGCGACGCTCGGAGGGCCGCTCACCGCCGAGACGATGAGGTCGGGGCCGTGGCCGATGGCGATCAGGTCGCCGGCGGTGGTGTTGTTGGTCTCGATCAGCTCCTGGACCGGGCCGTTCAGATCCACGATCGCGCCGAGATGATAGGCGCCGTCAGGAGCGTAGGCGCCGGCGGCCACGGTGACGCTCTCGCACTGGCCAGGGTTCAGCCCGGAAACATCGTCGTTGCCGACGTGGATATCGGAGGGCGTGACGGCCAGGTCTGACGACAGCAGTACATCGACGCTCGTGCTGCCGCTCGGGGTCGTGCCCTGGTTGCAGACCGTGACGATGGCGTTGAAGCCGCTGCCCGGCGCGGCGATCGATGGCCCGCTCACGACGGACGCGATGAGATCCGGCCGGCTGCCGACGCCGAACACGCTGCTCGCGTTGGTGTTGTTGGTCTCGATGAGCTCCTGCATCCAGCCGTAGGGGTCCACCACGGCGCCGAGGTGATAGGCGCCGTCGGGCGCCGCCAGGTAGGTGGGGATGATCACGACCGTGCACTGGCCACGATCCAGGTATGGCACCGGCGCGCTTCCGGCGTGGAAGCCGGTGCTGGCATCCTGGTCGCCGGCCGCAAGGCGCAGCTCCACCTCGCTACCGTAGCTCGGCAGCGTGCCCTGATTGCAGACGGTGACCTCGGCGTTGACGCTGCTGCCCGGGAGGGCGCTGGCCGGGCCCTCCACCGCGGCGACGATGAGGTCCGGGCCATAGCCGACGCCGAGCACGCTGCCCGCCGCGGCGTTGTTGGTCTCGATGAGCTCGGGAGTCCAGCCGTACGGATCGACGATCGCGCCGAGGTGATAGGCTCCCCAGGGCACGTACGACGCGCTCGCCGGGAAGGTCACCGTGGCGCACTGGCCCGGCGCGAGGAACGGCGCCGGCCCGTTGCCGGCCAGGAAGTCGGCCGTCGTGATGGTCGCATCCGAGGAGAGGCGGAGCTCCACGTCGCCGCCGTGGCCCGCCTGTGTGCCCTGGTTGCAGACAGTGACCTCGGCGTTGAAGCTATCATTCGGGGCGAGGCTCGGCGGCCCGCTCACGGCGGAGACGATGAAATCCGGCCCGAAGCCGACGCCGAGCACGCTGCCCGCCACAGCGTTGTTGCTCTCGATGAGCTCGTCGAGCGATTCGCTCGGGTCCACGATCGCCCCGAGGTGGTAGGCGCCGTCGGGCCCATAGGCGCTCGCGGGAACGAGCACGGAGGTGCACTGTCCAGGGCTCAGGCCGGGTACATAGCCGCTCCCCGCGTGGATGTCCGCGGGCGAGATCGCGTCGTCGCTCGACAGGAAGAGCTCGAGGTCGACCCCGTAGCTCGGGGACGTGCCCTGGTTGCAGACGGTGACGGAGGCGTCGAATCCGCTGCCCGGCGGGGCGCTGGGCGGTCCGCTGACGGCCGAGACGACGAGGTCGGGCCGGAAGCCCACGCCGATGAGGCCGCCCGAGGCGGCGTTGTTGGACTCGATCAGCTCTTCCTGCCAGTCGTTCACATCGACGACCGCTCCGAGGTGATACGCGCCATCGGGGACATAGGCGCTCGCGAAGACGAGCACGGAGGCGCACTGCCCGGGCGCCAGGAAGGGGACGGCGCCGCCGCCTGCGGGTGTGTCGTCTTCCGTGATCGCGGCGTCGGCGGACAGGTAGAGAGCCACGTCGGTGCCGTAGCTCGGCTGCGTGCCCTGGTTGCAGACGGTGACGGACGCGTTGACGCCGCTGCCCGGCATGGCGCTGGGCGGGCCGCTCACCGCGGAGACGATGAGGTCGGGCCCGTTACCGACGCCGATCACGGCGCTCACCTCGGCGTTGTTCGTCTCGATGAGCTCGGGAACCCAGTTGTCCCGATCGACGATCGCGCCCAGGTGGTATGCGCCGTCGGGCACGTACGCGCTCGCCGGGAAGGTCACGGTGGCGCACTGGCCCGGATCCAGGTACGGCACCGGACCGTTGCCAGCAGGGGAGTCGGCCATCGTGAGGGTCGCGTCGGCGGAGAGCAGCAGCTCCACCTGGGTGCCGTAGCTCGTCTGGGTGCCCTGGTTGCAGACCGTGACCGACGCGTCGAAGCTTCCGCCAGGGATGATGCTCGGCGGCCCGCTCACGGCGGAGACGACGAGATCCGGCGCGTGGCCGACGCCGATCACGCTGCCCGCCGCGGCGTTGTTGGTCTCGATGAGCTCGGCGAGCGCGCCGCTCGGGTCCACGATCGCGCCGAGGTGGTAGGCACCCTCGGGCACATAGGCGCTCGCGGGCACGACGACGGAGGCGCATTGCCCGGGGTTCAGCCCGGGGACATAGCCGTTCCCGGCGTGCATGTCCGAGGGCGTGATCGCCCCGTCGCTCGACAGCAGCAGCTCGACGTCGGCGCCGTAGCTCTGGGTCGTGCCCTGATTGCAGACGGTGACGGCGGCGTTGAAGCTGCTGCCGGGCGTCACGCTCGACGGCCCGCTCACGGCCGAGACGACGAGGTCGGGCCAGGTGCCGACGCCGATCAGATCGCCCGGCGTCGCGTTGTTGGCCTCGATCAGCTCGGGCTGCCCGCCGTACGGATCGACGATCCCGCCGAGGTGATAGGCGCCGTCGGCCACGTAGACGCTGGCGGGGATTGTCACGGCCGCGCACTGGCCGGGATCCAGGGTAGGCGTCGGCGCGCCGCCCGCGAACGCATCGGCCTCCGTGACCGTGGCGTCGGCGGACAGGCGCAGCTCCACCATGCTGGAGCCCGGGGTCGTGCCCTGGTTGCAGACGGTGATCTCTGCGTCGAAGCCGCTGCCCGGCAGGACGCTGGGCGGACCGCTCACGGAAGCGACGGTGAAGTCAGGCCCGTAGCCGACGCCGATCAGCGCGCCTGAGCCTGCGTTGTTCGTCTCGATGAGCTCGGGGACGCCGCCCTGCGGGTCGACGATCGCGCCGAGGTGGTAGGCGCCCTCGGGCACATAGGCGCTCGCCGGGAACGTCACGGTGGCGCACTGGCCGGGATCCAGGTACGGCACAGGACCGCCGCCGGCGAGGGCGTCGGCGGTCGTGAGCGTCGCATCCGCGGAGACGCGCAGCTCCACGTGGGTGCCGTAGCTCGTCTGCGTGCCCTGGTTGCAGACGGTGACCGACGCGTCGAAGCCGCCGCCGGGGAACACGCTCGGCGGTCCGCTCACGGCGGAGACGATGAGGTCGGGGCCATGGCCGACGCCGATCAGGCTGCCCGCCGCCGCGTTGTTGGTCTCGATGAGCTCGAGCAGCGAGCCGCCCGGGTCCACGACGGCGCCGAGGTGATAGGCGCCGTCGGGCACGTAGGCGTTCGCGGGCACGGCGACGGAGGCGCACTGCCCGGGGCTCAGACCGGGCACATAGCCGCCCCCGGCGGGCGCGTCGAACGGCGTGATCGCCTGATCGGACGAGAGCACCACGGCGACGTCGCTGCCGTAGCTCTGCGTCGTGCCCTGGTTGCAGACGGTGACCGAGGCGCTGAATCCGCTGCCGGGCACGAGGGTCGGCGGCCCGCTCACGGCGGAGACGATGAGATCCGGCCGATAGCCCACGCCGAGCAGCCCGCCCGACGCGGCGTTGTTGGCCTCGTTCAGCTCTTCTTGCGCGTCGTACAGATCGACGATCGCGCCGAGGTGATAGACGCCGTCTGGCACGTAAGCGCTCGCAGGGATGGTCACGGCGGCGCATTGCCCCGGTTCCAGGTACGGCGCCTGGGCGCCGCCGGCGGGCGGGTCGGCCCACGTGATGTTGTCGTCGGCTGACAGGCGCAGCTCCAGCGCGGCGCTGTAGCTCGGGGTCGTGCCCTGGTTACAGACGGTGACGGTGGCGCCGAAGCCGCTGCCCGGAAGGGCGCTCGGCGGGGCGCTCACCGAGGAGATGATGAGATCCGGCCGATAGCCGATGCCGACCACGGCGCCAGCTGCGGCGTTGTTGTTCTCGATGAGCTCGGGAACGCTGCCGTACCGATCGACGATCGCGCCCAGGTGGTAGGCGCCGTCAGGCGCGTAAGCGCCCGCGTGGAGCGTCCGCGTGGTGCACTGCCCCGGATCGAGGTACGGCACCGCATCGCCGCCGATGGGCACGTCGGCCGCTGTGATGATCGCGTCCGAGGAGAGGTACAGCTCCACGTTGCTGCCATAACTCGCCTGCGTGCCCTGGTTGCAGACGGTGACCGAGGCGTCGAGGGAGCCGCCAGACATCGCGCTCGGCGGCCCGCTCACCGAGGACACGATGAGGTCCGGCTGGTAGCCGACGCCGATCGAGCCGCCCGCCGCGGCGTTGTTCGTCTCGATGAGCTCGGGGGTCCAATTGGGGACGTTCACGATCGCGCCGAGCGTGTACGCGCCGTCGGGCACGTACGTGTTCGCGGGGATCGTCGCGGAGAAGCACTGTCCGGGGCCCAGGCTGGGCACATCGCCGGCTCCGATCGGGAAATCGGCGGGCGTGATCTCGCCATCGGGCGAGAGCAGGAGGTCGACCTCGGTGCCGTAGCTCGACTGCGTACCCTGGTTGCAGACGGTGACCGAGGCGTCGAACCAGGCGCCGGGCACCTGGCTCGGCGGCCCGCTCACCGCCGAGACGACGAGGTCCGGCCGATTGCCGACGCCGAGCAGCCCGCCCGCAAGCGCGTTGTTGGACGTGATGAGCTCCGCGTACCAGCCGTTCTCGTGCGCGATCGCGCCGAGGTGATAGGCGCCTTCGGGGACACTGGCGCTGACGGGCACGGTCACCGACTCGCACTGGCCAGGATCCAGCCATGGAACCGGGGTGCCGCCGCCAAGGAGGTGATCCGACGGCTCGATCGCGGCGTCCGGCGAGAGGAGCACATCCACGAGCGCGCCCTGGCTCGGCGTCGTGCCCTGGTTGCACACCGTGGCCTGGACCTCGAAGCCGCCACCGGGGAGCGCGCTCGGCGGGCCGCTCACGGCCGACACGATGAGATCCGGGGCGAAGCCGACGCCGATCTCGCCTGCCACGGCCGTGTTGTTGGTCTCCGACAGCTCGATCTCCTGCTCGAACGAGTCCACCACGACGCCGAGCGTGTACGCGCCATCGGGCACGGCCGCGGCGGTCTGGACGCCGAGCTCGACGCATTGCCCCGCGTCGAGATACCCCAGCGGCGCATAGCCGGTGATGGGATCCGACGGTGTGATGATGTCGTCGTCCGACAGGCTCACCTCGACCTGGGTGCCGTAGCTCGCCGAGTTGCCCTGGTTGCACACAGTGACCCACGTCGTGAAATAGCCGCCCGGCAGGACGCTGGGCGGCGCGCTCGCGCTCGAGATCACGAGGTCCGGTTCGTTGCCCGTGAGCGCCCCGGTCGCGGCCCCGATCGGCTCGGGATCGTCAGGGGGTCCGCTGCTCCCGCACCCCACGGTCATCGCCAGCATGCCGAACACGAAGCACGCCCGTCGCACCCGAGATACTCTTAGGCTGAGCATAGAGAATCAGGAGAAGCTGGGGGCGCGTCCACGTCAAGGGGGTCGCAGATTCTTGCCGGAGTTTCGCGGGATAGGGACGTTGCGCCGTCGCGAGGCGGGGGGCTCCTCCGCTTCCGTGACGTCCTCGGTGACGTCCTCCGTGACGTCTTCCGTGGCGTGCGCGCGCGGTGGCCTTGCGCTCACCGCTGGAACTTGAGACAGGAGCTCCATGAACGGGAAGGTCTGCATCGTCACCGGCGGCAACACGGGCATTGGCAAGGAGACGGCCCGCGGCCTCGCTCAGCGCGGCGCGAAGGTGGTGCTGGCGTGCCGCGACACGGGCAGAGGGGAGGCGGCGCGCGACGACATCGCGCGCTCCACCGGCCGCGAGGACGTAGCGGTGATCGCGCTGGATCTCGGGAGCAAGGCGAGCATCCGCGCCTTCGGCGAGCGGTTCCGCGCGGCGCACGAGCGCCTGGACGTCCTGGTGAACAACGCCGGGGTGTGGCGGAGCGCGCGCGGCACGACCGAGGACGGGATCGAGGCGACGTTCGGGGTGAACCACGTGGGGACGTGGCTGCTCACGCAGGACCTCCTCCCGCTCCTGAAGAAGAGCGCGCCGTCGCGGGTCGTGGTCCTGTCCTCGAAGCTGCACTACCGCGGCCGGATGGACTGGGAGGACCTGCAGTTCGAGCGGCGCAAGTACGGCACGACCGCGGCGTACAGCCAGTCGAAGCTCGCGAACGTGCTCTTCACCAAGGCGCTGGCCCGGCGGCTCGAGGGCACCGGCGTCACGGTCAACGCCGTCCATCCGGGCGTGGTCGGCACTGACCTGATGCGCGATTATCCAAAGCTCCTGATGAAGCTCTCCAGCCTGTTCCTGCTCACGGCCGAGCAAGGGGCCGAGTGCTCGCTGCACGTGGCCACGGCGCCGGAGCTGGCCGGGGTGACGGGGGAGTACTTCGAGAAGAGCCGCATCAAGCCGGCCGCCGAGGCGGCGCTCGACGAGGCCGCGCAGGAGCGGCTCTGGGCGCTGACCGAGGCGCTGGCGGCGTAGCGCTGCGGCGGCCCGCCCGCCCGAGGTGGGCGGCGCGGGCAGAGCAGGCTAAGGCACCGCATGCTGCACGAACCCGAACGCCACGAGGCATTGACGTCGGTCGCGTGGGACGAGGACATCGCGCGCGACGCCATCAAGGGCATCGTCCGCGACACCGAGGGGCGCTTCTCGGAAGACGCGTACTGGCCGCTGCACCCGAAGGACCTCGAGCCCGGCGACGACCCGGGCCAGCCGGCGCTGCCGCTCTACCACGGCGCTGCAGGCGTCCTCTGGGCGCTGCGCTACCTGCACGGGGTGGGGGCGGCGCCGGGCGCGCGGCGCTCCACGGAGCAGCTCGACGCGCTCTCGCTGCGCAACCGCGCCTGGCTGGCCTCGATGCCGGGCGACGAACGCGCCGCGTTCTTGATGGGGGACACGCCCATCCTCCTGATGGCGCAGGGCGAGCGGCCCACCGAGGAGCGAGCCGACCGGCTCGCGGCGCTCATCGAGAGCAACCTCGACCACCCGGCGCGCGAGCTGATGTGGGGGGCGCCCGGCACCCTGCTGGCGGCGTCGTTCCTGCATGAGCGCTTCGGCCACCCGCGCTGGGCCGATCTCTTCCGCCGCACTGCCGAGCGCCTCTGGTCGCAGCTCCAGTGGTCGGAGGAGCACGGTTGTCATTACTGGGCGCAGGACCTCTATGGCCAGCGGAGCACCTATCTCGACGCGGTCCACGGGTTTGTCGCGACCGCGCGCGCCCTCCTCCGCGGCCGGCACCTGCTGGACGCCCGCGCGTGGACGGCCTGGGAGCAGGTCATCGTCACGACGATCGAGCGGACAGCCATGCGAGAGGGCAGCATGGCCAGCTGGCCAGCGCAGCTGCCGCTGCAAGGCGATGCCTCGTACCCCCGGCTGATGCAGTTCTGCCATGGCGCGCCCGGCTTCGTCATCTGCCTTTCCGAGCTCCCCGGCCCCGCGCTCGACGAGCTCCTCCGGGCCGCGGGCGAGGCGACCTGGGCGGCCGGGCCCCTTTGCAAAGGCTCGAACCTTTGCCATGGAACGGGCGGAAACGGCTACGCCTTTCTCAAGCTCCACGAGCGCACGGGCGACGCGCTCTGGCTGGATCGCGCGCGCGCCTTCGCGATGCACGGCATCCGGCAGACGCAGGAGGACGCGCGCCGGTACGGACAGCTGCGCTACTCGCTCTGGACGGGCGATCCGGGGTTCGCGATCTATCTCTGGGACTGCATTCGCGCCAGGCCGGCTTTCCCGACGCTCGATGTCTTCTATCCGCCCGCGTAGCGAGGCCCTGCTTACACCTCCACGCCCTCCAGTCGCCAGGCTTGTGCGAGGTGGTCGCGCCAGCCTTCTTCGATGACCTCGGCATGCCCCACGATGAGGCGCTGGGCCGGTCGCTCCAGCATGGCGCGGATGGAGCGCGCGGCCGCGGTCTTGTCCGGGATCTTCTTTCTGGCGTCGGGCGGCACGCGCACCCGCTCGTAGAAGCCGGTAATGCGCGCGGCATAACGCAGCGTCCAGTGGTCCTTGGCGCAGGCGCAAAGGACAATGTCTGCGCCCAGCAGGGTTTGCGTCGGCCGATGGTAGAGCACCGTCTCGTCCCAGAACGGCACGCCCCCGAGCGGCAAGGCCTCGAGCTCGGGAACCTGCTCGCCGAACTGGCCGTCGTGGATATCCACGTGGAGTTTCAACGCGTTGTTCCTGCTCAGCGCCGACGCCGGTCCCACCACCTTGGCCTCGGGGAAACGGGCCGCCGCCGCGGGGGTCCCGAGATGATGCCAGCAGTTGGGTACCACCAGCCAGCGCACCGGGCCCAGGGCTCGCAGCTGCTCTGCCAGCGCATCGGTGGGAGGGGCTGGCGTGTGCAGGAGCAAACTGCCGTCGTCGAGGCGTACGACGGTGGTGCGGGCGCGCATCCGTACCCCGCTGAACCACACCGGGCGGTCCAGGGTCCAGAGCTTGGCATCGATTACGGCGGTGAGAGCGCTATCAGACATGCGGGGGACCTCCTCCGAGCGGCCAAGCTCTTCAAGGGGCCAGGAAATCCAAGCGCGATCCGAAAGTCAATCTCCTTTTTGCGCGCTTGTGCCTTTGCGCCTTTGCGCCTTTGCGTTGAACTCTCTCTCCGGATCCATGGCCAGGACCCCCGGCGGGCGGAGTTACGGGCAGCTCGGCCGCCACGCGTCGTCGGCGAAGTACCTGGCGATGAGGTCGTGGAGCGGGCGATCGTAGTCGCGCAGCTCGGCCCGCGTGTCGATCTCGTTGTGGATCCCGTTCGTGGGGATCGCCTCGGTGTTGGCGTCGAACCAGGACTGGACCCCCTCGGCCCAGTATTCGTCCTTGTTCGTCGCCGCGTAGGTGTTCTCCCATTTCCCCGCCCGGAGCGCGGTATCGAAGACGTCCTCGAGCTCCCCGTTGAACGCCGGCTCGACGAACGCGATGCCCATGATCGCGATGGCGTGCGAGAACTCGTGCACAAGGATGTCCTCGCCGAGATACGGATCGCTCGCATAACACAGGACGTTCTCCTCGGCGCAGGAGCTCGCGGGCCGGGCGGGGGTCGCGCCGAGGCCGCGGGCCCGCGTGTCCCAGTCCGTCCCCGGGAACGCCTCGTACAGATCGCTGTGCTCGGGGATGTCGGTTGTCACCTCCGTCTCCGCCATCACGGCGACGCGCGTGTGGTTCTCGATCATCGCCTGACGCACGTCGTCGCGGTGGCCGAGCATGCGGACGACCACCGAGCAGGTGCGCAGCAGCGCCGCGTCAGGCACCTTCTCGGAGCTGATGACGGGAATCCCCGCGGCGTCGACGTACTTCTTGTAGAAAGGGTCGAACCCCAGCTCGGGCGGCGCCTCCGAGACGCTCCCGCACCCGCCATCGGGCTCTCCTCCTCCTCCTCCGCTGCCGCCGCCGCCGCCGCCGCTGCCGTCGCCCGCCCCGGCGCCCGTCGCGGCGCTGGAGGTCGCGCCCTCGGCCGCGCTCGAGCTGGCCTCGGCGGCGCCGCCGGAGCCGCCGCTGCCGGCTGGACCCGCGCCACCGCCGCCTGCGCCGCCGTCGTCGGCCGGCGACTCGGAACAGGCGGCCAGGGCGCAGGTGAGGAGAGCGATCAATGCAACTCGTCCATGCACGCTTTCACGCATGCGCGCGAGGCTACAAGAGCTGAAGCCAGCATCCAAGTCGCGCGCCGGCCGAATGGGCAGTTGACCGCATCCGCCGGCGCGGCCCCCTGGCGGTGACGGCGCAGGCGCTGGCACAGCCCGGCGCACGGCGAGCCACGCGTGCGGCCGAAGGACTGGATTCCACGAGCTTTTTGCGCCGCGCCAGGCGCCGGTGGGCGCGGCACGCCGCGTGCTGGCGGAGCGGGCATGACGGTGCAGGAACGACGGGAGCACGCATGATGGAGCGCTCACCCAGCGATCGCGTTCACCCTTTGTCCCAGCCGCGCGTGGGTGCGGCCCTCTTGTCGCTCGCCCTCGGCGTCGGCTGCTCGGGTGAGACCCAGCTCCCGACGGAGGAGCACCCACCGAAGCCGACGGTGTGCGACTTCGAGCTTCCCGCGGCCGCCTCGCCCGCGCTGAGCGGCGATCTTCGGATCAACGAGGTGATGACCGGCAACGACGGCGCCTGGGTCGACGAGGTCGGCGAGACGGACGATTTCATCGAGCTGATGAACATCGGCCAGCGCCCGCTCGATCTCGGGGAGTACGCGCTGAGCGACAAGTCCGGCAAGGCGACACGGCTGCCGAAGCTGACGCTCGGGCCGGGGCGAACGGCGCTGTTCTGGGCCGACGACACGCCGGAGCAGGGCCCGCTGCACCTGCCGTTCAAGCTCTCGAACTCGGGCGCGCGCGTGGCGCTGTGGTCGTCGTCGTGCCAGCTCGCCGACCTCGTGAATGTGCCGGAGCTGCCGCGGTCCGAGAGCTACGCGCGCTTGCCTGACGGCACGGGCGAGCCGTCGATCTGCCGCTATGCCACGCCCGAGCGAGCGAACGGCGAGACCTGCGGTCCGCCGGATCCGCCGAACCTCGACGACAGCATCCGCTTCGCGCCTTTCCAGTGGCCCGAGCCGTTCCCGGCCATCGCCGGGCCGCTGGTCATCTCCGAGCTCTCGCTGCGGCCCGCGGGGTTCGTCGAGGTGCTGAACGCGAGCGGCGCGCCCGTCGCGCTCGACGGCTTCGCGCTGCGCCTCGCGGCGCTCTCTCCGGGGCAAGCGCCGCCCGGCGCCGACGCGGGCGTGCTGCTCGCGTGGCCCGAGCCGTCCGTCACGCTCGCGCCCGGCGAGCGGGTGAGCGTCCCGGTGGGCGCGAGCGACACGGCCGAGATCGAGGCCTCGCCCGAGTTCGAGGGCGTGGCGACGCTGTGGCGCGAGGACAGCCCGGAGCCGAGCGATCGCATCGACTTCATGGCCTGGCCCGAGGGCGCGTCGCTGGCCCGCGTGCCCGACGCCACCGGGGCGCCGCGCTTCTGCGGGGCGGCGAGCCCCGGCGCCGCGAACGACGGCTGCGCCGAGCTCCCGGGGCGTGAGCTCGCGAGCGGGCGCGCGCACCGGCTGGAGACGGCCGCGGACTTCGCCGAGCTGGCCGAGGGCGGCACCGCGGTCGGTGAGCTCGGCGTCAAGTTCGTCGTCGACATGGCCGCGAACGACACGGTGCACCTCCTGAGCACGCGAAAGTGGGCGCTCCACTACACCTTTGTCCGCGAGCAGATCCGGAAGGAGCCCCACCTCGATCGCTGCGATCCCGAGCAAGCCGCGGAGTTCAACGTCGGCTGGGGGTTGTTCAGCCAGACCGAGTACTTCCGGTCCGAGGGCCGTCGCTACCTCCTCGGCACGCTTGTCGAGCACACCAACGGAGCCAAGACCGTCGAGTTCTCGCCCGGCGACCAGATCGTCGGCGAGCAGATGCGGCGCGCGTTCTTCGCGGCGATGAAGGCGGTGCCCGACCCGGAGGCGTGGGCGATACGGCCCACCGAGGGGCGCCAGATCATCGAGCTGCGGAAGATCGAGGGGACGGCGCCCATCGTGGGGCCGAACGCGCCGTACAAGGGGCTCACGTACCAGTCGCTCAACCCGGCCGAGGGCTTTGGCACGCTGACGTTCGTCCCGGCGCGCGATCTGGAGACGGCCGAGCTCGGGCCGAACGTGATCGTGGTGACCGACGACGTGCCGAACGAGACCGCGTTCATGGGCGGCCTCATCACCGAGGCCTTCCAGACGCCGCTGGCGCACGTGAACGTGCTGGCGCGCGGCCGGGGCACGCCCAACATGGCCCTGCGCGGCGCGCGCGACGACGCGCGCCTGAAGGCCCTGTTCGGCAAGCTGGTGCGGCTCGAGGTGCGCGCGTCGGACTTCGACATCCGCGAGGCCACCGCGCAGGAGGCGGACGCTTACTGGGAGAAGCGCAAGCCGACCGGCGAGCGGCTCTCGCCGGCGCTCGACCTCTCCGTGCGCGGGGTCGTGCCGCTCGACGCCGCGGGTTACGCCATGGGCGACAGCATCGGCTCCAAGGCGGCAGGCATGGCCGAGCTGTACCGCGTGAGCGGCGTGGGGCAGTATTGCCCGCTCGACCTCTTGCCGCTTTACGTGCCGCCCGCCGCGTTCGCGATCCCGTTCTCGCACTACATGGATCATTTCGAGGCGAGCGGCGCGGCGGAGCTCCTGGCCGAGCTCGAGCAGGATCCCGAGTTCCGCGCCGATCCGCACGCGCACGCCGAGGGCCTGGCCGAGGTGCGGGCGCGGATGCTGGCGCACCCGGTGGACCGCGCGATCTTGAGCGAGGTCACGGGCGCTGTCGAGCAGCGCTTCGGCGGCGACCGCGTGCGGCTGCGCAGCAGCAGCAACACCGAGGATCTCGCGACCTTCAACGGCGCGGGCCTGCACACGTCGACGAGCGGCGAGCTGGACGCCGCGTCGAGCTCCATCGAGGACGCGCTGCGCACCGTCTGGGCGAGCCTGTGGAACACGCGCGCTTACGATGAGCGCGAGTTCGGCCACGTCGAGCAGGCGCGCGCGGCCATGGCCGTGCTCGTGCATCAGGCCTGGCAATCGGAGCGCGCGCAGGGCGTGGCGATCAGCCGCAACGCGCTCGACGCCACCCGCGACAGCCAGTACTACATCAACGCGCAGATCGGGGAGGCCTCGGTCACCAACCCCGCGCCCGGCGTGACAAGCGACGAGATCGTGTACACGCCGCCGCCTCGCACGATCAAGGCGGAGTACCTCACGCGCTCGAGCCTGTCGCGCGGGCGCGACGTGCTGTCGTTCCCGGAGATCCAGCGGCTCGGGTGCGTGCTCGAGTCCGTCCACGCTCATTACCGGCCGCTGGTGGACCCGAAGGGGGAGAACCGGCTGTACGCGATGCAGATCGAATGGAAGCTGATCGGCCCGGAGCGCCGGCTGCTGGTCAAGCAGGCGCGGCCCTACAGCTTCGGCACGCTGGAGGCGCCCGGCGACTGCCGCGAATACTAGAGCGACGGTCACCCGCTTCGGATACGGGCCCACCTCGACGTTTTCGGTGCTCAGCGCACCGGAGTGCGCTTGCGCGCCGAAAACGCCGATCTGGGCCCGTCTCCTGTGCGGGTGACCGTCGCTCTGCTCGGCATGGTGCAGAGGGGGGCGGGAACCGCTGTAGATCCTCTCATTCGAGGAACACCGTGATCGGGTGCACGCTCATGGTGGTCGAGCGGCTCGCCGGATCCGTGAAGCAGGAAGGGTGATAGATGCCGTTCTTGGGGGCGATGGGGTCGCAATAGCTGTCACACGGGCCCAGGAGTCGGATCGCCCCGCACGGTTGGATGGAGCCAGTCGCCTCGTCGATGTGCCCGGCGGCGCAGTCGCGGAGCGCCGCGCGTGAGCTCGCGTCGTTCTCTGGAACATGGCAGGCGTAGAGCGCCGGCGAGCTCCCGTAGATGTTGCCCCAGAACGCGCCCTCCTCCCTCGTGAACGTGGACAGCTCCGGCGAATTTTGTTTGTTGATCGCCTTGGTGGGTCCACGCGAAGAGATCACGACGGGGATCCTGTAGTAGTTGGTGCGCGCCGCGAGGCACGCCGAGACCCAGCGCTGCCCGTCACCGTCCAGCGGGATCCACGCCCAGCTCCGCGCGAGTCCGAGCACGCCTGTGTAGATCTCGTCGTGATAGACGCCAGAGGCGTCGATCCACCCGAAGCGGAATGATTGCGAGCTTTCGAGGGCGCATTCGACGGCGTACCTCAGGTGCTCGCGTGAGAGCGCGCCGTTGGGCCCGGGGTCCAGGATCGCGGTCAGCGCCTGCGAGCCAAGGGAGATGAGGCTCAAGGCGCCGATCGCCAGCGCGTTGGGGTTGAGCGCGTTGGGATTGAGCGCGTTGGGGTTGAGCGCGTTGGGATTGAGCGCATTGCCGGCCTCCAGCGCGCTCTGCGCTTCGCCCAAGGGCTCTTCCAGCCACACTCCGTCCCCGCCGCATCCGGTTCCGGCCAGAACGATGACCGGTATCAGGCCTACCACGGTATTTCGAGCCATATCAGTCCCCCACTGAAAGGCTGCAATTCTGGTAATAATGGCAGAGTTTGCTGAAGGTGTCGAGTGAGCGGGGCGAAGTAGTGGCGTGACGTCCGACGGACAGACGTCTGGAGCGTGAGGGGGACTTCGATGGCGTGCTCTGTTCCGCCGCCTGTTCCGCCCCTGGTCGATGTCGGGTACGTCATTGGCGGCGAGGAGCGCTCCGGGGAGGATGCCGCCGGCGGTCCAGAGGCTGTCTGGCGTCGAGGCGCGTCCGATGACGCAGGCCGCGATGGCGTCGAGCGCGTACGAGGAGGCCATCGTCACGTCCAGCGTTTACAGGCGCGCCGTCGACCGTTAGCTTCGCGAGCAGCGAGGTGCCCATGTCCACATCTGCCCAAGGTCCGACGTCCGACGAATCCCTCACCCCCGTGCGCTGGGGCGTCCTCGGGGCGAGCAACTTCGCGTTGACGGTCAGCCTGCCCGGCATGAAGCGGGGGCCGCTGACCCAGCTCACGGCGCTGGCGTCGCGCGACATCGGCAAGGCGCGCGACGCCGCGCGGTCGCTCGGGATCGCGAAGGCGTACGGCAGCTACGATGAGCTGCTCGAGGATCCGGAGATCGAGGCCGTCTACAACCCGCTGCCCAACCACCTGCACGTGACGTGGACGGCGCGCGCTGCCCGCGCCGGCAAGCACGTCCTGTGCGAGAAGCCGATCGCGCTCAGCGCCAGGGACGCGGAGGCGCTTGTCGACGTCCAGCGCGAGACGGGCAAGCTGATCGCCGAAGCGTTCATGATCCGCAACCACCCGCAGTGGCAGCAGGCCAGGGACTGGGTGCGAGGCGGCCAGATCGGCGACCTGGTCAGCGTCCAGGCGGCGTTCTCGTATTTCAACCGCGACGCCACCAACATCCGCAACAAGCAGGAAGTCGGGGGCGGCGCGCTCTACGACATCGGCTGCTACGCGGTGAACACGTCGCGCTTCCTGTTCGGACGCGAGCCCGTGCGGGCGATCGCGCTCGTCGAGCGCGATCCCGAGTTCGGCACCGATCGCTTGACCTCGGGCCTCGTCGACTACGGCGGCGCGCACCTGACGTTCACGTGCAGCACGCAGGCGGTGGCCTACCAGCGCGTGAACGCGCTCGGTAGCAAGGGCCGCCTCGAGATCGAGATCCCGTTCAACGCCCCCGCCGACGAGCCGTGCAAGGTCTTCCTCGATGACGGCTCGACGCTGAACTGCAGCTCGGCCAGGGTCACCTCGTTCCCCGCCGTCGACCAGTACCACCTGCAGAGCGAGGCGTTCTCGCGCGCCATCCGGACGGGCAGCCCGGTCGAGAACTCGATCGAGGTCGCGGTGGGCAACATGCGGGTCATCGACGCGCTCTTCCGTTCCGTCGAGAGCGGGCGCTGGGAGAGGGTCTAGCGGCGCGTCAGCGCGTGACGGCGCCGAGCTCCACGAAGGCGCCGTCGGTCATGACCACGAAGGGGCGCTCGTCGAAGGTCAGACCGCCCTTGCCGTCGTGGTCGACGATCTGCAGCTTGCCCATGCCGTAGCCCATCGGGCCGCGCGCGTAGTAGTGCGCCTGCAGGGTGTACCGGCTGGCCCGTTGCTCCCGGGGCGCGCGGATGGTGAAGCACTCGGGCCCGTAGCCGGTGGTCACGTCGGCGTAGAGGCGCCCGCCGCCTGGCAGCGCCGGGTCGCCGTAATAGGCGTGGCCGCCGCGGTCGTCCCGGATGTGGAAGTCGACGTCGTTGGCGTCGGTCTCCCAGTTCAGCACGAAGCGGAGCGAGGGCGCGCCCTCGAGCGCGGCGCCGGCCTTCGCGAGCCGGGCCAGGATGGCCGCCCGGCGCGCGGGCTCCACCTTGAGCCACGCCGCGGCGACCAGGCCGAGATCCTCGCGCAGGATGCTCTCCACGCCGGCGAAGCGCCCCGGCGGGTAGCGGCGCGCGATGCCCGCCGCGAGCGCGTCGAAGGCGGCGGCGTGCTCGCCCCGCTTGAGGCGGGCGAACGCGAGCAAGCGGTGGCTCGCGGGGTGGTCGGGGCGCTGCTCCCGCGCCTTCTCGTACGTGTCGACCGCCAGCTCGAGGCCGGCGCCGCCCGCGAGCCGCTCGAGGCGCGCGCCGGCGAAGCGGCGGAGGTCCGCGCGCGCCGGGAACAGGTCGATCAGCGAGCCGTACGCGCGGGCGGCGCCCGGCGTGTCGCCCGCCGCCTCGAGCGCCTCGCCGAGCGCGACGAGCGCGAGCACGTCGCCGGGGGCCTCCGCGCGCCAGGCCCGGGCGTCGCGCACGGCGGCCGGCGCGTCGCCCCGGGCGAGGGTGTCGTGGATCTGCTCGAAGCGGCCGGCATACGGCTCTGATCGCGGGGGCGCGGCGTCGTCGGGGGCGTCGGGGGCGTCGGGGGCGGCGGGCGCGGCGCTCGGGGGCGGCGAGAACAGGACGGGGTACACCACGTCGACGCTGCCGCCCTCGGGCGCGGGGAAGGTGAGGTCGCGCAAGGCGCGGACCACGCAGGAGACAACGGCCCTGTCGGGCAGATCGGAGCCGCCGTCGCGCGCGTTGATGAGCGCGCCGCGCGGGTCGATGGTGAAGCGCAGGGTGACGCGGCCTTGCAAGCCCTCGTCGCGCAGGAGCCCGCTCTCGTAGCAGAGGCGGAAGCGGCCGAAGTTCTGGCGGACGATGCGCTGGATCACCTCCGGCGGGAGGCGGCCGCTCACCTGGGTGGCGCCCATGCGGACCTGCGGCGCCCTGGTCCGGTGGCTGCCAGCGAGGCGGCCATGGCCGCTGCCGAAGCCCTGGCCGGTGCCCGTGGCGGCCGACACGGCGCTCGGCGCGGGCGCCGCGGCCCCGGCCGCGCTGCCGTGGCCAAGGGTGCCGATATTGCCCAGGCCGATGCCCTCGCCGCGGCCGCCGCCGCCCTCGCCGACGCCCGATAGCCCGAGCCCGCCGGCGCTCCCGCTGACGACCGACAGCGCGCGCCCGTCCGCGCCGAAGGAGTCCTTGCTGTCCGCGCCCGCAGGGGGCGCCGGCGGCGCGGGGGGAGCGCGCAGGGCGGCGCTCCCGCCAGGGGAAACGTCGGCGGCCTGCTCGGAGAAAATCTCGGCGCGCTTGCCAGGCGAACCGCCGGCGACCGGGCTTTGGGCCGGCGCGGGGCCCCACGGCTTCCCGCCCTGCGGCCGCGAGCGCCTCTGCACGGCGACGCGGCCGCCCTCCACGGTCAGGATGTCGGAGAGCCCTCGCCGGGCGATGTCGAAGCGCGCGTAGTCGTGATCGGTCTCCAGCACGAGCAGCGCGGTGTACGGGCTCAGCACCCGGTGCGCGATCGAGAGATCGATGATCTGCTTGCGGATCGCGTCCTGATTGCCACCTTCGCCCTCCCGGGCGAGGAGGCCGTCGATCTTCGCCCGGGCCCAGGAGCGCTGGAGCAGCGGGCGCTCCACGCCGCGGAGGTCGGGCGTCGTGGTGCGGCCGTCGACCGTGAGCCGGACGGGCAGCTCGGCCGGCACCTCGGCGTAGACGAGCGCCTCGTCGCCGGGCTGCACGCCGTTCAGGGTGCGGGGCCAGACCCAGCGCGCGCCCTCGATGTTCACGGCGATCCCCGAGCGCGTGGCCGAGCCGAGGCGCCGCTCGATCTCGGCGGCGCCGCGCGCGCCGTCGACCACGGCCCCGTCGCGGGGCAGGCCCGCCGCGACGAGCTGCCGCAGCGCGGCCTCGTCGCGGAGGCCGCCGAGCGCGACCGCGTCGAGCCGCTCGACCCCCGCGCCCCGCAGCGCCGCCGCGGCGCCGCGGAGCGCCCCCGTCGCGACCTCGCCCGCCGTGGCGATGCCGTCGGAGAGCAGCACGACGCGCCGCTGCCCGCGGGCCCGCGCGCGTTCGCCGGCCCAGCGGAGCGCGCGCCCGAGATCCGAGGCGCCGAGCGCCTGCCGCTCGCGGATGCGCGCGAGCTCCGCCTCGCCGAACGCCGCGGCCGCGCCGTCGAAGACGGGGGTGACGGCCTGGTCGTAGCAGGCGACGGTGAGCGGCGCGCCCGGGCCGCCTGCCTGGGCGACCGCCCGCGCGAGGGCCGCGAGCACGCCGAGCTGCTCCTCGAGCCCGAGCGCGCGTGAGGCGCTCGTGTCCACGAGGATCACCGCGGAGGCGAGCGGATCGGGCCGCGCGTCCACCGGAGCGTCCACGCGGGCGAGCACGAGCTCGCCGCTGCGCAGGCCGCCGCGCGCCTCGATCGACGCGAGCCGCGCGGGATCCACCACGAAATCAGCCTCGGGCGCGGCATCGTTCCGGCGCAGCGCGTGGACGGGCGCCGCGGCGCCGGCGACGGTGGCCTCGATGTCGAGGCGGCTCACCGTGGGCAGGCCGCGCAAGGGGACGGCGAAGGGAGCGTCCGCGCGGAGCTCCTGGGAGTACGACAGGACGATGTGCTTCACGCCGCGCGCCGGGATGGGGAAGACCCGCGCGCTCACCTCGTTGCCCGCCGCCTGCTCGAGCAGCGCAGGGTCCTGCTTGCGGTGGAGGAAATCCTCGTACGCCTCGCGCGCGCGCTGGCGCTCGACGACCTCGCCCTCCTGCCATCGGTCGTCGATCTTCATGGCGAGGCGCCCGACGCTCGCGCCGGGCGGCAGCATCACGCTGAAGGTGCCCTCGAGCACGCGATCCTCCGGGTTCTCGAAGGTGAGGTGCAGCTCGGCGAGCGCGAGCGGCGCCTCGATCACCGCGCGGCCGGTGAGCGCGACGAGGCGCAGCCCGGTGCCGTCCGCGGCGGTGAGCCGGAACGGCGCGGCCTCGGGGCGGCGCGCCGCGACGGCGACGGCCGGCGCGGCGGGCAGGGGGCGCGGCGCGGCAGGCCCGGGCGCGCGCGAGAGCGTGGCGGGGGTGGCGGGCGGCGAGGGGCTGTCGGCGCAGCTGAGGAGGGAAGGGACGAGGGCGGCGATCGCGGCGAGCGCAGCGCGGCTGCGGAAGAGGGCTCTGGGCACGGGGGATCTCCGGTCGTTGTGCGGTGGGCCGAGCCTGAGCGCGGGCCCGCCAGCGGTGGGGCAGGGCGATCGACAACCCGGGCGGGCCCGAGGTTCCCGCCTCGGTGAGCCCGGCCGAGCGGCGAATTCCACGGCGTGGTCGGTGCGGCGTGGAGACGCAGGGGACTTGCGTCTTCTCGACGGACAGCATCGCCGCGGGGGCGCGACAGGGGGCATCGAGACATGTGTACGGCGTGCGCTTGAACTAGATTGCTGCGCACCTCATGCAGCTCCTGAACCTCCCTCCCGCCGAGCGCAGCTCGCTGCGTGTGCCGGGCGCGCCGTCGAGCCGCTGCCGGCTCGTCCCCGTCTTCCTGCTGGCGCTTGCGGCAGCCGCGTGCGGCGGCGGGGAGCGCGGGGGCCACGACCGTACGCGTGATGGCGGCGCCGGTGGCAACGGCGGCGCTGGCGGCAACGGCGGCGCTGGCGGCAACGGCGGCGCTGGCGGCAACGGCGGCGCTGGCGGCAACGGCGGCGCCGGGAGCGCGGGCCAAGGCGACGCGCGTTGCCACGACTACACGCGCTTCGACGCCGGGGGCCCCGTGGAGTTCCGGACGGAGGTGCTGCCGCTCCTGCAACGCTCCTGCGCGACCGGCGCCGCCTGTCATGCCGACACGCGCGGCGACACGACGCGGCCCTACCTGGGGCCGACCGCGAGCACGCCGCCGGCGCAGGTCAGCGCGGAGGAGCTCGCCGCCATCCGCGAGCAGAACGTGAACGTCGACTCCGGTGAGGCCTCCGGGATGAAGCGCGTGGCGCCGGGGGACCCGGAGCACAGTTACGTCATGCACAAGATCGATGGAACGCTCGAATGCGGGCTCGTCTCGTGCGACGAGGGGTGTGGCCTCGCGATGCCGCCGACGCTGAAGCCGCTCTCGGCCGACGAGAAAGACACCGTTCGCCGCTGGATCGCTCATGGCGCCGCGATCGATTGAGGAGGAGGCCGCCGGCGCTCGATGGCTTCACTGAAAAGGAGATCCGTCACGATGTCTCACAGGAACGGTTCGCTGTGGTTCACACCGTGCATGCTCGCCGCGGCGGGCGCTCTGGCAGTCCTGGGTTGCGGCGATGGCGACGACGAGCAGCTGCGGCCGGTCCCGACGCCCTCCGTGTTCCGCACGCTCCCCACGGTCCCCACGGGGGAGGCCCGGGAGCTCGATCTGCCGCGGGCTCAGCCCCCGCGCCGCTATCCCGACCTGCCGGAGGCCGTCAGCTCCTTTGGCGCCGCCCTCGCCGACGACACGATCTATACCTACGGGGGGAACCTCGGAGGAGGCTTTGCGGCCGAGCACCAGTCGACCGGGTTCCGGCGGCTCTCCCTCGCGCAAGGCGGCGCCTGGGAGGACCTCGGGGCCGTGGAGCACCTGGAGAGCATCGCGCTCGTGGCCCACGGCGGCTTCATCTACCGTATCGGCGGCCTCCGCGTGGACAGCGCCATCGACGAGCCGGAGGTCCTCACCTCGGTGGCGACGGTCCAGCGCTACGATCCGCGCGAAGGGACGTGGCAGGCCATGCCGGACCTGCCCGAGGGGCGCTCCGGGCACGGGGCCGTGGTGGTGGGTGACCGGCTGTACGTCGTGGGGGGCTGGACGCTCGCGGGCCCCGGCGAGCTGCTGACCCGGGGCGTCGTGCTCGACCTCTCGACGCCCGACGCGGCGTGGGTCCCCCTGCCCGAGGCGCCGTTCATGCTCCGCTCGCTGGGCGTCGCGAGGCGCGGTGACACGATCTACGCGCTCGGCGGCGTCGGCGAGGGGATGGCGTTCTCGGGCGAGGTCTACCGGTTCGACACGAAGACCGAGGCCTGGTCGCCCGGCCCGGCGCTCCCCTCGGAGATCCCGATTGCGGGCTTCGGCGCGACGGCGTGCAACGACGAACAGGACCTCTACCTCAACATCGTCGACGGCCTCTTCCGGCTCAACGCGGCGGGCGACGGCTGGGAGCCCGCGGGAGCCCTGGATTTCACGCGGTATTTCAGCCCCCTCATCTGTCCTGGCGGCGGCGAGGTGATCGTCCTCGGCGGGCGATCCGCGGCGGACAACGAGCTGACCGCATCCGTCGAGTCCGTCGGCGTGGCGCAGTAACGGCCGCGCGCCGGGCGCAGGAGCGTCGGCTCATAGAGTGGAGCTGGCTCCAGTTTGCTGGAGTCGTGCAACCCGCCGGGCATGCGGCGAGGGGCGGGTTGGCCTCCCTGGGTTCAGCGCGTGACGGGGATCGTGCAGGAGAACGTCGTCCCCGCGCCGAGCTCGCTATCGACCGAGATCTGCCCCCCGTGCGCCTCGACGATGCCCTTGACGATGTACAGCCCGAGCCCCGCGCCCGCGCAGCGCGCCGCCCGCCCTTGCCAGTAGCGATCGAACAGGCGCGGGATGTCTTCCGGCCGGATCCCCGTGCCCGTGTCGCTGACGGACAGGCGGACATGGGGCCCCTGGCGCTCCGCGCCGATCGTGATCTCCCGTCCTTCGGCGGTGAACTTCAGGGCGTTGCCCACGAGGTTCGACAGCACCTGGAGCATGCGGCCACGGTCGCAGCCGAGCTCCAGGCCGCTCCCGGGAAGGAGGGTGTGGAGCTGGATCCGCTTCTGCTCGGCGAGCGGCGCCAGCATCTCGGTGACCTCGCGCACGAGCGAGCCCACCTCGCACGGCTGGATGTCCAGCTTCAGGCCCTTCGCCTCGATGATCGCGGCGTCGAGCAGCTCGCCGAGCATCTCGACGGCGCGCTCCGCGGCGCGCTTGATCTGCCGCGCCCGGTTGCGGATTGGCTGCCCCGCCGCGTCCGCCGGGGCCGATCGCTCGAGCAGGGCCGCGGCCAGGATGATCGACGACAGCGGGTTCCGGAGGTCGTGCGCCGCGATGGCCAGCGCCTCCTCGCGGAGCCGCCGCGCCCGCTGCTCGGCCTCGTAGAGGCGCGCGCGCTCCAGGGCCTGCGCGCATTGCAGGGCGAGCGTCGTCATGAAGCGCCGGTCGTCCTCGCTGATCCGGCAGGTGTCGCGGTACGTGACCCCGAGCACCCCGATGGTCACGTCGCCCAGCGTCATGGGGACGCAGATCAGGGTCTTGGCCCAGTCGCCTGCCGGCGTGTCGGGATAGGCAGCCCGATACGCCGCGAGCGACTCGAAGATCAGCAGCTGGCCCGTGCGGATGCAGTCGACGACAGCCATGCGCGCGGACATCGGAATGCGGCGCAGGCGCGCGACGACGTCCTCGGGGTAGCCGGGCGCGCGGAGGACCTCGATCACGTCGTCCTCCGCGAGCAGCGCGACGTACCCCGCGTCGGCGTAGAGCGCGGCGAGCCCGAGCGAGAGGACCACCTCGGCCACCTGCGCGGGCGTCACCGCGCGCGAGAGCTCGGACGTGAACGTCTGGAGGCGCGCGACGCGCGCCTCCGCCAGCTCGACCCGGACGCGGGCGACGCGCTCGCAGGCGAGCGCCCGCTCCCGGGCGTCCTCGGCCCGCTTGCGGCGCTCGATCTCGTTCACGACCTCGACGACGTACAGCGGCGCCCCCGCGCGATCGCGGGCGAGCGAGCGCGTGACCGCGACCCAGAGCATCGACCCGTCCCGCCGCACGCAGCGCTCCTCGGTGGTCGAAGAGGGGATCGTCCCATCGCCCAGCGCATGGACGTGCCGGAGCGCTCCCTCCGCGTGGTCCGGGTGGCGGAGATCCTGGGCGCGGAGCGCCATCAGCTCCTCGACGGTGTATCCGAGCAGCTCACAGAGCTTCGGGTTCACGCGGAGCAAGCGGTCGTCGAGGGAGACGTGGGCCATCCCCACCGCCGCCTGGTCGAAGGCCGCGCGGAACCGCTCGTCGCTCGAGGCGCGCGCGACGTTCGCGGCGCGCGCCTCGAGCAGAGCGCGGACGGCCGTCATCAGGAGCCGGCGCTCGGTCGGCCATGCGCGCGAGCCGGCACGACAGCAATCGTACGCGGAACCATACGCGGAACCATACGCGGAACCGTTCGTCGAACCGCACGTCGAACCGAGCATCGAGCTCGAGGTCGATGGCTGACCGCCGGCCGCGCTCGGCCGGCTGGCGTGCATCACCGGCGTGGCCGCCGCGCCCAGCGCCGCCTGGAGGCGCTGGCAGAGCTCGCACCGCTCGCCGTCCGGCAGATCGACGCCGATGAGCACCAGGTCCGGCGGTCGATGGGCTCTTCGCAGGCTCTCCGCGACCGTCGCCGCGAGCTCGACCCGCAGCCCAGCGGCCTCGAGCGTGCGGCGGATCTCCTCTCGTTGGGCCTCGTCATGATCGACGATCAGGACGGTAGGTGCCTGCATACGGTCCGCGCTCTTCCTTGGGGAAAATGGAGAGTTGAAATAGCTCACTTCCTCACGGCTCGCCTCTCGAGGAGGCGTGTCGAGGGTACGAACTGTGCAAGATCCCGGAGCAGAATCGCGGACGATGGCGGACGCAACCGCGCGCTCGGACGAGGGGTGGGCTCATGGCAGCGTGGCTGGAATCAGCGCTCGAGGCGGGGCGCCTCTACCGCTCGATCGGCGCCCTGGAGGCGGAGCAGCTGCGTCCTCACGTGCACCGCGCCTGGGTGCGCTCTCACGGGGGAGGGGCCGATCCGCGCCGCCCCAAGGCCGAGTTCCTGAGCGCGCTCGACACCGAGCGCCTGCGCGAGCGGCACCGGGACCTCATCCTCGCCTCCGAACCCTACCTTCACGCGCTCAGCCTGGCCTCGGGCGACGAGCGCCACGCGGTGATGGTGGGGGACACGCGGGCGATCCTCCTGGATGTCCGCGGTGACGAGCAGACGATTCACGGCCCCGAGCGGGTGCCCGGTGCCGGCGCGTTGCTTGATGAGAGCGTCTGTGGCGCGAACGGCGTCGGTACGGCGCTCGCCGAAGATGGCTATACGGAGCTCGTGGGGCCGGAGCATTTCATTCAGGGATTCCACGTCTTCACGTGCCATGGGCTCCCGCTCCGGGACGGCGATGGGGCGGCCATCGGCGTGCTCAGCCTCTCGGTCAGGAGACCCGAGATTGGCTTTCGTCTCCGGGAAATTCTGCTCTGCGCCGCGCGCGCCATCGAGATGGATCTCCTCGCCATGCGGCTCGAGCGGGACATGGATCGTCTGCTCACTGCGCGGGACGTGCCCATCGAGGAGCTGCGGCGGCTGCTCCAGGACATCCTCCAGGCGCGGGCCGCCGCGCGGCTCAGGATCGATCTCGCCGCGGATCAGCTCGCCGGGAGCGTCCTCGCCCAGACGCGCGATCTTCTCCACCTCGCCGCCAGCGTGCTGCGCCGCTTCCAGCGCTCCGCTGCGCTGTGGCGGGCGCTCGCGCTGGGCGGAGCGGCGGCGCCGCGCCCGGTGGCGCTCGACGCGCTGATCCGCGATCTCGCGGAGCTGCTGGAGGTCGAGTCGGCTGTCTTCAACGTCACGACCAGCATCGAGGAGCTCGATCCCGTGGTGGTCCAGGCGGACCACGACTCCCTGGCGCGCGGGCTCTTTCGCGTGCTGGTGAGCGCCATCCGGGCTGCGCGCCGCGGCGCCGTGCACCTCGCGCTCCGGGCGAGGCCGACGGGCGGAGAGCTGTGCCTCACGCTCTCACCCGGCGCGGGGGTCGCCCCGCGCGCGCCGCGCCCCGTGCGGGTGCTGGTGCCGGCACACCCGGGAGCCCCGGAGCGCGCGCCGAGCGATCTCTCGGCGTGCGTGGCCTGAGCCGGCGGGCCCGCGCGCGCCGCTCACCGCAGGAGCGAGCCATCACCACCGCCGATCGAACGGCGTCGTCCCGGCGATCCGATTCTTGCTGCGCGCGCCGCGAGCGCATCGACGCGCGTTATGCTCGCCCGTCTTTTCGCTTGGAGGAGGTCCAGCATGAGTCGATCAGCGCTTGTCAACGTCGGGTTCGCGGCGATGTTCCTCGCGGCGGCGCCGCTGCTCCCGGCGTGCGCCGTCGGTCCGGACGGCACGGAAGAAGCGGAGTCCACCGGCCGCGCGAGCATCGCCCTGGTGGCGCAGACCAACGGGCACGTGTACCGGCTGAGCAACGCGATCTTCAGGGTCGAGGGGCCGATCGTCACGTACCTCGGCACCTCGGATGATCCGGGCGAGACGGTGCTCAGCGCGGCATTGCCCACCGGCGATTACGCGAGCACGCTGGAGCAGGGCTGGGTCTTGCAGCGCGATGACGGGGGCACGTTTGTGCCCGTGCAGGCGACGCTGCTCACCCCTCCCACCGTCTCATTCACCATTTACGATGGGGCCGTCACGCCGCTGGTCTATCAATTCCAGACGGACGGCACGATCATCACCATCGGGGATGGGCAGCTGGACATTTCCATCGAGGTGACCGAGGTCGGCGGTGGCGGCGCGTGCACGCCGTTCGGCGCCGGCTGTGGCGGCGGCGAGTGGTGTGCCCCAGGAACGCTGGTGGGAGGGGCTCCGGTCTGCCTCCCGGGAGGCACCATCCCCGTGGGAGGCACCTGCGGAGGCGTCGAGGGGTGTGTCTCCAACGCCGCGTGCGGCGATCTGACCGGGGAGGGCCTTACCTTCACGTGCATCGAGCTCTGCCCGGGGAGCAGCTTCGGCGCGCCGTGTGCCAGCGGCGGGAGCTGCGTCGACATCGGCTACCCGGAGTTCGGGATCTGCTTCTGAGCGAGGCCCTCTCCGTCCGTCGCCGGGAGCGCCTGGCTAGGTACGGTCGCCGCTCGCATCGGGCGGCGACCGTCCGTCGGGTCAGCGCGGAATGAGGTTGCGGCAGCCGCTGCCGCAGGCGTCCCCGTCGCGGTTGTTGCCGTCGTCGCACTCCTCCACGGCCTGGACGACGCCATCGCCGCAGTACTCGCCGAGCTTGCAGTCCTGCGCGCACTCGCCGTAGCCGCCGTCGTTCACGCCGTCGTCGCACTCCTCGCCCAGGCTGACGACGCTGTCGCCGCAGATGGGCTTGCACTCGCTGCGCGCCGTCGCGAAGCCCTGCAGCGTGAGCTTGAACGTCGACGCCGCGGTCTGGCGCTCGGCGTGGAACACGGCGATCTGGTAGACGCCGCCGTCCGTCAGGCCGAGATCGACGTTCCGCGGCTGGATGACGTCGTCTTCCTCCGTCGCGTAGGTCACCCTGCCTCCCCCGTTGGCGTTGATGACGAGGCGCCCGTTGACGGCGCTGTGGATGCCGCCGACGTCGACCGCGAGGCGATCGTTGATGAACACCCACACGTCGTCGTCGCCGGTGAAGTCGAGCTCGTACTGCTCGCCTGCGTTGTACTGGAACCAGTAGCGGATCTCGCTCGTGAAATGGAAGTTGTGCTTCGGGCTGCCCTGCTCCTTCAGCCAGTCGCCGCCGCCGTAGCTCGGGAAGATGTCGGCCGCGACGCGCTCGGCCGCCGGGGTGAACGGATCGTCGTCGACCGGGAAGAACAGCGGATTCCCGTCGTAGGTCTCCTCGATATACCTCGCCCAGTAGACCCCGTCGCGCACGTTGCAGCTGTGGAACTCCTCGCTGTGGATGTCGCCGCACTGCGGGGTGGCCTGGGCCGACGAGGTGCACTCCTCGTCATTCACCTCGTTGCCCACGTTGCCGCAATAGTGCTCGCTCTCCCCGGACAGCAGGGTCCACTGCTGGCCGTCCTCGCCCCAGCGGTTCACGAAGCGGCCGTCGCCGGTATCCCAGAGCGTGAGGGTGGTGACCGTGGTGCTGTTGGTGCCGGGCACGTCGTGGTACCACTCGGCGAAGGTATCCGCGCTCGTGACCAGGCTGTTCGCGACGGCCATGTACGTCGGCTTCTTCTCGGCGTCGAGCCGGGGCGCGACCATACCGAAGACCGGCGTGCTGCGGCCGGGCCCATCCGGCTCGAAGTCGCGGTGTGCCTCCTTGAAGTCGCGGAAGACGACAGGCACGTCCATCGATCCCGAGGGCTGGGGGACGGCGCACGTGTATCCCGGCTCCTCCGTGCACGTCGCGGAGCAGCCGTCGCCGTCGATGTTGTTGCCATCGTCGCACTCCTCGCCGAGCACGAGGCCATCGCCGCAGCTGGACGCGCAGGAGCCCGCGGAGCAATCGGGCTCGGCCTGGCAGCTCGAGGAGCAGCCGTCGAAGGGCATCGTGTTGCCGTCTTCGCAGCTCTCCGCGCCCTCTTGCGTCTTGTCGCCGCAGGTCGTCCGCGTGCAGGCGCTCGGGTTGCCGCTGCACTTCCAGCCCACCTCCACCTTGCAGGTCGGCGAGCAGCCGTCGGCCGCATCGGTGTCGCCGTCGTCGCAGAGCTCGGGGAACACCACGGCGCCGTCACCGCAGCGGGCGATGCGCGTGCAGCCGACTCCGGGCAGCGGGCACGACCAGCCGAGCTCGACCGAGCGGCAATCCGCCGCACAGCCGTCATCCCCCACGGCGTTTCCGTCGTCGCACGCCTCGTCGTTGGTCAGGCCCCCGTCGCCGCAACGGAACGCGCTGTCGCTGTCGCCAATGTCCGATCCGCTCCCCGTGGTGTCGCCGTCGCCGAGATCGCCGCCGGTGGTGGTGGGATTGTCCCCGCCGCCACCGGGGCCGCCGCCTCCGGAAGGGCGGTCGGCGCTCGCAGAGCAGCTCGCCACCAGGGCGGCGCAGCTCGTGATGAAAATGGTCGAATCAAACCACGAAGATCGAGGACGCATGACCTGCTCCTTCCGGTTGCCCGGGACCTCTCGGGATGCGTGAATTGGCGACAGTCTCCCACGCGGGTGCCCTGAATTCGAGCCCTTCCTGCGCGCGCCGCCGCCTCCAGGGCTGTTGGATAAAGGCGACTCCCCCTGTGCGCGAACAAATCCTGAACCAGCGTCTCTTTCCCCCGAGGGCGGACCGCGTGAGGGACGTATACTCGCGCGCCGGCCGGCTCGCTCCTCCTCGCGGGGCGGCCGGCCCGTCACCGGACCTGGAGCGCTGCATGTTGCGATCGTCTGACTCGACCCCTCCGCCGGGGAGCGCCCGCCTCCCCGGCGCGGTCGCGCGCTCCCGGCGCTCCTGGCCCGGGTGGGCGGCCTTCTCTGGCCTGCTCCTGCTTGTCATCCTCGTGCCCTTCTTCCTCTTCGCCGACAGCCTCGAGGCCGCGGCGCGAAGGCTGCTCGCGGCGCCGCCTTCGCCCATTGCGACGGCGCTCGTCCTCGGCGGATTGCTCGCGGGCGATATCGTCCTGCCGGTGCCATCGAGCCTGGCGAGCACGGCGGCGGGCGGGCTGCTCGGCTTCTGGCGCGGGACGGCTGTCTCCTGGGCGGGCATGATGGTGGGCTCGGGGCTGGGTTATCTGGTCGGCGCGCGCGCGGGCGCCCCGGCCTTGCAGCGGATGGTGGGCGAGGCGGAGCTCGCGCGCCTGACGCGGGCCGCCGAGCGGCACGGCCGCTGGTTCCTGCTCCTCTTCCGCGGCGTGCCCGTGCTCGCGGAGGCGTCTCTCGTCTTCGCGGGCGCGGGCCGCATGCCCTGGCGCGCGTTCGTCACGGTGACGACCCTGGCCAACCTGGGCATCTCGGCGACCTATGCCGCGGTGGGCGCCTCGGCCGCGCGGCTCACGTCATCCCTGCTGCTGCTCGCTGGGATGGTGCTCCTGCCGGGGCTCGCGCTGCTCCTCGTGCGCCTGCCGGAGCGCTGGCGGAGACCGCGAGGGGAGGGCGAGGGCCGCGGAAGAGGAGGGGAGTAGCGTTACCCGCTCAGCCGCCGGCACGCCCGCCGCCGTCAGGATCGATGAAGGCCGGAGCGGCGCGTCGACGCGTCGACGCGCCGCGTGCCCCCGTGACAGGCATCGTGGCGAGTCGTGGTCTTTCAGCGTGCCTTTTCCATTGACGAGCTCTGCCGATGTCTCCTTTCGTCGAGTTTGACGCTGTGCGCAGGATGGATGACGCTGCGCACCTATCGAATGACGCCGCGCGCCCTGCGGGAGCGCAGGGCGCCCAGGTGGTCCGGCAAGCCATGTGCAAATCATATGCAAATTGAAAGTCAAGCGCCTCGTGGTGGTCGTCCCCTCGTGCAGCGCTCCTGCAGGATCCCGCTGGAGGAGAGCGCCTCCTGGGATCCACCCTCGTGGGAAAAGCACCGCCATATCGATATTGGGTCCCGGCATCGGAGGGTGCGTCTCGTCTTGACCCTCTGTTTGGTGGCGGGTAACATGCGAGTCCGGTTGGCAACCCGTCGGTGTTGCTTGATTGCGAATTCTGCGCAGGGTCGACTGTCGAGCGCGACCAACCGTTGATCTGGCTGAGATTGTCTTACGGACGAGCCTTGGGGGTTGTCGCTCGAAGCAGCGCGCCGTGCTCTGAATTTGTGCTTAACGAAAGAACGAACCTATGAGAATCCGAAGAAGCCATATCTTCTTGTGTTCCTTCGCCGCCCTTGCTCTGATGGGCATCGCCTGCGGTGGTGATGGATCGACCGCGGCGACCGGGGGTGGGCTGACGGGCTCCGGCGGCGCGGGCAGCGGCAACGGCAGCGGCGCGGGCAGCTCGGTGGGCAACGGCAGCGGCGCGGGCAGCTCGGTGGGCAATGGCAGCGGCGCGGGCAGCTCGGTGGGCAACGGCAGCGGCGCGGGCAGCTCGACGAGCAGCGGCGACACCAGCGGCGCCGGCGCTGGGATCCCGAGCGGCAGCGGCAGCGGCAACCCGGACGCGAAGCCGACGCCGGACACCGACGGCTCACCCACCGGGAGATTCCGCGTCAACCTCGACAACGGCCGCCTGACGCAGGACGGCACGGAGATCCAGGTTCGCGGCGGCAACTGGTTCGGGCTCGAGGGACAGGACGATCTCGAGCGCCCCGGCGCCATGGAGCTCTTCATCGGGTCGATGTGGTGGGCGAATAACAACGCCCCGCGCACGATCGCGGACACGATGAAGGAGCTCACCAGCTCCAACCTCAAGTTCAACACGATCCGGCTCCCCATCGCGCCGCAGACCCTGGTCGCCAGCCACCCGGACGGCGACTACAGCATCATGACGCCCCGGATCAAGAACAACGACCCGAAGGTCTACCCGTACGCCAACGCGTACGAGGCGCTCGAGGACTTCCTCAAGCAGGCCAGCGCGAACAATCTGAACGTCATCATCGGCATCCACTCCTGCTCGAACCACCTCGGGTGGCGCGCGGGCAGGCTCGACGACAACAAGCCCTACGTGGACAGCGATCGCGAGAACTACGATTACAAGGCGGACGACTACACCTGCCTTACGGGCGAGGACGCCTACAACTACGACAAGTGGCTCGCGGACATCCGTAAGATCGCGCAGCTGCCCAAGAAGCTCGGGATCAAGAACATCATCGGCATCGATTGCTTCAACGAGCCGTGGAAGTACAGCTGGCCCGAGTGGGCGGACATGGCCAAGGCCTGCTACGACGTCATCGCCGAGGAGAACGACGACATGATCGCGGTCGTTCAGGGCGTGTCCGGCAGCCACCAGCCCGCGGGCGCCAGCGGCCTGACGCTGGAGCCGGAGCCCCACGGCGATGAGAACCTCAACCCGAACTGGGGTGAGAACTTCTACGGACAGACGGCGTACCCGATCCAGATCCCCAGGAATCGGCTCTGCTTCTCGCCCCACACCTACGGGCCTGCAGTGTTCGTTCAGAAGCAGCACGTCGATCAGTCCAAGCCCGAGTGCGTCGGGCTCGAGGACGAGGCGGCCGCCAAGGCCGGGTGCGGGCTGGTTCTGGAACGCAGCAACGCCGATACGGTCGCGAAGCTGACAAAGCAGTGGGACGAGCACTTCGGGTTCCTGCACGACCAGAAGTTCTGCGTGATCACCGGCGAGTTCGGCGGCGTGAAGGACTGGCCGAAGAACGAGATGGACCCGGCGCTGGCCCAGCAGTGGGCGCACCTGCCTGCCGGCAAGCGCTACGACTGGGAGTGGCAGAACATGTACGTGGATTACCTCATCAAGAAGAAGATGACGGACTTCACCTACTGGTCCATCAACCCCGAGTCGGGTGATACGGGTGGTATCTACAACCACAAGTACACCGATGCGGACAAGACGGGCTGGGGCACCTGGACGGGTCTGGACACCGAGAAGGTCGAGATGCTGGCCCGCCTCAAGTAGGCCGAGCCGCTGACGAAGAAGACCGCCCGCGGGCCTTGACCCGCGGGCGGTTCTCTTTTGTGACTCCAGCCTTGTGCACCCCGCTCTACAGCGATTTCCGCCGACCTCAGCACCATGCCGAGCAGAGCGGCGGTCTCCCGCACAGGAGACGGGCCCAGATCGGCGTTTTCGGCGCGCAAGCGCACTCCGGTGCGCTGAGCACCGAAAACGTCGAGGTGGGCCCGTATCCGAAGCGGGCGACCGCCGCTCTAATTGCAGCTGTTGTTGCGGGCGTTCACCAGCATGAGATTGCGGAAGGTGCTGTTCTCGGCGCAGGGGTTCTCGTTGACCGCCGTGTCCGTGATCGTGAGGTTCTGGATCGTGATGTCCGAGGAGTTCGCGAACTCGGTGCGTGCGGCCAGGCGGATGTCGCCGCCGCCGTCGACGGTCCCGGACTCGGCGGCGATGTTCACGTTGTGGCAGTTCTCGAGCAGGATCGCGTTGTTGCCGGTGTCGGCGAGATCGATCCGGTCGATCGTGACGCCCCCGCTCTCGGACACGCAGAAGATCCCGCGCCCGCCCCCGCGGGCGATGACCTGGCCGACGTGGATGTTGGTGGGGTAGCCGCTGCCGATGCGCCCCGCGCGGTTGGCGAGCCGGAACGCCGCGTAGCCGGTGCCCGCGCCCGCGTTCACGGCGTCGACCGTCCCGACCTCGGCGTTGGTCGTGTCGTTCAGGAGGAGGCCGCATTCCCCGGTGTCGCGCGCGATGACGGTGCCGATGCGGATGTCGTCGACGCCGTAGGTCTCGACGCCGTGAGAGCTGGTCCCCTCGGCGTAGACATGGTCGATCTCGATGTTCTTCACCTTGTTGGCGCGGTCCGAGCGTCCATGGTTGTCGATGCGGACGCCGAGGCCGCTCGAGACGCGCAGCTCGACATGGCCGAGGCGCAGGTTCTCGACGTCGCGGAAGAACATGGCGTAGAGCGGGGTGCCGCTGATCGTGACGTTCGGGATCTCGATGTCGGTCCGGCCGCGCGCGTAGATGGGCGCGTTGTCGCCGGAGCCGCTGCCGGTGACCTCGATCGTGCCGCAGACGTTGAGCACGGTGTAGCTGGGCACGTTCAGCCTCGAGCTCGCGGCCACGGTCCCGGAGCCCTGGACCAGGACGCTCTGCTTGCTGGTGCGGCCGGAGCTCAAGCTGTCGAGCGCCGCCTGCATCGCGGCCCGCATGTCGCCGCCGCTGTAGACGTTGCGAGCGCCGTTCTGGGCGATCCAGTCGGAGCCGGATCGGGTCACCACGGCGTTGTATCCGCTCGTGTCTCCGTCGCACGGATACGCCGCGTCCCCCCCTCCGCTGCCGCCCGTCCCCGCCCCTCCGGCGCCGCTCCCGTCTGTGCCGGCCGCGCTGGAGCCCGCGCCTCCGCCGTCTCCGCCGGTGCTCGCCGCGCCGGGGTCCCCGCCTCCGGTGCTGCTCGTGGCGGCGGAGCCTCCCGGGCCAGCCGCGCCGGCGCCCGACGTCCCGCCGCTCGCGACGCCGCCGCCCGCGCCAGAGCCACCGCTCGCGGGCGAGCCCCCCGTCGCTGAGTTGCCGCTGGCGGGTGAGCCCCCGGTCGCCGAGCCGCCGCCGCTGCTCTCCGGGTCGCCGCCGGCGTCCGAGCCGCAGGCCGCTGCCATGAGCAATCCGATGAGTGTCGCGGGTATCGCCGAGATGGTGCGCAATCGAGTCTTCATTCCAGGCTCCGAACGGTGAAAGAGACCTCGGCGTCCCCTGGTCCGCGCTCGCGCTCGGGGCCCGGCGCCGGCCCCTGAGGGGCAGCGTCGGGCGTCGACAGGACTGCCGTCGCCACGAGGGTGTCAACGTGTGGGCAAGAGCAATCACCGCTCTCGACCGGCGACGAGTTGTTCGCGTGCGAGCGCACGATTGCAGCGCTGCGCGTCGCCGGATCGATGCTCGAGGCTTGTCCAGCCACCCCGCCGCGATGCCGCCCGAAGCCGTCGGCGAGCCGGATGGCTCGCACGAAGGATCCCCCTCTCTCGCCTCCCCGCCTCCCCGTCTCCCTGTGAATCTTCTCTTCTTCCTCTCCACCCGCCGTCGGGGCGGTTTGGGCAGCGCGCTCGCCGATCGGCGGCAGCGGCCCGCTGCCGTGTTCCGCGGCGCTCCCGGCTTGGATACGCTACTTCACGAGCTCGCCCGTCTCGTGTGTGCATCCGGGGCCGAGCGCGCTGTTCTTCGAAGCCCCGCACCCGCCATGTACCGAACCGCCGCTCCCCTGCCTCCCGAGCCGCCCCGCGAGTGGCAGCTCATCGTCGAGGCCTTCCTGTACGAGCACCTCTCCGTGCCCGAGGCATGGCTCGCGCGCGCCGGGGGCACCGTCGCGCTGCTCGTCGGCGCGCGGATGCTCGCGCCCGAGCACCACGGGGAGAACCGCGCCTGGCTGTTCGGCGATCTGCGGCGCATGGAGGGCCAGCGGCCGCCGCTCCTCGCCCCCGCCTCGTTCGGGCTGGAGCGCGTGTGCGCGCCGGGCGAGACGGAGGCCCTCCCGCGGCACGTCGCCGTGTGCCCCTGGCCCGACGCGGCGGGGATGACGCTGGCGGGCATCGCTGGCCACCTTCCGGGCTCGCGCTTCGAGGTCGGCGCGGCGGTGGAGGTCGCGGCGCAGCTCGCGCGCGTGCGCCTCGCCGTGCCGCACGCGGGCTTCACGTACGCCCGCGTCATCGTCTTCGAGAGCGGCGAGGTGCGGGTCGCGCCGCCCCTGCCGGAGACGGAGCGATCGGCCGCGCTGAGCGATTCGGGGTTCGAGTACCTCGACGACCTGGGGATCAGGGGCTCCCAGCTCCATGACCCCAAGGACCTCGATCCGGCCGTCGGCGTCGCGTCGGCGCTCTTCGAGCTCGTCGCCGGCTTCGGCGAGGCGGGCGGCGTGGCGAAGCGCCAGTTCCTCCACGCCGCGGTCACGGCGCCGCCCGCGCACCCGCTGCCGTCGGACTTCGGCGTGCGCAGCCGCGAGGTCGACGCCCTCGTCGCGCGGGGCACGTCGGGCGACGCGTCGCTCCCCGAGCTCGCGCAGGCGCTCGCGGCGCTCAGCCAGGCGCTCGACGGCCCAGCCGCGCTCGGTCGCGCGGTGCGCGCGAGCGTCGCCGCGGCCGCGCCCTCGCCGCCCCACCGGCAGACGTGGGATGGAAAGCGTATTTACATGCTCTTCCCCGACGTGCAGGCGCTCCCTGTCGGCGCAGGCTGGCCGGGGCCCGAGCCCTGAAGAGACCGCGCCGCCGCGGCGTCTCGTGCGCCTCTCACGTGCCTCTCGTGCGGCGCCGCGGCTAACCGCAGCCCGGCACCTCGTCGAAGCCGAAGAAGACCTGCTTGCCCATGGAGCGGGACAGCTCGACCATCTCGTCGGCTCCCTTGGAGGGGCCGCCGATCCGCAGGCAAGCGTCGCAGCGCGCGACGAGCCGGCGGGCGACGGGATGGAAGATCTCGTTGAAGATCTCGTCGCCGATCTGCCGCGACCCGGCGTGCTCGATGAGCGGCAGCGCGAACCATTCGCCGAGGACGGGGAGGTGGCCCGCCCGGAAGAGGCGCACGGCCATGTCGTTCATCGCGCGAACGTTGGCCGCGATCAGGACCGGATCATCCCCCGTGCCGGAGCGATAGGGCCCGGCGACGAGGATCATGAGGGGCTCGGTGGGTTGCATCGTCTGCCGTCAGGGGGCCTGCAGGTCGCGATCGGCGCTCGGGAACCAGCGCGTCGCGGCGCGGACCGCGTTGGTGGCCGCGCCGAGCCGAAGGTTGTCCCCGACCACGGTCAGGCACACGCTCTTCCGGTCGCGGTCCCGGTGATCGGGGCGGATCCGCCCGACCAGCGCGAGGTCTCGGTCCTGCACGCAGTGGAGCGCGCTCAGGCCCTCGCCGGCGGCGCCGGGCAGGTGCTTCACGAAGGGCGACTTCGCCGGATCGCTCAGGATGCCCGCGACCCGCTCGAGATCCACGGGGCGATCGAACGTGACCCACGCGTTCTCGTAGTGGCCGACCGCGACGCCGACCCGGCAGCACTGCGCGGAGACGCCGAGCTCCGGCATGCTCAGGATCTTGCGGCTCTCGAAGATGAGCTTCCGCTCTTCCGAGGAGAAGCCGCTCTCGTCGGTGCCGCCGTTGTGCGGGACGGTGTTGCCGGCGTAGCCCGACGCCTTGAACGGCAGGCCCAGGCGATCGAGGGCCTGGAAGCCGTCGCGCGCGTCCGCGAGGAACGAGTCCAGGGCGGCGATGCCGGCGCCGCTGACCGCCTGGTACGTGCTCACCGTGACCTCGCTCAGCCCGAACTCCCGGCGCAGGGGCGAGAGCGCGAGCATCAGCGGGATGGTCGTGCAGTTCGGGTTGGCCACGAGCCGGACCGAGTCGTCGACGATGCTCGAGTTCACCCCGGCGACGACGAGCGGCACCTTCGGGTCGGCGCGGTACGTGTTGCTCTTGTCGATCACGCGGTACCCGAGCTCCACGAGCCGCGGGACGTACCGCTTGCTGTGATCGTCATCCAGCGCCACGAACGCGAGGTCTCCGCGGGGGGCGTCCTGCGCCTCGAGGCGCGACGCACTGAGCACCTCGTACGACTTGCCGTCGAGGGTGAGCTCCTGGTCCCGGCTCGCGAACAGGGCGAGCGTCGCGCCGGGCCAGGCCCGCGCGATGAGGGTGATGGTTTCGCGGCCGACAAGGCCCGTGGCGCCGAGGATGCAGATTCGCATAAGGGCGCTCTTTACCAGACCGGGGCCCAGCCGACGAGGGGCGAGTGGCCGGGCGCCGCGGCGGCGTTCTGCCTAGCTACCTTGCCTGGCCTAGCCTGGCCTAGCCTGGCCTAGCCGCGCGAGCGCCCCTTCCGCCCGCGCGCCAGCCGCCGTCCCCTCGGCGGCCGGGGCGCGGCCCGCGCTCAGATGACCGTGCCCGGCGGGACGACGGCGTTCTTCGGGACGACCACGATGCCCTCCCGGGCCGCGTAGTACGGGGCGTCGGTGTCCGGCCGGTCGGGGATGTTGCGGATCACCACCCCGTCGCCGATGCGCGCGTTCTTGTCGATGATCGCGCCGTCGATCGTGCACCCCCGGCCGATGCCGATGGGCGGCAGACCCCTCGTGCTCTCGGGGCCGTGGGCCTGGAACAGCGACTCGTAGTCCGCGCCCATCATGACCGTGTTCGACATGGAGACGTGGGGCCCGATGGAGGAGAGCTGCCCGACGACCGACCTCGAGATCTTCGACTCGATGATCCGGCTCCCCTCGGCGAGGAGCACCTGGTCGAGGACCGAGCCGGCGGTGACGTGGGCCGGGGGGAAGAACTGCGGGCGCGTGTAGATCGGCCGCTGCGGGTCGTAGAACGAGAACGGAGGATCGGAGTCGGTGAGCGCGAGGCTGGCCTCGTAGTAGCTGCGGATCGTGCCGATGTCCTCCCAGTAGCCGTCGAACGTGTAGGTCATCATCCGGTGGGTGTCGAGCGCCCGGGGGAGGATGTGGCTGCCGAAGTCGGAGGCGTTGTCGTGCTCGAGCATCTCGTAGAGCGCCTTCGCGCTGAAGATGTAGACGCCCATCGAGGCGAGCCACGGGTTCGCCGGATCGGGCAGCTGCCGCACGCTGTCGAGCAGCTTCATGTCCTTCGGCTTCTCGACGAACTTGACCACTCGCCCGGTGTCGTCGGTGTCCACGATGCCGAGGCGCGACACCTCGGCCGTCGGGACGGGGCGGACGGCGAGCGTGACGTCGGCCCGGGTCTCGCGGTGGTGCTCGAGGAAGGGCTCGTAGTCCATGCGGTAGAGGTGATCGCCCGAGAGGATCATGACGTCCCGCGGGTTCGGCGATTTCACCTCGACGAGCTGCTTGCGGACGGCGTCGGCGGTGCCCTGGTACCAGTCGCTGTGGGTCGGCGTCTGCTCGGCCGCGAGGATCTGCACCGCGCCGGCGGAGAAGACGTCGAATCGGTATGTCTGCGTGATGTGGTTGTGGAGCGAGACCGAGTTGAACTGCGTGAGGATGTGGATGCGGTTGAAGCCCGAGTTGAGGCAGTTGCTGATCGGGATGTCGACCAGCCGGTACTTGCCGCCGGTCGGGACGGCTGGCTTCGAGCGCAGCTTGGTGAGCGGGTAGAGGCGGCTTCCTACGCCTCCGCCGAGGATCAAAACCACCACGTCGTTGTGCTTCAAGCGGGTCTCCGCGATGTGAGGGGGACGGTTCGACGCCCGGGACGATGGGCGCGGTTACACTAGCAGGAGTGGCGAACCCACCGGGCTGCAGATCGCTCAGCGGCAGCGGGCTGGGCGGTCGCTCGGGCCGGGGGCTTCCCGGGCGATCGCCCCGGTCTGCTCCTCCACGCTGAGCGACGTGATCCGCGCGTCCGGCGAGGTGTCGACACGCACGGCCACCGAGAGCGCGCCGCGCTCGCAGCGCAGGCCGAAGCGCGCCGCCGTGGCGCTCTCCACGACGGCGGAGCCGTCGAGCGCGCACGCCCCGACCCGCGCGCCGGCGTCGCGCAGCGCCTTTCGCAGGGAGGCGAGGTGAGCCTCCGGGAACCAGCCGGGCCTGAGCCTGCGATCGAGCGCCCCCGTGCGCGCGCGGCCGATGACCGAGGCGACGGCCTGGGCGGCGCGGCGCACGGGCGGGGAGGGCGGGACGACGCGCGCCTCCATGGCGCCGGTCGCCGCGAGCCGGCCGAGCACGTCCGCGTTGAGCGACTCGAGATCGGCGCCGGCGACGTTGGCGAGCGCGACGACGCCGACGCCCCGCTGCGGGAGGAGCGTCACCGACGCGGAGAAGCCGTCGATCAGGCCGTTGTGGAAGACCATGTGGCCGAGATCGCAGTCCTCGCGCACGTGCCAGCCGAGCCCGGGGCCGTCGTCGTCGCCGGCGGCCGGGAACGCCGAGCCGTTGCGCGCCATCAGGTGCGACTCGCGCACCGTGCTCCGCCGCAGGGCCCCCGTCTCGGGCGCGTCGCGCGCGGGCCAGGCGGCGAGCTCGAACCCGACGAAGCGACCCATGTCGGCGAGGCTCGCGTAGAGCCCCGCGGTCGCCTCGGAGGCCCCGAGCCGCCAGGGCTGGATCGGCGCCACAACGCCGCCGTCGACGCCGCGCGCGTGGGGCGAGGCGAGCGCGCCGGGCGGCACCTGCGACGGGTCCCAGGCGGCGTCGCGCATGCCGAGCGGCCCGAGCACCGCGTCGCTCATGTAGCGCCGGTACGGCACGCCGGCGGCGCGCGCGACGACCAGCCCGAGGAGCGAATAGCCGAGGTTCGAGTAGGAGGTCGCGGTGCCCGGCGCGCTCTCGAGCCCGAAGCCGTCGAGCGTGGCCAGGATCTCGCGCTCGGTGACGTCGCGCGACGTCGACGCGGGGGGAAACACGCCGAGCCGCGGCAGGCCGGAGCTGTGCGTGAGCAGGTCGCGGACCGTGATCTGCCGCGCGTCGCGCGTCGGGTAGACGACGCCGGTGAGCGCCGGCAGGTAGCGCGCCGCCGGGGCGTCGATCGACAGCCGCCCTTCGTCGCGGAGCCGGAGTATCGCCGCCGCGGTCAGCGGCTTGGTGACGGAGCCGACGCGGAAGCGCGTGTGCTCGTCGACCGCTCCGCCCGCCGCGGCGTCCCGCACGCCGAGCACCGCCTGGATCGCGAGCTCGTCGTCGATGACGACGCCGAGCGCGAGCGCCGGCGAGCGCTCCCTCTCCGCGGCGCGCCGCGCGAGCGCCTGCACGTCGGCCGCTGCCGCGCGGAGCTTCCGCCCGCGCTCCGGATCGGGGAAGCGCGGCGTCGGCACGGGCTCGCTGGCGAAGCGCTGGTCGAGCGGCGCCGCGGCCCCCTGCGCGACGGCCCGCGGCGCGGGCGCGGGCGATGCGCACCCGCAGAGGAGCAGGGGTGACGCGGAGAAGACGGCCGCGGCGAGGAGCGCGGCGAGCCTGTCGTCGATCGTCCTCAAGTCCGAGCCATGACTCTCGCTCTTCGATCGCGACCCGACAATTGGAAACGGACCCGGTGGAAGGGGTCAGTCCTCGATTGTAGCGGTGGAGGTAGGCGGGGAGCGCGACGTCCGCGCAGCTCCGGGGTGGGGATCCCACGGTGTGATCCGCGCGGGGCCGTGACGGCGCGCGCGGGATCGGAGGCGCCGGCGGCAGTGCGCGCTTACGCCTGCGCGAACCGCTCCTGGAAGGCCCGGTAGTTCGGCCGATCGGCGCCCCGGTCGTACACAGCGAACACCACGCGCGAGAACGCGCCGCGGAAGCGCGGGCGCGCGAGGCACCGGGCGAAGACGTCGGCGACCTCGCGCGGATCGTTGCGGAAGACGCCGCACCCCCACGCCCCGAGGACAAGGCACCGGTGCCCGTGCGCGCCCGCCGCCGCGAGCACCATGTCCGCGCGGCGCTCCAGGGCGGCCCGGATCTCCTGGTCCGTGACGTCGTCGCGCTGGAACGCCTCGCCGGCGTTCGGCGCCGGCGCCGTGATGAGCGACAGCGCGAACGGCCGGTCGAGGAGGGCGTGCTGCTCGTCGCGGAAGAACGGCACGTCCGGCGAGTAGATGATGTGGTCGGTATAGAGAAAGCTCCCGCAGGCGCGGTTCTGGTCGTAATACTCGCGCTGCTCGACGAGCGACGCGTACAGCGCCGAGCACCTGGCGAGGTCCTCCTCCTGGGCCTTGGCCCCGCGCAGGAACCCGCCCCCGGGGTTCTTGGCGGAAGCGAAGTTGAGGGCCATGACGCGGGCCTGGCCCTCCTGCTCGATGAGCCGCCGCCCCGCCGCCCCCGTGGTCTCGCCGGTGACCTCGATCGCCGCCGGGCCGTCGAGGCGCTCCTTCGGCTCCCAGGCGTCGAGTGATCCGGGCCGGTAAAGCACGGTGCCCTTCACCGCGGCGAGCACGCGGTCGCGGATGCGAACGGTCGCGCCCGAGGGCGCGATGTACTCGCCGCGACTCGCGATCTGCACGGTCTCTGCGGCGATGCTGGTCAGCTTCATGCGCTCAAGGATTGGCGAGCCGCGGCCGCTCGTCCAGCGAAACGCGCCCCGCCCTGCGCCGCGTCAGCGCCGCACGGAGAAGAGGGCCCACTGCCCGTCGCGCGCGGCGAGCTCGAGCCGCTCGTGGGCGAGCAGCGCGGGCGAGGGCGAGCGCAGGAGCACGTAGTCGAACCTCGTGAGCTCCGGGTGGCGGAGCCAGCTCGGGCCGAGCCCTGGCATCGGGTTCTTGCCGCCCACGTACTGAATGAAGTTCATCCCGTAGCCTGCATAGGAGCTGTTCGGCAGGCCGCCGTGGCGCACCGTGGCGATCTCCTGGATCGCGCGGAGCGGCTTGGCGGGGAACGCCTCCGTCGCCCCCCACGCGTCGAGGGGCGCCAGCAGCGTCTGGCCGTGAGAGAGCCTGTCGATGAGCCGGGAGGCGCCGACCGTCTCTCGATGGAAGTCGGCGAAGCGCCCGCAGAGGTAGAGGAGCAGGGCGCCGCCGCCGATCGCCATCGAGGCCAGGAGGCCCGCTCTCGGCGCGGGGCGCGCCGGCAGGGTCCAGGCGAAGGTGAAGAGCAGCGCGGCCATCCAGGGGTGCCGGTTGTTGATCCCCTCGACCCCGAGGCAGTACGAGGGGAGGACCAGGTGACAGACCACGCTGGCGAGCGCGAGCACGGCGAACGCGTTCGGGACCCGGTACCGGGCGGCCGGGGACTCGGGCGACGCGTGGGGCGCGGCGGGCTCAGCGGTGGCGCCGGCGACGACGAGCAGCGCGAAGAGGAGCACGTAGCCGACCGAGATCGGGAGGAGGACCCCGACGAGCTCGGGGAGCTGCGCTGCGTTCTCGAAGAAGGGTGGCCACGCCGCGACAGGGCGGGGGACCGGGGCGCCGGAGGGCCTCGTGAGCACCGACCTGCCCACCCAGACGGCGAACAGGGCGAGCGACGGCGTGAGCGGGAGCAGCGCCCGCCATCGCTCCCGCGGCCCCGGCGCCCGCCAGAGCGCCCAGAGCAGCGTGACGTCGAGGAGGAGCTGGGCCAGCGCGAGCGCGTGCCACAGGAGGAGGGCGACCGCGATCGCGGCGAGGCCGACGCCGAGGCGCGGGGTCGGGCGATCGAGCCATCGCACCGCGACGGCCAGGCCCAGCACGACGAGCGGAGGGGCCGTCGCGAACGCGAAGAAGCCGCCGCTCACCCAGTACGAGTGCACGAGGGGGAAGACGAGCAGCACGCACCAGCGATCCCGCCGGAGCACGCGGAGGAGGAGCATCGAGGCGGCGGGCAGGGCGACGGTGTACGCGGTGAGGAGGACCTTGCCCGCGATCTCGATGGAGCTCACGGCCGCGATCGCCCGCGCGAGGACGATCGGCAGGACGAGCGGCGCGATGGGCCATCCTGTCGTGTAGGTGCCGTGAAAGGGCGAGGCGGGATCTCCGTGGTCCTGGAACGCTCGGACGAACGTCAGGAACGGTGGGTAATCCATCATCGGCAGGAGGTCGGTCAGCCAGAAGGGCACCGCCGCGAGGAGCGTCAGCGTGAAGACCGTCGCTCCATAGGCCCAATGAGCCCACGGGAATCGTGCGCTGGGACGTTCCATGGCCTGGTCGAGGGGATGCCACGATTTTCTGTTCGCTCCGTGCCGTCAAGCCCTCGATTGCAGGCCGCCGCGCCGTACGCCGCCCCGGCAGCGCGCAGCGCACGATCACGACGCTCGACGCTGCTCGCGCGATGGAACCAGCACGACGGCGGGACGAAGCCCCATCGATCCACCGCCTCGATCCGGTCCCGGCGGGGCGCGCTGCTTCGATCTCGATACGCAAGTCCTTGCACAGGTGCGCAAGCACCCGCTGCGCAGGTGTGGACTCCATCGCTCCGCGCTTGACCTCTGGACCGCGAAGTCACGCCATCGCGCATGCGGCACGTCGCTTGCCAATATCGGACACCGAAACCGGACGCCATCCGCGTCAGTACCAGCAGTCGAGTCGGTCCGACCCGCCGTGGAGGTCCCGTGGCGCCGTCCGGCGGAGCTCACTGCGGCGCTGCGCGCCCTCGCCTGACCCGAGAGGGAAAGGCATGAACGAGAGGTACTTGTAAGATGAGTCATCTGTCTACGGAATCTCGTGGTCTCCTTCACGGCCACGGCACGCTTGGCCTCCTCGTCCTGTCGCTCGCGTCGGCCGGGTGCGCCGCCGGCGCGCCTGCGGGAGACGAGATCTCCGAGCAGGTCGGTGATACGGAGGTGAGCTTCGACGAGTTCGAGGCTCGCACCTACCGTGAGCCGGAGAGCGGCGTCTACATCGTCGATGGCGACATTCCCCTCGAGGGCCTCGACGGGCTCGAGGACTTCTATGAGCGCCACGTCCAGCGCGGAGCGCTCATCATCGATCAGAGCCGTGGGAGGGACGTGAGGTGGAGCGACAGGGAGAAGCGGAACCTCAGCTACTGCGTGAGCGAGGCGTTCGGTGACGACCATGGCGCGGTGGTCTCCGCGATGGAGAGCGCCGCCGCGGCGTGGGGGGAGGTGGCGGACGTCCGCTTCGTTCACAGGGCGGACCAGGACGGCGCGTGTGATGCGCGCAACAAGAGGGTCGTCTTCGACGTGCGCCCGGTCGAGGGGCAGCCGTACTACGCGCGCGCGTTCTTCCCTGACAGCTCGCGCCGCGCGCGCAATCTCCTCATCGACTCGGCCGCCCTCGGCCCGCTCGATCTCTGGACGCTCACGGGCGTCCTGCGGCACGAGCTCGGCCACGCGCTCGGGTTCCGGCACGAGCACACGCGGCCCGAGGCGGGCGCCTGCTTCGAGGACGACGGCTGGCGCGCCCTGACGCCGTACGACGCGGGCTCGGTGATGCACTATCCGTGGTGCAACGGCACGAACTGGGGCGACCTCGACCTGACGGAGAACGACGCGCGCGGCGCCGCGGCCCTGTACGGCCCGCCCTGCCGGTGAGCTCCGCCCCGCGGCGCGCGCTGCGTCCCGCGCGCGCTGCGTCCGGCGCGCCGCGCCGGCGGGAGCGCTGGCGAGGTAGGGAGCCCGAGGGACCATGGCGCGCGCGCGCCGCGCGTGAGATCATGGCGCGCCATGGATGAGGTCGAGCTCGGCGTCCGGCGGTACTCGGCCGAGGTGGTCGCGCACCGCCACGCCCACCACCAGCTGGTCTTGCCTCTGGAAGGCGCGATAGCGCTCTCGATGGACGGTCGAGAGCTCATGGCATCCGGGCTCTCGGGTGCGCTCGTCCCGTGTGACACCCGCCATGCTTTCGCGGCGCCGGACCGGAATCGCTTCCTCGTCATCGATGTGCCGCCCGCCTCCGCGGAAGCTCTCGGCGCCACGCCGTGGTTCGAGCGGATCGCCGGCGGGTCGATCGCCCTCGACGCCGCTGCTGCGCACCTGGTCCGGACCGCGGCGGACGAGCTCGACGGGGGCGGCTCGGTCGCGCTGCGCCGGCAGTGGGCGGGGCTGCTCGTGCTCACGCTGGCCGAGCGCGGGGCGCGCGGCGCGCTCGGCGCGCTCGGCCTGACGCGCGCCCCGGAGAAGCTGCGCCGCGCGCTGCGCTTCCTCGAGGACCACGCGCACGAGCCGCTCACCGTCGCCGACGTGGCTGCCCGGGCGGAGCTGAGCCCGGGGCACCTCCACCATCTGTTCCGCACGGTCCTCGGGACGACGGTGCAGGAGCGCATCGCGGATCTGCGCCTCGCGCGCGCGACCGACCTGCTGTCCCGCACCGAGCTCGGGATCGCGGAGATCGCGATCCGCTGCGGCTACGCCGACCAGAGCTGCCTGACCCGCAGCCTGCGGCGCCGCCGCGGCGTGACCCCGGCGGCCCTGCGTCGCGCGGTCCGGGCCGAGCGTCGGGGCGAGCCGCGGCGCGGGCGAGCGTAGCCGGGCCGCGGGCGCGCAGCCCAGGCGCAGCGAGCCGGGGCGCGGGCGAATGTCGCTGGGGCGCGAGCCCGGAGTCCCGGCACAGGACGGCGGAGCCTGAGCCAAGACGGCGGCCGGCCGGCGCGCCATGTTCGGCGCCATGTCGGACACGACCCACGGCGCCGCCCTGTCGGACGCAGCGATGGCAGCGACGCCAGCGGCGCGCCTCTCGCGGCGAGCCGCCACCCTGGCGGGCGTCGCGGCGATCGGGCTCTGGGGCAGCCTCGCCCTGCTCTCGACCTCGGTGCGCAGGTTGCCGCCGCTCCAGGTGCTCTCGTCGACCTTCGCTGTCGCGGCGCTCCTCGGCGCGGCGCGGCTCGCCCGGCGCGGCGGGGGCGGCCTCGGCGCGCTGCGCCAGCCGCTCGGCAGCTGGATCCTCGGCGTGGGCGGCCTGTTCGGTTATCACGCCCTCTATTTCTATGCGCTCTCCGCCGCGCCGCCCGTGCAGGTCAGCGTCCTCTCGTACCTGTGGCCGCTGCTCATCGTCCTGCTCTCGGCGGCGCTCCCCGGCGGGCGCCTGCGCGGCAGGCACGTGGTCGGGGCGCTGCTCGGGCTCGCGGGCGTCTGGACGCTCGTCGCCGGCGGGGGCGCCGTCCGCCTGAGCGCCACCCACACGCCCGGTTACCTGGCCGCGCTCGGCTGCGCGCTCCTCTGGTCGACGTACTCGGTGCTCCAGCGCCGCTTCGCCGAGGTCCCTGCCGACGCCATCGCAGGCTCCTGCGCCGCGACGGCCGCCCTGGGCCTGGCCGGGCACCTCGCGTTCGAGCGCACGGTCGTGCCGACGGCCGGAGAGGCGCTCGGCCTGCTCGCGCTCGGGCTCGGCCCCGTGGGGGTCGCGTTCTTCGCGTGGGATCACGCGACGAAGCACGGCGACGTGCCGCAACTCGGGGTGCTGTCCTACGGCGCGCCGATCCTCTCGACGCTGCTGCTCTGCGTCGCCGGCCACGCCGAGGCGAGCGCCCAGCTGCTCGCCGCCTGCGCCCTCGTGGCTGCCGGCGGCCTCGTGTCGACCGCGCCCGCGGCGAACGTCAGCACCGGGACCCGCGGGCTGTCGACGTTCACACGCTGGATCACCCGTCCTCGATCGCGGCGCTGACGCGCCCGTGATCGAGGGCGCTCTCTTTCGTCGCGGCTCGTGGCTACGCGCGGCGTGTGGGGGTCGGCTCGTCGTCCACGAGGCCCGCGTTCGCGCTCGGCGTCGCGAACACCCCCTGCACGTCGTCGGCCGGAGCCCAGTGCCCCGCGCACATGAGCGAGCCCCCGGTGATCTCGGGCTGCGGCGAGAGGCGCGCCTGCACGTCGTCCGCGTGCACGCACACGTTGACGTGCACGCGCGGATCCGCTTCCGGTCGCTGGGCCAGCGCCCGGTGCACGGCGGTCGCGAGCTCGATCGCCGCGCGCCGCTCCCGTAGCTCCGCGGCGGCGTTTGCCGGGAGGAGGCGAACGCCGAGCACCTCGTTGCCGGTGATCGACGCGAGGAGGAAGCCTGCGCGCGAGAGCTGCGACTCGGCGATGTCGAGCACCCGACCGATGTCGAAGGTCAGCGCGTCGTCGAGCTCGCCGGCGTCGCCGCGGGTCCGGACCTCCAGGTAGACCGCCACCGCGGGGTGCGTCGGGTCGGGCCCGCTCGGCATGCCCGACGCGGGCCCGCCGATGGCGTCCCTGAGCGCGCGCATCAGCTCCTCGACCGAGCCAAAGCGCCGCTCCCGCCGCTTCTCCATGCACCGCAGCACCACCGCGTCGAGCTCGATGGGCAGCGGGACCCGCAGGCTCGGGGGCAGCGGCTGCTCCTCCAGGTGCTTCCGCACCATCTCATCCATGTCGTGTGTGTGGAACGGCAACCGGCCCACCAGCATGCGATGAAGGAGGACGCCAAGCGCATAGACGTCCACCCGCGCATCGATAGGACCGCCGAGGATCTGCTCTGGAGCCATGATGGATGGCGTCCCGGGCATACGCCCGGCGGTGGTGAGCCATGTCGACCCCTCCTCGGGCGCCATCATCTTTGCGATACCGAAATCGAGCAGCTTGACGGCACGTGGCGGGCTCGAGCAGATGAAGATGTTGCTCGCTTTCACATCCCTGTGAACGATGCCCGCTGTGTGCGCGGCTGCTAACGCTGCGCACACAGGCTCCATCAGCTCCAGGGTCTCGCGCGGCGTGAGCCGCGTCTGGGTCCGGATCAGCGCGTCGAGCGTCTGGCCCTCGAGGCGTTCCATGACATAGAATGGCTGATAGTTGTTCAGCTCACCTACTGCATAGATTTCCACGATGTTGGGGTGGGATATCGACCGCAGCACGTCGATCTCGCGTGCGAACCGGTCGACCACGCGGCGAGAGTGGGCCACCGCCTCGCTCAGCACCTTGACCGCGGCGGGTCTGCCCGATTGGGCGTGCCTCGCTCCGTAGACCACGCCGCAGCCGCCACGCGCGATGAATCCTTCGAGGATGTACTCGCCCGCCAGGGTGCCCGGCGGGAACTCGCCGCGCGTGGCCGACCTCTCGAAATCCGAAAACGGCCTGGTCTCGTCCTCGTCGTCGCTCATCTGCCCCTCCGCGCCGTCCGTCGCGGCGCGTTACAGCTCTGCTGCCAGAGTGTTCTCCAGATCGAACGCATCCTTTACTAAAGCACTATGCAGAAGCATTTCGAAATGGTAACTTAAACTTTGCGGCTACTCGACCCTAAACGCCAAATCGCGGCGATGACAAGGGGGAGCACCATGGTTCTTAGCTGTGCACGAAGTGTTGCGGTCTTCGCATTACCTCTGCTTACCGCTGCCTGCATCGGCGCCGAGATCGACGAGCAGGCGGAGGAGCTCGTCGGGGAGGCCGAGAGCGAGCTCATTGCCGAGAACGGCTTCCTTTCGAACGCGCTGAGCATGAACGCGCTGAGCATGAACGCGCTGAGCATGAACGCGCTGAGCATGAACGCGCTGAGCATGAACGCGCTGAGCATGAACGCGAAGTCGATCATCCAGAACCCGGGACAGTCCGGCGCCATGGCGAGGGACCTCCTGCGCTACGTCGTGAGCTGTTCGCTCCGCACCGACCAGACGTTCTCGTTCTCATGGACCGACAGCAGCGGCGTCATCCACCCGGAGGTGTTCCGCGGCGACCTCGGCTATGCGCACTGGTGGGCGTCCAGTGGCATCGGGAACGATACCTATGTCCAGAGTCAGATCTCGGCCTGCATCGCCGCGCGGGTCAACTGGTACGGTGTCTCGGTGAGGATCTCCCTGCGCAACAACGAGCTGGCGTCGACTCCGGCGGAGCGCGCGGCGTTCCCGGTGAGAGAGGGCGCGTTCTGGGGCAACCTTTTCGCCGCGACACCCTATGTGGGGGCCTGCTACGATTCGGTGGGCTACGTTCGTGCGCGCGAGTTGCAACGCGACTGCGCGGCCGGCCACGTCGAGACCAACCCGACGACCGGGGAGGTCACTTGGCAGCAGTGTGGATCCATGGTGATCTGGGGCTCGTGCAATCAGCTGTGCAACGGGATCGACACCAACGCCGGCTTCTTCAGGGGGTGTGTCACGAACCGTGTCGTCAACCCTTACGCTCGCACGGACCAGGTGGTGACCACGTTCTTGCCGGCCGGCCCCTAGGAGCGTGAATGGGCTCGGAAGCCCTGCGAGACGAGGCGCCGGAACGCGCGACCCGGGAAGCGGGGCGCTGTCCGGCTTGCGGGCGGCGGAACCACGGCGCGTGCCCCGAGTGCGCTCAGTCCGCTCGGCCGCCGTCTGGCCAGTCGTCGATTCCTCCGGAGATCACGGAGGTCGTCCCCGTCGCTTTGCCTCGTTTCCCCGGCTACTGGACCCGCAGGACGCTGGGGCAGGGCGGCTTCGGCCTCGTCTTCGAGGCCGAGCCGGAGGGCGGCGGCGCGCGCGTGGCCATCAAGCTCGCGCGCGCCGATCGCCGCGGCGCCGCCCAGCGCCTCCGGGATGAGGTCGAGGCGCTCTCGGCCATCGGCGCCCCCCACGTGCCGTGCGTGCACGCGTGGGGGGCGCTGGACGACGGCTCGCCCTACGTGGTGATCGAGCACATCGCCGCGCCCACGCTCGCCTCCCGCCTCGCGGCGCGCCCTGCTCCGCAGCTCGAGGAGGCCGCCCGGCTCGGGCTCGCCACGCTCGCGACCCTCGAGGCCGTGCACGCGCGCGGCTACGTGCACTGCGACCTCAAGCCCGAGAACATCCTCGTCGATGAGGCGAAGGCGACGCTCATCGACCTCGGCATCGCCCGCGTCGTGGGGTGGCGCTACGACGGGCAGGACGAGGACCTCGCCGTGGGGACGGCCGAGTACATGGCGCCGGAGCAGTCGGCCGGGTGGCCCGATCTCGACGCGCGCGCCGACATCTACGCGATGGGCGTCATCCTGTACGAGCTCTTCGCGGGCCGGCCCCCGTTCTGGGGGCCGCGCGCGGCGGTGCTGGAGGACCATCGGAGCCGCAGGCCGCCGCGCCTGTCGGCCAGCGCGGCCGTGCCGCGGGCGGTCGAGGAGGTGGTGCACCGCTGCCTGGCCAAGGAACGGAGCGAGCGGTTCGCGAGCGCGAGCGAGCTCCGCGTGGCGCTGGAGCGTGCGCTCCGGGACGAGGTCGCGGCGAGCGCGCCGGAGGGGTCGCGCACCGTGGCCGGCATCGAGCGCCGCGTGATGGGGCTCCTGTTCTTCGAGAGCGCGGCCGATCGCATCGCGGTGCAGCGCAGGCTCCTGGCGCTCGGCGGCGAGCTCGCGCACGCCTCCGGCGCTCGTTACGTGGGCGTCTTCGGCCAGGAGGGGACGGCGAGCCCCGCGCGCCGCGCGCAGCGGGCGGCCGACGAGCTCCTGCGACGCGGGCTGTGCACGCGGGTCCTCATCGATCTCGCGCCTGTGTCGAGCCAGGCGCGCCCGGACGGGACGCGGCGGTTCCTGAGCCCGCTCTTCTCGCGCGCCGAGCGGTGGCCGTCCGCCGCCGGGCCGCTGGGGCCTTTCCTTACGCCCGAGGCGTCGGCCGCGCTCCCCGAGCCGTCGCACGCCGCAGCGGGCGACGAGCTCCCGCCGGGCCTCGAGGATCAGTCGCGGGACGCGACGCGCCCCGGCGGGTTCGTCGGCCGTCGCGACCTCCTCGAGCAGCTCACGCAGAGCGCCGAGGAGGCGCTCTGCATGAAGAAGCCCACGGTCGTCTCGGTGACGGGCGGGCCCGGCCTCGGGAAGAGCCGCCTCTTCGTCGAGCTCGGCAAGCAGCTCCGGGAGCGCCTGCCGCACGCCCGGATCATCGAGCTGCGCGGGCAGGAGCCCACGAGCGGCGCGTCGGACGCGACGCTCCACGAGCTCGTGCGCAAGGCGCTCTGCGTGCCCGAGCAGCCCCCGGAGAGCGGCGTCCGCGGGGCGCTCCCGGAGTCGCTCGGTGCCGTGCTCGGCGAGGAGCTCCGCTTGGGGCTGGCGATGGCGCTCGGATGGGTGGACGAGCAGACGGGCGTCGACATCTTCCCCGAGCTCGAGGCGCTCCGGGCCGCGCCAGGCGCGCTTCGCTCGGCGCGCGTGCGGGCGGCGGGCGAGTGCCTGCGCCAGTGCGCGGCCGCGTCGCCCGTGATTGTCCTCCTCGACGACGCTCACTTCGCCCACGACGCGGCGCTCGCCGCGCTCGAGTACGCGGCGCTCGCGGACGAGGCCACGCCGCTGTGGATCTGCGCGATGGGACGCCCGGCGTTCGTCGAGGCGCACCCCTCGTGGGGCGAGCGCGCCGCGCGACACGAGGCCCTGCGGCTCGAGCCGCTGGACGATGAGAGCGCGCGGGCGCTGTGCCGGCGGCTGCTCCTGCCCGCGCGGGACGTGCCGGAGCCGGCGATCGATCGCCTGCTCGAGCGCTCGCAGCGGGTGCCGCTCCTGCTCGTGGAGCTCGTGCACGGGCTCAAGCGCGAGGGGATCCTGCGCCGGCACCGGCGGGGCGACGCGTGGTACCTGGCGACCGACGAGCTCGAGCGCCTCCCTGTCCTGCCGTCGTTCGATCCGCTGGCGCAGGCGGAGATCGCGGCGCTCGGGCCGGCGCTCGGGGCGCACGCGCGGCTCGTCTCGCTGCTTGGCGCAGAGGTGTCGATCGACGAGATAGCGGGCGTGCTGCGCCAGCTGGATCTCCGCGGCGACGGCGCGGCCTTCCCGCTCGATGCGCGCGTCGGGACCGAGCGGTTGCTGAAGGTGGGCGTGCTGGTCGGCGATCGGAAGGACCGGCTGCGCTTCCGTCACGCGCTGGTGCGGGAGGCGGTCGCGCAGAACGTCGCCGAGGTCGAGCGGCGGCGGATCCACCTGGCTGCGTACGAGCACCACCGCGAGGCGGCCCACGAGGGCCGGGAGCAGCGGCGGCTCAGGATCGCGCACCACGCAGCCGAGGCGGGGCTCGCGACGGTCGCGGAGGACGCTTACCTGGAGCTCGCCGAGCGGGCGCGGGCGCGGCACGCTTACGTGGAGGCGGAGCTCTACTACAGCCGGGCGCTCGCGCAGCCTGTCGAGGCGCCTGGGGTGCGGCGGAGGAAGGCGTACCGGGGCCGGGGGCTGATGCGCTACCGGCTGGGCCGCTACCACGACGCGCTCGGGGATCTCGATCGCGGGCGCGCGATGGCGGTCGAGGAGGGCGACGTGATCGAGCAGATCGAGATCCTGCTCGACGAGGCCACGGCGCTCGACTGGATGGACGACTACGGCCGATCGAAGCAGCGCGTGGAGGACGCGAGGGCGCTCGTCCGCGACGATCTGCCGCCCGCGCTGGCAGCGCGGCTCGCGATGGCGGCGGCGCGCTCGCTCCACCGCGAGAGCCGCGATGAAGATGCGGCGCAGCAGTTCGAGCGCTCGGCGGCGCAGGCAGAGGGGCTAGGCGACGAGGGCTACGAGACGCTCGTCGTGTCGTTGCTCCTCCTGGGCTTCATCTACCCGGGGCTGGGGAAGCTGGACGAGGCAGGCACGGTGCTGAACCGTGCGGTCCGCATGTGCGAGGAGCGCGGCGATCTCCTGCATCTCGGACCAGCGATCAACGCCCGGGCGCTCCTGCGGGCCTGCCTCGGGGACAGCGCGGGGATGATCCTGGATTTTTGTCGACTGCTCACCCTCTCGCGCGAGCTGGGTCTCGCGCTCATGGAGCTCGTGAGCGAGTTCAACCTGGGAGAGTACCTTTACCTGATGGGCAATCTGGACAGCGCCGTACCGCACGTGGAGCGGGCCGTGTCGCTGGAGCGCCAGCGGTGGGGGGAGGGGATACGGCCGGTGATCCAGCTCCTTCAGGCGAGGCTGCTCCTTTACCAGGGCGAAGAGGGCAGGGCGCGGGAGATCATCGAGCTCATCCGGGCTCAGCAGGCGAAGGCCGCCGCGGCGGGGTGCGAGCACACGGCGATGACCCCCGCGGAAGAGGTGCTGTGGTCGATGATCGACCTGGCGACGCGGGAGGCGAGCGACGAGGAATGGGACGAGCTCGAGCAGCGGTCTGCTCGCCACTTTGTGGGGCAGGAGCAGATCGAGGTCATCGAGGCGCGAGCGCGGGCGCGCTCGCGGCGCGGTCTCCACGAGGACGCAAGCGCGGCGCTGGCGAGGGCGATCGAGGCGGCCGGGAGGATCCCCAACGTGATGCGGGAGCGGCTCGAGCGGCAGCGAGGGAGCTAGCCCGGATGCTCCATGAGCCGCTTACGCCGGCTCGTGCCCCACGGATTCAGCGCCACGCGTACGAGAAGCTGGCCTCCAGGTGGCTCGTTGCTTCGCGCAGCGCTCGCAGAAATTGACGGGATTCATTGGCCGACTCACCGCGGGACAGCCGCCGCGGCGCGGCGCGGTGGGTCCTCGCGGTGGGCGACGCCCGTGACGGCGCCCTTGGCGTTTGGATGCGCAGCGGGATCGCCCGTCGCGTCGAACAGGGCGAGCGACCTCGAATAATCGAGCGCCGCCCCGGCGGTGTCGCCCCGCTCGCAGCGCAGATCGGCGCGCGCGTGGAGCACCGCGGCCTGCCCCGCGCCGTCCCCGAGCTCCTCGAAGAGCCGCAGCGCATCCTCGTAGTCGCGCTGCGCGCCCGGGAGCGCGCCCCGCTGGCGGCGCAGGTCGCCGCGGGCCTTGAGCGCGGCGGCCTCGCCGCGGCGATCTCCGCTGTCCCGGTACAGCAGGATCGCATTGCCATAGTCGCGCGCCGCGAGCGCCGTCTGCCGCTCTCGCAGGCGCAGGTCGCCGCGGGCCTGCCACGTGCGCGCATGGGTCTGCTCGCACCCGAGCGCCCGGAGGAGATCGGGCTGCGCGAGCACCTCGCGCGCGGCGTGGGCGGCGCGCGAGCTCGCCCCGCGACGCTCATCGCGGCTGCTCGGCGGGGGCGAGCGCAGCTGGCTGAGGACGCGCTCCTCCACGCCCTCGAGGATGTAGAGCGCGCGGTCGTAGGCGCGCGCGGCGCCCGCGAGGTCCCCCTCCCTGAAGCACAGATCGCCCTGCGCCTTCAGCACGTTGGCCTCGCCCAGTCGATCGCGGCAAGCCCTGAGGAGCGTGAGCGCGCACCCGTAGTCGCTCTCCGCCCCCGCCAGCTCGTCCTGGTCGAGCCGGAGGTTGCCGCGCGCGAGCAACCCCATCGCCTCTCCGGCCCGGTCGGACGCCGCCCTGAACAGCGACAGCGCCCGCTCATGATCGCGGGAGGCGGCCGCGATGTCCCCCTGCCGCCGGTGCACGTCGCCGCGGAGCAGGAGCGCCGTCGCCTGGCCACGCCCGTGCATGGCCGCCTCGAACCCGGCGAGCGCTTCGCCGTAGTCCGCCACGGCGGCCTCGAGCGCGCCCTCGGCGAGGCGCCGGTTGCCGCGCGCGAGCAGCTCCTTTGCGTTGCAGAAGATCTCGTCGTCGGCCGGCGGCGAGCTCCGCGCCGCCGCGCGCTGCACGTTCGCGCGCACCGCCTTGCGGAGCACGTCGCGGTGACCCGGGCGGCCGCGCTCGCGAGCGGCCGGCGTCGCGCGGAGCGTCCCGAAGGTGCCGCGCCGCTTGCTCGCGAGCTCGGCGCGGCGCGCGCCCTCGAGCGCCGCGAGCGCGCGCTCGCGCAGCTCGGGGAGCGCGTCGCCCGAGAGCCGCGCCGCCTCGTCGAGCAAGCGCTGCTGGAGCTCGGCCGGGAGCCCGAGATCGACCACCGTGCAGGCGTCGACGAGCGCCCGCGCCAGCACCTCGGCGCCGCGCTCGCCGTCCCGGAACGGCGCGAGGTCGAGGGCCGCGAAGAGCTCGCAGGCGACGCGCCTGCGCGACGCCGCCGCCGGCCGCCCCTCGGCCGCGGCCGTCCAGAAGAGCAGCGCCTGCATCGCGTCCGCCGATCCCCGGTGGAGCGCGTCCCAGCGCCTCGCGTCGGCCGCCGCGTCCTCGCGGGCCGCGGCGCGCACGGGGGGCGTCATCGTGAAGGTCTGCGGGCCCTGCTCGAGCGACACCACCCGCCCATGCACGAGCAGCTGGAGCGGCCGCGCAGCGGAGGGCGCCGGCTTCCCCGCCGCGGCGGCGACCACCTCCAGCGGAACGCCCGCCGCGGGCAGCACGGCGAGCGCATGCACCACCCGGCGCGCCTCCTCGCCGAGCGACTCCAGCGCGTCGCCGAGCACCTGACCCACGATCTCTCCCTCGGGTCCCCCCGGATCCAGCTGCGCCGCGTTCTTCCGCAAATATGCCTCGACCGACATTCCCGTCCGCCGCAGCGTGGCTGCGGCGATCTCGATCGCGGCCGGCAGATACCCGAGCGCAGCGACGAGCGCATAGGCCCACTGGACCTCCGCAGCGGGCGGCGCGTCCGTCCCCCATGCACCCTGGGAGAGGACGGACATCGCAGCGGATACGGAGAGCGCCGAGACGCTGAGCTCGGCCATCTTCCGATCTCCGGACGTGGAGCGGAACCTCAACATATCGCCTCTGTCATTCCAGAAGAGCTGGTTGTCCGAGCAGGCGCCGTCCGGCTCTCGGCCCGCGGCGACATGCCTGCTGGCCCTCAATCAGCCTGGAGATTCACGTCTCGAAGCCTGTGTCGACGAGCTTAGCGCGGCGCGCGACAGGCTCAACGGCCTTCCAGGTTTTCATGCGATCCCCGCGGCGAATCGGCGGCGAACCAGCCCGCGCTGGCACGCGTCCGGCAACGGCTCGCCGATCATGGGAAAGCGCGTTCGACGAAGCGGAACGACGGGATCCTGCGCCGGACGCTCGCTCCTTGTCGCCGGCTCGTATGTCCCCCGGTCGGGTCGAGGAGAGAAGATCCTGCCCATCTGCGCGGGCCCCGCGGCGAGGCGGGGGGCTCGGGCGGAAGGCCGTGGGCGTGAGATCCGGGTCGGAGACGAGAGCCTTTATGTGACCGAGACGGGCACCGGCAAGCCCGCGGTGCTTCTGCCCAGCATGCTGATCGACGGCGCGACCTACCAGCCAGCGGTCGAGGCGATGGCGCGCCGCGCGCGGGTGCTCGTCCTGGAGCTGCCCGGCTCGGGCCGCGCCTCGCGGCTGCGCGCGCCGTGGACCCTGGAGCGGTATGCGCGCTGCGTCGCCGAGGCGTTGCGGGTTTTGCGCCTCGAGCGCGTCACGCTGATCGGCCACTCGCTGTCTGGCGCCGTGGCGCTGATCGTCGCGGCGCTGCACCCCGAGCGGCTCACCGGGGTCGTGCTCGTCGATTCCATCGGATTCAACCCGCCGGGCTCGGTGCTTTCGCTCGTCCTCGCCCGCGGGGCCGAGGCGCTGCTGGAGCCTCGCTTCGTCGCGCGGGGGGCGCCTGCTCTCCTCCACAACCTGCTCTTCCACGCGCGGAGCGCGCTGAGCCTCCTGCGGATCGCCGCGACCGCGGATCTGAGCGGCCATGCGGCGCGCGTGCGCGTGAGGACGCTGCTCGCCTGGGGCGCGCGCGATCTCACGGTGCCGATCGGCTCGGCCCTCGCCATCCAACGCTCGATCCCCGACTCGACCCTTGTCGTCTCCTCGAAGGGAAGCCACGACTGGATCGTGGAGCGACCAGCCGAGTTCGCGGACGCGGTGGCGAGGTTCATGGCGGGCAGCGGCGGAGCAGCCTGAGCAGGGGGGTGTCGTCGAGCGCCGCCATGCGCTACCCTTGTCCCGGCGTTCTTCGGCGTGAACCTCAGGGAGCATGGCGCGCGGCGCGAGCCGAGCCGCCATAGCAGGGAGCGGGGCTTGACTGGTTTGTGGCGCCTGCTGGAACAGGCCGCGAGGTGGGCGCGGCGCGCGACCCCGCTCCTCGCGCTCCTCGCGACGATGGCGCTGTGCCTCCCCGCCCGCGGCGAGGCGGCGCCTGCCGCGGGCCCGGGCGGCGCGGCCGGGGCCCCCGCGCCGCCGGGCCCGCGGCCGCTCCCGCCGATCCCCGGCGCGGGCAAGGTCACCGTGGTCGCGATCTCCGGGACGATCGATCTCGGCCTCTCGCCCTTCCTGGAGCGCGTCGTCGCGGCCCAGGGGGAGGGCGACCTCCTCGTGCTCGACATCAGCACGCTCGGCGGCCGCATCGACGCCGCGCTCGCCATCCGGGACGCGCTGCTCCGGGCGCGCGTCCGCACGGTGTGCTGGGTCAACCCGCGCGCGATCTCGGCCGGAGCGCTCATCTCGCTCGCCTGCGATGTCATCGCGGTCGCCCCCGGCGCCACCCTCGGCGCGGCGACGCCCGTGCAGATCGGCGAGGGCGGCGAGATGAAGCCAGTCGCCGAGAAGGTCGTGTCCTACATGCGGAAGGAGATGCGCGCGACCGCGGAGGCCAAGGGGCGGCGCGGCGACATCGCCGAGGCCATGGTCGACGCCGACGTGGAGGTCCCCGGCCTCGACGAGAAGGGGAAGCTGCTCACGCTGGACGGCGCGCAGGCGCTCGCGTGGGGCGTCGCCGAGGTGCAGGCCGGCAGCGAGGCAGATCTCTTCGGCGCCCTTGGCCGCCCCCAGCCCGCGGAGATCATCCGCCCGCGCCCCAGCTTCGCCGAGGAGCTCGCGCGCTTCCTCTCGGATCCCACGCTCTCCGGGGTCCTCATGACCCTCGGGATGCTCGGTATCCTCCTCGAGCTCTATGCGCCGGGCCACGGCGTCCCGCTGGCCGTCGGGCTCTCCTGCCTCGCGCTGTTCTTCTTCGGGCACCACGTCGTGAAGCTCGCCGGCTGGGAGGAGCTCGCGCTCTTCGCCGTCGGCGCGATCCTCATCGCTGTGGAGATCTTGGTCCCGGGGCACATCGTCCCTGGGGTCGCGGGCGCCGCGTGCGTGGCGAGCGCCCTCCTCCTTTCGCTCCTCGATCTCGAGCGCGTGCCGGTCGACGTCGCCTGGCACGCCGGTTGGCTGCCGCGCGCCCTCGCCTCGGTGTGCGGCTCGCTCGCGGCGACGGCGGCGCTCGCCGTGGGCGGCGCTCGCATCGCGCCGAGGACGCGCTTCGGGCGGCGGTTCGTTCTGGACGCGGCGATCCGTGGCGTCGCCGTCGGAGGACCTCCCGAGGGCTCCGCGGCGCCTGCGTCGCTCGTGGACCGGCTCGGCACGGCCGCGACCGATCTGCGCCCCTCGGGCAAGGTCGCGCTCGACGGCCGCCGCCTGGAGGCGCTCTCGGAGCTCGGCTACGTCGAGGCCGGCGCCCGCGTACGGGTGATCCGCGCGGAGGGGGGCCGGGTCGTCGTGAGGGCCGCGCGCGGCGTGGAAGAAGAGGAGCGCGGAGCGTGACGCCCGCGCTGCTCGTCGTCGCGCTGCTCGTGGTGGGGCTCGTGCTGCTCGCCATCGAGGTGCTGGTCATCCCCGGCGTCGGCCTCGTCGGGCTCCTCGGCGGCGCCGCCGTGCTCGGCGCGGTCGCGCTCGCATGGGCGGCCCTCGGGATCGGCTACGGCCTGCTCGCCCTGGGCGCCGGCGTCTGCGTGACGGGGCTCCTGTTCTGGGCTGTCCCGAGGACGCCGGTGGGCCGCAAGATGGTGCTGCTCGAGACCCAGCGGAGCGGGCGTGGCCCGGACGCGCGGCTCGCCGCGCTTGCCGGCAAGGAGGGCAGGGCGCTCACGCCGCTCCGCCCCGCCGGCACGGTCGAGATCGAGGATCGCGCGGTCGATGTCGTGACCGACGGCCTCTACGTGGAGGCTGGCACGCCTGTGCGGGTCGCGAGCGTGGAGGGGAATCGGGTCGTCGTCGAGCCGCGCGAGCCCTAGAGAGCGCGCGAGAGGCGGCCCTTCACGGACAGGGACGGGTGGAGAGGGATATGGAGATCATCTCGGTCATCGTGATCGGCGGGCTCGTGCTCGTCGCCATCGTCGCGACGCTGTACATGGTGCCGCTCCGGCTGTGGGTCGCCGCGCAGGCGTCGGGCGCCGGGGTCTCGATGCTCACGCTCATCGCGATGCGCCTGCGCCGGGTGCCGCCCGATCAGATCGTCAACGCGCGGATCAGCGCCGTGAAGGCGGGGCTCGAGGGGGTGTCCGTCGACATGCTCGAGGCCCACTACCTGGCCCGCGGCAGGGTGGAGGCGGTCGTCAACGCGCTCATCTCGGCCGGCAAGGCGGGGATGGAGCTCGATTTCTCGCGCGCGGCCGCGATCGATCTCGCCGGCCGCAACGTGCTCGAGGCGGTGGCGATGTCGGTGAACCCGCGCGTCATCGAGACCCCGAAGGTCTCGGCCGTGGCCAAGGACGGTATCCAGCTCCTCGCGATCGCGCGCGTGACCGTGCGCGCCAACATCGAGCGCCTCGTCGGCGGCGCGGGCGAGCAGACGGTGCTGGCCCGCGTCGGCGAGGGCGTCGTCTCGACCATCGGCTCGGCCGACGACTACAAACACGTCCTCGAGAACCCGGATACCATCTCGAAGAACGTGCTCAAGAAGGGCCTCGACGCGGGGACGGCGTTCGAGATCCTCTCCATCGACATCGCCGACGTCGACGTCGGCTCCAACATCGGCGCGAAGCTCCAGACGGAGCAGGCCGAGGCGGACAAGCAGGTCGCGCAGGCCAAGGCGGAGTCGCGCCGCGCGCTGGCGGTCGCCCAGGAGCAGGAGATGAAGGCCAAGACGCAGGAGATGCGGGCGAAGCTCGTCGAGGCGGAGTCGACGATCCCGCTCGCCGTCGCGGAGGCGCTCCGCACGGGCAAGCTCGGCGTCATGGACTACTACAACATGCGCAACGTCATCGCCGACACCGAGATGCGCCAGGGCATCGCCGGCACCACGGGGGGCAAGCCCGATCCCGCCGGGGAGTCGTGAGGTGCCGCCGCGCGACCCACCGAGCCCGCTCCTCGCGTGGCTCGGCCGCCGCGGCGCGCTCGTGCGGCGCTTCGTCCTGGCCGAGGTGCTCGGCCCGCCCCGGGCGCTATCGCCGCGCGCTGCGCGGCCGGAGAGCCGCGCGGCCGGAGGGCCGCCCCCCGACGACGCTGGACGGGCGCCATGCGTGACATCGACCTCGAGAAATACGTCGGCGCCATCCTCGGAGTGATCTGGGCGATCGTCAAGCTCGCGAGCCTGTACGGGAACCTGCAAGCCAGGCGCGCCGAGCGCGCCGCGCGTGCCGCCGCGCGGCCCGGCGGCGAGGACGCCCCGCGGAGCGAACCAGCGCTCGTCGACGTCGCGCCGGGGAGCGATACGGGGCTCGTCGATGTAGCGCCGCCGAGCGCTGCGCCGTGGGCGGGGATGCCGTTCGGCGCCCCGCGCGCGCCCGACGCCGACCGGCTGCGCGTGGTGCTCCTGCGGCTCGCCGAGCTCGAGCAGAGCGCCGCGGCGCTCGGCGAGGTGGTGCGTCACGAACGGGCGAACCGGCGCTTCACGGACGTGCTCCTCGGGTCCGTCCCGCACGAGATCAGGCGCCTGCGCGCCGCCGTCGACGCGGGCCTCACGGCGCGCGAGGCGGAGGCTGCGGCGGACAGCATCGAGCTCGTCGTGGGCGAGATCGCGGTGCTCGTGCGGCAGCGCCGCGACCCGTCGCTCCTGCCCGATCTCGGCGACGCGGACGCCCTCGCCGACGCCTGCTACGCCCCCGTGATCGCGTTCGCGCGGGCGGAGGGGCTGCCGCTCCGGAGCGGAGCGCCGGCCACGCAGCTCACGGATTTCGATCTCGCGATCTGGACGGGCTTCATCCCGACGTCGATCGCGCCCATCTTCCTCCCTGTCGACTTCTTCTCGACCCCGCTGCGCTGGCCGGCGCTCGCGCACGAGATAGGCCACGATTTCCTGGCCTCGGTCGACGGTCTCGAGCCGGCCCTGCGCCGCGAGCTCGGCCTGGGGGGCGAGCGGGTGCGCCCGCTCGCGCCGGACGGCGATCGCATCGGGGCTCCCGCGCTCAGGCGGGTGTTCGGCGTGTGGTTCGAGGAGATCTTCTGTGACGTCTTCGGCACGCTCATGTTCGGCCCCGCCTACGTGCTCACGATGAGCGAGCTGTTCTTCCAGGAAGACGAGCCGTATGCGTCCATCGCCGTCCAGACGGACGTGACCGGCGCGCGTTATGACGAGCACCCTCCGCCGCACCTGCGCGTGCTCATCGGGTGCATGGTCCTCGAGCGGGGCGGGCTCAACGAGGACGCGCGCGCCCTGCGGGAGGCGTGGGCGCGCCGCCACGCCGAGGTGAGCCTCGATGACCTGCTCTTGCCCGTGAGGGGCGCCGTTCGCCCCGTCTCGCTGGCGCCCTTCGCCGCCATGGCCGCGTGGATCGTGGAGCGCCTCTATGCCGGCCCGCTCACCGCCCTGTCCGGCTTCGGTCTGCAGGACATCAGCGGGCTCGACTACGGCCCGCACGAGCGCCAGGAGGCGTCGCGCGCGCGCGACGCGCTGCTCGCCGGCCGGGTCCCCGCCGTCCTCGACGCCCGGGCGCTCCTCGCGGGCGCTGTCCTGGCGGCGCATCAGGCGCCCGCGCAGTCGCTGTCGATCCTCATCAAGGCGCGCGCCGCGATCCCGGCGCTCGGCACGGCCGAGCGACGGCCCGACGCGTTCGGGTCGCGCCTCGACGCGTCCAGCGTCGCGCTGGACCGCCGAACCGTGGCGGAGGCGCTGCTCTTCCGGGAGGTCCTGCTGCCACCGCGAGCGCTCCGCACCCGCCGCCGCGCGCGCCTCTGAGCGACGGTCACCCGCTTCGGATACGGGCCCACCTCGGCGTTTTCGGTGCTCAGCGCACCGGAGTGCGCTTGCGCGCCGAAAACGCCGATCTGGGCCCGTCTCCTGTGCGGGAGACCGCCGCTCTGCTTGGCATGTAGCTGAGGTGGGCGGAAACGCCGTGGAGCGGGTCAGATGGCGTCGAGCTCGGCCGCGCCCTGCGTGGGGTGAACCGCCTGGATCGTGGGCGCCCGCGGCGCGGCGAGGCTGCCCGCCGTGATCAGGGGCAACGGCGCCCGCGGCGGGGGGATGCTCTCCGAGCGGAGCTTCAGGAGCTCCTCGCGCTGGTGCTTCCACACGGTCCGGTAGCGGAAGAACGGCACGGCCGGGTAGAGGTGGTGGATCAGGTGATACGTCTGCCCGAAGAGCAGCACGTTGAACAGCGCGCTGTCGACCGCGCGCGTCGCGCTGTACCGGTTCTGCGTCGCCGTGATCTCGTGGGGGAAGTGAGGCAGGTAGTCGAAGGCGAACGCGAGGAAGAAGATCGCCAGCCGCGCCGGCAAGATCCAGTAGAGGAGCGCGAGCTGGCCAACGCCGAGCCCGAAGGCCAGCACCACGAGCGCGAGCATGGCCGCGAGCGACGCGACCGTCTCGATCCGCTCCGCGCGCTTCTGCGCGTGGTAGGAGCGCAAAAATAGATAGTAGTAGTGGAGATCCTGTGTCGCCCAGCGGAGCGGCAGGAGATACCACGGGCCGCGCCCACTCCAGTAGTCGGGATCCCGGTCCGCCTCGTTCGTGTGTTTGTGATGCTCGAGGTGGAAGTGACGCACCGCCAGGAACGGCGCCACGAGCAGCAGCCCGGACAGCCGCCCGATCACGCCGTTCAGCAGCGCGGAGCGCGCCAGCGACCGATGCGAGGCCTCGTGCATCGGCGTGAAGGCGGCATACGCGGCGACCGCCGCTGCGAGCACCGCCGGAACGGTCGACACCCAGCCCGCGATGCCCGCGGTAACGGCCGTCGCCCAGAGGGCGCACGACCCCGCGAAGAGCGCCACCGTCGGCCACTCGATCGTCCGGGTCTGCAGCAAACCGCTGTCGAGCGGGAGGACGCTCCAGAGGGCCGGCCGCCCGGAAGGTCTCCCCGACGGCCTGCCCGAGGGCCGGCCTGACGGCCTGCCCGAGGGCCGCCCCGACGGCCTGCCCGAGGGGCGGCTCGGGCACTTCTCGTCGTTGTTCCTCGTGAAATTCCAGACGGCTGGCCGCCCCGATGGACGACTGAGTCGATTCTCGTCGTTGTTCATGGCGCTCAAAACTCCCGGGGGAAGCTTCGGATCTTCACGTTGGTGACAGCGAACGGTGGACACCGGATCAAGCGCAAACGAACGTTCGACCGCTCGGGACCGCGTTCCAGGGATGGCACCGACAGGTCGTCAGGGGTTAGCGACCTCCAGGGCGAGGTCGTCCACGGCCATTCCCTCGGATGAACAGAGGAGCGCCATGGGCGGTCCCACTGCGAGAGAAGGCGGGAGACGCTCGCAGACGAGCACGAATTCAATCTAGCAGCCTAGCAACAGGAGCACAACGGGACTTTCGGAGCGTTGCGTTGGGCTTTCTGGTTGGCTGGATTCCAGAAGCAGCGTCGTTTGTTTCGGTTTGCGACGGTTGCGTCGGTTACGACGCTTACGACGGTTGAGACCGTTGCGACCGTTGCGACCGTTGCGTCGGTTTACGATGACGTCGTCCGCCTGCATCTGCTTGCGTCGGCCCGTAGCGGCGTTCGCGGCGGCGTTGCGTTGCGTTGGCGCCGCTGCCGTTGTCCGAGGAACAGGCCCGGAGCGCCGCGCTGACGCTGACGCTGACAACATGGCACGCGTCAAAACAGTGCGCTCGGCACATTCCGCTAGACATGGCCGTGTGTCGATGCGCTGCCGTCCCGCAGCATTGCGCTCACCTCGTGGGCACAACCCCATGCCAGCGTGTATCCCGAACCGCCGTGGCCGTAGTTGTGGATCACACGGCCTTCACGCTCGACCCGCACGGTGCTCCGATAAGGGCGCAGCCCGGCGCGTGAGCCGAGCAAGCGGCCCGGCTTGAGCCCGGCCGCGCGCACCCGCTGGAGCATTGCGTCAGCAAGCTCGGGATCAGGCGTCAAAGGGCGATCATCGGGCGACGGGATGAAACAACCGCCAATCACGATCTCGCGACGCCTTGGGATGACATAAACGAGCGCCGATTCGTCCCTTTCATCACCCAGTGCGACATCTGGGGGGATCTCGCCTGGTTCGACGATCGCCACCTGGCCGTAGACGCCGATGAGCTCGCCGTCGCCGGTGAGCGCGCGCGCTCCGAGCCCGGTGCAATTCACGATGCAGTCGCCCTCGACCTCGGCGAGCGATCGCACGTTCTCGGTGCGCACTGGACAGTCGAGCTGCGCCTCCAGCCAGGGCAGGTGCAACGATGGCTCGATGCGCGGCGCCGTGAATCGCAGGCTGTACGGCGCGCCCAGCGGGTGGGGTCCAGGCTCGATCGCGAGGTCCGGGGCGCTCGGAGCCCACCACGGCGGGCGCGTGTCGTCCGCCGCCTCGCGCGCGATCAGGAGATCCACGCCCGCCTCCGGGTGTTCGTTCGCGATGCGCGTGAGTTCATCGAGGCTCCTCAAGGACCACGCGTTGACCCGCTCGGGCGGGTTCGCCAGGAAGGGATGCCACAGCGCCGCCGCGACCGCGGACGTCGTTCGCTCGCCGCGCGCCGCTGCGATCACCTGCACCCGGTGGCCGTCGCGCTGGAGGACGACCGCCGTGGTCAACCCGATCACCCCTGCGCCCACGACGGTGATCTGCTGCCCTTGAGCCTGGCCCCGCGATGACGCCACGATCGCGCGCTCTAGCACGCCGCGCCTCGGCGTCGACATCGCACACCACGCCCGGCGTCGAATCCGGTCTCATGGACGTCCAGCGACGTTCAGCGACGTCCCGCGACGTCCCGCTGTGTCCCGCGACGCCCCGTGATGTCCCGCGACGTCCGATCCACAGCGGTTTCCGCCCACCTCAGCTACATGCCGCGTGCGCAGCGGGCGCCGATGTTGTTGACGCGATCGGTGGGATGACTCCAGTCGCGGTTGCCTGCGCGCACGTCCGTCGCCGGCGCGCGGTAGCTCCCGCCGCGGGTGACCCGCGTCGCGTCGCGATCGCCGTCCACGCGATGCACGCAGTCGATGCACGGCGTGGGGAGCGCATCCCGCCACCAGTCCATCGTCCACTCCCAGAGATTCCCGGCCAGATCCGAGTGCCCCCATCGCCCGTCGCCGCGCGGCTTCGACCCGACCGGCAGGATGTCGCTCAGCGCGCAAGCCCCCGCGGCGCTTCCATCCCCGGTGCAGTTGTAGGAGGCGCGATCGCCGTCGATCCCGGAGCCCCAGGGGTAAGGTCGATGCTCGTCGCCACCGGCAGCCGCATAGTTCCACTCCGCCTCGGAGGGCAGGCGGCCGCCGTCCCACGCGCAGAACGCGAACGCCTCGAACCAGGTGATGCAATTGATCGGCAGCTCCTCGTTCGACCCGGGGGCGTCGGTCCACGTCCAGAGGCGATCGCCGTTGCACTGCAGCGCCGCCCGGAGCCCCGCGGTGTTCGGCGCGAGCCGCGAGTTCCACCCCGCGATCCACCCGCTGCCGCTGACGTGGGGGTGCCGGCCAGCCCCGATGGCCGGCGGGCTCTCCTGCACGCCCTGCCCGGCATCCACGAAGGCCCGGAATCGCCCGACCGTGATCTCGTACTTGTCCAGGCGGAAGTCGCTGACGGCCGCGGGGAACGCGTCGTCCGTGCTCGGTGTCCCGTCGTAGCCCCTCAGGAAGGTGCCACAGGGGACCATCCTGTTGCCGCAGCAGCTCGCGTCGCCCGGCCCGCAGCTGTCCCCGGCGCCCGGCCTGCCCCCCGCGCAGCTCGGAGGCATGACCATCACGTCCGTCGATCCGCACGTGTTCGGGCAACCCGGCTCCCCGCACTCGCACTGCATGCCGCCCGCGCACGTCACGCAGTCCCCGGTTCCATCACACTCCGCGCTGCCGTCTGCCCCGCAGGGGGTCCGCGCCGGCCTCGGCCGCTCCGCACACTCACCCTCGCTGCACACCGCTTCCATGCAGGCGCTCTGCGCTGGCGGGCAGTCCTCCACCGGGTCGACGCAGCCATCCGTCGCACCGCCGCTGCTGCTGCTGCTGCTGCTGGCGCCGCTGCTGCTGCTGGCGCCGCTGCTGGTTGTCGCGTCACTGCTGCTGGTGGTGGCGCTGCTGGTGCCGCCTGCCCCGCTTCCACCGCTCCCCACGTCGTGGTCACCGGTGAAATCACGCACCTTCGGGCTGCAACCCGAGACGAGAGAGGTGGCCACGATGAGCGCCAATTTTCTCATGTACGGCATCATACGCGACCGGGTGCACCCCCGTCGTGGTGGATGCCGTACCGGCCCGCAGCGTTGCTGCGCCCGGCCTGCGCCGGGCGCAGCAACGCGCCGGGTGGCCGGGGCGGTGGCCACCCGTTCCAGCGACGGCGGCCGCCGCGCTCCGTGCGCTGTGGCCTCGTCCGCGCCTCGTTCGCGCCTCGCCTGCGCGGCTCGGCGGCTGGATGGCGGCTGGAGCTCCGTTACTTGCGCTGCGCGGGGGCGGTCGCGGTCGCGCCGTCCCCGGCGCGCCGGCTCGGCTCGATCTGGCCGACGTCGCGGACAGCGCCGTTGGCGGCGCTCGTGGCCATCAGCGCGTAAGCCCGCAGGGCAGGGGAGACCTTCCGGTCGCGGTTCGGCCTGAACGCATCGGCGCCGCGCGCCTCGGCGGCGCGGCGGCGGCGATCGAGCTCCGCCTCGCTGACGAGGACATCGATCGTCCGGGCGGGGATGTCGATCCGGATGCGGTCGCCCTCCTCGATGAGCCCGATGGTCCCGCCTTCGGCCGCCTCGGGCGAGACGTGCCCGATGCTCAGGCCCGACGTCCCGCCGCTGAACCGGCCGTCGGTGATGAGGGCGCACGCCTTCCCGAGGCCCTTCCCCTTCAGGAACGACGTCGGATAGAGCATCTCCTGCATGCCGGGGCCGCCCTTCGGCCCCTCGTAGACGATCACGACCACGTCGCCCGAGCGGATCTGGTTGTCCCAGATCGCGTCGCACGCCGCCTCCTGCGAGTGGAACACCCGCGCGGGCCCCTCGAACTTCCAGATCTCGGGATCGACGCCGGCGGTCTTCACGATGCAGCCGTCCACCGCGATGTTGCCGTAGAGCACGGCGAGCCCGCCTTCGCGGCTGTACGCGTTGTCGACGTCGCGGATGCAGCCCTTCTGGGCGTCATCGTCGGTGTCGGCGAAGTACTTGTCTTGCGAGAACGCGACCGTGGTCGGCACGCCGCCCGGCGCGGCGAGCGAGCGCTTCTTCGCTGCAGCCGTCGCCGTGGGGCGGCGGATGTCGTTCTCGTCGATGGCCTCGCCCAGCGTGCCCGCGTGGACCGTGCCCACCTGCCGGTGGATGAGCCCCGCGCGGTCGAGCTCGCCGAGGATCGTCAGCACGCCGCCCGCGCGGTGCACGTCCTCGACGTGGTGATGCGACGACGGCGCGACCTTGCAGATGTTGGGCACCTTGCGCGACATCCGGTCGATGTCCGCCATCTTGAAGTCCACCTGCGCCTCGCGGGCGACCGCCAGGATGTGGAGCACCGTGTTCGTCGAGCCGCCCATCGCGATGTCGAGCGCCATCGCGTTCTCGAACGCCTCGAACGTCGCGATGCTCCGCGGCAGCACCGAGGCGTCGCCGTCGACGTAGTGCCGCTGCGCGAGCGCGACGACGCGCTTCGCCGCCGCTTCGAAGAGATCCCAGCGCGCCGCGTGCGTCGCCAGCAGCGTGCCGTTGCCGGGCAGCGCGAGGCCGAGCGCCTCGTTGAGGCAGTTCATGCTGTTGGCCGTGAACATGCCGGAGCACGAGCCGCAGGTCGGGCACGCGGACCGCTCCATCGCGGCGAGATCCGCGTCGGTCACCTTGTCGTCGCTCGCGGCGATCATCGGATCGATGAGGTCGAGCTTCCGGATGAGCGGCTTGCCGTCGCGGTCGTGGGTCCCGACGAGCTTGCCCGCCTCCATCGGGCCGCCCGACACGAAGACGGTCGGGATGTTGAGCCGCATGGCGGCGAGGAGCATGCCGGGCGTGATCTTGTCGCAGTTCGAGATGCACAAGAGCGCGTCGGCGCAGTGCGCGTTCACCATGTACTCGACGCTGTCGGCGATGAGCTCCCGGCTCGGCAGCGAGTACAGCATGCCGGCGTGGCCCATCGCGATGCCGTCGTCGATGGCGATGGTGTTGAACTCGACGCCCCACCCGCCCGCGGCGTCGATGACCTTCTTCGCCCGCTGCCCGACGTCGTGGAGGTGGACGTGCCCCGGAACGAACTGCGTGAAGCTGTTGGCGATGGCGACGATCGGCTTCTCGAAGTCCGCGTCCTTCATGCCGGTGGCGCGCCACAACGCGCGCGCCCCTGCCATGTTGCGCCCCTGGGTGGATGTACGACTGCGGTATCCGGCCATGCCGGGAACCTACTCCGTTCCGGCCTTCGCGCCTAGCCGGCAGGCGAGGCGGGCGCCTGGGTACCGCCGCGCCCGCTGCGTCCACCGCCGCGCGCTGCGTCCACGGGCGGAGACGTCGTTCGAGCGGCCAAGGCGGCGCGCAGAAGGTCTCTCGGGGCATGGGCCGCGACTCCGGGCGTCACCGCAGCCCGGGGCCGGCCCTTCGATCATCGGCCTCGCGGCTTGGACCACCGATCCACGGCGACCATCGCGGCGCCCAGCCCGTCGATGTAGCTGCCGTGCCGGAACGTCGCGCGCTTGAGCGCCACGACCAGGGTCGCCAGGAGCTGGCGCGCCTCGTCGCGTTCTCGCCGCAGGTCCTGGACCTCATCCCGCGACGGCCGGTTGACGACCGCAGCTTGCCCGGCGTCGTTCGTGCCTGTCTGACTCGCTCTCTCGGACATGGGTCACATCCTCCCATATCAAGTTAGCGCCGCGTCGCCCGCGCCATCAACCTCCATAGGAGGTATTTGAATCGGTGTTCGTATCCCGGCCCACGTCAGCTCAGGAGCGCGCGGCGATCGTGACGAGCGTGACGAGGCCGCGCGCGATCTCGCGATGGATGACGCGGAGTCCTGCCGCGTCGAGCCTGTCGCAGACCCAGTCGGGGGAGAGGCGCAGCTTGCGATAGAAGCTCGCTGACAGCGTCCACCGGCCGTCCTCTCGGCCGCGCGTGTGAACGAGGTCGTGCACCTTGACGGTCTCGGGTTCGTACTCGAGGAAACAGGTCATGATCACATCCGCGGAGTCGTGGACTGGGATGAACCGGTCGACGCCTTCGAGCTCGCGGGTGAGGTCGCGGAACGTGAGCGCGAGGTGGCCGCCGGGCGCGAGTCTCCGGGCGCAGCCGGCGAACATCCGCTCCACGTCCGACTTGCTGCCGAGGTGGGGGAGCGTGTCGCCCATGCACACGGCGAGCTCGCAGGGGGTGTCCGAGCGCTCCAGCGCGTCAAGGAGATCCCCTCTCACGATCTCGACGGCGAGCGCCCCGCGGCGCGCCTCGAGCTCGGCGAGCAGCCTGTCCGAGGTGTCCACGGCCGTCACCCTGAACCCGAGCTGCGCCAGCGCGATGGACTGAAAGCCGGAGCCGCACCCGAGGTCGATGGCCTCGGGAGAGCCGCCGGACATACCGCCGGACGAGCCCGCGCGCAGGCCGAGGCGCTCGAACAGCGCCCGCTGCTCGGCGACCTTGGCGTCATGATCCCCGAACATCCTTGAATAGTGCTCGGCGAGGAGCTTGTCGTAGTGATCGGCGACCGTGGGCATGGGCTCTGTTCCTCCGCGGCCATCCTACAGCGGCAGGGCCCGCCGGCGCATGCCTGCGCCGGCACGCATGGACAGATCGGCGCATGCCTGCGCCGGCACGCATGGACAGATCGGCGCATGCCTGCGCCGGCACGCATGGACAGACCGCCGCATGCCTGCGCCGGCACGCGTCACACACGCACGCACGCGGGCGCACCAGAATCGACTGCGTCCGAAAATTTCTGCTCTGCTTTGACGAAGACATGATATCTTGGTTGAAACGCGACTCTTACTCCGACATCGATTTTCGGGTCGGCGGTGTTGGATGGCACCGGGAAGGTTCCCGGAGCGAGGTTGGAGAGGGAGAGATCGCGTCGCTGTGCGCAGCTGGTTTCGTCGGACGGGTGAGAATGAGGTACGGCGGGCTTGGACCGAGCCAGCCTGTCGCTCGCGTGGGTGTTTCGCTCTTCGAGAGCGCGCCTCGCGAAGCGCGCTGATGGACCTGTCGGAGAACCAGCGAGGCGAGCCGGAGAGCCCAGGCAGGCGGTCACGCCGGGCGACCAGGCAGCCGGAACGACGGGCGAGCCAGAACGACAGGCAAGCCAGATGACCAGGTGAGCTCGGGCGAGCCGCGCCGCAGTCCTCGTGCGCCGCGCAGCCGGAGCCCGGTCGGCCTCGCCGAGGCGGCCAGCACCGGAATCTGAGCGAGGCGCGCCCGAGCGCTCAGGGCGGAGACAAGCTGACGAGCCGCCGACGATGCAGGTGAAGCTGCGCGGCGCGCGGGAGAGACGCCGGAGAGAGCACAGCCGGGCGCCGGTGACGCGGGCCGCGCCGGGTCACCCGCGACGATGACGGATGTGAATGTGAATGTGAATGTGACTGAGCGTGTGAGTGTGAATGTGACTGAGCGTGTGACGAACGGCCCATGACCGACCGGAGCGCAGACGACGCAGACGACGCAGACGACGTCGAGAACGAGAAATGAGTTGCGGAAGGTGTCAGTTTGCGTCACGATGAGAAGTTTTGTAACTGCGGTGTTTGCGAGCCTGCGTAGTTCGCGCGGGTCGTGGGATCGCGTCGAAGTAGCGAAGGAGCGTGGTGCATGAAGACGGTTGGTGATTGGCTCTCCAGGTGCTCGCGATCGCTCGTCGCCGCGGGCGCGGCCGCGCTCCTCTCCGCCACGCCGATCGCGGCCTCGGCAGAGCACCCCCCCACGCCGCGGCAGGCTCCGCCGGCGGCGGCTGTCGGCGCGGAGAGCGCGCCTACGGTAGAGCCCGCCTCGGCCCCCGGCGCGGGCGAGTGGGACACCTTCTCCGTGGAGGTCTATGGCAGGCTGGTCTCGCGCGCGGGGAAGGTCGCGACCCTGCTGCCGCTCGTCTCCACGACCGAGAAGCCGGTGGCCGCGGGGACCAAGGCGGTGCTCTTCCGCAAGGTCGAGGACCCAGGCGGACCGAGATCCACGAAATGGGTCGAGATCGCCAGGGTGACCATGAAGAAGATCGAGTCGACCGGCAACATGCAGCTCACCATCGACTCGGAGCAGCAGGCGCCTCCCGGCGAGAAGGGCAAGACGCCTGGCCACTTCGTGAAGGGCGCCCGGCTCAAGCTCGCGATCCAGTAGCCCGCGGCCGCGTCGCGGCGGAGCTCGCCGCGGGCGTGAGCCGGGTCGCACCGCTCCGAGAGGACCGCGCGGTCGCCGCGAGCGGGGACGGTGGGAGGGAGTCGGCGCGGGGCCGCGCGGCGCGGGTCGCCGCGGCCGAATGTCGCCGCCGTTGCACCACATTTTGAAACGCGGCGCCTCATCGTTGATAGAGTCGGCTTGCGGAGACGAGCGACGACGATGAACGCCCTTCGATCCTGGCTCTCGCAACTGAACCGCCCCGAGGTGACAGAGTTCGCCGTGGCCACCGGGCGCATGCCCAGCGTCAAGGTCTCGGGCGCCTTCCAGGCCGTCGATCCCGGCGCGCTCTCCACGGAGGACATCCTCATGCTCCTCAGCGCGCTCGGCGGCGGCCGCCACCTCGAGGCCCTCGGCGCGAAGCCGTCGCAGTGGCACATCCGCATCGAGGGCATCGGGGCCATCTCCGTCGTCGCCGCGCGCCAGGGCGACCTCGTGCACGCCCGCATGACGCGGATGCAGTCGTCCGCCGCGTCGGGGACCTCGGCCGCCGCGCCTCCCGCGCGCCCCTCGCAGCAGCTCTCCATGCGGGAGCACCTCGCGCCCGAGGAGGGGCAGCGCCCACCGCCGCGCGAGCAGGACGCGAAGCGCACGAGCTCCTCGGAGGTCGCGCTCGACCTCCGCTCTCCGCCGCCGCCTGCAGAGCCCCGCGCCAGCCGGCCCTCGGTGGCCCGCTTCGAGGCGCGCGTCGACGATGCGCCGGCCGCCGAGCGCGTCGCGCCGGCTGCCCGCCCGTCATCGCCGTCCCCGGAGCCCCGCGCCGCCGCGCGCGTGGCCGCCGCGGGCGGGCGCGCGCGGTCCTCCTCCACCGAGATGCCGGCGGCAGCGCTCGACGGGCTGCTCGCCATGGCGCGCGATCAGGGCGCGAGCGATCTGCACCTCGTCGCCGGCCGCCCGCCGCTCCTGCGCGTGGCGGGCGAGCTGATGCCGCACGGCGAGCCGCTCGACCCGGCGGCCGTCGAGTCCCTCCTCCTGCCGCGCGTCCCGCCGCGCCTCTCGCAGGTGCTCGAGGTCGAGGGCTCCTGCGATTTCGCCATGGAGCTCGGCGCGCTCGGCCGCTTCCGGGTGAACATCTCGCGCCACCGGCAGGGGTACAAGGGCTCGTTCCGGCTGATAGCGCGCACCATCCCGACCCTCGCGTCGCTCGGCCTGCCCGACGCCATCGGGCTCGCCACCCGCCACCACCAGGGCCTCATCGTGATCACCGGGCCGACGGGCCACGGCAAGACCACGACGCTCACCGCGATCGTCGACATCCTGAACCGCGAGACCAGCCATCACATCATCACGGTCGAGGATCCCGTCGAGTTCGTCCATGCGCGCGGCAAGGCGATGATCAGCCAGCGCGAGGTCGGCACGCACACCCGCTCCTTCGAGAACGCCCTCAAGGCCTCGCTGCGCGAGGACCCCGACGTCATCGTCGTCGGCGAGCTCAGGGACACGGCGACGGTCCGCATGGCGCTGGCCGCGAGCGAGACTGGCCACCTCGTCCTCGGCACCATGAACACCCCGAGCGCGGCGAAGACCATCGATCGGCTGATCGATCTCTTCCCGCCCGGCGATCAGCAGCAGGTGCGCGTCACCCTCGCGGGCGGCCTCCGGCTCATCGTCAGCCAGCGGCTCCTGCCGAGCGAGGGCGGCAAGCGCATGGTCGCCGCCGCCGAGGTCCTGCCCGGCTCCGTCCCGCTCTGGAACCTGATCCGCGACTCCAAGACGTTCCAGATACCGAGCCTCCAGCAGCGGGGGAAGGGCCTCGGGATCATCCGCCTGGACGACTCGCTGGCCGAGCTCGTCCGCGCCGGCAAGACCACGCTCGAGGCCGCGCTCAAGGTGGCGGAGGCCCCCGACGAGCTCGAGGCCGTCCTCGCCGGCAGGCGGCAGCCCATGCTCACGCCGGACAGGCGGCCGCCCGCCCCCGCGCCCGACGCGTCCAGGTCCGCGCCCGTCGAGGCGGGCAAGGGCCTCTTCGAGCGCGCGGGCGCGCTCTTCGGGAAGAAGGGAGCGTAACGTGGCGCGGATCGATCGCCTCTTCGACGAGCTGCTCTCCAGGAAGGGCAGCGACCTGCACCTCGGCATCGGCTACCCGCCGCTCGTGCGCGCCCGAGGCGAGCTCATCGCCCTGCGCGACACGCCCCTCGACACGGCCGAGATGGAGGCGCTCCTCTTCGAGATCACGACCCCCGAGGAGGCGCGGCGGATCGTCGACGATCTCGATCTCGACTTCGCCTATTCCTACGCGGACAAGGCCCGTTTCCGCGCGAACTACTTCTACAAGACCACCGGGCTGGCGGCCGTCTTCCGCACCATCCCGAGCAAGATCCTCTCGCTCGACGATCTCGGATGCCCCGAGATCGCCCGCCGGCTGTCCGAGCGGACGAGCGGGCTCATCTTGATCACGGGGCCGACCGGCTCCGGCAAGTCCACGACGCTCGCGGCGATGATCGATCACATCAACCGCTCGCGCGCGTGCCATGTCCTCACGATCGAGGATCCGGTCGAGTTCGTGCACAGCCCCATCAAGGCGCAGATCACGCACCGCGAGGTCGGCCCCGACGCGGGCAGCTTCGCGAGCGCGATCCGCAGCGCCGGGCGCGAGGACGCCGACGTGATCCTGATCGGCGAGCTCCGGACCAACGAGACCATGAAGCTCGCCTTGCAGCTCGCGAGCTTCGGTGTCCTCGTCTTCGGCACCGTCCACACGAACAGCGCCGCCGCGACGATCGACCGTATCATCAACGCGTTTCCCGCCGACGAGCAGCTCCAGGTCCGCGGCATGCTCGCCGAGAGCCTCGCCGCGATCATCGCCCAGCAGCTGCTCCGCACGAAGGACGGCACGGGCCGCGTCGCCGCGCACGAGATCCTCGTCGGATCGAGCGCGCTCTCCGCGATGATCCGCGAGGGCAAGACGTTCCAGATCACGAACCTGATGCAGGCGGGACGCTCCGCCGGCATGCAGACGATGGACATGGCGCTGGAGCGGCTCGTCAAGAAGGACACCATCTCGGTCCAGGCGGCGCTGGAGAAGGCGATCGACAAGGACAGCTTCCAGAAGCTCTTCCCCGACGCGCAGGGGGCGTGACGTAGGATCGAGCCGCGGAGACGAAAGGGGGGAGAGTGAATCGTTCGTTGCCGCTCTCCGGGCGTCCAGGCGCTCTGTCTCGCTAGGACGCGACACCCCCGCTTTTCGGTGTGCCTCCCGAGGCAGATGACGTGGCGCCGTGACGCGGCAGATCCACGGTGAAGCAGGCGCCCTTGCCCTTCTCGCTCGACACCTGGATCGTGCCCCCGTGCGCCCGGACGATCTCGTTCGCGATGTAGAGCCCGAGCCCGAGCCCGCCGTAAGACCTCGACGAGACCGCCCGCTCGAACCGCTGGAAGATGCGCTCCATGTCCTCCGGCGCGATGCCGGGCCCGTGATCGCGCACGACGACCCGCGCCGTGTCGCCGCGCTCGGCGACGGTCACCTCGATGGGCCCGCCCCTGCCGAACTTGATCGCGTTGTTGAGCAGGCTCCTCAGGACCTGCGCGACGCGGAGCCGATCGAAGCGGCCGAGCACCGGGCGCCCCGCCGCGATCTCGATCTGGCAGCCCGCCCGCGACAAGGGCTCGCGGAGCTCGCTCACGACGTCGCGGGTCAGCGCGGAGAGGTCGACCTCCGCGAGATCGAGGTCGAGCTCATGGCGCGCAATCTGGTTCACGTCGAGGAGCGCCTCGATGAGCCGCTCGATCCGCTCGACCTGCCCCAGGCTCACCGCGACCATGCGCTCGAGCGAGGGGCTCACGATCTCGGTCGCCAGCTTCCTTTGCATCATCCCGAGCTTCAGCCTGAGCGGCGTGAGCGGCGTGCGGAGCTCGTGGGACGCGACGGCGAGGAACTCCTCGCGGATCTGGACGGCCTGCTGCGCCTCGCGGTAAAGGCGCGCGCTGTCGAGCGCCATCGCGGCCCTGCGCGCGAGCTCCTCGACGAGCGGCGCGTCGGCCCGGGTATAGCGCGGCGTCGCTCGGGTCCGCATCAGCGAGAGCACGCCGAGACAGCGGCCGCGCGTCACGAGCGGCGCGTTCATGTACGCCGCGGGCGCGAGCTCGAAGAGCGCCTCCGGGCGCGCTGCGCCCGCGGCCCAGCGCCGCATCAGGCCGTCGTCCACGAGGCAGAGCTCGGCACGATCCGCGCCGAGGGCGCCGTGGGGATCCCCGGGCGCGCCCCGAGGCGCCGCGGGGTCGCCGGAGGGCGCGGCGAGCTCGCGCAGGCGCGCGGCCTTGGCCGGGGAGTCCGCCGCGACGGCCGCCGGCTGGAGCGCGCCCGCGTCGTCGAGCACGTAGAGCGCCGCGCCCTCCGCGAGCTCGGGCACAGCGACCTCGGCGATCGCGTCCAGCGTCGCCTCGTAGCCGAGATCGGCCGCGAGCCTCCCGCACGCCTCCGCCAGGAAGCGCTCGGCCATCTCCGCCCGCTTGCGCTCGGTGATGTCCGTCGAGATGCCGCAGACGGCATAGACGGCTCCGGCGGCGTCGTGCAGGGTGAACTTGAGGGACAGGTACGTGCGTAGCTCGTCGTCCACGAGCATGACCTCTTCCAGGTCCATCGGGCTGTCCGCCTCGATCACCTTGCGGTCGTAGGCGGCGAACGCGTCCGCCATCTCCGGCGGGAAGAGCTCGTGATCTCTCTTGCCGATCACCTGCGCTCTCGACAGATGAACGAACTGCTCGTACCGCCGGTTGATCAGGAGCAGCCGGCCCTCCAGATCCTTGACGTAGATGGCGGCCGGCGAGCTGTCGACGATGCTTTGGAGCAACGCCTCGCTCTTCTTCAGGGCCGCGTAGAGCGACGCGTTCTCGAGCGAGATGGCGGCCTGCGACGCGAGCAGATCGAGCACCGAGAGCGTGTCCTCGGTGAACGCGCCGCGCATCGAGGCGTTCTCCAGGTACAGGATCGCGTCGACCCCGGGGCGCCGCGCGATAGGCATGCACAGGACCGATCTCGGCCGGGCCAGCGCGATGTACTCGTCCGCCGAGAACCGCGTCTCCGCCGCGTCGTCGAGGATGAGCGGCTCGCCCGTCCGGACGACGTAGTTGACGACTGACAGCGGCAGCGCGGCGGAGGACGCGGGCGCGCGCGCCTCGCCGGCGAGCGACTCCACGAACGGCTTTCCTCCCTCGATCCTCGCCCTAGCCCGGATCGACGCGGCGCCGCGGCGAGCCTCCAGCAGGTAGCCCCTCTGCGCGCCCGCGTGCGCAAGGACGACCCTGAGCAGCGCTTCTTCGAGCCGGGGTATCAGGATCTCGCCCGAGAGGCTCTGGGACGCCCTCACGATCGCCAGCCGATCGAGCTCCTCGGCCGGCATCGTGACCGTGCTCCTCGCGGCGAGCGGGCGCGCCGTGAGGTGCGGAAAGAGCCTGTCGAGCTGCTTCACCTTGCCGTCGGCGCCCCAGCGGGCGTAGCAGCAGCGGGCCGCGCGGAGGTAGGTGTCGGCGATCAGGTCGAAGCCGCGATCGCGGTAGAACGCCGCTGCGAGCTCCTGGCTCAGCGCCTCTCCATGGACGAAGCCGCTCGCGCGGGCGGCCCGGATGGCCTGCTCGTAGAGGCGCGTCGCGGAGAGATCGTCGCCCGCGATGCGCGCGATCTCGGCCGACACGAGCGCGTGGCGGTCTGCCTGGTTCGCGGGCTGGACCTCCGCCCAGCGGCGGAGATCCGCCTCGTGCGCCCTCAGGGCGGGGAGGAGCTCGTGCCGCTGCTCCTCCGGCAGGGCGCGGGCATGGCACGAGAGCGCGAGCGCGGCGACGTAGGCTTGCGTGCTGACGTGGAACTGGTCTGTCACGGTGCCGAGCAGCTCGCTCGCCGCGCGCGACGCGGCCACGGCTTCGCCATGGCGACCGAACAGGAGCGCCGCCTGGGCGGCGTAGAGGCGCTCGTGGAAGCGCGTGATCCGCTCCGCCGCCCCGCGCGGCGGTCCCTCGATGTCATCGGCGCCCTCGCTCTCCCAGCCCGGATCGCGCCCGCGCAGGCGCTCCACGAACCGATGCACGATGGCCAAGGCATCGTGGACGACGTCGTACCGGGCCCGGCGCGCGAAGTCCATGTGGCGCTCGGCTTCGGCGACGACGTCCGCCAGCGGATCGCCCGCGGCGAGGCGCAGCGTCACGCCCTGAAACGAGCAATACGACGCGTAGAGCAGCGCGCCGCTCTCGACGGCCTCGTCAAGTGCCTTGTAGAGGAGGCCGACCACGTCCTGCAAGGGGCGGATCCAGGGGTCGATGAAGGTGCTGATCATATGGAGGATCTGCGCCCGGTTCCCGGCCCGGCCCCTGGTCTCCAGCAGCGCGCGGGCGAGCTCGCCGAAGCGGTAGCTCTCCCGGTAAAGGCCGAGGACGCGGCCGATGGTTCCGCCGAACGCGACGTAGCCAGGCGGAGAAGCGTCCGAGTTGCCCGCGCGGAGGCTGAGCTGCACGATGCGGCACGCGATGAGGCTGTAGAGGTGCGGATCCGAGAAATAGGCTGACGGGAGCGCCGTCGACAGGGTGGTCGCCACGGCCAGCATGTCCGGATCGACCAGGCGCGGCAGGCCGACGAGCTCCTCGACGCGGCGGTCGCACACCTCGCCCCAGACCTCGCGCGCCGCGCGCTCCACCGCGTCGCGCGTCGGGTGGAGCGGGATGTCGACGTCGAAGCGGCGCACGCAGGAGAGGGCGCTCCGCGCCGCTCGCTCGAAATCGGCCCGGGTCGTGTGGAGGACGATCTCGATGCCGTGGACCTCCGAGAGCTCGATCCGGCTCCGGGCGCGCTGCAGGAGCACATCGACGATCCGCTCTGAGGCGGCGAAGTCGCCGCTCAGGAAGGCGCAGCGCGCGCTCTCGCAGTGGAGGTCGAGCGCGAGCGCGCGCTCCTTGTCCCACGCGTCGTCCCCGAGCAGCGCCATGCCCGCCGCGAAGTAGCTGGCCGCGGCTGCGTAGGCCGCAGATACCTTGGCTCGCCGGCCCGCCGCCAGGTTGAGCCTGGCGATCCGGTCCTTCTCGTGCCGGTCGGTCACGAGGGCAGCGCCCAGGTTGAGGTGGCCGGCGATCTCGAAGACGCGCGCCTCGGCGGCGTCGGGAGGCGCGTGGGCGGCGAGCAGCCGCCCGATGCGGAGGTGCACCGCTGCCAGCTCGGCCTCCGGAATGAGCGCGTGAGCCGCCTGCTGGACACGGTCGTGGAGGAACCGGTACGTGTCGCCGGACCTGAGGAGCAGCCCCTCGCGCACGAGCTCCCGGTGGTCCTCGTGAATGGCGTCCTCGGATCGATCGCGGATGACGGCGAGGGTGCCGGCATCGACGGTATTCCCCACGCAGGCGGCCAGCGTGAGCGCCTTCTGGGCCGACGGGGAGAGGCGCTTGATCTTCGCGATCATGAGATCGACCACGTTGTCGGCGAGGCCCTTGCCGCGGATCGCGTCGATGTCCCACCTGAAGGCGCCTGCGCGCAGATCGACCTCGAACAGGCCCTCTTTGTGGAGCATGGTCAAGAACTGGGTGGCGAAGAACGGATTGCCGGCGGTCTTCTCGTAGACGAGGCGCGCGAGCGGGGCGGCGTGCTCTCCGCTCGTATGGACCGTATCGGCGACGAGCCGCTGCACATCCCCCTCGGACAGCCGCGAGAGCTCGATCTCGAGGAGCCTGGTGCCGGCGCCCCGCGCGCGCTCGATCATGCGCGTGAGCGGGTGGAGCGGATTCACCTCTTCGTCACGGTAGGCGCCGATCGCGAGCAGGCGCTGCGTCTCGGGGTGGGTGACGAGGTGCTCGAGGAGCGCGAGGCTCGCCGGGTCTGCCCACTGGAGGTCGTCGAGGAAGAGGCAGAGTGGGCGCTCCTCGCGGCAGAAGGCGCCGACGAAGCGCCGGAACACCATCGCGAACCGGCTCTCTGTCTCGGTCAGCGGCAGCTCGGGGACGGGCGGCTGCTCGCCGAGGATGAGCTCCACCTCCGGGAGGACGTCGATGATGAGCTGCGCGTTCTTGCCGAGGGCCGCGGAGAGCCGCCTCCGCCACTCACGCAGGGTGGGCTCGCTCCCGCCCAGGGGTTCGAGCACGAGATCGCGGAGCGCCTGGACGAGCGTGGCGTAGGGGACGTGCTGGTGCTGCTGGTCGAATTTGCCCGCCGCGAAGAGGCCTCGCCCCCGGACGGCCTTCCGGTAGAGCTCCTGCACCAGCGAGGTCTTGCCGACCCCGGCATTGCCAGAGATGAGGAGAAACTCGGGGGCTCCGCGCAGCGCCACGCGCTCGAAGGCGGCGAGGAGGGCGCCGAGCTCGCGCTCGCGGCCGTAGAGCGTCTTCGGGATCTGGAAGAGACCGGAGAAGTCGTGTTCTCCGAGCGGGAATGGGTCGATGCGCGCCCGCGTCGTGAGGCCCTCGAGACATCGCTCGAGATCGTACGCGAGGCCGCGCGCGCTCTGGTACCGGTCCTCGGGGGCCTTGGCCAGGAGCTTCATGATGAGATCGGACACGGGCGACGGGAGACCCGGGACGAGGTCCGAGGGAGGCCGGGGGAGGACAGCGGCGTGGCGGTGGACCCACTCCAGGGCATCGCTGGCCGAGAAGGGCAGGACGCCCGTCAGCATCTCGTAGAGCGTGACGCCGAGCGAGTAGAGATCGGCGCGGTGATCGACCGCGCGGCCCATGCGCCCTGTCTGCTCGGGCGAGATGTAGGCGAGGGTCCCCTCGATGACGCTCGGAATCCGCGCGTCGGCCTGGTCCTCCGGGAGGAGGGAAGCGAGATCGAAGTCCGAGATCTTCACCTCTCCTGACCTGGAATCGACGAGGATATTCTGCGGCTTGATGTCCCTGTGGACGATCCCCTTCGCGTGGATGTCCGAGAGGGCTGCCGAGATGCCCGAGGCGATCGTCAAGAACCGTCCGAGCTCCATCGGTGCGCCCAGCTCCCGATCGAGCGAGCGACCGTTGAAGTCTTCCAGGACGAGCGCCGGTCGGTCCCGGTACGTGGTGAGCTCACAGGGCCTGATCGCGGACCGGCCGCTGAGCCTTCGCCCGATCTCGAGCTCGTGGCGCAGCCGCGCCGCGTCCCGGCCGTCGAGGGGCTCTGCCCGGGGGATCTTGAGCAGGACCGGACAACCGTCCTCGTTCCGGAGGCCGCGATGGACGACGAACCTGGTCCCCTCGCGGAGGATCTCCGTCACGGTATAGCGGTCGGGCGCGGGCATGTCGTTCGACCGGCGGCGACCAGGCCGCGCCGGGCGTGCCGCCCAGTCCGCCGCCGCTCGGGGTTGTGATCATCCCGGCGCTCCACGGACCGACCTTGCGCAGAGAGCCATCGAGCGCTCTCCGCAGCGAAGCCACGGAGCGGCCCAGCGCAGCCTGCATGGGTTCGATGGTCCTGCTCCACCGCCGTCAATGTGCTGACCTGTGCGTTGACGGTCAAGCGAGGGGCCGCGTATCCTGGCTGCACCGATCCAATGCAACCTTCGACACAGGACAGCGCATCGCTCGACCTCGACGCTTATCTCGCCCGCATCGGCTACCGCGGCGCGCTCGCCGCCACGCGGGAGGTCCTCGACGCGCTTCACGCAGCGCACGTCTACTCCATCCCTTTCGAGAACCTCGACGTCCTGCTCGGCCGACCGATCCGCCTCGACCTGGCCAGCGTCCAGGCGAAGCTCGTCAGGGCGCGCCGCGGCGGCTATTGCTTCGAGCACAACACGCTGTTCGCCGCGGTGCTGCGCCGGCTCGGATTCAAGCTCACGACGCTCATCGCGCGGGTGCGGTTCCAGCGCAGCGACACGGGCCCTCGATCTCACATGCTGTCGCTTGTCGAGCTGCCCGAGGGGCCGTTCATCGCGGACGTCGGCTTCGGCGGTCCGGGGCTCTTGCAGCCGCTCCCGCTCGTCGAGGGCGAGGGGCACGCGCGGGTGCTCGACGTGATCGGCCTGCGCCGGGAGGGCTCGTCATGGGTGCTCGCCTCCAGGGCGGGCGAGGCGTGGCAGGACGTCTATGCGTTCACGCTCGAGGAGCACCTCCCGATCGACTACGAGGTGGCGAACCATTACACGTCCACGCACCCGAGCTCGCTGTTCGTGAACAACCTCATCGTGGCGCTCCCGTCGCCGGAAGGCCGGGTGACGCTGCGCAACCGCGAGCTGGGGTTCTGGCGGGTGGACGGCGTCGAGCGCGTCTCGGTGCGCGACGACGCGCTCCTCGACGTCCTGAGAGAGCGATTCGGGCTCGAGCTCCCAGCCGGGACGCGGATCTCCTGCGCGGGCCTCGATAGCTGAAGAAACGGCGCGTCCCCCTCGGGTCCTGCTCGGGAGGCCGGGCGGGCGCGGCTCGCCGGCCGCGCCCGCCGCCCCTCGCGCCGGGGCGCTACTGGATCAGTGGACGCGCCCGATGCCGCGGCGGATGAACGCCGAGCGGCTCGCGGCCGCGCCGGCCGCCGCGCCGCCGCTCGGCGCGGCCCTGAGCGCCGCGAGGGTCGGGGCAGGCTCGCAGACCAGCGCCGTCAGATCCTGGTTCCGGCGCCTCAGATCGTTCAAGGTGCGCGGCTCGCCGCTCACCGGGTCACCGACGGTGATCCCCGTCATGAAGCCCGACAGCGACGCCTCGTTCCCGGGCGACCTCGGGTTCACGTGCAGGAACCCCGTCCCGGTCTCCGCCGCGCCGTGGCACCCATTGCAGGTGTTGAGCGAGAACTTGTGCCGCGCCTCGTTGTTGAGGATGCCAGGAGCGGTCCAGGCCGTGAGGTTGTTGAACGACGAGCCGCCGAGGAACGGGTTCCCCTGGAACGTGTCGGGCACCGTGTGCTGCTCCGCGATGATCGAGGCCTCGTTCTGGTTCACGAAGTCGGCGAGCGTGGGCGATCCGTCGAAGCCGAGATCCGGCGTCAGCTTGACGGTCTCCGGCCGCAGGAAACCCGTGTCGGGCGAGAGGACGAACTCGCGCAGCTCCCACGGCCCCGCGAGCGCGATCTCGTTCGTGCGGAGCTGCCCGAGCGAGCTCCCGTTCGGCTTGCCGGGCGCGGCGTTCCGGCCTGCGAACCGCGTGGTGATGTCCTGGAGCGCGGCGTTGTACGCCTCGGAGGGGAAGGGCAGGCTGCCGAGGGCGTGCCAGTCGTTCGCCCAGTCGAGCACGTCGGCCTCGGTCGACGCGGGGAGCTTGTACTCCAGGATCACGGTGAACTGCTGCGGGAAGCCCTGGCTGACGACGCCGAACACGAACCTCCCTTCGCCGGCGTTGCCTTCGGCGAGGTTGCGCACGTCGATCCTGTTGACGATGCCGAGCAGCAAGAGCGGCGCCTGCTGCAGGTCGAGCGACCCGTCAGGGCTCCTCGGCCACTCGTCGAGCACGACCTGCTGAATCGCCGTGCGCGCCGGCACGGTGAAGCCGTTCACGGTCTGATCGGTCAGCCAGGTGCTGAAGAGCTCCTCGACCATGGCCGGCGCGTCGGCGGGCGTGGGCGCCATGTCCTCCATCAGGCGCGCGAACGTCCATGCGCCGGTGCGGGGGTCGCCCGGCGGTCCATTGAACGTCGTGCGGACGGGATCCTCGACCACGCTGAGGTCTTTCACGAAGATCTCCCGGCTCGTCCGGACGAAGCACCCCGTCGGCTCGGTCAGCTCGAAGTCGAGGGCCCCGGAGGCGACGATGAACTCGGACGAGTTGAAGTCGATCACGGAGAAGGGGATCACGTGGGCGCCTGGATCCGCGTCCTCGGTGCCGGTGACGGTGACGGGGAACGTCGCCGTGCTCCCGGGCAGGACGCCGGGGAAGAAGGAGGGATTGGCGGAGACGTCGATGCCCCCCGAGGGGCTGAAGATGTCGAGGAAGTAGTCGCGGCCCGCGCACGAGCCGACATCGTTGTTGGTGACGGCGATCTGGTACGCCACCGGCGTGTTCGGGGCGACCTGGCCGCTGCTCTCCGGCGTGACGACGGCCGTCGCGGGGCGCCTGAGGCAGGAGAGCTGGGCGATCTCGAAGGCGGTCGTCGGTGAGGCGGAGAGCCAGACCTCGTCGAGCACGCCGGTGAAGCGCTCCTTCTGCACGTTGTTGCCGATGCGGATGGGCGCGTCGATGTCGTGGAGCGTGCCTGCCGCGCTGATCTGACCGACCTGCTGGCCGTTCAGGAAGAGCCGCACGAATGTGCCGTCGTAGATCCCCGCGACGTGGGTCCACACGTTGGCCTGGATGGGGGCGCGGGAGGTGACCGTCCGCCCGTTGGTCAAGGTCACGGTGAACCGCGCCTGGCTGTTCCGGATGTCGAGCGAGAAGCTCGTCTCTCCGCCGCCCTTCTCCTGCACGATGGTCCGCGGCGTCGACCCCGACACCGCGGTCGGCTTGACCCACGCGGCGACGGCGAGGTTCTGTCCGAACGTGAAGCTGGCGTCGTCGTCGACAAGGATCTTGTCGTTGTCCTTGTTGAAGGCGACGCCGAGGCCGCTGATCCCTTGAGCGCACGCCGCGTTGGCCGAGCGGGTGGCCGTGTTGCCGTTGCCCGACGAATCGAACAGCGCCGTCGTCGCGGCGTTGCAGTCGTCGAGCTGCCAGAAGCCGACGGCCGGCGGCCCCCCCGGGGGCGGATCGTCGGGGTTGCCGCCGCCGACGCCGGTGGTGGCGGGGTCGCCGCCGCCGACGCCGGCGCCGCCGCCGATGCCGGTGGTGGTGACCGAGCTGCTGCCGAAGCCGCCGGTGCCGACGCCGGTGGAGCTGGCGACGACGCTGCTGCCGACGCCGGTGGTGGCGGGGTCGCCGCCGACGCCGGTGGTGGAGGTGGCGACCGAGCTGCTGCCGAAGCCGCCGGTCCCGGTCGCGCCGACGCCGGAGACGGCGCCGCTGACGGCGCCCGGCCCGCTGGCCGCCGCCTCGAGGGCTAGTTCTGCATCGTTGAGTGAACCTTCATCGACGTCATAGCTTCCGCACGCGGCACCCGAGGCGAGCAGGGCGAGGATCGCGGCCGAGCTGGTTTTGATTGAGAGAGGATGGGCGAAGCCGAAGGAGAGGTTCCGCATCTGCGTTCTCGTTGGGTAAGAGTTGACTGCACGAGCGCCGTCCGGCCGCAGCTCGAGCTGCGGCCGGCGACGCGAACAGGCGTCTGTTTGACCCGACCGGGCTGTCCGGGTTTGGGCGCTGGTGCGGAGCACCCGATTGGCAATTGATATGCCCGGCCCCAGATCGTGATTTTCGCCTTGTTGCGTCGCACCCAGCGTGCCTGGGCGTGTCGGCGGGCTCCGACACTGGCACATCTGGCACACCCATTTTGCGACCCCAGGCGGGTGCTCGAGATCAAACAAGCACGCTTCCGACGCGTCCGAAGGGTGCGCCGTGGCGAGCGGCAAAGGGGGACAACAAGGTTCCTTCTCGCTGCCGCACGCCCGTCGCACGTCGTCCCGACCGCAGCCCGGCCGTCTCGCGGTCATCCATTGCGTCGCTTCTATATGCCGCGCCGCGCCGCCTCCTCCGCGCATCGCGCAGCCGCCCCAATGCATCGCGCCGCGCCGCCGTCGCGCGATGCCGACATCTCTCTATAAGGAGGTAGCCGCGGCCTACGAAAAGGCGGGCCGTGGCCTATAAGGAGGCGGGCCGAGGACATCCCGTGTTGTGATGGCAGGAGCGCGCCGTCCTTTGGCGCCGCGGCGGTGTCCGTGACCGAATCCCGGGCTGCACCCGTCTCCAGCCCGCGCCGCTCCCAGCCCCGGCAAGTTTCCGCCGCGCGATCCTCTCCGCTCTTTCTCCGACCTCTGATACACCCGTTAGCGGAGCTCTCCCGCACAGGAGACGTGCCCAGATCGGCGTTTTCGGCGCGGAGGCGTACTCTGGTACGCCGAGCACCGAAAACGTCGAGATGGGCCCGTATACGAAGCGGGAGAGCTCCTCAGGAGGAAGACCAGCGGGGTCCGCGGGGGGTGTCTTCGAGCACGACACCTGCCTCGGTCAGCAGGTTGCGGATGGCGTCCGCCTTGGCGAAGTCCTTCGCCTTCCGGGCCTCCTGGCGCATCGCGATCAGCCGGTCGATCGCGGCGTCACCCCCGCGCCCAGCAGCGCCCTCGGCAGGGGCGAGCGCATAGTCCGGGACGAGCTCCGGATAGAGCGCCGGCTCGGCGATCTCCACCCCGAAGACCGCGAGGTGACGCACGATCGCCCGGTAGACCGCGAGCATCGAGGGGCGATCCTCACACTGCTCGATCCCCGCCGAATAGAGCGCGCTCACGTAATCGAAAAATGCAGCCACGGCGTTCGGCGTGTTCAGATCGTCGTCCATCGCCTCGATGAAGCGCGCGATGAACCGCTCGGTGAGCTCACCGAACTGGCCGTGAACGTAGTGGTGGCGCATCCTCGGGAATCGCTCTTCCTCGGGTCGCTGCGATGCGTACGCGCCCGGGGCGAGGGGAGCCTCCGTCGCGCCGCTCAGCTTCTCGGCGAGGACCGTCGCGAGCTTCTTGATGCGCGCATAGCCCTGAGCGGACTGCTGCAGGAGCTCCCAGCCGAACGGGAGCTTGCAACGGTAATGCTGCGTCACGAAGAACCACCGCGCCTCGTCGTGCCCGTGCCTCGACAGGAGCTCCTCGATGGAGATGACGTTCCCGAGGCTCTTCGACATCTTCATGTCCTTGAGATCGAGGTGCTCCGGGTGCAGCCAGTAGCGCACCCAGGGCCGCCCGCAGAGCGGCTCGCTCTGCGCGATCTCGTTCTCGTGGTGAGGGAACATGTTGTCGATGCCGCCCCCGTGGACGTCGAAATGGTCGCCCAGGAGCGCCGTGCTCATCGCCGAGCACTCGATGTGCCAGCCGGGGCGCCCGGTCGGCCACCCCTCCTCGCCGGTGCGCCAGCTCGGCTGGCCCGCGCCTGTCGGCTTCCAGAGGCTGAAGTCCGCCGGGTGCCTCTTCCGGGCGAAGTCCTCCTCGACGCGGCCGCTCGCCCCGACCTCCTGCTCGTCGACCTTGCGCCCCGAGAGCTCACCGTAGGACGCCCACGTGCCGACCTCGTAGAAGACCTCGCCGTTCACCGTGTAGGCGTGGCCCTTCTCGATCAGGCGCTTCGCCATGTCGACCTGCTCGTCGACGAAGTCGGTGGCGCGCGTGTAGACGGCGTAGTCCTTGATGTGGAGCTTGCGGCAGTCGCGCCGGAACGCCGCGATGTTCCGCTCGGCGACGTCGACGGCGCCCTCGCGCTCGCTCGCGCGCTGCATGATGCGATCGTCGATGTCCGTGTAGTTGATGATGCTCAGCACATGATAGCCGCGGTACTCGAGGTAGCGGCGGAAGACGTCCCAGAAGCAGTAGGTGCGCGCATGGCCGATGTGCATCGGGGCGTAGACCGTGAGACCGCACGTGTAGATGCGCACGACCTTCGGCCTGGCGGAGACGAAAGGCTCCTTCTTCCTCGTGAGCGTGTTATGAACCTTGAGCGGCATCGGCCACCTGCGTGAGTGTGCGAGCACCCCCCGGGACCGCGTACGCTACCCTGGCCCCGCCGCCCGGTCAACGCGGAACCTCGCCGGTTTTCCCTGTGGTTTCGCGGTGTCTTGCCTCGTCTTGCCACGTCTGCCCACGTCTTGCGCCCGTCCTCCCTCCGGTCTACGCAGCAGCGCATGCACATCACTTCAAGGACCTTGCTGTTCGTCCTCGCTGGCGCGCTCTCCGCCTGCGCGGGGAGCCCGCCGCCCGTCGAGAGCGCCCCGCCGCCACCGCCGCCGGCCCCCGCGCCGGCGCCGCCGGCCGCCGCGCCGGCCGCGCAGCCCGAGGCGGCGACGCCGCCCAAGGCGGACCCGGAAGCCGAGAAGAAGCAGGCGGAGCTCGCCAAGCTCGCCGAGGACACGAAGGCCATGGAGGCCAAAGCCGCGACGGAGGCGGCGCGGTTCGACGACGCGCTCAAGGCCGAGGTCAAGGCGCTCATCGCGGCCAATTACCCGAGCGCGGGCGCCGCGCTGCGGGCGGCGCTCAAGGGGAAGCACCGCGCCCCGGGCAACGCCGAGCGCGACGCCGCCCGGCACCCGGTCGAGAACCTGGAGTTCTTCGGCCTCAAGCAGACGAGCACGGTCATCGAGCTCGGGGCCGGCGAGGGCTGGTACACCGAGCTGCTCGCGCCGGTGCTCGCGAAGAAGGGCAAGCTCATCATCACGGCGTTCGATCCGAACGGCCCCGCGGACTCGCGCAACACGCTCTATGGCAAGCGCGTGAAGCACATGATCGAGAAGTCGCCCGAGCTGTTCGGCAAGGTCGATGTCGTCGTGATCGATCGCGACAACCCGAAGCTCGGGATCGAGGGCAAGGCCGACCTCGTCATCGCCATTCGCGAGGCGCACGGCTGGCACCGGAACGGCAAGTTCGACGCCTACGTCGCCGAGGCGTTCAAGGCGCTCAAGCCGGGCGGCGTCTTCGGCCTCGTGGCGCACCGGGCGAAGCCCGACGCCAACCCCGATGAGAGCGCGAAGCAGGGATACCTCCCGGAAGCGTGGGTGATCCAGAAGGTCGAGTCGGCGGGCTTCAAGCTCGGCGGCAAGTCCGAGGTCAACGCGAATCCGAAGGACACGAAAGACTACCCGGAAGGGGTCTGGACCTTGCCGCCGAACTTCCGGCTCGGCGACAAGGACCGCGCGCGCTACGCCGCGATCGGCGAGAGCGACCGCATGACCCTCAAGTTCGTCAAGCCCGCCCGCTGACCCATCCTGCGCCCGGCGCTCGCGGCGATCGCGAGCGCCGGGGCGCTACGCGGGCGCCGCGGCGCGGCCCGGCGGCCGCACGAACACGCGGCGCATCGGGATCGTGGCGCCGGCGGCCCCCGAGACCCGGTGGGACAAGAAGGCGACGCCGTCGAGCATCGCCGGCGACGCGTACACCCCCGGCTCCGCCGCCTCCGGGAGGCACGAGGAGAGCTCGAGGAGGTTCCCGCCCACCAGGACGCCGTCCTCGGTGAGCACCACGTCGCCGGCGTGGAGGCAGAAGCGGACGCTGATCCTGGGATCGCGCTGGCCCGGCCCGGCGAGCCGCGTGTGCAGCGCGACGGCGGCCGCGATCGCGCGGTGGCGCGCCTCCTCGGTGCCGTGCTCGCCGCGCTGAAAGGGCGCCGCGAGCAGCGCGCTGGTGCTCGTGATCGCGAGCGGCGAGAACCCCGAGGGCGCGAGCGTTGCCACGGCGTCCGGGACCACGGCCTCGAACTCGGCCAGGAAGGCGTCGGTGGGGGCCTCGAGCGCGCGGCTCTCGGCGAGGACCTCGACGAGCAGCCCGATGGCGAGGCGCCGGATGTGCCCCGCCTCCACCGCGCCGGTCCGCGCGATCCGCGCCGTCGCGGCCCGCACGTCGCCCAGGAACGCGGCGACGTCCGGGTGGCGGCCGGCGGGATCCTTGCTCATGGCCCGCACGACGATATCGTCGAACGCCGGGTCGACCGGCGCGTGCAGGCTCGGGCGGGGCGGCGCCTGGTGCAGGTGCAGGTGGCGCAGCACCGGGTACGTGGTCGCCAGGAACGGCATGGATCCCGCGATCATCGTGTAGAGCAGCGCGCCGAGCGCGTAGACGTCGGTCCGCATGTCGACAGGCCGGTTGAGGAGCTGCTCGGGCGACATGAACGCCGGAGTCCCCACGATGTGCCGTGACGACGTGAGCGAGAGATCCGTCGCGCCGAGCAGCTTCGCGATGCCGAAGTCGAGCAGCACCACCCTGAGCTCCCCGCCCTGCTCGCACAGGATCACGTTGGAAGGCTTCACGTCGCGGTGGATGATCCCGAGCGCGTGGACCGCGGCGAGCGCGCCGCAGAGCGGATCGAGGATCGCGAGCGCCTCGTCCGCCGGGAGCCGGCCGCGCGCGAACAGGTGCTGCTCGAGGCTCTTGCCCTGAAGGAGCTCCATCGCGTAGTAGGGCCGCCCGTCGTCGAGCCGCCCCACGTCGAGGATCTCCACGACGTTCGGGTGCCGGATCCGCCCGATCGCGTCCACCTCCCGCTGGAAGCGGAGCACCACGTCGGCGCGCGAGATCAGGTCGGCGTGCATGATCTTGACCGCCGCCGGCGCCTTGCTCGTCGCGTGCACCGCGCGGTGCACGACGCCGAACCCACCCTCGGCGATGACGCCGTCGAGGAGGTACTCGCCTGCCCGCAGCGCCGCGGCCCGCGGGGCGCCAGGACCCGCGCCCTCGCGATCGCGCGTGTCGGGCGTGTGTTGTTTCCATGTCCGCGACGTGACGAGCTGCGGCTCGCCCGCCGCGGGGGCGTCGGCCGGCGGCGCGGGCGCGGCAGGGAAAGGCTCATCGTTCTGGCCAGGGTTCTTCATGGGATATGCGACAGCCGCTTACTTCCTCAATGACAACTGCTGAGCCCGCGCAGTACAGTACGCGTAAGCCGGTATCGAATGCGACCCCGGCTGCCGGCAAGCAACCCGAATCATGCACCGTTGCTCTGTATGTCACGGGCGGCTCGCCGCTGGCGCTCCGTGTGTCAGAGATGGCTTTATCCCGCCGCCTGGTGAGCCTGACACCGTGGAGCGCGCGGCGCCCGTGATCGAGGGCTTCTCGCCGCTCGGTCCGCTCGGACATGGCGGCTTCTCCGACGTCTGGGGCGCGCAACAGGACTGCGATGGAGCGCCTGTCGCCATCAAGGTAGGGAGGCACGCGGCGTGGAACCTGCGCGAGCGGTTCCGGCGGGAGGCCGCGCTGCTCGAGCGCGTCGGCGTGCCGCACGCTCCGCGGCTCGTCGCCTGCGGCGAGCTCCCCGGGGGGCGGCCCTATCTCGTGATGGAGAGGCTCTTCGGCCAGACCCTCGCCGAGGAGCTGGCCGCGCTGCGCGCGCCGCTCGATCCGGAGCTCGCCGCCGGGCGCGCGGACGCGATCCTCGCCGTGATCGATGCGGCGCACGCGCGCGGCGTCATCCATCGCGATGTCAAGCCGGAGAACCTCTTCCTCCTCGGCTCGAGCGGGCGCGCGGTGCTGCTCGATTTCGGTCTGGCGCGGCTCGCCGAAGGCGGCGAGCCGCCGGCGGCGTCCGCCGGCGTGACGCGCGCCGGCGACATCGTGGGGACGCCGGAGTACATGGCTCCGGAGCAGCTCCGGGGCGACGCCGCGCGGATCGACGCGCGCGCGGACATCTATGCGTTCGGCGTGATCCTGTTCGAGCTGCTCACCCTGCGCCCGCCGTTCGTCGGCGGCGAGACGGCCGTCGAGCACGGCCACCTGGCGCTGCGCCCCCCGCGCCCGAGCGATTTCGCGGACGTCCCCGAGGGGCTGGAGGCGCTGACGCTCGCCTGCCTCGCCAAGGACCCGAGCCGCCGCCCGGACAGCGCCGCCGCGCTCCGGCTGACCCTGCACGCCTTGCGCGTGCGGCCTCGAGCCGACTCGATCCCGCCTCCCTCCGCGCCGCGATCGCAGCGGCAGGACGACGGCGCCGCGGCGGCCGTCGCCGAGGGGCGGCAGCCGGTCGCGCTGCTCTTCGCGGAGGGCGGCGCCGGGCCGGTGATCGCGGCGATCGGCGGCCGCCGGGGGTTCGTCGCGCGGCAGCGGGGGCAGCGCTGCCTCGCCGTGTTCTCTGCGAGAGACGTCGACGATCCGGCCCGCGCAGCGCTGGCCGCGGCGCGCGATCTCGCGCTGAGCGGCGGCGTGCGCGTGGCGCTGCACCTCGCCAGCGTGCGCCTGCGCAGGATCGCTGGCGGGTTGCACGCCGCCTACGGGGCGCCGATCGAGCGCCCCGAGGCGTGGTTGCCGGCCGAGCCCTGGGGCGGGCTCGCGATGACCGAGGAGTTCGAGCGCGCGTTGCCCGACGACGAGCTCGCCCCCACGCCGCCGGGCGACCCGGAGAGCCTGCGCGAGCCGGCGCTGCTCGGCCGCGACGACGTGCTCTCGGCGCTCGCTGCCAGCGCGACCGACGCCTTCGACGGGACGTGTCCGGGCCTGTTCACGCTCATCGGCGACGCCGGTCTGGGCAAGACGCGCCTCGCGGCCGAGGCGGCCAGCATCGCGGGCGTGCCGGTCCCGGACGTGCGCGTGGTGGCCGCGCGCGCGCTCCACCCCATCCACGGCGGCGCCGCGCAGGCCGTGCGCGCGCTCCTCTGCGTCGCGCTCGACGCGCCGAGGGAGAGCCCCGGAGACCCGCGGCAGTTCTGCGTGGAGCGGCTCGGCGAGACGCTCGGCGGCGCGACGTGGGAGGCCGTCGCCGCGGCGCTCGGCTGGCCCGGGCCCCGCGGGGGGCGCCTGTCCGGGGAGGCCCGCAACGGCCTGATGCTGGCGCTCGCCGAGGCGCTCCGCCGCGGGGCGCGCCGCGGCCCCCTCGCCGTGATCCTCGACGACGCCGACCAGGCGGACGACGTGCTGCTCGACGCGCTCGAGTACGCAACGCTCGACGGCGAGGGCACCCCCCTCTGGGTGGTCGTGACCGCGCGCCCCCGCTTCGAGCAGGCCCGTCCCAGCTGGGGTCAGCGCAACCAGCGCCACACCCGCGTGACGCTCGCGCCCCTCGCGGAGGAGGCGGCGATGGATCTCGCCTCGCGCCTGCTCTTGCCGGCCGAGTACCCGCCGGCGGAGATCCTCCGCCGGCTGGCCGACTGGGCGGGCGGCAACCCGGATTGCCTGCGGCAGATCGTCCGGTCGCTCAAGCGGGCGGGCGTCGTGCGCCGGCGCGCCGGCGGCGGCTCGTACGTGGCGACCGCGGAGGTCGAGGCGCTGCCGCCCGCGCCGGCGTGGCAATGGCTCGCGGCGCAGAGGCTCGACGATCTGCCGCCGGAGCTCGCGACCTGCGCCCGGGTCTGCTCGGCGCTCGGCATGTCGTTCGATCGCGCCGAGCTCGAGGCGGTGCTGGACGGCCTGGATCGCGCGGGCGGCGCCGGAGCGATGGTCGACGCGGGCTTCGGGCTCGCGGCCCTGGTCGAGCGGCGGATCCTGCTGCGCGACGGAGAGGGCCCCGGCGGCGGCGGCGTGGACGACCGGCACGCGTTCCAGAACGCGGTCCTCCAGGAGGCGGTCTACGAGATGCTCGACCCGGCGCACCGCGCCGCGATCCACCGGAGCGCCCTCGCGTACTGGCGAGCGCAGGTGGCGGCCGGCTCGACCGGGGGCCTCCGCGCGCTCGCGCGCCACGCGGCCGTGTGCGGCGAGCGCGCCGAGGCGGCCGACGCCTACCTCGCGCTCGGCGATCTCGCGTCCGCGCGGCACGACGCCGTCGAGGCGGACCGGCGCTACGACGCCGCGCTCCAGATCGCCGAGCAGGGCGACGCGCCCCGGCGCGCGCGCGCGCTCGCGGGCCGCGGCAGGAGCCGGTACCGGATGTGCCGCGTCCGGGAGGCGCGCAGCGATTTCGGCGAGGCGCTCGCGCTGGCCGAGGCGCTCGGCGACGCGCGGGCGAGGGCGGGCCTCCTGCTCGAGGACGCGACCGTGCTCGACTGGGCCTTCGAGTTCGAGGCCTCGGCGCGCCGCGTGGAGGAGGCGCGGCCGCTGGTCGACACGCACGCGCGCGCGCAGGGCTCTCCCGAGCTCGCGCTGCGCCTCCGGGTCGCCGAGGCGCGCACCTCGTGGCGGCGGGGGAGGACCGAGGAGGCCATCGCGGAGCTCACCGCGTGCGCCGATCGCGCCGCGGCGTCGGGAGACTACGACGCGCGCGTCCCTGCCCTGATCATGCTGTCGTTCCAGCTCGCGAGCGCGGGTCGCCGCGACGAGGCCGAGCGCGCCTTCGAGGATCTGATCGCCCTGGTCACGGCGGCCGGCGATCGGTTTCACCTCTGCGGGGCGTACATCAACCGCATCGCGCTGTGGGCCTGGCGGTGGTCGCTGCCGGGCGCGGTCGGCGACCTGCGTCGCGCCGTCGATCTCGCGCGCGAGATCGGCAATCCGTGGCTGGAGAAGATGGCGTCGTACAACGTCGCCGTGCTGCTCCACTGGAGCGACAGGCAGCGCGAGGCGCTCGCGCTCCTGCGGCGCGCCCGGTGGCTGGAAGAGCAGGCCTCCGAGCGCCCGATGCCCCAGACGGCGATGCTGCTCGCGCAGATCCACCTCGCGCTCGACGAGTACGAGCAGGCCAGCCAGCTCGTCCAGTGGATCCAGCGATCCTGCGCCCTCGAGCCGGGCGACCTCACGGAGTTCAGCTTGCTCGAGCTCGTGCTCTCCGAGGTCGGGCTCCGGCCGGCGCCTCCGTCGTCTCTCGCGTGGGGCGAAGCGATCCGACTGGTGAAAGAACAGTCGATCGCCGAGCAGACGCTGATGTTCCTTTACTGGCGTGCTCGCATGGCGCTCCGTCGCGGACACGTGCGTGAGGCGGAGGAGGCGCTCGCGAGCGCGCGGGAGCACCGCGGGGAGAGCCCCCTCTGGCTATCCCGCTTCGCCGAGCTGGAGCGCAACCTGGAGGAGACATCGCGGACGCCGGACGTTCGTCCAGCCGTATCGCAGTGACTTGATCCTGACTCGATAAGGCCCGTTCCGTTCGATATTCCGGCAAGTCCGTATACGGGCAACAAACCTCCATGTGCTAGTTTTCGGTATTGCGCGTCTTTCTGGAAAATGAAAGACTGCTAATTTAAGGAAGAGCTAGAACGCTGGTCGGTGTCGGAGGCCGGCCCCGTGCGTGACAGCGCGCCTTTCTCGGAGGAGAGCTGAATGTCATCGATCCGTTTCATTGCGGCTGGTCTGCTTGGCGCCGGTGTGTTCACGGCGGGATGCGCCGCCCCGTCGGACACCGATCCCGACGCTCCATCGGACACCGACTCCGTCGAAACGGCGGAGCTGCCAATACGGCGCACTGCGGTGCCCATCGGGTGCAACGGCCTGCTCCCCAGCGACTTCTGGGCGCCGGCGAACCGCACGGCGTTCCGCGCGCTCGGCCAGCGCGCGCTCGCCGGCGCCAACAACGTCGTGGCCCCGACGGCGCTGCTCGGCACCTCCGGCGGAACGAGCGTGCTCGACTACACCGTGCGCTGCGCGCTGTCCTCTGATCAGGTCGTCTACGGTCCGGACGGCCGTGAGTTCCACGGCTCCTTCGGGTTCGCGCCGGAATGGACCGAGCGTGCTCTGACCCCCTCGGAGCAGCGCTGGGTCTCGGCGTGCATCTTCCAGCACCTGAACGGCACCGGCGAGCATGTGGATATCTTGCTGCAGGGCAACCATCCGGCCCTCGATGGCCCCTTGAACGAGGAGCCCTACACGGAGTTCGTCGTCCGCGACGCCACGATGTACGGGAACGCGTTCCTCTCCGGGACCATCGCCGGGTATGCCTGCATCGATCCCGATCTCACGGGGGAGCTCTCGGCGCTCTCGCTGAGCTGCCCGCTCGATCTCGGCCTCCTCTCGCTGGAGCGGCTCTGCGGCCACGTGCCGACGTGCGGTATCGCCTTCCTGGGGCTCTGCGACCTGACCTGCCTGGAGGACGTCTCCGGCAACCAGACGTGCCACACGCTGCCGCTGCTCGGGCCGCCCCTGGGCTCGCTGCTCGGTCCGAGCTACTCGGAGACGATCCGGAGCGAGGTGCGCGACAGCGATCTCCTGCCGCTCTACAACGGCTGCGGCCTGCTCTGAGGCGCGCCCGCGCGGCGGGGAGCCCGGCCGAGAGGAGGCGCGCCGCGCGCGCCGGTCACGTCCCGAGGCGCGTCTTCAGCTGCTGAATCGCGTCGGCGATCGCCTTGTCGTCGCGGAAGCAGCACGGATCGGTCCGCCTGCACCGCGCGCCGTGCAGCACCTGGAGCTCGAAGAGCATGCGCTCGTCCCCCTCGGCCGCGGCGCGGCCGAAGAGCGCCCGCTTGCCGCCGCAGCTGGCCTTGCGGAACGCGAAGAGGACGCGGAGCGCGGGGGTCGCGCGCGCCATCACGTCGGGCCGGGCCAGGATCTCGCTGGCGCGCCGGGCCGCCTTGGTGCCGCCGCGCGCGCGCACCAGGTCGAGCAGCACGTCCAGGCCGCCGCTGCCGAGCCGGTTCGTGAGCAGGTCGAAGACCTCGTCCGCCGCCGGGTTGTCTTCCTCGAACCCGATGCCCGCCACGGTGGAGAGCACCTCTTCGCGCAGGCCCCTGCTCAGGGCGAGCTCCGGATCGGCCTCGGCGAGGGCCAGCAGCGACCGCGCCCCGAGCACCCAGTTCCTGGTCGCCACCGCCCGGCTGAGCTGCGAGCGCGGGCTCGGGGCGCCGCGGGCGTCGTCCTCGGGCGCCGCGCTCGCCGACGCGGGAGGGGGCGGCGCTGCCGGCGCCGGGGGCTCGACGGAGGCGACCGCGGGCGCCTCCGTGGTCGCCGCGGGCCGCCGGACGACGAGCCAGAGCGCGACGCCGATCGCGAGCGCCGCCAGGGCCGAGAGCGCCGCCGCGACGGGCACCCAGCGCGCCGAGGCCGTGGGCCCGCGGTGCGCGCGCGCGAGCAAGGTCGCCCGGGGCCCCGGCCAGGCCGACGGCGCCTGCTCCCTGGGCGCTGCCTTCGCGGCCTGCTCGGCGGCCCCGCCCGCCGTGACCTGGCCCGCCGTGACCTGGCCCGCCGCGGCCCCGCCCGCCGCGGAGCTCGCGCCAGGCGCGAAGCTCATGCCTGCTCCCGCCACGGCGGCCCCGCTCGCCGCGCTGTTCCCGCCCGGCGGGGCCTGCCCAGCCGCGGCGAGCCCGCCCCCTGCCGGCGGCGGCGCCGCCGAACGAGCGAGCGCCGCGAGCCCCTCGTCGAGCGCCGCGATCGCGTCGGCCGCCGTCTGGAAGCGGAACGACGGATCGTGCTCCATGAGCCGCATCACGGCCTGCTGGACCTCGTACGGCACCTCGAGATCCGGAGCGCGCACGTGGAGGGCAGGCGGCCCTCCCGGCCCCTGCTGCTTGAGCCGCTCCACCACGTTCTTCGTGTCGAAGGGGTGCTGTCCGGTGAGCATCTCGTAGAGCACGAGCCCGAGCGCGTACAGATCCGCGCGCGCGTCCACCGCGTCCATCCCGCGCAGCGCCTCCGGCGCGAGGTACGCGAGCGTGCCGAAGACCTCGCCGGCGCTGGTCAGGGCGGGGCTCGGCGTCGCCGTCTTGCGGCTCTGGCTGGACAGGAGATCGACGTTCACCTTCGCGAGCCCGAAATCGATGAGCCTGACCTGATCGTGCGCGTCGAGCAGGACGTTCTGGGGCTTCACATCGCGGTGGACGATGCCCTTCTCGTGCGCCGCCGCGAGCGCCGACGCGATCTGACGCGCGATGCGGAGCGCCCGCGCGGGCGGGAGCCGTCCCCCCGAGATCGCCTCCTTGAGCGGCGTGCCCTCGACGTACTCGAGGACGAGGAAGAACGACGCGTCGTCCAGCTGACCGAAATCGATGGCGGCGACGACGTTCGGGTGCCGGATGTGCGCTCCCGCGACGGCCTCGCGCTCGAACCGCGCCACGAGCTCCGGCATCCGCCGGGCGAGGGGCCGGAGCAGCTTGATCGCGACCTGCTTGCGGAGGTGCACCTGCTCGCCGCGGTAGACGGCGCCCATCCCGCCCTCCCCGATGAGCTCGTGGACGCGGTAGCGCCCCGAGATCAGGCTCCCGATCAGCGGGTCGCCGCCCGAGCTCCCGGCAGCCGCCGCCTCGATCGCCTCGATGTCCTCGGTGAGCGCCGAGCTCGAGAGCTCCTCCATGGGCTGCGCGGCCGGCGCGCCGAGCCTCGGGACCGTGAGGTCCTCGACCAAGGCCGAGCCGAGCGTCTCTTCGGATCGCGGCGTCTCCGGCATGCGGCGCAGGATATCAGGTCGGCCGGCGTCGCGGGGAAGCGGTGAGGAGGCGCTCTACGCGCGGGAGGGGCGCGGGGGCGCGCGACGCGGGCGTCCGCGAGCGCGCGAAATTCACAGGAGGAACGAGACGCCCACCGAGAACGCCGGGTATCCGAGCCGCATCGTGAGCGTCACGTTCTCCGTGAAGTGGAAGCGCCCGCCGACGAACAGGGCCGGTGAGACCCCGAAGACCCCGTTGCGGCCCACGTCGCCGAGATACAGCGACAGCCCCGGCTCGCCGAAGACCGACCACTTCCGGTGAAGCCAGAAGTTCCACTGCATCACGACCGAGCCGAACACGTAGTCCGAGGGCCCCCCGTACCGGTCGACCTCGGTGCAGACACGCGTGCCCGCGGGCCCGTTCTCGAAGCGGGTGCACTCGCCGCGGTAGTCCCCGTCCCCTCCGTAGTGGATGCCGTCAAGGCCAAAGCCGATCCCGACCGAGTCGTTGATCCGCTTGATGAAGCCGTCGGGCGCGATGTCGATGGTGACGCGCATCCCGGCGCCAAGGCCGTTCCCGGCGCCGGGGCCGCCGAGCGGCTCGAACGGCGTGAGGAGGAGGTGCGGCTCCAGCTCGACCTTGTAGTCGGGGCGATCGCCGGGGCGCTTGATCGTCATCTGCGCCTCGCCGACCTCGGTCCACCCGATCGTCAGCGCCGCGAACGAGAGCGCGGCGGCCATGAGGCGCGGCGCGCGAAGCTGCGATGTCATCGCTCTCTGCATCGGTCTCGGTCTCCTCAGCATCCGCCGCACGAGCGCGAGCCGTTCGGGCACATGACCGCAGCCTCGCCGCCGGGGCAGGTGACGCGGCACTCGCCGCCCACGTTGTCGCAGAACACCTCGCATGAGCCCCGGCACTCGACCTCGCAGGTCGCCACGTTCCGGCAGGTCACGACGCTGCCCGAGCCGACGCTGACGCCGCACCGGCTCGTGTCGTGGCACTCGTACCGGCAGTCGCGATCGCAGATGGCCCCGCACGCCGTCGTGTTATGGCACCGCAGATCGCAGTCGTCTCCGCAGGAAGCCGAGCACTCGTCGACGTCGAAGCACTCGAACGAGCACCCGTGCTCGCAGACGGCGCCGCAGCGATTCATCTGGAAGCAGCGCTGGTCGCAATCGTCACCGTCGCAGCCGAGGTAACACTCGTCACCCTGGGAGCACTCGCACGCGTCGCCCTCCACGCAGCCGCCGTTGTTCCAGCAGCTCGCCAGGCAGAGGCTCGCGAAGAGCGTCAAAAAAGTCAGTGCATAGAAGCGCATGGCCGGGGCAGCATACCCGAGCCTCTCGGAAATTGTCACCAAATCCGCGAAGGTACGCGCGGTGCTACGCCTGAGGGCCCGGCTCACCACCGTGTCCAGCGAGAGATTCGCCGCACCCGGGTATACCGCGTATTGTCGTTCGCGAGCCGGGCCTGATCCGCGATGTGCGTGCCGAGGTGGGGACCCCAGCCGCCGTCGTCGAACGGCGCGTCCCCGTCCGCGCCGAGGTTGTATTCCCAGCACTGCGCGTAGTGCTGCGTGACGTTCAGGGCTGCGATGGCGCAGTTGTTATCGGGGGCAGTGTCACCGTCGTGATCGCCCGACGACCACCCCGAGAGGAAATGGGAGAAGAAGACGTCGGCGTCCCCGGAGACGTGCAGGGGGCGGAGGAGCTTCATGGTCGTCGTGTCGATGCCCTCGGCGGTCGCCCGCATGACCTCCGCGACGGTGCCCTTGATATCCGCGATCTCGTCGCGGTACTCCCGGCCGACGAGGTAGAGGGAGCCCCTGTAGAAGTTCCGCTCGAGCGCCGGCTCGCCCTTGGTCCCGAGCCGCTCGGCGTACGGGATGTCCCAGAACGACAGCGTCGTTCCCTCCGCCGAACCGACGCTGTTGTAGACGAGCGCCCACCCTCCTCCGTCCGTCTCCAGATCGCACACCACGGGGAACTCGGGATCTCCGCCGGCTCCGTCCAGATCGAGGGTGTACACGCCGCTCGGCAGGCCGCGGGGGACGTCCGCGCACCGGCGGTAGGCGCACCCCTTGTTGCTCGCGCCGTCGCAGTCCTCGTCCTCGGCGGTGTCGCAGCGCTCGGCGGCGGGCAGCACCTCTCCGGCGCACGGGCCGAACCCGTTCCCTTCCTCGTCGCAGATCTTCACGCCGGCGCGGCAGGCTCCGCGGTTCAACGTGGCGGGCAGACCACCGTAACAGGCCTCCTGGCGACCGGGCTCGCACCCGCTCCCGCCGCTCGACGCAGAGCCGCCGCCGACGCTCGAGGCAGAGCCGCCCTCGCCGGCGCTCCCGGCCGAGCCGCCGGCGCTCGACGCCGAGGCGCTCCCGCCGCCTCCGGCGTCGTCGTCTCCGAACCTCCGCACCCTGGTCGAGCAGGCCGACACGGCGGTGAGCAGCGCGATGGCCGCGCAGCAGGCTCCTGCGACCGAACCTTGGCCGAGCGACATGCGACCTCCGGGGACACGAACACACGCCACGCGGCCTTATACACCAGGCCCCCCGGCGCGCGCATCCGCCCCGCGCGCTCGGCCGCTCCGCCGCTGCGCGCCGGCACGTTTCCGACGCTTTTATTGGGCGAGTGCCCGTGGCGCGCCCTGGTCGCTTTGCAGCGCAAAGGCGATGGCGCTCTGGAGCGTGCTCTTGGTCAGGAGGCCCGCCAGATCGAGCGAGAGCCCGACGAGCGTCTGCGCCACCGCTGGCCGGATGCCGGTCAGGATCGTCCGTGCGCCGAGCAGCTGCAGCGCCTTCGCGGTGTCGACGAGGCCGGCGGCGACCCGCGTGTCGATCTCCTTGAGCCCTGTCACGTCGAGGATGACCGCCTGAGCCTGGGTGGACTGGACTCCAGCGAGCGCGGCCGACATCACCTGATCGATCCGCTCCGAGTCCATCTGGCCCACGAGGGGCATGACCATGATGCGATCGGTGATCGGGATGAGCGGCGTCGACATCGCCTGCATCGTGTCGCGGAGCCGCGCGAGCGTCCGCTCCAGCTTGTCGAGCAGGTCCCTGTACGGCGTGACGTCGTGGGCGGTGCCATAGACGAGGCGGCGCGACGGCTCCTCCGCCGCGTCCAGGTGAGCGGTCCACGCGAGCCACCTGTACGAGCCGTCCTTGCACGCGTACCGGTTGTCGAACTTGATGGTCGTGTGGCCCTGGAAGAGCGCGGCGGCCTCGGCGAGCGTGGCCTCGCGGTCGTCGGGGTGGACGAACTCGATGAACGGCTTCGCGATCATCTCCGAGGGGGACCAGCCGAGGGTGCGCTCCCAGGCCGGGTTGGCGTGGCGGAAGTACCCCTCTGCGTCCAGGGTCACGAGCAGGCCCACGGACACCCGGAACAGCTTCTCGTAGACCGTGGTCAGCTCCGCCGCCTGCGTGAGCTGCGCGGTCCGCTCCCGGTCGCTCGTCAGGTCGAGCGCCGTGGCGACCATGAGCCGTTCCGAGGGCGCTTCGTCCATGTCCACCCGGGCGGTCCAGCCGAGCCACCGGTACGAGCCGTCCTTGCACACATAACGGTTGTCGAACCGGCCGTTCGCGCGACCCTGGAAGAGGGCGGTGGCCTCGGCGAGCGTGGCCTCGCGGTCGTCGGGGTGGACGAGCTCGATGTAGGGCCTGGCCCTGAGCTCGTCGAGGGACCAGCCGAGGGCATGCTCCCAGGAAGAGCTCAGATCACGGAAGTAGCCACGCGCGTCCGCGGTGGCGAGGAGTCCTGACGAGATCTGGAAAAGTCGTTCATAGCTCAAGCCCATGTCGTCCCCCTCGCGGGCAGGCAGAGCGCGCCCGCCTTCGAGGCCGCCCGCCATCAGCGATTCTCCTGTCCGAACGCCGGCGAGCGCCTCGCGCGCCGCCTGGCCAGAGCGCGCGCGCGCAATCCCCAGGCGGCGCGACGTCGACCTCCCCGCGCGTCGAAGCCTGCTTGTCCACGAGATCGGCTTATGTGTCAAGGGTATCGGGAGGCTGGGTAGCGGGCGTGCTGGGCCGGCTGCGCCAGAGGGACGCCCGGGGCCGGCGAACACGCGCGCGCCCGGAGGTCGCCACTGTCATGTCGCCGAGGTTGCCAGCCCACGATGAGGCGAGTACGGTCCGCGCCCCAAAGGAGTGGGCCATGACCGTCTCTGCGATTTTCAACCCGGCGCGCTGGCGTGAGGTCGATGGGTTCTCGTTCGAGGATCTCACCTATCACCGCGCCGTGGACCAGGGCACCGTCCGCATCGCGTTCAACCGCCCCGAGGTCCGCAACGCGTTTCGTCCCCGCACCGTCGATGAGCTGTACACCGCGCTCGAGGACGCGCGCACGACCTCGGACGTGGGTTGTGTGCTGATCACCGGCAACGGGCCTTCGCCGAAGGACGGCGGCTGGGCGTTCTGCTCGGGCGGCGATCAGCGCATCCGCGGGAAGGACGGGTACAAATACGAGGGGGAGAGCGCGGGGCAGGCCGACCCGGCGCGGCTCGGCCGGCTCCACATCCTGGAGGTGCAGCGGCTCATCCGGTTCATGCCCAAGGTCGTCATCGCGGTGGTGCCCGGCTGGGCGGCGGGCGGCGGCCACAGCCTCCACGTGGTGTGCGACATGACGCTGGCGAGCCGCGAGCACGCGATGTTCAAGCAGACGGACCCGGACGTCGCGAGCTTCGACAGCGGGTATGGCTCGGCGCTGCTCGCGCGGCAGGTCGGGCAGAAGAAGGCGCGGGAGATCTTCTTCCTCGGGCTCGATTACACGGCGGAGCAGGCGGCGGCGATGGGGATGGTCAACGCCGTCGTCCCTCACGCGGATCTCGAGGAGGAGGCGCTGCGGTGGGGCGCCATCATCAACTCGAAGAGCCCGACCGCGATGCGGATGCTGAAGTACGGCTTCAACCTGCCTGACGAGGGGCTCGTCGGACAGCAGCTCTTCGCCGGCGAGGCGACGCGGCTCGCCTACGGCACCGAGGAGGCGAAGGAGGGTCGAGACGCCTTCCTGGAGAAGCGCCGCCCGGACTTCACCCGTTATCCCTGGCACTACTGACGACCACGCGTCGCCCGCTCCCACGCCCGGAGCCCACAATCGCGCTTGACACCGACATCGACTTCATCGATGGTGACGGCGCTGTAAGATTCCGTGTGCGCCGTCTGGCCGCGCGGCTTCAACTTTACCTGGAGATACGCATCATGCTTTGTCTTTTGGCTGCAAAGTCGGCTCGTCGGGAGCGTTCCTGGCTGTGTTTGGGTGGGTCTCTTCTTCTGGCGCTCGCGGGCGGCCTCACGGTTGTTGGCTGCGGCGACGATAGCCCCTTGGACGGCGCGGGCGGCGCGGGGGCTTCCGGCGGCGCGGGTGGCGCTGGCGGCGCGGGGGCTTCTGGCGGCGCCGGCGGCACGGGGGGCACGGGGGGCACGGGGGGCACGGGGGGCACGGGGGGCGAGGCGCCGATCGAGACGGTGCCGCCGTCGGGCACCGAGCTGATCCGCGTGAACCAGGTCGGGTACCTGCCGGCCGCCGCCAAGGTCGCCACGGTCGTCGCCGAGGCCGACAAGCCGCATGCGTGGGAGCTCGTGGACGCCGGCGGCACGGTGGTCGCCAGCGGGGCGACCCGCGTCGTGGGCGATGACGCGAGCTCCGGCGAGCACGTGCACACCATCGACTTCAGCGGCTTCACCACCCCCGGCGAGGGGTACACCCTCCGTGTCGGGGAGGTGTCGAGCCACCCGTTCGACGTGGGCTCGACCATCTACTCTCAGATGAAGTACGACGCGCTCGCGTACTTCTATCACAACCGCTCCGGCATCGAGATCCTGGAGCAGTACGTTGGCCCGGACCACGCGCGCCCGGCGGGGCACCTGCCGGACGAGGCCCCTTGCGGCGCGGATATCGGCTGCACGTACACGCTCGATGTCACCGGCGGGTGGTACGACGCCGGCGATCACGGCAAGTACGTTGTCAACGGCGGTATCTCCGCCTGGACGTTGCTGAACCAGTACGAGCGCTTCGTCGCGCTCGGGTCCACGGCGGACGACTTCGGCGACGGCAAGCTGAAGATCCCCGAGAACGCGAACCAGATCCCCGACCTCCTCGACGAGGCCCGGTGGGAGATCGAGTTCATGCTCGCGATGCAGGTGCCGGAGGGCCAGGCGAGCGCGGGCATGGTGCACCACAAGATCCACGACCTGGAGTGGACCGGCCTGCCGCTGCCGCCGCACGAGGATCCGCAGCCGCGCTTCCTGCGCCCGGTCAGCACGGCGGCGACGCTCAACCTGGCCGCCACCGCGGCCCAGGCCGCGCGCATCTGGCGCGAGCTCGATCCCACGTTCTCGGCCCAGTGCCTCGAGGCCGCGACGCGGGCGTGGACCGCGGCGAAGGCGAACCCGAAGGTGGTGCCGGACGAGAGCGGCGTCGTGGGCGGCGGCGGCTACGGGGACGCCGAGCTGAGCGACGAGTTCTACTGGGCGGCCGCCGAGCTCTTCCTCACCACGGAGGGCGCCAGGTATCAGGCTGAGCTCGCGGCGTCGCCCTACAACGAGGAGCTCGGCGGCGTGGACGGCACGTTCAGCGCCATGACGTGGGGGCAGGTCGACGGGCTGGGCGCCATCTCGCTCGCCGTTGTCGAGGCCCAGCACGCCGCGGCGGAGCGTGAGGCGGCCCGGACGAAGCTCGTCGCCATCGCCGACAAGTACCTCGAGGTCATCGGGGCGGAGGGCTACCGGGTGCCCTTCAAGGCGAACGCGAAAGGGTATCCCTGGGGCTCCAACTCGTTCGTGCTCAACAACATGCTGGTCCTGGCGCTCGCCCACGACTTCACCGGCGAGCAAAAGTACTTCGACGGCGTGGCGTCGGGCGCGGATTACCTCCTCGGGCGCAACCCGATGGACAAGTCCTATGTCTCCGGTTACGGCGAGAACCCGCTCGAGAACCCGCATCATCGCTTCTGGGCGCACCAGGTGGACGCGTCGTTCCCGTCCGCCCCGCCCGGCGCGGTCTCCGGTGGGCCGAACTCCGGGCTGGAGGATGAGGTGGCGCAAGCGGCGCTCGACGAGACGGCCGAGCGCGCGAAGTGCGCCCCGCAGAAGTGCTACCTCGACGACATCGGGGCGTGGTCGGTCAACGAGATCACCATCAACTGGAACAGCCCGTTCGCGTGGACGGTGGCCTGGCTCGACGAGAAGGCCAAGGCGAGCGCCCAGTGATCCGGAGCGCGGCGGGTGAGGCACGCTGACTGAAACTCGGGGCTTCTGAGCCGCCAAGGACGCCAAGGATGCCAAGAAAATCTCAATAATATTGGCGTCTTCTGGCGCTCTCTGGCGTCTTCTGGCGCCCTGGCGGTTCCATCATCCCGGCAGGGCGGGGGAGCTCCCCCGCCCCCGGAGCGCAGCGCAGCCGCGCCGCGCTGCGCCACGCTCGGTACGCGATTGGCCGCGACAACCGTCCAGGTTCTGCTAGGTTGCGCGGCTTTCATGAATCCAGCCTCATCGCTCGACGCCTTGCCCGCGCCGCTCGCGGGCGCCCTCGCCCGCCGCGGCTTCACCTCACTCACCCCCGTCCAACAGGCTGTCCTCGCCCCTGAGCTCGCCGGGCGGGACCTTCGTGTCTCGTCGCAGACCGGCTCCGGAAAGACCGTGGCCATCGGCCTCGCGCTCGCCCCCCGCCTCGAGCGCGCCCTCGCCGACCGCGCCGCCGCGGCCGCGCCCGACGGCGCGCCGCGCACCGTCGCGGCTCCGGCCGCGGTGATCATCGCGCCGACGCGCGAGCTCGCCGCGCAGATCGCCGGCGAGCTCAGCTGGCTGCTCGCGCCCCTCGGCGCGCGCGTCGCGTGCGTCACCGGCGGCACCAGCTTCGGCGCCGAGGCGCGCTCGCTGCGGCGCGACCCCCTTGTCATCGCCGGGACGCCCGGCCGCCTGCTCGATCACCTGGAGCGCGGGACCCTCGACCCCCGCGGCGTCCTCTCCCTCGTGCTCGACGAGGCGGACCAGATGCTCGACCTCGGCTTCCGCGACGACCTCGAGGCGATCGTCGGCAAGATGCCCGAGGATCGCCAGACCCACCTCGTGTCGGCCACCTTCTCCCGCGAGGTCCGCGCGCTCGCCGATCGCTTCCAGCGGGACGCGGTGAGCGTCGAGGGCACGCGCCCCGGCGCCGCGAACGGCGACATCGCCCACGTCGCCCACCTCGTGCTGCCGGCGGAGCGCGACGCGGCGGTCGTGAACCTGCTGCTCCTCGCGCCCGGCGAGCGCACGCTCGTCTTCGTGCGCACCCGCGAGGGCGCCGCCGAGCTCGCCGACAAGCTCACCGCGCTTGGCTTGCCCGCGCGCGCCCTGAGCGGCGACCTCGAGCAGCGCGAGCGGACCCGCACGCTCGACGCGTTTCGCTCGGGCGCCGTCACGACCCTCGTCGCGACCGACGTGGCCGCGCGCGGCATCGACGTCCCCGAGGTCGGGCGCGTCATCCACGCCGATCCCCCGGGCGATCCCGAGATCTTCACGCACCGGAGCGGCCGCACCGGCCGGGCGGGCCGCAAGGGGACGAGCGTGCTGCTCGTCGCGCCGTTCGCGCGAGAGCACGCGCTGAGGCTGCTCCGGCGCGCGCGCGTCGAGGCCACGTTCCGGCCGGCGCCGTCGCCGGACGACGTGCTCCGCGCCGCCGACGAGCGGCTCGCCGCCGAGCTCGCCCCGGCGCGCCGGGAGGGCGCGGCCTCGGTCGACGCGGTCGCGGTCGACGCGGCCTCGGTCGACGCGGCTGCGGGCGACGCGGTCGACGCGGCCGCGGTCGACGCGAACGTGCGCGCCCCGCGCGAGGCGTCCGGCCCCGCGCCCGAGGCGCGGCACAGGGAGCTCGCCGCCCGCCTGCTCGCGGACATGGACGCGACCGAGCTCGTCGCGGCCCTCCTCGCGCGGGCGAAGCACACCGGCCCCTGCGCTCCGCAGCCCGTCACCGCCGTCGCGCCGCCCCGCTCCGAGCCGCATCCGTCGCGCGCCAGGCCGCCGGCGCCGCCCTGGTCCGGGGCGCCGTCGCGCGCCCGGCCGCCGGCGCCGCCCTGGTCCGGGGCGCCGTCGCGCGCCCGGCCTTCCGCGCCGCCCTGGTCCGAGGCGCCGTCGCGCGCTCGCCCCGCCGCTCGTCAAGGCAACGGGGAGCAGCCCCCGCGCCTCCCCTTCGTGCCCTTCCAGGTCAACTGGGGGGAGCGCCACGGCGCCGACCCCCGGCGCCTGCTCGCGCTCGTGTGCCGCCGCGGCGGCGTGTCGAGCCAGCAGATCGGCGCGATCCGCATCGGCTCCACCGCGTCCGTCGTCGAGGTGGCCTCCCCGGCCGCGCCCGAGTTCGCGCGCGCGGTCAACCAGCCCGACGCGCGTGACGCGCGGATCCGCATCGTCCGCGCGAGCTCGATGCGCGTCGAGTAGCGCCTGTCCCGGCGCGGCGGACCGAGGCAGACGGCCGAGATCGCTCGCAATGACAGGGGTTTCCTGATTTCTCGGAGACCTCGGGTGTTGTACAACGGCCGGGTGAACCGAAGCCCGATCAACAAGCCACCCCTACGCCGCCTCGCGAGCCCGGCCGCGGTGCTCGCTGCAGTGCTCGGTCTTGCGCTCGCCGCGTGCGGCGGCACCGTGCCTCCGCCGAACGACCAGCTCGCCTCGTCCCAGGCCGCCATCCGCGCGGCCGACGAGATGGGCGCCGGGTCCGACCCGCAGGCCACCCTCCACCTGAAGCTCGCGCGCGAGCAGCTCGAGAAGGCCAAGCAGCAGATGCAGGCCGAGGACAACGAGTCCGCCACGCGCCTCCTCCAGCGCGCCGAGGCCGACGCCGAGCTCGCGCTGGCGCTCGCGAAGGCGCGCTCCACGCAGGCCGAGGCGCAGGAGGCGCTGAAGCAGGTCGAGAAAATGAAGCAGACGGGGGTCAAGTGAAGCGAGAGGTGATGCTGATGGCTTCCCTGGTGAAGAACCCGTCCTGGCCTGCCCGGTCTCTCGCCCTGTGCGCCGCGCTCTACGCGGCGTCGGGGTGCGGCGCGGCGGTCCCGCCGAAGGAGCTCGTCGACGCCCGCGCGAGCTACAGGCGCGCCGCGGAAGGCGCCGCCTCGCGCCTCGCGCCCGCCCAGCTCGACACGGCGAAGCAGGCGCTCTCCCGCGCCGAGGGGGCGTTCGGCGAGGAGCCCGAGGCCCCGCAGACGCGCGATCTCGCGTACATCGCCGACCGCAAGGCCCAGGAGGCCGAGGCGGCGGCGGCGATGCTGCAGGCGCAGCGCGACAAGGCCGCGGCCGAGGACGCCTTCAAGGACCTCTCGCAGCAGCAGCTCGCCAGCGCGAGGGAGGCGCTGCACAGCGGCCAGCAGCAGATCGAGCGCGAGCGGCACGCGCGCGCCCAGGCCGAGACCGCGCAGCAGCAGGCCGAGAGCGCGCGGCTGCAGGCCGAGAGCGCGCGCACCGCGGCCGAGAAGGCCCGCCAGGAGGCCGAGGCGGCGCGGCGGGAGGCCGAGCGCGTCGCGAACGCGGCGCTCGCGAGCCTCAAGGAGATCGCCGCGGTGAAGGAGGAGAAGCGCGGCGTGGTCATCACGCTCTCCGGCGCGGTGCTCTTCGCCTCGGGCAAGTCCGAGCTCCTGCCGATCGCCAAGGAGAAGCTCAGCCAGGTCGCGGCCACGCTGAAGGACCAGGGGTCGCCGCCCATCAGGATCGAGGGGCATACCGACTCGACCGGCTCCGCCCAGGCGAACCGCAAGCTCTCGCTGGAGCGCGCCGACTCCGTGAAGGCCCACCTCATCACGGCGGGGCTGCCCGGGGACAAGATCGCGACCGTCGGCCACGGGCCGGACCGCCCCGTGGCGGAGAACACGAGCACCGAGGGCCGGGCCAACAACCGGCGCGTCGAGATCATCGTCAATCCCACCACCCAGCAGTAGAAGCGCCCTGCCCCACGTTGTGTCGGGGGCGCCGGCGGTGATAAGCACGGCGCGTGATCGGACGCTTTTTCCGCCGGATCTGGCAGGAGTACGTCATCGACCTGCGCGATCGGCTCGACGCCGAGGCGGCGCAGCACCGGGCCACCACGCCCGCGGGGGAGGTCACCCGCCGGATGGTGTGCGTGTTCCTCACCGTCATCGGCGTGCTCATCTTCGTCCGGTTCGCGGGCAACGAGAACGACACGCGCTGGATGGTCGATGGCCTGCGCGCCGTGGGCCTCGACGGCGCCGCGGCGAGGCTCCACGACGCGCTGAACACGTCGCCGGATCGCCGCTTTCACCAGCGGATCGTCTGGGCGCTCGGCCGCCTCGTCGGTTATCTGATACCGACCCTCGTCGTCGCGAAGCTCGTGCTGCGGGCGCCGATCCGGAGCTTCGGCCTGCGCGTCCGCGGGACGGCGCGGCACCTGCCGGTCTATGGCTTCCTCTTCGCCGTCATGGCGCCGTTCCTCTTCGCCGCGTCGCTCTCGCCGGCCTTCCAGGCGAAGTATCCCTATTACAAGCTCGCGCCGGGCGAGGGCCCGTGGCCCTGGCTCTGGGCGTGGGAGGCGCTCTATGCAGCGCAATTCGTCGCGCTCGAGTTCTTCTACCGCGGCTTCTTCCTCCACGGGATCCGCCGCGCGCTCGGCTACTCGTCGATCTTCGCCATGATGGTGCCTTACGCGATGATCCATTTCGGCAAGCCGCTGCCCGAGGCGCTCGGCTCGGTGCTCGCCGGGTTCATCCTCGGCACGGTGAGCCTGAAGAGCGACTCCATCTGGGGCGGCTGCGCCATCCACATCGTGGTCGCGACGTCGATGGACCTGCTCTCCCTGTGGCATCAAGGGCGCCTGTGACGACGCGCGGCCGCCGCCTCGCCGCGTAGCGCAGGCGTCTCGCGGCTGGCTGCGCTGCGTGCTCCTCGCACGAACTTCATTTTCCGCCGGGAAGGACCGCGATATGCCTCCTGGGACGGCGATGGGGCGAAGGTCGCGACGCGCGCTTCTTCTCGCGATGAGCGGCGTCCGGGTCAAGGACGAGGAGCTCGCGCGCCTGGGGCTGACGCTGCCGGGCTTCGTCGAGCGCAGCGAGGTCATCGCGTCGCTGCCGAGCCTGGGGCTGCTCACGATCGCCGCGCACACGCCCGAGGGCTGGGAGGTGGAGTACCGCGAGCTCGACGCCATCGCCGACGCGGACGTCGCGCGCATCGTGGACGGCCGGTACGATGTCGTCGCCATCTCGTCGCTCGCGGCGCGCGCGCTCGACGCCTACGCGCTCGCCGACCGGCTGCGCGCCGAGGGCGTCACCGTGGTCCTCGGCGGCCTGCACGCCTCGGCGCTCCCCGACGAGGCGGCGCAGCACGCCGATTCGGTCGTCCAGGGCGAGGGGGAGCTGCTCTGGCCGGCGCTGCTCCACGAGCTCGACGAGGGCCGGCTGCGCCCGCTGTACAGCGCCCGGAGCGGCGCGTGGCCCGCGTTTCCGATCGAGGGCGCCCGGGTGCCGCGTTATGATCTGCTCGACGTCGCCCGGTACAATCGGTTCACGCTCCAGACCACGCGCGGCTGCCCGCTCGCCTGCACTTTCTGCGCCGCCTCGCGGCTCATCAGCCCCTACAAGCGCAAGCCCATCCCGCTCATCCGCCGCGAGCTCGACGCCATCATCGAGGTGTGGCCGCAGCCGTTCCTTGAGCTCGCCGACGACAACACGTTCGTGCAGAAGCCCTGGGCGCGGGAGCTCGCGCGGCTCTTCGTCGAGCTCAACGCGCGGCGAGCGCGCCCGATCGCGTGGTTCACCGAGACGGACATCTCGGTCGCCGACGATCCGGAGCTCCTCGATCTGCTCGCCGAGTCCAACTGCGCCGAGCTGCTCATCGGCCTCGAGTCGGTCAATCCGACCGCGCTCCGGGCCGCGGAGCCGCGGGGGTTCAAGGCCGCGGAGCGGGCCCGCTACGTCGAGTCGGTCGGCCGCATCCAGGAGCGTGGGATCCCGGTGAATGGCTGCTTCGTGCTCGGCTTCGACGAGGACGATGAGGGCGTCTTCGAGCGCACGCTCGCGTTCGCCCGGGAGTGCGATCTCGCCGAGGTGCAGATCACGGTGCTCACGCCGTTCCCGGGCACCGCGCTCCACCGCGCGCTCGAGGCGCAGGGGCGGCTGCTCCGCCCCGTGTTCTGGGACGCGTGTACGCTGTTCGACGTGACCTTCAGACCAGCGCGCATGAGCGTGGAGGCGCTTGAGCGAGGGTTCCGCTGGCTGATGAGCGAGCTTTACAGTCCAGGGGAGACCGCGCGCCGGCGCAGCCGGTTTCGCCGCGCCACACGCGCCCGCAGGGGACGGCATGCGCGATCCTGATCGACCGTCGTTCGCCCGCGCCGCGGGGCGGCTGCTCACCTTCCGGCTCTCGCCCGACGACCTCGCGCGCCTCGACGGGCGGCACCTCGCGCTCGGCCTGGCCTGCACCTGGCTCGTCGGCGTCGGGCGGTTCTGGGACGATCCGGTCGCCAGCGCCTGGCGCAAGACGGGCCTTGGCTCGGTCGTCTATGCCATCGTCCTGAGCGCGTTTCTCTGGGTCGTCGTGGCGCCGCTCCGGCGCCCGGGTGAGCTGCGGCTCTCGTACGTGAAGCTCCTGACCGTCATCACGATGACGGCGCCCCCGGCGGCGCTCTATGCGATCCCGGTCGAGCGCTTCACCTCGATGCCCGTGGCCATCCAGATCAACCTCGGGTTTCTCTCGGTCGTCGCTGGCTGGCGCGTCGCGCTGCTCGTTCACACTCTCCGGCGCGGCGTGGGGTTGCGCTGGCCCGCGGTGATCACCGCGACGCTCCTGCCCCTCGCGCTGATCGTGACAGGACTCACGTATTTCAACCTGGCCACCGGCGTGATCGAGATCATGGGAGGGCTGCGCGATCGCGCCAAGAGCCCGGACGACGGCGTCAACGGCGTGCTCCTGGCGCTCGCGCTGCTCTCGCACCTCGCGGTGAGCCCGCTCCTTGTCGTCTACGGGGTGCTCGTCGTGAAGGCGCGGTGGTGGCGCGGCGGAGCGGGCCGCCGGAATCGCTGACCCGATCCACGAGACAGGGGACGCGCGGGTCCTGCTCTCCCTCCCTGGGGGCGATCAGGCCAGGGTCCTGCCGCCGTTCACGGACAGCTTCTGGCCCGTGATGAACTCGGCGGCGTCGGACGCGAGGAAGGCGACGGCCTCGGCGATGTCGTCCGGCGTGCCCATGCGCCGGAGCGGGTTGCTCGCCCGGTAGGCCTCGATGGCCTCGGCGCTCGCGCCCTCCTGGATGTGGCGCTCGACGACGACCCAGCCGGGGGACACCTGGTTGACGGTGATCCCGTGCGGGCCGAGCTCCATCGCCCACGAGCGCGTGAGGCCGAGCTGCGCGCCCTTCGCCGAGACGTAGCTGGAGAACTCGGGGACGCCCTGCTCGAAGACCTCGGACCCGACGTTGATGATCCGCCCCGACCGGCGCTCCTTCATCCCAGGGACCACCGCCTTCGCGAGGAGGACCGGGCTCTTCACGAAGAACTCGAGCTGGTCGAGGCAGTGCTTCCAGGTCAGGTCCTCCAGCTTGACGAACGGCTGCGGGCCCGTCGCGTTGAGCACGAGCACCTCGATGGGGCCGAGGCGGGCCTGCACCTCGCCCACGAGGCGGGCGACCTCCTGCTCGTCGCGCACGTCGGCCCGGAACGCCTCGGCCTCGCCGCCGCCCTGGCGGATGTCCTCGACCACGCGCGCCGCCTGCTCGCCGCTGCCGAAGTAGTTGACCGCCACCCGCGCGCCCGAGGCCGCGAGCTTGCGGGCGATGGCCGCCCCGAGGCCGCGGGAAGCGCCGGTGACCAGGGCGACTCGTTTGGATAGTTGGTGCGCCATTCAGGCTTCTCCGGGAGATGGATGACCGCGGTTCGCTCGCCGCCGCGAAGGAGATCGGCCGCACAGGCGTGCCTCCAGGGGCCTCCCTGCCGCGCGGCAGAGGGTCGACAGCGGGTCGAGATAGGCCACCCCCAGCTGTAAACGAGCAGGATCCAGCAATACAAGATTTTTCCGCGCTGGAACTTGAACATGGGTCTTTCCAGCAGCACAGTTGAAGTTTTTCAATTCAATCCGCTGCTGGGCCCACCGGGGATGGTACGCTGGGCCACATGAACAAGCGTGCGATCCGGCAAGCCTTGCGGCTCCTGGTGATGCTCGCCATGGGGCCTGTGTTCTGTGCGGCCGTCGGGATCACGGTGATCCACGCGTGGCTGGACGTGCGGCGCAGGCCGCCGGGGCGGCGTCCTTTCGCGCGCGGCGGGGTGCGGCATCGCCGCCTGCGCCTGCGCGAGCAGGCGCCGCTGTGATCGGCGCGGCACCTGCTCTGCGTGGCGGCGCGGCGCGGCGGGGTCGCGCCGTGGCCGCGCGGCTCAGCGTACGAGGAGGAGCCAGGCCAGCGCCGCGGCGGTCGAGGCGAGCGTCACCGGGACGCCCACCTTGGCGTAAGCGCGGAAGCCGATCTCGCGCTCGGCGCCCACCGTCTCGACCACGATGATGTTGGCCACCGAGCCCAGCAGCGTGAGGTTGCCCGCGAGCGTGGACACCAGCGCCGTCGTGATCCACGCGAGGTGCGGATCGGGCTGGCTGCGGATGTACGAGTCCGCCAGGAGGATGAAGGGGACGTTCGAGACGATCTGGCACCCGACGAGCATCGCGATGCTCAGCCCGAGCAGGCCCATCGTCGGCCCGGCGGGGAGGAAGGGGCTGGCCGCGCGCAGCGCCTGCTCGGGCATGCCGGTCTTCTGGAGCCCCGCCACGACGATGAAGAGGGCCCCGAAGAAGACGAGCACGGTCCACGACACCCGCTCGAACAGGCCGTTCGCGTCGCGCCGGTGGAGCAGGATGACCGCGGTCGCGCCGCCGATCGCCGTCCACGCGAGGTTCGCGCCGAGCACGAACATCACGGACACGACCGCGATGCAGGCGAGCGGCGCCAGGGCGCTCGGCCGGGCGCCTCCCGCCGGCGCGGGCGCGGGCTCGGGCGCGGGCGCGGGCGCGGGCGTCCGCACCGAGATGCGGCGCCGGAGCAGCAGGTGCAGCGTCACGGCCGTGACGGCGAGCCCGATCAGCGCGGCGGGGCCCGCCTCCAGCAGGTACGTGCGGTACGAGATGCCGGAGAGGTGGCCCACGAGCATGTTCTGCGGGTTGCCGGCGAGCGTGAGCGCGCTGCCGGCGTTGGCGCCCATCGCGAGCGCGAGGAGGTACGGCGCCCGCTCGAGCCCCGCGCGCCGGGCGGTCCGGTCGACGAGCGGCGCCAGCATCACGCAGACCGAGTCGTTCAGCAGCACCGCGGAGGCGAGCCCGGAGCCCACCGTGACGAGGTAGAGCAGGCGGACCGGCGACAGGTCCCGCTGCGCGACCCACGCGGCGGCGCGCTCGAACACCCCCCCGGCGTCGAGCGACGCCGAGAGCAGCATCATGCCGAGCAGGAGGCCGATGGTGTTCGGCTCGATCGCCGCGAACGCCTCGTGCGGATCCAGGCCGGCGCCCGGCTGGATCGCGCTCAGGAAGACCATGGCGCACGCGCCCGCGAGCGCGCCGGCCGGGCGTCCGATGGGCAGGATCGACAGGCGCCGCGCCGCGATGAGCATGTACGTGAAGGCGAATACGAGCAGGACGGACCACACGGCGCGGATCTAGAGTGGTCGGGGGGGATCCTGTCAAACTGGGAATGCCAAGGCATGGGCAGGCAGCTCTCGACCCCCACCGCGATCCTCCTCGGCAGCGCCATGATCGCCGCCGCCGTCTACCTCGGCCTCCGCCATGGCCCGGCCGGCGTCCCCGCGGACCCGCGCCCCGCCGAGGGAGCGCCCTCGCCGTCTGCCGATGGGGCGTCTGCCGCGGGGCCGGCGGCTCGGGCGCCTGGAGCGGGCGCACCGGCGCGCCCGGTCCAGGCGCCCGCGCCGAGCGTGGCGCGCGACGAGGTCGCGACGCAGGCCGCGCGGGCGCTCGAGGCGCACCGGCCGGCCCTGATCGAGCGCTGCTACAAGCCGGCGATCGCGGCGCAGCCGGCGCCGCGCGGGGTGAAGTACGTCTTCAATCTCACGTTCGACGCGCAGGGCCGGCAGCTCGCCCGCGGCATCATCGAGGACCGCGAGGCGTCACGCCCCGAGGTCACCGCCTGCCTGGTCGACGCGCTGCCGCCGGTCGCCGTCGCGCCGCCAGGGGCGAACGTGCGCGTCGATGTCCCGTTCTCGCTGCCGTGATCGAGGGGAGGTCCGGGGGCGCGGGCCCGCAGGCGCCGGGGGCGAGCGCGGCGCCCTTGACGCACCTGCCTGAACGCCCGATGCCGGAGCGGTGACGCCCGACCAAGCCTTGAAGGAAGCGACAACCGGCGCCCTCCGCCCGGTCTACCTCGTGCTGGGGGAGGAGCGCTGGCTGGTCGATCGCGTGGTGAGCGCGATCCGGGAAGCGGCGGCCAAGGGGGGCGTCGCCGGCTTCAACGAGGACAAGTTCACCGCGGGCGACGCGCCTGTCGAGTCGATCCTCGGCGCCGCCCGCATGCTGCCGATGATGGGCCCGCGCCGCTTCGTGCTCGTCCGCGGCGTCGATCGCTGGGAGAAGAAGGACGACGGCGACGACGGCGAGGGGGACGACGACCGCGGCGCGAGCGGCGCGAGCGGTAAACGGGGCGTGTCGAAGCAGCTCAGCCCGCTCGACGCGCTCGCGGAGTACGCCAAGGCGCCGTCGCCGAGCGCGGTCCTCGTGCTCGTCGCGACGAAGCTCCATGGCCAGCGCCGCCTCGTCACCGCCGCCAAGAAGGGCGATTTCCTTGTCGCGTGCGAGCCCCTGAACCGCCGCGCCTTGCCCGGCTTCATCGCGACCATCGCCCGCGAGAAGGGCAACCCGATCGCGCCCGACGTGGCCGATCAGCTCGCCGAGCTCGCCGGGCCCGAGCTCGGCTACGTGGTCGACGCGCTCGAGCGCCTCTCGCTGTACGTCGGGCCCAAGCAGCCGATCACCGAGGACGCGATCGCCCAGATCGTCATCCGCATCCGGCAGAGCACCGTCTGGGAGCTGATCGACGCGCTCGGGAAGCGGCGCCTCGACCGCGCGCTCGCGGCGCTCGCCGACGCCTACGATCCGCGAGACGGCGGGCTGCGGCTGCTCGGGGCGGTTTCCTGGTCGGTGCGGCAGATGGTGAAGTTCGAGTCGGCGCTCGCCGGGGGCGCGAGCCAGTCCGAGGCCGCTCAGCGCGCGGGCGTGGCCCCCTTCAAGGCGAACGACGTGGCGCAGTCGGTCCGCCAGCTCCCGAAGGGCGCGCTCGCCGGCTGGATGCGCGTGCTCGCGGAGACGGATCTCGCGCTGAAGAGCAGCCGCCGCCCAGCGCAGGCCGTGCTGGAGACGATGCTGATGGAGATGTGCGCGCGCTGAGCGGAGCTCGGTGACCGTCCCGCACTCCCGGGATTGAAGCCTTCACTCCTCGACGCTGCGCCGCACCGCGAAGGCGAGGCCACAGCCCTCGATCTGCTCGCGATGGAGGACGCCCGTCGGCGAGAGCCCTTGCTGGTCGACCCGCCGGCCTACGCGCAAGAGGACCTTCTTCGCCGCGAGATCCACGAGCGAGACGCGCGCCGAGCTCGCGGACGTCGTGCTCTCGACCGGGCTCTCGGCCACGATGATCAGCACCTCCGCGCCGGCCGCCTTCTTCGCCAGCTCGATCGGGGAGTGATCCAGCTCCTTGCGGTGCCTCTTCACCGCCGCGACGTCGCGGGCCGCGCGCACCGAGCCCTCGAACACGGGGCCGAGCACCGCGAGGCCGAGCCGCGCCTCGGCGAGCCGGCGGACGTTCGCTGTCTCCTCGTCGACCCTGGTCCCGCCGAAATATACGCCTCGCACCTTCGTGAGCAGATCGCGCTCCTCGGACGTGGGCGGAGGCGTGAGGAGGCACAGGAGGAACGCATCCTTGTCGGATCCGCGCGCGGCGTCGTCGATCCTGCGAGCGTCGCGCAGCTCGGCGCGAGGAGCGCGCACGTACACCGCGGGCCGGCGGAGCAGGGCGTCGAGGGCCCCTGGGGCGCGGAGCGAAGGGTCCACGACGTCGGCGGGGTCCCCGTCGCCCGCGGCCTCGCCGATCCAGCGATCCGTCGCCTCGACGAAGCCCTCGTAGTCTGCCGGGAACTCCGCGCGGCGCTCGTCGAGCACGGTCAGAAGGGCGCGCCGTTCGGCCTCGATGGCGCGGCGATCCTGGACGTACATCGCGATCGCGAGGAGCACGACGGCCGCCGCCGTCAGCAGCGTGAGCAGCCGCGCGCGCCCGAGCCGCTTGTCGCTCGCGAACGTCCCCTTGATCCCGGCTCGAGCCGCGTGATGGCGCGCCCGCGTCCGGTGGTTGGCGGCCCGCTCCACGCGCGCGCGGAGGGCGGGGTTCATCCGCTCCGTCGTGAGGAACGTCGCCATGTCAGCTCTCCCGACCCACGACGGAGGGACCCGCGAACGCGGAGTCCCGACCCATGACGACGGACAGCGCTCGGGACGCGAGCTGGTTGCGATCGATGTTGCGATCGATGAGGCCCTCGAGCTCGCCGCGGGTCACGCCGAGCCGGGCCGCGGCCTGGGCCGCGAGCGAGGTCGCGGCCACGCCGTCGACGAACTGGTACGTGGGCTTCTGCGCCGCGTCGAGCTCGACCTGGACGAACCGGAGGTTCCTTATCGCCTTCTCCCGCTCGAGCCGCGCCGCGAACGTCAGGAAATGCGTGGTGATGAACGCCTGCGGGCGGAGCTTCTCGAGCAGCGTGACGACGAGCTCGAAGATCTCCTCTCCCTCGGACGGGTTCGTCCCCGAGCAGAGCTCGTCGAGGATCACCATCGCTCCCGGGCCGAGCTCCTCGAAGAGCGCCCGGATCCGGAGGAGCTCCATGCCGAGCCGCCCCTCGCTCTGGTCGAACTTCGTCTCCTGGATGAGCGACACCACGAGCCCCGGGACGCGGGCGACGCTCGCCCTGCGCGCCGGCACGAACATGCCCGCCTGCGCGAGGAGCTGCGTCAGCGCCACCGACTGGAGAAGGCGCGTCTTTCCGCCCGAGTTCGGCCCCGTGACCAGGAGCGTCGTGTCGGCCCGATCGGTCACGACGTCGCACGGCACCGCCTTCCCTCCGCCGGCGACGAGGAGCGGATTGAAGAGGCCGAGGAGCACGCGCTCGCCCTCCGCGGCGGACCGGAGCTCCGGCAGGCAGACCTCGAGCCCCGCCGCCTCGGCGAGATCCCGGAAGCCGAGCGCTCCCAGGTAGACCTCCATCTCTCCGACGAGCGGGACCAGCTTGACGACCTGATCCTCGACGCCCTCGAACACCGCGTCGACGAGCCTCGCCATGACCTCTCCGTCGCCGAAGCTGTACCCGCGGAAGAACATCTCGAGCTTCGCGAGCCAGCGCCGCACCGGCGACAGCACGAACGGGTTCTCCTGCCGCTCCCGGACGGTCACGACGTCGAAGCCTCGGATGCGGCCGTCTGCGCCGACGCGGATGTCCAGGCGGAGCGTCGCGAGGTGCTCGTCGTAATCGAGGAGATCGGCCATCGATCGATATCCCTCGGTCGCCTGCACCGCCTGGCCGAAATCGCGCAGCCGGGAGAGGCCCGATCGCGCGCCCTCGAACGACGCGCTCATCAGGTCGAAGACCTCTTTGACGATCGCGAGCACGTCGAGCTGCCGCCGCGTCGGATCGAACTTCTTCCCTGCCACCGCGCCCTCGAGCGCGCCCCGCATCCGGCACGAGGCCGTGTAGAGCCTCTCGAGCTGCCCGCGAAACGTGGGTGAGCCCGAGAGCTCGTGGAGGATCCCCCTCCGGAGCTCGGTCACGCGCGCGTCGCTCGGGGGCCGAGAGAGGACGCGGAGGATGAACCCCCGGTTGACGACGGCCTCGTGCCCCCCGACGCGGACGCGGAAGCACCGGGCCACGAGCTCCTCCAGGAACAGGTCGGGCGCGAAGCTCTTCGGATCCCACGTGGAGGGCGCGATGGGCGCCCGATCGAGCGCCTGGCTGAAGAGCCCACCGGAGACGCCGCTCGTGAACGCGAACGAGAGCGACTGTCGCAGCTCGTCGAGATCGGTCCGCGCGGGCGGGTCCACGAAGAGAAGGCTGGGGATCCTGTCCGTGGACGGGAGGGCGGGTGTGTGGGGCGCGTCGGGCGCGTAGGGCCTACCGGGCTCGGGCGGGCGGGCAATGCTCTCGGTGGGGACCTGCGCGCGGATCGGGTGCATGAGCAAACGACCCGCGCCCGCGGGAAAAGTTCCCCGTCTCCCGCGAAAACCCGCACCTCCCCCCGTGCCGCCGTGGGACCGCCTTCGCGACCGCGCTGATGTACCCTCGGGCGAGCCGCCCATGACGACCGCAGCCCCGTCGCCGCCTGCTCGCCCTGCTTCCGAGATCCCTGTTGCTCCCTCGATCCCGCTGCTCGGCAGTTTGCCGTGGATGGCGGTCGACGCCGCGGGCTTCCTGGAGCGCGTCGCCATCGAGAAGGGGCCGATCGCCCGGATCCCGTTCGGGGCCGCGGGCATGGTGATGCTCACCCACCCGGACGACGCCCGCTACGTGCTCCACGAAGCGGCCAGGAAGTACTTGCGTGGCGAGAAGTCGAGGGAGACCGTACAGCCCGTCTTCGGCAACGGACTGGCGATCAGCGATCCGCCGTTCTGGCTACGGCAGCGGCGCATCATGCAGCCGAGCTTCTCCCGCGCGCGGATCGCCAGGATGACGGCGGCGATGAACGCGGTGGCCGAGCGCCACCTCGCGCGCCTCACCGATGGCCAGGAGCTCCACGCCCACGATCTCATGCTCGGCATCACGCGCGACGTCATCGTGGAGACGATGTTCTCGCAGCAGCTCCCGTCGGACATCGCCACGCTCGACAGCGCGCTCGCGGAGATCGACCGCTACATCAAGATCCGGATGCTGCTCCCCTTCAGGGTGCCGCTGTCCTGGCCGCTGCCCTTCAACGTGCGCATCCGGGAGGCGACAGCGGCGTTCGACCGGGTGGTGTACGGGATCATCGACCGGCGCGAGCAGGGCGGAGAGCGGCCTGGGGACCTGCTCGACGCGCTCCTCGACGCGCGCGACGAGGAGACCGGCGAGCGCATGTCGCGGAAGGAGCTGCGCGACGAGGTGCTGCACATCTTCTTCGCCGGGCACGAGACCACGGCGAACACGCTGACGTGGGCGACGGTCCTGTTCACCTTGCACCCGCACGAATGGGAGCGGGTGCGCGGCGAGGTGGACAGCGTGCTCGGAGGTCGCGCGCCCGAGGCGGAGGACGTGCCCAGGCTGACGCAAACGGCCATGGTCCTGCGCGAGACGCTGCGGCTCTACCCGCCGGCCTGGATGATCGTCCGCGAGGCGGTCGAGGACGACGAGATCCGCGGTTATGCCATCCCGCGCGGCACATCGGTCCTCATCTCCCCCTTCGCGATGCACCGCCACCCGTCGTTCTGGCCCGAGCCGCGCCGCTTCGATCCGGAACGCTTCGCGGGCGACCCGGCGACGACGGGCGCCGGCAAGAACTGGGCATACATGCCTTTCGGGGGCGGGCCGCACGTATGCATTGGCAACCACTTCGGGCTGACGGAGATGGCGATCGTGCTGGCGCGGCTCGCGCAGCGGGGGAGGCTCGTCGCGCTGCGGCCAACGGAAGCGCGACCGCGCGGCACGACCGCGCTCGGGCCGTCGGGCCGGGTGCCGGCGCGCTTCGAGGCGCGGAGCCCCACGGGCGCGCGCTGACCGGCTCACCTCGTCTTCACACGCTCTTCACACGCACGGACGCAGGCGCGCAGCGCAGAGATCGCGGGGCACGTCGCGCCGGCGCGTCCCGAGGGCGCCTTCCGGACAGGACACAACACCTCGTGACGCCAGCGGCGAGCACCCGAGTGGACAGCACCCGTGGAGCGGCTGTAAGAATCGAGATGCTCGGAAGACGCGCGGGATGGTGGTGGGGAGCATCGGTCTTTGTCGGGAGCGGATGCGGCACGCTCGTCGGGCTTGACGACGATTATATCCCAGACGACCGCAGCGCCGCGGCGACCGGGAGCACGGGTGGCGCAGGTGCCGGCGACAGCACGGCCACGCAAAGCAGCGACGACACAGGCACGAACGGCGCCGCGAGCACGGGCGGCGGCGCGACCTCGACCAACGCCGCGGGCGGCGGCGCCCCGGGCGGCGATCCCCCCTCGACGAGCTCGACCGCCGCCACGTCGACCAGCTCGGCCTCCGCCGCCACGTCGACCAGCTCCACCACCGCTGGCGGTGGAGGGTGCTCGACGGGCGAGCGTCGCTGCGACGACAGGACGCCGCAGCGGTGCAATGGAGGCGAGTGGGAGAGCTCGGCGCCATGCGCAGGCTCCATGCCCTTGTGTGCCGTCGGGACATGCACCGACCGCCTGAGCTGCGGCGGGCTGCCCGAGACCTGCGGACCGGAAGGCAACGAGCGCTGCTGCGCGACGATGGCGGTCCCGGGAGGGACCTTCGATCGTGGCAACGACACCGCGTTTCCGGCGACGGTGAGCGGCTTCGAGCTGGACCGGTTCGAGGTGACCGTGGGGCGATTCCGGAGGTTCGTCGACGCCTATCCGGAGAGCCGACCGACGGCGGGCGCGGGCGCGCACCCGCAGATCCCGGGGAGCGGGTGGAATTCTGCCTGGGACGAGGCCAACCTGCCGCCGGACCCGGCGCTGTTCAGGTCGTCGATCCGATGCAACTCCAGCTACAGCACGTGGACCGATACGCCCGACGACAACGAGCAGCTGCCGATGAACTGCATCACCTGGTATGTGGCCTTCGCCTTCTGCGCGTGGGACGGGGGCAGGCTGCCGACCGAAGCGGAGTGGAACTACGCGGCAGCCGGCGGGAGCGAGCAGCGCGTCTTTCCATGGTCCACCCCGCCGTCCTCGACGACGCTCGATGTGGATCACGCCGCGCACGATTGCCTGCCCGGGGGGCCCACGCTGTGCATGTACGCCCATATGAAGCCGGTCGGGTCGAAATCGCCCCTGGGTGACGGGAGGTGGGGACACGCGGATCTGGCAGGCAACATGTCGGAATGGACGCTGGACTCGTATTTGAGTTATCCTGCTCCATGCGCCGATTGCGCTCAGCTGACGGCCCATGGGGAGCGGATCATCCGGGGCGGAGGCTGGAACGACGGGTCGTCCAGGCTGAGCACGCCATCCCGCGGTCATTACCCTGCGAACGACAACGGCCGCGCGATCGGCATCCGCTGCGTGAGGGCGCCGTAGGCGCCAGTCGCCCGGGCCTCCGGTGATCTGCGCGCGCGCCTGCCGGACGGTCGGCCATTCGCTCCGAGGTCCCTTCTCCTGCCTGGTGAGACAGAACATGACGCTTTGGTTCCGCCGGTCCACGCAAGTCCTCATGGCCCTCGGCTCGCTCTCGCTCGCCGCGCCCGCTGGAGCGCAGGACGCCGCGGCCGCAGAGGAGCTCTTCAATCGAGGGCTCGCCGACATGGGGGCAGGGAAATACGAGGCCGGCTGCACGGCGCTCGCCGAGAGCGAGCAGCTCGATCCCCAGCCGGGCACGCTGTTCACGCTCGCCATGTGCGAGTCGCGGTGGGGCCGCGTCGCGACGGCGGTGACGCAGCTCGGGAATTACCTTGCCTGGGTGGAGCGGATGTCGCCGGCGCAAAGGGCCCGTCAAGGACATCGACCGAAGGTGGCGAGAGACGAGCGCGAGCGGCTCGCGTCGCGCGTGCCGAGGCTCTCGCTCGCCCTGCCCGAAGGAGCGCCGCCAGGCACTGTCGTGCTGCGCGACGGCAGCCCGCTCGGGCCGGCCTCGCTGGGCGTCGCGCTGCCGGTGGATCCGGGGGAACATCGCATGTCGACCCGGGCGCCCGGAGGGCCCGTGTGGGAACAACGCGTCACGATCGCCGAGGGCGAGACGAAGACGCTGACGCTGGAGATCAAGCTCGCGCCGGCGCCCGACGCCCCCGCGCAGCCGCCGGCGCTGGCGACGTCCCCGGCCACGACCCGGAACCAGGCGCCGACCGCGCAGACCGCCCCGGCGGCGGCGACAGCCGCGAAGGGCTGGCGGACGGCGACTTACGTGACAGGCGGGCTTGGCGTGGCAGGGCTCGTGGCCGGCGGGGTGATGGGCGCGCTCGTGATCGGCAAGAGGTCGGTCGTCAGCGAGCACTGCGGCAGCGCTATCCAGGCCAGCAATCCGAAGAGCTGCGACGCGACAGGGCTCGACGCCGCGCAGAGCGGGAACACGATGGCTCTGGTGAGCACCGTCAGCTTCGGTGTGGGGCTCACGGCGCTCGGCGCGGCGGCGGTGCTCGGCTTGACAGCCCCCGGCCGGGCCGCGCCCGCGAGCCCCTCTGGCACGATGTCGATCCGCGGAACCGTGCTTCAGGTGGGGCCGTCGGGAACGGTCCTCGGCGCGCAAGGGCGTTTTTGACGCGCTCCGGATCGTCGCGATCCGTCGTGCTCCGTCGTGGTCTGTCGTAAACACGTGTCTCGACGAACCTTTTCACCGAGGCGCCTTGACCGGGAGAGCACCCTAAACGACGCTTGGCGATCGTGTCGACCATGCTGGCCGAGGGGATCGTCTTCGCCCGCCGCTACCGCGTCGTGCGCCTCATCGCCACCGGCGCGATGGGGGCCATCCACGAGGTGACGCACATCGCGACCGAGCGCCGGCGGGCGCTGAAGGTCATGCACGCGCACCTCTTCCAGAGCGAGGAGATGCGCGAGCGCTTCAAGCTCGAGGCGTGCATCACGGCGACGATCGAGTGCGAGCACATCGTCGACGTCTTCGACGCGGGCGTCGACGAGGCGACGGGCATGCCCTTCCTGGTCATGGAGCTGCTCCGCGGCGAGGAGCTCGGCGAGCGCCTCAAGCGCACGAGCCGCCTCCCGCCGGCCGACGTCGTGACCTACCTCCACCAGGCTGCGCTGGCCCTCGACCGGACCCACGCGGCGAACGTCGTGCACCGCGACCTCAAGCCCGCGAACCTCTTCCTGTCGCAGCGCGAGGACGGCTCGATCCGCGTGAAGGTCCTCGACTTCGGCGTCGCGAAGCTCGTCGCCGAGGGCGCCACCGCGGCCGGCGCCACGCGCAGCCTCGGCACGCCGCTCTACATGGCTCCCGAGCAGTTCCAGGTCGGCAAGAGGCTCACCAGCGCGGCCGACATCCATGCGCTGGGCATGATGGCGTACACGCTGCTGGTGGGATTCCCGTACTGGGATCCCGAGGCGAACGAGGCCAGCGACGTGTTCGCGTTCGCGATGCTGGCGGTCCGCGGCCCGCAGGAGCCGCCGGTGCAGCGCGCGCGCTCGCTGGGGGTGACGTTGCCGCCCGGCTTCGACGCGTGGTTCGCGCGGGCCACGGCGCTCGAGCCCGCGGCGCGTTTCCGCCGGGCCACGGACGCGGTGAGCGCGCTCGGCGAGGTGTTCGGCGTGCCGCTGTGCGGCGCCCGCGTGGCGGCTGGCGCGAGCTCGCCTCCCTCGTCGCGCGCGGGCCAGGGCTCGCCTCCCTCGCCCGAGGCGCCGTCAGCCATCCCGGGAACGGGGGCCGCACCCGGGATGACCGAGGCCCCGGAGCACGGCGCTGACCCGGATCGCGGGCGATTCGCCGCGACATCGACCGGAGCTGCCGTCACCTCGCTGCCGCCGAAGGCGCGCCGCAAGCCGCTCGCCGCCGGGATTGCGCTGGGGGTCGGGACGCTCGCAGGCGCGGCGCTCTGGCTCTCGCAGCCCGCGTCGAACGCGGACGGGCCAGCCGCGGCGGGCATCGCCGCCGCGATCTCGACGGCCTCCGAGCCGAGCACAGCAGCCGCCGCGCCGCTCGCGACAGCGCACGAGGCGCGCGCGGCGATCCCTGAACCGAGCTCGCCGCCGCCCACGCTGGCTCCGGCGCCGCCGCCGGCGGTGACGCCATCCGCCGATGCGCCCGGCGAGGCCGCTCCCGTCTCGAGCGCATCGGCGCCGGCGTCGCCGGGCAAGCCGCCGACGAACGCGTCCAAGTCGGTCCCTGGGAGCAGGGAGTCTGGCCCGCGCCCGTCGACGCCGGAGGACCTGTTCAGCCGCTACTGAGCCTCGCGCTCGCCGCGCTATGCGTCAGAGAACCTGTCGCCTTCTCTGATCCTCTTCCGGAGGATCAGAGCACCGCTGGCGTGATCTCGCAGAGATACGCTGTCGCATCGGCGCCGCAGCGGTCAGGCGGCCGCTCGTCTCGCTTCGTCGAGAGAGCTCGGATCTCAACCGAGCAGCGCCTCGAGCGCGCCCCTCGCCCGGAGGTCGGTGAAGCTGTGGGTCGGGGCGCATGCGGCGAGCTCTGCGAGGGCGTAGGTGCCGGTGGCGACGGCGATCGACTCGGCGCCTATCGCGCGGGCCGCCGCGATGTCCTTCGGGGTGTCGCCGATGACGACGACCCGGCACGCCTCGAGCGGCGCCTCGAGCATCGCCGCCCCGCGCGCCGCGCCGATGCGCAGGAGCTCGTCGCGGCGCTCGTGATCGCAGCCGAAGCCGCCGAACGCGAACCGCTCGTAGATGCCGACCCGCGTGAGCTTCGCCTGCGCCCCGGCGCGCACGTTCCCCGTGCCGAGGCCGATGGCGCACTTCGCACGCCGGGCGGCGGCGTCGAGCGCCTCGATGACGCCGGCGTGGACCCGGGTGTCGCCGGCGAGCGACATCTCCTGCGCGAGGATCTCGACGTAGATCGCGAGGAGCGCGTCGATGGCGTCCTCCGTGGCCTCGCGCCCGACCGTCTCGAGCCCTGTCCGGATGATGGCCCGGTCGGTCATGCCGGCGAACGAGAACGCCTCGCACGCGTCGCGCCGGTCGGCGTACCGGGCGAACGCGTGCTCCATGGCGCGCCGGCCTGCGCCGCCGGTGGAGAGCAGGGTGCCGTCGATGTCCCAGAGGAGCACGGTGGGGCGCATGTCCCCATGGTATAGACCGGCGCCGCCCCAGGGCGAGCGCGGAAGGGCGGCGGGCGCGACGGCCTCGACGCGGCCTCGCCAGGCAGCTGGGCCGGGGGGCGCCGGCGTCATCGTGCGTCGAGCTTGAAGCCAGCGATCCGGCGCGGGTCGACCTTGGGGCCAGCGATCCAGCGCTCGTCCAGCGCCACGGCGCCGGAACCTGGCGGCGTCGGCCGGAGACCGGGCGTCCAGCCAGCGGCGCGCCGGTCCGCCCGATCGCGGTGCGGCTGTGGCGCCGGCGCGGGGCTTCCGGCCGCTGGTTGAAGGCTCGCTGCGTCGCCCGTCCCGCGCCAGCTCAACCAGGTTGGGAATTTCTGGAGCGTCGACTCACCCAGGTTGGGGCGTCTGGCGTCGTCCGAGGTTGGGGCGCCGTCTGCTCACCCAGGTTGAGGCACCAGCTCAGGTTGGCACCGTCTGCTCACCCAGGTTGAGGAGCAGCGTCGCGTCGGCTGACCCAGGTCGAGATTTTTTGGAGCGTTGGCTCATCAGGAATGAGAAAATTCTCTCGCTGTATGCAATGTGCTCGACCTGGTGTCTATCCTACATAGTGAGTGGTTCGAGCGCAGCTTCGTCGTGATCTCAGGCGTCAGCTGACCCGGGTTGAAAACAGAGTCAGAATTTTCGCGCAAAAGCTCACATGACGTGAGAATTTTTGTCATCTAAACGCAATGCTCGTCGTTGGTCCTGGCGCCTTCTTGTCGTGTCGTTCGTCCTCACATCTTCTGTTGGAGCCGAGCGTTTCGAGCGCAACCGCGCGGTGATCTCTGGTAGGATAGGCGCTGGAAATCGAGAGAGCGCGTTGCCCGAGCTCCCGTGTCAGGCCCTCGACCCTGAGCCCGAGCGCACCGCGCGTGCGACGTCCTCGCGAGCTGCGCAGGGCGCCTTCGCCGCGCGGAGGGCTCCCGGAAGACAACACCATGCGACGCCCGCCGCTCAGCCCGATCACCGCGGTCCTGCTGCTGCTCACTTGCTCAGCACCGGCGGCGGCAGCGCCGCTCCCGCGGCGACCGCCGCCGACCGGGCCCGAGCGAGAGATGCTCGACGAGGCGAAGCGGCTCCTGGATGAGGGGCGGCTCGCGGACGCGCGCGACATCCACCTGACGCTGTGGGGGCTCACGAAGAGCGCCTCCGACGCGTTCCGCGTGGGGATGCTGTCGTTCAGGCTGCACGACTTCGAGAGGGCGGCGGAGTTCCTCTCCATCTACTTCGACATGGTCGGCACCCCCGACGCCCCGAAGATCTGGGTGCCACCGGGCTTCAAGGAGAGCTACGAGCTGGCACGGGCCGACTTCGCGGAAGCGCGGCGGCATGTCGGCGTGCTCGATGTGCGCGCGAGCGAGCCCGGCGCCGCCGTGCTCGTGGACGGGCGGCAGGTCGGCCTGTCCCCGCTCCCGCGCCCCGTGTACGTCGCTCCCGGTCAGCACCGTGTCAGCGGACATCTCGCCGGGGAGCTGCGCGAGGTCGTGGCCGCGGTCGACGCGGGCGGTGAGAGGACCGTCTGGCTGACGTTCCCGCGCGCCCGAGCCGAAGCGCCAGCGCGTTTCCCGGCGAGCAAGGTCGCCTCGCCGCTCGTCGCGGCGCCCCCTTCTTCCACGCCCAACCCCGCGCTGCGGTGGTGGACCGTGGGCGCGTTCGCGGCCACGTCGGCCGTCCTCGCCACCGTCGGGGCCCTCTCGGTCCTGGAGGCCAACGACGCTGCCGAGGAGCGGGACGCCGCCATGGGCCGAGCGCAGTGGGAGGTCTTCCATTGCCGGCCGGGGCTCCCTGCCTGCGACGCGTATGCCGACGCCGATGGGCGCACGAAGACGTTCACGGCCCTGTCCGTGGGCGCCTTCGTCGGTGCGGGTCTTTCGGCCGGCGGCGCCGTGGCCGCCGGGTTCCTGCTCGCGCCAGAGGCAAAGGTCCGCGTTGGGGTCGTAGGGACCGCCCCAGGTGTGGGGCTCTCGTTCGCGTGGTAGCGCCCGAGCTCCGCAGAGACGTGCTCCCGGGCAGAGAGCCGACTTCATCTTTCTGAATGGTAGTTCATCTTTGGTGGAGAATTTGCGGACGTCGATCGCAATGCGAACAACGCGCGTCGTTCGACGCGTGGCGGGGATCTCCGCGATCCTCCGGACGAGGAGGCCTGATATCATGGCTCCAATGTGGCAGCGCGGGCTGCGCGCTTCCGGCGCTGTGTTCCTGGGGGGCTTGCTCTGGGCTGCCTGCAGCGGTGACCCCTATGTCGATGTGGAACAGGAGCCTCTGTGCGATTCAACCGCAGACTGCCAGCCCAAGCTGAACGGAACGCAGTGCATCGATGGGCGCTGCCGGTGTCCGGATCCGGGGGAGGCGCGCTGCTGCGAGCCCGGCGCCAGGGAGGAAGAGGGCGATTCCTGCAAGCGGGAGTGTCGGCCCATCAGCGAGTGTAACGCCATGCTGTGCAAGACAGCCGAGGATTGCCCGAAGCCTGCTGACCCCCGCTGCGGCGAGGCCGTGTGCGAAGCGGAGGTCTGCAGGCTGGCCCTGCGAGAGCGATTCCCGAACCAGCGGGCTGGCGATTGCGTGACCCTGCGCTGCGACGAGGCTGGTCGGGTGGTCGCCGTGGCCGACGACGGCGACGTCTTCAACGACGGCAACGAGTGCACGATCGACGCATGCGTGCAAGGGGTCAGCGTGCACCGCCCGAGGGCAGCGGGGGACGCCGAAGAGGGCTCCGGGTACTGCGATGGCGAAGGGCATCTGGTCGGATGCCTTCGCGACGAGGATTGTGGGAGCCCATCGTACGCCTGCTCGCCATCGGGCACGTGCGTCCTCGAGTGGTGCGACAACGGCATCTTTGATGATGCCTCGGGCGAGACGGCGCGGGACTGCGGCGGCCGGTGCCAGCCGTGCAGGGCAGGACAGCCGTGCACGGCCGACAGCGACTGCATCGAGGGCGCGTGCGGCTCGGGCATGCTGTGCGAGGAGACGAGCTGCCGTGATGGCATCCTGAACGGCGCCGAGACGGACGTCGATTGCGGCGCGCCGTCGTGTCCCGCGTGCGCTGCCAGCCGCCGCTGCGACGCTCACGAGTCCTGCCAGAGCGGTGTGTGCGCCGACGGCAGGTGCCGGCGCCCGACGTGCGAGGATGGACTGATGAACGGCAACGAACAAGGCATCGACTGCGGCGAGAGCTGCCCCACTGCCTGCCCGCTGTTCATCTCAGGCGAAGAGACATGAAGAAAGGCAACATGACCACGAGCAGGCACCTTCTTGCTGCCGGCGTGATGTTCTCCGTGGCCCCGATGTGGATCGCGTGCTCGGAGGGGGCCCCTGCGCCTCCGCCGGAGCGCCCCGAGTGCGTGGCCGAGTACGATTGCGACCACCCGCCGGACCCCGCCTGTGGCACGGTGAAGTGCGTCGATGGCAAGTGCCAGCGAGAGGTGGGGGAGTACCGCGGCCAGTACCCGGGCGACTGCATGACGATCGCGTGCGACAGGAACGGGCAGAAGGTCGTCTTGCCGGCGCCGGACGACGTGCCGGACGACGGCAACCCTTGCACGGATGACTTCTGCGACGGCGCGCATCAGCTGAACGAATGGACCCGGCGAGGTCCGGCCCCGGACGGCTCGGGGCTGTGCGACGGCCAGCAAAACTTGGTCGAGTGCCTGTCGGACGCAGACTGCGGGGATCCGACCATGTACTGCTCCCCGCGCAGCAAGTGCATCCCGCTCGTCTGCGACAATGGCGAGCTCGACGTAGACACCGGCGAGTCCTATGTGGACTGCGGTGGCCGCTGCGATCCGTGTCGCCCGACGTACCCGTGTGCCACGGGGGAGGATTGCAATACCGGCGTGTGTGGCTTCGATGACCGGTGCAGCTTTGCCACGTGCAGCGATGGCATCCAGAACGAGCATGAGGTCGACATCGACTGCGGATCCAACTGCCGTACCTGCGCCGCAGGAGACAAGTGCATCGACGGCCCGGATTGCCTGACGAAGGTGTGCTTCAAGGGCAGGTGCCAGCCGCCGACGTGTGATGACGATCGCCAGAATGGCCTGGAAATAGGTGTAGATTGCGGTGGTGACTGCCCTCCTTGCCCGGAGGGGCTCCCCTGAGCGGAAGGGGCATCGTCGCTGTCTCTTTCAAAAAGCACGGGAGCGGGCGGAGATCATGAGCAATATCGCGAGGCCGGTCGTGATCGCGGCGCTGGGCCTTTCGGGAGTGGCGTGCGCGCCGGACGAGTACCGGCCGCTCGCGGAGAACGACGCCGTTCGCATCGACGTCTACGGGTTCGAGCCGCCCCTCGTCCGCGATGGCGTCACGTACCGGGGCGTGGTGGAGGGCTACGTCTGGAAGACGGACAATCCCAATGCGTTCGGTGTCCGGAAGCACGACGACGGCGAATATCTCCCCGACAGGTTCGTCGTGAACAACGGCATCGAGGAGACCACGCTCCGTTGCGTCCTCTACGAGGACAGCTATCCGGAGGACGACCTCATCGCGACCTCCTGTAGCGGTCAGTTCGTCCAGGCCGAGCCCGGTCGTGCGATCCGCGCCACCTTCAACGAGTTCGACGGCTGGGAGGTCGTGATGCCCGAGCTCTCGAAGCTCACGTCTCCCGAGCAGGACAGCGAGTTCAGCCTCAGCGCCGGCGAGGATCTGGCGCTCTCGTGGGAGCCGCTGGGCACGGACGACCGGATGGGATGGTCTCTCGGACCCGCCAGCTTCGACGACCCAGGGCCGTGTGTGAATGACGTGGCGTGGTACCGTTCGGACGGGGCCATGGACGACACCGGGGCGTTCGTCGTTCCCAGGGATTCGTATCCCACGGGACTTCCCCCCGACGGGTGTCAGGCTCTCCTTCGGTTCGACCGCGGCCGCCGCGGGACCATCGATCCCGGCGTCCAGAGAGGCTCGATCTTCGCGCGCCAGTCTTATGAGGTACGGATCACGCTGAAACCGTAGGTTCTTTCACAGAGAAGGCGCACAGAGTGCCCTCGCGCGGCGCAGCCGTCTCTTGCAATGACATAGGAGCGTGGAGGAGTTCATGAGAGGCATTGCGTGGCTGGCTTTGATCGCCTTCCTGGGTCTCTCCGGGGCAGCGTGTGGCCCGGACGAGTACCGGCCCCTGGCGGAGGACGAGGCGGTCGTCGTCCGGGTCTACGGATACAACGTGCCGATCGTCCGTGATGGAGTCGAGTACCTCGGCGAAGCGGAGGCCTTCGTCCGGAAGGTGGACGTCAGCAGCGCGTTCGGCGTCCGAGACCCTGGCGACGGGGAGTACCTCCCTGACAGGTTCGTCGTGAGCAACGGCGCGGAGGAGGCGGAGCTGGCCTGCATCTGGTGGCATGACAGCAATCCGGACGACGATCTCATCGCCGCCAAGTGCCGCGGTTATCTCAAGCACGCCGAGCCGGGCAGCGCGATCCGCGCGCGGTTCAACGATCTCCACGGCTGGGAGATCGTGATGCCCGAGCTCTCGGAGCTCACGTCTCCCGAGCCGGAGAGCGTGTTCAGCCTCGGCTCCGGCGAGGCTCTCGTGCTCTCGTGGGAGCCGCTGGGCAAGGACGACATGATGAGGTGGTCCATCGGGCCTGTCAGCTTCGATGAGCCGGGTCCCTGTCTGGACGACGTATCCTGGGACGACTCGTCGGGGGAGGTGGATGACACCGGCTCGTTCATCGTTCCCGAAGGCTCGTACCCCACGGGGCTTCCCGCCGAGGGCTGTCAGGCCTTCGTGCGCTTGAGCCGCGGTCGGGACGGGACCATCGATCCTGCCGACCCGGCGGGCGTGATGTTCGGCATGCAGACTTACAAGATGCGGATGACGCTGACGCCGTAGCTCCGTCCGGCAGGCGCGCGCAGGTCGGGCCCGACAGAACGTCGCTGGCCTTTCGCTGGCGCAGCGCAGGGAAAAGCTCCTTACAATCCAGCAGCCTGCTCGACGGAGAGCGCCGGCGCTCGCCTCCTGCTGCCGCCGATGTCATCATGGCGCTCATGCCCGCCGCGCCGGCGATCCAGCGAGAAGACCTTGTTGGCGGGGGCCGAGCGATCTTTTGCTGCCGGCAACCCTCACCGGTGCAGCCGGTCATGCGGGCGTCCATGACCCACGCCTTCGCCGCGCTGGCGTTCTACACGAGCGGCTCTTCTCGGATCGAGCAGCGCGGTCGATGGAAGATCGAAGCTGGAGACGTCCTCCTCGTGCCTGCCGGACAACCGCACCGCTCGATCGAGAAGGCCGCCCCGGAGTGGATCGGCGTTGGCTTCTGTGTCCCCTGCTTGGCCGCCGAGGAGGCGGGCAGCTTGCTCGAGCCGTTCGAGCGCGTGCGCGCCGGCGCATCCCCCGTCGTTCGGGTGCCCGCGGATCGTCACGCGCACATCGACATGCTCCTCCGCGAGCTGACGCGCGCGACGGGATCGTGGGATGGCAGCGCTCCTGACGTCGTCCAGCGGAGCCTCCTTGTGCTCATCCTCAACGAGGTTCAGCAGGCCGCGCGCTCGCAACACCCTGCCTCAGCATCGCCGGGAGTCGTCGTCGATGCCCTTCGCTTCATCGAGCGAAACTGCCTCCGGCCGCTCTCGCTGAAGGACGTCGCGCGATCGGTGGGGCGGAGCCCGGCGTACGTGACGACGGCGCTCTCTCGGGCGACGGGCCGGAGCGCTGTCGAGTGGATCGTCGCCGGGAGAATGGCGGAGGCTCGCCGCATCCTCCTCCACTCCGACGAGAGGGTCGAGATCGTCGCCGAGCGCGTCGGCTACGCGGACGCGACGCACTTCATCCGCATGTTCCGTAGAGAGCACGGGGCGACGCCGGCGGCCTGGCGCGCCGAAGCGCAGAGCAAGGGACGCTCGCTCACCCAGGAGACGGTGTCCGGCCGCACACGCTGAAGACGAGGTCGCCGACGAAGGTGGTATTGGCCTTCGTCCGTTCGGCGGCGAGACGTTCTTCCAGGGTGTCCACGTCGACCTCGGCCTCCGACGCCACGCCTTGCTGCACGATCCGCGGGAGCATCGCGCGAACGATCAACGCGAGCTGATGCTGGATCTTCGCCGTCTGCACGATGGCCTCGGCCCTCACGAGCTGCACGGTCAGGCCCGCTTCTTCAAAGACGCTCGGCATCTGGAATCCCATGTGGAGGCTCGCGCCCTCACGCTCGACGGTACGCCAGATCCACTGGTGCACCTGGCGGTGCAGATCCATGGGCATCAGGCTGCCCTGGCCCATCGTCGGGTCGTTCTCCTGGAGCAGGATCAGGCCGCCTGCGCGCACGGCACCGGCCATGGCACGGACCGCAGCGACAGGATCCGGCTGGTACATGAGCACCCTCCTGCCGACGGCGGCATCGAAGCGCTCGGCGGTGGGGGAGAGCGCGCCGAGGTCCCGCTCTTCGAAGGTGACTCGGCGGAGTCCCAGCTCGGCGGCTCGCCGGCGAGCGACCGCGATGGGCGCGGGATCGCGGTCTACCCCGAGCACACAACCTTCTTCGCCGACGATGCGGGCGACCATGAAGCTCACGTCGCCTCGGCCGCACCCCACGTCGAGGACGCGCATGCCGGGAGCGATGCCGGCATCGCGCAGAAATCGTTCGGTCATGTCGTTGACCAGGTCTTTCATCGTCGTCTCCGCCAGTTCGTGTCAGCTCGCCCGTCGTTGCTGGTTTCACGCCGGGCTCGTGGGTCAGCATCCCTGCTGTCTGCAGGACTGTACGGACCGTCTGTCCTGCGCGGCAGTGCGTGGCTTTGTGCTGGATCGGCGGGGTTTGTGATCGGTCACCCCGCTCGGCCCCGCGCACAGCGGCTCAAGTTGCGCTACTCCTCCACCTAGATGGTGCTCCAACCGATTCGCGTGGCCGCGCTCGCCCTGGTGGCGGGGCTTGTCTTCCTCGGATCTCCGGCGTGCAAGAAGGGCGGGGAGGCCTCGCCCGAGCAAGGGCGCAAGCCCGCGAAGCAGGGGCTCAGCTTCCCGGTCGAGGTCGTGCCCGTCGCGGCGGAGCGGGTCGAGTACGCCGTGCCGGCCGTCGGAGCGGTCGAGGCGTTCGAGCAGGTGCAGCTCACCGCGCGCGTCGCCGGCGTCGTCGAGGCGGTGCGGTTCATGGAGGGCGCCGAGGTCAAGGCAGGGCAGGTGCTCGTCGAGATCGACCCGGCCCGGTACAACCTCGCCGTCCGCGCGGCGCGCGCGACGCTCGATCGGATGACCGCCACCCAGGCCGAGGCCGCCGCGGGGCTCGAGCGGCGCGAGGCGGAGGGCGCCGACGGCGTCTTCAGCAAGGAAGACGTCGCGTCCTGGCGCTCGAGGGCGGCGACGACCGCCGCGCAGGTCGCCGAGGCGAAGGTCGCCGTCGACCAGGCGCTCCTGAACCTGCGCGACGCCTACGTGCGCGCCCCCATCCAGGGGAAGATCCAGACGCGCACCGTGCAGACCGGCCAGCACGTGCCTGTCGGCACCGTGCTCGCGACGCTCCTGCGCCGCGACCCGCTCCTGCTCCGCTTCCAGATCCCCGCCGCCGACGCCCCGCGGGTCAGGCCCGACATGGAGGCGCGCTTCACCGTGAAGGGCGACGCGCGGACGTACAGCGCCAGGCTGACGCACGTCGCCGACGCGGCGGATCCGGCGACGCGCATGGTCGCCGTGACCGGCGAGGTGCAGGGCGAGGGCAAGGAGCTGCTCCGCCCGGGGACCTTCGCCGAGGTGACCGTGCCCGTGGGCGCGAGCGGCGACGCTCCCGTGATCCCACTCACGTCCGTGCGACCGAGCGAGCGGGGGTTCCTCGCGTACGTGGTCGACGGCACCACCGCGCGCGAGCGCGTGCTCTCGCTGGGGCTGCGCACGCCCGACGGGCGCGTCGAGGTCAAGTCGGGCCTCTCCGTGGGAGAGCTCCTCGTGACGCGCGGCGCGGAGGCGTTGCGCGAGGGGGCGCAGGTCCGCATCGCGGCGCCCGGCAGCGTGCCGGGAGGCCAGGCCGCGGGGCACCGCCCCGAGGGAGGCGCAGACGCCAGCGCGTCCGCGGCCGGCGCGTCGCCGCCCGCCTCGTCCGGCGCGTCACCCCCCGCCGCCTCGTCCGGCGCGTCGCCGCCCGCCTCGTCCGGCGCGTCGCCGCTGACCGCTCCCGCCAGCTCGTCACGGAGCGTGCCGTGAGCCTCACCGAAGCCTGCCTCAGGAAGCCGGTCTTCGCCTGGATGCTGATGGCCGCGACCATCGTCTTCGGCCTCGTCGCCGTGTCGCGCATCGGCATCAGCCAGTTCCCCGACGTCGACTTCCCCACCATCACCATCTCCGCCACGCTGGAGGGCGCCGCCCCCGAGATCATGGAGCACGACGTGGTCGAGCCGCTCGAGGAGGCGGCCGTCCAGGTCGAGGGGATCCGATCGATCACGTCGACGTCGCGCCAGGGGAGCGCCTCGGTCACCATCGAGCTCGACCTGTCGCGCGACGTCGACGTCGCGCTCCAGGACGTTCAGACGAAGATCTCCCAGGCGCAGCGGCGGCTGCCGCTCGACCTCGACCCGCCCGTCGTCTCCAAGACGAACCCGGAGGACCAGCCGATCATGTGGGTCGGGCTCTCCGGCCCCTTCTCTCCCCAGCTCGTCGCCGACATCGCGCGTTACCGGCTGAAGGAGAAGCTCCAGACGGTGCCCGGCGTCGGCGAGCTCACGCTCGGCGGCTACCTCGAGCGCAACGTCCGCATCTGGATCGACGCCGATCGACTCGCGGCGAACGGGCTCACCGTCGCCGACGTCACCGAGGCCCTGCGCCGCCAGCACATCGAGCTCCCCGCCGGCCGCATCGAGACCGAAGGGCGGGAGCTCAACGTGCGGGTGATGGGGGAGGCGCTCGATCTCGCGACCTTCAAGCGGATCGTCCTCCGCCAGGGCAACGCCGGCGCGGCCGCCCAGCCGGGCGCTGCCGCCCAGGCGGCGGGGCCGCCGTCGTCGGCGCGCGCCACGGTGTACCTGGAGGACGTCGCGCTCGTCGAGGACGGCTTCGAGGACGTCCGCCGGCTGGCCCGGGTGAACGGGGAGCCGGCCCAGGGCCTCGGCGTGAGGAAGCAGCGCGGCTCGAACGCGGTCGAGGTCGCCCGGGGGGTCCGGGCCGCGCTTGCCGAGGTCCAGAAGTCCCTGCCCGAGGGGATGGAGGTCGGCGTGAACTTCGACTCGACGAAGTTCATCGAGGAGTCGGTCCACGAGATCGAGCTCGAGCTCGGCATGGCCATCGCGCTCACGGCCCTCGTCTGCTGGATGTTCCTCGGCTCGCTCTCGAGCACGCTCAACGTCGTCCTGGCCATCCCGATGTCGCTGCTCGGCACGGTCGCCGCGATCTACTTCCTCGGCTTCACGCTGAACACCTTCACGCTGCTCGGGCTCTCGCTCGCCGTCGGCATCGTCGTCGACGACGCGATCATGGTGCTCGAGAACATCCACCGGCACGCCGAAGGGGGGAAGGACCGCGTCCGCGCCGCCCGTGAGGGCACGGCCGAGATCACCTTCGCGGCGCTCGCCGCGACGCTCGCCGTCGTCGCGATCTTCCTCCCGATCATCTTCATGGAGGGGGTGGTCGGCCGGTTCTTCCTCCAGTTCGGCGTGACCCTCTGCATCGCCGTGCTCCTCTCGTACCTGGAGGCGATCACCCTCGCGCCCGCCCGCTGCGCGCAGATCCTCGACGTCTCCCGCGAGAACAGGGGCCGCCTCGGGCGGCTCGTCGATCGCGGCTTCGAGGCGCTCTCCCGCGGCTATGGCTGGCTGCTCGCCCGGGCGCTCCGGTTCCCGGTCGCGGTCGTCCTGCTCGGCGCGATCCTCTTCGCCGGCGCGATCGTCGCCATGCAGCGCCTCCCGACGGAGTTCGTCCCGTCGCAGGACCAGGGGCGGCTCCTTGTCCGCCTGCAGACGGCGGTCGGCTCGGACATCGAGGAGACCGACCGGCTCTTCCGCCGCGCCGAGGCGGCCGTGGGCGCGAACCCGGCGGTGGAACGGGTCTTCGCCGTCGTCGGCGGCTTCGGCGGCGGGGGCGGCGTGAACACGGGCGTGCTGTTCGTCACGATGAAGCCGCCGGACGAGCGGGCGCTCTCGCAGGCCGATCTCCAGGGCGCGCTCCGCAAGGAGCTGAACGGCTACCCCGGCCTGCGCGCCGTGGTCCAGGACCTCTCGCAGTCGGGCTTCACGGCCCAGCGCGGGTTCCCTGTCGAGTTCTCGATCCGCGGCCCCGACTGGGACGAGCTCACGAAGCACAGCGAGCGCATCCGGGCCGAGCTCGCGCAGAGCGGCGTCGTCGTGGATCTCGACTCCGACTACCAGCTCGGCATGCCCGAGCTCCGCATCGTGCCCGACCGGGCGCGTGCCGCGGATCTCGGCGTGAGCGTCGAGGCCATCGCGACGACGCTGAACACGCTGATCGGCGGCGGGCGCGTCGCCAAGTACAACGACAACGGGCGCCGCATCGACGTCCGCGCGCGCCTGCTCGCGGAGCAGCGGAGCCGGCCCGAGGATCTCGCGCGCATCCAGGTGAGGAGCGCGTCGGGCGCGCTGGTCCCGCTGACGTCGGTCGTCACCTACGAGGAGCGCCCCGCGCTCCAGGCGATCACGCGCCGCGACCGCGAGCGCGCGATCTCGGTCTTCGGCAACGTCGCGCCGGGGCGCTCGCAGGGCGAGGCGGTGGCCCGCGTCGAGGAGCTCGGCCGGGACCTGCCGGCTGGCTACCGCCTGGTGCTGGGCGGCGCGAGCGTGACGTTCCGCGAGTCGATGGGCGGGCTCCTCTTCGCGCTGGTGCTCGGGATCCTCGTCGCCTACATGGTGCTCGCGTCCCAGTTCAACTCGTTCCTGCACCCGGTCACGGTGCTGACGATCCTGCCGCTGTCGATCGCGGGCGCTGCGTTCGCGCTGCTCCTGACAGGGCACACGCTCAACATCTTCAGCATGATCGGGATCCTGCTGCTCATGGGGATCGTGAAGAAGAACTCGATCATCCTCGTGGATCACGCGATCGAGGTGAGGCGCGAGGGCGGGCACGGCGAGGGGGCAGGGGAGGGGATGGACGCCCGCGCGGCGATGCTCCGCGCCGGCCCGGTGCGGCTGCGCCCCATCCTGATGACCTCGATCGCGACGCTGATGGCCGCTGTCCCGTCGGCGCTGGCGCTCGGCCCCGGCGCCGAGATCCGGGCTCCGATGGCCGCTGCGGTGATCGGCGGCCTCGTCGTCTCGACGGCGCTCAGCCTCCTCGTCGTGCCGGCGTTCTACGTGGTCGCGGACGACCTGCGGGCGCGCCTTGCGCGGCTCCGGCGGCCGGGCTCCACGGCCGCCACGGGCTCACTTGGGGCCGTGGATCGGTGACCAGTCGGGGGGCGGGTTGAAGGCGAGGTCGATGAGTGATCCGAACGCCTCGCTCGTCAGGACGGTGGCTCCCGCTTCCACGTCTCCGCCCGCGGCGAGCTCCGCCTTGGCGATCGCCGCCGCCGAACCGACCTTGGAGGGCAGCCACAGGTTCCCCTGCTGATCGAACGCGATGCTCTCCGGGAGCGCCAGCACCCCCACTTCGAGCTGAACCTCGGGGGTGAGCTCCGCGGATGCTTCGAGATCGCGGGGCTCGAACTTCGCGATGGTGTTCGAGCCCCAGTAACCCACCCAGAGCGCGCCCTGCTCGTCGAACGCGAGCCCCGTCGGGTGGCCGAGCGGCCCGATCACCGGCTCAGGGGTGAGCGCCTTCAGCACCACGTCGGCGGGATCCCCGTCGTCCGCGGCGAGCCGCTCAGCCCCGTACATCAGCACCGCGTCCTGCTCGGCGCTCGCCACCCACAGGTTGCCCGATCCGTCGAACGCGAGCGCTTGAACGTTCTCGAGCTCGTCTCCGGTGATGGTCACGGACGGCTCCACCACGCCTAAGCCTTCGAGATCGGCCGCGTCGATCCTCAGCAAATGGTCGCGGATCCCGACCCAGAGGTTGCCGGCGGCGTCGAACGCCAGACCGCCCGCGGCGCAGGGGGTGACGCCCGCGCACGCCTCGGACACGTCGAGCACGCGGTCAGGGGCGGCCTCGCTGCTCTCGCCCAGCGTGTCGACGAGCCGCACGGTGATCTGGCCCGCGTTGGCCGAGACCCACAGGTTGCCGGCCCCGTCGAACGCGATCGCGCCCTGGTTGATGATCTCCGCGCTCCCCTGGAACGCGACGCTCGGCGTGACCTCGCCCGACTCGAGCAGCGCCTCGCCGTCGAGCGCGCCGACCAGCTGGTCGCCGTTCTGCGCGGTGAACCAGAGCTGGTGGCTCCCGGGCGTGAGCTCGTAGTTGAAGGTGACCTCGGTGGTCGCGCCGTCGGCGACGCAGGCGCTCTGCTCCGGGTCCTCGGGCCGATAGACGAAGCCGACGCGTTCGCCGTCCGGGTAGTCGGCCACGCTGCTTGCCCGCAGCGTGTACTCGCCCGCCGGCGTGTCGAGGGACGCGCTCGCGACCACGCGCTCGTCCGGCACTCCCGGCGAGGTCACGGCGACGTCTCCGGCGTCGTTCGGGCTCACGATCTCGACGTCGAGCGTGCCCTCGCCTCCGGCTTCGCAAGCCGCGCCACCACCTGCACCGCCGCCACCGCCATCACCCCCCGAACCCGCCTCCGACGGGTTGTCGTCGTTGCCCCCACAGCCCACGTAAACCAGCGCCGCGAGCAGAACCCAGGAAAGTCGTTTCATGGGTCACGAGTCTAGGAACCCCTGGCAAGCACGGCAAAGAGCGTGTGGCCCCCGAACGCTCGCGCGCCGGGGCGCTCGCAGGGCGAGGTGATGGCCCGCGTCGACGAACTCGGCCTGGACCCGCCGGCCGGCTACCGCCTGGTGCTTGGCAGCGCGAGCGTGGCGCTCCGCGAGTCGATGGGCGGCTTCCTCTTCAGACGCGGTGCGGCCGCAGAGCCGAGATGGTAGGCTCTGGACGTCGCCATGCGCGCGCATAAGCTGAACATCATCATCCCGGCCGGTCACGAGATCGCCATCCGCCTCCCCGACGATTTCCCGCCCGGCCCCGCGGAAGTCATCGTGCTCGCGACACGAGCGCCGAGCGAGCCTCCCGGCGTCATCACGAGGATCCTGGAACCTCATCCCGTGCTGGGAAAGATCGTCTTCCACGAGGATCCGTCGCTCCCGCTCGATCCCGAAGATTGGCCCGAGAGCTGACGATCGTGCGTGTACTTCTCGATACCTGCGCGTTGCTCTGGTTGGTTGGCGCTCCTGCGCGACTGTCGACGAGCGCTCGTACCGTCCTCGCGGACGCTGGGACCGAGCTCTTCGTGTCGGCGATTTCGGCGTTCGAGATCGCGGTCAAGCAAAGGAAGGGGAAGCTCGCGCTCCCGCTGCCTGCGCGCGACTGGCTTCGCGATGCACTTCAGGCATATGCGATCCGCGAGCTGCCGGTCACGTCGGAGATCGCGGCGTTGGCGCCCGAAGTTGCGGTATCGCATGCGGATCCGTGCGACCGGATCATCATCGCCACCGCGCAGGTGCACAATATCCCAGTGATGACTTCGGACCATCTGATCGCAGAGTGCGCGGAGATTAACGTCCTCTGGTGATCGACCGAGGGGCCTCTTCACCAAATGAGGCGCAAAGGCACGTCGCGCTCGTCGTACACCGTCGTCCGGCCGAGACGAGCCCTCGACATCCTCCTTCAATCGGCGCCTAGCGTGCGCCACGTCCGGCGAGAGACACATGACCCCTCCCCAGAACCCCCTCCTCCACGACCGCGACGTCGAGTTCCTCCTCTACGAGGTGCTCGACGCGCCGCGCCTCTGCGAGCTCCCCTATTTCGCCGATCACGCGCGCGACACGTTCGATCTCTACCTCCAGAGCTGCCGGCGCTTCGCGCGGGAGGTCCTGTTCCCGACCTACAGGCCGGTCGACGAGGCGCCGCCGCGCTTCGAGGGAGGCGCCATCACGGTGCACCCCGCCATCCAGCGGGTCTTCCGGCCGATGGTCGAGCTCGGGGTGCTCACCGCGACGCGGCCGGCCGCGGTGGGGGGCCAGCAGCTTCCGCTCGTCGTCGCCACGCTCGCGGGGGCCTATCTGCAGGCGGCGAACCTGAGCGCGTGCGGCTACCTCAGCCTGACGGCCGGCGCGGCGCACCTCATCGAGACGTTCGGCGACGACGCCCTGCGGTCCGCCTTCATGACCCGGATGTACGCCGGCGAGTGGACCGGGACGATGGCGCTCACCGAGCCCCAGGCCGGCTCGAGCCTCGCCGACGTGCAGGCGAGCGCGGTGAAGACCGACGCGGGCCACTACCTCGTCCGCGGGTCGAAGATGTTCATCTCGGGCGGCGACCACGACCTCACCGAGAACATCGTCCACCTCACGCTCGCGCGCATCGAGGGCGCGCCTCGGGGCATCAAGGGCGTGAGCCTGTTCGCCGTGCCCAAGCGGCGGATCGAGGGCGGGCAGCTCGTCCCGAACGACGTCGAGGTCGCCGGCATGATCCACAAGCTCGGCTGGCGCGGGCTCCCCAGCCTGTCGCTCAGCTTCGGCGAGAAGGGGGACTGCCACGGCTACCTCGTGGGCAGCCCCCACCAGGGCGTCGCCTGCATGTTCCAGATGATGAACGAGGCCCGCATCCTGGTCGGCGCGAACGCCGTGGCGACCGCCTCCGCGGCCTACCACGAGGCGCTCGGCTACGCGCTCGTCCGGCCGCAGGGCCGGCCGCTCGGCGCGAGGGACGCGGGGGCGCCGCAGGTGCCGATCATCGAGCACGCCGACGTGCGCCGGATGCTGCTCCGGCAGAAGGCCATCGTCGAGGGCGGCCTCGCGCTCGTGTCCACGACCGCGCTGTACGCCGATTTCGCGGCGCACGCCGCGGACGCGGCGGAGCGGGAGCGCGCCCAGCGGCTCCTCGACCTGCTCACCCCCATCGCCAAGACCTTCCCCGCCGAGAAGGGCTTCGAGTCGAACGCCCTCGCGCTCCAGGTCCACGGCGGCTACGGCTATTCGAGCGAGTACCTCCCGGAGGCCTGGCTCCGGGATCAGAAGCTCAACGCGATCCACGAGGGCACGACCGGGATCCAGGGCCTGGACCTGCTTGGCCGCAAGGTCGTGGCCGGGAACGGCGCCGCGCTCATCGCGCTCGGCGGCGAGATCCAGCAGACGATCGTCCGGGCGCAGCGGGCCGGCGTCGAGCCCGCGTGGGGCGAGCGCTTCGGCGCGGCGCTCTCGCTGCTCGGCGAGGTGACGGTGCAGCTCGCCGAGGTGGGGATACGCGGCGACACCGAACGGATGCTGCGGCACAGCGCCGATTACATGGAGCTCGTCTCCGTGGTCGTGGTGGCCTGGCAATGGCTCGCGATGGCCGCGGCCGCCCGCGAAGGGCTCGCCAGGGGCGCCGCTCCGGCCGACTTCTACGAGGGCAAGCTCTGCGCGGCGCAGTACTGGCTCTCGACGGAGCTGCCCCGCGTCGAGGCGCTCGCCGCGCTCTGCCGCTCCGGCGAGGACTCGTACGCCAGGATGCAACCCGGGTGGTTCTGAGGCGGGCGCGCGGCCCCCGGCCTCCTCGGTCCCCAGGGTGGTTCCGAAGCGGCAGCGGTCCCCCGGCTCCCTCGCCGCTCCGACGGTCCGACGGCGTCTCGTTGGTAAGCTCGCTCACGGCCGGCGGTGCCGGCGGGGATCGCGCCGGGACGAAGCCGATCTGCTGCTTCTCGCAGCTGATCGGCTGCTCCAGGTATGTCCTTGGAGCAACATCTTGGAGAGCTTACCTTGTTCCTGCCGGGTGCTTACGCTACCTGATTGACGCCACCTTCAGGGGTGGCCGGACAAGGGCAGGGCAGCGGGCTACCCAGGCGCGCTCCTTGCTTGACAGGCGACCCAGGATTCCTCCACCAGGAGAGCGAGATGCACGTCCCGACGACGGCGATCCGGCCTCAGCTCGATATTCGTGCCCAGGCGCCCGTGCCCACGAAGCACGGCGTCTTTCAGATGTTGGTGTTCCACTTCGGTGGGACGACGAGCCCCGAGCAGGGGCTCTCTCCCGATCACGTCGCGCTCGTCATGGGCGACGTGCGCGGCCGGTCGGACGTGACCCTCCGCGTCCACTCCGAGTGCCTCACGAGCGAGGTGTTCGGCTCTCTCAAGTGCGATTGCCGCGAGCAGCTCGAGGCGGCCCAGGCCGAGATCGGGCGCCGCGGGCTCGGCGTGGTGCTCTACCTCCGGCAGGAGGGGCGCGGCATCGGGCTCGCCAACAAGATCCGGGCGTACCAGCTCCAGGCGTTCGGCCACGACACGGTCGACGCGAACCGCATCCTCGGCCTGCCGGACGACGCCCGTGGCTACGAGCCCGCGGCCGCGATGATCGAGCACCTCGGCATCGAGTCGATCCGGCTCCTCACGAACAACCCCGACAAGGTCGACGCGCTCCGCGCGCTCGGCGTCCGGATCGCCTCGCGCTCGGCGGCCATCGTCCCGGCCAACCCGTTCTCCGCGCCCTACCTCGAGGCGAAGCGCCTCCGGATGGGCCACGCCATCCCGTCGCTGCGGGACGGCGAGGGCGCCGCGGTCGGCGACGCCGAGTAGCCGCGGGGCCTGATTTCAGCCCCGCCGCAGCGCCACGGCCGCGGCGCGCTCGAGCACGCGGAACGTGAAGCTCTCGGTGAGGAAGAGCTCGACGACCTGTCTGTCGTGCCCCTCGTAGCCGATGGACAGGTCTTCCCCCACGGTCAGCTCGAAGTCGCCGCCTCGCGTGCTCAGGAGCACGCCGCCTTCGAGCGCGGGCGCCCACACGATCGGCCCGTCGATGAGCTGGCGCTCGATGTGCTTGAGGAGCGGGTACCCGTCCTCCGCGGCCGCGGCCAGCTCGTCGTACGCCTTCGGGCCCAGCGCGAGCGCATAAGGACCGTCGACGCCCGCGGCGCGGAGCACCTCTCTCGCCTCCACCACGGCGCGCGGCCACGCCTCCGGCGCGGGGATCCCCACGGGCTTGTGCGGCGTGACCTCCAGGATCCCTTCGATCCCGGCGGCCGCGAGACCGTTGAAGATGGCGCCGTCCTCGAAGCGCGCGGCGTGCTCGGCGGCGCGCACGACGTCCTCGATGTTGGGCTCCTGCGCGCCGCGCCCGACGGCGTCGAGCTCGGCGAGCTCGAGGCGGATGGGCGCGCGGAACTCGACGAGCGGCCGCACGAGGCGGACGCCCGCGCTCACCGAGGACGCCTCCTGCCGCTCGATCGCGCGCAGTCGGCCCGTGTTGACGGCGGCGACCTCCCAGCCGAACGGACCGCGGAAGTCGACGAGCTTGCGGCCGGCGAGGTGCAGCTTGAGCACGCGCGTCGCCTCGTGATCGATGAGGTCCCACGCGGCGGGGAGGATGGGAGCCAGCTCGCGCTTGAGAAGATCCATGATCATGCTCCCTTCAGGCTCCCGATGCCGAGCGCGCCCCTCGGCGCCATGGCGCCGGTCCTCGCCGCGGCGCCGAGCTTCGCCGCCTCCTCGGCCGCTTCCACCTCGGTGATCGGCCCCTGGCTGTTGAGATAGATGTCGATCTTCTCCTGGAAGACGCGGTCATTCCGGCGGAGCCACTCGAGGTTCATCATCGCGTGCTCCACCTCCTCCTCGAGGTGGTGGAGGAGCACGGCACGGAGCTCCGCGTCCGAGCACGCCTCGGCGCGCTGCTGGTACCAGTCGATCGCCTCGAGCTCCTCGATCAACGAGACGATCGCGCGGTGCCGTTCCTTGGTCGCCTCCGACAGGAGCTCCGGCAGCTCGTGGTAGTTCTCGCTCGACACGGCGCTTTGTCCTTCTGCCTAGGCGCTCTTTCGCGCCGTTTGCACCTGGAACGCCACGATCTCCGGCTCGACGTTCGAGCGGCCGCAGGCCGTGCACTGGGCCGTGCGCTCCCGCTTCAGGCGCTCGAACTCGGAGAGCGACGCGACCACCTCGAACTCGGCGCCGCAGTCGTTGCACTTGAACTCGTACGTGGGCATGGGGGCTCCTGTCCTGCAAATGTGAACTGAATCACATACACGGGCACAGGCGAGATCCGTGCCCTCCCAGGATTCGAGCCGACCCAGGTTGCAGCCGGACGAGCACGGGGGCCTTCGGCGTCGCGCGAAAACGACCTGCGCGGTCGTCGCCGGAGGCCGAGCTACAGCCGCGGCCGGGAGCTCGGGCCGGATCGCCGATGCGCTCTCGGCGTGGCTCCGGCGCTGGGAGGTGTGATCCCGACGGGTCGGCCGGTCGCCTCGCTACCGGCCCTCACCGTGCGTGAACAGCACGGGCCGCGTCGACCTCGCCCGCTTCGGGTCGGTCATCTGCGCTTCTCGGCGACGCCATCCACATGCGATAGGGCGATTCCGGGCCTACTTCTTCGCCGCGTCCTTCAGCCGCGCCTTGAGCCGCGTCGCGTAGCCCTCCTTGTTCTCCTGCTTCACCCGGCCGATCGCCAGCGCCTCGTCCGGCACGTCGCGGGTCACGGTCGTGCCCGTCGCCACGTAGGCGCCCGCGCCGATCTTCACCGGGGCGACGATCTGCGAGTCGCTGCCGATGAAGGCGCCGGCGCCGATCTCGGTCCGGTGCTTCCGGAAGCCGTCGTAGTTGCAGAAGATCGTCCCGGCGCCGACGTTCGCGCCCTCGCCGATGTCGCCGTCGCCGAGGTAGGCGAGGTGGTTCGCCTTCGCGCCCTTCCGGACCACGGTCTTCTTGGTCTCGACGAAGTTGCCGATGTGCGCGTCGGCCTCGATCTGGCTCTCCGGGCGGAGGTGCGAGAACGGCCCGATCTGCGCGCCGGCGCCGATCGACGACTGCGAGGCGACCGTGTACGGCTTCACCGAGGCGCCCGCCTCGACGACAACGTCCGTGAGCACCGAGCCCACGTCGATCCGCGCCCCCGCGCCGACGCGCGTCCGGCCCCGCAGGACCACGGCGTGCTCGATCACGGCGTCCGGCTCGACGGCCACGCCCGCGTCGATGCGGGCGCTCGTGCGGATCGTGACGCCGCTCTTGCGCAGCCGGTCGGCGATGCGGCCGTAGAGCACCTCCTCGGCGGCGGCGAGCTGCGCGCGGTCGTTGATGCCCACGAGCGAGCCGACGTCCCTGGCCACGACCGCCGCGGCGCCGCCGGCCTTCGCCGCCTGCGCGACGATGTCGGTCAGGTAGAGCTCGCCCTGCGCGTTGTCCGTCGTCAGCCCGGCCAGCGCGCGCCCGAGGAACCCGCTGCGGGCGAGGTAGACGCCGGGGTTCACCTCGGTGATCGCGCGCTCCTCGGCCGTCGCGTCCTTGTGCTCGCGGATGCCGATCACCCGGCCCGAGGCGTCGCGAAGGATCCTGCCGTACCCCGTCGGATCGGAGACCTCCGCGGTGAGCATCGCGATCGGCGCGTCGCCCGCGCGGTCGAGCGCCCCGCGGAGCTGCGTGAGCTGCTCCGGATCGAGCAGCGGCGTGTCGCCGCACAGGATCAGGACCGCCTCGGAGGTCGCGTCGATGTGCAGCATGGCGCAGCGCACCGCGTCGCCCGTGCCGCGCTGCTGGGCCTGGAGCGCGGTGCGGACCTTCTTCCCCTGGGCGCCGAACGCCTTGTCCAGGGCCGCAGAGACCTCCTCGCGGCCGTGGCCGACGACGACCACGACGTCCGAGGCGCCGGCGGCCAGCGCCGCGTCGACGACGTAATGGAGCATCGGCCGGCCGCAGAGCTCGTGGAGCACCTTCGGTCGGGCGCTCTTCATCCGAGTCCCTTGTCCAGCAGCGAGAACGACAGCGGTGAGCGGGGTGGGTTGGGTCGCCATCGCTCCGCAGCGTATACCCACGAGCCCGCCGCCGTCCCCGTCGCAGCGCAGTGACGCTGGAGAACTGGAGAACGCGCGCTCCGACGCCACCCACCTGACACCCGCAGGGGCGCCAAGCCCCTACGCACCTGGGGTGGAATCGTCTACCCTGGAGGCAACTGGGGGAGGTTGTCGTCATGCGCAGGCGCGCGCTGGGTTCCTCGGCCGCTGTCGTACTCCGGCTCGTCGCGCTCATCGCGGCCGGCGGGGCGATCGCTTCGTGTCACGAGCCGCTCGACACGACGCGGGTGGCGCCTCCCAGGGTCACGGAGGGCGGCGGGCTGGGCGACGACGTCTTCGGCATGCTCTGCGACCGCGTGGGCGCGTCGAGCCTCCACGAGGACCCCACGGGCGCCTCGTACCAGCGCGTCTGTCACTACGACCGCGAGGGCCGGTACGAGGACGAGGTCGACGTCTCGCTGCTCCCGCCGGTCTCGGGCGAGCGGGCGGAGCAGGCCCGCAGGCTGGGCGTGGCCAAGGTGGAGGCCATGGCGCGGTGGCGCAACGCCCTCGTGGACGCCGTCAACGCCGCGGTGCCGGACATCGAGATCGACAACGTCGCGTCCGGCGAGGGGGGCGGCAAGATCCGGCTGCACGATGCCGTCCTGAGCCTCTCGCAGACAATCGCGCCGCTCTACGAGACGAACCCGTTCGACGCGGCGGGGCCGGCGGTCCTGCCCGCGTCGACCCGGGGGATCGCCCGGCTCCTGGACGCGCTCATCCACGGCGGCGAGGAGAGCGCGCGGCCCGAGGAGGGCGACCAGAAGAGGCAGCGGGAGCGGGCGCCGATCGCCTGCGACCGTGCAGAGGGGCAGGGAACGCCGGTCTGCGCCCTCGCGAGCATCTGGGGGCGCCAGGGCTATCGCTCGGCGGAGGTGGGGCTCGGCATGGTGGGCGCGGCGCTCGCGTACCCCGGGCTGCGCCCGATGACCGTGGCGGCGCTCGACGTGCTCGGCCCCGGCGGCCCGGGGGCGCCCGCGCTCCAGGCGCTGCTCGCGGCCGGCGAGCAGGAGCTGGCCGCGCTGTCGCTGCCGGAGCGAGCGCCGCTCGCGGTCGACGCCGCCACCGCGCAGCCGAGCCGCCCGCGCACGACCCTGGAGCTCGCGCAGGCGGCGCTGCTCGCGGAGCACCCCGAGCTCGCCGCGCCGCCGTCGATCTTCATCGCCCGCCGCGATGGGCGCGGGTGGGTCCTCCCCCAGGGCGACGGGGTCCCCGCGCCGTTCGCCGACGCGGACGGCGACGGCCTCGCCGACGTCGACGCGTCCGGCAGGTTCGTGGACCGGACCGGCGCGCCGCTCGCGATCGAACCGCCGTTCGCCATCCCCGGCGTCACCGAGCCGCCGCGGGACCCGTTCGGGGGCCTCTCGCCGGAGCTCTACGCCTACGTCGACACCTCCCGCACCGTCCTCGGCGCGGCGCTGCGGTCGATCGTGCCGCTCGTCGACGGGACCCGGTACGCGGGCAAGGGCGATCCGGAGCCGTGGAAGACCGAGCACGAAGGGCTCATGTACGCGCTCTCCGGCGCGTACCTGCTCTTCGGCGACCGCGAGGAGGCCCGCTACGACGTCCGCCGCGGCAGGGCCGTGCCGGCGGACGAGCGGTGCGACGGCTGCCTCTCGTACCGCCGCTTCCGCGGCGAGGACTCGCCGCTCGCCGACCTCGCGCACGCGGTCGGCCAGGTGCTCGCCGACAAGGACTCGGACGTCCTCCTGCTCACGCTCATCGATCTGCTCGAGAACCGCGAGGCGGAGCTCGCCCGCATGACCGCCGCGGCGCTGCGCATCCGGGACGTCGCCCGCGAGCACGACCGGCTGGCCGCCCAGGGCAAGGAGGCGCCGGCGCAGATCGACGACGAGGCGCCGCTCTGGGACGAGCTCGCGGTGGTGCTCGGCGAGGCCGTGGAGCAGCCGGGGCTCGTGGCGCGCTTGATCGAGGCGATCGCGGGCGGCGCGCTCCTCACCCCGCACGGCGGCGCGCGGCACGCGGGCGACGCGCTCGCGGCGATGCTCACGACCCGCGACCGGTACGCGTACAACCCGGCGGACCTGAACGGCCCGGCCATCAACCTCACGGTCGGGGCGCCGTCGACGGCGGCCCCGAAGACGCCGATCGACCCGAAGAAGCCGAGGGGCGGCGACAACCGCTCGGGCATGGAGCGGCTGATGCAGCTCATGCACGACACCGCCGGCGTCAGGCAGTGCAACAAGGAGGGCGCCGTGGTGAGCGCCTTCGAGGTCACGGTGCCTTTCGTCGACTTCGCCGAGTGCGAGCTGTTCCAGATCGACGACCTGGCGGCCTTCTACCTCGACTCGCTCCTCCCCGACGGAGACCCGAAGCGGGCCGAGCTCGAGGTGAAGCCCTCGGCCCTGGCGCTGCTCGTGACCGACTCGGTGCTCGTGGACTCCAGCGGCATCCGCGGCCTGACGAGCCACCCCACGCCGGCCGCGCTCAGCCGGCTCATCTACTTCGGGGCGGACTCGGACAGGTTCCCGGGGCTGCCGGACCTGGATCCCTTCCGGACCGGCGCGAACGTGGCGACGAACCTGTTCATCTCGGGGACGCTCGAGCCGGCCGGCACGATCCATTGCCCCAGGAACGCGCTCGGCGTGAACGAGTGCAGCTCCCCGGAGAACCTGATCCGGGTGCGCCACCCGGGGACGACCTACCTCCTGGAGCAGCTCGGGCTCGCCGCGTACCTGGGCCCCATCGTGAAGGCGTTCGCCGACGTCGACCACGGCACCACCGGCGAGGCGATCCTGACCGATCTCTTCAGCACGGCGTACCGCCACTGGCCGGGCAAGGAGCACGGGCCGGAGTGCATCAAGGCCGGCTCGCCCGGGACCAACACCGCGTACTGCTCGGAGGCAGGGGTCAACAGCTTCGAGCCGCTCCTGGCCGACGCGCTCCGGGCCGAGGACGTCCTGGCGTCGTCGGTGGCGTTCGCCCGGATGGCGCGCGACACGTCCGTGACCGTGCGGCGCGGCCCCGCGGCAGATCGGCCGCTGACGAAGGCCCAGGTCATCGAGAAGCTCGCGCGCATCCTCTTCAGCACCCGCTACGCGGCCGGCGCGGGCATGATCGACCGCTGGGGGAAGAAGAAGGCCACGTGGGCGGATGGCCAGGTCCAGGACCAGCTCACCGTGTTCACCCTCCTCGCCGGCGCTCTGAACGGCGTCGACGCGCGCTTCGCGCAGCGCGATGCGCCCGACGCCGCAGAGCGAGAGGGCCAGTGGAAGCGCGGCGTGGACGAGCTCGTCGATGCGCTGCTCGCGGTCGACGGGTCGGGGCCCGAGGCCCGGTTCAAGAACCGCGCGCTCCCGAGGATGGGCGCGCTCGTCCTGCGCGTCCTCCGCGAGCAGCTGAACGCCCGCTGCCCCGATCGCGAGACGACGGGGCGGTGCGCCTGGGCGCAGAAAGAGCTCGGCGCCACGGTGAGCGACCTCCTGAGCCACCCGCTGTTCGCCGCCGCCGTCGACGTGATGGAGGCAGTCCGCGCCCACGAGCCGGCGCGGCGGGAGATCGAGCGGTTCCTCACCTACCTGCTCGACGCGGACGCGGCCGGCGCCCCGTTCCAGGTGCTGCCGACGACGCTCGCCGACGGCCTCCAGCTCCTCGCCGACGACGACGCCTTGCGCCGGATCCTGAAGGCCGCGTCGACCGCGCTGACCCCGGCGGGGGCCGCCGGTGGGCCGGGCGCGGCCGACGCGGGGCTCGAGGCGCTGAAGGCGCTCAACGACGATCGCTACGACAGGTATCACGCGATGGAGCACGTGCTCCCGGCGCTCGTGACCCCGATGGCGGACGGCCGAGCGCCGCTCGACGTGTTCCTCGACGCGTTCGCGGACGTGAACCGCATCGAGGCCGGGAGCGGCGCGCCGCTGACGGCGGAGGACTACCGGCAGCTGTTTGTCTCGGCCAGGGACTTCCTGACGGACGAGACCCGCGGGCTCGAGCAGATCTACGCCATCGTCAAGAACCGGCCGCACGAGTGATCCACGTGCAAACGCCCACGATCCGCGCCGTGCTCTCCGTGGCGTCCGCCGCGGGGGCGCTCCTCCTGTCCGCGGGCGACGCCGGCGCCGCCGGGCTGTACTTCACCGACCGCGGCGTCCGCCCGTCGTCCCGGGGCGGGGCGTACATCGCCGGCGGCGACGATCTCGGGGCGATCGCCTACAACCCCGCGGGCGTCTACGAGGCCGGCACCCAGGTCCTGTTCGACGTCGGGCTCTTCGAGTGGCGCAGCCGGCACACGCGCCAGGCGATCGTACGGCAGGTCGACCCGAACACCGGCGAGCCGACGGGCGCGAGCTTCGTGCAGACGATGGAGCCGGTGACCGGCAGCGCGCCGGTGCTGCCGATCCCCACGCTGGCGGCGTCGTTCAAGGTCGACCCGCGATGGGTCGTCTGGGGCGGGATGTGGGCGCCGTACGCGGCCCTCTCCAGCTATCCGGAGCAGGTGAACGGCATGCCGGCGCCCCAGCGCTACGCGCTGCTCACGCTCGAGGGCTCCGCGCTCGCCCTCGTGGGGGTCGGGGCGGCGTACGCGCCGTCGCCCGAATGGCGCTTCGGCGCCGGGGTCAGCGCGCTGGTCGGCGCGTTCAACAGCCGGATGGTGGTCTCCGGGTGCCTCCCGGAGCGGATGTTCTGCGCGCCCGAAGATCCGGAGTGGGACATCCATTCCGAGCTCAGCGTCGCGCCCATCGTGGCGCCCACGGGCCAGCTCGGGGCGCTCTTCGTCCCGACGCCGCGCTGGCGCGTCGGCCTGGCCTTCCAGCTGCCCATCTGGGTGCGCGCTCCGGCCAAGTTCAGGGCGCGGCTCCCCGCGGCGCCCGTCTTCGAGCGCGCCGTCCAGGAGGGCGAGGGCGCCGACGTCGCGTTCGACCTGCCGTGGATCCTCCGCGCCGGGGTGGAGGCGCGGGTCGCGGACGACCTGCGCGTGGAGCTCGGGCTCGGGGTCGAGGGCTGGAGCATGCACGACGACATCCTCGTCGAGCCCGACGGCGTGGTGCTCCGGAACGTCGCCGGCTTCCCGGAGGAGTTCCGCGTGCCAGCCGTCTCGTTCCCGCGGCGCTTCCAGAGCTCGCTCTCGGCGAGGCTCGGGGGCGAGTATTCCTTCGATCTCGCGGGCGCGCGGTGGGATCTGCGCGCCGGCGTGAGCCTCGAGCAGAGCGCCGTCCCGCCCGCGTACCTGTCGGTCCTGACGATCGACGCGACGAAGCTGACGACGGCGGCCGGCCTCGGCGTCCACCTCGGCCGGTGGCGCCTCGACGCGAGCTATGCGCACGCGTTCGCCGCCGACGTGAGGGTCGATCCGAGGGAAGCGCGGCTCCCGCAGGTGAGCCCGGTGCGGGCCAATCCGCCGGAGGACCCGAACACCATCAACGGCGGCGCCTACAGCGCCCGGGCGAACGTCGTCGGGCTCGGCGTCGCCTACACGTTCGAGGCAGCCGGGAGCGGCGTTATCCGGCCCGCAGCTCGCGCAGCCGCTCGGTGAGCCGGGGGCCGTCCAGCCAGCTCAGGTCCTTGTCCACGCTCGTCTCGATGTGGTTACTGACCTGCTTGCTCACCGCCCCGCGGAGCAGGCCGAGGAAGTGCGGCGGCGCGATGAGCACCAGCGTCTCGTAGGCGTGCTCGTTCAGCCCCTTCTCCAGCACCTCCGCGAGCTCCTGGGCGAACTTCTGCTTCTCGACCTCCTTGGGATCGGTGTCGGGGGCGGCGCCGGGACGGCCGAGGTACTGACCCCCCGGGCCGCCGACAGGGCTGCTGTTCCCGCCGGAGGTGCCATTCGGCTTGCGGCCGTGCGCGTCGGCCATCAGATCCCGCACGCGCGCCCGGCTCTCGTCATGGTTGTAGGACTCGAGCAGGGTGAAGCCCTTGCCAGCAGGCTCTTCACGATAGAGCTGGGCACGGCTTGCGTCGGAGACCAGGATCCACGTCTTCCGTGCTGCCTTCTTTGCCATAAGCCTCCACGGGGGAATCAACCCTTCCCTTGGTTTACGTTAAAGACCGACCCCACGCGGCGCAAGCGGCCGGAGGGCCGAGTCCGGCGTAATTCGGCCGGATCGCGCCCCGAGAGGCAGGCTCCAGCAGACTCGACAGCCTGCGCGCGGCCTGAATTGATGGATAGCGCGAGGGGGCGAGCGGCGCTCGGGAGGTGGTTGACCGCGAAATACAGTGTCTGGTGTACCGGACGTATCCACCGAGCTCGGCCGCGCCGCGGCGGCCGCGGCCGCGCTCGGTGACCGCCCGTCAGCGGAACCGGTCGGTCGCCTCGACCAGCTCGTGCAGGATGCCCGGCTCCATCGCCGAGTGCCCTGCGTCCGCCACGATGCGCAGATCGGACTCGGGGAACGCGCGGTGGAGCGCCCATGCGCTCTCCGGCGGACAGACCACATCGTAGCGGCCCTGCACGATGACGGTCGGGATATGGCGGATCCGGTGCACGTCGTCGAGCAGCTGCGTCTCCGTCGTGAAGAACCCCTTGTTCATGAAATAGTGGCACTCGATCCGGGCGAACGCGAGGGCGAACTCATCACCTGACGTCTTCGCGACGAGCTCATGGTTCGTGAACAGGCAGCTCGTCCGCCCCTCCCAGACGCTCCACGCGCGCGCCGCCCGCTGCTGCAACCCGGGGTCCGGGCTCGTGAGGCGCTGGTGGTACGCCGTGAGCAGGTCGCCCCGCTCGGGCTCGGGGATGAACGTGAGGTACTCCTCCCACGCGTCGGGGAAGATGGCGCTCGCGCCCCGCTGATAGAACCAGTCGAGCTCCTGCTTCCGCAGGAGGAAGATGCCGCGCAGCACGAGCTCCGTCACGCGCTCCGGGTGCCGCTCGGCGTAGGCCAGCGACAGCGTGCTCCCCCACGAGCCGCCGAACACCTGCCAGCGCTCGATCCCGAGGTGCTCGCGGAGCTTCTCCATGTCCTCGACGAGGTGCCAGGTGGTGTTCTCCTCCAGGCACGCGTACGGCGTGCTCCTGCCGCAGCCCCGCTGGTCGAAGAGCACGATCCGGTAGGCGGCCGGGTCGAAGAAGCGCCGCTGCTTCGGCTCCGTGCCGCCCCCGGGGCCGCCGTGCACGAAGACCACCGGCTTGCCGCGCGGATTGCCCGACTCCTCGAAATAGATCTCGTGAAGATCGGAGACGCGCAGCCTCCCGGCGCGGTAGGGCTCGATCTCGGGATACAGCGTTCGCCTCTGGGTGCCTGTTGTCGTCATGCCGCTCCCGTTCGTCGGTCGACGTCGCACGTCGCACGTCGCGCGTCGCGCGTCGCGCGCCGGCGCGCCCAGGGTACGCGAACGCGCGCCGGGAGGGGAGAGGGCGTGGACGGGGGAGGGCAGGTGGCGGTGGGGGCGCGGCGAGGGACCGCCGGCAGGGAGGCGCGGGAGGCTCAGCCGGGCTGCGCGGCGTCGCGCGCCGCGGTCTTCTCCGCGCCGCCCGCGCCGCCGTAGAGCGCCTCGAGCGCGGGCCCGTACTTCTGGAGCGCCACGCGCCGCTTCAGCTTCAGGGTCGGCGTGAGCATCCCGTTCTCCGCCGTGAAATCCTCGGCCGCGAGGGCGATCTGCTTGATCTTCTCGAAGGACTTGAAATCAGACGCGTACCTGTCGACCTCCGCCTGGACGTGCGCGACCACCTGCGGGTGCTTCAGCATCGCCTCCGTCGACTCGAACGAGAGCCCCTCGGCCCGCGCCCATTCCGTGAGCGCCGTCATCTCGGGCGCGATCACCGCCACGTTGAAGGGGCGGTTGTCGCCGTAGATCATCGCGCCGTTGATCAGCGGAGACAGCTTGATCTTCTCCTCGAGCGGGGCCGGCGCGACGTACTTGCCGTTCTCCAGCTTGTACTGCTCCTTGATGCGGCCCGTGACGAAGAGGTAGCCGTCGTCGTCGAGGTAGCCCAGATCGCCTGTGCGGAAGCCGCCGTCCTCCGTGAAGACGGCCTTGTTCTCCTCGTCGCGCTTGTAATAGCCCACCATGACGTTCGGGCCGTAGACGACGATCTCTCCCTGCTTCGGGTCGTGGGTCTCCGACCTGTCGATGACGATCTTCACGCCCGGGATCGCCTTGCCCACGCTGCCGAGGCGGCGGGCTCCCGGGTAGTTCACGGTGGCGACGGGCGATGTCTCCGTGAGGCCGTAGCCCTCGTAGACGGTGATGCCGAGCGCGTCGACGAACTCGGCCACCTGATAGGCGAGCGCCGCCCCGCCGCTGATGGCGTACTTCAGCTTGCCGCCGACACTGGCGCGTATCTTCGAGAAGATGACGCGATCGGCCGCGACGAGCGCGAGCCGCTCGACGAGGCCGAGGGGCTCGCCCTTCTGCTTCTTCGTCGCGGCGCGCAGCCCGGCGCGGAACAGGGCCTGGATGACGGCGGGCTTCCCCGCCATCTTCTTCTGCACGCCCTCGTAGATGCGGTTGAAGATCCGCGGGACGCTCATCAGCACGGTGGGGCGCACCTCGCCGAGGTTCGCGAGGATCTTGTCGACCGACTCGCTCAGCGCCATCGACGCGCCCACCGTGATCATCACGTGGAGCTCGCCGGTGTGGCCGAACGAGTGCGCCCACGGGAGGAACGACAGGCTCCGATCGCCGCCGCCGAAGGGGATGAGATCCAGCACCGCGCAGACGTTGGAGGCGATGTTGCCGTGCGACAGGATCACCCCCTTGGGGTTGCCGGTCGTGCCCGACGTGTAGATGAGGCACGCCGTGTCCTTCGATGTCGGCAGGATGGACGGGGCCTGGCTCCGCTCGCCCGCGGCGAGGAGCTCCTTGTACGAGCTGGTCTTCGCGCCGGGGACGCCGTCTCTCGCCCCGTCGGGGTCGAACAGACAGACAACGTGCTTCAGCGAGGGCGCCTTCTCGGGGAGATCCTTGCATTTGCCGTAGATCTGCGGCGTGGCGACGATCGCGGCCACGGCCTCGCAATCGTTGATGATGAACGCCCACTCGCTCGGGAGCTGCGCCTCGTACATCGGCACGACGGCGACTCCCATGCTGAAGCAGGCGTACGCCGAGACCGCCCACTCGACGCGGTTGTTGGAGATGAGGGCCACCCGATCCCCCCGCTGGACGCCGAGCGACGCCAGCCCACCGCGGAACCTGGCGACGAGCTGCCCGAACTCCGCATACGTGATCCAGTCCCAGCGGCCATCGGTCTTCGTGCCGAACAGCGGCCTGTGGCCATGAAGCTTCAGCGCGCGATCGAGCAGGTCTACCAGGTTCTCCAGTTTTGCCATCGGTCTCCTCCCGATCCGATTGTTAACATGGTACTGCGCCGCGTCAGTGTCCTTTTGGCGGCACGTGGCGCCGGCTGTTGTCGCGCCGACGCTGGAGCGGCCCCGCGCGCGTCGCTCGGCGCGGGGGCGGGGGGCCCGCGCGGGGTTGACGATGGGGGGGAGCGGGGGCGCTCGCGCGCCGTCGGCGGCGTCGGCGGCGGGGCTCCTGGCGCGCGAGGTGGCGGCCTCGGGCCCCTTCTGTTAGAGCGTTCATCGCTTCGATGCCCCGGTATTCCATCACGACGTTCGGCTGCCAGATGAACGTGCACGACTCCGAGCGGATGCACGACGTGCTCCGCTGCGCCGGCTACACGGAGGCCGGCAGCGCCGACGAGGCGGACGTGCTGGTGCTCAACACGTGCAGCGTGCGCGAGAAGGCCGAGCAGAAGCTGCGGAGCGAGGTGGGTCGGCTCGCGCGCTGGAAGCGGGAGCGCGCGGACCGGGTGCTCGTCGTGGCGGGCTGCGTGGCGCAGCAGGAGGGGGAGCGCCTCCTCAAGCAGATGCGCGCGATCGACGTCGTGGTGGGGCCCGACAACATCCCGGAGCTGCCCGGCCTGCTCGGCGACCTCGCGATCGGCGGGCTGCCGATCGCGCGCACGGTGTTCGACCTCGACGCGCCCCGGTTCCTCGTCGCGTCGCCGCCCTCGTCCTCGCCGCGCGCCGCGCCGACGGCGTTCGTGACCGTCATGAAGGGCTGCGACGAGCGCTGCTCGTTCTGCATCGTCCCCCACACCCGCGGGCCGGAGCGGTACCGGCCGAGCGACGAGATCGTCGCCGAGATCGCGGCGCTCGTGGCCGCGGGGACGCGCGAGGTCACGCTGCTCGGCCAGACGGTGAACAGCTACCGCGACCCGCTCGGCGCGCTGCCGCGGGCCCCGGGCGCGAGCGCGGACGACCCGGACGAGAGCGAGTTCGCGGCGCTGCTCCGGCGCGTCGCGGCCGACGTCCCCGGCCTCGCGCGCCTGCGCTACACGAGCCCGCACCCGCGGCACCTGACGCCCTCGCTCGTCCTCGCCCACGCCGAGCTCGCCGTGCTGCCGCGCCACGTGCACATGCCGGTGCAGTCGGGCAGCGATCGGGTCCTCCGGCGGATGATCCGCCGCTACACGCGCGCCGAGTACGTCGCGCGCACGCGGGCGCTCGTGGAGGCGGTCCCGGGGCTGACGCTCTCGACCGACATCATCGTCGGCTTCCCGGGCGAGACGGAGGACGACTTCGCGGCGACGCTGTCGCTCGTGCGCGAGGTGGGGTTCAAGGGGCTGTTCGGCTTCAAGTACTCGCGCCGGCCGCACACGCCCGCGCTGAAGCTGCCGGACGACGTGCCCGAGGGCGTGAAGGGCGTGCGGCTCGCGCGCCTGTTCGAGGAGAGCGAGGCGCTGCTCGCCGCCCACCTGTCGGCCCTCGTGGGGACGACGCAGGAGGTGCTCGTCGAGGGGCGCGACAAGGAGCGGGGCCACGGCGGAGCCGGCGGCGCGCTCTGGTCCGGCCGGACGGGGCGCCACGAGATCGCGCACATCGACGGCGCCGGGGAGCTCGATCTGCTCGGCGAGGTCGTCGACGTCTCGATCACGCGGGCGAACAAGCACTCGCTGCAGGCCGAGCTCACCGAGGCGGCGCGCGCCGCGGCCCGGCCGCGGCAGCGGGGCCTGGAGGCGCGGCCCGGCCGGCGCTCGCTGCCGGTGGTCGCCGCCGAGGGCGGCTGAGGTGGCGCTCGTCCTGGACCTCGGCGGGGTGTCCCCGCGGCTCGGACGCGACGTGTTCCTCGCGCCGAACGCGACGGTGATCGGCGACGTCGAGCTCGGCGACGAGGCGAGCGTGTGGTTCGGCGCGGTGCTGCGCGGGGACATCGGCGCGATCCGCGTCGGCCCGCGGACCAACGTGCAGGATCTCGCGTGTCTGCACCTGACGGGCGGCGTCTCGCAGACGATCGTCGGCGCCGACGTGACCATCGGGCACAGCGCGATCCTGCACGGCTGCCTCGTCGGGGACGGGTGCCTGATCGGGATGGGCAGCATCGTGCTCGACAACGTCGAGATCGGCGAGCGCTCGGTGATCGCGGCGGGCGCGGTGGTGCCGCCGGGGCGGGTGATCCCGCCGCGCTCGATGGTGCGCGGCAACCCGGCCCGGGTGGTGGGCGAGGTGCGGCCGGATCAGGCCGAGCTCGGGAAGCTGGGCGCCGCGGGCTACGTGGAGAACGCGCGGCGCTTCCGGGCGGCGCTCGCCGGGGAGGCCGTCGAGCCGCCGGAGGTCGCGGCGCGCTTGGTGATGCGAGAGGTGAGGAAGCCATGAACATCACGGTGAACGGGGAAGCGCGCGACGTGCCGGCGGCGCTCACGGTGCGGAGGCTCGTCGAGCTGCTCGGGCTGACCGAGGGGCCGGTGGCGGTGGAGCGCAACGGCGAGGTGGTGCCGCGCGCCGAGCACACGGCCGCCGAGCTCGCCGAGGGGGACGTGATCGAGATCGTCCATTTCGTCGGCGGCGGCTGAGGCCGCCTCGGCGCCCCTGGCGTCCTGACGGTTTTTTCTCTTCTCAACGGTCTGACGATCTTCCAGATCGTCCGCGATCCGGCTAGCATGGCGAGCTGCCGTGGATACGAGGGCCCTCGTTCTGGTCTTGGCGCTCGGCGGGTCGGCCGGCGTGGGCGCCGCCGTGGGGGTGCGCCATGTGTTGCCGGCCTCTCCGGTGGTCCGCGGCCTCTCGGTCGGCGAGCGCTTCCTGCCGGACGGCGCCGCGCCGGCGGCCTGGCTCGCGGCGCGGCGCGACGCGCTTCGCGAGCGCGTGGTCCGGCTGCGCCACGACGACGTGGAGCTCACCGCCACGCTCGGCGAGGTGGGCGTCGAGGTCGACGTCGACGAGACGCTCGCGGCGGCGCGGCGCGTCGGCCACGAGGGGCCCTGGGCGCGGCGGCTCCGGGAGGCCCGAGGGGCGCGGCGCGGCGAGATCGACGTGCCGCTCGCCTGGGCCGTCGATGAGCCGCGGGCGCGGGCGTTCCTCGAGCGGCTCGCTCCGCAGATCTACCGGGCGCCCGTGGACGCGCGGCTCGACCTCGCGAACCGGCGCAAGATCCCGGAGCAGGCCGGCCGGGCGCTCGACGTCGAGGCGTCCATCGCGGCGCTGCGGGCCGGGGAGCACGGCGACGAGGAGCTCGTCGAGCTCGCCGTCCGGCAGATCTTGCCGCAGGTCGTCGTCGCCGACCTGGTGAGCGTCGACGTCACCAGGGTCGTCGCGGCCTACGAGACGAAGTTCAAGCAGCACGGCAAGGAGGCGGGGCGCGCCCGCAACATCAGGAACGCGGCGTCCAAGATCGACGGCACCATCCTGGCCCCGGGCGACACCTTCTCGTTCAACGCCCATGTCGGCCCCCGGACGGCCAAGAACGGGTTCACGATCGCCCCGGAGATCCTGGGGGATGAGACCGTCCCCGGCTACGGCGGGGGGACGTGTCAGGTCTCGAGCACGCTCTACGCCGCGTCGCTCTTCGGCGCGCTCGACACGCCGGACCGCCAGAGCCACTCCCGCCCGAGCGCCTACATCCCCATGGGGCTCGACGCGATGGTGACCTACCCGGAGTCGGACCTGAAGATCAAGAACACGCTCCCGTTCCCGATCATGATCCACGCGTATCTCCCCGAGCCGACGGTGCTCCGCGTCGAGATCCTGGGCGGAGACCCCGTGGCGGAGGTCCAACACCACGTCTCGGCCGAGCACACCGACGATTTCATCCGGCGCATCTACGTGAAGTCCGAGCTCGCCGAGGGCAAGGTGAAGCGCCACCAGAAGGGCTCGTGCGGATACGACGTGAGGTCCTTTGTCACCGTCCGTTACAAGGACGGCAGGGCCTCGGAGCGCAGCTATTCGAGCGAGTACAGGCCCGCGCCAGAGGTCTTCTGGGTCGCGCCCGACTACGACCCGCAGGCGCTGCCGGCGCTCTCCGAGCACGCGAAGGCGGTGGAAGAGCTCCGCGAGGGGGAGTCCCCCGCCGAGGCGCCCGCTGCGGCGGGGCAGGGCGGCGCCTACTCGATGTAGGGGATGCCTTATCCCGCCACCCCCTTCGCGAGCGCGTAGGCCTGCGTGCCGCGTGTGTAGATCCGATCCTCCGGCAGCACGTCGGCCGGCGCGATGTCCGTCAGCTGGGCGACCTGTTCGTAGAGGGGCGCGAAGTCGGTCTCGAGCGTCTGGCGGAGAAGATCCTCGAAGCTGTCGATCACGAAATAGCTCTGCTGGTAATCGTCGATTCGATAGCGGGTGCGCATCAGCCGCAGCAGATCGAAGCCGACCCGATTGGGCGAGGGATCGTCGAGCGCAAAGATCGATTCGCCGTGCGAGGAGACGATCCCTGCGCCATAGATGCGCAGGCCCTCTGCGCTCTGTATCAGCCCGAACTCGACCGTGTACCAGTAAAGGCGCGCCAGCCGCTGGATCGCGCCGAGCCCGTTCGCCCGCTGGCCGCCCTGGCCATAGGCCTGCATGTAATCGGCGAAGACGGGGTTCGCCAGCAGGGGGACGTGGCCGAACACGTCGTGGAAGACGTCCGGCTCCTGCAGATAGTCGAGCTGCTCGGGCGTGCGGATGAAGTTGCCGGCGACGAAGCGGCGGTTCGCCAGATGTTCGAAGAACACATCGTCGGGGATCAGGCCCGGCACCGCCACCACCTGCCAGCCGGTCGCATTCATCAGGCGATCGGAGAGCGCGTCGAAGTTCGGGATTCCGCTGTCGCCCAGACGCAACACATCGAGCCCGGCCAGGAACTCGGGCGCGGCGCGGGCCGGGAGTAGCTTGGCCTGCCGATCGAACAGCCGGTCCCACAGCGCGTGCTCGGCCGCGCTGTAGCGCTCCCAACGCTGGGGAATCGTCCAATCCGCTGCCGCGCCTTCGGGCGGGGTGCCGTGTGCATAGCTCATGGTGGGGGAGAATGATGTCCAGACGCTCCGGGGAGAAGGCATCATAGGAACATGGCGTCCGCAAGGGCAATCCTGCTGGTTCCCGCGCCTGCCGACCGTGGCCGCGCGACCGGACACGTCGGAGGAGCTCCGCCGTCGCCTGGTGAGGGTGGCCACCGTGCTCGCGCGCCTCCAGGCGCTTCGCCGCGCTCCGGCAGGAGCGCGACGGGACGCCATGCGAGATACAGCACGCGGCGCGCCGAACGCCGGCAGGATGGCAAGGACATTGGCTGTCCGTGCGCCCCAGGCGTCGCTTGACCAGGGATCGTCCTCAGGGGAAACTCTGTGTCCATGACGGCGGGCGGCGCCCCTCTGTGCGCGGCCGAGGCGCCGAGGATCGCCTGCTGCCAGGGATGACGACGGGCGTTGTCTTGGCTTAGCTTAACTTCGCTGCTCGCGACGACAGACGTATGATGACCGTCATCTTCTTCTGGCTCGCTCAACGTGGCCGACGCGCGAGCTCGGCCATGAGGCCGAAGAGCTCGACCGGGCCCGGCGAGGGGAGCTTCCCGCCGCTGAACTCGCGGTAGAGCGTGTGCACATTGACCACGATCCGCTCGGCGTCGCTCCAGCTCGCGTAGTCGGCGAGCGCGATGTCGCGGGCGGCGTCCGCCGGGGGCATGCCGGCGTCGTAGCGGCGCCGGGCCTCGTCGCGGATGTACACGAGGTAGTCGCGGACCGCGCGCACACCGGCGCGATCCGTGATGGGGCCGTGTCCCGGCACGATGACGTCGACGTCGGCCGCGAGGAGGATGTCGCAGGCCTTGAGCCAGTTGCCGACGGGCCCTGCCCACATGATCGGCGTCGCGTCGATGAAGAGGACGTCTCCCGTGTAGATCACCCGGTCCGCCGGCACATGCACGAGCAGATCGCCCTTCGTGTGCGAGGGGCCCACCTCGATGAGGTGGACCTCCTTGCCCCCGACCGCGACGGTCAGCTCTCCGTCGAACACCCGGGTCGGCGGCGTGGGGGCGATCCCGTCGAAGTCGAAGGCGCCGAAGCAGTGGACGAGGTACTCGCCCAGCGCGCCCGCGGCGCCGCTGCGCGCCTGTCGCATCAGCATCGCCAGCATCGGCGCGGGGACCTCGTCCATCTCGGCGGCGCCGGCGCGCGTGGCGATGATGGTCGCGCCCTCGACGAGCGCGTTGCCGTAGCAATGGTCGCCGTTCGCGTGGGTGTTCACGACGGTGCCTATCCGCGCCGCGGCGGGGGCCGCCGCGCGCATGGCGTCGAGCATCTCGCGCGTGCGCTTCAGGTCGAAGAGCGTGTCGACGAGCAGGGCCTCGCCGTCCGAGGTGACGAGCCCCGCGTTGCTGAGCCCCCAGGTGCCGGCCGGCTGGAGATAGGCAAAGCAGCCGTTGCCGATGTCCTCCAGCCCTTGCTCATACCGCCATCGGCCCATGTCGATCCCCTTGTGCCCGAGCGTCTCTTGACGCGTCTCGGGACCTCGGAGCGTAGGCCACCCGCTCGACGCCATGGAATCGAAATCGCTCCGTCCCGCGGCGCGATTCCTGAGGAAGGCCAGGCGTGGCGCCCGGGTGGAGGCGAGCCGGCTGGATGGCGCCGGCGGCGAGCGCCGCGCGCTGCGGCGCCGGCGGCGGGCGCCGCGCAGGGCGGCACTACCAGGCGTAGGCTTCCGGCGCCTCGCCGCCGGGGCCGGGGAACATCGCGTCGAGCCGCCCGAGGTGCTCCGGCGTCAGCGTGATCTCGAGGGCGCGCAGGCTCCCGTCGAGTTGCTCGGCGGTGCGCGGGCCGAGGATGGGTGACGTGACGACGGGGTTCCGGAGCAGCCAGGCCACGGCCACGTCGGCGGGCCGCTCTCCGATCTCGGCGCAGAACGCCTCGTACGCCTCCAGCTTGGCGCGGTTCTTGTCGATGCGCGCCTGCGCATCGGCGGAGGAGCGCCGGCCCTCGCGCGCCTTCTGGAGGGCGCCGCCGAGCAGCCCGCCGGCGAGCGGGCTCCAGGGCAGGACGGCGAGGCCGAGCGCGCGGCACGCGGGCAGGACCTCCAGCTCGACGGTGCGCGCGTTGAGGTTGTACAGGCTCTGCTCCGAGACGAGCCCGAGAAAGTGCCGCTGCGCGGCGAGGCCGTTCGCGTGCGCGATCTGCCATCCAGCGAAGTTGCTGCTGCCGACATAGAGGACCTTCCCCTCGCGGACGAGCTGCTCCATCGCCTGCCAGATCTCGTCCCAGGGCGTCTCGCGGTCGATGTGGTGCATCTGGTAGAGGTCGATATGGTCTGTCTGCAGGCGGCGCAGGCTCGCCTCGCAGGCGCGCCGGATGTGATAGGCCGAGAGCCTCCTGTCGTTGGGCCCTTCGCCCATGAGGCCGTAGACCTTCGTGGCGAGCACGATGCGGTCCCGGCGCCCGTCGCCCTGGGCGAGCCAGCGCCCGACGATCTGCTCGGTGATCCCCTCTCCGCGCTTCCGCCCGTAGACGTTGGCTGTGTCGAAGAAGTTGATCCCGTGTCCGAGCGCTCGGTCCATGATGGCGAAGCTGTCGGGCTCGCTGGTCTCCGGGCCGAAGTTCATCGTGCCGAGGCAGAGGGGGCTGACCTTCAGGCCAGTGCGTCCGAGATTGCGGTAGTCCATGGCGCCGGAGGGTAGCAACGCGCTCCGCGGGCCGTCCACGCCCCAGGGCGGAACGCGTCGTAGGGATTCGCCGGAGTCGCGCCGTCATGAGCCGGCCCGGCGGGCGGCGGGCGGCGGTGACGAGCGCGCGACAGGCGCCGCGCGCCGCGCGCCGCGCCGAAGACCTCGTCGCGGGGTGGCGGCGGCGCGGATCCAGCGCGGAGGGCCGCTTCCTTGATGCGCAACGGTGCTTCACTTATGCTCGCTCGCCGGGGCGAGGAGACGACCATGTGGCAGCAGGAAGACACGGAGATCGCGCACGCCGAGAGCGTCCACGACGAGGCGCGGGGCATGCGCGGCGTCCGGTTCGTCATCGATATCGGGAACATCGACCCGTTCGACGCCGCCGCCATGTGGTGGGATCAGCAGGGCTGCGCGCGGGAGCTCTTCCCCGGGACCGGGTGCGAGATGCAGTCGGGATCGTTCCATGAGCCGCGCTTCGTCGTCCGGATGAGCGTGCCTCTCCCGGGCGTCGGGCACTTCACGCAGACGTTGCGCTTCTCCGCGGAGCGCGCCTCGCCCGAGGTCTTCGTCATCGTCGTCGATGCGTTCGAGGAGAACGTGCTGTGGACGCGGGGGCTCGGGACTTACCGCTTCTCGCCGGGCTCGGGGGGCACGACGCTGATCGAGGTGACGAGCCTGTACGCGCCCAAGGTGCCGATCATCGTCCTGAATCAGGCGTCGCTGGCGGCGGCCCGCGCGCACCAGCGGCGCTACCTCTCGGGCCGGCGCCCGACGGACGAGGAGAGAGCGCAGTTCCTGTCGGCGATCGGCGCTGGCCCGCAGGCCGACGCCTGAAGCGCGCCGCGCGTCTCGGCAGCGGCCGGCAGCGGCCGGCAGCGGCCCCTCCTTGCCCGCCGCGGGGGTGCTCCTCAGGCGCGGTGCTTGCCACGCGCCGATGGCGGCGGTGAAGGCGATGACGGCGGCTCCGATTGCGGCGTCGAGGCGGCCAGCACCGCGGCCTCGTGCGCGGCGAAGCGCTGCTGGAGGAAGTCGACGAACAGCCGCGCCCTCGCGGGCAGGAAGCGCCGGCTCGGGTAGATGACGTTCACGGCCGAGCCCGGCGCGGGCAGGTCGGTGAGCAGCGGGACGAGGCGCCCGGCGTCGATGTCGGCGGCGACGTCCCAGATCGACTTGAAGGCGAGGCCATGCCCGGCCACGGCCCAGTCGCGCACCAGGTCGCCGCTGTCGGCCACGAGCCGCCCTGAGGGCCGGACGGTGTGGAGCCCTTGCTCGGTGCGGAAGGTCCACGAGAGGGCGCGCATGCCCGGGCGCTGCAGCACGATGCACTCGTGGCCGGCCAGGTCTGCGATCGTGCGCGGCCGCCCGCGCCGCGACAGGTAGGCCGGCGCGCCGCAGACCACGCGCCGGCTCCGGGCCAGCCGGCGCGAGACGAGGCGGGAGTCGGCCAGCGCGCCGATGCGCACGGCCACGTCGACGCCGGCCTCGAACAGGTCCACCACGCGGTCCGACAGGCTGACGCGCACGCTGAGCCGCGGGTGCGCCGCCGCGAAGTCGGCCGCGGCCGGCCCCACCCACTGGCGGCCGAGATCCACGGGCGCCGACACGCGGAGGACGCCGCGCGCCTCGGCCTTTCCGGCGGTCACCGCGAGCTCGGCCTCGCTCACGTCGGCGAGGATGGACATGCAGCGCTCGTGGTAGGTCGCGCCCTCGCTGGTCAGCGTGAGCCGCCGCGAGCTGCGCTGGAGGAGGCGCACGCCGAGCGCCGCCTCCAGCCGCGTCATGCGCTTGCTCGCCACCGCCGGCGAGAAGCCGAGCTCGCGCCCCGCCGCCGACAGGCTGCCGCCCGCGACCGCGCACACGAACAGCTGCATGTCCTCGAGCTCGACCATCGCGCGCGCCCTCGGCGAACCCCGGGAGGGTAGGCGCGCCGGCGAACATCTTCAACTTTATCGAAAAGCTGGTTCGGCCAATGCGCTCGTTCTCCTTCGTGGAGGAAAGGATCAAGGTGTCCGTGTCGCCGCGCCGGTGCGGGCCCAGGGCCCGCCGCGCTCGACGCTGCGCCCCGCCGTGCCGGCGGCGCCTCCGGTCGGCGCGTGCGCGCTGACCGGCTGCCCGAGATCGCCGTTCGAAGGAGACACGTCATGAGAAAGCCCTTGTTGATCAGCGCCCTCTCCCTCTCGCTCTTCGCCGCCGCGAGCGCCTGCCATCTGCAGGGCGCCGGCGCGGAGGACCTGCCCTCGCCGCGGTCGATGGTCGTCGACGCGAGCCTGCCCAGGGCGCAGGCGGACGCGGAGATCCTCGCGGCGCGCCGCTTTTACGCGTTCTGGGGCACCGGCGAACCGCGCTACCTCGACGCGGCGATCGCGCCGACGTTCACCGATCGCACCTTGCCCGAGGGGCGCCCGCAGGGCCCCGAGGGCCCGGCGTTCGCGTCGAAGAGCTTCCGCGCCGCGGTGCCGGACCTGAGCTGCGAGGTGGAGCAGCTGATCGTCGCCGGCGATCGCGTGGTGGCGCACCTGCGCTTTCGAGGCCACTTCACCGGCGCCTTCGGCGACAGGAAGGGCGCCGGGCAGGCCGTGGACTTCATCGCCACGGACATCCTGCGCGTGCAGGACGGTCGCATCACCGACAACTGGCACATCGAGGACAACCTGACGCTGTTCCAGCAGCTGGGCGTCGTGGCGCAGTGACCGCCGACGGGGGCGGAGCGGGCCGGGGGAATCTCGTCACCTCGTGGCACGACCATCGTTGCGGCTTCGCCGGGAGCGCGATCGGCGCGCGGCTCACTTGGCCAGCTTGATCACCGATGCTGGCCGCTCGTCGGTGGCCCAGGTCGTCCAGTAGAGAGCGCCGCAGTCCTGGACGAGATCTCGGATGTCCGCGCTGTCGGCGAGCGGCTCCGGCGCGCCGCCCGAGGCGCGCACCCGCTGGAGCTGCCCCTCGCGGCTGTACCAGTAAACAAAGGTGGAGTCTGCCAGCAGGCGCGTGGGGAAGTCCGTCGCCACGAGCGCACCTGCGTCGGTACCGTCCTTGTTCGCGGCGTAGATGGCGTAACCGCTGATCCAGAAGATCCGCTCTCCGACCGCGATGTCTCCGGGGAGATCGCCGTCGTGGATGGGGATCGACGCGACGATCTCGGTCTGGCCGGGCTCCCCGAGCGCCATCCGCCGAACGGTGCTGTGCGTCCCGCCGGGCTCAAGCTCGGTCCAGTAGAGATGGGTGGCGTCGAGCGCGAGGCCTCCGACGTACGTGTCCCGGTCGAAGACGGAGAGGCCTGTCTGATCGGTCGCGTCGACCCGCGCCGCCCAGATGCGCTTCGGGACATCGCGCGCGTCGGGATCCTGCTCCGGGTCCTCGATCAGGCCGGTGATCCAGTAGACCCAGCCGCCGCCGGCCACGGGCCGCCGGTAGCCCGCCGCTCCCTGGGCGCCGGCGACCGTCGAGACGGTGACGTTCCCCGTGAGCGGCATCCGGTACACGTCCGGCTCGGTCTCATCGGTGATGAGCAGCGAGCTCTCCGAGCGCGCGAGCAGGGTCGCGAGCGAGTCGAGGACCATCAGCGGCTCGGTCGAGCCGGAAGCCGCCTTCTCGGTCGCGAAGATCGTGCTGCCGTAGCCGCTCGCCCAGAGCACGCGCCCATCGTCCCCGTCCCCATCCACAACGAGGCCGATCGCCTCGTGCTCCTCATCGTTGGCCGTGGCGAGGACGACCGGCAGACACCTGCCCTCCTCGCAGGCGCCGCCGAGGCAGCTCCTGCCGGGCACACAGCAGTTCTCCGGATCGGAGAGGTAATCGTTGTCGCCGTCGGCGGCCTGGCACGCGCCCGGCGCGCGCCCTGTGAACGGCTCGATCGGGCACTCCGCGGAGGGTCCGCCGGCCGCGCCGCTCCCGCCCCCGCCGGCCCCCGAGCCTGCGCTTGCGGTGGCCCCTGCGCCCCCTGAGCTGCCCGAGCTCCCCGCGCCGCCTGCCGCGGGATCTCCGCTGGCTTCTCCGTCGGGGATCCCCCAGACCGCGTTGCAGCCGAGCGCCGTGCTCAGGGCGGCGCACGCCGCCAGGCCGGTCCAATGGGTTTGTCGCATCGCGGTACTCTAGCGCCGCGTGCTTTCGGTGGAGAAGCCGGACGCGCGCGCGATGTCGGTTTCTGATCGACACGCGTCGACTCCCGTCGGCGGGCAGACGCTCAATGCGACAGCCCCGCTGCCACGGTTGGAATTTGGTGACCACCTCGTCCACCATCGCGCGATTGCGTCGCGTGCGGCCGCATGCTTTCTAGTCTCTTCGTGAATCGCTCGCGCGGCGAGCGCCGCGTGACCAACACCATCCTGAAGAGGTACCTTGCTTTATCACAACAACTCGCTTCGATGGGTTCTTTGCCTGGCTCTCGGGCTCTCGGCGGCGGCTTGCTCCGATGACGATTCCTCGGGCACCGGCGGCGGTGCCGCCTCCAGCACGACCGGCAGCGGCGGCGGCTCCAGCCAGGGCGGCGGCGGCGCTGGCGAGGGCGGCAGTGCGGCCGGCGCGGGGGGAGAGGGCGTCGGCGGTGCGCCGGCTGGCACCGGGGGCGAGGGTGGCGGCGGCGGCGCGGCCGGCGCCGGGGGAGAGGGCGGCGGCGGCGCGGCCGGCACCGGGGGCGAGGGCGGGGGCGCGCCTCCGAGCGATCCCGCCTGCAGCGCGGACACCGCGGCGTTCGCCGACGTGGAGCCCATCCTGACGAGGAGCTGCGCGAACCAGTACTGCCACGGCAGCGCCGGCGCGCCGTCCGGCGGGCTCGACCTCCGCGCGAGCGCGGCCGCCGGCAAGCTCGTCGAGCAGGACAGCGCGTCCTGCTCCCGCGAGCAGGCGCTCGTCGTGCCGTTCAAGCCGAGCAGCAGCTATCTCATGAACAAGCTGAAGGATGTCGACCTGTGCGACCCTGACGAGAGCAGGATGCCGCCCGGCGGGCCGCTGCCCGAGGCCGATATCAAGAAGATCAACGACTGGATCTGCGCCGGCGCTCCCGCCCGCTGAGCGCTGCCTCGTCAAGATCGTCGATGCGACCGCGCTTGCCGGCGCATGCCGATCACTGGCAAACCGGGCACTGCGATGAGGTGAGTTGCTCGGCGGTGGTGGTATCTCCGCTCTGTGCCCTCGGGCAACCGATTCTCTCGCCGATTCGCCCTCGGCGGACCCTGTGTTACGGGCCTGGCCGCGGATCCTTGCAGCAGCGAAACCCGATCTCGTAAAACCGGAACATCGGTCCATGCGAGTCGTTGGTCCCCCGGCACCCCGCCCACGGCTTGGACCAGTAGCCGCCCTTCAGCGACGAGCGGTGTGGCCACTCGGGGCGCGAGGTCGACACCCACTCTTCGACGTTGCCGACCAGGTCGACCACGCCGTACGGGCTCACGCACGCTGGGTACGAGCCCGACGGCTCCCCCTGCCAGAGCCGCTGCGTCTCGGCGGCCCGCACCGCCGGGTCGTCGGACGCCAGCCGCCGCTCGCTGATCCCTCGGTACGGCTTGCTGACGTTGCAGGCGGCCGGATCGTGCGCGTGACCGTAGGGGAAGGGGAGCGCGGACGGCCCCTCGCAGGCGAGCTCCCACTCGAACTCGGTGCAGAGGCGCTTGCCGACGGCGGCGCACTCCCGCTCGGCCTCGATGAAGCGGAGCATCACGACCGGCAGCGCGCCGGCCCGGTTCGGCCACTCGTGGCGGTCCATGCACGTGCGCACCGGCGTGAAGCGCGGCTCGGCGGCGAACAAGCCGGGGAAGAAGCCGAAGCAGTGGCCGCCGCGGTAGCTCGTGCAGATCCGCTGCACGCTCTCGGCGTGGGTGCCCTCGACGAGCACCATGTCGGACGGGCAGGACGCCGCGGGGCCGGGCCGGGGCGGCGCGTCGGCCTGGGCGAGCAGCGGGGCGAGCAGGAGGTCGAGGAGCACGCGGCGGGTCTCTATCGCAAAGCCGCGCGGCGGACGAGAGGCCGCGCGGCGGCTCGCCTCGATTCGCGCCCGTCGCGCCCGTGCCGCGCTCGCGCTCGGGCGCCCACCTGGGGTACTCTCGCGGTCTATGCGAATGGCGCTGCTCAGGATGCGCGCCGCTGCGCTCGCCGCCCTGGCGTGGGGAAGCGCTTGCGGTGGCAACGTGGTGGTCGACGGGATGCCGGACGGGTCAGGAGGCGCCGGGGCGACGAGCTCCAGCGCGGTCAGCACGGGCGCGTTCGGCTCCAGCGCGGTCAGCGTGGGCGTGGGCGGTTCCAGCGCGATCAGCACGGGCGTGGGCGGTTCCACCTCGGTGACCGTCGGCGGGGGCGGCTTCACCGCGGTCAGCAGCAGCGCGACCTGGATGGCCACGTCGGGGACAGCGAGCGCCTCCACCGGGGCGGGCGGCGGCGAGGCCTGGTCGATGTGCATGAGGTTCTGCGAGATCTATACGGATGCCTGCGAGCAGGTGGAGCCGGGGCAGTGCGAGGGGTTCTGCAAGGGGTATGTGAACGAGGCGCCCCAGTGCAACGAGCGGCTCGCGATGTTCTTCGAGTGCGCGGCGAACGCCAGCGTCGACTGCGACTTCGTTCCGCAACGGTGCCAGCCGTTCCTGACCGAGTACGACGCGTGCCGGGACAGCGGCGGCTGCACGCCGCTCGAGTGCTTCGCCGATCGCAACCGGACCTGCTCCTGCAAGGGCTCGTGCCCGAACGCGGGGTTCGCGGTCGAGTGCCGCCCCGACATGCGCAACGGGATCCTCTGCTCCTGCTTCGTCAACGGCGAGGAGGTGGCCACGTGCCAGGATGTCGGCCCGGCGTGCGACCTCGCCCACGGCTGTTGCGAGCCGATCTTCGACGGGCTTCGCTGAGGGGCGCCCGCGGCGTTCGCCATGGAGGGCGAGCCGGGGAGCGCGGCGCAGGGCGGAGCGATCGTCGAGACGATGGCGCGCTGCGCGGGGGCGCGGATCGACGCTGCGCTCGCGCCCGGGCGCGCTCCTGGGGTACTCTTGCGGTCCATGCGAATGACGATGCTCAGGATGCGTACCGCTGCGCTCGCCGCCCTGGCGTGGGGGAGCGCGTGCGGTGGCAACGTCGTCGTCGATGGGATGCCCGACGGGTCAGGAGGCGCCGGGGTGACGAGCTCCAGCGCGATCGGCACGGGCGCGGTCGGCTCCAGCGCGATCAGCACGGGTGCAGTCGCCGCAAGCGCGGTCAGCGTCGGCGTCGGCGGCACCAGCGTGGGCGGCTCCGGCGTGGGCGGTTCCACCGGGGTGACCGTCGGCGGGGGCGGCTCCAGCGCGGTCGGCGCCGGCGTGGGTGGCACCGGCGGGAACGGCTCCAGCGCGGTCAGCTCCAGCGCGACCTGGATGGCCACGTCGGGGACCGCGAGCGCCTCCACCGGGGCGGGCGGCGGCGAGGCCTGGTCGGCGTGCGTGCGCTTCTGCGAGCGCTACGAGGAGGCGTGCGGGGTGTTGGCGCCGGGCGGCTGCGGGACGATGTGTGACTACGACCTGGCCCAGGCGCCCCAGTGCAACGATCTGCTCATCCCGTACTTCGACTGCCTGACGAACGGCAGGTCCGACTGCGATCTCGTCGGGCCCCGGTGCCAGCGGTCCCTGGACGAGTACGACAGGTGCGCGAACGGCGGCGGCTGCCCGCGGATCGAGTGCGCAGGCGATCCCGGCGGGGCCTGCAGTTGCAAGGGCGCGTGCCGGGGCGTGGTCGTCGCGGCCGAGTGCCGCACCCAGAGCTCGGGCAGGACGCTCTGCTCCTGCTTCGTCAACGGTGAAGAGGTAGCCTCGTGCGAGGACCGCGGCGGGACGTGCGAGCTCGGGCGTCGTTGCTGCGGGCCGTACTTCGAAGCGTTGCGCTGAGGGGCACGAGCGGGGTTCGCCATGGAGGACCACACGGGGGGCGCGGCGCAGGGTGGGGCGCTCGCCGAGGCGCTCGCGCGCTGCGTGGGGGCGCGGATCGACGCGGCGCACGCGAACCCGGCGACGGGGCTCGTCGCGCTCGCCGTCTACGACGGGACGCGGCGCGCGCTCGGCGCCGGCATCGGGCCGCGCGTTTCAGGGGTAGGGATCCTGCCGAGGCTGCCCCGGCTCCGCGCCGGCACGTCGCACCCGCTCGTCGCCGCCATGAGGGCGCACCTGGTCGGCCGCCGCGTGCTGGCGATCGAGGTGCGGGGCGACGGCATCGTGATCGTCGCGGGGGATGATGATGCGGTCATGGTGGAAAATGACCGAGAGGGTGCAGAGAACGCACCCAGGTTGGGGTTGGCCGCACCCGAACCCGGGTTGAGGCCGGCGGCAGTTCCCCAACCCGGGTTGAGGCCGGCGGCAGTTCCCGAACCCGGGTTGGGGGCGGCGGCACCGAGGTTGGGGTTGGCCGAACCCGGGTTGAGGCCGGCGGCAGTTCCCGAACCCGGGTTGGGGCCGGCGGCGCCCCCACCCAGGTTGGGGTTGGCCGAACCCGGGTTGGGGCCGGCGGCTGCACCCGAACCCGGGTTGGGGCCGGCGGCGCCTCCACCCAGGTTGGGGTCGTCCCCGGGGGCGCGGCTGGAGCTCACGCCGGGACGCCGCGGCGAGGCGCGGCTGCTCGACGCCGCCGGCCACCTGATCCTCCGCTGGCCGCCTCAGGGGGGCGCCCCGCAGGCGGCGGTCGCTTACCCGGCGGATCCGCTGGCCGCCGGCGCGGCGCTCGTCGAGGCGAGCGACGACGCCGCCGCCGGGCAGGAGAAGGCGGCGCTCGCGCGCGCCGTGAAGGCGCGGCGCGCGGCGCTCGAGCGCAGGGCCGAGGCGGTGCGCGGCGATCTCGGGCGGCTGGGCAGCGTCGCGCGCCTGCAGAAGACGGGGCAGCTCCTGCTCGCGCAGGGCGCCCGTGTGCCGCGGGGCGCCGCGAAGGCGCTCCTCGACGACTGGGAGACCGGCGGCACGATCGAGGTCGCGCTCGACCCGTCGCGCCCCGCCAAGGCGCAGGCCGAGGCCTTCTTCGCCAGGGCGCGGCGCTACCAGCGCGGCGAGGCGGTGATGCGCGCGCGCCTCGCCGAGACCGAGCGCGCCCTCTCGGCGATCGCCGCGCTCGCGGCGGACATCGCCGCAGCGGAGGCGCGGCCCGAGTCGCTCGATCCGCTCGCGCAGCGCGCCCGCTCCCTAGGCGTCTCGCGCGCGGAGCTCGCCGGCGAGCCCGGGACGTCCGGCGCCCGCGCCCTCCGGGCCGGGCGGCCCGCGCCGCGGCGGCCGTTCCACGCCTACCGCAGCGCGTCCGGCGCGGCGATCCTCGTCGGCCGAAGCGCCGAGGACAACGACGCCCTCACGACGAAGCACGCGCGGCCGCACGACCTCTGGCTTCATGCGAAGGGCGTCACGGGCTCGCACGTCGTCGTGCCGCTCGCGAAGGGGGCGAGCTGCCCCGCGGACGTGCTGGTGGACGCCGCGACCCTGGCGGCGCACTTCAGCGACGCGCGCGGCGAGGCGGTGTGCGAGGTGAGCTACGTCCAGCGCCGCTACGTGCGCAAGCCGCGCGGCGCGGCCCCGGGCGCGGTGGTCTTCGACCGGGAGAAGGTCATCGCCGTCCGCATCGAGGGCGATCGCCTCTCGCGGCTGCTCGCGACCAAGGAAGAGGGCTGACGCCGCGCACGGCCGGCGGCGGCCACGCCCGGAGGCGCACGTCTTCGCCCGCCGCCGGAGCCCGCGCCGCCGGTGGAGGCCGCCGTCAGGTCGCGAACGCCGCCCGGACCTGCTCGTTCAGCTGATCGAGCCGGCGCCCGGGGAGCTCGGCCGCGCGGGCGAGCGACTCGATGACCGCGCGCTCCGCGTCGGAGATCCCCTCGCTCGCGTGGGCGACCGCCAGCGCGATGATGATGCCCTCCTCCACCGCGTCGCAGTCCATGAGGATCTCCGCCAGCAGGCGCACCCGCGGCTCGACGCCCGCCGCGGCGATCACCTTCAGGCTCGCCTCGATGAGGTAGCGGACGAGCTCGGCGTTGAGCTGGGCGCCGAGCATCGGCTCGATGAGCTGGCGCAGGGCGTCGATCTCCTCGGCGTCGACGGTGCCGTCGGCGTTCGCCACGAGCGCGCCGAGGTCGACGATCGGGGTCGGGTTGTACTCGTTGAGATCGAAGCGGGCGCGGAGCAATCCGGCCGCCTGCTGGACCAGCTCGGGAGGCTTCATGTCTCCACCGCCCCGGCGATTCGCCTCATGACTCACCACCTTTCGGGCCGCGGCGCCGCACCGTCTCGGATTCGCTGAGGCCGAGGCAGAGCTGCGCCCGGAGCGCGCGCAGGCGCGCGAGCACCTCGGCCGAGGCCGACTCCGCCTCGGCCCGCTCGATGGTCGCGTCGAGCGTCGCGAGCCTGCCTGTCTGGAGCGCCTTGAGCGAGTAGGTCATCTGCACGAACGTGTCGAACAGGTCCCCGAGCTCATCGCCCTTTCGCAGCCCCTCTCCGATGGTGAGCCGCGTCGTGCCGACCTGGCGGCAGAGGCGCTTCAGCTGGTGGACCGGCCCCACGATGCGCTGGGTGATGAAGACCCCGAGCACGCCGAGGACGGCGAGGAGGAACGCGCCGCCGCCGACGAGGATGCCGAGGAGACGACCTTGCAGCGCCTCGACGTCGGCGCGCCGCCTGGCGACCTCTGCCAGGTTGCGCTCGTACTCGCGGTTCGTCTTCTCGAGCTCCTCGTCGAGGGTGCTGCCGAGGTCGGCGCCGTCGCCGCCCAGGGCGGCGGTGCTCATCTTGAGGATCTTGGCGCTGTTCGCCGCCTCTTTGAGCGCGAGCTCCGCCTGGGTCGCCGCGTAACGCGCCTGTTCGTTCGCGACGCTCGCGGTCTGCCAGATGACGAGTCCGAGCGCCACCATGACGGCGAGCACCACCGAGACCAGGAGCCCGGTGTATTTGAGCTGGAATCGCGGGTTCAGGAGCAGCTTGCGGCGGGATGCCGGGCGGGTCGTGGCGCGATCCTGGGCAGGTGAGGTCATGAGGGCTCGTCAGCGGGCGCGCGGCATCGCCGCGTGTCCAGGATAGACCAGGAGCGGGCCGCGCCGGTGCGACCCCCCACGAAAACGCACTGCGGTCTCCGTGGTACAGCATTCCGTGCGCCGGTCGCAAGGCCCAATCCGCGGGCGGGGCTCCGGCGCGGTTCGCGGCTCGTGAGGGCCATGAGGCCGCGGCGCTGGTGCCCGGGGCCGGCGCGGCACCGCCGCAGCGGCGCGGCGTGATGGCGGCGCACCCGGTCGGGGCATCGTGTGCGCTCCTGTCGGGCCCAGTCGGGGCACAGGAGGTCGTCTGAGCCGCGCGAGGCGTCGTTCGGCCTTGCCCAGCTCAGGGAGAGCAGCGGCACGGGCGCCCCGATGACTCCCGATCTCCTCGTCATGAGCGATGAGCTCGACAGCGGCTCAGGGGGCGTTCTTTCCGGCGCCCGAGGCGCTGCCGCGCTACCCCACGGCCTTCCGTCGCTACAGGCAACCGCAAGCGATCGCGCCTTCGCGCAGGGAAAAGCCGTCGTCGTCGGCGTCGTCGGTCCAGAAGAACGGCTTGACGCCGCCGCTGCACTCCGCGTCCGGCGCGAGCGCGATGCCTTCGTTGTTGGAGTCCGGCAGCCCGCTGGGGGGCCTGAAACGCCGCTCCAGCACGAAGCGCCCGAGCGCGTCGTCGATACCGAACACGGCGGATTGGTTGTCGCACGTGTCATCGCAGTGAGCCCACAAGCTCCCTGTGTCACGGTCGAGCTCGAGCCCCATCACCCCCTCGAGCGGCGTCGAGATGCTGGCCACCAAGGTGGCCGCGCCGCTCCCGTGATTCAGCGCGAGAGCGTACAGCTTGCCGGTCTCTTCCACGCCCACCAGAAACAGGCCGCCGCCGTGCTCGCCGTAGTCGCTCGGGGCGTAAGCTCGGGACTTGCTCTCGTCGAAGAAGTGGTGCGCCGTGAGCAAGCCGTCAGCCGCCCAGGTGACCGCTTCCAGGCCCGCGTTCGCGTCGACCTCGGGCAAGAGCGCGGTGAGGTTCCACTCGTGAGTCGCGGTCAACGTCGCTCCGGCGGCCGTCACGTCGTATCGCAACACGGACAGCCGGCTCACGGACGGATCGTCCGTGTCGCGCTCGGCGCACACGTAGACGCCCGCGGCGCTCGTGGCGGCGAGCGTCACTCCCTCCGCGTCGGGCGTGCCCTTGCCGTTCGGGTAACGTAGCCGTTTGCCGGAGGCCCAGCCATTGGACGTGTCCGGCGCATAGCTCGCTCCGCTCTTCAGCAACCGAAACAGCCTGGCGGAGAGGTTGTCGGTCGCCCACAGCACGCCGGGCGCCTCGTAGGTCAGCCCGCTCAGATCGCTCTCGAACGCGTCCTCGCTGTCGAGCGTGTGGACCTCGGCCTTGCCAGGCCACGGCGACAGCTGCGTCGAGCCCGCCGGGCACGCCTCGGCACCGCCCGCCCCCGGGCCGGCCTCGCCGGCGCCGGCGCTGCCGGCGGCTCCGCCAGCGTTCGGGCTGCCGGCCACGCCGGTCGAGCCCGCGACAGCCGCAGCGCCGCCGCTCCCTCCCGCGCCGCCTGCTTGTGCTGCGCTCCCGCTCGAGCCTCCTGCCGCGGACGAGGCCCCGGTCGCCGACGTACCGCCTGCTCCGCCCGACGGCGCTGGCAGAGGCGACTCGCTCGACCCGCTGCTGCACGCGGCAACCCATGCCATCGCGACGACAGTCGCGTAAGACCGACGGTTCATCGTCCTCTTACCCTCGGCCTTGAACTCTCGCCAACCGGTCGCCGGCACCAAGCAACGATAGCACTCGAGCGCGCCACGTCACAACGGCTGATGTTCGAGATCCTCCGCGCGAGCGTCAGCGTGTGTAATATTGCACAGTCGAGTGAGCTCGTTCGATCTGCTGGGTTTTATGGGCGGCTCAGGGGATCGTCCTTTGTGGGTCATGTCGACTGCTGGTCGTTAACGGGAAATTCTTGGTAGGTCGGAACGGCTTTGCGCGGGCGATCCTCTCCAGGACCCTGACGGCATCGTCGGTCGCAAGCGAATGGCATGGAGCCCATGGTTCACGAATTTCGAGCTCCCGATGCCGCGCCGACCACGGCTCCGGCCGTGGGCCTACCCTTGCCGAGTGGTGTGCCGGCGGTGCGTCACGTTGTGACGGCGCGTTCACTGCGGGCTGCGGCCGGCGGCATTTCTGCGGCTGCGCAGGACGAGCACGCCCTTTGCTAGGCCGGGTCGGCATGGCATCCTTGAAACTGGTGTGGTTCGGGGCGGCATTGCTCTGGGGGTGTGGCAACAGCCAGCATGGGGCGCACGAGCAGGTGGGGAGCGCGGGCGGCGTAGCGGGCCTGGGCGGGGAAGGGGGAGAGGCGGGCGGCCGGCAAGTCGTGCTCGCGCCGGCGGATGCTGTGCTCCCGGTCTGCGACGCTCCGCTGCTGGAGGTGTCAGGAGCCGACGATGGCACCGAGAATTGGCAGAAGGACCGGCTGCTCTGGCCCACCTCGTGGCAGACGTTTCGCGGCGAAGCCCTGCGCGGTCCCATCGACTTCCTCACCGGAATCTGGTTGAAGGGCTCCGGCAGCGAGCCCTTCGAAGATCGGGAGGTGCGCCCGCTGAGCAATGCCCTCATCGCGAGCCGGGGTCGGCTGCTCTGCGCAGCCGGCGAGGCGCGTGCCGTGAGAAACGGAAGTTATGCCGCCGTCGAGCTTGGCGGTTTGGGCGCGCTCACCTGCAGCGGCGAGGTCGTATCGGGCGAGCTCCGCTACTGCCACGATTGCCGTCAGGGCAGTTACGCCATCACCGGCACCCTCGAAGGCGAGTCCGTCGTCGAGGTGACCGGCGGTCGCTCTCGAGTCGGCGACACGCTCTACCTGCACGTCGGCTGGAGCGTCCTCATCGCCAAGCTCGCCCAGCAGAACACCACCAAAACCCTCGTCGCCGGCGCTTACCTCAGCCGCGACGGCGATCTCTACTGCTTCGACTCCGCGAGCGGCGACGCCCACGACATCGCCACCGCCGACATCACCTTCACCGGCTTCCGCCGCGCCGACCCCTGCCGCGCCGGCGACCCCGGCACCTTCGCCCGCGCCTGCGTCCCCCAGTTCGAAGCCGGAAGCGACTGGTAGCGCTCAGACGGCTGTGCAATGCCAGGACGACGAGGGATCAGCGCAGCGGGGCCATGTCCTGCGTCAGAGTGTCGATGCAGGACTCCCAGGTGGAGGGCTCGAGGAGCTGCGCGAGCTCGTCGGATGAGCCGCCGAGCGCCGCTTCTTCACCCGTGCCCATCGCATCCATGAGCCGCCGCAACCTGGTGCTGTCGCCGCGAACGAAGCAGCGGACCATGCTGGCCGCTTGCACATAGAACATCAGGGCATCGTCCGTGCGGAGCGTGTAGGGGACGGCCTGCTCCATCACCTGCAGGGGCATCGGAGCGTCACTCACCTGCTCGAGCCTGGCCGGGTCGAGCCACCATGTCTCTCGCGCGATAACCATGGCAATGCCCTCTTGCGCCCAGGCCGGCCCCAGCATGCCGTGGCTCATCAGCACGTGATGCGTGTACTCGTGCACGACGCTGGTCCGAGTGTCCGCCCTCGTCGTGACCACGTGCAGCGCGCCGTCGTAAAAGGCCACCACGCCGCGGTTGGTGCAGGCAGCAGCCGTGAGCAGGTCCGTGTCGAGGTACGCGAAGACGTCAGGGCGCTCGGCTTTGAGCTCCAGCTGGTAGAACACCTCCCGTTCCGCGTGCTCGAGGTGATCGAGGAGGGGCAGGTGTGCGTCGTCCGGCAGCCTGGGGTCGACGTACAGGCGCCCGGCACCTCCCCACGTCTCGTGGCGGAAGCGGGAGATCAACGTCTCTTGCGCGCCGGCTGCCTCGCTGGGGTCCGTGCACAGCCCGGGCTGCAACCTCCGCCGGAAGGCGGACGACTCCCGCCGGTGCGCGGGGCGCTGCGCGGCGACTGGCTTCGTGGGGGCATCGTGGATCGGACGCTCGATCGGCTCCTCATCGAGGCGGGGAGGCGGGGGCTCCTGGGCGGCTTGGTCTTCCGGACCGCGCGCCGGCGCCTGCAGCGATGTCGGCTCGGTGGGAGGCCTGTCGGGCGCTGACCGGCTCGGGACGGAGCTGGCGTGGCGCTGGGGCGCGCGAGGAGAGGGGGGCTCGGGCGCGGAGGCGCCAGATCGGACCGCCGGCGGACTGGGCCGCTGCGGGGTGGGGGTGCTCACGATACCCGAGCGCCGCGCCATCCACGCGATCACCGCGATGACCATGACCAGTCCGAGGCCGATCGCGAGCCGGCGAGCACGTGTCATGGTGCGGTGATAGCAATCATTGCGCCGTGTAGATTCATGTGATTCGAGGTACTGCACGCGGTTCGTGCCGCGTTATGGTGGACAGATCGTCAAACGCAAGCAGCATTATCGACGATATGTCACGACCCACCCAGGTTTTCGCACCGCTGCTGGGTCAGTAGCGGCGGCCGAGGCCGCTCGTCGGTCATCCAGGGTGCTCGCGCGCTGCGCCGCTGCGGACAGACTCGCTCGGCCCCGCTCGCCCGCCACCGGTGCAGGGGTCAGAGCCATCGGAGCCACGCGCGCAGCACGGACTCCAGCGCCGCCCGCTTCGCCTGGACGTCCTCTCCGTCGGTGAACGTCACGAGGCAGCGATCCTTGGCAAGCCACTCCAGGAGGCCAGCCGGGTCCGCGATCTCGAGCCCCTTCGCCGCTGTGTCCTTCACCTTGGCTCCGAGGTGAAGGATGAGCCGGACGCGGTCCTTTGCGCGCAAGTTGAACGTGGCGAAATGCTCGGTTGTCCGGAAGCTCGGCGCGTTCCACTTGATCTCCTCGCGGATCGCCGGGCTGACGCCGAGGATGATCTGCCGCAGGGCCACGATCGCCTCCTTCCGCGGATGTTCCAGCTCGCGCAGGAACGCGACGACGGCCGGGCTCTCCTGCGCGCCGGCGGGCGTGGCGGGCGCCGCGGGCGCTCCGGCGGCCTCCCGAGGCTCGCGCCTCTCGGGCGACCCCTTCTGCGCCTTCGCGCGCGGCTTGCTCGGCTTCTCGGTTGTGCGCTTCATGATGTGTTGTACGCCTGACTCGATGGCCCGAGCTCCAGCGCCCTTTCAGGGGATCTCGCGTGACCCGACCGTCGGGATCGGACGCGCTCAGGGTTAGAAAAGACGAACCGACGCGAGGATGTCAAGGTGGTGAGGTCGGCCTCGGAGAGGGGGAGCGGCGTGGCCGCGCGGAGACGGCCTCACTTCGCGCCGGAGAAGACCTCGTACGTCTGCGGGAGGAATCAACGGACGATCACGCGCACCGGAGCGCCGGGCATGCCCTGCAGCCCCACCCGCACCGGCTTCTTGGACACGAGCTCGAAGCTGTAGCGCCGCAGCAGCGTGCCCAGGATCAGCTTCATCTCGTACAGCGCGAAGGCGGCCCCGATGCAGCGCCGATTCCCGCCGCCGAACGGCAGGAATTCGAAGGGGGAATAGGTTCGCTCCAGGAATCGCTCGGGACGAAACACCGCCTGCAGCTGCTCGAAGATCTCCTGGTCGCTCAGCGCCGTCCCGTCTTCCTGGCGGGCTTCCAGGAGCAGACTCAGGATATCGGTGCGCTCAGCGGGGTCGGCGCGGCGGCGGGCGAGCTCCGGATCGAGGAAGCTGCGCAGGCTCCGGAACGCGTGCTGCCTGCGCGCCCACGGGCCGAAGCCCCGGAACTCCCGGCGCAGCCACGGAATCATGAGGGTGACGGTCAGGCCGAGGGAGAAGCTCTTGCGCAGATCCTCGAGCAGCTTCTCGAGGCGCGCCGCTTCCGCCGGCGCAGTGACCCCGAACACGAGGTGGATGATCGTCTGCAGCGAGATCGTCTGCATGAGGTCCTGCGCCACCAGCTCCAGACCCGGCTTGAGGTCCCGGGCGTGCTGCAGGGTCAGGTCGCAGATCTGCTTCCCATACAGGCGCATGCGCTGCCCGTGAAACGGCGGCATGAGCAGCCTGCGCATGGCCGTGTGCCGCGCGCCCGAGAGCGCGAACAGCGACGACTCTCCCATCGCCGCGGTGAAGCTCTTGCTCAGCATCTGGTCCAAGGCCTCCGGCGGCACCGCGAACACGGCGCGCAGACCCTCCACGCTGCCGGTGGCCAGCACCGGTTTGCCGTCCATCTTCGGGAGCGACATCGGATCGCCGTAGCGCTCCCGCATGCGCAGCGTGTAGCCGATCGGGTCGAGGAGCCCCTGCACGTTCATCAGGATGCTGTTGGTGGGGCCTCTGGGCAGGTGGTCATGGGGCGCGTTCCTTCGATTGTACTGCCAGCTCAGGCTCTCTCAACTGGTATGGTTGTGTGGGGATAGGACATCCAAACGGCTTCGCAGCTGTCAAGTCTTTTGTGCCCCGTCCCCTGCGCGTCGACGTGATCGGCGCGCCACGCAGGCGCAGGTGGCCGAGCGGCTACGTTCCATAGAAGCCGGCGCAAAGCCATTCCGACATGTCAGGAATTTCCCGGCCCTCTGCGGCAACGACCGGCGGTTGACATGACGCACAGAAAGTACGATCCGCTGATCTGCAGGATCGCCCCAGGCGAAGCTTCCACGAGCCACGATCGGCTGTATGCTCTCGGGCATGAAGGACCCGAAGCACCTGCCCCGAACCGAGGGCCAGGCTCATGGCTGGTGAATCCTGCGGCATCTGCGGCGGCGACGGCCGCATCGCCAACTCGTTCTCCGGCACGACCGCCACCTGTCCGGGCTGCCACGGCACCGGCCGGCGCTCGGACGACACCGGCTTCCGCGACGTCACCAAGACAAAGCCCTCCCACTTCCGTCAGCCGAACAAGCCGGCGGCCGTCGAGAAGCAGCAGGGACCTGCGTCGCTGGAAGGCATCCAGCTCGCCAGGGAGGTGAACGCGGCTGCACATCTCTCCAGCGGGACGAAGGCCAAGCTCACGCTCGAGATCGTGGAGCATGAGGCCACCCACGGAAAGTGCACCCAGACCTTCATCAAGAAGGTCCGCAAGCAGCTCCGTCCGCCCGGATCGTGACCGCCTGAACGTCGACTCGCCCTCTCGCTCGATGTACTCGCCGCTGCCGCGCGCCACGTTGAGTCCGAGCCGCTGACAGTGGACCTCGAAGAGCCGCTGGATCGCCGCCCAGCGCGGGCCCGCGCCCTGGAAGCGCGCCCCGAAGGCGGCCTCGTTCATCTTGCCGCCGCGCATCTCCTGGATGCCGCGGTCTTGCGGTCCGAGGTTGCCCTTGCCCTCGTCTTTCCGCTCGTGATGTCCTGCCCTTGCGCAGGAGGCGGCATGATCATCCGCAGGGAGCAGATGCAGCTGTTCAATGCCCATCATCACCGGACGCTGTGCGAATCTCTGCGGGCGTTCCTCCGGGCCGAGCTCGGGAGCAGCACCCGGGGGCTGGACGATGAGGCGCTCCTCGTCCACTGCAGCGAATCGGTCGACATCTGTGCGGAGCTGGGGCTCGCGGACCGCCGATCCATGACCTGGCTTGCCGCCACACGGCTCGTGGTCGGCCCTCGCTTCCACGAGCACGCGGTGCTGAGGCGCTTGCTCGCGGACCGGAGCCTGCCGCCCGAGAAGCGGATCGAGAACCTGCTCGCGGAGGCCACCCCGCTCGACTGGCACGAGGCTGCCATGCTCGGCGCAGGCGCCGCGCGCCCGGGCTCGCTGGACGTCCGGAGGCTCGGATGAGGTGCGACTTTCCCCACTGCAAAAAGGACGCGACCCCCAGTGCGTGCTCCGCGTGCAAAGGCAGGTTCTGTCTCCTCCATGGCCACCACCACGTCTGCGGAAAAACGTGCTCGCAGCTGGGGCACGAGGACCCTCCCCCGTCGACCAGCGGAAGGGGTCGCGCCGGCGCGGCACGCCCGGTTCAGGTGATCACGTGCAGCGTCTGCATGGGCCACTTCTGTGAGGTGTGCGACAATGGACACAAGAGCGCGCATCCTCCGTGCAATGCTTGCGACAGCCGCGGCTCCGCCTGCGCGTCGTGCGGCGTCGCGCACTGCAGCTTTCACATGGGGACCCACCGCGACATCTGCGGTGGCGCGTGCAAGGCCTGCCTCAAGGTGGCCACGTCGAAGTGCCAGCGCTGCGGGCTCGTCCTGTGCGACGACCACGCGCACGGCCTGTCCTTCTCCCACTGTGAGTCGGCCGGCTGTCCGCTCCGCTCGGATCCCACCTGTGCGCTGTGTGGAAAGTCGTTCTGCGCGGCTCACCAGAACCGCCACCCTCACGCGCCGCAGGATGTGGGCGAGTGCTTCTGCGCGGCGCCGACGGCCCTCGCGTGCTCGCGCTGCCAGAGGGCGCTGTGCCCGGCGCACATGCGGGCGCACGCCTGTGGCACCGGCATGTGCTCGCGCCCGATGTGCGGCGCAGCGGCGGTCCTCAAGTGTGCGTGCGAAAGGCTCGTCTGCCTCGACCACACCGCCGATGACGCGCACCCCCACGGACGGTGCCCCCACCGGACCCAGGTGGGCGGGGACCCGTGCTCGAACCGGGCGGAGGCGCAGTGTCCGCTGTGCAAGAAGTGGTTCTGCCACAAGTCCAGGACGCTCGTCGGCCAGATCACGCACCTGTCCGGTCACGGCTGCGGGCTGAGCGAGATCCAGCGCGGCCACGCGCTCGGATGGCTCCCCGGGTGGACGTTCAACAACGCCAGCGCGCCGCTCTGGATGCCGCCGCTGGTGGACGAAGGCGAGGACGGGCCGAGGCTGCCGGCGGAGTACCTCGGGGAGATGATGCGCGTCACGACGCGCCACGCGGGCCCGGCGATCCTCGATGTCTTCGTGAGTCTCACCCAGACCGAGGCGTATCGGTCTCATGCGTGGACCGAGCCGCTCGGTCTCCTCCTCGCGATGAAACAGGCCAAGCACTGGGCCCCGCTTTACCGGGCCTTCCTGGCGTCGCCCCCAGCGAAGAGCTGCTGCTGCCAGATCTTGAACGGGCAGATCCTCGCCGCCAAGGACACGCTCCACGTCCGCAAGATGGACGTCTTCCCGCTCGACATGGTCGAGGAAGCGCACACGAAGCCCTGGGAGGCTCGGCTCGCGAAGAAGTTCATCAAGCCGGTCCGCGGCATGAAGCTGATCCTGGACCCCGATGACGTTCATGTGATCGACATCTCCCAGGTCGGGGTGCTGGGGGCGACGGAGGAGCTGATCGAGGTCCGCAAGTACGTGAACCTGATCGGCGACGGTAAGGCGGTGAACCACGCGACCATGTTGAACTGGCCGACCTGTTCGGTCCTGGCCATCAACCAGAAGGATCGCTTCGGCGCGGGGACGACGCGCATGGTGACGCCCTGCATCGGCCAGAGCGCGGCGGACTTCCGGGTGCGCGTGCTCGACCTGTCGTACTCCGAGATCCAGAGGGGGATCGAGGTCGTCATGGCGGCCGGCGTCGATCAGAGGGACATCGCCCGCGCGCTCATCGGCCTGGTGAAGGGCGGCACGCTGCCCCGCACGGCGGTGATGGCCCACGAGATCGCGCTGCAGGACGTGAAGGCGCGGTTCCTGTACGGGGTGCGGTACAACGTCGGCCTGCGCAAGCTGGAGTTCGACAAGCAGTGGTGGCTGTCGCGACGGGCCACGAAGATCAATGCCCACCTCACCGTGTCCGAGCTCCTCTGCTCGACGGCGACGATCCTCTTCATCGCCGAGCCGCGCCACGCCCGCGCGATGATCCCCGTGACGCTGCTCCAGCTCGAGGAGGTCGCCGACGGGGAGATGGACCTCGCCGATCTCTTCGGCGATCTCGGCGGCGCCATCCAGTACGGGCGCCTGCTCGCGGGCGCGAACTACATCGGGCCCGCGCTGAGGAACAACCCCGTGAGCGGTGACTGGCTGAAGGCGACCGGGGTGTGGGACGTCGTCAAGCGACTGGTCCCGGAGGGCCAGTCGGTGCACGGCACCCCCATCCAGAGCTGCCAGGCCAAGGACCTGCGGATGGTCCTGGGCGACAGCCCCGCCTACGTGAGCGTCGCGCCCACGCCCCCATGCCACAGCGCGACGCAGGCGATTCAGAGCCCGGACGCGGCTCGTTCCCCCGAATACCAGGTCCTGATGAAGGAGCTGTTCACGGTGTTCCTGCGGATGCTGACGAACTGCAAGAACCTCGGTGAGATCTCCCCGCACGCCATCCCGCGCCTCCAGCTCCACGCCGTGGCGCAGGGCCAGGACGGCGACGACGAGGACGATCCGCTGGTGACCGAGGAGATGTACGGCATCGAGGATCTGCTCAAGTAGGCCGCGGGCCAGGAGGGCGACGGCGAGGAGCAGCGGCAGAGGCGTTCGCGCCCCTCGTCATCGGTTGCTTCGATGTGAACCCCGGCAGAGCGCCAACACGAACCAGCACAGCCAGCGCCGCGCTCCCCGGGACTTCTGGATTGTCGTGGCCCTCGCACCCCGGCATCGAACGCCACGCTCAGAGGTCGAACAACGTCCCCTGCCGGCTCGGCCGCCTGAACGTCGACTCGCCCTCTCGCTCGATGTACTCGCCGCTGCCGCGCGCCACGTTGAGCCCGAGCCGCTGGCAGTGGACCTCGAAGAGCCGCTGGATGGCCGCCCAGCGCGGGCCCGCGCCCTGGAAGCGCGCCCCGAAGGCGGCCTCGTTCATCTTGCCGCCGCGCATCTCCTGGATGCCGCGGCGGACCTTGGCGGCGCGGTCCGGGAAGGCCTCCTCGAGGCGCTCGTCGAAGACCGGGAGCACCTCGCGCGGCAGGCGCAGCGGCATCATGAACGCGCTCTCCGCGCCGGCGGCCCGGGCGCGCTCCAGGAGCTCCGGGACATCGCTGTCGTTCAGGCCGGGGATCATCGGCGACAGCGAGATCCCCGTCGGCACCCCCGCGTCGGAGAGCGCCCGCATCGCCTCGAAGCGCAGCGACGAGCGGCTCGCATACGGCTCCATCTTGCGCGCCACCGCGTCGTCGGCGAACGGGATGCTGAAGTGGACCCGAGCGCGGGCCCGGCGCGAAAGCTCGCCGAGCAACGCGGCGTCCCGCCGCACGAGCGCGCCCTTCGTGATGAGCCCGACCGGGTTCCTGAACGCGAGGCACACCTCGAGGCAGCGGCGGGTGAGCTCATAGCTCGCCTCGAGCGGCTGGTAGCAATCGACGTTGCCCGAGAACACGATCGTGTCTCCCTGCCAGCTCGGCTTGTTGAGCTCCTTCTCGAGCAGCTCGGGCGCATTCGACTTGACCACGATCTTGCGGTCGAAATCCGTCCCGGCGCCCCACCCGAGGTACTGGTGCGACGGCCGGGCATAGCAGTAGGCGCACGCGTGAAGGCAGCCCCGGTACGGATTGACGCTGTACCGGAATGGCAGATCGGGGCTGTCGTTCGCGGTCACGATGGAGCGGGCCTGCTCCTCGAAGATCTGCAGCGTCGCCGGGGGCGCCTCTTCGAGGTACTCGACCTGCGTCGACGACCACGGGTTCGGAGGGTTGTTCACAGGGCGCGGCATGGTGCGGAGTGCTCCGGGCGAAGAGGCGAGCGCTGCGAGCGCTGCGAGCGCTGCGAGCGCAGTCTAGCGCGTCCCGGTCAGGATGGGAGCGTTTGTTCAGTAGAGCCCGGCGGGCTCCGTCGGGGCGCCTGGGACGCATCGGACGTGCCGGCGGGAGGCCACGGCGGGAAGAGCGGATTGACGCGGTGGGGGAGCCCTGCTGGCATGGACGCCCTCAGTCGAGACGGGGGAGGGAAAGATGGCCGAGCCGAGACAGCCTGGGTTCGATCTCCGCAGCACCTACCTGCACCTCGCGGACGCGGGGGATGCGCTGCAGATCGATGTGAAGCCGACGTTCTGGCAAGAGCTCATGTCCGACGAGCCGGCGGGCGCCGAGATCCGGCGGGTCAAGCGCGTGGATGGCTGGCTCGTGACGCGGTTTCACATGGCCGAGGACACGCGCCGGTGGGAGATGCACCCGGCCGGGGACGAGATCCTGTACCTCCTCTCGGGCGCGATCGACGTGGTGCTGCAGGACGAGGGCGGCGAGCGGGTCGTCGCGCTGCGCGCTGGGACGGCGTGCACGGTGCCGCAAGGGGTGTGGCACCGGATGATCGTCCACGAGCCGGGGGATTTCTTGGCGATCACGTTCGGCAAGGGGACGCAGCACCGAGCGGTGTAGTCGCCTCACGGCGAGCCCGCCGTCCGACGCCTCAGCCCCGCCCTGCGTGGCGGCGGTGCTCCACCATCAGGCAGCGGTCCTGCACGACCAGGATGCCTGCCTCGACAAGCCGCTCGGCCACCTGGTCGTTCCGGATGCCGCTCTGCAGCCAGACGGCGCGCGGACGGGCGGCGAGCAGGTCGTCGAGGTGCCCGGCGACGTCCTGGCCCCGCCGGAAGACATCGACGATGTCGATGGGGCCCGGGGCGTCGGCCACCCGGCGATAGACCTGCTGGCCGAGGATGGTCTTCACGTCAGGGTAGTAGACAGGGACCGGGATCACCTCCACACCCGCGCCCTGCAGATAGCTGGCCACGTAGAACGCTGGCTGATCCGACTGCGCCTCGGTCTTGATGCCGAGCACGGCGACCCGCCGCGCCGAGCGCACCAGCTCCGCGACCCGGGCCTCGTCGTCGCTTATATCGCGAATGTCGTCCATGGAGGGAGTCTACGCCCCCGGGCACCGCTCGGCGACGGATCCCCGCGCTCGGGTCGCGGCGGAGTTGTGGCAGACTCGGCCGCGTGAACCTCGACCGGCTCCCCGCGCTCTGGGCCGACCTCATCCGCTCTCCCGCCTCGATGCCCGTCGCGCTGGCGATCTCGGCCTCCGTCCTCGCGCTCGGCTTCTTCGTCTACCGCCTAGTCTTCGCCTCGCTCGCGCGCCTCGCCGGCGCCACGCAGACGTCGCTGGACGACCTGCTGGTCCGCCGCATGCGGCTGCCGGCGCGCATGCTCGTCGCGCTGCTCGCGCTGCACGCGTTCATCTCCCTCCGCGGGGGAGAGCTGCCCACGCTCCACAAGGCCGTGCTCCTCCTGGAGCTCACCCTCGCCGCGTACCTCGCCATCGAGATCGCCGAGACCCTGGTCATCGACTACTGGCTCGCCGAGCGCCGGAAGGTGCTGCTCCCGGCGCTGGTGCGGCACCTCCTGCTCACGATCCTCTACCTGGTCGCCGGCCTCTCGATCGTCGGCGCGGTGACCGGGGTCGACCTCGTGCCGCTGCTCGCGACCTCGACCGTCATCACGGTGGTCCTCGGCCTGGCGCTGCAGGACACCCTGGGCAACCTGTTCGCCGGGCTCGCCCTGCACTCCGAGCGCTCGTTCGGCGTCGGGGACTGGATCCTCGTCGACGGGGTCGAGGGGCAGGTGATCTACGTGGGATGGCGCTCCACGCGCCTCCGGACGTTCTCCGGAGACGTGGTGATCCTGCCGAACTCGATCATCGCCAAGGCGCGCGTCCAGAACTTCTGCGCGCCGGACCGGAACTGCGCGCGCAACGTCGAGATGCTCGTCGCGCTCGCCGCCCCGCCCGAGGCCGTGGAGCGCGCCGCCCAGCGCGCCTGCCGCGAGGTGCCCGAGGTGCTGCGTGAGCCCGCGCCCAGGCTCTGGCTCGCCGCCGTCACGCCGCTCTTTCAGCGCTACGTCATCAAGTTCTGGATCGCCGACTTCGAGCGCCACGATCTGCTGGAGTCCGAGGTCATGAAGGCGTTCTTCCGCGCGTGCCGCGACGAGGGCGTGGCGCTCAGCCCCGCCGCGGCGCAGCCGGCCCTCGCCATCGAGATACGGCCCCCAGCGGGCGCCCAAGGGCCCGCCGAGGGCGCCGCAGGGCCCGCCGGCGCCGCGATGCCCGCCGCCGATCCGAGGGCGGCGCCGGCGGTCGTGGCGGCGATCGCCGTGGCGCCGGCCGCCCCGCCGCTGGACGGTCACCGCTGAGCCCGCGCGGGCTCAGGTCGTGGCGCCGGCGGGCGATCACCGCCGAGCCCGCGCGGGCTCAGCGGCCCGATTTGCCTTGGTGCAGCCGCCCCGCCGCGGTACCCCGGCCGTATGCCTGATCACCAGTCCGTCTCTCCCAGCAAGGTTGCGATCGTGGGTGCGGGCAGCGTCGGCGCGACGATCGCCTATGCGTGCCTGCTCCGCGGCGTGGCGAAGCAGATCGCCCTGTTCGACACGAACCGGGCCAAGGTCGGCGCCGAGGTGCTCGACCTCAACCATGGGCTTCAGTTCGTCCCGGCGGCCACGCTCGATGGCAGCGATGACGTCGAGGTCTGCCGCGGGGCGGACGTGGTCGTGATCACCGCCGGCGCGAAGCAGAAGCCCGGGCAGAGCCGGATGGACCTCGCCACCGCGAACGTCGCGATATGCCGCGAGCTCCTGCCGAGGCTCCAGGCCGTCGCGCCGGGCGCGCTCTACCTGCTCGTCACCAACCCGGTCGACGTGATCACGTATGTCACGCTCAAGCTGACTGGCCTCCCGCCCGCCCGGGTGATCGGCAGCGGCACGGTGCTCGACAGCAGCCGGTTCAGGTTCCTCATCGCGAGGCGGCTCGACGTGGCCGTGCAGAACGTCCACGCGTACATCGCGGGAGAGCACGGGGACAGCGAGGTGCCGCTGTGGAGCAGCGCGAGCGTGGCGAACATCCCGCTGGACGCGTGGTCCGTTCCCGGCCACGGCGCGCTCGGCGCGAGCGACCGGGCGGAGATCTTCTCCAACGTGAAGAACGCCGCCGCCCACGTGATCTCCGGCAAGGGCGCGACGAACTACGCTATCGGCCTCGCGACCGCCAAGATCCTGGAAGCCCTGCTCCGCGACGAGAACCGCGTGCTGCCCGTCAGCAGCCTGCTGAGCGGCTATCGCGGGATCGACGATGTCTGCCTGAGCGTGCCGTGCATCGTGAACCGGTCCGGCGTCGAGTCACAGCTGCCCATCCCGATGAGCCCCGAGGAGGAGGCCGGCGTCCGGGCCAGCGCGGACACGATCCGCAAGGCGATCCGATCGCTCGGATTCTGAGGCGATTTCGTGCGGCCGTTGCCCATTTTCAAATAGGCCTTCCTCGAGGTGTGCTGCGTGGCGGCGGCCGCGGCTCACGGCGCGCAGCGCGTCCCCGTGTTGAAGCTCCAGCATGCGGCGCTGACGCCGGCGCGGCCTGCGCTGGAGGAAGACTCGAGTCCTCCCAGACCGCCTTCACCCGGCTCTCCAGGGATGAACTCCTTCAACGACGGCATGGCAGCCGGGGCGGCGTCGTAGGCGATGCCGATCGCATGTCCGCCGCGCCCGCCGCCTCCGGGGCCGCCATCGCCACCACGACCGCCCATCCCCCCAGCCCCGTTATCGGGCGCATTCGCATCGTTCCGTGTCGTGCCGCCCGGTGCGCCTCGCCCCCCTTCTCCGCCGCTCTGTCCTGCGGCGCCGATTCCTCCTTTGCCGCCATGACCCACCGTGACGGTCACGTCGGCCAGAGCCAGCGTCGTCCCGATGCTCACGATCCCGATGCTGGACCCGCCGGCTCTCCCGCCGGCGCCGCCCTTGCCGCCGCATCCCCCTGCGCCTCCACCCCCACCGCCCGGGGCGGCGCCGTCTGCCGGACGTCCGTCGATGAAGGTACAAACGACGCCCAGCACGCGTGCGCCAGCTCCCCCTCCGCCTCCCTGGCCCGGCTTGCCGGGCTGGCCGGAGGCGCCGTCGCCGCCCGTGATGCCGGCGAGGGTCAGCCTCCCGTCATGGCCGCCTTCGCCAGGCGTCCCGCTGGCGCCAGCGGCACCGGCGATGCCAGCCTGGCGGGTTCCCGAGGCGTCGACCGTGCCTCCAAACCCGTCCGGGGGCGTGCTCGCGAGCGGCTTGCCGCCCTCACCGGGTTGCGCGGGCGTGGAGGGCAGACTCACGGCAAGGGGCGACGTCTCCCCGATCCCGCCCGCGCCACCATCGGTGACCACGTCACCGCATGTCATCCGTCCGGACTCACCACCGCGCGCGGGAACGACGCAGGCATTCGTCGGCGCGTGCTCGCCCTCTGCTGGAGCATCTCCCCCAGCGTCTGCCGCGGTCGCCTCCGGCTCACCGTCGGCGCCGGGCATGCCATCGCCGGCCCGCACATCGAGGTGGCTCAGCTCGGCCGCGATGTCCGCCACGGCGACCGCGATGGACGACCCGCCAGGCTCCGTCGCGCTCGCCGCGGAGATCACGAATCCGTGCACCTTCGCCCCGTCCGCGTCGCCCGTCAGGGTCAGCGCGACCTGTCCCGCCGGCCCCGCGATCGTGCTCTTCGCCTCCGGGCTCTGCTTCCACTCTCCATCGCACGTGAAGTCCCCGCGCACCTCGATCCCCGCGGGAAGCGTCACGGCCTCGGCGAAAGGATGGCCGGCGCATGCGCACACCGTCCCGCCTTTCGCGTTGTCGATCGCCTCTTGCAGGCGCGCGTAGGGAGCGTCGCGCGTCCCGGCGCCCCCAGGCGCAGCGCTCGCGCTCGCGAACACGTCGCACCCGACGACCGGGGTCGGTCCTTCAGGCTCCTCGTACATTCGTGCCCGCTGGCACGCGGTCGCGCCCAATGCCGCGGCGAGAACGGCGGCGCACCGGAATCGATGAGTCTTCTCCAGCGGATTGCATCGCATGAAGTCACTCCTCCGTGTCACTGGTCGAGCACCTTGACGACCCACCCGTCCTCGTCATCCTCGACATGCGCCCCTCTCGCGGCGGAGCCAGCGCGCCGCGAACGGACCGCATCGGGTAGGCCGCGCCGGACGCAGCTCGACGTCCAGAGGTGTTGCTCCCCTGCAGGTGTCTCGCGATCGATGGTAGTCCGGTGCCACGCTCGCCGCGTTGCAAACATGGCGCGTGCCACGAACGGCCGTGCAACGACATCGCACCTTCGTGAACGTCGAGGGCGTCTATCGTCCGTCTGCCGGCCAGACCCGGCTCATGCCTCTCCTCGGGCCGGTCAGCTCAGCAAAGCCCCCACACGCCGCGCAACGGTCCGCCCCGCGTCTTCGTCAGCCCAGGCAGCTCAGCAAAGCTCACCCGCCAGCCGTCGCCTGGTCCGACTCCCCCCACGCCACCATGACCGCGCTCGTGTTGTAGAACCCCTCGACGCTCCCCCCGAACTTCGCGATCTGCCCGTAGCAGGCCATCCCGAACATCGGGTTCGACGCCGCGTTCGGCGAGAGGAACGCCCGCACTTCCTCCCGGTACCGCTCGCCCAGCATCCGGAACCGCGCCGCGCAGTCGAACACCAGCGAACCGGCCACCCCGGGCAGCGGCCCCAGCACCTTCGTCGACAGGCTCTTCGCCGCCTGGAGCACCGTGTCGGTCGCCGCGTTCACGACGCGCACCACCTGCCCGCGCGCCAGCCCGCCGGTCAGCACCACCGCGCCGTCCCCGCGGATCGCGATCGGCGACCTGATCTTCAGCGCCTCGCCGAACGGCGTCTTCGCCCCGAGCGCGTGCTTCGCCATCGTCTGGAGCAGCCCCTCGCCGCTCGAACGGAAGCCGAGCCGCGAGAGCTCCTCCTCGTACACCCGCGCCGCCGGCTGACCGTCCAGCGTCCTGAGCACGTTCCGCTCGATGTCCGTGATCGTGAAATCCCGCCCGCCCTCGGCGGCGCGGAACCCGTGCACCACGTCGATGTTCACCCGCTGCCGGTGCGTCAGCCGCACGAGGACCGCCGCGTCCGTCAGCACCTTGCGGCCGAGGAACACCCGCGCCCCCTCGAACGTCCACCCGTCGCCCGCCGTCCCGCCGAAGACGCGCGTGTGCGGCGGCACGCCCTGCCGGAGCGCGGCCACCAGATCGTCGCCGTCGCACGCGAACGCGTCCGCCAGCACCAGGATCGAGCTCGTCGCCCCGCTCCGCCCGCTGCCGCTCGAGACGGCCTCGTCCATGTCGCTCAGCGCCGCCCTGATGCTCTTGCCGTGATCCGAGCGCAGCTCGCGCGCCGCGGTGCACGCCACCTCGACGTTCGCTCCCCCGAGGAAGGCGCACGTCACCCCGCTCCTGCTGAAGCCGCGCTCCGTGAACGACACCCCGCCGGTGGTGGCTCCGACCACCGGAACGCCCGTCGCGTCCTCGACCGCGGCGAGGTACTCCTCGTGCTTCGTCCCGCTCGGCATGGCCACGATCGCGAGCCGCGCCGGCTCCTTCCACTCCGCGACCGTCCGCTCGATCTTCCGGCCGAGCAGCCACGCGTTCCCGTCAAAGGGTCCGAGGGTCATCATCTTCATGCGCTGAAGCTCCTGAGTGCCCGGCGCCGGAGCGCGGGCTTCGGATCCAGGCCATCGCCGACGAACCGCGTCATGACGGTGATATCACGCACGAGGGAGGCCGCTCCACTCCTCATGGAGGGGCGCGCGATAGAGGGGTGCGCGCGGCCGCTCGCTCGGGCGACGCACAGCGCGCAGCATCGGCTCAGCTCGGATGCTGTGCTCGGGCCGCATACCTCCGCGCCGCAGCACCGCGCCCTGCTCTGCCCGGGGCGCGCGAGCGCGGCGTTGGCGTGGCGTCGGCGTCACCGGGCGAGCACGTGAGCGCCCGCTCTGCGAGCGCGCTCACATGCCGAGCAGCATCGGCTCCCGCTGCCGCACGAACCCCTCGACGAGCTCCCGCTGCTCGCCCGAGAGCCGCACGAAGCGCGCCCCGAACCCAGGCGGGCCCTCCTCCTCTGCCTCGCGCGTCCATTCGACCACCCCCACCGCGTCGATCTCGCCGCCCTCCGCGAACGGGATCTTGAGCGCCACCGTCGTCCCGCGCGCCGGCGGCGGCCGGAAGGTCGGCACGAAGATGCCGCCGTGGTCGACGACGTCGGCCGCGGGCGCCGTCCGGTAGAAGTTCGCCGGCGACGCCGCCCCGACCCGCGCCTCGAAGCGCGGCGGCGGCGGCTGGCTCTGCGGGCGCGCCGCAGCGCGGACCTTCTCCTCGAGCGACCGGAGCCCCTGCGCGAGCTCCGAGACCTGCGCCTCGATCGCACGGATGCCGAACGCGCTCTGCGTCGTCGCCTTCGCGAGCGGCGCCACGATCCGCTCCACCAGAGACAGGTGGTGCCCCACGAACTCCGACACCGAGCGATCCGTCTCGACCTTCACGTCGACCCGGGGCTGCGCCACCCCCTTGAGCGCCGCGGAGAGCCGCTCCATCTCGGGCGCGAGCCACTGCTTCATCTCCCGCGCCCGCGCGTCCCCCGCCTGCGCCACCGCGGCCGCCTTCCCGATCGCCCCGCGGATGCCCTCCAGCTGCTCGCCCAGCATCGACAGCGTGCCGGTGACGCGCACGACCGGGTCGTCCTCCTTGCCGCCCATGCGCTTGATGCGCACGAAGCCCTTCTTGATCTCGTCCCACCGCGCCGACTGCTCCGGCGTCATCCGGCCGCGCAGCTCGGCGAGCTTGAGGAGGTTCTGCTCGGCGCCCGTCGTCAGCGTCTGCGACTCGCTCACGTAGTGATCGTCGATGAGCCGGTCGACCTCCTCGGGCGTGTGCGCCGCCACGACCTTCTCGGCCAGCTTGTTCATGTTCCGGTAGCTGCCCTGCAGCTTGAACGGCGGCTCCGTCCGGAAGGCGTCGTCCTGCGACGCGCTCCGGATGTACTCGAGGTTCACGGACAGGAGCACCTTCTGCACCCGGAAGAGCCGCTCGAACACGGCGACCATCTCCGAGACCTCCGCGGCGGAGTAGGCGTGCTCGAGCTCCGTCGCGGCGATGGCCTCGCCCTGCGCCATCCGGATGAGCTTGTGTGTGTCGCCCGGCGCGCGCCCGGAGAGCGGCGCGAGCGTCGGGTTCGACGTGAGCGCGTTCTCCAGGTAGCTCAGCGCGAACAGCGCTTCTTTCCCGTCGAGGACGTCGCCGAGGTTGTACGTGTCGGCCCGGTTCGACAGCATGTCGGGGATCTGGAAGCGCGCGCCCGACTCCGTGTACGGGTTGCCCGCCATCACCACGCAGAACTTCTTGCCGCGCAGGTCGTACGTCCTCGTCCGGCCCCGCCAGACGCCCTCGATCCGGCGCTGCCCGTCGCAGAGCGAGATGAACTTCTGGAGCAGCTCCGTGTTCGTGTGCTGGATGTCGTCCAGGTACAGCATCACGTTGTTGCCCATCTCGAACGCCAGGTTGATCTTCTCGACCTCCTGGCGCGCCGTCGCGTTCGGGGCCTCGGCCGGGTCGAGCGACGTCACCTCGTGGCCGAGCGACGGCCCGTTCACCTTCATGAACACGAGGCCGAGCTTGCTCGCGACGTACTCCATCAGCGTCGTCTTGCCGTAGCCCGGCGGCGAGATGAGCAGCAGCATGCCCATCAGGTCGGTGCGCTTCACGTCGCCCGCGGCGCCGAGCTGCTTCGCCAGGTTGGCGCCGACGAGGGGCAGGTACACCTCGTCGATGAGCCGGTTGCGCACGAACGACGTGAGCACCCGCGGCGCGAACTCCTCGAGGCGCAGCCGCTTCCGCTCCCGCTCCGCGATCTCGCTCCGCACCTTCCTGTACGCGCGGTAGCGCGGCGCCCTCTCGTGCAGGAAGTCCTCGATCCTGCTCAGGAATTCGTCGAGCCGGAGCGCGATCGCGCGCTCCTTGATGCGCGGGTGCTGCCCGAGCAGCCCCTCGACGCGGGCCTCGGTGACGGCCCCGCTCGGCTCCCGCTCGATGTGCCGCTCCGTCACGACGACGACCGCGGCCTCGAGGGCGAGGTGACTTAACGAGCCCGGGGGTTTGGGGGCAGAGCCCGGCTTGCCGGGCGAGCCCCCATCGTTGGCGACCGCGGCGAAACCTTTCAGCCACGCGAGCGCGAGCTCCAGCCGCTCGGCCGGGTGCTTCTCGAGCTGCCGCAGGTCCTCCTCGAACGCCGCGCGGCCCCCCGTGAGGTCGAGGCGCGCGAGCAGCGCGTCGCGCAGCTCGAGCGCCGCGTCGCTCGTCACGAACCGGGGGCGCTCCGCCGCCAGCTCCTCGACGAGGTACCGCGCCGCCACGCGCACGTCCGCCGCGCTCGCCTCGAGCCTGTGCGCCGCCGCCGCCGCGGCCACGCCCTGCGCGAGCTCGGCCGCGAGCGCCGCCCGCGCCTCGCTCTCGCCGAGCTGCGCCGCGAGCCGGCCGAGGCTCCGCGACCGCCGGTGCGCGAGGTCCCGGGCGCGCGCGTCGAGCCCCGCCCACGTCAGGCAGGCGAGGGCCCGCGGCGCGCTCCCGAAGCGCAGGAGCCCCGCCGTGGACCGCAGCGCGAGCAGCTTCTCCAGGATCAGCGCCGCGTCCGCGTCGTGGACGCCGCGCTCGTAGCCCTCGTCGTGCCGGCCCTCCGCGTACGCCCGCACCGCGCCGAGCAGCCCGCCCGGGCCGAGCGACGCCTCGCGCAGCCGCTCGATCGACAGCCCGCCCCGCCCCGCCTCCGCGTCCGCGAGCATCGAGCCCGCGAGGAGCTCGCCCCTGTAGACCTCGGGGGTCTCGCTCGCGAGCTCCTGGCCCCAGAGATCCCGCGCGCTCTCGAGCGCCGGGTCCTCGATCGGCTCGAAGAAGTCGGTCCCGGTGAGGTGCAGCGCGAGCCCGTCGCCGCGCGGGACCAGCGTGAGCTCCAGGGACTGCGTGCTCACGTTGAAGCGGTGGCGGCCCAGCTTGATGACGTCGCCGCCGCCCTCGAACAGGTCCTCGCGGTCGCGCAGCGCCCGGAGCGCGTCCTGCCGCGCCGACTTGAGCCGCGCCTCGACCTCGTCCCCCTTCACGCTGTCGCCGAGCGCGTGGAGATCGGCCGCGAGATCGCGGAGCTTCGCGACCATGGCGTCGGACGCGAAGTACGTGTTCAGCTCGTCCACGCCCGCGAAGGTGCGCGCCCGCCGCGCCACCCCCTGGACGATCCGGTCCGCCGCGGCGACGAGGTTCGAGACGCGCCGCTGCCGCTCGTCGAGCAGCGCCTGTCTGCGCGCCGCGATCGCGTCGTTCACCTCCTCGCGCTTGGCCGCGAGCTCGCCCAGGAACTCGTCGAACTCGCCGAACTTCCCCTCGAGCTCCTCGAGCTGGACGAGCAGCTTCGACAGCTCGGCGTCGCAGCGCTCGGGCGTGTCGCACACAGCGATCGCGCTCGAGACGCTCTGGCCGAACACCTTGAACTGCGCGCCGAACTCGGCGCGCCCCTCGGCGCCCCGCAGGTCCTTGCCGCGGGCGCTCAGCGTCGCCCGCGCGCGGTTCAGCTGCGCGTAGACCTCGCTGATCCCCTCCAGGATCCGGGTCCGCGCCGTGGGGTCGTCGACCTTGAGGCTCGCCACGATCTCGGCGAGGACCGAGAGGCCCTCGTTCACGGCGTCGAGATCCGCGGCGAACGGCGCGAGCTCGGGCGACTTCGCGACGGCCTCGATCTTCGCGATGAGGCCCGCGAGCCGATCGGCCAGCGGGCGGAACGCCTGCTCGCCCAGCAGGAACGTCACGCACGCCTGGCTCACCTCGTCGGCGCGCGCGACGATCTCGGCCTCGAGCGCGTCGACGCGGCCGAGGTCCATGTACTTGAGCTCGCGGAGCGTGATGAGGTGTCCCCGCTGCCGCCGCAGCGCGGTCAGGGCCTTCAGGAACGCGTCGACGCTCGCCGCGTCCTCGGGCCGCACCCCGGAGAGCAGCTGCCGCTGCGCCGCCTCGGCCTCGGCGAGCGCGGCCGCGGCGCGCGCCTTGATGCCCTCGACCTTCTCGAACTCGTCGACGATGCTCTCGGAGACGCTCCGGAGCTCGTTCACGACGGACAGGAGATCGCCCGCCTCGGCGTGGCCGAGCCAGTAGTAGGCGTCGGCCATCCGCTCGGCGGTCCGGATGAGATCCTCGTACGTCTGCCGGGTCGGCGACCCGTCCAGCGCCGCGCGCCGCATGCTGAGCGCGTCGGAGATCCCCCGGACGAGGTCGGCGTTGCCCACCTTCGCGAGGTACGAGCCGTCGGTCGGCGCCGACGCCGCGAACTCCGCGGTCATGAACGGCGTCTGCCAGATCTGCATCGGGTGGACGCGGGTCGCCTCGTCGCTCGACGCCCGGAAGATCACCATCTTGCCGTCGTCGAAGAGGCTGTACCCGTGGCACTGGATCGGCGTCGCGATCTCCTTGCGGATCAGGTTGTACGGGAAGAGCACGTACCGCCCGTCCACGACCTGGTGGAAGACGTAGAGCACGTCTTCCCCGTTCGGAGAGCGGATGACCCGCTCGAAGACGAGGCTCTCGGTGCTGCCCTCGAAGCGCTTCGTCTCGCCGGTGATGAGGTAGTAGCCGTTCGGGAAGACGATGCCCTGGTCCTCGGGGAGGCTCAGGCAGGCGAGGCCGATCGCGTCGATGCGCGTGACCTTCCGGGTGCGGCCGTTGTAGACGAGGTAGCGGTACGAGGGCTCCCGGAACGGCTTGATCTTGAGCAGGATGAGCGGCCCGAGCCGGGCGTACTGGATGTCGGCGTCGTCGAGCGCCTGGCCCGCGTCGTCGACAGGCTCGCGGTAGATGCCGAGCCCCGTCGTCGTGTTGTTCTCGACCTTGACCGTGAGATCGCCGCCGACCGTCTCGACGAAGATCTCGCCGAGGATCGCGACGTGCGGGTGCTTGCCCTGCACGTGGTCGTCGCGGGTGGCCTGGGTCCAGGCGAAGTCGTGGGCGCGCGGCCGGACGTTGTCCTCGTCGCCGCGCGCGTCGAGGTACCGGATGCGCCCGGTCGCGTCGATGCTCCACCGGAACACCTTGGTGTCCCGCTCGGTCGCGCCGACCTGGAAGATGGCGAGCAGCCGCGTGTCGCCGCTGCGGCGCAGCTGGAGCAGCCGGGGCTCCTTGACGTAGCGGTGGAGGTCCTTGAACTCCTTGACGAAGCCGGGGTCGCCGAGGAACGCGTCGCCCTCGTCGAGCGGCACGTGGGTCAGGTCGAACGCGCCGCCGTCCTTCGCGAAGCGGTGGAGGCTGAAGACGTCGCCGACGTTGACCTCCTTCAGCCCCATGAACACGAGGTAGCCGACGAGCAGCTTGCCCCGGATGCTCACGATGTCGCGCGGCACGCAGTTGTTCTCGGTCCTGACGCGGGCGTTCTCGAGGAGCGCGAGGTCCGTGCCGCCGAACACCTCTTTTCTCCGCGCGTTGAGCGCCTCGGCGCGGCGGGCGAGCTCCTCGGCGCGCTCGACGAGCCGCCGCCGGATGACCTCGTAATTGCCCCCATCCAGCGCCTCCGCCGCCTGCGGCGGGGACGCCCCCGCCGCTCGGGCCGCGCCGTCCAAGGCCCCTGTCGACACCATGCATGCTCCGTGTGGTCAGCCGAAGAAAGGCCCGCCCCCGCGTCGAATCCGCGCGGGCCTCGGCCTGCCCGCGGCCAGGTTACAGCCGTTCGCCGCGTCCGGGGGGCGAGATGGCGACCGCGCGGCGAAGCGGCGCGGGGCGCACTTGTCAGGGCCGGGATGTCAAGCCCGATCGCCGCCGCCTCCTTCGCGCGCCGCCGCGCCGCCGCGCCGCCGCGCCGCCCACAAAATTCGTCGCGCCTCGACGCGCGGCGCGTCGGGAACCCGCTATGCCGTGAAATCCGCTTGATCCACGGGGGGGGTTGCGTTGCGATGGAGCGGGAACGAGGGCGACCCACATGTCGATGCGAGCGCGCGCCTGTGGGACACGCGCTCACCCCGTCTCCAGCGGTGCACCTCGTCGCTCGAGGTGCCTCGCGGCGTGGCTTGGACAGCGTGACGACCTTCTGAAGCAAGTTGGGATGGTGGCGTCGATGGGCTTGGGAAAGAGACTTACTTCCGTGCTCCTCGTCATGCTCGCCGGTCCGCTCGTCGCCTGCGGCGGCGATGATGGCGGCGGCGGCGAGGGCGGCGCGGGCAGCGGCGTGGGCGGCGAGGGCGGGGCGGGCGGCGGGGCTGCTGGCACCGGCGGTGAGGACAGCAGCGGAAGCTTCGGCGGGTTCATGACGGTCGGATCGGGCGGGAGCGGGGGCGCCGGGGGCGATCCCTGCGAATCGCCGGATCCTCCGCCGGAGTGCGACGCGGTCGAGCCGGCGTGCGGCGACGGCGAGATCAACCAGGGGAGCGAGGCGTGCGACGACGGGAACAGCCTCCCCGGAGACTGCTGCTCTGGCGCCTGCAAGGTGGAGCCGTACTGCGTCTGCGAGCCCGGGGAGCTCTGTCACACGACGATCGCGTGCGGCAACGGGGCGGTGGAGCCCGGCGAGAGCTGCGAGGACGGCAACACCGCCTCGGGCGACGGCTGCGACGATCGCTGCCAGAGGGAGCCGGGCGACTGGGTCTGCCGGACGCCGGGGGAGCCGTGTTACCGGCTCCACTCGTGCGGCGACGCGCGCGTCTCGGGCGGGGAGACCTGCGACGACGGGAACGCGGTGTCCGGAGACGGCTGCTCCGAGGTCTGCGCGCTGGAGGACCCTGGCAGCGTCACGTGCCCTGTCCCCGGGCAGCCTTGCAAGCCGGTGGAGCGCTGCGGCGACGGCCGCCTGCGGCCGACCGAGCGGTGCGACGACGGCAACACCGAGCCGGGCGACGGCTGCTCGCCGAGCTGCCTTGTCGAGGCCGGCTGGAAGTGCCCGGACGGCGTGCACTGCACGTTCACGGTCGTGTGCGGCGACGGCCAGATCGGCGTGGGCGAGGCGTGCGACGACCGCAACACGGTCTCGGGCGACGGCTGCTCATCGACCTGCGGCCTCGAGGCCGGGTTCGACTGCGCGCGCGCGGGGAGCCGCTGCACGGCGGTCTGCGGCGACGGGCGCGTCGTCGGGGGCGAGGACTGCGACGACGGCGATACGAGGAATGGCGACGGGTGCGACGCCACCTGCAAGTGGGAGCCTGGCCTCGTGTGCCAGCCGGCGACCGGCGGCTACACCTGCCGCGCTACCGTCTGCAACGACGGGAAGAGGGAGGGCTCGGAGCCGTGTGACGACGGCAATGCCAACCTCGGCGACGGCTGCACGCCGTTCTGCCAGGTCGAGCCGGATTGCGGCGACAGCGGGTGCTCGTCGGCCTGCGGCGACGGGCTGCGCCTCGGCGACGAGGCGTGCGACGACGGCAACACGAGGAGCGGCGACGGCTGCTCGAGCGGGTGCATGGTCGAGCCGGGGTACAGCTGCCGGAACGACTCGACCCTTGGCGACGAGCTCCGCGTGCCGATCGTGTACCGCGACTTCAAGCACGACGCGCCGAACTTCGAGCCTGACTCCAACCCGCCGGACGCCATCGTCACGGGCATCGTGCAGGCCCTCCTGGGCGCCGACAACAAGCCCCAGTTCGCCGCGGCGCGGCCCAACGCCTTCCTCACGAACGCCACCGATTTCAACCGCTGGTACAACAACTCGTCCCTCTCGAAGACGGTCGTGGACTGGCTCCCGCTCGCGCGGGTCGGGACGTCGGACGTGTTCCTCTTCGAGGATCACCTGTTCTTCCCGCTCGACGGCAAGGGCTGGCAGGCCACGTCGGTGCCGGCGGCGGAGCGCGAGGCGAGCCGCGAGGCCCGCGATCCGTTCAACGACTGGGCCACGGCGGGCAACCACAACTTCTACTTCACGAGCGAGGTCCGCACCTGGTTCGAGTACCACGGCGGGGAGCGGCTCGATTTCTACGGGGACGACGACGTCTGGGTGTTCATCAACAACCGGCTCCGCATCGACCTCGGCGGCATCCACACCCCGATGGGGACCGGCGAGGTCGCCGGCGTCGAGGACGATCGCGGGACGGTGCTCATGGATGACCTCGGCCTCACGGAGGGGCGCGTCTACGAGGTCGTCGTGTTCCAGGCGGAGCGCCACACCACGGCGTCGAGCTACAAGCTGACGCTCGGGGGCTTCAACGCGGCCTCGTCCGTGTGCGAGCCCGTGTGCGGCGACGGCATCGTCACGCCCGACGAGCAGTGCGACGACGAGGACGAGAACGGCGCGGGGTACGGGAAATGCTCGACGAGCTGCACGCTGGGGCTTTACTGCGGCGACGGGGTGACGACCGCGCCGTACGAGATCTGCGACGACGGCACCAACCTGGGCGGCTATGGCTCCGAGGCTTGCGCGCCGGGCTGCGTGGCGGCTCCCCGCTGCGGGGACGAGGAGATCGACAGCCAGTTCGGCGAGGAGTGCGACGACGGCGTGAACGACGGCCGCTACGGCGGGTGCACGGCGGAGTGCGTGATCGGGCCGCGGTGCGGCGACGCGGTCGTCCAGCAGCCCAACGAGACGTGCGACGACGGCGTGAACGACGGCCGCTACGGCGGGTGTACGGCGGAGTGCGGCGACGCGGCGAAGTGCGGCGACGGGGTCACCCAGGACGCGTGGGGCGAGGAGTGCGACGACGGCGTGAACGACGGCAGCATGGGCTGCCTCGGTTGCCGGATCGGCGCCGTCTGCGGCGACGGGAGCGTGCAGCGGGAGCTCGGCGAGGAGTGCGACGACGGACAGAACGACGGCGGCTACGGCGAGTGCGCTCTGGGCTGCGTGTACGGCCCGCGCTGCGGCGACGGCGTGACCCAGGCGCCGCCCGAGCAGTGCGACGACGGACAGAACGACGGCGGCTACGGCGAGTGCGCTCCGGGCTGCGTGTTCGGCCCGCACTGCGGCGACGGCGTGCGGCAGACGGCGTTCGAGGAGTGCGACGACGGCAACACCGCGAGCGGCGACGACTGCAGCGCCACGTGTCACAACGAGATCCACTGATCCAGCGCGCGCCCTGACGGCGACGGGAGCGCGGCGGCTCGCCTGGGGCCGTCGCGCTGCCCTCTCGACGGCGCAGCACACGTAACACGCGGGCTATCGAAGAGGGGGACCATGCGAAATTCGACATCTGGCGCGCTCACGTTGCTCGCGCTCCTTCCGGGGTTCTTTCTCGGGTGCTCCGGCGAGGAAGCGCCGGGCTCCACGGCGGCGTCTCCGACGTTCCATCGAGACGTCGAGCCGCTGCTGCAGAAGCACTGCATGAGCTGCCATTCTCCCGGCAACATCGCCCCGTTCAGCCTGACGGCGTACGACTCCGCGCACAGCGTGGCCAGCCTGCTCGCGCGCTCGGCGCGGGACCGCACGATGCCGCCGTGGGGTGCGATGGAGACGGACGAGTGCCAGCCTCCTCACGGCTGGAAGGACGATCTCCGGTTGACGGAGGAGGAGATAGCGGTCCTCGAGGCGTGGGCCGCCTCGGGCGCTCCCGAGGGGGATCCGGCGGACGCGCCGCCCCCGTTCGTGGCCGAGGCGCCGGGGCTGCCCGGCGTCGAGCTGGAGGTCGCGCCGCGGGAGCCGTTCGTCGCGAGCGGCGATGCCGACCAGTTCCGGTGTTTCGTGATGGATCCTGGGCTCACGGAGACGCGGTACATCAACGGCGTTCACCTCATGCCGGGCAACAGCAAGGTCGTGCACCACGCGCTCGTGTTCCTCGACAAGGAGGGCGCGACCGACGCGCTCGTGGATGAGCACGGCGGATACGACTGCTTTGGCGGCCCCGGGTTCTCGGGCGAGCTCGTCGCCGCGTGGGCGCCGGGGGGCGTGCCCATCGAGCTCGAGCCGAACATCGGCGCTGAGCTCCCGGCGGGGGCGCGGCTTGTGATGCAGGTCCACTATCACCCGGCCGGGACGACCGCAGAGCCGGACGCGACGCGCCTCCAGCTGCGCTTCACCCAGGGCGTGCCGGAGTGGCTCATGGGCATCGCGCTGATCGGCAACTTCGAGTCTCCCTTCGCGCAGGGGCGCGGCCTCCTCCCCGGGCCGAACGACGCGGATGGCGTGGAGTTCCTGATCCCCGCCGGCGTGAAGGACCATGTCGAGACCATGCAGTTCAGGCTGCCCGCTGCGGTCTCTCTCTCGGAGACGTACCTCTACGGCGCAGGCACGCACATGCACTATGTGGGCACGGACATGAAGGTCACCCTCGCCCGCGAGGAGGGCGCCGCCGACGCGCCTGCGGAGCAGTGCCTGGTGCAGACGCCGAGGTGGGACTTCTCGTGGCAGCGCGGGTTCTACTACGACGCTCCCATCGAGCAGCTCCCGCGCCTCCGCGGCGGCGACCTGCTGACGATGCGCTGCACGTACGACAACTCGAACGGCAATCCATTCCTCGCGAAGGCGCTCAAGGAGCAGCACCTCCCCGCCCCGGTGGACGTGCACCTCGGCGAGAGCACCCTCGACGAGATGTGCCTCGCCGCCGTGATCCACGTGACGAGGAAGCGGTAGCGATCATGGCGCGATGACATCGGGAGATCGGTAGTGGTCGGCGAGAAGCTTGCCCCGGAGGCGGCCGGGAGCCCCGTCCGCTCGGGCGAGCTCTCGCGGATCCCGGAGGCGGCGGTCGGCGACGCGAGCCGGCATGCAGCGGCGCGTGGGGGGACGCGCGCCGGCGTGCAGCGGCGCGTGGGGGGACGCGCGCCGGTGTGCAGCGGCGCGTGGGGGGACGCGCGCCGGCGTGCAGCGCCGCGTCGGCGATGCGCCTCGGGGAGCCGCCGCCGCGTCGCCGACGCGCCCCGGGGACACGGCAACGGCGGGGGGACCGCCGCCGCGTCGTCAACGGCGCGGTCGAGCACGTGGAGGAGCTGCGCGCGGGTTGCGATCGGCACTCCTCTCGCCGAGCATGCCCGCATGGCGCGAACGGCTCCTTTTCCGAATGCGATGGTGATCCCCGGCATGAACCCCGGCGTCTTCATCCTCGGCGGCGGCGGGGGCGGCGGAGGTGGAAACGGTCGCGGCGGAAATGGCCGCGGCGACGGCCAGGACGGTGATGGGAAGAACGGCGGCAACGGCGCGCGCGGCGGCGGCAAGGACGCTGGCAGCTGCGGGCCGGGCAGCGGCGGCGGCTGCCCCAACCCCACGCATGGCAGCGGCGGCGGCACGCACGCGGGCGATCCGGTCGATCCGATCACCGGGCGTGTGACCACGGTGGCGGTCGTCGATCTCGCGCTGCCCGGCGCGATCCCGCTCGTGATCAAGCGCAGCTACAGCTCGGCGCTCGCCGAGGAGGATTGCGGCCTGGGCTTCGGCTGGACGCACTCGCTCGCGTGGCAGGTCGAGGAGCGGCGCCGTGGCCTGCGGGTGCTGGAGCCGCACGCGGCGGCGACGGAGCTGCCGAGGAAGCTCGAGCCGGGCGAGTCGGCGCGGCTCCCATGCGGGCTGCTGACGCGGTACGCGTGGGGCTACGCGCTCGCAGCGGAAGGGCTGGCGTACCTGTTCGCGGAGCCGCGGGGCAGCCGCTGGCTGTTGAGCCGGATCGTCGACATCCACGACAACGCCCATCTCGCTCGCCTACGAAGACGGCCGCCTCGCACAGGTTATCGACAGCGTGGGCCGTGTCGTGCGCGTGCGGCGGCACGGCGACGGGCGCATCGTCGCCTTCGAGGTCAAGAACGCCTTTGCGCACGGTCGGTGGGAGACAAGGCGGCGGTACGCGTTCGACGCGCGCGGCGACCTCGTCGCGGCCGAGGACGCCGCGGGGCACGCGCACCGCTTCGCCTACGACGAGGACCATCGCCTGGTGCGGAGGGAAGAGCCCGGCGGGCTCGTGGCGGAGTTTCGCTACAAGGACAGGCGCTGCATCGAGGGGTGGTGTCACCGCGAGGGCAACGACGCGCTCGACGACGGCGTGCGGGGGACCTTGAGCGACGGTTCGCGGGCGAAGGGGTTCCTGCACGTCAAGGTCGACCACCACGATGGCGTGCTCACGGAGGTGATCACCTCACGCGCAATCCGGCGGGTCGACGGCAATGTGTTCGGCAAGCTCGACCGGATGGTCTGGGGCGCGGGCGGCGGCGTACACATGTTCGGCTACGACGACACCGGCGCGCTGCGCGAGTACCGGGACGCGCTGGGGCAGGTCTTCCGCTGGGAGCGCGACGCGGACGGGCGGCTCCTGGCCGAGGTCGATCCGGCGGCGAACAGGACCGCCTACGAGCACGACGCGCGCGGGTTCGTTTCGGCCATGACCGACGCGCTCGGCGACACCGCGCGCTACGACCGCGACGCGCGCGGCGATGTGGTGGCCGTCTATGATGACATGGGGTTCGTCGTCGGATTCGCCTACGACACGCGCGGCCTGCTGATCGGCGCGACCCTGCCGAACGGCGGCGAGACGCGCATGGAGTACGACGCGCTCGCGAACCGCGTCCGCGTCGTCGAGCCCGACGGCGCCGAGCGGCGCATCCGCTACGACTTCCTCGGCCGGGTGATGGGTTTCGTGGACGAACGGGGGCACGAGACCCGCTTCGCGTACGACGCCTGCGGCAGGCTCGCGGCCGTGTTCGGGCCGAGCGGCGCGGTGACGCGCTACGACTTCGACACCGACGGCAACCTGGCGAGGATCAGCGACGCCGATGGGCGCGCGACCACGCTGCGCTGGGGCGGCTTCCACGTCGTCACCGAGCTCGTGAGGCCCGACGGGAGCACGGTGCGGTACCGCTACGACCGCGAGCAGGACCTGGTGCGCATCGTCAACGAGGTGGGCGAGGAGCACCGGATCGAGCGCGACGCCGAGGGGCGCATCACCGGCGAGCGGACCTTCGATGGGCGGGAGATCCGGTACAGGCTCGACCTGCTGGGCAGGATCGTCCGGAGGGAGTGCGGTCTCGAGCGCGTCGATCTCGAGTACGATCCGCTCGGCAGGCTCGTGAAGCGGAGCACCTCCGACGGGCGCGAGGACGTGTTCGAGTACGATCCGGTCGGCCGGATCGAGCGCGCGGTCAGCGGCGACATCGAGTGCGAGTACACCTACGACCGGCGGGGGCGGGTGACGACCGAGGTGACGCGGCGGGGCGCCGAGGTGCTCGCGGCGTTCGCGTGGACCTACGACGGCATGGGCAAGGCCACCTCCGTCCGCGGGCCGGGGGGCGAGATGAGCGTGCAGCGCGACGTCCGGGGGCGGCCCGTCGCCGTGCAGAGCAGCGGAGAGCGCGAGCCGCTGCGCCTCGCCTACGACGCGCGCGGCTTCGAGGTCGAGCGGCTCTTGCCGGGCGGCGGTGCCATCGCGACCGAGGTCAACGCGGAGGGGTGGATGGAGCGGCAGCGCGTGCTCGGCAGACCCACCGCGCCGCGCGTCGGTCCGGGAGAGCCCGCGTGGGTGGGGCCGCTGCCGTCGCGCGAGACGTGGCGAAGGACGTACGCTTGGTCCCCTGCGGGGCTGCTACGCACCGACGAGGACCTCGGCGGCACGGTGGGAGAGCTGCTCCGCGATGCGAACGGTCGCGTCGTCGAGCGGCGCAAGGCGGGCAAGGCGGCGGAGCGGTTCCGCTTCACCGCGGCGGGAGAGGTGGAGCGAGCTGGCGAGCAGCGGACGTACGCACTGGGAGGACGGTTGACGGCGCGCACGACGGGACAAGAGACCGTGCAGTACGACTACAGCGAGCGCGGCGATGTGGTGCGCAAGCGCGTGAGCGAGCTGGACGGCGATGGGGAGGTGCGGCGCGAGCTCGTGTGGACCTACGACTGGAGCAGCGATGGGCGGCTCACGCAGGTGCGGACTTCGGAGGGGAGGACGATCTCGTTCGCCTATGACGCCTTCGGCCGCAGGATCGAGAAGCGCGTGGCGCGGCTCGGGCAGGTCGAGAGCAGGGCAAGGTATGCCTGGCGCGGCGATGTGATGGTGCACGAGCGCACCGAGCGAGCGCGGGATGGGGAGGCGCTCGTCGTGGAAGAGCGGAGCTACGTCACCCTTCCGGAGAGCGTGCTGCCACTCGCGCAGCGGGACGGCACGGCAGGTGCGCTCAGGTACTTCGTCCATGGCGTGAACGGGTTTCCGGAGGCGCTGTTCGAGGGCGACGGGAGCGTCGCGGAGGAGCTCGAAGCGGGGCTCTACGGAGACGTGCCGGCGGAGCAAGCAAGCATCACGCCTCTCAGGTTTCCGGGGCAATATGCGGACGAGGAGATGGGGCTCCACTACAACTGGCACAGGTACTACGACCCGGAGACGGGGGTGTACCTGAGCCCGGAGCCGATCGGGATCGAGGGAGGGATCAAGGCGTATGCGTATGTTGACAATTTCACGATAGATTGGGTCGATTTCAGCGGCCTGGCGCGGATGGAGTGCACCATCACGCGGACGGATGGCTCGACGATAACGGCACCAAGCCGTGGGCGGCGCCGGAGCGATCTCCACCCTGCTGTTCAGGCGGCGCTGCCCCCATCGAACGCTCGCGGTCACGACGCGAACGTCCAGCCACAGGACTGCGCAGAACCGCAGGCGCTGAGCGCCCACCTTGAGGACTGGGAGAACAGAACTGGCCTATCGTGCCGGCCAGGTGATCCTGACTGGAAGCAGCACCTGCGAAGAGCGATGGGTGAGATCAACCAGAGCGACGGCATCGCCTCATCCATGGCCGGAGTGCCACGCGCGTCGTGCCCCAATTGCTCACAGACGATCCCCCGCCTTTACGCGCTTGCCGGGATGAACCCGCCGAACGGCGTGATCGCGCCCGGGTACGGGAGTCAGGAACGCAGTGGGACTCAGACAAGGACCACCAGACCCACGAGTGGCTTCCTCTCCGACCACGGCAACCGTGCTGCCTCCAGCTTCAACGATCCACGCAACCGCGGCGGGACTCCAGGACAGGCGCCCGGACGCAGCGGGCTCGGCACCTGGACATACGACGAAGAGCGCGGATTCTGGCATCGTCGTTGAACCGCTGAGCGCTCCCTCGGCGCGCGCTCACAAGGGCTCTGAGGAACCTATGTCATGGCAAATCCTAGCATGAGAGCAGAGCAACGAGACCCACTCCCCGCGGGAGCATTCGAGTTCAACCTGGTCGAACCGAGCACCTCTCAGCACGCAACGCTGCGCATTCTCGGCCACACCTTCGGGCAGAGCCTCGCGGGCGGCGGCATTCACGGAACCAAGCATCATGTATACGACAGCGCGATCGCGGCGGTGACGGTGTTCGAACATCACGTAACGAAGCTCCTCGCATCAGGCTTCCGCCATCCCCTGCCGCCCCCTTCATCCTACACTGACGTCGAGTCGCTCATCGACGACGAGCCTGAAGAGCCCACAGGTTACCTGCTTCTCGCGGAGCTGCTCCGCGCATCAGGAGACCCGCGGGGCGAACTCATTGAAATTGAAGCTGCACGCCTTCGAGCGGACACACCGGATCTGCGCAAGCGTGAGGATGAGCTGCTGCGGGCGCACGGGGGCCGCCTCTTTGGTGCCCTCGACGATGTCCAGCACGCTCTTCCTGGCACCTTCTCGTACGAGCATTTCCTTGGGTTCGTTCGCGAGGCGACCGTGGCGGACGCCGACGCTGTTGCCCTTGCGGACGGATTTGAATCACTGCTGCTGCGCGCCGATCCACGCGACCTCGGCTTCGATCCCCGCGTCGAGCCGCCTGCACCCCACACGTACGCCATCCACGCGCTTCGCCGCTTGCTGCACCATCCTGCCGGACGCTTCCTCCGCCGCCTGCGCATCGAGGTCCACGCGGAGCTCGATCCGTTCGTTTCTTTTCTCATCGAGCACGGCCGTATCGACCGCGTCTCGCACCTGACCGTTACCTCGCGAGCTGGAGGCGCGCTTGGACACGCGTTGCCTGGATTGCTGGCCCTTGCATGCTACGCCCGAGCGCTCGGCGGGTTGACCGCATCGCCGCTACCCCAGCTCGAGCGTGTCACGGTCCGCTGGGAAGCGGCGGGACTGTCCTCGGTTCTGGCTGCACTCAGCCCTGACCGCCTTCCGGCGCTTCGGCACCTCGCGTTGTGGGACGCTCCGCTCGACGCGAAGTCAACGAGCGCCATGCTCGACGAGCCGATCCTGGCGCAGATCGAGAGCCTCGATCTCTGGTCACAGATCACGCCCCAACGCGGCATGTATGAGGCGCTGCTCGCGAGGCGGAGGGATCTGGCTCATTTGGAGCGGCTCGTCCTCGCGCGTCATGGCGCACCCGCCGATCTCGTCGCTCAGTTTGCCGACTGGCCGGCCGTGATCTGGACGGACCGGACCCGCGCTGGCCTTGAAGCAGCGGATCGAGAGGCGATCGCCGGTTTCCCTCTCGGAGGATTCCTCTTTTAGCTTCGTGAGACCACGATAATTTCGAGAAGCTCGCTTCTCCGTGGCCTCGGAGGGCACCTCGTCCCCTCGCACGTTCGGGAGCGATTCGCCGATGGGCCCGCCGTCGAATTTGTGAGTCACGATCGCCGTGAGGTCATCGCGCTCGACATCGCCGCCCTCGGCTGGGCACGGGCACTCCGCTGAGCCCCAAGAGGATCAATCCTGAGGCTCGGGTGCGCCGGGCACCGAAAACGTCGAGATGGGCCCGTATCCGGAACGGGAGAGCGCCGCTCAGGCGCGAGGGCCGCGCAGCTTCGTGAGCTCGTCGATGCCGAGCTCACGCGCCTTCTGGGCGAGCGCCTCGATCTTCTTCTTCCCGTCGGCGTCGGCGCTCGGCAAGAGCGACGTCAGGAGCCCCGACAGCGTGCCGTCCGACGGCTTCCCACCGGGCGCGACGAGCTGCTTCAGGTCCTCCGTGACGCTCGCGTTGCCGTTCAGGTAGTCGCCGGCCAGGGCGCGCACCGTCGCGCTCTGGTCGACCAGCCCGTCGAGCGACTGGCCGAGGGTGACCGCCTTGACGAAGCGATCGAAGAACGCCCCGTCGCCGCCGACGATGTTGATCTTCGCGTGCTCGAACGCCCCGTGCAGGATCTCGGCCTGCGCCTTGGCGATCTCGGCCCGGATGCGCAGCGACTCGAGCTCCACCGCGCGCTCCTTCTCGAGCCGGAGGCGGAACTCCTCGTGCTCGCGGCCGACGCCGTCGAGCGCCTTCATCGCCGCCGCCTTCTCCGCCGTGCCGGCCGCCTCGGCCAGGAGCCGCTGCTTGATCGCGGTCGCCTCGGCGAGGCCCGTCTTCTCCAGGGCGAGCGCCTCGGCCTCGCGCGTCCGCGCGGAGGCGAGCCCCTTCTGCTCGATGCCCGCCGCCTCGGCGAGCAGCCGCTCCTTCGCGACCGTCGCCTCGGCGCGCCCCTGCTTCTCGATCGCCATCGCCTCGGCCTCCTTGACCATCACCCGCGCGAGGCCCTGCTTCTCCTCGCCGGCGGCGGCGGCGTTCATCTTCTCGAGCGCCACGCGCGCCTCGGCGAACCCCTGCTTCTCGATCGCCTGCGCGTCGGCCTCCTTCACCCGGATGCGCGCCAGCCCGTCGGCCGCGGCCTCGGCCTGATGGCCCTCGGCGAGGCGGATCTTCGCGCGCGCGGCCTTGTCGCTCGCCTCGAGCTCGGCGTCGGCCGTGATGAGCTTCTCGCGCGCCCGGAACTTCGCCGCCTCCTCGCTCGCCTCGGCGCCCTTGAGCTGCTTGACGAGCTGCTCCTGCGCCTCGGCCTCGGCGTTGATGCGCGTCACGTCCTTGAGGCGCGTCGCCTCGGCCACCGCGCGCACGTCCTTGATGCGCTCCTCCTCCTCGGCCACCGTCTTCTCGACCGCGATCCTCGCCCGGACCACGTCGGCGATGTCCTTCCTCTGGACCTCGAGCTCCTTCTCGCGCGCGATCTGCTGGAGCGTCACGTCGCGCTCGCGGCTCACGATCTCGAGCTGACGCGCCTTCTCGACGCGCTCGGTCTCGACCGCGACCTCCCGCTCCTTGTTCTTCTGGGCGACCGAGACGCCGCGCTCCTTCGCCTCGCGGGCGACGAAGGCCTCCTCGTCGTTCTTCTCCTGGAGGAGCACCGTCTTCTTGCGCTCGTCGCTCACGATGCGCGCCGCCTCGTTCTGCTCGCGCGCCTGCGCCACCGCGATCTCCTTCGCCTTCTTCGCCTCGGCCTCGGCCCGGCGCTGCTCGAAGCGGAAGATGGCCTCGTCGGAGTTCAGGTTCTGGCTGCCGATCTCCATCCGCTCCTTCTGGCGGAGCTCGTTCGTCAGGACGTTCTGCGCGACCGTGAGCTCGGTGATCTTCCGGATGCCCTCGGCATCCATGATGTTGTCCTTGTCGAGCAGCTCGATGGGCGTCTGCTCCAGGTAGTCGATCGCCGCGTCGGCCAGCACGAACCCGCTCAGGTCCTTGCCGATGACGTCGATGATGTCGTCCTTGAACTTCTGCCGCTCCTTGTAGAGGTCCTCGAAGTTGAGGCGCTTGCCGACCGTCTTGAGCGCCTCGGAGAACTTCGCGGCGAAGAGCTGCTCGAGCGTCTCCGGGTTCGACGCGCGGACGCAGCCGATGGTCCGCGCGACCGTGCGCACGTCGTCCTGCGTCTTGTTCACCTGCACGAAGAAGGTGACCTTGATGTCCGCTCGGATGTTGTCCTTGCAGATGAGGCCTTCCTTGCCGCGCCGGTCGATCTCGATCGTCTTGACCGAGATATCCATGTACTCGGCGCGGTGGATGATCGGCAGCACCAGCGTCCCGGTGAAGGTGACGATGGGGTCCTGGCCTCTCGTGTTGATGATCAGCGCCTTGCCCTGATCCACCTGGCGGTAGAACTTGGCGTACATCACCAGCATCCCGAGGGCGACGAAGGCGAGGACGCCGACGAGGACGATGATTAAGGGGACGGTCACAGGGGGCACGCGGAGCTCCTTCGCGTTTCGGTGGAGGGGAGGGCGCCGGCCCCCGCGTTCACGTCGGTGAGGGTCGGACGGCCAGGCCCGCTCAGAGCCGGGTCGGGGGCCGAATGACGCCCCCTAGGGGACGAGCGTACACGAAACCGCCCGCCCGACAGCGGCGTTCAGCGGCGGCGCCCGCGCCGGCGTTCAGCCGCGGCGCTGCCGCTCGTCCGCTGCGCGCGCCGCGGGCGCGTCGTCCTCCTCGACGCCGGCCGGGCGTGCTTCCACGCGGGACGCACCCCGCTCGGCCAGGGGAGGGGGAGGGCCGAGGAGGGCGTCGAGCGGCTCGACGCTGAAGATCTCCCGGTCCGGGTCCCAGCTCACGAGCAGCGCGCGGTCGCCCCGGCGGAGCGCGCCGGGCGTGTCGCACCGGACGTCGAGGATGTGGCTCGCCCCGCCCTCGTCGATCGTCGCCTGGCCGAAGCGCTCGTCGACGCGCCCGGTGGAGATGACGCACACGCGGCCCACGAGATCCTTCTTCGACTGGCCGTGCCGGGTCACGAACAGCGGGCCGAGCGGCCGCACCGCGAGCGAGGTCGAGAGCACGGCCGCGACGAGCGAGCCGGCGAGCACCGCGACGCCGAGCGTCCAGCCAGGCAGCCCCCAGCCGAGCCAGAGCGGCTCGACGAGCACCGTCGACAGGGCGCTCGTGAACCAGCCGAACGCCGCGATCAGCGTGAGCGACACGGTCGCCGGCACGCGGTGCAGCTGGAGCGCGGCGAGGAGCGAGCCGGCGTCATGCGCGCCGCCGGCCCCGTCCGCCGTGCCCGTCGCAGCGCCCTCGAGCGAGCCCTTGGCGGCGCCTTCGAGCGAGCCCTTGACGGCGCCTTCGAGGGCGCCCTTGGCGGCACCCTCGAGCGCGCCCTTGGCGGCGCCTTCGAGCCCGCCGAGGTCGGGGGCAGCGTGGCCGTGGGCGCCGCCGAGCAGGTCGAGGTCGACCGCGCCCAGGAGGACGAACAGCCAGTAGATGAGCGCGAGCGCGAGCGCGACCGTGAAGATCACGGCAGGGAACGCGAGCGATGCGGCGAGCACCTCGGTCATAGACAGACGCGGGCAGGACGCGGCGCCCGCGACCGGCGTCTGCGATTGGATCACAAGGAGGGGATGGAGGGGGCCAAATTCGGTCGCCCGGCGCGCGGCCGAAAAGGCTTGACAGGCATGGACCGGCGCCTGTCGCGAGCCTCCCACCAGGGGGCTACCGGGATCGCGCAACCAAGATGCGATCCGGCCCGCCTGGAGAGGTGACGTCAACTCAACAGGCACCCATTCACCGAGCGCCGTGGCTCAGCGGGCTTCCTGGCCTTCGAGGCTCGAGAGCACGCTGAGGTCCTCGGGCCCACCGAAGACCGGCGCCGGCACGCCGAGGATGCCGAGATCGAGCAGTTCCCCGAACGACCTCGCCGAGATCGCGAAGTAGCCGTTGCACCGGGAAGCTCTCAGATCGGGCCTCGCGCTCGTCAGCGCGTCGAGCCTGCGCGCGCGCTCTCCCAGGATCGCGCCGACCTCCCGCGGCCGCGAGGCATGTTCGGTGAGCGCCGCGTAGGCGATGCGGATCCGCGGCTCGTCCTTCGGCAGCTTCGCGAACGCGTCCCGCGCCTCCCTCTGGAAACGCTCGGGCACGACGCAGAGCCCCGCGTGCTCCGGGATGAGCCAGCCCTTCGACAGCGAGGCAAGGAGGATCGCGCTCTCGTCGTCGAGCAGCGCCCGTGCCTGCTCCGTCGGCGGCGTCGCATAGGCCGAATCGAGGATCAGCATGCGCCGCTCGTCCGCGCGCGCCCAGCGCCGGAGCCGGGCCGCTTCGAGCGGCGACAGGCGCGAGCCCCACGGCTTCAGGGGCTCGCAGATCAACACCGCGTCGAGCCCGTCGAGGGCAGGTAACCCGAGGCGCGCATTCCACGGGACGACGGTCGCTCCCGCCTCGGCCGCGAGCTGCTGGTAAACAGGGTAGACGTCGGCGGGGACGCCGACGCGCGCTTCCCGCTTCGCGAGGAGCTCGAACAACGCGCGGAGCGAGCGACGGATACCGTGGCTGACCTGCGTGCGCGGCTTGAGCGCCTGCGGGAGCTCGAGGCGCGCGAGGAACCGCTCCGCGAGGTGACAGCGATACGGCGCCTCCGGGTGGGTCGAGGGCGCGATGGCCGGGAAGAGACGCGCGAGGCTCCGGTAAACGTTGAGCTCCGAGAGATCGACGAGCGAAGGACGCGCGGCCCTGAGCTCGGCGCGGCGCGCGAGGAACGCTTCGTGTTTCATAACGTCGAGCTCGGATCTTCCAGGGAGGCGAGGCAGGACCCGTCGGCCATCACGTTCCACGAGCGGACGAGGCCATGTGTCCGTTCCCAGCCGACCGATGGCTCGGTGTAGGCGGCCACGCGGAGCACACGGCCTCTCATGGTTCCTTCGAAGACCGGGCTCCCCCAGGGGAGCTCCGCGCATCGCTCGAAGCCGAGCTCCGCGAGCGTGTGGAGCACGAGCGAGAGAGGCACCTGGTTTGCCTCGCAATACCGGTTGGCCGCGCTCGGCGCCCACGGGTTCTCCGAGAGGCTCGAGATGTAGAGCTCCTTGAAGCACACCTCCTGAAACCCCTCTCCCGCGCTCCGTTCGAGGTAGGCGCGCACCTTCGCGGCGTCGTCGACGCCGCCGCGCTGGAGCACGCAGATGGCCCGGGTGCGGAGGCCCGGCGCGCCCCCCAGCGCGCCGGAGTCGACCTCGATCCCCAGGATGCGCGCGTCGTCTTCGCGCGTCACGCCGTGCCGGCTCACCGCGAGGGTGGTGAGCCCTGCCTCCCGGAGGCGTTCGACCTGCGCGAGGTCGAGGCGCGCGCCGTTCGTGATGAGGAGGGTCTTCGGGAAGAGCTCGGACAGGCCACGAACGAGCGCGCGGAGCCGTTCGGGCTCGAGCAATGTCGGCTCGCCGCCGCCGGTGATGACGGCGCGCTCGGCGCCGCGCTCCTTCGCGCGCTTCGCCCAGTCGAGGTAGCGCTCCAGCGTCGCGCTCTGCTGGCGCGCGAGATCCGAGACGCTCGCCTTCGAGAAGCAGAATGCGCAACGCGCCTGGCAAGCATTCGCGACGGGCAGCACCGAGATGCTCCGCGGCCGGCATTTCGCCCAGTCGACGAGGCCGGCGTCCTCCAGGCGAAAGGCCTCCGCGGTGATCTCCTCGTGCCGGGTGGGCAGGAGGGCGCCCTGCGCATCGACCCACGCCACGCCGCTCAAGGGGATCTCGCTCGCCGGCCAGCGCCAGCCGATGCCCGTGCCCGTCACGTCGTTCGGGCGCATCGCGTCGGGCCCGACGGGGAGCCGCGCCCGCAGCGCCACGACGCGATCCTTCGGCCGCCCGAGCCTCGTCACGAGCCTCCGCGCCTTCTCGAGCCCGGGCGCAAAGGGCTCGTCTTCCTTCAGCATGTAGAAAGCGTCGGGGAAGGTCGATTCACGGATCAACGCCTTCGAGTAACGCATCCCGTAGCGATCGAAGCCCCGCAGCCAGTTCGACAGCGGAATGAAGGCAACGAAGGGGACCATGGACGACATGGTCGATGAGTCACCGAGTCGAGTCAACCGGACGTGAGGCTCGCGGCGCTGCGGGCGCATGCCCGAGGTCGGCCATCGGCATGCGCCTGGCTCTTGCGAAGACGAGATGATCCGGGGGAGTGGCGACGAGCCACGGTGCGATGGGCGCACGTGCTCTCGAGAGCTCAGGCGGCGCGGCGGGGCCTTGTGAAGCGCCGGCGCAGCCGCGCGGCGGCGAGCGCCCCGAGGGCGAGCAGCCAGGCCGGTGTCTCCTGAGGGCCAGTCGCCGTGCGGCAGGCGCAGCCCCCTGCTGCGCTCGGGAGCTCACCTCCGCCGCTGCTCTGCGTGCCCGTCGCGCCAGCGCCGGTGGGCGTGGAGTCCTCGCCGCCCGCGCTGGTCGTGGTCGATGTGGCGCCTCCTTGATGGCTGGTGTCACCGCCTTGGCCGCCTGTGGCCGTGCCGCCAGCGCCCCCTTCGCCGCCAGCGCCCCCGTCGCCCCCGCCGCTGGTTCCGCCGCCTGGGTTGCCACCGGTGCCATTGCCCCCGTCGCCGCCGCCGGCGCCTGGATTGCCCCCGTCGCCGCCGCCGGCGCCTGGATTGCCCCCGTCGCCGCCGCCGGCGCCTGGATTGCCACCGACGCCGGCGCCGGCGTCGCCGCCGATGCCGCTGCTGGCGCTGCCACCGATACCACTGCTGGCATCGCCGCCGCCGCCGTCCGGATGACCACCGACACCGCTGCTGGCGCCGCCGCCGATGCCACTGCTGGTGTCGCCGCCGCCTACGCCGTTGCTGGCGCCGCCGCCGCCGCTGCTGGCGTCGCCTCCGCCGTGGCCACCCGCGGCCGTGCCGCCTGCACCGCCGCTGCCGCTCACGGCCCCGCCGCCTTCGCCCGTGGTGCCGCCGCCGGCGCCGTCGCTGCCGCCCCCCGCGCCCGCGCTCTCGCTCCCGCCGCCGCCGCCCGGCACGCAGGCGCCGCTCTGGCACATCCCGGACGACGCCGGCCGCGCTGTGACATAGAGCCACGCATTGTCGAGGCGTTGATAGCTCGTACCGCCGCCGGCGATCAGGATACGGCCGTCGTGGAGCCGCTCCACCACGGCGCTCTGATCCCTCACGTCCAGCGCCGGCGCGAGCGTCCAGGTGTCGCTGGCCGGGTCGTAGATCTCCGCCGTGAAGGCACCGTCATTGGCTCTGGATGCGGACGGGAGGCCCGTCACCAGGACCCTGCCGTCGGGGAGGAGCGCCGCGCTGGTGGGGGAGTACCGTGGCTCGACCGTCGCTCCCGTCGAGGTCCAGGTGTCGCTCGCCGGATCGTAGATCTCGGCCATCTCCAGGTTGCTTCTGCTGCTTCCTCCGCGTCCCCCGACGACGAGCACCCGGCCGTCCAGAAGCAGCGTTGCCGCGTGCTGTTGGCGGCTCCAGTTCATCGAGGCGACGCGCGTCCACGTGTTGGCCGCCGCGTCGTAGATCTCCGCGCTCACCCTCGGGGAGTCCTCGTCTCCGCCCGCGACGAGGACCCTGCCGTCCTGCAGCAACGTCGCCGTGGCGAGGCTCCGCGGGACGTTCATGGGCGCCGCCAGGGTCCACGTGTCCGTCACGGAGTCGTAGATCTCGACCTTTTCTGCGCCAGCGTCGACGTTGTTGTCGCCGCCGGCGACGAGCACCCGGCCGTCCGCGAGCGGCGTGACCGTCGCGCGGGTGATAAGGCGCGGCCCGGTGCTGGCCGCGGCCGGCGTCCACACGCCCGTCTCAGGGTCGAATCGCATCGTCGGCGAGGGGCGCCGGAGCGGGCGATCGGGGAGCCCCAGGGCCGTCCCGTCAGGAAGCGATACGAGCCTCGACGGCAGCTTCAGCCCGTCCAGCTTCGCCGGCGGCTGCCACGAGCCCGTGCTCGGGTCGTAGCGGAGCCAGACATTGCCCGGCTGCGGCGGATTGCCTGTCTCGCCGAACCCGATCATGAGCAGCGTTCCATCCTGGAGCAGCGTGGCCCCGGGCTGGTTGAGGAGGACGCCCATCCGCCCCGTCACCTCCCAACCCTCTGCGGAACCGGCGAAGTCGCAGGGCGCGCCGTCCGGCTTCATGGACGCGGGCGCCGCGCACCCCGCCGCGGGGTCGCACACCGGCGCTTCATGACAGTCGTCGACGGGCAGGCACACCGCGAGGCTCGACCCCACGCAGGCCCCGCCCACGCAAGCGCTCGCCTCGGAGCACACGTCGCCGTCGCTGCAGGGGGTCCCGTCCGGCGCGGCCGCGCCGTCGACGCACGCGCCCGCCTCGCAAACACCCCCGACGACGCACGCGTCCGTGTCGTCGCAGGTGACGCCGGTGAGCGGGGTGCAGACGCCGTCCTGCGACGCGCCCGAGGCCGCCGCGCAGGCGTCGCAGGGCCCGGCGCAGGCCGCGTCGCAGCAGACCGAGTCCGCGCAGGAGCCGCTCCCGCAGTCGCTGTCCGTCTCGCAGGCGGCGCCGAGCGGCGAGCGCTCTCGGAAGAGCACGGCAGACGCCGTGGCGGTCGTGGCGTCGATGTAGCCGCCGGCGATCAGCACGCTGCCGTCGTTGAGCCGCGTCGAGGAATGGCGGGCGCGCGCCATGGTTTCGGGCGGCTCCAGATCGAGGCTCGACCAGGAGAGGGTCGCCTCGTCGAAGATCGCGCGGGTCGCGTAGAAGGGATGGATGGGGTCCCTCGCCCCCTGCGCAAAACAGAGCTCCACACCTCCCGTGAGCAGCACCTTTCCGCTCGGGAGCAGCGATGTGCGCATTCCCTCGATGCCCGAGCCGCGCACAGCGCACGGCGTCGAGGCCGGAGCATACGACCCGGAAGTCGGCGCCCATCGATCGTCCTGCGGGAAATAGACCTGCGAGAAGGCGGGATCAGCCGGGCCCGGAGCGGCGCCGATGCCTCCCAGGACCAGGACCCCGCCGCCCGGGAGCGTCGTCGCGCTGGGGGCCTCGTGCTCGGTCGTCGGCCTTACGGCCCCGTTCTCCCAGGTCCAGAGCCGGGTCTCCAGGTCATAGAGGCTGCAGCCGGCTCCTGTCACCATGACCCGGCCGTCCTGGAGCAGCGTTGCGCTCACGGGACTGGGCCCGTAGTCCCCGTACCGGTCCACGGATTTGCAGAACGGCAATTCTGTCCAGCCGCGCGACTCCGGGTCGTAGATGGCCGAATTCATGTAATAACGCAGGTCGGCCACGCCGTCCATGTTGCGATCCGCCTTGTCCCAGCCCAGGCCGACGAGCACCGGCCTGCCGCCGGCGAGCATCATCGAGGGCGCGGGGTGGGGTATCGACAGCGGCCCTGCGGGCGTCCAGGTGTCGGTCATCGGGTCGTAGATCTCGGCCGAAGGCAGGGACGTTCCCAGCGCCGCTGCGTTCCTCGTCCTGCCGCCGGCCACGAGGACATGGCCGTCTGGCAGCAGGACGGCCGCGTGTCCGCTGCGGGCCTGGAGGAGCGGCGCCGCAGGCGACCATGTCCTGATCGCCGGGTCGTAAATCTCGACGGCCCGGAGGCTCATCGCCTCTCTCGTCGTGTAGGGCGGGTCGTCCAGCTCCGGGTATCCACCCGCGACGAGCACCCTGCCGTCCTTCAGCACCGTGGCCGTATGCTCGCCCCGCGGGGTGATCATCGGCGGCACGCTCTCCCAGGACGGCGCGGTGGCCGCCGACGCGACGCTCGCGCACAGTGCCACGAACCCGCAGGCAGCGGCGCTCCCGAGCCTTCCGATCGATCTCATGTCCCGATGGCCTCCGCCGCCTTCTGTTGCGCGCGGTGGCGCGAAAATTCAGGGCGTGGAGGACGCGCTCCTGGAGCGGAACGGCGGGCGGCGTGGACTCGGAGGATGTTTTTTCCCCTTCAGGGTCCGGCGCCGCGACCAGCAGAGCAGGCCGAGGGCGCCGAGCCACGCGGAGCCGGCCGCCGTGCCCGCCGGCGTCGGGTCGCCGCTCATGCTGCACCCGCTGCTGCTGTCGGGGCTGTCGGCGTCGGCGCCGGAAGAGGAGGCGCTGCCGGTGGCGGTGACACCGGTGTCGCCTGAGCTGCCAGCGCCGGAGGAAGAGCTCGCGGCGGTAGCGCTGGACGAGCCTCCACCTCCACCGCCGGCACTGGCGGACGAAGCGGAGGTGCTCGACGCGGCGTCGCCGCCGGCGCCGCCGGCGCCCGAGGAGGAGGTGGCCGAGGCAGCGGCGTCATCGCCGCCAGCGGCCCCGTCGCCCCCGCCGCTGGTTCCGCCGCTTAATTCGCCACCGATACCACTGCCAACGTCGCCGCCGCCGGCGCCTGGATTGCCACCCACGCCACTGCTGGCATCGCCGCCGCTGCCGTCCGGATGACCACCGACACCGCTGCTGGCGCTACCGCCGATACCACCGCTGGTGTCGCCGCCGCTGCTGGCACCGCCGCCGATACCACCGCTGGTGTCGCCGCCGCCTACGCCGTTGCCGGCGCCGCCACCGCCGCCGCTGGCGTCGCCGCCTCCGCCGTGGCCGCCCGCGGCCGTGCCGCCTGCACCGCCGCTGCCGCTCACGGCCCCGCCGCCTTCGCCCGTGGTGCCGCCGCCTGCGCCGTCGCTGCCGCCCCCCGCGCCAGCGCTCTCGCCCCCGCCTCCGCCGGGCACGCAGGCGCCGCTCTGGCACATCCCGGGCGACGCCGGCTGCGCTGGGACATAGAGCCACGCATGGTCGAGACGTTGATACGTCGTACCGCCGCCGGCGATCAGGATGCGGCCGTCGTGGAGCCGCTCCATCACGGCACTCTGATGCATCACGTCAAGCGCCGGCGCGGGCGTCCAGGTGTCGCTCGCTGGGTCGTAGAGCTCGGCGGCGAAGGCACCGTCGTCGGCTCCGGATGCGGACGGGAGGCCCATCACCAGGACCCTGCCATCGACGAGGAGCGCCGCGCTGGGGTACCCCCGTTGCTCGACCATCTCTCCGGTCGAGGTCCACGTGTCGCTCGCCGGATCGTAGATCTCGCCCGTCTTCATGTTGTCTCCGCCGCTTCCTCGTCCCCCGAGGACGAGCACCCGGCCGTCCAGGAGCAGCGTCGCCTCGTGTGAGCTGCGACTCCAGCGCATCGAGGCGACGCGTGTCCACGTGTTGGTCGCCGCGTCGTAGATCTCCGCGCTCATCCTCTGGGACTGCCTGTCACCGCCGGTGACGAGGACCCTGCCGTCCTGTAGCAACGTCGCCCTGGCGCGGCTTCGCGGGACGTTCATGGGCGCTGCCAGGGTCCACGTGTCCGTGACGGAGTCGTAGATCTCGACCTTTTCTCCGCCGCCGTCGACGTTGCCGTCGCCGCTGGCGACGAGCACCCGGCCGTCCGCGAGCGGCGTGACCGTCGCGTCGGTCATCTGGCGCGACACGAGGGTGGGCGCGGCCGGCGCCCAGACGCCCGTCGCAGGGTCGAATCGCACCGTCTGCGAGGGGCGCCGGAGCACGCTATTGGCGATCCCCAGGACCGTCCCGTCCGGAAGCGTTACGAGCCTCGACGGGCGCCTCGACACGTTCATCTTTTCGGGGGGCTGCCACGAGCCCGTGCTCGGGTCGTAGCGGAGCCAGACATCGTTCCACCGCGGCGGATTGCCTGTCTCGCCGTACCCGATCATGAGCAGCGTCCCATCCTGGAGCAGCGTGGCCGCAGGCAGGTTGAGGAGGACGCCCATCCGCCCCGTCGCCTGCCAGCCCTCGGCGGAGCCCGGGAAATCGCAGAGCGCACCGTCCGGCTTCGCGGACGCGGGCGCCGCGCACCCCGCCGCGGGGTCGCACACCGGCGCTTCATGGCAGTCATCGACGGGCAGGCACTCCGCGAGGCTCGACTCCACGCAGGCCCCGCCCACGCAAGCGCTGGCCGCGGAGCACACGTCGCCGTCGCTGCACGGGGTCCCGTCCGGCGCGGCCGCGCCGTCGACGCACGCGCCCGCCTCGCAAACACCCCCGACGACGCACGCGTCCGTGTCGTCGCAGGCGACGCCGGTGAGGGGGGTGCAGACGCCGTCCTGCGACGCGCCCGAGGCCGCCGCGCAGGCGTCGCAGGGCCCGGCGCAGGCCGCGTCGCAGCAGATCGAGTCCGCGCAGAAGCCGCTCCCGCAGTCGCTGTCGGCGTCGCAGCCCTCGCCGAGCGGCGAGCGCTCGCGGAAGAGCACGGCAGACGCCGTGGCGGTCGTGGCGTCGACGTAGCCGCCGGCGATCAGCACGCTGCCGTCGTTGAGCCGCGTCGAGGAATGGTAGGCGCGCGCCATGGTCACGGGCGGCGCCAGATCGAGGCTCGACCAGGAGAGGGTCGCCTCATCGAAGAGCGCCTGGGTCGCATAGAAAGGAACGAGGGACGCTGTCGAGCCCGCGGACCTGCAGGGCTCCACGCCTCCGGTCAACAGCACCTTTCCGCTCGGGAGCAGCGAGGTGCGCATCCCCTGGATACCCGAGGAGTCCTGCCCGCACGGGCTCGATGCCGGAGCATACGGTCCCGGGGTCGGCTCCCAGCGGTCGTCCTGCGGCAGGTAGAGCTGCGAGAAGGCGTGAATCTCCGGGGCCGAGCCGGCGGGGAGGGTGCCTCCCACGACCAGGACCCCGCCGCCCGGGAGCGTCGTCGCGCCGGGATACGCAAGCTCGGTCGTCGGCTTCACGGCGCCCAGCTCCCAGGTCCAGAGCTGGGTCTCCAGGTCATAGAGGCTGCAGCCGCCTCCGGCCACCATCACGCGGCCGTCCTGGAGCAGGGTCGCGCTCACAGGCTGGGGCCTGTAAGGCAGCCTCACCCACCGGTCCACGGCGTCGCAGTGCGGAAGGTCCGTCCAGCCGCGCGACTCCGGGTCGTAGATGGCTGCGTTCTGGTAATAGTGCAGCACGAACTGGCCATCGAACTCGTCGTAGACGTCTTGCCAGGCCAGGCCGACGAGCACCGGCCTGCCGCCGGCGAGCATCATCGAGGGCGCGGGGTGGGCTATCGACAGCGGCCCTGCGGGCGTCCAGGTGTCGGTCATCGGGTCGTAGATCTCGGCCGAAGACAGGGAGGTTCCCTGGGCCTGTGCGTTCATCATCCTGCCGCCGGCCACGAGGACATGGCCGTCTGGCAGCAGGATGGCCGCGTGTCCGCTGCGGGCCTGGAGGAGCGGCGCCGCGGGCGACCATGTCCCGGTCGCCGGGTCATAGATCTCGACCGCCTTGAGGCTCATCGCCTCTCTCGTCGTGTAGGGCGGTCCGTCCAGCTCCGGGTATCCCCCCGCGACGAGCACCCTGCCGTCCTTCAGCACCGTGGCCGAGTGCTCGCCCCGCGGGGTGATCATCGGCGTCGCGCTCTCCCAGGATGGCGCGCTGGCCGCCGACGCGACGCCCGCGCACAGCATGACGAACCCCCAGGCAGCGGCGCTCCCGAGCCTTCCGATCGATCTCATGTCCCGATGGCCTCCGCCGCCTTCTGTTGCTCGCGGTGGCACGAAAGTTCAGAGCGTGGAGGACACGCTCCTGGAGCGGAATGTCGGGCGGCGAGCCAGCACCGTCGCCGCCGCCGCCATGACACGGCCCGACGCCGCCAGGCACGCCGCCCGATGTGCCGTCGACACGGCAGCAAGCAGCTCATTTGGGCACGATCTCATCGTTTCACGCTGGGAAATCGCTGTTTGCGTGCGGCTTCAACCCGCTTGTCGCTCCAGGCGTGGCTGCGGCGGCTCCCGCCGCCACGTGTGCCGCGCGCTCGACCCGCGATCGACCGCAGCGCGGCGGCCCGCCCACCTGGGCCATTCGCGCCGGATCTCAGGAGGCGTTCCGGCGCGACTCGTTGTTCTTCGTCTCCGGGGGTGACGTCGCGCCGATGGAGGTCGCGGAGCCCGCCGTGACGCCGCTCGTGCTCGCGGCGGCGCGCTCGCTCGACGACGACCCCGCGCTCGTCCTCGCCTCGCCCTGCTGCTGCTCGCGGTGGAGCCGGATCTCGTTACGCACGTCGACCACGCCCGAGATCCGCTCGGCGAGCGCCTCCAGCTGGTGCTTGAAGCGACGCTCGCGGACGGTCCCGGAGAGGATGACCTCGCCGCTCTGCACCTTCACCTCGACGTCGCTCGCGTCGAGGTCCGGCTGATCGGAGATCTGGTCGCAGATATCCTCGCGGATCCGCTCGTCCGAACGCTTGTACCCCTTGGGCGGGCGACCACGCGAGCCGCTGAGCCCGCCGCCCTGTCGAACGGTCTCGAGGAAGCTGCGGCCGCCTGAGGCCTGTCCGCCGGATCCCTGTCCGCCGTAGGGCTGAGGGGAACGGCCCTGATCGCCGCCGAAGGACGACTCGTGGCCTTCGTACCCGCGTTGCTGTCCTGGCCGCTCGTTCCAGCCGCGCTCGTCGTCGGCCCACTGCCGGAGGCCGCCGCGGGCTCCGTATCCTTCGTGCTGGACCCCGCCCAGGCCTCCCTGGCGACCGAAGCCGCCCTGGCCGCCACCAGATCCACCCTGGCCACCGAATCCACCCTGGCCTCCGAGGCCGCCCTCACTGCCCTGGCCGCCGCCGAAGTGGCCCTGTCCGCCGAAGCCGCCCTGGCCAACCTGGCCGCCGAATCCACCCTGGCCAGCGAAGTGGCCCTGCCCGGCGCCATGACCGCCCTGGCTGCCACCGAAGCCACCCTGTCCGCCGAAGTGGCCCTGACCGGCGCCATGACCGCCCTGGCTGCCACCGAAGCCACCCTGTCCGCCGAGATGGCCCTGTCCGCCGAAGCGGCCCTGTCCGCCCTCATCGCCATAGACGCCCTGGCCACCGGCGAATCCACCCTGGCCGCGGCCGGATCCCTCTCCGCTGTAGCCGCCGAAGTGGCCCTGTCCACCGAAGCCGCCCTGGCCGCCACCGAAGCCGCCCTGACCGCCGCCGACTCCGCCCTGGCCGCCGCCGTAACCGCCTTGGCCGCCGCCGAAGCCGCCTTGGCCGCCGTAGCCGCCCTGGCCGCCGCCGAAGTGACCTTGGCCGCCGTGACCGCCCTGGCCGCCACCGAAGCTGCCCTGGCCGCCGCCGAAGCCGCCCTGGCCGCCGCCGAAGCCGCGCCTGGCGCCAAGATCGTCTCGACCTCCTCGCTGGAAGTCATCACGCTGGCCGCCCCAGGCCTCACGCTGGGCGTCCTCGCGCTGCCCCCAGGCGCGATCCTGTCGGCCCTCGTAGCCGCGTTCGCCGTGGCCGCGCCAGCGCGGGTCGCCCTCGCCGCCGCGCTCGCCCTCGTGGCCGCGTCCGACAGACTCTCGCTGATCGGCGCGACCGCGGAAATCATCGTGACCTCCGCGGGAAGGGCGCCGATCGTCCTGCTGGAGGACTTGCTCGTAGTTGCCACGATGCCCGTAACTAGCATCCCCGCTCGCTCCGCGCTCGCCACGATATCGCTCATCGCCTCGCTGACCCTGGGTTGGCCCAAATCGCTCGTCGTCGCGCCCGGGCCCATCGTTATGTTCCTCGTCGATCCATCCCTGACGATTCGGCATGACTCTCCGCCTTTCTTGCGAGGAGAGCGACACGGCAGCGAAACTGGGCCGCTCCTCTCCCGTGATCCAGCCGACGCTCGACCCACATTTGGGCCACATCCGGGCCACGTTCGGACCACGCACGAGCGTGCGGGAGGACAGCCGTATCGGGCCGCCTGTCGTGCGTGCCTGTCCGGCGCCGCGTGAGCTGAAGATCCAGGGCCCCGACGCCCCGGCGCGATCCGACATCGCAAGGGGTGTTCCAGGACGGCGAGGGCGGTATTTCGCTCCGTTTTCAGGGAGTTTTCGCCCCGTGAGGCCCCCTGCGAGGTGCGATGCGCCCCATGCCGGAGCGACCAAAGCGTCTCACAGAGACGTTGTGCCACAGTCACGACATCATGAATTAGGGCCTCCCCTGACCGTGGCTCGGGAGCCGACGGACGATGTCACACGGTTCTCCGTGTCACGCCGCGGCGTTTCTCACCGAGATGTTGATTCTCGGGCATCCGAGCTCGACCATGGCTATGCGGATGAGGCCGCCTTACAGTCCAGCCGATGAGCCCGCCTCATCGATCGCCGATGAGCTTCCTCGAACGCCGCACGCTCGCGGGCGCTCCACGGAAGGCGCGAGAGACAAAGCGCGAGGATCGAAAAAGCGATGCGACGAGGGGCGAGCCGCGACACGAGCCGGGAGAAGAAAGAGCAAGGCGGAAGGCGAGAAATGTGACCATCGCGGTATACCGGCCGGACGCTCGGCAGGCGGCGGCGAGATCCGCGGTTCGCGTGTTCGTGTGCGGGCGGGAGCCCGGCCCGCTCCTCGCCGAAAAACCATGCGCGCGCCGCGCGGCCGCGATTACCCTCGCGCCTTCCTCGGAGCTCCCATGCCGGCCCAGCGAAGCGTGACGAAATGGCTCGAGCGAGCCCCTGCGCCGGCGTTCACGGCCTTCGCCGTGATCGCCGCGTTCGCGACCTACTTCTGCATGTACGCCTTCCGCAAGCCGTTCGCGGTCGGCTCGTACAAGGGGATGGTCGCGCTGCCGCTGCTCCCCGCGCTCGATCTGAAGAGCCTCTACATCATCGCCCAGGTGCTCGGGTACTGCGCCTCCAAGTTCCTTGGCATCAAGATCGTCTCCGAGATGCCGCCCGAGCGGCGCGCGCTCGCCATCCTCGCGTGCATCGGGGTGAGCGAGGTCGCGCTCGTCCTGTTCGGGCTCGCGCCGGCCCCGTACGCCGCCGTCTTCCTGGTGCTGAACGGCCTGCCCCTCGGCATGGTCTGGGGGCTCGTCTTCGGCTTCCTCGAGGGGCGCCGCGTGAGCGATCTGCTCGGCGCCGGCCTCTGCGCCAGCTTCATCGTCGCGAGCGGCTTCGTGAAGACCGTCGGCAAAATCACGCTCGGCTGGGGGGTCCCGGAGGTGTGGATGCCCGCGGTGACGGGGGCCCTCTTCTTCCCGCCGCTGCTCCTCTCGGTGTGGATGCTCGCGCAGATCCCGCCGCCCTCGGTGGACGACGAGGCGCTCCGGACCCGGCGCGCGCCGATGGACCGCGCCGCGCGCCGCGCGTTCGTCCTCGCGAACGGGGGCGGGCTCGCGACCCTCGTCCTCGGCTACGTCGTCCTCACCGCCTACCGCGATTTCCGGGACAACTTCGCCCGCGAGATCTGGGACGCCCTCGGCTACACCGACCAGCCGGCCATCCTGACGACGGCCGAGATCCCCGTGGCGATCGGCGCGCTCCTCTCGGTCGCTGTGATGATCGGCATCCGCAACAACCGCGCGGCGCTCGTCGCGATCCACGGCGTCATGGTCGCGGGGGCGGCGCTCGCGGGGCTGAGCACCGCGCTCTACCAGGCGGGCGTCATCGGCCCCGTCGCCTGGATGATCAGCGTCGGGCTCGGGCTCTACGTGGGGTACGTCCCGTACAACTGCGTCCTCTTCGACCGGCTCATCGCGGCCGTGGGCTCGGTGGCGACGGCGGGATTCCTGATCACCGCGGCCGACGCCTTCGGCTACCTCGGGAGCGTGGCGCTCCTGCTCTACAAGAGCTTTGGCCAGGCGAAGCGCTCGTGGCTCGAGTTCTTCCTCGGCTTCAGCTACGCGACCGCGTTCCTCTGCGGGGCCCTCTTCGCCGCGTCCGCGGCGTACTTCTGGCTGCGCACCCGCGGCCCGTCCGCCACGGTGCGGCCCGCGGCGCTCGACGCCTGAGCGCGCCGCGCGCCACGCGCTACCAGCTGCAGGCCGCGCCGGCGAGCTATAGCGGGCGCGCGGCGCCGGCGAGGTGAGGGAAGGGCTCAGTTGATCGGCGGGATCTCGGTCTTGCAGCCGACCTGGAGCTGGACCTGCCCGCCCGCCTGGAAGCGGGTGCACGTCGCGGGGCACATCACGATCTTCGTCGGCGTGCCGCCGGTCGTGGGGTCGACGTCGTAGTACCAGCCGCCGGCGGTCGCGTCGCAGCGCGCCTCGCTGGCCACGTAGAAGATGGTCGACGGGGCGTTGCCCTCCGGCGGCGTGTGCTGGACGTTGAGAGTCCCGTAATCGAGCGTCTGCCCGGCGGACGGCGCCGGGACCTGGTACTCGCATGCGAGGCTCGTCCCGCGGATCTCGCTGAGCGCGTCGAGGAACGCCTGCGTCACGTCGGAGCTCGTGTCGATGAAGTACGCCGACGTCGTCCCGCCGCCCTCGGCGATGCGGTTCATCGTGTCCTGGGCGCCGTCGTCGTCCCTGCCGAAGACACCGATGACGAAGGTCGAGATGCTCGGCGAGCCGCTCAGCCCCTCGGCCGCGATCTCCGCGATGCCGTCGGCGGACGTGGGATTGCACTCGGTGGGCATCCCGTCGGTGGCGAGCACGGTGACGACCCTGTGGGTCGGGTTCGCCTCGGCGTGGGCTCGGGCCTGGGCGATCGCGCCGGACAGGGCGCCAGCGGTGGGCGTGCCCCCGTCGGGGAATGTCCGGTCGATCGACCCGATGAGCTCGTCGGCCCAGGCGGCGTCGAGCGGCGCGATCGAGACGGCGGGCGTCGCGTAGTCTTCGGTGACGCACGAGTACGGGTGAGCGCAGCTGCTCCGGGACACCTTGTTGCACGTGCCCGCGCGGTTGGGACAGCGCGCGCCGATGTCACTGCAGATGACGTCCGTGTTCTGGGAGCAGACGCCGATGTCGATGCACTCGTCGCCGTCCGGGCAGTCCGAGTCGGCGACGCAGACCTGGAGGCTCGTGCGGGGGTCGAACGAGCTGCGACAGGCCCGGAGCGCGCACGGCCCGCTGATGCCGCACTCCTGGTGGGTCCTGCAGCTCATGGGCTGGCCGGCGTTCAGCAGAGGGAAGTACTGGAGCCCGACGCCGAGCCCCTCCGACTTGGGGTCGGTGAAGAAGGCCTCGAGCGCGTCGGTCACGGCGCTCCACTTGGTGCCGCCCGTCGCGAGCCGATCTCTCATCGACCCCGACGAGTCGAGCATGATGTAGAGGTCGAGCGGCACGAGCTCCGCCGTCTTCGTCTCCCCGGCGCACGACGCCTCGCCGCCGGCGCCCTCGCCGGCGCCGCTGCTGGGCCCGGTGGTGATCTCGCCAGGCCCGTCGGTGCCATATCCGGTGCTCGTTGCTCCGCCTGTTCCAGATCCATTCCCCGAGCCATTCCCGGAACCATTCCCCGGGCCTGTCCCCGCGCTGGCTCCGGCACCCGCCCCGCCGGCTCCGCCGGCGGAGACCGAGCCATCGGACCCCCCGCACGCCGCGAAGATCACGCTGATCCCCGTCGCGGCGAGCGCCACCCTCGTTGACCGGTTCCTCATGAGAAGAATCGAAACACCCTGGAAGCGCTTTGTCGAGCGCGTTGACTCGAACCCTCTGTCCTCCTGTCCGCGCTCTGGCTCGGTGTGCGACGGGGTGAGACGCTTCAGGGGAGGCCAGGCGATAGCCGAGCTCACCGTGTGCTCACGGGCACAGGATTGCTCCGAAGCACAGGATTGTTCCGGCCAGCAAGGTGCTTTGGAGCACACCTCTGCTCCGGAGCTTAGGGCTCGGCCGGAGCGCAGCGTGCTTTGGAGTACAGCGGGGGCTTCCGGCGCGTGGCGCTTTGCCGGAACGCAGGGGTCGGGAGCGCCGGGGGGGGCTTCGTAGGGCGGCGCGGCGCGGGGCTCAGGGCTGCTTCTTCGGACCGACGAGGCTGCGGAGGACGGCGCGGGCGACCTCGGCCCCCGTCGCGTCGCGCAGGCTCACCGGGATATCGTACTCCCTGCGCTCGCTGGTCTCCGGGAGAGGGCACTCGCAGACCGCGCGGATCGTCCCGCGGGCCTTCTTCACGTACTCGATCGAGAGGCCCGCGACGATGAACCGGGCGTCATCGGGCAGCGCGTAGGACAGCGCCGTGTTGCCGGTGAGCTCGGCGAGGTTGACGAGCGCGACGGCGTGCACCGAGCGGAGGTGGTTGCGCAGCCCCGGCCGGTCGCGCATCGACACCTCCGCGCGGCCGCGCTCGAGGACCTCGACCTCGGCGCGGATCGTCCCCGTGTACGGGGCCATCGCGCCGATGAGCCGGCTGAACAGGCGCTTGCCCCCTGGCAGGGGGCTCAGCTTGTCCCAGACGTCGCGGATGGTGTTGCGGCGCGAGCTCGCCGCGATCGATGCGAGAGAGAAGTCGGTGAGCTTCATGCGCTGGATCCGCGGGGCGGGGGCGGCAGCCTGCCTCGAATCGCGCGCGGGCGCACCCGGAATCCCCGGCCAGCCGGTGCGTCCCGGCGCCTCTCGCGCCGCAACCTGGGCGCAGCGCGACTCATTCTCGGCATGAATTGTACTTCGGAATGATATTCGATAATCGGATGGCTCCGGAGCGCCCCGGCGCCCCGTTGTCGCGAGGATTCTGCCGGATTTCCGGCCTCCGGACGCCCGTGAGCAGCCGTCCGGGCCCCCGTCCGTCGCGCGTGGCCTGCTTCGGGCGGCAATCTCCCGTCCGTGCCCGGAACTGGACTTGTGTATGACAAGACCTCGACGTCCGGGCCAAGGCGGCCCACCCGAGAAAGAGCGCGCTTTCGAGCTTCTCTTTCGTGAGCAAACCTCCGCGCTCGTGGGGCGCTGGTTGACGGGCCTGGGGGTCCCGCTGCGCGATCGCAAGGACCTCGCGCAGGAGGTCCTGTTCGCGGCGTACCTCAGCTTCAACAAATACAACCCCGAGATCTCCCGGCCCGAGCGCTGGCTGAACAGGATCACGGTCCACACGGCCTCGCACTACCTGCAGCGGGCCCAGCACCGCTACGAAGAGCTCGTGCCCGACGAGGAGCTCCCTCCCCTCGTCGACCCCGCCAAGACCTCGGAAGAGCTGCTGATCTCGGATCAGGAGCGGCTCGTCGTGCTGGAGCTCATGCAGCAGCTCGACGCCGACGCGCACTGGATCCTGGTCGGGCACGATCTCCACAGCACCCCGATGGCGGATCTCGCGCAGCAGCGCGGCATCCCGCTGTCCACCGCGTACAAGTGGCGCGCGCGCGCCATCCGCCTGTTCCACGACATCGTCGTGAAGCGCCGGCGCGAGGACCGGAAGAGGGAGGGCTTTCGCCTCGTGCTGCCCCTCGATCTGGCTGCGCTCCTCGCCACGGCGCGGATCTCGCCGCGCGTGCCCGACGACGTCCGGGTCTCGATCCTCCGCGGCGTGCAGGAGTCGGTGGGGGCGCTCGAGGCGGGCAGCGCCGGGAAGGCCGCCGGGGGTGTCGGCCAGGCGCTGAGCGACGCCGCGACGTGGCTCAAGGGCCTCGCGAAGCTCGTCCAGCTGCCGACCCTGGGCGTCGCCGCGCCCGTCGCGGCCACGGCGGCGGCGGCCACGGGGGCGGCCTGGCTCGCGCTCCGGGCCCCGGAGCCGCCGCCTCCGCAGGAGGTGAGGCACGTCGTGCCCGCGCTCGTCGCCGCCATGCCGCCGCGCCGGCCCGCCGAGCCGCCGGCGCCGCCCGCCGAGCCGCCGGCGCCGCCCGTCGCGCCGCCGGCGGCCCCGGCGCCCGTCGAGGCGCCGCGGCAGAGCGCCCCGGCCCAGCGGCGCGCGCGCGTGCCGCCGCGCGACCGGGGGGAGCGCGCGCCGGCGCCGGTCGCCGCCGAGACGATCGAGAAGCTCAAGATCGAGATCGACGGGCCCGGCAGCAATCACGACATCGCCCTGTTCGACGCGGTCACCGAGGCGCTGCAGGCGCGCGATGCGGACCGGGCGATCGCGGCGCTCCAGCGCTACGAGCGCGAGATGCCGAACACCCTCTTCGCGTCCGAGCGCAAGGTGCTCTGGATCCGGGCGTTCGTGATCGCGAAGCGTTACCCGGAGGCGCGCGCCCTGCTCGAGGAGGTGCGGCCCGATACCGCGATCCAGCGGCAGGCGATCGAGGAGCTGGACATGATCCTGAACCCCCGGTGAGCGGGCGACCGGGCCGCCGCGCGCCCCGCGCCGCGGCGGCTCAGTCGCCGGCGTAGGTGCCGAAGCTCGCCCGGCCGCTCGTGGAGACCTGCGGGGCGGCCTGGCCCACCTGCACGACCGCGGACACGAACGCGGCGGGCTTGAGCCCCTCGTCGGGACCGGCCTCGTTGGTGATGTACTCCAGCCCGAGCCCCGCCAGGAAGCCGAACGACGTTGTGTTGCCGCCCGAGCCGAGGATGGGGATCGTCGGCGCGACGCCGACGTAGCCGAGGAGGCCGACCCGCCCCTCGCCGAGCGTCTGCACGAAGCCGCCGAGCTGCGCCGCGATCGGGAAGGCCCGGCGCTCCACCGGGTCGTAGCGGTCGATCGCGAGCGCGACGCCGACGGCGCTGAGCACGCTCCGCGTGACGAGGGGCTTCTCCACCCACGGCGCGCGGGTGACCTGCAGCGTCGCCAGCATCGCCGGGACGGTGAGGTACGCGCGGAAGCAGGTCCCCGCGGCCTCGAGCGTCTGGAAGTTGTCCTCGCCGCACAGCGGGACCGAGTGGATCGCCACCGATCCCACGAGGCGCCGGGCGCGCTCCGGCTCGCCGGGCTCGTTCGAGCGCAGCGAGCTCGCGACGCGGCCCGCGTCGGAGACGAGCACCACCTTGCCCTGCGGGCTCAGCGGATCGCTGTACACGGCCAGCCGGAGCCGCGCGTCCCCGTCGAAGTCCTCCGCGAGCGGCGGGATCGGGAACTCCGCGCTGCTCGGCGTGACGATCCACGTGCCGTTCTGGAGGAGCTCGATCGGCGTGCCGCCCCGCATCTGATCGGTGCGCGTCAGCGAGACATGGAGCGCGAGCGGCGCCACGAGCCGGTTCTTGGCCTGGCCCGTCAGCCGGATCCGGCAGTTGCCCAGCCGGAGCGGCGCCGGCGAGATGACGACCGCGCCGTGCGCGAGCGGCTGCGGCCCGGGGCGCGATGGATCCACGTCGGGCGCCCGGCGAGGCGGCGGCAGCCCGGCCGGGGGCTGGGCCTGCGCCGGAGGGGGGACCTGCGCCGCCGCGCCGGGCTGCGCCGTCGGACCGGCCTGCGCCGCCGTCGAGGGCCGCCGGCCGGCGCCTGCGCCGCCCTGGAGCCGTCCATTCGCGCCGGCAGGTCCCCGATCCCCCGGCGGGGCAGGGGACGCCCCCCGCGGCCCGGGCGGACGGGCGCTCCCGGGCGGCGGGAGGCTCCCGGCGTCGGTGCGGGGCGCGATCGGCGTGGGGCCGCAGTCGACCTTCAGGTCGTCGGCGAGCGGATCGGGGAAGAGGAGCCGCGCGGGGTTCGACTCGACGAGGTTCTCGAGCGGCGGGACGGTGACCCGGTACGTCGCGTTGACGACGTTGGCCGCCGCGGGCGCGTGGAGGTTGAAGGCGGTGACCCGGAGCCAGCCGCCGCCCGGGAAGACGCGGAGGACCTTGCCATCGGGGCGCCCGCAGCCGCCCGAGGCGACCTCGAGGACCGGCACGGTGAACGTGCGCTGGAACGGCTGCACCCGGGCGTTGCCGCAGCTGTCGACGATGGCGAGGTAGTGGAAATCGGCCATCTCCGACTGCTTCGGCCACTGCATGCCCAGCGTGAGCTCACCCGCGTCGGCCGGCGGCGGCTCGGGCCGGCCGTCGCGGCAGACGTCCACGCGATCAGGCGACAGCGGCGACAGCGGCGACGGCGCGGCGGGGGCGCCCACGGGAGACCGCGGGGCGTCGGCGACCGGGCGGTAGGCGCAGACGTGCCGGTACGAGCGGCGGCCGAGCAGCACCGGGTCGAAATCGAGCAGGCGCTGGCCGTCCTCGGTGAGCCGCCCCCACACCGTGAGCGGCAGGGGCAGCGTCGGGGTCTGGAGCTTGATCGAGCGCAGCATCTGGTCGCCGATCGGGCTCTGCCCGGGATCGCCGGTCTGCGCGGCGCAGCCGCCGCCGCTGCACAGCCAGCGGCCGCCGCGGCGCGCGGCCTCGATCGGGACCGGATCGGTGTCGCGGACGCTCATCCAGACGCGGCGCGCGTCCGGGAAGATCTCCGGCCCGCCGGCCGACGACGCGGCGCTCGCCGTGCCCGCCGGCGCGCGCACGACCTGCAGGCTGCCGCCGAAGTCGGCGGGGACGGCCATCGGCGTCGCGTCGGTCGGGCGCCTCAGGATGGCGGCCGGCTCCGGCGTCTCCTCGTCGCCGGTCTCCCCGGTGTCCGTCTCGGGATCGTCCTGCGCCGGCGCGGCGGCGGGCGCGGCGATCGCGAGCGCGAGCGCCACGGCCGACAGGAACATGGCGGATCTGCGTGCGCTCACGGCGAGCCTCCCCCTCCGGCGCCCGGCTCGGGCTCCGGCTCAGTCTCCGTTTCGGTGTCCTCTTCCGGCTCGGGCTCCGGCGTGACGGTGATGGGCTCGGAGGAGCACTCCGGGCTCGCGAGCAGGCGGGGCGTCACACGGAGCGTCGTCGTCCCCGGCGCGACGGCGATGCCCTGGATGATCGTCGCCTCGCTGTCCTCGCCGCGCAGGGTCACGGACGCCTCGCCGAGCGCGATCACCTGGTCGTCGCCGACGGTCAGGTCGACGGGGACGGCGATGCGCACGCGCTCGGCGTTGTAGGCGCTCACCTCGAACAGATCGCCGGGCGTCCCCGCGGCGACGACGCTCCGGAGGGAGCGCACGCGGAGCAGGCGCGGCTCGGGGTCGACGGTGAGCGTGGGGATCGGGTCGAGCGCCTTCTGCCCGGAGCTCACGGCGATCTTCACCTCGCCGCCGAGGTCGCTGAAGCACAGGATGAAGGGCGCGCTCTCCCCGGTCGCGCCGAGCAGCACGCGCAGGCGCGAGGTGCGCTCGCGGCAATCGGGGGCGAGCGAGAGGGCGGCCTCGCTGTGCAGCGACTCGATGATCACGGGCGCGTGCTCCACGACGCCCGGCGCGTTCAGGGGAGGCGACGCGCGGACGCGCGCCTCGCGCGCCCGGATCGCGCCCGGCCGCCAGGTGGCGCCGAGATCGTCCGGCAGGGGGCCGATCGTGCACATGAGGGGGACGTAGGTCGCGAGCACCCGGTCGCTGTCGCCGAGGCCCCCCGCGATGAGCGCGAAGTTGGTGGCGTCCTCCGGCAAGCCCGCGGGGAGGATCGTGATCGGGAGCTCCTCGGTGCGGTCGGCCCACGAGACGACGAGCCGCGCCTCGCCGGACCAGTCGCCCTCCGAGGCGGCCGTGAAGCGGGCGTAGCCCTGGGTTCCTGCGGTGCAGCGGAACGCGCCGTCCTTCACGGCGCACGAGGCGCCTGCTTCCTGGTCGTCTCCCGCGGGGTGCAGCGCGAGCGCCTCGCTCGGGACGGCGCGGACCTCGACGTAGCCGCCGTACGCCGGCTCGTTCGCCTCGGTGAGCTTGAGCGAGACCGCGGTCCGCCAGGGGCTCTGGCGGGGCAGCACCGGCTTGCCCGCCTCGTCGAGCGTGTCGGCGGCGAACAGCGGCCCGGCGACGTCGGCGCGGAGCTCGACCTGCCCGCTCCCGGCGAGGGGATAGCCGCGCTCGATGCAGGCCGGGGCGAGCGAGGCGAGGAGGAGCGTGCCGGCGGCCGCCGCGAGGAGCGGCGCGCTCAGCAGGCGTGGGCGGCGCGGGCGAGCTTTCGCGTGGAGCGCGCGAGGCGCGCGGGGGCAGGAGCGGGGCACGGCCGGCCGGGGCGCGCTCACTTCTGGTAGATCTCGGTGTACTCGGTCCCGAGCGGGTGGCGGTGCCAGGCGTAGGCGCTCTGCGGGAACCCGCTCTCGTCGGTGTAGTCGCAAGGGCCGAGCTCCCACTCGGTGTGCCAGACGCTCGCGCCCGTCGCGGCGTCGACGGACATCCCGTGGGCGGTCACGTCGCTCTCCGGCTCGGCGGGGTCGTGCACGACGCGCGTGGCCTCGTCGAGGTAGCGCTCGAGGACCGCGACGGGGATGCGCGCCACGCGCTTGCCGGGCATCGGGATGAGGAACACGTCGCTCTTGTCATCGGTGCTGGTCATGGAGCTCTCTCGTGGCGAGCAGCGGGGGGCGGCGTTCCGGGCCGCGGAGCGCCGGCTCCGTGGCCGCGGGTCGCGCCGGAGCGCGGGCTCTCGCTGGTGCTCGGCGCCATCCCTCCAACGCGGCGCCGAGCATACCCGCTTCCCGCAATGCGAGGGAGCGCTTCGCGCGGCGCTGGCACGCGGGGCCGAGGTGGTCCTGCGCTCTCGGTGGCGGAGCCGCTGCGACCGGGCCCGCCGCGGCGAGGGCAGGCCTCGCGCGACGATCGTTTTCGAGGAGGGACCTGCGCGCGGCGCGCAGCGCGCGGCGTGCTGGTGGACATCGCCTGTCCGGTGGCACCGACCACCAGCGCGATCGCGCTGTTCGACGTCATGGACATGCCCTCTCCCTCACGCGGACGCGCCCCGCGGACGCGTCGCGCGGGAGCGTTGCGCGGTGAGCATCGAACCGGGACATCGACGCAGAACGGAAGCCGCCGATGGCGGGGCGTCGGCGCCCCGTGTGGTAAGCTGCCGGCGCCGTGGCCCCTCCCGCGCTCGTCCCGGTCGCGGCCGCCTCATGCTCTCTCCGGATTGCCCGCTCGTCCTCGGTGGCCGCTACCGTCTCCTGAGCGAGATCGGCCGTGGCGGCGCGGGCGTCGTGTACATGGCCGACGACCTCGACGGAGGGGGTCAGGTCGCGGTGAAGGTCCTGCTCCGGACGCACGCGGCCGGCACGGCGGCGGCCTCCCGGTTCGAGCGCGAGATCCGGGCCATGCGGCTCCTCGACGCGCCCGGGTTCGTGCGCATGCTCGACGCCGGCTTCGCCCGCGAGCTCGACGGTGCCCCCTTCCTGGTGATGGAGCTGCTCCGGGGCCACGACCTGGAGCAGCTCGTCACCACCCAGGGCAGGCGCTCGCCCGGCGAGGTGCAGCGCTGGCTCGGCGAGGTCGCCGAGACCCTCGAGCTCGCCCACGCGCGGGGCCTCTCCCACCGCGATCTCAAGCCCGCGAACCTCTTCCTCGCGATCGGCGACGACGGGCGGGAGCGCGTGAAGATCCTCGATCTCGGCCTGGTCAAGGCGGTCGAGCCGGGCGCGCTCGGCGCGTCGGGCGGGATCACCGCCACGGGCACGGCGATCGGCACGCCCATCTACATGGCCCCCGAGCAGGCGCGCGGGCGCTCGGACCAGATCGGCCCCGCGGCGGACGTGTGGGCGATCGGCCTCATCGCCGTCCGCCTCCTGACCGGCGACATCTACTGGACTGCCAACAGCATGGCCGAGCTGATGGCGGCGCTCCTCGTGATGCGGCTCTACCCGCCGTCGACGCGCTGGCGGTGGCTCCCGCCCGCGTTCGACGCGTGGTTCTTGCGGTCGTGCGACCGCGACCCGGCCGGGCGTTTCCCTTCGGTCCGCCAGCAGAGCCTCGCGCTGCGCGCCGCGCTCGAGGGCTCCTCGGCGGCCGCCGAGCCGCCCGGCGCCGGCGGGCCGGCGTCGCGCCGGGGCGGCGTGCCCGCGGACATGCTCAGCACCGACACCATCGAGCTCGCGGGCACGGTCGAGGCCCCGCCCCAGGCGCTCCCCGGCGGCGCGCACCGCGACTCGGACCGCTTCTTGGCGCCGCCCGGCCTCCACGGCACCTCGCCGCCCGGTCTCCACGGTGCTCCGCCGCTCGGCCCCCACGGCACCTTGCCGCCCGGCGCCTCGCTGCCGCTCGGCTCCCACAGCACGCCGCCGCTCGGCACCTCGCCGCCGCCGCCCGGCTCCTCCAGCACGCCGCCGCTCGGCCTGTTCGGCTCGCCGGAGGCCGAGCGGCCGCGCCACAACCTGCCGGTCCAGCGTACGCCGTTCGTGGGCCGCGCCCGCGAGCGCGCCGAGATCGCCGCGCTCCTGCTCGAGCCCAAGGCCGGCCTGCTCACGCTCACCGGCGTCGGCGGCACCGGCAAGACCCGGCTCGCGCTCCAGGTCGCCGAGGAGCTCGTCCCCGCGTTCGCCGGCGGCGTCTGCTTCGTGCCCCTCGCGTCGCTGCGCGAGGCGGCGCTGGTGCCCTCGGCGATCGCGCAGGCGCTCTGCCTCGGCGAGGGCGGGGCGCGGCCGGATCTCGAGCGCGTTGTCCAGTTCCTCCGCGACCGCCGCCTGCTGCTCCTGCTCGACAACCTCGAGCACCTGACGGCCGCGGCGCCGGCGATCGCGCACCTCGCCGCGAGCTGCCCGCACCTCTCGCTCCTCGTGACGAGCCGCGCCGCGCTGAACCTCTCGGGCGAGCGGCGCTACGTCGTGCCGCCGCTGGAGGTGCCGGAGCCGCGCGACGTCACGGTCGACGCCGCGCTGGCCAGCTCGGCGGTGAGCCTGTTCTGCCGCCGGGCCGCCGCGATCAAGCCCGGCTTTCAGCTCGGCCCCGACAACGCCGCGGAGATCGTGGAGATCTGCGCGCGCCTCGACGGTCTGCCGCTCGCGATCGAGCTCGCCGCGTCGCGCCTCCGGGTCCTCACCCCCGCGGCGCTGCTCTCGCGCTTCGGCGACCGCGGGGCGGCCGGGCGCGCCTCCGCGCCCGCGGGCTCGTTCCGCCTGCTCACGGGCGGCGCGCGCGATCTGCCCGAGCGCCAGCAGACCATGCGCGCCGCCATCGACTGGAGCTACGGCCTCCTCGATCCGGAGGAGCAGCTCGCCTTCCGCACGCTCGCCGTGTTCGCGGGCGGCTTCTCGCTGACCATGGCGGACCAGATGTGCGCCTTCCGCGATCCGGCGCTCGACGCGCTCGGGATCCTCGAGTCGCTGATCGACAAGAGCCTCGTGCTCCAGGTCGCGGGCGAGGAGCCGCGGTTCCAGATGCTCACGATCCTCCGCGAGTACGGCCTCGATCGGCTCGTCGAGGAGGGCGCCGCCGACGCGTGCAACCGGCGCTTCGTCGAGCTCTCGCTGGAGCTCGCCGATCGCGCGGCCGAGGCGCTCGGCGGGACCGAGCAGGCCGCGTGGCTCGCGGCGCTCGATCTCGAGCACGACAACCTCCGCCTCGCCCTGGAGCTCGCGCTCGCGGGCGCCGACGCGGGCGCCGCGGTGCGCCTCGCCGCGGCGCTCTCGCGGTTCTGGTACATCCACGGGCACTACCAGGAGGGCCGCGCGTGGCTCGGCCGGGCGCTCGCGGGCGCCGGGGGCGTCGCGCCCGAGCACGTGGCGTCGGCGCTCCGGGGCGCGGGCAGGCTCGCGCTCCTCCAGTGCGACTACCGCGAGGCGCGCGCGCTCCTCGAGCGGGGCGCGACGCTCTACCGCGAGCTCGGGGACGAGGGCGGGCTCGCGTCGGTGATCCAGATCCTCGGGAGCGTCGCCCGCGAGCAGGGCGACTACGAGCGCGCGCTCACGCTGCACGGCGAGAGCCTCGCGCTGGCCACGCGCCGCGGCGACACGCTCGAGGCGGCGCGCGCGCTCGGCTACTCGGGCTTCGCGGCGTGGCTCTCGGGCGACACCGCGCGCGCGGAGGGCGCGTGCCGCCTCGCCCTGCCGGAGCTCCGCCGCGCGGGCGATCGCGAGGGGACCGCGACGGCGCTGCTCTACCTCGGCTGTGCGGCGCTCTACCGCGGGGAGCTCGGCGAGGCGGTCCGCCTCTGCGAGGAGAGCGAGGGCCTGTCGCGGCAGGTCAAATTCAAGGAGGGGATCGCCTGGACGAGCAACATCCTGGGCCTCATCGCCATCGAGCGCGGCGATCTCGCCCTCGCGGAGCGGCGCCTGCGGGCGAGCCTGCGGCTGCACCGGGAGCTCGGCGATCTCTGGCGCTCCGCGAGCGTCCTGGAGGCGCTGGCGTGCGCGGCGGTGCGGGCGGGGAAGGCGGAGCGCGGCGCGCGCCTGCTCGGCGGCGCCGCGGCGCTCCGCGAGGCCATCGGCACGCCGGTGCCGCCCATCGAGCGGCCGGCGCTCGAGGCGTGCGTCGAGGCCGCGCGCGCGGCGCTGGGGGCGGCGGTCGACGATGCGCGCTTCCTCGAGGGCCGGGGCGCCGGGCTCGACGCGACGATCGCGGCGGCGCTCTCGGAGTGAGCCCGTCCGCGTAGCGTGAGGGAACAGCTCTTCAACAGGAGTGAACGGCGCGGATCGAGCAGGATTTTGCGCCCTGGAAACAGTGCGGTTCGCTTCCGTTATCGAGCGCGCTGTGCTCGATGGTGGATATGAAGAGCGCACGATGGTTGTTCGCAGGGTTGATGGGGATGATGGTCGCCTTGCCCGCATGCTCCGATGACACGCAGGGAGGCCCGGGCGGCAGCGCGGGAGAGGGCGGCGGCGGCAGCACGGGAGAGGGCGGCGGGGCGGGGGGATTCACGGTCACCGGACCGATCACGGGGGAGGCGGCTCCAGAGGGCGCCGTGGTGGCCGTCGTCTGGGTGGTGAGCTCGTCCAGCCCCGACTACGGCTTCAACTTCGGCGAGGGGAGCCTCTCCGGCGCGACGTTCACCGTCGGCTTCGGGTCGGCGCCGCCGCGCGGGGCGCTCAACAGCAACGGTGTCGGCATGGGCTTCGTCATGCTCCTCGCGCCGGGCACCCAGGTGCCCGTGGGCGAGATCGACGCCGACGTGCTCGATACAGCGCTCCTCGGGGTGAGCTCGCGGCACGTCATCGTCTGGCGTGACGGCTCCGGCCAGGGGTTCGACTGGTCCGAGAGCTTCCCGGCCGGGTTCGGCTGCGGCAAGTGCGTCACGGCGCCGCCAGGCGAGGGGTTCGACTCCTACGAGCCTGTCGACTGCTCTGAAGTGGAAGTCCAGGTCGCATCGGACCCGGATTCGCTCGAGTTCTGCAACTGGACCTGATGTCGCGACCCTGAGGCATCCACTTAAATTCTTCGGAAAGTTCACAGGGAGGTGGGGAGACGGGGAGGGAAATCTTCAAAATACTCCCTGTCTCCCCGTCTCCCTGTTCAATTCTCCCGCCGCCCCGTCCCGCTCCGCCCCGCGGCCCGGCCGAGGCGCTCGGCCAGGCGGCGGAGCTGGTCGATGAGCTCCTCGGGCTCGTGCACCTCGAACTCGAACCCCATGAACCCGAGGTGGAACGCGAGCGCGTCCAGGCTCCCGCCGCCGGTGTGGACAACGCAGCGGTCCGGCGCCAGCGCCTCGATGCGCCCCGCCACGCCCGAGAGGCGCTCCGAGACGGCCTGCGCGGGGGCGTGCACGGTCACACGCGCGCGGATCGGGTAAGCGTCCGTGGAGACCGACTTCGACACGTAGGCGGCCACGTCCTCCGCGGGCAGCGGGCGCGGCTTGAAGCGACCCGCGGCCTTCGGCCTGCCCTGGATGCGGTCGACGCGGAACGTCCGCCAGGCGTCTCGCTGGAGATCGTACGCGAGCAGGTACCAGCGGCGGCTCGTGTGCACGAGCCGGTACGGCTCGACGGCGCGCGTGCTCGCGGCGCCGCTGTGGCTGCTGTAGTCGAAGCGCAGCGCCTCGGCGTCGCGGCACGCGTTCGCCATGGCGGCGAGCGCGTCCGCGTCGACGGTGGGGCTGCCGTCGACCAGCTGCACGCTCACCGCGCCCAGCGCGGTCACCTTGCGCCGGAGCCGCTTGGGGAGCACCTGTTCGAGCTTCCCGAGCGCGCGGACCGACGCCTCCTCCAGCCCCCTCACGGGTCCGGTCGCCGCCGCGCGCAGCCCCACGGCGACGGCGACCGCCTCGTCGTCCTCGAGCGGCAGCGGCGGCAGCTCCTTCCCGGCGCCGAGCTGGTATCCGCCGCCGATGCCGGTGGCCGCGTGGACGGGGTACCCGAGGCTCCGGAGCCGATCCACGTCGCGCCGGACGCTGCGCTCGGTGATCGCGAGCTCGCGGGCCAGCTCGCCGCCCGTCCAGAAGCGCCGGGATTGCAGCAGCGACAAGAGCTTCAGCAGCCGCGCGGAGGTCTGGACCATGTGCCGCCTATCTCCTTCCGGACCGGATCTGTCCGCAATCCAGTCTAGCTTCCTCTCATCCCGGGGGCGAGGCGCCCGAAGGCGCGCCTCGACGAGCCCCACGGCCCCCGCCCCACAGATCCCTGGAGCAACCGCCCATGAGCAACGCCGCTTCCGAGCACACAACGACGACCCCCGGCCCCCGGACCTACAAGGGCAGCTGCGCTTGCCGCGCCGTCCGCTTCGAGGCCGACCTCGACCCGAGCGCCGGGACGGGGCAGTGCAACTGCACGATCTGCGCGAAGACGAAGTGGTGGGGCATCATCGTGAAGCCGAGCGCCTTCCGCCTGCTCGCCGGCGAGGAGGTCCTCGGCGACCACTCGCGATCGGAGGCCGGCCATGCCCGGTTCTGCAAGACCTGCGGTATCCGCGTGTTCGCGCACGGGCACCTCCCGATGCTCGGCGGCGATTACTGCTCCGTGAACCTGAACTGCCTCGACGACGCGGACCTCACCGGCGTTCCGGTGCTGTACGTCGACGGGCTCCACAACACGTGGGCGCCGATCGGCTCCACGACGTACGTGGACCCGTTCCGCGCCGCACAAGGAGCTTGATACCGCCTCTCTCCTTGCGGACCGAATCTGTCCGCAATCCAGTCTAGCTTCCTCTCATCCCAGGGGCGAGGCGCCCGAAGGCGCCGCGCCCCCCATCCCTGGAGCAACCGCCCATGAGCAACGCCGCTTCCGAGCACACAACGACCAACGCCGGCCCCCGGACCTACAAGGGCAGCTGCGCTTGCCACGCCGTCCGCTTCGAGGCCGACTTCGACCCGAGCGCCGGGACGACGCAGTGCAACTGCACGATCTGCACGAAGACGAGGTGGTGGGGCATCCTCGTGAAGCCGAGCGCCTTCCGCCTGGTCGCCGGCGAGGAGGTCCTCGGCGACTACTCGCGGCACGAGGCCGGCCATGCCCGGTTCTGCAAGAGCTGCGGTATCCGCGTCTTCGGGCACGGGAACATCCCGGAGCTCGGCGGGGAGTTCTGCTCCGTGAACCTGAATTGCCTCGATGACGCGGACCTCACCGGGGTCCCGGTGGTGTACCTCGACGGGCTTCACGACACCTGGGAGCAGATCGGCGCCACGACGTACGTGGATCCGTTCTCCGCCGCGAAGCGAGCGTGAGCCGGAGCGCGCCGCTGACGGGCGCTTGCCGAGCGCCCCGGGCCGGCGGCGCCGGGGACTCGATGTTTACGGAGAGGCGCCCTTGACGACGGCGTTGATGATCGCGTCCAGGTCCACGGCGTTCGCCATCGCCTGGTACCCGGCGTCGTTCGGGTGCAGCTTGTCCGCGTCGTAGGCCGGGAGCAGGCGGCTCGGGTCGGCCGGGTCGCGCAGGGCCTTGTCGAAGTCGATCACCCCGTCGAAGGCGCCGCTCGTGCGGATCCAGGTGTTCAGCTTCTGCCGCTCCTGCTCGCCCTTGGCGGTCCCGTAGTCACCTTTGTAGGTGCCGTTCGAGCCGGCGAACGGCACCAGGGTTCCACCGTAGATCTTGAGCCCCGCGCCGCGGGCAGACTGGATGATCTGCTGGATCGCGGGGATCAGATCCGCGGCCTTGGCGGAGCGGTCGCCGATGTCGTTGATGCCTGCGAGCAAGATGATCGCGCGCGCTCCGGGCTGGGTCAGCACGTCGCGCGCGAGGCGGGCAGGGACCGGATACCCGAACTGGAGCTGGGGACGGACGGTGAGCAGCTCGTTCCCGATGATCCCGGCGTTGGCGACAGCGAGGGTCGGCCCCTTCCGGCTGGCGAGGCGCTGCGCGAGGTAATCGGGGTAGCGATGGTTGTCGTTCTTGGTCGACAGGTATCCATCCGTGATCGAATCACCGAGCGTGATCAGGGTGCCGACGACGTCCGGCGAGGCCTTGACGTCGACGCCCGACACCGCCATCCAGCACGAGATCTTCCGTGTGAACTGCTTGTCGGCGCCGTTCCCTGTCTGGTTGCCTGAAGCGAGGAAGTTGTCCTGTGCCGCGAAGTAGTGTTGCGTGATCGGCCCGGTCTTGCCCGGAAGGTAGACGTTCACCGCCAGCGCCTGCAGCGGCTGGACCTTCAGCGCCACGGGGTCGCTCACCGCCTCGCCGCCCGCGGCGATGACGATCGAGGTCTGGCCTGCGAAGCGCAGCGGCAGTGAGCTCCCCGCGACCGTGGCGGCTCCACCCGCCGAGAGCGCGACCGACGCCGAGCCCACCTTGAGCGGCTCGCTGCCGCCGGCGTTGGAGATGCGCACGCGCGCCGAGCTCCCGCCGGCGCTCACGCGGACGATGTTCCGGACCGTCTGGTCGGCGAGGCCGACGTCCGAGGGACAATCCTGCGAGTTGAAGGTGCCGCCGGGCGTCGGGCTGCTGTGCCATCCAGCGACCCATCGCCCCTCGGGCGCCTTGTCGGCGGCCAGCGCGGGGCGCGCCGGCACACCCGTCATCAGCGCGATCACCGCGGCGAGGAGGGAAGCTTTCGGTGAGCGACCGAGCCTTCGCTTCGGCGGCTCGAGCGAGGAGCGCAGGGCGCCACGGCGTCCCGAGGTGATTCCGTGAGGTCTCTGTATCTTTGCCATCGATTCTCTCCGAGGCGTAATTTTCTGCGAGGCCGGCCTCTCTTGGGGTCAGCGCTGGCGGTCGGTCCGGCGTCGCCGGTTCACTGGCGATCCAGGGTTTCGCGGAGCCGCATGAGCGACACGCTGAACACGCGGTCGCTCACGTCGATGCCTGTCGCGGCGGGCAAGATCTCGGCGAACATCAGCTCGGCCTCCCTCAGGTCGCACACCTTGTGTGGGTATCGCTGGCGGGCAGCGAGGGCGAGCCCTGTCACGACGCTGCGCACCGCTGCAGCTCGGAAGCCTCCTCCTTCGACGACGACCGCCGAGCACCTCGTGTACTCGCTCGCGTCCGCGAGGAAGGCCGAGAGCGCTCTGCGCATATGTCCCGGGGGCAACGACGCCCGGCTCTGGACGATGGTGAGCAGCCCAATGCCGCGCGGATGCTGCTTTGCGAACTCCGTGCACGACTCCCACAGGCAACGCACGCCTTCTTCGGTCGTCTCGTGGCGCCAGATGGTGCAGAAGACGTGGCGCCAGCTCGCCATGACGTAGTCCGGATGTTTGACGATCAGCTGCCACGGCTCGAGGGACGTGGTCGTGCCGGCGTCGAAGCAGGGCGTGTTCGCGACGACCGTCTCCCCCTCGTCGCGGCGCTCTCCCTGCTCGACCGTGGTCGCGAGCGGCTGGCGAGCGTCCCTCGCGACGTCGACCATCGGCAGCGCCACCGCCGTCGTGGCGCGGGTCGTCGCGCTGGCGGGGACCAGGAGCTCGTCGCGGAGGGCGAAGCCGTCGGGCAGGAGCGCGCGGATGGCGTCGAGCATCGCCGCCGCGCTGGAGAATCGCTCGCCGGCGTCGAGGCTGAGCGCGCCGTGCACAAAGGCCGCCGCCTCCAGCGGGATCCAGGGCGCGAGCGCCTGGATGGAGCGAGGCGGCTGCGAGCAGATCGCGATGATCAAGTCACCGAATCCGGCGATGTGCTCGTACGGATGCTTCCCGGCGAGCGCGCGATAGAGCACCATGCCGAGCGACCAGAGATCGGTTCGATGGTCGACGTCGCTGAGTCCCCGGGCCTGCTCGGGCGACATGTAGAGCGGCGAGCCGAGGATCCCGCCGGTGTGGGTGAGGCCCGTGGTCGGGCCGCCGTGGCTCGGCGCCGGCCTGATCTTGGCGATCCCGAAATCGAGGATCTTGACGACGAGCCCGCCCTCCCTGCACCGGGCGAGGAAGAGGTTGGCCGGCTTGATGTCCCGATGCACGACGCCCGCTTCGTGGGCCTTCTGGAGGCCGAGGCAGACATGCGCCGCGATCCGGAGGGCGGCGTCGGGCTCGAGGCTGCCGAGCCTGTCGAACACCTGCTGGAGGTCTTCTCCTTCCAGGAGCTCCATGACGAGATAGGGCGCTTCGGTCTCCGAATCCGTTCCTGTGTCGAGCACCCGGACCATGTGATCGGTGTCGATCGCGTTCAGGGCCTTCGCCTCGCGGCGGAAGCGCGCCGTGCCTTTCCTGCCCGGAGCCAGGAGCGCTGGATGCATGCACTTCAGCGCGACGCGCTCACCGGCCTCGACGTGCTCGGCCTCGTAGACCGCGCCCATCCCCCCTTGCCCTAGCAAGCGGATAACCCGGTACTTTCCGTCGTAGAGGTGTCCGATCAAGACGTCGTTAGCGTAGAGGAGGCGGGCGTCAGGGCGCAACAGCGGTCCGTCCTCATCAGGTCGCGTCCGCTGACCGTGCCACGCTACAGCAGCTCTTACATCCACGCTCGAGTCCAGGCCGACAGAACGCTGGCGACGTACCGGTGCCGGGGGTCGACCCGCAGGCGAGTCGTCGAGATCGCGTGTGCCCTCCGGGTCAGGGCGGCTCGCGCTGATGGTCCTGACACCGCGAGACCGCGTCGGGGCGTCGGAGCGCTGCCGGTCGCGTGTCGCCGGCGGACGGCGACGGGGGAGGACGACGCGGGCGAGGGGGCGCACGGCGCTCGAGGAATGCGCCCCAGCTCATTTGCGTTGAATTTGCCGTGGCACGGTGCGGTAATCGCCCGAGGAGCCCCCGGATGCTCTGGGGACGCGGCTCGCGGGCATCACCATGGACAGGGACGCGTGACGGGCGGACGAGACAGCGGGGGGGACCTTCCGGCGGGCGAGAGCGTCCCGCCCGGGCCTGTCGAGGCGAGCGGCCCCGAGGGCGCGCCCGGGGCCGAGCTGCGGTCGGTCGCGGCGGGCGGCGCCACGCTCTGGCTCACGCAGGCGCCCGGGTTCTCGCTGTGGCGCGGCGAGGTGGCCGCGCCGGATCGGCTGCGGATCGAGGGGCGCGACGGCTACCTCCACGAGCTCCGGCTCGAGCCGGTCGGCGCGCTGCGGCTCGGCCGCGTGGAGCGCGTGGGCGACGAGCGCAACGAGCTCGTCTACCCCGACGTGGCGTCGCGGCTCGCGGCCTCGCTGCGGCACGACGGCGTGCGCTGGTGGCTGCGCCGCCGCGAGGAGTGCAGCGTGCCCGTGCAGGTCGGCGCGCGGCACCTCGCGCGCGGGGAGGAGTCGCCGCTCGTGCACGGCACCTTCGTCTGCGTCGGCGGCATGCGCGCGACGTTCTTCGACCGCCGCTACGCCGCGCTGTCGGTCCCCGCCGGGGCGGTGGACCCGGCGACGGGCCTGCTCGCGCGCGCCGGGCTGGAGCAGGAGTGCGCGTCGCTCCTCGCGCGGAAGGGCCAGGGCGCGCTCGTCCTGCTGCGGCCGATCGAGGCGGGCGCGCCCTCGCGCGCGGCGGCCGCGCTGGTCGCGGTGCACCGGCTGTGGCCGGATCGGCCGGTCGGCGACGCGGACGGCACGGCGGTGGTGCTCGTGCGGGGCGGCGCCGCGGAGGCGGCCGCCGCGGCCCGGCAGGCCCTGGAGGCCGCCGAGGCGGCGGGGCTCGGGGCGTTCGCGTGCGGCTATTTCACGATCGCCGGCGAGGCGGACGTCGCCGGCCGCGAGGTCGAGCTCGGCCTGCACGCCATTGCGTCGCTCGCGGCGGAGCGCGAGCGGGGCGCGGCGGGCGCGAACGGCGCGTCCACCCCCGTGGCGGAGCTCCGCGATGGGGCGGCCAGCGCGCGCTTCGCCCCGCCGTTCGAGGTGCTCGAGGCGTCGCGCAGCGGGCGCAGGGCGACGGTCCTGTTCGGCATCGAGGAGCAGAGCGCGCTCGGCGGCGTCGGGCCGCACGTCATCGGGGCGCTCGCGCAGGAGCTCGCGGCGGTCGTCGCGACCCACGCGGGCGCCGGCGCGCTGATCGCGCCGCTCGCGCCCGGCGTGGTCGCCGCGTGTGTGCCCCGCAAGGCGGATCCGGCGGTGATGGCGAGCGCGGTGCAGTGCGACTGGCACGGCCGGCCGCCCATCCTGGACGGGAGGGTCGAGCACGCGCGGACCCTGTCGTGGGAGCTCCTGCACGACGCCGACGCGGGCGCGCGGGCGGCGGAGATCTCGCGCGAGTGCGGCGATCCGCACGGGGTGCTCTCGGCGCTGAGCGGCGGCCTGCCTTATCCCATCGCGGGGCGGGTGCGGGCGGCGATCGGGGCGTCGAGCGCGATCGAGCGGGTGAAGATGCTGTTCGACGTGCTCGAGGGCACGTGGCGCTTCATCGCGACGGTGCTCGTCTCGGCCTTCTTCAGCGGCGGCAGCGCGCCCCCGACCTCGGCGCGCGGCGGCGTCCCGAGCAGTCCGGGCGCGGGCGGTCCGGGCGCGGGCGGGGCGCCTCCCGGGTGGGGCGCGCTCCTCGACTTCCACGGCCGCACGCGTACGCGCGACGGCCTGGCGCTCGGCGCGTGGCGCGAGCTCGCGCGCACGGCCGCACGGGCGTTCGGCGATCGCGACGATCCGATCGGCTCGATGGCGAGGGAGGTGCTCGACGTCAAGCTCTCGCACAACCAGACGTTCGAGACGCTCTCGAACCTGATGCAGGCCGAGCGCAACCAGTTCGCGCACGGCCACTACACCGAGGCGCGGGCGGCCGCGGATCTGCCCGACTTCGAGCAGATGACGCGCGCGCTCCTGCGGGCGCAGCGGCCGCTCTGCGCATGGACGCTGGTGACGGTCGAGAAGACGGAGCCGGACCTCTACGGCGATCTCCAGACGGTGGAGTTCATCGATCACACCGGTCCTTACGCGTCCGGGACGCGGCGGCGCATCGGGCTGAACTCCCCAGTTCGCCTGTCGAACGTGGTCTATCTGGCCCGCTTCCGCGAGGGGCTGATGCTGCCGCTCGAGCCGATGGTGCGGCGGCTCGCGCCGGACGACCGGTTCGATCTCTACTGGATGGATCACCTGCCGCGGCCGGGGACGTGTCATATGAGCGCCGTCGTCGCGGGCCGGGCGGTGAAGGCGCCCTGCGATCCGCGGCGCACGCCGCCGCTCCTGCGGGCGATGCTGGACGCCGCGGGCGGCTGAGGGGGTTGAGCGCGGTCGCGCAGCGCGCTTTGCTGCCGGCCGCTGCTGCCTCGGCCTGTCGATGTCGCAGAGGTTGCGGTCGTGGTATCCTCCGAAGCAGGCCATGTCAGCTGTCGAATCCACGGCCCGCCCGTCCGCTGCACCTCGTCCGGCCGCCGCACCCCGCCGCCGGATGGGAGCCCACGTCTACAGCCGCCCGCCCGAGCCGGTGTACTTCCCCGAGGCCGAAGAAGTGCCCGAGACGAACCGCCACCTGGAGCTTCGCACCGCGCTGTACCTGATCCTCAAGCGCGAGCTCGCGCACACGGCGACCCTCGGCTCCGACCAGTTCGTCTACTGGGACCCGAGGACCTCGAAGAAGCGCCTCGCCCCCGACGCCTTCGTCCGGCTGGGTATGCCTCATCGGACCTTCCGCACCTGGAAGATCTGGCTGCACGGGGCGCCTGACCTCGGGGTCGAGATCGTGAGCGATTCGGACGAGGGCGAGCCCGACTGGGACGAGAAGCTCGAGCGCTACCGCGCCGCGGGCATCCCGGAGGTCGTGCGCTTCGATCCCGAGGATCGAAAGCGACCGATCCGCGTCTGGGACGCCCTGGAAGGCGATCTCGTGGAGCGGGCGTCCGACGACCCCGATCTGCGCGCTTGCGAGACGCTGGGCCTCTGGTGGACCGTCGTGCAAGACCAGTCGCTCGGCCCGATGCTCCGGCTGGCGCGCGACCGCGAAGGCCACGATCTGCTGCCGACGCCGGACGAGGCCGAGAGCAAGGCGCGCGAGGCCGAGAGCAAGGCGCGCGAGGCCGAGAGCAAGGCGCGCGAAGCGAACGACAAGCTGCAGGCCGAGGTGCAGGCGCTGCGGGCAGAGCTGGCGCAAGCCCGAGGGAAGCGGAAGACGCGGCGGCGCTCCCCGGGATGAGGGGCCCGCTCGGCCGGAAGGCGTCCAGGACCATCTAGGAAGCTCGGCGGACTTCGCCGGAAGCGCCGGACCACGTTCCAGCTCGCCGTCCGCACCGCGCCGGAGGTGGCCGTCAGGCTGCGCTTCCGTGACGGGTGAGCCCGGCGGTCACTGGAGGTGCGGCGGCGTCCACGTCATCCACCGGCCGAGGTCGGCCTTCGCCCCGTCACTCTCGAGCAGGTTGGTGTCGTCGGTGCCGCCCCCGACGAGAAACTTCTTCACGTACGCCTCGAGGATCGCCCTCTGCTGCGCGGGGAACTGGCAGTGCTCGTGGCCGCCGAGCTGCGAGTAAGCCATCCTGTCGGGCACGCCCAGCCCCTCCCAGATCGCGTGGGCGATCGACCCGGCCGTGAAGGTGCTGTCGATGCCGAGCCAATCGATTCGATTGTCGACGACGAGCAGCGCGCGCGGAGCGACGAGGCCCATGACCATGTGATGATCGAACGGGAGCGTCGTCACCTTGCTGCCGAAGTTCGCGCCGAAGCTCTCACGGAACCACGGCTGCTCACCGGCCGCATGGGAGAGGGTCTGCACGTTCTCCCCAGCGTCCTTCCCCGCCTGTGAGACGCGCCAGCTCGCCGAGCCGCCGGCGCCCGACTCCTGCGGGATCGTCAGCACGATGCGCTCGTCGAACGCTCCTGCCGTGAGAGCCCCCTTTCCATCCCGCGAACAACCCGTCACGGCGATGCGCTTCGGATCGACGTTGGCCGAAGGGGTCTTCTCCAGCGCGTCGATGATCCGGCTGATGCCCCAGGCCCACGCGATCATCGAGCTGGCCGGGTGGTCCTTGCCGTAGAGGTCATAGAAGATCCCCGTCCCACGCGTGCCGCCGCCGCCCTGGGCGCCCATGTCGTTGTTGTTGAAGATGGCCGTCGCGACGCCGTTCTGGCTGAAGACGCTCGCGTCCAGGGTCACGCTGCCAAAGCCATAGAGGCTGATGAGGAGCGGAATCGGAGCGGAGGGCGCCCCGGCAGGTCGGTTGATGTCGACGGAGAAGGAGACGCTCTTCGAGCCCTCGTTGACGCCGACCGTCAGCTTGTTCCCCGAAAACTCCCCCGTCACGTCATCCTTGGACACCGCGGGCTTCGGTCCGGACTCGTACTCCTCGACCTGCGCCTTGATCTCTGCGCGTCGACATGCCCATTCCGACGTCTTCGTGATGCGCGATCCATCCAGCATCGTGAACGGATCTTGATGAGCTTCGTAGACAGGGAGAGATGCCGCGTCGGGCAACGTCGGCGCGGGGCAGCTCACGCCGCTGTCCTCGGCGCCGCCGGGATCACCCGTGCCGGTGGATTCACTCCCACCCCCTCCCGAGACCGACGAGCTGCCGGAAGAGCCCGCTCCGCCGCTGTTGTCCCCGCCGCTCGACGTCGTGGTGCTCGACGTCGTGGTGTCGGAGGGGTCATCACCGCAGCCGGGGATCGACACGAACAGCAGAGCCAGAAGAGTTTTTCTCATTGTCCTCGATGCCCGAAGGTTGGTTTGGTTCACGACCGCTCGAATTGCTCAGCGGAGCAGCGCCGAGAGCGTGTCCGGCCGCTCCTGCGCAGGCGTGGTCCGGTTCGCGCGAAGAGCCCATTGGGTCGCGTGGCGCTGTCCGCTGTAGGTCGATGTCCATGTGAGCGTTCACAACATCACGCCACTCTCACGCAATAATTGCTGTATCACAAGAGAAGTCGAAATTCTACTCACGCGCCTCGCCCCGGCGCCTTGCAAACCAGCGGATTTGCCGGGCGAAAGCAAACTTGCGCCAAGACGAAAATACGAGAAAACTCGTGATCTGCGACCCACGACAAGGCATCATGATGTCAGGGCGATGCTCGATGTGAGACCCCCTCGGATGAGGTGAGTTCTATGGACACGTGGGCGAGACGGTTCATCGTTCCTGCGCTGCTCACGGCGAGTTACGCAGCCATGGGCGGTTGCACCGCGATGATCGGCGGCGATGACCCGGGGGCGAACAGCGGCTCTGGCGACGGGCCCGGGAGCGGGTCTGGCGACGGGCCCGGGAGCGGGTCTGGCAGCGGGAGCGGCGCCGGAGGGGACGGCTCGGCGGGGGGCGGCCCCGGCGTCGAGCCGACGGTGTGCGTGCCGGGCGTCCCGCGAACGTCGGCGTTGCCGCGTCTGACGAGGGCGCAATACGACAACACGATTCGCGATCTGGTCGGCATCGACACCCAGCCGTCGTCGATGCTCGCTCCGGACGGGGTCGGGAGCGTCGATCAGCGCGCGTGGGACGGGTACAAGACCGCCGCAGCGACGGTCGCGGCGGCGGTGATGGCAGACCCGAGGGCGCGCGCCAAGACCATCCCGTGCACGCCGACAGGCGACGGCGCCGCGTGCGCGAACCAGCTCATCGATACGCTGGGACGGCGCGCCTTCCGGCGCCCGCTCACCGACGAGGAGAGGGGGCTCTTCCAGGCCCTCTACGCTCGCCGCCAGGCGCTCACGCCGACCGGCTCCTTCGAGGACGGCGCCCAGCTGATCATCGAAGGGTTCTTGCTCTCGCCCTCCTTCCTGATGCGCGCAGAGATCAGCGAGAAGCCCGAGGGCGAGTACTTCGTGCTGAACAGCCACGAGGTGGCGTCGCGCCTCTCGTACCTGATCTGGGGAACCATGCCGGACGACCAGCTGTTCGCCGCGGCGGACGAGGACGCGCTGCAGACGCCGGAGCAGATCCTCGCGCAGGCGCAGCGAATGCTGGCGGATCCCAAGAGCCGCGGGATGGTCAAGGCCTTCCACGAGCTCTACCTCCACATGGGCCCCGGCACGCGCTGGTCAGACATCCAGCGTGATCCGGCCGCCTTCCCGGACTTCAATGCGTCGATGATCCCGCTCCTGTCGGAGGAGACCGATCGCTTCATCGAGCACGTTGTCTTCGATCAGGCCGGGACGTTCCAGGATCTGGTCACCACGCCGGTGGGCTTCGTCAACGCCTCCCTGGCGCCGCTCTATGACCTGGATCCTGCGGAGTTCAACGGCGCGGAGCTCGTGCCGGTCGAGCTCGACCCGACGCAGCGCTCTGGCCTCTTCACCCGCCTGGGCTTCCTGGTGTCGCACTCGGGGTACGACCGGACGTCGCCCATCCTGCGCGGGGCGTTCTTGCAGAAGGAGGTCCTCTGCGCGGACATCCCGCCGCCGCCCCCGATGGTGGAGGGCACGCCGTTGCCCACGGACGCGAGCCTCACGACCAACCGTGCTCGGGTCGACGCGCAGACGTCGGGAGACTCCTGCGCGTTCTGCCATCACACGTACATCAACCCTGCGGGCTTCGCGTTCGAGGCGTACGACGCCGTCGGCGCCTACCAGCAGACCGAATCGTTCTCGGGCGCGCCCATCGACACACGGGTGAACGTCGGCGTCGGCGAGGACGTCGTGGAGGTCGACGGCCCGGTGGCGCTCTCCGAGGCCATCGCGAGCTCCCCGGCAGCGCACACCTGCTACGTGCGAAAGTGGGTCTCGTTCGCCTACCAGCGCGAGCTGAACAACGAGGACTCCTGCACCGTGGACGAGCTGACCGCCAAGCTCACGCAGGGCGGCTACACGGTGCTCGACCTCATCGCAGATCTCACTCAGAGTCAATCGTTCCGAGTTCGTGCCCTGCAGGCGGAGGTGGAGCCGTGAACCGAAGACTGTTCCTGCGTGGACTTGGTGGCGCGGCGCTCGCCGTCCCGTTCTTGAATTCGCTCGGCCGCTCCGCGCGAGCGCAGGAAGCGCCGTCGCCGCGCCGCCTGGTGATCTTCTACACCAACAACGGTTGCCTGACGAACCGCTGGTTCCCGACGGGGATCGAGAACGGGACCGGGAGCGTCACCGCGGCGTCGCTGGAGACGACGCAGGCGGACGGGAAGCCCCGGACCCTCGCCCCGCTCGCGCCCTTCGCGGCGAAGCTGCTCTTCCCGCGCGGGCTCGCGATGCCGCTGAACGGCTTCAACAACAAGGTGGATGGCACCGAGTATTTCGATCCCCACGATCAGGGCATGGGCAGCAAGCTGACCTGCGCGCCCCTCGATCCCGGCGGAGATCACTGGGCGCTGTCGCACTCGCTCGATCACGAGATCGCGCAGCGCTTCAACCCGGGCACCAACAAGGTCCCGCTCGTGCTCTCCGTCGGCAATGCCTTCACGAACGTCAAGGGCATCGTGTCGTACTCGGCGCCGAAGACGCCGTATGCGCCCGTGACCAACGCGCGCACGGTGTACAGCAGCCTGACCGGGCTCTTCGTGAGCGGCTCCGGGACCGAGGCGGATTATCGCGTGGCTCGCGGCGAGAGCATCATCGATCTGGTGAGCCGTGACCTGAACGCCTACAAGGCCCGCAGGATGAGCGGCGCCGATCGGAAGAAGATCGACGACTGGCTCTCCCTTCTTCGCGAGACGGAGCAGCGCGTCATCCCCTCTGCTTGCACCGCGGAATCGGCGACCGCCCTCGGCGTCACGGACGCTGCCCTCACCGAGGCGGGATACCCCGCTCGCGGCGGCGGCTTCCCCAACAACGAGAAGGTGTACACGCTCGGCAGCGAGATGATGATCCGCCTCATCGCCCTCACGATGATGTGCGATAGCAACCGATCCATCGTGCTCCAGTGGCCGGGCTTCGTGACGTTCAAGTGGGACGGCATCGCGCACACCCACGATCATCACGGTCTCTCGCACCGGAACGGGAGCGCCGCCGTCGGCGGCCAGTGCGTGAGCGGCGTCATCGAGCAGATCCACGAGATCGACCGCTGGTATGCGGGTCGGTTCGCCAAGCTGGTCAAGACCATCGACAGCATCGAGGAGGGGGGCGGCACCATGCTCGACAACTCCGCGGTCATGTGGCTGCCGGAGCTCGCCGACGGCAACGCGCACAACAACAACAACCTGCCCATCGTGATCGCCGGCAGCGCCGGCGGTTACCTCAAGCAGGGCGTCTCGGTGAACGTCGCGGGCGGGAAGCTCGAGGCAGGCAACAGCGAAGCCACCTGCTCGAGCGGCACGGAGGGCGAGAACAACAGCGGCAACACCGGCTCTTCGGGCGGAACCGTCCCGCTGAACAAGCTCTACACGACGTTGATCAACGCGCTCGGCGCCGGGATGCCCGAGTGGGTTCCTGTCGATCGCTTCGGCGTCTCGGATGCTGTCGCGGTTGGCTTCGGCGGCAGCGGGCCGTCGTTCACCACCGACGGCGCAGGCAAGGTCACCGACGGGCCCGGCATCAGCAAGCCGGGGGAGCTCGACGCCATCAAGGCGTGAGGCGACCGAAGGTACGCCGCAGGCGCGGTCCAGCGCGTACACGAGAGAGCGCCGTCGGCGCTCTCTGACGTCCACGATCGGTTTCAGCGTGACCGCCCGACCTCACCTCGCCGGCGGGCGCGCGCGGGCTGGCCCCGAGGACAGCGGCGCGCCGATCCCGGTCGACTGCCCGGCGCGGCGGAGCGCATAGGCGATGCCGCTCTGAAGGGTGCCCATGGTGACGATGGACTTCAGCTCGATGTCCAGGCCCACCATCGCCTGGGCGACCTCGGCGCGCGTGCCGGTGAGCACGGCCTCCGTGCCGAGCAGCCGCAGCGCGTTGGCGGTCCCCACGAGCGTCTGCGCGATCTGGGTATCGATGTGCTTCATCCCGGTGATGTCCAGGATCACGACGCGCGCCTGGTGGCGCTGGGCGCCGTCGAGCGCGACCTCCAGCACCTGGGCCGCCCGCGCGGCGTCCATGGTGCCGATGAGCGGCATCACCATGATCTGGTCCGTGATCGGGATGAGCGGCGTCGAGAGCTCCGCCAGCCTCGTCTGCTGCGCCTCGAACATCTGGCGCTGCAGCGCGGCCCGCTCCCGCTCCGCCTGCTCGCGCTGCGTGAGCTCGATCTTCAGGCGCTCGTTGCTCGCGCTGAGCTGCGCGTTGGAGCGCTGGAGCTCCTCGGTGCGCTGCGCGACCTCGGCCTCGAGCCGCCGGTTGGCGTTCTGGACCTGCTCCTTCACCTCCCGCATGCCCGAGAGGAGCAGCGCGTTCTCGATGGATATCGCGGCCTGGGACGACAGGAGGCCGAGCAGCTCGACGCGGCTCGCGTTGAACGCCCTGCTCGCGGCGTTGTTCTCCAGGTAAAGGACGCCGTTCATGCGGCCCTGGTGGAGCAGCGGGAGGCACAGGACGGATCGCGTGCCCTGCCCGAGGACGCAGGGATCGTCGGAGAACCGGGCGTCGGCGCTGGCGTCGTCGAGGACCAGCGGCTCGCGGGTGCGAGCGACGAACAGCGCCACCTTGTGCGGCAGGTCGGGGCGCGAATCCAGCGGCTCGCTCGGCCCGAGCGCGAGCGTCCCGGGCTCGACCCCGAAGGTCGCCTCGACGAAGAGCCGCCCGTCCCGCTCCAGGACGAGCGCCCCCCGCTGGGCGCCGGAGTTCCCGAGCACGAGCGTCACAAGGCGCTCGATCACCCGCTCGAGCTCCGTCTCGCCGGCGATGCCCTGCACGGCGCGCACGATCAGCGCGGCGTCCCGCAGGTTGCCGACCGTCGTCCGGCCGAGGATGGTCCCCGCGTGCGCCGGGCCCGACGTCGCCGAGGGGATGGACGAGATCGGCACGCTGTCGCTCGACGAGGGCAGCAGCGCGGCGTGATCGCGCGCGAGCGCGTCCGCCTTGGCCGTCGCTCCCCAGTGCCGGTAACCGAGGTACGCGTCCGCCATGTACGCGCGCGCGACCTTCGTCCTGCCCTCGTGGAGGTGCAGCTTCGCGCACAGCTCGTTCGCGAGCGCCTCGTCGTGAGGAAACTCGTTCTCCCGGGACAGGGAGATCGCCCGGTCGTAAAGGCCCATGGCCTCGAGCTGGTCGCCGGCGACGCGCGCCTCCTCGGCCTGGATGAGCAGCAGCAGGTGCTGGAAGTTCATGGGAGCGCTCGCGGCGAGGCCCGCGATCCGCTCCTTGTGGCGGGTGATCGTCTGCGCGCGGCGCTCCGCCTCTTCGGGCGACGCCGCGGCGGGCAGCCCGAGGAACGCCATGCAAGCGTAGAAATGCAGCTTCGTCGGTTGATACAAACCGAGCATGCCGGCGCCGTAGGCCTCGGCGTCCGCGGCGTTCGCCGCGGCCCTCTCGCAGTCGCCGTACAGATAGGGAAGCTGCAGCTTGAGCAGCGCATAAAAGAAGAGGCCCGCGATCAAGCCCCTCTCTTTGAGGCGCGCGACGAACTCGTCCTCGTCGAACTGGTCGTCGCTCAGGCTGTCGGGGGCCCGCGTCCGTCCCTGCAGGCTCGCGATCGCTTGCCTCATGAGCGTCATCACGGCTGTGCCGCTGACGTCCCCGGTTCGCCGTAACACGACGAGGCCTCGCTCCACCTCCTCGCGCAGCTCCTCGAGCGGATAGCCCGCGGTGAACATGTTGCTGGTCACGCAGTTCCATACGTTGCTGAGATGGGCGAAGTCGCCCGATTCCAGCAGCCCTTGCCGCGCCTGCAGGAAGCGAGAAATCCCGTCGCGCACGTCGTGGAACAGGTGGGAATACGTGGCGAAGACGTAGTTCACCCTGGCGGTCAGGGCGGCGTTCGAGAACTTGTCGCTCAAGGTGATGGCGAGGCGGCCGAACGCATGGCCGTCCGCGGGCCGCCCCTGCAAGACCGCGAGCAGGAAGCCGTACGAGGTGTACGCGAGGGCGGACACGTCCGCGTGGCCGTACCGCAGGGAGATGTTGACCTGCTTGAGGACGAACAGCGGATAAAGCTCCGGCCTCAGGCAGAAGACCGGCCCCATCATATCGCTGATGAGCTGGACGAGCGCCCTTTGCTCCGGGTTGTCCATCACCGGCGCGTCGATCAGGTCTTCTATGGGCCGGCCCGCCAGGTTCGCGTCCACCTCTGCAAGCTCGGCCCCGACGCGCGCCTGCAGCTCCGCCTCGCTGCTCGGCAGCGTGAAGCCGAGAATGCCGATGCCCTCGCCGCCCAGGCGCACCGCGTCCGCGAGGTTCCCGAGCGTCACGTGGAGCAGCACGCGGAGGCTGTAGATGTGCGCCCGCTCCACGTTCGACCGCGCCCGGGGCATGAGGGACGTGAAGAGCTCCTCGGCCCGCTCGGGCGAGCCGCTCAGGTACACGCACTCCGCGTTCTCGCGGCTGAGCGCGAAGCAGAGCGCCTCGTGGCGCTCCCAGCGCGCGTCCCCGAGGAGCTCGAGCCCCGCGCTGAAGTGGTCTGCGGCCGCCTGATAGGCTGTCCTGATCTTGGCAGCCCTGCCCGCCCGCTGGTTGAGCCGGGCCAGGGCCAGCCGCCCGGCCTCGTCGGCGATGCCCCGCGCGCCCAGGTTCATGTGGCGGACGAGCTCGATCAGGTCCTCGTCGGGCGGCGTCTCGCCGGCCCGCGCCCAGAGCAGCCGGCCGATCGCCAGGTGCAGCGCTTCCCTGCGCGAGGGCTCGACCAGCGAGTAGGCCGCGTGGCGCACCCGGTCGTGCAGGAACCGGTACGATACCTTGATCTCCTGGGGGGCCGAGGGCTCGGTGTCCGCGCTCTCGTCGAAGAAGCGATAATCGCTGTCACGCGGCACGATCAGGCCGCCGCGCAGCGCGTCCCACAGGTCGGCGGCCGTCGCGGCGGGCGATTTCTCGTGGACGGCCGCCAGCGTGGTGAGATCGAACGTGTGGCCCAAGCACGCGGCGAGCTTCAGCGCGCGCTGCGTCGCCGGCGGGAGCCGGTGCAGCCTGTCGAGCATGAGGTCGACCACGTTGTCCGCGGCGACCGCCTCCCGGACGCGCGCCACGTCCCATGCCCAGGCCTCCGAGGGCGCGTCGAACCACAGCGCCCCCGCGTCGTGGAGCTCGCCGAGGAGCTGGCCCAGGAAGAACGGGTTGCCCTCGGTCTTCTCGAAGACCAGCGCCGCGAGCGGCGCGACCGCATGCGGCCGCGCGCTCAGCGTGTCGGCGACGATCTGCGTGACCGTCGGCATGTCGAGGGGTTTGAGCGTGAGCTCGGCGATCGCCACGCCCGACTTGCGGAGCTCACCCAGCGTCGCGTGCAGCGGGTGGGCGGCGTCCACCTCGTTGTCCCGATAGGCGCCGATGATCAGGAGATGGTTGCCCTCCACGTCCGTGAGGAGGCGCTCCAGGATCCTGAGCGACGCCGGATCGGCCCACTGCAGATCGTCGAGGAAGAGGGTCAGCGGGTGGGTCGGCGCAGCGAAGACCCGCAGGAAGCGCTGCACCAGCAGATCGAAGCGGTTGCGGGCCTCGGTCGGCCCGAGCTCCGGCACGGCCGACTGAGGCCCGAGGATCAGCTCGAGCTCCGGGATCAGCTCGATGAGGAGCTGCCCGTTCGCGCCGACCGCGGCGAGCAGCTTGCGCCTCCACTCCTCGACGGCCGCCGCCGACTCCGTCAGCACCTGCCGGATGAGCTCGCGGAAGGCCTGCGCCACCGACGCGAGCGAGACGTCCCGGTTGATCGGATCGAACTTCCCCTTCGCGAAATACCCTCCATGACGGGCGATGGGCTTGTGGATCTCGTTCACCAGCGTGGTCTTGCCGACGCCGGAGTAGCCGGAGATGAGCACCAGCCCGGCCGCGCCCCGGCGAGCCCGCTGAAAGGCGGACAGGAGCACGTTCACCTCGTGATCCCGGCCATAGAGCCGCTGGGGAACGCGCAGATCCAGCGGCCGGTCGTGCTTGCCCAGCGGGAACGGATCGGCGCGGCCCGTCGCCTCCCACCGCCGGAGGCACTCCTCCAGGTCGAGCTTGACCCCGCGGGCGCTCTGGTACCGGTCCTCCGGCATCTTGGCCAGGAGCTTCACGATCACGTCCGACAGCGCGCGGGGCACCCCCGGCGCGCGCTCGTGCGGCGGCGTCGGCATACGCGCCATGTGGCTGTGAATGAGCGCGGTGGGATCGCCCTCCTGGAACGGGAGGGCCCCTGTCAGCATCTCGTAGAGCGTGACGCCGAACGAGTAGAGATCGGCGCGCAGATCCACGCTCCGGTTCATGCGGCCAGTCTGCTCAGGGGCGATATACGACAAGGTGCCCTCGAGCGCGTCCGGCGGGACCGTCTCGGGGGTCTCCCTCGAGAGGCGCGCCGCGATGCCGAAGTCGACGAGCCGCGGGCTCTGCGTCTTCTCGTCGATCAGGATGTTATGCGGCTTGATGTCCTTGTGAATGATCCGGAGTCCGTGGAGCGTGTCGAGGGTGCCCGCGAGCGCGATGGCGGTGCGGAGCGCCGTGCCCACGTCGAGCCTGCGCGCCTTCAGGACGGCGTGCAGCGAGGAGGGGCCGAGGTCCTCCATGATGAGCGCAAGGCCTCTGCCGCACTTCTCGATGGCGTGTGCCTTGACGACGCCGGCCACCTCGCCCGCGTCGCGCAGGATGGCGAACTCGCGCCGCAGCCGCGCGAGATCGCGGGCGGTCGGGAACTCGGACCGAGGCATCTTGACCGCGACCGGCGCGCCGTCCTCGTTCCGGCGGCCGCGGTACAGCACGGTCTCGGAGCCTTCGTATACCCTCTCGAACAGCGTATGACCTGACAGATCGATCATTGCAGCAAGACCCCGTGTTCCGCGTCAGCCGTCCAAAGGAGCGTGACGCCCCCCACACACATCAGCTCGAGCATCCGCCGTCGCCCCGTCGGACAGAGACCCGCCCGCCGGCAGAATACGCGGCAAGGCATGGAAGTCCAGCCTGGCGGCGCTCAGCACGCTCAGCGATTCTCGCGACCTCGAGCGGCATCCTCAAGGCGACTCCCGCTACAGCGCTGGTGGATCGGTTCGATGCGGTGTCGCTGAAACCGCGGATTCAGACGTTGGTGGCCGCGAGCACGCCCCGGTACACGTCGTCCACGCCGAGCTCGCACCCCACCGACGACAGCGCAGCCCGGGCGCCGGGGCCATAGACCCGGAGCACCCAGCTCCCGTCGGCCTGGCGCGCGAACACCTCGATGCGAGGTGCCTTCTGTGACGCCAGGACGACCTCTCGGATCGACGCCACTGTCTGGTAATGCGCGAACTTGTCGCCGCGATCGTACGCCTCGCTAGAGTCGGAGAGCACCTCGATCACGAGGACCGGGTTCAGGAGGGTGTCGCGCCGCTCGTCCTCGAACTCGGGGCGGCCGCAGACGACCGAGCCGTCCGGGTACACGTAGCGATCCGCGGCGGGGATCTTGATGCGCATGTCGGAGTTGAGCGCCACGCATCCGCGCTCGCCCAGCGCGTTGCCGAGCAGTCGGCCGATGTTCGCGGCGATGGCGCTGCGCTCGAACGTGCCGCCGGACATCGCGAAGAGCTCGCCGCCGGCGTACTCGTGCCTCGCCTCCGATGCGCGCTCGAGATCGAGGTACTCTGCCGGCGAGAGCTTCCGTCGCGGCGCCGCTTCTCCCATGTGCGGCAGTGTCGCGCGCCGGGCTTCCGATGTCCACGCGCAGCCGGGCGGACCGCCGCGGCGTCGGGGACCGCGGTGAGCGGGACCGTCCACCTCTCGCCGCGCCGGTGATACCGTCGTCTCGCGATGGACCGCACGCTCGTCGACGAGGGGAGCTCCTCCCGCGATCCGGGCCCGGTGCCCATGCCCGCGGGCGGGCTCGCGCATGCCCCCGGCGACGTGCTCGACCGCCGCTACCGGCTCCGCGTCCGCCTCGGCCGCGGCGGCTTCGGCGACGTGTGGCGCGCCGAGGAGCTCCTGCCCGACGGCGCGCCGTTCCGCGAGGTCGCCCTCAAGCTGCTCGTCTCCGACTTCGCCGACGCCGCCGACTGGGCCGACGAGGCCAAGCTCCTCGCCTCGTTCCGCCACCCGTCGCTCGTCACCATCTACGCCGCCGGCATCCTCCACGGCGCGCCGAAGACCCCGTTCGTCTCGATGGAGCTCCTCGAGGGCCGGAACCTCGCCGACCTGATCCGCTTCCGCCGCCGCATCCCCTGGCGCCGCGTCGTCGCCTGGGCCCGCGACGTCGCCGGCGCGCTCGACGTCATCCACGCGCGCGGCGTCGTCCACCTCGACCTCAAGCCCGCCAACCTGTTCCTCACCCAGGACGGCGCCCTCAAGGTCCTCGATTTCGGCATCTCGCGGCGCGCGGGCGCCCCCGCCTCCCGCGCCCCCGCCGTCGCCGTCGGCGGCGGCCATGACAGCGGCGGCGGCGACCTCGGCACGGCGGCCTTCCTCGCCGAGCGCGACGTCTACGCCTCCACGCGCCGCGCCTTCGCCGGCGCGGACAGCCCCGCCGCCGCGCGCAACGTCATCGGAACGCCGGGCTTCATGGCGCCGGAGGTGCTCGAGATGGCCGAGCCGACCGCCGCCACCGACGCCTACGCGCTCGCCGTCTGCATCGCGCAGCTCGCCACAGGGCGCCTCCCGCACGCCGTGCCCGACGAGCCGGACGACTGCTCCGACCCCGCGAGCGTCTCCGCCTGGTGGACCGAGCTGCGCGCCGCGACCCTGCGCGGCACGATGCGCGACCTCGAGCGCGACCCCGCGCGGCTGCCGCGCGGCCTCGTCGCGCTCCTCCAGCGGCTCCTGTCCGTCGATCCAGCGCACCGGCGCGTCGCGCCCGGGAAGCTGACGCAGCTGATCGACGAGGTCTGGGAGCGGCCCCACGGCGTCCCCGATCGGCCGTACAGGGGCCTCGCGGCGCTCTCGTCCACCGACGAGGGGCTCCTGTTCGGGCGCGACGACGACACCGCGCGCCTCGGGCGCGAGCTCGAGTTCGAGCCGTGCGTCGTGCTCCAGGGGCCGCGTGGATCGGGCAAGAGCTCGCTCGCCTCCGCGGGGCTCGTGCCCCACCTCGCGCGCCGCCACGTCGACCAGAAGGACGACTGGATCGAGGCGCGCCTCACCCCGGGCGACGACCCCGACGGCGCCCTCGCCCGCGCGCTCGCCGCCGTCTCGCCGGAGCTCGAGGCCGCGGACCTCGACGCCCTCACCAGGTTCTGCATGGCGTCCGCCGTCGGCGTCGCGCTGATCGTCGACCCGATCGCGCCCCTTGGCGACGGGCGCCTCGCCGCCCTCGTGGGCGCGCTCGCGACGGGCGAGCCGCGGCGAGGGCTCCGGCTCATCGGCGTGCTCGACGAGGCCGACGACCGCACCGCGGCCCTCCTCGCCAGCCCGGCCGGCGAGGGCCTCCGGGCCGCGCTGCGCTACGTGGGGCTGCCCGCCGCCGCCGCCGTGAAGGACCTCGTCGCGGGCCCGGCGAGGCTCGCGGGCGCCGAGGTGCGCGGGCTCGCCCAGGTCGCGGCCGAGGCGCAGCGCGAGCTCCGGAGCGGCGGCGCGGCGCTCTCGTTCATCGCGCTCGCCCTCGCGGCGTGGTGGGAGCGCGCGCGCGCCCTTCGCGGCGCGCTGAGCGGCGAGGCCTGGCAGGAGCTCGGCGGCGTGCGGGGCGCCCTCGCGCGGCACGCCGACGCCGCCCTCGCCGCCCTCGCCCCGGAGGACCGCGCGATCGCCGACGAGGCGCTGCTCCGGCTCGGCGCGATGGACGGGTCGCGCGTCCGCTGGGCCGAGGCGGAGCTCGCCGAGGCCGTCGCCGCGCCGCCCGCCGACGTCGACCGCGTCCTCGGCGCCCTCGAGCGCGCGCGCCTCCTCGTCCGCCGCGACAGGTCCGTGGAGCTCGCCCACGAGTCGCTCGTCTCGAGCTGGCCGCACGCCGCCGCCACCCGCGCGCTGCACATGGATCGGCTCATCCTGCTCGAGCGCCTCCGCGAGGCCGCCGACGTGTGGGATCGCTCCGGCGAGAGCCCCGATCTCCTCCTGCGCCGCGACCTGCTCGAGCAGGTGAGCAAGCGCGCGGCCTTCGCTTCGAGGCTGCCGCGGCGCGAGCAGGCGCTCGTGCGGGAGAGCCTCCGGCGCGCCCGCGCCCAGCGCGCCAAGAAGATCGGCGCGGCCCTGGCGCTCGGGCTCACCGTCGCCTCGGGGTTCGTGGCCGAGCGGTGGGTCGCGGCGCGCCAGGCGCAGGCCGAGGCCAAGGCGCGCGAGGCCGAGGAGCGCGCCGAGCTCGCCGAGCTCATCGGCAAGGCGCGCCGCACGGAGGACCCGTACCACCGCGCCGCGTGGATCGCCGCGGCCCTCGCGCGGCGCGCGGACGACGCGGCGCTGCCGCTCGATCTCGCGTCGGCCGCGGTGGGCCTGCCGCGCGCGCGCTTCCTGACCGTCGACGGCGTGGTGGGGCCGGCGCTGCCGTGGGACGATCGGTGGGTCATCGCCGGCGGCCCCGGGGGCTCGCTGCTCGTCGCCGACCTGCGCCCGCCCGACCCGGAGGTCATCGACGACGTGGCGCTCGACGCCGACCCGGAGAGCATCGAGCGCGCCAAATCGCCGCGCGTCCTCGCGCTGCGGCCGCACGACGCCCCGCACGTGGAGCGCGTGCCGTTCGCGTTCGACACGGCGCTCGCGACGCGCTCGGTCACCGGCGAGGTCCGCGTCTTCCGGCTGCGGGAGGGCGGCACCGTCGCGCTGGCCGCGGTCGCGCCGGTGCGCTGCAGCAGCGCCGTCCACGCGGCCGAGTCGGCGCCCGTCCTCGCCTGCTCGACCGAGGGCGGGATCGCGCGCTGGGACATGCGGCGCGGCGGCGGCGCCGAGGCGGTCGATCGGCACCCGTTCCGCGGCAACGTGCTCGGCGTCTCGCCCGACGGCGCGCACGTGGCCGCGGTGCTCGGGCGCAGGGCGCTGCTCTGGGGGCCCGGCGGCGGCGCGGGCGCCGAGATCACCCTGGGCGCGCCCGCCGTGCTCGGCCGCTTCAGCCCGCGCGATCCCGTGATCGCGCTCGTGCAGCAGAGCCGGACGTCGATCTACGCCCTCGACCGGCCCGCGGCGCCGCTCTTCGAGCTCGACACGGATCCGGCGCCCGCGTCGGCGCGCTGGGACGCGGGCGGGCTCGATCTGGGCGTGTGCGGCAGCGGCGGCAGCGTCTGGCACTACCTCCGGAAGGGCGGCCGCGCCGCGGGCGATCCGCCGCCCGAGGGCTCGCCGTGCGAGGCGTCCCCGGGCAAGGGCGCGCCGCGGCCGCTGCGCGCGCGCGGCGAGATGGCCGACATCGCCGAGCGCGACGTCGGCCCGCACGCGCTGCTCGGCGGGTGGCGGCTGCCGGACCGGCGCGTGCTCACGCGCGACCTCGTCCTGTTCAGCCCGGGCGCGCCCGCCGTGGAGCGCCTCCTCGGGTTCGAGGGGCTCGACCCGGAGGGGAGCCCCGAGGTGCGCGGCGCGGCCGCCTCGGCCGTGGCCGCGCTGCGGCGCGGGGGCGTCGTCGCCTTCGAGATCGGCGGCGAGGTGCGCCTGTACGACGAGGGCTCGCGGCGCCGCACGGCCGCGCGGCGGGGCCACCTGCTGCGCGCCTGCGACGACGGCCGGCTCATGGCGTACCGGCGGGACGAGGGGGTGTGGACGCTGTTCGACGCGACGACCGGCGCGACGGTGGAGGTGGTGCCGAGGGCGCCGGCGCTCGTGCTCGGCGTCGACGCCGCCTGCCGGACGCTGTTCACGCAGGAGCTCGACGGAAACGTCGTCGCGACGTCGCTCCGCGACCTGTCGTCCCGCACGATCGCGGTGACCGACGGCTATGTCTACGAGGCGCGCCCGAGCGCCGCGCGCGGCGACGTCGGCCCCGGGCTATGGCTGGCGTTCAGCTCGGGCGCGCTGGCGCGCATCGACGAGGCGCGGGGCGAGGTGCGGGTCCTCGGGTACGCCACGCCGCGCGCGACCGCGATCGCGGACGGCCCCCTGCCGGGGGACGCGGCCTTCGCGGACGCGACGGGCGTCGTCGTGATCCGCCGCGCCGGCCTCACGGAGCGGGTGCTTGAGGGCGTGAGCGGGGCGGAGTGGGAGGACATCGCCGCCGCGCCCGACGGCAAGACGTTGCTGCTCTCGTCGGCGGACCGGATCGCGGCGCTCGACCTGGAGCGGCACGAGATCGTCGGCGCCATGCCGTCCGAGGGCCGCGAGCGGCTCGCGCCGTGGGACGCCGACGGCTCGGTGCTCTCATGGTCCTTCGGCCGCGTGGGCGGGGCGGCTGGCCTCGTGGTGCCCCGGGGCCTGCCGCTCGCCCAGCGCGTGGGAGAGGCGGTGTCGAACCTGAGGGCCCAGGGGAAGAGGCTCGTCGCGCGGCCGTGAGGCCGCGCGCCAGTGAAGGAGCGCGGCCGTGAGGCCGCGCGCCAGTGAAGGAGCGCGGCCGTGAGGCCGCGCGCCCAGTGAAGGAGCGCGTCAGTGAGGCCGCGGTCGACGCGGCAGGTCAAAGCTCGTCGTCGCGCCGTATTGTAGGGTCTGCCCTCACCCGCGCGCTCGCGCGAGAGCAGAAGGCGTTGGCTCCGCTGCGGGAACGACGTAGGCTGGTGGCAATCGTGCCCGCGTCCGAACCGAACCTGAATGCATCGCTGTTCCTGTGCATCACGTTCTTCCCGAGCGACCGCATGGCGAGCGCGGTGCTGCGGCTCGTGTCCAGTTTCTGCGGGATGATCCTGGACGACGCGAATGTGAGCTCGCGGTTCTACATGGCCGCGCACGAGCTCGCCGAGAACATCACCAAGTATTCGACGGGCCCCAAGGTCAGCCTGGAGCTCGCGCTGGAGGAGGCCGAGAGCTCCTGTATCCTGAAGATCCGCGCGCGGAACGAGGCCTCCATCGATCGCCTACGCGAGGTGGAGAGGCGGCTGCTCGAGCTGAAGACGACGAGCGATCCGGTGAAGCACTACGACGAGCTTATCCATGAGACGGCGATGGTAGAAGGGGTGTCGGGGCTCGGCCTCGCGCGGGTGCGCGCGGAGGGCGGGCTCGACGTGGACTACAAGATCGAGGGCAACGAGCTGACGATCATCGCGCACGCGCCGGTTGGGAGATGGAGGGGAGATGAGCAGCTTGAGGGTTGAGTCCGTCGTCACGGACAGCTTCGGGATCGAGCCGGCCCTGAGGGAGGACACCCTCAGCGTCAAGCTCACCGGCACGGGCGACATGGCGGCGGCCGCGCCGCTCGGCTCCTATTGCAAGGCCCTCCAGGCGGAGGTGGTGCGCCTCTCCGTGAGCGCCGTGGAGTTCGACGTAAGGTCTCTTTACTTTCTGAACTCGAGCTGCCTGAAGGCGTTCATCAGCTTCATCTGCGGGCTCGCGGGCCTGGGGCTGAAGTGCAAGGTGCAGTTCCTCACGGACGCGAGGCTGGGCTGGCAGCGGCGGAGCCTGACGGCGCTCGAGCGCATGTCTCCCGAGCTGGTCTCCATCGCGGACGCCTGAAGCGAGGAGCGCGGGACCCGATGAAGAAGCGCCGGACGATCGCCCTCCTGATGGACTACGTACGAGGCGAGTACCAGTCCGAGGTGCGCTTCGGGGTCGAGCGCGCCGCCGAGGCGCACGACGTCAATCTCATCATCGCCTTCGGCGAGACGCTCGCCTGCCCCGGGGCCGCCAGCACGGCCCAGAACAGCATGTATCACCTCATCGGCGCGGAGACGGTCGACGGCATCCTCGTCGCCTCGACGACGCTCTGCCACCACGTCGGCATCGAGGGGATGAAGCGGTTCTGCCGGTCCTACGCGCCGCTGCCGATCTGCAGCCTCGGGATGGCGATCGACGGCATCCCGAGCCTCGTGGTCGACAACGGCCTCGGGCTCGATCTCTCGGTCGGACACCTCGTCGACGACCACGGGTGCCAGCGCGTCGCGTACATCGGCGGGCCGCCGAGCAACGAGGAGGCGGAGGTCCGCGCCGACGCCTACCGGCGGGCGCTCGCGGACCGCACGCTCCGCTTCGACGAGCGCCTCGTCGCGTTCGGCAGCTTCACGATCGAGACCGGGCGCGCCGCGATGCGGGAGATCATCGGGCGCGGGGTCGCGTTCGACGCCGTTGTCGCCGCCAACGACAACATGGCGCTCGGGGCCGTCGAGGAGCTCAAGGCGCACGGCCTGAGCGTCCCGAGGGACCTCCCCGTGTGCGGCTTCGACGACGCCGTGATCGCGCGCTTCGCGAAGCCGTCGCTGTCCACCATCCGCCAGCCCATCAAGCGCATCGGCGCGCGCGCCGTGGACTTGATCGTGCGCATGATCGAGGGCGAGCCGGTCCCCGAGTACAACCTGTTCCCGGTCGAGCTCACGCTGCGCGAGTCCTGCGGCTGCGGCTACCAGGTGGAGCCCGCGGGCGCGCCCCCGAGCAAGGCGTGGAGCGCGCCGCTCCCGTCCGCTCGCCAGCGGGACGATCTGGAGCGCCTGCTCGAGAAGAGCGTCGCGATCCCCGCCGGATCGCTCGACGGCTGGGCCGGCCTGCTCCTGTCGGCGCTGGAGGAGGAGCTCGAGGGGACCGAGGGCCGCTTCCTGCGCGCTGTCGAGTCGCTCCTCGACGCGGCGGGGCGCGAGGGCGCGATCCTCGAGCACTTCCAGGGCATGATCACGCTGCTCCGCGAGCAGTTCCGCCGGGGCCACGGGGCCCTCCGGGACGCGGTCCTCGACGAGGCGCTCGAGCGGATCTGGCACGCCTCGCGCATCGTCATCGGGAGCGCGTCCGTGCGCGCCGAGGGGCAGCAGCGGCTCAACGTGGAGCTCGCGTCGCTCTACCTGAGCTGGAGCGCTCGGAGCTTCTCGACCTGCCTGAGCCTGCCCATCCTGCGGCGCATGATGGCGTCGGAGCTGCCGCGGATGCAGTTCTCGCGGGTCGCGGTGTCGCTCTATGACACAGCGCACGACCCGCAGCGCACCACCATGAAGGCGCTCTTCCTGATGGAGGACGGGCGCGAGCTGGAGCCCCCGGCGGAGAGCTTCCCGGCGCGCCGCCTCGCGCCCGAAGGGTTCCTGGGAGGCCGGGAGCGCACGAGCATGATCGCGCTCCCCGTCGCGTTCGGCGACGAGGAGAAGTTCGGTGTCGCGGTGCTCAACAGCGGCGCGAACGAGATGGTCTATGACGCCCTCCGCCTCCAGATCGGCTCGGCGGTCAAGGCCGCGGCGCTGCACTGGGAGGTCGTGCGGCAGGTGGAGCTGCGCGAGCGGCTGGAGCAGGAGAAGGTCCGCCAGGAGAGCGTCGTCGCGGCGCGCATCCAGACGACGCTGGTGCCGGCGCAGCTCTCGGTCGAGGGCCTCGAGCTCTCCGCCGTCATGAAGCCGGCCGCGGAGGTCGGCGGCGATTATTACGACGTGCTCGCGACGGACGAGGGCGGCTGGCTCGGGATCGGCGACGTCGCGGGGCACGGGCTCGCGGCGGGGCTCGTGATGCTGATGATCCAGAGCATGATCTCGGCCCTCACGCGCAACGACCCGCGCGCCAGCCCCGGGGACATCCTCTCTGCGGTGAATGGGGCGGTGTACGAGAACGTCCGCGGTCGGCTGAAGCGGGACGAGCACGCGACGCTGCTCCTCTTGCGGTACGAGCGGAGCGGGCGGGTGACGTTCGCGGGGGCGCACGACGACATCATCGTGTGCCGCGCGCGCACCCGCCGCTGCGTGTGCATCGCGAGCTCGGGCGTCTGGATCGGTGCGCTGCCCGCCATTGACGCGATGACGCGAGACGCCGAGTTCGTCCTGGAGGACGGGGATGTCCTCGTGCTCTACAGCGACGGCGTGACGGAGGCGCGCAACGCGCACCATGAGCAGTTCGGCCTCGAGCGGCTGTGCTCAACCATCGAGTCCTCCCAGAGCGCGCCCGCCGAGGCGATCCGGGACCGGATCCTCGGCGAGGTCGAGGGCTGGTGCCCGAGCCCCGATGACGACATCACGGTGGTCGTGGCGAGGTACAGCGCGCCTCGAACACTGTGACTGTGGCAACTGTGGCCCGAGGCCGCCCGCTTTCCTACATGAGCGCTATCGCCGGTGTCAGCAGAAGGGATTGGATCCGGGTTGAGAACCACGTACGCTGCGCCAATCGTGTCAGTGTCCGAACCGAGTCCGAACGGGTCACTGTTTCTATGCATCTCGTTTCATCCGAGCGAGCGTATGGCCAACAGCGTGCTTCGGCTGGTGTCCAGCTTCTGCAGCATGGTGCTGGACGACGCCAACGTGAGCTCGCGGTTCTACATGGCCGCGCACGAGCTCGCCGAGAACATCATCAAGTACTCCTCGGGCCCCAAGGTCAGCCTCGAGCTCGCGCTGGAGGAGCGCGAGAGCTCCTGCGTCATGAAGATCTCCGCGCGGAACGAGGCGTCGCCGGAGCGGCTGCGCGAGGTGGAGAGGCGGCTCTTCGAGCTGAAGGCGGCGAGCGATCCTGTGAAGCACTATGACGAACTCATCTGTGAGACGGCGATGGTAGAAGGGGTGTCGGGGCTCGGCCTCGCGCGGGTGCGCGCGGAGGGCGGGCTCGACGTGGACTATACGATCCAGGGCAACGAGCTGACGATCATCGCGCACGCGCCGGTGGGGAGGTGGAGGGTCGATGAGCAGCTTAAGGGTTGAGCCCGTCGTCACGGACAGCTTCGGGATCGAGCCGGCCTTGAGGGAGGACACCCTCAGCGTCAAGCTCACCGGCACCGGCGACATGGCGGCTGTCGCGCCGCTCGGTCTGCTGCTCAAGGACCTCCACGCTGAGGCGGCGCGCCTCCGCGTGAGCGCCATCGCGTTCGACGTGAGGGCCCTTTACTTCCTGAACTCGAGCTGCCTGAAGGCGTTCATCAGCTTCATCGCCGGCCTCGCGAGCCAGGGGCCGAAGTGCAAGGTGGAGTTCCTCACCGACGCGAGGCTGGGCTGGCAGCGGCGGAGCCTGACGGCCATCGAGCGCATGTGTCCGGAGCTCGTCACCATCGCCGATACCTGACGCGAGAGCCGCGGGAGATGAGCGAGAAGCGCCGGACGATCGCCTTCCTGATGGACTTCGTCGGGGGAGACTACCAGTCCGAGGTGCGCTTCGGCATCGAGCGCGCCGCGGAGGCCCACGACGTCAATCTCGTGATCGCCTTCGGAGAGACGCTCGCGCTGCCCGGCGAGGGGGGGGCGGCCCAGAACAGCGTGTATCAGCTCATCGGCCCGGAGACGGTCGACGGCATCATCGTCGCGTCGGCGACCCTCTGCCATCACATCGGCATCGAGGGGATGCGCGAGTTCTTCCGGGCTTACGCGCCGCTGCCCGTCTTCAGCATCGGGATGGCGATCGACGGTATCCCGAGCCTCATCGTGAACAACGGCCTCGGGATCGAGCTCTCGGTCGGGCACATGCTCGACGTCCACGGGCGCCGGAGCATCGCGTACGTCGGCGGACCGGCCAACAACGAGGAGGCCAAGGCGCGCGCCGACGCCTACTGGGGGGCGCTCGCGGCGCGCGGCCTCCCGCTCGACGAGCGCCTCTTTGCGGCGGGCGCGTTCACGATCGACAGCGGCCGCGTGGCGATACGCGACATCCTGGACCGCGGGGTCGAGGTCGACGCCGTGGTCGCCGCCAACGACAAGATGGCCCTCGGCGTGATCGAGCTGCTCGCGGAGCGGGGGCTCCGCGTCCCGCAGGACATCCTCGTGTCCGGCTTCGACGACGCCTTCATCGCGCGCTTCTCGAAGCCGTCGCTCACCACCGTTCGTCAGCCCATGAAGCGGCTCGGGGCCCAGGCGATGGACACGATGATGCGCATGCTCGACGGCGAGGTCGTGGAGGACGTGGCGCTCCTCGACGTCGAGCTCACGTGCCGTGAGTCGTGCGGCTGCCGGGTCCAGGCGAGCGCCTCGCTCGCGCCGTCGGCCTCGGCGCCGCGCGACGGCGCGTCCCTGGTCGCGGCGCGGCGGGAGTCGCTGGAGACCGCGCTCAGGCGGAGCGTGGCCATCCCGACTGGCTCTCTCGATGGCTGGCCAGGCGAGCTCCTGTCGGCGCTGGAGGACGAGCTCGCGGGGCGGGAGGGCCGCTTCCGGCACGCGCTCGAGGCGCTCCTCGACGCGGCGGGGCGCGCGGGCGCGATCCTCGATCACTTCCAGGCCATGATCGATGTGCTCCGGGAGCGGCTCGGCCGGCCGCCGTCGGGCGGCGGGGGGGTCGCTCTCTACGATGCCCTCGAGCGGCTATGGCACGTGTCGCGTATGGTCATTTCGAGCGCGTCGATGCGGCTCGAGGGGGAGCGGCGGCTGACCGTGGAGCTCGCGGCGACGTACCTCAGCTGGAGCGCGCGGAGCTTCTCGACGTGCCTGAGCCTGCCCAGCCTGAAGCGCGTGCTCGCGTCGGAGCTGCCGGCCCTCGGGATATCGCGGGCCGTGGTGTCGCTGTATGACGACGCTCCCGAGGCGCAACGAGGTGTCATGAGGTCGCTCTTCCTGATGGAGGACGGCCGCGAGGTGGACCCGCCGGCGGCGAGCTTCCCGGCGCGGCGCCTCGCGCCCGACGGGTTCCTCGGAGGCCGGGAGCGCACGACCATGATCGCGCTCCCCGTCGCGTTCGGCGACGAGGAGAAGTTCGGTGTCGCGGTGTTCAGCAGCGGCGCGCACGAGCTGATCTACGACGCGCTCCGCCTCCAGATCGGCTCCGCGACCAAGGCCGCGGCGCTGCACCGGGAGATGGTCCGTCAGGTGGAGGCGCGCGAGCGGCTGGAGCAGGAGAGGGTCCGCCAGGAGAGCGTCGTCGCGGCGCGCATCCAGACGACGCTGGTCCCGGAGCGGCTGTCGGTCGCGGGGCTCTCGCTCTGCGCCCTCATGAAGCCGGCCGCCGAGGTGGGCGGCGACTACTACGACGTGCTCGCGACCGCCGACGGCGGCTGGCTCGGGATCGGCGACGTCGCGGGGCACGGGCTCGCGGCGGGGCTCGTGATGCTGATGATCCAGAGCATGGTCTCCGCGCTGACGCGCAGGGACCCGAGGGCGAGCCCCGCCAGGGTGATCTCGGCCATCAACGCGGCGCTGTACGAGAACGTGCGCGGCCGCCTGAAGCGGGACGAGCACGCGACGCTGCTCCTGCTCCGGTACGAGCGGAGCGGGCGGGTGACGTTCGCCGGGGCGCACGACGACATCCTCGTGTGCCGCGCGAGGACGCGCCGCTGCGTGTGCATCCCGAGCTCGGGGGTCTGGATCGGCGCGCTGCCATCCATCGACGACATGACGCGAGACGCCGAGTTCGTCCTGGAGGACGGCGACGTCCTCGTGCTCTACAGCGATGGAGTGACCGAGGCGCGCGACGCCCACCATGAGCAGTTCGGCCTCGAACGGCTCTGCACCACCATCGAGGCCGTCCAGACCGAATCCGTCGTGGTCATTCGTGACAGGATCCTGAACGAGGTCGAGGGGTGGTGCCCGAGCCCCGACGACGACATCACGATCGTCGTGGCGAGGTACCGCGCCCCCCGGCAGCCCTGACGCATCGGTCGAGGCGCGGCCGGCGCGCCCGTCGAAGCGGTGAGCGCGCGGTCGAGACGGACGCCGTGAACAGCGCGCTGGAGCGCTCGCGATCGTTCGCTCGCCTACATGGGCACACGGCCGACCAAGGGGGGATTGGATCCGGTGCAAGAATTACGTAGGCTGCGTGAACCGTGTTAGCTTCCGGACTGGGCCAGGACGCTTCACCGTTCTTGTGCATCACGTTTTTCCCTAGTGAACGGATGGCTAGCGCGGTGTTACGGCTGGTGTCCAGCTTCTGTGGGATGGTGCTGGACGATGAGAGTGAGAGCTCGCGGTTCTACATGGCCGCGCACGAGCTCGTCGAGAACCTCATCAAGTACTCGTCCGGCCCGGAGGTCAGCATCGAGCTGGCGCTGGAGGGGGGCGAGGGCGCGCGGGTCCTCGTGATCCGCGCGCGGAACGAGGCGTCGCCGGAGCGGCTGCGCGAGGTGGAGCGGCGGCTCTCCGCGCTGAGGTCGGCGAGCGATCCTGTGAAGCACTATGACGAACTCATCTGTGAGACGGCGATGGTAGAAGGGGTATCCGGGCTCGGCCTCGCGCGGGTGCGCGCGGAGGGCGGGCTCGACGTGGACTACACGATCGAGGGGAGCAGGCTGACGATCATCGCGCAGGCGCCGGTTGCGGGATGGAGGGGAGATGAGCGGTTTACGGGTTGAGCCTGTCGTCACGGACAGCTTCGGGATCGAGCCGACCCTGAGGGACGACACCCTCGGCGTCAAGCTCACCGGCACGGGCGACATGGCGGCGGCGGCGCCGCTCGGCCTTTGCCTCAAGGCCCTCCAGGGAGAGGTCATGCGCCTCTCCATCAGCGCGGTGCAGTTCGATATAAGGGCTCTTTACTTTCTCAACTCGAGCTGCCTGAAAGCGTTCATCAGCTTCATCTGCGGGCTCGCGGGCCAGGGGCTGAAGTGCAAGGTGCAGTTCCGCACGGACGCGCGGCTGGGATGGCAAAGACGGAGCCTGGCGGCGCTCGAGCGCATGTCTCCGGAGCTGGTCTCGATCGAGGACACCTGACCGGAGAGCCGCAGGACAAGATGAAGAAGCGCCGGACGATCGCCCTCGTGATGGACTATGTGCGCGGCGAGTACCAATCCGCGCTGCGGATCGGGGCCGAGCGCGCCGCCGAGGCGCACGACGTCAACCTCGTGATCGCCGTCGGGGAGACGCTCTCCGCCCACGGTCCCTCCGAGGCCGCCCAGAACAGCATCTACCGCCTCGTCAGCGCGGAGGCGGTCGACGGCATCGTGGTCGCGTCGGCGACGCTGTGCAATTTCGTCGGCGCCGAGGGGGTGCAGCGCTTCTGCCAGGACTACGCGCCGATGCCCCTGTGCAGCATCGGGATCCCGCTGGAGGGCATCCCGAGCATCCTCGTGGACAACGGCCTCGGGATCGAGATGGCGGCCGGCCACCTGCTCGACGATCACGCGTGCCGGCGCGTCGCGTACATCGGCGGGCCGGTCAACAACGAGGAGGCGAGGATCCGCGCCGACGCGTTCCGCAAGGCGCTCGCCGCGCGCGCGATCCCGTACGACGAGCGCCTCGTCGCGAGCGGCCAGTTCACGATCGACACGGGCCGCGCCGCGATGGCCGAGATCCTGGACCGCGGGGTCGAGATCGACGCCGTGGTCGCGGCGAACGACAACATGGCCCTCGGCGCGATCGAGCTCTTGAAGGCGCGGGGCCTCCACGTGCCGAGGGACATCCTTGTGTGCGGCTTCGACGACGTGGGCGTGGCGCGCTACGCGAAGCCGTCCTTGACGACGGTTCGCCAGCCGATCAAGCGGCTCGGGGAGATCGCGCTCGAGACGGTCGTGCGCATGCTCGACGGCGAGGCCGTCCCCGATCGGAACATGCAGCAGATCGAGCTCACGCGGCGCGAGTCCTGCGGCTGCGCGTACCAGGCGGTCGCGATGCGGCCGCTCACGAGCCCGCCGCGCCTCGGGGCGATGTCGCTCGGCGGCCGGCGCGACGAGCTGGAGCGCGCGCTCGAGCAGGCCGTGGGGATCCCGGCCGCGTCGCTCGACGGCTGGGCCGGCGGGCTCCTGTCGGCGCTGGAGGAGGAGCTCGAGGGCCACGAGGGGTGCTTCCTGCACGTGCTGGAGCGCGTCCTCGACACGGCCGGGCGCGAGGGGGTGTTCCTCGATCTGTTCCAGGGCGTGGTGACGCTCCTGCGCGCGCGGCTCCGGCGGCCGGTCGAGGAGGGGGGCGACGCCGCCGTGAACGAGGCCCTGGAGCGGCTGTGGCATGCGTGCCGCGTCCTCATCGGGAGCGCGTCCGTGCGCGTGGAGGGGCGGCAGCGCCTCGACGTGGAGGTCGCCTCGATCGACCTGAGCTGGAGCGGGCGGTGGTTCTCGACGTGCCTGAGCTTGCCCCTGTTCCAGCGCATGCTGGCCTCGGAGATGCCCAGGCTGCACTTCACGCGCGCCGCCGTCTCGCTCTACGACGACGCCCAGCGAGCCACCCTGAAGACGCTGTTCCTGATGGAGGACGGCCACGCGGTGACGCCGCCGACCGAGAGCTTCCCGTCGCGCTCCCTGGCCCCTCCCGGGTTCCTGAGCTCGAGCGAGCGCACGAGCGTCGTCGTGATGCCGCTCACGTTCGGTGACACGGAGTATTTCGGGGTGATGGCGCTGAACAGCGGCATGAACGAGATGGTCTACGACGCGCTGCGGCTCCAGATCGGCTCCGCGGTGAAGACGGTGGCGCTGCACCGGGAGATGGTGCGGCAGGTGGAGCTGCGCGAGCGGCTGGAGCAGGAGAGCGAGCGGCAGGAGACGGCGCTCGCGGCGCGCCTCCAGACGACGCTGGTGCCGGAGCAGCTGCACATCGAGGGGCTGGAGCTCTCCGCGGCCATGACGCCGGCGGCCGAGGTGGGCGGCGACTACTACGACGTCATCGCGACGCCCGGTGGGGGGTGGCTCGGGATCGGCGACGTCGCGGGGCACGGGCTCGCTGCGGGGCTCGTGATGCTGATGATCCAGAGCATGGTGTCGGCGCTGACGAGCAGGGACCCGGGCGCGAGCCCGAGCGAGCTGCTCGCGGCGCTCAACAAGGCGCTCTACAAGAACGTGCGCAGCCGCCTGAAGCGGGACGAGCACGCGACGCTGCTCCTGCTCCGGTACGAGCGGGGCGGGCGGGTGACGTTCGCCGGGGCGCACGACGACATCATCGTGTGCTCGGCGCGCACGCGGCGGTGCGTGTGCATCCCGAGCTCGGGCGTCTGGATCGGCGTGTTGCCCGTCATCGACGAGGTGACGCGGGACGCCCAGTTCGTCCTGGAGGACGGGGACGTGCTCGTGCTCTACAGCGACGGGGTGACGGAGTCGCGCAACGCGCACCGCGAGCAGTTCGGGCTGGAGCGGCTCTGCACCGCCATCGAGTCCGTGCAGACCGCGCCGGTCGAGGCGATCCGCGACAGGATCCTGAGGGAGGTCGAGGGGTGGTGCCCGAGCCCGGACGACGACATCACGGTCGTCGTGGCGCGGTACCGCGCGCCGGCGTAGCGCTCGAGGCTGCCCTTGCCGTCGCGTCGCCTCGGCATGGCGGCGCTCGATGACGCCGCTGTGGAGGAACGGAGACGTCCTGCCGTCGGCGGGGCTCTTACGGCGTGGGGCGCTGGACTGGCCTTGCGCGCGGTGCTGGACTCGACTCGTCGGCGCGCGGCGCGCCGCAGCGGACGCGAGGGTCCGCGCGCCGGAGCCCGGAGGAGATCGCGCCATGGTTTATCCCGACCTGCAGGTTGTCGAGCGCACCCTCGCCGCCGTCGAGGCGCTGCGGGCGAGCGCCATCGAGCACGAGCTGCGAAACCGGCACCTGGTCGATGCGGTGCACCCGAAGCACCGGGCGGGAGCGACGAACCTGCTGCATTACCTCGCTGTCCGGCAGCAGGACATCCGCGACCTGCAACGGCAGCTCGCCTCGCTCGGGCTGAGCTCGCTGGGGCGCCTGGAGCGCTGCGCGCTGGCCTCCCTCGACGCCGTGCGCGGGGCGCTCGACGCGCTCGCGCGGCGCCCCGAGGTGCGGCCGCCCGGCGAGTCGCCCACCACGTTCGCGTCGGGGGGCGCGCTGATCGAGGAGCACGCGCGGGCGCTGCTCGGGGAGGGGCGCCAGGGGCGAGCGACGCGGGTGATGGTGACGCTGCCCGGGGACGCGCGGAAGGGGGAGCTGAAGCGGCTGCTCGAGGGAGGGATGGACGTCGCGCGGATCAACTGCGCGAAGGAGGACGCGGGCGCGTGGGCCGGGCTCATCGAGCGGCTCCGGGAGGCGGGACGGGAGACCGGGGTACGGTGCAAGGTCCTCTGCGACATCGCCGGGCCCAACCCGCGCGTGAGCAAGATCGACGGGGATCCGGCGCGCGTCACGCTGCCCGAGCGGGGCGAGCGGCCCCGGCTCTGGCTCTGCAAGGACGTGAAGCGGGCACGCCCCTCGGCGGGCAGCACCGGCGCGGGGGAGGTGCTCGCGCTCGGGTGCACCATCCCGGAGATCGTCGACGACCTCCGGCCCGGGCACCGGGTGTTCTACGACGACGGGCGGCTCGGCGGCACGGTCAAGCTCGTGACCGGAGGCGCCGCGCTCGTGGAGGTGGATTTCGCGCGCCAGGGCTCCGTGAAGCTGAAGCCAGGAAAGGGCCTGAACTTTCCGGACACCGAGCTCGGGATCCCGTCGCTCACGCCGAAGGACCTCGAGGATCTCGACTTCATCGCGCGCCACGCGGACATGGTGGGGCTCTCGTTCGTTCGGTCTCCTTCCGATGTGGAGCGCCTCCAGGCGGAGCTCGCCGCGCGCGGGGCGGCTCAGCTCGGGATCGTCCTCAAGATCGAGACGACGCCTGCGTTCGCGCGGTTCCCGAGGCTCCTGCTCACGGCGATGCGCAGCGAGCAGGTGGGGGTGATGCTCGCGCGCGGCGATATGGCCGTCGAGATGGGGTTCATGCGGCTGGCGGAGGTCCAGGAGGAGCTCCTGTGGCTCTGCGAGGCGGGGCTGGTCCCCGCGATCTGGGCGACGCAGGTGCTCGAGAGCCTGAACAAGACCGGCGTGCCGACCCGCGGGGAGGTGACGGACGCGGCGATGAGCTCGCGCGCGGAGTGCGTGATGCTCAACCAGGGAGAGAACATCGTCGCGACGGTCGCGTTCGTGGTCGACGTCCTCCGCCGGATGCACGAGCACCAGGACAAGAAGCGGGCGCTCATGCGATCGCTCGGGGTCTCACGCCTCGACTGAGGCGACCCAACCCCGGTTGACCCAACCCCGGTCGGTCGACCCGTTGGACCAAGCCGCTTCGACCCCAACCCGACCCGGGTTGGGCGGCCAGGTTGGGCGGGGCGCCCCGACCCCGGTTCACTTTCCGCTGTCAGCGGTCGGCGGCGGCCGGCGGCCGACCTAACCTGGGTGGGCAGCCCGGCGGTCGGCCGACCCAACCTGGGTGGGCAGCCCGGATGACTCAACCTGGGTGGGCGGCCCGGATGACCCAACCCGGATGACCCAACCCGGGTGGGTTGCCCGAGCCCGGGCGGTCTGCGGGCGGGCAGCCCGGAGTTGGCAGCCAGCACGCCCGCCGGATCCGCTCCGGCTCAGTCGACCGAAGGCACGGTGGCGTCGACCCGGGTTGGGAGCCCGCGCGCGCCTGCCGGCGCGCGGAACGCTGCGCCCGACAGCTCCCGCCGCATGCAGGTGGCCGCCTCGTCGTAGCGGGGGTCGGACGCACTCCCGATGATCGTCGGCACCACGATATAGCCCTCGGCGTCGACGTTGAACTCCACCCGGATGGCGTCAGGCGGCAGCAGGCTCCCGCCCGGGCCGCGGCAGCGCTGCACGAGGTCCCAGTAGAGCTGCGCCCGCGCCGCCTTCTCGATCGCCGGGCTCGACATGTTGGCCTGCACCATGGGCGCGCCGATCTCGACGCGCGAGCGGGGGGCAGGGGTGGGGGCGGGCGCCGGCTCCGGCGGGAGCGCGGAAGGCGCCGGGAGGCCGGTGCTCGTGCCGATCTTCGCGACGCTCACGCCGTCGGCCGGCCTGGAGGCGGCCTCCCGCGCGGCGGCGAGGATCTCCTCGAGCGCATCCGGCTCGACGGACCCCACCGCCGGCGCGCTGTCCGTCCGGAGGCGGGCGCCGCGCTCGTCCAGCGACGCGGCGGCGCCGCGCGCCCAGGGGGTGAGCGCCCCGGCGTCGGCCCCCGCCGGCGGCGAGGGCGGCGGGCGCTCGCAGGCCGCGAGCAGCGGGAGCAGGGCCACGAACGCGGTGCGCACGGTGAAAGGGTCGATCGAATGCGCGTCGCGCGCAACGGCGTCGGCGGTGTACCGTGGCATCGCACGTCGATGCGCGCGCTCCTCGCGATCCTGCGGATCGGTCTTCGCTCGCTGCGCGAGGGGAGCGTGCCCCCCGTGTCGTCGTCATCGGGAGGCCTGCGAGGCGGCTCTTCCAGCGCCGCCGCGCGCCTCGCCCTCGTCGTGGCCCTGTCGTCGCTCGCGGGCGCGCTGTCCGGCCTGCTCCCGGCGATCGCCGGCGTGGCCATCGGCGCCGTCTCCGGGCGCGAGGCGCCGCCCTCGGGCGGCATCGGCGGCGCGCTCGCCCGGCTGCTCGCCGGCTCACCGCCCGCGGCCGTGGTCCTCGCAGCGCTCGGCGCCACGCTCGTGTCCGCCTCCCTGGCGGTGCTCTCGGGCCGGAAGAGCTCGGAGCTCGGCGGCGACCTCACCGCCGCGCTCCGCGTCGCGCTCTTCCGGGCGGCGCTCTCCGCCTCGCCCCGCGACGTGGACGCCGCCGGGCGCGCGCTCGTCGCGGCGCAGGCGGCGGGGCCCGCGCCGCGGCCGCCGAGCGCCGGGCCCGCGCCGCCCGTCCGGGGCGCGGAGGTCGTGCGGCTCGCGATCGCGCGGGACGCCGGCCTCGTCGCCGATTTCGCGATCGCCGTCGCGACCGGCTTGCCCCAGGCGCTCGCGACGCTCGCGGTCCTGGCCGGGTCGCTGGTCTCGAGCGGCATGGCGCTCGTCCTCGCGGGCGGCGCGGCGCTGTTCGCGGCCTCGCGCCTCGCGGCGGACCGGGCCTCGGGCCGTGTGGCGCGCGCGATGCGGGAGATGCAGCACGCCGACACCGCCGTCTTCGGCGCGGTGGGCGAGGCGCTTTCGGGAGCGGAGGACCTCCGCCTGCTCGGCGCGCGCGCCCAGGCCGAGAGAGAGCTCGCTGGGGCCGCGCGCCGGGTCGCGGACGCGCGCCGCCGCTTCGGCCAGGCGCTCGCCGTCTCCGGCCAGATCAAGGGCACGCTCGCCGCGCTCTCGCCGCTCGTCATCGTCGCCGCGCTCGCGGCCTCTCGCGGGGTCGCCGGCGCAGGCGAGGTCGGAGAGCTCCTGCTCATGGTGCCGCTGCTGATGGCGCGCCTCGAGGCGCTCGACGCCCTCCGCGCCGGCTTCATCGAGCGCGCCCCCCTGCTGCGCGCGACGCTCGCGCTGCTGCGCCTGCCCGAGCACCCGCCGCGCCCCTCCGGCGGCCTCGCCGTGCAGCTGGACGGCGAGGCGAGGCGCCCCCTGTCGATCGCCTTCGAGGGGGTCACGTTCACGCCGCCGGGCGCGAGCCGCCCCGTCCTCGATGGCGTGTCGCTCTCGATCCCCGCCGGAGCGGTGGTCGGCGTCTGCGGTCGCTCCGGCAGCGGCAAGTCGATGCTCCTGCGCCTGCTCCTGCGCCTCGACGAGCCGTCGTCGGGCGCGATCGCCGTGGGGGGCGTGGATCTGCGGCAGATCCCGCCCGAGGAGCTCCCGCGGCTGTTCGGCGTGGTGGGGCAATCGGCGCGGCTGTTCGAGCGGAGCATCGCGGACAACCTGGCGCTCGGCCTCGAGCCCGCGCCCACGGAGGAGCGCATGCGCGAGGCGCTCCGCCGTGTGGAGCTCGACGAGCTCGCAGGCGCGCCGCCGGCGGAGGGCGAGGCGCGGCCCGCGCGCGGCCTCGCGACGGAGGTGCGCGCCTCACCGCCGAGCCTGTCGGGCGGTGAGGCGCGGCGGCTGCTGCTCGCGCGGGTGCTGCTGCGCGAGCCGCGGGTCTTCGTGCTGGACGAGCCGGAGGCGGGCCTGCCGGGCGCCACCGCCGAGGCGGTCCTCCGCACGGCGTGCGAGGTCGCCGCCGGGCGCACGGCCATCGTCGTGACCCACGCGCCGCACCTCCTCAGGTCGACGTTCAACGTGCTGCTCGACGGCGGTCGGGTCGCGGCGGTGGGCACGCATGACTCCCTCCGCGAGAGCTCGCCGCTCTACCGGTCGCTTCTGGCCGAGGCGCTGCAGCGATCCGCGAGGTCGGCGGCGGGCTGACGAAGACGCGCGCGCTGTCGCCCCGCTCGCGCGGAGGTCACGGATCGCAGGGGCCCCCTGCCCGCGCGGCCTGACGGGCGAGGTGCTCGGCGTCGACGGCAGCGCCGCGCGCCTCCTCGGGCACGTCCGCCGAGATTGCCAGCGGGCGGCCCGCGAGCCCCCGCGCGAGCCAGACGAGGATGGATACGGCCCCCCAGGCGAGCGCGAAGGCGACGCCTGCGTCGACGATCGCGCGGTAGGGCGGGGGCATCTGCCGCACGAGCAGGATGAGCGCCACGATGCCTGCGACGAGCGCCCACGTCGCGATCAGCCGGCGGCGCGTCGCGTGGAGGAGCGCCATGCAGTAGAGCGGCGCCAGCGCCACGTGGAGGGGCCGCCCGTGCTCGGCGAGGTGGAGCGCGCGCGCGACGACCCGCGGCGAGAAGCGCTGCTGAAAGCCGCGGTACCCCTCGAAGTAGGCGATCGTGACCGTCCAGGCCGCGAGCAGGACCAGCTGACCCGTCGTGAGCGTGTGCCCCGTCAGGATGCGCGCCGCCGTCGCGCCGAGACGAACGATGGCCTCGACCAGGACGGCCACGACACCAAGGACACCCCACAGGACGACGGCGAGGCGACGCCGTCCCTCGCGGACGGGCGGGCTCATCGCGCCCGCGCCGGATCGAGGGGCCTCGCGGCCGTGGATCGCGCTCGAGCGGCCGCGCGCGCGGACGGACGCTTCGGACGGTGCGCCGGACAGCCGAATCGCCGCATGTCGCTGCATGCTAGGAGAGGAGCTGGGCACGTCAACCGGATCCCACGGGTGTGATGGCGGTTCGCTCCGGCGCGGTCCGGCGGTAGCATCGGCGGCCCATGCCGCTCGCCGACCGCTCCGCGCCGGGTGTCCCGCCCGCCCCGGCGCGGGCCCTCCCGCCCCACCCGCACGCGCTGCGCTCGCCGCTCGCGCCCTTCACGGCGCGCCTGCGCGACCTGCTCTCGACCGTCGAGTCGGCGGCGCTCCTCGGCGCGGTGGAGGCGCGGGTGCGCGGGCTCGGGGAGCACCTGCGCTTCGCGTGCCTCGCGATGCCGTGCGCGGAGGCGCTCGTCGCGCTCGAGATGGAAACGCTCGGGCGCCTCACGGTCCCCGTCGTCGCTGACGCGGTCGGCTTCCGCGCGCCGTGCGCGGAGCTGCCGCCGAGCGGCACCCCGTTCGCGTACCTGCTCGGTGGCGGCGGCGGGCACGCGGTGGAGCTGTCCGACGGCGATCCGATGATCGCGCCGCTCCGGCCGCTCCTGGCCGCCGCGCCGGCGTCCGCGATCTTCGTGCCGATCCGCGTCGGCGCAGCGACCGTGGGCGGCGCCGCGCTGTTCTCGCACGACGCGCCCCTCGGCGGGCGGGAGCTCGACTTGGCCGAGCGGCTGGCCGAGGTCCTCGCGCTCACCGTGGAGTCGTTCCGCACCGAGCGCGTCGTCTTCGAGCTCTTCGCGCGCGCGATGCCGGACCTGCTCGCGCAGGCGCCAGGCCAGCCGGCGGGGCCAGGCGGGCGCGCAGCCGCGGGCGCGGAACCTCCCATCCCGGAAGGGGCGGCCCCGCCGCCGACCTCGCTCCGCGCCGCGCTGGAGCGGCACATCCACGCGCTGCGCCTCACGCCCGAGTACCGCCGCCGCCTGGAGCTCGCCGCGGTGGTGGGCAGGCTCGCCGAGCGCGGCGAGGCGGAGGCCCGCCTGGCCCTCGACCTCCTCGCGCGGATCGACGCCTACGCGATCGGCGCGGGCGATTCAGGGGAGCCGGCCTCCGCAGGGGAGGGGAGCTCCGCGTGACCACGGCATCTCCGGCAGGACCGGGCGGCGAGCTCCACGGCGCGCCACGCCCGGGCGCGCGGAGCGGCGCCGGCGTGCGCGTCGCGCTGATCGACTCCGGCGTCGATGCCTCGCACCCCGCGCTGCGCGCAGCGGCGCTGCGGCACGTCGCCCTCGTCCAGCGCGGCGCTGGCGGTGGCGCGCACGGGGTCGCGCCGTGCGCTCCGGGAGATCTCAGCGGGCACGGGACGGCGTGCGCGGGCATCGTCCACCGCATGGCGCCCGCGGCCGAGATCACGAGCGTCCGCGCGCTCGGCGATGACGGGCGGTGCTCGCGTGACGGGCTCGTCGCCGCGCTGCGCTTCTGCGTCCGCGAGCGATTCTCCGTGGTCAACCTGAGCCTCGGCATCGACATCCCGAAGAACGCGCCGCTCCGCCCGGGCGACTACCGCTCGCTGGTCGAGCTCTACGAGGTCGCGGACGCCGCCTACACCGCGGAGGTCGTGCTCGTGGCCGCCGGCCCGAACGCGGCGGCGTTCCGCACCTATCCAGGTCGCTTCAAGTCGCTGATCGGCGTCGGCAGAGGGGCCTTTCAGGACCCGGAGGCGCTCCGGAGCGAGCTCACGCTCGACCACGAGATCCTCGCGCCCGGCGACGACGTGCTCGCGCCCGCGCCCGGCGGCGGCGAGCGGCGCTGGACCGGTACGTCGTTCGCGGCGCCACACGTGACCGCGCACGTCGCGCGCATCCGCGCCGCGTGGCCGGAGCTCTCGATCGAGGCGGTGAAGGCGGCGCTGCACGGGCTCGCGCGCGGGGCGCGCGGCGAGGGGGTGGAGGAGCGCGGTGCTCCCGCTTGATCCGATCGACGGCGTGTCGTCGCTGTCGCGGCTGCTGCGGAGCGCGCCGGGCGCAGAGGTCCGCGCCGAGCTCGACCGCGTCGAGGCGCTCCTCGGTGTCGGCCGCGATCCTGCGGCGGCGGTGCTCGAGGGCGGGCCGCTCGTCGCGGCGGCGCTCGGCTTCGGGCGCGGCGCGCTCGCGTTGCGTGAGGGGGCGCTGGACGCGGCCGTCCTGCACCTCGAGGGCGCTGTCGCCGCGTTCGATCGAGGAGGGGCCGCCGAGGCCCGGGACCTCGCGCGGTGCGAGGCGGCGCTCGCGCGCTTGCGCCGCGACGTCCGAGCGGCCTGCGCGTCCGCCATCGAGGAGCTCGACGCCATCGCGGCCGCAGGCGATCCCGGGCGCCGCGTGGCGGTCGTCGCCCTCCATTACCGCGGTACGGCCGAGCGGCTCCTCGGCGACGCGGCGGCTGCGCAGCGCACGCTGCTGTCGGCGCTGCGCCGCTCGGAGCCGTTCCTCGGCGAGCGCGCGCAGATCCTGAACTCGCTCGGCACGCTCTACGTGACCCTCGGCGCGCACGGGGCGGCCGAGGCGCTGCTCGAGCACGCGGCCGAGCTCCACCGCCGCCGGGGCGACTCCGTGGGCGAGGCGATCGCCTGCGGCCAGCTCGGCGCGGCGGCGCTCGGCCTCGGCGCCCTGGAGCGCGCCCGAGCGCCGCTCCAGCGACAGGAGTGGCTGTGCGCCCGCCTCGGCGACGCGTTCGGCCGCGCGCGCGCCCTCACGTTCCTCTCCGAGCTTGCGCTCGAGCTCGGCCGCGCCGACGACGCCCTGGCGCTCGCGACCTCCGCCCGCGAGATTGCCGAGCACGCCGCGCCGCCACTCCGAACCTGGGTCGCTTACGCGTCGAGGGCGATCGGGCGCGCGCGGCGAAATCTCGGCGATCCGGGCGCGGCGGCGGCGCTGGATGAGGCGGGCGCGCTCTTCCGCGCGCTCGGCCTTCCGCTCGGAGAGGCGCTCGCCGCCTGGGATCGCGCCTCGACCGAGGCGCTCGCGCTCGCGGAGCCGGCGGACTGGTTCTCCGCCGCCTGGTCGCTCGGCTCCCTGGGTCTGTCCTCGCGGGTGGCGCAGCTCCTCCGGGAGCGTCTGGAAATCGAGGAAGCCGCGGCGCTCCCGGAGAAGGGAGGGCCAACGTCGGACGGCGAGGCCCGCGAGCGGGCGCTTGCCGCGGCGGCGCAGACCTCGCCTCACGTGGCGATGCAGCGCGAGGTCGAGCTCGTTTACGATCGTCCCGACCACCTTGCCGCGATCGCCGCTCGCCGGACGGCGGCTCAGCGCAACCTCGGTCGGCTCGCGGCGTTGACGCTCGCCCGGCCGGGGCTCATCGTCGCCGCGATCGCGGCATCGCCCCTCGGTGCCCGTGGCCGCGCGCTCCCCCCCGCGCGCGCGATGGCGGTCTGCGTGGCCGACCTGCCCGGCCTCGCGGTATGGATCTGGCCGGCGGCTGCCACGCCAGCCACCATCGGCAACGATCTCGCCGTGCTGCGCGCGACGCTGGGCGGGCCGCTGCGCGCAGCGCTGGCGTTCGCGCCGGCAGGGCGCGTGCTGTGTCCGCCGTTCGCGGGCGACACTGGCGCGGAGCTCGATGCGGTCGAGCTCGTTGGTCTGATGGCGCTGCCCGCCATGCTCGCGCCGGGCGAGCTTCGCCTAGATCCGCAGCTCGGCTGGGACGGCGACGCTCGCGCCAGCGTGGAGGCATTGGGATTCGTCGTCACGAACAACCCGTGCCACCCAGGTTGACCCGGGAGCCGCGAACAACCCGTGCCACCCAGGCTGACCCGGGAGCCGCGCGCGCCACCTCACCCAGGTTGTCCCTGCCCTTTTACCCTCTAAATACCTACATCGTGAGCACAACATCGGCCATGTTGGCGCCGTGAAACGTGCACATCCACCACGTCCCTGCCGGGAATACCACGCTGCGCACGCCGGCACGCCACCGCTCGAGCGCCGCCCGGTACAAGGCGCGAAACCCGCGTACAGCGGCACGAGCCGAGCGCCAAGCGTCACCCTGCTTGCGGCCGACAGCAAACGTCGGATTGCCAGCGCGCGGCGCCTCGAGGCTCGTGATGCGCTCATGGGGCGAGACCTTGCCGGCTTGTTCGGCGCCGAGGAAGCGGCGCCCTCGCTGCTTCACCTCCGCTTGCGCCTGCAATTCTTGCCTCTCGAGCTCGGCGGCGATGGCATGGCGAAAGTCCTCGGCGCTGTCATGCTCGATGGTCGGCGGCAGCGTGAGTGACAGCGTTGCTTCCTCCGGCCACTGTGGATTTTTGGGGTCGAAGTATGCGGCGGGACGCGCCGCGCACAACACGCCTAGGCCGATCTCGCCCACCTTCACTTTGGCGCCCGGCCACTCATGCGCATGCGGGACGAGTCCAGCGGCCACAGGGTTTGCGAGGACATAGGCGATCTTCTCCACGACCGCCGCGCGTGTCAGCAGCCGCACCACGCTCGTGGCCTCATGATCCCATACCGGCCCTTCCCACGCACGGAGCACCTTCGTGCCGAGCGCGACGATGCGATGGAAGAACTGCAGGAAGCGCGGCAGAACGCCGTTCACGTCGGTCACGACGAGGTGCAGGTGCGTCGACATCGCGCAATGCGCATGGACCTCGATGCCGTAGCGGCGGGTCGAGACCGCGAGGGCGTAGACCAAGAGCTGAGTGATGGCTGCGTCGGGGCGGAAGAGGAGATGCCGGCGCAGGACGCGACGGGTGATCAGGTAGGTTGCGCCGGGCGCGATCTGGCGGGGCTGGCTCATGGTCGGGCAGAATTCCAAGAGCCGTGCCGGCCATCGTGGTGAACGATCTCAAGTACTTACCAAGTACTTACCCATGCCTGCAGGTGGCGGCGCCATGGCGGACCGTGCCATGCTCCGTCACCCGGCGGCGGGTCGGGTCAACCTGGGTGGGTCGTTTCGGGTTTGCCCTTCCCGTCAACCTGGGTGGGGTCAACCTGGTTGGGTCGGGTCCTCGCGCCCGCGCGGATCGCCTTGCTGAGCCAGGAGCGCAGCCAGCGATGGCCTGGATCGTCGTGCACGCGCTCGTGCCAGACAGCCGAAGATCGGTCCACGCCGAGCTCGACGGGGGGCCGGACCGCGCGTAGGCCGAAGGGCCTCGACACCGCCGCGACCGTCGCGGGACACGTCACCACGAGGTCCGATGCCGCGATCAGGAAAGGCACCGTCACGAAGTGCTGGACCTGCGCGACGATCCGCCGCCGCCGCCCACGAGCTTCCAGCGCGCGATCGACCAGGCTGCCCGGCATGCCGTGCGGAGCGATCAGCACGTGCCCGAGCTCCAGGTAGCGCTCCAGGGTCAGCCGCCGCGACGCTGCGGGGTGGTCCCTGCGCATCAGCGTCACGAATCCCTCCTCCGGCAAGCGCAGCTGTCGTGACGACGGGGGCACGAGGAACTCCGGGACGAACGCGAGATCCGCCGTTCCCCGCTCGAGGCGCCTCACGAAGTCCGCTTCGGCGCGGTCGACCTGCACCGTGATGTGCGGCGCCTCGCGCGCCAGCAGGGGCAAGAGCCGCGGCAGGGCGACCGCCTCCAGCAGGTCGTTGCCGAGCAGCACGAAGCGGCGCTCGGACGTCGCTGGGTCGAACGGCGCGCCGGCCTGGACCGCCGCTCGCAAGCTCGCGAGCGCCTGAGCCAGCGGATCGGCGAGCGCCTCGGCGCGCGGCGTGAGGGCGAGCAGCGGCCGCCCCGGAGCGAGCAGCGCATCGCCGAAGAACTCGCGCAGCCGCCCGAGCCGCTGGCTCGCAGCCGACTGCGTGATGCCGAGCCGCTTCGCCGCGCGCGTCACGTGCCGCTCGCGCAGCAGCACGTCAAGCGCGAGCAGGAGATTCAAGTCGTCGGGGAGAGACTCGATCATTAGCCGTACTAATATATAGTATTAGAGTAATGTCCTGTACTAATCGTCAGAACCGCCTCAATCTCTGCGCATGGCCGTCGCTCGTGGAGCCCGGTCAGACGTCCTCTGGAGGATGGAGCGCATCATGGAGAGGAAACTCAAGGTCTCGCGGCGGCGCCTGCTGGAAGGCGTCGCGACGCTCGCCGTGGCGGCGGGAGCGGGCTGGTACGCTGCCGGCCGGGGTGTGTTCGACGATCGGGCGGGCGAGCCGTTCGCCCCTTGGACCGCGTTCCGCGGGCAGCGCGGCGGCGAGCTCGCCGAGCTCGTGCGCGCGGCGGTGCTCGCCGCGAGCCCGCACAACACGCAACCCTGGCTGTTCGAGGTCCACCCGGATCACATCGACGTGTTCTCGGACAGGTCTCGATCGCTCGGCACCATGGATCCGTTCCTGCGCGAGATGCACATCGGGCTCGGTTGCGCGATAGAGAACCTGGCGCTCGCGGCGGGTTCGATGGGATGGGCGCCCCGCGTCGAGCTCGAAGCCGGCCCTCTGCCGGGCTCCGACCCGGAGGGATCTCGCGCTCTCGAGCGCGCGGCGCCGCGGGCGATCCGGGTGGCGCGCGTCTGGATCGAGCCAGGCGCAGCGGCGTCCCCGCTCGCGGAGGTCATCGCACGGCGCCACACGAACCGTGGCCCGTACCAGGCGCAGCGCGTGCCTGGTTCGGCGCTCCAGGAGCTCTCGCGCCTGAGCGAAGCGGGCTCCGATGGTGAGGTCGTCTGGCTGGAGCGCCCCGATCAGCGCGAGGGCTTCGCCGCTCACACGCTGCGCGCCACCGAGACCATCGTCCGCGACGCGGCGATGGTGCGGGACAGCGACGCGTGGTTCCGGCTGGCGCCGGAGGCGGTACCGAGCCATCGGGACGGGCTGACCTTCGATGTGATGGGGCTCGGTCCGCTGCTCACCGCGGCGGTCAAGCTGCTGCCGCGTCCGTCTGCGGAACAGATGCACGACGACTGGCTCCGCGTCACCCGCGAGGTCCACCTCGCCGGCGATCCCGCCGTCGGCCTCATCGCGGTCCGCGACCGCCACGACCTGGGCGCGACGCTCCGTGCCGGGCGCCTGTGGCAACGCATGCATCTCTGGGCGGCCGCGCGCGGCATCGCGATGCACCCGCTGAACCAGGTGCCGGAGGTCATCGACCGGGAGCGCATGCTCGGACGAGCGCCGGCGATGGAGCGCTCGTTCACCGAGGCGCTGGGTCTAGGCGACCGGCAGCTCACCTTCGCGTTCCGGCTGGGCTTTCCGGAGCGAGAGGGCGTGTGCGGCCCGCGCCGCGCCGCGGAGGAGGTGATCCGCGCCGCGTGAGCGCCGCGCCCCGGCTGGCGTGCTGACCGAGCGCGGCAGACCCTGGACGCCGAGGAACGACCGTCACCGCACGGCGATGCCCTGGGCGCCGCCGCCGGGCGTCAATCCACCCGCCTCCCCGCGTGGGATCAGGCCGCCGTCGCGGCTCACCTGGAATGCGGCGATCGACCCGGTGCCGGCGTTGAGGGTGTACAGAAACCGGCCGTCGCGCGTCATCGTGAGGTCGATCGGCGCCGTTCCGGTGGGGAACGAGGCGGACACGCCGTCGTCGAGCAGCGTCAGCGCGCCCCGCGCGTCGACCTGGAGCCCGGAGAGCGTGTTGCTGCCCGTGTTGGCCGTGAAGACATAGCGGCTCCCAGGGGCGCCGGCGATCCAGCAGGTCGCTCGCTGGAAGGTGTCGACCGTGTCGCTGATGACAGCGAGGCTCCCATCGGGCCCGATTTTATACGAGGACACCACGCTGGTGTCGCCGGTCGCGGGCACGCCGTCGCCGCCGACCTCCGCAACGATGAGATGGCCGCGGCGATCGAAGGCGAAATCGAACGGGACAAGGCCCCTGGAGATCGTCGTGACCGGCGCGTCGCTGGGCAGCCCGCGGCCGCTCATGGCGAACACGTGGAGCTGATTGGACCCCTTGCCTGCCACGATCAGCGCCTCGCCGTCCGGAGAGAAGCCGATCTGACCCGGCGTCGCGGCGAGCGACGGCGGCGTCGTGCCGCCGAGGCCGAGGCTGCGGTTCGATCCGTCGAGCGGGACGAGCTCGCCGCACGGGTTCACTTCAAAGCCGGCGATGTTGCCTTCGCCACCCACGTTGAGGACATAGAGAAGGTCGCCGTGCGAGGCGACGCTCACCGGGAAGTCGCCGCCCGAGTCGACAACGTCGAGCAGCGTCAGGCCGTGGGGGCTGACGCGGAACATCGACACCTCGCTGCTGCCCGCGTTCACGGCGAACAGGAGCTTCCCGTCCTCGCTGAGGACGAGCGAACCCTGGGATCCGAGCGCGTTGATCGGCCGGGTCGGCGCGCCGAGCCCTCCGGTCGCGTACGTGCCGGCGTACGCGAGCGAGCCGTCCGCCGCCCGGTCATACGCCATCACGGAGTTGCCGTCTCCGGCGTTGGTCATGACGAAGATCTGGCCGTGCCGGTGGACGCCGCTGCCGTGCGCCATGGCGTCGCCGGGCGCGCCCGCCGCGAAGAGAGCGAAGCTCAGGGCCGTGATGCTCATCGTGCTGCGAAACATGAGGAAGCTCCTGGGGAATGGCGCCGCGAACCCAGCGGCGCGGGCTTGTTGGTGCGTCGATCGTCGAGGCGCATCTCCGTCGTGACGACGGGCACGGCGCGCCCCGAGCTCGCGGGCGCGGCTCTGCGCGCTCCGTCGGGCGGGTTCATCCGCTGCTACGCGGAAGCCCCTCCGCGGTTTCGCTGCCGTCGACCGGTCCGCTACGGCGCGCCTCAGCCCTTCACCCGGGCGTCGATCCGCCTGCGGCACCCTGGCCGGCGCGCGTGCGTGGCCCTGCCTAGCGTGACGGATCGCCCAACCTGGGTCGGCTCGCCCAACCTGAGTCGGCTCGCCCAACCTGGGTCGGATCGCCCAACCTGGGTCGGATCGCCCAACCTGGGTCGGGTTGCCTGCCGGATCGCCCAACCTGGGTCGGGTCACGGTCGTCCGGGTCGGATCGCCGAACCTGGGTCGGGTCGGGGTCGGATCGCCGAACCTGGGTCGGGTCGCTCCAACCTGGGTCGGGTCGCTCCAACCTGGGTCGGGTCGCCCCGGGTCGCCCCGCCCCCCGAACCCGGGTCGGGTCGCTGCCGGCTCTGCTTCTTGCGTACCTGAGCAACCGTTCGCCGGGCGCCACGGCACCCCCGCCCTCGGCGGCCCGGAGCCAGCGCGAGGTGCCGCGGAAACCGCGCTTCTCCCAGGGCGATGACGCGTGGCATCGCCGATGCTTCGGACGCGATCGCGAAAGTCCATCCACTCTCCAACGGGAGTTGAACCATGTCCGTCTCGAACGCCCCTCTCACTGGAACCCCCGAAGCTCGCCGGCCCGCCCGCGGCTGCGAGCCCGACGCAGGCGCCAGTGTTCGGGACGAGTTCCTCACGCTCGCGTCGCACGAGCTCCTGACGCCGCTGACCTCGCTCAACTTGCAGGTGCAGCGGATGAAGCGGCTGAGCGAGCAGCGGGCGGAGGATGGGTCAACGTGGGTCGCCTCGCTCGAGGTCGTCGGCCGGCAGGTCAACCGGCTCACCCGCCTCTGCGATGACATGCTCCAGGCGATCCGGCTCCGATCGGGCCCGCTCGATCCCGAGCGCGAGACCGTCGATCTCGGCGCGCTCGTCCAGGAGGTGATCGCCGGGCTCCCGGTGGAGCTCCGCTCCCCGTCCTCCACGATCTCCATCGACGCGCCGGAGGGCGTCGTCGGCCGCTGGGACCGCGAGCAGATGGGACGCCTCGTGTTCCATCTCGTCAAGAACGCCATCCAGTTCGGCGCGGGCCGGCCGATATCCATCGAGGTGAAGGCCTGTCCCGGCGGAGCGGAGCTCCTCGTCCGCGATCGAGGCGCGGGCATCGCGGAGGAGGACCAGGCCCGCATCTTCAGGTGCTTCGAGCGCGCGGGCGGCGTTGTGCACTTCGGCGGCCTCGGGCTCGGGCTCTACATCGCGCGCGAGATCGTGCGCGCTCACGGCGGAACCATCGGCGTGGAGAGCTCGCCGGGCTGCGGCTCGACGTTCCTGGTCGAGCTCCCCCTCGAGCCCGAGCCCGCCAGTCGGGCCGCCATCTCGCTCGCTCCCTGACACCGTCGCTCCCTGCGACGCCCGTCCACACGCCGTCACCCTCCCCATCCCCTCGTCGAGCGCCCGCCCACACAGCGAGGCGCCGCGCACCCCCGCCATCCACGTGAGCTCACCGGTCGCGCGCGGCGCGCCCGCCGCCTCGTGCGGTCCGCAGCGCAGGCACGCGCCCGCGCGACCTGTCCGCTCGCCGCGAGATCTCGAGATCTCCCGCCTCGCAGAGGACGCCAACACCCGTCGACTACGGGGCGCGCCCTCCCTGGCACGCAATCCATTGCTCGATCGTGTAGCGGGCCGTGCGCTCCTCCCCGATCGCGCGGCCAGCGCGCCGATATCCCCGTGGATCTGCGTGAGCTCCGCCGGCACGAGGTGTGCTCTGGCTCACGTGAGAGCTAGGGCCAGATAGGCAATCCGCGTTCGACGAATGCTCGATCGAAGCGGAGCCGATCGATGGGGCGTCGTCGTGGCGCCCGCGTCGCAGGGGAGAACCATGAAGATCGAAGCGACCAGCGACCTCATCAGCATTGTGCTCGGCAAAGGTCACCCCACCATCGTCTCGGAGGCTGCGAAGAACACCGAGGCTCACGGCGCGCGTCATCCCATGAGCGCGCGACCCGCCGGCCTCGCGGAGCTCGACGGCGAGAGGGCGCCTTCCGGCCGCACCCCCGCCCCTCGCTACCAGAGCGCCGTGACCCAGCCGGCCGCCGGCCTCGCGAAGGCGCCGGAGCTCCTCGCCGCGAAGCAGCGCGTGCTGTCCGGCAGCAGGCTACCTGCGGCCTCGGTCCGCTTCGCCGGGCCTGCCGAGATCGACGTCTTCCTCGGCGAGCTCGATCAGGCGATCCGTCCTTTCGAGGACTGCTTGCGAAAGGCAGGGGCCCGACACGGCGACAGGGCCGCCCAGCTCAAGGCCATCATCAAGAAGGCTTCGATCCAGACCAGCAAGACCCGGTTCGAGTGCCCCCGGGACATGGCCGAGTTCGACGCCAGGCTCGAGCGGATCGTGCGGACGGGTGAGCCCATCGTGCTGGCCATGCCGGAGGGCGGCGGCAAGGTGCCAGTGCCGCTCAAGACAGGCAGGTTCGGCCGGGGGCCCGATTTCGCCGAGTTCCTCGGCATCAAGATGCGAGCGGCGCTGGCGCGCGTCCTGCGCGAGTTCCACCCTGGCGGCGCCCACGTGGTGGTCGTTCCGGACACGTGCCTTCACACCCGCGACATGGGCTTCTGCGCGGACGAGGTCCGGAGCCACCTCGAGCAGCTCTGGCGCGATCTACCCCGCCTCGGCGTCCGTGACGAGGTGATCGTCGCCGATACCCTCGCGTACCTGCCCGCGGACTGGGCCAGCGTCGTCGAGCGCAGCGCCGCGGAGGTGGTCGCCTCGATCGCGGACGATGAAGCGGTGAGGGAGGCGGCCGCCGCCCAGTCGCGATCGCTGATGTTCATCAAGGACTGCGGCCTCTCCGACGAGGACGAAGCGGTGCTGTTCTATGCCGCCGTGGCCGGGCACCCGGACGGGATCCCCACCGCGCTCGCCGCCCGGGCCAGGGCCTTCCAGGCGGCGACGGACGAGGTGACGCCCCTCTACATGGCCATCAACCATCATGGCATCCGGGGCCTCGGCCTGATCGAGCGGGTTGTCGACGGGCTCGGCTTCTCGAGCGCCAGCTACCTCCGCGCGAGCGTCCACGCCAAGCCCGGCTGTCCGCGGCCCGCCCTCAGCGTCTTCCATGCCCTGGCGCCGGTCGCCCTCTTGCCGATGCACGCCCTCGGCGTGCGCGTGATCGACGAGACGCCTCGCTGGGGGCTCTCGTTCGATGTCGTCGGGCGGATGCGCGGTTGGCAGGCCGTCTGCGAGGCGACCTCCGGGCGCTTCCTGTTCTATGAAACGACGCAGGAAGGCGTGGAGATGGGCGGCGCCTGTGCCGAGCGGGCAGCCGCGTGACGGCGCCGCGGAGGCCGGCGGGGACGCCGGCCTCACCCCCTGTCCAGGAACCGAGGAGGACCCGCGTGCAAGAGTTCGATACGATCGTGGTCGGCGCCGGCATCACCGGCCTCTACTGCAGCTTTCGCCTCGCCCAGCGGGACCCCGGCCGCACCGTCGGGCTCTTCGAAGCCTCGGAGCGGTTCGGGGGTCGGATAGAGACGGTCGACCTCGATGGTTTCCTCGCCGAGTGCGGCCCCATGCGCTTCGAAAAGCGCCGGCAGCGCCTGCTGATGGGGCTGCTCGACGAGCTCGGCCTGAAGACCAGGCCGTTCACCCCGTATGCGGCCGAGCCCGTCCAGGGGCAGCGGTTCTCCCTCGCCCCCGACGAGGCCGGACCCGCTCATCGCCCCCACACGACGCTCGAGCTGATGAAGCTCGGTATCCTGAGGATCTTGAAGGATACCCCGTGGGCGAGCCCCGGCAACCCGGACGACCCCAGGGACGAGGAGCACCGGGAGTGGCTGAGGCGCCTCGCGGAGGACGACTATGCCAGCATGCGCCGCGGCGCCAGGCTGGGAGGCGACTTCCTCTACGAACAGGGGTTCTGGAACGCGCTGAGCGACGTCCTCAGCCACGGGGCCGTGCTCGCGATCCGGGATCAGGGCACGTTCTTCCACCTGATCCCGGAGAACCCCAACGCCATGGACTGGATCGTCTTCTGGCTTCGCGCGCTGTCCAGCGAGGGGGAGGGGGACGCCTCGCTCGTCAGCATCGAAGGCGGCTCCCGGGCGCTACCCCTCGCCCTGGTGCGAGAGCTCGAGCGGCGCCCCGAGCAGGTCGCCATCCACCTTCGCCACGCGCTCACGTCGCTCGCGGCAGCGGAAGGAGGGAAGATCCGCCTGCAGTTCGCCCGCGGCGCGGAGACGGTGGAGGCCGTCGCGAGGCACGTGATCCTCGCGTTGCCCCGTAGCCCCCTGATGCGGCTTGCCGGCTGCTTCTCCCGGGAGATCCAGCGGGATCTCGACGCGGTCTTCGGGTTTCCGCTCCTCAAGTGCTTCCTGGTCACGGACGCGCCGTGGTGGACGGGGCGCACGCCGCCCCACAGGAACGCGTCGCTGATGCCCGCCAGGGAGGTCCACACCACCTACCGCGAGAGCGACGGCAAGGGCATGATCATGCTCTACACCGATCGACCGGCCACGGAGTTCTGGAAGGTCTATGTCCAGGGCGAGGCCCACGATCGCGCGGAGATCGACGGCAGCGAGGCGCTGAAGCGGCAGCTCCTGAAATACCTCGGCGTGGACCTCCAGGACCCGGACGGACAGCAGCGCGCCGCCGGCACCGTGACGACCTGGGCCATCCGGGACTGGAGCCGGGAGCCCTACGGGGCGGGGGCCCATACCTGGCGGCCAGGCGTCAGGTCGTGGGAGGTCCTCGAGAGGCTGAGGGCGTTCGACCTCCCCGGCAGCAACGCGCCTGTCGGCAGCGTCCATGTCTGTGGCGAGGCCTACTGCGATTATCAAGGGATCGAGGGCGCGCTCCGCTCGGCCGAGAGCGCGCTCCAGACCGTGCCCTGATCGTCGATGCGGCGCGCGCTAGGGCTCCCGGGGAGGCGCGTACCCGAGCCGCTTGATGCCGAGCGCCTTGAGCTTGTACACGAGCGTGCGCAGCGGCATGCCGAGCGCGCGCGCCGCCTCCGTCTGGTTCCCGCTCGCCTTGCGGAGCGCCTCGACGATCAGCTCGGCCTCGCAGCGCTGGAGCCGCGTCTTCAGGTAGTCCCCGCCCGGGGGCGCGGCGGTGAGCTCTCCGACCTGGTACGGCAGCTCCTTCTCCGCCTCCGCCGCCGGCTCGGAGGAGGGCGCCGCCCGGGCGCGCTCTGGCAGATCCTCCTCGGCGATCCACTCGCCCTCGGCGATGACCACGGCCCGCTCGATCGCGTTCCGCAGCTCCCGCGCGTTCCCCGGCCAGGAGTACGCCCGGAGCCGCGCGAGCGACTCGGCGTCGAAGCCGCGGATCGACCGGCCGTTCGCCTGGTTCGCCTGGTCGAGGAAGCGCAGCGCGAGCGGCTCGATGTCCTCCGGGCGCGCCCGGAGCGGCGGGATCGTCATCGTCATCGTGTTCAGGCGGTAGAACAGATCGCTGCGGAACGCGCCGGACGCGCACATCGCCTCGACGTCGCGGTGGGTCGCCGCGACGACGCGCGCGTCGACGTCGATCGGCTTGTTCGAGCCGACGCGCGTCACCTGCCGCGTCTCGAGGACGCGCAGGAGCGCGGCCTGCACCGCGGCCGGCAGCTCGCCGATCTCGTCGAGGAAGACCGTCCCCCCGTCCGCCGCCTCGAACACCCCTCGCTGCTGCTGCCACGCCCCGGTGAACGCGCCGCGCTCGTGGCCGAAGAGCGTGCTCTCGACGAGCTGCTGCGGGATCGCCCCGCAGTTGACGCACACCATCGGCTTGCCGCTCCGCGGGCCGCTGTCGTGGATCGCCCGCGCCACGACCTCCTTGCCCGTCCCCGTCTCGCCCAGCAAGAGGACCGGGATCGACGAGCGCGAGACCCGCTTGACGATCTCGAAGACGCGGCGCATCGCGGAGCTCACGACGACCGGCTCGAAATTGCAGGTGCCCGGGCTGCTCTTCCAGGTCCCGCCCGGCGCCGAGCGCACCGGCTGCTCCACCGTCGCGCTGCGCACGGCGCTCCAGCACCGATCGAGCAGCTCCTCCGCCACGGTCCCCGCGTCGGGGAACGTCGCGAACCCCGCGAGCACGACGGGCGACCCGCCCCCGGGCGGCGCGGCGAGCGCGCGCGCCACGTCGAGCGCCACCTCGGCCCCGGCCTCGAGCAGCAGCGCCGCCACCACGTCCGAGCTGTAGAGCGCGATCCGGTCCACGGGGCGCAGCAGCGCCCGCACGCGCGGGAACAGGTGGCTCACGTGGGCGCCGGGCTGGCGGGCGACCCGGGCCATCACGACGGCGAAGCTCCGCCCGAAGTACCGCGCGCGCTTCACCTCCTCCTCGAGGGCGACGCGGAGCTGCTCGTGGCTCATCAGCCCTGGCAGCTCGTCCTCGGCCGCCGTGATCGAGCGGACGGCGACAACCACCTTGCCGAGGATCACCTCCTCGCCCGGCTTCACCTCGCCTCGCGTGATGCGCTCGCCGCCGAGCCAGGTGCCGTTGGTCGAGCGCAGATCCTCGATGACGACCTTGTCGCCGGACTGGGTGAAGCGGGCGTGCTCGCGCGAGAGGCTGACGTCGCCGATCTGGACCTGCGACGGCGGCGCCCGGCCGATCACGACCGGCACGCCCGGGCTCAGCACGGCGCGCTCGGCGCCGTCGCGGTGGTAGACGAGCAGGGCGACGCGTCGATCGTCCTGCCTGACACCCTGGATCGCATCGATGAAGCTGCTCGATAGCGGCGTTGTCTCCGGGCCGATGTCCGTCTCGCGAATGCCTGCCACGCTGCTCACCCCCTTCTCACACGACCTCGCCCCCGGGCTCGCGGGCGGCGCGTCGCGCGCGCTCCCGCGGCCTGCGCCGGCGAGCCCGCTCGCCCGCGCTCCAGGCAGGCGCTCGCTGACGCTGAATTGCGCACCAGCACGGGCGTCTCCGGCGGGCGGCGACGCACCAGCTTGTCCATCAGGGTCCGGTGTTCATGAAGCGCATCCCACGCACTCCGCGCCCCCAACGCGTCCAATGCACTTGGCGCACCTTGCAATTCAAGCACCACCTGGGTGTCGAGCTCGCTGGTGACAAGGAGACCGTGTTCCTGATCGGCGAGCGCGAGCGCACCATGCTCCGCGGCCGTGTCGTTCACCTCCTGGGGCCGCTCCTCGACGGCCGGCGGACGGCGGACGAGCTCGTCGCCGTGCGGGCGGTGGGGGGTGGCTCGAGCGGGCGAACCGGGAAGAGGAGCTGAACCCTGTGCCGCTGGTCGTCTAGAGCGACAAACGGGTCGAAACCCCGAGAAAAAGCAGAAATTTCACAGGGAGGCGAGGAGGCGGGGAGCGAGAGACGGTAAGAGGGAGAAATTCATTTTTTTTCTTCCTCCCCGCCTCCTCGCCTCCCTGTGAAATTTCTCCGGGTTTCAACATGATTTGGTGTTCTAGGCCAGGTCCGGGGGATCCGGCACCGGCAGAAGAGGAGATGTCCCGTGCGCGACGGCTATCGCATCCTCGACGCGGATCGTCACGTGATCGAGCCGCTCGATCTGTGGAAGGCCCACCTCGAGCCGGAGCTCCGCGCTCATGCGCCGTACCTCGCGTACGCCGGCGAGGGCGAGCCCCTGGCCGACCGCGTGGCGCACCTCGGACCGGAGGGGTTGCTCCGGCTCCCCCCGCAGCCGATGGTGGACGGCCGGCCGGTCCATCACCGGATGAGCGCGCGGACCTGGCGCGCGATCGCCGCTGCCGGCCGCCGGCGGCTCGGGGCGCTCGCGTCGCTCGGGCCGCTCGAACAACCGCGAGCGCAGCTCGACGACATGGATCGCGAGGGCATCGACGTGGCGTTCCTCTACCCGACGCTCGCGCTGGCGATCCTCGGCATGACCCCGCTGGAGCCTGCGCTGGCGAGCGCGCTCGCCAGCGCATACAATACCTGGCTACGGGGCTTCTGCGATCACGACCCCTCGCGCCTCCGGGGCGTGGCCCTGATGAGCCCGCACGATCCGGCGCAGATGGTGCCCGAGCTCGCGCGCGCGGCCGCGCTCGGCTTCCGCGCCGTCGTGCTCCGGCCCAACCCCGTCGCGGGGCGGACGCTGGGCGACCCTGCTTATGAGGCGTTCTGGGCCGAGTGCGAGCGGCGCTCGATCGCTGTCGCCATCCACGAGGGCACGCACGCCTCCTTGCCGGCGGCCGGCGCCGATCGCTTCCGTAGCCGCTTCGCCTTGCACGCCTGCTCGCACCCGATGGAGCAGATGATGGCCTTGCTCGCGCTGATCGAGGGCGGCGTGCTCGATCGCCACCCCGGCCTGCGGGTGGCCTTCCTCGAGGCCGGCTGCGGGTGGCTGCCTTACTGGCTCTGGCGCCTCGACGAGATCGAGTATCGGGGCCTGGCCGAGGAGGTCGCGCCGCACGTCCGCCGCGAGCCGTCCGCGTACTTCCGCCGCCAGTGCTTCATCGAGATCGAGCCGGACGAGCCGTGCCTGGAGCAGGCGATCCCATGGCTCGGCGAGGACAGGGCGATCTTCGGGACGGACTTCCCCCACATCGATCACGACGCAGGCATGGTGGAGCGGGCGCTCGCGCTCCGCCGCAAGCTCCCCGGAGAGAGCCTCCGCAAGATCCTTTGGGACAATGCCGCCAGCTTCTACGGCGTCGAAGGATGACTCAGCAGATGACGCCGGACGACCCGGGGTCGCTCGCGAGCTCGGCCAGCGCGACGGGCTGATCCTCCAGCTCTGGCGGCGGCGGGACATACAGCGTGATGGCGCCCGCCGAAGGGTCCCAGCCTCTGCGCTGCTCGCAGAAGCGCAGCGCGTCGCTGCCCGGCGAGCCTGGCTCGCGCGCCTCGCGGATGGTGAGGTCGATCCCCGGCGGCAGCCCATAGCCGCAACGAGCCATCAAGAAGCCCCGCGGGTCGCTCTTCAACCGATCGAGCTGCGTCGGGTCTTCCCAGCAGATCGCGACGGCGCAGAGCCACGCTCCTTCCAGCTCCAAGAGCCATTCCTCCGTCACGCCTCGCTCGCGCCGGGGGCGCGCCTCTTCGTCGAGACGCGCGGGATGGCTGTCGGTGTTCGGCATTCTGGACATGTACTTGGATGATTGATGGGAAAACATGGCCACCTCCAATCGCCGGTGCCGCAGCCCCTGGCATGGGATATGGAGCTCATTGAACCAGCGCCGCGCGCCGTCGAGCCCCTCCCGCATCCAATGCAACTCGACGAAAACGCGATGAAGGCGCCCGGGGTGGCGCCGAGGCAGGTCAATCGGTCATCTCCTGGAGCAGCGCTCGCGCCTCGGTAAAATCGGGAAGATCTGTACACTCCACAGGCCAGTCGGTAATCTCCCTGAGCAGACGGCGCACCTCATCGCGCCGGCCCTGTTGCGCGAACATCCGGCTGAGCGCCAGCGTCGAGCGCAGCTCGAACATTCGCGCGCCCTGCTCGCGCGCGATGGCGATCGATCGCCGCAAGCACCGCTCGCTCTCCTGCTCCGCGCTGCCACCGGAGGCGCGGAGAGACAGCGCCTTCATGCGGTAGAGCTCCGGGAGGTAGTACACGTCCCCCGAGTCCTCGGCGAGCAGAACGCAGCTCGCGAGCTGCTCGAGTGCGGCCTCGTGCTGTCCGCGCTCGGCCTCGAGCTCCGCCACGAGGGAGAGCCAGTACGGCAGGCCTGTCTTCTGGCCGGCGTCCCGGATCACCTCGACGTGCTGCCTCAGCTGCTCGAGATCGCGCTGCGTCCAGCAGCGCAGGGCCCAGCAGTGCACCTTGAACCATAGCGGATGATGCTCTGTCAGCTGGAGGATGGAGTCGGTCACCGCGGCGACCTGCGCCCGTTCGCGGCCATAGTGGTAGACGCCGGCCAGGTGGAGCAGCGCCATCCCGAGGCTGTTTGGGTGGTCGAGCTCGCGTGCCCACGCCACCGCGGCCTGGCCGTGGGCGAGCGCCTGGGCCGGACTGCCCATCAGGTAGAGCACCACCGCGAGCGTGTACTGGCCCCAGACCTTGACATCGACGCCATAGAAGAAAGCCTGCTCCCGATGTGCCTGAGGGTCGTAGAGCGCGATGCCGCCATCGAGTTCCTCGCGGGCCTCTGCGAGCTTTCCTTCGAAGAACGAGCACTGTCCCAGCAGCACCATCGACGAGACCAGCTGCGCGGCGTCCTGCGACCGCCTGGCCAGATCGAGCCACCGCTCTGCTATTGCCCGCGCCTCGGGGCGATGGCTCCGCATGTGGTGATACCAGAACATCGCCCACAGCGTCGGCGGGGTCATCGAGCTCTCCCCGAGCTCGTCGCTCAGCTCCTCGCAGCGATGGACCGCCGCCTCGAGCTCCTTTGGCATGTACCCGCGCCGGCCGATGAGCGCCAGGATCAGCAGGCTGTTCAGGCGCAGCTCCGCCAGCGCGCGCTCCCGCGCGTCCGCGATGGCCGACAGCCAGCCGAGCGCCTGCGTCACATGGACGATCGCCTCGGTGTCGTCGGCGTTCGCGGGCCGCTTCAGCGCGCGCTCCGCCGCGATCTCCGCGTACGCGATCGCCCGCTCCAGCTGCTCGGCCGCCGCGTGGTGGTGCGCGAGCAGGTTGGGCCGCGCCGCGACGATCTCGGGGAAGCGCGCCTCGAGCGTCCGGGCGATGATCGCGTGCACCTTCCGCCGGCTCCGCTTCGAGAGCGACTCGTAGGCCGCGTCCCGGATGAGCACGTGCTTGAACTGGTACGTCGGGTTGTTCAGCCGCCGCTTCCTGTGGATGAGATCCGCGGCCATCAGCCGCTCGAGGTCCTCCTGGACCTGCTCCCCGTCGAGCGCGGACACGGCGCAGAGCACGTCCTGGCAGAACTCCCGGCCGAGCGCCGCGGCGATGCGGGCCGTCTCCTTGGCCCTGCCGAGCCTGTCGAGGCGCGTCATAAGGAGGCCCCGCAGCGTCGTGGGGATCGCGAGCGCCGAGAGCGGCTCGGCGAGGCGGTAGTGGTCCCCCTCCTCCACGAGCGCCCCGGACTCGAGCACCATCCGCGTCAGCTCCTCGACGTACAGCGGGACGCCGTCGGTCCGGTCGACCACCTGCGCGAGCACGGGCCCAGGCAGGGCGCGGCCGCCGGCGAGGCGCGCCACCAGGTGCTCGACGTCCGATCGATCCAGGCGGCTCAGCTGGATCTGGAGCATGCTCGACATCGACCAGGGCGGCGAGAACTCGGGCCGCGCCGTGAAGACCGCCATCAGCCGCGCCGAGGGCACGTCGGCGATCATCACGGCCAGCCACTCGAGGGTCGTCGGATCGGCCCACTGCAGGTCCTCGACCATGAACAGGACGGGCTGCTCCTCGGCCATGTCGAAGAGCATCGTCACGAGCACGTTGAGCGTCCGCTCCTTCTGCCGCGGCGGCGGGTCCAGCGGGGCGGCGTAGCGCTCGTCCAGGGGGATCGACAGCAGCGCCGCCAGCAGCGGCACCATCTCCGAAAGGTCGAAGCCGCGGCGCGAGAGGAGCGCCTCGAGCCGGGCGAGCCGGCGCCCCGGCGCGTCGTCCCGGCCCGTCTCGATCAACCGCTCCAGGAGCTCGATCAACGGGTAGAGCGCGCTGCTCCGCTGATCGGGCACGCAGCGGCACTCCAGGCAGCTGTGCCGCTCGCCGCGGAGCCGCCGGGCGAGCTCCCCGGTGAGGCGCGACTTGCCGATCCCGGGGCCGCCGGTGACGAGGATGCTCTGCCCGATGCCCTGCCGGACCTGGCCCCAGCGCTGGAGCAAGAGATCGAGCTCCTGGCTCCTCCCGATCAGCGGCTCGGTGTCGCGGCCGGCGATGTCCTGGTCCTGGGCCGGGGGAGGGATCTCCTGCCCCATGCGGTAGATCGCCAGCGGGCGCGCGACGGACGAGAGATCGGGCGGCGCCATCGGCTCGAGCGCGAACCGGCTCCGGAGGAGCCTGAAGGTCTCGCCGCTGACCACGACCGTGCCCGGCGCCGCGGCCGCGCTCAGCCGGGCCGCGATCTGCGGTGTCGTCCCGAGGTGCTGTGTGTACCGATGGATCTGACCGGCGACCACGAGGCCGGTGTGGAGCCCGATCCGGACCTCGAGGGCCACGCCCCGCGCCGCCGTGAGCTGCGCGCTGCGCATCTTCACGTCCGCCACGACCTCCAGCGCCGCGCGGGCGGCGCGCCGGGCGTCGTCCTCCTGCGCGGAGGGATAGCCGAAGTGCAAGAGGACCTGATCCCCCAGCGCGCCCGCGAAGCGCCCCCGGTGGCGGCGGGCGATCTCGGCGCAGGCGTCCTGTTGCTCGTCGAGCACATCGTCGATCTCCTCGACGTCGGTGGTCTTCAGCCCCGGGCCCGAGGCCGTGAAGGTGCAGCAGACGACGGTGAGGGGCCGCCGCTCGCCGTCGGGTCGCTCCAGCGCCGGTCCCTCTGGCCCCGGCGGGGCCGGCGCGTCCACGCGCCGGGGCGTGGCCGGAGACGGCATCGTCTCGGCCGCCGCATGGTCGCTCGGCAGCGCCCGGGGCTCCCCCGAGGGCGCGTCGAGCGGCGCCGTCTCGCTCGCGACGCGGCGCCACGGGCTCGCGTCCTCCGCGCCTCGGGTCGGGGCGGGTGGCGAGCGCGGCGCTCGCGCGGCCTCGACGAGGTCCTCGCGGCTCAGCGTCTCCACGTCGCAGGCCTCGAGCTCGCGCAGCAGGCTCGAGGCCGTGACGACGCGCGCGGCCATGTCCTTGAGGGTCGCGCGCCGGAGCAGCGCGCCGAGCGGGTGCCCGAGCAGCGCCGGGGGGATCGGGATCGGCTCGGGGCTGGCCTGCCGGAAGAGCACCTCTTGCAGCGATCTGCCGGTGATCGACGGCTTGCCGGTGAGGCACTCGAGGAAGACGAGCCCCCAGGCGTACAGGTCCGAACGCACGCTCACCGGCTGTCCGAGGAGCTGCTCCGGCGCCGCGTAGGCCGGCGTGCAGAGGATCTCGTTGCTCGGGGTGAGCTTGGGATCCACGCCCTCCATGGCCCCGGCGATGACCGCGCCGATGCCGAAGTCGAGCACCAGCGCGTTTCGCCGCGCGCCGGTCGAGACGATCATGATGTTGCTGGGCTTGAGGTCGCGGTGGACGACGTTCTGCCCGTGGGCGCAGCCGAGGGCGTCGAGGACCTGGAGCATCAGGTACCGCGCCTCGCGCGGATCGAGGGCGATCTCGCTGGCCAGCACCTCCGCCAGGTTCTGGCCGGGCACGAACTCGAAGATGGTGTAGAGGGTGCCGTCGTCCGTCTGTCCGGCGTCGATGAGCCGGACGATGTTGGGGTGGTGGAGCTGTGCGCAGAACCGCGCCTCCTGGTGGAAGCGGGCGCAGCGCCGCGCGACGTCGGCGGATTTGCTGCCCCGGATCGGGTGCATGACCTTGATGGCCACGGCCTGTCCGGTGGCGAGCTGACGCCCCTTGTAGACGTCGGCGAAGCCGCTCTCGCGCAGCGCGGAGACGATCTCGTAGCGCTGCTGGAACACGGCGCCCGCGGCGATGGCGCTGTGGCTCATCCCATCTCCCTCCGCCGGGCGGCCCGGCGCGACCGGGGGAGCGGGCGTGATCCGGAAAGGGCGGCGCGCTGCGCCGGTCGTCCCGCCTCATCGATGAAGCGTCTGGACAGAGCGGCTGTCGATCTCGCCAGCACACCTTGTCCACGGCCGACCTCGCTGCTCACGTTGGTTCATATAGGGTGGACCTCGTTCGACGTCCGTCGATGCCGACCGGGTTCCGGCGGATTCGGCGAAGAAACTCCGGGAGACGCTCGCGCCCGGCCGGCTCCGTGCCGGCTCCGTGGGGATCGGCTTCAGGGAGCCGGGCAGGCGTGCGCGGGCTCGACTCTCGCGGGGCGGCGGCCGAGCTCCGCCTGCGTGTTCGATCCAGCTACAATCTTTTATCGTGGCTGCTGTCGCGGCGACCGAGCGAGTCGTGGTGAACAGCAGCGAGTTGACCTCTGGCACGGCCGGTGAGAGGGCGGTGACGCGGACTTCGTCGGCGCTCGACGCGCGCGGGAGCCGGGAGCGTTCCTTGTGCGGTGAGCGACGATTCAATGCTTTTCAATCCTTTGTGGAAGGAGCACGAAACATGCTGAGGCAACTGGCGACCCACATCGTTTTGCTCGCGCTGGCGGCGGCTGGTCCGGTCGCGTGCGGGGGCTCGGGTGACAGCCCCGCGGACGCCGGCAGCGTCGCCAGCGGGAGCGGCGGCGCGGCGGCTTCCAGCGGACAGACCTCGGGAGGCGGCGCGACCGGCGGAGGCGGAGACGGTGGAACGGGCGGCAGCGCCTCGGGGAGCGGCGGCGCGGGCGCGGGCGAAGCGGGCACCGGCGGCGCCGGCACGGGCGGCGCGGGTGACGGCGGCGCGGGCGCGGGCGAAGCGGGCACGGGCGGCGCGGGCGACGGCGGCGCGGGCGGCGCAGACACGGGCGGCGCGGGCGGCGCGGGCACGGGCTGCCCGGGGACGGGGGGGATCACCTACACGCTCGCGAAGGTCGCCTCGCCGACGGCGGAGCAGCAGTCTGCGTACGACAAGATCACGAGCGCGATGGATGAGGCGCTGTCGCACTACAACTGTCAAACGAGCATCGAGAAGCGCCTGTCGGTGTCCTACGTGCCATCGGTCGCGACGGCGGACGGCAACGTCAATGGGTCCATCCGGTTCGGCGCGACGAGCTCCATGAACTACATCACCGCGATGCACGAGATCGGTCACACCCTGGGGGTCGGCAGCCGTGAGTTCGGCGCGCTGGTGGTGGACGGCGTCTTCACCGGCGAGGCGGCGACGCGCCAGCTCAGGGCCATCACGGGCAACGAGAGCGACGTCGTGCACGCGGACACGCAGCACTTCTGGCCGTACGGCCTCAACTACACGACCGAGGTCAAGACGACGGACGATCTCGTGAACCACTGCAAGATCGTGGTCGCCATCCGCGAGGACATCGGGTTCTGACGGAGGGATTCCGCGGGGGCGAACCGTCGCGATCCGTCGGATCGAGTTCGCGGTGTCCAACCGCAGCGAACCGTCGCTTTCGCTGAGGTTTTTGGGAGGCGTGGATCCGGATCGCAACAGCTCGGAGGGCATGGACCCAAGGTGGGCCCAACGAATAGGCGTTTGCGGGACTGCCCCTGAGCAGCAGCGGCGGCGAGGTCCCGGCGCAGTCCCGTAAACGTCGGGTTGGACCGGGCCGGTTCGCGGCCGGGCGGGGCGGTCGCGAGGGCTATGAGGATCCTGCCCGAGAAGGCAGCAGAGGGCGGGCTCGGCGGGGCTCGCACGCGTGGTGCATCCGGCCGCCACGACGTTGGGCGCAGACGCGCCGAGACAGAGCGCGGTGTCGACGGAGGCCCAGTAGCACGCACGCCACCGACATGGACGGCGCAGAGGGCGGATCGATGCCTGACCGCCGCGCAACGGAGGTGGTGTTGTTGTTCTCGCCCATGCCAGCGATGCTCATGACGTGTCCGGAGGAGCAGCGGAAGAGGCGACGACGCACGACGGCAGCGGGCGGCGAGCCATCGCAGCCTGACCGCAGCGAGGACAGATGGACAGGTCGATCCCCATGAGCGCGGCGAGTGTTACTGAGCACCGTCGTTGATGCCCGATGGTGCGCCTGTCGATCCAGCTCTTTGATGGCGGGGCGCTCGACCCACCGGAGAACACCATCACCGAGGCGGATCAGGCGCGATGACGGAGGTGTCCGGGGGCAGTAAGCTGGCGGGGCGCTCCCCGGAAGTGGCACGATCACCTGGGAGATCCGACAATCGCCGACGCCGTCCTCGACCGCATCGTCCACAACGCCGCCGCGTCGCGCTGAAGGGCCGCTCGCGCCGCAAGGGCAAGGAGACCACGGGGATCACCGAGACCTGAACCCTAGACCCCCGACGGACCAGCGTCGCTTCGCTCCGAGGGCGATCACTATGCGCGATCGCGGTGATCACGATGGCGTGATCTGCGTGATCACGATGGGCGGTCTCCGCAGTGCGACGGCGCCGCCAAACGTGCGACCGATCGTGGTGGCGCTCTGCGCTCGCCCGGCAGAGCCGGATGGCACTTTGGACGGAGCGGGGCCGTTACGCGAACTGGTGGGAAGGAACCGGCGAGCCCGACGCCGGTCGTGGCCTCGGTGAGCTTCATCGGCGACCGCGGGGAGCCCGCCGCGCGCTACGCCCCTGCATCGGCTCAGACGTCGTCGCCAAGCGCCTCATGCCCGCCTCTTCGACTTGCCACCGCCACGTCCCGGTACAGCGGAAACAGCGTGCCACCCCCGAACTCCCGGGGGCGCTCGTCCGCCCAAGCTCGGGCATGATGCCGTTGACGCCCGTGGGCCTCGTGATGTTCACTTCCCTGCGCATGTCCGACGAACTCACACTACCGTCCGCAGAACCGGCGCCCCTCCCGATGCTCGACGAGCGGCTTGTGCAGTGGATGGCCGTTCAGGCACTGCAGGATCAGTACGCTCGCCTGGTGGAGGGCGGCGCCGATATTGACAAGGGCATCGAGCTGTCCTCGCTCTTCATCGATCTCCCAGTGTCGGTCTCGCACGACCTCGACGGCGTCCCCGAGCGCACGCGGTGGGCGATGCCCTTGCTTCTCGGCATACCCACAACACCGCGCGACGGCCGCCCCGCAATGACGCCTTTCGAGACCGAAGACCGTCAGCGTTGGCTCCTGGTGGGTGGCCCTGGGTCGGGTAAGAGCACGCTTACTACCATGGTTGCCCAAGCGCTGCGCTTGCCCTGGATCGAGAACCAGGTCGGCGTACTTCCCGAACCGGTACGCGAAGCCTGGGAACGTGCGCGCGACGGGTTAGTTAAACTCGCGACCGCGGGAAGGTGGAGCGTCGCTCCGACCGCACTTCCGCTTCGGGTGAACCTCCCGTCTCTGGCGCGCTGGATGGCGTCGCGGAGCTTCGATGCGGCGTTGTCCTTGTGGGAGTACCTGGCAGCCCGTGTCGTCGACGACCTTGCGAGCATCAGGATACCGACGGAGATGTCGTCGCACACGCTGCGTACATTGGTCGATAGCGCGGGACGCGTCGTTTGGATTCTAGACGGTCTCGACGAGGTGCCATCCTCAGCGGGTCGCAGGCGCGTAATAGAAGTCGTCCGTGCCGCGGTTTTCAAGGTCACCCGCTGTGGGCACGGTATGTTGGTCGCCACGCGCCCACAAGGATACGAGGGCGAGTTCGACGACCTGAACATCGTCGGCCTCCAGTCCCTGCCAGCAGAAGTCGCGCAAGCGTACGCCACACGTCTTCTGCGATCGTGGTTGGGTGGCAGGTCCACCGAGCTCGCTGAGCGTCTTGAGAGGATGCGGACCGAGTTCGCAAAGCCTGAGATCGCGGAACTGCTGCGGACGCCGCTCCACACCACCATGGCTGCACTGTTAATCGCTGGCCGCAGCTCGCTGCCAGCCGCCCGTAGCAAGCTCTTCGAGCACTACTTCAGCACTATCTTCCGGAGGGAGCTAGACAAGCCCTTCGAGCACGGTATTCAGGACGTGGACGAGCCGATTCTTCGTGCGCTTCACGCACAGGCTGGGCTCGCGCTGCAGGTCCGATCCCAGGCGCAGAGCGGCGCCCGATCGTCCCTGCGGCGACGCGAACTCCGGGCGATGCTCACGGCGATTTACACGGAACTCGGAAACCACGGGGACGACGTGCGCACGCACGTCGAGCGGATAATGCGCTTCGCGGCGGATCGACTCGTGTTGTTGTTACATTCAGCGGAGGGCGAGTACGAATTCGGCGTTCGCTCTCTCCAGGAGTTCTTCGCGGCCGAGGCCCTCGGAGACGCAGCGACGGCGACAGTGCGCGCTCGTCTGGACGTGATCGCGCTCGACCCGCACTGGTCCAACGTCCTGGCCTTCGTGGTCAGCAGCCACGGACAGAAGACCGGCAAAGACGACCGTGAGCGTGCGCTCGTGCTTACGGAATCGCTGTGCCGCGATCTGAACGCAGGGAAGATTGGGGGAGAGGCGGCAGCGCGCTGCCTCCTTGGGTCGCGCCTGGCGCTCGCCATGCTGCTGGAGACAGCACGCTACGGGCAGCCGTGGCTCCACGAGCCTCTATGGGACATCGCGCTGGAGGCCGCTGCCGCCCCAGCGCAGAGCACGGTTGCACGGGTTGCACGGGAGATGCGTCGACACCGTTATGTCAATGTCGGAAGCGACGATGTAGAACTACACACGCGTTTGGGCTTGCTCGCCGCGAACTGGGTGGGGAGTAATCCGGGACGTCGTCAACAACAGGTGCTTCAGGAAGCGAAGACGTGGTTCGTGAAAGACGGTGGAGAACGCGCGAACGGCTGGCGGTTGCTCCACGGGATGTTACTCGCTGAGTTGCCCGATGCGCTCCGGGTAGCGGATGAGAATGCACCCACCACGAAGGAAGCAGCACAAGAGATCTACTCGGTGCTTGCTGGGGAACGCACTGCTCGCCCGCCGCGTTGGCTGCGCAACCTCGTGAATCGACATGCCGCGTGGTTTCCCCCTGGGTCTCTCATGTCTGGGATTCATGAGTTCGACGAGGAGGAAGACTCCGTCGCTTTCAGAATTTTGAAGCTACTGAGAGAGAGCGAGCTAAGGCGCGTGCGCCTTTCGTTGGAAAATACACCGCGCGTATGGCCCGGCAGTCTTGGCTCTATCGAAACGAACATCGAGGAATGGCAAAAGATCGAACCGCTCATTCCAGACGAAACGTCAGCGTGGATCGCCTGGAAGCGTGTTGCACGGTTCATGGCCGATCCATCGCCTTCCTCCCTCGCCGACGTGTTCGAAGCGGCAGCGGACGAAGACGCGCACGGCGACTTTAAATGGGCCTCGTACTCGCTTCCATGGCCAATCTCTGTCGGCATGGATTACGCACAAACATCGCCAGAACTGCTGACGTTGTCAAAAGACGCTCGCGAAGGTCGGTTGGGAACTGTCGCCGACTGGCGCGCGGCAGAGACGCGTTGGCGAAGCGGCTCATTCCCAGTACTCGACGAACTCGGGTACTGGCTTGAGGCTGGCGGGCCATGGAACCGCGACATCGCGTCGCGTGGCCAAATCGTACTGTGGTGGTTCCCTGGACCCCACCCCGATGCGGAAGCTGGCATACGCGACGTCTTCTCGTGGTTGTTGCAGTGGATCGAGCGTCGCACGCTACCGCCTCGCAGATCGCTCGAGCTTTTGACGCAGATCGACTCTGGTGCCGTTTTAGTCCCGATGTCTGTCGTGAGGCTTGTCCAAGCTGTCCACGAGGACTACCTTACCGCTCTGGTGCCTAACTTAAGTGGTCCCAACGCCGAGGAGTGGTTCGCTCTGCTTAATGAACGTGGACAAGTTGCCAGTCTTCTTGGTGGCCATATTAACTTGGGCGAGTTTGCTTTGCGCAAGCGGGCGCCTGAGATAATGGATGCGCTAATTGGGCGCTTGCGCGAGTACCCTCAGCAATGGGGACTCATGTGCACGCTCATGGGGTTACTTCTTAGACGACCAAATCACGACCTCTCCGGGCTAGTGCTGCCCGAGCTTCCGCCTGATGCGCCCCCCCATGCCTTCGCGATGCGCGCCTGTCTTGCGCTCCACGCCGGGCAGGTCGCCTCCTCGGAAGTTGCGCTGGTCGTCCGGCAGATTCGCTTCGAGGACGGCCAAACCTGTCGCGACCTCCGCGAGTGGCTCGCTAACGTACTTCTCGAAATGACACGCACCGACTCCGATGCAATAACTAAGCTACTCACGGCGCTTGATACCCAACCGGCGCCCGAGATTCACCTCCGTGATGCCCTGCTCGGTGCTTTGTTCGCTCACCTGTGTCGGCCTGCCACTCCCGCGTTTGCCTCCGCGAACGCCTGGCGCGAGCATGAGTTCCCGGAACCGTTCTTAGCTGCTCTCCCGCCGCCCCCGCCGCCGCCTCGTCTTGTCCGCATCGCCGAACTCAGCAATTTACGACTATTTAAAGAGGTGCCGGTCGTTGACGTGCCGTTCCCGCTCCCGAGCGGCGAGCAGGGCCAGTGGATCGTGCTGGTTGGCGAAAACGGCGTGGGTAAGACTACACTGCTGCGTGCACTGGCGTTAACGCTCGCATCACCATCGGTGGCTTCGAAGCTGCTTGATGAACGACTTCCGATGGTGCGGAACGGCGGCGAAGGTCGCGTTTCGATCGAACTCGACACCGGCAAGTTGACTGTCTCGGTGCGGCGCGGAGAACGCACCGAGCTAGTTGAGTCGCTCTCGGGGCCCGACGCCGCACGCCCGTGGGTGGTTGCCTATGGCGTCCGCCGCGGGAACGCGCGGGGAGAAAAGGATCGCGAACCAGAGATTGGCCCCATCGGCGAGCTACACACGCTTTTCGATCGTCCCGCGTCGCTTCACAATGCGAGTCAGTGGCTCCGAGATCTCGACGCGGATGTCCTGCGCGAGCAAAGAAGAGCCCCGAAGAGCCCCAACGCGCCACCTGGGCCGCGTGAGGGGGTCTGGAGATCCGTACAACTCGCGCTCGAGGTGCTCCTAGGCGTCACCAAGGTTGAGGTCGACGATGATGGCATGGTCTACGTTCGTCATCCGCAGTTCGACCGAGTGCGCCTCGACGCTTTGAGCGACGGCTATCTCACGACCGCCGGATGGATCATAGACATGATCGCGCGTTGGATTGACCGACAACAGGAACTGGACGAGCCTGTGGGTGCTGATGTACTGCGCCAAATGTGTGGGTTCGTGCTCATTGACGAGATCGACATGCACCTGCACCCCATGTGGCAGGTGCGGATTATCGATGACGTGCGCCGACTCTTTCCCAGGCTCAGCTTCGTGGTTACGACACACAACCCCCTTACACTTCAGGGCGCTCGGCCCGGCGAGGTGTACGTAATGCGTCGCGATGGGGGACATATCGAACTCGCCCAGCGAGACATTCGTCCGGGTCAGGACGTTGACCGCGTGCTCTTTGAGCAGTTCGGCGTGGAGCACACATTCGACCGGGAAACCCGTGATATGCTTTCACAGCACCGAAAGATGCTAGAAAGCGGCGTCCCCTTCGACGACCCCGAGCGCAAAAAGATCGAAGCTCGACTGATGGAGCGGTTTGGCGAGGTCGGTGGCACGCTGCGTGGCGAGCGCCGCGACGCGGCCGGGCCCGCAGCACCGCTGCGTCCAGAGGAAGCTTCGCTCATGGCTTCGTTCCTGAAAAAGAAGGCGTGAGGGAGAACAACACCATGATGCCTTGGAAGCGCCCTGTTGCACATGAAGACTTCGCTGGCGATGCCGACAAAGTTCTGGACGATGTTCGCGCGGAAATCACAGGGCGGAACGGTGTGCCACACGGCGACATGTTCAAGAACCGAGAGTTGTGGACGGCCTCATGGCAGCGCGGGAAGCAGCGGAGAGGGCTCCACAAGGAGGCGTTGCTGGGCCACGAACTGTGGTTGCCGAAGTGTGTCTGGTGCGAGCAGCAGCGCCCAGGGAAGCGAGAACTCGACGTGGAGCACTACCGACCCAAAGTGCGGATCACGGAGTGGGTTGGCGAACCTCACTTCGTGAGCGACACGCCGCCGCGTGAAGTAGACGTCGGTCCTGGGTACTGGTGGCTCGCATTTCACTGGAACAACTACTCGCTGTCCTGCAAGACCTGCAACCAGGGATGGAAGCGAAATCTCTTCCCGGTTACTCCGCCGCGCCCGACGTGCGTCGAAGGCGTCGAGGCTACTGAGAGACCACTTTTGCTGGACCCTGGATCGGCTTTTCGTACACGCGATCACTTTCGTTGGACGATAGACGGATTTTTGGCGCCTATGTCCCCCGAGGGGTACGCGACAATTGTGACCTGTGGACTTAACCGGAACGATCTCGTTGTCCGTCGTAGCAAGATCGCATTGAAGACATCGAAGGCTCTTGACGATTTCGTGAAGGCTCTTCGGTGCCACGACGTTAACGCGCAGCGCCGCGTGTGGCAGGAACTCGGAGAACTCGGATCACGCTCGGCGGAGTTCACGAGCATGGTGCGCTGGCTCGTCGAAGAGCGTCTGCACCATCCTTGGGACGACCTCGAAGGCCTGCCCCCGTGAACGGGATGCGCATTCGGGACAGCGGTCTGAGCCCAAGGAATCTACCGGCCCGGAGAGGTTCGCGTTGGCGAGATTCGCCTTGGAGAGATTCGCGTTGTGCCACGTCGCAGGGTCATGGGGCCACCCCGTCGCAGGGTCATGGGGCCAGGGGGGAGACGCCGTGATCGGTCTCGACCATGCCCGAGACCGCGAAGCGTGTCGAGGTCCCCGGAGCCGGGCGCGCAGCGACCGGCGACGTCTCTCTTTTCGCAGGGTCATGGGGCCACCCAGGCCCCCCGGTAGATCCCGAGCAGGGTCAGCGACGCTCAGGAGCAGGCAGGTACACCCCGCCCCCGGCGACACCCGCGCTCCCGTCGACGAGGGGGGCGAGGCACGCCGATCGGAGCGAGGGGTCAGAGGCGCGGCCCCGGGCTCGACGTCCTCGCCGGGGCCGCAGCGGTCATCGCCGCCTGCTGCGTGGGTGGGAGGGCGGCTTGCTGCGCGCGGGCACCGGCGCGGCCGTGGCGCTCTCGTCGAGCTTCGGCTTGAGCCGCGGTCTGTACGACTCCCCCTCGATGATGAAGTCGAACGCCGCGTTCTTGAACCGATCGACGGCGCTCTGCGCGAGCAGCACGTCGTCGAACATCGCGAGCCACTCGGCCGTGTCGCGATTGCTCGTGACGATCATCGAAGCGTTGCCTGTGCGTTCGAGGAAGAGCTGGTACACGTCGCGGCTCTCTTCCTTGTTCATCGCCTCGAGCGCAAAGTCGTCGAGGATGAGCAGGTCGACGGTCGTGAGCGCGATCATCTCGGCGTCGCGTGAGTTGTCGAGTCTGCTCTGGCGCAGCCTGCGCAGCATCGCGTCCGCGCGCAAGAAGCGCACGCTGTAGCCGTGCTGGCAGGCGAGGTGTCCGAGCGCGTTCGCGAGGTAGGTCTTGCCCACGCCGACAGAGCCGAGGATGACGATGTGCTTGTGCTCTTCGAGGAAGCGTAGGCTCGTGAACCCTCCGAGCAGACGCTTGTCGAAGCTGACCTTCGCGGTCTTGTCCCAGAGCTCCAGGCGCATGGCCGGGTCGAGCCCGGCGTCGCGTACGCGGCTCTCCGTCGCGCTGGCCTCGCGACGCGCGATCTCGTCGGTGAGCAGCATGAGCAACGTAAGCGCTGCATGAAGCGCCGTCGGCCCCAACCTCGGTCAGCTGGTGCAGGATGGGGGCGATGGAACCGGCTCGGTCAGCTCGTCGCGCGCTGCTCTTCCGCGGGAAGCGGAGGCGGGACGGTGATCGGCCCGAGGGCGAGGTTCAGCTCGTCGGCGACGAGCCGGGCGCGGGAGCGCGCCCAGTACCTGGGGGCGAGCTCGAGGTAGCGGTCCCGCGGCCAGTAGGGCATCGCGCGAATGACGTCGGCCAGGTAGGCCTCCGGGTCGAGCCCGTGCAGCTTGCAGCTCGCCACGAGCGAGAAGAGGTTGGCCGCGGCGGAGGCGTGGTCGTCGCTGCCGAAGAAGAGCCAGGACTTTCTCGCAACCGCAATGGATCTGAGCGCTCGCTCGCTGGCGTTGTTCTCCAGGCGCAGCCGACCGTCGTCGAGGAAGCGCCGCAACGGCTGCTCTTGGTTGAGGGCGTAGCCGAGCGCGGTGGAGACCAGGCCGCGCTCGCGAGGACGAGCGTGCTCGGCCCTGGCCCAGGCAAAGAACGCGTCCACCAGAGGGCGGACGACGGCATCGCGGCGCACCTTGCGCTGCGCGGGCGCAAGATCCGCGAGCGCGCGATCGGCAGCGAAGATGACGTTGATGCGCCGCAGCCCCTCGACACCGAGCTCGTGCTTGCAGACCGCCGCCTCCCAGAAGTTGGTACGGCAATGCGACCAGCATCCGACTTCGGTCGGGGGCGGACCGCGCTTCTCGTCGGCAGCAGCGCCTCTTGGTGGTGTGCCGCGGAAGAGGGCGTCATAGATGGCGTGAGCGTCAGCTTGAATATACCGAGAGAAGCCGCGGAACATCTCGCAGACCGCAGCGCTGGTATGCTTGGGCTGGTACTCGAAGAAGACGTGATCCTTGTCCGCGAGGACGACGAAGAAGTGTCCCTTGCGGCACGGCCCGGGCTTCTTGTCCTTGCGCTCCTGGATGGGCCCAGGCTGGATGGAGACCCCGGTGGCGTCCGTGGACAGGCAGAAGGCGGTCTCGAAGGCCTCTTTGCGCGCGGCCTCGACGATGGCGCCCAGGGTCGCACCGACGTCTTCGGCGTAGCGGCACATCGTGCCGCGATCGAGCGACGCGCCCTGAAGCTCCAGCTGCTGCTCCAGTCGATAGAACGGGACGCCGAGCAGGTACTTGCTGGTGAGGATGTGCGCAATCATCGACGGCGCGAGGAACGACCGCCGGAACAGCTCTTTCGGAAGCGGCGTCGTGATGAAGACCGTGCAGGTCTCGCCCTTCGGCGCCGGCGGCGGCGCGTCGAGCGAGGGCGCGTCGAGCGCTGTGGAGGAAGCGCTCGGCTCGCCGGCCGCTGCCGTGCCCTCCGGGCTGACGCTCGCAGCGGGCGTCGGCGTCGGGGCGTCTCTCGCGACGACCTGGAGCGGGGTCGCTTCCCCCTCGCCAAAGCTGCTCGCATCCGTGACGGACCGCTCGGCCTTGTACACGACGCGTGCGAGCACGATGCGGCGCATTCCGCCGCGCTCGTAGCCGAGTCGCGAGGTCTCCTCGACCCCGATGCGGGTCGCCGTCGCGTCGAGCTCGGGGCAGGAGAGCTCAATGCGGACGACGGGCAGGTCGGACTCGGACAGGTCGCGACGGCCGTTGCCGCCGGACCTTCGTTTCGGCCCCTTGGGGTCGTCGCGCTGCCGCTCGTCGCCCCTGTTGCGCTCGGCGGCGTCGAGTGCCTTCTCGAGGCGCTGGACCTCGAGGAACATCGAGTCGAACGCCAGCTGCTCCGCGCTCACCTCGGCGCGCTCCGCCTTGGCCACGAACAGTCGACGTCGCAGAAGCTGCAGCTGCTCGAGCGCACGGGTGTAGGCGCGCCGAAGCTGCGCGAGCGCATCGCGCGCTCCCACGAGCTCGCTCTTTGCCGCGGCGAGCTCCGCTTCGAGCTGCGCGATGCGCTGCTGCTCGGCCGAGAGCGTCGGCTTGGCGGCGGCGTCGTGCACGACGCCGCTCTACGTAAGCCGCGCGTACTTGTCGAGCGAATTCGTGCGGCTCAGTGGACGCGGCGCGGTGCGCGCCTTCGCGGTTTGGACGTGGGCGCGATCTCGATGCCGTCGAGCAGCGTCTCGAGCGTCGCGTCGTCCACCTCGACGTGCGTGGCGCCCTCGGTCGGGGGGTCGGGAAGTGCGAACGCTCCGCGATCGAGGCGTTTTGAAAACAGGCAGATTCCACTGCCATCGAAGAAGAGAATCTTGATCGTGGTCCGCCGCTTGCCGACGAACGCGAACAGCGCTCCGCAGCGCGCCTCGTACCCCACACGCTCACGGATGAGACCCGAAAGCCGCTCGAAGCCGTAGCGCATGTCCACCGGCTCCAGCGCGACGAACACCTGCACGCCCGCCGGAATCATCGCGCCGCTCCGCCGAGGGCACGGACCACCTCCGCCAGCAGCGCGGGGTCGAACCCCGCGGCGACGCGCACCCGCGCGCCGCCGACCTCGACGACGAGCTCCGCAGCGCTGCTCGTCACGGCGGGCGCCTTCGGCACCAGGCGCAGAAAGCGCGGGGGCTCGGCTCGTGACAGCCGGCTCGACCAGCCGTGCAGCGTCGAGGCCGCAAATCCGCGGCTCCGAGCGAACTCCTCCGCCGTTTCACCACTCTCGCGCCACGCCCGAACGCGCTCGGACCACACCACTTCGGTCGCCTTCGTCCTTGTCATGCACGCCATCATGAACTGGACAGCGCAGCCGGGGTGAGACGGCGCTTCGCGCAGCGCTTACGTAGATTCGCGGCGCGATGCGAGGGCGAGAGCGGCCTACGAAACAGCGTGGCGGAGACCGGCAGCGAGTGGCGGAAGGCGCGATGGCTCCCGGCGCCGCGGCCAGCGTAGTCGTTCGCAGGCGCAGGTCGAAGCCGAGCGCGGCCGATGCGCCTACGGAGCCGGCACTGTCGACAAGGCGACGAACACCACGCGCTAGGGGGAGCGTCGACGAGGGCGCGCCAGCGCGTCAAAGCCGGCGAGCGGCGCGCCCGGCGGGCGGCGACGCTGCCTCGGTGCCCGCGGCAGCTGCCGGCGATGCCGAGGAGCGATCAGCTGGGCGTCGCGTCCGGCGCCCGGGGCCACGGACTTGCCGCGAGCCGCTGCCGAGCGTCAACAGTTGGGCCACGCCAAAAGCTCATGCGGTCGAGCCTCAATCAGAACCAATCGAGCTCATTGATCTTTGTGCAGAGAGCTCTTCAGTCCCAGGAAAGATCCGTCGGATCGCAAAATCTCTCGCATCTGACGCATGAAGAGCGCGCCCCCCCCGGCGCAAGCGTGGGCGGGTCAGTACGTGAGCGAGGGCGTCGTGCAGCCCAGGCCGAAGGCGCCGATGGCTCCGCCCTCGACGACGGTCTGAACGAGGTTCGCGACCTGGTCTGCACCGCAGAAGGTGTCCGGGAACTCGCCGCCGCCGTCGCCGCCCACGCCGTCCGGCCACGTGACGGCGCCGAGCTCGACGCGGAGATCGCCGGGAGGTCCCGTCACGAGGAGCGGCGCACAAGCGATGAAGAGGAGATCGAGGTACCTGCCAGACGAACCGCTGAAGCCCACCACCACCTCGTTCTCCGGGCACAGCATCTCCCAGGGTTCGGGGCCCTCGCTGCCCCGGAAAGGGGTTACGTCGCCGGGCATCATGGTGATGGCGTACGGGCCGTCTCCCGTGAGCTCCAGGTGGCCGCACTGGGCCTGGATCTTGGCATGGATGAGCGAATCCCCCAGCGGTCCCAGGGACCCTCGAAACCCGAGGAGCACCTGGCTCTCCGGGCACCGGTCCATGGCAGGGGTGGCCGTACCGGGGCTGCCGCGCAGCTCGGTGTAGGTCTGCTCCACGACGTCGACGCCTGTCGGCGCCGGGCACGGCTCCCCGTCGCACTCGCCGCCGCCGCCCGCGCCGCCCGCCTCACCGCCGCCGCCCGCGCCGCCTGCCTCACCGCCGCCGCCCGCCTCACCGCCGTCGCCGCCCGACCCGCCACCCCCATCGCCAGGCGGGGCGCCGCCTCCTCCGCTCGCGCCCACGCCGTCGAAGGTCAGGCTGCCGATACCCGAGATCGCGTTGCATCCGGCGAGGACAAGACCGGAGATCAACGCGGAGAGGCCGAGCAGATGGCGCGTCACCGAGATCAAGTACTCGATCCGCGGCCGGACCGGTAGCAGGTCGCCCGAATGCCGCTTGGCCCTCGATCGCGGTGGGCTCGGCCGCGACATCGACGCCTGTCCAGACCCGATGGTCACCCCATGTGCGCGGGCCGGCTCGCACGTCCGAGAATGACGACCGATGGAGCGCTGAAAGGCAACGGAGCCGAATAGGATTCGGTTCGATGATCCGACAGGTCTTCGGCGCCTCTCGTGGAAGCTCGGAGAGAAGGCGACGAGGAAGTTCTCCTTCGCGACCGTGAGCGCCGACGGTGCGATCGTCGCGACCTACGGCGTAGACTCCGTCGCCAGCGTCTTCGACGCGCGTACCGGCAAACGACTTCACGATCTGAGCGAGCGGCGCCAAGCTCCCGCAGGGCTCCAAACGCCCGTAGCAGCCTTTACTTCCGGCGATACACAGGCTGAATCATCCCCTCGAGTTTTTCGGAGAGATTCACGGGGAGGCGGGGAGACGGGGAGTGAAATCCCATGAATCTCCCCGTCTCCCCGCCTCCCTGTTCAATTTCTTTTTCTCGCTGAAGTGCCAACAACAAAAGGAGGGGATTCGTCAGGTTCCGAGGGGGCCCGCGCCGCGAGGGCGGCGCGGCTCTGGCCGGCGCGCGCCGGCGCGGATCACTCGAGGTACGCGGCCAGGCCGAGCTTCTGATCGCGGACGGCGCCGGCCATGACCTTCGCGATCTGCTCCGCGCCGGAGCGCGAGAAGTGGGTGTGATCATCGCAGAAGAACTCGCCTACGGGGCCGCTTGTCGTCGCGCTCACGTCGCCCCCGGGGACAGGGCAGAAGCCCAGGGTGTTGTAAAGCGCAATGCTGAGCTCGTGCAGGTCGATGACCGGCACGCCGTACTCCTTGCCCGCCTCGTGGGTCGCGGTCACGTAGCCGCCGCGCGTCCCCCGGGCCGTGCTCCCGTTGCAGGAGATCGCGCTCACGGGGGTCACGAACACGGGCTGGGCGCCTCGCTCCTCCGCGGCGCGGGCCATCATCCCGTAGCTCGACTTGAAGGCGTCGAGCCCCACGTGCCGATCGCACGTGCGCGAGCCGTCGTTGATGCCGAACTGGATGAACAGATAATCGCCCCGCTTCATGCCGTCGAGCATCTGGACCCACCTGGCCTGCAGCACGGGCTCGCCGCTCGCGTCGCGCGCGAGCTCGCACTCGCCCGCGCTATCCATGGTGGTCTGCACGTTGTAGAGCCACGTGCGCACGCTGCGGCCGCCGACGGCGCTGTTCACCACGGTGACCCGGTCGTCGAAGAGCGCCGCGAACTGGCCGCCCCAGCCCGCCGGGCAGGGGGTCTGTCCGTTGGCGACCGTGGAGTCCCCCGCGATCCAGATCGTGATGTCCTGCGGCGGCCCCGCGCCGCCCGCGCCGCCGTCGCCCGCGCCGCCGCTGCCGCTCGGCCCACCTGCAGATCCCGCCGAGCCTCCCGAGCCGGCGGGCGCGTCGCCCCCGGCCCCCGCGCCGCCCGTGGAGCCGGCCGAGATCGCGGTGCTGCCCGCGCTCGCGCTCGAGCTGCTCCCTTCCGGTTGCGAGCTCCCGCCGGCGCCGCCCGTCCCCCCGCCTCCGCCGGCGCCGCCCGGGGCCGCCTCCGGATCAGGGGAGCAGGCGGCGGTGAGCAGCGCGAGACAGCACACCCGGGCAAGCATCCGGCCGCGCGCGCGCACGGCCGATCGAACGTTCCAGTCCATGAACATGCCTTTCCTCCAGTCACGACACGAGCATCAGCCCATCCACGCCGGATGGCGCTGGCCCTTCGCCTCCCGGTCCCGCAGGCCGCCAGGGCACGCTCGGTCGAGGTGCCGGGCCGGCGGCACGACGGGCGCGCGCCGATGCGGGCGCAGGGCGCGCCGCGAGCGGCAAGGCAACGCCGGCGAGGCGAGCGGCGGGGATGACGGGGGGCGAGCACGGCTCGCGTCACTGTGTCGGGAACGGCTCCCAACCAATCACGGACAGGAGTTTTTTTTCGGATCTGCGTGCCGGGATGCGCTCCGGCGCACGCCCATCGCAAATTTGAAGCGGTGGCAGAATCGAGGTCGACGCGAGCGCCCGGCGCGAGCGCGCCCGCCTGTCCACCCAGCGCACCGACGCCACGCCCGTGGAGAGGAGACGCGCGGCGGTTCGTTCACGACACACGGCGATGTCCGGCGACGGATTGGCCAGCTGGCTTGGCGACCGAGGCCATCACGGTGATGCAGGGCAGGGCAGGGCAGCGGAGCGCAAGGAGCATGAGGGCGGAAGGTGGACGGAAATCCTTTGAACGGAGATGTGCTGTGGAGGGCATTACTATGCCGTTGACTGACACAAACTTTGTCACGTATGTTTATCAAGGGTGACGCTGATTGAGGGCTGGCGTCGCACCAGACGTGCAGACGTGCAGACGTGCAAACGTGACCAATGGCACGGATCGGCCAGGCGTGCTCCTGTGCGCCCGCGAGGCAGCGGCGCGAGGCTCGGGCGCGCGATGGCCCCAGGGGGACGGCGCTTGTGTCAGTGTCTTTAAGAACTCATTCCAGGCTCTCGCACGGTCGAGACGACGGCGGCGCCGGCGCGATGGTGCAGAGAAGGGTTCGAGTGCTCCTCGCTGGCGGCGACGGGCGAGCCGCGCCGCGCGCGAGGGCCGAGGAGCGAGGATCAGCATGAACAGCTGGGATCCCCTGGGTGCGGCGGAGCAGGCCGCGGTCGCGGACGAGATCCTGTCCGTCCTGCGTCACGACCTGCGCAACCGCTTTGCGATCGTCCGGAATGCGTCGTTCTACATCAAGCGGAAGGTCGCGCGCGACGCGGCCTACACGGCGGATCCGAGGATCGAGGAGTTCTTCGGGATCATCGACGAGGAGGTGGTCGCGGCGAGCGCGCGGCTCGAGGAGTCGGTCGACGCCGCGAGGCTCTTCACCCGCAGGAGCGTGTGCGTGAGCGCGGCGGGCTGCGTGCGCCGCGCGGCGGCGTGCGCGCGCATCGGCGCGTCCGGGGCCCGCATCGTCCTCTCGGCTCAGGACGGCGAGGTCGAGGCGGACCCGATCGAGCTCGCCGTCGCGGTGCGGTGCCTGATCGAGAGCGCCGTGGTGTCGACGCCCGAGGACGGCGTGGTCACGGTTCGGGGCACCTCGAGCGCCGCGCGGTACTGCATCGAGGTCACGGACGCGGCGATTGTCCCCTGCGAGGCGGACAGCGAGGCGATCCTGCGGCCGTTCACCACGACCAAGCCGGGGCACTCCGGCCTGGGGCTGAACATCGCGAGGCGGGTCGCCCGTCGCTACAGCGGGTCGCTCGCCGTCGAGCCTCGGGCGCACGGCTCGTCGGTCGTCATCGCGCTGCCGCTCGCCGCCGCGCCGGCGCTCCGCGACGCCGGATCGGAGCCGGCGCCGTGAGCGTGGGCGGTCCGCCCGCAGGGCGCGCGCCGGCGGCCCGGGAGCCAGCGGCCGGGCCGTCCGCGCGGCGGGCGCGCCCCCGGGCCTCGCTGGTCTCGCTCCTGGTCGCGTCGACGGCGGCCGCGCCCGCGGAGCCGGAGCGGACGGAGGCAGAGGACGAGGCGGCGCGGCCGCCGATCGAGGAGCTGTTCCTCGGCGAGACGGCCTTTCCGCAGGAGGCGCTCGAGCTGCAGATCACGAGCGCGCCGAGGTGGGAACGCGACGGGCGCCATGTCGGCTTCCGCATCCCGCTGCTGCTGGAGCTCGGGATCACCGATCGCCTGCAGCTCGGGGGAGAGCTCCCCCTGGAGCTCGCGCGCCAGGACAGCGGCGTCGTGGCCGGGCTCGGCTCTGTCGAGCTGGAGGCCCTGTACAACCTCGTCAACGAGCGGGGGCTCGGGCTCGCGCTGTCCGCGGGGCTCGGGGCCGGGTTCCCCGCCGGCGCGCGCGAGCTCGGCGCGCCGGGTTACGCGCTGGAGCCGTTCGTGAGCCTCGACAAGGCGATCGGGCGCGTGCACGTGGGCATCTCCGCGTCGGCCGAGATCCGGCTCCCGGCCGCCGGGAGCGACGCGCGCGAGGACATCGAGCTCAGCCCTGGCGCCTCGCTGGGTGTGATCCTGCCGCTCGGCGACGTGGTGCCGACCCTCGAGCTCGCCGCAGAGATCGAAGACACGACGTCGCTGCTCCTCGCGCCCGGCGTGCTCTGGCACCCGGCGCCCGGCCTGGAGCTCGGCGCCGCGCTCGAGCTCGGCCTCGCGGGGGAGGCCCCCGACGCCGGGCTCATGCTCCTCGTCACGAGGGAGATCGAGCTCGCGGGCGACGGCGACGACCACGTGAAGCACGCAAGCAGGAGCCGCTCCCCATGAGCATTCGAGCCACACTGGCCGCCATCTTCGGCGTCGCGCTCGCGGCGGTCCTCGTCGCCGGCGGCGCCTTCTACTTCGCCATCGCGGAGATGCTCGTCTTTCAGCGGCGCGCCGAGACGTCCTACGAGGACCTGAAGCTGCACGTCACCCTCGCCAGCCACGCCAGCCGCTACATGAACGAGGCGGTCAAGTCGGTGCTCCACGGCAGCGTCAGCGAGGAGCTCGCGAGCGCGGCCGAGGCCACGGTGCGCGATCTCGACGCCATCGAGGCGCGCAAGAGGGCGATGATCGCCGACGAGGAGATCAGGGAGAGCGACGAGGAATCGACGGAGGAGATCGAGCACATCCGCTTCATGCGAGAGAGCTTTGCGCGGATCGTCGAGGGCGTGGCGGCCACGACCCACGTCGAGCGCGAGCGCACGAACGAGCGACACGAGATGTTCGTGCGGCTCTCCGACCGCGAGTACAAGGCGGGGTTCCTCCCGCACCTCGGCGCGGCCGTGCACGACGCGGAGCGCGACGTGGCCAGGATCCTCGACGACGAGCGCCACCTCCGGGCGCGGGTGGCGTTGCTCGGCGCGGCGGCGACCGGCGGCGCGCTGCTCGTCCTCGTCGTGCTGCTCGGGCGGCTCCTCCGCTCGGTGGACCGCGGCTTCAACGCGCTGCTCGACGGCTCCCGGCGGATCGCCCAGGGGGATCTCGGGCTGCGCCTCTCGGTGCTCGATGAGCACGAGTTCGGCCGCATGAGCGCGGCGTTCAACGAGATGGCCTCCAGCCTCCGCGACGCCCAGGAGGCCAGGATGCGCATGGAGAAGCTCGCGGCGGTGGGGCAGCTCGCGGCGAGCGTCGGGCACGACCTGAGGAACCCGCTGGGCGCCGTCCGGAACGCGAACCATTACCTCAAGAAGCGCATCGCAGGGACCGAGCTCGGCGCGGAGCCCCGCGTGGCGCAGTTCCTCTCGATCATCGAGAAGGAGCTCGCCGCGTGCGCCAAGATCATCGGCAACCTGCTCGACTTCGCGCGCGAGCGGCGGCCGCGCTTCGCGGCGTGCGCGCTGAGGCCCCTCGTGGACGACGCCATCTCGGTCGTCGAGATCCCGCCGCGCGTGCGCGTCGACAACGACGTGCCGGACACGCTCCCCGTCGTGGAGATCGACAAGGACCAGTTCCGGCAGGTGCTCGTGAACCTGATCCAGAACGCGGCCGAGGCGATCCCGGCCGAGCGCGAGGGGCGCGTGCGCATCGCCGCGGAGCGGACGGGCGACGGGGTGACGCTCTCGGTCGCCGACGACGGGACGGGCATCTCCGAGGAGACGCTCGCGCGGATCTTCGAGCCGCTGTTCAGCACCAAGCTGAAGGGGACGGGCCTCGGCCTGGCGATCAGCGCCGGGATCGTGGAGCGGCACGGCGGCACGATCGAGGCGACGAGCTCGCTCGGCAACGGCACGACCTTCGTCGTGCGGCTGCCGGTGCGCGAGGAGCTTGAGGCCGCCGAGCCAGCGCTGACGCCGACCGGAACTCAGGGCGTATGACGGGGGGGCAAGCCATGCAGGTGCAGGAGGCCGCGCAGCGGGGCAAGCGGGTGCTCGTGATCGACGACGAGGAGGGCATGCGCATCACGCTCGCCGCCAGCCTCGAGCTCGAGGGCTACGAGGTGGTGGAGGCGAAAGACGGCATCCACGCGCTCGAGCTCGTCCGGCAGCAGGCGTTCACGCTGGTCATCAGCGACATCCGCATGCCCGGGCTCAACGGCGTCGAGACGTTCCGGGAGCTCAAGAGGATCCAGCCGGAGCTCACCGTCGTGCTGATGACCGCGTTCGCGCTCGAGCGGCTCATCGAGGAGGCGATCGCCGAGGGGGTGTACACGGTGATCCACAAGCCGTTCTCGATGGACCACCTCGCGCGCATCGTCGCTCGCGCGGTGGACTCGCCCGCCGTCCTCGTGGTGGACGACATCCCGAAGGTCGCCGACTCGATCGTGGCGGTGCTCCGGGCCGCGGGGCTGTCGGCCCTCGCCGTCCACGATGGGCGGGCCGCCGTCCAGTACGTCGTCGAGCGGGGCATCGACGTCTGCGTGCTCGATCTCGTCATGCCCGATCAGGACGGCGTGACGACGTGCGCGCAGATGCGGGGGCTGAAGAAGCGCGTCACGGTGATCGCCATGACCGGCCACGCGGTCCCGGAGATGGTCAGCGCGATCATGACCAAGGGCGGGTACGCGTGCCTGCACAAGCCGTTCGACGCGCGCGAGCTCATCCACACGATCGCCCGCGCACGCGGGGACGCGGCGCAGGGATGACGGCGACGTCGCGCCGGCGTCGGCTCAGGTAGCGCTCGGCCAGCTGGCCAGCTCGGCCGCGCGCAGGTGCTGCTCCGCGGCGCGCGCGGGGTCGTCGCCCCGCGCGAAGTGGTCGGCCAGCACCCTCGGATCCTGCTCGCCGGCCTCGAGCAGCCACTCGCCGGCGAGCCGGTGGCCGAGCGCCCGGTCGCGATCCGTCAGCATCGCGTAGGCCCCCTCCCGCAAGAGCGGGTGGCAGAAGGCGATCTCCTCCTCGCCCGCGAACCGGGAGCTCGGCCGGCGCTCGATGATCTCGCGCTCGACCAGCTCGTCCCACGCGTCGCGCTCGCTCGTCCCCGACGTCCCGGCGCCGAGCAACGCGCGCACGCCGCCCACCCAGGCGACCTCCCCGAAGACGCTCGCCGCCCGCAGCTGCCGCCGCGCTTCGGGCCCGAGCGCCGCGAGGCGCGCCTCCGCCATGCCCAGCACCGTCTCCGGCAGCGCGCCGCCGCGCCCTTCCGAAAGGGCGCGGATGAGCTCTTCGAGATAGAAGGCATTGCCCCCGGCCCGCTGGATGAGCGCGGAGATATCCCCGGGCGCGAGCTGCCTGCCCGCGCCGCCGAGCGCGCTCCGCACGAGCTGCTCGGCCGCGCGGGCAGGCAGCTCGCGCAACCGGAGCTCCGAGAGGCCCCGGTCGGCCCAGAGCCTCGGGAAGACCGCGTGAACCTCGGGCCGGGCGAAGGCGAGCACCGCGTACGGCCGGTCGCCGAGCTCCCGCAGCGCCCGGTCGAAGATCCCCATCGAGGGCGCGTCCCCCCAGTGGAGATCCTCGAGCACGACGAGCACGGGGCGCGCGGCCGTCACGGCGCGCGCGTAGTCGAGGTACGCGCGCTGGATCCCCTCGGCCATCAGCGCCGGATTGTGCCGCGCGGCCCGCAGCGCCGGCAGGCCCTCGTCGGGGAGGGCAGCGACGCCGAGCAGCTCGCCAAGGAACCCGCCCACCCGGAGCCCTTCCTCGCCCGAGAAGAGCGGCGCGAGGGCCTGCGCGAGCTTCCGTCGCCGCGCGTCGACGGCCTCGCCCGCGGCGATCCCGAGCGCGGCCCGCAGCGATCCGGCGAGCATCGCGAACGCGGCGCCCGTGCCGATGGAGTCGCCGCGGGCGACGCTCAGGCTCACGTCGGGGTGGCGCTGGCGCAGCACCTCGACGGCCTCGTGGCGCAGGCGCGATTTGCCCATGCCCGCCGCGGCGGTCACCAGCGCCACCGCGGCGCGCCGCTCGGCGAAGCTCTCGTCGACGAGGTCGAGCAGGTGGCGCAGCTCCCGCTCGCGCCCGACGTGGGGGCTCGGCTTGCCCAGGAGCTTGCGCGGCCCCTCGCCGATCTCGCGCTCGGCCTTGAGCCAGGAGAGCCCGCCCCGCTCCACGACCTCGAAGCGCACGTCGAGCAGGGCGCGCGTCACCGCGTCGATGTGGACCCCCTCGCGCCGGCTCTCCGCGCGGCCGGGCGCGGCGGCCTCGTCCAGCAGGGCGGCCGCCCTGTCCAGCACCTCGCTGAGCGGCGATCGACCCGCCGGCTCGCCCCACCCCGTCACCAGCACGACCGCCGCGCCGGGGAGCTGCGCGCAGATCTCGAGCGCGCAGCGCGCCACGAGCGCCGCCTGGTCGGTCGCGCCGCCCGCGCTCACCACGAGCGTCACCACCATCCCGTCGCCGAGCTCCTCCACCTGCGCGCTCAGCGGCATGGCCGCGCGGCGCACCACGGCGAGCGTGTTCGGCGGTGACGCGTGCAGATCGAGCGACTCTGTCGACTCGAAGAACGAGGCTTGCGCCGGCCGGACCGCCACCATCGAGACCAGACGCTTCTCGCCCGTGGTGATGACGGCGCCGGGAAGGGGGGCCGAGGACACCTTGCTCCTCGTCCAGGCGCCGAGCGTGTCCAGGGTGCGCGCCACGGCCGCGCCGTCCTCCGGCCGCGCCGAGGGATCCTTGGCCAGCATCTGCGCGACGAGCTCGTCGAGCGCGTGGGGCACGTCGGGCCGCAGCTCCCTCGCCCTCGGCGGCTCCTCCAGGAGCAGCTTCCACACGAGCGCCATCGGGTGTTGCTTGCGGAACGCCGGCTTCCCGGTGAGGCACTCGTAGAGCACGCATCCGAGCGAGAAGATGTCCGCGCGCGCGTCCAGGCTGTCCCGCTCGCCCCGCGCCTGCTCCGGGGCCATGTAGCCCAGCGTGCCCAGCACCGCCTCCGTCCGCGTCAGCCGCTTCGAGGCGTCGGCCAGCTGCGCGATGCCGAAGTCGAGGAGCTTGACCCGATCGAGCGCGCCTTCGACCAGGAAGAGGTTGCTGGGCTTGATGTCGCGGTGCACGATCCCGCGCGCGTGCGCCGCGCCGAGCGCGTCTGCCACCGTCCTCACGAGGGCGATCGACTCGTCGATGCGCAGCTCCTGCCGCGCCAGCCGATCCGAGAGGCTCTCGCCGGAGAGCCACTCCATCGCGAGGTACAGCTCCCCCGTCGGCGCCATGCCGTGCGTCGCGTAGCGCACGATGTGGGGGTGCTCCAGCCGGGAGAGCGTCTCTGCCTCGCGGAGAAAGCGCGCCTGCGCGCGCGCGTCCGCCGCCTTGCGCAGCAGCTTGACGGCGACCACCGTCCCGCTCGAGCGATCGAAGGCCCGGTAAACGGTGCCCATGCCTCCGGATCCGGCGATCTCCGCCAGCTCGAAGCGGCCGTCCAGCAGCCTGCCAGGCAGCATGCGCGTGAAGGATGCACTCTCATTGGAGCGTGAGGCAAGGCGGACGAACGGCGTGACCGTGCCGTGACGCCCGCGCGGGGTGCGAAGGCGAGCCCAGCCGGTCTGTCGGGAGGCAGGGTTGTCTCGATGCGTTATGTCGTCGGGTCGGCGCCCGATCCGCGCCGGACCTGCTCCAGCAGGAGCGGCATCGCGCCGGTGCCGGCCGCGAGGAGGCGCTCGTCGAGCGTGGCCAGGCCGCAGCGGTACTCATAGACCCTGAGGTGCGCCTCGTTGTGAAAATACCTGAGGTTCAGGCCGGGGCCCGTGGCGGCGTCGATATCCATGGCGACGATGCGGAACCCTGCTTTCAGCTTGGCGATGAGCACCGCGTTGTTGCCAGGGGCGTGCTCGCTGACCACGTAGTCGAAGCCGAGCTCTCGCGTGTACGCGAGGACCCGGCGGAGGAACTCCCGGTACAGGCCGCGCCGGCGGTAGTCGGGGTGAATGACCGAGTGCCACATCCGGTAGGTCTCCGCGTCCCGCTGGTGGCCCGAGAACATGGCCACGACCGCCTCGCCGTCGCGCACCGCCCAGAAGTCTGCGAGGCTGTGGGCTCCCTCCGACGCCGTGAGGCGGGCCCGGGCGCGCTCCCCCTCCTCGCCGGACAGCGCCTGGAGGTTGAAGAAGACCTCGGGCGGGAAATGGCGGAGCAGCTCGGCTTTGTGCAGCGCCCAGTAGGCCTCGCCGTCGGCGAGGCGCTCGAGCGGGTAGAGGCCTGCGAGCGGCTCGCCGAAGTGCTTCTGTCGAATCGGAACGACCCAGTCCCACGCGGTGCTCATGGATCGAGCCCTATCATGGCGGCTCGCTCCCCCCAAGAGGGCTGTTCGCGGAGGCGCTCAGTCCGTTCGAAGGCCCGATCGCGGCGTGGACCGCGTTGGACAGGAGCCGTTACGAAGCGCTGTCGCCGCGATCGAGGTCGAGCCGCATGGCGCAGCGCTGCGCCGGATCGAGGCCCTGGCGCGCCTCGTTCTCGAGGATCTGCGCGAGCCGCGGGGACGCCTCGGCCGGCGACAGCTCGCGGAAGCCCATGGAGGCGTAGAACGGCCCATTCCAGGGGACGGTCCGGAAGGTGGTCAGGGTCAGCGCCTTCAGCCTCGCGGCCCGCGCCCACGCGATGACGTGGGCGAGCAGGCGTCGCCCCAGCCCTTGCCCCTGGCGGTCGAGGACGACGTCGATCTCGCGGATGTGGAGCTCCTCCCCGGCCGCCTCGGCGCCCAGGAACGCGATCGGCTCGCCGGCGCCGTCGTCCATCACCCAGAGCGTCCCGGCCCGGAGCGCGCCGCGCCAGCCCTCCGCCGGCGTCACGTTCGCCAGGGCCTCGACGTCGAGGTCCGTTCCCCGGAACGCGTCGCTCGCCGAGCGCTCGATCTCGGGCAGGTGAGGCAGGTCGGACTCGACGGCAGGTCGGATGAACGTTGATGTCATCGGGGCTGCGCAGGCTAGAGCAACGATCCCGTTGAAGCCCGGAGAAATTTCACAGGGAGGCGAGGAGGCGGGGAGGAAGAAAAAATGAAACTCTTTCTCTTGCCGTCTCTCGCTCCCCGCCTCCTCGCCTCCCTGTGAAATTTCTGCTTTTTGGCCGTCGCGGACGAAAGAGCGGCGTCGATTGAACGTTCCGCGCGCGTCCGGGAACCGAGGTCCATCCAGTCACGCCGCGGCGCCCCCCACGGAGGGAGGCCCGAGGCGTGCTCGCAAGGAGTCACAGATGACGCTCGTCTCCTCGGCCCGCGCGGCGGCGCGGAGCTCCGCGCCGCGATCCGCCCGGCGCCGGCTCGTGAAGCCGCTGCTCGGCCTCACGGTCTTCGCGGCGCTCTTCGTCGTGCTCGCGTGGCGGCTCGACACGCCTTCTGTGGCCGCCGGGCCGCTCGACGCGGCGGCCGGGAACCCGCTCGGCCAGCTCTCCCGCGGCGCCGCCGACCGGGCGCCCATCGCCGGCCTGGTCGAGGAGCGACTTCCGGCCGGCTCGTACACCTATGTCGCCGTGCGCACCGGCGAGAGCCTCACATGGGCTGTCACCGTCGGCGACGCGCCGCCGCCCGGCACCCCGGTGCAGGTGCGGAGCATGGGTCGCAAGGCGAATTTCCACTCACGCCGCCTCGCGCGGACGTTCCCGGACCTCGTCTTCGGGATCGTCTCGCGCGCTGACTGAGCCCCCGACAACGGACAGAGCCTCCGGCAACGGACAGAGCAGAGAGGACCATGACCATGACGACACGTGGATTCGACCAGATGCCGAGCGCGACGATCGCGCGATCCTCGGGCGCGCTCGCCGCCGCCGTCATCGCGGCGCTCGGCGCGATCCTGTCGGGGTGCAGCTCCGATTCCGGCGGGAAGACGACCGACCCTCCCCTCCCGGAGTGCACGGGGGGCGTGCTCGAAGCCGATCTGGAAGCAGAGCCGCTGAGCGGGCCCGGCGTCGATCCGGAGACCGGGAAGCTCCGGCCGCCTCCGGAGGGGTCGTCGTACACGGTCAGCGCGACGTACGGGGTCCCACGGCCGGGCGACGCCGTGATGGAGCGATACGTGCCGATCTTCGGGGCGATCCAGGCGCAGCTCGCGTCGCAGCCCGGCCTCCTGGCCCTCCAGCTGGGCACGTCGCCGTCCTGCGGCTCCGGGCGCACGCTGGCCGTGTGGGCCTCGACCGACGCGATGTACGAGTTCGTCATGAGCCCGGCCCACCTCGCGGGGATCGACGCCGCGAACGAGCTGCTCGAGCCCACCTATGTCGTCACCCACTGGGAGACGGCCGAGGCCGATGGCATCACGCTGGCCGACTCGGTCCGTCGCATCCGGGCGCTCGACGCTCCGGCGCCATGAGCCGGCGCGGCGGCGGCCTCGCCCTGCGTTCTCCGGCGACGCCCGCGCCCGGCGACGCCTGCGCCGGCGGGGCATGCCCCGGGCTCAGCGGGCGGCCGCGCGCTGCGTGCTGAGGCGGCTCATCGCGTAGGCGAGCCCGCTCTGGAGCGTGCCTTGCGTGGTGATCCGGCCGAAGTCGATGCCCAGCCCGACGAGCGTCCTGGCGATCTCCGGGCCGATGCCCACCATCACGCTCCGGCAGCCGAGCAGCTCTGCCGCCTGCACGGCGCGCACCAGGTGGCGCGCCACGGCGGAGTCGATCACCGGCACGCCGGTGATGTCGAGGATCACGAACTCCGCGCGCCGCTGCCCGATGGCCGCGAGCAGGCTCTCCAGCGCCTGGGCCGCGCGCCGATCGCTCATCTCGCCGACCAGCGGGATGAGCAGGATCCCCTCCCAGACCTGGATGACCGGCATGGCCACCCGATCGAGCAGCTCGGCCTGCATCTGGATGATGGCGCGCTGCTCGCGGTTCTCGGCCGCCATCCGCTCGGCCTCCATGTGCCGCTGCTTCAGGTCGGTGATGTCCGTGATGAGCCCGCACAGGCCGACCACCTCCCCCTGCGCGTTCTTCATGGGGAACTTGCGGGTCCAGATCGTGCGCGCCACCCCGTCCGAGCCCGTGGCGCTCTCCTCGTTCTCGCTCGGCTCACCCGAGTTGAAGACGGCGTCGTCGTAGCTCCAGAAGACCTCGGCCTGCTCCTTCGGCCAGTAGTCCGGGTCGCTGCGGCCGATCAGATCGTCGTAGCGCTGCCCGATCAACCTGCAGAAGCCCGGGTTGCAGGCGATCCAGCGATGTTGCCGATCCTTGACGAAGATGGGATCCGGGATGGTGTCGATCACGAGCTGGAGCAGCCCGAAGGTCTTCCAGTCCGAGACGTCGATGCAGCGGAGTGTGAACGCCATTCAGCCAATCCCATCTCCCCCGACCCCGACCAGTCTCCCTTTATCAGCCATCGTGGATGGCCATGCAAGGGCAGAAATGCGGCGGATCACCGCGGAGACCGGGAGACGTGCGCCCCGCTTCAGGGAGCGCCTGAGTGTGCCTCGCCTTGCTAACTGCCGCTACATGATGAAGCGAGGGTTCGACGCGAACCGCGCGAACTCGATTTTACTTCGTCTGCCTCGTCTGCCTCGTCTGCCTCGTCTGCCTCGTCTGCCTCGTCTGCCTCGTCTGTTTCCGCGCTCGTCGCGCGCCGAGGGGCGACCCTGCCGGCGTCCTCTCGCGGGTCTCCTCGCCGGCAGCAAGCCGGAGGGGGGCGGCGACCTCCGCGCCCACCTCCCGCGCTTCACCGGCGAGAACCGAGAGAAGAACCCCGGCGTGGCTCCGGCGTGACAGCGCGGCGCGGCAGCGACCTCGGCGCGCCCTCCCGGAGGTCCCCCGCGGCGTCGTCGACGAGATCGAGCTCTCCGTCCAGATTCGACCGCGAGGCGTGATCACTCGGGCACCGTCCGGGAATTCATCGGGGCCGTACGGCAGGCCTCCGCGCAAGCAAGGCCTGCACCTAGAGAACTCACCACCTTGCCGATTCATTCCCCGTATTCTGCACGAAGAAGATCGAGCGAGGCGCGCCGAGGCAGGTGTCCCTGCTCCGGTGGGATGCCTTTGTTGAGGCACATTGGACCGCTGGGGCCCCTGGAGTCCCGTCCCGCATGAAAATCGTCGACATCCGCGCCACCACCGTCACCGTGCCGCTAGAAGCGCCCCTGCGTCACGCCAACGGCTGTCACTGGGGTCGCTTCGTGCGCACGATCGTCGAGATCGAGGCGGATAACGGGCTGATCGGCCTCGGTGAGATGGGCGGCGGCGGCGAGTCGGCCGAGGCCGTGTTCCGGGCGATGAAGGGCTACCTCGTCGGCCACGATCCCGCCCGCCTCGAGGAGATGCGGTTCAAGATCGCGAACCCGACGGCCTCTCTTTATAACAACCGCACCCAGGTCCTCGCCGCGCTGGAGTTCGCGTGCCTCGACCTGCTCGGACAGGCCTTCGGCGTGCCGGTCCACGATCTCCTCGGCGGCAAGCTGCAGGACGAGGTGCCGTTCGCGTCCTATCTCTTCTTCCGCTACCCGAACGCCGACGGGTCAGGCGAGGTGCGGACGCCAACGCAGCTCGTCGAGCAGGCGAAGGCGCTGAAGAAGACGCACGGGTTCACCTCGCACAAGCTCAAGGGCGGCGTGTTCCACCCGGACTACGAGCTCGAGTGTTACCGCGCGGTCGCCGCCGCCGTGGGCAAGGATCGCGTCCGCTTCGATCCGAACGCGGTCTGGTCGACGGAGCAGGGAATCCGCTTCGGGCAGGCGATCGAGGACCTGAACAACGACTACCTCGAGGACCCGGTCTTCGGCCTCCACGCGATGCGGCGCACCCGCGAGAAGGTGCGGATGCCGCTCGCGACGAACACCGTGGTCGTGGGCTTCGAGCAGCTCGCCGCGAACGTCCTCGACACGGCAGTGGACGTCATCCTTCTCGACACGACGTTCTGGGGCGGCATCCGGCCGTGCGTGAAGGCGGCGGGGATCTGCGAGACGTTCGGCCTCGGCGTCGCCGTCCACTCCTCGGGCGAGCTCGGCGTGCAGCTCGCGACGATGCTGCACCTCGGTGCCGTCATCCCGAACCTCTCGTTCGCCGCCGACGCGCACTATCACCACCTGCGCGACGACGTGATCCAGGGAGGCCCGCTCCCGTACCGGAACGGCCGTATCCGCGTCCCCGCCGGTCCCGGCCTGGGCGTCCGCCTCGATCGCGAGAAGCTCGCTCACTACGCCGAGGAGTACCGCCGGCTGGGCTCTTATCCGTACGACAAGGACCCGCTGCGGCCGGCCTGGTGCGCGACCGTGCCGAACGACCGCTGGGCCGATCCGAAGGACGACCGAATCCCCGAGGTGCCGAGATGACCCTCGCCGAGCGCGTGGCCGCGGCCGTCGACGCCGCGCCCATCATCGATCTTCACACCCACCTCTTCGCGCCCCAGTTCCCCGCGCTGAACCTCTGGGGCGTCGACGAGCTCCTCACGTACCATTACCTCGTCGCCGAGGCCCTGCGCGCCGAGCCGAAGGTCACGCCGGAGGCGTTCTTCGCGCTCGACAAGAAGGCGCAGGCCGATCTCGTGTGGGCATCGCTCTTCGTCCGCCGATCGCCGCTGTCCGAGGCCACCGCGGGCGTCGCGACGGTGCTCGCCGCGTTCGGGCTCGACCCCGCCGCGCCGGATCTTCGCGAGGCCCGCGCCTTCTTCGCCGAGCGCCGGGTCGAGGATCACCTCGAGGGCGTGCTGCGGCTCTCGGGCGTGAGCGCGCTCGCGATGACGAACGATCCGACCGACCCGGTGGAGCGCGCGATCTGGGACTCGGGCGTCACGCCCGATCCTCGGTTTTACACGGCGCTGCGCCTCGATCGGCTCATCCACACAAGCGATCTCGCGCCCGAGCTCGAGCGGTGGATCGCCCGCATGCGGCCGCGCTACCTGGCGATCTCGGTCAACGAGGTCTCCGCGCCGCCCCGGGCCGTGCTGGACGCGTGCCGCGATCACGGGCTGCCGTTCGCCATGATGATCGGCGTCCGGCGCGCGGTGAACCCCCGCCTCGGCGTGGCCGGCGACGGGGTGAGCACGGTCGACCTGACCCCGCTCGAGCGGCTCGCCGCGGAGAACCCCGACGTGCGCTTCCTCGTCACGACGCTCGCGCGCGAGAACACGCACCCTCTCTGCGTCGTGGCGCGCAAGTTCGCCAACGTCCTGCCGTTCGGCTGCTGGTGGTTCATGAACAACCCGAGCCTCATCGAGGAGACGACGATGATGCGCCTGGAGATGCTCGGGCCGACCTTCGTGCCGCAGCACTCCGACGCGCGCGTCCTCGATCAGCTGATCTACAAGTGGCGCCACTCGCGGCGGTCGATCGCTTCAGCGCTGACCCGGCGCTACGGGGCGATGCCCGTCCCGCCGACCGACGCGCAGATCGAGCGCGACGCGCAGGCGCTCCTCGGGGGCATCGCGAAGGACTGGCTGGGAGCATGACGAACCGTTTCGACATCTCGGGCCGCACGGCCGTCGTGGTCGGTGGCACCTCGGGTATCGGGCGCGCGATCGCCCTCGGCCTCGCCGAGGCGGGCGCCCACACCGTCGCCACGGGCACCCGCGCGGACCGCGTGCAGGCGGTCGCCGCCGAGATCCGCGAGCGGGGCGTCCGCTCGATCGAGGCGGCGTGCGACGTCAGCGATCGCGCGACGCTCGACGCCCTGCGCGACCGCGTGCTCGAGGCGTTCGGCGGCGTCGACATCCTCGTCAACTGCGCCGGTCGGACCTTCCGGAAGCCCACCGCCGAGGTGGGAGAGGCCGAGTGGGGCAGCTTGCTCGACACGAACGTCACTGGCATGCTGCGCGCCTGCCAGGCCTTTTATGGCCCGTTGAAGGACAGCGGCCGGGGCCGCATCGTCAACATCGCCTCGCTGTCGAGCTTCGTCGCGTTCCACGAGGTCGCGGCCTACGGAGCGTCGAAGGCGGCCGTGCTGGCGCTCACGCGGAGCCTCGGCGCCGAGTGGGCGAAGCACGGTATCCGGACGAACGCGCTCGTGCCTGGCGTGTTCGTGACGGACCTCAACCGCGCCCTGCTCAACGGTACGCCGCGCGGGCAGGAGCTGCTCGCTCGCACGCCCCTCGGCCGCTTCGGCGACACGCAGGAGCTGGTCGGAGCGGCCGTCTTTCTCTGCTCTGACGCGGTGAGCTTCATCACCGGTACGAGCATCACAGTCGACGGTGGATTCCTCGCCTCCGGGGTGAACCAATGACCGCAGCGTCTCCCGTGGCCCCGGCGACCGCGGGCGTGATGTCCCGCACGCGCTGGACCATCTGCGCGCTCCTCTTCTTCGCGACGACGATCAACTACCTCGATCGGCAGCTGTTCTCCCTGCTGATCCCGTTCTTCGAGAACGAGCTGCGCCTCGGGCCGACGGACCTCGCGCTCATCAACGTGAGCTTCCTGCTCTCCTACGGCTTCGGCATGGTGTTCGTCGGTCGCTGGATCGACCGCGTCGGGCCGCGCAAGGGGCTCAGCGCGACGTTCCTGCTCTGGAACATCGCCTCGGCCGGTCACGCCATCGTCGGCAGCTTCGCCGGCTTCGCCGGGATCCGCTTCCTGCTCGGGGTCGGCGAGGCCGGCAACTTCCCCGCCGCCGTCCGCACCGTGGCCGAGTGGTTCCCCAAGAAGGAGAGGGCGCTCGCGACCGGGCTGTTCAACTGCGGCTCCAACGTCGGCGCCATCCTGGCCCCGCTCCTGGCGGTGCGCATCGCGGAGGCGTACGGATGGCGGACCTGCTTCCTCATCCTGGGCGGCGTCGGCGTCGTGTGGATCTTCTTCTGGACGCGGCTCTACCGGCGGCCCGAGGAGCACCCGAAGGTGTCGCCCGAGGAACTCGCGCACATCCGCTCCGACCCGAAGGAGGCGACTGAGGCCCTCGGCGTCGGCGAGGTGTTCGGGATGCGGCCCGTCTACGCGGTCGCGGCGGCGAAGTTCTTCACCGACGCGCCGTGGTGGTTCTACCTCACCTGGCTACCGAAGTTCCTTGTCAGCGAGTTCAACCTGAAGCCGACCTTCATGGCCTACGCCATCCCGGTCGTGTTCCTCGTGGCGGACGGCGGCGCGATCGGCGGCGGCTGGCTGTCCTCCAGGCTCATCGCGAGCGGCCGCTCGGTCGGCACGGCGCGGAAGCTCGCGATGCTCGCGTGTGCGCTCTCCGCGGTGCCCGTCATGTCCGTCGGGCTCCTCGTCGATGTCCCGAGCGTCGCGGGCATCCCCACGATCTACGTCGCGGTCGCGATCCTGTCGCTCGCCGCGGCAGCGCACCAGGGCTGGAGCAGCAACCTCTACACGCTCGTCTCGGATGCCCTCCCGCGCCCGGCGATGGCCACGGTGGTCGGCGTCATGACCGCGTTCGGCGTCGCCGGCGGGGCGCTCTTCCAGATCTTCGTCGGCTGGGCGCTCACGGCCACGGGCTCGTACGCCCTGCCGTTCCTGCTCGCGGGGACGCTGTACCTCGTCGGCCTGCTCGCGCTGCACATCATCCTGCCGCGCGTCGAGCCGGTCGCGCCGAAGCGGCGCGTGCCGAACGCGGCGATCGTCGCCGGCGGCCTGGTGATGCTCGCCAGCATCGCGGGGCTGCAATTCGCCCTCAACCGTCCTGCGTACACCTCTGTCGACCAGTACCGGGCGACGCGGCCGGCCCAGCTGAAAGCGACGGGCGCGCCGGTCGAGGGCCCCGCCGCCCACGTGGGCTGGATGGACGCGCGCTGGTACCTCTGGCCGACGGCCGCGGGGACCAAGGCGGAGCTCGTCAAGTTCGACCGCGATGGGCGACCCATCGTCGAGGGGAAGGGCGCCGCCGCCAAGGGCTACACAGGCCCGTCCGCCGCGGAGGTCGAGTCGTCCCGCGCGCCAGGAGGCGATCGGTAATCACCTCCATCGGCCCGCCGCATCGCATCTCCGCGATGGCGGCGGCCCCTTGAACCCTGCTTGTCCAAGAGCTCGTCCGCCACGCGGCCTGTGCCACTGCAAGGTATCCATGTCCTTCACGCTCCGTGATCCTTCCACCTGCCGCTGGGATCTCGTGTCCCTCGGCGAGGTCATGCTGCGCCTCGATCCCGGCGACGGGCGGATCTCCACCGCCCGCAGCTTCCAGGCCTGGGAGGGGGGCGGCGAGTACAACGTCGCCCGCGGCATGCGCCGCTGTTTCCGGCTCAGGTCGGCCATCGTGACCGCCCTCGCGGACAACCCCGTCGGCCGCCTGCTCGAAGATCTGATGCTGCAGGGCGGCGTGGATCTCACGCACGTTCGCTGGGCGACGCACGACGGCGTGGGGCGCCTCGTGCGCAACGGCCTGAACTTCACCGAGCGGGGCTTCGGCATTCGCGGGGCGGTCGGCCTCTCGGACCGTGGTCACACGGCCGCGTCTCAGCTGAAGCCCGGCGAGATCGACTGGGATACGATCTTCGGCGCCCAGGGGGCGCGGTGGTTCCACACCGGCGGTATCTTCGCCGCGCTCTCCGAGAGCACGCCTTCCGTGGCGAAGGAGGCGATGGAGGCGGCCAGGCGGCACGGCGTCGTCGTCTCCTACGATCTCAACTACCGTCCGTCGCTCTGGAAGTCGATCGGTGGTCAGGCCCGCGCGCAGGAGGTCAATCGAGCGCTCGCGCCGTACGTCGATGTGATGCTGGGCAACGAGGAGGATTTCACGGCTGCCCTGGGCTTCGAGGTCGAGGGCGTCGGCGAGGGGCACGCCAACCTGCGCGTCGGCGCGTTCGAGAGCATGATCGAGCGCGTCATCGGGGTGTTTCCGAACATCCAGGCGGTGGCGACGACGCTCCGTGTGGCGACCTCGGCGACGCGCAACGACTGGAGCGCGGTGCTGTACCACGGCGGCCAGCTCTACAAGGCGCCCGAGCGCAAGGACCTGGAGATCTTCGATCGCGTGGGCGGCGGCGACTCGTTCGCCTCGGGGCTCATCTACGGCTTCTTGATGGGCAAGGGGCCGCAGTGGGCTGTCGATTGCGGCGCGGCGCACGGGGCGCTCGCGATGACGACGCCCGGCGACACGACGATGGCGACCCTCGATGAAGTGCTCAAGGCGATGAAGCTGGGCACGGCCCGGGTGGACCGATGAACAAGCAATTCGTGCTCGAGTGGATCGCGCGCGGGCGCATCGTCCCTGTGGTGCGCGCCGGCTCGGCCGACGAGGCGCTGCAGGCGGTCGAGGCCCTCCTCGAGGGGGGGATCGACGTGCTCGAGATCACGATGACCGTGCCCGGCGCGGTCGAGGTCGTGCGCGAGGTCGCCGCGCGCCACGGCGAGCGGGCGCTGGTCGGCGCGGGCACGGTGCTCGACGCCCGCACCGCCGAGGCCTGTGTGGAGGCCGGGGCGCGCTTCGTGGTCAGCCCTGCGCTCGACGAGGCGACCGTGAGGGCCTGCGTCGCGATGAACGTCGTCCACGCTCCCGGCGCGCTCACGCCCACCGAGGTCGTGGCGGCGCACCGCGCGGGCGGAGACGTCGTGAAGGTGTTCCCGTGCGACGCCCTCGGCGGCGCCTCGTACCTCAAGGCGCTCAAGGCGCCTCTGCCCCAACTCCCGCTCATGCCCACGGGCGGCGTGACGCTAGAGAACGTGGGCACCTTCTTCGCGGCGGGCGCGGTGGCGGTCGGCGTCGGCGGCAACCTCGTGGATCTCAAGCTCCTGCGCGACGGGCGGCGCGACGAGCTCGTCGCCCGCGCCCGCGCGTTCTGCGACGCGGGCCGCGCATCCTGAGGAATCGCGCAGGCGGCGCGAACGCCGTTTGACGCCTCGACGCCGGCCGCTCCGCCGGGGAGACGGCTGCGGCGCCCGGGCCGCGATCCGCGCGGTGCGACGTGAAGCTTTGTTGAACTCACCATCTGCGGCGTTTGCAGGGGATTCCTGGCGCCATGGATAACCCAGGGGCTTCGAACATGAATCAATCGAAGGTTGCGAACCTAGTCGGTGCGTCGATTTTCTTCGTGGCGGCGGTCGCGCACGCCCAGGCTCCCCCGCCGGCGCCGGACACGGCCGCTCCGCAGGCCGCTGCGCCGGCCCCGCCGGCGGACGCGCAGGCGCCGACCACGCCGCCTGCGGACGTGGCTGCTCCGGCGGCGCGGCCGGCGGAGGCCGTCAAGCCGGCCTCCAAGGATCCTGTTCCGGTGACCTCCAAGTGGAAGGCCACGATCTACGGGATGGCGGAGTTCGACATCATGCACGACACCACCGAGAGCTTCGGGGAGTCGGTGGGGGCCACGGTCATCCAGCGCGAGGACACCTACGCCGGCTCGCACGGCCGCACGCACTTCACGGCGCGGAACTCCAGGTTCGGCGTCAGGGTGAACGCGCCCGAGGTGTCCGGGATCAAGACAACGGCCGTGCTGGAGCTCGACTTCTTCGGCAATCAGCCGCCCACCGTCTCCGAGGCCTCGCTGGTGAGCAGCGGCACCTTCCGCCTGCGTCAGGCCCACATCAAGGTCGAGTCGGACTACGTCGATCTGCTGATTGGACAGGGCTATCACCTGTTCGGGTGGCAGCCGTTCTTCTTCCCGGCCACGACGTCCTTCTTCCCGGTGATGAACCAGGTCTTCGGGAGGATGCCGCAGCTGCGCGTCGGCCACAACTTCAAGTCGGACGCCGCCAACGTGGAGATCGCCGCTGCCGTCCTCAAGCCGCCGCAGCGCGACTCCGAGGTGCCGGACATGCAGGCGGGGTTGCGCATCGGCGTCAACGGCTGGAAGGGAATCCACACGCTCGGCGCCGGCGGGATGTTGCACGACCCGCTGTCGATCGGCGTCTCGGGCGTGTTCCGCCATCTCAGGGTCAACGAGCACTCCGCGACCCCGCGCGAGCTGCGCTCGGCCAACGGCTACGGGCTCTCGGTCGACGCGATGATCCCGATCATCCCGGCCAAGGCGCTGGACGACGCCGGGAACGCGCTGACGTTGACCGGCTCGTTCTTCTCGGGCACGGGCATCGCGGACATCGTCGGCGTCGCGAGCAACGTGCCGCACCCGCCGCTCCCCGAGGAGGGAGCTGTCTATACGCCGAACATCGACAACGGCCTCGTCGTGTACGACGCGAACAACAGGCTGAAGACGATCGGCTGGACGGGGTTCATGGTCGGGCTCCAGTACTATCTGCCGCCGTCGGGGCGCTTCTCCGTCTCCGGCAATTACACCCAGGGCTCGAACGACCGGGTGACCGAGGAGAACGGCTATGGCGCGCTCCGCACGGCCTACCACGAGTCGCGCTACATCGACGGCAACCTGTTCGCCGACATCACGCCGGCCATCCGCGCGGGCCTCTCGTTCCAGTACTCGGAGCAGACCTTCGCGGACGACGTGACCGCGACCAACGAGCGCATCAAGCTGTCCCTCTACAGCTTCTTCTGAGCGACGGCGCTGGGCGACCCAGGTCGCGTTGGATCCGCACGCTCTCGCGCGACGCCTTCGCGAGCCAGGTCGCGGAGGCGGTGCTCGTGCCGCTCGACCCCGATCGCGTCGCCTCGACGTCGCGCCACCGGCGCATAGCGACGGCGGAGCGCCATTGCAACGAATGGCTTGACTTCCGCGACATGGTGGCCGAAGGGGGAGGTGCATGAGTACTGTACATTTTGTGGGCGGCGAGAAAGGTGGCGTCGGCAAGAGCGTGGTCGCTCGGCTGCTGGCGCAGCTATTCATCGACCGAGCGCTTCCATTCGTGGCGCTCGATGCGGATCTGTCGCATGGCGCGCTCCGCCGTTACTACGCGGACTACACGCAGCGCGTGGATCTCGAGCAGCTCGATAGCGCCGATCAGATCCTGGACAGCGCGCTCGGCGGCGATCGCGCGGTCCTCGTCGACCTGCCTGCGCAGAGCCACCGGGCTCTCGAGCGCTGGATCGAGTCGACCGACGTCCTCAACTGCGCGCGGGAAATGGGCGTCCAGCTCGTGTCCTGGCACGTCACCGACGGCGGCTTCGATTCGGTGTCCCACCTCGAGCGGGTCCTCGCGGCGCCGGGCGACGGGCTGCAGCAACTCGTGGTGAAGAACCAAGGTCGCTCGAGGGACTTCAGTCAGCTCGACGCGTCACCCGCGTACCAACGCCTGCTCGAGCGCGGCGGGCAAACCGTGACATTGCCCGAGCTCGACGCGTCGGTGATGTACAAGATCGACCGTTTCGGTTCGAGCTTCTGGGCCGCCATCAACACGAGCGAGGGGCCGCAAGCGCTGTCCGTCCTGGAGCGTCGCCGCGCCAAGCTCTGGTTGGAACGCGCGCAGGCTGCGCTGGAGGCAGCGGGCAACTGGCGGCCGGCGACGGAGCACGCCTCTGCCGTGGTCGTGCCGCAACATCCCGAGTCGGCGCAACAGCAGCTCGAATCGGCCGCGAGCAGCGAGCGGGTCACGACCTGACCAAGGCGCCGGGGCTCGCTCCCGCGCGCGAGATTGCTTCGGATCGCACGCTCGGGAGCGTACACTCGGCTCCGACCCATCATGGACGCCGCCTCCACGACGTACGAGGTCTTCGCCGCTGCGCAGTGGGGTTGCCTGCGCGCGGCCACGCCGCTCACCCTCACCGAGGCCGACCTCGTGGTCTTGCGGGGCCTCAATGATCGGCTCTCGCTCGACGAGGTCGCGACGATCTACTTGCCGCTCTCGCGGCTGCTCAACCTGCACGTAGGCGCGGCGCAGGAGCTCCGCCGCGTGAAGGACACCTTCCTTGGCCGCCCCATCGCGCGGCGGCCTTTCGTGATCGGCATTGCCGGGTCGGTCGCGGTGGGCAAGAGCACGACCGCCCGGGTGCTGCAAGCGCTGCTCGCGCGATGGCCTGACCACCCGCGGGTGGACCTGGTGACCACCGACGGCTTCCTGTACCCCAACGCGGTGCTCGCCTCGCGCGGCGGCCTGCACCGCAAGGGGTTTCCCGAGAGCTACGATCTCGGGCGGCTGGTGAAGTTCCTCGCCGACCTCGAGGCGGGCGTCGAAGCGATCGACGTGCCGGTCTACTCGCACGCCACCTACGACGTGATCGACGGGAAGGTGCAGACCGTGAGGCAGCCCGACGTCGTGATCCTCGAGGGCCTGAACGTGCTGCAGGGCCCCGACCGTGCCGCGGCGATCGCCGTCAGCGACTTCTTCGACATCGGGATCTATGTCCACGCGGACGAGGCCGACATCGAGCGATGGTACATCGAGCGCTTCTTCGCGCTGCGGGCCACGGCCTTTCGTGACCCCTCCTCGTATTTCCACCGTTATGCGGCGATGGGGGACGACGAGGCGCGCGCCTTCGCGTTGCAGGTCTGGCGCACGATCAACGGTCCCAACCTGACCGAGAACATCCTGCCGACGAGGGCGCGCGCCGACGTCGTGCTGGAGAAGGGACCCGACCACGCCGTGCGCGCCGTGTGGCTCCGCCGGCTCTGATGTAGAGGTTCACGGCCGGCGCAGGGCGTCTGTCGTGTCCAGGTCCACGCGCTTTCCGTCGGTGGCGTCTTGACACCGCTGTCGACGACGACGGCCGTGAACTGTTGTATGCTGTCTTTATGGACTGGAAAGAGAGCTGTCGCTCCCGCCTCCGCGAGCACGTCGACCAGCACGGCGACATCGCTCCTCCATGGGAGCGCTTCCCCGACTACGAGCGCTACACGATCGGCTGGCGCATGGGCTCCGGTGAAGACTGGCTGGGGATGTGGGGCGTCTTTCTCGAACAGCTCGCGCCGGACCGCGAAACACGCGTCGCCTACCTGCGGCGCCACCCTCCGGCGCCGATCACCTGGGCAGAGGCCGTTCACAAGGTCTTGCACCCGACGGATGAACGGGCAGATGGCGAGGACGGCGACGAGGAGGACGGCGACGAGGAGGACCCGATCGCGGCGGCCTCCCGTCGATCGGCGCTCCTGGAGCAGGGGCTCATCGCGGTCGACGTCTCCTTCACCATCTGGCTCAGCCAGCAGAATGGCGTGCGTTGGCCGTGGGAATCGTACGAGACGCCCGAGAAGGCGGCCCGCTACAACACCCGCGAGCTCTGGTTCTGGTCGCGCCAGGTCGCCGAGCTCCGGAGACGCGACGGGTGGACGCCTCCCGCCGTACCGGAGGGTTGGCGAGCATGCGCGACCGCGCTCGCGAGCGGTGACGCAGGTCCGATCGCGCCTCGCGACGGGCTCCTTTCGCTGGCGCGACTGCTCTGCGCCGGGGACGTCAAGGCGCCCTGGCAGCTCGGCCTGGAGCTAGCCGACTTCGCCGACTCGTTCGAGGACGACATGGGTTATGTCGACGCGTTTCGCTTGTGGGGAATGTCCGCCTTCGACGACGCCCACCAGCTGCGTCGCTACCTTGAGGCCACCCGAGCGCCGCCGGGCTGGGAGGCCTGGATCGCGGAACAATTCCCCGTGGATTGAGCGGCGGAACCGGTCTGGCCGGCTCGACCTGGGCCCGCCGACCTGAGAGATCCCCTCATTGCGCTGTCACTTCAGCGGAAAATTGAACAGAGAGGCGGGAGGCCGGGAGACTGGTATCCTCCGCCGATGCTCACCTTACCGCCGGGGCCGCGCAGCCAGCTATGGAGCCTGATCGGCTATCTCCGGGACCCCATCGGCTGCATGGTGCCACTCGCGCGGAAGTACGGAGATCCCTTCTCGTTTCCTGGCAAACCCCCGATGGTGTGCACCGGGGATCCCGCGGGCATCAAGGCCATCTACACGGCGGAGACGGACTCGTTCGCCCCTCTGTCGAAGGACATGGCGGTGTTCCTCGGCCGCACCTCGCTTCTCCTGATCGACGGCGCCGAGCACCGCCGGCTGCGCAAGCTCATGATGCCGCCGTTCCATGGCGCGCGCATGCGTGCCTACGGCGAGGCGATATGCCGCCTGGCCGAGCGGCACACAGCGGGCTGGAGGCCGGATCAGCAGGTCATGGCGTACGAGGTCGCGCAGCAGATCTCGCTCGACGTGATTCTGCAGGCCGTCTTCGGCGTGAGCGAGCCGGCGCGCAAGGCAGGGCTCGCAGGCCTGCTGCTGGAGCTCATCAACGGGTTCTCTCCGCTCATCGTGCTCCTCCCATCGTTGCGGCGCCAGCTCGGTGGGGTCGGTCCCTTCGCGGCGTTCCTGCGGCGGCAGCGCCTCCTGCACGAGCAGCTCCGCACGCTCATCGCGGCGGCGCGCGCGGCCGGGCCACGCGAGGACATCCTGAGCCTGCTGGTCGAGGCGCGCGACGAAGACGGCCAGCCCATGACCGACGAGGAGGTCATGGATCAGCTGATCTTGCTGGTGATCGCCGGGCACGAGACAACGGCGATCTCGATCGCGTGGGCCCTCTATGCGTTGCACCGGCCCGAGAACGCCGCCGCCGTCGAGCGGCTTCGCGCCGAGCTGTGGGCGCTCGGGCCCGGCCCGGAGGCAGAGAAGCTCGACAAGCAGCCGTACCTCGACGCCGTATGCCACGAGACGCTGCGGCGCTTTCCGCTTGCGCCGGCGCCGAGCCCGCGAAGGCTGCTGCGTCCGCTTGAGCTGATGGGTTACACATTGCCAGCTGGCGTGGGTGTGAGCGTGGCCATCGGCGTCGCGCACTTCCGCGAGGACCTCTACCCGGAGCCACTGCGCTTCCGTCCCGAGCGTTTTCTCGAGCGCAAGTTCACGCCCTTCGAGTTCATGCCGTTCGGCGGCGGGGCGAGGCGCTGTCTTGGCGCGGCGCTGGCCGGCTATGAGATGCGGCTGGTGCTTGGCACGATCCTGCGGCGCTTCCGGCTGCGGCTCGCGTCGCTGCGACCCGACACAGGGAAGGTGCGCGCGGCCAACGTCGGGCCGGCGCACGGTGTGAGGATGATCGTCGAGGAGCGGCTGGCGTAGGTCCCCGGAGTGGACCGGGCGGCTCGGCCCCAACCTGGGTCGGGCCGGCCAACCTGCGGCTCGGCCCCAACCTGGGTCGGCGGCTCGGCCCCAACCTGGGTCGGGTCGGCCAACCTGCGGCTCGGCCCAACCTGGGTCGGCGGCTCGGCCCCAACCTGGGTCGGGGCTCGGCCAACCTGCGGCTCGGCCCCAACCTGGGTCGGCGGCTCGGCCCCATGGGTCGGCGGCTCGGCCCCAACCTGGGTCGGGCCGGCCAACCTGGGTCGGGCTGGGCAACCTGGGTCGGGTCGGCTGCCAACCTGGGTCGGGCTGGGCAACCTGGGTCGGGTCGGCCAGGGTCGGCCAACCTGGGTCGGGTCGGCCAGGGTCGGCCAACCTGGGTCGGGCCGGCGGCCGGCGGCGTGGCCGAGCGGGCCAACAACTTGGCCGTACGGGCAAAGGCCGGCGCCGGCCGCGGCGCGTAGCTTCCCGGCATGCTGCTCGCCGCGCATCGCACCTCGCGCTTCCTCCAGACCCGCGCCCTCGTGGCCGCTGCCCTGCTGCTCGGGCTCGTGGCCGCCGGCGGTTCGCTCGCAGTCCACGCCGCCGCGCATCCTGGGACGCACGCTGACCGGAACGTCGCCGGAGACGCTCCGCCCGGCAGCCCGCTCGGCGACCTATCGAGATCCCTCGGCGACCTGGCGCCCGTGGTCGGCGTCGTCGAGGAGCGGCTCGCGGCAGGCAGTTACACCTACCTCGCCGTGCGGCCGGACGGCGGCAGCCCGATGTGGGCCGTGACCCTGGGCGGCGGACAGCCGGTGGGCGCGCGCGTCTCGGTCAGGAGCTTCGGCCGGCGCACGGAGTTCGCGTCTCGCCGCCTGCAGCGGACCTTCCCCGTTCTCGTCTTCGGCGTGGTCTCGCCCGTGCGCGCGGACGAACGCTGATTCGCGCCCGACAACATCACCTTTTTTCCTGTCATGAGGTTCATCATGGTTCGAATTGACTTTTCCCTCTCTCGCGTCGCGCTTGTCCCGCTCCTCGTCGCGGTCGCCGCCTTCGTCCCGGCGTGCGGCGCGGACGACGGGACACCGAGCAACCCGGGCGGCGGCTCGGGCACGCAGACCGCCGCCTCCGAGTTCACGTGCACAGATGACGATCTGCAGAGCTCGCCGTTCGGCGGACCCGGGTTCGCGGACGGCGCGCTCACGGGCGCCGCGCAGGACTCCTATGTTGCCTCGTCGACCCTGCTCTGGATGAAGCCCGACGCGGCGGCGCAGCAGAGGTTCGGCGAGCTGATGGGGCCCATCCTCGCCCAGCTGCCTACGCAGGAAGGGCTGATCGGCTTCACGCTCGGAACCTCGGCGAAGTGCGGCTATGCGAGGACCATCACGGTGTGGAAGGACGAAGAGGCGATGGGGAAGTTCGTGATGTCGGACGCCCACCTCTCGGCGATGAGCGCGGCGAGCGCGGTCAGCGTCCACGGCGTCGTGACCCAGTGGACCGTCGGCGCGGGTGATCTCCCGATGTCGTGGGAAGCGGCGAGAGCGAAGGTCGCCGCCGCCGAGATATCGTACTGAGGCCGGGCGCGCTGTGGACGGCCGCGGCCCGAGGCCTCGGGCCAGGCGGGCCATCGCCCCGGCGGTCAGCCGTCGTCCGCCGCGCGGTCCACGCCCGCTGCGGCGCGGCGCCCCGGGGCGCCGCGCGCCTCCTCACGGAACCGGCCGGGCGTCCTCCCGGACCAGCGCTTGAAGGCCCGCGCGAAGGCCGTCACCTCCGAGAACCCCAGCAGAAAGGCGATCTCCGACATCGACGTGTCGCTCTCGCGGAGCAGCTCCTCGGCGGTCTGACGGCGCACGTCGCCGACGATCTGCCGCAGCGTCGTCCCCTCGTCCTCGAGGTGCCGCCGCAGCGTGCGCTCGCTCGTCCCGAGCCGCCGCGCGATGGCGGTCGCCGACGGCTCGCCCGAGGCGAGCAGGTGCGCGATGACGTCACGCACCCGATCGGACTTGGGCGACGCGTCGGCGACGCGACGGCGGCGCAGCTCCTCCGCGTGCTGGTGGAAGAACGCGCTCAGGGCCGGGTTCGCGTCGCGAGGCACGAGGTCCAGCAACGACGGTGGGAAGGCAAAGCCATCGCGGGGCGCGTCGAACTCGACAGGGCAGCGGAAGAAGTCCCGGTGCGCGGCGAGATCGCGCGGCGCGGGGTGGCGGAAGCTGACCCGGAGCGGCGAGAACTCGACGCCGGCGCACTGGCGGAAGCAACGGATGTACACCGCCAGGCTGTGCTCGGTCGCGACGCGCGCGCCCAGCGTGAAGCGGGGCGAGCGGTGCATCTCCGCGAACGGAGCGTCCCGGTCCGTCGTGGTATCGGTCACCCAGCGCGGTGTATCCTGCAGGAGCACCATGTAGCGGTCGACACGGTCGAGCGACTCACGGGCGCTCGCGCTCGTCATGACCGCGAAGCCCATGACGTGCATCTCCTCCATGCGCGTCCGCGCGGCGAGGCGGATGGGCGCCCCGGGATCGTCGAGCGCGCGTACCATGTGCGCCCACAGGGCGTCGAGCGACGTCACCGGTATGCGGCTGTCCGCGTCGGTCAGCGATTCGGCGGAGACGCCGGCGACCTCGAAAAGATCGCCGTGGCGGAGGCCGCGAGAGGCGGCATACGAGATCAGCCGGCCGACGATGGCCATGGACACCGTGGGCCGCGACGGGGAAGACGGCATGCCCGAGCGAGTCTATCACCCGCCGTGGACCGCGAGACGAGCGGGGTGAGCTGGGTGAGCACAGCGCTCGCCGAGCGCCCGTGATACGGCACGACGGCGACGGGCTCGACGACCGCGTCAAGTTGTCACTATGGCCATGACGCAATGAATTCATGGCGACAACCTGTCGTAAACACGGTTCGAGCCCGCGGTCCGCCATGAAACGGCGCGCATCGAGCGATCAACAGAGGACATCGTCGCGTGGCACCGATGTTGCTCAACACATCCGATGTTGCTCGACATCCACGAGCTTCGATGGAGGTGTGACGATGACGTTGAGGTCCGAGCGCGTCGCTGCAGCGATTGATCGGCCGGGCCAGGGCGGCGAAGCGCCCCGGCCGCCCACCTCGCAGCCTGCTCCGGCGCGGCGTCGGATCCCGGTGGCGTCGGCGCTCCGGCGCTGCCTTGGCAACGGGTACGGCCTCGGGGATCTCCAGGCCGACCTCCTGGCGGGCACCGTGGTCGGCGTCGTGGCGCTCCCTCTCTCCATGGCCCTCGCCATCGCGGTGGGGGCTCCTCCTCAGCACGGGCTCTACACGGCGATCGTGGCCGGCGCGCTGGTGGCGCTGCTGGGCGGCTGCAAGTTCCAGGTCACCGGCCCGACGGCGGCCTTCGTGGTGATCCTCGCGCCCATCGTGGCGGAGCACGGGCTGTCCGGGCTGATGACGGCGGGGCTCCTGGCCGGCGTGCTGCTCGTGATCATGGGGCTCGTGCGGCTCGGCCGGCTCATCGAATTCATCCCGTACCCGGTGACCACGGGCTTCACCGCCGGGATCGCCACCGTGATCGCGACGCTCCAGGTGAAGGACGTCCTGGGCCTCCAGGCCGGGCCGCTCCCGGAGCACTACACCGCCAAGGTGGCGGCCTTGTGGGCCGCGCGCGGGACGGCCGACCTCTTCGAGCTGGCGGTCGCCGCCTCGACGCTCGCCCTGCTCTTGCTCGTCCCCCGCGTCATCAAGAAGGTGCCGGCGCCCCTCATCGCCATCACCGCCGTGTCGCTCGCCGCGGTGGCCGTCGACGCGGTTTACCCCGCGTTCTCCGTGGCGACGATCGGCAGCCGCTTTCGCGTCACCGTCGGCGGCGTGGAGATCGCCGGGATCCCGTCGATCCTCCCGACGCCCTCGCTGCCGTGGGGCGATGGGCTCTCGCTCGAGCTCGTGAGGGAGCTGCTCCCCGCCGCCTTCGCGATCGCCATGCTCGGCGCCATCGAATCGCTGCTGTCGGCGGTCATCGCCGACGGCATGACAGGGACCAAGCACGATCCGGACTCCGAGCTCATCGGCCTCGGTATCGGGAACATCGTTGCGCCGATCTTCGGCGGCATCGCGGCGACAGGAGCGCTCGCGCGGACGGCCACGAACATCCGGGCTGGCGCGCGCTCTCCGATCGCGTCCGTGACGCACGCCGCCGTCGTCCTCCTGTCGATCCTCGTCTTCGCCCCGCTCGTGGCCTACGTCCCCATGGCGTCGCTGGCGGCGCTGCTGCTGCTCGTCGCGTGGAACATGTCCGAGCTCCACCATTTCATCCGTATCGTGAGGCTCGCGCCGAGGAGCGATGTGTTCGTGCTCCTGACCTGTTATGGGCTCACCGTCATCCTGGACATGGTGATCGCGGTGTCGGCCGGCGTGATCCTCGCCGCCGTCCTCTTCATGCGCCGGATGGCCGAGCTGACAGGGAGCCGGACGGTGCTGGACGCCGCCGGCGGTTCCAGCGAAGTCGAGCTCCCGAGGCGGGTCGCCCTCTACGAGATCAACGGCCCGCTGTTCTTCGGCGCCGCCCAGAAGGCGATGGCGGCGCTGCACGCCATCCGCGGGGACAGCTACGAGGTGATGATCCTCGACCTTGGCAAGGTGCCTATTATCGACAGCACGGGGTTCGTCGCCCTCGAGAACGCGCTCGACGGGCTCGCGCGGCGCCAGAAGGCGGTGATCCTGGCCGGTCCGTTGCCCAGGCCGCGCGAGATCTTCGACAAGGCGCGCCTCCAGGAGCGGGCGCAGCGCGTGTACGTCGCGGAGGATCTGGCGGCGGCGCTCCGCCTCGCCGGCGAGCTGGTGAACGGCTGAGCGCTCGCTGCCGGCAGGTCCGCGGCATCGCTCCTCTCTCGCCGGACACCTCTGCGGCCTCTGCGCGCGCCGCGCGGCTCGCTACTTCAGCGTGTCGCTCAGCCGGGCCGCCTGCGTCGCCAGGTAGCTCTGCTCCGGGATGCTCGTCGTGCGGCTGGCCGCGCGCCTGTAGTGCGCGATCGCCGCCGCGCGATCGCCGGCCCGCTCCAGCAGGTGCGCGCGGGCGGCGTCGAGGCGGTGGTGACCCGAGAGGCGCGCGTCGGCGTCGAGCGCGTCCAGCAGATCGAGCCCCGCCCGAGGGCCGTGCACCATGGCGGTCGCGATCGCGTGGCTCAGCGCCACCATCGGGTTGTCGGACATCCGCATCAGCACGCCGTACAGCGCCAGGATCTGCGGCCAGTCCGTGTCCTCGGCCCGCGCTGCCTCGTCGTGCACCGCCGCGATCGCGGCTTGCAGCTGGTAGGCGCCGATCGAGCCCCTGCACAGCGCCGCCGTGACGAGCGCGACGCCCTCGGCGATCGCCCGCTGATCCCACAGGCCCCGATCCTGCTCCGCGAGCGGGATCAGCTCGCCCAGAGGCCCGGTCCGCGCCGCGCGCCGCGCGTCGGTCAGGAGCATGAGCGCGAGGAGGCCCGCGACCTCGCCGTCGTCCGGGAGGAGCGCGTGCACGGCGCGCGTCAGGCGGATCGCCTCGCCCGACAGATCGTCGCGGTGCAGCGCGGGGCCGGAGCTCGAGGTGTAGCCCTCGTTGAAGATCAGGTAGAGCACGTGCAGGACGGCGCCGAGGCGCTCCGCGCGCGCCTCGGGCGTCGGCCGCTCGAACGGCACGCCGGACGCCTTGATGCTCTGCTTCGCCCGGCTGATCCGCTGCGCCATGGTCGCCTCCGGGACCAGGAACGCCCTTGCGATCTCGGCCGTCGTCAGGCCGCCCACGGCGCGCAGGGTCAGCGCGATCGCGGACGGCGTGGAGAGCGCGGGGTGGCAGCACATGAACAGCAAGGTGAGCGTGTCGTCCTCGAGCGCCGCCTCGTCGCTGTCGGCGGCGAGGGCGATCTGCAGCTCGGGCGGCACGAGGCTGACCACGATCGCCTCGCGGCGGCGGCGCGCCGCCTCGCTCCGGACGTGATCGGCGATGCGCCGCGACGCCACGTGGATCAGCCAGGCGCGCGGCTCGTCGGGCACGCCCTCGCGGGGCCACTGCGTGGCCGCCGCGATCAGCGCCTCCTGGACCGCGTCCTCGGCGGCGCCGAAATCTCGGAATCGCCGCATGACGGCGCCGAGCACCTGCGGCGCGAGATCGCGCAGCAGGCGCTCGGCCGTGGCGCCCTGGGACGGAGAGGTCACTAGAGATCGCTGGGCGGCGCGCTCATCACCTCGCGCACCTCGATCCCCATGTTGAGCGGCGCGCCGCCGGGGCCGGGCGCGGCGGACGCCTGCGCGGCGATCTCGTACGCGCGCTCGGGGCTCTCGACGTCCACGATCCAGTACCCGGCGAGGAACTCCTTGGTCTCCGGGAACACCCCGTCGGTGATCGGCGCGCCGTCCTTGCCGGCGCGCACGAGCTTGGCCTGGTCGGGCCCCGCCAGGCCCTCGGCCGCCACGAGCTCGCCCGACGCGCTGAGCTTCCTGTGGAAGCTCTTCATGAACGCGATGTGCGCCTGGAAGTCCTTCTGCTGCCAGTTGGCGACCTGGTACGGCCCCCCGCTCGGGGTGTTCATCATCAGGATGTACTTCATGATCGGCTCCTTCTCTTCGCTCTCGCCCCGGGATCGGGCGCGCGTTCGTGGGGTTGTCGGAGCCGAGGGCGGGTCCTCGACATCCCGGGCGACGATAGCGAAGAAATCCGAACCCCGACACGGCGGACGGCCGCGTGTAGGTACAGGTGCGTCTGCGGCGCCCGCGGGAGGTGTGCAGGTCTGTCGTCGCGAGCGTGTGTCCTCCGCGGTGTGATGTGTTCCGTGGTCGCAGATGGTCGGTAGAGGAGGGGGAATGTGTGTCATCTTCGCAGGCCGCCGATCGCAGGGCGGCCCATCACGGGCGGATTCCGCGGATGACGTCCGGCGCGCCCCCACGCGACCTCTCTGCCGACGAAGCGCTCGGGCGTGGTGATTCTGCGCGTCGCCGGCCGTCGTGATCGGTGAGGCGCGCGCAGGCGGACCGCCCTGCGAGTCGACTCCTTGGCTCAGGCGCGGGACATGCACCCTCGCGCTCCGATTCTCACGGATGCATGAACCTGGAGGAGCGTCGATGGAGAAGCGTGTTCCGCAAGGGAAACTTGGACGCCGGCAATTCGCCGGCGGCGCGATGGCCACCGCGGGTGTCTCGCTGCTCGCCACACCGAGCCTCGCGCTGCCCGACAAGAGCTACGCGGTGTGCGAGTCGATCGGGCCCCTCGCCCTCCCGGCAGGGGCCGCCTATACGCCCGGCATCTCCGTGGACCAGCGCTCGAGGAAGCCGGTCTTCCTGCCCGGGCCGGGCGCCGGCTATGCAGCGCACGCCGTCTCGGAGGTCCTCTTCTGGACGGACCAGCTGATGGAACATGCGTTGTTCATCACGCTGCTCATGCCCGGCGATCACCTCCGCGGGCCCCGGGACGAGGCGCGGCAGTACCAGAACCTCTTCGCCAGGCACTTCCTTGCGGCGCGCGACCGGGGGTATGGCGATTACGGGATCTCCTCGCTCCTCGCCTCGACGCGGTCGAGCGTCCAGCGCTTCATCGAGTACAAGCGCCGCATGCAGCGCGCGCAGGAGAGCGGCGCGCTCCGGAGCCTCGTCTGGCCGCTCTTCTTCGACCACATCGCGCGGGAGGCCGAGCGCTTCGTCGCCCGGCTCGATCGGCTCGCGTACGGCGACATCTCGCTCCAGAGCGACGAGGTCTCGGCGTTCTGGACGACGATCATGGCGGATCACCTCGAGTTCATCGCGCACCTGCTCGACCCGCAGGAGCGCGCGCTCATCGATCAGGCGACCGCGCGCGCCGGGCAGCTGTACCAGGCGCACGCGTTCCGCGTCGACAGCGGGCAGCTCGCGACGATGGCCGACGAGGTCATCGACTTCAAGTCGGCCGCGGAGCAGGGGATCGAGACGGGGCAGATCAAGAGCATCATCGATCCGGCGCTCGCCGATCACGTGCTCCGCGAGGCGGTGAGGTTCTCCGACGAGGTCAGGCGCGCGCAGTGACGAATGACGCCCTGGGCGCCGCGCGGCGGGGGCGAGCCTGGCCCCTGCTCCTGCGCGCCGCGCGATGCCTGTACAGCGGCCGCGCGTCGGGATACTCCTGGTCGCGGGTCGAGCGGAGCTCTCCGCCGAGCCCGCGGCGCAGAGGCCGTGTCGGAGGGATGCCATGGATCTGACGGTGGTCGACGAGGGGGGTGTGCAGTTCGTGGAAGGTCCGCCGGGCCACCGGCTCATGGCGAGCGTCCGCGACGTCGACCGCGTGATCGAGGCCTGTTTCTCGGGCGGCGTGCAGTGTGCGCTCCTCCACCCGGCGAACCTGACGGCGGCCTTCTTCGACCTCAGCTCAGGGGAGGCTGGGGAGATCCTGCAGAAGCTAAGAAACTACTGGATCCGGCTCGCGGTGGTGTGCCCCCCGGGGGCCGCTGATTTCAGCAGCCGGTTCGGGGAGGTGGTGGCCGAGGAGCGCCGCGGCCAGCATTTCGGCGTGTTCGAGGCGCGTGACGCCGCGATCGCGTGGCTCGGCCAGACGTAGCCATGGCGGCCTGGCCGACAGCGCCTCTTGCGCCATCGACGCTTGTTCATGCCGACCCGAAGCATCCCCCGAATCTTCGGGGAAATTCACAGGGAGGCGGGGAGACGGGGAGAAGATTCCAACCAATCTCCCCGTCTCCCCGCCTCCCTGTTCAATTCCTCTCGCAAGCTGAACGATCGTGGCCGGCGATCGCCATCGAGCCGGCCGTCCGTCACCGGCGCGCTTCCCTCAGCGAGGGGGCGGGGTGCAGGTGAAGCACCCGCCGCACTCGTAGTGCTGCGTCGTGGTGCCCCACGCGATCCGGTTGTTGCAGCAGTCGCGGCCGTACTGGCCGACGACGGTGGTGTAGCTCTCGTCGCTGTAATACGTGCAATTCCCCCCGGGCGCCGCCTCGCTCGAGGGGACCAGCAGGGCAGTGGTACCCAACATCGCTGCGCCTGCCGTCAGGGCAGCGAAGAAGTACCGAACGCGGGCAGCAGGGCTGAGACGACGCATGGACGCTCCTCTTGCAATGGGAGGCCAGTTTTGGCCTCCGAAGTTATGCGAGGCAGCTTAGACCGCTTGCTCGGCTCGAGCAAGCGGTCCAGCCGGAGTGTCCTTTGCGGAGCTCTGCAAAGTTTCATTCGGCCGTGGGAGGAGGCGAGCTCGTGAGCGCGGTTCACGAAGGCAAGAGAGGCATCCCGCCCCGAGGCCCGTGGAGTGATTGCGGTGTCAAGGAAATTCAGTCGCCCCGATGGGGCTGGGCCGGCAACTCGACGCGGTACGCATCGAGAACGGCGTTGAGACGAGCAGGCGATCGTACCCAAGGTGCAGCGCCGAGGATGGCTGGACTCGGCCGTGGTAGAAAAGCAGGTGTCCCCCATGACGAGGCAGCGCATCGGCCAGCGCGACAGCGTCGAGGAGCGAACCGGCGCGGACCGCGGCGAGGAAGCGAGCGCCGGGGCTGTGCCGGATCCGGCCTGCGGGGCCCTCTCGGGCGGCGGCGAGATGGGGGCGCTGATGCGCTCGATCGACTGGTCGCAGACGGCGCTGGGCCCGGTCGAGGCATGGCCCCAGTCGCTGCGGACGGCGCTGTCCATCTTGCTCTCGTCCGAACACCCCATGTTCCTCTGGTGGGGTCGGGAGCTCATTCAGTTTTACAACGACGCCTACCGCCCGATCCTCGGATCCACGAAGCACCCGGCCGCCTTGGGCCAGGCGGGCCCCGAGTGCTGGAAGGAGATCTGGGGGATCCTCGAGCCGATGATCGAGAAGGTCTTCGCGGGAGGGGCCACCTACGTCCGCGATGGCCTGCTCGTCGTCGATCGGCACGGCTTCATGGAGGAGTGCTACTTCAGCTACGGTCAGAGCCCCATCCGGGACGAGAGGGGCGCTGTCGCGGGCATCCTCGTCGCGTGCTCCGAGAGCACAGGCTACATCCTTGGACAGCGACGGCTGCAGGTCCTCGGGGCGCTGGCGGCGAGGGCGGCTGACGCCAGGAGCGTTCAGGACGTCTGTCGGGTGATGATGGAGACCCTGGCAGAGGCCGGGCGGGACGTGCCGTTCGCCCTGATCTATCTCGTGGACGACGACGGCTCGCCCGCCCGACTCGCAGGGACCGTCGGGCTCGACCCGAGGCACGCGGCGGCGCCGGCGGCGGTGGAGCTCGGCGCGGCGGCCGGCGCGGTGTGGCCGCTGCACCGCGCGCTGCGCGGGGACGTGGAGGTGGATCTGTCGGAGCTGCCCGCGCGCGTCGGCCCCCTCCCGGGGGGCCCGTGGCCGGACGCCGCTCGCCAGGCGGTGGTGCTGCCGCTCCCCCGCGCCGGCGCTGGAGGCCGCCCGGGCGGGTTTCTCGTCGCGGGCGCCAGCCCCCGGCTGGTGCTGGACGACGACTACCGCCGCTTCCTGCGGCTCCTGGCCGGCCACGGCGCGGCGGCCCTGCAGAACGCCCGGGCCAGCGAGGAGGAGCGGCGCAGGCTGGACGCGCTCGCGGAGCTCGACCGCGCCAAGACGGTGTTCTTCAGCAACATCAGCCACGAGTTCCGCACGCCGCTCACGCTGATCCTGGGCCCCGTCGAGGACGGCCTCTCGGACGCCGAGCACCCCTTGCCCGCGCCGCAGCGCGACCGCCTCGCGATCATCTACCGCAACAGCCTCCGGCTCCTCCGGCTCGTCAACACGCTGCTCGACTTCTCGCGCATCGAGGCGGGCCGCATCCGGGCCAGCTACCAGCCCACCGATCTCGGCTCCTTCACCGCGGAGCTCGCGAGCTCGTTCCGCTCGCTCATGGATCGGGCCGGCCTCGCCCTCACGGTGGAGTGCGCGCCCCTCTCCGAGCCGGCCTACGTCGACCGCGAGCTCTGGGAGAAGATCGTGCTCAACCTCATCTCGAACGCCTTCAAGTTCACCTTCTCGGGGGGCGTCCGGGTGACGCTGGAGGAGACCGGGGGGCGGATCGTCCTGTCGGTCGAGGACACGGGCACCGGCATTCCGGAGGAGGAGCTGCCGCGCGTGTTCGATCGGTTCTACCGCGTCGAGGGGGCCAGGGGCCGCAGCTACGAGGGCAGCGGCATCGGCCTCGCGCTCGTGCGAGAGCTCGCGAAGCTCCACGGCGGCAGCGTGGCCGTGGAGAGCCGCCTCGGCGCGGGCAGCCGCTTCTCGGTCGCGATCCCGCTCGGGAAGGCGCACCTGCCCGCGGATCGCATCGACCTCGCCCCCGCGCCGGCCGCGGAGGGGCGCGGCGCTGCGCCCTTCCTCGACGAGGCCGCGCAGTGGGAACGCGACGTGCGAGCGCCGGACGCCGTGCTGGCGGAGGAGCGCCCGGCCCCGAAGCGGCCGGGGCACATCCTCGTCGCGGACGACAACGCGGACATGCGCGACTATGTGCAGCGGCTGCTCCTCGCCGAGCGGTGGACGGTGGAGGCCGTGGCCGACGGTCAGGCCGCGCTGGAGAGCGCCCGCGCCCACGTCCCGGACCTCGTGCTCACCGACGTGATGATGCCGCGGCTCGACGGCTTCGGCCTGCTCAGGGCGCTGCGCGCCGACGAGCGCACCCGCGGCGTCGCCGTGATGATGCTCTCCGCGCGCGCGGGCGAGGAGGTGCGCGTCGACAGCCTCGGGGCCGGCGCCGACGACTTCCTCGTGAAGCCGTTCTCCGCGCGGGAGCTCCTCGCGCGGGTCCGCATCCACGTCGAGCTCGCGCGCCGGCGGCGGGAAGCCGAGGGGCAGCGCCAGTACCTGAACGACCTCTTCATGCAGGCCCCGGGGCCCATCGCGATCCTCCGCGGGCCGGAGCACGTCTTCGAGGTGGTCAATCCGCTCTACCAGCAGCTCGTCGGCGGACGAGCGCGCGTGGGCATGCCCATCCTGGACGCCCTGCCCGAGCTCGAGGGGCAATCCATCCCGGCTCTCCTGGACACCGTGTTCCGCACCGGCGAGCCCTTCGTGGGAAAGGAGCTCGCCGTGCGGCTCGACCGCCAGGGCACTGGCACGACGGAGGAGCGCTTCTTCAACTTCGTCTTCCAGCCGATGCGCGATCGCGACGGGGCGATCGAGGGCATCTTCGTGTTCGCCTTCGAGGTGACCGACCAGGTGAGCGCCCGCCGGCGCGTCGAGGCGCTCGTCGAGGCGCTGAGGCTCGCCGATCAGCGCAAGGACGAGTTCCTCGCGACGCTCGCGCACGAGCTCCGCAACCCCCTGGCCGCCATCAGCCTGTCGCTCACGCTGCTCGGCGATCTGACGGGCGAGGCGCCCAGATCGGCGCGCTACCGCGAGATCGCCCGGCGGCAGGTGGGCAACCTGGTGCGCCTGGTGGACGATCTGCTCGACGTGTCGCGCATCACGCGCGGCACGGTGGAGCTGCGCCTGGAGGACGTCGATCTCGCGGCGGCGGTGCGGAACGCCGCCGCCGCGGCGCGCGCGGCCGTGGAGGCGCGGCGCCACGCGCTCTCGGTCGAGGTCGGGCCGGGGGACTTCGGCATGCGGGCCGACGCCACGCGGCTGGAGCAGGTGGTCACGAACCTCCTGACGAACGCCGCGAAGTACACGCCGCCGGAGGGAGCCATCTCGGTGCGGCTGACCCGCGAGGCGCCGGGCGCCGCGCCCGAGGCCGTGCTGCGGGTGCGCGACACGGGCCGCGGCATCCCGGCGGCGATGCTCGAGAGGGTGTTCGAGCTCTTCACGCAGGTCGAGCAGACCATCGACCGCGGCACGGGCGGGCTCGGCCTCGGGCTCACGCTGGTGCGGCGGCTGGTGGAGATGCACGGCGGCAGCGTCGTCGCGGAGAGCGCCGGACCGGGCCAGGGCAGCGAGTTCATCGTGCGCCTTCCGCTCGGCCGGGGCGCGGCGCCGCCGCTCGCGCCCGGCGCCGAGCCGCCCGCCGCTCCGCAGCCGGGGGAGACCGCCGAGCGGCACCGGGTGCTCGTCGTGGAGGACGTGGAGGACGTGCGCCGGGTGATGAGCGAGTTCATCGAGGCGCTGGGGCACGAGGTGACGGTGGCGGTGGACGGCCTGGAGGGGGTGACGAAGCTCCTGGAGCTGCGCCCCGAGGTGGCCTTCATCGACATCGGTTTGCCGGGCATCGATGGCCACGAGGTCGCCCGCCGGGCGCGGGCCGCGCCCGGGGGCGGCGCGCTCTACCTGGTGGCGATCTCGGGCTACGGCGGACCCGAGGACCAGGCCAGGTCGAGGCAGGCCGGCTTCGACCTGCACCTCACGAAGCCCGTGGGCGGCGCGACGCTGCGGCAGGTGCTCGCCGAGCGGCGCGCGTGAGCGAGCGCGCGCGCGGGCTGGCAGCGCCGTGCCCGCTCACCGCCGGCCAACCGGGCTCATCGCTGCTGCAGCTTCGCGACCAGCGCTTCGAGGCGGTCGTAGCTGATGCCCGCGCCCTTGGGCATCCCGGACGCGAGGACCATGTCGCGCACTTCCGTCGACGGATAACGCACCGTGGCCGTGAGCCGCGTCTTCGTGCCCTCTTCGGTGTAGGTCGCCGTCACCACCGAGACGGTGTCCGGGAACTGCTCGAAGATCTCCGTGAACACGAGCCGGCTCGGCGCCGTGATCTCCTGGTTCTCGCCGTGGAAGGCGGCCTCGCCGCCCGGGTGGCGGTTCACGAAGCGCCACTTGCCGCCCGGCCGGAGGTCCATCTCGCAGACGGGCACCGAGTAGCCCTCGCCCAGACAGCCCCACCACCGCTTGATGTGCTCGGGCCTCGTCATCGCCTCGAACACGAGGTGCCTCGGCGCGTCGAACAGGCGCGTCATGCGGACCTCGTCCGCCGACGGCGTCGTGACCTGGAAGCTATCGCTGTTCGCTGTGCGGCTCTCGACCATGGCTCTCCTCCTTCTCCTTGGTTCCTTCGTCGACGCGCCGGCTACGATTGAATCGCCTCGGGGGCCATCCAGACCACCTCCCAGTGGTGACCATCGATGTCGTAGAAGCTCCAGCCGTACATGAAGCCGTGATCCTGCGGATCCATGGCGTGCGACCCGCCCGCCGCGATCGCCTTCTTCACGATCTCGTCGACCTCGGCCCGGCTGCTGCACGAGAGCGCGAACATCCCCTCCGTGTGCGTGCTCGTGTTGCAGATCTCCCTCTTCGTGAAGCCCTTGAAGAACGGCTCCGTGAGGAGCATCACGAAGGCTTCCTGGCTGACGATCATGCAGGCGGCGTTGCTGTCCGTGAACTGCGGGTTGAACTCGAAGCCGAGCTTCGCGAAGAACTCCATCGACCGCTTCAGGTCGCTGACGGCCAGGTTGACGAAGATCTTGCGAGCGCTGTTCGTTGTCATGGTCCTCTTCTCCTGTTCGAGCATGGACGCCGGGTGATGCCGGCCACGATCGCGGCCATGAGGGCCATCGCGCCGGAGTTCACCCCATAGACACCCGCCTGCGCCGGGACTCATCGGTCGACCGGAAAAAAAGATCGCCGCCCCGATGCGGCCGGGCGCGGGGGCTACGCGGGGAGCTCGAGCGGCAGGCCGAACCGCGGGAAGAGCGTCTCGGTGTCGAGGAAGGACGTCATGCTGGCGATGCGGTCCCCCGCGAGATCGAGCACGATGAGCGCCCAGGCCCGGTGGCCGCCCTCCGGCGCCGGGCGGTACTGGGCGAACGCCGGCGAGCCGCAGGCGGCCGTCGGCACGAGCCGCGACCCGCGGCAGCCCGCGCCCCGGCCCAGCAGCCACGCGCGGATGGCGTCGGGGCCGCGGAGCCAGAGGGTGAAAGGCGGCATCGACAGGGTAGCGTCCTCGTGCAGCAGCGCCGCGAGCCGGTCCACGTCGTACTGCTCGAAGGCGGTGACGTAGCGGTCGAGCAAGGCGGACTGCGGCTCCGGCAGCGTGGCGCGCATGTCGCCGAGATCGCGGCTCGCGAGCGTCGCCCGCGCGCGCTGGAGCGCGCTGTTGATCGCGGCGACCGAGGTGCTGAGGCTGTCGGCGACCTCCGCGGCGGACCACCCGAGCACCTCGGTGAGCAGGAGCGCGGCGCGCTGCTTCGGCGGCAGGTGCTGGAGCGCCGCGACGAACGCGAGGCGGATGCTCTGGCGGAGCACCACCCGCTCCGCGGCGTCGATGTCCGCCGGGAGGGCGTGCGCGTCGGGGACGGGCTCCAGCCAGTGCGTGCGCGGGCGCGTCTGGAGCTCGTCGTCCACGGTGCCGACAGGGCCTTCCTCGAGCGGGCGCGCCCGGCGCGCGCGATCGGCCCGCGCGTCGAGGCAGACGTTCGTCGCGATGCGGTACAGCCAGGTGCGCAGCGACGACCGCCCGTCGAACTTGTCGAGGCTCCGCCAGGCGCGCACCATGGTCTCCTGGACGGCGTCGTCGGCGTCGACAACGGAGCCGAGCATCCTGTAGCAGTGCCCGGTGAGCGCCGCGCGGTGTTCCTCGAGCTGGTCCACGCTCCCCGACATCGCGGCGACGGTACCATCGGCCTCCCGGCAGATCCACGGCCAATCGGCTAGGATGGGCGACCGTCAGGGCGGTGCTGGGGCGCCGCGAGCACTCCGTTCGGCGAATTAGCAAACCTGATAGCAGATATGGACGACCAGGAACTGCAGCGCAGAGTCGGCACCGTGTTGTGCGGGAAGTGGACGATCGAGCGGCTGCTCGGCTCGGGCGGCATGGCCGCTGTCTACGTCGGCGCGCACAAGATCGGGCGGCGAGATGCCATCAAGATCCTCCACCCCGAGATCGCGCGCATGCCCGAGCTGCGCGCGCGGTTCGATCAGGAAGCGCAGGCCGTCAATCGATTCGTCCATCCCGGCGCGGTGGAAATACGCGATATCGACACGACGGCGGACGGCTGCCCGTTCCTCGTCATGGAGCTGCTCGATGGTGAGTCGCTCGCCGGGTACGGAAGGCGCATGGGCAGGATGGACATGGCCGAGCTGCTGGCCATGGTGGACGGGCTGCTGGACGTGCTGGCAGCGGCCCATGCGCACGGCATCATCCACCGCGACATCAAGCCAGACAACCTGTTCCGCCTCCGCGACGGGCGCCTGAAAGTGCTCGATTTCGGCGTCGCCCGCGTCAGGCAGGCCGCGGCCGACTACGTTCGGACGCGCACGGGAACGACGCTCGGCACGGTCGCCTACATGCCGCCGGAGCAAGTCAGGGGCGACGAGATCGATGCGCGTGCCGACCTGTTCGCGGTCGGAGCGACGATGTTTCGTCTGATCACGAAGCGGCGCATCCATGACGCGAGCTCTGACACCGATCTGGTCGTCAAGATGGCCACGCTGCCCGCGCCGCCGCTCGCGAGCGTCGCTCCGGAGACCCCGCAGTGGGTGTGTGCCGTCGTCGATCGCGCGCTCGCGTTCGATCGAGGCGAGCGCTACCCGAGCGCGACGGTCATGCAGCAGGACGTGCGCGCGGTCCTGGCCGGTCAACCGCCCGCTTTTGCTCTCCGGTTCGGCGCGGCCGGGCCTCCCGCCCCCGCGGCGGATCCGCTCAGCACCGCCACGACGGTGTGGAGGCCACACGGGCTCGCCCCCTCACCGGCGGCATCGGCGTTCACCCAGGCGACGCAGTGGACGGCGACCACGGTACGTGGACGGAGGCTGCGATGGGCCGTGCTGGCGTTCCCGCTGCTCGCCGCAGGCGTGCTCGCCGCCGTGGTTCTCCGCGCGGTGAACGTCGAGCCCGACGCGAGATCGCCGGGGGCGACCGGCGCGCAGCGACCGGGGGCCTCACCGCCCGCCAAGGTTCCCGGCGGTCCGGCGGCGGATCGCCTGCTGGCAAAGGCTCCGGATCCCGGCCCCGAGAAGAAGGGCGACACGAGAGCTCGCCTCCCTGGCCCATCGAGCCGCGGCCCCGAGGAAGGGCGCGGCGCGTCGCAGCGGGCCAGCTGTATGCAGACAAACGACTGCGATCACGTGTGCGATGAACCGTGCCAGATTGCTTGTCAGGACGGGAGCGTCTGCGACATCGGGGCGCGCCGAGACGCGCTGGTCAACTGCATGGGATCGGGGATGCACAAGATCTGGTGCGAAGGCGATTGCTCGGTCAATTGCATGACGAGCGCTCCCTGTCTGGTGTACTGCACGCCTGGCTCTGATTGCGTCATCGGCACGTGTCTCGGGCAGATAGAAGCCTGTCCTGGCAACGTCATGGCGTGCGGGGCCCCATGCCCCGACTGATCATCGCGTCGCGCTGCGGGGTCGTGCGTGACGGCGTCTGGACGAGCTCAGCGTGGTGTAGACAATGGTCCACAGTCGAGTGAGCTCGTTGCAGCTGGTGACCTTTCGCGATCGCTCCTGGTGAACGGGATGGTACCATCCGCCCGTTCGATGGACGACGAGGAGCTCGCAGCGCGGCGTATCGGCACCCAGATCGGAACCTGGACGGTGGAGCGCGTGCTCGGTTTCGGCGGGATGGCGAGCGTCTTCCTTGGCCGGCGCGCTGACGGCCAGGTCGCGGCGCTGAAGGTCCTGCACCCGTCGCTGAGCCAGATCGAGGAGCTCCGGAAGCGCTTCCTGCGCGAGGGCCCGATCGGCAGCGCCCTGGCGGCTGTCGGCCCGCTCTGCGAGGGGCTGCCGCTCGTGCTGGAGTCGGGCGTCGCGGACGACGGCGCCGCATACCTTGCGATGGAGGTGCTCGAGGGCGAGACGGTCTTCGACCACATGGCCCGGGTGGGGACGCTCGCGGTGGGCTATGTGCTGGCGCTCGCCGAGCGGGTCCTCGATGTGCTGGTCGTGGCGCACGCGCACGGCGTCGTTCACCGGGACATCAAGCCCGAGAACCTGCATATCGGGAGCGATGGGCGGGTGAAGGTGCTCGATTTCGGGATCGCCCGCGTGCTCGATCCGCTCCCTTTCGGGATGGGGGAGCTGCCGGAGAAGACGGCCACGAAGACGGGCGTGGCGCTCGGCACGTGCGAGTACATGGCGCCGGAGCAGGCGAGGGGGATGGTCCGCGACATCGACGGCCGGACCGACGTCTTCGGCCTGGGCGCCACGATGTTTCGGCTGCTCTCCGGTCGCTCGATCCACGGCCACATGGCCGAGGCGCGCCTGCTCATCGCCGCGGCGACGGCGCGGGCGCCGTCGCTCGCGCAGTGCGCGCCGGACGTGCCCTCGGAGGTGTGCGACGTCGTGGATCGTGCCCTCGCGTTCGACAAGGTCGAGCGTTACCCGGACGCGGCGACGATGCGCGCCGACGTCCGCGCGGTGCGGGCGGGCCGCCTGCCGCCCTACGTCGTGGCCGTCGAGGAAGGGCGGATCCCGGCGGGGGCCCCGCTTCCCCGTCGCTGAGGGAGCCCACCTCGCGAAGGGCGCACTGCGTGGCCGTGTTGAGTCTCTGTCAGCTGAGCAGGATGGCGATCAAGAGCGCGACGCTGAGCAAGAGCGATACGACGATGGACGCAATGAGCCACGGCCGCATCGCCGGCGAGCTCCACCTGGACGCGAGCGATGTCGCGCTCGTCTGGTGCCCCGGAGCACCGGGCTGCATCGCAACGGTGGGCTCGATCTGCCTCGGCGCGTTCTCCATCGCCGCAATGGCCCCGTCGATGGCCGCGATCACGTTCGTAGCCGTCGGATAGCGCTGGATCGGGTCTCGCTGGACGAGCCGCATCACGAGCGCCTCCACGTCGGGGCGGAACCCTGCTCCCGGAGCACGCTGGCGGAGCGGGGGCGCATCCTCGAGGAGCCGCTTCCGGAAGGAAGATTGGCCGTCGCTCGCGTCGAACGGGCTTCTCCCGGACAGCATTTCGTACAAGATGATTCCAAGCGCATAAAGATCTGCGCGAGCATCGACGGCATCCATGCCGCGCACGGCCTCCGGCGCGAGATAACTGAGCGTGCCGAGGACCTGGTCGGCGGCGGTGAGATCCTGGCCTTTGCGCGCGGCCTCGCGGCTCTCCGTGGACAGGAGCTCCACGTTCACCTTGGCGAGGCCGAAATCGATGAGCTTCACCTGATCATGGGCGCCGAGCAGGATGTTCTGCGGCTTCACATCGCGGTGCACGATCCCCTTCGCGTGCACCGCCTCCAGGGCAGACGCGATCTGCCGCGCGATGTGGAGCGCGCGTCGCGCGGGGAGCGGCGCCGAGGCGATCACGTCCTGGAGCGGGGTCCCCTCGACATACTCGAGGACGAGAAAATGCGACCGATCCGCGAGCTGACCGAAGTCGCTTGCCGAGACCACGTTCGGATGCTGGATATGCGCCCCCGCGATCGCCTCGCGCTCGAACCGCGCCACCATCTGGGGGAGGTTCCGGGCGCCCGGCTGGAGGACTTTGATCGCGACCTGCTTGCGGAGGTGCACCTGCTCGCCGCGGTACACGGCTCCCATGCCGCCCTCCCCGATGAGCTCGTGGACGCGGTACCGCTCCGAGATCAAGCTCCCGATCAGCGCTGGCGCTCTGTCGTCTGAGCGCACCAACGTGGGTGCGTCGTCCGACCACGGCCGCGCCGAAGTCTCGATTTCTTCCACCAGCGCCGAGCTCGTGAGCTCAACGACGGATGCATCGCGTTGTTTCCCGAGCATCGGCACCGTGACGTCGTCGGTGCTCGAGCGCCCCTTGGGTGGGATTGTCCCCGGCATGCCGAGGACTGTACACGCACAGAGGCGCTGAGAGCGGAGGAAGCGCGCCGCCGTCCGAGTGGACATCCTGCTCAGTCCACCCTCCAGACGGAAAAGCTGTGCAGTTCCGCGATGTTCGTGGATCTGGCTCCGTACGCCGACGTTAGCCTACAAGGATGTCCACAGCGCATCGAACCGCAGCTCGCTGGTCGCCGCCCGCATCGCCGGAACCTCCAGCCCCGCCCCGAAGGCGCGATGAAGACATCGGGGGCGGGCGATCGAAGAGCTGGGCGGCTGCGTGCTCTCCGGCACACCGGCACGGTACAAGACAAGGCCGCCGCTGCTCACAAAGCTATTGCCATTGAAGCTCGGAGGGGTGGTAGGCTTTGAGGCCGTCAATCGGGATGGGCCCATCAGGGGTGCCGCTGCACACTTTGACGCCCTCGTCATTCGTGCGTACGGGATAGGCGTGTTTCAGCTTCGACGTGACGCAAAATGGATATTTGCCGTCTTTGACGAGGAGGCGATACTTGCCGTCGGAGGCGGGCCGGCGCGTCGACGGGGGCCCAGCGGTCGAGGATGGCGGGGATGGCGGGGACGGCGTGCTGGTGGTGGAAGACGCGGCCATCGTGCGAGAGCTGCCGCTCTCGTTGTCCTCTTGCGATGTCTCATCGTTCGCGTTCTCACGGGTGTCGTCGGCGGAGTCTCGCGAACGAACAACCAAGAAGACGGCGGCGAGGCAAACGGCGACAGCAAACGAGCCAATCACTGCAATGATCAAGAAGGGCGAATTCGAGCTCGCTCGTGGGCTGGTGGCAGCGGATTGAGGCGGCACGGGTACGACCATCGGCGCCTGCATCGCTTGGCCGGCGGCAGGAGCGGCCATCGTCGGGGCATCGACGCTGATTGGAGACGACACGTCGGTCCGGATCGACACTGGGGCTGGCGCGTGAGGGGCAGCATGGGTGGCCAGAGCTCGCTCGATGTCTTCGCGCATGGCGCGGGCCGTTGGATAGCGACGCGATGGATCGAAGGCGAGCGCGCGATCGACGATGGCGCAGACCTCTGGGCTGACAGAGGGGGCAACGGTGCGCAGGGCCGGCGCGGGCTGCGTCGCCATCTTGATGAGGAGCTCGCTTTCCATGGAGCCCTCGTGCACATGGCGTTTCGTCAGGACTCGAAACATCGTCGCGCCAACGGCGAAGACGTCGGCCCGCCCATCGATCTGGCCGCCAGTGAGCTGTTCGGGCGACATGTAGGGTATCGTCCCGAGCATCGCGCCGGTGCGTGTATGAACATTGGAGCCGCCCTGTTGCATTCGAGCGATCCCGAAGTCGAGGACCTTGACGCCGCCTGAAGAGGTCAAGAACAGATTGTCAGGCTTGATGTCTCGATGGACGATGCCGAGCCCGTGCGCGACATCGAGCACGTCGAGCACGGTCGAGATGGCGCGGAGCAGCTCGCGCTCCTCGATGCCGCCGGAGCTGTGGGCGCGCTTGCCGAGCGATTCACCGTCGAGCAGCTCCATCACCAGGAACGGCGAGCCATCCTCGCTCGTGTCGATGTCGAGGACATTGACGGCTGCGGGGTGACCGAGCTGGTTTACCGCGAGCGCCTCTTGCTCGAACCTGGCTCGAAGCTCCTTCGAGACCGCGATTTCCGGGTGGAGGATCTTGATCGCGCAGCGCCGGCCGATCCTGTGTGTCGCCTCGTAAACCGCAGCCATCCCGCCGACGCCGATGAGCGAATCGATGCGCCATTTGCCCCGGAGGACCGTTCCGATGCGTGCTGTGCAGTGTGCCAGCTGGGGATCATCATTCATCGAGGTTCAGGCTCCAATGTATCCCGGATGCGAGGAGCCGAACAACATGCTCGGCGTGGCCACGGGGAGCGCCGGCGCACGCCCTCGCGCTTGCCTCCCCGGCACAGGCCTGCTGGTTGCCGACAGCACGTTGCTGGAGGCCTCCGGGGCGCTTCGGCATGCGACCGCTGCGCACGGGCGATCTCAGCAGCGCCCGCGGGCGGGATCGCGGCGGTTCGCCTCCGCGACATCGTCCCGCCAGGGATCGCTGGCGCGCGGAGTTGGGCGCGCTCGCGATCCTGCCCCGGGTCCGCGTCCGAGCCGCAAGCGCTGCGCCGGCGGCTTTCCGCGCTCCGCGGTTCGCGCGAGCATGCGGCCATGAGCATCGACCGCGCCGTGCTGGAGCAGCTCGATCGGGTCGGCGCCCGCCTCTCCGAGGGCAAGGCGCTCCGGCTGCTCGACGACATCGCCTGGCCTCGCGAGGTCGAGGAGCGCTTCTTCGCCGCCGGCGAGGATCACCTCCCCGAGGTCGAGCACCGCGTCGATCGTGACGGGCTCGCGCGGCGCATCGCCGAGCTGCGTGAGCTCCTCGGCTCGATCGACGGCGACGCGCCCGTGCTCGACTGGCTGAGGGACAACGTCCGCGCGCAGATCCAGGCCGCGGAGCTGCTCGAGGCGGCGGGGACCCGCGAGTTCGCCGAGCGGTCGCGGGCGCTCTACGGCGGCGCGCGCTCGCGGTTCTTCGGCGGCGAGGTCCGCAACATCGACCTCGCCGAGCACCTCACCGCGCGCCTGCGCGTCCACGGCTGGGACGAGGCCAGCGATCCCGACGAGGAGCCGCTCGACGCCGGCGCGCTCCGGGAGCTGCTCGCCGCCCGCGTCGCCGCGCGGACGCCGCCGCTCGACATCGAGATCGTGCTCGACCCGCGGATCACGGCCAAGGTGGTGGCCGGCATGAGCCGCGTCCGCATCCGCCCGGAGGCCACGTTCGCGTCCTGGGAGGCCGAGGGGCTGTGGCACCACGAGGTGGAGACGCACGCGCTCACCGCGCACAACGGCGCGGCGCAGCCGCGGTGCGCGTTCCTGCGGTCGGGCGGCCCCCGCACAACGCGCACGCAGGAGGGGCTCGCCATCTTCGCCGAGCTGTACAGCCGCTCGCTCTCCATCGGCCGCCTCACCCGGCTCGCCGAGCGGGTGCGGCTCGTGGACATGGCCGAGCAGGGCGCGAGCTTCCTCGATCTCTACCGGTACCTGCGCGAGCGCGGCGCCGGGCGCCGCGACGCCTATTTCGACGCCCAGCGCGTCTGCCGCGGCGGGCTCGTCGAGGGCGGCGCGCCCTTCACGAAGGACGCCTGTTACCTGGCCGGCCTGCTCGAGGTCTACGCCTTCCTGGCCGCGGTCCTGCGCGGCGGCCTGCGCGACGAGGTGGAGCTGCTCGTCTGCGGCCGGATCGCGCTCGACGACATCGCGGTGCTGGCGGAGCTGCGCGCGGCCGGCGTGCTGGAGCGGCCGCGCTACCTGCCGGGCTGGCTGCGCGCCTGGCAGACGTTGCTGCCCTATTTCGCGTTCACCTCGTTCATGGATGGCATCGACCTCGGCCCGGTGGAGCGGCACTTCCAGGAGCTGCTCCGCGTGGCCGCCGAGGCGCGGCCGGTCGGGGCCGGGGAGGGGAGCAAGCGCCGCGGCCGGCCGCGGGAGGGGTGAGCGCGCCGCGATCGCGGTCGCAGGCCGGGCGAGCGGGACGTGGCGGATGTCTCTGCGCCACGGTTGAGGTATGCCGCTCGTCGATGGGACGAGTCCATTCCCCTTTCGCGCATCCCTTCGCGCCCCCGGCGCGCGCGTCTTCCACTTCCGCGGCCGCGGTGCGCCGCCGCCTCGTCGCGTGGGCGCTCGCGCTTGCCGGCGCGGTGCTCGCGTCGAGCGCGGCCGCGCAGGCGCCGGCGGAGGGCGCGGAGCGCACGCCGCCCCCGCAGCTCGCGCCCTCCGCGCCCCCTGCCGCGCCGGCCGCGGAGGAGCTCCCGCCGCAGGCCATGTGGGAGGCGACGGTCGCTGCGTACGAAGCGAGGATCAAGGCGCTCAAGTACGAGGCGGACACCATCCACGATTTTGTTGAAGACGAAGACATGCGAGACGCCCACGGGCGCCAGATCGAGCTGGAGATCGAGGCGACGAAGAGAGAGCTCCGCAACTTCATGGAGCGGACGACCGAGCGGAACAGCACGGTCATGATGGTCTCGGGGATCGTCCTCGCGAGCCTCGGAGCAGCCGCCCTCGTCACCGGCGCCGTGCTGATCACCGCGAACCACGACGAGGCCGCCGCGAAGCACCGTGACACGTACACGGTGGCCGTGGCGACGGCGGTCGGGGGCGCGGCCGCGGTCGGCGTCGGCCTGCCGCTCTACGTGATCGGCAAGAAGCGGGTGCTGCGGAGAGGGCTCGATATGCGCGGGCTGGCCGCTGCGCGCCTCCTCGTCGGTCCGGGCGCCGTCGGCGCGTCGCCTGGAGCGGTCCCCCTCGGCGTGGGGCTGCGCATCGCGTTCTGAGCGGTGGCTCGGCGCGCCCGTGCGAGCTCCTGTGGCTCGTGAGGTGGAGGAGAAGCGGAAGCCGAATCGGAAGCAAAAGAGGACACGAACGCTCCGCGAGCACAGCGCGAGATCACCACGCGTACAGCTCTCCTCCATAGACGCAGAAAGTGCTGGGCGATCTCTGGCTCCGGTGCTAGCGTTGCCTTCGACGCGTCGCCCGCGTCAATCATGGACACTTTCGTCTGATACCACCGCTCCGTCACGCGGCCCCGAAGGGGAAGCGCCTGTTGCCCAGGTAGGCACGGCGCCCTTCTGTTGCCGCGCGTGAGCAGCCACGACAGCCGCCCGCGGAACCCCGCGCGAGCGTGGTCGTGTGCTCGTGGGGACGGAGCGTGGCCAAGCTGCGAACGAGTCCGATGCGCTGGAGGTCGTTGACCTCGCGGTCGCAGGCCCTCGCTCGCTGGCCGCTCGCGCGAAGCACCGAGCCGGATGGTTCGTGGCGCGGCGGGCCGACTCGCCATCTCTCCTGACGGCGAGGCGCTGATGCGCCTCACCAGGGGGCGTGTGGTGATGCGGACCGCCCTGCCCCGGCGATGCGTGGAGGTGCGTCCATCGCGCGAGAGCGCCAGTCGAGCGGCCTTTGGGCGGCGTCCGGGGCCAGCGTCCGTCGCGGCATCGATCTGTCTACGTGTCTGCAATCCGGGGTCCTACGATGAATGGAGGGTGTATGAGAGCTGGTTCTTCGAAGGGTTCGTTCAGCCTTGGTGCTCTTTCTGCCGTGGTGATGAGTGATCGAATGGAGGATTCCATGACCGAGCGACCCGTGCATCTCCCCGAGCCCGCCCTGCAGCTCGGCTCGGCCAAGACGCCCGAGCGGCGCCCGCCGCAGACGGGGCATGTCCCCGCGCCGAAGCCCGCGCACCGGGAGCCCCGCCCGCCGAGCAAGCTCCCGAACCAGGATCGCTCCCGGCCGGCGCTGAACATCCCGCAGCGCCGCCGCATGGGCGTGCAGCGGTAGATCCGCTGCCGCTCAACATCCCGCAGCGCCGCCGCATGGGCGTGCAGCGGTAGATCCGCTGCCGCTCCGGCGCCGGAGCGCCGCGAACGGGCGGCGGCCCGGCCGTGCGCGCCGGCGGCGTGGAGCCGGAAGGCCTAGACTTCCGCGACTCCACGCCGTCCGGCTGCGCCATGGCGGCTCCGATCGTGATTGGGCCAGGGCGAGGGCTGCGGTAAGACCTCGCCACCCGCGCGGCCCGGGCAGCCTGTGGCCGCGCAGAGGCCCGATCATGATCCAAGCCGAACCGTTCGAAGCCCGCCTCGTCGCCGTCCGGCCTCTCAGCCCCTTCGTGCGAGAGCTCTCGTTCGAGCGCGCTGACGGCAGGGCGTTCCTGTTCGAGGCCGGGCAATGGGTCAACCTCATCCTCCCGCTCCCGGGCGGTGAGGTGAAGCGCGCCTACTCGATCGCCTCTGCCCCCGACGGTTCGCCTCGCTTCGATCTGGCGGTCACCCGCGTGGAGGGCGGGGCCGGCTCGGAGTACCTGCACCGGCTGGAGCCCGGCGCGACGCTCCGCGCCGTCGGCCCGCACGGGCTCTTCACGCGCGATCCCGGGAGCCCTGCGCCCTCGCTGTTCGTCGCCACCGGCACCGGCGTCACGCCGCTCCGGAGCATGCTGCGCGCGTCGCTGCGCGCCGGGGCGGCCGCGCACCTGTGGATCCTGTTCGGCGCGCGCTTCGAGGAGGACATCATCTACCGCGACGAGCTCGAGGCGCTCGCGCGCGGCTCGGACCGGATCCGCTACGAGATCACGCTCTCGCGCGGCGGCCCGTCCTGGTCGGGCCGCCGCGGCTACGTGCAGGCGCACGTGCCTGAGCTCTACAGGGAGCTGGCCGGGGCGAGCGGGGATCCGGCCCCGCATGTCTTCATCTGCGGCCTCGATCGGATGGTCTCGTCCGTGCGCGAGCTCGCCCGCGGCGAGCTCGGCGTCCCCCGCAAGCACGTCCACGTCGAGCGCTACGACTGAGCCGCCGTCCCGGCGAGCGCATCCGCGTCGAGCGCCGCGACGGAGCCGCCGGCCTCTCCAGGACGGAGCCGCCGATCTCTGGCGGACGCGAGCGCGGATCGCCCTCCGGTGACGCGGCGCGCCTTGAGCGTTACCCTGGGTACGACGTAGGATGCGCGCCCCCGCGGGCGGTACCTGCGGGGTCAGTTCTGCAGGTGATCACGTGACGACCAAGAAGACGTTCCGCACCATCGATCCAGCGACGCTCCCGAAGCATTTCGACTCGCCCGTCGCCGAGCAGCGCCTGGCCGACGCGTGGGAGGCCGACGGGACGTACCGTTATGACCCCTCGCGCCCCCGCGAGGAGACCTTCGTGGTCGACACGCCTCCGCCGACCGCCTCGGGCTCGCTGCACATCGGCCACGTCTTCAGCTACACGCACACGGACGTCATCGTCCGGCAGCGCCGGATGCTCGGCTTCAACATCTTCTATCCCATGGGCTGGGACGACAACGGCCTGCCCACCGAGCGGCGCGTGCAGAACTATTTCCACGTCCGCACGGACGTGCGCACGCCGTACGAGCGCGGCCTCTCGCTGCCGCAGGCGGCGCCGGAGGCGCTCAAGAAGGAGCAGCCGCGCATCGTGTCGCGGCCGAACTTCATCGAGCTCTGCCACAAGGTCACGCGCGAGGACGAGCAGGTCTTCAAGGCGCTCTTCCGCCGGGTGGGCCTCTCGGTCGACTGGCAGTACGAGTATGCCACCATCGATGATCACTGCCGCAGGACGGCGCAGCTGTCGTTCCTGGATCTGCACGAGAAGGGTCACCTCTACTCGGTCTTCGCGCCCACGATGTGGGACGTCGATTTCCAGACCGCTGTCGCCCAGGCGGAGGTCGAGGATCGCCCGCAGTCCGGCGCGTTCCACGACATCGCGTTCGCGGTGGAGGGCACGGGCGAGCAGCTCGTGATCGCCACGACGCGCCCGGAGCTCTTGGCGGCCTGCGTCGGCGTGACGGCGCACCCCGAGGATCCGCGGTATCAGCACCTCTTCGGCAAGACGGCGCTCACGCCGATCTTCCGCGCGCCGGTGCCCATCTTCCCGAGCACGCTCGTGGATCGCGAGAAGGGCACGGGCATCCTGATGGTCTGCACCTTCGGCGACGCGACGGACGTGATCTGGTGGCGGGAGCAGAAGCTCCCTCTCCGGCAGATGCTCGGCAAGAACGGCCGACTCCTCCCGGTGACGTTCGGGGAGGGCGACTTTCAGAGCCGCGATCCGGCCGCCGCGAACGCGGCGTATGCCCCGCTCCAGGGCAAGGGGGTGAAGCAGGCGCGCACGGCCGTCGTCGAGCTCCTCCGCCGCGAGGAGCACGCGGCGGTGGTGGGCACGGGCCCGGCGCTGCGGGGCGAGCCGAAGCCGATCGAGCGGGCAGTGAAGTTCTTCGAGAAGGGTGATCAGCCGCTCGAGTTCGTGCCCACGCGGCAGTGGTTCGTCCGGCTCTCCGACAAGAAGGAAAAGCTCCTCGAGTTCGGCGACAAGATCGAGTGGCACCCGGATTTCATGCGCCTCAGGTACCGCAACTGGACCGAGGGGCTCCAGGGCGACTGGTGCATCAGCCGCCAGCGGTATTTCGGCGTGCAGTTCCCCGTCTGGTATCCGCTCGACGCCGAGGGCAACCCGGATCACGGTAGGCCGCTGCTCGCGACGCGCGAGGTGCTCCCGGTCGATCCGACGGTCGACGTGCCGCCCGGGTACGACGCGTCCCAGCGGGACAAGCCGGGCGGCTTCACGGCGGAGTCCGACGTGTTCGACACGTGGTTCACGAGCTCGCTCACGCCGCAGATCAGCTCGCACTGGGGGCTCGACGAGGGGCGCCACGCGCGGCTGTTCCCGGCCGATCTGCGCCCGCAGGCGCATGACATCATCCGTACGTGGGCGTTCTACACGATCGCGAAGGCGATGCTGCACGAGGCGTCGGTGCCGTGGCGTCACGTCGCGATCTCGGGGTGGATCCTCGACCCGGATCGCAAGAAGATGTCGAAGAGCAAGGGCAATGTCGTGACGCCGATGCACCTGCTCGACAACTACTCGTCGGACGCGGTCCGCTACTGGTCGGCGAGCGCGCGGCTCGGCACGGACACGGCCTTTGACGAGAAGGTGCTGAAGATCGGCAAGCGCCTCGTCACGAAGATCTGGAATGCGGGCAAGTACGTGCTCAGCCAGTCTGCGGAGGTCCATCCGATCTCCGAGGAGCTGGATCGGGCGTTCTTGTACAAGCTGTCGGCGGTGGTGGCGGACGCGACGCGCTCGTTCGAGGCGCAGGAGTTCGCGGCGGCGCTCGAGCGGACGGAGGATTTCTTCTGGCGCTGGTTCACCGACGCTTACCTGGAGCTGGCCAAGGCGCGGGCGCGCGGCGAGGGCGGCGCCGGTGATGCGGCGCGGGGCTCGGCGGTGGCAGCGCTGCGGCTCGGGCTCTCGGTGCTGCTGCGGCTGTTCGCGCCGGTGCTCCCGTACATCACCGACGAGGTCTGGGCCTGGGTGTACGCGGAGGAGACGGGGCAGCGGTCGATCCACCGGGCGAAGTGGCCGGCGGCGGGGGACTTCGCGGAGGTCGCGGCGCCGGCGGACGCGGGGCTCCTGGAGCTGGCGGCCGCGGCGATGGCGGCGGTCAACAAGCGGAAGAGCGAGCTCGGCGCGAGCGTGGGGCGCGTGGTGACGGATCTGGCGTTCGGCGCGAACGCGGCGACGCTCGCGCGGCTGAAGCCGGCGCTGGGGGACGTGCTCGCGGCGGTGCGGGCAGGGGGGGCGCACGAGCTCGTGGAGCGGGCGGAGCTCGCGGACGGTGAAGTCCAGGTGGTGCGCTGCGAGCTGGAGGTGGTGGCGGCGCCGGCGGCGGCCGGGGCAGGGGAGGCGGCGGCCACGGAGTAGCACGGCATCGAGATCGGCCCGGCCCTCGCGGAGGGAGCACGCCGCGCGGCGCGCGCACGGGCTGAACTCGCCTGAGACGTCCTGTGCCCGTCGCGCGGAGCGCGCCAGACACAGGACGTTAGTTGGGCTCAGACAACAGCCCGTGCGCACGCCGCGCGGCGTGCTCCCTCCGCGAGGGCCTACGGCCTCTCGAGCGCCTCGTGGCCCGGATGCTGTCGAAAGAAGCGGGGCAGCGGCCGCGCGACGGCACCGCTGTCGCCGAGGAGCTCGCAACCTTGGCGCACGGGGCGCTCCCCGGCGGAGGGGGCGAGACCGCCGAGCCGCCCGCGCCGAGCGTAGAGATCACGACGGCGGAGCGTCGGGTTATCTGCGTCATCCTGGCCGCTGATGGCAGCGCGGAGACGGACGCGACGCTCTCGGAGGCCGAGGGCGCCGCTCGCACAGAGGCGCTGCGGGACATCGCCGCGCGTCACGGCGGGCGCCTCGAACTCCTTCAGTCGCAGTGGCTGCTCATCGCGCTGTCCGGCGCCGAGGCCCCGACCGATCTCGCCGCGCGTGCGGCCCATTGCGCGTTCGCGCTGCGGGTTGAGCTCGGCGGTGTGCCCATGTCCATCGCCACGGGGATGGCCGAGGTCGCCGGGCGGCTGCCGGTCGGCGCGCTGATCGACCGCGTCGTACAGCTCTTCCCGCAGCGCGCTCGCTTGCCAGAGTCGGGCATCCGGCTCGACGGCGCGACGGCAGGCCTGCTCGCCAGATCCTTCGATATAGCGCAGGCGGACGAAGGAGCCTGGCTCCGCGGCCCGAAGGAGGAGCCGGACACCGTCCCCCGGCTCCTCGGCAAGCCGACGCCCTGCGTGGGCCGCGAGCGCGAGCTTTTGCAGCTCGCGGCGGAGTGGCGCCATTGCGTGGACGAGCCCACGCGAGCGCCGTGGTCGTCGTCGGCGCCTCCGGGCTAGGCAAGTCGCGCCCCGCCTGGGAGTTCCTCCGTGAGAGGAGCGAGGCCGCCGAGGTCTGGATCGGGAGGGCCGACCCCATGGCCGCCGGCTCCGCGTTCGGCCTCCTCGCCCAGGCGCTCCGCCGCGCCATGGGCATCCTCGACGGCGAGCCGCTGGAGGTGCGGCGGCGCAAGGTGCTCGCTCGGGTGGAGCGGCTCGGCGAGCTCGGGGCCAAGGCCCACACGTCGCGGCGTTCCTCGGCGAGCTGGTGGAGGCACCCTTCCCCGGCGAGGGCGATGTGCAGCTCCAGGCGGCGCGCCAGAGCCCCGTGCTGATGGGGGACCGCCTCCGCGAGGCGTTCGAGGATTTCATTCAGGCCGAGTGCCAACGGCCGTGGCCGAGGGCAGGGGTGAGGGCATGCCCGAGACGGCGCTGGCGATGGTGCAGGCGCGGCTCGGGGCGCTGGGCGTCGAGGAGCGCCGCGTGTTGCGCGCGGCGAGCGTCCTTGGCGAGACGTTCTGCAAGGGTGAAACGATTCGGAGACGCAGAAACAAACCTGAATGGTTCCGGAAAGTTGACTGCTGTGCCCGGCAGCTGCGCGGCAAGCGCGGGGAGGCCGGGGGGACTGTACGGGGCCGTGGGCGCGCGCCCGTGCCGATGGTGGCGGTCGCGGGTCGTCAAGGGCGCGGGTTCGCCTCGCTCCGCCTGGGGCACGCGCTGCTGCGGGCGCACGCGCAGATGATCCTGCGCGACAGCGCGAGGGGGAGCGCCTCGCCGTCGCTGAACGTGCTGGAGGGCGGCCTGCCCTGGACCGTCACCGACGTCGCGGCGAAGCGGGAGGTCATCCTCGCGGGCATGGGAGCCCGGGTGCGCCGTGATCCGCGCCCCGGTCGCGCGGCGTCACACGCCAGCGCGGCTCAGCCCCGGCCAGCAGGCGAATCGCCCGCCTCTCCCCCGAGCCGGCGGAGCAGGCCGATCACCTGCTCGTCGACGAGTGCCCGGTCGTGCGAGGAGGCGATGGTCCGCTGGGCCACCTCTGCGACCAGGGCCGCGTGGCGCGCGAGCGCTCGCCGGTCCCGCTCCCGCGAAGCGCAGCCGGAGACAGCCTCGACCGCGCAGAGCAGCCGCGTCAGGACCGTCGTGTTCCCGGCGGCGTTCCGGCGGATCTCGCCGAACGCGACGTCGAGCAACGCTTCGAACGTGACCACCTGCGCGATGACGCGCAGCTCGCCACGATCGAGCCGGTAAGGCGACACAGGCCTCCTGCCCGCCGCCCGCGCGAGGATCGCCGAGAGGTAGTCGACGCAGGTCACGGCGGTCGTGGTGTCATTGATGCCGGGAGAGAGCGCCTTCAGCGCCACGTCGACGATCTGCTGGACACCGAAGCTCGGGTCCTGGTCCGCGGTCCGGTGCCCGTCGATCACGTAGAGATCACCCATCACGCGCGCTGTGTCCTCCACCGATCGTCCCCCTGCCCCCTCCCCGCCTGCGACGGAGACGAGCGGCGCCCCCTTGATGACGAACTCGCCGATGCCCTTCTCCATCCGGACGACCGTGCGCCGCGCGCAGGCGAAGCGGAAGAGCCCCGCCTCGTCCACGCGCTGTATGTACCCCGTATCGTGCGCCGGCACGGGGCGCCAGCGCGCGTCCGGGAGCTCCGGCGCGGGCTCGTCGCAGTCCTCGCCGGGGCGCTCGCTCATCGCCTCGGGGAACAGGTGCTCGATCGTCCGGATCGCCTCGCGGCTGACCGCGCCGACGATGTTCGAGGCCTGGATTGAGCTCGCGACGTGATGGATGAAGAAGACCAGGAACGCGACCCCCACGAGGGCGAGCAGCACGCCGAGCAGGACGGCGATCGAGGGCACGAAGACCAGGCCGTTGCTCCCGCGGATGGTGCGGAGCACGACGATGCAGTAGGCGAAGATGCCCACGAACACGCCGAGCACGACCTGGTTGGTCCGGTTGCCCATGAAATTGCGCAGGATGCGCGGCGTGTACTGGGCCGACGCCTGCGCGAGCGCGGCGATCGTGATCGAGAAGGTGACGCCGGCGACCGTCATCATCGAGCCGGCGATGGTCGACAGCATCGCGCGGGACCCCTCGGCGCCGGTCCCGAACAGGCGGGGGTAGGAGCGGAGCAGCTCGTCGCTCACGCGCGTGTCCACCTCGATGGCGAGCACCGCCAGCCCGATCGCCGCGAGCACGATGAGCGACGGGACGAACCAGAGGCTCACGCGGAGCTCGCTCCAGAGCTGCCGCAGCCGGATCATCGCGCTGTCCTGTGCGCGCGCGAGGACGGCGCGCGGCCGCGAGTGCAGGGCGCGGGGCGCCGGCCCCAGCAGGCGGCGACGACGCCTGCGGCGCTCACGGCGAGACGCGAGTCAGCGAGGTCGACCTTCTTCACGTCACCGAGGGCGAGTCTGCGAACTGTCGGTCCTGCTGCTCGGCGCCGCCGGACGCGGCGAGCGCGAGGCGCCCCGCACGTGATTCCCGAGTGAACACACGCGGATGCTACACCCCCGCCGTCGTGGCGCGAGGGCCGAAGTGACGCTCGGCCGGGGCGCCCGGCAGCCTGGAGCGGCGCGCGGATCCGCTGGACGGGTGCGCCCGGCTTGCGACCCAGGACGCGGACCCCATCCCGAGCACCCCGCGAAGCGTGTCTGGCACCCGGCGCCCCGGGAGAAGGAAGTCCAAAGGACCGGAAGGTCGGACACGGCGTCGCACCAGGCCAGAGCGGCACCCTGTGGGGTCCTGGACGGAACGGGTCGTGGGAGAGTGACTGAACCGTCGCACCGAGCGCACGGCTACGGCGGTGACGATAACGGATCGGAGTAGCGCGGCTGTGCGCCCCGAGCCTGACGCTGCGGTGCCCGAGGCGTAGGACCTGCATGTTGTTGACGCTTCCGGTAGATGATGGGTGGGAGCCGCTTTTCGCCCACGCAGGATGATGGCTCGCTGATGCGCGCGATGGCCGTCGCCCGTCCATCCGGTGCCCGGAGCCCCTGCCGGAGGCATTGCGACATCGGTGCCGGATGGCCGAAGGCTCCCGCGATGCGCCTCGCTCCTGCGTTATCGGATCATCGTCCGGTGATCGCGTCAACGCGTCGAGCGAGCCAGTCTTCGCCCGGAGAGGCGATGACGTGGAGCTGATCACCCTGGATCGAGAGGCCGGCCGAGAGCTGTCCGGTGGTCACGAGGAAAGCGCCCGCGCGGCCATCACTGTCCGTCTGGAAGGCGCCCCTCGCTTCGATGTCCCCGCTCTCGAAGCGCACCTCGTCGAGCAGGAGCTGCGGCGGGCGGCGGACGAGCGCGGAGCTCAGAGCGAAGGGGCGCCGGTCGAGGATCTCGAGCGTCCAGCGCAGCGTCCCTGTCACGCCGAGGAGGTCGAGGAGCGCGCCGGCGTCCGCGCCCCCTGCAGAGATGGATCCATGGAGGGACGCGCCGTCGCGGATCGAGAGGGCGCCGCCGTCGATCCGGAGCGTTCCCTGCATCGTCGCGTGCGGGCGATCCCGGCCATGGCCCGTCTCGAGAGGAGAGACCACGACGCTGACGGCCTCGAGGATCCCGGCCTTGATCTGGGCGGTGCCTGCGCGAAGCTCCAGCTCCTCCAGGTCGAAGCGCGCCTTCGCACCGCCGGCGAGGGTCGCGGCGCCCGCGCGCCAGAAGCCCCTGGCCGCGCTCGCCCGCAGCGCGCCGCTGCGGGTCCAGGGCGTCGTGAGATCGGCGCTCAGGGTCTCTAGCTCGACGTGGACCCCTTCCACGGACTCGTGCGCGCCTTGCGCATCGGGAGGCTGCTGGCGGAGCTCCGGGACGGAGACCTCGAGCTTCAGCAGCGGTTGCTCGGCCGATGTCCTGCTCGCGGTCATGACGAGCCCGGCAGGCAGCAGATTCGTCGCTTTGTCCGAAAGCCTGACGCTGAGCGGGCCCGCCACGACCCTGACCTCGCTTCCCTGGGCGATGACGCCGTGGTCGAGCGAGATCCCTGCCTTCAGCGATCCTTGCCCCCCCTCGACCGTGGCGGCCTCGAGCGGCAGGAGCGCCTCCAAGGAAACGAGCTCGCCCGCGAGTTCAACGCGGCCGCCCGCGGCACGGAGGGGATCGCGGGCGTCGGCATCGGTGAACCCGGCACCGAGCGCGCTGGCATCGGTCGGATGGATCCGGGCATCAACGCGCCCGTGGACGGCCCTCGCCACCAGGCGTGCGTCGCGATGGATCTCTCCATCGACGATATCCAGCTCGCCGGCATCCACCTCCAGCGTGGCGGAGCTGGCGGCGAGCCGCGCGGAGCGCGCCGACATGGCGCCTACGAGGCGATAGGGGCCGACGCCGATCGCGCGCGCGCCGACCTCGATGTCCTCGATCAGGAGCGCCCGCTCGCGCCTGCCGCCGGGCGCCGCCGGCCTTCCGGGCGGCGGCAGCGCGGCGCGCACGAGCGGGACGACGGCTCCTGTCATGACCTCGGACGCACGCACCAGCTCCGCGCGGAGGCCGCCGAGCTCGACTTCCATGCCGCCCCCACGCAGGTGTTTGATATGCACCCGGCCTCCGACGAGGTCGACCAGATCGACGCGAAGATCGGCCTCGGTCAGGCGGACCGTCCACGCCGCGCCGTGGCGCCCCGTGAGCCGGAGCCCCTCGACGTGGAGTTGGGTCGGGTACAGCGTGTAGGCGGAGGCGACCTGCGCTGTCACGCCCATGCTCCGGGCGAGCGAGCGTATCCCCGGCACGAGCGAGAGGTTCGCGACGACAAGGTAAATCCCCGCCAGCGCGATGAACGCGAGGACGAGCCGGGCGAGCACGGGGCCGAGCCGGCCGGTCCCCGGCGCATTCGAGTCGCGCGTCCCGCGGTGGGCTCTGGTGCCGATAGCGTTCATGGTGCGCTCCATGGCCGGTCGCGTCCGCCATCGGGCATCGCTGCGGTGTCCGGCTCATCCTGTCGTCAGCTTGTCAGCAAACGCGGCGCCACGCCGAACCGCTCGCCCCGGCCGCTGCGACGGTCGTCGGCCAGCAACGTGGGTGGCGTCCCGGAACGTTTCGGGCTTGCAGCCTGCGTGACGCCCCTTCTACGACGTTGCCCGCGCATCGCCGGCCGACCTCTGCGGGTGCTGTGGTAGCCTCCCCGCGTGGTGCGTGCGGCTCGTCCTGGAGAACGGTGGTCATGCCCTGAGCAAGCTCGTGAACCTTCCAGAGGTGCCCGCCGTGGGCGCTGTCGTCGAGGCTGCCTACATCCAACTCATGAAGGCCGATGGGTGGGAGGTCGCAGAGGAGGACGTCATGAGCTGGCGCCGCTATCGGATCAGGCGTCGACGACACGTCGGTCCCATCGCTCAAAATTGAGCACCAGAGAGGGCCGGCTCCGGCAGCTCCGCGGGCTGCACGAGCTCTATGTGCTCGTGGCCGACCTGCACATCACGCTGCTACCCGACCGACGTCGGCCCGATGACGGCAGCGGACGACGGGGACCGCGGGCTGCTCTGCTTCTCGACGGTGACGAGGAGCTCGAAGTTGGCATGCGGCACCGGGCGAGGACGTCGTTCAGGCCCGCAAGGAGGCGCAGGAAGAAATCGCGCGCATCCAGCGCGAGGCGGATCAGAAGCTCGCCGAAGCTCGGCGCGAGGCCGAGGAGAAGATCGCCGCGGCCAAGAGAGACGCGAGGGAGGAGCGGGCCGAAGCGCGCGAGGATGTGGCCGAGGAGCTCCGGGAGCTCCAGCAGGCGCTCAAGAGCGCGCGGCACGACACGAAAGAGGAGTACATCGAGTACGCTCGCAAGCGGGCTCGACTCCTGGAGCTGCGGGCGGCGGAGCTGAAGGCGCGGGCTCCCACCTTGCCCGCGGCCCACCGGGGCACCGTGGACCAGGCGCTGCAAGAGATCGACGCGAAGCACCGCGAGGTGATCGGCGCTCTGAACGAGCTCGGCAAGGACACGAAGCAGCCCTGGAGCTCGGCGAGGGGTGAGATCGACAGGAAGCTGAGCGAGCTTGAGCAACGCGTCGATGCGGCCGGCGGCGCCGCGAAGGCGACGCCGCCCGCCAGGTGAGCGCCACGCAGCGTCAAGCCTGGGGGCGGTCTCGGGCGGAAAGGGGATTTGCGGGACGGGCCAGCCGTGAGCGCCGCGTCGAGGAGCGCGAGCTCCGTCGCAGCGCGCAAGCTCATCCTGCTCCTCGTCGGAAGGGGCTCCCCGAGCCCTGGTGGCGGCGCCCCCTGCTGACCCGGACGTCCGAGAGGCGCTCGGCGAGTTCGCGGCCCCAGGCGTACCGGCCGGCGTGCTCGGCGACGCGGCGCGCGGACTGGGGCAAGCGCTGTGCGAGCTCGTCCACCTGCGCCGCGAGCGAGGGGGCGATGAGCCAGACGCCCGCCGTGACAACGACGGCGAGCGCGGCGACGGTGGCGACCAGCGCCCAGCCGCTCGAGAGGGGGGTACGGCGGCTCAGCCAGTCCCCGATGCCGCGGAGGAAGACGGCCAAGAGGATCCCCGCGAAGACCAGGGCGACCACGTCGAACACGGCCCGGAGCACCCAGAAGAGCAGCCCGACCGGGGGGTCAACGCGTGCTCGCGGCGCGTGCGCTCGGCGATGGGAGGCTGTCCCGAGCGCTGGTCGAGGAGGATGAGCCACCCGCGCTGGAGCCTCAGCCCCGCGAGGTACTCGTCCAGCGGGGTAAGCCCTTCGCCAAGGGGATCCGGGCGGCCGTCTCGCCAGACCTTGAGCTCGATGGCGAGCGTCTCACCCGGATACTGAACGCGGAGATCCATCCTCCCCGGCCGATGGCGTACTCGCGCTCGATGGTGCCGCCGCGGTTCACGACGCGGTGGAGGAAGGGCATGACCACGAGGTGCGGCGCGATCTCGTGGTAGGGCGCCGCGCCGAGGAGCGGCTCGCCGTGCTGGCGCCAGAAGGCGAGAAAGGCGTCGAGCAGGCGGTCGACGTCGAGGCGGCCGTCCTGGGTGAGCCACGTGGCCTTGATCTGAGGGAGAGACGCCCGGATCGGGAACGCGAGCTCGCGGACGATGACCTCGCGGTAGATGGGGTTGGCGGTGTCGAGCGTACGCAGCGAGGTCGTCTTGCCGATCTGCCGCGGCGCGTGCAGGACGAAGTAGGTCTTGCGATCGACGAGGTCGCGCACCGCGGGCAAGCGCTCCTCGGCAGGGAGCATGTCGTGATCGGCCGGGTTGCAGGGACCTGCGGTGTCGAACCAGCGGGGCATCGCGGAGGTGAGCCTAGCGGAGGTGAGCCTAAAGGGCGGTGGCGCCGGGGGGGCCAGCGCGGCGACGTCCGCTGCGTTCGCCCGGCGGCGGCGAAGCTCGATGCGATAGGATGCGTGGCAATGTCGAACGGGCGATTCGGAAGCGGCGCGGCGGGGCTGGGCGCAATCGCCGTGGCGGCAGCGATCGTGGGCTGCGGCAGCGCGCCGCCGGCGCCACAGCAGCAGCAGCAGGCGGCCGCTCCTCCGGAGGTCTGGCCGCCGCCGGGGGCGCGGCTGGCGAAGCCCGAGGGGCACCTCGCGAAGGTCAACTGCCTGGCGTTCTCGCCGGACGGTCGGCAAATCGTGTCCGGAGGCGAGGATGGGGTGCTGCTCGTCTGGGATGTGGCGACCGGCCAGGTCGTCCAGCGGCTGGAGGGGCACGGCGGATGGGTTCGTGGCTGTGCGTTCCTGCCCGACGGGCGCGGGGTGGTGAGCGGCGGCTGGGGCGGCGAGGTCTTCGTCTGGGACCGCAAGAGCGGCGGCGGCTCGGAGCCCTGCGCCCGACCGATCCCGTCAATTCGCTCAGCGTGCGACCGGATGGAGGCGAGCTCCTCGTCGGTACGCTCTCCGGAAGGGTGAGGGCCTGGGAGCTGGGCTCGGGCGCAGCCACCCTCGAGCAGGACGCGCTGGCACGCCGTGGCGAGAGCAGCGCCGTGTGGGCCACGGGCTACCTCGACGACGGGCGCGCCTTCGCGGGCGGGAACGCCGGTGTCGTGGTGTGGAAGGGGCAACAGGCCGTGACAGCCCAGTACGACGCCGCGAGCGCGGCGGCGTTGCCCGGCGGCCTCCTTGCGCTCGGCGGTGAAGGCGAGGTGATGCTGTTTCGGCCCGGCCGCGCGCTCGAGCGACTCGGCCCGCAGGAACGCTGGGTGTACGCGCTCGCCCTCAGCCCGCGGCGCGATCTGCTCCTCGCCGGAGACGATGCGGGCAACGCTCGCCTCTTCCGGCTCGCCGACAGGTCGCTCCGGTGCGAGCTGAAGCGGTCGGGAAGCCTCTTCGCCGCTGCGTTCGACCCCTCAGGGACGTGGTTCGCGGTGGCCGGCGACGATGGCTCGGTCGCGCTGGCCCGGGTCGCGGACTGCACGGGCGCGGATCGCCAGCTCGCCGTGCGGCAGCTGGGGAGCCCGCAGCGGCGGATGCGCAGCGTGGCGGCGGGGCAAACGGTGCTCGTCGGCGACGGCGCCGGCAACGTCAGCACGTGGTCGACGGCCACATGGTCGCTCTTGAACCGGTGGACCGCACACGCGGGCGAGGTGACCGCGCTGGCCGCGTTGCCCGACGGCGGCTGGGCCTCGGGAGGCCTCGACAACGCAGTCGTCGCGATGTCCGGCGTCTCCAGCGCTTCCCCTCGGGGGATTGGCGAGCTGCGAAGTTTTCCCTGGGCGATCCGCCCGAGCCCTGATGGCATGTCCGTCCTGTCGGCCGATGGCGCGGGGGATCTGACGCGCTTGCCGCTGGGCAAAGGGGAGCGGTCCACGCTCCTCTCCGGGGAGCAGGAGCTTTATGCTCTCGCCGTGGCTCCCGTGCGCCCCGAGGTGGTTGTCGCCGGCAGGATCGGAGGTGTGCGCCGGGTGAGCCTTCTCCAGGAAGACCGGAACGCATCCTGGCCAGAGGCGGTAAAGCCTCGAGAAAGCGTGAACGCGCTGGCCTACAGCCCCGATGGCCGCTGGCTCGGCGAAGCTGGCACCGACGGCACCGTGGCGCTTCGTGACGCCGAGACCGGCGACGTCCTGCCCCGCCGCTTCGAAGGGCTGAAGGGCCAGGTCTCCTCCCTGGTCCTCACGCCCGAGCACCTCTGGGCCGGCGGTGCCGACGAAGTGCTCGCCCGCTGGTCGATTCACGCCGATGCCGCCGCAGCGCCGCTCCGCATCGAGGAGCACGCGCCCATCCACTCCCTCGCCGCCACGCCCGACGGCAAGCACCTCATCGCCGCCCTCGGCCACGGCCGCGTCTCGGTGCGCGCGCTCCCGTCGGGCGACCTCGTCGCCCACCTCCTCCCGCTCGGCGACGGCAGCTGGGCCACGGCGTTCGCCGACGGCCGCTTCATCAGCTCCGGCAGCGGCGCCGCCCTCGGCCTGCGCTTCGAGGACCCCGCCACCCGCATGGTCACGACGCTCGGCGGGCTCCCCCACCTCGGCGTCAGCCCTCCGTCGGCGACGCGCACCGCCGAGGGGCACGTCCTCGTCCGGGCCACCGTCTTCTCCCCGCGCGGCGTCCCCCGCGTGCGCCTCGACGGCCGCTGGGACGTGCGCGGCGTGACCCCGAGCCCGACCGCCCTGTCCGCGTACGAGGTCGAGCTCCTCCTCGGCGATCGGTCCACGGCGCCCCACCGCCTCGACGTGCTCGGCCCCGGCGGCGAGAGCGCCCGCGCCGACATCCGGCCCGAGCCCGACCTCCGCGCCGGCGCGCTCCGCCCGCGCGCCCTGCTGATCGGCAACGCCGCGTACCGCGCCCCGGGCGTCAAGCGCCTCCCGGGCGCGCTCGCCGACGTGGACGCGATGCGCCGCGCCCTGCAGCGCAGCGACGGCTGGGCCCTCGACGACGACCGCATCCAGGCCTCCACGGACCTCGACGCGGCCAGCCTGGAGGCGACCGTGACCGGTTTTCTCGCCGGCGCCGCCGAGGGGGAGACGCTGCTCGTCTACTTCGCCGGTCACGGCTTCGACCAGCGCGGCGAGGGCTTCCTCCTGCCCATCGATTACGACCCCGCCAGGCCCGCCGATCCTCGCAACGCGCTGCCCGCCGCGCGTCTCTTTCAGGCCATCGCCGCCTCGAAGGCGGGACGCGTGCTGGTCATCCTCGACGCGGGCCGCGCCGGCGCCTTCTCGCTGCCCGAGGATCTCGGGGTAGAGCACGACCGCAGCGAGCGCATCGGCGTCGTCACCGCGGCCAGCGCCGGCAGCGACGCCGCCGAGACGCCACGCGGGGGCGTGTTCACGCAGGCGCTCGCCGGGGCCTGGACCGACCCGGCGGCCGTGGATCCCGAGCGCGAGGCGGTCACGCTCGGCCTGGCGTTCAACCGGGCGCAGGGCCGCACCTACGCGCAGCGCCCGCGCCTCTTCGGCGGGCTCGATAAGCTGCCGCTCGCGTGGCCGCTGCGCGGGGCCGCCGAGGCGCCCGAGGTGATGACGAGCGAGGAGGCCGCCGCCTCGGGCACCACGCTCGCGCGCGTGAAGGCGACGGTCGTCGGGACAAGGCAGCTCACCGCGCTCGGGCGCCGGATCGACGGGACCCTGGAGGTCGAGATCGCCTTTGGCCAAGATACGGAGTCCGTGCGCATCGGCGTGTACGCTGTCGACAGGGCGCCTCCGGCGGCGCGGCCCGAGGTGTTCGCGCCGGGGCCATGGAAGGGCGGCCAGGTCCAGCGCCTCCGTGTGCCGCTCGAGGATCACGAGCCCGGCGAGTACCGCGTCGAGGTCGAGCCTTGCCGGCCGGGAACGGCGTGCGGACACGAGCCTGCCTCGACATTCCGGATCCGACTCGGCGGTTGAGATCGCGCCGCGCGCTGCCCTGCGCGGCGGGCCAGGTGCTCGGTGCCCGGGCACCGGAACGCGCTGTCGTCGCGAATGTCCCCGGGCGCCCGAGCACCAGAGCGCGTTGGGGTCGCTCTGCGATCCAGGCGCCCGAGATAGGCCACACGCCGGGGCGATCGTGGTGTAAATTACATTTAGCTCCCGACAGGGCACCGTGATCCTGCGGGTGAGGGCCGTCGCTGGAGGCCCGTGTGAACGACATCGCAGACGCAATGCGCGATTTGGACGTGGTCGAGGATCGGTTCGAGATCGAGCGGTTCGCCGGATCCGGCGGGATGGGGGACGTCTATCGCGCGCGGGACCGGCGGTCGGGGGAGGCGGTCGCGCTGAAGGTGCTCCAAGGCGCGAGCGCGGGCGATCTGCGCCGGTTCGCGCGGGAGGCGAAGGCGCTCGTCACGCTCCGGCTGCCAGGGGTCGTGCGGTACGTGGCGCACGGGACGACGGGCGCAGGACAGCCGTACCTGGCGATGGAGTGGCTGGAGGGCGTGACGCTGGAGCAGAGGCTCGCTCAAGGACCGCTCTCGATGGCGGAGAGCGTGACGCTGGCGGCGCAGGTGGCGACGACGCTGGGCGGGGTCCACCAGCAGGGCATCGTCCACCGCGACCTGAAGCCGAGCAACCTGATGCTGGTGGGCGGCGCGGTCGAGCGAGCGACGCTGCTCGACTTCGGCATCGCGCGCGAGCTCTGGCTCACGCAGAGCCTGACGGCGCCCGGAGCGATCCTCGGGACGGCCGGGTACATGGCCCCCGAGCAGGCGAGCGGCGAGGCGCCGGTGGACGCCCGGGCGGATGTGTTCGCGCTCGGGTGCGTCCTGTTCGAGTGCCTCGCGGGGCGCCGGCCGTTCCTGGGCGACAACCTGCTGTCGCTCCTCGTGAAGGTCGTGCTGGAGGAGGCGCCGCGGCTCGGGGAGCTGCGCGACGGCATCCCCGAGCCGCTCGAGCGCCTCGTGGCCCGGATGCTGTCGAAGTCGGCGGAGCACCGGCCGCGCGACGGCGCCGCCGTCGCGGCGGAGCTGGCCGTCTTCGCCCGCGAGGGGCTCGCCGCGGGAGGGAGCGCGGTCGCGGCGCCGCGCGCGCCCGGCGAGGAGATCACGACGTCGGAGCGGCGGGTCATGTGCGTCATCCTGGCCGCCCATGGCAGCGAGGAGACCGGCGCGACGCTGGCGGAGGCCGACGGGGTCGCGCAGGCCCAGGCGCTGCGGGACATCGCGGCGCGCCACGGGGGGAGGCTCGATGTTCTGCAGTCGAAGTGGCTGCTCATCGCGCTGTCGGGGGCCGAGTCTCCGACGGACCTCGCGGTGCGAGCGGCCCATTGCGCGCTCGCGCTGCGGACGGTGGTTGGCGGCGTGCCCATGTCGGTCGCGACGGGGCTGGCGGAGATCGAGGGGAGGCTGCCTGTCGGTGAGCTGGTCGATCGGGTGGCCCAGCTGATCGTGGGGCGCGACGGCCTGCCGTCCGGGGGTATCCGGCTCGACAGCGCGACGGCGAGCCTGCTCGCGAGCCGCTTCGATACGGCGCGGGGGCCCGAAGGATGCTGGCTGCGCGGCCGGAAGGAGGAGCCGGACACGGTGCCGAGGCTGCTCGGGAAGCCGACGCCGTGCGTGGGGCGCGAGCGAGAGCTCTCGCAGCTCGCGGCCGAGTGGCGCCATTGCGTGGACGAGCCCGCCGCGAGCGCGGTTGTCGTCGTGGGGGCCGCGGGCATGGGCAAGTCGCGCCTCGCCTGGGAGTTCCTGCGCGTCATCGAGGAGCAGCGCGAGGCCGCCGAGGTCTGGATCGGCAGGGCCGATCCGATGGCGGCCGGCTCGGCGTTCGGCTTGCTCGCCCAGGCGCTCCGCCGCGCCATGGGGCTGCTCGACGGCGAGGCGCTGGAGGTGCGGCGGAGCAAGGTGCTGGCGCGGGTAGAACGGCTCGACGGGCTCGGGAGCAAGGGGCCGCACGTGGCGGCGTTCCTCGGCGAGCTGGTGGGGGCGCCGTTCCCTGACGAGGGCGATGTGCAGCTGCAGGCGGCGCGTCAGAGCCCGGTGCTGATGGGCGACCGCATCCGCCAGGCGTTCGAGGACTTCGTTCGGGCCGAGTGCGAGCGGCAGCCGGTGCTGCTGGTGCTGGAGGATCTGCACTGGGGCGACCTGCCGACGGTGCGGCTGATCGACGCGGCGCTCCAGCACGCGAGGGACCTGCCGCTGCTGGTGCTGGCGCTGGCGCGCCCCGAGGTGGAGGAGCTGTTTCCGGGGCTCTGGCGCCAGCGGGTCGGGCTCCGGCTGCGGCTCGCGGCGCTGCCCCGGCGCGCGAGCGAGCGGCTGGTGCGGGACGTCCTGGGCGACGGCGTGAGCGCGGCGCAGGTGGACGAGCTGCTGGCGCGGGCCGAGGGCAACGCGTTCGTGCTGGAGGAGCAGATCCGCGCGGTGGCCGAGGGGCGGGGCGAGGGGATGCCGGAGACGGCGCTGGCGATGGTGCAGGCGCGGCTGGAGGCGCTGGGCGTGGAGGAGCGGCGGGTGCTGCGCGCGGCGAGCGTGTTCGGCGAGACGTCGTGGGAAGGTGCCATCGCGGCCCTGGTGGGCGGGGCGCCGGTGGCACAGCCGCTCGCGGAGCTGGGGCGGCGGGAGCTGCTGGTGCGGCGGCGCGAGGCGCGGGTCGCGGGCGAGGTGGAATACGAGTTCCGGCACGCGCTGGTGCGGGAGGCGGCCTACGGCATGCTGACCGAGCGCGACCGCCGCGTCGGGCACGGCCTTGCGGGCGACTGGCTGGCCCGCGGTGGCGGTGCGGACGCGACGGTGCTGGCGGAGCACTTCGAGCTCGGCGGCGCGCCGGCGCGGGCGGCGGAGGCGTACCTGCGCGCGGCGGAGGAGGCGCTCCGCGGCGGCGATCTCGACGCGGCGATCGCGCGGGCCGACCGGGGTCTCGGCTGCGGCGCGGCCGGGGACGCCGCCGGCAGGCTCCGCTGGGTCCAGGCGGAGGCTCATGTGTGGCGCGGCGATCTCGCGCTCTCCGCGGAGCGGGGGAGCGAGGCGCTGGGCCTGGTGGAGCGCGGCTCGGCCACGTGGTTCTCGGCCATCATCCCCCTGGTATGGGCCACGTCCAAGCTGGGTCGGCTGGACGAGGTCGAACGCTGGATGAACGAGGCGGTGGGCGTGGCCGCCTCCGGCGACGCGCAGAGCGCGAAGCTCCGCTGCCTGTCCACGGGCGCAAACGCGCTGGCGCTTGGGGGGCGGTACGCCGAAGGCGCCGCGTTGCTCGATGTGGTGCAGCGCGCCCTCGCGAGCGCGGAGACGAGGGATATCGAGGTGGTCGCGCACCTCCACGACGCGCGCGCGGCCTATGAGATGTGCAGAGGCGACCTGGGCTCCTGTGCCGGCAGCCAGGAAGCCGCGCTGCTCGCCTTCGAGCAGGCTGGCGATCATCGCAACGCGCTCAGCGCCCGGACGAGCCTGGGCGTCGTGTGCATGGAGCTCGGCGACTTCGAGACGGCCCTGTCGATGCTGCGGGTAGCGATGGAGGCGGCCGACCGGATGCACCTGGACGAGCTGAAGGTCTCTGGGCAGGCCAACCTCGCGCAGGTCCTCGGGTACCGTGGTCAGCTCGCCGAGGGGCGGGCCCTCGCCGAGGAGGCGGTCGCGTCGAGCCAGGGAACCGGCATGGTGCGCACGGAGCTCTTCGCTCGCTGCTACCTGGCGAAGATCGTCCTCGCCATGGGCGATTTCGAGGCCGCCGAGCGCGAGGCGCGCGCCGCCATCGCGCTCTTCGAGAGCGCGCCGACCCTGGGTGTGCAGGCATTTTCCATCCTCGCTCGCGTGCTGCTCGGGCGCGGGCGCACCGACGAGGGGATGCGTGCTGCGGCCGAGGCGAGCGCGCGGCTCTCGGAGTTCGGCACGCTGGAAGAGGGCGAGTCGCTCGTCCGCCTGACCTATGCAGAGGCGCTCGCCGCGAGCGGGAGGCGCGCCGAGGCCGAGGCAGCGATCGCGTCGGCCAGGACGGCGCTGCTCGCGCGCGCCGAGCAGCTCAGCGATCCGGCCTGGCGCGAGCGCTTCCTCCGCGACGTGCCGGACAACGCCCGCACGCTCGAGCTCGCGCGGCAGTGGCTCGGCGGCTGAGCCCCTCGCGCTGCTCGCGGATCGAACGAGGCTGGTGAGCCCGTGGCGCACGAAGCGGCGCACCGCCGTCGGCGCCGCGGGCCCCTCGCTTGCCGGCGCTTACTTCGTGGCCAGCTTCGTCAGGTCGAGCATTTCGTCGACGTCCGGCAGGACGATCAGGTCGCACCGGCGGTTCTTCTGCTTGCCGGCCGGCGTGTTGTTGCTCGCGATGGGGTCCGTGTCCGCGAACCCGGCCGCGCTCCAGTGCCTCGTCGGCAGCTGGCCCTCCTTGCCGATCAGGAACAGCAGCACGGCCCGGGCGCGCATCAGCGACAGCCCCCAGTTGTCCTGGAACGGGCCGCTCTTGTAGGGCTGGCTGTCGGTGTGCCCGGCGACCTGGTAGTCGCGGTCCACGAGCGACTTGTCGCCCCGGATGACGTCCGAGATCTTCTTCAGGATCTGCTGGCCGTCCTTGCTCAGCGTGTCCTTGCCCGAGTCGAACAGGACGTCTCCGGGCAGCGAGATGACCATCCGGTTCCTGCGGACCTGGACCTCCAGGCCGAGCTTGACGAGCTCCTCGAGCTTCTTCCGGAGCAGGTCGAACCGCGCCTGGATCGCCTCGAGCTGCTTCGCGCGCGCCTTGTACTCGGCCAGCGCCTTCTCGCGGTCCTCCAGCGTCGAGCTCATCTTCGAGATGTCGGCGCCCTGGTCCGCGAGCTTCTTCTCGAGCTCCTCGACGCGCTGCTTCGCGTCGGCGAGCTCCTTCTCGAGCTCGGCCTCCCTCTTCTGGCTCCGGTTCTGGAGCTGGTTGTACTTGTCGAGCTGCGACTTCCACTCCTGCTCGGAGTGGCCGCAGCCCGCGGCGAGCAGCGACGACAGCGCGAGGGGTAGTGCAATGAGTGTCCGGTTCATGAGCGCTTTCTCCATGGCTCCGTCGGCGGGAGCGGGATGCTGCGGGCGAGAGCGTCGCTCAGCTCGGGCGAGAGATCCAGAGGGGAGGACGGCGAGATCCCCCCGTCCGCGCGGCCGTGCGCTGCAGGTGAGGCGGGATCGGGGCTCCGGCGGCGCAGGTGAGAGCGGCGGCGGCGCGGCCGGCGACGGCGCTGGCGCGAGCGGGGACGCCGGCGGCGGCGCAGCCGCGGGCGTTGCTGGTGCGTCTTGGCTTCGTCAGCGCGTTGCCCACCCCGACCGAGGTTGAGGCGGACCTGGCGGACCCGACCGAGGTTGAGGCGGACCCGACCGAGGTTGAGGCCCCGACCGAGGTTGAGGCGGACCGGTGGACCCGACCGAGGTTGAGGCGGACCCGACCGAGGTTGAGGCGGACCCGACCGAGGTTGGGCCGGCCCCGCCACCCTGACTGAGGTTGAGGAGGCCCCGCTAGCCGTCCCTGCCAGCCGACCGGGGTTGGGGTGGCCCCGCTAGCAGGTGGACCCGACCGAGGTTGAGGCGGACCCGACCGAGGTTGGGCCGGCCCCGCCACCCTGACTGAGGTTGAGGAGGCCCCGCTAGCCGTCCCTGCCAGCCGACCGGGGTTGGGGTGGCCGGGGTTGGGGTGGCCGGGGGGCCCCTGCTCCGATGCGTCCCGGGTGTGCATCCGTGACCGGGTTCCAGGGCATGGGGCCGAGCGGTGCCTTGACCACACAGGCCGGGCGTGAGACATCGGCCCCCGGCCTCCGGGCCACCGAGAGCTCGGATCTTCAACCTCTTCCTGCGCGCGGGGCGAAAACGCGCGAACGAAACCAAGCAGATGCCCATCTCGTCGCGGTCTCCGGGTACGTCGTGCCGCCCTGGCACCCCTCGCCGTCGCCTCCGGTCGGGCCTCGCGCTCGCGCTCGTGCTGGGCGCGTCTTCCGCGTCCGCCCAGCCGGCACGCCGGCCGGCCCAGCCCGCCGCGCCGGCCCAGCCCGGCGCAGCGCAGTCCGGCGCAGCGCAGCCCGCCGCACCGGCCCAGCCCGCCGCAGCGCCGCCCGCCGCAGCGCCGCCCGCCGCGCCGGCCCAGCCCGGCGCGACGCCTGCGCAGCCCGGCGCCGCGCCGGCCGGCGCCGACACGCCCGAACCCCCGGCGGCGCGCCAGCCGCTCCTGCCGCCGGCCGACACGGCCGCTCCCTCCACGCCACAGCCGGCCACGCCGGCGGCCTCGGAGGCGCCCGCAGCGGCTGCGGCGGCCGAGCAGCCCGAGCGGCAGGCGATCCAGGCGGAGATCGGCGCCCGGCCCAGCGAGGTCTACGCCGAGGACTGGTGGTCTCACGCGCGACCGACGTTCGAGTTCCACGGCTACTACCGGCTCCGCTGGGAGCTCTTCAACAGCTTCGCCCTCGGCCGCATCGGCCTCCGCGATGAGGCGCTCTGGCCGCAGCCGGCCGACAACTCCTACAAGGGGAACGCGGTCTCGCTCTGCAACCCGAGCGAGACCACGAGCGGCGGCACCCGGTCGTTCGACTCGTGCAAGAACGACACCCAGGCCGGCGCGAACATGCGGTTCCGCCTCAATCCCGAGCTGCACATCAGCGACAACCTGCGCATCCTCACTCAGGTCGATCTCCTCGACAACGTGGTGCTCGGCTCGACCCCGGACGGCTACGCCAACCAGCCGGCGGCGGGCGGCGGCTACCAGGTCGCCCGCCGGGGCGGCTACTCGCCGCTCGGGGCCTTCTCCAGCACCCAGTGGGCGCCCAGCGCCGGCGTCAACTCGACGAAGGACTCCATCTCCGTCAAGCGGATCTGGGGAGAGTACATGACCCCCGTCGGTCTCCTCCGCTTCGGCCGCATGCCGAACCACTGGGGCCTCGGGATGGTGGCGAACAGCGGTGACGGGTACGACTCAGACTACCAGTCGACCGTCGACCGGCTGATGTTCGTCACGGGCATCAAGAAATACGACATCTACTTCGCCGGCGCGTGGGACTGGGCCAACGAGGGCGCGACGAGCGCGTCGATCCAGGACCTCGAGGGCCAGCCGTACGACCTCGCCCAGTCCGATGACGTCGATCAGTACGTGTTCGTCGCCGTCCGCCGCAAGAATCCCGAGCTCCAGAAGCTCGAGCTCGCCCGCGGCAACATGGTCATGAACGGCGGTGTCTACTTCGCTTACCGGCAGCAGACGCTGGCGAACGACGTCACCGCCGGCGACACCACCACCACCGCCCCGTCCGCGGCGCTCGGCCAGAGCGCCGACAACGTCGCTGCGGGGTACGTGCATCGGGGTGCGGAGATGATCATCCCCGACGTGTGGTTCCAGCTCCTTTACAAGAAGTTCCGCTTCGAGCTCGAGGCGGCGATGATCTACGGATCGCTCGATCTGCGCGGGCAGAACGAGAGCGATTATGCGAACGTCATCTCGCCGAAGGACACCGGCTGGGGCGTCCGGCAGTTCGGGCTCGCCACGCAGGCCGAGCTCACCGAGATGGAGGGCCGGCTGCGCGTCCACTTCGGCTTCGGGTACGCGACCGGCGACGACGACGCGCCCGCCCTCGAGCCGCGGGGGACGCAGCTCGGGGCCATGGATCCCCAGAGCTCGACCGATCGCACCTACTCGACATTCCGCTTCCACCCCGATTACCGGGTCGACCAGATCCTCTTCAGGAACATCCTCTCTCGGGTCCAGGGCGCGTATTATTTCCGCCCTGGCGTCGACTGGGACTTCGCCCGCGACAAGAACGGCCAGCGCGCCGGCCTCGGCGCCGCGGCCATCTGGAGCCGCGCCTCCGAGTTCCTCCAGGCTCCCGGCAACTCCCGGGATCTCGGCATCGAGCTGAACGCGCAGCTGTACTTCCAGTCGAAGGACGGGACGCTCAACGACGACCCCGACAAGATGGGCGGCTTCTACACGGCGGTGCAGTACGGCGTGCTGTTTCCTCTCGGCGGGCTCGGCCAGCTCAGGGGTGAAGACGCGGTCCAGAAGATCGATCTCGAGACCGCACAGACGGTGCGCTGGTATCTCGGTATCCTCTTCTGAGCCCGAACCCGCCCAGCGCTCAGCCAGCCTCGCGCGCCGCCGTGTGTCTGGAAATGAGCGCTCGGGGCGGCGAAGCGGCGCGAAACGGCGACGTCGTCGCTCTCGTCATGAGTCCTGCATGAGCCATCCGGGGCCAAACAGCCCTTGATCTCGCGACCGTCCTGGCCAAGGATAGGATTGTCTGGACGCCAGGCGCGTCGCGATACTTCCCTGGTTCACCGAGGAGAGCGGGTGGCGCGAGCCGCCGTTCTCCGGAGGGACGTGATGGTTCGTCGTCTCTTCATTGCGATGTTCTTGGCGGCGTCGATGGTGCTCGGGTCGACCGCCCTGTCCGTCGCCCAGGACGCAGACACGTCCGCTTTCCGCGACATCGCGGTCGGCAAGGACTATCGGCTCCGTGTCGCGGCGGCGCTGTCGCTCAGCAGGTCGAAGAGCCCCGGCGCGCGGCCTGCCCTCGAGAAGGCGCTCAGGGATCCGCACCCGGCGGTGCGCGCGTCGGCCGCGGCGGCGCTCGGCGCGCTGGGCAACCCCGCGGCGGTCCCGGCGCTCAGGGCGGCGCTCAACCTCGAGCCTGCCCCCAACCTGAAGCGCCCGATCCAGGCCGCCATCGAGAAGCTGTCGCGCTCGTCGTCCAAGGCGCGCTTCCTGGTCAGCCTGGGCAAGTTCGAGAACCGCTCCGGCGTGAAGGACGCGAAGCTCGGACCGCAGCTCAAGCAGCAGACGCGCAACCGCGTGGCGCAGTTCGCCGACATCGAGATCGTGGCCGACGGCACGGACCTGGCTGCGGAAGGCAAGAGCCGCAAGCTGCCGGCCTTCACGCTGGACGGCTCGGTCACGCACCTGAGCAAGCGCCATGGGGCGGACGGGGTCGGCTTTGCCGCCAAGGTCGAGTACGTGATCCGCGAGATGCCGAGCCAGACGCTGAAGGGCTCGATGACCGGCTCGGCCCAGGCGCTCGGCGAGGCGAAGCGCGCCCAGGGCTTGAGGGAGCTCGCCCAGCTGCAGAGCGACGCTGTCGCGGGCGCGATCGAGAGCGCGCTCCAGAGGGCACCGCTCGCCCTCGAGGCCGCCTCCGGCAGCAGCGTCGTCGCCTCCGGCCGCTGACCCGGCGGTCCGGCCTCGCCGGCGTGGGCCGGCGCGCGCCGGCTCGCGCACCGGCCCGGCGCAAACCGGCCCGGCGCGCGCGTCTTCCGCGGCGGGCGCCGCGGGCGCGCGTCGAGCAGGCGGAAGCCGCTCTCCGGTCGTGCTAGACCGCGCGTCCTCCTATGTCCATCGCAACGCCTGCCAGCTCCGACCTGCTCCGCCGCACATTCCTCGAGTTCTTCGCCCAGCGCGGGCACGAGATCGTCCCGAGCGCGCCGCTCGTGCCCCAGAACGACCCGACGCTGATGTTCGTGAACGCGGGCATGGTGCAGTTCAAGGACGTCTTCACGGGCAAGGACAGGCGCCCGTACCAGCGCGCCGCCTCGAGCCAGAAGTGCATCCGGATCAGCGGCAAGCACAACGATCTCGAGAACGTCGGCGTCACCGCGCGCCACCAGACGTTCTTCGAGATGCTCGGCAATTTCAGCTTTGGCGACTACTTCAAGGAAGACGCGATCGCCTTCGCCTGGGAGCTCCTGACGAAGGTCTACGATATCTCGCCGTCGCGGCTCGTTGTCACCATCTACAACGGCGAGGGGGGCTTCCCGGCCGACGACGAGGCCGCGGCGATCTGGCGCAAGGTCACGGGCTTCGGCGACGACCGGATCCTCCGGCTCGGCCTGGCCGACAACTTCTGGACGATGGGTGACGTCGGCCCGTGCGGCCCCTGCTCGGAGATCCACTTCTTCCACGGGAAGGAGCCCGACGTCGCGCGCTTCGGCGAGGAGCCGCGCATCGATGGCACCGGCTGGACCGAGATCTGGAACAACGTGTTCATGCAGTACGAGCGCGCCGAGAAGGACGGCCCGCTCGTGCCCCTGCCGGCGCCGAGCATCGACACCGGCATGGGCCTGGAGCGGCTCGCGAGCGTGCTCCAGGGCGTGACGTCGAACTACGACACGGACCTGCTCCGCGGGCTCGTCGACAAGGCCGCCGAGCTCAGCGGCAAGCCGTACACGGGGGGCAGCGCCGACGACGACGTGTCGATGCGGGTCATCGCGGATCACGCGCGGACGGCCGCGTTCCTGATGGCCGAGGGGGTGATGCCCGAGAAGCAGCGGCGCGAGTACGTGCTCCGCCGGGTGATGCGCCGCGCGATCCGCCACGGGCACCGGCTCGGGATCGAGCGGCCGTTCCTGCATGAGGTCGCGCTCGAGGTGGTCCGCCGGATGGGCGAGACGTACCCGGAGCTCCGCGACCGGCGAGAGCTCATCGCCCGCGTCACCGAGGACGAGGAGGTCCGCTTCCGCTCCACGCTGAAGCGCGGGATGAAGATCCTCGACGAGCGCTTCGACGAGATGCGCTCGTCCGGCGAGCGGACGCTCCCGGCCGCCGCCGCGGCCGATCTCTACACCACCTACGGCTTCCCGCTCGATCTGACCCAGGTCATCTCCGCCGAGTCGAACTTCGGCGTCGACGTCCAGGGGGCCGAGGCGATCATCAAGGGCGCCGGCGAGGCGGACGGCCCGATCGATCCGACCGCCGCGGTGGACCCCGCGCACCGCGAGGCCCGCGCCAAGCTCGCGCAGCCGGTGGTGTTCACGGGCTACGAGCACGAGGAGGGCGACAGCGAGATCGTCGCGATCGTCCGGGTCGAGGTCCAGGGCGAAGGCGACCGGGCGCGCAAAGTCCGTGCGCTGGTCGAGCGCGCGGAGGCGGGGGCGACGGTCGAGATCGTCGTGCGCGAGACGCCGTTCTACGCCGAGTCGGGCGGCCAGGTCGGCGACGTCGGCGAGGCGACGGCGGACGGGGCGCGCGTCGAGGTGAAGGACACGCAGAAGCCGCTCGCCGGGCTGGTCGTGCACGAGGGCGTGGTCAGCGAGGGGGCGCTCGCCGTGGGGCAGCGCGTCCACCTGGCGGTGGACCACGCGGCGCGGTCGGCGACGCGGCGCAACCACTCGGCCACGCACGTCCTGCACTGGGCGCTGCGCAAGGTGCTCGGCGAGCACGCGCAGCAGAAGGGCTCGCGGGTCGGCCCGGACGTCCTCCGCTTCGACTTCACGCACAACCGGCCCCTCACCCGCGAGGAGATCTCGCGGATCGAGGATCTGGTGAACGAGAAGGTCCTGACGAACGCGAAGGTGACGACCGAGATCCTGCAGATGGACGAGGCGCGGCGGCGGGGCGCGATGGCGATCTTCGAGGAGAAGTACGGCGACACGGTGCGGATGCTCACGATGACGCCCGAGGTGGTGGAGCTCTGCGGCGGCACGCACGCGTGCGCGCTGGGGGACATCGGGCTGTTCAAGATCACGAGCGAGGGCGGCGTGGCCGCGGGCGTGCGGCGGATCCTCGCGTCGACGGGGCTGAACGCGCTCGCGTACGCGCGGGGCGTCGAGGCCGAGCTCGCCCGGGCGCGCCAGGTCGCGAAGGCGCAGGGCGGCGATCTCGCCGAGAAGATCGGGAAGATCGTGGCGCACGAGCGGGAGCTCGAGAAGAAGGTCGCCGAGCTCGAGCGCCGGATCCTGGAGGGGGCGGGCCCCGCGCAGGGCGGCGGCGGCGGTGGCGGCATCGACGCGATGCTGGACGGCGCCCGGGACATCGGCGGGATCAAGGTGCTCGCGCGCCGGGTGCCGGACGGCACCAACCCGGGCGCTCTGCGCGATCTCGCGGAGAAGCTGCGCGACAAGCTCGGCGATCGTTCGGCGGTGCTGCTGGGCGCGGCCGTGGGCGACAAGGCGCAGCTCGCCGTGATGCTCTCGAAGGCGGCCACCGAGCGGCTCAAGGCCGGCGAGCTCATCAAGCCGATCGCCCGCATCGTGGGCGGCTCCGGCGGCGGCCGCCCGGACATGGCGCAGGCCGGCGGGACCGACGTGGCGCAGCTCGACGCGGCGATCGCGGCGCTCTACGCCGAGGTCGAGCGGGCGCTCGCGTCGTAGCGCGCGCTGCCTGCGCCCTGCCGGGACAGTCGTTCAGGCGTCACGCCACTTGGTGCGGGCGAGCGGGAGCAGCTTCGCGGCTTTCCCGCCCCGCGCGGGGCGCGCCGGCAGCCGCGCTGGCTCGCCCGGCGCGGCCACCCGGGGCCGCGCGCCGCGGGCGTGAGCGCCGATGGTCGCGCGAACGATCGGCGGCAGGAACACGGACTCCAGATCGACGCGCGCGAGCGCGGCCGCGACCGTGGCGATGCGATCCGGCAGCGACGCGTTGGCGTCGACCAGGATGATCCGCCGGCCGAGCACCGTGCAGAGCCCGCCCCGCGGATTGCGCGCGTCCGACAGGTGCGGATCGAACGCTTCCATCCTGACGGCGATGCCGACCTTGTCCGCCGCCAGGGTGAGCTCGTCGAGCAACCGCGAAAGCTCCACCCACCCAGCGTAACCCTCCTGTCCGGCAGATGGCAAAGCGCAAAAGCGCTGTTGCCCGCGCCGCGCCGCGCCACCGCTGGCCGGGCGAGCCGCGGCCGTGACGACCGCCTGACGATCGCGGCGCGCCGTCCGGGAGCGCCCGTCCGCGCCCGGTTACACGCGGTTACCTGTCGTTGTGCATGATTACGCGCGGTTACGCATGATTGCGCACGGTTACGCACGATTACGCGTGGTCATGTACGGTGAGGCCCGGTCCGTCCGGCGCGCTCCGGTCAATCGCTTCCTCCATCATCGCATAGCGCTCCTCGGCCGCGCGGTGGTGGTGCCGTCGTGCGGCGATGGGTTGAGTCGAGGGAGAGCCTTCGACTCCTGGACTCCCGGACATCTCGACGCACTCGACACCTCAACAGATCGACGCATCAACTCCGCTTCTCCCTCGATCTTCTCCCGTGCTCCGGACTGGCCGACATCCGCTCACGAGCCACATCGATGCTCGTCCAGGGGCCCGCGCGCGCCGTTGGTTGACTGCGCGCCGAGCGTTCATCGTTCATCCAGCCTGCCGCTTCCGGCCGCCGCGCGCTCGCCTCGGCGCGGCGCCCGGTCGATCCGGGCATCGCGCCGCCCGCCCCCAGGTTCCGTGCCCTAGAGGTCGGTCAGCGGCTTCTCCTGAGCCGGATCGCGCGTCCCGTTGACCGCCGTTTCCGAGCGTGCTACGAGCAGGCCGTTCCGCGCGTCGTGGTCGAGTGGGAGCGAATGTGCGTTTCCCGGCTGCGGTGGGGTATCCCGCGCGCTTCGTCAGCCACTTTGGACGGGGCGGCCGCGATGGGGACGACGAGGGCGCCCGCCGGGCGGCGCGCCCGAAGGGCGAACAAAGATGACGTTCACGGATGCAGCCGCCGAGGTGCTTCGCCTCATCGGTAGACCGCTTCACTATAAAGAGATTACCGATATCGCGATCGAGAAGAACCTCCTTAGCCACGTTGGAAAGAGCCCAGAGGTGACGATGGGCGCCCGCCTGGCGGCGACGTTGAAGAAGGACACGGCGGACAACCCCCTGGTGCGCGTGAAGCCGGGCGTGTTCGCGCTGCGCGAGTGGGACGAGAAGACCATCAAGTCCGGGCTCGACGGCAAGAAGGCGAAGCGCGGCGGAAAGCCCGAGGCGGCCAAGGCGCGCAAGGACGAGGAGCAGCCGACCCTGTTCGACGCGGGCGCCGACGACGACGCGGTGGAGGAGAGCGATCTTGGCGCTCCCGCGGAGCTCGAGGCGGAGAGCGGCGCGGTCGAGGTCGAGGGCGGAGCCGCGGACGCGGCGGCGCAGGCCGCGCCTGCGATCGACGATGAGGACGAGGACGACGAGAAGGTCGCGGCCGGCGCGACGAGCGCGGCCGGGCTGAACGGCGTGGAGATCGCGGCAGCGCGCGAGCCCGTACCGCCGCCGACGCCGTCGTCCCCGCGCGCCGCGAGCACGTACATCGACGAGGAAGAGGGCGAGCTCGACGACGCGGAGCCGCCGGGCCCGGACGAGGCGATGCGGGCCGAGGCCGTCGCCGGCGCCGCGGAGCTCTTCGACGAAGAGGACGACGACGATCAGCCGATCCTCGGCGGCGACGACCGCGCGACGCCCGGCTCGTCGGGCGAGCAGGGCGAGGGCCGTCGCCGCCGCCGCCGTCGCCGCCGTGGCCGCGGGACCGCGGAGGCCAACCCGAGCACCGGTGGGCTGCCTTCCTACGTCGCGACGCCGGTGTTCGAGGCGCGGCGCGAGAACGGCCGCGAGCCGCCGCGCTCCGACCGGACCGAGCGCTTCGATCGTCCCGACCGGGGCGAGCGCACCGACCGGGTCGAGCGCACCGACCGGGGCGAGCGCACCGACCGGGTCGAGCGCACCGACCGGGCCGAGCGCATCGATCGAGCGGACCGCCCCGACAGCTTCGGCGCCGAGCCCGTCTACCGCGGTCCGCAGGTCATCGAGCTCACGGGCGGCGAAGGGCACGCGCTCGACGACCTCGCCGGCCGTGATCTCGCCGATGCGGTCGCCGGCATCCTCTCGACCTTCGATCGGAACGCGGGCGCGGTCTCGCTCCGGCAGATCGCCGAGACGGCGCAGCGCCGCGGCCGCCTCGCCGGCGACGTGCAGCTCGTGCAGTCCCAGGTCGCGGCCGCCGTGCGCGCCGACAACGCGCGCCGCACCGCCGCGGGGCAGCGGCCCCGCTTCCGCTTCGCCGGCGGCAGGATCGCGCTGACGGACTGGCTGCTGCCGGGCGACCTGGCGCGGCTGGAGCAGGAGGCGCTCGCGGCGGTGGAGCGCTACCGCGACGCCGCGCGGCGCGCCTTCGTGCGCAAGCTCTCCGAGCTCCCGGGCCATGCCTTCGTCGAGATCTGCGTCCTCGCCCTCGAGCGCATCGGCATCGGCCAGCTGCGCGCGGTGCGCCGCGCCGGGGCGCCGGGCGGCGAGAGCCACTTCTCCGGCGCGCTCCGCACGGCGGGTGACGAGATCAAGATCGCGCTGGTCATCCGGCGGGACGGCCGCGAGGTCGGCCGCGAGCGGGTCACCGAGCTGCGCGGCTCGCTCCACCACTACGGCCCCGCGACCGCCGGTTGGATCCTGACCGCCGGTCAGATGCTCTCCGGCGCGCGCGAAGAGGCCGCGATCGTGGGGACCGCGCCCATCTCCCTCTTCGATGGGCTCGCGGTGGCCCGCCTCTGCGAGGACAACGACGTCGCCGTCCTCCGCGCCCGCCTCCCGGTCGCGATCCCCGACGTCGATCTGCTCGAGGCGCTCCGGGCGTCCTGATCCCGCTCGCGCGCGTCCGGCCGGGGGCTCGCTCCGGGCCGGACGCGCGGCTCTCCCGCCGCCGTCTCCTGGGCCCTCGGCCCTCCCTCGACAACCCTCCTCCACGGCCGCGCCGCTCGCGCCGCTCCGGCGGTGTACGGGCTCGGCGCCGCTTCCGCGGTTGACGGGCTCGGCGATCCTTGCCAGCGTCCGCGCCCATGCGCCATCGCGCGATCGCCTGGGCCGCGTCCCTCGCCGTGCTCGTGACCGGCTGTGCCTCCGTGGATCCGCCCGCGTCCCGGTTCCCGACCGCCGACGCGGCGCTCGACCGGATGAAGGCCTCCTATGCCTGCGTGAACGGCGTCCAGGGCACCGCCAAGGTCGACCATTTCTCGCGCCAGGGGCGGCTCCGCGGGGACATGTACATCCTCGCGGTCAATCCGGATCGGGTGCGCTTCGACGTGGTGAGCCCGTTCGGCGCGACGCTCTTCACGCTCACGTCGAATGGCACCCAGTTCCAGATGCTCGATGTCGGGGAGAAGCAGCTCCTGCACGGGCCCGCGAGCGCGTGCAACCTGGCGCGGCTCACCCGGGTGCCCATCCCCGGGCACGCCCTCGTCTCGCTGCTCCGCGGCGAGGCGCCGGTGCTCGCTCACGAGCCGCGCGGCGCCTCGATCGCCTGGGACGGCGACGGGTTCTACCGTGTGCTGATCCAGGGCTCCCGCGACGCCGTGGAGGAGATCCACCTCGAGCCGCACCCCCGCGACTTTCTCGCGCCGTGGAGCCAGCAGCGCCTGCGCGTCCGCGAGGTCCGTGTCGCCCAGCGCGGGACAGACCTCTATCACGTGGAGCTGAGCCATCACGAGGCCATCCGCACCGCGCCGCCGCGCGTCGATCCGGAGGGGATCGACGATCCGATCCCGCCGAGCGGCGGCGCCTGCCTGGCCGAGATCCCCCGCTCGATCCGCATGCGGGTGCCCAACACCGAGGACGACGTGATCTTTCAGTACAAGGAGGCGAAGTGGAATCCGCCCCTCATCTCGGGGGCGTTCACGCAGCCGGTCCCGGGCGGCGTCGTCCGCCGTCATGTCGACTGCCAGGACTAAGGTGCTCTGAGCAGGCGCGCTCAGGCGGCTCCTGAAAGGACAAAGGCCATCGTGGCTGGCGCCCGCCGGCGTACGGCAGCGCTCGCCTGATGGCGTGGACGCCGCTCGCTCGAACGTCTAGACAGACGCAATCCACCTCGCCGTGGCGGGAGGAGTCGGCGATGGACGCTGAGCCGGGAACGATCGTCGGCGACAAATACCGCCTGGAGGGGCCGCTCTCGCGGGGCGGGATGGGCTCGGTGTGGCTGGCCCGGCACCTCCAGCTGGGGGCGCCGGCGGCGATCAAGTTCATGGATCCGGAGCACGCGGCCTCGCCGGAGTTCCGCGCGCGCTTCTACCGCGAGGCGCGGACCGCGGCGAACCTCGGTAGCCCGCACGTCGTGAGCGTGCAGGACTACGGGATCTGGGGGGCTGTCCCGTACCTCGTCATGGAGCTGCTCCGGGGCGAGGATCTCAGCCGTCGCCTGAGGCGCGTCCGCCGCCTCTCCCTCGCCGAGGCGGCGCGCATCGCGATCCAGACCGGCAAGGCGCTGCGCCGCGCGCACGAGTCCGGGCTCGTCCACCGCGATCTCAAGCCTGGCAACCTGTTCCTCTCTCGCGTCGACGAGGACGAGGAGATCGTCAAGATCCTCGACTTCGGCATCGCCAAGCAGCTCACCGGCAAGCTCCTCACCGACGAGACCACGAGGACCGGCGAGCTCCTGGGCTCGCCGTTCTACATGAGCCCGGAGCAGGCGCGCGGCGACAGGAACCTCGACGCGCGGAGCGACCTGTGGTCGCTCGGGGTGATCCTCTTCCGCGCGGTCACGGGCAAGCTCCCGTTCGAGGGCGACGTGCTCGGCGCGGTCCTGTCGCGCATCCTCTGCGAGCCGATCCCGCTCGCGACGCACCTCGCGCCCGACGTGCCGGCCGATCTCGACGTCTTCTTCCTGCGCGCCCTCTCGCGCGACAGAGCCCAGCGGTTCCAGTCGGCGCAGGAGATGGTGCACGCCTTCGTCGTCGCGATGGGCGATCCGGGCATCCCGCTGCCCGTGCCCTCGGCGCCGGCGCCGGCGCCCGTGACGTTGCGGCCGGCGCCTGTGACGTCGCGCACGGGGACGCTGCTCGGGCTGTCTCCGGGCGGCACCGGCGACTTGGAGGGCTCGGGGGAGCTCGCCCCGCTCTCCCGACCCGGGGACCAGGGCCCGCGCCCGCGGCAGGACACGCTCGCCTCGCTGGCCGATCCGTCCCAGCCCGGCACGCTGACGGCGGCAGCGGCCGGCGAGGTGCGCGTGGACCGAAGGCCTCACGCGAGCGCGACGCTCCGCTGGCTCGTGGCGTGCGGCGCGCTGTCCGCGATCAGCGCGACGGTCGCGGTCACGGCGCTGCGGCCCGTCGGCGTGGAGGGCGCCGCGCCCTACCACGTGGCCGCGCCGATCGAGCCCGAGAGCGTGAGCTCGGCTGCGCCGACCCTGCAGGTGGTCCGCGCATCGACGCCTGTGATGGCACGCTTGCCCCTGGCCGAGGACGTGCCCGCCGCGGACGCCGCGCTGCTCGCGGCCACGGCGGAGCCGGCGGCGTCCGCCGAGCGAAAGGCCCCGCCGGCTCCGTCGGCCCCGCGCCGGAGCCCGCGCCGGTCGCGCGAGATCATCGATCCCTGGCAGCGAAGGTAGCGCGCGGCCGCGCCGGTCCGACGAAGCCGGCTACGCGAGCGCGTCGCGGATGCGGCGCGGCGCGTCCGTGATGAGCCCGTCGACGCCGAGCGCCGCGAGGTCCTGCGCTTCCCGCGGGTCGTTCACGGTCCACACGTTGATCACGCGGCCTTGCCGCTTCAGGAGCGCGATGCGCTCGGGGGACGCGATCGTCCGCTCGATGTGCGCGGCGAGCGCACCGAGCGCCGGCGCGAGGCGCACGGCCGCGTCGTGGTAGCGGCTCCGGTGCACGAGGAGCGCGCGCGGGACGGCCGGCACCAGGGCGCCGAGGGAGGCGATCATGACCGGATCGAACGACGAGACGAGCAAGGCGTGGCGCGGATCCCAGGCGCGCACGAGCCGCGCGGTCGCGAGCACGACGGCGGTGCGATCGGGCACGTCCCGCTTCATCTCGATGTTGACGGCGAGCCGCCGGCCGCGCGCGAACGCGAGCACCTCGGACAGGAGCGGCACCCGGTCGCCGCGGAGGTCGACCCGCCGGAGCTCGTCCCAGGGGAGCGCCGCGGCGGCGCGCGGGTCCGCGCCCTCGGTCACCCGCGCGAGGTCCGGGTCGTGCAGCGCCACGAGCTCGCCCGAGCCGCACAGCCGCACGTCGAGCTCGATCCCGTCGGCCCCCTGCGCCGCGGCTTCCTCGAAGGCGGCGAGGGTGTTCTCCGCGGGGGCGCCCTCGCCGCGCACGCCCCGGTGCCCGAAGAGGAGCGGCGCGCGCGTGGCCCGCGCGCGTGATGACGCTGCCCGCCCCGCCTCGCGCGCACTCCTGCGGAAGCGCTGCTCGGCCCAGGTCACCGCGCGGGCTCCCCGTCGAGCTCCTCGGCGACGGCGCGGGCCGCCTCGCGCGCGCGCTCGAGCGCGGAGAGCGGGAAGGACGCCGCGCCGACCGCCGGGTGCCCGCCCCCCTCGTAGCGGCGGCAGATGGGGGCGATGTCGCGATCGCGGGGGACGCCGCACCACGGGTTGTAGCCGACCGAGAGCTTGTAGTGCTGCTTCTGCCGGGAGAGCGTGACCGAGTACACGCAGTCCGGGTACATCGCGTACGTCATGAACTTGCCGACCGCCTCGAGCGGCGCGTCGGAGAGGTCGACGAGCACCACGCGGCCGAGCTTCCGCGCGCCGCGCTCGATGCGCGTGACGAACGTCTGCCGCGAGATGGAGAGGGGACGCCAGAGCTCCTGGATGTCCGCCTCGCGCGCCACCTCGCTCACGGGCCGCTCGACGAGCCGGGGCACCACCGAGGCGAGGAACGGCCCGTCCCCGTGGTGCTCCACCACGGAGGCGAGCTGCATGATCGGCTCCTCCCGGCTCACGGCGGCCTCGGCCGAGGGGAAGCGCGCGGTGTCGATGAGGTCGGCCCACCGGATGAGCTCATCGGCGCCGGACATCTCGACGCCGAAGTGATCGCGCGCGACGTCCGCGATGAGCTTCGTGCACGAGCCGTAGGCGGCGTCGTAGAAGACCTGAGGCGCGTCGCCCGCGACCTTCGCGCGCGACGCGCCGGCGAGCGCCGCGTCGCGCTCCTCGTCCGAGCCGAACCCGGTGACGTGGTGGTCGAAATACCACGTCAGCTTCTTCGTCGGCGTGTAGCGGAAGTCGAGGATCGCGTTCTCGTCGCCGTCGAGCCACGAAGGCGGGATCATCGTCATGCCCGGGCCGTACCCGCAGGAGCGGTACCGCAGCGCGAGCGGCTCGCCCGGGCGGAGCGCCTGCATCAGGCGGGTGAACAGCGCCGCGCTCGCCATGCCGTCGAAGCAGTGACCATGCGTCGCGACGACGATGTCCCTGGGTTTCATCGGGCGACTGGGTAGCACGACCCACGGCCGGCCGCTCGCAGGCCGAGCGCGGCGCGGCCGTTCTGGTAGGCTCCGCGCGATGCGGCGCGCTCTCGCTCTCGTCGAACTGCATCCGTTCGGGCCGGCGCGCCGCCTGCTCGCTACGTCGCTCGCGCTCGCAGTGTCGGCTTGCGGCGGAGGCCGCGCCGAGGTCCTGCGCCCCAGCCCGCCGCCTCCGCCGGCCTCCTCGCCCCCGCCCGACGTGCCGCGGAACCCGCCGCCTCCGCGCGACGCGCCCGAGCTGGACCCGGAGGCGTCGCGCCTGTTCCTGAGCCGCGCGGCAGAGCAGCGGCCCGCGGCGAGCGCGCCGGTGCCGCGCGTGACGGCGCTCGCGCTCGCCAACACCGCGCGCGGGGAGGCGAGGGGCATGGCGCCCCTCGGCGACGTCGTGTCGCTCGCGATCGCGGAGGGGGAGAGCGCCGCGATCCCCGTGCGCGTCCCGCGCGGTGTCGACGAGTGCGCGGTGTTCATCGCGCAGGGCGGGCTCGGCGTGATCGAGGTCGATCTCTTCGTCACGAAGGGCGCGCCGCCCGCGCTCGAGATCGTCGCCCAGGACGCGGACCGCGGGCCGGTCGCGGTGATCGGCGGCCGGGGAGCGTGCCTCTCGGCGCCCGGCGCCGCGCCGCTCGCCGTGGAGCTCCACGCGCAGGTGCGGCGCGGCGCGGGCGTCGTGCTCGTCCAGGGCTTCCGGGGCGCGCGCCCGGCCCCGGCGCCCGGCGCCGCGCCGCCCGGCGCGACCCCGCCTGACACGGCGCCGCCGAGCGCCGCGCCTCGCGTGCCGCCCCGATAGCGCGGCGACCGCGCCGGGCGCGGGCGGCCGCGCGCTCCTCGTGCTGCGGTCCTCATTTCGCGCAACTCGTCCCGGGCGTCGGTCGACACGCCGCGTATGGCGTCGATCGAGATCCAGCCCGCAGATCCCTCCTACCCCGCGCAGCTCTGGGCCCTCGTTACGGAGACCGAGGCCGCGCCGCCGACGCTCTATCTCCGCGGCGCGCTCCCGGCGTGCCCGGGCGTCGCGATCGTCGGGACGCGCGCCGCGAGCGACGAGGCCCTCCGGTTCACCCGCGCGCTCGCCGCGGCGCTCGGCGAGGCGGGCTTCTCGATCTGGTCGGGCGGGGCGCGCGGCGTCGACGCGGCCGCGCACGAGGGCGCGCTCGACGCGCGCGCGCCGACGGTCGTCGTCGGCGGCGGAGGCCACGCGCACCCGTACCCGCGCGAGCACGCGGCGCTGTTCGCGCGCGTCCTCGCCGCGGGCGGCGCGCTGCTCGCGCGCGTCCCCGACGACACGCCGCCGCTGCCGGCGCTGTTCCTCCAGCGCAACGCGGTCCTCGCCGCGCTCACGCTCGCGACCGTCGTGGTCGAGGCGGGGGTCGAGAGCGGCGCCCGCTCCGCCGCCGCGGCGGCCCGCCGCCTCGGCCGCCACCTCTGCGTCGTCCCCCACGCCCCGTGGAGCCCGCGCGGCGTGGGCTGCGCGCTGGAGCTCGTCTCCGGCGCGCGCCCCATCACGCGCGCGGCCGACGTCATCGACGTCCTCGGGGGGCAGGCGCCGCCGCCCCGCCGGCGGGCGCGGCGCTCGGCGCGCAACAGGCCGGCCGGCGGGGGCACGCTCCCGCTCCCGGAGGCCGCCTTCGGGGCGCGGACGGGCGTTTTGCCCGAGGAAAATGGGCCACCTCCGTCGATGAGCGCGGCCGAACGCGCGGTCCTCGACGCCCTGGACGCCCGGCCGGCGCACGTGGATGAGGTCTGCGAGAGGACGGGGCTTCCGCCCAGACGCGCCGTGGAGGCACTCTTGACGTTGACGCTCCAGGCCGTAGTAGTAGAGGGGCCCGCCGGGTTGTTTCGGCGGGCTCTTCGTTGAAGGGGCGCGCCGGCTCACCCTGCCCAGTGCGGTTTCGGGTGGCAGCCTCCTCGCGGGGGGGCCTCCCTCGCACCGAAGGGCGCCCTTCAATCCTCACAAGCCCGATCTCGTTGCTCAGAAGGTGGTGATGGCCAAGACGCTCGTCATCGTGGAGTCGCCGGCGAAGGCGAAGACCATCAAGAAATATCTCGGCAACGGGTACGAGGTGTTCGCCTCGAAGGGGCACGTCAAGGACCTGCCCAAGAAGCAGAACGCCGTCGACGTGCAGAACGATTTTGCCGAGACCTACGAGGTCATCGAGGGCAAGGAGAAGGTCCTGGAGGAGCTGAAGTCCGCCGCGAAGAAGGCGGACGAGGTGCTCCTGGCGACCGACCCCGATCGCGAAGGGGAGGCGATCGCGTTCCACATCTCGGAGGAGATCAAGAACCCGAGGCTGAAGGTGGCGCGGGTCGAGTTCCACGAGATCACGAAGAAGGGGGTCGACCACGGCGTCCACAACCCCCGCAAGCTCGACGAGAACCTGTACGACGCGCAGCGGGCGCGGCGCGTGCTCGACCGCATCGTCGGCTACGACGTCTCGGCGCTCGTGTGGTCGAAGCTCGCGTTCGGCCTCTCGGCGGGGCGGGTGCAGTCGGTCGCGCTGCGGCTCATCGTGGACCGCGAGCGCGAGGTCGAGGCGTTCGTCCCGGAGGAGTACTGGAACATCGCGGTCGGCCTCGGCGCGGCGAGCCCGCCGCAGCGCGCCCCGTTCGTCGCGAAGCTGGCCTCCGCCGACGGCAAGAAGCTCGAGGTGACGAACGGCGAGGTCGCCGGGAAGGTGCGCGCCGATCTCGAGACCGCCCGCTACAAGGTGGCGAAGGTCGTGCGGCGCGAGCAGAAGCGCAACCCGCCCGCGCCGTACACCACCTCGAAGCTCCAGCAGGACGCGACGAACTACCTGCACTTCGGCGCCAAGCGGACGATGCAGATCGCCCAGGCGCTCTACGAGGGCATCGACCTCAAGCGCGATGGCGGTCCGGTCGGCCTCATCACGTACATGCGTACCGACTCGACGCGCGTCAGCGACGACGCGATCGCCGAGGTGCGCGGCGTGGTCGCGAAGCGGTACGGCAAGGAGTTCGTCCCCGAGCGCCCGAACGTCTACAAGTCGAAGAAGAACGCGCAGGACGCACACGAGGCGATCCGGCCGACGAGCGTCGAGATCCACCCGGACTCGATCAAGAAGCACCTCAAGGACGAGCAGTACAAGCTGTACAAGCTCATCTGGAACCGCTTCGTCGCCTCGCAGATGACCCCGGCGGTGTACGACCGCACGACGGTCGAGATCGACGTCGCGCCGACGGTCGCGGCGCCCGCGTACCGGAGCTACCTCGCCCGGGCGACCGGGCGGATCCTCAAGTTCGCCGGCTGGCTGCAGGTGACGGAGGGCCAGCAGGAGTTCGCGGGCGAGGAGGAGAGCGCAGGCGCCGCTGCGGACGGCGGCGCCGCCGCGCCGGCGCCCGAGGCGACCGCCGCCGAGGCGGAGCGCGCGGCGCCGGGGCCGTCGGCCGAGGAGGACTCGGAGGCGCTCCTGCCGGACATGAAGGAGGGCGAGGCGCTCGCCGTGTCGCCCCCGGGCGTCATCACCGACCAGAAATTCACGCAGCCGCCGCCCCGCTACAACGAGGGCTCGCTCGTGCGTGAGCTGGAGAAGCGCGGCATCGGCCGCCCGTCGACGTACGCCGAGATCATCAGCAAGGTGCAGCAGCGCGCGTACGTCGAGAAGCGGGACGGCGGCGCGTTCCAGCCGACGCTCCTCGGGAAGTTCGTGGTCGACGGCCTCGTCCGGTCGAACCTCGACATCATGGATCCGAACTTCACGGCGCAGATGGAGGAGGAGCTCGACGCCGTCGGCGCCGGCAGCCTGAAGCGCGAGCAGCTGCTCAAGACCTTCTACAAGAAGTTCAGGGAGCAGCTCGACAAGTCGAAGAAGCTCGCGCCGTGGAAGCCCGAGGCCGAGAAGACCGACATCGTCTGCGACGAGTGCGGGTCGATGATGCTCAAGAAGTGGGGCAAGAACGGCTGGTTCTTGAGCTGCGAGCGCTACCCGAAGTGCAAGGCGACGCGCGACCTGTCCGACGCGCGGGGGACCGCCGCCGTCCGCGAGACCGACATCTCGTGCGACAAGTGCGGGAAGCCGATGATCATCAAGACGGGCCGCTTCGGCGACTTCCTGTCGTGCACGGGGTACCCGGCCTGCAAGAACACGCGCCCGGTTCCGCTCGGCGTCGCGTGCCCGAGCTGCGGCGGCGATCTCATCGAGATCCGGCCGCGCAAGAAGGGCGGGCGCACCTTCTACGGCTGCTCCAACTGGAACGCCGAGCAGAAGTGCGAGTTCAAGCTCTGGCAGAAGCCGGTGCCGGTCCCGTGCCCGCAGTGCGGCGCGAAGTTCGTCACCCGCACCGGCGGCAAGAAGGCGATGCTCGTCTGCGCGACGAAGGACTGCGGCTTCAAGCAGGAGATCGTCGAGGGGGAAGGGGAGGACGGCGCCGCCGACGGCGCCGCCACCCCGGACGCCGCGGCGGCCGTCGCGAGCGCCGCCCCGGCGCCGGCCGCCCGGCCCGCGCCGGCGGAGCCCACGCCAGCCGGCCGGCCCGAGGCCGCGCCGCACGGCGCTGGCGCGGCCCCGGGGGCCGCCGAAAAGCCCGCGCGGGCCGTGCGCGCCCGCCGCACGGCGAGCTAAGAAGCCCGCGAGACCCCCCACCCTGGTGAGCTGTATGAACGGAGCGGAGAGCCCGCACGACGTCGTCGTCGTCGGAGGCGGCCTGGCCGGTTGCGAGGCGGCGTACCAGCTCGCGCAGCGCGGGCTGCGCGTGCGCCTCGTCGAGATGAAGCCTCACAAGCGTACGCCCGCGCAGACGAGCGATCGGATGGCCGAGCTCGTGTGCTCGAACTCGCTGCGCGGCGCCGCGCTGAGCAACGCGGTGGGGCTCCTCAAGGAGGAGCTCCGGCGCGTGGGCTCGCTCGCCTTGCGGTGCGCCGACGAGACCTCGGTGCCGGCCGGTGGCGCGCTGGCGGTCGACCGCGAGCGGTTCGCCGAGGCGATGACGCGGGCGATCGAGGCCCACCCCCGGATCACCGTCGAGCACCGGGAGGTGACCGAGATCCCCGCCGAGCGGCCCGTGATCCTCGCGACGGGGCCGCTCACCTCCGACGCCCTCGCGGCGAGCCTCGCCGCGGCCGTCGGTGCCGAGCACCTCGCCTACTACGACGCGATCGCGCCGATCGTCAGCGCCGACTCGATCGACTGGTCGCGCGTGTGGAAGCAGTCGCGCTACGGCAAGGGGGGCGCGGTCCGCGGCGACCGGGCCGCGCAGCGGGAGCCAACCGCGCAGCCGGACCGGGCCGCGCAGCGGGAGCAAACCGCGCCGCCGGAGGACGCGGCCGAGCGCCGCGACGACGCCGAGGCCGGCGACGAGGCGTACGTGAACTGCCCCTTCGACGAGGCGCAGTACAAGGCGTTCGTCCAGGCCCTCGTCGCGTCGGAGAAGGTGGAGGCCCGCGCCTTCGAGGAGGTGCGTTACTTCGAGGGGTGCCTGCCCTGCGAGGTGATGGCGGCGCGCGGCGAGCAGACGCTCGCGTTCGGGCCGATGAAGCCGGTGGGGCTCACCGATCCGCGCACAGGCCGGCGCCCCTACGCGGTGCTCCAGCTGCGCCCGGAGGACGAGGCGGCGACGGCGTACAACCTGGTCGGCTTCCAGACGCGCATGAAGTACGCCGAGCAGCTGCGGGTGTTCCGGATGGTGCCCGGCCTCGAGGAGGCCGAGTTCCTCCGCACGGGCTCCGTGCACCGCAACACCTTCGTCGACGCTCCGGCGCTCCTCGGCCCCGCGATGGAGCTCCGCGCGCTGCCGGGCGTGCACCTGGCCGGCCAGATCGCGGGCGTCGAGGGCTACGTGGAGAGCGCCGCGGCGGGGTTCGTGTGCGCGATCCTCCTCGCGCAGCAGCTGCGGAACGAGCCGCTCCGGCCGCCGCCGCCCACGACGGCGCTCGGCGGCATCCTCACGCACCTCGGCCGGAAGCAGCCCACGTATCAGCCGTCCAACATCACCTGGGCGCACATCGCGCCGCTCGATGCGGCGCACGGCAAGCTGCGCAAGCGCGCCCGCTACGAGGTGATGGCCGAGCGCGCCCTCCGCGACCTCGACGCGTGGTGGGCCGCGGGCTGACGGCGGCTCGCCGCGCTCCCGCATGGCGCGCGGCGCGCCAATCGTGCGCGGGCTGCCCGCAGCGCGCTGGCTTGGATAGCCTGGCGGTGGTGCGCCGCGCGCCGCCCGCGCGCTCCCGAGAGCCCGCCCGCGCGGACCCGCGCCCATGGAGGTAGCCGATGAAACTTCGCTTGTTTGCGCTCCTTGCGCTCGCCGTTCCTTCCGCGACGCTCCTGTCGCCGCGCGAGGCGCTCGCCTGCGGCGGGTGCTTCGCCCCGCCCACCGAGACGACGGTCGTCAACGCGCACCGGATGGTGCTCTCCGTGTCGCCCGTCCAGTCGGTGCTCTGGGATCAGATCCAGTACTCGGGCGATCCGAGCGCGTTCGGGTGGGTGCTCCCGGTGAAGCGCGGGGCGATCCTCGAGGAAGGGTCGAATGCCTGGTTCGAGACGCTCGACGCGGCCACGTCGGTGCGCATCACCGCGCCGAGCTCCACCTGCGCCCGGAGCGGCGGGGGCTGCGGCGCGAGCCTCGCCTCCGCGGACGCGGCGGGGAGGGCGTTCGGCGGCGATGACGTCGTGGTGCTTCACCGCGGCACCGTCGGTCCGTACGAGACCGTGACGCTCGCGACCGACACGCCCGGCGTGCTGAACGCGTGGTTCGACAAGAACGGCTTCAACGTCGACGAGTCGACGCAGCCGATCATCGACGCCTATGTCGACGAGGGCTTCGACTTCATCGCCATCAGGCTCCAGCCGGGCAAGGACGTGAAGGAGATGACGCCGGTGCGGGTCGTCACGCCGGGGGCGAACGCCGCGCTCCCGCTCCGGATGGTCGCCGCCGGGACGGGCGCGAACGTCGCGATCACCCTCTTCACCATCAGCGAGGCGCGGCTCGCCCCCGAGGGGTTCGCGGCCGCGGCCGTCCCCATCGACCTCCTCGCGTGGGACTTCGCCTCGCAGGAGTCGAACTACGGCGTGCTCCGCGAGAAGGCGATCGCGGCGGCCGACGGCGGCCGCGCGTTCCTCACCCCCTACGCGCAGCAGGGCTCGCTGTTCTCGCCCGTGTCGAGCCCCGCGGCGCCGTTCGGCGTGCGCTACACGACGAGCGGCTCGACCACCCCGGTCGACACGATCGCCGCCGCGTTCGCCCAGCAGGGGCTCGCCAACGGCGAGACCGGCGAGGTCCAGGACTCCGCGTGCGCCGTGCGCTTCGCCGAGATCGCGACCGAGAGCCGCGCCGTGGCGAACCCGTGCCCGGCCGGCGTCCCGCTGTCCCATCCGAGCTGCGGGGAGGTCGCCGCCGACCAGATTGACGCGCGCGAGCTCGCGTGCGGGGCGCTCGACGACCTCGCGATCGCGATGGTCGGCCTGCACCCGAAGGACGTCTGGCTGACGCGTCTCGAGGCGAACCTGCCGCGCGCCGCGCTCGACACGGACCTCGTCCTGAGCCCCGCGCCGCAGGAGCGGGTCGACAACTGGCTGCGCGCCCGCGTCAGCGTCCACGCCGACGTGCTCTGCGGCGCGGCGAGCCCGGTCCTCGACGGCGACCGCCCCTCGCGGACCCGCGGGCAGGGCACGCTCGTGGGCATGACGCTCGGCGCCCTCGCCCTCGCGGCGGCGCTCGCCCGACGCGGCGCGCGCCGCCTCGCCTCCCGCCCGGCCTGACCGGCGCTCAGACGCCTTCGTCCCGCGTCCTGGCCCGGGCGACGGGCAGGGCGTGGCCCTGCTCCGGGACGATGGTGAGGGCGCCGTCCGCCTCCAGGATGGCCCATCGCACCTGGGAGAGGCGCTCCAGCCCGCTCTTGTGCATCTCGGACAGGATCTCCTCCGGCTGGATCCGCTCGCGATTGCACGCCTCCTCCAGGATACGGCCCTTCGCGACCAGCACCGTGGGCGAGCCGTCGATGACCTCGGACGCCTTCGGGAAGAGGTGCGTCAGGACGGACGTCAGGAACACGAGCACGAGGACGGTGGACACGCCCGCGAGCGCGTTCGCGAGCGACGCCTCGCGGACGAGGGCCTGCGAGACGATCTCGGGGATCAGCATGAGGGTGACGAGCTCGAACGGCGACATCGAGCTGAGCTCGCGCTTGCCGAGCACGCGGAACGCGGCGGCGAGGAACACATAGACGACGGCGACGCGGGCGACGGTCTCCATGGTGATCTCAGGGGAAGATGAACGTGCGGAGCGGCACGTGGACGCCGCGCTCCCCGCCGCACGACAGGGTCGCGTTGCCCGAGGCGAGCCAGCTGCGCTCGCCGCGGAGCTCGATGTCGATCCGGCGGCGCTCGCCGGGCGCGAGGTCGCCCAGCGCGAAGCGCCCGAACGCCGCCTCTGCAGGCGTGGTGTGGTGCTCCTCGAAGCTGTCCAGGTACGCCTCGTCGATCGTGAGCGCGGCCCCCCGGCAGGGCTCGCCCGCCGTGTTCTCCACGTCGAGCGTGACCCGCTCCATGTCGCGGAAGCGCATCCGCTCGGGGTAGGCGACGCGGAGGGTGAGCCCCTGCGCCGTCGCCTCGCGCGTCTGCAGCGCGTGCATGAACAAGGCGCTCGCGGCCACGCAGGCGAGCGCGAGCGCGCCGATCGCGTGCAGGGGATCCAGGGCGAGCCGGCGCCGCAGGGGCGGCGCGGACGGCGGTGTGGGCACGGGTTCGGACGGCGCCCGGCGCGACCTGGTGCGCGTCCGGGCGGGCCGAGGAGCGGAGAGCTCGCGGGTGGCGGGGATCATCGCGCCCACGCCGTTCAAGACTGGTGCCGCGCCAGCTCGCGCACGCGCGGTCCGCTCGCGAGGCGGCCGCTGCGCCGGAGAGGCCGCTTGCCCCGCAGGCACCGCGGACGGCGCCGTGAGCGTGGCGCTTTGCCACGTGGTGAGCCTCCCGTTGCTGACATCCCTGCGCGATCGCGCCTTGGCGATGTGGCACACGGGCTGCTTGAGCCACGGCGGTGAGCGCGCGGGCCGCTGTGGCAATCGAGCTGCAACCGCCCGGCGTTCGGGACTCGACATGACCTGCTCGGCGCCGACGTTTCCAGGCTCCAGGGCGGACTCCAGCACCGCTCGCGCTGCGGCAGGGGGCGCTCTCCACACGACGCGCCTCCTCCCCGGGATGAAATGGGTGCTCGAGTCGCTCCTCGATGACATCGCGCTCGCCCGGGAGCGGATATGGATCTCGACGTACATCTACCGCAACGATCTCATGGGTCGTCGCTTCGCCGACGCCTTCGCGAGCGCCGCGCGGCGCGGCGTGGATGTCCGGCTCCTGTACGACGCGCTCGGCAGCCACACGACGCCGGCGGCGTTCTTCGAGGACATGAGGGCCCGCGGCATCCGCGCCCGCGCCTACAGGCCGCTCAGCGCCGTCCTCCGCGGGGGCGCCCTGTTCCCGCGGGAGCACTCGCGCATCGTCGTGATCGACGGCGCCGGGTACGTCGGCGGCGCTGCGTGGGCCGACGAGTGGCTGCCGCGCGACGAGGGCGGCGACGGCTGGCACGAGGTCTGTAGCCGGGTGATGGGGCCCTGCGTGACCGACATGGCGCGGGCGTTCGAGTGCCGCTGGATGCTCGCCAACGAGGCCGCGGGGCGCTCCTTCGATTGCTGGACGGGCGGCGTCTACGACGACGTGGAGTTCATCACCGACGCGCTCACGCCGCCCGCGGTCATCTACGAGCGCCACCTCGCGCGGGTGCGCGCGGCGAGGCGGCGGGTGTGGATCGAGAACGCGTACTTCTGCCCTCCGCGCGGGCTCGAGCGCGAGCTCATCGACGCCGCGCGCCGCGGGATCGACGTGAAGATCATCGTGCCGCGCGACTCCGACCTTCCGGCCATCCGCCACGCGAGCCTCGCGCGGTACCCGTCATGGCTGGAGAACGGGCTCCAGATCCACGAGTTCCTCCCGTCGATGCTCCACGCGAAGTTCGCGGTGATCGACGACGACTGGGCGACGGTGGGGACCTTCAACGCGAACTCGACGAGCCTGAGGTGGGTGAGCGAGGCGAACCTCATCGTCAAGCAACCCGCCTTCGTGAGGGACGCGGCCCGCCTGTTCGAGCAGGACCTCGGGCGGAGCGAGGCTGTGCGCCTCGACAACCTGCCCCGGCAGGGCCCCTTCGCGCAGGCGCGCAACGCGCTGTGGAGCTTCGGCCTCGACCTGGTGGAGCCTCGCCATGCGGGCGCGCTCCCCGAGGCCGAGCGTGAGGGCGGGTTCCTGCAAGCGCTCGGCGTCTAGAACACCTATCACGTTGAAACCCGGAGAATTTTCACAGGGAGGCGGGGGGAGGAAGAAAGAATGAATTTCTTTCTCTTGCCGTCTCTCGCTCCCCGCCTCCCCGTCTCCCTGTGAATTTCCTGCTTTTCTCGTGGTTTCAACCCGTGTCGCTCTAGCCCGCCCGCCGGGCCGGCGTCCGGGCCGCTACGGCGCCGCTGGAGCGCTCGAGGAGCCCTCCGCTGCGCCGGCATCCGCGGCCGGCGGCGCCTCGTCGGCGGTCGCCGGACGATGGACGCCCTGCTCCTTCTCGGCCGCCCCGGCGTCATCGTAGACCTCCACGGCGCTCGGGGGCGCCTCGGCGGCCGGCGGGCAGGCCGCTTCCCCGCCTTCCTGGCCTCCGCCAGCCGGACAGGCGGCGCTCCCTGGCGCCTGCGCCGAGCTGGCGGAGACCGGCTGCGCAGACGAGGCCGGCGCCTCCGGGCCCGGGCTGGACCCGGACGAGCCGGGCGGCGGGCTCGCCGCTGGCGCCGGCGGCTTCCCGGTCGCGGCGGGCGCGTTCGCCGCCGGCGCCGCGACCGCAGCCCGCGCGGCGGCCGCGACCGGCGCCTGAGGCGCGGAGACCGCGGCCTTCACCGCGCGCGCCGGGCGCGATGTCGTGGGTTCGACCGGCGGCGCCGCGCTCCCCTGCGCCACGCCGTCCGGAAGGGAGCTCGCCACGAGCGGTGGCTGCGCCGGAGACGGCGCCGCGGCGACCATCGCCACGGGCTGGACCAGCGGCGCCGGCATCGACTCGCCCGCGCGACCCGCCGTGCCCAGCGCGACGCTCCACACCGCCGCTCCCGCCAGGGCCACGAGCCCGGCCGCCGCGACGGCGCGGAGCGGAAAGCGCTCCCGCCACGACGACCGCGGCGACGGAGACGCCGCCCCCGGCAGATTCACCATCGCGGTCGCCTCGGACCACGCGCGCTCCCCGCTCTCCTCGATCCCCTTGCGCTCCACCGCCCCCGGCGCGCCGTGACCCGCCGCAGCCGCCGCCCCCGGCGCCCTCGGCGCGGCCGTCATGGGCACCTGCAGCTCCAGGGAGTCGTCCGCGCGGCGCGAGTGCAGCGTCGGCGCGGAGCTCACCGCGTTCAGCCGCGGCGACGGCGACGGGATCTGGCTGGCCCGCTCGTCCAGCCATTGCGCGCGGAGCGACGCGCCGCACACGTCCTCCGAGACTCCCCTCGAGACAAGCCACGTCGCGAGCGCGCTGCCCAGCTCGCGCATGCTCCCCCAGCGATCCGCCGGATCCTTGCGCAGCCCGCGCTCGATGATCGACCACAGCGCCGGATCCGAGCCGCACCGCTCGACGAGCGAGCGCACCGGATCCTGGACGATCGCGCGCAGCGTCCCGAACCCCTGCTCCCCGGCATACGGGGTCTCGCCCGCGATCGCCTCGTACAGCATCGTGCAGAGCGCCCAGATGTCCGCGCGATGATCGATGTGGCCTTGCCCGAGCGCCTGCTCCGGCGGCATGTACTGCGGAGTCCCGATCACGGCCGCGCCCGTCGATCCGGACTCGGGCTCGGTCCACGTCACCTTCGCGATCCCGAAATCGACGACCTTGGGCCTTATCCGCCCGTCGCCCTGATTCGCGAGCATCACGTTGTCCGGCTTGAGATCCCGGTGAACGACGCCCCGCTCGTGGGCCGCGTGCATCGCGCTCGCGACCGGCAGCAGGATCGCCAGCGCCACCTCGGGAGCGAGCCGGCGCTCGCGGCAGAGCACGTCCCGGAGGGCCTCGCCCTCCAGGAGCTCCATCACGATGTACGGGGTGCCGCCCGCGGTCTTGCCGAGATCGAAGACACGCACGATCCCGGGGTGGCTGAGCTTCGCCGCGGCCCGCGCCTCACGCAGCAGGCGCTCGGCGATCGCGGGAGAGCGCATCTCCGGCCGCAGCACCTTGATGGCCACATTGGCCTCGAGCGCCGTGTTCGTGGCGACCCAGACAGACCCCATCGCGCCCTCTCCCGCTTTGCGGAGGAGCTGGTACTTCTCGCCCACCACCGTGTCGACCTCGAAGCATTCCCCTGAGGTGTGCTCGAACGCCTGGGTCATGTTGCTCGACATGCGCTCTCCTGCCGTCTGCTCCGGCCATCCGCCGCTCGCCACGCGACGGCACGCGCCGAGTCTGGAGCATCGCGTGTGCCAGGCGATCCGCTCGGGGAGCTCCTGAACGCCTGCACGGGCGCGTCAGCGGCAGCGCGCCTCAGCGAGGCAAGTTGCCACGTGCCTTCCGCCTTCCGGCGACCGCTCAGATGAAGCTGTCGTAAGGGCGCCGCTGCGAGCTCTCGCTCCGGACGTCCTCGGCGCCGGCGTACTCGAGGATCAATTCCAGGATCTCTGCGTCTCGCTCGGAGGAAGCATTTACGCCCACGAGGATCGCGCCTTGTCGTAGGCCGCTGTCATAGATGCTCGCCCGGTGCTCGGGAATGCCGGCGCTGACGAGCGCGTCGACGAGCCCGCCGGCCGCGCCGCCCGCGCCAGCTCCGGCGAGCGCGGCCTCGATGGGCCCCGCCGCCACGAGCCCCAGGTCAGGGAACGCCACGCTCGCGCCGAGCACCACGAGCGAAGTCGAGGCTGCCCCCGCCGCCCCGCCGACGTCCGCCGCCGCGCCGGCGGTTCCGTCCACGGCGCGCTGGTCGGACCCCGCATCGCTCATGACAAGGCTGATGGCGTCACGCGTGTATCCACAGCTCATCACGCGCTCAACCGACCTTTCGGCGTCCGACCGTGTCCTGACGAGACCGGTCACCAGCTTTGGCCTCACCTACAGCTCCTTTCCCGATGAACGTCCTCTCGCGCGCGCCCTGCCTGTATTCTGGAAACCCACATCGTCACAGCAGGCGACAGCAGGCAGCATGCCAAAGGAAAATGCGGGAAATGCTCGGTACTCTGCGCAGTCGATCGCCCGTGTGCCGCGCAAGAGCTTGCGCAGGTGCGCCACACTGAGGCGTCGTTGCAGCGCAGACGAAACCGCCGGGCGTGCTCGGGGGTGATCGCGGGTGTTGTGTGGAGAGCGGCGGTGACGGGAGATGAAGCGAGCTCAGCGATGCAGCCAGATGCGGAGCTGCGCCAGCAGCTGCTCCGTGTCGACCGGCTTCGAGGTGTAGTCGGTCGCGCCCGCCTCCAGGCACTTCTCCCGGTCGCCTTTCATCGCCCTCGCCGTGACGGCGATGATCGGCAGCGTCTGGAATGCCGGCTGTTTGCGGATTGCGCGGATCGTGTCGTATCCGTCCATCTCCGGCATCATGATGTCCATGAGCACGACGTCGATGCCGCTCGTGCTCGCCAGGCGCTCGATGGCGGCCTTCCCCGTGTCGGCGGTGAGGGTGCTCATCCCGTAGCTCTCGAGGACGGTCTTCAGCGCATAGATGTTGCGGAAATCGTCGTCGACGATCAGCGCACACTTGCCGGCGAGCGCGGCGGCCGACTCGTGGAGCTGCTCCACGATGAGCCGCGCCGGCTCCGGCAGATCCGAGACCCGGCGGTGCAGCGCGAGCGTAACCTCGTCGATCAGGCGCTCTCTCGACTGGACATGCTTCACAGGCAGCTTCTGCGCCAGCCGGGAGAGCTGCGCCTCGTCGTCCCCGGCGACGCCGGCCGGCGCGACCACGATGGCCGTGAGATCGACGAAGCGCCCTGCGCGATCGAGGCGCTCGATGAGCTCGAGGCCGGGCATGTCCGGCAGGTGCAGGTCGAGCACGATCGCGTCGAACGCCTCGCGATCGAGCGCGTCGAGCGCCTCCTGGGCCGTCGTCGCGCTGGCGACCGTGACCTCCTCGTCCCCGAGCAGCTCGGTCACCGGGGCGAAGGAGGCCTCGTCCGGCGCAACGACGAGCAGCCGGCGCAGCGGCGAGCCGATCAGCCCGGCGAGCCGCGCGAACGCCTCGTCGAGCGCCGTCCTGCTGCTGAGCGGCTTGTTGAGCAGGCCCACCGCGCCCATCCGCCGCGCGCGGCTCCGCTCCTCCTCCGTCTCTGTCGTGATCACCTGGACCGGGATGTGCCGCGCCGAGAGGTCGCGCTTCAGGCAGTCGAGCACGCGCCACCCGTCGACGTCCGGCATGTTGATGTCCAGCGTGATCGCCGCGGGCTGGATCTCTCGCACCAGCGAGAGCGCCGTCGCGCTGCGGAGCGCGACGACCGCCTTGAATCCGTGCTCCCGCGCGACATCCACGAGGAAGCGCGCGAACACGGTGTCGTTCTCCACGATCAGGATCGCGCGGTCGCCGGGGCGGACGTTCTCGCTGTCGTCGATGATCTGGACGTCCGCGCTCGCGGACGTGCGATCCGACGGCCGGCTGCTGTGGACGGCATCATCGATGGACGGCGGCGCGTCGAGGACGTGAGTCGGCTGCCGCCGCGTCGCCCGCACGGGCCGGAAGGTGCGCGGCAAGTAGAGCGTGAACGTGCTGCCGCGGCCCGGCGCGCTGACCAGCGTGAGATCGCCGCCGAGCATCCCCGCGATCTCCCGGCTGATCGCGAGCCCGAGCCCTGTGCCGCCGTACTTGCGGCTCGTGCTGCCGTCCGCCTGCTGGAACGCCTCGAAGACGATCTGCTGCTTGTCCGGGGCGATCCCGATCCCTGTGTCATGGACGGAGAGCGCGATCACCACATCGGACCGGCTGAGCACTTCGTTCTCACGGCTCCAGCCGCTGCGGGCCACTGTCACCTCCAGGACCACCTTGCCGCGCTCGGTGAACTTGAAGGCGTTGGAGAGCAGGTTCTTGAGCACCTGCTGCAGCCGCTTCGCGTCGGTGAACATCGACGTCGGCAGCGTCGACGAGAAGGAGAGCTCGAAATCGAGCTTCTTGGCCTCGGCGACGTGCCGGAACGTGCGACGCACGTAGTCCGAGAGGTCCGTGAAGCTGATCTCTCCGACGTCGACGACGACGGTGCCCGACTCGATCTTCGTGAGATCGAGGATGTCGTTGATGAGCCCCAGGAGATCGGTGCCTGACGCGTGGATCGTCTTCGCGTACTCGACCTGCCTCGCCGTGAGGTTCTGGTCGTTGTTCCTGGAGAGCTGGTCCGACAGGATGAGGAGGCTGTTCAGCGGGGTCCTGAGCTCATGGGACATGTTCGCCATGAACTCCGACTTGTACTTGGAGGTGAGGGCGAGCTGGCGCGCCTTCTCCTCCAGGGCCTGGCGGGCCTGCTCGACCTCGTGGTTCTTCCGCTCGACCTCCACGTTCTGCTCCGCCAGGAGCCGCGCCTTCTCGCCGAGCGCGGCGTTCGTCTCCTGGAGCTCCTCCTGCTGGCTCTGGAGCTCGCGCGCCAGCGACTGGGACTGCTTGAGCAGGTCCTCGGTGCGCATGTTGGCCTCGATCGTGTTGAGCACGATGCCGATCGACTCGGTGAGCTGGTCGAGGAACGCCTGGTGGGTCGGGCTGAAGCGCTCGAGCGACGCGAGCTCGATGACGGCCTTCACCTGCCCCTCGAAGAGCACGGGCATCACGATGATGTTGACCGGGGGCGCGTCGCCGAGGCCGCTCGTGATCGTGATGTAGTCGTGGGGCGCGTTGACGAGGAGGATCTTCTCCTTCTCGAGCGCGCACTGCCCGACGAGCCCCTCGCCCAGCTTGAACTGGTTGTCGACGTGCTTGCGCTCCTTGAACGCGTAGCTCGCGAGCAGCTTCAGGACGGGCTCCTCGCGGGCGGCATCCATGATGTAAAAGACGCCCTGCTGCGCCGTGACGACGGTGGCCAGCTCGGACAGGATCCTCCGGCCGACGGTGAGGAGATCCTTCTGCCCCTGGAGCATGCGCGAGAACTTGGCGAGGTTGCTCTTGAGCCAGTCCGTCTCGCTGTTCTTCAGCGTCGTGTCCTTGAGGTTCCGGATCATCTCATTGATGTTGTCCTTCAGCGCGGCGACCTCGCCCTGCGCCTCGACCTTGATGGACCGGGTGAGATCGCCCTTGGTCACGGCGGTGGCGACCTCGGCGATCGCGCGCACCTGCGTGGTGAGGTTCGCCGCGAGCTGGTTCACGTTGTCGGTGAGGTCCTTCCACGTGCCGGCCGCGCCGGGCACGCTCGCCTGCCCGCCGAGCTTGCCCTCGACGCCGACCTCGCGCGCCACCGTCGTCACCTGATCCGCGAACGTCGCGAGCGTCTCGATCATGCCGTTGATCGTGTCCGCGAGCGCGGCGATCTCCCCCTTGGCGTCGACGACCAGCTTGCGCTTGAGATCGCCGTTGGCGACAGCGGTCACGACCTTGGCGATGCCGCGCACCTGGTTCGTCAGGTTGCCGGCCATCGAGTTCACGTTGTCGGTGAGGTCCTTCCAGGTGCCTGCGACGCCGCGGACGTCGGCCTGCCCGCCGAGCTTTCCCTCGGTGCCGACCTCGCGGGCGACGCGGGTGACCTCGGAGGCGAAGGAGCGGAGCTGATCGACCATCGTGTTGATGGTGTTCTTGAGCTCCAGGATCTCGCCTTTCACGTCGACCGTGATCTTCTCGGAGAGATCGCCGTTGGCGACGGCGGTGGTGACGGCGGCGATGTTGCGCACCTGGGAGGTGAGATTGCCGGCCATCGAGTTGACAGAGTCGGTGAGGTCCTTCCAGGTGCCTGCGACGCCGCGGACGTCGGCCTGCCCGCCGAGCTTGCCCTCGGTGCCGACCTCGCGGGCGACGCGGGTGACCTCGGAGGCGAAGGAGTTGAGCTGGTCGACCATCGTGTTGATGGTGTTCTTGAGCTCGAGGATCTCGCCCTTGACGTCGACGGTGATCTTCTTCGAGAGATCGCCCTTGGCGACGGCGGTTGTGACGGTCGCGATGTTGCGCACCTGGGCCGTGAGGTTCGACGCCATCGAGTTGACGGAGTCGGTGAGGTCCTTCCAGGTGCCTGCGACGCCGCGCACGTCGGCCTGCCCGCCGAGCTTGCCCTCGGTGCCGACCTCGCGGGCGACGCGGGTGACCTCGGAGGCGAAGGAGTTGAGCTGGTCGACCATCGTGTTGATGGTGTTCTTGAGCTCGAGGATCTCGCCCTTGACGTCGACGGTGATCTTCTTCGAGAGATCGCCGTTGGCGACGGCGGTCGTGACGGCGGCGATGTTGCGCACCTGGGAGGTGAGGTTGCCGGCCATCGAGTTGACGGAGTCGGTGAGGTCCTTCCAGGTGCCTGCGACGCCGCGGACGTCGGCCTGCCCGCCGAGCTTTCCCTCGGTGCCGACCTCGCGGGCGACGCGGGTGACCTCGGAGGCGAAGGAGCGGAGCTGATCGACCATCGTGTTGATGGTGTCCTTGAGCTCGAGGATCTCGCCCTTCACGTCGACGGTGATCTTCTTCGAGAGATCGCCCGTGGCGACGGCGGTCGTGACGGCGGCGATGTTGCGCACCTGGGAGGTGAGGTTGCCTGCCATCGAGTTGACGGAGTCGGTGAGGTCCTTCCAGCTGCCGGCGACGCCGCGGACGTCGGCCTGCCCGCCGAGCTTTCCCTCGGTGCCGACCTCGCGGGCGACGCGGATGACCTCGGAGGCGAAGGAGCCGAGCTGCTCGACCATCGTGTTGACGGTCTTGGCGGTCCGGAGGAACTCGCCGTCGAGCGGCCTGCCGTCCACCTCGAGGGCCATCGTCTGCGAGAGATCGCCCTTGGCCACGGCGCCGATGACGCGCGCCGTCTCGGCGGTGGGGTGGACGAGATCGCCGATCAGCGCGTTGATGCACGCGATCTCGTCGGCCCAGGCGCCGCTCACCTCGCCGATGAAGGCGCGCTGGGAGAGCTTGCCCTCCTTGCCCACCGCGCGGCTCAGGCGGTCGAGCTCCTTCGCGAGCTTCTCGTTGCGCTCGACGACATCGTTGAACGTATCGGCGATCTTCCCGTCGAGCCCGAGCCAGTGGACGGGCAGCCGCACCGAGAAATCGCCCTTCTTCAGGCCCGTCAGCGACATCAGAAGCGTCCGCCGGTCGAGCTCGTCGCTCTCGAGCGGCGCGGCGGCCTGGGGGCGCTCGGCCGGGCGGGCCTTCCTCGCGCGCGCGGCGCCGTGCTGCAGCCCATCCCCGGACGCGGCCTTCTTGCTCTTGCCATTGCCGGCTCTCGCCTTGCGGGCCGCCTTGTCGAGGTCGCTTCGCTGCTCCATGCCGCTGTTCTCCTGGTCCCGCCTGCGGACAGGACCGATCGGTCACCAAGGAAAATGAGCGCGCCCCCGGGGCGCGGAGGGGCCCAGGGGGGCTGGAGGCCGTCGGACCCCGTGCCCCGGCGCGATCCCAGGGCGCCGCGCGAGAGGACGGCAGGAGGACAGGCCCTCTCGCCTGCACGGCGGTCTCATCGGTCGAGGCTGCGCTGGGGCTCCGCGCGACGCTCCCCGCCGCCGAGGAGCGGGGCCCTCGCTGAAAGGCCGCGAGGCGGCCGTCGGGGTCCCCTCGGGTTCAGGCTTCATGGCACGTCGGCCATGCGCTTCTGCTCCCACCGCGCAGCAGCATGGGCTCGTCTTACTAGCAGGCGCTCAGCCGGGCAAGCTTCGCGCCACGCGCAGCACGCAGCGCGCGCGTGCGGCGCGCAAGGCGCGCGTGTCCGCGGCGCGCGGTCGGCCGAGCGCGCGCCTGAAACCGCGGCGGGACACCGCGGGAAGGGGCCGCTGCGCCGGCGCGGCGGCCCTCCGAGCCGGCGCCTCAGGCCACGTCGGATTTGGGCGAGCGGCGCCTCGTCGGGAGATCGCTCGGCTTGTTGCGCGGCGTGATGATGCTGTAACGCCCTGCCTCGCCCACCCTCTCGTGGACGCCCGACTCCATGGCATCTCTCGCGGTCCTGAGCGGCGGCAGCCATCGCGACACGTTCGCGAGGCACGAGGTGCGCTCGGGAAAGGGAGAGTGACGGGGGGGCGGCCTCTCCGTCGCTCCGCGCAGCGGCCGCTCCGAAGCCGCGTCGTGCGGCCGCTCTTCGGCGGCGTCATGCGGCCGCTCCGGTGGCCCGTCAACCGGCCGCTCCACGGCGGTGTCGTACGGCCGCTCCGCGGCGGCGTCGCACGGCCGCTCCGGGGTCGCGCTGTGCGTCCGCTCCGAGGGGGACCCGTGCGGCGGTGCGAACGGGGCGGCGCTCTGCGCAGGGAGCGTGCCGGAGGACGCGCGCCGCTTCGCGGTCGTCGCGGCGATCCGGTGCCGGAGATCCTCGACGTGCTTCGCGAGCCGCTCGGTCTCCTGCGTGAGCCGCGTGAAATCCTCCTCGGTGAGCCGAGTGAAATCATCGACCTGGCTTCTGCGCTCTGACATAAACGATCCTTTGCCGCGTCTCGTCAGCCGATCTCGACGCCCCGTCGGCTCCGCTGCACCTCCGCTTGCGTCTGCACGCCGCATGCCGCGCCGCTCGGGTCGGTCGCACGCACCCGGCGGGGTCGAGCGACGCTGGCGCGGATCGCCCCAACGGGGCGCGCCTGCCTCCATCCGTCCTCGCGATCTCTTGTCGGCGAGCGGCGGGGATCTGGCTGGACACGCGGGGGAGGGTTCGGCGGCACGCCCTGTGCCGTGGGGACGCCGCACACACGATAGATGAGCCCGGCGCGCCTCGCCCGGTCACAGCCCTCTCCGCCGCTCTCCAGAGCGCGGCGGGGAGGCCCGTGTCCCTGGGGCTCCAGGCCACGGAGGCGCGCGCGGCGCTGGTGCGCTGGTGCGCTGGTGAAGGAGTGGACGCATGCAGAACTCGAACTTTGAATCGCTCGGCGCCCGGCTGGGGATCCCGGGGGATGGCGTGTGGCCGTGGGTGATCGTCGCGGCGAGCGTTCCGGTCGGCTTCGGGCTCGCTCGGATCGCCGCGAGCGTCTTCCGGCGCGCCGGTCTGGTCGTCGCGCGACGGACCGCGACGCCGTGGGACGAAAAGACACTCGACGCGGCAATCGGCCCCGTGACCCTTTGTCTCGGGGTCGTCCTGACAGCGGGCCTCGCCAAGCTCACGCCGCTCGGCCAGGGCCTCGTGACCGATCTGCGGGCGCTCCTCTCGGCGCTGTTCATCGGCGGGGTGGCGTGGCTCCTACTGCGCATCGTGGGGATCCTCACGGAGGTGCTGGACGCGCGCGCCCTGCGTCACCTGGAGGAGGGGAGCGAGTCGTCCCGCGGGCTCCGCACCCAGGCGCGCGTGCTCGAGCGGGTCGCGCGGGTGCTCATCGTGATCGTGGCGAGCGCGCTCGTGCTCCTGAACTTCGAGGCGGTGAGGAACGTCGGCGTCTCGTTGCTGGCGTCGGCCGGCATCGCGGGCGTCGTGCTCGGCCTCGCGGCGCAGAAGCCGGTCGGCGCGATCCTGTCGGGCCTCCACATCCTGTTCACCCGCCCCATCGACCTCGGCGACAAGGTCGTGGTGGACGGCGAGTTCGGGACGATCGAGGAGATCCGGCTGACCCACGTGGTCGTGAAGATCTGGGACGAGCGGCGGCTCATCGTCCCGACGGCAAGGCTCCTTGACCAGTCGTTTCAGAACTGGACGAAGCACGGGGCGGAGAAGCTGGGCACCGTCGAGATCTACGTGGATTACCGGACCCCGGTGGACGCCCTGAGGCGGCATTTCGAGTCGATCCTCCCGAGCAGCGAGCTCTGGGACGAGCGCGCGAAGGCCGTTCAGGTCACGAAGGTGACAGAGCGTACGATCGAGGTGCGTTTGCTCGTCTCGGCGCGCGATCCTGGGCAGCTGTTCGATCTGCGGTGCTGGCTTCGCGAGGAGATGCTCCGCTGGGTCCAGGAGCAGGAGGGCGGCGCGTACCTGCCGCAGGAGCGTTTGACCCGGAGCGCCTCTCTCTCGGAAGCGGCAGAGGGTCGTGGTCCGGCCTCGGGCCGCGCGCGCCGGGCTGGAGCGGGCGACAGGCTGCCCGATGTGGCGCCGTGACGGTGGGCGCCCACCATGTAGCGGAACGCCACACCGCGGCATTCAGGCGACGTGCGATGAGCCCGGCGCATCCGCTGCGCGCCTCGGGAGTGTTGGAGGCCGGTCCAGACCCTGCCGCAGGCGCCCCGACGCGATGACGACACGATGACGACCAGCGCCGCGGAATAGCCCTTCAGGCCAGTCGCGCCCTGCGTGATCGCCAGGAATGGCTCCGCGCGCCGCCCCCCTCGCAAGCGAGGCGCAGGAAAACGGCACATGATTTGCAGTAAAATCAGAAAGATCTGGGACAAGTGCCCGTCAGCCGAGCGGTCGATCGCGCGACGAGGTGTTCGCCACGCCCCGGGGAGGAGGCAGTGGCACGTCGGAACTGCGCCTCGCGCCATGTGCAGGTGCCTGCGGGAACCCAGGAGCAAGACACCATGAAGTCGGTCATCAGGATCACGCGGCTCGGCGGTGTTGATGTATTTGCGCATGCGGCGTTCGGCCTGCTGCTCCCGATCGGGGCGCTCCAGTGGGGAGCGCGGCATGGGTGGAGCGGCGCGCTCTTCGGCTGCGCGCTGGGCGCGGCGCTGCTCGGGTGCGTGGCGCTGCAGGCGCTCGTGCGTGGGATCGTGGCGAGGCAGCTCGGGCTGAGGCTGCGGGAGATCCTGCTCTCGCCGCTCGGCCCGATCGTCAGCCGCTCGCGTCCTGCTGTGGGACGGGCGCAGGGCCGCGCGCTCGGCCTCGCGGCGAACGTGGCCTTTGCGGTGCTCTTCGTTCTGGCCGTCGAGGCCCAGCACGGGGTGGGCGAGCTCGGGTGGATCTCGGTCCTTCAGGCCGCCGAAGCGCCCTCGCGCGAGGCCGCGAGCGTGTGGATCGCCAGCGCGAACCTGGGGATCGCCCTGCTCGGCCTGCTGCCGGCGTTGCCGCTCGAGGGGGGGCGCGCGCTGCGCGAGGCGCTCTCGCCGCTCACCGGCGCCTGGCTCGCGACGTCGATGACGGCTGCGCTCGGGCAAGCGGCGGCGGCGGTGCTGTTCTTCATGGGCCTGTTCGGCGGTCAGCTCGTCGTGGCCGCGCTGTCGGCGCTCCTCTTCGTCGAGGCGCGGCGGGAATGGAGCGCGGCGCAGGCGGTGATGGCGCCCGCGGCGCCGCCCGAAGAGCCTCCGAGCGAGGGCAGGGCGATCCAGCTGTGGCCTGGCGAGCTCGTGGGCGACGCCGCGCGGCGGATCCTCGCGAGCCAGGAGCCGGACTTCCCGGTCGTCTACGAGGACCGCGTGATCGGGGTCGTGACGCGCACGGACGTCATGCGCGCGCTGGCCGCCGGCCGGGAGGGGTCGTTCGTCGCATGGATCATGCGCTGCGACGTGCCCCGGGTGGCAGCGGACGTGTCGCTCGACGAGGTGGGGCGGCAGATGATCGAGAAGAACACGCCGGTGGTCGCCGTCTTCGACGGAGAGAGCTACCTCGGGCTCGTCAAGCACTCGGACATCGCGGGCGCGCTCACGCGCGGGGGCGGGGGTCGGCTCGGGAGGATCCACCTGGCTCCTCAGGTCGGCTCGGCATAACCGCGTTAACCAATTCGCGCGGCGTCCTCCCACCTCCGAACGTTTACGTGGTCGTCAGAGAAAGCCGAGGACGCCAAGAGACGCCAAGAGACGCCAAGAGACGCCAAGAAAACAATAAAATTTTGGCGTCTTCTGGCGTCTCTTGGCGTCTTCTGGCGTCTCAACTTCTCGCCGTTTCCGTAGCGTGGTTCCGGACCCAACGACGCTCGAGCGAAGCGCCCCGCCAACCCGGAGAGGGGGGCGGGGCGCTTGTCGGGAACCGCGAAGCTCAATCGCCTCGAACGAAATTGAGCTTGAAGGAGACCACGAGCACGAGCGCGTCCTGACTGATGCGGCGCTTGCCCCAGGCGACCCCGATGTGCAGCCCCTCGATCGGATCGAGGTTGGAGGGGAGCCCCACGGTGTGCGTGAGCGTCTTTGTGAAGTTCCACTCAGGCCGCTTGTTCGCGAGCGCCGCGTTGACCGCCTTCATGACGGTGTGGTCGAGGATCGAGGGGATGCCCCGGATGTCCGCCTCCTCGAGCTCGACGTTGAACGCCAGGACACTCCCCTTGTTCCTCTCGATGATCTCGGGGCAAATCAGCACCTTGAGCTCATCGAGCCGGATGGTGGGGTTGACGCCCGCGATGGACCACTGGAGCTCCGCCGGGCAGGTGACCCGCAAGCCCAGGTCGTCGGCCAGGGCAATCTCGGTCGCCTTGCCCAGGTACAGCCAGCGATCGGTCGTCTCGTCGTCGTCCAGGTGGATCTTCACCGGGAGGAACTCGCCCAGGATCTGCGCGAGATCCTCCCGCGTGATGATGGCTTCGAGCCACACAGCCAGCGCCTCAGCTCAGGTGATGGCCGCTCTCGCCGCCGTGGGACAGCCCAGCTCCCTCGATGCCGTAATGCGAGTTCGCAGAGCTCGCGTCGGACGGCGCGACCGCGCCCTTCACCGCGTCGACCGCGCTGCCGACCTTGTCCTGGACCTTGCGCTCGGCCTGCGTCGCCTGGCGCTTCAGGCCGTCGAGGCGGGTCAGGAGCTCGCGGCGCAGCGCCTCGCCCGACGTCGGCGAGAGCAGCAGGGCCACGCCCGCGCCCACCGCGAGGCCGGCGCCGAAGAGGCCGAGCGCCGTGAGCGGGCTCCGCTTGCGCGACAGCCCGACCCAGCCGAGCACGTCGTCGAAGCCGAGCGCCCCGACCGTGGCGGCGACGCCGGCGACCGCCTTCGCGACGTCGAACGCCGTCGTCCTGGCCGCCGTCGCGGCGACGCCCGCGCCAGTCGCCGCCGACTCAACCACACCCTTCGCAGTCCCCACCGCGTTGTTCATTCGGTTCGTCATGGCTCTTGTCTCCTCGTGACGGACACGACATCCGCCGGTTCGTGTCAGGAAACCATTGCAGGGCCCGGACCAACCGAGAGCTTGCGCCCGGAGCGCCTGTCCCCGGGGCCGCGGAGCGCCGCCGTGGCGCCTGCGTGACGAAACGCCACAGCTGTCGTGACGCGCCTCGGGCGCAACACGCGCCGTGACTCACGCGCCGGTGAACCAAGGGCCGCGGCGCGCGGCGCCGTCGCCAACGGAAGAGGTGGGACTGGAGGAGGAGAGCCGCCCTGCGGAGAGGGAGAGAGCCAGCTGCAGCGCCGCTCCGGCAGGGCTCCGGGCCGCGTCCGCCGGGCGGGCGGGCGGGCGAGCGCGCGCGTCACCGGGGGGCATGGGCGACGCCGATCAGCGCGACGTCGACCCTGCGATCATAGCCATAGGAGTACATCGGTTGAGCTCCGACCGCCCCGGCGGCGCCCGTCGCGCGCGTCGTGATGTGATCCGCGGGGATGCCCTCCTTCACGAGGATCTCCTTCACCCGCGCGGCGCGGCGGAGCGAGAGATCCTGGTTGTACGCCTGGGTGCCGCGCGGATCGGCGCGGCCGACGAGCTCTATCCTCGCGCCCTTCAGGCTCGATGAGAGCAGGCAGTCGACGAGCGCCCGGAGCTCCGCGTGCTCCTGCGGGAGCGGCTCGGAGGAGTCGAAGGCGAAGCTCGTCTTGGGAAGGCGGCAGACATCGGCGATGTCGGCCCCGAGGGTGAGGCCGATGAACCGATCTTCTCCTTCCCTGAGATCGGGCCATTCGACCTTGTAGACTCCATCCGGGCCCGGGTTCGGCAACCTCGGCTCGGGCCGAGCCTGCTCCGGGGGAGGTGCCGCGGCGCACGCGGTGAACAGCGAGAGCGCAAGCGCGCCCAGGCAGAGCCTGGGCAGGTTGGACATCGACAGCATGTGAACCCTCCTTTCGAGGTCGGCCGCGATGAGCCGCCTCGTGTTCGGAGGAGGTCGTTCAAGCTCCGTGCCTGTCCGGCGATCGAGGCGCGTCGCCGCGCGCCACGCCCCGCGCTCGAGGCGGCTCGTCAGGGGGATGAAGGCTCTCTGGCCTCGAGCTTGGGCCAGGTGAACCGGAAGGTGGCGCCGGCGCCGACGGCGGACTCGACCCAGGCGCGCCCGCCCTTGTTCTGGACGATCTTCTGCACGACCGACAGGCCAATGCCGGTGCCCTCGACCTTGTCACGCGCCTTCAGCGTCTGAAAGATGCCCCAGATGCGGTCGTGGTACTCGGGCGCGATGCCCGCCCCGTTGTCGGAGACCGAGAACTCCCAGAACGGCCCGGCGTCGCGCGCGCTGATCCGGACCTCCGGATTGGCGCCCCCGGCGTGCTTCAGCGCGTTGCCGATCAGGTTCAGGAACGTCTGCTGGAGCGGCGCGCGCTCCGTGACGAGGACGGGCATGTCGGGGGCGATCTCCACGAGCGTCTCCGGCGGGGGCGCGAGCAGCTCGATGATCTCCCGGAGGAGCTTGCCGACGTCGATCGCCTCGGGCTTCTCGCGGGCGCGGCCCGCCCGCGAGTAGCTCAGGATCCCGTCGATGAGGTTCTCGAGCCGGTGGACGCGCCCGCGCAGCAGATCGAGCTGCTTGCGGCTCTCGGACGTCATCTTGTCGTTCAGGTCCTCCTCGATCCACTGCGAGAGGTTGGCGATGCCCCTGAGCGGCGCCTTGAGGTCGTGGCTCGTGACGTACGCGAACTGATCGAGCTCCTTGTTGCTGCGCTCCAGCGCCTGGACGAGCCGCTGCCGCTCCTCCTCGGCGCGCTTCTGATCGTCGATGTCCGTGTACGTGCCGAACCAGCGGACGATGCGGCCCGACCCGTCGCGCGCGGCGACCGCCCGGCCGATGAACCAGCGGTACACGCCGTCCGCGCGCCGGAGCCGGCACTGGCTCTCGTACGGCTCGCCCGTGCGGAGCGCCTCCCGGAAGGCCTCGATCGCCCGCTCGTGCTCGTCGGCGTGGATGATCCGGCTCCAGCCCTCGCCGCCGGTGTCCCCCGCAGTGAGCCCCGTGTAGTCGTACCAGCGCCGGTTGAAGTACTCGTGGTGGCCGTCCGGGCGGTTCGTCCACACGAGCTGCGGCATCGTCTCGGCGAGCAGCCGGAACTGCGCCTCGCTGTGCTTCAGCTCCTCCGCGAGGGTCTCGACCTCCTTGCGCACGGTGACCTCGCGCTCGAAGAGGAGGGCGTTGTCGACGCTGAGGGCGGCGCGCCGGGCGAGCTCCTCGGCGAACTGCACGTCGACCTTCGTGTAGTGCCGGCCCGACTCGGCGTGCGCGAGCGTGATCGCGCCGAGGACGCGGCCGCGCGCCGCCAGCGGTACGACGAGGTACGACCGGAGGCCGAGCTCGCGCGCCATCCGGAGGTGCTGCTCGTCCCGCGCGTTCTCGACGAGCAGGGAGTCCGGGATCTCGGAGGCCCACTCGACCTCGCCCGTCCGGAGCACCTTCGGCACACCGCGGCTCGCCGCGGGATCGACAGGATAGCTCTGCTCGATCTGGCGGACGAGCTCCACCTTCTGGGGATCAGTGTGCTGGACGGCGACGCGCTGGATCGCGCCGTCCTGGCCCTGGATGTCCACGGCGCACCAGTCGGCGAGCAGCGGGACGACGAGCCGGGCGAGCTGCCCGAGCGTCTCGCGGAAATCGAGCGAGGACGACAGGATCTCGCCCGCGCCGGCGAGGAGGCTGACGTTGGCCTCGGCGCGCTTGCGCTCGCTGATGTCGAGCACGTAGGTGAGGTTGCGACGCTGCGTCTCGATGCGGGCGGACCCGACGAGGACCGCCACGCGCTTGCCGTCCTTGCGGATGTACTCCTTCTCGAACTGCCTCGTGACGCCGTGGAGGCTCAGCTCGTTGACCGCGTCGTGGTGGACATGCTCGTACTCCGGCGGGGAGAGCTCCTGCCAGCTGAGCAGCCCCGCCTTCAGGTCCTCGCGGGTGTAGCCGATCATCGAGAGGAAGCAGTCGTTCGCCTCGATGACGCGCCCCTCGTAGTCGCTGAAGAGCAGGCCCATCATGCTGGTGTCCATGATGCGCCGGAACACCTCGTCGCTCGCCTGGCGCTCCAGCTGGCGGAGCGCGGCCTCCTGCCGCTTGATCTGCTCGGCCCTCCGGTGCAGCTCGACGAAGACCGCCACCTTGGCGCGGAGGATGTCGGGATTGAACGGCTTGAGTACGTAGTCGACCGCGCCCTCGCGGTAGCCGCGATACCGTCGGTCCTCGTCCTCCGGCAGCCCCGAGATGAAGATAATCGGCGTGTGCCTCGCCCGATCGAGCCCCCTCACGCGGGCGGCCGTCTCGAAGCCGTCGATTCCGCGCATCTTCACGTCCATGAGGATCAGCGCGAACTCCTCGCGGTGGAGGTGTTCCAGCGCCTCCTCGCCGGATTGCGCGGTGACGAGCCGCTGGCGCAGCGGATCGAGCACGGCCTCGAGGGCGAGGAGGTTCGCGCGGTGATCGTCGACGAGCAGGATGCTCGCCACCGGCTCGGACGGAGCGGAGGGGAGGGGAGCGCCCGGCTGGACCGAGGACTTCACCTGAAGCGGGCTCAGCCCTGGCTTTCGGTCGGGCATGACGAAGACGGTTAACGGCGCCCGGACCTTCTGGCAAGCGAAAGCGGCGCTCGCGCGGCGAGGGCCATTCTCCTGCTCGAAGCGGGCATCTCCGGCTCGCCGCGGCGCCTCCAGCGCGCAGCGACGAGGCCGCGCTGGATCGGGCTCCGCGCGCCACGCTGTGGCGATCCGTCACGCGCGCCGAACGGAGCGGACCGTCGTGGATGCGGCGCCGCGACGCCGCGGCCGGCAGCGCGCGGCTGGCATGGGGCCTGCTGGACGTGCCGCAGAGGGAGCGCGTATGCGATTCGGACTCAAGCTGGCTTCATTCGTGGGAGCGCTCGCGGGCGCGCTGCTGCCGTCGCCGGCGGCGGCGGACGACGGAGCGGGGCTCTTCGCGCTCCCGCCGAGCCGGCTCGACGCGGCGGACGTCGCGGGGATGCCGACCTCCGAGCCGCCTGCGATGTCCGGAGCGACGTTCGTCGATCTGATGGCGCGCGCGGTGATGGCCGTGCTGTCGCCGCCTCCGTCGGAGCTCCGCGTGGCGCCCCTCATGGGCCGAGGTGGGGGCGGAGGGCTCCGCCTCGTCCTGCCCGTGTGCGAGGACGGCTGTTCGCGTTATGCGTCCCGCGCCGTCTTGCTCGTCGCGCAGAGCGCGCCCGACTCGCCGCTCGCGTGGCTCGCCGCGGTGACCAACCGCGGAGGGCGATCGCCCGAGGGGCCGCCCGGCCTCGCGGCCGTCCGGGAAGAGGCCCGCCGCGCGCGCGCGAAGGTGCCTCAGGAGGAGGCGAGCGCGCTGCCCGAGTAGGCGCGGCGGCGAGTCACGCCGCGGGTGCCCGCCAGGAGGCCGCCTGTCTGTCCGACCTGTCCACCGTGTCCGCCGTATCCGCTGCTGAGCTGGCCTGAAGCGGAGGAGCCGAGTCGGCGCAAGACGAATGTCGCGCGGGGCGGCGGTGGGCTGGACCTTCCTCTCGGGGGATCGGCGTCGGCGCGCGTCCGCCGCTCACCGCGAGGCCCGGGCCGACGTGACCGCCTCGTGGAGGGCGCGGAACATCGCCGCGAGCCTGTCCGGCTGGTAACTGGCGTTGAGCCCGCTGGGGTTCGGCAGCACCCAGAGCCGCGTTGCGCCGAGCGTCTCTGTCTGGGGGCCGGGCACGGCGCGGGGCCTGCCGAAGGCGCCTCGATAGGCGCCGATCCCGAGCACGGCGAGGAAGCGAGGGCGGTAGCGCCGCACCGTGGTCTCGAGCCGCCGCCCGCCCGCGGCGAGCTCCTCGGCGGACAGCTCGTCCGCCGACGCGGTCGCGCGCTCGACAACGTTGGTGATCCCGTACCCCAGATCGAGCAGCTCGCGCTCCTCGGACGGGGAGAGCACGCGATCGGTGAATCCGCCGGCGTGCAGCGCCGGCCAGAACCGGTTGCCGGGGCGGGCGAAGTTGTGCCCGACGGCGGCGGTGTAGAGGCCCGGGTTGATGCCGCAGAAGAGGACGTCGAGGTCGGGGGCGATGACGTCCCGCACCGTCTTGCCGGCGGCGGCGAGGAGCTCGTCGCGGGTGGGTCGTCGGGGTCGGGGAGGGGAGTGCACAGGCTTTCCAGGCGGGCGCAGGGCGCCGCGGCTGCAGCTTACGACGCCGCCGCGCGAAGGAGCGCGGGCGCCGAGGGCGAGGAGCGCGGGCGCCGGGGACGACGGGCGCGGCCGACGGGGGCGAGGACGTGGATCGACGCTGGACGGGGGCGCGGCAACGGATACCGTCGTGCTTTCCCCGGATGCTGGTGCGCTCGCTCGGTCTGATCTCGGCTCTCCTCGCGGCCGCCTGTGCGCGTGCGCCCGAGCCGAGCCCGGCGAGCGGCGCGGGGGCTACCCGGGCCGCGCGTGCGTCGGGCGCGGCCGGCTCCGCCAGCGCTGCCCCGGTGGGGGCGCGCTATTTCCAGGCGTTCTCCGAGGGCGTGTTCCGGGCAACGCACGACGGACCGGCCGCGGCCGTCGCGGCGCGCGTCGTCACGGAGGGCGCGCGGCTCGAGCTCGGCGGAGACGGCCGCGTCGCCGCGGCGGCCTGGGAGGCCGATCTGTGGGCGTCCGGCGAGCCCGTCGTCGGATCTCTCGCGATCGCGCCCCACCTCGGCGGGGGCTTCCTGCACTGGACCCGGCGCAGGGCGTTCCGCTCGCGCGGCTTCACGGGGCCGCTCGCGGAGGTGGCGCTCGGCGGCGGCGGCGCGGTGCGGGGCGCCCGCAATGGCCTGCGAGGCGTCGTGGTCTTCACGGAGCAGGGGCCGCGGGAGCTCCTGCCGGGCGAGGATCGGGGCCGGGCGCTCGACACGCCGGCCATCCACGATCTGGCCGCGCTGGACGCCGCGCGCGCGGCGCGCCTCGACGTCTTCGGCCGCGCCGCGACGACGGCGGACGGCGGCAGGACGTGGATCGATGTCGGCCAGCGGCTCGGGCTCGCCGTGCGCGTGAGCGTCGCTCCGGACGCGCTCTCGCTCGACACGCCGCTCGGGCGCGTGCCCGTCCTCCCGGACGGATCGCTCGGCCGGCCCGACGGCGATCTCCGCGCGATGTGGCAGCCGAGCGGGTCGTTCCAGCTGCTCTTCGCGGGCGCCCAGGCCGCCTCGCGCGACGCCCCCGTCCTCGACGATCTCGCGCCGCTCGCGGCGGCCGTCTCCGCGGGCGCGCTCTTGCCCGACGGGACCGCGCTCGGGGTGTTCGAGGGCGGCGTCGCGCGGATCGACGTGAGCACGGGCGCGGTGCGCGAGCGGTTCTCCGGCTGGCTCCCGGACGGGCTGGGCTGCGCGCCGGTGCCCGCGAGGGGCGGGCCGCTCTTCCTCTGCGTGTGGGACGATTACGACAACTACGGCAGCTACGTCCTGCGCTCCGAGCGCGGCGAGGCGCCGCGGATGGAGCGCGCCTTCAGCGACGAGGGGTTCTTCGTGGCCGACGACGGCGGCGCGCTCGGCTACGTCGGCGGCTGCGCGGCGTCGCCGCGGGTCGCCAGCGACGAGGAGCGAGAGCGCCGCTACGGCGAGGTCGTGATCCACCCGAGGATCTGCGTGCGGCGCGGCCCGGACGACTGGGTGGAGCATGCGGTCGAGCTCGGCGAGTCGCAGACGCTGGTCGGCTGGGCGCCGCGCCGCGACGGGAGCGCGATCGCGCTGCTGAGGGGCGAGCGCGACGCGCGCCTGCCAGCGCCCGCCGGGGCGCCGCGGGGCCGCGACGAGGGAGGCGCGCGGGTCGTGCAGCTCCGCGGGCACCTCGCCGGCTGGTACTGGACGCCGCCCCCGCGCGACGGGGCACGGGCGCTCGTCGACAGGCGCTTCCGCGCGCGCGAGGACGGCGGGGTCGACGGGTGGCTGTCGTCGGTCGAGTGGCCCGATCCCGTCGGGCAGGCGAGCCTGGGCGTCACGATCGCGGACGACGGGACGGTCTCGCCGCACGTCCTGCCGCCGGATCCGGCGGGGATGGTGGTGACCGGCGACCACGGCGTGCTCGTCACGGCGGGCGCGGAGCTCTACGAGACGCTCGATCACGGCCGCACGTGGCGCGCCGCCGGGCGCTCGCCGGTGCCGCCGCCGTCGTTCCAGGGCGGGTGCTCCGCGCTCGGCTGTGCGTTGAGCGGCGTGGTGCGGCTCGGCTGGGGCGCGGGCGAGCCGTCGCCGGCCATCGCCGCCGCGCGGGGCCCCGGCTGCGGGGCGGCGGAGGCCAGCCGCGCGGGCGCCGCCGGGGCCGACGCGGCGGCTTGCGTGGGCGGCGTCGGTCGGATCGACGAGCCGCCGGCGGCGCTGCCGTCGCTCTCCTGTGCGCCGATCGAGCTGCCGGCGCTGCGCCCGCGCGCCGCGCCCGAGGCTGGCTCGGAGCGATGGACCGTGCCGACGTCGTATGGCGAGACGCTCGATGTCGTCGCCGACGCGCCGCCGCCTGGGCGTGCCGCGCAGCCCGCCGAGGAGGCGCCGCCCGCCGAGGACGCCGCGCCCGAGGAGGCGCCGCCCAACGTCGCGGCGTCGGGCAAGGGCGGCGCGGCGCCGGGAAAGGGAGGTCCGAAGGGCGCGGCGGTCCGGACGCACAGCGTGCTCTACCTCCCGCCGTTCGATCTGCGCGGCGAGGCGCTGCGGCTCAACGCGACCGGGCTCGCGCCGAGCGGCGGGCACGGCGGGAAGCGCAGCGCGTCGATGCCGCTGCTCGCTGCGAGCGGCGAGGTCGGGCTGCTCGTCCTCGCCGAGGCGGGCGAGCTGCTGCTCGGCCCGCAGGGCGCGCGGGCGCTCCCGGCGTTCGAGCCGCGCCGAGGTTACGAGGGCACCGCGCCGGGGCGGGCCCCGGGTCTCCTGCTCGGTCCTGGTCGCGCGCTCGTGCTCGGCGAGCTCCGGCGCCGCGTGGCCGTCGAGGAGCACACGCCGGAGCCCCGGCGGCCTGCGCGCCTCGTGGCGCTCGACCGCGAGGAGCTCCGGGGCCGGCCGATGACCCTCGCGTGGCGCGACGATGGGGAGGCCGGCGTGCTGGTGCTCGACGGCTCGGCCCTCGAGATCGCGGGCGCGGCGGTGCTGGACCGCATGGGGGGGACCGCGGGCGAGGTGGTCGCGCTCGCGCCCTGGGCGACGCTGACCGCCGCCAGCGACGCGCGCTGCCGCGCCCAGCGGGGCGCGTGGCGCGCGCTCGTGGCGCTCGATCCGGAGCGCGCGCTGCGCCTCGACAGGAGGGCGCTGCCCGCGATCGCGCTCGGGAACCAGGGCCTCGCGCAGGTGCGCTGGGGGCGCGAGCGCGTCTGCCTCGAAGCGCTGCACCTCGCGGCCTCCGACTCGAGGCGGCGCGGTGAGCGCGCGGAGGGCGCGGCGCTGATCGCGCGGTGGATTGCCGCGCGGGGGCAGGGGAGCGGCGCCGGCGCCGGCGCAGGACAAGGTGTGCTGCGAGCGCAGGCGACGACGCAGCGCCTCGTGTGCTCCGTGGGCGCGCGGCCCGAGGACGGCTGAGGCGCGGCGTGGATGTGGGCCAGCCGCTCCGAAGACCCCTCCGCGAGCACGATCGGCTCGGACGAATGATGCGCCCGGCGGACGGATAGGTTGGTACCATCACCATTCCCAATGCACGGCGACGGGACAGAACGGTCGAAGGACTTCGATAGTACAGCGTCAATGCAATTTCGTGCTCCGTTCTCTCGGCAGACCAGCGCCGGGGCGGGGCTCGTGTTGCTCTACGCCGACAACTACGAGCAGTTCCGTCCTGCGTACCCCGTGCTCGAGCAAGGCTCGGTCCTCGGCCGCGATCCGACCGCGGATGTGTCCGTGCCGACGCGGAGCGCTTCGCGCCATCATGCCCGGATCGAGCGCCGGGGCGGCGTCTGGCGGCTGACCGACCTCGGCGGCCGCAACGGCACGCTCTGCAACGGCGAGTTCGTCACGGAGGCGTCCATCGCGCACCTCGATCAGGTCCGGGTCGGCGACGCCATCTTCAAGTTCGTCGAGCGCGACGTCGAGAGCTACGCCCGCTACCGCATCGACGGCGCCTACGTCGAGCCGCCGGGCTCGCAGGAGGGGCCGCCGAGCTTCTCGATGGGGCGGATCGTGGGCGGCTACCAGACCCGGAGCCTCGCCCGCAGCCTGCACGAGATCGCGCGCAGCGAGCTCTCGGTGCTGATCCGCGGTGAGAGCGGGACGGGAAAGGAGATCTTCGCCCAGCAGCTCCACGACTGGAGCGGCCGGCGCGGCCCGTTCCTGGCCGTCAACTGCGCCGCCATCCCCGCCGCCCTCGTCGAGGGGGAGCTCTTCGGGCACCGGCGCGGCGCGTTCTCGGGCGCCGACCGCGACAGGGCGGGCATCCTCCGCGCGGCCCACGAGGGCACGCTCTTCCTCGACGAGATCGGGGACATGCCGGTGGAAGCCCAGGCGAAGCTCCTCCGGGTGATCCAGTCGAAGGAGTTCACGCCGCTCGGCGCGACGCAGGCCGAGCGGATCGACGTGCGGATCGTCGCCGCCACGCACCGCGATCTCGACAAGCTCCAGCAAACGGGCGCGTTCCGCGCCGATCTGTTCGGTCGCCTGAACGAGCACAGCGTGACCCTGCCCCCCCTCCGCGAACGCAAGGAAGACATGTTCTTGCTCTGCACCGCGCTCGCGGCGCGCCACGGCCGGTCCGAGATCCGGCCCAGCATGGTCTCCATGGCGGCCCTGCTCCACCACGATTTCCCCTACAACGTGCGGGAGCTCGAGGCGCTCCTGAAGCGCTGGGCCGCCGCGGATCGCGGCGCCGAGTTCGGCATCCAGGATCTCAGCGACAGCATCCGCGATCGGATGAAGACGTACGGGGTCCGGGGCGCTGCCCTCGCGAGCCCGCTCGCGGAGGACTCCCGCGCCACGGTCTACCCGCAGTACGACGAGGAGCCCTCGGAGGACGGAGCGTCCGCGCCGGGCGGGCCGCTGCCGCCGAGGACCGCCCCGGAGGAGAGCGTGCTCCGGGAGCTCCTGGCGAGGCATCAGGGGAACGTCGCCGCCGTGGCGCGCGTGCTGGGGAGGGATCGCGTGCAGGTGCACCGCTGGATGAGGCGGTACAACCTCAAGGCCGACACGTTTCGCGGGTAGCATCGCGCTCGGCGCCGCGCAGAGCGGCACCACTCGCGCCCGCCGAGGCCGCACCCGCATGACCGCCGAAGATGTCGTGGCTCCTCTCCTCGCCGCGCTCGCGCTCGCGCTCGCGGCGTGCGGCGCGGCCGAGCCCTCGGTCGCGCCGCCTGGCCCGCTCGATCCGCCTCCCCGCGCCCCCTCGACCGTCGCGCTCGGCCCGGCCCGGTACGTCGCGCAGCCCTACTTCGGCCTTGTCGAACGCGTGGTCATCGACGGCCGGGAGGTCGACAGGGCGATCGTCAACGGCCAGCGCGCCGAGCTGCACGGCGTCGATCGGCTCGAGCCGCTGGGCGCGGACGGCGTGGTGCTCGCCGGCGGCGCGGCGTTCCCCGCGTGGGCCCAACCCGGCGCGCGCGTTGTCGGCGTCACGCGCGTCACGCGCGCCGCGCGCTACCTGTTCTGGAGCGGCGGCGACATCTACGCCGCCGAGAGCTTCGGCGGGGAGCTCCGCAAGCTCGCGACCCTGCCGGGCGACGTCGCCAGCGCGTTCCCGTGGCTCGACGGCATCGGGCTGCTCACCGCGGCCGGGAGCTTCGTCGTCCAGGGCGCGAGCGGCGCGCTGCGGCCGCTCGGCTCGCCGTCCCTCGTCGCGGCCGCGGCGGCCAGCGAGCGCCGCGCGCTCGTCCTGACCGTCTTCGGGCGCGCGCTCCTCACGTTGGACGCGGGCGCGTCGTACCGCGACGTCACGGCGGAGCTCGGCGATGCGATCGCGCTCGACGTCCGCGGCGAGGAGATCGTCGCCTCGCTGGCCTTCGGCCTCGAGCGCCCCGTCGAGCCGAGCGGTCGCCTCGGCGAGCCCCGCGCGCGGCGCGCGACGCCGGCGGCCGGCGTCGATCCCGGGTGGCTCGGCCGCGCGCCCTTCGAGCGGCTCGCGGACGCCGTCGCCTCGGGCCTGCCGCTCGCCGACGGCGGGGCCGCGCTCGCCGTGGACGGCCTCATCGGCCGCGTCGACCTCGCCACCGGCCGCGCCTCGTCCGTCGCGCCGCTCCCGCCGGGCAGCGGCGAGTGCGCGCCGTTCCGCGCGGGCGACGCGCTGCTCGCCGTCTGCGCCGGTCCGGAGCGCGCGAGCGTCGTCGACCTCTCCAGCGACGCGCGCGCGCTCCGCGTCGAGCGCTCGTTCGAGCTCCTGCCCGAGCCGGGGCGGGAGACCGATCGCTTCGTCGGCGTCGACGGCGAGGCGCTCGGCTACGTGGGGCCGTGCGAGGGGCGGCCGAGGCCGCGGATCGATCTCCGCGAGCTCTCGCAAGGAGCGCTCGGCGGCGACGCGACGCAACAGAGCGCGGTGTTCTGCGTGCGGCGCGGGCCGGGGGACTGGGTCGAGCACCGCCTCGACGCGGCGGACGCGACCGACGCCCTCGCCTGGATCCCGCGCCGCGGCGGGGGCGCGGTCGCGCTCATCGCGCGCCCCGGCACGTTCCTGCCGGACGGCGAGCGCGTCGAGGTGCGCGGCGCGCTGCGCGTCGTGCGGCTCGCGCGGGGCGAGCCGCCGCTCGTCTGGCCTCCGTACGGCGAGGAGCGGGCGGAGCTGCTCTCGCGCGCGCTCGCCGCGCGCGCGGACGGCGCGATCGAGGGCTGGCTCCCCGTGCACGGCTACGCGGCCGATCCCGCGCCGATCACGATCGACCCCGCCGGCCGGCTGCGCCGCCACGCCGTGCCGGCGCGCGCGCGCTCGATCGCGGCGTCGGGCCTCTTCGCGCTCGCCGAGACCGAGGACGGCGGGCTCTTCGAGACGATCGATCGAGGGCAGCGGTGGACGCGCGTCGCGCCGCCGCCGGGCGGCGGGGCCGCGCGCCTCAACGCCTGCTCGGCGGTGGGCTGCAGCCTCGGCACGTTCCTCCGGCTCGGGTGGGCGTCGGCCCCGCGCTCCGGCGGCGGCGGCGGAGGCCGCGCCGCGTCGCCGCCCGGCGCGGCCCTGGCGGAGCCGCCCCCTGCGCGGCTCGCGCCCGATCGCGACAGGGTGCGGCCTCCGGCGCCGCCGCCCCTCGCGCGGCTCGCCTGCAGCTTTGCGGGGCCGCTCGACGCCGCGCGCGTGCCGGAGTCGTCCGGCTTCGGCGCCGTCGCCGCGCCGCCCTCGCGCATGGGGGGCACGCTGCGGCTCGGCACCCTCGGGATGCTGACGCTGCCGTCGTTCAGCGCTGGCCAGTCGGGCAGCGCTGGCCAGTCGGGCAGCGGCGGCCTGCCGGGCGCCTCGTTTGCCGACGCGGAGCTCGCGTGGATCGCGCCGCTCGATCTGCGCGCCGAGATCCACCGCGCCACCGTGCCGCTCGCGAGCGCCGGGCTGCTCCAGCTCGCGTACCGGCCCTACGAGGCGCCGATCGGGCTCGTCATCGATCGCGACGGTCGCGTGGCCCCTGTCGCGGCCGGCCCGGCGGAGGCGTGCCTCGCCGGCCTGCTGGACGCCGCGGGCGTCACGCGGCCGGTCGGCGGCTGCGCCCCCCAGCCCGCGATCGGCGTCGATCTCGGCGATCGCGCGGTGTTCCTGAGCCCGCGGAACGACGGCCTCGCGGTGAGCTCGGTCGACCTCCGCGGCGCGCGCGGCGGGGCTCCTCTCGCGCGGCCCGCGGGCGGCGGGCCGCCTCCGGCGATCCGGGAGCTCCACGTGCAGCGCACCGCGCGCGCGACGGGGGCGGATCGGGCGCGCTTCGCCTTCGGCGCAGGCGCGCGCGCGGGCGCGCCCGTCTTCGTGGCGGTGGCAGGAGACGGCGGCGCGGTGCTCTCGGTGGTCGACCCCGTGCTCGGCACCCTGGGGCCCGAGGAGGCCCTCGCCCCCCTCGGCGCGCTCGGCGCGGGCGGCGACCCCGCCTGCGCGCCGCGCGGCGGAGAGGCGCGCGTGGTCCTGTCGTTCGATACGGAGATCGGCCTCGTGCCCGGCGCGCTGCCGGGGATCACCGCGGCCGGGACGGCAGGCGTCGCGGTGATCCGGTGGTCGCGCGAGCGCGCGTGCCTCGACGCCGTGGAGCTCGCCGTGCGCGACGAGCGCTACGACGGCGGCCTCGGCTTCTACGAGCCGCCCGGCGTCGTGAAGAAGCTCATCGCGCGCTTCGCGGGGCCATCCCCCGCGGCGCCGCTCGGCGCGCACGGCGGGCTCGTCGATCGGCGCGGGCGCGGCGGGCCTGGCCCCGCGGCGGCGCGGCGGAGCGAGCCGGCGCAGGGCGCCGGCGGCGGCACGCTCGCGTTCGTCCTGTTCGGCCAGGAGAGCCGGCAGCCGGTGCAGTGCAAGGCGGTCGTGGGCGTGCGCTGAGCCGAGCGCGCGCTCGCGGACCTCTCGACCGCGCCGCGCGGCCCCGGATCGCGCGGTGCGCCGCGGATGGCGCAGCGTTCGCGGCGCACCGTCTGCCCGTCTGACCGTCCAGCCGCACGCTGCGGCGGATTTCCAGATGGTCTAGGATGCGCCGCGTGAGCGCCGCTGCGATGCCCTCCCGCGCAGGCGTGCTCCTCGCGCTCTCCCTGGCCGCCGCGTGCAGCGCCGCCCCGGAGCGCCCTCCGCGGCCTGCACAGCCGCGGGTCGCCGCGCTCGCCGACCCGCTCCCACTCTCTCCTGCGCGCTACGTGCTCACCGAGGACATCGGCGTCCTCCTCGACGCCGCTGTCGGGGCCGACGAACGCGCGCCCGCGCCCGGTCCGGAGCCCGCGCTCTTCGAAGGGCGCCGCGTGCGCCTCGAGGGCGGCGTCGTGCTCGCCGACGCCCCCGCGGCCGAGTCGCTCCGCGGGTTCCGGTCGATCCCGGCGCGCCTCGGGGGCGGGTTCCTCCTGTGGTCCGAGGGCCGCGTCTACCGCGCCGCCGACTTCCTCGGCGAGCTCGCGCCCATCGCCGACGTCGGCGCTCCCGGCGGCGCGCGGCCCTACCTCGACACGATCCTCCTGCGCAGCGATCGGGGGCTGCTCGAGATCGATCCCTCCACGCTCGCCGTTCGCGGCTTCGGCGCCGCGGGCGTGGTCGACGCGGTGGCCGTCGACGCGCGCCGCGCGGCGCGCCTCGACCTGCTCGGCCGCGCCTCGGTCACCCTCGACGGGGGCGGCACCTGGATCGACGTGCTCGAGACGCGCGGGCTCGCCACGTCGCTCCTCGAGGAGCAGGACGGCGGCAGAGCGGTCGCGCTCCTCGGTCCGCAGGGCGGCGCCACGCTCCACGTGAGCGCCGCCGGCCTCGTCCCCGTGGTGCCCGCGCCGCCGCGGGCCGGGCCGAGCGCCTCGCTCTCTCTCCCGCCTGCGCGGGACCCCACGCTCGGCACCACCTCGGTTCGCGCGCTCGCTCCGGCGGGGGTCGCGCTTGCCGCGGCCACCGGCGCGCTCCTCCCTGGCGGCCGGTTGCTCGTCACTCGCGACGGTGGCCTCGCCGTGCTCGCGGCGGCGACCGCCCAGCCCCTCGCGGAGGCGGTGATCGAGAGCCTCGATCCGAGCTATGCGCGCTGCCAGCCGTTCCGGTCGGGCGACGATGTCTTGCTCGCGTGCGCGCACGAGGCCGCCCAGGTGCTCCGGCTCGAGACGACGCTCTCCGCGCCGCGGCTGGAGGCCACGTTCCCGCCCCGCGGCCGAGGCCCCGACCCGATCGCGAGCCCGCAGGGCGCGTTCGTCGGCGACGATCGCGGCCGCCTCGCCTTCCTCGGCCGGTGCGGCAGCGTCCCCCCTGGGCTCCACGACTTTCCGGAGAGCCCGGGAGACGCCGGCCCGACGGACGACGAGGCGCCATGGCCCCGGCGCTTCGCGCGGCTGGCGCCCGACGAGCCGCAAGGGGACGCCGCGAGCCGCGAGCCCGTGGAGGAAGGCGTTGCGCGCGTATGCGTGCGCGTCGGCGGCGGCCGCTGGGTCGAGCGCCGGATCGAGGGCGAGGACGCCGACCGCCTCTACCGCTGGATCGTCGGCGAGCGCGGGAACGTCACCGCGCTCGTGCTGGAGGCGCCGAGCGGTCCGCGGCCGCGGCCCTCCGAGGAGGACGAGGAATCTGACGAGGAAGTGCGCGGGACCTCCGAGGGCGAGGAGGCGGACGGCGCGCCGCGGAGATCGCCTCCCGGCCCCCCCGCGCGCGGGCGCGAACGTCGTCCTGCGGGCCCGCCCGAGGGCGTCCGCGTGATCCGCGTGCGCGATCGCGACCCGGCGCTCGCGGGCGGCGCCTTCCCGGCGCTCGTGGGCGGCATCTTCCCGGGGTCCGCCGACGCCGTATCGCCGCCGCGCCTCATCGACACCGATTTCTGGGAGGACGAGGACGGCCTCGTGCGCGGCTGGCTGCACCTGCCCGAGGAGGCCGGCGGCGTCTCGCCCGCCCGCGAGGCGCTGCCGGAGGCGGGCTCTCCCGCGCGCGCCCGTCGAGCGGAGCGGCTGCTCTCGGGCCGCCGCGGCGGCCGCATCGCCGGCCTGCGCATCGACGCGCGCGGCGGCGTCACCGTCTTTCCCCTCCCGGCCGGCGTCCAGAACGTCGTCGTCGGCGGGCGGTTCGCGCTCGCCGCCACCGGCGACGACCCGCCGGCCTTCTTCGAGTCGACCGACGGCGGCCGCTCGTGGCGCCCCGCCGAGGGCCCGCCCGCGCGCCAGATCGAGCCTCCCTTCGACGAAGGCGCCCCCTTCGCCTGCTCCCCGATCGGCTGCGCGATGGGCGAGCACGGCCTCGTCCGCCTCGGCTGGGGCGGCCCTCCGCCCTCGCCGCGCGGCGCGCCGCCGCCCTTCGCTCCTGCGGTGAACCCAGCGCTCCGCGCCGCTCCTCCGCCGCTCGTCTCCTGCCGCCTCGACGACGACCCCTCGTCCTTCCCGCCGCCGTCGGCCGCCCCGGCGCCGCCCTCCTCGGGTCGCCGCGCTCCCCGGGGCACACCCGCGGCAGGGGGGCCCGCGACGGCCCGTCCGACCGGCGGCGCGCCCCCTGTCGTCTCGCTGTCGACCGCCCCGTCCTCGCCCCTGGGCGCGCTCCGCGACGGCACCTTCACCGCGAGCGTGCTCCTGCCGTTCGCGCGCGCCGGAGCGCCGCGCCGCCTGTCGCTCCGCGACGGCTCGCTCGGCGCGGCGTCCGGCGACATCGTCCCCGTGCTGCTCGCGCCCGGCGCCAGGGCGCCCGCGGATCTGCTGCTGCTGTTCGACGCGAGCGGCCCGCACGGGCGGCGTGGCCTCCGCGTGCGCGCGGGCGCCGAGCCCCCGGCGCTCCTGCCGTTCGACAACGCCGGCACGATCGCCGCCGCGGTCGAGCTGCCGGGCGGCGAGCTGCTCGCCCTCGACGCCGGGAGGCGCAGCTTCGTCGTCGCCGTGCGGCACGGCACCTTCCCGGCCTTCGGGCTCGCGCGTGTCCCCGAGCTCGCGGGCGCCCGCCTCACCCTGGGCCGCCGGCTCGACGCCCCTGGCGTGGCCCTCATCGGCTACTCCGTCGCTTCCGGGGAGGTGGTCGCGGGGCCGATCGACGTCGCCCGTGGCCACGTCGGTCCGCTCGAGCCGCTCGGGCCCCTCGCGTCGCTCGCGGAGATGGGCGCCGGCGGCTGCGGCGGCGCGCGACCGTCGCACCGGTTCATCGCCGAGCTGCCCGCCACGCTGCGGGTGGCTTCGAGGAACGGGGCGCCGCTGTTCGAGGGGGACGCCCCCGCGTCCGCGCTGCTCTCCGGCGGCCGCGGCGCCCTGTGCGTCGAGGCGATCGAGATCCGCGCCGCGGTCCGGGGCGGGCTGGACCTCGGCGTGGTCTTCGGCCCCGACGGCGCCGCCGCGCTCCGCGACGGCGGGGGTGGCGGCGGCGTGAGACTCCGCTGCGAGCTTCTGTGAAACCGGCCATGACGGGCGGCGAGCATCCGGAGATTCCGCGTCGGCGGACCTATCGTGCTAGGGTCCGCCAATGCCCGCCCTTCGATCCTTGGCCCTGCCGATCGCGGTGGCCGCGTCGATGCTCGCGCTGAACGCATGCTCTGAGCGGCCCACCAACTTCCCCGATCGCGACGGTGTCATCGCCGCCCAGGCCGAGTGGTGCGCCGCGCTCGCCAAGCTCCAGCGCGCCGGTGCCTCCTGGGAGCACCTCAACGCGTGCAAGGCCGCCTACCCGACCTCGTCGCCCACGTACCTCCGCGCGATGACGGCCTGCTTCTCGCGCCGCATGGAGGCCGCCGCCGAGAGCTCGCCGGACCGGAGCCAGATCATCCTGGAGTGCAACGACGAGGTGGCCGTCAAGCTCAACCCGGACGAGCCCACGGCGGCGCCGGTCATCGAGTCCCGCTGCGCGCGCATGGCCCGCTGCGAGAGGGTGCCCGTCCCCGCGTGCAAGAGCGCGTTCAGCAAGCTCGAGGCGGCCCAGCGCGCGATGTTCACCACGATCTACAACGCCGCCGGCCGCTACGAGATCATCGACTGCCTCGAGAACGCGAGCTGCACCGACAACGAGGAGGCGGGCCGCCAGGCCTGTTACAAGCCCACCTCCGACGCGCTGCTCTGGTTCCCCGACTGAGCCCCGCGCGCTGGCGGTCGTCGCCTCGTCCACGCTGGCGGTGATCTTCTCGTCCACGCCGCCAGCCCTCTCGTCCGCGCCGGAAGCCCTCTCGTCCGCGGCTCGTTTCCACGAAATCCCTGGTAGCGTGCCGCGTATGCGAACCGCCCGATCTCGAACCGGTCTCCTGTCTCAGCTCGGCGCGCGGCGTCCGCGCGCCGAGCGTCCTCACGCCCGCCCCGCAGCGACCCAGCCCGGCGCGGCGCGCCGCCTCTTCCTCGCCCGCGTCGTGGCCGCCGCGCTCGCGCTGATCGGGGCGTGGCTGCCCGCGAGCGCCGCGCACGCGGCGGGCACCGTCACCATCGTCGACCGCTCGCCCAAGGAGGACAGCGGCCGATGGAAGCTCAAGATGACGATGAACTACGGAGGGATGCCGCACCTCGGGCACATCCCGATGCTGTTCTCGTTCACGCCGACGGTGCACTACGAGCGAGCGCTCACCGACAAGTCGCCCGAGACCCCGGTCCTCGTCCGCATCCCGCTCCAGAACCAGCAGGGGATCAACGAGAGCATGGACGTCGGCTTCTCCGACAGCAGCGGCAAGGTCTTTGCGATCACCAAGTTCGACTTCGTCCTCCGGCGCGATCGTGGCTTCGAGGCCGGCGAGTACGAGCTCGTGATCAAGCGCGCGAGCGACGGCGTCCAGATGGGGCAGAAGCAGAAGATCACCCTGCAGGGCGACAACCCCGTCATCGATCGCCGCGCGATCGTCTTCAGCGGCGAGAAGAAAAAGAAGGACGACAAGGCGGACAAGGCCGAGGCCGAGAAGAGCGACGAGCCCGCCAAGGAAGAGGCGCCCGAGGGCGAGCCCGCGGAGGGCACCGCCGAGGCGGAGGCGCCCGTCGACGACGCGCCGCCGGCCGAGGCGCCGCCGCCGGTGGAGCCCAAGCAGGGCGGCTGCGGCTGCCGGCTCTCGCCCGACGAGGCCGCGACGCCCCTCGCCCTGCCGCTCGTCGCCCTCGGCGCGGCCGCCGTGCTCGCGCGAAGGCGCGGCGAGCGCCGCGCGCGCCGCGCCTGACAGCGCCCGCGCCGCGAGCGCCCGGGATCGAGCGAGACAGCCTCTGTGCTGGACGTTGCGCGCGGTCTCGACCGGCCGCGCCTGCAGCAGCACATCGTGATCGCGCTTGCAGGGACCACCCGAGCCCGCAGACAATCCCGGGCCGACGTCCGCTGTCCGCGACTCCCTCGCGGGCCCGCCGTCCCCAATCCAATCGATGAGCTCCCTAGTCCCTGCCCACCAGCACCCCCTGCTGTACGCGATCTTCGTGCGTGTCTGGCTCCACGAGCTCTCGCGCGCCGCCAAGGCCAGGGTGACGCTCGCCAGCGTGCCCGACGCGGCGCTCGACCGGCTCGCCGCGCTCGGGGTCGACTACGTGCACCTGATGGGCGTCTGGGCGCTCGGCGAGGAGGGCCCGCGCCGCTCGCTCACGGATCCCGACCTGCGCGCCGAGTACGACCGCGTGCTGCCGGACTGGACCGAGGCCGACGTGGCTGGCTCCCCGTTCGCGGTCGCGCGCTACGAGGTGAACCCCGCGTTCGGCGGCGACGCCGGCCTCGCGGATCTGCGCCGGCGCCTCGCGGCGCGCGGCATCGGGGTCATCCTCGACTTCGTGCCCAACCACGTCGCGCGCGATCACCACTGGGTGAAGGAGAAGCCCGAGCTCTTCATCGCCGGCGACGACGGCGCCCCGCTCAGCGGGCGCGACCCCTACATCCCGCCGTGGCCCGACACGGCCCAGCTCGACTACCGCCTCGCGGCGACGCGCGCCGCGTCCGTCGAGGCGCTCCGCAGCGTCGCGTCGCGGTGCGACGGTGTCCGCTGCGACATGGCGATGCTGGTGCTCGACGACGTCTTCCGGCGCACGTGGTCCAAGCGCCCGCCGGTGGAGCGAAAGGCCGAGGCCACCGGCGAGTTCTGGGCCGAGGCCATCGACGCCGTCCGCCGCGACCACCCGAGCTTCGTCTTCATCGCCGAGGCCTTCTGGGACCTCGAGTGGCGCCTGCAGATGCTCGGGTTCGACTACACCTTCGACAAGAGCCTTTACGATCGGCTGAGCCACGCCTCCGCGTCGTCGGTCCGCGGCCACCTCGCGGCGACGCCCGACTACCAGCGGCGGAGCGTCCGCTTCATCGAGCACCACGACGAGCCGCGCATCGCCGCCGTGCTCCCCCCGGATCGGCGCCGGGCCGCCGAGTTCATCGCGGCGACGGTGCCCGGGATGCGGTTCATCCACCACGGCCAGCTCGAGGGGCGGACGGTGCGCGCCTCCTTGCACCTCGCCCGCGCCCCCGAGGAGCCGGTCGATCAGGCCTGCCTCGCCTTCCACGAGCGGCTGCTCGCGGCCGTGCGCCGCCCCATCCTGCGTACCGGGAGCTTCGCCACGCTCACCGCGCGCGGGCCGGGCGCCGACGCGTTCGTCGCCTACCGGTGGGAGCCGCTCCCGGCCTGCGGCGCGCCCCGGAGCGCGGCGCCCCTCGTGGCGGTGATCAACTTCGCCCCGTCGCGCAGCGGGTGCCGCATCCCGCTCGACATCGCCGGCATCGCCGGCCGCAAGGTCCTGCTCGCCGACCTCATGACCGGCAACGAGCACCCGCGCGACGGCGACGAGCTCGTCGATCTGTCGCGCGGCCTCGGCGTCGAGCTCCCCGCGTACGGCATCCACCTCTTCGAGATCCGGCGCTGATGCGCGTCGCGCCCGGGTCGTCCAGGGCCATTGGAGATGCTCATGCCTGATGCTGGCGCGAGCGCGCCCCTCCGCCTCATCACCATTCCCTGGAGCCACTTCTGCGAGAAGGCGCGGTGGGCGCTCGATCGCGCCGGCGCGCGGTACCGGGAGGACGCCTACCTCCCGCTCGCCCACGCGCTCCCTTCGCTGAGGGCCGGCGGGCGCCGCTCCGTGCCGGTGCTCGTCTCGCCGGCGGGCGTGCTCGCCGACTCGACGGACATCCTGCGCTACGCCGACACGCTCGTGCCGCCGGAGCGCGCGCTCTTCTTCCAGGGTTCCCGCGAGCCCGGCGCGGGCCGCGCCGAGGTCGAGGCGCTCGAGGAGCGCTTCGACGCCGACCTCGGCCCCGCGACCCGCCGCGTCGCGTACTTTCACCTCCTGCCCGACGAGGAGGGCGCGTTCGCCTTGATGGGCGGGTCGTTCCGCGGGCTCGAGGGCGCCGGCGCGGCGCCGCCCTGGTGGTTCGGGCGTGGCATCTTCCGCGCTTACTACCCGGTCGCGCGAGCGGTCATGAAGCGCGTCATGCGCATCGACCCCGCCGCCGCCGAGCGCTCGCGAGGCAAGATCCGCGCGGTCTTCGACGCGGTGAACGAACGCCTGCGCGATGGGCGCCCCTTCCTCGTCGGCGACCGCTTCTCGGCGGCCGATCTCACGTTCGCCGCGCTCGCCGCGCCGCTGCTCGTGCCCGAGCACCACCCGTCGCCGCTCCCGCCGCCCTCCGAGCTGCCGTCCGAGCTCCGCGCGCTCGTCGAAGGGCTCCGCGCCGAGCCGGCCGGCGCGTTCGCCCTGCGCATGTACCGCGAGCAGCGGCGCGCGAGGCCTGGTCGAAGCGCCGGCGGGTGACGCTCGACGCTGCCCGGCCGCGGGCCGGCGCCGGCGTCGGCCCGCGAGCTCACGCGAGCGGCGCGCTCACGCGAGCGCCGGCACGCCCGCGATGAGCTCCCGCGCCGCAGGCCCTGCCTTCAGCGGGTCGCGGTGCGCGCCGAAGTGCCGCGCGTGATCCCGGACCGCGCCGATCGCCGCCTCGGGGGCGAGGCCGTGCCGGGCGCGCAGCCACGCTGCGAGCACGACGCCCGCGCGGCCCGCGCCGGACGCGCAGTGCACGACGGCGGGCGCGCCGCTGGACTCGGCGCGCCTGAGCGCGTCGAGCGCGCGCTCCAGCGCGTCGGGCGAGGGGAGCGCGCCTCCGTCGAGCGGCACGTGCGTCACCCGGAGGAACTCGCGCTGGTAGCGGCCGAGGAGCGGGATCCGGTGGAGCGCCAGCTCTCCCTCGTCGAGCAGGCAGAGCACCTCGCGGATCCCGTGCCGCGCCATGAAGGCGAGCCACGCCTCGACGGGCGCGTCGCTCGGATCCGGGTGCGCTGCCGAGCTCGGCGGCGCGACAACGGACGAGCGGATCCCGGAGGCCGACCAGTTCGCCATCCCGAAGCCGGGCCGCTCCGCGCCGTGGACGATCCGGTCGAGCGGCGACGCGGGCGCGAAGTTGAAGGGGGCCGGCGTCGCCTGCTCGTGCGCGCTCCGGTAGAACAGCTCGAACTCCGCGACCGACGCCTCGAGCTCGGGGTCGTCGATGGAGCCTGGCCGCACGCGCCGCACCTCGGCGATGGCCTCGGCCGCCGATCTGCCCAGCGACACGAGGCGGCACGCCAGCACGACCCCGGTGCGCCCGACGCCGCCCTCGCCGTGAACGGCGATCGGCCGCGGCGCCCGCCCGAGGAACGCCACGGCGCGGAGGAGGTCCGCGCTCGGGATGCGCGTGAAGTCGGCGAGCGGGCAATGCAGGTGGATGAGCGGGCCCACCGCCGCAGGCGGTGGCGCCCGACGCGAGAGCGACACCAGGCTGCGGAAGCCGAGCTCCGCGAGCTCCTCGACCGCCTGGGGCGCGTGGGGATAGGCCATGCCGGCGAGCTCGCCGGGGATCACGAACGAGAAATTTTCGAGCTCACTCATGGCCGTCGCTCGGTGCGCAGGGGGTCGTGGCTCGCGCCTCGGGGTGGGGCATCCGTCTGCACCTCACCTCGAGATCGCAGCTCGTCGCAGCGCTTCGCCGCCTCGCGCTGCGAGGCGACCGGGAGCGGCTGCTCCGGGCCGTCGGGCGGCGGCCGCTCGTCCATCCTGCGGGCGAGCGGGGCGCCGGGCGGGCGGCGGCGGCGAGGCCGAGGACCGCCGAGAGCGTGGGCCTGGGCGCAAGGGCATTCCTCATGGTGGGTGAGCATTGTAACGGCAGTTCACCGCCGCATGGCAGCCGTCACCGCGGGGCGGTTCGTCCAGGTCGCGCCGACCCGCGCGAATCGCGGACGGTACGGGTGAATCGCGGACGGTGCGGGTGACTCGCGGGGGGCGCGGCTGAATCCGGAGGGGCGGCGCGGCGGGGGCCGCGCCCCGACGATCGCACGTCGCTCCTGGTTCCCTCGGCACGGTCCGGCGTGTATGAAGGGCCCGTGGTCCGCTTTGCCCTCGCCCGGACGGCCATCGCGCGTCCGCTGATGCTCGTCGCGCTCGGGCTGGGCGCGGCGTGCAGCGGCGCCGCTCCGCCGGCGACGGCGCCAGCGCCGCCGCGCCAGGGGGAGGAGGCGCCGGCGCCCGCGGCGGCCCGGCCGGAGGCCGCCCCCCCGCAGGCGGCGCCGCCCAGCCCGGCCGAGGCGCAGGCCTTCGTGGCCGCCGTCGACCGGGAGCTGCGCAGGCTGCGGATCCAGTCCGCGCGCGCGTCCTGGGTCAACCAGACCTACCTCACGGACGACACCGACGCGCTCGCCGCCTCTGCCGAGGAGGCGAGCATGGAGTACCTGAACCGCACGATGAAGGCGGCGGCGCGCTTCGACGGGCTCGCGTTGCCCGCGGACGTCGCCCGCCAGCTTTCGCTCCTCAAGATCTCGACCTCCCTTCCGGCCCCGAGCGACCCGGCGGAGCGCGCCGAGCTCGCCGCGCTCTCGGTCGAGATGACGAGCCTGTACGGCAAGGGAAAGCACTGCCCGAAGGCCAGGCCAGGGCGGGCGACGCCCGCGGGCTTGGGCGCGGCGCGCGCCGCGGGCGCCGGGGCCGAGCCGAAGTGCCTCGCGCTCGACGAGCTCGAAAACCTCCTGAAGACCAGCCGCGACTGGGACGAGCTGCTCGATGCGTGGGCGGGCTGGCACGCGATCGCCCCGCCGCTCCGGCCGAAGTTCGAGCGTTACGTCGCCCTCGGCAACAAGGGGGCGGCGGAGCTCGGCCTCCCGGACGTCGGCGCGCTATGGCGCGCCGGATACGACATGTCCCCCGAGGCGTTCGAGGCCGAGACCGAGCGGCTCTGGGGCAAGCTGAAGCCGCTCTACGACGAGCTGCACTGCTATGTGCGCGCGAGGCTGCGCGCGATCCACGGCAAGGACAGGATCGGCGAGAAGGCCCCGATCCCGGCGCACGTCCTCGGCAACATGTGGGCGCAGGAGTGGTCGAACGTCTACGCGCTCATGGAGCCGTACAAGGGCCAGCCCTCGCTCGACGTGACGCGGAAGATCAAGGCGAAGAAGCTCGACGGGAAGCAGATGGTCGCGCTCGGCGAGCGGTTCTTCACCTCGCTCGGGTTCGACCCGCTGCCGGCGACCTTCTGGGAGCGATCGCTGCTCAAGAAGCCGGCCGACCGCGAGGTCGTCTGCCACGCGAACGCCTGGGACGTGGGCGACCGGGGCGATCTCCGCCTCAAGATGTGCATCGAGCCGAGCGAGGAGGATCTCATCACGATCCACCACGAGCTCGGGCACGTCTATTACTTCCACCAGTACTACAAGCTCCCGATCCTGTTCCAGTCGGGCGCCAACGAAGGCTTCCACGAGGGGATCGGGGACACGCTGGCCCTCTCCGTGACGCCGAGCTACCTGAGGTCGCTGGGGCTGCTCGACAGGGTGTCCGAGGACGAGAAGGGGGTCATCAACTTCCTCTTCAAGAAGGCGCTCGACAAGATCGCGTTCCTCCCGTTCGGCAAGCTCATCGACCAGTGGCGGTGGGATGTCTTCTCGGGCAGGACGAAGCCGGCCGACTACAATGCGGCGTGGTGGGCGCTGCGGCTGAAGTACCAGGGCGTCGCGCCGCCGGTGCAGCGCAGCGAGGCCGATTTCGACCCGGGGGCGAAGTTCCACGTCGCGGCGGGCGTCCCGTACATGCGCTACTTCCTGGCGCACGTCTACCAGTTCCAGTTCCACCGCGCGCTGTGCAAGGCGGCCGGGCACACGGGGCCGCTCCACGCGTGCTCGATCCACGGCAGCGCGGCCGCGGGCGAGAAGCTGCGCGCCATGCTCTCGCTCGGCGCGAGCCGCCCGTGGCAGGAGGCGATGCAGGCGGTGACGGGGGAGACCGCGGCCGATCCGGGCGCCATGCTGGAGTACTTCGAGCCGCTCCGGAGGTGGCTCAAGGAGCAGAACAAGCGTGAAGTCTGTGGGTGGTAATTGAGCGTGGGTGAGCGTAGGTGAGCTGTGCGCGTCTTCGTCGCTGTTGATCCGGGAGCCGAGCTCCTCGCCAAGATCGGAGATCTCCTGCGGGAGATCTCGCCGCGGGCTCCGTCCGCCAAGTGGGTGGAGCCTGCCGGGCTGCATATCACGCTCGCCTTCATGGGCGAGATCGGAGAGGAGCGCCTGCCGCTCGTCATCGCTGCGGCCGGGAGCGTCGCTGCGTTCCACAGGCCGCTCACGTTGCGCATCGAGAAGGGCGGCGCGTTCGGAACGCGGCGTCGCCCGCGCGTGCTCTGGCTCGGCGTGGGCGGCGCTGTCGGCGCCCTCACCGCGATCCACCGCGACCTGGAGCAGACGCTCTCGATGTCGACGGGCTACGTCCCCGAGGACCGGCCGTTCGAGCCGCACCTCACCCTCGCCCGCTCGCGCGATCCGCGCGGCGATCCGGCGCTCGACGCCTGCGCTCAGGCGGTCGGCAGCGTCGACTTCGGCGAGACGCGGGTCGAGGAGATCATCGTCTACCAGAGCGAGCTGACCCCGAAGGGGGCGCGCTACACGGCGCTCGCGCGCGTGCCGCTCGAGGGGATCGGCACCCCCGAGCAGGCGCGCTGAGCGTCGTCCTCCGTGGAGGCGCCGCGCTCCGTCCTTCGAGAGGACGGCGTCTCGCTCGGGCGCCTCAGCGCTTGCGCGGCCCTGCCGGAGGGATGAGCCCGAGGCGCACCGCCTCCTTGTAGGCGAACGATCGGCTCAGCCCGAGCAGCCGTCCGGCCGTCGCCGCGTTGCCGCCTGCCGCCCGGAACGCTCGGGCGAACGCCTCGCGGCGGGCCCTCTCGAGCGCCTCTGCCAGCGGCTCCACGGGCTGCCCCAGCGACCCGTCCGCGAGCCGCAGCCGCTCCCCGGGGAGCTCGATCCGCGGGGCGAGCGAGCGCTCCTGCGCGCCGCCGTCGATCGCGTCGAGATCCTCGCGCCGCACGACGAGCGCCCTGCCGGCCGCGCTCTTGCCCTCCGCCATCGTCCGGCGAAGCACGGCGCGCTCCACGGCGTTCTTCAGCTCGCGGACGTTGCCCGGCCACGCTCCCTGCGCGAGCGCGCCCAGCGCCGGCTCGGTGAAGTCCACCCGCCCCGCGCCGAGCTCGGCCGCGAGCTCGGCGGCGAAGCGCTCGCAGAGGGCGGGGATGTCCTCGCGCCGCTCGCGCAGGGGCGGCACGCAGATCGGGTAGACCCAGAGCCGGTGGAACAGATCGGCGCGGAAGCGCCCCTCGGCGACCTCGCGCCGGAGATCGCGGTTCGTGGCCGCGACGACCCGCGCGTCGACGCGGCGCGCCCGGTCCTCGCCCACGGGCTGGATCTCCCCCTCCTGCAGCGCGCGCAGGAGCTGCGCTTGGGCGGAGAGCGGGAGCTCGCCGATCTCGTCGAGGAAGATCGTCCCGCCGTGCGCCGCCTCGAACCTGCCAGCGCGCGCGGCCGTGGCGCCGGTGAACGCGCCTCTCCTGTGGCCGAAGAGCTCCGATTCGACCAGCTGCGCGGGGATCGCCGCGCAGTTGACGATCACGAGCGCCCGGCGCGCCCGGGGCGATCGCTCGTGCAGCGCGCGGGCGACGAGCTCTTTCCCCACGCCCGTCTCGCCCGTGACGAGCACCGGCACCGACAGCGGGGCGAGCACCGCGATCTCGCGCTCGATCCGCCGCATCCCGGCCGAGCGGCTCGCCGGCGCCGGACCGCTCGACGCCGGGCCGAGCGCGCGGCGCGCCTCCGGGCCGGCGCCGAGCGGCCCGGCGCCGGCGTCGAGCCGCAGCGCGCCGGCGCAGAGCCCCGCGAACACGCGCGCGTCCTCGTCGCGCAGGCCGCGGAGGCCATGGGGATCGCAGGCGTCCAGCGTCAGCAGCCCGGCGAGACGGCCCTGCACGTGCAGCGGGACGGCCATGCAGGCGTGGATCGGGTGGATCTCTCCGGGGCTGCCGAGCAGCCAGCCGCTGTAGGGGTCGGGCTCGCTCGGATCGAGGAAGCGGATCGGCCCGGCCGCCTGCGTCGCTCTGCGGAGGCGCGGGTGCTCGGCGGGCCGGAAGCTCATCCCCAGGGCGGCCGGCGACAGCCCGATCTGCGCGGCGACGCCGACCGAGCCGTCCTCCGCCGCCGTGAGCACCGAGAGCGCGTCCGCCGCCGTCACCCGCGCGAGCGCGCGGAGGATCCGCTGCAGCGCCTCGTCGCGGGCGGGCGCTTCGGACAGGCTGAGCACGGCGTCGAGCAGGGTCACGCGGGTTCCTCGAGGAGACGGAGGCGACGGAGGTTTCCTGTCGGAGACACCGGCAGGAAACACCGTGGGGTGCAGCGGAGCAAGGCGCGCGGCGGGGCGGCGCGCGGGTGGGCGCCGCCGGAGCGGCCACCCTCGGCAGCGGGCCAGGTTTCCCGTGGGAAACCGCCGCCGGCTGCCGAGGTCGCGCCGATCCGGCGAGGATCGACGCGATCCCCGGAGAAACGCTCCTGGCACGGCCCGTGCGAACGCGTTCGGCCAGCGCGAGCCGACGGGCGAATCGACCGCCGACGACGGCTATCACCGGCACAGCGCCCGGCCTGGAGGTTTTCATGGGATTGAACGTTGGCTTGCTGCGGGAGAGCTTCGAGCTCGTGATCGAGAGGGCGCCCAACCTCACGCACCGTTTCTACGGGATCCTGTTCTCTCGGTATCCGCAGGTGAAGCCGCTCTTCGGGCGCAATAGCCAGGAGCAGCAAGAGAAGATGCTCACCGAGGCGCTCGCCGCGGTCATCGACCGGCTGGAGGACGCGTCGTGGCTCGAGGAGAAGCTCATGGCGATGGGGGCAAAGCACGTCGATTACGGCGTCACGGACGCGATGTACCCCTGGGTCGCCGACGCGTTGATCTCCGCGATGGCCGAGGTCGCGGGGGCGGACTGGTCCCCGGCGCACCAGCAGGCCTGGACCGACGCGCTCGGCGCGATCGCCTCGCTCATGCAGCGCGGGGCGAGGGAGTACGGCGCCGCGACGCCGCACGCGTCGCCACCGGCGGCGCACGCGGGCGGCTAGGGAGACGAGCCCCCTCGCCCCTGTCGCCCGCGGGGCCCGCGCGTCGGCCGGCGGCGTCACTCTCCCATCGCCTTCACGACGACGCGCTTGCGCCGTCCGCCGTCGAACTCCGCGTAGAAGATCTGCTGCCAGGGCCCGAGATCGAGCTTCCCCGCGGTGATGGGCACGATCACCTGGTGGTGCACGAGGATCGATTTGAGGTGGGCGTCGCCGTTGTCCTCGCCGGTCCTGTGGTGCTTGTAGTCGGGCCCCTCGGGGGCGAGCTGCTGGAGCCATGTCCAGATGTCTTCCCAGAGGCCCGGCTCGTGGTCGTTCACGAACACGCCGGCGGTGATGTGCATGGCGCTCACGAGGACCATGCCCTCCCGGATGCCGCTGGCGGTGACGACGGCCGCGACGCGCTCGGTGACGTTGATGAGCTCGCGCTTGGCCTTCGTCTCGAAGTAGAAATAGTCGGTCTTCGATTTCATGGCTTCTCCCCCGCGCGGGTCACGGAGCGTGACGGAGCGCGTGATCGACGATCGCGCCGCGGCCGCCTGCCGCCGCGGGCGCGCGCCGGCTCCGGGGCTCCATAGCCCACCTCCTGGCCTTTCGCGAACCGCGTGCGGGCGCAGCGCCGTGGGGCTACGATCGAGCGCCGTGAAGGCGGCGCGGCGGCGGCTCATCCTCGAGATCGTGGCGACCGACGCGACGTTCGAGCGCACCGAGATCCGGGGTCAGGCGGCGTGGGTGGGCAAGTGCATCCATTGCCTCTCGCACGTCGTCGTCGGCCTCGACGGCGAGCCGATCCAGCGCGCGACGATCGAGCACATCGTCCCGCGCACGCACGGCGGGACGGACGCGCTCGACAACCTGGCGCTCGCGTGCGGCCGGTGCAACGCGCTGAAGGGGATGCGGCTCGACGTCCGGCGCCGCGACGATCCGAGGCTCGTCGCGGTGATCGAGCGGCTCAGGGAGCGCAAGGCGAGCCGCCTCCGCGGCGCCGGGACGTAGCGCCGCTCCGCCGTGGCGCCGCGGGCCTGCACCGCCCTGGATCCCCCGTCGGGAGCCCGACGCGCGGCCGCGAGGGCTCCCTCCTCGCGGCGCCGCGCTCAGGGGTAGAGCCGCTCGACGCGCCAGCCGTCGCCGTGGCGGACGTAGACCACGCGGTCGTGCAGGCGGTTCTCCTGGCCGTACCAGAACTCGACGCGCTCCGGCACCACCCGGTAGCCGCCCCAGAACTCCGGCCGAGGCACCGGCCGGCCCTCGAAGCGGCGCTCGATCTCGCGCACCCGATCGAGGAGCGCCTCGCGCGAGGGCAGCGGCGCGCTCTGCCGGGACGCCCACGCGCCGATCTGGCTGCCCCGCCCGCGGGTCTCGAAGTAGGCGTCCGACTCCGCGTCGCTGACCCGCTCGATCCGCCCCTCGACGCGGATCTGCTCCGCGGCCTTCGCCCAGTGGATGCACAGCGCGGCGAACGGGTTCGCCGCGAGATCCATCGACTTGCGGCTCTCGTAGTTGGTGAAGAACACGAACCCGCGATCGTCGATGCCCTTCAGCAGCACCATCCGCGCCGAGGGGCGCCCGGACGCGTCCGCCGTGGCGAGCGTCATGGCGGTCGCGTCGGTCGGTTCGGTGGTTTGCCGCTGCTCGAGGAGCTCGCGCGCGATGACGAACGGATCGGTCGGCTCGGTGATCATGGTGAAACGGTGCTCATGGTGAAATTGCGTCATGCATATACAAGCAGAGCGCGCCGCTGGCGAACCCGCGATGCATGCGAGCAACGCGCGCGCGCTCGGGTGGCTGCGTGGCTGCGTGGCTGCGTGGCTGCGTCGCTGCATGGCTGGGTCGCTATGGCGGCACGGCGGCTTCCCTCGTCCCTCGCTGATTTCCGGGAAAGCTCGCGTTGTCGCGCACGCGCTGGTTTGATACTAGCGGAGGGGCGGAGCGAGGGCGTGCATGGTCGTACCGGTGAGCGTGGGGGACGTCCTCGCGGAGAAATACGAGGTCGAGCGCGTCCTCGGTGAAGGCGGGATGGGCGTGGTCGTCGCCGCCCGCCATCTCCTGCTGGGCGAGCGGGTGGCCATCAAGTTCCTGCTGCCCCAGGCCCGCGGGCGCGCGGACCTCGTCGCCCGCTTCCTGCGCGAGGGGCAGGTCGCGGCGCGCATCCGGAGCGAGCACGTGACGCGCGTGTACGACGTCGGCACGCTCGCGCGCGGCGAGCCTTACCTCGTCATGGAGTACCTCGAGGGGACCGACCTGAAGGCCGTCCTGCGCGATCGCGGGCCGCTCCCGGTCGCGCTCGCCTGCGACTACCTGCTCCAGGCGTGCGACGCGCTCGCGGAGGCGCACGCGCTCGGCATCATCCATCGGGACCTGAAGCCGGCCAACCTGTTCCTGACCCAGCGGGCCGACGGCAGCCCGCTCATCAAGGTCATCGACTTCGGCATCTCCAAGATGGCCCTCGCGGCGGAGGCGACGGCGCCCAAGGCGCACGACATGACCGAGAGCTCGGCGATGCTGGGCTCGCCGTTCTACATGGCGCCCGAGCAGATGGTCTCCTCGAAGAGCGTCGACGCGCGGGCCGACGTCTGGTCGATGGGCGCCATGCTCTATCAGCTGCTCACGGGCGCCGTCCCCTTCCGGGGCGACTCCCCGATGGCCATCTACGACCGCATCCTCGAGGGACCGCCGCGGCTCGACGCGCAGCGGTCCGACGCGCCCGAGCGCCTCGGCTGGGTGGTCCAGCGCTGCCTCCAGAAGAGCCCTGCCGATCGCTTCGGCAACATCGCCGAGCTCGCCGCCGAGCTCGCTCAGTTCGCGCCGCCGCACGCGCGGCACCTGGCCGATCGCGCCGCGCGCGTGCTGCAGATCCGCCTCGACGCGAGCGCCGAGGCGGGCCGCGCGCCCGGGCAGCCCCGGCGCTCGAGCTCCACGTCGCCCGGGCCCGCCGGCGGGACGCCGTCGTCCAGCGACCCGGATGGGAAGGGCGTGGCGGCCGGCTCCGCGTGGGATGGCGCGCCCACGGCGCTCCTCGCGGACGGCGCGGCGACGGATCGCTCCTGGGGCGGCACGCGCGCCTCGTCGCGCCAGGGCGGCGGGGCGCGCACCCTGGGGATCGCGGCGGCCCTCGCGGCGGCGCTCGTGGGCGCCGCGGGGCTCGCGTGGCTCGTGTGGTTCGCGCTCCGCGCCCCCGCGTCGGGTGGGGCGCCGCTCGCCGCGCCGGCGCCCTCGGAGGCGCCGCTGGCGCCGGAGGTACCCTCGCGCGACGCGGCGGTGCCCGCGGCCGATCTGGCGGCGGGCAAGGCGGCCGAGCTCCTCGACGGCGGCCCTGCGCCGCCGCCTGAAGCGCCCGTGCCCGAGGTCGCGACGGCGCGGCCGACCGCGAGCGGGTCTGCGGCGCCGCGGCCGCCGGGGTCGTCGAAGGGCGCGCGGCCGTCGGGGCGGACCCAGCCGCCGACCCGCCCCACGTCGACCGCGCCGCAAGACTTCTTTTCCGATCCGCGATGACATCCCGTGAGCCCAGGAGAGGTGCCGTCTTGCTTTGCCATCGTCGTCTCTCGAGCCCCTGTCCGGAATCCGGCGGCCCTGCTGCGGTCTCCCGCGCGCCGCTGGCCGGGTCCGGTCGCCGTCGAGCGGCAGCGCTCCTGTCGGCGATCGCTGCGCTCGCCTTGCTCGCGCCGGCCGCGCGCGCCGCCGAGCCGACCCGGGAGGAGCGCGCCGCCGCGGTCGCGCTGTTCGACGAGGGCCGCGCGCTGATGGCCGCGGGGAAGCACGCCGAGGCCTGTCCGAAGTTCGCCGAGAGCCATGCGATCGACCCCGGCATCGGCACCCTCTTCAACCTCTCCGACTGCTACGAGCGCACCGGCAAGATCGCGACCGCGTGGATCGGCTTTCGCGACGTCGCGGCCGCCTCGCTCTCGGCCGGGCAGACGGAGCGCGAGCGGGTGGCGCGCGGCCGGGCCGCCGCGCTCGAGCCGCGGCTCTCCCGCCTCCAGATCGTGGTCCCGCCGGCGGCGTCGATCGCGGGCCTGGGCCTCACGCGGGACGGGGTCGCCGTGGGCAGCGCGCTCTGGGGGACGGCGGTGCCGCTCGACCCGGGCGAGCATCGGATCGCCGCCGCCGCGCCTGGCTACGAGCCCTGGGAGGTGAAGGTCACGATCGACAAGCCGGGCGTGGTGAGCGTGACGGTGCCGGCGCTCGAGCGCGCCACGGAGACGGCCTCCGCCCCGGGATCGAGCGGCGCGTCGACGCCGGCGGTCGCGGCGCCGCCTCCTGTCCGTCCGCCGGCGAGCGACCCGCCCCCGGCGCAGGGGGGGAGCATCCGCAAGCCGCTCGGCATCGTCGGGGTCGGGCTCGGCGTGGTCGGGCTCGGCGTCGGCACGGCGCTCGGCTTCATGGCGAAATCGACGTTCGACAAGGCCACCGAGGGCGGCCATTGCGACGAGGCGGGCCGCTGCGTCGATCAGACGGGCCTCGATCTGCGCGACGAAGCGGTGGCGAAGGGCAACATCGGGACGGCGGTGTTCATCGCGGGTGCGGCCCTCGCCGTGGGCGGGGCGATCCTCTGGATCACCGCGCCGTCTGCGCCTGACGCCGCGGCGTCCGCGCGCGGCCGCGGGCCGACGGCCGGCGCCCCCTGGAGCGCGCGCGTCGGCCTGGGCCCCGGGAGCGTGTGGATCGCGGGCACTCTCTGAGCGGCGCGCCACAGGAGCAGGAGCGGCCGTCGTCGCAGCGGCGGAGCGCGGGGCGCCCCACGACGTCCGGCATCGAGCCGGGTGAGGCGATTGGCACCGATGACAGAGGAGAGCCGGCGTGAGCGAGGGCGCCCCGAGATACCGGCGTTCAGCGCGGCCCCGCGATTGACACGGATCACCTCTCCGACATGGCGCCGTGCGGCGAGCTGACCGATGATGCCGAGTCGATCGGCATCGATTGCGGTGCACGGGTGAAACACAGCACGTCTCTCCGCCCGGGCTCGTCCGGCGCGGTGAGCCAGGCGCCTTCGCGCTATGGCGCGGCGCGGCTGGCCTGCTGGTGACGCTCCGCGCCGGCCAGCGAGCTCCGGCGGCGAGGGCGTGGCGAGCGATGATCCGTCGCAGGCGATGATCAGAAGGGTCCTGGACGGGAATATAGCCCCGGCCCCGAGCGGACCTCGGGGACTCGCACGTACCGCTCTGTTTCAAATATCCACTTCGACGAGTGAGCAGCGCATCGATGGCCCACGCTGGCGTGCGCCGGGCGCATTTCATCTGAACGGCAGATCAAATCATGGCAATGCTGCTCGACGCCGGTCGAGGGGCGCTTTTCTCCCATTGCCCGATTGCGGTGGCGACCGTTTGAGCGAGCCTGTCGAATGCCCTTGAGCCCACCGGCCCTGGGGAGAGGTGCGCCCCCGGCGTCTCCGATCTCGCATCGAGCAAACGTGCGCCGTCGGCCGGCCAGGCGAGCGCGTGTTGGCGTTCTGCAGGCATGATCCGTCACCTGCTCACGCCGGGCTCCGATGTCCTGTTCTTTCGCCCGGCGGTAGTTCATGAGTGCGCCACGGCGCTTGTCATGTATAGAATGCGTCTCATGACGAAACAGCGTTCAACCTTGGCTTTGTGGATGACCTTCGCGCTGGGTGGCGGCGCGTGTCTCGCGCTGGGCGCCGGTGCGTGCAGCGACGACGGGGCGACCAGCTCTGGCGACACCGTGACGAGCGGGGGGAACCAGGGCTCCTCCGGTGCGCAGACGGGGACGGGGGCCGGCGCTGGCTCCGCCTCCAGCTCCGGCGCGGGCGCTGGCTCCGGCTCTGGTTCCGGCTCCGGCACCGGCGGTGGCAGCAGCACCTCGTCGTCCGGGACCACCGCGGGACAGGGCGGCTCCGGCGCCGGCGGCGGCGACCCGGTGGCGTGCGATGCCAGCGCGGCGCCTGACGTCGGGAAGCTGGCGCTCGCTCCCGTCGTCAGCAACGTGGACAAGCTGGTTTACGCCGCTCAGCCGAAGGGGTCGAGCGACTGGTATCTCGTGCTGCAGACCGGGCAGATCCGCGTGTTCTCCGGCGGTCAGCTGCGCAGCGAGGTCTTCCTCGACGTGAGCAGTCAGATCCGGCTCAGCTCCGGCGGCTTCGACGACGAGCGCGGGCTCATCAGCATGGCGTTCCCGCCCGACTACGCGACGAGCGGCAAGTTCTACATCATGATGACGGCGACCACGGGCACGGACATGAACCGTGACATGGTGGTCGAGTACAAGCGTTCCAGCGAACCTTACGTGGCGGATGCGAACTCGGCGAAGACGATCGTGCGGCTCGACACGTCCGCGGTGAATCACAACGGCGGCCATATCGCGTTCGGGCCCGACGGCATGCTCTACGTCGGCACGGGCGACGGGGGCGGGTCCTGCAACAGCGACAAGCCGGGCGGGTCGCAGGACCCGGCCTCGCTGTTCGGCAAGATCCTGCGCCTCGATCCGAATGCTGCCGAGCCGTACGCCGCGGCCGGCAATCCCCTCGACGGCGCGGCCTCGCGGGTCTGGCACTATGGTCTGCGCAACCCGTATACCTTCACCTTCGACCGGGGGACGGGCGACCTCTTCATCGGCGACGTCGGCCAGGATAGCTACGAGGAGATCGACTACGTTCCTGCCGGCACCTCGGGGCTGAACTTCGGCTGGCCGAAGTGGGAAGGCACCCACGCGGATACCTGCCAGGGGCGCACCATGCGCGCGGGCGATACGCACACCCCGCCCATCACCGACATGGATCGGCGGCAGAGCGCGACAGGGCCGTACCGCGACTACAAGTCGGTCGTCAGCGGGTTCGTGTACCGGGGCAGCCAGGTGCCGCAGCTCCGGGGCGTCTACCTGTTCGGCGACTACACCGGCGGGAAAATGGGCGCGCTCATGCAGTGCGGGGCGCAGACGTCGCCCATCACGGTCATCAGCAAGAACCCCGATCCGAACGCGCCGAACGCGCCGGCGTTCGCGCGTCAGGGCAGCCTGCCGACCTTCAACGCGCTCACCGCGATCGTCGAGGACAACGACGGCGAGCAATACTTCGTCGCGAACCGCAACAGCCTGGTGAAGATCGTTCCCGGGACCTGACCAGGCATGTCCAGGGCGCGGGCGCCGGATCTCGCGCCCGGCCCTGGATCCGGCGCGCGAGCTCCCGCCCGCTCCGGCACGCGGGCGGCCACGCGCGCCCGCTCCGCCTCCGCCGACGCAGCCAACCCCGCGCAGCCGCCGTCGCGCCGCCTCCGATGGCAGCGGACGGCGCGCCCCCCTTCCGAGCGCACAGCGGATGTGCTTCGCTTGCCCCGCTCGTTCAGGAGGAGTCCCATGAAGAATGTCTTGACAGTGCTTGTTGCGCTCGGCGCCCTGTGTCTCTTCGGCTGCGAGGGCAAGCCCCAGGCGACGCCCGAGGCGAAGCCCGCGGCCACGACCGAGGCGGCGAAGCCCGCGCCCAAGGCCGAACCGGAGAAGGCGGCGCCGGCCGAGACCGCGAAGCCGGCGAGCACCGGCGGCTGGTGATCGGCGCGGCGGCTCGGCCCGCTGCCCCCCGGCGCAGGCGCATGGCCGCGGTCCGCCTCGCCCTCGCGCTCTCGCTCGGCCTGGCCGCCGTGGCGTGCGACGGCCGCCCTGCGCCCCCGGTCCACGGCGGTGCCCCCGATCCGGACCCGCTCGAGCCGCTGCGGCGCTTCGAGGCGGCGCGCCGAGCGGAGGCCGATTTCTCCCGCGCACCCAGCTCCGACCGGCTGTTCGGGCCCGACCCGATCGCGCTCCTCCCCGTGGATCCGCTGGGCCGCCCTGCCGCGCCGGGCGCGCCCGCGCTGCTCTCTCCGCTCCGCGGCCGCGACGCGCTCGTCCTGCTCGACGCGTCGCTTCGCGAGCTCGCCCGCGCCCCCGCGCCGGCCTCGCCGACAGGGGTCGCGGTCACGCCCACCGGCGAGGTCTTCGCGAGCGGCGAGGCGTCGCCCTCGCTCTTCCGCTACGCCGTCCGCGGCGCCTCGCTCGAGCCCGCGGGGCGCATCGAGCTCGCGGGCCTCCACGGCGTCCGGGACGTCGCGGCCGGCCCCGAGGGGCTCCTTTACGCGCTCGACGAGCGCGCCGGCACGCTCGTCACGCTGCGGCCTGGTCCCACCGGCGCGGACGGACGCATCGATGTCGAGCGCTGGGACGAACCCATCGGCGCTGGCCCGTTCCGCGTCGTGCGCCTCGCGCATCACCTGATCGTCGATTGCCTCCTCGACAAGACGCTCGTCGTGCTCCCGGTCGGCGCCGACGGCCGCCCGCTCCCGGGCGGCGCGGCGCGCGTCCGCCACGACGGCCCGATCTGGAGCTTCGACGCGATCGAGACGGGCGGCGCCGGGGGCGGGCTCCTTCTCGCGGCTGGCGGGGTCGAGGATCACCCGCTCGACAGGACCGGCGGCTCGTTCGGATACATCGACTCGTTCGTCTTCCTCTACCGCGTCGCCGCCGGCGCCCGGCCCGAGGTGACGCGGCTCTCGGCCGTCAACGTCTCGGAGCTCGGCGTCCTCACCCCGAAGGCCGTCGCGCTCTCGGCGATCCCCGGATCGAGCGGCGTGCGCGTGATCGCGACCGGTTATGGCGGCGATCGCCGGGCCGAGCTCCTCTTCCGCGCCACGGACGCCGGCCTCGCGAGCGCGCCGGAGGTCTCCACCCGCCCGCTTTCCCCCGGCGTGGCCGCCATGGCCGCGCTCGGCGGCGGCGCCTTCGCCTATGCGAACCCGTTGCTCGACGCGTGGCTGCTCGACGCAGGCGACGGCGCGGTCGTGAAGCAGCCGGTCCGGGACGGCGGCGAGGACGACGCCCGCTCCGACGAGATCCGCCTCGGCGAGGCGCTCTTCTTCACCTCGCTGATGGCCCCGTGGAACAAGGCCGACGGCCCGCTCAGCCGGTTCACGTGCGAGACGTGCCACTTCGAGGGCTACGTCGACGGCCGCACGCACCACACCGGTCGAGGCGACGTGCGCGCCACGACCAAGCCGCTGCTCGGCCTGTTCAACAACCGCCCCCATTTCTCCCGCGCCCTCGATCCGGATCTCACCGCGGTGGCCGACAACGAGTTCCGCGTCGCCGGCGCGCTGAGCGGCCACGACCCATGGTTCTCGATCTCGAGCGAGGGCGCGCCGTGGCTCGCCGATCTCGGGCTCGCCGACGCCGGGCGCGCCGCGCGGCCGCCCGAGGCGCTCCGCCGCGCGCTCATGAGCTTCCTCATGGCGTTCTCGCACCGCGCGAACCCCGCCGTCCTTGGCCGGACGAGCTTTACCCCGCTCGAGCGCGACGGCGCCCGGGTGTTCCGGGAGCGCTGCGCCCGCTGCCACGCGCCGGTGCTCCGCAGCGACGACCCCGGCTCCGCGGCCCCGTTCGAGCGCTGGGAGGCGCTCGTGCTCGCGCCCGAGGGCCCGATCGTGTGGGGGAGGGCCGGCTACGAGAAGACCGGCGTCGTCCCGTACGTGCACGAGGACGGCGCGCGGGTGCCGTCGCTCCGGCGGCTCTACAAGAAGCGGCCCTACTTCACGAACGGCTCCGCGAAGACGCTGCGCGATGTGCTCGAGCGGGCGCGCTTCGAGGACACGGGCGGCCGCGCCGCCGGCGATCACCGCGGCACGGCCGCTGCCGCTGCGCCGGGCGCCTTCTTCCACGACGGCGCGCCCGCGGGCGAGGGCCTCGTCGCGCTGGACGCCGGCGCGATCGAGGCGCTCCTCGCCTTCCTCGATCTGCTCTGATCGCGCGGCGCGCCCGCTCGCCCGCGGCCAGGCAGACCGTGGGCACGCAGCGCGGAGCGCGCGTGTCCGCGTGCACTCGATCCCCGCGGCGGCCAGCCCTGAGCCTGCCCGCGCGGATCCCCCAGCATCGCCGCGCGATCCGCGGTAAATGGGGGAGATGCGACAGCACCCCACGTTCCCCCGCCCGTCGGCGTCGGCCATCGACAAGGCGCGCCGGCTCCTCGAGCGCGCGCTCGGCCCGTCGAAGGTCATCACGTCGGCCGACGGGTGCGCGGCCTACGCGGGCGACGAGTCCGATCAGCCGCCGGTGAGCCCGGATGCGGTCGTGCTCGCGTCCTCGGCCGCCGACATCGAGAAGGCGGTGCGGGCGGCGAGCGAGGCGGAGGTGCCGGTCGTGCCGCGCGCCGCTGGCAGCGGCAAGTCGGGCGGCGCGGTGCCGGTCGGGGGCGGGATCGTCATCGCCACGATCGGCATGAACTCCATCAAGGAGATCAGCCGCGAGGAGCAGATCGCGGTCGTCGAGCCGGGCGTCATCCTCGCCGACCTGCACGCGGCCGTCGAGGCCGAGGGGCTCTTCTACCCGCCCGATCCGAACTCGCTCAAGATGTGCGCGCTCGGCGGCAACATCGCCGAGAACGCCGCCGGCCCGCGCGCCTTCAAGTACGGCGTCACGCGCGAGTACGTGCTCGGGCTCGACGCGATCCTCATCGACGGCACGCGCCTCCGCACCGGCCGGCGCACGGTGAAGGGCGTGACGGGGTACGACGTCACGGCGCTGCTCGTCGGCAGCGAGGGCACGCTGGCGATCACGACGGAGGCGACGCTCCGGCTCATCGCGAAGCCCCCGTCGGTCATGACGCTGCTCTGCCTGTTCCCGGACGTGCGCGCCAGCGGGCGCGCGGTGAGCGCCCTGGTCGCCGCCGGCGTCGTCCCGCGCTGCCTCGAGCTGCTCGATCGCCCCACGCTCGACGCGGTGCGCGCGCGCGGCGTCGGGGTCGACGAGCGCGCGGGCGCGATGCTGATCATCGAGGTCGACGGCGAGCCCGCGGACTGCGAGGTCCAGGCCGAGCGGGTGGGGGAGGTCTGCATGGATGCCGGGGCGCTCGACGTGCTCGTCGCGCAGGACGAGGCGCAGCGCGAGCGGCTCTGGGAGGCCCGCCGCCAGCTCTCGCCCACGACGCGCGCCATGGCGCGCTACAAGATCTCGGAGGACGTCGTGGTCCCGCGCGACAAGATCCCGGCGCTGCTCGACGAGGTCGCGGAGATCTCGGCGGCGACGGGCGTCCGCATGCTGACGTACGGCCACGCCGGGGACGGCAACCTCCACGTCAACATGCTCTGGAACGACCCGGACCTCGTCCCCCAGGTGGAGACGGCGCTGTCGCGCCTGTTCCGCGCGGTGATCGGCATGCGCGGCACGCTGAGCGGCGAGCACGGCATCGGGACGTCGAAGGCGGACTTCCTCGCGCTCGAGCAGTCGCCGGAGCTCATCGCGATCGAGCGCAAGATCAAGGCGCTCTTCGACCCGAAGGGCCTGCTCAACCCGCACAAGATCTTCCCGCGGCGGACGCTCGAGGCGGCCGAGCGGGGCGAGCGCGACGGGGGGGCCGAGCGCGCGCCGGGCTTCCCGTCCCACGTCGTGGCGCCCTCGCACGGGGCCTGCTGAGCCGATGCGGGTCCTCGGCATCGATCCCGGCTCGCGCCACCTCGGCTGGGGCCTGCTCGTGCGGCAGGGCACGCGCATCGAGCACGTCGCGCATGGCGTCATCGACATCGACACGAGCGGGACGTTCGCCGCCCGGCTCGTGGAGATCGACGACGAGCTCGGCAAGGTGATCGCGTCGCTCGCGCCCGACGCGGCCGCGGTGGAGAGCCTGTTCTTCGCCAAGGACGCGCAGAGCGCGGCGAAGCTCGGCCACGCGCGCGGGGTCGTGCTGCTGCGGCTGGCGCGCGCGGGCGTGCCGATCTCGGAGTATCCGCCGGCGCTGGTGAAGCGGACCATCGTCGGCCGGGGCGCGGCCGAGAAGGCGCAGGTCGCGCAGGTGATGACCGCGGTCCTGCGCCTCGCCGCGCCCCCGCGGCCGGACGCTGCCGACGCGCTGGCCATCGCGATGACCCACCTCAGCGCCGCGGGCTTCGCGGCCGCGCTGGCGGCGTCGGGCGCGCCCGTCCCGCGCCGCGCCCGGCCGCGACGGGCGCGCTTCGGGTGAGCGTGGGCCGACGCGGCTCCCTGGTCGCGCATGGGGACGAGAGGCGCGGCGGCTTGGTCGACCGCTGACCGCTGACCGCGCGACAGGGGGCCGGCGGGCGCGGCCCTGGCGGTCCGGGCGCACATCCCGTGTGCTATGGAGCCTGCATCGGACGCTCCCGCGCCGCGTCCAACATGAAAACGTGCGGCGCGCCCCGGCTTCAGCGAGGGTGCGGCTGCCAGGGCACGGAACCGGCGGTGCATCGCCGGCGCCCCCGTCGCCGACGAGCGGGGGCGAGACGCCTCTGGACATCAAAGGAGATCGGGAAGGATGACGCGAACCTCACTCAACCGCCTCGCCGCCGCGTGCCTCATCGGGCTGACGGCGCCCCTCACGGTCGTGCTCGCGACGCTCGCGACCGCCGGCGAGTCCCAGGCCGCGGGTCCCACCGCCGAAGAGCTCGGCAGGCGCGTCCAGCAGTTCTACGACTCCACGAAGACCTTCAAGGCGAGCTTCACCCAGACCTACACGATCAAGGTCCAGGACGTGAAGAAGGTCTCCACCGGCAAGGTGACCTTCGAGAAGCCGGGCAAGATGAGCTGGATCTACGACGCGCCGAACGGAAACCGCGTCGTCTCCGACGGCATCACGATCAAGGTCTACGAGAAGGACAACGAGCAGATGTTCGAGACCCCGGTGAAGGGCTCTCAGTATCCGGCGGCGCTCGCGTTCTTGATGGGCAAGGGGCAGCTCACGAAGGATTTCTCGCTGCGCCTGCTCGATCCTGCGCAGATGAAGTTCGAGGGCGGCTATGTCCTCGAGGGGACGCCGAAGGAGGCGACCCCTGCGTATCAGAAGATGCTCCTCTATGTGGACGGGCAGACCAACCAGGTCCGCCGCGTGCTGATCCTCGACGCGCAGGGCAACCGGAATCGGTTCGACTTCTCGTCGCCGGTCGTGAATCAGCCGGTCGGGAAGACCGAGTTCGATTTCACGCCTCCACCGGGCACGCGCGTCGTCCGCCCCTGACGTTCTCCCGCCACGTTCCCGGCGCGGAGGAGCCGCTGCCGCGTTACCCCGCCGACCCCCGACAGCTCGTGGAACCCGTGGAAGCGGAGCGTCACAGCCTCCGCGCTCCTCGCCGGCAGCACGCCGTGGCGAAGCTGCTGGGATATATGCCCGGCGCGTCCCTGCCGTGGTAGAAATATTCCGTGATACTTCGATCCCACGGGCGTGAGCGACAGCTCCGAGGCTGGCGTCGCCCGGCGCGGATCGTCACCGCTGCTTTCGGCTCCACGCGCGCGGCGGGGATTCGCCTCGGCTGAACGGTCACCCGCTGTCACGAGGCTTTCGCGAGAGCGCTCGATCCATGAACAATCCCCACGGACATCGTCCCGATTCCCCCGGCGTGCCGCAACAACCCCGGCCGGCGGAGCGCTTGAGCGAGCGCGCGCAGGGCCCTTCGGGGTATCCGGCGCAAGGTGCGGGGCAGAGCTCCATGGGGCAACCGCCGCACGGGCAGCAGGGCCACGGGCAGGCGCCGCAGGGGTACGCGCACGCGCAGCCAGCGCAGGGCTACGGGCAGGGGCACGTATATCCCCAGGGGCCGCAGGGCCATCCGCAAGGGCCGCAGGGGCACGCGTATCCGCAGGGGCCGCAGGGCCATGCGCAAGGGCCGCAGGGCCATGCGCACGGGCCGCAGGGCTATGCGCACGGGCCGCAGGGTCACGCGTATCCGCAGGCTCCACAGGGCTACGCGCAGGGGCACGCGTATTCGCAGGGGCCGCAGGGTCACGCGTATCCGCAGGGGCCGCAGGGTCACGCGTACCCGCTGGCACCCCAGGGCTACGCGCGGGGGCATCAGGGTCACGCGTACGCGCATCACCACGCAGGCTACCCGGCGGCCGTTCGGAGGTTCGACCCGGACCGGCGGCTGCGCATCGCCGGGCTGTGGCTGTGGGCCATCGGCCTCATCGCGGGCGCGGTCCTCAACGTGCTCTTCACGCTCCTCGGCGTCATCGAGTCCGGGGGGAGCATGCTGAGCGCCATGCTCGTCGGGGCGCTCTTCGCGTTCCCACCGCTCGTCCTCTACCTGTTCGTCCCGATGATCATCGATCGGTACGATCCCGAGCCGTGGTGGTGCCTGCTGATGGCGTTCCTCTGGGGAGCGCTCGCGGCGACCGGCTTCTCGATCCTGATCAACACGGGCGTCCACATCGGCGTCTCAAGCAACTTCGGCGAGCCGGCCGGCGAGCTCGTCAGCGCATCGGTCAGCGCGCCGTTCGCAGAGGAGCTCTTCAAGGGGCTCGGCGTGTTCGGCTTCTTCTACTTCCTGCGCCGGGAGTTCGACGGGATCGTCGACGGCATCATCTACGCCACGTTCTGCGCGCTCGGCTTCGCCGCGGTGGAGAACGTGCTCTATTACGCGCGCGCCTCGATGCAGGGCAGCGACGTTCTCGCCGGCACGTTCGTCCTGCGGGGCGTCTTCACGCCCTGGCTCCATCCGCTGTTCACGTCGATGACCGGCATCGGCTTCGGGCTCGCCCGGGAGTCGTCGAAGACGTGGGTGCGCGCGGCGGCCCCGATCGGCGGCTACCTGCTCGGCGTCGCGCTGCACGCGGTGTGGAACTTCCTCCCCACCGCGCTGGGGCGCGCGATGGGGGACATCTTCATGCCGTGGCTCCTGCTCTGGTTGTGCTTCGTCGCGTCGTTCTTCGGGATCATCGTGGCGCTCGTGATCCGCAAGGGCTGGGTGATCCGGGATCATCTGCGCGACGAGGTCGCGCTCGGCATGCTCACCCAGGACGAGCTCGAGCTCGTCTGCTCGCCGATCGGCCGGCTCCGGTGCACCCTGGGCTGGCGCGGCGCCACGGGGCGGAGCTTCATCCGCGCCGGCGCGCGGCTCGCGCTCAGCAAGTGGCACACGGCGCGCGCGCTGCAGGGCCGCAACCGCACCCTGAGCGCCGATTTCATCGGCCCGCTCCGGCAAGAGATCGCGCAGCTCAGGCACGAGCTTCTGGCCCGAGCGCCCCGGTAGAGCGGCGGTCACCCGCGTCGGATACGGGCCCATCTCGACCTTTTCGGTGCTCAGCGCACGTGAGTGCGCTTCCGCGCCGAAAACGCCGATCTGGACCCGTCTCCTGTGCGGGTGACCGCCGCTCTGGAACCCTCGATCCGCCGGCGGTCAGCTCTGCGAGGTGTTCGTCCCGTCCGCGGCTGGGCGCGCGGCGCGGTCCTCGCGCCGCTGCACGGGCTTCGCGGGGATGCCCACGACCGTGGTGTTCGGCGCGACATCGTGCACGACCACGGCATTGGCGCCGATCCTGGCGCCGTCACCGACCGTGACCCCGCCGACGATCTTCGCCCCCGCGCCGATGAAGAGGTCGCTCCCGAGCACCGGTGTCTGCCGCCGATCGGCGCCGATGGTCACCTGGTGCTCGATGAGCACGTTCGATCCGCCGCGGACGTTGCCATTGATGACAACGCCGTTCGAGTGGATGAGCACGAACCCGGGCCCGAAGTCCGCGCCGCGCCCGATCACGCAGCCGCCGGCCAGGTTGGTCGCCTTGTTGAGCACCATCTCGAGCACCGGCATCCGGTGGGCTCGCGCGGCCTGCGTGAACCTGTAGAGGACCATCGCCGCCGTGCCGTCGGTCGCCAGCGTCTTCAGGATGATTGGCAGTGGATCGCTGCCGTAGCACCATGTGGCCTTCTGGCGCACGTCGGCCGCGATGAGTCGCAAAGTCCGCAGCATCCCGACGAGCCTAGCGCATCTCGCCCCGCCCGTGCGACCTTTCGCCGCGCGCCCTCGGGGGCACCTCGTCGCGTGGCGTCTCGTCGCGCCGCGCCGCGCCCGCGTGACCTTTCGCCGTGCCTGCGCTCCCCTGCTACATCCCGTCGCGCGTCCGCTGCGCCTGCGTGCTCGCGCGGTCTTTTCGACGCCGCACCGCCCTGTTGCCATCCGGTCATCGGTCCGTCACATCGCTCGGGTACACGCGCTCTTCACCATGGCGCGGATTTTAGTCATCGAGGACGAGCCGGCGCTCCAGAAGGTGCTCGATTACAACCTCAGGCAAGCCGGGCATGAGGTGCTCCTCGCGGGGCAGGGCGGTGAGGGGGTCCAGCTGGCCGTGGACCAGCGGCCCGATCTCGTCTTGCTCGATCTCATGCTGCCCGACATCCCGGGGACCGAGGTGTGCCGTGCTCTCCAGCAGAGCGATGGCACCCAGCGGATCCCCGTGATGATCGTGTCGGCGCGCGGGGACGAGGTCGACCGCATCGTCGGCTTCGAGCTCGGCGCCGTCGACTACGTCGTCAAACCGTTCAGCGTGCGGGAGCTCGTGTTGCGCGTGCAAGCCGTGCTCCGCCGCGCGAAGTCCTCCGGGGACGGGGAGCGGAGCATCGAGTTCGGGTGCCTGCGGATCGACGAGGGCGCTCACCGCGTGTGGGTCGAGCGCGAGGAGGTCGAGCTGACGCTCCTCGAGTTCAAGCTCCTCGTCGCGCTGTACGAGGCGCGCGAGCGCGTGCAGACGCGCACCGCGCTCCTCGACGGCGTGTGGGGCATCGACGTGAGCATCACGACGAGGACCGTGGACACCCACGTCAAGCGGCTTCGCGACAAGCTGCGCAGCGCCGGCGATTATATCCAGACCGTCCGCGGTATCGGCTATCGATTCGCCGCTTCGCCCGACCTCCCCGAGAGCCGCAGCGCCTGAGCGCCCTGCCGGGCGAGCACGACAATCGTTGCCACACCGTCACCGGGCTGCAACGGCAGCGAGTGTACCCTGCAGACGGTGATTCACATGCTGGGCGACCTTGTTGAAGCCTGCCGGTCCCTCTCATGAGGTCAGGTGGAGCTCTTGTGTTGTCGCCAGCGTGCGCCGGGAGCCTCGATGTATCTTGAAACGTGGAGTGCAGGGGAGGCCGATCCTGAGCGGGCGAAGCGCCTCGCGATCGGGGTTGCGGCAGGGCTCCTGCTGTTCGCGGCCATCGCGCTCGCCGCCGCCCGCCTGAGCGGCGCGATCGCGCCTCCTCCGCCCGAGGAGGAGGTCGTCGAGGTCAAGCTGGCCACCCAGATCCCCGAGGCGCCCCCCGTGGCCCCGGCGCCCGCGCCCCCGCCGCCGGCGGCGGAGGCTCCGGCGCCTCGCCCCGCGGCGCCCAGGCGCCCGGCGCTCGTCGCGCCGACCGCGGTGCCCAGCGAGGCGCCGGCGGAGGCGGACCCGGGCCAGGCCAAGGCGAGCGACGACGACACCTACGGAGAGCCGGGAGGCGTACCGGGCGGCGTGCCCGGCGGGGTCCCCGGCGGCACGGGGACGGCCGCCGTGGCTGCGCCCGCGCCGCCGCCGCCACCGCCGCCGCCTCCGCAGCCGAAAGGGCCGATTCACCTCCCCGAGAACGCCACGCCGCCTGTCGCGCTCTCCAATTCGCTCCCTCCCATCCCCGAGGCGGCGCGGAGCGCGGGGATAGAGGCCACCGTGGTCGTCAGGTTCGTGGTGACCGAGACCGGCGAGGTCACGAACGTCACCCTCGTCCGCGGCCATCCGCTGTTCAACGACGTGGTGCTCGCGACGGTGAAGACGTGGCGCTATCGGCCGGCGATCCACGAGGGGAGGCCGGTGTCGACCTTCAAGACGGTCCGGATCCCGTTCAAGGCGAAGAGATGACGTCGAGCGCGCGGCCGCGGACTCGGCCTCTCGCGCGAGGAACGAAGGAGGTTCACCATGATGCAGTTTGATCTCGGGCACATCTGGGCGACCATGGGGCTTTTGAGCAAGCTCGTCGCGTTCGCCCTCGTGCTCATGGCGCTGGCGAGCGTCGCCGTCGTTGTGGAGCGGCTCATCGCGCTCGCGCGTCAGGCGTCGGAGACCCGGCGCTTCGCGAGGGAGGCGCGCCCCGTGATGGAGGCCTGGGACACCGCGCGGCTCGTCTCGATCGCCGACGGCTATGGACGCTCCGCGCTCGCCCGGCTCGTCGGCGCGGCGGTGCGCCGCTTCCAGCGCGCCGTCGAGGCGGGCGACGGCGGCGTGCCACCGGTGGAGCTCGCGCGCCGCGAGGTGTCGCGGCGCCGGGAGGCGATCTCCGCCGACCTGCGCCGCGGCCTCTCGGTGCTCGCGACGGTCGGCTCGGTGGCCCCGTTCGTCGGGCTGCTCGGCACCGTCATCGGCATCATCACGGCCTTCCAGACCATCGCCTCGACCGGCTCGGGCGGCCTCGGCGCCGTGAGCGCCGGCATCTCCGAGGCGCTCATCGTCACCGCGCTCGGGCTCGCGGTCGCCATCCCGGCGGTGCTTTGCTTCAACTACCTCACCACCCGTATCGCCGCTGTGGAGCTCGCGCTCGAGCGCAGCGCGGGTGAGCTCATCGACGAGATGGAGAACGAACATGGGCGTTCGAGTGGAGAGCGGTCGCTCGGGTCGGCAGCAGCCGCCTGAGCCGGAGATCAACGTCACGCCGCTCGTCGACGTGGTGCTCGTGCTCCTCATCATCTTCATGGTGATCGCGCCCCAGATGGAGCACGGCGAGCGGGTCGAGCTCCCGGCGGTATTTCAGCCGGATCCGAAGTCGAAATCGAAGCTCGATCCGATCTACGTGACGATCACCGGCGCAGGCACCGTGTTCCTCGAGAAGGAGGCTGTCGCCGACCTCGGCGCGCTCGGCGAGCGGCTGCGGGCCATCCGCGCCGCCGAGCCGGAGCGCCGGGTGGTCATCAAGGGCGACTCCTCGGTGCGGTACGGCCGCGTCCGGGAGGCCTTCGCGCTGTGCCAGGAGGTCGGGTTCGCCGGGATCTCGCTGCAGGTGAGCCAGCGGGGCGGCGGGGCGTCCGCGATGCCGGAGGAGGGATAGCGCCGTGGGGATGAGCGTTCCGCAGGGCGGAGGCAAGAAGGGCGGCGTCGCGCCGAGCATGAACGTGACGCCGCTCGTCGACGTGGTGCTCGTGCTCCTCATCATCTTCATGGTCGTGACGCCGCTGCTCGCCAAGCAGCTCTGGCTGAATCTGCCCAAGAAGGACGACACCGCGAAGCTCGCGCCGCCTCCCATCGACGCCGACAAGCCCGTGGTGCTCACGGTGGATCAGCGCGGCGTCCTCCGCATCAACCAGGCCGAGGTGCAGCGCGGCGAGCTGAAGGAGCGGCTCGCGCGGATCTTCGCGGCGCGCTCGGACAACGTTCTTTACTTCGACGCGGATGACGAGGCCGTCTACGCGGTCGCCGTGGAGGCCATGGACGCCGCGCGCATGGGCGGGGCCAAGACGATCGCCGTCCTGACGGAGAAGCCCGCGCGCTGAGCCAGGGCAGAGCCCCGATGAGGTGAAGTCGAGGCGCGCGGGAGCCGCCGCCGCGTCGCTCGAGCGCGCGGGCGCGGCGGGGTGCACGGGAGAGGGCGCGAGGTGGCCCTCCGCTCTCCTCATCAGACGGGCGCGCGTGCGCCCGGCCATCGAATCGAGAGTCGCGCCCGGGCTCGGAGCGCGCGAAGGGACAGGTGCATGAGTCGCAGAAGGATCTCGGGGGTAGTCGCAGCGCTGGTGACACCGCTTTGCTGGGGGGCCACGGCCCTCGCGCAGGGCGACCCCGGAGCCGCTGCGCCGCAGCCAGACGGCGCGGCGCCTCAGGCCGTCGGTCCTGCGGCGGAGGACGCCGCGGGGCTCGACGAGCCGAGCCCGTCGCGCCCGCCGCCCGCGGGGAAAGGCGTGGTGTGGGGCGTCGTCTCGGACACCGCCACGAAAGAGCCCTTGCTCGACGCCCAGGTGTCCGTCGTGGGGACGAAGCTCAAGGCGATCGCGGACCTCGACGGGCGGTTTCGCCTGGAGCTCCCGCCGGGCACCCATCAGCTGCGGGTCTGGTACGAGGCGTACAAGCCGCAGCGCGTGCAGGACGTACGGGTGACCGCCGGGCAGGTGGTCCAGGTCGATGTCGGCCTCGAGGCGGATCAGCAGACAGAGGAGGTCATCGAGGTCGAGTTCGAGCCGGAGCGGGCGAGCGTCGCGGCGCAGCTGCTCATCCGGAAGAACGCGGCCCACGTGGGCGACGCCATCGGCGCGAAGGAGATCGCGAAGACACCCGATCGCAACGCCGCCGAGGCCGCGAAGCGCATCGTCGGCGCGACCGTTGTCGACAACAGGTACGTCTACGTCCGCGGCCTGGGCGAGCGCTACACGAACGCGCTCCTGAACGGCGCCCCGCTGCCGAGCCCCGAGCCCGACCGGCAGGCCGTCCCGCTGGACCTCTTTCCGTCGCTGGTCCTCAGCGACATCACCGTCGTCAAGACGTTCACGCCCGATCTCCCCGGCGACTTCGCGGGCGGCTCGGTCCAGATCAACACACGTGAGCTCCCGACGAAGTTCCTCTTCCAGGCATCGCTGTCGCTCGGGCTGAACAGCCAGGCGACGTTCCGTGATCGCCTGACCTACGCCGGATCGGGCACCGACTGGCTCGGGATCGACGGTGGCGCGCGCGCGCTCCCCGGTGAGATCCCCGACTACAAGGTGGTGCGGCTCGGCCCCAAGCCTGGCGGCGGCACCATCACGAGGGACGAGATGACGGCCTATGGGCGGGCGATCAACTCATCGATGGTGACGACGCGGTCGTTCACCCCGCCGAACGGGAGCGGCAGCGTGGTCGTCGGCGACACCCTGAAGCTCGGCGGCGAGCAGCGCCTCGGTTACATCGCCACCCTGAGCTATGGCCGGAAGTTCGCTCCGCGCGCTGAAGAGCGCACCAGAACCTTCGAGCCCGATCCTCTGGGCGGTGAGCCCGCACCCAACGGCGACACCAGCACCGGGAGCATCCGTGATCAGGTGTCCTGGGGCTCGTTCGCCAGCGTCACCTACAACCCGGATCAGAACCACAAGGTGACGATCACCGGACTCCACAGCCGCTCGTCGGAGGATCTGGCCAGCGAGATCAGCGGGAACCCTACAGACGGCAGCAGCGCGTTTCGCGACACCCAGCAGCGGTTCATCTCCCGGGCCCTCACCTTGGGTCAGCTCCAGGGAGAGCACCGCATCGGCGCGCTGGACGGCGGCACCCTCGACTGGAAGGCGTCCATCTCCCACGCGTCCTCGGACGAGCCCGATACGAGGGAGACCGTCTACATCAGGGACGATACGAGCGGGGCCTTCTCGTGGGACGAGGGCACGCTGAGCGGCGCCCACTTCTTCAGCGACATGACCGACGTGAACTACGGCGGGCAGCTCTCCTATACCCAGCCTCTCGTCCGTGGGGACACCCCGACCCGGGTGAAGCTGGGCGGTCTGTTCAACCTTCGAGAGCGCGAGTTCAACGCGCGCCGGTTCCGGTTCAAGCAGCGCCCGGGCTCGGACCCGACGATCCTGCGCCAGGAGCCGGGCCAGCTGTTCTCGGACGAGAACATCGGCACGGCGCTCGAGCTGGAGGAGATCACGCGCGAGACCGACTCCTACACGGCGAACAGCGATCTCTATGCAGGCTACGTGATGACCGACGCCGCCGTCACACGATGGCTCCGCGCGGTGCTCGGCGCCCGGATCGAGGCCTCCACGCTGTCGCTGAGGGCGTTCGACAGGTACTCCCCGGCAAGCCCGGAGATCAAGGAGGAGAGCGACAAGGTCGATATCTTGCCCGCGGCCAACGTCATCTTCAAGGCGAGCTCGATCTCGAACGTCAGGCTCGGCGTATCCAGGACGCTGGCCCGACCCCAGCTCCGCGAGCTCAGCCCGACCTTGTATCAGGAGGGATACAGCGGGATGGAGGCGAAAGGCAATCCGGACCTCGGGCGGACGAGCGTCGTGAACGCCGATCTCCGCTTCGAGGTCTTCCCGACGGCCGGCGAGGTGGCCGCGGTCAGCGTCTTTTACAAGCACTTCCAGGATCCGATCGAGGAGATCATCGTCCCGAACAGCGGCAGGGGCAGGCTCAGCTACGTGAACGGAGAAGCCGGTTATGTCGCCGGGGTCGAGCTCGAGCTCAGGAAGGGCCTGGGCTTCATCACCCCTCTCCTGAAGGAGGTCACGGCGCTCGGAAACCTCACGTTCGTGCAGTCGGAGGTGACGATCGATCCCGAGAACACCGAGGGAGGGGTCACCATCGAGAGCACCCCGACGCACCCGCTCCAGGGCCAGTCTCCCTTCGTCGTGAACCTGGGGCTCGATTACGCCAGAGAGTCGACCGGCACGAGCGCCCGGCTCCTCTACAACGTGTTCGGCGCCCGGCTCAAGCGGGTGGGTCGCAACGGGCTGGCGGACGAGTACGAGCAGCCGCGGCACCAGATTGACCTGACCGTGGCCCAGCGCCTCGGCGAGCACGTCGAGGTGAAGCTGGCCGGCGAGAACCTCCTCAATGCGCCCGTCCGCGTCACCAGGGGGAGCGACGGTGATGAGGACAAGATCGCCAGCCAGTACAGCGTCGGGACGACTGTGACGTTGAGCGCCGCCCTCACCTACTGAGCAGCTGCCATTGAATCGTCACGCGGCGCTCGTCACGAGTTTTCCTGCACACGCCATGTTGGGGGAGGAGGTAGAATAAATTGCGTACATTCAAATTGGGCTTGGTTTGCGCCTCGGCGCTCTCCGTCGCGGCGTTTGCCGCGTGCGGCGATGACGACTCGATCTCCCCGACCTCGACAAGCACCTCGTCCGCGAGCAGCTCCGCCAGCGGCGGTGACGGTGGCGGTGGCGGCGAGGGCGGCGGTGGCGACGGCGGCGGTGGTGGCGACGTCATCGCCGATTGCTCCTCCCCGGTGGAGGTCAGCGAGGCGATCTCCGCCAGCACGAAGTGGACCGCCGACAAGTGCTACCTCATGAAGGGGATCGTCTTTGTCGAGCGCGGCGCGACCCTGACCATCGAGCCCGGCACGAAGATCATGGGCGAGAAGGTGAGCCTCGCCACGCTCGTCGTGAAGCCCGGCGCCAAGATCAACGCCAAGGGCACGGCGAGCAAGCCCATCGTGTTCACGAGCCAGGGCGAGGAGGGCGATCGCGCCGCCGGCGACTGGGGCGGCGTCATCCTGCTCGGCGAGGCGCCCGTCAACGTCGAAGGCGGCAAGGCCAGCGTCGAGGGCATCACCGGCGAAGGCACGGAGTACGGCGGCGACAAGCCCGCGGACAACAGCGGTGTCCTCGAGTACGTGCGCATCGAGTACAGCGGGATCCTCCTCTCCCAGGACAACGAGGTCAACGGCCTCACCTTCGCCGGCGTGGGCTCCGGGACGACCGTCGATCACGTGATGGTGCACCACACGCTCGACGATTGCTTCGAGTTCTTCGGCGGCACCGTCAACGCGAAGCACCTCATCTGCGCGCAGAACGGCGACGACGGCTTCGACTTCGACCTCGGCTACACCGGCAAGCTCCAGTTCCTCGCGCTCCAGCAGGACCCGTCCGTCGCCGACGAGACGAACGGCTTCGAGGGCGACAACGACGCCGACTCGTCGGCCAACACGCCCCTCAGCGAGCCGACGATCTACAACGCGACCCTGTGCGGCAAGAACAAGGAGGTCGACAAGCAGCAGTACGGCATGCTGCTCCGCCGCTCGACGAAGGCCCACATCTTCAACACCATCGTGACCGGCTTCGAGGCGGGGGTGGATCTCCGCAACGAGCTCACCGAGGTCGAGCTCGCGAGCTCGATCTTCTTCGGCAACATCGAGGCGAACATCGCCTACGAAGAGACCGACACCGAGGCGGCGACCGAGTCGAAGCTCGACGACGACGATGACGCAGGCACGGACGAGGTCGCGTGGTTCGAAAGCGAGGCGACCAACAGCGCCGAGGATCCCGGGCTCGCCGACTGCTTCGCCGCCACGCCCGACTTCCGGCCTGAGGCCACGCTCACCGAGAACGCGGCGACCCCGCCGGATGACGGCTTCTTCGACCCGGAGGCGAGCTACATCGGCGCCTTCAAGGCCGATGACACCTGGGCGACGGGCGCCTGGGTCTCGTTCGACGCGAACTGACGCGGCGCCGTCCGCGCCGGCCCTCCGCGATGCGGCGGGCGGACCGGATCCGTGGCGGGAGAAATGACGAAGGCCGGCTCTTCAGCCGGCCTTTATCGTCTCTGGCGTCACGACTCCGCCGCAGGCGCTCAGCGCACCCGCGGCGTAAACCCGGACACACTGCTGCGATGCTCGCTGCATACGCCTCGCGCGTCCGCGGTCTCCTTGAATGACACCCTTCCGCACACCTCGCAGATGCACAGGTGTGCGCGATAGAACTCCCGGTCGAGCAGGATGTCGGCGGCGAGCAAACTGAGCACAATGTCGCCGAGGAAGTCGATCTCGCGCGGCGAGGCGACCCAGACGGGACGGCCGCCGACCGCCGCCCGGCGGACCCTGCCCCCGTAGATCGCCGCGTTCAGGAATCGATCGTCGGCGACGGGCGCGATCAGCCCCCGGAGGGCCGTGATGACGCGCCCGCGGGCCTTGTGGATGAGCTCCTCGAGGTTGCTGCCGCCGTCGGCCCGGGGATCGAGCATGACGGGCGTCGCGCCGGGCTCGCGCACGATCTGGGGGCGCTTCATCAAGCCCGGGGTCACGAGGTGGTCCACGAACCATTCCTGGAGGTCCTTGGGCGTCCACTCGGACGCCGGCCACTCCAGGAACTCGAGAGCGCCGCGGAGTCCGCTGATGCTCTGGAGACCGGGGTGGGTGGGGAGGCTCGGCAGGGTGCGGGATGTGTGCAGACGCCGGGACGAGCGGCGGCTCGCCTCCTCGATGTTGCGGCCGGATCCCATGTTCACCTCGAGGGCAGACCCCCGGTCCCGATGGATGCGAGCTCTTGCAGAGGCCACCATGCCGAGGGAACAAGCACAACTTGTGCCGAACCTGGCGAACGGGGCGACCTGGATTTGCTGGGAGTTCTGCCCAGAGAGCCTTCGCATGCCGTTGGGATGGCCGGCCACTGGCCGGCCAGGTTCTTCAGCGGGTAAGATTGTGCCCGATGGACCACTCCACCGTCCGCGTCTCGGTTGCACCGGAGCCCTCGGTCGCCGAGCCTGTCCCCGGCATCGTCCTGATCTTCTCGGGGGATCAGCCGCGCTGCGCTCCCATCCCGCTGGATCGTGGCTCCGTGGTGGTGGGTCGCGGAGGCGTCGGCGGCGTGCCGCTCATGGACGACTCGCTCATGTCGCGGCGACACGCCCGCATCGCGTACGACGGCGGCGCCTGGACCGTGGAGGACCTCGGCAGCACCAACGGGACGTCGGTCAACGGCGAGCCGATCCGCGGCGAGGTGCGGAGGGACGCGATCCAGGTCGTCGGCGCGGGGACGTCGGTGTTCCTCGCGCTCAGCGACATCCGGAGCTTCGCGCGCGGGGGCGTGCGCCTCGAAAAGGAGAGCGTCCTCGGGCCGAGGCTGCAGCTCATTTACGACACGATCATCCGCGCCGCGGCCGGGGGAGACAGCCTCCTCGTGACGGGCGAGAGCGGCACGGGCAAGGAGCTCGCGGCGCGCGCCTACCACGAGGCAGGGCCGCAGGCGCGCGGCCCATTCGTCGCCGTCAACTGCGCGGCCATCCCGGAGGGCCTGGCGGAGCGGCTCCTCTTCGGCGCCAGGCGCGGCGCCTACTCCGGCGCGACGCACGACACCGACGGCTATGTGCAGGCCGCCCACGGAGGCACGCTCTTCCTCGACGAGGTGGCGGAGCTCGACGCGGCCGTCCAGGCGAAGCTGCTGCGGACGATCGACACCCGGCAGGTCCTCGAGCTCGGCGCGGTCGCGCCTCGCCCGGTGCAGATCCGGATCTGCGCGGCGACACACGACCTCCGCGCCCGCGTCGCCCAGGGCCGCTTCCGGGATGATCTCTACTACCGTATCGGCCGGCCCGAGGTCCGGCTCCCGCCCCTCCGCGAGAGGACCGAGGAGATCCCGTGGCTGCTCGCGCAATGCGCGAAGGCGGTCGGCGCGGCCGCTCAAAGCGCGCCGCCGGCGATTCACCATTCGATGATCATCGCGTGCGCGATGCGCCGATGGCCGGGGAATCTGCGCGAGTTCGTCGGCGAGGCGCGGCGCGCCGTGACGCGCGCGCTCGACGAGAAGCGGCGCACGGTCGAGGCCAAGGATCTGGATCCGCTCGCCGGCGTCGGGCTGAGCCCGGAGTCGATCGAGCCGCAGGTCCGGCCGACGGCGAGCGATGTTCGACCGGCGCGCGCAGGACAGGCGCTGCCCGAAGATGAGATCGCCGAGGCGCTTCGCCTCGAGCGAGGCAATGTGTCTCGCGCGGCCACCAGGCTCGGAGTGCACAGGAATCGAATTCGACGCTGGCTCGAGAAGAATGGCGTCGATCGCTCCCACTTCGCCGAGGGAAGCGACCTGTCCGACAACGACTGAACCGCTGGCGCCCGCCGTCGCATGCACAGGTGCAGGAGTGCGTCAATGGTGCCGCAGCGTCGCTGGAGAGCGCTCGTCTTCCGGCTGCGTCGCGATGAGGAAGTCACTCCCGGCGTAGGCTGCTGAGCCCGAGGGGGCGGTCGTTCCATACATCACCTCCAGCAAACGCTCTGCTCCTTCCGAAGGCCTGAAGGCCGTCGCGGCGCTGTTTCTCCGGCGAAGAGGCGCGCGATCGTCGCAGGGTTGCCTCCATCCGGCGACGCAACGTGGGCTCGATCGACCGAACGCCCATGTATAGGGACTTTACAGAGCTGATTATGCGGGTTGTAATGTGGTGTGTAAGCCCCGTCCCCAGCGAGGTGCTGTCACGACCACGGTCAACTCAACGAGTCCGGCGCGTGCTCGCCAGGTCGGAGCCCACGATGCGCCCTGAAGAGACCACCGGTGAAGTGTGCCGTGGCCTGCGCGTCGCGCGCGGCCTGCGTCATCGAGGCGGCGCTCCTCGCGATCCGCGCGCGCCGGGGCCGGCGGGGCTTCCGCCTGCGGCGCGATCACGCGCGCCTCGCGGGACGCCTACGAGTGCCTACGTCTGTCGCCAGAAGACAGGCTCGGACGGCGCGCGGAACACGAGGACGGGGGCGCGACGCACAATGACGATCTTGGACTTGACCGGGCGGGCGGCTTCATCGATGTACAGAGAGTTGTCTGTCGGGTCTCCTTGCGAGCTCAGGCCCCGTCGCGTCACGGGCGGGCGCCGTGCTCCGCGGCCTTGCCGCGGGCGCCTGCCCCTTGCTCGCCGTCGGGCTCTCCCTCAGCGACATCTGCAAACATTGAAACCCCTGGCTCCTGCGAGGTGGTCGACGTCATGCGTTCTCGCCTGAAATCGGCTGCCCGCGGAGAGCCCAGCCAGGACGGCGGGCTGCCTGGTTGAACAGCCCTGGACACCATGAACGCGATCCGTAGACACGTATCGGCCGAAGAGGCGCCTCTTAGCCTACGAGCGCACATCGAGGGGCCCACCAGCTCGACAGCGTCCAGCCCAGGGCAGCAGCCGAGCTCGGGGACCCGCCAGACCCACTCGCGTCGCCGCCCGTTCCTGAGCCGCCTCCTCGCGGCGGGCGAGGCGATCGACGCGGGGGACAGCGAGCGCGCGAGGGCCCTCATCGAGGGCATCCTGCGGGCCGAGCCCGATACGGGGGACGCGTCCGAGCGCATTTCTGGCGTGTTTGGCCGGGCGCTGCTCGCCCGCCTGGACGGAGATCGCTCCGGCGACGGGAATCTGTACCTGCGCAGCGCCGGGCCGCGGGACATGCTCGCGGCGTTTCAGCTGCTCGTGCACGCGACGCCGCTCATCCGGTTCGGCTACCTCAGCGCGAACGCGGCCATCGTCGAGGCGTTCCAGGACGAAGGGGAGATCCATGTCATCGACATCGGCGTTGGCGGCGGTACGCAGTGGCCATTCCTGCTACACCGGCTGGCGACGCGGCCCGGCGGCCCGCCGCGGGTCCGGCTGACCGGCATCGACCTGCCGTGCCGGGGCCCCGATCCCGAACAGCGGCTGCGCTGGGCGGGCGCGTTCATCGGGGGGTGGGCGGAGCGCCTGAAGGTCCCCTTCGAGTTCCACGGCGTCGCGTCCTCGGTGGAGCGCGTCGACTGGAGCCGTATCGCGTCCCGCTCCACGGCGCCCATTGCGGTCAATGCGGCGTTCGCATTGCACCACGTGCCGGATGCCTCGGTGCACGCCACCGCGAACCGCGACACGATCCTCACGAGGATCCGGGCGCTGTCGCCGCGCGTGCTGACGCTCGTCGAGCCGGATGTGGAGCACAACGCGCACCAGTTCCTCCCGCGGCTGTCGGAGGCGATCGGCCACTACTACGCGGTATTCCAGGCGCTCGAGGCGCTGCTCCCGCCGCACATCGCCGCGCGGGAGACCATCGAGCAGGTCTTCTTCGGGCAGGAGGTGATGAACGTGGTGGTGGGCGAGGGGGCCGCGCGGGTCGAGCGGCACGAGCGCCGGGGCGCCTGGCAGCGCCGCCTCCGCATGAACGGCTTCGAGCCGCTCCGCGTCTCGCCGCACGAGTCGCTGGTCCGCGGAGCGCTCCGCCTGAGCCAGGGGTTCGACGTCCGGAGCGACGAGCCCGCGCTCCTGCTCATGCGCAACGGCGTGTCCATCGTGGCCGCGTCGGCGTGGCGTCCGCGGCAGCTCCCGCCGCCATCGCGGTTCATGTCCGGCCTGTTCCGCCGCTAGGAGCGCCGCACAGCGCAGGTGATCCCATAACGCACGAATCTGCGCCCCTCTTTCAACGACCGCTTCCCTGTCCGGATCACATCCGGACGCGAGCGGCCCCTCGCCCTCAGCGCCTCAGGAGGACGAATGCCACCCAGAGCACCAGCGCGCCGAGCGCGAGGCACGCGAGGGGGATCCACAGGGCGCGGCGCTTGTGCATTGCGGCTTCCCGGAGGTGGCGCCGGTACCCCGGCGTGTGACCGCCCTCGGCCGCGGACGGGGGGTCGTGGAAGGGAAGAGGGCTCAGCCCTTCGCGCCTGACGAGCTCGAACAGCACCGAGCCGCGCGCCTGGGCCCGTGCGAGCTGCCCCAGCAGCTCACGGCGACAATGAAGGCAAAACGTCGACGCATCCTCTTCGATGCCGACGAGGTCGAGCTCCCGTAGCCGCTGCTGCTCCCAGCTCTCCCTGGCTCGCCGGGCCTCGTTGTGCGCGTCCTCTCGGCGGTCGTCGTGGTGTGGGCTGTCCGTCGCGCTCATCGCAGCTCCTGATCGGGGGCGCGGCCTGCGGCCCCCCTAGAAGGATCTATTCCGGCCAGCCGCGAGAAATTCTCACGCAATGCGCCTGGCGAACATGCCGCGCTGGCCGCAGGCCACCCGGACGAGCTGACAGCCAGCGCGCCGAGCTCAGCCGGTGACGAGCACCTTGAGAGCGCCGGGCGCTGCGGCGGCCGCCAGCGCCTCTGCGGCGCGCTCCAGCGGGAGCCGCGCCGACACGAGGGGGCGGACATCGACGGTCCGGGCCTCGAGGGCGCGCAGCGCTGGCCCGAACAGCCCGCAGCGCGAGCCGACGACGGTGATCTCGTTGATGACGAGCTCGGCGAGGTGGACGCTGGAGAGCCCGGCCACCGTGCTCTTGAGTACGAGCGTGCCCCTGGGCCGGGTCGCGCGGACGGCCCTCACGAACCCCTCGGCGGTGCCGGTGGCCTCGACCACCAGCTCGGCCGGATCTCCGGCCCAGGCGCCCCGGGGCGGCGAGGCTCCGGCGCCGGCCTGGCCCGAGGGCTCCGGGCGAACGAGCTCGGTCGCGATGCCCTGCGCGCGCAGCAGGGCGAGCTTCTCCTCGTGTTTGCCGACCGCGAGTACGCGGGCGCCAGCCTGGTGGAGCACCTGCGCGATGAGCAGGCCGAGCTTCCCGTCGCCGAACACGAGCGCCGACGCGCCCGGCGACACACGCACCTGCTCCAGGATCGCGAACGCCGCCGCGAGCGGCTCCGCGAACACCGCCTCCTCATCGTCGACCCCGTCGGCCACGGCGTGGAGGTTCGCCACGGGCACCGCGACGCGCTCCGCCAGCGCGCCGTCGGCGCCGACGATGCCCATGACGGTGCGCGTCGGGCAGTGCCTGCCCAGCCCGCGCGCGCAGCTCTCGCAGCGGCCGCACGCGAAGTTGATCTCGCCCACCACGCGGCGGCCGAGCCAGGCGGCCGGGCCCTCCACGACGTCGCCGACGAACTCGTGCCCGAGCGTGCCGCGGAAGCCCATGTAACCTTGGATGATCTCGAGATCCGTGTTGCAGATCCCGGCGCACCGCACCTCGACCACGGCCATGCCGGCCGTGGTCGAGGGGGGGTCGCGGTCGATGACGCGCGCGGCCGTTCCGTCCCAGACCAGCGCTCGCACGGTCGAGCTCTAGCCCGCCGCGAGCGCCAGCCGGCGCTTGGCCGGCTGCATCAGGTACGCGTCGACCGCGTCCGCGGCCTTGCGCCCCTCCGCGATGGCCCAGACGACGAGGCTCTGTCCGCGCGACATGTCGCCCGCGGCGAAGACGCCCTCCACGCTGGTGCGCCCGCCGTGGGCCTTCACGTTGCCGCGCTGGTCCATCTCGACGCCGAGCTGCTCGAGCAGCCCCTCGCGCTCGGAGCCGACGAAGCCCATCGCGAGCAGGACGAGCTCGCACGGGATCTCGAACTCGCTCCCCGGGACCGGCACGAACTTCCCACCTTCCAGCTTCACCCGTATCGCCTGGAGCGCGCGGACGTGCCCGTGCTCGTCCCCGAGGAACGCGGTGGTCGACACCGACCAGTCGCGCTCGCCGCCCTCCTCGTGCGAGGACGAGGTGCGGAGGATGAGCGGCCACGCGGGCCACGGGTTCGTCAGCGAGCGCTGCTCGGGGGGGCGGGGGAGGAGCTCGAGCTGCGTCACGTGCGCCGCGCGGTGGCGGTGGCTCGTGCCGAGGCAGTCGGAGCCGGTGTCGCCGCCGCCGATGACGACCACCCGCTTGTCCGTGGCGAAGATCGCCTCGCTGTCGGGGATCACGTCGCCGGCGACCCGCTTGTTCTGCTGGGTCAGGAAATCCATCGCGAAATGGACGCCCTTCAGGTCCCGGCCGGGCACCGGCAGGTCGCGCGGCCGGCGCGCCCCGCCGCACAGCACGACGGCGTCGTACTGCTCGCGCAGGGCGTCGCCGGTGATGTCGACGCCGCAGTGGACGCCCGTGCGGAACGTCACCCCCTCGGCCTGCATCTGCTCCATGCGCCGGTCGATGAGGTGCTTCTCCATCTTGAAGTCGGGGATGCCGTACCGGAGCAGGCCGCCGATGCGGTCGTCGCGCTCGAAGAGCGTCACGTCGTGGCCCTTGCGCGCGAGCTGCTGGGCAGCAGCGAGCCCGGCGGGCCCCGAGCCGATCACCGCGACCTTCTTGCCCGTGCGCTGCTTCGCGATGACCGGCGCCACCAGGTTCCGGTCGAACGCGCGATCCGCGATCGCGCGCTCGACGTTCTTGATGGTGACCGGCTTGCTCTCGATGTTCAGAACGCACCCCGCCTCGCAAGGCGCGGGGCACACGCGCCCCGTGAACTCGGGGAAGTTGTTCGTCGCGTCGAGCGACGCGATCGCCTCGGGGAGGCGATCGCGGAACATGTGATCGTTCCAGTCGGGGATCAGGTTCCCGAGCGGACATCCGTCGTGACAGAACGGGATGCCGCAGTCCATGCACCGGGCTGCCTGATCGCGCAGCTCGGCGTCGGGGACCGGGAGCTCGAACTCCTGCCAGTCGTTCAAACGCTCGGAGACGGGCCGCTTCTTGATGTCGACCCGCTGGATCTCGAGGAAGCCTCGTACCTTACCCATGGGCGGCCGACCTCTCTCCCGTGCTCAGGGGACCCGCGTTGGCGGGGATGTAACGTCCAGTGGAAACATAGGGGGTGGAAGGAGAAAGGAGAGACACGAGCCTGTCGGACCCGTCCGCTCCGTTCGTCGCGGGCGACGCCGCGGCCTCCAGGGCGCGGCGGTACTCGCTCGGGACGACCTTCACGAACTTCGACAGCACAGCCTGCCAGGACTCGAGCAGCTCGATCGCCTTCCGGCTGCCCGTGCGCCGCACGTGCTCCTCGAGCAGCGCCCGCACCGACTCGGCGTCGGCGGCGGTCATCGTCTCGAGCTGCACCATCTCCTTGTTGCAGCGCGCCTCGAAGAGCGCGTCCTCGTCGAAGACGTAGGCGAGCCCGCCGCTCATGCCGGCCCCGAAATTGCGGCCGGTGGTGCCCAGGATGATCACGGTGCCGCCCGTCATGTACTCGCAGCCGTGGTCGCCCACGCCCTCGACGACGGTCGTGGCCCCGCTGTTCCGGACCGCGAAGCGCTCGCCGGCGCGGCCGTTGAAGAACGCGCGGCCGTTCGTCGCGCCGTACAGCACGACGTTGCCCACGATGACCTGATCGTCCGGCCGGAACGGCGCCTCGCGCGGCGGCCGCACAGCGACAACGCCGCCCGAGAGGCCCTTGCCGACGTAGTCGTTCGCGTCGCCTTCGAGCTCGAGCGTCATGCCCCGCGAGGCGAAGGCGCCGAAGCTCTGGCCGGCGCTGCCGGCGCACTTGACCACGATGCTGTCCTCGGGGAGCCCGGCGCTGCCGTGGCGGCGCGCGATCTCGCCGCTCAGCATCGCGCCGAGCGTCCGATCCGAGTTCTTGACGCGGGTCTCGATGACGACGGGCGCCCCGCCGTCGATCGTCGCGCGCGCCTTCTCGATCAGCTTGAGGTCGAGCACCCGGTCGAGCTTGTGGTCCTGCAGCTCCACGCAGTGGGTCGGGCTCGTGAGCGCCTCCTTCGGGCGGTACAGCACCTCGGAGCAGTCGATCTTCCTCGCCTTCGGGTGGAGCCCGGCGCTCCGCTGCACGATGCAGTCGGAGCGCCCGACCATCTCGGTCAGCGTGCGGAAGCCCAGGCGCGCCATGATCTGCCGGAGCTCCTCCGCCACGTAGAAGAAGAAGTTGATGACGTGCTCCGGCGCGCCCGTGAACTTCTTGCGGAGCTCCGGGTCCTGCGTGGCGATGCCGACCGGGCAGGTGTTGAGGTGGCACTTGCGCATCATGATGCAGCCGGTCGCGACCAGCGGCGCCGTGGAGAAGCCGAACTCCTCGGCGCCGAGCAGCGCGGCGAACGCGACGTCGCGGCCCGTCATCAGCTTGCCGTCGGTCTGCACGATGGCGCGGCCGCGGAGCCCGTTCATCACGAGCACCTGGTGCGCCTCGGCGAGGCCGAGCTCCCACGCGACGCCCGCGTGGTGGATCGACGTGAGCGGGGAGGCGCCGGTGCCGCCCGAGTCGCCGCTGATCAGCACCACGTCGGCGTGCGCCTTCACGACGCCCGCGGCGATGGTGCCGACGCCCGCCTCGGCGACGAGCTTCACGCTGATGCGCGCCTTCGAGTTGATGTTCTTCAGGTCGAAGATGAGCTGCGCGAGATCCTCGATCGAGTAGATGTCGTGGTGCGGCGGCGGCGAGATCAGCGTCACGCCGGGCGTCGAGTGGCGCACCTTCGCGATCACCGCGTCGACCTTGTGGCCCGGGAGCTGGCCGCCCTCGCCGGGCTTGGCCCCCTGCGCCATCTTGATCTGCAGCTCGTCGGCGTTCACGAGGTACTCGGCCGTGACGCCGAACCGCGCCGAGGCGACCTGCTTCACCGCGCTCCGCTTCGAGTCGCCGTTCGGCAGCCGGAGGAAGCGCGCCGGGTCCTCGCCGCCCTCGCCGGTGTTCGACCGCGCGCCGATCCGGTTCATCGCGATCGCGAGCGTCTCGTGCGCCTCCTTCGAGATGCTCCCGAAGGACATGGCGCCCGTGGCGAAGCGCTTCACGATCGAGGCGGCGGGCTCGACCTCCTCGATCGGCACCGGCGGGCCCGCGGGCCTGAAGTCCCACAGCCCGCGGAGCGACATCGGGTGCTCCTGCTGCTCGTTGATGACGGAGGCGTACTCGGCGTAGCTCTTCGCGTCGTCGAGGCGGACCGCCCGCTGGAGCGAGGCGATCGACTGCGGCGTCCAGAGGTGCCGCTCGCCGGACACGCGGAAGTGGTGGTGGCCGCCGACGTCGAGGTGCGCGCGCGCCCGCTCGCCGTACGCCGCGTGGTGGCGCGCGAGCGCCTCCTCCGCGATCTCGCGCAGCCCGACGCCGCGGACGCGCGACGCCGTGCCGGTGAAGTACGCGTCGATGACGAGCTGATCGATGCCGATCGCCTCGAAGATCTGCGCGCCCTGGTAGCTGGAGAGCGCGCTGATCCCCATCTTCGACATGATCTTCAGGATGCCCTTCTTGAGCCCCTTCACGTACCGCGAGCCCGCCGCGGTCGGCGAGAGGTCGGCGCCGAGGGTCTTGTCGCGGCACATCGCCGCGATCGACTCGAACGCGAGGTACGGGTTCACCGCGCCGGCGCCGTAGCCGATGAGCAGCGCCATGTGGCCGACCTCGCGCGCCTCGCCGGTCTCGACGATGATGCCCGCGCGCGTGCGCGCCCCCTCGTTGATGAGGTGGTGGTGCACGGCGCCCACCGCGAGCAGGCTCGGGATGGGGGCGAGCGTCTCGTCGATGCCGCGGTCGCTGAGGATGAGGATGCTCGCGCCGTCGGCGATCGCGCGGCTCGCGTCCTTGCAGAGCTTCGCGAGCGCGGCGCGCAGGTTGTCCTCCGGGTCGCCGTCGACCGGGAAGTACATGGGCAGCGTGGCCGCGCGGAAGTCGGGGAAGACGTTCTTCCGCAGCTTCGACAGGTCGTCCTGCGTGAGGATCGGGTGCGGCAGCTCGAGCATCCGGCACTGGCGGGGCGTCTCCTCGAGGAGGTTGCCCTCGCCGCCGACGCAGCTCACGAGCGACATCACGATCTCCTCGCGGAGCGGGTCGATCGGCGGGTTCGTGACCTGCGCGAACAGCTGCTTGAAGTAGCGGAAGAGCAGCTGGGGCTTCTCGGAGAGCACGGCGAGCGGGATGTCGATGCCCATCGAGCCCACCGGCTCCTCGCCGAGGGTGGCCATCGGCCCGAGGATCATCCGCAGGTCCTCCTCGGTGTAGCCGAACGCCTGCTGCAGGCCCCGGAGGTCCGCGTGCGGGATGGTGTAGAGGCTCGGCACGTCCTCGAGGGCGCGCAGATCGATCTTGTTCTCGGCGACCCACGCCGCGTAGGGCTTCTGCGTCGCGACGCGGCGCTTGATCTCGTCGTCGCTGACGACGCGACCCTCGGTCGTGTCGACGAGGAACATCTTGCCCGGCTGGAGGCGCCCCTTCTGGATCACGCGCGCCGGCTCGATGTCGAGGACGCCGAACTCGCTCGCGAGCACGACGAGCCCGTCGCTCGTCACGACGTACTTCGCGGGGCGCAGCCCGTTCCGGTCGAGCGTCGCGCCGATCAGCCGTCCGTCCGTGAAGCACAGCGCCGCGGGGCCGTCCCAGGGCTCGATCAGACAGCCGTGGTACTCGTAGAACGCCTTCTTCTCGGCCGACATGTCCGGGTCGAGCGCCCAGGCCTCGGGCACGAGCATCATCATCACGTGGGGCAGCGAGCGGCCGCTCGCGAGCAGGAAGTCGACCACGTTGTCGAGCGCGGACGAGTCGGAGCCGCCCGGGCGGATGATCGGCTTGAAGTCCTCGATCGCGTTCGCGAAGACATCGCTCTTCAGCAGCGCCTCGCGCGCCGACATCCACGCGGTGTTGCCGCGCACGGTGTTGATCTCGCCGTTGTGCGCGATGACCCGGTACGGGTGCGCGCGCTCCCACGTCGGGAAGGTGTTCGTGGAGAAGCGCGAGTGCACCATCGCGAGCCGCGACACGGTGCGCTTGTCGGACAGATCGGGGTAGAACGCCGCGACCTGCTCCGCGAGCATCAGGCCCTTGTAGACGACCGTCCGCGACGAGCACGACGTGATGTAGAAGTCGTCGGCGTTGGCGGCGCGGCCGGCGCGCTTGCGGATCGCATACAGGACCTGCTCGAAGGACTGGCGAGGCGCGACCCTGCCGATGAACAGCTGGCGGATCGCGGGGCGCGAGTCGCGCGCGATCGGGCCGAGCGCCGCGTCGTCGATGGGGACGTCACGCCAGCCGAGGACGCGCTGTCCGTGGTGCACGACCGCGGCCTCGAGGATCGCCTCGCACTGGCGGCGCCGCGACGGGAGCTGGGAGAAGAACGCCGTCGCGACGGCGTAGTCGCCGGGAGCAGGCAGCGCGATGCCAAGGGCGGCCAGGGACGTGGCGTACAGCTCGTGCGGGATCTGGAGGAGGACGCCCGCGCCATCGCCGGTGCAGGGGTCGCAGCCAGCGGCGCCGCGATGGGTTAGATTTTCGAGGATCTCGAGCGCTTGGCAGACGACCTCGTGCGTCGCTTCACGGCGGAGCGTGGCGACGAATCCGAGACCGCATGCGTCGTGTTCGAAAGCCGGATCGTAAAGACCTTGTCGTTGGGGCAGAGGCATGGTGCTGACTTCACACGCGCGTAGCACAGGTGGCACAAGGATTGGAGCCCTAGTTTAATGCGGCGCGCCAGGAGCCGCGGAACCGGGCGCAAAATGGGGAAGGGGTGTCGCCTTGCCCCGGGGGCCGCCGCGCTCGGCGGCGGCGCTCGGCAGTGGACGCCCGTCGTCGGCCGTGGTCTGGGTGGGGGGCGGCCGGCTCGCCGGTCCGGCCCCTGGCGGCGCGGTATTCGGATGAAGCTCTTCGCACTCAGCGATCTCCACGTCGGGTATGCGGAGAACCGGTGGGCCATCGAGCGCATCACGCCGCGGCCGAGCGACTGGCTCATCCTCGCGGGGGATCTCGGGGAGACGGAGCAGCACCTCATCTACGTCCTCGAGACCCTGGGTCCGCGGTTCAAGCGGCTCGTGTGGGCGCCGGGCAACCACGAGCTCTATACGATGCCGAGTGAGCGCGGCGGTCCGCGCGGCCAGGCCCGGTACGAGCGGCTGGTCGAGCTGTGTCGGAGCCGCGGCGTGGTCACGCCCGAAGACCCCTACGTGCTCTGGGACGGCGAGGGCGGCCCGCACGTGCTGGCGCCGATGTTCCTGCTCTACGACTACAGCTTCCGGCCGGACGGCGTGCCGGAGCGCGACGCGGTGGCGTGGGCCATGGAGAGCGGCGTCCTCTGCAGCGACGAGGAGCTGCTCGACCCGGCCCCCTACGCGAGCCGGCCCGCGTGGTGCCGGGCCCGCCTCGCCGCGACGGAGGCCCGCCTCGGCGCGATCGAGGGGCGCCCCACGGTGCTCATCAACCACTTCCCGCTGCGCGAAGAGCTCGTGCGGCTGCGGCACATCCCGCGTTTCTCGATCTGGTGCGGGACGCGGCGCACGCACGACTGGCACACGCGGTTCCGCGCGCGGGTGGTCGTGTCAGGGCACCTCCACATCCCCCGCACCGACTGGATCGACGGTGTTCGTTTCGAGGAGGTGTCGTTCGGATATCCGCGCCAGCGGCCCGTCGAGCGCAGCGCCGACAGCTGCCTTCGGGAGATCCTGCCGGGCCCTGCAGGCGCGGCGCCGCCGAGGATGTAGATGCTCACGATCGGCCCCGGCGCCGCGCACCTCTGGTACGTCTTCTGCGACTCGGCTCGCGACGAGGCGTTGCTCGAGGCGTACCACCGGCTGATGACGCCTGACGAGGCGGCGCAGCAGGCGCGCTTCCTGTTCGCCGAGAACCGGCACGAGTACCTGCTCACCCGCGCCCTCGTGCGCACGGTCCTCTCGAAGTACGCGAACGTCGCGCCCGAGGCGTGGTCGTTCGTCCGGAACGAGTTTGGCCGCCCGCAGATCGCCGGACCTCCGGGGGTGCCGCCGATCCGGTTCAACCTGTCGAACACGCGGGGGCTGATCGCCTGCCTGGTCGCGCTGGATCGCGACGTGGGCGTCGACGTCGAGGACACCGAGCGCGCGAGCAGCGCGGTGGACATCGCCGATCGCTTCTTCTCGCCGGGCGAGGTGACGGCGCTGCGCGCGCTGCCGCCGGAGAGGCAGCGCGCGCGCTTCTTCGAGTACTGGACGCTCAAGGAATCGTACATCAAGGCGCGCGGGATGGGGCTCGCGATCCCGCTCGATCAGTTCTCGTTCCACCTGGACGATGGACCGGCGATCGGCATCTCGTTCGATCCGCGGCTCGGCGACGACCGCTCGGCCTGGCAGTTCGCGCTCTACCAGCCCTCGGCGCGGCATACGATGGCCGCCGCGATCCGCAGCGGGGGCGGACCCCCGCTGTCGATCGAGCTGCGGGAGACGGTGCCGCTGCGCGACGGCGGATGAGCGACGGCTGGGGCCGCCCGCACGCGGCGCGCGAGGTCAGTCAGGCCGCGCGATCGAGAGCTCGACGTTGCGCCACGAGGGCTCTCCGCGGCCGTCGTCGCCGAAGCCGGAGGTGACGTCCACGACGGCCCGGCGGCGCCCTTCGGCGGCGATCGGGTCGTCGTCGACGGCGTAGTCGAGGGCGGCGCCCCGGATGGCGACGAAGCCGTTGTCCTCGTCCCAGATCTCGATGACGCGGACCTGATGGGGGTAGTCGGCGAGCGCGGAGGTCTCGAGCTCCCAGTACGCGTGCCCGCCGGCCGGAGAGACCCGGGTCACCCGGTGCACGTGGGTGTGTCCGGCGAGGTGGAGCAGGACGTTGTCGTAGCCGCCGACGAGCGACTGCCACGCATCGACGTCGATCGCGCCGGGCACGGCGGGGGTGCCCGTCGCGGCGAAGGAGCCGTCCCCGAGCGAGCGCGACGCGTGGTGCGACGTGAGGATGACCCACCTGCGCTCGCGCTTCGCGCGGTCGAGCGCGGGACGGATGAACCGATCGACATCGTCCTGGAGGATCACGCCGTTCGGCCCGCCCGTCTCGGCGGCCGTATCGAGCACGATGACGCGAAGGGGGGTGTCCTTCATGTCGAACTCGTAGAACGCTTTGCCGTACGCGCGCTCGTCGGGCCCGATCCCGTGCCCGTCGCCGGTCGCCGCGACCCGATCGAGCAGCGCGGGGCCGCTCAGCAGCGCTCTCCTCGGGTCGGGGACGACCTCGCCCGTGATCACCGGCGCGCCGGGGAGGGACCAGTCGCGCGTCCCGCCGTCCGACCAGCTCCCCGTCGCGAGCTCGGCGCGCGTGTGCACCGGGAAGTTCCCCTGGTGCAGGACATCGTGGTTGCCGGTCACCCATCGCCAGGGAACGAGCAGCCCCTCGGCGAAGAACGGATCCTTGGGATCGTTGTCGGGGCCTGGCACGGGGTCGTCGTCAGCGCCCGAGTCGCACTCGACGCGCTCGGCGCCGTCGAGGATGGCCGAGAACCACGCGATCTCGTTCGTCTGCGCGCTGTCGGCGTTGTCGCCGCCGAGCAGGACGAAGTCGATCGGCGCGCTGCGATGGAGCGCGTTGATCGTGCGGACGGCGGCGTTGAGGATCCGGCACTCGTGGCCTTCCTGCGGGCGGAACGCCGACGCGAACACGCCGGGCGAGTCGAAGATCGCCAGCCGAGCGGGCGACTCGTCGTCCGCGAGCTGGGTGTCGGCGAGGTGGACGAACCTCGTCAGGAGCGTCGGCCGCTCGCCGCGCGGCGGTGGAGGGGTGTCGTCGAGCGTCGCCGGAGCGAGCGGCTGCCCCGGCCCGCCCTCGAGCTCGCCGTAGCCCTCCGCGAGCATCTGCTCGATCTCCGCCGGGACAGCGGGGTTCCTGTCCGGTGGATCGGCCACCGCGGCGCGCGGCGCCCAGGTGCGAGCGGTCGTCAGCGACGGCGCGCCGCGGAGCGCTGGCAGCGGTACCGGCGCAGGAGCGATGGACTCCTCCCCGGCACACGCCGCGAGCGCAAGGGACGCAAGGAAGAAGCACGCCGCGGGGCGACCTGGGCGCGCTCGCGCGATCCGCCGCCGACCGAGCTCCCATGTTGTGATGCCCACCGCTCGTGTCTGGCTCATCGCTTCCTTACATGACAACACCACAGCGTCTGATCAAGAAATGTTCACTCGGGCGGTAGCGCTGCCGTTGGGGGCCGGCGCCGACCGAGGAAGAGAGAGCGCAGAACGCGCGTAGTACGTCCCACATCGCGCAGCGCGGCGGCGGACGTCGGCGGAGCGTCACGTCGAGGCGCACGAGCGGGCCGAGCCATGGTAGGGCGGAGCCGCGGCCGGCGCGCCGGCGGCTGCTAGGATGCGGCGCGTCCGAGCCAGAGGCGCTCGTCCCGAGGTCATCTATGGTCATTTCGCGATTCCTGGGTTGCGCGCTCGCGGCGGCGATGCTGGTGAGCTGCAGCGATCCCGAGCCCATCATCGAATACCGCTACAGGGCCTACGAAGGCGACGCGTATCCGGACCGACTCCCTGAGATCACGATTCCGGAGGGCGGGATGGGGTTGGTGAGCGATAGCCTCTCCGATACGATCTCTCTTGTCTCGCTCGCGACCGGGGAGCGGTTCGGCGTCCACCCCGTGGGCCGCGATCCCGTGACGATCGACGGGCCTCACCATGTGGCCGTGGACGCCGAGGGCGGCGCCGTCTACGTCGCGCTGTCGTACCCTGACATCGCCGGCGCGATCGGCCCCCACGCGGTGCACGGCGGGAGCGTGGTGGCGGGCTACGTCCAGAAGCTCGCGCTCGACGATCTGCGCATCCTCGGGCAGGTGCGCGTCGAGGCCAACCCGGGTGATATCGTGATCTCGGAGGACGGCAAGCGCGTGGTCGTCTCTCATTTCGATCTGAAACGCGTGCTCGACAACCCGGGCGACGTCGAGGCGGCGCGCTCGTCCCTCGCGGTGATCGATCCCGAGGAGGTCGTGCTCTCGGGATCGCCCGATCCGGTGTTCATCCCGGTCTGCATGGCCGCCCACGGAATCGCCCTCTCGCGCCCGGACGGCGCCCGCGCCTACGTCGCTTGTTACGGCGAGGACGTGCTCGCGATCGTCGACCTGACGGACCCTTCCGCCGAGGTGAAGCGCGTGCCGGTGGGGTCTACCTCCAGCCCGTCGCCCCATGCCAACAACTACGGACCCTACGCGGCCGTCATGTCGCCCGATGGAAAGACCATCGCCGTGAGCAGCACGGAGAGCAGGGACGTGCGCTTCTTCGATGTCGCGTCGGAGACGTTCGACGATTCCCGGAAGATCCTCACGATCGGCGCGCCCTACTTCCCCGCATGGACCCCCGACGGGAGCGCCATCTATGTGCCGACCCAGGTGCCCGACACCATCGTGCGGATCGGCGTGACCCCGGACGACGACGGCGTCGTCACCCGAAATATCGCCGATGAATGCATGCGGCCGCACCTCGCGCAGCTCGACGAGGCGCACGGGCTCTTCGTCGTCTGCGAGGGCGACAGGAGCGCGACGCCCGGCAGGGTGCTCCGGCTCGATCCAGAGACGCTGGAGACGCTCAGCGACACGGAGGTGGGCCTCTATCCCGACGGGCTCGTGCGCGTCGCGCCGGAGGCGCCGTGAGGGCGCCCTGCGGTCTTGCGGCCGCGCTCGCGTGCGCGGCGCTCCTCTGTGGCTGTCCGGGTGATCCCGAGACGAAGGTCGTCGACGCGACGGCCGTCGACCACGGCGCGGCGCTCTTCCGGGACCCGTCGATCGCGGAGACGCGCTTCAATCGCTATTCCTGCTCGACGTGCCATGAAGCTGTCGCCGGCGACGCGGGCGACGCCATGCTGCCGGGCGCCCCGCTGGCCGGCGCCGTCGAGCGCCCGCATTACTGGGGCGGGCAAGAGGTCGAGCTCCTCGGCGCGATCAACCATTGTCTCTATTACTTCATGACGAAGGACCTGCCCTGGACGGCGGACGACGACGCCGCGCAGGCCATCTATGCCTACCTGGAGTCGCTGCCCAGCGATGAAGGCGCGGCCGAGGCCGTCCCCTTCACGCCGGTCTACGAGCTGAGCCAGATCCCGGCCGGCGACGCGGCCGCGGGCGGGCGCATCCACGAGCGCGCCTGCGCCTCGTGTCACGGGCGCGCCCATTCGGGGGACGGCCGGCTCGTGGCGCGGGCGCCGGCGCTGCCCGACCAGACGCTGAAGGAGCACCCGCTCGGCGAGTACACGGAGGCCGACCGGCGACTTGTCTTCATCGAGAAGGTCCGGCACGGCGGGTTCGTCGGCTACGGCGGGCAGATGCCGCCGTTCTCCCGCGAGGTCCTCTCCGATGAGGAGCTCGGCGATCTGCTCTCGTTCTACGGGCTGCCCTGGCCTCCGTGAAGCGCGCCGAGAAAGCCGCGAGGATCGCCGAGATCCTCGACCGATTGTACCCGGCCCCGCCCATTCCGCTGGCCCACGACGATCCCTATTCGCTGCTCGTCGCGGTGATGCTCAGCGCCCAGACGACGGACAAGATGGTCAACGCGGTGATGCCGGCGCTCCTCGCGCGCGCCCGGACGCCCGCGGCCATGGCGGCAGTGCCCACCGAGGAGATCGCCCAGCTCATCCGGAGGATCGGTTTCGCTCCCACCAAGGCGCGGCACCTGAAGGCGCTGAGCGAGCGGATCGCGACCGAGCACGGCGGCGTCGTCCCCTCCTCGTTCGAGGCCCTCGAGGCCCTGCCGGGGGTCGGTCACAAGACGGCCTCGGTGGTCATGGCACAGGCCTTCGGTCACCCCGCCTTCCCGGTCGATACCCACATTCACCGGCTCGCGTTCCGCTGGGGGCTGTCGTCCGGAAGGGACGTCGTCGAGACGGAGCGCGACCTGAAGCGCACGTTCCCACCCGAGCAGTGGAACAAGCTCCACCTTCAGCTCATCTACTTCGGCCGCGAGCACTGCCCGGCGCTGCGCCACGACAGGACCGGCTGCCCCATCTGCAGCTGGGCCGCCCGTCGACGCTGATCGCGGCGCCCGGCGGCCGCCGAAGACGGGGGCGGGTACAACGCCGCAGCGCGGCTGGCAGGCTATCGAGGCGGCGCGTTTCCGTCAAGCTGGGTGCAACGTCCCGGCGATCTCATGAGCGCGAGCACCGCCCGCCGCGCTGCGGCGCGAGGCGGCCGGGCGCGGTCGTGTGCGGGTGTGCGGTTCCCGGTCGCCGCGGGCCTGCGGTTCGGGTAAGGCACTTCTGTGACAAAGATTGGATTTGAGATCATCGGGACGGGCCACTACGTGCCCGGAGAACCTGTCACCAACGACGACCTCGCGCGGGTGATCACGACCTCCGACGAGTGGATCTACCAGCGCTCCGGTATCCGCCAGCGCCATTACGCGCCGGACGGCGTGGGGGTGAGCGATCTCGCGTGCGAAGCGGCGAAGCGCGCGATCGCGTCGGCGCGCATCGCACCGTCGGAGATCGATTACATCCTCTTTGCCACGATGACGCCGGACTATATTTTCCCCGGTTCCGGGGCGCTTCTCGGCGCGAAGCTGGGCATTCCGGGCGTCCCCGCGCTCGACATCCGGCAGCAGTGTGCCGCGATGCTGTTCGGCCTCCAGACGATCGACGGGCTGATCCAGACCGGGGCCGCCAAGACCATCCTGTTCGTGGGCGCGGAGGCGCACGCCGGCTTCATGCCCTGGGAGGACTGGGGAGCGCTCGACCCGAAGAATGGCCGATCGGCGACGCCGGAGGCGCGGGCGCACGCCGACCGCCACCGGAACCTCGCCGTCCTGTTCGGGGACGGGTCGGGCGCGCTCGTCCTCCGCGCGACCGATCGCGACGCGGGCCTGCGCGCCAACAAGATCTGCTCCGATGGACGCTTCGCCGAGCTCCTCTTCGTGCCGGGCGGCGGCTTCCGCTCGCGCCCGTACTGGAAGCCGACGTCGTTCGACGAGGACCTGCATATCCCCCGCATGGATGGCCGCGAGCTCTTCAAGTTCGCGGTGACCAAGCTCCCGGCGACCGCGCGGGAGCTCTGCGCCTCTCAGGGCCTCGCGATCGAGCAGATCGACGTGTTCCTGGCGCACCAGGCGAACGGCCGGATCAACGAGCACATTCGCAAGGACCTCGGCGTGCCCGTCGAGAAGCTCCCGAGCAACATCGATCGATTCGGCAACACGAGCGGCGCCACCGTGCCCATCCTCATCGACGAGGAGATGCGCGCCGGAAGGGTGAAGAAAGGGCAACTCGCCATGGTGCTCGCGCTCGGGACCGGCGTCCACTGGGGCTGCGCGCTCTGGAAGCTCTGAGCGGCTGAGCGGCGGCGCCTCGCTCGCAGGCGTCACCGTCCTCCTCGTCATCGTCATCGTCATCGAGCCGCGGCGGTCGCGGCGGTTGCGCGCGGCGTATTGCGTCCGGCGCGGAACGCTGCAGAAAATTCGTGCGATCGTGTCGCGACGGATTGCACGTGGCGTACCCCTTGTTACGTTTCCATCAACGCCCGCAGCAGACCCCGTGTTTGCAATGCGATCGACCTTGCGCGGGCGCCACCGGGAAGGGAGTCACCTCAGGGCTCGGCGGCACGGCCCCTCCCCGGCCAGCGGCGAATTGCGCACGCAGCACCTCATGCGGAGCAGGTAGCGCGCAGCAGGCACAGCGCAGCGCGGGACCTACGCGCGGGGGTGCGGTGTTCGCGAGTGCGCGTGAATGCGCGTGAATGCGCGTGAATGCGCGTGAATGTGCGTGAACGCGCGCGAATGCGTGTGCGCGTGTGTTCGGATGTCGTCTCTTGCCGCTCTTGTTCGTACGATTGTAGGCCATTCACTTCATTGGAGCATGTTTTCCTTGATGGCGAGGACGCAAACTCTTCGCATTGACTCGGACGCGCAATTATCGGATTTTGCACACTGAGGTGAGTGTGATCGGAGAACACGGAGCGTCGATCTTGAGAGACACACCGACCCAGCTTGGGCTCGGCCGGTATCGTCCCATCGCGAAGCTCGGCCGCGGCGGGATGGCAGACGTCTTCCTCGCGATGGCTCACGGGCCCGCCTCGGTGAACAAGCTGGTCGTCGTCAAGCGTCTCCGCAGCTCCGGGGACGAGGAGGATCGCCAGGTCCTCATGTTCATGGATGAGGCCAAGCTCTCGGCTCGCATGAACCACCCGAATGTCGTCCAGACCTACGAGGTCGGCAGCGATCGGGACGGCTACTTCATTCTGATGGAGTACCTGGAGGGCCAGCCGCTGAAGCGCGTCATGAAGGCGGCTGTCGAGCGGGAGTCCGGCACGGGCGGGCTCGTCCGTGGTACGTGGATCCGGATCGTGGCCGAGGTGCTGCGCGGGCTCCATTACGCGCATGAGCTCTGCGATTTCGACGGTCGGCCTCTCGGCATCGTGCATCGCGACGTCTCGCCGCACAACATCTTCATCACGTACGAGGGCGCGGTGAAGCTCGTGGATTTCGGCGTGGCCAAGGCCGTCGTCAACGCCTCCAGCACCGAGAGCGGGACCTTCAAGGGCAAGCTGACGTATATGGCGCCCGAGCAGGTCACGGCGGGCAAGACGGTGGACCGCCGGGCAGACATCTTCGCGGTCGGCGTCGTGCTCTGGGAGCTCCTCGCCGGGCGGCGGCTGTTCGAGGGCGATCAGATCACCGTGATGCACCAGCTCCTGCTGGGGAAAATACCGCGGCTCTCCACCGTCGTTCCGGGGATCCCCATCGCGCTCGATCAGATCGCCGCGAAGGCCCTTGATCGCGAGCCATCGAAGCGCTTCGCGACGGCGCAGGAGATGTGCGATGTGCTCGAGAACTACCTTCAGTGGTCGGGCGAGGACGTCCGCAGCGAGTTCCTCGGCGCCTGCATGCGGGGGATCTTCGCCGAGAGCCGGGCCTCCATACGCCAGCAGATCAAGGCGCAGATCGAGCGGGTGGCCAGCGCGTCGCTGCTGAGCGACGCCTCCAGCCAGGTGACGATGAGCGGCATCGGCGTCGCGATGGTTCCCTCGAGCTCCGGCTCGGGCAGCAGGCTCCCCTATGTCGGGGAGTCCAGCCGGTCGGGCATCGACCGGGCCTCGGGCTTCGAGCGCGTGTCGGGCGCCGAGCGGGCGTCGGGCGTCGAGCGGCCCAGGACCCCCGTGAGCGACTCGGTGAGCCTGCGAGCGACCACGTCCGGGCCCGTGTCGGCCTCGAAGCGCGGCTACCTGATCGGCGCGTCTGCCCTGACCGCGCTGGTCGCGCTGGTCGGCGGCGCGGTCCACGTCGCGAACCAGCGCGCGCCCGCCCCCGATGCTCCCGCGGTCGCTTCGCACGGCGCCGAGGCCGGGGAGACCGTCCAGAAGAAGCCCGAGGAGGGCCCCAGGGCGAGCGTGACGATCGCGAGCGATCCACCCGACGCGACCGTGAGCTGGAAGGGAAAGACGCTCGGCAAGACGCCGCTCAAGACCGAGCTGCCCGTGGGCACGCAGGTCGTTGTCGTGTCGAGATCCGACTGCTTCGATGAGACGCTCATGCTGGCGCTCTCACCCGCGGAGGCCGTGGAGCGCTCCGTCAAGCTCCGCCCCAAAGACTTCACCCACTAGAGCGGCGGTCACCCGCTTCGGATACGGGCCCACCTCGGCGTTTTCGGTGCTCAGCGCACGGGAGTGCGCTTCCGCGCCGAAAACGCCGATCTGGGCCCGTCTCCTGTGCGGGTGACCGCCGCTCTGCTGCGGCTCTGGAGGGTGCTGAGGGGGGCGGGAACCGGATGAGCCGGGGGGGGGCATCTGCCCGTCGGCGAACGGATGCACCTCCGTGACTGCGGCTAGGAGGAGGACCTCATGGCGTCATGAGCCGTGACGGATGTAGGAGATCACCTTGGTGACGCCGTCGGCGTCCATGGCCTCCTTCACAGCCTCGGTCGCCTCCTTCACGCTGGCGACGGTGCCCTGCAGCGTGACCACGCCGTCGCGCACCGTGACGTGCAGCTTCTTCACCGCGTCGTGATCGCTGTCCGCGAGCTTGCCGCCGACCGCGTTGCGGAGCGCCTCGTCGGACGGGCGCGCGCCGGTCCGCTTCGCCTCCTTCGTGGCGATGACCGAGCCGTCGCGGCCGAAGGTGACCTGATAGTCGTTGTCCTTCGCTGCCTTCGTCCACTCGTCGCGCTCCATCGCGGCGACATTTCCCTCCTGCTTCTTGGCTCCCTCAGCCTGGCCCTGTTGCGCGGGCTGCGGCGCGGCCTTGTCCTTGGGAGCGGCGGGCGGCGCCGACTGCGGGCGCGCGCCCTGGTTGTCCTTGAGCGCACCTGTCTGCTCGCCGACCCTGTTCATCTGGTCGTTGACGTCGCGGCCCGCCTGGCGCCCGCGCTCTGCAAGCTGCTCCGCCTTTTCGCCCACGCGCTCGGCCTTCTCGCGCGTCTCCTGGCCGAGCTGCTGACCCTCCCGGGCGAGCTGCTCTGCCTTGTCGCCCGCGCGCCCGGCCTGCTCTCGCGCCTCCTTGCCGAGCTGCTGACCCTCCTGGGCGAGCTGCTCTGCCTTGTCGCCCACGCGCTCGGCCTGCTCGCGCAGCTCTTTGCCGGGCTGGTTCGGGGCCGGAGGCGGTTCGCCTCTCCTGTTCGTCTGGTCCACGGGCTCGCGGACCGCTCCTTCAGCTCTCTCGCTCTCGCTCCTGCAGGCCGTGCCGGCGAACGCCAGCGCGAGGACGGTTGGGCCGCAGAACCAGCGTATTCTGCTCATCGTGCAGCGATAGCTCATGGTGCATCTCCGGGCGCACACCGAGGCAGACGTCGTGCCAGGAACTCGGTCGTTCCCGGCCGCCCGGGAACAACGGCGCCCCGCGCGTGTCGACGGGGTCATGCCGAGACCCTCCCTGGCCACCGCGCAGCGGCGGCACCGGACACCGGACGAGCGCTCCGGCCCGACGCATCGTAGTAGGCTCGAGGTCGTGAGCGCGGCGCCGCCGGAACCCGTCCTGCCTGACGCCCCGCCCGGACAGCGCTCCGCGCCCGATCTCCTCTCGCACCGGCCGGCGCTCCGGGTCGACGCGCGGGCGGTCAAGGAGTCGCTGGCGTTCGCGTTCGCGGGCGGCGCGCCGGCGGGGGCGTTCGATCGGCACGTCGAGTCGGCGTCGCTGCCCGCGTCGACGTGGGATCCAGCCCGCTTCGCGCAGCACGTCTTCCTGCGCGAGCTCATCGTCGGATGCCTCCATTTCACGAGCGAAGGCCGCACGTACATCCCGAGCCCGGCGCTGCTGGGCCGCGCCCTCTCCCGGCCGCCGAGCGATCGCGACACCGTCGAGCTCCGGCGCGCGATCTTCCGGGAGCTCACCGGGTCGGAGGCGCACCGCCGCGATCTCGAGCGCGCCTACGCGGCGCTGCGCCGCTGGGTGGGCCAGATCGAGACGATCCCCATCTCTCGCGGCGAAGGCAGCCGGCGCCGGCTGGACATCCTCGCCGCCGCCAAGGACGCGTTCGACGCGCTCGCCGGTGGGTTCGCGGGCGCCCGCTCGGGCCTGTCGCGGCTCTCGGCGTTCGGCGCGGCCGTGGGCGAGGGCGAGGCGTACCGCCGCCTCGCGGATCTGCTCGCGTACGACGAGGAGATCGCGACGCTGGATGTCCGGATCCGCGTCGGCTCCGACGGCCATGTCCGCGATCTGCGCGCCCTGTCGATCCGCGAGAACAGCGAGAACCGCTTCTACCAGTCGCCGCTCGGGCGCCTGGTCACGAAGCTCGTGATGCTGTGGAGGGGGTACCGGTTCAGCGACGACGAGCTGCTCACCCGCCACATCAACAGCGTGTTCGACGGCATCGAGGACGATCTCGTCGCGCTCGTCCAGCTGCTCGGAGATCTCGAGTTCTACCTCGCCGGCCTCGCGCTCCGCGACCGCGCCCGCGCGGCCGGGCTCTCCGTCTGTCTGCCCGAGCTCGTCTCGCCGGGCTCCTCCGACGGCGCGCACGGCGCGCGCGGCGGGAGCCCCGGGCGCGCGCTCAAGGGGCTGTTCAACCCGCTGCTCCTGGCGAGCTCGGTGAGCACGGTCCCGTGCGACATCGCGACCGATCACCACGACGCGACCGTCATCGTGACCGGGCCGAACTCGGGGGGGAAGACGCGGCTGCTCGAGGCGCTCTCGCTGGCCCAGATGATGGGGCAGGCGGGCTTCTTCGTGCCGGCCGCGGAGGCGCGCCTCTCGCCGTGCCACGGGCTCTTCGTGTCGCTGATCGAGCAGGCGCAGGCCGATCAGAGCGAGGGCCGCCTCGGGATGGAGCTGCTCCGCATCAGGTCGCTGTTCGAGGCGATGCAGGTCGGCGACATGGTGGTGCTCGACGAGCTCTGCTCGGGCACGAACCCGTCGGAAGGCGAGGAGATCTTCCAGCTCGTGATCTCGCTCCTCTCGGAGCTCCGCCCTCAGGCCTTCATCACGACGCACTTCCTCGAGCTCGCGGCGCGGCTCGAGAGGGAGCGGCCGGTCGATCGGCTCGTGTTCCTGCAGGTCGAGCTCGACGCGCAGCAGTGGCCGACATACCAGTTCGTCGACGGGGTCGCCCGGACCTCGCTCGCGCACCGGACGGCGGCGCGGCTCGGGGTCACGCGCGAGGAGCTCGTCGCGCTCGTCGAGCGCAGCAAGCGCGCGCACCGCCGCCGCGGGGCCGAGCCCGCCTGAGCGCGGCCACGCTCGCCGTGGCGGGAGAAATCTGGTTGTATGCGCCGCCATGGAGTATCGACCTCTTGGCAGGACGGGTTTCCGCGTCTCCTCGGTGAGCTTCGGGGCCTGGGCGATCGGGGGCACCTGGGGCGACGTCGACGACAAGGAGTCGCTCGCGGCGCTGCACCGGGCCGTCGATCGAGGCGTGAATTTCTTCGACACCGCGGACGTGTACGGGGACGGCCGGAGCGAGCGGCTGCTCGCGCGGCTCAGGCGCGAGCGGCGCGAGGAGATCGTCGTCGCGACGAAGGCGGGCCGGCGCCTGAGCCCGCACACGGCGGCGAGCTACGACGAGGGGAACCTCACGGCCTTCGTCGAGCGCAGCCTGAAGAACCTCGAGACGGACGCGCTCGACCTCCTCCAGCTGCACTGCCCGCCGACGGACGTCTACTATCGACCCGAGGTGTTCGACGCCCTCGATAGGCTCGTGAAGGCGGGCAAGATCCGGTTTTACGGCGCCAGCGTCGAGCGGGTGGAAGAGGCGCTCAAGGCCATCGAGTACCCCGGCGTGCAGTCGGTGCAGATCATCTACAACGTCCTCCGGCAGCGCCCGGCCGAGCTCTTCTTCCCCGAGGCGAAGCGCCGGCAGGTCGGGGTCCTGGCGCGACTGCCGCTCTCCTCGGGGCTGCTCACCGGAAAGATGAGCGCGGCGACCCGGTTCGCGGCCGACGATCACCGCAGTTTCAACCGAGAGGGCGCCGCGTTCGACAAGGGCGAGACGTTCTCGGGCGTCGACTACGATCTGGGCCTCGAGGTCGTCGACGAGCTCCGCCCGCTCGTGCCCGCCGGCGTGAGCATGGGCGCGTGGACGATGCGCTGGATCCTGATGCAGGACGCGGTGACGTGCGTGATCCCCGGCGCGAAGCGGCCCGATCAGGTGGACGAGAACGCGAGCGCGGCGGACCTGCCGCCCGTGCCGCAGGAGACGATGGCGAAGATCCGCGAGATCTACGACCGGCGGCTCCGGCCTCAGGTTCACCAGCGCTGGTAGACGCCGCCCGGGCGAGGGCCGCGAAGGCTCACAAGATGCGCGGCAACAGCCATCCTGCGAACGAGATGAGGGCCGCCGTGCCGAAGAGCGGCCCTAGCCCCCGGATCTCGAAATCGTCGATGAGCTTGTCGGTGGCGTAGAGCAGCACCGAGTTCACGACGAGGCCGAAGAAGAGATACGCCAGGCCGAGCGTGAGGACGGCGGCGGGCAGGAGCGCCACCGCGACCAGGAACTTCACGAGCCAGCCGAGCAGCAGGTTGAGGACGGTGAACACGGCGGCGACGACGAGCGCCGTCTGGGTCTTTCGGATCCGCACGCCGGGCAGGATCTTCGTTCCGACGAGGACCGCGAGGCCCGCGGCGAGTGCCTGGATGATGAGCGCCTTCATGACCACCTCCCTGGCCGGCACCGCTCGGGCGGGCCGGCGTTCGCACCTTCCTCGTGACCCAGGGAGGTGCCGGGCGCAACCTCGTCCGGCGCGTCGCGAGCGGAGCCGGCGCGCGGCCTCCGCTCAGCCTCAGCGGCGCCGCCCCGGCTCATTCCTTCGGCTTGTCGCCGCCGAGCAGCTCGCCGATGGCGGGGGCGCCGCCCGGGCCGAGGGCCTGCGTGCTCTCGATGAGGTGGATCAGGAACTGGCGGTTGTCCGTCACCGAGAGGTTCTGGAGCTCGAGCGCGCCGATGCGGTCCTCGGGGGTGAAATAGGCCTCCTCGACCTTCTCCATCGAGAGCTTGTGCGGCGCATAGGCCATGTAGTCGGCGCGCGTGTTCAGGATGTTGTAATCGTCGCCGCGGCGCAGCTCGAGCGTCACCTCGCCGGTCACGCCGGGGGCGATCCAGCGCGAGAGCGCGTCCTTCAGCATCATGGCCTCGGGGTCGTACCACTTGCCCTCGTAGAGCAGACGCCCGAGGCGCCTGCCCTGGGTGAAGTAGACGTCGAGGGTGTTCTCGTTGTGAATGGCGGACAGGAGCCGCTCGTAGACGGCGTGGAGCAGGGCCATGCCCGGGGCCTCGTAGATGCCGCGGCTCTTCGCGTCGATCACCCGGTTCTCGATCTGGTCGCTCATGCCGAGCCCGTGGCGCCCGCCGATCCGGTTGCACTCGACGAACAGCTCGAACAGGGAGCCGAAGCGCTTGCCGTTGATCGTCGTCGGGACGCCGCGCTCGAACCCGAGGGTCACCGTCTCGGCCTCGATGGCGACCTCCGGCCGGAAGGAGGCGACGCCCATGATCGGCTGGACGATCTTGATCCCGGTGTTCAGGTGCTCGAGGTCCTTCGCCTCGTGCGTCGCGCCGAGCACGTTGGCGTCGGTGCTGTACGCCTTCTCCGTCCCCATGCGGTAGGGCAGCCCGTGGCGCTCGAGGTACTCGCTCATCTCCTTGCGCCCGCCGAGCTCTCCCACGAACCTCGGGTCGAGCCAGGGCTTGTAGATCTTGAGCGAGGGGTCGACGAAGATGCCATAACGGTAGAACCGCTGGATGTCGTTGCCCTTGTGCGTGCTGCCGTCGCCGAACACGTGGACGTCGTCGTCGCGCATCGCGCGGACGATCGCGGTCGTGGTCACCGCGCGGCCGAGCGGCGTGGTGTTGAAGTACTTCTTGCCGCCCGTCGAGAGGTGAAAGGCGCCGCACTGGATGGCGAGGATGCCCTCGCGGACGAGCGCCTCGCGACAGTCCACCAGCTTGGCGGAGACCGCGCCGTGCTGCAGGGCGATCGGCGGGATGTCCCCGGGGGAGTCCTCGTCCGGCTGCGCCAGATCGGCGGTGTACGCGTGCACCTTGAGCCCGTTGCGCGAGAGCCACGCCACCGCGCAGCGCGTGTCGAGGCCGCCCGAGAACGCGATGCCGAGGTGGGTGCCCGCCGGGGGGAGTGAACGGAAGATCCTGCTCATGGCGGCGCAGCATAATCGCAACGCCCAGGCGCCTCCACCGGAAGCGCGCTGGCCTGCACGAAACGGCGCAGGCCGGGCCTCATCGGACTAGGATGGAGGACACCGTGTCACGCGAGCCCTGCTCGCAAATGAGGTGCAAATCCATGCCGAAGCTGCCGTACGCCGAGATCGCCCGGATCGAGGAGCGCCGGCTGGCGGTCGGCATCGCCGCCGTGGTCGCCTGCGCGGAGCCCATCGCGGGCGGGTGGATGGCCTTTGATGGAGAGGGCTCCTGGGGAAACTTCGCTGTCGGGCTCGGGCTCGATGGGCCTGTCTCCGGCGAGGAGCTCGATCGCCTCGTGGCGTTCTACGCGGCGCGCGGCGCGGAGCCGCAGATACAGGTCTGCCCCTTCGCGCACGGATCGCTGGTGCGCGGCCTCGCCGATCGAGGGTTCGTGCTGCGCGAGTTCGAGAACGTGCTGGCGCGCGAGCTCGCGCCGGACGAGGACCTCCGCGCGCTGGCGTCGTATGGTGGCCCCGGGGAGCTGGAGATCGTGCGCATCGATCCGGGCGACGCGGCGCAGGTCCGGGGGTTCATCGAGATCGCGACGAGCGGCTTCCGGCCCGAGGACGCGCCGATCTCGCCGGTGCTCTTCGAGATCACGCGCCGCGTGGTCGCGCACCCCGGATGCGACTCGTACCTGGCGCTCGTGAACGGCGAGCCCGCCGGCGGCGGCAGCGTGGAGATCTCCGGCGAGGGCGCCGCGCTCTTCGGCGCCTCGGTGCTCCCCCGGTTCCGCGAGCGCGGCATCCAGCAAGCGCTCATCGCCCGCCGCCTGGAGCGGGTGCGCGAGCAGGGTCGCCTGCTGGCGTGCATCAGCGCGAGCCCCGGCATCCCCACGGAGCGCAACGCGATGCGGCTCGGCTTCTTCATGGCGTACAGCAAGGGGATCTTCACGCGGCGGAGCGAGAGCCCGGAGGCGCCTGCCTGAGCCGCTCCCGGCGCCCCGGGCCTCGTCGAGGGCGGCGCACATTTCAGGTGTGCAGCGCTGTTCGTGCAGAACCGAAACAAACGCCCAGGACATCCGTGCGAATTGCCCGACCCTGACGGAAGTGCGTCATGGCACGCCTCATGCTGATATTCTGATTCAGCGCCGCTGGCGTGGCCTTTCCCCCCCGAGGCCCCGGCGGCGCTTTTTCATTTCGCCGCCAGCGCCCCGCTTTACCGCTCGACCGTCACCGCGCGGCGCCCCGTTGCAGCTCGGTCACCGCGTTCCTCACGAGCCGGAGCCCCACGTTGTCGTCCTGCGACAGGATCGACTCCGGATGGAACTGGACGGCTGCGATCGGCAGCTCCGTGTGCTCGATCGCCATCACGACCCCATCCTCGGTCTCGGCCGTGACCTTCAGCGACGCAGGGAGCGCGTCGCGCAACGCGTAGAGCGAGTGGTAGCGCCCCGCGCGGAACTCGCGGGGCAGCCCCTCGAAGAGGCGCCCGCCGAGCACACGGACCTGCGAGGCCTTGCCGTGCATCGGGTAGTCGAGGACGCCGAGCTTGCCGCCGAAGTGCTCGACCATCCCCTGCAGGCCCAGGCAGACGCCGAAGACGGGCAGCCGGCGCTGGAGCAGCGCCGCGAGCGTGCCCGAGAGATCGAAGTCGCTCGGCGTGCCAGGGCCGGGCGAGAGCACAACGAGGTCGGGAGCGTAGGCGTCGAGCTCCTCGTGAGGGAAGCCGGCGCGGAGCGTCATCACCTCGGCGCCCGTCTGCCGGAGGTAGTTGGCCAGCGTGTGCACGAAGGAGTCCTGGTGATCCACGAGGAGGACCTTGCGCGTGCCGCCAGGCACCGGCTGGATGGCCGCCGGAGGCGGCGTGGCGTCGCCGCGCGGCCTCCGGATCGCGTCGAGGAGCGCCGACGCCTTCACCTGGGTCTCGCGCTCCTCCTCGTCGGGATCGGAGTCGAAGAGCAGCGTCGCGCCGACCCGGACCTGGGCCACGCCGTCCTTGACGCGGATCGTGCGCAGCGTGAGCCCCGTGTTCATGCTGCCGTCGAAGCCGACGATGCCGACCGCCGCCCCGTACCACGCGCGCGGCGAGCGCTCGTGATCCTCGATGAACTGCATGGCCCAGGCCTTCGGCGCCCCCGTGACCGTGACCGCCCACGTGTGCGCCAGGAACGCGTCGAGCGCGTCGAAGCCGTCGCGCAGGCGGCCCTCGATGTGATCGACCGTGTGGATCAGCCGCGAGTACATCTCGATCTGCCGGCGCCCGATCACCCGGACGCTCCCCGGCACGCAGATGCGGGACTTGTCGTTGCGATCGACGTCGGTGCACATCGTGAGCTCCGACTCGTCCTTCGCGGACGCGAGCAGGCGCGCGATCTGCGCGGCGTCGGCGAGCGGGTCGCTGCCGCGCGGGATCGTGCCTGAGATAGGGCAGGTCTCGACGCGATTGCCCTCGACGCGGACGTACATCTCCGGCGAGGCGCCGATCAGATACTCGGCGTTGCCGAGGTTCATCAGGAAGCCGTAGGGCGCCGGGTTGCGCTCGCGCAGGCGGTAAAACAGCTCGGTGGGCGCGACCGGGCACGGCTCGTAGAGCGTCTGCCCCGGCACGACCTCGAAGAGATCGCCCCGCTTGAAGGACTCGCGCGCCAGCCGGACGAGCTCGGCGTACTCGCCCGGCGCGTACTCGTTCTGGGGCGCGCGGTCGGCGCCGACGTAGGCGTGCGTCGCGCCCTCGCGCGGCAGCCCTTCGGTCGAGCGATCGCCGTACTTCAGCTCGTAGCGCGTGCGCGTCGCGCGCTCGCGGCGGTGGTCGACGGCGATGATCTCGTCGGGGAGGTAGAGGACGAGATCCCGCTGATCCGCCGGGCGCTCCAGGCGGAGCCGGATGGGCTCGAACTGGAAGGCGAGATCGTACGCGAACGCGCCGTAGAGCCCGAAGAGCGGGTCGCCGGGGACCCCGAAGAGCTCGATGAGCCGGCGCAGCACCGAGAAGATGGACGGCTGCCGGCTGCGCAGCTCCTCCGGCACCCGCTCGCCCGGCGACCGGACCGCGCCGACCACCTCGTCGCCGCGCCGCTCGAGGGCCGCGACCGCGTCGAGATCACGGAGGGCCTCGTCGATGGCGGGCAGCAGCACGCGCCCGCGCTCGTTCAGCGCGGTGAACCGGAAGTCGCGGCCCCGGGAGACGAGCACGAGCGGCGGATCGACGAAGCCGATGTCCCAGCGCGTGTACCGGCCCGGGACCTCGTAGCTGGACGCCAGGACCACGCCGAGGTGGCTGTCGAGCGCCTCGACGATGGGCTGGATGGCGCCGTCGACGGCGAGGTCCTCGACCGTCCGCCGCACCGCGACGCCCCTCCGCGTAATGTTGCTCTCTCGTTTCACGACCGCGTCTCCTTCTGTGCGATGAGTATACGCGGTGCGGCATGCGCGCCGTACCGGCATCTTCGCCGCGTGCATGGTTCCGTCGGGCGCGTCATCCGCGCTGCGCGCTCGTGGCGCGTGCGTCCCGCGCGGGCGCTCGACCGGCGTCCGCGGCGCGCTCCGCGAGGTAGATCGCGCGGAGCAGGGGGAAGCTCTTGACGAGGACCTCCTCGTATTCGGCCTCCGCGCTCGACTCCGCGACCACCGCGCCGCCGCTGCCGAAGCTAAGCCCGCGGCCGTCGGCGACGAGGGTCCGTATGGCGATGTTCATGTCCATGGGGCCCTCGTACGCGAGGTACCCGATCGAGCCCGTGTACACGCCCCGCGCGCGCCGCTCCAGCGCGTCGATGATCGAGATCGTCCGGTGCTTCGGCGCGCCGGTGATGGACCCGCCGGGGAAGCACGCCTCGAGCGCGTCGAGCGCGCCCTTCCCCTCGCGCAGCGCGCCCGTGACCACCGAGGAGAGCTGGAGCAGGGTCTCGTGCTCCGTGATCCGCTGGAGCGCCTCGACGTCGATCGAGCCCATGGCGCAGACGCGGCTGAGGTCGTTGCGGACGAGGTCGGTGATCATGAGGAGCTCGGAGCGGTCCTTGTCGCTGGTCGCGAGGTCGCGGCGCAGGGCCAGGGTCTCTTCCTCGGTGGCGCCCTTCGGTCGCGTCCCCTTGATGGGCTCGCTGCGCACCCGCCGCTCCCGGTCGACCGCCAGGAACCGCTCCGGCGAGGACGAGAGCACCGCGCCCTCCGGCAGCCTGAGGAACGCCGAGAACTGCGCGGGGTTCGTGCGGCGCAGGACGCGGTAGAGGGCGAACGGATCCAGCGAGGTCCGTACGTGGAACTCGTTCGTGAGGCACACCTCGTACGTCTCGCCCTCGCGGATCTCGCGGAGGATGGCCTCGATGGCGTCGAGGTGCTCCCGGCGCGAGAGGCGCGGCGCGTGCGCGATCCGGTCGGCGAAGCTCTCCGGGACGGGCGGCAGGAGCGGCTCCGAGAGCGACGGGAGGCCGTGGAGGCGCGCCGCGATCTCGTCCAGCCATGGCGCGGAGGGCGGCGGCGCGGGCTCGTCGGCGTCGATCGCGTCGATCGCGTCGATCGCGTCGATCGCGTCGATCGCGTCGATCGCGCACGCGTATACCGTGCGCTCGACGTGGTCGAAGGCCAGGAGCCGCCGCGCGATCATCATCGCGCTGTCCGGGAGCGCGCGGCGCGGGTGGGCGGACGCGCCGAAGCCGAGGTGCTCCTTGAGCTCGTAGCCGAGGTAGCCCACGAGGCCACCGGTGAAGTGGAAGGGTAGACCGCTCGGATCGAGCGATATCGAGGCGAGCTCCCGCCGGAGCGCGACGAACGGGCTCCCCTCGGACGTGGTCGAGGTGAAGGCGTCCCCAGGGCCGCCGGCGCTCCACCGCGTCACGGCGGCGCCGCGGCTCTCGATCGCCTCGGTCGCGCTCCCCATGAACGAGAAGCGCCCGTCTCGGCCCGTCGCGCTCGAGTCGAGCCAGAAGGCGTAAGGAGCCGCGGCGAAGAGCCCGGCGAAGGCCCGCTCGGGATCGACCCACGGGAGCCGGAGGTGACGCACGCGCCCGCGTCGCCGCGCGCCCGGCGCGCAATCGCCCTGCGCGCCTGCGGAGAGGCCCGGCGCGGGCGCGATCCGGCGGAGCGCCGCGCCCCTCCGGTCGCGCGGCGTGTTCATGGCGATATTCCTGAAGTTGCTGATGATTTTCTTGCCGTGCTCGGTGCCGATCGACTCGGGGTGAAACTGCACGCCGTAGAACGGCCGGTCCTTGATCTTGAGGGCCATGATGAGCCCGTCGCCGCGCGTGCGCGCGGTCACCTGGATCTCCGCTGGCAGCTCGCTGTCGCCGACGATGAGCGAGTGGTAGCGCACCACCTGGAACGGGCTGGGCACGCCCTCGAACAGCCCTGCGCCGTCGTGCTCGATCTCGACGATCTTGCCGTGCATGACCCGCGGGGCGTGCTGGACGCGCCCGCCGAAGCGCGCCGCGAGCCCCTGGTGGCCAAGGCAGACGCCGAGGATCGGCGTCCCGGTGAGGGCCTCGATCACCTCGGCGCAGACGCCGAAATCGGCCCGTCGCTCCGGGCGGCCGGGGCCGGGCGAGAGGACGATGCTGTCGAGCTCCAGGCCCTCGATCTCGGCGAGCGAGAGGCTGTCGTTCTTGACGATGATCGGCTCCTCGCCGCTCACCTCCCAGAGGTACTGCCCGAGGATGTGGGTGTACGAGTCGTAGTTGTCGATGAGGAGTGTCTTCACGGCGAAGCTCGCCTCGGGGCTCGCGTCGATGCAGGCGAGCCGGCGCGGATCCCGGCTCGGGTGAGGCGCCCCGGCGGCGGGCGCGGCATCAGGGGCGGATGATGGCCGCGAGCATGGCCTGGAGCTTGAGCTGCGTCTCGACCAGCTCCGCCTCGGCGTTCGAGCCCGCGACGACCCCGACGCCCGCGACCATCCGCGCGCGCGCGCCGTCGACCGTGGCGCTGCGGATGCCGATGAACCAGTCGCCGTCGCCGCGGGCGTCGACCCAGCCCACGAGCCCCGCGTAGAGCCCGCGCCGGATGCCCTCGTGCGCGCCCAGCCAGGCCTCCGCCGCCTCGCGCGGCGTGCCGCACACGGCGGGCGTCGGGTGAAGCCGCGCGGCGAGCGTGAGGGCGTCCGGCGCCGCCTCCGCGAGCTGGCCGTGGATCGGGGTGCCGAGGTGCATCACGTTGCGGAGGCTCAGGATCGACGGCTCGCTGGGGACCTCGAGCGACGCGCACTCCGGCGCGAGTGCGGCGGCCACGGCGTCGACAACGAAGCGGTGCTCGCGCTGGTCCTTGGCCGAGCGCCGCAGGACCTCGGCGAACCGGCGGTCGGCGTCGACGTCGGCGGAGACCGCGTAGGTGCCTGCGAGGGGGTGCGAGGAGACGGCGCGCCCGCGGCGCGAGAGCAGGAGCTCGGGGCTCGCGCCGAGGAAGCCGTCGACATGGAAGATCGCGCACGAGGGGTAGAGCGCGGTCAGGCGGCGCAGGACCTCCTCGACGACGATGGGGCGGTTCGCCTCGACGTCGACAGCGCGCGCCAGCACGACCTTGGAGAGGGCCCCCTGCTGGATGTCGGCCACCGCGCGCGCGACGCGCCCGCACCACTCCTCGTGCGGGAGCGCGGAGCGGAGCGTGAAGCTGTCGGGCGAGCGCCGGTGGCCCTCGGCCCGCTCCAGGTGCGGCGCCGGGGCGGCGCCCTCGCCGATGGTCGTGACCCACGCGGTCCCGTCGGGGGCCGCGCCGACGATCTGGGCCGGCACGACGAGCGCGGCCGGCTCCGTCCGGTCGAACGGCAGGGCGCCGAGCGCCACCGGGCCGCAGCCCGGGCGGCCCACGGCGTCGGCGGCCTCGATCGACGCGAGCGCCTCCTTGATCCACGCCACGCCGCCCTCGATGCCGTGCGGCAGCTCCAGGCGGGCGGCGACCCCGTGCGCGACCAGCTGGGTGCCGGGGTGGAGCCAGACGCGCGCGCCGTCTCCCATGAGCGACGAGACGCCGCCGGGCAGCTTCGCGAGCGTGTCGGCGTCGAGCCGGAAGGTGCGGGCGACGAGCCGCGCCGCCTGGCGGGGGGCGTCGGCCGAGGAGGAGAACGTCAGGGGAGTCATGCACCGCCGTGCGCAGGCCGGTTCGGGCTCGTCCTGCTCGGCAGGACCAGCCTGGAGCCAGCAGGCCACGAGCCCGCGGCACCGTGCCGGATCGCGAGCGCCGGCCACGCAGCATCGGCTCTACCGCCTCCGGAAAGGCTCCGCAAGCGCAAAGCAGCCCACGTTCAGGGCGCCTGCGACGCGCGCCTACCGCTGAATTGCCGCTGAAATTGCGCTTCGAGGCGAGGTGGTGGCGTCGGCGCGCGCGCCCCCGCACCCGCGCACGTATTGCGCGCGTTGTCTCCGCGCGACGCAGGCGCATCGCGTTTCGTCTCACCTCATCTCGCCGCCAGCGCGCGTCGTGTCGGGTCTCGCCGCCAGCGCTGCTGTCTCGTCTCACCCCACCTCGCCGCCAGCGCGCGTCGCGTCTCCGCGCTTCGCGCCGCGCGCCTTCGCGACGCGCTGTGTGCGGCGCGCCGCGCGCCGTCTGCTGTGCCGCGCTGCCAGCGATCGGCGAGCAGAGCAGTGCCGAGCAGCGCGCGCTCCGTCCCGTCTGTGATCGACGGCTCATTCCTGGGCTTTTTACCCCTGGAGAGGCGGCGCGATCCCTTGCCCCCGAGCGCGCATCTGGTCGATGCTGCCGAGGGCACTCGCCCTTCGCGGCGCGGGCGTGAGCGGCGCGTCTCGATAGCTCTGCCGGCCACCGGGAATGCGAAAATTCTCCAGAACATAGCTCAGAAAGGATCCTGCGATGGACCCCACTCGGCAGCATGATCTCCGCGCATGGCGAACCGCAGCGCTGATCTTCTTCGTCCTCGGGCTGTGCGCCTGCCGCGGAGACAAGAGCCCGCCTGCCCGCGAGAACCCCCCTGGCGCCGCGGCCGCGACGGCGGCCGCGGTGTCGGAGGCGCCGGGCGAGAAGGCGATCAAGGCGCAGCCCCCCGCCGTGCCGAACGCCGCCGAGGCGAAGCGATACGCCGGCAGCAAGCTCAAGTATTACAGCGAGCCGGTGGGCGTGGGCGCCGAGCTCGACAGGGTGATGATCCAGCAGTTCCAGAAGGACACCGGCATCGAGGTGACGATCATCCCCCGTCCCAAGGACGCGACCGAGACCTACTCCGTCTACCAGCGCCTCTTCCAGGCGCAGTCCGGGGACGTCGACGTCATGATGCTGGACGTCATCTGGCCCGGCGCCTTCGCGCAGAACCTCGTCGATCTGAGCGAGAAGCTCGGCGAGGCGGCGAAGCAGCACATCGAGAGCATCGTCCAGAACAACACGGTCGACGGCAAGCTCGTGGCGATGCCGTGGTTCACCGACTTCGGGCTGCTCTACTACCGCACCGATCTTCTGGAGAAGTACGGGTATCAGAAGCCGCCGGAGACGTGGGACGAGCTGGAGCAGATGGCGAAGAAGATCCAGGACGGCGAGCGGGCGGCGAGCCCGAACTTCCTCGGCTTCGTCTGGCAGGGCAAGGCCTACGAGGGGCTGACCTGCAACGCGCTGGAGTGGATCGCCTCCCACGGCGGCGGCGCGATCATCGAGCAGGGCAAGATCACCGTGAACAACCCGGAAGCCCAGAAGGCGCTCGCGCGCGCCAGGGGCTGGGTGGGCTCGATCTCCTCCGCCGGCGTGACGAGCTACGAGGAAGAGGACGCGCGCAACGCGTTCCAGGGCGGCAACGCCGCCTTCATGCGCAACTGGCCTTATGCCTACGCGGCGGGCAACGCCGAGCGGTCGCCGATCAAGGGCAAGTTCGCGGCGGGCCCGCTGCCGCACGAGCCCGGACAGAAGAGCGCGGGCACCATCGGCGGATGGCAGCTCGCGGTGTCGAAGTTCTCGCCGAACAAGGACGCGGCGATCGAGCTCGTCCGCTACATGACGAGCCCCGAGGCGCAGCGGTTCCGCGCGACCGCGGGCTCCTTCCTCCCGACGATCCGATCGGTGCAGCAGGACGCGGAGGTGGTGAAGTCGCTGCCCTTCCTGGCGAGCGCGAAGGACATCGCGCTCGTGCCGCGCCCCTCGAACAGCACCGGCGCCCGGTACAACGAGGCGTCGATCGCCTTCTTCCAGGGGGTGAGCCAGGTCCTGCAGGGCAAGGAGCCGAAGGCGGTGCTCGGGCAGGTGGAGCAGCGGCTCACGCGCGCGCTTCGCTGACGCCGCACGCTCGCGAGAACGGATATCCCATGAGCATGCCGGCGAACCCAGCGGCCACGAGCGCGGCGGCCCCTCCAGACCACCCGTCGCTCGACGCGCGGCGACAGCGGCGCGCCTGGCTGTTCCTCCTGCCGACGCTCGCGGTCGTCGCGTTCATCGCCCTCTACCCCCTCGCCGAGACGTTCTACCTGAGCTTCACGAACGCGCGCCTCGGCACCGGGGAGCCGGCCAGGATCATCGGGGCGCAGAACTACGTCGATCTCGTGCGGGACAGCTACTTCCACGACGCGGTCCTGCTCACGGTGCTCTTCACGGTCGTCACCGTGCTCGGCGAGCTCGCCCTCGGGCTCGGCGTCGCGCTCGTCGTCAACTCCCGCTTCAAGGGCCGCTCGGCGGTGCGCGCGGCCATGCTCATCCCCTGGGCCATACCGACCGTCATCTCGGCCCAGATGTGGAAGTGGATGTACAACGACGTCTACGGCGTCTTCAACGACCTGCTCGTCAACCAGCTCGGCGTCCTGGACCGCAACATCGCCTTCGTCGCCGATCCTGCGGTGTCGTTCTGGGCCGTGGCGCTCATCGACGTCTGGAAGACGACGCCGTTCATGGCGCTCCTCCTCCTCGCCGGGCTGCAGCTCATCCCGCACGATCTGTACGAGGCCGCGCGGGTCGACGGCGCGACGGCGCTCCAGCAGTTCACCCGGATCACGCTGCCGCTCCTCAGGCCCGCGATGCTGGTCGCGCTCATCTTCCGCACGCTCGACGCGCTCCGGGTGTTCGACGTCTTCTTCGTCATGTTCGGCAACCGGCCGGACATGCAGACCATGGCGACGTACGCGCAGCAGACCCTCGTCAGCGTCTCGGACATCGGCTACGGCTCGGCGATCTCCGTCGCGCTCTTCCTCATCATCGCGGTGTTCATCATGATCTATCTCGCGGTGTTCCGCGCCGAGGAGGTGTGAGATGAGCCGCGCTTCGCGAGGCGCAGGGCGGCGGCGTTCGCTGGGACAGCGCGCCTTGCGGGCCCTGCTCTACCTGCTCGTCGCCGCGGTGCTCGTGTTCACCGTCTTCCCGTTCGTCTGGGCGTTCGTCTCCTCCATCAAGCCCGACGACGAGCTCTTCACGACCCCGGTCCGCTACTGGCCCGGCCGCGCGACGCTCGACAACTACCGCCTCGTGCTGGCGAACGGCGAGTTCCAGACGGCGCTCCTGAACAGCGTGATCGTCGCCGTCTCGGTCACCGCGGTCTCGCTCGCCGTGGGCTCGCTGGCCGCCTACGCGCTGGGGAGGTTCCGCTTCCGAGGGCGCAGCCTCGTGCTCTACGTGGTCCTGGGGATGACCATCTTTCCGCAGATCGCCGTCCTCGGCGCCCTGTTCCAGATGATCAACTTCTTCAAGCTGTACAACCAGCTCCCCGCGCTGATCCTGACATACCTCATCTTCACGCTCCCCTTCACGGTGTGGGTGCTGACGGGCTTCATGAAGGCGATCCCACGTGAGATCGAGGAGGCGGCCTACGTCGACGGCGCGACGCACTGGCAGGTGTTCACCCGGGTCATGCTGCCGCTCTCGGTCCCCGGGATGGCGACGACGGGCATCCTCGCCTTCATCGCCGCCTGGAACGAGTTCCTGTTCGCGCTCTCCTTCACCCAGACGCCGGACAAGCGCACCGTGACCTACGCGATCCAGGCGTTCTCGACGACGAGCAGCGGGCTCTACGAGATCCCCTGGGGGCAGACCATGGCGGCCTCCATCGTCGTGACCGTGCCGCTCGTGGTGCTGACGCTGGTCTTCCAGCGGCGGATCCTCGCGGGGCTCACGGCGGGCGCGGTGAAGGGCTGACGGCGCGTCGGGCGGCGCGCGCGGCGCGGGCGGCGGCTCACGCGCGCCCCCACGGGAAGCGCAGCCAGCGAGGCCCGTAGGCGGCGCCGAGGTCGCGCAGCCCCGAGAGCAGCACGCCTGCGGCCATGAGCGGCAGGATCACGCGGAGCGAGAGCGGCGCGTCCCAGCGGGAAAAGCCGGTGGGGGCGTGCGCCCAGCGCCAGATCTCGGGGACGAGGTGGGCGAGCGCGCCGCCGTAAATGATGCCCATCACGGCGTGCATCACCCGCTCTCCCGGGTAGACGCCGCCGAGCGGCCTCCGGACCGTGTCCTCGACGACGAAATCGCGGAGCGTGATCGCGATCTCCGCGAGGAGCAGCGCCGCGAGCGCCCACGCGGCGAGCCCCTCCCAGCGCACGAACGGCAAGGAGGCGAAGAGCACCGCGTACAGGAGATCGCGCGCGCCGTGGAGGACAAGCTCGGGCGCCGTGCCCGGCACGCCGCCGGGCAGGCGCGCCCGCCACTCGTGGTAATAGAGCGTGTCGAAGGCGCCGAGCGCGCCCTGCACGGCGAGGAGCACGAGCGCCGTGATCATGCGTGGGGCTCCGGCGCGCGGGGCTCCGGCGCTGACAGCGCGGTCGATTCCGGCGTGGACCCGCCGGCGCGAGCAGGCGGCGCCTCGCCGCCCGGCTCGTTCGCCACGCGCCCCTCGTACGCGACGAGCAGCCCGGCGACCGGCGCGAAGATCCGCACGTCGACGTGGACCTCGTCCTGGAGCGGCCCGGCCCGCCCCTCGATCCGCGGGGCGAGCCACCGGGGCAGCGGGAGGCCGAGGCGGCGGAGCCCGAGCGTCGACCGCACCTGCTCGAACACGAGCGCTCCGCCCTCGGCGCGGAGCCGGAACCAGCACTGGACGAGGCCGAGCCCCTCCACCAGGAGATCACCCGCGCACCACTGCGAGGAGAAGAGCGGGCGAACCCCGAAGGTGCGGAGCCACCGCTCCCCGTCGCCCGCCGGCTCGACCGCGAGCGTCACGGCCACGTCCTCGGCCGCCTCCGGCATGCGCAGCAGGCCGGCGACCAGGCGCGCCGCGAGCCCCCGGCCGCGCCGCACGCGGAAGCGGCCGCGAGCGCGCACGCCGCCCGCGTGGAGGCGCTGCACCGGCGGCGCGAGCGCGGCCCACGCGGCGCCGAGGAGGGCAGGGTAGAGAGCAGGCGCTGGAACACCCCGCGCCGCGCTCGAGCAGGACGCGGGCGCTCCCCGGGGTCGGCTGTCCGGCTCCCCGGCGGAGCCGCGCATCAGGCGTCCTCTGGGAGCATCTCCCGCGGCACCGCAGGGCTCCTCGGGGCGACGGCCGCGTCGGCGAGATCGCGGATCTTGACGATGATCGCGTCGTCCGTGTCGCTCCGGGCCTCCTCGCAGTACGACCGGATCTGCCAGAGCAGCTTGCGGGTGCGCCGCAGCTCGAAGACGAGCCACCGGGTCTCCGGCTTCGCCTCCTGGGGATGGCGCTCCAGCTCGACCTCGATCTCGCGGATGCGCTCCTCGATCTGCTCTCCGGTCGGGAGGATGCGGCCGTTTCCGTGACAGTCCTTGCACAGATAGGGGCCGGAGTCCGTGTTGATCTCGCCTTCGCCATAACAGCTCGCGCACGTCACCAGCTCGTAGGAGTTCATGCGGCGCACTCTATCCGATCCTGCGCCGTGCTCGCGACCGGCGTCGCCGTCGTTCGATCGGTCGATCGGTCGCGCCACGGGCGGCGGCGTCGTGCGCTCCGGCGTGGCAGGCGGTGACGCCACCGCCATGGAACGCGCGCCGTCGCGACCGGCGTCTCCCGCGGGCGCCGGGGGCCTGGCCGTCTGGCGGTCTCGCCCTCGCAGCGATTTCGCCCAAGGCCACAGAGCTCTGCGCGTCCTAATTCCGCTTGCGCCGTTCCTTGCGGTAATGGGAGGCATCCTGTGACCTGCCCTCATCCCTCGCGTCGGGGCGCGCTGTGCGTCCTGGCCGTGTGCGCCTTTTCCCTCGGTTGGCCGAGCGTCGTCGCGGCCGCCCCGCTCCCGCGGCTCGCGGTCCAGCGGGCGCCCGCTGCGGCCGACTGCCCGGACGCGCCGTCGCTCGCGGTCGCGGTCGAACGCGTGATGGAGAGGCGGGCTCTCGACCCGGTGAGCACCGCCGGCCCGCCCTCCGGCGCCGGCGACCCGCCGGCGAACCCGGGCGGCGCCCCTCCTGGCGACACGTCAACGAACGCGGGGAGCGCCCCTCCTGGCGACACGTCAGCGAACGGGGGCGGCGCCCTGGCGAGCTCGGGCGGGGCGACCGAGCTCGAGGTCCGCTTTCTCCACGACGGCGCCACCTACACCGCCGTCCTTCAGGCAGGTGGTCGCACCCGGCAGCTCTCGTCCGAGGTGGGGGCGTCCTGCGGCGAGCTCGTCGAGGCGGTGGCGCTGACCCTTGCCATCCTGCTCGACAGCGATCCGCCTGCGCCGGCCCCTGTCGCGCCTGCGCCCGCGCCGGCAGCGCCCGCGCCCGCTCCTGTCCCGCCCGCGGTGGCTCCTGTCGTGCCGGCGCCGCCGCGTCCTCCGCCTCGGGCGGCGCGCGGGGACGTCTCGATGGAGCTCGGCGCCGCGCAGACCGTGGGCATGCTCGATCCCTTCCGGGCGGCCGTGATCGCCGATGTCTCCCTGCGGCGCCGCGGGTGGTCGGCAGGCGTCGGCGGGGTATGGCTGCCCCCCCAGGACACCGAGCTCGCGCCGGGCGTCGTCTCCCTCGGGCTCGGCGCCGCCACGGCGCGCGGCTGCGCGACGATCGCCGGCGATCTCGACGGCCTCCGGCTCTCGGCCTGCGCGGCGGCGGTGCTGGGCGCCGTGTACGGCTCCGGCAAGGGGTTCGCCCCGGACCGGGAGTCCTCCGCGCCCTGGTTCGCCCTCGGCGGTTCGGCCGTCGCGGAAGGGACCCTCCTCGGCTCCAGCGCGCTGGGCTGGTCCGCGCGCGCGACGCTCCTCGCGCCGGTCGCGCGGGCGCGCTTCACGGTCGAGCGCCCCGCGGGCGGCGAGGACGGCGCGCCCCTGACGCAGGACGTGGCGCTCGACCCTTCCCCGGTGGGGCTGCTCGTCGGCCTGAGCGCCCGCGTGTCGATTTTTTGATGGCGAGCCACGGGACCCGCCACGGAGGCGATGGGCATGGCGAGAAGCGGCAGGACAGGATGACCTTCGGAGAGGTCTATGCGCAGCACTTCCGGTTCGTGTGGCGGTCGCTGCGACGCCTCGGCGTGCCCGAGAGCGACGTCGCGGACGCGGTCCAGGACGTGTTCCTGGTCGTCCATCGGCGGTTGTCCGAATTCGAGGGCAGGTCGAAAATTACGACTTGGCTCTACAGCATCTGCTTTCACGCCGCCCGTGACCGGCGCAAGCTCGCGCATATGAGGCGGCGCGCTCACGACGACGAGCCGCTGCTCGACTGCGCCGATGACCGGGCCGACGTTGGCGCGGAGGCGGAGCGGCGGCAGGCGATCACGCTGCTCGAGGCGATCCTCGACGAGCTGCCCCTCGAGCAGCGCGCCGTGTTCACGCTCTTCGAGCTCGACGGGATGGGCGGCGAGGAGGTCGCCGATCTGCTCGACGTCCCGCTGGGGACCGTCTACTCGCGCCTCCGCCTCGCCCGCGATGCGTTTCGCCGCGCCGTCGCGCGCCTGAAGGCGCGCGACGAGTTTCACGTGGGCGGGCCCCGGGTCATGCGGTCGCAGCCCGTGTTGAAGGCGGCCGTCGAGGCCGCGCCGGTGCCCGAGGGGCATCCCTCGGTCGTCCTTCCGCTGCCGGAGGTGGAGCGGCAACCCGTCTGGAAGCGCGCAGGAGGGGAGCGATGAGCGATCCGGTGCGCTGGCTCGACGCCGAGGCGAACGCGCTCGAGACGGAGCGCGAGCTCCTGCGCGCAGCTCCGCCGGCGGACCCGCCCGACGGGGCGCAGGAGCGCGTGTGGGCCGCGATGGCCGCGCAGATCGGCCTCGCCGGAGCCGCCGCGCTCGGAGGGGCTCAAGGCGCCGCGGGAGGGGCGCTCCCGGTGAACGCGGGCGGCGCGGCGAGCGCGGGCGAGATCGCCGCGGCCGTGTCCGCGGGCAAGGTGGCGTCCGCTGCGGCGGGCGCCGGCGCTGCCGGCACGGCGGTCACCGGCGGCGTGACGGCGGCGGCGGGCGCGGCGGGTATCCTGAAGGCGATGCTGTTCGGCGCCGCCTGCGGGGGCCTGATCGTCGCCGGCTATGTCGTCGTGGCTCCGTCGAGCGAGGCGCCGCCGGCTCGGATCGTCGAGGCCGCGGAGGCCGTCGCGGCGCCGGTATCCGCGCCGGTTTCGCCGCAGGAGGACCGCGGGCTTGCCGCGCAGGCCGAGCCGGCACCCGCCGAGCCGCCGCCGGTCGAGCCGGCACCTGCCGAACCGCCGCCGGTCGAGGCGCCGCTTCGATCCAGGCCGCTTCCGCCGGCCGAGGCGCCGCTTCGATCCAGGCCGCTTCCGCCGGCCGAGGCGCCGCTGCCGAACAGGTCACCCGCGCGGACCGGCCCCCGAGCGGCCGCGACGCCCGCGAGCCCGGGCGCGCCGCTGTTGGAGCGCGCCGCGAGCGCGCCGCCCGCGGCCAGGGCGGACGTCCTCGAAGCGGCGCCCGCGCCCGAGGCTACAGGCGCGGAGCTCGGCGCGGAGGGCGCGTCCAGCCCGGGGCTCCGGGAGAGCCGGCTGCGTGAGGAGCTGACGCTCCTCGGCGACGCGCGCGCGGCGCTCCGGCGCGGCGACGCCTCCGGCGCGCTGAGGATCGCCGAGCAGGCGCGGCACCGCTTCCCCGGCGGCGCGCTGGCGCAGGAGCGCGAGGCGCTCACCATCGAGGCGCTCTGGCAGAGCGGCGATCGCGCGGCGGCCGCGCAGCGCGCGTCGGCGTTCCTCCTCGCCTATCCGTCGAGCCCGCACGTACCCCGGCTCCGCTCCTTCACCACGCACTAGACCGAGGGGCAGAAGTCCTGCCAGGGATCTGCCTCGCGAGCCGAGAGAGAGTTCAACGCAAAGGCGCAAAGACGCAAAAAGGCACGAGGATTTGTTTTTCTTGCGCCTTTGCGCCTTTGCGCCTTTGCGCCTTTGCGTTGAATTCTCTCTCTCTCCGGACTTCTGGTGGACGGCATTTGAACGGGGCTCTCCCGCTTCGGAGACGGACCCAGCTCTACGCTGTCGGTGCTCAGCGCACTTGAGCGCGCTTCCGTGCCGAAAACGCCGATCTGGGCCCGTCTCCTGTGCGGGAGAGCGCCGCTCTGCGATCTGCGGGGGCGATCTGGGGAGGGGCGGGCAAGGAGGGCTGTCCGCATCGTTTTGAGGCCAGGTGGTTTTTTGAAATGGGAAGCGGGGCGGGCGTCCCTTCACGTTCGGTCACTGCCGGTGTTGGACGGCGCGTCACGGCACCGCGCAAGGAGGAATTATGTCTTCGAAGCTATCGAGAACACTGTCGCCCTTTCTCGTCCTGAGCGCCGTCTCGCTCGTGGCATGTCAAGTCGAGGTCTCCCTCGGCGGGCCCGGGGGGAGCTCCAGCTCGGGGATCGGCGGCAGCGATGGTCCCGGGGGCAGCGGCGGCAGCGATGGTACCGGGGTTGGCGGCGGCGACTCCAGCACGGGCGCGGGCGGCTGGGTTCCGCCGCAGTTCACGCCGGACAAGGTCGATCTCCTCTTCGTTGTCGACAACTCCGGCTCGATGGCGGACAAGCAGGAGCTGATGCGCTTCGTGCTCGCCGACTTCGTCGACGGCATGACCAACCCGTTCTGCGTGGATCCGACCGGTGCTGCTCCCCCCTTCCAGCCCTCGAGCGGGTTGAGCGCATGCCCCGCTGGCACATTGCGCGTGCGCACTCCGGTGCAGGACATGCACATCGGCGTCATCAGCAGCAGCCTCGGCGGCCACGGGTCGGGCGCCTGCCAGGCGGCCACGTCCGCTTCGAACGTCGACATGGCCCACCTCCTCGCGCGCTCCAATGAGTCGTCGAATGAGAACGACCTGCCGACGTACCAGGACAAGGGCTTCCTCGTGTGGGACCCGACCGGAAGCCACGTCCCCGCGGGAGACTCCGATCCGGCCGCGCTCGCCGAGAAGCTCAGCGACATCGTGCAAGGGGTCGGGCAAGCTGGGTGCGGCTTCGAGGCGCCCCTGGAGAGCTTCTATCGCTTCCTCGTCGATCCCGATCCGTATGCGACGATCGGCGTGTCGTCGAGCGACGACATTGCAGTGGCCGGGCTCGACATGACGCTCCTGGCGCAGCGGAAGGCCTTCCTCCGGCCGGATTCGCTCCTGCTCATCGTGATGCTCTCCGACGAGAACGACTGCTCGATCAGGGAGGAAGGCAAGAACTACCTCGTTGCCGAGACGGGACAGAACTTCAGGTTGTGGCGGCCGCGGACCGAGTGCGCCACCGACCCGAACAGTCCGTGCTGCACGTCCTGCGCACAGCAGCAGGACGGTTGCCCCGTCGATCCGGCCTGCACCGCCCCCGATGGCACCGTCGCGAGGCTCACCGCGGCGGAAGACCCGGTGAACAGCCGGTGCTGGGACCAGAAGCGCCGCTTCGGGATCGACTTCCTCTACCCGATCGAGCGGTACACCCGGGCGCTCACGGAGCGCACCGTGGTGTCGCGGAGCGGAGACATCGTGCCGAACCCGATCTTCTCGGATCTGGACCCGAGCGACGACAACACCCGGACCCGAGGGCCGCAGCACATCGTGTTCACCGGCATCGTCGGCGTGCCGTGGCAGGACCTCGCGCGCCAGAACGCGCTCGGCCAGCCCGATCTCCTGGCCGGCCTGAACCAGTTCGGCCAGCCGGTCGGCGGGCTCAAGAATGCCGCCGAGCTCGCCGATCCGCCGTCCGGCACGACCCTCAGCAGCACCTGGGAAGCACTCCTCGGCGATCCGGCGAACCACATCCCGGCCGCGGATCCGCTCATGATCGAGTCGATGGCGCCCCGCTCGGGCGTGAACCCGATCATCGGTGCCGCGACCGTCCACCCGAGCAGCGTGGGCTGGAACCCGATCAATGGCCGCGAGTACACGGTTCCGCCGGGGAGCACGGGAGATCTCCAGTACGCCTGCATCTTCCCCCTCGCCGAGGAGCGCGTTTGCGACGGTGCGGCCCAGTCGTGCGATTGCAGGCCGATCGCCGGCGTGCCGAGCGACAACCCGCTGTGCAAGCCGGAAGGCACGAACGACCCGGCGGACCCCGGGGCGCGGTCCAGCGTGCAGGACCACGCCAAGGCCTATCCCGGCCTCCGCGAGCTGCAGCTGATCCGGAGCCTCGGGGAGCGCGGGGTCGCCGGCTCGATCTGCCCGAAGCAGCTGGTCGACACCTCGTCGCCTGACTACGGCTATCGGCCGATCATGAACGCCGTGCTCGACCGGCTCTCCACCGCGCTCTGACGCGCCGGCGCCCCCATCGACGTGGCCCGCCCAGGGGCGGCGCGCGGAATGCATGTGCCGCCCCTGGGCTCGCGGAGGAAGCGACTTCCGCGCGCTCCCGCGGATCCTCCCGTCAAGCCATTGGCACAACCGCGACTCAGCAAGACACCGCGATCGCGGTACCCGCGCCGAGGTCCGCGCGCTCCGCCCGAATTGCGTCCGCTTCCCGTGGCACCGAAGCTGCTTCATGGTGGGGTTCGGACAAACGCAACGCGGAGGTTCTGATGCGCCACAAAGGCATGGCTCTCTTGCTGATCGTGATCGGGCTCGTGGGCTGCGACAGGGGCGGCGGCGGCGACACCGGGGAGCCGCCGGATCCGCCCGGATCAGAGACGTGCGGCGGGTTCCTCGGGACCCCTTGTCCCGACGGGCTCGCCTGCGTCGACGATCCCAGCGACGACTGCGACCCCGAGCACGGCGGCGCGGACTGTCCCGGCGTGTGCGTCGACGACCCGCCGACGACGATGTGCGGGGGATTCGCGGGTTTCCCGTGCCCCGACGGGCTCGAGTGCGTCGACGATCCGAGCGACGACTGCGACCCGGAGCGCGGCGGGGCGGATTGCGGCGGCATCTGCGTGGAACCGACGCCCAAGCCGCCGTTTTGCGGGGGGTTCGCGGGGTTCGAGTGCCCCGAGGGGCTCGAGTGCATCGACGATCCGAGCGACGACTGCGACCCGAAGCACGGCGGGGCGGACTGCGGCGGCATCTGCGTGGTGCCCGAGCCGCGGCCGCCCGCGTGCGGCGGCATCACGGCCCGCCCGTGCCCCGAGGGGCTCACCTGCATCGACGATCCGGGCGACGACTGCAGCCCGCCGATCGGCGCCGACTGCGGCGGCATCTGCGTCGCGCGCTGAGCCGGCGCGCAGCGGGTGCCGAAGGGGATGCGCCGCCCTGACGAACGGGCGCGCCCGCCGCGCGACGGCGCTCAGTAGCGGTGCTTCCAGAGCAGGTCGAGGCTCGTCGCCGGGTTCGCGCCGGTGGCCATCGCCGCCCGCACGGACCAGTCACGGCGGAAGCGCCACTCGAGGCTCACCTCGGTGCGCGCCTGCGCGCCGGTGTTGCCGCCCCCGGACCCTGGCCCCTGTCCTTGCCCCGTCGGACCTTCCTCGTAGCTCGCGCTCGCGGTCACCTGCTGCCCGAGCTGGTAGCCCACGGTCGTCTTCAGCCCGCCTTCTTCGGTCGTGCCGAGCTTCGTCTCGAAGTTCCGGAGCGGACCGATGCTCTGGAGGATCATGTTGATCTGCGCGGACGCAAGCTGGTTCCCCACGCCGGCCGCGACCCCGCTGGCGGCGCCGCCGCCGCCAGACCCGGGCGCCTCGGTGGACGTGCCGCCCGCCAGCGTCCCTTCCGCGTACTCCCTGCCGAGCACGAGCTCGGCGATCACCTCGTTCTCCGGGCGCGGCGGCTCCGAACGGAAGGTGATCTTGTCCTCGGTGATCGGGTTGAGCTGCCCCACATAGTCGATGTAGATGCGCGTCCCCTCCGGCGTGTCGTGGTACGCCTTCACGTTCAGGAACGGATTCGACGGATCCCCCTGCAGCGCGACCACGCCAGGCTCGATCTCGAACTCCTTGCCGAGCACCTCGAGCCTGCCCGACACGATGTTCACGTTGCCCCGGATCTCGGTCTCCCCCGCGACCTTGATGCGGAGGGGGTGCGCCCGATCCCCCGACAGCGAGGCCTGCACCATGTCGCCCTCGACGCCGATCCTGCCCAGGTGGACCTCCATGGCGATCGGCGTGCCGCCCGCGCTCTCCTTCGCCTGCTCCGGCGGCTCGGCCGGCGCTCGCCGCGCCTCGTAGTCCTCCCGGCTGAGCGGGGCCGACGTCGTGATGTCCGCGTTCTCGCCGAGCGGCTGCACGCTCCGCCCGATCGTGGGCGGCAGCGTCAGATCGAGCGCGGGCACGTCGACACGGACGGCGATCTCCTCGTCCCGCTTCTCCGCCGCGAGCGCCACCCTGCCGCGCACCTCGCCCATCGGGACGCCCTCCAGCGCGATCGGGAGGGCCCGGCCTCTCGGGATCGAGAGCTCGGCGCGGGCGTTCCTGAAGGCGAACCCTTCCATCTGGAGCGTCGCCTTCCCGCGGACCTGGCCGCTGCCTGCGTCGGCGCGGAGGTCGTCGATGCGGAGCTCGCCGGAGGGGCTCGCGGTGACGCGGAACGAGGCGTTCTCGAACGGCTGGCCGATCGTGGCCACGTGGACGAGCCCGCCCTCGAGGCGCATCTCGCCGGAGAAGCCGGCCTGCGCGCCGAGCCCGAGCCGCACCTCGCCGTCGAGCGTGCCGTCGAGCCGGTTCACCGAGCCCTGCACGAACGGCTCGAGCGCCGCCAGGCGGAAGCGCTCGACCGCGAGCGACACCGAGGCGTTCCGATCGTCGGTGAGCGTCGGGATCGCGTTCGCCTCCCACACCATGGGCGCCTCGGCCTTGGCCTCGAGCCGGCCGCCGTCGCGCCCCTCGAGCCGCACGCTGGCCACGGCCGCGGTGCGCCCCGCGCCGCCCGGCGGCGCGATGTCGAGCGACGCCTCGGCGGTCTCGTACCGCGCGTCAGGGCCGAGCGTGAGGCCGGGGAGCTGAAGGTGCGCCCTGACCTCGGGCGCGGCCTCGAACAGCCCGCGCACGGAGATCTCGCCGCGCGCCTCGCCGCCGATCTGCATGTCGGCGAGGACGGGGACCTCCGCGAGCGGCAGATCCGCGATCTTCGCCTCGAGGCTGCCGTTGCTGAAGCGCCGAGCGGAAGGGGCCCCGCCGAGGAGGGCGGCGGCGTCCGCGCCCAGCTTCGCCTTCGCCGTCATGTACGTGAGCGGGCCGCGGAACGCGTACGCGTCGAGCGCGGCGTCGCGCCCGTCATAGACGAGCAGCGTGTCGACCCGGAGCTTGCCGAGGAGCGAGGGGCCCGCGGTGCCGCTCACGTTCGCCGCCGTCGCGCGGGCCACGAGCCGGGGCTCGGCGAGCTTCCCCGCGAAGTACACGTCGAGCCCCGCGGAGCCGGAGAGCACCGGCGTCCGCTTCCCGAAGGCGGCCAGCTCGGTGAGATCGTTGAGCCGGCGGCGCGGCACGCGGAGGTGCGCGGCGATCGAAGTACGCGGCAGCGCCGCGGCCGGATCGGCGAGGAGCGCCGGCAGATCGGCGTCGAGCGCGGCCGAGAGCTCCGCCACGAGCTGGCGATCGAACACCGACAGCGTGACGTGGGCGTCGCCGGTCTTCGCGTCGAGATCCCCCGCGAGCCGCGCGTCGAGCTTCCTCGACACCCACGCCGGCGCGCCCGTCTGCGCGTCGATCGGCCCGGCCGCGCGCAGGCCCTCCGTCCGGACAAGGAGGCTCCGCACCGACGGGAGCCGCTCTCCCGCCTCGCGCGCCACCGCGAGGCGCGCGGTGAGCCGGCCCGAGAGCTCGCTCAGCGCGAGCTGGACCGGCGACGCCTGCGCCAGGCACCCGAGCTGCCACGCGTCGGCGTCCATGCGGGCCGAGCCGGTGACGATCTGCCAGGTGCGCGCCGAGAGGAGCGGCCCGCGCAGCCTCGCCGCGCTCCCGTCGACCAGCACGCGCGCGATGGCGCCGTGGCACACCGGCGGGGGGGGCGCCTTTTGCTGCGACGCCGTGTCGAAGGCGGTGGTCAACGTCTGCTCGGGCGTCGCGCCCCGGCGCTGGGCCTCCCGCGCCTGCGCGGGCGGCGGCTCGGGCGGCGCGAGCAGCCGGACAAGGCCGTCCGCCTTCAGCGCCTCCCCGTCGAGGCGCGCCGTCACGTTCATCGAGAGCCGCGGCGCCACGCCCGGGACCGAGCCGTCCTCGAGCTCGATCTGGACGCGCCCCGCGCGGCGCGCCCCCCGGCCGTGCACCGACACGTCGAGGTTGGCGAGGCCTCCTATCCCGAGCGGCGCGCCGGTGATGTCGGCGACGCGCGCGAGGTCGATCGCGGTGCCCCGGAGGTCTCCTTCGATCTCGTCCCCGGCGAGCGAGAGGCTCCCCTCGAGCTCCCCCACGCCGTCGCCGCGCAGCGCGAGCCCGCGGAGGGCGATCCCGCGGTCCCACGCGACGCGGGCGGCTTGCGCGGTCACCTCGTCGTCCCCGCGCGCCACCTCGACGCGGAGCTGCCGCGCCTCGCTCCGCGGCAGATCGAGGTGGGCGGAGGCCGTGATCCGGCGCTCCGCGCTGGCCAGCGACACGCGGACGTGCGGCGCCGTGACGGGCCCCGCGGCGCTCGCCGCCACGCTGCGGAACGCGTACTGCTGGGCGCGGAGGTCGGCTCCGCGGAACACGCCGTCGATCGTGAGCTTGTCGAGCGGCCCCCTGGCCTTGGCCCGGACCTCGCCGCGCCCGAGCTGCAGATCGGACCCGACGCGGAGCCCGGCGACGCGCACGGTCGCCTTGGCGTCGAGCGCGTCGTCCCTGAGCGCTCCCTCGACGTGGAGCGCGGCGCTGCCGTGGATGCCGCGCGGGACGTGCTGCACCGCGCCGAGCGACGGGATCTCGCTCTGCGCCTCGAACTCGAGCACCCCGTCCTTCGAGCGGGCGACGCTGGCCTCGATGGGCGCGCCGGGCTCGTGGATCGTCGCCGCGGCCCGCAGCGCGCCGCGCTCGAGCGTCGCGCGCGCCTCCGTCGCCGGCACGCGCTGCCCTGCGACGACGAACGGCTCCGTCCTGGCCTCGGCGACGATGCGCGGCCCGCCCTCCTCGTCGAGGTGGATCTCCCCTCGGGCCTCCGCGCTCACCCGCGCGGCGGGCGCCGCCCCGACGAAGGCGCGCGGGTCGAGCTCCGAGATCCGCACCTCGGCCGTGATGCGCTTCGGATCGAGCGCGTCGAGCCGGGCGCTGGCGGTGACCTCGCCGGTCACGGCGTCGCCCGCGACGAGCGGATCGAGGACCGCGACGCGCGCCGTGACGGTCAGGTCCGAGAGCGCTCCGTCGGCCGTGACCAGCACCGAGAGCGGCCGGGCGAGCGGCGCGCTCGGATCGATCGCGAGGGCTGCCTCGGGCGTCACGCGCGCGGACGAGACCCGCGCCGTGAGGCGCTCGTCCTTCAGGGTCCCCTCGGCCGTGAGCGGGATCGCGCCGACGCTCCCTTCGAGCTTCGCGGTGAGCTCCATCGGCGCGTCCGTCGGCGCGTTGACGCTCCCGGAGATGCTGGTCGCCTCGACCGGGACCGGCAGCAGGCGCCGCTCCGTGATGCGCACGCGCTCGAGCGCGTACCGGCTCCGGTCCGCGACGACGACGCCGCCGGCCAGGTCCTCGATCGTGGCGTCGATGGGGCTCCCTGGCGCGACGGTGCCGTGGACCGCCGCGCGATCGAGCACGACGCGCGACAGCTCGAGGCGAAGCGGCCGCGCAGGCTCGGCGGGCGGCTCCGAAGGCGGCGTCGGCGTGAACGCCTCGGCCAGGGTGAGCGCGCCTTGCTCGTCCTGCTCGAGCAGCACGTCCGCGTCCGCGACCCGGACGAGCGGGATCGTGACGGCGAGGTCGCCGTCGCCGAGGAGGAGCTCCGTCGCGATCGAGAGCGCGTTGAAGTCCGCGTGGACGCCGCTGACGCGCAGGAGCTCGGTTCCGTTCGGGTGGCTCACCGTCACCCTGGAGATGTCGGCGGTGAAGAGGCCGAGGCGGTCGATGTGCTCGATCTCGATCCGTCCCTCGAGGCTGGACCTCAGGGTGTCATTGACGAGCTGCCTTGTCAGGTTGCGGGTCGACGGGGCGTTCAGGTGAACGACCGCGCCGACCGCAGTCGCAGCGACGAAGACACCGCCCAGGCCGATCACGCTGGCCGACACGGCGGCCGCGCGGGCCAGCGCCCGGCGAAAGCGGCCTTGCCGGCGCGGGACGCCGGTGCCGGGCGCGGGAGGGACGGCGGGAGTCTCTGGCATATCGCCTAGGGACCGCTCCGGGCGCGCGGAAAATCGTGGCCGGGGACCTCGTGAGGCGGCGGCGCCGGAATCTCCTGCGTGTGCGCGGGCGCAGGCACCTCGGGCTGGTGCCTCGTCCCCGGATCTCCTCCGGGCTGCGCCGTCCCCGGGAGCTGGATCTCACGGTCCGGAGACGTGCGGCCGGGCGAGCCAGGCGAGCCGGGGGTCGCTGGCGTCGCCGGCGTTTCGTCGGGGGGGCTCGCCGCCGGCTGCGGCGCGCCGGGCTTCCAGGGATCACCGTTCGGCGCGATGTTCGGCGTGCTGTTCAACGTGCTGTTCAACGTACCGTTCCTCTCACCGTTCCGCGGTTGCGACGCGTTCTTCATGGCCTCCACCCTGTCTCCGGATCATGCCGGCATGCGACGCCCGAGCGCGAGCGAGATCACGGCGAGCACCAGGAACGCGACGAACAGGATCTTCGCGATCGACGCGGCGCTGGCGGCGATCCCGCCGAAGCCGAAGATTGCGGCGATGATCGCGATGATGAAGAAGGTGACAGTCCAGCCGAGCATGATGTCCTCCAAGGGGGTCAGGGGTCGATCCGTTGTTTTGTGGAGACGACCTCAACGTGGTTCCTGATGGCGGCTGTTCGCCGCTGTTCCCTGCTGTTCCTCGGCTGTTGCAGTCCCCGTGCCGGCCGGCGGCAGAGGCTGTCGGCCGGCGCGTTCTCGGCGGCGCGAGGGGGCTAGCGCCGAGATCGGCCCAGCCGCTTCCGTCCGGGCACGCGTGCTGCGCTTCACGTCTGGGGCAAGATGCCTCGATCGTGACAGGGTGACCTGCGCGTGGGCGGAGCGCGGAACAGGGGCGTCGGGCGAGCGCGCGCCCCTGCGCCGCGCTGCTCCGTGCCGACGGCGCCTGCACGGAGGCTCCACGCGGACGCCCTGCAACTTCCCGGAACGGGCGACTCTGGACGGGCTATAAGGACCCGGCCATGCCGAAATCGAAGGTCGCTGTGATCCGCACGTCGCCTGCGACGGTGCTCTCGGACTACCACCGGCTGATGAACCTGGCCGGTTACCAGGACGTGGTCGCCAAGGACGCCGACACGGCGCTCAAGGTGAACATCTCCTGGCACTTCTTCTACCCGAGCTCATCCACGACGCCCTGGCAGCTCGAGGGGGTCATCCGGGCGATGACGCAGGACGGGTACTCGAAGGACCTGATCCACGCCTGCCACAACCGCACGGTCGTCATCGACGCCCACCTCGGAGAGCGCGAGAACAAGCAGATCGACGTCGTGCAGGCGCACGGCCTGCGCAACGTCCACCTCTACGAAGGGGAGGAGTGGATCCCGATCGGGGACGCGGTCGGCGATCTGCGGAAGAAGTTCCTCTGTCTGAACGAGGTGTACCCGAAGGGGTTCTCGATCCCGAAGCGCTTCATCGGGGAGAACATCATCCACCTGCCGACGGTGAAGACGCATATCTTCACGACGACGACGGGCGCGATGAAGAACGCGTTCGGCGGCCTCCTGAACGAGCACCGGCACTGGACGCACCCGGTGATCCACGAGACGCTCGTGGATCTCCTGATGATCCAGAAGAAGATCCACCGCGGGGTCTTCGCGGTGATGGACGGGACGTTCGCGGGCGACGGCCCGGGGCCGCGCTGCATGGTGCCGCACGTGAAGAACGTGCTGCTCGCGTCCTCGGACCAGGTGGCGATCGACGCCGTGGCGGCGAAGCTGATGGGGTTCGACCCGCTGCGCGATCTCAAGTTCGTGCGGCTGGCGCACGACCTCGGCCTCGGGACGGGCGACGTGCGCGACATCGAGCTCGTGGGCGACGTGGACGCGGCGAACGAGCAGTGGAACTTCGATGGACCGTTCAAGGAGATGACGTTCGCCTCGCGCAACCAGCACCGCATCTACTGGGGTCCCCTGAAGAAGCCGATCGAGTGGTCGCTCAAGACGTGGCTCGCCCCTTGGGCCTACGTGGCGTCGGTCACGTATCACGACATGTTCTGGTACCCGCGCTACGCGAAGGAGAAGATGGCCCCCGTGCTGGAGAGCCCGTGGGGGCGCCTCTTCGCGAACTGGGGCAAGGTGCAGCCCGACGCGGCGGGGCAGGGCTACCCGGAGGTCGGCGAGGCGAGCCACGAGCTCGTCCGGAGCGGGGTGAAGCACTTCCTGGAGGGCATGCGCCTCGTGGGGATGGCGGTCGCGGAGTCGCCGGAGATCATGGTCCGCAAGCGGGCGCGCGCGCAGGCGGCCGGCGGAGGCGGGGCGGCGGCTGTGTAGTCCCGGAGCGGCGGCTCCGCTTCAGGCCGAAGCCGAGCGGAGCCGCTTAACCGCCCGTGAGCCGAGCGAAGACCTTCAGGTAGAGCTCGTCGACGGCCAGGTCGCAGCCGATCGACGCGATCTGGAGCCGCTCGCCCGGTCCGAGCACGCGGAGCAGCCAGGTTCCGTCCGGCTGGCGACGGAAGTGCTCGACCTCCACTTGCTTCTGGGACAGCAGGACGTAATCGGCGATCGATGGAATGCCCCGATACAGGGCGAATTTGCCGCCGCGATCGTAGCTCTCCGAGGGGTCGGAGAGCACCTCGAAGACGGCTGTTGGATTGAGCACGGTGTCGCGGTGTTCGTCCTCGAACAGCGGCTGGCCGCAGACGACCGAGGCGTCCGGATAGACGTAGCGGCCGGTCGTCACGTTCTTGATCCGCAGGTCGGACGCGTGCGCCTCGCAGGGACGCGCTCGCAGCGCGCCGCGGAGCTCACCCACCACGTTGGCGGCGATGAGGCTGTGCTCGCGCGTGCCGCCTGACATCGCGAACACCTCGCCGTCAGCGTACTCGTGCTTCACCTCGGAGGAGCGCTCGAGCGCGAGGTACTCCTCTGGCGACAGCTTCGCCTGGGGCGCCTTCTGGCCCATGCCGGATTCTACCACGCCCTCCCGAGGGCAGGCCGGCGGCGGGAGCGGAGCGGCGGCGGTATGGTTCGGGGTGGGCGGCTTCAGGAGCGCCGCCCGCGACCCGCCACGCCGGTCAGCCGACGCCGCCGCCCATGGCTGTGCCGTCCGAACGATAACACGCGCAATAATAACCGAGCTGCCCCGGTACCCCCGTCTCCGTGTAGTTCGCCGTCAGGTAGTACGTCATCGCCCAGCCCCATTGGCCGAGCGAGTACGAGTAGCCGTAGGACCAGCTCCCGCTCGTCGAGTGCACGTAGAACTTCGAGACGCCGTAGAGCGGACCGGTGTACATCGTGCCGATCGTCGCTCCGCCAGGCTGGTTGCGGAGCGTCAGGGACTGGGCGCAGGCGGCGTTCACCGCGCCGTTCGTCACCGCCTGCTCGGCGACGGCGGTCTGCTCGTCGACCTCCGCGTCGTCCCCCAGCTCCGACGAGGAGTCCACGTCGACGACGCACCCCGCCAGCGCGAACACCGAACCAAGGATTGCGAATGCGTTGAAACTTTTCATGCGTTGATGCCTTTGAACTTCACCGCGTGACGACCCGCACGCGGCTTCCCCAAGAAAGCGCGCCGAAGGCGCATGTCCTATCGACTCCCGGAGCCTCCTCCTGTGCTTCGCTGACTCTAGGGCTCGGGGGCGACGGACCTCCAACGACGGAACTTAACCGATCGTGAAGGCTTGTGGGAAGCCTGTTTGATTCATCGTTGATTCATCGATTCATCGCATGTGCGACGATAGGTCGCTTTCACCTCACGTCGGACGACATTGCCGTCGCGGCGCGCGGCCAGGCAAGCAGCAACAGTGCATCGTCAGCTGATCCATGCCTCGATGCGCAACGGCGAGCCATCGCGTGATGCGTCGATCGCCGTTCCTGTTCGGGCCGAGGCTCAGCGTGCCGCGCTGCTCGCGTGCGACGGCCGTCGCCCCGACGTCACGGCCGGCGCGGCGCCCGCGACGAACCTGACGCGCACCGGCCTCGGCCGGAGCGGCGGCAGCGACCGGGCGAGCCGCTCGTAGGCGTCGCGCCCCACGCGCCGCTCCTCGTGGACGAGCGTCGCCCAGATCTCCGCCTCGCGCGCCTCCGCGTGCTCGGCGGCGCGCGGATCGAAGCGCAGCCCGCGCTCGATGGTGCTGGCTCCGGGGATGCTGTCGTCGGGGCGGCGCGCCGCGCGATCGCGGAAGACGCCGGGGCCGAAGCGGTCGTACTGGAGGATCGTGTGCGCGGTCGACACGGCGCCGGCCCACGGATAGCTGCGCAACGTCCAGCCGCGCGACAGGTCGGAGAGCCGCGCGTCGACGTCGGCGCGCTCGGCGTCGGTCTTCCACGGCTCCCGCGGGACGAAGAACAGGCCGAGCCCGAGCTCGTCGCCCTCGAGGGCGAACACCTCGTCGATCCCGAAGCGCTCCGGGGTCTGCGCGACGAGCGAGCCGTGCGTCAGCCCGAACTCGCCGACGATGTAGACAGCGAGCGCCTCCCGCCGCGCGCGCAGGAAGTCGAGCGTCTCGACGGCCTCGGCGTGCGTCTCGGTGGGGAAGTCCGTGAAGCACATCGCCTCGGCGGCCACGCCCGCGGACGCGAGGTGGTCGATGACGTCGGAGACGACCTCGACGGGCGCGCCCTTGTCGATGAGGCCGAGGACGCGCGGCGACCCCGACTCGACGCCGAGCGCGCACGCGACGGCGCCCGCGCGGCGCAGCACGTCCGCGCGCTCCCTGGTCAGGTACTTCTCCGGCTTGAGATCGGTGGCCCATCGCACGTCGAGGCCGGCGTCGAGGATCGCCTGCGCCATCTTCACGAGCGTCTTCGGCGCGACCGAGTCCTGCGACAGATAGAAGTGGCGTGTGCCGTGCCGCGCGCCGAGGGCCGCGAGGTGCGCCACGATGCTCTCGACGGCGCGCTCGCGGTAGGCCGCCGTGCCGACCTCCGCGAGCCCGTAATGGCAGAAGGTGCATTTGCCCCAGTAGCAGCCCCGCGTCGGGTCGTACGGGAGCACGAGCGCCGGCGCGAGGTACGCATCGAGGGGGAGCCCATCGAAGTCGGGCGCGGGGAGCGCCTTCAGGTCCTCCATGCCGTGACCGGGCGTCCAGCGCGCGCCCATCAGGCGATCGCGCGCGACGACGTTCGGCACGTCCCGGAGCGGCCGGCCCTCGTCGAGCGCGCGCGCGAGCCCGAGGAGGGTGTGCTCGCCCTCGAACAGGCACGCCGAGTCGAACGGGCCGAGCGCGCGCGCGAGCCGCTCTCCCGACAGCCGGAGGAGCAGCTGCGTGACGCCGGGACCGCCGCACGTGACGTGCGCGCCGGGCAGCGCCTCCTTGATCTTGTGCGCGAACGCGTATGCCGGCTGGAGCTGGCCCGGGAAGCACACGGAGAGGCCCACGATGTCGGCGCGCGCGTCGCGGAGCCGGGGCACGAGCGTCTGCTGCACCCAGGCGTCGAAGGGGTCGTGCTCCGGCCGGCTCGACCGGGCGATCTCGTCCATCGACGTGAGGCCGAACGGCGTGCGGTACGCCGTGAAGTCGAGCTTGAGCGGGTGGTGCGTGGCGGACACGACGCCGAGCGCCGCGTCGAGCGTCGCGACCGCGCGGGCGTAGGCGTCCGTATCGTAGAAGGCGTCAGGGGAGCGGAGCGTGGCCTTGGCGAGATCCACCGCCTCCGGGACGGCGTGCGCGTCGCCGCGCGCGCGGGCGAGGGCGAGGTACTCGAGCTGATCGGCGTGCGGGAGCGAGGCGCGGCGGTCGAGCTCGCCGAGGCGCGCCTCCAGGCGGTCGCGGAGGTCGGCCATGCGCTGCGCCGTGAGGAGCGCGTCGAAGGCCTCGACGTTTGCGTCGATGGGCAGGACCTCCACGCCGTTCGTACGGAGGAAGCCGGTCAGCATCGGCACCGCGAGGTACGGGGCCGTGGGATCGCAGGTCGGCGGGTAAACGAGCGCGATGCGCATCGGGGCGGCGGTCTAGCACACCCGGGGCGGAGCGTGGGGTCGCCTGGCCGCGATCCCCGGGAAGGCGGAGGGCGCCTGCTGCGACGCGCCGTTCGAGTGCCTGAGCGACACATGCATCGCGGGTGCGTGCCGACTCGACGCCGACGAGGACGGCATTCCCGACGGGGACGACGACTGCCCCCTCGTTGCCAATCCCGATCAAGCGGACGCAGACGCCGATGGCTGCTGACCTATCTCGACCCGGGCAACATCGAGTCGAGTCCGTGTGTCGCGCTGGACGACAGGGCTCTTCTGGAGCCTCGAACGACCTCAGCCGAACCCGCTAGATGCCGGTATGGCCGTGAGGCATGATGTCCCGGCTTCGATGATCCCACCGACGCGGCACGTTGCGAGCACCCCCCTCGGCCCTTCCGCCGCCGCGACGGTCGTCTGGCGCCTTCGCGGCCAGATCCATGTCACGGTCGTCGTGAAGGCCACGTTCGCGCTCGTCCCCGAGGGGCGCATGTCGCCCGTCGCCCCGGACCCGATCGCGGCGGATGAGCAGCCGGATCCTTCCGGCCAGCGGCTCCAGATCGCGAGCGATCTCGCGCCGTACCTCGATCCGTGCGGCGTCGTGGTGACCGGCCATGCAGAGCTGCCGCCGGGCTTCTCGTCGCCGCACGCCATGGTCCGGCTCACGGTCGTGCAGGACGGCCAGGTCCGCATCGACAAGCAAGCTCAGCTCGACGGCTCCGCGCGCGTCGGGCCAGCCCGCTCCCACGTCCGTATCGACGGCCTGGGGCCGCTTCCCCGCACGTCGCCGCTGCGCAGCCGGCTGCTCGGCGCGGTCGACGCGCGTCGCGTTCACGGCTCGCTGCTCGACATCCCCGAGGGGCTCGACTGGAGCTACTTCCAGGCGGCGCCCATGGATCAACGCATCCCGGCGCTGCGCGGCGACGAGTGGATCGTGCTCGGAGGCATGATCGCGCAGCGGCCGAAGCTCCGGACGCAGCTTCCCGAGGCGCGCGGCGTCGCGCGGCTGTACCGCCAGAAGCTTGCCGCGCCGCGCGCCGGGGAGCCGATCTTGCTCCGCGCCGACACGGTGCACGTCGACGTGGATCGGCGGCGCTGCTCGGTGGTGTGGCGCGGCCATGCGCCACTCGAGGAGGCGGAGATCCAGTCGCTGCGCGTGCTCGCGGGCGTGGAGCTCCCGGCGCAGCCGATCGCATGGGCCGATCCGTTCGCCGCCGGCAGCGCGCCCGCTGCGCGCGCCGCGCCCTCTGGATCGGCCTCACAGAAAAACGCCAAGGCCATCACGCTGGACGGCACCAACCAGCTCAGCCCCGAGGACGCGGCCAGGGTGGTCGCGGCTGCGGCGACGCCGTTCAGCGCAACGCGAGGGCCTTCGGCGCCTGCGGGCTCGGCGACCCCGGCGACGTCGCAGCCGGCCGTCGCCCCGCGGGCTGCAGCCTCCGCGCCGGCGCGGCCCGGCGGCGTCCGCGATCTGCTCGGGGAGACGGACGCGCTCGATCCCGAGGACGCGGCCAGGCTGGTGGCCGCCGGGGCGATGCCGTTCAGCGCAGCGCGAGGGCCATTGGAGCCTGCGCGCGCAGCGACGCCGGCGACGTCGCAGCCGGCCGTCGCCCCGCGGGCTGCAGCCTCCGCGCCGGCGCGGCCCGGCGGCGTCCGCGATCTGCTCGGGGAGACGGACGCGCTCGATCCCGAGGACGCGGCCAGGCTGGTGGCCGCCGGGGCGATGCCGTTCAGCGCAGCGCGAGGGCCTTCGGAGCCTGCGCGCTCGGCGACGTCGGCGACGTCGCAGCCGGCCGTCGCCCCGCGCGTTGCCGCGGCCCCTCCCGCGCGGCCCGGTGGCGTCCGCGATCTGCTCGGGGAGACGACCTCGCTCGAGCCCGAGGACGCGGCGAGGGTGATCGCCTCCGCCGCGACGCCGTTCGACACACGCCGAGCTCCGGTCGCCGCGCCTGCCGCGCCTCCGCGCCAGGCAGCGTCATCCAGCGCGCCTCCAGCGCCCCCTTCGCTTCTCTCGCCAGCGCCTCTCGTCACCGCGCAGGTCCATGCGGCGCCGCCCATCGTGCATCCGCAGCGCCTCGGCGATGCGGGCGCTTTGCCGGAGGCGCTCGGCGCTCAGTTCCTCGCCGCGATGGCCGAGGCAGGGCTGCTTCACGGCTAGCACCCCCCGGGGACTGCCGAGGCCGCGCCGCTCCGGCGCGCGCCCGTCGGCCGTGCCGACGCCGCGTTCGGTTGTCCCGACGCGCCTCACAGGCATCGAGCTCAACCGTCCATTGCGGTCGAGCGGTCGCAGCATGTAGGATGACTCCGGGTGAATGCTGCCCGCGGTCTGTCCGCGCACGCGCTCTGAACAGGGGAGAGTCCATGCACTCGTTTCAGGTCGACGGACTGGAGCAGGAGCTCCGGGTGACGCGGTTCGAGGGGCGCGAGGGCATCTCCGAGCTCTTCCACTTCGATGTGCTCGTCGCTTGCGCGGACAGGGACATCGCGTTCGCTGACGTCGTGGGCAAGACGGCGCTGCTCACCTGGCAGGTCGGCGAGCTGCCGCGGCACCTTCACGGTGTCGTCGCGAGCTTCGAGCAAGGTGAGGAGGGCAAGCGGGTCACGGCCTATCACGCCACGATCGTGCCCGATGTCTCCCGCCTCAAGCACCGCAGGAACAGCCGAATCTTCCAGGCGCTCTCCACCCCGGAGATCATCGAGAAGGTCCTGCGCGCGGCCGGGATCGCGAGCAAGGGCTATCGCTTCGTGCTGAGCGGCGCCTATCGCCCGCGGGAGTACTGCGTGCAGTACCGGGAGAGCGACTTCGCCTTCGTGTCGCGCCTGCTCGAGGAGGAGGGCATCTGTTATTACTTCGAGCACGACGAGGGCGGCCACGTGCTCGTGTTCTCTGACGGTGCGTCGGGACACGGGCCGATCCCGGGGGAGAGCACCGTCGTGTTCCGGCCGCCGCTCGGCGCCCTCCACCAGAGCGAGCACGTCTCCCGCTTCCGTTATGCCGAGCGGGTGCGCTCCGGGAAGGTGACGCTGCGCGACTACAACTTCAAGAAGCCCGGCCTGTCGCTCGAGAGCAACGCCCAGGCCGAGGCGGACGACGATCTCGAGGTCTACGACTATCCTGGGGATTACGACGCGCCCGGCGCGGGATCGAGCATCGCCAAGATCCGGCTCGAGCAGCTCCAGACCTCACGCAAGACCGGCAGCGGCGAGAGCGTCTGCCCGCGCTTCGTTCCTGGCCAGACCTTCACGCTCGCGGAGCACGCGCGCGACGATTTCAACCGCGAGTATCTGCTGGTGTCCGTGCGCCACGAGGGTCACGAGCCCGTGGTGGACGCTGTCCCCGAGGGCGACGCCGCGGCCTACCGGAACGAGTTCCAGGTCGTGCCGTCCGACGTCCCCTTCCGTCCGCAGTCGGTGACGCCTTGGCCGACGATCAAGGGGATCCAGACCGCGATCGTTGTCGGCCCTGCTGGCGAGGAGGTCTATACGGACGAGCACGGCCGCATCAAGGTCCAGTTCCACTGGGATCGGGAGGGCAAGAAGGACGCGCAGAGCTCGTGCTGGATCCGCGTGAGCCAGATCTGGGCGGGCTCTGCGTGGGGCGCGGTGTTCCTGCCGCGGATCGGCCACGAGGTGGTCGTCGACTTCCTGGAGGGCGATCCGGACCGGCCGCTCGTGGTGGGGAGCGTCTATCATGGCACCAACGTGCCGCCGTACGCGCTCCCTGCGGAGAAGACGAAGAGCACCATCAAGTCGAACAGCTCGAAGGGCGGCGGGGGGTCCAACGAGCTCCGGTTCGAGGACAAGAAGGGCTCGGAGGAGATCTTCCTGCACGGTCAGAAGGACTGGAACATCGCGATCGAGCACGACAAGAAGCAGTGGATCGGGAACGACGAGGCGCTCGAGGTGGACCACGACCGGAGCAAGGTGGTGGGGAACGACCAGAGCGAGCAGATCGGCGGCAACAAGAGCATCGACGTCGCGAAGAACCACACGGAGAGCATCGGCGAGGACGAGAGCCTCTCGGTCGGGGGCAGCCGTTCGGTGAGCGTGGAGGGGGATCACACCGAGTCGGTCGGGGGGAGCCAGTCGATCGACGTGGGCGAGAGCCAGAGCGCGTCGATCGGCAAGAACAAGAGCGAGACGGTGGGCGGTTCGAGCTCGGAGAGCGTCTCCAAGGGCAAGTCGACGAGCGTGGACGAGGGCTACACCGTGACGGTGGGCAAGGACATGACGGTGACGATCGGGAAGAGCGCAAAGGAGGAGGTGAAGGAGAAGAAGACGATGATCATCGGGGAGAAGCTCTCGATCCAGTGCGGGGACGCCACGATCACGGTCGAGAAGAACGGGAACGTGACGGTGCAGGGGAAGAAGATCACGGTGAAGGGCGAGGGGCCGATCCGGGTCGAGGGGAAGAAGCTCGACGTGAAGAGCGAGGGGGCGGTGAACGTCGAGGCGTCCGGGAACGTGAAGATCAAGGGGAGCAACGTGGGGGTGAACTGAGGCGGAGCGGGGGCTCGCGGGCGCTTCGGGGATGAGGGGGAGCGGAGGAGCTGGGTGATGAGAGACGACGGGCGGGCACCGGCGGCGGAGCCGAGCGGCGAGGCGATCCTGATCGAGGGGGAAGGGGAGGCTGCTGCCGCCGGCGGGGAGGTGGCGGACGAGGGCGGGGGAGAAGCGGGAGCGATCGAGGGCGCGGAGGGGCTCCTCGAGCTGGTGGTCGCGGCGCACGAGGAGCGCGTCCGGGCCGAGGCGGAGAAGGCCGGACCGATCGAGGGCGTCGTTGTCGGGCGGATCGTGGGGTTCGCGCAGAGCGGCGAGCCGCTCGTCGAGGCGGCGGTCCTGGGAGAGGGGGCGCGCGGGGGGATTGCTGCGCGGGCGATGACGGCGCTCGGGCCGGAGGACGAGGGGCGGGAGGTGGCGCTCCTGTTCGAGGGCGGGCGGCGTGACAGGCCGGTGGTGATGGGGCGGATGCACGTGGCGGGGGAGAGCGCGAGCGCGGCGGTGCGCGACGGGGCGACGGCGACCGCGGACGGCGAGCGGCTGGTGTTCACCGCGGAGAAGGAGATCGTGCTCCAGTGCGGGAAGGCCAGCATCACGCTGACGCGCGCCGGGAAGATCTTGATTCGAGGCGCCTATCTGCTGACCCGGTCGTCCGGCGTGAACCGGATCCAGGGCGGATCGGTGCAGATCAATTGATCTCGACGATCGAGGCCGAGATCTTCGAGCAGCACGCCCAGGAGGCGGCGTTCCTGTGGTCGTACCGGGACGCTGCGGCGGTGGATCCGCTCTACGATTTGCAGAGCCTCGGTGAGCTGGACGAGCGGCTGGAGGCGCATGTCGACGGGCTGCGGCTGGCGGGTGATGCGGGGTGGGAGATCTGCAAGGGCGCCATCGACGACGAGGAGCCGGGGAGCTTGTTTGCGCCCATGGTGCTCGCGGTGGAGCGGCGGGATCTGAGGGGCATCGCCGGGGTGCTCGACGTGGGCGGGGGCGTGCCGGCGCTGTCGCGGGCGATCGTGTCGGCGCTGGGGTGGGTGAGCTTCGACAACGTGCGGGGGATCCTGCCGGGGCTGCTCTCGCACCGGGTTGGGCCGGAGCTGCACCGCATCGGGATCGCGGGGTGCGCGGTTCACCGGCAGGACCCGGGCGCGCCCCTGGGGTACGCGGTGATATCGAGCGACCTGCGCCTGAAGGCGCGGGCGCTGCGCGCCGTGGGGGAGCTCGGGCGGGGGGACCTGCTGGACGAGGTGCGCGGAGCGCTGGGCAGCGACGACGAGGCGTGCCGGTTTGCGGCGGCGTGGTCGGCGGCGTTGCTCGGCGATGCGGCGGCGCTGAGGGTGCTCGAAGCCATCGCGGACCGTGGAGGGCCGTTCGCCGAGCGGGCGTGCGCGATGGCGATGCGGAAGATGGACCCGGGGATGGCGTCCAGCCGGCTGCGCGCGATCGCCGGGACGATGCGGGGGGTGCGCGTGGCGCTCGCGGGGGCGGCGGCGCTCGGGGATCCGGCGCTGATGCCGTGGATCATCGAGTGCATGGGGACGCCGGAGCTCGCGCGGGCGGCGGGCGGGGCGTTCACGATGATCACCGGGGTGGACCTCGAGGAGGCGAAGCTCCGGGGGGCGCGGCCGGCTGGGTTTCAGGGCGGACCGAGCGACGATCCGGAGGACGAGGACGTGGCGATGGATCCGGACGAGAGCTTGCCTTGGCCGGACCGGGAGAAGATCGCGACGTGGTGGGCGAGTCGGGGGAAGGAGCTGAAGCGGGGGACGCGGCACCTGCTGGGGAGGCCCATGGCGGTGGAGTGGATTGGGGAGGTGCTACAGAGGGGGAGCCAGCCGGCGCGGGCTGCGGCGGCGGTGGAGCTTTCGTTGCGGCGGGCGCAGCGTGGGGTGGTTGAGGTGAGGGCGCCAGGGGGGGCATGGGAGCGGGGGCTCGCGGGAAGCTGACATTGCGCGACCCGTGAAACTCGGCGATCCTGAGCGCCGTCAGACGGATGCTGCAGCTCCAGAACGAGACACCTTTCGCAGCGACGATCGGGCTCTTCCCGGACACGGACGGCGTCGAGACCCTCTACGTCGTGGTCCGAGCGACCTTCGCGCTCGTCGGCTCGGCGACGCAGATCGCGGAGAAGCAGCGTCCCATCCGGCCCGTCGACGAGTACAGCGGCGACCCGGCGCGCTCCAGCCTGGCGCACGCTGGCGAGATGCACCTGCTCAAGCCCTCGACCGACGTGGTGCTCCTCGGCGACGCCTGGGCTCCGAAGGCGCGACCGGCCTCCGAATGCGACGTGATGCTCCAGGTCGGCGCGGTGCGGAAGATCGTTCGTGTCTTCGGCGATCGCGAGTGGAAGGGAGGCCTCGGGGGAAAGGCCTCTTCTCCGATGCCGTTCACGCGGATGCCGCTCGTCTACGAACGAGCGTTCGGCGGCGTCATCGAGCTGGATCCCGAGACGAAGCGGGCCACGATCGAGCCGCGGAATCCAACAGGCGTCGGCTTCGCGCGCCGCGGGAAGGAGGGCGAGCCGTCAGCCCGGCAGCTCCCCAACATCGAGGATCCGGCCTACCTCATCACCCACCCTTCCGACACGCCCCCTCCAGCGGGATTCGGTTACATCGCCCCCTCGTGGGAGCCGCGCCGCTCATGCGTTGGCACGTATGACGAGGCCTGGCGGAAGACGCGAGCGCCGTATTTGCCCAAGGATTTCAATCCTCGGTTCTTCAACGTCGCGCACCCGGACCTGGTCTGCCGGCGTTACCTGGAAGGGGGAGAGCCGGTGGAGATCGTCAATGCCTCGCCGACGGGCGTCCTGCGTTTTCGCCTGCCGCGGTGTCAGCTCGGCGCTGAGGTCCGGATCGCCGGGAGGATCGAGCGCCCTGCGCTCCACCTCGACACCGTCATCCTCGAGCCGAACGACTGCATGATCGGGCTCCTCTGGCGGGGTGCGGTCCGCTGCGACAAGCACGCCTTGAAGGTCAATCTCGTGCGTATCGGGCTGAATTCGCTCGATCTCGGGGTGAGGTCAGGATGACCGCGCAGCGCCCAGTGGAGATCCTCGGTATCGGCATGACGACCGCCGTAGGGCTGACGGCGCCTACGACGGCCGCGGCGGTCAGGGCCGGCGTATCGCTCAGCAGGGAGACCTCGGTGCTCGATCGGCGCTTCAAGCCGATCGTCATGACCACCGTGCCGGAAGCCGATCTGCCGGGGCTCAGCCCCGCGCTCCACGCGACGCTTGGACTCACGGCGCGCCAGATGCGCATGCTGCGCCTCGGCGGTCCAGCGCTGCGGGAGAGCGTGGCGGGCGTGGATCGGGTCGATCGCATCCCCGTGCTCCTGGCGGTCCCCGAGCCGTACCCGGGCCGACCGGCGGTCGTGGGCCCCGGCTTTCTCCAGCAACTCGCTGTGCAGGCCGAGGTCCCGTTCCATCTCGAGCGGAGCCGGATCTTCCCGCAGGGGCGAGCCGCCGGCTTCGCTGCGCTGCACGAGGCCATCGAGCGCCTCGCCTCCGGGAGCGACGTGTACGTCATCGTGGGCGGGATAGACAGCCACCTCGATCTGCATCTACTCGCCGCCCTTGACCTGGAGGGGCGCCTCCGCGCCGAGCGCGTGTTCGACGGGTTCATCCCGGGCGAGGGCGCTGCGTTCCTGCTCCTCTCCTCGGCGGGCAAGGCTGAACACCTCGGGCGCTCGCCGAGCGCTCGCATCGACGGCGCGGCGTCCGCCGAGGAGCCTGGGCACCGGTACAGCGAGGAGTTTTATCGAGGTGACGGGCTAGACCTCGCGTTTCGTCGCCTCTTCGCCTCGACGGCTGGCGCCGTCCAGACGGTGTATGCGGGGCTCAACGGCGAGAGCTTCAACGCCAAGGAGTGGGGCGTCGCGTACATTCGTCACCGGGAGCGGTTCGCCGAGGGGGCCACGATCGAGCATCCGGTGGACTGCCTGGGGGACACGGGCGCGGCGCTCGGCCCGATGCTGGTGGGGCTCGCGGCCGTGGGCATCAACAGAGGATATCGACGAGCACCGTGCCTTGTGTGGTGCTCGTCGGACTGCGGGGGTCGGGGCGCTGCGATGGTCTCGGGCGCACAGGGAAGAGAGGTGAGGTGAGGGATGGCACAGACGGTGTTCGCGAACGGGCGCGGCGTGGTCCACCAGAACAGTGGCGGGCTCAGCACGGTCTTCCCGGACGTCTGCAAGACGCCGTCCCCGGGAGGGCCGGTGCCGATACCCTACCCGAATATCGGGAAGGCGTCCGACACGTCGAAGGGACCCAAGAAGGTGAAGTGCGACGGTCAGATGCCGATGGTGAAGGGCGCTCAGTACAGCATGACCAGCGGCGACGAGGCGGGCACGGCGGGAGGGGGCGTCGTGAGCAGCTCCACGAAGGGCGCGGCGGAGTTCATGATGTACTCCTTTGACGTGAAGTTCGAGGGAAAGAACGTCTGCAGGCTCGGCGACCCACTGTTTCACAACAAGAAGAACATCATGGGGTGACGTATGACCCAGCTCGGTGAGTCGGTCAGCGTGGAGGAGATCGACCAGGATGAGTTCAAGTGCCCCTTCGAGCACACGAAGCCGGGGAAGGTCGACAACGCGCTGGGGAGCGACTCGGCCAGCCTGGGCTCACGCCTCACTGAAGGCTACAGCACGCAGCTGTGGGCGGACGAGGGGTCCGGGATCGTTCCGAAGACGAAGCAGAAGCTGCTCGCCGCGCGGCCTGATGACTGCCCGGAGCCGCCGGTCGTCGTGGATGGTCAAGAGTATCCCTACTCCTCCTCGGCGCATCACCTGATCCCCGGCGAGGCGTCCCTGCCGAAGAGCGTGCTGATCAAGTTCATCTCCAAGGGTGCGAAGGGAAGCAAGATCTCGGGAGACATCGGTTATGACGTCAATGGTGGCGAGAACGGTGTCTGGTTGCCCACCCATCACGCGCTCTCGGCGGAGATGAAGGGGGGCCTCGTCCTGCCAGGCGAGGAGCAGGCGCTCAAATACTCAGCGCTTACCCGGCGCGTGAAGCAGCGAAATGAGGAGAATCAGTTCGTCGCGACCTTTCAGGAGCGGTTCACCGCCGCCATCATGGAGCGAGCGGGGCGGCAGTTTCACGACGCCCACCCCGATTACAGCGGGTTCGTGATCAAGGTCCTCGACAAGATACATACGAACATCGTCATGCTGAGCCAGAGCTCGGCGTGTGGAAAATGCGACGAGGTGAGGAATCAGAAGGGGAAATTCCCTCCTCCGCATGGGCTCGTGTCCCGGTTGAACAGCGTCTCCTCCCGTCTCTATCAGTTCCTGGTAGGTCCCCCGCAAACCTGGAGGCCTCCTCTGTACACGTCGCGCTTCGCGGCGAGCCTGGCGGAGCTGGAGCGAGCGTGGCTGCGGAGGCAAAGGTAGCATGCCGGACTATTACATGTTGGAGTGCTACGCGTCTCCGGAACAGTGGGAGTATACCGGTGTCGACGGACCCCCGCCGAGCATCGAGGGCATCCAGAGCTGGCTGTCGGGGAGACCTTTCGACGTCGCAGTGCGTGAGCCCATCGAGCTGTCCTGGGACCCTGACACCAGGGGCCCGCGAAAGTACCTCTACGACGCGGGCATCCCGCTCTACCACCGCGCGCTCTGCGCGGCGTTGAACGAGGCTGGCGTCGACAACCTGCAGACCTACCGCACGGCCATCGTCGATCCTCGGGATGGGGAGATCTGCAGGGATTATCTGGCAGTCAACGTCGTCGGCCTCGTGGCCGCCGCTGATCTCGGCAAGTCGGTCTATCGGGCGCAACGCGACCCGCCGCTCATCGACTCGGATTTCGATTCGCTGGTCATCGATCCGATGCGAGCCGCAGGGCTATTGATGTTTCGGCTTGCGGAATGCGTCTCCGGTGTGGTGATCCATCAGCGGGTCAAGGAAGCCCTGGAGGCGAGAGGTGGCTTCGGGCTGACGTTCGTGCCGCCGCAGGACTGGATCGGGTGATGAACGCCAGATCGAACGGACGGCTCGGACGCGGAGGCGCCCGAGCCGTGCCTGTCGCTCCGTCGAGCGGCCAGCGCGCGAGACCGGTAGCCAGCGGCTCGCGCGTCTCAAGGCGTCCGGGGCGCGTCTTGGGTGCCCGGACCGCGTTTCCTTTCCGATTCCGAGCGGCGTACTACGGCCGTCGCCGTCTCGATCCGTGGTGAGACCACATCAGCCAAGCAGGTGCCCATGCGCAAGATCGTCGTCCACGAGCCCGGCAGCCACGACAAGCTCCGCGTCGAGGAGCACCCCGATCCGCGCCCTGGGCGCGGCGAGGTGCTCGTCGACGTGCGCGCGGCTGGCGTCAACTACGCCGACTGCGTCGTCCGCATGGGCCTCTACGAGTCGGCGAAGAAGTACGTCGGCTGGCCGATCACGCCCGGCTTCGAGTTTGCCGGCACCGTCGCCGCGCTCGGCCAGGGCGCCTCCGATCTCGCGCCGGGGGCGCCCGTCTTCGGCGTGACGCGCTTCGGTGGTTACGCCTCGCGCGTCGCGGTGCCGCGCCACCAGGTCTTCCCGCTGCCGGCGCGGCTCACGCCGGAGGAGGCGGCCGGCTTCCCCGCGGTGTTCATGACGGCGTACTACGCGCTCTTCGAGCTCGTGCGGCTGCGGCCGGGCATGTCCTTGCTGGTGCACTCGGCCGCCGGCGGCGTCGGCAGCGCGCTCGTCCAGCTCGGCAAGATCGCGGGCTGCCGGGTGGTCGGCGTGGTGGGCGCGGCGCACAAGGTCGAGGCGGCGAGGCGCCTCGGCGCAGACGCGGTGATCGACAAGAGCAGCGAGCCGCTCTGGGCGGCGGCGGAGCGGCTCGCGCCCGAGGGCTACGACGTGATCCTCGACGCGAACGGGGTCGAGACGCTGCGGCAGAGCTACAGGCACGTGGCCTCGGCCGGCAAGCTCGTCGTGTACGGCTTCCACACGATGCTTCCGCGGCAGGGCGGCCGCCCGAGCTACCCGAAGCTCGCTGTCGACTTCGTCCGGATGCCGCGCTTTAACCCGCTCGATCTCTGCAACGACAACAAGAGCGTGCTGGCCTTCAACCTCTCGTATCTCTTCCACAGGACGGAGATCCTGCGCGAGGCCATGGATCGGCTCATCGGCTGGGTGGAGGAGGGGCGCCTCTCGGCGCCGCCGGTGAAGACGTTTCCGCTGGAGAGCGCAGGCGAGGCTCACCGGGCGATCGAATCGGGCAGCACGGTGGGCAAGCTGGTGCTCACGCTGTAAGGCGGGGGCGCCGGCGGCGGGCGGGACGATTGAAAATCAATCCCGAGGGTGTCGAGAGGTTCCAGGGAGGATTGAAATTCAACCCGGCGGGTGTCGACTCCTGTCGGTAGAGTCGGGAGAGATGAAATCCAACCCCGAGGGTGTCGAGATACGACGGCTACCTCGATGTTGCCGTCGGTACGTCACCGCCGGGATGCGACGTCCGCAGGGGGGCTCGACGTCGACAAGAAGCGACTGCACCAGCGCGCCCAGCAGAGGCGCGCTAGCTGCAACGCCGGCCGGTAGAGCAACGGTTTCGTGAACCGTAGATCTCGGGTTCAGGAGCTCCCAAGCTCGTCGCGTTGCTCAGACCACCAGGGCCAGCGGCCTCCTGCTCACCCACAGGCGAGCGAACACGCTGGCATTCACTTTGAGCCACCTTCGGGACTTGAACCCGAGACCTACGGTTTACGAAACCGTTGCTCTACCACTGAGCTAAGGTGGCACGCCTCTCGTTGAGGAGGCGCGCAGATTACCCACTCGGCCTGCCGAGTCAAGCTCTTTTATTTCCGTCCTCGAGCGACGCGGTTTCGCTCGCTGCTTCGGCTGCTTTCCCGGTTCCCTCGCCCGTCGCGTCCCCGGCGTCTCCTCCCGCGGCGAAGAACTCGCCCAGCCGCTCCGCCAGCTCCGCCGCCGCCGACCAGTGCATCATGTGCCCGGCCTCCGGCAGCTCGACGTGCACCGCGCGTTTGAGCCTCGCCGCCCGCTCCGCTTCGTCTTCCGGGTGCCACCCGGTCTGGCCGCCGCTCACGAGCAGCGTCGGGCACGCGATGCGCTCCAGGAACGTCATGAACGCCTCCACCTGGAACAGCAGCGGCGAGGTCGTCCGGTGCATCGGATCGTACGCCCACGCGAGCCCGCCGTCCGGCTCTTCCCGCGTGAGCAGCGGCGCGCGCGTCGCCAGCACGTCGCGCGGCACGCGCGGGTGGTTCGCCACGAGCCGCGCGATCGCGTCCCGCATCGACGAGAGCTTCCGCGGCGCGCGATCGAGCTCCGACATCTGGCGCAGCCATGCCTCGACGCGCACGACGGCGACCTCGGGCCCGCTCGCCGGCGGCCCCATGCCTTCGAGCAGCGCCAGGCGCTCTACGCGGCCGGGGCACGCGCCCGCGTAGTACACGGCGACCGCGCCGCCCATCGAGTGGCCCACCACGCCTAGGCGCGCCGGCGCGAGCGCGTCCACGAGCGCCGCGACGTCGGCGATGTAGTCGGGGAAGTAGTAGTAGCTGCCAGGTCCGACGCGGGCGCTCCGGCCGAACCCGCGCAGGTCCGGCGCGACGACGTCGTGCCCCGCCCGCGCGAGCGGCTCGGCTACGAGGTCCCACGTGCTCCCGGCGTCGAGGAAGCCGTGGAGCAGCAGCAGCGTGAGGCCCGTCGGCTGCGCGTGGTCGTCGCGGAAGCGATGGACGCAGAGATCCAACCCGTTGGTGTTCAAAAATTCCGACGACCTACGCACCACGCGCGCGCTCCCGTCAGCAGATCTCCCGTCAGCCCTCCGCGCGGCCGCGCGGTCCGCGCGGTCCGCGCGCGACCCGCCGGCGCTCCTGCGCCGCGTGCGCGCGCGGGCGTCACCGCCTCCCCGGCGGACCTTTCGCCGGGGGCGCCGCGGGGGCCGCCGGGGGCAGCATCGTCCCCGTCGCCACCGGCGCGGCGGTGGCCGGCTCCGCCGCTCCCGCAGGCGCCGCCGCGGGCGCCGCCCCGGTGGCGGCCGGCGCCGCGGTGTCCGCTCCGGCCGGCGCTGCGCTGCCCGGCGCCGCTGGCGCGACCGGGAGCGCGGCGCCCGTGAGCTGCGCGGCGTCCTTCAGCACCTCGTCCGCGTGCACCCCGGGATCCACGTCCGGATAGACCTTCGCGATCTTGCCGTCCGGATCGACGAGGAACGTCACGCGCGCCGTCGCACCGAGCCGCATCGGCACGCCGAACGCCGTGGCCCACGCGTGATCGGTGTCGACGAGGATCGGGAACGGCAGCTTGTTCTCGGTCGCGAACTTCTCGTGCGACTCGCGGGTGTCGGAGGACACGCCGAAGACCTGCACGTTGGCCTGCTTGAAGCGATCCCACGCGTCGCGGAACGCGCACGCCTCCTCGGTGCAGCCCGGCGTCCCGTCCTTCGGATAGAAGTACACGACCACGGCCCGACCCCGCTGGTCGGACAGCCGCTGGATCGCGCCGTGCTGATCCGCGGCGAACACGTCGGGCGCCGTCGCGCCGACCGGGATCAGCCCTTGTCCACCATCGGGTCGCTCGGCCGCGCCACACCCGAGCAGCGAGGCAAAGGCAAAGACGACAGCAAGTACGACAAAAACGACCGCAATCGGGAAGCGTCTCTTCATCAGAGCGCCACGTTAGCACGCACTCGGTAGGATCGATCCGACGCTTCTGGTACGTTCCCGCGCCAGGAGACGAGGCCGATGGCGATCTTCGGAAACGACAGCGGCGCCGCGCCTGGCGTGGTGCGCCAGGGCAGGGAGGTCACCTACCCCGATTTCTCTTCGCCCACCGTGGATAAGGTCATGGTCGAAGAGCGCGCAGCCGGGCTCGGCAAAAGGAGCATCAAAGGCCCCGCCAAGGTCGCCGGCCTCAAGCTCGCCATCTCGATGATGGACCTCACCACCCTCGAGGGGAAAGACTCCCCGGGAAAAGTTGAGCAGCTCTGTCAGAAGGCGCTTCGACCCCACGAGCGCGCGGACATCCCTTCCTGTGCGGCGGTGTGCGTCTATCCCAAGCTCGTCTCCGTGGCGAAGCGAGCGGTCTCGGGCTCGGCGGTCAAGGTGGCCAGTGTGGCGACCGCCTTCCCGAGCGGCCTCTCCACGCTCGCCGTCAAGCTCGCCGACGTCCGCCAGGCGGTCGAGCTCGGCGCCGACGAGATCGACATGGTGATCGACCGCGGCGCGATGCTCTCCGGCGAGTACCGCGCCGTGTACGACGAGATCGCCGCGACCAAGGAGGCGTGCGGGCACGCGCACCTCAAGGTGATCCTGGAGACGGGCGAGCTCGGGACCTACGATCGCGTCCGCAAGGCGAGCCGCATCGCGATGCTCGCGGGCGCCGACTTCATCAAGACCTCGACCGGGAAGATCACGCCGGCGGCGACGCCTCCGGTGACGCTGGTGATGCTGGAGGCGATCCGCGATCACGCGCAGGCGACCGGGCGGCGCGTCGGGATGAAGCCGGCCGGCGGGATCCGCACCGCGAAGCAGGCGCTCCACTACCTCGTGCTGGTCAAGGAGACCCTCGGCGACGCCTGGCTCACGAGCGACCTGTTCCGCTTCGGCGCGTCGACGCTCCTCAACGACGTGCTCATGCAGCTCGAGAAGGAGCGGACGGGCGCCTACCAGAGCGGGGACCATTTCAGCAAGGACTGACCGCGCCGCGAGGGCGGGTCCGCGTCGGTGTTCAACGCGCGGCCGCGGGCGTAGAGTGCGCTGCATGAGCGACAACAGCACCGCCGCGGCTGGCGGCGACGGGGGCTCGCCCCGGGACGCGACCGCGGCGCGGGACGCGGCCGTCGTGTTCGGCGACGCCTGGCGCTACGCGCCGGCGCCCGAGGGGCGCGACCACGTGAAGATCGCGCCGCGGTACGAGCTCTTCATCGGCGGCGCGTGGCGCGCTCCGGCCTCGGGCCGCTACCTCGACAGCATCAGCCCGTCGACCGAGGAGAAGCTCTGCGAGTTCGCCGAGGCCTCGGAGCAGGACGTCGATCTCGCCGTGCAGGCGGCGCGGGCCGCGTACGAGAAGCACTGGTCGCGGATGCGCCCGCTCGATCGCGGCAAGTACCTCTACCGCGTCGCCCGGGCCCTCCAGGAGAAGGCGCGCGAGCTCGCCGTCGCCGAGTCGCTCGACGGGGGCAAGCCCATCAAGGAGTCCCGCGACGTCGATCTCCCGCTCGCGGCCGCGCACTTCTTCTACCACGCGGGCTGGGCGGACAAGCTCGAGCACGCGTTCCCGGGGCGCGACCCCCGGCCGCTCGGCGTCGCGGGCCAGGTGATCCCCTGGAACTTCCCGCTGCTCATGGCGGCGTGGAAGCTCGCCCCGGCGCTCGCGGCGGGCAACACGTGCGTCCTCAAGCCCGCCGAGACGACGCCGCTCACCGCGCTGCTCCTCGCGAAGATCATCGAGGAGGCCGATCTCCCGCCCGGCGTCGTCAACGTGGTCACGGGCGCCGGCGCGACCGGCGCCGCGGTCGTCGGCCACCCTGGCGTCGACAAGGTCGCGTTCACCGGGTCGACCGAGGTCGGCAAGCGCATCCAGCGCGCGCTCGCCGGCACCGGGAAGCGGCTCACCCTCGAGCTCGGCGGCAAGGCCGCGAACATCGTGTTCGAGGACGCGCCGCTCGATCAGGCCGTCGAGGGGATCATCGGCGGCATCTTCTTCAACCAGGGCCACGTCTGCTGCGCGGGCTCGCGCCTCCTCGTCGAGGAGAGCGTCCACGACGCCCTCCTCTTCAAGCTGCGCGAGCGCATGGCGACCCTGCGCGTCGGCGATCCGCTCGACAAGAACACGGACGTGGGCGCCATCAACTCGCGGGCGCAGCTCGCGAAGATCGAGGAGCTCGTGGCGGCGGGGGAGCGCGAGGGGGCCTCGCGCTTCTCGGTGAGCTGCGCGCTCCCGCAGCGGGGCTACTGGTTCGCGCCGACGCTCTTCACGGGCGTCGCGCAGTCGCACCGGATCGCGCGCGAGGAGATCTTCGGCCCGGTGCTCTCGATCTTGACCTTCCGCACGCCCGAGGAGGCGATCGAGAAGGCGAACAACACGATGTACGGGCTGTCGGCGGGCGTCTGGACCGGCAAGGGCTCGAAGAGCTTCTGGGTCGCGCAGCGGCTCCGCGCCGGCGTCGTCTGGGCGAACACCTTCAACAAGTTCGATCCCAGCGCGCCGTTCGGCGGCTACAAGGAGAGCGGCTTCGGCCGCGAGGGCGGGCGCCAGGGGCTGCTCGCCTACCTCGAGGTGGACTGATGGCGCTCGGCGACAAGGACAGCGGCGGCGACGAGGGGTGCACGCCGATCGGGGATTGCGCCGGCGCGGCCGCGCTCGACGCTCCTCCGGGCGAGGCGCGCGCGCGGGTCGGCGTGCGCAAGGCGTACAAGATGTTCGTCGGCGGCGCGTTCGTGCGCTCGGAGTCCGGGAGGTACACGCAGGTGCGCGATCACGGAGGCGCGGGCGCGGTCGAGAACATCCCGCGCGCCTCGCGCAAGGACGGGCGCGACGCCGTGCTCGCGGCGGCCGGCGCGCTCGGCGGCTGGTCGGCGCGCGCCGCGTACAACCGCGGGCAGATCCTCTACCGCCTCGCCGAGATGCTCGAGGCGCGGCGCGCGGAGCTCGCGGCCTCGCTCGAGCGAGGCGGGCAGGGCGCAGGCGCCGCCGAGCGCGAGGTCCTGGCGGCGATCGATCGCGCGGTCGCTTATGCGGGCTGGGCCGACAAGTACCAGAGCCTCTTCGCGAGCCTGAACCCCGTGTCCGGCCCGCACTTCACCTTCACGGTGCCCGAGCCGATGGGGGTGGTCGTCATCGCGGCGCCGCCGCGGCCGGCGCTCCTCGGCCTCCTGGGCGCTCTCCTGCCGGTGATCACCGCCGGCAACACCTGCGTCGTGCTCGCGAGCGAGGCGGATCCGCGCACGGCGCTCGTCTTTGGCGAGGCGCTCGCCACGAGCGATCTCCCGGGCGGCGTCGTCAACGTCCTCACCGGCCAGCTCGCGGAGGTGCTGCCGCACCTCGCCGCGCACATGGACGTCGCCGCGCTCGATCTCCACGGCGTGGACGCGGCGCTGACGAAGCGCCTCGAGGAGGCGGCCGCGGCCAGCGTCAAGCGGGTGCGCGCCCGATCGCTCGGCGAGGCGGAGTGGTTCGACGACAGGGCGGCGACGTCCCCCCGCTGGATCGAGCGGTTCGTCGAGATGAAGACGATCTGGCACCCGGCCGGGCCGTGACGCGGGCGGCGCTCGACGACAGGGCGCCGTGAACGGCGCCCGGGGCGCTCAACGACCGAGCACCATCCCCGTCTGGAGCGTCCGCCCGGCGACGAGGTCCGCCGCCGCGAGCGGCTTCCGCCCCTCGACCTGGGCTCGCACGATCTGGATCGCGCCCGCGCCGCAGGCGACGATCACGACGCTGCGGCCGGCCATCACCACGGTCCCCGGCGGCGCGCCGGCCTGGTCGGCCTCGCTCTCGACATGCGCGGCCAGCACCTTGAGCGCCTTGCCGTCGATCGTCGTGAAGGCGCCTGGCCACGAGGTCATCCCCCGGATGTGGTCGTGGATCTGCCGGGCGCTCCGCTCCCACCGGATGCGCCCGTCTTCCTTCTTCAGGAGCGCCGCGTGCGTCGCCGCCTCGTGGTCCTGCGGCGTCAGCGTGAGCTCGCCGTCCACCGCGCCGCGGAGGTCCTCGCGCACGACGCGCGCGGCGAGCGCCCCGAGATCGATCGCGAGCTCGTCGGCGGTCGTGTCCGGGCCGATCGGCGTCCGGCGCACCGCGTAGACGGGCCCCGTGTCCATGCCCTCGTCCATCTGCATCAGCGAGATGCCCGTCTCGGTCTCGCCCCCGACGATCGCCCAGGTGATCGGCGCGGCGCCGCGGTAGCGCGGCAGGATCGACGCGTGCAGGTTCATGCAGCCGCGCCGCGGCGCCTCGAGCACCGCCTTCGGCAGGATGCGCCCGTAGGCGATCACCAGCGCGACGTCCGCTCCGGCGCCCGCGACCCACGCGGCGAACTCGGGCGTCCGGACCTTCTCGGGCTGCAGCACGGGCACGCCGAGCTCCAGCGCCTTCACCTTCACCGGCGGCGCCTTCAGCTCGAGCCCGCGGCCGGCGGGCCGATCCGGCTGACAGACGACGCCGACGACGTCCGCGATCGACGCGAGCGCCTCGAGCGACGGCACGGCGATGGCGGGGGTACCGAAGAACAGGGCGCGCACGCCCTGGCTTCTAGCAGGACCTGCGCCCGTCGTGCCGCCTTCTTCGCTCGCGGCGAGCGCCGCCGTGGAGGCTCGGCCTCAGGGCCCGGGCGCTCGGCGCCCGCCGCGCTCTTCGTTCGCGTCGCGCGCCGCCGCGCCGCTCGCGGGCCGAGGATCGGCGCAGCAGCGGAAGCCGGTCTCGTAGAACACGAACTTCGGATCGTGCGCGTCGTTCGTCCCGCGGCAGCCCGTCCACGGCTTGGCCCAGAAGCCCCCCATGAGCGCGCCTGGCCACCGGCGGCCGCGGCGCGAGGCGACCCACTCCTCGACGTTGCCCATCATGTCGAAGATGCCGAAGGTCGAGGCGCACCCGGGATGGGAGCCGCTCGGCGCGCCCTGCCAGAGCCGCTCGACCTCGCGCTGCGCCGCCTCGCCGGAGGCGCCGAGCTTCCGCTCGTCGACCGGCCGCCAGGCCTTGCCGCTGTTGCAGACCGCCTTGTCCACGCGCCAGCCGTAGGCGAGGGGACGCCGCTCGGGGCCCTCGCACGCGAGCTCCCACTCCTGCTCGGCGCACACCCGCTTGCCGCGCGCGGCGCACCACGCGGTCGCTGTCTCGAACGACTGCATGACGAGCGGCTTCGCCCCCCGCTGGTTCGGCGCCTCGAACTGGTCCATGCACACGGAGATCTCGGTCGACGGCCCCTCCTCGGCCGTGATGTCCTCCCAGTACGCGAAGCAGTGGGTCGCCTTGCCGCTCTTGACCGGCTCCACGCAGACGTGCTGCACCTCGTCGCGGTGCGTGCCGGTGACGAGCCGCATGTCCGCCGGGCACGCCGGGCTCGGCCCTGGATCGAGCGACGGCGCCGCCGGCAGGCCGAGCATCGCGATCGCGAGCGCGCCGAGGCCGAGCAGGGGATCGATCATCGTTCAGCGAGGGCCAGGGTGTCGCTCCGTGCCGGGCGCAGCCTCGGCTGCGCTGCGCGGCGAGGCCGAGGCGCGCCTCCTCCGCGCGCCGCGTTGACCCGGCCGCCGAGGATCCTGCGCCGCGCCGCGCGCGCCAGGTGGTGACGAGCGTGACGAGCGAGCGCTGCAGGTCGGAGTCGGACCTGACCACCCGCAGCGTATCCTCATTCAAAAAAATGGCCAGGGCTGTGGCACGCGGCATGCGCCGTGTCTATGGTGAGTTCCCGTAGCCTCGCGGGCTGTCTTCCACCAAGAGCTGCCAGCAGGGCTCCGCGTTGCACCATCCGCATCCGTCTGGATGCAAGCCAAGATGACCGGGGCGCGCGGTGGCCGCGCGGCCCGGCTGCGTGTTGATGAAGGGGTTTACCTCCCCCGGTCGGGTGCCTAGAGGAGATCGCCATGTCCGAGAAAAAGAACCCGCCGATGCCGCCGCGCTCCGAGGAAGAGGTCGTCTTCGGCGACGAGCTGCCGGTTCTGCCGATCCGCAATGCGGTGCTGTTCCCGGGCGCCGTCGCGCCCTTCGATGTCGGCCGCGAGAAGTCGGTCGCGCTGGTGGAGGATGTCGACAACCTCCCCGGCCCGGTCATCGCGATCTTCGCCCAGCGCGATCCGTCGACCGACGATCCCGGGGCGGAGGACCTGTACCCGATGGGCTGCGCCGCGCGCGTGCTGAAGGCGCTGAAGCACAGCTCGGGCAACTACTCGTTGATCTTGCAGGGCCTCACGCGGATCAGGCTCGATAGCGTCACGGCCCACACGCCGTACCTGCGCGCCAAGATCCGCCGCATGGACGAGCCGGCGACGGAGGACGTCGAGGCCGAGGCGCTGGCGATGAGCCTGCGCGACATCGCGAAGCAGGTCATCCAGCTCATGCCGGAGCTCCCGCGCGAGGCGGGCTCGCTCATCGACTCCATCCAGGCGCCTGGCGCGCTCGCCGATCTCGTCGCGGCGAACCTCGACGCTCCGGTCGAGGAGAAGGCGCAGCTCATCGAGACGATCGACGTCAAGGAGCGCATCCGCAAGGTGCTGCGGCTGCTCACGCGGCAGCTCGAGATCCTGAAGATGCGCGAGCGCATCAACTCCCAGATCAAGGAGGAGATGGGCAAGAACCAGCGCGAGTACGTGCTGCGCCAGCAGCTCAAGGCGATCAAGGAGGAGCTGGGCGAGGACGACGGCGATCAGGGCGATCTCGACGGGCTCGAGGATCGCATCGCGAAGGCGAACCTGCCGACCGAGGCGGAGACCGTCGCGAAGAAGCAGCTGAAGCGGCTGCGCACGATGCAGGTCGGGTCGGCCGAGTACACCGTGGTGCGGACGTACCTCGACTGGATCCTCGACGTGCCCTGGACGCAGTCGACGCAGGACAACCTCGACATCGGCAGCGTCCGCAAGGTGCTCGACGAGGACCACTACGGCCTGGAGAAGGTCAAGAAGCGCATCCTCGAGTACCTGGCGGTCCGCAAGCTGAAGCAGGACAAGAAGGGCCCGATCCTCTGCCTGCTCGGGCCTCCCGGAGTCGGCAAGACGTCGCTCGGCCGGAGCATCGCGCGCGCCCTCGGCCGCAAGTTCCACCGGGTCTCGCTCGGCGGCGTGCACGACGAGGCGGCGATCCGCGGCCACCGGCGCACCTACGTCGGCGCGCTCCCTGGCCAGATCATCCAGGGCATGAAGAAGTCGGGGACGATCAACCCGGTCTTCATGATGGATGAGGTCGACAAGATCGGGCACGACTTCCGCGGCGATCCGTCGGCGGCGCTGCTCGAGGTGCTCGATCCGGAGCAGAACAACACGTTCGCGGATCACTACCTGGAGATCCCGTACGACCTGTCGCACGTGATGTTCGTCGCGACCGCGAACGTGGCGGATCCGATCCCGCCGCCCCTCCGCGACCGCATGGAGATCCTCGAGATCCCCGGCTACACGCGCAAGGAGAAGCTCGCGATCGCGCGGCAGCACCTGCTCCCGAAGCAGCTGTCGGAGCACGGGCTCACGACCGAGCAGCTGGAGGTCACGGACAAGGCGCTGGAGGAGATCATCGATCACTACACGCGCGAGGCCGGCGTCCGGTCGCTCGAGCGGCAGATCGCGGGCGTCATCCGCGGCGTGGCGGTGAAGGTCGCCGAGGGCGACACGCAGAAGCGGCGCGTCGACAACGAGGACGACCTGCACGAGTTCCTCGGCCCGGCGAAGTACACGAGCGAGGTCGCGGAGCGCACCGCCGAGAGCGGCGTCGCGACGGGCCTCGCGTGGACGAGCGTCGGCGGCGAGATCCTCTTCATCGAGGCGACGCGGATGTACGGCACGGGCAAGCTCCAGCTGACCGGCCAGCTCGGCGACGTGATGAAGGAGTCGGCGCAGGCGGCGCTGTCGTTCGTGCGCAGCAACGCGTCGAGGTACAGCATCGCGAAGGACTTCCTCGAGAAGAGTGATCTGCACATCCACATCCCTGCCGGCGCGATGCCCAAGGACGGGCCGAGCGCGGGCGTGACGATGTTCACGGCGCTCGTCTCGCTCCTCACCGGGATCAAGGTCCGCCACGACGTCGCGATGACGGGCGAGATCACGCTCCGCGGTCGCGTGCTCCCGATCGGCGGCCTGAAGGAGAAGGTGCTGGCGGCGCACCGCGCCGGCATCAAGCGCATCATCGTCCCCGAGCGCAACCGGGCGGATCTCGAGGAGGTCCCGAAGGAGGTCGTGGACGAGCTGCAGTTCTTCTTCGTCAGCCGGATGGAGCAGGTCCTGGAGGCCGCGCTCGAGCGACTGCCCGAGCCCGCGCCCGTGACCGAGGAGTCGAAGGACGGCGAGAAGAAGGAGATCGAGAAGTCGGAGAAGAGCTCGATCGCCAGCAACTGATGACGGCCGTCGCCAGCGATCGCTGAGCGACCTGTCTCCGAGGCGCCGCGCGGCTTGAACGCGCGGCGCCTTTTTTCGTGCTTTTTTTCGTGACGACGCCCGCGCCGTAGCGACGGGCGCCCTGCCTCTCGGCGAGCTTGGCGCGCTCGCGTTGCAGCGCGTGGGAGCGGCATCGCATCGCCCGCGCAGCGCGCGCCGAGCTGCGCGGCGTGCTCGCGCGCTCTCGCCAAAGCGCGGCTTTCGCCTCGACGGATGTCAAGCGAATCGGTAGCCTCGAGATCGCATGAGGCCGTGTCCGAACTGCGCGTGGATGCTCAAGGAGACCGACGCTGCCTGCTCGATGTGCGGTACGAGCGTGGCGGGCGCATCGCCTGGAGCCTCTGTTCCGGTCGCGCCTCCGCCGGTGCAGGCGGGGGCTGGCGCCTATGCTCCGCCTGGCCCGCCGGGCTATCCAGGGCAGCCAGCCGTCGCGAGTTATGGCGGCGCGGCGTCGCCAGGCTACGCGGCGGGGGGCGCGCAGGGCGCCTATCCGCCTCCTCCTCAGGCCTACGGGGTCGGGGGAGGCGGGCTCGCGGTGCCGGCATCGCCGGGCGGAAGCGTCCCCTTCTCGACGGGGGGGGAAGCTCCCTTCCCGGTCTCCCCCTGGGCCCGAGCGGCGCCTTCCGCGGGGCTCACGTCGCAGCCGGCGTCTCCTCCGATGAACGCGCCGGGCGTCCCGCCGGTCCAGCCGGCGCTCGGGGCACCGGGGCCAGGCATGGTGCCTGGCGCGTCGATGGGTGGCGCGATGGGACAGCAGCCCGTGGCGCCGGCGCCAGTCTTCGGCGCGCCTCCGCAGATGGTTGCGCCCCCGCCGATGGTCGTGCCGACGGGGGCGCCGGGGCTGGTCGCGCCGCCGATGGTGCAGGGGGGGGCGGTCGCGCCGCCGCCGATGGTGCAGGGGGGCGTGGTGGCGCCGCCGCCGATGATGCAAGGGGGGGCGGTCGCGCCGCCGCCGATGGTGCAGGGAGGGGTGCCGATGGTCGCTCAGGCCAGGGCGCCTGCGATCGTCGCGCCGCCGATCGTCCAGGGGGCGGTCTCGGGCGCGGTGCCGCAGATGTCGGCGCAGCCTGCGCGTGTCCTCGTCGGCTTCATCGTGACGTTCCAGAACGATCCCGGAGGCAGCTTCTGGCCGATCTACAGCGGCCGGACGCAGGTGGGGCGCGCCGGGGCGGACGCCGCGACGGAGATCGGGCTCGCGGATGCGAGCGCCTCTTCACGGCATGCGTCGATCCACGCGGATCCGACGACGGGTCAGGTCTTCATCGAGGACGACGGCTCGCGCAACGGCACCTTCGTCAACGAGCAGCGCCTCGGACAGGGCGAGCGCCGGCAGCTGCGCGACAACGACCGGCTGCGCCTCGGGAGCACGACGTTCGTGGTGAAGGTGCTGGTCGCCTGAGCGGAGAGCGAGGCTACTGGCCGTCGGCGCCGCCTGCACCGCCAGTACCATCTGCGCCGCCGGCGCCACCCGAGCCGCCGGTGCCGGTGCCTTCCGTGGGCCCTGTGCATTTGGAGAAGCCATCCACGATGAGGCACTCGAGCCCATCCGAGCAATCATCGCCGCCCCTGATACACGACTGCCCATCGCCGCACCGCGCTTTGCAGAGCGCGCCGCCACAGTCGATGTCGGTCTCCGTGCCGTCCTTCACGCCATTGAAGCAAAGCGGGAGGGCCGCCGGGATCTCGCAATTGAAATATTCCACCACCTCAGCCGAGGGGACCGCGTCGGAGCCCGCTCCACCATCGCCCCCGCCGCCAGTCCCCTCACTCCCCCCAGGCGCAATGATAGGTGGGTAGTGGATGCTGAAGGAAATGAAACCATTGTACTCATCGAGATCGTTGGGGTCCGCCTCCGGGGGGGGCTGTTTGCCTAGGCTCGTTTTGAGTATGGCCCTCGGAAGGAGCGCGTCGTAGCCGCCGCACTTCGTTTCGGCCTCGAGCCGGTTGAAGTGGTACTGCGTGCCCTCCGAGCAGCTCAGGTCGAGTGTTGCACGGCCTTCCGGCGTGATGACGGTCACTGCACCGCCGTCCACGTCGGCAGCCTCGTTGCCGCCCCCGCCAGCGGCGCCACCACCGCCGGCACTTGCGTTCTCGCATTGTGGGATGGTGGCGGCACCGCCGATACCATCGGCACCGCCGCCGCCACCACCATCACCACCGGCACCGGTTCCATTCCCGGTCTGGACGCATGGATTGATGGTCACCGAGTAGCTGAACTCCCCCGAGTACGTGAAGGCGCCGCATTCCTGCGCCTGGGCGTCGAGGCGCTTGAATGCGATGCTCTTCGGAGGGAACGCGGCGATGTCGAGCGGCGGGTCGAAGACGACCTGACCTCCCTCTCTGAGGAAGCATATGTCGAGGGTTTCGCGGCTGGCGAACTGGCCGCTGGGCCCGTTTCCTGCGCCAGGTGCACCGCACCGATTCAGAACATCGGCATGAAAATCCGCGTAGCAGTTGCTGCTGTCTTCGAGGAACGCGCAGACGTCATCGAATTCCTCTGCGCAGCCGGGCACGGAGACGGCTGCGGTCACGGCGAGGATCGGGGCAACGGCGGCGGTGAGCAAGACGTAACGGCGCATGGGCGCAGTCTACGCGTTCTCGCCGAGCGTGGGCCAGCTTCGCAGAGGTCTGCAGACGGCGCGCCGGCGGCGTGCGTCTCCGCCCCGCGCGCCGCCAGCTCCCCTCACAGCTCGGCGTAGGGCCCGGGGACGACGTACGCGTCGTCGTTGGCCGCGTACGTGAAGACCCCCCAGCAGACGAGCTTGTACTTGATGGCGAACGCCATCGCCTCCCTCAGGTTCGCCTTCGGCGCGAGCACGGCGAGGTTCGAGCGACGGACGCCCCACCAGCCTGGCCCGTGCTGCAGCACCGCGTCGTGGAGATCCTGCGTCGCGTGCTTGGAGTCCTCGAGCACCGCGAGGCGCAGGCGGACGAACGACTTGTCGCGCGCGGGGAAGTCGAACCAGTACAGGTTCGACCTCGCCAGCTTCGGGGTGATGCTCCCGGCGCCCTGCGCCGCGAGGAAGCGGCTGAGATCCTCGGGCGAGAGCTTCTGGGTGACCGGGTGCGTGTCGACGCCGCTGCACGTCTCGGGGCCGATCTTGAACTCACCCAGCGCGAGCGGCGCCTCGGGGCCGTTCTCGGGAGTCAAGAGGTACCGATCGATCGCGGGCAGATCGTCCGGGTACTCCACGCCGGCGTCGATGCCGCTGCACGCCGGGGCCCCCAGCGCAAGCGCGAAGGCTGCCGCGAGCGCGGGGCGCCGGGGCGCGCGGCGGCTAGACGCCGGACGCTCGTGGCCCTGGCTCGTGCGGGTGGAGGGGGGGCTCGGCGCGCTCGCCGCCGGTGCTCCGGCGGGCTCGCCCTTGCGACTCGGTTTGCTTTCGTTGGACATGTCTCTCTCGCGGCACGGGGTGCCGCCTCGATCGGCGGGCGCAGCGCTGCCCGGGCCGGGCAATCATTCAATGCCGGGCACCCCGAGGGCAAACTCCTCGGCGAACATTTGGCTGGCGTGCCCTCGCTGGCCTAGAGTTCCCCCCGATGAGGCACCTCGGAATGCCGACGCTCGCGCACCTCCCCGCCTTCCGCGCCCGCCATCCGCTCGCCGCCGGAGCAGCGGGGCGCGCGGGCGTGGCCTGCGCCGCCGTGGCCGCGATCGCGCTGCTCGCCGGCTGCGGCGGCTCCCCGACCGCCCCCAAGCAGGACGACGTCTTCTACCTCCACGGCGCGGCCGGCTCCCTGAGCAAGGACTCGAGCTTCGAGGTGTACTTCCCGCCGCTCGACGCGCCGGCGACGGACCGGGTGCCGCGCCGGATCGGCGTGGGCCTCATGAACGGCGACGTCCGGATGAGCCGCCCGATGGACTGGAACGTCGGCGGCGCCGACTACACGCCCGAGCGCCGCTTCATCACGTACCAGTCCCCGCGGCAGTTCCTGTTCTCGATCTACGAGCGCATCGACAGCCCCGAGGATCCGTGGCCCGACGTGCTCAAGCGCTACGAGGCGGACCTCGAGGAGCAGGGCGCCGAGATCCTCTCCGGCCGCGCGCCTGTGGCCACGGCGAACACGCAGGGGCGCAGCTACCTCGTCAAGGCGAAGATCCCGTCGAAGCCGATCTCGGATGCCTTCGCCCACGAGATCCTGCTCCGGAGCCCCCGCCGCATCCTGCTCGTGCAGATCGTGCACCACGAGAATGTCGACGCGAACGCCGACGAGATCTCGGCCGCGCTGCAGAGCCTCACCGTTTACTGAGCGCAGGGCGAGCCCACGGCGCGAGCGCCGCCGCGCGTTCCGGCGGCGCGCGGCCTCGGTCACATCGGCGGGGGCTCGCCCCGATCGTCGTCGTCCTCGTCGTCGCCGCCCGCGAGGTGCTTGTCGTCGAGGGGGATCGTGATCACGAGCCGCTCCGCCGCAGATCCGCCGATCCACGCGGTGCGCTTGAGCGTCGCGGCGCGCGGCGAGCCGAGCTGGAACCGCGGCGCCTCCTCCGTGTCGACGTGGATCTCGAGCATCACGTCGTGGATGCCCGGCGTGAACGTCTCGATGACGCCGCGGACCAGATCCTGCCGCCGGCCCCCGGGCAAGAAGGAGAGGTACTCGTCGTAGCCGACCGGGCCGAGCACGACCTTGTAGCGGCCGGAGCCGTCGAACACGTAGCGCCCCAGGGTCAGGCTCTCGCCCAGCTGGTGGTTCATCACGCCGAGCTTGTTCCTGAACGGCTTCTCGATCTTCGTCCAGTGGCCGACGAACTGCTCGATCTTCACGCCGATGTTGCCGAGCATCTCGGACAGCACCGTCTCCAGGTTCCTCGCCGAGCGCGACTTCGAGGCGAGGACCGACGCGTAGCGGAGGAAGAAGAAGCGATCGAGCGGCGTCTCGTAGCCGCGGAAGCCGTCGATGCCGACCGCGCAGAGCATCCGGCGCGAGAAGGGATCGGCGCCCTGCTTGCGGTACGTGACGGGCAGGCGGTACTTCGTCCACGCGCGGTAGAGCAGCGACAGGAGCCGGTGGTGGAAGACGTCGAGGAGCTCGCGGATCGGCTGCGGGCCGCCCTGGTAGTCGGCCTGCGCGATCTGCTCGATGAAGTACGCCGGCAGCGGCGACACCGAGCCGTACAGGGCGAGGAACGTGGTCGAGACGCGGGCGCGCTCCACGCCGTCGGCGGCCTTGACCGGCGCGAGCTCGCTCACGTCGCTCGAGGCGAAGATGAGCGAGGGGTCGCCGCGCAGCCGGATGCGCTCGTCCTGCACCGGCCCGAGCTGGCCCACCGGCGGCGCGGCAGGGAAGAGCCGCTCGAGCAGGTAGATGAGGCGGTAGTACGAGAAGCGCGGCGCGGTATCCGCGAAGCGCCGGAGCGTCTCCAGCGCGACGGGGTCGGCGCTCGCGGCGCCTCTCGGCGCAGCCGGCTTCAGATCAGCGTCAGGCTGCCGCTCTTCGGGTCCCATTTGTGCACCACGCGTGTATTCGTGCCGGTGACCGTCAGCTGCGTGAACGAGTTCAGCGAGACGTAGGATCCGAGCATCTCGTTCAGGATGCTCGCGAACAGGTACATCTCCCCCTCGCCGACGAACCCGCCCTCGTCGAGCTCGATGTCGACCGCGACGCCGCGCACCGGCGCCCCTCGGTACAGCCGATCCGTCGGCCGCACCCGGATCGCCTTGATCGCGGCCAGGCGGAGCTGGTTCGCGCGCGCCGCCTGACGATCGACGATCGCCTGAAAGTTGTAGAGATCGACCGTCGCTCGGAGCACCTCGAGCTCGGTGATCGAGCGGTAGCTCATCGCCATGTGCGCCAGCACGCGCCACTGCAGCTCGCGCCCGAGCGGCGGTGGGAGCGGCGCGGTGACGCCGGTGAGGTTGGTGAAGCTCGCCACCGCGGGTGAGGTCGCCGTCGGCACCCTGAGATCGCCGAGCTTCAGCTGCGCCGGCAGGCGGCGGTTCGTGCTCGTCGCCTCGATGCTGATCACGTCGAACTCGGGGAGGGCCCCCGCGTCCTGCGGGGAGCCGAACGAGAGGTACATGTCGATGCCGTCGCCGATGGCGGCCGGGCGGAGGTGCGCCTGGTAGAAGATCGTCCGCGCGGCGGCCTCGGGATCGAGCTCGTGCTGGAAGCTGAAGAACGAGGGGATCTCGACGCGCTGGCTCGTGCGCCGGGCGATGCCGACGACCTTGTCGATGCTGTGGATCTCGAAGGCCGCGGGCGCCGCGCCCGCCGGGCGGCAGAGGTACTCGTGCTTCGTGGCCTCGGGCTTGATCGGATCGCTCGTGTGCTCGAACAGGTTCACGACCGGCGAGCAGAACAGCCGGATGTTCTCCTTGCCGATCCGCGTCCCTGGCGGGAGCCCGTCCCTGAACTGCAGCAGGATCGCGAACCGGTCGGAGATCCGCTCCGCCGAGAGCGCCTGCAGGCCGGTCACCTCGAAGAACGCGAACTTCTGCGGGAGCGTGAAGAACTCCTGCAGGAGCCGGAACCCCGGGTAGACCGTCTTCGGGTACGGGATCAGCGACTCTTCATCGGAGAAGCCGGTGAGCCGCACGGCGCGCGCCGGGAGCGACGCGATCGTCGTGTCGCGCCCCGCGGCGTCCACCGCGGCCAGCGCGACGGTGTCGACGTGCGCCCCGACCCAGAGGCGGAGGTCGTCCTGCAGCCTGCGCTCGCCGTGGATGTAGAAGCGCAGCGAGGAGAGCGACAGGCCCGACAGCGCGGCGCCGCCGGTCAGGCGGAGCTCGATGCGGAGCGTCTGCGCGAGCTGCGCGCCCGTGTCGACGCGCACGTCCTCCACCGCGAGCGGGACGAGCTCGACGTCCTGCGTCGTGCGGAACCGGCACGAGACGCCGTCGACCGGCACCGACCCGACCTCCGCGTGCCGAGCGACGACGAGCTTCTCGCGCACCACGTTCGGGAGCGGCGTGAACTCGATGATCGAGGTCGCCGGGATCTGGCGGAGGTAGTGCGGAAAGAGCAGCGACGCGACCGAGTGGATCACCTCGGGGAGCTCGTCGTCGAGCTTCTGGCGGATCTTGCCGGTCAGGAACGCGACGCCCTCGAGCAGGCGCTCGACGTCGGGGTCCCCGCCCTTCTCCGCGAGCATGGGCGCGATCCCGGGGTAGGCGGCGGCGAACTCGCGCCCCAGATCCCTCAGGTAGGTGAGCTCGTCCTGGTAGTACTTGTTGAACATCCTCTCGCCACCGCCAGTCGACCGCCGGGGCCGAAGGCTGTCAACCGCCGTGAGCCAGGCCGCCGGGCGGGGGCTACGTCATCCGGACGTTGCCGCTCTGGTCCACTGCAGCGCCGAGCCGGAGCGCCTGCCGCCGGCCGTCGGGAAAGTGGATCTGCGCGGTGATCTCGAACTCGAGGACCATCGACTGGATCGCGTCGGTGCGCAGGTGCCGGACCTGCACGTTCTTCAGCCGCGGCTCGTAGGTCTGGATGCAGTTCTTGAGCGAGCGCTGCACCAGGCCGATCGCCTCGGGGAACTCATGCAGGACCTCCGAGACCTCCATGAGGCCGTAGTCCGGGCAGGTCAGCGAGCTCCCCTGGCGGGTGTTCAGCATGTGCCCGAGGTGCGTCAGGATGGCCGACTCGAGGTCGTGATCCCGGTAGGTGTGCCGCTCCGTCGAGTGCGGGTCGGCCGCGTGCGCGATTCGGGTGAGGAGGGAAGCGCCGGCCACCGCGGGATCGTAGATCAGCTCGCCCCTCGAGCGGAAGCCCGCCCGCTCAGCGCGGGGTGAGCCAGTCGTCCTCCGCGGAGGCACCCCCGTCGTTCCAGGTCCAGACGACCTTCTGGTACGTGAACGCGACCTCCTCCTGCTCGGGCAGGCGCGATTGCCCCGGGTTCCTCACGTTGAGCATGTGGAACTGGATGCTCGAGATGTTCGCGTTCGTGAGCTGGACCGTGAAGACAGGCTTCTCGACGCCGATCGCGATCGACCTGTAGAACTGGAGCTCCCAGCGGGGGATGCCCTCGTTGTGGCTGAGGATGCTGAGGAGGAGCGGCGTGGACCGATCGAGGTCCTTCGTGACGATGAAGGGCTTGTGCATCCGCTTGCCCGTCGGGCGCCCGGTGACCGGGTCGCGCGGCCCTACCAGCGAGTGGAACACCTCGGTGACGAGGATGCTACCTTCTCGCCCCTTCTGGGTGACGGAGCCCCTGATTTCCCCTTGTCTTTCGCCGACGAGTCTGAGGTAGGCGCTGAGGGGCATGCCAACATTCTGAGCTTGCTGCGCGTGATGGCCATGCCTGATTTTGAGGAACCCCCTGATGCCCCAACGTCAGGACGACAAACGCAACCGGGCGACCCGAAGGTCGCCCGTGCGACGAGACGTCAGCAGCTAGGCGTCAGCTGCCCTGCGGCGTCTCCCAGTCGTCGTCCGCCTGACGCGCGCCGTCGCCGTCATCGAACGACCACTCGATCTTCTGGTACGTGAAGGAGACCCGCTCGTACTCCGGCCGATCCTTGGCGCCGTCCCCACCGCGCGTGTTGTCCATGTGGAAGTCGATGCTCGCGACCGTCGCGTTCGTGAGCTTGACCGTGTAGTGGTTCTGCTCCTTGCCGACGTTCTTCGATGCCGCGGTGCCCGGCGTGTAGAACTTGAGGGTCCACTCCGAGATGCTCTCGTTGTTGACCAGGGCGTTGTAGAGAAGGGGGGTCGACTTATCGAGCTCCTTCGTGATCACGAAGGGCTTGTGCTGGCGCTTCCCGCTGGGCAGCCCGGTCGCCGGGTCACGCGGGCTCACGACCTGATGCTGCACCGCGATGACAGCGATCGACTTCTCGCGACCCTTCTGGGTGACCGAGCCATCGATCGGGCCCTGGGTAACGCCCTTCAAAACGAGGTGAGCTTGCAACGCCATGATCAAATGCCTCTTCCTTCAAGAACTCGCCGCCTGGGCTCAGTCTACGCCCCATTGCGCGCTGGCAGACGGTGCGCTCCGTCGGGACTAGGAGTTCAGAGACGCAGAGATAAGACTCTTATCGTATCTCTACCCCTGTCTCTCTCAGGGAGTCCAGAAGGTAACTCCCTCTTTGGGAGCGTCAAGACTTTTGTGTCCGGGAGCAGCGCGGGTTTCTTGGCATTCGGTTCGCTTTGGGTTCGCGTTTGGTTCCTGAGCGCGCGCAATATTCCGTCACGAAGCCATCGCTTCCATAAGAGGACGCGGGCGTGTCCATCGCGTTGCGGGCGTGTGGGGAACGTGACGATGCGCAGGGCCACGGCGTGATGCTGGCATGCGCGCGACCGCCGACACGGAGAACGAGGCGGGCTGGCCGGCCACGGCCGTTGGCCGGCCATGGCCGTTGGCCGGCCAGGGCGTTAGGTCGCGAACTCGCCTTGGCGACGCCTTGCATGATACGAAGAGCGCGTGAGCATCGTTCGCTTCGGCTCCGTCGTCGGCCTGGGGCTCGCCGCCGCCCTCGCGGGCTGCGGATCGTACCCAGAGCAGCCACACGGCGAGCTCCAGACACGCAAGCAGAATCCGATCCCCGTGTGCACGACCCAGCTGCCGCCTGCGAAGCGCGGGGCGGGCGGCAAGGCGGCCGTCCGCACCCTCGACCCAGACCAGTGGCTGAGCGTCGTCATTCCCGGCTACAGCGAGGAACGAGGGATCGGGCCGACCGACGTCGACTGTACCGGCCAGTACGTGTTCGCCAACGAGACCCTTCGCGGCGGCATCTCCAAGTCCGGCTGGCCCCGCAAGATCGACCCCGACGAGGTCGAGATCCGCTCCGGGCCGGAGGGGCTTCGCGCCGTGTGGGTGCGCGTCCTCAAGTTCGAGAACGGCGACGAGGGCGGCCTCGTCGCGCTCGTGCGAGCGGCCGGCGATCGCGCGGACGTCTACGGGGTCGGCAGCTTCCGCGCGCCCGCGAAGGGGACCAAGCTGTCCCCGGTGCGCCTCGGCAACGACAACCTCGTCGTTGCCGAGACGAAGGACTGCCCTGATCCCGACGACTGCCGACAACGAGCGCACTTCTACCTTGCGCGAAGGGGACGGCTGATCGAGGCGGCGTCCGTCGACCTGGAGCGGACGGCGGTGGTGCCCTCCGTCACCGAGCGCGGGCTCTACGCCCGCTACGTGCTGCGCACCGACGTCTCCTACAAACCGAACGGCATTCAGCTGCTCGAGCAGGTGCGGGTGAAGATCGTGAAGCACGACGACGGCAACCGCGACAGCGACCGCGAGCTCCGCCGCGTGGAGTTCCAGCGATTCCTCCGGGTGGAGCGGGATACGCTCTTCTCGTCGAACGATCCGCTCTGGGAGCGCGTCGTCGGCCAGGACTAGAGCGGCGGTCGCCCGCTTCGGATACGGGCCCACCTCGACGTTTTCGGTGCTCAGCGCACAGGAGTGCGCTTGCGCGCCGAAAACGCCGATCTGGGCCCGTCTCCTGTGCGGGTGACCGCCGCTCTGCGACGCTCGTACCAGGGGCGGGCGGAAACTGCTGAAGAGCGGCGGCCGAGGCCAGGGGGGCGCGGGGGCGGGCGGCCCCCGCGACCCCTGGCTGCTCCCGCGAGCGGAGGGAGGCGTACCGGAGAGGCGGCTACCAGCAGAACAGCGCGTTGCCGTAGCCGCAGTTCGGGCGCTGGAGCATCGCGTAGGCGGTGCCGACGGCGAGGCCGCTCAGGAAGCCGGTGACGCCGCCGATCGCGATCTGACCGGCGTTCTCGTGCGGCCGCGTGTCGCCGGGGGCGACGCCGCGGGCGATGGTGGTGACGACCGAGGCGGTGAGGGGGAAGGCCACATTGCCGATGAAGGCGCCGGCGTTGAAGCGGCCAGACGAGTAGCGGAACGTGTCGACCACGAAGATGCCCGTGCCTGCGCCCGTCGCGCCCCAGGAGGCGAACGCGTGCGTCGACGGGCCGCCGAACGACTCGCAGCCCGAGTCGGACACCGCCGCGTTCGTCTCGTCGATCGAGCAGCCAGGGCGCGTCGACTCGAGCGCGTTCTTGATCGGCAGGTCCACGAGCAGCGTCAGCGCGGTCATCGTCATGGCGGGCGCCATGACCGAGAAATGCCAGCGCCCCTTCCAGCCGACCGTGGCCTCGGGATCGCTGTAATAGACACGCGGCATCAGGAAAACGACGGAGCTTCCCAGCACGAGGCTCACGTCCGAGACCGTGGCCCAGTTCTTATCGCGTTGGACCGTCGTCTGCGCGGCCGCCTCGCGCGGGGCGAGGAGGCACGCGGCGACGGCCAGACAACCTGCTGCTACGACTTTCTCCCTGATTCGCATGAACGGCGCCTCGCGTTCGGCCGCGCCTCCGGCGAAGATCGGCGAGCCCAAGGCGCGGCTCGCCGCGCGAAGCCCCGCCGTTTTGGGGCGCTAGCGTTTGTTCGGATTCCCAGAGCCGGGGAAGCGGACGATGCTCCGGCCTCCCGACTCGCCGGACGACCCATAGTCCTCTGCGGCGGTCGCAGCGTACGCCCGAGAGAACTGCTCGCCAAATATTTCCCGAAAAGTCTCCTTGTCCTCCCCCGAATAGTCGCCGTGGCGGCGCTCGTAGAGCTTCCAGAGCTCCTCGTACTTGTTCGAGAACAGCCCGCCTTTCTTGCCCGCGCGCTCGAGCTTCTCCTCGAGCGTCTTCGGGGAGAGCTTGACGAGCAGCGACCTCACGCCCCCCATCACGCCGTTCAGGAGCGCGATCTGGTGGCTCATGACATCCACGAAGATCTCGTGGAGGTGCCGCGCGGCGTCCGGGCCCCCGACCGGCGTGAGCAGGACCGTGCCGAGCTCCTTCGCGTCCTGCGCGTTCGCGACCTTGTCCGTCTCGGCGGAGCGATCGCGCGCCAGCACCTCGGCCTCGAACTCCTGGTAGCCGTCGCGCAAGCTCACGAAGCACTTCAGGAAGACCTCCATCGTGTCGCGGAGCCGCCGCGCGAAGTTGACGATGCCCGCGACATCGTCCGGGGGCTTCGCGCCGGGCGCGAGGGCGCCCGCCAGCTCGGAGAGCGCCGCGAACGCCGCGTTCGCGGGGGCCAGCTCGCCGAGCGTGCGGTAGTCCACGCCGTAGTACTGAGAGATCTTCTGAAAATCCCGCTCCGCGAGCACGCTCGGGTGCTCCTCGCCAAGCCGGCGCAAGTAGCTCTGGCGCGCATCGGGCGGGAGGCGCGCGAGGTGATCCCAGATCATCCGGTAGACCGCGGCCCACGCGGTCCGATACGCCTCCAGGTACGGGACCACCTGACGCAGGTAGGGGTCTTCACCGCCGGGAGCGGCGCGTTTCTGCGGGCTGATCAGCGCGGAGAGGTTGTCTCCGCCCGTGCCGAGCAGCGTGCCGTCGTTCGGGCTCTCGGACTTCAGCGGCGCCTCGATGATGGCGAGCCGGATCTGGATCGGGCCGATCGTGATCTCCGGCTGGCCGGTCACGTCCACCGAGGTGTCGCGTGCCAGCCGGTGCCCCGCGAACATCGTCCCGTTGGTGGAGCCGAGGTCGCGCACGAAGATCCGGCGATCGCGGACGTCCACCGCCGCATGGAACTGGGAGATGTAGGGCCGGTCGATGTGAAGGTCGTTCAGCTGATTCCTGCCGATCCGGACAGGGAAGCGCTCGAACGAAACGTCGAAGCTTTGGTTGGCCTGGGTGTCGGACACGCGGGCCGAGAGCGCCGCCGGCATGGGGGCAGACTAGCAGACCCGCTCCGCCGGACGGGAGTGCCTGACGTCCATCCGCACCCTGCGGCCCGCCAGTCTGCGTGCAGCCCACCCAGAGGCCACGCCGAGGCCCGAGAGGGCGCCGAGGCCGACCCCCCAGCGGCGCGCCGAGCCCGGCTCGCCCGGGCCGGTCGGTTTGTTGACCGGTTTGCCTACATGGTGCGACGTTGAACCACACACCAATGAGCCTCGTCCACAAGATCCCTCCCCTGGTCTCGGCCCTGGCGTTTGGCTACGGGGTCGGGATGGCGGCGCCCCAGTCGGCGATCACGTCGGTCCAGTCGGCGGTATCGACCTACCAGCTGGGGGCAGCGCGGGCCACGGCGCCGGTCGGGGCGCTCGCCGCGGCGCCGCCGCCGAGCGCGGCGCCGGCGCGCGGGCTCGACGGCCCGGCAGCGCCGCCGGGGGGCGAGTCGCGGGAGCTGTGGCGGCTGCGCGAGGCCGCGGGGCGCGACGCGCGGGAGGGCGCCGCGTGCGAGCTCGATCGGCCGAGCTACTCGAGGCCGCCGCGCGCGTTCTCGGCCGAAGGCAGCTACGCCGACGACGTGGACGACCTCGACTCGGCCGGCGCCGAGGCGCTCTCGAAGCTGCAGCTGCCGGACCTCCGGCTCGCCGTGTCGCGCCGCACCCTGAAGTACGTCCGCTTCTTCACGCGCACCGACCGCGGGCGGCAGATGTTCGAGACGTGGCTGAAGCGGAGCGGGCGCTACCAGGAGATGATCCAGGCCGAGCTCAGGGAACGACGGCTTCCGGAGGATCTCATCTGGGTGTCGATGATCGAGAGCGGCTTCGACCCGCGGGCGAAATCGCCGGCGGGCGCCGTCGGGCTCTGGCAGTTCATGCCCGCCACCGGCGCGGTCTACGGGCTCCAGCAGACGCGGCACCTCGACCAGCGGAAGAACCCGCGCCTCGCCACGCAGGCGGCGGCGCACCACCTGCGCGATCTCTACCTGCGCTTCGGCAGCTGGGACCTCGCGCTCGCGGCCTACAACATGGGCTACGAGCAGCTGCTCGACCGCATCGATCGCTACGGGACGTCCGACTTCAACGAGCTGGCGCGCCAGGAGGCGATCCCCTCGGAGACGGCCGCGTACGTGCCGAAGATCGGGGCGGCGGCGATCGTGGCGAACAACCTGGAGCGGTTCGGGTTCGATGAGGTCGCGGTGAGCCGGCCGATCGACGCCGCCGAGATCGCGGTGTCCCCGGGGACGCCGCTCAAGACGCTGGCGAAGGCCGCCGGCATCGGGACCTCGACGCTGCGGAAGCTGAACCCTGACATCCTGGGGGACCGCGTGCCGCCCGGACGGGGAGACTACCTCGTGATGCTCCCGCCGGACACGCTCGCTCGAGCGCAGGCCGCCCTGCCCGCGATGCTCTCCACGGAGCTGCTCTCCACGGACGACGCGTCGATCCTCGATCCGGTCGATCTGCTCGGCGGACGCGACTTCGCGCCGCGGAGGGGGAGCCGGGACGACGAGAGCCTGCTCTCGCTGCTCCCGAAGCCCGCGCGGAAGCGGACGGCCGAGACGGCGAACGCGGACGACGACGACCGGCCTGCGCTCGGCAAGCGACGCTCGATGCGCGATCCCGTGGCCACGTCCTCGCTCGACGACGGCGCGGAGGGCTCGTCCGACGACGACGCTGTCGACGTCTCGCGCGCCCCGCTGCGGACGCGCGCCGCGCGCGGGCAGTCGCGGTCCGCGCGCGAGGTGATGCTCTACCGCGTCGCGCCCGGCGATACGCTGATCGGCGTGGCGCGGCAGTTCGTCATAGACGTCGAGGACGTCGCGCGCGATAACCGTATTGAGCCGGACCAAAAGCTCCGCGTCGGCGCCCTGCTCAAGCTGCGGATACGGCCCGACATGGTGGACCGCGTCGCGGCCGGCGAGCCGCTCGCCGCGCAGGAAAAGGACGACAGCGCCCACGACGCCGCGCCGGCGCCGCGAGGCGACGCGACCCGCGGGGGGGCCAAGCCGGCCGCGCGGGAGCGCGGAGACGCGAGCGGGGCCGAGGGCCGCGCCCCGGAGCCCGCGGAGAAGAAGCGCAAGGGGCGAGGCTGACGAGGCGCTTTCGGACGAGGGCGCGCCTCGGCTAGCATGCCGCGCATGCAGCTCGTCGACACCAAAGCCATCGTCAAGCGACTCACCAAGAACTGCACCTCTGCCCTCGAGGCGGCGATTGGCCAGTGTGTCAACGCGCGCCACTACGAGGTAACGCTCGAGCACCTGCTCCTCGCGCTGCTCGACGACGCGAACTCCGACATCGCGTTTCTCGTATCCCACTATGATCTCGACCCCTCGCACCTCCGCGCCGCGCTGCAGCGCAGCCTGGAAGAGCTGAGGAAGGGCAACGCCGGGAGGCCCGTGCTCTCGCCGACGATGCTCGAGTGGATGCAGGACGCCTATCTCGTCGGATCCATGGAGTACGGCTACCAGCGGGTCCGGAGCGGCGTGCTCTTCCAGCGCCTCGTCCAGCAGCCGACCCGGTACTCGGTGAGCAGCATCGGCGCGTATCTCGAGGGCATCTCGAAAGACGATCTCAAGAACAACCTCCCCAAGATCGTCTCCGGCTCCAAGGAGGAGGCGGAGGCCGCCGCGGCGGCGGCGGGCGCAGGCGCGCCCGGGAAGCTGCCGGCCGGGATGGCGAGCGCCGGGCCCGACTCGGCGCTGGCGAAGTTCTGCGTGGACTACACGGGGAAGGCGCGCGCGGGGCAGATCGATCCGATCTTCGGCCGCGAGCGGGAGATCCGGCAGGTCATCGATATCCTCGCCAGGCGGCGCAAGAACAACCCGATCATCGTCGGCGACGCGGGCGTCGGGAAGACGGCGCTCGTCGAGGGGCTCGCGCTGCTCATCGTCGAGAGCACGCCGGAGAACCCGAAGGTGCCGCCGCTCCTGCAGGGCGTCGACATCCTCGGGCTCGACATGGGGCTGCTCCAGGCAGGGGCCGGCGTGAAGGGCGAGTTCGAGAACCGGATGAAGCAGGTGATCGCCGAGGTGAAGGGGTCGTCGAAGCCGATCATCCTCTTCATCGACGAGGCGCACACGCTCATCGGCGCGGGCGGCCAGCAAGGCGGCGGCGACGCGGCCAACCTGCTCAAGCCGGCGCTCGCCCGCGGCGAGCTCCGGACGATCGCGGCCACGACGTGGAGCGAGTACAAGAAATACTTCGAGAAGGACGCGGCGCTGGAGCGGCGCTTCCAGCCGGTGAAGGTCGACGAGCCGAGCGAGCCGGCGGCCGTCGTCATGCTCCGGGGGCTCCGGCCGAAGTTCGAGGCGGCCCACAACGTCATCATCCAGGATGAGGCGGTGACCGCGGCCGTGCGGCTGTCGGCGCGCTACCTGACCGGCAGGCAGCTTCCGGACAAGGCGGTCGACCTGCTCGACACCTGCGCGGCCCGCGTGAAGGTCGCGCTGCAGCAGCGCCCCGCCGCGGTCGAGGACGCCGAGATCCTCATCGTGAACACCGAGACCGAGCTCAAGGCGCTCGAGCGGGATCGCGACAAGGGCGTCCAGATCGATCAAGAGCGGGTCGCGGAGCTCAAGGACAAGCTCGCCAAGGCGAAGGCCGAGCTCGAGTCGGTGCGCGCCGATTACGCGAAGGAGACGGCGGGCACGCAGCGGGTCATCGACGCCCGCAAGAAGATGGACGAGGCCAAGACGAACGAGGAGCGGGACGCCGCGCGCCGCGACGTGGTGAAGGCCCTCGACGAGCTCAAGCAGAGCCAGGGCGAGGTGCCGCTGATCCGGCCGGACGTCGACGAGGCCATGGTCGCGAGCGTGGTCGCGGCGTGGACGGGCATCCCCGTCGGCAAGATGGTCCAGGACGACGTGAAGGCGCTCCTCGAGATGGAGGACCGGCTGACCCGGCGGATCAAGGGGCAGACGCACGGCATCGTGAGCATCTCGAAGGAGCTCCGGAGCGCGCGCGCGGGCCTGAAGCCGCTCAGCACGCCGCAGGGCGTGTTCCTGCTCGTGGGGCCCAGCGGCGTCGGCAAGACGGAGACCGCGCTCGGGATCGCCGACCTCATGTTCGGCGGAGAGCGGATGATGACGGTCATCAACATGTCCGAGTTCCAGGAGAAGCACACCGTCTCCCGGCTCATCGGCTCGCCCCCCGGCTACGTCGGCTACGGCGAGGGCGGTATGCTCACCGAGGCCGTGCGCCAGCGGCCCTACACGGTGGTGCTCCTCGACGAGGTCGAGAAGGCCGACCCCGACGTGATGAACCTGTTCTACCAGGTGTTCGACAAGGGCATGCTGAGCGACGGCGAGGGGCGGCTCGTCGACTTCAAGAACACGGTCATCATCCTGACGAGCAACCTCGCGACCGACAAGATCACGAACATGACGGTCGCGGCGCGGGAAGAAGACCCGTCGCGCCGCCTCGACGCGGACGGCGAGTTCATCAAGGAGATCGTCGAGTCGATCAAGCCGACGCTCTCCGCGCACTTCAAGCCGGCGCTGCTCGCGCGCATGACGACGGTGCCGTACCTGCCGATCTCGCCCGACGCGCTCGGGGAGATCACGCGGCTCAAGCTCGACGCGCTCGTCGACCGCCTGCGCAAGAGCCAGCGGATCGAGGCGTCGTACTCGGACGCGCTCGTCGAGACGATCGCGGCGCGCTGCACCGAGGTCGACACGGGGGCGCGCAACATCGACCATATCCTGCGGGCGTCGCTCCTGCCGCTGCTCTCGGTCGCCGTCCTCGAGAAGATGGCGGAGGGGCCGCTCCCCAAGCGGCTCCAGATCGGGGTCGACGCCGAGAAGAACTTCACGATCTCGTTCTCGGACTGAAACGGACTGAAACGGACTGAAACGGACTGAAACGGACCGAATCAGACCGATCGACGCCGCTCGCGCACCGAAAGTTGTACCGGCCGCGAGACTCCGCATAAATTGGGCGGAGCATGGTCCCGTTCGCCAAGCTCCTACAGCGTTCGATGTGGATCGGGGAGCCCCGTTCGCCCTCCCCCGCAGGGGAGGGCTCGGCGCGCCAGCCGGGGCCTCGACGTCGACCGGCGTCGCTCCTCCGCGGGGCGGCCCCGGCGAAGGTCGCGGCGGCCATCGCCGCGGCGACCTTCGCCGCCTCCCTCGGCGCCGCGCTGCCCGCCGCGCTCTCGGGCTGCACGTCCGCCGCGCCGCCGCCCGCGGCCCCCGAGCCGTGCGACGTCCAGATCGTGACGCTCTCGATCTACGCGTCCGACAACATCAACCCCAACGAGAACGGGAACCCGCGGCCCGTGGTCGTGCGGCTCTACCAGCTGAAGAGCAGCGCGCGCATGGAGAACGCGACATACGACCAGATCCTCCTCAAGGACAAGGAGACGCTCGAGGACGACCTCGCCAAGGTCGACGAGGTCGAGGTCTTCCCGAACGACCTCGTCGAGGTGAAGTTCGAGCGCCTGCCCGACGCGAGCCACCTCGTCGGCGCCGCCCTGTTCCACAGCCCGAAGGGCAACAGCTGGAAGACCTTCTACGAGTTCCCGCTCCCGCCCGGAGAGGCGCAGTGCGGCGGCCGCGAGCCCGACGCAGGTCCGCCCGTGGCCGATCCGCGGGTCGCGTTCTTCATCGACTCGACAAAGATCGACAACGGGGTCGAGTTCGACGAGTCGATGTTCCCCAACGCGAGCGCCGTTCGCCGGCTCAGCCTGCCGAAGAAGGTGGCCGCGCCAGAGGCGCCCGCTCGCCCGGGGAAGTGATCGCCGTGGCGCGCGCAGGTCGTCCTCCCAGCGGCAGTCCACGCGGCGTGCGCGACGTGATCGCGCGGCCGCCGGCGACGACGAGCGGCCCGATGCGCGCAGCGCAGCGTCGGCGCTCCCCGCGCCTGACCCGCTTTCGCGACGCCGCGCACGGCACATCTGATAAGACTGGACGGGCGACATGATTCACCCGCGCAAGCCGGTCTGGACCGAGGGGCTCTTCATGACCCCTCAGCACCTGCAGCAAACGGACGCCTACCACGAGACGCTGCTCCATGCGCGCCTCCATGCCGTCGTGGGCTACGACTGGGGCATCACGTCCGCCCAGTTCGATGAGCGCGCGCTCTCCGCCGGGCAGTTCAAGGTCGTCAAATGCCACGGCGTCTTCCCCGACGGCACGCCGTTCTTCATCGGCGATCGCGGCGAAGATCAGGTCGAGGCGCGGCCGCTCGAGGGCGCCTTCCCGGCCGCGTTGAAGACGCTCGACGTCTTCCTCGGCATCCCGAACCTGCGCGAGACCGCCGCGAACATCAGCCTGGACCCGGCGAAGGCGGGCCCCGCCCAGCGGTTCGTGGCCGCCCAGACGACGGTCCCGGACGTGAACTCCGGCCGCAACGAGCAGTCGGTCACCTGGGCCCGCACCAACCTGCGGCTCCTCTTCGGCACCGAGCCGCGCGACGCGTACCAGACCGTGCGCATCGCGCAGCTCGTCCGCGACAGCTCCGGCGCGATCGCCCTGCGGAAGAGCTTCATCCCGTCGGTCCTTCGCATCAACACGTCGGACCACATCATGTCCGGCCTCCGCCGCGTGCTCTCGGCGCTCGTCGGCAAGCAGAAGTCGCTCGTCGAGGGGCGGCGCATGCGCAACGCGGCGTCGGTCGACTTCCAGGCCTCCGATCTCACCAAGTTCTGGCTGCTCCACACCCTGAACTCGTACATCCCGATCGTGTCGCACCTCGTCGACCACGGCGGCGCGCACCCGGAGCAGTGTTATGTCGTCCTCGGCTCGCTCATCGGAGAGCTCTGCACCTTTGCGGCCACCGACAGCGATCCGACGACGATCCCCAAGTTCAACTACCTCGAGCTCGATGGCGTCCTCGACCCGATGTTCGACCGGGCCTGGAAGCTCATCAACGAGGTTGTCACGGAGCAGTTCGTCATCGTGCCGCTCGAGAAGCGCGAGGACGGCATGTACCTCGGCAGGTTCGAGGACCCGAAGCTGCCCCGCAGCCACGAGATGTTCCTCGAGGCGAAGGGCACGGACGAGGCCACGCTGCGCGAGCGGCTCCCGCGCCTGCTCAAGATCGGCTCGTGGACGCAGATCGGCCACATCCTGCACTCCGCGACGCCCGGCGTGAACGTCGCCATCGAGTACCGGCCGCCGGGCGCCATCCCGGTCAAGCCGGGGCTCGTCTACCTCCGCGTCAACCAGAACGGCGATTACTGGAACGATATCCTCGGCTCTGGCACGATCGCCATCTACCAGCCGATCGAACCGCAAAAGGTCGATCTCCGGCTGATCGCCGTGCCGGCAGGAAAGTGAACGTGTCAGGCCGCCCCTTCCGGGTGAGGAGCCCATGAGCCTCTCGCAGACGATGTACTTTGTGTGCTCCGACGTGCTCTCGCTGATCCTGCAGCTCAGGAACTCGCGCGACCTCCCGGCGCCCGACATCCTCCAGCGGCGCGTCCTCGGCCTGTTCGACACGATGATGCAGAACGGCCGTGAGGCCCGCATCCCCGAGCAGGACATGATCGACGCGAAGTTCGCGCTCGCGGCCTTCGCCGACGAGGTGATCTTCAACTCGAACTGGCCGGGGAGGACGCAGTGGCTCCAGAACCCGCTGCAGTTCCAGTTCTTCCAGCTGAACACGGCCGGCGACGGGTTCTTCACGAACCTCGACAACCTCTACGGCCAGCGCGGAAGGAACCACGTCGCGCAAATCTACTTCCTCTGCTTGGCCCTCGGCTTCCAGGGGAAATATCGTCTGCGTCAGCAGGAGGGCCTCGGCGCCGTCATCGAGGGCGTGGGCAACCACGTCGCTGTCGCCGAGGGCGGCGGTGAGGCCCTCGCGCCGAACGCGGAGCGCAAGGACGGCGGGGCGAACGCGGTGCGCCGCGAGCTGCCCTTCCTGGCCATCGCGCTCGGGCTGCTCGTGCTGGCCGTCCTCGTGGTCATCGTGCTCCGGCTCGTCGTGGCCTCGGACGCGGAGGGCGTGGCCGACCAGATCAAGAAGCTGATCAGCACGGGGACCTAGGCGACTCCGCCGTCCTCTGCTGTTCCCGAGGGAGACTTCCGATGTGGCTGTGGATCCTGAGCGCCCTGTTCCTCACCGCCGTGTGGGGAGTGTGGTTCATGCTGCGCACGGCGGCAGGGGAGGGGGCCGAGGCGTTCCCGATCGAGATCCCGCTCGTGGCGACGGCGGTCGTCCTCGCCCTGCTCGTCGGGCTGGCCGTCTATCGGCGCATCCGCGCGGCGCGCGCCGCGCGGGCGCTCGAGAAGGCGATCGCGCAGCAGGCGCAGGAGCAGGTGATCAACGCGAAGCCGGAGCGGCGCGCGGAGATCCAGGAGCTCAACCGGCAGATGCAGGAGGGCATCGCCGCGCTCAAGGCCTCGAAGCTCGGCGGAGGCAAGCGGGGCGCCGACGCGCTCTACGTCCTCCCCTGGTACGTGATGGTCGGCCCGCCCGGGGCAGGCAAGACCACCGCCCTCCGGCACTCCGGGCTCGTGTTCCCGTACATCGACCCCGAGCGCACCGGCGTGCGCGGCGTCGGCGGCACCAGGAACTGCGAGTGGTGGTTCACGAACGAGGCGATCCTCCTCGACACCGCCGGCCGGTACACGACCGAGAGCGACGACCACGACGAGTGGATGGCGTTCCTCGAGACCCTGCTGCAGCACCGCGAGCAAAAGCCGCTGAACGGCGTCATCGTCGCGGTGAGCCTGAGCGAGCTGCTCGACGCGAGCGACGAGCAGATCGATCAGACCGGCAAGAAGATCCGCGCGCGCATCGACGAGATGCAGCAGACGCTGCACATGGTCCTGCCGGTCTACGTGCTCTTCACGAAGAGCGACCTGGTGGCGGGCTTCACCGAGTACTTCGGCGACCTGAAGAAGAGCGAGCGCGCCCAGGCGTGGGGCGCCACCGTGCGGCTCGACGAGAACAAGGACGAGCCCGGGAAGATCTTCGACCGCGAGTTCGACGTGCTCGTCGAGAAGCTCCACGCGCGCCTCACGAAGCGGCTCATCAGCGAGCGCAACCGCGAGGTGAAGGAGAAGAGCTACCAGTTCCCGCTCGAGTTCGCGGCGGTCAAGCGCAACCTGTCGGACTTCATCGCGGCGGCGTTCGCGCCCAAGGCGGGCGCGGCGCCCACGCCGATCCTGCGCGGGTTCTACTTCACGAGCGGCGTCCAGGAGGGGCGGCCGCTCGACCGCGTGGTCGGGGCGATGGGGCGCGCGTTCGGGCTCCGCGCGGGGCTCGGCGAGGGCGAGGAGGACGCGGCGGCCCCGAAGGAGTCGAAGAGCTTCTTCCTGCACGACGTCTTCACCAACGTCGTCTTCCCGGATCAGGACCTCGCCGCGCGCTCCGAGGCGGAGCTCCGGCGGCGGCGGATGCAGCGGATCCTGGTGGCCGCGGCCGCGGCGCTCGTGGCGCTCCTGTTCCTCCTGCCGGCGGTGATCTCGTACTTCAACAACAAGGCGCTCGTCGCCGAGACGCGGCGCATCTCGGACGAGATCGCGTTCGTGGACTGGTCGGGGCGGAGCGGCACGCCGCCGAACGTGCGCGCGAACATCGACAAGCTCGATAGGCTGCAGGAGCACGTGGGGCGGCTCGACGGTTACGTCGAGAACACGCCGATCGAGTACGGCTGGTTCATGTTCCAGGGGGACAAGCTGTTCCCGCCGACGATGGGCCAGTACATCACGAGCCTGAAGCAGGGCTTCGTCAGCCCGGCGAAGGCGCAGCTCGAGGCGAAGCTCGAGAAGGTGCGCGAGGGGGAGTTCCTGGACGGCTACAACGCCCTGCGGAGCTACCTCCTGCTCGGCAAGGAGTACCAGGGCCACATGGATGAGCAGGCGGCGCGGTGGCAGACCGGGCGGCTCGTCCAGGTCTGGGCCGACACCCTGAAGCCGTTCACCGATCTGCCCGAGAGCGAGCTCAAGGAGCGGCTCACGCCGCACGTCGCGTACTACATCGATCTCGTGCGGCGGAAGAAGCTCGAGGCCGAGGAGCTGAACGAGCCGCTCATCGCCCGGGCGCGCGCCGACCTGCTGCGGGTCGACCCGACGAAGCGCTACTACGATCAGTTTGTAACGAGCCTGATCGATCAGAAGTACGACGAGTCGGGGCCGAACACGCCGGAGAACCTGAAGTACCCGCCGGTGTCGCTCAACGAGATGTTCGCGGATCGGCCCGAGGTGCTGACCGTCGTCCACAGCGCGCAGAAGAACCGGGGCGGGACGTGGTTCGAGGTGCAGGGGCCCTACACGGCCAAGGGGCACGCGCAGGTGCTCGAGTCGCTGAAGGAGGGGAGGAAGAAGCTCGAGCGCGAGCTCTGGGTGCTCCCCCTGTCGAGCGACGAGAAGCGGCAGGGCGACCAGATCCAGAAGGAGCTCGACCGCGTCCGGCAGGACTACGACAACGCGTACATCGCGCAGTGGGAGGCGTTCTTCCGCGACATCCAGGTCGACGTCCCGAAGACGAACCGGGACGCGATCCACGAGTTCAGGGTGCTCTCCACGCCCGACTGGCCCTACCGGCGGCTGCTCCAGCGGCTCTCGGACGAGACGCAGTTCGGGAAGGACGAGAAGCCGAGCCTGCTGACGGCGGACGGCGGCCTGCTCGACAGGGCCAAGGACATGATCGCGCAGAAGGTCGACCAGCGGACGGGCGTGCGGATCGACTCGATGCTCACGGGGAACCAGCGCGAGCACTACGATCCGGTGCCTGACAAGTTCGAGTCGATGGCCAGCTTCGGGGTGCCCCAGCCGCCGGCGGGCGAAGGTCAGCCCCCGCCGCCCCCGCCCAAGCTCGGCCAGTACGTGGGCCACCTCGAGCGGCTGGCAGGGGAGATGAGCGTCGTCGAGGACGGGCCGCCGGACGCGGACACCTCGAAGGCCACGGAGGCGTTCCAGGACGCGGTGAAGGAGACCCAGGGGCTGCTGCTCTCGATGGACCAGAACGGGCAGCGGCTGATGGAGCCGCTCCTCATGAACCCCCTCCGGCAGGCGTACAAGGCCGTCGTGCGGCGCGCAGGCGGCGCGGCGAGCGGGATCTGGGAGGTCGAGGTCTGGCCGCACTACCGCGACAAGATCAAGGACCGCTACCCGTTCAACCTCGCGTCGTCACGCGACGCCTCGCTCGAGGACGCGATGGCCTTCTTCAAGCCGAAGGACGGGGTGCTCTGGGGCTTCTACGAGACGTACCTCAAGGGCTTCCACTACCAGGTCGGGCACGAGTTCTTCCCGAAGGCGCACCTGTCGGGGCAGCCGCAGGCGGCGAAGCCGTTCACGCCGTTCAGCGCGAACCTGTACAACTGCCTGAGGCGCTCGAACGAGATCTCCGACGCGCTCTTCGGGAGCAGCGGCGGGGCGGATCCGAAGGTCGTCTTCCACATCAACATGAAGACGGTCAGCCCGATCGTGAGCGAGGTGGTCTTCGAGGTCGACGGCCAGAAGAGGCTCTATCGCAACGAGAAAGAGTTCTGGCACACCTTCAACTGGCCGGGCGAAGGCGCGAAGGGGGCGAGGATCCAGGTGCGCGGCGCGGGGGGGCTCGACGAGGAGCTCGTGCGCGAAGGGCCGTGGGGGATCTTCCGGCTCTTCGAGGCCGGGACGACCACCGCCCAGAAGGACAACGACGAGCTGTTCACGGTGACCTGGCAGATGACGGCGCCGCCGGTGACGGTGACCATGGAGATCAGGCCGACCCGGGGGAACCACCCGTTCCCGACGAGCTTCTTCCGGGCGACCAACTGCCCTGCAAGCATCGGCGATCGCTTCGGCAAAGGGTGAGGTAGGCAGCAGCAACGGAGCCAGCGGGGGAGGGGGCGTCGTGCGGGGGGCCGGCGGGGACCCCCTCCCGCGAACTCGCGCCTTCCGGGGGGCCGTTGCCGTGAGAACGGGGGGGACGAGACCGTGCGCGAGCGGCTCCGGGGCGGGCCGGCGCTCGGGTTCGCGGGGCCCTACCCCGCCGGCCCCCCGCACGACACCCCCTCCCCCGCTGGCTCTTTGTGAAAAGGGGGGGAGAGGGGGGCGAGGGGGCGTGGGACCTTGATGACGTGGTTCGGGGGGGGCGCTCGCACGTTCCTGGCGCAACCGGGAAGGTGGTAGCGCTCGGTGAGCGGTTCGTGGTTCACTCCCAGCAGTCATGTTCTGGCGCCGCAAGAAGGGCCCTGCCGCTCCGCCGCAGATCGGCTGCTTCGGCAAGCTGCCCGCCACGGGCGATTTCATCCGGCTGAACGCAGGTGGAGAAGAGCTCGCGGCCTTCGACCGCTGGCTGGGCGCGTCCATCGATTTCGCCCGGCGCGCCATGGGCGCCCATTTCGATGCGCACTACCAGACGGCCCTGGGCCTCTTCGTCTTCCACGGCGAACCGAAAGGCGACGAGCCGCCCACCCGCGGGCTCGTGGGCGCCTGGGCCGCCAGCGGCGATAACGCCGGGCGGCTCTACCCGATGGTGGTGTTCGGGTCCTACGATTACGATCAACTCGTCTCCGCCGGGCCGTCGCTCCCCATCGCCCTGTTCCCCCTCCTCGCCGCCGCCCACGACGCCGCGACAAACGGCAGGACCCTGCCCGTCGACGCCTTCCTCCACCGCGTCTCCCAGATCACGCCGCCGTCGCTCGACGACCCCGAATCGGCGCAGGCCGCCTACCGCGCATGGCTGAAGACCCACCCGATGAAGGCGCTCTGGGACGCCGGCTTCGGCACCGACGCGAGCCGCTTCTGGGTGCTGCAGAACATCCTCGACTCGGTGATCCCCTTCCGCGGTCAAGAGCTCCCGAGGACAGGGCTCGCCCTCAGGCTGCCGCTCGGCGCAGGAGACGCCTACGCCGCCGCCGTGTGGATGGACATGACCCGCCGCCTGTCGAAATGGGGACGAACGCTGATGAACGCGTTCTGGACACCCCAGCACACCCTGCTCCTCCACCTCGGCACCCCCCACGTGGGCTCGTTCCGCGAGATGATCGCGCCCACCACCCAGGCCGAGCACATCGCCGACCTCTGCGGACCCCCACGCGTCGAGGAGCACGTTTCCCGACATGCGCTCGGACCAGAGCTCGACGCGCTCGTCGCCCGGACCGACCTGTCGCTCGACAGCTTCCTGGAATCCCTCGGCTGAGCCGATGCCCGCGCCGAAGGCACCCGCTCCACCCGGCGCGCGGCCGCTCCGGTGCGCCGCCCAGCTCACCGCCGAAGTCGCCGTGCAGCCGTCGCGCAGCCGTCGTGCAGTCGTCGTCTGATTCGCCGTCCACACCCAGGACGCCTTGATATCCTGCGCGACCCATGGCCGCTGAAGACGCCATCCAACAATCCAAAGAGCGGATCGAGGCGCTGTACGCGCCCATCAACGGCGGCGTCGGCGCCGACGTCACCTACGACGAGGCGTTCGAGGGCCTCAAGAACGAGGTCGACAAACTGCAGTCGCTCGCGGGCGGCAAGGTCGACTGGGGGCGCATCGCGAGCGTCGCCGATGAGCTCCTGAGCGAGAAATCCAAGGACTTCCGCGTCGCGCTCTACTACGCGGCGGCGAAGTCGCAGATCGACAAGCTGCCCGGCCTGCTCGACGGGCTCGTGCTCGTGCAAGAGCTGAACAACGCGTTCTGGGACACGATGTATCCCGCGATCAAGCGGCCCAAGGCGCGCGGCAACCTGTGCTCCTGGTTCGGAGACCTCGCGGCAGGGGCGCTCACCGGCATCACCGTCTCCGCCGCGGACCGCGACGTGGTGAACGCGATCGACCAGGTGAGCCGCGCCCTGGACGTCGACCTCGCCGACAAGCTCGGCGACGCCTACGGAGGGCTCGGCCCGCTCCGGAACGCAATGCGCAGCCTCGTCGCGAGCCTGCCCGCGGAGGCGCCGCCTCCGCCGCCGCCGCCTCCACCCCCGCCGCCTCCACCTCCGCGGGTCGAGCCGCCGAAGGCCGAGGCGCCGCCGGCGGCCACGGTTGCGGCCGCCGCGCCGCCGCCGGCGCCGCCCGTCGCCGCCGCGGGCGATCCGGCGCTCAGCCTCGAGGCGATCGTCGACGAAGACTCCGCGCTCGCCGCCCTCGGCAAGTGCTCGCCCCTGATGGCGCGCGCGGGCGACGCGCTGCGGGCGTCGGATCCGAAGCGGGCGTCGGCGTACCGCATCCTCCGGGTGGGGCTCTGGGTCGACCTCCTCGACGATCCGGGCGCGTCGTCTCCGACCGGCAGCACGGCGATCCCGCCGCCGCCCGAGCACGTGCTGCAGACGCTCCCGGCGCTCACGACCCAGGGGGCGTTCGCCGATCTGCTGCAGGTCGCCGACGAGTACGCGCAGAGCTATCCCCTCTGGCTCGATCCGCACAGGTACGTCGCGAACGCGCTCGAGCAGCTCGGCGACGACTACGCCGACGCCAAGCGGGCGGTGCTCGTCGAGGTGGGCGCCCTGCTGCTCCGCGCGCCGCTCCTGCCGAGCCTCAAGTTCAGCGACGGCACGCCGTTCGCCGACGGCGAGACGCAGGCCTGGCTCTCGTCCGAGGTCGCGGCCGCGCTCGGCGGCTCGGGTGCGAGCGGCGCCGCAGCCCCGGCCAGGCCGCGGAGCTACCTCGACAAGCCGCTCTCCGACGCCCGAGGGCTCGTCGCGAACCAGCAGCCCATCGACGCGATGGCGCTCCTCGAGAAGGCCGCCGCCGCGGCTCCGACGGCGCTGGACCGCTTCCGCGTGAGGCTCGCGATGGCCCAGATCAACATCGAGCTGTCCCAGTTCCTCGTGGCGCGGGCGCAGCTCGAGGCGCTGGAGCACCTCGTCGACCACCACCGACTCACCACCTGGCAGCCAGATCTCTGCGCGGAGCTCTACGCCGCGCTCCACACGTGCTACCGGGTCCTGAACCAGGGCTACGAGGCCACCCCCGAGGCCAAGGCGAAGGAGACGCTCTGCTTCGAGCGCGTCTGCCAGCTCGACGCGGCGCTCGCCTTGAAGATGTCGCTGGGGGAGTGAGCCGGATGCCGGGGGGCAGGGGGGCAGCGTGGCAGCGTGGCAAAGACGGGGATGCGCGTCGCGCCGAGAAGCTTGCCCGAGGGGCGGGGGTTTTGTTCTATGCTCGTTCGGCCTGCGGGCGCTCCGCCCGCTGCTGACGGGGAAAGGAGCCTGCGATGAAAGAGGGATCGGTCGCGCCGAAAGAGCGCGTGAACATCACGTACAAGCCGGCCACCGGGAACGCGAAGGAGGACGTCGAGCTGCCGCTGAAGCTCCTGATGCTCGGCGACTACACGCAGCGGCCGGATCCGCGGCCCCTCGAGGACCGCAAGCCCATCAACGTGGACAAGGACAACTTCCAGAAGGTCATGAGCGAGCAGAAGCTCGCGCTCACCTTCAACGTGAAGGACGTCCTGTCCGAGCAGGAGAACAGCGAGCTCACGGTCAACCTCAAGTTCCGCCGCCTGAGCGACATGGAGCCCGAGGCGATCGCGAACCAGGTGCCGGAGCTCAAGAAGCTGCTCGATCTGCGCGCCGCGCTGACGGCCCTCAAGGGCCCGCTCGGAAACGAGAAGGCGTTCCGCAACAAGATTCAGCAGATCCTGAGCGACCCGGCTCAGCGCAACAAGATCGTGAGCGAGCTCGGGCTCGACAAGGAAGGGGAGTAAGCGATGGCGACGGAGACACAGGCCGCGGGGAGCGCGGGCGTCCAGACCCTCGAGGGGGGGTCGCTGCTCGACGAGATCCTCGCCGAGACGAAGATGACGCCCGGCGACGAGGGGTACGAGATCGCCAAGCGGGGCGTGCAGGCCTTCATCTCGGAGCTCGTCGCCCCGCGGCGCGAGGGCGAGAAGGTCGACAAGGCCTTCGTCGACGCGCTGATCGCGGAGATCGACGTCAAGCTGTCGCGGCAGATCGACGAGATCCTCCACAACCCGAGCTTCCAGAAGCTCGAGTCCGCGTGGCGCGGCCTCAAGTTCGTCATCGACCGGTGTGACTTCCGCGAGAACGTCAAGGTCGAGATGCTCAACTGCTCCAAGGAGGACCTCCTCGCCGATTTCGAGGACGCCCCCGAGGTGCCGAAGAGCGGGCTCTACAAGATCGTCTACTCGGCCGAGTTCGGGCAGTTCGGCGGCAAGCCGGTCGGCGCGATCATCGCGAACTACGAGTTCGGCCCGGGCCCCCAGGACATCGCGCTCCTCCAGAAGTGCGCAGCGGTCGCGACGATGTCGCACGCGCCCTTCATCGCGGCGGCAGGGCCGCAGTTCTTCGGCCTGAAGGACTTCCAGGGGCTGCCCAACCTGAAGGACCTCAAGGCGCTCTTCGAGGGGCCGCAGTACACGAAGTGGAACGCGTTCCGCGAGACCGAGGACGCGCGCTACGTCGGGCTCGTGATGCCGCGCTTCCTGCTCCGCCTGCCCTTCGGCGCCAACACCGTCCCGGTGAAGGCGTTCAACTACGAGGAGGACGTGGTCGGCAAGCACGACGCGTACTGCTGGGGCAACGCGACGTACGCCTTCGCCACCCGCCTCGCCGACAGCTTCGCCAAGTACCGCTGGTGTCCGAACATCATCGGCCCCCAGGCGGGCGGCTCCGTGGAGAACCTGCCGCTCCACCAGTACGAGGCGATGGGCGAGATCCAGACGAAGGTGCCGACCGAGATCATGCTCACCGAGCGGCGCGAGTTCGAGCTCTCCGAGGAGGGCTTCATCGGGCTCACGTTCCGCAAGGACTCGGACAACGCCTGCTTCTTCTCGGCCAACTCCGCCCAGAAGGCGAAGTTCTTCGGGCAGAGCGACGAGGGCAGGGCGGCCGAGATGAACTACCGGCTCGGCACGCAGCTGCCGTACATGTTCATCATGTGCCGCATCGCGCACTACCTGAAGGTGCTGCAGCGCGAGCAGATCGGTACGTGGAAGGAGCGCGGCGATCTCGAGAAGGAGCTCAACGACTGGATCGGCCAGTACGTCGCCGATCAGGACGTCGTCTCCGCGGCGACCCGCGGGCGCAGGCCGCTCCGCAAGGCGCGCATCATCGTGACCGAGGTGCCGGGGAACGCCGGCTGGTACAAGGTCGACATGCAGGTGCGCCCGCACTTCAAGTACATGGGCGCCTTCTTCACGCTGAGCCTCGTCGGCAAGCTCGACAAGGAGTGATCCGCCGGTCACGGCACCGCCGCCACGCGGGGGTGCCAGGCCGCGGCGCGGGGGTGCCAGGGCGCGCCGCCGGGGAGAAAGCTACCCTCCACGGCGCGCCGGACCACCGCTCCCCGCTTGGACGAGCTCGCCTGCCGGCGTAGGCTCGGGCCCATGAGAACGCTCTCCAGGATCTGCGTTTACTGCGGGTCGAACCCCGGCGCGTCGCCGGCCTACCGCGAGGCGGCCGTGCGGCTCGGTGAGCTCCTCGCGGCGAGAGGGATCGGGCTCGTGTACGGCGGGGGCCGCGTCGGGCTCATGGGCGTGATCGCCGACGCGGTGCTCGCGCGCGGCGGTGAGGTGATCGGCGTCATCCCGGGGTTCCTCAACCAGCGGGAGATCGAGCACCGCGGGCTGACCGATCTCCGCGTGGTCGAGACGATGCACCAGCGCAAGGCAGAGATGGCCGCCCTCGCGGACGCGTTCATCGCCTTACCGGGGGGCGTCGGGACGCTGGAAGAGCTGTTCGAGGTGTGGACATGGACGCAGCTCGGCTCTCAGGACAAGCCGGTCGGGCTGCTCGATGTGGCGGGGTATTACCGCCCGCTGATCGCCTTTCTGGATCACGTCGTGGCCGAGCAGTTCATGAAGCCGGCCCACCGCGCCGTGCTGCAGGTCGCCGAGGAGGCGCCGGCCCTCCTGGATCTGCTCGCCGCGTGGCGCCCGGGCGCCGAGCCCAAGTGGATGGCGCCCGGCGAGCGGTAGGCGCCGCGGCGCCGTGTGATGCGCGCCGCGCTGAAGCAGCCGCCTTCTGCGATCCTCGTCATCCGAGGGCGCCGCCCGTGGCCTCGGCGTCCCACAACCGCCCCGCCATCCACGAGAGCAGCAGCACACCCGCCGTGTCCGCCGCGAAATCGGCGAGCGACGAGGTCCGGCGCGGCGACAGCCCCTGCGCGAGCTCCTCGAGGCCGGCGCCGGCGAGCACGAGCGCCGGGCCGAGGCGCGGGAACAGGATCCCGCGGCGGAGCGGGCGGAAGTCGAGCGCCCCGTCGACGCAGGCGGCGAGCAGGCCGAAGCCCAGCGCGTGCATCGCGAGGTCGGCGTGCGGGACCGACGGGAGGGACGTGGGGAGCAGGCCCGTGTAGGCGCCCGCCGAGGCGGCGGCGACAAGCGCGAGCTGGGCGCAGAGCAAGAGGCGGAACTGGCTGCTTCGTGGGGTGATCATGTGCCCGGCATAACGGCGCTGCGCGCTCGGGCAATCCGCGGTGAGCGGCCTCCTCGGGAACTCCTCGCGCGCCACGGCTCCGCCACATCTCGTCCGCAGCGCCGCCTCGCGCGCCGGTCGCGCTTCGCGACGGCTGCGCGCTCAGAGCACGCGCGCGAGGACCACGACCGAGTAGCCGACCGCCGGCTGCTTGCCGGGGTTGTTGTACGAGTGGCGCTGATCGCCGCGGAACACGGCGACGTCGCCGGAGCCGAGCGTGAACCGCTCTCCGCTGACCACGAGCTGGAGCTCCCCCGACTCGCACGTCAGGTACTCGCGGGTGCCCGGGGTGTGCGGGACGCCCGTCATCCGCCCGCCCGGGGGGATCGCGATGCGATCCATCTCCATGCCCGGGATCGGGTCCGGCAGGAGCTTGCGGACGAACGCCTGCCCGGGAGAGCGCGTGGGGAGCGTGTCGCGCGCGTAGAGCTGGCACGTGGCGCGGGGCGCGGAGAGCATCTCCTCGATGGAGACCTGGAGCGCGGCGGCGGCCCGGTGCAGCACGCCGAGCGTCGGGTTCGCCGCGCCGGACTCGAGGTGCGCCCAGGTCGCCCGCGGCACGCCGGCGAGCTTGGCCAGCTGCTGCTGCGTCAGCCCGCGCGCCTCGCGCAGCTGCTTGATGTTCTTCGCCAGCCGCCCCGCGAGCTCCGCGTCCTGATCCATGCCCGGAGATTAGCACTCTTCCAGGATATTGGCGCCCGCTCCAACGGGAGAACCCGCGCGGATTAGGCTGGTGTCGAGGAGGAAGGCACCATGAACGACGAATCGACCGGAAGCGAGGCGCTGATCCAGGCCGAAGGGAGCTCCCACCCGTCGCTCCCCCGCGCCGCGCGGGGCGAGCGGTTCGCGCCGCGGGCGGCGCTGGTCACCGGGGCGAGCCGCGGGCTCGGCGCCGCGCTCGCCAGGGAGCTCGCCCGGCAAGGAGCGAAGGTGGTCCTCGTGGCGCGCGAGCGCGCGCCGCTCGAGGCCGTCGCGGCCGAGATCGCCGCGCAGGGCGGGGAGGCGCACGCGCTCGCGGCGGACATCGGGGACAAGGGTCAGACGCACGCGATCGCCGGCGCGGCGGCGGCGCTGGTCGGGCCGATCGACCTGCTCATCCACAACGCGAGCACGCTCGGCAAGACGCCGCTGCCGATCCTGCTCGACACGGAGTGCGAGGATCTCGGGCGCGTGCTCGAGGTCAACGTGGTCGGCCCGTTCCGCCTGACGAAGGTGGTCGCCGGCGCGATGGCGCTGCGGCGGCGCGGGGTCGTCGTCCACATCAGCTCGGACGCGGCGGTGAACGCCTATCCACGGTGGGGCGCTTATGGCGCCTCGAAGGCGGCGCTCGATCACCTGAGCCGCACCTGGGCCGCAGAGCTCGAGGGGACGGGCGTCGCGTTCTACGCGGTGGATCCGGGCGAGATGAACACGCGGATGCACGCGGAGGCCATCCCCGACGCCGACCCGAGCACGCTGGCCGATCCAGCGGACGTGGCGAGGCGCATCGTCGCGCTCGTCGGCCGCGCCGGCGACGTGGCGAGCGGCGCGCGCCTCGAGGCGGCGCGCCTCCAGGAGGCGCCATGAGCCCCGCCGTGTGGCCCCGCGAGAGCCCGCTCGAGGAGCGGCTCCTCCACGTCGATCCGCGGAAGGGGCGTCTTCGCGACGCGCGCATCGCGGATCTGCCCGCGCTCCTCGAGCCGGGCGATCTCCTGGTCGTCAACGACGGCGCCACGCTGCCGGCGTCGCTCCACGGCGCGACCGAGCGCGGCGCGGCGGTCGAGGTGCGCCTCATCGGCGAGGTGTCCGAGGGGCGCTACTCGGCCCTGCTGTTCGGCGCCGGCGACTGGCACACGCGCACCGAGGAGCGCCCGGCGCCGCCCGCCCTCGGCCCGGGGGACGCGGTGACGTTCGGAGACGATCTGTCGGCCGTGATCGAGCGCGTGTCTCCGGCCTCGCCGCGCCTCGTCGAGATCGCCTTTCGCGAGCGGGGCGCGCCGCTCTGGTCGGCGCTCTACCGGCGGGGGCGCCCGATCCAGTATGCGTACGTCGCGGCCCCGCTCGCGATCTGGCACACGCAGACGCGCTACGCGAGCCGGCCTCTCTGCGCCGAGCTCCCGTCGGCCGGGCGGCCGCTCGTCTGGGGGCTGCTGCTCGAGCTGCTCCGCCGCGGCGTGCGCGTCGCCTCGCTCACGCACGCCGCCGGGATCTCGTCGACGGGCGAGCCGGCCCTCGACGCCCTGCTCCCCTTGCCGGAGCGCTTCGACATCCCGGAAGAGACGGTGACGGCGGTGCGCGAGGCCAAGGCGCGCGGGTGCCGGGTCGTCGCGGTCGGCACGACGGTGACGCGCGCGCTCGAGGGCTGCGCCGCCCTGCACGGGGGTGAGCTCCAGGCCGGGCCGGGGGTCACCGACCTGGTCCTTCACCACGGCTTCCGGCCGAGGGTGGTCGACGGGCTCCTGACCGGCGTGCACGATCCGACGGAGAGCCACTTCCGGCTCCTCGAGGCGTTCGCGCCTGCCTCGCTGCTCCACCGCGCGAACTCCTATGCGGAGGAGGCAGGGTATCTCTGTCACGAGTTCGGCGACTCCTATCTTGTTCTGAGCTGACGCGGGCGACGGAAAATCATCGCGCGGAAACCACGGCGAAACCCCTGTCCGCACATCATCCACCGCGTTGCGTGTCGGGCTCGGCCGGCGCGGCGAGCCCGAGCGCAGCCGCCTTCCCGGGCGCTCTCGTGACGAGAGGGCGTGTGGTACGGCCGCCCGCCGTTCGGGTCGGTGGGATTCGTCCGGCGTTGCCGTCGCCTCGGAGCGATCGATGGAAGGAAATCCGGTTCGGGTGAGTTTCGTCGCAGGTTCCGCCGGGGAGTGGCGGGTCGAGCGGATGATCACGGTGCGAGGCGAGGAGATGCCCGCAGCGCCGCGGCTGCAGCGCGTCGAGGGGAGCAGCTTCGTCGCGCCTCCGGGAGCGGCCTGGGTCCTGAACGGCGTGAGGAGCAACGAGCGCTACGTCGAGCTCGAGGAGAGAAAGCGCCTCGTCGCCGTCCAGGAGGACCTCGGCCGGGCGTCGAGCTCGCAGGCGGCGCTGATCCCGCTCAGGAAATCGAAGGCGTGGTGGGCGCTCGCGCAGGACGAGCGGCGGGCGATCTTCGAGGCGAGGTCGCGCCATATCAAGATCGGGCTGGAGTACCTGCCGGCCGTGGCGAGGCGGCTCTACCACAGCCGGGATCTCGGCGGCCCGTTCGACTTCCTGACCTGGTTCGAGTTCGCCGAGGGCGACGCCGGCGCCTTCGACGAGCTCGTGGGCAGGCTGCGCGAGACGGAGGAGTGGTCCTACGTGGAGCGGGAGATCGAGGTGCGGTTGTCGAGCGCATAGTACGGAGTTGCCGAGGGATGCGTTGATGGAGGGTGAACCGTCGCGATCGGGTGCTTCCCTGGAGCTGCGAGCCGAACCCCGCGTCCGCTTCGTGTCCACCCTGTTGCCCGCCCGCGCGTCGTGCCCGCGGAGCGGGCGGGGCAGCCCTGCGAGATCCGTGATAATTGTTGAGCTCGCCAGCTCCCCTTGGTACCCTCCTCAGCGGAGGCGGTCGCCATGGGAAACGTCGATTTTCTCTGGGATGGCAGGCAACTCCGCGATATGGCGGCGTTCGATAGCTACCTGTCGACGCTCGGCAAGCGGGGCCCCGCGTGGGTGAAGGGCATCGTCATTCACCACACGGAGGGATTCCGCAAATCGTGGAATGGGAACGTCGACATGCCCAATCTCATGGCGACGTACAAGGCCAAGCCCAAGTGGACCGCCGGCCCCCACCTCTTCAATGCGCCGGATGGCATCTGGGTCGGCACGCCTCCGAATCAGGTGGGCATCCACGCCGGGGAGTGGAACGCCCGGACGCTCGGCATCGAGATCGTAGGAAATTACGACAGAGAGACGATGTTGCCGGATCTCCGTAACAGGGCATTCTGCATGATCCGCTCTCTGATGCGGTGGTGCGAATTGCCCTTCAACGACATCACGGCGAACACGGTGCCTGGGCATCGCGAGTGCTCGTGGAAGGACAAGACGACCGGTACGATCATGTATCCGCCTACGTGGGACGGCAAAGGGATCAAGACGTGCCCGGGCCGGAACACCGATATGAACGTATTTCGAACCGACCTGGCCCGCTTTCTGAGGACCTACCGAGCGTCGTCGACCGGAGCCAACGTCTACAACGTGGATGCTCCGTCGCGCCCTCGGAAGATCGTCGGCAAGCTGAACCGCGCAGCGCTGGTCCAGGTCACGAGCTTCACCTACGGTGGTAGCTGGGCGCTGCTCGACTCCAAGATCCCGCGCATGGCGGGCGTGCCCAGCGGCCTCATGTACGTGGCGAAGAGCGACCTCACGGACATCACCGAGTCCCCTGGCGCTTCGAACGCCGTGATCCTCCAGGCCGACGCCTGGTCCACCTCCCTCTGTGGCCGGTGACACCGCCGGAGGGCGCGGATCGCCGCGTGGCGCGATCCGGGGCTCGACGATCGGCGGCGCGACGGACCCGGGCGCGGCGCTCCTCGGGGTCGAGGGGCAGGCGGTCGAGCAGAGCGCCCGCATCGCGCTCGTCGGGCCCGTCTGAAGTCTTTTATCGCCTCGAGGTCTGCTGCACCCCGAGAGCACGCCGACAAAACCAAGAAGGCGGCCAGGTCGCCCCGGGCGCTCTCTGCGCCGTCGCGATCACTCGCAGACGTGCGTCGTCGTGTTGCACGTGGCCGGCGAGGTGCAGCTCGAGTCGTCGTTGCACTCGACGCACGTGCCAGCCGCGAGCCCGCTGCCGCACACCGTCTTGCCGGGCAGGCCGTCGGCGGCGCAGTCGGTGCCCGCCGGCGCCGTCGAGAAGCTCGGCATGGCCGGCGTGCCCGTGCACGCGAGGTCCGTCAAGCAGACGGTCGCTGACACCGGGACATCGGTGACGTCATCGTCCGTCGTGGTGCCGCCGGCGCCGTTGCACACGCGCTGCTGGCAATCGCCCGGCGTCTGCCCGGACGGCACCACGGTGCCCGCTGCGTAGCGCTGGCAGGCGCCTGCGCCGTCGCAGGACCCGTTGGTCCCGCACGACGCCGCGCCCGTGTCCGGGCACTCGTCGTCCGGATCGCCTCCGGCCGCGATGTCGTCGCAGACGCCGTCGGAGCCGCCGAGCTTCTTGGCCGCGGAGCACGCCTGGCAGGCGCCGGTGCACGCCGTGTTGCAACAGACGCCGTCAACGCAGCGCGCGCTGGCGCACTCGGCGTTGGCCACGCAGGACGCGCCGTCCGGCTTGGCCGCGCAGGTGCCGCCGCTGCAGAAGCCCGTTGTGCAGTCGTCCGCGACGCCGCACGTCTGCCCGACACCGCACCTGTCGCAGGCCGGAGCGCCCTGGAAGGACGCGCCGCCGCAGTCGACGTCGGTCTCGTTGCCGTTCTGGTCGGTGTCCATGCAGCTGGGCGTCGCGCACAGGCCGGCCGTGTTGCAGTAGCCGCTCGCGCAGTCCGAACCGAGCGTGCACTCCAGGTCGTCGGCGCAGGGCGCGCAGCCGGAGCCGTCGTCGATGCCGCCGCAGTCGACGTCGGTCTCGCTGCCGTTCAGCAAGCCGTCGGTGCACGACACGTTGACGCACGTGTGCGTGCCCCCCGGATCGCAGAGCTGGGGCGCGGTGCAGTCGGTGCCCGAGAGGCAGCCGACGCAGGCGCCGCTACCGTCGCAGACCTTGCCGCCGGTGGTGCACCTCGTGCCAGCGGTCTTCGGTGAGCTGCCCGGAGTGCCGCCCGGGCACGTGCCGACGTTGCATTCGTCGTCGGCCGGCTTGTCGGTGTCGTCGCGGATCGACGTCGTGCCGCCGTTGCCGTTGCAGACCTGCTGCTTGCAGTCACCCGCCGCCTGGCCCGCCATCGTGACGGTGCCGTCGGGCACGTTGGTCGTACCGCAGCACCGCGCTTCGCACGTGGCCTTCACGCACTCCGTGGCCGGGGCCGGGCAATCGCCGATCGTGTCGCACGGTGTCGCGCCGCCGGGGCATGCCATTGCGCCACCGGTGCCATCCGAGCCGCCGGTGCCGCCGGTGCCATCCGAGCCGCCGGTGCCGCCGGTGCCATCCGAGCCGCCGGTGCCATCCGAGCCGCCGGTGCCGTCCGAGCCGCCGGTGCCATCCGAGCCGCCGGTGCCGCCCGAGCCGCCGGTGCCTGACGACGAGCTAGCGCTGCTGCTCGTCGTCGTGCCGCCTCCGGAGCCACCGGTCCCGCCGGCGCCGCCGGCGCCGCCCGTGTCGGAGATCCGGCTGCGATCGACGGCGACGATGAGCTCGCAGCCGGTCAGGTTCACCGTGAGCGCGCCCGCCGCGAGCACCAACGCAGGGAGGAATGTCGTTTTCTGGTTCATGCCAACAAGCACATTGGCCAGGGGCCAGACCTGACCAGGGGCCGAGCCTACAGCAAGATGCCCAGGGAACCGCAGGTTTTCTCTGACGATGCCCGAGATGGGAGAGCGCGCGCCCGGCGCCTGGTCCACCGCGGGAGGGGGACGCGGCCAGGTCGCGCCCTTGACGGCCGCTCGTTCATGAGTAAATAAACATTTACCTGATGCCGGGAGACGAGAAAAAGGAGACGCGGCGGGCGCTCCTCGACGCCGCCGCCGAGGAGTTCGCGCGGCATGGGCCTGACGGGGCCCGCGTGCACGCCATCGTGGGGCGCGCCGGGGTCAACGAGCGCATGATTTACCATCACTTCGGGAGCAAGGATGGCCTCTACCGCGCGGTCATCGAGGACCAGTGGTCCGGCCTCATGGAGGGGTGGCGGCCGGCGCTCGAGGCGTCGGCGGCGCTCGAGCCGCGCGAGGGGCTCTGGCGCGCGTTCACGATGTTCTTCCGGCTGCTCCTCTCGCGCCCGCTGTGCATGCCGCTCGCGATGCACGAGGCGATGAGCGGCTGGCAGGCCGCGCCGCCAGCGACGCTCGCGATGCTGCCGTCGGAGCTGCGCGATCTCTACGAGCGAGGTCAAGCCGCCGGGGTGTTCCGGCGCGACTGCGAGTTCGAGCTCCTGTACTGCACCGTCGTCGGCGCGCTGGCCGGGATCGGCATCTTCGGGCCGCGCTTCTCGGACCTCCGGGCGCGCCTCTCGTGCGATCTCGAGCTCGCCGCGCGCCTCGGCGAGCAGACCGTGAGCCTCGTGCTGGATGGCGTGACCACGCCTGAATGGGGCGGCCGCGCGGGCGCGTCAGAGGCCACGTGACGTGAGCCTCGTTCGTCCGTCGCCGCCCGCAGGTCGTCGCTGAACAATCGTTGTCAATCGATCGTTGCTCGACAAGGAGAACGCGTATGAACGTCGATGTCGTCATCGTGGGCGGCGGTCCGACCGGGTTGATGCTGGCCTGCGAGCTGCGGCTGGCCGGCGTGCGCCCCGTCGTGCTGGAGCGGCTGCCCGAGCCCACGGGGCTCTCCAAGGCGCTCGGCCTCGGCGGGCGCGCCGTGGAGATCCTCGACCACAGGGGCCTCCTCGATCGCTTCCGCGGGCAGCAGAGCGCCGCAGAGATGACGCGCTTCGTGCACTTCGGCGGGATACCGCTGGCCATCGGCGGCGATTCCCCGCGTGTCGCCAGGCGTTTCCTGAGCATCCATCAGGCGCGCATCGAGGCGCTGCTGGAAGAGCGCGCGCGCGAGCTGACGACGGAGATCCGTCGAGGTCACGAGCTCGTCGGGCTGGATCAAGGCGGGGAGGGCGCGACGGTCACGGTCCGAGGCCCGGACGGCGACTACCCGCTTCGGGCGCGCTTCGTCGTGGGGTGTGACGGCGGCCGCAGCGCCGTGCGCAAGCTGGCCGGGATCGGCTTTCCTGGACTCCCGCCCTCCCGGCTCCTGCGCCTCGCCGACGTCACGCTGGCCGAGGGCGCGACGGAGGACGGGCACCTCGTCCTCTCCGGCGGCCGCCGCGTTCGGTTCGGGCTCGGCGGGATCGCCCTCGTTCCCCTGGGAGCGGGCGTGTTTCGCGTGGTCACGTCGGAGCCGTATCCGCCGGACTTCGACCGCGACGCGCCGATGACGCTCGACGAGCTGCAGGCCAGCGTTCGCGCGGCGCTCGGCGAGGATCTGCCCGTCCGCGAGGCGCGGTGGTTGTCTCGGTTCACCGACGCCAGCCGGCAGGCGGAGACGTACCGCGCGGGCCGCGTGCTGCTCGTGGGCGACGCGGCGCACATCCATCTCCCCGCAGGCGGGCCAGGCCTCACCACCGGATTGCAGGACGCGGTCAACCTCGGCTGGAAGCTGGCGGCGGAGGTCCACGGCTGGGCGCCGCCGGGGCTCCTCGACACCTACCACGCGGAGCGGCACCCCGAGGGCAAGCGCGTGATCATGCACACGCGGGCGCAGGGCGCGCTGATGATGCGGGACGAGCGCGTCGCCGCGCTGCGCGAGCTGCTCGGTGAGCTGCTCAAGCACGAGCAGAGCCTGCGGTATGTCGTCGAGATGCTGGACGCGGCCGACGTCCGTTACGAGATGCCGACCGAGCCCGGCGAGCAGCATCCGCTGCTCGGGCGCTGGGCGCCGGACGTCGCACTGACCACGCAGAAGGGGGAGACGCGGGTCGCGCAGCTCATGCACGGGGCCAGGGGCCTGCTGCTCGATCTGACCGGCGGCGCCGCGCTCGGCGGCGTGGCCGCGCCCTGGGGCGATCGCGTGGACGTCGTGAGCGCTCGCTGCGCCGCGCTGCCGCGCCCCGCGGAGGCGCTGCTGATTCGCCCCGACGGCTACGTGGCCTGGGCGGCCGCGGCAGGTGAGCCCGAGGCCCCCGCCCACCGCCGGCTGCGCCGCGCGCTCGCCGCGTGGTTCGGCGCGGCCTGCGGCAGCTCCGCGGCGGCCTGAGCCGGCGGCGTGCAGCGCCGGCGCAGATCCGGTAGAGGGCATCGCCCATGGCCGAGCCGTCCGAGACCCCTTTCGATCTGCTGGGCGGCGAGCCGGCGGTGCGCCGGCTCGTCGAGCGCTTCTACGACCTCATGGGCCGCGACGAGCCGGCGCTCGCGCGCCTCCACGTCTGCGACGAGGGCGGCCAGGTCGCCCGGGAGAGCCGCGACCGATTCGCGCTCTTCCTGATCGGCTGGCTGGGCGGGCCGCAGGACTACATCGCGGCGCACGGCCACCCGCGGCTGCGGATGCGCCACGCGCGCGTCCCGGTCGATGTGGCGATGCGCGACGCCTGGATGCGCTGCATGCGGGCCGCCATGGCCGAGCTCGACGTGCCCGCGCCGCTCCGCGCCTTCCTCGACCAGCGCTTCGCCGAGGTGGCGGACTTCATGCGAAACCGTCCGGGCTGACGGGAACCGCCGGCCGGCGCGGCGCGGCGCGCGAGGCGCGCGCGTCTGGACGCCCCCATCGCTCCCCGATTTTCCGTACGATACGTCGTTCGCTCTCTGAGGTCGCGCGAGCCGCCTGCCGCCAGCGCCGCGGAATCCGGGGCGCCACGGCGGGCGTGCGGCGCCTGGAATCCGCGCGGGGAACGATGTCTCAACCGAACGAGCACCCGATGACCAAGCCCACGCCGCCGGACGAAGGGCGCGCGCTGCAGCAAGGGAGCACCCGCGTCGCTGACGCGCCGGATCGGCAGGGGCCGCGTCACGGGCAGCGCAACCCCTGGCCATGGATAAGGCGCTTCCTTGGCGAGCTGCATCCGCGCGTTCGGCGGCTCCTGGTGCCCTACTGCCTGATCGTCGCGGCGGTGCTGTTCAGGGTGCCGCCGAAGCTCGTCACTCCGGTCATCGAGCAGCGCGGCGCGCTCGCCAGCGCCGCGGCGCACGCGGTCCCGATCACCTTGGTCTTCTTGCTGTCCGTGGCACCTCAGGCGTTTGTCGTGTGGGTCTTCTTCCGGCGCCCGCCGCAGGATCCACCCCCGGCAGCGGGCTCGACCCGGCTCAAGCGCATGAGCCGCGGCGGGCTCTTGATCGCCGTCGGCCTGATGGTGAGCACGTTTCTCACGGTATGGGGGGTAGCGCTGTGGTACGCGGTCCACGGGAACGAGCGCACCGACCTGCTGTACAAGGCGGGTTGCTCGTTCATCGTCTTCCTGATGCTGATCCTCGGCACGCTGCTGACGATCCTGCAGTCGTGGGAGTCCGCCGAGCGGCCTTCGAGGGACGAGGCCGTGTACCCCGACATCGGTCGGCTTCGCGCGCTCGAGGCCGAGTGGATCCAGGCGCGGCGCCGCGCGGCGAACCTGAAGCACGAGGCCGCGGGCGACGGCGATCCGCGCGGCGCGCACCTCATCGGGCTATCGCTCTCCGGCGGAGGCATCCGCTCGGCGACCATCTGCCTCGGCTTCCTGAAGGGGCTCGCCACGATCCCGACGAAGAGCGGTGAGGTGATCCTCAGGTACGTCGATTACATGAGCTCCGTGTCCGGCGGCGGCTGGGCGGGGGGCGCGCTCACGGCTCGGACGTCCGGCCCTCAGCCGGAGGGGGACGCGGGGCGTGAGCGCCGCTTCGACCCGCTGGAAGCCGCGTCATGGAACCGCCTCCTCGACAGGATCCGCCTGCGAGGCGACTACCTTATTCCCGGCGGGATCGGCCTTACCGCGAACACGCTCCAGCCCCTCCTCATGATCTTCGTCGGCGCGATCGCCAATGCGCTGTCGCTCCTCACCGCCGGGTTCGCGGCGATCGTGTTCCTCCACCACTCGAGCGCGAGATCGCCGAAGGCGTTCCTCGCGCGCGTGGTCGAGCACGGCGTGACCGCGGTGGTCTGCCACGTCGACGGAGCGCGATCTCTCTTCTTCACCACGGCCTCTGCGGCGCCTGACACGTTGCCTGGCGCGATCGCAAGAGACCTCCCCGTGCTCGACCTCCTCGTGTTCGTCCTGGCGATGATAGGGGGTGTCCTTCTCGCCGCCCTGCTCGTCATGTACCTCGGGATCCTCTTCTCGTGGCCGTCCGTCCACGAGGCGGGGACCTGGCTCGCCGCTCGCGCGGCGCTGCTCGTGGTGCTCACGTGGGGCTCCCTGCTGGCGCTGCGGGCCGATCCGCTGCTCACCCTCTTCGTGCTGTGCGCTGCCCTGGCCGTCGCGCTTGCTGTCCTGCTGAGTCGCCTGAAGCGCGAGCAGCTCCTCGCGGTCATCGGGGTCGCCATCAGCGGACAGGTGTTCGCGCTCAGGTTCACGGATCTCTACGATGTCGTGAAGGGCGTCACGTCGACATGGGCGAGCATGCTTCAGTGGCTGCTCTTGGAGCCGATCGAGCTCGCTCGGTCGATCGACGGGCTCGTCCACGTGCCTGTCCGGCAGGACCCGATGAAGGTCGTCGAGCTGACGTTGGGGGCGACGCTCTGCCTGGTGTTCATCGGGCTCAGCTTCCTGACGTCGAGGAACTACGCGGGGATCAACAGGTTCTGGGCCAACCAGATCCGCCGTGCCTACCTGTCGCTGCCGGGCGACTCCGGCCGGGCAGCCAGCGATTCGCCCTCCGCCTGGCCGCTCGCGGCGCTGAGGCCCTCGAACGAGCCGCGCGTCGAGAGGACGTACGCGGCGGACCCGCGGCCCTGGAACCTGGGCGGGCCGCGCCGCGGCGCGCCGCTCCACGTCGTGACCGCCACGGTCAACACCCCGGGGTCGGACGACCCCGTCCTCTACAAACGGGGCACCGCGCGGTTCGAGTTCAGCCCCTATGCCGTCGGCGGGCCCGCGACCGGGTGGGGGCCGGCCGAGGCCTATGGCGACGCGCTCACCCTGGCCCATTCGAACGCCATCAGCGCCGCGGCCGTGAACAGCCAGGGCGGCACGTTGATCCCGCGGTGGGCGCGCGTCGTCCTCACCCTGCTCAACTGCGGTCTCGGCGTCTGGGTCCGGAACCCGCGCTTTGCGAGGCGCGCCGGCAAGCAGCTCATGCTCTTCCGGAGGTGGGCGCACTTCTGGAGCGCCTATCACATCAAGGAGATCTTCGCGCGGAACAAGGAGAGCGACACGCTGGTCTTCGTCTCCGATGGCGGTCACCACGACAACCTGGGGCTGACCACGCTCGTCGAGCGAGAGTGTGAGCTCATCCTGTGCATCGACGCCGGCGCCGATCCCGAGTGGACGTGCGACGAGCTCGCGAAGGCGGCGCGCATCCTGCGCGTGGACCGCGGGCTGAACTTCGAGCTGAAGCGCGAGGACCTCGAGCGCGTTCGCCCGAAGGATCCGCGAGGCACGTGGGAGCAACGCACCCCGAGCACGCCGATCCTGGTGGGGAAGTTCAAGCCGGATCCGGGCGAGAAGACCGAGGCGACCAAGGAGGTCACGGTGGTCTACGTCAAGGCCGGCCTCTTGCCGGGACTGCCGCTCGACGTCCAGCGTTATGCGGAGTCTCACCCCGAGTTTCCGCACCAGACGACCGCGGATCAGTTCTTCGACGAAGCCCAGTTCGAGGCGTACCGGCTGCTCGGTGAGGCGCTCGCTCACGAGGTGGTGCGCACGCTGGACGACGCGACGGGGAGCGCGGGCAAGAGCTGGGCGAGCACCGTGGAGGACCTTCGCCCCGAGCCCCGCGCCGTCAGACCAGGCGACGTCGCCGGCCGCGTCGCTCCGGCCTGAGCGCGGCGAGCGTGGCGCGGGTGAAGACCTGCGCGATGCGCCCGATGGCGCGCTCGTCAAGAGCGAACGCGTGGTGGCGCGGCGCCGCGCTCGGCCCGACAGCGCCCGGAGCTGCGTGAGGGGACGCGTCGCGCAGGCGTGGACGCGTCGCGCAGGCGTGGACGCGTCGCGTAGGCCTGGATGCGTCGCGCAGGCGTGGACGCATCGCGCAGGCGTCGCTCGGTCGTTTTCTGCGCCATTGGCGCAACGATTTCGTGAATCCTCCACCCCGCGCCGGGGCTTCTCCGGACGAAAGGTGGAGGAGCTCATGAAACGCAATGTGGGGAACATGGATCGGTTGCTGCGTGGTCTGGGTGCGCTTGCGCTGCTGGCGTGCGCCTGGGCGGCGCCGCTGACGCTCGCGACGCGCCTCGCCGTGTTCGGTCTGGCGGGCGTGTACATGCTGTTCACGACGCTCTCGGGCACGTGCTTCGGGTACGCTCTGATGGGCAGATCCACATGCCCCCTCCAGCGGAGCTGAGGCGCTGAATGGACGCATCGAGATCCCACGATCCGGTCTTCACGGCGGCGGCGCTCGGCGATGACGGCGCGCTGGAGCTGCTCGTCCGCGCCTACCACGACCGGGTGTACCGCTTCGGGCTGCGCGCGTGCCGCGACGCCTTCGACGCCGACGATGCGGTCCAGGAGGCCTTCACGAAGCTCGCTCGCCGCCCCGAGGTGGCGCGCGATCCGGGCGCCCTCTCCTGGCTGATGACGGTGGTCCGGAACGCGTGCCTGCGCATGCTTCGCCCCTTCGCGCGGGAGCGCTCGAGGCTGGGGGACCGGGTGGACGACATCGATGCGGTGCCGTCGGGCGATCTCGACCCGCAGGCAGCCTTCGAGCGCTGGCGGCTGGTCCGCGCCGTGCATGAGGCGATCGCCGTGCTGGAGCGGCCCTATCGGGAGGTGCTCGTGCTGCGCGACGTCGAGGGGCTGACGGGCGAGGAGGTGTGCCAGAGGCTCGGGCTCGGCGAGGCGGCCATGAAGAGCCGCCTGCACCGGGCGCGGCAACTGGTGCGGCGGGAGGTCCTCCGGCAGGAGGGCGCGCCTTCCGCCTCGGGGGTGCGGGGAGGGGAGGAGAGGAGGAACAAGCCATGTTCGTGAGCAGGAGCCTTGTGGAGCACTTCGCGCGCGGGGCGATCTTCGTCGCGGCCCTCGTGGCCTCGGTGCTCGTCGCGCGCGCTTCCCTCTGGCTGGCGATGGCGCTGCTGCCGGTCGCGCTGGTGGCGGTGGGCGGATGCCCGATGTGCTGGACGCTGGGGTTGATCCAGATGGTCAGGGCCAGGGCGCGAGGGGAGCACCTCGAAGAGCCGTGCGACGACGGCGGATGCGCCTGGGCGCCGCAGAGCCGCCGGTGAGCTAGCGCGAAGCGCTGGTCCCGGGGGCGCGCTCGGCGTATGAACACGGCCACCATGCATCGGGTGTTCATCGACGGACAGGAAGGTACGACGGGGCTCCAGATCCGCGAGCGGCTGCAGGGCCGCCGCGACCTCCAGCTGCTCGAGATCGACCCCGAGCGCCGCAAGGACCCGGCGGCGCGCCGCGCGCTGATCAACGAGGCGGATGTGCTCATCACGTGCCTGCCCGACGACGCCGCCCGCGAATCCATCGGATGGATCGAGAACCCGAGGACGCGCGTCATCGATCCGAGCACCGCGCACCGCACGGCCGACGGGTGGGCGTACGGCTTCCCGGAGCTCCGCCCCGGCCAGCGCGAGGCCGTCCGCGGCGCGCGGCGCGTCGCCGTCCCCGGGTGTCACGCGACCGGGTTCCTCGCGCTCGTGGTGCCGCTCGTCGACCAGGGGCTCCTGCCCAGGGACGCCCGCGTGATCGCGCACTCGCTCACCGGCTACAGCGGCGGCGGGCGCAAGATGATCCAGGCCTACGAGCAGGCCGAAGGGGCGCGCCGCGAGCAGCTCCGCGGCCCGCGCCCGTACGGGCTCACCCTGCAGCACAAGCACCTGCCGGAGATGCGCGCCATCGCGGGCCTCGACAGGGCGCCCCTGTTCCAGCCGGTCGTGGGCGACTTCTACAAGGGCATGCTCGTCTCGGTGCCCCTGTTCGCGGACGCCCTGGCCCGGCCGGCGACGCCCGCCGCGGTCCACGAGCTCTACACGTCGTATTACGCCGGCGAGCCGTTCATCCGGGTGATGCCGCTCGGCGGCCAGGGCGCGCTGGAGGACGGCTACCTCGGCGCGGTGGAGTGCAACGACACGAACCGACTCGACGTGTTCGTGTTCGGCAAGCCGGACCAGATCCTTGTCGTGGCGCGCCTCGACAACCTCGGCAAAGGCGCCTCCGGCGCGGCGGTGCAGAACCTCAACCTGATGCTGGGCGCGCCGGAGGCCACCGGCCTCGACTGAGCGCCACCCGGGTCACCCGGGTCACCCGGCGCGCGTGTAGAGCCGCGGCGCCGCGCTCTCGAGGGCGCCCATCAGGCGCTCCGCGGCGTCGGCCGACGCGCGCCGGAACGCGATCCGCCAGGGCCGGCGGAGCGGGCCGGACGAGAGCCGCTTGACCAGAAGGTCGCCGCTGCCGAGGTAGGCTTCCGCCACCCATTCCGAGAGGATCGCGATCCCCATCCCGGCGCGCGCCGCGTCGACCACGGCCTCCGTGAGCGGGAAGCGCAGGAGCTCGATCTTGGGCCGCTGCCGCCCGAAGACGGCGCCCATGAACCAGCGCGCCTCGGCCGGCGTTGCGTTCGGCGTGATCAGCGGGCCCTCGCGGAGGTGGTCGCGCGTGAGCGAGGCCCGCCCGGCGAGCGGGTGCGAGCTCGAGATCACGAAGACGACCTCGTCCGAGAAGAGCGGCCGCTCCACGAGCGCGCAGCCCGCCTCGCGGTCGCTCGGCAGGGACGACGTGGTGAGCAGCGCGACGTCGATGTCCCCCCGGACGAGCGCGGCGACCGGATCGTGGGTGTGCTCGACCGCGAGCACGATCTCGAGGCGGGGCAGCCTGCGCCGGAGGCTCGTCATCGCGGAGGGGAGCCAGCGGTACGCCGTGTAGCACTCGCACACGAGGCGGACGCGCGTCGTCGCGGCGACCGGCGCCGCGACCTCTCGCTCGAGCTCCCGGAGCTGCGCGAGGACGAGCCCGGCCCCCGCGATGAGCCGCTCTCCCGCGGCGGTCGGCGTGACCCCGCGCGCGGTGCGCTCGAAGAGGCGCGCGCCGACGCGGTCCTCCGCCTGGGCGAGCGCCCGGCTCACGGCGGACTGCGTGATGTGCATCGCCGAGGCGGCGCCGGACGTGCTCCCGGCGGCCGCCAGGGAGAGGACGAGCTCCAGGTCGCGGATCTCGAGCTGTGGCCGCGGTCCGATCGCGGGAGGCGCAGGGGGAGACGCTATGCGTGGCACGCATAGACCCTATCACGACGATGCGTTGGACGCACAGCCCCGCGAGGCGCACCTTGGGCGCCGTCAGGAGGTTTTCATGAAGCTCTATTTCGCTCCGCTCGCATGTTCTCTCGCCACGCGCATCGCCTTCTACGAGGCCGGCGCGGAGGCCTCGTATGTGGAGGTCGACCTCGAAACGAAGCGGACCGAGGGGGGCGCCGACTACCGTGCGATCCACCCGCTCGGGTTCGTCCCTGCGCTCGAGATCGAAGGAGGCGAGATCCTCGCCGAGAACGCGGCGATCCTTCAGCTCGTGGCGGATCGGTTCCCGGCGGCGGAGCTCGCGCCGCGGGATCCGCTCGGCCGGGCGCGCCTCCAGCAGTGGCTCGGCTTCATCGGGAGCGAGCTCCACAAGGCGGTCTACATGCCGCTCCTGGACAAGACGGCCTCGGCCGAGGTCAAGGCCCATGCGCTGGCCGGGGCGCCGCGCCGCCTCGGCTGGGCGGCCGATCGGCTCGAAGGGCGGGAGTTCCTTCTCGACCGTTTCTCGGTCGCCGACGCGTACCTCTTCGCGGTGCTCAACTGGTCCGTTGTCACGCCGATCGACCTGAAGTCCTGGCCGGCGCTCGCCGCGTACCACGCGCGCCTCCACGGACGTCCGAGCGTGGCGCGCGCCTTCGCCGAGGAGCGGGAGGGCTACTTCCGGGAGCAAGCGCGGCACGCGAAGGCCGCCGAGGCCGTCGACGCGCCGGCGCCGAACGTCTGACCCGAGCGGAGCGCGCACGGCGCGCCCGGCGGCGGGCGCGCTGGGTCCGCCGCGATCGCGGACCGGGACCGGGGCGACGATGCGTGCGACGCGAGCCGACAAAGTGGACGGAATGCGAGAGGAGGCGAGAGCGGTCGACGGCCGTTGAGGCGATGAGAAGCGGCGATGGAAGGACCGAAAGATTCGATGAATGATGGGAGGGGGCGGCGCAACCAAGGCATAGGCGCATGGGCATGGCCGGCCAATGGCCGGCCGATGGCCGGCGGCCAGCCGATGACCGGCGGCCAGCCGATGGATGACGATGACCGACGGTCAATGACCGACGGTCAATGACGCATGACCGACGGACGCGCGACGTCATGGCGCCCCTCACGAATCCAGCTTTTCACGCGCGACCGGCTCTGATACGAGAGTCATTATGAGACACTTGCGACAACTCTTCGTATGTTCGGTCCTGGCCATTGCTGCGATCCCGGTCGGCTGCACGGCGGACGCGCCGGAGGACGCCGAGCAGGAGTCCGAGGTCGGCTCGCTCAGCCTGGCCCTCGTCGGGAACAGCTCCTCGGGCGCGACGTACCGCCTGTCCCAAGCGTGGTTCGATATCTACGGCCCGACGGCGCGGACCATCTACGGAGGGGTCGACACGCCGGTGCTCGCGGAGGTGCTGCCGGTCGGCGGTTATAACGTGGCGCTCCAGCCGGGCTGGGTCCTCGAGCGGTGGACCGGCGGCGGTTACCAGGCCGTCTCGGCGTCCCTCACGTCGGCGAACCCGACGTGGGTCTACATCGGCGAAGGTACGACGTCGACCGTGGCGTTCCAGTTCCGGGCCGATGGCGACGTCATTTCGGTCGGGCAGGGGAGGCTCGACATCGTCATCGGGGTCGACGACACGACGCCGCCGCGCGAGGACACCGATGTGGCGTGCAGCAACGGTTACGACGACGATGGCGACGGCCGCCCGGATTGCTCCGATCCGGACTGCCAGTTCCAGCCGTTCTGCGGGCCGATCGGCGAGGACACCGATTGGGAGTGCAGCAACGGCTACGACGACGACATGGACGGCCTCGCGGATTGCTCCGATCCGGACTGCCAGGGGTATCCCTTCTGCGCGCCGGTGCGCGAGGACACCGATTGGGCCTGCAGCAACGGCGCCGATGACGACATGGATGGCCTCGCGGATTGCGCTGATCCGGAATGCCAGCCCTATCCGTTCTGCTCGCCGTGGCGCGAGGACACCGATTGGGCGTGCAGCAACGGCGTCGATGACGACGGGGACGGCCTCGCGGATTGCGTCGATCCGGAGTGCCAGTGGATGCCGTACTGCATGCCGGTGCGCGAGGACACCGACTGGACGTGCAGCAACGGCGCCGACGACGACGGGGACGGTGCCGTGGATTGCTCCGATGCGGACTGCCAGTCGCAGCCGTACTGCATGTCGTGGCGCGAGGACACCGATTGGGCCTGCAGCAACGGCTCCGATGACGATGCGGACGGCCTCACGGATTGCTCCGATCCGGACTGCGTGTGGTTGCCCGTCTGCGCGATGCCGGGCCTCGTCATCGAGGACTTCGAGGACGGCGATTTCCTCTTCTCCGCGCCGTACGCGGGCAGCGCCCCGCCGTTCACGGGGCCGTGGGTGACGTACGACGACGGGACCGTCCCGCCGGTCAACCTGTTCCCCGCTCCGGGGCCTTTCAGCTCGACGGCGCTCGCGGCGCACTCCCCGGGGGTGCCGTCCGCGTCGGGCGCTGGCGTGGCGCTGTCCTTCGAGATGTGGCCCGTCGATGTGTCGCCGTTCCAGGGCATCCGCTTCCACATCCGTGGCCAGGGCACGCAGGTTCGCTTCGACGTCGGCACGCTCCTTACGACGCCTGAGGGCGGGCTCTGCTCGGCTTGCTACGACAGCCACGGTATCGACCTCTGGGTCGGACCGGAGTGGGTCACCGTGGAGCTGCGCTGGTGGGATCTGATGCAGCAGGGGTGGGGCACGCTCGTGCCGTTCGAGCCGTGGAACGTCATGAACCTGAACTGGCGCACGCCCGTGGGACAGCCGCTGCGCATCGAGATCGACGACGTCCAGCTGTTCTGAGCTCGGGCGCCCAGGGAGCAGCGCCAGCGCTGCGCTGCTCCCGGGGGCCTCGTCCTCCGCTGTCGTGTCAGGCGACGTTGCGGGGGGGCGGCGCCGGGCGCGCGGTCAAACTTCGCATGCAGTGCATCAGGCCGGCCCGCAGGTTGGCCTTGGTCACGATGGCGCTGAGGTCGAGCCCCAGCGCCACCATCGTCTGCGCCACCGTCGGGCGGATGCCGCAGATGATCCCCTCGGCGCCGAGCAGCTGGATGGCCCGCACGAGCTTGATCAGGTGATCGGCGACCTTCGTGTCCACCATCTGCACGCCGGTGAGGTCCAGGACGGCGAACCGCGCCCCGCGGCTCGAGATCGCCTCGAGCAGGCTCTCCATCGCGTCGGCCGTCCTCGCGCTGTCGACGACGCCGATCATGGGCAGCGCCAGCACGCCGTCCCACACCTCGATGATCGGCGCCGCGAGCTCCCGGATGACCCGCTGCTGCGCCTCGATCACGTCGAGCTTCGTCTGGAGGGCCTGCTGCGCGCGCTGCCCCTCCGTCACGTCGAGCGAGAACCCGACGACGGAGCTGACGTGCCCCTCTTCCTCCGCGAGGGGGACCATCCAGCTCTCCCATACACAGCCGTGCACCTCGGCCAGCCCGTGCACCGGGTCACCGGCCAGCGCGCGCCTGACGGCGCCGTTGGCCTCGCCGTAGAGGTCAAAGATGTTCGCGCCGACGAGCTGTCCAGGTTGATGGCCGACGGCCTCCAGCCCCTTGCCTTCATGGTAGAGATACGTTCCGTCGGTATCGACGGCCCACATCGCTATCGGAAGAGCGTTGATCAAGGCGCGGAGCATCCTGTCCCGCGCCCTCAGCTCGGTCAGCTCGTCGAGCGCGCCGTCGCCGGCCGGCGCGTCACGGAACGAGCCGTAGACGAGCCCCTCCGAGCGCGCGCCGCGCACGACGCAGGCGAGCGGTTTGTAGCTGCGCTCCGCGCTCATGACGCGGCCGTGGACGTGAATGGGGGCCGTGCTCTCACGCACTTGCTCCCACCTTGTGGTGAGCGCGCCGCGGTCCTCCGGGTGGAAGAGCTCGGTCAACGGGGTTCCTTGCGCGAGCGCGGGCCCGATCGTCCGGCCCAGCGCGTCGCTCCATCGCAGCAGCGCGCCGTCGCCTCCGGCGACGAACAGCATCTCCGTGGAGTGAGCGATAAAGTCATCCAGCGAGCTCAGTGCTCCGTTTGCGTCAGCCATCGTATTCCCCTCCGCAACCGGACAGGCATACCGGGATTGCGCGTAACAAGGTAGATCGATGACCGCAAGCGAATAGTAGGGTGCAATCCGCGACGCGCACGAAGGCATGGCCTTACTCCAATCGTCGGAGCGCACGAGGCGGACATACCGCCTCGTGCCACGAACTCCGGCGGTCTGTACGACCGGTACGTACCGGTTCGTCCGCGTCGGAGCGGCTCAGCCGCCGGCGCCGGCGTCGCGGGTAGGAATGCCGAGCAGATAGAGCTTCTTCGCTCTCCCGCCGATCACGCCCTTCTCCCATCTGTAATCTTCGTTCTGGAGCCCGCTCAACAGCTCATCGAGGTCAGCGAGCGTGTAGGTCCTCGCGTTCGAGACCGCCCCGTCCCACGCGAAGCACAGCGGGATGATCGGAACGATATAGGTGAAGACGAGCTGCCGCAGGGTCATGGGCCTCGCCAGGGGCGTGATGAGGAGGCACATCACGAAGTTGATCGGGAGGGCGAGCCACCCGAGGAACAGCGGATGACTGTTGTCGCTGATCTCGAAGATACAGATGGGCTGCCTGCTCCTCTGGGCCGACTCCAGTATCTTCCTCGCGTTGTCCGGCCTCATGTGATGAAAGCTGCTGACCATGGTTCTGAGGCTATTGTTGAACCCAGCGATGTCGCCGCCGATCTTCGTGGCGTCCACCGGGGTTGTCTGGTAGGATACACGGCTCCCTTCCTGGTTGTTGATGAGCTCCGCCGCCTCCTTGCTCGGGTACAGGTCCGTGAGCGTCAGTCGGGTGCCCTCGAACCCGGGCTTCTCGCGCAGGGTCCGCACGACGTCGATCATCGGCCCGCCGCTCCCGGAGCAGAGGTCGACGATGTTCGATGTGTTCGACTCCTTCAATGCTCTGGCGACCAGCTCGACCAGCGCCTCGCGCGTGCCCAGCGCCCTGTGCATGATCACGAGCAGGCGTGTCATGCAGGCCCGTAGCCACCCGGGAAACCAGCTGAAATCCTCTATCTCGAACAGGTGTATGCGCTTCATTCGCTCCTCGGGGTCGTGCGGCCTGACCGCGCGCGCCAGCGCGGGTCGAGTGCTGGCACCGTCGGGCGGCCGGTCGTCTCTCCGGCTGCCCGGTCGGATCGAGTCTATTCAATTTTGCTCTGCGGCGCGATGGCATGGAGGTGCGGCGTGAAGCGCATGATCTTCGAGATGGAGACCGCGGACCCGGATGATTTCATGACGCTGCTCTGGCTCGCCGATCACCCCGACGTCGAGCTGCTCGGCGTGCTCGTCACGCCCGGCTCCGAGGATCAGTGCCGGCTGGTCCGCTGGGGGCTGGATGGCTGCGGGCGGGCGGAGGTCCCGATCGGCGCGCTGCACGGCCCCGCGTGGTGGGCGACGAGCGAGGGCAAGAAGGCGCGGGTCTCCGGCTTCCACCAGGCGTGCTACGGCCCCGGCATCCTGGAGCACCCGGCCGGCGAGGTCGCGGGCGGCCCCGCGCTGCTCGCCGAGCTGCTCCGCGAGCCGGACGCCACGGTGCTCGTCGGGGCCGCGCCCAAGAACATCGGCAAGGCGTTCAACGACGTCCCGGGGCTCCGGCTGGCTCGCTGGGTCCAGCAAGGCGGCTTCGCGGGCGACAACCTGGTCGCCGAGCCGCTCGAGAAGTTCCGCGGGCGCCTCACCTGCCCGAGCTATAACCCCGGCGGCGCGCCCCGGGAGACGCTCGCGCTGCTCGCCTCACCGCAGATCGGAGAGCGGAGGTTCGTCTCGAAGAACGTATGTCATGGGGTCGTCTATACCGAGGCCATGCGCGACGCGCTGAGCCGCCGGGTCTCCGGGCGATCGCCGCGGAGCGGCCTGACGGGGATGATCGACGCGCTCGATCGGTACCTGGCAGACAAGGGCGTGGGCAAGGCGATGCACGATCTCGTGGCGGCCGCCTGCGCGCTCGACGAGCGCGTCTGCGACTTCGTCGAGGTGGAGATCTACCGCGAGAAGGGCGAATGGGGGGCGCGCGCCATGGAGGGCACGAACACGCGGATCTCGGTCGGGTTCCACGAGGAGCGCTTCCTCGACGTGCTCGCGCGCTGAGCCGCCGGCGGAGCCCGCCTCACCGGGCTGCGCAGGTCGTGCGGAGGGCGCGCGCCCTGTCGATGCACGCGGCGAGGGCGTCCTCGGGCGGCTCGTCGGGGCACGCGGCCTCGAAGGCGCGGATGGCGTCGCGGAGGCCCCCCGCGCCGCCGGCGCCGAGATCGAGCTTGTGCTTGCGATCCTCGTCGTCGTCGTCGCCGCCGACGAGCAGGAGCGTCCCGACGACGGCGCCCACGACGACGACGCCCGTGACGACGCCCGCCACGATCACGCCCGTCTTGCCGTCCACGTCCGGCGGCTCCGCGTCCGGGAGCGACGGCGTGCCCGCCGGGATCGGCTTGGCCTCGAGGCCCGCGGCGAGCGCGGTGGTGGCGATGCCGCCCGCGAGCCCGAGGCCGCCGATGACGAGGCTCGACACCGTGAGCGCGCTCGGCCCCGCGTCCGCGCGGGCGCTCACGCTGGCGGAGAGGCGCACCTGCGCCGCGTTGCACGCGGCGTAAGCGTCGAGGCGGTGGATCTCGAGCGACGCGCGGGGCGCGGTCTCTGGCGGCAGCTTCGCGGCCAGGATGATGTCGTCCGCCGATCGCCGGACCGTGAGCGGTGCGAGCGGCTCGGGGGCGGCCGCGGGCCGCGTGGAGGCCTTGCCGCAGCCGGCCAGTCCACACGCGATGAGCAAGAGCGTCGTGCAGGAGAGGGCATGATCGCGCCTTCGGGTCATACAGCCACGCTACGCCGATCGAGCGCGGTTTTGTCGAGCGAAATTGGCCTCGTCGCGGTCCGGAACGACCGCCGGCGAGCGGGCTGAGCCAGGATGACAACGTGGTGTGGCCGACGCGTCGAGGAGCGGAAGGTGCGATAGGCGCTCGCCTCTCGACCGCCCTGAACGTGACCTTCACCGCGTGCGCGTCGAGGTGCCTTTCCAGGCGGCCGATCTCATGTTTGGCATGAAGCGGCGCGGGGGCGGTGGTCATCCGACGCGCCACCCGGCCGCCTCTGCGTGTCACGAGCACATTATCGCCCGGCTCAGCGCATGGCGGCCGGCGGGGGGCGTCGGCCCATCACGGGGTGAATGCCTGCAGCAGCCGATCGCGCTGCGCCCGCAAATAGCGGATGTCCTCTTCGTACAGCGCAGGGTGCCCGGCCGCGATGTGCGCCTGGGACGCGACGTCGCCGGCCGCGGCCCGCGCGCGCATGGAGGCGAGCAGCGCCGCGAGTCGATCGGCCACGGTGTCGAGCAACAGGGGCCCTGGCGGGAGGCCATAAGCGCGGCAGAACCGAGCTGCGTGCCGCGCCTGGTCCTCGGGGCTGCCGGCGCTGTCCGGGTTGCTCGGCGCGTGCAGCGGCGCGAAACGGTAGACAGCATACGCCACGTCCCACACGCGCGGGCCGGGATGTGCGGTATCGAAATCGATGAAGCCGACGACCCGGCCGCCGCGGACGACACAGTTGTAGGGCGCGAGGTCGCCGTGACAGATCACCTCGGCCGGCGGGCGGGGCGGGAGCTGCCACCGGTCGTCCGGTCCTGGCACGAACGTCGCGCTCGCGTCGTGGAACCGGCGCAGCAGGGCGGCGGCGGACGCGAGGAGCTCGGGCGTGCGCAGCTCGGCCGGGAGCGGGTTGTGTACCTCGCCATCGAGGTACGACAGCACCTCGTTCCCCTCGTCGTCGCGCCCGAGCGGCTCCGGCGCCGCGTCGAAGCCCGCCGCCCGGAGGTGCCGCAGGAGCCGGTGGATGGCAGGCGTGGCCGCCGTCGCGGGCCGGTGGACCCTGTCGCCGCGCCGGCGCACGGTGTTGACGCCGCCCTTGAATACCTGCTCGTCGACCATGCAAAGCCCTCTCCGCCGGGGCGCCAGCGCCGCGGTGGCGGAGTCGGCCCCTGTTTCGCCGCTGTCCGCGGAATAGCGGGTCTCCCCCGACGCACCTCGACCGCCTCGGCGCGCTACGGCCGGAGGAGGAGCTCCTCGAGGACGGTGGTCAGCTCGTCGACCCTCACCGGCTTGGTCAGGTACCGATAGAACCCGGCCTGCTCGGCGCGGCGGGTATCCCGGGCCATCGCCGCCGCGCTGAGCGCGATCACGGGGATGTCGCGCGTCTCCGGCCACTCCTCGAGCTTGCGCATGGCCTCGTAGCCGCTCATCCCGGGGAGGTTGATATCCATGATGACGACCTCGGGCTGCCGCGAGCGCGCGAGCTCGATGCCGATCTCGGCGTTCGGCGCGGTGATCAGGTGGACGCGCTCGAACTCGGAGATGAGCTCCTCCATGAACGCGATGTTCGACGGGTTGTCTTCGACGTACAGGACCGAATGGCGGACGCCGCCGGGCGCGGCGAGCGGCGACGCCTCCAGGCGCGCATCCGCCTGCGCCGGGGCGGCGACCGCAGGCGGCTCCTGGTGCGCCGGGAGCTCGATCCAGAACTCGGACCCTTCGCCCTGGATGCTGGCGAAGCCGACGCCGCCGCCCATGAGCTCCGCGAGCCGCTTCGTGATGGCGAGGCCGATCCCGGTCCCCTCGATCGGCCCCGTCTCCTGGCCGGCGCGCTGGAAGGGCTGGAAGATCTTCGCGTGCTGCTCCTGGGGGATGCCGATGCCGTTGTCGATCACGCAGATCTTCACGACCCCGTCCTCCGGCATCGACACAGCGATCGTGGCGCGGCCCCCCCTGCGGCCGTACTTGATCGCGTTCGAGCCGTAGTTCATGAGGATCTGCGCGAATCGCGTGCGATCCGCCGTGATCTTCGGGAGCTCCGCGGGGAGGGGCGCGAGGGCGATCTCGATCCCGGCGCGCTGGGCCATCGGGTCGAGCGTCGTCTTCACCTCGACCAGCACCTCGGGGACGTTCACCGGCTCGATCGACACCGTGACGCGGCCCGCCTCGATGCGCGAGAGATCCAGGATGTCGTCGATGAGCTTGAGCAGGTGCTCGCCGCCCTTGAGGACGTGCTCTATCCGCTCCTTCTGGCGATCGGTGAGCGGCGTCTTCCTGTCGCGGTGCAAGAGCTGCGCGAAGCCGAGGATCGCGTTGAGCGGCGTGCGGAGCTCGTGGCTCATCGAGGCGAGGAACTCGCTCTTCGCGGAGCTCGCGGCCTCGGCGATGCCCCGCGCCTTGCGCAGCTCCTCCTCGCGCTGCACGTCGCCGGTCATGTCCCAGAGGGTGCATACCGTCCCGCCCTCGGCCGTGCGGCGCTCGGTCGCGCGCAGGCTGCGCCCGTCGCTCGTGCAGAGATCCAGCGTGCCATCCGGCTCCGCGTGGTAGGCGAGCATCCTCTCGCGGAATCCGGCCGCAGGCTCGCCGCCCAGGGAGAACAGCCCCGCGGCGAGGCTCTCGCCGAGGATCTCATCATAGCTCCGCCCGATCATGGGGCCGTCCACCCGCGCGCCGAGCCAGTGCCGGTAGACGCTGTTGCAGAGCGCGAGCCGATCCTGCGCGTCGAACACGGCGAACGCGCCCTGGATGCTCTCCACCGCGCTCCGCAGGAGGTCGCTCGTGCGTTGCGCCACGGCCTCCAGGCGCTTGCGGTCGCTGATGTCGCGGATGGCGCTCGAGAAGAGCATGCCCCCCTCGGTCGTCAGCGGGCTGAGGCTGATCTCGACCGGGAACTCGCTGCCGTCCCTCCGGCGGCCGAACAGCTCCAGCCCCGACCCCATGGAGCGCGCCCTGGGCGCGGCGATGAACGCCGAGCGGTTGGCGACATGAGACCGCTGGAATCGCTCCGGGAGCAGGATCTCGATCGCCTGCCCGATGAGCCCGCCGCGCGTGTAACCGAACATCCGCTCGGTCTGGACGTTGACGAACACGATACGTCCGTGCTCGTCGACGACCACCATGGCGTCGGGCGCCGCGTCGATGAGCATGCGGAACGTGCTGTCGTCGATCTGGCGAGCGCCAGGCTCATGGGGCGCCTGCTCGGGTGCTGACAGGCGTTCGACGGAGGAGATCTCATGTGTCATCGGGGAGCCTCACACAGAACACGGCGCCAGGGGCGTTGTCCTCGATCCGGATGTCGCCGCCGTGCGCCTCGACGGCCATCTTGCAGAACGCGAGCCCCAGGCCGCGGCCGGCGCGGTGGAGGGCCGGGGCGTCGCCGCCGAGCTGGACGAAGCGATCGAACACCTGCGCGCGCATCTCGGCGGGGATGCCCGGCCCCGCGTCCGCGACGCGGATCTCCACGTGGGCGCCGCGCTTCGCGGCGCCCACGGTCACCGCGGTCCCGGCCGGGGCGTGGACGATCGCGTTCTCGAGGAGGTTCTCGAGCGTGCGGCGGAGCAGGTCCGGATCGGCCTGGACGCTGGGCACCTCGACGGCCTCGCGCAGCGAGAGCGACCGGGAGCTCGCGCGCAGGTCGAGCGCGGCGAACGTCTCGAGGACGAGCGCGCGGAGATCGACGCTCGCTCGCTCGGGGGTGAGCATCCCTTCCTCGCTCTTGCTGATGTCGAGCAGGTTGTAGATGAGCCGCAGCAGGGCACGCGCCTGGTCGCGGATGTGCCGCGCCGAGTCGCGCGCCTGCTCCGGGAGCGCGCGATCCCGGAGCAGGAACTGGGCGTGCAGGTCCATGCTGCTCACCGGGTTCTTCAGATCGTGCACGACGAACGCCGTGAGCCGCTCCTTCTGGAGCTGGAGGCGCATCAGCGCGTCGCGCTGCTGCCGGACGAGCTCGACGTGCTCGCGCAGCTCCGCGCCGAGCCGGCGCAGCCTCAGGGCGGCCTGCACCCGCACGAGCAGCTCCGAGGGGCGGATCGGCTTCGTCAGGAAGTCGTCGCCGCCGGCGCGCAGCGCGCTGTCGAACGTGTCGACGTCGCGGAGCGCCGTCAAGAAGACGATCGGCGTGCTCGCGCCCTCGGGCAGGCCGCGGATCCGGGAGCACACGGCGAACCCGTCCATCCCCGGCATCCGCACGTCGAGGAGCACGCAATCCGGCTTGTGGCGCTGGAATTGCTCGATTCCCTCCTCGCCCGTGACGGCGAGCACGACCTCGTAGCCGTCGTCCTCGAGCGTGGCCTGCGCCAGGGCGCGGTTCTGCTCGTTGTCATCGACGACCAGCACCCTGGATCTGGGCTCGTGCTGTTCCATGCGGCCTCGGCTCCGGGCGCGAGATTACATGAGAGGCAATGACTCTACAACCGCCGTCAGGCCATGCTCGTCCGCTGGACGGCTCGCCTCGGCCGGCGGGAAGCCTCATTTTTCCGTTACGACCTCGACACCGGTCCAGTCGGCAGGAGCGCCGTTGGCCATCAGATGAGCGATGCGCTGCTGATAGACATGGGCGGCTTTGTCGGCCGGGCTCTGCACGAGCACGCGCGCGATGCCCAGGTTCGCCTCCGCGAACCTCCGCGCGTAGTAGTCGGACAGCGCTTGCTCGAAGAGATCCCGGGTCTTCTGCTTGCGATCGATCGTCTCGGGAGGATCGCCGTCGAATACCTCGAAGACGGACACGGGCTCTCGCTTGCCCTTGAGCTGCACTCTGTCCAGAAAGCGGCAGCCGTGGCCGTCCCGAGCGTGCAATGCGGCCATGGTGCGCTCGCTCACCACGATGGCCACGCCGTACCGGACGGCGAGCCCCTCCAGGCGTGACGCCTGGTTCACCGTATCGGATATCACGGTCGCCTCCATGCGCTCTGCTTCGCCGATGGTGCCTAGCATCACGCTGCCGGTGTGAATGCCGATGCCCATGCCGATCGAGGGCAGGCCCACGCTTCGGCGCTCCTCGCTGAACCGCCTCACCGCGCGCTGCATCGCCACGGCCGCGGCCACGGCGTCATCGGCCTTGCCCGGGAAGAGCGCCATGATGGCGTCGCCGATGTACTTGTCGATGAAGCCTCCGTGGCGCCTGACGATCGGGCTGAGCCGGCCGAGATAGGCGTTGATGAAGGCGAACGCCTCTCCCGGCGTCATGCGCTCCGTCAGAGCGGCGAACCCACGCATGTCGGAGAACAGGACGGTCATCTCGATCGGCACGTGATCTCCGAGCGCGACGTCCGCGGCCCTGTCCCGGCCCAAAAGGCCGAGCATCTCGGTCGGCACGAAGCGGGCATAGGCCCGGTTCGTCGCGAGCAGCTCCTCGTTGAGCTGGGCGAGCTCGGAGGTCCGCTCGGCGACGCGGCGCTCGAGGTCGCTGTTGGCCTGCTGCAGGGCGCGTTGCAGGGCGCGCAGGGACAGGTGCGTCGTCACGCGGGCCAGCAGCTCATCATGCTGAAAGGGCTTGGTCACGTAATCGACGCCCCCGACCTCGAAGCCCATGATCTTGTGGGCCGTGTCCGTGAGGCTGGTCATGAAGATGACGGGAATGTCCCGGGTGGCCGGGTTGTCCTTGAGCCGGCGACAGACCTCGAAGCCGTTGACGTTCGGCATCATGACGTCGAGCAGGATGAGATCGGGGCTCTCGCGGCGGAGCAGCGCCAGCGCGCTCTCGCCGTCCTCTGCGGTGAGCGCGTCGATCCCGGCAAGATCGAGGTGCTCGACGAGCACCTGTCGGTTGGCCGGCGTGTCGTCAACGACCAGCACGCGGCGCCTCGACTCGCTCACCTCCGCGCTCCTCCAGCCATCGGGGTTCCTGTTGCAGCGTGATGCCGGGCTGTTCGACCGTCCGGGACCTTGCGGCTCGTCGCGTGATACGCGGGTCTCGTGTGTCTGTCCAGCGGAGGCGCCCGGCGCGCGCGGACGTCGCTCCTCGCGGCGCCCGCGCCTCGCGAGGTCGTGGCAAGCCGCGCGCCATGGCGGCCACCCAGGATGGCCGAGGTCGTGCAGCGTTCGCGTCGGCGCGCGTCGATTGCGCGACGAGATGCCTCTGCGCGCGGTGAACCGCGGGAGATCGCGCCAGACGGGGGCTGGAACGGAGGGTGCTAGAACAAGGTTGGAGTGAGGCTAGAGCGAGAGGGCGAGGCGAGCGCGGCGCAATGCACTGAGAAGCGCGAGGAGGAGAGACGCGAGGAGAAGGAGACGTATTTCTCGTGCGAGCGCTCCTATGGCAGCTTCAGCCGGAGCTTCACCTTGCCTGCGGGCGTCGACGCCGAGAAGGCGACTGCCGCTCTGAAGGACGGGGTCCTGACCATCTCCGTGCCCAAGACGCCGGAGACGCAGCCGAGGAGGATCCCGGTGCAGGCCCCTGCGCCGACTGCTGGAAGAGAGCAGGGCACGAAGGTGTCGTGAGCGGACCACGAGACAAGGCCGCTGCTCAAGAACCTCGCGTCGGCCATGACCATGCTGAGGCCGTCCTCCGCCGTTCCAGGCGCGTCGGGGTGCAATCGCGCGTAGGCCTGGGGGGCGTAGTCGCCCTGCGCAGCGCCAGCGCCGCGAGCAGCGCGCACAGCCACGCGAGGACGTAGGCGGCCGCCGGGGACGACCACGCGAGCCCCACGTAAAGCGCCGCGAAGAACGAGGCGAAGCCGAGCAGGCCGCGCACGAAGCCCGCGAGCAGGGCCACCGTGGCGGCCGCGCCGTGCCGGGGCAGGGTGAAGCACGGCAGGACGTTGCCGGTGATCGGGATCGCGAGCAGCAGGCCGCTCACGCCCGCCGGCGCGGCGCCAGCGCTGCGCACGATGCACCAGGCCATGGCCATCGCCGCGACCACCCGGCAGGCGAGCTCTACGCGCGGAATGGCCACCGCCGCGGGCGGCTCGCGCAGGCGCGGCAAGGCGAGCGCGCCCAGGGCGGGCGACGCCAGCGCCGCGGCGCACGCCAGCGGCGGGGGCAGCCGCAGCGCGAGCAGCGCCGCGCCCACCGACAGGAACGCCGCGTTGGCCGTGAGCAGCGCCACGCCCCAGCGCCGCCCCCGCCGCGCGCACCAGGCGAAGGTGAGCACATGAACGATCGTGGCCGGGACGCACACCAGCGTCGCGAGCGCGATCGCGCCCGCCTGGGCGGGCGCCTCCTGCAGCAGCACGAAGCCCATGATCGGGCCAACGATCATCGGCAGCCCGGCGAGCGTGCCGCCCACCGCGTGGCCGAAGCGGCGCGCCGCCAGCGAGGAGAGCAGCACCGACGCGCCCACCAGCGCGAGCTTCAGCAGCACGAAGGCCCGCGCCTCCATCGATCGCGCCGCACGACACGCATGGCTCGCGGGGTCCTGTAGGGCCACACCCCGTGTAAGACAATGCCAGAGGCTCTCCTGCTCGGCGCCGCGAGGTGGTCAGACCTCCGGCGCGCGCCTCGCGCCCCGCGGGGCCGCGAGGCGGGGCCTCGACGCGGCGCCGAAGCGACGCTTCACGCTGCGCCCGCCCGCCGGAGGCCGGAGGCCGGAGCGGAGACAGCGCGCTCGCCGGTTTGCGACGCTCGGGGGCTCTGGGCTGCGCCGGGCTCCCCGTGTACGCTCTCCGTGGTTTCCTCATGTCGACATGCCCTACGTGCCGAACCGAGCATGCGGACGGCGTCGCTGCCTGCGCGACGAACGCCGAGACGCTCGCGGCGGAGCCCGCGCCGCCTGGCGCCGATCCGGAGCTCGCGCCGGGAACGCCGGTCGGCGAGTACCGCGTCGAGGCGAAGATCGGGGCAGGCGGCTTCGGCACGGTCTACCGCGCGATCCACCCCGTCATCGGCAAGGCGGCGGCCATCAAGGTCCTGAGCCGCCAGTGCTCCGCGAACCCGCAGCTCGTCTCCCGCTTCGTCGCGGAGGCGCGGGCCGTGAACCAGATCAGGCACCGCAACATCATCGACATCTTCTCGTTCGGCGCCCTCGAGGACGGCCGGCACTACTACGTGATGGAGCTGCTCGAGGGGATGACCCTCGACGCCTACCGCCGCAAGCGCGGGCGCCTCCCGCCCGCCGAGGCGCTGCCCATCCTCGTCAAGATCGCGCGCGCGCTCGACGCGGCGCACGCGGCGGGCATCGCGCACCGCGACCTCAAGCCCGAGAACGTGTTCCTGGTCTTCGACGAGGACGGCGCGATCTTCCCGAAGCTGCTCGACTTCGGCATCGCCAAGCTGCTCGGCGAGTCCTCGAGCGCGGTGCACAAGACGCGGACGGGGCACCTGATCGGGACGCCGCTCTACATGTCCCCCGAGCAGTGCCGCGGCAAGAACGTCGATCACCGGACGGACATCTACTCGTTCGGGATCCTCGCGCACGAGCTGCTCGCCGGCGCGCCGCCGTTCGACGGCGAGAACGCGTTCGACCTCCTGATCAAGCACACGTCGGAAGCGGCGCCCCCTGTGTCGACGGTGGCGACGCACCTCTCGCCGGCGCTCGACGCGCCGCTCCTGCGGATGCTCGAGAAGGACCCCGTGAGCCGCCCGGCGTCGCTGCTCGAGGCGACCACGGCGCTCGTGGAGGCCGCGCGCGGCGCGGGGTACGAGCTGCCCGGTGGCCTTCTGCGGGCGAGCGACGCCGCCGTCGGACGAGGCGCCGGCGACGCCGCCGCGCGGCGCCGCGCGGCCGTGGAGGCGCTGGACGCTGGGCTCGCGCCGACGCAGCGCGGCCACGCCGCGGAAGCGAGCTCGGGGCTGCACGGGAACGAGACGTTGCTGCAGGGATCGCTGCCGAGCAAGCCGGAGAGCACGTCGACCACGGCGTCGCGGCGGAGGGCGGCGCTCACGGCGGTCGCCGTCCTCGGCATCGGCGCGGCTGCGGCGCTCACGCTGCACCTCGGGCACAGCGAGCCGGCGGCCGACGCCCCGCGCGCGCCCGCGTCGGCCGCGGCGATGCCGAGGACGGAGGCCGCGCTGGTCGCGCCCGTCCTGCCGGCTTCCGCCGCCGCCGAGGCCACGCCGGAGTCGGCCGCGCCGTCTCCGTCGCCGGAGGCGACCGCCGCAGCCGCGGCGAGCGCCGACGCGGCGCCGCCCGACGTCGAGCTCCGGATCCAGGCGACCCCGAAGGAGCTCGAGGTGTGGAGCGAGGGCAAGCTCGTCGGCAAGGCGCCGGGGCCGCTGCGCCTGCCCCGCGGGCGCGCCGTGACGCTCACCTTCAAGGCGCCCGGGTACCAGGAGCAGGCGCAGGAGGTCCCGGCCGAAGCGGACGGCGCGATCGCCGTGTCGTTGAAGAGGGCGGCGCCGACCGCGAGGGGCCCCGTCAGGAAGGGCGACCTGGAAAACCCGTTCCAGTGAGCATGCGCGCGCGGCCCAGCTCCAGGCGATACGTGCGCGCGATCGGGGGGGCCGCGGCGCTGCTCGTCGCGGCCGCCGGCTCCGCCGGGTGCGTGGAGCTCGGCGAGATCTCCCCGGGCGTGTGCGGCAACGGCGTCATCGAGCCGTCGCGCAACGAGGACTGCGACTGCTTCGAGGCCAGCGCGCCCTGCGAGGTGAAGACGCAGGACGCGCTGGGCGCGACCTCGACGACCTGGTGCAACCCGCGCGGAAGCGAGAACGAGTGCCGCTTCGTGTGCAACGACGTGGACCGCACGTGCCCGAGCGGGTGGGGCTGCGGGGTCGACGGCGTGTGCCGCGTCTCCACGGGCAATTTCAAGCCGCTCGGCGCCGCGCTGCCGCTCGGCGCGCAGCGGCTGATCACGGGTGATCTCGACGGCGACGGCCGCGGCGACCTCGTGGGCGTCGGCTCGACGAGCCTCGAGGCGCTCTATTTCGACGCGAACAGCACGGTGGGGACCCAGGTGTCGATCCCCTCGGCAGGGGACACGCCCGCGCTCGCGCGCCTCACCGACGACGAGACGACGGACATCGCGCTCAGCGTGGGGCCTGGCGTGGCGATCCTGAGCGGCGAGCCGGGCCGCACGTTCGCGCCGGTCCCCGTGCTCGCGTCGGTGTTTCGCCTGGGTTTGCTGCTCGGCGAGGCGTCCGAGACGACGACCCTCCGCGGCGCGTGGCTCTTGCCCGTCGGCAGCACGCGCGAGTACGGACAGACGTGGGTCGCCCTGGTCGCCGGGACCGACACGCGCGGGGCGGCGCCGGAGGATGTCATCGCCGTCGTGCAAGGGTCGGAGAGCGGCCCGCTGTCGTTCATCGATAGGCAGCGAGGGCTGCGCGACGTCGCCGGTCCGCTCGCGAGCGCGGAGCTCGGCGGCGGCCCGCTGCACGAGGTGGTCGTCGCCCTCGCGGACGACTCGGCCGTGCACATCTACTCGCCGGACGACGGCGCGCACACCGCGGTGGAGCTCCCGGCAGGGGCGCGGATCGCGGGCGCGGCCTTCCTCCGGGACGTGAACGGCGACGGCGTCCTCGATCTGCTCGTGGGCGCCACGTGCGCGCAGCCTGATCCCCGCTTGCCCGCGGGCGCGCCTTGCTACGAGCTCGACGTCGCGGAGGGCGCAGGCGGCGGCGCGTTCGGCGGCATGGCGCCGTACGGCGATCTCTCGTACCCGGCGGGCGGCATGAGCGCCGGGCGCTTGCCCGGCTTCGGGGCCCCCGTCGCGATCGGCGATCTCAACGGCGACGGGGTGCTCGACATCGTGGATCCCGACGCCGTGAGGCTCGGAAAGATCCGGCCGTCTCCTCCCTACCAGGTCGAGTTCGACCGGCTCGCGCCGGCGAACGGCCGGCGCTGGACCAGCGCGGTGATCGCGGACCTGACCGGCAACGGCGCGCCCGACGTCGTCGCCGGCTCCGCCGACGCGACGGATCTGACATTCTTCAACGGCGTCCCCGGCGCGGAGGCCGCCGATTTCAAGCTCAACGAGCTCAAGATCCCGACGCTGGGCAACGTCTCGAGCTTCGTCGTGGGCGACTTCGACGGCGATCTCTTGCCGGACCTCTCGTTCGCCGAGAGCGCCGGCAGCTCGCTGTCGAGCGCGGAGCACCCGACGCTGGCCGTCTGCTTCGGCCGGTACATGAAGGCGCCGGAGCCGCCGGTGCGGCTCGGCGCCTTCGAGGGGCTCCTCGACATTGCGGCGGTGCGGCTCCCCGAGCCGGACGACGCCGTGGACGACATCAGCGTGCTCTTCTCGCACGGCGGCGACGTCGCGTTCAGCCTCATCGAGGGCAGCAGCTCGCGGTCGCTGCTGCCGCCGTTGCCGCTCGTCCGCTCGGACGACGTGCGGCACGCAGGCGAGCTGCGCGCCGTGAGGAGCGTCGCCGGCCGCTTCGGGGGCGATCGGGCGGAGGTCGCCTCGCTGACGATCGCTCCTCCGAGCCCTGGCTCCTCCCGGGGCTCGGCCGAGCTCTGGCTCTTGCCGGCGGTCGACTCGAGCGCCATCGCCATGGTCGACGAGGCCAAGCACCGCGTCTCGCTCCCCGCGGAGCTCGTTCCCTCCCGGGAGCCCGCGTGGGCGCTGGATGGGGTCGCCGTCGATCTCGACGGCGATGGAACCGACGAGCTCGTCCTCTCGCTGCCGATCGAGGTCGCGGCGGAGGACGCGGCAGCGGAGCCGGGGACGCCGGCCCTGGCCGGCGCGGTCACCCTCGTGCGCCGCGGCGCGAGCGCCGCCTTCGAGGCGCCGGAGGCGGCCTTCTCGCCCGCGCCTCACACGCTGTACGGGGGGCTCCGCGCCGGCGACATGGACGGCGACGGTCACGCGGACGTCGTGGGCATCGCGTACGAGCTGGCGAAAGGGACGCGAACGATCACGGCGAGCCGACTCGCCGTCTTCTGGAACACGGGCGAGGGCGCGCTCGACGCGCCGATCGAGATCGAGGTACCCGACCCCAGCCTCAAGGACCCGGCGAGCGAGGTCACCAGCGTCGACTTCGCCCGCGTCGACGACGGGAGGGGAAGGTCGCTCGTCGTGCTCACGCGCAGCGCGGCCTACGCGCTCGATGTGTGCGGCGACGGCGCGGCGGGCTGCCATGATCTCGGCCAGCACCAGCTCCGCAAGCTGGACGGCATCCCCGGCGGCTCCGCGATCGCGACGTGCGACGTCCTCGGCGATGGGGTCGACGATCTCGCGGTGCTCAGCGACGGCGCGCTCCGCGTCCACGAAGGAGTCCCGAGCCGCCGATGAAGACCTCGCTGTGCGTCGTGCTCGTGGCCTTCGCGGCGACCGCGCTCGCGCCGAGCGCGGCCTCGGCCGAGGAGGACATCGAGCAGGCGAAGGCGCTCTACAACGCCGGCGCCCAGGCCTACGCGGCGACACGGTACCGCGACGCGGTGCAGTCGTTCGAGGCGGCGTACAGGAAGGCGCCGCGCCCTGCTCTCCTGTTCTCGCTGGCCCAGGCCTACCGGCGCCTGTACGTGGTCGAGCAGAGCCCCGAGGCGCTGCGGGCCGCCATCGCGAACTACCGGCGCTATCTGGAGCAGGTCCCGCAGGGCGGGCGCCGCGCGGACGCGACCGAGGCCCTGAGCGAGCTCGGGGTGATCGCCGCGCGCCTCGAGGCGAGCGCTCCGTCGTCGCCCGCCGCGCCGGAGGCGGCGCCGCCCGACGTCAGGCCGCGGACCCGCATCAACGTCACCTCGCCGACCGCGGGCGCCCGCGTGTCCATCGACGGCGGCGCGCTGGCCGACGTGCCGCTGATGGCCGAGGTGCAGCCGGGCAAGCACCGGATCAAGATCACGGCCGACGGCCACGTCGACGAGGAGCGCGAGGTGGTCGCGATCGAGGGGGACATCCTCGGGATCGACCGGGAGCTGCGCGAGCGGCCGGCGCTCCTCCAGGTGAAGGCCCCCGTCGGCGCGCAGGTCACGCTGGACGGGCGCTTCGTCGGCACGACGCCGCTGCCGCTCCTCCAGGTCGCCCCGGGCAAGCGGTTCTTCGTCGCCACGAAGAACGGCCACGGGCCGTTCTCCCGCGAGCTGTCGCTCCGCCGCGGCGAGCGCCTCGTCATCGACGTGGGCCTCACGAGCTCCTTCCAGCGGAAGATGTCCTATGGCCTCGTCGCGATGGGGGTCCTGTCCGCCGGCGTGGGCGTGCTGACGCTGGCCACGGGCCTCGAGGAAGAGGACCAGGCGCGCGAGATCGCGGAGAAGCGCGCGGCGCAGGGGATCTCGGAGAAGGAGCTGGGCGACTACCAGGCTCACCTCGACACGCGCGACGAGCTCGCGAACGCGACCGTCGGCCTGTTCGGCACGGCCGCGGCGTTCGCCCTCGGCGGCTTCGTGTTCTACGCGTTCGACACGCCGAACCCGCCGCCGCTGCCCGCGCGCACGGACCCCGCGCCCGCGCGCACGGGCGGCCCGATGCTCGAGCTCTCGGCCGCGCCGATCCTCGGGCCGGGGCTCGGCGGGGCGGGGCTCGTCGGCCGGTTCTGGTGAATCTGGTGAAGGCGCCGCAGCGCCCCGGGCCGCCGAGGGCGGCCATCGCGAGCTAGCGGCGGTATCTGGGAGGAGGTCGACCCGAGTCACGCGCCGTGCGGCGCCGGGGTCGCGGGCGAGCGAGGGAGGCGTCGAACGACGCCTTCGCCCCGCGCGCCCGCCTTCGCTCGATCAGTTGGGGAACCCGTCGAACTGGCAGGTCAGGCTGCAGCCGTCGCCGCCCGTGCGGTTGCCGTCGTCGCACGCCTCGTAGGTGCTCTGCAGCTTGCCGTCGCCGCAGTACGGGCCGTAGACGCAGCCCGGCGCGCACTTGCCGTAGCCGCCGGTGTTGTTGCCGTCGCCGTCGTCGCACTGCTCCGGGCCGTTGCGGATGCCGTCGCCGCAGCGCGGGCCGAGCTGGCAGCGCGGGCCGCACTGGCCGTAGCCGCCGTCGTTCTTGCCGTCGTCGCACTGCTCGCCCGGCTGGACCACGCCGTCGCCGCACTGCCCGCCGAGGCGGCAGTTGTTGCTGCAGCCCGTGGCCTCGTTCGGGGGATCGCACTGCTCGCCCCACTCCTCGTCGACCCGGCGGTCACCGCACTTCGCCGCCGGGCTGCAGTCGGGCATGCAGCTCCCGTAGAAGCCGTCGTTCACGCCGTCGTCGCAGGTCTCGGCGCCGTTGACGCGGCCGTCGCCGCAGTACGGCCCGTACTGGCAGAGGGCATTGCACCCGTTGTATTCGCCGCTGTTCTCGCCCTCGCCGAGATCGCAGTCCTCCTCCGCGGGCTGGACGATGCCGTCACCGCAGCGCGGCCCGAAGATGCACGAGGGCCCGCACTTGCCGTACTCGCCGTCGTTGATCCCGTCGTCGCACTCCTCGCCGAACTGCGGCTGGATCACCCCGTCGCCGCAGTGCGCGCCGAGCCGGCAGCTCACGCAGTTCGGGTCGGTCGCGCTGTCGCACTCCTCGCCCCAGTCCGCGTCGACGCGGTTGTCGCCGCACCTCGGCGCCGGCGTGCAGCCCGGCGCGCAGGTGCCGTAGGTGCCGTCGTTCACGCCGTCGTCGCACGCCTCGGCGCCGTTCCTGATGCCGTCGCCGCAGTACGGCCCGTAGTCGCAGGTCGCGGTGCACCCGCCGTACCCGCCGGTGTTCTGCCCGCTGCCGAGATCGCAGTCCTCCTCGGTGGGCTGGACGATGCCGTCGCCGCAGCGCGGCCCGTGGAGGCACGAGAGCCCGCACTGGCCGTACCCGCCGTCGTTGACGCCGTCGTCGCACTCCTCGCCGAGGGCCGGCTGCGTGACCCCGTTGCCGCACTGCGCGGGGAGCCGGCAGCTCACGCAGCTCGGGTCAGCCGCGTTGTCGCACTCCTCGCCCCACTCGGCGTCGACGCGGTTGTCACCGCACCTCGGCGCCGGCGTGCAGCTCGGGTTGCAGGTGCCGTACGCGCCGTCGTTCACGCCGTCGTCGCACCCCTCGGCGCCGTTCCTGATGCCATCGCCGCAGTACGGACCGTAGTTGCAGGAGGCGGTGCACCCGCCGTACCCGCCGGTGTTCTGCGCGCTGCCGAGGTCGCAGCGCTCTTCGTCGGGCTGGACGATGCCGTCGCCGCAGCGCGGCCCGTAGAGGCACGCGGGGCCGCACTGGCCGTACCCGCCGTCGTTGACGCCGTCGTCGCACTCCTCGCCGAGGGCCGGCTGCGTGATCCCGTTGCCGCATTGCGGGGGGAGCTGGCAGTTCAGGCAGTTCGGGTCGGCCGCGTTGTCGCACTCCTCGCCCCACTCGGCGTCGACGCGGTTGTCGCCGCACCTCGGGGCCGCCGTGCAGTTCGCGTTGCAGGTGCCGTAAGCGCCGTCGTTCTTGCCGTCGTCGCACGACTCGGCGCCGTTCCTGATGCCGTCGCCGCAGTACGGACCGTAGTTGCAGGTCGCGGTGCACCCGCCGTACCCGCCGGTGTTCTGGCCGCTGCCGAGATCGCAGCGCTCTTCCTCGGGCTGGACGATGCCGTCGCCGCAGCGCGGCCCGTAGAGGCACGAGAGCCCGCACTGGCCGTACCCGCCGTCGTTGACGCCGTCGTCGCACTCCTCGCCGAGGTCCCGCTGCGTGGCCCCGTCGCCGCAGTGCTCGCCGCGCTGGCAGCTCACGCAGTTCGGGTCGGTCGCGCTGTCGCACTCCTCGCCCCAGTCGGCGTCGACGCGGTTGTCGCCGCACATCGCCGCCGGCGTGCAGTTCGGGTTGCAGGTGCCGTAGAAGCCGTCGTTGACGCCGTCATCGCACCCCTCGGTGCCGTTCCTCCTGCCGTCGCCGCAGTACGGCCCGATCTGGCACTCGCGCGTGCAGCCGCCGTAGCCGCTCGCCGTGTTGCCGGAGCCGAGGTCGCACGCCTCGTACGGCGCGTTGACCGCGCCGTCGCCGCACCGGGGCGGGGCCACGCACCCGGGCGCGCAGGCGTTCGAGGCGTTGGCGTACGTGCTGTTGTTGACCCCGTTGTCGCAGGTCTCCAGGCCGTTCCTGACGCCGTCGCCGCAGTACGGACCGAGCTGGCAGTTGTTGCACTGGCCGTAGCCCGTCCCGTTCCTGCTGCCGTCGTCGCACTCCTCGCCCGGCGTCACGACCGGCGGGTCGACCCCGCACTGCGGCGTGCACACCGACGTGCCGGCGCTGAAGCCCGACAGCGTGAGCTGGTAGTTCGACCCGGTGACGTGGCGCTCGGCCTGGAACACCGCGATCTCGTAGACCTTGCCCGGCTCGAGGTTCAGGTCGACATCGTAGGTGGCGCCGCGGTCCGTGCAGCCGGAGTTGGCGGGGCAGGGGGTCACGCGGGCGTCGCCGTTGTCCAGGATGGTCACGCTCTCCTGGAGCTGCGCGTGAATGCTGCCGATGTCCGCGGTCAGCGTGTTCTTGATGAACACCCAGACGTCGTCGTCACCGAAGAAGGTGAGCACCGGATCGGCCGCGGCGCCGTTCGGCGTGAACTGGAACCAGTACCGGACCTCGCTCGTGAAGTAGTAGTTGTGCGAGGGGTTGCTCTGCTGCGCCCGCTCCAGCCCGGCGGAGACCAGGTTGTTGAGCGCGGGATCGGCGCCCGGCGGGTCGATGTCCACCGGCCAGAACGGGTTCCGCTGGTACACGTACCTGCCGGCCTGCGCGGTCAGCTCGATGCTGGTGACGAGCGTCCTGTTGTACGTCGGGTTGTCCCGGTACCACCACTGGAAGTTGTCCTGCCCCGTGGTCCAGCCGTTCGCGTCGCTCGGCGTGACGAAGCCGGGGCCGAACCTGCTCACGGGCTTGCCGGCGGTGTCGAGCGTCGGCTGGACGATCCTGTCGATCTGATTGCCGCTGGGGGTGATCTCGAAATCGAAGTGGCCGACGAGGTTGTCCGTCAGGTTGGCGTCGCACGCGGTGTTGCTGACGTTGCGGTTGTAGTCGCCCGGGCACCAGCCGATGAAGTCGCGGATGACCATCGGCAGCCGCATCTCGCTTGGCTGAGCGGTGCAGGTGTAGCCCGGCTCGATCGTGCACGTCGCGGAGCATCCGTCGCCGCTCACGGTGTTGCCGTCGTCGCACGCCTCGGTGGCGTCGCCGGGCAGGAGCATGCCGTCGCCGCACTTCGAGATGCACGCGCCGCGGCTGCAGTCCGGCTCGCCCTTGCAGTCCGGCGTGCAGCCGTCGCGCCAGTTGCCGTTGCCGTCGTCGCAGGCCTCGGTGCCCTCGCGAATGTTGTTGCCGCAGACGGAGAAGCCCGTGCAGTCCTGGGGCTCTCCGTCGTCGCAGACGCTCCCCGGCTCGATCCGGCAGGTCTCGTCGCAGCCGTCGTCCGAGAACGGATTGCCGTCGTCGCACTGCTCGGCGCCGTTCTTGAACCCGTCTCCGCAGACGGTCTTGCAGGGGAACCCGACGCGCGAGCAATCCCACCCGTCCTCGATCATCTGGCAATCGGCGCTGCAGCCGTCGCCGCTCGCCGGGGGCTGCTTCCCGTCGTCGCACACCTCGGTGCCGCCGATCTTGCCGTCGCCGCACACGGGCGGCGGCGGCGGGGTGCAGCGCCCGCCGCCCGGCGGGCACGTCCAGCCGACCTCGATCCTGCACTGCGCGGTGCAGCCGTCGCCGCCGACAGGGTTTTCCCCGCCGCCGTCGTCGCACTGCTCGCCGAGCTGCACTGCGCCGTCGCCGCAATAGGTCCTCACGGTGCAGGGCTGGCCGGGCTTGCAGATCCAGCCCTGCTCGAGCCGGCAATCCGCCGTGCAGCCGTCGCCCGACGCGGAGCCGCCGTCGTCGCACTCCTCGCCGTTGTTCACCCGGCCATCGCCGCACTGGAAGACGAGGACGCAGGCCCTGCCCGGCTCGGGGCACACGTACGCCGGGTCCACCGTCTTGCAATCCGCGCTGCAGCCGTCGCCGCCCGCGGTGTTGCCGTCGTCGCAGAGCTCGCCGGGGTTCACGGCGCCATCGCCGCACCGGAACAGGAGCACGCAGGGCTGGCCCGGGGTCGGGCAGCTGTAGAAGGACTCCTGCCGGCACAGGCTCGAGCAGCCGTCGCCGCCCGCGGCGTTGCCGTCATCGCACTGCTCGCCGGTCTCCTTGAGGCCGTTGCCGCAGGCCGGCAGCCGCGTGCACGGCTGGCCCGGCAGGTTGCACTGATACCCCGGCTCGCGCATGCAGTCCGCGCTGCAGCCGTCGCCGGACGCAGGCGGGGAGTCGCCGTCCTCGCACTGCTCGCCGTCGTTCACGCGGCCGTCGCCGCACCAGTAGTTGAGGGTGCAGGGCTGACCCGGCGTGGTGCACGTGTAGATCGGGTCCACCCCGCTGCAGTCGGCGCTGCAGCCGTCGCCGCCCACCGTGTTGCCGTCGTCGCAGACCTCGCCCGGGCTGAGCACGCCGTCGCCGCACCGGATCAAGAACTCGCAGGGCTGCCCCGGGGTCCTGCAGTTGTAGAAGGCCTCCTGCCGGCACAGGCTCGAGCAGCCGTCGCCGCTCGCCGTGTTGCCGTCATCGCACTGCTCGCCGGTCTCCTTGAGGCCGTTGCCGCAGGCCGGCGGCCGGGTGCACGGCTGACCGGGGCGGCTGCACTGATACCCCTCCTCGCGCATGCAGGTGGCGCTGCAGCCGTCGCCGCTCCGGGTGTTCCCGTCCTCGCACTGCTCGCCGTCGTTCACGCGGCCGTCACCGCACCAGTAGAGGCGGGTGCAGGGCTGACCCGGTCTCGGGCACGTGTAGATCGGGTCCACCGCGCTGCAGTCGGCGCTGCAGCCGTCCCCGCCCACCGTATTGCCGTCGTCGCAGACCTCGCCCGGGTTGATCGCGCCGTCGCCGCACCAGTAGAGGAGGGTGCAGGGCCGGCCCGGGGTCGGGCAGGTGTAGAAGGACTCCTGACGGCACAGGCTCGAGCAGCCGTCGCCGCCCGCGGTGTTGCCGTCATCGCACTGCTCGCCGCTCTCCAGGGCGCCGTTGCCGCAGACCGGCAGGCGCTCGCACGGCTGCCCGGGCTTCGAGCACACGAAGCCGGACTCGCGCATGCAGGTCGCGCTGCAGCCGTCGCCGGAGGCGGGCGGGTCGTCGCCGTCCTCGCACTGCTCGCCGTTGTTCACGCGCCCGTCGCCGCAGCGATAGAGGAGGATGCAGGGCTTCCCCGGCTCGGAGCACGCGTAAAGCGGATCCAGCGTCTTGCAGTCGGCGCTGCAGCCGTCGCCGCCCTGGGCGTTGCCGTCGTCGCAGATCTCGCCCGGATCCACCGCGCCGTCGCCGCACCGGATCAGGAGCTCGCAGGGCTGCCCCGGCGTCGTGCAGACGTAGAAGGACTCCTGTCGGCAGAGGCTCGAGCAGCCGTCGCCGCTCGCGGCGTTGCCGTCGTCGCAGAGCTCGCCGGCCTCCTTGATCCCGTTGCCGCAGACCGGCAGGCGCTCGCACGGCTGCCCGGGCTTCGGGCACACGAAGCCCGCCTCCCGCTTGCAGTCCGCGCCGCAGCCGTCGCCGGGCGTCTCGTTGCGGTCGTCGCACTCCTCGGAGCCGTTCACGCGGCCATCGCCGCAGTCGTAGAGCAGCGTGCACGGCTCGCCCGGCCTCGGACAGACGTACGAGGGATCGACGAAGATGCAGTCTGCGCTGCATCCGTCGCCGTCCGCGGTGTTGCCGTCGTCGCAGAACTCGCCCGGATCGACCACGCCATCGCCGCAGGCGATGGTCAGCACGCACGGCTCGCCGGGCGTCGGACATGCACAGTAAGGCTCGATCTCGCACAGACCGGAGCAGCAATCGCCGGGCAGGCTGTTGCCGTCGTCGCACGCCTCGCTGGCCTGGTTGATCTCGCCGTCGCCGCAGGCGGGCTCCTGGGGCAAGAGGCACTCGGGGGGCGGGTCGTCGACGGCGCAGGGATCGGGCCCACCGCCGCTCCCGCCGCCGCCGGAGGCGACGCCCGAGCCGAAGTCACTGCCACCGCCGCCGTCGCCGGAGCCGCTGGAGGTCACGCTCCCCGCGCCGCCTACGCCAGGATCGCCCGTGGTGGAGGGCGCACCCCCTCCACAGGCGGCGAGTATTTGCAGCAATCCCACGGCCAAAGCCAGATAAGACGTTCTCAACCTCACGACACACCTCGACGAACACGAGCGGCTGCGCTCGGGCAGGACCAGGACGAACACGAGCGGCTGCGCTCGGGCAGAAAGGCCGACGACCCGTCTCCAGGGTAGCCCGGCCGCCCTTCGCACCCCTAGACGAAAATCGCCTCATCCTGCGCCACTCAGCCACATCCGCAGGAGCGCCCGTTCGCAGCGGAGCCTGCGGAGCACCGCTGGCGATTGACGCGCGTTGCGCGGCGCAGCGACGGATGGACACGGTGTTTCATTTCAGCTGCGGGTGCACAGGCGCGCGAGCCAGGCTGGCAGCCCGGTTCGGTCTTGACATTCGCCCTGCGACGGGAGCCCGGAGACGGTTTGGGTCCCAAGAAGGCGCGGAGATCTCCGCGCCCCGCGGATCCCCGCTGTTGCGCGCTATCCGCCGGCTCGCCTGAGCACGCCGCCGAGGCCCATCCACTCGATGTACGCCCGCTGCACGTCCTCGGTCCTGCGGTTGATCTCCTCCGCGGCGCCGTTGCCCAGCGGGTCGAGCACGGTGCGCAGCGGCCGCTCCCCGGCCGGCAGCTGCGTGAGCTTCAGGATCGCGTCCGCGACCTGCTGCGGGTCCGGCGGACCCTGGCGCTTCATCGTCTCGATCACCGGCTTCCACAGCTCCGCGGCGAGCGCGAAGAGGGCGCCATACTCCGCCGCTCGGGCCTCGTCGGCCTGCATCGCGTTGGCCATCACGCCGGTCGTCGGGAACGCGCCCGGCTCGACGATGGCGACGTCGATCCCGAGCGGCGCGAGCTCGTAACTTGCGCACTCGGCCATCGCCTCCAGCGCGAACTTGCTCGCGCTGTAATGGCCGAAGAGCGGCGTCGCGACCCGCCCGACGGCGCTGCTCACGTGGACGAGGAGGCCGCTCTTCTGCCGCCGCATCGCGGGCAGCACGGCGCGGTTGACGCGCACGGCGCCGAGGTAGTTCACCTGGAACATCGCCTCGGCCTGCGCCACGGTGAACGCCTCGATCGGCCCCTGCGACAGGACGCCCGCGTTGTTGATCACCACGTCGACGCCGCCCGCCTCGTCGAGCGCGCGCGCCACGCCCGCGTCGACCGAGGCGTCGCTCGTCACGTCGAGCTCGATCACGCGGAGCGCGAGCCCCTCGCGCGCGGCGAGCTCCGCGAGCTCGGACGCCGGCCCCGCGTTCTTCGACGCGATCGCGCGCATCCCGGCGAAGACGCGGTGTCCCGCGCGGGCGAGGGTGACGGCGGTCGCGCGGCCGAAGCCGCTGCTGGATCCTGTGATGAGGGAACGGAGCTCTCGGGTCATTCTCTCGCTCGCTTTCGAAAGGGGGAGCAAGGAGCGTATCGCGCTGGATCCCCCCGTGGAACCGGAGAACGGCGATCGTCGGGGTGCGCGGGACAATTTGCCACGCCCTCATCTGGGTATCGTCGCGACAAGATCGATTTCACTGTGAATTGCAGCGGTCGAATCGCAGGCTCGCGCGTGCGCGCCGAGATAGTTCCATCGGTCCTGGAGCGGCCGACTCGGCGGATGGCCGGGCGGCGCGATCCACCCATGGATTGCCTGCCTTGACCCCTTTGGGTTGAACCGTATAGTCAGCCAGACGGTCTGGCTGCCCACAAATCGTGTCTGCCGGACCGTCGAGCACACGACCGCTGCCCCGCGCGGGTCGCGGACGTGTGCGCCGTGGTTGCATCGTCCACCATCACATCATCGGAGGTTCGAATGGAACACCTGATTCGGCAGATCGCCCAGGATCGTCTCTGGAAGCAGTGGATCGCGGCCAACACGTCCAGCGCGCCGACGCTCGACGCCGGCTGCATCTCGCGGAAGGAGGGCTGTATCTCGAAGAAGGCCGGCTGCATCTCGCGGAAGGCGGGCTGCATCTCGAAGAAGGCCGGCTGCATCTCGAAGAAGGCCGGCTGTATCTCGAAGAAGGCCGGCTGCATCAGCTGACGGAGCCGCCGGGGCCGCGAGCGAGGCGGCCGGACCAGGTTCATCTTGCCCTGGTCTTCTGCCTCGCTCGCGCGCGCCCGGACCGATGGGGGCCGCGCTTCTCGATGGCTGTTCAACCTTTTTCCAGGAGTCGACCGATGGACGCCCACGGACCGACGCTCGCGGCGATGATCGATCAGGTCAGGGACATCCCTATCTACCGACGGTCGATCGAGAATGGCTCTTTCCCCATCCTGGACAAGCCGGAGATCGCAAGAGGCTTTCCGGACAACTGGATGACCCCGAGGCTCGCCGAGGCGCTGAAGGTCGGCGAGGCGGAGCTCGTGCTCTCGACCGGGACCAACCACGCGCGGATGCAGATCATCCGCCCGCCTTTCTTCCTTCTGAAGTCGTACTACCGCCTGTGGAGCGAGCACCCCGACATCGCGGTCACCTGGCATGAGGGCTGCCAGCGCGTCTCGATCACCACGGTGCTGGCGACCGAGCACGTGGCGCGGCTCGCCGCGAGGCGGCGCGGCGCCGAGGCGCCGGCGCTCCCCGGCCTCGAGGATCGCCGGCTCGACGAGCGGACGCTCTATATCAACCTGCGGCTCGACCCGGCGCTCTGGGATCGCGGCGACGTCGAGCGCATGCTCGGCGAGATGAGCGCCGTCCGAGACGCGCATCCGCGAGGCCTTTATCACCTCGACTGCGATGGCTACCACCTCGCTCACCTTGTGAAGAAGGCCATGGACATGGGAGCGTGGGAGCGCTTTCCGAGGCCGGCCAGCGTCGTTCACGCCTACGAGCTCACGCCGAGGAACGTGCGGCGGTTTTTGGCGGAGCACGTCGAGTGCCCGATCGTCGACCTGTTCGGCAGCACCGAGCTCGGATATCTGTATTACAGCGATCGTCACGGCCGCTACTGGCCTTACCTGGACCAGATGCACCTCGAGCTGATCCCTGTCGAGGAGGGCAGCGCGATCTACAGCCTCATCGTCTCGAGCGTGCGCAACCCCTGCATGCCGCTCATCCGCTATCGCTCGGGCGACTGCGCCGAGACGGTCGACGGCTCCCCCGATCCGCTCCGGATCCGCCGGTTCTGCGGGCGCGAGCGGGAGCTCCTCTGGGCCGAGAAGAGGGGCCCGATCTCGCAGGCCGATCTCGATGACTGGATCGCCGTCTCCGCGCCGTCCGTCTTCATCTATCAGCTCCACACGGAGGGGCGGCGGCGGGGCCGATTGCTCTATACCACCTTCGACGACGCGCCCGTCGGCCCGGCCGCGGCGCGCGCGCTGCGAGAGCGGATCTGGGAGGGCGCCGGCCTCGACTGCGTCGTCGAGCACCGCGCCCAACTCGCCATCGGCAAGTCCGGGAAGTACGCATGGCTGGTGCAGGGCGGCGAGGCCGCGGAGCGAGGTGGCTCGTGACGACGGAACGACCCAGGGTGACGGCCGCCGCGCTGAAGGCGCGGCTCGACGGCGCGTTCTTCTCCGGCGTGGTGCGCCATTTCGTGCGGACCACCGGCGAGGAGCCCGCCTATGTCGAGCGTCAGGTGCTCGAATGCCTGCGGTACCTCTACCTGATATCGCGCTATCCGGAGCCGCTTGCCGGGCTGTTCCTGCCCGTGGAGCAGGCGATCGACGAGGTCTGGCATTACCTGATCTTGCAGACGCGGGAGTACCGCGAGCTGTGCGAGGAGCGCCTCCCGGGCCGCTTCTTCATCCATCACCGCAGCCTGCCCTACGAGGACTATCAGGAGGGGCAGGTCAGCCGGGAGCAGGCGATCGAGGAGGCGCTGCGCTGGCTGCCGCTCTACCGCGACGAGTTCGGCCCCTTCGACGAGGGCGCGCTGCCTCACTGGACGATGGTGCGCTTCCTCCACGAGCGCCTGGGCCTCTCCCTCGAGGCGATCGCCGCGCTCGACGCGGGGAACGGGGCCGCCCTGCGAGGCGTGGAGCGCGACCGTTGAGCCGTCAGGCTGTCGTCACTGCGCCCGTGCCCGCCACGTCGGTCAACACGCTGGTCCTGCTGCTTTGCCAGGTCCTGGGGATCGCTTCCGTGGTGTCGGTCCAGTTCGCCGGCAGCGTGGTGGGTGAGCGGCTCGCGCGGGACATGCGGCTCGCGACGGTCCCGGTGGCCGTGCTCGTGCTGTCCTCGGCCCTGGGCACCTGGCCGGCCAGCCAGCTGATGCGCCGCTTCGGGCGCAAGCCCTGCTTCATCGCCGCGGCGCTCCTGTCCGCCGGCTGCCTCGCGCTCGCGGCGCGCGCGGTGGACCGCTCCGATCTCCCGCTGTTCTGCGCGGCGGTCTCCGGCGTCGGCCTGCATGGCGCCTTCGTGCAGCAATACCGCTTCGCGATCCTCGAAGGGCAGGAGAGTCACCGGGCGCCGCGCCTCTTGACGATGATCCAGCTCGCCAGCGCGCTCGGCATCGTCCCAGGCATCTCGCTCTTCGGCCTGCTGGAAGGACGGACGTCGAGCGAGCTGCCCTCTGCCCTGCTCGTCCTCTCGGCGCTCCAGGTCGTCGCGGCGCTCGCGTTCGTGTCGTACCGGCCGCAGGAAGCGCGGGTCGCGGAGGCCCCCGCCGCGCACGACGCGGGGGCTCGCGCGCTGTACTGGCCCATGGTGGCGATGGGCGCCGGCGCATTCCTCGTGATGAGCCTCATCATGGTGCCGACGCCACTGCAGATGTGCGGCGTCGAGCAGAGCTCGATCCGGCAGGCGGGCTGGGTGATCGAGGTGCACCTCCTGAGCATGTACCTGCCTTCGCTCTCGGTGGGCGCTCTCCTGAAGCGGATGTCGATCGCGGCGCTCCAGGGGCTCGGGCTGCTGTTCTTGCTCGCGGGGTTCGTGATCAGCCTGGCTCCAGGGTTCGAAGGGCACCTGGTCGGGCTCTCGCTGGTCGGGGTCGGGTGGTGTTATGTGTTCGTGACCGCGACGACCCTTGTCGCGCGCAGCCGGCCCGGCCCCGAGCGTTTCCGGGCGCAGGGCGTCAATGATCTGTGCGTGTTCGCCGCCAGCGGCGCGGCGTCGCTCGCGTCCGGCGCGCTCCTGTCGGCGCTGGGGTGGAGCGGCCTCGTGCACCTCGGGGGGGTGCTGGTCCTGAGCTTGATGGCGCTCGCCCTTCGCGTCCACCGCGCCCCACGCCCGGCGCCGGCGCAAGGCGGCGCGCGTCTCTGAAGCGATCGCGCGGGGCCTCGATCGGCCTCCCGCGCACCCATGTCCGGAGAGGGAGGCGAACATCATGTCTGACGTGCAGCCGAATCGTTCAGGGGACAGCCCCGCGCCGCTGGGCCGCGTCGACGCCGTCGTCGTCGGCGCCGGGTTCGCGGGTCTGTACATGCTCTACCGCCTGCGCCGGCTCGGCCTCTCGGTCCGCGTCTACGAGGCGGGCGGCGGGGTGGGCGGCACCTGGTACTGGAACCGCTACCCCGGCGCGCGCTGCGACATCGCGAGCATGGACTACTCCTATTCGTTCTCTCCCGAGCTCCAGCAGGAATGGACGTGGACCGAGCGATACGCCACGCAGCCGGAGATCCTGCGTTATCTCGAGCACGTCGCGGACAGGTTCGAGCTCCGCGCGCACATCCAGCTCCGGACGCGGGTGACCGCGGCCGCCTTCGACGAGGCGACGGATCGGTGGGTGATCCGGACCGACGACGGCGCCAGCGTGTCCGCCCGGTTCTTGATCATGGCGACAGGCTGCCTGTCCGCCGCGAAGGTGCCCGACATCGCGGGGCTCGAGGCGTTCCGTGGCGAGCGATACCACACGAGCCACTGGCCGCACGGCGGCGTCGACTTCACCGGCAAGCGCGTCGGCGTCATCGGCACGGGCTCGTCCGGCGTCCAGGTCATCCCCGCCATCGCCGAGCAGGCGGCGCGACTCTTCGTCTTCCAGCGGACCCCGTGCTTCAGCGTGCCAGCGCGCAACGCGCCCCTGGAGGCGGCCTATGAATCGTGGATGAAGGCGAACTACGCGGAGCACCGGCAGAGGGCCCGCGAGACGCGCGCCGGGGTCATCATGGACGTCGACCCGCGCTCCGCGCTCGAGGTGCCGCCCGAGGAGCGGGAGCGCGCGTATCAGGCTCGCTGGGAGCAGGGCGGCACCGGCTTCCTCGCCACGTTCTCGGACGTGATGCGGTCCCGGGAAGCCAACGAGACCGCCGCCGAGTTCGTCCGATCCCGGATCCGCGCGACGGTCCGCGACCCCGCCGTCGCCGAGGCGCTGTCGCCGAGGGGGTATCCGCTGGGGACCCGGCGGCTCTGCGTCGACACAGGCTATTACGAGACCTTCAACCGGGAGAACGTCACGCTGGTCGACGTCAGGGCGTCGCCTATCGAGGAGATCACGAAGACGGGGCTCCGGACGCGGAGCGCGGAGTACACGCTCGACAGCCTCGTGTTCGCCACGGGCTTCGATGCCATGACGGGCGCCTTGACCAGGATCGAGCTCCGCGGGAGGGGCGGCGAGCCGCTCACGGCGAGGTGGGCCGACGGCCCGCGCACCTACCTCGGCGTCGCCATCGCCGGCTTCCCGAACCTGTTCACGATCACCGGGCCTGGGAGCCCGTCCGTGTTCAGCAATGCGATCGTCTCCATCGAGCAGCACGTGGAATGGATCGCGGACTGCATCGCGTACCTGCGAGAGCGGGGCTTCGCGCGCATCGAGGCCACCGCCGAGGCGGAGGACGCGTGGGTCGCGCACGCCAGCGAGGTGGCCGGCGGCACGCTGTATCCGCTGGCCAGCTCCTGGTACGTCGGGGCGAACATCCCTGGCAAGCCGCGCGTCCTCATGCCCTATGCCGGGGGCGTCGGCGCCTACAGAAAGCGGTGCGAGGCGGTCGCGGCTCAGGGATACGAGGGGTTCTCCCTGTCGAGGGCAGGGTAGCCGCGTCCAGCCGGGGTGGGCCCTCGTGATGGGCGCGATCGGCGCGGAGGCCGAGCACGGCGGTCCCCGCTCGCCCAGCGCCCGATCGGCGCGGCTCGCTGGCTCGAAGGGAGACGCGCGAGGGGGCCATCTGCAGCGCACGGCCGTCGGCTGCCCATCGCCTGGCAACTGTGGTAGCTGACCGCCGTGAACGCCACACACGAACCGTCGTACCTGGTCCCGGAGGCCGTCGCCGCCTTCGACGAGGGAGCGCGGCAGGCGGTCTACGACGTCATCGCCCTGCGGCGGGACGTGCGGCATTTCGAGCCGGGGCGCGCGCTCGACCGGGCTGTCCTGCGGCGCATCCTCGAGGCCGCCCACCTGGCGCCCAGCGTGGGATTCTCCCAGCCCTGGGGCTTCGTCGTGGTGCGTGACGAGGCGCAGCGCGCGCGGATCCGCGAGAGCTTCCTTCGCTGCCGTCAGGCGGAGGCTGCCCGTTTTCCGGAGGGCCGGCGCGAGCAGTACCTCTCCTATCGCCTCGAGGGGATCCTCGAGGCGTCGCTCAACGTGTGCGTCGCTGTCGATCTGAGGCCGCGCGGGGAGGCGATCCTGGGCACCATCGTCCAGCCCCAGGCGGTGCGCGCGAGCGCGTGCTGCGCGGTGCAGAACCTCTGGCTCGCCGCGCGCGCCGAGGGCGTCGGCGTCGGCTGGGTCAGCATCGTGGAGCCCGCCGTCCTCCGCGACGAGCTGCGCCTCCCGCCGGGCGTGGAGCCGATAGCGTATCTCTGCCTGGGCCACCCCGTCGCGTTCCGGCGGCGACCGATGCTGGAAGAGAGCGGCTGGCGAGAGCGGCGCGCGGTCGATGAGGTCGTCCACGAACATGGCATCTGGCAAGACCGCGACGGCGCCAGCGCGCCCGCGGCGGGCCGGTCGAGCGAGCCGCCGCGCTCATCGCTCCGCACGACGGCGATCTCACCGCTCGACGCCGCCGCCATGGAGGCCTCCCGTGCGCACCAGGCCACGCTCGGCCTGCCGGCGGGCAGCCTGGGGCGGCTCGGGCAGCTCGCGGCGTGGTGGGCCGGCGTGCGCAGCGATCTCCTGCTCTCGCCGCCCGCGCCGGGGCTGGCCGTGTTCTGCGCGGACCACGGCGTCGTCGCGGAGGGCGTGAGCGCTCACCCCTCGTCGGCGACGACGGCGAGGCTCGCGAACGTGATGGCCGGGGGCGCGGCGGTCTCGGCGCTGGCGGCGCGCCACGGCGTGCGGCTGGTCGCGGTCGACGTCGGCCTGGCGGGCGATCTCTCGGCGCTGCCCTGCGCGCCTGTCGTCCCGCTGGCGCCGCGGGTGGTGCGGCGTGGCACCGGCAACCTGCGGCGCGAGCCGGCGATGACGCGCGACGAGGCGGCGTGCGCGATGGAGGCGGGGGCCGAGACCGCCCGCGCGCTCGCCGCGGAGGGCGTCACGCTCGCGGGCGCCGGCGACATCGGCGTCGGCAACACGACCGCGGCGACAGCCGTCCTGTGCGCCCTCACGGGCGCGCCGCCGGCGAGCCTCGCGGGACCGGGCGCCGGCCTCGACGCGGAGGGCGTCGCGCGCGAGGCCAGCGTCGTCGCCGGCGCGCTCGCGCTTCACGTGCCCGATCCCACCGATCCTCTCGATGTGCTGGCGAAGGTCGGCGGGCTGGAGATCGCCGCGATGGCCGGCTTCGCGCTCGAGGCCGCGCGGCTGCGCATGGGCGTCGTCGTCGACGGGCTGACGGCGTGCGCCGCGGCCCTCTGCGCCGTCAGGATGGCCCCGGCGCTCCGCCCATGGCTCCTCGCCGCGCACCGCTCGGCCGAGCCGGCGGCGGCCCTCGCGCTCACCGAGCTCGGTCTCGATCCGCTCTTCGACCTGGGCCTAGGGGTGGGCGAGGGGATCGGCGCCGTGCTCGGGCTGCACCTCGTCGGCACCTGCGTCTCGACGCTGAGCGGGCTCGACCCTCGTCGCGAGCCCGCGGGCGGCTCCGGCGCTCACGGGGTCGTCGCTTCGGGCTCCGTCTCCGGCGCCGGCTCCTTGTAGAACGCCACGTCGTCGATCCACACGCTGAATGCACGGCTCGCCGAGAAGCGAAACTGGATGGCCCAGATCTTCGTCAGGTCGATCGCCTCGAACTGCTGGCCCCAGCTGGACTGCGCGAGGGCGGAGAAGGGCACCTTGAACTGAGTCCAGCAATTCTTCAGCGTGACGACCCTGGTGAAATGGTCGTCGCACCCGCCCCCTTCGGTGGTGCAGATGCCGCCCTTGCTCCAGGTCTGCACGTCGGCGACGTCAACGGTCACCTTCGTCGAGGCGGGGCCGTCCGCATAGGCAAAGAAGGTGATGCCGCTGTACGCGGAGGCGTCGTAGAGGCCCTGATTGGACGCCGAAGCGCTGTTCAATTGGAAGCCGAACAGGGCACCCCACTTCGAAAACAGGTCATCGCCCTCGACGTGCACTGCCAACGTGCTGTCGCCGCGCGGCGGCTCGAGGAGGCTCATAGTGAACGGCTCACCCACGTCGGGCGTTTGCGTCCCCTCGCCATCGTTCCCCACGTACCAGGCCCCTTGCCGGGGGTTCGTTTCATCCACCACTTTGATGATGGTGTCGTTGTCATCTTCCATGTCGTCGATCATCGACAGTTCCAGGGTGGGGTCGCCCATCGGCGGCTCCGGGCATCCTGCCCCCTTTCCGCCGCCTCCCGCGTTCCCGCCGGCGCCGCCTTCGCCGCCAGCGCCCCCGCCTCCCGCGCTCGTGCCGCTGGTGCTGCTGGTCGTACCGCCCCCGCCGCCGGCGCCCCCGCCTCCCGTGTTCCCGCCTTCGCCGCCTTCGCCGCCAGCGCCCCCGCCTCCGGTGTTGCCCTGCGCGACCTCGTACAACTTATCGAAGCCGAAGATCTGGGCACATCCAACCCCGAGCACCGCAATGAGGCACCCGCTGGTCCACCGCGCAAAAGCCAGCTTGCTGTTCATGGTCATGGAAGGGATCTCCGAGAAGCTTCAGCCAATCACGATAGGACGCTGCGTCCCAGAATGGAAGCGCGTCGGTCGCGACGCGAGCCGCCGCGGCGCGGGCTCGAGACAACGGTTTTCGGCCCCTCGCCGGCCCAGCGCTGCTCAGCCTGTCGAATCAAGGCAGCTCGGCTGCGCGTGCGCGGGGCGACCGTTCCCTACATGAGCTGTCTTCGTGAGGAAGCCTCCGCCATCGCCTGTTGGCGACTCGGTAGCTCTCACGAGCTCCCTATGAGCACGAGTCAACACGCCCCTTCGGCGCGGCGGCCGCGGGCCGCGCCGGCGAGCGCGAGCCCGAGCAGCGCTGCCTGGACAATGCATGTCTCGACCGCAGGGTAGATGCCGAGCGCGGTGAGTCGAGGGAGCGGCATCCGGTGGAGCGGCAACAACCCGCAGAGCTGGAGGGCGGCCACGGCGCGGCCGGCGAGCGGGACGCACAGCAGACAGGCGAGCCAGGCGGGAGGGCTCGCCCAGCGGCGCGCGGCCGCCCGGCTCGCGCGGGTGACCAGCGCCGCGCCGGCCGCGAGCAGCGCGAGCGTGATCGACACCCCGGCCACGGCGGGCGGCGCGACGGGGAGCGACACCCCGAGCGCGGCGTCGAGCGCCGAGAACGCCGCGCCGAAGCCGGCCAGCAGCGCGGCCGCGAACACGGCCGCTCGGCCGCCTCGCGACAGGCCGCCATGCCATGGATCCTGCGAGCGCACCTGCAGCGCGCCGCGCCGCCGGGCGAGCGCCGCCGCGCCGGCGAGCGCCGCGAGCGCGAGCGAGATCGTCGCGCCTGCCGTGAGCGTTCGCCAGAAGCCGGTCATGTGCCCGAGCGCCGCCGCGACCCAGGCGGCGAGCGCGAGCACCAGCGCCGCGCCCGACGCGACGTGGACGACACGCCGGCTCCGCGACGACGCGACGGCGGCGAGCGCGGCGAGGAACAGCGCCGCAGGGGCGAGCTCGCGCAGCGCCAGGCGGCTCGAGACCTGGGCCACGAGCCGACCTGGCGCGACTCCGGACCGCGCGAGCGCGACCTCGGCGTAGGTCGCGTCGCGCAGGAGCGTGGCCATGCCCGCGTCGAGCGCGTCTGTCGTCGCGCCTGCCGCGAGCGCCGCTCGAAGGGCGAAGGCGCCGTCGCCGAGGTCGCTCGCGAGCGCCTCGTTCACGGTGCGGACGCTCGCCTCGGCCACGTCGATGCCGTCGAGCTGGGCTGTGCTGAGCGCCTCGCGCGCGTCGACGAGCCTGCCCTCGCGCAGCGCGGCGCGCCCCCTGTCGAGCGCGGCGCGCGCGATGGAGAGGGGGTGTGACGCGGCCTCGCCGCCATAGGCCACGCGCCGCCGGAGCTCCGCGAGGAGCGCCGCGTGCCGCTCGGCGGGGATCCCGCGCGCGGCGAGCTCGGCGCGCAGGTCCGCGTCGGAGCGGACCGCGAGCTCGACCATCGAGTAGCCCGGGAGATCGAGCGGCCTCGGGCTTTCACCGGGCTCGGGGTGGTGGAGGCCGGCGACGTGGAAGGCGAGGTCCCAGCGGTCGCGGGCGGAGAGAAAGGTGAACGGCACCATGGCCGTGCCGCTGACGCCGAATCGAACCGCGGACTCGACACCGATGGGCGCGAGCTGCTCGGCGATGATCGCGTCGTGGAAGTTCGCCGGGTGCGGGACCAGGCTCGCCGCGCGCCGGGTATCGGCGTGCCCCGTCGGGCCGTGGCAGGTGGCGCAGTTCTCCTGGTAGAGCGCCGCGCCGCGCGCCGCGTCGGGCCGCGAGAGCGGCGCCTCCGCCAGCCGGAAGGCGGACGCGACCCGGTCGCGCGCGCCCCTGGCCGCGATGGCGACTCGATCCGCGGCGACCTTCGCCTCGACGAGCTCACGCACGCCGACGATGCCCTGCGCGAGGTCGCCCGCCCCGCTCTCGAGCGCGGACGGCTGGATGCGGGTGGCGACCTGGATCGCCTCGCCGAGCAGCGCCAGCTGCTCGTCATACTCGATGACGCTGGTGACAGCGCCGTTCGCGACGCTCCCGCCGTAGTCCATGGCGACATAGCCGAGCACATGGACGAGGCGGCGCGCCTCGACCTCGGCCGGCTCCCCCGGATCCGCCAGCGCAGGGCGCTCGCCCAGGAGCAGGACGGCGGCCATGGCGGCCGCGCCGACCGCCGCCATGGCGGTGCGCCCGGCCGTCGTTGCTCGCGGGATACGCGGGAGTCGCGGAAGCCGCTGGAGGCCCGCGGTGGAGCCGGCCCGCGCCGGCGCTCCAGCGCCCACCCCCGTCGCGATCATGCGCCCAGGTCGCGCGGCTAGGCGGAGGCAGAGAACAACCAGAAATCGCGATGTCACGTATCCCTCATACAATCGAAAAAGAGTTCATGCTAGCTTCCCTCGATCCTGCAGCGACCCGCTGCTCGACGACAATGCTTTGAGGTCCTCATGATGATCCCGCAGCGTGGCGCTCAGGGGCGCCGCACCGGCTGGCCAGGGAGCAGAAAGGTTTTGCAAGACTGACCTACCGCTGTCGCGCGAGGCGGCTACGGGCGAAGGCCCCGGCGTCCATCCTCCGTGCGAGCGCCCGTGCAAGAGCGAGCGGACGCGACTGAGCGCTGGGACGACGAGCGCCCGCCGTCGGCGCCGGACACGTATTCAGTGTTGGCCAGTGTTGGCCAGTGTTGGCCAGTGTTGGCGCTCGCTCGACAGTCGCGACGGAATTCTGTTGTGCTTGAGCGCGCCCCGGCACTCGCTGCCCTCCGGCGCGGCTCAGAGACAGAGAACGGAGTGGTCTGCCATCGGCGCGAGGCTCTCCGATTTAAGATGATCTCTCATGTGTGGTTTCGGTAAGATGGTAGCAGCGCGTTCACGTCCGATGCGCTGATCGCGAACGGTATCCGGCGCGATGCGATCGCTGACGTGACCGTGCCGGGAAGGCGCCCGGCTCGCCGCATGGCGAGCGTTTGTTGGAGGCAAGGCGGGATGAATCAGGAAGCTCGGAGGGTGAAGCAATGAAATTGAACCCCGGACATCTGGCCGCAGCGTCGGTGGCAGTGACGATGGCGTGGGCCGGCGAGGCGGTCGCTCAGTCGGTGATGAGGCAGCCCTATCTGCAGTCGTTGACGCCCAACTCGGTCTACGTGGTGTGGACGACCGACGTGGGCACGAACAGCCGCGTGCGCTACGGGACCGATCCGGCGAATCTGACGCAGACGGTGGACCTCGGCGCGCTCGCGACCCAGCACGAGGTACTCATCAGCGGGCTCACGCCGAACACCCGTTACTACTACAGCGTCGGTACATCGAGCGCGGTGCTGGCGGGCGGCTCCTCGTCCTTCTACTTCGAGACGGCGCCGCCCGTGTCCACGCCGAAGAAGTTCCGGGCGTGGATCATCGGCGACACCGGCTACGGCGGCACGGCGCCCTGGGCGACGCGAGACGCGATGCTGAACACCGTCGGCGCGTACCGCCCCGACCTGTTCCTGCACATGGGGGACATGGCGTACAACTTCGGCACCACCGAGGAGTTCACCAACGGCTTCTTCAATCAGTACGCGGCGATCCTCCGCAACACGGTCGTGTGGCCGACGTTCGGCAACCACGAGGGCCTGAGCTCCGACTCGGCGACGCAGACCGGTCCTTATTACACCGCCTACGTGCTCCCCACCGCCGGGGAGGCCGGCGGGGTTCCCTCCGGTACGGAGGCTTACTACTCGTACGACTATGCGAACGTCCATTTCGTCGTGCTCGACGGCTATGGCTCCTCGCGTTACTCGAGCGGCGCGATGGCGGCCTGGCTCGCCGCCGATCTCGCCGCGACGGAACAGGACTGGATCATCGCGTACATGCACTTTCCGATGTACACGAAGGGCACCCACGACTCGGACGAGGACTGGCTGATCATCGAGCACCGGGAGTACCTCGCGCCCATCCTCGACGCGGGCGGCGTCGACCTCGTGCTCGCGGGCCATTCGCACAACTACGAGCGCTCGTTCCTCGTGGACGGCGCCTACGATACGCCGACCACGGCGGACGGGCACATCGTCGACGGGCACGACGGCAAGCCGCTCGGCGACGGCCCCTACGTGAAGCTCCCTGGCAAGGGGAGCCACGAAGGGGCGGTCCATGTCGTCGCCGGCCACGGCACGTACGTGGGCGGCTCGGGAGGCCACCCGCTCATGTATTTCAACGAGGCGCAGAGCGGCTCGTGCCTCCTCGACGTCGAGGACAACCGGCTCACGGTGTCCAACGTTCGCTACGACGGCGTGATCAGCGACCGCTTCGCGATCGTGAAGGGAACGGCCCTCGACGTCGCGGCGCCCGACGGCGGGGAGCGCCTGCCGCCGGGCGGCATCTTCCCGATCCGCTGGGCGACCGTGGGGAACATCCCCACCGTCCGGATCGAGTACACGACCGACAACGGCGCGACCTGGACCACGATCACGAGCAGCGCCGCCAACACGGGCCGCTACAACTGGGTGGTTCCCTCCACCGACACGACGACGGCGCTCGTGCGCGTCTCCGACGCCGAGCACCCGCTGCTCTCCGACGAGAGCAACGCCGGCTTCACGATCCAGAGCCTCCCCCGCACGGCGGTCTACTTGGGCGACTACTGGGTTTACGACGACCTGGGCGTCGACCGGGGTACGGCCTGGCGGAACCTCACGTTCGACGACTCCTCGTGGAAGGGGGGCTGGGGGCAGCTCGGCTACGGCGACGGCGGGGAGAGCACGGCCCTCTACCGGGCCACGCCGTCGTATCCCACCGCCTACTTCCGCAAGATCATCCCGATCGACGGGCCGGTCGCGCAGGCGACCATGAAGCTCATCCACGACGACGGCGTTGTCGTCTGGCTCAACGGCGCCCAGGTGGCATCGAAGCGCGTGACCAACACGGCCTACGGTGACTATGCGTCCGCGGAGTCGCGCGACGACGAGCTCACCACGGTGACGCTCTCCCCGAGCTCTTTCGTGGTCGGAAGCAACATCCTCGCCGTGATGGTCAAGCAATCGGCCCCCAATTCGACCGATCTGTCCTTCGACATGGAGCTGACGCTCACCTATGCGCCACCCGGCAGCGGGAGCAGCAGCAGCTCGAGCTCGTCCAGCAGCTCGAGCTCGTCCAGCTCGAGCAGCAGCTCGAGCGCCTCGAGCACGAGCGTATCCAGCACGAGCAGCAGCAGCACGGGCGTATCCAGCACGAGCAGCAGCTCGAGCGCCTCGAGCACGAGCACAGGCAGCATCATGATGAGCAGCTCGATGAGCGTGGGCAGCGGCGGCGCGGGCGGGGCCGGCGGCGCTGGCTCCGGAGGCACGCCCGTGTGCAGGACCGTGCAGCGCGGCGTCTTCGGCACGGTCTGGGACGCGACGCTCTGGTCGGCTTCGCCGACCTACAAGGATGGGTCGTACCCGTCGATCTACACGGGCGGAGCCGGCACCGGAGGCTTCCGTGCTGCGCTGGTCTGGTTCGACCTCTCGTTCATCCCCGCCGGCGCGCCGGTCTACTCGGCCACCTTGACGATGAATCAGGTGTACAAGTCGTCGGTCACCACCGTTCGTCTCCACGAGGCCCTCGCGCCCTGGGGCGAGACGACCGTGAGCTGGAACAGCTACAACCAGAGCTGGGAGCCGCTCAGCTTCGCGTCGATCGTCACCGTCAACGGCGCCGGCGATCGGACCGCCAACCTCACCGACCTGGTGCAGGATTGGGTGAGCGGCGTCCTCCCGAATTACGGGTTCGTGATGGAAGAGGACGTGGCGGGGGCGACGCCGTGGCGGGCCAGCGAAGACACCACGGCGTCGCGCCGCCCGCGCCTCGAGGTCTGCTACGCGGAGTGACCGCGCACGGCGACGCCCCGGCGGGCATCGCCGGCCGGCCTCGTCGCCCCCCGCGCGTCCACGATCTCCCCTCCATCCCTAGTCAGCGCTGAGCGCCGCAAGAGCGCCCGGAGGGCAGGCTCGCGCCGTCGAGCCGCCTGCGGGCGCATGTGTCAACCGCAAGTTGACGTCGTTGACAGCGGGCCATGACAGCCGCGAGCGTGCCTGTTCGCCGGAGCGGGTGAAACGCCGTCGTTCGGCGGAAAAATGCAATCATGGTGCCCTGATGTGCTGCCGGCGGTGATGGCGCGCCGTGGCCTGGGCATTGCTCTCCACGTGAAGACAGGACAAGACATCACGTGGACATCGCGAGGACATGACGACCCGTGGGGGGAGGGGTGCGCAGAGGGGGTGAAGGGTGGGGGTCGTCGGTCGCGCGCAACGTCAATGATTGAGGGATGAACTCATGAGCTTGAAATTGACCTATGCTTTCGGTGCCCTGTTGTCGTTCGGCCTCGCCGGCTGCCTCGCGGCGGACGGCGCCGACCTGGATGTGGACGTGGACTCGGCGAGCGACGCGCTCAGCGCCGTGAGGATCGAGGCCGAGAACCAGAGCTGGTCCATCTCGTCGGGCGACAGGATCGAAGACAACGCGGACAACGTGAAGCTCCGCGCCAACCAGAGCGGGGACACCTTCAAGTTCTCCGCGTCGGTCGCGTCCGGCACGTACAAGATCGTCCTTCGTTACGCCACGCGGAACGTGTACGGCAAGTACGAGCTCGCCGTGAAGGGATCGTCGGTGAAGTCCTTCGACGCTTATGGCTCCTCCACCGGCGACAGCTGGACGACCGCGACGCTCGGGGAGAAATCGCTCTCTGGCAATGTCGAGTTCGCGCTCACGTGCAAGGGCAAAAACTCCTCGTCGTCGGGGTACGACCTGAAGGTCGACTACATCGAGCTCGTGCCGGTGGGCGGCGGCGACTCTGGCGGCAGCTCGGGCGGCAGCAGCTCGGGCGGCGGCACCACGACGGCGGGGAACGGCGGCGTCGTCAGCTCGACGATCATCGTGAAGGCGGGCGAGACGTTCGACGGCGGCGGCAAGCGGTACATCGCCGACAAGAACACGCTCGGGGACGGCAGCCAGGCCGAGGACCAGAAGCCGGTGTTCAAGCTCGAGGACGGCGCGAAGCTGAAGAACGTGGTCCTCGGCGCGCCGGCGGCCGACGGCATTCACACGTACGGCAACGTCACGCTCGAGAACATCGTCTGGGAGGACATCGGCGAAGACGCCCTGACGGTCAAGAAGTCCGGCACCGTGGTGCTGAACGGCGGCTCCGCGAAGAACGGCGACGACAAGGTGTTCCAGATCAACGCGGCCAGCACGTTCAAGGTGTCGAACTTCACGGCGCAGAACGCCGGCAAGTTCATCCGGCAGAACGGGGGGACCGACTTCAAGGTCGACGTCTTCATCGACCGGTGCGACATCTCGAAGATGAAGGAGTCCATCTTCAGGACGGACAGCGGCAGCAGCAGCGTGACGATGACGAACACCCGCTACAGCGGCATCGGCAAGGCGCTCTTCATGGGCGTGAGCTCCTCGAAGATCACGACGTCCAACAACACGCAATACTGACCCGGCGGTTCTGCACATTTCCGCCAGGGAAGGAGCGTCCTCGCGGGCGCTCCTGCTCGCTCTCGCGCGGTGTCAAGGGTCAAGGGCCCTCCGCTCCGTCTCTTCCTCTCTGGCGAGCTGGCGAGAGGCGGGCGAGAGGCCTGGAGCGATGTGTCGCGTCAGGCGCGCTCATGTCAACGTTCACATTCTGCGATCACTCACTGTTCCGGGAAATGTACCGCTAAATTGCGGATCTTTGTCGCGAGGAGAGAAGCGACTGTCATCGCGATAGGAACGCCGGTGTGGCATCATGCGCCAATGCGTACCATCACGGATAGGCTCACACGTAGCGCTCGATACCTCGCCTTCGCGGCCATGCCATTCGCCATCCTGAACTGCTCCAGCAGCGATCCCGATGTGTCGGGGGACGGCGGCGGGACCGCGGCGAGCTCCGGCTCACCGAGCGCCAGCAGCAGCACCAGCAGCAGCGCCAACAGCTCGAGCTCGAGCGGCGGCGACGCCTCGACCACCACGACGTCGGGGGCAGGGGGCAGCGGAGAGGGTGGCGCGACGGGAGTCGGCGGGAGCGGAGAGGGCGGCTCCGGAGGGAGCGGCGGCGCGCCCTCCGAGGAGTTCGCGCTCGCGAGCACCAATCACGCGGAAGGCGCCAAGTTCGCCGACAAGTACACCTGCCAGACCGCCGGCTTCCAGAACAGCGTCATGCCGGAGCTCCACTGGACCGCGGGGCCCGCGGGCACGAAGAGCTACGCCATCACCTTCATCGATGTCACCCTGGCGCACGCGACGCCGTCGCAGCCCAACGGCTATCACTGGGTTCTGTACAACATTCCTGCCACCACCACCTCGCTGCCCGAGGGGTTCAAGCAGGCGGACGCGACGAAGCTCGGCGCCCAGCAGAACTCGAACTACCTCGGGCCTTGCCCCAATTTCGGCTCCAGCACCGGCACGAAGACCGACACCTACGAGTTCACGATCTACGCGCTCGCCGAGGAGTCGATCACGATCACGGGCAGCGGCACGGCTGCAGTGAGGGACGCGGAGACCAAGCTCGAGGCGAAGAACCTGGGCAGCGCGAAGCTCACCGGCACGTCCAACGCCTTCTCGAGTCGATGAAACGGCAGCTGCTTTCTCGGTCCTGAAGCATCCTCTCGAGTGTTTCGAGAAGCTTCACAGGGAGGCGGGGAGGCGGGGAGTAAAATTTCATGAATCTCCCTGTCTCCTCGCCTCCCCGTTCGAGCTTCTCTTCCCCGGAATGCCAGTAAGATGAGGGGATTTGTCAGCTCTACAGCTTGACCCCTGGGTCGCAGGTGCGATGTCTCGATGACCGTCGTCGGACGCGAGGCGCCTGCCGAATCCATCCGTCCGTCATCCAGAGGCGGGATCCCGGCGGCGACCCTCCCGACGCTTCGGGGCCTGCTGCGGGGAAGACAGGGTCTCTGCGAGCTTGCCGCTCCCCTGTTCGAACAGCTTCTTCTCGTACCAGGGCCGTGTGGCGTGCGCGCGAGCGAGATACGCGAGCGCGAGGACGCCGAGGAGCGGCAAGGCGGCGTAGGCCACCGAGTGGGCCGTCACGTCGGGGCCGATCGCGCTGGCTGAGCTCCACGAGGGGACATAACGCGCCTTCACCGTCTCGCCCTCGCGGAGGCGGGCGAACGCGCCGTGGGACACCTCGTCGGAGAAGGCGGCGCCGCCATCGCCCCGCATCGTGACCTCGAAGCGGGTGTGGTCGCCGTCCTCGTTCTCCTGGAGCCGCGTCACGCGGACGTCCACCGTCTCGCCCAGCCAGCGGCGCGCGTGGAAGGCCGCGAACGCCATGTTGAACACGAGCGACGCGACGGCCGCGGCGATGGCCCACCGCATGTGGAACGCCGCCCTGCGCGCGAACCGCTCGCCGAGCGGCTCGGACGAGAGGAGCATGCGCCCCCCGCGCGGGGGCGCGAGCAGGTATCCCTGCGCCTGCTCGCGGTACCCCTGGGCCTGCGCCTCGGGATCGGGCGCGCGCCGGAGCTCGCCGATCGCGAAGACCCTCTCGCCTGGAAGGAGCTCGGCCACGCGGACGCGCCGGGTGAGATCGATCCGGATCATGCCGTCGAGCGCGTCGACGAGCTGCACGTCCTCGCCCGGCTCGACCCGGATGCGCGCGCCGGACGCGTGGCGAAGATAGAAGGGGTGGACTCGGACCTTGCGGCCGGTCTCGGCCCACTGGTAGGTCCAGACCCCGGAGGTCTCGGACTCGGACCCTTCCTCCTCGATCTCGACGCGCACCGCCACGTCCGCGCCTTGCTCCCGCTCGACGGTGCCCATGACGACGGCCTCGCCGGGGGCGAGCGCGGCGCCGGGCATGAACGAGGCCTCGGCCTGCGCGGCGGCGCGGCGCTGCCGGCGCGAGAGCCGGAGCGCGAGCGCCGCGAGGACGAGCAAGCCGGCCGTCGCGACGCCGTCCACCAGGAGCGACGACAGCCCGGCGTCGAGGTGGTATCGGCTCACGAGCAGCCAGATCCGGGGTTCCATGGCCGGCCATGAGAGCGCAAACCGGCGCGCCCGTGCGAAAAACCCGGCGCGCGCCTGCCTTCCGGAGGAACGATGTCTGCCACGCCGCCTCCCTTCGGCGTCCACGAGCCTGACACGGCAGGGCCGATCGTCGTCAAGCGCGCGCCGTCGAGCCCGCGCTGCGCGGCAAACGTCGCACAGGTGCGCTCTCGTCCCACCACCGGATCCGCTGTTCCACAGCACTCTCGTGGTGCATGCAGACGTTGACACCGCGACGCGACGCACGGAGATTCCGCCCTCAACACCAGGCCCGGGATGATGAGGCTCTCCATGCGCCCAGACGGTTTCTCGCTCTCGTGCTCGGCACTCGCCAGCGTTGCTTTCATCGGTTTTCGCGGTACCGAGCACGTCTCGCAGCCGTACGAGTTCGAGCTCTTCTTCTCCGTCCCGACGAGCACCGACGTGCGCAAGGCGGTGGGCGAGCGGGCGACGGTGCGCGCGAGCCGCGGCGACGGGAAGGACCCGCTCGTCGTGCACGGCGTCATCGCGAGCGTTCGCCTCTTGCACCAGAGCGCGGAGCGGGCGCTGTACCAGGCGCTGCTCGTGCCGAAGCTCTGGTTTTTGCGCCACTTCTGGCGCAGCCACGTCTTCACGAACCAGCCCGTCAAGGAGTTCCTCTCCGCGACGCTCCAGAACGGCGGGCTCGCGGGCGGCGAATTCCGCTTCTCGATCAACGACGGCGACTACCCGGTCGAGGAGTTCGTCGCGCAGTACCGCGAGACGCACCTCGCGTTCTTTCACCGGTGGCTCGAGCGCGAGGGCCTCTACTACTTCTTCGAGCACCCGGAGGACGGGCCCGGCGAGGTGCTCGTCATCGTCGACGATCGCGGGCTGCACGACGACTTCCCGGGCGGCGGGGTCGTGCGCTACGTCCCGCTCTTCGGCGACGACGTGACCGCGCCGCCGGGCCTGCACCAGATCGAGCAGACCGTGCAGTGGCTGCCGAAGACGGTGACCATCGCCGACTACAACTACTCGAACCCGTCCGCGTCGGTGAAGGGCGAGAGCAGCATCACCGCGAACGGGGTGGGGGCGATCCGCGAGTACGGCTTCCGCGTCTTCGTGCAGAGCGACGCCGAGCGCCTCGCGCAGGTGCGCGCGCAGTCGATCGGCTGCCGCGAGGTGACCCTGCGCGGGAGCGGCGACGCGCTCGGGCCGCGGGCCGGGTACCGGTTCTCGCTGGACGATCAGCCCGCCGACGTCGTCGACCAGTGGCTCGCGCTCGAGGTGCAGCACAGCGCGTCGGTCGCCGGGATCACGCCCGAGGTCGCGCGGCTGACGGGGCTCTCGGCCAAGGACATCTACGCGATCAAGCTGCTCGCGATCCCGGCCGACGTGCAGTTCCGCGCGCCGCAGGCGACGCCGTGGCCGCGCATCTACGGGTTCGAGAACGCGATCGTCTGCGGCCCCGCCGACAGCCAGTACGCGCAGATCGACGCCGACGGCCGCTACCTCGTGCGCTTCGAGTTCGACACGAGCGGCCTGCCCGACGCGCGCATCTCGACGCGGGTGCGCATGATGCAGCCGCACGGCGGGACGACCGAGGGCTTCCATTTCCCGCTGCGCAAGGGCACCGAGGTGATGATCTCCTTCCTCGGCGGCGACCCGGACCGGCCCTTCATCGCCGGCGTCGTGCCCAACGCGCACCGGCCGAGCGTCGTCGCGGAGCGCAACCTCAGCCAGAACATCATCCGGACGGGGAGCGGCAACCAGCTCGTGCTCGAGGACGAGCAGGGCAAGGAGTTCATCTTCCTCAGCACGCCGAACAACCGCACCGGCATCTACATGGGGACGCCGAGCGCCAACCACGGGGCGGTCTACACGGGCGACGGCGACACGCAGACCGGCACGTTCCTGTCCCCCGAGAACGCCGACCCGGCCATCGCCGGCAGCAGCCTCGTCGACGTCACGTTCAGCTACCTCGAGACGACCTCGGGAGACGGCGGCTCATGGATCGGCGGCGACTCCTGGGAGAACGTCAGCGGCAACAAGTTCAGCATGGTGGTCTGCAACCTCTGGGCGGGCATCGGCGGGACGTACACGCTCCAGGTCACCGCCGCGGCGACGGAGACCTACTACGCGACGCGCAAGACCACGATCAAGACGGGCCGCGAGGACACGGTCGAAGCCGGCGGCATGAAGCAGACCATCACCGACGGGATGACGCTGACCATCACGAGCGGCGGGATGAAGCATGACGTCCACGGCAAGTTCGAGCAGACGATCGAGCCGGAGGGCTCGTCGACGGTGACCGGGCCGTGGATGCACAAGGTCACGGCCGAGAACTTCGACGACTACAAGAGCTGGAAGACGGAGGTCGCCACCACCTGGAAGGGCCACTTCGGCGCGGACGTCGACCTGAAGTCCGACACGAACTTCCTGATCAAGGCGCCCAACGCGAAGATCACGGCCACCAACCTGAAGTGGGAGGTGCTCGGGCTGACGTTCGACCTCACGCCGAACAAGCACGAGCTCTTCGTCTACAAGGGGGCGACCGGCGTCATCAAGACGGACCACGCCGCGCTCGCCCAGCAGGCCTACTTGCTCAAGCTCGAGACGTCGTTGATCAAGCTCGACTTCGCGGCGATGGACAAGAAGGCTGTCGGCGCCAAGATGGATCAGTTCGGCACCTACCTGAAGCAGCAGGCGATCGCGCTGACCCTCGCTGGGGTCATCGCGTGGAACAGCGCCTTCACGAAGATCTGAGCGCGGATGCGAGTCGTCAAACCCCTCAAGGTCCCGGCGCTCACGCGCGTCGTCGAGGTCGCGCGGCGCCTCAGGTTCCACGTGGGCGCCATGATGGCGTTCCCCCTCGACGCGCCGCGCGCGCTCGTCGATGAGATGTCGTTCTGGCAGGCCGCGACGGCGGCGCTCGGGAGCCTCCCGCTCGACGACGGCATCACGAAGGCGCGCGGCGAGCTGCTCGTCGCGGGCCGGTGCTACGCCCCGGAGGGCCGCCGCGTCGGCGCGTCGTTCGTCCGGGCGCGGCTCGGCTCCGTCGACAAGCGCCTGGCCGTGCTGGGCGACCGGTACTGGAGCGGCCACGGCTTCACGGAGCCGGAGCCGTTCTCGGAGATGCCCATCGACTGGGCGCGCGCGCTCGGCGGGCCGAAGGACGCGGCGAACCCCTACGGGAAGGGGATCGAGGAGATCGAGCGCGGCGGGCAGCGCGTCCGTCCGCTGCCGAACGTGGAGCACTACGGCGCGCTGATCCGCTCGCCCGGCGACCGGCCAGGCCCGGCGTCCTTCCTCGCGATGGACGTGACGTTCGGCCAGCGCCGCGCCCGCGCGGGGACGTACGGCGCGGACTACGTCGAGAAGTGGGCGCCCGGCCTGCCGCCCGACGTCGATCCCGCCTTCTTCAACGTCGCGCCGAGCGATCAATGGCTGGCCGAGCCGCTCCGCGGCGACGAGGCGTTCCTCGTGGAGAACATGCATCCGACGCGCCCGCGCATCGAGGGCGCGCTCCCCGGCCTCGCCGCGCGCGTGCTCGTCACCCGCCGCGACGCGAGCGGGGAGGCGTTCCTGGAGCTGCCTGTCCGCTGCGACACGGTGTGGCTCTTCCCCTCGGCCAACCTCGGCGTCGTGATCTTCCACGGCTCGATGCCCGTGGCCGACGACGACGCCGGGGAGATCGTCGACCTCGTCGTCGCCTGCGAGGAGATCGGCCGCCCCCGGCCGATCGAGCACTACCGCGAGGCGCTCGCCCGGCGGATCGACAAGGACCGGGGCTCGATCGCGTCCCTCAGCGACAGCGATCTCATGCCGCCCCGCGAGTCGGGCGTCGCCGCGAACGTCGCCGGCATCGAGATGGTGCAGTGGCTCAAGAGCGAGAACCTCGCCATGCAGAACCTGCGGCGCGGCGCGGAGCGGGAGCGCGAGCGCCGCCGCGAGGAGCTGCTCGCGGACGGCATCGACCCGGCGCGATTCGGCCTCGACGCGCCGCTGCCGGAGGAGGAAGCGCCTCCGCCGGTCGACGATCTCGACGCGCTGGTGACGTACCTCGACGCGGCGTCGCGGAAGATGGAGGAGGAGAAGGAGAGGGCCGAGCGGCTGAAGAAGGAGGCCGAGGAGCGCTTGAAGGCGCAGGCCGCGGAGATGGACGTGTCCGAGGAGGCGCTCCGGCGCGGCCAGACCGGGGAGGAGCCGCCGGGCGGCCCGCCGCGCTTCTCGGCCAAGGCGCAGCTCCAGCAGTACGCAGAGCTGGCCGAGGCGGCGCGCCTCGGCGGCGTGCCGAACCTCGAGCTGGAGGCGATGCTCGCGGATCCAGGGTTCCCCGAGCAGCTGCTCCGCCTCGAGCAGGCGGCGCGCGAGGGCTACCGCGGCTCGGCGCACCTGCGATCCGCGGCCCTGCCGATGACCGCCGAGGCCTCGGAGATGGCGCGCGTCGTCGTCGACGCGGCGCGCGAGGCGGGCGAGCCGCTCGACGAGCGCGATCTCACCGGCGTGGACTTCCGCGGGGTCGACCTGCGGGGGATGCGCTTCGCGCGCGCGTTCCTCGAGGGGGCCGACCTGCGCGGCTGCGACCTCTCGGGCGCGGTGCTCGAGGGCGCGGTGCTCGCGAAAGCCGACCTCTCTGGCGCGAACCTGACGGGCGCGCGGCTCCGGGGCGCGAACCTGGGCAAGGCGAACCTCGAGGGCGCGGTGTTCGACGACGCCGATCTGACCGAGGCCGTCCTGATGGGCGCGAGGCTCGCCGGGGCGAGCCTGAAGCGGGCGAAGCTCGAGCGCGCCGACGCCCTCCAGGTGAGCTGGGGCGGCGTGGATCTCTCGGGCGCGGATCTCTCGCTCTGCTCGTTCCTCCAGACGAGCTTCGCCGGGGCGAACCTCGCCGGGGCGAACCTCGAGCGGGCGATGCTCCTCGAGTGCTCGCTCGACGGCACGGACTTCTCGGGCGCTCGGCTGCACAAGACGTCGTTGATGAGCTGCACCGGGGCGAAGGCCCGCTTCGCGGGGGCGCGCTTCTCCGAGGGGGTCGCCGTCCACAAGAGCGGCCTGCCGGAGGCCGACTTCCGCGACGCCGTGCTCGACAAGACCTGCTTCCGGACGACGGACCTGCGCGGCGCGCGGTTCGATCGAGCCCAGATGACGATGACCGATCTCTCCGAGGCGGACGCGACGGGCGCGACCTTCGACCGCGCCGTCATGAAGAACGCCCTCTTGATCCGGACGAACCTCGACCGCGCGTCGCTCCGCGGGTGCAATCTGACGGAGGCGATCCTCTCGAAATCGCGCCTGGCGGGGGCCGACTTCACGGGCGCGCAGCTCTGCCGGGCCGATTTCAGCCGCGCGCGCGGTGACAACCGCACGACGTTCGCCGAGGCGAGCGTCGAGTTCACCCGGTTCGACCGGCAGGCGGCGCCGGCTCCTGGAGGCGCGACATGAACCGCGACGAGGTGCTCGACAAGGTCCGCCACGGGGACCCGATCCAGGCCGTGGACATCTCCGGGCTCGACCTGACGGGCGCGGATCTCTCGGGCGCGGTGTTCGACCGGGTCCGCATGCCGCGCGTGATGCGGGGCGCGCTCGTCAAGGAGTCGACGTTCTCGGAGTGCGATCTGTCGGGCGTGGACGCGGCGGGCGTGGACCTGCACCTGACGACGTTCTTCCGGAGCCGCCTCGACGGGGCGACGCTCTCGGGGGCGAGGCTCATCGGCGCGACCTTCGTCGAGTCGAGCTTCGAGGGCGCGGCGCTGTCGGGCGCGGAGGCGCCCATCGCCAGCTGGACGACGTGCTCGCTGGAGCGCGCCTCGTTCGAGGGGGCGAACCTCGACCGGGCGAACCTCGTCGAGGTCAAGGCCGGCGGCGCGAACTTCTCTCGCGCGAACCTCGAGAAGGCGACGTTGTACAAGCTCGACCTGCGCACCGCGCTGCTCGACGGCGCGAACCTGACGCTCACGACGCTGGTCGAGGCGGCGCTGGGCGCGCGGGCGTTCCAGGGAACAAAGCTGTTCCGCACGCAGTTCATGCGCGGCAGCGTCGCTGGCTCGAGCTTCGCGGGCTGCGACGCGACGCAGTGCAACTTCACCGGGGTCGACGTGTCCGACTGCGATTTCTCCGATGCGGTCCTGACGCAGGCGCTCTTCGTCGAGGCGAGCGCGGCGAAGGCGCGGTTTCCGCGGGCGAAGCTGCAGAACTCCATCTTCGAGCGGGCCGCGCTCGCGGAGGCCGACTTCTCGGGGGCGGAGCTCGTCGAGGCGTACCTCGCCTTCGCGTCGTGCGCCGGCGCGCGCTTCGTCGGCGCGAAGCTCGCGTACGCGGACCTCTCGCACTGCGACCTCTCGGGCGCGGACTTCACGCAGGCAGCGATGTTCCGCACCAAGCTGCACCGCGCTCGCCGCGACGGGGCGAAGGTGCCGGCGGGCGCGGGCTGGCTCGGCGACGACGAGAAGCTCGCCGCGATCGAGGACTGGAAGCCGCGCCGCGGCGGCGAGCGCGATGGGCAGCGCGCGTGACCGTGCCTGCTGCGCGCGCCGCGCGGAACCACGAGACACGAGTGCGCCCTGGGGCGAGGCCGCGTTCCACGAAGTTCATTGATTTTTGCCGTGAAATCGTCGAAACTAGCGTTGCGGCGCGCACGTCCTGACCGGGCGGATCCAGGCCGAGGAGACCCGAGATGCAGAGCATGGCGGCCCGCGAGCCCCTGACGGTGGCACACGACGACAGCGCGCAGGACGACCTCCTGGCCGCGGTGGATCTGCCAGCGATCGAGCGGTCGCCCTCGCCGCGACGGGTGCCGTCGCTGGAGACGGGCGTCGTCCGGGGCACGGCGTCGGGGCTCGTTGTCGAGCTCGGCGGCGGGCCGGTCGCGGCGCGGCGCGCGAAGAGCTGCCTCGTCGCGCCGGACGCGGGGGATCGGGTGCTCTGCGCGGTGGAGGGCGAGCAGGTCTTCGTCCTCGCGGTGCTGGAGGGCGAGGCGGGCGCGACGACGCGGATCGTCGCCGAGGGCGATATGAAGGTGCAGGCGACGGGGCGGCTCGGGCTCGGCGCCGGCGACCAGATCGAGATCGCCGCCGCCAGGGAGGTCGGGCTGTTCGCGGGCAAGCTCCAGATCCGCGCGCAGGCGGCGGCGGCGGCGATCGAGGAGATCGGGCTCGTCGGCCGGTCGCTCGAGGCGCACTTCCAGAAGGCCGTCGTCGTCGCCGAGCGCATGGAAACGCGCGCCGACCGGCTCGTCCAGCGCGCGAAGCAGGCGTTCCGCTTCGTCGAGGCGCTCGAGCAGGTGCGCGCGGGCGTCTTCGATCTCCGCGCGGAGGGCCTCGCGGCGGTGCGTGGGGAGAACACGATCGTCGCCGCGCGGACGCTCGCGAAGCTCGACGGCGAGCAGGTCAAGATCGGCTGAAGGGGCGCGCCGCGCGAGGCCGCGGGCGCCAGCAACGACGAGGGGTGAAGCGATGCTCGCGAAGACGACCGCAGGGGGGATGTGCCTGGCGTTCCCGGACGTGTGCCTGACCCCGACGCCGGCCCCGGTGCCGATTCCATACCCGAACATCTCGCTCCATCCGATGAGCGTGCTCTTCGTGCCGAACGTGCTCGTCACCTGCGCGCCGGCGCACAACATGCTGACGGTCGCGCCGCTCACGATGGGGGACAACCCGGGCGTCGCGCTCGGCGTCGCGTCCGGGATGGTGATGGGCCCGTCGCGCAACGTGACCGCGGCCTTCACGGTGATCGTCGGCTGCGCGCCCATGACGCGCCTGACGAGCATCTCGATCCAGAACAGCACGAACGCGCCGGGCATGGCCATCGTACCGAGCGTCACCACCGTCCTCGTGCTCGCGCCGTGAGGGTCGCGAGCAAGGGGTCCGCCACGGATTCAGGGTCGGCGCCGGAGAAGAGCACGCTGACCGAGGCGCTCGCGAAGCTCGACGCGGCGATGCGCAGGCCGACGGGCAGCAGCGTCGATCCGGATCGGCGCCGCGTGGCGGCCCGGCTCGCGGATCTCGCTCGATGCGAGGACGACGAGCTCACGGCGTTCGCCAGGCGGCACCTGCCCGGCCGCGCGGCGGACGAGGCGGCGCTGCGCGCCGCGCGAGAGATGCTCCTGGCGATCGGCCGCGTCCTCGGTCCGGAGGGCGAGAGCGCCGAGGCGCTTGTCGTGCTGAAGGACGCGCACAGGGCGCTCGACGAGCGGCTGGCGGAGGCGAAGCGGGCCGCGGCGCAGCGCGCGGAGGACGAGGTGGCGGCGAAGCGCGCGGCGGAGGAGGCCGCCGCGACGACGGGCGCGCCGGCGCTGGTCGAGGCGCAGGGGCCGCTGTCTCGCCTGGGCGGGGGGCTGCCCTTCGTGCCGCCGACCGCGGCGAAGCATGAAGCGGAGGAGGTCACCGCGACGACGAGCGCGCCGGCGCTGGTCGAGGCGCAGGGGCCGCTGTCTCGCCTGGGCGGGGGGCTGCCCTTCGTGCCGATGGCGGCGCCGGCGGCGCCGATGCCGGCGCCGATGCCCGCGCCGATGGCGGTGCTGGGGTCAACGGCGGTGCCTGGGCCGGCGCCGCTCGGTGTGCCCGCGCCGATCGCAGCACCCGCGCTGGCACCGATGGCAGTACCTGTGGCCGCGCCCGCATCTGTGGCCGCGCCCGCACCTGTGGCCGCGCCCGCACCTGTGGCCGCGCCCGAGCCCCCTCCGGCGCCTGCGTCCACACCTGCACCCCAATCCGTCACCCAGCCCGCGATCGTGCCTGTTCCCGCGCCTGCGTCGGTTCCTCGGACGGACCCGCCGGTGAGCGGCGCGGAGTCGAAGCCCCTGAGCAAGACGCTCCCCGATTCGCCGCGGGTCATCGACTCGGCGCTGCCCTTCATCCCGGTGGCCTCCGAAGACCGCCCTCGGCCGTCCGTCGCTCGTTTCGACTCGGCGCTGCCGTTTCAGCCCGTCGCCAGCCCCGATGGACAGCCGGTGCGCGAGCCTGGTCCGGCGCCCGCGCACCACTCCCCGGCGGTGCCGCTCCACGACGAGCGTCATTCCGTTGCGGCCACGCCGAGCGCGCAGGCCGCTGCCACGGCGAGCCCGTTGCCGGTCGCTGCGTCGAGTGCGCCGCCGGTCGCCGCGCCGAGCGTGCCGCCGGTCGCCACGCCGAGCGCGCCGCTGGTCGCCGCGCCGAGCGTGCCGCCGGCCGCCGCGTCGGGCGCGCCGCCGGCCGCCGCGCCGAGCGCGCCGCTGGTCGCCGCGCCGAGCGCGCTGCCGGCCGCCACGCCGAGTGTCCCGCCCGCCTCCACGCCGGCCCCCGGGAGCGTGAGCGACCCGCTCAGCGCGCGCCCGCCACCCTCGCTCACGCTCAACCAGTACGCCGGGCTCGTCGTCGCGTGCGAGCTGTACCCCGCCTACGTGGAGAGCACGAACGCACGCTACGGGGTGCCGACCCCCGCGGCGCGCGCCTCGCTCGACGCCTTCTGGGCAGGCCGCTTCGCAGCAGATCCCGCCCTTGCCCAGCGCTGGCCCGAGCTCTGCGAGGCCGCGCGCAGGTACTTCCTGCAATCGCGCTGAACGCCGGCGCCGCACGCGCAGCGCCTCGCAGGAACACCTCGTGAAGCGGCGCCGGCGTTCAGCCGGCGGCGCTCGAGCAGGCTCGGATGAGCTCGGCCACGAGCGGCGGCAGCCGACCGGCGAGCGCGGCGCGCTCCGGCTGGAACAGCGTGGCGACGAAGAACGGATGGCCGTCGAGCTCCACGGCGCGCACGTCGCCGGCGTCGTCCTCGGCGCCGATGCGCAGCGGGCCCGAGACCAGCGCGGCCCGGAACTCCGGGTTCAGGCCGTAGCGGCACCGATATCCTTCCGTGGCCTCAGGGCGGCCGTACGCCCGCGCGATGCGGGTTCCGGCGTTGAAGCGAATCGTGCCGGTGGCCTCCACCAGCGAGCACGCAAGCGGCGCGATCACCGCGCGCTGCGCCTCCGGCGCGGTCTCCGCGTGCTCGGCGTCCGACCAGCCCAGCACATGGCGCGCGTACTCGACGACCGCGTGCTGGAAGCCCCCGCAGGTGCCGAGGAACGGGCGCCGCTGCTCGCGGGCGAAGCGGATCGCGCGCAGCGCGCCATCCATGCTCCGGTACGGGCTCGCCGGAACGCACCACAGGGCGTCGTAACGAGCCACCCGCGAGGCGTCGGTCACCTCCTCGGTCGGCACCCATTCAAAGGAGAGCGGCACGGATAGCGCCTCTCCCGCCAGCCGCAGCGCCACCGGGATGGCCCGGTGGGCCGTCACGGCGTCGTCGTGGTCACCGATGAGCCCAACATGAAGCATCGTCTGCATCGTAGCCTCAGCGCCGCCAGGTGTACGGCGGCGCGGTCGTCACCTCGGTGACCGTCGAGAGGCCCGCCCAGTCGGCGGGGACGAACCCGTAGAACGTGTTGCTCGATTTCGATGTGGCGACGAACTCGACATCCCCGAGCAGCTTTGCTGTTCCGGAGACGGACTGGCCATCGCCGAACCAGCCGAGCGGGTAGAAGGTGGTCTGCACGTTCGCCGAGCCGCTCACGTTGAACCCGCGCGCCTGGATGCCCGAGCCGTGTTGCCCGACCAGGCTGAGCGCGCCGACACGGCCGCCGGAGATCACGCCGTTGACGATGGTCGCGTGATCCTCGACGCGGACGTCGCCGCTCACCTCTCCGCCGAGGGGATGGTCGCGTAAGGACCGACGTAGACGCTCGACGGCGTGCCCGCGGGCGCGCAGCCGCCGCCGTTCGCGTGCCTCGTCGTGCCCCGCGGACACGCATCGAGCTGACCGTCCTGAAAGCCGGCGGGCCACGCTCCGACGAGCTCCACCATGTACGGATAGCGATAGATCGACGGGTACGCTGGCCCGTCCGACGGCTTCGTCCAGACCAGCTTCTGGTATTCGGCGTCGCGACCACGACCAGGTAGACGTGCCCGCCGGGGCTGACGCAGAAGTCCATTTCGCCGTCGCTCCCGCGCTGCAGAGGGCTGTAGCGCGATGTGGTCAGCTCCGGGTCCGTCGCGACGAGGCCCCAGCGCCAGCCGGAGTCGGCGCCAGCCTGCGTCACGCCCCGGAACACAACGCGCACGCTGGTCGCGTCCGATTTCGGGTGCAGGCGCACGACGTTGTAACCCCAGCGCTGCGGTGCCCAGTGATACGGCGAGACGAAGCGGCGATTCTGAGCCCAGTCCGCGTCGAGCGCCTCGAGGCGCGTGAGACGAAGCCGGCGATCGGTGCGGCCGTTCGACGTCATGTCGGCCTCGATCGAGCCGTATTTCGTCGATACACGCCGGAGGGATCGCCTCCGTCCGTGGGCGGAGGGTCCTTGTAGTCCCAGGTGATGTTGTGCATCGCCCACTCGCCGAACTCGTCGTTGAGCCGCTCGAGGTCCCAGCCACGGCTCAGCATGAGCTTCTGCCATGGGTCCCCTTGGCCGCGCGGCGCCTCGTAGGCCCACATGTCGTTGACGGCGCTGTAGCAGTGCTTGTCCTTCAGGAACTCGAAGAACTGCCAGTTGCAATAGCGATTCCGGGTGTTGCCGTAGTAGAGGTGCGGCATGTTCGGCAGCATGTCCGAGCAGTGCACGTTGTCCCGCCCTATCTGATGCGGCATCCAGTTCGCGTGGCTCTCGAAGATCCAGCAGCCGTCGCCGCCGCAATCGGGGAACGCCTGCGTCGTCGACTGCACGCCGTGCATGAACTCATGCGCGAGCCCCCACGGGTCGCGGGCGGCGTCGGGGCCGATCCACATCCCCGTGTAGTTGACGCCGTTGCGGCTCCACCCGCCGCCCCAGAGCGGGAAGCTGTTGTCGAAATGGACCGCGGCCTTCCAGTTGTCCGCTGATTTGCAGTACGGCTCGGGGAAGAAGATGGGGCTGCCGAAGTACGCGCTCCAGATGCTCTCGAGCGTGTCCGCCGCCTCCTCCGCCTGGCTCAGGTCGATGTCCGTCCCCTCGGGCCAGTAGAAGGCGAAGTGCGCCGACTCGTGGCGCAGCGGCGCGCGCGTCTCGCCGCCGTCGCGCGGCGCCCTCCAGGTGCCTGCCGTGCAGCTGGCCCCCGCGGTCTGGCAGCTCGTCGCCCACGCCGTGCTCGTCGTGCCCTGCTCGCAGGCGCCGGGGTTGCCGCTTGCAGCCCCGGTCGAGCCGCCGGTTCCCGCCGCCTCGGCCGTCGATTCACCGGTGCCGCCGGCGCTGCTGGTGCTGCCGGTGCTGGCTGCGCCTGACGTCGCCGTCCCTGAGGTCGCCGTCGTGCCGCCGCCGGACCCTGATCCCGGAGCAGGTTCCTCCGAAGCCTGACCGCACGCCGCGAGGAGCGCGGCGACGACGAGCGCGGAGCCGTTCACGAGAGGCCGGCAACTACAGACCGACCCAGGTTGAGACATGATCCAGATTGGACCCGAAGGCCCGACCCAGATCGGGGACTCGACGCAGGTCGTTCCAAGACCCGACCTAGATTTGCTCCCAAATCTTAACCTAGGTTGGGTTTGGATTAGAGGTTGGTGGAAGGGGATGGGCTGCGATGTCTGGAGGTGGTGAAAATAACATCCGAGGTGGAAGACGGCATGGCGGTCGCCACCTCTGGCGCAGTGATCGCCACGTGTGGGGCGTGGCAAGTGCTCGAAATGATTGACTACAATCTCTGGCACAGCGTTTGTTGATACGGACGGGCCATGAGCCACCCCCGCGAGATCTCGCCCGGCGCTACCTATATGATCACCCGTCGCGTCTTGCGTCGGCACCTGCTCTTGCGCCCCGACGCAGCGATCACCCAGCTCTTGGTCTACGCCCTCGCGGTCTCGGCCCGTCGCTTCCGGATCGAAGTACACGCGTTCTGCGCGATGTCAACCCATCTACACCTGGTCGTGACGGACGTGAATGGCGTCCTGCCGCGCTTCTTGCAGTTCTTTCATCGCATTGTGGCGCTCGGGACCAAGGTGCTTCGCGCGTGGGAGGGACCGGTATGGGACCACGAAGCCACGAGCGTTGTGCGCCTCCTGACGCGCGCTGCAGTCGTGGAGAAGATCGCCTACGTGCTCGCGAACCCTGTGGCCGCTGGCCTCGTCCGGCATGCGCGTGAGTGGCCGGGGGCGAAAGTCGATGTGAGAGAGCTCGGCTGCGGCGTGCTGCATGCGGCGCGTCCTGTGGCGTATCTTGATCCGGAAAATCCACAGTGGCCCGAGGAAGTGATGCTGCCTCTCGCGCTGCCACCGGCGGTCGAGCAGGACGGCATCGATGACTTTCGGCACTTGGTCGCCGCCGCGCTCAAGGAACAGGAGGCGCAGGCCCATGCGGCGCTGCAGCGGCAAGGGCGTCGCTTTCTTGGTGCTGAGCGAGTCAGCAAGATCTCCCCGTACGAGCGCGTCACGAGCTTCGAGGCGCTGGGCGAACGTAATCCGACCTTCGCCGTTGGCCGCGAGCAGGGTGATGCACGGCGAATCGCTGGTGCTGCGGTGCGGGCGTTTCGTGCGTCGTACCGCGCGGCGCTTGAACGGTGGCGCGCCGGGGTACGCGGTGTGGTGTTCCCGGCGGGAACCTGGTGGATGCGCACGTTCCACGGCGCCAGCGTGACGGACCTCAGGCTCGTGGTGTAGATACCGCATGGCGCCGTTCTCCGCGATGCGAGAAGCGCGGGAACGGGTTCGGCGCGTTGTTGTCGTGTCGTGGAGGACGTCCGTCTGGAAAAGCCGGAGCGGGCGGAGCGCTTGTCTGGCGCTGCGCGTACGCCCAAGAGTGGGGTATGCCGGGTCGAGTGCGTATGCGGCGATTGGAGCGGTGACTTTAGATAGGCTCTGACTGACAGGGCGGCGCTTATGGGTCGATAGGTGAGGCGAAGCGATTGAATCAACCCCGGTCATTTATGGATTGGGGGCGCGCAGATCCGGTGACCGACAACCCGGGTCGAGTTTCCTCTTGCGTACGCTTTCGTTCGATGGCTCAACCCGGGTGGGTCGTGCTGCGGGTCGGTCGGGTGATGATGGCTCAACCTGGGTCGGTCGGGTGGGGCGGGCCGCTGGGCCGCTGGGCCGCTCTCACCTGTACATACGGTCGATCCGCTCTTCGGGGGCGCGCGGGTCGAGCAGCAGGAGCGTTAGGTAGAACGCCCACTCCAGCGGCTTCATCGCGAGATAGACGAGATCCGCAGCCCAAGCGGCGCCGATGTATCGGCTCACGCGCAGCCCCATCCGGTCGTAGAGCTGGCGCGCCGCGCGGCCGAAGCGCGGCCAGCGCTCGTGCAGCAGATCCTCGAAGGCGTTGGCGATGGCGAGCTGGCGATTGACGAGGATCGGCGTGCCGCCCCGCCGTCCGAGCCGGATCGGGCGCACAAGCCAGGCGTGGCCGCGCGCAGCGACGGTGCACAAGTAGTGGCAATCACCGGGCAGCTTCACGATCGGGAGCTGCGACAGCGTGTACCCGCATGTGCGGGTGAAGACCTGGAGGGCGGCTGCCGGATGTCCCAGCCAGGCCGCGTGCAGGACGGCGTGAACCCCGAGCAGCAGCGGGGAAGCCGCGAGGGCGCGCCACAACGTGGGTCGGTGAATCGCGGGCCGCGGCGGGAGCGGGACTTGCGGCGGCCCCGCGCGATAGGCGGGATCGGCAGCGGCCAACGGAGCGGGCGCGCTGGCCTCGACGCCCCGCCTCAAGAGGCGAGCGCGCAGCTCGGCGGAATAGAAGACGACAGTGAACACCGGCGCTACGCACGGCAGGAGCAGCGGCGGCACGAGCAGGCCGGCCGCGACCCAGGGGCCGAAGTGCACCGCCAGCAGGACGTGGAGCGCAATTCCGACGAGCAGCGCTGCATGGACGACGAGCTCTGCAGGGCCAGGCAGCGCTTCTTTCCGGCGCCGTGACACGACATAGGCGAGCGCGGTGAGGGCGTGCAGCGCGATCAGGCCGTGGACTTCCGGCTCGGCGAGCGGCCGGAACGCCGTGGTGCCGGCGTCGCATGCCGAGACAGTGCACGTCCCGGGGGCATCATGGCTGTACGCCAGGCCCCAGGCGGGCAGGAGGAGCAGCGTGAGCACCTCGGCCGCCACCTGGAAGGGGTCGCGCCCCCGGCGTCGTATCGCGCGGTATGTCCATACGGTCAGGCCGATCCAACCGGCCAGCCCGAGCGCTCCGGCGGCGAAGATCGCGGCATCGAGTCGGACGAGCTGTCCCGCGCCGAAGAGCAGCGCCGCGAGCGCCGGAACGCCGTAGCCGGTGGCCACCAACGCGGCGAGGGCACCGTCTGTCAGTGAGAAGGGCCGCTCGGTCGGTGGCTGCTGCGGTCCGGTCGGTGACTGCTGTGGCCCGGGCGGTGACTGCTGCGGCTCGGTCGGTGGCTGCTGCGGCATGCGTCCACCATGCTAACGGCTCCAGTCCCAGGAGATCCATCCTGCGAGGTGGAGCGCGCGTGCCCATCGCCGTGACGTGGTTGGGTCCCGCGACGGCCCATGGCCCGTGGCGTGGTTGGGTCCCGCGACGCGCATCGCTCGTGACGTGGTTGCGTCCCGCGATGTCCCGCGATGGTTCCCGCGACGCGATGGACCGCGGGACGCGGCGCTAGCGCCCCGCGGGGCCGATCCGGCGGCCTTCGGTCGGAGGCTTCGGCCTGGAGGGCGTCTCCAGCACGAGCTCGCCGCCGTGGGTCAGCACGTGCCAGCGCGGATCCCGGGGTTCGGGGGGCGGGAGCCCCACCCTTCCTTTGACGTCCGGCGCAGGATTTGGACGCACGCGGAACCGCACCTGCCCGTCCCGCATCTCCATCAGCGTCAGGTCCTGGGAGACCTCCACGTCGCGCGCCAGGGGGAGCGCCGGCTGCCCTGGGCGATCCAGCGTCACATCGAGGCGTCTGCCGGCCGAGGCCGCGGGCGAGCTCGCGAGGAGCGCCGCGCCGCCGGGAGCGGGAAGCGCCGCGACGCCGTCCGGCGCCGTGATCCGGCGCCACGCCTGCGGTGCGCCGAGCGGCAGCGGGCTTCGCACGAGCGCCTGCAGCGGCTCGCGCTGCCTGGCGCTTGCGGGCGGCGCCGGCTCGAGCAGGAGCAGCGTGCCATCCTGCGCCGCGGCGATCCACTTGAGCGCCTCGGCCGGGGTCGCCTGGCTCCCTTCCGCGTGCCATGCACCTTGCGCGCCCCGCACGAAGAGGGTCGCGCCCCCGCCGCTTCCGCGGCAGATCAGCACGCCGATGCCGGCCGCGTTGTGCAGCGCGACCAGCTGCGGGCACCCCTCAGGCGCCGCGACTGGCATCACGGTGCTCGCGATGTGGTCGACGACCGCGAACGTCGGTGGCCGCCTGAGGTGCGCGGCGCAGGCGCTGCCGGGCGGTCGCGCGCTCATTGGTTCGCAGATCCCGTCGCCGAACGTCGCGATTTGTGTGCGTGTCGGCTGTGGCCGCGGCGTGGCGCTTTCGAGCAGGCAGAGCGCGCCTCCGCACGAGACGCCAGCCGCGCCCATGAGTCCGATACCGCCCACGACGCCCCCGTCGTCGCTTTTGCACCGCGGCTCCCGCCCGATCGCGGTGTCGCCGCGCCGGGGCGGCTCGGGCGCTGGCGGGGCGACGGATGAGCGGAACGAGCCGGCCTCGATGACGCGGATCGCGGGGGAGAGGTGCAGCGCGATGCCCAACGTGGGTCGGGCGTACAAGGACGCGGTATATAAGGACGCAGCAGCGGTCCTGGTCCACGCTTGGCCGTCGCGGCTCAGCACGGCGGGGCAGTTCGCATTGCCGTTCCAGATCCAGGATCCTGCGCGCTCCATCGATCGCGGCTGGAACGCAGATCGCTTCCAGGTCTGCCCGCGATCCAGCGAGAGGAACGTGTCGGGCGCCACCGGCTGCTGACCACGCGCCGGCGCCTGGACCACGGCCGCGAGCACGCCGTCGGGTCGCACGAGCACCGCGCGCACCGCCTTGCCAGGCGCGACGACGGCCGAGGTGAAGCTGCGGCCCTCGTCGGCGGAGACGCTGACGCGCTCTCCGGCCGCGGCCGCGATGAGGGCGCCGGCGGCGTCCCAGGCCGTCGCGCCAGGCACGCTGCCGCGCGGCTCGAAGCCGTCCGCCCTCAGCGCATCGCGGACGCCGGCGGCACGGTGGAGCGCGCCCTCCGGCGTGGCCGCATAGAGCGCGTCGATCTGCGGGCCGCCGACCCCAACCCAGGTGAAGCCTGCGGGCAGCTTCAGTGGGCCGACGACGCCGAGCTTCTCGTCGACCGCGAACGCTCCGCCCGCAGGGTCGGCGCCGCCTCCCTTCGCGGCGAAGATCGCCACGTGCTCGCCGAGGGCGATCTCGGTGTGCTCGCGGAACGGGTCCCGACCGGCCCTGGCCCGCTCCTGCTCTCCCAGGGGCGGCTCGACCCAGGTTGCCGGCGGGATGGCGGCGATCGGCAACGCCAGCGGAGCCGAGGGATCCACGGCCGGCGCGCTCGCGGCGCGCGCGGGCGCTTCCAGCGGGGCGGGGGGGATGGCGACCCAGGCCGGCGCGAGCGCCGCGGGGGCCGACCCGGCGGCGGGACCACACGAAGCCACGAGGAGCGGGAGGGGGAGGAGCGCGAGCCGCGAAGCCATCATGCAGGGAGGGTCACCTGGGCCACCTTTACCAGGCCCCCCGACGGGGATCACCAGGCGGGCGGTCGCCATGGGCCCCGCTGGCCATCGCCTCGGCCATCTGCTGAGCTGGACCCGTGCGCACACCGCGAACGCCGAGCCCCGCGAGCCTGTGCGCCGGACGAGCCGCAGGCGGCGCCCGCTCCTCGCCACGGCTCACCGACGTTGGGCGTGCAGGCGACGTGACGGGCGCGTGCGCCCCACGGACCACCGTGGAGCGAAGGCGCTTTGCCATCCTGGTCACGGCAGCGTGCGTCGCGGCGTGCACGCGAGAGCGCTCGTCCGGAGCGCCCGCCCAGACATCGCTCCCCATCCAAGCGTCGATCGCCGCCCCGCAACCCTCCGCGACGCCGCCGCCGGCGCCCGCACCGAGCGCCACCGTCGATGCGCCGTCGTGCACCCCGCACGACCGACCCACGAAGCTGTACTGGACGGAGGGGTGTTGCACGCCGGTCGTCGCCAAGGACGTTGTCGCGTGCCTCTCGGAGGCCGAGCGCGCCGCCGTCGGGTATGTGTCGGCCGAGCTCGTGAGCCACTGCGAGTGGGCCGAGCTGCCGGCCGACGACGCGAGAGGTCACCTGGACTGCCCGTATACCTCGGCCCTGGGCTTTGGCTATCAGTGCGAGGACAAACACCGAGATTTTCTGCGCCGCTGGTTCCAGGAAGACATGCCGAGCAGGTGTTCGCAGAAGCCGGATGCAGCATATCAACAGGAGGTCCTCGTCGAGCTCAATTTCTCCACCGTCGGCACGCGCACGACCGTCGACTACGACGCTGCCGGCACGACGGGGCCCGGCGGCAAGTCCTGGGCTTGGACCGAGACGCTCGTGTTCGAGCCCCGGGGAATCGAGCGGATGAAGCTTGTGCGCCGGACGGCCAAGGGAGACCGGCCGAAGGCATATTAGGCTGTACGATTGCCCGACGTCCGGAAATAGCTCGAAGGTGCGAACGCTCCTTCGGGGCCTGTGGCGTCGGAGCGAGGGATCCAGTCAATGGCGAGCGACCCCGAGGCCGGTGGGAGCCAAGAGGGTCGTCGCATGCAGGGCGGCGTCCACGCGCGAGGCGCGCCGTGACAGCCCTGCTTCTTCCGGGGATCTCCTGAAGATCGCGTCGAGGAGCACGCCGGCGAGGCGGCCGACCTCCGGGACCTCCCTGGCCCGTGGGCGCGGCAGATCCACCGCGACGCTCTCCACGATGCGCCCCTCGTCGAACACCAGCACGCGATCTCCGAGCAGGACCGCCTCCTCCACGTCGTGCGTCACCAGGATGGCCGTGAAGCGGCGCTGCGCCCACAGCGACTCGACGAGGCGTTGCGCCCCGATCCGCGTCAGGGCGTCGAGCGCGCCGAACGGCTCGTCGAGCAGCAGCTCCTTCGGGTCGTGGACGAGCGCGCGCGCGAGGGCGACCCGCTGCCGCTGACCTCCCGAGAGCACGCCCGGGTAGTCGTTCAGCCGATCTCCGAGCCCGACCCGGTCGAGCACGTCGCGCGCGCGCGTCGCGCCCTCTCGGCCCGCCGATGCACGTGTTCTCCAGCACCGTGCGCCAGGGCAGCAGCCGGGGCTCCTGGAAGACGACGCGCACCGCCTCGCGCGCCGCGACCTCCCTCGAGGCCAGGACGCGCGCCGCGCCGCGCGTCGGCTGCTCGAGGCCGCACAGGACGCGGAGCAGCGTGCTCTTGCCCGAGCCGCTCCGCCCGACGATCGTCACGAGCTCGCCAGGGCGGAGGTCGAGCTCGATGCCCGAGAGCGCGAGCCGGTCGCCGTACCGCTTGTCGACCTGCTCCAGCACGACACGCGCGCCGGCGGTCTGATCGCCCGAACCGCTCATTCGCTCACCTCGCCTCGAGCCGCTGCAGCGGCGGCTGCCACGGCAGGAACCGGCGCTCGAGCCACCGCGCCAGCGAGTCGGCCAGCTTGCCGAGGATGGCCCAGGGCACGATCGTGAGCACCAGGAGATCCATCTGCATGAACTCGCGGGCGTTCATCGCGACATAGCCCAGGCCCTGGCTCGCGCCGAGCGTCTCCGCGACGATGAGCACGAGCCACGAGAGCCCGAGCGCGAAGCGCAGACCCACGAGGATCGAGGGGAGCGCGCCAGGGAAGATGACCTCGCGGTAGAGCGCGAACCCCCGCACGTCATAGACCTGCGCCATCTCGATGAGCTGCGGATCCACGCTGCGCACGCCGTGGAACGTGTTCAGGTAGACGGGGAACAGCACCGTGATCGCGACGATGAAGAGCTTCGCGGTCTCGCCGAGCCCGAACCACAGGATCACGAGCGGCACGAGCGCCAGCGCGGGGATCGCCCGGAGCATCTGCAGCGGCCCGTCGATGACCAGCTGCAGCGGGCGCGAGAGCCCCGTGCCGAGGCCGAGCGCGAGCCCGACGGCCGCGCCGACGACGAGCCCGCCCACCGCCCGCAGCGCGCTCACGCCGAGGTGCGCGGGCAGATCGCCGCTCCTCGTGGCGTTCGAGGCGGCCACGAGCACCTCGACCGGCGACGGCAGCAGGCTCTTCGGGATGATCTGCAGCCGCGACAGCCCTGGGCGCCGGCGCGTCGCTGGCGGCATAGACGAAGGGCACGCCGCCCGCCTGCGCGAACACCGGCGGCGTCTCGCCGACGTGGCCGACGTCCACGGCGCCCGCGCGCATCGCCTCGAGCAGCGGAGGACCGGCCTGAAACTCGACCCACTCGGCGCGGGCGTTCCTCGCCTCGAGCGCCTTCGTCAGGGCCTCCGCGCGCTCCTTGAGGAGAAACGGCGTGCCGATCTTCTGGTACCCCAGCCGCACCACCACCGCCGCCCGCGTGTCCTCGGCCGCCTGCCCGGCGTTCGCCGCCTTCTCGCCCGTGGCGCCCGCCTCGCCGCCGTCGCGGCCGCACCCGAGCAGCAACAAGCTCGAGAGAGCTGCGCAGCCCAGCAGCGCGGAGCGGACCGTCGTGAACGAGATGTACCTGATCATGAGGGCTCTTTCGCCTCCTCTACAACCCACGTCAGCGCGTAAGGATGGTATTATGATGTAAAATTGCATCTATGGCGGATGCGTAGCGTAAACCTCGGTCCAGCAGCCGCTGTGCCAGGTCGAGGCGTGGCGCTCCGCGGGGGAGCACCCATGGAGGAGCGGTCGACTGCTGCTAAATCAGCAGTCGATCAGCAGTTGATGTTGCTGGGGGCGCAGCGGCGTCGCGGCGGCCTGCCCGGCGAGGTCCCTTGGCGCCGCGGGCTCCAGCGCGCGGCGGCGCGCGGTGCGGATCGTGCTCTCGCGCGCCTGACCCGGCGACTCACGGGCGAGGAGCTTCTCCATCGATGAACGTCTTCTGGTTTCTCCCGACGCACGGGGACGGCCGCTACCTTGGCACCGCCGAGGGCGCGCGCCCCGTCACGCTCCCTTATCTTCGTCAGATCGCGCAGGCCGCCGACGACCTCGGCTATCACGGCGTGCTGGTCCCCACCGGGCGATCGTGCGAGGACGCCTGGGCGGTCGCGTCGGCCATGATCCCGCTGACGCAGCGGCTTCGCTTCCTCGTCGCCGTGCGGCCGGGCGTCGTCTCGCCCACGTGGGCCGCCCGCATGGCGTCCACGGTCGATCGCCTGTCCGACGGCCGCCTGCTCGTCAACGTCGTGACCGGCGGCGATCCGGCCGAGTCCGAGGGGGACGGCGTCTTCCTGAAGCACGACGAGCGCTACGTCGTCACCGACGAGTTCCTCGGCATCTGGCGGCGCGTCATGGCCGGCGAGACGGTCGACTTCACGGGGCAGCACCTGCGCGTGAAGGGCGCGAAGATCCTCTTTCCGCCGCTCCAGGCGCCGCACCCGCCGCTCTACTTCGGGGGGTCGTCGCCCGCGGCGCACGCGCTCGCGGCGCGCCACGTCGACGTTTATCTGACCTGGGGAGAGCCTCCGGCCGCCGTGGCCGAGAAGATCGCGGACATGCGCCGCCGCGCGGCCGCGGAGCAGCGCACGGTGCGCTTCGGGATCCGCCTGCACGTCATCGTCCGCGAGACGGCCGAGGCGGCGTGGGCCGCCGCGAACGACCTGATCCGGCACCTCGACGACAGCACCATCGCCGCGGCGCAGCAGGCCTTCGGGCGCCTCGACTCCGAGGGGCAACGGCGCATGGCGGCGCTGCACAAGGGGCGGCGCGACGCCCTCGAGGTGAGCCCGAACCTCTGGGCCGGCGTCGGCCTCGTGCGCGGCGGCGCCGGGACGGCGCTCGTGGGCGACGCGGAGACGGTCGCGCGCCGCATGAAGGAGTACGCGGAGCTCGGGATCGAGACGTTCATCCTGTCGGGGTACCCGCACCTCGAAGAGGCCTATCGGGTCGCCGAGCTGCTCTTCCCGCGGCTCCCCGTCGAGCGGAGGACCGCAGGCGTCCGCCCGAACCTCACGGGGCCGTTCGGCGAGATCATCGCCAACGACATCGTCCCGCACCGATCGCAGAGCTGAGGCGGAAGGCCCCGCGCCGAGACGTCATTCGAGCTCCTCGGGGTCGGCGTCGTCGAGGGCGCGCCGTAGCAGATCGAGGTCGCTCATCGCCCTCTCGACGCACGACGCAAAGGCATCGAGGAGGGCCGGGTCGGGGCCCTCGATGAACGCGTTGCGCGGCCTGGCGGTCCGGGACGGGAACCGCGGCGCCCCTGCGCGGTGGCTTCGTCCGGGAATCGGCGGGGCCGTCACGATTTCGTGAAGGGCGACCGGGCCTGGCCGCATCCAGTGAGCAGAAGAGGGTTCGATGAACCCGGTCCACGCAGGTCCCGCGGCCGGGGCTTGACGGCCCCGAAGCGTCTGGACCTTCCCCCGGGCCCGCTGCCTTCGAGGACTCCCTCGAAGGCGGCTCGGCCGATCGTCACGTCGTGAGCTCCGAGCCTGCGCGTGGGTTCGAGGTCTGGAGTCCTTGACTCCATGCACGCTCGCGTCCGGCACTGTCACGCGCTCTTTTCGACACCACAGAGGTACAATGCGCAACGTCTCGTTCACCCATCGCAGCGGGTTTCTTGCTCTCTTCCTCGCGGTCTCCGCCTGCGGCACTGCGATGGAGGGCGAGGTGGACGAGGTCGAGTCGATCTCGGCCGTCCAGCAGCCCGCCGTCATCGGTGGCCGCAAGGTCGCGGCGATCTTCATCCAGTTCAAGAACGGAGCGAGTCCGGATTACACCATCGAACAGGTGTATGACCGCCTCTTTGGCAACGCGGATTCGACCGACAAGTTCTTCCGTGAAGCCTCCTACGGAAAGATGCACCTGACCGGTCACAACCACACCGACGGGGACTTTTACGGCTGGTACGAGCTCGACGTGGGGACCCCGGTCTGCGCCCAGCACGCCAACTACGTGGAGCTGGGCAGGGCGATGGCCGCGCAGGCGGGGGGCTACGTGGAGGCCAATTACCAGCACACGATGTTCTTTCTCGCCGAGGTGCCGGCGGGGTGTAGCGACGGAGCTGGAGCCCTGTTCTCCAATACGTATTTTTACCACGCCGAGGACTCTGGCACCATGGCACACGAGCTGGGGCACAACCTGGGCCTGAACCACGCCGACCTGCTGAACTGCGCCGACGCTTCTGGGAACTGGGTGTCGATGAGCCCGAGCTGCGCGCAGCCCAATCTGCCCAAGTGCGCAAACAGCGGCGAGCTCAACCCAGGGAACACGAGTTGCTGGCAGGAATACGGTGACTCGTTCAGCACGATGGGGGGGCAGTTCCTGCACTACAATGCTCCGGAGAAGGCGCGGCTCGGCTGGTTCGAGCCTGAGAACACCGCGACCGTCAGCGCGAGCGGGACCTCCATCGTCAGCGTCAAGCCGATCGAGCAGGCTTCGGACGGCGTGCAGCGGCTCGTCGTCCCCATCCCCGGCGGGGACGAGACGTACCAGGTTGAGTATCGCCAGCCGCTCGGCCTCTTCGACTCCCAGCGGTTCACGGCGGGCTCGCCGGTCGCGAGCGGAATCGTCGTGCACCGGGGCACGCTGGAGGGGACCCCGACGCGCATCGTCAACATGACGCCCTACGTGCCGATCAACGTAGCTAATTATCCCGCGAACGTCTCGCGCGAGGCGCTCCCCTGGGGTCATACGTTCGTCGATCGCGACGCGGATCTGGCCATCTCGTTGCTCGGGGTCTCGCCGTCCGAGGCGACGGTCAAGGTGACCCGCGGCACGGCGGCCGCGCCGATCCCCGCATGCGCCGACGCGCCCAGCCACTGGTACCTGAAGTGCGGCGCGACCGACACGACCTCGATGAACGCAGCGACCAAGCTCACGGAGGACGACGGCGCTCTCGTGCTCACGTACCAGGTCAGCCAGAGCATCGCGACCCAGAATGGTGGAGACGTCTGCACGCTCGTCCAGACGCACACCGCCGGTCAGTGGGATCCGTGCACCCAGTACTGGGTGCCGGCCGGCGGCACGCAGGCGTCGGGCCAGACGAAGACCCTCTCGCCCGACCTCGCAGGGTTCCGCATCACCTATCCGGCGCCCGGGAACTACAAGGCGTCCCTCAGCGCCTCGGGCGCGCTCAGCGTGACGCCCGCTCCCTGATCGCGCTCTCGCCCCTTTCGGCGCTTCCGGCGGCCTCCGCTCAGGTCCGCTCGAGCTCGCCGCCGGAACAGCCCGCCTCAGGAGGTCAGCGAGGCCGAGCGCTCTCCGGGCTGACCGATGGCAACCCGCTCTCCTCCCGGCCGCTGCGTCGCGACGAACACCCCGAGCCCGACCACGAGCGTGGCGGCGACCCCGAGCACCGGGAAGTACTCCATCCACGTCGCCTCGGCGCCGTCGGGTCGCGGCCAGGCGATGTTCGCGATGAGCGCGACCCCCCAGGCCACGGCCGCGGCGTTCAGCGCGAGACCGGCGCGGCCTAGGGAGAACACCCCGGCTGGCGCCCCGGCGAGGCCCGACCACCCGCGCAGCCGGCGGAGGAGCATCCCCGCCGTCACGACCAGGTACGAGAGGTTCACGAGCAGCACGGCCGTCTCCGTGATGAGCACGAACAGCTGCGCCTCGCCGTAGTTCACGACGAGCATGCCGCTCGCGAGCGCGCCGACAACGATCGCCGGGGCGACGGGCGTCTTCGTGCGCGGCGACACGCGCGACAGCGCCGGCGCGCACGGCAGCGCGCCGTCCCGCGCCATCGAGAAGGCCAGGCGCGAGGCGCCGGTCTGGATCGCCAGCGTGCAGACGCACACGGCCAGCGCCACGTCGACGAGGAAGACCTTGCCCAGCGCCGGGCCGAGCGCGCCGACGACCACGTAGGCCAGGCCCTCCGTGGCCAGGCGGCCGTCGGTCAGGCTCGGCGCGGCCATCAGCGCCGCGACGAGGAGCAGCGCGCCGCCCACCCCGGAGGCCACGACGGCCTTCAGGATCGCCCGCGGGACGATCCGCCGGGGGTTCTGGGTCTCCTCGGCCAGCGAGCCAGCCGAGTCGAAGCCGTACAGCACGTACGCCGGCATCAGCGCGGCCGCGAGCAGGCCCGCCACCCCCGTGCCCAGCGACGACGGCGGGCCGTAGATGGGCTCCAGCACCACGCCCGGGCCGCGCACCGCGCTCAGGAACAGCGCCACGAGCAGCAGCGCGACGCCGCCGAGCTCCGCCATCACGCCGACGTCGTTGACCCAGGCCATCACCTTGACCCCGGCCATGTTGATCGCCGTCGTCAGCACGATGAGCCCCGCGCCGAGCAGCACGGCGTTCGCGGCGCCGTCGCGCGACGTGAGCGACGGGTCGCCTCCAAGGAGCTGGAACCCGCTCCAAATGCTCGGCAAGATCGCTTGCAGCGCGATGGCCGCCGCGGCGACGCTCACGACGTCGCCGACGAGCTTCAGCCAGCCCGCGAGCCACCCCGGCGCGCCGCCCCAGACGCGGCGGCCCCACGGGTACACCGAGCCGGCGACCGGGTAGCGCGAGCCCATCTCGGCGAGGTTGAGCGCGACGGCGAGCTGGCCGAGGAAGACGACCGGCCACGTCCAGAAGAACCGGGTCCCGCCGAAGGCGTACCCGATCACGAAGAGCTGGAAGACCGTCGTGAGGATCGAGACGTACGAGAAGCCCGCGGCGAAGGCGGACAGGCTGCCCAGGTCCCGCCGGAGCTCCTGGCGGTAGCCGAGGCGGGCGAGGTCCTCGGCGTCGCCGCGGTCCTCCGCGACGGGCGCCGACGCCGGCGCGGCGGTCGAGATGGGGTCACGCATCGGCCGACACCCCCACGAGCGGCTGGCCCGCGCTGACCATCTGGCCCGGGCGGCAGCCGATCCAGCCGACCGCTCCGGCCACGTCGGCCACCACGGGGAACTCCATCTTCATCGCCTCGAGCACGGCCAGGCGCTGGCCCGCCTCGACGCGCTGCCCTTCGGCCACGTCGACCTTCCACACGCACGCGGTGAGCGGCGCCGTCACCGGCAGCACCCCGGCGGGGATGGCGTCGTCGGCGGCGGCCTGCGCGCCCTCGAGCCGGGCGCCCGCGCGGCGCACGCGGTCGAACTCGCCGTCCGCCTCCCAGCGGGCGCGCTCGGCGTCGAACGCCGCCCGCTGCCGCGCCTGCGCCGCGCGGATGGGCCCGGCGTTCTCGGCCAGGAAGCGGTGGTGCTCGCCCAGGTCGAACGTGGTCTCCTCGATGCGCACCTCGCCGCGCCCGGCCACCATGTCGGCGCGGAGCTCGAGCAGCTCCTCCGCCGACACGAGGTGGAAGCGGAGCTGGTCGAAGAAGCGCAGGAGCCAGGGCCGCTCGCGCGTCGTCTGCCGGAACGGCCGGTGGCGGCTCCAGACCGGCACCGTGCGGCCGAGGAACTGGTACCCGCCCGGCCCCTCCATGCCGTAGATGCACAGGTACGCGCCGCCGATGCCGACGGCGTTCTCGGGCGTCCACGTGCGCGCCGGGTTGTACTTGGTGGTGACCATCCGGTGGCGCGGATCGAGCGGCGTCGCGACCGGCGCGCCGAGGTACACGTCGCCGAGGCCGAGCACGAGGTAGCTCGCCGCGAGGAAGAGCTCCTGGACCGCCGCGATGTCGGGCAGCCCGTTGACCCGGCGGATGAACTCCAGGTTGCTCGGGCACCAGGGCGCGTCGTCGCGGACGGCGCGCATGTAGCGCTCGATCGCCTCGCGCGTCGCCGGGTCGTCCCAGCTGAGGGGCATGTGGACGACGCGGCTCGGGATCCGGACCTCGGCCTGGGCGGGCAGGTCGGCCTCGACCTCGCGGAGCAGGTCGAGGGCCTTGGCCACGGTGAGGCGCGCGCCGTCGACGTGCACCTGGAGGGAGCGGATGCCGGGCGTCAGGTCGACGACGCCGGGTAGGCGGAGCTCCTCGAGCCGCGCCATGAGCAGGTGCGCGCGCACGCGCAGGTCGATGTCGAGCACCGGCGGGCCGAACTCGACCAGCACGTAGCGATCGCCGCTCTGGCGGAAGACCACCGCGGGGCGGTCGTCGCGCGCCGGCACGCGCCCCAGCACGGGTTCGCCGCGCGGTCGCCGCGGCGCGGGCGCCACCGCAGCTTTCGCCGCGACCGTGGTTGGGCCGTTCGTGGCTCCGCCGCGCAGGGCCACGAGCGCCTCGCACCGCTGCGCCAGCGCATCGGCCTCGGCGGGCACGATCGACCGGAACCGCACCTTGTCCCCGGCGCTCAGCTGGCCGAGCTTCCACCGCTCGGCCGCAGCGACGGTGAGCGGGCACACGAACCCGCCCAGGCTCGGGCCGTCGGGGCCGAGGATGACAGGCATGTCGCCGGTGAGGTCGACAGCGCCGATGCCGTAGGCGTTGTCGTGGAGGTTCGACGGGTGCAGCCCGGCCTCGCCGCCGTCGGTGCGCGCCCATTTCGGCGCGGGCCCGACGAGGCGGACGCCGGTGCGGGCCGAGTGGTAGTGGACCTCCCACTCGGCCTCGTAGAGCTGCTCGATCCCGTCGCGCGTGAGGAAGTCCGGCGCGCCGTGCGGGCCGTCGAGCACGGCGAGCTCCCAGGATCTGCGGATCTCCGGCCGGGCCTCGGGCGGCAGCGCGCCGGGGTCGAGGGAGGGGTCGACCTCCTCGCCGAGGCGCAGCACGTCGCCGGGGCGGAGCGGCCTGCCGGCGTGGCCGCCGAAGCCGCCGAGGGTGAACGTGGCGCGGCTGCCGAGGTGCGCCGGCACGTCGAAGCCGCCGCGGACGAGCAGGTAGGCGCGCGCCCCCGGCCCCCGCACCGGCCCGCAGGCCACGGTGGCGCCCGGCGCGACCTCGACCGGCGTCCACGGCGCAACCTCGGTGCCGTTGACGAGCACGCGCATCGCGGCGCCCGCGGCGCAAACGACGGCGCGCCGGTGGAAGACCAGCGTGGGCCCGTGCACCTCGCACTCGAGCCCCGCGGCGCCACCCAGGTTGCCCACGACGCGGTTGCCGAGCCGGAACGACAGGTCGTCCATCGGCCCGCTCGGCGGGACGCCGACCGACCACAGGCCGAGGCGCCCGGGCCAGTCCTGCACGGTCACCGCGCCCGGCGAGGCGGTCACCTCGATCGTCGGCGGGCGGAACGGCAGCGACGCGAACGTGCCCGTGTGGTGCCGGACCCCGCGGAAATCGGGGTGATCGAGCGCGACCGCGACCCACTCGCGGTTGGTCTCGATCCCGCCGATCCGGGTCTCCTCGACGGCGGCGCGCAGCGCCGCGACGGCCGCGGCCCGGTCCGCGCCGTGCACGAGGAGCTTGGCGAGCAGCGGATCGTAGAGCGCGGAGACCTCGGTGCCGGTCTCGACCCATCCGTCGACGCGCACCCGCACGCCCCCGCCCTCGGGAGTGCGAACCTCGGTGAGCAGGCCCGCGCTCGGCAGGAAGTCCCGCGCCGGGTCCTCGGCGTAGAGGCGGGCCTCGATCGCGTGGCCGCGGAGCGCCGGGTCGCCGCCGGCGAAGAACGCGGTGTCGCCCGCGGCGATGCGCAGCATCCACTCCACGAGGTCGACGCCGGCGCAGAGCTCGGTCACGCCGTGCTCGACCTGGAGGCGCGTGTTGACCTCGAGGAAGTAGTGCTCGGCGCGGGCCGGATCGACGAGGAACTCGACCGTACCCACGTTGCGGTAGGCGACCTTCGCGGCGAGGGCGCGGGCCGACTCCGCGAGGGCGGAGCGCAGCCGCGGCGGCAGGTCGGGCGCGGGCGCCTCCTCGAGGACCTTCTGGTTGCGGCGCTGGACCGAGCAGTCGCGATCGCCGAGGACGAGCACGTTCCCGCGGCCATCGCCGGCGATCTGGACCTCGACGTGCCGGGGCGCGGCGAGGAAGCGCTCGAGGAACACCTCGCCCGAGCCGAAGTTCGAGCGGGCGAGGCGCTGGACCCGCTCGAACGCGGCCGGGAGCTCCGCCGGCCCGTCGCAGCGGGCCATGCCGATGCCGCCGCCCCCGGCGCTCGCCTTGAGCAGCACGGGGTAGCCGATGGCCGCGGCCTCGGCGGCGGCGTGGTCCGCGTCCCGGAGCACGCCGGTGCCCGGCAGGAGCGGCACGCCCGCCTCGACGGCGATCTCCCGCGCCCGGTGCTTGCTCCCGAAGGCCTCCATCTGGCCCGGCGTCGGGCCGATGAAGACGATGCCCGCGTCCTCGACGGCGCGCGCAAAGCCCTCGGATTCGCTGAGGAAACCGTAACCTGGGTGGATCGCGTCGGCGCCGGCGCGGCGGGCTGCGTCGAGCACGGCGTCGATGCGGAGGTAGCTCTCGGCGGGGGTCTGGCCGCCGAGGCGGACGGCGTGGTCGGCGAGCCGCACGTGGAGGGCGGCGCGGTCGGCGTCGGAGAACACGGCGACCGACGCGACGCCGAGGCGCTTGAGGGTGCGGAGGATCCGGCACGCGATCTCGCCGCGGTTGGCGACGAGGACGCGGCGGAAGGGCGGGGCCATGGCGCTCATGGCCGCACCACCACCGCGCGGATCGGGGTCGGGTTGAACGCGTTGCAGGGGTTGTTGATCTGCGGGCAGTTCGAGACGAGCAGCAGCAGGTCGAGCTCGGCCCGGAGATCGACGTGCTTGCCGGGCGCGGAGAGGCCGTCGACGATGCCGAGGGTGCCGTCGGCCTCGACGGGCACGTTCATGAACCAGTTGATGTTGCCGACGAGGTCGCGCTTCCCGAGGCCGTAGGGCGCGGCGGCGAGGAGGAAGTTCTCGACGCAGGCGTGCTGGTGCTTGGTGTGGTGGCCGTAGCGGACGGTGTTCGACTCGCACGAGCAGGCGCCGCCCGAGGTGTCGTGGCGGCCGCAGCTGTCGTCGGTGACGGTCATCATCACGCGGCCGCGGTTGGAGCGGAGCCGCGCGCCGGTGGTGAGGAAGATGTTGCGCTGGGCGACGATCGTGTCGGCGGCGCTGTAGCGCTCGGCGGTGTCGGCGAGGACGTAGGCGAGGAAGTCGACGGCCTGGTTGCCCTCGAGGTCGATGACGCGGAGGATCTCGCCGGCGCGGACGATCCTGGCCCACGGCGCGCGGGCCGGGACGATCTCGTCGGAGACGAGGGCGCCGGACAGGCCGGCGAGGGCGGGGTCGCGCAGGGCGGCGACCGGCTTCCCGGGGGTGGCGGCGGGGCTCATCGCGCGCCTCCTGCCCGGAGGCCGAGCGCGAGCTCCTCGGCGGTGTTCTCGAAGGCGCGGCGCGCCTCGGGGGTGGCGTTGCGCACGGGGTCGTCGTCGGCGGCGGGGCGGCCGCGCCACGCGGTCAGGCGGACCTTGCCGGCGCGGTAGGTCGGGCGCGGGTCGAGGCGGTGCGGCACGACGGCGACGCTGACGAGGACGTCCTGCTCGGCGCGGAGCAGCACGTGGGCGCCCGGCCGGGAGGAGTCGGGCAGGAAGGTGACGGCGCCGTCGGCCTCGATGCGGACGCCCTTGAAGAGGTTGATGGCCGTGGGCAGATCCCGCTCGGCGAGGCCGTGCTTGGCGAGGGCGAGGAGGAGCCGCTCGCGGCCGGCGCGGAGGGCGCCGCCGTGGGCGTCGCTGCCATGGCGGGACTCGATCTCGGCAGGGAGCGAGGTGCCGCAGAAGGTGTCGTGGCGGCCCGCGGTGTCCTCGAGGAGGGAGGCGAGGACACGCCCCATGTCCGAGAGGAGCAGGTAGCCGGGGCCGGGATAGGCCTGCCACTGGAGCTTCACGGTGTCGGGGAGGCAGAGCCGCTCGATGGGGCGATCCGCGCGGTGGAGCACGAGGGCGACGCAGGTGTCGCCCTCGAGGTCGACGAACCGGAGCCGGCTGCCGACGGGGAGCGTGCGCGCCGCGTAACCGCCGGCGCCGAGGGTCTCCTCCCAGAGGACGTCGCGCGCTTCGACGCCCGCCGGCGGATCGCCGATCGACGTGCTCGGCACGGTGGGTCGCGTCTCGACGACGCTGCCTTCCTGAGCGCGCGCGTGCTCGCGCGCGGCGTACGTTGTGGCCGTTTCAGACATTGCCCGCCTCACTTTCGATAGACAATCGAAACTACGGGCCGACTATCCGGGGCCAGGGTTTCCAGGCTGTTTCGCGAGGGTAAAATGCAGGGCGCGAGCGCTTTTTCCCGGAAGCGGTGAATTTTCTCGGTGACGGTGTGGGTGGTGGATTGGGTGATGAAGAGCGGATGGCGCAGGGGGGCGAGCGCGGAGCCGATTGACGCGCGGGAGGGCGAGGCGGCATGAGGGCGCGACGGCGATCGCGCGGCTGCGTGATGGCCACCTCGGACGATGACGATGAAGACAGAGATGGCTCCTCCTCCGAAGATCGACGGCAGGCACAGCGCCGAAGGAAGGCAGCCGGCGGAAGGGGGGCAGAACGCCGGAGGCCAGCAGAAGGCCGAGGGGAGCCCGCGCCGCATGGGCCGGCCGCGCAAGGCGCCGCAGCGGAGCGATCTCGCGCCGCGGGAGCAGATTCTGCAGGTGGCGGGCCGGCTGTTCGCCGAGCGGGGGGTGGCCGAGGTGTCGATGCTGGAGGTCGCGCAGGCGGCGGGGCTCCGGCAGTCGTCGCTGTATTACTGGTTCCGGCGCAAGGAGCTGATCGTCGCGGAGATCCTGCAGCAGGTGAACCGGCTGCCGCTGTCGTACGCGCGGAGCCTCGAGGCGACCGGCGAGACGGCGGACGTGCAGCTATGGCGCTTCGTGCGCTTCGACGTGCAGACGGTGTGCGGGTTTCCGCTGGAGATCACGGAGATCCACCGGTTCAGCGAGCGGGATCCGGCGGCGTTCGCGACGTACTGGGCCGAGCGGCGCGCGCTGACCGAGGCCGTGGCCGCGATGGTGGGGCGCGGGATGGGGGAGGGGAGGTTCCGCGAGGTGGACGCCTACCTGTGCGCGCTGACGGTGCTGGCGCAGGACGAGAGCGTGCAGAACTGGTGCCGTCCCGAGGGAGGAGGGCGCGTGCATCCGCTCGCGGCCAGCGATCCCGCGGCGCTGGGCTACGGGCCGGAGCAGATCGCGGAGCTCGTGGCGGATCAGACGGTGGGCGGGCTGCTGGTGCGGCCGTCGAGGCTGGCGGCGCTCCGGAGGAAGGCAAGGGGAGCCGACCGAGGTTGAGCAAGGGGAGCCGACCGAGGTTGAGGGGGAGCCGACCGAGGCGATCCGACCCAGATTGAGCAGGGGACCCGACCGAGGTTGAGGGAACCCAGGCGACCGACCCGGGTTGACCCAGCGGACCCGACCCAGGTTGAGCAGGCGGAGCAGGCGACCCGACCCGGGTTGACCCAGCTGATCCGACCCAGGTTGAGAGAGCGGCCCGGAGCGAGCCAACCCGGGTTGGCGACCCGACCCAGGTTGAGATTGCCCGACCCAGATTGCCCGACCCAGGTTGGGATCGCCGGATTGCCCACTCGACCCAGGTTGAGGCGACCCGACCCAGGTTGAGGCGACCGAGGCGACCCGACCCAGGTTGGGATCGCCGCCGCAGGTTGGGATCGCTGTGGCGCTCAGAGCGGGTTGAAAGGCGCAAGCCCAGGGAGGTCCTTCGGCTTGCGCCCTGCGGCGCCGACCGCCGGGACCTCCTTGATCTTCTCGCGAGCACGCCCCGTGCCGTCATCCACCACGGTCCATTCATTCCAGAAGTGGCCGTCGACGACGAACAGCTGCGGGTGATCGAACGGCGCCTCCTCGAACCGGACCCGCTCGTCCGTGAGCGTCGCCAGGAACGCCACGAGCGCCTTCTTCTCCTCTTCCGTCAGCCCGAGCGGCTGAATGTTCGGAGCGAGGTTCGTCCCGTTGGGCCCAAACCCGGTGGTGTCACCGCCCTCCCGTTCTCGCCGGCCACCGCCACGGTTGTAAAATTCGACGACTTGCCGCAGCGTCAGCGCGCCTCCGTTGTGAAAATAGGGGCCCGTCAGCTCGATGTTCCGGAGCGTCGGGACCTTGAAGGTGCCGTCGACCGCATCGCGCTCGCCCGACGCGATCGGCACCCCTGGTTCGACCTCGAACGACGCCGGGTTGATGCCGAATACGTCCGGGGCGCCCTCGCCCGCGGCGAGCAGCTTCCCTTGCCGCGCGAACGAGAACGGATGACCGAAGGGGTCGACCCCTCCGGCGCCGATGTCCTCCTCGGTCGGCCGAACGCCAATGTTGTAGTAACCCCTGTCGTACAGCGCGGCGCCGCCGTCCCCGACCGGCATTCGCGAGATCAAACCGCCCACCTGCTCCTCGCGCTGCAGGCGGGTGGCGGCGCTGGTGAACTCGGGGCCATGGTGGCAGTTGATGCACCTGCCCTTGCCCTGGAAGATCGCGAGCCCCGCGCGCTCCTCGTCGCTCAGGGCGGCGCTGTCCCCGTCGGCGAAGCGATCGAACCGGCTGTTGTCGGACACGAGCGTCGCCTCGTAGAGCTGGATGGCGAGGCCAAAGAAGAGCGAGAAGTTCGCTTCCACGAGCGACCGATCGCCGACGCGCTGATCCGACCGCCAGTACGCGTCCACGAAGGCCTCTTCGACGAGCTCTCCATAGGACGGAGCGAGCCCTTTTCCGCTCGAATCGCGGAGCTCGCCGAGGATGCTGTCCGTGGGGTCCACGATCTGGCCAGCGAGCGGCCTGCGCGGCAAGAGCTTCGCGGCGACGTCAGCGTACGTCCTCCCCTCACACGACATCTCGAAGGCGTTGATCGGCGGGCCCACGGCCTGAGACGCGAGGCTCGAGTTCTCCAGGTCGACCCTCTCGCGGACCAGGACGCCGTCGCGCACGGCGTGGACGGCGGCGTCCGGATCTCGCCTGCCGAACGGGTTCACTCCGTTGAAATGGTTGCTCGCGCGTCCGTCCCAGAAGTTGCGGAAGTTGAACACCGCGTTGATGACGGTGGGCGTCTGCCGCGGCTCGACGCGCCGCACGTTCACCCCTTGCACCTGGAAGACGTCCGGCAGCAGCGTGCAGTCGTCCTTCTCGCTCTCGGGCACGATGCCGTTGAATCGAGCGTGGAACACCCCCTGTGAAGAGATGACGTCGTCGGCATCCGCGGGGAAGTCGCGGCGAAAAGTCCAGTCGCTCGCCACGAGCGCGTAGTTCGGTCCGCCCTTCCCGTCCGACCGCGTGGCTTCGAACCGCGTGCGCCGCTCGGGATCCTGGTTGTTGATACCCGGGTTGATCTGGTTTCTCTTGCGGTGGTCGACGCCGGCGTGGAAGTGGCACGTCGCGCACGCCACGCCGTCGCTGCCGACCTGCATGTCCCAGAACAGCGCCTTTCCGAGGGCCACGGCCGTCTCCCTGCTCTTGACGTACCGGGACAGGTCGCGCGGCTCCGGGACGGCGACGCCTCGGAGCGAGCCGAGGGATGGCGGCGGAGTGGCTGGCGCGGGCGTCGCGCCGTCGTCCGGCGGATCCGCCGGCGGGTCACCGCTCCCGGGCGTGACCGGCGACGAGGACCCGCCGTCCCCGAGCGACGCAGGCCCGCCGCCACCGAGCGACGATGAGCCGCCGTCCCCGAGCGACGAAGCCCCGCCGTCCCCGAGCGACGAAGACGGTCCGGGCCTCCCGCATCCCGAGCACGGAGGCTCGCGTCCCTCGGGCCAGCATCCGGCGGTTGACGATAGACCCATCAGGACGACGAGGATCCACGCCCCGATCTCGCCCGTGCGCGGGTCTACAGAACGAGCTCTAACCATCACGAGGAAGCCTCCTTCGCTGCTGCGCGAGTGAATGACAGGCGGCGCGAGCCAGCGTCCTCGCGGGACTCCGCGGGTCGCCGGCATGGTCGTCCGTCCTGCGATGAGCGGATGTCGCGAGCGCCGACGCTCGACGGGGTTCCGCCCGGCATCGTTCGAGTCTCTTCAAGCCATCCGAACTTCAGAAAGACAGCGCGTGTCCAGGGCGCGCATCGACGCCTCGTCCTGTCTCGTCTCGGCCGGGCGTCTCCCCGTGTCGCGAGCGCATCGGCTCGCGCGGGGGATTCGAGGGAGAAGACGACCTCTGTCGAGGACCTGACGAAGTGGGATGAAGGGACAGGACATATCCCTTCCTCTTGCCGTCACCGCGCCGAGCAGGCGCGGCCGTGTGCGTCGCCGAAACCCTGACTCATCCACCGAGTTCGGGCAATGTCGTCGATGAGGAAGCGCGGGAGTGAGCCGATCGAGCGCGGATCGCTTGGTGAACGAGGCGAATGCGAGAGAGCTAGACTCTGGTCTTCGAGGAGGCCTCGAAGGAACGGAAAGCGCGCCGCGGGAGCTTCGCTGTCCGCGCCCGAGGCGACGTGGCGCCGCGCGACCGACCCGGGCGGAGCGCCCCCGTCCTCGACGGCGCCCCTCGGCGGGCTCCCCGCGTCAAGGCGCCTGGATCTTCTGCTTCACCCAGCGCCCCGACTCGGTCAGCTGGCCATCCGACCACGGGCCGCTGGCGCTCGCGCCGGGCCTGAGCGCGGCGCAGGACTCGGCCTTGTCGACGATCGACCAGTTGAGCCAGCTGATGCTGTTGCTGGCCATGAAGTCGAGCCACCGCTGCGCCTCGGCGAGATCCAGCGCGCCGTCCCCGCTGGAGGAGCAGGTGCCCCACTCGGTGACGAACAGCGCGAGGCCCGCGGACAGCGCGGTCCTCGCCTTGGCGCGCAGCCCGTCCTTGTGCGTCGAGGCATAGAAGTGGAGCGTGTAGGCGATGTTGTCGTAGCTCGTGATCGGGTTGTTGGCGGCGACGTCCACGTCCTGCGACCAGTTCGGCGACCCGACGATCACGAGGTTGTCCGAGCCGGCGCCGCGGATCTCCCGGATCACCTCCTCGGCATACGCCTTCACCTGCGCCCAGGTCTCGGAGTCGGGCTCGTTGAACACCTCGAAGATCACGGCGGGCTCATCGCCGTACTCCGTCGCCATCTCCCGGAAGAAGCGCTTCGCAGCCTCCTTGTTCCGGGGCTGGACCGCGTCGTGATCGTGCCAGTCGATGAGCACGTAGATGCCTCTGGCGATGGCGGCGTCGACGATCGCCTTGACCTTCCGCTTCTCCGCGTCCGGGTTGTTGACGTAGCCGAGCCCCGATGTGTTGGCGGTCATCGCGGCGCGGACGACGGTCGCATCCCAGTCGTTCACGAGCGTGTTGACGGCGGACGCGTTGTAGAACTTCTCTCCCTCCCAGACGCTCCAGAACATGCTCATGCCCTTGAGCTGGAGCTCTTCGCCGTGCTCGTCGACGACGCGGTTGCCCATCACCCTCAGGCGGCCGTGCCGCTCCACCGGCGTCCTCGCGAGGGGGCCCGTGCCGGTCGAGGTGGTCGAGCTCATGCCGCTCGAGGTGGTGGTCACGCTCGACGTCGAGGCATCGCCGCCACCCATGCCGCCGCCCGAGGACGCGGAGGTCGAGGTCACGCTCGACGTCGAGGCATCGCCGCCACCCATGCCGCCGCCCGAGGACGCGGAGGTCGAGGTCACGCTCGACGTCGAGGCATCGCCGCCACCCATGCCGCCGCCCGAGGACGCGGAGGTCGAGGTCACGCTCGATGTCGAGGCGCCGCCGCCTGAGGACGCCGACGTGGACGCCACGGTCGACACGTCGCCGCCGCTGCCCGAGGACGCCGCGGTCGACGTGTCGGCGCCGCCTGTGCCGCCGGCGCCGCTCGAGGACGCCGCCGTCGACGCGCCGTCGCCTCCTGCGCTGCCGCCGGCGCCGCCCGCGCCGCCGGCGCCGCTCGAGGACGCCGCGGTCGACGCGCCGTCGCCTCCTGCGCTGCTGCCGACGCCGCCCGTGCCGCCCCCCTCGTCTCCGCCGCCCGAGGACGCCGCTGTCGAGCCGCCGCCGCCCGACGATGCCGACGTGGACGCCACGGTCGACGCGCTGCCGCTGACCGAGGACGCCGACGTCGACGCATCGCCGCCGCCGGATGCCGAGTCTTCCGAAGAGCCCTCGCACCCGAGCAACACCATCGCCGGCAACGCAAGATGCAGAAAGGCGCGCGTCCACCTGGACCCGGTGAACAGCCCAGGGGTCAATTCATGGCTCATTGTATTCTCCAAGGAAGGCGTCTCGCACGATGCGCCCGCTCCGAGCGCGGGCATCAAGCGAGGATATCGACGAAGAAGGCGGCCCCCTGCATAGCAGGTCCGGCGCGACGGGTGAAGGCGAAAGTGGGAGAGTGATCGCGTCCTTGGCTCCTGGGCGCGCTATTCCTCGCGCTATTCCTCGCGCTATTCCTCGCGCTATTCCTCGCGCGATCGCGCGAGGAATAGCGCGCCCCTCGGCGCCTGATGGCGCGAGCGACCGACGGCCCTCGCCACGCGCGCCGGAGGATCTCGTCCCGCGCGCTCTCCAGCCCGCGCTCTCCAGCCCGCGCTCTCCGGGAGCGACCGACCCAGGTTGACCGGAGGCAGGCGCGGCGCGGTGTCCGCCGGGACCCGCGGCGGCCTGTCGCCGACGGCTGACCGCATCCCGGTAAGCAGCTCCAGCTCCCACCACGTCCCTCGAAGCTCGCCTCGCAGAGGCTCGACAGGAGGGTGGTTCTGTGTCTGAGCGGCGTCCGAGCATCGCGCTGCCGCGCCAGTTCCTCCGATGTCAGGCCTCGGTACCGAAGTACCGATCGCCGAAGTCGCCGATGCCTGGCATCATGTAGGCGTTCTCGTTCAGCCCCTCTTCGATGGATGAGGTGACGATCTTCACATCCGGGTAACGCTTGGTGACGGCGGCAATCCCTTCGAGGACCGCGATCAGGTTGACGAAGATGATGTTCGCCTCCGCGACGCCTCGGTCCAAGAGGACCTGGATGGCGGCGAGCGCCGTCCCTCCGGTGGCCAGCATCGGATCCAGCAGCAGGACGTGGCACCGCGCTATATCGCGGGGGAGAGACGAATAGTAAAGGCGCGGGAGCTTCGTCGTCTTGTCCCTCTGGATGAGGATCTTGCCGATGCGAACCGACCTGCAGACGGCGCGCAGCTCCGCCTCCATGCTCTCGCCTGCACGCGCGATGGAAACCCCGCAGAGCTGCGAGGCAAAGCGCCGGCCCTCGTACCTTCTGCCCACGGGCGTCTCTACCTCGCACGGCTCGAAGGGGAGAAGACCCAGGCCTGTTTCAATCAGCAGGCGGATGATCCTCCCCGAGTAAAAGACGAAATCCTCCCGGCGCGCGCCACGGTCGCGGATGATCGTGTGCAGCGCCCGCAGCTGATTCGTCTGAGGCAGCAGGTGTAGATTATCAATTTCGAGATGATTCCGGGTCTGCAACTTTCGCGCGGTTGACATGCTCGCGATCCTCCCAACGCTTGAATTCACTCCGTCGGCGGCTCTTCGAAAGACTCGGGCAGCTCCGGGGTCGTGGTGAAGCACGCGGCCGCGGCGCGGTAGATCGAGCGACCACCGGTCCTCTTCCACACCCGATGCAGCACGTACACCAACTTGGGGTTGTGCTCCTCTTCCTCTTCGATCGCTCGCGCGATGATCTGCCCCCAGCCCTCGCCCTCCAGCGGCTGCCCGGCGGAGTCGGTCGCGTCCTCGTACGTCACATGCAGCCTGGCCAGCGTGGACCTCTTCGGAAGGTCCGCGCGAGAGAAGAGGATGCAGAGCATACCTATCCAGAAGCACTTGACCACATACCTCCCCTGGTCCGCCGGAAGGCGGCGGGCGATCTGCTCCATCGCGTGCAGCGACGTGATGAGATGAAGGAGGACGAAGTCGCCAGGCTCGGCCAGGTACAGCAGGGTCACCACGTGAAAGAGCTGCTCCCAGCTCGTGGAGACGTCCTGGTCGTCGATCCAGGCCGGGGCTTCGTAGATCAGCGGGTGCCCTTCGGCAAGCAGCCTGGCGATCCGATACTGAAGCCCCGAGCGCGAGAGCTCGGGGTGTATCCCCAGAGCCGCGCCGGTTTCGGTGTCGGCGACCAGCGCCTCCACCCAGCGATGAAGCTCGTCGCGATCGTCGTCCCACGCCCCCGCGACGCGGAGCAACGAGTCGACCGCCCGCTCTCCCCTCGCGCCGCCGGCCGGAGCCGTGACCGCCCTCTCCGGATGGCACGAGACGTACGAGAACGCCATGTACGCCAGGCCTTCTATCGCCATCCGGCGGTGGTTCGCGTCGAGCGCCCACCCCAGGTGGATCGTGGCATGCGTGAAGGCGCCGACCCAGCCGGGCAGCAGCGCTGGTAAATAGCGTTTCAGCAGCCCGTCGATGCCCAGGAGCTCCTCTTGCTGGTCCAGGAACTCGCAATATGCAGAGAAGCTGGTTCGCTTCCCGAGGAGGCTATCCCAGTTGGACGCCGAGATGGCATGCTTCGACGCCCTGGGCGCTTCCAGGCCGTACCCATAGGGCGTCAGCCTCTCGTAATTGTCGTAGTATGCCTTGATCTTCGTCGGCGGCGCTCCGAGCCCGGCCAGCGCGACAACCGCGTGCTTTGCATGGTTCGTGAGGTGGCCGTTGAATTCGATGTGGTAGGTCCGGTCGTTCAGCAGCTCATTGATCAACTGCGAGTTTGTCATCACGATCTGTCCTGGTGACGAGGCGAACGCGCCACCCTGGTCATGTGAACGCCCAGGAGCACGAGGACGACGCCGAGGCATCGGGGCGCCGTGGGGGGCACGCCCTGGCTCTGGTAGTCTATCAACACAGCGGAGATCATCTGTCCGCTGATCACGAGAAGGACGGCGTTCATCGCGCCGAGCCTGGGAAATACGTAGCTGTTCACGGCCACGAAGAACGCCCCGAAGAGCCCGCCGAGGTAGGCCGTGAGCGGCGGCGCGACGGGGGCGCCGAACCCCCAGCCGCCCATGACGGAGAGGACCGCCGTCAGGAACAGGAACCCGAGGACGTGATTCCAGAGGGATGCCTTGAAGGGGCCGAGCCGCTCGCTGAGCTGCCCGTTCATCGCGCGGCTCATGCCGATGAGCACGCCGTTGAGGAGCGCGAGCAATATATAGAGGGCCATCGCTCAGCCTCGTCCAAAGATGATGAGCCCGCTGCCCACCAGAACGAGCAGCGCCACGAGGAAATCTGCGGCGACGATGCGCCTCTTCGGGGTGCGGAGCAGCCCGAAGTGATCCAGCACGATTCCGAAGAGCACCTGCCCAACGAGCATGAGGGCAATGGTGCCCGAGAGCGTGAGGCCGCTGTTCACCGTGATCGCCGCCAGCACCACGGTGAGCGCGCCCGGGATGCCACCCAGATAGAACCAGAGCGGCGCCTTCCCCCGCTCCTCCTCGTCTCCACCTCGGGGGCGAGACAGCCGCGAGTGGAGCACGACGAGGATGAACGCCGCTGCGGCCCCTAGCCCATGCGCCGCCCAGGACGCGAAGAGCGGCGTGGTGTGTCTCGCCAGGAGGCTGTTGGTGTTGATCATCAACGCGAGGAGGAGCCCCCCCCCGACCGCCAGCAACCAATCTGTGGAACGTCCGCTCATGGGCATCAGCACCGTTCAATTCGACGACAGCGCCGCTCGCAGGCACGTCAGCACGTCTTCGAACGTGTCGGCCATCCAGGTCGGGCCGGACGAGGTCAGCTCCTGCACGCCATGCACGCCGTAGGTCACCGCGACGGAGCGCATGCCGGCGGCCCTGGCCATGAGCACGTCGTGCGTCGTATCTCCCACCATCACCGCGCGCCCGGCCGGGACCCCCAATGCCTGCATGATCAGCCGCCCCATCTCGGGATCCGGCTTCGGCCGCGTCACCTGGTCGGCGCCGACGACAAGGTCGAACTGGCCACGGAGCCCGGCCGCCTCCAGCAGCGCAGCGGCGCTCGCCGAGAACTTGCTGGTCGCCACGGCCAGGGCCACTCCATCATCGCGCAGCGCCTGCAGGCCCTCCGCGACCCCAGGAAACAGCATCGAGCGCGCCTTCGGTAGGATGACCTCGCGGAACGAGACCTGGTACCAGCGGATGGCCTCGGCCACCCGCGCGTCATGCCGCGGGACGCCCATCAGCAGGCTGAACGCCTGCTCGAGCGGGAGCCCGATGGTCGCCCGCGTGGCGGAGGCATCCCGTGCCCGGAGGCCCATCGCCGCGAAGGCCGCCGAGAACGTCTCCACGATCGCGCGGGGGGAGTCGATGAGCGTTCCGTCCAGATCGAAGATGGCTGCGCGGCTCATCGTATCTTCCTTAAGGATGGAGACCATCATGAGCCTTTCCTCCGGCGGTATAGCGCGTGCGCGGCCGCGAGGCGACCGGCCACCTCCGCTGTGCTCACGAGGACTGCCATGTTTGCCTGGGCGGACCTCCCCTCGGTCGCCTCGTCGACGGCGCGCATGAGGTATTTGGTGAGCGCATTGCCGCGGATTCCGTCCCCTTCCGCGGCGGCCGTCGCCCTCGTCAATGCCGCGTCGACCTCTCGGCCGTCGATGGCGTCCTCCGCCCTGACGGGGCTGGTGATCAAGACGGAGCTCTGGTTGCCCAGGGCCCAGTGGCTCTCGACGGCGCGGGCGATCGCCTCCTCATCATCCAGCCTGTGAGGGCTGCGGATCCCGCTGGAAGCGCAGTAGAAGGCCGGGAAATCGTCGGACCTGTAGGCGATCAAGGGCACGCAGTGCGTCTCGAGGTACTCCATGGTCAAGGCCAGATCGAGAATGCTCTTCGCCCCTGCGCAAACGACCGCGACCTTCGATCGGGTGAGCTGGATCAGATCGGAGGAGATGTCCATCGTCCGCTCCGCGCCGCGGTGCACGCCTCCGATGCCCGCCGAAGCGAAGAACGGGATGCTCGCCAGCTCCGCCGCGACCAGCGAGGACGCGACGGTCGTGGCGCCCATCCCGCCCTTCGCCAGGATGACGGACATATCTCGGCTGCTGACCTTGGGGATGCTCGGCGTCGCGCCGAAGCGTTCCATGTCCGCCGCCGTCATGCCGATCATGAGCCGACCGCCGTCGATGCCGATCGTCGCCGGAACGGCGCCGGCGGCCCGGACGGCTTGCTCTACCCTCCTGGCGGTGGCGACGTTCTCCGGATAGCGCAAGCCGTGCGTGATAACGTTGGACTCCAGCGCCACCACCGGTGCGCCGTCCCGGATGGCGTCGGAGACCTCCTCGCTGAGCGAGAGCGGTACGTTGGTGTGTCGATTGGGGCTCATTGTGATCGCTACGCTCGCAGCAGAGAGGTCAATATTTGGGGGCTTTGCACAGCAGCTCCTTGCGCTTCACGATCTGCGGCAGGTAGACCTGCTCGTTCCAGTCTGCCCTCTCGACCGGCTCGAGCGCGATCGAGATCGCCTCCTCGTTGCACCGGAACGCGCTCCTTACCGCGTGGGTGATCGCCGCGACCAGATCGGCCTGCTGCTGCTCGCTGAGTGAGACGGGGAAGTGCTTGATGTTGACGTGGGGCATGCGGATGTCCTCCATGGCTTCGGTGTTGTGTTCGGGCTTCGCGTCGGCGCGAAGTTGGCGGTGAATCTGCTCGATCAGCTCGTCGATGCCCGGCTCTTTGAGCAGGCCATAATGGTCCGCGTGGAGATCGATGAAGGTCGAGGCGCTCGTCGAGCAGCTATCATGTCCCTCGATGCCCTCGAAGAACGACCGGTCGTCTCCCCGCGCCCTGAAGATCGTCACGGGCGCGCGGATGCGCCGCTCCACGAGCTCGCAGCTGGTGTACTTGAACTCATAGGTTTGATGCACGATCCGGATGACCCTCTTCACCAGCTCCGGATCGAGGCCTGTGAATCTCCTGGCGATGAACGACGCGAAGCTCTCCTCGTCTCTCGCGACCTCAAGGCACTCGGCGAGCGCGGGGTCGGTGATGCTGCCGGCGAATACCGAGAAGAGGATCGTCGCATATTCCTTGTTGTCGTAGGTGGGCTCGCTGCCCGAGGTCGAGACGCTCTTCGCCCCTACCTTCGGCGACCCGGGGGCGATCAAGAACAGGCGCTGCACCCGCTCGCCAGCACGCTCGATCTGATGAGCCGCTTCGAAGGCGACACGAGCGCCGAACGAATACCCCCACAGCGTGTAGGGCCCGGCGGGCTGAAGTCGCCGGATGACCTTGATGTCCTCTGCGGCCATCTGCTGGAGGGTGGGGTAAGGGATCTCGCCCTCGTTGATCCCGTGAGCCTGCACGCCGTACAGGGGCCGATCGGCGCCCATCTTGCGCGCGAGCAGCCTCAGGTTCATGGTGTAACCGCCGAGGCCCGGCCAGCAGTAGACGGGGTTCCCCGCGCCTCTCGTCTGTAGCCGCACGAGCCGTGATGCTGGCTCGACGCCCGCGCCGTCGACCACGAGCGCGAGCTTCTCGATGGTCGGCGACCCGAACAGGACTTGCAGCGGCAGGGAGGTCTGGAACGCCCTGTTGATCTTGCTCACCAGTCCGACGGCGATGAGCGAATTGCCTCCGGACTCGAAGAAGTCATCTTGCACAGAGACCTCGTCCTGCTTCATCTCCTTGAGCCAGAGCTGCTTGATGCGCGCCTCGGTCTCCGTTCGGGGCGCCACGAACGGCCGATCGGCGAGCTCCACCTTGACGCGGTCCAGCGCCTTGAGGTCGATCTTCCCGTTGGCTGTGAGCGGCAGCCTGTCCAGCACGATGACCTTGTTCGGAACCATGTAGTCGGGAAGGAAGCTCCCCAGGTCGTCCCGGATCATCTCCGCGGGCCCCTTCATGTGAACGACGTCCTCCTTCATCCCTTCGCTGAGCGCCTGCTCCTCGCTGATGCGCCCGCCGACGAAGAAGTAGGAGGGGCCCGGGGCCCTGCCGCAGGCTTTCAGGATGCTGTCCATGCGCTTGGCCGAGGGCAGATCGTCCCCGGTCCTGGAGCTGTACCCCGAGGACATGAACCCGAGGTTGATGTCGTTCGCCTGCAGGTGCTGGAGCTTCCTCCCGAGATCGATGTACCTCATCCAGCCCTTGGAGGTCCTGCTGATGACCGTGATGCCGAGGCTCGCCCTCTCGTAGACTTGCTGGTTGATGGCGATGACATGCCGCTTCAAGATCAGCTCGTCCGATAGCTTCTCGAGGACGCCATCTCGGTACTGGTACTGACCCGCGGTGAGGTCAGCGACCTTGCCGGGGTGCACCTGGACGAAGATCTCGACCGCGTCGTCGGGGCGCCGCTCCGCGCGCGGGACGAGCTCGAACGTGCCGATGTAGTGGTCCTCATCCGCGGAGTCCAGGTGGCTCATCGTCGCGGGGGCATGGTCGAGCTCCTTGATGTCCAGCCCATAACGGGGCAGGACCTCCTCGAACAGGCCCACCATGTGTCCCGCTTCAATCTCCAGGACTTCGTGGATGTTGTTCTTGTAGGTGGGCTCGATGGCCCGCCTCTTTCCGACGAAATGCACCCTCGCCTGCGCCGCCGTGGAGGCGAGCTTCTCTCGCAGGAGGATCAGCTGGTGGTGAACAGGATGGTGGTAGTAAACTCCCGACTTCAGGCCGCATAGATTGTCCAGCTCGAAGTACATCTGCGTCGCGTACAGCGCTCCTGGCGACGCGTAGCCGTACTTCGGCAGCAGGCGCTCCGCGCTCAGGAACTGCCCGAAGTACCGCAGAATCTCCCCGAGCTGCGCGAAGCTCAGCGCCTCCAGGCTTCGGGCGTGGGCGCCCGCGAGCCTCTGGCCGGCCCGCCGGCCGAGCAGGCGCAGGATGTCGGCCTTCGTGATGCCCTCGCCGTCGAAGAATCGATAGGTCTTGCGCGCGAACACCTGCTGTCTCTGCTCCCGGGTCGGCGTTCGGCCGGGCAGGTCGAAGACCGCCTTGCCGCGGAGCTCCTGGGGGGCCCGGCATCCCGAGTTCGACAGCTGCGCCTTGACCTGGAGCTTGCTCTCCTTCGACGCGTGGTGGGCGCCGTGATGGCCCTGGTCCATCAGGGCTGCTTCTCTCGGGTTCAGCTCGATGAAGGCGATCAGGTTCTGGAAGCCGGTGCGGGGATCGTTCTTGACGGTGACCGCCGCGTGCTTGACCCAGTCGTGCAGCTCGATGGCCAGCCTTATCTCGTCGAGCTCGACCCGGAACCCGCGCAGCTTGATCTGGTTGTCGGCCCGGCCAGCGAACTGGACGGTGCCGTCGGCGTTCCAGTACGCGAGATCGCCGGTCCTGTAGAGCTTCGCGCGCTGGCCATCCGCCTGGAACGGGTCGTCGATGAACCGCTCGGCGGTCAGGTCGGGCCGGTTCAGGTACCCTCGTGCGAGCTGGGCTCCGCCGATGTAGAGCTCGCCGATCTCGCCCGCGACCATGGGCGACCGGCGCTCGTCGAGGATATGGTACTGCGTCTCGTGCACGGGAGCGCCGATGGAGATCGTGCTGGGGCCGTCGTGAACCGTGCGGCGATCGACCGTGAACGCGGACGAGTTGATGGTGCATTCGGTCGGGCCGTACAGGTTGACCAGCTCGCACCCGGGCAGCACCTCGAGGCACCGGAGCGCGAGGCTCCTGGACAGGGCTTCTCCGCCGCTGAAGACCTGCGTGAGTGAGTCGCAGCGGTGGAGCGCTTCGGTGTCCAGGAGGGCCTGGAGCAGGGTCGGAACACACTGTAGCGTCGTCACGCGGTGCCTGATGATGGTTTCGATCAGCCGCTCCGGGTCCCGGTACACGCCAGGGCTGCCCACGACGACGGTGCTGCCGCAGGCGGGCGCCAGGATCTCCCACTGGGCCGCGTCGAAGCTCATGGGCGTCTTCTGCAGGACGACCCGCCTCCGATCCAGCCCATGGGCCGTCCGGAGCCAGCCCATCTGGTTGACGATGCTCCGATGCTCGATCATCACGCCCTTCGGCTTCCCGGTGCTGCCGGAGGTGTAGATGACGTAGGCCAGGTTGTGTGAGCGAAGGCCGGAGCCCAGGTCGCGGTTCTCGGCGCTCGCGTCCGAACGGCCGTGGGCCGCGGCGTCTTTCAGGGTGACGATCCTCGTGCCTCGCGGGGCGAGCTCGGTCAGCCTGGCCTTGAGGTCCTCTTGAGAGAAGATGACCTTCGTGCGGCTGTCCTCGATCATGTAGCGCAGTCGGTCCTCGGGGTACTCCGGCGAGAGCGGCAGGTAAGCGCTGCCAGAGAGAAGGGTCCCCCACGCGCCCACCATCAGGTCGATCGATGGCTCCACGAACAGACCGACGCAGTCGTCGGGAGCCACGCCGAGGTGCCGCAGGTACATCGCCACATCCGAGCTGCGCGCCGCGAGCTGGCGGTAGGTCAGGATCTCGTCCTCACGGACGACGGCAGCGCTGTCCGGCTGCGTCCGGACCTGCTCCCAGAGCAGGTCAGTGATGCACGACCCTGCGAAGGAGGCTGCTTCCATGGCGGCGTGTCGCGCTGGCTGCTCCCGCGCGTCAGCGACGGCGCGGGGCGAACGGATCATGGGTTGTTTCACAATCATCCTCTTGACGTGATGTCGATGGCCTCTGGATGAGCACCACGGATCATGCGCGCACGTCCCCCTCGGCACGCGGTCGGGAGCGCCGCAGGCGATCGTCGCGATATCCCACCGCGAACGTGCCCCAGCAGACTGCGTGCCATGCCGTCGCGGCGTGCTGCGGCAGCGGAGGCCTCGCAGCGACGACCGAGATACGCCCAGCTTCTCGCGCCCTCTCGATCTCGACCCGTCAGCGAGGCGACCGCCCAGCCGCGTGTTCGCGCAGCGCGTTGCGTGAGCGCGCTGCGTGGTTGGGCAGCCCGTTGCGCAAGTACACCTGGCGCGCCTGGGGGCGCGTTTCGCAGCTGCGCCGCGTGCTGCACGACCGCGCAGATCGCGAGGGCCGCTCCTCTCTCGGAGGTTGTGGAATCGAGCGAGAGACAGGCGTCCCGGCGGGGCGGCTTCTACCGGGTCCAGGTGGGCGCGAAGGAGGACTTCCTCCGGATCATGGCACCTGGCGCCTCTGCGGGACCCGGCGGTTGCCGGGCCGCTGGCCTTCCACGGGTGGCAATCTTTGCCTGAATGGCAAGGGGTGCCGGCAAGCGCTGCAGGCGGCGCCCTCGGCTCCAGCCTCGGCCGTCGCGATCATGCCAGAGGAGCACCGGCAAAGGAGCGCGTCCCTCGGCCCCTGCCGGCGCGAGGGGCCGAGGGCCCCTCCCTACGCGCGGCGGACGATGTCTTGCAGCGCGCTCTCCAGTCGGCGCTCGACGGCGGGGTCGTCGAGCGCCGGCGTGATCTCCTCGGGCACGACGCGCGCGCGCATGATGACCCGCGCATAGATGAACGCGTCGCGCGCGTTCGGAGGGTCCTTGTCGCCGAGACAGGAGCGGAGCAGCTGGTACGCTCGGCCTTTCACAGCGCCTCCGCTGTCCGCGCGCGCTCGACGGTGGTGATGATCCGTTGCACCGCGGCGATCGCGGTCTCGTGCGCCGCGAACGCGTCCCGCACGACGTGCGCTGCCCTCGCGGCGGCGCCCTCGTCGAGCGTACCCCCGAGCACGCTCTCGGCGAGCCGGACGAGCGGGCTGATCTCGACCATGTCCCGCGTGAGGGACCGCGTCGCCTGGGCGAGCTCGGACGCCGCCTCGGCCGGAGCGGAGCGCGAGAGGGCCATGGCGTCGTCGGCCAGCTCGGCCGCGATCGCGAACATGTCCCGGTAGCAGTCGACCGCCGCGCGAAGATCGTCCGGGCTCGGCGCGATCTGCGGCGCCTCCGGCAGCGTCGCCGCCGCGCGCTGCGCCTCGGCGAGCACCGGAGCGATGGCCAGGAGCGCGCGCTCCAGCGCACGCGCGGTCTGCCCGAACCGGCCGAGGCGCTCCCTCGCGGTGCGGCTCGGCGGCGGCGTGTCGCTCTCCAGCGCCTCGAGCCGCGCGCCGGCCTCGGCGGCGAGCCGATGGAGGCCCTCGACGACGCCCGGCTCGAAGGTGCGCGGGACGAGGTCGATCACGCAGAGCGAACCGACCACATGCCGGCGCACCCGCACCGGCACACCCGCGTACGCGCGGATGCCATAACGCTCCACCAGCTCCTTGGGTACGCGCTCGTCGTGCAAGGCGTCCTCGACCACGAGCGGCGCCTCGTGGCGCACGACGAGCTGGCAGAACGAGCTGCTCCGTGAGGTCGCGCAGCTGACGCCCAGGTCGGGCGGCAGGCCGCGGTGCGCGCGGAACAGCTGGATGTGTCGGACCACCAGGCTCACGAGCGCCATCGGCGCCCGGGCGAGCTCGGCCGCCCGCTCGACGCAGGCGTCCAGGATGGCGTCCGCGTCGTCGCGCAGCAGCACGTGGTGCAGCTCGGCGAGGCGCGCGGGATCGTTCAAATCGGCCATGGGGGTGTTCTTGCCGGGGCGACAGGGCGGGCTCAACCGCGAGCGCCGCCGTGCCCGCGCCCGGCCCACGACCTTACCGCAACCCGGCGCCTCGAGCTGCCCCCGCGGGCGCTTCATCGGCTCCGAGCTCCAGGAGACACGACCCCACCGGTGTCCACCTTCGAGCCGGCGGCTTCGCTGTCTCGCCGCCCCGGCGCCGCTCGCCCGCGCTCGCACCCGAAAGAAAGCCCTGGGAACAACCATGAACCAGCTCTCGGCAGCGCCGGTGCCGAGCTGGCGTCCTCCGCGGCCCCTGCGTCGACGCTCACGCTCGTCGGCCTCTCCACGGGGTTCCATGTCCCTCCACACGGGCCCCCGGGGCGTGGTCCTGGATGGATGCGTGATCTCGCCGAGACGCTCCCAGAACGTCCGAGGCGACCACACCGGCGCTGGGCCGTATCACCGCGATGCCGGTGTGCGGAGGTGATCGCGCCTCTCGAACAGGGAAAGCCATCCTTGACAGGGGCACGACAGACGATATCGTGCGCGGTCGCTCATTCGGTTTCTCGGGAGCGACGCACGAGATCAAATGGCGCTTTCATCGCGCTGCGCAGAGGGTCGTTCCTGACGAACAACGCCGTTGCCGCTGCGTCAGGCCACGGTCGCGCCTGGCCCACGATAACGGCGGGGATCCGTGCAAACGCCACGATGGCGAGTGCTCGCCGGCGCCCAGCTCGGCCGGATTGAACCCTCGACAGGAAGGTTCGCACATGAGCAAGAAGCGGTTTGCCCTGGGCCTGTCCGTGTCGGTCCTCTCGCTCTTCCACGTCGGCTGCGCAGCCGACGTGGAGGACGTCCAGCGCGCCGCGCTGGCGTCGCACGCCTGGGGCAAATACCACTGGGCACGAACGAGCAACCCCTTCACCATCAAGCTCGGCAACAACGTGTCCTCCGCGTGGGCCGAGCACCTGTCGGTCGCCGCCAGCGATTGGTCCAGGTCGTCGGTGCTCGACGCCACCGTCGCTGCCGGCGGGGGCGGCAGGCGATGCCGGCCCACCAGCGGGAGGGCCGAGGTCTGCAACGCGCGATACGGTGCCAACGGGTGGCTCGGACTGGCCACGGTCTGGGCCGACGGGGAGCACATCACCCAGGGCACGGTGAGGCTGAACGACACCTACTTCGACACGGCCAGGTACGACACGCCGGCATGGAGAGCCTCCGTGACGTGCCAGGAGATCGGGCATATCTTCGGGCTCGCGCACAACGACGAGGACTTCAGCACGACGACCGGGACGTGCATGGACTACTCGAACGATCCGGGGCAAAACCAGCACCCGGATCAGCATGACTACACGCAGCTCGAGGCCATCTACAAGCACCTCGATAGCATGACGACCGTCGGCGCTGCCGGCGCGGCGCCGCCCGCCTTGGCCGGCGTCGACCCCACCGACATGGAGCATTGGGGCGATCCGGTCGACGTGTCGCCGAGCGGGCGCGTGCATACCTTCGTCCGCGACCTCGGCCATCTTCAGGTCATCACCACCGTGACCTGGGCGCCCGAATAAGACTACTCGCGCGCGAGCGGCAGCGCCCAGGGCCCTCCGGCGCCGGCGCGAGAGATCACCTGGAGCAACGCGTCGCTCGCCCGCTCGGGCGCGTAGTCGTAGGGGGGCGTGAAGACGTCATCCGCTGGCTCCCCGTCTCCGCCCAGGTGAACGCCGCTCTCGTCGCGGTAGAGGTTCGAGCCAGGGGCGGCGAGGAGGAGCCCCCGGCCCGTCGCGTCGCTGCAGTCCGAGCGCCGCGTCGCCGCGTCGGCGTTCTCGAACACGCTCGCCTCGAGCAGCACCTGCCCCTCACAGGCGGCGCCGACCGCCCAGTCCGAGATGTTCGAGAACACATTGTTGAAGAGGTGGGCGCGCGCTCGGGATCCGGTGGCGAGGGGGGCGCGCGTCCTCACTTCATCGAAGCGACAGTGGTGCATCGTCACCTCGGCGTCGGTGATCGTGCAGGCCCAGCGCTCGCGGCCGCCGCACTCGGCCTCGTTGCTGCCGTCGAAGTGGCCGTAGGAGAAGGTGACCCCGCTCGTGCCCGCGTGGACGTCGGCGAAGGCGTCGCTGATCCGCTGGACGGTCGTGTGATCGATCCAGACCCTGGAGGCTTGCGTCAGCGTGAACGCATCGCCCGCTTCGTGCACGTTCGAGTTCAGATCGTAGAGGGCGACGTTGCGGATGATCACGTTCTCGCTCTCGTTGAGATCCATGTTCACGCCCGGCAGCGCCGCGCCGCGCCCGAGCCCGACGAGGGTCTTGTTGGAACCGAACTGGAGGACGCGATGGTTCCGCGTCGCCCCGACGAGCGGACGCTCGCAGGTCGCATCCCCGGTGAGGACCTGATAGAACGTCTTCTCGGGCTCCCCCGAGCAGGTGCTCGGACAGACCTCGATGTCCTGGACCTCCGAGCCTGTGCGGCGGAAGTCGTAGAGGCCTTCGGCCAGCAAGATCACGGCCGGGTCGTCCGAGCGGGCGAGCGTCTCGAGCTCGGTCCAGCTCGAGACAAGCACGGGCGTCGCCCCCGCGCCCCCCGTCGTGCCCTCGCCAAAGCCGATCGCCTCGACCCGTATCACCTTGCGGAGGGCGATAGGCCCCCGCGTCCCCGGCGCGGGCCCGATCCAGCGAGCCTCCGTGCTCGCGGGGAAGGCCGCCTCGGGATCGCAGCCCGGCAGATCTCCAGCGCTCCCCAGCTCGCGCGCCGCCGTCCAGCCGCTGTCGTCGTAGCCGGGCGCGGTCCAGTCTCCTTCCGGCGCGGTGCTCAGCTTCCAGTCGCTGCCGCTCCCATGGCTGCGCTCGAGCTCGTCGAGGTGGACGAGCGCCGCGGGGATCCCCGCTGCGGCGTGAACGCTCACGGCGATCACGTTCTCTCCCGGCAGCAAGGAGAGGGGCACGAAGATCGGAGCGCGCGCCGACTCGCTCGCCGCGATGAGATCCCCGTTGACGTGGACGCGGAAGGTATCGCGCGCCGAGATCGAGAGACCGGGGCCCTCGAGCGCCCCGTAGCTCGCGCTGACGAGCGGCGAACTCGCGAGCTCCTCTCCCTCTCCGAAGGCGGCCCCCGGAGGGAGCTCCGCCGCCGGCGGCTCGCCGTCGCAGGCGAGCTCCGAGAGGGTAGGAGAGCTGCCGCCGACACCCGCGTTGCCCGGGGGTCGGGTGGCCGTCTGGAGGAGCTGATCCTCACAGGAGAGCCCCCAGGCCAGGGCCGAGAGCGCGGCGACTCGGAGGAGCCGGGTGCGGCAGGAGAGGCGCATGACGAACAGGGCAAAGCTGCGGGGCGACGCCCGAGAGCGCAACCGAAATGCTCCGAGTCGCCTGCTCCGATCCAGCGTCCTGGCGGCGGGCGAATTTTTCTGGAGGCTCGGGATGCCCTTAAGTAACTAGGAGAGAGTGGCTCAACCCACGCGCTCCGCCCCGCCGCCCGGACCCACCTTGGCCCGCTTCCCCGCCGACAGGCGGTCGGACGCGAGCTTGGTCGCTGGCGCCGCCGCTGGAGAGCGGGAGGCCCTCGCCGTCATCTGGGACAGGTACTCGGGTCTCGTGCGAGGTGTGCTGTATGGGGCCCTCGGTCCCGATACCAGCCTTGAAGATCTGGTCCAGGAGGTCTTCCTGGGCCTGATGCAGGGGGCCGCGCGCATCCAGGACGGGGGGGCCCTCCGTGGCTATCTTGCGTCCATGGCGGCGCGGCAGGCAGCGCTCGAGATCCGGAAGCGCAAGATACGCCGCTGGGTGGGCCTTTCCCCGAGCGGAGAGCTCCCCGAGCGCGCCCTCGAGCGCGTCGACTTCGAGCATCGCGAGGTGCTGAGCGCCCTCCACCGTGTGCTCGACAGGCTGAGCACGCGCCGGCGCATGGCCTTCGTGCTGCGCCACGTGCAAGGCCTCGAAATGCTCGAGACGGCCGCGGCGCTCGGCGTGTCCGAGTCGACGGTGCGCCGTGAGCTCGAGAGCGCGCGCGCGTTCTTGCTCAAGGCGCGCGAGCCAGCCCTCCAGGAGTTCCTGTCCCGGTGTGAAGGACTTTGGCCATGAGCGAACCCGAACGACAGCTCGATCCCGTCGCGGCCCTCCTGCAGAGAGCCGCTCAGCTGAGCGAGCCGGAGCGCCGCGAGGCGCGCGCCGCCTTCCTGCGCCGCGTCGACGAGGCGCAGGCGCGCTCGAGCAAGGCGCGGGTGGTCGTCCGCTGGGTGGCTCCGCTCGCCCTCGCCGCGAGCGTGCTGATGGCCGTTTTCTTCTTCTGGCGAACGGAGCGAGGTCTCGATTACGTCGTCGAGGGCGCGGTGAACGAGAGCGGCTATGTGCGCGTACCCGTCGATCACCTGGCCGCCATCACCTTCTCCGATCAGACGCGGATCCGGGCCGCGGCGGGGGCGCGGCTCCGTATCGACGAGACCAGGAACGAGCGCGGCGCCCGCATCTCGGTCGAACGCGGCCGGGTCGAAGCCGAGGTCACGCACACCGGGCACAGCGAGTGGCGCTTCGTCGCGGGTCCCTTCGTGGTCCGCGTGGTGGGCACGCGCTTCGAGCTCCTCTGGGACGCTGACCGCGAGCGGCTCGAGGTGATCCTGCGCGAGGGGGCGGTCGAGGTGGAGGGCTACTCCGGCTCTGGCGCCGTGAGCGTGCGCGCAGGGCAGCGCTTCGTGGGGGACGCTCAGGCGAGGACCCTGCACGTCAGCGACACGACGGCTCAGGCCCCCGATACGGCGGCTCAGGCCCCCGACACGGCGGTGCAAGGCGCCGAGCCCGCGCCTCCCGCGGCGCAGGGGCAGCTCGCCGAGGTCGCTGCACCGCCGCCGGAGCCCGCTGCTCCCCCGGCGCCGAGCTCCGCTGAAACCCCGGCGCCCCTGGTCGCCCCGCCGGGCGCCAGACCGCCCTGGAGCAAGCTCGTTTCCCAGGGCGAGTTCCGGCGCGTCGTCCAGGAGGCCGCGGCGCGGGGCACGCAGAGCTGTCTCACCTCCTGTGATGCCGCCGATCTGAACGCCCTGGCCGACGCCGCTCGCTACGTGGGGCAGAACGAGCTCGCCGAGCAGGCCCTGCTCGCCCTGCGCGCGCGCTACGCGTCGACCGCGGGGAGCCGCGCGGCCTTCTTGCTCGGGCGCCTTCACGAGAGCCGCGGCGCCGCCGCGCGCGCCAGGACCTGGTACGAGACGGCCCTTCGCGAGGCGCCGGGCGGCGCCTTTGCCGCCGAAGCGCTCGCGGGGAAGATGCGCGCGGTCCAGAGCCTCGAAGGACCGGCCGCCGCGCGCGTGGTGGCGCAAGAGTACCTGCGCCTCTACCCGAGCGGGGTCCACGCCAAGACGGCTCGACAGCTCGCCGCTCAGCCCTGATCCATGATCCGGCGGGCGCGAACGCTCCTCGTCCTGCTCCTGCTGCTCGTCTGCCCTCGACTGGCCTGGGCGCAGCGCGTGCTCGTCGTCCGACCGGATCCGCGCGACGCCACGCTCTTCGAGGCCTTCGGGCGGCTCTCTGCCGAGCTGGAGCTCCAGTCCTTCGAGGTCATCGTGCTCGGGAGCGCCGCGCGATCGCCCGGGGCCGAGGAGCTCGAGCGAGAGGCGCAGGGGAGCCAGGCCTTTGCGGCTGTTGCGCTGCGGCGCGACGGAAGCGGCACGGCCGCCGAGGTGTGCATCGTGGATCGCGTGACCGGCAAGACGACCACGCGAAAGCTCCTCATCGATCCCTCCAGCGATGGCCCGATGCTCCTCGCCGTGCGCGCCGTCGATCTGCTGCGCGCAAGCCTCCTCGAGCTGGGTCCGGGCCAGGCTCCCGCGCGGGATGTGCTCGGCGTCGAGGCCCAGCCGCCCGCCCCCGAGGTGCTCCGCTTCTCCCGGGAGCCGCCCCGCTTTCACGTGCGCACGGGGGGGCTCGTCCTCTTCACGCCCTCGGTGGGCGGCGGCGTCGGCGCGCAGATCGGGGCGCACACCCGCCTCGACGAGCGCTTCCGTCTCGGCCTGCTCCTCGGCGGTCCCCTGTTTGGCGCCGAGTTCCGCGCAGCAGGCGGCGCCGCCCGGGTGCGCCAGGAGCTCGCGCTCCTCCGGGCCAGCTGGAACCTGGGGCAAACGGCTGCCGGTCTTCACTGGGAATGGGGGCCGCTCCTTGGCGTCGGCGCCTACCACCTCCAGGCCACCGGCCATGTCGAGCCGCCGCTCCTGGGGCGCAGCGAGGAGTTCTTCAGCTTCGCCGCGGACGCGGGGCTGAGCGTCCAGTACTTCTTTCATCCGAGCGTGGGCCTCGGCCTCGAGCTCACCTGTCTCACGCTCCTGCCGCGCCCCATCATCGCCGTCGATGACGAGCGCACCGCTCCGCTCATCGCTCAAGCCCTGGGCACGCTCAGCCTGGGGGTCTCGTTCTGAGGGAGCATGGCGAGGCGCGCGCGCGTCCTCGAGGCGTCACGGGACGAGGGAGTTGATGTACTCCTCGAGGTTCGTCCAGCCGTCGCCGTTGCGGTCGCCATTGCGATCCTCCGGGTCGTGAGGATCGAGCGAGGCGGAGACCTCCCATGCATCGGGCATCCCGTCCTGATCCGTGTCCGTGGGCGCAGAGCCCCCCGGGATGTCTCCAACGGTGTTGGGGAGGCCGAGGCTCTTCTCGTCGCTGATCGTGGCGCCATCGGTCCCGAGGGACGCGAGCTCTTCCATGACGAAATCGTCGACCGGGTCACGCCAGAGAGACGCCCCGGCGTGCTTCATCACGTGGTCGAAGGCGTCCTTCGCGCTCATCGCGGGCACGTCGGGAATCTCGACGCTCGGCGCCGCCTCCCAGGTCACCGAGCCGAAGTCCCCCTGGCCGAGCGGGCGGCCGTTCAGGACACCGTCCTTGTTGCTGTCGTACCAGTTGTCGACGGCATAGAGGTGGTACTCTGGCGTGGGGCTGTCCAGGGTGCCGCCGTTCGTCTCCGGGCCGGGGATCAGGGTATTGCCGACCATCACCCCGTCCGAGCGCCCGCTCGTGTCGCCCAGGATGTACCCCGAGGTGACCCAGTTGTAGACGACGTTGTTGACGAACTGCAGCGTCCCGCGGGCCTTCGGGTTACGGGAATTGTTGTCGATGTACAAGGACCGGATGATCGACGTGCCGGTCGTGTTGACGATGCCGCCCGTGCTGTGCGTCTGGAGCCCCTGCGCGACGATCGAATCTTGAAGCGTGATGTTGTAGAGCTCCGCCCCGCTCTCCCGGTTCAGATCGAAGGTGCCGTCGCGCCCCCAGCTCAGCGAGCAATGGTCCCAGATCACATCGTGTCCGTTGGCCATGGTGACGGTGTCCTTGCCCGAGTCGCCGATCTTGCCCATGCGAAACCGCACGTAGCGAACGATCGTGTTCGACGCGCCGGAGAAGGAGGTGCCGTTGCCGTAGACGGTGATGCCGCCGCCCGGCGCGGTTTGCCCGGCGATCGTCTGGTTGTTCTTGAACACCAGGCGGGCGTCGATCTTGATGACGCCGCCGACGTCGAAGACCACGGTGCGATTCGGCTGGCTGATGGCATCCCGCAGGGAGCCGGGCCCCGCATCGTTCAGGTTGGTGACATGGTAGACGTCGCCGCCGCGCGCGCCGGTGGCCATCCGCCCGAATCCCTCGGCGCCGGGGAAGGCCCCGAACGCGACGGCGCCCGACCCGCCCGTCCCGGCGCCGCCGCCCACACCCGCGCTCGGTGCGCCGCCGCCCGCGCCCGGGCTCGGCGCGCCGCCGGTCCCTCCAGCTCCCGTCGTCACCCCGGAGGCAGCGTCGCTGCCCGATGCCTCTCCGCCCGGCGTCGCTCCGCCCGTGCCAGCAGGATCCGTCGAGGGAGCTCCGCCGCTCCCGGAGCCGTCGTGCGGTGTCCCGGAACAGGCCCACGCGGCCGCGCCCAGAGCGAAAAGTGACAGCCAAGAGATGCTCGCCCGGCCTGGCGGGCATCGCGCCCAGGTCTTCATGCGCCAGGAGTTGATCCGGCCCCTGCTCACCTTTCAGAATTCGTCACCCGCGGCGCGGGATGGCACGCGGCGCGGGATGGCGTGCTGGGTCGCACGCGACGCCGCGAGGGTCCTGGCAGTGTTGCCACCGGGCTCAGCGGAGGCGGGCGCGCCGAGCTCAGCGCGCCTGGCTCAACGCAAACGCGATGCCGCTCTGGAGCGAGCCCATCGTGACGATGCTGCCCAGATCGACGCCGAGCGCCACGAGGATCTGCGCGACCTCCGGCCGGATGCCGGTGAGGACCATCTGCGCGCCGAGCAGGCGTACGGCCTTCGCCGTCCGGATGAGCGCGTCGGCGACCTGGGAGTCCACGTTCGATACGCCCGTGATGTCGAGGATCACCACCTTGGACTGCTCGGCGCTGACGCCCTGGAGCAGCCGCTCGAGGACCGCCGCGGCGCGGCTCGAGTCCATCGCGCCGATGAGCGGCATGATGACGGCCCGATCGCTGATGCGGAGCAGGGGGGTCGACAGCTCCTGGAGGGTAGCGGCCTGGACCCGGATCACCTCGTCCTTCAGGCGGACGCGCTCTTCCTCGGCGCGCTTGCGCTCGGTGAGGTCCGCCGTCACGGTGGCCAGCGCCATGGGCTCCCCTGTCTCCGGGTCCCTGATCAGGAAGGAGTTGTAAAGGACCGGAACCGCAGCCCCGGTCTTGAAGTGCCGGAACCTGAACTCCCCGACCCAGCGGCCGTGCTCCATCGTCGCGGGCATGATGTGCTGCTCGATGTAAGGGAGGTCGTCGGGGAAGAAGAAGCTGCCAATCGTCACCTGCGGCAGCTCGCTCGCATCGAGGCCGACGAGCTGCATCCCCGCCTCGTTGAGGTACTGGGCGACGCCGTCCATCGAGGCGATGCCGATGAAATCCGAGCTGTTCTCCGCCACGGCGGCGAGCCGCTTCTGCGCCGCCTCGATCGTGAGGAGCTGCGCCACGCGCTCGTGCAGCGCCTGGATCTCCCGCCTGTGCTCGGCCAGCTCGCGCTCGCGCTGGGCCAGCTCCTGCTCCAGGCGGACGACGCGCTCCCGCAGCGCCGAGGCGTCGCTCGGATCGAGTCGGCCATCCATGCTCATGGAGCTCCCCTCGTGCTGGCTCGTTCTCACACGCTCGCCCCTGCGCGGCGCACAGCATCACAAGACGTGTTCCTGCGAGCCGTCGTGTCCCCGAGGCGCGATGAACTATAGGCGAGAGAACGGTCCTCGATCTACTGGAAAGCCCGGCGGGACGTCCTCATCGTAGTCGTCGGCTTGCCTACACAACACCGTCGTCTTCCTTGCTGAGTCTCTGCGATGAGCCCACAGCAAGCCAGGAGAACTCATCCGCAGCCCCGGAGATGCGGTGCAGGTCCTGCCCGCCGTACGGTGTTTGGTGACCGGACGGCCCGGTCCACCTTGGAGAGGATGGTAGGGAGACGCCATGGGCACACTGAGCACTTCCAGACGAATCCTGGTCACCGGCGCGTCGCGCGGGATCGGACGCGCCGCCGCGCTCGCGCTCGGCAGGCAGGGACACACGGTCGTGCTCGCTGCGCGCGACGAGCACGCGCTGAGATCGCTCGCCCGCGAGATCGCTGATGCGGGCGGGCGGGCCGAGGTCGTCCCGATGGATGTCACGGACGACGGGAGCGTCGAGCGCGGGATCGCGCGGGTCCTCGAGGCGGGGCCGTGCGACGTCGTGATCAACAACGCAGGTTCCTGCGACCAGACGGATTTCATGGCGCAGGACATGAGCACGCGACGCGCCGAGATGGATCTCAATTACTGGGGTGCGGTGCGGGTGACGCGCGCGCTGCTGCCGTCGATGCTGGCGCGCCGCTCGGGCGTCATCGTGAACGTCTCGTCGTTGCTCGGGGTCATCGCTTCGCCGACGGCGGCCAATTATTCGGCGACGAAGGCGGCGCTCGGCGCCTGGTCGCACGCGCTCCGAGGCGAGGTGGGCCGCTTCGGCGTCAAGGTCGTCGTGTTCGTGGCGCCCCACACCGACACGGCGTGCGGCCGCGGCGCTCGCTTCGACGGCGTGGTGAGCTTGCCTGTCGAGTACACGGCGAAGGAGCTGCTCCGCGCCGTCGATCGGGCGCCCCGGCAGTTTGCGGGGAGCCCCGTCTATCGGCTTCTCGTGCGGCTCGCCGGGCTCTTTCCGGCCTTCCTCGAGGCGCGGGTCGCTGCGTCGGCGCGGGCTCAGCTGCTGCCTGGCTATGGGCCGTAGGAGCGAGCGCCCCCATCGCCCTGGCGCGGCTCGGGCGATCGTGTATCTTCGACCTCGCAGAGGTAGCGCCATGAAGGTCTTCCGGTAGCAACGCGGTCGCTTCCGCCGGGCGGGTTCTCCCCGCTGCCCGCGTTGCTCGCGCTCCGGCGCCCCGTCGCCGTCCGCACTCCGCTCCCGTCGCCTCGCCTCGCGGCGGCGGGACGGCGTGTGTTCGACCTTCGACCTCCTGCCATCGGGCGACGCTCGTACGAGACGAGCGCCGCCCGGAGAGCGTGCATCATGGCGCCCCGTCTTCCGCTTTCCATCAAGCTCACCCGTCGCGCCGTCGCGCGACGAGACCTCTTCTGCGAGCTGGTGAAGAGGGCTGTCCGGCCGTCTCAGGCCGACGCCGCCTTCGCCTTCCATGCGTTCGCGTTCAAGGCCGATGAGGACGAGTTTGCGCGCGAGCTCATGCGCCGCCGGACCGAGCTCTGGCTCTTCCGCTCGAACCAGCGCGCCTCCTGCGGCGACTTCCTGGCCGTCGACATGTCGAGCCCCTGGGCGGCGCGGCGGCGATCCTACGTGATCGAGCTCAAGCGCGGGATGCCGGTGCGCATCGGAGGCGGCGCGGTGGGCGTGCAGCTCCAGAAGGCGGCGAGCGCCGTGCAGGCGCTCGCGCAGAAGGGCGACGTGCTCGGCGTCGAGGGGGCGTACGTGACGGTGGCGGGGGACGGGGCGGAGATCATCGCGATGTTCGCGAGGGGAGCGCGGCGCTAGCCTGCTCGACGGTCAGCGGCGCGATCCTGCGGGCTCGGCTACCGCAGGATCTCCTCGAGGAGCGCGTTCTGCACGCCGCGACGATCCTCGCCGAACGACGAGACGCCCAGGCCGTAGTACTGGTTCATGATGGTGAACCACAGATCGCGGAGCTGGCGATCGTTGCCGAGGGCGTCGTAGGCGACGTGCGCGTCGTTCAAGAAGACGCCGTCGCCGCCGAGGAGCACGATGGGCAGGTCGTACCCGTCGTGGTCGTGCGAGCGCATCTCGCTCATGTGCACCATGACGCAGTGATCGAGCACCGTGCCGTCGCCCTCGGGGATCGCGTCGAGCCGCTGCGCGAGCTGCGCGCTCTTCTGGTTGAGCCAGCAGTTGATCGCCGCGTAGTCGAGGTTGCTCTGCGCGAGGATCTTGTACTGGCCGTTCTGGGTCGCGCGGTCCAGGTTGCCGGCGGCGTGCTGGGAGGAGTGGAAGTGCAGGCTGGCCTCTCTCCTGTACGCGAGCCCCACCTTGGCGCGGACGTCCTCCGGGATGCACCGATACTCGAACTCGGAGCGCATGTCGTCGTGCATGTGGGTGATCACGCGCGTCACGTCGCATTGAATCGCCATGACGATGAGGTCGATCATGACCTTCGCGTGATCTTCGTGCTTGTACGGGCCGGCTCCCGTGTTGTCGTTCTCGTTGAGCCCCTCCGCCTGGCCCGGCGGCTCGGGGACCACGCCGGGCTGGCTGATCGGGGTGCAGCCCAGGCCCGTCTGCGGGGTCATCGTCGACTGGACGCGGGTCGCGTTCTTCTCGATCTCGCGCAGCGAGTCCAGGTACTGCTGGACGATCTTGCGATCGGCGGAGCCGACCCGGTTCATGAGCGAGTTCGCGTCCGCAAGCACGCCGTCGATGACGCTCTTCTCCAGCGCCGCGCGGCGCTCCGCCTCGATCCTGGCCTCCTCGTCGCTCTGCCCTGGCATGGACCCCACCGCGCCCGCGCCGACGATCGCGTCGAACACCGCCTTCGGGTTGACCGAGCGCTTCAGCGGCTCGCGCTGGCTCTTCCAGGAGAGGACCTGGTTGTAGGCGTAGCTGCGCTGGTCGAAGAAGCCGGGCTTGACGCCGAGCCCCGTCTGCAGCGACGGGATGCGGGTCGCCTGCTCCGGGCCTGCCTTCTGGACGATGAGCTGGTCGACCGAGACGCCGTTGCCCACCCACTCGCCGAGGTCCTGCCGCGCGTCCCTCCCCATCTGATCGGCGTCCACGCAGGTCGAGAGCGCCGCGCCGAGGCGCGAGTGGGAAGGCTCGATGTAGGGGTGCTTCTCCGTGCTCCACGTGTAGTTGCCGAGGCGGCTGATCATGAGCATCTTCGACTTCACCGGCGCGAAGTGCTCGAGCACCCTCGGCAGCTTGAAATCGGCGCCCTTCAGCGTCTTTCCGAACGCCGGGGCCGTCTCCCACCAGTGATGGGGCGCCCCGTTCGGGAAGGTGCAGAGCACGAAGCGCTTCGGGGTGCCGGGCTCCCCGCCGCGCGCGGTGCGCGGCGCGAGGCTCTCGAGGAACGGCAGCGCCAGGCAGACGCCCGCGCCGCGCAACAGATTTCTGCGTGTCATCAAGCGTTTCATGTGCGCATCGCTCCTTCGTGCTTCGTCCTGTGCAGAAACAACGCGTGCGGCCTCATCGCGCCTAGTCCTTCGCTCGAAGGCGGAACGCCTCGCTGGTCACCACCTGCTTCGCCAGATCCGCGATCGTGCCGCCGCTCCAGCGCGCGGCGATCTCCTTGATCCTGGTCCTGTCCCCAACGCTCGGGCGCCGGCGCAGGGCATAGCTGAAGAGCTGCTCGGACGGGCAGGTCCCCGACCGGGCGGCCTCCACGAGCGCCGGCACGAGGCCGGAGATGTCCTCGAACGCCGCGCCCTCGTACACCCCCGTCGCGTCGATCGGGTCGCCGTTCGGGTACTGGGTCCGGTAGGCGCCGATCGGGTCGAAGTTCTCCAGGCTCAGCCCGATCGGGTCGAGCACGTCGTGGCATCCCGCGCAGTCGGGCGACGCGCGGTGCTTCTCGAGCTCCTTGCGCACGTTGGTGACGCCGCCCTCCTCCCCGTCCGCGGCGCCGAGCTCCGGGATATCCACGTTGGCGGGCGGCACCATGGGCGCGCAGAAGAGCTGCTCCAGGATCGTCTTCGCGCGGGACGTGGGAGAGGTCCGGTCGGCGCGGGACGACAGCGTCAGGAACGCTGGGAGCGTGAGGAACCCCTCGCGCACGCCCTCGGGGTCGTTCGCATAGAGCGGCTCGATCAGCCGGCTCTCCGGGTGGGGCGCGGTGAGGAACTCGGACCAAGGCCGCCCGCCGGTCGTGAAGCCGGCGAAGTACTCGTTGACCTGGTCGAGCATCGCGCTCTTCAGCTCATCGTCCCAGTTCGGGAACTGGCTCGTGTCGGCGTTGTGGCTGGGGAGCGTGCGCGTGCCGAGCCACTGCCCGTAGAAGTTCTGGAAGAAGGCGGCGCTCTTCGGGTCGGCCAGCATGCGGTCCACCTGCTGCTCGAGCTCGCCCTCGGTGGCCAGCTCATCGTCCTTCGCCGCGTCGAAGAGCTCGTCGTCCGGGAGCGAGCTCCAGAGCAGGTACGAGAGGCGCGACGCGACCTCGTAGCCGTTGAGGGCGCCCGGCGATCTCGCCGAGTCGGGGCCCAGCTCGATCCGGAGGATGAAATGCGGCGACGTGAGCACCGTCCGGACGACGTGCTGCACCGCCTCGACGGGGGACATCTCGAGGGTGGTCCGCGCGTCGTCGTACTGCGCCGCGTACCGGTCGACCTCCGCCGCCTCGAGCGGGCGCCGGAAGGCGCGCAGCCCGAAGCGCTCGATGATCTGGCGCGCACACCCGTCGCCCGCGCCCTCTGCCGGGTCGCACACGAGGATCCTGGCGCGCTGCGCCTCGTCCGAGAACGCGTCCTCGGCGAGCGTCCTGGCGGCGTCGTAATACCCCTGGACCAGGACCTGCGAGAGGTTCGAGAGCGCATTCACGTTTGCGTCGAAGCCCTTCGCGCCGAAGGCCGGGAATCCGTCCGCGGGCCGCAGGCTCGTTCCCAGCAGGTGGGCGACGGTGGAGTTGTACTCCGACGCTGTCATGTGGTGGAGGGGCATCCTGTCTACAGCGATGGCGGCACCCTGGTTCGGGGGCTGCCCTGGAGTGTCCTCCGAAGAGCCCTCGTCCCCGAGGGCGCCGGTGCACGAGATGCTCAGGAGGCATCCCCCGGCAGCGATCCATGGACTCGCGAACACTCGGTCCAGTCTGAATGTCATCGTCGGCTCCTGCGTGTGGAATCGGCAGTTATGTCTTGTGACCGGAGCGCACGTTTTTTGTGATCAAATCGACCGGGTGCGGGCATGGCCGTGAAGATCGCGGTGGGTCGTATGAATCCAGGGTTGGCGGCGAGCGCCCGCTCGCCAGCCCTCGGCTCATCCATGGCGACCTCCTCGGATCTTGGCGTGGTGGCGCTGCACCGCGTCGGAGAACGCCTGTCGAGCGGCCCTCAGCCGCGCATACACGGTGTTGATGTTCACCCCGATCCCCTCCGCGATCTCCGACGCCGGAAGCTCTTCCAGCTCGGCGAGGAGGAGCACCACGCGCTTCTCCTCGTCGAGCGACGCCAGGAGGTCGTGCACCACGCGCGCGGCCTCCGCCCTCTTCATGACCTCGTAGGGGCTGAGGTCGCTGGGCCCCGCGAGCTGCTCGGGATCCACGATCTCTCCTGTCCCGCGGTGGGCCGGGCTCTGGCGGCGCTGCGACCTCCGGTGCGCCTGCACGACGTTGACCACGATCCCGAAAACCCATGTCTTCAGCGACGAGCGTCCCCGGAACTCCGGGAGCCGCCGGTGCACGACGGCGAACACCTCCTGACATACGTCCTCGTGCGCGGAGACGTCCGCGACGAGGCGGCGCACGGTCCGAAAGACCAAGGGAAAGAGCTCCTCGTACACCTCCGCGAAGTCGAGCGGCGCGGCCTGCACGCCGGCCGCGGAGACCGCGCCGGCGGGCGGAGGCGTCGACGGAGCGGCCGCCGCGCGCGCGGTCACGGGCTGCACCTCGCCGCCGGTAGCATCGGAGCTCCCTTCGAGAGGAGTTGCAATCCGCATGGAACATCTCCCCCGTCCCTGGCTCAACCTCTCGAGAGTGCAGCATGGATGGCCCTCTCAGCGGGCCCGGACTTCAACAGGACAGCGCCGCGCGTCAGGGGCGGCGAGAGGGAGATATTTCTGACAAAGCGATGCTATATCAACACATGAACCGCAGCTGGTATCGCTGCTGTACAAAGGTTGCCACTGGCCAGGACTGCGATTCCAGCCGCGGACAAATTGATTGAGCTCACCGTCACTCGCTTCCGCGACGACCGAGCGAATCGATGCCGACGTCGATCGGGACATCGAGGTCTCGGCGCGCGTGGCGACCCCTTCAGCGGGGAAGCGAAAGGATACCCGCTGGCGCAGATTGTGAACGCTCACACGCGCAGTGTCAACTGCTATCGGCGGGACCGTGGGTATCCTCGATCGCGAGGGAGGGCACGGCTGGCGGGGCTCGTCAGGAGCGCCGCTGCCGGTCCGAGGGGCGAGGCTCGGCGTGCATTGCTATCGAAACGAGGCAGCCAGGCTGGACACGCGCGAGAGCATCCGGGAGGAGGGGTGGGAGATCCCGGCCCGTACAGCGGTCCCGGCGTGGACGGCGACACCCTCTTCGCCGGGGAGGCGATCTCCTGGGCTCACGTGCAGGACGGGGGGCGCGGGCCGCAATACACTCGGCGCGGAGCCATGCGCGCCCTCGTCCTGAGAGCCCCGAAGAGCCCGCTCGTGCTGGAGGATCGGCCCGCTCCGCGGCCTGGGCCCGGCGAGGTGCTGCTCCGCGTGCGCGCCTGCGCCGTCTGCCGCACCGATCTGCACGTGGTCGACGGCGAGCTGCCGGACGCCAGGCTGCCGCTCGTGCCCGGGCACCAGATCGTGGGCGAGGTCCTCGAGGAGGCGCCCGCGCCCGGCGACGGGCCGCGGTTCGCGAGGGGCGCACGCGTCGGCGTGCCCTGGCTCGGCTGGACATGCGGTGTGTGCGTGTATTGCCGCGCAGGACGGGAGAACCTCTGCGATCGGGCGCGCTTTACCGGGTACCAGATCGACGGCGGGTATGCGGAGCTCGCGGTCGCGGACGCGCGCTTCTGCTTCCCGATTCCCGACGGCTTCCCGGACCTCTCGGCCGCGCCGCTGCTCTGCGCCGGGCTCATCGGGTACAGGACGCTGCGTCTGGCGGGGGACGCGGAGCGGATTGGCATCTACGGGTTCGGCGCCGCCGCCCACCTCGTGGCGCAGGTCGCCCGCTTCGAGGGCCGGCGCGTCTTCGGGTTCGTGCGGCCGGGGGACGACGCTGCGCGCGCGTTCGCGCTGTCGATGGGGGCCGAGTGGGCGGGCGCTTCCTTCGACGCGCCGCCCGAGGAGCTCGACGCGGCGCTGATCTTCGCCCCGGCCGGCGAGCTGGTGCCGGCCGCGCTGCGCGCCGTACGCAAGGGCGGCGCCGTTGTCTGCGGGGGAATCCACATGAGCGACATCCCCTCGTTCCCTTATTCGATCCTGTGGGGCGAGCGGGTGCTGCGGTCGGTGGCGAACCTGACGCGCCGCGACGGCGAGGAGTTCCTCGCGCTCGCGCCGCGGGTGCCGGTGCGGACGGAGGTGAACGTCTATCCGCTGGCTGCGGCCAACGAGGCGCTCGACGATCTGCGGAACGGCCGCATGTCCGGGGCAGCGGTGCTCGTGCCGCCGTGAACCAGCGCTCACCGATATCGATATCGACGGCGTGGTCTATGAGTTCGATGGCGGGATCGGCATCCACAAGAAATGGGGCGACTCGGGCGGATCCTGCGACAATGCGTGCAAGGCGTGGGTGTCGGCATGCGTACTTTCCAGGATCAACCACCTCGGGATCCCGACCCCCATCTCGATGCGAGGGAACAAGAGCGAGCTGTCCTCCGACTCGGCGGAGCGGGCCGCGTACGCGACGCGCGAAGGGGCCTACTATGGCAACATCTTCGCGAATCCGCCTCTTTACTACGCTTGCCTGTCACCCGATCAGACCTCGATCCAGCGGGTGTGCGGGTCATCGCTGGACGACTGCGTCGTCACGGCCGTCGGCAGCTGCCGCGACGCGTGCGACAAGCCGCAAGGCGATGGGAGCTACTCGAACTGCCGCGATCAACCGCGCAACGCCTCCGGCAAGTTCCCGAGCGGCACGAGCACCTATAACGGCTCGATCACCATCTTCTTGCAGTAGAGGACGCAACGGCGGGCGCAGGACGTTTCAGGCGGGTTCACCGCAGGCGGCGCCAGCCGTCGCGTCGCGCCGCGTCGCGCAGGTGCTCGCCCATGCCGTAGGCGAAGCGCAGCCCGACCGTATCCACGGTCGAGATCTGACGGTCCAGGAACAGCGAAAGCTGCCATTCTTTGGACGAGAACGGCATCGCCCATTCGGCCGCAAAGTACGGGTCGGCGTGGTCGTTCTGAAACGTGTTCGCCTGGCCGAGCCTGTCGAACCCGACCCCCACCTCCAGGACCACGCTGGGCAGCGGGAACAGGCGTCCGCCGATCGCGGCGCGCCACAGATCCTCGAATCCGCGAGCTCGTTCGTGGTGCGCCATGGCCACGAACGAGAGCTCCTGGGTAGCATGGGCTTCGAGCTGAGCCGTGGCGAGCGCCGTATCGATCCCCACGTAGCGGCGATAGCCGCCGTGAACACCGAGCGAAGCCCAGCCGAGGTGTCCGACGACGGCGAGGCCGATCTCTGCCACCGGCTCTTCCGCGAGCGTTCCGATCTCGGTATCGAGCACGGCGATCACCGCATCCGAGATGCGCTCTGCGCCCCGAAGGCGCGCGGCGAGCAGCGCCGCGTCACCGACGCGGCCTGCTTCGGCGTCGATCGAGAACCCCGGAGCGTAGCCGGCGCGGGCGCTGCCCCCCGCGCCATGAGGCGGCGCGTCGGCCCACGGGCTCTTGCTCGGCTCACCGCGGAGCACCGCGTACTTCAGCTCCAGCCCAGCGCCGTAGCCGTCGTACGCCGGGTTGTGCGGGCCGAGCCCCTGGCCGTTGGACAGGTGCGCCGCGAAGCCCTTGACCCCGACAGACCAGCGATCGTCGAGGGGAACGTCCGCCCCGACGCCGAAGCTGACGAGCCCCTCGTAGACATCGCCTCCTGGCAGGAACGGTCGCCGGGGAAAGAGGAGCAACCCGAGGCCAGTGTACACGTAGGGTCGCACGGACCAGGTCGGCCACGGCGAGAGCCGCAGGCCGAGCTCGCCGCCCCAACCCGAGCGCGCCGGCGGGCCGAGCTCCGCTGTCCCGGCCGTGATCAACCCGAGCGCCGCCGCGTGGGCCTCCAGCGTGGGAGCCAGCTGAAACCGCATGCCGATGCCGTCGATCTCGAGGCTCATGCCGGCGACGCGGTCCACACCGAACGCAAACCGCTGGTCGACGAGGACGGCGCCACGCCAAGCTTGAAGCGGAGCGGGCTCGGGCGCAGTCTCCGCGGCTTCTGCCGCGCCGGCGCTCGAGAACAGGAACCCGATCGCGCCCAAAGCACCCCTGTGGCATCGCCTTCCCATGCGCCCCTTGTTCAGCACCATCGGCCCCTGCATCCCAGACGAGCAAGATACGCTGCCTTCGGCGGATTGACCCGACCTTGTCGTGCAGCGGACGGGCCGGCTGCTGAGGCGCGCCACGGGGGCCAGGGCGATCGGGGCCACGTCGGCCGATGCACGCGCCGGGCCCACCAATGAAAAAGAGGCGCTCGGTCTCCGAGCGCCCCTTCCGGTCTCATTGCGCCGTGCGATGCAGGAGACGAACCGAGACCAGGTTCGCGGTGATCGGGTTACAGCGCTTGCACCCGATGTTCCCGCAGGGGCCCGCCGCATGTTGCCTGGTGCGGACGGTCGCCTTTCGCAGCCGCCTCGCTCGGAGCTTCGCGCGCCGGCTCTTCGTGTTCTGCCCCGCCGCCTTCCATGCTTCGTACTTCGCTCTCTCGGCGGCCTTGCGCGCGCGCTTCGCCGCCCTCCGATGCCGCTTGGCCTCGGACTTCTTCCTCTTACTCATGGGACCACCCAACGCCGCTTCAGGGATCTCGCGGAGTAGGCGGCCGGGGACGGCGCCCGCGGCTCATTTCAACCGGGCGCGGCGTCCCCGAGCACGCCCGGATACGGGGTACCGGGCTAGCGCGTGACGATGCCTCCGCGTGACAACGTCACGCGCAGAGGACGAGGGTGTTCTTCATCGAGCTCCTCCAGCCGAGTCGCAGGTCGGTTTGACGACGCCAGAATGAGAGAGGCCGCCTCCGGATCCCCGGGGCGGCCTCTTGAACGCGTCGCGCGCTCCGTCGCCCGTCAGCGGGGCTCGCTCGCGGGATGGGCCGTGAGCGAGAAAGGGGAGGCGGCAAGGACGACCATAACGACGGCGGAAGGATGCATCGAATCGAGCCGGCCGTCAAGGGTCTTGAGTCGAATCAGCACGTCTTCCATCTCCATTGCGCGCTCCTTTCCTCGTCGCCCTCGCGGAGGACGGGAGACGCCGGCATCGCTCAGCGAAGGCCGGACAGCGCGCGGAGGCAGACCTCGATGCCGGCGCGGAGGTTGCCGTGTGTGGTGACGCCCGAGAGGTCGACCCCGAGGCCACACATGGATTGGGCGACGGCGGGCCCGATGCCGGTGAGGACGCCGCTCGCGCCGAGCAGGCGGATCGCGCGGACGATGCGGACGAGGTGGTCGGCCGTCGCGGCGTCGACGCTCTCGATGCCGGTGACGTCGATGATGGCGAAGCGAGCGCCTGTGCGCACGACCTCGTCGAGGAGCTTTCCGGTGACGTCGGCCGCGCGGGCGTCGTCGAGCGCGCCGATGAGGGGCACGGCGAGCACGCCCTCGGCGACCTGGAGGATGGGCGTGGACAGCGCGCGGATGAGCGCCTGCTGGCGCTGGATGACCGCGAGCTGACCGGCGATGGCGTGCTTCTGCCGCTCGAGCTCGGCGATGGTGGCGGTCATGTGCTCCTCGTGCTCCCGCTGCGCCGTGATGTCCGTCCCAATGGCGAGGATGTGCGCCGTGCCGTCCTGCTCGACGAGAGGCACCTTGACGACGGACATCCACCGCGTCTTGCTGTTCGGGCGCGTGACGGGGTAAACCCGCGAGACCGGCTGCATGCGCGCGAGCACCTCCCGGTCCATCTCGCCGACGACGGAGAGCTCGGCGTGGGAGCGCGGCAGATCGTCAACGGTCTTACCCACCGCGCCCTCCACCGTGGTGTTGTACAGCTCGGCGTAGCTCTTGCTGACGAGCTTCATCTTGCCGTCGCGATCCTTGACGGTCACGACGATCGGGATGGTGTCGAGCACGAGGCGGATGAACTGCCGCTCGCGCTCGAGGGCGAGCTCTGCCTCCTTGAGCGCGGTGGTGTCGATCCGCAGGCCGACGAAGCCGCCGTCGGGGAGGCGCCCGCTCTTGAGCGTGATCCAGCGGTCCCCGAACCGCCGCACGAAGACGTCCCCGGGGCGGCGATGCTCCGCGAGGCGAGCGGCGACCCACTCCTCTTCGCCGAGGCCGCTGTGGAGGTGGATCCCCTTCCGGCAGCCCTCGCGGACGACCTCTTCGAACGTATTGCCCATCTGAATGGCGGCGGCACATTCGGGGTAGAGCGATTTGTACGCCGCGTTGAAGAAGCGGAGCCGCTCCTCGGCATCGTAGATGACGAAGCCGACGTCGAGCGCCTCGATGGCCGCGCGCAGGCGCGCTCCTTCCTCGCACGCCGCCCGCTCGGCCCGGCGTTGCTCGGTCACGTCGCGCAGCGCGAGGAGCACGGCGGCGCACGCGCCCGCAGGGTCGACGAGCGGGCTGAGGCTGCCTTCGGCGAGGACGGCGCGCTCGTTCGCGAGGTGGAGGGTGAAGTCGGGCGGCAGGGCGCGCGGGGCGCGATCGCGGAGCACCTGCTCGAGCAGCGCGCCGAGGGGCGCATCGGGCCGCAGGACCTCATCGACGGGCCTTCCCAGCGCCGTCGCCCCGGGCGTGGAGGAGAGGCGCTCGGCGGCGGGGTTCAGCGCCAGGATCCGACCGCTTCCATCGAGCATGAGCAGCGGGTCGACGCTGCAGGTGAAGGCGAGCGAGCAGAGATCAGCAGGAGCGTCGCTAGGCATCGGGAGGAGCGTAGAGCAAGAGCCCCTCAGGGTGTCAGCCTCGGTGACCTCATGACGCATCGACAGGCAGCGGAGCCGCTGGTCGAGCTCAGCCCGGGCGCGGTCCCGTGAACCGCGCGAATCGTCGGACGACGGCCGCTGCCGGCGCCGCGCCACCTGGACCACCGCGCGCCGCGGCGCACCGGGTTGCCCTCCTGGCATTGCCCGCCCATGCACCCTCACACTGTGTGATTCATCCCTCCATTCCTTTCCTCGTCGCTGAGCTCGTCAGGTCACTTGTGCTGTTGTCTTCACCAGAAGGGCTGTCGGCCAGAGCGGGACGTTGGCCGCGAGTCGGCGCAAGCGCGAGAGCGGATCCAGAGAGCACCGCTCCACGCTCTCGACGAGGGGGCGTGTCGACGATTCGGCAGCCTCCGCGCCCGCCTCCGCCCCGACCCCCATCGCGGCAGCAAAAATCCTGTCGCCTGAGAACGGCTCGCCTCGAGGCATAGGCGGGTATGCCTATGCCTCGAGCCGGAGGGCTCGGGTACGAAGTCGTTGCATCACCGGGTCCGTCACGCTCCACCAGCTACGTTCAAACACCGCATCGGTTCGGCTGCCGCCGGCTGCAACCATCCCGGGCAACGGGAACGAAACGGGAGGTTTCCCCATGGGCGCATCGCCCCCTAACGCGCCGCGCGGCGCCGTCACGCTGTCGCTGTGCTTCTTGATCGCGCTGCTGGAAGGGTTCGACATCCAGGCGGTCGGCGTGGCCGCCCCCCTGCTGATCCCCGCCCTCGGCCTGACGCCAGGGCAGGCGGGCGTCGTGTTCGGGGCCGGCATGGTCGGGCTCGTCTGCGGCGCGCTGGCCGGCGGCTGGATGGCCGACCGCATGGGCCGGAAGCCGCTGCTGATGCTGGCCGTCGGCGTCTTCGGCCTGTTCACGCTGGCCACCGTGGTGGCGGGAGGGCCGGTGTCGCTGGGCCTCTACCGGCTCCTGGCGGGGACAGGGCTGGGGGCGGCGATGCCCACCCTGGTGGCCATCGCCCTGGAGATCGCGCCGGCCGACCGGCGGACCCGCACCACCACGTTGATGTTCAGCGGCATGCCGGCCGGCGGCGCGCTGGCGGCGCTGTTCGCGGCCGGCTTCCTGGCGCGGTTCGGCTGGCAGAGCATCTTCGTGGCCGGCGGCGTGCTGCCGCTGCTGCTGCTGCCGGTCATGGCGCGGCTGATGCCCGACAGCCGCACCGCAGCGGCCAGCGGCGCCCAGCGGCCGGGCGGAGGGGATGCGCTGTTCGGCGATGGCCGGCTGCTGGTCACGCTGCTGGCCTGGTTCACCTTCGGCCTGACGCTGCTGGTGCTGTATCTGCTGCTGAACTGGCTGCCGTCGCTGGTCGCCGCCAAGGGCCTGGGCGGAACGGGGGGCGCTGGCGCCGCCTTCGCGTTCAATGTCGGCAGCGTCATCGGCTGCTGGGTCATCGGATTGCTGGTGGACCGGCTCGGGCCGCGCCTCCCCATCATCGCGGCCTATCCCGCCCTGGCCCTGTCGCTGTTCGGGCTGGCGGGGGCGAGCAGCCTGCTTCCGGTGCTGGTGCTGGCAGGCCTGGCCGGTTTCTTCCTGCTGGGCGCGCAATATTCGCTCTATGGCGTCATCCCGCTCTATTACCCGGCGCGGGCGCGCGGGCTGGCCACAGGGGCCTCCATCGCCGCCGGCCGGCTGGGTTCCATCGGCGGGCCGCTGGTGGCGGGCCACCTGCTGGGGCAGGGCTGGGGCCCCGCCGGCGTGGCCATGGCCATGGTGCCAGTGGTCCTGTCGGCCGGCGTGGCCGCGGCGGTGATGACCATTCGTGGACGTCATGCCGCTGATTGAGCAAAGGGCGGAGGCGATCCGCGCCCGGCAGCGCGCCGGGCGCCATCCGGGCGGCGGCGCCTTCGGCCTGCGCCGTCCCGGGGGTCGCCGCCCGCTGGATCGTTCGAGAGGACTGGCTGCTGCAGGCGCTGGCGGCGCTGTTCGTCGCGCGCTTCGCCCGCTTGGCGGCGGCTTCAACGAGGTGCGGCGTCGAGCCGCATGTCTGCGGGAGGACTCATGCAGGTAATCGTCGCGGGCGCCGGGATCGGCGGCCTGGCCGCAGCTCTGGCGCTACACGCCTCGGGTCATGAGGTGACGGTCTTCGAGGCCGTGCCCACCATCCTGCCGCTCGGGGTCGGCATCAACCTCCTGCCCCACGCCGCCGAGGTGCTGGACGAGCTGGGCCTCGTCGAGGCCTTGATGGCCCACGGGGTGGCGACCCGCGAGCTTGTCTATTTCAACCGCTTCGGCCAGCGCATCTGGGGCGAGCCGCGCGGCCGCTTCGCGGGTCACGCCGCGCCGCAGATCTCCCTGCACCGCGGCGCCCTGCAAGGCGTGCTGTTCGACGCCGCCGTCGAGCGGCTGGGCACAGACCGGGTGATCTGCGACCGGCGCCTCCTCGCCCACGAAGAGGCCGAGGGCCGCATCGTGGCGCGCTTCGTCGACCGCGAGGGCGTGGTCAGGACGGTTCCTGCCGATCTCCTGATCTGCGCCGACGGCATCCATTCGGCGGCGCGCGCCGGCCTCTATCCGGACGAGGGGCCGCCGGTCTACGGCGGTCGCATCCTGTGGCGGGCGACCAGCCTGGCGGCGCCCTTCCTCACCGGCGCCAGCATGATCATGGCCGGGCACCAGGACCAGAAGTTCGTCGCTTACCCCATCTCCCCACCGGGGCCGGACGGCCGCCAGACGATCAACTGGATCGCCGAGCTCACCGTCGCCGAGAGCCTGCGACGGGAGGACTGGAACCGGCGGGGCGATCCCGCCGACTTCCTGCCCAGGTTCGAGGCCTGGCGCTTCGACTGGCTGGATGTGCCCGGCCTGATCCGGAACGCCGACGCGATCTACGAGTTTCCGCTGGTCGACCGCGATCCGCTGCCGCGCTGGAGCCATGGGCGCATGACGCTGCTGGGGGACGCCGCCCATCCGATGTATCCCATCGGCTCCAACGGGGCGAGCCAGGCCATCCTGGACGCCCGCGCCCTGGTCCGCGCGCTCGCCGCCCACGCCGATCCCGTGGAAGCGCTGGCCGCGTACGAGGCGCAGCGCCTGCCCGCCACCGCCGCCATCGTCGCGGCCAACCGCGGCAACGGTCCGGAGCAGTGCATGCAGATGGCCCAGGACCGCGCGCCCGACGGATTCGACCGTATCGAGGACGTCTTCGCCCCCGGCGAGCTGGAGGCCATCGCCGCCCGCTACAAGGTGCTGACCGGGCTGAAGCGCGCCTCGGAGCCCCGCGCGTGAGCCCTCCCCTCATCCCTCTGATGACGCTCGAGGTGGCGGTGGCCCCGCCGGTCACCGTCAATCCGAGCTCGCCCGGCCGGCGCTTCATCCCGATTGTCGGCGGCACGGTGGCCGGCGGCCTCGAGGGGCGGGTGCTGCCGGGCGGCGACTGGCAGACGATCTGGGCCGACGGGCGGATGGACATCTCCGCCCACTACATCCTCGACATCGCCGGCCATGGAACCGTGGAGATCCTCTCCGAAGGCGTCCGCGCCGGGCCGCCGGAGGTGCTGGCGGCGCTCGGGCGCGGCGAGGCCGTGGACCCCGGGCTCTACTACTTCCGCACCGCCATCCGCATGCGCACCTCGGCGCCAGGGCTCCTGCGGCTGAACGCCCTGCTGGCCCTGTCCGTGGGCGAGCGGCTCGCCGACCGGGTGCGGCTCACGGTGTACGAGATCGGCTAGGGGGCGCGAGCGCGGCTGAGAGCTTCAAGGCCTCGGATGGCCTGACACGGAGAACGCATGAGCACACAGACGAGAGCGGCGAGACGCCGGGGCGATGTCGGCGCAGGGTTCTTGGCCGTCATCCTCGGCATCACCTCCTTCCATCGCCCGGCAGGGGCACAACCGCCGCCCGAGGCGCCGCCGGCGCCCGCGGGCGAAGCTCCGGCGATCGCGGCCCCCGCTGCAGACGCGAGCGCGGCGCCAGCGCCGCCTGCGGAAGCCAACGCCGGCGCGCCGGCGCCTGAGAGCGCTGCCGGGCCCGGTGCAGCTGCGACGGCACCGCCGGCGGACAAGGAGCCATGGAAGAAGCCGGTCAGCGTCGCGGCCTGGGCCCGCGTCGGAGGTCGCTTACAGAACCCCGGCGAGCGCGAGAAGATGGACCGGCTGCTCGGGGACGGAGAGCTGGATCTGTCGTTTTCAGGCGAAATCAACCGATTCATCGGCCTGCAGGGCGCGGTCGTCGCTCAGTTCGGGCCGACCCCGACCGGGGGCAACATCACGGGCAGCGTGACCATCCGTGACGTCATCGCCAAGTTCCAGTTTCATGATCTGCTGAACGTCTGGATCGGTCGAATGATCGTGCCGTCGGATCGCTCCGCCTTCTCCGGGCCGTGGTCGATGGGGCCGTGGAACTATCCCGGGTTCTTCGAGCCCTATGCGCCGCCGATCGGGCCGAGACAGGGGCCTTTCGGGCGCAACGATGGGGTGACCGCCTGGGGCAAGGCGGCGGGCGGCCTGTTCAAGTATTACGTGGGGGCCTTCAACCTGCATGACTCTTCGGTGAGCCCGCTTTACACGGCGAGGCTCAACCTGAGCGTGCTCGACCCGGAGCCAGCCTATTACCAGAAGGCCACGTACCTCGGGGAGAAGAGCATCCTCGCGCTCGGCGTGGCGGGTGAGGTGCAGAAGGAAGGTTCGGTCGAATCGCTGCCGCCCCCTGCGGCGGGCGAGCCCGCAGGCATCCCGCGCAAGGATACCTACGGCGAGGTCAACGCCGACCTGCTGTTCGAGAAGAACCTCGGCGCGGCGGGCACCCTCACGCTCGAGGGCGCGTTCTACAAGTACTTCGGAGACTTCGAGAGGTTCGACTACTCTTATTTTGCGCTCGCGAGCTACCTCACGCCGAGCAACGTCGGGGTCGGGAAGTTGCAGCCTCTGGTCCGACTGCAACAGGCGAAGCCGAAGAACGCCGACTCCTATCTGCTCATCGATGCCCAGGTGGGCTACATCATCGAGGGGCACGCCGCGCGTGTCGCGCTCGGCTATCAAAGGAGCGATCTGTCGGGGGCGAAGGGGAACGCCCTCTTCCTCGGTGTCCAGCTGCAGAAGTGATCCCCGGGACGATGGGGGGGCGCGCCCACGATCCACGGCATAGGCGCGTATGCCTATGCCGCGAGTCAGAGGGATCGGGTACGAGATCGTTGCAATCACCTCCATGGCGCGCCGCGCGAGATCGTGGGGCGCCGTGAAACCATCCAATCCGGTGTTCATGCGGATCCGTTCAACCGGTCACCCGGTGCACAGCGCGCAAACGAGGACGAGCCCTGGCAGGCGCGACGGGATTCCTGCTCGTCCGGCGGAGACGAAGCGACTGCCGGGGCGCCATGGGGAGCTCGCACACGCATGAAGCTCGCCTCTCTCCGCGGCCCCGGCCGCGATGGCACGCTCGTCGTCGTCCGTCGCGACGGCCTCGCTTATGCCCCCGCCGGCGCCGCCCTCCCCACGCTCCAGGCCGCGCTCGACGACTGGGAGCGCGCCGAGCCCGCGCTCCGCCGCATTGCGGACGATATCGAGCGGGGCGACGCGCCGGTGACCCCGCTCGCCGTGGAAGATCTCGCTGCGCCGCTGCCCCGCGCGTACGAGTGGGTCGACGGCTCGGCGTACATCCACCACATCATGCTCGTGCGCAAGGCGCGCGGCGCCGAGCCCCCCGAGACGCTGACGACCGATCCGCTCGTGTACCAGGGCGGCTCCGGCGTCCTCCTCGGCCCGACCGACGACATCGTCCTGCGCGACGAGGCCTGGGGCCTCGATTTCGAGGCCGAGGTCTGCGCCGTCCTCGGCGACACCCCGCAGGGAACGCGCCGTGAAGAGGCCCACCGGCACATCCGCCTCTTCCTGCTGGCCAACGACGTGACGCTGCGCAACCTCGTGCCCGCCGAGCTCGCGAAGGGGTTCGGGTTCTTCTGCTCCAAGCCCGCCACAGCGTTCTCGCCGTTCGCGATCACGCCCGACGAGCTCGGGGACGCGCTCCGCGACGGACGCGTCCACCTGCGGCTCCGCTCGACCTACAACGGCGCGCTCATCGGTGATCCCGAGGCCGGCCCGGAGATGCATTTCTCGTTCTTCGAGCTCATCGAGCACATCGCCAGGACCCGCGGCTTCACGGCGGGGACGCTCCTCGGCAGCGGCACCGTCTCGAACCGGGACCCGGCGCGCGGCGTGTCGTGCCTGGCCGAGAAGCGCATGCTCGAGATCCTCTCGGACGGCGCGGCCACGACGCCTTTCATGAAGCCAGGAGACACGATCATGATCGAGATGCTGAATCGCGCGGGAGAGAGCCTGTTCGGGCGCATCGCGCAGCGGGTGGTATCCGGATGAGCGCCAAGGTGGAGTCGATCGGCATCAAGCGGGTGGAGGCGCTGCACTACTACGTGCGCGACCTGGAGCGGAGCCGCAGGTTCTACACGGAGAAGCTCGATTTCCAGGAGATCGCCGCGAGCTCGCCGGAGCTCACCGCGGCGGCGGCGCAGCGCTCGGTCGTCTTCCAGGCCGGCGAGTGCGTCGTCGTCTGCTCGCAGCCGATCGGCGAGGGCGGGCGGGCGTGGCGCTACCTGCGCAAGCACCCCGACGGGGTGGGCACGGTCATCTTCGAGGTGGAGGACATCGACCGCGCCTTCCGGCTGCTCGACGGCCGCGGGGGCACGCCCATCGACGAGATCCACCGGGCGACGGACGAGGGCGGCACCTTCGCCTCGTTCTCGATCACGACGCCGTTCGGCGACACCACCTTCCGCTTCGTGGAGCGGCGCGGCTACCGGGCGCTGTTCCCCGGCTGCGTGGCCTACGACGCGCCGCGCGGGGGCGAGAACCGCTTCGGGATCGCCCGGTTCGATCACATCACCTCGAACTTCCAGACGATGGCGCCCGCCCTGCTCTGGATGGAGCACGTGCTCGGGCTCGAGCCGTTCTGGCAGATCGCGTTCCACACGAACGACGTCGCGAAGGACACGGGCCACGGCTCGGGCCTGCGCTCGGCCGTGATGTGGGACCCGGCCTCGGGCGTGAAGTTCGCGAACAACGAGCCTTACCGGCCGCACTTCAAGAGCTCGCAGATCAACGTCTTCAACGAGGAGCACCGCGGCGACGGGGTGCAGCACGTGGCGCTCGCCGTGGAGGACATCCTCGCCGCCGTGCGCGCGATGCGCGGCCGGGGCGTGGAGTTCATGCCGACCCCGGCCGCCTATTACGACATGCTGCCCGAGCGCCTGCAGCGGCTCGGTATCGGGCAGATCGACGAGGACGTGGCGGCGCTGCGCGAGCTCGAGGTGCTCGTGGACGGCGACGGCGCGAGATCGTACCTCCTCCAGATCTTCCTCAAGGAGTCGTCGGGCACGCACCGCGATCCCGACGCCGGGCCGTTCTTCTTCGAGCTCATCCAGCGCAAGGGGGACCGCGGCTTCGGCGCCGGCAATTTCCGGGCGCTGTTCGAGAGCATCGAGCGGCAGCAGAAGGCGGGGCACGGCTGATGCTCGATCGCGTCGTCGCCGGGATCGTCCCGCCCAAGCACCACATCGCCCTCCGGAGCGAGGCGGGGGATCTCCGCTACGAGGAGTGCCTGACGCGGGCGGGCTTCGACGGCCCCTACACGATCGCCTACCACGAGCGCCGGCCGCACGAGCATCGGGTCGCGGAGGCCGCGCACGGCTTCACGCTGCCGGTCGCCGCGCCGGCGCGCCCGCTGGCGAAGCGGCACTACCGGTCGCAGGATCTGCCGCGGCGGGGCGGGCCCGCCGTCGACTGCCGCGTGCCGCTGCTCTTCAACGACGACGTGGTGATCGGGCTCGCCCAGCCGGACGCGGCCGATCCTGTGTACTTCGCGAACGCGGACGCCGACGAGCTGTTCTTCGTCTTCCACGGGGGCGGCGTCCTGCGCACGATGCTCGGCGATCTCCGCTTCGAGCAGGACGACTACGTCGTCATCCCGAAGGGGCTCTTCTACCGCTTCCTCCCGGACGCCGCGCCCCAGCGGTGGCTCTCGATCGAGGCCGCGGACATCCACCTCCCGCACAAGTGGCGCAACGAGGTCGGCCAGCTGCGGATGGACGCGCCGTACTCGCACCGTGATTTCCGGCGGCCCACGTTCGTCGGCCCCCTCGACGAGGGCATCCGCGCGCTCGTCGTGAAGCGCGGCGGCGCCTTCCACGGCTTCACCCTCGAGCGCTCGCCGCTCGACGTCGTCGGCTGGGACGGTGCGGTGTACCCGTTCGCGTTCCCGATCCAGCGCTTCCAGGCGCGCGTCGGGCTCGTCCACCTGCCTCCGGACTGGCACGGGACGTTCGCCGCGCGCGGCGCCCTCGTCTGCAGCTTCGTGCCGCGCCCGACCGACTTCCATCCGGAGGCGATCCCCTGCCCGTATCCCCACGCGTCGGTCGATTGCGACGAGTTCCTGTTCTACTGCCGCGGCAACTTCACCTCGCGCCGCGGCGTCGGCCCCGGCAGCATCTCGCACCATCCGGCCGGCGTCCCGCACGGGCCGCACCCGGGCGCGTACGAGGCGAGCCTCGGGGCCCGCGAGACGAGCGAGCTCGCGGTCATGCTCGACACGATCCGCCCGCTCTCGGCCACCGCCGCCGCGCTCGCGGTGGAGGACCCGGGCTACCAGGACAGCTTCATCGCGGGCTCATGATCGGGGTCAGGCGCTCGGCCGACGATCGTCTCGTTGGACTCCAGCGCTCGCCGTACGCCGTGAATCGACCAGGGACAGGCGACAGCGCGCTACTCGAGATGCCACACCACGATGGCGATCGTCAGCGAGCCGAGCACGCCCGTGACGTAGATCGCGGCCGCGTGCTCCGGGAAGACCGCGGCGGCCGCCGCGCACGCCGCGCAGAGCGCGGCGGCTAGCCAGCTCGCCCTCGGCAGGCTCGGCGCGGCGGTCGCGTGGACGGCCGCGAAGAGGAGCAGGTTCGTCGCGAGCGCGCGCTCCACGGGCTCGTCCGTGATCACGGCGAGCGCCCGGTGAAGGAGCATCGCGACGAGCAGCACCTTCACCACGTGGCCGATCCGCCGGTTCACAGCGCTCTTCGAGAGAGGGCGGCGGAAGACCCGGAGCAGCGTGAGCCCCGCGAGCGTCGTGACGCAGCCCATGGCGAAGAGGTCCACGGGGCGGACCACCGGGACGACGCGGCCGATACCCACCGTCGCCATCACGACGCCGAGGGCGCCGATCAGGAGGCCGAAGCGGATGCGCTCGCGCCTGGAGACCGTGAGATCGAACTCGGAGCTCCTCGCCAGCTCGTCGGCGAGGACGCTCAGCAGATCGTCGAGCCTCGGCCACCGCTCCTCGGGCCGAGCGCGGAGCCCGCGCGCGAGCGCGCCGCGGACCCGCGCGGGCACCTTCGAGCCGGCCGGCGCCGGCCTCAGGAGATGGCGCCGCGCCCCGTCGAGCCGCGCCCGGACGTCGTCGCCCTCGAACGGCGGCTCCCCGTAGAGCGCCTCGTAGAGCGTGGCGCAGAAGCTCCACTGATCGCTCCTCGCCGTCGCCGGCTTTCGCTCGGCCTGCTCGGGGGCCATGTACGCCGGCGTCCCCATGAGCGTGCTCCCGGCCGTGAGCGGCGCTCGGAGCGCGTCCTCCCCGGGGATCTCGGCTCCGGGGCCCCCGCTGGAGAGGGGCCGCTCCTCCTCGACGTGGAGGCGGGCGAGCCCGAAATCGGCGATGCGCGCCCGGCCATCCTTGCCGATCAGGATGTTGTCCGGCTTGACGTCGCGGTGGACGAGCCCCTCCTGGTGCGCCGCCGCGAGGCCGCGGCCCGCCTGGATCCCCGCGGCGAGCGCGGCCTCCCACGCGCGGGGCTGCTCGCCGCGCAGGTCGCGCAGCGTCCGGCCGTCGACGAACTCCATCGCCACGAACACGCCCCGCTCGTGCTCGCCGATCTCGTAGATGGGGACGACGTTGGGGTGCGAGAGCCTGGCCATCACCTGCGCCTCGCGCACGAGGCGGGCTCGGTCCTCCGGATCGAACCTCCCCGGCGCGATGAGCTTGAGGGCGACGCGTCGGTCGAGCTCCGCGTCGTAGGCCGCATAGACGACGCCCATCCCGCCCTGGCCGGCCTTGGCGAGCACCGTGAACCGCCCGATGCGCGTGCCGGGGCTCAGCGATTCGTCGCGGCCGGGGAGGGCGACGGCGGCGCCCTTCAAGAACCCGTCCGGCTGCTCACCGTCGCTCCGGAGCAGGCTCCACACCTCCCTGAGGAGCTCCGGGCGGCCCGCGCACCGCGCCTCGAGGAACGCCCGGCGGTGCTCGTCGCGCTCATCGAGCGCCGCCTCGAAGAGCGCCTCTACCTCGCGCGGATCAAGGGGCGGGCTCATCTCCGCCGTGGAGCGCCCGGTAGAGCCACGCCTTCGCGAAGCGCCAGTCGCGCTCGACCGTGCGCGTCGTCACGCCCGAGAGCTCGGCGATCTCGTCCTCGGTCAGGCCCGCGAAGTACCGCAGCATCACGATCTCGGCCTTGCGCGGGTGCTCCTGGCTCATCTTGCGCAGGGCATCGTCGAGGGCGAGGAGGTCCTCGACGGGGAGATCGAGCGCGAGGGGCAGCTCGTGCATGTCCTCCTCGGGGACGCGCACCTGATCGCCGCCCCGCTTCCGGGCGGCCTTGTGGCGCGCGTAATCGACGAGGAGATCGCGCATCGCCTGGGAGGCGGCGCCGAAGAAATGGGCGCGGCTCTGGAAGCGGGCCTCGCCGTCCCGGAAGAGCTTCTCGTACGCCTCGTGGACGAGCGCGGTGGGGCCGAGGGTCTGCCCGGCGCGGAGGTGGCGGACGCGGGCCAGGGCGATGGTCTTGAGCTCGGCATAGACGGCGCGGAGCAGGGCGTCCGCGGCGTCCCTCTGGCCCTCCTGGGCGGCGTGCAGGAGGCCCGTGATGGCCTCGCCGGCGCTCGGTCCGGGGGCGCGTCGGTCGCTCGCGTTCATGGGGGGCGCCTCGATCAGGCCGGAGCGTACACCAAGTGGCCGCGCCGACGAGCCCGACCGCGCGCGGCGATCTCACGTCGCCTTGCGCTTGCCCGACCGCGCCTTCTGCTGCGCCGGCGCCCTCTGCTTCGTCCGCTCGGGTTCCGCCGCCTTCTCGGGCCGCGTGGCCAGGGCCACGACGCGGCCGAGCTCCTCGCGGAGCGCGTCGGCCCTGCTCTCGCCGAGCTGCTCGCGGACGTGCTTCTGCGTCCGCTCCCACAGCGGGAACGCCGCCTCGATCGCGCGCTCTCCCTGGCGCGTGAGAGAGATGATGCGGACGCGCGCGTCGCCGGGCGCCCGCGCCACGCGGAGCAGGCCCGCCTTCTCGAGCGGCACGAGGTTCCTCGTGAGCGTCGTGCGATCCATGACGAGCCCGTCCGCGAGCGCGCTGAGCTGCACGCCCTCGTCGCCGCACGTCGCGACCGCGGCGAGCATCGTGAGCTGCGTCGACTGGAGCCCAGCCGCGCGCAGGCTGTCGTCGTAGAGCCGCGTCAGCGCGCGCGACGCGCGGCGGACGCGCACGAGGGCGCACTGGCTCGCGATGATCTGGGCGGCGCGGGCAAAATCGGTCACCAGTGTATCTACACCGTTTCGACCGGGTCCGTCAAATCACGGCCTGGATGGCGGCTTGACATCCGTTCAGGTGTAGCTACACCTATCTCGTCCTCGACGACGTGGATCCGCCTCGTCCGCACGACGCCTGCTCGGCTTCGGCGGTCCTGGCGGCCCCGGCGCGCGCTGGCCGATCCCTCGAATCGATCGGTCATCCGTCGCCAAGGGGCGCGGCGGCGCTGAGGCGAGCATCGCGGCATCACGCGCGCGGCCGGGGGCCATGGGCCCGCGGCGCGCTCCGAGCATTTACGTGTAGGTACACTTATTCGAACAGCCCGAGCGGCGCAACGGTGAGGAGCGCACGAACAGCGGCTGGCACGCGGTGCCAGGCGTGCGTCGGCGCCGCGTGCGGTCGGGCTGCGTGGAGAGGATCTATGGGCGAGTTCTTCGTCGTTCCGTACTGCGTGAAGTTCGAGGACAGCATGGCCTATGGCAGCCATCACTACCTCACGAACTTCCGCTTCCAGTGCATCGCGCGCGAGACGCTCTACTTCGCCGAGGCCGCGGACGGCACGCTCCCGCACGAGGAGGATCGCGCCGCGATCCGGCTGCTCACCACCGAGGGGTACAGCCGGAACCTCGCGCCGGTGCGCGTGGGCGAGCGCGTCGCGATCTTCATGAGCCTCGGCGGCGTGACGCGCTCGAGCGCGTACGGCTACTTCCGCACGGTCCGCTTCGACGGCGAGCCCGTGGCGTGCGGCTACCAGCGCATCGTCGCCGTCGCCTCGGCGAGCGACGAGCTCGCGCCGCTGCCCAGGTCGGTGACGGCGCACGTCGGGGCCCTCGATGAGCCCGTTTCGCACCAGCGCTTCGTCGAGCTCTGCCTGCGCGGCGGCTCCGCGCTGCGCGAGCTCTTCCCCGAGCGCCTGCTCCGGCACGCCGCCGAGGTCGCGCGGGGGCCGCTCCACGAGGCGCGCCCGCACAGGGCGCGGTGGGGCGCGGACGCCGCGGCGGGCGGGGAGGCCGCGCAGGGGCGCTCCGGGGAGGCCGCGCGGGAGGGCGGCGGCGTCGCCGGCAAGATCGCGCTGCTCCTGCCGGGCCAGGGCTCGTTCGACCTCCGGCTCCTGCGAGCGCTCCACGCGCGCTTTGACGCCGCGCGCGAGGCCGTGGCCGCGGCCGAGCCCGCGGCGCGCGAGCTGCTCGGCGCCTCGCTCGCGGCGCTCGTGACCGCGGGCGAGGCGGAGGCGCGGGCCGCCCTGGAGGCGTGCGTCGATCTCGATCAGCTCGGGATCCTCGTCCAGGGCCACGTCGCCGTCGCGCTGCTCCGGTCCGCAGGGCTCGAGCCGGACGTCGTGGCGGGGCACAGCCTCGGGGAGATCGCCGCGCTGGCCGCGGGCGGCGCGTTTCCCCTCGCGACGGCCGCCGAGGTCGTGTGCCGCCGGGTGCTCGCCCTCCGCGGCGCGCCGCCCGGCCGCATGCTCGCCGCCCACACCGGCGCGGAGCGCCTGCGCGACGAGGTGCATGCGCTCGGCCGGGACGACGTGTTCGTCGCGGTGGTGAACGCGGCCGATCAGGCGGTCGCGTCGGGCACGGCGGACGGCATCGCGGCGCTCGAGCGGCGGCTCACCGGCGCCGGCGTTCGCGCGACGGTGCTCGCGAGCCGCTACGCCTTCCACTCGCCGCTGCTCGCGCCGGCGGTCGGTCCGTTCGCGAGCGCCCTCGCGCGCGCCGGCGCGGCGCGGCCCGCGCTGGCCACGTACTCGCCGATCGATCGCGTCCACTACGGCGACGGCCCGCTCGCGCCCGCGCGCCTGCTCCCGATGCACCTCGTGACGCCGCTCGACTTCGAGGCGGCCGTGCGCGACCTCCACGCGGCGGGGGTCCGCACCTTCGTCGAGTGCGGCGGCGGCGGCGCCCTGACAGCGCTCACGCGGCGGAGCGCGCCGCCCGGGCCCGATCTGCGCGTGATCTCGGCGTTCCGCGCCGGGGAGGACGTCGTGGCCGAGCACCGGCGCGTGATCGACGCGCTGCGCGCAGCGGGGCGCGCGCTCACGGCGGTCGCGGCGCTCCCGGAGGAGGAGCCGGACGGCCGGCGCCCGCGCGAGGCCGCGAGCCCTGCAGCCGCCGCGAGCCCCGCCGCAGCCGCGAGCTCCGCGAGCCCCGCCGCCGCCTCCGCTGCGGGTGCGACGCCGATCGCGATCGTGGGCATGGGCGCGGTGCTGCCGGGGGCCGGCGGCGTCGACGCCTACCTCGCGCAGCTGCTCGCGGGCACGTGCGGGATCGCCGACACCGGCGAGCGACACCCGGAGCTCGCGACCGACTTCCTGAACCGCGGCCGCGCCGCCGACAAGACCTACAGCCTGCTGGTCGGCACGGTCGACGCCCTCGGCCCGTACGCCGAGCAGACCGGTTACGACACGCGCGCGCTCGATCGGCTGCCCAAGACGGCCCGCATGCTGGCGTGCGCGCTCGCCGAGGCCCGATCGCACGCGGCCGCGCTCCGCGGCGGCGCGCCCCTGCGGATCGTGTGCCTCCTCGGGTCCACGGCCGACGGCTCGATCGAGCACGACGAGGCCACGCTGCTGCTCGGCGTCGAGCGCGCGCTCGACGGCGCCGCCGCGGGCGAGGCGGCCCGGGCCGCCGTGGTGGACGCGCTGGCGGCCGAGCTCGGGCTCGACGCCGGGCGGCGCGCGGCGTGCCGCGGCCACCTCGAGCCGCTCGCGCGCGTCGTGCGCGACGTGGTGGGGGAGGGCGCGCGCACCGTCCTCGTCGACGCGGCCTGCGCGTCGTCGATGCACGCGGTGCACCTGGGCGCCGCGATGCTTCGCCGCGGCCTCGCCGACGTCGTGATCGCCGGCGGCGCCTACCAGCCCGGCCCGACGAACGCGTGCCAGTTCTCGCAGTTCGGCGGGCTCTCCGCGACCGGCAGCCGCCCCTTCGACGCGTCCGCCGACGGCGTCGTGTTCGGCGAGGGCGCCGCGGTCGTCGTGCTCGAGCGGCTCGACGACGCCCGATCATGGGGCGATCGCGTCGACGCCGTGCTCCTGGGCAGCGGCCTGTCGAGCGACGGCCCGAGCCCGTCCGTCACGGTGCCGCAGCGCCGCGGGCAGGCCCTGGCGATGCGGCGCGCCCACGCGCGGGCCGGCGTCGAGGCGCGGAGCGTCCAGTACGTCGAGGCGCACGCCACGGCGACGCCGGTCGGCGACGCCACCGAGTTCCAGGCGCTCGCCGAGGTGTTCGCGAGCGACGCCGGCGACGCGGGCGCCCCGCGCATCGCCCTGGGCAGCGTCAAGTCGCTGCTCGGCCACACGGGCTGGACCGCGGGCGTCGCGTCGCTCATCAAGGTCGTGCTCGCGATCCGCGAGCGCACGCTCTTCCCGCAGCACGGGTTCCAGGCGCCGAGCGCGCGCATCGATCTGGCGCGCTCGCCGTTCGCCATCCCGACGGTGGCCACCCCCTGGATCGCCGAGGGCGGAGCCCCCCTGCGCGCCGCGCTCGACAGCTTCGGCTTCGGCGGCACCAACGCCCACCTCGTCGTCGAGGAGCACCGCCCCGATCGCCACCCCGCGCGTCCGCGCCCGCGCGACGGCGCCCGCGCCCTGTGCGTCGTCGGGCTCGGGTCCGTGTTCCCTGCCACAGGAGGCGCGACCGCGGGCGCCCCGTCGGACGTCCTCGCGTTCGACGAGGGCGCGCTACGGCTGCCGGCCCGCGCGCCGGTGCTCCCGGACGCCCTCGAGGCGATGGACCCGACGCAGCTGCTCGCGGCGATGGCCGCGGAGGAGGCGCTCGCGGCGCTGCCCGCGCGCGAGCTCTGCGAGCGCATCGGCGTCGTCGTCGGCCACGAGGGCAAGACGCGCCGCGGCGCGCGCGCCAACGAGCGCATCTTCGCCGACCGCGTGGCGCGGGCGCTCCGGGCGCGCGGCGTCAGCCCCGCGCTGGCCTCCGCGACGGCCGACGCCCTCCGCGCGGGATCGCCCGCGACGGGGCCGTACACGCAGCCGGGCAACATGCCCAACGTCATCTCCGGGCGCGTCGCCAACGTCTTCGGCCTGCGCGGGCCGAACTTCGTCGTCGACACCTCGGCGACATCGCTGCTCGACGCGCTCGCGGCCGCCGATCTCGTGCTCGACGAGGACTGCGACGTCGTGCTCGCGGGGGCCGTCAACGCCTTCAGCGACGACGTCGCGCGGGGCACGTCCGCTACCTGTGATCCGCGGCCGGTCGGCGAGGCGGCGCTGCTCGTCGCGCTGTGCACCGAGGACACCGCCGCGCGCCACGCCTGGCCGGTGCTCGCTCGCCTGCACCTCGTCGCCGGCGCGGCGGAGGGCGCCGCCGGCGCGGCGGGGCGCGGCCCCTCGGCCCGCGAGCTCGCGGTCGGCGGATCGAGCGCGCGGCTGCGCGGGGCCGAGGGCGCCGTCGAGCTCCACGCGGCGATCCGCGGCGCGGGCGCGCACGGCGCCGCGCTGGTGCGCTGGCCGTCCGATCCCCGCGCCGTCCAGGTCACGCCCCCCGAGGCCGCGTCGGTCGCGCCGGCGCGAGCGGCCTCGGGCTTCGCGACGGGCACGCCGATCCACGGCTTCGTCCCCGAGATCGCCCCCGCGCCGGCGACGGGGCCATCGGCGCGCGTCCCGTCCCGCGTCCTCTACGTCTGCACCGACGCGGCGCTCGCCACGGAGATGCGGCGCGCCGCCCGCTCCGACGAGGAGCGCGCGCGCGTGCTCGCGCTCGCCATCGAGGAGGCGTCCGGCACGGCGGAGGCCGGGACCCCGCGCGACCTCGCGGCGCCTGGGGCCGAGGCGTCCGGCGGTGCGCCCTCGCTCGACGCCCGCGACGAGGCGCGGCTCGGCGCGTCGTTCGCGGCCCTGGCCCCCGATGATGTCGATGCGGTCGTCGTGCTCACCCGCGCCACGGACGCGCTCGCGTTCGTCGACGGCGCGCCGGGTTCGTACAGGCCGGCGCTGCGCGCGCTGTTCGGCGCTGCGCGCCGCTATTACGGCGCCATCGCGCGCGGCGAGGTGGCCTTCGCCGCCGTCGTCGCCTCCGCCGTGGACCTCCACGGGCGGCTCGCGCCGGTGAGCGGCGCGGTCGGCGGCTTCGTGAAATCCCTGGCGCGCGAGCTCCCGGGCGGCGACGTGCGCGTCGTCCACACCGACGCGCGCGACGTCGCGGCCGCGCTGGGCGCGCTCTCCGAGGAGTGGCGCCACGCCCGGCCCGCCGTGCCCGAGGAGGTGGTCGATCTCGGCGGCGCGCGGCACACCGTGCAGCTCGCCCGCGCATCCGCGAGGCCGCGCGCGCGCGCCGTGCCGCAGCTCGGCGCCGATTCGGTCGTGCTCGTGACGGGCGGCGCGCGCGGCATCACGGCGGAGCTCGTCGAGGGCCTGCTCGACCGCTTCGGCTGCCGCGCCGTGCTCCTCGGCCGCTCGCGGCTGGAGGACGCTCCGGCCCGCGCGCTCGCGATGACCGACGCGGCGTTCGACGCGTACGAGCGGGACTTCTACGCCGAGGCCCTGCGCGAGAGCCCGGGCCTGCGGATGGGCGTCCTGCGCGACCGCTACGCGCGCCTCCGCGCGGCGCGCGAGGTGCACCGGGTCCTCGCCCAGCTGCGCGCCGGGGGCGCCGGTCGCCGCGTCGTCGACTACCACGCCGTCGACGTGACGCGCGGCGAGGACGTCGACCGCGCCGTCGCGGCGGTCGCGGCGGCGTACGGCCGGGTCGATCTGGTCGTGCACGGCGCCGGCATCCAGGTGTCGAGCCGGCTCACGTCGAAGCCGCTCGATCTGTTCGAGCGGATCGTCGACACGAAGCTCGCAGGCCTCTCCCACCTCCGCCGCGCCCTCGCGCGCCACCTGCCCGACGCGCGCCCGCACGTCCACCTCGTCACCTCGGCGTTCAGCGTGCTCGGCAACGACGGTCAGCCGGACTACGGGGCGGCGAACGAGGCGATGAACCGCGCGGCGGCGTACTTCGCCGCCGAGGCCGGCGCGGGCCCGTGGTCGAGCATCGCGTGGCTCGGCTGGAACGGCGTCGGCATGACCGCCGGGTCCGAGTACAGCGCGCTCGGCGCGGCGCGCGGGCTCCGGGGCGTCGAGCCGGAGGAGGGGAGGCAGATCTTCCTCGACCTCGTCGCCGAGCCGCCCGCCGGCGCGGCCCAGGTCCTGCTCAGCGACGGCGAGATCGAGCGCTTCGCTCCGCGCATCGTCGCGGAGGACGCGGCCGCCGCTGCGGACGGTGCGTCCGGGAGCCCGCCCGCGAGCGCGTGGACGCTCGATCCACGCGTCGATCCGTGGCTCTCCGACCACCGGGCGCGCTCGAGCGCCGTCGCGGCCGGGGCGTTCCTCGTCGACCTGGCCGTCCGGCACGCGCTCGCGACGTCGGGCGGCGGGGCGCTCGTCCGCGAGGTGCGCGACGTGCGCTTCCTGGAGTTCCTGCGCCTCGCCGACGACGCGCCGCGCGACGTGCGCGCGGTGACGACCCGCCGCCAGCGGCTCCCAGGCGGCAGCGTCGCGTGCGCCGTCGAGGTGCGCGGCGATTTCGTCCACCGGTCGGGCGTGATCCTCCGCGCTGGCGTGGTCTTCGCGACCTGCGTGGTCGAGCTCGGCCCGATCCACGTCGACCGCGACGGCCTCGCTCCGCGGCACGCCGGGCGGGTCGACGGGCCCCTGGTCCGCGACCCGTACGCGAGCCCTGGCTCGCCGGTCCGGCACGCGGGCTGGTTCGATCACCTCGGCACCTTCGTGCTCGGGCCCGCGCTCAAGGAGGCCCGGTTCCGCCTCACGACCGACGGCGCCCTCGCAGGGCAGCGCGGGGCCGCCACGCCGTTCCTCCTGCTCGACGCGCTCCTGTCGCTGGGCACCCTGCGCCGCGACGAGGCGGGCGCGTTCCCGGTGTGCGCCGCGGGCGGCGTCGACCGGATCCGGTTCGGGACGGCGGCCAACGACCTCGTGCTCCGCGACGCAGGCGTCCCCGTCCGGCTCGTCGCCACGGTCCCGACCGCGGCGGGCGAGCGCGTCCTCGGCGCGTGGGCGCAGGCGCTCGACCCTTCGGGCGGCGTGCTTCTGGAGGTCGAGGGGCTCGAGGGGCGGGTCGTGGGGCACGTGGCCGCGGACGCCCGCCCGGCGGCGCAGGCGACGCTGACGCTGGGGGCGCCGTGACGCCGCCGCTCGCCATCGCGGTCGCGCGGGCGGACGCCGAGGCCGCGGCGCGCCTCGAGCCCTACCTGACGGCCGGCGAGCGCCGCGCGTGCGCCGCGCAGCGCGTCGCGGCCCGGCGGGCGCAGTCCGCGTGCGCGCGCGTCGCGGCGAAGTGGCTGCGCCTCGAGCTCGCCGCCGGCCGCGGCGCGCCGCTGGTCGCGCTGGACGCGGCCTCGCTCGAGGCGCACCCGCGCGCGGACTACCTCGCCTGCGCGGTGACGGGGCCGTCCGGCCGTCGCCCGCGCTTCGAGGACGGCGCGTTCGCGCTGTCGCTCTCGCACGCGGGCGAGCTCGCCGCGGCCGCGGTCACCACGGCGCGCGCGGTCGGCGTCGATGTCGAGCGGGTCGAGGATCGCGCGGCGAGCTTTGCCGACGAGCACTTCACCCCGCGCGAGCGCGAGGGCCTCGCGCGGGGCGCCGCGGCGGGCGCCCCGCGCGCCGCCCTCGAGACGTTGCTCTGGAGCGCCAAGGAGGCGCTCTACAAGACGGGGGCGCTCGCGCTGCCGGCGCGGTTCTCGTTCCAGGACATCGACGTCGCGTTCCCGCCGGGGGGCGCGCGCCTCGCGCAGCCCTCGGTCCGCTCCTTCGCGCTGGGCGCGCGGGGCGGGCAGTTCTTCGGCCGGGCCGTACTGACCGGTGCGTTCGCGCTCGTCGCGGCCGTCCCGGTCCCGCCGGTCGCCGCTCTCGGATGAATGGCACTTACCAAATACGAGGTTTCGACGATGCAATCTCATGATCTCCTCGACCACGTTCGCTCCGTCTTCGTGCGCATGACGCGTTACCCCGACGAGGTCGTCGTCGCCGACGCCGATCTGGAGCAGGACCTCGGCATCGACTCCGTGAAGCGCGGCGAGATCCTCGCGACGCTGCGCGCCGATTTCGGTCTCGCGAACGCCCTCAAGGCGGCGCCCGACGAGCTGCGCACGGTGGCCCGCGTCAGCGAGTTCCTGTCGCGAACGATCGCGGCCAGCGCGGAGGCCGGAGAGCACGCCGATGGCCACGTGGAGACCGGAAACCACGCCAATGGCCATGTCGAGGCTGGAGGGCGCGCCAATGGCCATGTCGAGGCCAGAGCGCACGCCAATGGCCACGTGGAGGCTGGAGGGCGCGCCAATGGCCACGTGGAGGCGGCGAAGCACGCCAATGGTCCTATGGAAGCTGAAGGGCGCGCCAATGGCCCCATGGAGGTCGGAAGGTACGCCAATGGCCATATTGAGGCCGGAAGGCACGCCAATGGCCACGCGGGCGAGGCGCTCCATGTCGTGGTCCAGGCGCTCGCGGACGCGACCCGCCACCCGGTCGATCTGCTCGTCCCCGACGCGCGCCTCGAGGAGGACCTCGGGGTCGACCTCCGCCGCCGCGACGAGCTCCGCGCGCTCCTCTGGCAGCGCGGCGCCCAGCCGGGCGTGCTCGAGGTGGCGCTCGACGAGGCCCGCACGGTCGGCGATCTCGCGCGCCTCGTCGAGTCCGCGCCGCCCGCGCAGGTCACCGCGGCGCGCGCCCCCGCGGCCCCCGCGGCGCAGCGGGCGCTCCCTGCCCCCGGGGTGGCGCTCGCGGGCAAGACGGTCCTCGTGACCGGATCGAGCCGCGGGCTGGGCCGCGCCATCGCCGAGAAGCTCGGGCGCGCCGGCGCGCGGGTCGTCGTCAACAGCTTCCACTCGCGGGACGACGGCGAGGCGGTCGCCGACGAGATCCGCGGGGCCGGCGGCGACGCGGTGCACGTCTGGGGCTCGGTCGCCAACCCCGCGCACATCGACAGGCTCTTCGACGCGATCGCGCGCGACGTCGGCGAGCTGCACCACTTCGTCAGCAACGCGTCGAACGGCCGCTTCGGCCCCCTCGAGCAGACGACCCCGGAGCACTGGGAGCTGGCCTTCCGCACGAACGTCATCGGCTACCACCTGTGCGCCCTGCGCGCGGCGCGCCTGATGGAGCGCCACGGCGGCGGGCGGATCGTCGCGCTCTCGTCGAACGGCTCGTCGAGGTACCTCGAGCACTTCGGCGCCATGGGCGCCGTGAAGGCCGCGGTGGAGTCGCTCACGCGCGCGCTCGCCGTCGAGCTCGCCCCGCGCAACGTGCAGGTCAACTGCGTCTCCGCCGGGCCGATCTACGGCCACGTGACGAGCAACTACCCGGATCACGAGCGGATCCTCCCGTACTGGGAGTCGCGCACGCCGGGCGGCCGGCTCTGCACCGAGGACGACGTCGCCGAGGCCGTCCTGCTGCTGCTCTCCGACGGGGCGCGGAGGATCAACGGCGCGACGCTCACCGTCGACGGCGGAGGCTCGCTGTGCATCTGACCGCGGCGATGGGCGGCGCCGGGGTGCGCTCGGCGCAGGTCCGCGCGGAACAGCGCACGTCAGCTTCCTTGGAGCTCGCGAAGAAGGAGGAATCATGAGTGCCACGCTCGATCGGCAGCCCCCGGGCCCTGGCCCGCTCGCCAGCCTGCGGTACCTGGCGAATTTCAGGACCGGTGACATGCGTCATTACGAGGACCTCTTCGCGCGTCATGGCGACGTCGTGCGCCTGCGGGCGCCCGGGGCCGAGGACTTCGTCATGGCGTTTCACCCGAACGACATCGCGCACGTCCTTCGCACGAACGCCCGGAACTACCCCAAGGGCAAGCGCTACCACGAGCTCGCGCCCGTTCTGGGCTGGGGCCTCGTGAACAGCGAGGGCGAGCTCTGGCGGCGCCAGCGCAGGCACGTGCAGCCCCAGTTCAACCATGCCAACACGCTCAAGTTCGTCCCCATCATCGTCGACCACATGGAGGCGGTGCTGCGGCGCTGGGACGCCCAGCCGGGCGAGTTCGAGCGGGACATCAACGACGACATGATGGACGTGACGTTCGGTATCGCGGGCGAGGCGTTCTTCGGCGCCGCGCTGGAGGCCCACACGGACACCGTCCGCGAGGCGTTCAAATATGCGCTCTCGATCGCGCTCAAGCGGATGTACTCGCTGGTCAACCCGCCCCTGTCCTGGCCGCTGCCCAGCCACCTGCGCTTCCGCCGGGCCATGGACCGCGTGCACACCGTGATCGACGGCATCATCGACGGCTACCAGCGCGGCGCGGGCGGCGAGGACAACGTGCTCGTCCGCCTCATGAACTCCGTCGACCCCGAGACCGGCGCCAAGATGGACCGCGCGCAGCTGCGGGACGAGATCAAGACCATCCTGATGGTCGGGCACGAGACCTCGAGCGTCACCGCCTCGTGGGCGCTGTACCAGATCGCGCAGCACCCCGAGGTGTGCGCCCGCCTCACCGACGAGATCGATCGCGTCCTCGGCGGCCGGTCTCCGACGGCCAGGGACATCGAGTCGATGCCTTACCTCACCATGGTCTTCAACGAGTGCCTCCGGCTCCTGCCCTCCGTGCCGTTCATCCTCCGCAGCCCGCTGGAGGACGACGTCCTCGGCGGCTACCAGGTCGCCGCGGGGTCGACGGTGGCCATCGTCCCGTGGGTCACGCACCGGCACCCGGAGTTCTGGAGCGATCCGCTGGAGTTCAAGCCCGAGCGCTTCGCGAGCCACCGCCGGAGCGCGGACGACAAGCTCGCCTTCATCCCCTTCGGCGCCGGCCAGCGGATCTGCCTGGGCGAGTTCATGGGGCAGCTCGAGGGCAAGATCATGGTCGCGATGGCGCTGCAGCGTTATCGGCTCCGGCTGGTCCCCGGCTTCGACCCGCGCTGCCGCGGGTTCATCTCGCTGCAGCCGGTGAACGGGATGCGCATGATCCTGAAGCGGCGGGAGCCGTCGAGCGCCGTACGCGCGGCGCCGGCGGGGCGGGAGGAGCCCGCGGCGGCGGAGCCTGAGGTGACGGAGCCCGTGGCGGCCGCCATGAGGTCTCACGGCTGCCCGTTCAGCGCCCGGGCCTGAGGGCCTGGGCTCGGTGCACCTGGCCGGCGGCGCGACCGCCCGGCCTCTCCTCCCGTCTCCTCCCGGGCGGAGCCCCCGCCATCATTTTTTTCTCGGTCCATGTCAGGCCCCGGGGAGCCGCGGCGAAGTAACAGGCAGGCGGACGGCTCGGGATGAACCCCTGAGCGCTGCCTTCTTTCACGGCACTGGCGCCGCCGGCGCGCCGCGCGCTCCGACGGGGAGCGCGCGCGCGCCAGGCGAGAAAGGCATCCCTTCCCATGCGGACCCCCATGCTCACGGTATCTCGATCGATCGTCCTCACCCTGGCGGCGAGCCTCTCGGGCTGCGTCGCGGCCGGCCCTGCCGACGAGCCCGAAGACGAGGCGATCGCTGCGGCCTCTGGCCCGCTCGTCGCGGACAGGGCCAGTCTGCCGACGCCGGCGGCCTACTGGAGCTTCGACACCTGCGCGGCCGGCGCCATCACGCGCGTTCGCGAGGACTCGGGCCGGGGGGCGTTCGGCGTGATGTCCGGCCGCCGCCTTTGCAGCCCCGGATGGTCCCTGTCGGCCGGTGATTTCGACGGGGCAGGGGATCGCGTGGAGATCAGCAGCGAGGGGAGGAGCTACCTCCACTTCCAGGACCGGATCACCGCGGCGGCCTGGGTCAACCCGCGGAGCGTGACGGGCAGCCGCACCATCGTCAACCAGTGGTACGCCGCGGACTCGTTCCTGCTCGGCATCGACAACGGCAAGTACTTCTTCTCCGTGGCCTTCCCCGGCGGAGGCTTCGGCCGGCACGCGAGCGTCCAGGCCCCGGCCGTCGCCAACGCGTGGGCGCACGTCGCCGGCGTGTACGACGGCGCGGCGCTCAAGCTCTACGTCAACGGCGTGCTCCGCGCGTCGACGCCCGCGTCGGGCGCGCTTCAGCAATCGACGCGGCCGATCGTCATCGGCGGACACCCCAGCTGGAACGCCTACAATGGCCTGATCGACGAGGTCCGCCTCTACCAGCAGGCCCTGAGCGACGCGCAGGTGGCGCAGCTCGCGGGGGGCGAGGTCTACCCGGTGAGGGCGTATTATGTCTATCCGAGCGACCAGCCGTATCACCAGGAGTACGTCGACGCGATCAACACGTACCTCGACGAGCTGCGCGGCTGGTACCGCGAGGAGTCGGGCGGCTCGTTCCACCTGGTGGGCTTCGTCCAGCCGGTGCGCTCGTCCCAGAACTACCTGACCATGCGCTGCGGCCCGACGCCGACGAGCGCCTGCCGGAACAACCCGCAGGAGCTCCCGAACTGGCTCAACGCGGTGTCGCAGGCCGTCGGCGGCTTCCCTGCGCGGCAGTCCACGCTGGTCTTCGCGCAGGGCGGCGGCGGCTGGGCGGGCGCCAACCTCCAGGGCGATTACACCGGATTCGCCCTCGTGGGCGACTGGGTGCTCGAGCCCCTCTCCGGCGTGCGGGAGCCGCTCGCGATCCACTGCGGATACGCCACGTGGCAGTGCAACGGCGGCGTGCCGAAGGGGACCGTCGCCCACGAGCTCGGGCACTCGTTCGGCCTGCACCACCCGGACGGCTACACGGGCACGACGATCATGGCGTGGCACGGCGACTATCCGACGACCGACTTCCTCGATCACGAGCAGAAGATCCTCCAGGAGAGCCCGATGCTCTCGTCCGGCGTGTTCGTGCGTGGCGGGCTCTGGCTCGACTTCAACAACGCCGACGTCATGCACTGGGGCACGGCGGTGAGCCTGACCGGCTCGGGCTTCGGGCCCGGCGCGCAGGTCGAGTTCGTGGACGCCACGCACACCGCCCTCGCCAGCCCGACCAGCATCAGCGCGACGAGCCTCACGGTGCAGGTCCCGAGCGGCGTCGGCCCCGGGTACATCCGCGTGCGCAACGGGAGCGGCGCGAGCAACAAGGTGCCGGTGAACTTCCATCCATGAAGGGAGCGGCTCTCGAGGTGACCCCGCCGCGCTGACAAGCAGCGTCATCGCTGGCCACCTCGAGCGACGGCGCCCGCCAACCGTGGCAGGCGCCGTCGCGGTCTCTCGCGGAGCGCCGCTGCGGCGCGGGCCGTCGCTCTTCGCTCCGACGGCCCTGCGCGCGACCTCTCTTCAGCCTCCGATCGTCATTTCTTGTCCAGGGAGCCCCACCCGCCCCACGAGTCCAGCACGTCGGCGCTGAGCTCCTTCGCCGCGGGTTCCTTCGCCGTGGGTTCCTTCGCCGTGGGTTCCTTCGCCGCGCGCTCCTGCGCCTTGCCCTGGGCTGTCCATTGCACGATGACCTCTGCCACACCGCCCACCGGCCCCTTGGGCACGACGTAGACGGCCCTCCCGGTGCCGTCGGGGACCGGACTGAGCTCGGACCTCTCGAGCGGCTCAATTTCCGACCTCAAAGATCGGAACTTCACCGAGACCGTGGGCATCGGGTCCATGTCAGCGAGGACCACGTACAGCTTTTGAGTGCGCAGGACGTATGCCGCGCATGCACCGCACTGAGGGATCGGCGGTCGTCGAGGTCTGTCCCAGACCGGGGGTGGCGGCTGCGGCTGCACAGGGGATGACAGCGCTTGCGCCGCCTGGCCGGTGTCCGCGGCCGACTCGACGGGCGTGGCGTGCATCGACGGACCGCACGCGGCGAGGAGAAGGGTGCTCAGACCGAAAATCGAGCTTCGCATGGTTCGGATCCTCCGTGTCGTTTCCGGGGTCGATCTGTTCTTCTCCGTCGCCTCCCGGCGTCTGACAGATCTCGAGCGTTCTTCGGGGTCGTCAGGGGACCAGCACCCGGAAGCTCGCCCAGTCGCTCGACGGATCCGCCCGCAGCGCCGCGAGGGTCGCCTCGCGCAGCTGCGCGCCCGCCTCTCCTCGCTCGCCGGCGTAGAGCGCGGTCATCACCCGTTCTGCCAGCGCGTCGTCGACCGGGCGCGTCGCCGCGATCACCGAGCGCGCGCCGGCGATGAGCAGCGCCTGGGCCAGGCCGAGCCCGAGCCCCCGCGCCCCGGACGCGGCCTCCGTGCGGGCCGTGTCGCAGCCGGACAGGACCGCCCGCGCGGGCGCTCGGCGCAGCGCCAGGATGTCGCCCACGGCGAGCTCGCTCCCGCCGGAGAGCGCGAGGCTGCTGTCCCAGCCGTCGAGGCCCCCGAAGAAGCCGTGGCCCGCGTAGTGGAAGAGCGCGAGCCCGGGCTCCTCCAGCGCGCCGGCCACCGCGCGGCGCGTGGCGAGCCCCCCCGACAGCCGCTCGACGCGCAGCCCCTTCCCGGTGAGCGCCGCCGCGACCGCGTCCGCCTCGCGCCGCGCGGCCGGCAGATCGCGCCGCGGATCCGCCACGACGAGCGCGCGCTCCAGCGCCTCGCCCGCGCCGGCTCCCTCCGCGGGCTGGGCGCCGCGCTGGGGGAGATCCAGGCCGTAGGTCACCGGAATGCGCGCGACGAGCGGCGCGCCGTCCCAGGGCAGGGCGTGGACGTCGACGCGATCGAGCTCGCCATGGGCGGCGACGCGGAGGCGCGTGGCCGCGCGCAGCTGCGCATCGAACGGCGCGAGCAGCCGCGTGGCCAGCGCCGCGCCGGGGGCGGAGACGTCGAGCGCCGGCAGCCGCCTGGCCGCGACGCCGTCGCGGGTGACGGCGAAGCCGGCCCACCCTTCGCGGATCGGATGGACCACGAGCAGCAGCTCGCCCTCTTCCAGCGCCGGCGCCGCCGCGAGCTCCGCCGCCGCCGGCTCCCCGTGCCGCACCAGGAGCAGCGCCTCGTCGACCAGCGCGCGGATCGACTGCCCGCGCGACGCACGGGCGACCCGGGCCGCCTCGAGCTCGTCCGACGAGAGCCGCCAGTCGTCGCGCCCCTCCTCGTCGAAGGCCGCGCGTGCCTCGTGGTACGCCGCGAGGGCGCTCTCCCAGCGCGCCCGCTCCTCGCCGCCGAGCGCCTCGATGCGGTCGATCCAGCGGAGCGTCGCGAGAGCGCGCGCGCGTGATCGCCGCGCGGCGCGCAGGGCGCGGCGCCGATCGCGCCGGAGCAGGAGGTCGACGAGCAGCCGCGCGCTCTCCTCGAGGCGGCCGAGGTAACCGCCCCGGCCCTGCCCGAGCGGCACGAGCGCGCCGAGGTCGCCCCGCACCTCCTCCGCTTGCTCGTAGGCCACGGCGGCCGCGTCGAGCCGCCCCATCGCCTCGAGCGCCCGCCCGCGGCCGAGGGCCGCGCGGTAGCGGCCCTCCGCCAGGTCGCTCGCCTCCGCGAGCCGCGCGAGCCGGCCGTAGACCTGCAGCGCCCTCGCGGGATCGCCGCTGCCCAGCGCGATGCGCCCCTCGATCTCGAGCCAGTACATCGCCACGCCGGCGTCGGGGTGCGCGTCCGTCCGCCGGGCTTCGTCGAGGCGGGCGCGCGCGGCCTCCGTCTGACCGGCCTCGAGCTTCGCGAGGGCCAGGTTCGTCAGCGTGTTCGCGCGCTGCGCCGGCCTCGGGCACGCGGCCCCGTACAGCTCGAGCGCAGCCGTGAGCGGCGCTTCCGCGTCCGCGAGGGATCGAGGCCGCTCGGCGCGCGCGGGCTGCCCGCTGGACCCGCCGCTCGCCCACGCGATCTGGAGGGCGTTCCAGCCGAGGTCGTTCAGCAGGGAGGCTCGCTCGCACGGGGCCCTCTTGGCGGGGGAGGACGCCTGCACGTCGCGCAGCAGCGCCTGCGCCTCCAGCGGTCGGCCCAGGGTCTGGAGCACGTCGGCGCGCTCCTGGAGCACGTGCAGCCGGTGGTCGCTCAGGCCGAGGCGCTCCGCGCCCGCCGCCGACGCGTCCAGCTGCCGGAGCGCCGCGCGCAGGTCGCCGGCCTCGGACGAGAGCAGCGCCGCGTAGTACGGCTTCACCGCGCGCCCCTCGGGGTGGCTCGCCTCGAGCGGCCCGAGCGCGTCGAGCGCCGCCCGCGCCTCCGCGAACCTGCGCCCGTTGTAGAGGAGCGTGTACGAGAGCGCGAAGCGGTCGAGGAACTCGTCGGAGATCCGCCCCGCCGCCCGGTGCGCCCGGATCGACGCCTCGAAGCCCGCGATCGCCTCCGGGATCCTGCCGCGCGCGAGATCCACGCGCGCGCGCTTGCCGATCGCCAGGGCCTGGACGGCGGGGTCCGCGCCGGACGCCAGCGCGTCGAGCGCCGAGGACGCCGCGTCGAGGTCGCCGCTCCGGCGCAGCGCCTCGGCTTCCTTCAGCCGGGGCGCGTCGATGGCCGGGCGGAGCTCCAGGCGGAACGACGCGCGCCCGCCGCCCCGCTCGGCGGTCACCGAGAGGGCGCGGGCGCCCTCCGGGACGGGGACGCGCGCCAGCACGCCTCCCTGGACGCGCGCCCCATCGAGCGTGGCGAGCGGGGCGTCCGCCGCGACGGCCGCGTCGACGGCGATCGCGACGCGGGCGTCCGCGGGGGCCTTCACCCAGATGCGGAGGGTCCGGTCGTCTGGAAGCGCGCAGGCGGGCCCGGCGTGCACGGCGCTGCAGCCGGCGAACTCCACCTCGAGGGGCGGCGCGGGCGCCGCGGCGGTCGCCGGGGCCACCTCCGCCCCGGCGACCGCCGGGGCCGCGGTCCCCGTCGGGCAGCGCGCGTCGCATCCCGGCGCCAGCGCCGCCGCGCCGAGGATCGCTGCGCCCAGCGCGGGCCGGAGCGCTCGCCAGCGCGTCACGGGTCCCTGGAGGGCGCGGCGGGTCGGGCGGTGGGGAGGGGGGGCGGCGTTGCGCGCGGCAGGAGGAGCACGTTGAATCGTAAGATTCGGAATTTATTATCTTTTTCTTCTTTGGGCGGCCGCGCGTCCGCCAGTCCGGCCGCGCTGTCTGGCAGCGCCGCCGGCCGTCCGATCGCGATCGCGATCTCCCACTCGCCCTCTGGCACGCCGGGGAAGAGCGTCTCGGTGTCGCCTTCGATGCGCGCAGCGCCCTGCTCCGAGAGGTCGGCGTGCACGTCCCAGGGGCGCGCCGCTTCGCCCTGGATCAGGAAGGCGCGCACCGCGACGGGGCCGTCGACCCGGGTTGCGGGCCGCAGGGTGATCTCGAGCCTCGATCCGGGCCCGAGCCGCGCGGTCGCGCCGGCGCCGCTGGAGGCGGAGCGCTCGCGGACCTCGCCGCCGGCGAGCGTCATGGCGTAGGCGGGCACCGGGAGCATGGCCACCGCGCCCGGATCGTCGAGCAGGCCGCGCGGATGGTGCCTGTCGCCCTCCAGCGAGAGCCGCACGACGAGGACCGCCGCGGCGGCCGCCGCCAGGGCCGTCGCCGCGATCCGCCAGGGCGCTCGGCCCGGCTTTCGCGGGAGCGGGAGCACCTGGCCGCCGCGCGCTTCCGCCGCGCGCTGCCCCGGAGGTGGCGGGCCTGCCGCCTCCGCCGCCTCCGCGGCAGCGCCTCCCGTCTCCGCGCCTCGCTCTCCCGCGCTCGCCTGCAGCCCGGCCAGGATCCGGTCTGCGATCCTCGCCCGCGCCTCGCCGTCCAGCGGGCGTGACGCTTCCCACGCCTCGCGGTCCTCCGGGGAGCGCTGCGCGTCGGCCTCCAGCGCATCGCGCTCGCCGGCCTCGAGCGTCCCCAGCGCCCTTGCGGACCAGCGCGGATCGCTCGCCCGGTCCTGCTCGCGCGCGGCGCGCGCCAGCGCCTTCAGCAGATCGTCGTCGTTCATCGTCCCCCTCCCGGGCTCGCCGCGCTCGGCGAGGCGCCGTGCCCTCTTGGCTCTGCCTCGGCCGCGAGCTCCGCGGCGATCTGCCGGACGAGCCGGGCGATGCGGCTCCGCCACGCATACACGGCGTCCGCCGTCATGCCGGTGATGGCGCACGCTTCCTCGGTGGATCGCTCGTCGACGAGCAGCAGGTAGAAGAGGTCCATCCCGCGCTCGCTCAGCCGATCGCGGAGCGTTCGCGCGATCGCCGCGAGCAGCTCCCGCGAGATCGCCGCAGGCTCCGGCGACACGGAGGCGCCGTCCACGCGCTCGAGCGCGTCGTCCTCGGTGGGCTGCTCGGTCCAGGGGTTCCTGCGGCGGCTGCGCAGGATCGAGCACGCCTCGCGCTCGGCCACGAGCCCCACGAAGCTCGCGAGCGGCAGCCCCCGGCCGGCGTCCCACTGGCGCAGCGTGCGCCCGCCGTCCGCGAAGAGCGCGAGGAACACGCTCTGGGTCAGGTCCTCGACCTCCTGCCGGACGTCGCGATGACCCGCGGCCCGCCGGCGGCGGAGCAGCGGCCGCATCACCCGCTCCTGGATGGTGGGTGTCAACAGGTCGACGAGCGCCCTCACCGCGGCCGGCTCCCCCGCCATCGCCCGCGCGATGAGCGCGGCCTCCGGGCCCGGCGGAGCGGCGCCTGGGGATCCCCGCCGCGCGTCCTCGGCGATCGTCCGCGGCTGCGCGGGCAAGGGAGAGCTCGGGGCCATCAGCGCACGGATAGACGCGCTCGATACGCCCGTCAATCGAGCCACGTCTGCGCCGCGCGGGCCGCGCGGGCCGTTCGCCGAGCTCGAAATCCAATGGAGCATCGGACGCTTCGCCGGCGCGGGACGCTCCCGGGGCGACATCGGGCGAGGCACAAGGTCGCAAGGTCATGACGGGCGCTTCCCACGCTTCCCACCCAAGCTCCGGCCTCGTTGTCTGTATCATCGCCTCATGAGGCACCGCGGGGGACGGGGCTCGAGGGGATGGCCATCACGGCGGCTCGGGCCGACAGGAGCGCTGGCCGTCGCCGTCCCGCTCCTCTGTGCCTCGCTGTGGCCGTCGTTGGCCCGCGCCGACAGCTACGAGCGGTGCGTCCGCGAGGCGGCGACCCAGGCCGAGATCGACGCCTGTGCCCCCAAGGACGAGCCCATCGAGGTGAGGGTGCGGGCGAAGCCGCCGGCCCGGAGCGCCTCCGACGTCGAGGCGGACGCGCAGGTCCTCGCCGCGGCGCCGCACGGCTCGGGCGCCGACGTGCTGCGGGTCCTCCCGGGCGTCTTCATGAGCGATCGCGGCCTGCCCGGTCGCGCGCCGCACCTGTCGCTGCGCGGCTTCGACGGCACCTCGGGTCAAGACGTCGAGATCTTCGCCGGCAACATCCCGATGAACCAGGTCTCGCACATCCGTGCTCCTGGATATGCCGACATGCGCCTCATCATGCCGGAGGTGGTCCGTTCCGTCCGGATCGCCAGCGGCCCTCACGATCCGAGGCAAGGCGATTTCGGCGTCGCCGGCTCGCTCCGCATGGATCTCGGCCTGGAGGCGCCGGGCTTCTGGTTGAAGGGGGGAGTCGGCTCGTTCGGGACGAGGCGTGTCCTCATCGCGTTTGCGCCCGAGCACGACGAGATGATGGACACGTTCGCGGCCTTCGAGACCGACGCCACGGATGGCCCGGGGGGCGTGCGCGGCGGCGAGCGCAGCTCCTTCGTCGGGCAGCTCGGCGGGGGCAGCAACCAGGTCCAGTTCCGCGCGACGGTGGCCATCGGCTCGGCGCGCTTCGACTTTCCCGGCTACCTGCCGCAGGGCCCCGTGGAGCGGGGCGCCGCCCCCTACGCGGCGCAGCGGCCGCTCGGCCGCGACAGGACATCGCAGGCGCTCGTCGGCTCCGATGTCCTGTGGAGCCTCGGCGAGGGCACGATGGGCATCGGCGGGTTCGCGGGCAAGACCAAGACGACGTTTCACCAGAACCTCACCGGGTACGCGCTCGACCAGCTCGCCGGCGAGCCGATCGTCCGGAGCGACGACAGCGAGATGGTGAACGACGCCTCGACCTTCGGCCTCACGGTGCTTTACCGCCATGGCGTCGAGATCACCTCGAAGCGCGATTCCATCGAGATGGGCGCCTACGCGCGCGTGGACACGGTCGACCAGACCGACACGCGCCTGTTCGAGGACGGCACGAGGAACGCCGCGCTCGTCGACGCGACGATCGACGCCACGAACGTGGCCGCGTATGCCGATCTCTCGCTCTACCCGATCAAGCGCGTGGTCGTCCGCGGCGGCGCGCGCCTCGACTCGCTCTCGTACGGCGTGCGGGATCGCACGAGCAACGCCGGGCTCGAGCGCACCGCGCAGGGCTTCGTCGTGTCGAGCAAGGCCATGGCCGACATCGCGGTCAGCGGCGGCGTGCACCTCGTGGCGAGCTACGGCGAGGGGTTCCGTTCCCCGCAGGCGCGCGACCTCGACGAGGGCGAGCGCGTGCCGTTCACCAGGGTGCGCAGCGTCGAGGCGGGCATCCGGCTGAAGGAGGGCAAGACCTTCCAGGGCTCGGCCGTGGGGTTCGGCTCGTGGCTCGGCAATGACCGCGTGTTCGACGCGGCGTCCCGGCAGCACGTCGAGGCCCCGCCGTCGGTGCGCGCCGGCGCGCAGGTCGTGATGAGCGCGCGCTCCGGCCCGTTCGGCGCGCACCTGAGCGGGACGTACACCCACGCTCGCTTCACCGGCTCCGACGCGCGCTTCGCGGAGGGCGACCCGGTGCCCTATGCGCCGGCGTTCGTCCTGCGCGACGACGTGTTCGCCTCGGGGGTCGTCGGCCGGCTCTCCGGCAAGGAGGTGACGGTCCGCGTGGGCGCCGGCGTCGAGGGCATGGCGGGTCGCTCCCTCCCGGGCGGGCGGGACGGCAAGGACGCTGTCAGCCTCGATGCCGTCGCGGCGGTCGGCTGGCGCGGCATGGAGCTCGCCCTGAACGGCACGAACCTCCTGGGCCTGCAGTATTACGACGCGCAGTACGTCTACGCCTCGAGCTTCGTGAAGGACAGCGCGCCCCCGCAGCCGTCGCCGCACGTGCTCGTCGCGGCGCCGACTGCGTGGATGCTGACGCTCCAGATCCACCTCCGTGGCAAGGAGCGCGCGCCGGAGCAGGCCTATTAGCAGCCCTTTTCAGCGGAGAAATTGAACAGGGAGGCGGGGAGTCAGGGAGTATTTGAAGATTTCCCTCCCCGTCTCCCCGCCTCCCTGTGAATTTCTCGAAGAATTTCAGGGGACTCTTGGGCTGTCTCCCTGTCCGGACGTCACCCGATCTCGCGGTAGTCGAACCAGTCGAAGTCCGCGTGCAGGCGTGTGCCGGCCAGGTCCTGGCACGCCATCCCGACGAAATTGCCCGTGAACCCGCAGGGGATCGCGTGCTCGTCCGACAGGATCGACGCGTCGTGCTCCCACCCCACCGTGTGGTAGGTGACGCCATCCCGCGAGTAGGAGAACGATATCCGCTCGTCCTTGATCTCGAGCCGCAGGAAGATGTTCTCCACCCCGTCCAGCACGTACTCCTTCTCGACAGGGAACGTCAGGTTCCCGCGCTCGCACTTCATGATCGAAAGGGCCTTCTCGGCGTGGTCCGCCCGGGAGACGTAGAGATAGTAGAACGAGTCCGTGCTGTAGAACGCAACGAGGCCCGCCATTTGCTGGAAGTGCTGAGGGGCGAACTGCATGCACGTCGTCGCTTGCACGTGTTTGGCCTGCTGGCGCCGCGCGACGAGGCTCTGCTCGAAGTTCGAGGTGATGCTCTCGCGCCCGATCAGGCGCAGGTACCCGGGGCGGGCGGCGAGGCTGCTCACGTCTGCCGGCAGCACGCGCGGCGACTGCCACTCGATGCTCAGCGCGGGCGTGTCGAAGTCGTCGCGCTCGGGTGTCTTCGGCCATTCGTGGCGAGCCAGCTTGGGCCCCTCGTAGACGTCCAGCGGAACCTGCCCGCCCGAAGTCAGCCGCGGCCACCCCTCGACCCAGGTGATCCCCTGGAGCGCCGTCTCGCGTCCCAGCGTCGACCGGCCATTCTTCAGCGGGCGACGGCACAGGTGCGCGAACGCCCACGAGCCGTCCTTGTTCTCCACGAAGCTACCGTGACCGGCGCTCTGGAGCAGCAGCTCGGGGTGGGACGCGCTGGAGATGAGCGGATTGTTGGGCATGACCTCGTAAGGGCCGTGAATCGAGCGAGAGCGGGCCACCGTCGCGGCGTGCGTGATGAACGTGCCACCCTCCGCGGTGAGCAGGTAGTAGTAGCCATCTCGCTTGTAGAGGTGCGGCCCCTCCACGAGCCCGAGCGCGGTGCCTCGGAAGATGTTCTCCACCGGACCGACGAGCTTCTTCTCCGTCGGGCTGTACTCCTGGAGCAAGATCCCGCCGAAGGGGTTGTTGCCCGGCCGGTGATCCCACACCATGTTCACGAGCCACTTGCGGCCGTCGTCGTCGTGGAACAGCGAAGGATCGAACCCCGAGCTGTTCAGGTAGATGGGCTCCGACCACGGACCGGTGATGGAAGGCGCGGTGACCAGGTAGTTGTGGACGTCCTTGAACGCCCCCGCCCAGCGTCGCGAATTCGTGTAGATGAGGTGAAACAAGCCGTCCGCGTAGGTCAGGCACGGCGCCCAGATCCCGCCGGAGTTGGGGTTGCCGCGCATGTCCAGCTGCGAGTACCGCTCCAGCGGCCGCGCGACCACCCGCCAGTTGACGAGGTCTTTCGAATGGGAGATCTGGACGCCCGGGTACCACTCGAACGTCGAGGTCGCGATGTAGTAATCGTCCCCCACGCGAACGATCGACGGATCGGGGTTGAACCCTCTCAGTGCCGGATTTTCCACCTTGCTCATTCACTCACCTTGATTGTCTCGTTGTGTTCCAGGGCAGCCAGTCCTGCTTCCAGAGCTCGACGGATACGCCCGGCACCGCAGGCGCACCCTGCCCAGGTCCCACCGCTCGCGCGCTCGGGCGAGGCACCGGAGGTGCGTGTCCGCGGCAGCTCGGGACGCGGCGCGAGCTCGGGATGCGGCGTGGGGGAGAAGGCATCATAGGGGAACGTGGCGTCTGCAACGTCGCCCCTGCTGGTTCCCGCATCTGCCGTCTGTGGCCGCGCGGCAGGACCTGCCGGAGGAGCTCCGCCGTCGGCGCGCGAGGGTAGCACCGCGCGCGCGCGCGTCCAGGCGCTTCGTCTCGCTGCGCGGGCGCCTCCTTCGGGCTCTGGCGACCGCGCGCCCGCTCACTCCGCCGCCGCCGTGAGCTGCGCCGCATCCGCCGGCCGCGCGCGGTTCCACGCGGACGCCACGGCGGCGAGCGACGCCATGTCGGCGTCCCCGTGCGTCCCCGCCCCGAAGCTGCGCTTGCGCCCGACCGAGATGGCCACGTAAGCCGCCGTCTCGTCGCCGGCGCTCCTCTGGAGCGCGTGCGCCGCGTGCTCGTCCACCGCGATCGCGATCCCCGTGTGGCGCGAGAGCGCGCTCGCGAGCGCCTCGACGGGGCTGCCGCCGGCGGCGCTCAGCACGTGGGCGACGCCTCGGATCTGCACGTGGAACTCGTGTCGTTCGTCCGCGCCCTGGCCGACGCGCCTGTGCCGGGTGACGCGGAGCGTCCCTGCGCGGTTCACGTACTCCCGCTCGAAGATCGCCAGGATCTCGGCCTTCTGCACCTCGCCCTCGGTCCGCTCCGCCCTGCGCTGCACGGCCTGGCTCACCTCGACGGCGAGCCCCCTCGGCAGCGCGTAGCCGTGGTCGTGCTCGAGCACGTAGGCCACGCCGCCCTTGCCCGACTGGCTGTTCACGCGGATCACCGCCTCGTAGCTGCGCCCGACGTCCTGCGGATCGATGGGCAGGTACGGCACCTCCCAGCGCGGGCTCCCGCCCTCGCGCAGCGCCTTGAACCCCTTCTTGATCGCGTCCTGGTGCGACCCGGAGAAGGCCGTGTACACGAGCTCGCCGACGTACGGGTGGCGCGGGTGGACCGGCAGGCGGTTGCAGTGCTCGACCGTCTCCTTGATCGACTGGACGTCATGGATCTCGAGCTCGGGATCCACGCCCTGGGACATCAGGTTGAGCGCCAGCGTCACGACGTCGACGTTGCCCGTGCGCTCGCCGTTCCCGAGCAGCGTGCCCTCGACGCGGTCGGCGCCCGCCATCACGGCCAGCTCCGCCGCGGCCACGGCGGTGCCGCGGTCGTTGTGCGGGTGCACGCTCAGCACGATGCTGTCGCGCTGCTTCAGGTTCCTGTGCATCCACTCGATCTGATCCGCGTACACGTTGGGCGTCGACATCTCCACGGTGGCGGGCAGGTTCAGGATGATCTTCCGTGAGGGCGTGGGCTCCCAGACGTCCATCACGGCCTCGCAGATCTCCTTCGCGAAATCGAGCTCGGTGCCCGTGAAGCTCTCGGGGGAGTACTCCAGCGCGACCTCGGTCCCGGGCGACCGCGCCGCGAGCTCCTTCACCAGCCGCGCCCCCCGCACGGCGATCTCGGTGATGCCCGCGCGATCCAGGCCGAACACCACGCGCCGCTGGAGCGTGGAGGTGGAGTTGTAGAGGTGGACGATGGCGCGGCGCGCCCCGCGGATGGCCTCGAAGGTGCGCTCGATCAGCTCGGCGCGCGCCTGGGTGAGCACCTGGATCGTCACGTCGTCCGGGATGAGCCCCTGGTCGATGATCCAGCGCACGAAGTCGAAGTCGGGCTGCGACGCGCTGGGGAAGCCCACCTCGATCTCCTTGAACCCCATGCGCAGGAGCTCGTGCCACATGCGGAGCTTGCGCTCGAGGCCCATGGGCTCGACGAGGGCCTGGTTGCCGTCGCGCAGGTCCACGCTGCACCAGCGCGGCGCCCTCTCGATCACGCGGCTGGGCCAGCGGCGATCGGGCAGGTGGATGGGTTGAAAGGGCTTGTACTTGTGGACAGGCATCGTGGACATGACAGGACTCCCTGAAAGCTAGCGATGGGAGTCGTCACGACACGACGACGAGGCGGAGGACCCCCACCGGGACCAAGAGAACCGAGGGGGCCGTACTGCGAGGAGCGACGTCGATCAGCAGCGCGCGCAAAGGCCCCCGGGCCGTAGGCCTAGGCAGGGGCGTAGGGAGCGCGCGCGAGGGACGGACATCGAGGGGGGCAATCTAGCGAACGTTCGCGCGACTGTCCAGCATCGCGGTGAGCGTGAGGAGCCACGGCGTGACGCTGTCCGCCTGAATCCCCTCGCGAGCTCGCGCCGATGGTCGAGCCGGCCGCTGGCCTGGAATCGCGGCCGAAGCCTTGCCGCTCGCTAGGCCGGCGCGGCGTCGCGCTCCTCCGCCTCCGGTGGGCTCAGCGGGAGCTCCACAACGAACGTCGCGCCGGCGCCCGGCTTGCTCTCCACCCGGATGGAGCCGCCGTGCGACGCCACGATGGAGCGTGCGATGTACAGCCCGAGGCCGAGGCCGCCGAAGTTGCGCACCGACACCGCGCGCTCGAAGCGCTCGAAGATCCTGGCCTGATCCGCCTCTGCGATCCCCATCCCGTGATCTCGCACCACGAGCAGCGCGCGATCGCCCTGCCTGCGCACGCTGACCTGGACGAGGCCGCCGGCGCCGTATTTCATCGCGTTCGATAGCAGATTCATGAGGACCTGCTCCAGGCGAGACGGATCCCAGCGCCCGACCACGGGCTCGTCCAGATCGAGCTCGACGTGGCAGCGGGCGTCCGCGAGCTGCTGGCTCATGCGCTCGACGACCTCGCGCGAGAGGGCCGCCAGATCGACCGGCGCGCGCGAGAGCGTCAGTCGCGCGGCGTTCAGCCGCGTGACGTCGAGCAGCTCGTCGACCAGGTGCCCGAGCCGCGCGAGCTGGCGATCGAGGATCCGCAGCGCCTTGTCGATCCGCTCGGGGGCGAGCTCGGCGCGCTGGTAGCGGCGGAGCAGGCGATCGACGAGCTGCGCCTGCATCTGCAGCGAGGTGAGCGGGGTCTTGAGCTCATGAGAGGCGACGAGCAGGAACTCGTCCCGCCGCCGGATCGCCTCCTGAGCCTCGGCGTACAGACGGGCGTTGTCGAGCGCGAGCGCCGCGCGGCCGCCCAGCTCCTCGGCCAGCCGCAGGTCGGCGGGGCCATAGCGGCGGCTGGGCGTGGTCGCCATCAGGGTCATGACCCCGAAGCACCTGTCGCGCGCGATGAGCGGAACCCGGAGGAAGGCGTGAACGCCGAGCTGCTGCAGGAGGGGCGCGGCGCGGACGTCGCCCACCTCGGGCCGGAGCGGCGACGCCGCTGTCAGGGGGCGCAGCGCGTCGTTCAGCGCTCCCAGCTGCTCGCCGGGCACCCCCGCGGCGGCCGCCGGGCCCGGCGCCCCGTCGTCGCAGTGCACCTCGACGATGCACTGGTCGGCGAGCTCGGGCACCGCGAGCTGCGCCACGCTCTCGAGGGTGGCGCTGTAACCGAGGGCCATCAGCTTGCGGCTCGCCTCGGCCAGGAAGCGCTCGGCCTGCTCGGCTCGCTTGCGCTCGGTGATGTCGGTGACCATGCCGCAGAGCACGCCGGGCATGACCTCCTCGCCGAGGAGGAATTTGACCGTCAGGAAGGTGTGCGGTCCGTCCTCCAGCAGGACCTCCTCCTCGCATTCCACCGGCTCGCCCGAGTCGCGCGCCTTCCGGTCGCTGCCCAGGAAGCTCTCGGTGGTCCGAGCAGAGAAGAGATCGGCGTCGGCCTTTCCGAGGAGCTCACGGCTCGGCAGGCGAACGAGGTTGCCCGCCTGCTGGTTGGCGAGCAGATATCGACCCTCCCGATCCTTCAGGAAGATGGCAGCCGCCGAGTTGTCGACGATGGCCTGCAGCGTCTCCTGGTTGGCCTTGAGCGCCTGTTCCGCCCGCCGCCGCTCGGCGTTCTCCTGCTCGATCTCGGAATAGAGCAGGGCGTTCTCCAGCGAGATCGCCGACTGCGCGGCGAGCAGCTCGAGCACGCTGAGCCGCGCGGGGGTGAAGGCGCCGGTGACGAGGTTGTTCTCCAGGTACAGCACGCCGATCAGCCGGGCCTCGCGCACGATGGGGAGGCAGAGCACCGATCGCGGGCGCTTGCGCCTGAAATACTCGTCCTCCATGAACGGGTGCCGGCCGGCGGCGTCGTCGAGCCGCACGTGCTCGTGGCTCCTGCGAACGTAGTTGAGGACGGATTGCGGCAGCGCGGCCGAGGGCGCCTCGCCCGCACCGAACAGCCGTACCGCGCCCCCGGGCGCCGCGAGCGTCGCCGCGGTCGACAGGTGATCCTCCCGGAGCAGGAGCACATGCCCCTCCTCGGCGCCGGCGTGCTCGACCACGATGCGCAGCAGCGTCTCGAGCAGGCGCGGGAGCTTGAGCTCGCCGGAGATGCTCCGCGCGGCCTTGACCACCGACAGGACGTCGAACTGCTCGGCCCGCACGGCGAAGGTGACGGTGGGGGCGATCGGCTTGCGCAGGGCGAGGTGGGGAAAGCGCTGATCGAGCTGCTCGACCTTGGCGTGGGCGCCCCAGCGGAAATAGCCGGCGCGGGCCTGCTGCAGGTGGGCGCCTTCGGACGTGGACAGGCCGCGCGCGCGGTAGAACCCCGCGGCGAGCTCGCTGGCGATGGCCTCGTGCTGGACGAAGCCGCCCGCCCGCGCCGACGTGATGGCCTGCTCGTAGAGCCGGCTCGCCTCCGGTTCGTTCCCGAGGAGCCGGGCGATCTCGGCGCGGACCAGGGCGTGCTTGTGCAGGAAGTTGTCGGGGCAGCTCCTGGCCCACTCGCCGAGCTGCCGCTCGCACTCGAGGAGCTCGTCGGGGAGCGCCTCTCGGGGGGATGGTCCCGCCTCGCGCGCCTCGTCGACGAGGGCCGCGCGCGCGAGCGCGCGATAGTAGACGCACTCGGCGAGCATCGCCTGTGCATGAGTCTTCCAGCGCCCATCGACGATCACACGGTCCGTCGCCGCGACGGCCTCGCCCTTGGAGCCGAGCAGGAACAGCGCCTGAGCCTTCAAGCAATAGTGGATGGTATACGAGCCCTGCAGGCTCTCCGCCTGAAGCCGCGCCTCGAAGGCCTCCTGATCCAGCTCCGATCCATCCGGCATCGAGAAGCGGGCCGGCCTCCCTCGCAGCGTCTGGATCAGGTGCCGGGCGCTGACGAAGGGGGGCTGAAACCACGCGTGACCGACCATGGGCACGAAATCGAGGCGATGTTCGAGCCCGTGAAGCACGTCCTCCAGCGGCTCGCCGGAGAGCAACTGGAGCAGCGGGGCCCAGACGCAGTTGAGGCCCGCGCTGACGATGTCGCCGGCCTCGAGCGCGGCGGTGAAGCCGATGCGCGTATAGAAATAGGTCTCTCTGTAGTGGCGCGTCCAGAAGACGATCATCTGTCCAAAGGTGGTGAACACCGAGGATTTCGTGGTGAGGACGCTGCTCCTGTCCGCCAGGTCGTAGGCGAGCTTGCCGAACAGATAAGCCTCCTGGTATCTCCCGAACCTCGGGCCGAGCACCATCGCGAAGGCGGCATACGCGCGGGCGGACGCCTCGGTGCTCCCGTGACGCAGGCTGAGCTTCACCATCTGCACGGCGAGCAGATAGTAGAGGTCCGGGTCCATGAGGAAAGCAGGGATGACCGTGCTCGCCAGGACGTCCATCGCGACCTTGATCTCCGGGCGCGTCATGGGCGGCAGGTGGATCAGGTCCTCGATCGCCCGGTCGCCCAGCGCCTGCCAGACGCCGCTCGTCTCCTCCCCTATCTCTGCGTCGGTGGGGTGGAGCGGAAGAGCGATGCCGCAGGCGCGCAGGAACGAGAGCCCGATCTCCACCGCGCGGGTGAACTCCCCGCGGGTCGTGTGCAGGTTCACGGCGAGCACGACCACCGCGGCGCGCTCGAGCCCGTCCCTCGCGCGCTCCATGAGCTCGCCGATGAACCGCTCGGCCTCGTCGAAGCCGCCGGTGGCGTACGCGCAGTGCGCGCGCTCGAAGATCAGGCTGTAGGTCAGCTCGTGCTGCGTCTCCCAGCGGTCGGGCGCGAGCAGGCCGAGGCCGGCGGCGAAGAAGGCGGTGGCAGACTCGAAGGCCGCCGCGGACTTGGCCCTCCTGCCGGCGCGGAGGTTCAGCGCCGCGACCTCCTCCCGCTCCGTCCGGGAACCCAGGAGCGCGGCGCCGCGATTGAGGTGCCCTGCGATGTCGAAGAGCGCCTCGTCGCGCTCCTCCGCGCGCCGTGCCGAGAGGAGCAGCCGGCCGATCCGGAGGTGCATCTCCGCGAGCTGTCCTGGCGAAATAAGCGAGTAAGCGGCCTGCTGTATCCGGTCATGGAGGAATCGATAGGAACCGTCCCGATGGAGGAGCAGCCCCTCCCGCACGGCCTCCTCGAGCGCGCCGCGGAGCTCCTCCGCCGGGCGGCCCGCGACCACCGAGAGGGGTTCGAGCTCCAGGCTGCTGCCGAGGCACGCGGCGAGCTTGAGCGCTTCCTGCGCCGGGGCCGAGAGCCGCTTCAGCTTGCCCGCCATCAGGTCGCCGACGTTGTCGGTGAAGCCCTTGTCGCGGATCGCGGCGATGTCCCATCGCCAGCTGCGCTGCTCCGCGTCGAAGGCGATGAGCCCCTCCTGGTGCAGCGCGAGCAGGAACTGGAGCACGAAGAAGGGGTTGCCGCCGGTCTTCTCGTGCACCAGCCGCGCGAGCGGCTCGACCTGCTCTCCCGGCGCATGGACGGCCTCGGCGACGAGCGCCCCGACGTGGGCTTCGGAGAGCGGCCCGAGGACGAGCTCGGAGACGGCGGCGCCGCGGCGCCGCGCCTCGGCCAGCGTGACCCGCAGCGGGTGGGCGGGGCCGACCTCGTTGTCGCGGTAGGCGCCGATCACCAGGAGGTGCTCGGACCCGGCGTAGGTGGCGAGCTGCTCGAGCAAGAGGAGGCTTCCCGCGTCGGCCCACTGCAGGTCGTCGAGGAAGAGCGCCACGGGGTGCTCCTTCTGGGCGCACACGGCGACGACGCGCTGGAGCGTCGCGTGCAGCCGGCTCTGGGCCTCGGCGGGCGGGAGCTCGGGCACGGGCGGCTGCGGGCCGAGCAGCAGCTCGAGCTCGGGGAGCATGTCGGCGAGCAACCTCCCGTCGGGGCCGACGGCCTCACGGAGGCGCTGTCTCCAGCGCTCGACCTGCTCCTCGCTCGCGCTGAGGATCTCCTGCACCAGCGCCCGGAACGCCTGACGGAAGGGGAGGTAGGGGACGTCCCGCTTGAGCTGTTCGAACTTGCCGGAGAGGAAGAATCCCCGCTCCCTCACGATCGGCCGGTGCAGCTCGGTGACGAGCGACGACTTCCCGATGCCCGCGTAGCCCGACACGAGCACGAGCTCTGGCCGGCCCTGCGCCACCACCCGCTCGAACACGGCGAGCAGCGCCGTGACCTCGCGCTCGCGCCCGTACAGCCGCTGCGGGACCCGGAACCGATCGGAGATGTCGCGCTGGCCGAGCGCGAAGGGCTGGATGGCGCCGCTCGCCCGCCACCGGGCGAAGCACTCTTCCAGGTCGTGCCGCAGGCCGAGCGCGCTCTGGTAGCGCTCCTCGGCGGCCTTGGAGAGCAGCTTGAGCACGACCGCGGACAGCGCCGGGGGAACCGAGGGGACGAGCGTGTGCGGCGCGAGCGGCGTCTGGGCGATGTGGCAATAGACCCACTCGACAGGATCGCTGGCCCGGAACGGCAGGGTGCCCGTCAGCATCTCGTAGAAGCTGACGCCGAGGGAGTACAGGTCGGTCCGCTCGTCGACCCAGCGGTTCATCCGGCCTGTCTGCTCGGGCGCCATGTACGCCAGCGTCCCCTCGATGAGCCGGGAGCGGGCGATGTCCTGGGACTCGCGGGGCGAGAGGCAGGCGATCCCGAGGTCGGTGATCTTCACCTGCCCGGTCTCGGGGTTTTCGAGCAGGTTCTGGGGCTTGATGTCCTTGTGGATGACGTGGTGCCGGTGCAGCTCGGCGAGCGCGTCGGTGATGCGGAGGGCGAGGGGAAAGAAGCGATCGAGCGGCATCGGCCCTCCCTGGAGCCGATCGAGCGACACGCCCCCGAAATCCTCCAGGACCAGCGCCGGCTGATCGCCGAGCATCTCGAGCCCATAGAGCTTGACGATGGCGGTGGTGTCGATCTTCCGGGTGATCTCGACCTCGTGAAGCAGCCGCTCGCGGGCGCGGGGGCTCGCGTGATCGCGCCGCAGGACCTTGAGCACCACGGGAAGGCCGTCGTCCTCGCGCACACCGCGGTAAAGAAGGGTGTCTGAACCCTCGTAGAGGATCGCGACGATGGCGTAACGGGACGACGCCCTGGGATCGGAGCAGACGGGAATGGTGCCCACGGGAGCCCTGCTACGGGGAATGTGCGACGCATGCTGCCATGGTCGGCGCGCATCGCCATCGCTTTGAGCGGGCGAGGCGCCGGCGTTGCAGTCACGCCGAGCTCGTCCGCTCCTGCGCTGCGGCGCGGCCGCGGCGTCGAGGCGGGATTACCGGCTCACGGGACTAGGGCTTGTCGAACTCGGGGATGAGCTTGCCGATCTGGCGAATGCTGCTCATGACCTGCTCGTGCGACAGGCGCCCGACCTGCTGGAAGCTCAGCAGGCGATCGATGCCGAGGTCCTGGTAGAATTTGATCTTCTGCCGGCACGTCTCCGGGCTGCCGACGATGAGCGAGTTCTGCTCCTTCAGGGCGTCGAACACCTCCTCGTTCGGGACCTCCTCGTTCTGCATGATGCGGGCGAGGACGGCGTTGGCCTTGGTCTCGGCCGGCGTCTTCCCCGCGCGGTCGCGCAGGAGCTGGCCCACAAGGCCGCCGCCCGCCGGGTCCTTGGCCAGCGCCTGCTCCTCGGCGTGGGTCCGCAGGAAATGCTCCTTCGCCTCGAAGAACGTGAAGGATCCGTTCGTGTACCACGCGGCCGCGGAGGCGGCGCCGTTCTCCATGGCCTGCTGATCCGTCTCGGCGCAATGAGCGAACGTGAAGAACCCGACCTGGTTGTTGATGAACGCGCCGACGGGCCGCTCACACCGGCGGATGGCCTCACGGTAGATGCCGATCCACTCCTTCACCTGGTCGGGCGGCGCCCACAGCGTGACGCCGAGCGCGCCGACCCCGTTGCGCCCGGCCTGCTCGAACGAGGCCAGGCTCGAGCAGGCCTGCCAGAGGGGCGGGTGGGGCTTCTGGTACGGCTTCGGGATGATGGGGACGTTGTTGATCTCGGCGTCCTCGCTCTTCCAGGAGAACCGCTCCTGAGTCCACATCTTCGGGATCATCTCGAACGCCTGCTGCATCTGGTCGCGCGTCCGGTCCGGAGGGATGTTGAACGTGCGCCACTCCGGGATGGTCGAGCGGGCCAGGCCGAGCTCAAGGCGCCCGCCGCTCAGGTGATCGAGCATGGCCGCGCGCTCGGCGACGCGGATGGGGTGGTTGAACCGGAACGGCGACAGCACCGAGGAGTGCCCGAGCCGTATCGACGTCGTGTGCTGCGAGATCGCCGCGAGCATCACCTCCGGCGCCGACGAGTAGCTGAACTCCTCGGCCGTGTGGTGCTCGACCTGCCAAAAGCAGCCGTACCCGAGCCGATCGGCGAGCTTCGCCTGCTCGAGGGTGTTCATGATGACCCTGTGCTCGTGGTCCTCCGACCACGGACGGGGACTCTGCATCTCTGTGAACAGGTCGATCTTCATTACTTCCTCCCTCGCGAGTGCTGCGCGCCAAGCATCGATCCGTCGCGTACAAAACGGCAATGTGTGGTTTGACGCACATCGATCTACATGTCGATGGACCGCCGGAGTCGGGCGCTCAGAGGCTGTGATGTGCGTGTGGACCGTCGCGGGAGACCTCCGGTGGAGGGCTTCTCGGGGGCTGGCGGTCCCGGTCCCGGGGCGCTCCGGGGGGCGCGGGCGATCGCCACATCTTCGCCACAACCTCTCCGCGTCTGTTCCTCGTCGGGCGCGCGGGCGCGCCTCACCCGGGGGGTACGCCCAGGGAGATCTGCGGCGGCCGTGACCAGGCCGCGCAGCGCTCACCCCGATGGAGGTCCTCGTGCAGGCGCAAGCTACCTGTTTCCCCGTAACGTCATCGCCCGAGGCCGGCACGGACGCCGGCCTGAACGAGCCCGCGGAGCGTCGAGACGACGCCCCCGCGGCCCCGGTGCCCGGCCCCGCCGTGGAGCCCACCGCAGGCGCCGGACACCGCAGCTGGACGGCTGCCCTCCTCGCGGAGCGGCCGGCCTCGGACCTCCGCGGCGACCTGGCCAGGTTCGGCGTCGGCCTCGGCCTCGCCTCGCTGTACGGCCTGGCGCTCGGCGCGCGGCAGGGCGGCGCGTCGTTCGCCCACCACGCCGCCGGTGTCCCTGCGGCCATGGTCGCCGTCGCCTGCGTCGGCGTGCCGGCGCTCACGATCGTGCTGACGCTCTTCGATGCGCCGCTCGACCCGCCACGCGCGCTCTCGGCGACGGCGCGCGCCGCCGCCGCGACCGGCCTCGTGCTCGGCGGCCTCGCGCCCGCCTCGGCGCTCTTCGTCGTGACGAGCGGGGCGGACGCGACAGCGGCCCTCATGGGGCTGCTCGGCCTCGCGGTGGGCGGCGCCGTCGGCATCTGCGTCCTGCTGCGTGACCTCGGCGCGGTGCTCCAGCGCGAAGGCGGTGTCGCCGGCGTGTCCCGGTCGACGGCGGCGCTCGTCGTGTTCGCGGCGTTCGCCGTGGTGCTCGCGCTGCGCGTGTGGTGGGGGATGCTGCCGATCCTGAAGGGAGGTGCCCTGTGAGCGCCTCCGTCGTGAGCCGTCTCCTCCGGGCGCCCTCCGAGGTGGCCGCGAGTTGCCGTGAAGACAGGGACATCCGCGCCATCGCGCTCGCGTCGCTCGGCGCCATCGCCCTCGGATCGGCCGTGTTCGGCGGCGTGATCGGGAGCTTCCGCGGCAGCGAGCAGATCGTCTTTGCGGCCGTCAAGGTGCCGCTGGCGATGCTGATCACGCTCGCGCTCTCGGTCCCGGCGCTCCACGCGTTCTCGGCCGTGCTCGGGCGCCCGTGGCCCATGCGGTCCGTCATCGCGCTCGCCCTCGCGTCGGCGGGCCGCTCGTCGCTGGTGCTGCTCGCGTTCGCGCCCGTGCTCTGGCTGGCCATCGACGTGGGGCTCGGCTACCACGCGTCGTCGGTCGCCGCCTGGCTCGCCTACGCCGTCGCGGGCCTCGCGGCGCTCGGCGTGCTCGTGCGGGGCATCGGCGCGGGCCGGGGCCGCTGGCTCACCGCGGTCGCCTTCATGGCCGTCTTCTTCGCCGTCGGCGGTCAGGCCGCGTGGATCCTCCGGCCCTACCTCGGGCGGCCGAGCGAGAAGGACGTCCCGTTCCTGCGCGCCCGCGAGGGGAGCTTCTCCGACGCGCTCGTGAAGAGCTTCCGCTCCTCGCTCGGGATCTACGACCGGGATCTGCGCTCGCTCGACGGCGTGGCGGAGGAGGCGCGATGAGCCTCCGCGATCTCGCGGTGCTGTACCTGATCGCCGGGCTCGCGTGCGCCGTGGCGGTGTACCGCGCCTCGCCCGAGGGGCGCCGCCGTGCCGCCCTGTCCGCGGCGCTCTGCGTGCCGCTCTGGCCCATCTGGGCGCCCGTCGCGCTCACGGTGGGCCGCGGGGAGGGCGGCGGGCGTCCGGTCGGCGCCGCGGGCGAGGCCGCCGCGCGCGTCCAGGGCGCGCTGCGCGAGGGGGTCAGCGCCTGCGCTGGCACCTCGTTCGAGGCGCTCCTGTCGCGCGAGGCGGCCTCGCGGATCGAGGCCGAGGTGGCGCGCGCCGCCGCCCGCCACGCCGAGCTCGACGCGCTGCTGCGCCAGAGCGGCTTCGACGAGGGCGCCGCCGCGGCGCGCGTCGCGGAGATCGAGCGGGGCGGCGGCGGCGCGGGGGGGCGGTCGCTGGCGACGGCGCACCTCCACCTCGAGAACATCCGGCGCCTGCGGGCGATGCGCGACCGCGACGCCCGCGCCCTCGAGGAGCTCGCGGATCTCGTCCAGGCGCTGCGCACGCAGCTCGTGCTGGCGCGCTTCGCCGGATCCTCGGTCGAGGGCGTCGGTGGTATCGTGTCCGAGGTCTGGGCGCGCGTGGAGGGCCTCGGCGCGGCGATCGACGCGCACGGCGCCGGAACAGAGGGACCGATCGCGACGTGAGCAAGCACATCCTGGTCGTCGACGATGAGGCGCGCATCCGCGAGGTGCTGCTCTACGCCCTGCAAAAGGAGGGGTACGCCGTGACGGCGGTGGCCGACGGTCGCGCTGCCGTCGAGGCGGCGGGGGCGGGCACGGTGGACCTCGTGGTGCTCGACGTGATGCTCCCCGGGCTCGACGGCCTCGAGGTGTGCCGGCGGCTGCGCGCCGGGAGCAGGACGCCGATCCTGTTCCTGTCGGCGCGCGCCGACGAGGTCGACCGGATCGTCGGCCTGGAGCTCGGCGGCGACGACTACCTCACGAAGCCGTTCTCGCCGCGGGAGCTCGTGGCGCGGGTGCGCGCGCTGCTCCGGCGGACCGAGGCGCCACCGCCGCCCGCGCCGGCGCCCACCGGCGCGCGCACCGCGGTCCTCCGCCACGGCCCGATCGAGGTCGACACCGAGCGTCACGAGGCGCGGTACCTCGGCCAGCCGGTGTCGCTCACGGCGACGGAGCTCGGCGTGCTCGGCGCGCTGCTGGAGCGGCCCGGGGTGGTGCTCTCGCGCGGGCAGCTCATGCAGCGCGCCTACCGCTACGACAACCTGATCACGGAGCGCACCATCGACACGCACGTTCGCCGGATTCGCGCGAAGTTCCGCGTGGTTGGCGGCGATCCGATCGCGACCGTCCACGGCGTCGGCTACAAGCTGCAGGGGGCGTAGCCGGGCCGCGATGCCTGGCCCCACGATGCGCACGATGATCGAGCGCCTGCGCTGGGAGCTCGGCCGGATCCGCGTCCGGCTGCTTGTCGTGAACCTGGTGGTGCTGCTCGTGCCCGTGGCGGGGCTCGAGTTTGCGCGCCTCTACGAGCGGCAGCTGCTCGGCTCGCTGGAGCGCGACATGGCGAACCAGGCGGTCCTGGTCGCCGCGATGCTCGCGTCGGATCTCGATCGAGGGCTCGAGCTCGACGCGCCCGAGCACGGCGACATCTTGACCCAGGCCGCGAGGCTCACGCGCACGCGCGTCCGGATCCTCGACAGGGCGGGCGCGGTCGTCGCCGACTCGCACGAGAACGGCCCGCCCGAGGGGCCCGAGCCGGCGGCCCCCGCGCTCGTGTCGACGCGCGGCCATCGCCCGAGCTCGGCGGACTTCCGGGAGCTCGCCGACAACGTGCAGCCGATCGGAAAGGGCGCGCGCGAGGGCTGGTCCGAGGTCCCGGATCGACCGGAGGTGCGCGAGGCGCTCGCCGGGCGCCGCGCGGCGCGGACGCGTGTCCGGCAGCAGGAGCTGGCGGTCTTCCTGTTCCTGGCCGAGCCGATCCGGCGGGGCGGCGAGGTGCTCGGCGCGGTGTACGTTGTCCGCTCGACGCAGCCGGTGCTTGTCGAGCTGCACCGGATCCGCTCGGGGCTCATCAAGGTCCTCGTGGTCGCGAGCCTGTTCACGGGCCTCGTCACGCTGGCGCTCGCGTGGTCGATCTCGAGGCCGCTCGGCAAGCTGTCGCGCGCCGCGAAGCGCATCGCGGCCGGCGAGCGCGACGTCGTGGTGCCCGTGTCGGGGACCGGCGAGATCCGCGAGCTCGGCGCGTCGTTTGCCGCGATGAACGAGCGGCTGGGGGCGCGGCTGCGTTACATCTCGGATTTTGCGGCCGATGTGGCGCACGAGTTCAAGTCGCCGCTGACGTCGATCCGGGGCGCCGCCGAGCTGCTCGACGAGGGGGCGGCGGACGATCTCGAGGCGCGGCGGCGCTTCCTGCGGAACATCGAGCTCGACGTGGCGCGGCTCGACCGGCTCGTGTCGAGGCTGCTCGAGCTGAGCCGGATCGAGGCCTCGATCGAGGCGATGACGGTGCTCGATCTGGAGGCGCTCGTGGCGCGCGTGGTGGAGCGGCGCGCGAGCCCGGGGCAGCCGGTGGAGCTGCGGTACGAGATGCCGACTCGGCTGCTCCGGGCGCGGCAGACGGACCTGGAGACGGCGCTCTTGAACCTCGTCGACAACGCGGTGAAGTTCTCGCCGCCGGGGGAGCCGGTGGTGGTGACCGTCGAGGGCGGGGAGGGGAGGGAAGGGGAGCGGACGGCGAGGATCTCGGTGCGCGACCGCGGGCCCGGGGTGCCGCCGCAGCACCTGCCGAGGATCTTCGACAGGTTCTTCACGACCGACGAGGGCCGCGACGGGACGGGGCTCGGGCTGGCGATCGTGAAGAGCGTGGTCGAGGCGCACGGCGGGGCGGTGACCGTGGAGAGCGCGCCGGGGGAGGGGGCGAGCTTCGTGGTGGAGCTGCCGGTGCGGCAGTAGGAGAGGGGGAGGGCGGGCTGTGGTCAGCGCGGGCCGATCGCGTCACGCCTGTACCGCTTGACGCGTTGGTCATGTGCGCTCAGCCAGCCAGCACCTTCCGGATCTGCGGTTCAAACACCGTCCAGAAGAACCGCACCGATTCGACTATCTGCGCGCGGTAGGGCCCGAGGTCGTTCCAGTACTCGCCTGTCGCGTGCTCGTAGCGGTATGCGGGCCACCAGGCGGTGGTGGTGGCGAGCTTGTGCGGCTTGATGAGGTTGGCCTCTCTGAACGCCGCACGAAGCCTCCTCGACAGCTCCTTGCCGTCGTCGAGATCGAAATGTGTCCACACCCCTGTGTAGGCGCAGCTAGGAGACATCGTGAAATTGAGATGCCTCGACTTGTTCCACTCCAGGCCGATCCCGACCTTCGGCTCGAGCTCGCCTTCGCTCGATTCGAGCCATTCTGGCAAGATCAAGAAGATCTTCGGCCAATCCTCTTCCAGAGTTTTGTAAACCTGGATGTCCGGAGAAAGCTCGGCGGCGAGCCCGGCGATGTCATCTGCGCAAGAGCACAGAAAGGCGTGCGCGAGCTCGGCGGCGGGCTCGCCGAGGGCGGCCCACTGCTCGATGAGCTCCTGATGCCGGAGATAGAATACCGCGCGCGGATCGTCGATGTGGTTCATTGGAACTCCCTCTCCAGTGTGGCGAGATAGTTGGACGCCACCTCGCGTCCGTGCGCCGTCGCGCCCTTCCCCGGCGCGCAAGCCAGCGCGTCGCGGAGCATCACGGCGAGTTCGGCGTAGCTCATCGTCTTGAACGCCTCCCGCGCGTCGCCCGTCGCCGTCACGGGCGCTCGCCCCGATGGGGACAGGAAGACGAACAGCGCACCTGGCTCTGGACCGAAGCTCTCGTAAAGCTGGTCGCATTGCTGCGGCTGTTCATGTGCATCGATCTTGTTCTCGATCACGAGGTAGAGCCCAGGTCCAGCGACGACGACATCGGCGCGGGCCTTGCCCTTGCTCACCTCGAGGGCGGGCCGGGCGCGGTTCAGCTCGGCTGTCGGCGGATCGGACGTGCAGCGGCGGAGCAGCGCCTTGAGGAAGCCAGAGCCGAAGCCGTGTCGGCCCTGAGGATCGAGCAGCCACGCCAGCAGCGCGGAATGATACAGCTCCTGTCGGCTTTGCCCGAGGATGCTCAGGAGATCGTCCGGTCCGGCCACCCAGTGGCCATCTCTCAGCAGCGCCTCTTGCTCGGCGCGGAGCTCGGCGAGCTGTGTCTCCCACGCGGCGACCTGTGTCACGCGGGTCTCCTGCTCCCTCGCCACGATGGCGCGCCACTCGGTTGCGAGGTCGGTGAGCCGGGACTCGTCCGCTTCAGGCCCTGACGCGAAGAATGCCATGTGTCTCTTCCACCCTGTCCTCTCTGCGGACCTATGCGCCGCCTTGCGTACACGGGCCGTGGCCGGCCCCGGTCGCTCACCGAGCCCGTCGCTCACGCCGCCCACTCCAGCGCGAGCAGCTCGGCCTGCTTCAGCACCGTGTCGACCGCCTTCTCCGTCTTGTCGGGCGGATAGCCGAACTTCTTCAGCTTGCGGCGCACGAGGGTGCGGAGCTTCGCCCGCACCGTCTCCTTCACGGCCCAGTCGATGGTCACCGAGCTGCGGATGGTCTCGGTCAGCTCGCGGGCGATCTGCGCGAGCACCGCGTCGCCGAGGACCTTCACCGCCGAGTCGTTCGCCTCCAGGGCGTCATAGAAGGCCAGCTCGGCATCGCTGAGCTTCAGGTCCTCGCCGCGCTGCTGAGCGGACTTCATCTCCTTCGCGATGCGGATCAGCTCCTCGATCACCTGCGCCGTCTCGACGGCGCGGTTGCGGTACCGAGCGACGGTCCTCTCCAGCTTCTCGGAGAACGCCTCCGACTGGACCAGGTTGGTGCGCTTCCGGACCTTCAGCTCGTCGTGCAGGAGCTTCCGCAGGAGCTCGAGGGCGAGGTTCTTGTGCTGCATCGCGTTCACGTCGGCGAGGAACTCCTCCGACAGGATGGAGATGTCCGGCCGCTTGAGCCCGGCGGCGGCGAACACGTCGAATACGCCGTCCGTCGAGATGGCCTTCGACACGATCTGGCGGATCGCGAGCTCGACCTCGGCTTCCGACTTGCCCGAAGCCGATAGCGACGTCTTCACGACGGCGGCCTTCACGGCCTGGTAGAACGCCACCTCGTCGCGGATGGCCAGGGCTTCCTCGTGCGGTACCGAGAGCGCGAACGCCTTGCTCAGCTCCATCACGGCCTTCACGAGCCGGTCGCGCCCGCCTTCCAGCGCGAAGATGTGCTCCTGGGCGGCCGGCAGGAGCATCAGCCGCTCGATCGGCGAGCCGTTCACGAACGCCATGACGTCGAAGCCGTGGAACAGGCCGCGACAGATCTCGACCTTCTCCAGCATGACCGGCACCGCCTCGTCCTGAACCTGGGCGGCGTCGCCCTTGCCGCCGCTCTCGGTGTACGTGTCGAGCGCCTTGCGCAGGCTCTCGGCGAGGCCCAGATAGTCGACGACCAGCCCGCCGGGCTTGTCGCGGAACACGCGGTTCACGCGAGCGATGGCCTGCATGAGGCCGTGTCCCTGCATCGGCTTGTCCACGTAGAGCGTGTGCAGGCAGGGTGCGTCGAACCCCGTGAGCCACATGTCGCGCACGACGACGACTTTGAGGGGGTCGTTCGGGTCCTTCAGCCGGTCGCGAGGGTAGCCGAGGAGGACCTCGGACAGGTCGGCGCTGTGCGCCTGGACGATGGCCTCGATGAGCTGCTCACGGACGCGGTGGTCGCTCACGGGGAGGCAGAAGCGGGCCACCACGGCCAGGAGCTCGTCCCGGGTGAGGTGGGTCAGGAGGTCTCGCTTGGTCGGCATGCGGGTCGACAAGGTTACGCCCGCGTCGAATCGGCGATCAACCCGCACGGCGCCACGTAAGCCTCGCGGCGGGCCCAACCGGCGGGGCACGGAGAAGAGCTGCGCCGACGCCGACCACGGCGCCGAGGTGGGGGCGCCGCGGTTCACGGTGGGGCGATGTCGTGGACCGTCCTCGCCCGCCGAGCGCGCCTGCTAAGCTCCGCTGGTGACAAAGACGACCGAGAAGAACACAGGGGTCGTGGATGCCGACCAGCGCGACATGCTCGACCGCGTGAGTCAGCTCGATGATGGGACCGATCCCGAGGATGAGAGCGATGAGGAGGCGGCTGCCCGGATCGCCGAGGAGGAAGGAGAAAACCGTTACATGGTGCTCGCTGAGCGTTTCGGCTGGTCTCGTGGCGAGATCCGGGACAGGTTCCTCGATCCTTACAACTCTGACGCTGAACTGCTTGAGTTCTTGAACGACGAGGTGGGTTGCTCCAACGAGGAACTTGGCCGTACGCCGAGCGGAGAGCCTGAGGACGATTGACGCCGTGTCGTCGAAGCGCTCTGTTCCACGCGTTCGGCTGCCGCAGCTTGGCCGCTCCTCTATTCAGCGGGTCCTGGCGGGGCGGGGTCCGGTCGTCGAGAAAACGTGACCTATAGATTGTTTTCTCTTGGGGCAACCGTCGGTTTTACGTGCACATGCTCCGCACGCGCCACGATCCACGGCAAACTCCCCGCCTCATCAAGCCCCGCCGCCGCGCTCACCAGGCGCTCGCGCTGGCGGACCGCCCTCCCTCACGCGGAGATGCCCGATGAAGCCCGCTCCCGTCGATGTCCCCGCGATGCCCGACGCGGCCCTGCTGGATCTCCTGCTCGGCCTGCCCGATGCGGGCCGCCGCCCTCTCCCGGCCGACGACCTCCCGGCGCTCGCCCGCCTCTCCCCCGTCGCGCTGGCGGAGCGCGCCGAGGTTGCCCTCCAGGCGGCGACCCGGCTCGCGGCCGCCTTCGAGCTCGGGCGGCGCCTTCACGCCGCGCGCTCGCGCCGCTCGCAGCGCCTGCGGCGCCCGCGCGACGTCGCCCGCTTCTTCCACGCGACGCTCGCGCCGCTCGTCCACGAGGAGGTCTGGATCGTCGCGCTCGACGTGCACGACCGCGCCCGCGGCGCCCGCATGATCAGCCGCGGCGGCCTCCTCTCCGCGTCCGTGCGCCCCGCCGATGTCCTCCGCGCGGCCCTCGAGCTCGGCGCCGTCACGTTCGTGATGGCCCACAACCACCCGGGCGGCGACCCCGCGCCGTCCGCCGACGACGTGCTGCTGACCCAGGAGGTCGAGCACGCCGCCCACCTGATCGATGTACCGCTTCGCGACCACGTCATCGTGACGCCTGCCGGGCGCTTCTCCTCCGTGTTCCGGGCTGGCTCACCCCGCTGAAACCACGGCTGCTGGCCGCCGGACACGGCGACCCCACGCCTGCGTCCCGTGGTGGTCAGGTCACCTTCCAGCCAAGGGAGCCCATGCGACTCGTCTCCGCCACGAACGGCTGTGCGCCTACGGGCTTGAGCAGACGCCGCAGCGCCTGCTGAACATCCGCGGAGGAGCTCGGGAAATCGAATTTCAGGCCATCGATGCGAACCGCGGGCATCGTTCAATCTCCAGGGCTCAGGAAGCGGTCGGACTGCTCGAGCTCCTCGTCGAGCGCAGCGATGGCGCCCATGTCGTCCACGGACGGGCCTTGCTGGACGGCGACGCCGGCGTCGGACAAGTGCAGGCCGAAGAAGCGCGCGTCGATCTCCCTCCCGGCCCCGAGCGGCGAGCAGCATCTCGATCTCGCGCAGCAAGAACAGGCTGTGCGTCGCGATGAACACCTGGATCCCGCCGAGGCTCAGGTCGACGATGCTGCTGGCGACCTTCTTGATGATGCGCGGGTTGAGGTTCGCCTCCGGCTCGTCCCAGAACAGGCAACCTTTGTCGAGCAGCGCTCCGGTCGCGATGAGGCGGGCGAGCATGCCGAGCTTTCGGAGGCCCTCCGCCACGACCGGCATCTCCGTGCGGCCGCTCCCGTCCCGGAAGTAGAATCGACCGTTCTTTTCGAGCTCGATCGACCCACCCATCGCCTCTTCCAGCGGTCCAAGAAGCTCTCGGACGCGCTTCTCCTTGCTGCCCTTCTTCAGCGGCGCGCCGAGCAGAAGGCAGGTGTCGCGCCAGGTCTCATCGAACTCGAGGTAGTGGTTCTCGTAGACGGACACGAAGCCCGGGTAGATCGTGAGAAGCTCCCGCGTCGGCAGGTACACGGGCGCGGTGTCGACCCATTCCGTAGGGAGCGCGTCGATCGTCAGGTCCGACTTGCTCTGCGCCGAGAAGCCGAACGAGATATCCCAGGCATCGTTGGCGCAGGTCATCCGCACCTCGCACCGCTCTCGCCCTTGCTGACGCCGCGTGAGGCGCCCCAGCGCCTCGGGACGGAAGACGCTCACGAGCTTGTCCGCGAGCCGCACCTGCAAGGCCGCCTCGGTGGGGGTGGCGGGAGCGGCGAGCCGCCTGCGCCCCTCCTCCGAGCTCGTTGCGAGGAGGGAGTAGGCGAGCTTCAGGGCGTGAGTCTTCCCGGTGCCGTTCTCCCCGACGAACACGTTCAGGTGCGCTCCGAAGGCGAGCTCCGCTTCGCTGAAGACCGTGAAGTCCTTGACGTGAAGTGACCTGATCATGGCTTGCTTTCGAACGGGTCGAGCTGGCCCTGCGCGTCGGCGACCGCGCCGCCGGTCGGCTCGATGGCAGCCCAGGAGGTGATGAGCTCTGTGCGGGCGCGCATGACGAGAGGCGACGCACGGTAGCGGGACCCGGTTCGCCCAACAAGGGCTGGTCATCGTGTCGGGAGGCTGACCAGCTCGACCTGCGCCGGCCTTGACGTTCGCCGCCGTGGTGCTCGTGCGCCTCGTGGCGCGTGCTCGACCAACCGCGCACCCGTCCGTCCGCTGATGCGCGCCCCGGCGAGCTGCTCGCGACGGCCGAGGTGAAGGCCCGGTCGTCCAGGCGGATCGGTCACCCTGGACGCCGTGAGCTGCCGGAGCGCCGTGCACGACGTGAGCGACCACGACACCCGGGCTGGCCGCCCCGCCGAAGCCGCCTCCTCGCCCTGGCCCCGGCTCCGGGCTGGGCAGCGCATACGTCGTCGCGCTCTTGCCGAGGGGGGCGCGTTTGCCAGATCAGTGCCAACCCCGCTATCCCCTCAACATCCCTCGACCTTATCACCAATCCTCCCCCCGCCGTCGTCCCCGGACAGCAGGAATTCGACACTGCACCTTCTTCTGTAACTCTCTCTTCCGTCAAAATATCCCTGGACAGCCCTCTTCATTCCATCGATAGCTCACGATGGCCCGTCTGGCATTCCAGCGCAGTCCCGCGCTCCTGCCACGGACGAGGGTGATCTCATGAGCAAATACACCGCATCGGAAGTGATCCAGCTCCCCCGCTTCACGGCCGTGGGGGCGATGGCGCTCGGCGAGCAGCTGCTCACGGCGGCGAAGCCGGCCAAGAAGCAGCTCGTGAAGGGCGTCGCGCGGGTGCTCGCCACGCTGGCCTCGCGCCACGACGATCTCGCGTCGGCGCTGCGCGATCAGGTGTCGCTCTCGGAGGGAGGGGAGGCGAGCGAGGATGCTGTCCAGTGTGATCGCATCCTCGACGGTTGCTGGAGCGGTCTCCACGATTTCCTGACGGCGTTTACCAAGCTGCCGCCCGGCGCGCCCGAGGCCGCCGATGCAAGCGCGCTGAAGGCGGCCATCTTCACCGGAGGGCTCAAGTTCCTCCAGCTCACGTATGTCCTGGAGTGGTCCGAGAGCGAGCTCCGGATCCAGCGCATCCGCAAGAGCGGCCTCGACGCGCGCATCGAGGCGCTCGGTGGCAAGCGCTTCCTCTCCGCCTTGGAGGCCGCGCACGCCGCGTATGGCAAGGCGCTCGGCGTCACCGCGCCCGCAGCCACGGCCGCGGCTGCGCCGCCCAGCGTGCGCGACGCGCTCGCCGCGTTCACCGAGGCGCTGCGCGCCTACGTGATCAAGGTGATGGGCTCCGTCGAGCCCGACGAGCCGGAGACGCAGGAACTCGCCGACAAGCTGCTCGCGCCGCTCGCGAGCTGGAGCGTCGGGTCGAGCGGCCGCGGCGCGCCCCGGAAGAACGACAAGCCCGAGGGCGACACCGCGGCGCCCGCGCCGCCCGGCGTTCCCCTCCAGCCCGGCGCGCCGACGGCCGCGCTCGCGCCCGCCGATAGCTGATCCCGGCTGCCTGACGCGCACCGCCGGCGCCGCGATTTCCTCCCGCCTCGTCCCCTCCTCGTGACCCCGGTCCGGGGCCAAGCCCCCGCCCGTACGCTCCGGACGGCGTGGCCGTCGCCGCCGCCCGCGCCGGTGCCCATCCCCGGCCTCCGGCCCATCCCGGGGCGACCAGCGCCGCACCCTGTGCCGCCTCGGCCTCGATCTGTGCCAGATCAGGGGGGTCCGACACTGGCTCAACCGCAATGCATTGCGACACACCGGGGTCCGGACCCCTCCGAGGCGCTCCGCAGAGCGTCTCACCAGGGTCAGGTTGTGTCAAATATCGCTGTCCATCTCGTTCTTCTGTGCCATTGACCCCCGGATCCGCAGCGTATTGTGCCAGATGGGGGGGTCCGGACCCCTCCCGACCGCAATGAAGAGCGCTCGCTGGGGTGCCGGACCCCTCCGGACCGCAACGCAGAGCGCCCGCGGAGGCGCCGGACCTCTCCGGAGCGCAGCGCAGAGCGGCTGCTGGCCGACCGCCCGTCGCCTGGGCGTCGAGGCCCGTTGAGGCCTGACCCAGGTTGGGGCATTGCCGGCCGCCGCCCACCGGGGTTGAGGTTCCGAGGTTCCGACCCAGGTTGAGGCACCGCCCCGCCGCCCACCGGCGTTGAGATTCCGCCGACCAAGTTCCGCCGACCCAGGTTGAGGCACCGCCCCCCAAACCCGGCCCCCCGGTCCACGAGAAGGTGATCAAGGGCTCATGGACCACGGTGGATCCGCGGCCCTTCTAGGAACCGCGCTCACCCGCTCACCCAGGCTCCACAGGAACGAACGCCGCGCCCGACTGCAGCCACGCGGCGAAGTACGGCGCCGGCGCGCCGGCGCGCCGCAGCGCGAGCAAGAACGGTCCGTCGCACACGAGCTCGCGCCCACGGCGACGGCGGCTCTTCATGCCGAGCGCGAGCGCCTCGGACACGAGCCGCGCTCCGTGCTCGTCGAGGTCGAGCTCCAGCGTCTGACACGCGGCGACGAGGACGCGATCCCCCGGCACGATGGGCTTGCCGACGAGCTCGTCGAAGGACGCATCGACGCGCAGCGACACGACCGGGACCTGGAAGATGTCGTCGTCCTGCAGCGAGCTCTGCCCCCACAGACGAGCCCAGCGGCCAGGCCCACGATCGACCGCGCCGAGCGCGTCGTGCGTCGCCTCCGCGAGCGTCGACCAGCCTCCACGGCGAGCGACGACGACCGACGCGCCGCCGCGGCCGCGGAGCTCGATGACGAAATCGCCCGGCGACTCGTAACGGTGTACGGTCGCGGCGCCCGCATAGGCGCCCGCCCCGGCGCCGCCCCAGTGGCCGAAGCACTGCACGCGGCCCCCCAGGAACGAGAGCCCCGCTGAGCGATCGCGGACAAAGGGCCGCTCGAATGCAACCCTGGTCCGCAACAAGGCGAACGCCACGAGAGCGTGCGCCGGCACGCTCTGCGGCAAGAGCCGCGTCTGCGCATCGCCGAACCGGCGAGCCAGCTCGGCACGGATCGCAGCGACCGCCGCATCACCCTCTCCTGCGCAGGCGAATGACTCCGCTGGATCCACGGCGCCGGCGGCGACGGCAGCTGCGCGGCCCAGCGCCCGCGAGAGCTCCGTGGGCTCGACCAGCACGTCCTCGGATCTGAGCTGCCGCCGGAGCTCCGCCCACGCGAGCGCGAACGTCGCACAGTGGACGAGGTCACGGTCGATCGGCAGCGCGTGCTCGAGCGTCGGCGTCACCAGGGGGGCGGTCATGAGCTGCTCGCCGTGCACTGTACGTCGATCAGGAGGAAATCGGCACCTGGGATCGCTGAACAGCGGCGCGAGCTTGGGCCCGCGCGCCTCGCCGACGTCGGGCGCGGGAGGATCGGAGACGAAGATCTCCCCGTCCTGCAACGCCACGTCCTTGCACATCCCTGCGCCGAGGTTGAGGTTCCGCCGCCGTCTCGGTCAGGTCGAGTTCCTTCGCCACCTGTCCGATGCTCCGGTCGCCCGCCTTCGCAGGCCGTACCACCTCCGCCTTGAACTCGGACGTGAATGCCCTCCGCGTTCTCCGTCGCATCCCTACCTTCTGGTGCCGTCGGAGGTGTCCGCGGAAGCGGGGGAGCACCGGACCGAGCGAGCCTCAAGGCTCGCGCTTCCTCCGTGCGCGCTCCTTGACAACCGCAGCCACGATCTCGCCCACGCGCTCCGTTTCGTCATCTACGAGCTTCTCTAGTCTGCGCTGAAACCAGAGCCCAAACGGACCATCTATAGGAAGCGGCAGCCCGATGTCTCCGGGCTCCTGACCCAGCCATGTGATCGGCAGCCCGCATCTGTCGAGCGCGTTTCGCGCATACCGCATGGCACTTTGGATCGCCTGGACGGCGTCGACCCCTTCGACATGGTGGATATCCGGCTCCAGCCCATCAAGAAGAACAGGGCACGTCCAAGAGCCGCTGGGCGAGGCCGGTTGTATTGGTTCGCCGATCTTCAGGACGATCTCGCGATCTGGTTCACCTGCGACGCCATACCGACGAACGGCTATGACCTTGAATTTTCGTCGAGCCACCCACGCAGGATAGCTAAAACTCATCGTCGAGGCCCGACCCAGGTTGAGGCACCGCCGCTGCCGCTCACCGGGGTTGAGGTTCCCGCTCTCTGCGCCGCCCGCGCGGCAACGATCGCGCGCCGCGCGGCCTTGCCCACCCCCTCGCCTCGCCGAGCGCGCGCGGCGCCCTCCTCGACCGCCACGCCGGCGCGTCGATGTCTCGCCGGACGTTGCGAGGTCGCGATCGCTTCGCTATCTTCTCCGTCGCCGAAAGAGGTAGGCCGGTTCAGGCGAGCCCCGGCCACTCCCATGACGGGAGCCCATGTCCCCTCCACCACGGAGTGAGGTCCCACGGCACCTGGACGCACGTGCGTCCTCCGCGGAGGCTCCCATGCAGCTCAATCACATCGATCTCCAGGTCCCCGACGTCCTCGAAACGGCCGCGTTCTTCGAGCGGCACTTCCAGTTCGAGGTCCACGGCAACCGTCACTCGCCGGCTATCGCCATCCTCACGGGGCCCGGCGACTTCACGCTCGTCCTCCAGCGCCGGCGCGAGGCGGACGGCCCTTATCCGGAGGGCTTCCACGTCGGCTTCATCGTCGGCGACGTGGCCACCGTGTACGACAAGCACGCGGCGATCGTCGCGGCGGGCATCGACTGCGGCCCCGTGAGCGAGAACGGCCGCGGCGTGATGTTCTATTTCAAGGCGCCCGGCGACATCCTCATCGAGGTGAGCTGCCGGCGCCGCCCGCTCCCCGCGGTGCGCGCCGACGGTTGACGGCGACGCGCCGCCGGGACGCGTGGTGATCGAGGCAGGGGGATCCCGGGATTTCGAGGACGTTCCGCCGCTTCGGTCCTTTCGCTCGTCGAACCGGGATGCGTAGAGGGCAGGCAAGATCATCGGCCGCCTGAATGCGGATCACCGACGCGGCGACTCGCCCTCACAGCGAGGCCCTGCCGGGTGAGCCCGGCAAGGCCTCACTGTTTTTGTCCTTCGATCTTCTGCGGATCACCTGCGTTCCCGCCGCGTCTGCGGCCCCGTCGCCGGGCGGTGAGACAGGTGGCGGCGCGGGCGCGTTGGAAGTGAGACACGGTGGATGATATCGGTTTCATCATGTCTCACACTCCGACGACCGACGCGCCGGATCCCGTCGACGATCGCATCGTCCGCGCCGCGGAGCGGCTGCTCCGGCGCGAGGGCCCCGGCTTCACCATGCAGCAGCTCGCGCGCACCGCGGGCGTCTCGCGGGCCACGCTCTACCGGCGGGTGCCGAGCCGCGAGGCGCTGGTGGCGCGGCTCCGCGCGCGGGCGCCCCGCGCGGAGCTCGAGCGGAGCTCGGCGCGGGCGAGGATCCTCGAGGCGGCCCGCCGGCTCGTGGCGCGGCACGGCGCCGTGGCGATCACGGTCGAGCAGATCGCGCGCGAGGCCGGCACGGGCACGGTCACGATCTACCGGACCTTCGGCGACAAGGACGGCCTGCTCCGCGCGACCTTCGACGAGCTGACCCCGCGGCGCGACGCCGCGCGGGAGCTCGCGGACCTCGACGCGCCGATCGAGCAGGCGCTCGCGCGCTTCCTCGCCACGGCGCTGCGCTTCATCGACGAGCAGCCGGGGCTGATCCGGCTCGTCGCGCTCGGCGACGACGCGGAGGCGAGCTACTTCGAGCGGCTCCGCGATCAGCAGACGTCGACCTTCGGCCGGCTCGCGCGCTACCTCGACGCGCAGGCGGCGCGCGGGCGGCTCACGCACGGCGACGCGATCGATCGGGCGGCGGCGCTCCTCGGGATGGTGATGACCGCGTCGCTCTTCCGCGCGCGCCTCGCACGCGCGGCGGCGCGCGGGCAGCCGAGCGCGGCCGCGCACGCGCCGGCGCCGTCGGTCGAGGCGCGGGCGCAGGCGATCGTCGAGCTCTTCCTGCGCGGCGCGGCGCCGCGCGCGGAGGTGCGCGCGTGAGCCCGCACGATGCTCCCGCGCGCCTCGTGCTCCCCTTCGCCGAGGTCCGCGGGAAGGACCTCCCGCGCGTGGGCGGCAAGGGCGCGAACCTGGGCGCGCTCGCGGCCGCGGGCCTGCCGGTGCCGCCCGGCTTCTGCGTGACCACGGCGGCCTTCGATCGCTTCCTCGCGGGTGTGCCCGGGATCGGCGAGCTCCTCGCGGCGATCGACGCGCTCGATCCCGACGACCTCGACGCGACGCGCGCCGCGAGCCTGCGGGCGCGGGAGCAGCTCAAGGCGGCGCCCATCCCGCCCGAGGTGCGCGCCGCGGTGCTCGCCGCGCTCCACGCGGCCGGCGTCGAGCACGCCTACGCCGTGCGCTCGAGCGCGACGCTCGAGGACCTGCCCGACGCCTCGTTCGCCGGGCAGCAGGACACCTTCCTCGAGGTGCGCGGCGAGGACGCGGTGCTCGATCGCGCGCGCGCCTGCTGGGCCTCGCTCTTCACCGATCGCGCCGTCGTCTACCGCCGCCGGAACGGCTACGGCTCCCGCGCGGCGCGCCTCGCGGTCGTGGTGCAGCGGATGATCCGCCCCGACGTCGCGGGGATCCTCTTCACCGCCGATCCCGTGACGGGCCACCGCGGCGTGTGCACGATCGACGCGAGCTTCGGCCTCGGCGAGGCGCTGGTCTCGGGCGTCGTCGACCCCGACGTCTACCGCGCGCGCAAGGCCGATGGCGCGCTGCTCGACGTGCGCGTGGGCGCGAAGGCAATCGCGATCGTCGCGAAGCCGGGCGGCGGGACGGAGACGCGCGAGGTGCCGCCAGAGCGGCGGGCCGGGCGCGCGCTCGACGACGCCGCGGTGGCCGCGCTCGTCGCGCTAGGGCGCCGCGTCGAGGCGCTCCAGGGTGCGCCGCAGGACCTCGAGTGGGGCGTCGAAGCTGGCGCGATCTTCCTGCTCCAGGCGCGGCCGATCACCTCGGCCTACCCGCTGCCCGCGCCGCCGCCGCGGGATCCGGCGCTGCACGTCTACGTGAGCTTCGGGCACATGCAGGTCAACACCGCGGTGATGACGCCGCTCGGCATCTCGCTCTTCCGTGCGTTCTTCCCGGTGGGGAGGCCGTCCGACGGCGCGCGCTCGGAGCTCATGGCCCACGCCGGCGGCCGCCTCTTTATCGACGTCACGCCGCTCCTCCGCCGCGCGCCGTTCACCCGGCTCCTCCCGGCGATCATCGAGAACGGGAGCTCGATGATCGCCGATCGCCTGCGCGAGGTCGCGGGGCGGCCGGCGTTCCGCGAAGGCAAGGCGGCGCCGGCGCGGCTCGGATCGCTGCTCCGCTTCCTCCTGCCGCTCGTCGCTCGCGTTGCCCGGCAGCTCATGACCGCGCGGCCCGAGGAGGCGAAGGCCGCGTGCGAGGCGGAGCTCGTGCGCCACGTCGAGGCCCACACGCGGCGCCTCGCGGAGGCCGCGCCCGGGGCGCCGCGGCTGCGTGCGGCGGAGCGGATGATCCATGAAGGATTTCCGCGCGTGCGGGCTCATCCGCCGCGCGCGCGTGTACCTCTCGCTCCGCGAGCACCCCAAGTTCTTCATGATGCAGCTCTTCGATCGGGTGCGGCGCGCGGCGCGCGAGGCGGGCGCGATCGCGGTGGAGCGCGGCCTCCTCGCGTCGATCGACGACACCTGGATGCTGGAGCTCGACGAGCTCACGTCCGCGCTCGAGGGCGGCGCGGTCGCGGAGCAGCTCCAGGCCACGGTCGTGGAGCGCCGCGCCGCGCTCGCCCGCCATGCGCGGATGAGCCCGCCGCCGGTGATCACCAGCGAGGGCGAGGCCGTGGTCGCGCGCCGCGATCGCCGGGATCTGCCGGCGGGCGCGCTCGCGGGTGTGCCCGTCTCCGCGGGCGTGGTCGAGGGCGTCGCGCGCGTCGTGCGCGACCCGACGCGCGAGGTGCTGCGCGCGGGCGAGATCCTGGTCGCGCCGTTCACCGACCCCGGCTGGACGCCGTTGTTCCTCCACGCCGCGGGCCTGGTGATGGAGGTCGGCGGGCTGATGACCCACGGCTCGGTGGTGGCGCGCGAGTACGGGATCCCCGCGGTCGTCGGCGTCGAGGCGGCGACGACCGCGATCTGGAGCGGCGCGCGGATCCGCGTCGACGGCGATCAGGGGCACGTCGTGATCCTCGACGACGCGGCGGGGCACTCGTGAAGGCCGCGCTCGGGTTCATGGGGGCGACGCTGCTCGTCCTCGTCGCCCTGGTGATCCAGCGCGGGGTCGCCTCCGAGGCGGCGCGCGCGGCGGGCAGCCAGGCCCGGCAGATCGCGCCCGCGCTGGTGATCGGGATCGTGATGGCCGGCTGCCTCGAGGCGCTCCTGCCGAAGGCGTGGATCGAGCGCTGGCTCTCGGACGCGGCGGGGCTGCGGGGGATCCTGGTCGCGTGGATCGCGGGCGCGCTCACGCCGAGCGGGAGCATCGTGGGGCTGCCGCTCGCGGCGGGCTCGTTCCGCGCGGGCGTGGGCGCGCCGGTGCTCGTGACCTACCTCGTCTCGCTCTCGACGCTGTCGGCGCTGCGGCTGCCGATCGAGATCGGCTTCATCGGCGGGCGGCTCGCGGCGCTGCGCTTCGCCGCCTCCCTCGTGCTGCCGCCGATCGCCGGGGTGGTGACGCGCGGGCTCGTGCTGCTTCTGCGGGGCTGAGCGTCAACGTCGTCAACGCCGGAGGAAGCCGCGGATCACATCGAGGAAGACCTGCGGTGAGTTCGTACATCACCGCTGGATCGCAGTTGGCGCGGCCGCGCTGGGCTTGGCTTCGTCGAGCCTCGCGGCGGACGAGCTATCGCACCATCGCGTCGAGCTCACGGCGGCTCGAACGCTGCCCGGTTGCGAGGATGCGTTCGAGTTCGAGGCGTCCCTGAGGAACTGCTACCGGCCTCTCTTCGCCAGCGCCGCGCCGAGCTTGGCGAGCTTTCTCTCGCCGGCAAACCAGGAGAGGCATTCGTGGCGCGTCTTGCGTTGCGTCGCGGAGAGGCTCTTTCCATTGTCGAGCTTCCCCGCGAGCACCTCGATCAGGATGTTTTTCATGAACGTGAGGTGATTGTCGTTCGAGAGGTGCTTCGTGGTGGTTCGATAATGCTTGGCCACGAAGCGGCGCTCGCGAGGATCGCTGCTCCCGGCGTGAGACGCGAGCACTTTCAGGTGGCCGCCGAGCGAGGAGATCGAGTGGGTCCGCTGCTCGATCTCCGACAGCTTCGCGAGCACCTCCTTCCGGAGCCCGTTCGGCACGGCGCCCTCGAGCTCGAGCCAAGAACCGGAGTCGACGTCGAGGACGTGCCACCGAGGTTGACGCCCCGAGGTTGACGCCCCCGGCGGAGCTCCCGACCGAGGTTGCGGTCTCCAGAAACTGAATCGGTTCAGTTTTTCTGCGCCTCCGTGCTATGGCCGGTCGTGGTTTCCACCACGCGGCCTGACGATCGACGCTCCGGGCCGCGCGATCACCCGGCCCGCTCGTGCAGCGGCAAGGAGCCAACATGCGACAATCTTCGTTCTTGAGCCTCGGTTCGTCAGGCACGCTCGCTCTCCTCCTCGCGGCGCTCGGATGCGACTCGTCGGACGGGTCGTCCTCTGGCGCCGGCGGTCAGGGCGCCGGCGGTCAGGGCGCGACGAGCAGCGCGAGCGGCGCCGGCGGCGCCGGCGGTCAGGGCGCGACGGGCAGCGCGAGCGGCTCCGGCGGCGCGGCGGGCACCGGCGGCGCCGGCGAAGGGGGCGGCGGCGCGGCAGGCACTGGCGGCGCTGGCGGCGCTGGAGAAGGGGGCGGCGGCGCGCCGCCGGCGCCGCTCTGGGACTGGAGCGGCATCGTCGGCACGGGACAGAGCCTCTCGGTCGGCGCGGAGGGCACGCCGCCCCGCACCACGACGCAGCGCTTTCACAACCTGAAGCTGTCCCTCGGGAACGCGAGCGTGCCCCCCTTCGACGCGGCGAACACGGCCCTCTCCCTGGTCCCGCTCGTCGAGCCGATCCGCGGGTTCGCGACGACCTACCCCAGCGCTTACCCGAAGAACATCTATGGCGAGACGCCGCACACGGCCATGGCCGACCAGATCTCGTCCCTCGCGGAGGCAGCCGCCGGCGGCGAACACGTCACGGTGCACACCGTCGTCGGCGAGAGCGGGCAGCCGATGAGCGTCCTCCGGAAGGGCGCCACCCAGACGGCCACGGGCGACACGTCGATGGGCCGCGCGTACGCGGCGACGCTCTTCGAGGCGGAGGCCATCGCGCGCCTCGCCAGGGAGGCCGGCAAGACGTACGGCGTCGGCGCCATCGTGATCACGCACGGCGAGTCCGACGCCGGCAGCGCGACCTACGGCGATGAACTGGTAAAGCTGTGGTCCGACTACAACCAGGATCTCCTCCGGATCACCGGCCAGTCGCGGAGCATCCCCCTGCTGGTGTCCCAGCAGAACTCGGTGCACACCGACGCCGGCACGCGGTCGACGTCGACGCAGGCGCAGTGGCGCGTGGGCGTCGATCACCCGGGCGACATCGTCTGCTCGGGTCCGAAGTACCAGTATCCGTATGCCAACGATCACATCCACCTGAACGCGAACGGCTACCAGCAGCTCGGCGAGAAATTCGGCCAGATCTACTTCGAGAAGGTCGTCCTCGGGAAGGACTGGCGGCCGCTCCAGCCGACGCGCGTCGAGCGCAGCGGCGACGTCGTCACCGTGCACTTCCATGTCCCGGTGCCGCCGCTCGCCTGGGACAGCGCGCTGCCGTCTCCCCACCAGACAGCGTTCACGGAGTGGGCGCAGGGCCGCGGCTTCGAGCTCTGGAGCGGCAACTCCCGGATCCCGATCAGCGGCGTGGAGATCTCCGGCGATTCGGTGCAGATCACCGCGCGGAACCTCCCCGCGTCCGGCGTGATGGTCGGCTATGCGATGACGACCGACGGGACGTCGATGACGGGCGGCACGATCCGCTGGGGCCAGCTGCGCGACTCCGATCCGTTCGTCGGCTCGACGACGGGCAAGGCCCAGCCGAACTACAGCGTGGCGTTCGAGATGAACGTCCCCTGACGGCGCGGCGCCGGTGTGTGGGGGTTGTCCGCCGCGCACCGGCGCTCGGCCGCGCCGGGTACTCGACACACAGGGCCAGATCTGAGGCGCCGAGGACGCCGGAAGAAGAAGCAATAGAGTCCTCCTCTTCTCTTCGTGTCCCACAGCTATCCGCTGCTGGAGCACGGCGTGTCCTGGTCCTGGCCGGCCCGGCGACTGTGCGAAGGAGCAGCCGTGTCATGCGCGCAGCAATGGTGGAGAAAGGGGACGCCCCGAGCTCGCCGTCCAGCAGCTTGACGTCGAGATGGCGGTACTGTCTCCTGCATCACTTTCATCACCAAGGAGCCAGGCATGACCCACCGCCTCCGCCTCGAAGCAGTCGACTCCGCGTCCAGCAGCTCGAAGGTCGTCGCCGCGCCTAGCATCGATTGCGACGCCGATCCGGTCGGCTCGCTCGTACAAATGTTCGTCGACATGGTACAGATGGGCCGTATCAAGGCCGGACAATGCCCGGCTCTGCGGCCCGTCTTCTTGAAGCCGCATGGCGTGGTGCGCGCCACCTTCCGCATCAAGCAGGATCTGCCCGAGACATACCGCGTTGGCCTGTTCGCCGGTCGCGAATACAAGGCGTGGCTGCGCTTCTCCTCCGACGCGCTGCCCACCGACAACGATTACAAGACCACGCTGGGCATCGCCATCAAGCTGTTCGGCGTGCCGGGCGCGAAGAGTTTCGGCGAGCCGGAGGACACCACGTTCGACTTCATCCTGCAGAACATGAGCGTGTTCTTCGTCGCCACCGCCAAGGACATGTGCGAGTTCACCCGCGCCGGCGTGGTGAACCACGATTACGACAGCTATCTCAAGGACCATCCCAAGACGAAGAAGATCCTCGATGAGATGGCCAGGCCGGTGGGCAGCGTGCTCGGCACGTCGTACTGGAGCGGCCTGCCTTTCTCGTTCGGCCCGAAGGACTACGTGAAGTACAAGCTGGAGCCCACCATCGAGGTGCCCGCGCCGGAGACCCCGCCGGCCGATCCCACGTATCTGGCCGCCGATCTCGAGGCGCGGCTGAAGGCCGGGCCGGTGACGTTCAAATTCTGCGCGCAGTTCCGCACGAATCGAGACACCCAACCGCTCGACGACGCAATGATCCCCTGGACCGAGGAGGCCAGCCCGCCGGTGCACCTCGCCGATCTGATCCTGGAGCAACAGGACATCACGGTGCGAAGCCAGCCGGAGTATGGCGAGAACCTGTCGTGGAATATCTGGCGCGTCACGGAGGAGCACCTCCCGCAGGGGTCCATCGCAAAGGCGCGACGCGACGTCTATGCGGCTTCCGCGCAGGTGCGGCGCGACGCCAACGGCGTGCCCACCGGCGAGCCGGACCGACCGAAGCCGAGCGGCGACTGCCCGCAGGCCAAGGACAGCGTGATCGTCCGCGCCGCGATCCACCCCGCGATCGGCATCTGCCGCGTCGGCGACAGCCTGAGCGAGTACTATATCGGTCCCCAGGTGACCGAGCCTTCCCCCTTCGCACCGGGCTTTCACCGCGACGCCACCGGCGCGCTGAAGCGCGAGGCGGCGCAGTTCCGCATCTACGGCTACAACGCCGCTGGTGAGGTCGTGAGAGAGCTCACGGCTGATGACGCCAACATCGAGTGGACCGTGCGTCTGGCCAACCGCAAGGCGCAATGGTACCAGTTCGACATGGCGCTCGATATCCCGGACGCCGTCGGCACGAGCGTGCCCCTGCGCAACCCGACGGTGAAAGGGGCAGACCGCGCCGCGCTGGCGATCGATCCTGGGCCGCGGAGCATCAGCGGCAAATCGGTGTCGGGCGGCAGCGAGCACAGCTTCGATACCGGCCAGTTCATGGGCGTGAACGTGCCGCTGGGCGAGATCCGGACCGACGACCGCGGACGCCTTCTCGTGCTGGGCGGGCATGGCAAGTCCGGGTCGCCCACCAACGCACCGGTCTACGTGCCGGCCGACGAGAAGAGCTTCAACAACGCCGACCAATGGTACGATGACATCTCCGACGGTCCGGTGACCGCCACGGTGTCGATCAGCGGCCGCGCCGTGCCGGTGCAGCATGCCTGGGTGGTCTGTACGCCGCCGAATTACGGCACCAACGTGGTCGGCTGGCGAACCATGCACGACATGCTCGTGGATTGCTACATCGCCTGCGGCTGGATGGCGATGCCGCAGACCACGTCGTTCTCCAGAGACATCTTGCCGTTCCTGCGGCGGCTGTCGAGCCTGCAATGGGTGAACAAGGGCTTCGCCGCGATGTTCGGCAAGGGGGGGCCGATGGATTTCGAGGATCTCGCGTTCATCGACAAGCTCGCTCAGGCGCCTTCGAAGGCGGGCGCCGGCGGTCGGAGCGACACATGGAGCGAGCTGCGGCGTGTCATCATGAACTCGTTCCGACCCCACGAGACGTCGGACTACCAGCCGCGGATGTGGCCGTATCTGTACGGTGACGCCTACGGCTCCTCCACCGAGAATTCGCCGCGCAACTTGCTGGATCTACCCCGGGTGCAGCAGGTGCACCTGCAGCGCTGGGTGGACGGGGACTTCATCGGCGACTGGCATCGCGACGCGGTGCCGCCGCAGAGCATCGATGACGTGCCGCTGGCCGAGCAGCCGGCGATGCTCGACAAGGCGGCGTTGCACTTCTGTCTCGCCGATGCGTTTCATCCGGGCTGCGAGATGACATGGCCGCTGCGCCATACCAGCATGTACGAGGCGCCTTTCCGGTTCCGCCTGGGGCCCGAGGGGACGGTGCCGCTTGATTTCGGCAGCGAGCTGACGCCGGAGAGCGCGATGGCTCCGGGCGGTCCGCTCTACGACCAGACCGCCGGCACCATCAGCCGCTGGATGGCGCTTCCCTGGCAGGGCGACACCACCTTCTGCCGCTCGGGGTATCCGCCGGGCTTCGACCCCTACATCCCGTCCTTCTGGCCGGCCCGGGTACCGAATCAGGTGCTGACCGAGGAGGAATACAAGGTCGTGGTGGACACCACGAAGAGCCGCGAGGAGCGCCTCGCCGCTTTCAACTACCGCGCCTTCTGGACCCGCGGCACGGCGCGCGATCCGGTCGCGGCGATGATGCAGATGGTGGCGCATTTCGCTGACATGGGCGTGGTGGAGGCGCGGCCGGGCATCCCCGACGATCCGGATTTCCCGCCGGTGATCTATGTGGAGAGCATCCCCGAGCATCGCGTGCAGAAGCTACGCGAGGAGGCCGAGGGGGCGCCAGCGGGGCCGCTCAGCCCGGCACAGCGGGCGGGCTGGGAGGACGAGGAACATAGGAACGCCTTCGCCGCCGTCCGGATCCGCTTCCGCCGATGAGCGGATCGGCCGCGACCTGCGACGTGGCGGTGGCCGGCGCCGGCCCGGCCGGCGCGGTGGCGGCCTGTCTGCTCGCCCGCGCCGGCCTGTCGGTGTTGCTCTGCGACTCGAGGCTCGTTGACGGCGCCGCCCCGGCCAAGCCCGGCGAGGCTCTGCCCGGCGCGGCGGTGCGTCTGCTGCGCGCATGCGGTCTGCCGCTGCCCGGCGACAGCGGCCGGCACACGCCGATCGGCGGCAATATCTCGGTCTGGGGCTATCCTGAGCCGATTTACCGTGATTTCCTGAGCGAGCCAGATGGACCTGGCTTTCGGCTCGATCGTGCCACCTTCGAAGCCGAGCTTGTGTCCGCCGCGCTGGCTGCCGGCGCTCGGGCATTGCCGCTGAATCTGGCGCGGGTCGCGCGGGGCGATACGCGCTGGCAATTGTGGAGCCGAGACGGCGCCGAATGGCGCGTGTCCTTCCTGGTCGACGCCAGCGGGCGAGCCGCGTCGCTGGCGCGCCGGCTCGGCGCGACGAGGCGGCGCGACGAGGCGCTCGTCGCGGTGGTCGGCCGCGCCCGTCCGGATCCGGCCTATCGCCTGAACCGTACGCTCGTGGAGACCGTGCCGCAGGGCTGGTGGTACGCGGCGCTGCTGCCAGATGGCGCGCCGGTCTTCATGCTGCATTCCCGGCCCCACGAGGCGGCGCGGCTGCTGGCGCGGCCCGAGGAATGGCGCGCAGCGCTGGCCGACACGCGCCATGTGGCGGCCGCTTTCCCCGGCGCGGTGTTCGACACGCCGCTGAGCGGCCATGACGCCTGCGGCGCTTGGCTGGAGCCGGTCTACGGACCCGGCTGGGTGGCTTGCGGCGATGCGGCGCTCAGCTTTGATCCGGCTGCCGCGCAGGGCATCCTCGCGGCGCTGCATGGCGGCATGGACGTGGCGCGCGCGATCCCCGCGGCGATGCGCGGGGAGCTCGGACCGCTGCGGGCCTACGCTGCGCGTCTTTTGGAAATGCGCCGGCTCTATCGCCAGCGCCTGATCGCGCACTATGCTGACGAGCGGCGCTGGCCCGAGGCGCCGTTCTGGCGCGAGCATGGCCGTGTGACGGCCTGAGCCGGGCAGGCAATGATCCGCTGGATCACGGGGATCACGGGTATCGTGGTGCCTTCCGGCGGCGCCTCAGGGCAGCACCTCGGGCGCGCGTCGCCGGCCTTCTCGGCGGGCCGCGCGCCGGCAGCCCTTGACAAGACAGACCTGTCTGTCTAAAGCAGGGTCGTGCGGGACGCGCGCAGCCACATCCTCGAGGTCGCGGAGCGCCTCTTCTACGCCGAGGGGTACCGCGCCGTCGGCGTCGATCGCCTGATCGCCGAGGCGGACGTCGCCAAGGCCACGTTCTACCGGCACTTCCGGACGAAGGACGACCTGCTCGTGGCGGTGCTGGACGCGCGCGACGCGCGCTTTCGCGAGTGGCTGGCAGGGCGAGTCGAGGCGGCAGCGGACGATCCGCGGGACCGGCCGCTCGCGGTCTTCGACGCGCTCGCCGAGCTGTTCGCCGCGGACGACTTTCGCGGCTGCGCGTTCCTCAACACGATGGTCGAGGTCGCGAGCCGGAGCCACCCGGCGCACCAGGCCGCGCAGCGCCACAAGCAGCGGCTCATCGACTATTTCGAGCGGCTCTTGCGCGAGGCCGGCGTGCCGTCGGCCAGCGCGCTGGCGCCGCAGATCCTGCTGCTGATCGACGGCGCGATCGTGACCGCCGTCCGCGAGGGGGGACCGGGCGCCGCCGCGCGCGCGCGGTCCCTCGCCGAGAACCTCATTGCAACAGCGCGGCCAGGAAGGCGACGACGATGAACCGCATCACGGGTGTCCCGAGCAGGTGGAATGGACGTGCCGAGCAGCTCCCGCAGCCCGCCGGGGCGGAGCCCGGCGCAGGCGCGCCCTCGACGGGTCGCCCGCGCAGGCCACGGGCGCCCATGGGCTCGGTGGTCGCCGCGCTGCTCGCGCTCTCCCTGACGGCCTGTGCATCGCCGGACCGCGGCGGAGCCAGCGCGCCGCCGGCCGGCGCGGCCGCCGCGACCGCGCCGCCGGCCGGCGCGGCCGCCGCGACCGCGCCGCCGGCCGGCGAAGCCGCCGCAGCCGAGGCCTCGAGCGGGCGCCTCCAGTGGCGCGGCGGCCCGACGGCGATCCTCGAGCGCGACGGCCTCCGGCTGCTCACCGATCCCGTCCTTGGCCCGCGCGGCCCGGCGGCGTTTGCGCTCCCAAAGCACCCGTCGACCGGCGTCGAGAACGCGCCGGTCGCCCGCTATACCGATCCTCCGGCGGAGCCGCTCGGGCACCTCGACGTCATCCTCCTCAGCCACAACCATGCTGACCATTTCGACGCCGTCGCGAAGGAGACGCTCCCGAAGGACGTCACCTTCATCCTCCCTCCCGACGCGGTCGGCGCGGCGCGCGCCGCCGGATTCACGAAGCTGACGCCGCTCGATTGGGACAACGAGGCCGTGCTCCCGACCCGCGCCGGCCGCCTGCGGATCCTCGCCGTCCCGGCGAACCACTCCCACGATGCGGCGCTCGACGCGACGCTCGGCAAGGGCAACGGCTATGTGCTCCGCTGGGAGGGCGCGACGCCCTATTCGATGTACTGGACCGGCGATTCGGTCTTCACCGAGCCGATGCGCGCGGTGGCGGCTCGCTTTGCGCCCATCGATCTCTGGCTCCCGCACCTCGGCGCGGTCGGCGTCGACGGCGCGCGCGGCCTCCGCACGATGGACGCGGAGGAGGCGGTCGCCGCCGCCGCGCTGCTCCGCGCCCGTCACGTGATCCCCATCCACCACACAACGTTCGCCCATTACCGCGAGCCCGTGACGGCGTTCACCCAGCGCGCCGCCTCGAAGAACCTGCCCGCGCAGGTCCACGTCCCGACGGACGGCGCGTGGATGCCCCTGCCGCGCTGAGCCTGCCACGGCGCCCCCGCCGCGCCGGCGCTGCGGCGTTCAGACCAGCCACTTCAGGAGGAATAGACCCACGGTGGCGGCGAAGCCGATGATCCAGACAGCGGTCCGGGCAGAGGCCTTGTCGCCGATGTACATGACCAGATAGAGAACACGCGCGGCGACGTGGGTGACGGCGAGGATGGCGCTCCAGCCAGCGTCGGCGCCCGCGAGGTGGGCCGTGAAGACGGCGGCGGCGAAGGGCGCAAACGCCTCGAAGCCGTTCTGGTGGGCGGCGAGGGCGCGGCGCCCGACGCCCGTGAGCTTGGCCTGCTGGTCGCGCGGGTTGCGGTTGTCCAGGCCCTCGGGCTGCTGTGACTGCGCCCTGGCGACGAACAGGCGGGCCACGTAGATCAAGAGAAGTGAGATGAAGACGCACGTCAACGGAATGGTCATCGGATCCCTCTCGAGCGCACAGGCTCCTCGAAGCGCGGAGCGACTCTAACGAGCTCTCGCCGCCGGCGCGAGCGCCAAGCGTCGTGGCCGCTCCCACGGCGCCTGCGCCGGAGCGGGCAGGGCGGTCCCGCGGGGCGGCGCGCGCGAGCGACGGACGCGCGCCGATGGCAGGACGGGAGCGGCCGGTCCGCGGTACGGCCCTGGGGAGCTTCGCGTGAAAAGGGGTTGCCGGGGATGAGAGATTCGAGGAAGGTTCGTTCAGGTGCACCTTGAGCGAAGATCCTGTCGTGTCGCGCCCGCCGCTGCCGCCCTTCACCGCCGAGACCGCCGCCCGGAAAGCGCGGCTGGCGGAGGACGCCTGGAACAGCCGGGATCCCGCGCGCGTGGCTCAGGCCTACACGGTCGATAGCCGCTGGCGGAACCGGGCGGAGTTCTTCCAGGGGCGGGCGGCGATCGAGGCGTTTCTGCAACGCAAATGGCAGCGGGAGCTGGACTACCGCCTGATCAAGGAGGTCTGGGCGTTCACCGGGGACCGCATCGCGGTGCGCTTCGCCTATGAATGGCACGACGACAGCGGCAACTGGTACCGGTCCCATGGCAACGAGCAGTGGGAGTTCGATGCGCAGGGGCTGATGCGGCGGCGCGAGGCGAGCATCAATGACGTGCGGATCGCGGCGGAGGAGCGGAAGTTCCACTGGCCGCTCGGGCGGCGACCCGACGAGCATCCTGGGCTGAGCGAGCTCAGCTTGTGATGCGGAGCGAGCTCATGTCCAGCTCTCCAGACAAACCCGAGATCGCCACGGCCTACGATCGCTGGGCCGCGACGTACGATGACGATTTCAACCGGACCCGCGAGCTGGCGGCGGAGGTCCTCCGGCAACGCGGCCTGGCGCTGGCCGGCAGGGACGTTCTCGAGATCGGCTGCGGCACAGGGCGCAACACGCAGTGGCTCGACGAGCAGGCGAGGAGCGTCCTCGCGCTGGATTTCTCCGAGGGGATGTTGCGTCGCGCGAGGGCCCGCGTGTCTTCTCCCCGCGTCCGGTTCGTGCAGCACGACATCCGCGCTTCCTGGCCCCTCGAGGCGGGCTCGTCCGACGTCGTGATTGCCATGCTCGTGCTGGAGCATATCGAGGACATCGACGCGGTCTTCGCCGAGGCTGCCCGCGCCTTGCGCGCGGGAGGGGAGCTCTTCCTGTGCGAGCTGCACCCGGTGCGACAGATGCGCGGGGGCCAGGCCAATTTCGTCAACCCGGAGACGGGCCAGCCCGAGCGTGTGACCGCGTTCCTGCATGACGTGTCACAGTACGTGAACGGCGGCCTGGGGGCTGGGTTCGAGCTCGTTCACCTGGGCGAGTGGCGCGACGCGGAGGCCGCCAGGAGCGACCCGCCGCGGCTCCTGTCCGTGCAGCTCAGGCGCACGGCACGCCATCCGCCTGGGGCTTGAACAACGTCCTGATCGACGGTTCCTGTTCCTTACCACGCTCGGCATCGAGGCATGCTCTGCCGTGAGCCGTCGATCGGCGACCACCTGATGAAGCTCGAGACGAGACCCCGGAGCGCGCTGCAGCGATCGCCGTTCGGGTGACGTGGGTCGGGCCATCGGTCTAGGATGGTCTCCATGAAGCTCTCGTCACGCCGGCGTCGCCGCGTGCTCGCGTCCTCATTCGTCGTCACGGTGGCCGGCGGCGCAGCGGCTTGTGGCACGTCTCAGCCGCAGCCCGATCCGCCGGAGCTGATCGCCAACCCGCCGCGCCTGGAGCTCATGCAGACGTCTTCGTCTGGCGTGGGGGACGCGGCCACGTTCAGCGACGCCGGGACGACGGAGACGCAGGACGCGGCGGTGCCGGAGACGTCGCAGGACGCCGGGACGACGTCGGCGCAGGGCGAGGAGGAGCCGCTTCCGCAGCCCGCGCGGGGAGCGAAGGTGGTCCGGGGCCCTGACGGCACGTGCAGGCAGTTTCTCCCGAACACCTGCCCGCCGCCTCAGCCCTCTCGCGACGGAGGCCCTCCCGTGGTCGTCATGTGCAACCCGCCGCCGCCCCAGAGGGTCGTGTGCCCGCCGGAAGGCAGCCAGCCCTGAGCGCGGGGCTGCCCTCTGGAGCGGACGATACGACTCCCGTAGATCCCGTTCTGCTCGATCGCGCTCTGGCGCTCTACGGGCTCGATCCGGCGACCTGCCGGCACATCGGCGGCTTCGAGTGCCAGGTGTTCGAGGCGCGGCGGCGCGACGGTACTTTCGTCCTGAAGCTCGGGGATCCCGGGCGCAGGTCCCTGGACGCGGTCGAGGCGGAGTGCGAATGGCTGGAGTACCTGACGACGCAGGGCGTCCGCGCCGCCCCGGCGATCCGGGCCGCTGACGGCAGCTACGCGGCGTTGCTCGGCGAGCCCGGCCAGGCCGTCTGCGTGCGCGCGTACGCGAAGGCGCCAGGCGCTCCGCTCTCTTCCGACGATCTGACGCCGGACGTGGCGACCGCCTGGGGGCGGCTCCTGGGGCGACTTCACGCCGCGACGAAGGTGTATGTTCCGCCGTCGGCGAGGCGGCGTCATGCGTGGCATGAGGACGGCGACTTCACCAGGCCGCGGGAGCTCTTGCCGGCAGACGAGCGCGACCCGATCGGCGGCCGGCTGGAGCGTCTCGTCGCGGAGCTCCGGGCCTTGCCGACGGACCGCGACGCCTTCGGCCTGGTGCACACCGACGCCCACTTCGGGAACGTGCTCAAGGACGGCGGCGCGCTCACGCTGATCGATTTCGACGATTGCGCCTACGAGTGGTTCGCGAGCGATCTCGGGATCGTCCTCTTCTATGTCGCGATCGACCCGCTCGGCCCCGGGCGGCCGCCAGAGCTCCTCCGGATGTTCCGCGACAGGTTCCTGGACGGCTACGCCCGGGAGAACGCGCTCTCCGCGCGGTGGCTGGCCGAGATGGACCGGTTCATGAAGCTGCGCGAGCTCGTGCTGTACACGGCGATCCGCCGGGTCAGCCGGCGCGAGGCGCCGGACGCCTGGTGTCGCGCCTATCTGGAGCGCCACAAGCCGCGCATCCTCGGCGATCAGCCGGCGTGGCCGGAGCCTGGTTGAGAGCGCGTCGCTCAGCCGCCCTGTCGAGCTAACCCACCACCCGAGGGCGGCCGCGGCGCGAGCATCGGGTGCAGCTCGGCGATCCCGAGCCGCGCGCGCCCCGCGAACTCGTAGGCGTCGTCGGTCGCGGCGATGTGCTGCGTCGCCGCGTGGATGTCCCGGAAGCACCGCTGCAGCGGGCTCGCCGCGTAGAGCGCGCCCCCGCCGCCGGCCCGGTAGGCGAAGCCCGCGACCTCCGCGGCGACGTCGGTCACATACGTCTGGACGAGCCGGATCGCCGCCCAGTCCTCGATCGAGAGCGCCTCTCCAGCGCGCGCCTGGTCCCACATCCGCCCGAGCACGTCGAACGCATAGGCCCGCGCCGCCGCGAGCTTCGCCTCCGCGCGCCCGAGGTCCATGTGGAAGGCCGCGTGGCTGCCCAGCGCGAGCTGCGGCCAGGCTTTCACGCGGCGCGGGGCGACCGCGGCGATCTCGTCGAGCGCGCGCCGCCCGACGCCGAGCGCGAAGCCGACGTGACCGGCCGCGAGCAGGGCAAGCAACGGCAGCGAGTACAGCGCGCCGCCGCGCCGCTGAGGCGCCGCCGGGAAGGGGCACGTCCGCGCCTCGGGCACGAGCGCGCCCTCGATCCGGTAGTGGTCGCTCCCCGTGCCGCGCAGGCCGGCCACGTCCCACGTGTCCTCGATCACCACCTGCTCGCGCGGGACCGCGAGGCTGATCATCTCGGGCGGCCCCGCCGGAGGGGCCCCGCCCTCCGGGGCCACGATGGCGCAGGTGAACACCCACGACGCGTGCCGCACGCCGCTGCCGAAGGCCCAGCGGCCCTCGAGCACGTACCCCCCGGAGACGCGCCGCGCGAGGCCGGTCGGGATCTGGAGCCCTGCGAACGTCGGGAATGGCCCTGCGAACACCTGGCGGGCCCCCTCGTCCGGCAGGGTGCCCCCGGCGAGGGCGGCGAGCAGCGCGCTGATCATCAGCGACCACCCCGCCGACGTGTCCGCGCGCGCCATTGCCTCGAAGACCTCGACCTGCGTCAGCGGGTCGCTCTCGACGCCGCCGAGCGCGCGCGGCGCGGCCATCGCGAGCAGGCCGCTCGATTGCAGGGCGTCGACGACCGCGGGCGCGAGCGTGCGCAGCCGCTCGGACGCCTCGGCGTGGGCGGTGGCGACGCCGCGGACGCGCTCCACGGCGGCAAGGAGGCGTTCGCGCTCGGGGGATCGACGGGGCTCGGACATACGGGGCTCCTTCCTGGATCAGGTGCAGCGCGCCGGCCACCGGCCGCCCGCGCGCCCGATGATGACACTGACAACATGGGAAAGTTTCCACTGCCTACATTTTCTTCGCGTCCGCCCGCAGCTCCTGAGCTCGCGGCCCTGTGCATCCGCGATCCCGGGCCCCGCGGCTCGGTGGGACCGCGGCCTTCGTGGTATCGTGCGCCTGCGCTGTGGCTTCCCCCGCAAGGCGCCGCCGTCCGCGCGCGCGCACCTCACCCGCAACCGCGTCGCGCCCTTCACCTGCGCCCGCGCCGCGCCCTTCACCCGCGCCCGCGCCGCGCCCCGTCGACCGGCCCTACCACCACGGCGACCTCCGGCGCGCCGTGCTGGAGGAGGCGCTCTCGCTGATCGAGGAGCAAGGGAACGCGAGCTTCACGCTGCGCGAGGTCGCGCGGCGCATCGGCGTCTCGCACGCCGCGCCTTACCGGCACTTCGCGGACAAGCGCGCCCTGATGACCGAGCTCGCCGTCCAGGCGAGCGCGGCGCTCGGCGCGCGGATCTCGGCCGCCCTCGAGGGCGCCGGGGGCGACCTCCGGGCGCGGTTCCTGGCCGCCGGCTTCGCCTACGTCGCCTTCGCGCTGGAGCACCCCGCGCCCTTCCACGTGATGTACTCCGGCGAGGTGGACGTGGACGACCCGCGGGTCGCGGCGGCCACCTCGCAGAACCTGGGGGTGCTCCTCGGGTTCATCGAGGAGGCGCAGCGCGCCGGCGCGTTCCCGCCCGGCGATCCGTGGGCGCTCGCGGTCCCGATCTGGGCGATGCACCACGGCCTCGCGACCCTCGCGGCGTCGGGGGCCCTCTCCAAGGCCGGGCCGGCGGCGCTCCGGAACCTGGTCGACGACGCCCACGCGCGCCTGCTCGACGGGCTGCTCCTCGCCACGCCGGGGCCGTCGCGCGCCTGACGCCCGCGACGGATTTCCGTGCCCCTCCGCCCCGGCTACGCTTGCGCCCCTCATGCGTGCTACCGCCGCGCTCGCGCTGTCCGCCTTCCTCGTCGCCGTCCCGTGCTCGCCGGCCGCTGCCGCCGACCCGTCCCCCGAGCTCACGTACCGGCCCGAGATCGATCTGCCCATCACCGTCGTCGGCGGCGCCGCATGGATCGCGTCCGAGCTCGCGAAGAAGGGCCTCGCCCCCGAATCGTGCCGCTGGTGCACGGCCAACGCCCTCGACACGTCGGTCCGCGACGCGCTCGTCTGGAGAGGCAACCCGAACACCGCTCATGATCTGAGCAACGTGACGGTCCTCGGCGTCGCGCCCGCCGCAGCGCTGGGCCTCACGGCGCTCGCCGCGTGGTACGACGGCCGCTCCGACAACATCGCCGCGGATCTCGTGATCGTCACCGAAGCGATGGTGGTGGCGATGAACATGAACCAGATCACCAAGTACATCGCCGGCCGCCAGCGGCCGTATGCCCATCACGACAACCTGGATGTGCTCCGCGCGGGCGAGGGCACCTCGGGCGCCCTCCCGCACGACGACGATCTCTCGTTCTTCTCCGGCCACTCGACGGCCGTCTTCTCTCTCGCCGCCGCGAGCGGCACCGTGGCGTCGATGCGCGGCTATCGCGCGGCGCCGTGGGTATGGGCGAACGGAATGGCGATCGCCGCGCTCTCCGGCTACCTGCGCATCGCCGGCGATCGCCATTATTTCACCGATGTGCTCACGGGCGCCGTATTCGGCGCCGCCTCCGGCGTGCTGATCCCGGCTCTGTTTCATGCCCCGCGCCCGGGCGTTGCCAGCTCTGGCACCCGGAGTTTTCGCCTCTCGCTCGCGCCGGCGGGCGGCGGCGCGGGCGTGGGCATCGCCGGCGCCTTCTGAGCCGGATAGCGCGATTTCGGCCATCGGCAAGCGGCAAGCGCTGCTTTCGGACGGCGTAAGTAAGCAGTGTTGACAAACCGGGTGTTCATTTTTACAATACGCCTGTCAGCTAGGAATGCTGGTGCTCGGGCCGTCGTTGCTGGAGCGCCAGCTCATTACGTCGAATACGCCGTGCCGCCCTGGCGGACATGGCGACGGCGAGCTGCGGTCCCGCGATGGGCACGCGCGTTTTCGCGGGCCCGTTTCGGCGGGGTGCCGCCAGCTCGGCCCCATGAAGGAGTCGACGACATGCATGTCGTTCACCATGCGTCACACACCCGGTGGATCGCGGGAGGCCTCGCCGCCCCGCTCTTCGCCCTCCTCGCAGGTTGCAGCGATCAAGCGCTCGGGGCGCCCGTGCCGGCGCCCGGCGCCGAGCTGCAGCCTCGGTCCGCGCCCGGCGTGGGCCGAGAGCTATCCCAGGGGAGCGCCGGTCAGGGCGAGCCCACGCTTCGGCCCGCCGCGACGGCGGCCGCGCTGCTGGAGCGCGACGAGCTGCTCCGGGAGGCCGAGCGGCTCGCGGAGATCAGGGCGGTGCTCGCGCGATCGCCGGAGGCGCCGCTCGCCCTGCTCGACGAGCACCGGGCCGAGTTCCCGGAGGGGCGCCTCGCGGCCGAGCGGGAGATCGTCGCGATCGACGCGCTCTTGCGCAGCGGGCGCGCCGACCAGGCGCGCGTCCGCGCCGGGGATTTCCTCTCGAATTTCCCGGCGAGCCCCCACGCGGACCGGGTTCGCCGCCTGACCGGCGCCGCGCCATGAGACGATCTCGACACCGCCGCACGGCGCCGCCGTAGCGCCGGACGGGCATCGATGGAGGCTCGCGGCCGCAATGGCCGCTGAGCCTGGGCCCCCGCGCCCGCGGGGGCCTCAGCCCGCGGGCGCCGGCTCGGATTCCGGGGGCGCCATCCCGTCGACCACGACCGGATCGCTCTGCTCGACCAGGTGCGGCTTGCCCCACGTGTCGATGAAATGCCCCGATCGCTTCGCCTTGGTCTCCAGGTAGAAGCGGTTGTGATCGTTCGGCGGTATCACGTGCGGGATGCGCCCGGCCACGGAGACTCCGTATTGCGTCAGCTGCTGGACCTTGTTGGGGTTGTTCGTGATGAGCTCGATCGAACTCACGTTCAGGCTGCGCAGCATGTGCGCCGCGACCGCGTAGTCGCGCTCATCGTCCCTGAAGCCGAGCGCCAGGTTGGCCTCGACCGTGTCGAGCCCCTGGTCCTGCAGCGCGTAGGCCCGGATCTTGTTGATGAGCCCGATCCCGCGGCCCTCCTGGCGCAGATAGAGCAGGATGCCCCGATCCATGCTCTGGATCTTCTTCAACCCTTCGAGGAGCTGATCGCGGCAGTCGCAGCGCAGCGAGCCCATGACGTCGCCTGTGACGCACTCGGAGTGCAGCCGCGTCGGTACGTTCGAGGCGCCGACGACGTCGCCGTGCACCATCGCGATGTGCTCCTTGGCGTCTCGGTTGTTCCAGAACGCCACGATGCGGAAGTGGCCGGCGCGCGTCGGCAGCTCGGCGACGCCGACCACCCGCACGCAGACGTTCACGTGGCCAACCCCATCGCAGTCGTGCGCTCGATCGCGGGCGACGAGCTCCAGGAGCGCATTCATCGAGTCGGTCATGTCCTGCCTCCGCGAGGAGCCGCCTCGCGAGCCGATCCGTCGTGGGTAAAGGCGCGCACGTCTTACCAGAACACGACGGCCAGGCAACGCTCTGCAGCCGCGCGGGGCGGCCCCCCGCCGGAGGATGCCTGTCGACACGGCAGCACGGCGCGTTCGTCCCGCCGACACGGGCCTCGCGCGGCGCGGAGCCGTCTCCGTCATCACACGACCGGAGCGAGGCGGCGGGCTCAGCTATTCAGGCGTCATTCGGGCTGCCCTCGGTGGGCTGCGCCGGCCGCGGCCACCTCCGGCAGCGACCCTGACCGCCCCGCGCGAAGCACGCGCAGGATCAAGCGAGGATCCAGGAGCGCCTCCGGCCCGTCGAGCATGTGCAACGCGCGCACGAAGCGCACGTAGACCTCGCGATCGACCTGCGCGGCCCGGTGCAGCATCCCGGTGTACCAGCGCATGATCGGCTGGAGGAAGGGCCGCCGGCCCCTGGTCTCGGGGTAAGCGAGGTCTTCCCCCGTGGACATCCGCCACGGCAGGTCGACCGCCCTCGCCGCGGCCGCGTGGTAGCGGCGGGTGAGGCCCGCGATCGCGCCGCGCTCCGCGCGGCCGCGCTGCTCCTTGAGCGCGGCGTCGAGCGCCAGCGCCTGGAGGCAGGCCGACGTCATCCCCTGGCCGTAAACGGGGTTGAAGCTGGCGAGCGCGTCGCCCAGCACGGCGAGCCCCTCGGGCATCCGCGCCATCCGCTCGTAGTGCCGCCGGAGGTGCGCCGGGAACTTGGAGACCGCGACGTCCGTCACCGGCTCGGCCCCGAGCAGCGCCCGGTAGAGCGCGTCGTTGGGCAGGCCCCGGGCGAACTCCAGGAAGCCCTCGGGATCGGCGGGCGGGTGATCGCCGAACAGGCCCGCCAGCACCACGATCCAGCGCCCGCCCTCGATCGGCGCGATGCAGCCGAACCGCCGGCTGTCGGACGGCGAGCCGAGGACGTACAGCGATTTCCACGGGAGCTCTGCCGGATCCCGCGGCCGGTACTGCCGGCTGGCGTACCCCACCCGGACCTGGATTGTCGACTCGTCGGGCCGCCGGTAGCCGAGCGCCTCGAGCCACGCCGGCGCGCGCGAGCCGCGCCCGCTGGCGTCCACCACGAGCTCCGCCGGCAGCCGCTCGATCTGGCCGCCCTCGTCGCGTTGCCGGAGCACGACGCCCGTGATCCGGGAGCGATCGCGAGACGCCGAGAGCTCCACCACCTCGCGCTCGTCCAGGCGCCGCACTCTCGGCAGCGCGAACGCGCGGCGGCGCACGTGCGCCTCGAGCAGCGGACGGGTCATGCACACGGTCCGCACCCCCGTCTCGAAGCGCGGCTTCCAGGCGCCGTGGTGGTGCCACGCCAGGCCGAGCCCGAAGTCGTACGCGATGGCTCCGTCCTGGAGCAAATCCCCGGTGAAGCCGGGGAACAGGTCGTTCAGGATCCGCTCTCCCTGGGCGAGCAGCCCGTGGAGCTGGCGAGCCTGGGGTACCCCCTTGCGGGCCTCGCGGAGGTCATCCGGGATGGCGTCGCGCTCGACGACGGCCACCTCGCCGAAATGGTCGGCGAGCACGCGGGCTGCGACCAGGCCCGCGATGCTCCCACCGATCACCACCGCCCTGCGGCCGGCGAACGGGCGATTGGAGCGGATGTCCTCCTGGGTGCAGGGCTTCATGAAGCCGCCAGGATTGCAATCCTCGGGCCGCCCCTGAGGACTGCAAGGCCGGCGCAATGCTCGCTTCGTGATGAGGCGCTCAACCCGGGTTGCGCGCGCTGCGCACATCGCGCGCGACCCGCGCGACGTGCCAGCGCCCGACTGAGCAGCTGCGCAACTACGCAACTCCACGCGCTCCGTCGAGATGAAAGCGACCATCACTCCCGCGCTCTTCGTCGCCATCAAAGATGGCCCTCCGGCGCGACAGGCGCGGAGAGGCCGTATCGAGGCGCCGCCGCCCGCCGGCAGGTGGCCGCTCCGCGGCGGGTGTGAGAGAGAGCACCGCTCACGATCCGGTCCTCGCGTCTTCGTGAGAGACGCTCGACGTGCATTGCAATGCCGCGCGCCCGGAACCGCGCGACGTGAGCCGTCGTCCCGCGATGGGCGCCGGGCTACTTCTTGCGGCAGCCGCAGTCGGACGTCGGCGCTTGCGGCGCCGCAGGCCGCTGGCACGTGGTCACGAGGGTGCTCAGGACAGCGAGGAGGATCGCGACGCGGAGCCGCATGCAGGCGATCCTCCCCCGCGCGCCGGGCGGCGTCAATCCGGGGCGCTCAGCCGAGCGGCATCTCGAGCGACACCTCGTCGAGCCCCACGCCGAGGAAGCGGCGCGGGCGCACCGTGACCGCGATCAGCGCGCCGCCCTCGCCGCGGCCCGCCTTGACGGTGAGCTCGATGCTGGCGGGCGGCGCGCTCTCGAACAGCGCCCAGAGGGCACCCTCGACGACCGGCTGGACCTCCGCCGGGTCGCTGTCCGGGGGCAGCTTCGAGCAGAGCGCGCGCAGGAACTGGACGACGCGCGCGACGAAGAGCTGATCGACGAGCGAGACGCGCTCGAGGCGCTCGTCCGGCTCGGCCGTCGGGCTGTCGTACGTGAGCTTCTCCGGCGGGACGTAGGCCGTCGGCGCGGCGAGGACGTACACCGCGTCGCTGTTCGGGGCCGACGCGAGCAGCAGCACGCCGCTCTTCGAGAGCTCGCGCTGGGTGTCCGTGGACACGAACGCCTCGGTCGGGATCGCGACGCCCTCGTCGCCCTCGTACGCGCCCTTCACCTCGTGCACCGGCAGGTCCCCGAGCGTGCCGCCGCCCTTCGCGCCCGTGACGCGGCAGGGCCACGCCGTCTCGCGGAAGCTCCCTGTGATCAGCGCGCCGACGACGTACGCCGGCGAGATCCAGACGCGGCCGCCCTCATCGCCGGGCTGCTCGGCGATCGCCGCTTCCCGGATCCGGGAGGTCGTCCGATCGTACGGCATCCGGCCGAGCACGCGGTTCATCGCGATCGCGACCCACCGCGCGCCATGCCGCGCTGCAGCGGAGCGCCACGGCGCGCGGTGCGGCGCCCGGAACAGCGCGGCCTTGTTGTCGAGCCGCTCGACGCCGCCGAGATCGTCGACCCCGAGCAGGCGTGCGTCGCCGTTCACCACGGCGGGGAGCGCGTGCGCCTCGGCGACGCGCGCGATCTCCTCGAGCCGCGCGAGCGACGCGGCGCTGCCGTCGATCGCGACGTCCACGATGGCGACCGACGCCGGCGGCTCGGAGCTCGCCGTCTGCGCGAGCACCCGCGCGAGCGCGCTGGCCGCCTCGTCCGGGCGCGCGCTGACGACGTCGAACCGGACGCCCTCGGCCGCCTTCGCGCGCTCCACGAGCAGGCTCAGCCCGCGCCACGCCTCCTCGAGGCGCCGCACCTCGGGGTGCTGCAGGATCGCGCCGAGCTGCGCGCCGATCGCGCGCTCGATCTGCGCGATCGCCTCCGCCGGCCGAGCGGGCTGGCCCGCGCGCGGGCGGGCGCTCGCCGCCACGGTCGCGATGAGCTCCGAGAACCGCCCTGCCTCCGCCGGCTTCTGATCGAGGCTGCCCGGCGTCGCGGGTGGGGGCGCCTCCTCGGCGCCGTCGCTCCCGCCGAGGTCGACCATCGAGAGCAGCGCGTCCACGTCCGAGCCGGGCGCGGGCGCGGGCGCGGGCGCCGCGGGCCGCTCCGCGGCGGGCGCGGAGCGGTCGGGCGAGGCGTCCCGGCGCTCCGGGAGGAGGCCCAGGATGTCGCGCACCAGCGGGGAGCCGCCCCAGAGCCGCTCGAGCTCGGCGCGCGTCTGGTCGAGCGTGGCCGAGCCGTCGCGCAGCCGATCCAGGACCCGGCGGCCGTCGAGCAGCGAGCGCAGCAGCGGCACCTCGGCGCACAGCGCGTCGGGCCGGAAGCTCTTCAGCTCGGCGGGCGCCAGGTCGACGCGCACCGCCCGGCCCGCGGCGAGCACGCTCGGCACCTCGATCGCGAGCCGTGGCCGGAGCATCGTGAAGAGGTTATCGAAGCGGCTCGCGTCGACGCGGATCGCGCCCGCGGGCGGGCTCGCGCCGGCGTTGTGCGGATCGCGCGGGGTGAGATCGGCGACGACGAGCACGCGCAGCGGGAGCAGCGGCCCCCGCTCCACGGCGTCCCCGTCCTCGCCCACGTGGAACCTGAACTCGTCGCCCAGAACGCCCTTTTCCGTCATGGCCAGCGCAGCATAGGCGTCACCTATCGGCGCGAGAAGCGCTAAGCTCCGCGCGCATGAAGACGGAAGGCGGTCCGCCCTTGAACTTGAACCCTGAACCTCACGCCGCCAGCGATCGCAGGCGCCTCCGCGGGGGCGCCCCGATCCAGATCGGGCTCCTCGGCTGCGGGACGGTCGGCGGCGGCGTCCTGCGCCTCCTGGCCGAGAACTCCGGTTACCTGGCGGAGCGCGCGGGCGTCCCCCTCGTCGTGAAGCGCGTGGTCGTGCGCGACCTCGAGAAGGAGCGCGTCGCCGCCCTGGATCGCGGCCTGCTCACCACGAACCCCGAGGAGGTCGTCGACGACCCCTCGATCGACGTCGTCGTCGAGGTGATGGGCGGCGAGACGCCCGCGCGCGCGCTGATCGAGCGCGCCATCGACCGCGGCAAGGGCGTGGTCACCGCGAACAAGCTGCTGCTCGCCGCCCACGGCCCCGCGCTCCTCGCGCGGGCCTCGGCGCGCCAGGTCGACCTCGCGTTCGAGGGGGCGGTCGGCGGCGGCATCCCGATCATCCGGACGCTCCGGGACGCGTTCGCGAGCGACTGGGTCGAGCGCGTCACCGCGATCCTGAACGGGACCTGCAACTACATCCTCACGCGCATGCGCGACACGGGCGCGTCGTTCGACGCCGCGCTGCGCGAGGCGCAGGCGCTCGGCTACGCCGAGGCCGACCCGTCGCTCGACGTCGACGGCCATGACGCCGCGCACAAGCTGATCGTGCTGGCGATGCTCGCCTTCGGGGCGCAGGTCGACAGCGCCGACGTGCACACCTCCGGGATCCGGAGCATCGAGGAGGCCGATCACCGCTACGCCGATCGGTTCGGCTACACCATCAAGCACCTGGCGATCGGCCGCGATCTCGGCGATTCCATCGAGCTGCGCGTGCACCCCACGCTGATCCCGAAGCAGAGCGTGCTCGCCAACGTCTCCGGCGTGCTCAACGCCGTGCTGCTCGAGGGGCGCGCCGTCGGCCCGTCGCTCGTCTACGGCCGCGGCGCCGGCGACCTGCCGACGGCGGTCAGCGTCGTCTCCGACATCCTCGACGTCGCGCGCTCGATCGCGTCGGGCGTCGCGGGCATGCAGGGCCGAGGCATGTCGATCAAGCCCCGCGCGGTCCGCCCGCTGGGCGAGATCGTCTCCCGGTACTACCTGCGCTTCGCGGTCGAGGACCGGCCCGGCGTCATGGGGCGCCTCGCCGGCGCGCTCGGTGACGCGGGCGTCAGCATCGAGCAGATCGTGCAGCAGGGGCCGACGAACCCGGGCTCGGGCGCGGCGCCCGGTGGCGGGGCGGCCGCTCGCCAGCCCGCGGTGGACGTCGTGCTCATCACGCACGACGCGCGGGAGGGGCTCGTGCGGAACGCGCTCGACGCGATCGCGCGGGAGCAGTTCCTCCGCGAGCCGGTGCACCTGTTCCGCATCGAGGAGCCGTGACGTCCCACAGCGACGCGCCGCTCGGCGTGTTCGACTCGGGCCTCGGCGGCCTCACGGTCGTGCGCGCGCTGCGCAGGCGCTGCCCGGCGGAGGACATCGTCTACCTGGGCGACACGGCGCGGGTCCCGTACGGCACGCGGTCGCCGGAGACGGTGGTCCGCTACGCGCTCGGCTGCGCGCGCGTGCTCATCGGCCGCGGCGTCAAGGCGATCGTTGTCGCGTGCAACACGGTGAGCGCCGTCGCGATCGACATGCTCCGGGTCGAGCTGGATCTGCCCGTCCTCGGGGTCATCCTGCCCGGCGCCCGCGCCGCCGTCGCCGCGTCGCGCGGCGCGACGATCGGCGTGCTCGGGACGGCCGGGACCATCGCGTCCGGCGCCTATCCCCGCGCCGTGGCGTCGCTCAGCACCCGCACCGAGGTCGCCGGCCAGGCGGCCCCGCTGCTCGTCTCGCTGGCGGAGGAGGGATGGCTCGAGGGCGAGGTCCCGCGGCTCGTCGCGCGGCGGTACCTGGAGCCGCTCATCGGCGCGGGCGCCCGCTCGATCGTGCTCGGGTGCACGCACTTCCCGCTCCTCCGCGCCGCGATCGAGGCCGAGACGGCATCGCTCGCCGGCGGCCTCCTCCCGATCGTGGACAGCGCCTCGGCGACCGCCGAGGAAGTGGCCTCGTTCCTCGCGGAGCGGGGGCTCGCGACCTCCCGGAGCACGCCGGGCGGCCTCTCGCTCCTCGTCACGGATCTACCGAAGAGCTTCGCCACCGTGGCGGCCAGGTTCCTCGGGGAGCCGGTCGTCGCGGACGGCGCCGTCCGCTCCTCGACCCAGGCTGGCGCCGCTGTCCGCTCTCCGACCCAGGTTGGCGAAGACGCCGCTGGCCATTCTTCCCCTTTTTCCGCCCAAGGCGTCGACGTGGAGCAGATCGACCTGTAATACGCAGCAAGCTTCGCCCGGGGCTCCGGGCGCGGAGGAGGTTTTCCACACGATGACGCAGCTCAGGTGGCTTTCGGCCGGCGAGTCGCACGGGCCGGAGCTCGTGGCGACCGTCGAGGGTATTCCGGCGGGCATGCCGCTCCTCGCGGAGGACATCGACGAGGATCTGGCGCGTCGCCAGCGCGGCTATGGGCGCGGCGGGCGGATGAAGATCGAGACCGATCGCGTCCGCCTCGTCGCCGGCGTGCGCGGCGGCGAGACGCTCGGCGGCCCCATCGCCATGGTGATCGAGAACCGCGATCACGCGAGCTGGGCCGGGCGGATGGGCCCCGAGCCGTTCCCCGAGCCGCCCGAGGCGCTGACCCGCCCGCGCCCTGGCCACGCGGATCTGGCCGGCGGCCTGAAGTACGCCCGGCGGGACCTGCGCGACGTGCTCGAGCGGGCGAGCGCGCGCGAGACCGCGGCGCGGGTCGCGGTGGGCGGCGTTTGCCGCAAGCTCCTCCGGTCCGTCGGCGTCGAGGTCTTCGCCCATGTCCTGTCGATCGGCCCGGTGGCGTCGCCGACCTCCGCCGCCTCGGGCGGGGGTGAGCTCCCGCTCACCGAGCTCCGGGAGCGCGCCCGCGCCTCGGATCTCGCGTGCGTCGACGCCGTTGCCGCGCAGGCGATGCGCGACGCCATTCGCGAGGCCGCGCACCGGGGCGACACGCTCGGCGGCGTCTTCGAGGTGATCGCCACGGGCCTGCCGCCCGGGCTCGGGAGCCACGTGCAGTGGGACCGCAAGCTCGACGGACGGCTCGCGCAGGCGCTGATGAGCATCCAGGCGATCAAGGGCGTCGAGATCGGCATCGGCTTCGAGGCCGCGCGCATCTCGGGCTCCGAGGTGCACGACCCCATCGCCTACGATCAGGGGGCGCACGCGTTCACCCGCCCGTCGAACCGCGCCGGCGGCCTCGAGGGCGGCATCACGAACGGCATGCCGCTCATCTGCCGCGCCGCCATGAAGCCGATCGCGACGCTCAAGCGCGCGCTCCCGTCGGTCGACGTGCGCACCAAGGAGCAGTTCGACGCCGCCTTCGAGCGCAGCGACGTCTGCGCCGTCGCGGCCGCCTCGGTCGTCGGCGAGGCGATGGTGGCGATCACGCTCGCCGCCGCCCTGCTCGAGAAATTCGGCGGCGACAGCCTCACGGAGCTCTCGCGCAACGTCGACAGCTACCTCCAGCAGGTCCGCTCTTACTGAAGGCCATGGAATTCCTTTCCGACGCACCTCCGCTCCTGCTCACCGGCTTCATGGGGGCAGGCAAGTCCACCGTGGGCCGCATCGCCGCCGCGCGCACGGGGCTCCCGTTCCTCGATCTCGACGACGCCATCGTCGAGGAGGCCGGCGAGAGCGTCCCGTCGCTCTTCGCGAAGCGCGGCGAGGCTGGCTTCCGCGCGCTGGAGGCGGCGACCCTGCGCCGGCTCCTGGCGGCGCGCGGCCCGCGCATCATCGCCCTCGGCGGCGGCGCCCTGGTCGATCCCGCGCTCCGCGCCGAGGCGCTCGAGCGCGGCTGCGTCGTCGCGCTCACCGCCACCCCGCGCACGATCGCCGCGCGCACGCCGAACGGCAACCGCCCGCTCCTCGACGGCGCGCCGGATCGCGAGGCGCGCATCCGGGAGCTCCTGGCCGCGCGCGCCCCCGTCTATGCCGAGGCCCACGCGCGCGTCGTGACCGACGGCGTCTCCCCCGCGGACGTCGCGGCGCGGGTCCTCCGCGCCTACGCGGATCGCCCGCTCTTCGTGCCGCTCAGCGACAAGAGCTACGCGGTGCGCATCGCCTCCGACGGGGCGGCGTCCACGGCGGACGCCATCGCCGCGCTGGCGCCGACGTCCGTCTTCGTCGTCACGGACGAGAACGTGAGCCGCCTCTGGGGCGCGCCGCTGCTCGGCGCGCTCGCGGCGCAGGGGACGCCGGCCGCGGCCGTCACGGTGCTCAAGCCCGGCGAGGAGCACAAGCGGCTCGCGGCCGTCGAGGCGGCGCTGACGGCGATGATCGACGGCGGCGCCGATCGCGGCGCGGTGGTGCTCGCGCACGGCGGGGGTGTGGTGACCGACATCGGCGGCTTCGCCGCGTCCACGCTGCTGCGGGGCGTCCGCTGGGTCGCGGCGCCGACCACGCTCCTCTCGATGGTCGACGCCTCGGTCGGCGGCAAGACCGGGGTCGACCTCGGGCCCGCGAAGAACGCCGTCGGGACGTTCCACCAGCCGTCCGCGGTCGTCGCGAGCCCGGCGGCGCTCGCGACCGAGACCGACCGCGCTTACCGGAGCGGGCTCGCGGAGGTGGTGAAATCGGCCTGCATCGGCGATCCGGAGCTGCTCACGCTGCTCGAGCGCGAGGCCGACCGCGTCCTCGCGCGCGACCCCGGCCTGCTCGCCGAGATCATCCGCCGCTCGATCGCCGTGAAGGCGGCCATCGTCGCCCGCGATGAGCGCGAGTCGGGCGACCGCGCCCTCCTGAACCTCGGTCACACGCTGGGGCACGCCCTAGAGGCCGAGGGGGGGTTCGTCCGGCTGGCGCACGGCGAGGCGGTGGCGCTCGGCATGGTGGCCATATTCCGCGTCGGATGCGCGCTCGGCGTGACCGACCGCGCGGCGGCCGACCGGGCGACCCGCCTGCTCGCGCGGCTCGGTCTGCCCACCCGGATCGAGGACGAGCCGGTCTCCGCCGCGCTGCGCTTCCTGTCGCTCGACAAGAAGCGCCGGGGCTCGTCGGTCCGGACGGTGCTGATGCGGGACATCGGCAGCACGTTCGTGGAGCCGATGCCGCTCGATCGCCTCGCCTCGCTCCTCGAGCGCGCGGCCGCCGGCGCGACCTGATCCTCGGACGCCGCGCGATGCGCCTGAGACAGCCCTGCTCCGGGCGAAGCCCCTGCGTCGGCGCCGGACGCCCTCCTCGCTGAGCGCTACCGGCGCAGACGGCGCTTGCGCTGTCGGTGAATAAAATCGATGTGTTGCCAACGTTCTTCGGAAAAAAATTCCGGCACACCGCCCGCATCGTCCGCTCCGCGCTATCTTTCCCGGCGCCGATGGTGACCGCGACGAAGAAGAGAATCCTGGTGGTGGAAGACGAGCAGGACACGGCGGCGATGATCGCCCGGTTCCTCGGCGACGAGTTCGACACCGTGGTCGCGACGAACGGGGTCGATGGGCTCGCGCTGGCCCAGCAAGAGCCGCTGCCCGATCTGGTGATCGTGGACATCATGATGCCGAAGCTCGACGGCGTGAGCATGACGAAGCGGCTCCGCGAGCACGAGCCGATGCGCCGGGTGCCCATCATCTTCCTGACCGCCAAGTCAGATCCGATGGACGTCATCGCCGGCATCCAGGCGGGCGCACGCCATTACATCACGAAGCCCTTCGTGCTCGACGATCTCAAGAAAAAGGTCCGCAAAGCCGTCTACGGCCGCTAGAGCGGCGGTCACTCGCTTCGGATACGGGCCCACCTCGACGTTTTCGGTGCTCAGCGCACAGGAGTGCGCTTGCGCGCCGAAAACGTCGATCTGGGCCCGTCTCCTGTGCGAGAGACCGCCGCTCTGCCCCGGCGGACAGCGGGGCCGGGGGAAACGGCAGCAGGGGGCGGGGGGGACCGCAGCAGGGGGAGGGACTGGCTGGGGGTTCGCGGTGGGGGCCGCGCTGGTCAATGAGTCGAATGGCGAAGAGGTTGAGAGAAGGGGAGAATGCCGACTGGCGATCTTGGTATCTCCGAGGTCTCTCGCTTCGAGCAGGTCCGTTTCTCGCGTGCTGCTTGGTGCCGTAGGGGAGGAATCGCGGCGGTTTCTGATGCCGTCACGCGCCGGCACCGCGGGGCGCTCGCCTTGTGTTCTTTGAGGGTTCTTCGGAGAGCCCGTATCTCCGCTGGGGCTCGGCGCCGGTCGTGCGCGGCGCTGGCAGGAGGTGGCCGCGTCAGCTGCCGGCGCGGTGCGGGACGCTGCAGGCCCTGAACGCCTTCTCGAACAGCTCGAGCGAGCGGGAAATGCTCGAATGCACCCGGCGGATCTCCTCGGCGGAGGTGGTCGCGAGCTTCACGATCTCGAGCGCCTCGCGCGGGTGGGCATCATCGTAGTTCGCATGCGCGGCGAGCCACGTCAGCGACTTGCTCCCCTCGCCATAGAGCTTCGTAAAGCCCGGCAGCACCACGCGAGAACACTCGCCGATGACCCCCTCGATCGCATAGTTCACCGCGCCGACCGCCTCCGCGAGGGAGCCGCGGTAGGACACCGACCAGAGCCACTCGAAGAGCGACGCGATCTCCGGGCTCGGGCGGTGGCTCGTGATGTCCGAGGTGCTGTGCCCGTGCCACGCGGCCCAGTCGAGGTACCAGCGCACGTGCAGCGCCTCGACCCGGATGTTGCCGATGAGCCAGTCGCGCACCAGGGAGTCGCGCGGCGTCTGGCCATAGGTCGTCTTGGCGAGGCTGAGCCCCATGTACTTCGGGAACGCCTCGACCACGCAGAAGAACTCACGGAGGAGCCCCTTCCACATCTCCTGATCGACCGGCGCCGTCATCGTCTGCGCGATCGGCGGCGTGTAGACCGCGGCCTTCCACTGGTCGGCCAGAGATTCGAGCATGTCCTCGACCCAGACCGGGTGCGGCGTCGCCTGAAGGCTGTCCTTGACTTCCTTATGCCGCTGCGAGCGAGGTGACAGCATGAAATTACCTGTTGGGTTGCTGGGTCAATCCGCCTCGTGGCTGCCCGCCGGCCTCTACCCCACCGAACCCCCGAAGGCTGACCGGTCAGCGGCCGTCAGGAGACAATCCGCACAGCAGGCACGATGCTGACCCCGAGCACGAAGGACGAGAGGGGCAGCGCGAGGACCTCACCATGGGAGGCTTCGTGTACATGTGTCCTGCCTGCATCCAGTCTGGATCAAGGTGAAGGAGCAAGTCAATAGACAAACGAGGGCGCCGCCGCAACGACAAGAGGGCCGATCTCGCTCAGGTCGCTCACCATACGACCTCGGAGAGGCACTCCGTCGCGCCGCGGAACCGGCACCGCTGGTGGGTTACTTTGGGGGTGGATGCACCGCACAGGAGGAGCGCCTGCTCGACCCAGCCGCAGACGCCTTCTCCGCAGTTCATCGCGGAGGGCCCCTCGTCGTCCCCGGTCGGGCCTGTGATGGTCAGCACCCACTCCCGCGGCTTCACCATGCGCGGGAAGACCTTCCCGGCGTCGAAGTAGCGCGACCAGAACATTCCAGTCCGGGCGACGATCGTGTCGGGCATGGCGATCGAGAGCGCGAACTTCAACACCGTATTGAGGTCGCGATCCGCGACGTAGCGGGCAAACCGCTTGAGCTCAGCGGTTTGGTCGCTCGCAGTGCGCGCGTGCGTTCGCAAGGCGCGGTTCCAGACGCCGATCGGATACCAGCTGCTCGCGAGCAGCGGCTGAGAGAGTACGTCCCGGTCTGACTTGGGCAGCGACGTCACCAGGCGCTCCCATGAACCGGCGTCGCGGGTCGTCGTGACGAACGACCGGAGGTTGACCAGCAACGTTCCTTTGCATCTACCGGCGGGGATCGAGGTCTTGGTCTTCGTCTCGTGCGTCTTCATCGCGGCGAACCTACGGCGGGAAGGCCCCGGCGAAGCTGAGCCCGATCGGGGGGGCGGCGCACGTACCCTCGGGCGGGAAACCCTGCCCGGGAGCACATCGTCGGGGCAACTCCAGGAGTCGTGGTTGTACCTCGCAGGGGAGCGTGAGTCGGGCTCGATGGCAAGAGATGATTACGTGGGAGCAGCCGTACGACACGAGCCGACGTGGCCCCGCGCAAGATCACGCCGGTTGTCCAGCTCTCCTTTCGACCCGAGACGCCAGACCCCCGGCGACCGCCGCAGACGTCAGCGCGCGCAATGGTGTGATGCGCATTACGTGATTTCGTGCGGCGCTCGTCGCTCGTCGGTCGTCGCGCCCGTCGACGGGCGCTCGTCGCGGTGACGGGGGCTCGCAGCGGCGACGGGCGCTCGCGGCGGGGGCTGCGCGTCGCCCGCGGAGGTGGTGCGCCAGGCAGTTGCCGTCCTCCGCGAACCTCGGTACCCCTACGCCCATGAGCGAACCCACCACGGGCCGGCCCGCCGCCGGCCACGCGGAGCCCGAGCTGCCGCACATCGACGTCGCCGAGCGGGGGGCGCCGCGCGACGGCCGGCCGCAGGTCATCGACGGCCGGCTGTTCATGCAGCTGCTCGTGTTCCGTTGCCCCGGCGACGCCGATCCGGCGGAGCTGACCCGCGCAGCCGGCCAGGCGCTCGCGTCGCAGCGCGTCGGCGCGGTCGTCTACGAGGACATCAACGATCCGCGCGGGATCGCCGTGCTCACGTGGGCGGAGGACCCCGCCGTCTTCGTCCAGACCGTCCGCCCGGCGCTCAACCGCAGCGAGCTCCGGGCCCTGGAGCTTCGCCCCGATTTCACCATGCTGGGGCGCACGTACTCGACCGGCTACGAGCAGGAGCTCGACTTCTGGCTGCTCCGGCGCCCGGCGGAGACCGTCTTGAACCCCGCCTGGCCGTGGGCGGTGTGGTATCCGCTGCGCCGCAGCGGCGCGTTCTCCAAGCTCGAGGGGCGCGAGCAAGGGAGCATCCTGCGCGAGCACGGCACCATCGGCAGGGCCTACGGCGCCCAGGACCTCGCCCACGACATCCGCCTCGCGTGCCACGGCCTCGACGCCCGCGACAACGAGTTCGTGATCGGGCTCGTCGGCAAGGAGCTCCACCCGCTCTCCCACATCGTGCAGACGATGCGGAAGACCCGCCAGACCTCGGAGTTCATCAGCCAGATGGGCCCGTTCTTCGTGGGCCGCGCCGCCTTCCGCAGCCCGGGCGGCTGACGGGGCCGCTCCCCCTCAGCCGATGCCGGCGAGGCCCGAGAACGCCAGGGCCAGGGCGTCGAGCCGCACCGCGGCGCGGGCCTCGGCGTCGCCCAGCGGCTCGTCCGCGGCGACCTCCTCGCGCACGTCGAAGTAGAACTTGATCTTCGGCTCCGTCCCGCTCGGGCGGGCGATGAGCCGGCTCCCGTCGTCGAGCTCGTACACGAGCACGTTGCTCGGAGGCAGCACGAGCGGCTCGACGAGGCCGTCGCTCGTGGTGCGCGTGCGCGCCTCGAAATCGCGCCACGCCACCACAGGGACGCCGCCGATCGCGGCAGGCGGCCTCTTCCTCAGCGCGTCCATGATCGCCGCGATCTTCTCGAGGCCGTCGACGCCGCGCAGGGTGTAAGAGCGCTGCCCGCTCATGTAGAGGCCGTACTTGCGGGTGATCGCCTGGAGCTCGTCGAGCAGGGTCCTGCCCTCGGCCTTGCGCACCGCCGCGAGCTCGGCGACCAGCGCCGCGGCGCTGATGCCGTCCTTGTCGCGCACGACCGGGCCGACGGTGTAGCCGAGCGCCTCCTCGAAGCCGAACACGAAGCGGGCCCCGGTCGAGCGCTCGATGTCCATCGCCCGGTTGGCGATCCACTTGAACCCGGTCAGGGTCTCCTCGTAGTGAACCCCGAGCGCCGCGGCGATGACGCCGAGCATCGGGGTCGAGACGCAGGAGGCCAGCACGAGCCGGCGCTCGTCCGCGCCCTGCGCGCGCCCCTCGGTGAGCAGGTAATGGCCGAGGAGCACGCCGACCTGGTTGCCCGTGAGCTGCACGTACTCGCCGTCAGGGCGCCTCACCGCCACGGCGAGCCGGTCGACGTCGGGATCGTTGGCGAGGACGAGGTCGGCGCCCTCCCGCTTCGCGAGGGCGAACGCCAGGTCCATGGCGCCCTTCTCCTCGGGGTTCGGGAACGCGACCGTGGGGAACGCGCCGTCCGGCTCGGCCTGCTCGGGCACGCTCGCCACGCGCGTGAAGCCGGCTTCGCCGAGCGCCTGGCGGACCAGGCGATTGCCGACGCCGTGAAGCGGCGTGTAGACGATGCAGAGGTCGCGATCCCCGTCGCTCCGCACCGCGAGGCCGCGGATCGCGCCGAGGTAGCTCCGCTCCAGCTCCTCGGGGAAGTCGCGCACCAGCCCGAGCCTCCTCGCCTCGTCGAGGGGCATGCGGGGGACCTCATCCGCCGGCGGCGAGGCGTCGATCGCCGTCGCGATGCTGGTGTCGTGGGGTGGGATGATCTGCGCGCCGTTGTCCCAGTACACCTTGAAGCCGTTGTACTCGGGCGGGTTGTGGCTCGCCGTCACCATCACGCCCGCGGCCGCGCCGAGGTGGCCGACCGCGAACGCCGCGACGGGCGTGGGGCAGGGGACGGGCGAGAGGTGGCTCGGGATGCCCGCGGCGGCGAGGGCGCAGGCGGTGTCCTCCGCGAACTCTCGGCTCATCCGGCGGCCGTCGTAGCCGATGACGACGCCCGCGCTCCGCGCCTTGTCGCCGATCGCTTCGAGGAGGTGACGGGCGAGCCCCGCGGTCGTGCGGAGGATGACGGCGCGGTTCATCCGGCTCTCGCCGGCGCCGAGGACGCCGCGGATGCCCGCGGTGCCGAACTCCAGCGGGCCGGCGAAGCGCTCGGCGAGCTCGGCGCGGACGCCGTCCTCGCCCGCCCTGGCCGCGTCGATGAGCCGGCGCAGCTCGCTCTGGGTCTCCGGATCGGGGTCGTGGGCAAGCCAGCGTTCGGCGGGCTCGAGGACGAAGTCGTGGCTCACGCCTGATATTTAGTTCATGCCGGCCGTGGTTTGCACCACGAGCGCGCGATTCGGCGCGGCGGCGGCGCGGGCGGCGACCGCCGCGCTGTAACCCGCTCGGCCCGGCGCCCGCCCGGCCCGGCGCCGACGTAGCCGGCGGCTCCCGGCCCGCTCAGTCCGCTCGGCCGAGCGTCAGCCCACCTTCTTGCCGGCGGCGAGCGCCTCGGCGAAGCGCGTGTCGTACTGCCCGCCGCGGAAATCGCCGTCCTGCAGGATCTGGCGGAGGAATGCGAGGTTGGTCGCGGCGGGCCCGGCCGGACCGGTGAGCTCGATCGTCGTCTCGGCGAGCGCCCGGTCGAGGCGAGCGATCGCCTCGTCGCGCGTCGGGCCGTGGGCGACGATCTTGGCGAGCAGCGGGTCGTAGAACGGCGTCACCTCGAGCCCCTCGGCGACGCCGGTCTCGATCCGCAGGTCGCCGCCGGCGGCCGGCCAGCGGAGCGCGGTGATGCGACCGGGCTGGGGGGCGAACTTCTTCGCCGGATCCTCCGCGTAGAGGCGCGCCTCGACGGCGTGGCCGCGGCAGGTGTGGCCCCGGACCTCCGGCGCGAGCGGCTCGCCCGACGCGATGCGGATCTGGTGCTCGACAAGGTCGAGCCCGGTGCACATCTCCGTGACGCAGTGCTCGACCTGGAGCCGCGCGTTGACCTCCAGGAAGAAGAGCTCGCCGCTCTCCGCCGCGACGAACTCGACGGTACCCGCGCCGACGTAGCCGGCGGCCGTCACGACCCGGAGGGCGCTGTCGTGGAGCTCCTTCCGGCGGAGCTCGCCCGCCGCTCCCTGGAAGAACGCGGCCGGCGACGGGGTCTCCTCGACGATCTTCTGGTGCCGGCGCTGCGCGCTGCACTCGCGCTCGCCGAGCGCGACGGCGCCGCCCTGCCCGTCGCAGAGCACCTGCACCTCGATGTGGCGCGGGCGCTCGATGTACCGCTCCATGTACACGCGCGGATCCCCGAACGCCGCGCGGCCGCGGTCGGAGCACGCGGTGAGGGCGCGCGACAGCTTGCCTGGATCGGTGACGACCTGCATGCCGATGCCGCCGCCGCCGCCCGCGGCCTTGACGAGCAGCGGAAAGCCGATGCTCTCGGCGGCGCGCTGGGCGGCCTCGACGTCGGCGGGGTCGACCGGACCGCCCGTGCCCGGCGGCGGGAACACGCCGGCCCCGCGCGCGTGATCCCGCGCGAGGATCTTGTCGCCGAAGGCGTGGAGCACCGCGGGCGGCGGGCCGATGAACGTGACGCCGGCCTCGATGACGGCCTCGGCGAAGGCCTGGTTCTCGCTGAGCAGGCCGTACCCCGGGTGGATGCCGTCGGCGCCCGTCGCGCGGGCCGCCTCGACGATCGCATGGATGACCAGGTAGCTGTCCCGGACCGGCGGCGGCCCGATGCGCACCGCCTCGTCGGCCATCGCGACGTGCGGCGCGCTCGCGTCCGCGTCGGAGTACACGGCGACCGTCGCGATCCCGAGCCGTTTGCAGGTCCGGAGGACGCGGCAGGCGATCTCTCCACGGTTGGCGACGAGGATCTTCTTCAACACGGCCGACAGCTACGCCCCCGCGCGGCGGCGCGTCAAGACGCCCGCTGCAGGCGGCGCTCGCCCGCGCGCTCCCGGGAGGCGAGCGGGCGTGCTCAGCCGAGCGCCCGCCGCACCTTCGGCTTGGCCCCGAGCAGCACGAGCTGCCCGCAGGCCGCCGAGACGTCATCTCCGCGCCGGCGGCGAACGAAGCAGGAGTATCCCGCCTGGGTGAGCACCTCCTGGAACGCCGCCACGCGCTCCTGGGCCGGCGGACCCAGCGAGGAGGCCTCGATCGGGTTCATCGGGATGAGATTGATCTTCACGGGGAGCCCGCGAAGGAGCTTCGCCAGCCGCCGCGCCTCGGCGGGATCGTCGTTCTGCCCGGCGACGAGCGTGTATTCGATGGTGATGCGCCGACGCCGCGGCAGCGGGTAAGCGCGCAGCGCCGCGAGCAGCTCGTCGAGCGGGTGCTTGCGGTTGATGGGCATCAGCGCCGAGCGCGTCTCGTCGTCCGCGGCGTGCAGCGAGATCGCCAGCGCGATCTGCCCGCCAAAATCCGCTCCGAGCCGCGCGATCTCGGGCACGAGGCCCGACGTGGACACAGTGACCCGCCGCGTCGAGAGGTTGATCCCTTCCGGGTGCGTGAGCAGACGCAGCGAGCGAGCGGTCGCTTCGTAGTTGTGGAGCGGCTCGCCCATGCCCATGTACACGACGTTGCGGAGCTCCTCGCCCTCCTCGAGCATCGCCCGCCCGAGGAGCACCTGGCCCGCGATCTCCTCGGCCCCGAGGTGGCGCTTGAGCCCCGCCACGCCGCTCGCGCAGAAGCCGCACCCCATGGCGCAGCCGACCTGCGTCGAGATGCACTGGGTGACGCGGACGCGCGGCGCGGCGCCCGCCTCCGCGGCCGCATCGTCGTCCTCGTCGTCAGCCGCCGCCGCGTCGGCGTCGAGCTGCGCCTGCGAGCCGGGGCCCGACACCGACGGGAGCAGGACGGACTCGATGGTCGCGCCGTCGCGGAGGCGCAGGAGCAGCTTGCGCGTGCCGTCCTCGGAGCGATGAACCCGCTCGGGCGTCAGCACCTCGCCCAGCCCCTCCGCGGCGAGGTGCTCGCGCAGCCGCGCCGGGAGGTTCGTCATCGCGGCCGGATCGAGGACGCCGCGGCGATGGATCCACTGGAATACCTGCTTCGCCGTGAACGACCGCTCTCCGCGGGCAGCCAGCGAGGCCGACCACTCTTCAGGCAGCCGGGCGACGGGGTGGAGCGGCGTGGAGCGCACCTGCCTGGCCTACTGCGCGCCGCCCCCAGCGGCAAGGGGAGCAGGCGGGCGGCCAGGCCAAAGCGTCAGCCGCTCTGGCTCTCCACCTGTGACGTCGTGAGCTGCCCGTCGCGCTCGCGGCGCGCGCGCGTCCGGCTGGCGGCCTCGAGCACCTCGCGGGTGTAGCGCTCGAACGCCTCGGCCCGGTGCATCGCTGTGTGCTCGGCGAAGACGCGCTGCCTCGCCCGCTGGCCCACCGTGAGGCGCTTGTCCTCCTTCATCTCCCTGAGCTTCCGGAGCACGTCCTCCGGCGAGCGCACGAGCAGGATCTCCTCGCCGGGCTGGAAGAACGTCTCGATACCTGGCCAGGTGTCGCTCAGGACAGGGGTCCCGCACGCGGCCGCCTCGAACAGGCGCGCGCTCGGCGACCACCCGGACTCCACCATCGCACGGCGGGTCAGGTTCAGCGTGAAGCGCTGCGAGTTGTAGAAGATGCGGTGCTCGTCCGGCGGGAGGTGCTCCGTCCGGGAGACGTTCTCCGGCCACGCGAGCGACGTCGGGTACTGAGCGCCCGCCACCGCGAAGCGCCCGCGGCGCATGCGCCGCGCCGGCTCGAGGAGGAGCCGCTCGACGGCCGCCTGCCGGTCGTCGCTGTAGGTCCCGAGGTAGCCGAGATCCCAGCGCATCGGCGCCGGCTGGGGATGGTACACGTCCGTGTCCGCCGAGCAGTAGAGCGCCCGCGCGCGCACCGCGCCGTGGCTGCGCTCCAGCCGCTCCAGCGTCGGACCCCCCGTCGCCGACAGATAGAGATCATACCGCGGGATCAGCGCCGGCGTCAGGTACGCGTGATCCCCGTGCGCCAGCCGGCCCAGCGTGACGGGGGTGTCCAGATCGTAGAACGCGGCCTTTCCGCGGGCCTCTTCCGTGATCCATGCCCCGACCGTCGCCCCTTCCGGTACGAAGGAGCCGACGATCACGAGATCGGCTTCGCGCACGGCGCGTGAGAATCTATCGCGGAGCTCGGTAATGCTCGAGTACTGCTCGGTCGTGCCGTAAGGCGGGTTGGGCAGGTCGCGGTGCTGATCGTAGATGGGGAGGTTCCGCTCCAGAAAGAGCACCCGGTGGCCGCGCGACGCGAGCGCACGGAGGAGCGCTCTGTACGTCGTGGCGTGGCCGTTGCCCCACGAAGACGTGATGGAGAGCCCCAGGAAGACATAGCGGTAGGTAGTTGTCGTCATAGCGTGGTGGCAGCAAGGGTTGAGAGATCCCAGACGGCGTGCCGGCCCGGAGTGCGCCGGTCCCGAGAGGTACACCGCGGCGGCCCCGGAGAGGCGAAAGACGCCTCGCGGACACCTGCGCAACGTGCGTAACGTGCGTAACGTGCGTAACGTGCGTAACGTGCGTAACGTGCGCAAAACGAGCGGCACGCCGATCCAGTTGCCCTGGCGCCGCGCGAGAGGGCGCGGCGACGAGCGCACCCGGGATTAACATGCGTGCTCACCCTCTGCAATGCTGTGAGATGCAGTTTCTTGATCGAAGGTGCGTATTCCTCGTCAGACGCCAGGCGGTAAGGTCCGCCCTTTTCCCGTGACGACGAAGCGCGCGAAATCGCCGCTTGCTCCGGGATAACGCGGCTCGTTCGGGTAAAGCACCCGACGGCAACCGTCCTCGCATCGCAGAGGAACCGGCCTGCGCGGTAAACGCTGTTCGGAAGCGATGATGGTGAGAAAAAGAGGGACGTTGTCGCAATGGTCTGTGACGGCTGCTGATCGAACGGAGCGTCGACGGGGGAGCCCTGCTCCGGAACGCCGGGGCAGCGCTGGCGAGGCGCCGCCCAGGCCGGCGCGTGCTGTCGGACGCGTACGCGGCGGAGCGACGGGGCCTCTGGGCGCGGCCGGCGGCAGGGGATTCCGCCGTCCAGCTGAGCTCGCCGGCGAACCGGCGGCCTCGGCCGGGCAGGGGCGCCTGGCCTCGCGGAGAAATCGGGCGGGGGAGCAGGAAGGCAGCAAGCGCGCGGCGCTGTCCGGGTGCCTTCCTGTCGGCGCGGGGACGCTGCGGTGGAATCGGCAGGCCGGGTGTCCAGCCTTCAGCGGCGCTGGGGCCGCGCGAGAGCCGTCGAGACGTTCAGGCGGCGGGGCTCAGCGCCTGCCAGCCCTGGATCACCTCGGCGATGCTCGCGAAGCGGCGGTCCGGGCTGTGCGCCAGACCCCTGTTCACGAACACCTCGATCTCCCGGTCGACCGGCGGAGGCATCAGGCTGCCCAGGCGGCGCGGGGGCGTCCTCGTCTTGAGATCGGCGAGCATCATCAGATTGCGCGCGGCGTAGGGGAGCTCGCCGGTGAGCGCGTGAAAGATCACCGTCATGGCCGCATAGAGGTCGGCCCGGTGATCCACCGTCTTCCCCTTCGTGAGCTGCTCGGGCGGCGCGAACCTGAAATCGCCGAGACACCGGCTCGGTAACGTCGGCGCGGCGTCGGAGAGCCCGGGAGGGAGCTTGCACGAGCCGAGATCCAGGAGCGTCAGCCGCTCGCCGTCAGGACCCTGGTCGAGGAGCACGTTCGCGGAGCTGATGTCGCGGTGGATGATGCCAATCTCGTGCAGCTCGGCGATCGCCGACCAGAGCTGCCCGCCCAGCGGGTGAACGGCGCTGAACGGGAGCGGCCCCTGCCGGGAGATGCGCTCGCTGAGGAGCTCCCCCTCGCGCAGCTCGAAGACGAGGAGAGGACCGTGCGCCGGGTCCTTGCCGCCGTCGAGCGAGGGCAGTGTGTGCGGGCCCCGCAGCCGCTCGCACGCCACCGCCTCTCGCCGGAAGCGCGCCTCGGCCTCCTGCTGGGGCATGCGCTCTGGCGTGTTGAGCACGCCTCCCGGCTCCTGGCGTACCGGGGGCTCCCCGAGCACCTTGACCGCGACGCGCCGGCCGGCGCTCGCGTCCTCGGCGCTGAACACCTCACCGAGGCCTTCGCGGCGGAGATGACGTACCACGCGGTAGCGCTGGAGCAGAACGGTTCCGGGCACGATTGACAAGAGCGGCCTCCTTCGCTTGACAAAGGGGGTCCAGCGCGTTCCGGTCGCCTCCCCCCTCTCCCCAGACAAGCTCATTTATCACGCAGACGCGACAGAGGAAGCGCCGCGCGCAGCGTCACACGACGAAGGGCCCCCGCGCCTCGTTTTCCGGGGCGCGCCGCTACACATCGGCCGCCCGTCGCACCCGAGGTCGCCTGGACGAAAAAGCCGCGGGGGCATGGGGCGGGGAAAAATGGGGCGCGGCCCGCGGGACCACGGGGCGAATGCGGTCCGGGGAGCCGGAGCGCGGGTGGCCGGCCAACGCCCGTCGCGGCGGCGGGAGCGGCCAGCGCCTGGGCCACCACGGCCGCGCCGGTCTCAGCGGGGCCGCCGGCGCTTCGACGCTGCAGAGTTGCCCCTGGCCGCGCTCTCTGGTGACGATGCGCACCGGAGCGCGGCAATCGGTGGTGATTGCATGACAGCGGCGGCGCCTCTCGGCGCCCGCTTCCGGGGACACGCCCGTCACCCTGAACCGCTGGCCATTCAGGTGAACTTCGCGTAGCTCCCACACAGGGCGGACGATCCGGAGCGACGGCAGGCAATGCGAGCGGGAGACGTCATCGACGGCCGGTTCGAGATCATGGAGCTCGCGGGCGCCGGCGGCATGGGCCACGTCTTCCGCTCGCGCGACCTCAAGACCGGCGAGACCATCGCCCTCAAGGTCCTCCAGAACGCCGCCTCCCAGGACTCGAACCGCCTCGCGCGCGAGGCGCAGGCGCTCGCCACGCTGCGGGTGCCGGGGGTGGTGCGGTACATCTCGCACGGCCGCACGGAGCACGGCCACCCCTACCTCGCCATGGAGTGGCTCACCGGCGAGACCCTCTCCCAGCGCCTTGCCCGGCAGGCGTTCACCCTGGAGGAGAGCCTCAAGCTCGGCCGGCGCGTCGCGACCACCCTCGGCTCCGTGCACCGGCTCGGCGTCGTCCACCGCGATCTCAAGCCGAGCAACCTGCTCCTCGTCGGCGGCACCATCGACCGCATCACGCTCATCGATTTCGGCGTCGTCCGGATGTCCGGCATCGACCAGCAGCTCACCATGCCCGGCGCCATCCTCGGCACCCCCGGCTACATGGCGCCGGAGCAGGCCCGCGGCGAGGCGCACGTCGACGCGCGCGCCGACGTCTTCGCGCTCGGCTGCCTGCTCTACAAGTGCATCTCGGGGCGCGCCCCGTTCCGCGGCGCGCGCGGGCTCGCCGTGCTCGTCAAGGTGCTGATCGAGGAGCCGCCGTCGCTCCGGTGGCTCCGCGACGACGTGCCCGAGGCGCTCGACGCGCTGGTCCAGCGGATGCTGTCGAAGTCGCCCGAGGGGCGGCCGAGCGACGGCAACGCGGTCGCGATCGAGCTCGCCGGGCTCATGGATCCCGCGGCGATCTCCGTCCGCCCGCCCTCGATGTCCGTCCGCCCGCCTGAGCTCACGACCGGCGAGCGCAAGGTGATGTGCCTCGTCCTCGCGCGCGACGGCCTCTCCACCGCCGAACCGTCGCTCCCCGAGGTCGACGAGCAGGCGCGCGCGCAGGCGCTCTCGACCACGGCGGCGCGCTACAAGGGCCAGCTCGAGCTCGTCGACGCGCGGCTGCCGCTCGTCGTGCTGTCCGGGGCCGGCGCGACGACCGACCTCGCGGCCCGGGCCGCCCGCTGCGCGCTCGCCGTCCAGGCGCTCCTCGGCGGCGCGCCGGTCGCGGTCGTCACGGGCAGGGCGGAGATCGCCTCGCGCATGCCGATCGGCGACCTCATCGACCGCGTTGTCCAGCTGCTCCCCGAGGGCCGCGCGACGTCCCGCGCGCCGGCGATCCGCATCGACGAGGTGACGGCGGGCCTGCTCGGCGCGCGGTTCGAGATCACGTCCGACGGGGGCGGCCCCTGGCTCCACGGCGCGCGCGAGGAGCCGGAGGCGCCGCCCCACGTGCTCGGCAAGGCGACGTCGTGCGTCGGACGCGAGCGGGAGCTCGCGCTGATCCGGGACGAGCTCGCCCGCTGCATCGAGGAGTCGACCCCGAGCGTCGTGCTCGTCACGGGGCCGGCGGGCATCGGCAAGTCGCGGCTCCGCCACGAGCTCGTCCGCGCGATCCGGGAGGACGGCGAGCCGGTCGAGGTGTGGCTCGGCCAGGTGGATCCGATGAGCGCCGGGTCGGCCTTCGGCCTGCTCGCGCACGCGCTCCGCCGGGCGATCGGCCTCACGGACGCCGATCCCGTCGAGGAGCGGCGGCGCAAGGTGCGGGCGCGGGTCGAGCGGCACGCGGCGCTCGACGCCGCGCGGGTCGCGACGTTCCTCGGCGAGCTCGTCGGCGCGCCGTTCCCGGACGACGACGTGCAGCTCCGGGCGGCGCGGCGCAACCCGATGCTCATGGGCGATCAGCTGCGCCTCGCCTGGGAGGACTTCCTGCGCGCCGAGTGCGCGGTGCAGCCGGTCCTCCTCGTGCTCGAGGACCTGCACTGGGGCGACCTGCCCACGGTCACGATGGTCGACGCCGCGCTCCGGAACCTGAAGGACCGGCCGTTCATGGTCATGGCGCTCGGCCGGCCCGAGGTGCACGAGCTCTTCCCGAAGCTGTGGGACGAGCGGCGCGGGCACAAGCTCCGCCTCGCGGGGATCTCGCGCCGGTCGAGCGAGCGGCTCGTGCGCCAGGTGCTCGGCGAGCGCGAGAGCCCGGCGCTCGTGGCGACGCTCGTCGAGCGCGCGGACGGCAACGCCTTCTACCTCGAGGAGCAGATCCGCGCGGCGGCGGCGGGCAAGGGCGTGGACCTGCCGGAGACGGTGCTGGCGATGGTGCAGGCGGAGCTCGACGCGCTCGACGTGGGCGCGCGGCGGGCGCTGCGGGCCGGGGCGATCTTCGGCGAGACCTTCTCGCGGAGCGGGGTCGCCGCGCTGGTCGGCCGGGCGGAGGTCGAGCCGCTGCTCGCCGAGCTCGAGGTGCGGGAGCTCATCGTCCGGCGTTCCGTGGAAGGCGCGCCGGAGGCGGCCGAGTACCGGTTCCGGCACGCGCTCGTGCGCGAGGCGGCGTACGGGATGCTGACCGATCACGATCGCCGCCTCGGCCACCGGCTCGCCGGCGAGTGGCTCGAGCGGACGGGCGTGGCGGATCCGATGGCCCTGGCCGAGCATTTCGAGCGCGGCGGCGAGCCGGCGCGGGCCGCGGCGGCGACCCTGCGCGCGGCCGAGCAGGCGCTGCTGGGGAGCGACCTGGGCGCGGCGATCGAGCGCGTCGAGCGCGGCATCGCGCGCGGCGCCTCGAAGGCGACGGCCGGGGCGCTGCGGCTCTGCCAGGCGGAGGCGCACCTCTGGCGGGGCGAGTTCGCGCTGGCCGAGCGGCGGGGGACCGAGGCCCTGGAGCGGCTCGCGCCCGGGTCGGCGCCGTGGTTCTCGGCGCTCACGCAGGTGATCCTCGCGGCCTCGAAGCGCGGCAACCACGACCAGGTCGAGGGCCTGCTGCGCCTGGCGCAGGGCACCGAGGCGCGGCGGTCGGCGCGCCCCGCGCGCAGCGTGTGCCTGTGCGCGGGCGCCGGGCGGCTCGTGTTCGGAGGGCGGTACCAGCTCGCGGACGAGCTGCTCGACGGGATCGAGCAGGACGCCGAGGAGACCGAGCAGGAGGTCGAGGTGCTGGCGCGGCTCCACGAGGCGCGCGCGTACCGGGCGATGGCGGTCGGCGATCCCGGCGCGTGCCTCGCGGGCTTCGAGGCGGCGCTCGCGGCGTTCGAGCACGCGGGCGATCGCCGCAACGCCTGCTGGGCCAGGAACAACCTGGGCTCCTGCTACGCGGAGCTCGGCGATTTCGAGGGGGCCGAGGCGGCGCTCAGCGCGTCGCTCGCGGACGCGGAGCGGATGGGCCTGTCGGACGTCCGGCTCGGCGCGCTCCTCAACCTCGGTCCGGTGCTCGCGCAGCGGGGCCTCGTCGAGGAGGCGCGGCGGACGGCGGAGGAGGCGATCGCGACGTCCCAGCGCCTCGGCGACGCGCGCGGGGAGGGCGCCGGGCGGGCGTGCCTCGCGAGGATCGTGCTCCAGGCGGGCGATCTCGGGGGGGCCGAGCGCGAGGCGCGCGCCGCGGTCGCGATCCTGTACGGCGCGCCGCCCTTGCGGGCCTTCGCGTACGCGGTGCTCGGGCGGGCGCTGCTCGACGCGGGGCAGGCGGTGGACGCGCTCGCGGCGACGACCGAGGCGCTCTGCCTGCTGGAGTCGATGGGGGCCGAGGTGGGCGAGTCGCTGGTGCGCCTCTCGCACGCCGAGGCGCTCTCGGCCTGCGGCCACGGGCGGGAGGCGATGATGGCGATCGCCTCGGCGCGGGAGCGCCTGCTCGAGCGGGCGCGGAAAATCGGCGATCCGGTGTGGCGCGGGAAGTTCCTCGGCAATGTGCCGGACAACGTGGCCACGCTGGAGCTGGAGCGGCGCTGGCTCGACGCCTAGGCCGCTCTACGCCGCGGGCGCGCTCAGAGGAACTCGCAGAGGTAGCCGGTGGGCTGGGTGGCCCTGACGTCGAAGCCGCTCTTGCCTGCCACCTCGAACGACGTCCCTGCCGGATAGGCGCGCCACTCCGTGGAGCCGTCGATGCGGATCGCGAGCTCGCCGGCGACGACCGTCATCCGCTCCGGCGCCTCGGTCGAGAAGTGGAACTCGCCGGTGTCGATGACACCCACCGTCTGACGGCGCCCATGGCGCTCGAAGCCGACGCTCTGGACGTTGCCGTTGAAGTAGCTGTTGTGCTTGAGCATGGCGCCCTCCTACCGCGTCCCGCCGCGAGAGACCAGCCCGGACGGACGGGAGAGGTCCGCCCGGCGAGCTACGGCTTCCCGCCCGGGATCGGCACGTAGGCGTGCTGGATGAGGTGGTTGTCTGAGCCCTCGTGGCTCGTCGCCAGCGTGGTCCAGACGCCTTGCTTGCCGCTCTTCCATACGCCGACCAGGATCTTCGCCGACTCCGCCTGATGGCTGAACTTGTACGTGACGTTGGCGCTCCGCCCCGTCTCGCTGGTCGATTGGCTGGTGCGCTCGGTGCCGGATTTCGTCGCCTCCTCGTAGGAGGTCCCGAAGTTCGCGCTCGCAGTCTTGGAGTCTCCTGCCGAGAGGCCGAGGTTGGCGCCGCTCTTCGTCGCGGTCTCGGTATACTCCTTGAACGTCATGCCGAGCGTGATCTTCTCCGACGTTCCGGACGTCATCGATGCCTCGCTCAGCGTGCCGGCGATCGGCGTGATGACCATGATGCGCACCTCGTAGCCGTTCGAGGTCGTGAACGTCCAGTCGCCGACGCCGGTCGGAAACGTCCGGAGCTGCTTGTCGATCTCGTTCAAATCCCGCTGCGGGATGCTGCCCTCGAGCCACCTGCTGCTCGTCCAGAGACCCCAGTCGCGGTAGTAGATCTCCCCGTTCGTGGCGTCCCAGCGCTGCTTGATGCTATCGAGCGTGATGGCGTAATCGATGCCGGAGATCACCCTGTCGCCCGCCGCGAGCGCGTGGCTGTTCTCGTAGCGGAGCCCGGTCTTGGCCCTCATCTCCGCCACGCGCTTGTCGTCCCCTCCCTCGAGCTCCGGAGGCGTCCTCCGGTTGTCCGCGTCGGTGCCCGTCGGATCGACGTAGCTGACCGGGTTGTTCCTGGCGTAGCCGTAGAGGTTGCACTCGGCCGGCGACGCGACGCACTTGTCGATGCTGGTCAAGAACAGGGGATCCGGCGTCCAGAACTGCCCGAGGAGCGGGTCGTAGTCGCGCACGCCCATGCGCACGAGGCCGAGATCGCGGTCATAGCCCTTCTGCACATAGTCGATCGCCTCGGCGAGGGGGCCGTACTCGATCCGCGCCCCGTAGGCCGAGGCGAGCGAGAGCGCGCCGGCCTCGTCGGAGATGCTCGTGCCGCGCGGGTCGAACGGCAAGCGCTCGAACACGCCGTTGTCGATCACGCCGACCGTGATGCCCGCGACGTTCACCGGCTCGACGAGCCCGTCCTCGCTGAGGTAGGCGCCCGCCACGTACCCCGCCACGGGCACGCCGTTCCTGTACTTGAGCACCCGCTGCCCTGCCTCGTCGTACGCGAAGCGAAGCTCGTCGGCGCCGCGATAGGCACGCTCGACGTCGCCGCTCGGACCATACTCGACCGTGAGGTCGTCGTGCGCGGTCACGCGGCCCATGGCGTCGACCTGGTAGCTCTCGCCGCCCGCCGTGATGGCCGCGGCGCTGCGCGCGATGGGCCGGTCGCCGAGCTCGTCGCTCGCCGACGCGATCAGCCCGGACGCGTCGTAGCTGTAGCTCGCCGAGCCCGCGCCGTCGGACGCGCCGACGAGGAAGCCGCGCGCGTCGTACCGATAGCCGCGGCGCAACGTGTCGTCGCCGAGCTCGAAGATCTCCGCCGCCATCAGGCCACGCGCGTTCTTCTCCCAGCTCACCGCGCCGGAGACGCTCCCGCTCATCTCATAACCTCGCCGCGCCCGCGTCATGGGGTCGTAGCTCAGGTCGAGCGCGCCGTCCGCGAAGTACACGGTCTCGGGCCGGCCCTCGCCGTCGTACGTCATCGTGAACAGGAGCGCGCCGTCCAGCCGGCAGCTGACCAGTCGGCCGTAAGCGTCGTAGTCGTACGCCCTCGTCGTCACGAGGAGGGGGGCGTCGTTGCGGTCCGACACGCGGAGCGTCACGCTCTTTGTCGCGCCGTTGGCGTAGAGCGAGATGTCCTGATCGAGCTTGCGCCACCCGTCGAGATCCCAGCGTGTCGCCGAGACCTTTCCGTCCGCTCGGCGCGTCGTGACCTTCGTGATCTCGCCGGTCGTCACCGTGGTCGCGAAGCCGAGCTGGCCAGGGAGGGTGAGGCCGCCAGGCAGCGCGCCATCCCAGCCCGTCTCGACCGTGCGGGTCTCGCCGCTCGACGACTTCGTCTCGACGGTGCGGGTGATGCGCCCGATCGCGTCGTGCTCGTACCTCGTCCTCCGGTCGAGCACGCCGGCCGTCGACAGCTCGCGCCGCTCGGTCATCCGCCCTGTCTCCGCGGCGTACGACCACTCGACGCGCTGCACGTCCTCGCGCTGGACGACGGAGGGGCGGCCGTACGCGTCGAAGTCGAGGCTGTGGACGCCGGCCGGCGTGTAGACCCGCCGGAGCCGGCCCATGGCGTCGTGGGCGTAGGAGGTCACCGCCCCGCTCTGATCTTCGAACCAGCGCGGCCGGCCGTCGGCCCCCGCGCCGGTCCTCGTCGCGTAGGCGCCGTTCTCGATCGCGGTCACCACCAGCTCGTCGCCGACGATCTCGCGGATCACCTCGTTCTCGCTGATGACGCCGCTCTGCACCGTCGACCACGACGAGAGGTCGCTGCCGGCGCCCGTCTTCTGGGACACGCCGAGCAGCGTCGCGCCTGCGAGCAAGGACGCGTGCGTCAAGCCGCCCAGCGAGGGCATGGGATCGCGCGCGAACTCGCGCACCTCCGCGGACGAGCGGCTCACCTGCGTCACCCGAGACAGGCTGTAGCCGCCGGGCTGGAGCGCGGCCTTGGCCAGCACCGCGCCGTCCGCGGCGAGGAGGTCCGCCATCTCGGTGGCCGCGCCGGTCGCGGCGTCGACGAGGTGGCGCTCGAGGATCTGACCCGGCGCCGCGGCCGTCGCCCAGACATAGTCGATCTGGTTGAGGGGACGGGCGGGCGTGGCGCCGGAGAGGTCGTCCCAGGTGGCGCGCAGGCGCTCCAGGCCGTCATGGTCGGCGAAGTTGTTCCAGGCGGCGCCGCCGCGGGTGATCCGCGAGTGGACGAGCGCGTCGGTGATCGGATCGCGGCCAACCACGCTCTCCACCACGCCGTCGGGCGACGTCACCGTGCTGAGCTGCCCGGTCACGGGATCGTAGGTGTAGAACGACGTGCCGGCGCCTGGCGAGCCGATGGACGCGACCCGATGGTCGTCGTCATAGGCCACCTCCTGCAGCACGATCGGGCCTGTCGGCCCGGCCTGCGAGGCGCGGGTGACACGGCCGAAGTCGTCCCGCTCGATGTCGACGCGGTAGTCGTAGTCGAGGGTCGCGTCGTCGTGTGTACCGATGACGCGCTGCGAGCCGGTGAGGCAGACGAGCTCGGGATCGAGCTCGGCCACCTCCATCAACGTCGTCTCCTGTCGGCCGATGCCGTCCGGCCCCGTGGTCTCGACCACGGTCGGGCAGATCCCGTCGTGGTACTCGCGGAAGTCGGTGCGCGTCGTCACCGCTGCGCTGCCGTCCTCCGCCTGCCATCCGCGCTCCTCCCACAGCACCCGGAGCCACGGGACGCCGTGGAAGGCGGCCGGCTCCAGGCCCCGCTCCGAGAAGCGCACGAGGCCGGGGATGCGGTCGTCCTCGTCGCGCGTGCCAGTGACGACGCCCGCGATGTCGTTGTCGTTATGGAAAGCGACCGTCTCGTGCAGGTAGGGAGACGCCTTGCGCGCCTCTTCGAACCCGACAAGGTATTTGCCCGCCGTGTGCCATACGGGCGAGCCATACTCGTAGGTGTACGTGACAGGGTCGTAGCCCGAGGACTCGACGCGCATCGACGTGAGGATCGAATAGAGCTGGTTCACCCCGGGCGCCGGGCGCACCCGGCCGTAGCCGAAGTGGACGACGGTGCCCTTGCCGTCGTCGGACGAGAGCAGGAGGCCGGTGGACGGCCGCGACAGCTGCAGCACCTCGGCGTGCGCGCCGTTCGCCATGACGATCTGCTCGTTGCCCGAGCCCGACAGGTCGACGACCACCGGAAAGGAGACGGACCAGGGGATCGACGCGAAGGCGGACACCGGGGTCTCGACGAAGGAGCTGCCGCGGTTCGTGAAGAGGAGGACCGTCTGGCCCTTGGTCAGGATGAGGTCGGACAGGCCGTCGTTGTTGAAGTCGCCGTGGCTGAACTCGTAGGTGGAGAGCCCCGAGAGAGGCAGTCCAGAGGCCGTGGTGAACAGGTACGAGGTCCCGGTCTGCTCGAAGCGGCCGGAGCCGACGCCGCGCCAGACCACCACGCCGCCGCTGTGGCGCACCATGAGGTCGGGCCGCCCGTCGCCGTTGACGTCGAGGACCCAGCTCGCCGTGGGCGTCACCCTCGGCAGGAGCGATGAGGTCGCCCCCGGCGCGAACGACGCCTGAGCGGGCGAGATCGAGGTGTTCCGCAGCACCTGCGCGCTGCCGTACGAGACCCGCACGATGTCCGGCCGCTGGTCGAGATCGAGGTCGGCGAGGCGGGTGTTCGGCCCGGTGGCCCAGGCGCCGGTGATCCACTGATCGAGCTGCGTGAAGCCGGCGCGATCGCAGACGATCACGCGCGTCTGCGCCCCCGTCGAGCTCGCGGCCGTCACGACCACGTTGGGCTCGGTGGCGTCGCCGTGCATGCGCGCCAGGAAGCGCGGTTTGTTCGTCGCCGACGGGGCCGGCCGGCAGAGCGGGTTCTCGGCGCCCGTGGGGGCGGGCAGCGCCTCGAAGACATAGCCTGTCTCCGTCTGCCGAACGAGCGTCTGGTCGAGGTGCACCTCCATGTCGGTGAGGCCGTTGCGCTCGAGGTCGGTCATGGCCGCCTTGTCGGGCTGAATGGCGCCTGATCCGTACGTGGCGAGGTACCCGTCGAGCGCGGGGGCCGGCTGGAACGTGGCGTTCGCCAGCTGATCGGTCGAGAAGTCGTAGCGGTAGGTGACGGGCGGCTCGGTCGCGCCCGAGGCGTAGCGCTTGGTCACGCTCGCCAGGTAGAACGCCGGGCCGGTCGGCGAGGTCTGATACGTCAGGTCGTAGCGATAGCGCTCGAGGTACGCGCCGTTCCGGGCCGACACCGCGACGCGCGTGACGCGCCGATCGAGCAGCGTCTTCGCGCCCGAGACGAAGGTGGCGAACGGCGTGGACAGCGGCTCGTAGGTGAACGTCATCCGGTACTGGTTCCCGTCGAAGCGGCCGCCCCAGCGGACCTCGGAGAGGAACGCCCGCCCCGTATCGTTGTGAGTCCAGGTCAAGGTCGTCGAGTCGCCGAAGAGGGTCTCCACGCGGCTCAGGTTCCAGGAGTAGGTGCCGTCCGGCGTGACGCTGGCGTCCGCGGCGTCGAAGCGATGACGCGTGCCGTCCGAGGTCGTCGCCACCCACCCCTCGTCGCTGAGGCGGAGGCGCACCATGCTGCGCAGGCCGGCCGGGTAGTAGGCGCCGTCGTCGCCCTCGACCAGCCGGCCCCACGGGCTCGTGAAGGAGTCGCCCGCCGTGAAATCGATCTCGCCGACGACCCGGTGCCGCCGGATGGTCAGGTCGGTCTGCCAGCCGACGCCCCACTCGCCGACCCCGCCCTCGGCGGAATACGAGGGCACGACCGAGGCGAGGAGGCCGCCTCTCTCCGCCGGCGCGTCGATCGGCAAGGGCAGCGAATACGCGCCTCGCGCGAGCGCCGACGGTCCGAACGCCAGCCGCGAGAGGCTGCCGGCGATCGAGCCGCGCTCGGGCTGTGCGATGCTGGGCGGCTGCACCAGCTGGTCCTTGAACGGCCCCGCGGCCGCGGCCTCGTGGGCCCCGAGAGCGGCGGCGAGGCCCGCTGTCGCAGGCAAAGCATGACGTAACCAGTTCATCATGGGCTCCTGAAGGTGAGATGGAAAGGGTGTTGACGAACAACGCGTCCCCGCCGGAGGCGGGCGCAAAGGAGGACCGGTCGAGGGGCGCGCGCGCGCGGCCCGCGCGGGGGGGTCGCCCCGGGCGACCCAGCCACCGCGCGGTCCGCTCGCGCCCGCGCCCCCTCTGCGCTCGTGTCTAGAGCTCTTCCGGCGGCAGCTGCGGCGGCAGCTCTTCGATCAGGCCGCCTCCGGCGAGGTTCACGCTGTTCTGGCAGACGGCGGGCACGAAGCTGAGGCCGGTGTTCACGCGGCGTTCGACCTCGAGCACCAGCAGCACCGCGAGCGTCTCGTCGATGAAGGTCGCCGGCGGATCGGTGTAGAAGCTCGTGAAGTCGACCGAGAAGGTCGTGAACGGCGAGATGCCCGCGCCCGCGCCGAGCTCGTTGCTGGCCCCGAAGTCGCTGAGCACGTCGCCGCCTGGCCCGTTGATGACAGGCAGGCTGAGCGGGACGCCCGCCTCGGTGTCGGCCGTGAGCTCGAGGACGCCGCCGACGCGCGGGAACGAGAAGCGCGCGGCGCCCGCGCCTGCGACGGCGGGCAGCTCGCGGCCGAGCGCCGTGAAGTCGATCGACGTGTTCACGGGGTTCAGCATGTAGACCGACGCCCGGCGCACGACCGGCGCGACGTCGTGGCACGACAGGCGCGCGTTGCCGCCCGAGAACGCGTAGAGGTCAGCGGCCTGCACCGCGAGCTCGGCGACGTGCCCGTCCTGCTCGATGCCGCGCCACGCCCGCTCCGACGCCTGCTCCGAGGCGCTCCGGAACTCGTCGCACAGGCCCTGGCACGCCCCGGGATCGCGCGGAAACGCCACCACGACCGTCCGGCGCGCGTCGCTCGGCAGCTCGAACTGCGCCGCCACCAGGCTGTTGCGGGCGCGGACCGCGAAGCGGCGCAGATCGTCCGCGACCTCGTCGAGCGGGGCGGCGAAGCTCACGCCGAGCAGCGCCGCGAGCTGCCCGGCCGCGGAGGCGCGGAGGCCGCCGAGGCCCGCGGGATCGCGCAGCTGGAAGATCGGCGCCGCGTAGTCCGAGAGGATCTCCCGGAGCGACTCGATCGCGGGGCGGAGCTCCACGCCGGCGAGGTCGCGCAGGCGCCAGCGCGGGATGAGGCGCAAGAGGCGCGACTCGGCCTCCGTGTTGCTCAGCTCGTGCTCGAGCGCGAGCAGGTCGAGGCCGATGCGCACGATGTCGTGCTGGACGCGGTGGATCTCGCCGCGCCGGCCGAGGCTCGCGATCTCCTTCTCGATCCACGCTTCGTAGAGGTTCTTCAGCTCGACCGGCAGGCCTTGCAGGCCGTTGCCCTGCGCGGCGAGCAGGAGGGTGAGCCGGGACCACGCGTCCGCGCGCAGCGCGCCAGCGTCCTGGCTCGTCATGCCGCCCTGGGCGAGGATGTCCGAGGCCTGCGCCTCGATCGCGTCGATCGTCCGGGCCATCCCTGCGCCCAGCGAGCGCGCGACGAGCCCGACGGGCGTGATCACCCGCATGCTCAGCAGGAGGGAGTCGGCGGTCGGGCGCGCGCAGGCGCCCGTGACGTCGTTGACGAGGAAGTGGACGTCGATCTCCGTCTCCATGGCCGGGTCGACCGCCGGCGCCTGGATCGCGTCGCGCGGGTTGACGACGCGCACGTCGAGGATGACGTCCGGCTGGTCGTGCAGGGTCAGCACGGCAAGGAGGCTCCCGACCGGCGCCGCGGGCACCGGCACGATGGGCAGCCGCAGCCCGCCGTTGAAGCTGGCGCTCATGCGCGCGTCGGTGCCGAGCGTGTGCGAGGTCCCGTACGAATCGGTCGTACCCCAGCTCTCGCTCGTGCAGCGCCGCTCGGTGGTCGAGGCCACGAGGGGCGAGCTGGGCAGGTCCGGGATGCTCGGCGGCCAGGAGGCGCTGAAGCCGGTGCACCGCTCGAACATCTCCAGGCTCGATTCGATCTGCGTGTGGCTCTGGTTCACGCCGTCAGCCTCGTAGTGCGTGTTCGACCACGTGATGTAGTAGCCCTCGGGGCCGGCGACGGCGCCGAGCACGTCGATGTCCGCGGCGGCGCCGGTGGGCGAGGCGATCTGGGAGAGGTCGAGCGCGCACGTGGGCGTCCACGTCCGGTCGGGCATGTCGACGTCGAGGATCTCGCCGGGCAAGAGGGTCACCACGGCAGCGTGCATCGAGGGCAGGTCGAGCTCGCCGCCGACGGGGAAGCGCGCGTCGTCCGGGCTGATCTCGACGGGCGGCAGCGTGTCGACCTGGTAGGCGGTGTCGGCGTCGAAGGCGCCCGACGCGATCACGGCCTCGAACGCGCTCATGAAGTCGCCGATCGCGGCGTGCTCTGACGCCTCGCGGGAGCGCAGGCCGTCGAGCCGGCCGAGGAGCGCGCGGGCCTCGTGCACCTGCGACGCCACGCGGTCGAGGACGCTCCGGGTCTCGCCCGCCGCGCGCGTCTGCGCGAGCAGGTCGTTCGTCGTGGCGAGCCGGGCGGCGGCGAAGTCGTCGGCCGCGCCGTCGACCGCGCTGACGCCGTAGTCGATGTACCCGACGAGCTGCTCGCGCTTGAGCACGGCCGAGCTGAGGCGCGCGGGCGACGCGGCGATCAGGCCGGTGGCGGCGTAGCTCGTGGCGGCGCCGCGCGCGGCGCGCACGAGCGCGGCCAGGCCCTCGGCCTCGATCGGCACCTCGGCGTTCGGGTCGGCGAGCGCGGCCAGGGACGAGCCGCCGGCCCTGCTCCAGGCCTCGGCGAGCGCCGCGTGCTGCTGGACCAAGGCCGCGAGGGCGGCGACGAGCGCGGGCTGCTGGCTGCCGAGCGCGCCGGCGTGGGCGAGCACGTCGGCGAGCGCCCCCGCGTCGTCGATGGCGGCGAGGGCGCGCCACGCCTCGGAGGCCGGCGTCGCGAGCGGCGCGCCGCCCGGCGCTGTGGGCGCGCACCCGGCGAACCTGCAGGCGACGTCGTGGATCGGGCTCACCTGCTGGAGGCGATCGAGCGTGCCGCGCAGCGCGTCGCCGACGATGAACAGGAGCGGCGGCGAGGCGATCGGCTTCGAGGGGTGGAACGCGGCGCGGAGCATCGCCCAGTCGACGGCGAGGCCCGAGGCGGCGACGTCGGCGAGGAGCGCGGCCGCGGCGGCGTCGCTGCCGGCGTTCGCGGGCAAGGGCTCGGCCGCCTCGTGGGCTCGCTCCCAGATGCGGCCGGCGAGGGCGCCGCTCTGCGCGCGCACCCAGCCGGGATCCCCGATCGCGGCGACGGCGCTGTACCAGGCATCGAGGTGGCGGAGGCTCTCGAGCAGATCGTCCTCCAGTCCGCCCGCCGCGCTGTACGTCGACGTCGTGCGCTCGATCAGGGTCGCGACGATCTCCGCGCCGACAGCGAGCAACGTCTCGCGGCAGGCGCTCTCGGGCAGCTCGGGCAGCTCGGCGAGCACGTCGAGGCAATGGGGGAGCTCGGCGCGAACGGCCTCCACGGGGACGTGGGCGGCGTCGAGGTCGGCGCACAGCTGGAGCTGGCTGGCGATGTTCATGCCGCTCGGGCTCACAGCCGACGCGGCGCACGCCGGATCGAGCGCGAGCGGGAGCTGGCACGCGGGCGCGCCCGCGGAGGAGCTGTAGAGGAGCTCGATCTGAGCGCGCTCCGACGCGCTGAGCCGGTGGGCGGCGAGCTCGAGGACCAGCTTGAGCCGGGCGGCTTGAGCCTGCGCCACGTGGGCGGGCGCGCCCGCCATCTTGTCGACGAGGCAGGCGGCCATCGCGTGAGCGTCGCTGTCGGCGACGAAGTCGGGATCATCGCAGGTGAGGCAGACCGGCGGCGAGCTCGGGGGGAACGTCTGGCCGGGGCCGCTCGGCGCGGTCGGCGCCGGCGCGTTGGGTGAGGGCGTGGTCAGCGTGGTGCCCGTCTCGCAGGCGCACTCGTTGGGCCTGTAGTCGTGACAGCCGCATTCGGGGGCTGGCCCGGTGTTGGGCTGCGGGAAGCTCGTGATGTTGAGCTCGCACCTGTAGGTGATCGTCCGTATCCTCTCCAGCGGAAAGCCTCCGCTCTGGGTGGTCCTGTCGCTGAGGATGACGGTCCGCGGCTGCACGTTGAACCGCGAGAGCCACGTGCTGTAATTGGGGCCGGTCGTCGGTACGACGGAGCTCCTGATCTCGTTTTTTCGGTTCGTGGCGAGGTTGCTGCAGATCGTCGTCGTGTCCGGGGGGCAGGTCGTCAGACCGTCATTGGGACCTCCGTACGTCGTCTGGCATGTCGAGGTGTACTGGGTGCTCGGGCGTTCGACGATGTTCGACTCGTTGATCCCGGCGCCGTAGGTCTTGCAGCTGTTGTAATTCGCGCAGACGCCCGAGTAGCCGCAGATCGCCGGATCCTGGCAGAGGCGCCGCCAGCTGTAGCGCCACGGGCCATCACACGTGCCCGCGGGCGACTCGAGGCCGGCGTCGGCGCACTCCGGGCTCGCCCATGTGGCTTGCGCCCAGGCGACGTTGGTGAAGAGGAGTGTCGTGAAGGCCAGCGCCAGGAAGATTGTCCGGCGCAGGCGGGGTGGGGGCGAGGTGGCGATCGCCCTGCTCGGTCTGGGTCGCAGTCGCGGTTGCAGGCGCAAGTGCATGATGTGCGCCACGCTGCAATCCCCGATCCATCGATGGCTGTCTCGGCCGCGCTGCGCTTTCGTGAGGACGAGTCGCCGCGCGGCGCGCGAGCTCGGAGCGCTCTTGGCCGGGGCCGGGCGAGCCGGCGACGGCTGTTGCGCAGACCTCGCGCAAAGGAGCGAAGGCGGGGCCCGACAGATTGCGCAGACCTGGCGCAAAGGAGCGAAGGCGCGAAGGCGCGGCTCGGAGGAGCCATCTTCGCTCGACGGCCTGCAGGGAGGCTATCGAGCGCCCTGTCTCTCTGGAGGAGACACCTGTTCCTGCCGGGGAACAGCGCTCAATCGAACGGCCAGGGCGTCACCCGCATCGGGCGCGAAGCGGCGAGTCGCGCCCGATAACGCAGCCGGCGCGTCATGCGCCTGCCGCGCCGACCGGCAGCCGCAGCGCGACCTCGAGCCCGCCGCCGTCCGCGTTCCTCGCCTCGACCTCGCCGCCGTGGATCCGCACCGCCCGCTGCGTGATGGCCAGCCCGATCCCCGTGCCGCCCGCGCCGCGCGCCCTGTGGTCGTCGACCCGGTAGAACGGCCTCCAGATGTCCCCGAGCGCGCCCTCCGGGACGCCCGGGCCGCGATCGCGGACGCGCACCTCGGCCGTCCCGCCGGAGCGCTCGAGATCGACGCGGACCGCGGTGCCCGGCTCGGTGAAGCGCACCGCGTTGCGCACGACGTTCTCGATGGCGCGCCGGAGCAGCTCCTCGTTCCCGTCCAGCGAGCACGCGTCGCGCGCCCCGAGCTCGACCGAGCAACCCCGCTGCTCGGCCTCGAACGCGGCGTCCTCGACCAGCTGCTCCAGGAGCGCCGCGAGATCGACCCGCTCGGTGCGCTCCATGCCCCGGCCCGACTCCAGGCGGCTCAGCGTGAGCAGCTCGCCGATCATCCCGTTGAGCCGCTCGGTCTCCCGCTCGATCCGGTCGAACGCCGGCTCCACGTCCGGCGGCGAGCGCCGGCGGACGAGCTCGAGCGCGATGTTGAGCCGCGCGAGCGGCGACCGGAGCTCGTGAGAGACGTCGCGCAGGAGCCGGCGCTGCGTCTCCAGGAGCTCGTCGATGCGCTCGGCCATCCGGTCCATGTCGCGCCCGAGCGCCAGCGTCTCGCCGTCCGCGCCCGCGAGCTTCTGCGCGACGCGCACCGAGAGATCGCCCGCGGCCATCCGCTGCGTGGCGCCGCGCAGGATGCGGATCGGACGGGACAGGTACCGCGCGAGGAGCACCGCGACGAGCCCGGTGACGGCGACGATGGCGAGGAGCCGCTGCGGCAACGTCTCCGGCACGATGAAGAACATCCACGGCGACCGGACAGGGCCGGCCGCGACCGCGGCGAGGGCAGGGTCGCGGCGCAGGACGACCGCGACGAGCTCCCGCTCCTCGCCGACCTCGATGGCGATGCCGTCGGCCGAGCGCCGCGCCCTGTCCTCGGCGAGCGGCGCGCCGTCGATGGGCTCGCCCATCACGAGCGCGCCGGCCCGGTAGACCGCGACGCGCTGATCCCGCGGATCGAGCGGCGCGAGGCGCTGCTCGCAGCCGGGGAGCCCGTCCTGCGCGCAGGCGAGCGCGCCCTCCGCCCGGAGCTCGACGCTGCGCGTGTTCATGCGGCGGCGCAGCCCGCTCGGCTCGGCGGAGAACGCCCAGCCGTGGATCACCGCGAGCAGGCCGACGAGCAGCGCCATGGCGAGCCACAGCGAGACGAGGAGGCGCAAAAAGAGGCTCTTCACGGCCGCCCTCCGGGGAGAAAGCGCTTCACCCGCGCTCCCGCGCGAGGATGTAGCCCGCGTTGCGGACCGTCTTGATGCGCTCGCCGCCGCCCGGCCCAGGCCCGAGCTTGCGGCGGAGGTTCGAGACGTGCATGTCGATGCCGCGGTCGTACGCCGCGAGCCGGCGTCCGAGGACGCGCCGCGCGAGATCCTCGCGCGAGACCACCGTCCCCGCCTGCCGCGCCAGGACCTCGAGCAGGTCGAACTCGGCCGTGGTGAGCCGGACCTCCTCGCCGCGGACACGGACGCGCCGCGCGGCGGGGAGCACCTCGAGATCGTCGACCGTCAGCGCGCCCTGCGCCTCCGCGGCGGAAGGACCGGCCGCCGCGCCGGCGTGAGAGGCGCGCCGGTGGAGCGCCCGCACGCGGGCGACCAGCTCGCGCGGGTTGAACGGCTTCGGCAGGTAGTCGTCGGCGCCCATCTCGAGGCCGACGATGCGGTCGACGTCCTCGCCCCGCGCGGTGAGCATCAGGACAGGGACCCGCGAGCTCTGCCGCAGCCGCGTGAGGACCTCGAACCCGTTGAGCCCGGGCAGCATCACGTCGAGCACCACGAGCGTGAACGGCCTCTCCCTCTCCTCCTGCGCGCGCGCGAGGCCGGAGATCGCGTCGCGCGCGCTCTCCACCGCGTAACCTTCCTGACCGAGCAGCTCCGCCAGGAGCTCGCAGAGCTCGGCGTCGTCGTCGATGACCAGGATCTGGGGCGGATCCGTCATGTCGCGACTGTAGCGCGGCTGTCGCACCGCCGTGTAAGGCCTGGTCAAGAGGCGTCTTGACGAATCTTTACACGACCAGGACACCTCTTGAGACACTGCCCTCTAGGTTGCGGTGCATGACGTTCACTCGCTCCGTTCCCTTGCCGTGGCTGGCGGCTCTCGCCCTCGCCGCCACGTGCTCGCTGAGCGTCGCGGCGCGCGCCGAGACGCTCACCGCCGAGGAGGCGGTACGCCGCGCGGCCTCCCAGAACCCGTCCCTCCGCGCGGCGCTGCTCGAGGCCACCGCGGCGCGGCAGGCCGTCGCCGCCGAGGAGGGCGCCCGCAGGCCCACGCTCTCGGCCTCGGTGACCGGACAGTACCAGGAGTCCTACGGCAGGGTCGCCGACGCCAACGGAGGCGCGCCGGGCAATGGATCCGGCGCGCTCCAGCGCTCCGGCGGCACGTCCGTCGCGTCGAACGCGGCGCTGCGGTACACGACCGACGTCGGCACGAGCCTCGAGGTGGGCGCGTCGGCGCGCTCGCCCGCGGACGGGACCCCGGGGCCGAACTACGGCGCGCAGGCCTACGTCTCGGCGCGGCAGCCGCTCCTGCGGGGGGCCGGGACCGACGCGGTCCTCGCGCCGTACGCGCAGGCGCAGGCGTCGGCCGTCGCCGCGGAGCAGGAGCGCGAGCTCGCCGCGAGCCAGACAGCGCTCGACGTGCTCGGGGCGTACTGGGAGCTCTGGTACGCGGAGCAGGCGATCCTCGTGCAGGAGCAGGCGCTCGCGGCCGCAGAGCGGCTGCGAGCGGACGCGAAGGCGCGCGCCGAGACCCTCGGCACCGGCACGAAGGTGGACGTCCTGCGCTTCTCGACCTCGGCCGCGTCGATCGCGGACGCGCTGTCGCAGGCGCGGGCGACGCGCGCGGCGCGGGCCATCGCGCTCGGGCGCGCGCTCGGCATGGCCCCGGCGAGCGCGGCGTCGCTCGCCCCGACGGGCGCGCCGCCGTCGCTCGGGGCCCTGCCGCCGGCCGACGCGCTCGTGCGCGCGGCGAGCGAGCGGTCGCTGGAGCTCGCGGCCCTGCGCGCCGACCTCGACGCGCAGCGCGCGCGGGTGGGCGCGGCGGAGGACGCGGACCAGATCCGCCTCGACCTGTTCGCGACGGCCTCGATGGACGGGCAGTGGGTGCGCGACGGCCTGCCGGGGCTCTCGCTGCCGGGCGGCCGGCCCGCGTTCGGGGTGCTGGGCGGGATCGAGGTCGAGCTGCCGATCGGCGGCGGGCGGGCGTCCGCGGACGCGGCCCGCGCGCGCACGCAGCTCGCGGCCGCGGAGGCGCGGTACCAGGCGCGCGCCGAGGCGCTCGCGGCCGACGTGAGCTCGCTGCGCGCGAGCCTCGAGGCCGCGGCCGAGCAGGTCGCGCTGGCCACCGAGACGGCGCGCATGGCGGGCGAGCTGGCCGAGGCCGAGCGCCAGCGGCTCTCGCTCGGGACCGCGACGTCGGCGGACGTGGTGCAGGCGGAGCAGACGCGGAGGGAGGCGGAGCTCCGCAGGCTGCGGGCGGCGGTGACGGAGCTGACGTCGCGCCTCCAGCTCGATCACGAGACGGGCACGCTGCTCGTCCGCTTCGCGTCGGTGCTGCCCAGGAGGTCGTCATGAACAGGAACAAGAAGCGCTACCTGATGTCCGGCGTGGCCGCGTTGGCCGTGGCGAGCTTCGCGATCGGCGGGTACGCCTGGTACAAGCAGCCCGAGAAGACCCCCGCCGGCCCCACCGTCGAGATCCGCCGCGGGAGCCTGACCGAGACCGCGGCCGCGTCCGGGAAGATCGAGCCCGACGTCCAGGTCGAGGTGAAGTCGCGCGCCCCGGGGCAGGTCATCGAGGTGCTCGTGAAGGAGGGCGATACGGTCGAGGCGGGGCAGCTCCTCGTGCGCCTGGACCCGACGGACGCGGAGCGCGATCTCGCCGCGGCGCGCGTGGCGCGCGACCGCGTGAAGGCCGATCTCGCCGCGGCGAACGCGTCGGTCGCCGTCGCCGAGCTCGAGCGCAAGAACAGCCAGACGAGCCAGGAGGTCGCCGAGAAGAGCGCCGAGATGGGCCTCGGGCCAACCGACGCGGCCCGCACGGCGGCGCACTCGACGAAGGTCGCGGGCGCCAACATCACGCTGCGGCGGGCGCAGCTGAGCTCGACCCAGGCGCAGCTCAAGGCGGCCGAGCTGGCGGTGCAGGACGCCGAGACGCGGCTGAAGGAGACGCAGATCTACGCGCCGATCGCCGGGACGGTGCTCGACGTGGCCGTGGAGAAGGGGACGCTCGTCTCGTCGGCGCTCACCAACGTGAGCGGCGGCAGCGCCGTGATGACGCTCGCCGATCTGTCGAACCTGCGCATCGTCGGCGCGATCGACGAGGCGCAGATCGGGCGCGTCGCGCCGGGGCAGCGGGTCGACATCCGCGTCGACGCCTACGGGGACCGTGTGTTCCAGGGCGTTGTCGACCGGGTGAGCCCGCTCGGCAAGGAGGTGTCGAGCGTCGTGACCTTCGACGTCGAGATCGTCGTCAAGGACAAGGACGCGTCGCTGCTCCGGTCGGGGATGAGCGCGGACGTGGAGATCGTGACCGCGGAGCAGAAGGACGTGCTGCTCGTGCCGCTCCTGGCCGTGCAGTCGCAGGGCAAGCGGCGGTTCGTGCGGCTCGCGAACGGCGAGGAGCGGCCGATCCAGACCGGGGCGACGGACGGCTCGCAGATGGTCGTGACCGAGGGCCTGAGCGAGGGCGACGACGTGCTCGCGAGCGCGCCCGTCTCGAGCGCGGCGGGGCCGCAGGGGCAGGGGCAGGGGCAGCGGCAGGGCGGCGGCCAGAACCCGATGCGGGGGATGGGCATGGGGATGGGCGCCGGTCGAGGGGGGCGCTGAGATGGACGTCCCCGTCCTCGTGAGCGGGCTCTCGAAGGTGTACCACGCCGATCGCGAGGATCTCGCGGTGCGGGCGGTCGACCGGATCGGCTTCGAGGTGCGCCGGGGCGAGTCGGTGGCGATCATCGGGCCCTCCGGCTGCGGGAAGTCGAGCCTGCTGAACATCCTCGGGTGCCTGGATCGGCCGACGGAGGGCACGTACCGGCTCGGGGGGCGCAACGTGGCGGAGCTCGACGACGACGAGCTCGCGGCGCTCAGGAACCGCCACATCGGGTTCGTGTTCCAGAGCTTCAACCTGCTGCCGCGGATGACGGCGGCGGAGAACGTCGAGCTCCCGCTGCTCTACGGGGCGGTGAGGAACAGCCGCGCGCTCGCGGAGAGCGCGCTCGATCGCGTGGGGCTCGCGGCGCGCGCGCGGCACCTGCCGTCGGAGCTCTCCGGCGGGCAGCGGCAGCGCGTGGCGATCGCGCGGGCGATCGTGACGCGGCCGTCGATCCTGCTGTGCGACGAGCCGACGGGCGCGCTCGACAGCAAGACGGGGCGCGACGTGCTGGAGCTGCTCCTGTCGCTGAACGCGGACGGGACGACGCTGATCATGGTGACCCACGACCTCGCCGTGGCGCGGTCGCTCTCGCGCGCCATCCACATGAGGGACGGGCACATCGTGGCCGACGGGCCTTCGGCCGACGTGGTGTCGGCGTTCCACGCGGGCGAGATGGAGGCGGCATGCTGATCAAGGAGACGGCGAAGAGCGCGTGGCGCTCGCTCGCCTCGAACCGCCTGCGCACGCTGCTGACGATGCTCGGCATGATCATCGGGACCGCGGCGGTCGTGGCGGTGCTCGGGATCGGGGAGGGCGCGCGCAGCAGCGTCGAGGGGCGGATCCGGTCGCTCGGCGCGAACCTGCTGATGGTGCGCCCGGGGTCCGCGTCGGCGAGCGGGGTCCGGTCGGGCACGGTGAAGACGCTGACCGAGGACGACGCCGAGGCGCTGAAGGGGCTCGACGGCGTGGCGGCGGTCGCGCCGGAGCGGAGCGGCAGCGCGCAGCTGCGGTACATGGCGAGCAACCTGAACGCGTCCGTGACGGGGATCACGCCAGCGTACCTCGAGGTCCGCTCGCTGTCGGTGGCGAGCGGCGTCTCGTTCTCCGACCTGGACGAGCAGCAGCGGGCGCGCGTCGTCGTGCTCGGGGCAAATGTTGCGCGGCAGCTCTATCCGGGGGCGTCGCCGCTCGGGACGCGGCTCCAGATCAACGGGAATGCGTTCCGGGTGGTCGGGGTGCTGGCGGAGAAGGGGTCGGGCATGGGGTCGCCGGACGACGGGGCGTTCGTGCCGCTGTCGACGCACCGTTCGGTGCTGTTCGGGCAGGATCACCTGTCGACGATCTCGCTGCAGCTGGCGAGCGAGGATCGGTCCGACATGGTGATCGCGCAGCTGGAGCAGCTGCTGCGCCTGCGCCACCGGCTGCGCGCGGATCAGCCGAGCGATTTCGAGGTGCGGTCGCAGGCCGAGATGCTGGCGACGATGGGGCAGATCACGGGCACCTTCACGATGCTGCTCGGCAGCGTGGCGGCGGTGTCGCTGATCGTGGGGGGCATCGGGATCATGAACATCATGCTTGTCTCGGTGCGGGAGCGGACGCGCGAGATCGGCGTGCGGATGGCGGTCGGGGCGCGGCGCGGGGACATCCTGCGGCAGTTCCTTGTCGAGGCGGTCGTTGTGTCGCTCGCGGGCGGCGTGGCCGGGGTAGGCCTCGGGTACGGAGCGGCGGTGCTGCTGTCGCGGTTCGGGGAGTGGGCCACCATCGTGCCGACGTACGCGGTCGGGCTGGCGCTCGGCGTGTCGATCCTCATCGGGATCACGTTCGGCGTGGGGCCGGCGAGGCGCGCGTCGAGGCTCGATCCGGTGGAGGCGCTGCGGTTCGAGTGAGCGGTAATGGAGGAGGCACGGGTTGAAGGGGCGAGTCCTGGGCGTGCTGGACGATCAACCAACATGACCAAACCACATGACCGCCGGTCGTCGTCCCGAGATCCGAACTCGCTGGCCTGAAGGAGGCTCGTTCCCGCCGCCCGCGCCCATCGCGAGGGAATGCAGACGCCGCTGGTTCTGGGCCGCGCATCGCTTCACGCACACCCGAACCCACGCCTCGGTGCGGCGGTCCGTTCTGGCCGATCACGCAGCATTCGCCGGCGCAGCGCTGAGCTCGCCATTGCTTTTCAGTGCCGGCGCGCCGCCGGCTCGCTATCCTGTGGTGGGATGGATGTCCTGCTGCAGAACGACCACCTGACGGTCACGCTCGATCAGGAGATGTCGATCGTCCGCAGCACCCGCTCCGAGGTCCCCTATCCGTCTCCCGACGATTTCATCCGGGTCCACTCCGAAGCGCTCAAGGTCTACGAGTCGCTGGATCGCTGGTGCCTCGGCCACCTGCTCGACCTCCGTCGGGCTCCCATGAACAACGATCCGGCGTTCGAGGCCGCGACGATGCGCACGCGCAGCATGCTCGTCAGCGAGTTCGCCTGCGTCGCCATCGTCGTGCGGACGGCGGTCGGCGCCCTCCAGGTGAACCGGCTCCTGCGTGAGGAGAACAACGACCATGTCGTCGTGCTTCAGGACGATGACACCGCCGTAGGAGTTCTGCTCGAGGAGCTCGGAAAGCAGGTGCGCCGGTCCAGCGCGCCGCCGCACAGCCGCCCCCGGAGCTCCCATCCTCATTCCTGGATGCGCCCCGCCAGGCAGCGCTGAGCCCGATCATCCGTCCGGCGCTTTGAAGGTGGCGCCGGCGCCCGGAGCGAGGGCGCCTGTCATCGCGCTTCTCGTGAGCGCTCCGGGCCTCTAGACTCCCGGGGTGCGCGCCGATCGCAGCACATGCCCCCGATGTGGCCTCCTGATCAACGCCGAGGGGCGCTGTTACCCCGGGTGTCAGGGGCCGCTCGCCACCGTGCGCTGCGGCGGCTGCTACCTGCTGAACCTCCCCGACGCGGAGCGCTGCGACGGGTGCGGGCACGAGCTCGGCCTGGAGCCCATCCCCGAGCCCGACGCGCTCCTCTGCGCAGAGTGCGGCGTGCCCTTCTCGGCGTTTCGCGCCGCGGCCGGCCTCCTGCGCGACTGCGGCCGGTGCGGCGGCCAGCTCGTCGACCACGCGCTCTTGCGGGACCTCCTGGAGCGCCGGGAGAGCTATGGGACGAGCGCGCCGAGGCCGCCGCGGCGGCCGGAGCACGTCGACGTCCGCGTGCGCTACGTCCGGTGCCCGGCGTGCGGCCAGCCGATGAACCGCAAGAACTTCGCCGGCAAGAGCGGCATCATCGTCGACATCTGCAGGGAACACGGCACCTGGTTCGACCGGGGCGAGCTCCCGCAACTCCTCGCCTTCGCCGCGTCGGGCGGCACCGCGAGGGCGCGGCAGCAGCAGATCGACGATGAGGCGCGGTCGCGCCGGGAGGCCGAGATCGCCAGGGAGGCGGCGCGTCGGGCGAGCGCCGTCGTGGCTGCGTCGTCCTGGGAATCCCGCTGGAACGGCCGGCGGGCCGCCGTGCAGGAGCTGCTCGAGCTCTTATGGCAGATCACCCGCTGAGCGTCCGCGCGGGCCGGCCGCGCCCGTGAAGAGACGTTAAGGGGCGTGCAGGACGGACGGGGGCGTCGTATGACGTGCCGCCACGACATGACGTCCCTCGACCAGCGCCTGTCGGCGCTCGATCTGTCCGTCCTGCCGACCTGGGTCTACGACCACGGCCGGCACCGGTTCCCCTGGGTGAACGCGAAGGCCATCGAGTTCTGGCACGCGACGGATCGCGCCGAGCTGCTCTCCCGCGACCTCTCGGACCTGTCGCCGGCCGTCCGCGCGCGGCTCGACGGCTACCTCCGCGTCCTCGCGGAAGGGGGGACGGTGCTGGAGGACTGGACGCTCTACCCGCGCGGGACGCCCGCGACCGTGACGCTCCACGGGCAGCCGATCGACCTCGATGACGGGCGGCTCGCGATCCTGTTCCAGGCGCTCCCTCAGGCCGCCAGCGTCGGCGCCTCGATGGTGCGCGGCGTGGAGGCGGTCCGCCACTCGTCGGTGCTGGTCAGCCTCGTCGACCGGGAGGGGACGGTGCTCTTCCACAACCCCGCGGCGCTGCGCGCCCTTGGCGACGCGCCGACGATCGACGCGGCGTTCCCGGACGAGGGCGTGAGCGCGGCGGTCCGCGGCGCGATCGACGCCGAGGCGGCGTGGGCAGGGGAAGTGCGGGTCGTCACGACCGACGGCGAGCGGTGGCACCAGGTGGAGGCGCGCCCCACGACCGATCCCGTGACCGGCGCGCGCGCGGTGCTCGTGCAGCAGCTCGACGTCACGGCGCAACGGCGCGCCGAGGGGCAGGTCGAGGAGCAGGGCCGGCTCATCGACCGGCTGAACCGCTCGCTCGCCCTCGTCGAGGAGCAACGGCGGCAGATCCTCAACCTCTCGGCGCCGATCCTCGACGTCGGCCGGGGCACGCTCGCGGTGCCGCTCATCGGGCGGCTCGACGCGGAGCGCGGCGGCGAGCTCGGAGAGCGGCTCCTCCCCGCGATCGTGGCGCAGCGGGCGTCCCACGTGGTCCTCGACGTCACCGGCGCGGAGGCGCTCGATCCGGACGGCGCCGCGGCCCTGGAGCGGCTGGCGCACGCGATCCAGCTGCTCGGCTCCAGGCCGATCCTCACCGGCGTCCGCCCGGAGGTCGCGCGCGCGCTCGTCGACGTCGACCTCGGCGAGGAGCTGCTCGTCCTGCGCAGCCTCGGCCGCGGCCTGGAGGTCAGCCGGAAGCGCGCTGCGGCGCGGCGCCGGGCGTAGGCGCCGGCGCGCGTGGCGCTTCCCGGAGCGGCGGCCCCGCGGCGCCTGCGCCCGCCGCAGCATTTTTCGAGCTGCCAGGCCGGACGGCCTCTGCCATAAGAGGCCGCCATGACGCTTGAAATTAACGGAAAGTGGGCGCTTGTCACCGGCGCGAGCCGGGGTATCGGAAAGCGGATCGCGCGCGGCCTCGCGGACCTCGGCTGCAACGTCGTCCTGCACAGCCGCGACGCGGCGCACACGCGCGAGCTCGAAGGGGAGCTCGCCGGCAAGGGGATCCGGGTGAGCGCGGTCTCGGGCGAGCTGTCGGATCAGGCGGCGGTCGACCGCATGCTGGACGACGCCATCGCGGCGTCGGGCGGGATCGACCTCCTCTTCAACAACGCCGCCATCATGACGCCGTTCCGCGCCTCGCACCTGCAGACGCCGGCGGACGATTACCGGCTCAGCTTCGAGGTGAACGTCATCAGCCCGATACGGATCACGTACCGGCTGCTGCCGACGATGCTGGAGCGGCGGTTCGGGCGAATCGTGCAGGTGACCTCCGGGATCCAGGATCAGCCCGAGCTGATGGCCTACGCTGCGTCGAAGGCCGCGCTCGACAAGTTCGTGCGCGACATGGCGCCTTCGCTCCGCGGCACGGGCGTGCTGATGAACCTCCTCGACCCGGGGTGGCTGCGGACCGATCTCGGCGGGCCGAAGGCGCCGAACGACGTCGAGTCGGTGCTGCCCGGGGCGCTCGTCCCGGCGCTTGTCGACGGCGAGGTCCACGGGGTGCTCTTCCGCGCGCAGGACTACGCGCGTCCCGCCGCGCGCTGACACGCGCGGGGCGCGCGGTCGTCAGGAGCACGCCTCGCGCCCCGCGTGAATCGCGCCGGCTCGACAAGTTGTGCCGCGCCGCCGGTGCGCGCCTTGCTAGCGTCGTGGGAGATGAACGAGAGCTCGGGACCTGGGGCGGACACGGGACCTCGCGCGGGCTGCGGCGCGGGGGAGGCTCCCACGGCGCTCGCGACGGCGGCCGTCGCGCGTGCAGCGCGATGGGGGCGCTGGGGGGCGCTCCTGCCGGTGCTGGCCTGCGCGTGCTCGCTGGAGGGGTTGTCCGCCGCGTGGGACACCTCGCCGGCGGCCGCGGGAGGGGGGAGCAGCTCGTCCAGGATCAGGATCGAGGCCGAGGACTGCGAGCTCTCCGGCCGCTTCGAGCGCGTGGACGACCCGCTGGCGAGCGGCGGGACGTACGTGGCGGTCCCCGAGGAGGCGAATTGCCAGAGCGACCGGGTCGACTGCTCGTTCGAGGTCGGCGAGGCCGGCACGTTCCAGATCAGGGCCAGGGTCGCCACGGGGCCCGACGAGAGCACGGACAACTCGTTCCTGGTCCGCGTGGACCATGAGCCGGAGCTCGGAACCAGGTACGACTTCAACGGGACCGAGTTCCACGAGGATTACGTTCACGACTCGAAGGACGCGACAGGGCTGCTGCTCAAGTTCGCGCTCGATCCCGGGATGCATATCGTCTCGTTCGGGTGCCGCGAGGACGCGGCGAGGCTCGACTGGGTCGAGCTCGTTCGAATCGGCCCCTGATCCCCGGGAGGCGCCGCGGAGCCGAGCACGCGACCACGCCGCGGCGCTCGATATCGCGGGCATCGTACAGCGCCAGGGCCGATGACGCGGTGTTGCACGTGTCCACCGTGTCAACCGGTGGTTGACAGCCTCGGTCGCGGCGCCTGCCCGGGAGCTCCGGGGGAGACGAGCGGCGCTGCAGAGATCCGTGCGGAAAATGCGGTGGAACGGTGCGATCCAGACAGGGCCGGTCCGCCCTGAACTGATGGCATGTGCGTTGCTGTGGAGCTCCAGCGAACGGCTTGTGCGCTGTCCGGCGTCTCCGCCCGCGTCGCGCGAGCTGCTTGGCCTTGGCTCATCACGGAAAGGTGACTTGCTCATGAAGTGCGAATCTCGAGTCGCTTGGGCTGCGCTGATCGCGCTCGGCATCCTCGGCGTTTCGGTGGTCGGGTGCGGCTCGGAGACGTCAGAGCCGGAGGACGACGCGGGGCAGCCGACGAGCAGCGGGAGCGCAGGCTCCACGGCGAGCGTCGGCGCCGCCGGGACCGGTGGGACCGGCGCGGGCAGCGGCGCTGGCAGCTCCAGCGGCGGGACCGGGGGCTCCGGCAGCGGCGAGGGCGGCTCCGGCAGCGGCGAGGGCGGCTCGGACGAAGGCACCGGCGGCTCCAGCAGCGGCGCGGGCGGCTCGGACGAAGGCGCCGGCGGCTCCAGCAGCGGCGCGGGCGGCTCGGGCAGCGGCGCCGGCGGCGGCGACCCCGGCGCTGTCGACTTCAGGCTCTACGGCTACGCCACGACCGGCGACGGCACCACCGGCGGCAAGGGCGGACAGGTCGTCTCGGTGAGCTCGCTCGACGCCCTGAGGAGGGAGGCCGCGAGGGACGGCGCCGTCATCATCCAGATCACCGGCAAGATCAGCGGCAGCGGCGACGACGTGGACGTCACCTCCGACAAGACCCTCGTGGGCGTCGGGTCGAGCGGAGAGCTGGAGGGGATCGGGCTCAATCTGAGGAGGGCCTCCAACATCATCGTCCGCAACCTGAAGATCCACCACGTGCTGGCCAGCAGCGGCAACGGCGACGGCATCCACATGGACGAGAGCCACAACGTCTGGATCGACCACTGCGAGCTCTGGGCCGAGTCTCCCGCCGTGAACTCCGACAAGGACAAGTACGATGGCCTCATCGACGCGACCCACGAGTCCTCGAACATCACGATCTCGTGGAGCTACCTGCACGACCACTGGAAGGGCATGCTGGTCGGCTCGTCGGACAAGGACAACAGCGATCGCCGCATCACCTTCCATCACAACCGCTTCCGCAACGTGAACTCCCGCGTCCCGAGCTATCGCGGCGGCAACGGGCACGTCTTCAACAACTACTTCGAGGACGTCCCCGCGTCGGGGGTGAACTCGCGGGTCGGCGCCTGCCTGAGGGTGGAGGGCAATCACTTCTACAAGGTGAAGAACCCCATCACCACCCTGGACAGCCCTGCCGGCGGTACGCACCGCATCGACAACCTGTTCGAGCAGACCACCGGGACGCAGGAGTCGGGTCAAGACTGCTCCTGGACCGCGCCGTACGAGTACCCGCTCGACCGCGCGGCCGCCGTCAAGGCGCTCGTCCTGGAGCACGCGGGCGTCGGCAAGACGGACCCGCTGGCGAACCTGCCCTGAGCGCCGCCGCCGCGCTCCTCGTCCCGGCGGCTCCACGTGGGAGCGCGCCCGAGCTCGCGTCCGCCGGCTGAGCCATTCCCGACCCGCCGGGGTACATAGTGAGCATGAACCCCGAGCCGCCCCTCCGCGCCTGGGTGCGACCGCCCCTCACCCAGGGGAGCGTGGCGCGCCAGTGGCAGCGCATCGAGGAGCGGCTCGAGGCCCGGGGCGCTCACCCTGGCCGCCGGTGGCTCTGGGCCGGCTCCCTCGCAGGAGCGCTCGCCCTGGGGGCGGCCGCGCTGTGGGTGGGGGCGCGCGGCGGCCGGGCCCTCCGCGCCGAGCGCCGACGCCGCGCAGAAGCTCTTCGAGGCGGCCAACCAGGCGCGTCGCGCAGGGGATCTCGCGCGAGCGGCGTCCACGTCGCCGCCGTGAAGGCCGCCTGCGCGCCGCGGTGATGGCGGCGGGGCGCGGGCTCGTGCTCCCGCCCCTCTTCACCGCCACCGCCGGGGTCGCGCGCGCCGAGGGGGACGCCTGCGGCGGCGATGCGCCGCCCATCGCCGTGCTGTGGCTCAGGGAGGGGCGCCGCGCGGACGAGCGCCTCGCGGGGGTCGAGCGCGAAGTCGCCCGTCATGGGCTCGGCGCGGCCGGTGTTGTCGAGCTCGATCCGCGCGATGAGGGCCGGACAGCACCGCTGGGCGACCTCGGCGGCCGGCGGAGTGTGGCGAGCGCCGACGATGTAGTCCGTTCAGCGCCGGAGGTCGTCTCGATGGTGTCTCGTGGCGTCCAGTGATTCCGTCGTCTCCTGATGTATAAGGGCCTATCGGGCCCCGCTGAATTGGGCGATGCGCCGCTCGGGGAGCTCGGCTCTCTCGAACGGCCCGGAACCTGGGGGAAGATCTCGTCATGTTGACCTTCGCGGCGCTTTGTGCTCAGAGCCGGGCGATTTCACGGATGGCGTTCGATCGGAAGTACCCGCACGCCTGGCTGCTCCGGGAGCTCGGCCCCGATGACCAGCCTCCTCCGTCGTTCAAGACCCTCGTCGCCGGGACCGCGCCTGGCATGAGCGGCCAGCCGACCTCGTCCCGTCACCGGATCTCGTCGGGGATGATCGCCACGTCGCACGGCTGCGAGCTCCTGCCGGTGGCGAAGCGCCCCGAGAGCCCCTGGCAGGATCGCATCCTCATCGGGCGGGCGCTGAACAGCGACATCGTGCTCCGCGACGCGTCCGTCTCCAAGGTCCACGCCCACATCTCGGTGCTGGTCGCGGACACCCCGATGCTCCACGCGAGAAAGAGCACCAACGGGACCTTCCTGAACGACCGGCTCATGGCGCCGTCCGGGGACGGCGTGCCCCTCCGCAGCGGCGACATGCTCCAGCTCGGCAACGTCCTCTGCGAGTTCATCGTGAACGCCGATCTCTACCGGCTCGTCGCTCGCTGAGGGCGGGGCTTCCCCGCTGCTGCGCTCGCCCGTCGGATCGCCCGAGCCCTGATGACCGATTCGCCGGCGCTGCCGCCGGGATCAGCTCCGCTCCGGGTGGGGCGCGCGGAAGAGCACCTCCACCGGGCCCGCGTGCGTCTCCACGACGTAGCTCGCCTCCACCGGGGGGGCGCCGTCGCGGAACGCCTTCGTGATCTCCTTGCGCCGCTTCATCAGCTCGACAAGGCCGAGCGCGAGCGCCTCGGAGGCCGTGAGCTCCTTCGGCGTCGGCTTGCGGCCGATGAGGTCCTCGTCGACCATCGCGAGCGTGGGGTAGGCGTCCGGGTCGGCCAGCTCCCAGCGCTGCTCGGCGACCTCGGCGCGCAGCGCGGGGTGCAGGTCGCTCGCGCGATCGAAGCTCAGCGAGAAGAAGCTCGCCGGCAGCGACGCGGGCGGCGCGTCCGGGAGCTTGGCGGTCTCGGCCAGGTAGAGCTCGAACCCGTGCGCGCTCTCGAACAGGAGGACGCCGTGGCTCTGGCCAGCCTGCCCGACGACGCACAGCGCGAGATCGCGCGCGCCGAGCGACGGGATCGACAGCGCCATGATGTCGGCGTCGCTGGGCACCGCCTTCCAGGGCGTCGCGCGGTAGAGCGCGGCCGCCGCGCGGAAGAACGAGGCCATCGCCGGCGCCTCGATGCCGCCCCCGAGGAAGCTCGGCGTCAGGTGGCCGTCCCGCGCGCCGAGGTGGGCCTCCAGGTCCTCGGCCACGACGTCGATCTCCGGCGTGGGCGCGACGCGGACCTCGACCTCCGGGCCGAGCCGCGCCCGCAGGGCCTCCGCGAGCGCCGGCGAGGCCACGCGCACGCGCTGGGGCAGCCGCGGCTTGCCCTCCAGGGGACCTCTGGCGGCGGCCTCGAAGCTGTCGACCGCGCCCGTCACGACGTCGCCGGGGCGCAGCGCGGCGCAGCTCAGGACGAAGCCGCGCTCGGTCATCCAGACGACCGCCTCGGGGCGGTACGCATCGTCGCCCTCGTGCACGAACGCGCGCAGGGAGAAGAAGCCGCCGATCCACTCCTCGTCCTTGCGAGGCAGCGAGCGCGCGCTCTTCTTGGACCGCTTCTTCTTGGGGGCTGGCACGGAGGACATCAGGGCACCTGTTCGCGAGGGCGCTCCAGCCGGTACGCTCGACGACCTGGGAGCGAGGGGCGAGACCGGAACCGAGAGGAACCGAGAGGAACGAGAGAAACCGCGAGGAACGAGAGGAACCGAGAGCGGAACGCTAGCGCAAAGGCCGCGTGCGTCGAAGCGGGAACACGGCGCAAACGGTGCAAGGGGCGCGTAACGGGCGCGAAGGCGCGCGAAGGCGCGCGAAGGGGCGCGAAGGCGCGCCCAAGGCGCGCGGCGTGGCGGCTGGCGCGGGGGTCTTTCGTCTGGCGCTCGTCGCGGTGCCCTGTTATCGGTCGTCGTGGTCCAGCGCGGGGACCTGAAGCAGGTGTCGCTCGCCGACCTTCCAGGGGACTCGATGCCTGAAGCGATCAGCAGAGGCTCCCGGCGCTCCGCAAAGGGTGTGGGGCGCGCGGGGCGAAGGGGGCTTGGTCGGCCCGCGCTCGGTCTCCTCGTGACGCTGGCCGCCTGGGCGCAGGCGGGCGCGGCCCAGGCCGAGCCGAGCGCCGAGGAGGTGAAGGGGCTCGCGGTGACGCTCGACGGCGTGGCCGCGAAAGGCGCCGGCGCGGCGCGCCCTGTCGAGCCGGGGAAGCGCAAGGTCATCGCGGCTGTGCCCGCGAGGTACGCCCTCGCGCGCGACGTCGAGGTGACGCCGCCGGGAGAGGGCGTCGAGGTCCCCGTGAAGGCGGTCGCGCCCAGCGCGTCGGCGCAGGGGCCCGCGCCTTCCACCGGCGACATCGAGCCGCGCAGGCCGACTCCTTACGGCGTAAGGCCGGATCCGATCCACCGGAGCCTGATGTGGGTGACGGGCGGGCTCACGCTGGCGGGCATCGCGCTCGGAAGCACCTTCGGTGGCCTGGCGATCTCCACGTGGGACAAGGTCGACGACGCCGCGAAGACGGCGTGCGCGAATCCGAGGCGTTACCGGGACTGCGCGCAGCCGGTGCCCGATCTGTCCAGCAAGGCGATGTCGTATGCCACCGTGTCCGATTTCTCCTTCATCGCCGCGAGCGTGGCGCTCGCCGGCACGGCCGTCCTCTGGCTGACGCTGCCCTCGGACGGGCCGCGCGCGACCGCCCGCGTCCAGCTCGCTCCGGGCGTCGTCGGTGGCTCCGTCGTCGGGGCGTTCTGATGACGATGACGACGATGAGGCTCGAAAGGCGCGCTCGGCTGTGGCTGGCGAGCTCTCTCGTCGCGGCGAGCAGCGCGGGCTGCGCGGAGATCGTTGGCATTCAGCTCATCGACGAGCAGGGCGTCGGCGGAGGCTCGTTCAGCGAGCCCGGCTATACGTGCCAGTGGGTGATGTCTTTCGGTGACGCCGAGACCACGCTCGGCGGGATCGCGGCCGACGAGGACGGCACCCTGTGGCTGGCGGGCGGCTTCAAGGGAGACCTGACCGTTGCCGGCGGCGCCCCGCTCACGGCGGGCGGCGCCGGCAAGGACGTCTTCGTGGCGCACCTCGAGCCGGACGGGAACCACGTGTGGAGCGAGCGCTTCGGGAACGCGGAGAACGACACCGCGACGCACGTCCATCAGGCGACCGCGATCGCGCTGGACGGCGGCAGCGTCTACGTGGCGGGCGACTTCACGGGCAGCCTGTCGTTCGGCGCGGACTGCGGGCCGCCCGAGGGCGGCGGCGACGCGTTCGTGGCGCGGCTCGACAAGAGCGATCCCGGCGGGGTCGCGGCGTGCGTGACGCACGGGTCCAGCGGTCTTGACGAGGCGAAGGCGGTCGCGGCGGAGGGCGACCGCGTCTTCGTCCTGACGTCGCTCCAGGGCGGGCTGGACATCGGGTTCTCCAGCTACGATGCACAGACCCTCCTGAATCCGTGCAGCGGCGTCTTTGCGGGCCGTGAGGGCGCGCGTTCCTGGCCTCGCGATCTCCGTGTGGCCTCCGGCGACGCCTTCGTGATCGCCGATTTCGAGGGCCGGGTGAACGTGGGCTTCCCCGGCTCCGAGAGCGCGCTGCCGCCCGGCGGCGCGGCCTCGGACGGGATCGACGCGCTCCTGGCGTCGTTTCCGGCGTCGTGGATCTGCGATGGATGGAGCGCCGAGGGGGCGGACGTCTGGTATCGACACTACTCCGCTCTCCGCGGCGATCAGCGCACCAGCGCCGTGGCGATGCTCGAGGCGGGCGTCGTCCTGACGGGCTCGTTCGAGGGGCAGATCGATCTCGCCGGAGAGAGCATCTCCACCGGAGAGGACGGCTTCGCCGCGCACCTCGACCGGAGCGGCGCCGCCACGTGGGCCAAGCAGCTCGGGGGCAGCGGGGCTCAATCGGCGCAGGTCGTCGGCGTCGACGAGCTTGGAAAGATCGTCTTGGCCGGGCATTTCGATCAGCAGCTGAAGATCGATGACGTCGAGATCGGCGGGGAGGCGGGCGAGGGGGACGCCTTCCTCGCGCGGCTCCGGGCCACGGACGGCGAGGTCGAGTGGCTGGGCGCGCTCGGCGGCCCTGCGCTCCAGCGGATCCTGGCGCTCGCCGTCTCCGGAACGGACGTGTTCCTCGCAGGCACGTCCGGCGCCGACTTCGCGCTCCTGAACTGCCCTGTCGAGGCCGAGGACGGTCAGCTGTTCGTCGCCAAGCTGTCGGTCTCCTCGCGCTGACGGCCGTCCGCCGGGCGCGGGCGGCTGCGCTCGATGCTGCCGCCGCCGCGCGAGAGCAGCGCCCGCGCGCAGGGCGCGATGACCTGCGCGAGCGCGCGCTCCCGGATCGCGCGCCGGTGCTGCGGCGAGAGCACGCCGAAGCCGAGCAGCGGGCCGCCGTGGCTGGGCTCGCTCGGGGAGGGGAGCTCCGAGGAGGCCGCGGCGAGCTCGTCGACGATGGCGCTCGCGAGGGAAGGATCGCGGTCGAGGGCCCAGGCCGCGAACCGGAAGGCGAGCTCGGCGTGCCGCGTCTCGTCCTCGGCGATCTTCTCGAGCGCGCGCCGTACCGCGGGATCGGTCGCGTGGAGGGCGGCCTCTGCCGCCTCGATCGCGGCGATGGTCTCGCCGATGCACCCCTCGCGGAGGGTCGTCACGAGGATCTCGCGGGCGCCTTCGCCGCCGAGGGCGCCGCCGAGGGCGCCGTCGATGGCGAGCGGCCCTGGGCCGACGCCGCGTCCGGCGAACGCGCTGGCCAGCTCGAAGCACGTGCGCGCGTGGTCGGCCTCGTCGCCCATGGCCGCCTGCGCGGCACCGACGAGCTCCGGCGGCGCGCCGAGCGACAGGAGCTGCAGCGCGAAGCGCGCGAACGCGGCGATCGACGCGTGCTCGAGGAGGGCGGCGCGGGTCCAGTGCTCGGCGAGGGCCGCCCGTTGCTCGACGGACAGCTCTTCCAGGCGAGGCGGCGCGTCCGGAGCGGCGGTCCGCCAGTCGTCGCGCGCGGCGGGCTGCGCGGTGCGCACGACGCCTTCCACGAGGAACGGCCGGCCGATCGCGCAGATCTCCGCCGTGCAGGTGTGCCGCAGGGCCTCGAGCGAGCATTGCTCGTCCCCTGAGCAGTCCTGGTCGCTGGCGCACTCGTCGGCCGCCGTCTGGCACGCGAAGGCGGTCCCGCCGCATCCCGGGTGCAGGACATAGCTGGAGCAGAGCAGCCTTCCACAGTCCTGGTCGCTGGTGCACCGCGAGGGCACGCACTGCCCGACCGGATCGCCGCACAGGCAGATCTGCCCCTCGCCGCAGTCGGCGTCGGTCGTGCACCCGTACTGGCAGAAGCACCCCGGAGCCACCTCGCCTCCGGTCATGACGTCGCAGTAGCCGTGTGGCTGCTCGGTGCAGTCGGCGTCAGATTTGCAGTTCCCCGTCGCGCCGCTCGGGTCCGCGCAGGCCTTGGCACGCGGGAGCGGGCTGGGACAGGTGACGACCTCCGCGCGGTGGATCCAGCCGTCGGCGCAGCGCACGTACCCGGTGTCCTGGTCCGCGACGACGATGGGCTCCGGATCGTCGCAAGCGAACGGAAACCCTTCGGGCGGCAGGCCTCCTGTGCTGCTGGAGGTGCCTTCACCTGTGCTGCTGGAGGTGCCTTCACCGCTGCTGCTGGAGGCGCCTTCGCCTGTGCTGCTGGAGACGCCTTCGCCTGTGCTGCTGGAGGCGCCTTCGCCTGTGCCGCCGCCCGAGCCTTCACCGGACGTGATGTTTCCACCGCAGCTCAGCGCAGGCGCGATCGCCAGCACCGAGAGCAGCCTCGCACCCCAAGAGTCCATCGAGACGAGCAATCGCATGGTATGTCCCTCGTTCGAGGATCTTACCCGGGTTCGGCGCCGCGGTCGCGGGCGCCGCGGGCGTCGTTGCCGCGTCCGGCGCGCCGTGCGAGCGTCGCGTGATGCGGGCGTTGATCGCGGGCGGGGGGATCGGCGGGCTGACGGCGGCCCTGAGCCTGCACGCGGCCGGCATCGATGCGTGTGTCGTGGAGGCCGCGCGAGAGATCAGGCCGCTCGGAGTTGGCATCAACCTCCTCCCTCACGCCGTGCGAGAGCTGACGGAGCTGGGCCTCGCCGATGCGCTGGTGGAGACAGGGATCCCGACCGCCGAGCTCGTGCACCACGATCGGTTCGGGGGTCGGATCTGGGGCCATCCGCGGGGTATCTCCGCCGGGTATCGCTGGCCACAGGTGTCGATCCACCGTGGTGAGCTCCAGTTGATGTTGCTCGCGGCGGTGCAGCGGCGCCTGGGGGCCTCCAGCGTGCGCGTCGGGCTGGCGGTGGAGGGGTTCGAGCAGACGACGTCCGAGGTGCAGGTCACGGTGCGGGATCGGCGGACCGGTGAGCGCGACGTGGTCCCTGCGGACGTGCTTGTCGGGGCCGACGGCATCCACTCCGTGGTTCGCGCGCAGCTCCACCCGGCGGAGGGGCCGCCCAGGTGGAACGGCGTTCACATGTGGCGCGGCGTGACCGAGGGCGATCCGTTCCTGGGGGGGCGCAGCATGATCATGGCCGGCAGCAACATGGCCGCCAAGTTCGTCGCTTATCCCATCTCCCGCCGCGCGGAGCTCCGCGGCCGGGCCGCGATCAACTGGGTGGCGGAGGTGCGCCTGCACGAGGGGGCGGCGGTCGCGCCCGGGAGCTGGAACCGGCAAGGACGCCTGGAGGACGTGCTGCCCCACTTCGCGGTGTGGCGCTTCTCCTGGCTCGACATTCCGGCGCTCATCGCCGCGGCGCCCGTCATCTTCGAGTATCCGATGATCGATCGCGATCCGCTGCCGTGGTGGGGCGCTGGCCGGGTCACCCTGCTCGGCGACGCTGCACATCCCATGTACCCTGTCGGTTCCAACGGGGCCTCCCAGGCGATCCTCGATGCTCGCGTGCTGGCCCGGCACCTCGCCCAGGCGAGCGCCCCCGAAGAGGCGCTCGCCGCCTATGAAGCAGCGCGCCGTCCGCCGACGAGCTCCCTCGTCCTCGCGAACCGAGCGATGGGCGCCGACCGGGTCCTCTCGATGGTGGAGCAGCGAGCGCCGGCGGGCTTCGCCCGGATCGAGGACGTGCTGAGCAGCGACGAGCTCGAGGAGATGGGTCGCAGCTACACGGAGATGATTGGAACCGACGTTGAGGAGCTCAACGCCCGGCCGTCGTGGGGCGTCGGCGGGGGATGGGAGGCGCCGGGAGAGCGGAACGGCTCCAGCTGATCGGCGCGGTTCCGGCGACCCGGTGGCCGAAGGCCGCCAGGCTCCGCTGGCAGCGCTGCAAGCTACGACGCCACAACCGACAGGTGCACGTCTGTCGCTGTAGGGAAAGCATCTGAAATCAGGAAGGACGTCCTTGGCTCACCTCCTGCAAGAGACGCAAGCAGAGCGCCGGTGACGGTTTCCCCCACCGTCGAATGGGCGCTCTGTTGTTTTGTGCTCCTGCCATAGCGCCGGTGCGGGGCACGATGAGTCTCTGGCTCGGCTCATGGGGCCTGGCGACCGTCCATGGCGGATGCACTCGCGCCTGCTGGCCGCTTCCGGCCCTTTCTCAAGGCCAACAGCGACAGCGACAGCGACACAACCACGGTGCGTGCGTGACCACGTGACCACGGTGCGGGCGTGACCCAAGACCAGGCGGGGGGCACCTACAGGGCCCGCACGCGAAGCCGACGTGGGAGAAGCATCCGCAATAACCGCTCTTCCACACCTACGTCCCAGCCGAAGTCATGGCAAAGCGGCTTGATCCGCGTTTCGATATGGAATACTAGGTTTTATGTATGCTGCCTCGTAAGAATCTATTTTCTTTCACCTCGAAAGACCCTTCGGCGTTCGGGATCCATCTCGCCGCTGCGGCGAGGGAGCACTCCGTCTATTTCGACGAGGGACTCGGCGTGCCGGTCGTACTCCGCGGGGCCGATGTGGCCGCGGTGCTGCGCGACAGCGAGACCTTCAGCACCCGGGCCTACGACACCGGGATCATGAAAGGGACGCTCGTGACGCTTAACGGGGAGTCGCACACGCGCATGCGGCGGCTCTTCAACGCGGTCCTCTCCCCACGCGTGATCTCCCGCTACGAGGAGGCGACCGTGACCCCGGTGGCGCGCAGGGTCGTGGAACGGCTCGTGCGGAAGGAGCGGGCGGATCTTTTTGATGATTTTGCGATGTCGATGCCCATGGGCGTGACGAGCGCCCTCTTCGGACTCCCGGAGGAGCGGATCGCCGAGAATGACGTGCTGATTCGCAAGATGATCCGCAGCGTCGTGATGCCGCAGGATCCCGTCGTCGTGGCCGAAGGGCGGAGCGCCCACGCCGCGATGGAAGCGCAGCTCCGGGAGATCGCCGAGCGCGAGGTGGCGCACCCGAGCGATACGCTGCTCGGCGAGATCGCGCGGGCGATCGTCGCGGAGGGCCTGGGCGGAGTGGAGGCGTGCGAGGGGGTCGTGCTCACGTTGATCCTCGCCAGCTACGAGACGACCAGCTGGATGCTGGCCAACCTGCTCGTGGCGCTGCTCGCCCACCCCGACGCGATGAACCAGCTGCGTCAGCAACCTTCGCTCCTGCCGCAGGCCATCGAGGAGTCGACCCGCTGGTGCAACAGCGCGGCGGGCATCGTGCGGTTCGTCGAGCGTGAGGCGACGATCGGCGGCGAGACGCTGGCTGCGGGGACGATCCTCTACCTGTCGCTGATCGCTCGCCATTACGACGAGGAGATCTACCCGCGACCGGAGACCTTCGACATCCATCGACGACCCGTGGGGATGCTGAACTTCGGCGGCGGTCCGCACTACTGTGTCGGGGCGCCGCTTGCGCGGATGGAGGCGAGGATCGGCGTGTCGCTCCTGCTCGAGCGCTTTCCGGCGCTGCGGGCCGATCCGACCGTGCAACCGACGTTCTCAACGGCGCCGCGCGGCGCGGCCGCGTTCGGACCTGACCAGATTCCGGCGCTGCTCGTGTAATTTTCGCGTCCCGCGACCTTACCTTGCGACCCGACCCGCGGCGGCTCGACCGCGACCGCGCGACCCGACCCAGGTTGGCGGAGGCGGAGGCGCGCGACCCGACCCAGGTTGGCGGCGGCCCGACTCAGGTTGACGCCGACCCGCGCGCGATTCGACCCAGGTTGCGAGGCCGGCGGCGGCGGCGACCCGACCCACGTTGCGGACTTTGCGGACTTTATGGTGGACTTTACGAACTCTACCCGGGTCGGGCGATCCGAGTGGCATGGCGGCCGCCACCCCTGGCGTAGGAGCCGCCACCTGCGGGGCACGGCAATTTCTTGAAATGATTGACTGCGATCTCTGGCACAGCGTTTGTTGATGTGGACGGGCCATGAGCCACCCCCGCGAGATCGCGCCCGGCGCTACCTATATGATCACCCGTCGCGTCTTGCGTCGGCACCTGCTCTTTCGCCCCGACGCAGCCATCACCCAGCTCCTGGTCTACGCCCTCGCGGTCTCGGCCCCGCGCTTCGGGATCGCGGTTCACGCGTTCTGCGCAATGTCGACGCATCTGCACCTGGTCGTGACGGACGTGAATGGAGTCCTGCCGCGCTTCTTGCAGTTCTTTCATCGTATTGTGGCGCTCGGGACCAAGGTGCTTCGCGCGTGGGAAGGACCGGTATGGGACCACGAGGCCACGAGCGTCGTGCGACTCCTGACGCGCGCTGCCGTGGTGGAAAAAATAGCCTATGTACTCGCAAACCCTGTAGCCGCTGGCCTCGTCCGGCATGCGCGTGAGTGGCCGGGAGCGAAAGTCGATGTGGGAGAGCTCGGCTGTGGCGTGCTGCGAGCGGCGCGTCCCGTGGCGTATCTTGACCCGGAGAATCCACAGTGGCCCGAGGAAGTGACGTTACCTCTCGCGTTGCCACCGGCGGTAGAGCAGGACAGCGTCGATGACTTTCGCCACGAGGTCGCCGTCGAACTCAACGTACAAGAGGCGCAGGCCCATTCGGCGCTGCAGCAGCAGGGGCGTCGTTTTCTCGGTGCTGAGCGAGTCATCAAGATCTCTCCGTACGAGCGCGTAACGAGCTTTGAGGCGCTGGGTGAGCGCAATCCGACCTTTGCCGTCGGCCGCGAGCAGGGGGACGCACGACGAATCGCTGGCGCCGCTGTGCGGGCGTTTCGCGCGTCGTACCGCGCGGCGCTCGAACGGTGGCGCGCCGGCGTGCGCAGTGTGGTATTTCCGGCGGGGACCTGGTGGATGTGCACGTTCCACGGCGCCAGCACGAGCGATTTCGGGCTTACCGTGTAGATATCGGGTGGCGAGCTTCACAGCGGCGCAGAACAGGAAGGGGCGGCTCCGACGGGTCGTTGCTGTCTCGTGGGAGCATCCGTTTGGAGGAGCTGACGCGGGCGGGCGAAGTGTTCATAGGGCGCTGCGCGCACGCCCACGAACGGGGGATGCGGTGTCGATCGCGGATGGAACGGCCCGGGTGACGCTGATTGCGTTTGATCAGCGGACGCCGATAGTTCACCGGTTGTTGGGACGATCTGGAGCGGCTCGCCGTGCAGAAGGCATGCATGGCATCCGTTGAGCCGGGCCGTTGCGGACAATACTGTCGCGGTCAACCTGGGTCGCGCATCCGACTTGTTCCGACTGTGAGCCCCGAGAAGGCCGCCGCGAAGCGGCGCCGGAAATCCGTATCCACGATCAGCTTGTCGCGCAGGGTTCGGGACATCTCAACGTGGTAGAACGGTGCGCCCATCTGACGCGACCAGCGTGCTTGCACGTTCGTGGCACCGCCCAACCTATCGATCTCCGTGGGGTAGGCGAGGACCTTTCCATCGTTGATGAACGCCCGTAGAGGGGCGAGCAGCCGGTCCAGCGCGGCGCCCTGCCCCACCGCGCTGGCGATAATGGCGGCATTCGGAGCCGAACGGTCTTGAAAGCCGTGCAGCTGCACGGTGGGCGTGCCGGGGAAGCTCTGGAGCAGCGCCCGGTGCACGGACAGGAAGAACGAACGCTCGGCGTGGGCGACGTCGGCGAAGGCGAGCGACGCAATCAGCCGCTCTCTGGAAGCACGGTTATCTCCACGAGCGCTGCCGCCGGTGCCCTGGGCGCCGTCATTCGTGGTGTTGCCGTCGACGGCTTCATCACCGCCGTCCTCGCCACCAGCGCCTTCCGTGCTCTCGTCACCCTCCGCGGTGTGACCCGGGTTGCGCCCGCCCCCGACAGGGGCACCCAGGTTGGGGCGCCCGCCTCCGACAGCGGCACCCAGGTTGGGGCGCCCGCCTTCTGCGCCGTCTTCGTCCGCGCTGGCGTTGCGTGGGTTGGGACCCCCGCCGTACCGGTGCGACGTATTCACGATCAGCGCGCGCGCTCGTTGCGCCTCGAAGATGGCCAGCGCGACGGGCAGCGTTCCCTGATCGAAGAACGTGTGCGGCGCCTCGACGATCAGCGGGACGGCCGCTCCTACGCGCAGCACGACCGCGGCTGCCCCGCGGCGGCGCGTGCCGTCCTCGGACAACACCCACAGGTCGCGCCCGCGGACCGCCCGCAGCGCGAACCCCGGTGGCGCGGCCGGCGGCGGCTGCCTGTTCTGCGCGGCGAGCCCTGCCGCCGCGATCCATGCGGCGTACGTCACCTCCTCCGCGTCGTCCGGCGGCTCCGCGATGAGGTGGCGCCCGCCCTTGCGCAGCGGGGTGATCTCCTCGTCCAGCACCTCCTGCTCGCCGCTGTTGACCGGGGCCGCCGTCACGGGCTCCTCCGCCGCTGCTCCCGGGTTCGGCGCCGCGCCCGGCGCGCTCCCGATGCTCCGACACACCCCCTGCGAGCAGCCGGCGATCGCGAACAGCACCACACAGCCTGCGCTCTTCATGGTCGTCCTCGTCGTCGGAGCCGCGATGCCCTCCGTACTTTTCTCATGCTACGGCCTCGGAAGCCAGGATGACGCTCTGCGATAGCGCGCCCTGCATCGTCTCCTCTTCCTCTTCGTCTGCCTCCGCTTCCGGAGCGGGGGCGGTTTGCGCTAGTAGCACTGCATGCCTCGTTCCTTCGAGCCCGTGCAGGCACCGCCGCTCCCCGAGCAGGTCGGTCGTACGTTTCCGCGCATGGTCGAGCTGATGCAGCGGCTCCTCGCACCGGACGGATGTCCCTGGGATCGCGAGCAGAGCTTCGCGACGCTCAGGCGCTACGTGCTCGAGGAGGCGTGCGAGGTCATCGACGCCATCGACGGCGGCGACCGCAAGGAGCTGTGCGCCGAGCTCGGCGATCTCTTGCTCCAGGTCGTCTTCCAGGCCGAGCTCGCCCGGGCCGAGGGGGCGTTCGGGCCGGACGACGTGATCGCTGCGATCTGCGAGAAGCTCGTGCGGCGCCACCCCCACGTGTTCGCGGACGAGAGCGCCGAGAACGCCGACGAGGTGCTTCAGAACTGGGAGCGCATCAAGGCGGACGAGCGGGCGAGGCAGGGGAAGGACCGCGGCGTGCTCGGCGGCGTTCCCCGCAGCCTGCCGGCGCTGACCCGGGCGCAGCGGGTGGGCGAGAAGGTCGCGCGCGTGGGTTTCGATTGGCCGGACGCGCGGGGCTCGCGCGCGAAGGTGGACGAGGAGCTCGGGGAGCTCGATCGGGCCCTCGATAGCGGCGATTCCGCCGCGATCGAGGAGGAGCTCGGGGACGTGCTCTTCGCGCTCGGGAACCTGGCGCGCCACTCCGGCGTTGACGCAGAGGGGGCCCTGCGTCGGACGATCGACAAGTTCACCCGGCGCTTCGATCACGTCGAACGGCGGGTCATGGAGCGGCACGGGGGCTGGCCTGTCAAGGCGTCCCACGACACGCTCACGCTGGAGGAGCTCGACGGCTACTGGGACGAGGCCAAGCGCGCGGAGCGGCAGACCTGACCGCGGCGCGCGCACGGTCTTGGCGAGATGCGCGCCGGGGAGACGCCGGCAGCATCCGGCGTCACCTATGCGGCCTCTCCGAGCGGCCAATCCAGGGGGAGCGGCGCGCTCCGGCGGCGTAGCACGCGGCCAATCCAGGGCGAGCAGCGCGCTCCGACGGCATAACAAGCGGCCAACCCCGGGCGAGCGGCGCTCCGACGGCGCTGAGACCGACGCGACGCTGCCTCGCTGGCTGGCCTTCGGAGCGGTCAAGTAGGCGCCATCGCATCAAAATTCGGCTTGATCAAGACGAAATTCAGGTGATTAGCTCGAATTTGTCGCGTCAATCTGTCGTTTTGTGCCGTTCTTCTCCGAAAGGGTCGTCGGCTCTTCCATCGCGATAGGCGCGTCTTCAAGGTTCTTGCGCCTTTCACGAGGCGGCCCACGGCTTGCTAGACGCCCGGGCAGCCATGGCAAACCGCTCTTCCGCCAGGTTGCTCCACGTCGCCGTCGTCGCGGACAATCCGGAGACGATCGACGCGCTTCATGCCTACTTCAGCCAGGCCGGGGTCGCGTCGAACGGCAAGAGGACATTGAACGACGCGACCAGGATGGCGCCCGCGGCGACCGCCCTCGTTCTGTTTCCCGACGACTTCGAGCCCAGCGACATCGTGACGTTCATCACGTCGCTGCGGAGCGCGCGACCGAAGCTGCTCATTCTCCTCGTGACGGGCACACCACAGTCCTTTCGCTCCGCGCTGGGACCAGACGGCCACTCCTTGCCACCCATGGTGCTGCCGAAGCCGGCGTTTGGCTGGACCATCCTCGACGCTCTTCGTGCGCACGCTCATTCGGAGCCCCGATGACTGCTTCGATAATTCGCCGGGACTCACCTCCTGATGGCGCGATGTCCACCGCGCCCGCTCACCTTCGTGAACGCGATCCTCGATCGGCTCGGGATCGCGTGATACGCAACGGTGCGTCACGCGCCGTCGTGGTGATCAGAGCTCATCCGCGCGTAGACCCGGACCGGCAGCCACGAGGCGCGCCTTTCGCCACATCCGCAGGACGTTCGGGAGCTCCCGATCGACGCGGACCTCGTCATAGCTGTCCGGTACCCGCCCGCCGAACCCGTTGTACGTCAGGAGATAGGTCCCGAGCGGCGCCTCGTTGAGGAGCTCTTCGGCGGCCGCAGTGTCGCGCTGGTATCGATCGACGCCCAGCTCGACGTCTTCATCGAGGTGGTCTTCTCGTCCAAAGAGGTTCTCGCCGAACGGGTTGAAGAAGTAGTAGGCGTCCGCGCGAGGAACTTCCGCGCTCCCCAGGGCGGCTTCGACGAAGCGAACGCGGTCCTCGATCTCGTAGACCCGCGCGAGGCTGCGCGCCGCCATGACGAGCCGAGATCGCTGTTCGATCCCCGTGAAGTGGCTGCGTCCCGCCAGCGCCGCCGCCACGCAGAACTTGCCGGCGCCCGACCCGACATCGACGACGGTGCGAACGTCGAGCTCGTCCAGCCACCGGGCCGCGCGAACAGCGACCTCGATCGGCGTCCAGAACTGAGCGGAGACGCGGCGTAGCTCGTCAGGAAGGAAGCGGTCGAAGTCGTGATTTCTAGGGCTGCGCCCCGCTCGCAGCGCCGCCGCGACGGCACCTGCCAGCGGTCCGGCCGCGCGGCCATCCACGGAGGAATGGGTTCTGTCACGACAGACGTTCGCTGCCGAAGATTTGGTATGGTCTTCCACGCGTCCTCCCTGCTCAGCTCAATGCAGCGAATCGTGCAGCCGCTTGACGAGCGATCGGTGCTCGGCCAGCAGCGCCGTGGGGAGTCGATCCGCGAACTTGCGAAGGAACTCGAGGACACCGTCGGCCTCCCTCAACCACGCGCCGCTGTCGACCGCGAGCAGCTGGAAGAGCGCGTCTTTCGAGAGGTCCATCCCGGTCAGATCGATTCCTCGTTCATGCGGAAGGAGGCCAATTGCGGACTCGCGCGCGGCCGCCGTACCCTCGACACGCTCGAGGATCCACTTGAGGACGCGGATGTTGTCGCCGAACCCGGGCCACAGGACGCGCCCGTCGTCCCCCGTCCGGAACCAGTTGACATGAAAGATCTTCGGCGGACGACTGAGCCCTTTCCCGACGGCCATCCAGTGCGCAAAGTAATCGCCCATATTGTACCCGCAGAAGGGGAGCATCGCCATGGGATCGTTTCTGAGGACGCCGACGGCGCCGGTCGCCGCGGCGGTCGTCTCGCTCGCCATGGTCGCACCGACGTAGACGCCGTGACGAAAGCTCCGCGCTTCGTAGACGAGAGGGGCGAGCTTCGATCGGCGCCCCCCGAAGAGGATGGCCGAGATCGGCACCCCCGTGGCGAGGTCGAAGGCGCCTGCCGCGCTGGGACACTGCCGCAGCGGGACGGTGAAGCGCGAGTTCGGATGCGCGGCGGGAGACGTCGCGGCGCCTTTCGTCCACTTCGCGCCGCGCCAGTCTTCGATGACCTCACGCTCGTCGAGCGGGGACATCCCCTCCCACCATACGCGACGGCCCGCGCGCAGCGCGACGTTCGTGAAGATCACATCGTGCGTGAGCGACTGCATCGCGTTCGGGTTGGTCTTGAGGCTGGTCCCTGGCGCGACGCCGAACATGCCGTTCTCCGGGTTGATGGCCCAGAGCCGTCCGTCGCTGCCAGGGTGCATCCAGCAAATATCGTCACCGACCGTCTCGACCTTCCACCCGGGGAGCGAGGGGACGAGCATCGCCAGGTTGGTCTTGCCGCACGCGCTCGGGAAGGCAGCCGTGACGTAGTGCGTGCGCCCCTCGGGGCTCGTCAAGCCGAGGATGAGCATGTGCTCGGCGAGCCAGCCCTCCGCGCGCGCTTGCGCGCTCGCGATGCGCAGCGCATGGCACTTCTTGCTGAGCAATGCGTTGCCGCCATACCCCGAGCCGATGCTCCAGATCTCGAGGGTCTCGGGAAAATGGACGACGAAGCGCCTGTCCGGCGAGAGGTCCCCGAGGCTGTGGATGCCACGAACGAAGCTCTCCGCAGCGCCGAGGTGACCGAGCGCCGCGCGGCCCATGCGCGTCATGATCCGGAGGTTGAGAGCGACGTACGGGCTGTCGGTAAGCTCGACCCCGACGCGGCTGAAGGGCGACCCCGCGGGGCCCATCAGGTACGGCACCACGTACATCGTCCGGTCCTTCATCGCGCCTGCGAAGAGCGACCATACGCGCGTCTGCGCCTCCTCTCGGCTCATCCAGTGGTTCGTGGGCCCTGCGTCCTCCCTTCGTGGCGTCGAGATGAAGGTGAGGTGCTCCGTCCTCGCGACGTCCGTTGGATCCGATCGATGCAGGAATGAACGAGGGTGGGTCCGTGGATCCAGCTCGATGAACGAACCGGAGAGCGCCATGTCGCGCTCGAGGGTGGTCCGCTCCGCCTCGCTGCCGTCGCACCAACGGATGCGCGCGGGTCGCGTGTGTTCGGCGATCGCCTGGACCCAGGCGCGGAGCGCGCGGTTCGTCGTGGGAGCGTCGTTCATGGTCTTGGTCTTGGTCACAGCAGAATCCGTGCCGGAGCAGGGGCTGGCCGTGAACCGCGCCAGGAGCGCTCGAAGCGGGGCGCTTTCTCGGCATTTTCAGGGCGAACAGCCGACGAATTTCGCCAGTCGCGGGGCGACGTGGATCGCCGGAGCCGATCTCGTGGTCGGGCTTGCAGGTTGCGACAAGATCGCTCAGTATTTCTCGCGTGGGAGAGCGAAAACGACGACCTGACGTGGTATTTGAGCCGATCATGCGCTCCCACGCCATGAAGAAGGCGGACCAGATCCTTCGCGCCGTCGCCGCGAAGGACGTCACCCTGACGCTGATCGGCGAGAGCGGCTCCGGCAAGGAGGTGCTGGCGAGGCGCGCGCACGAGCTTTCGGAGCGCCGGCGGGGGCCTTTCGTGCCCATCAATTGCGCGGCCATCCCCGACGCGCTCTTTGAAAGCGAGCTCTTCGGTCACGAGCGCGGCGCGTTCACCGGGGCGAGCGAGCGAGCGAAGGGCAAGGTCGAAGCGGCCGAGCGGGGCACGCTCTTGCTCGATGAGATCGGTGATATGCCGATGCCGATGCAGGCGAAGCTCCTGCGATTCCTCGAGAACCGCCGGTACATGCGCGTCGGCGGCGCGACGAAGATCGAGGCGGATGTCCGGTTGATGTTTGCCACGCTACGACCCCTCGATCAGGAGGTGCGCGCGGGTCGTTTTCGCGCCGACCTGTTCTATCGAATCCAGGGCATCACGCTCAATGTCCCCGCTTTGCGTGAGCGACGCGCTGACATCGCGCCCCTGCTGAATCAGTTCACCGCGCAGCACTCGGCGCGACACGGGGTTCGCCCGCCGAGGTTCAGCCGGCAGGCCAAGGCGCTGCTGCTCCGTTACGACTGGCCTGGCAACGTGCGCGAGCTCCGGAACGTCGTGGAGACGCTCTGCTTGCTCCGGGATGGGCGGCAGGTGCGCGTGGCCGATCTGCCCGAGAGCGTCCGTTCGCTGGTCGTGCCCGAAGAAGCCGCCGCGGGCGTGTCGTGCGCCAGCACCTCGCCCGCGCTCGACCTCGACGACGGATTGGAGTCGCTCATCCAGCAGATCGTCCAGGCGGCGCTGGAGCGCGACGGGGGCGACAAGGTCAAGGCGGCGGCGCGACTTCGGATCAGCCTGAGGACGGTGCAACGCTACGTCGCAGCGGGGCGCGTGCGGGTGCCAAGCGGGCCAGTCCGTGGAGAGCAGAGGGCGGCGAAGAAATGAGCCGGGCCGGCCCGGCCGACTACCTGCGTTGGGGCTGCCCGCATGTCGCGGTGACGACCGGAGCCACCCAGGTTGCGGTAAACATGTCTCGCCGGGCTCACTCGCGTTCAGCTATCAGAACGAAGCGCTCGCGCACGCGCGCCTCGTTCGACTCGTGATGGACGTGGATCTCATACCGGCCCGGATGAGCCACGGCCACGCCGAGCGGCGCGTCGCCGCGGTAGCGCGTCAGCCTGTGCGAGCAGCGCTCCTGCCGGCAGTGCTGCTCCAGCGATCCACCTTCGCCGTCAGGCAACCGCACGCGCACGTGCTCCGGCACCTCGAGCTGGACCACCGCCGGCTCGTCCGCGTGGCGGTGGGTCCACAGATCGAGGAGCGTCCACGCGTGCCCTTCGTCAGGCAAGGCGACGGCGCGCTCCTCGGATCGCTCGATCGCCGGAGAGCACGCGCCCCTGTCGCCCGCCACGAAGACGGCGACCGCCAGGGCGGCGAGCGCCGGGGCCGCGATGAACGCCCTCCACCCCCAGCGGTCGCTCTCTCGCTGCGAGCGCGCGCCGCCGGCCGCCGCCGGGCGCTCCGGTCGCTCGGGGAGCTTGCTCAGCGCGCGCTCGACGAGCGCATCGGAGGGGCTCATCGAGCGCAGCGCCCGCATGTTCGCCGCCAGATCCTGCGGAATGGGAGGCAGATCGTCGTCGCGCTCGCTCACGTCGAACCCTCCCGCTCCGCGACGGCGCGCGGCGCTGCCAGACGCTCGTAGGCGTCGCGCAGCCGCGCGCGCCCTCGGGCGTGGCGGCTCTTCACCGTCCCCTTGGGGATCCCGAGGAGCTCGGCCACGCTGTCATACCCGACTTCCTCGATGTCGCATAGCACCACCACGGTGCGAAATTCCTCCGGCAACTCCTGGAGGCACGCAAGGAGCACTCCAGTGTCCTGGCTCAAGATCGCGGCCGCCTCCGGGCTCGAGACCTCGGAGCGAGGGAGGATGCCGAGCGCGTCGGTGCACACCTCGACGAGGCGATCGAGCAGGCTGCGGCGCCGCGCCTCGGTCCGGTAAGCCTCCAAGTACTCGTGCCGAGCGATCCCGCAGAGCCAGACGCCGAGGTCGGAGCGTCCCTCGAAGGACGCCGCGTGCAGGTATGCCTTGAGCAACGCGTTCTGGAACAGATCGTCCGCCTGGTCTCGCGCGCCGCAGAGCGAGGCGCAGAATCGATAGAGCCGAGGGAGCACCGGGCGCACCGCCGACTCGAACTCCGCGCGCGATTCGCCGAGGGGGGGTCGCGATTCGGTCATGAGGGCCGCTCGAGCATCTAGAGCGTCGAAGGCCGGAACTCTAGCGTGGAATGGACGGACGGGTAGCGCCCGCTGCTCGCGCCACGAGGGGGCGAGCGACGTCACCCCGAAGGAGGAAGAAATGTCCATCGGCTGCCCTGGGACGGAACGGATCCGCGCCGAGGTTCCTGGGCGCCGTACGAAATCGTCACCCCGAGCGGGAACCTCCGGCCGACTGGTCCCGTCCTGGGCCGTGTTCTGACGAACAGCGGGCCCACAGGGTGCCCCAACTCCAAGGCGAGCACCGCATGTCCAATCCGAACAGTTCGAGGGCGTCGACGTCCTCGGCGTCCACATGGAGGAACGACCTGGTTTCAGGGTTCCTCGTTTTCTTGATCGCCCTGCCGCTCTGCCTGGGCATCGCCATGGCGAGCGGGTTCCCTCCCATCGCGGGCGTGCTCACCGCCGTCGTCGGTGGTATGGTCGCCACCTGGCTCGGCAGCGCGCCGCTGACCATCAAGGGGCCCGCCGCGGGCCTCATCGTTATTGCGCTGGGTGCCGTTCAGGAGCTCGGCGGCGGGGACAACGCCGTGGGCTACCGCCGCGCGCTCGCCTGCATCGCCGTCGCCGCGGTGACACAGATCGTCTTCGCCCTGGCGCGCGCGGGCACGCTCGGCGACTTTTTCCCCTCCTCGGTGGTCCACGGCATGCTGGCGGCCATCGGGATCATCATCTGCTCGAAACAGGTCCACACGCTCGTCGGCGTCACGCCTGCGGCGAAGGACCCGCTCCACCTGATCCTGGAGATCCCGCGCAGCCTGTTGCGCCTGAACCCCGAGATCGCCTCGATCGGCATCCTCTCGATGATCCTCCTCTTCGGCTATCCAGTGATCGCCAAGAGAGCTCGCTGGATGCAGAAGATCCCCGCGCCCATGCTGGTGCTGGCGCTGTCCGTGCCGCTCGCTTATGTCTTCGATCTCGAGCACGAGCACACGTACACGCTCGCGGCGACCCACACGACGTACGCGATCGGGCCGAGCTTCCTCGTCAACCTGCCTGGCAACCTCGTCCAGGCGATCGTCTTCCCGGACTTCAGCCACGTCGGCACGCCCGCGTCCATCAAATATATCGTCATGTTCTCGCTGGTGGGCAGCATCGAGTCGCTCCTGTCCGCGAAGGCCGTCGACGCGCTCGATCCCGCGAAGAGCCGCTCCGACCTCGACAAGGATCTGCTCGCTACGGGCGTGGGCAACCTCATCGCGGGCCTGCTCGGCGGGCTGCCGATGATCTCCGAGATCGTTCGCAGCTCCGCGAACATCGGCTACGGCGCGAAGAGCCGGTTGTCGAACTTCTTTCACGGGACCTTCCTCCTCCTCTTCGTGGCCTTCGCGCCGGGCCTCATTCACCGGATCCCCCTCGCCGCGCTCGCCGCGATGCTCACCTTCACGGGCACCCGCCTCGCGTCACCCAAGGAGTTCGCGAAGACGCTCCGCATCGGCAGGGAGCAGCTCGTCATCTTCGCCACCACGGCCGCGATGTGCATCGTCTCCGATCTGCTCGTCGGCGTCGCGGCCGGCATCGCCGTGAAGCTGCTCATCCACCTGACGAACGGCGCGCCGCTGCGCGTCCTCTTCCGCTCCGATGTGGACGAGCGCGTCGAGGAGGGGCGGGTCGTGCTGCGCGTCAAGCACGCCGCCATCTTCAGCAATTACCTCAGCATCCAGCGGAAGATCGAGAGCCACGCGCACGTCTCGAACATCGAGATCGACTTCGCGAATGCCCGCCTTGTCGATCACACGGTCATGTCCAACCTGCATGAGCTCCAGGGCGTGATGGAGCGAAATGGGCGGACATTGACCCTCGCCGGCCTCGGCGATCATTTCCAGATGTCATCCCACCCGCTCTCGGCGAGGAAGCGGCCTGTCATCAGCCCCGTCGCCGAGCGCTGAATCGAGTCGAGACACCATGGCGCGAAAGGGGGGAGCGCGCGTGGGGCTCTCCAGGAACAACCGCCACTCGGGAACCCCATGAACAGCGAGCTCTCTCAGGATCTTCGCGCGAGCGCCGCCCGGCAGAGGCATCTGCGCGACGTTGTCGAGCACGCCGGACACCTCCTTCCGGCGCAGGGGCCTATCGGCGTGTTCGTCCACCACAACACGCTGCACGCGTTCCAGCACCTGCCGTTCCATGACGCGGTCGCCGCGGCGAGCGCGGTCTTCGAGGCCGAGCCGTATCTCTCCGAGGCAGACTACCGCGCGCACATCGCGTCGGGTCGGATCGGCGACGAGGACCTCGAGGCCGCGCTCGCGAGGCGGTTCGCCGCGCAGCCGGACGAGCGGAGAGGCCCGCTGTCCCGGCACGCGATCGAGCGGCTCGCGCTGCGCCATCCGATCGACGCCGAGACGGCGGCGGGCCTCCTGTGGCGTATCTCCGAGGCCGGGGAGACGCGCAGGCTCCGGGCCGACGTCCCCGACGAGCGACGCCGGCGCATCGTCTACAGCACGGAGCGCTGGCTCGAGGCGCGCCCGGAGATCGCGGCGCGCCTCCTCGACCGGGGGGGCCGCGAGCCGGAGGCGCGCGCCGCCCTCGCGCTCTGGGACGCGTGCCGCGCCGTGCCGCTGCCGCCCGCCCCGCCCCTGGAGCCGCCGCTCGTCGAGCGCGTGGGCGCCGATCGGTCGCACCGCGATCTGCTTGTCGAGCTGGCTGGCGAGGATCCGGCCGAGCTCGTCGATGCGCTCATGATCCGGTTCCTCGGCGCCTACCTCGACGAGGGCATTGCACACTGGACGATGCCCGATCGAGCGAAGGGGCTCTGGCGCTGCTTTTGCGGCATGGCGCTCGAGGGCTCCCGGCTGGCCGCCCCGGCCTTCGTCGGGCTCGACGCGGAGCTCCGTCGCTTCGACGCGGAGGCGCTGTCGCCGCCCGCCATCGCCGTCCGCGCCCTCGAGGAGCTCTCCGTCGCCCAGGACCACTGGGACGTGTACGTGACACGCGTGCTGCTCGAGCTGCCGGGCTGGGCCGGCATGATCCACCGCCTCGAGCACACGCCGAGCGACCGGCCTGCGGGATCACCGCCCGTGTCGCTGGTCGAGTACCTCGCCGTGCGCCTCACGCTCGCCCGGTACGCGCTGCGCGACGTCGCGCGCCGGCGGCTGGGATACCGAGGACCGCTCGCCGGCCTCGTCGAGCATGCCCGGCGCGCCGCGCGGCCGCCTGCGCCGCCGTCGAGCTCGCCTGATCATGCTCGGCCGTTCCGTCTGTTCCAGCTCGCTCAGCTCGCCGGCCTCTCGGCCGCCGACATCGAGCCACTGTCCAAGGCGGAGCGCGTCTGGGCGCTCGAGGCGCTCGAGGCGTTCGACGAGATCGCGCGGCGCCGCGTCCTGCATGAGGCCTACGAGCACCACCACCGGACCGAGGTGCTGCACGGGATCGCCGCGAACCTCCGGCGCCCCGAGGAGGAGCGCTCCGTGGAGGCGCCCCGCTTCCAGGTCGCGTTCTGCATCGACGACCGCTGCGAGGGCCTCCGGAGGCATTTCGAGGAGCTCTCGCCGCGGCACGATACCTTCGGCGTGGCCGGGTTCTTCGGCGTGCCGATCCGCTACCGCGGGCTCGACGACGCAGGCCACGTGAGCCTCTGCCCGGTCGGCGTGGAGCCGGCGCACGAGATCGTCGAGCGGCCGCACGAGGAAGAGGCGGGCTGGCGACGAAAGGCTCGCCGCAAGCGCTGGGCGCGGCTCCTGCACGCGCTGGGGCGCGGTACCCGCACCATGGCGCGCGGCGTGCTGCTCACCCCGACCCTGGGCCTGCTGTCCACCGTCCCGCTCGTGGGACGCACCCTCTTTCCGCGGGCGGTGGCGAGGCTGCGCCGCGCCCTCGAGCGGCGCCTGCTCCCGCCGGTGCCGACGCGGCTCCACAGCCCGCATGACGAGGGCTCCGCCGCGGGCGGCGAGGGGCAGCCGTTCACCGCCGCGGCCAAGGCGGGCCGCGTGGCCGCCACGCTGGAGAACATGGGGCTCACGCGCGGCTTCGCGCCGATCGTGGTCGTGCTCGGCCACGGGGCGACCAGCGTGAACAACCCGCACCAGTCGGCGTACGACTGCGGCGCGTGCGGCGGCCGCCACGGCGGCCCGAACGCGCGGTTGTTCGCGGCCATGGCGAACGATCCCGAGGTCCGCGCGCTGCTCGCCGCGCGCGGGATCGACATCCCGGACGAGACCTTCTTCCTCGGCGGCATGAACAACACGACGACGGACGAGATCGTCCTCTACGACCAGCACCTCGTGCCGGCGTCCCACCGCGGCGAGCTCTCGGCGCTGGTCGGAGCGCTCGACGCCGCGCGCCAGCAGCACGCGCACGAGCGCTGCCGGAGGTTCGCGTCGGCGCCGCGCGAGGGCGACGCCGCGCGGGCGCTGGCGCACGTCGAGGCGCGCGCCGCGGATCTCAGCGAGGCGCGGCCCGAGCTGGGGCACGTGACCAACGCGGTCTGCGTCGTCGGCCGCCGCTCGCTCACCCGCGGGCTGTTCCTCGACCGCAGGGCGTTCCTCGTCTCGTACGACCCGACCCAGGATCAGGACGGAGCGATCCTCGAGCGCATCCTGCTCGCGGTCGGCCCGGTCGGGGCAGGGATCAACCTCGAGTACTACTTCTCCTGCGTCGACAACCGCCGTTACGGCGCCGGCACCAAGCTGCCTCACAACCTCGCCTCGCTGCTCGGGGTCATGGAGGGTTCGCTGAGCGACCTGCGCACCGGGCTGCCCAAGCAGATGATCGAGATCCACGAGCCGGTGCGCCTGCTCGTCATCGTCGAGGCGAGCACGGACACGGCCGCCGCGCTGTACGCGCGGCAGCCGGCCCTCCGCGAGCTCATCGGCAACGGCTGGATCCAGCTCGCCTGCGTCGATCCGGCGACGCGCCGGATCGCGTGCTTCACGGGCGACGGCTTCGCGCCGTTCTCTCCGCCGGATCAACCCTTGCCCGCGGTCCAGCGCTCCGCCGACTGGTACGCCGGGAGGTCCGGCTTCGTTCCGCCTGCGCTCATTCGAGCCGCGTCCACGCGGCCACGTGAGGTCGTCGACCATGCTGTCTGATGTGCTCCTCGGCAGGCTCGCCGCGCTCGCCGTGCTCTCTCCGGCGGCGGCGTTCGCCGCGCTCGGCGCCTACCTGCTGCTCCTTCGCACGCCGAGCGAGCGCGTCGTGTCGCGCGTCGTGCTCTCCACGCTCGCGCTCTCGCTCGCGGCCTCGCTGGCGATATGGGTCTCGGCCGTCGCGGCGCCCTACGCGTTCGTCCCGGTGGCGCTCGGCCACTGGTTCGAGCTCGGCGATTATGCGTTCGAGGTCGTCCTGCTCGTCGATCGGCTGTCGGCGACGATGATGCTCCTCGTCTCGCTGATCGCGCTCCTGGTCGGCAGGTTCTCGGTGGCGTACCTGCACCGCGAGCCGGGCTTCGCGCGCTTCTTCCTGCTCCTCGCGCTGTTCTCGACGGGGATGCTGGGGCTCGTGTCGGCGGGCACCGTCGACCTCCTCTTCGCCGGCTGGGAGCTCGTCGGCGCGACGAGCGTCCTGCTCGTGGCCTTCTTCCACGACCGCGAGGCGCCGCCGCGGGCCGCGGTGCGGGTGTACATCACCTACCGGCTCTGCGACATCGGGCTGCTCGGGGGCGCGGTGCTCATGCACGACGTCGCCCGCTCCTCGCAGTGGGGCGAGGTGTTCGGCGGCTCGCCCTGGCCCGGGACCGCCGCGTCGCTCGGGCCCGGCGCGGCCACGGCGCTCGCGCTGTGCCTGTTCCTCGCCGCGATGGGCAAGAGCGCGCAGTTTCCTCTGGGCAGCTGGCTGCCGCGGGCCATGGAGGGGCCGACGCCATCGAGCGCGCTCTTCTACGGCGCCATCTCGGTGCACGCCGGGGTGTACCTCATGCTCCGCGCGGCCCCGCTGCTCCAGCGCTCGCTCGCCGCGAGCGTGGTGATCACCTGCGTCGGGGCGGCGACGGCCGTCTACGGCACGATGGTGGGGCGCGTGCAGGCGGACGTGAAGGGCGCGCTCGCGCACGCGACGATGACGCAGGTGGGGCTCATGTTCGTGGAGATCGGGCTCGGGCTCTACTGGCTCGCGCTCGTCCACATGTTCGCCCACGCCTGCCTGCGCTGCCTCCAGCTGCTGCGCGCCCCCTCGGCGCTCCGCGACGCGCAGGACATCCGGGCCGCGCACGCCGGCGAGCCGCTGCCGCACCTCGGGCTCGCGGGCCGGCTGCTGCCGGCGGCGCTCGTGCGGCGCGCGTACTGGCTGTCGCTCGACCGCTTCCACCTCGAGGGGCTGCAGGAGCGGCTCGTCGCCGCGCCGCTGATGCGCCTCGGGCGCCTGCTCGACCGGAGCGAGCGCCGCTGGGTGGCGGCGCTGAGCGGCTGGCCCGAGCGCGCCCCCGCGGCGCCCGGCGACGAGGGCGCGCGCGAAGAGACAGAGATCGCGGCGGCCTTCCAGCCCCGCGCGCGCGATACGAAGAGGGCTCGCACGTGAACGCCTTTCCGCTCCTCGGGACGCTCATCCTCACGCCCGCGATCGCGGCGCTGTTCGCCGCCCGGGCGCGCAGCGACGAGCGCGCCCGCCGCGTCGCCCTCGTCGGCGCGGCGCTCACCCTGATCCTCTCGCTGCTGCCGCTCGCGCTCTCGTACGCCGGCGTCGCGCTCACCGCCGGGGGGCCCGCCTTGCCGCTCCTCGGAGCGCGCCTCCGCCTCAGCCTCGACGGCTTCACCATCACGTTGCTCCCGCTGCTCGGCCTCGTCCTGCTCGCCCTGCTCGCCGCGAGCCCGCGCGCCGCGATCGATCCGCCCGGCGCCGCCGCGCTGCTCGCCACCGGCAGCGCCATCCTCGCCGTGTTCTGCGTGGTCGATCTCGCGGTGCTCGCGGCAGCGTGGGTCGCCGCCCTCGTGCCGGTGGATCGCCTGGTCGCCAGGAAGGGCGCCCAGGACCCGCTCCTCCGGCGCACCTGCCGCATCTTCCTGCTGGGGGGCACGGCGCCGCTCGTCGTGGCGATCGGCGCCATCGCCGTGCTCGCCGCGCGCCGGGGGGCCGCCCTGCCGTTCGACGTCGAGGAGATCGCCCGCGTCGGCGTCCCCGAAGCATGGCAGTCGCCGCTGTTCGCGCTCGTCGGCATCGCGGTGCTGATGCGCATGGCCGCCGTGCCGTTCCACGGCTGGCTGCCGGTGCTGCTGGAGCGGGGGCCGCTCGGCGTGACCATCCTGCTCGCCCAGATGCAGGTCGGCGTCTGCGTGCTCGTTCGCGTGGGGGTGACGCTCCTGCCCGTGGGCTCCGCCGACGGCATGCCGATCCTCGCCGTGCTGGGCCTGATCAGCGCGCTCCACGGCGCGGTGCTCGCGCTGGTCCAGACCGATCTGCGCCGGCTGCTCGGCTACCTCGTGGCGAGCCAGAAGGGGCTCGTGCTCCTCGGGGTCGCCTCGCTGAGCCCGCAGAGCGTGAGCGGCGCGCTCCTGCAGAGCGTCGCCCTGTCGATCGCGATCACGGGGCTCGCGATGGTCGTCGGCGCGATCGAGGCGCGCGCCGGCACGGCGGACACGCGGGAGCTCGGCGGCCTCGTCGCCCGGACGCCCCGCATGGCCGCCTTCTTCTTCCTGCTCGCGTGCGCCATGATCGGGATGCCGGGGGCGCTCTCGTTCGTGAGCGAGGACCTGCTCCTGCATGGGATGTTGCACGTCCATCCCGTGCTCGCGGTGCTGGCGCTGACGGCGGCGGCGCTCAACGGGATCACGCTGTTCCGGGCGTTCCAGCGGACCTTCCTGGGGCCGCTCCGGCGCCACCTGAAGGGCGCCGCGGTGGAGACGCTCGTGCTCCGCGAGCGCGGGTTCCTGCTCGCGCTGGTCGCGCTCACCGTCGTCCTGGGGGTGGCCCCGGCGCGGCTGATCGCGATCCATGCGCCGGTGGTCGAGCGGGTACTCCACGACGTGGCGCACGGCGCGCAGGCGCGCCTCGCGGCAGCGGCGAACCGCCGCTCCATCGACGCGGACGGCCGAGCGCCCCTTCGTGACGGACGACCGTCGCCCTGAGCCGCGTCCGGCGGATGGCGCGCGCCGCGCTCGCCGCCGCCGGAAGTGGCTCAGAGGAGGTAGCGCTCTCCCGAGTCGGGCAGCACGGTCACGATCGTCCCGCGCACCCTGCGCGCGATCTCCACGGCCGCGTGGACGTTGGCGCCGGAGCTCGGCCCGACGAGGAGCCCCTCCTCGCGGGCGAGCCGCCGCGCCATGCGCGAGGCGCCCGCCTCGGTCACCGTGAGGATCTCGTCGATGAGCGATCGCTCGAGGATCGCCGGGACGAAGCCGGGGCCGAGGCCCTGGATACCGTGGGGGCCGGGGCCTCGCCCCGAGAGCACGGCGCTCTTCGTCGGCTCGACGGCGCAGATGCGGACCGCGCCGCCGAGCTGATCCCGGAGCACGCGCCCGCAGCCGGTCAGCGTGCCGCCGGTGCCCACGCCGACGACGAAGGCCGCGATGTCGCCGCCGGTCTGCGCGAGGATCTCGAGGCCGGTGGCGCGCGCGTGGGCGCCGGGGTTCGCCGGGTTCTGGAACTGCTGGCTCATCCACCCGCCGGGGGTCGCTTCGCAGATCTCGATCGCGCGGGCGACCGCGCCGGCCATGCCCTGGCCCTCGGGCGTGAGGACGATCTCGGCGCCGTACGCGCGGAGGACGTGCCGGCGCTCGACGCTCATGTCCTCGGGCATGACCACCACGCAGCGGTAGCCGCGCACGGCGGCGATCATCGCGAGGCTGATCCCCGTGTTGCCGCTCGTGGCCTCGACGATGGTCGAGCCTCTCCTGAGGATCCCTTCGCGCTCGGCGCAGAGCACCATGCCGAGCGCCGCCCTGTCCTTGACGCTGCCGCCCGGGTTCATCGACTCGAGCTTGGCGTAGACGACGCCTCCGCCCTCGGGCGAGACCCGGGCAAGGCGGACGAGCGGCGTGCCGCCGATGAGCGACAGGGCGTCCGGCACGACCGGACCGACGCGGACCGCGCCGGCAGGCGGAGGAGCCGAGCTCTCACCAGGCACGTCGGGCGGACTCGGCGGTCCGTCGCCCGGTGCTCGAGGGGACGACATGCCGCCAGTGTACACGTGAACAGGGCATCCCCGGGCAACGTGCCGGAGCGCACGCCCCGTGAGGGGCGCCGGCCCCGCTTTACATCGCGATCTCCGAGAGAACCCCGTAATGATCCGAAGCGGCGACGCCGTTGCGGATCTCCTCGAAGACGACCCTCGACGAGAGCGGCTTGCCTCGCCCCTGCGCGTCCGGGCCGCGGACGAAGACATAATCGATGCGGCGCGGGTACTCGTTCGTGATGGCCGCGAACGGGTTCCGCACGGGATCGAAGGTGAATCCGGGGCCCTTGCCCGTCTGGTCGAAGGTGTCGGCGAAGTACACGCTCTTCTGGTTCAGGGCGTGCAGCCCCTTCATGAACCGGATCTCCGTGGCCTCGGGCTGCGCGTTGAAGTCGCCGACGACGATGGGCGGCAGGCCCTCCATGGGCGCCTCGCGCATGACGATGTCGGCCACGGCCGCGACCTGCGCCTCGCGCACGGCGCCGTGGTGGAACTTCCAGTTGAGGTGGGTGACGAAGAACGGGATCGCGCCGTGGGGCGACCCGAGCTCGGCGAGCAGGATCGAGCGCTTCTCGTCGGTCTCGCCCGTGGGCAGGGGGAACGCCTGGCTCCGCGCGATCGGCCAGCGCGACAGCACGGCGTTGCCGAAGAGCACGCCGCCGCCGAGGTCGTGCGCGGCGCCGAACGCGACCTCGTAGCCGAGCCCGTCCGCGATGCCGTCGGCCAGCGAGCGGCCCTCGTACGACAGCACCTCCTGGAGGCCGACCACGTCGGGATCGAGCTCGCGGAGGCCCTCCCGGATGACCTCGAGGCGCGCCTCCCACGGGTCGTGGCGGTTCCAGATGTTCAGGCTGAGCACCCGGAGGGAGCTGCGAACACGGATGCCGGATCCGCCGTGCGGGGAGCCGCTGATCCCGGAGCCTTCTCGAGGACGTTCCATGTCGACGGGCTACGCCAGCTGCGCGCCCGGATCCAGCCGTGATACGAAGGGCCCGGCGCAGGCCGCTGCCCCTCCGGCGCGGAAGGGCGGCCTTGACCGGGAGAACCTGAATGATCACGTGTGCTCGTCGACGCGGGCGGCCTGGATCGGCCGCCTTCCGACCTCGGACCTCGCTCAGCATGACCGCCAGCTTCCTCCTGCTCGCGCTGGTCGCCGGTTGCGAGAGCAAGATGGATCCCAAGGAGTGCGACAAAGTCCGCGGCGACGCCTTCGAGATGGTGAACAAGGCGCAGCACTGCAACACGGACCCCGACTGCCGTCAGAGCGAGTGGCCGGGCTGTGCGAAGCCCATCAGCAACGCGACCTTCGACAAGATCAAGCCCCTCTCGGAGAGCTACAAGACGGGCAAGTGCGAGGAGCCCAAGGTGGACTGCAAGGCCCCGCCGGACTCCTACTGCAAGCAGGGGCTCTGCGTGCACCGCGAGATCGGCACGCCGGAGGGGGCGGGCAACACGCCCACCGACCAGATCCAGATCCAGTGATCCCCGCCACGCCGCCCGCCAGCGAGCCCCGCGGGCCGCTGCGCGGCGGCGCTGGCCGCGCCCGGCGCCCGCCGGCCAGCGCCGCGCTCGGGACTGCGCTGCCGGGCGCAAACGGGCGCGCCGCCTCGGTACGCGCTTGACGCGCGAACCCGCAGGGGCCACGGACGCGGCCGTGAGCGAAGGCTTCTATCGCGGCAAGCGCGTCGTGGTGACCGGCGCCGGCGGGTTCATCGGCAGCCACCTCGTCGAGGCGCTGGTCCGGGAGGGCGCGCGCGTGAGGGCGCTCGTCCGGTACACCTCGGGCTCGCGGCGCGGGCACCTCGACCGGCTCCCCGAGGACGTCCTCGCGCAGGTCGAGGTCGTCCCCGGCAACGTGGAGGACGCGGGCGCGGTCCGGTCGCTCGTGCGCGGCGCCGACGTCGTGTTCCACCTCGCGGCCCTGATCGGGATCCCGTACTCGTACGTGGCCCCGCAGCAGTACGTGGCGACCAACGTGCAGGGCACGCTGAACGTCCTCGAGGCGGCGCGCGAGCACGGCGCGCGCGTGGTCCACACGTCGACGAGCGAGACCTACGGCACCGCGCGCTACACGCCGATCGACGAGGCGCACCCCCTGACCGGCCAGTCCCCGTACTCGGCCACGAAGATCGGCGCCGACAAGCTCGCCGAGAGCTATCACCTCTCGTTCGGCCTCGAGGTGGCGACCATCCGGCCGTTCAACACCTACGGCCCGCGGCAGTCGTCGCGCGCGATCATCCCGAGCGTGATGCAGCAGCTCGCCGCCGGCAGCGCCGCGCTCCGCATCGGCAGCACCACGCCGGTGCGGGACCTCAACTTCGTGACCGACACCGTCGCCGGCTTCCTCCTCGTCGGAGCGAGCGCGCGGGCCGTGGGGCAGACGCTCAACGTCGGGAGCGGGCGCGCCATCTCCATCGGCGATCTGGTCCGCCTCATCTTCGAGGTGACGGGCAAGCGCGCGGAGCTCGTGACGGACGAGGCCCGGGTGCGCCCCGACGCGAGCGAGGTCCTGGTGCTGCTCGCCGATTTCCGTCGCGCCGCGGAGCTCGTCGGCTACGCGCCCCGCGTGACGCTCGAGGAGGGGCTCGCGCGGACGTACGCCTACGTCGAGCGTCACCTCACCGATTACAGGCCGCGCGAGTACGCGATCTGACGCGCGCCGCCGCGCGGCCGGGGGCCAGCGCCTCGCGCGCCCTCTCCGCGAGGCGCCGGCTGGATGGATGGAAGACCATGTGGAAGATACCTCTCAGCGATCTCTCGTTCGGGCCTGAAGAAGCCGAGGCCGCGCGGCAGGTCGTCGCGTCGGGCTGGTTGACGATGGGGGAGCGGACGGCGCAGTTCGAGCGGGAGCTCGGCGAGGCGCTCGGCACCCCGAGGGTGCTCGCCGTGACGAACTGCACCGCCGCGCTGCACCTCGCGTACACCGCGCTCTCCGTGGGCCCCGGCGACGAGGTGATCTGCCCGAGCCTCACGTTCGTGGCGACCGCCAACGCCGCGCTCCTGTGCGGGGCCAACGTGGTGCTCGCCGACATTGTCGGCGACGACGACCTCGGCGTCGATCCCGCCGACATCGTCCGCAAGATCACCCCGAGGACGCGGGCGATCACGGTCGTCCATTACGCCGGCTACCCTTGCGACATGGACGCGATCTGCGCGATCGCGGCCGAGCGGGGGATCGCGGTGGTCGAGGACGCGGCGCACGCGCCGCTCGCGAGCTACCGGGGCAGGGCGCTCGGGACGCTGGGGGACGTCGGCTGCCTGAGCTTCTTCTCGAACAAGAACCTCGCGGTCGGCGAGGGGGGCGCCGTGATCGCGAGGGACGACGCGCTCCACGCGCGCATGCGGCTCCTCCGCGCGCACGGGATGACGACGCTCACCCTCGATCGGCACAAGGGGCACGCGTTCACCTATGACGTCGTGGACGCGGGCATGAACTACCGCATCGACGAGATCCGCAGCGCCATCGGCCTCGTGCAGCTCGGGCGGCTCGCGGCGGGCAACGCGCGTCGGCGCGCGCTCGTGGCGCGCTACCACGAGCGCCTCGCCGGGGTGCGGGGCCTCGGGCTGCCGTACAGCGACTTCTACGCGCGCGGGCTGGGGGAGAGCGCGCACCACCTCATGCCGGTGCTCCTGCCCGAGGGCACCTCGCGCGAGGCCGTGATGGAGGCCATGAAGGCGCGCGGGGTCCAGACGAGCGTGCACTACACGCCGATCCACCGCTTCTCGCACCACGGCGCCTCCGACCGGGTGCGCAAGGACGGGCTCGCGCGGACGGACGCGATCGCGGGCCGCCAGCTCACGCTGCCGCTCCACCCGCGCATGGCCGACGCCGACGTCGACGCCGTGTGCGAGGCGCTCGCCGCGTCAGTCCGGTAGGTACCGCTGCCGGTTCTTCTCGAACTCGTCCTGCGCCTCGGCGAAGTCGTCGCTCCTTCCGATGTCGAGCCAGTGGCCCCGGAAGGGGAAGGTGGCCACCGGCTCGCCGGCGCCGAGCAGCGCGTGCATCAGGTCGTCGAACCCGAACGGCCGGCCCTCGGGGATGAAGGGCAGCACGCCGCGGCTCATCGCGTAGATGCCCATGCTGACCCAGAACGTGTAGGTCGGCTTCTCGCGGAAGCTGACGACGCGCCCCTCGGGGCCGAGGTCGAGCACCCCCAGGTCGATCTTCGAGGCGCGCTCGCAGACGGCGACGGTGAGCGGCGATCCGGTCGACTCGGCCGTCCGGTGGAGCGCCGTGAAGTCGAGATCGCTGAGGATGTCGCCGTTCATCACGAGGAAGCGCTCCGGCAGATCCCGCTCGATGACCCGGAGCGGACCCACGGTCCCGAGCGGCGTGTCCTCGCGCTGGTAGGCGATGCGCAGCCCGTACCGGCTCCCCTCGCCGACGACCGCCTCGATGAGCGCGGCCTGGTGGCCGACGCACATCACGACGTCGGTGACCCCCGCCCGCGCCAGCTGCCGGAGGAGGATCTCGACGATCGTGTGATCCCCGATCGGCATGAGCGGCTTCGGGATAAGGGCGGTGTAGGGGCGGAGCCGGGAGCCTTTGCCGCCGGCAAGCACGACTGCCTTCATGCGATGACGTATACCCACGCGCTGCCCGGACGGGTGACCATTCCGCAGAATTTCACCCTCGCCCGGCCCGCGGCGTCCTCTCCGATTGACTCTCTTCGGGCTGCTCTATTACTGGTTGGAGAGCGTCCCGCGGCAGGTCAGCCCCGGCGTGGGGCGATTCACCCCTCACAGGCGACTTGGGCAGCAATCATGACGATGGTACCTCCGTCCCGTACCCCCGCCAGGAAGCGCCGGAAGCTCGGATATCGAGGCAGCGGCACCTTCGCCATGTGCAGCGCCGGCCCGCACCCGGGCGGTCCGCTCTTCCGGCAGCTGTGCACGCTCGCCGACCGCTTCAACGCGCGCGAGGACGATCCGGCCGCGGCGCAGATCGGGAGCGTGCTCTCGCTGCTCGCCCTCTACGCGACCCAGCCGAACGACCGGGATTTCCGGTTGCCGTTCGGCTCCTTCGTCATGGATCTCGCCCTCGCCGACGAGGCGCGCGCTCGGGCGCCGGGCGCCGGGCCCGTCCCGTACGGGCGCCCGCTGCTCGCTCGCTGACCTGGGCATCATGAGCACGCGAGAGCTACCGACACGACCAGCGGGGCGCAGCAAGCGGACGGCATCGGCCTCGGTGGTGCTCATCGTGAGCGCCAGCGAGCAGCTCGCGGAGCGTTGCCGGCGGCTGGTCTTCGTCGAAGGCGCCGACCTGCTCGCGTGCGATCTCGTGTCGCTGCGGGGCAGCGCGGCATGGCTGAACCCGCTGGCCATCGTGATGACCCAGGACGTGCGGGCGTTCGATCCGGAAGGGTTCATCGAGCTGTCGCGGCGCATCGGCGCCGAGCTCGTCGTGCTCCCCTCCGAGAACGTGTCGGACACACAGCTCACCGCGATGATCACGGCGGCTCTGGACATCGCCCAGCGCCGCCGGACCGACTGACGGCGAAGAGCGGCGGTCGAGGGCGCGTCAGTCGCGCGGCGGGAGGACGTCGCCGGACCGGCTCGCCCGCAGGCACCCCTCGTCGAGGCCCAGCTTGCACGCCTTCGTGAACAGCTCGACCGCCTTCCGGTCGTCGCGCTTCACGCCCTCGCCCTCCGCGTGGAGATGTCCGAGCTCGACGCAGGCGGGGGCGTTCCCGCGCTCGCAGACGCGCTGGAACAGCGCGGCCGCGCGCCCGGGATCGGCGCTCGCGCCCTGGCCGTGGAGGTAGGCCCTGCCTGCCGCGAGGCACCCGAGGTTCGCGCCCGCGTGGCATGCGCGCGCGTGCCAGTAGAGCGCCGCCTCGTCCGCCTCGCTCGCCCCGACGGCGCCGTCCGCGCGCGCGAGCCGCTCGTGGTAGGCGTCGCCGAGCCGCAAGCAGCCGCGCGCGCTCCCCTCCGCGCACGCCTTCTCGAACAGCGTCATCGCTCGCTCCACGTCGATCGAGACGATCGCTCCGCCCAGGTACATCGATCCCAGCGTCACGCAGTCTTCGATCTGGTGGTCGGCACAGCCGTTCGTACAGCCGACGAGGTCGTCCGCCTCGCAGGGCAGCCGCAGCGGCGGCGGGGCCGCCTCGGCGCTCGCCGTGGCTCGCGGCGTCGCCGCGCGCCCCTCGGGCGCAGGCCGGCCCGGATCCGCAGGGCGCCGCGCCGCGGTCGCGCTGCTGCAGCCGCAGAGGAAGAGCGCGCCGAGGAGCGACTGGGCGAGTTCGCGCACGTGCATGCTCGAACTCATGACACACAGGGAGCGCTCTCCCAACGCCGCCCCTCGGGCGCGTTCAACCCTGGCGCGTTTGCCCCAGGCGCGCGCGTTTGCCCCGGGCGCGCTGGGTACAGGGGACGCTCCAGGGCTGGTCCCGCGCCGGGCCTCGGTGTACACGGAGACGATGCCCCAGATGAGCCCTCCTCCGCTGCAAACGCTTGATGAGCCGAACCTCGAGGCGCTCGTCGAGCTGATGTTCCTCGCGGCGTTCGCCGACGGCGAGTTCAGCCCGGAGGAGAAGATCCATTTCGCCCGGAGCGTAGAGTCGCTCACGGATCGACGGATCCCGCAGAGCACGATGGACACGCTCCTCCAGACCGTGGTGGAGCAGCTCCACAAGGAGGGCCGCGCGGCCCGGCTCGCGTCGCTCAAGGAACGGCTCGCCAGCCCGCAGGCCCGGAAGGTCGCCTTCTTCCTGGTCGCTCAGGTCGTGGTCGCCGACGGGATCGTCAGGAGCAGCGAGCGCGAGCTCTTGCTCGACGTCGCCGCGGCGCTCGAGCTCGATCAGGCCGAGGCCGCGGAGATCGTGCGGAAGCTCGCCGCTTCATGAGCGGCCGGCCGCCCTCGGCGCGCCGCGTGCGGGGGGACAGGGGCGCCCCCCGCGTCGCGGACGCGGGCCGCGCGCGGCGGGGTGAACGGGCGCCGGCGTTTTCGGTTACGATGGGCTCGCCGTGACCTGGTCCTCCACTGGCAGTTTCCTGATCCCGTTTCCGGTGCCGGGCTCAGCGCTGACCTCCACCCGGGGGACGTACGTGATCGGGGCGCTCATCGGCGACGGGCAGTATGGCTCGGTGTACGAGTGCAGCGGGCCGTTCGATCAGGTGTACGCCCTGAAGATGCTGCGGCCGGCGAACAAGCCCTACCAGGTCGTCAAGGAAGAGTGGTCGCGCGAGATGCTCCGCCTGGAGAGCTTCCGCCACCCGAACATCGTCTACATCCACGACGCGTTCGAGGTGAACTACCTGTTCTACCTGGCGCTTGAGCGGTGCGACACGAGCCTCCGGGCGCTGCTCGGCGCCCCGTTCCAGCCGCCGCTGCTCCTGGAGCTCGCGCGTCAGCTGCTGATGACGCTGCAGTACCTGCACGACAACGGCGTCGTGCACGCCGACCTGCACGCGGGCAACGTGCTCATCTCCCAGCTCGACCACAGGCCGCTCGTCAAGCTCACCGACTTCGGCGTGGCGCACCAGCTCGACGGCGTCACCCGCTGGTTCCGCCCGCAGGTCGCGAACCCGAAGATCCTCGTGCCGGAGCTCGTGACGGCGGGCTACACGACGACGCAGAGCGACCTCTACCAGCTCGGCCTGCTCATGTACCAGATGCACACCGGGCAGCCGGCCATCGACGTGAACGTCGCCTACGAGGAGATCACGCGGCAGATCGCCGAGGGCACCCCCCGGCAGAAGGCCGAGGCGCTCGGCACGCCGCTCAGCCAGGTGATCGCCAAGCTGCTGCGCCGCCGCGACGCCTACCGCTACCACTGCGCGCGCGATGTCTGGGACGATCTGCGCCAGCTCCGCTGGGCGTAGCGCAATCTCCGCTGCGTCCCGCGCGCGTTCCGGGCTAGATCTCGCGGCATGATCGCCGCCGCAACGCCACGCGTCGTCTCGCTCACGCCCGCGGTCTTCCACCTGCCGGACGCGGTGAACCAGGTCTCGCGCACGTACGGGGAGAGCCCGATCGTCCCGCGTGGCCCCCGGCTCCGGCCGCTGCTCGACCGGGCACGGCACGGCATCGTCGAGGCCCTCGGCGCGCCCAGCTACGAGGCCATCCTCCTCACGGGCTCGGGATCGACCTCCATGGCCGCCGTGCTCGGCTCCTGCTTGCGGCGCGACGAGCGGCTCCTCGTCGTCCGGAACGGCGCCTACGGCGACCGGATCTTCGAGTACGCCGCCACGCTCGGCCAGCCGGTCGTCGACATGTGCCTGCCCTACGGCGAGAGGCCGGACCTCGCGAAGATCGAGGCCATCCTGGCGGCGGACGAGGTCGACGCGGTGGCCATGGTGTACGGGGGCACGTCGACGTGCACGTTGAACCCCTTGCCCGAGGTGGGCGCGCTTGCCCGGAAGTACGGCAAGAAGCTCCTCGTCGACGGCATCAGCGCGCTCTTCGTCGAGCCGCTGGCCCTCGAGGGCTCGGGCATCGCCGCGGTCATGGGCTCGTGCAACAAGGGCCTGCACAGCCACCCGAACCTGACAGTGTCGCTGGTCCGGAAGGACCTGCTCGCCGAGATGGAGCGGATCCCCGCCCGCGTCCCGAGCCTGGAGCTCCACAAGATCTGGCGCGCCCAGCAGGGCGGCGCGCACCCCTACACGATCGATCCGATGAGCCTCTGCCAGGTGATCGCGGCGCTCGATCACCTCGCCGCCACCGGCGGCGTCGCCGGGCGTCACGCCGTGTACCAGGCGCGCTGCGCGATCCTGCGCCCCGGCTACGAGCGCCTCGGGCTGACGATCGCGCGCTGGGAGAACATGCCGCTCCAGTCGATCGGGACGGCGCTGCACATCCCGGCCGGGCGGACCTACGACGAGATGGCGAGCCGGCTCGCCAGCGAGCCGGTCGATGGGCACGTGTTCGAGATCTACGCCGCCCAGGGGAAGCTCTCGGACCGGCTGTTCCGGATCTTCCACATGGGTGAGTACCCGCTCGAGGCCTACGAGATCTTCCTCAAGGCGCTCGCGCGCGTCGTCTGAGCGCGGGGCGCGCGGCTCACTTCGCGCGGGGCCCGCGGCTCACTTCGCCTCCTTGGGCGCCTCCTTCTTCTCGGCCGGCGCGGCGGGCTTGTCGCCCTTGGCCGCCTTGTCGCCCGCGGGCTTGGCCGCCTTGTCGGCCGTGGTCTTCCCGGCCTTGTCGTCCCCGGCCGCGTCCTTCGCCGCGTCGCCGACGCCGAGCAGCTCGATGTCGAAGACCAGCGTCGCCTTGGCCGGGATCTTCGGCGGGCTGCCCGCGTCGCCGTAGCCGAGGCGGGAGGGGATCGTGAGCTTGCGCTTGCCGCCCACCTTCATCCCGGCAACGCCCTGGTCCCAGCCCTTGATGACCTCCGACGCGCCGAGCGTGAACTCGAACGGCTCGCGGCCGACGGAGGAGTCGAACTCGGCGTTGTTCTTCAGCAGGCGCCCCGTGTAGTGGACGCGGACTTTGTCGCCGTCCTTCGCCTCCGGGCCGGTGCCCACGACGGTGTCTTCCTTGATGAGATCGGCGGGCTCCGGCTCGGCGGGCTTCACCGCCGGTATGGCGCTGCCCGGCGGCAGATCCGGCTCGGGGACCTTCTCCTCGCAGCCCGCGACCGGGCCGAGGAGGACAGCGCAGGAGATGGCGATGACGATGTGGAGGGGCTTCATGGCGCCACGTCTTACGCACCCGGCGCTGGGCGATCAACGGTCACCCGACGCGCCCGGGGGCTTCCCGGCCGTCCGGGTTTCCGTTGCAGCGCTCCGGCCCGCGCGGTTAGGGTGCGGCCACCTTGGCTCGCGCGTTCTCCGTCGCTGCCCTGGCGATCGCCGAGGGGGGCGCCAATGCCGTTGGCGCGGTGCGCTTCACCTGCGCCGAGGCGGAGCTCGAGGTCGAGCTGGTCCGGGTCGCCGGCTACGCCGAGGGGTTCGCCCTGGGCGCCGTGGCGGCGCCGGTCCGCTTCGGGGTGCCCTACACGGCGATCCGCGGCCTCTTCCGGCGCGGCAAGGCGCTCTGCGTCGCGCTCGATCCGTCCGCGTGCTCGCCGCACAACTGCTTCGTCCTCGCGCGCTTCGAGGGCGATCTGCCCGGCGTGCCCGGCGTGACCTCGCCGGCGGCGATGGAGGCGATGGAGAGCGCCTACCGCGCGCGCCTCAACGCCCGCATGGCGAGCTGGATCGCGCCGGCGCCGCTCGGCGTGCTCGCGGCCTCCCTGTCCCCCGACTATCTCGCGAGCGGCCCGCTCGGGACCGCGTCGCTCGCGTGCCTCGTCGCGCTCGCGACCTGGCTCGCGCTGCGCTTCGTCGCGCGGCTCGCGACCTGGGGAGGGCCGCCCTCGGACCGCCTGCGCGACGCGCTCGTGGCGGAGATGTCGAGCCGCATGGGCTTCGCGTCGGAGCGGCTCGCGGCCTCGTCCCCCGGCTCGCCGGCCGCGCCCGTGTTCGCGCCCCGCCCGACGCCGCTCGGCGAGCGGCCGGGGCGCGAACCAAGGCGCGGCGTCGAGGAGGGGATCGACGCGCTCCCGCTCCGGGCCCGCGTGCTCGTGCCCGCGGCGCTCGCGGTGATCGGCATCGTGGCGACGATGGCGTTTGTGCAGCGGTTCGCGGCCCCCCGCGATCAGCCGCCGGCCGAGCGGCAGGCGGCGCGCGGCGTCGGGCAGGCGACCCGCGGAGCCACCGCCGCGCTCCTCGCGGGCGAGGTCCGGGAGCGCGCCGAGCCGTCGTTCCCGCACTGCCTCTGCGATCGCGCCGACTCGCCGCTCTGGCGGGCGGGGGTGCCGATCCTCAGCCTGCTCGGATCGACGGGGCCGGACGACGGCGCCGGGGTGATCGCGCCGATTCTGCGGCGGGACCGCGCGGACGACGACGCGGAGAGCGAGGCCGGCGCGGGGCAGGGCGACGCCGCCGGGGAGCAGGGCGACGCCGGGGCGGAGCCGGGCGACGCGGGCCGGGACGGCGGCGTGGCGCGGCCGGCGCGCGGCCGCTACGACTTCGAGCTCGCGGTCGTGAACAACAGCGGCGCGCCCGTCAGCGACTTCCGCGTGCTGCTCACGTTCGCGCGGCGCGATCGCCGCGGCGAGCGCGCCGGCATCACCGAGCGCGGGCTGTTCTGGGAAGGCGCGCTCGGGCCGGGGCGCGCTGTGAAATGGCACGTCGAGGCGCCCGGGACGGAGGTGAAGATCGAGCCGGGCGTGACGGGCATGCTCGACGGCGAGACCGGGGTGGCGTCGCCCGACGCTTTCTTCCAGCTGACGCGCGCGCGCTACCGCGTCGTGCGCATCCACGCGGCGATGATGCTCGCCTGGCTCCGCGACCCGCGCGCCCGCGACGCGCTCGTGGCGCTCCTGCCCGCCGCGCCCGCGGAGGAGGCGATGCTCGGCCGGATCCGGCGCGCGACGGCCGATGTCATCCCGTGCTCGGCCGCGGTCGTCGAGGGGCGGCTGCGCGCGTGCCTCTTCAACGGCGGCGTGAATCCGGTGCGCGGCGTGACGCTGCGCGAGGTCGCTGCGGGCGAGGGCGGCGCGCCGCGCTCCTGGCCCGTCGCGGCGACCCTGCCGGTGCACGAGGGGGTGGAGGTCACGCTGCCCCTCGAGGGGAGCGCGGCGCCCGAGGAGCTCGAGGTGGTCCCGCAGGAGCGATGAGCCGATGATGGGGGGATGAAGAGAGGCTTCAGGGCCGCGCTCGCCCTGGTCGCCCCGCTCGCCGCCGCGCTGGCGCAGCTCGCGGGGGCCCGCGAGGCCGCCGCGTGGGCGCCGCTCGATCTCGAGGTCGTCCCCCGCTGGCGCGAGCTGCCGGCCCGCTACCACATCAACGGGGGGACGATCCCGGGGCCGCTCTCCAGCTTCGCCGCCGCCAGCATCGAGGCCGGCTTCGCGGCCTGGTCGAGCCCCGGATGCACGGCGTGGGAGGTCGAGCTCCTCGGCGACACGGGTGACGGCTACAACTTCGACGACGGCAAGAGCGTGTTCCTCTGGATCAGCGACGGCTGGCCTGGCGAGCTCGGGCAAGCCGACTCGGTGATCGCCGTCACGATGCCGATCTGGGATGCCGACGGTGTCATCGGCGAGGCCGACATGATCTTCAACGACGTCGGCTTCTGCTGGAACGACACGGGTGATGGAGGCTGCATCGATGTGCGATCGATCGCCACGCACGAAGAAGGGCACTTCCTCGGCCTGGGTCACACGAACGTGCGCGGCGCGACGATGCTGGGGTTCTACCCGGGCGGCACGTCGGCGCGCACGCTCGAGGAAGACGACATCGAAGGGGTCTGCGCCCTCTACCCGATCGCCGGGACGAGCGCCGCGAGCTCGGGCGGCGGCTCCGGCGCGGGCGCGACGGCGGCCTCGGGCGGATCGGGCGGATCGGGCGGCGCGGCGTCGGGGGGCGAGGACAGGCCGAAGAGCGGCCATGTGGACGAGGCCGAGGGCGACGCCGGTTGCTCCTGCTCGGGCGCTGGCCAGCCGCCGATCGCTCCCGGCGCCCTGCCGATGACGGCGCTCGGCGCGCTGCTGGCCATCTGGCGCCGGCGGCCGCGCCGGACCCCGCGCGAGCGGCAGCGATCGGGTGGGGTAGGAGAGCGCGCCCCCCGCGTTGTCGCGCGGACGGGTGCGCTTTACAACCCAGCGCAGCCGGGGCAAACGTCCCGCCATGCCCGAGCCGAGCACCGCAGCGTTCGAGGCGGAGGTCGCGCGTGCCCTCCGCTCCCTTGAGGCCGACAGCTCCGTTTCCGCCCTCGATCCGCTCGGCGATCCGGCCGGCGCGGCGCGCGCCCTCTCGGCGGAGGGCGGCGGCGCGCCGCTGATCCTCCGGGCGGCGCCCGAGCTTGGCGCGCTGCGGCGGGAGCAGGATACAGGCTTCGGCCCGGCGCCGCGGGACCCCGTATGGCTCCGGATCGAGCGCGGTGCGAGCGTCCTCCGGCTGGCGCCGCTGAGGCTCGCGGGCGCCCGCCACGCGCGGCCCGAGGCAGGCGGGGCCGGGGAGGGCACGGCCGAGCCTCGCGACGCGGTGGGCGTCCAGGTGATCTCGGAGCGGCGCCCATGCTGCGGCGCCGCCACGTGCACGCGCGAGCGGACCTACGTCGCCGCCTGGCTCGCGCTCGCCGCGCCCGTGCCCGCGCGCGCCACGGCGGCGCGGCGCCTGCTCGTCGCCGAGGCGCAGGATCTCGAGGCCGCGCCGGCGGAGGCGCTCGTCGAGGCGGTGGCGGCGCCGCTCGCGGCCGCGCTGGGCGTCCCGCTGGAGACGGCGCGGGGGACCGAGCCGCCCGGCGCCATCGCGCCGCGGCCCCTCCCGGAGCCTGCCCCGACTCCGCCGCCAGCGCTGCCGGCCGCCGCGCTGTCGCGGTTCGCGATCCGGAGCGAGGGCGAGCTCCTCGTCTTGCGGGATTACGCGAGCCACGGCCCGCGCGGCTCCGCGGCCCGCAACGCGCTCATCGGGGCCGCGCTGCTGCTCGCCGCGCTCGCGTTCTGGATCCAGGTCATGCGGAGCGTCTCCGCGGGGGAGAGCGGCATCGCCATCGGCGTAGGCAGCGCCGCCGCGCTGCTCTCGCTCGCGGGCTACGCTTTCCTGGGCGTCGCCAGGTTCTCGTCCCGTTACGCGGCGCGCTCCGCCCCGGTCGTGTCGTTCGGCCCGGGCCGCTTCGTCGTCGCCCCCTGGGTGAGCCGCACCGGCGCCATCGACCTGCGCCCCGAGGGCCGGCTGGGGGCGGCCATCTCCGCCGGGGAGGTCCGCGACATCCGCGTGCTCCCGCGCGGCGATCGGTTCGCGGTCGAGATCGAGACCGACCACGGGCCCATCGACGCCCTCCTCACCGAGCGCGAGGACGTCGCGCGCTACTGGCGGGACGTGATGGATCGCGCCGTCGCCTCGGTGCGCCACGCCGGCGGCCCCTCCGCCAAGCAGCGCCTCCGGGCGCGCGCCCAGGCGCAGCAGGCCCCGGCGGCGGGCTGAGCCGTCCCTGAGATCTGCGCCTGGCGAGAGGCGAACGACGAGGCTGCGCCTGCTGGCATGTGCCAATCGCGTGCCGGTGTGTGCCAGAGGGCTCGAGCGCGCGGAGCCCCGACCTGGCGTTTTTCGTCATGAGTTCGCGTGTGGATTCGTGCGGGGAATTCGTGTGGCGATGGGACGGCGCGCGGGTTGCTTGGGGCGGCAGTGAAACGTCGACTTCGATACGAAAGGATCTGCCCATGCCTTTACCCTTCCCGGTGCTCGTCCCTTGTAGCGCGTGCGGTTGCCACGCGCGCCCCGGCGAGGACGAGTGCCCGCACTGCGGCGCTGCCATGCGCACGGCGGACGGCGCTGTCCCGCGCACGACGATCGCCATGCTCATGGGCTTGACGGCCGCGTTGCTCCAGCCGCTTGCCTGCGGCGGCGACGTCATCGAGCACCGGGACCAAGGCACCTCCAGCAGCTCGAGCGGGGGGACCGGCGGTGACGTCAACATCGGAGGAGCTTACGGAGGCGGTCCATCGGTCAGCACGAGCACGACAGGGGGCTTCGGCGGCGATCTCGGCGTCGGTGGGGCTTACGGCGGCGGCCTGTCGGTCGGCGGCGCTGGCGGCACGGGCGGCGCGGGCGGGACAGGAGGTGACATCGGCGTCGGTGGGGCGTACGGCGGCGGCTCGTCGGTCGGCGGCACGGGCGGCGCGGGCGGCGCGGGCGGGACAGGAGGTGACATCGGCGTCGGTGGGGCTTACGGCGGCGGCTCGTCGGTCGGCGGCGCTGGCGGCACGGGGGAGTGAGCCGATGATCGAGCCGACCACGGTCCCCGTCCGCGCGCTCATGCCTGCGGACTTCCTGGAGGCGAAGCCGATCTACGCGGTCTGGGAGCTCACGATGAAGTGCGACCAGCCGTGTCAGCACTGCGGTTCGCGCGCCGGCGCCGCGCGTGACGCGGAGCTCTCGACGGAGGAGGTGCTCGAGGTCGCCGCGAGCCTCGCGCGGCTGGGCTGTCGCGAGGTCGCGCTCATCGGAGGCGAGGCGTACCTGCGCGAGGATCTTGCCGAGATCATCTCGTTCCTCGCGCGCAGCGGCATCCGCGTGATCATGCAGACGGGCGGGCGAGCCTTCACCTCCGAGCGGGCGAAGGCGCTCCGCGCCGCGGGGCTCACCGGGCTCGGGGTCTCGGTTGACGGGCCGGCGCACATCCATGACGAGCTGCGCGGCAACGTCGGCAGCCACGCGGCCGCAATCCGCGCGCTCGACAACGCCCGGGCCGCCGGCCTGATCACGACCGCCAACACCCAGATCAACCGCCTCAACGCGCACCTGCTGCGCGAGACGTGCGCCGAGCTGCGCTCGTACGGCATCCAGACCTGGCAGGTGCAGCTCACCGTGCCGATGGGGCGCGCGGCCGATCATCCCGAGTGGATCCTCGAGCCGTGGCGCGTGGTCGAGGTCGTCGACACGCTCGCCGCCATCCAGCGCGAGGCGCTCGAGACGCACGTGGCGGGCGTGCCATTCAACGTGTTCGCGAACAACAACATCGGCTATTTCGGCCCGCACGAGCAGCTCATGCGCTCGAGGCCCGGCGGCGGGGAGGCCCACTGGCGCGGCTGTCGCGGTGGCATCAACCTGGTAGGCATCGAGTCCGACGGCACCGTGAAGGCGTGTCCATCGCTCCCGACCACGCCTTATGCCGGCGGCAACGTGCGCGAGCTCGCTCTCGAGCAGCTCTGGGAGCGCTCGGAGGAGGTCCGGTTCGCCCGCGATCGCGACGCGAGCGAGCTCTGGGGGCACTGCGCCACGTGCTACTACGCAGACGCCTGCCGCGCGGGGTGCTCGTGGACCGCGCACTGCACGCTCGGCAAGCGTGGCAACAACCCGTTCTGCTACCACCGCGTGACGCAGCTCAAGAGGCGGGGCATCCGCGAGCGGCTCGTCATGAAGCAGCGCGCGCCGCACGTGCCGTACGACCATGGCGTCTTCGAGCTCGTCGAGGAGGCCTGGGACGCGCCGGCCCCACCGCCGCCCGAGCCGGTGGTACCGAGGAACGCGCGCCGGCGACTGGCGATGGTTCCAAGAACGTAGGCGCTCGCACGGCTCCACGGGTGCCGGTCGCCCTCAACCCTGGAAACCCTCAACTCCGGACGCCCTCCGGACGCCCTCAACCTCGGTCGATCGGACGCGGACGCCCTCAACCTCGGTCGGTCCCAACCTCGGTCGGACGTCCACCCTCGCCATCGCCCTCAACCCCGGACCCTCAACCCCGGTTGGATCGGACGCCCCAGCCTCGATCGGTTGGACGGGACGCCCTCCGGACGCCCCAACCTCGGTCGGTTGGACGCCCTCCGGACGGACGCCCTCACCCTGACGACCTCAACCCCGGTCGGTCCCAACCTCGGTCGGACGTCCCTCCACAACCTCGGTCGGATGTCCACCATCGCCCTCAACCCGGGACACCCTCAACCCGGGTCGGGTCGGACGCCCCGGACGCCCAACCTCGGTCGGTTGGATGGTCGGTTGGATGGGACGCCCTCAACCCCGTTGCGCGCCGGGCTCAATTCTCCTTGTACGCCGCTCTTTCTCATGTAATGAACTCGTTCAGTGAACGCGTTCACCCAAAGACCCGGCCGGCGCGACGCCCAGAAAGACGCGACGCGCGCCCGGATCCTCGAGGCCGCGCGCGACCACTTCGAGCGCCACGGCTTCGAGGCCGCCAACGTCCGTGCCATCGCCGCGGACGCGGGCGTGGCCGCCGGCACGGTCCTCCTCCACTTCGCCGACAAGCGCGACCTGCTCCACGCCGCGCTGTTCGATGACCTCGCCGCCACCGCGGCCGAGGCCGTCAGCGACGAGGAGCCCGGCTCCCTCGAGCAGCGGCTCCACCGGCTCGGGGCCGCCTTCTTCGCGTACTACGCCCGCCGGCCGGCCCTCTCGAAGACGCTGCTCCGCGACGCCCTGTTCGCCGACCCGCCCTGGCAGGCCCGCTTCACCGAGCAGGTCGCCGCCGTGCACGGCCGCGTCGTCGAGCTCTTCAACGCCGCCCGCGCGCAGGGGGAGGTCGCCGACGACGCCGACCCCGCGCTCTTCGGCGTCGCCTTCTTCTCCTTCTACTACTTCGCGCTGATCGCCTGGGCCCAGGGCGCGCATCCGTCGCCCATCGCTCTGCTCGATCGGCTCGTCGCTCAGCACCTCTGCGGCCTCCGCCCCGCAGCCAACGTCAGGAGGGCTCGATGACGTCATCCATCATGTTCCGCAGTCCAGAGGCGCGCGCGCGCATCGCGGCGTGGTTCGACAGGTTCCACGAGAAGCTCCCGGTCCCGACCCGATCGCGCGAGGTCTCCACCCGCTTCGGCGCCACGCACGTCCTCATCGCCGGCCCCGAGAACGCCCCGCCGCTCGTCTGCCTGCACGGCGCGCTCGCCAGCTCCGCGCACCTCATGCCCGAGCTCGGCCCGCTCCTCGCGCGCTACCGCGTCCACGTCGTCGACGTCATCGGCCAGTCCGTCAAGAGCGCCGACGTCCGCCTGCCGATCGACGGGCCCGCCTACGCGGAGTGGCTCACCGACGTCCTCGACGCGCTCGGCCTCGCCCGCACCCACCTCCTCGGTGTCAGCTGGGGCGGCTTCGCGGCCCTGCGCATGGCCCAGGTCGCGCCCGCCCGCATCGACCGGCTCGTCCTGATCGTGCCGGCGGCTCTGGTGTCGGGCTCCGCGTGGCAAGGCCTCACCCGCATCGCGATCCCGATGGCCCTCTACCGCGCCTTCCCCTCGGAAGAGCGCCTCGCGCGCCTCGTCTCCGGGCTGTTCTCCACGCACGACGACATGTGGTGCTCTTATTTCGGCGACGCCGTGCGCAGCTACCGGCTCGATTTCCGCCCGCCGCCGCTCGCCACCCCCGCGTCCCTCGCCGGGTTCACGCGGCCCGCGCTCGTGTTCGGCGCCGACGACGACGTGAGCTTCCCCGGCGCGAAGCTGCTCGCGCGCGCGAAGGAGCTCCTGCCGCGCGCCGAGACCGAGCTGCTCGAGGGGTGCCGCCACTCGCCCCCCACGGACGACGCCTTCCGCGCGCGGCTCTGCGGGCGGATCGCGCGCTTCCTCGGGAGCGACGCCGCGCGTGACGCCGCCGCCGCCGACGTCGCGCCGCCCCCCGCGCCGCCCGGGATCGCCGCGCCGGTCGCGTGACCCTCCGCCGCGCTCCCGCCGGCGAGCCCCTCCTCAGTGCCCCGACACGTCGTCGACCTGCGCGAACGCCTGGATGAGACGCTCGCGCGCCCGCGCCGACAGCGGCGGCGCCTCGATCGAGCGCACGTTCTCCAGGAGGTGCTCCACGCTGCTCGTCCCCGACAGGATCACGTGCGCCCCGGGCTCGTCCCTGCAGAAGCGGTACGCCGCGTCCGGGAGCGACGAGGCGCCCTCTCCTTCCAGGAGCCGGTCCAGCCCCTCGTCGCCGAGCTCGGGCGACACCTTGCCGCGCGCCGAAAGGTCCGCGAGCAGCTCCCGCAGCCGATCGGGCCGGCTCAGCGCCCGCCGGACCGCGAACATGATCAGCGTCCCGATGTCCTTCGCCCGCGTCAGCGGGAACACCCGCGCTCGCGCCGACTGGTTCAGAAGGTTGAACCCGACCATCACGACGTCCCACACATCGTCGCGGAGCGCCTGCTCGAGCGTCGCGTGCGTCGGATCGGCGGCGAACGCCTCCGTGATGCCGAGGAAGCGGATCTTGCCCTGCTCGCGCAGGCGCAGCAGCACGGGGACGATCCGCTCGCGCAGATCGGCGTACTGATCCGGCAGCACGCCGTGCAGATGGTAGATGTCGACGTGATCCGTGCCGAGCCGCTCAAGGCTCGCATGCAGCGACGACACCACGTCTTCCGGCCGCAGCGGCGCCTCGAGGCGCGTCGTCTTCTTCGTCGAGAGCACCACGCGGTCGCGCGGCACCTCGCGGAGCGCCTTGCCGATGAGCCCCTCGGTCCCGTACGCCTCCGCCGTGTCGATGAAGTTCACGCCGCGCTCGATGGCCGCACGGACGAGCCGGAGCGACTCGGCCTCCCCGATGCGCCCGGACCCGAGCCGGCTGTCGCCGCCCGCGCCCAGGCCGAGCACGCTGACCTCGAGGCCGGTCCGGCCCAGGATGATTCGATTCACGATCGTCCTCTCCCTCGATGAACGGTGATCGTCACGGCGCCCGCGCCGGGCGCGGGCTCACTCCTTCGGGGCGACCTTCCACGACGTGAACCGCCGCTCGACGCGCATGAGCAGGTGATTGAACGTCAGCCCGAGCGCCGTGATGGTCAAGATGCCGACATACATGCTCGGGATCTGGAAATTGTATTGCGCGTAGATGATCAGGTATCCGAGCCCCGCCTTGGCCCCGATCATCTCCGCCGCGACGAGGACGAGCAGCGAGTACGCGCCCGCCAGGCGGATACCCACGAAGATCGTCGGGACCGCGGCCGGCAGGATGACCTTGCGGAACAGCTGGAGCGGCGACAGCCCCATCGTGCGCGCCGACTTGACGAGCAGCGGATCGACCCCGCGCACCCCGCTGATCGTGTTGAGCAGGATCGGCCAGGTGCACGAGTAGATGACGAGCGCGATCTTCGAGGACTCCCCGATCCCGAGGAGCAGCAGGAACACGGGCAGGAGCGCGAGCGCCGCCGTGTTGCGCAGCACCTCGAGCAGCGGATTGAGCGCGTCCGCCACGCCCTTGTACCACCCGATCGCGAGCCCGAGCGGCACGCCCACCGAGATCGCCAGCGTGAAGCCGACGAGAGAGCGCGACAGGCTCGCCTTGATGTGGCTCAGGAGCTGCCCGTTCTGGAGCAGCTGCCACCCTGTCTCCAGCACCTCGGAGAGCGGCGGAAGGAACGCCCCCTCCACGAGGCCCACCCGCGGCGCCGTCTCCCACAGGGCGGCGACCGCGAGGAGGATCCCCGAGCGCGCGAGGGCGCGGCCGAGCCACCGCGCCGCGTCGCCCACGAGCTGCCCTTGCTGCGACTCCTCGGGCAGCGGAATCGATTGCTCCAAACTAGCCATTGACCGCCACCACGCCCGCCACGGGGCGGCTCTCCGCCGCACGCCTCTGCCGCTTGCTCCGCTCCTGCTCCTCGGACTTCAGCACCTCCTCGCGCAGCAGCGTCCAGATCTCGTGCCGCAGCCTGCCGAACTCCGGCGTCGACCGCGCGTCCTCGTAGCCCCGGATCTCCTCCGGGATATCGATGACCCGCTTCACCCGGCCGGGCCGGGACGTCATGATCGCGACCCGCTGCCCGAGGAACACCGCCTCGTCGATGCTGTGCGTGATGAACAGGATCGTCTTGCGCGACCTCTCCCAGATCCGGAGCAGCTCCGCCTGCAGCGATTCGCGCGTCTGCGCGTCCAGCGCCGCGAACGGCTCGTCCATCATCAGCACCTCCGGGTCGTAGGCGAGGCTCCTCGCGATGGCCACCCGCTGCTTCATGCCGCCCGACAGCTCGTGCGGATACCGATCCTCGAAGCCGGAGAGGCTGACCAGATCCAGGTAATCCTGGGCGATCTCCTTTCGCCGGCTCTCCGGGACGCCCTTGGCCTCGAGCCCGAACTCGACGTTCTCGCGCGCCGTCCGCCACGGGAAGAGCGCATACTGCTGGAACACGATCCCTCGATCGAGGGCCGGGCCCGTGATCGGCTTGCCGTCGAGCAGGAGCTTGCCGCTGCTCGGCTTCGACAGCCCGCCGAGCAGATCGATGAGCGTCGACTTGCCGCACCCGCTCGGCCCGACGAGGACCATCAGCTCGCCGGCCCTCACGTCGAGGTTGAGGTCCTCGATGGCCGTGAATCGCGCGCCCTCCTTGGCCCCCGCCGGCCCTTTGACGGCGAATGTCTTGCTCACATTGTGGAACTGGATCTTGTTGCTCATGGCTTCTCCTGCTCCCGAACCTCGACGAGGGCGCCCCTTCACGGACCGCCGTTGAGCACGCCCCGTACCAAGCGTGAGCCGGCTCTCTGGACGCAAATCCGCTATAACAGATGGCGCCCTGCTGCTGGAGCAGCAGGCGCTTGCTCACGGAGTGTTGCTACAGCAACAGTGGATCCGTCCTTACGAACCCAGCGCGCTCTGCAGACTGTCCGACGAAGACGAATGGCAGTTATTTCGACGTGCGCGAACGCCCCGGGTAAATTTCACCCCATGACCGCCGCCACCACGTCATGGGGAGAAGTCGACGCCGAGAAACTCGCGGGCAAGCGCGCACGCCTCTTCGAGCGAGCGCCGCTCGCGATCGTCCAGTACGGCAAGGAGCTCACGATCGAGGACTGGAACGGCGCGGCCGAGCGCCTGCTCGGCCACGCGCGGAAGGAGGCGCTCGGCCAGCGCGTGGACGAGCTCCTGCCGGCGTCCGGCAGCCCCGGCGCGTGGCGGCAGCTCCTCGCGGAGGACGGGGCGGCCCCCCGGGTGTGGAGCCACGTCAAGAAGGACGGCGCCGTGGTGAGCGTCGAGTGGCGCCACGAGCGCATCCTCGACGAGCATGGAGAGATCATCGGCGTCGGCGTGTTCGGGCAGGACGTGACGGAGCGGACCGAGCAGGATCGCCGCCACCATCAGAGAGAGGTGATCCTGCAGGCCATCACGCAGTCGCTCCCGATCATCGTCTGGGCCATCGACCGCGAGGGGATCTTCACGTGCCACGAGGGCAAGGCGCTCGAGGGCATCGGGCTCCAGCAGGGCGCGCACATCGGCAAGAACGTGTTCGACCTCTACGCGAGCAACCCGCACGGGTGCGAGGTGCTGCGGCGGGCGCTCGCGGGCGAAGCGAGCCATTCGGAGTCCCTGACGCACGGGGTGTTCTGGGACAACTGGGAGGTCCCCATGCGCGACGAGCAGGGCGAGGTGTCCTCGGTCGTCGGCTTCACGCTCGATATCAGCAAGCCAAAGAACACAGAGCAGGAGCTCCGGGCCAGGCTGGACCTCATCGAGCGGCAACAGCGGGTCATCCGCGACCTGTCGACTCCCATCATCCAGGTGTGGGACGGCGTGCTGACCCTGCCGATGATCGGCGTGCTCGACAGCGCCAGGACAGCGGAGGTGATGGATACCCTGCTCGACGCGATCGTCCGCACGGGCTCGCGCTTCGCCATCCTCGATCTCACCGGCGTCGAGCTGGTCGACACGAAGACCGCGAGCTACCTCCTCGATCTCGTCGCCGCGATCAGGCTGCTCGGCGCCGAGGGCATCGTCGCGGGCATCCGCTCGAACGTCGCCCAGACCATCGTCAGCCTCGGGCTCGATCTGGCCAACATCACCACCCTCGGGAACCTCCGGGCGGCCCTCCAGTACTGCATCCGTCAGATGGGCAAGGAGCGCGCGGCCGGCGCGGCGCACGCTTCGCTCCACGGCGCCGCGCCGCGGCCCCAGTGACAGCGCCGCGCGGACGACCGCTCCGGCGCGGCGCTCCCTCGGCTCCCCTGCGATCCCTCACCATCGCCGCGCTGGCTCACGGCTTCCGCGGCGTCGGCTTCGCCGTCTCCGCGGCCCCCATCGCCCTGGCCAGCGCGTCGACGACGACGCGGACCGCGGCGCGCGCGGGCGCGGCGTAGACCGCGAAGCTGGCGCGCTTCGAGGCGCCGTACTCCGGCAGCACGCGCCGCAGCGCGCCGCTCTCGAGCTGATCCTGGACGACGTAATCGGGGAGGTTCGCCAGGCCGACGCCGGCGACCGCGGCGTCGCGCAGCGTGATCGTGTCGCTGGAGCGGAACGTGCCGCTCACCGGGACGACGCGCTCGCCCTCGGGGCCCACGAGCGTCCACCGGGCGACAGGCTCGAGGTTGAGCGTGATGCAGTCGTGGTCGGCCAGGTCCTCGAGGCAGCGCGGCGTCCCGTGGCGCCGCAGGTACCGGGGGCTCGCGCAGAGCACGCGCAGGTCGTCGGCGAGCCGCCGCGCGACGAGGGAAGCAGGGGAGATCTCGGCGGCCAGGCGCACCGCCACGTCGATGCGCTCGGCCACCAGATCGACGATGCGGTCGGTGAGGTCGAGATCGATGCGGAGCTCCGGGTACCTCGCGCGACAGGCCAGCACCGCGGGCGCGACGCGGATCGAGCCGAGGACGGTGGGCGCCGAGATGCGCAGCGTCCCGCGCGGCGTCCCGTCGAGATCCGCGACCGCCCGCTGCGCCTCCTCGATGTCCGAGAGGATCCGGTCCGCGCGCTCTGCGTACAGAGTCCCTGCCTCCGTGAGGCTCACGCGGCGCGTGGTGCGCCGGAGGAGCTGCGCGCCGAGGCGCTCCTCCAGCCGCGCGATCTGCTTGCTGACCGACGACGACGTGAGCCCGAGCGCCCTCGCCGCCGCCGAGAAGCTCTGCCGCCGCGCCACCTCCAGGAACGCCCTCATCTCACCGAGGTGACCGCCCGCCGGCTCCATCCCATTCGTTCCTTCCGCGACGCAATCCTCGTCGGCGGGCCAGCATTATCATACGCGCGTCGAAGATCTAGTTTCCTGGAGCGCGAGGCGATCGCCTCGCCGCGAAGGAGGCATTCATGCTCACGCAGGCTCGCGGGCACACGGGCGTCGCGCTGCTGCTCTTCATCCTGGCCGCCACCCTGGTCGCAGATCGGCTCGCGGCGACGCCCCCGGCGCAGGGCGGGTCGACCTCGCCGAGCGCGCGGTACGACCTCGCGCAGATCGACCCGCGGGGGCGCGCGAACGGCGGACCGAGCGCGGCCGGCGCCCCGGCGGGGGCTCAGGCCACGCGATCGATGGCCCCCTCCACGCCCTCCTGCTTGGAGCAGTGCGCACAGCAGTAGAACGCCCCGCCGGCCTCGATGCCGTGCCCCACGATGCGGCAGGCGCAATGGGCGCACACGGGCGCGAGCTTGTGAATCGCGCACTCGAAGCAATCGAAGGTGTAGCTCGTGCCGCTCACCATGATTTGAAATGCCTTGTCGTAGCTGTTGCCGCAGCAGTCACACGTGTTCATGCAAACCTCTCGACGGTTAGGGGATGACGTTGCGCCGCGCGCCGAGCGCGGCCGGCCCTCGCGATCACCCCGGGCTCCTTGGGCGGCTGTCCCGGCGCCGGCGGGTCTTCGATCTCCGGAGAGGGTTCTCCGGGCGCTGGTGGAGGGGGCGGGGGGTCCCGACGCGCCGGCTCGCCAGGATCGGGGTCGCGCCGCGGGGGCTCGCGCGGCGCCGGATCCTGCACCGGCGGACCCCGTCCGGGATCGCCGACGGGCTCGGGGTTGGGCGTTCCTCGGGAGGGGGGCGCATTCACCGGCATGGACGGTTCTTTCCTCGCGCGTCCTTGGCTGACCTCGTGTTGACGCGGTGCAAATAAGGCTGCATGAACCGCGCCACGAGCGCCTCCGAGCGGAGCGGCTCGACAGCGCGACGTGCTGTGCCCGCGCGGTCCTGAACCGCGCTCGCCGCGGCCCTCCACGGCGCGCATTCCTGTCACAGTGAGGCGCGGCTGCATGGCTGGGGCCGGCGCGGCGAGCCGCCCACGCACCTTCACCTCGACGTGCGCTCGCACGGCGAGGCGCCGTCCTCAGCACGCCCGCGCGCCGGATCGGGCTCAGCAGGCGGCCGCGAGCGAGCCGGATGGGCCCGCCCGTCGACCGCCAGCGCTTCACTTCGGGAGGAACTGAAGGATCTGTCCGAGCGCCTTGGTGAGGCTCTCGGCTTCCAGCACGTCGGGCAGCACAAGCACGCCGAGCACGCTGAGGCCGATGCCCATCAGCGAGCCTCCGGCGATCACGCCCGCGCAGATGGCCTCGGTGTTCTCCGCGGCGAGCGCGTACCAGGGCCGCGCGGGCGGCGCGTCCGAGCGCCCGCCCGGCGCCGTCTCGCTGAGCCGTGTCTCCTGCTCGCGCTTCTTGCGCCAGAGCGCGGCGCGCCGCTCGAGCAGCCAGAAGAGGAACGAGCCGAGGAACATCGACCAGATATCGGTGAAGTTCAGGATGAACGCGAGCCCCAGGGCGACCGCGGAGAGGGGGAATCGGTTCTTCGTGACCTGCCTCGTGATCTCGACGAGGATCCCGACGATCGCCCCGACCACCACCGCGGACTTGGCCGTCGGGTGGAGGAAATCGAGCCCCTTCATCAGCACCTCGGCGACGGCCTTCCACGTGAGCGCGCTCGGGACCGGCAGCCGCTCCGTCCCGTAGCGGCCGATGTCGCCCTGGATGAGCACGAAGTACCAGACGGGCACCGAGAGCACGAGCCCCGCGACCGTCCCGAGCACGTGCCCCATCGCCTGGTGGCGCGGCTTGCCGCCGAGCATGTAGCCCGGCTTGATATCCATCAGCAGGTTCGCCGTGTTGCTCGCGACCTCGGCGGTGATCCCGGCCGTCATCAGGTTCGTCGTGATGTTCTTCGGCGCGAGCGCGCCGTAGGTGAGCTGCGTCAGCTTGCCGAGCGCCCCGGTCGGGGTGATCGCCGTGATGCCCGTCGAGTTGACCGCGATGAGCGAGAAGATGAAGACGAGCGGGATCGCGAGCGCCCCGAGCCACCAGGAGATCCCGAACCAGAGCTGCCCGAGCACCACGATCACCGCGCCGACGACGGGTATGCCGATGATCGACAGCTTCACCGGGAGCTCGATGTCCGCGAGCACGTCCGTCGCTCCGCCCTTCTTGGTGAGGCCCTTGAACGCGTCGATGATCACCTTGGGCTTGGAGAAGAAGGCGTAGAGAGAGGACGTCGTCATGCACGCGACGCCGCCCCACAGCGCCCAGAGGGTGATCGCCCCGAACCCGAAATGCCCGTTCTTCGGCAGGATGATCCCGCGCTCGATCAGCAGCGGGGCGAGGATCCAGTAGTTGAGGATGCCGCCGAGGAGGAGCGACACGCCGGTCCGGATGCCCATCAGGCCGCCCGTGGCGACGAAGATGATGCTCGTGTCGAACCGGATGGTGAGCTCGTTCAGGGGGGTGCCGCGGATGGCCGGCGAGAGGCCCCAGCGCTTGAGCAGATCGGCAAAGCCCCCGCCATAGAGGAGCTCGTCGTAGTAATGCGGGATGTTCTTGAGCGCGAAGAGCGCGCGCATCACCTTGTCGTCGCGGAGGAGCTCGAGCGCGGCGCTCAGGAGGCCGCCGCCGAGGAGGAGCTTCGCCTTGAAGAGGCCCTCCTTCTCGTCGCTCTCGTGCAGCGCGTCCATCACGACGCCGGCGGCCATCCCCTCGGGGAAGGGCTGCTGCTCGTCGTTGATGAAGCGCTTCTTCATCGGGAAGGCGAAGAGCACGCCCAGGATGGCGAGGACGAACATCCAGACCATCGCCTGGCCCATCGGGATGATCGTCGTCGTGACCATCGAGTAGGCCGCCAGGCTCGTGAAGAGCGGCGCGTTCATGTATCCGGCCGACGTCGCGATGGACTGCATCGCGTTGTTCTCGAGCACGGTCATGTCGCTGCCGAGGCCGAGCCTGGAGAGCACCTTGAAGAGCCCGAAGGCCAGGATCACGCTCGTGATCCCGACGCCGAGCGACCAGCCGGTGCGCGCGCCGATGTACAGGTTCGTGAGCGACAGGAAGGCGCCGAGGAGCATGCCCGTGATCGCCGAGCGCCACGTCAGCTGGGGCATGTCGCCGCGGTAGACGTTCTTCAGCCACCATGCGTCCTTCTCTTCGAGCGACATGGTGTGAACCTGCTCTGGCGTGAGCTGTTTGATGGCCATTGCGCGGCGACCTCCTCGCACCTTGTACCATGGTGGGCGACGCGCCGCGCATCTCTTCGGCGAGCGCCTACGGCGCAGATCTCGCCGATTTCCCGTTCACGCCATCGCCCCCGCGCCCCGCCGCCGATCCCGGCGAACCCATGCTGCGACGGAATTGCTGGCTCCGTGTCACGAGGCTCGCGCCCGCCGGCGCCGTTCGCGCGCGCGGCCGGAGGCTGCCTCGCCTCCGCGGAGCGCTCCTGTCTTCCTCAACGTCGCACCGGCCTCCGATACCCGCTCTCGGACCTCGCCGCGCAGTGAGCGCATTGGAAGCACGACCCCTCAACGCGCCTCGGGGTGGAGCAGGCGGACCATCGCCTCGGCGACGCCCGCGGCCGACGCGGGGTTTTGCCCCGTCACCAGGCGCTCGGCGACGACGACCTGCTCCTGCCACGGCGCTGCAGGCTGGAAGAGCGCGCCGCGCTCGACGAGCCGATCCTGGAGAAGGAACGGCACCACGGCGTCGAGCTTCACCGCGCGTTCCTCTTCGTTCGTGAACGCGCTCACCGGCTTGCCGGCGACGAGGTACTGTCCGGACGAGAGGCGCACGTTCACGAGCGCCGCGGGCCCGTGGCACACGGCGCCAACGACGCCGCCGCGCTCGTAAATGCTCGCGGCGATACGCGCGAACGCCTCGTTGTCGGGGAAGTCCCACATCGTGCCGTGCCCGCCGGCGAAGAAGATCGCGGCGTAGCGAGACGGGTCGACGCTGGCCGCCGGCATGCTGTCGTGGAGGCGCCCCGCGAGCGCGCCGCCGTCGAGGAACGGAGCGCTGGCCGGTTCGGGCTTGTCGATCCCGTCGAGCGGCACGCGGCCGCCGCGCGTCGAGGCGAAGTCGACGGCGATCCCCGCCTTCGTGAACTCCGCGTACGGGTGCGCGATCTCGGGCAGGTAGGCGCCGGTGCTCTCCCCGGTGGCGCCCTTCTTGTCATGGCTGGTCATGGCGATGAGCACTCGCTGGTTCATCTCGTTCTCCTTGGCTTGTGTTTGGGTCGGGTGAGCGCTGTCGGGCGTTGTGCCGCCCGCGCACCCGGATGAGACGGCGAACAGGGCGGCGAGCAGCGTGGTCAACGCCGCGCGGCGCCCGCTGTGACGATCCGGAGCGGTCATACCCAACACCTAGGCTCTCCGGCGCGAGCCTGGTAGACGACGACAGGGCGAAGCATTTGTACTAGGGTGTTGAGAATGGTCGCGCCTTCGCTCGCCGGCACGCTCCCGAACGTCGAGGCGTTCTGCCGCACCTACGAGACGGGGAGCTTCACCCGCGCGGCGCGCATGCTCGCCGTCACGCCGCAGGCGACGAGCCGGAGCGTCGCGCGCCTCGAGCGCAGGCTCGGCGTGACGCTCTTCCGGCGCACCACCCGGAGCCTCGCGCCGACCGACGAGGCGCGCCGCTATTACGAGCTGTGCACCCAGGCGCTCGCGCTCCTGTCCGCGGGGGAGCGCGAGCTCGCGGGCGAGCGCGCCTCCCCCGAAGGGCGCGTGCGCATCAGCGTCCCGACGACGTATGGCCACCACCGTTTGCTCCCGGCGCTCGGCGTGTTTCGCGAGCGCTACCCCGGCATACGGGTCGACATCCACGTGTCGAACCAGAACGTCGACTTCGTTCGGGAGGGGCACCACCTCGCGATCCGCATGGGAGCGATCGCCGACAGGACGCTCGTCGCCCGCAAGCTCGGCGACTTCGCGCTCGGCGTTTACGCGAGCAGCGGCTACCTGGCCCGCCACGGCGCGCCGCGCTCTCCCCCCGATCTCGCGAAGCACACGTGCATCGCGTTCCAGATGCCGCGCTCGGGTCGGGCGCTCTCGTGGGTCTTCCACCCCGGCCCGACCACGCTCGTCCCCGACGCCCACTACCGGTGCTCGGAGGACGTGCTCGGCATCATCGGCCTCGCGCGCGCCGGCGTCGGGCTCGTGCAGACGTACGACTTCCTCGTCGAGGACGACGTCGCGCGCGGCACGCTGGTACAAGTGCTCGTGCCGTTCCGCGGCGCGAGCCGGCCGTTCTCGCTGATTCACCCGAAAGGCACCGTCCTGTCGCCCGCCGCCCGCGCGCTCAAGGCGTTCGTCATCGAGCGCGAGGCGGCGCGCGTGAAGTGAGAGCACGAGCGCGGCTCGCTGCTTCACCGTCGCCCGCGCCAACCGGGATCGGGCTGTGTTAACCTCGGCTCGAGTCGGCGCCTGTCATCCGATCCGAGAGGACCTCTTCGTGACCACCACGACGTACGCCGTCACCGTCCCCGACTGCGGTCTTGCCGATGTGACCGTCGCTGCCCGCGGCGAGGGGCGGCCGATCCTGCTGCTGCACGGCGGCGCCGGGCCTCAGTCGGTGGACCGCTTCGCCCAGACCCTCGCCAAGCGCGAACGCGCCCGGGTGATCGCGCCCACCCACCCCGGCTTCCGCGGCACCCCCCGACCAGAATGGCTGGACAGCATTCCCGCCCTCGCCCGGCTCTACCGCGCCCTGCTCGATCAGCTCGACCTCACCGAGGTCACCGTCGTCGGCAACTCCATCGGCGGCTGGATCGCCGCCGAGCTCGCGCTGCTTGGCAGCCCCCGAATCCACGGCATCGTCCTCGTCGATGCCGTCGGCATCCACGTCGCCGATCAGCCCGTCGCCGACGTGTTCGGCCTGCCCAAGGGCCAGCTCGCCGAGCGTAGCTACCACGACCCCGCGCCCTTCCGCATCGACGTGTCCCGGCTGAGCGAGGCGCAGCGCGCCGCAATGGAGGCTTCGATCGCCAGCAACTTCGCCGCCCTGCGCATCTACGGCGGCAGCATGACGGACCCGACCCTGCGCTCCCGGCTGTCCGCCATCACCCTTCCCACCCTCATCGTCTGGGGCGACAGTGACCGCATCAGCACGCCCGACTATGGCCGCGCTTACGCGGCGGCCATCCCCGGCGCCCGCTTCGAGCTCCTCGCCGACACTGGCCACCTCCCGCAGATCGAGAATCCCGAAGCGTTGCTCACCCTGGTCTGGAGCTTCGCCGTCACCCACGCCACGAGGAAGCCGGCTGGCCACGGTTAAGCGCGCTTCGGTGACGCGGCCCGACCGTTCCACCGCCCAGGTTCTAGCGGCGCTGCCGCTGCTCGGCGATCGCCGCCGCGGCCTCCGCCTCGGCCTCCGCCTGGACGGCGACGTCGTCCGGCAGCGCCTGAACCGCAGGGAACCGCACGCCGAACACGCCGGCGCCCGCGGCGACCGGCGCCACGCGCTCGCTCGTGGTCCGCGCGTCGAGCTCGACGATCCGGTTCACCGTGCGCTGCATGGCGATGGCGACGAACAGCCAGGTGATCGGACCGGTCAGGAGCTGGATGTACGGGATGACGCTCGCCACACACGCCGCGATGACCAGGCCCCGCGGCACGCCGTCGGGCATGCCCCGCAGGCGGCACTGCAGGTTCACGCGATCACAGAGCCGGAGGCCGTTCCAGAAGATCCAGTAGTAGTTGAAGTACGGGGCGAAGTGCAGGCCGATGGCCTTCCCCACGGAGGGATCGTCGCGCTCTGCCTGCGGCAGCTGGGCGTGCATCGCGTTGAAGCGGATGAACGACACGATTCCGAACGTCACGACGTGCAGCAGCGCCGTGGCCCACACAGGAAACGCCTCGAGCTGATGCCGCGCGAGCGCGACCCGCTCGCCGGCGCCCAGCCCGGCCACGCCGCCGCGATACGTGTTGGAGGCAACAGGCTGCCGGCCGACGCGCTGCGCCAGCAGGGCGTGACGCATGGCCTCGTTCTGTCGGCGCAGGCGCTCGTTCTCGGCCTGAACGTCGTCGAGCTTGCCCGCGAGCGCGTCTCGATCGGAACGGAACACGGGGCAAGTATAGCGCCGCGCCCGGGCCCAGCAGGCCGAAGCGGAGGGCCGAGGGAGTGATCAGGCCCCATGGCCCGCACGAGGCACGAGATGGAGAGCCATCGCGCTCCCGGCGCAGGTCAGATGGGGTGTCAGTCGCTGTCTCGGCCGCTGCCTGAGAATCCGTCTTCCCGGCGCGCGAAGAGGACGTTGAACGTCGTGAGCGTCCCGTAACAGCCCGTGATGTACGCCTGGAGCTGGACCTTCTCCGCGTCGCTCAGCCCCTCGTGCCCGTTGATCTTCTGCTCCAGCACGCGCAGCTTGTCGCGGAGCATCACGATCTTGTGGAAGAACACGTCGAGCGGGATGCGCTTCTCGGCCGTGCCCTCCTTCCCGGGCCGGAGCACGATCTCCCCGCCTTCCCAGCGGCCGCCGATCTCCGCGCGGCCGACGCCGAGCTCCTCGGACAGCACCTCGCGCAGCACACGGCGGAACTCGTCGATATCCATGTCGATGTCGATCTCCCTTGGCAGCGGCGAACGGAAGGGCTGCGGCGCCGCGCTCGGCCGGCGCTCCGGCGACGGGGCGCGCTCGGGCGCCCGCGGCCTGACGCCAGTGCCGCGCGGCTGGCCCGCCGCCCGGGGTGGCGGTGGCGGCGGAGGCGCGCCCTTGGCACGGTAACGGGCGCACGTCGCTGTCGCCTTGATCGGCGGCGGGTACACCTCGAGGGCGCACTCGCCGACGCGGCCGCGCGCTGGATCGTCGTGCGCCCGGGTGAATGCCGCGCAGCTGCCGCACCGACCCGCGTAATCGTTCACTGCGGCGGGACTGTACCAGCTTTGCGGCTGTCGGGGAGCGCCTTGTCGACGCACCGAGGCGCCTGCCAGCGACGCCGCGATCCGGTCCCGGTGCCACGCTCGGTCCCGGTGCCGCGCTCGCCTGTCGCAGCGAGGGCGAGCCCGCCGCGGTTCGGCTACCATGTCTGGCCGTGCGCGCCCCGGCCCTGCTCCCCGCCCTCGTCTCCGCCGCCGCCCTCGCTGCCTGCGCCGCCGAGCCGCCGCCACGCGCGCCGGCGCCTCCAGCCGCCGCGCCGTCGCCGCCCGCCGCGGCGCCCTCGCCCGCTGCCGGGGCGGAGCCGGCGGCCGCGCGGCCGCCGCTCGAGTTCATCCACGACGACGTGCCGCGGGCGCGCGAGAAGGCCCGGACCGAGGGCAAGGCGCTGTTCGTCGATGCGTGGGCGCCGTGGTGCCACACCTGCCTGAGCATGAAGCACTACGTGCTGACCGATCCGTCGCTGCGCCCGTTCGCCGATCGGGTCGTGTTCGCGGACGTCGACACGGATCGACCGGAGAGCGCGCCGTTCCTGGAGCGGCACGAGGTGACCGTGTGGCCGACGTTCTTCGTCCTCGAGCCGGCGGGCGGCGAGGTGATCGGGCTCTGGCGGGGCGCCGCCTCGGTCGAGGAGCTGCGTGAGCTGATCCGCGAGGCGCTTCTTGCGATGGATTCCAAGGCTGCGTCGGCGCTGCCCGCGGACGATCCGAACCGCCTGCTTGTCGAGGCGAAGCGGGCCCACAGCGCGGGGGACCACGCCGCGGCGGTGTCCGCCTACCGGCGCGCCCTGGCCCGGGGCGGCGAGGCCTGGCCGCGGCGCAGCGAGGCGCTGCTCGGCCTCCTGGCGGCGCTCTACCGCAAGAAGGACGCCGCGGCGTGCGCGGAGCTCGGCAGCGCGCACGTCGGCGAGGTGAAGGGCGCGGCGCTGCCCGCCGATTTCGCGAGCGTCCTGCTCTCCTGCGCGGCGGCGCTCCCCGGCGGCAAGGCCCAGCGGGCCGCGCGCGAGGCGGCGGTCGCCCGGCTGCGGTCGATCGTCGCGAGCCCGCCCGCGGACGCGAGCGCGGACGACAGGGCCGACGCGTGGGGCCTGCTCGCCGAGGGGCTCGAGGCGCTCGGCGACGCGGGCGGGGCCCGCGCTGCGAGCGAGTCGAAGCTCGCCGTGCTGGAGCGGGCCGCGAAGGAGGCGAAGACGCCCGAGGCGGCCGCCGCGTACGACTACGGGCGCGCCATGGCGTATATCGCGCTCGGCCGCGGCGAGGAGGCGGTCGCGATGCTGAAGGAGCGCGAGGCGCAGATGCCCGGATCGTACGAGCCGCCCGCGCGGCTCGCGCAGGTGCTCCACGCGACGGGCCGCGACGCCGAGGCGCTCGCCGCGGTGGAGCGCGCCATCGGGCGCGCCTATGGCCCGCGCCGGCTGCGCTACCTGAAGCTCCGGGCCGAGATCCAGCAGCGGCTCGGGCGGGGCGCGGAGCAGATCGCCACGCTGCGCGAGGAGGTGGCCGGCTACGAGGCGCTGCCGAAGGGCCACGCCAGCCAGGCGGCCCTGGACGACGCGCGGCGGCGGCTCGCCGAGGCGGAGAAGGCCCAGCGCGGCGGCGGTGCGAAGAAGCGCTGACGGCGGCGCGCCGAGGCGGAGAAGGTCCAGCGCGGCGGCGGTGTGAAGAAGCGCCGCCCGTCGCTTCCGGCGCCCGCTACGTCTCGGTGCCTACGACAAGGCCCGTCACGCGGAGGCGGTCGCTCGCGTGCTCCTCCGGGAAGATCACGGTGATGTCCATGTCGATGGTGGAGGGCATGGAGGTGCTCCCCGAGGTTCGCACCGTCAGGCTCCCGGTCGCGCTGGTCGCGCTCACGGCGGCGTCAGCTGAGCCCTGGGCGTCCGGCGCGCAGCTGGCCGCCCCCTTGCGCATCAGGATGCGCGACACACGCCACTCCTCCGGGACCGTGACGATGTCGAACCCCACAGGCGACTGCCTGCTCGGCGCCTCGGCGTAGAGCACCACGCAGAGGTCCGCCTCTGGCCGGGCCCTGTAGACGGTGAGGTGATCGAGCCCGCCAGGCCAGTAAGAGGCGGTGTAGCGGCCGACCTCGGGCTCGATGCAGGAGGCGTTCGCCGAGACATCCACCCCGGCCTGCTGCGCAGCGCACGCATTGCAGTAGAACTGGTTGTCGCACCCGCAGACGCCCGGGCAGTCCTCCGGGCACCCCCCGGGCCGAGGGGTGCACCGGCCTGTGGTGTCGAACGTTCCGCACGAGTCGTCGGGGAAGTCGCAGAAGTCCTCCTTGCCGCAGATCCCGCCGCTTCGCCCGCCGCACGCGAGCGGTGTCGCGCCGCTCGAGGTCGAGCTGACGGAGCCCCCAGCACTGCCGGTGCTGCCGCCGTTGCCGGTGCTGCCGCTGTCACCGGTGCTGCCGCCGTTGCCGGTGCTGCCGCTGCCGCTGTCGCCGGTGCTGCCGCCGTTGCCGTTGCCGGTGCTGCCGCTGTCGCCGGTGCTGCCGCCGTTGCCGGTGCTGCCGCTGATGGACGGTATATCGACCGCGCCATCGCAGGCGGCGAGAAGAAGCCCGAAGAGAAGTGAGGATAGGCGCGCGTGGCTCATACGCGCAGTATGGCATGCGCGCCGGCCCGCCAAGAGCAGCCATGCCGTTCGCCGGAGCCGAGCGTGGTCCGCGAAGCTCCTGAAGGAGAACACGGCCAAGATTCCAGAAGACGCCAAGGTGGAATTCCAACCTTGGTGTCTTCTGGCGTTCTCACGGTTTCATCGACTTACCGTCCGCTTCACAGCGTCGGCAGCACGCCGCGGTCCCGGCCGAGCGGGAAGGCCGTCTCGAGGCGGGCGATGTCCTCGCTGCTGAGGCGCAGATCGCCCGCGGCCGCGTTGTCGAGCGCGTGGGCGGCGCTCGCGGCCTTGGGGATCACGAAGACCGGCTGGCGGCGGAGCAGGAAGCGCAGCGCGACCTGCCACGGCGTCGCGCGGTGGGCGGCGGCGACGGACGCGAGCACCCTGCCCGCCGCGCTGTCCGGCGCCGGGAACCGGCCCGAGCCGAACGGGCTGTAGGCGACGACCGCGATGCCGTGCCGCTCGCAGAGCGGCAGCACCCGGTGCTCGATCGACCGCTCGAGCAGGTGATAGAGCACCTGGTTGCAGGCGATCTCGCGCGCTCCGGCGATGGCGATCGCCTTCGACAGCTCCGCCTGGTCGAAGTTGCTGACGCCGAAATACCGGATCTTGCCCCGGTCCCTCAGGTCCTTGAAGGCGCGGAACGTCTCCTCGAGGGGGTGCGGCCCGGGCCAGTGGAGGAGGTAGAGGTCGAGCCGGTCGGTGCGGAGCTGCTCCAGGCTGCGCTCGCACGCCGCGATCGTGCCGGCGTAGCTCGCGTTGCTGGGCAGCACCTTGGAGACAAGGAACACCTCGTCGCGGCGGCCGGCGATCGCCTTGCCGACGAGCGCCTCGACAGCGCCCGAGCCGTACATCTCCGCCGTGTCGATGTGCGTCATGCCCGCGTCGATCCCCCGCCGGATGGCGTCGATGCAGGCCGCCTCATCGTCCATCTCCATCTGCCAGGTGCCCTGTCCGACGACCGGGATCTCGACGCCAGTAGAACCGAGTGCGCGTTGCTCCATGATGATGAACCTCCGCTTTTGTCAGCGGGGCGGCACGCGCCGCCCCCGCCCCGCCGGCAGAGCCGGGCGGGGCCCCACCCCCACGCGGTCCGTGCTGGCCTCCCTTCACGGAGAGCCGCATGGACACAGAGTTTTCTACCTGATCAGCGTTCCAGAGGCGCCCCTCCGCCCCGGGTGGGATCGCTGAATTACCACGAAAAGCAACCCCGAGCGCCTTTACCGGGCTGAGCCCGGCGGTTCGCGACGTCGGTCGCTGGCGCCTTGTCCATAGAAAATTCCTTGCTTGAGGACGTCGCAGACAGACGATGAGCCGCTGTGTAGATTGCGCTGCCCGCGGGCTCCGAGGAGGTGGATCGATGCGTTGCAAGCTGATGGGATCGTTCGTACTGGCCGCCGTGATGTCGTTCGCTGGCGTGAGCCGCGCGCACATCGACCTCACGTCCCCCGCGCCGAGGCACGCGGACGACCAGCAGAAGGTGGCGCCTTGCGGTGCTCGCGGCGATGCGCGGGGCGAGACGGTCACCGTGTTCGAGCCGGGGGAGACCATCACGGTGACGTGGAACGAGACGATCGATCACCCTGGGCATTTCCGGATCATGTTCGACGACGACGGCTTCGACGATTTCCCGGAGCCGGCGAACGAGAACGATCTCTGCGAGCCGGGGGTGGACAAGGGCTGCCTGCTCGACGGCATCGCCGACAAGAAAGGAGGGTCGTATTCGGCGGAGGTCACGCTCCCGGACGTGGAGTGTGACAACTGCACGCTTCAGCTCATCCAGGTCATGACGGACAGGAGGCCTGCCACCCTGTACTACCGTTGTGCGGATCTGGTGCTCAAGTCCTCCGACCCTGGCGCCGCGACGAGCGCCGCGAGCTCTGGCGCCGGCACGGGCGGCGGCGCGACGGGCGCGGGCGGGGACGCGGCGACGAGCGCGAGCAGCAGCGCCGCGGCGGGCGCAGGCGGAGACGCGACGACGGGCGCGGGCACGGGCGGGGGCGCGACGACAGGGGCGGGCGCGGGCACGGGCGGGGGCGCAACGACGGGCGCTGGCGTTGACGAGGGATCTGGCGCGGCGGAGGACGACGGCGGGTGCAACTTCGGCGGCGCGGCGGGCGGGGCTCCGATCTCGGCGGGGCTCGGCGCGCTCGCCGCCCTCGCGCTCGCGGCGCGCGGGCGGGGGCGAGGCCGGCTGGCGCCGCGGCAGGACGCTGCCGGTCGCGGGTCGCGGCGCTCGTGATCGCGGGGCCGGCGCGCCGTCAGGAGCGGCGCGTCGGCCCTTCGGAGAACCTGGCGATCTCGATGATCTCCGCGGCGCGGTCGCTGGCCGGCGGGGCGAGCCAGGGGCCGTCGAACCGCGTGACCAGCGCGGTCACGTTGTCGCGGCCTCCGGCGGCGAGCGCGGCGTCGATCAGGGCGCTGGCGGCCGCCGCGGGGTCGGGGTGGGCGTCGAGCGCGGCGGCGATGTGCCGATCATCGACGAGGTCGCTCAGCCCGTCGGTGCAGAGCAGCAGGGTGTCCTCGCGGCGGAGCTCGACGGCGGAGAGCGCGATCCTGAGGTGTTCGCGGAGCCCGAGCGCCTGGAGCATCACGCCCCTGTGCTCGAAGGTGGCGGCCTCTTCGGGCCGCAGCTTGCCGCTGTCGAGCAGCGACTGGAGGAGGGTCTGGTCGCGGGTGAGCTGGGTGAGGACGCCGCTGCGGAGGAGGTAGGCGCGGCTGTCGCCGACCTGCGCGAGCAGGAGGCGCTCATCGCAGAGCGCGGCCACGGTCACCGTGGTGCCGCTGTTCCGGTGCTGTGAGCTCCGGCGGGCGTTGTCGCGGACGGCGCGCCCGGCCTCGCCGATCGCCTCGAGGAGGCTCCGCTCGAGGGCGTCGCTCGATCGGGGCGCGGAGCGGGTGAGGATGGCGTGGACGATGCGCGCCGCGAGCCGGCTCGCCGCGTCGGGGGACGACGCGCCGCCGGAGCCGTCGTAGACGCCGAGCGACAGGGCGAGCGGCGGCGCGACGGACGCCTGGGCGGCCGCGGGCCCGTGGGCGAGCCCGCGCGCGAGATCGCTGATCAGGAAGGTATCCTCGTTGTGCTCGCGGCTGAGGCCCACGTCGGTCCGGGCCGCCACGGCGATCGCCGCGGCGTGTTCGACGGGGGACTTGCGGTACACGGGCATGCGCGCATCGTACCGCGGGGGCGCTGCCTGAGGGAGGGCGCTCGACGCGCGGCGCGCCTCGTGCCTGAAATGAAGAGAGACCGCATGAGGCTGCTTCCCAACCCCGAGCGCGCGTGGGAGCGCGCCGCGCACGTCCAGACCCTCGCGCGCGCCGAGATCGAGCGGCGGATCCCGCCGTTCACGGGCGAAGCGGAGGTGCTCTCCGGCGGGCACGCCAACGTGAACGTGCGCCTCGGCGCCGAGCGCGTGCTGCGGGTGTACCGCCGAGACGCGGCGGCGGCGCCGAAGGAGGCCAGCCTGCTCGCGCGGGGCTGGAGGTCGTTCCGCGTCCCGGCGGTCCTGTCGGCGGGTGACGATTTCCTCGTCCTCGAGCACGTCCCGCACGTTCCGCTCCAGGACACCGCGACGTGCGGCGCTGCGGTCGGGCGCGCGCTCGCGGAGATTCACGGCGTCAGCTACGACAGCGCGGGTTTCCTGGGGCCGGAGCTCGCCGTCTCCGTGCCGTTCGCCGACTGCATCGGCGCGCTGCGGGGTCATGTGGACGCGGTCCTCGACAGGCTGGCTCCTGCCCTGCGCGGCGAGCTGAGCGAGCGCGTGCGCGCGTTCCTCGACGCGAACACGGAGGCGCTGCGCGCGCTGGCGTCGGCGCCCGTGCTCCTCCACGGCGATTTCAAGGCGTCGAACCTGCACTGGCTGTCGTCGGGCGAGCTCCTCGTGCTCGACTGGGAGTTCGCGTACGCGGGCCCGAGCCTGATGGACGTCGGCCAGCTCCTGCGCTGGAGCCCGGGGCCCGAGTTCGTCGCGGCGTTCGCGGGCGCTTACCGCGAGAGCGCGCCGCTTCCCGAGGGGTTCGAGCGCTGGGCCGCGGCGTTCGACCTGTTCAACCTGGTGGGGCTCCTCGACGGGGCGGAGCCAGAGACGCGCCGGGCGGCCGATGTCTGTGGCCGCATCTCGGAAGTCGTCGAGCGTTGATCAGGGCTGTTCGCTCGATGCGAGAGAACATGTGGAACGGACGACTCCAGCGTGACGCGTCCAGGCACGGGCCACGAGGGCTGAGCCAGCAGCCCTCGTCGGCGAGCGTTGCCTATCCTCTCTGAATCACCCCCTTCTGTCGGGCAGACCGCTGCGGTAACTATGGATCGTGCAGCTTCGCCCCGGCGTCCGTGTTGACCGCTACACCTTGATGGAACCCCTCGGCCGGGGAGGGCAGGGGGCCGTGTGGAAGGTCCACGATCCGCTCGACGGGAGCGTGCGTGCCCTCAAGCTGTTCTTCTTGAGCGGCCTCGAGGGAGGAGCCGCCGAACGCGCCCGGCGCGAGGCAAGAGCCGTCGCCGGCGCCGTCCATCCGACCCTGGTTCCCTGCCGCGCCCTCTTCGAAGCGCCTGCGGACGGGGTCGTGGGCCTGGTCTTCGACTTCGTGCAAGGCCAGTCGCTCGCGGACGCGGCGACGCGTATGTCGCTCGCTCAGCGCGGCGCCGTGCTGGCTCAGATCGCGGCCGCGCTGGCCCATGTGCATGGTCTTGGCCTCTTGCATCGCGATCTGAAGCCCGCCAACGTGCTCATCACCGACGCGTTCTGGGGCGCCGCGGATGCGCCCGGCAGCGTGCGGCTCATCGACTTCGGGATCGCCGCGCCCGTCGGGAACCCTAGGCCGCTGACGGCCACGGGCGCGGTCATCGGCACCGTCGCGTACATGGCGCCCGAGCTGCTCGCGCCTGGGCGCTGGCTCCCGCTGCGCGAGGGGTTTACCCGCGACGTGTTCGCGTTCGGCGTTCTCGCGTGCGAGCTGCTCGGCGGAGCGCACCCGACTGGGCTCTCCGTCGATGCGTCGGTGGAGGCGTTCATTGACGCCTATGTCGCCGCGGAGGAAGGACATCGCCCCTGGCCGCCCCAGGTGCCGGACGCCTTCTGGGCCGAGGTGATCCGCGCGTGCCTCGAGATCCAGCCGCGGCGGCGGCCAAGTCATGGCGCTGCGCTCTTGGAGCGGATCGAGACCGCGGCGCGGGCGAGCCAGAGGCAGCTGGGCGTCGCGTTGCCGCGCGCGAGCGCGACGGACCCGCATCTCGGCCCGACCGAGCTCCAAGTGCAAGCAGGACGAACCTCCTGGCCCGGACCGCGCGCGAGCCACCCGCCCCGCACCACGCCGATGCCGTCACCGCCATCCGCGGCGCTGCGGCCCTCCCTCCCGACGCTCTCACCGGTTGACGGCTCGCGGCAGCCTTCGGCGACGTCCGTCCCCGCGCGGAGCACGCACTCCGTGCGCGCGGAGCCGCCCTCCACGCCTGGCAAGCCGGGTCGAACGGCGCTCCTCCTGGCGGTGGGGTTGGCGCTCGGGGCCGCGGCCTCTGCGGGCGCATCGATGCTCGCGGGTCGACCGGAGTCCGACGCCGGCGAGGTGGCGCAGATGACGCTGCCCGCCGCGCCGGGCGTGGTGTCCGTGCGGCCCGATCCGCTCCTGGTTGCGCCGCCGAAGCAGCCCGAGGTGACGCCGTGCTGCAACAAGCAGGGAGACTGCTTTTCCAAGGGCATGACCTGTCTGCCGGCCCCGTGCGAGGACGTCCCCTTGCCGGATCGTTCGTGGTTGCTGCGGCTCACGGGGGTTGCCCGGCGGCCGGACGGCGAAACGAGGTTCACCGAGGACATGTCCAGGACTCACCCGGCCGCACAAGCATGTGTGCGCCGCCAGTCCACCGGCGAAGAGATCTGCATCCCGTTCACGCAGGACCCCGCAGCGCGAGGTGAGCCCGAACGACTGCAGATCACGACGGCCGAGCTGGTGCGTGGCGAGGTCGTGATCCGGGTGACGGAGGCAAGCGTGCCGCTCTCGGAGGGGCGCGTCGCGGCCAACTACGACTGGCTCAAGAGCAGCGTGCTGTGCCAGGGCTTGCTGCTCTTCGTGGGCGAGAAGGCCAGCGCTTCGGTGCGGGTCGCCGTCGCGTTGGACGCAGAATGAGGACGGGGCGCGGCAGGCTTGCGAGGGAGCCGCTCCGAGGGGGCCGATGATGAGGGCGCGATGACCACCCGGCCGCCGCGCGATGCGCCCACCGACGAGCACCGGCCCCCGACTGGCACACGCCGCGATCGAGGAACGCCAGCGCTGCTCGCCGCCTTTCCTGCCAATATCGCCGTGCCTCTCCCGTCCCCCGGGGTTTACGTCGGACGGGCATGGCTTGCGGCGGCGGGCCTCAACGACACGAAGGTCTCGTCCAACCACCTTCGCCTGACGCGGGCGGGAGGGCGCCCGCAGATCGAGGATGTGGGCTCGCGCAACGGGACATGGCTCGACGGCCATCGGCTCCCAGCGGATGAGCCGGTGCCCATCGAGGATGGGGCCATCTTGCGCGTGGGCGAAACCCTGCTTGTTTATCGCGAGGCGTACGCGGGGCCAGCCGAACCGGAGCCGGCCGTTGGCGGTCTTGCGGGGCCGTGGGGGCTCCGCGCAGCTCGCGCGGAGCTAGACCGGCTGGCCACGCGGCCCGTGCGCAACGTCCTCATCACAGGGGAGAGCGGTACGGGCAAGGAGATGCTTGCCGACGCGGTCGTGCGGGCGCTCAGGCGTTCGAATGGTCCTTTCACGCGCGTCAACGTGGCGGGCATCGCCGCGAGCGTGTTCGAGGGGCAGCTCTTCGGCTGGGAGCGCGGGGCGTTCTCGGGGAGCGGCGCGAGTAACCCTGGGGTGCTGCGAGCGAGCGCTGGAGGAGCGGTGTTCCTCGACGAGATCGGCGAGCTGCCGGTCGAGCTGCAACCCAAGCTGCTGCGTGTCCTCGAGAACCAGGAGGTGCTCGCAGTCGGCGCGAAGGAACCGGTGCACGTGGATATCGCCGTCATCGCGGCGACCAACCGTCCGCTCGAGGAGGCCGTCCAGCAGGGCAGGTTCCGCCTCGACCTGCTGGCGCGGTTTCCGGTGCGCATCTCGCTGCCGCCGCTCCGGGAGCGACCGGAGGATGTGTTCGCGATCCTGCTGGCGCTCTGGGAGCGCGCGTACGGCCCTCTGCAGCTCGGTCGCGTGAGGGTGGACGTGGAGGCGGTGGAGCTCATGATGCTCCACGACTGGCCCGCGAACGTGCGGGGCGTGAACCAGCTGGTCGCGGCGGCAGATCCGGCGGTGGGGCTCAAGCTCTCGATCGTGGAGCAGGTGCTCGGTGTACGCGCATCGACGGCCGCGCCGCCACCGACGACGCGGGAGGCGATCCAGGAGGCGCTCGACGCCTGCGGCGGTAACCAGAGCCAGGCGGCGAAGCGTCTCGGGCTGTCCCGGGCTCAGCTGCTCCGGCGGCTCAAGGCCATTCAATACGAGGCCGGCGAGCGGCCAGCGCGAAAGCGGTAAGCGGCGAGCTGGTCCCGAGAGCGGACGTACGCCGATGCATCGCCGTCGCGCGCGCGGGCACCATCGAAGGCGTCGCGCACGCCCTGGAGCTCCGGTGAGGCCCATTGCGCTGAACGAGCTGGGTGACGCTCATGCTCATGACCTCCTGCTGGGCGCCGCTCTGGAGCACCCGGCATGCCGAGGGCGCGCTGTGCGTTTCGAAGCGCGCAGCCTGCTCCTGCGACGCGAGCGCCCCAGCCCGTCGACTTCCCTCGCACCTGATCGCGATCACCCGCGCGGCCGCGCACCCTGAACGCGATCACCTCGCGGCGCTGGAGCCTGGCTTCGGCAACACGCGCCATCGGGCGTCGTCCTTGCTCCGTTCACGTGGCCGCGCGTGCATGGGCTTTCCGCGAGACGCTGGCCGGCGACTTGCACCTTCGGCCGAAAGCACATGACGACGCCCACCTCGAACGCTTCCACGTCCTCTTCTGTCTCGAGCCGTTGGCAGGTTGTGCTCGCGGCGATCGCGCTCGCCGTCTGGTCGCTCCTGATCGCCGCGCCGGCCGCGCTGCTCTTCTTGGTCCTTTGGGCCGCTGTCCTGGTCGTCGCTGCCGCAGGCCTCCTCGACGCGACCGGGGGAATGGATCCGCAGGGCTTCGCCGCCGCTGTCGATCTGACCGGCAAAGTGATGGTCTTCGCATCCGGGGCGGCCTTTGCAGGCAAGCTCGTCGAATTCAGGCAACGCCGTTCGAACGCTGTCGCGATGTCGTCGGCGACGCATGTTCCGTGGCTCTTCTGGCAATCCTTCGTCGGCCTGGGTTGCGCGTTGCTGATCGTTGATCTCGTCCTGTTGCCGCTCGCGTATGCGGGGGTCGTCGAGGTGCCGAGCTCCATTCGCGGCGCAGGCGTCGTCGGAGGGGCAGCGACGCTCGTTATCCTCACGTCCTGGGCGCTCTTCAACGCATGGTGGAGAGCGATGCGCGCGCTCTGGGCTGGCGCGCGTAGCTCGTCGTTCTTCGCAGGCATCCTGACGGCGTGCGGCCTCATCGCCGGTTTGAGCGCTTATGCTCTCGGGAGTGCTGTCGTGGTCCCTCTGCTCTTCCCCGCTGCGTGAAGGCGCATTGCCGGAATTCGCCCCCTTATCAGGCCTGCGGGCCAGCGGCGACGTCGTGGCGCTCTATGGGTGTCGAGCCCCTCGACGGCGACCGCAGCGCTCGAACCACCTCGGATCCGGGCGCGTGCTGCGCGAGGCGCTCGCCGATCTGGCGGCGATGCCGGAGGACGCCTGGGAGAGGAGCGTCGCCACGCCTCTCCTGGTACATTTCCAGCTCGGGCTCGATGAGCAGGCGACGAGCGAGGAGGACGACGTGAGCGCAGAGATCCGGGCGTGGTTCGAGGATTACCAGCAAAAGCTGCGCAACGAGGGGCGCGACGAGGGGCTGAAGGAAGGGGGGCGCAACCTCCTGCTGCGGCAGCTCCGGGCCCGCTTCGGTGAGCTGCCCGCTGCCGTCGTCGCTCGCATCGACGCAGCCGACGTGGCTGAGCTCGAGCGGTGGGGCGAGCGGGTGCTCGGTGCGCGGACGCTCGACGAGGTGCTCGGCGTCCCGAGCTGAAGGGCCGAGGAGGGCCCGCCGCGCCTGGCCGCCGGCAGCGCGGCCGCCCAGGGACGGCAGCGATGCGCCGGCGTCCCGGCGTCGCCGACCACCCCGTCGCTTTCTGCGCAGAAGACGCCCGCTCAGGGCAGGCCGGCAGGCGTCAGGACGACACCTTCACCCAGGCAGGCCGCTCGCTGATCCGCTTCCACCACGCCGCGACGTTCGGCCGATCGGTGATGAGCTCCCCGAGCTTCGACACAACGAGACACTGGAGGTACGGCATCCACGAGATGTCGGCCAGCGAGTAGCTCGATCCCGCGAGGTACTCGTGGCCGGCCAGCGCCTTCTCGACCACGTCGAGCGCCTTCGAGACCTCGGCCTTGGACGCATCGACGATCGCCTCGTCGCCCGGCTTGCCCTGCATCGGCAGGAAGACCCGCTGGAGGACGATCTTGACCGCCGGGGTGCCGAAGTACGATTGCTCCACGCTGAGCCACTGATCCATGAGCGCCCTGGCCCTGAGCTCGGTCGGCGTCAGCGAAGCTCCCGGAAGCTTGTGATCGAGGTAACGCATGATCGCCCTCGACTCGTAGAGCGTGAAGTCCTCGTCCTCGAGCACGGGGATCACGCCGAACGGGTGGCGCGCGAGGTGCTCGGGCTGCTTGTGCGCGCCCTTCGTCAGGTCGACGAGCACGAACTGCGCCTCCTGGCCCTTCTCGGCGAGCACCGTCAGGACCTTGCGCGTACACGTGCTCATGGGATGTCCGTAGATCTTCATCGCGTCTCCTTAGACCTGTGTTCCGTCGCGAGGCGCCGACCGGCGGCTGCCTCCATGGCGCGCTAGCCTAAACGGATTTCTCCGACCGCGATCGCCCAGATGACGCGGGCCGACCGCGGCGCGCGATCAGCCCTCGCGCCGCCGATCCTCCTGCCACTCGGCGTCGCGGGCCGCGGCGAAGACAGGGAGGCGCGCGATCCATCGCTCGCCGGCGTTCGGGCGCTCGAGCGCGATGCGCAGGGCCGCGATCAGCTCGAGCGGCGCGGCGTCGAGGCCCTGCTCCTTCGCAGCCCATCCCAGGCCGGCGAGGACGGCGTTGGCGACCTCGTATCCAGGGCGGTGCATCGGCGCCGTGGGCACGGACGCGGGCGCGGCGAAGTGGCGCTCGCACGCGGCGGCGTCGAGGGAGCCCCAGGCCGCGCACACGATCGGGCGGACGGCGTGGATCGAGCAGGCGCCGCGCTCGTCGAGCAGCGGGCAGGGGACGCCGGCCTCGGCGCGTTCCAGGCGGGAGAGCCCGCGCGTCGCCGCGTCGGCGGCGCGGACGCGCTCCTCCAGCGCGGCGAGCTCCGCCTGGCTCCGCGTGGCGCGCAGGTGGGCCGCGATGCGGAGCACCTCCGGCGCCAGCACGAGCACCTTGCTGACGCAGCAGGTCGCGCAGCCGGCCCTGCAGGCGATGGGCCGATCGGGCGGCTCGGCGGCGACCGACGCCCCCTGCAGCGCCTCGGCCCGCGCGAGCGCCGAGGCCGCGGCCGACACCGCGCCGGCCTCGGTGCGCGCGGCGAGCGACAGCGCGAGCGCGGCGCGCTCCCCGTCGGCGATCCCCTCGAGGACGGCGGGGGTGTACCGCGTCGCGGGGGCGAGCGGCAGGGAGCGCTTCCGCCGCGTCATCGCGGCGCTACGCCGTCTCCGGGAGCCGCCAGTCGATCTCGTCGCTGCCGCGGGCGCGGAGGGCGCTGTTGATGGTCGAGAACGGCTTGCTGCCGAAGAAGCCGTTCCTCGCCGACAGCGGCGAGGGATGCGCCGTCTTGATGACCGTGTGGCGCTTCGCGTCGATGAGCTTCGCCTTCTTCTGCGCGTAGCCGCCCCAGAGCACGAACACCACCCCGTCGGGCCTGTCGTTGACCTTCTTGATGACCGCGTCGGTGAACGACTCCCAGCCCTGGTTCTTGTGGGAGTTCGGCGTGTGCGCCCGGACGGTGAGCACGGTGTTCAGCAGCAGCACCCCCTGGGTCGCCCACGTGGTGAGGCAGCCGTGCCTCGGGATCGTGAAGCCCGGCAGATCCGAGACCGCCTCCTTGTACATGTTGGCCAGCGACGGCGGCGGCGTGATGCCCGGGCGCACGGAGAAGCAGAGCCCGTGGGCCTGCCCGTCGTCGTGGTACGGGTCCTGGCCGAGGAGCAGCACGCGCACGCTCTCGTACGGCGTGAGCTTGAACGCGGCGAAGACGTCCTCCTCCGCCGGAAACACCTGGTGCGCCTTCCGCTCGTCCTCGACGAAGCGCGCCAGCTTCTTGAAGTACGGCTGCTCGAGCTCTCCGGCGAGCACGCGCTCCCACGAGGCAGGTAGATCGATCTTCATCCCTCGTTCAGACCCCTTCCTTCGGACAGAACTCGCTCATTCGGCACTCCCCGCACTTCGGCTTCCTGGCGACGCAGGTGTAGCGGCCGTGCAGCACCAGCGCAGGGCCGAAGAACGTCCATTGGTCCTTCGGCACGATCTTCATCAGATCCTCCTCGATCTGCTCGGGCTTCTCGCGCTTCGAGAGGCCGATGCGCCCGCTGAGGCGGGCGACGTGGGTGTCGACGATGATCCCCGAGGGGATGTCGAACGCCGTGTTGAGCACGACGTTCGCCGTCTTCCTGGCCACGCCCGGGAGCGTGGTGAGCTCGGCCATGGTCGCGGGCACCTCGCCGCCGAAGCGCGCGACGAGCTCCTTGCACGCGGCCTGCACCGTCTTCGTCTTCTGGCGGTAGAAGCCGGTCGGCTTGAGCTCTTCCTCGAGCTCCGCCGTGGGCGCGTCGGCGTACGCCTGCGCCGTCGGGTACTTCGGGAAGAGCGTGGCGGTCACCCGGTTGACGCGCTCGTCCGTGCACTGCGCGGCCAGGATGGTCGCGACGAGCAGATCGAGCGGCGTCTTCCAGTCGAGCTCGTAACGCGCGTCGGGGTACTCCTGGCGCAGCTGCTCGAGGAGGAGGGGGATGCGGTCTCGGGCGTTCATGGGGGTCGTCGCAGCGTAACCCAGCCCCGGGCCGCCCGTCAGCGGGGCTTGGCCCCTCAGCGACGCCGGGCGACGGGCCCCGGGCGTCTCCGGCCGAAGTAGATCTCGAGCAGCTCGCGCCCCACGAGGTTCGCCTTGGTGCGCCACGCGATGTCGTTGGCCAGCATCACGGAGACCGCGATCTCGGGGCGATCCGACGGCGCGAACGAGGCGAACCACGAGAACATCCGCGACGGGCTGCCGCCGACCAGCGTGCCGGTCTTGGCGGCGACGGGCATGGTGCCGAGGGCGCGGGTGCCGTCGGGCTTGCGGAACGCCTTGGCGCAGGTGCCCCGCCGCGTCGTGACCTCGAGCATCGACCGGAGGGTGCGCGCGACGTCGGCCCGGAGCCCGCGGCCGTCGGTGCTCCGTGGCCCGAGCGCGCCCGCGTCTCGGCGGTCCTGCGCGTCGTGCGCGCCTGGCGGCGCGAGCAGCGAGAGGCGGACGCGCTCGCCGTCGTTGGCGATCGTCTGCATGGCGAACAGCGCGCCGAGCGGGCTGAGCCGCCCGCTCCAGAAGCCCGCGGCGGCGCGGGCGAGGCCGAGCCCGTCGGCCGGGATGTGGGCGGCGCTCGGCGCGACGGGGATGTCGATGGGGACCTCGCCGTCGAAGCCGAGATCGCGGGCCTTGTTGCGCAGGTCGTCGGCCGTGAGGTGCCGGCCAGCGAGGCGGGCGAAGACGCCGTTGATGCTGCGGCCGAGCGCCTCGCCGAAGACGGTGCACGTGGCGCCGCGGCCCTCCAGATCGGCCGCGGTGATCGCGCTCATGCCGCCCGTGTAGCAGACGGGCGTCGCGATGTTCACCTTGCGGCCCTCGAGCAGCGCCGCCGCGGTGACGATCTTGAAGAGGCTCGCGCTCGGGGCGAGCGGGGTGGCGACGTAGTCCCGGTCTCCGCGGCTCGCCCACACGAGGATGCGGCCGGTGCGGACGTGGGAGGCGACGATGGCGCCCTCGGGGGCGCCGGAGCGGGCCAGGAGGCGCTCGGCGGCGCGCTGGAGCTCGGGATCGAGCGTGAGGCGCACCTGCTTGCCCGACGCGCCGACCGTGGCGTGGACCGCGCCGGCCTCGACGTGGAGCTTTCGGACGCCCGGCGGGGCCGGAGATGCCGTCGCCGGCGCGATCCCGATGGCGATCGCGGCGGCGAGCGCGAGGAAGAGACGCGATCGCACCCCGCGGAGATGCCAGCGGGCGCGCGGGAGGGCCAAGTTCCGCGCGGCGTTCGCGACGGGCACCTCGTCGCCCGAGGAGGAGGGGGGAGCGGTTCATGAGGAGCAGCGCGCGCTCCCCGGCTTTGCCCTGGAGCGGCTCAGCGTTCTTGTTCCAGGGCGATCCGATGACCATCGGGATCGATGACCGTCACGGGCGAGCTGCCCTCGGAGCGGATGGCGCCGACCACCGCGCCCAGCGCTCGGAGCGACTCCAGGATCCGATCGAGGTCGGAGACGACGAGCCCCAGGCGGAGACCGGACGTCGGCCTGTCCGAGAGCGGATAGAGCTCGAGGATCATTCCACCCACGTTGCACGAGTAGTGCTTCGGTCCGTTGCCGTGCTGCTCTGGTGACAAGCGCAGGCCAAGGCCCTCGTAGAACCGCCGCGAGCGCTCGAGGTCCGCGCACCGGAGGACCACGTAGGCAACACGGTGCACGCTCATTGGAGGGGAGCCGCGCGCGCTGACCGAGGTCAGCGCTGTCCTTCCGGCACGATGGTCTCACCGCGCGCCAGCATCGCCACCAGCGTTTCGATCTTCTTCGCGCGCCCGGCGGGCGTCTTGATGCTGTTCATGCGAAACGCCAGCGCGAAGAGGTTCTGGCGCCCGAGGGTCTGGAACGTCTTGCGCGCCCGTGGGTTCGCCTCGATGGCCGCGCGAAGATCGTCGGGAAGGGTGGCTTCGGTGGCGCTGCGGATGGGGGCGTAGGCGGCCTCCCAGCGGCCATCTGCCTTCGCGGCGTCGACCTGCCGCTGGCCGTGCGGGGTCATGCGGCCGGCCGCCGTCAGCCGCGCGATGTGATCCGTGTTGATCTGGCTCCAGACGCTCCTCGCCTTACGAGGGGTGTACCGCTGCAGAAACGAGACCTCGTCGAAGGACTTCCGGATGCCGTCGATCCACCCCCAGCACAGGGCCACGTCCAGCGCCTGCGCGTAGGTCACCGTCGGCATGCCGGAGTCCTTCTTGTGAATCTTCAGCCACAGCTCGGTCTCGCGGGCGTGGTTCGCGGCCATCCAGGCTTCGAACGCCGCCTCGGTGGGAAAGCTCTTGATCTTGTCTGGGTTGGGAATGATCGGCGCCATGAAAAAGGTCCCGGTTAAAGCCTATCGATCAAGGAGGAAAGGGAGCCGGTGTGCCGGGGTAACTACACGTATCAGAGCTTCTTCTTGACAGGGATATTATCGCACGTTGGCCATGGCGACCGAGTGGCGCCCGTGTCGCCGACTTGCCGTTCCGTTGGCCCATCAGCTCCAGCCGTGGGTTAGTCGGCCTCGTCGCCGAACTCGAAGCGTGCTTTCGGCCCCTCTACAGTCGCGAGCCACCCATCGCGCGCGGCGAGCTGTAGTAATCCGAAGATGTCGGCAGCAGAAGGAATTCGCGCTTGTCCGCGCGCCGCTTGCAACGACCCATCAGGCCGGCGCCAGATGAACCGATATCCGTTCTCGTCAGGCGAATCATCGTCGTACGCATAGGTGCACCACTGGAAGCAGAGCCGCCAGCTCCCTTCCTCGCCCAAGTACACCTCGTGATGAACAGTTATGGTGCTATTCACTCTTTCCTTCTCTCTGGAAACTCACGTCAGTAAGTCGGTTTGCCGATGATTTCCTCCGCGGCGTCGGTTAGGTTGTCGTAGTGCAAGAGTAACTCGGAGCTCTCTTTCTGCTTCCTGCGCTGCACCCTGTACGTTCTCTCGTTAAAGTCAGTGCGCCGCCCTGCAATGACGACGTAGTGAACACGAGTCTTGTCGAGCTGAGTGAACTCTGCGGGCAGGGCCGCGTCGGCGCGCCGGCACCGATCAAAGCTCTCGGACAGCGAACCGTATCGCGCTTCAAGCCAGGTATTCCAGTCTGCGACCTGCGCAAGCCCCTTCCGAAAGGCTGCGCCAAGGTCACCATTCTCAAGGGTGATTTCTCCGTGCGGAGCTTCGAGCTCCACAAATGCGAAGTGCCAGCCGCTTGAGTTTTGTCCGACAAGTAGATAGTCGGCCTTGTACGAATTCCCAAGCTGAAACTCCGGAAAAAGATGCGCCTCGTGATGGCCGAATCTGAAATATGCCTTCAGCAGCGAGGCGACGATGAAGTACGCGCGCCTGTCGCGGATGAAGTTCAAAATCTTACGCTCCGATACGTCCGGTGTGTCAAGGAGCTTTCGGAACGATTCGAGCGCGGCCCTGAGACGCGACTCCTCTCGTAGCTCAACAATGTCCAGGTAGTTGTTTGGGAACAGAGACAAGAAGTGGCGGACAGCTTTGGGATAGTCGTGAAAGCGGCTCTCTGTTACCGTAAGCTTGCCGAGCTTGCCGACGATCTCGCTCTTGCGCAGGGCCTCCCATTGAGCGATCTCCTCCTGAGTTAGCTGCGAGTAATCTTTGTCGTGGAGCTTCATTGAGATGTCGGTGGAAGCAGTATATCACTTCATCGAGCAGTATGTGAGAAGTACAGGCAGGCTCGCTAGCGCATGGGGGCACACGCGCGGCGCTCACACCCCGGACATCGGCGCGCTCCTGTGCTCGGACGGCTAACGATTTGCCGGTCTGCTGCGGGGCGCAGCGCCGCCGGCAGCAGCGGCTCGTTGGGTGGCCTCATGGCTCAATCCTCGGGCGGATGCCAACCCGCGATGACCCAGCCCCGCCGGGCTTCCACGAGCTCGGCGCGGTTCAGGCGAACCGCAGCGATCGTAGCTCGGCCAGTGGGCGTCTTGCCGATGATCAGAGATCCCTCCATGTTCCAGCCGAAATGATCCAGCCAGAGCTGCTGACGTGGGTTGAAGAGACGCACGACTTCTCCGGTGTGCGGATCGGGAGCCGCGATTCGATTGCCTTTATGATCGTTGCACATCGAGCATGCGAGCCAGAGATTTTCCCTGGCAGTAGGTCCGCCCAGCGACTCAGGGATAATGTGTCGATCTCCATCGGCGTGCCGATAATACGCGCCGAGGTCAGGCAATAGCCGCAGCGATGGCGCGCCTCACCGGCGACCTGCTCACGCAGCGCCCTCCCGATGTAGCTACGGCTCATGTCCTTGATGAAGCCCCGAGACGTCATGGCCTCGCTGCTTGAGCAGCGCGGCAGATCGGGAGCGAACCAGCATGATCCGCGTGTACTCCTTCATGAGCGTCGCGAGCGCCTCGATGTCCGACGCGGAGAGCCCTTCGCTCTGGCGCTTGATGTGCAGATCCTCGAGGTCCGCAGCCTTCTCCGGGGCGAGGCTCTGCCTGGCGGCCCGCCAGAGGTCCTCGTCACCTAGCAGGTGCAGCGCGTCGATGGCCTCCGCCATGTCGACCGCCAGCTCGTCGGGTTCGTCAGGGAGGGAGGTTGCCACCGCGTCGACGAGCTCGGCCTCAACGGTTCGTTGCGTCTTCTGCGCGCGGCGAGCCAGGCGCTCGTACAGCGGCTCGGGCAGGTTCACGGTAACGGCTTGAACGGCCATATCCTAGTTTACGATGGGCCGTCGAGGCCAGCAAGCTCGGCGGTGCAAGGCACAGCGCGACGCGCAGCCGGCCGTTCTCCTCTGCCGTGCCATGATCGGTATCCTCGTCGGCCCAACACTGAGCCCGTGATGGCGAGGGAGACCCCCGCGCGGCTCGGGCTCTCGCTGGAAGCTCCGGAATGCCGAGCGCGCGGGCCCACGGAAGGGATGGCCTGGTCCGACGGCTCCGCGTGCGGGAGGCTCGCCGCCGCGGCGGTCGTCGCCGAGCGCCGGGTCTGGTAGGGTGCGCGCAGAGGTGCCTGTGCTCAAGCTGCCGAAAGATCTCGTCGCCGATCCGCGCCATGACGCGGTGTCCGAGCTCCTCACCAAGCACGCGGGTCTCTTGTGGGAGAGCGGCCGGAACCAGGTGGCGACGCTCCCGATGACCGACGCCCTGGCCGCGGAGCTCCGCGGCGCGCTCGCGGCCGAGCACGCCTGCCACGGCCTCGAGCTCATCGCCGACAAGCTCGCCAGGGAGCAGAAGGGGCTCGACGCCGCGGCCAGGAGGGCCCCGGAGAGCCCGCAGAACGCCCGCGCGTCCCGCATCCTCTTTCTCGCGAGCGACGGCAGCACACGCTTCTATCGCGACTGCGACGCGCTCCTCTCCCGCTACCCGCAGCGCCTCCTGGCCTGCCGGCTCGAGATCACCGGCGAGGCGCTGGGCGAGAAGCTCACGGGGAGCGCAAGGATGATCCGGAGCGTGCTTGTCCTCGACAAGAGGGTTGTCGCCAGAGCCCTGCTCGCCCTGCTCCCGCCGGGCTGACGCCCGGCGGCGCCACGGCGCGCTCCAGCGCAGCGCGCCCTCCGTCCACGCGGCGCTCGCGTGCAGGCAGCACCGGCGTCCTCCAGGGGCAAGCCTCTGCGCCTGGAGGTCCTGGCCTCCAGGCCACAGCCTCCACTCCATCGCCTGGAGCATTTTGGCAGGACTGCCGGCGAGCTCCCGCACCGGCGCTCGCTCCACGAGCGCCCCCTCAAGATCGCCCGAAATCCGCGCCCGCCGAACCGGCACGCTGCGTGCTCAGCGTGCTCAGGAGGAAGGACAGGCAGTCGAACAATCAAACCCCGACCGGAGAGAACCCATCATGAAATCTACCGCATTCATCCTCAGCAGCCTCGTTGTCCCCTTCGCCCTCGTCGGTTGCGTCTCGGACTCCGAACCTCACGACGAGGGGCTCATGGACGTCGAGGAGGCCGCCGCCTTCCCCGAGGCAGCCCGCGCCCCGGCGGAGGTGCAGCCGTCCGAAGGCATCGGCGCGCAGAACACGGCGCCGGCCGCGGACGCCCTCGCCCAGCAGACGCTGATCCCCGCCGGCAAGTCCGGCGCAGAGATCGCGGTCAGCTCCGGGGGCGGCGCGCAGTCTCTCGTCCTCCTCCAGCTCCCGATCGTCAATTTGCTTATTAACCCCGGATTCGAGAACGCGCAGGCCGGGATCCCGTCGGGCTTCATCGATCATGGCAGCGCCAACGCGTCATGGTTCGCCGGCTGGGGCACCGCGGCGGACTCCTGGCCTGCCACGAGCAATGACCTGAACTACGGCGCCATCGCGACATGGCTCAAGACCGACGTCGTGCACACCGCCAACAAGCGCAGCCTCCTCGTGTCCGCGACGACGACCAACGGCGGCATCGCCCAGCAGTACTGGACATCCGCCAGCCCGCCGCCGAACAACGCCTACCTGCGGTTCAGCGTCTGGGTCTATACCGTGACGGGGCAGGTGACCATAGGGCTCGGCAGCGGCGGGACGGGTTACACCACCAGGACCTCGACCCAGACCGGAAAGTGGGAGTACCTCCAGACCTGCGGCACGTCGTTCAACAACGAGGTCTATATCTACACGATCGGCGGGCCGGCCGTATACTACGTGGACGACGCCAACGTGTCGGCGACGCCTTCGCCCCTCCTTGATCAGTATTGCTCGCCCGGCGCGGTCGTCTTCTGATCCAATCCGCCGCCGCTCGGCGCGCAAGTCGGGAGAACCCGCACCGGGCACACCGAACATGGGCTCCGCACCCCATCGCTCAGTCGGTGCAGCACGGCGCCCCGCCGGGGGCGCCGCAGGTCGCCGGATCGTCGCTGCACGGCAGCCCCCAGGCCACGGTGGCGCCGAGGACGACCTCCACCTGCGCCGTGTGCTTCGTCGAGCCGTCGTCGTTGCGCGCCTCCGCCGCGAGGAGCACGTGAGTCCCCTCCTTGAGCACGGAGTCCGGCTGCCACTGCCTTCCGGGGAGGAACGCAATGAGCCCGAATGCGTGCGGGAACTCCCCGGGGAGGAGCTCGATCATCCCCTCCTGCGGCACGCCCGGCGGGAACAGGTCCCCCGTGGCAGGGTCCTTGACGCTGTACCGCACGCGGACCCTCTCCCCGCAATCGCTGCAGCCGACGGCGAACCACAGATGATATCCCCCCTGGGGCCCGGTGATCACCGGGAGCGTGGCGCCATCCTCGATGCTCTCGAAGCAGGTCTCGCCGGTGCCTATCTCGAACACGGCGGGGTCGTCCGGCAGGCGGCATCCGCCGCCGCCGCCGGCCCCCGTGGAGCCTCCGCCGCCGCCTTCCCCCGGGGAGCTGCCGCCTTCGCCTGCGGAGCTTCCGCCGCCTTCGCCTGTGGAGCCGCCAGCGCCCGATCCATTCGAGCTGCCGCCGCCCTCGCCGTTCGAGGTGCTGTCGACGCTCCCCTCGCTGGTGGAGCTGCCGCCGCCGCCCTTGCCGGCGGAGCTGCCGCCCATCGAGTCCGCCTCGACGCTCGAGCTGCAGTGGAGACACAGCAGCGCGATGGTGAACACGGGAGTCGCTTGCCAGCGGGTCAATGTGCGAAGGAAAGATCTCATGGGGAGCACCTGGAACACGCGAGGGCGCTGCAAAGGGGAGAGCCGGAGCGCTCCCTCCTTCAGGCGCGATGTCCCGGAGGGCCGCGACGGGCTCGACGCGAGCGTCGGCCCTGGCAGACGTGGCAGCAACCGTTCCATCGCGCGCTCCGCGCAATCCGGGCGCTTTCCCGAGCGCGCTCGCCAGCGCGCTGCGCCACGTGTGCCAGGCGCAGACAGCTCTGGCACAGGGACCGGGCCCCAACGGCCCGACCGGCGCGGCGTGCGCGCTGGAGAGGGGCATCGACGGCGCGCCCGGCCGCGGCGCGCGTCTTCGAGACCCACGCCGTGCCTCGGCGCGCTATGGTGTTGTCTCCCGGCCGGGGGCCGGGGGTTCCTTGCCGCCCATGCCGACGACCCGCCTGTTGCACAGCGCCGAGATCCCCCAGGCCGACAACCTCGCGAACGTGCGGCGCGTGCTGGAGGCGCTCTCGGGCGGGGTGACCGAGAAGGAGCGGATCTCCGAGCAGACGGGCATCTCCTTGCGGCACGTCGGCTATGCGCTCGCCGCTGCCCGCGTCCTCGGCTGGCTCGGCGACGACGGCGCCTCGATCACGCCCGCGGCACGCGAGCTGCTCGCCACCTCGTCCGGCTCTGCCGACGAGCGGACGCACCTGCGGCGCGCGATCTTCGCGTGCCAGGTCGTGAAGGAGGTCGCGCCGGATCTCTTCGAGCCCGCGGCGCCGACGCGGGAGGCGCTCGCGCGGCGCATCTTCCGCTTCACCGCGGGCATCGGGAAGGAGACGGCGCGCCGGCGCGCGCAGACCCTGCTCGCCTGGCGGAGCCAGGTGCTGGAGCGGCAGCTCCCGCTCTTTCCGAAGCGCCCGAGGAAGCGCGGCGCCGCGGCCGCAGCGAGCGCTGGCGAGGAGACGGGGCCGGGCGAGGAGACGGGGCCGGGCGAGGAGACAGCGCCGCGCCGCTGACGGGCGCCTGGCGCGGTGGGGGTACCTCGAAGCTCGGTCGCTCGCCTCGGAGCTACCGCGCCGCCGGCGGCTTGCGCGCGGGGCGCGCCGCCCGCAGCGCGTCGGCGCTCAGCGGACGGCGGGTGTCCTTGCCCTGGCCCCGGTGCGGCGCCGGCTTGCCCCCGTTCCGCCCTCCCTACGCGCCCCTCGATCTTTTCCAGGAGAGAGAGCCCGGCAGGAGGATCCCGCTATTCCGGGTCGGGGAAGGTGCATAACCTGGGATCCTCGCCGCGCGGCGCCCAGCGAGACCGCGCTGGAACGCACGCCGGGAAGGACGAACGCATGAACCCTTATGCACCTCCGACCGCATCCACCGAGCCTCACGCCGCGAGCGTCGAGCAGATCAGCCCGGAGCGGCGCCTCGAGATCCAGAAGAGGCTGAGTCGCTTCAGCACCTTGAGCTTCCTCTTCGGGTTGCCGGGGATCGTGCTGCAATCGGTAGGTCGCGCGACGGACAACGCTGCCATCTCGCTCCTCGGCGTCGCCCTGTTCATCACCGCCCTCGTGTATTACGCGAAGATGCGCGGCCGGAGCGGCGCGTGGGGTATCGTGGGGCTGGGCACCTGCATCGGCCTGGCGCTCCTCTACTTCCTGCCGAAGCACTGCCTGAACTGCGAGGCGAAGCACTCGTACCGAACGAAGGGTTGCGATCGCTGCGGCGCGCCGCTCGGCTCTTGATCGCCGGCGCTCGCCGGCGTGCCGCGGATCGCGGCGCCGCGGCAGGCGGACCGCGGGCCTCGATCTCGGGCCCCGCGCGGCGCTGCAAGGGGTAGGATGCCGCCCATGAACCGCGTTTCCAGGATGATGACGGTCACGGCGATCGCCCTCGCGGCGGTCGCAGCCGGCTACGGGCTCCTGAGCTCGCGCGCTTCCGACCCGAAGACGCTGGTGGGCCGCGTCTGGATCGAGCGGCTTCCGAGGGGCGACACGGACCTTGTCGAGCTCGTCGTGCTGCTCGCCGACGAGCCGATCGGCATCTTCCGGCGTTCGTCTCAGTACGAGGGCTCGTTTGCCCTGTTTCGTTACGAGCTCCGCGGCAACGACAAGGTGCAGCTGCTCTTCCCGCAGGACAAATCGAGGCACGAGGTCGCCTTCGATGCGCGGCCGTGCGACGTGAAGGGCTTCGACTACTGCCTCGATCTGAGCGGCGCTCCGCGGGGCGCGGCGAAGTACTACAGCCGGAAGGACTGGGAGATAGAGGGGAGCGACCTGCCGGCGCTGGAGAGCGCGCTGCGAGCGCTCGGCGATGAGCTGCTCCGTTCCGCGCCGGAGCCGTGAACGGAGCAGGCCGGCCACCGCTCTCCGCGTCGCGCGCTCTCCTCGGAGCTACCGCGCTGCGGGCGGCTTGTGCGCGGGGCGCGCCGCGCGCAGCTCGTCGGCGCTGACCTTGCCGTCGCGGTTCGCGTCCGCGGCCTTCACCCGCTCCCAGCGCTTGTCACCCACCTCGTCCCTGGTGAGGAAGCCGTCGCCGTTCTTGTCCTTCTTGGCGAAGCGCGCCTTGTGCTTCGCCGCCCGGTCCTTCATGCGCAGCTCGGCGTGCGCCTTGAGCTCCTCGGCCGACAGGGAGCCGTCGTTGTTCGTGTCGGCCTTGCCGAGCCGCTTCTGCGCCTTCTCGGGGAGCTCAGCGACGGTCAGCTTGCCGTCGCCGTTCTTGTCGAAGCGCTTGATGAGGCGGGCGGGGTCCTTCGGGCCGTGCTGGCGGCGGGCGTCCTTGCCCTGGCCCTGGTGCGGCGCCGGCTTGCCCCCCGTGCCGCCCGCGTCGTTCGCCGCGTAGGCCGCTCCGCCGCCGGCGAGGACGGCCGCGGCAAGGAAGCTGCCGAGGACGAGGCGACGGAGCGCGGTGTGGGTCTTGTGGGAGAAGAGGGCGAGGGTCATTGGGTCGTGCTCCTTGGTGCAAGGGCCAGCGTGTTCTTGCCGGCTTCTGTTCGTGAGACGTGCCCCGGGCCGCCCTCCCTACGCGCCCCTCGATCTTTTTTCAGCGGGCGCGGCCTTGGCCCACGGCACCTCGCTCGGCGCCGGCCCGCCACCGCCCGCCCGCGGGCAGGGGCCGCGCGCGGCCGCCGGTGTGAGCCTCCGCGCATCACATCGAGGTCGCAGCGTCGGCTCCGGTCGACGGACGCTGAGATCCACGTCCAGCGGGGGTATAAAGGAAGCAGAGACGACGATGATCTTGTACCGACCCGTGGGCCTCGCCGAGCTCCGGCTCATCGCAGAGGCCGGCTATCGAGCGTTCCCGCCGCGCCTGTCGCATCAGCCGATCTTCTATCCGGTGCTGACGGAGGAGTACGCGCGCAAGATCGCCCGCGACTGGAACACCGCCGATGAGACCTCCGGGTTCGCGGGGTGGGTGACGCGGTTCGAGGTCGAGGACGATTTTGCCCGCAGGTATCCTGTGCAGATCGCAGGCGGCCGCTCCCACGAGGAGCTCTGGGTGCCCGCCGAGGAGCTGGAGGAGTTCAACCGGCATCTCGTCGGGACCATCGAGGTCACCGAGGTCTATTGCGGGCCGAAGTTTCAGGGAGACATCGATCCTGCGACCCGCCTCCCCCTCGGCTGGCTCCGCAACCCGCCCACGAAGGTCAGCTGAGGCCATGGAGCTCTCGACCCTCGCAGCGAACCCCCCTCCCCGCGAGATGGAGTTGCGCCTGGAGCAGCACCGGCAGGAGCTGACAGGCCACTGTTACCGGATGCTCGGCTCCGCGTTCGACGCGGACGACGCCGTGCAGGAGACGATGGTGCGGGCGTGGCGGAGCTTCGATCAGCTCGAGGGCAGCGCCGCGATGCGATCGTGGCTCTACCGCATCGCCACCAACGTGTGCCTCGACATGCTGCGGGGCCGGTCAAGGCGGGCTCGACCGATGGATCTCGGCCCGGCGGGCTCGGCCGAGAACCCGGTCCTCGACACGCTGGCGGAGGCGACGTGGGTGCTGCCGATCCCGGACGGTCGGGTGCTGGCGGCGTCCTGCGACCCGGCGGAGCTCGTCTCGTCGCGGCAGACCATCCGGCTCGCGTTCGTGGCCGCGCTCCAGCGGCTCCCGCCCCGGCAGCGCGCGGCGCTGCTGCTGAAGGAGGTCCTGTCCTGGGAGGCCGCGGAGATCGCGGAGCTGCTCGGGATGACCGTCGCCTCGGTCAACAGCGCGCTGCAGCGCGCCCGGGCGACGATGGGCCAGGAGGAGAAGAGCGACCTCCATGAGCCGATGAACGAGGCGCAGCGGTCCTTGCTCGGCCGCTACGTCGCGGCCTTCGAGCGGCAGGACGTCGACGCGCTGGTCTCGCTGCTGCGCGAGGACGCGACCTGGTCGATGCCGCCCTACCGGCTGTGGCTGCGGGGGCGTCCCTCGGTGCACGCCTGGCTCCTCAAGGTGGGCGAGGGGTGCAGAGGCTCGCGGCTCCTGCCGGTGGCGGCGAACGGATCCTTCGCGCTGGGGCAGTACCGGCCGAGCGGCCCTGGCGGCGCCTTCGTCCCGTGGGCGATCCAGGTCATCGACGTGTCCGCCGGGGAGATCGTCGGGGTGTGCTCGTTCCTCGACGCCGAGCGGCTCTTCCCGCTCTTTGGCCTGCCCCTGCGGCCCGAGCCGTAGCTCCAACAACCAGCCACGTCCTGTTCCCGGTGGACGCGGGCGGCCTACTCGCCGGGGCAGGCGATGAACAGCGTGGCCCCCTGCTGGGCTTCACCCCTGCCGACGAACCGGATCTTGCGGCGCTCGTCTGCCGGGCAGCTGGCGACGATGGCCGGGTCGCCGCGGCCGTTCGCCGGGTCGACGTAGCACCACCCGTGTACCGGCTCGCCGCCCGTCTCGACATTGTCGCTCACGTCGTCCCTGCACGCCTCGCCCTCTGCGCCTGCGAGCTGCTCGATCTCGCACACGCAATCCCAGCCGGCGGCCGCTGCGATCGGATCGGCGAGCACCTCTTCCTTCGCCGCCGCGTGCTCCTCCGTGACGTCGGCGCGCGCCGGGATGTCAGCGCAGCTGCACGCGCCCTGCGAGTTGCGCGCCTCGAGGATCAGACAGGCGACCCCCCCTCCAGCCTCGGGCGTCAGCGTGCGCTGCAGGCACCGGCTGTCGAGCCCCGTCTTCAGACGCTCGATGACAGCGCCGATCGCCGGCCGGTAGCCGAAGTCGGCTGCGTTGTGGTCCGTGAGCTGGCGCGGGCACACCGAGCCGACGATGCCCTGGGGGCCGAGCTCCCGGATGAGCTGCAGCTCGCGGAGGCTCGGATAGGCCTTCACCTTGATCTGCGTCGTCGACCTGGGCCCCGGATCCTCCTGGTCGTTCCCCGCTTCCGGCTCGCACAGCGGGTTGTCGCTCGGCTGACCTCCCACCGCTCTGCAGTCGCAGCTCTGAGCCTGCCCATCGCAGCTCTTCACCGCGTCCCTGGGGAGATCGAAGATGCAAGCGTACTGGAGGTCCCCCGTGCTCTCCGCCGGGATCGTGTACTCGCGGCCGTTGATGGCGTTCCAGCCGGTCTCCTGCGGCGGGACGATCGTGTCGCCGGTGATCGGGTTCGTGCCCGAGCGAGGCTTCATCGACTCGACCATGAAGGGATCCTTCGGCCGCTGGTACTTCGCGGGATCGCCGAGGATGAGCTCCCAGGTGCTGCTGTAGGCGCCGTCGAGCAGCGGAGCGCTGAGCTCGTCGGCGTTCTTGAGCCCACCGACCGGCTCGCCGTCCTGGTTGAGGCCGTTCAGCAGGTCGGGATGGCCTTGCGCGTTCTGGCGCGCGATGTCCTGCCATGGCACGCCGACGATGCCGGCGAAGAAGACGAGCCCGGGATCGCGGATGCCGTGGTCGAGGTCGTCCGGGTTCAAATCGCTGAAGATTGGGTTCGGGACCAGCTCGCCCCTGCGGTTCGGGATCTGCGCCTCGGTGAAGGCGCGCCGGTAGCGGTCGATCGGATAGAGGAAGTCGAAACCGAACCGGCGCTTCTGGTCCCAGCAGCGAGAGTTGACCGGGTCCTCCGCGGCGGTCAGCCTGGCCGCGTCGCCGTCCGGGCCTGTGCACGCCGGGTCCTCGGTGCAGCCCGTCTGATCCTGGCGGCACGACCTGCAGCACGTGTTGCCCGGGTCCTGGGCGCACTCGGCGCGCGGCCGCCACATCCGGAAGCCCGGCGCGGTCTCTGCGACGAGGTAGTCCATGCCCTCCTCGCGGATCGAGCAGTCGTTCTCGTCGGTGAGCATGAGGATCGCGAGGAGGGAGCTCGGCCGCAGGAAGTCGGCGCGCTGCTTCTTGACGACGGCATCCTCGCCGGTGACGACGATGTACTCGGTGGCCGGGTCGACGCTGATCGTCTCGTAGGGCTCCGGGTCGACGAGGAAGCGGTACACGCTCTCGAGCTGCGCCTCGAAGCCGCAGCCGGTCTGCCCCGTGCCCCTGACCATCGCGGTGAGCTGCCCGACCAGCGACGTGTCGTTGAGGTCGGCGTTCGAATCGACGCTGATGTCCGCCTCGCCGTCGTTCGGACCCGGCCTCTCCGGCTCGCCATCGAGCTTCTGATCCGGATCCCAGGCCAGGAAGCCCCGGTCGAGGTAGGTCGGGATGTCGTTTTCGGTGGAGCTCTCGTCGCTGCGCGCGAGGAGGTGCGCCATGTCCACGTTCGAGGTGCTCGTCGTCCCCTGGCAGGCGCCCGACCCGTGGCCGCCGAGGCTCGAGCTGATGATGCCGATGTGGAGGTCCTTGACCGGCGCGAACTCACGCTTGTAGGCCTGCGGACAGGGGTCGTTCGGCGAGCCGACCGTGGTCGGGGGCATCGCGCCGGTCTCGTGGATGCAGCGCGGGTTGACGAGACCGTGGACGAGGTCGGGGATCGCGGTGGCGAGGACGTCCTGCTTGTCGGCCATCGAGCCCGAGTTGTCGATCGCCAGGAGGAGATCGATCTTGTCGACCGAGCCCTGCACCAGCCGCTCGGGGTGCAACGTCGCCGGTCCTGGCTCCGCCATGCCCCCTGCACCGCCCGCCCCTGGGCTCTGCCCACCGTTGCCCTGCTCCGCGCGGATATTCTGCGCGCAGCCGCCAGGCGCAACCGTGGCAACGGCCCAGAGCCAGATCGCCGCTGCTGCAGCCCTGTTCCTGCCCCTCATGGCGCAGAGCCTCTGGCGGCGTGCTTGGTGAGTCAAGCGCTCCGAGCTCCGGGCGCTCGTGCGCCGCCGCCGAGCGCGGCCCAGGAAAAAAACTTCCGGACGACCGATGAGTCGGGCGCCGCCGCGGCGTCCTAGGGATCGAATCGGCCGCGCCGCGCCGCCATGACGCCGGGGCGCGAGGACCGATCTGTCCAGAGCGAGCCAGGAGGAGACGATGGAGACGAGCGCCTCGATGTCGGAGCAGCACGTGGAGCCGGTGGTTGTGTCGAACAAGAAGGTCTGGGCCGGGCGGATCCTCAGCGGCCTCTCGGTGGCGTTCCTGCTCTTCGACAGCATCGGGAAGCTGATGATGGTGCCCCAGGTGCTGGAGGGGTCCGAGCAGCTCGGTTATCCCGTGAGCTCGGTCCGCGGCATCGGGCTCGTCCTGCTGGCGAGCGTCGTCACCTACATGATCCCGCGCACCTCCGTGCTCGGCGCGATCCTGCTGACGGGCTTCCTGGGCGGCGCCGTCGCCACGCACGTGCGCGTCGACAACCCGCTGTTCAGCCACGTCCTGTTCCCTGTGTACGTCGCCGCGATGATCTGGGGCGGGCTGCTCCTGCGCGACGAGCGGCTGCGCGCGCTGCTCCCGCTCCGGAAGTAGCGGGGCGGAAGCAGCGGGATCGAGAAATGATCGCGCGACCGATGAGTCAGAGCGGGTCGCGCAGTCTGTGATGGAGGAGCGCCCGCCGTGCCGGGCGAGCACCCAAGGAGAGACGACGATGCGATTCTTGATGCTGTATCGGCCTGACAAAAGCCAGGAGCTCTGCGCACCCGATCCGGAGCACATGGCGCAGATGGGGAAGCTCATCGACGAGATGACGCGGGAGGGCGTGCTCCTCGGCACCGACGCGCTCCTCCCCACCGCGATGGGCGCGCGCGTCCGGAGAGCAGGCGCCGAGCTCACCGTGAGCGATGGGGCGCTCCCGGACATGAAGGATCCGATGGTCGGCTACGCGCTGATCCGGGCAGCCTCGAAGGAGGAGGCGATCGCGGGGGCGAAGCGCTTCCTCCAGGTCGCCGGGGATGGTCACTGCGAGGTGCTACCGCTGATGGATGGGCCTCCGCCCTCCTGAGCGCGCAAGCTGCGACGATTGGGCTGTCATCAGAATTATACACTGTGACGGCTTTCTGAGGCCTCCGGTTTGAGTTTCATCTCTCCCGGGAGGGTCTCGAGAGGGAAGGTGGCGAAGAGCCAGCCTGCCGCGCGACACCCGAAGAAGAAGCCGAGCATCGAGGCGCTCATGGCCGAGCGCGACATCGTGCGCGCCACGATCGCGGGCATCCCGCGTCGGGATAGAAGCGACGTGGCTGCGCTGAGGGCGTGGCTCCAGGACAGAATCAATCGGCAGATGCGGGACGTTCCACCTTAGCTGAACTGACCAGCAGAGCCGCGTCAGCTCGTCGCTACGGTGTCCTCGCGCACCTGACCCCTCCGGAATCGCTACAGTTGTCTGCGTCGACTTCCTTGCGGTAAGACGAGAGCAGATACGACGCATCGCGCCGCCAGGAGCCTCCCCGAATCATCTTGTATGGGAGGCCGCTTACTTGGGCACAATCGTTACACGGGGACTTGTAATTGTAGTCGTACCAGTCCAGAACCCACTCCTGCAGGCTCCCGGCCAGGTCCGCGTGTCCCCATTTCCCATCTCCCTTCGGCGATCGCGACCCAACGCTCTGGATATCGCTGAGCGCGCACTCGCCTGACGCAGACCCGTCCCCCATGCAGTTATATGCCGCATAGGTGCCATCTATCGTGGACGAGCCCGGCGGAGTCGCCCACGGATATACCCGCTGCTCATCTCCGCCCGCCGCCGCGTAGTTCCACTCTGCTTCCGTCGCCAGACGGCCCCCATCCCACGCGCAGAACGCGAACGCCACGGACCAGCTCAGGCAGTTCATCGGCAGATGCTCATGATCACCGATCTCGTCCGTCCACGTCGAGAAGTTCGCATTGCACCTTACGGCTGCCGTTAACTCCGGCGCGCCAGCAGGCAGGTGGCTCGCGAATTCAACCGCATCCCACCCGCTCCCCTCGATGAGTGGGTGTGCCCCCGCTCCTGGTGCGGGCTTACTTCCGGGATACGCCTCGACGAACCTGCGGAACCGCCCCACCGTCACCTCGAACCGATCCAGCAAAAACCCGCTCACCATCGCTGGAAACGCTGGATCGTTGCCCCGGTTGAAGGTCCCCCCGGGCACCATCGCGGTCGCGCAGCAGCTCTCATTGCCACGCGGCCCGCACGTCTCGGGCAGCCCGACGCAGCTCGGTGACACGCACTTCCCTGCGTCGCACACGGGCGCTGCCGCACGACAAGGATCCGTGTCCTCCCAATCCCCGTACTCATGGCACCACTGCGGCTGGTTATTCAAGCAGCGCACCTCCCCCGGGCCGCACCTCCCGATGCACTTCCCCCCCACGCAGGTCTGCTTGACGCACGAATCGCCGCTCCTCCACCGCCCATCGACACAGCGCTGCGGCGTGTTCTCCGAGCACTTCTCCTCGTCGGCAGAGCACTCGACGTCGCCTCCGCCACCTCCGGTCCCCGCAGTGCCTCCTGTTCCGATGCTGTCGCCTCCGCCGCCAAAGGCGCCCGCGCTGCCGCTGTCCTGTACCGAACCGCCGTCGCCCACGCTAACGCCAGTCCCATGTCCGCCGGCGCCTCCGGTGCTGCCGACGCCCGCGCCTCCGCCGGTGCCGCCACCTCCGGTTCCGTCCAGCAGGTAGTAGCTGTCCTCCAGCCCCGCCAGCGCAGCGCATCCGCCAGCGGCGGAAGCCGCAAGCCCGATGACAGCCATCGCCACCCTCGAGCCAGTCACCTTCGCGCCCGCCATGGCGGCAGAGCGTCGTCCTTCGGCGCTCCCGGTGTCAAGAAAGCCACGATGCGCCCATCGCGGACGCAACGCGCGCCTTCCGCTGGAAGTGCCCTGCTCGCCGCGTCCCGATACAATTGGCCTGTCCGAGTGGCCCAAACGCCGGTTTCCGGCCGACGGGCCGTCTGCCCTAATTAGGGCACCACCGATTCAGCTCTCCGGGGAGGGTCTCGGCACCCTCCGCCCGGTGGTCCGAGCGTGGTCTGTCGCCCGCGAGCGCGGCAGCGCGGGTGCCAGGGCAGGTTCCGCGATCGGGGCTTGACGTTTCCGAAATGCTTGGACTCCGTTCCACGGAACGGCCGTGATTCCTGGCGCGGTGATTCCGGGCGTAGCCGTCACCCCCCCGCACGCCAGACCGCGGCCCGCCCGTTGCTCCCGGGGGAAGCGGAAGGGCAGGAGGCTCATGGCTATCGACGCGTATACCGCGCGCAAATCGGTCATGCAGGGCGAGGCGATCGGGTTTCACGTGAGCAACACCGCGGCAGATCCCGCGGTGCAGATGGCCATCGAGCGGATCGGGGCGCGCGCGTCGCTCGGCGCTTCTGTCAGGTTTTCCGCGGGCGCCCACGCGACGCCGCCGGACGCCTACGCGGTGGGCTGCGGCTGGCCCTGCGCCCATGAATGGCTCGTCCCTCCCGATTGGCCGAGCGGCGTCTATCTGGCCACCCTGAAGAACACGGATGGCGAGGAGGCGTCGCTGCGCTTCGTGGTGAGAGCCCGCGCCCCTGGCGCGAGCATCCTCGTTTGCATCCCGTTCTTCACCGACGAGGCCTACAATGGCTGGGGTGGCAAACGGCTCTATCCATGGGCCTCGCCGGACCGCTCCAGGAGGGTGTCCTTCGAGCGCCCCGGCGGCACGGAAGCGAAGAGCGCGCTGCCGCTCGTGCGCTGGCTGGAGAGGGAGCAGATCGCGGTCGATTATTGCTCCAGCATGGACCTGCACGCGGAGCCCGACCTCTTGCGAGGTGTTCAGCTCCTCGTCAGCACGGGCCACGACGAGTACTGGTCCAGAGAGATGCGCGATACGGTCGAGGCATTCGTGCGCTCAGGCGGCAATGTGGCGTTCCTGAGCGGCAATACGTGCTACTGGCAGGTCCGCATCGAGGACCAGGGCCGCACGATGGTCTGCTACCGCGACGCCGTCGAGGATCCGCTGGCGGGGATCGACAACGATCGTGTGACCGTGCAATGGGCCAACGCCCCCGTGGATCGCCCGGAGAATCACATGACGGGCGTCGGCTACCGGGTTGGCGCCGGCAACTGGCTCGACCCGGAGGCGCAGAAGGAAGCGGTCTACCGGGTGAATTTCCCCGAGCACTGGGTCTTCGACGGCACGGGGCTCGCGCTCGGAGATGCCTTCGGGAGAGGCTCGGTCGGCTACGAGACCGACGCGGCCGAACTCGTCGATGTCGGCGGGATCGCGCGCGCGACCGGGCTGGGCGGCACGCCGTCGACGTTCGTGGTGCTGGCCGTCGCCGATCTCCGGCAATGGCGGGCGCAGGGGCAAGGCGGGCTCGCGACCATGGGCATCTACCGCCGCGGAGGCACGGTGTTCACGGCCGCGAGCGTCGACTGGGCGGCCCCGTTCGACGAGGGGACCGCTCCGGAGATCGAGCGCATCACGCGCAATGTGCTCGAGAAGCTCTCGCGCCGGTACCCCGAGCACGGCTGGCAGCGGGTGGGCAGCGCGCCGCGCATCGCGGCGATGACGGGCGCCGAGGGCCTCCTCTTCGCGGCCACCGAGGACGGCGCGCTGCTGTGGCGGGAGCCGTCGAGCCAGAACCTCCCCTGGAGGTCCGCGGGGGTGGCCCGCGGCGTCGTCGCCATGCCGTGCCCGATCGAGGCCGAGGCGGAGCAGCCGATCGGGATCTTCCTTGTGACCGCCGAGGGGCGCCTCTTCTTCCGCGAGCCCTTGCGCGAGGAGGTCGTCTGGCGGCCGGTCGGCGCTGGGCCCGGTATCGTGGCGATGGCCACGACCCATTTCGATCTGTTCGCGGCGACGAGCGGCGGCCTCTTGCTCACGCGCCCCACGCGGGGCGGCGATGTCCCCTGGAAGCCCATCGGGCGCGCGGAGGGCGTGATCGCCATGGCGGCGATCAACGGGAAAGTGTACTCGGTCACGGGGGAGGGGCGCCTCTCATGGCGTGCGCCGGTGCGCCACGAGAGCCCATGGGTCTCGATCGGAGAGGCGAAGGACGTGCGCGCGCTCGCGGGCGCGCAGGGGAGGCTCTTCGCTGCGACGGGCACGGGCGCGCTGCTGGCGAGGGACGGCTTCTAGCGCTGCTGCGGGAAGTTGCCCCGGACAGGCAGAAGACCGCCATGGCGGTTCGTCGCCGCGCCGCCGCGCCGGCTGCCTCTTGACTCCGGCCGCCCGCTACCTCTTACGGTGGCGTCCGCCGCCGCCTCTCCGCGGCGCCAAGGAGCCCAACCATGCACACACGCAAGCTCGGAACTCTCCAGGTCTCCGCCCTCGGCCTCGGCTGCATGGGCATGAGCGATTTCTACGGCGAGCGCGATGAGGCCGAGTCGATCGCAACGATCCACCGCGCCATCGAGCTCGGCGTCACGCTGCTCGACACAGCGGACATGTATGGTCCCTTCACGAACGAGGAGCTCGTCGGCCGGGCCATCGCGGGCCGGCGCGATCGCGTCGTCCTCGCGACCAAGTGCGGCATCGTCCGCGACCCGAACGACGTCACGGTCCGCGGCATCAACGGCGCGCCGGAGTACATCCGCTCGGCGTGCGACGCGAGCCTGCGGCGCCTGCGCGTCGACGTGATCGATCTCTACCAGCTGCACCGCGTGGATCCGAAGACGCCCATCGAGGACAGCGTCGGCGCGATGGCGGACCTCGTGAAGGCCGGCAAGGTGCGCGCGATCGGCCTCTCGGAGGCGAGCTCGTCGACGCTCCGGCGCGCCCACGCCGTGCACCCGCTCGCGTCGGTGCAGACGGAGTACTCGCTCTGGACGCGCGATCCCGAGGACGACGTGCTCGCCACGTGCCGCGAGCTAGGCATCGGCTTCCTCGCGTACAGCCCCCTCGGCCGCGGCTTCCTCACGGGGCAGATCCGGCGCTTCGAGGATCTCGCGCCGGACGACTACCGCCGCATCTCGCCGCGATTCCAGGGCGAGAACTTCCAGCGGAACCTCGATCTCGTCGCGAAGGTCGAGGGCGTCGCGCGGGAGAAGGGCGTGAAGGCGTCGCAGCTCGCGCTCGCGTGGGTGCTCGCGCAAGGGGACTTCATCGTCCCGATCCCCGGCACGAAGCGCCGCACCTACCTCGAGGAGAACGTCGCCGCGGAGGCGATCACGCTCGGCGAGGCCGATCTGCGGCGCCTCGAGGCGGTGGCGCCGAAGGGCGCGGCCGCCGGCCTCCGCTATCCGGAGGTCGGCATGCAGTCCGTGAACCGGTGAGCGACGCGGCCTGAAGAGCGCGGCTCGGCCGCGCTCGCCGGGCGGCCGCGCGCGTCGCTCGCGATCGAGGGAGCGGCGTTCTGTGAGCGAGCAGCGACCGTGCTTGCGGCACCCTACTGGCACGCGGTGGGCACGCTGCCCCAGTGGCTCTTGGCGACGACGAAGCCGTCCGGGCCGGACGTCGAGTGTGAGCCGCACAGCCCATTGGCGTCCGAGATCACGGAGTCGATGCCGATGCCGTACTCCCAGTATTTGACCTCGAGGCTCGAGTCGTGGGTCGTGCCGCTTCGCACCGGGATGGAGGGGACGAGGATGCCGCTCGACTCGAAGAACTCGAAGCCCTCGATCGAGATCGAGAGCGTCACGTTGCGCACCTGGCCGACGCAGGTCGTCCTGCACGTGGGGTAGCCGGCGGTGCTCTCCACAGTGAAACCGGAAGGGCAGCTGGACGCATACGTGCAGTAGCCGGTGCATTTGACGGGCAGGGGCCCCGGCAGGTCCACGCACTCGTACTCTCCGCGGCCCTGGATCGTCTGGCGCCGGGTCTCGAACCCCCCTGACGTCACCGAGGTTCGGCTGCCGAGCTCTCGGTACAACACGTAGTCGTTCTTGAACGACTCGTCGTTCGTGCAGAGGCCGCCGTTGCAGTGCGCGACCGCGGCGAACAGCCCGGACTCCTGGCCTTCCAGGAGATAGCGCTCCCCCGCGATCTCGACCGCATGGTCTTCACCACCCAGCTCGCCGATCAAGCCCGCCTTCGCCGCGGCGATCTCGTCGGGCGAGCCGATCGACACGCCGGCCACCTTGATGGGCCGGCCGTCCTCGTCTCGTTCGACCGTCACCGGGCCCATCTCGAGCTCTTCGGCCCGCCTGGCGACCCACCCGAGCGCGTCGTGCTCGCTCGCGAAGCGCAGCCCGCCGCCAGCCGAGGGCTGGGCGAGAGGGGCGGCGTCGTCCGCCTCGGTCGACGCGGCGGTGCAGCCCATCATGAACGCCGCGGCGAGCAGAGGCGCGGCTCGGTACGTTCGGCGAGGAGTGTTGGCGAGAAGCCTGTGAGTTCTGTCGGTCATGGCGCGATTCTTTAATCACGCTCCGTGCCACGCCTCGCGTCGAGGGCCCACGACCTGGCCAGGCGCTCCGGGGACGCGACGCCGCGGTGCGCGAGCGCGGGGTGGCCTGCGCTGGTTTGCTCAACTTGAGCAGGGACTCGCGCAATCAGGGCGGCGTCGCGCAGGTATGGCCAGGCGCGCGGGCCACAGCGGCGGGGACATCCGCGCGGCACGAAGGCGCGTTGCACTGGGCGCCAGCCCGCGACGGATTGGGATGTGGGCCGGACGCCCCGAGGGGCGCGCGGCGATCACACCTCTTCGGGCACCCCGGGCAGCCGGAGGACGCACAGGGGACCCTCGGACGAGAGCAGACCGGCGAGCGCCGGATCGGTCATCACCTCGTGGAGATCGCGCTCCGCTTCGTCGACCGTGCACCGTCGCCGCACGAGGCGGACGACCTGCGAGTAGTCCACATGATCCGGATCGTGCGCGAGCCCGAGCGGTTGCCACAAGGTCTGCTGGCCGTGCCTGTGGGCCGCGCCCGGGTCGAACCAGCCGTAGTTGGCGGCCCGGTCGGGGCGGTCCGCGAGGCGGTTGGTGAGTACCCAGTGCTTGCCCACGTTCTCGATGAGCCCGGTCCTCCCTGCGACCTGCTCCTCGAGGCGGCGGTGGTGCTCCAGCATGCGGGAGGTGTTCGCCATCGAGGCGTCCGGGGCGCCGATGCACGGCGGGATCCGCACGGTGGCCTGCTCCCACACGAGGTCGCAGAGGCGCGTCGTCAGCATCGCGCACTCGAGCAGATCCGCGATTCGCTGGGTCGTCCGGGCCGAGGCGTTGACGCGGACGGAGTCCTCCGCGTCGCCGATGCGGAGCGCGTCGGCGCTCACGAGGAACGTCGCGCGGCGCTCGTCGAGCTGGCTGTACACCGGGACCCACGAGATCGGCGCCAGGTGGCCGGCCTGCACCGCTTCGAGGATGGCCTCCTCGCGCGCGGCGCACGCGTGCTCTGGAAGGCCTGCGACGAAATCGGTGCCTCTCAGGACGTCTGTCATGCTCCCCCCTCCCGCGAGCGCGACGGCGGCGCTCCAGGTGGAAGCGTGAGCGGAAGCGGACGCGGCAGGAAGAGGTTTCGCGCTCTCGCCTGCGGCGTGCCCACGGCCGCGCGCACCTGCGCCGCTTTGCGCTGTCCGTCCGCTCGCCCTAAGCTCCGCCCCATGTCGCCCTCGGCGAGCCGTCCATCCCCCTCTTCTCGCTCCCTCCTCGTCGCCTGCGCCGCTCTCCTGGCCGCGCTGGCCGCCGGCTGCGGCTCGAGCGCCGCCCGGGGGCCCGAAGCGGGGGCCGAAATCGCGTCGATCGACGCGCGCCTGCGCGGCAGCTTCCGGCTCGTCCGGTTCGAGCCCGAGGTCCCGCTCGAGCCGATGCTCGCGTCGATGCTCGAGTTCCAGTACGCGCACCTGGTCGTCCGCTTCGATGGCAAGCGCATCCTCGCGGACTCGCCCGGCCTCCACGTGGACCGCGCCTACGAGATCCGCGACCCCGCATGGGATCGGTTCAAGCTGGTCTCCTACGACGAGGCGGGGGTCGCCTACGAGGCGCTGTGCGAGTTCTCGGACCAGGGAGAGCTCGTCGTGCACGCGCAGACGCCGCCCTGGAAGGGCGTCGCCACGCTCCGGCGGGCGCAGTAGCGAGCGGCCTGTCCTCTCGCGTCGACGCAGGCGAGCGCCGAAGCGGGAGCAGATCCGCGGCGAATGCGCCTGCCATGCTCTCTTGATGAGACGAGGAGACGCACGCTCATGCATGCGTGATCTGGTGCGCTGCGGTGCGTCGATGGGACGACAGGGCATGCGCTGTAGGAAGCGCTGCGCGCGCCCTCGGCACGCTCGAAGTTCACCCGGCGGGGTCGTCCTTTGATAAGATAGCTAGGACGGACGTAACTGTCCACACGGCGCGCCAAGGAATCACCGGATCATGAACGACGGCGAAGCGGATGTTGTCGCTACCATGCGAGCGGAACTGGAGTTGCTCCGCCGGCGCAACGCCGAGCTCGAGCGGGAGCTCGCCGAGAAGCAGCGCGTCGAGAACGACCTGCGGGAGAGCGAGGCGCGCTACCGGGGCATCGTCGAGGACCAGACCGAGCTCATTTGCCGCTTTCGGATGGATGGCACGCTGACCTTCGTCAACGACATCTACTGCCGGTACTTCGAGAAGACGCGCGAGGAGCTGGTCGGCCACCGCTTCATGCCGATGGTCCCCGAAGAGGACGGGCTGCTCCTCGCCCGGCAGTTCGCGAAGCTCGGCCCCGAGAACCCGATCGTCCACACCGAGCACCGCGTCATCCTCCCGAACGGCGCGGTGCGCTGGATGCACTGGACCAACCGCGCACCGCTCGGCGAGGGGGGGCCGCTCGCCGAGTTCCAGGCGATCGGCGTCGACGTCACCGAGCGCCGGCACGCCGAGGACGAGGTGAGGCGCCTCAACGCCGAGCTCGAGCTGCGCGTCGCGGACAAGACGAAGCGGCTCGAGCAGATGGTCCGCGAGCTGTCGACCCCGCTCATGCCGGTGGCGGATCAGGTCATCGCGGTGCCGCTGATCGGCTTCCTCGACAGCGACCGCGCCGCGGCGACGCTCGAGACCGTGCTCAACGGGGTCATCACGCACAGCGCCAGGACGGTGGTCCTCGACATCACCGGCGTCGGGGTCATCGACTCCCAGGTGGCCGACTCGCTCATCCGGCTGGCCAAGGCGGTGAACCTCCTCGGCTCTCAGGTGGTGCTCACCGGCATCCAGCCGCGGATCGCGCAGACGCTGGTCGCGCAGGGCGTCGGTGTGGGTGGCGTCGTGACGCTCCGGACCCTGAAAGAGGGTATCGCGTTCGCCCTGCGGCGCGGGCTCACCGCCCCTCGACCTCCGGCCCGCCAGGGCAGCTAGCTCCGAGCCTCGGAGATCCCGCCAGGGATCACCGCACCACGGCACCAGAACAACCGCGGAGCGGACGCCGAGGCCCGGCGCGCAACATCGAGGAAACAAAGGAAACAAAAGGAAACAAAGCGAGCGCCGCGCGCGCTGCGCCTGCTCGTTCGGGCTCACCGGACAGCCGGCGTGCTCCGGCGACGGTGCGTCTGTCCACTATCCCGTCTCACGTGCGATCGTGTAGCCTCATCGACGATGGCGCACACGCAAACGACTGCTCAACCCGACGTGCATTCGGCTGCTCACGGCGCGAAGGCCAGCGAGGGCTTTCAGCAGATAGGAGGGGACATCGACTCGCGCTACATCAACGAAGATATCGCGCCCGTGCGCCTGGACCAGCGCAAATGGGGGATGAAGGACATCGCTGCGCTGTGGGTCTCCATGTGCGCATGCACCCCGACGTACATGCTCGCCTCGGGCCTGATCGCCGAGGGGATGAGCTGGGGGCAGGCCGTCCTCACGATCCTCCTCGGCAACGTCATCGTGCTCATGCCCATGATCCTCAACGCGCACGCGGGCACGAAGTACGGCATCCCGTTCCCCGTCTACTGCCGGAGCGCCTTCGGCATCCGGGGGGCGAACGTGCCCGCGGTGCTGCGCGCCCTCGTGGCCTGCGGCTGGTTCGGGATCGGGACGTGGCTCGGCGGGTGGGCCATCTACAAGATCGTGGCGGTCTTCGTCCCGTCGATAGAGCAGATGCCGCCGACGCCGCTGGGCATCAACGTCGCGCAGCTCGCCTGCTTCCTGCTCTTCTGGGGCGTCAACATCTGGATCATCCGCATGGGCATCGAGTCGATCCGGATCCTGCTGAACATCAAGGCGCCTCTCCTGATCGGCCTCGGCCTGGCGCTGCTCCTCTGGGCCTACAGCCGCGCCGGCGGGTTCGGCCCGATGCTCGAGAAGCCCTCGTCCTTCGGGGTCGGGCAGCCCAAGGAGGGCCAGTTCTGGGTCTTCTTCTTCCCAGCGCTCACGGCGATGGTCGGCTTCTGGGCCACCCTGGCCCTCAACATCCCGGACTTCACGCGCTACGCGCATTCGCAGCGCGATCAGGTCATCGGGCAGGCGATCGGCCTGCCGCCCACGATGGCGTTCTTCTCGTTCATCGGCGTCGCCGTCACCTCCGCCACGGTCGTCATCTACGGCGAGACGCTCTGGGATCCGGTCGTCGTCATCACCCGCTTCGAGAACCCGGTCGTCTTGATCATCTCGCTCGCGGCCCTCTGCATCGCCAACCTGGCGACCAACATCGCCGCGAACGTCGTGAGCCCGGCCAATGATTTCTCGAACCTCTGGCCGTCGCGGATCTCCTTCCGCACCGGCGGCCTCATCACCGGCATCATCGGCATCCTGATGCAGCCGTGGCGGCTCGTCAGCGACCCGACCGGGTATATCTTCACCTGGCTCGTCGGCTACTCCGCGCTGCTCGGCCCCCTCGGCGCGATCCTGATCGCGGAGTACTACGTCGTCCGCAGGACCAACCTCGATCTCACCCAGCTCTACAAGCGGGAAGGGATCTACTGGTACGCGGGCGGGTGGAACCCCGTCGCGATCGTCGCCCTCGTCGCCGGCGTCTTGCCCAACTTGCCTGGCTTCCTCGGCACCATCAAGGTCGCGACGGTCCCCAAGGCATGGATGGATCTCTACAGCTACGCCTGGTTCACGGGCTTCGCCATCTCGTTCGTCGTCTACGTCGCCCTCTCGCTGATCCGCCGCCCGGCCAAGCTCGCCGCGGCCTGATCCGCGTCGCCTCGCGGCGAGGCGCGCGACCTCGCCGCCCCTCCAACTCCGTATCAGCGCGGGTCCACGGCGAACGCCGCGTCGTTGTCGTTCCCGTGGCGCGCGCGCGCCCGAGGCCGAGGAGGCCCTCTGCCTCGGGAGCGCCGCCGGCTCCTCGCCCGCGCGCGCCGCCCTGACGGGTCGTTTTTTTGTGTATGCGGGCATTCTTCTCGTGATCAACGACGAGGCTCGCTGATGGCAACAACGTTGTTGTGGGGCGGGGCCCCACCGTGGGAGACCTGTGGCGTGTTGTGGAGCGCTCCCGCCGCCGAGGCGCTCCGCGCTTTAAAGGTGTCTTGCCGAACAACGTGGGTTGATTCCATCCGTCTGTCTATTGCTCCGTGGGCGCCTTTCGATGGATCATAAAATGTCGCTCTCCTCCCGCCTTCGAGGTGCCCATGAACAAGCTCGTCCTCTGGTCGCTCCCGGCTCTCGCCCTGGCCGCATGCGCTGACAGCGGTACGCCTGTCGACGAAACCCCGACCGTAGCGAGGGCTCCGATCACGGTCGCCGCCGCCCGGCCCTACTCCCTCTTCGAGAGCGGCCAGGTCCGCCCTCTCGCCCTCTCGCCCGACGGCTCGATGCTCTTCGCCGTCAACACGCCTGACAACCGCCTCGAGATCTTCAAGGTCCAGAGCGGCGGGCTCGAGCACCGCGGCTCGGTCGCCGTGGGCCTGGAGCCGGTCGCCGTCGCGGCGCGCAGCGACGACGAGGTCTGGGTCGTCAACCATCTCTCCGACAGCGTGAGCGTTGTCGACGTCTCGAGGCCGAGGAAGCCCCGCGTCGTGCGCACCCTGCTCGTCGGCGACGAGCCCCGCGACATCGTCTTCGCCGGCGCCGGCAAGGGCCGCGCCTTCATCACCACGGCGCACCGCGGACAGAACAGCCCCGTGGATCCGGCGCTCACCACGCCGGGCGTGGGCCGCGCCGACGTCTGGGTCTTCTCGGCGGCGAGCTCGAGCCCCGCGCCGCTCAACATCATCACCCTCTTCAGCGACACGCCGCGCGCGCTCGCCGCCACGCCCGACGGCTCACGCGTCTACGCGGCGGCCTTCCACTCCGGAAACCGCACCACCGCGATCGAGATCAACCTGGTGAACCAGGGCCTCGGCCTGCCCCCGCCGACCACCAACGCCGCCGGGGCCCCGCAGCCCCCGATACCCCTCATCGTCAAGTTCAACGGGACGCACTGGGTGGACGAGCTGAACCGATCCTGGGACGACAAGGTGAACTTCTCGCTGCCCGACAAGGACGTCTTCGTCATCGACGCCCTGGCCAACCCGCCCGCGCCCGTCGAGGGGCCCGGGGGCGTGTTCCAGGGAGTCGGCACGGTCCTCTACAACATGGCCGTCAACCCGGTGAGCGGGCGCGTCTACGTGGCCAACACGGACGCGTTCAACGAGAATCGCTTCGAGGGCGCCGGCGTCTTCGCGGGCCACAGCGTGCGCGGCCGGTTCAACCACAACAACATCACGGTGCTCGACCCCGCGACGGGCGGCGTCGCCCCGCGGCACCTGAACAAACACATCGACTACAGCGCGTGCTGCGCCCCGGTCCCGAACGCCGAGAGCCGGAAGAGCCTCGCGCTGCCCACGGGCATGGCCGTCTCCAGCAACGGAAAGAGGCTCTACGTCGCCGCGCTCGGCTCGGACAAGATCGGCGTCTTCAACACCGCGGCGCTCGAGGCCGACACCTTCGTGCCGAGGCGCGCGCGCCAGATCCCCGTCTCCGGCGGCGGGCCGACCGGCGTGGTGCTGGACGAGGCGCGCGGGCAGCTCTACGCCCTCACGCGCTTCGACAACTCCATCTCGATCATCGACGTCGATGCCAGGGCCGAGATCGCGCACGTGCCCATGTACAGCCCCGAGCCGGAGAGCGTGGTCCGCGGCCGCCGCTTCCTCTACGACGCCTCGTTCACGTCGAGCCACGGCGACTCGGCCTGCGCGACCTGCCATGTCTTCGGCGATCTCGACAGCCTGTCGTGGGACCTTGGCGACCCCGACGCGGCGAACACGCCGATGCCAGGCCCGTTCATCCTCGATCCGACGCTCTTCGGCGCGCCCGCCGAGTTCGCCGCGCTCAAGGGGCCGATGACGACGCAGAGCCTGCGCGGGATGGCCAACCACGGGCCGATGCACTGGCGCGGAGACCGCACCGGCGGGAACGACGCGCCGAGCGCGCAGCCGGACAGCGGCACCTTCGACGAGGAGGCGGCGTTCAAGAAGTTCAGCGTCTCCTTCGTCGGCCTGCTCGGGCGGGACGCGCCCATCCCCGCGGCGGACATGCAGGCGTTCACCGACTTCGTCCTCCAGGTGATGTATCCGCCCAACCCCATCCGCGCGCTGGACAACAGCCTTACCGCCGATCAGGCGGCGGGCAAGGCATTCTTCACGCTGCCGGCCAGCGAGGGCGGGCCGTGCGCTTCGTGCCACGTGCTCGATCCCGCGGGCAACGCCGAGTACGGGGTCCCGTTCCCTGGCTTCTTCGGGACCGACGGGCGCTACACGTTCGCGTTCATCACGCAGAGCTTCAAGGTCGCGCAGCTCCGTAACGTCTATCAGAAGGTGGGTATGTTCGGCATGGTGGAGAACCCCCGCTTCAACGACCGGAATTTCGAGTTCCAGGGCGATCAGATCCGCGGGTTCGGCATTGGCCACAACGGGACGATGGATACGATCTTCCGCTTCCACGATCAGAACGGCTTCAACGAGGTGCCGGGGGTCAACGGCTTCCCGCCGGGCGCGGCGGGCGACGTGCTGCGCGGGCAGGTGACCGCCTTCCTTCACGCCTTCGACAGCAACCTGGCGCCGATCGTGGGCCAGCAAGCGACGCTCTCCGGCGTGGGCGACACGGCCGCCGAGCTGCGGGTAGATCTTCTGATCGCGCGCGCGGACGCGGGGGAGTGCGATCTGGTGGCGAAGGTCCGCAGGCACGGGGACGAGGAGGGTTTCCTCTATCAACAGGGCGCTGGCACATTCCTGCGGGACAGGGCGGCGAGCCCGGCGATCAGCGCGACGGCGCTGCGCGCGATCGCGGCGTCGGGCAAGGCGCTGACCTTCACCTGCGCGCCGCCGGGATCGGGGGTGCGGATGGCGCTCGACCGCGACAGCGATGGGGCGCTCGACGGCGACGAGGCGGACGCGTTGACCGACCCGGCCGATCCGGCGAGCGTGCCCTGAGGCTCCGCCTGCGGCGCGCCGCCTCCCGCGCGGTCATCCACGCCCGATGACCGCGCAGCTCACCGTGGCCGAGGCTTCCTCGCGAGCCACGCCCGGTCTCCCCACGGGCACGTGAAATCGAGCGGCTTCGTCAGGATCCAGAGCACCGGCAGCGGCGGCGGCGCCGGGGGCGTGGGCCCCGCGCCGTCCGTGAAATAGATCACGCCGGAGACCTTCCGCGCCGCCAGGAACTCCGGGGCGAACACCGGCCGCAGATCGGTCCCGCCGCGGCCGCCGACCTCGTCGAGCCGCCCGTCGAACGCGTACACGCGCCCGATCTCCACGTCGCACTCGACGACGGTGATGCGCGCCGACTCGCTCATCACCTGCAGCTGCCGGGCGATCTCCGAGAGCTCCTCGCGCCGCATGCTCATCGACGTGTCGATCGCCACGAGCACCGACGGCTTCGAGATCGCGCGGGGCGCGTACGTCCTGCCCGGGACCTCGCCGACGCGGCCCGGGAAGCGCCGGTTCGGCCGCGCGTACGTGTGCACAGGCGCGCGCTCCCTCGCCACGAACATCCTGAGCGCGGTCTTCCAGTCGAGCGGGTGCGCGGGCGGGCCCAGCGCGTCCGTCAGCTCCTCGATGAGCCGCCCCGGCGTCTTGCCCGCGAGCAAGAGGCCGGGCACGTCCGCCGGATCGCCGTCGTTCGCGAGCGCGTCCGCCTCCTCGGCGGCGCGCAGCAGGAGCTGCCGCGTCTGCTCCACCGCGCCCGGCTCCCGCGAGGGGCGCCGGAGCACGCGGTGATCGTCGACGGCCTCGCCGCCGCGCTGCGGGAGCTTGCCCTCGCGCGCCGCGCTCACGAGCAGCTCGTAGCGCTCGAGCGTGCTCTGGCCGCCGCGCAGGCCGATCGGGGCGTAGGGCTGCCAGCGGATCGGATCGGGCAGCGGCTCCTCGATGTACTCGTTGGCCGACATCTCCAGGGCGAGGTCCATGAGCTCCGGATCGTCCGCGCCCGCGAACTTGGGGTGGCACAGGTGCCCGAGCGCGACGTGGTGCACCTCGTGGAGGAGCACGCCCCGCAGGAACACGGGCTCGTTCATGAACGACTCCACGTTGACGTGGAGGAAGAAGCGGCCGTCGAACAGCGAGACGGCCATGCGCTTGACCGAGGGGTCCGCGACCGGCGCGAGCCGCGCGAGGATCGCCGCGTAGCAGGGATACCGCTCCAGGAAGCCGGGATCGCGCACGAAGGCGTCGAGCCACGCGGCGACCGCGTCCTCTGGCACCTCGCGCACCTCGCGCACCTCGCCGCGCCCCGCGGCCTGGCTCATTGCGGCCGGACCGGCGTGACGCCGTGCTTCTTCAGCGTCGCCGCGAGCCGGAGGGCCCAGCGCTCCGGCAGCTGCGCGAGCAGCTGGCCCAGGCACACGCGCGCGACGTTGCTCCGCCGCACGTCGACGAGCTTCGCCTGCTGGCCGAGGTGCGCCGACAGCGCGGTCACGACGAGCCCCACGCGGTGCTGCCGCAGCGGATCGGCGCGCCACGCCAGCACCTTCTGCTCGGCGGCGCTGCCCGCGTAGTTCTGGAGCAGCTCCTCGGGGCGGACGTCGATGAGCTGCGTGGCCGTCGCGTTGCCGCCGAGCGCGTCCTGGAGCCGCTCGCGGTGGTCGCCCGGCAGGTCGGCGAGCAGCGCCTCGAACGCCCCCAGCGACAGCTTGCGCTGCGCCGCGAGCACGCCGACCTCCGGCCCCTCGAGCAGCGGCGCGAGCCGCGTCGTCACCTCGTCGAACCGGTCGGTCTCCCCGCGCTCGCGCGCCCCGCGCAGCACCTTGCCCGCCGGCGAGCTCGGCCCGTAATCGGCGAGCAGCGCGCGCAGATCGAACGGCAGCCGCGTCGACCAGGTGTCCTTGGACGCGAGCAGGAGCTCGACCCAGCTCGGGGGCAGGTACCCGCCCAGGGCGTCGCGCAGCAGCACGCCGTCCGCGAGCTCCTCGGGGCGGAGCGCGCTCAGCACGTGCGACGCATAGGTCCAGGTGCGCGGGGGCACGTCGTCCAGGACGCGCTCGTGCCCTTGCGCGAGGGCGATCACGCCCGGGTGGAGCCCGTTCACCTGCGCCCAGGCGAGCCAGGACGCGCGGTCCGCGCGGACGTTCAGGTGGAGGAACCGCGCGCGGAGCGCGCGATCGAGGGGGGTCACCTGGTAGTCGGCCGACTCGGGGTTGACGGCGGCGAAGCACACCCACCCCGCGGGCAGCTCGTATTCATGCAGCCGCCGGGCGCTGAGCAGCTGGAGCGCCGGCTGCTGGATGTACCGCTCCGCCCGGTTGAGCTCTTCCAGCATCAGGATGCCGGCGCCGTCCTGGGGCAGCACCGACGGCGCCGCGTAGCTGGTCCGGCCGTCCCGGATGACCGGCAGGCCCACGAGATCGGGCGGCTCGAGGAGGCTCAGATCGAGCACGACGGTCGCGATGCCGAGCCGCTCGGCGAGCTGCCGGACGAGCTCGCTCTTGCCGATCCCCGTGGGTCCCTCGAGCAGCACCGCGCGGCGCGCGCGGTAGGCGAGCTCGAGCACGGCCTCGAGGCGCGGCCCGAGCGGGATGGGCGCGGAGCGTCCCTCGAGGAGGTTCGGTGAAGTCGCCGGGGTCGCCCTGCCCGGCGCGTTGCCATCGGATCTGGGCTTCGTCACGGATGAAGAGTGGGTGTCGCGCGAGGGCGCGAAGAAAGGACCGCCGGGGCCCAGGAGGCTCGGCCCTTCCGTACCCGACGGGCTTCCGGCGCGCATCGTCTTTCTTGCCGGGTCGCCCCGAGCTCTAGCAGTCGCTGCGCGACCTGTCATTCGCCACCGCCCACGCGACGGGGCGGGCCGCGGCGCGCTCAGGCGCCAAGGAGCAGCCCGAGGGCGGCTGCGAGCGCGGCGTCGCTCCACGAGGACAGCCCGCGGGGCAGGAGCACGGTCGCGTGATGAGGCTGGCCTTCGCAGCGCCGCGACCCCTCGTAGGTGCGCCCCGTCCGCGTGAGCTCGTAGCTGCAGCGCCCGATCGTGCCCGTGAGCTGCCGCTCGTCCAGCCGGTAGTCGGAGAGGGCGCCGGCCAGGAGGCCTTGCGCGCGGAGCCCTGCCTCCGCCCGGGTCACCGAGAGCTCCAGCGGCATGGCGCCGACGATGCCGGCCGCGCGCTGGCCCGTCGCTGTGACGTTCACGGTCCGGTTGAACGCCACGCCCCGGACTGTCTGCCCGTCTCGCCCTCTGTCGGCGGCGTACACGCCGAGGTTCACGTCCGGCCCGACGACGCTCCCCGGCTCGATGTCGGCGCTGACGAGCTCGCCCCGGGCGGTCAGCAGGATGAACTCGTTCGGCCCCGCGGCGCGGAGAATATCCTCGCGCGCCGGGGATTCCGCGCCCGGCGCCGTCCCGCACGCCGCGGTGAGCGCCAGCGCGAGCGCGAGTAGCCAGTGACCGCGCCCGGGGAGAAGGTTCATCCGCATCGCAACACCTCGCCGCCCGATCGGGTGTGCCCGATCGGCCACGCGCAACGTGATGCCGTCGACGCCAAATCGGTAGACGCCTGCACCGCCGTGAGCGCGCTTCCCGGATCCGTTCCCGATGCCCTCAGGAACGCCCCTGGTAAGTCCGTCCCGGGGCCTCCTCCCACTCCGCCCGCCTCACCCCCCTGCCGATCAGAGCGGCGGTCTCCCGCACAGGAGACGGGCCCAGATCGGCGTTTTCGGCGCGGAAACGCACTCCGGTGCGCTGAGCACCGAAAACGTCGAGGTGGGCCCGTATCCGAAGCGGGTGACCGTCGCGCTAGAGGGGCAGCTCGAGGGGGGCGCAGGTCGAGACGCCTGCGCCGACGATGCGGAAGCCGATGTTCGTCATGTAGTCCGTGTCGATCGAGCCGTCCGACGGGCGATAGCGGCTCACGTTGGTGGTGCGCGACGACCCGAGCTCGCTCGGGGCGGTGTAGAAATAGAAGTCGCCACCCCAGAACGAGAACGCCCAGGCGCTCGGGGTCTCGATGCCCGGCAGGTCCGTGGCCTCGATGATCTCGCCGGTCTCCTTGTCGATCTCGGCGAGCTGAACCGGGGTGGTCGTGAAGAAGCCGAAGAGGCGTCCATCCCCGGTGCCGGTGAGCTCCGCCGAGATGTCGCGCATCGAGCCGCTGAACTCGCCGACCGGCGTCACGGACGCGCCGTCGATCCTCCCCAGCCCGATTCCCGGCGTGCCCGTGGCGCCCGCCACGAACAGCTCCTCGGTGTCCGGGCGCGAGAGGTCGCTCGAGAAGCCCATGCCGAGCCGGGACCACCCGTCGGAGAGCGTGGCCCCGGAGGGCTCGCAGCTCGCGTCCTCGGTGCTGACCTTGAACAACGTCCCCTCGCTGTCGTCGGGCTCCACGTAGTTGACCCACGCCACCGCGTTGCGATCGATCGCCATCGAGTTCGGATCCATGCCGGTCCGGCACCCCAGGACACCAATCTTCGTGAACTCCTTACGATCGGGCCTGAAGCTGTAGAGCTCGTTGTCCTGTGAGAGCACATACACGAGGGAGGCTCGCTCGATGCACCCGTTGTCAGGGGCCCCACTCCCGTTGCCCCCATTCCCGACGTCTCCGCTGTTCCCGCCGATATCGGTGCCGGAGCCAAACGGGTCGTCCTGGCCGCCCGCGCCGCTCCCTTCACCGCTCCCTTCGCCGCTCTCTCCGGCGCCCGAGGACGGGTCGGCCTCCGTCGCGGACGTGCCGCGGTTGGACGCGCTGCAACCGGCCGCGGCGAGCGCGATCCAGAAGCACCATCGTGCGATTCGCATATCCGCTCTCCCTTTCGCGTGATTCGCTCTTATAGCCGCGAAGCACGCGTACGGGTACACGAAGTCGCACCCTCGCTCAATGGGTGCGTCCGGGTCGAACAGCTCGAACAGCTCGAACAGCCGTTGACGGGCGGGGTCATCAGTAGATAGGGATGACCTCGTCTGACTGGCAGCAATAGTAAGCCGGGCTCTGCGGTGTCACCTCGCCCATGGCGACTCCTCCGGTCGGGGCGCACCGGCCTGGGTCGTCCCTGATCCAGCGCGCCACCATGCTCTCGAGCCGCAGATCCGGCCCCGCGACGCACTTCGGCCCGGCCATCGTCACCGTCTCTGCGCCGAGGAGCTCGCGACAGCTGCCGTCCTCGTAGACGGAGACGAGCGCGGCGCACGTGGCGTCCTCGAGCTCCTCGCACGCGCAAGGCGTGCAGCTGCGCGTGTCGTCGAAGCCCTCGGCGATCGCCAGCAGATCGGGATATGGCTCGGGGCACTCCGGCGTGCTCTGGAGCAGATGGCGGATGCACATCGTGAAGCCCCCGGATCGCTGCCTGGGGGCCGCGACACACATCATCGAGGGATCTCTGCACTTGTTCTCGTCGGCCGCGCCGGTGCACGCGCGCACCCGGGTGCTCGCGGGGGCGGCCAGCTCGGGCGGCGCTCCTCCGGGATCGTGCGCCGGGGCGCACGCGCTCACGGTCGGCGCCGGGATGAGGAGCGAGCTGAGCTCGCCCGAGGTCGCCGCGGCCGGCGCCGTGCACGCGCCGCTCCACCCCTCGGGGGCGGCGAACGACGTGGACGCCGTCCCGTCGCACGTGGCCGAGGCGCTCCCCAGAAGGCCTGAAGGCAGCTCGCAGGAGGGCTTCGTGCAAAGGCACGTCGGACACCTGTGCTCGCCGGCGAATCCGCTGTAACCGTCGAACAGGAGATCCGGCGCCTCCACCGGGCACTCCGGTGGGGACGTCCCGCCGGTCGCGTCGCCCCTCCAGAGCAGGATGGGATCGTCGAACCCGAGGGACGGCGGCGGCACGCACGCGCCGTCGCACACGGGGCACGGATCATTGCACTCGTGAGCATCCAGGCTGAAGCACGGCTCATTGCACGAATAGATCTGGACAGCGCCGCCTTCCCAGCAGCCCGCGAAGCTGCCGGCGCCGGCGAGCGCGAGCGCCATGCCGAACGGGTCCTTCCTTCTCCTCATCGTGATGGTCCTTCTCTCGCGTGTCGCGTTTCGGCTCTTCGGCAAGGGCACCACGACGATCGCTCGGCGCTGCCCCAAGCCTCTCTTCCCGCTCCTTCACGCCGGCGAGGCGACCCGACCGGGGGCGCGCGGCGCCCTTGTCACTTCGGAGCCAAGGAGAGCTCGAACTCCTATTTCATACTTGGGCAGGCGCGGACAAGGAAGCCGAATCGGCCATGAAGGCGCGATGAATCGAATGTATATCGAGTGTATTTCGATAGGCCCCGAGAAGAACTCAGCATTTGTTGGTCGTGCGCTTTTCGTGAGAATCTCACCGAGGAGGGTGGAAAGCACGGTGGCGCTGCCGGCGGGAATCGGGCCGCGCCGGGCGGTGGCGGGCGGCGCGCGCAGGGAGTCGCGGGGCAGCGTGCGCGGCGGCGGGCGAGAGCAACCCGAGGCGCCGAGGGCCTCGCGCGGCTCGGGAGCGTCCGTGGCGGAGCGCCACAGCGACGGTCCCTGCGCCGTGCGTTCAGTGAGGCGCAGACGCTTGTCCAGCACCATACCATACCGTATGGTATGGTTTGAAGGTGAGGCCACGATGGATCCACTTCTCTCGAGCGCGGCGGTCGTCGCCCCGCTCCTCGTGCTGGTCGCCGGCGTGTCCCGGCTCGGAGCGCCGCGCGGCGTGTCGCCATGGACGCTGCTTGGCCTGCTCGCGATCCTGTGCGCGGCCGGGGCGCTGGGCGTGGGGGTCCCGCGGCGGGACGTGCTTGCCCTGGCGTCGGGCGGCGCCCTCGGGGTGCTCGCGGCGATCCACGTCTACTGGGGCCTGGGAGGCGCGTGGCCCGGGGATGCCCGGCACGAGAAGGTGGAGATGGTGGTCGGCTTGCCCAAGGGCAGTCCCTTTCCTTCCCTCGGCGCATGTCTCGTCGTGGCGTGTCTCCTCGCGTCGTCCGCCGCGCTGGTGCTGGCCCAGCGGTACGGCGGCGGTTCGCCGACGCTGCTCCGGCTCGGCGCGTGGGCCGTCGCGCTGGTGCTCGGGGCGCGGGGCGTCGGCGGCTACCTCGAGGCTCGCCTGCGGCCCGACACGGGCGCCCTGCCGTATCACCGGCTGAACCGCCTCGTGTACTCGCCGCTCTCGCTCACCCTCGCCGCCGCCGTCGCGGGCGCCACGCTCGACTGACCCGCATGGCGCGCACCTCGAGGAACGACTGGCTCGACCAGGGGCTCGACGCGCTCCGCGACGGCGGCGAGGGCGCGCTGACGATCGACGGGCTCTGCGCGAGGCTCGGGCGAACGAAGGGCTCGTTCTATCACCACTTCGAGGACATCGCGGCGTTCCTCGCGGCGCTCCTCGCTCGCTGGGAGGAGCGGCAGACGTCGGCGCCGATCCACCACGCCGAGGCGGGCGGGAGCCCCGAGCAGAAGCGGCAGCGGCTCTCCGCTGTCGTGCGCTCGCTCGACGGCCGGCTCGAGCTCGCCGTGCGGGCGTGGGCGCTCCGAGACGAGCGCGCCGCGGCCGTGCTCCGGCGCGTCGACGCGCGCCGCGTCGAGTACCTCGCGTCCCTGTACGCCTCCGAGGGGCGCGCGCGCGGCGCCGCCTTGCTGCTCGCGCGGCTGGAGTACGCGGCCTTCGTCGGCGCGCAGATGCTCTTCTCCGACCTCTCGGCCGAGGGCGCGCGCTCGCTGGGGCTCGCGCTCGATCGCGCGCTCGAGCTCCTGGCCAAGGACGAGCGTGTCGCGCGTCCGCCGGGCGCGGCACGGAGGCGGCGAGCGACGTGAGGCCTTGCGGCGGGCGCGCCTATCGCTGCGACCGATCGAGCGCGTCCACGGCGTCGAGCTGAGGCCGGAGCAGGGCGCGCTCCTCGTCGGAGAGCGGCGCCTCGTCGATCTCGTCGCGCAGGGCGCGGGCGCGCGCCTGCTCGCCCAGGGCGACGGCGAGCTCCAGCCGGGCGGCGAGGGCGCGGGCGCGCTCGAGGGGGTCGTCCGGCTCCTTCCGGGCGAGCGCCACGTCGAGGACCTTGGCGGCCGCCGCGTCGTCGTTCTTGAAGTCGCGCAGCCGCGCAGCCGCCGCAATCTCAGGGAGCTCGGCGTGGCAGGGAGGCCCGGCGGGAGGTTCCAAGGCGCGATCCCGTGCCAGGTTTGAAAGCAGAGATCTCAGAATCGAAAGGTGTCGGGGGCATCCTTAAGGGTAACCCCATGAATACAGAAGGGAGTAGCCTTGGCCCGTGTCCTGCAAAACACGGACGTCAGAGCGCCCGTGACGGCTTCCCCCCCGCCGTCGAATGGGCGCTCTGTTTTTTTGTCTCCCGGATCGGGCAAGCAGACGCGCCGCCCGTCGATGGGGCTGACGGGCGCCTCGCGAGCGCGGGGATGCGCGTCCAGGGCGCGTGGGTGGCCGAGCGTGCATGGACTCCCCGGCTTCCGCCGAGCCGCTGGATTTGCTAATCCCGGGGCGCCACGGGGGAGGTTCTCCCGGCTGCCCAGCGGCGTAGCTACGACATCCGCGTGAGATCCCCAGGCGCACTCTTCTCCCTCGCGCTCGCGGCCGCCGCGGCCTTGCATGCGGGCGAGGCGCGCCCTCAACCTGCAGGCCGCCCGGCCGGCGAGCCGGCGGGAGCCGAGGCGGCGCAGGCGCCCGGCGCGGCTCCGGCCGAGCCGCCGTCTCCCGTGGTCCCCGACGGACAGGCCGCCGCGCCCGCCGGGATCGAGGTCACCGTCGAGGGCAACCGGGCTCCGCCGGGCTCCGTCTCGCTCACGCGGCGCGACGTCCGCGAGCTGCCCGGCGCGCTAGGCGACCCCTACCGCGCCATCGAGATCCAGCCCGGCGTGACCTCGATCGCGAGCGGCATGCCGTACTACTACATCCGCGGCGCGCCCCCGGGGAACATCGGCTACTTCTTCAACGGCATCCAGGTCCCGCTCCTCTTTCACGTGGGCGCCGGCCCCAGCGTCATCCCGGCCGCGATGGTCCAGCGCGTCGAGATGCACCTCGGCCCCTATCCCTCGGACATCGGGCGGCTCGCGGGCGCGGCGATCGAGGCCGAGAGCGCGCCGCCGTCCGACGTCTGGCGCGGGGAGGGGAGCCTCCGGTTCGTCGACCTCGGCGGCGTCGTGGAGGGGCCGATGGACAGCGACACCCACGTCCTCGTGGGAGGGCGCTACGCCGCCGGCGCGGCGCTCACCTCGGCGCTCGTCCCGAGCGTCGACGTGGGCTACGCCGACTACCAGGGCCGGATGACGCACCGGCTCGGGCCGGAGGAGCGCTTCACGGTCTTCGCCTTCGGCGCGTATGACTACCTCGCCAGCATCGGCGAGGAGGACGGCGCCGAGGCGACCGACGTCCTCCTCGACAGCGACTTCCACCGCCTGGACATGCGCTACGACCGCGACGACGCCGCCTCGGGCGCGCGCGTCAGGTCGGCGCTCACCCTCGGGCTCGACCGGTCGCGCGGGGTCGGCGTGGAGAGCGCCGAGGCCTGGAAGCTCAACGCGCGGATGAGCCTGGCCCGGCCCATCCTCGCGGGGCGCGCGCTCGTGCGGGTAGGCGTCGACGCCGCGGTCGACCGCTACGTGGTGACGCCGCGCCCCGGCGCGTCGGACGGCGAGCCCGGAGGCGGCGCGTCCACCGAAGACGACGCGCCCGCCGAGGGGACGGCCCAGCTCGACGAGAGCTTCCCGGAGCTCTTCCGCAGCCGCCTCGACCTCGCGCTGGGCGCGTGGGCCGACGCGCTGCTCGTGCTCGACGAGCGGTCGACGATCACGCCCGGCGTGCGCGTGGACCACTACACCTCGCTCGGCAAGAGCGCGCTCGCCGTCGACCCGAGGATCGTCGGCCGCTTCGGCGTCGGCGACCACGTGCGGCTCATCCCGGCGTTCGGCCTCGCCTCGCAGCTGCCCGGCCTCGCCCCGCTGCCGGCGCTCCAGATCGGCGGCATCCCTGGGGGGCTGCAGCGCAGCCTGCAGTCGAGCTTCGGCGTCGAGGTCGACGCGGGCCCTGTCAACTTCAGCGCCACGGTGTTTCGACAGGCGACCTTCGGCCTGAGCGATCCGATCGGGACGGGCCGCGGCACGACCCTCAGCACGGAGCGCTTCCTCACGCGGAGCCTCGGCGACACGTACGGTCTCGAGCTCGGGGCGCGCGGGGCGCTCCGCCGCGACATGTTCTTCCTGGCGTCGTACACGCTGTCGCGCTCCACGCGCACGCGGGGCAAGTCGACGATCCCCTCCGCCTACGATCGGACGCACGTGGCGCACCTCGCGCTGCTCTACGACCTCGGCGCGGGCTGGCGCGCCGGGATACGCCACGTCTTCTACACCGGCTTTCCCGCCGACGAGGCCGCCCCGGGGCGCCCCCCGAGCGAGCACCCGGATCGCGTCGCGCCGTTCTATCGGCTCGACATGCGCCTGTCGAAGCGCTGGGCGCTGGGCGCGCGGAGGTACCTCGGGCTCGTGCTCGACGTGCAGAACGCGACGCTGGCGAAGGAGGTGTTCGACGTGAGCTGCGATGACGGCGCGTGCACGCCGCGGAAGATCGGGCCCATCACGATGCCGGGGCTCGCGATCGAAGGTGGGTTCTGAGGGGAATCCGAGGGGAACGCGGCCAGCGACGCCGCGGCAGACCGGCTGATCCGGCGGCCGCGCGAGCTACCGGTGAAGCACCTCGAAGAGCTGCTTCAGCATGAGGTACGTCAGCCCCCAGACGACCCGCTCGTCCACGAGCAGACACGGGAGCTGGAGGACGTTTCCCTCGTGCGTGTACGCATAACGCGAGGTGCGCTCGCCGCGCGCGAGCGGCCCGAGCGGCGTCCAGAGCGCCTCGGCCACCTCGTCGCTCAGGGTGAGCTCCGGCGTGGAGCGCAGCGCGAAGACGAACGGGGCGACGATCATCCCGGCGCGCCGCCCGCGCGCGACCGCCGGGACCTCGGGCAGGCGCGCGAGCAGGGTCCCGTGCGCCGCCAGGTCGATCCCCACCTCCTCCCGCGTCTCGCGGATCGCGGTGGCGAGCAGGCTCTCGTCCGCCGGCTCGCGCCGCCCGCCCGGGAGCGCCATGTGCCCCGACCAGGGATCGGCCGGGTGATCGGCCCGGCGGATCAGGAGGAGCTCGGCCTCCCCGGGCTCCCGGCCCCCCGCAGGATCGAGCGCCGAGCCCGGAGACCCCGCCGGCGCCCGCAAGATCGCGGCGACCGCGGCCTGGCGCTCCTGCGTGAGCAGGTCGAGCGCGGCCTCGCGCGCGTCGAGGCGGGCCATGATGGCGGCGAGGTCGTAGGAGGAGAGCACCGTGGTCAGGATAGCATAATATCTATCGCTATTTAGCGCGCGGCGGCCGCGCTCGGGGATCGCGCTCGCGGCGGGCCCTGACTCAACACTCGAGCCGCGCAGGCCGCTCGCAGGGCCTCGGCCATCGCGTGACGCGCCGCGGCCCTCCGTGCGAGCACCGTCAGGGGGCCGCCGTGGCGAAGGAGTCCCACGCGTCGCACTGCTCTCCCTTCAGGCCGGCTTGCGGCGCGATGTCGCGATCGAGGGCGAGGCTCTCGTCCCCCTCCGCGTTATACCTCGGCCACGCGACGGCGCCCTCGCCGTTGGGGTCCCCGCTCGCCGCGTGGCGCGACCAGTACCCCATGATTTTCTGCGACATCTCGAGCTCACCCTCGGTCAGCGGCTCCGGCAACACCATCGTCGGGTTGCCGAACACGAACTTGATCTCGGCAGAATGGAAGGCGCCGAGATCGCCGAGCAGCGAGCTCTCGGGCGCATAGGTGAAATGATAGAGATACGTCGCCGCGCCGGCGCCCGCGATCGCGCGCGCCGCCCGCCGCGTCGGGCACACGAACATCGAATCACCCAGCGCCGCGATCGCCGCCGCCTGCGCCGAGCCGTAGGTCTCGCTCGGGTAGAGCGCCACCACCTCCTCGCCGTGGCCCGGGGCGAGCGTCTCGGCGAACGCCTCGAACGCGGCGTCGTCGGCGACCGCCGCGGACTCGCCCCAGAGCGTGACGAAGAGCGTGCCCTCGTCCGCGTTGCTGCCGAGGATCGTCGGCATCTTCTCGAAGCTCCCGGCCTCGAGGAGCTTGCCCGGCGTGTCGGGCAGGTTCCATCCGTCGACGACCGGGAACCACGTCGGGCCGGCGCCCTCGAGGAAGGCCGCGCCCCGCGGCAGCGCGCTCATGATCTCCTCGGCCGATTTGCCGCGAAGGCACTCGAGGACGGAAGGCGCGTCGGTGCAGCCCAGCGCCTCGACGAACTCTTGCCCTTGCGCGCTGGCCGTCGCCTCGTCCGCGGCGGAGTCGCACGGTCCGCTCTCGATGATGGCGGTCTGGAAGAGGCCTTTGCTCCTGGGCGACACCAGATGCATGCAGACGCTGATGCCGCCCGCGGACTCGCCGAACAGGGTGACCCTGCCAGGATCCCCGCCGAACGCGGCGATGTTGGCCTTGACCCACTGGAGCGCGGCGCGCTGGTCCTCCAGGCCGTACGCGCCCGTCGAGGGGTGATCGGGATCCTCCGACTTGAGCTCCGGGAGGGCCAGGAACCCGAGCGGGCCAAGGCGGTAGTTGAAGGTGACCACCACCGATCCTGTCGCCTCGGAGAGCGCCCGGCCGTCGTAATCGGCCTCCCCGCCGCTGCCGAGCTCGAAGCCGCCGCCATGAATCCAGACGAGGACGGGTGCGGACGAGGACGCCGGGCGCTCGGGCGTCCAGACGTTCAGGGTGAGGCAGTCCTCTCCCGAGATCTCATTGAAGCCCGGGGTGAGCAGGTTCAGCTGCGAGCAGGGAATGCCCACCTCGACGGCAGCCCGCGGCTCGGTCCACGGCTCGTGCGGCGCGGGTGATCTCCAGCGCAGGTCCCCGACCGGCGGCGCGGCGTACGGGATGCCCAGGAAGGTGCGCGTCGCGCCGACGAGCGCGCCCTCCACCGGACCCGCCTCCGTCTCGACGAGCGGCGCAGCCACGTCGCCGCCCCCCGAGCCACCGGCGCCGCCGGAGCCACCGGCGCCGCCCGAGCCACCGGCGCCGCCCGCGCCGCCGGAGCCCTCCAGAGCCGGCTCGCTCGAGCTGCAGGCGGCAGCGAGCAAGCCAAGAAGAATGGTGTGCGACAATGAAGGTCGAATGGGCATGATCGTCTCCGTCAAGAGCAAATCGTGAATGCGGGATCGTGGGAGGAGGAGAGCGCGGCGCCGAGGACGTAGGGGGCGATGAAGGCCGCCAGTCGGCGGAGCGACGTTCTGTGCACGCGGAATTCAACCATGAAGTGCGAGCGGTGGTGCTGGAATTTGACGTCGTTGTCTGAGAAGCGCCCACGTGACGGCTTCGTGCCGTGGGGCAGGGCAAGCTTGACATGGCGAAGGGCGCGAACTCCTTCTGTGCCCATGGCAACTCATCGGAGATACGGGATCGCGGGCGGCCCCGGGCGTCGAGGGGCTTCGGCGCATGGGTACCAGGGCCGCGCGGCCCGCATCGGGAAATCAGGCTGGTCCGGGCTGCTGGCGTGCATGGCCATGGCGGGCGCCCTGGCCGGGAGCGCGTGCAGCTCGGATCCGGACCCCGGGGGGACAGGGGGAACCGGCGGCATGGCCGCGTCCAGCGGGAGCGCGGGCGGCGAGGGCGCGACCACGGCGACCGGCGCGGGGGGAGAGGGGGCTGGAGGCGACATCACGCCGGTCATGCCCGAGTTCGACCCCGAGGTGTTCGGCACGTTCGACACGTCGGAGCTGACGGTGTTCGCGTTCAGCCAGGTGGAGGTGAACGAGGCGGATCCCCAGGTGCTGGAGCTCGCCCCGGACATGGTGCCGAGAGCGTGGCAGCGCTGGCGCGACACAGGGATCCAGGCCGACGATTACGACGCCGAGTACCTGGCGAGCTGCCGCGAGCGCGGCATCCGCTTCGTCGCGGGCAGCACCGCATCCATCGTCTTCGAGGACGAGGTCGACAGCGAGGAGCAGTTTCTGGAGCAGACAACGCGCAACGCCGCGGGCGAGCTCGTAGCCCACGACCAGATCGTGCCAGGCGCGCACCGATCGAGCATGGCGTCTCCGAGCTACCGCGCGCGGCTCGTCGAGATGGGCAAGCTCCAGATCGACCTCGGCGTCGACGGGCTGAACTTCGACGAGATCAACGGAGGCTACGGGGGCGCGGAGTACGACGGCAACGAGGGGTTCGACGATCACCATGTAGCGGACTTCGGAAACTACCTCTGTCGCAGGCACGGCGGCCGTCCGGACGGCTGGCAGCAGGGGTTCGATCTCCTCCCCGAGGACGGGCTCGACTGCGGAGGAGCGCCCGAGACCGCCGGGAGAGGCTTTGATCTCCGCGGTTACCTCCAGCGCGTGAACGCCACGGAGAAGCCCTTCGACAGCGGGAACGAGCTGCTCGTCGAGGAGTGGGGCCGGACCGTGGGAAACCGTCCAGACCCGCAGCTCGGGACCTTCGTCGAGGTCTATCCGGCGCTCGTCTACTGGCAGGAGGTGGTGCTCGCGCTCCGCCGCTACGCGCGCGAGCAGCACGGCCGCGAGATCTTCATCTCGTCGAACGGCATCGTGCCGTTCGTCGACATGCAGAGCGTGGGCCTGTACGACTGGAACATCGACGGCGACGGCCCGCGCGGCATGAACTGGGTGCCTGTCGTGGAGGGACACCTCGACGGGACCGTGTCGTTCCAGACGGCCCTGCGGGGGCTCAAGGCGCGCTCGAAGCGCGTTCAAGAGCTCGTCGGCGGCAAGGAAGTCCCGCTGATGCTGTTCCTGGACTGGCCCAATGACATGATGAACCGCTACTACGGGCTCCCGCTGGAGGAGCGGAAGGACTATTTCCGCATCTTCGCCGCGGAGGTCTACGCGAACGGCCTGTACTTCGCCCTGCCGCTGCACACGACGACGGACGAGAGCACCGCGACCGCGCTCGAGATGATGGAGTTCTTCGCGCGCTTCCGCGACTTCTACAAGTCCCACGAGGACCTGGTCCACGGGGCGACCGACGTCACAGGGACCGTGACCCTCTCCTTCGAGGAGTGCGCGTCCGCCGAGCAGCCCGAGGCGTGCGCGGGCGAGAAGAAGATGAGCCACAACCTCGTGCGCCTCGCGGACGGCCGCACGGTGCTCCACGTGATCAACCACGAATACAGCGCAGGTGTTGTGGAGCAGGTGGGGGTGACGGCGAGCTTCCCCATGGACGCGAGCCCGACGCAGGTCACTGTCGCGTCGATCGACTTCGAGGAAGATCGCGTGGTGCCGTTCTCGTACGAGGACGGCGTGGTCACGGCGGTGATCGGGGCGCTCCCGGCCTCCGTCGCGATCGTCGCGGAGTGAGCGGGGCAGCGCCGCAGGCTCAGCTGTCCACCCGGGACGCCTGGGGGGTGGTTACTGGCCTGTGACGTAGAACACGCCCCGTAGATCCTCGGTCGCGGAGATGGCGCCCGGCTCGCCGCCCGGGGAGCGCCAGGAGGTCACGCGGAACTGATAGTACATGCCAGGATCGAGGGGACCGCCGTACTCGACCGAGACCTCGTCGACGCCGCTCGATCCCGGGATGCTCGACCCAGCGCACGTCGGGTCGTCCCCGAGGCACCACACGAGGTCACCATAGGCGTTGTAGACGACCACGGTATAGAAGTCCTCGCTGGCGTCGTCTCCCCACCGGAGCGTGGGCGCGGCCGTCACCGGCTCGGGATCCGTCGCGCCCGGGCCGATCACCGGCAGCGACTCCGTGATCTTGAACGAGGTCGGCAGCGCGACGTCCTCGCCGGGGCTCGGCATCTCCACGGTGACGAGCTGCGTGCCGGCGATGTTCGGGTCGGGATCGCGGACGAGGCTGTCGTTCTCGAACGCGGCCAGCACCACGTATTTGCCAGCGGGCACGCCGGAGATGCTGAATTCGCCGCTCACGTCGGGCGGCCCGCTGAGCGGCGTGCGCAGCCCTCGCGGCACCTCCCCTCGGACGAAGGCGTCGTTGAACGTGGACGCGACGACGACCACCACGCTGGTGGTCGAGCCGCCAGGAGCATTGACGATGTTGAGCGTGCCAGTCAGGGTGCCGAGGGCGGCGTCCGAGCGCGCCAGATCCACGCCCGTGACCGCCGCGTCCCCGACCTCCGCGGCCTTCGGATCGAGCGCGAGCCCCGCCGCGTAGCCGCTCACCGAGTAGCTGCCGGGCGGCACGTTGAAGATCGTGTAGGCGCCGCCGCGATCGGTCACCGCGCTGAACCCCTTGCCGCCCTCGTCCTCGGCCACGACGAGCACGCCGCCGGACTGCTCGTCCGCGAGCACCGCGCCCGAGATGCTCGGCAGCCCCCGCTGGTCCTCGGGCAGCGGGATCAGCGCGATATCCGTGAGCGCGGTCTCGATGCTCCACCCGTCGTCGCCCGACGTCGCCTCGCTGGAGGCGATCGGCAGCGCCGTGCGGAGCCCGCCCGGGAAGGGCTGGTGGTCCTGCGCGCTCGCCCGCAGCGTGAAGATCACGTCTCCGACCGGCGCGCCGTCCTCCGTGCGGGGCACCGGCACCTCGAGCACGTAATTCCCTGCGGCGTCGGTGGTCGTCACGTCCGTGATCGCGGTCGCCTGATCGTCGAGCGCGAGCACGAGCGCGCCCTCGATGCCCGCGGTGCTCTCGGAGTCGAAGACGCTCCCTCTCGCCAGCACGGGCGGATAACACGCATGGCCACCTGCGACGAGCTCGGCGCAGGTGAGCCCGCCTGCGCACAGCGGGGCCTCCGGATCGCACGCGCCGCCTTCAGCGATGCCGCAGATTCCCCCGCCGTCTCGCGTCTTGCCGCAAACCGCCTCGTCGAGGCAGAGATCGGGGCCCGCCGGATCGCACGCGCCGCCGGGCGGGGTCTGGCAGGTTCCGTCAGCGCCGCACGTCGTGCCTTCTGCGCAGAAGTCCTTCGCGTCCCCGGCGCAGGGGCCGCCGAGCGGAACTCGGCATGTGCCGTCGTCGCCGCAGACGGCATCGCCCAGGCAATAGTCGGTGCCGCCCGCATCGCAGCCGGCGCCGGGCGGCGCATAACAGATGTGGTCCTCGCCGCCCTCGGCGCACACGAGGCCGCTCGGGCAGCCGTCATCCGGAGCACATTCATCGCCGGCCTTCTCCGGGTCAGGCCCGCAGCCCAGCGCGACGAGCGGGAGAGCCACGGCGGCGGCCTGCGCGGCCAGACGAGCGTACTCGGCAACTTTCATTGAAGTATCCTCCCTCTTGTAAGTTGAAATGCGACGCGGTCGCCAGCGCGGCTCAGCGCTCACTCGCCCGGGCAATCTGGATGACGTGAGGCGATTGCCACTCTCGCCCTGGGCCAACGAGCTGGCCAGCACATGCCCCCTGCAGTGCCCGGGCGATCCGTGGACGGCTCAGCTTTTCTATTGTCCGAGGAAGTGCCACTTTCCGGGCCAGCGACCACGCAGGCCGACACGCGCGCTCGCGCGACGCCGGAGGTGTGTCCGGCGGCGCGCCGAGGCACACAGCAGCGCTATTGCGCGAGCGGCGGCGCGTGCTCGTCTGCGCGGGTGGCACCGGAGCGCGGCTCGACCGACATCTCGCCGGTGAGCACCGTCAGCGCGACCTTGATGGCGATCGTGAGCACCATGAACCCGACGGCCCAGATGCCCGCCGTGATCTTCCACTCGGCCATCGAGGGCACGTACTCGACGAGCTCGTGCAGGGTGCTCGGCACGAAGCCCGGGATGATGAGGCCCATGCCCTTCTCGATCCAGACGCCGGCGAAGGCGGCGACGCAGGCCGCGTTGAGGTAGGCGCGGCTCCCGCGGCTCGCCGGCAGGTGCAGGAGCGCCGCGGAGGTCACGTTCAGCGCGACCGCCGACCAGATCCACGGCACGAGCGCGCTCTTGCCGTGCAGGCCGAAGAACAGGTAGGTCACCGCGGTGCTGTGCGTGCCGCCGGTGTAGAGCGACGTGAAGAGCTCCGAGCCCAGCATGAACAGGTTGAGCAGGACGGTCACGCGGAGCACGGAGGTGAGCGTGCGGATCGGCCCGTCGCCCACGCGAAACCGGGTCAGCCGGGCGACGAGCTGGAGCAGCAGGATCACGAAGGCCGGGCCGGTGATGAACGCAGAGGCGATGAAGCGGGGGGCGAGCAGCGCCGAGTTCCAGAAGGGGCGGCCGCCGAGGCCCGAGTAGAGGAACGCCGTCACCGTGTGGATCGACACCGCCCAGCCGATGGACAGGAACACGAACGGCAGATACCACTTCCTGTCCGGCTTCCTGCCCAGGTACCTCGTGTAGATGAGGTAGCCCGAGATGTGCAGGTTGATGAACAGGTAGCCGTTCAGGACGATGGCGTCCCATGTCAGCATCGAGATCGGCCAGTTGAACCGCCCGAGCCCGGGCAAGATGTGCCAGAACCTGTCCGGTCGCCCCATGTCGGCCACGATGAACAGGAGGCACACGACGATGGCGGCGATCGCGAGCAGCTCGCCCAGGATCACGACGTCGTGCATCTCGTGGTCGTCGTAGAGATACGCCGGGATCACCATCATCACGGCGCCCGCCGCGAGCCCCACGCCGAAGGTGAAGTTCGCGATGTAAAGGCCCCACGAGACGTGGTCGCTCATGCCGGTGACGCGCATGCCCTCGGCGAGCTGGTGGGCCCAGGCGTTCGCGCCGACGAGGGCGATCGCCGTGAGCACGGTCATCCAGAGATAGAAGCGCCACGAGCCCTCGAAGCTCTGGCCGATGACCCGGAGCAGGAAGCGCGGGTAGGTGATGGCGTGCGTGTCGTTGCCCATCGTGGCTCCGCTCGCTCAGACGTCGAAGAAGTAGAAGAAGCGCGGCCGCGTGCCGAGCTCCTCCTTGAGGATGAAGATCCGCTTGTTCTCGAGCACCCAGCGGATCTCGCTCTTCGGATCCAGCAGGTTGCCGAAGACGCGCGCGCCCGTGGGGCAGGCCTCGAGGCAGGCCGGCATCCGGCCCTCGCGCGTTCGATGCAGGCAGAAGGTGCATTTCTCCACGACGCCCTGGGGCCGGATGCGGTTCGACAGGTAACCCTGGTCGGGGTTGATCTCGTCCGCGGGCACCTCGGGCTTCGTCCAGTTGAAGCGCCGCGCGTGGTAGGGGCAGGCGGCCTCGCAGTAGCGGCAGCCGATGCACCAGTTGTAATCGACGGCGACGATGCCGTCGGGCTCCTTCCAGGTCGCCTGGACGGGGCAGACCTTCACGCAAGGCGCGTTGTCGCACTGCTGGCACTGCACCGGCAGGTAGTATTTGCCCTTCGCGGGCACGGCGTGCTCATACGTCGCGTCGCCCTTCTCCATGTCGAAGCTGCCCTGATCCATCTCGAGCACGCGGATGTAGGAGTTGTTCGTGCGCCGATCGTGGTTGTTCTCCACGTGGCACGCCTCCACGCACTTGCGGCAGCCGATGCACACGCTCAGGCTGAGCGCGTAGCCGAACTGCACCCCTTCCTGCGGGCGGACGTCGCGGATCGTGACCTCGCGGCCGTACTCCTCGCGCGTCTCTCGCTCGAGGCGGTCGATGACCTCGGCGAGCTCTTCCCTCGTCATCTCCTTGTAATGGCGCTGCAGGAACTGATCGAGCGAGAGGTCCTTGCTCCACGCGCGGAGCGGCTCCATCGCGTGGGCGAACGCGGAGGCGCCGAGCGTGGCTCCGAGCACCTTGAGCGCGACGCGCCTGGATGTCTGGGTCATTCGTGGGCTCCTTCTCCTGCGCCGTGCGCCTCCACGAAGCGGTCGCGCGGGGGCAGGACAGGCATCGACGGCTGGAACGCCGGCACGTGCGGATCGTGGCAGTCGACGCAGTGGTTGCGCACCCGCGCGCCGCCCGCGTAACTGCCGTTCATCCCGCCATGAGCCCCGTTCGCGTAGTCGCGGAGCTGGGGGCCGTGGCACTGGGCGCAGAGCTGCATGGCGTCGCGCATCGGGAGGAGCGCGCCATCGGCCTTGCGCAGCGTGTCCTGCTCGCCGATCACGTGGCACGAGGCGCAGCTCAGCCCGCCGTGCTCGAACCTCAGCCCGACGTGGAACTCGTCGAGCTCCGCCGTCGAGGTCGGCAGCGCATCGGGCCTGCGGAGCGAATGGCATGTCACGCACGCCGCGCGGATCGGCCGGCCCAGCGAGTCCCGCTTGTCCGTGGCGATACCGGAGAGCTTGTCAGGGCGGTGGATGCTCGCGGAGGCGATCGGCGTCGCGTCGAGCGTGGGGCGCAGCCCGAGCGGCTGATCGCGACCCTGGCAGCCTGCCGCGTGCGTCACGCACAGGAGGCCCAGGAGCGCGGCGGCCCCGGGAAGACGAAGAGAGGAGTGCACGGCGCGTTTCGCATCGCACGCCACGTGCCATCACGCGCGTCCGGGGCGGCGCCGCGGCCCGCGGCTCCGCGCGGTGCAGGCCGCGCGTCCGGACGCACCGTTTGCGCTGCCCCGCGGTCCGCGCGCGCCAGGGATCTCCGGTGAGGAGCAGGGCGCGAGCCGCGATGGACGGGCCTCCCGGCGTCGATCTCGCGTGGCGTGGACCTTGCGATGTCGTGATCCGACGCTCGACCCGCTCGATCACATCCACCCGATCAACCCCAAACAGGCGTTCCGATGCCCCTCAGTGCTCTTGTCATCACGCTCTCCGATGAGCCCAGCGCGCGAGCGCGGGCGTGTCGCTCTCTCGCCGCGGAGGCGGCGCTCTCGCTCGGACCGCCGTGTGGCTCGAGGCTGCCCGCGATCGCCGAGACAGCGACCCTGCTCGCGGGGGAAGAGCTCGTGGAGCGGATGCTCTGCACCGACGGGGTGGACTTCGTCGATGTGGTCTCGGTCGACTTCTCGGATCTGGAGCCATGATGGATCGCCGCGATTTTCTGAGGTGCTCCGCGATGGGCGCGGCGACCGTGGCCGCCAATCGGCTCGCGCTGGGCAAGGACGGCATCGCCGCCGCCCAGGCGGCGCCCGGGGCGGGGACCGCCTCCGATGTGATCTGGAACAAGGCGCCGTGCAGGTTCTGCGGCACCGGCTGCCACGTGCAGGTGGGCGTGAAGGGGGGCCGCGTGGTCGCGGTCGCGGGCGACCAGAGCGCGGACGTCAACAAGGGCCTGCTCTGCGTGAAGGGGTATCACGTCGGCCTCGCCCTCTACGGCAGAGACCGGCTCACGAGGCCGCTGCTCCGCAAGAACGGCAAGCTCGAGCCCATCGGCTGGGACGAGGCCATCGCGATCGTCGCGCGGCGCGCGATGCAGAACCCGGCGGGGTTCGCGCTCTACGGCAGCGGCCAGTGGACGATCCCCGAGGGGTACGCGGCGAACAAGCTCGTGAAGGCGGGGATCGGGAACAACCAGATCGACCCGAACGCGCGCCTCTGCATGTCGTCTGCGGTGACAGGCTTCCTCTCCACCTACGGCGTGGACGAGCCGGCCGGCTGCTACGAGGATCTCGACAAGTGCGATGTCCTCCTCATGTGGGGGAACAACCCGGCCGAGATGCACCCCGTGCTCTTCTCGCGCGTCGTCGACCGGCGATCGCGGGGCGAGCAGGTGCTCCTCATCGATCTCACGACGCGGCGCACCCGCACCTCGGCCTTCTGCCAGCACACGCTGTATTTCAAGCCGAACACCGATCTTGCGATCGCGAACGGCATCGCGCACCTGCTCGTCGAGCGCGGGACGTTCGACCGGGCGTTCGTTGACAGGTTCTGCAACTTCCGCAAGCGGACGGAGCACCCCACCCTCGAGGGGCAGCCGATGAGCTTCGAGGAGTACAAGATGGCGCTCGCCGAGTACACCCCGGAGCGGGTGGAGGCGATCTCGGGCGTCGCCGCGAAGGACATCCGGATGCTGGCGGATCTCTTCGGGCGCCGCGATCTGCGGATCACGAGCGTCTGGTGCATGGGGATGAACCAGCACACCCGCGGCACCGCGATCAACGATCTGGTGCACGGTGTGCACCTGCTCAGCGGCCATTTCGGCAAGCCCGGCGACGCCCCGACCAGCCTGACGGGCCAGCCGTCGGCCTGCGGCACGGTGCGCGAGGTCGGCACGCTCGCCCACGGGCTCCCCGGCGGACTCGTCGTCACGAACGCAGAGCACCGGAAGGAGGCCGAGCACCTCTGGAACCTGCCCGATGGGCGGATCAACCCGAAGCCCGGCTACCACACGGTCGAGCTCTGGAAGCGCTTCTCGACCCCGAAGGAGCAGGGGGGCGACATCGACACCATCTGGGTGATGGTGACCAATCCAGGCCAGTCGCTGCCGAACACGAACGAGCTCTTCGACGCGAGCCGCAAGATCCCGGGCAAGTTCCTGATCGTGTCCGACGTCTACCCGACGGCCACGGTGCGCGCCGCGGACCTCGTCCTGCCCTCGGCCATGTGGGTCGAGAAGAACGGGATGTTCGGCAACTCCGAGCGCCGTACGCAGCAGTGGTTCAAGATGGTCGAGCCCCCCGGCGAGGCGCGGGACGATGCATGGCAGATCATCGCCGTGGCGCGCAAGCTCCACGACATGGGGCTCGCCGGGATGAAGGACAAGGACGGCCGTTTCCTGTTCGACATCCGGAAGGACGGCAAGGAGGTGCCGGTCTGGGACTACAAGCGTTACCACGACGTCAACGTCGACGAGCACCTCTTCGAGGAGTACCGCGAGTTCAGCCGGTTCAAGCACAAGGACCTGGCGCCGTACCGCGAGTACGTCAAGGCGCGGGGCCTGCGCTGGCCCGTCGTCGAGCAGCCCGACGGCTCGTGGCGGGAGACGCGGTTCCGCTTCGCGAGGTTCGACGACCCTTATGCCACGAAGGAGGAGATCCAGTTTTACCACTCGGTGACCAAGGACGACCGGGCGCTCATCTGGTTTCACCCCTACGAGCCGCCGCCCGAGTCGCCCGACGCGGAGTATCCCTTCTGGCTGTGCACGGGCCGCGTCCTCGAGCACTGGCACACGGGGTCGCTCACCATGAGGATACCCCAGCTACAGCGGGCGATGCCGCAGTCGTACCTGGAGATGAACCGCGAGGACGCGCGGAAGCTCGGTGTCGGCGACGGCGAGGTCGTGATCCTGGAGAGCCGGCGCGGCGCGCTCGAGCTGCCTGTCTGGATCGAGGGCCGGGGCGCGCCGCCGCCTGGCACGGTGTTCGTGCCCTTCTTCGATGAGACCGTGATGGTGAACCGCGCGACGCTCGAGGCGTACGATCCGCTCTCGAAGCAGCCTGATTACAAGAAGTGCGCGGTCAGGATCCGCCGCAAACCGCAGGCCAAGCGAGGAGAGGCGCGATGAAGGACGCTCGCGGCCTGCACGTCGGCCTCGCCGCGATCGTCGCTGTCGCGGCGGCGGGCTACTTCTCGGGAGTCCGCGGCACGGAGCAGGGGGTCGCCGAGCTGCACGGCGATCCCCCTCCGCCCTCGGCGAGCGTCGAGGCGCGCAGCTACGCCGACATGCGCGAGCGCGCGCACGGCCCGAACGCCGGCATGTACGAGGGCGCATTCGCCCGGCTCGAGGCGGCGGACGCCGATCTCTACGCGCCTGTCGAGCAGTCGGAGGCCGATCGAGAGGCGGCGCTCGAGCGGCGCGCTTCCCGCCGCGCCTACGACGGCGCGCCGCCCACGATCCCGCATCGCATCGAGCAGCTCGGCGTCCCGGATTGCCTGTCGTGCCACGAGCGCGGGCTGCGCGTCGCGAACCTCACCGCGCCCAGGATGAGCCACCGTCGCTACGAGAGCTGCACGCAGTGCCATGTCGTCGGCGACGACCCGAGGCCGCTCGCGGAGGCGCCGCCTCCGCCCGACAACACCTTTGCTGGTATGCCGTCGCCGCGGCGAGGCGCCCGCGCCTACGAGGGCGCGCCGCCCACGATCCCGCACCCGACGCTGATGCGCTCCGAGTGCGCGAGCTGCCATGGCGTCCATGGCGCCCTGGGCATTCGCTCGACCCACCCTTACCGGCAGAGCTGCACCCAGTGCCACGCCCCTTCGGCCGAGCTGGATCAGCGCGCGCCCACGCCTCTCTCCGCGTGGCCGCCGCCGAGCATGGGAGCGGACAGGCCATGAAGCTCCCCTCCACGGGTGAGACGGATGTCGGTCCCGAGATCCCGCTGCCTCCCTTGCAGGAGGCGGTGCTCGACGAGGCGACCCTCGATCAGCTCTTCTTCGACCTCGCCGAGGCCGCGGAGCTCGTCTCGGTGTCGCTCAAGGCCGGTGCGACTGCCCGCGCCGGCGATCTCCAGCGGGCCGGCAGCGCGGGCGGCGAGCTCGCCCTCGCCCGCCGCGCGCTCGGCGACGGGACCGCGCTCGGGGTGCAGATCCGTTATCGCTTCGCGGGCTCGGAGTGGTGGGACACGCTGCTCCGGGGGCCCTCCGGCGTGCGCCTCGTGCGCGTCCGGATCGAGGACGCTCTGGGATAGCGCGTCGCGCACGGGTGGCGCCGTCATTCGTCCTCATGCTCCTTGACGACATGATGATCCGAAGTCGCTGAGCGGACGCCGCCGGCGCGGCTCAGCGCTCTTCCGCATGGCTCATCAAACGCCGGACGGAGACCACCCACGCTTGCCTGGAGACCAGCCCGTCACCCGGGCGACCGCATGCCCTCTACAGTGCCCGCGCGATCTGCCGACGGCTCACCTTTCGTAACTGGCCAAAGCCGTCCACGTCGTGGACGAATGAACACGCCGACCCAACAGGCACCCTCGGCCAATCCGCGCGCGGCGAGCGCCGCGCGCGAGGCGCGCGGCCGCCCGGACACGGTGTAGAACAGCTCGGTTCGGCGCGGCGGCCCATGTCCTTATCCTGGTCGGACAGTCCAGTGCCTTGGCTTTCCATTCCTTGCGTGATTCTCTTGTCAGCCAGCAAATCCCCCGTATACTGATTGTGAGTCGCGCTCCTGCCGTCCGCCATGTCGTCCTGAGGCGTGTCGCAGCGCTCGTGTCGATCCGCCGGATCGAGGCTCCGACCGTCCCAGGTCCGTTCCGGCGATGCCCTGGACGGCGCGCTCGCCGCTGGCGCTCGTGAGCTGAGCGGACGCCGGAGCGCTGCCGCCACCGATCTTCGCTGTGGTCAAAGGCTCTCGAAGGGGGAGGACTCATGTCAAACGTGGTGATCAGGGACGGACAGGACATCGACGTTGCCCGCTTCTCCCCCGAGCGCCCCCCCGCGCTCGTGTTGGGAGACATCACCCTGGTCCGGCCCCACGAGATGGCCGGGATCCCGGTCATTGCGGTGACCAAGGACCCGACCGACGCGGTCGTGTGCTCGCGCCACGTGAGCGCCGCGTGCCTCGTGCCCGGCTTCGACGAGGCGAGCCGGGCCGCGTCCGCGGCGACCCTGCTGCGCCTCGGGGCGCGGCTCCACGCCGCCCTCGGACGCAGGATCCCGCTGGTCTACGGCACCGACCCGCAGCTCGAGCTCGTCTATCGCCACCGGAGAGCGCTGGCGCAGCACTTCCTCTTCCTCCTCAACGAGGAGGACGTGTGCTGGTCTCTCCTCGACAAGGAGGGTTTTTACGACCTCTGCGAGGCGAGAGGCGTCCTTGCGCCGCGCACGCTGCGGCCGGGCGGCGATCCCGCGAGCCTGCGCGAGCCGCTCCTCGTGAAGCCGCGCCGCAAGTCGGCCTGGGCCGAGATCCAGCGCGATCTGCTCGGCGGCGCTGGCAAGGCGCGCCTCTTCGACACGCGCGCCGAGCTCCTCGCGCACCCGCATTTCGAGCGCCTCAAGCAGGACCTGATCGTCCAGGAGCACATCCCGGGCGGCGTCGTCGATCTCGTGTCGTTCCACGGGTTCGCGGACGAGGAGGGAGAGTTGCTCGCATGGTTCTGCGGACGCAAGCTCCGCACCTACCCGGCCTTCGCCGGTGAGAGCGCGGTCGTCGAGATCACGGGCGACGAGGCGGTCGCCGAGGCCGGGCGCGACGTCGCCGCGAAGCTTGGGCTGAAGGGGCCCTTCAAGATCGACCTCGTCCGCGACGCAAGGAGCGGCGCGCTCTACACCCTCGAGGTCAATGCCCGGTATACCCTCTGGAACCACGTGGGCGCCGCGGCGGGCGTCAACCTGCCGCGCGTCGCGTACGACTACCTGGTCGAGGGCAGGCGCCCGCCTGCGCCGCCGCGCGCCGCCCCGAGCCACCGCTGGCTCGACCTCTACCGTGTCTACCGCGCGTTCCGGGAGCAGCGCAGCAGCGCGTCCCTCGCGGGTTGGCTCGGCACGGTCGCCGGGGCGCGCACCGTCTACGACGCGTTCGCCTGGGACGACCCGAAGCCCTTCGCGCGATGGGCCAGCTCATTCCTCACACGAAAGGTGGCAGGCCATGCTCTACGGGATCATCGCGGACATTCACGGTAACCTCGAGGCCCTCTCGGCCGTGCAGGCGTTCCTCGCGGAGCGGGGGGTGGAGCGCCTGCTCTGCCTCGGGGATATCGTCGGGTACAACGCGGACTCCGACGTGTGCGTGCGCCTGCTCGCGCGACCGCCGACCCTCGCGATCGCGGGCAACCACGACCTCATCGCGATCGATCGGATCGGCGTCGAGCGTTGCGGAACCAAGGCGACGTTCGCGCTCCAGCGCACGCGCGTCGCGCTCTCCTCAGACAGCAAGCGGGCCCTCGCCCTGCTGCCCAGGCGGCGCCTTATCGAGGGCGAGATCGTCCTTATCCACGGCGGCGTCGTCGACCCCTGTCAGTACATGGTGAGCCCCGCGCACATCGAGGCGAACGCGCTGCTCCTCAGGGAGCGCGAGCCGAGCGGGCGCATCTGCTTCTTCGGGCACACCCACGTCCAGGCGCTCTACGAGGTCGAGGCGGGGGTCGCGACGCCGCGGCCGACGGGCGAGCGGATCTCGCTCGGCCACGGGCGCCGGTGCTTCTTCATCAACCCCGGCTCGGTCGACGCGGCCCGGAGGCGCGAGAAGCTCGCCGAGCTCGCCGTCTTCGACTCGTCGCGACAGGAGATCTCGTTTCATCGGGTCCCTTATGAACACGAGCGCGCCGAGCGGCGCGCCGCCGAGGAGGGGTATCGAATGACATGGCTGGACAAGCGGTTCGCCGCGGCGCGGACGGCGCTTGCCCAGCTGCGGCCACGATGGCGCTGAGGGGAGCGACGCCGCCGCCGCGCCGCTGAGAGGCCCGGCAGAGCGGCGGCGGACGGCGTGCGGGGTTGTGCGGAAGGGAGGGGGAGATGCTGCGGTTTCACCTGGTCACCGATGTCGCCGAGCTCGGCGCGATGCGTGGGGCGTGGGAAGAACTGATGGGGCGGAGCGGCATGAACGAGCCGATGCTCACGCCGGACTGGATGCTCGCCTGGTGGCGCGTGTTCGGGGCGCAGGGCCGCTCGCTGCGCGCCGCGCTCTTCTTCGATGGGTCCCGCCTTGTCGGCCTCGCGCCGCTGCTGGAGCGCCGCTGCCGGCACCGGAGCGGCATCGTGTTCCGCCGGCTGGAGCTCATCGCCTCGGGGGAGGATCAGGCCGACGAGGTCTGCTCTTGCAACCTCGGTGTCATCGCCGAGCGGGGCGCCGAGGCCGACGTCGCGCACGCGCTCGCCGGCGCGCTCACGGGCGCGGCGCTCGGGGCCTGGGACGAGCTGGTGATGCCGGCCATGCGCCCCGAGGGCGCGCTCGCCGTGATCCTCTCGCGCGAGCTCCGGCAGCACGGCATCGACGCGCGGATCGAGGTCACGGACGCCTCGCCCTACATCCCGCTGCCGTCCAGCTGGGAGAAGTACCTGAGCGCGCTCTCCGCCTCGCGCCGCTACCTCGTGCGCCGCTCGACGCGCGATCTCGAGGCGTGGGCGGGCGGCACGCTGACGTTCGAGCGGGCGAGGACGCGCGCGGAGCTCGAGCGCGCGCGCGAGATCCTGCTCCGCCTGCACGCCGAGCGCTGGTCGGCAGATGGGCGCGCCGGCGTGTTCGCCTCTCCGCGCTTCCGCGAGTTCCACGACGAGGTGATGCCCGCGATGTTCGAGCGCGGCGCCCTCGATCTCGCGTGGCTCTCGGCGCGCGGCGAGCCCATCGCGGCGCTCTATAACCTTGTGTGGAACAACAAGATCTACTTCTACCAGTGCGGGCGCAGGGTCGACCTGCCGAAGGGGCTCCGGCCGGGGACCGTGATCCACGCCTTTGCCATCCGCGCTGCGATCGCGGAGGGGCGGCACGAGTACGATTTTCTGGACAGCCCTTGCCAGTACAAGCTGGCCCTCTCGCTATCGGCGCGGCCGCTCATCGAGCTCCGGGCCGCGCGCCCCTCGGTGAACGACAGCGCCCGCCGCGCCGCGGAGCTCGCCGCGCACGAGCTCCGCGCGCTCAAGCGGCGCGTCCTCGCGACGTGGCGCGCCGCCGCCGGGTCGCTCGCGCGCGGGCCCGCGGATGGCCAGGAGACCCGGCGCGGCGAGCCTGCAGTCGCCCAGGGAGATCCCGCCATCCCCCCGCGGGAAGCGCGTGAGCGAGCCTCCTCGGAGCGAGCTGTTCGCCAAGAACAGAAATCCTAGGCTTCCGTCCCGTGCTCTGTGGCCCTCTGTTCCTCTTCTGTGGGCAGAGGCCGGGGGCCGGAATCGGACGTTGCCCGGCGTCGCTGTGCGTCTCTCGAGGTGGCCTCAGAGGCCGACGGTAGCCCGGAAGAGCTGGCCGTGTCCCTCGATGGCGTAGCTCCCCGACGAGAACGGGACGAAGATCGAGCCACCCTGGCGGAGCTCGCGGGCAGCGCCGCGCGCGTCGACCAGCGAGGCCTGTCCCCTGGTGCAGAGGACGATCTCGGGGCCGCGGCGGTCATCGGTCCTCCAGGGGGCGGCGGCGTCGAGGTCGATGCGGGAGAGCCGGAACTCCGGCGCTGGCGTGTCATAGAAGGACTCCACGCCCACCTGGCGTGGCACGATGGGCTCGACACGCCACGGCGCGAAATCGAGGACGCGAACGAGCTCGTCGACGTTGACGCGCTTCGGCGTGAGCCCGCCGCGCAGCACGTTGTCGGAGCTCGCCATGATCTCGATCCCGACCCCTTGCACATAGGCGTGCAGCCGGCGCGGCGGCAGGTACAGCGCCTCGCCCGGCTCGAGGTGCACGTCATTGAGCAGGAGCGCGATCACGACGCCGACGTCGCCCGGGTAGAGCTCGTTCAAGCGGAGCGCCCAGCCAGCGGCCCGCGCGAGCCATCCGCCCGCCTGGGCGCGCTCCCGGCACGCCTCGACCACCGAGGACACGAGCTCGCGCCGGGCGGCCGGTTCGAGCGCGAGCAGGCCCTGAACGAGCCGCGCGACAGCGGCCGCGTCGATCGCGTCGGCGCCGCGCGGGACGAGCGCGTCCCCCGGGCCTCCGGCGAGGAGATCGAAGACCTCCGGCAGGGCCGTGGCCGGCCGGAAACCGCAGAGGGCGTCGAACGGGGTGAGCGCGCAGATGAGCTCGGGTTTGTGGTGCGGGTCGCGGTAGGTGCGCTCGGGGGCGTCGACCGGGACGCCGGCGGCGTTCTCCGCGTCGAACCCGCGCCGCGCCTGCGCTTCGTCCGGGTGTGCCTGCAGCGACAGCGGCTGGTCGGCCGCGAGCACCTTGAGCAGAAAGGGGAGCCGAGCGCCGAAGCGTTCGCGCGTCGGTCCTCCGAGGAAGGCGTCTGCGTGCCTGGAGATGGCGTCGATCAGGCGCTCTCGTCCCCCGTCGAGCTCGATGCACGAGGAGGCCGCCGGGTGGGCTCCCATCCAGAGCTCGGCCTGTGGCTTGTCGGAGGGGCGCTGTCCGAGCAACGTCGCGATGGCGTCCCGGGAGCCCCAGGCGTACTCCTGAACACGGTTCTCGAGCGAAAACATTGGGATAACGTGCTCCTGCAAGGCGCCACCCTAGCTCATGGCACCGGAGAAATCAGCCCTTGAGCGGGCTGTGCGCAGGCGCCGTTCCGGCTTTACGAGGTCGTGCGAGCGCTCTACGCTCGCCCGATGACGATGCGCCAGGACGACGCAAGGTTCACGCCCATCCTCGCGAGGCTGCGCGACGCCGCGCTGGCCTATCCAGAGGCCGTGGAGGAGTTCCCCTGGGGCGACCGTGTCGCCAAGGTGCGCGGGAAGATCTTCGTCTTCCTCAACAGCCACGAAGGGAAGCTACGTGTCACGGCCAAGCTCCCGCAGTCGGGCGAGGCCGCGCTCATGCTGCCGTTCGCGGAGCCAACGGGGTACAACCTCGGCAAGAGCGGCTGGGTGACGGCGCGCTTCGGCCCGAAGGATCGCGTGCCCGAGGCGATGCTGCTCGAGTGGATCGAGGAGAGCTACCGCGCGGTGGCGCCGAAGCGAGCGTTGCTGTCGCTGGGTGGCGCGGCGCTGGCGCCGGGGAAGCCAGTGAAGAAGGGGTCTCCCGCCAAGAAGGTGGCGGCGGCGAAGGGAGCTCCGGAGAAGAAGGCTGCGGCGAAGAAGAGGACTCCCGTCAAGAAGGTGGCAGCGGAGAAGGGAGCGCCGGAGAAGAAGGCTGCGGCGGAGAAGGGGACTCCCGCCGCGAAGGCTGCGGCGAAGAAGGGGTCTTCCGCCAAGAAGGCGGCGGAGAAGGAGAGCCGGCGAAGTCCATGACGCTTGTGAACGAGGCGGCGCCAGCGGACGCGGCCAGCGCGCCCGGCCGGTGAGGCTGAGTGCGTTCGTCGCCGCCGCGCGTCGAGACGGACTCTACACCCCGACGGAGGAACATCGATGCGCCACCGCGAGCCATCCAGGGATGCGTCGTCCGAGCCGCAACCGCAATCCGCCAGGCGTCCTTCGTCCCCACCACGCTGGCGCCGGCTCCGGTTCGTCGTGCTCGCCGTCGCCGTGCTCTACCTCCTCGCGGTCGCGTCGATCTGGCTCGCCCTGCCCCTCGTGGGCGACCGGTGGTGGCCAGGGACGCTCTTTCTCTTCGGCCCGCGCCGGATCGTCGCTCTCCCTCTCCTCGTGATCGTGCCCGCCGCGCTCCTCGTGCAGCGCCGCGCTCTCCTCCCGGCGGCGCTGGCATCCGCGATCGTGGCCGGGCCGATCCTCGGTTTCACGTTCTCTCTCCGGGCCCTTACCGGAGACGCCGACAGGCACGATCTGCGCGTCGCCTCCTTCAACACGGGCAGCCGCGCGATGGACATCGATCGACTCAAGGGCTTCGTGGCCGAGACCCGGCCCGACGTGATCGCGATGCAGGAGTGCTCGGCGTCGGAGCCGGAGCTGAACGCAGCATTTCCAGGATGGTCCGTCCACGTCGATACCGGGATGTGCCTTGTGAGCCGGCACCCTCTCCTCAAGGCCGAGTCCAGGGATCGCCGTGACGTCTGGGATCAAGGCGGCCACGGCGCGATCCTGCGCTACGAGATCGCGCTGCCGGACGCGCCACGGCCGAGCTCGGAGGAGCCGCCCGGGACCCGTGTCTTCAGCCTGCTCAACCTGCATCTGGAGACGCCACGCGAGGCGATCGAGGCGCTGATCCACGGCCTGTGGAAGCAGGCAGCGGAGCACGACCGCGTCATCGCATTGCGTGTCTGGGAGTCCGAGCTCGCGCGACAGTGGGTCGACGAGGCGCCCTATCCGGTCGTCATCGCCGGCGACTTCAACATGCCAGTCGACAGCGCCATCTACCGGCGCTTCTGGGCGGGCTTCGAGAACGCGTTCTCGCGCGCCGGCCTGGGGTTCGGTGCGACGAAGCGCACGCGCTGGTTTGGCGTCCGCATCGACCACGTGCTCGCCGGGCCTGGCTGGACGACCGAGCGCGCATGGATCGGCCCGGATCTCGGCTCGGATCACCTCCCCATCGTCGCCGACCTGCGCTGGAGTGGCACCCCGCGCGAAGGGCGCGCGGAGCGCTAGCGCGGCGACGCCGCGAGGACGAGCGGGGGAGGTTCGAGCCGGCCCGTCATGCGCGCGCGGGGCGCGGGCCGCACAGCGGGCGCAGCGCCTCGCGCTCGGCCGCGGACAGCACCGTGATGGGGTACTTCGGATCGCCGCTCGCGCGATCGAAGAACGGATGCGGCCACGCCTTGCCGCGGAGCTTCCAGCCGAGCAGCTTCCGGGCCACGTGCGCGAGGAATCGCACGCTCGGCCTCAGCGACCCGGGCGGCGGCTCGCCGATGGCGAACTTGCCCAGGATCGCGCCGCGCGGCGCGCCGAAGACCTCGTCGCACGGGCGCGCGCTCGGCGCTTGCTGGAACAGCTCGGTGACGATGCCGACGAACGGCAGTCGCGGCGTCAACGTGTTGCCGAGCGGCGTCTTGCAGCAGCTCGCGTACCAGCGATAGAGGCCCTTCGGCGTCAGGCGCACCGCGGTGACGAGCTCGCTGCCGCGGTCGAAGGAGACCGCCGAAGGAGCCACCTGCACGATGTCCGTGCCGCCCTGCTCATCGAGCAGGTCGGCGCGGCCGAGATGGTGCAGGAACGCCTGACAGTCGTCGCAGTAGCAGACGGCGCGGTTCACCGCTTCCGGCGATGCACCGCGCAGCCATCCATGGACCTTTCCGCAGCGACACTGGAGCTCGACGTCTCTGGACATTCGGCTCGCATAGCACGGCTCGACGCGCGCCGCGCGCGCTTCTGGTCGTCAGCGGTCGAGGAAGTCCATCAGCCACGTCATGGCCGGCCGCATGGTGCCGTTCGGCTGCTGGAGGCCCGTGTTGGCCCTCCAGGTGGAGCCGACGATGTAACCCCACAGCGTGACGCCGGGAACGGAAGGGTGATTCCAGAACATCGTGAACTGCTCCTGCATCACCCGGCGCTGCTCCTCGTCGTTCGCGATGCCGATATCGTACTCGGTGATGTACACGGGCTTGCCCAGCGACGCGAGCTTGTCGATGTACCCTTTCACCGTGCTCGTGTTGAGCCTGTATGCGTCGTGGGCCTGCGCGCCGAGCGCGTCGACCGGGGCGCCTGCGTTGATCACCGCCCTCGCGATCCGCATGAAGTTCTGGTGCTCACCCTCATACTCGATGTTGTTGTAGTCGTTGAGGATCAGCTTCGCGTTCGGGCAGAACTCGCGAGCCCACTTGAAGGAGTTGACGATCCAGTCATAGCCGCTGGCGCCGTCGCCGCCGATGCCGTTCTTGTAAGAGGGCGTCGTGTGGGGCGGCGGCTCGTTGACGACGTCGATGTACTTGGTGTCGGGGTAGCGCGCGCAGAACGACCGCATCCAGTCCCTCACGGCCGCCTGCTGCTCCGACCCGGAGAGGCCCGCGAGCCACTCTGGCTGCTGGCTGCCCCACACGAAGGTGTGCTGCTTGAACGGGATGCCGTTGTCCTTCGCGTACTTGTAGATCGTGTCGAGCTTGCTCCAGTCTTTCTGGCCGCGCGCCCTCTCGACGGAGCCCCACTTGCCCTCGTTCTCGGGCGTGATCTGGTTCCAGTAGTTCGCGAAGCCGGCGCGGACGGCGCCATTCGTCGTGATGTTGCCCACGAACTTCGCGCCGGTCGGGGTGCCGCCGCCGGAGCCGCCGGAGCCGCCCCCGCCACCGGAGCCGCCTGCACCGCCCCCGCCGCTGCTCGCCGAGGAGCTCGAGGACGAGCTCGAGCTGCTGCTGGTCGATGAGGAGCTCGAACTGCTGCTGCTCGATGAAGAAGAGCTCGTGCTGGTGCTCGAGCCTCCATTGCCCTTGACCGAGACGATCGTGGGGCTCCCGGTGCCGCTCGCGCAGAACCCCCATGACGCCGAGCGGCCCGCGGCGATCGAGCCATTGTAGCTCTCGTTGGTGACGTTCAGCTGCCCGCCGGACGGCGTGTAGCGCGCGTTCCACAGGCTGGTCACCGTGGCGCCGTTGAGCCCGACGACCAGACCCCAGGACGTGGCCGGGCCGGTGCTCGTGTTCGTCACGGTCACGTTCGCGCAGTACCCGCCGGTCCATTGCGACTGGAACGTGAGCTCGGCCTTCATCGTGTTGTCCGGGCTGCTCAACCCCGACTCGAGGGCGTCGCTGTCCTCCAGGTCAGCAGGCTCCATGGCGCAGGCGACCAGGCAGCACGCGAACGAAAAGGAGACAGTGCCAAGTAAGCGATTGATACGCATAAGGTCCTCCATGATCCGGCCGGCCGAGCCGCAGGGTTGTGCTCAAAGCAAATAAGTAAAACAGAGTTGCGTCAGCGAGCCCTGCAGCCCATCGGGTCGAATTTGTAAGATTGCGACCGGAGCGATACGCGATCGACAACGGCCGTTGCACGATCACACCGTGACTGTCGAAGCAAGGTTTACACGTGCCATGCGCGGCGCGAGACGATGCCGAGCATGCCATGTGACTTAAGCATGCAACTGGGAACCGATGTCAAGCGCTTCGCGCGATCGGTCTCCTGGTACAGTCACGTCGCATTCACTGGCCCGCGACGGAACGGCGTGCGTGCCGTCCGCCGTCCTGGAGCTGCAACGATGGTTCGATGGCCGAGCTGTGCGCTCAGGGGGATACCGTCGCTCCCGCGGTCTGCGGGCGCGAGGTCAGAAGTCCGGGCCGACGTGTGGCCCGCGGGCCGCGCTCACCCGGCGGGGTGTGTCTCGGCGTCCGCGCAGCAGCGGAAGCCGACCTCGTAGCCGTAGTCGTCTTCCTTGTGAAAGGTCGTCATCGGGCGGCACTGGCTCCGGATCGGACCCCACCATCCGCCCTTGAGCCCGCTGCGGTAAGGGGCCTTCTGATCGGTGCGCACCACCCACTCGTTGACGTTGCCGTTCAGGTCGAAGACGCCCGCCCACGAGGCGCACTCCGCGCGCCCGCCGGACGGCTCGCGGCCGTCCAGGCGCGCGAGCTCGGCGGCGCATCGCGCGTTCTGCTGGCACGCTTCGTAGTGGAGCAGCCGCTGCGAGTGGTCCGGAAAGCGGTAGTCTCGGTCCTGATTGCACGTCTCGGCATTCCGCTCGTAGCCGTAGACGTAAGGCTGCGATTCAGGGCCTTCGCAGGCGAAATTGAACTCGGCCTCGGTGCAGAGCCGCTTGCCCTCCGCCGCGCAGAGCCCGGCGGCTTGCTCCCACGAGGTCAGCGTGCGCGGCAGCGCGCCCGGGACATTCGGGTACTCGTACCGGTCCATGCAGAACGAGAGGTGCTGGGTCTTCTCGGCGACGCACCGCGACGGCTCGCGGAATCGCAAGCATCGGGCGGCGACCCCCGGCTCGCCGTGGCGCTTTGTCCATTCGGGATGGTACTCGAGGCATTCCTGCACCACGGCGCTGCAATACTCGCCCTCCACCCGCACCATCCCGTCGGGGCAGCCCTGGGTCGAGCCGGGCAGCGCGATCGGCACCTCGATCATCGCCGGCTGGTCCAGCGGCTCGTCGTTCTCCGCGGCCGGAAGCTCGACCGGCAGCGGGTCCGAGTTCTCCGCCTCCGTCGCCGGCGTCTCGACCGGCAGCGGGTCGGACATCTCCGCCGACTGCTCGGGAATCTCGACGTGCCGGGCGTCGCCTCCAGCTCCGCCCCCGCTCCCGCCGCTGTCCGAGGGACCGGTGCAGCTCGAGGTCGCAACGCCAAGCAGTGTCAGTACCGTGAAACCCAGGATACGCACGTTAACCTCTTCCCACGTTTGGCTACATCAGCCTACAGACGTGGGCCAAAATTGATGCTGACCCGGGCTCGCCTCGATTTCTCGCGAGCGTCGGGAGCCGTCCGGAGGCACTGCAAAATCTCGGCCTGCCTCCGCACCCCGGAAAACCGGTCTAGGGGGCTGTTTGACGTGGCTTTATCCCGTGGCGTGGCCGCCCGGTGGTCCAGGATGGCCGGCCAGCGCGGCCACCCCGGCACATCGGCCAGCGCGCGAACTGCGCGCCCTGCGTCCTCTTGCGCCGCGGGTCGGTCGCCGCCGTCATGTCGCGTCGACCGAAGGGCTCAGGCGGGGATCTGGGCCTCTCTCTCCTGTCACGCCGGCACGCCGCAAGCGGGGCAACTCAGGGGGTCAAAGCGCGTCCAGTATCCGCGGAACTGCACGACCCTTGCAGGTCTGGAAGCCTCGGCGTGCGCCGCGGGCGCTGGCGCCGGCGCCGACGGCCGAGCGATGCGAACGGGCACCGCGGCGCCAAGGCGCTCGACGGGGATGCCTGGATGGATCGGGCTCGGAACCAGTTCGCCAGGGCCGCTCTATCGAGTTTTGCAGAGGAGCGGGCGTGAGCGCAAGAATGGGTAGGGTTGTGTTACGTTATGGTGAATTGCACGAAATAATGAGTTGCCCATTGCGGGCGTCGAGGCCGGAGCCGCCGCTTCTATACGGGGTTCCCCTCGTCGTCCCACGTGGAGAAGCCGTGCGCGTCCGGGTGATGGGTCCTCACCACGCAGAAGCGCTGGCCGGTCGGCGCCTCGAGCACCCACCACGTCGAGGCCTGTGTGACCCGCTTGGCGCCGAGCCGCTCGAGGCGGCGCACCTCGGCTTCGACGTTGTCGGTCTCGATGTCGAGGTGAACGCGGCTCCCGTGCTTCACGCTCTGCACTTCGACCGAGAGATCGCGCGCAGACGCGTCCAGGCGGACGTAGGCCTCGCCGTCTTGGCCGCGCGATCGCATCCCGAGCGCCGCGCTCCAGAAGCGGGCGGCGCCATCGAGATCGTCGGTTCGGCAGTCGATGATGAACCCAGCCAGGCGACTCTTGTGCATGCGATCTGTTAGCACGGCCACCACGGTGCGGCGGCGACGCAGGGCGCCCACGTGAGATTGCTGCCCACGCACCAGCTGATGTGGTGCGTCGCCGTGGTCAGAGGTCCAGCGTCGGCTCCTGGAGCATCAGGCTCACGTCCGCCACGCCGGGCAACGCCTGCAGGCTCGTCACGAGGCCGGCCCGCATGTCGGGGTGGCGAACGCGGATCTGGTAGGCGTGCTCCATGACGGTGCCCTGCGCCGCCTCGCGCAGGGTCACGAGCGAGAAGGTGCCGCAGTGCTCGCGGAGGATGCCCGCGATCGGGCCGGCGATCTCCGCGCCGGCCTGGCCGGCCGGCGCCACGAACCGGAGCAGCCCGTCGGGCTGCCGGCGCGACCCGTAGCCGGTGACGTGGAGCAAGAGCGTCGCGACGCCGAACATCGCCGCCCCCGCGATCGCCGCGCCGTAGGCCCGCGCGCCGCTCGCCATGCCGATGGTGAGCGACGCGAAGACGAACACGACGTCGCGCGGGTCGCGCAGCGTGGTGCGGAACCGGATCGCGGAGACACCCCCCGCGATCCCGATGCCGGCCGCGATGTTGTTGCCGACGGCGAGCATGAGCGTGCACGTGATGATGCTGCCCAGCGCCATGCTCTGGACGACCGTCCGGGAGTACGAGAGGCCGCGGAACGTGAGCATGTAGACGCCGGCGATGCCCTGCGTGAGCCCGAAGGCGACGAGCAGGGCGAGGAGCGCGTCGCGCCACTCGACGGCCTCGCCGTGCGAGAGCGCGCTCAGCCAGTCCATCATTGCCACCCTGCGACCCGGGTCGCCCGCGCCTCCGGGAGCGTCAGCTGCGCGGTGACGCCGTAGCAGTACTTGGAGAACGAGTGCCGGACGAGCTCGAGGCGCCGCACGAGCGCCACCATCCACGCAGGCGGCCTGCGCTCGAACTTGAGCTCGAGGACGCAGACGGGCTCCGGCGTCTGCGTCTGGACGGGGTGGTCGACCGGGCGCCACCCCCCCTCGGAGGCGTCGAGATCCATCGTTTCCCTGCGCTGAGAGACGATCTTCCGGTCAAACGTCAGGCGCGCGTAGGTGTCGACGACGCTCTCGTACGCCTCGCGCTCGTAGTCGACGAGGAGCGTCGGTCTGAGGTCGTGGCGGTGGAACGCGCCGATGAACTTCTCCGCGCCCTTCCGCGCGCCCGGTGAGAGGTGATCGAGCGAGACGGGGCGGCCGTGCGCGAGCAGATCGCGCCACTCGCTCGCTGGCACCGCCGCGCGCGACTTGATGATCACATCCTGGACGCGCCGCTTCACCTCCAGGAAGGCCGGGCTGGTCTTCCCGGGATAGGTGCGCACCCGCAGCTTGAAGCGGTCGCGCTGCTCGCGGGCGTTGGCCCAGTAGAGGTCGAACCCGCGGGTGTCGAGGTAGAGCGACCGGATGCGGTACACGCCGCCCGGGCCGGCGTACCGGTCCAGCCGGCCGATGGCGCAGGCGGTGGCCCGGATCGCAGGGACCAGACGCTCCGGCACCAGGTATTTGAACTCGTATCGTTCGATGACGTCCAGGACTCTCGCCTCCTCGGTCGTCAAGGGCAAGCGCGCCGCGCTGCTGCGCGTCGCAAGGTTGTTACGGTAACCGCGCAATAATGACACAAATTTCGCCGGCGTCCGCAAGCGGAATCCATGGCCGCTCCGCGAGATCTTTGTGCTTTCCCTGCAACCCGCGCGCCTGCGGCAACGCGGCTGGGGGAGCGCCCGGCGCGGCTCGGGGCCAGCGCGGGCGCTGCTCCTTGCGGTGGCTCCTTGCGGTGGGCGGACAGGGGCTCGGGGCCGGCGCCGGCGGGGCGGGCCTTCGGCTGCCGGGGTGACGCGGGCCGGCGCGCTCCCGCGCCTGGGGCGGAGGTCGCTGCCTGTTTGTGCCACGAGCGCCCAGCTCATGATCGCGTCGTCATGAGTCGATGTCGTGAGCGGCTCCTCGCGAGGCGCGCCGCCGCTCGGCCGCGCAGTCTCTTCCGATCCCTGATTGACCCGATCGATCGATCGATCGATCTCGCGCGAAGTTGTTGAAGGCCGCCTGGATCCAGGCGAGATCGTGGAACGATACGCATGCGTCAGGTACCCGACCTCCTCGCCGTCCTCCAGCAGATTGTGCGGCGGGCCGTGGCCGTCCTCCCGCACGCGCCGCGCGGGAGCCTGCTGCTCCGCGAGGGCGACCGCTTCGTGGCCCGAGCGCTTGTCGGGTTCGACGCGGCGCCTGGGGTCTCCTCGCGCGTTCCGGTCGGCGCGGAGGTCGAGGGGGGCGCGCTCGGCACGGCGGCGCCTCCCGACGGCGCGCACGGGAGCCGCATCGTCGATGCGCGGGCCTGGTACGGGACGTACCTGCCTTTCGCGATCGAGGCGGGCTGCGGCGTCCCCGAAGGCGCCGGGGTGCTCGTCGCGCCCATCCAGCTGTGCGGCGAGCCGGCCGGCTATCTCGCCATCGAGCAGGCCACCATGGAGTCTCCGGGCGAGGAGCGCCGCGCCATGATCGAGGTCCTCGCGGGCACGGCCGGAGATGCGCTGGAGCGGCACAGGCTGTATGACGACAAGGCGAGCGCGGCGCAGGAGATCCGCCTGTTCGAGCGGCTGCTCCACGCGGTGGGCACGACGCTCGCGCTGCACGACCTCATCGAGACCATCGCTCACGGCATCAAGAGCGTGCAGCTCGATCCGAGCTGGGACACGGTGGAGATCTGGCTGCTCGACGAGGACCGCGTCGGGGACGGCCCCGAACTCGCGCGGGGCGACCTGTGCGCCCGCGTCTACCGGGCCCCGGCGTCGGAGCCGACGACCTACTTCCAGAACATCCGCGCCGGCGCGGACAGCGCAGCGCGGCCCCTCGGCGTCTCCATCGACTGGCGGACCGGCCATGGCGGCGACGGCGACGGCTCTCAGCGCGCCCTGCTCGATGAGGCGATCGGCCGGCGCATGTCCGGCATCGTCGTCGCGCCCAGCAACCCCGAGAGCGCGGAGGAGGCGTTCCGGCGGGCGGCCGAGAGGGACATCCCGGTCGTCGTGATCGACACCCCTCCGATCCCGGGCAGCCGGGCGCCGCTCTACATCGGGACGGACAACGTGGCGTCGGGCAGGTTGGCGGCCGAGGTGATGAAGCGGCTGCTCCCGGGCGGCGGGGTCGTCGCGTCCCTGGGCGCCGTGGGGCTCGCGCTGAACATCCGCGAGCGCGTCGAGGGCTTCCGCGTCGCGGCGCTCGGGTCGAACCTCACGGTGCTGCCGACGATCCCGTGCGACTGGGATCAGGAGGCCGGGACGAGGCTCGCCACGGCGGCGCTGGAGGGGCGGCCCGACGTCGCGGGCGCCTTCGGCGCCGCGGCGGACAACGGGCCGTCCTGGGGCCGCGCGGCGCGAGCCCTCGGCAGGGCCGGAGATCTCAAGATCGTCGGCTTCGATCTCGTCGCCCGCACGGTCGCCCTGCTCCGGCAGGGGGCGATCCACGCGACGATCGTCCAGCGCGAGGACGACATGGGCTTCCGCGCCATCGAGACGATCCACCGGATGATCACGCGCGGCGTCGGGCCGACCCTCGCCGAGCTGCCGCCTTCCCGTGTCCTCCACACCCGCGTCGATTGCGTCACCCTCGAGCAGACGCCGTGGTCCACGACGCTGAGCGACTACCTCTCTCTCGAGGCCGCCCGCCGGGCCGCGGCCGGGAACGGCGGGCGGATCGCGCCCGTCGCCCCTGCGATCGAGGTCATGATGATCGGGGTCGCGCCCCCCACGAGCTCCGTCGTCGAGGACCAGGTCTCGATCCCGGCGCGCTCGCTCGTGCGTTGCGCGATCGCGTCGGGCCGCCCGGTCGTGATCGACCCCGCCGAGGGGGGCGCGGACGCCGCCCTGCCTGCCGCGCACGACGGCGCGCGCACGGCCATCGCGGTGCCGCTGCAAGGCCGCGGCAACGTCCTCGGCGCCCTCGTCCTGAGCAGCGCTCGCAGGGAGGCGTGCGGCGCGGGCGACGTGGCGTTCCTGGTCCGCGTCGCCGGCACGGTGGCGATCGGCGTCGAGAACGCCCGGCTGCTCCGCCGCATCTCCGCGCGGAGCGAGGAGCTCGAGCGCGCCAACCTGCAGCAAGCGGCGATGCTCCAGACGATCCGCGAGCTCTCGAGCCCCGTGGTGCCCATCGCGGACGGCATCCTCGTGATGCCCGTCGTGGGCGTCATGGATGCCCGGCGCTCCGGCGACTTCATCGCGTCGATGCTCCGCGAGATCGACGCGAAGCGCGCGCACGTCGTGCTGATCGACGTCACCGGCATGGCGTTCGTCGACGCGACGGCGGCGTCGCGGCTCGTCGAGGCGGCGCAGGCGGCCGCGCTGCTCGGCGCCGAGGCGGTGCTCGTCGGCATCCGGCCGGAGGCCGCGCAGATGATGGTCCGGCAAGGCCTGGACGTCGGCTCGATGGTGACGCACGCCAACCTGGCGAGCGGCTTCCGCCATGCGCTCTCGAGGGTGCGCCGCCGCGCGGCGAAGCGCCGCTGACCGCGCGGCGGCTACTCCGCCCCGGCGGGCGGCGCCTCGATGGGGTGCGGCTCGGCGGCCTTCGCCTCGCCGGCGCGCCGGGCGCGCCGCTGCGCCTGGGCGACGTGCACCACCTGGTCGAAGACGACGGCCACGAGGATGACGGCGCCGATGATGATGAACGTCCAGTTCGGGTCGAGGCGCCAGATGCGCGGCACGCCGGCGTCGCTGTGGCGGATCTGGAACATGTTGATGCCGTTGTCGATGACCCGCATGAGGGCAGAGCCGATGAGGATCCCGAGCGCGCCGCCCTCGCCGCCGCGCAGCGAGCAGCCTCCGAGCACGGCGGCCGCGATCGCGTAGAGCTCGTAGCCCATCCCGACCTGCTGCGACATCTGGCCGATGTAGGACGCGTAGCAGACGCCCGCGATCCCGCCGGTGGCCGACGAGATGACGTACGTCGAGACCTCCACCCGGCGCACGTCGATGCCCGAGTACTCGGCGGCCTCGCGGTTGCCCCCGATCGCGAACATGTAGCGCCCGAGCACGGTGAAGTGCAGCACGTACGCGCCGGCGGCGAGGACCACGAGGAAGATGACGAGCGGGTAGGGGATGAGCGCGTCGCTTCCCACGCGCAGCAGCCCGCCGTTGGCGAGGCCGAGGAACGGCGAGTCGCCGAAGCTCAGCGTGCCGCCCTCGGCCACCGTCTGCGAGACGCCGCGCACGAGGAGCATGCCGCCGAGCGTGACGACGAACGGCTGCAGCTTGAGCCGCGTGATGAGCAGCCCCTGCGCGAGCCCCACCAGCATCGCGGCGGCGAGCGCGGCCGGGATGCCGACCCAGAGCGGGTAGCCCAGGCACCCCATCCCCGAGGACGAGATCTTGGCGAGCAGGACGCCGGTGAAGCCGATCACCGAGCCGATCGACAGGTCGATGCCGCCGGTGATGATGACGAACCCCATGCCCATCGCGAAGATGCCGAGCATCGCGATCTGCCGCGTGGTGTTGACGACGTTCGATTGCCCGAGGAAGTCGGGGTTGGAGATCCAGAGCCCCGCGCACATCAGGAAGAGCACGACGCTCATGCCCAGCTCACGCCTCATGCGGTCACCGCGCTTTCCACGTCCCCTTCCGCGCCCCTCGCGCTCCCCGTCATCAGCGCGGCGACGCGCTGCTGCGTCAGCCCTTCGCGCGGGAGCACGCCCGTGATCCGGCGCTCGTGCATGACGACCACGCGATCGCTCATGCCGAGCACCTCCTCCATGTCCGAGCTGACCATCAAGAGCGTGATCCCTTCCGCGGCGAGCGCGGCCCCCCAGAAAGGCTATTTCTTCAGCTCCACGAGCTTGGCCTTGAACTCCGCCACATTCTCCTTGCGGATCACGTCGACGCCGGTGTCGACCATCTTGTCCTTGGGGATGGCGGCCATGGCCGCGTCGCCCTTCGTCGCGAGCTCGTGCATCCACTTGCTCGACAGGTAGCCGAACTGGAACGGCTTCTGCACGACGGTGCACGCCACCGTGCCGTTCTCGATGCCGCTGAGCGTCACGTCCTCCTCGTCGAACACGGCCGGGATGACCTTGCCCTTCTTCCCGAGCGCCTCGACGGCCGCGATGATGGCCGGCCCGTTGTACGACCAGAGGCCGGTCGCGACGTCGAGGTCCGGGTGGGCGTTGATGATGTCTTCGACGTTCGCGCGCGCCTTGGCGCGATCGGCGTTGTCCTCGCGCTTGTCGACGATCTGGATGTTGTGGGCGGTGACCACGTCCTGGATGCCCTTGAGGCGCTGGGTCGCGTTGTCGACCGCGAACATGCCGACGAAGACGGCCATTTTCCCGCCGTTCGGCAGGATCTTCACGATCTCGTTGCCGAGCGCCTTGCCGGCCTCGTAGTTGTTCGTGCCGATGTAGAGCAGCCGGTTCGACTTCGGGGCGTCGGAGTCGAACGTGATCAGCTTGACCTTCTCGGCGACCCTGTTGAGCACGGCCACCTGATCGTTCGGCGCCAGGACGGTCACGGCGACGGCGTCGTATCCCTGGCTGGCGAGGCTCTCCAGGATCTGGTTCTGCTCTTCGGGCGTGCCGTTCGGCGGCGCCTTGATGTCCACTTGAATCTTCGCCTCTTGCTCGTACTTGTGGACTCCGGCCCCCGCGATGCGCCAGAACTCGCTCGTCCCGCTCGTCACGAAGGCGAGCTTGACGACCTTGGCTGTCGTCGGGGCGCTCTTGCCGTCGCCGTCGTGGCCCTTGGCCGCCTCGTCTCCGCCCCCCTGAGCGCAGCCGGCGATCCATGTCATGGACAGCACCGCGAACGCTGCAAACGCTAGCTTCCAGAAACGATTCTTGTCTTTCACGGCAGTTCTCCCCTCCTCGCCTGCGAAAAGCGCGTCGATGTCGGTGTCGCCGAGCCGCGACACAGGAATCCCCCGGCGCGAGGTTAGCGGACGCACCCCGTCGATGTCGCGCCTCGCGTGAACGACCCAAACGGAAAAGTCGGGGACAACGTGTCCGAGTTGCGAGCACCTCAGGGGGCGGGTCGTGTGCGAACCCACCTGCTCCAGGGAGCGGGGCGACATGCGCTCATGATGTGGGGGTGCAGCGCGGCGTTTGATCCGCGGGGGACTCAGGGATCAACGACGGTCCTGGAAGCTCATGGTCGCCGTCGGCCTCCTGCCCGCGGCGCGATCACTCGGGGCACGCCGCGGCGCAAGCCGCGCCGCCGCAGTCGACGCCGGCCTCGTCGCCGTTCTGCACGCCGTCGGTGCAGGTCGGCGCCTGGCAGACGCCGCTCCAGCACACGCCGCTCAGGCAGTCTGCGCCGGTCTCGCAGCCCCCGCCCACCGGGCAGCGCGGGCACCATAGCTTGCCGCAGTCGACGCCGGCCTCGAGGCCGTTCTTTATCCCGTCGCTGCACGTCGGGATCATGCAGCTTCCGTTCGTGCACACGCCGCTCTCGCAGTCCGTGGCGGCCTCGCAGCGCTCGCTCGATGGGCAGGGACGGCATGAACCGCCGCAGTCCAATCCTGTTTCGCGGGGCCCCTCATCTCGCGCGCCGTTCACGCAGTGCTCCGGCACGCACCAGACACCATCACACGCGAGCCCGCCAGGGCACAGCAGCGTCGGGTCTGTGTCCACGCACTGCACGCACGCGCCCTCATGGCATCGTCCGGCGCCCGAGGCGGGACATGCGACACCATCCAACAGGAGATGTCGCGGCTCGTCGATCTCGCAGGCGTCGAGGGTGCACTGGTTGCCGTCGTCGTAGGGGTCGACGGCCGCCACGCTGACCACGCGGCCGTCGGCCGTGCACTCCTCGACCTTGCAATCGCCGCGGATCTGCGAGGCGATCGGCCCTCGTTCGATCTCCACGACGCACGCGCCGTCCACGCACCTCCCGACCCCGCACCGCGGGTCCGGCGGGCCGGGGCACTCCGCGTCGCCCTCGCAGCTCCCGGGCGGAGCCGGCACCCCCGAGCACTCCTCCGTGCCCTCGGCGCACTCGTCGCAGGTCCGGCACTCCTCGAAGCAGCTCGGCTTGTCGTCGCCGCGCGCGCAGCAGATGACCTTCCCCGGCTCGCCACACTCGCAGTGCTCATCGACGCAGATCGTGCCCGGCACATTCTGCTGGTCCGACTGGCAGTGGTCCGTGGTCGCGCACCTTCCACCCACGTAGGGCCCGTCGCCGCACGCAAAGAAGGTCGCCGAGGTGATGAGAAAGAGCAGAGCAGCAGCACAACGCGCGATGGGTCTACCCATGCGTCCAGTCCTCCGGCACGAGGCTGTGGCGCCGGCACCCAGGCGGCCCCAATCCGCCGGGGTGTCGTTTGCCAGATCGTCTCGGGGCGCAGTATGCCGCGGTCAGGCGGCCGCCGTCACGCAAGTTTTCGCAAGATCGCGCAGCGCGCGAAGCGTCCTTCGATCAGAGCAGGGGCAACGTCGAAGCGCACATCAAAACGTGCTCGTTAACGTAAGCGCCTTGGCCGACACCGTGATCTCTGCCGGCCCGCGCGGATAGAACGTGTAACCGAGCGTGGCGGCCAGGACGGCCCCTCCCGCGATGAGGCCGGCGATGCCCACGCCGCGGTAGGTGATCGCGTCGTCGTAGGCCGACGCCGACTGCTGGCAAATCGGCCGGGTCAGCCGGAAGCAACGGTTCGGCCCTGCGGAGAGCGCGGCCGTGTCGCCCGCGTCGTCCTTCTTCCCCGCGCCGACGAGCATCACGCCGCCGATCGCCGCAAGGGTGGCGGAGAGCCCGAAGCCGCCGGCGACGAGCTCCGGCCGCGGCCCGGGCTGGGGAGGCGGGGGGGCGAGGGGGGAGGCGCGGGGGCCGGGGGGCGGCGCCGGCGCGCCTGCGGGCGCGGCCGGGAGGCCTGGGAGCGGCGCAGGCACGCCGGCGGGCCGGGCAGCGAACGTGAGCACGACTTCCCGCGCCTCGCCGCGCGGCACGTCGATCTCGGCCGTCGCGACGTCGCCGTCCAGCACGGCGCGCACCACGTGGTGGCCGGGGGCGACGGGGATGGGCTTGTCGCCCTCGAGCTCGGCGGGCGCGCCGTCGATCGTGATCTTCGAGCCCGCGGGGGCGACCACGTGGAGCTCGCCGGCGAGCTGCCGCGCGCGGGCCAGGTCGCTGAGCCGCGACGCGACGAGCGCGCGCTCCGCGGGCGTCCTGGGCGCGCGCATGATCTCCTGGCAGAGCGACAGCCAGCGCACGGCGGCCGGCGCGTCGCCGAGCCGGAGCGACAGCGCCCCGATGTTGCACGCGGCGACCTGGGCGCGCTCCAGCCGCCAGACCGCCATCCACAGGTCGCGCGAGTCGGCGAGCCGATCTTCTCGAGCGGCCGCGTTCGCCTGCGCCATGAGCCGGGCGACCGCCTCCGGCGGGGCCTCGGCGCGACCCTCCGCCGCGCCGGCCAGCAGGGCGATGCACAGCGGGAGCGCGGCGACGCGGCGTGTGTTCCTTAGCACGGGTGCGGATCTCCTTGGCCGAGCCTCGGTCTGAAGGGCCGCTCCGGAGCCGGGGCGCCGGGCGACGGCCCCACGTACCAGAAGGAGGCTGTCGGTGGAAGCCCTGGAAGACGCCGGGACGCGGTGGGGCCAGGCGATGGAGGTTGGCCAGGCGCGATCTCGCGCGCTGTGGCGATGCGCGCCAGATCTCCAGCCGCCATCGAGGGCTGATCACCGGCGATTCTTCACGATGTCCGTCTCGAGGCCTGGTGCGAGGCGGGATATCGGTCGCTCTCAGGGGAGGTGTGGCGCACCTGCGATGAGGAGCATCAAGAGCGGAATCGCCGTCCCGATCGCGTCAAGCGCCCGCCGGGCCGCTCGAAGCGCTCTGCGGCCCTTCGCTGTCGTCGTCGCCTACGCCCATGTCGGTGTCACCACGTTCGTCGGGTCGTCTGAGCGTCTCTCACGCGAGACTTGACAAGTCCGATGAGCCATCGGTTATGATGGCTCTCGCCTCATCATGCGACGACGCCATCCGGCATGTTCGGCCCGATGAGGAGTGGCGGACCGTCGCGTCTTCACCGCCACAGGTGTCCCGCGGCGCTTCCGGCGAGCCTGCTCGCGCCGGCGTCACCCGGCGGCGATGCGGACGACGGAGCTCCTGCGTTGCGAGATCGGCGTTGCTCGTCCTACCTTCGTCTCCGGCAAGCGCTGTCTTGATGGACAGGCCGCCGGTGAGCCCCCCGCTCGATGCCCGAACATTCGACCGCCTCGGTTTCTATCTCCACGAGACCCGCGCTCACGTTCGCGCTGGTGCAGCGCGCGGCAGGGCAGGATCCGCGCGCGGAGGAGGATCTCTGCCTCGCGCTCGAGCCGGCCATCCAGCCCGTCGCCGCCCGCCTCCTCCGCGGGTGCCGCGCGCACGGGCACGACGCGCGCTGGGAGGTCGAGGACCTCTTGAATGAGGTGCTGATGTTCCTCGCGGAGGATCGTTGGCACCGGCTCCGCCAGTGGGACCCTGCGCGCGGCGCGGGCCTCCAGGGCTTCGTCGCGGTCCTCGCGCGGAACCGGATCATCGGGATCCTCCGTAGCAGACGCCAGAACCCGTCGCTCGAGCAGCCGGTCGATGACAAGGAGATCGAGCGGCAACGCGAGATCGAGGGGAGCGTCGAGGACGTGTTCGGCGACGCCGAGCGCCGCGCCCTCCTGCTCGACGCCGTCGAGCACGGCCTCGGCGTGAAGGACGCCCAGCTCTTCCGCTGGTTCTATGACCTCGAGCTCTCGGCCGAGCAGGTCTGCGAGCTGACCGGGCGGAGCCGCGCGCAGGTCTACAACGACAAGCACCGGCTGCAGGAGCGGCTCAAGGCGGTCGTCGGCACCGCGCTGCGAGAACTGCTCGGCTCCCCGCGTAGTACCGTGGATGGTGAGCCATGAGGGACGAGGAGCTTCTGGAGGCGCTGGGGAGAGCAGCACGGGAACGGGATCCTTTCGTCGATCCGCGCTGGGAGGCGCTCGCCGAAGGGAAGCTCTCCGGGCAGGAAGCGGAGGCGTTCCGCGCGGAGATGCAGCGCTCCGAGGAGGGACGGCTGGCGGAGGAGATGCTCCGGCCGTTCGACGTCGAGGAGCGGAGGCTGAAGGTCCGGCGCCTCCTGGCCGAACGGCGGGGCAAGGCGGGCACTGTGGCTGCCGGCGCGGCGGTTCGGCGCCTCCCCTGGCGCAAGGCGGTCCCGGTCGCTGCGCTGGCGGCCGCAGCCGCGCTGGCCCTGCTGGTGCTCCCTCGTTCGCCAGAGCCGCTCCCCGCGTATGCGCTGTTGACCTCGGCGGAGCGCGGGGATCCGGCGGCCGGGCCCGCTGTCCACCTCCGGTCGGGCGGCAGCCTCACGATGACGCTCCGACCCGAGGCGGCGGTGAGCGGGCCGGTGATCCTGCGGGCGGCGCTCGTGCGCGAGCAACGCGCGGCGCTCTGGGACCTGCCCGCCGGCGCGGCGCAGATCGCTCCCACCGGCGCGGTGAAGATCGCCGGCACCCGCGAGGCCCTGTTCCCGGACGGCGCGATCGGGGTCTACGAGATCGTGCTGGCCGTCGGCCGGCCCGAGGCCCTCCCGGAGGACGCTGATGCGATCGCCCGCGCCGAGCCGCGGGACGGCGTCCGCGTGCTGCGGCAGCAGGTGATCCTGGAGCCGCCTTGAGCGGTGCTCGGAGGTCGCGGAGTGCGCGGCGGCTCTCCGTAGCGCTGTTCCTCGCGGGCCTCTCGCTCGCACCCCATGCAGAGCACGCCGCGCAGCCCAGGGACGCTGCGCGTCCCGAGGACGCCGCGCCCGAGCTCGGCGTCGCCGAGTCGCTGCGGCAGAGCGGCAAGCTCGATGAGGCGGAGGCGCAGCTCCTCGCCCTCCTGGGTGACCCGCGGGCCGCCGTGCAGGCGCAGGCCGTCGGCAAGCTCGCAAGGATCGCCCGGACACGAGGCGACGCCGCGAAGGCCGAGGAGCTTCTCTATCAGGCCATGCGCATGGACCGCGCAGCCGGGCTGCGCGCGCAGGAGATCTCGGACGGGACGGTCCTTGTGTTCACGTTGATCACGGCAGATCGCCGCTTCGGTGAGGCCCGGGCGGTGATGGATTCGCTGAGGCCGCTGCTCGCCGAGGACCCGGCGGCGCGGGCCGATGCGCTCTATTACGAGGCGCTGATCCCTTACGAGGCCGGGGATTTCCGGGCCGCGCTGCGCCTGCTCCGGGAAGCGCAGGCGGAGGCGCTGCGGTTCGGGATGGAGCGCGCCCGGTTCGGCGCGCTCCAGAGCGAGGCCGCGCTGCTCTCGAACATGGGGCGCTCCAGCGACGCCCTCGACCGCTTGGCCCTGCTCGAGGATCAGCTCCCCTCGGCGCTCGGCGACTGCGATCGGGCCGCCTTCTTCAACAACTTTGGATGGGCCGCGCTCCGGGCCGAGATGGCGATCGGCGAGGGCGTGCCCCAGAAGCGGGACCCCATTCCGCTGCTCGATCGGGCGCGCGGCCTCTATCAACGGGGATCGTGCCGCGAGGGCGCGAACCTCGCGAACGTCTTCACCAACCTCGCCATCGCAGAGCTCGACCAGGGGAGATCGGCGCGGGCCCGCGAGCACCTGGACAGCGCCCGCGCGGTGGACCCGAACCCGAGCGTCAAGATCAGGGCGTGGTGGCTGATCGCCGAGGGCCGGATGGCGCTCGAGGAGGGGGCGGTGGAGCGGGCGCTCCTCGTGGCGAGCGAGCTCGCCAGGCTCGGCGCCAGCGGAGGCCTTCCCGAAGCGCGGATCGAGGCGGCCATGACGCGCGCGCTCGCGGAGGAGCGGCGCGGCGAGCCGGGGGCAGCCGACGAGGCGTTCGCCGAGGCCGAGCAGCGGATCGAGGACTGGAGCCTGTCCGTGCCCCTCGGCGAGGGGCGCGACGACTTCCTCGCGCAGCGCGAGCGCGGCGCGCGCCTCTGGATCGAAGCCCTCCTCCAGCGGCCGGGCGGCGAGGCGGCGGCGGTCGAGGTCGCGCGGAGGGGGCGCGCGCGGCTGCTCGCGACCTCGCAATGGCTCAGCGAGCGCGACGCGCTGCCCCCGGACGCGCGCGCGCGATGGGAAGAGGCGCTCTCGAGCTACCGGCGCGGGCGCGCCGGGCTGGAGGCGGCGCTCTCGAACGTGCGCTGGGACGAGCCCGCGACGACCCTGAACCAGGTCGTCGCACGTTACCAGGACGGTCAGGACCGGCTCCGTGCCGACCTGGAGGGCGCCGCGCCGGGCCTCCGCCGTCTCCGCGCGTCGGGGAGCGACGTCGAGCGGGCCGACCCCGCCCCGGGGGAGCTCGTCCTCGTCTATCACCCCGTCGAGGAGGGCTGGGTCGGCTTCTCCCTCACGACCGCCGGCGTCGCCGCCCACCGGCTCGGCGAGGTCGACGTGCGCGCCCCTCACGAGCGGCTCGCCGCGCAGCTCCTCGGCCCGTTCACGGGCCTGATCCGCGGCGCCGAGCAGATCCGGCTCGTGCCGTACGGCTCGCTCCAAGGGGTCGACTTTCACGCTCTTCCCTTGGAGGGGCAACCGCTCGCCGCGCTCGCCCCCGTGGCCTACGGCGTCGAGCTTCCGCGGAAGCGCGGGCCGGACGGCGCCCTGGATCGCGAGGGAGGCCTGGATCCGACGGCGCCGGGCGGCGCGCCCGCGCAGCCGGTGGCGTTGCTCGTGATCGACCCCGGGGACAGCCTCCCTCGCGCCCGCGACGAGGGCGACCAGGTCGAAGCCGCGCTGACGCAGCGCGGGTGGCGCGTCGAGCGCCTCGACGGGGAGCGGGCGACCTACGAGGCGGTGATGCGCGCCCTCGCGGCCCCGGCGGTCGAGCTCCTGCACTTCGCCGGGCACGCCGACTTCTCGGGCCTGGACGGCTGGAAGAGCGGCCTGTGCCTCGCCCACGACGGCCGCCTCACGGTCGCGGACATCCTCGCGCTCCCCCGGACACCTGCGCAGGTCGTCCTCTCCGGGTGCGAGACGGGGCGGGCCGAAGGCCTCGGCCTGGCGCAGGCGTTCGTGGTGGCAGGCTCGGGCTCCGTGGTGAGCAGCCTCCGTCGCATCGACGACGGGGTGGCCGCGCGGACGATGCGCGCGTTCTACACGGCGCTCCCGCTCGGCGCGCCGGACGACCCCGCGCTCGCGCTGCGCGAAGCGGCGCTCCGGATCCGCGCCGAGGAGCCTGCCGCCGACTGGGCGAGCTTCCGGGTGATCGTGCCCTGAAGAAAAACGCGCCGGGCTGATAGACCAGCGCCCGAAGGGGCGTAGTGCAGGAGAGGCCGCGGATCGCGCGGTCCGACTCACCCTTCACCCTGGCGCCTGTCGGGCGCCCGGAGGTTCGTCTCATGTCGACGCAACATCGTATTTGGCGTTCCGTTCCCCTCCTCGTGACGATCGCGTCCCTGCCCCTCACCGCGATCTCCGCCTGCGGCCCCAGTGACCCGGACCCGATCCAGCCGTCTGGGGGAGGCGGCGGCTCCACGTCTGAGGGAGGCGGCGGCTCCACGTCTGAGGGAGGCGGCGGCTCCGCGTCTGAGGGAGGCGGCGGCTCCGCGCCTGCGGAGGTGGTGGCCGGTTGCACCGGGCGCCGCTGGGTAGGCAGGTTCCCCGGCGGCGTCTGCCCGGCGGCCCCGACGGACATGCCCTGGAAGGGCAGGAAGCTCTTCCAGAGCGAGATCGAAGTGCCCGCCTTCCTCGCCGAGTACTGCGTTTACGAGTATTCCGGCGCGGGTGCGCCCGACCCCGCGGCGACTGCTGCGCTGCAGGCCGCCGTTGCCGGGAGCAGCGATTGCACGTTTACCGAGGACTGCGTCACGGTCGGCCCGCTCACCGACGAGAAGGAGGTCGATGCCACGAGGAGCATCCTTCACGACGAGTTCATCCAGCAGGTCAACGGCGCGGCGCTCCCGCCGGTGAACCCGGGCGAAACCCTGGCGATCGCCCGGGTCGCGGTGATCGACACCAAGGCCGGGGCCCAGACGCCGGAGAACCCTCACGCCACCGTGGTCGGAGGGCTGATCCGCGATCTGACCTGCTCGGATCCTGGCGTTCGCTGCGCCGCCGATGTGACCTACGAGCTCGGCCTGCCGCACCTCAACAACATCAAGCTGGACCCCAGCGGAGGCCATTTCGGGAGCATGAGCCAGGTCGCGACGGCGATCTACCGATCCGTGAGCGACTGGCAATCGCAGAACTATACAGCGCCGGGCGTGCCCCCCGTCAATCCCCGGCTGGTGATCAACGCCAGCATCGGCGCGCAGCCTGGGTTGGACTGCGGCCCGAACGCCCAACAACTCTCGTGCGCGGCGCAGTCCGCGTACGACGCGATCAGGCACGCGACATGTCAGGGCGCGCTCGTGGTGACTGCCGCCGGCAACAGCCGCGGCGGGGAGTTGCGACACGAGCCAGGCATCGACGGCTCGGGCGCGGATTACTTCTCGGACGGGGAGGTCGAGCTCTCAGGGGGAACGTGCCCGGCTGCCTGGACGCGGATGATCTCGAGAGACGAGTGCGAGGGAATCGAAGGGCAGGGTTACGACGCCGTGTTCATCAACGAGGGGTACGCCCCGTTCAGCGAGTCCTCGCCGGGGGCGACGATCGAGACGCCGCTCCTGGTGCCGGTCGCTGGCGTCGATGCCTCCAACGCCCTCCTGCCCAACGCGCGCAAGGGCTCTCTCCCCCGCAATGTGGCCTTCGGCCTCCTGGGGACGGCGAGAGAGGACCCGACGCTCCCCTTCCCGCCACCCATGACCGGCTCGTCGCTCGGCGCCGCGGCCTGGACGGCCACGGCGGTCAACGCCTGGGCGTACCAACCGGAGCTCACGCCGCGCGAGATCATCGATCTCCTCCACACCACCGGACGCCCGATCCGCGACGCGCAGAACGCGGTCCGGACCGCGGAGGTCGACTGGGACCACGCGCCGCCGCTTGAGGAGGTGAAGCGGCCTTCCGTGTGCGCCGCAATCCGGCAGATCTGCATCTCGACCTCGCCGCCCGCGGCGTGCCCCGCGACGCCGATGCCGGCGTGCGAACCGTTCGCGTCGAGCCCGACACAGAACCGCGACCTGAGGGCGCTCGCGCCGCACTTCAGTGCTCTCTTCGCCAACACCGCCTCGATGCCAGCATCCTTCTTCGGCCCCTCCGCAACACCCTCCTCTGCTGTCCCAGTCGACAAGCTCCGGAATTTGTCCACGCCGTCCTGGATTCATCCGCAGCCAGAGACCTTCCCTTGCGGGAACTGCGTCTTCAACCTGGGGCTGGGCAACGTGCAAATCTACATCAACCCCGATTTCACTTCGACGATCCTCACGGCGAGCCTCCTCCTCAACGATGCCAATGGCGGCAGGCTAGGTAGCGTTCCCCTGATTCCCCCGTCGTCGTGGATGAGCGCTCCTGCGAAGCTGAGCTACACGATCAGCAACTTGCCTGCGAATGCCGCGCAGGCAGTGATCTCGTTCGAGGTGGAGAGCGGCGGTGTGACCGGTTCATCGACGGGAACGATCCCGTTCATACAGTGAGATCATAAATCGTTGGCGCGCCCTGCGGCGTCGGGAGGCGGAGGTCGATGATCTCCGCCTCTTTTCTTTGTGATTTCGATCGCTACTGCACTCCATTTCATCCGGGCGATGCCTGGCTGCGAGCCCCTCGACGAGCGCTCGATGGCTCGAGATCTTCCCTTGCGGCGACCGCGACTCGCACCTCTCCTTGCTCAGGGCGATGCAGCGCTGAGATGGTGAAGCCGCGGCGCGCCCTGCGGCGCCGGGAGGCGGAGGTCGACGATCTCCGCCTTCTCTTTTTTTTTGGTGTCTTTGATAGATCGGCGGCTGGGCGGCGTAACCCATTGAAGAGGCAGCACGGCCGGGCACTGGGCCCGAACGCAGACGCTACCTGTCCTCACCTCGACGTGAGGAGAAGGAACGACCATGTATAACGAGTTCAACAAGACGATGCCTGCCAGCGAGAAGGACACGGAGAACGCGCGGGCCCGATCCCGGGCCAGAGGAGACAGGGCCCTCCTGGTCCTCGCGTTCTGCGCCACGCTGGGAGGGACCTCGATCGTCGGAGGCTGCACCTACGTGTCGATTTACCCGTGCGATGCCGACGGCAGCGGCTGCGGTGAGGGCAGCGACGACAGTGAAGGTCGCGAAGGTCGCGAAAGCAGTGAAGGCATCAAAGGCGATGAAGGCGGTGAAGGCAGTGAAGGCAGTGAAGGCAGTGAAGGCAGTGAAGGCCCCTGCACGGACTGCGAAATCCCCGAAAAGCCTTGCGTCGATCTGTCCATCCAGAAGCGGCACGAGGGCGCGTTCGTCGCTGGCGGCATGGGCGTATTCGAGATCGGCGTCAGCAACAACTCGAGCGCTACGGCTTACGGCGTCACCGTGACCGACGTGCTCGATCCGATGTTCACGTTCGTATCGGCCTCCCCCTCGCCCCCGTGGAGCTGCGCTGCCGTGGGGCAGACGGTGACCTGCACCCTCGCCGGCACGCTGCCGCCGTTCACGTCGCTGGCTCCGATCCAGCTCCAGGTGCAGGTGAACGACCGGCCGGCGACGCCCAAGGTCGAGAACTGCGCCTCCGTCAGGTCGAAGGGGGACGATGTCTCGCCCAAGGACAACACCTCGTGCGACGTCGTGGAGATCGACCTCTGCCCGCCGATCGAGGTCGACCTGTCGACGGGTGTCGACACGGCATCGGGCGTGCCGGGTTCGGTCGGCGACCAGGACGATTCGTGGACGATCGTCGCGGCGCCCGATTCGGGCTTGATCGGCAGCTCCACGATCCTGTCACCGCACCCCAACTGGTCGCCGGCGCTCCCGGGCTCCCAGTGGGTGGGACCGGCGGACGGGGCGACCGATGGCGATGGCATCGCGGGGTTCTACACCTACGAGAGCTGCTTCAACCTGGCGCAAGGCTTCACCGCGCCGACGCTGGATCTGTCCGTGCGGGGCGACAACCGGATCACGGCGATCACCCTCAACGGCTGCGCGCTGCCGGTGCCGTCGGGTGGCGAGTACGACAGCGTGACTCCGATTCAGGTGCAGGAGAACAGTCCGTCGTGCTTCCAGCCTGGAACGAACTGCGTCGACATCACCGTATGGAATGACGAGGGGCCGACCAGCCTCAACGTGGCCGGATCGGTGACGGCGGAAGACGGGCAGTGCTGCAGGTAGAGCCTATCCCGGGACAGAACCCCTGAGAACACCCTCCCCGGGGCCGGGCCATTCCGCGAGACCTCCCGCTCTGGCCGGGAGGATCGCAGGCGGCGAGCCGCTCACCCCACCGCCGGCCCGGCCTTCCGCTGCGCGCTGTCGCAGACCCACCGGACCACCCCAGGGATGACCCCCTGCGCGATCGCGCTCACCCGCGAGCCCACGTCGGGGTAGATCTCGAACCGCCCGCGCGCCATGCCGTCGGCCATGCTGCGCGCCACGGCGTCCGGCTCGAGCGTCTTCACGTTGCCCGCGATGGCCTTTGTCTCTGCCGGCTTGTACTGGTTCTCGAACGCCAGCTGCGGAGTGTCGGTGTCGGGCGGCATGCACACGCTCACCCGCACGCCGTGAGGCCACATCTCCGCGCGCAGCGCCTGCGAGAAGCCGATCAGCGCGAACTTGCTCGCCGCGTACGGCGTGTACCCGTAGATGCCGATCACGCCCGCGAGCGACGAGACGTTGAGCACATGGCCGCTGCCGCGCGCCGCCATCGCCGGGAGCACCGCCTTGCACAGGTGCACGGCGCCAAAGAAGTTCACGTCCATCATGCCGCGGAACTGATCCACCGGCAGCTCGAGGAAGCGCCCCGGCATCACCACGCCCGCGTTGTTCACGAGGTGATCGATCGGCCGCTCGGCGAGCCGCGACTCCATCGCCCGCGCCACGTCGTCCGCCCGGCTGATGTCGAGCTCCAGGACGTCGACCCGCGCGGACGGGTGCTCGCGCCGGATGCCCACGGCGGCCTCGTCGAGGAGCGCGCGGCGGCGCGCCACCAGCGTGACCGCGGCGCCGTATCCCGCGACGAGCCTCGCGAACGACAGCCCGATGCCGCTCGAACCGCCGGTGATGAGAACGCTCTTGCCCTGGAAATAAGTTCGGGTGTCCATCGGCGGCCGAACCTACCCCAGGACCGCCCGAGGCGCGAGGCGGTCGTGCAGGCCCGCGGCGGCGCGCGTCATGACGGCTGCGCCAGCTCGACGTCGGGGTGAGCTCTCCCCGATTCGCCATTGGCCAGCTTCAAACCGCACAGCGCGCCCGCCCACGCCCTCACCTTCCGGCTCACGGCGGTCTTCGCGCTGCTCAGATAGTTTCTCGCCTCACCGCTGTACAGGCCTGCCGCGAACACCGCTGCGAGGCCCGCCGCCGCGGCCACCGGCCGGAGGGCTCTCCGGGCGAGCTTGTTGAGCTTCCTCTTTTGCTTCTTCGAGAGCTTCGCCTTCATGATCCCATCAGCTCAGCAGGGGTCGTGCCATGGCGATCGAGGCCCAAGCGGGGTGACGAGCGCAATGCGCCCCTGTGACACGCGCCCCGCAGACAGGACGTTTTGCCTCGGTGGGGAGAAAATGTCCCTCCCCACGCTGGCGCTGATGAGCGATGTTTGGCAGCTCACACTTCGATCGGGCTCGCAGCCGCCGGCGGGCAGCCTCGTCCGGCCGCTGGGGGCGGAGTCGCTGGCGATCGGGGCCGAGTTCGTTTACTCCGTTGTAAGCAGGCTCATGCGAGGTCTCAGGTAAGGCGGGGACGAGATGCGCGTGGGAGACGTCATCGACCGTCGCTTCCTGATCGAGCGCCTCGCCAGCTCGGGCGGGATGGGGGACGTCTACCGCGCCTGCGATCTGGTCACGAACGAGCCGGTGGCGCTGAAGGTCTTGCAGCGGCGAGGGCTCCAGGAGGCGATCCGGTTCGCGCGTGAGGTCGAGGCGCTCGAGGCGCTCACCGCGCTGCGGCACCCGGGCATCGTGCGCTACATCGCGCACGGCGCGACCGACGCGGGGCAGCCCTACCTCGCGATGGAGTGGCTCGCCGGCGAGACGCTGGCCGAGCGGCTCACCCGCAGCTCGCTCACGATCGCCGAGAGCATCGCGCTCGCGTCGCGCATCGCGTCGACGCTCGGCGTCGTGCACCGCGCCGGCATCGTCCACCGCGACCTCAAGCCGAGCAACCTGCTCCTCGTGGGCGGCGCGATCGAGGGGGTCACGCTCATCGACTTCGGCGTGGTGCGCCTCGGCGCCATGGACCGGCACCTCACCATGCCCGGCACGATGCTCGGCACCCCGGGCTACATGGCGCCGGAGCAGGCCCGCAGCGAGCCGAACATCGACCCACGCGCCGACGTCTTCTCGCTCGGCTGCGTGCTCTTCAAGTGCCTCACCGGGCGCTCGGCGTTCCAGGGCGCCGACGGGCTCTCGGTGCTCATCAAGGTCATCCTCGAGGATCCGCCGCGGCTCCGGGAGCTGCGCGGCGACATCCCCGAGGCGCTCGACGACCTCGTCGCGCGCATGCTCGCGAAGGCGCAGAAGGACCGGCCCCGCGACGGCGACGCGGTCGCGGCGGAGCTGCTCGCGCTCGACGACGCGAGCGTCGGCGCCGCGAGCAGCCGCCCGTCGAACACCCTGCGCGGGGGCGAGATCACCACGAACGAGCGCAAGATGATGTGCCTCGTGCTCGCGCGCGACGCGAGCGGCGACGCCGAGGCGACGCGCTCCCAGGAGGAGGACCTGGAGCGCAGCAAGGCGCTCATCGCCGTCGCCGAGCGCTACCAGGGCGAGCTCGAGATCCTGGAGTCCCGCTCGCCGCTCATCGTGCTCACCGCCGGCGGCGCCCCGACCGACCTCGCGGCGCAGTCCGCCCGCTGCGCGCTCGCGCTGAACGCGCTGCTCGGCAGCGTGCCGGTCGCGCTCGTCACGGGCCGCGCGGAGATGTCCGCGCGGCTGCCGGTCGGCGAGCTCATCGACCGCGCGGTCCACCTGCTGCCGCCCGCGCACGCGCCCGCGCCGGCCGGCGCGCACGCCGTCTGCATGGACGAGGTGACCGCAGGGCTGCTCGGCGCCCGGTTCGACGTGACCCGCGACGCGGGCGGCCTCCGCCTGCACGGCGAGCGCGAGGAGCTCGCCTCCACGCCGCCCCTGCTCGGCAAGCCGACGCCGTGCGTCGGGCGCGACCGCGAGCTCGCGCTGCTGGAGGCGGCGTTCTCGCACTGCGTCGAGGAGTCGACGCCGAGCGCCGTGCTCGTGACCGCGCCCGCGGGCGCAGGGAAATCCCGCCTGCGCTCCGAGCTGATCCGGCGGCTCCGCGACCGCGGCGAGGACCTGGAGGTGTGGATCGGGCGCGGCGACCCGATGAGCGCCGGCTCGGCCTTCGCGCTGCTCGCGCCGGCGCTGCGGCGCGCCATCGGCCTCTTCGAGGGCGAGCCCATCGAGGCGCGGCAGCGCAAGCTCCGCGCGCGCGTCGCGCGGTACGGCCACGCCGAGTCGGCGCGCACCGCGGCGTTCCTCGGGGAGCTCGTCGGCGTGCCGTTCCCCGACGGCGACAGCGTGCAGCTGATGGCGGCGCGGCGCAGCCCGGTGCTGATGAGCGACCAGATCCGCGTCGCCTGGGAGGAGCTCCTCAGGGCCGAGTGCTCGGCGAGGCCCGTGCTGCTCGTGCTCGAGGACCTGCACTGGGGCGATCTGCCGAGCGTGCTGCTCGTCGACTCGGCGCTCCGCAACCTCGGCGATCAGCGGCTGATGGTGCTCGCGCTCGGCCGGCCAGAGGTGCGGGAGCTCTTCCCGAAGCTCTGGGCGGGGCGCGGCGTCCACGAGGTGCAGCTGTCGGGGCTGCCGCGGCGCGCGAGCGAGCGGCTGGTGCGCCAGGTGCTCGGCGAGGACGTCGCGCCGGAGCTCCTCGCGATGATCGTCGACCGCGCCGACGGCAACGCGTTCTACCTGGAGGAGCAGCTCCGCGCGGTGGCCGACGGCAAGGGCGCCGACCTGCCCGAGACGGTGGTGGCGATGGTGCAGGCGCGCATCGAGGCGCTCGACATCGAGGCGCGGCGGGCGCTGCGGGCGGCGAGCGTCTTCGGGCAGACGTTCTGGCAGGGCGGGGTGTCGGCGCTCGTGGGCGGGGCGCAGGTCGCGCCGACGCTGGTCGAGCTGGAGCAGCGCGAGGTGATCTCCCGGCGCGGCGAGGGCAGCCTCCCCGGCGAGGTGGAGTACGGCTTCCAGCACGCGATCGTGCGGGAGGCGGCCTACGGGATGCTGACGGACGGCGACCGGCGGCTCGGGCACCGGCTCGCCGGCGAGTGGCTGTCGCGCGCGGGCGCGGGCGCGGTGGACGCGATGGCGCTCGGCGAGCACTTCGAGCGCGGCGGCGAGCTGTCGCGGGCCGCGGCCGCGTACTGCCGCGCGGCGGAGCAGGCGCTGCGGGCGCAGGACCTCGCCGCGGCGATCGAGCGCGCCGAGCGCGGCGTCGCGTGCGGCCCGAACGCGCAGGCGCTCGGCGCGCTGCGCCTCGTGGAGGCCGAGGCGCACGTCTGGCGCGGGGAGCTCGCGCTCGCGGAGCAGCGCGGGACCGAGGCGGTGGACCGGCTGCCCGCCGGCTCCGCGGCGTGGTTCTCGGCGATCAAGCACGTCGCCATGGCCGCGGGCAAGCTGGGCGGCTTCGAGCGGGTGGAGCGCTGGATGAGCGCGGCGCAGGCCGCCGAGGCGGAGGCGGAGGGCGCGCTCGTGGCGAAGCACATGTGCCTCGGCGAGGGGGCGCTGCTGCTGGTGTTCGGGGGGCGCTACGCGTTCGCGGACGCGCTGATCGACGCGATCGAGGGCGACGGGACGGATCTCGCGGAGCGGGAGGTCGAGGTCGTGGCGCGGCTGCACGCGGCGCGGTCGGCCCGGGCGCTCGTGAGCGGCGATCCCAGCGCGTGCCTCGCGGGGCTGTCCGCGGCGCTCGCGGCGTTCGAGCGCGCGGGCGACCGCGGCAACGCGTGCGCGTTCCGCATGAACGTCGGGTACATGCACGCGGAGCTCGGGGATTTCGCGGGCGCGGAGGAGGTGCTGCGCAGCGCGCTCTCGGGCGCGGAGCGGATGGGGTTGCACGATCTCGCGGTGGCGACGCTCAGCAACCTGGGGCACGTCCTCGGCTACCGGGGGCGGATCGAGGAGGCGGAGCGGACCGAGCGCGAGGCGATCGCGCTGTCGCAGCGGCTCGGGGATCCGCGCACGGAGGGGAGCGCGCGGACGTACCTCGCGCGGATCGCGCTGCTCGCGCGGGACTTCGAGGGGGCGGAGCAGGAGGCGAGGGCGGCGGCGGAGCTCCTGCAGAGCGCGCCGCCGCTGCGCGCGGCGGCGGTGGCGGCGAGGGCGAGGGCGCTGCTCGGGCTGGGGAGGTTCGACGAGGCGCTCTCGGCGGCGGGGGAGGCGTTCTCGATGCTGAAGGCGCTCGGGGCGATCGAGGAGGGGGAGTCCGCGGTGAGGAACGTCTACGCGGAAGCGCTGGCGGCGAACGGGATGGAGGCGGACTGCGCGGCGGCTATCGCGGCGGCGAGGGAGAGGTTGATGGAGAGGGCGGGGAAGATCAGCGATCCGGTGTGGAGGGAGCGGTTCCTCACGATACCGGAGAACCAGCGGACGCTGGAGATGGCCGCGCGGTGGGCGGGATAGGGAGAAGAAGCCCGCCCCCTTCCACCATCGGTCACCAACGTGAACGTGAACGTGAACGTTCGGATGTAGGAGAACGCGGCGCGAAGCTTGGTTGGCGCCTACGGGACCGGGCTCAGCCCTCGCGGGGCTCCGCCGGAAGGCCGGCGTTCTTGCGCAGGGTGGCGATGAGGCGGTCCATCGCCTCGCGGTAGGTCTTCTGGGCCGCGACGATGCGCTCCTCCATCGTCTCGTCGATCTGCTTCGCCTGGGTCGCGGACGAGTCGAGCATCGCCTTGCTGCGCCCGAGCTCCTCGATGCGCGCCTCCGACGCCTTCTTCTCCTCGTCGGTGCGGCTGCCTGAGGACTGGAATGCTCGCTCCGCCTCGACCGCCTCGTCGATCGACTTCTTGATGGTCTCGATCTCCTCGAGCATCCGGCGGAGCCGGAGCTTGTGCTCGACCATGTCGATGTGGACGACGTAGCTCACGAAGCTCACGGCGTCGGCCTGCTTCTCGAGCGTCGCGGCGTTCTCCTTGCCGAGCGAGGCGCGGTAGCGCTCGATGCGGCGGTGCGCCTCGCTGCGCTCGCGGACGTACTTCTCGAGCTGGCGCTCGACGCCGTCCTCGAGCGCGTGCGCCGTGGCCCCGGTGACGTCGACGTCGCACCCCTTCTGCTTGACGACGTACTGCGCGGCGCCGCTCACCTTGCGGGTGAGGTCCTCCTTGTTGTCGTTGAAGAACGCCGCCGCGCCGTCGACGGCGCGCACGCGCTCCACGTAGTCGTAGCTCCGGCCCGCCGCGTCCGCCTGCTCGATGACGTCGAGGACCAGCTTCCAGTCCGGCTTCTTGAGCTGGTCGGGATAGCCCGCGAACTGCTCGGTGGCGCGCTTCGCGAGGTCGTCGCGCTCGCCGAACGACGTGGCCGTCGCCTGGAGCTCGGCCGGGTAGCGCTCCGCGTAGCCGCTCTGCGAGGCCGAGGACGCGATCTCGGGCTCCGGCTTGGGGGCGCTGCAGCCGAGCGCGAAGAGGTGGCCGGCCAGGAAGAGCGCGCCGGCGATAAGGTACGGTCGGTTCATGGACGCTGGCCTATAGCCCATCTCCGCCGTGGCCGCGCGCTCCGCGCCGACGCCACCTCGGTCGAGGGTGGCGTGACCCACATCCGCGCAGCCCGGCGCGACCAGGGCGACGCACGCGCGACATCACGGCACAAGGAGCCATGTCGCGCGTCGTGTGCGCGTCGTGTGCGTGTCGTGTGCGTCTCGTGTAGAGGCGCGTAGAACGCCGGAATCGCTTCCCTTTCGTACCCGCCCTTGGCATCGTCACGGGCCCGCTCTGCGGGCTCGATTTGCGCTCCAGACGGTCGAAGACGGTTGTTCCTCAACTCTGCATTTCACGAGCGCCGGCGCCTGTCACGGAGGCGCCGGCCACCTTCGCGAGGGATGTGAGGCATGGGAGCTCTGAAAGACAAGGTCGTCATCGTCACGGGCGCGAGCTCGGGCATCGGCAGGTCGACGGCCGTCGCGCTGGCCGCCGAGGGCGCCAAGGTGGTCGCGAGCGCGCGGCGCGAGGCGCAAGGGCGCGAGCTCGTCGCGGCCGTCAAGGATCGCGGCGGGGAGATCACCTGGGTCACCGCCGACATGCGGGTCGAGGGCGACGTCGAGGCGCTCGTGAAGGCCGCGGTGTCCACCTACGGGCGCCTCGACTGCAGCTTCAACAACGCCGGATCCGGCTTCTTGATGCCGCTCGCCGACATGTCCAACGCCGACTACGACCTGGTCATGGACACGAACCTCCGCGGCGTCTTCTGGTGCATGAAGTACCAGATCAAAGCCATGCTCGCGAGCGGCGGGGGCTCGATCGTCAACTGCGCGTCGGTGGCCGCGTCGCGCTTCTTCCCCGGGCTCGCGGTCTACGCTGCCTCCAAGGCCGGCCTCGTCGCGCTCACGCGCACCGCCGCGGTCGAGTACGCGCAGAAGGGGATCCGCATCAACGCGGTGAGCCCCGGCGTCGTCGAGTCGGAGATGTCGACGGCCGGCTGGCGCCTCGACGATCCCCAGGGACGCGCCTTCGCCGCGTCGCTCCACGCCATGAACCGCGTCGGCGGGCCCGAGGAGGTCGCCGCGCTCGTCGCCTTCCTCTTCAGCGACAAGGCCTCGTTCATCACCGGCCAGGACGTCGCCGTCGACGGGGGCCTCCTCTCGGCGGCGTGGCCCGCCAACTACGCGGGCGGGGGCTGATCCGCGCGCCGCGGCGGCGCCCGGGGGAGCGCGCCGCGGCGGAGCCCGGCCGGAGGCCACGCGCCTCACCCCGCCGCGCTCGGATCCTCCGAACCCCGGGTTCCCGGGCCTTCCGCGCCCCATACTTCGGCCATGGGTCAGCCTGAAGCGGAGCCTCCGCCCGCGGCGGGTCGTGGTGAGCGCTCGGCGGCCTCCGCCCCGTCGCTGTTGCGCGCGCTCCGCCACCGCAACTACCAGCTCTTCTTCGCCGGCCAGCTCGTCTCGCTGGTCGGCACCTGGATGCAGTCGGTCGCCCAGTCGTGGCTCGTCTACCGGCTGACGGGCTCGTCGCTGCTGCTCGGCGCCGTCGGGTTCGCGACGCAGATCCCCGTCTTCCTGCTCGCCCCGATCGGCGGCACGGTGGCCGACCGGCGGAGCCGCCACCGCATCCTGCTCGCCACGCAGTCCGCCGCGATGGCGCTCGCCTTCGGGCTCGGCGCGCTCACCCTGAGCGGGCACGTCCAGGTCCCGCACATCCTCGGGTTCAGCGTGCTCCTCGGCGTCGTCAACGCGTTCGACATCCCGACGCGGCAGGCGTTCGTCGTCGAGATGGTGGGCAGGGAGGACCTCGCCAACGCCATCGCGCTCAACTCCTCGATGTTCAACGGCGCGCGGATCCTCGGCCCGGCGGTGGCGGGCATCCTCGTCGGCGCGATCGGCGAGGGGTGGTGCTTCGTCGCGAACGGGGTGAGCTTCCTTGCCGTGCTCGGGAGCCTCCTGGCGATGCGCGTCGCGCCCCGTCCGGCCGCCGCAGGGCGCGTCTCCGCGTTCGCCCATACGGTCGAGGGCTTCCGGTTCGTCGCGCGCACCAGGGCCATCCGCGCGCTCCTCGTCCTGCTCGGGGTCGTGAGCGTCACCGCGATGCCGTACGCGGTGCTGATGCCGATCTTCGCCGATCGGATCCTGCGCGGGGGGGCGCAGGGGCTCGGCATCCTGATGGGCGCGTCGGGCGTCGGGGCGCTGCTTGGCGCGCTCGTCCTCGCCAGCCGGAGGCGGCTCCGGGGCCTCGGCCGCTGGGTTGCCGCGGCCTGCGCGGGGTTCGGGGTGGCGCTCGGGCTGTTCGCCCTGTCGCGGTCGTTCTGGCTCTCGGCGCTCCTGCTCGTGCCCGTCGGCTTCTCGATGATGGTGCAGATGGCGGGGTCGAACACGCTCGTGCAGGCGATGGTGCCGGACGCGCTCCGCGGGCGCGTCATGGCGGTCTACGCGATGATGTTCATGGGGATGGCCCCGCTCGGCGCGCTGCTCGCCGGCTGGCTCGCGGGCAAGATCGGCGCGCCCGCGACCGTGGCCTCGGGCGGCGCGTGCTGCGTCGCAGCGGCGGCGGTGTTCGCCGCGAGGCTCCCCGGGCTGCGGCAGCAGGCGCGGGAGCTGATCATCGCCCAGCAGATGGCCGCCGGGACGCCCTCGGAGCAGCTCACGCAGCCGGTCGCGGTGGGGGCCGCCTCGGAGGAGCAGGGCGCGGCGCGGCCGGCGTGACCGGGCGGGGCCGGCGCGGTCCGGCACCTCGCATGCACGCCGCGGGTCGAGGCGGGCGTGTGTGCGGTCGACGCACTGCGCGCCGGGCGAGGGAGGGGATCATGGGGCAAAAGGCCAAGCAGCGGTCCGAGGCGCAGGCGCAGGCGCCGGAGAACAGGCGGTTCGACGAGGTCGATCAATCGAAGGGGATCTTCCGGCTCGACGGGCCGCACCCCAAGGACGCCGAGCTCCGCGCGCCGGGCTCGCTCGGCGGCGGGCCGTACGAGGAGTCGGGCCGCGGCGGCCCCGCGGGCTCGCTCGAGCTGCGAGAGACCGGCGCGGAGGCCACGGCCGCGGGCGCCGCGGCCCCGCCCGAGGAGGAGACGCTGCCGGAGAGCGGCGCGACCGAACAGGTGCAGCCGAGAGGCGCGTTGCCCCAGCACGAGGAGCCGGGCGAGAAGGACCGCAAGGCCGCCGGGCAGAGATAGCGGGGCGCGGCGGCGCTTGCGCCGGCGCCTCGCGCGCTCACCGCGGGGCGACGGCGCTCGCGACGCCGAGGGCGACGTATTTGCCGACGGTGCCGGCCACGCCCATCGTGTCGCGGAAGCCCTTCATGAGCCGGCTGGGCAAGACCAGATCGTCGAGCAGGAAGCCGCCGAGCGCCGACAGCGCGCCCGTGAGCGCGCCGCCGCGCCGCCCCGCCGCGTCGAGCGCCTTCTCGTAGCCGATGCCCCACACGAGCAGGCCCCCGGCGAGCGCCGCCATCCCTGCGGGCGTGGCGACCGGGTCGAACCGGCGCTTCGCGCGGCGACCCCCGAGGCCGACCGCCGCCGCCATGGCGTTCATGGCGGCCCAGGGCGATCCGCGCTTGAGGGTGGACGCTGCCATCATCGTGCACATCGTCGCTGCCGTCAGCACGGCGCCGGTCCGCAGCCCGCGCGTGACGATCTCGCTCATCCGGAGCGCCTGCTGAGGGCGCTGTGCCGCTGCGCGAGGCGCCTCCCAGGGAGACCCGGGCGCCGCCGCAGGCGGCAGGGCGGTCGCCTCGGGCGGCAGCGCCGTCGCCTCGGGGGCCACGGACGCGGCCTCGGGCGGCAGGGCGGTCGCCTCGGGCGGCAGCGCCGTCGCCTCGGGGGTCATGGACGCGGCTTCGGGCGGCAGGGACGTCGCCTGGACAGGTGACGTCACCCGCTCCGAAGGCGGGATCAGCGCCTCGGGCTGATCCGACTCCGCGCCTTCCCGGCGGCCGACATGGAGGTAGTCCTCGCGACCGTCATGGTACGTGTAGGGGACCGGCCTGGGACCCTGGTGCTCCGGCTCCGCCGTTCCTGCGGCGCGTTCCGGGTTCATTCGATTGTCCATCTGGCACCTTTCAGCGATTTCTGCGGCTACGTGGGATCCTCGCATGTGCCAACTCCATGCCAGGCCCGACCTGGCCAGCTCACGGAGTCGGGGGCTGCCAGATCGCGGCCGGCCGGCGAGGCGCCGCGGCGGCGGACCGGTCGCCCCGCCTGCCCGCTGGATCCGTCCTCCGCCGCCCGACGGCTGTGGTTTGCCGCTCGCATGGGGGCGCGCTCAGGAGGATTTCATGAGCACAGCCCGCCCGCTCGAGATCACCACCGCCACGAGGACATCACGCGCCGTGAAGACGGCGGGAGTGCTCTTCGGCATGGGCGCAGGTGGCCTGATCGACGGCATCTTGTTTCATCAGCTCCTGCAGTGGCATCACCTGATCTGCTTCAGCTGCCATCCAGGCGCGACCATCGACGATGTGAGGCGGAACATCTTCGCCGACGGTCTGTTCGGCGTTGTCGCATTGGGCCTCACTGTGGCAGGTGTGTTCAAGCTCTGGGGCGCCCTGCGCGTGGGCGGAGCCGAGCTCCCGGGACGGATGCTCCCGGGCGCTGCCGCCATGGGCTGGGGGCTGTTCAACGTGGTCGAGGGGGTGATCGACCATCACCTCCTGCAGATCCACCATGTCCGTCCAGGTCCGGGGCAGCTCGGCTGGGACCTGGCCTTCCTCGCGTCCGGTGTCCTGCTGGTGCTGGTCGGCCGGCGCCTGATGCGCGAGGCGCCCGCGTCAGCCGCCGCGCCGGCTCGGACCTGACTCGCCCCCGCACCAGGCCAGCTGGACCAGGCGGTGCAGCAGCGACAGCGAGGGCGCCTGAGGGCCGGCCTCGAGCGACGGAAACGCGCTCGTCAGCTGGGCCGCGGCGAACGGCGTCCTCCTGGCGATGAGCAGCTCGCAGCGGCCGTTGAACACCGCGGGGTCCCCGGGCGAGGCGGGGGGAGCCAGCGATAGCCCCGCCGGGAGCTCTGCGACGGCCCGCCTCAGGTCGTCGAGCTCCTCGAGCGCGAGGCGCCGCTCGTGCGGCGCTTCTGCGCCGTCGCCGCCCGCGCGCAGCAGCGCGTGCCCGCTGGCCTGCGAGCGGAACGGGCCGTCCGAGGAGGGGGACAGCGAGAGCTCGACCTTGACCCAGCGGCGCCCTCCGCCGGCCGGCGCGACGCCCTCGAGGACGAGCAGCCAGTCGGGGGCCGCGGGCCGGCGCGCCAGCGCGCGCCTCGCCCAGCGGCGCTGCGCTGCTGGCCCGACCCACGGCGAGAGCCCCGCGTGCCACGCGCGGAACGCGAGCTCATCGCGGTACGCCGCGCCCGGGAGCCACCCCCTGGCCACGCCGATCGACTCCCAGACCGCGAGCCCGGCCGCGAGCGCGGGACCCACGCTGATGCACTGGACCAGCCCCGGAATGCAGGCGCCGGCCGCCGCGAGCACGGCGCCTCCGGCCGCCGCCGAGGCGGCCAGCTGGACCGCGCCGAGCCCGAGCTCCCACGGCTTGCAGCCCCGGCACCGCTGCCGCAGCTCGGCGGTGCTCAGCTCGCTCGGATCGCGCAGGTCGCATGCCGCTCTGGTCATATCCCTCGTCGCCGCCCGGCGCCGGACCGGAGGCGAGCTCTGCCATCATACCGCGGATCCGGCGGCGCGCGCGTTCAATCCGCGTCGCCGCCGGGCGACGTGTTCAATCCGCGTCGCCGCCGGGCGACGCGATGGCGCCGACCTTCGCCCTCGTCGCGCGCAGATAATCGCCGGGAGCGACGAGGATCTGCGTGCCGCGCACGCCGGCCGAGATGGAGACGACCTCGAAGAGCTCGATCGTCTCGTCTGCATAGACGGGATAGGCCTTCTTCGCGCCCAGCGCCGTGACCCCGCCGCGCACGTAACCGGTGAGCGGCTGGACCTCCTTCAGCGATACCGTGTCGACCTTCCGGTCGCCGGTGAGCCTGGCCATCGCCTTCAGATCGAGCTGGGCGTTGCCCGGCACCACCGCGAAGCAAACGCCGTGGCGATCGCCGCGCGCCACAAGCGTCTTCCACACCTGCTCCGGCGGCAGGCCGATCTTCCTGGCCACGGTGCCCGCGGTCAGGTCGCTCGGGTCGACCTCGTAGGTGCGCAGCTCGTACGCGATGCCGAGGCTGTCGAGGATGCGCGCGGCGTTGGTCTTCATGGGGGTGGGCCGGGCCATGCTATACGCGCCGGCTGCGCCGATGACGATCGAGAAGAAGCTCCCCGAGGGCCGGCTGAACCGCTTCGTCCGCCTCGCGGGCCTCGGGGCGCGCGCGGGGGCGGCCCACCTGCTCGGGCGGCGGGGCGACGCCGCCGCGGACGCCGCGGCGCACGTGGCCGAGGTGCTGGGCACGATGCGGGGGCTCGCCGCGAAGGTCGGCCAGATGGCGAGCTACGTCGACGGCTTCGTCCCCGAGCCGGAGCGAGCGGCCTACGAGGCCGCGCTGCGCTCGCTCCGCGCCGCCGCGCCGACGTCGTCGCCCGCGGCCATCCGCGCGGTCGTCGAGGAGGACCTCGGGGCGGACATCGGCGAGCTCTTCGCGGCCTGGGACGACGCGCCGTTCGCGAGCGCCTCCATCGGCCAGGTGCACCGCGCTTTGCTCGCGGATGGGCGCGCGGTCGCGGTGAAGGTGCAACACCCGGGGATCGACCGGGCGCTCGCGAGCGACCTCGAGAACGCCGGCGTGCTCCAGGCGATCGTCGGCGCGCTCGGGCCCAGGGCGCTCGACTCGAAGCGGGTGCTCGAGGAGGTCAGGGCGCGCTTCCTCGAGGAGCTCGACTATGTCCTGGAGGCGGAGCGACAGCGCTATTTCGCGGGCGTCCACCGGGGGGATCCGACCATCCATATCCCCGAGGTCATCGCGGCCCGCTCGTCGCGCCGCGTGCTCACCGCCGAGCTCGCGCGCGGCGCGACCCTGGAGGAGGCCGCGACGCGCGACGAGCGCACCCGGCGCGCCTACGCCGAGACGCTGTGGCGCTTCGTCTTCAAGGGCAACCTCGTCGGCGGGATGTTCAACGCGGATCCGCACCCGGGCAACTACCTCTTTCACGAGGACGGCCGGGTCACCTTCCTCGATTTCGGCTGCGTGGAGCCGCTCGACGGCGCGCGGCTCGAGCACGGGCGAGCGATGCACCTCGCGGCGCTCCGCAAGGACGAGGCGGCGTTCGCGCGCCACGCGGCGCTCATCCTCGGGACGCGCGGCGGGCGGTTCGAGGAGCTCTCGCTGGCGTACACGCGCCGGTGCTTCGAGCCGCTGTTCAGCGCGCCGTTCCGCGTCACGCGGGCCTACGTGACGGGGCTCGTGGAGGGCGTGAAGGCGATCAAGGAGCAGATCCTCGTGAAGGACAGCGGGTTCGTGCAGCTGCCGCCGGGCATGCTGTTCCTCAACCGGCTCCAGTTCGGGTTCTACTCGGTCCTCGCGCGGCTCGACGTGGAGGCCGACTACGCCACGGTCGAGGGGGCGTTTCTGCGGGAGGCGGGGCTGCTCGGGTAGGCGCCGCTCGGGTAGGCGGCCGAGCGCGCGGCACCGGCTCAGCGCGGGCGGCGGTCGTGGAAGAGGAGCATCTCGATGGTGCCGGCCTCGCGGAGCCAGGGCTGGTCGTGCGGGCCCGGCAGGACGCGGAGGGTGCGGGGGATGGACCGCTTCGCGAGCTGCGCGGCGAGGGCGGCGTTCGCGTCGCGGAACGGGTCTCCCTCGCTGGTGAGCAGGTGGAGAGCGCGCGGGCCGGCCGCGGCGACGGCCCTGGCGAGCCGGTCGGCGTAGGCAGGGGCGCGGTGGGCGCTGATGGCGGACTGCACGCCGCCCCAGGCGCCGAAGAGCTCGGGCCGGCGGAGGAACACCTCGATCCCGATGAAGCCGCCGAGCGAGCAGCCGTCGAGCGAGGTGCGGGCCGCGTCGTCGAACACGGGCGCCTCGGCGCGGGCGCGCGGCAGGACCACCTCCGCGAGCCAGCGCGCGTAGCCGTCGAGCGCCGCGGCGGGATTCGGGGCCTTGTGGACGTTGGGCGTGAAGGGGCACGCGATCGCGAGGCCGCGGAACGGCCGCGCCGCGAGCGCGGCGTTCACCTCGGCGAGCCGCGCGTCCGTCCAGTCCTTCCGGCGCGAGGTGCGGCCGAGCGGCGGGCGGCGCAGCCGCTCGTAGGCCGGCCCGAGGCCGTACCGCTCCAGCCACGCGAAGGCGCCGAGGCGCTCGTCGCCGGTCTCGCCGAGGCCGTGGAGGAGCACGAGAAGCGGCACGCGCTCGCCCGGGGCGAGGTGCTTCGGGACGAGCAGCGTGAACCGCCTGCCGAGGGCGCGATCGCCGGGGACCTGGAGGTCGCGGATGTCGAAGGCGGGCGGGGAAGCGGGGGGCGGCGGCGAGGGCGCCGCGGCGCCGGCGGGGTCGGCGACGGCGGTGCTCGGGGCGAGGGCTGCGGCGCACACGGCCAGGAAGGGGCGCCGGTGGAGGAGCATGCGCGGAGTGTCGCAGCTCCGCGGCCGTCAGCCAGCCCGCGGCGGAGGTCTGTGGCGATCCAGACCTGCAGCGGCGCTTGAACGACGCCGTTGCCATGCCTCCCTCGGACTTGAAGGGAGGTGGTCCAGCGCCGTGAGGGGCTGACAGGAAATGCCCGAGATGCGCGGGAGGGGGTGGACGCGCCGGGCGCGCGGCGGGTACACCGACGCGTCCATGGACACGACGCACGATGCGACGGACGCGGCGCACGACGAGGTCGGGCAGACGCACCCGATCCGTCCTGAAGATCAGGACCCGAAGCTTTGGAAGGGGAACGGGTGGACGGCGCGGGTCATCAAGAACGAGGACGACGATGGGTGGGCCGTCGAGATGACGTGCGACGGCCAGAGCGAGCCCTCGCTGGTGGGGCCGTGGACGATGGGGCGTGACAAGAAGAACCCGAAGCCCCTCGACGCGAGCGCCTTCGCCACCCTGGTGAAGACGGCGAACGAGATCCTCTCGCGGCACGACCAGCAACGCCGGGCGCAGCTGCACCGGAGCGTGACGACGGTGGTCGGGGGCGGCGCCCGGATGCGGGTGGACCTCGACATCGTGCCCGACGAGGACGATCCCCACGCCATCCTCACGGGGCGAGACGCGGCAGGGGAGACCGTCAGGCGGTCGAGGGTGCCCCCGGACTTCAAGCTCACCGCCGAGAGCGCGCGGACGTGGCTCGAAGAGGGCGTTCCGGAGCCGTGACGGCCGGCGCGCTCGACGCTGGTGATTGCGCCTGGGCCCGAGCGCGTCAGCCCACTTCCAGCGGGAGCGCGGGATCCGCCGTCCACTCGGCCAGGGACCCGTCGTAGACGGCCACGTTCTCCGCGCCGAGCAGGCTCAACACGAAGGCATCGCTGCACGCCGCGATCCCGCCGCCGCAATACGTGATGATGCGCTTGCGCCCCAGGGCTCCGGCTGCCTCGAAGCGGTCCCGCAGGATCGCCGGAGCCAGGTACGCGTGCGAGCTCGGATCGACCAGAGCGCCTGCGGGGACGTTGACGCTGCCCGGAATGCGCCCGGGCCGCGCGACGCGCGTCACCTCTCCGGCGTGCTCCTCGGCCGACAGCGCGTTGACGATGCATGTGTCCGTGTCGCCCACCGCGGCGAGCACCCCGCTCTTACCGACGATCCAGCCGGCGCGAGGCCGGGCCACGAACCGCGCCCGAGCATGCCTGACGGCGTCGGCCGATACGGGTCGGCCCTCCGCCGTCCACTTCCGCCACCCGCCGTCGAGCACGGCGGCGTGGTCGAAGCCGAACGCCCTCAGCATCCAGAAGACGCGGGCCGCCCACATGTTCATCGAGGCATCGTAGAGCACCACCCGGACGCCGTCGCCGACGCCGTAGCTGGACATCGCCGCCGCAAACTGCTCCGCAGGAGGCATCATCACCGGCGATGGATCTCCTCGGTCCGACAGATCCGCGAGGAGGTCGGCGAACGCGCTGCCCGGGATATGCGCCTCGGCCCACGCGGCGCGCCCGCTCTCGACGTGGACGCCGCCCGACGTCGGTGTCAGGAAGACCGTGCAGTCCAGGATGCGCAGATCGGGGTCGTCGAGGTGCTCCTGCAGCCAGCCGGTGTCGACGAGAGCCTGTGGGTTTGCGAACGTCATGGATGAAGACCTCGGTGACAGGTAGGCCGTGGAGGACGGCGGCAACACGCATCCAGAGGCGCCGGACGTCGGTCGCCGTCAGCCGTCGCGCCTGGTGCCCTTCAAGGAATCGTTGAACCGCTTGTTTTCCATCGTCAACGTGTAGACTCGCACGGCGGTCTCGATCGACGTCAAGATCCTGTTGATGTCACCGTCCTTGATGACATAGGCGAACGGCCGATGTTCTCTGATGACCCTCGCGGGGTCCTTGATGTTCTGGTAGGCCGAATAGAAGATGATGGGGATATCGGGCTGCCTCTTCCGGAGCTGGTCGCACGCCCAGAAGCCGTCGTGCCCCTCCATCTTCACGTCGAGGACGACCGCGTAGACGCCGTCGCGCAAGGCGGCCAGCCCCTCCCTCGCCGACGCGCACAGCAGGACGTCGTACTTCTCGCTCAGGATGAAGTCGAGCGAGTCTCGCGCCGCGGCGTCATCGTCGATCACGAGGATCACGGGGCGTGGCGGCGCGTTCGCCGGTGGTTCGCTCCTCTTGCGCCATGAGTATCTCAGGTCGTTGAACGCCATTGCCCGCATCCTTGCAGCACGGGGCCACCCTCTCGCCGGTTCGTGCTCACCCCGGCTCTTCGCTCGCTCACGATGCCCATCACCTACGACACGCCCGCCGTCGGCAGGGTCACCGTGAACCGGGTGCCCTTGCCCCATTCGCTCTGCACCTCGATGGTCCCGCGACTGGCGTCGATGATCCGCTTGACGACGGCGAGACCCAGGCCGGTCCCGGTCGCGGGTTTCGTGGAATAGAACGACTCGAAGATGTTCGGTAGATCCGCTTCCCGGATGCCCACGCCGTCATCCGTCACCTGGAGGACGCACGCACCGGCCTCCTCCCTCGCCGAGATCTCGATCAGGCCCGCGCCACCTCGCCCGCTCCTCTCGAGGATGGCGTCGCGCGCGTTGTTCAGGAGGTTCTGCAGGACGGAGTAACACTGCGTCGGATCTGCCACGATGCTGATGGTCCCCGCGATGTCGGCCTGGACCGAGATGCTGGATCCTCCGGTCGTCTCCCTGAAATCGACGAGCGCGCTGTCGATCAGCTCGTTCAGGCTGATCCGTTCCCATGAGCGCTCGCCGCCCGTGATCCTGGAGAAATCAAGGATCGCCTTGGTGATGGTGAGCACCCGGGTGGTCGCCTTGAGCACGAGGTTCAGGGCGGCGTCGAGCGCCTCCTGGTTCTCGAAGACGCGCTGGAGCCGCGCCGTGAGCGGACCCAGCGCCTCGCCCGGCAGATGCTCGGCGAGCTCCTCGTGCAGCTTGCCGAGCTCCACAGCCGAGTCGAAGGTGAGGCTGGGGCGCGAGGCCGTCTCATCCTGCCCGAGGACCCTCGCGAGCACCAGGCTCGCCCCCGCGAGCGCGTTCCGGATCTCGTGCGCGAAGGCGCCCGCCATCCGCTTCTCCGTCGCCTCGCGCTCCAGGCGGATCAGCTTCGCCTGGGCCTCCTGGAGCTCCGCCGTGCGCTCTTTGACCTTCTCTTCGAGCCTGCCGTACAGGCGGCTGTTCTCGATCGAGATGGCGGCCTGCGCGGACAGGACCTGCAGGACCTTGATGCGCGCCGGCGTGAACGCGTCCTCGAGCAAGGTGTTCTCCAGATAGAGGACCCCGACCAGCTTGCCTTGCTGGACGATCGGCGCACACAGGATCGATTTCGGCTTCTTCCGCGCCATGTACGGGTCGGACAGGAATGTGCTCTCGCGCGCTGCGTTGGCGAGGACGACGCGCTCCTTCGTCTTCTGGACGTATCGCACGACCGCCCGCGAGAGGCCCTCCACCTCCTCGAGCGGCACCGACTGGAGGACGCTGCTGGGCGGCTCCTCGGCGTCCGCCGCCGCCTCGACGTACAGCTCGTCGTTGTTCGCGAGCAGCAGGTATCCCTTGCTGGCCCCCGCGTTCTCCATCGCGGTCCGCATCAGCCTCTCGAGGAGCTTGCCGAGCTCGATCTCTCCCGAGATCGCCTGGGAAGCCCGCACGACGGTCGCGAGATCCAGCATCTCGCCGGCCCCGACGATCGTCGCTATCTCCGTCGGCCCGGCAGCCCTCGCCGCCCCCGCGTCCCGCGGCAAGAGCTCCGCGTACTTCTCCTTGAGCTGCATGGCCTTGGCCGCGGCGCCCCAGCGCGTGTAGCCGTAGAGGGCGTCAATCATGTAGACGCGCGCGATCTTCGCCCTGCCCCTCGCGAGGTGGAACCTCGCGGCGAGCTCGTTCGCCAGCGCCTCGTGGTGCGGGAACTCGTTCTCGTGCGCCGCCATGATCGCCCGCTCGTAGAGGTCCATCGCCGCCGCGTCGTCGCCGGCGATGCGCGCGCGCTCGGCGGATAGCAGGAGACGCCTGTGGTGGAAGTTCTCCGGGCAGCTGTCCGCCCACACCGCGATCTCGGCCGCGTACCGGTCGAGCTCTCTCTCGTAGCGCTCTCGCTCGGCGGGCGCCGCCGCCGGGTACAGCGCCAGCATGATCAGGCTCCCGTAGAACGGGATCTCGGTCGAGATCCACATGTGGCCCAGGTACGGGCGCAGCCGCTCCGCGAGGGCGACGAAGGACAGCGCGCGCTCGTGGTCCTCGTAGAGGAACGCGAGCTGCGCCTTGTGGACGTTGTAGTATGCCGCCATGTGCTCGAGGCCCGGGGCCGCCATCTCGGCGTCGAACGCCGCCTCGTCGAAGGCGCCATCGCTCAGGGTGTGGCGGCCATGCGTGCGCCCTCGCAAGCTCGCGACCATCTGCTTCGCCGAGGTCACGATGAGGATGGCCACGACGTTCTTGGTGCGCTGGAGGAAAGGGGAGCCCCTCTCTATCTCCTCGGCGATCGCGGCGAGGTTGTTGCCGACGCCTATCCCGTTGACGATCCCGTGCATGACGGAGTAGCTGGCGAACTGGATGTCCCCCACCTCCAGGCCGTCCTGGTACGCCTGTGAGAGATACGAGAACGATAGCCGGAGCGGCTCCCGGTAGTGGGCGATGAACACCGCGAAGCTGGACTTCACCTTGGACGCCGTGTCGACACAGGCCATCTTCTCGTTGAGATCCATCGCGAGCTTGCCGAACTCGTAGGCTTCCGAGTACCGACCCAGGCCGATCAGGACGATCGCGTAGACCAGGTAGCCGAAGGGGGAGCCCTCCGCGTGGCCGTGCTTCAGGGAGATGTTGGCCTGCTTGACGCTCGCGAGCGCGTGGAGGGAGGGATACCCGAGGAGGAGGGCCGCGCTCGCGTTCGTCAGGATCGTGAGCGCCGCGCTCTGCTCCGGGTCGGTGAGCGCCGGGGCGTCGAGCAGGTCCGTGATCCGGCGGCCCGCCAGGTTCGATGGCACCTCCGCGAGCTCCGCGGCGAAGGCCGCCTTGATCCGCTCCTCGTCCTCGGGCAGCTCGATCCCGAGCAGCGCGAGGGCTGCCCGCGCGCTGCTCACGGATTCGGCGAACTTCCCGGCGACGTTGAAGAGCGGGATGCGCAGGGCGTGGACGTGCACGCGATCGAGGCGGGTCCTGGCGCGGTCCAGGACGACGTTGAACAGCGATTCGGCCTGCGCGACATGGCCGCTCAGGAACGCGCAGCTGGCTCGCTCGGTGTGGAGCGCGAACGCGAGATCGTAGTCCTGCTCCCACCCGCGCTCGTCGAGGAGCGACGTCCCGGCCCCGAGGTAGGTGGCGGCCACGTCGTAGGCCGCGGACGCCTTCGCCCTCCTGCCGGCGGTGAGGTTCAAGCGCGCGAGGCTCGTCCGCTCGCCCTGCGAGGAGATCCGCGCGGCGCCGAGGTTGAGGTGATTGACCGTGTCGAACAGGTTCTCTTCCGTGTCGCCGATCTCCCGTTGCGCGAGCATCAGGCGCCCGATCCTGAGGTGCAGGTCCTCCTTGCGCTCGCCGTCGATCAGCGAGTAGGCCGCCTGCTGCACGCGATCGTGCAGGAACCTGTACGAGACGTTGATGTCCCAGGGGGCCGGCTCGCCATCTCCAGGCTGGTCGGGCGCGGCGTGGAGGAACCGGTACTCGGCGTCCAGGGGCAAGACGAGGTTCTCAGCGAGCGCCTCCCAGAGATCCGCGGCCGTGCTCCCGGGCGGCCGCTCGTCGATCATCGAGAGCGTCTTCAGATCGAACCGGTGGCCGATGCAGGCGGCGAGCGTGAGGATCCGCTGCGTGCTCGGCGCGAGCCGCCGGAGCTTCCTCGCCATGAACTCGGCCACGTTGTCCGTGATCGCCGCGCTCCGGATGCGATCGAGATCCCAGGAGAACGAGCCCGATGGGACGTCGAAGGCGAGCAGCTGATCCTTGTGCAGCGAGGTCAGGAATTGATTGATGAAGAACGGGTTCCCCTGGGTCTTTTCGAGGACGAGCGTCGCCAGCGGGGCGGAGCGCCGCGGATCACAGCCGAGCGCGTCGACGAGGAGCTGGTTGATGTCCGGCAGGCGCAGCGGATCGAGGGTGACCTCGGCCATGTCCGTCCCTGCCTTCCGGAGCTCTGCCCGGGCCGTCGAGAGCGGGTGCCCCGCGTCGATCTCGTCGTCGCGGTAGGCGCCGATCACGAGCAGGTGGCCGCGCTCCGGATCCGACAGGAGCTGCGTGAGGAGCCTGAGCGAGGCGAGATCGGCCCACTGGAGATCGTCGAGGAAGAGGACCAGCGGGTGGTCGGCCGTGGTGAAGACGCGGAGGAAGCGCTGAAAGACCAGGTTGAAACGGTTCTGGGACTCGGTCGACCCGAGCTCGGGCACGGGCGGCTGGGGGCCGACGACGAGCTCCAGCTCCGGCATCAGGTCGACGAGGACCTGCCCGCTCTGGCGCAGGGCGGCCGCGAGCTTGCGCCGGAAGAGCGCGAGCGTCTCGGCGCGCTCGGTGAGCAGGTGCCGGATGAGATCCTGGAAGGCCTGCGCCAGCGAGGCGTACGGAACGCTCCGGTTGAGCTGGTCGAACTTGCCCGAGATGAAGTGGGCTCGCCGTCCGGCCATGACCTTGTACAGCTCGCTCACGACCGCCGATTTGCCGACGCCGGCGTGGCCGGAGATCAGCACGAGCTCGGCCGCGCCTCGGCTCGCGCGGTCCCATGCCGAGAGGAGCGCCGATATCTCCGCCTCGCGGCCGTAGAGCTTCTGCGGGATGAGCAGCCTGTGGTCGCGGTCGTACCGGCCGAGCGGGAAGGGGGCGATCTGGCCCGTCGCCTCCAGCTGCGCCAGGCACTCGCGCAGGTCGGCCTTGAGCCCGTGCGCGCTCTGGTACCGGTCCTCGGCCGCCTTGGACAGGAGCTTCATCACGATGTTCGACACCGCCTCGGGGACCGCGGGCGACCGTTCGCGCGGCGGCGTGGGCCTCTTGGCGATGTGGCAGTGCAGGAGCTCCAGGGGATCCGTCGCCTGGAAAGGCAGCGTGCCCGTCAGTATCTCGTAGAGGGTGACGCCGAGGGAATACAGGTCCGTGCGGTGATCGAGGGTTCGATTCATCCGTCCGGTCTGCTCCGGCGACATGTAGGTCAGGGGCCCTTCCAGGGAGTCGGGGCTCTTCGCCTGCTGGATCTCCTGGGAGAGGCGCGTGGCGATGCCGAAGTCGATCAGCTTGACCTGACACGTATCCATGTGGACGAGGATGTTGTGCGGCTTGATGTCCTTGTGGATGATGTGACGCCGGTGGATCGCCTCCAGGGTGTCTGCGATGGATTCGGCGATCTGGAGGGAGGTCTTCAAGCCGAGCTCCTGCGTCCGGAGGACGTCGTCCAGCGGCCGTTCCTCGAGGTTCTCCATGACGAGCGCCAGGTTCGTGCCGATCCGCTCCAGGCCGTACACCTTCACCACACCAGAGAGGTCGAGGCTCCTGGTGATCGCGACCTCGTGCCGTAGCTTCGCGATCTGACGGGAGCTAGGGTATTCGCTCTTGAAGAGCTTGATCGCGACCGGCGCCCGATCCACGTTCCGGTACCCACGATAGACGATGGTCTCGACGCCGCTGTGGATCTCGTCCGTGATGGTGTAATGGGGAAGGCTGATCATCGTGTCTCCTACACGGAATCGGTGCAATCACTCTCGCTGGCGAGTCGATTCGCGGGTGGTCGAGGCTGAAGAACGTCGATTGAGCTCTGGTCGGCGTGGGTGGAGAGAGCAGAGGGTGGAGCCCCGACGCGCCCTGGCGCAGCCGCGGGCGCGCGGGATGTCGCTCGGAGTCGATTCGCTCGCTCTCCGACGGTCGTCGCGCGCATCGACGCGGGTCGACTGCAGAGTTGTTGCCTCGCTACTTCCCCCCTATCCACATTGCACGTATAGCATTCTCGCACCATGCGAGGAAACGGAATTCCACCAGAGACGTCCGGCGATCCAGCGCCGACTCCCGGCGATCCAGGGCGACTCGACGAGGGCCCCATCGAGTCGCGTGCGGACCGGTGATGGTGGTCACATCACGGTCTCGGCTCCGATCCAGGGGACTGTAAGAGCTTCGTGGACGGTGTGGGCGGGAAGCGCGGCGGGCTATCGCGTTACGTCGTCGATTTCTCGTCTGAATGTCATCGATGAAGAGCCGGCTGCGTCACGAGGACCGGCCGCGCCGCGCCGCGCGGCCGATCAGCCATCGACATCGAGCGCATCGAGCGGGCGCGCGTCGCGAACGCCGGCTGCCGTCAACCATCGCGCTTGGTGCCCTGCAAGAGGTCGATGGACCTCTTGTTCTCCGTCATTGTCGTGTGGACTCGCACGGCTGTGTCGACCGTGGTCACAATCCTGTTGATGTCACCATCCTTGACGACGTAAGCGAATGGCTGGTGCTCCCGGACGACCCTGCTGGGATCCTTGATGTCCTGGTAGGCCGAATAGAAGATGATGGGGATGTCGGGCTGCTTCCGGCGGAGCGCATCACACGCCCAGAAGCCGTCCAGCGGCTCCATCTTCACGTCGAGGATGACCGCGCAGACATCGTCGCGAACGGCGGCCAATCCCTCCGTCGCCGATCCGCACAACAGGACGTCGTACCTGTCCTGCAGGATGTAATGAACGGACTCTCTCGTCGCCGCGTCATCGTCGATCACCAGGACCACGGGGCGCGGCGCTTCGTCCTTCGGTGGCGCTCTTCTCTTGCGCCATGCGTCTTTCAGATCCTTGAACGCCATCGTAGGCACCCTTGCAGCGCGGGTCCAACCTGCCGCCGGTTCGCGCTCACCCCGGCGCTCCGGTCGAGAGCGACGATCGAGCGCCTGCTCCACCCGGCGGCGGCCTGCGCGAAATGGCCGCGCAGGACCTCGCATCCGGCGCGATCGAGGCGGAGCGCGGACGCCAGATCGTATGCCTGCTCCCACGCTGCATCATTCGCGCTTGGCCGCAAATTTGCCGCTGGATCGTTCTTCCCGCCCACACCATGTGAATAGCATTCTCGCATCTTGCAGGTAAACAGATTTTGACCGACGTCGTCGTGCGCCCCGACGCCGACTCCGGGCGAACCGGGGCGGGTCGACGAGCAGCATCATGCAGTGCCGCTTGGATCGCTGTTGCGGTCCCAGGTCGAGGGGGGAGAGTTTTGCTGCCGGTGTAAGCGACCCGTGAGGCGCGACGGGACGCCGCGTGGGGAGGGCGGAGCGAGCCAGGTGAGCGGCTCGCACGTCGCAGCTCCCCGCCTGGCGCACTGCGTTCAGCCCGAGTGGATCGGCGTCCAGGCCGGCGGGTCGCTCGCCGGGAACGACTCGTCCGACGCCTCGTCCACCGGCTCCCACGCCTCGCGCTGCGAGGGCGCCCCGCCGCGATCGAGCGGTGTCTGCGGGCTCCGCTCCTTGCGCGTCTTCGCCCTCGTCGCCTCGGGGCCGGCCGCGGCGCCTTCAGGTGATTCCGGCTGTCGCTCCGCTGTCTTCTTCTCGTTCATTCCCATGCTTCACCCTCCGGCGCTCCCGTGCCCGACACGACAGGTGGAGCCGGCGAGGCGCGCCGCAAGGGGACGCCGCGCTGGATCGAGGCCGCTCTCGCTCGCTCTTCCTCGCTCAGCGCGCCGGCTGATCCCCGACGAATCGCTCGAACACGGCCTTGCGCAGCAGCTCCGGCGGCAGGATCCCCTGGGCGAGCACGAAATCGTGAAATCGCTGCGCATCGAGGCGAGGGCCCATCATGGACTCGACCTCTGCCCGGAGCTCCATCAGCCGGATGAACCCGTAGAAATACGATGTCGCCTGTCCCGGCGAGCGGAACGTGTAGCGCTCCACCTCGGACCGAGCGAACGGCGCCGACAGCACCACTTCCTGCTCCAGGAAGGCGCGCGCGGCCTCAGGCGTGATCTTGCCGGCCTGGAGCTCCGGGTCCAGGAAGGCGCGCGCGGCCCGCAGAAGGCGGTATTGCAGCGAGACGAGCTGACCTTCGGGCGGCATGAACGGGAACACGAGGGCCTCGGAGTACAGCCCCCACCCCTCGACGTTGGCGCTGTTCATCGCGAAGACCGCCCGGGCGATCGAGACGCCGCGCTCGACGAGCGAGGCGAACTGGAGCTCGTGTCCGGGGCGCGCCTCGTGGGCGGTGAGCGTCCACGACGCCGCTGCATGGGTGAAGTCGTCGACCTTCTGCAGATCCTCCGCGGCGCCGGGAGCGCCGGGGAGGCTGAGCGGCAACACGAACTCCCCCACTTCCCCCTGGTTGCCGAGCAGCCGCGGCGGCCGCAGGTGCGGCGCCGGCGTCTCGGCGCTCTCGGCGGCGGTGCCGAGACGGATGCGCGCGGGCCGCTCGGGCAGCGTGACGAGGCGCTCTTTCCTGATGATGTCCTCTATCTGGGCCAGCCGCGCCTTGTAATGCGGCAAGATGGCCTCGCCCACCAGCTGCTCTTTCTTCAGGGCGCGGAGCACGTCGCGGTAATCCGCGCCTGGCAGCTTGCGCGTCCTGGCGACCGAGCTCGAGAGCTCCTGCATCTGCGCCGTCAGATCCTCGAAGGCGGCGTGGGCCAGGGGCGCCAGCTCGGCGGGCGGCAGATCGACGCCGTACGACTCGAGCGCGAACGCATAGAGCGGCCGCGGCAACGCGAAGTCGGTCCGCGCCCGGGGGAGCACGTCGCTGCGCAGCGCCGCGTCGTACGCCTCGAGCTGGCGATTCAGCGCCGCGAGCGGCTCGTCATGGCCGCTGATGCCGTATTTCCTGAACAGCTCACCGATGCCCTCCCGCACGCGGGCATTCGTGGCGAGGTGCCGCTCGATCTCCATCCTGGGCGGGGCGAGCAATCCGGGCTTCTCGAGGTCCTGGAGGAGCCTGGCCATGGCCTGCTCGGCGATGGGCACATAGCCCGCCTCCATGCCGGCATAACGCCGGAGGCGCGTGCGGGCCGCAGCCCGCCGCGCCGGGGATACCCGGTCGTCCAGGAGGTTCGAGATGCCGTCGAACACGAGCCCTGTGACGTGCACGTAGGTGACGCTGTATTTCTCCGCGAGCTCCGAGCTGCGAACGGCCCGGTCCGCGGCGTCCAGCAAGATCTGCAGATCTTCGGCGACCGCCGGGTCCTTCTCGGTCTCTCGCCGTTTCTGGAGCTCCACGATGGCCGCGCGGAAGGCCGCGCGTCTCTGCGCCTCGACCCCGGGCGAGAGATCCGCGATCTCCCGATCCGCGCGCTCGATCCCCAGAGCTCCGGCGCGCTCCGGCGAGAACCGGACGAGCACGTCGAGGAGGACCTTTGCGTGCTCGTTGCTGCGCTCGACCCAGGCGGGGAGTCGCCGGGCCGCTGCAGGTGCCGAGCGCGCGGCGGGCGCGGTGCTCGCGGCCTCCGAGGGCGCCGGCGAGGGCAGGGGAGCCGGCGCGGCGGCAAGAGGCGGGGCGCCTCGGGCGCACGCAGCGGCGAACAGGGGGACGAGGACGAAGGTGCGAAGTGCGCGCAGGGTCATGCCGCACATCTTGCGACGGCGCCGCTGCGCGCCAGCCGCAACGCGGGGCAAATGCGGCCGGCGCGAGCCCAGCTCAGCTGTGCTCGAGCGGAAGCCCCGCCTTCACCCAGCCGCTCGTGCCGCCATCCAGGTTGTAGAGCTGGTTCAACCCGAGCCGCTCGGCGAGCTTCGCCGCCGTCAGGCTGCGGGCGCCCTTCGCGCACACGAACACCACCCGATCGCGCGGCAGGGCCCGCTGCGGATCCGCTCTCAGTTGATCGAGGGGCACCAGCCGCGCGTGCGGCACGTGTCCGACCGACCACTCGCGTGGCTCACGCACATCCACAACGTCCACCTCGCCGCTCTTGATGAGCTCGTCCGCGTCCCTGGGCGATATCGTCTGGATCATCCGTCCATTATAACGGACGCGTCCGACAGTGGCAACCCGGGGGACACAAGTTCGCCGTCGAGACGAAAACCTGCGAAATCCCATGTGTTCAGCCTGTTTCGAGGATCCAGCCAGCGGGTTGGACGGCGAGGGCGGCTGGCAGAGAGCCCGGCGGCGTCCGTCTCAACGGACAGCCGCCGGGCGGCCGGTCAGCGCGACCTCCCGATCTGGATTCGATGCAGCGCGTCAACCAGCGCGTCGATGTCCTCGCAGGTGTTGTAGGGGGCGAGCGACGCGCGCACGGTGCTCTCCAGGCCGAAGCGGCGCAGGATGGGCTGCGCGCAGTGGTGGCCCGAGCGCACCGCGATACCCTCCCGGTCGAGCGCTCCGCCCACGTCCTCGGTGCGCTGCCCATCGAGGACGAAGGAGAGCACGCCCGCCTTGTCGGCCGCGGTGCCGATGAGCCGCAGCCCGGGGACGGTCGCGAGGGCGTGGGTGGCGTAGTGGAGCAGCTCGTGCTCGTAGCGGCCGATGTTCTCGATCCCGATCCGCGTCACGTAGTCGAGCGCGGCCCCGAGGCCGACCGCGTCCGCGATGTTGCCGGTGCCGGCCTCGAAGCGCGCGGGCGGCGGATGGTAGATCGTCCGCTCGAAGGTGACGTCCGCGATCATGTTGCCGCCGCCCTGCCAGGGCGGCATCGCGTCGAGCACCTCGCTCTTGCCGAACACGGCGCCGATGCCCGTGGGACCGAACACCTTGTGGCCCGAGAACACGTAGAAGTCGCAGTCGAGCAGCTGCACGTCCGCGCGCATGTGGGACACCGCTTGCGCGCCGTCCACGACCACGCGCGCGCCGTGCCGGTGCGCCATCGCCACCATCTCGCGGGCGGGCGTGATGGTGCCGAGCGCGTTCGAGACCTGCGTGATCGAGACGATGCGCGTCCGCGGGCCGAGCAGCTTCTCGTACTCCTCGAGGATCACCTGGCCCCGGTCGTCCACCGGAGCGACACGGAGCCTGGCGCCCTTCTCGGAGCAGAGCTGCTGCCACGGCACGATGTTGGCGTGGTGCTCGAGCCACGTGATGACGATCTCGTCGCCCGGACCCACGTTCCTCCGGCCCCAGCTCTGGGCGATCAGGTTGATCCCCTCGGTGGTGCCGCGCACGAACACGATCTCGCGCGTGGACGGGGCGTTGATGAAGCGGCGCGTCGCCTCGCGCGCCGCCTCGTACGCGTCCGTCGCGCGGGCCGCGAGCGCGTGCGCCGCGCGGTGGATGTTCGAGTTCTCGTGCTCGTAGAAGTACGAGAGCCGATCGATGACGGCCCGGGGCTTCTGGGTCGTCGCCGCGTTGTCGAGCCAGACGAGCCGCTTGTTGTGGACCCGCTCCTCGAGGATGGGGAAGTCGCGGCGGATCGCGTGCGGGTCCAGGATGCCGGCCGAGCCGCTGACGCCGCGGACCAGCGCCGGATCCACGGCGCGGATCTCGTGCGCTTCGACCTGGGGAGGGCCGACCGGCGACTCGATGCCCAGCGCGGGCGCGCCGGGCACGAAGTACGGGTCGGCGTCGCGGCCCGCGAGATCGCCCAGCACCCGGATGCGGAGCACCTCGTCGGCCGCTCCCAGGCTCAGCGGATCGGAGCCCACGAGCGGGACGCGGACGAACCCGGCGCGCACCGTCGAGTCCGGCAGCGACACCTCGCCGGGGAAGGCGGGCGTCGCGCCGGAAGAAGCGAGGACCGAGCCGGGAGCCGGCAGCGCCGCGCCGGAATAGGGGGGAACAGAGCCGGAGTAGGCGGGGACAGAGCCGGAGTAGGCGGGGGCCGACCCGGGGTACACGGGGGCCGCCGCCGCGGACGGTCCCGGTACAGGTGCCGGCGCCGCGCCAGCCGCCGCCAGGTGCGGGACGGGCGACTGCGACGGCGCGGCGCCAGGCAGCGGCGCCGGCTGCGCAGCCGCCCCCTGATTGACCGGCGCGCCGAGCATCTCGTTCGCGAGCTGCGCGATCACCGCGGCCAGGGAGGCGGGGTCGAAGCTGGCGACAGCGGGCGCCGGCGCGCCGCCCGGCGCCGAGAGCGGCACGTTCAAGGGCGCGATCCCAGAGCTCCCTACGGCGCGGGTCACCTGCGGCAGAGCACCCTGGAGATCCGCTGTCTGGATCTCACTTGTACTCATAGTAGCTGTCCACCTGGACGCCCTCGAGCACGCCGAGCGCATCTTCGGTCAGAACCGCCGCCGAGCAATAGAGGGACGCGAGGTACGAGGCAGCCCCGAGCTGGTTGATGCCCATGAAGCGAATCGACAGGCTCGGGCTCACCTCGCCCTGGATCCCCGGCTGGAACAGGCCCACGACACCGCGCTTCTTCTCGCCGGTGCGGACCAGGAGGATATCGGTCTTGTTGCCCGCGAGGTGCAGCTTGTCGGTGGGGATGAGCGGGAGGCCGCGCCAGGTGAGGAACGGCGAGCCGAACAGGGTCACCGTCGGCGGCGGAACACCGCGCTTCGTGCATTCGCGACCGAACGCCGCGATGGCCCGCGGGTGCGCCAGGAAAAAGGCGGGCTCCTTCCACACCTTCGTGATCAGCTCATCGAGATCGTCCGGCGTGGGGCCGGCGCCGCGCGGCTTGATCCGCATGCTCTCGTGCACGCTGTTCAGCAGGCCGTAGTTGCCGTTGTTGATCAGCTCGTCCTCTTGCTTCTCCTTGAGCTTCTCGACGAGGACGGTGAGCTGCTCTTTCACCTGATCCATCGGGCTGCGGAACAGGTCGGAGATCCGGGTGTGCACCTGGATCGTCGTTGTCACCGTGTTGAGCACGTATTCGCGCGGCTGCTCTTCATAGTGGATGCGCGCCACGGGCAGCTCGGCCGCGTCATCCGGGCTGCAATCGACCGCGAAATCGTTGCTGCAGACCCGGTTGAGGCGGTACACGCCTGCTTCGACGGGCGTCCAGGGGAGCAGCTGCACGAGCCAACGCGGGGTGGAACCGGCCCACTGGGGCGGCGTCTTGCTCGTGTTGGCGTGTTGCCTTGCGGCGCGCTCGCCAAGCAAATGGCTTTCGTGGTTTGTCATGGCAGGGCTTTTCCTCGAGCTTTGACGAGTGGGGGGAGAGCTACGCCAAAGCTGAGCCATTACTACAGCTTCTTCCTACGTTGCCGCAATGGCGCTCGTGGCGCCCTGGGCGCTTTCCTCCTGTAAAGCAGATGTGCTTTCCAGCATGCTGGACTCCTGTAAAGCGGAGCTTTTTCCGTAATGGTGGAGCGCAGCAGCACGCGCCGCGGCGGATGGCGACACCGGCGGACGTCAGCCGAGGTCGAGGCTCACGGGTGTTGCGGCGTTGTTGCGGTGTCGTTGCGGCGTTGTTGCGATAGCGTCCGACATGAAAGATAGGAGTCAGGCGATGGAGCGCCGGCCCCGAGCAACCGACCCCTGAGCGGCCACCGTCTCCGGCAGCGCACAAAGCGCTTGGCGGATTTTGTCCGTTATGTTGGATGAGCATCCGCTGGTAATCAAGCGCGGCGTTCGCTGCCCGCTCGACGTCCTCGGACATCGAGGACGCGGAGGCATGCCGTCGCACCCCAGAGGGCCCATGTCGAACGTCACACGCGGCTGGTTCGAAGACAACGCAGAATCCATCGGCCGCACGCCGCTCCTGCGCCTCCGTCGCGTCGTCGAGGGCGCGCTCGTCGCGGGCGAGATCCGGCTCGTGCCCGGCGCCGGCGCGGTGTATGAGCGCCGGCCTTCCGCCGAGGTCGCCCCGCGATGATCCCCCGCCGCCGCCTGCACCGCGCCGTCTTCGCGCTGGCTGCCCTCTACAACGCCTGCTGGGGGCTCTACGCCGCCGCCGACCCGCAATGGCTCTTTCGCTTCGCGGGCATGGAACCCCTCAATCACCCGCAGATCTTCGCCTGTCTGGGGATGGTCGTCGGGGTGTACGCCATCCTCTACGCGGAGGTCGCGCGCGCGCCCGAGCGCGGGTTCCTCCTTGCAGGCGTCGGCCTGCTCGGCAAGGTGCTCGGGCCGATCGGCCTCGCGGCGCTGCTCGCCACCGGGCAGTGGCCGCCTCGGTCCGCCGTCCTCTGCTTGACGAACGATCTCGTCTGGTGGATCCCCTTCGGCCTGTACCTCCACGACGCATGGCCGTTCTTCGTGCGGCAGTGGAGGGATGCGCCGGGGAGCCCGTAGCTCCTCCGGGGGGCTGACCTCCGGACCGAGCCGGGGACGAGCTCGGCCGGCATGTGTCGTTCGTGCGGGCCAGGACAGGCTATACGCTGCCGCGGTTCGCCGGCGCGAGGGGCCTCGCTCCGCGGCGGAGCCCGCTTCGCGTCCCTCGCCGTCGGCAAGTTCGGCCTGCGGGCCGTCGCGCAGTCGCTCGCGCGCGAGCTCGGCCCGCGCGGCATCCACGTGGCGCACGTCGTCATCGACGGGCTGATCGACACCCCGCGGGTGCGCGCGATGGTGCCCGGGAGGAAGGCCGACACCCTGCTATCGCCGGAGGCGCTGGCAGAGACCTACTTCCAGCTCCACGCCCAGGCGCCGAGCGCCTGGACCCACGAGATCGACGTGCGCCCGTCGGTGGAGAAGTTCTGACCCTGCCCTGGGCGGCGGGCCCGAGCGCGCCGGGCGAGATCCCCGATCCATCCCGCGGAGCCCGGGGGTAGAATCGTGGTGCGCCGGCCGTGGCGCCCGCCGGCGAGCGTGCAGACGCGGAGGCGGGCGCGCGCCGCGTGGAGGCGCGGCCCGCCCGCAAGGAACGAAGGATGACAGAGAGAGACAGGCAATCGACCCCCGCGGCGGCGGAGCTGTGGGGAAACGGGCGCGGTTACGGCCCGATCTCGCCGCGGCACCCGCTCGGCGGCGAGATGACGGACGTGGTGCGCGGCATCTTCACGCGCCTCAGGCTCCCGTGGCTCCTCCAGCGCTACGCCAAGATACCGGTGCTCGCGGTCTTCAGCTGCGTGAACGGGTTCGTGAGCATCGGTCTGATGGCGGCCCTCGCCGTGGTGACGAAGTCGCCCTTCGTCTTTCCGTCGCTCGGGCCAACGGCCTTCCTGTTCTTTTACACTCCCACGGCGGCGTCGGCCGCGCCGCGCACCACCATCGTTGGGCACAGCATCGGCATCGCGGTAGCGTACATGAGCCTGCTCGTCACCGGGCTCACGCACGCAGGTCCGGCGACAGCGACCGGGGTGACCCTGCCGCGCGCCATCGCCGCGGCGCTCTCGCTGGGGCTCACGGCCGGCCTCATGGTGCTCGCCCGCGCGCCACACCCTCCCGCGGGCGCGACCACGCTCATCGTCTCGCTGGGCATCCTGTCCCGGCCCCCGATGCTCCTCGTGCTCCTCGGCGGGGTCGTCCTGCTCACGCTCCAGGCCATCGTCATCAATCGCCTCGCCGGCGTCGACTACCCGCTGTGGGCCCCGCGGCAGGCGCGTCCGGAGCAGGATCCGCCGCCTCCGCCTCCTCCTTGATCCAAGGGCCTCCCGTTGCCGGGCGGCCGAGGACGGGCGACTCGCGTCGTCGCTCCATGCCAGCAGGGCGCCTCGTCGCGCGTCGCGCCGCGTCTGTCTGCGATGTCACGATCGCGGTGTGACATGTCACGATCGCGGCGTGACATGTCACGCCGCGATCGTGACATGTCACGGTCGCCCATCGGAGATGGGGTTGGGCTCCGAGCTCCCGCGCGTCCAACGAAAGGGCCCGATTCGGCAGGATCCGCCGCCCGTTCGGGCCGCGGAGATCGACGTCGAGCGGCTGCAGCGGAGAGGTCGTGGTTTCCCGGGCGCTGGCGCACCGGTTGCTGGGCCGCTCCGCCAGGGGCCCTGGGGCCCGGCCCGGCGGCGATCGCTGCCTTGGTCGTTGCTTCGGGGCCCCGCACGTCATGTGGGGAGTCCAGCGACGGAGGTTTTGTGAAACATTCATGTGTGATGGTCGGGACGCTGCTGCTCGCAAGCCTGGGAACCGCGGGCTGCGTGGTGGAGAGCGTCGAGAACGAGGGAGGCGAAGACGCCCTCGGCGAGGCAGAGCAGGCGCTGGCGTCCAGCCCGGCGCTCCGTGACTTTGGGCAAGTTCAGCCGCAGACCACGGCCTGGCGCACGGTCACCGTGGACAGCCAAGGGGTGACCCTCACAGGTTGCCAGTGCAGCGTCTCGAGCCAGCACTTTGGCGTCTCGAACTGCCCGGTCTCCTTCAAAGGCCAGCGGAACGTCGACGTGTCCTTCACTGCGCCAGGGTCGCCGGGGACCTATACCGCGACGTTCAACATCACATGCGGAGGGCCGTCCTCGCCCTTTGCCAGCAGCAATCTGAGCGCCGTCGCCCCCATCGGCGTCAACCACAACGGCACGCTCCTCCGGGCCGGCGGCGCGAAGCCGAGGGCCGGGCGCAAGGCCGCGCGGCAGGCGCGGACCACGGGCTCGGCGCCGTCGAGGCGACGCTCGCGGTGAGCCGTCGCGCGGCGCCGAGGGCCAGAGCCAGCGACGCGCCACGCTTCGATCCGCCGCGACCGCGCGGCGTGGTGCTCGTCAGGCCACGATCGAGCCGGCATGACCCGCCTCCGCCAGGTTCTCCCGGCAGGCCGCGATCGTCGGGTGGCCTGGGCCGAGCGTCGCCATGTAGATGGAGAGCGCCCGCTCCAGCAGCCGGCGCGCCGACGCCCGCTTGCCCTGCCGGAGGCGCAGCACACCGAGGTTGTTGAGCGCCATCGCCAGGTCGGGGTGGGTCGGGCCCAGGAGCCCCTCCATCGTCCCGATCGCCTTGCGGAACAGGCGCGCTGCGGCGTCGAGCTCGCCCTCGGCGTAGAGGAGGGCGGCGAGGTTGCTCGTGGTGAAGGCGACCTCGTGGTGCGCGGGGCCGTACGCGCGCTCGAAGATGGCGAGCGCCCGCCGGTAAAGCGCTGCCGCCTCGCCGCGCTTGCCCTGCGCGTCGAGGATGGCCGCGAGCGCGGCCGCGTCCTCGGCGACGAGCGGGTGCTCGGGCCCGAGCGCCGCCTCCCGCAGCGCCACCGAGCGGCGCGCGAACGGCTCTCCGCGGGCCGCCCGGCCGCGGGCGTGCTCGAGCCCGCCGAGGTTGTGGAGCAGGGGTGCGAGATCGGGGTGATCCGGCCCGTGCACCCGCTCGAGGACGCGGATCGCCCGGCGGTACAGCCGCGCCCCCTCGGCGAAGCGCGCGCGGTACTTGCAGCTCATCGCCAGCTCGTTGAGGCAGGCGGCGACCTCGACGTCGCGGGCGCCGAAGGCGGCCTCGGCCAGCCGGAGCGCGTGGCGGGCGCGCGCCGCCGCGTCTGCGTAGCGCCCCTGGAGCCGCGCGGTCGCGGCCAGGGCGAGCCATGCGTGGACGCGGAGCCGCTTGACCTCGCCGCCCCGCCGCGCCCGCGCGAGCACGAGGACGGCGCGGCGCGCGTGCGCCTCGGCGGCGGGAGGGTCGCCGGACGCCGCCGCGATCCGCCAGTGCACGAGCAGCGCGCCGGCTGCCTCCGGGTCGGCGGGCCCGAGCTCCCGCTCGACGAGCGCGAGCGCCTCGCCCGCATCCGAGCGGGCCTCGCCGAGCATGCCCATGGAGAGATGGAGGAGGGCGCGCTCGCGGAGGGCGCGGGCGCCCGCAGCGGCCTGTCCCCGCGCCGGCCGCGCCGCGCGAGGGGCGGACGCGGGGGAGGCGCTCACGAGCTGTCGGCGCCGCCGGTCAGGAGGGCGATCGTGGAGGCTGGCATGGGGCAGGGAGGATCGGCGATCCGGCGAGCGCGCGCCAGGGGGCGGTGAGCGCATGAGGGAGAGGCGGATTGACCACATGGCACGAGATGCGGTTGGCGGCCGCGCGCGGGTAGGCGGACGCCGGCGCGCCTTGACGTCTGGCGAGCGCTCGTGTGCTCTCGTTCTGCTGCTCTTCGCGCGACGCCGAGCGGCTCGACCAGGAAAGGGAGGAATCATGCTCACGCACAGCTACACCTACGAGGCGGCCCTGGCGGATTCACACAAGATCACCTGGCGCGTCGAGGACATCATCGGCGGCGACAAGCAGCTCGACTTCTCGAGGCCCTTCCTGCCGGAGTCGCTCGCGGGCACGGCGTCGATCCGCTGTCTGAGCGCGCGAGAGAAGCTCCTGCTCAACCAGATCCGCGGCAACAGCTATCTTTACCTCTTTGGCTTCGTGGAGGAGTTCATCCTGCCGTTCGTGCTCGATCAGGCGCGCACCGCGGTCCACGGAGCCGACGCGGTCGAGGTGCGCGCGCTCGTCACGTTCGCCGACGAGGAGGCGAAGCATATCCACCTCTTCCGCCGGTTCTCCGCGGAGTTCGCGCGCGGCTTCGGCGCGGAGTGCGGGGCCATCGGCCCCGCGAAGGACGTCGCGGCGGCGATCCTGAAGCACGGCGCGCTCGGCGTCGCGATGGTGACCCTGCACCTCGAGTGGATGACGCAGCGCCACTACCTCGACAGCGTCAAGGAGGGGGACGCCGAGGGCCTCGACCCGCAGTTCTCGAGCCTGCTCCGCCACCACTGGATGGAGGAGGCCCAGCACGCCAAAGTCGACACGCTGCTCGTCGCCAAGCTCGCCCGCGAGGCCGGGCCGGAGGGCATCGCCCGGGCCTTCGACGACTACGTATCCATCGGCACGATGCTCGACGGCGGCCTCGCCGCGCAGGCCAGGCTCGACATCGAGGCCCTGGAGCGCGCCGCCGGCCGCACGCTCGCCGAGGCCGAGAAGGCCGAGATCTTCGAGGCGCAGCAGCGCTCCTACCGCTGGACGTTCCTCGGCTCGGGCATGACCCACCCGAGCTTCGTCCGCGCGCTCGGCGAGCTCAGCCCCGCCGGCGCCGAGCGCATCGCCGCCATGGCGAGGGCGCTCTCCTGAGCGCCCCCTGGGCAGCGACGCTCCGCCGGGCGGCGCGCCAGGCGCCGCGGCGTCACTCCGCGAGCGCAGCGTCGCCCAGCGTGTTCACGTAGCCCGACTCGATGATCCTCTTGAGGAGCATCAGGAACACGCCCGCGTCGCGCCAGCACTCCGCCGGCAAGCTCGCCACGCCGCCGCGCACGACGTCGACGAATCGCTCGACGACGCGGCCATCCCCGGCGCTGTCGTCGGCGGCGAGGTCGCGCAGCGTCGCCGCGATGACGTCCTCGTCATCGACGCCGACGAACCGCAGGGTGGCCTCGACGAGCCTCCGGTTCGGATGGTTGAAGAGGTTGAGATCGAACCGGCCCCGGGCGCCCGAGCGCCCATCGACGTCCTGATCTCCCACGTCGTCGAAGATGCGCGAAGCCGCGTCGGCGAACCGCTCGCACACGCGCCTGATCGCCGGGGCGGCCAGCACCTGTCCTATCGTGGGGAGCTCGGGGCTCGCGCTCCGGTAGAGGCTGTAGACGACGGCGACCGTCCCGGCCGTCTGAATGCTCCCGATCGCATGCGCGACGAAATCGTCGGCGTGCTCGTCCCAGAACGCACCCTCTTCGCGCTCGAGATAACGCTGGCTGAGCTGCCGCATGGCGGAACCATGGCTCAGGAAGCCGGCGACGGGCGACTCGATGAGCGCGCCCGCGTCCTCGGGAGAGCTCAGGCGACGCAGCAGGCGCGCCACCTCCGCGAGAGGTCGAGCGCGCGCCGCGACGAGGGCAGGATCGGGGCGCGGCGCCAAGGCCGCGTCGAGCTCGCTCCGGAGGACGGCGGACGCCAGCTGCTCCGCGTCGTTCGCCGCGGGAATGTGCAGGCGCGGCGCGTGAACCTCGATGAACAGGTGCGTCGCGGCCACCATCGCCAGGTCCCCGTCATCCATCAGGCCATCGAACAGGAACAGGAGTCCAAATACGATGGAGACCTCGGCGAGGCGCTCGACCTCCTCGATTTCGATCGCGATGGCGGCGCAGAACGCCGTCGCCTTGGGGCCGATCTGGCGCACGACGCGCTCGACGTGCTCCGGAGCGAGGTCGGGTAAGGCGCCCTGGACGATCGGGCGGAACCTCTCGAGAAAACACGCGTGGACGGCGCGCATCCTCTCGGAGAGCGCGCGGCGGCCGACGGCGGTCGGGTAGGAGTCGCCGAAGACGTGGCTCTGCCACGTCCTTTCCATCAGATTGTCTAGCTTTCCCATGACGGTTGCGACACGAGCAGCGCGCCGAGGACCCACGCGCGGTCCACCCGCGCCGGGCAATACAGCTCCTTGCCGATCCAGCGGAGATCTTCCTGGCCGGCGCCGACGTCATGGTTCGACATCAGCCAGTCGCGCCCCCGTCGCCAGGCGCCCCGCGCCATCGATTCGAGCTCGCGGTTCCTTCGGGCGGCGCGGAGCGCGAGCACGGCGTAGGCCGTCTCTGCCGCGGTGGGCGCGCCGCCGGCTCCCCAGCCGCCGTCGCCGCGCTGGGCGCGCAGCAGCGCCTCCACGCCGCGCTTCACGGCGGGCAGCTGCCCCTCGTGCGAGAGGGCCAGGATGACCTGGCTTGTCGTGTACAGCCAGGAGCTGTGCCACTTGTCGCCGACCCACCGCCCGTCCGGCTGCTGACGCTCGAGGAGGTACCGCGCCGGCTCCGACGCCTTCTCCCCGCGGGACGCGAGGGCGTGCATCGCGTGGGCATTGGTCGTGAGCGAGGGTTGCAGCTCGTTCGCGTACGTGATGAACATCCCGCCTCGCTCGAAGCGCCGCAGCGTCTCGATGGCGCGGGGCGCGGCGAGCTCTCCCAAGGTGGCGATGACCGTCGAGGTGATGTCGCCGTCCTGCGTGAACGCGTCGCTCATGCCGACGCCCTCGGGGCGAAGCGCGGCGCCGAGGTCGAGCAGCTGCGGCCGCGCCACGTCGCCGAGCCGGGGATGGTCGAGGAGATCGAAGGCCCGCAGCGCATACAGGACCCAGGTCTGCTCGAATCGGCGGATGGGCCACACCGTGGGGACGACGCCGGGGATCCCGACCTCGGTCGCGTCGCTCGCTCGAAGCAGGTACTCGCGCGCCGCCGCTCGTGCGCCCGCGAGGCCGGCCTTGTCCCGGGATGCGTGAAGCCAGGCGGCCGTGGCCGCGGGGCTGTGCCCGACGCCGCCGCTCACGTCGAGGAGGTCGGGCGAGGGGCCGCTCCCCCAGCCTTCCCACGAGTGCGAAGCCGCGCTGCCGGCCGCGGGCCGGGCCTTGCCGATCAGGGCCCGGCGCCGCTCGCCGAGCGCAATGAGCGCCCTGTACGGGCCCCAATCGACGCCGAGGCCGAGCGAGGAGGCCCGGTCGAGGAGCCTGGGCATGAGCAGCTCCAGCCCGACAGGGATGTCGTTCGGCAAGGACGTCCCCCAATGCGCTGCCTGGTTGCGCAGGAACGCAAGGCCCCCCTCGCAGGCGCGGCGCACCTGCGGCATGAGCTCGCGGCAGGGATGGAGGGCCACGAGCGACGCCAGCGTCGGGAGATCGCGCGCGCGCGGCACCGATGACAGCCCCCAGCCCCCATCCGACCGCTGCTGATCCAGGAGCCATGGAATGATGCTCGCCCTGGCATCGGGAAAGACATCGAACATCAGCACGGTGGCGGTGTCGTACACCGACGGGCTGACGAGACCTCCGCCACGCCCGAGGTCCGCCACGAGCTCGCGAAGAACGGCCAGAGCGCGATCGGAAGGACTCGAATGCGGTGAGGTGTTCATGTGCTGATCCACCCGGTGAGGGCCGGCTGCCGCCGGCGACGGTGTTGATGGTGAGCAGCGTCATCCCGTCGGAGATCGCGGCCGATGGCTCGATGCAATGGGCGCTCGATCTTTGCCCGTTCAGCACCGACGAAAGGCGACCCGTGTCGCGGCCGTCGGATGCCCGGTCGGGAAGTACACGTGCTTCGGTGAAGCGCCCTCCAAGTGTGGAACGAGCCCGGCGCGGCGCAACGCCCGGACGAGGAGGAACTGAAGCTGGAGCGCCTCGATGCAAGCGACGTTGTATCCAAGACAGAAGTGCGGCCCTCCGCCGAACGCGGCCAGCTCCAGCGGACCCGGCGGGCTCGAGCGATCTCTCCAGCGGTTCAGATCGAAGCGATCGGGGTCCGGGAACAGCGATGAATCATAACCGAATTGCGCGGGGCTGAGGGCCAGCGGCGTATTTCGAGGGACGCGTTTACCGTTCAGCGTGATCGCCTCGGTGACCGTCCGGAAGATGGACCAGACCGGCGTGTACATCCGCAGGACTTCCCGGAAGATGGCGTTGGCGACGGGGAGCCGGTCCGCCTCTCTCGCGGACATGGGCACGGACGCGTCCGGCGCGGCCGCGTGCTCATCGCAGAGCGCGCTCCACACCTCGCTCCGGCGCGACAGGACGATGACGATCCAGGCCAGGATGGAGGCGCTGGTCTCGTGCCCGGCGAGCAATATCGCGCGAAGGTTGTCGACGATGTCTTGGTCCGACAGGGGCACGCCCTCGTCGTCGCGAGCCTTCGAGAGCATCTCGACGAGGGAACCCGCGGCGCCGCCCCCGCGAGCGAGCGCAAGGAGCTTCCGCAGGTGGTCGTCTATCCAGGCGCGCGCACGAGCCGAGCGGTACGCGGGCATGCCTGGCAGACGACCCGGGATCGGGTAGACACCCAGGAACAGCTCGCGATAGGCCCGGCTCCAGGCGCGCACATCCTCTGTCGGGACCCCGCAGATTCGAAAGATGATCTCGAGGGTCAGATCCCGCATGGCGGGATGGACCGCGAAGCTCTCTTGCTGGAGCCAGGCATCGATCTTCGCGGCGAACGCGGAGGCGATGGTGGCGGAGGCCTCCTTGGCGAACCCCTGAGGGGAGAACGAGGGGTTGATGGCCGAGCGCATGTGCCGGTGCAGGGGCCCGTCCTGCGCAGCCATCGAGCGGCCCACGATCCCCTTCAGGTGCTCCGGATGGTCCATGACCACCTCAGGCGCGCGCAGGAGATCGAGGGCGTCGGCTCCGACATAGAAGAGCCGGCGCTGCGCGAACCCGAGGTTGACCCAGAAGAGCGGACCCAGCGCGCTCCTGCTGCGGCGCAGCAGGCCGACGGCGTCCCGGTGGAGGACGGACAGGTGACCGATCACCGGCAGCTCTCCCGCCGCGGTGGGGAAGCTGTCTCGGTCGGTTCGACCCAGGGAGAGCATGGCGCGCAAGCAGGAGGGGAGGGGCCGCGGCTCAGCGGCCCGAAGCGCCGCTCGTCGCCGACGCCGACGCGAGCTGGCGCATCTGGTTGATGCAGAACATGATTCCAGCCCGCAGGTTCGACCGCGTGACCATGCTGTTCAGATCGAGGCCCAGCTCGACGATCGTCTGCGCGACCGACGGCCTGATGCCGCAGATGATCCCGTCCGCGCCGAGGAGCCGGATGGCGTTCACGAGCTTGAGCAGGTGATTCGCCACCTGCGTGTCCACCATCTCGACGCCCGTGAGATCCAGGATGGCATACCGCGCGCTGGTGCGGACGATCTCGTCGAGCAAGTTCTGCATGACGTCGGCGGTCCTCGCGCTGTCGACGACGCCGACCATGGGCAGCGCGACCACCCCGTCCCAGACCTGGATGATGGGCGTCGAGAGCTTGCCGATGACCTCCTGCTGCTTCTGGATCTGCAACAGCCGTAGTCGGAGCTCCTCTTCGGCTCTCTTCGCCTCCGAGACGTCGAGCGAGAGCCCGATCACGGACTCGACGTTTCCGAGCGGGCTCTGGATCGGCACCATCCAGTTCTCCCAGAACGAGTTGTTGCCGGGGACGTGGCTCATGGAATGGGAGGGAGACCCGCGGAGCGCCCTCCTCACGTTCTCCGTGCCTTCGGGAGCGTTGGCAAAGACGTCGAAGAGGTTCGTCCCGACGAGCTGCCCCCGCTTGAGGCCGAGCCCCGCCAGGCCCTTCCCGTCGTGGCGGGTGATGACGCCCGCCGCGTCGCATGACCAGACGATGACAGGGAGGTTGTCGGAGAGGGCGCGGAGCATGTCCGCGTCCTCTCCCTTCCCGGGCTCGGCGGCGGGATGATCGTCGGCGCCGGACGTCGCGTGCAGCGAGCCGTAGACCGCCTGGCCGTGCGGCGCTCTGCGCAGCACGCAGGAGAAGGACGCATACACGTTCCCGGCCGTCATCACCCGCCCGCGGAGCTCCACGGACCCGGTCGCCTCCAGAAGCCCGGACCACTTCGCCCGGGCCGCCTCCCGGTCGTCGTCGTGGAAGAGCTGGAAGAACGCCGTCCCCGGCGTGGCCGCGTGCCCGACCGTGTGGCCGAAGGACTCGCTCCAGTGCGACAGCGTGCCATCGACATTCGCTACGAACAGCGCCTCGGGGGAGTAAAGATAGGCTGCCTCCCACGTGTCGCGTGTACTCGTGTAATGCTGTGTCATGACGAATGTTGCCCTCCCCCAAGCCCGATTCAGGCCTCCTACCTGTGCTCACCTCGTTCGTAGGGGCCGTGGATCGCGCATGATTTTGACCAAGAATCGGCGTCAGCAGACTCACCCCTCTCAGGACCCGCGAGCGCGATGACGAGCGCTCGGAGATGTGCAAACGCTTCGATCCCAGCGAGAGTTCCAGCTTGCATTGGGAGATTACAAGCCACACATCTCCGGCTGAGGCCGGGTAGATCCGGAACTCGCGCTAAGGCCATTCCCGATGTGTGTTCGTGATCGGCGTCCAGGATGCTGTTCAATCCGTTCGGCCCGGAAGCGCTCGCGAGGCGAGGGGGATTCAGACGAGATCATGACGGTGCCTCACGTCGGTGCCTCATGACGGTGCCTCATGACGGTGCCTCACGACGGTGCCTCACGACGGTGCCTCACGTCGATGATCGAGCGGACGCCGCCCGGAGTTTCATGGGGGCACCTATGCTGTCGTCCCGCCAGGGGAAAGGACTTGACTTCCACGAACCGCTTGGATGTGCTGTCCGGAAGTGCGGCTGCGCCGCTGTGAGCTTGACATGGAAACCGAGACCGCCCCGAGCCCCTCGCCCGAGCCGATCGACCTCTCCGCGCCTTCGGTGATAGCCGATCCTTACCCCGCGTACCACGCGCTGCGCGGGCGATCTCCGGTGCTCTATGCGCGCGTGCCCGCGGGCGGCGCGGCGGGCCTCGACGAGCCAATCCATGCCTACGCGCTCCTGCGCCACGCGGAGGTGCTCGCCGCGCTGCGGGATCCCCAGACGTTCTCGTCGAACGTCACGGACAAGATCCGTGTCCTGCCGAGGATCACGCTGCTGCACGACGATCCGCCCCGGCACACCCACCTCCGCAGGCTCGTCAGCCGATCGTTCACGCCGCGGCGCATCGCTGAGCTCGAGCCGTGGATTGGCCGCCTCGCCGCCTCGCTGCTCGAAGCGACGGGCGACGGGCCGTCAGACCTCATGGGCACCTACGCGATGCCCCTGCCGATGATGGTGATCGCCACCCTGCTCGGTATCCCGGCGGAGCGCTATGTGCAATTTCGGAGCTGGTCCGAGTCCGTGATGTCCTACAGCGGTATACCGGCGGAGGAGCGCGCGAGTCGCGGTAAGGCGATGGTCGACTTCTTCGCGGCGGAGATCGAGGCGCGACGGCGCGCGCCGTCAGGCGATCTCATCTCGGCGCTCGTGGAGGCCGAGATCGACGGCGCGCGCCTCGACACGCCCGAGGCGGTCGGCTTCTGCGTAGGCCTGCTCGTCGCCGGCAACGACACGACGACGAACCTCATCGGCAACATGGCGCACCTCCTGTCCGAGCGGCCCGAGCTCTACCGGCGCGCGCAGCAGGACCGGCGTCTCGTGGAGCCGATCATCGAGGAGACGCTGCGCCACTCGAGCCCGGTGCAGCGCCTCCTGCGCGTCGCCACGCGGCCGGTGGACGTGAGCGGCGTGACGATACCGGCCGGACACCTTGTCGACGTCGTGTTCGGCGCGGCGAACCGGGATCCGGCCGTCTTCGAGGCGCCGGACGCGTTCCGGCTCGACCGGCCTCCGGTGGAGCACATCGCGTTCGGGCAGGGGACCCATTTCTGCATGGGCGCGGCGCTGGCGCGGATGGAGTCACGGATCGCCCTGAACGCGCTCCTCGACTGCTATGAGTCCATCACGCCCGGCGAGGCGCCTCCGCTGCGGCAGACGCGGGCGATCATGCCGCTCGGGTTCGAGTCGCTCCCGCTCGTCCTGCGCCGGAGCCGCGCCAAACCCTGATCTCGGATCGCTTGCTCCGCAGCGGCCTTATCAGGTGATCTCGTCTCATGCGTCGAGTCGCCGACTGGCGTGCAGCGACGGGGCGCGCCGGCCCGTCACACGCGCGGGAGGAACGTCACCTTGCCGGTCTCGAGGGCGTACTCGGCGCCCACGATCAGCATGCCTTCCTCGGTGCACAGCCGCTCGAGAAGCCGGCTGCCGTGCCGGAGGTGATCGCACGAGTTGCGCACGTTGGCGCGCACCGCCTCGCGCAGGAGAAAGCTCCTGTCGGCGTGGCGGCCGGCGGCGCTCACCACCGTCTCGACGGGAGCTCGGCAGCGCTCGACGATATCGCGGATGTTGTCGGTGAGGTGGCCGCCGTGGTCCTCGTCGAGCAGCTCGCTCAGCGTGGCGTCGATGGCGCCGCAACGCGAGTGGCCCATCACCACGGCAAGGCGGGTCCCGAAGGCGGCGGCGGCGAACTCCACGCTGCCCACGAGCGAGGGCGCCACCACGTTGCCCGCGACCCGGATGACGAACAGGTCCCCGAGCCCCTGGTCGAAGATGAGCTCCGATGGCGCCCGCGAGTCCGAGCAGCTGAGGATGATGGCGAAGGGCTGCTGCCCCTCCACGAGGGCGGCCCGCGCCCGCGCTCCCATCACGACGTGCTCGCCGCGGACGTTGTCCACGAAGCGCCGGTTGCCCTCGATCAGGCGTTCCAGCGCCTGATCGGCCGTCACGACGGGAGAGGCGGGCGGAGCGTTGCTGAGTCCCATGCTGACCGGCCACGGTGGGGGACCGGGCCGCGGGCGTCAATGGGTGAAATTTCCGCCTCACATGTCAGCTGCCGGGCTCATGGCTCATCGCTCGCGCAGCGCCACCGCCGCGCCGCCGCCTCGCAAACGCCGCGAGCGCCGCGGCGGCCCCGAGCGCGGCCAGCGGCCCGCGCGGCGCGCCCCTCGGGATCGCGCACCCGCAGCCTTCGCCTTCAGCTTCCGGCTCCTTCGCCAGATCGACCACCACGCTGACCTGGTCGGTCGCCTCCAGGATCCCGTCGCTGACCGTCACCTCGAACGCCAGGGCCGTCGTCGCGGCGACCTCGGGCGCCACGAAGGTCGCCCGCGCGCCCTCGCCGGTCAGCTCGACCGCGGGCCCCGCCGTCTGCACCCAGGAGAACGTCAGCGTGTCCTCCTCGGGATCCGAGCTCCCCGAGGCGTCGAGCGTCACGAGCTCGCCGATCGCGACCGCCTGGTCCGCCCCCGCGTCGGCCACGGGCCCGCCCTGGCAGGAGGCGGTGTCCTCGACCACCGTCGCGAACGGCTTGTTCTTCAGGCCCGCGAACCCGATGTCATCGAGCTCCCAGCCGGCGTCGCCCGCGGCCGCGTCCGTGCCGACGCGGAACCGCACCTGCACCGTCTTCCCGGCGAACGCGGTCCCCAGGTCGATCGCCACGTGGTCGACCTCGGGCCACGAGGGGCTCTGGCCGACGAAGGCCCTCCGCCTGCCCAGCGGATTGCCCGACTCCACGGTGACCCTCCCGGTGTAGCCGGGCTGCGCGCGACTCCCGATGTCCCGCCATGTCGCGCCGCCGTCGGCGCTGATCTCGACCACCGCGCCATCCCAGAACGTCTCGTCGCTCGTCTCGAACCGGTGCCGGTGCGCGAACGTCAGCACGAAGCGCTCGGACTCGCTGACCTCCAGGGCCGGCGAGACAAGCGCCGTGTCGGACACGCTCCCGAGGTTGACGCCGCGCCACACGCGGTTCGGCGCGGTCCCCTCGGCGCGCGACCAGACGAGCTCGCTGGAGAGCCCCTCGACGCGCCAGGTCGTGCGCTGCGCCTCCACGTCGTCGACCGACGAGGACGCCGGCAGCTCGTCGAAGTTCACGCGGCGCACCAGGGCCTCGACCCGCACCGGCGTGCACGCCGCGGCGCTCTTCAGCGTCAGGCTGAGCTCGAGGTCCTCGGCGGGCGGCACGGTCCGGTCGAGCTTCACCGCCACGGTCGCGGTCCCGGTCGCGAACGGCGCGATGTCGCCGAACGACGCGCGCGCGCCGTCCGGGAACGTCACCCCGGCGGAGGGCGCCTCGATGGACGCCACCGCCCCGGTCAGGGGCGCCGCGCCGCGATTGACGATCTCGATCGCGATCGTGCCGGACTCCTCCGCGTCGAGCAGCCCGTCGCGGTCGCAGGAGCCGGCGCTGTCATCGAGCTCCGCCCGGACCAGCGAGATCTCGGGCTGGACGCCGAAGCTCTCCACGACGCCGGAGAAATCGTGCGAGTCGGCGCGCGGGGACACGGCGCACGTGCCGGCGCCGCGCCGGGCGAACGCCTCCGCCAGCGCGAGGAAGTCGCCCTGATCGCTGGCGAGCGCGGCGGCGAGGAGGGCGTCGCGCTGCTCGGTGTACGTCGGGCTCACCGGCGCGAGCTGCATGCCGGCCACCACGTAATCGCTCATCCGCCGCCGGGTCTGCTCGAACGCGCGCGGCGGGGTCAGGCCGCTGCCGTGCCGGATCAGCCCGACGTAGGCCTCGAACAGCATGCTCGCCCAGACCTCTCCCGCGTTGTGCTCCTCGGAGTTGTCGGTGGACGAGGAGCTGAGCGGGTGGTCGGGGAGGCGGGCGCCCTCCGAGATGTGCTTGAACGTCAGCCCGTTCCTCGTGAAGTCGACGGAGTAGGGGGCGCGGCGGATGCCGAAGTAGCTGTCGCCGAGCGCCGCGCTCCCGTAGCTCGAGAGCGGGAAGACGCCGTCGAGGTCGTCGCCGTCGCGCAGCGCCATGTGCAGGGCGATGAAGTCGCCCCACCCCTCGCTCTGCGCGCCGCACATCTTCGTGCCGCACGCGACCTGACGGAGGTGGATGTAATGGCCCCACTCGTGCGCCACGATGGTGTTGTCGATCGTGCCGTCGCGCTCGACGCCGGGCTCGCGGGTCATGGTGACCGTGAGCGGCGCGTCCGCGGCGGCGAGCGCCGCCTTGAGCGCGCTGCCGTCCTCCTGCGAGACGCTCTGGGCGGGGGTCGTCACCTCGGGGGCCTCGCCGGACAGCCGCGGGGCCCCGTCGCTCTCCCGGTTGTTGGCGATGATCACGCCGATGGCGCCCGCCGCCTGCGCGCTCTGCGCCTTCTCGGCGAAGGTGCACCCGCCCCGGTCGACGAGGGCGATCTTGCCGGCCACGTCGCTCGTGATCGGCCCGCACGCGTCGCCGCGGGGCTCGGCGCCGTCCTGGGCGAGGGCGAGCTCGCCGGTGACCTCGTAGCGCCGGGGCCCGAACAGGGCGGTGTTCGACGCGTAGCTGGCGTTCTGCGGCGTGACGCTCAGCGAGCGCTGATCCGGCCCGGACCACAGGTACATCTGCATCCGGGGCGACGCGCCGTCGTACGTCGCGTCCATGTTCGCGTTGTCGCGGCTGCCGCCGGTCGCGTCGTCCTGCGCCTCCGCGAGGAGCGGATCGCCGTCGAGGCCGCCCCGGCCGAGGTTGTCGCGCTGGGCGTTGCCCGCGGCCTCGGTGAAGCCGGAGTCGTAGTACCAGTCATGGAGCCAGTTCGTGACGTAGAAGATCTGGGTGACGGCCGCCATGGTCTGCTCGGGCGTGGCGAGCGGATCGGCGAGCGGGTCATAGAGGTGATCGAACGAGCCCGGCCCCGAGAGCGCCGCGCGGATATCGCCGCTGGAGAACCCGTCGGGCGCGTTGTGGTCCGCGTAGGCGTCGACGTTGTTGCCGCGGGTCGAGGTCGCGTCGGCCGGCAGCCACGGATCGGCCCCGCCGTCGAGGTTCGTGTTGAAGCCATCGATGGAGATGAGGCTCGGCGCGACGAAGCGAGGGACCTGGCCGTCGGGCCGCCCGGTCGGGTGCGGCGAGAGATCCGCGAGGGGGCCGTCGAGCGGCGTGTGATCGCCCCCTTCCTCCGCCCAGACCCGGTAATCGAACGCGGCGTGGGAGAGGTTCTCCCGGGAGAGCATCTGACCGTCGCTGGCCCCGAACACCCAGGCGTACGCCGCGGAGCTCGTGCCGCCGGCGTCGCCCGAGACGAGCTCGACGAAGTAGCCGGCGACGAGCCGGTCGGGCAGGGGAAAGAGCACCTTCCTGACCCGCGCCGGCTGCGTGAAGCGCAGGCTCCCGGCGCGCTGGCGCGCGTGATCGGTGTCCGCGATGTCGAAGAGCCGATACCCGCCCTTCGCCTCGCCGAGCTCGCGGAGGTCGGCCGTCTTGATGTCGATGCGGTGCGCGTCGCGCAGGGCGCGGACGACCGCCTGCGCCGGCGAGCCGGAGAACGCCCGGCCGCGGAGCGCGCCGGCCGCCGGCGAGGCGGCGACGGGCGGCAAGGGGACGGCCGACGCGTGGAGGTTGCCCGCGAGGGCGACGAGCCCGAGGTCGCGCTTCATGAGCACCTTGAGCCCGCTCCGGAAGACCGGGATCCCGTCGACGTCCTGGCCCAGCGTCACGACGATGCCGCCGCGCCCGGTGTCGTGGACGTGGCGCACCACGGCCGTATCGAGCGCGGCCTGCGGGAGGCCGTAGAGGTGCGCGTACCGCTGCACGTACCACCGGGCCGCGGCCTCGGGCGTCGCGTGGGTCGCGGCCGGCGGGCGGTGGCCCGGGGACGTCGCCCACACGAAGGTGGGCACCCCGCGCTGCGGATCGGTCGACGCCACGACGGCGCGCGTCGTCGACGCGCGCTCGTCGACGTCGATGACGCGCGCGCGGACGGGCGGCGCGGGTGGGGCCTTGAAGTATGCGTCGTAGTTCGGGCGCTCCCGCGCATGGGCGATGGGGCCTGCGAGCAGCGCGAGCGATAGCGCGGTGTACCGAACTGAGACCTTCATGTTCATCGATTCTCCGACTCCGAGGGGACGACGCATGACCGGCTGCGCGCGGGTAGGTCGCGCGCTGCCTCCCCGGGCGCCTCGCGCCCACCCGTCGAATCCGCGGCGCGAGGCAACCTAGCCCCAGCGCGCGCGCAGGGAAAGCGCGATGGCTATCGCCCTGTCCGGCGTCGTAAGGCGCCTCTCATGCGATCTCGTCCGGGCGCTCCCGAGAGCGCGAGTCACGCGGCGCCGACACCAGAATGGAATAGAGAAGCAATCCTTGCTGGCGCATTGCATGAATCCATGAATTGCCGTGTCATGCGTCCTCGCGAGGCGAGCCGAGCGGTTCCCTCGGTCGCCGCGGGGTGGGCAGGAGGGTGGTTGTCGCGCCCGCGATCGGCTCCAGGACCTGGACGGCGTCGGGTCGGCTCGCGCGGCGCGTCGTGCAGGGCCGGCTCGCGGGGCGCGGGCTCGCGCGGCGCGTCGTGCGGCGCCGGCTCGCGGGGTGCGGGCTCGCGCGGCGCGTCGTGCAGCGCCGGCTCATCGGGTGCGAGCCCGTGTGGTGCGGACTCATGCAGGGCTGGCGCCGCGAGCCAGCTCACGCGCGGGGTGCCGGTATGACGAAGCGCTGACATGGCGCCCGACCCCCGGGGATTATCTTCGCAAAACCCAACGTGATTCACGCCTTGCACATCGAGACCAAGCTCGTCTCCGAAGAGCTCTGCGTACTGTTGCGTCAGGTCGATCCCGCGGTCTTCGTCTTCCATGACGAACCCGAGGTTCGCGCCCGGGTCGAGCGGGTAGCGTCGCGGCTCCGCGAGCTCGTCGTGGCGGCCGAGCGCGACGATGCCGGGGGCAGGATCGAGCGGCTCCGCGAGCGGCTCCGCGTGCTGCTCGCGGCGGTCGAGCGGGCGACCCCGACCGGAACACCCTCGCCCAAGGCGGCGTGGATTGCGTTCCAGCGAGAGGTGCAGCCTGCCTACGAGTCGCTGCTGCTGACGCTGCGCGGCGTGGTCGCCGCGCCGCCGAGCGTCAGGCCCACGAACCATGTGCGCAGCCTGTGGCACGTGGGCATGGGGCTCCTGGTGCTCGGGCTGATCCAGCTCCTGCCGGAGCGCGGCTGGCTCGTGGCCGCGAGCGGCGCGTTCGTGGTGGCGGTGTGGTCGATGGAGATCGCCCGCCGGGTCAGCGAGCGGGTCAATGAGCGGCTGATGGGGGTCTTCCGGCTCGTGGCGCACCCGCACGAGCGCTACCGGGTGAACTCGTCGACCTGGTACGTGACAGCGCTCTTCTTGCTGGCGCTGTTCGGGACGCGGCTGAGCCAGTCGCTCGCCGTGGTGGTGCTGGCGGTGGCCGATCCGGCGGCGGCCCTCATCGGCCGCCGCTTCGGCCGCACGCGGCTGCGCGACGGCCGCTCGCTGGAGGGCACGCTCGCCTTCTTCGCGGCGGGCGCGCTGAGCGCCCTCGCCGTGATGTGGGCGCTCGGTCCGGCGTCGCTCTCCTCGCGGCTCCTCCTGGCCGCCGTCGCGGGCCTGGCCGGGGCGGCGACCGAGCTGTTCTCGACGCGGATGGACGACAACTTCACGATCCCGGTCGCCGTGGCGGCCGCGGTGACGGTCGCCGGCGCGGTCTGACGTCGTCTGACGTCAGTTGGCGTCAGCTTACGTCAGCTCACGTCAGGCCCCATCTCGCCGCCGATCTCCAGCGCGAGGCGAGCGAGGTACTGTCTCATGAACTCCGCGCGTCGCGCGCCCTCGCGGCGCCCTGCGGCCGTCGTGAGGCTCTCGGCGGTCTTGAACAGCTTCACGTGGAAGTGGTCGATCGCGTTCACCCGGTCGTCCCACGGCCTCCGCTCGGCGAACGGATCCCCGGGATCGTAGAACCGCACGCCGAGCAGGCCGCCCACGGCGAAGCAGCGGGCTATCCCGATCGCGCCCAGGCCGTCGAGGCGGTCGGCGTCCTGGACCACCCTGGCCTCGAGGGTCGTCGGCTCGATCCCTGCGCTGTAGCTGTGGCTCTCGATGGCGTGGGCGATGTCGGGGAGGAACGCCTCGGGGTACTCGACGCTCCGCAGGAACCGCAGCGCCTCCTCCGCGGAGAGCCGCGACGCCTGGGAGCGCCTGGGGTCGTTCTTGGGGACGTTGACGAGATCGTGCAGCCACGCCGCGGGGACGACGATCTCGAGCCTTGCCCCTTCGTCCGCCGCGAGCGCCTTGGCCGTGGCGACCACCCTCGCGAAGTGCGCCAGATCATGGGCCGGATCCTTGCCGAGGTCGGTCTCCTCGAGCTTCTTTGCGAAGAGCGCTTCCCAGTCCTTCATCTCCCGCCTCATAGACGCGGACCCCGACCCGCGCAACGGCTCTGCGCGGCGCCCGAGTCACCGGCACACCTCGAATTGCCCGAGGGGGTGCGCCACGCCGTTGACCATCACATCGATGCTGTGGCGACCGGGATAGTGACGGCGGGTCGTCAGCTCCTCGAAGGAGACCTTGCCGGTGATCTCGGCTCGACCCGACGGCGGCAAGACGAGCTTCCGCAGCTTGAAGACCTTTGGCCGCGTCGCGCCGTTCGCCTTCACGAAGTGCACGGCGCAGTCGACGATCAGCTCCTGGTCGCGCGGGGCCGTCGACGCGAGCTCGAACGAGAAGCGTAGCTCTCCGCCGAGCTTCACCGATCGCGGGGACAGCGCCGCCGAGGCGATCGCGACGCTCGGCGCCGCGCCGAAGCCGAGCGCGTCGAGCGCGCCGCGATCACCCTTCTTGACGAGCGAGCGCAGCGCGTGGCGCACGATCCATTGCCGCCCGGGTGGCGCTCCGTCGAGCCAGCGCCGGCAGAGGCTCGCCGCGACGTCCGGGTGGTCCTTGCCGATGTCATTGATGTTGTTGGCGACGGAGCGCTGCACGTAGCGCTCCGGATCGTCCTTCAGGAGCTCGAGCAGCTCGATGACCGGCCCCGGATCCTGCTGGAAAGCGCGGAGCCGCGGGGCCCACGGCAGCCGCGGGCGCGTCCCCTCGGAGACGAGCCGGCGCACATGGACGTTCGGGTCCACGGCCCACGTGCGGAGCCGGCGGAGCGTCGCGTCGGGGTACCTCGTCAGGAACGCGCGGATGCTGAACTCGGCGGAGAACCGCTTCGTCAGCTCGACTTGCGCGGTCATCGCGTCCTCGAAGTGATCGAGACCGCGCTTCGCCACATAGAACACGTGCGGCATGTACTGCAGCGGCGCGAGGCCGAACACGTCGCTCCGATCGAGCTCGGGCCCGAGGGAGGCGACGATCACCCGAGCTGCCTCCGGAAAGGGCTGCGGAAGATGGTGGTGCATCACGTCCGCGATGTGGGAGGCGCGGCCCGTCAGCTCGAGATCGGAGAGGCCGGCCAGGCAGTCGCGGGCGAAGCCGCGCTCGTCGAGGCCAGGGTGCGCCGAGCGGAGGTTGCGGGCGATCGAGCGGACGCACCGCTCGTCGAAGAGGTCCTTCAGCCGGTCAGCCATGGGCATCTGTCGGTGCGAGGACGACGAGGCCGATTGGCCAGGTTTTCGTCAGGTTGGACATGGGCGTTGACTAGCGTGAGACCCTGACAGATTCTGTCACCATATGTCGCGCGCCGTCCGCGTCATGGAGCTCTCCGACCTGCTTCGCGCGCGGGGAGCGACGACCGTCGGCGAGCTGGCCGCCGCGCTCGGGGTCAGCGCCCGCACCGTGCGCAGGGACCTCGCGACGCTGAGGGAGCGCGGCCTCAACATCGAGGGCGAGGCCGGCCCCGGCGGGGGGATCCGGCTCGACGCCGGCCGGGGCGTCACCGCCGTGCACCTCTCGGTCGCCGAGATCGTGACGCTCTGGCTCTCCGCGCGCCTCTCTCAGGCCGCGAGCGACCTTCCGTGGAGCGACGCTGCCAGCTCCGCGCTGGCCAAGCTGCTCAGCAGCCTTCCTCCTGAACGAGCGCGAGAGCTGCGCGCCCTCTGCCGCAGGGTCATCGTCGGCGATCCGGCGAGCGGGCCAGTGCGCGCCGGAGCCGGGGCGCCCCCTGCAGAGCTGGTGAGGCTCTTCGAGGAGTCGTTCTCCGCCGGCGTCGGCCTCGGGTTCGACTACCAGGACCGCGAGGGGAGGACGTCGAGGCGACGCGTCGAGCCGCACGGCCTCCTGATCCAGAGCCCTGTCTGGTACGTGCTCGCCCTGGACACGGGGAAGAACGAGCCGCGAATGTTCAGGATGGATCGCATCTCGACCCCCCGCGTCCTGCGGGAGATCGCGTTTCGTCCGAGCGCCGATGTCATCTGGACGCTCCTGCCGGAGGAGTGCGCGTGGCGGCCGCTCCTCGGCGACCGACCATGAAGCTCGGCCAAAACGGATGGACACCGTTCAGGCTCCGATCCTGTGCCCCCAACGGTTCGACCCGGCGGAGCCTGGGAGTCCCGGTGTCGTATGGTTGCGCGCATCGGCTCTGCCTGATAGCTTAGGTTTGATACAACACACGACATCCTGGCGAGTGACCAGAACGAAGCGCGACGTCCGGTACACGGGGTGTGTGCTCGATTCCGGGCGATTGCAGAGAGAGCTCCCGCCGAGCAGTGACCAGCGATCGATGGCGCACGGCCCTCATGCCCCCTGAGGCCGTGCTCGCCTGCGTGCGGTGGCCGGTGTCGCGCGGGTAGATACGGGCTTCGTGCTCGCCGAGGTTGTTGATCCACGCCTCTCGTCGCTGGATGGCCCCCCATCCAGTCGACGATCAAGGGGACATTGTGTGTGATGGCCATCCTTGAGGACTCGAACCAAGGAGCTTGAATGAACCGTTCAGCCGCGAGATGGGCGACCATCTCCTTCGCTGCCCTGACTGCCTCTCTGTTCGGCGGTCCGGCGTCCGCGCACGTGCCGGAGGGAGATCCGCCGGACAGGGACGCGGTCCTCGACTGGAACGCCGTCGCTCTGGACGCGGTCGCGGAGGACACCGCCCGCGCGCGCGGGCGGGACCAGCGCGGGCCGACGCGCGTCTCACGGGCCCTCGCGATCGTCCATGCGGCGATCTTCGACGCCGTGAACTCGATCGTCCCGAGGTACGAGCCGTACTCCATCCTCCTCGACATGCCGGATGCGTCCATCGATGCGGCGGTGGCCACGGCAGCTCACCGCACGCTGACGGCTTTGTTCCCGAGGCAGAGGGCGCTGCTCGACAGGAGGCTCGAGGAGTACCTGGCCGAGATCCCGGAGAGCGACGCCAGGGAGGACGGTCGCGCGCTGGGCGGCGCCGTCGCCGACGAGATCCTCGCGGAGCGGGAGAACGACAGATCAGACGCCCCGATGCCTTACACCCCAGACCTCGCCCCCGGCCGGCATCGCGTCGATCCGCTCTATCCCGATCAGGGGTACTTGACCCCGAGGTGGGGGAGGGTTCGGCCGTTCGCCATCGAGAGCGGCGCCGAGTTCCGGTCTCCGCCGCCGCCGCCGCTGTGGAGCCTGGAGTACGCGTTGAGCTTCTATGAGGTCTTCCTGCTGGGTGGCGACGGCCAGCGCACCCCGACCGCGCGCACGCCGGAACAGACCGTCATCGGGATCTTCTGGTCGTATGAAGCCGCCCCGCGCCTCGGGGAGCCGCCCCGGCTCTACAACCAGGTCGCGCGGGTCCTCGCGGTCGAGGAGTGCAACTCGGAGGTCGAGAACGCTCGTTACTTTGCGCTGGTCAACGTCGCGCTGGCCGACGCCGCCATCGCCACGTGGGAGACGAAATACCACTACGAATTCTGGCGGCCGATCGTCGCGATCCGTCGGGCCGACAGGGATGGCAACTCGCTCACCGTAGCTGACAGGCGGTGGACGCCCCTCGGATCCCCCGGCAGCAACCAGGGCCCGCCGCGCATGACCCCACCGTTCCCGGCGTACACCTCCGGGCACGCGAGCTTCGGGGCTGCCATGTTCCAGGTGTTGACCCGCTATTACGGGACGGACCGTATCCCCTTCTGCTTCATGTCCGACGAGTACAACGGGGTAACGACGGACGAGCGGGGCAACGTCCGCCCCGAGATCACGCGCTGCTATTCCAGCTTCGAGGAGGCGTCCCGGGAGAACGCGGTCAGCCGCATCTACCTGGGCGTCCACTGGAGGTTCGATGGCGAGCAGGGGATCCGTCAGGGCAAGCGCGTCGGAGACGCCGTCTTCGACGGGATCCTCCAGCCGCTTCCTTGACGAGCTCGCCAGGGGAGCCGCTCGATCCATCGAGAGGAGATCCGTCGCCTCACCGCGGGTCTCCCCGGCCCCGGCCAGCCTCTCAGTTCATGAGCCGGGAGCGAGCGGGGGCCCACCGCTCGGGCCGCGGCGCGGAGAGCGGACCCGCGTGGTGGTGGACCATCTTCCATTGCCCGTCTTCGAGGACGAACACGTTGGTCGCGCACAGGTGTGCAGGCTCGTCGCCGCTCGCCTCGTAGCACGTGACGAAGGCGAAGTCCCCGAAGAGGTGCGCCGAGGCGCCCTGGCAGCGCATGCGCAGGGGCGAGGTCTGGCGCAAGAGCTGGCTCCAGCTCTCGAGCACGCTGGCGCGCCCCGAGAGCGCCTCCATGCCGGGATGGGCGCAGGCCAGGGGCGCCCGCTCGGCCCACACCCGGCACATCGCCTGGTAATCCCCGGCGCGGAACGCCTCGTAAAAGGCCTCGTTTGCGGCCAGGACAAGCCGTTCCGCCGCGACGCGCTCCTCGACGCTCATGCAGCGACCATGCTCCCCGGCCAGCGCGGGCGCAAGGGCCTCGACGGCGTCGTCTCGGCGCCTCGCCCGTGTAGCGGAGCATCGACGAAAGGAACCGCGCGAGCGCCTGATCCAGGTGCGTCCTGGTCAGGGCCGTGACGGCGAACCGGTACGCCCATTTGCTCGCGAGACCACCCGCGGCGAGGATGATGATGGCGGTGGCGATCGCCCTGAGCGTGGCGGCGGAAGGTACGAATTCCTCGGGGTGCATGGTGCGGCGTGCGCGCCGCCCGGGCGTAGAGGATCTGCCCGCCGGCCTCAAGGGCTGCCGAGCAGCGCGCCGCCGCGCGCGCGGCCGACGCGCGGTCGACAGCGCGTCAGGCCGTCGGGTGAATCTCCGAGCCCGCGGCGCGGTGGGGAGGCGCCGCCGCGAGCTGGTTGATGTGCACGTGCTGGCTCGGTACGGGGAGCCCCAGCTTGCCGAGCTCCTCGCGGATGATCTTGGTCGTGGCGAAGTAGACGTCCCAGTAATGATCGGTGTGGCAGAAGGGCCGGACGGCCAGCACGGGCCCGGCGAGCGTGAAATCCAGGATCTCGACGCTGGGCGCAGGGGTCTTCGCGACGTTGGGGATGAGCGCCAGGTGCGCCTTGAGCCGCGTGATCGCCGCCTCGTGATCCGCGCCGTGGGCGAGCTGCGCGGTGCAGTCGACGCGGCGGACCGGGTTCGTGCTGAAGTTCTGGATCGTGTCGCTGAAGATCTTGTTGTTGCCCACGATGGTGCGGACGTTGTCGGGCGTGTCGAGGGTGGTCGCGAACAGGCCGATCGAGTGGACGGTGCCCGTCACGCCGCCGGCGGTCACGTAATCCCCGGTCTTGAAGGGGCGCAGGAGGATCATGAAGATGCCGGCCGCGAGGTTCGACAGGAGGCCGGACCATGCCATGCCGACGGCGATGCCGATCGCGGCGAGCAGGCTGGCGAAGGTGGTCGTCTCGACGCCGAAGACGCTGAGCACGGCGATGACGAGCAGGATATTCAGCAGCACGGACGCCGCCGACTCCAGGTAATGAGCCAGCGTCGTGTCGAGCTTCTTCAGCGCGGAGCTGCGCTGCATCATCGACAGGATCCCCCGGATGATCATGCGGCCGATGACCCAGACCAGGATCGCGCCCACGATCTTCCCGCCGACGCTCACCCCGAGCGCTACCCCCATGTCCACGTACCGCTGAACCCTCTCGTCCATCTCAAGCCTCCTGACGACGTATGCGCCGCTCGCGGGGGCGTCCGTGCAAGGCGCATGCGCGACACGCCTTGCTGGATCTGCCCCCCGGCGGCCAGCCTTATCACACCGGCGGGCCGCTCCGCGAGGGGCGTGAGCGAGATTTTCGAGCCTCAGCGCTGCGGCCTTCAGACATCAGGCGGCCGCGGAGCGGATACCTCGTTGTAGCGAAGGAGCAACGGGCGGCGGGGCCGCGCACCAGGCGGGCGTGTCCAGCCAAGGAGCAGGCCGAGGCGATCTTCGTCGCCGCCGAGGTGATGCTCGACGAGCGGAGAGCGGCCGCGGGCCAGCGGCATGGGCAGAGAACGGCGTGGCCGGCGTACGGGGCTGTGAACCGGCTCAATGAAGACTATGTCCAAAGGCCCTCGGGTTGATCGGGAATTTCAAACCAATGACCAGCCCGTACTCCGTGCCATACGAAGGTATCGTCGCGCCAGCTCCCCCGTCGAACGGAAGGGCGAGTCGAAAGCCCGCGTAGGCGATGGGGAGCGCGATGAAGGGGACGATCTGCGCCCCATACGTCCGGGCGTTCGACCGGCCCGCGCCCTCGGTATACATCGAGAGCTCGGCGCCGACCGGGCCGAACCCACCCTGGAAACCGAGCGCCAACCTCTCGTGGACCTGCCGGTCGGCGACGAGCTGCGCCTGCACGACGGCGCCTATCCAGGCGAACGAGCGCTGTCCGTACCACGCGAGGCTACCCTCGACGCCGGCGCCAACGGCGTCATCGGCGTTCTCGCGGCCAGTATAGCTGAAGAGGCCCCCCACGCTCACGACCGGGTCGCCAGGGCGCCCCACATTGGGCCAACCTTCCGCGGGAACCACCACGGGGGGAGGGCTCGTTGCGGGGGGCACGCCGTCCGCCTGCGCCGATGCGGAGCCAACGAGAAGGCAAGCGCCGACGAGGACCGCCGTGACCGACGACTGGTTCATGCATCTGTGATCTAGCCCATGCGACTCGGCCCGTCACGATGCAGGCGCAGGCGAGCGGAAGACGCGCTCCGGGAGCGCCGTGCTAGGCTCTCCTGCCATGGTGCAGCTCTCGCGCGCGGAGCAGGTCGCGGCGCTCGCGCGGATGATCTCCGCGCTCGACGCCCGGCCGGCGCCGCACTTCGACGCCTTCGCGGCCCTGTTCCACGGGAAGAGCCTGCGGAAGGGCGAGGCGTTCGTGCGGGCGGGCGAGGCGAGCGACTCGGTGGCGCTCGTCAACTCCGGCATCGCGAGGATGTTTTACACGCGGAGCGATGGGAAGGAGTTCAACAAGGGGTTCATCTCCGCGCCGGACTTCATGTCGGTGCTGGAGGCGCTGATCACAAGGGAGCCCGCCCGGCTGACGATCCAGGCGCTGACCCCGATGCAGCTCTTCGTCGCGCCCTACTCGCGGCTGAGCGAGCTCTGTGAGCGCGACATCTACTGGGAGCGGGTGAGCCGCCGGATCGTGGAGCGGGTGTACCTGAAGAAGGTGCGCCGCGAGGCGTCGCTGCTGATGGATCCGGCCGCCGAGCGCTATCGCGGGTTCCTCGCAGAGCACGGGGCCGTGGCGCGGCGCGTGCCCGACTACCACATCGCCGCCTATCTCGGCATCACACCCGAGGCCCTGAGCCGCCTGAAGCGCGCGGCGACCAGGTCCGCTGCTTCTTGACCTAGGTCAAGGTGCGATCTCGCTCCGCTGGTCATGGTCTCCCGCATGACGACGGAACGAACCAAGCGAGACGGCGAGCGCACAGCGACGGAACCCACGCGCGGCCCGGAGCGCCGCGGAGCGCCGCGGGGCGCGGCCCGAAGGACGGCGCTGATCGCGGGCCTCGCGGTCGTGCTCGCCGGCTCGGCGCTTGTCGCGTGCGGCGCGGCGGCGCCGAGGCTCCACCCCGTGTTCCCCGAGCGCCCGGCGGCAGAGAGACCCAGAGGGAAGATCCTGTTCGTCCTCAGCGCCGCGCGAGAGCAGACGCTCGCCGACAGCTCGAAGCGCGCGACCGGCACCTTCCTCGGCGAGTTCTACGAGCCGTACCTGGCCGTCACCGGCGCGGGGCACGAGGTCGTGTTCGCGACCGACGGCGGCGCCGCCCCGGCGATCGACCCGGAGAGCCTCGACGAGCGGTACTGGGGAGACGGAGCGCGGCGCGCGCAAGCGCAGCGCTTCGTCGAGCGTGCCCCGGAGGTCCGCGCGCCGCTCAGCCTGAAGGCGGCGCGCGCCGCGGCCGACTCGTTCGACGGCATCGTCGTTCCCGGCGGACAGGGGGTGATGGTCGACCTGCTCGACAACGCGGATCTGCACGCGCTGCTCGCTCACTTTGGCGCGAAACACCAGCCCGTGGGGCTCATCTGCCACGCGCCGGCGGTGCTCACCCGCCTGCGGCAGCCGCATCCGCTCAGCGGTCGGACGGTGACGTCGGTCTCGTCGCTCGAGGAGTTTTATATCGAGACCTTCGTGATGGGGGCCGACGCCCAGGTCCGGGGCATCGGCGAGCAGCTCGAGGACCACGGTTACGAGCACGAGGCCGCATTCCCCGGGAGCGCCTATGCGCAGCGGGATTGCAACCTCGTGACCAGCCAGAATCCCTTCTCCACCGATCGGTTCAGCGCGCTGTACCTGGAGGCCCTGGCCGACTACCGGCGCGGCGCTCGCTGCGCCGAGGATGCCGGCGAGGGCCATCGATAGGCCTGCTCGGCGGAGCGAGGGCCATGGATCTCCCTGGCCCGTTCGGGCGCCGGCGCTGCGCTCGCGCGCCGCGATCTCCTCGCGCGACTCGCAGATCACCCGCTCCACATCCCGCAGCGCCTGCACCGCCGGGATCGACCCAAAGCCGAGGTGGACGCGGAGCTTCAGCTCCACGGGCGCCGCGGTCGCGGCTGGGAGCGCGCGGGGAGCGGGCCGCGCTGTTCAGTTCAGCGGGAGCAGCAGGCGATCGGAGTTCACCGCGGGATTGCCGCCCTGGAGCGGCGGAGCCTCCGCCGGAGAGCGGCCCCCATCACAGCGAGGTAGAAGGCGCTCGCGCCGTTGCCGGACGCCCCTTGACCCATGGTGCAGCCAGTGTCTGCCGGCTCGTCCACTCCGGGGCCGCTCGAAGTGCTCGTCGGACCCGGGGTTTCATCGCCGCCGGCGCCGGCAGCGCTGCTGGATGCGGTCGCCGTCCCCGAGCCGCCATCGCCGCCAGCGCCGGCGGTGGTGCTCGTCGAGCTTCCGCTCGCCGAGCCGCCGCCCTCGCCTCCGGCGCCAGCATCGCCGCCCCTGCCGCCTGCACCAGCGACATCGCCGCCAGCGCCGCCCATGCCGCCAGAACCGGACTCACCGCCGCCGGCGCCGCCGGAGCCGCTGGTCCCGGATCCACCGCTGCCAGCGCCGCCAGTCGTGGACGTTCCGCCGCCAGCGCCGCCAGTTCCCGGCTCACCCCCGCCAGCGTTGCCAGCGCCGCCAGCACCGGAATCACCGCCGCCGACGCCGCCAGTTGCCGGCTCGCCCCCGCCAGCGCCGCCCGCGCCGCCAGCACCGGGAACACCGCCGCCAGCGCCGCCCTCTCCGCCAGCGCCCGTGCTGCAGCCGTTGTCCCCGGGGCCGTGCCATCGAGGATCGTACAGCTCCGCGTCCCTGTTGGGGCCGACGATGAGGACATGGCCGCTCGGCAGGAGCGCGGACGTGGAAAAGCCGTGCGAGAGCAATGTCGACGGCGCAGCTGTCCAGGAGTTCGTCGCGGGGCTGTACATCTGCGCCGTCGTCCCTGAGATGACGAGCACCTCGCCTGTCGTCAGCAGCGTGGCAACATGGCTGACACCCGACAGCTGGCTCATGGACCCTGTGGGAGTCCAGACGTTCGTCACCGGGTCGTAGGTCTCCGCGGCTCCCCCGACGACGAGCACGCGACCGTCCAGGAGCCGCGTCGCCGTGGGCTTGCCCCGAGGCACCGTCATGGGCGCCACGAGAGACCAGCGCCGGGTCGCGGGATCGTAGATCTCGGCGCTGGCGATCGGCTCGGCGGTCGAGATGTCGAAATCGTCGAATCCCTGTATCCCGCCGACGACCAGCACCCTGCCGTCGTTCAGCAGCGTCGCCGCGTGCTCCGCCCGGCTTGCTTTCATCGGCTCGAGGGTGACCCAGGTGTCGTCGGCTGGACGATACAGCGCGGCCGATCCGGTCCTGCGGACGCGGAACGGCTCCATCGGGTAATCCATCACCGCGCCTCCCGCGATGAGCACGTCGCCGCTTCCGAGCAACGTCGCCGTGTGGTTGGATCGACGCTCCTCGTCGGGCGCGGCCAGCGTCCAGGCATCCGCCGCCGGGTCGTAGATTTCGTTGTACAGATCCGTCTCGGAATCATCGAAGCGGCCCCCGCTGATCAACACCCTGCCGTCGGCGAGGCGTGTCAGGTCGGGGAGAGACCGCTCGAAGCTCAGAGGCGCCGCCAGGGAAAACGTCGTGCTCGATGGATCGTAGAGCTCGGTTGTCTTCGTACCGGCGTTGCCGCCCGCGACAAGGATCTTCCCGTCCTCCAGCTCCACGGTCTTCGCGTAATTCCGCAAGGCGTTCAGGGGGCCGAGCTGCGTCCCCGAGGGCGCGACCGACGGGTCATAGATCTCGGCGCCCGGCGCGGTCGAAGTCCCGCCGACCAACAGGACCCGTCCATCCGGGAGCAGCGTCGCCGTGGCGCTGCCGCGGCTCACTTCGCTCCTGGGCCCCGTCGAGAAGGTCCGCGTGCTCGGATCGTAAAGGTCGGGCGGCTGGTTGCCAGAGACGAAGACCCGCCCGTCGCACAGCCGCGTCGCCGTGTGCCAGCCGCGCCGAAAGCTCATCTTGTTCTTCGCGAGCGTCCATGTGTTGGCTTCCGGATCGTAGGTCTCGGCCTCGGAATCCCAGTCATAGCCGGTCACCAGCACGTCACCGTCCTCCAGCAGGGTCGCCGTGAGCATCCACCTGGCGCGGAGCATGTTGGGCCCCGGGGTCCACGCGCCCGTCGCGGGATCGTAGATCTCGACGCTCGACACCACGCTGGCTCCGATGATCCTGCCTCCGGCGACCAGCACGCGGCCGTCCTGCAAGCGCCTCGCCGCGTGCTCCCTGCGCACGACCAGCGCCGCGGGCGTCGGCGTCCAGGCGTCCGACACGGGATCGTAGAGCTCGGCGGCGGCCGCTGGTGCGGCGCCAGCCGGAGCGCCCCCGGCGACGAGCACCCGCCCGTCCGCGAGCTCGGTCGCTGTGTGTCCGGAGCGCTCCGAGGTCATGGTCGCGGCGGGGGTCCACGAGTCGGTCGTCGGATCGTAGAGCTCCGCGGTGGCGACCCACGCGGCGCCGGTCATGGCGCCGCCCGTGACCAGCACCCTGCCGTCGGCGAGCAGGGTCGCCGTGTGAGCCGACCGCGGCTGGCTCATCGGAGCAGCGGGCAACCACGCATCGAGCGCGGGATCGTAGATGGCCGCGCTGGCGAGGTGGTACTGGTCTGACGAGCTGAGCCATCGCCGCCCGCCCGTGATGAGCACCCTGCCGTCGGGCAGCGAGGTCGCGGTGTGCTCGTGGCGGAGCGTCGCCTCGGAGGCGGCCGTGACGGTCCATGACGGGTCCACGAGGAGCGGCGAGCCCGTCTCCTCGACCCAGAGCGAGATCTCATCGCCTTCTACCTCCAGGCGCGTCGGGACGCGCTGGAGCGGTGACGCATAGGCCTCGGGAGCCGCCACGATGATCCGCGGCTCCCCTGCCGCGTCGAGGACCTCCACGTTCGCGCCGCGGCGGCGGAGGCGCGCCCCCTCGACTTGCCATGACGCAACAGGTCCCGCGGCGGGCGCACCGTCGGGGAACCAGAGCCACTCTTCCGCGCCGTGCCGCTGCGCCGTCCAGAGCGCGAAGCCGCCCGCGCGCGGGTACGCGAGGGCAGCGCCGATCTTCTGGACCTCACCGAGCGCGCCGCGCTCGCGCACCTCGATGCCGAGGCCACCCGGCAGGTCGAATCGCATGGCGCCGCTCCCGTCCGCGGGGAACGCGAGCGTCAGGCCGCCGCGCGACGGGCTCGCCGCGAGCTCGAAGCCCGCTGGGGTGGGCACGAGCGCGTCGTCGCCGCGGAGCGCGGCGCGGGCGCGCTCCGCGAACTGCGCCTCCAGCGCCTCGACGTCGAGCGCCTCGCTCGAGGGCGCCGCGCAGCCGAGCGCGCATATCAGATAGACGATCCAGAGCAGCGCCACGCATCGCGCGGAGCGCCACCCAGCCCAGGGAACCTTGCTTGAGCCCATACCCTCCTCGATTCTCGCGAGCGAGCCTCGTGCGAACCCATCGGCCTGTCGCGCAGCGCGCCCGGCGCTCCGTGGGGTGCAGCTCGCATCGCAAAAATTCAGAGGTTCGCGACGGAATGTTGCAGCGTTCGCCGGAACGTTCGACTTGTCGCGCCTGCTCGAGGTGGGTGGCATTCAACCGCGCAGGAGGGGGGCGGAGGCCGCGCGGGAGAGCGCCGCCTCCGCTTTTCGCTACGTCGTGAGCGACAGGCCGCGCACGTACTCGGCGAGCGCCCGCTCGGCGCTGGCCACCGCCTCCCGCGCGCCCGGGAGCTTCGCCGACACCGCCGCGATCCGGTCTTCCTGCTCGCCCAGCGTCTTGAGGTAGCGCTCGTGGAGCGCGCTCCCCGGAGGCACGACCTTGAGGTTGTCGCGCACGCGCGCCTGCTCGGCGCGCAGCGCCTCGATCTCGGACTTGAGGGCCGAGAGCGCGCGCTGCTTTTCGGCGAGCGCGGCCCTGAGCTCCGCGAGCCGCGCGAGCGCCGCGCGCAGCGCCTCGGGGATCTCGCGCGACGACAGGACCACCTCGAGCTGCTCGCCGGAGAGGCCCGAGAGCGCCACCGTGTGCGAGATGGGCTGCTCCAGCGCGACGGTCACGCGCGCCGTCTCGCCCGCGGCGACCTCGCGCCGGACGCGGTAGCGGTCGCGCGTCGCCTCGACGCCTTCCCTGGGCTCGGCGAGGTCCCAGCCGGCGATGCGCGGGTGCTCGATGAGCAGGACGCGCGGCTCGCGCGCCGCGCCCACGATCGTGTAGACCGTCACCTTGCGGGCGGTCCTGACGATCTCGAGCATGCCGCCCTGGATCGTGGCGCGCGAGAACACCTCCTCGCCCCGCTCCTCGCGGTCGATTCTCACCTTCCGGTCCACGGCGAAGCTCACGATCCGCGATTCGCCCGGGGGCAGCGGCGAGAGGCGCGCGTCGCCGACGTAGGTGACGATTCCCCGGCTCGAGCGCTCGTAGACCGTGATCGCGCCGGCCGGGAGGGTCGTGTCACCGTCGTTCCTCAGGCGGACCGAGGCGAGCGGGCTGCGCGCGCTCGCCTCCGGCTGATAGAGCCACAGCCGCTCTGCCGGGATCTCGCGCTGGACGATCGGGAGGAGCGCCGTCTGCCCGCTCGCGATCGTGAGCGGCGCCGGGAAGTGGAACACGACCTGCGTCGCCGCCTCCGCGGGCTCCGGCTCGACCTTCTCGGAGGGCACGGTGACCGCCGCGGCGGGCGCGCGGGCCTCGTCGGCGCCCCCGCCGGCGCGGTAGCCCATGCGCCGCGCCGCCCTGGCCGCGAGCCCCGCGGCGCCCTCGTCGAGCCGCGGCAGCACGCGCTCGGCGACGTCGACGGGCACCTCCGGCCGGGCCACATAATAGATCTCGTAGAGCGCCTGGCGGAACGTCACGGGGTCTCCCGACACCAGGGTGAAATCCACGTTCTGCCAGTCGCTGCCGCTCTGGTTCTCGACGACGGCCCACCCGGCGAGCGCCCCGGTCTTCGTCTGCGCGTCTTCCGGCACCGTGAGCCGATACGTCGTCTTCCAGAGCGGCACCTCGATGACGTAGGCCACGCGGACCACCCGCTCGCCCTCGCCGGCCGTGCGCACGACGAGCTCGCGGCGGTTGCGCTCCCGCCGGCTCGAGAGCCCGACCAGCGCCGCGCCGACCTGCTGCCGCAGCCGCTCCTCGACGAGCTCCACGCTCTCGAGCTCCTCCAGGACGACCTGCTTCAGCGCGCCCTCCGACATCAGCGAGAGCCGGTGCCGGTCCTCCGAGCCGCCGTGCGGCAGCGCCGCCTGCGCCGTGGTGACCCCGACGATGCGCCCGGCGATGGCCCCTTGCGCCCCTCGCGTCCGCACCTCGGCGCCGCGGAGCGCGTTCAGCAGGGCGGCCTCGGACTCGAGCGCGCCCTCGTCGAACGGGAGCTCGCGGAACAGATCGCGCAGCGGCTCCCTCCCGGGAAGCGTGATATTCCCCGTCACGCCGCGATCGTCATAGACAACGATGCTCTTCAATACATCGTCGACCTGATCGAGCCGCACCTCGAGCCGGAGCTCGGCGTCGCCGCGCACGCGCGCCTCGTGCTCGAAATATCCGACTCCGCCCGTCGAGAGCACCACCCGCCTTAGCAGCAGCGTGTCCGACGAGGCCCCCGATCGGGCCGGATCCATCGCGGCGGCCCGCAGCGTCGCTGCGGTCCTCAATCCATGGTTCATCGTCGCCTCCCCCGGCGGAGGCGTGCGATGGCCCCGCCCTGCGGGTGTCCATAACGCCCCTCCGGGGGGCGTCAACGACGGTGGCTGGCCGGGAGTTCGGGCGCGGCGCCGCGCGTCAGCCGCGCGAGGCCTCGAGCTGCTTCACGACCGCGAGCGCCTCGTCGACGTGGCGGGTCGCGCGGAGCTGGGAGGAGAAGGCATGTCGAACGATGCCGTCGCGATCGATGACGAACGTCACGCGGCCCGGGAGGAGGCCAAAGAGCGACTTGACGCCGTAGCGCGCGGCGGTCTCCCCGCCAGGGTCGCTGAGCAGCGTCATGGGCAGGCGGTATTTGTCGGCGAATTGCTGGTGAGACCCCGCCGAGTCGGCGCTCACCCCGAGGACCTCGGCGCCCGCCTCCGCGAACGCATCGTAATGGTCGCGGAACGCGCACGACTCCGCCGTGCATCCAGGGGTGTCGTCCTTGGGATAGAAGAACAGGACAACGGTCTTCTTGCCCCGGAAGTCGGAGAGCTTGACCGTCTCCCGCTTCTGCGATTGCAGGCTGAAATCAGGGGCTGTCTCACCGACGGACAGGGTGGATTTTCCGAGCATGGTGTCTCCTCTACCCGATGCGCCGCGCCGCGTCCAAGGCCCCCGCGGAGCGCGGCGGCTCGCCGGCGAGCCGCCGCGGGCCGCCTGCCGTGACGGCCTCCTGCGCCCTGGATCACGAAGAACTTGAGGAAGCGGTCATGAACGCCCGCTGGGCGCGACGGACGCCGGCCGCGGGCGGGAGATCGGGTTACCCTGTGCGCCCCATGGCCACCACGTTCGCTGCGTTGATCTTTCGACCCGCCGACATCCCGGACCGCGCGCTGTCCCAGGGCTTTGCCGTGGCGCTCGGTGGCTGGGACGTCGCCTCGCCGCGCCTGTTCATCGCGCCGCTCCCTGGCGTGCCCGGGCACGCCGCCGCGTTTTACTCGAGCGGCGAGCCCGCCGGCGCCGGGGACGACGAGCTCGACCACCTCGCCGAGCTCTTCGAGGACGAGCTCTCTCCGCCCGTCGCCGTGCTCGACGCGGCCGCCGAGCTCGGCCACCCCGGCGCCACGGTCTTCGCGCTCGTGTTCTCGGAGGACGTCGTCCACGACGACGGCTGGCGCTTCGAGGCGAGCGGGTTCGTCCGCCATTTCGTGAGGGAAGGGGACGAGGGCGTCGAGGCCGGCGTGGAGGCGCCCGACCGCAGCGACATCGTCGAGGTCGACGTCGACCTGCCGGAGGGCGCGACAGCGGCGGAGGAGCGCGAAGCCATGGACCGGGCGATCCGGCCGCACCGCGGCTCGACGTTCCTCGCGGCCGAGCTGGGCGCCCCGGTGCTGGGCGCGCTCATGGGCGGCTTCTTCGCGCCCGAGCGCCGCCTCCAGGTGCACCTCGTCGCGCCGGGGCCGGGGTCGATCGCCGACGAGGTCGCGCGGCTCAACCGGGTGCTCCGCCGCGAAGACGGCCGCGGCGCGCCCGCGTCCCCGCCGCCCGTCCGCGGCGTCGCCCCGCCGGCGACGTATGCGGCGTTCGTGCGCGCGTACGACTGGGCCGATCCTGCGGATCCGGAGGACCTCTACCGCGAGCTCGCGATCGGATCCATCGAGGGCACGCTGCGCTTTCTCCGCGAGGGCGAGCTCCTGGGCCACGACCGCGAGCCGGGCTGGGAGGCGGCGGCGGCGCGGCAGCTCTACCCGATCGCGCGGCTCTCGGGCTCGGCGCTCGGCGGCGGCGCGGCCCATCGGTCGGTCGTCGCGCTCGGGGCCGACGGCGAGCAGCTCTGGGTCGTCCGCGGCGGCACGAGCGCGGCGCCGGCCGGACCGACGTTCGGCGAGCTGCTGCGCTACCTCTCGCTGGGCTGGTCGCGCCGGAGCGACGCGGAGGAAGACCTCATCGGGGCGCTCATGCTGCGCGCGCGGCTCAGGTCGCTCGGGGGTTGAGCCCGCGCCCCGGCGTGGGATCCGCCTGCCGGGGTGAGGCGCTTTGCCTCGCGACGCGCGCCTCGGCTCAAAACGACGTGTCGTACACGTGGTGCCGGTGGGCTTCCGTGTGGAACGACGTCATGTGCGGGTCGTCCAGGACCAGATGGAGCAGGCCGACGTCTCGCTCGCTGCGCGCGAAGACGCTCACCAGGATCCCGCCCTGCCGGACGCCGGCCTGGTAGCGTTCCGCCCAGTGCCTCGGGACGCCCGCGGTGATCAGGATCTCGCGCAGCCCGCCCGTGATCCCGGCGCCGACCGCGCTGGCCACGACCGCGGCCAGCGGCCCGGCGACCACGAACCCGAGGTCGGGGACCACGACGCTCATCGCGACCGCGGCGCCGAACGTGTTCGACGGCGGCGCCACGTCCGGGCTCGGAAAGCACCTGTCGCGTGTCGCCTCGGTCATCAGCAGGCTGACCTCCTGTCGTGTGTAGCCGCAGTCGATGATGCGTTCCGCCGCGGCTTCCGCCTCGTCGTGCGTCTGCACCAGGCCAATTACGAGCTTCTCCATGGAAGAGACCTCCTTCGCGTTGAGCGCGTCCCGCTCTGGGCCCCGGCGACGGATACCGCACGCTCTGTGCCAATCCGAAATTCTCACGCCTCGATGCGTTCGCGCCGATTTCTGTGCCCCTTCCGCTGGAGGAGCGAGGCGGGATGTCGCAGTGCGCCCCGTGGGCCTCACCTTCCGATGTCGACATCGCCCGTGCCAGCGCGGTTGATTCCATCTTTTGCCGTCGAGCGGCGCGAGCGCCCCATTTCAACGGGCTCCGTCTGACCAGGTCGTCCGAAGGCCGCGTGCATGGGCGCCCGGGGCGGCCGGTGCGCGATGAGGCCGGAGCCGCGTCAGAAGCCGATCGTGTCCTCGACCGGCGCGGGCGGCTTCGTCCCCGTCGGGCGGCCCGTCGACGCCTCGCGCGGCGTGGGGCGGCCGCGCCCCTCCGAGGTGCCGCGCGGCGCCGCCGTCGCACCCGGCCTTGCTGCCGCGCCGGTGCGGGCAGCGCCCGCCGGCTGCGCGGTCGCAGCCGTGGCCGCCGGCTGCGCGGTCGCCGCCGTGGCCGCTGGCTGCGCGGTCTCGGCCGCGGGCGTCGCGCTCGCCGGCTCTGCCGGCACCGGCGCGGCGGCGCTCGGCGGCGCCGGCACCACCGGCTGCGCCGGGACGGGCGCGGCCTGCCGGGCCGGCGCCTCCGACGAGGGGGTCACCTCGGCCGTGGGCGATTGCTTCGTTGCCAGGAAGACGACCGCCGCCACCAGCGCCCCGAACGCGAGCGCGGCCGCCAGGATGGCCGGCGCCCACCGCCGGGCCCCGTCCGTCCCCGAGGTCGCCATGCCGGCGAGCGTCCGCCCCGGCGCGCCGTCCGTCGAGAGCCGCGCGCCCGGCGCCGACGACGGCGGCGTGCCGGTCGTCGAGAGCCGCGCGCCCGGCGCCGGCGGCAGCGGCGTCGGCTCCCCGAACAGCACCGGCTGCGACGCGCTCCCGTGGAGGGGTCGCTCCCCCGCGGACGAGGGCTCGGTCGTGAACGCCGTGCGCGCGATCCCGAGGACCGCGCGCTCCAGCGCCTCCGCCATCTGCCGCGCCGACGAGAAGCGCGCCGCCGGATCGTGCGCCAGCGCCTTCTTCATCCAGGCGTCGATCGCCGGAGAGAGCTCCGGCCTCACCTCGCTCGGCGGCGTGAAGATCCCGGTGTGGAGCACCACCGACAGCGCGCCGAGCGTCTCGCCCCGGAACGGTACCTGCTCGGTCAGCGCGTGGTAGGCGACCACCGCGAGCCCCCAGAGATCCGCGCGGAAGTCGACGTGCTTCGCGCTGAGCAGCTGCTCGGGGCTCATGTAGAGCGGCGTGCCCAGCACGCTCCCGGTCGACGTCATGCCGAGCTCGCCCTGGACCCGCTTGGCCACCCCGAAATCGAGCACCTTCACGAACAGCTCGCCCTCGACGTCGAGCAGGAAGATGTTGTCCGGCTTGATGTCGCGGTGGACGATCCCGACCTGGTGGGCCCGGCCGAGCGCCTTGGCCGTCTGCGACACGATCGTGGTGACCTCGACGGGCGGCAGCGCGCCCAGCCGCTGCATGCGGCTCTTGAGGTCCTCGCCCTCGAGCAGCTCCATCACGATGAACGGCACCCCGTCCGGCGTGACGCCGTGGTCGAAGACCTGCGCGACGTGCGGGCTCTTGATCTGCGCGGCCGCCATCGCCTCCCGCCGGAAGCGCTCCACGAAGCCGGTCTGGTCCGCGTAGGCCGGCGCCATGAACTTCACCGCCACCTGCGTCCCGAGCGCGAGGTGATCGGCCACCCACACGCTCCCCATCGCCCCCTTCCCGAGCTCGCGCGCCAGCCTGAGCGTGCTCGTCACCTGCTGTCCGGGGTTCATCGGGGGTCCCTCTTCGATCGGCCGAGCCGGCGACCCTGGGGGGCGTCCTGTGCGGGCGGCGCGGCGCTCTCGGTGTTGGCGCGTGTTGGCGCGTGTTGGCGCGTGTCGGTGCGTGTCGGCGCGCACAGCGTACAACAAACACCCTGGACCGTCACCACCGAGCGCTCGCGCCGCGCACCTGACGGGAGCTCTCGGATAAGCTGGCACCATGCGCGAGGGCACGCTGGTTTCCGGCCGGTTCGAGGTGCACCGCCTTGCCGGCGCCGGCGGGATGGGCACGGTCTACCGGGCGATCGATCAGCTGACCGGGCGCCCCGTCGCGCTCAAGGTCGCGCCCCCGGAGCTCGCCGCCCGCTTCCGGCGCGAGGCGCGCATGCTCGAGGCCGTGCAGCACCCGCTCATCGTGCAGCACATCGCGCACGGCACGGGCGACGACGGCGCCCTGTGGCTCGCGATGGAGTGGCTCGAGGGCGTCACGCTCGACGCGCGCCTCCAGGACGGGGCGCTCCCCGTGGCCGACGCGCTGCTCGTCGCGCACCAGATCGCGGAGGCGCTCGCCGCCATCCACGCGATCGGGATCACGCACCGCGATCTCAAGCCGAGCAACGTGCTCCTGCGCGACGGCAGGGTCGACGGCGTCGTCCTGCTCGACTTCGGCGTCGCCCGGGCGGCGGCGTCGACCTCGCTCGTCACGGAGGCCAGCTCGCTCGTCGGCTCGCTCGGCTACGTCGCGCCCGAGCAGGCGCGCGGCGACGTCGAGGTCGACGCGCGCGCCGACGTCTTCGGGCTCGGCGTCCTGCTCTTCGAGTGCCTCGCCGGGCAGCGCCCCTTCGCGGCCGACGACCCGCTCGCCGAGGTGTGCCGCATCCTCCTCGAGGAGGCGCCGCGCCTCGTCGAGCGGCGCCCGGACGTGCCGCCCTTCCTCGACGAGCTCGCCGCGCGCCTCCTGGCGAAGGACCCGGCGGCGCGCCCCGCGGACGGCCGCGCGGCGGCGTCCGCGCTCGCGGAGGCGCGCGCCCTGCTCGCGCGCGCGTCCAGCGCGGGCGCGGACGGCGCGCCGGCGTCGGTCACGGACGACGAGCGGCGGCTCGTCAGCGTCGTCCTCGTCGATCTGGGCGCCGCCGACCCGGAGCCGGCGAGCGATCGCGGCGTCGAGCGGATCGTCGCGGAGCTCGCCGAGGCGTTCGGCGGCGAGCGCGTGCGGCTCCCGGGCGGCACCCGCATGGTGCTCCTGTCCTCGCAGACCGACGAGGTGTTCTCCGGCCGCGGCGGCGCCGGCACGATGGCCGCCTTCGACCTCGCGGCGCGCGCCGCGCAGTGCGCGCTCGCGCTGAAGGCGCGCCTGCCCGGGCGCCCGGTCGCGCTCGCCACGGGCCGCGCGCAGGTGGGCGAGCGCCTGCCCGCGGGCGACGTGATCGACCGCGCGGTCGCCCGCCTCCGCGAGGCCGAGGGCGACGTGCGCATCGACGAGGTCACCGCGGGGCTCGCGGCGCCGCGCTTCGAGGTGATCGGCGACGGCCCCTCGTTCCTGCTGATGGGCGAGCGCGACGGCACCGAGCCCGAGCGCACGCTCTTCGGCCGCGTCACCTCGTTCGTCGGGCGCGACCGCGAGCTCGCGACGCTGCGCGGCCTCTTCGAGCAGAGCGCCGACGAGCCCGTGGCGCGCGCCGCGCTCGTCCTCGGCGAGGCCGGCATCGGCAAGACGCGCCTCCGCTGCGAGCTCATCCGGGCCGTGCGCGAGCGCGATGCGCGCGCGTCGGTCTACGTGGCGCGGGGCGACCCCCTCGGCGCGGGCGCGCCGTTCGGCATGCTGGGCGAGATCGTCCTCGCGGCCGCCGGCTGCCTGCCCGGCGAGGCGCTCGAGGCGCGCCGCGCCAAGATCCGCGAGCACGTCGCGCGGGCCCTGCCCGCGCCGGCCGACGACGCCCCGCGCGTCGCCTGGTACCTCGGCGAGATCGCGGGCACGCCGTTCGACGACCCCGACGCCGAGCCGCGCGCCGCCCGCGGGGACGCGGTCGCCATGGGCGATCAGGCCCGCCGCGCCGTGCTCGAGTGGCTCGCCGCGCGCTGCGGCGAGGGGCCGGTCGTGGTGGTGCTCGAGGACATGCACTGGAGCGATCACGCCTCGGTCGCGGTGCTGGACGAGGCGCTCCAGGCGCTCTCGGATCGCCCGCTCCTCGTGCTCGGCTTCGCGCGCCACAGCGTGATGGAGACGTTCCCCGGCCTCTGGGGCTCGCGCGGCGTGCAGCACATCAAGCTCGGCGCGCTCAGCCAGCGCGCGGCCGAGCGGCTCGTCCGCAGCGTGTTCGGCGAGGAGCTCTCGCTGCCCGAGGTGGCGCGGCTCGTCGAGCACGCCGACGGCCACCCCTTCTTCCTCGAGGAGCTCATGCGCGCGCGCGCGGAGGGCCGGAGCGACATGCCGCCCACGGTCGTGGCGCTGATGCACGCGCGCATCGAGGCGCTGCCGGCCGAGGCGCGGCGCACGCTGCGGGCGGCGAGCCTGTTCGGCGGCAGCTTCTGGCCGGACGGCGTGCGGCAGCTGCTCGGCGCCGGCACCTCGGCCGAGTCGCTCGACCGCTGGCTCAAGAGCCTGCTCTCGGAGGAGCTCGTCGCCCGGCGCGGCGTGTCGCGCTACCCCGGGCACGACGAGCTCACGTTCCGTCACGCCCTCGTTCGCGACGCCGCCTACGGGATGCTCACGGACGGCGATCGCACCGCCGGCCACCGGGCTGCCGCGCGCTGGCTGCGCTCGGTCGGCGAGACCGACGAGCGGGTGCTGGCCGAGCACGCCGAGCGCGGCGGCGACGCCCCCACGGACGGCGAGGGCCTCGTCGCCCGCGGCCCCGCGCAGGATCGCGGCGGCGGAGGAGGGGGAGGACAGGGGCGCCCCCCGGAGCGCAAATCCGAGCGTGAACGGAAGGAAGCGCAAGGGGGCCAAGGTTGATGAACAACCATTGACGTGATACCCCGCCGCCCGGAGCAGTGAGCATGGATTCTTCTGACCTGGGCGCCGTCGGTCCTTACGAGCTGCTGTTGCAGCTGGCCAGGGGCGGCTCGGCCGAGGTCTTCATCGCGCGTCGCGCCTGCGCTGCAGGCGGAGGGGACGCGGGTCCGGAGCGGGAGTCGCTCGTGGCGGTGAAGCGGATCCGGGCCGATCTGCGGTTCGAGTCGAGCTACGCGAGCATGCTCTTCGACGAGGCGGGCATCGCGTCGCGCGTCGCGAGCCCTCATTTCGTTCCCGTCCTCGATTACGGTCTCGACGAGGGCGCGCCGTACATCGTCATGGAGCTCGTCGTGGGGGTCACCCTCAAGCACCTCACCCGGGCTCCCGAGGCGCTCGGGGTCGGCGACGCGATCGAGCTCATCGCGCAGGCCGCCGAGGGGCTGCACGCGGCGCACGAGGCGCGCGACAGCTCGGGGGAGCTGCTCCAGGTGATCCACCGGGACATCTCGCCATCCAACATCCTTGTCGGCGTCGACGGCCGGGCGTCCATCTGCGATCTCGGGCTCGCCTATGCCCTGCGCCGCACGACGCGGACGAAGACCGGGATGGTGAAGGGGAAGCTGAGCTATTTCTCGCCGGAGCAGGCGAACGCGAGGCCGCTGGATCGGCGCTCGGACGTGTTCTCGCTCGGGGTCGTGGCGTGGGAGGTGCTGGCGGGCAGGCGGCTGTTCGCCGGCGGCAACATGGTCTCGACCCTCCACGCCGTCCTGGAGCGCGAGGTGCCGCCGCTCTCGAGCGAGCGCGAGGGCGTGGGCCAGGCCGTCACGGCCGCCGTCGCGCGGGCCATCGAGCGCGATCGCGACGCGCGCTGGCCCACGGCGGCCGATTTCGCGCAGGCGCTCCGGGCCGCAGCCGAGGAGGAGGGGCACGCGGCGTCGCGCGACGCCATCGGCGCGCGGGTCGCCGAGGTGCTCCCGCCGCCGCTGAAGCCGCTCGCGCCGTCCTACGTCGCGGGCGGGCCGTGCGTCACGGAGGAGATCGTCGCTGCCTTGCAGTCGATGCGCGCGGCGGGACCGGTGGGCGAGGGGGAATCGGGCGGGCTCCTGGAACAGCGGCAGCCCTCGCGCGGCTGAGCCCGCTGCTGCGGTTCCGGCGTCCGCGGGGAGCCCGGAACCTGGGTATTCGCTCAACACCACGACCCGGAGGATCAACACCCTCCGTGCGACGTGGTCGTTGGTCGTGAACGTGGTCGTGGTCGTGGTCGATTACGACACGGTCGTAAACGTGAACGTTCCGCCGCAATGCTTGGTCGACGGAGGGGAGCGGGACGACGGAGCGAGACGTTCACGACCGAGCCGTCGACGACCACGACCACGTTTACGTTTACGTTGACGCTGACATTGATGACCACGGTTCGGCGGCTGCTGTTGACGCGGCGCTCCGGAGGACCGCTTGCCGGCCTTGTCCTTCCTCGGGTTGGCGGACGCGCGCGGAACGGTCGATAGGCGTTGACATCCGGGATGTGAGCGTTCACATTGCAGAGGTATCCTTTCGCTTTGCTCTGGGTGGGTCGCCATGCGTATCGCGAGTTTCGTGGTCGGGTATCGGGTCGATCCTGGTGCCGGTTACGTTCGATCGTTGCGCAGAGGATTGCCGAACGACGGCGGTCGGCGCTTCGCCAGGAGTGAGCCACCGGAGAACGCGACAGACCTCGGTTGTTCCACGATTGTCGTGAAAAATCATGGACGCTGCTCACCGGTAGCGTCGGTGCGCAGGGGGTGGTCCGCGCGAGCGCGGCTACCTCGATGGTCGTGTCACCGCAATCCACATACATCTCGTCATCGTCGTCGCTGATGCCTGCATTGTGAGTCGTTTCCTTACCATCCCGACAGGAGGCCACATGGCTTTGATGACGAGAGGCAGAGGCGGGTGATGGAGGAGCAGTTCACGATGTTCTGGGACCACGAGAACGCCAAGGGCATCACGCTCTGGGGCCACATCCATGGCACGACATGGGTGAGGGAGTCGGGCCTCATCAGGGGCGGCCAGCCGCGCCCCGCCATGCAGTGGTCGATGGATTTTCTCGGCAGGTAGTAGAAATTTCTTCAGGCCGAACTGGCCACGAGCTGTCGCGATACGGGCGAGGGTAGACACCAGATCCCGCCTGCGCTCCACTTTAGCGTGCCCACAGCGGGCGAGGAGAGAGAACATGGTTAGGCCCTCAGATCATGAGAAGGCGCTTCCTCTCCTGGGCTCTCGGTTAGCTGTCTCGATCGCGTTGATCGTGGCCAGCGGCTGCACGGGAGACCTGGGCGGGTTTGGCTCCAAGGATTCCACACCGAACGACCCGAACGACCCGCCGAGCACCTCGACGGGGACGGGGACGGGCACGGGCCCGACGGACCCGGCCGCTTGCGAGGACGGCACGGTGTACCCCGGGCGAGCGCCGCTGCGGCGGCTGACGCGCTACGAATACAACAAGACCGTCCGCGACCTCCTGGGCGACACGACCGATCCAGCCATTTCGCTTCCGAGCGAGGATGTCGGGAACGGCTTCGGCAATGACGCGGACACGCTGTCGGTCTCGGGCCTGCTCGCCGAGCAGCTGGGCACCGTCGCGGAGGGCGTCGCCAAGCGCGCGACCGCCACCCCGGAGGCGCTCGCGAAGCTCGACCCTTGCGCGCGCGGCGTGACGGCGGAGGGCGAGGAAGCGTGCGCGCGCACGATCATCGAGCGACTCGCGCCGCTCGCGTACCGGAGGCCGCTCGCCGACGGCGAGGCGAACGAGCTCCTCGGGCTGTACAGCGCCGGCCGGACGGACGCCACGTTCGACGTCGGCATCGCGACGGTGATCGAGGGGCTGCTTCAATCGCCGGATTTCCTCTACCGCATCGAGTTTGGCGCGCCCGACGCGGAGCGCCCCGACCTCCGCCGGCCCACCGGCGACGAGATGGCGACGCGCCTATCGTACCTGCTCTGGGGCACGATGCCCGACGAGAAGCTGCGCACGGCGGCGCAGGCGGGTGAGCTCTCGACCAAGGAGGGCGTGCGCGCTCATGCCGAGCGCATGCTCGAGGATCCCCGGTCGCGGGCCACCGTCCGGTACTTCTTCGACAACCTGCTCCCCATCAGCAGCCTCGCGGATCTCGAGCGAAAGGCGGAGTTGTTCCCGACCTTCTCGCGGACGATCGGCTCGCTCCTGCACGAAGAGACGCAGCGATTGATCGAGCACGAGATCTTCGAGGAGAACGGCACCTGGGCGTCCGTCTTGACGGCCCCGTACTCGTTCATGAACGGACCTCTCGCGGCGTTCTACGGCGTCTCCGGCGTGACGGGCGACGAGTTCCAGCGGGTGCAGCTCGACACGACCCAGCGCCTCGGGCTCCTCACCCAGGCGGGCGTGATGGCCGGGACGACGCACTCGAACAACACGAACCCCGTGGTCCGCGGCGGGTTCGTGCTCGACAAGCTGATGTGCCAGAAGATCCCGCTCCCCACCGGCGACATCCTGGAGAGGGTGAAGCCGCCGGATCCGTACACCGGCGCGACGGCGCGGGATCGCTTCAGCCAGCACAGCAAGGATCCGGTCTGCGCGACGTGCCACCAGTTCTTGGATCCGGTCGGGTTCCCGCTCGAGAACTACGACGCGGTCGGGCTGTTCCGCACGACGGAGAACGACGTCCCGATCGACGCGAGCGGTGCGGTCCCGGGCACGGACATCAAGGTGAACGGGCCGGTCGAGCTGGTGCAGGGGCTCGCCCAGACCGAGGCGGTGCAGAACTGCTTCGCGACGCACTGGGCCGAGTACGGCTATGGTCTCACGCTTCGCGCCGGGGACGCTTGCACCAAGAAGGCTGTCACGGACGCCTTCAAGGCGTCCGGATACAATGTAAAGCAGCTCCTGATCGAGCTCACGCAGACGGATGCCTTCCACTACATGGCTGCCCAGGAGGAGTGATGGTTATGTCGAACTTTCGTATGAGCCGACGTGCCGTGCTGCGCGGCGCTGGCGCCATCGCCATCGCGCTCCCCTGGCTGGAGATCATGGGCCCCGAGCGCACGGCGAGCGCGCAAGCCACCCCCGCCAAGCGTTTCCTCAGCGTCTACACGCCGGGCGGGACCGTGCTCAACCGCTGGCGGCCGACCGGCAACGAGACGAACTTCACCCTGGGGCCCATCCTGTCGCCGCTCGCGCCGGTGCAGGACAAGCTGATCGTCGTCGACGGCCTCGACATGAAGAGCGCGATCGGTGAGCAGCACCAGGCCGGGATCATCGCCTGGCTCTCGGGCACGACCCAGGCCCCGAACGGCGGCTACGGGGGCGGACCGTCCGTCGATCAGGTGATCGCCTCCCGGATCTCCGCCGGTAAGAAGGCGAAGGCGAGCATCGAGATCGCGGTGCGCTGGGCGACGGGCAAGTCCCACGGCCTGCTGTCACCGATGAACTCCGCGAATTTCGAGAGCGCCGCGCCGTTCAGGCCGATCCCGCCGCGCCTCGATCCGACGGAGATCTTCACCGAGCTCTTCGGGACGCTGGATCCCAGCGCCGGCAACGACGCCGCCCGCCGGCTCGCGCGAAAGAAATCGATCCTCGATTTCCTCGACGGGCGCTACTCCGCCCTGTCCTCGCGGCTCGGCGCCGCCGACGCGCAGAAGATCGACCAGCACCTGACGAAGATCCGCGAGATCGAGAAGAGCCTCGACAGCGTGCCGGTCGAGACGAGCGCGTGCAAGGCGCCGACGAGGGTCGACACGTCCGACTACAACCCGCGCACGGGGCTCAACGCGGACAACGACGGCAAGGTCAAGGACACCTCGACCGACGCGGCGATCCCGAAGGTCGGCAAGCTGATGATGGACATGATGGTGATGTCGCTCGCCTGCGACATCACCGCGGTCGGCACGCTGCAGTGGAGCGACACCGAGGCGAAGCACACCTTCCCCTGGCTCAACCTGAGCGAGCACCACCATTTCTACCAGCACGACGGCGGCTTCAGGGCGGCCGAGTGCGAGCGCATCTGCAACTGGTATTCGCAGCAGCACCTCTACCTCCTTCAGGAGATGGCGAAGATCGACATGGGGGGACACTCGCTGCTCGACGAGAGCGTCGTCTTCTTCGGGTCCGAGCTCCAGGATCCGCCGAGCCACAACAAGTCGAACATGCCGTTCTTGCTGGCCGGCGGCGGCGGAGGCCTGCGCGCTGGACGCTGGCTCCGGTACAACAATCGCCCGCACAACGATCTGCTCGTCTCGATCTTGAACCTGTTTGGCGACAGCCGGAACACGTTCGGCGACCCGAAGTTCTGCACCGGGCCGCTCACGAACCTGACGTAGCCGTCGAAAGGCCGGAGCGCCGGCCGGCGCGAGCTCAACGACGCTGGCCGGCGCGAGCTCAACGACGCCGGCCGGCGCTCCTCGAGGTACTGGCCGGCGCCGTCACGCGACGCGGCGCGAGCAATAGGGTCGCGGGGGGAAGGCGCGACCGCGACGTCGTCTCACCGCAAGAGGTCGCCGATCGCCCCGTACCAGACGTTCGCCACGCGCACGTAGCCGGCCTCGTTCGGGTGGTTCCTGTCCGGGAGCTCCGCTGTCGGAAATCCGGTGTGCGTTCGCCTTTCGATTTCAGCGGAGGTACGGACTCAACGCCTGGAACCAAACCTCGGCCATGCGGTTATACCCTGCCTGGTTCGGGTGGAGATTGTCGGCGAAGAGGGACTGCTTGTAGTTCGTGTCGTTGGTGAACGCTGTGTACATGTCCACCAGCACGATGTGCTGCCCCTTGCTGACGCGCGTCGAAACCAGGTCGGGCATGGCCGCGTTGTAGGCCTTGACGGCGTTGTTCGTGCCGTCCGTTCTCGTCGGCACGATCTGCGCGAGCACCACGAGGATGTTCGGATCACGCATGAAAATCGAGTCGAGCAGCTTGCCCAGGCGATTCGGTGCGTCCGCAAGGTTGATGTTGCCGTTGATGTCGTTCGTTCCGATCATCAACGTAATGATGTTGGGCTTGTAATTCGGAATGCTGGTGCCCACGAGCTTCGCGATGCCGTTGTTGCCCTCGATCGTCCAGCCGCCGTGACCCTCGTGGTCCCTCGGGAACGTCACTCCGTCCACCATGGGCACGCTGTAATCATTGGCGGAACCGACGAAGGTGATGTCGCGGTTCGCTTCGAGCGCGAGGTGGAACAGCGGGGCGCGGTAGCCGCCGGCGACGTTGAAACCCTGCGTGATTGAATCGCCGAAGGGCATGATCTTACAGGGGCCGCTCGCCGGGCAGGGCTGGAATGCCGGGCCGCCGCCCGCGCCAGCGCTGCCCCCTGCACCTCCGTCGCCCGCGGTACCTCCGACACCGTCGGATGCGCCGCCCATGCCACCGGAGCCCGCTCCGCCGGCGCCCCCGGTGCCGCCGTCGCCGCCCGAGCCTGCCGAGCCGCTCGTGGCGACTCCCCCTCCAGCGCTCCCGCTGGTCACGCCGCCGCTCGTCGCCCCCTCGCTGGTCGCGCCCGTCGTAGCGCTTGCGCCGGGTCCGGAGCTGGTCGACGTCGCTCCTTCCGGATCATCGGAACACCCGCTGAACATCGCCACCAGCGCGGCAGTCCCCACCAGCGTGGCCCACCTCGAGCGGCGCGGTCTCCGGATCTCCGCATCGTTCCGCTCGCGCGACCCACACAGCGAACCATTCTCTTGAACCATACGCATCGCATTCCTCCGTCCCACGCACGCCGAAGCGGAGAACCGCAGGATGCGAGCTCCGCTGCGCCGTCGGGATGATCGACTGAGAGCCGCCGAAACGACACGCGACGCCCTCGCGACCTCGCCGTTGCTCGCGTCCGCGACGACCAGGCGAATGGAATCGGCGCAGAGGGCGAGCCCGAGCCCAGGGACGAAGGGCCGGCGCGAACGACGGCCTGTTCAGGGCAACGCGAAAGGAAACCCCGAGGCGCAGAGTGAGCGTTCACACTGCTGGTGTCAAAGAAAATGGACCGGCGCGCGGCCTTCGAGCACGGCGGTCACGCCCGGCGCGTTCGCCAGCGTCGGGGCGAGCTCGTCGCCGGGTCGCGCGCGAAAGTCGCCGCGCGGGGGAGGGGTCTCGGTCTCTTTAGGATGCAGCCATGGCGCGCTTCACCGGGCGACGCGCGGGCGCTCCGTGGGCCGGAGCGCGTAGGCGATGCCGCTCTGCAAGGTGCCCGTCGTGACGATGCCGGTGAGGTCCGCGCCGAGCTCGATCAGGGCGCGCGCCACCTCGGGGCGGATGCCCGTGAGCACCACGCGCGCGCCGAGCATCTGGGCGGCGCGCGCGGTCCGCGTCAGCGCATCGGCGACGAGCGTGTCGACGGCGCGAACGCCGGTGATGTCCAGGATCGCGGTGTGGGCGCGCTGGCTGCTGATGCCGGTGAGCAGCGTCTCCATGATCTGCCCCGCGCGCGCGCCGTCCACCGTCCCGATGAGCGGCATGGCCAGGACGCCGTCGGCGAGCGGGATGAGCGGCGTCGACAGCTCCCGCAGCGCGTCCTGCTGCGCGGCGATGATCTGCTCCTGCAGCGCGGCCCGCTCCGCCTCCGCGCGCCTCAGGTCGGTGTCCTCTCTCACGACGCCGCCGACGCCGATCAGCTCGCCGCGCTCGTTGCGAACCGGGAACTTGACCGTGGAGAAATAGAAATTCTCGCTGCCGTAGTCCAGGACCTCCTGGTACCGCATGGCCTGGCCGCTCTCGAACACCTCCCGTTCCTTCCCCACGATCCGGTCGGCGACGCCGGGCGGCGTGGCGCCGAACTCATGCTCGTCCTTGCCGAGGAACTCGATGGCGTGCCGCCCGAGGGCCCGCGCATAATGGCGGTTGACGAACACGTAGCGCCCCTCCGCGTCCTTGATGAACATGACGTTCGGCGAGTTGTCCACGAGCTGAAGGAGCATCTGATAGCGTTCGTGCAGCAGGCGCTCCCTCTGCCTCGGATCGTCGCCTTCATCCACGATGGCCGCGATCTCTCGGACGTCGCCTCGCTCGTCGCGCAGCACGGCGTAGGTCCACCGGCAGGTGATCTCGTTTCCCTCTCTCGTCCTGCCCGCGCTCGTGGTCGTCGCGAAGAGGCTCTCGCCAGGATCGTGGTTGAACGCCTCCACCTCCTCTGGCGACACCGGATCCGTGGCCACGAGCTCGGAGAGCCGGCGACCCACGGCCTCGCCCTCGCTCCAGCCGAAGAGGTACGCCGCGGCGTCGTTCCAGCGCGTCACGGTGCCATCCTGGCGCCAGTGGATCAGCGCCGGCACCTGCGTGGCGCCCAGAGCGAACGGAGCGTCGAGGTACGCCGCCGCCGCGCTGGCCAACCCTCTCTCGCGCCCGAGCTCGCCGCGCCGACTGGCCAGCTCATTCTCCAGCTCCTCGACGCGCGCGCGCAGCGCCCAGCACGCTGCCTTGTAGTCAATCTCGCCATCGATGCGCGCGGACACCCCGCCGGGCGCGAGGCCCCCGTCGAGCTGGCAGGGCCCGCCCGCCGTGCTCCCTGCGTCCGAGTCGTGGTCCCCTCCCGACCCCCCATCCCCGTCCGCGCGTCCGAACGGTCCGGAGGTCCGCTCGCCCCTGTCGCGACCCATGCTCGCTCCTCCGCGCGCTGATCCACGAGCCCGCCGCCCGAGTCTGGGAGCGCGGGTCGCGCGCCGCACGTCAGTCCATGTTCTTCGACTCGATGGTCCATGCCCGGTCGGTGCACAGGCCGCAATTCGCGCCGACGAACATGCCCTTGCCGGTCGCGCCCATGTCACCCTTCAGCTGCCAGCCCAGCCAGGCGACGCCGACCTTGCCGAAGACTCCGCCGTTGTCCTGGCCGTAGGTGCCGCCGTGGCCCACGTTGGTGCTCGCGAGGACGGCGGGCACGTCGCGGGTGTTCCGGTAGTCTCGGGTCCCGTTCGGGTAAGCGACGTCATCGGGGCCGCCGAGGATGAACGCGATCGGCGCGTGGAGCGCGTCGAGGATCTTCTGATCGGGGTTGATCATCCCGCTGCTCCAGATCACCGCGGTCGTCACGCGCGGGTCACCGGCGGCACCCTCGGCCATCAGTCCGCCGCAGGACCAACCCATGACCGCGGTCTTGTCGGCAGCCAGGCTCCGGTAGTACTGGCTGCACGCTCGCCCGTTCTCCTTGATGGCCCAATCCAGGGACTCGATCAAGGGCTTCCCCATGGCCTTGTAGTCCTCGACCATGGGCCTCGATCCGGAGCCGTTCGGTTCGCCATCGGAGATCACCAGGTACCCGTGCGACGCGAGCTCGCCCAGAAAATCTGGGTTGGTGGTGCCGTTCAAGGAACAGGCGCCCTCTCCCCAGGCAACGATCGGGTACCTCTCGGCGCCGCCCAGGTCCTTCGGCCTGTAAATCGTGCGGCCAGACAGACCAGGATCCTTCTCGACCACGACCTCGTGTGAGCCGGTAAACGCGGCCCCCATGGCTCTCACGTTGACCGGCGTCGGATCGGGGGTCTCGTCCGCGGGGTCACACGTCGCCGCGCCACCGGCGCCTGCCCCCGCGCCACCCGCTCCTGCCCCCGCGCCACCCGCGCCACCGTTGCCCGTCGCTCCGCTGGAGCCGCCCGCCCCTCCGTCGGAGGCGCCCCCACCCGCTGTGCCGCTGGTCGCGCTCACGTCGCCGCCGCCGCTGCCCGCAGCGCCTGTGGTCGCAACGCTGGCGGAGCCGGTGGAGCCGGCAACTCCGCTCGATCCCGCCGGGGTGCCGCTGGTCCCCGAGGGCAGCGCGTCGTCAGCACCGCAGCCGAACAGGATGACGGCGATGGCCGCTGCCATTCCTCGCGTCATTGCTTGCATCAAGATCTCCTCTCGTGCGATCGCCACGCTCACGACGTGCGTCGTCTGCTCACGGGTGTCTCCCGGAGCCCATGGGGGCGTGCACAATTCTGTGTGACAACTTGAGGAGGCACGCCGCGGGCGGTGCCGTTCAGGCGAGCATGCCGTCGATGGGCCCGGAGCCCTTGCCCTCGCCGAAGTTCTCCGTCCACTGGGTCTTGTCCCGAACGGCGGCGGCGATGAGGCCGTTGAAGAGCCGGTTGTTCGTGACGCCTCCGGCGTCGATGTAAGCACCCTGCTTCAGGTAGCCGCCGCCGTCCCCGGCGATGATCGTCGGAACGTTCTGGAAGCTGTGCGACGGGCCGTCCGACACGTGGTTCGTCCACATGATGATGGACTTGTCGAACAGGCCGCGCGCCTTGAACTGATCGAGGCCGTGGAGCAGCGTCTGCATGCGGAGCACGTCGATTTCGGCGTGCGCTTGCTCGGCCGTCGGGTTGCTGCCCGAAGAGGCGTCCGATTGCACACGATGGCTGATGTGGTGGAAGGGCCACCCGAGCGTCGCGTTCGACGGCACCGCATACTTCGTCTGATCCGTGCCGTCGCCGTGCTGCAGCGTCGCCACGCGGTTGAAGTTGCAGGCGAACGCCAGCGCCACGAGCTCGAGGTGGAGCTTCGCGACGTCCTCGATCATGCCGTTCGTCTTGAACGCGAAGCCGCTCTTGAGCGCGTCGAGCTCCGACGTCGAGAGGCCCGCCTGGCTGCAGGCCCCGGCGGCCATCTCGCCCATCGTGACCTCGGCGTCGCGGATGGCGTCGAAATGCTGCTGGAGGCGGTGCTTGTCGGCCGAGCTCAGCGCCGACATGCGCATCAGGCTGTTCAGCTCCTCGCGCACGAAGTCGTTCGCGCTCTTGCGGCTCCGGATGAGCTCATCGGCGACCTGCCCGCCGCTGCCACCGCTGCTGCCGCCGCCGCTTTCCGCCAGGCCGACGAGCTTGGAGTAGAGCGTGTACGGGTTGTCGTCCGCAGAACGCACCTGCCCGGAGCCGGCGCCCTTGAACGAGATGCGCTCGGCGATGTAACCGTTCTTGCGGTTGCCGGCGTAGAGCGTGAGCGGCTCGGCGCCGCCCTCGTTCACCAGCTTGGCGACGACCACGTCCGCGGACACGCCGCCCGAGGATGCTGTCTTGCCGCCGCCCTGCGCCGGGCGCGCGGTGAGCGACTGACACAGACCCTGCGCATGGCCGCAGTTGCTGGGCCCATTCATCGGGAAGTTGATCCCGCGGATGAACAGCAGGTTCGGGGCGTGGGGCGCGAGCACGTGCGTCGCCTTGTCCGTCATGGCGGCGAGCCCGTCGGTCGTGAGCTGGCCAGTCTTGTCCGGGAAGAACTTCTTGCCCACCACGCCGCACGCCGCCACGATGTAGAGGCTGAACACGGGCGTGCTGTCCGCGGCCCAGGCGGAGCGCGACGGCAGACCCTCGAGGAAGGGAAGGGCGATGGCGACGCCGCCCGCGCGCAGGAACGCGCGCCGATTCATGCCGCGCCGGTGCGCTGCGTTCGGAGGAGCGAGGCTCATTGCGATCTTGGGGTTCACAGCGTACCTCCCATGCGAGTCCGGAATGCTTCCTTCTTCACGAGCTCGAGCATCATCTCTTTCACCGAGCCGCTGGCGCCGCGGCTCACCTCGGCGAGCGTCTCGACGAGCGGCAAATCCGACGGGACGACGTCGCGCTGGAGCGCGAAGCTCGCGAGCTTCTTGGCGTAGCAGAGGTGAGCCTGCTCGCCCTCCGCCATGTGGTGCATCAGCTCGCCGGCGTCCGCGAACGACTTTTCCCCTTCGGAGAACGTGTAGACACCGCTGCTGTCGATCGGCAAGCCTCCGTTCTCCTCGTCTCGATATTGGCCCATGCCGTCGAAGTGCTCGAAGGCGAAGCCGACGGGGTTGATGAGCTGGTTGTGGCACGCGCCGCCGCAGCCGGAGGTGAGCCGCGTGATGCGTTGACGGTTCGTCTGCCCGGGCTCGAGGGGCGGGACCGGCGGGATGTCGGGGGCCGGCGCGCCGAGCGGCGCGCACAGCACGTCGAGGTTGATGCTGACGCCGCGGTGGATCGAGTCCGACTCATCGTTCAGGGCGTTCAGCGTCAGGTAAGGGAGCTGCGAGAAGAAGCCGACGCGATCGGGACCGAGGTCTCGCTCCACGACGCCGCTCCCGCTCGGCGAAAGGCCGTAGAGGCTCGCCATCCCCGGCCCCACGAAGCCCTTGGTGGACGTGAGGATCTCCTTGACGCCGAGACCCTCGGCGAAGATCTTGTCGAAGAACAGGTACGCGCTCTCCTCGTACTCCGCGTTCAACGATTCTTTGTAGCTCGGCACGCCGAGCTTGCTGATCGTGGCGTAGCGATCGAAGTGGAGCAGCTCGCGATGGAAGTACCGCATGCCCTCGGCCGCGGTGGGCTCCTCCAGCATGGTCTTCGCGACCGCGGCGATCGCCTCCGGCGTCGTGAGCGTGGGCGCCCTGTCGAGCAGCTCGTCGCTCGGCGCGGCGTCGCGCAGCCAGAGCGAGAGCTTGGCCGCGATCTCGTAGCCATCGAGCGGCTTGCGATCCTCGCCGAGCTCCGTCCGGTAGAGGAAGTGCGGCGACTGGAGCATCGTCCGGATCACGAGCTGCGCGCCCTTGGCGAACGTGCTCTTCGCGCCGGACATCGCCGATCCGGCCTCGAAGAGATCCGCGTACCTGCCGGTCTCATCGTCCGTCAACGGACGGCGATACGCGCGGCGCCCCACGGCTTCGATGAAGCCGGCCGCGTCCGTGCCCGGGTAAACATCGGCGAGCGCCTCCTCCGAATCCGTCACCTCGTCGGCGAGCGCCTCCGCCGCCGATTGGTAGTCGCTCCACGAGCGCTGGTTCACGCTCAGCAGGTGCTCGTTGTTCGTGAAGTCCGTCGTGCCGGCGACGGGCTTCTCGAACCCGTCGGACAGCGACGGCGGCGCGGCGAGGTTCAGGACCACCTGCACGCTGCGCGCCCACTGCGAGTTCGTTAGGCGCACGAACCGGTGGTACTTCGGCCCACCCGGCATGTCGATGCCGCGCGCCACCCCGCCGGTGGGTGGGTCGCCGCCGACGTCCGGAGGAGGGCCGCCGCCCCCCTCCGGATCCGGATCGCCCAAGGCGCCCGTGCATCCCGCCAGCAGGAGCGCGGTGACGCAGAGCCCCGCGCCCAGCGCCCGCATGCCACGTGGCAAGCCGGTCATTAAAAAAGACGGTGGGGTCATCATAGCCTCCTGACCAAGCTCGGGTGACGAATCAGCTATTCCAGCGCAGTTACAATGCAAACATCAACCAGTGACTGTCTTGTTCATCTGAAAATCGAGAATCCATGCATCGAAGAGATCTCGTTCAGTCCACCGCCTGCGGAGGCCGCGTTCACTCACGGCCCGCGCGGCTCACTTGAGCGACTGGAAGAAGCGCCAGGCTCGCCCGCCCGCGCCGGACGGTACGTTGTGACCGCCGGAGTGCGTGCAGTACACGACCGGCTGGCCCTCCTTGCAGCCCTGGTACTCGACGCACGCGTCGCCGAAGCTCGACCGCATCGTGGTCGCCTGGCAGCCGTTCCGGCCGCGCCAGAAGTCTCGGGTCGCCTGTCCCAGCTGGGGGGACACGGTGGTGTCGGAGTCGCCTTGCGTTTGAATGAGCGCGTGCGCGGCGCTGGCGTCGCTGCACGTGGGCTGGGAGCCGTTGGGGCCCCATCCAGCGACCGGGGCGAGGCCGCGGAACACGGAGGCGCGCTCGCAGCCGAGCGTGTTCGTCATGAAACCACCTTGGCTGAACCCGACCGCGAAGACGCGCTTCGTATCCACGCAGTAGTTCGTCTTGGCATGCTCCACCATGGCATCGAAGAACGCCAGGTCGGCCGTCATGCGCGCCTGATTGGCGTTCGGCGGCGGACCGCCCCAGTTGGAGTCTGCAGTGCCCCACTGCGACTCGGTGCTCGGAGGCCTGGATTGCCCGTTCGCCGGCAAGCCCTGCGGGTAGATGAGCAGCGCCTGGTTGTTGGTCTCCTGGATGAGCTGGAATCCGCTGTTGTCGTGCGCGGCCCACACGTTGTTCATGTTCAGGCCGTGGATACCGAAGACCAGCGGCAGCGGCTTGCTCGGATCGTAGTTCTCCGGCACGTGAATCAGGTAGTAGCGCGTCACCCCACCGATCATCAGCGTCTGCTGCGTGCGAGGGTTGGGGCGCGTCACGGCCTTGCCGCAGCCCATCGAGCCGCCGTTGCCAGGGTCCATCGTTCCGCCGTCGCCGGAGCCCGTCGAGCCGCCGTCGCCGGAGCCCGTCGAGCCGCCGTCGCCGGAGCCCGTCGAGCCGCCGTCGCCGGCGCCCGTCGAACCGCCGTCGCCGGCGCCCGTCGAGCCGCCGTCGCCGGAGCCCGTCGAGCCGCCGTCGCCGGCGCCCGTCGAACCGCCGGCGCCGGCCGAGTTGCCGCCCGTGCCGGCCGAACTGCTCGTGCTCGCGGCCGTGCCCGCGCCGCCGCTGGACGTTCCGCCCGACGTCGCTCCCGAGGTGGAACCGCCGCTCGTGGATGCGCCAGAGGAGCCGCTAGCGCCGGGGTCGACGGGATCCGCCTCCGAGCCGCATGCGGCCAGCCCCGCCGCCAGGCCCACGGTGAAAAGAACGTTCAGTCCGAACACAGATCGACTCATAAGGACACCATCTCGCTCGCTTCTGCTCGCCGGGGGCTCGGGCGATGGCGGGTCGTCCGCCGCGCCCCCCGGCTGGTCGATGCACGCGTCATGCACCGGGCGCCGCCGGGCCAATCATGGCTCTCAGTAGGTCGAGAACAGGCTCCAGAGGAACTTGGGCGCGAACGCGGGCCAGCCATGATTGGTGTTGTTGTAGTTCGGGTCTCCGTGCTGGCACCAGTAGACCGGATAGTCCTCGTCACAGCCCTGAGCCAGGACGCAGTTCGAGCGATCGTCCGTGTACCCATCGACCGGCGTCGTGCTCGCCTCGCAGTGGTTCAGCTTGGTATAGAAGTCGCGCGTCTTCGGGCCGTTGTCCGTTCCGACCACAGAGTCGCGCTTTCCGTGGATGACGACCGCCGTGACCTGCCCGGTACACTTCCGGGTGTCGGCGTTGAGCGGGTACTGCTGTACGTTCTTGGTGGCGCACGGGCCCACAGCGCGCAGCTTGTCCGCGTGCTCGCAGCCGAGGATGCTCGAGAAGTCGCCGCCCGAGCTCTCGCCCGCCGCGAACACGCGAGCCTTGTCGATGCACAAGTTGCCGGTGATCTGATCGTAGAACGGCTGAAAGAAGGAGACGTCGTTCGCCCCCCAGCCGGAGCTGGAGTTGGCCGGGTGCGGGTAGACGCGGATCCAGGCTTCCTTGGGGCCGGTCACCTCGAAGCCCGCGTTCTGCTCTGCCCAGCTGATCGGGTTGCCGGTCGGGTTGAACATGATCATCACCGGATACGGCTTGCTGGCGTCGTAGTTGGTCGGCAGCTTCACGTAGTACTGGTGACCCGATACGGTGAGCGGGCTCTGCGCGCTGCCCGTCTGCGGGTTGGCCTTGCCGCAACCCGTGCTCGGCTCCGGGGGGGCCTTGCCTCCCATCGATCCGCCCTCACCGCCCGCTCCCGGCGAACCGCCGCTTCCGCTCGTGCCTCCCTCACCGCCCGTTCCACCGGCGGTCGCGCCGCCGTTGCCGGTCGTGGTGCCGCCGCTGGTCGTGGCGCCGCCCGTCGTGGTGGTGGTGCTGCTGCTGGTGCTGCCTGAGACGGCGGCCCCGCCCGTCCCGGCGTGAGGGTCGTCGCCTGACGAGCTCGCGCCGTCATCGGCGCCACCTGCGCAAGCCGAGAGAGCGCAAGAGCCGGCCAGCGCCGCGAACAATGTGGCTCGAACGAGTGTAGATTGGTTCGTCATCCGAATACCCAGGCGCGATTTTTCCCTCACCAGCGGCGTTCCACGAGGAGGCGCGTCCGCAGCGTGAGGCCGTTTTCAGTTGATTGAAGGATCCGAGTCCGACGGCTGAGCTGGGATTCAGCGAGAGTTCGCGACTTTGATGTAAACAAGCCGTCTCGCTGGATTTTCGCTCGCCGCGCTTGCGGCAAGGTGTTCATTGTGATCGTTCACAAGATCGATGTCAACTCCTGTCGACGGGACCGCGGAGTTCCTCGAGCCTGAGGGAGGACAGGGCCGGCGTGGCTCCTCCGACGAAGCGGCGCGTCAAGCGGGGCACCGGGCCGCGCGTCACTAGATGGCCTGTACGACGAGGGTGCCAATGGCATCGTAACAGTCGCCCCGCAGCGCAACAGAGGCGTCGGCGGCGGACGTGCTCCGCCACGTCATCTCCGACCGGCCTGTGGGCGCTGTGTCGAGAGAAGGCCGGTCGATTCGAGCGCGGTGGTCGCCGTCGACCCGCACGGCGGTGAGGCGGCCGTGAGCCGCCATCTCCCCGATCGGGGCCATCGGACGGTGGGGCACCTCACCACGTCGCGCAACTGGCTCGAAGCCGACCAGCACACTCGGGATCAAGGAGACCCGCGGGCCGGTCAATTTTGTTTGACGCCCTGAATGTGATCGTTCACCGTGCGCCCTCGGGGGTCCTGCTGCTGACATCGTATTTGCGCAGGCACACGAGCCGCGATGCGCGAATCGGTGGTCCAGTGGAACGGCTCAAGGCATCGCGCCGGGAGCCGACGGACTCTGCGGGCGCCAGCAGCTTGCTCGTGACGCGAGCTTGATTGGTGTCAGTGCATTTTTCTGCGATACGTGAACAAGCCATCGAGTCGCGCGCCACGAGGCCTCGGAGAGCCACGATCGCTCGGCAGCGCGTCCAGAACGGGCTGATCTCGTCCCCGGAGTGAGCATGACGACACGTCGATTCCTTTCGTCACTGGCCTGCATCGGCTGCGCGCTGTCGCTCGCCGCTTGCGGGAGCGATGATGCCGGCAGCGGCGCGACCTCCACCGGCCAAGGTGGGGGCGGCGCCGGCGCGCCGGACGCCGCCTCCAGTGGCCCCGGTGGGGGCTCTCCTGGAAGCGCCTCGGCCAGCGCGGGAGGTCAAGCGGGCGCCGGCACGGGCGGCGAAGCGCCCAGCGGCGGGACGACGGCGGCCGGCGGCGAAGGCGGCGCCGCAGGGGTGGGGGGGGCGGGCGGGGCGGGCGGCTCGGACGAATTCGGGCCGGTGACCATCTCGTTCGGGACAACGCTCGATCCGCGCACCCAGGTGCTCGAGGCGCGGGCGCTCGCCGAGTCCGTCGCCGATCCCGGCTCTCCGCAGTGGCGGACCAAAGGGGACCAGCGCAGGACGTATCGCTTTCCAGAAGCGGGCGCCGACGTTCCTTACCGCGTCTGCGTCCCGAATGGCTGGGACGGCTCGTCGAAGCTGCCCCTCGTGATGTTCTTGCACGGCGCAGGGAACGACGAGAGCTCGTACCTGGATCAGAACAACAAGCAGATGGTGAATCTGGCCGACCAGCATGGCGTTCTCCTGGTCTCGCCGCTCGGCTACCAGGGCGCCTACGGCACCTTCCTGCGGCTGCCGGCCGTGTTCGGGCAACCCGAGGAGGCCGAGAAGCTCCTGGCCATGCGTACGCCCGAGCGAGAACGCGCCCAGGAGCTCAGCGAGAAGGACGTCATCAATGTCCTGGAGCTGGTGCTGCACGAGTACCCGATCGATCGCAGCGCGATGTTCCTCACCGGACACTCGATGGGGAGCGGCGGCACCTGGTACATCGGCGCGAAGTACGCCGACTACTGGACGGCTCTTGCGCCCATGTCCGGCCCCTTCGTCCAGGAGTCGGGCTATCCATGGGACCGGCTGCTCGACGTGCCCATCTTCGTGACGGAAGGGACCGGCGCCACGCCTTCCCTGACGGGCAGCCGGGCGCTGCGCGACTGGATGATGGCTGGCGGCTACACGATCACATACAAGGAAGTCGATGCGGACCATGCAGGCATGGTTCCGCTCGTGCTGCCCGACGTCTTCGACTTCTTCGACCGCTAGCTGCCTCCGCGCGCGTCGCGCGCCTTCACGTCGCGCGCCTTCACGTCGCGCGCCTTCACGTCGCGCGCCTTCACGTCGCGCGCCTTCACGTCGCTCAGCGTACGCAATGGCGCTCTCAGCATGCGTGTTGCCGGCGGAAAGTTCCAGTCCTCACGGTCCCTCGGCCATGCCAGCGTCCTCAGCTCGGGCCGGAGGGACCATGTGGGTGGGTCGATTGGGTTTGACATCGATCTTGTGATCGTTCACATTGCTTCGGAGCGGTATCCTCTTGCTTCGTCTTGGGTGGGTCGTCACGCGGACCGAGACCTTCGTCCTTCAATGGATGTCGGCGCCGGCACCGCTCGCTCGGCGGTGCGCGCCGCGGGCGGCGGGTCGGCCCCCCGCAGGCCGTCGGGCCGACCTCTCGAGACCGCGCTCTCTCTCGTGATCGTGTTCGTTTGCGAGCTCACGAGTTCCGATCGTGTTTGAATCGTCCAGTGTTGAACGGCTGCGGGTCCCATGCAACAGGCAAGATCGACGCCGCGCTCGATGACGGAGTGAACACAACGGCCTCTGTTGGATGGTCGTCGCGTTGAGAGCCACGCTGAACTGGCCGCCCGGTCGCCAGCGCTTCACCAGGAGAGAGAGACGATGACCCCACCGTCTATTTCGATGATCCTCCTGCCACGCTGGAGGCGCGCGCTGGGCGCGCCGCTCTGCGCTGCGGCGCTCCTGCTCGCGGGGTGCACGGGCTCTCTGGGCGCCCACGACCACGACGAGGGCGACGGCCCCTTGCCGGGCGGCGCGGCGGCGCCGCAGGTCGCCGAGCGCAGCATGTTCCCGCGGCTGAGCCACGCGCAGTGGGAGAACACGGTGCGCGATCTCCTGCGCCTCGACGACAGGCCCGGCCTCTCGGCGTCCTTCACGAGCGATCCGCTCGGCGGGGTGTTCGACAACAACGAAGCCGCGCTCCTGGTGACGCCGGGCCTCTGGAGCGATTACCAGCGCGCCGCCGAGGAGCTCGCGGCGATGGTGACCGCCGACGAGGACAAGCTCGGCCGGCTCGTGCCCGCCGACCTGCCGGTCGAGCCGGAGGCGCGTGCGCAGGCGTTCATCGAGCGGTTCGGCGAGCGGGCGTTCCGGCGCCCGCTCACGGTCGAGGAGCGGGACACGTATGTCGCGCTGTTCCGTCGCGGCGAGGCGCTCTTCGAGGGCGAGGAGCCGTTCGCGGCCGGCGTGCGCGCGGCGCTCGAGGCGTTTCTACAGTCACCCCATTTCGTCTACCGGGTCGAGCGCGGCGCCGGGCCGGCGAAGGGCGGGCTCATCCCGCTGAGCGGCCACGAGATCGCGGCCAAGCTCTCGTACCTCTTCTGGAACTCGATGCCGTCCGACGCGCTCCTCGAGGCGGCGAAGGCGGGCGAGCTCTCGACCCCCGAGGCCGTCCGGGCCTACACCGAGGGGATGCTCGAGGATCCGCGCGCCCGCGAGATCGTCCGCGCGTTCCACCGGCAACTCTACGACTACGAGCAGTACCACGACCTCAACAAGGACCAGGCGCTCTACCCCGAGTTCGTCCCCGAGATGGGCGACGACATGCAGCGCGAGGCGGAGCTCTTCGTGGATCATGTCGTCTTCGAAAGGGAGGGGGGCCTCACCGAGCTGCTCACCTCGCGCACCGCGTTCGTGAACGACCACCTCGCGGCGGTCTACGGCGTCGAGGGCGACTTCTCGGACGAGTTCGCGCAGGTGGAGCTCGACGAGGCCGAGCGCTCGGGGCTGCTCACGCGCCTCGGCTTCCTCGCGGCGAAGGCGACGGCGCGGCAGCCCGACTCGATCCACCGCGGCGTCTTCGTGAACCTCAGGATCCTCTGCGCCGCGCTGCCGCCGCCGCCCGACGACGCGACCTCGCTGCCGCCGGGCGAGCAGGCGACCAACCGCGAGCGCGTCGAGGCGCACACGGGCAAGGGGACGTGCGGCGCGTCGTGCCATGGGGCGCTCATCAACCCCGCCGGGTTCGCCTTCGAGCATTACGACGCGATCGGCAAGTACCGCACGACCGACAACGGGATGCCGGTCAACTCCGCCGACGCCTACACGCTCGGCGGCCAGTCGCGGGAGTACGCGGATGCCATCGAGTTCAGCCGGCTGCTCGCCGAGAGCAGCGAGGCGCACGCGTGCTACGCGGAGCGGTGGATCGAGTTCGCTCACGGCCGCGACGCGGACGTGAAGGACAGGGCGTTCGTCAAGCAGCTCGGCGAGGCGTCGCGCGGCGGCTCCTCGACCAAGGAGCTCCTCCTCGAGATCGTCTCGTCCACTCCGTTCCTCGCTCGAGTCCCCGCGGAGGCGCCATGATCACCCGACGACGTGTGCTTCGAGGCCTGTTCGGCGTCACGGTCGCGCTCCCGTTCCTGGAGACCTTCGCCCCGCGGCGCGCCTCGGCCGGCACGGGCGACGTGCCGCCCTTCGCGATCTTCATGCGCCAGGCGAACGGCGTGGCGCAGGCGGCCGGCGACGAGCCCGACATGTTCTGGCCCAGCGAGACAGGCGCGCTGACCGCCGCGTCGATGGAGCGGGACAGCGACCGCGCGGTCAGCGAGCTCAAGGACTACGCGAGCAAGCTCATCATGCTGCGCGGCGTGGATTTCGCGTTCAAGGCCAATGGGTGCGGCCACTCCGGCGGTGGCAACCAGTGCCTCACGGCCGCGCGCGTGTCGGACCAGCCGGCGGGCAACGAGTCGCTCGCGATGGGCGAGTCGATCGACAACCGCATCGCGACCGAGCTCAACCCGGCGGGCGTCGAGCCGCTGACGCTCTACGCGGGCAGGATGTCCGGCTACATCAACGAGGTGCTCTCGTACCGCGGGCCGAAGCAGCTGCGCGCAGCCGAGCGCAACCCGGCCAACGCGTACAAGAAGCTCTTCGGGCTCGCCGACGTGGACACCGAGGTCCAGCAGTCGCTCGTCGAGCGCCGCACCAGCGTCAACGACCTCGTGCGCGGGGAGATGAAGGCGCTCATGAGCCGGAAGGACATCAGCAAGAGCGATCGCGAGCGGCTGCAGCTCCACTTCGACAGCATCCGCGATCTCGAGGTCGCGCTCGCCTGCAAGCTCCCGGAGATGCAGGTCGCCGAGATGGAGGCGATCTCGCCGAACGTCGGCAAATCCGAGAACATCGAGGCCGTCACGCGGATGCAGATGGATATCATCGCGCTCGCGATGGCGTGCGGCGTCACGCGCGCGGCGACGCTCCAGGTGGGCGACGGCAACGACGGGACCGAGTACACGATCAACGGCGTCCGGCAGAAGAGCTACCACAAGATCTCCCACCGCATCGACAGCGACGGCACCTCGGGCCCGCCGATCGAGGGCGCTCAGGAGCTGCACCACCAGATCGACCGGATCCACGCGCGGCTCTTCAAGCACCTGCTCGACAGGCTCTCGTCGTACGAGCTCGGCTCGGGGACGCTCCTCGATCACGGCGTGGCCGTGTGGCTCAACGACAACGCCGACAAGTACCACGGGTTCCGGAAGGTCCCCTACATCCTCGCCGGCGGCGCCGCGGACTACCTGAAGACCGGCCAGTTCGTCGACGTCAAGATCACCAACAACAAGCTGCTCAACACGATCGGCGCGGCCGTAGGATGCACCAACAGCCAGGGAGGGCCGCTCGACGACTTCGGCGACGAGAGCCTCGAAGGCGGGCTCGTCGACTCGATCATCGCCTGAAGACATCGCCTGAAGACATCGCCTGAAGAAGCAAAGAATCCGGACTTTCGGAGCTCGAGCCGCTGGCTATAGGCTCGCCGCTCAAAGCATCGCCATCTTCAATCGCTCACTTTGCGGAAATTCAACATGAACAAGAACCGTTCTACTCGATGGCTGCGCGGTACGACGTTGATCGCGCTCGGGCTCGCGACTCTCTCTGCGTGCGGCGATGGGGGCGACGGCGGTGGCTCGGGCGGCTCGGGGGGAGCCGACAGCACCACCACGAGCGCCGGCACGACGGGCCCCGGCTCGACCAGCGCCGGCACGACGGGCCCCGGCTCGACCAGCGCCGGCACGACGGGCCCCGGCTCGACCAGCGCCGGCACGACGGGCCCCGGCGCGACCAGCTCCAGCAGCAGCGGCTCGAACGAGGGCGGCGGCGGTTCGGATGCCTCGAGCAGCACGAGCACGTCCGCCGGAGCCGGCGGCTCCGAGCCCACGGGGAAGTTCGTCGGCAACATCACGACGCGCGGCGCCGTGCGCGACGGCTTCGCGAATTACTGGAACCAGATCACGCCCGAGAACGAGGGGAAGTGGGGCGAGGTCGAGAAGAGCCGCGGGAACAAGGACTGGAGCAAGCTCGACAGGATCTACAAGTACGCGCAGGACAACAACATCATCTTCAAGCACCACGTCTTCGTGTGGGGCTCCCAGCAACCCGAATGGATACGGAACCTCCCCGGCAACGAGCAGCAGGCGGCCGTGCGGGACTGGATGAAGTCGTTCTGCGAGCGCTACCCCAAGACGAAGTACATCGACGTGGTCAACGAGCCGCCGCCCCACACCACGCCCTCGTACAAGAACGGCATCGGCGGTGACGGCGCCAGCGGCTGGGACTGGATCGTCAACTCCTTCAAATGGGCCCGCGAGTTCTGCCCGAACGCGGTCCTGATCCTCAATGACTACAACAACATCGAGTATCAGAACGACCACAACAACTTCATGAAGATCGCGCGGGCGGTGATCGCAGCGGGCGCCCCGGTCGACGCCATCGGCGCGCAGGCGCACGACGCGTACAAGATCAACACCAACACGGTCAAGGGCTTCGTCGACCAGCTCGCCTCGCTGGGCAAGCCTGTGTACATCACCGAGTACGACATCGGCGAGGCGAACGACAACAGGCAGAAGCAGATCATGGAGGAGCAGTTCACGATGTACTGGAACCACCCCTCGGTCCAGGGCATCACCCTGTGGGGCTACATCGTCGGCACCACCTGGCGGGACAACACCGGCATCCAGTATGATGACAACAGGATGCGGCCGGCCATGCAATGGCTGATGGACTTCCTGGATCGTCAGTGATTGATGTCACGCTGAAGAACAACGGCTGGGCGGCGCGAGTGCCGCCCGAGCCGGCCAAGGGCAGCGGCGCGCACAGCTGCGCTTCGTATGCGGGCTGCTCTATCGGGCACCCCACGCGCTGGTGTGCGTTGGACGGGGATCACACCCCCTCGCCGAAGGACAACGGCCAGCCGTCGATCCAGGATCCTCGCGAGGTCTGGGATTTCCTTACGCAGCTCTGAGCTGAGGGTCGAGCGGCGGCGCTCGGCGCGCTTCGTCGGAGGGTCGCCGGGCCGGGGAGCTCGAGCGTCGTCTGCCGCCGATGCTCACCTTCCGCGGAAGACGATCACCCCCAGCGCGCCCCGCGGGCTGTCTTCACGGCGAACCACCCGGCGGGATGCGCCGGAGCGCGGCGAGCCGAGCGACCCACGACATGGACAATGCCTGACCGAGTTTCAGGAGAGCAGCAAGGATTCAAGAATGGCGACGAGCACGAACTCCCTCCAACGTGAGCTCCTCGGGGCGGCGTTGTTGCTCTGTGGCGTGACCGCGTTTCCGTCGGTCTCCCTGGCAGACAACCCCGTCGTACAGACCATCTATACACCCGATCCCGCTCCCATGGTCCACGATGACACGGTATACCTCTATACCGGGCATGACGAGGACAGCGCCACGGACTGGTTCACGATGAACGAATGGAGGGTGTACTCCTCCAAGGACATGGTGAACTGGACGGATCACGGGTCGCCGCTGAAATTCAGCGATTTCAGCTGGGCAAAGGGAGACGCGTGGGCAGGCCAGGCCATCCACAGGAACGGGAAGTTCTACTATTACGTTCCTGTCACGAGCCGCTCACTGAACAGGATGACCATCGGCGTGGCCGTGTCGGACAGCCCCACCGGTCCGTTCAAAGACGCCCTGGGAAAGCCGTTGATCACGGCCGATTGCGGAGACATCGATCCGACGCCGTTCATCGACGACGACGGCCAGGCGTATCTGTACTGGGGAAACCCGAGCGTGTGCTACGTGAAGCTGAACCAGGACATGATCTCCTACCAGGGAGACGTCGTGCGCGTGCCCATGACGGCGGAGAGCTTCGGACAGCGCACCGGGAATGACGATGGTCGCCACAAGACCAAGTACGAAGAAGGTCCGTGGCTCTACAAGCGCGATGGGCTGTACTACCTGGTGTACGCGGGGGGCCCTATCTCCGAATACATCGCCTACTCGACGAGCACCAAACCCACCGGCCCGTGGACGTACCGGGGGGTCATCATGCCCACGGAGGGCAGCAGCTTCACCAACCACGCAGGAGTCATCGACTTCAAGGGGAGCTCCTACTTCTTCTATCACAACGGCGCCTTGCCGGGCGGTGGAGGTTATCACCGTTCGGCGGCCGTCGAGCGGTTCACGTTCAACGCCGACGGCACATTCCCGACGATCAAGATGACCAAGGAGGGCCCGCCCGGCGTCGGCAGCCTGAATCCGTATGTCATGACGGAGGCTGAGACCATCGCCTGGGGATCCGGGGTCGAGACCGAGGTATGCGGCGAGGGGGGAATGAATGTCGGGTCGATCGAGAACGGGGACTACATCAAGGTGAAGGGCGTCGATTTTGGCACCGGCGCGGTGTCCTTCGACGCGAGGGTGGCCTCGGCGACCAGCGGCGGCAGCATCGAGCTGCGCCTCGACAGCGCGACGGGCACGCTGGTGGGGACCTGCACGGTTCAGGGGACCGGCGGCTGGCAGACCTGGGCCACCACGTCCTGTGCGGTCGACGGTGCGACAGGGAACCACGATCTGTACCTGAAGTTCACCGGTGGGAGCGGTTTCCTCTTCAATGTCAACTGGTGGCGGTTCACTCCGCTCGACGCCCCGGATCCGACCGGCGCGGGGGGCGCTGGCGCGGGGGGCGCTGGCGCGGGGGGCGCTCCGGACGTGGGTGAAGGGGGAGCGGCGGGCAGCGGCGGGTCGGGCGAGGGTGCGAGCAGCAGCAGCGCAGCGACGACCGGCAGCGGAGCAACGGTGGGCAGCGGAGCGACCGCGGGGAGCGGCACGGGCGGCGCTGGCGGTGCCCCCGCTGACGGCGAAAGCGGCGACGAGGGCGGGTGCGCCTTCCGGGTCCAACCGGGGCCCAGCTCCCCCGCCGGCCCGCTCGCCGCCATGATCGCGCTGGGCGCGGTCGCCGCTCGGCGGCGTCGTGCCGGAGGAGCCGGGCGGAGCGGATCCGCCGCGAATTGACGGTCTGATGAAATCATTGGAGGTTTGATCATGTTCACGAGAGTCCGCGCAGGTCTGATGCTCGCCGCTGCCTCGCTGGCGCTCGCGGTCAGCTCGACCGCGGCAGCGAAGCCTTACAAGGGCGCAGAGCTTTACTCGGCCCAGAGCTATCTTCATGGCCGCATGGAGATGCGCATGCGCATGGTGCGCGGGAGCGGCATCCTGTCGACCTTCTTCACCTACAAGAACGGCTCAGAGATGTCCGGCGCGTTCTGGGAGGAGATCGACATCGAGGTCTTCGGGAAGAACAACGCCCGGAGCTGGCAGTCCAACATCATCACCGGGATGGGCACGCGGGTGACGTCGGAGGGGGTGCACGACGCGGGCGTCTCCCTCGCGGACGGCTATCACACCTACACGCTGGAGTGGACGCCGGACTACGTGTCCTGGAGCATCGACGGGCGAGAGATCAAGAGGTCGACGGGGGCGCAGGTGACCGCCCTGAAGAATGCCCAGTCTTTCCGCTTCAACACGTGGTCCTCGGAGGCCACCGAATGGGTCGGACCGTTCGACGATTCCGTCCTCCCGGCGCACCAGTTCGTCAACTGGATCAAGTATTATCGCTACAACAACGGGAACTTCGAGCTCGCGTGGCAGGACGACTTCAACTCCCTGGACAGCGCGCGATGGAGCAAAGCGGACTGGACGTTCGACGGGAACCGCGTGGACTTCGACCCGCAGAACGTGACGGTGAAGGACGGCACGCTTGTGCTGTCGCTGACCCGGGAGGGCCAGACCGGGTTCAACGGGAATGTGCCCCGCGATGAGGACACCGGGTCGGGCGCGGGCGGGGCGACGACCGCGGCCAGCACCTCCGCCACCGGCGCGGGCGGGGCGGAGACGGCGGCCAGCTCCTCTGGCAGCGGCCAGGGCGGGGCGGCGACGGCGGCCAGCTCCTCCGGCAGCGGCGAGGGTGGGGCGGCGACGGTGGCCAGCTCGTCCGGCAACGGCGTGGGCGCGGCAGGGACGGCGGCCAGCTCGTCGGGCAGCGGCGACGCATCGGGCGAGGGAGGTGGGGTCGGCGGAACCACGCCGGACGGGGAGTCCTCCGACGCAGGTGGCGGGTGCGCCGCCGCCGGAGCCAGCTCCACGGCGAGCTCGTGGGCCGCGGCGCTCGCCCTGGGGCTCTCCGCCCTGGCGATGCGGCGGCGCCGGCCCCGCGGCTGACCTGATCAGGATGCTCGGAGGCGCCGCGGGGCGGGGGAGGGTGCCCCCGCCGCCGCGGCCGTGACGAGGGCGGGCGCCGCTAGACCTTCTCCCAGCGCCTGCTCTCGGCGGAACGGAACAGCGCGTCGATGACCCGCATGTTGCCGACCGCGACCTCGATCGAGTTCTCGACCGGGCTGCCCGTGCGGATGGCGCGCGAGAACGCCTCGCTCTGCAGGTGGTACTGGTCGACGACGGGGAACGAGGTGACCTTGGCCGAGCTGCAGTTCAGCGTCGAGCCGTCATCGAGGAAGATCTTGCACGGCTGGTCGGCGGGGGCGTTGAACGGGATCTCGATCTCGATGCGGCCCTTGGTGCCGAGCGCGTTCACGCGCTGGTAGGCCACCGCCTGCGTGCTGCACGTGAACGTCAGGTGCGCGCCGCCGTAATCGAGCAAGCCCGAGGTCAACCGATCGGTGCCGAACTCGGGATCGCGCTCGACGAGCACCATCGCCCGCACGGGCTCGCGTCCGAACAGCAAGCGCGACGTGTTCACGGCGTAACAGCCGATGTCGTAGAGCGCGCCGCCCCCGACCTGTTCCCTGTTGCGGATGTTGGTCGCGTCGCGGTTGAAATACGAGAACGCGGCCTGGACGCTGACCAGCTCGCCGATCCGGCCGCTTCGCACCCAGTCCCTGGCCTGCTGCCACTGTGGGTGATAGCGGACCATGAACGCTTCGGCGATCAGCTTGCCCGTCTCGTGCTGGACGTCGGCAAGCGCCGCGGCGTCCTTGGCGCTGAGCGCGATCGGCTTCTCGCACAGGACGTGCTTGCCGGCGCGGGCCGCGCGCGCCGACCACTTCACGTGCAGGTGGTTGGGCAGCGGGATGTAGACGGCCTCGATCTCCGGATCGTCGAGCAGCTCATCGTAGCTTCCGTACGCCTTCGGGATCCCGAGCGACTCCGCGGCGGCGCGCGCCTTGTCGATGTCGCGCGACGCCAGCGCGGCGACCTGGGTCAGGGGCCCCCGCCTCATGCTGGGCAGGCTGACCTTCAATGCGAAGTTGCTTGCGCCGAGGACGCCCCAGCGCACAGGGGTGATGGATTCGCTCGCCTTCGGATCTTGCGCGGATGTGGACATGGACACCTTGCAACGCGCGACGCTGGTGGCCGACGGCGCGCCTGAGAACGCTCGACGTGAATCGACCCGACGGGTCAGGCCAGGCGCTGGAGCGAGAGCGCCCGCCCTGCGCGAGGAGCGGAGAGGGCGAGAGCAGGGCGCGGTGCCTCAGAAGGCGTCGTCACGGCGCTTCGCCTCGTGCTCCGCCTTGTACAGAACCGTTCTGATCCAGCCCCTGTATCGGACAGGCTCTCTGTCCTTTGTCGCCGCAGCTGAAATCCTTCCCTTCGGCGACCGATGCGGGGACGTCCGCCGTCCCGCCAGCGGCCCATGCTGCGCCCGCAAAGCCGCCCGCAAACCCGAAGGCAAAGCCAGTGCCGACGCTCATCATCACGGCACCCACCAGCTTCACGCTCATCCACATCCGATGTCTCCTGATCAGGGAAGGGGCAAGCTCAGCCGCATGATCGCAGCTCCGAGAAGAATTGTGATCGTTCACATGATGAGGGTCAATCAAAAATGACCGGTGCGCGGCCATCCTCCGGCCGCAATCGATGCGTGGCGGCGGCCGGCGACGCGCGGCGGCGGCCGGCCGCGGCGTCCGCGTGAGCTGTCACACGAGCTTGGCTTGTGCGAGATCGTAGGTTCCGGGGAGCCCGGAGGGGGCTCTTGCGCTGTTCCGGCTTGCCCTCGACCAGGACGCGCGCGGCTCTGGAGGACCCCACCAGCGTCGTCCTCCCCCCGGGCTCGAGGGGGGCCCTCGTGCCGGTCGATTGGCGTTGACTCCTGGGATGTGATCGTTCACATTGCGCTCAGGGGCCTCCTTTTGCTTTGCCCTCGGCGGCGTATCCTGCGCGCCGAGATCTCGTCTTCTTGATCGGTCCCGGTGCCGATTCGGTTCGCTCGGCCGTCGCTGAAGCGATTGCCGTTTGATGGTGTTTGGTGTCTCGCCAGAGGTGATTCACCAGAGGCCACGACAAGCCTTGCTGATTCGACGGTTGTCGTGAACCCCTAGGTGCTGTTCACTGGAATTTTTCTGGGTGTCCGGCGAAGCGGCCGGATGGCGGCTTCGGGTGCGGCGTGACCTATGTTGCGGCGGGCTCTGCTCAGCCTCTCCTCGGACGCAGCAGTGTCATCACACCGGCCGGGTCCGGTATCTGGTGCTCCAGGCTCCATCACGCCGGGCGAAATGGGCTCCGTGATGCGAGCGCCTGCTCTGTGGCATGGTCGCGAGATGTGGGTTCCCGCGCGTCGTCACCCCCCTTGCATTATCGGAGAGCAAGATGAAGAAGCCGTCATGGCACGAGCTCCGTTTCTCGAGAGAAGTCGCCGCCGTTTGCGCGCTCGCGTTCGCGGCCGCGTGCACGGGCGCGCTGGGTGATCCGACGGAGGGCCCTGGGGCATCCTCATCCGGGGGAGATGAGCCGCCGACGGGCTCGGACCCGCCGCAGTTCCAACCCGCGGCCGGGATGCTGCGCCGTCTGACGAGGACGCAGTTCCGCAACGCCGTGCGCGACATGCTGGGCGTCGAGGTCGATATCCATCAGCTCGACGCCGACAGCTGGAACGGGAACTTTGCGGTCATCGGCGCCGCGACCGTCGTGACCTCGGAGCGAGGCGTCGAGCAGTACCACGCGGCCATCGAGGGCGCCGTCGACGCGGTGTTCGCGGATCCCGCGAGGCGAGGCCAGTTCATCGGCTGCACGCCCAGCGGCGCGGAGAACGACGCTTGCGTGCGCGGCTTCATCGAGGCGCTGGGGCGTCGTGCGTGGCGCCGCCCGCTCGAGGCCGCCGAGGTCGACCGGCTCGCGGCCGTCGCCGCAAACGCCGCGACCCAGCTCGAGAGCGCCGTCGAGGGGGCCCGCTGGGCGACGGTGGCCCTCTTCACGTCTCCGAACTTCCTGTATCGCCCGGAGCTCGGCGCTCCGAGCGCCGACGGCTCGCTTCGCTTGACGGGCTACGAGATGGCGTCCCGGCTCGCGTTCCTTGTGTGGAACAGCCTGCCAGACGAGGAGCTGCTCGACCAGGCCGCGAGCGGGGGGCTCGCAACGGTGGAGGGGATCCGCGCCGCGGCGACGCGGCTGCTCGAGGCGCCTGCCGGGCGCGAGGCGGTCGGCGCCTTCGCCGAGGAGTACATGCGGCTCGATCGGCTCAGCACGCAGGCAAAAGACACGGGGCTCTTTCCGGAGTATAGCCCCGCGCTGCAGGCGGCGATGGTCCGCGACATGCGAGGCACCTGGGAGGTCCTCGCGTTCGACGATCGAACGAGCGCGCTCGACCTGTTCTCGACAACGAAGGTCGTCGTCAACAGCGAGCTCGCCGAGCTCTACGGTATCGACACGGCCGGGCTCGGCTCGGGCGCCTTCGAGGTCCGCTCGTTGCCCGCGGACGGCCCGCGCGTCGGCATCCTCAGCAAAGCGGGCTTCCTCTCGCAGTTCGCGAACCAGAAGGAGGGCTCTCCCACGTTGCGCGGCAAGTTCATGCGTGACGCCCTCATGTGCACGCCCATCCCGCCGCCCCCCGGCGACGTCGCCCTCGAGCTCCCGGAGCCGCCCGCGGACAGGCCCCTGACGAAGCGTCAGCGGCTCGAGATCCACCGGACCGAGCCCGCCTGCGCCGGCTGCCACTCGTACATGGACCCGCTGGGCCTGCCGCTGGAGACCTTCGACGCGATCGGCCGCTTCCGCACGACCGACCACGGTCTGCCGATCGACCCTAGCGGCGAGTTCGACGGGGTGCCGGTCGCCGACGCGCGCGCGCTCGGCGTGACCCTCAGCTCGGACGCATCGGTCGCGGAGTGCCTCGTCCGCAAGTACTACACGTATGCAGCGGGTCACGAGGAGAGAAAGGTGGACAAGCGCGTGCTCAACGCGCTGACCGCTTCGTTCGAAGGGTCGGGGTACAGGCTGCGCGAGCTGGTCCTCGACGTCGTGACCAACGACGCTTTCTCGTCCGTCGCCCCCCAACCCTGATCGCAGGTACCCCCAATGACGAACAAAGCTTTGAGCCGACGAACTGTTCTCCGGGGCATGCTGGCGACGGGCGCCGCCGTCACCATCCCGCTCCCCTTGCTGGAGATCATGCTGAACGAGAGCGGCACGGCGCACGCTCAGACGAAGACGCCGGTGTCGCCGCTCTACGTCACGTGGTTCTTCGGGAACGGCACGCTGCCCGGTCGCTGGAAGCCGACGCGCACGGGCTCCGGTCAGGCCTGGGAGCTCAGCCCGGAGCTCCAGCCGCTCGCGGATCTCAAGTCGTACCTCACGGTGATCAGCGGCCTCGAGAACAAGCTCGTGGTCTCCGGCGTCGAGCACCCCACCGGGTCGGCGGGGGCCACGACGGGCGCGCCGCTCAGCGGGAACGCCGTGCGGGCCCCGTCCATCGATCAGGTCGTCGCGAACGCCATCTCGGAGGGGGCGCCTTACCGCTCCCTCGAGGTGGGATTGACGCCGGCGACGCCGGGCGGCCCTCAGGACTCGTTGCACACGGTCTCGCACAGGGGGCCGAACGCGCGCAACAACCCGGAGTTCGATCCGAAGGCCGTGTTCAATCGATTGTTCATGAGCGGCTTGCCCGAGCCCAGCGACGACGGCGCGGAGCAGGCCAAGAAGCTCGCGAACGTGCGGAAGAGCGTGCTCGACTCCGTCCAGCAGGACGGCGCGAGCCTGAAGCAGCGGCTCGGGGCGGCCGACAGGCATCGTATCGAGGAGCACCTCGAGTCGATCCGGGCCATCGAGCAGCGCCTCGATACCATGTCGTCCGGCGGCGGTGCGACAGCAGCGTGCAAGAGCCCGACGGCGCCCGCCGTTGGCAAGGACTCGCAGAGCGAGGCGCCCCCTGCGGTGAACTCCGCCATGGTCGAGCTCTCGGCGCTTGCGCTCGCCTGCGAGAGGACCCGCGTGCTCTCGTTCATGTTCTCGCTGCCCGCCGCGCACGTCTACTATCGGCACCTGGCGCAGGACATGAACGACGACTTCCACGACACCATCTGCCACGGAGATGCCGGGGATCAATCGAGCCAGCCTCGCGTCGACAAGGGCGTGATCTACACGATGCGCTGCCTGAACGAGTTCTTGACGAAGCTCAAGAACACGCCGCACGGCAGCTCGAACCTGCTCGACAGCTCGCTCGTGTACGTCACGTCCGACACCGCGTGGGGCAAGGTGCACACGAGGACGGAATGGCCGGTGCTCTTCGCCGGGAAAGCCGGAGGGCGGCTGCGCGGCGACGAGCACCGCAACTTCCCCGGCGACAACCTGAGCAAGGCGCTCCTGACGGTCGCCCAGGTCATGGGCGTGAACGTGACGGAGTTCGGTATCGACGCGGGGCGGGTCACGGCGCCGCTCGCGGGCATCCAGGTCTGAGCGCGGCGCCGCCGCGTCTGGAAGAGGCGCTCGGCAGGCGCTCGCCGCCTGCCGGCGCCGCCCATCGTCCCCGGCTCCAAGACAACCCACCTCGCGAGCGTGCCGGAGGGCTCGCTGGACGTGCCGTTCGTCAAAGGCGAGTGAGGCTCACCGGCACGGGAAGTCGTCGAAGCGGCCGCAAACGGACAGGTCGGTGCGGCCAGCGCCCACGGATAGATCCCACGCGATCGCCGAAGGCGTCCCGACGTAGGGCTCGATCGTGAGCGTGCCGGTGACGAGATCGGGCTGCACGCCCCTGGCGGCCAGCGCCACGCCGTGCGGCGTCTCGACACCGAGCGTGAACGTTCCCGGCTGCCCGTCCCACCTCACGATCCCGAACACGAGCACATCGTCCAAGACGTCGGCCGCGGGCACACAGCCGGAACCCCTCGGCGACATCTCCACGAGGAGCGTCGAGCCGGCGGGCTCGCAATCGATGTGGCTGTAGACCCGATCGGGCGGCACCGTCCAACCGGGTGAGGAGGACGAACTGCTTGTGTCGCTGCCTCCGGCCCCTGGAGCAGACGTTCCGCCGTCGCCGCCGCCGCCAGCGTCGCCGCCGCCGCCGCCGCTCGTGCCATGGCCGTCCTCGCGAACGACGACGGTGCTGTCACAGGCGCTCGCGAAGAGGAGCGCACCCAGGAGGACCACCCGCATCATGCGGTGCCATGTTAGCACGCGCGAAGGATCCCAGCGAGGGTCGCCTCGCAGGCTATGGGGTGAAGGCGGCGATTTTCTCGGGACTCCGACGTGAACAGTGTTCTACAGCGGTTTCCGCCACCTCAGCACCATGGCGATCAGAGCGGCGGTCTCCCGCACAGGAGACGGGCCCAGATCGGCGTTTTCGGCGCGCAAGCGCACTCCTGTGCGCTGAGCACCGAAAACGTCGAGGTGGGCCCGTATCCGAAGCGGGTGACCGCCGCTCTAGCGGACCGCCTTCAGCAGGCCGAGGCGGTACGGGAGCTGCGAGTATTCGCCGCCCGAGCTCGGGTTGCGTCCTTGATACAGGAACTGCAGATTGCAGGTGTCGATCGTCGCGGTCTCGTCGTTGCCATCGCGCACCAGCTCGCCATGGCTCACGTCGTCGCTCCAGTCAGCCACGCCTGACGCGTAAGTGACGTTGTTTTGACCTGCGAAGGGCGCGTTCCAGGTATGCGCGAGCGGGGTCCACGCGCCGTCGAGGCGATCCGCGGTGAACGAGCGATAGAACCTGGCGCCCGTCGGGCCGATGGCCTCGATCAGCGTCAGATACTTGTTCATGCCCTTGATCTTGTACGTGGAGCTCCCCTCGAACAGATTGTTACGATTCGAGTCCTGAAGGGCGATCGAGACCGGGCCGAACCCGTTCGGGAAGTTCTGCACAGTGGTCTGGCTGCGGTACATCCGGCCGTCGTCGCCGGTGAAGAAGAGGTAACAGTTGGCGCTGTCGCAGATCACCCAGTAATCGATGGGCAGGCTGGGCATGCCGGCGGGCGTGGACGCGAAGAAGTTCTGGGGCCTGGTCCAGGTGTCCGGGCGGCTCGGGTCGCTGGTCGTGGAGAACTGCGGCGGCTGCGATTGATAGATGAGGTACCACTTGTTCTGAGGCCTGAAGAAGAACATCTGCGGCGCGCACCGATAGCCGCTGAAGCCAGGCGTGCGATCCATGTAGTAATGCGATGCGGACGCGGCCTGGGACCAGTCGGTGAAGTTCAGGTACGTCATCTGCCAGTTGCCGGCGGTGTTCGCCGTGGTGGCGTAGATGTGCCAGCGATCGTTGAAGAAGGAGACCGTCGGATCCTTGATGGACACGATGTTGTGAGTCGCGTCGGACTTCGGGCTCACCAGCGCGCTGCTCGACTGCCAGCGGAAGGTGGTGGGCAAGCCGCAACCTTCGCCGCCCCCGCTGCCGCCGGCGCCCCCGGTGCCGCCGGTGCCGCCGGTGCCCCCGCTGCCGCCGGTGCCGCCGGTGCCGCCGGTGCCGGTGCCCGAGCTCACGGGGGTGATCCGGAATTGCTGGTTGGTGCCGCCGTTCGATGCCCATTGAATCACGGCGGTGCCGTCCGCGGTGCCGCGGGCGTAGACGTCCAGGGACTTGCCGCTGTTGCGTGCGGTGAGGCGCACGACGCCGCTGGCGACGTCCGTGAAGGACCACTGCTGGTTCTCCCCGCTCCAGCAGGAGTATTGCTGGATGCGGGCGCCGTCGCTGGTGGAGGCGCCGGCGACGTCCATGCAACGGTTGCTGTTGACGTTGCGGATGCGGTAGTAGCCGCCGCCCGCCGATTCCATGCGGAACTGTTGCCGCGTCGAGCCGTTGCAGCTGGCGATCTGCATGGCCGCCGCGTCAGCGGTGCTGCCTCCAGCCACCTCGACGCACTTTCCGCTCTGGACACCGGTGATCGTGTAGGTCGCCGCGGTGTCGATGGTGACGCTCTCGGCGAGCTCGTCGAGCTCGGGGCCGTCTTCATCGAGCTGCTCGGCGGAGACGCACGCGGCCGTGGCGGCCAGCGTCGCGAGCAGCGCCCATCGTCTGAATCGGATTCTCATCATGATCCCCTCTGTTCAAAGGCATAGGAAGCGGGAAGTAAGACACACGAAAACGCGCCCGGGATCGGCTGCGCAAGCGCGGGCCTCGCGGGTCGACTCCGTCGACCTGCGATCGAGCCGACGAGCCTGCGCAGCGATCTCCGGGCGCGTGGTTCTCCGTGAACCGCGCGTCAGCGCGTCCGGCGTCAGCGCCCCAGGTAGCTCATCAACCAGGACATGGCGGGCCGCATCTGGCCGCTGCTGCTCATGAGCCCTGAGTTGGTCACCCACGTCTGGCCGCTGATGTACCCCCACAGCGTGATGCCCTTCACGCTCGGATGCTCGTAGAACATGGGGAACTGGCTCTGCATCACGTTGAGCTGCTGCGTGTCGTTCGCCAGGTTGATGTCGTACTCGGTGATGTAGACCGGCAGGCCGGTGCCGGCGAGTTTATCGAGGAAGCCCTTGACGGTGCTGGTGTTGAGCTTGTACGCGTCGTGAGCCTGAGCGCCGATGCCGTCGATGGGAGCCCCCGCCGCCCGGATCCGATTGACGATGTTGAGCGTGTTCTGATTGTCGCTGTTGTACTCGATGTTGTTGTAATCGTTGAGCAGCAGCTTGGCGTTCGGGCAGTACTGCCGCGCCCACTTGAACGCTTGCACGATCCAGTCGTAGCCGCTCGATCCCGCGCCGCCGAGGGCGTTCATGTACGACGGGGTGGTGTGCGGGGGCGGCTCGTTCACGACGTCGATGACGGCGACGTCCGGGTAGCGCTGGCAGAACGCCTGGATCCACTCTTCTACCTCTGCGCGCTGCTCGCTCTGCGACAGATTGGCGATCCAGCCCGGCTGCTGGGCACCCCAGATCAGGGTGTGGCCCTTGTAGGGAATGCCCTTCTGGCGAGCGTAATCCCGGACTCGGTCCATGCCGGCCCAGTTCATGACGTCCCGCGTGGGCTCGACGGAGCCCCACTTGCCCTCGTTCTCCGGGCTGAGCTGGTTCCAGTACCGGGACAGATCCGCTCGCACCTGCCCGCCGGTCGTGATGTTGCCGACGAACTTGCCGCCGCTGCTGCTGCCGCCGCCGCTGCCGCCGGCACCGCCGCTGCCGCCGCTGCCGCCTGTGCCTCCGGTGCCTCCGGTGCCGGTGCCTCCGGTGCCGGTGCCCGAGCTCACGGGGGTGATCCGGAACTGCTGGTTGGTGCCGCCGTTCGATGCCCATTGAACCAGGGCGGTGCCGTCCGCGGTGCCGCGGGCGTAGACGTCCAGGGACTTGCCGCTGTTGCGTGCGGTGAGGCGCACGACGCCGTTGGCGACGTCCGTGAAGGACCACTGCTGGTTCTCCCCGGTCCAGCAGGAGTATTGCTGGATGCGGGCGCCGTCGCTGGTGGAGGCGCCGGCGACGTCCATGCAACGGTTGCTGTTGACGTTGCGGATGCGGTAGTAGCCGCCGCCCGCCGATTCCATGCGGAACTGTTGCCGCGTCGAGCCGTTGCAGCCGGCGATCTGCAAGGCCGCTGCGTCCGCGGTGCTGCCTCCAGCCACCTCGACGCATTTTCCACTCTGGACGCCGGTGATCGTGTAGGTCGCCGCGGTGTCGATGGTGACGCTCTCGGCGAGCTCTTCGAACTCGTAGCCGTCTTCATCGAGCTGCTCGGCGGAGATGCACGCGCTGAGCGCGATCGTCGTCAGCAGGGTCCAGCGTTCAAATCGCATTCTCATAAGGTTCTCCTGTGCTTAAGCGGGAATTTCGTAGTGGCGTGAAACCGGCCCCTGCGACGCGTAGATAAGTTGTTGAGTTGGCGTCGCTCTCCCGTGGAGCCGGATCACATGGAAATATGTTCTGTCAACGCAGGGCAGCTCCCAAAGGTGGGGCTTGACGTCTCCGAAGCGTTTGGATCTCCTTCTCCCCCGACGCGCCGGTCCAGGTGTGCCTGGTCGAGCCGGTGTCGGCCGAGTCGAGCTCCGCGCGCGGGTCATCGTCGGACGTGCCGACCCCCCTCGGGGCGGCGTCGTCGCCGGCGCCGGGGCTCAGCGTGCCGAAGAGCTCGGTGGAGATCGACGTCTCATGGATCAGCCCACTGGCCCGCGTGGCCCGTTCTCGTGGAGATCTCAGTGCGCATGGCCACCCTTCCGATGCGAAGCAAAAGAATACCGACGAGTGCCAATGTGAGCGCTCACATCTCCGATGTCAATCGCGGAAGGCTGTTGAGGGAAGGCGGCTCCTTCGATTCATGGGTAAGTTGTTGATATGCTGTCTCTTTTTCAGGGAGGCTGGATTGCGTGGAAGAATGTTCTGTCGGTCCAGGGCAGCTTCCGCAGTTGGGACTTGACGTCTCCGGAGGGTTTGGACTTCCCTCTCCGTCTCTCCACATCGGGCTCCCTTCTCCCACATCGGGTCTCCCTCGTTTCCTACATTGGAGTTCCTTCTCCCCCCAGCAGGCGCGAGCTGCGCCGCGCGCAGACGCCGCTCGTCCTGAGGGTGTCCTCTGGGCGGTAGGGGACAGAGCGCGAGATTCACCTGACACGGCCGCGTGTCCCGCGATATCTCGGCTCGTCATCGGTGCTGGCCCCGCTCTCGCCATGTCCTGCAGCGAATCGTGGCGAGTTATTGCAGCCCGAGCAGCGTTGATTCCGATCTTTGCTGGACCAACAGCGCCGTCAGCCGCGCGGTCACGGTCAACGGCACCAGGTGCGATCCACGGCGATCGGTAGGCGGCGGCCCGCCGCGCTCTTCTCCGCGTCCGCGGCGAGCCGCCCAGGCGAGCTCGGCCGCCCTCGGGCCGGTCTCGCCTGGGCGCACCCTCGCGGGGACGATACCCTGGGCGAGGATGGAGCCCATCTTCGTCCTGATGATCATCTCGGGGATCGCGGGGCTCGCGCGCTTCTTCGCGTACGCGCGCAACGACGCGCGGCGGGCGGCCGAGGCCCGCTGGCGGCTCGCACGGCCCCTGTGGCAGCGCGCGGCGGCCCTCGTCGGGGGGGAGTTCCGGTCGGGTCCGGGCCCATCGGGAGACCCGCGGATGCAGATCTCCGTGGTGCTCGACGGCGTCGCGCTCCTCGTCGACCACGACGTCGATCGCGGCGGCGCGGCCGTCGTGCGCTACAGCACCCGCATCACGGGCACGGTGAGCAACCCGTCGGGCCTCAGGCTCCGGGTCAACGAGCAGCAGCTCGACCGGCCGAGCGGGGGGGGCTTCCGGGCGCGGCGGGTGGACGCCGGCGACCCGGCGGACGACGGCTCCTTCGTCGTGCAGGCGAGCAGCCCGGCGCTCGCGCGCTGGTGGCTCACACGGGAGCTGCGCGAGGCGCTCCGCGCGGCGACCGAATACCAGCTCACGCTCGAGGCGCACCGGCTGACCGCGATCCGCGCCGGGCTGGAGGACGACGCCGAGAAGCTCGCGAGCGCCATCCGCGCTGCGGCGCTCGTCGCCGGCCGCGGCCGGGGGCTCGCGAAGGAGCTGCGCGCGCTCTCGCAACAGCTCGGCGGGCGCCTCCTGTCCGGCGCCGGGACCACCTCGCCCGGAGGCATGACCATCGAGCTCGAGCACCGCGGCCGGCGCCTCGCCGTGACGTTCGGCCGGGATGGAAGGCGGGGGGCGTTCGGCACGCAGGTGCGCGTCGCCCGCGCCGCGTCCCCGTCGGAGCGGTTCATCGTGAGGCGCCGGCAGAGGCGCGGGCCGGACCGGGCGAGCTCGGGGCAGCCCGACGACGGCGGCCTGTCGCGGGCGTACGAGGTGCAGGCCGAAGCGCCGGACCGGGTGGCGTGGCGCCTCACCGACGAGGTGAGGCGCGAGATCGCCGCGCTCCGCCCGGCGGCCGTCGTGGGCGATGAGGCCGCGGTCAAGCTTGTGTTCGGCCGCATCGAGACGGGGCGCGACCGGATCGAGCGCGCGATCGCGATCGTCTCGTCCCTCGCGGCGCCCGCGCCGCAGGGGCCCTACCGCTGACGGTGCGGCGAGCCGCCCCGCCGGCTCGGGGCGCCGCGACAGGACGACGAGCGCGTGAGCTTCGCGCGCCTGAGCTTGCTCCACTGGCTGGCGGGGCGTGGTAGATCGTGGCCTGCGGCATGCAGCCTCGGGTCGATTCCCTGGCGCCTCCTCCGTGCGCGGCCTGCCAGGGGCGGAGAGGGGCAGGATGAGCGCGGGTCGGGACGAGCCGTCGACGCTGGTCCGCACCCGGCGGCGCGCCGGCTCCGCCGCCGAGCCGCGGCCGTTCCTCTTCCTCGTCTTGCAGTGCCAGCGGCCGATGGATCCGCCCGCGCGGCTGGCGCTCGACGGGGTCGACGAGGTGCGGTTCGGGCGAGGCCCGGTGCGCTCGATCGACCGGCGGACCGAGGCGGACCGGGCGCTGCTCGACGTGCGCCTCGAGGACGGCTGGGTGTCGTCCCGCCACGCGAGGATCACGCGCGACGGCGGCCAGCTCTGCCTGGAGGACCTCGGCTCGACGAACGGCACCTTCGTGAACGGCGTGCCACGGCGGAGCGCGACGCTCGCCGAGGGGGACCTGATCGAGCTCGGGCACACGTTCTTCCTGTTCCGCCAGGTCGCGGTGCCCGACGAGGCGGCGAGCGACGCGGCCCAGGCGGCGGATCAGCCGTTCGGCCTCGCCACCTTCTCGCCCGAGCTGGCCGAGCGCTTCGCCTCCCTCCGGGCCGTCGCGCCCGCGCCCATCCCCGTCGTCCTCCAGGGCGAGAGCGGCACCGGCAAGGAGGTCGTCGCGCGCGCCGTCCACGCGCTGTCGGGGCGGCCCGGCCCGTTCGTCGCCATCAACTGCGGCGCGCTGCCCGAGAGCCTCATCGAGTCCGAGCTGTTCGGCCACAAGAAGGGCGCCTTCTCCGGCGCCGCCGAGGACCGGCCCGGTCTCATCCGCGCGGCCGACCGCGGCACGCTCTTCCTCGACGAGATCGGCGATCTGCCCGCGGCGTCGCAGACCGCGTTCCTGCGCGTGCTGCAGGAGTCGGAGGTCGTCGCGGTGGGCGCGACGCGCCCCGTGAAGGTCGACCTCCGCGTGGTCGTGGCCACGCACCGCGATCTCCCTGCGATGGTCGAGCGCGGCGACTTCCGGGGCGATCTCTTCGCGCGCCTCTCGGGCTTCGTGCTCGAGCTGCCGCCCCTGCGCAGGCGCCGGGAGGATCTCGGGCTGGTCATCGCCGCGCTGCTCCGCCGCGCCGCCCCGGACCGGGCCGCGTCGATCGCGCTCGGCTGCGAGGCGGCGCGCGCGCTCCTCCTGCGCGAGTGGCGGCTCAACGTCCGCGAGCTGGAGAAGTGCCTGGCGACCGCGATCGTGCTCGCCGGCGGCGGCCGGGTGGAGCTCGATCACCTGCCGCCGCCCGTCGTCGTGCCGCGGAGCAGCCACCCGCCCGAGGCCTCGAAGCCCGACGCCCAGCCCGCCGAGCGCCAGCGGCCCGCCGAGGAGGACCAGCAGCGGCGCGAGGCGCTCATCCGCCTCTTCCGCGAGCACCGCGGGAACGTCAGCGCCGTGGCGCGGGCGATGGGGAAGGGGAGAACGCAGATCCACCGGTGGATCGCGCGTTATGGCATCGAGCCAGGCGACTACAGGGACGGGTGAGCGCGCGATTGGGTGACCGCGCGACCGCGCGGCCGCCGGTCAGGGACAGTACAGCGCGCCGACGGGCAGCACGCTGCCGGGCAACATCGGCGCGAACGGGGAGAACGGGAAGTCCCGGACGACATCCGACGGGTGGTTGAGAAACACGGTGATCGGATGGCGCCATGTGCGCCCGCCGCCCTTGCACTGCTGGAAGTCCCTGTCGCCCTCCACGAGCACCCCGTCGTCGACGGCGCACTGGTGGAGCGTCGGACACTCCGCGACGAGGAGCGATTCGTCGCAGGCGCCGACCGGGGTCGCGACGCAGTCGACCTCGCCCTCGGCGCCGGCGCAGAGGCGTTCCCCCACGTACGCGGCGTGATCGGTCCAGTATTCACCCGTGCAGGCGAAGGCGTTCTGATAGATGGCCTGCCCGGAGTCCTCCCCGGGGGTCGGAGCAGGGTGGAAGTTGCCCTTCTCGTCCATTTCATTCATCCCCACCTGGAGCCGGGGGTGGAGGGGCTCATTGCCCCACAGGTTCCCGAAGAACGCGCCCTCGCGCCAGCCGAAGACATCGACCTCCGCCGCCGGATACACCGCAGGGCGGAACGTCGCCTCGTTGATGGAGACGGCGCCGGGCGGCGGCGGGGGGCTCGGCCGCGGGTGGCTCGCGACGCTGAAGCGGCGGCTCCTCTGGAGCACCGCGGCGACGCCTCCGCCCGGCGCCAGGAGGCCGGCGCGACCGCTCGTCCGCGGGCCGCTCATGAGGCTGAAGTAGCCGAGTTTAGGGCAGACGAAGCGGAGCGCCGGCTCGGCGCGGCTGTCGCAGCGCACCTCGCTCGGATCGATGTGATCGGGTGAGTCGGCGTCGCAGCCCCGGATACCGCTGCAGACGCGAAGCACCGTATCGCTGACGGGCAGCCCGGCGGCGCTCGCCGGGTCGTCGGAGCAGTCGGTCAGGGGCGCGTCGCCGGTCGCGATGAACACGGTCGAGCCCGGGGTGCACGAGCCGACGTCCTGGGCCGTCCATCCACAGTTGCGCGACGCTCCCTGGGACTCGATCGCGCACCGCCTGAAGCTCGGAATGGTGTCGCCGTCCTCCGTGTTCCTCACCACGCGGACGGAGGGCGCCGGCGTGAGGAGCCCCGGCCGGTGCTCCGGGAACGCCTGGCCTCGCAGCGAGACGGTGATCGAGCGGCCCAGGGCGTTCACGAGCGAGAGCATGCACGCCGAGACGAGCTGCTGGCACTTCGGCCCCGCCTTGTCGACGGCCCAGATAGGGCAGACCCCGATCTTGCCGTCGAATGTGAATTTCTCGCCTGTCGACGTGTCGGTGTACGAGACGCTCTGGTCCTGCTCGAGGGCGCAGGCGACGAGGTAGTCCATCACCTCGCGCGTGGGCTCGTGGCGGAGCTGATAGCGGAGCTCCGGGTACTTGCTGTCGTCGGCGTAGCTCTCGGTCGCGAGCGGGACGGACACCATGACGGGGTTGGCACGCGGGTTCGTGATCAGGGCGTTGCGGGTGAGCGCCTCGGCGGAGAGTCCGTTGCCCCAGACGCCCTGCACCGCGTCCGCGATGTCCGCCACCAGCCCGCTGGCCGACCCGCCGCTGGCCGACCAGCCGCTGGCCGGCCCGACGACCGACCCGGTCGACGAGCCGCTCCCCGCCGGCGCCGCGCGCGGCGGCCCGTCGAGCGGGGAGGCGTCGCCGCCGGCGACGGCGCAGCCCGCGCCCACGAGCGAGAGCCCGAAACACAGCGCAATCAACCCTCGTGTCCGGTAGATCTTCACGCGGTCAGATTCCTTTCTTGTCTCTGGTCCGGGCGATCCGACCGGTCGGTTCACGCGGCGCCGTTCGCTCCGGGCGTGAGCAGGGCGCGCTCGATCTCGTCGAACCGCTGCTGCCAGAAGCCCGCCGACATCGCCCTCGCTTCGGCGAGGAACAGGCGCGCTTCGCCGCCCTCGCCCGCGCGGAGCGCCGAGAGGGCCGCGCTGTGGAGCGCCTCGGCGTGCTCGTGAAGGATCGCGGTCTGCCGCGCCTCGTCCACGAGCGTGCGCCATGCCGCAGCGTCGAACCGACCGGCTGCCCGGTCGTCTAGAGCCTGTTGCACCAGGCGTGCCAGCGTCCGGGCGCAAGGGGTGAGGTCGGGTTCGGGGAGGCTCGCGCGGGCCTCGGCCAGGTGGCGGGACGCCTCGTCGTGCTCGCCCCGGGCGAGGTGGATGCGGGCGAGGAGGAGGACGTCGTCCGGCGAAGGGCGCTTGTTGAAATAACGCCGCTGGAGGTCGAGGCTGCGGCGCGCGAGCGGGAGAGCCTCGTCCGGCGCGCCCAGCCAGTACCGCAGCTCCGCCAGGTTCAGCGTGGCCCAGCGCTCGAGCTGGGCATGCCCCAGCTCGCGGGCGAGGCGGACGGCCTCCCGCTGGTCCGCGACCGCGCGCCCTTCCTCCCGCCGCTTCACCCACATGAAGACGCGGTTGATGTACGCGGTGCACAGGTGGAAGACGTCGCCGGCGCGCAGGCAGGCCTCGACGACGGCCTCGGCGTGGCGCTCGGCCTCGTCGAGCCGGCGGGCCATCGAGAGCGACGCGACGAGCACCAGCCGGGCGATGACGTGCGCCTCGTGGTCGCCGACGGCGAGCGCGCCGCGGGCGGCCCGCTCCAGCTTGGGGATCCCCTCGTCGACCCGCTGGTCGCGGCAGTCCGAGCGGCCGCCCGCGAGCAGGCAGCGCGCGTCGAGGCGGGCGTCGCCGAGGCCGGCGCAGAGCTCGGCGGCGCGCGCCGCGATCGCCGCGGAGGCGGGGAAGTCCTCGAGCCAGTCGAGCGCGGTCGCCTCCTCGAGCAGGAGCTCGGCCGCGCGGGCCCGGTCGCCCGCGGCCTCGGCCAGCGCCCGGGCGGCGCGCAGATCGGCGAGCGACTCCTCGAAGCGCTGCAGGCGGTAACGCGCGCGGCCTCGGCCCGCGAGCGCGCGGGCGCGGGCGCGGGTCGAGGCGTCGTCGCGCTCGAGGAGGCCGGCGAGGCGCAGGGCCGCGGTGAAGCGCTGCTCGGCCTCGACGACGTCGTGCCGGGCGAGCGCCTCGTCCGCGAGCTCGGCGTGCGCCGCCGCCGCCGCGGCCAGGTCTCCCGCGGCGGCCGCGTGGCGGGCGATCCGGGCGCGCGCCCCCGCGGCGCGCGGCGCGCCAAGGAGGCCCTGGAGGACGGCGGCGTGCAGCGCGCGGCGGCGGGCGGGCGGGATGCGCGCCTCGATGGCCTCGCGCAGGAGCGGGTGCCGGAAGGCGTAGCGCGGCGGCGAGGCCGAGCGCGCGACGAGCACGCCGGCCCGGGCGAGGCGCGCGAGGCCGACGCCCGGGTCCAGCGCGCCGGCCGGCGGCGGCGCGTCGGCGGCGCGATCCAGCGCGCGCAGGGCGGCCTCGAGCTCGGCCGGGGAGAGGTCGTCGCCGAGGATCGCCGCGCGCTCGAGCAGGTCGACGAGCGGCGGCGGCAGGGCCGCGAGCGCGCGCTCGGCGAGGCGCTCGCCGAGCGGCGCGGCCGACAGGGAGAGCAGCTCGTCCGGCGCGAGCGTCCAGCCCTCGCCGCCCCGGGCGCGCTGGATCGCGCCGCCGACGCGCAGCGCGTACGCCACCTCGACGAGGTCGCGCGGGACGCCGCGCGCCAGCGCGTGGAGGCGATCGAGCACGGCGCGGGGGACGAACTCGACGGGGCGGAGGCGGTCCTGGAGCAGCGCGCCCGCGGCCTCGGCGTCGAGCGGGCCGAGGTCGAGCGCCACGCGGCGGGCGGCGCGCTCCCCGAGCCCCGGACGGAGCGACGCGATCGAGGGCCGCGCGGCGAGCACGATCGCGAGGCGCGCCGCGCTGCCCTCGGCCGTGGCGAGCTCGATCGCGTCGAGCGCGGACGCGTCGGCGAGGTCGGCGTCGTCGAGCAGCAGCGCGAGCGGCGCGGCGGCCGCGAGGGCGGCCGCGAGCGCGCGGGCCTCGGCGTGGCGGCGCGCGCCCGGCGCCGCGAGCAGCGGCGCGGCGGCCGGGTCTCCCGGGGCGAGCCGCCCAAGGGCGAGCCCGACGGCCGGCCAGGCGCGCGCGGCCTCCGCCGCGCCGAGCCGCTGGACGAGCGCCTCCTGGGCGCTCCCGTCGCGCTCGCCGCTGGCCGGGAGATCCAGGGCCGCGCGCAGGAGCGCGACGAGCGTCGCGCCGTGCTCGGCCGCCTCCGGCCGGAGGGCCGCCGCGGCGTGCACGGCCGCGCCGCCGGCGCGGAGCGCCGCCGCGAGCGCCCCGAGGAACCGGCTCTTTCCGTGCCCTTCCGCGCCGAGCGCGGTGACGAGCGCCGGCCCGCCGCCGGCGAGCGCCTCCTGCGCCGCGGCGAGGGCCGGGCAGAGCGCCGCGTCGCGGCCGCGCAGGGCGGTCTCGCCGGGCTCGTCGGGGGGCGCGTTGCGCGGATCGGGGGCCACACCGCGCGGAGAGGGCGGGGTATCGTGCGGGCCGTCCGCGAGCGCGCGCCGCGCTTCGGCCGTGAGGATCGCCGGCGGCATGGCGTCCGCGTCCCCCAGGCCGGCCCCCCAGGTCTCCGCGTCCTCGAGCGCAGCGCCCGCGAGCGTGACGCCGTGCGTGCCCTCGCGCACCCGGAGCGGAGCCAGGTGGACCACGAGGGGCGGCTCCGCTGCGCCGGCCGCGGCGACGCGCTGGGCCACCCGCACCGCCGCGCGCACGCCGTCGCCCGGCGCGTCGGCGGCGGGGAAGGCGAGCACCATGCGCTCCCCGCGAAAGCGCGCCAGGATGCCGCCTCCGGCGCGGGCGATGTCGACGAGCGCGTCCGCGCGCTCGCGCGTGCGCACGGCAAGCAGCGCCACCGCGCGGCGTGGCCCGGGGGCGGGGGCGGGCGCGCCGGAGGAAGCCGCGCGCCCCCGGGGCGGGGCGACGCGCGCTTCGAGCGACGCCGCGAGCGCGCGCGCCACATCGCTGGCGCGGGGCGGGCGGGCCTCGGGATCCTTCGCGAGGCAGCGGAGGACCGCCTCGTCGGCGCCCTCCGGCAGCGGCGCGAGCGAGGAGGGCGGGTCGGGGCGGCGCGCCACGTGGGCCTGCCGCACCTCGGCCGCCTCGCCGACGAACGGCGGCCGGCCGGTGAGCAGCTCGAAGATCATCGCGCCGAGCGCGTAGATGTCGGCGCGCGCGTCGACGGCGCGCGCGCCGAGGCACTGCTCCGGGGCCATGTACGCCGCCGTCCCAAGGATCGCCCCGGTCTGCGTCAGGTCGGGGCCGAGCGCCGCGCGCGCATCGCCGCCGGCGCGCGCCTGCGCGGCCAGGCCGAAGTCGATCAGCGCGACCTCCCCGCCCGGCCGCAGCCACACGTTCTCGGGCTTGAGATCGCGGTGCACCAGCCCGGCGTCGTGCGCAGCGTCCAGCGCGACCGAGAGCGCGCGCGCGATCGCCGACGCCTGCTCGATCGGCATCGCGCCGGTGCCCGGCAGGTCCGCGAGGCAGCGCGCGAGCGAGCTGCCCTCGAGCCGCTCCAGCACGAGGAACGGGCCGAGCTCTCCCGAGCGCCCGCGGCCGAGCAGCGCGGGGACCAGCGGCGGCGCGAGGCGGGCGAGCGCCGCGGCCTCCCGCTCGATCCGGCCGTCGTCTCGCCGGCGCGCCACCTTGAGCGCCACGGCGTGGCCGTCGCCCTCGCGCGTCGCCGCGTAGACGCGCGCGAACCCTCCTTGCCCGAGCAGCCGCTCGATACGGAACCCTTCGACGAGGAGCCCGGGGACCAGCGGCGACGGATCCTGCTCGAGCGCCTCGTGCTCGCGCTCTTCGGCGCTCGTCAGCGGCGATGGAGCCAGAGGGTGCGCCGGGCACGCGGCGCCAGCCCGCGCTGGGAGGCGGCGATGGCACTCGGAGCAGCGCATCGGGCGCGAGTATACTGGGGTAGGTGCCATGCGGACGCCTGCCGAGCCCAACCAGGACGAGACAGCCGTCATCTCGGGCCGACCGCTGGAGCTCGAGGCGAGCGCCGCCGGCGACGCGCTCCCCGCAGGGGCGGTGGTCGGGGGTTACGTGCTCGACGACGTGCGGCTCGGAGGCGGCTTCGGCGTCGTTCACCGGGCCGTCCCGGTCGGGGGAGGCGCGCCGGTCGCCCTGAAGGTCCTCCGCCGCGGCCTGTCGCTCCTGCCGGCGATCCTCCGGCGCTTCCAGCGGGAGGCGGAGGTGCTCGCGCGGCTCAAGCACCCGGCGATCGTCGAGGTCCGCGGCGTGGGCGCCCTGGACGACGGCCGGCCGTACATCGCGATGGAGTGGATCGAGGGCCGGAGCCTCGCGGCGGAGCTGAGCGCGCGGGGCGCCTTCTCGCCGCCCGAGGCGGTCGCCCTGCTCGAGGGGGTCGGCGGCGCGCTCGCCGCCGCGCACGCGATCGGCGTCGTGCACCGCGACGTGAAGGCCCAGAACGTCATGGTCTGCCCTGGCGCGGGCGGGATCGGGGCGCCGGGCGTGAAGCTCGTCGACTTCGGCATCGCCAAGCTCCTCCGCCCTCTTGGCGCCGCGCGCGGCGCCAAGAGCAGCAGCCTGATCCTCGGCACGCCGCTCACGATGGCCCCGGAGCAGATCCTCGGCGGCGCGGTGGACGCGCGCACGGACATCTACGCGGTGGGCCTGCTCGCCTACCAGCTCGTGACGGGCGAGCTGCCGTTCCAGGGCGCCGATGCGGTCGAGACCGAGGAGATGCACCTGCGCGCGCCGCCGCCCTGCCCGAGCGACCGCGCGCCCGTGTCGGCCGTGTTCGGCGCGGTGGTGCGCCGCTGCCTCGCCAAGGAGCCGGCGGACCGGTACGCGGGTGTGCCCGAGCTGCTCGCCGCGCTCCGCCAGGCGGTCGCCGTGCCGGGCCGCCAGACCGTGGCGCCCGCGGCGCGCTCGCCGGCCGACGCTCGCCTCGCGGGCGCCTGCGCGCAGGGGCGGTGCGCGCCGGGGGAGCCGCGCGCCGCGCTGCTCGTCGAGGCCCGGCTCTCGGCGCCGGACGACGCCGGCGACGAGGCGCTCGCCGACGTGGAGCGCCTGGTCCAGGCGGCGCGCGCGGCGCTCGTCGGGCTCGGGGCGACGCTCGTCGTCGAGAGCGCCGACGCGCTGCTGGCGGCGCTGCCCGCGCCGTACGATCGCGCGCCGGAGCGGGCGCTCGGCTGGGCCCTGGAGCTCTGGGCGGAGCTCGGCGCGCGGGCCGGCGCGAGCCCCGAGGTCCTCCCGCGCCTCGCGCTGCACGCGGCCGAGCCCGAGGCGCTGCGCGGCTGGGCGCCCGCCGCGACCGGGGCGGGCGTGTTCGTGACCGACGCGTTCGCCGAGGGGCTCGCCGGGGACGCGGGGGAGATCGACCGCGCGCCGCTCCGGGGAGAGGGCGGCGCGCTGCGCCGGGTGGTGTCGTGAGCGCCGCGGCCTGACGCGGGCGGCGCGTTGACACGGCCGCTGCCACAGGGTGTCACAGGGGCGGTGTGACAGGGGACAGCCGGGATGTGGCAGGCGGGGCACCCCTGCGGCGCGGAGCCGTCCTGCTGCGAGCACGGCGAGGGGCGCGTCGGCGGCGCGTCGCTTTCGGGTGATCGGTGGGAATCGCCCTCGGGGGGCAACGCGAGGTCGCCAGCGCCGCGCGCTGGCAAGGCGCTTGCGATGAGGCTCCGCCGCGAGGCGCCGCCGCGGCCGCGCCGCTCCCGGCGCGCTGCGCGGCGGGCTGCCTCCGCTTCGACAACCAGAAAGCTCGAGAGAGCTGAGGAGATCTCGTCATGCGCATCATTCGCTCTGCGTTCCCCCTCGCCGCCCTGTTCGCCGCCGGCTGCGCCGTCGAGGCGGCCGACCCCGAGCTCATGGAGGACGCCCCGTCCCTCTCGGAGACCTGGACCGTCAGCAACGCCGCGGACAACGAGCGCTGGGACTCGGGCCTGAACGCAAACCTCTCGGCCTGGGAGTATATCCACTGCCACATCGATAATGGCGCTGGATTCATGTTGACCGACCTCAGCGCGTTCCAGGAGCCCCTCGCCGAACCTGACGAGTTCATCGCCCGGATGTCCGGCGTGTGCCGGGAGTTCGACCTCTTGCTGCCCAACCTCCCGCGGACCGGCGCGATCGACGCGGAGACCATCTTCTCGTGGCCGGGCGGCTTCCGCACCGGCGCGCTCAGCACCGCCATCCCGGTCGCCAACTACCCCACGGGTCTGCGGCTCAAGGTGGACGGCGCCAACACCTATGTGAAGGACGTGCGCATCAACTACGCTCCCAGGAACGCGGCCAATACGGCCCTCGACCTCGCCGCGTCTTCCCACACGAGCTATGCGATCGGGTACGCCGGGAACAACGTGACCCTGAACTGCCCGGCCCAGCAGGTGCTGACGGGGCTGGATCTCAGGTACGATACGGTCGAGGGGAAGATCCGGGTCCTGGAGATCCACTGCAGAGCGCTGCAGCCCTGAGGGGGGCCAGCGAGGGGCAGCGCGCTTTCGTTCTGAAAAAAGGAAAAGAGAGCTTGCCGCACATGGCAGCTGCCCGCTCTTCCGCCCGCGGCGTTCCACGAGGCCGAGCGAACACACGCTGACGACGACGTGGGGTGATCAACGCAGCCTTCATCACCAAGGTATTCCACGAGGGCCCCGGGGTTCCGTCGAAGGCGGCGCAGCCGGCGACATTCACGATCGACACCTTGACCGACGTGTCGTCGTAATCCACGATACCGCGCTTCCGTCGGCCGCATTCACGAGGATTGCGCCCGCCGCGTGCCATCGAGGTGCTTGGACATCATCTCTGTGTCGCTGGGAGGCGACCGGCGACGCTGCCGCTTGACGCGCTCGACGTCGGGCACCAGAGCGGACCGATGTTGGGTATCCGAGCGCGACAATGGCTGGGTCGAACGTGGCAATGGCTAGGTCGAACGCGGCAATGGGTGGGCGTCGGCCTCCTCGCGGCGCTCATCGTCCTCGGCACACAGCTCCTCAAGCGGCGCGCAGGCGCTGGAGCCCGCTCCGCAGCCACGGTGACATACGCCTGGATGCAGCGGAAGGGGCCTGATGGGCCGAACGTCAGCGTCGATCTCTACGCCCCGCCGCGCGCGAGCAAGCGCGGCCCGCTGGTCGTCCTCTTGCAGGGGAACGAGCCCTCGCAGCCCGACGAGCGACTCGCCTTCGCCGCGAACGTAGGCGACTCCCTGCAGCGAAACGGGGTGGCCGCCGCCGCCCTCTCGTTCAACATCCACGCCGGCTACACGCTGCGCGCGTGCGCGGCGGACGTCGCCCGGGTCTTGCAAGAGATCACGAACGCGCGCAACCCGACGCGCGTGGTCCTCGCCGGCCGCGGCCTCGGCGCGTGGATGGCATCGCTCCTTGCGCTCGATCGGCGGCTCCTCGAGGGGGCCGGCATGGATCCCGGGCGCGTCGATGGCGTCATCCTGTTGCGTGGCACCTACGACCTCGGCGAGGCGGCGCTCGAGGGGCACCCCGACGCGGCGTTCTTCGCGGCCTCGGTCGAAGATCGCAGGGAGTCCTCGCCCATCACGTACGCGCGGTCCGATGCGCCGCCGTTCCTGATGCTGTTCGGCGCGGAGGAGGACGTCGGCTGGGCGCGCCTCGCTCGCCCCTTCGCGCGCGCGCTCCAGAACGCGGGCGCGCCCGACATCGACTACTTTGTCGTCCCCAGGCGCGATGCGCACAGCATCGTGCACTGGGGCGGAAGGGGAGACATGGTCGGCGATCTTGTGTTCCCCTTCGTCGCCTCGGGCCTCAAGGACCTCCCCATCGACAACCCCTTCGGCGTGCTCCGCCGCTGGGGTTCACGGCCGCCGCGCGACATGGCGGAGCTCCGCAAGGATCCCCGGGCCATCGCCACCTACCCGGTCGACGCCGCGCTGCGGGAGACGATCAGCGGCCTCCTCGGCAAAGGGGGGCTCGAGCGCTACCCCCTGCCCGGCAAGACGTATCAGGCCATCGATCTGCTCGCCTACCTGGCCGAGCGGCCGAAGTCCGAGGTGGGCGAGGGGGACTGGCTGGTGGTCTCGAACCTTCGGGGCGAGCAACAGTACTTCTCTCGCGAGGTGCTGAAGAAGGCGCAGGCGGTCATCGTGGTCGGACTCGACGACGAGGACAATCTCTACCGCATCGTCGACTTCTACCGGCTGAAGCGCGCCTACTCGTGGATCAAGGGCGAGGAGCCGATGCCGATGATGATCCGGCCGCTCGGCGCGTTCCTGCACTTCCGGACGCCGCTGCCCGCGGACCTGGGGAACAAGACCTACGCGGCATTCGGGCTCGATGCGGCGAGCTTTCACTGGGTAGAGAGCGATCCGCTCGCGCCGCTCCGCTCGCTCACCGGCGGGCTGCGCGAGGCGCTGATCGGCGAACAAGGGTGCGTCAAGTGCCACAGCTTCCGCGGCGTCAACGCACGGGCGCACCACGCGCTGGCGCTCGACGGCACGCCGTACGGGGCGTACGCGCTGCCGCTCGAGGAGTATCCGACCGAGGTGCTGCGGCGCTTCTTGTTCGAGCAGGACGCGGTGGCAGAGGGCTTCGGGGTCATGCCGATCCGGGTGGAGGAGACCGTCGCCGGGCAGCTCCTCGACATGGTGAACCACGAGAAGAACGAGGAGAAGTAGCGGCCCGAAACCTCAGGGTTCTACTTGCTCGTAGAGCGCCGCCGCCCACTCGGCGTGCGCGCGCGCCGAGGGGTGCAGGCCGTCGCTGGCGAGCATCTTCGCCTCCGCCTGCTTGTGCATGAGCGGATAGAGGTCCACGTAGCGCACGCCGGCGGCTCCTGCCTCGTCGCGCAGAATGGTGTTGAAGGCGACGATGCCCGCGCCGATCTGCCGCGGATCTCCGAACGAAGCGGCGGCCGGAGAGAGCGACCAATCGGGCTGCGGGAGCGCCACGATCCGATCCGGCCCGACGCCAGCGTCGATGATCGCTCGGAGGAGCGCGCGCACGCGCGAACGGTAGACGTCCGCGCTCCAGCGACGCACGTAGTCGTTGGCGCCCACCGCGAGCGTCACCAACGTGGGGCGAAATGGCGCCACCTCCGGGATCTCCCGCTCTTGCACGTCTTCGGTTGTGTAGCCGTTGACCGCCACGTTCTTGAGGGTCACCCGGCGGCCCTGCGCGCGCCAAAGGTCAGCGAGGCGCGAGGGGAACGCGTCGGACGGCGGGTTCCCGGTCCCCGCCGTGAACGAGTCGCCGAGCGCCAGATAGCGGATCTCCTCGAGCCCGCGCGTGGGCGCGACATCCTCGCTGGCACCGATGATCGCGCTCCGTGGATAGCTGCCGAGCAGAAGCAAGGCGAGGAGAACCCCGCCGAGCAGGAGCAAAACGGGCAGGAGAAGCGGGCGGATCGAGCGCATCAAGAAGGATAGCATCACGCGATCGCCGATCTAGATATCCTTCGAATCGCTCCTCGCGGTCTGAACACGGGCCCAGTCAAGGGGCATGGTGACGTGGACGATCCGTCGATTCACGGCGCGCCATCCGTCCGAACCGGGCTGCGGCGCCACCCGCGAGCCTCGTGGTGCCCACACAATCAGCCTCACGCCGTTCGACTGGACGGCGGCGCCGCTCGCCGAGCTTCAGGCGCTCCCGAGGGGCGGAAGCCCGTTGTCCTGTGAGACGAACGATCGGAATGAGGAGTGGACCGATGTCGTGACGGGGATCCGACGCTCGGTCGACACGCTCGCAGGGCGAGCCAGGGTGAGGTGAGGGGAAGGACGTTGCCCATCGGGTGCGCCCCCGGGGCGTATCTTTCCACGGCGGGATCGTGCATCATCGAACGATGGTGCCCTGCGGATGCGCCGCGATCCCGCGGCGGGGTTGGACGGAGGACATGAGCACATGACGACCCCCCTCCGCCCCGAGGAAGCGCTCGCGAGCCTGCGCCGCGCGGGCCTCGCGACCCAGATCGACGCCGCGGCCTTCGCGGCGGCGTGCGACCAGGAGCGAGGCGGCGCGCCGCTCGACGCCGAGATCGCGCTCTCGGCGCTGGCCTCGGTCTACGGCGTGCGCGGTCCCTCGGAGGCGAGCGCCGTGGACCGCGCGTTCGTTGTGGACGAGCACGCCGCGGCCGACCCGGCGGTCCTCGGGGCCGCGTGGCTCGCGCTCGAGCGATGGCTGGAGCACCCGATCCCCGTCTCGGTGGCGACCGACCTCGACGAGCTCGTCTCGTATGCGGGCGACGTGGGCTTTCTTCGTCGGCACGCCGACGCCGCGGGCGAGGCGCCGTATCTCTTCTCCATCGACGGGTGGCGCACGGGCGATGACACGCCTTACTCGCTTTACGTGCTGCGGAGCGACGGCGCGCCGCTGGTTGCGCTCGGCGTGCCGGTCCAGTTCCACGTGCACCCGGACACGGAGGCCGCGGCTGCCGGCATCTTCCGCACGGACGGCCTCACGCCGAGCTACCGCGAGCACGCGCCGGGGTGCGCCGCGTGCCGCGACGCGCTCGGGCGCGCCGCAAATCGAGGTGTCCTGCCCGATGTGTTCCGGCCGCTCCTTGGGTAGCGGCACGGACAGGTGGCGTCAGGGCGCCTTCACCTCGACGGGGACCGTGGAGCTCGCCCCGGCGCCGTCGCCGAGCTGACCCAGGGTGCCTCTGCCCCAGCACAGGACCTGGCCAGGGCCGGTGGGGCCGCACGCCCCCTCGACGATCGCGCAGGTGTGGAAGAAGCCGGCGCTCACCGCGACGACCTTGGCGAGCGCGGTGCCGTCGCCGAGGACGACGGGGTCCATTCGCATGGGATCGGCCCTGGTCGGCGTGCTGCGACCGAGCTGCCCTTGCTCGTTGCTGCCACGGCAGCGGAGCTGCCTCTGGTCGTCGATCGCGCAGACGAAGACGTAGCCGGTGGACATCGGACCCCAGACACCCGGGATCGCGGCCGCCGTCCCGGCCGGGGGAGCCTCGGCGCCGTGCTGACCTGAGCTGTTGTTCGTCCCCCAGCAGAAGAGGCCTCCCACGTCATCGCGCGCACAGCCGAAGTTCGTGCCATAGGAGATCTCGGAGAAGGGCAGCTTCGCTCCCGCCGCGATCAGCGGCATGTGCGCGCTGTAGTTCGCGCCGCCCTCGGAGCCGGCGGCGGTGTTCGTGAGGATGTATCCGCCGCCCATCGCGCCCCAGCAACGCAGCCCGTCCTCCGCGGCCCCGGTCGAGAAGCAGGTGCCTATCGAGCCGATGCCCCGCGCGAGGATGGCCCTCGGACCGGCCGTCGCGGTGAAGTTGAACGCCTTCACCGGGACGAGGCTCTCCTCGCCGGTCGCCTCCGGCCCGAGGCTCGAGAACAGGTTGGACCCCCAGCAGTAGATGCTGCTGGTCGAGGTGAGCGCGCACGCCGAGTACCACTCCGGTGCGATCTTGCGCACGAGCAGCGGGGCCGCACCGTCATTGACGATCGCGGGCACGTCGTGGGCCATCGCGTCCTTGGAGCCATTCCCGAGGATGCCGGTCTCGTTGTTTCCCCAGGCCCAGAGTCGGAGCTGGCTGTCGATGGCGAAGGTCGCCTGCTCGGTCAGCGCGATCTGCGTGATCGTCGCCGCGCCGAGCGACGCGGGAAACCGCACGCTCACCGGCGTGCTCGAGGAGACCGCCATCGCCTGCGGAACACCCAGCTGGCCGAACGAGTTGTCCCCCCAGCAGGCGAGAGAGCCGTCATGCCGGATCGCGCACGTATGGCTGCCGCCCGCGGCCACCATGATGGCGTCGGCGAGCGTGGGGCTGTCCGGCGGGATCTGGCATCCAGGATCACCCCCGCCGCCGGACGCGCCCCCGCCGCCTTCGCCCCCGCCGCCGGACGCGCCCCCGCCGCCCTCGCCCCCGCCGCCGGACGCGCCCCCGCCGCTGCCGCCAGACGCGCCGGCGCCCCCGCCGCCCTGCGCATCGATCGGACCGCCGCCCGTTCCGCCACCCGCGCCGCTGTCCGAGAAGCGCCGGTCAGCAGCGGTGCATCCCGCCCCCGCAGCGAGGGTGGCGGCGACGACGAGAAAGGAGCAGAAGTTCGGTCGCGTCTGGGTGTTTCTCTTCATTTCAAGCATCCGGCTACACTCCCAGCGTCCCTCAAACAGCCTTACCGCACGGAGGGCAAGAGGGGAAGGGCCACGCTGGCGACCCGCGGCGGGCGCGGATATACACCGGGCCGATGTCCCCCGCGCCGTCGCCGGTCGATGCCGTCCACAGCCTGATCTCCGCGTTCGGCGCGAGCTTCGCGCCCGGCGACACGGCGCCTCCGTACGAGGTGAGCCTCGATGGGCCAAGGATCCGCCTGACCACGAGCCGCGGCGTGCTCGAGGAGCACGCGTCCGAGTGGAAGCGCCTGTGCGGCCGGCTCTGGGCGCAGGCCCTGCCGGACGAGCGCGCGCGAGCGCTCGAGGTCCTGCTGCCCACGCTCTCCGACTTCGACGGCGCGGTGTGGGCGCCCATGCAGCGCCTGCTCGAGGCGGACGCCGTGGCGTCGGCGCTGCGCACGCTCGAGGCGTCCCTGCCGGATGCGCTCGAGGCCCTCGCGTGTCGATGCTCCGCCTCCTTCGCCGAGTCGATCCACGGCGAGCACCCGTTCGCCCGCGGCGCGATCCCGGCCGCGCAGAAGGAGGCCTTCGCGAGGAAGAGCGCGCTCTCGACCGTGGAGCTCGTGAAGATACCGCTCGAATTCCTGGGCAGCGCCAGCCCCCTCGAGCGCCTGGAGGCGCTCTACTGGCTGCGCGATGCCATGCGCGAGAACCCGACGAAGGTGCTCGGCATTCATCGCTTGCTCGTGCAGCACGTGCTGCCCGTGTGCCGCCAGGGCGTGGGGCTCTGGCGCGAGGGCGCCATGGGCGTGATCGAGCGCTGGGTCACGCGCCTGGTCTCGCGCGCTGCCTACCCGGAGGCGCTGCCGATGCTCGACCTCCTGCTGGCGTACGGGGTGGCGATCCCAGGCCTCCTGCCGCTGCGCTACGAGGCCCTGCTCGCCTCGAACGAGCCGGCCGAGGCCGAGCGCACGCTGCTGCGCCTGCGCGCCATCGCCGACGGCTCGGGGCACCTGCGCTCGCCCTGGGTGCGGGCGGACAGCCACGTGGACGACCTCTGCGCCATCACCTCGTGGAAGGTCGCCAAGGTGTTCCGCCAGGTCGCCGACGGCGCGCACCCCTTCGCGGAGCGGCGCCTGAAGAACGAGCCCGGTCCGCCGGCCGTCACCGCGTCGGAGGCGGCGGAGATCAGCCGTGGCCTCGCCGCACACGCGCTGGAGCTCTTCCGGCGCCGCGCCGCCCAGCCGCCCACGGTCGCGTATCCCCCGCGCTACGATGTCTACATCGCGTGGGCCAGGCAGCTTGCCGACTAGAGCGACAAACGGGTTGAAGCCGCACGCAAACAGCGAGAAGTTGAGACGCCAAGAGACGCCAAGATTTATTGTTTTCTTGGCGTCTTTTCTCCCGGCGGCGAGCGAATGCACGCCCCCGATCCGCCGATTCTTCTCGTCGAAATGGGAGGACCATGAGGCCTGGGTCTGCGCGACGCTCGATGCCCGATCCGTGCATGGCTCGCCCGACACGAAGGCTTCGTGCGCCTCGATTCGCGGCCTCAGCAGATGCGCGGGAGCTGCTCGCCGGAGAGCAGATCGAGCGTGCGGCGGGTCCCGAGCCGGGTCCTCAGGACAACGCTCCCTTTCCCCTCGCCGACGACCCGACCGATGCGCGCGGCCCCGCGGCCGAGCCGGTGATCGCGCAGGCTCGCCAGGGCGCGCTCCGCCTGGGCTTCCGGCAGGAACGCGACGAGCCGGCCCTCGCACGCCACGTACAGCGGGTCGAGCCCGAGGAGCTCGCACGCCCCGAGGACCGCAGGTTCTACCGGGATCTGCGCTTCCTCCACCTCGACGTGGACGCTCGCGTCGCGCGCGATCTCGTTGAGCACGGCCGCGAGCCCGCCGCGGGTCGGATCCCGCAGGCAGTGGACGTCGATCCCCGACGCGAGCAGCGCCGCGGTGAGGCCTTGGACTGGCGCGCAATCGCTCTCCACGGGCTCCTCGAACGCCAGCGCCTCACGCACGGACAGCACCGCGATCCCGTGCCGCCCCACGTCGCCGGACACGAGCACGGCATCACCCGGCCGGACGCGGCGCGGCGCGATCACCACACCTTCGGGCACCACGCCGATGCCGGCGGTGTTGATGAACAGCCCATCTCCCTTGCCCCGATGGCCTGGATCCGCCGTGCGAGCAGCATGCCCAGCGGACCCCCCTCTCGCGTCGGCGCAGAGCCTGCTGGTCCTCCTGGTTGAGCTGGAGCCCCTGAACCTAGACCTCGGCTGCTTTCGTTCTTGGCTCACACCCGCCCAGACGCACGAGCCGGCAAAATGGATCGTCAGTACTGAGGGGCGGCACTCGAGTAGACGGCCCGTAGCGCAGGGAATTGCATGGCGGACGACATGGTCATCGTCGGCGTCGCGGTGGCGACGCTGAGCCGCCGCAAATTCCAGGAGAGGGTGGGACCGTGGCTCAAGCTGCTGAGCGGCGCGATCATGGTGCAGTTCGGTCCGCTTCTGCTGCTCAAGTCCGACTGGCTAGCCACAGAGCGCCGCGGCAGACACACCAACTCGAAAGCCGTCGCGAGGCGTCCGATGGCCGCGTCGTGCATACTCCGGGTATGCACAGGGGCTCGAGCGCGGAGCGCGGGGCCACTTCTGCAAACGCCGATGGGCACTCACGGGCCACCTCGCTGCCCATGAGCATGCCGCGCACGTGCACCGCTTCAGGGGGATGAATCGCGGTCGTGCGACCTCGTTCGCAAATTGACCGGCACGCATCTTGCTAACAATATTGACGAGAGAGCCAGCGTCGCAAACAGGGCTCTTCTCAGGGGTAACGATGATCTCCCAATCCATCCTGCTGCTCGCTGCGTCAAGCGCAGCTCTGCTGACGTCAAGCTGTTACGAGATCGATCTGGGGCTCGGCGGGGACGGCTTCTCGGGCGGAGACGAGGACGTCGTCACGGCCTTGCGGGCTGCGACGACGTTGTACGACGTTGGCATCATCCCCGATACCCCCGACTGCCCTCACGAATCCGAGCTCATCCACATCTACATGGACGATGAGGACAAGAACAACAAGAACCATACATGGGGCTACACCGGAGCGATCGTGAATGACAAAAATACTAGATTTAGCTTCTGCCGACTCGACGGAAGGCAACTCAAGCCGCTCACGTCGACCCCCGATCCGCGGCGCTACTACGCTGTCCTCCAGCTTGGTCCCTATTGCCCGACGGGATCGACCAGCTTCTCGCGTCACTTCGACAACGAGGACGACGACAACAAGAACTCGAGCAGCGCCAGCTTCGGGAGTTCGATATTTCCGAACGTCAGCAATCGAAACACCACGCTCTATTTCTGCCTCTTCACCCACGGGAGCGACACCATGGCCAGCTTCCCCGACATCGGGATCGGCTACGGCGTGCTCGCCGCGAGCGACTTCCTGGGCGACCTCGGGAAGGGGGCCATCGACATCGACGACGAAGACAAAGACAACAAGAATAAATACGATGTGCCTGACAGCATTCGCGACGACGCGCAGAGGATCGTCTCATCTGGACGAAACACGACGATGAGCTTTGCCAAGGTCCGCTAGTCCAGCAGTCACGGCTCGGGTTCTCGGGGTTAGTGATGGGAAGCTCGCCGGGGCTCGCATCGAATGCCACGCGAGAGAGCTCGACACGACCCAGCTCGGTTCATTCCCACCCCGTGGTGTGTGCTTCCCCACGGCAGAGCACGCACACGACAGGCTCGATGGCGAGGAGTTCGCCAGTGCTGTGGGCGGCGATGCCGCGGGCCGCTGCTGCATCCGTCGAAGAGCCTATCTCGTCGGCAATGAGGCGTGCTCCGGTGTGCGCGCCGGGACCGAGCGCGGGACACCGCGGTGCTCGCGCACCGCCTCGAGCTCGTCTTCGAGCGTCATCTCAATGATGCATGCAGAGCGTCGAGCCGGGTGTGAGGTTGGTCATGATGACGTCCGTTCCATGGAACGAACGACGTTGCCTGTACGGTCTGCCGACAGGGACGTCGATTTCCCGGTCCGAGAACCCGTACGAGAAGATGAGCCTTGCCCTCGCATCAATCGAGCCGCCGTTCTCGACGATGATTTTTGAGCTGCCAACGAGGGAAGTGCCGCAACGCACCGAATTGCCGAACGTCGCGCATCCACCGCAACTTTGCTCGGCGGCGCTGGCGACTGATCCTGTCTCTTCATGTTCGGGCGTTTCGAGCTCGGCTGCGCACGCCAGCATGCTGGAGACAACAATTCCGAGAGCAGCAGCTCTCCATTCGATAGCCATGGATCCCCTCCCTTGCCCCTGGAACGACCATCAACCTCGAGCGAACGACCCATCGGAGCCGCTTGTCGCGCTCCGACGTTGAGAACACGTGTTGTGACATGCCGCACGAGATCGCGCGGCGCCGGGCGGCGCATCGGCGAGCACCCGTGGCCTCAGCGGGTGCACCTCCGCCACATGAGACGGTAGGTCTGCTCGCTCACGGTCATCCGACCTGTCCCCGTGAGATTTCGCTGGTTGTCGATATCGACGGACGTCCTGATCACGAGCGGCGCGATGGCGCCGCACGGCGACCATACAGCAGTGTGTGGCCCGAGCGCGTCGCGGTGGGAATAGGTGGCATTGTAGGGTCCACGAAGCACCGTCCTGAACTCGGGCTCCTCGCCGGGAGGGGAACCGGAGAAGTAGTAGGAAGCTCGCTGCGTCCCGACGATCCCGGCGCCGAGGTCCGCAAAGCCTCGAAAGTCGACATCGGCGACCGAGAAGCTGAAACCCTCCGGGAAATCCAGCTCGACAGTGAGCGCGCAGAATTTCCGCTTCTCGACGACCTCGACCGAGGGGCCGACGCTCGCGACGAACCTGTCGAACGAGAGGATGGATCCGTCGGCGGTGATGCTCGCGGCGACGCTCCGTTCGGGGCACCCCGATCCGCCGTGCGTGAAGGAGCGGACGCGCGCGTACGGAGGAGTGTCCTGCGCGTGGGAGGAGCCGGTGATTCCGATCCCGGCCAGCCCCGCCGCAAGGAACGCCATCGTGGTGAGCTTGTGGTTCATCGTCGTCCTCCAGCAATGCAGGCTGACGCGGCGAGCGCGGGACCGCAGAGCCGCGTGACGCGGGCCTGGTGACCCCGCCCCGCGCGACCGAGCGCACCGGCGAGATCCGGTGGCGTCAGCGGGGGCACCTCCGCCACCTCAGGTGGTAGATCTGCTCGACCTTGAGATCCGTTGTGTCCACGCTCATAAGGCCCGTCCCGGTGAGATTTCGCTGGTTGTTGATATCGACGGACGTCCTGATGACGAGCGGCGCGATGGCGCCGCACGGCGACCATACGGCGGCCAGCAGCCCCAGCGAGTCGCGGCGCGAGTAGTTGTCATTGTAAGGCCCCCTGAGCACCGTCTTGAACTCGGGCTCACGGCCGGGGCGGAAACCCGCGAAGTAGTAGGAAGCTCGCTGCGTCCCCACGAGCCCGGCGCCGAGGTCGGCAAAGCCTCGAAAATCGACATCGGCGACCGAGAAGCTGAAACCCTGCGGGAACTCCATCTCGACAGTGAGCGTGCAGTTTTTTTCGCTTCTCGGCGACCGCGACCGCGGGGCCTACGGTCGCGACGTATTTGTCGTACAAGACCGTGAGTATGCGCCCGTCAGCCGTGATGTTCGCGCCGACGCTCCGTTCCGGGCATCCCGAGCCTCCGTGTGTGAAGCTCCGGATCCTTGCGTACGAAGGATTATCCTGCGCGTGTGCGGTGCGAGTCAATCCGGTGCCGGCAAGGCCCGCGGCAAGGATCGCGAGCGTGATGATCGTGTGCTTCATCGTCGTCCTCCAGCAATGTACAGACTCGCGCGGCATGCGCCGCTCCGCCGAGCCGTGCGACACGGGCCTTCTGATCCCGCCCCACGCAGCCGGCATGAGTCCTCCGGCGGCGAGGAGGGGACGCATCGAGATCTCGAGGCCCTCCCACTACAGCATGTAGTCACCACGGCCGTGCAGTCGCAAGAGGGCCGAAGGCGCGGAGAGGACCGTCTTGAGCTCGGGCTCCTGTTCCCGCCGGGATCCGGAGAAGCCGTAGTGCGCGATACTCGCTGTTCACCCGCTCATCGAGCGGTGCTCATCGAGCCGATTCGCTGCGTCGCTCGCCCGGCCCGCATGCTTCGCGCGCTCCGCCCCGCGCTCTCAGCAGATGCGCGGGAGCTGCTCGCCGGAGAGCAGATCGAGCGTGCGCCGGGTCCCGAGCCGGGTCCTCAGGACAACGCTCCCTTTCCCCTCGCCGACGACCCGACCGATGCGCGCGGCCCCCCGGCCGAGCGGGTGATCGCGCAGGCTCGCCAGGGCGCGCTCCGCCTGGGCTTCCGGCAGGAACGCGACGAGCCGACCCTCGCACGCCACGTACAGCGGGTCGAGCCCGAGGAGCTCGCACGCCCCGAGGACCGCAGGTTCCACGGGGATCTGCGCTTCCCCCACCTCGACGTGGACGCCCGCGTCGAGCGCGATCTCGTTCAATACGGCCGCGAGCCCGCCGCGGGTCGGATCCCGCAGGCAGTGGACGTCGATCCCCGCCTCGATCAGCGCCGCAGCGAGCTCGGCGACAGGCGCGCAGTCGCTCTCCACGGGCTCCTCGAACGCCAGCGCCTCACGCACGGACAGCACCGCGATCCCGTGCCGCCCCACGTCGCCGGACACGAGCACGGCATCACCCGGCCGGACCCGGCGCGGCGTGATGACCACGCCCTCGGGCACCACGCCGATACCGGCGGTGTTGATGAACAGCCCATCTCCCTTGCCCCGGTCGACCACCTTGGTGTCGCCCGTCACGAGCTCGACCCCGCACGCGTCCGCAGCGGCGCGCATCGACAGCGCGATCTGCTGGAGCTCGCCGATGGACAGCCCCTCTTCCACGATGAAGCCGGCGCTCAGGTAAGCGGGCCGGGCGCCCGTCATGGCCAGGTCGTTCACCGTGCCATAGACGGACAGCTTGCCGATGTCACCTCCGGGGAAGAAGCGCGGATGCACGACATAGGTGTCCGTGGTGAACGCGAGGGACGCGCCGCCGAGCCGCACCACCGCGCCGTCGTGGCGGGCCGAGAGCGGAGCGCTGTCGAACGCGGGCAGGAAGACGTGCTCGATGAGCTCACGCATGAGCCGCCCGCCGCCGCCGTGAGCGAGCTGGACCGTCCTCTGGCGCAGCGGCGCGGGGCAGCTCATCTCGAACCGCACGGCGGGTCCGCCCTCCGGTAACGGTAGTAGGCCGCGCACGCGCCCTCCGAGGAGACCATCGTGGCGCCCAGCGGAGTCTCCGGCGTGCAGCGCACACCGAACGCGGGGCAGTCCGGCGGCTTGATCACCCCCTGGAGCACGAGGCCGCTCTTGCAGTCGGTCGACGCCCGGGGCTCCGGGTCGCCTGCCGGCGCCCACCGCCGCTCAGCATCGTGGTCCGCGTACGGCGCCCGGAGCCCGAGCCCGCTCCCGGCGATGGGACCGATGCCTCGCCAGGTCCGGGGCACGATCTCGAAGACCTCCCGGATCATGCGCTGCGCGGCCTCGTTGCCGGCCTCACGCACCGAGCGGGCGTACTGGTTCTCCACGTCGGTGCGGCCCTCCTCGAGCTGCCGGACGCACATGAAAATGCCCTGGAGGATGTCCAGCGGCTCGAAGCCCGTGACCACGATGGGGACGCGGTGCTCGGCGGCGAGCGGACGGTAGGCGTCGATGCCCATCACCGTGCACACGTGGCCCGCGGCGAGGAACCCGTCGACGCGCCGATCCGGCGCCCTGAGGATCACCTCCATCGCGGGCGGGACGAGCACGTGCGACACGAGGAGGGAGAAGTTCCGGATGCCGCGGCGCCGCGCCTCGAACACCGCCATGGCGTTCGCGGGCGCCGTGGTCTCGAAGCCGACCGCGAAGAAGACGACCTCGCGATCCGGCAGGCGCTCGGCGAGCGCGAGCGCGTCGAGCGGCGAGTAGACGACGCGCACGTCACCGCCCCTCGACTTCACCGCGAACAGGTCGTCGGTGGAGCCGGGGACGCGCAGCATGTCGCCGAACGAGCAGAACGTGACCTCGCGGCGCGAGGCGATCTCGAGCGCACGATCGATGAGCTCGACCGGCGTGACGCACACCGGGCAGCCAGGGCCGTGCAGGAGCGTGATCTCCGGGGGCAAGAGCTCGTCCAGGCCGAAGCGGACGATGGAGTGCGTCTGACCGCCGCAGACCTCCATGATCGACCAGGGGCGAGAGACCACCCGCCGGATCGCCTCCACGTACGGCCCGACGCGCTGCGCGTCGCGGTACTCGTCGATGAACCTCATCGCGGCTCCTCCCCATCGCCCGCTGCGCCGAGCTCGTCGAGATAGGAGAGCGTCCGTCGCGCCGACGCCTCGTCGATGCGGCTGATGGCGAAGCCCGCGTGCACGATCACGTAATCGCCGGCCTCCGCCTCCGGCACGTAGGCCAGGCAGATCTCCTTGACGATCCCGCCGAAGGCGACGCGGCCGAGCCGGAGGTCGCCGCCCGTGACGCCGAGGACCCTGCCGGGGACGCCGAGGCACATCGTCACACCTCCACCACGTCCGATTCCGCGTCTGTGCCGCGCCGCGCGGCCACGAGGACCTGGCCGAGCGACAGGCCGCCGTCGCCCGGCGGGTAGAGCCTCGGCGTGAAGACCTCGACGCCCCGCGCCGCGAGGCGCTCGCGGATCGACGCGGCGAGGAGCGCGTTCTGGAAGCACCCGCCCGCGAGCACGACGCGCCCGAGGCCGCTCGCGGCAGCGAGCGCCTCGGCGACGTCCACCAGCGCCGCGTGAAAGCGGGCCGCGATGACGCCCGGCGGCACACCGTCACGCCGATCGCCCAGCACCGCGTCGATCAGCGGGCCGAAGTCGAGCACCGCCGGCATCCCGGGCGCGCCGGCGCGCAGCGGCAGCGGATAACCCGCCTGCTCACCGGCCGCCTCGGCCAGGCACTCCAGCTCCATGGCGGCCTGCCCCTCGAAGCTGGCCGCCCCGCGCAGGCCCGCGAGCGCCGCCACCCCGTCGAACAGGCGCCCCACGCTCGTCGTGCGCGGCGAGCCCGTCCCGCGCGCGAGCATGGAGAACAGCGGGCCGAGCTCGGCCTCGCGGAACCAGGCGCGCGCGTGGTCCCGGGCGCCCTCGCCGAGGAGCTCCCAGAGCAGCCCGAGCGCGGAGCGGCGCGGCTCCCTCATCGCGCGCTCGCCGCCCGGCAGCGGGAAGGAGCGGAGGTGCGCCGCGCGGCGGAAAGACGCCCCGTCCACGACCAGCGCCTCGCCGCCCCAGAGGGCGCCGTCGAGCCCGTAGCCGGCGCCGTCCCACGCGAGGCCGAGGACAGGTCCGTCGAGGCCGTGCTCGGCCACGCAGGCGGCGACGTGCGCGTGGTGGTGCTGCACCCGGACGAGCGGCGCGCGGAAGGCCGCCGCGAGCTGCTCGGCGATGCGGCTTCCGGCGTAGTCGGGGTGGAGATCGCAGGCGATGCGCTCCGGCCGCACCCGGAACAGGCGCGCGAGGTCGAGGGCCGTGCGCTCGATGAGCGCGGCGCCGTCCGCGGTGTGCGCGTCGCCGAGGTGCTGGCTGACGACCACCTGGCCGTCGAAGAAGAGCGCCGTCGTGCTCTTCAGGTGGCCGCCGAGGGCGAGGATCGGCGGGGCGGCGACCCGCAGCGGGAGAGGCAGCGGGGCGAAGCCGCGCGCGCGGCGGAGGAGCTCGACGCCAGCCGGCCCGAAGCGGGCCACGGAGTCGTCGAGGGGGCGCACGATCGGCCGGTCGTGCACGAGGAACAGGTCGGCGATGCCGCCCAGGCGCTCCAGCGCGTCCGATGTGTCGGTGCAGATAGGCTCGTCCGAGAGGTTGCCGCTCGTGCAGACGACGGGCCGGCCGACGAGCTCCAGCACCAGCCGGTGGAGCGGCGTGTAGGGGAGCAGCGCGCCCAGGCGCGGCGTGCCCGGCGCGACCGCGTCGGCGAGGGCGACCCGCGCGGCGGCGGGCGAGAGGCGCCGCAGCAGCACGATCGGCGCCTCGGGGCCGCGCAGCGCGTCCGCCTCGGCGGGAGACACACGGCAGGCGCCGCGCACGGCGTCGAGCGAGCCGAACATCACCGCGAACGGCTTGGCGTCGCGGCGCTTCCGCCGGCGCAGGAGCGCGACCGCGTCCTTCGATGTCGCGTCGACGAGCAGATGGAAACCACCGAGCCCCTTCACCGCGACCACCTTCCCCGCCAGCACCGCGGCCGCGGCCTCGCGGAGCGCGCCGTCCGGCGACCCGGAGCCCCGAAGGCCGGGCTCCATCGGGTCTCCGGCTGCGGTGACGAGCTCGACGCGCGGGCCGCATGCCGGGCAGGCGATGGGCTCCGCGTGGAAGCGCCGGTCCGAGGGATCCGCGTACTCCGCGGCGCACGCGGGGCACATCGGGAAGCGATCCATCGTGGTCCTGGCCCGGTCGTACGGGAGCCCCGAGAGGATCGTGTAGCGGGGACCGCACTGCGCGCAGCTCGTGAAGGGGTAGCGGCGGCGGCGGCCGGTCTCGCTGTCCACCTCGCTGGCGCACTGCTCGCAGACGGCGAGATCCGCGGGCACCGACGGGCGCGCCCCGCTGCCCGCCTCGCTGCCGAGGATCTGGAACGGGCCGGCGTCCTCCTCGGCCCGCTGCTCGAGCTCGATGCGCTCGACGCGCGCGGGCGCGCTGGGCTCGTGGGTCAGGTCGGCGATGAAGGCGTGCAGGCTGCGCTCCGGCCCCTGCACCTCGATCTCGACCCCGCCGGGGCGGTTCCGCACCCAGCCGCCCAGGCCGAGCGCGGACGCGCACCGGTAGACGAACGGCCGGAAGCCCACCCCCTGGACGATGCCGTACACGCGGAGCGCGAGTCGCGGCACGGCTACTCCACCTCCATGGCATCCAGGCCGAGCCCCAGGCGCCCGAGGAGCGTCGCCTGATCGCCGCCGCAGCGCGGGCAAAGCAGCACGTGATGGTCGGGCGCGTACGTGCCGCCGCACGAGAGGCAGCGCGCCTCGACGCGGTGGAGCCGCAGATCGAGGCGCGCCCCCTCGGCCGGCGTGCCGCGCGCGTGCGCCGCGAAGTGGAGCGAGAGGCTCTCCGGCGAGAGCGCCTCGGCCTCGGCCACCCAGCCGCGCACCGAGACGACCCGCGTCGCCCCCTCGGCCGCGGCGCGCTCCAGGGCGGCGGAGAGCAGCTGTCGAGCGATGGACGACTCGTGCACGGGCTCACCCTCCGAGGAACGAGAGGACGCGGGCGACAGCCCGGGGGACCGCCGCGGCCACGTCGGGCGACAGGCCGGGCTCGTCCAACGCTCGGGGCTCCGGGTCGCCTGACGGCGCCCTGTGCCCCGAACCCCGCTGATGAGGCATCATGCCGATGCTCACGCCGACGATGCGGATGTCGGGCGAGAGCCGGTCCGGCGCCGTGATGCGAGCGAGCTCGATGGCCTGCCCGACGCCGAGGCCGTGCGTCGAGACCGGGACAGGCGCACCGGCGGCGAGGTCCGAGGGCGAGAGATCGAGCACCTCCCCGGGCGGTGACGCGAGCACGGCGTCGACGACCACGACCGTCGAGGGCGTCTGGAGGAGCGAGACGAGCGCGGTCGCGTCCCTCGCCTCGACGACCTCCGCGTCGCCCGGCAGACCCCGGCGGCGCAGCGCCTCGAGCACGGCGAGCCCGGCAGCGTCGTCCCCGGCCGCGCGTTGCCCGAGGCCGATGATCCGCGCGGTCATCGCGGCGCCTCCTCGACGCGCAGGGTGAGGAAGTGCGTCGCGCAGGAGATGCAGGGGTCGTGGTTGCGCACGGCCTGCTCGGCGCGCGCGGTCGCCTCGCGGAGCGGCAGCGACGCCAAGGACGGCGACAGCGCGCAGAGGTCCTCCTCGATCGAGAGCTGGTTCTGCGACGTGGGCGGGACGATCTTGGCGTCCAGGATCGTCCCCTCGGCGTCGAGCGTGTAGCGGTGGTACAGGAAGCCGCGCGGCGCCTCGGAGCCGCCGTAGCCCTTGCCCGCGCGGACCGCGCGAGGCGCGACGAACGGCGCCGGCGGGGGCGCGTACGCCTCGATGATCCGGATCGACTCCTCGAACGCCTGAAGGATCTCCACGAGGCGCACAAGCAGGCTCCGGAACGGGTTGCGGCACGGGACGGCGAGGCCGGCGGCGCGCGCCGCGTCCTGGACCTCGGGGAGCAGGCGATCGAAGCTCAGGTTGAAGCGCGCGAGCGGGCCGCACAGATAGCTGCCACTGCCATGGATCCTCGACCTCAGCGCGGTCGACCAGGAGACGTGCTCCTCGACGAAATGGGCGTCGTAGTCGCGCACCTCGATGTCGAGCCCGCCCGAGGAGACGAGGCGCCCCTCGGCGATCGCGTACACGTCGTCGCTGCGAAGCGCGACGAACTCGTAGGGCCGCTCGAGCTCCGGGCACGGCAGCGTCGCCATCCAGGAGAGGCACGCGCGCGCGCGCTCACGCCCGGCGCGCAGCTCGGGGAGCAGGCACTCGAGGTCCGCGCGGGACGGCGCGCTGTAGAAGCCGCCGACGCGGGTGTTGACCGGGTGGATCTCGCGGCCCCCGAGGAGCGCGACGATGGCGTTCCCCGCCTTCTTGATGGCGAGGCCCTTCGCGACCCAGTCGCGGTGGTCGCGCGCCATGGCGATCGCGTCCGGGTAGCCGAGGAAGTCGGGGGCGTGCAGCAGGAAGACGTGCAGGGCGTGGCTCTCGATCCACTCGCCGCAGTAGAGGAGGCGCCTGAGCGCGCGGAGCTCCGGGCCGAGCTCGATGCCGAGCGCGTCCTCCATCGCGCGGCACGCGCTCGTGATGTACGCGACCGGGCAGATGCCGCAGATGCGGGACGTGATGTCGGGCGCCTCCGCGTAGCCCCGGCCGCGGAGGAACGCCTCGAAGAACCGCGGGGGCTCGAAGATCGAGAGGCGCGCCTCCTTCGCCCGCCCGTCCTCGAGCACGAGCGTCAGCGAACCCTCGCCCTCGACGCGGGCCAGGTAGTCGACCGCGATGGTGCGCGTCTCAGCGCTCATGCCGCTCGCTCTCCGCGCGGAACGCCGGGGCGTTCGCGTTGAAGGTGCGGTGGAGCCGCACGAGGTCGCGCTCCGGCACGCCCGCCGCCTGGAATGCGCGCGAGAGCGACTCCATGTTCGGCGCCTCCATGGGCCCGAAGCAGCCGTAGCAGCCGCGCTGGTAGGTCGGGCAGAGCGCGCCGCAGCCCGCGTGCGTCACCGGGCCGAGGCAAGGCGTGCCGGTCACCATCACGCACACGTTGCCGCGGATCTTGCACTCGACGCAGACGCTGTGGCTCGCGACATTGGGCCGGCGCCCGTGGAGAAAGGCGCTGATCACCTCCAGGAGCTGGCGCTTGTTCACCGGGCAGCCGCGCAGCTCGAAGTCGACGGGGACGTGGTCGGCTATCGCCGTGGAGGTGGCGAGGGTCTCGATGTACGCGGGAGAGGCGTACACGACCGACAAAAACTCACGTACATTCGCGAAGTTGCGCAGCGCCTGGATGCCCCCGGCCGTCGCGCAGGCGCCGATCGTGACGAGCGCCTTCGACAGCCGCCGGACCTCGCGGATCCGCTCGGCGTCGGCGGGCGTCGTGATCGACCCCTCGACCAGCGACAGGTCGAACGGCCCCGCGCGCTCGAGGCTCGTGGCCTCCTTGAAGTAGGCGATGTCGATCGCGGCGGCGAGCGACAGGAGCTCGTCCTCGAGGTCGAGGACGCTGAGCTGACAGCCGTCGCACGAGGCGAACTTCCACACGGCGAGCTTCGGCTTCGCGCTGCGCGCCATGGCGCTCACAGCTCCCGGACCGCGAGCAGCGGTCCCACGCGGTCGTAGCGGAGCACGGGGCCGTCCTTGCAGACGAAGCTCGGCCCGAGCTGGCAGCGGCCGCAGATCCCCACCGCGCACTTCATGTTCCGCTCGAGCGAGGCGTGGACGCGCTCGCCGGGGACGCCGCGGCGCTCGAGCTCGCGCGCCGTGAAGCGCATCATCACCTCCGGCCCGCAGACGAACGCGACCGCGCGGCCCGGATCGACGTCGGCGAGGCGCAGGAGGGCGGGCACGACCCCGACGTGCCCGCGCCACCCGGGGCCTGCGCGGTCCACGGTCACGAGCACCTGCAGGTCGGCTCGACGGCTCCAGCGCTCGAGCTCCCTGCGGTAGAGCAGGTCCTCGGGCCCGCGGGCGCCGTAGAGCAGCGCGACGCGGCCATAGGCGGCCCGGTGCCGGAGGATGTGGCAGAGCGCTGGCCGCAGCGGCGCCATCCCGAGCCCGCCGGCGAGGAGCAGCACGTCCGCGTCGCGCGCCTCGTCGACGGGCCACGGATTGCCGAACGGGCCGCGCAGCCCGAGCGCCATGCCCGAGCGGAGGCGCCCGAGCGCGCGCGTGACCGAGCCCGCCTCGCGGATCGTGTGCAGGAGCCGATCGGGCCGCGCGGGATCCCCGCTGATCGAGATCGCGACCTCGCCGACCCCGAAGGCGTAGAGCATGTTGAACTGGCCGGGCGCGAAGACGAGGCCACCCGGGCGGCCCGGCAGGTCGATCGTCGCCGTGAAGGTCGTCTCCGTCTCGCGGTGGACGCGCCGCACGCGCGCCGGCTCCGGCGCCCAGGGGTCTGGGGCGGAGGGCGCCGTCAGGCGACCCGCAGCCCCAGGCGGCGAGCCGGGGTTCGGCATCGCGGCGTCCGGAGCGAAGGGCAGCGGGATGTCCCGCGGCACGAACGTCATGGCTCGGCCCCGTAGACATCGAGCCGCTGCATCCGCACGCGCTCCAGCCGCGCGTAGAGCTGCCGCAGGAGGCGCAGGGACACGGCGTACCCGAGCGCGGGATCGGCGTCCGAGCACGCCCGCAGGTGCGCTGCGTCGAGCCCGATCGAGCGGACCGGCGTGACCGCCCGCGCGTCGAGCACCCATCGTCGCGGCGGGAAGAGCCAGTGCAGGCCCAGGATGTCCCCGCCCGCCAGGCTCTCGACCTGCACCGCGTCGCGGCCGGGGCGGTGGATCTCGAGCGTCACGCGCCCCTGCGCGAGCAGGTAGAGCGCGTCCGCCTCGCCTCCCTCCCGGAGGAGGAACGCCCCCTCCGGGAAGCTCCGCGCAAATGCGCCCTCGGCCAGGCGCGCGAGGTGCGCGGCCGGGAGCCCGTCCAGGAACGGATGGGCTCCGAGAAGGGGGACGAGCTCCTCGGCCTTCATCGGCGCCTATCCCTTCCCGGCGGCGACGGCGCCGTCTCCGGCCCGGATGGCGGCCGCCTCTTCGGTGATGTCGATCCCGACGGGGCACCACGTGATGCACCGGCCGCAGCCGACGCAGCCGGACGTGCCGAACTGATCGATCCACGTGGCCAGCTTGTGCGTGAGCCATTGCCTGTAGCGGGCCCGGAGCGAGGCGCGGACGCTGCCGCCGTGCAGGTACGAGTGGTCGAGGGAGAAGCACGAGTCCCAGCGCCGGAAGCGCTCGGCCGTCTCGCCGGAGTCCCGACCCATGTCCCGGCCCTCGTCGACCGGGAGGTCCGTCGCGTCCTCGATCGTGCTGCAGAAGCACGTCGGGCACGCGAGCGTGCAGCTCGTGCATCCGAGGCAACGCTCGGCCACGTCGTCCCAGCGGGGGTGCTCGAGGTTTCGATAGAGGAGCTCCTTGATGCCGTCCGTCTCGAGCTTCCTGCCCATCTGGCTCGCCGTGCGGCGCGAGACCTCGGAGGCCGCGCGGGCGTCGTCCTCGCCCGCGCGGGGCGCGCCCACGCGCGCGAGCAAGGAAGCGCCGGCGTCGCTGCCCACCTCGGCGAAGAAGCGGTGGCCACCGTCGAGGAGCTCGGTCAGCGCGAGGTCGAAGCCGCGCTCGGCGCGCGGCCCCGCCCGCATCGACACACAGAAGCACGTCCCGCCGGCCTGCCCGCACTGCACCGCGATCACGAAGAGGCCCCTGCGGCGCGCCACATAGTCGGGATCCGGATGCGGGCCGTCGACGAAGACGCGGTCCTGGACGTCGATCGCCGCGAGATCACACGCCCGCGCGCCGAGGACGGCGAGGCGCGGAGGGGCCTCGGCCTCGTCGGTCCGGGAGATGGCTCCGCCGCGCCGCCTGAGCTGCACCAGGCGCAGCCGGGGGACGAACAGGAGGTGCTTGAGCGACCGCGGCCCGACCGCGTAGCCGAACAGCGCCTCGTCCGCGCGCCTGGCGAGCCGGTAGCGGCCGGCCTCCTGCTGCTCGGTCCAGCCGGCAGGGAGCTCCTCCGCGCCCTGGATCTCGTCGTACACGATGGCCCCGCCGCGGAGCGTGGGACCGATGAGGCGGTACCCGTCCTCGCGCAGGCCCTGGAGGAGCGCGGCGATCCCCGGCCGGCCGAGCACGGCGCGATCGCCAGGATGAAAGCCGGTCTCTGCGCCGCTCATGCGGGGCCGGTGAGCACGGTCCGTGCCGCTGGGTTCGAGCAGCAGACGACCAACACGCGCACGGCGGCGGGTCCGCTTGTTGCTCCGACGCACGCACGGGCGATCGAGCGTCCGCCGGCGCATCAGCGCCGAGCGGAGGCATCCAGATCTCGATGAGGAGACACGGTGACCGCGCACGTCCTCTGGTTCGATTCATTGTCTCGCGCGGATGTCGCGTCCGCCGGCGGAAAGGGCAGCAACCTCGGGGAGCTCACGCGCGCCGGCCTGCCCGTGCCTCCGGGCTTCGTCATCAGCGCGGACGCGTACCTCGCGGCGATGGACGCCGCGGGCGTGCGAAAGCAGCTCGTCGCGCTCTTCACCGAGGCCGATCCGAGCGACCCGGCCGCGCTGCGCGCGACCTGCGCCGCGCTGCAGCGCCTCGTCCGGGCCGCGCCGCTCCCGGCAGAGATCCAGGCGGAGATCGTCGATGCCTACCGGAGGCTGGGGCTCGACACCATCGTGGCCGTCCGGTCGTCCGCCACCTCGGAGGACTCGGCATCGACCTCGTTCGCCGGCATGCACGAGACGTACACCAACGTGACCGGCGATCAAGCGTTGCTGGATCGCGTGCGCGACTGCTGGGCCTCCGCCTTCGGCGAGCGCGTGGTCAGCTATCGGAAATCCCAGCGCCTGACGGAGGAGCCCGCCCTGGCGGTCGTCGTGCAGCGCATGGTGAGCTCCGAGCGCTCCGGCGTCATCTTCACCGCGGATCCCGCCACGAAGGACACGTCACGCGTCGTCATCGAGGCGGCGTTCGGGCTCGGCGAGGTCGTGGTGGGCGGGCAGGTCGAGCCGGACACGTACACGGTCGCGAAGCGCGGGCCGCAGCTGCTGGAGGCGCGCGTCGGCCACAAGGCGTTCAAGCTGGTGCGCGCGCCGGACGGCGGAGAGCTGCGCGTGGATCTGCCGGCGGACGAGGGCGCGCGGCGCGTGCTCAAGGACGACGAGGTGCTCGAGCTCGCGCGCCTCGCGCTGCAGGTCGAAGGGCATTACGACGCTCCCCAGGACATCGAGTGGGCTGTCGAGGGCGGGGCGACGTACCTGGTGCAGACCCGCCCGATCACCACGCTGGGCGCGCCGCACCCCGCCCCCGGAGAGCTCCTTGTCTCGGGGCTCGGCGCGTCCCCGGGCACGGCCTCCGGGACGGTGCGCGTGCTCCGCTCGCCGGAGGAGGGGCAACGGCTGAAGGCCGGGGAGGTCCTCGTGGCGCCCATGACGTCGCCCGACTGGGTGCCCGCCATCCGGCGCGCGGCGGCCCTCGTCACGGACAGCGGCGGGATGACCTGCCACGCCGCGATCGTCAGCCGCGAGCTCCGCATCCCCTGTGTCGTGGGCACGCGCGCCGCCACGCGGACCCTGCGGGACGGCGAGATCGTCACCGTCGACGGCGCGCACGGCAAGGTCCTCGAAGGGGCCCGGCCCGCCGCGGAGGCGCCCAGGGCCGCTCCGGACGGGGCGCCCGCGGATGCGGGAGCCGGGCCCGCCGCGAAGGCCGAGGCGCCGGCCGAGCGCGTGCCGGCCGCCGCCGGCTCGCGCGCGGCTTTGCCGGCGGTGCTCGGCACGCGGCTCTACGTGAACCTGGCGATCGCCGAGCGCGCCGAGGAGGTGGCCGCGTTGCCCGTCGACGGCGTGGGGCTGCTCCGGGCCGAGTTCATGCTGCTCGACGCGCTCGGCGGCGTGCATCCGAAGGCCCTGATCGCGTCGGGCGGCCGCGACGAGTTCCTCCAGAAGATGTCGGCCTCGCTGCTCCGCATCACCCGCGCCTTCCAGCCCCGTCCGGTCATCTACCGGACCTACGATTTCCGCACCAACGAGTTCCGCGGGCTCAAGGGGGGTGAGCAATTCGAGCCCGCCGAGGAGAACCCGATGATCGGATACCGCGGCTGCTACCGGTACGTCCGCGAGCCCGAGCTGTTCGCGCTCGAGCTCGAGGTGCTCGCCCGCGTCCGCGAGGAGACGCCGAACCTGCATGTCATGATCCCGTTCGTCCGCACGCGCTGGGAGCTCGCGGCCTGCCTGGAGCTCGTCGATCGGAGCCCGCTCGGCCGCCAGCGCGGGCTGCACCGATGGGTCATGGCGGAGGTGCCTTCCGTCGCGTTCTGGATCCCGGAGTACGCGCGCATGGGCATCGACGGCGTCTCGATCGGCTCGAACGATCTGACCCAGCTCATGCTCGGGGTGGACCGCGACTCCGCGGTGTGCGCCGAGCTGTTCGACGAGTCCGACGCGGCGGTGCTCGACGCCATCGGGCGGATCATCCAGGCGTGCAGGGCGGCCGGGATCACCTCGTCGCTCTGCGGCCAGGCGCCGTCGAACCGCCCCGAGTTCGCCGAGCACCTCGTGCGGCTCGGCATCACCTCGATCTCGGTGAACCCGGACGCCGAGCCCGCGGCGCGCCAGGTCATCGCGGCGGCCGAGCGGCGGCTCTTGCTCGACGCGGCGCGGCGGCCGTGACGGCGGCGACGAGCCCTGCTCGCTACCCGCCGCCTCGAGACCGCGCCTTCTCCGCGGCGCGCAGCGCCTCGCGCTGCGGCTCGGTCAGCTGCGGGAACGAATAGGTGAGCCAGCACAGCGCGGCGATGGCGGTGCCGTACTTGTTCTGTACCTGGCGCGAGGCGATCGCCGGCTCGGCGTACTCGAGGTCGACCTGCGCGGCGCAATAGCGGCGCAGCGCTATTCCCTCCAGCTCGCGACGGAGCGTGCTTGCGGCCGTGGCGGCGTCGTCGTGCCCCTCGTACTCGGCGGCGAACCCGCCGAGACAGGCGCCCGTCGACCGATCGCGGACGCGCACGCGGCCCAGCCCCGCCGTGACGGTCTCGCCGACCTTCCCGTTCACGGAGGCCATGATCACCTCCATCACCGCACCGTGGCGGAAGTGGGGCTTTGCGACCTCGATGGGGATCTCGTACGCCTCCGGCGGGATCACCGAGCTGCAGAGGACGACATTGAAGTTCTCGATCCCGCCCATCGCCAGGGCCAGATCGAACGACCCCGTATGCCATGGATCGAGCCCACCGCCGAAGTCGGTGTCTCCGTATCCCGAAGTGACGAAATAGGCCAGCGGCACGCGGGTGAGGTAATCTGGTTCTCGCTGCATCGGCCTCGCCTCCGGGACGTCCAGGTTCCGCGCGGCACGTCCCGGCGTTTGCTCGCGAGATCCGTGGTGCTCGCGCGCGTGCCCGGGCACGCGCCCCGGCAGCATGAGATGCCGGCGCTGCCCCCCGCGTCTCCGGCGCCCGCGAGGACCACGGCGACGGACTCGCGCTGTCCTCGCTGCCCGGCGCGACGAGCGGAGCGCTGGCTGGAGCGCGCGGGAGCGGTCAAGATGGCGCGGGTCCCCTCATCGCAGGAGCGCCTCATGACCGCACCGGAATCTGGTTTTGGCGCCGAGCTCGAGCCCTTCGCCGGGATAACGTCGTTCATGCGCCTTCCGGTCACACGCGACCTGACCGGCGTGGACGTGGCCGTCGTCGGCGTACCGTACGACGGCGGCACGTCCTACCGCAGCGGCGCGCGCCTCGGGCCGCGACGGATCCGCGAGGCGTCCGTGATGCTGTGGGGGTACAACAACGCCCTCGCGGTCAAGCCGCTCGACGTGCTCAAGGTGGTGGACTACGGCGACGTGAACGTCATTCCTCCATCCATCACCGAGTCGATGGCCAACATCGAGGCCAGAGCCGACGCCGTGCTGGCAGCGGGAGCGAGGGTGCTGGCCCTCGGCGGTGATCACTCGGTCAGCCTGCCGCTGATGCGCGCTCACGCCAGGAAGTTCGGCCCGCTCGGGGTCCTGCACGTCGACGCGCACCCGGACACCTGGCACCGCGAGTTCGACGAGCAGCCCTACAGCCACGGCACCTCGTTCCGCCGCGCCATCGAGGAGAAGATCATCGATCCTTCGCGCTACGTCCAGGTGGGGCTGCGCGGTCCGACGCCCGAGGCGGTGGACTGGCAGTGGGCGCGCGAGCGCGGCGTGCGCGCGATCACGATGGATGACGTCGCGGAGCTCGGCCTGCCCGCTGCCATCCGGACGATCCGAGAGGCCCTCCGCGGCCCGATCTACGTCTCGCTCGACATCGACGTCGCCGACCCGGCCTTCGCGCCCGGCACCGGCACGCCGGAGGTGGGCGGCTTCACCAGCCAGCAGCTGCTGCAGATCGTGCGAGGGCTGCGCGGGGTCGAGCTCCTGGGGTGCGATGTCGTGGAGGTGTGCCCGCCGTACGATCATGGGGATATCACCTCGATCCTGGCCGCCAACCTGGCGTTCGAGCTGCTGTCGCTGATGGCCGTGCGGCGGGCCCGGCGGTCCTGAAGGCGACGTCGAGCCCGGATCGGCGGGCTTCGCGCTCGAGCGCGTGAGACCGTCCTGGTCTGCGATCCGGCGAGGAGAGCGAACGCGAGCGTTCAGTCCCGGAAGCCGCGCCCGTTGTGCGGTACGTGGAGACGCCTGCCGCGCGGGGCGGCGGCGCTGCCGTCGCTCGGCGGCGGGGGCACGGCGGTCTCTTGCTCCGGGAACGCGCCTGGCTGCGCCAGATCTTCGATGAACGCGTCGATCTGCTCGGCGGTCACGTGCTCCATCGCGTAGATAGGGTTGTACGTCCGCTTCTCGCCATCCACGTAGAGCGTCTCGACCGCCAGCGTGTACTTGAATTCCAGCGCGGCGTTCACGGCCTTGAAGCGGATCGCCAGCGAAAGATGGGCACGCCAGCGCGCTCGCCACAGCGCGGCGTAGTAGTCGAGCACGGCGCGCTCTATCCACTTGACGTTCGTCGTGACCCTGCTGCCGCGGAACGGATCGCCGATGTTGTTCACGGCGCACGGGTCCGCGACGGGAGGAGTGGGTGGCGGACCGTACGCAGGCTCGACCGCCGAGCTCGGGGCCGGTTCATCGCCGGGGCCGGCCTCCGCGCCAGCCGGCGTCCTCCCCGTTTCATGGTCTGCGCTCATGCCCGCTCCACCCGCGCGGGGGGCCTCGGGGGCCATCGAGAGCACCGCTTCAGCGAGCCTGGCTCCGCCCAGGCTCATCCACCCGGCGGTTGAACTCCTGATTCTCGATGTCCGCCTCGGCGTCCGCCTTGGTCTGCTGGACCCGACCGTGGAGGTGGTTCGGCGGCGAGTAGATCGTGTAGATCTTCAGCGGCGTCGAGCCGTCGTTGACGAAGTTGTGGCGCACCCCGGAAGCCAGGAACACCACGTCTCCCTGCCGGAAAGGCGTCTCGACGCCGCGGATGACGGCGCGGCCGGTGCCCTCCGCGCAGAACAGAATCTGCTCCACCCTCCGGTGCTCCTCCTCGCCGATGTCGCCGCCCGGGGGGATGCTCATGAGCACGATCTGCATCGTCGCGCCGGTGAAGACGACCCGTCGATACGCCGTGTTGCTGCGCGCAGCTTTCAGGATGTCCGCGTGGTAGATGCTGCCGCTCGTCGCGGGCACGGCGGGAGGCGAGGCCGCCTGGCGGTGGGCGCACGCCGTGAGGCCGACGACCATCAGCCCTGCAACGAGAAGGCTCCTCGTCCCTTGTGCATCGAACATAACCCCTCCCTCTCGGCGACGCCAACTTGCGTGCAGCTCGGGATCGGCGGGTGGCAGCGGCACAGGCCGACACCCGGAGCGCTCATGGGCGGCCTGAAGGCGGCCGTCCTTCGCAACGCGGCGCTTCCTCTTCGTGGAATGTAGTTCGACCGGCCGCGTCCGCCAGCCGGGCGGGATCGGCGAGACCGTCGCGAGCGGGAAGGGGATCGGGAAGAAGACGTAGAAAAAGAACGGGACGATCTCCGCGACAGCGCCGCGGGCGTACGATGCGCGCGCGGTGCGAGGGGGGATGGCCCCGCTGCGCGAGCGCGTCGCAGCTGTGTGAGTCCCGTGGCCCAGATCCCTCTCCCGGAGGACCCGCGGGTGCACCACGTTCGCGACGGAAGCAGACGATCCCGCCAGCGACGGGCCCGGGCTCACCTCGGGCGTCATCACGACACTCGGATGGGGAGGGAATCATGAAGAAATCCATGGCGATGCTCATGGTGGGCATTTCTGCGGTGGTGCTCCAGGGGAACGCCGCCGCGAAGATCGACGAACCGGAGATGACGGACGTGGACAGCGAAGCGCTGACGGCGGAAAGCCCGGGTCTCGAGCTGTGCCTCAAGCGGTGCAGCGAGGTGAACTACTGTAGATTTCCTGGCCCTCCCCCTCATTCCCCCTTCAGCAATCCGGCTGTTCTTGCAGCCTATCGGGTCGCTCTTGTGGCCTATCGGGAGTGCGTGAACCGCAGGAATCAGTGCGAGGTGCACTGCTACAACATTTATAGCTGAAGTGCGTCCTGGGGTGCGCGGGGCCCGCCAGACCGCCGACGAGGCGTATCTCGTCGCCGATCCGCCTTCTCCCGGTGCACCCCGCGGAGGCCGAGCATCTCGTACGCGTGGGTCTGCGCACCGAGCTGCCCGGCGGGAACAGCGATGCCGACGTGATCGATGAGCAGAGAACCGGGGCTCTGGTCGTGCATGCGTCCTCCTTGCTCCACGTCGCTCGATCGCCGGGCTCGCGGCCCGGCGATGTCGTCTCGTCGATGAGGGACTCGCCGGCCAAAACCACCGCGGCACGACTGATGCGCCGGCGCGAAGAGCAGGTGATTCTTGCCCAGGTGTCCGGCAGGGAGCGAGCGATCTCCGGCTGATCACGATGGTCGTCCCGGTGATCATCACGCGCGGATCTCGGTCGTCCCGGTGTGCAGGTCCCAGTGAGACCGGCTCTCACACCGGCTCCGCTCGGATCGACAGGCGTTCATCGTCGACTTCTCCAGGATGGTGCCGTGCTTGTTCTGTACCTGGCGCGATGCGATCGCCGGCTCGTCGAACTCGAGGGCGACCGTGCGTGCCGGGCTCCGGCCGGTGGACCGCTTCTTGCTGAGACCCGCGGAGCACGGGAGAAGGCGCACCATGCAGCAAACGGTCACGGACTGGCAAACACGCTTCGCCGACAAGATCACGACCGCCGAGCAAGCGATCCGCGCGATCCCGCGGGGGCGCCGCATCCTCGTCGGCTCGGGCGCCGCTGAGCCGAGCGATCTCGTGAACGCGATGGTCGAGTCCGGCGACCACCTCGCCGACAACGAGATCGTCCACCTGATGACCGAGGGCCCCGCGCCCTACGTCCGCCCCGGTCTCGAGCGGCGCTTCCGTCACACGGCGTTCTTCATCGGCCAGAACGTCCGCGAGGCGATCCACGAAGGGCGCGCCGACTTCATGCCGGTCTTCCTCTCCGAGATCCCGGCTCTGATCCTGTCGCGCCGGGTGCGCATCGACGTGGCCCTCATCCAGGTGAGCCCCCCGGACGCCCACGGCTTCGTCAGCCTCGGCGTCTCCGTCGATATCGTCCGCGCCGCCGTCGACGCGGCCGATCTCGTCCTCGCCGAGGTCAACCCGCGAATGCCTCGCACCCACGGAGACTCGTTCTTGCACGTGGACCGGATCACCCACCTCATCCCGGTCGACCGGGAGTTGCCCGCGCGCGAGGCCGAGCCGCTCGACGAGATCGACCGCGCGATCGGCCGCCACGTGGCGTCGCTCGTGCCCGACGGCGCCACGCTCCAGACGGGCATCGGCAAGATCCCGAACGCCGTCCTCGCCGCGCTCGGCGACAGGAACGATCTCGGCGTCCACACCGAGATGCTCTCGGACGGCATGATGGATCTCGTCGAGCGCGGCGTGATCACGAGCCGCAGGAAGACCCTCCTGCCGGGCAAGCTCGTGACGTCGTTCCTCCTCGGGAGCCGAGCCCTCTACGAGTGGGCCCACGACAACCCCGTCATCGAGATGCGCGGGTCCGCCTTCACCAACGATCCGCTGACGATCGCCAGGAACGACAGGATGGTCGCCATCAACGCGGCCCTCGCCGTCGACCTGACCGGCCAGGTCGCCGCCGACACGCTGATGGGCCGCTTCTTCTCCGGCATCGGCGGTCAGGTCGACTTCATCCGGGGCGCTGCCCGGAGCCACGGCGGCAAGCCCATCGTCGCGCTCCGATCCACCGCGAAGGACGGCAAGATCAGCCGGATCCAGCCGGCGTTCGAGCAGGGCGCCGGCATCGTTACGAGCCGCGGGGACGTGCACTACGTGGTGACGGAGCACGGCGTCGCCGATCTCTGGGGCCGGAACATCCGGCAGCGCGCGCTCGCGCTCATCGAGATCGCCCACCCCGACCACCGCGCCGACCTGCTCGCCGCGGCCAAGCAGCGCCGCTACGTGTTCATCGATCAGGTCATCTCGCGCGCGGATTACCCCTGGCAGGAGACGCGCGCCGCGCGCCTGCCGTCGGGAGAGGAGCTGCTCTGCCGGCCGGTCCGGCTCTCCGACGAGGCCGCGCTCCAGGACCTCTTCTATCGCCTCTCGGACGAGAGCACCTACCGCCGCTTCATGAGCCACAAGCGGGAGCATCCTCACGAGGAGATGCAGCAGCTCGTGAACTTCGATTACGATCAGAACATGGCCATCTTGGCCTGCGCCGGCCCGGAGCACGAGACCCTCATCGGGATGGCCCGGTACGACGTCGATCCGAGGAACAACCTGGCCGACGTCGCCTTCGTCGTCCGCGACGAGTGGCAGGGCAAGGGCGTCGGCACCCTGCTCATGCGGCGGATGGCGGAGGTCGCGAGAGCCCGGGGGATCTCGGGCTTCGAGGCGGACGTCCTGCTCACCAACAAGGCGATGATGCGGGTGCTCGAGAAGAGCGGCCTGCGCCTCTGCCTCGATCTCCAGGCCGGCGTTTACCATGTCACCGCCCACTTCGAGGCGTCCGCCGCCGGCGCGCCGGTGGCCGGCCCGAGCAGCTCCGGACCGCGCCAGGCGTGACTCGCCACGCTGCCCGGCCTCCTCGTGGGTGGCGTGCTGCCGCAGCGCCCGAATGAGCTTCTCCCGTTGCGCACGCGCGCACGGCTTGCACGCGGCGTCCGAGCCGGGCGGGGGAGCCGAGGTTGGCCACCGCTCGATCGAGCTCAGCTGCAAGTGCCGACGCGTCCTTCGTACCTCCCGTGCTCAAGGTAATGAGTCAGCCCTGCGCGATAGTTCTTCGCCCCAAAGCTCATTCGCAGATCGCTGTAGCGATTCAGGTAGCACATTACATTGAAGTCAGGATGGCTGGCCCGGCCCTCGGAAATTCCATAATTGTGCCAGTGCTCCACCGCCGCCGCGCAGTTGTTCTTGCCCAGAGCCATTTGCAAGTCACCGTGAGCATCGAGATAGTGCCGCACATCGAAGACCGGGGAGCTGCGCCGGCATTCATTGATTCCGTAGCTGAGCCAGTGGGCCTTCAGCGCGTCGTGGTTGTAGCCAAATGCTCGATACAGGTCCGGATAGTGGTCGACGTAGTAAACCGCATCGAATACTGGCCATTCCGTTCTCCAGTCGCCCGCCCGCGCGGTCGTCGTCGCGAGCGTCAAGGCGGAGGCCAACGGCAGCATGAAAACGGCGATCTTCAACATGGGAATGCCCTTTCTACGGGATTGAGAAGCGCCTGAAATACCAGCGTCGTGGATGACAGCGGCGTATCGGCCGGATTGATGACCCGCCGCGGCCGGCGCCGCACGCACGATCCTTCATACCGACCAGGTTGGATGTCGAGACCGGTACGCGGCAAGCCCCTCGGACTGTGCTGGGTGAGACGCATCGCCAGGCGAATCCGGCGCGGGCGTCGGTCCGGCGCTCGCCGCGTCAGCCTGCATTGCTGGAGGACGACGATGAACCACAAGCTCACCACGATGGCGGTGGTCGCCGTGCGGCGCCGTCGCGCCGCTCGTCATCAGGATGTCCGTCGATATCGACAGCAGTCGTGTAGGCAGGCGAGGCCCAGGCACGGGAGCGGGCCGCCGGCCTCCCTCACGTAGGGTTGTGATGATTTGGCGTCCGGTTGACGCGCGATGCGCCGGTGGGCAGGTTGGTAGTGACGAACGCGAGGCCCATGCTGTGCTCGCGGGGCACGCCGCGCAGTCAGGGAGAACACGATGAAATCGCACGCGTCACCGAGGTCATACAAGAGCAAGCTCGTCGCACCACTTGCGCTCGGCGTCGTCCTCGCGGGCAGCTTGACGGTCGCCGGCTGGGGCCGCCTTGCCAGAGCGAGTATCCCTGAGCGACCGCCGGAGGTGACAACCCGATGGCATGACTGGCCCGGTCTGAACGATCAACTTCTATCCAAATGCACGAAGAATGCAGAAAAATCCCTGAAGATTGCAGGGTTCCCGGAGCCCGACACATTCACGGCGTCGGGAGGGGCCGGCGCTAGAGCAGTGGGCGGACTGTATGTTGGATACGTTCGATGCATCAAAAACAGGGGCGTGATCTTCGTCGTCGCGGGACCTGACCAGAAAAAGGCCGAAAATTATGCGTACGATCTGGAGAAATTCTTTCAGTAGCGCATGACCCGCAGCTGGAGGAGCGCCACCGTTCGGGGCCTGTGCCTGACGGCGACCGCACAGGAACAGGGCGCCTTGGTCGTCCTGTAGCCGTGTCACGACACGAAAGAGCAGCAATGGCGCGCCGTCCTGTCGGGTCCCGAGTATTACAGGATATGCAACCAGGCCACCCCGGGAACGGATTACTGTCTGCAGGCCCCCCCAGGACCGGGCTACAAGGTCACCGTCCGCCGCTGGAGCCCCGACCACCACCAGCTCTGGGCCTTCGAGCCCTGACAGTCGTCGTCCGGAGCGCCCGGTCGGCTGCCGCGGCGCTGCGTGAAGCGGGCTCGTGGAGAGGCTGCACCTGTCCGGCAGGATGCCGTTACGAGGAGCAGGTGCTGAGCGGCCCCTGCAGCAAGTCGATTCGAGGTGGATTCTCGTCGCGATCGTTCGTCAGGCGCCCCGAGACCCAGCCGGAAGCGACGGCTCGCGACGGCTCCCGCGCGCCAGCGCGACGCGTCGCAGCGCATCAACGAGCACCATCGCCGCGGCGCCCCCGGGCAGCCAGAGGAGCCACGGCGGCCCCACCGGGGCCATCGCAAACATCCGATTCAGTCCAGGCACATAGAGCAGCGCGATCGCCAGCGCGACCTCGATCGAGAGCCCCGCGGCCACCCACGGGTTCGACCAGAACGCGAGACGCTTCAAGAGCGGCCCGTCGCGCTGCGCCAACAGACACCCTATCTGGCCCGAGACGATCCCGACGAAGGTCATCGTCGCCGCCTCTCGCTCCAGGGCACGAAACGGATCGAGCGACGCGAAAGGTCTCCAGCCGTGTGCCCAATAAAAGCTGAAATACGCCAGAACGCCGAGCAACGCCTCGACGGCCCCGTAGAGGAAGAACGTTTGCAGCGCGAGCTCCCGGGTGAGGATCGGCTTGCGGGGCGGCTCCGGAGGGACGAGCAACGTCGCGGGCGACGCCGGCTCCACGCCGAGCGCCAGCGCGGGGAGCACGTCGGTCCCGAGATCGATCGCGAGCACCTGCACGATCCCGAGCGGGAGAGGGATCGGAAAGAAGATGTAGAGAAGGAACGGGACGAGCTCCGCGACGTTGCTCGTGAACACGTAGCTCACGAAGCGGCGGATATTCTGCTTGATGGCCCGGCCTTCCTCGATGGCCGCCACGATCGTGGCGAAGTTGTCGTCGGACAGGATGATGTCGGCCGCCTGCTTGGCCACCTCCGTGCCGCGCAGGCCCATCGCAACGCCGACGTCGGCGGCGCGGAGCGCGGGGGCGTCGTTCACGCCGTCGCCGGTCGCCACGACCACCTCGCCGGACCGCTGCAGCACCTGCACGACCCGCAGCTTCTGCTCCGGCGTCGTGCGCGCGAGGCTCGCCCCGGCCTGGAGCAGCTCGAGCAGCGCCCGGTCGTCCATCGCGTCGATCTCGGGCCCCTCGACCATTCGGTCCGCCGCATCCAGCCCGATGGCGGCGGCCACGGAGCGCGCCGTTGCGGGGTGATCGCCCGTCAGGATCACGACCCGCACGCCCGCGCGCCTGCACGCGGCGATCGCCGCGGGGACCTCCGGTCGCGTCGGGTCGTGCAGGCAGGCGAGGCCCAGGCACGTGAGCGGGCCGCCGGCCTCCCTCACGGCGAGCAGGAGCACGCGCTCGCCGCGCTCGGCCGCGCCCACCACCGCCTCGTCGAGGCCTGCGGGCGCCGGCGCGCCGCTCAGCGCGACGACCGCCTCGGGCGCCCCCTTCACGAAGTCCCGCGTGGCGCCGCCCTCCGCGCACGTCACCGCCATGTAGCGCCGGCGCGCATCGAACGCGGTGTCGGCGATCCGAGGCCACCGGGCGCGCGCGTCGGCCAGGTCCACTCCGCCGGCCGCGGCCCAGCGCGCGAGGGCCACGTCGACCGGATCGCCCTCGCAATCGCCGCCCGCCGGCGCCGGGCGCGCGTTGTTGCACAGCGCGGCCGCGAGCCGCGCCGCCTGTTCCGCGTCCGGGGGCGCGCCGCGCGCGGGGATGAAGCCGCGCACCGAGAGCGCGTTCTGCGTGAGGGTCCCGGTCTTGTCCGTGCAGATGGTCGTCACCGACCCGACCACCTCGACCGCGGAGAGGCGCCGCACGGGAGCCCCGCGCGCCGCCATCCGCTGCGCGCCGATCGCGAGCGACACGCTGAGCGTCGGGAGCAGCCCCTCGGGGACGAGCGCCACGATCACGCCGATCGCGAACGTGAGCGCGCCGAGCGGGCCGACGCGATGGAACGCCTGCGCGAGCACCAGCGTGGCCGCGCCGGCGATCACCGCGATGGCCGCGGTGACGTGCGAGAGCTGCGCGACCTGGCGCTCGAGCAGCGAGCCCTCGCGCCCGCCCTGCTCGAGGAGCCCGGCGATCTTGCCCGCGGCGCTCTCCGCGCCCGTCGCGAACACGAGCGCCTCGCCCGCGCCGGTCACCACGGACGCGCCGCTCGGGAGCAGGCTCGGGAGCGTGAGCTCCTCCGCGCCGCGGCCCGGCGAGGCGATCGGCGCGGCGTCGCGATCGACCGGCGCCGTCTCGCCCGTGAGCATCGAGAGGTCGAGCGAGAGGCTGTCCGCGCCGAGCAAGATGCAGTCGGCCGGCACGATCTCACCTGCCGCGAGCCGGACCACGTCGCCCGGGACGAGCTCGCGCGCGGGGACACGCCGCTCGATGCCTGCCCGGACGACGCGGGCACGCACCGCCACACGGCGCATCAGGCTGCTCACGACCTGCTCGGCGCGGTGCTCCTGGATGAACGCGAACGCGCCGTTGAGCACGACGACAGCGATGATGGCGAACCCGAGCTCCGGGGCGCCCGCGGCGAAGGCCAGCCCGGCGCCGAGCCAGAGCAGCAATGCGAGCGTATGGGTGAGCTGAGCGAGCAGCGTCCGGAGCGGACGTGAACGCCGGGGCGGCGCGAGCTCGTTGTCGCCGTGAGCGAGCCGCCTCCTCGCCGCCTCGACGTCGCTCAGCCCCTCCGGAGCGGACCGCAGTGCCTGGATTCGCCCCTCGACGGGGAGCGCGGCGAGCTCCAAAGGACGGATGCGTGGCTGAGCGCAGGTGCCGTGAAGCGGCTTTGCCTGTCCGGCCGCGGCGCCAGGAGGACCAGGAGGAGAAGACGAGCGACTCACTTCCGCGCGCCTCGGCCGAGCCCCCTTGCCACGCGGTAGCGCGGGGACCCAGGGATCAGCGTCACGGGCTCGCCGTCATCGCGCTGTGCTTGCGGCTGTAGCCGAAGTAGATCGCGAACCCGAGCAGGAGCCAGGCCGCGAGGCGCAGCCAGTTCTCGGTGGGCAGCGAGAACATGAGGAGGAGACAGATCACGATCCCGAGGATCGGGGTGAGCGGGTAGAGCGGCACCCGGAACGGGCGCGGCGCGTCCGGCGCCGTCCGGCGCATGATCAGGATCGCCGCGCAGACGAACAGGAACGCAAGGAGCGTCCCGATATTGACGAGCTCCGCGAGGATCCGCAGCGGGAGGAGCGCCGAGAGGGTGGCGACCACGAACCCGGTGAGCAAGGTGGACTTCCACGGTGTCTTGAAGACCGGGTGCACCGATCCGAAGAAGCGCCTGGGCAGGAGCCCGTCACGGGCCATGGCGAGCAGCACGCGCGGCTGGCTGAGCATGAGCACGAGCAACACGGAGGTGATCCCGGCGACCGCCCCGAGGGAGATGATGAACTGCGCCCACGGGAGGCCGACGCGCGCGAAGGCATCGGAGACAGGCGCGTCGATGCTCAGCTCGGTGTAGGGCACCATGCCCGTCAGGACCGCCGCGACGGAGACGTAGAGAATGGTGCAGATCACGAGCGAGGCCACGATGCCCGTGGGCAGATCGCGCTGCGGGTGCTTCGCCTCCTCGGCGTGGGTCGACACCGAATCGAACCCGATGTAGGCGAAGAAGATGGTCGCGGCGCCGGCGAGCATCCCGAGCGGCTCTCCCCCTTTACCGGTCTCGCCGAAGACCGTGTGACCGAAGAAGCTGAGCCCCGCGAGCCCGAACGGCGCGAACGGCCGCCAGTTGTCCGGGTCGACGTAAAACGCGCCCACCGCGATCACGAAGAGCACGACCGCGAGCTTGAGCGCGACCATCACGGCGTTGAGCGTCGCGCTCTCGTGGATGCCCTTGAGCAGGATCACCGTGACCGCGATCGTCACGAGAGCGGCGGGGAGATCGATGATCGCCCCCGTGGGCACGAGCTCGCCGAGCGCCGGTTGGTAGTCGAACGGCGCGCTCCTGAGCTCTCTCGGCAGCTCTATCCCGAAGATCCCGATGAAGTCCTGGAAATAATGGGACCACCCGTGCGCCACGGTGGCGGCGCCGACGGCGTACTCGAGGACGAGATCCCACCCGATGATCCACGCCGGCAGCTCGCCGAGCGTCGCGTACGAGTACGCGTAGGCCGAGCCCGCGACCGGCACCATCGCCGCGAACTCCGCGTAACAGAGGGCCGCGAACACGCAGGCCATCCCCGCGACCACGAAGGAGAGCATCAGGGAAGGACCTGCCTTGTCGTGCGCGGCCTGGCCGGTGAGCACGAAGATGCCTGTCCCGATGATGGCGCCGATCCCGATGCTCGTGAGCTGCAGCGGCCCGAGGACCCGCCGGAGGCGGTGCTCCCCCTGCAGCTCTTCTCTCATGACCGACAGCGGTTTGCGGACGAAAAGCCGGCTCCCCATGGCCTTCGGTCTGCTGGCTCTGCGGCCCGGCCCCCGGCACGTCAAGCCGGAGGCACGTAGAGCCAGGAGCGGCCCCGCGCCGCCGGACAAGCGGAGCCTGCCGCGCCGAACGCACCCGCGCCCGGAGACGGCCCCGCGACGCCCGCAGCTGGCTGCGGCGTGAAGGCAGCCCTTCGAGACGCAGCCCGGGCGGCTGAGGACCTCGCTCTCTCATCGACCCGCGCCGATCCCCGGCGTCGGAGGGCTCTCCGCGCTCAACATCGATCCCGAGAAAGCGGCCGACACGTATCGAGAGCGCGTGATCGTCGACACAGCGCCGACCGGACACACGCTGAGGCTGCTCAGCTTGCCGCGCGCCTGGTCCAGCTTTCTCGGGTCGGCCACGCACGGCGCTTCGTGTCTGGGCCCGCACTCGGGGTTGAAGATGCAAGCCACGCGGTTCGCCGCCGCGGTCGAGGCGCTGGCTAACGGGGAACGGACAACCATCGTCCTCGTGACGCGGCCTGATCGCGCTGCGCTCCGCGTGGCGCGCGCGGCCGATCTCAGCGAGCTCACCGGGCTCCTGCTCGACCAGGCGATGGAGCTCGGCGCGCGCGGTGCCTACCTGCTCCTGGCTTCTGAGGACACCGGCGAGCTCTGGCTCCATTCCCACCGCCACGTGCCAGCCGACATCCGTCTCTGCCTCGCGCGGGTGGCGCGGGGCGCGCCGCTGCTCGATGCGTGGGCGGCGAGGCTCTTCGCCCGCTATTACCGGACGCGCGAGGCGAAGGCAGGAGGCGCCGCCGGGCTGGGCCTCGGCCTCTACATCGTGCGAGGGCTCGTCGAGGCCCACGGGGGGCGGATCTGGGCCGAGAGCGCGCCCGGGAAGACGACCTTCCAGTTCACGCTGCCGCTGCGGCAGCGCGCCCCGTCTGCAGACCGGGAGCCCTGGTGACACCCCGGCGCGGCGGGCGAGAGCCCGCGCCACAACACAAGAGGAGCCGGAGCGCGCAGCACGCCCTGGCCCGAGCCGTGCAGCCATGGAGCCCATGGCCGGGTGGATCAAGCCCAACCTCGATCTCGTGCCCAAGCAGGAGATCTCCAGCTTCCGCAAGCTGGCGATCGGCACCTGGCACACCGCATACGATCCATCGGTGTACGGCACGCTCACCCTGCGCATGGATCGCGCGCTCGAGTACATCAAGGCGTTCCGCCACAGCACCGGCCGCCGGCTCACGGTGACACACCTGGTCGCCAAGGCCTGCGCCGAGGCGCTGCGCCGCTGCCCCGACGCCAATGCGATCTTGCGCTGGAACAAGGTCTACCTCCGGCGCGGCGTCACCGTCTCGGTGCTGGTCGTGCAGACGGCCGGCGGCGACGGCGAGGTGGATCTCACCGTGACCACTATCGAGCGGGCCCATGAGAAAAATCTGGTTCAGATCGTCGACGAGCTGGACCGGACGATCGAGCGCGCCCGCCATCGGCGCGACAGGGCGGTGGAAGAGACGAAGCGCGCGATAGGGCACATCCCGTTTCTCTTCATGAACGCCTTCCTTCGCCTGCTCTCGTTCGTGATGTACACGCTCAACCTGGACCTGTCGAAGCTCGGGCTTCCGCGCGATCCGTTCGGCGCGCTCACGGTGACCAACGTCGGCTCGCTGGGCCTGGAGAACGCCTATGTGCCGCTCGTGCCCTATACGCGGACGCCGGTCCTCGTTGTCCCGGGCGCGGTGAGGGACGAGCCGGTGGTGGAGGACGGCAAGGTGGTGCCCGGCAAGGTGATGCGCGTGAGCGCCACGTTCGATCACCGCTTCATCGACGGCTTCCACGCGAGCATGCTGGCGCGCACCGTGCGCGAGATGCTGGAGGACCCGTTCCGCTGCTTCGATCGGCTGGATGCCGAGATTTCCGCTTCTCGCTGACACACATCACGGCCGCCGGCGCCGCGGGCGCAGGCGAGCCGTCGATCTCTCGGGAGACGACGATCGGAGCGCGCGATCGGCACCCGACAGAGCCGGCCCTGAGGTTGCATCCTCGACGGAGGCCACAGAAGGTCGGCCGCGCTCGTCCAGGAGGTCTTCAGCGATGCCCCACAAGCAACTCCTTTTCCACGCCGCTGCTCGCGAGAAGGTCCTGCGCGGCGCCACGGCGCTCGCCGACGCGGTCCGCGTGACGCTCGGCCCGAAGTCGAAGAGCGTGCTCATCGGACGCGCGTGGGGGCGCCCCACCGTGTGCAACGATGGTGTCTCGATCGCCAAGGAGCTGAGCCTCAAGGACCCGGAAGAGGACGTCGGCGTGCAGATCATCCGCGAGGCGGCCGAGCGCACGGGCGACGCGGTCGGCGACGGCACGACGACCTCTACGCTGCTGGCTCATGCGATCTTCGCGGAGGGGCTCCGCAACATCGCCGCGGGCGCGAGCGCGATCGACCTCAAGCGCGGCATCGAGCGGGGACTCCACGCGGCCGTCGACGCGGTGCGGTCGCTCTCCCGCCCTGTGCAGAGCCGCCAGGAGAAGATCCAGGTCGCCACGGTCGCGGCGCACAACGACGCTGCCATCGGCGAGCTCATCGGCGACGCGGTGGAGAAGGTCGGTGGAGAGGGCGTCATCAGCGTCGAGGAGGCGAAGGGGACAGAGACGGCGGTCGAGGTCGTGCAAGGCATGCAGTTCGACCGCGGGTATCTCTCGCCCTACTTCGTAACGGACCCGGAGCGCATGGAGTGCGTGCTGGAGGAGCCGCTCATCCTGATCCACGAGAAGCGGATCGGCGGCATGAAAGACCTGCTCCCCCTGCTCGAGGAGGTCGCAAAAGAGGGGCAGAGCTTCCTGCTCATCGCGGAGGAGGTCGAGGGCGACGCGCTGGCCACGCTCGTCGTGAACAAGCTGCGCGGCACGCTCGCGTGCGTCGCGGTCAAGGCGCCCGGCTTCGGGGACCGACGCAAGGCGATGCTCGAGGACATCGCGATCCTGACCGGGGGAGAGGTGATCGCCGAAGAAGCAGGGGTGAAGCTGGAGCACGTGACGCGGGACCAGCTCGGGCGGGCGGCGCGGGTCGTCGTGAAGCAGGAGAACACGACGATCATCGGCGGCGCCGGCGACGCGCACGCCATCCAGACGAGGGTCGAGCTGCTCCGGCGGCAGAGGAGGGAGGCGAAGAGCGACTACGATCGCGAGAAGCTCGAGGAGCGCCTGGCGAAGCTCGTGGGGGGCGTGGCGGTCGTCCGGGTCGGGGCGCCGTCCGAAACGGAGATGAAGTCTCGGAAAGAGGCCTTTGAGGACGCGATCAGCGCGACCAAGGCGGCGGTGGTCGAGGGCGTCGTGCCCGGCGCGGGGCTCGCGCTCCTGCGCGCGAGCGTCGCGGTGGAGCACGAGGAGCAGCGCTGCGACGGCGATGAGCGCACCGGCGTGCGCATCCTGCGCCGCGCGCTCGAGGCTCCGACGCGGCAGATCGCGGAGAACTCCGGCGTCGACGCCGGCGTCGTGCTCGAGCGGATGCGCGCCGGCAGCGGCAATCTCGGGTTCGACGCGGCGCACGGCACCTACGTCGATCTCGTCGAGTCGGGCATCATCGACCCGACCAAGGTGGTGCGCGTCGCGCTCGAGAACGCCGTGTCGGTGGCGAGCGTGCTGCTCCTGACGGAGGCGACGTTGACCGATGTGCCCGAGCCGGCGGCGAAGGAACGGGCGGCCGCGCCCCCGCTCGAATGAGCGGCGCGTCGGGGTCATCAGCCGTCAGGCGACCTTGTCCATCCGAGCTCTCGAGAAGAGGACCGGCAATCTACGAAAGCCGCGGAACATGACGCTCTCGCATCTCCGCACCGGCGGGCTCTGTTCGTCGAGCTTCAGGCCTGGCATGCGGCGAATCAGGCTGGCGAGCCCTACCTCGAGCTCCCGGCGCGCCAAGCCGGCACCCAGACACCCGTGCGGACCAAAACCGAACGCGATGTGCTTGCCCGGCGCGCGGGTGATGTCGAAACGATCGGGCTCGTCGAAGATCTCTGGATCCCGGTTCGCCGATGCTATGCCGAGGAAGACCGTCTGGTGTCGCTGGATGCGCTTGTCGCGGATCTTCAAATCTTCTGCCGCGACCCGGCAAACGAACGGCACCGATCCGTCGTAGCGCAGGCACTCCTCTACAGCGGATCTGATGAGCGCCGGGTCCTCACGCAGCTGGTTCAACTGGTCTGGGTGCATGAGGAGCGCATGGACCGCATTGCCAAGCTGGTCGATGGTCGTGACGTGTCCGGCCGCGAGGACCAGGATGCACTGAGCCGTGATCTCCTCCGCCGACAGCTTTCCTTCCTGCTGGCCGGCCACGAAGAGGCTCACCAGGTCGTTGCTCGGGCGCATGCGCCGCCCGTCGACGATGGCGAGAAAATAGCGCTCCAGATTGCATATCGCCTCGTTGGCTGATCTGGCGTCCTCCTCGACGTCCAGCGTCGTGCCGCCGAAGAACCGCGCGACGTCCTCAGACCACTTCTGGAACGACCCCCGATCTGCGTCAGGGATGCCGAACATGTGGGCGATCGCCGTGGCTGGCAATGGCTGAGCCAGGTCGCGCACGATATCCATGCGACCGAGCGGCTCTACCTTGTCGAGGATCTCGTCCGTCACGCGCTGGAGGATCGGCCGGAACCCGTCCAGAACGCCCTGCGTGAACCCCTGGCTGCCCACACGGCGCAGGCGGGCGTGTTCCGGGCCGTCTTTCATCAGCATCATGCCTCCGAGGAGGCGCACGAAATCGCGGGCGACCTCGCGCTTCCCCGGTGGCAGCTGCGCGTCGACGATCGCCTGCGGCGGCCTCTGGCGCAGGCGTGGGTCTCGGAATGCCTCGACAACATCGTCATAGCGCGTCAGCACCCAGCCGTGCAGCGATTCAGACCAGCGGACCGGCTCATCGTGGCGCCAGCGGCGGAAGTAGGGAGAGGGGTCGAGCAGAAACTCCTGGATTGCCACGTCGTCTTGGATGAGCGCTTGCATGATCGTTTGGGATGAATGCCTCGGATCGGTGTGGTGACGCCTGCTTTTGACGAGAAGACGACCGATGCCCGCTCATGGGGTTCAGCGCGCCTGATAGCGCCCCGTCTTCTCCACGGGCTCGATGCAACCGACGACCGCGCCGCGCGCCCCCACGTAGGCCCGGTGGCCAAGCCTGTCGTCGGCGGACGCCTCGGACGGGCGGGGCCATGCGTCCTCCTCGGCGAGGGACGCCAGCCGGTCGTGGATGCGCCGCAGGCCCTCGACCGCCTCCTGCGCGGTGAGCTCGCGGAACACCCCGAACACGATGACGCTCTCCCAGTCAGCGAGGCTCTGGATGTGGTCGACCTGGAAGCAGACCTCCGGATTTTTACGCATCATCCGGATCTTGGTCCCCTCCGCCGAGCGCAGGTAAAGGCGGCCTTTCTCGTAGGCGTAGCTCATGGGCACGACGTACGTTCGTCCTTCGGCGTGGCAGCCCAGCCGGCCGAAGGCGCCGCGCTCGAGGAGCGCCTCGATCCGCTCCGCGCTGAGGGGGCCCGCCGCAGGGGCCTCGGGAGGGCCCCCTCCTGCGGGCACATCGAGCATGCGGAAATGGGCCCGGCACGCGGCGCAGAACTGGTACTCCGAGCGCACGCCGCAGCGCAGGCAGCGAAACCGCGAGGCGTACGGCGGCGGACCCATGATCACCCCGGTCCCGCGGGCTTCCTTCTCCGGGGGCACCATCAGCACGGGGCAGCCCGAGGTCCGCGCGACGCGCTCGGCGACGCTGCCCATCAGCACGGCCGTGGTGCCGGTGTGCCCGTGGCGGCCCATCACGATCAGCTGGACGTCGTCTTCCTCAGCACACGTGACGATCTCCTCCGCGGCAGACCCGACCCGGACGAGCGGGACGATGTGAACGTCGCTGCCGAGCTCTGCCACGAAACCGAGCAGCGCGTCTGCCACGCTCGGCTGCGCTTGCGCGGACGCTGCGACGTGGAGGATCCGGAGCTCGGCGCCCCAGGAGCGCGCTTGTTCCAGCGCGACCTTCACGGCCGCGATCGAGAGCTCCGAGAGGTCCGTGGTGGCCAGGATCCGCTGCACAGGCCGCATGCTGTCTCCGCTGGTCCATGTCCCATCGCCGTGGGACCGGCGCTTGGCGCGTCCTATCCACCGATCGCAGCAATCACCGTGCCCGGCCTCACCCCACCCGCACCTCGCGCTGTCTGTGCGCGTCCTGCGCGCCAAGGAGACGACGGGTCACTCCTCCTCGAGGAGCCCGCGAAAGACGTCCACATAGCTGACGATGCCGACCAGCGCACCTTCTCCGTCGACGACCGGGAGCGCGCCGATCTTGTTGTCGAGCATGAGCTCCATGAGCTCGGTCACGTCCGCGTCCGGACTGGCGCTCACGACATTGCCGCTCATGATCGTGGACACCGGCCCGCGGGCCTTCCGCAGCGCCCTGTCGACCACCGCGGCGTCCTCCGAGTAGGGCAGCTGGAGCGCGCGCAGGTCGCGATCGCTGAGCATCCCGACCAGCTCACCCTGCTCGTCGACGACCGGCACGTGGCGGAAGTCCATCGTCTGGAGCACGTCCACCGCCTCGCCGATGGGGTCGTTGACCCGCACGGTCCGGGGGTTCTCGGTCATGAGCTCGGCGGCGCAGATCTTGGATAACGGCATCTCCTCCTCGCTCAAGGCAACTCGCGGGCCGATCGATCCGTCGATGAGCCGCGCCGCCCGCGTGAGCCACCTGGTCTCTCCCTTGCAACTCGTGCAGGTCGATGGAGCGGCGACCCATGACGCAAGACGCGGCGAGGGAGCGGCCCCAGGGCACGTCGACTGCGGGTGATGTCACCATCTCTCTCTGCGGTGACGTGATGACCGGCCGGGGGATCGATCAGATCCTGCCGTGCCCCAGCGATCCGGTGCTGTACGAGCTGGCCGTGGAGGACGCGAGGGGTTACGTCGAGCTCGCCGAGCGCGCGAGCGGCCCTATTCCCCGGCCCGTCGATTCCTCCTACGTCTGGGGGGCCGCGCTCGACGCGTGGAGCCGGCGGGCGCCCGCCGTCCGGCTGGTCAACCTCGAGACGGCGATCACGACCAGCGATGAGCCGTGTCTCAAGGGCATCAATTACCGGATGCACCCGGGGAACGTCTCGTGCCTCGCCGCGGCGCAGATCGGCTGCTGCGCGCTGGCAAACAACCACGTCCTCGACTGGGGAGTTGCCGGGCTGATTGACACGATCGCCGCGCTCCGGTCGGCGAACGTGACGACGGCCGGCGCGGGCCGCGACCTCGATGAGGCGGCGGCGCCAGCGCTCATCGAGATCGAGGGCGAGGGCGAGGGGAGGGTCCTCATCTTCTCGCTGGGCTCGGAGACCAGCGGCATCCCGCGGCGCTGGGGCGCCTCGGTGGACCGCCCGGGCATTCACCTGGTCGATGAGTCGTCTCCCGTGGAGGTCGGTCGCGTGCTGGCCGCGGTGCGGGCGGCCAGGCGGGAGGGCGACATCGTCGTGGCCTCGATCCACTGGGGCCCCAACTGGGGGTACGAGGTCCCGGAGGAGCAGGTCACGCTCGCCCACGCCCTCGTCGACGTCGCCGGCGTCGACGTGGTTCACGGGCACTCCTCGCATCATCCGAAGGCGATCGAGGTCCACGCGGGGCGGCTGATCCTCTACGGCTGCGGCGACTTCGTGAACGACTATGAGGGCATCAGCGGACACGAGGCCTATCGAGGCGATCTGGCCATGATGTACTTTGCCACGCTGCGCGCGGGGACCGGCGAGCTCGTCGGTCTGGAGCTGGTACCGCTGCGGATGCTGAAATTTCGCCTCCACCGCGCCGCGCAAGAGGACGCGCTCTGGCTGAGGGACGTGCTGAGCCGAGAGGGCGCGCGGTTCGGGACGAGCGTCGAGCTCGGGGAGGAAGGCAGCCTGCTGCTGCGCTGGAGCTGATTCCGCGAGCACCGCGCCGCTGCTGCCCTCGTGCGGTTACGCGGTCGCCTCGAGCGCCCGGGGCGCCAGGTAGCGAACGAACCACGCGCTCGCCGCGCGCGCGACCTCTTCCAGCGTCCCTGGCTCCTCGAACAGGTGCGTCGCTCCCTCCACGATCGCGAGCTGTCGCGGTCCGCGCAGGAGCTCGAGCGCCTGCCGGTTCAACGCGAGCACCTCGGTGTCCGCGCTCCCGACGATGAGCAGCGTGGGCGCGCGGACCTGCTCGAGGTACGCGCCGGCGAGATCGGGGCGCCCGCCCCGCGACACCACGGCGTCCGCGAGATCCGGCCGCCTCGCCGCGGCGACCAGCGCGGCCGCGGCGCCGGTGCTCGCGCCGAAGTAGCCGATCCGGAGCGCGCTCGTCTCGGGTTGCTCGCGCGTGGCCAGGGCCGCGCTCATGACCCGCCCCGCGAGGAGCTCGATGTCGAACCGGAGGTGGCCAGTCCGCTCATCCACCGCCTCTTCCTCGCCGGTGAGGAGGTCGAAGAGCAATGTGGCCAGCCCGGCGCTCTGGAGCACCTCGGCGACGTACCGGTTGCGCGGGCTATGCCGGCTGCTGCCGCTCCCGTGCGCGAACAGGACGATGCTTGTCGCCCCGGCCGGGATCGTCAGGCTCCCTTGAAGGCGCGCGCCGCCGTCGAGCGCGAGCTCGACGGAGAGCTCTTCTGCCGGCTCCGGCGGGCCCGCCGGCCCCTCCTCGCCTTCCGCGCCCGCGCCGCCGCCGCGCGCCCGCTCGAGCAGCTCCACGACATCCTCGTCCGTGGTCTGGCGGAAGTCCTGGTAATATGCGCCTATCGCGAACAGGTGCGGATCCGCGTCGAGGCAGACCACCTCATCGACCTCGGGGCGCAGCGATTCGAGCGTCGTCGCCGACGCGACCGGGACCGCGAGGACGAGGCGCCTCGGTCCGCGCCGCCGGACGGCCCGGAGCGCGGCGCGCACGGTCCCGCCGGTCGCGATGCCGTCGTCGACGACGACGACGGTGCGGCCCTCGACGTCGACCGGCGGCCGGCCGCGCCGGAAGCGCCGCACGCGCGACTCGACCTCGGCGGCCTTGCGGTCCACGATCTCCGCGACCTCCTCCTGGGGGACGCCGAGCTCCGCGAGCACCTCCTCATTGAGGTACACCTCTCCGCCCTCCGAGATGGCGCCCATGCCCAGCTCTTCGTACCCCGGAGCGCCGAGCTTGCGCACCACCCAGACGTCGAGCGGCGCCTTGAGCGCCCGGGCGACCTCGTAGGCGACCGGGACGCCGCCGCGCGGGAGCCCGAGCACGACGGGCGTATCGTCGCGATAGCGACCCAGCGCGAAGGCCAGGCGGCGCCCTGCATCGACGCGATCTCGAAACAGCATGAAGCCCCTCCTCCGGTCGCGTGCTGACCGCGACGTCCTCGCCCCTGCCACGCCCGGCCCTCAGATCCTCCTCTGCGCTTCCCGCCGCTGCTGCCTCGTCACCAGCGCGCTCAGCTCGGAGAGCTCGTCCGACAGGAACTCGAGGAGATCGTCGAAGGCGATGATTCCCTGGAGCACCCCCTCGTCGTTCACCACCGGCACGCGGCGGATGCCTTCGGCGCGCATCCTGCCGAGGACGTCCAGGAGGTCCTCCTGCTCTCGCGCTGTGACCAGCGGCTCGGTCGCGACGTCCGCCACCTGGAGAGACTCCAGGTAGGGACTCGCGTTTGCCACCACGCCGACCACGATGTCGCGATCGGTGATGATGCCGGCAGGCACGGTCCTCCCGGCGGGCTCGTCGACGATGACCAGGCTGCCGACGTGATGCGCCCGCATGCGGCGGGCGGCCTCGATCACGGTCTCGGTCTTGCCGATGGTGACGACGCGCCGATTGCAGAGCTCCCCAGCAGTGGTCACGGCATTCCTCCCAGCGAACGCTCCATGGAGCCGGCGTCGGCTCCGGGAAGCCCATGCCCGAAGGGTCATGGAGGCCGGTGCGCTCCCATGACACGTGGCGAGCAAACAGATCAGGCGGAGAGGCGTGATGACGCGGAGGCGGGCGGACGTCACTGGAGAGATCAGGCCCTGGGGTTGCATCTGGAGAGCGGTCACAGCTCGAATGAGCAGCGCCATGAGCCCTCACGACACGGAAGGCGGCGCAGCGGAGCAGCCATGGAGATCTGCCTCTTTGCGGGCAACGCGAACCTCCCTCTCGCACAGGCCGTGGCGGCGCGCCTCGGTATCGGCCTGGGCCACGCCCTGGTGCGCCGCTTCGCGGACGGCGAGCTTCACGTGCAGCTACGGGAGAGCGTGCGAGGGCGGGACGTGGTTCTCCTCCAGCCGACGAGCCCACCGGTCGACGAGCACATCGCCGAGCTCCTGTTCCTCGCGGACGCGTGTCGTCGCGCAGGGGCTCCGCGCGTGACGGCCGTCGTGCCGTATTTCGGCTATGCCCGCCACGACCGCCGCGCCTCGGGCAGGGAGCCGGTAGGGGCCCGGCTCGTCGCCGATCTCTTCAGGACGGCGGGCCTCTCGCGCGTGGTGGCCGTCGACCTCCACAACGCCGCGCTCGAGGGGTTCTTCTCCATCCCGCTCGAGCACCTGAGCGCCGCGCCGCTGCTCTCGGACGCAGCGAGACCCTTCATCTCCGAGCGCAGCGTCATCGTGGCGCCGGACCTGGGCGCCGCGAAGCTCGCGGATCGCCATGCCCGGCTCCTCCGCTTGCCGGTCGCCGTCGTGCACAAGACCCGCCTCAGCGGCGAGGACGTCAGCGTCCACGCCATCACGGGCGAGGTCCGGGGACGGTCGCCCCTCCTCGTCGACGACATGATCAGCACCGGCGGGACGATCGAGGCCGCCGTGAACGCCTTGCTCGCGGCGGGCTGCGCGCCGGACATCACCGTCATCGCGACGCACGGCCTCTTCGTCGGCCCGGCGACGGCCCGGCTCTCCGCGCTCCCGGTGCGCCGTTTCCTCGTGACCGACAGCGTCGCAGCCGCCACGGGCGCGGCGATCCCCGTCGAGCTCGTCCGTCTGGACGGGCTCCTGGCCGAGGCGATCCGGCTCCTCCATGACGGCGGTTCGCTGCAGGCGCTGCTCGCGCGCGGCGAGGCCGCGGGCCCTCCGCGCTGAGCCGGCACCCGAGCAGGAGGACCCATGAGCGGCGCCGACGACGGGAAGCGCCCGCGCCGGTACGATCGTTGCCCGAGCCGAGCCCTGTCGCGGAGGTGTGCTGGATGGAGGCGCCCGTGCCGAGCAGGAGGCTGCGATGTTCGAAGGAGCCCGCGTGAGCCCGGTCGGGATCCCTGCTGCCGAGGCGCTCGCCGTGCTGCGGGCGATGCTGCTCATCCGCCGCTTCGAGGAGCGGTGCGCCGAGCTGTACACGCTTCAAAAGATCCGCGGCTTCCTCCACCTGGTCATCGGTGAGGAGGCGGTCGTTGTCGGGGCGATGCGGGCGCTCGAGGACGACGACGCCGTGGTCGCCGCCTACCGCGATCACGGCCATGCGCTGCAGCGCGGGGTCTCGCCCGCCGCGGCGATGGCCGAGATGTACGGGAAGGCGACGGGCTGCGCCCTCGGGCGCGGCGGGTCGATGCACCTGTTCTGCGCGGAGCGACGCTTCTACGGCGGCTACGCCATCGTGGGGGGCGGCCTGCCCATCGCGGTGGGGCTCGCGCTCGCCGACAAGCTCGCCGGCCGGCGGCGGGTCACGGCGGCGTTCTTCGGCGACGGCGCGACCGACGAGGGGGAGTTCCACGAGTCGCTGAACCTCGCCGCGCTCTGGAGCTTGCCGGTGCTCTTCCTCTGCGAGAACAACCAGTACGCCATGGGGACGGCGCTCGCGCGCCACGCCGCCAACCCGCGGCTCATCGACGTCCCCGCGGCTCACCACGTGCCGGCCGAGCAGGTCGACGGCATGGATGTGCTCGCCGTGGAGCAGGCCACGCGGCGCGCGGCCGCGGCCGTGAGGGACGCGGCCGGCCCCCGCTTCCTCGAGCTGCTGACGTACCGGTTCCGCGCGCACTCGATGTACGACGCCGAGAGATACCGGGACAAGAGCGAGGTGGCCGCCTGGCGGGAGCGCGACCCCATCGACCTGTTCGTCGCGCGGCTGCGCGCCGAGGGGCTGCTCGACGACGGCGCGCTCGCCCGGATCCTGGGCGAGGTCGCGGCCGAGGTCGAGGCGGCCGTGATGGCCGCGGAGGAGGCGCCGATCGAGCCGGTGGAGGACCTGACCCGCTTCGTCTACGCCCGGGAGGCGGCGTGACCGCGCCCGCGAAGTGCGGCGAGGAGAAGGCGGAGCTCGTGGGCGCATGGACGCGAACGCGCAGCGGCTCTCGGGCCTGCCCGTCGCGGCGCTGCTCGAGCGGCTCGGGACCTCACCGCGCGGGCTGACGAGCGAGGAGGCGCGGCAGCGGCTCGGGCGGTTCGGCCCCAACGAGCCCGCGGCCACCACGAGGCGAGAGGCGGCCGTCGTCCAGGTGTTGCGCCGCTTCGCGAACCCGCTCGTGAGCATCCTCCTGCTCGCCAGCGTGGTGTCGGCGCTCCTCGGCGACCTGACGAACGCGGCGGTCGTCGTGGTCATCGTGGCGCTGAGCGTCGCGGTCGAGTCGGTGCAGACGCGGCGATCCCACCGCGCGGCCGAGCGGCTCCGCGCCCAGGTCGCGCCCACCGCGACGACGCTGCGAGACCGGGTGTTCCGCGAGCTCCCGCGGCGCGAGGTCGTGCCGGGCGACGTCCTGCGGCTCGCCGCGGGCGATCTGGTCCCCGCCGATGCGCGCCTGCTCACGGCCAAGGATCTGCACGTTCACCAGGCCGCGCTCACCGGCGAGCCGCTGCCCGCCGAGAAGAGCCCCGACCCTGGGCCCTCGACCGCGAAGAGCCCGGACGAGATGACCCAGGCGGTGTTCCTCGGGTCGTCGGTGGTGAGCGGCACCGCGACCGCGGTCGTGTTCGCGACGGGCGCCGACACCGCCTTCGGCGGCATCGCCCGCGCCCTCGCGACCCGCCCTCCGCAGACCGAGTTCGAGCGGGGGATGGCGCGTTTCGGGGCGTTCATCCTCAGGCTCGTGCTCTTCCTCGTGCTCCTCGTCATCGCGTTCACCGCCGCGCTCCGGCGCGATCCGCTCGAGTCGCTCCTCTTCGCGGTGGCCCTGGCCGTGCTGCGCCACGAGCACCCCGACATCGACGGCTTCCACAAGCTCGACGAGCTGCCGTTCGACTTCGAGCGGCGCCGCGTGAGCGTGGTCGCCGAGCGCCAGGGCGAGCGGCTGCTCGTGACCAAGGGCGCGCCCGAGAGCGTCCTCGCGATCGCGACCTCGTACGAGGCCAGCGGCGAGGTGCGGCCGCTCGACGACGCCGCCCGCGCGCGGTGCGAGGCGGCGTTCCATGCGCTCGGCCAGCAGGGCTACCGGGTGCTCGCGGTCGCCTACCGCGGCGTGCCGGCCAGGCCGGCGTACCGGCGCGACGACGAGGTCGATCTCACGCTCGCGGGGCTGCTCGCGTTCGTCGATCCGCCGCTCCCCGACGCCGCCGGGATCGTGGGCGCGCTCCGTGAGGAAGGGGTCGACGTGAAGATCCTGACGGGCGACAGCGAGCTCGTCGCCGGGCACGTCTGCCGGCAGGTCGGCCTCGATCCCGGCGAGATCGTCCTCGGCGGCGCGATCGATCGCCTCGACGACCCGGCGCTCTCCCACCTCGCCGAGCGCACCCGCGTGTTCGCGCGCGTCTCGCCGGCGCAGAAGAACCGCGTCCTCCGCGCGCTCAAGGCCCGCGGTCACGTGGTCGGCTACGTCGGCGACGGCATCAACGACGCGCCGTCGCTGCACACCGCCGACGTCGGGATCTCCGTCGCCGGCGCCGTCGACGTGGCCAGGGACGCCGCGGAGATCGTGCTGCTCGACCGCAGGCTCGACGTGCTGCGCTCGGGCATCCTCGAGAGGCGGAAGGCCTTTGGCAACGTGATGAAGTACCTGCTCATGGGGACGAGCTCGAACTTCGGCAACATGTTCAGCATGGCCGGGGCCTCGGTGCTCCTCCCGTTCTTGCCGATGCTGCCCGCGCAGATCCTCCTGAACAACTTCCTCTACGATCTCGCGCAGATCACGATCCCGACGGACAACGTCGACGCGAGCTTCGTCCGGAAGCCGCGGCGGTGGGACATCGCCTTGATCCGCCGCTTCATGATGGTGATCGGGCCGATCAGCTCCCTGTACGACTTCCTCACCTTCTACGTGTTGCTCCGCGTGTTCCGCGCGCCGGCCCCGCTCTTCCGCACCGGCTGGTTCGTCGAGTCGCTGGCCACGCAGACGCTCGTGATCTTCGTGATCCGCACGATGGGCAGCTCCTTCAAGAGCTCTCCGAGCCGCGCGCTCGCGGCGACCACGCTCGGCGTCGTGGCCGTGGCCCTCGCGCTGCCGTACAGCCCCTTCGCCGGGCTGCTCGGCTTCGTGCCGCTGCCGCCCGGCTTCTTCCTGTTCCTCGCGGGCGCGACGCTGACCTACCTCGCCATCGTCGAGGCGATCAAACGCGCGCTGATGCGGCGCATCTTCGCGTGACACGGGGCCGCCGCTCGGCCGCCCGTGCCCGGACGCCGGGCCGTACCGACTTCACGAGATTCCGATCCGCCTCACTCGCATGCGGCCGGCGTCCCCCTCGCCTGGGCAGGTCGATCAGCTGGTGCGCACGAGGGGTAGCGCGTCGACGTACGCCTCCAGGCTCTTGCGATAGGGGTCCTCGAGCTCGTCCCGATGCGTTCGCAGGTCGTCTACGCAGCGCGCGAGAAATTCCCGGGCAGTCGCCACCACCTGGAGGTCAAGGCCGAAACGCGCGAGGAATTTCTCGACCCGCGTGAAATGCTCCCAGCCAATCCGGAGCGGATCGCGCTCTTTCACGAGCGGCAGCGCGAGCTGATCGGTGGGGAGATACTGGCGCACGAATACCAGATCATAGGCGGGGGCGAGCCGCGCGCCGCGTCGGTCGGGATAGACGAGCGACCAGTTCTTGAGGTGCATGTCGGTGTTGCCCGACACGATGGTGAATACCACGCGTCGCACGAACTCGAGCAGATCGTCGTGTCCGCAGAGATCACCGATGAAGCGGGCCAGCGCCTCGTAGCTCGCTCCCCCGTACTTCTGCTCGGGGAGGATGCCGCGCACCTGGGCGAAGTCCTCCTGGTGGATCCGGGTGTCGTCGCCGGCGCGGTCGTAGCGTTCGATCGCGAAAACGTACCTGTCGAGGGCAGCAAACCTGGGGTCCAGTCCCTGGATGGATGCGACCTCGATGAGCTCGTTGCGCGGGACGGCGAGCCCGCACCGGGCAGCCCATTGCATCGTCCAGTGCTCGTTCTCAGGAAGCCCAGGGTAGGTGGGCGATCCGAACTTGAGGATCCAGCGGCCCCCTCGGCCGCGAAAGGGCAGCGTGAAGCGATTGCTTGGATCGCGGACCGCCGAGAATTTGAGCTGCACCCCCGCCAGCGAGAAGCGCAATCCTCCCGGTCCGATGGAAGAAGGGGCGACGGGCGGCTCGTCAAAGGTCCGGTCGCCTTCGGTCGCCTTGGCCGACTCGGCTCCGGCGGGCCGGACGACGACGGCTCCCGGGAGGTCCTCGCCCACGACAGCCAGGGTGGAGGCCTCGTCGTCCGCAAGGTGCTGCGACGCCACGATGGCCTGCAGGGCCCCCTCCGGCAGCAGGTTTGCGAAGAACGTGGGGAGCCTGCCGAGGCGCGCGGCCTGGCGGAAGACGCGGTGGTCGCGGCGGTCCTCGAATTGCTGTCCAAGAACAGGGCGGTTTGCGTCCTCCATGTAGGCTTCCTCGAGGACGAGCGAGATGATCCGGGTCGATGGTTCGCGAACCAGCGTACCCACGCGTTGGCCATGGAGCAGGACGTCGAGCATCAGGCGTCCCCGTCCGAGAAATACGCGTCGAGCGGCGGGCGATCGCGGTCGGCCGCTCCGATCCCCGCTTGTCCTCTGAGGAACGCGCGCAGGTGCAGGAGCAAGCTGCCGGCGCGACGCCGCTGAAATTCTGCGACGTCCCCGGCGAGGAGTGCCCGGAACCCAGCAGGGTCGATCGCGTGCGTCGACAGGAGCTCGTCGCACGGATCGATTTCATGCAGGGCCTTTTGATCCATGGGGGCGTGCAACAGGAAGAGGGCGCTCGTCTTCTCCTGGCCGGGCACGGGCTCGGCGATCTGCCACGGGAACTCTGGATTGCTGATCAGCGATGGGATCGAGATCTCGGCACCTCGGTCGTCGCCGCTCAGCACCCGCGGCCCGAGCGCGAACATCGCGAGCAACTCAATGTCGACCCGAGCGGTCCCGCGCCGGAACGGCGCCAGCGACTCGGGGAGACTGTCCTCCGTCACCGCCGGAAGCAGCTTGAGGAGGGCTTGCACCGAGGCGTGCTCGTCCGCGACGATGGCTCTCCATCTGGGCCGGTCGGCCTTGTTGTCGGTGCGATGGTGCCCGGTGAGGGTGCCGCGCCAGAACCAGCGCCGGAGGAGATCACGATTGCGAGCATGAAGGGTCGGGTGTTCCGCAAAGAGCCGCGCCAAGAGCGGCAGGGGCCCTCCGTAGGGTAGGAGGTCTACGTGGGGCACGCCCGCATCGTTCGCGAGGAACTCGATCGCAGCGGCGAGGCTCTTCAAGACCCGGTCGAACAGCGCCGGAACCTGCGCCTCGGGAACGTCCCTCTCGAGAGAGCCCCCCGGTTCGCCGCCGGCGACGGCCAGGGCCGCGCGCTCCACCTGGCGTGCGTCGATGGGCCCGAACCCCATCTGTGCGAGGTCGTCGCGCACGCGGTCGATGGGGCCCCTCGCGCCGAGCACGCTCGCGTGCAGGGCCTGGAAGACCTCGTAGCTCTCGAGGGCCCTGCCGCGCCGATTGATGCGGGCGAAGATCTGCTTGAGCAACGCGTCGTTGCGCCCATCGTACGGAACGAGGTACGCAGGGACCGTGTATTCGCGGATTCGCCGCGATATCTCGTCGGCGCGGTCCGAGATCCGATCCGACATCGCCCGTTCGCGTAGCCATTTGTTGAGGGTCGACGAGCTCGATAGCGTGTGCACGGGCACCCAGTGCGGCGGAGGAGCGCGGCGCCGGGTGCCGATCTCGAAGCGCTCCGTCTCGAGATCGAAATAGATGGCACGGTAGGCACCTGAGTGATCCTCGAGGAGCGCCGTCGCCAGGGTGCTCAGGCGCTGTTGCCCGTCGACGACCCAAAGCGCGTCCGGGGTAGGGGGTACATCGATCGAATATCCGCCGAGGGTGACCCGGTCGGCCGGTGCTTCGCCGCGAGCGAGCAGGAGCGTGCCAATCGGATAGCCCGCCTGAAGGCTGTCGAAGAGCAGCCGGCGATCTTCGTCGCTCCACCGAAATCCACGCTGGAACCGCGGAATCCTCATGCGTCCGGTGCGGATCGCGTCGAGAAGCTTGGCCACGCTGAACGTCTTCGTTTCGAGCTCGATCGCGCCCGTGGCGTGGGAGGCTTGAGTCATCGGGGCGAGCATACCAGCCGCCTCGTGCGGGTGCAGGTGGGACGCGCGTACACTCCAGCAATCGATACTGGTAGCGGCTGTACCAGCTCGTGGGAAGCGCACACGGCGCGGCACGCCCATGCGCAGGTGCCCAACTCGACGGCGGCCGACGTCAGGCCGCCCCCCCATCAGGAGATCACGGCGCACCTCGCCGCTGAGCTCGCAGCGCCGAGCGGGCCAGCCCCGAGCGCCTCGGCGCCGGTACGCTCGTTGCTCGGCCGCGTCTCTCGGAGCCTGAATGTGATGAGGGGAGGCACCCGGCCAGACAAGGAACGCGCGCAGCACGGCAGGGCCCGCCCCGCCGGTCGAGGCCCTGACCCGCTTGCTCTGCGCCCGGGAGGACCCGTGACGTGAAGCGGACGGCGACCTACCGCGAGGCGGTCCGCTCCGGGCTGCGCGAGGCGCTCCGGCGCGAGCCGCGGGCCTTCCTGATGGGCGAGGACGTGGGCCGCTACGGCGGCGCCTACGCGTGCAGCGCCGGCCTGCTCGAGGAGTTCGGCCCGGAGCGGGTCCGCGACACGCCGCTCGCCGAGTCGACCTTCGTCGGCGCCGGCATCGGCGCCGCCCTCGGCGGGGCGCGCCCGATCGTCGAGGTGATGACGGTCAACTTCAGCCTGCTCGCGCTCGACCAGATCGTGAACAACGCGGCGACGCTCCGGCACATGTCCGGCGGCCAGTTCACGATCCCGCTCGTCGTGCGCATGGCCACGGGGGGCGGCCGCCAGCTCGCCGCGCAGCACTCGCACAGCCTCGAGAACTGGTACGCGCACGTGCCCGGGCTCAAGGCCCTCGCGCCCGCGACGGTGCAGGACGCGCGCGACATGCTGCTCGCCGGGCTCGACGATCCGGACCCGGTGGTCGTCTTCGAGCACCAGTACCTCTACCCCATGGAGGGCGAGCTCGACGACGAGGCGCCCCCGGCGGCTCCCTTCCGCGCGGAGGTGCGGCGCGCGGGCCGCGACGTGAGCCTGATCGCGCACGGCGGCTCGGTCCCGAAGGCGCTCGCCGCGGCCGAGCAGCTCGCGGGCCGCGGCGTCGAGGCCGAGGTGCTGGACCTCCGGTGCCTGCGGCCGCTCGACGAGGAGGCGATCCTCGCGACCGTGCGGCGGACGCACCGCGCCGTGCTCGTCGACGAGGGGTGGCGGAGCGGGAGCCTCGCCGCCGAGGTGAGCGCGCGGATCATGGAGGGCGCGTTCTACGAGCTCGACGCGCCCGTCGCGCGGGTGTGCAGCGCCGAGGTGCCGATCCCCTACGCGCGCCACCTCGAGGAGGCGGCGCTGCCGCAGGTCCCGCGCATCGTCTCCGCCGTGGAGAGGACGGTGCGGCGCGATGTCTGAGTTCCTGATGCCCTCGCTCGGCGCGGACATGGAGGCCGGGACGCTGGTGAAGTGGCGCCGCGCGGTGGGGGACCGCGTCGCGCGCGACGACGTGATCGCCGAGGTCGAGACGGAGAAAGGGCTCGTCGAGGTCGAGGTGTTCACGAGCGGCGTCATCGACCGGCTCCTCGTGGAGCCCGGGCAGAAGGTGCCCGTCGGCACGCCGATGGCCGTGATCCTCGAGGGGCGTGAGGCTGCGGCCGGCGCGCCCCCACCCGCCGCGCCTGCCGCGCCTGCCGCGCCCGCGCCGCCGTTTCCTCCCCCGGCGGTCGCCGGGGCGCCGCGCGAGGCCGCGTCGCCGCCCGCGGCCCTCGCGCAGGGGCCGCGCGTGTCTCCCCGCGCGAGGCGGCGGGCGCAGGAGCTCGGGGTCGACCTTGCGCGGGTCCAGGGGACGGGACCGGACGGCGCCGTCGAGGCCGTGGATGTCGAGCGGGCGGCGGCGGCCGGCACGAAGGAGGCGGCGGCCGATGCCATGACCAAGGAGGCGTCGGCCCGCATGCGCCGGGCGATCGCGGCGGCGATGGCCCGATCGAAGCGCGAGGCGCCGCACTTCTACCTCGGTACGACCATCGACCTCCGCACGGCGATGTCCTGGGTCGAGCGGGAGAACGCGGAGCGCAACGTGGCCGGGAGGCTCCTGCCGGGCGCGCTCCTCCTCAAGGCGGCGGCGCTCGCCCTGCGTGACGTCCCCGAGCTGAACGCCCGCTGGGAGGGGGATGAGGCGCCGCCCGCCCCGAGGATCCACCTCGGCGTGGCGGTGTCGCTCCGGGGCGGCGGGCTCGTGGCGCCGGCGCTGCACGACGCGGACCGGCTGCCGCTCGACGAGCTGATGGCCGCCTTGAAGGACCTGGTCCAGCGCGCCCGGGCCGGGACGCTCCGCAGCTCCGAGATGAGCGACCCCACGATCACCGTCACGAGCCTCGGGGAGCGCGGCGTGGAGACGGTGTTTCCCGTCATCTTTCCGCCGCAGGTGGCCATCGTCGGGCTCGGGAAGATCGCCGAGCGGCCGTGGGTCGTCGACGGCCGCGTGGTGCCGCGGCCGCTCGTGAACGCGACGCTCGCCGCGGACCACCGGGTGACGGACGGCCACCGCGCGGCCGCCTACCTCGCCTCGCTGGGCGCGCTCCTGCAACGACCGGAGGGACTTTGACCGATGAACAAGGACGAGATCGAGGCCGTCGTGCGCCGGGAGCTCCAGCGCATCGCGCCGGAGGCGGACGTCGGGGCGCTCGGCCCGGACCGTGACGTCCGCGAGGAGCTCGACATCGATTCGATGGATTTCCTTCGCCTCGTGACGGCCCTCGACGCGGCGCTCGGCGTGAGCGTGCCCGAGTCGGATTACCGGCGGATCGCGACGGTCCGCGGGTGCACCGACTACCTGGCGAAGACGCTCGCGCAGCGCGCGGCGTAGCGTCAGCCGTGCCCGCGGTCACCGCGCCGGAGCTGGCGCGCGACGTACCGCCACGCGCTCGTGCAGCCGAGCGCGAGCCCGAGCAGACCGAGGCCGGCCCGGAGCGTGACGCCTGTCCGCAAGCGCGCGTCGAGCCAGCTCCCCACGAAGAGCCCGAGCAGGGCCGGCAGCACGACGAGCCACCCGAGGCCGACCAGGGACAGCGCGAGCCCCAGCGGCCGCCCCCGCTCCCATGCCCAGCGCCTGCGCCGCTCGCCGAACCGGACGACGCCCTCGTGCAAGGGATCGGGCTCCCTCGGCGCGCGCCCCGGTCCCTCGCTTCCCGGGGAGGTCACCGCGGCTCCAGCCGAGGGACCCCATGGCGCGGCCCCGTGAGCCGCAGGTGGTCGGCCACCCGGCACAGCAGCGCTCCCTCCAGCCGGCGCAGGCCGCGGGCGGCCTCCTCCTCGGCGGCGGCCGTGCGGCGATAGCGGACGAGCACGTCGCGCTCGAGCTGGTCCAGGTCGTCGCTCGCGACGGCCTCGCGGGTGAGGACCTCGACCGCCCGCCGCTCGCGGACGGTCAGCACACCGCCGCGCACCGCCACGAAGCGCTCGCGCCCCGCCTCGTCCCGGTACACGAGCACCGAGACGACGAGCACCGTGAGCAGGTCCGCGTGCCCCGGGAGGATCCCGAAGGAGCCCGTCGGGTCCTCGGCGCGGACGTGGCGGACCGGATCCACCTCCGCGATCAGCGCCGCCGGCGTCACGATCGTGAGCCTCATGATCCCTTCACCCGCGCGCGCGCCTCGTCGAGCGTGCCCACCATGTACAGCGCGGCCTCCGGCCAGTCGTCGCACTCTCCGGCGAGGATCGCGTCGCACCCCCGGATGCACTCGGCGACCTCGACCCTCGCGCCCGCGCGCCCCGTGAACGGCTGGGTCACGACGAACGGCTGCGTGAGGAACCGCTGGAGCCGCCGCGCCCGCGCGACCGTGCGCCGGTCCTCCGGCGAGAGCTCCTCGATCCCGAGCATCGCGATGATGTCGGCGAGCTCCCGGTACTCCGCCAGCGTACGGCGGACCTGCGCGCTGGTCCGGTAATGGCCTGCGCCGACGACGAGCGGGTCCATCAAGATGGAGCTCGAGGTCAGGGGGTCGATCGCCGGATAGATCCCCTCGCTCGACAGCTTGCGCGAGAGCACGATCGCCGCGTCGAGGTGCGTGAGGATCTGCGCGACCGCCGGATCGGTCATGTCGTCGGCGGGGACGTACACGGCCTGGATCGACGTCATCGATGCGCGCGCGGTGGAGGCGATCCGCTCCTCGATCTCGGCGATCTCCGTGGCGAGCGTGGGCTGGTAGCCCACCCGGGAGGGCAGGCGCCCGAGGAGGCCGGAGACCTCGCTGCCGGCCTGGACGAAGCGGAAGATGTTGTCGAAGAGCAGCAGCACGTCCTGCCCGCGCTCGTCGCGGAAGAACTCGGCGTGCGCGAGCGCCGTCATCCCGACGCGGAAGCGCGCGCCCGGCGGCTCGTTCATCTGGCCGAAGACCAGCACCGTCCGGTCGAGCACCCCCGAGGAGCGCATCTCGAGCCAGAGCTCGTTCCCCTCGCGCGATCGCTCGCCGATCCCCGCGAACACAGCGACGCCGCGCTGCTTCGAGATCGTGCTCCGGATGAGCTCCATCAAGAGCACCGTCTTGCCGACCCCGGCCCCGCCGAAGAGCCCTGCCTTGCCCCCGCGCGCGAGCGGCGCGAGCAGGTCGATCACCTTGATGCCCGTGGGATACGCCTCGCGCGCCCGCACCTCGGCCTCGAGCGGCGGCGCCGGTCGGGAGATCGGGCGGCGCGGGGCGTCCGGCGGGAAAGCGCCGCGCCGATCGAGCGGGTCACCGAGGACGTCGACAAGCCGGCCAAGCGCGGCCTCTCCCACGGGCACCGTGATCGGCGTCCCGGCGGCCGCGACGCGCGCCCCGCGCTGCAGGCCCCCGGTGAACCCGAGGGCCACCGTCCGCACGTGCTCGGGATCGAGCTGCTGCTGCACCTCGAGCACGAGGCGGCGGCCGTCGACATCGAGCGTCAGCGCCTCGCCCGTGCGTGGGAGCGCACCGGCGGGGAACGCGACGTCGACCACCGATCCCCGCACCCTGCGCACGGCGCCCTCGGCCCGCCCCGCGCCGGCTCCGTCGCCGCCCGCCATCGTCACCCCTCCGCCTCGCGCAGCGGCTCCGCGCCGGCGGCGATCTCGAGGAGCTCGCTCGTGATCGCCTCCTGCCGCGCGGTGCGCTCCGCGCGCGAGAGCTCGTCGAGCTCCTCCCGCAGGCTGCGCTGCGACGCCTCCATGGCCGCGAGGCGCGCCGCGCGCTCACACGCGAACGCCTCGCCGAGCGCCCAGACCACCTGGGCCAGGCAGTGCTCCTCGATGATCCGCGCGACGAGCGCGGCCGCCGGCAACGTGCGCAGCGGGGGCTCGCCCCGCGCCGCCCCCGCCCCGGACCCGCGCTCCGGCGGGAACAGCCGGAGCGCCTCGGGCCCCCACCCGAGCGCGCCGGCGCGCCGCGCGAACACCAGATCGACGCAGGCGATCGCGCCGCCGGCGATCGCGCCGAACACGTCCCGCGTGAGCCGATCCGCGGCCGGGCCGACGCCGGAGATCGTCGACGGCAGCGGGCCCGAGGCCAGCGCGGCGACGCCGCGGTCGCGGCAGAGCCGGAGCCCCCGCGTGCCCAGCGCAGCGAGCTCCGCCGGCCCCGGATCGTCGCCGGCGACGCGGAGCGCCGCGTCGAGCAGCCGCTCGTTGAGCGCGCCGACGAACCCATGCTCCGAGAAGAGGACCACGACGCGCCGGGCGCCGGCGGCGCCGGCGGGCTTCTCGAAGGGCGCGCGCCCCTCCTCCGCGTCGAGCAGCTCGAGCGCCTGGCCGAGCGCCTCCCGCGTCGCCGCGGCGTAGCGCTCGAACCCCATGAAGGCGTCGTTGGCCTGCCGCCGGTGCGACGCCGCGACCGAGCGCATCGCGTCGACCACCTTCGCCGCCTGCGAGAGCGTGCGGATCCGCGCGGCGAGCTCAGCCGCGTCCATCGCCTCGCCCCTCGTCGCCGCGAGCTCCGACCTCGGCCGCCATCGCGGCCAGCTCGGCGAGGAGCGCGCGGCGCTCCTCCGGCGTGGGCTCTATGCCCGCCTCGATCCGCGCGAGCGTCGCGGGACACCGCGCCGGGAGCCCGCGGCCGAGCGCCTCGCGGAACGCGTCGATCGCCGCCGCCGGGAGCGGGTCGAGCAAGCCCTCCTGGAGCGCCGTCAGCAAGGCGATCTGCCGCCCCGCCGACAGCGGCCGGTGAAGCGGCTGCGCCATCGCCGCGCGCGCCCTTCGACCGCGCTCGAGCGCTCGCTTCGTGGCCTCCTCCGCGCCCCCGCCGACGCGCGCGAACAGCTCGAGCTCCAGGAACTGCGCGTACTCGAGCCGGAGGCTCTCCGCGACGGCGCGCATCGCGGGCGTCTGCGTCTTGCCGCCCACGCGGGACACGCTCTTGCCGACGTCGATCGCGGGCTTCCATCCCTCGTTGTAGAGGCGCGGGTCGAGGAAGATCTGCCCGTCGGTGATCGAGATGAGGTTGGTCGGGATGTAGGCGCTCAGGTTGCTGGCCTGCGTCTCGGCGATGGGCAGCATGGTCAGGGAGCCGCCGCCGAGCGCCCCGGTCAGCTTCGCGGCCCGCTCCAGCAGCCGCGAGTGCAGGTAGAACACGTCGCCCGGGAACGCCTCGCGCCCCGGGGGCTGGCGCAGCAAGAGCGAGATCTGTCGGTGCACGAGGGCGTGGCTCGTGAGGTCGTCGAGGACGAGCAGCGCGTGCCCGCCGCGCTCGACGAAGTGCTCCGCCATCGCGCAGGCCGCGTAGGGGGTGAGCCACTGGAGCCCGGCCGTGGCGTCCGGCGCGGCGACGACGCACGTGGTCCGGTTCTTCGGGCCGTAGCGGCGAACGGCGTCGATCACCGCGCCGACCGAGGACGAGGTCTGGCCGATCGCCGCATAGATGCAGACGACATCGGTCTCCCGCTGGCTCAGGATCACGTCGACCGCGATCGCGGTCTTTCCGGTGCCGCGGTCGCCGATGATGAGCTCGCGCTGGCCGCGCCCGAGCGGGAGCATCGCGTCGATGAGGAGGATCCCCGTGAAGAGCGGCTCGGCGATGGGGGCGCGATCGACGATGGACGGCGCCCGGCGCTCGATCGGCGCGCGCGCGCGCGCGCGCGCGGGAGAGCGCCGCCCCGCCGAGGGGCCCGCCCCCGTCGATCGGCGCCCCGAGCGGGTCGACGACGCGCCCGAGCAGCGCCTCGCCGACGGGCACGTCGATCACCCTGCCCGTCCCCTGGACGGCGGAGCCCGCGGCGATGCCCCTGTCCGGACCGAGCAGCACGCAGCCGATCGCGCCGGGATCGAGCGCCACCGCGAGGCCGCGCGTGCCGTCCTCGAAGACGAGGACCTCGTCGAGCTTCGCGCTCGGCAGGCCGCTGACGGTCGCGATGCCGTCCGCCACGCGGAGCACGCGCCCGACCTCCCGCGCCTCCGGCCCGAGAGGAAGGCCGCGCGCGCGGTCCCTCGCGCGCCCCACCCAGCCGCCGAGGTCCTCAGCAAGCCCCATCCCGCACCTCGAGGGCGGCCGCGATCCGCTGGAGCCACGCCCGGTAGCTGAGCTGCCACACCCCGTGGGGGAAGCGCAGCGCAAGGCCCGCGACCATCGACGGATCGACCTGGAACACCAGGGCCACGGGGCGCGCGGCGACCCCCGAGAGCCACGCGCGGAGCCGCTGCTCCGCGTCCTTCCCGAGCGGGCTCGCCGAGACCACCTCCACGCGCGCCTCGTCGAGCTGGTCGAGCTGCCGGGCGACGAGCCGCCGCTGCTCCGGCTCGTCCAGGGTCTGCATGGCCCGGGCGACCAGCAGGGCGTCCTGCCCCGCCGACGCCTCGCGGAGCAGCCTCTCCGCGATCGCGATCGCGAGCTCGGTCGCCTGCGCCTCGAGCTCGCGGAGCGCGCGCGCCCGCTCCTCCGCGATCTCGGCCCGCGCCTGCTCGAGCAGGCAGCGCGCCTTCTGCTCCGCCTCCTCGCGGGCCCGCTGCGCCTCCCCGTCGGCGCGGCGCAGCGACGCCTCGAGCGCGCGGCGCCCCTCCTCTTCGAGCGCCGCGCGCCTGACCTGCGCCTCCTGCTCGGCCCGCTGCGCCCGCGCGCGCTCCTCGCGCGCGTCGCCGAGCAGGGCCGCGGCGTCCCGCTGCCGCGCCTCGACGATCCTGGCGACCGGCTTCCACAGGAAGCGCTGGAGGAGCCAGGCGAGCACGAGGAAATTGACCGTCTGCAGCGCGATGTTCCAGCCGGAGACGTGCATGGCTCAGCGCACGAACGGGTTGGCGAAGAGCAGGACGAGCGCGACCACGAGGCAGTAGATCGCCGTGGCCTCGATCATCGCGAGGCCGACGAACAGGGTCCGCGCGATCGTCGTGCTGGCCTCCGGCTGGCGGGCGATCGCCTCCATGGCCGCGACGATCGCGCGGCCCTCGGCGAACGCCGGCCCGACGGCCCCGGCGCTGACCGCGAGCACGGCGCCGAGGATGCTCAGGCTCTCCGCGCTCACGCGGCCCTCCCGTCGACCTGCTCCTCGATCGCCGCGCCGACGTAGACGGCCGCGAGCACGGTGAAGATGTACGACTGCACGATCCCCACGAACAGCGCGAACGCCATGACGGGGATGGGGACGAGGAGGCCGGCCACCGAGACGACCACGGCGAGCACGAGCCCGTGGCTCATGATGTTCCCGAGCAGGCGCATCATCAGGGAGAAGGTCCGGGTCGCCTGCGAGAGGAGGTGGATCGGCGCGAGCAGCGGGCTCGGCTCGAGGAAATGCTTGAGATAGCCGAGCGGGCCGTGCGCGCGTACGCCGTAGCCCGCGACGGAGAAGAAGACGATGAGCGCGAGCGCGAGCGGCGTCTCGATGCGCTCGGTCGGCGCATGGACCATGGGGAGCACGCCGGCGCAGTTGGCGGTGACGAGGAAGAGGAAGAGCGTGCCGAGGAGCGGCAGGTAGGGCGCGGGATCGCGCCGGAGGATGGCGCGGATCTGATCGCCCATCGCGACGACGACGACCTCCGCGGCGGCCTGGAGCCTGCCTGGCCTCACGGACAGCCGCCGTCCGATCAGGGCGCTCTCCTTGCGCTCCGGGCCGCCCGCTCCGCGCGCCGGCGGCGTGCCGGACCAAGCCGGATCAATAAGAGAGCGGCGCCCGATCGAAAGGCGTGATCCCACGGCCCCGGAGCGGAGGTGACGGCGACCCCGAGCTCTGGGGCGCTCGCGGCGAAGGCCAGCCTGGCGCTGCGGAAGCGCCGCAGCGCGCGTGTGCGTGCGTTGCGCGAGCAGCGTGCGGAGCGGCCGTGGCCGCCTGGGCGGCGTGGGCTCTTTGTCGCCACTTCGGCGCCGAGGGCAAGAGCCCGCGCCCGGTACGGCGGTTGCGTGCCGGTCAGGGGAGGCGATGATGGAGGCGCCGAGGCAGATCAAGAAGCTTCGCGGCGCGGGAGAGCCGCCGCCGAACCTCGCCGACTACACGGAGGCGTGCCGCCGCTTCTCGTGGGCGGAGGCGCGGGCCGAGCTGACCGGGTTGCCCGGCGGACAGGGGCTCAACATGGCCTACGAAGCCGTGGACCGTCATGCCGCGGGCGCCGGCAGGGATCGCGTCGCGATCCGCTGGCTCGGCAAGGACGGAGAGCGGGTGGACATCCGCTACGGGGAGCTCGCCGAGCTCACGGCCCGCTTCGCCGGCGCGCTCGCCGGCCTGGGGGTCCGGCCGGGAGATCGCGTCTATACGCTGCTCGGCAGGACGCCGGAGCTCTACGTCGCCGCGCTCGGCGCGCTCAGGCACCGGGCGATCTTCTGTCCCCTGTTCTCGGCCTTCGGCCCCGAGCCGCTGCGCGCGCGGATGAGCATCGGCGAGGCGCGCGTGCTGGTGACCACGTCGCGGCTCTACGCGCGCAGGGTCGCGCCGATCCGCGGCGAGCTGCCGTGGCTCGAGCACGTGATCCTCGTGGACGGCGAGGCGCCGGGGACGCTCTCCTACCGTAGATTGCTCGACGGGGCGCCCGCCGCGGCGCAGGTCCCGCCGACCGACCCGGAAGCGCCGGCCCTGCTGCACTTCACGAGCGGGACGACGGGCACGCCGAAGGGCGCCCTCCACGTCCACGCAGCCGTGCTGATGCACCATGTGACCGGGAGGCTCGCCCTCGACCTCCATCCGGACGACATCTTCTGGTGCACGGCGGACCCGGGATGGGTGACAGGCACCTCCTACGGCATCCTCGCGCCGCTGACGAACGGCGTGACCCTGGTCGTCGATGAGGCCGATTTCGACGCCGAGCGCTGGTACGAGATCCTCGAGCGAGAGCGCATCACGGTCTGGTACACCGCGCCGACGGCGATCAGGATGCTCATGAAAGCCGGCGTGGAGCCGCTCCGCGCCCGCGACCTCCGCGCGCTGCGCTTCATGGCCAGCGTGGGTGAGCCCCTGAATCCGGACGCGGTGTCATGGAGCAACGAGGTGTTCGGGCGCCCCTTCCATGACGGCTGGTGGCAGACCGAGACGGGGGGGATCATGATCGCCAACCTCGCCTCCGTGGATGTCCGCCCGGGATCCATGGGGCGCCCGCTGCCTGGCGTGGAGGCGGCGATCGTCCGCCGCACACCCGAGGGGGGTGTCGAGGTGATCGAGCAGCCTGACGTGGAGGGGGAGATCGCGCTGCGCCCCGGCTGGCCATCGATGTTTCGCGCCTACTGGAACAACCCCGAGCGTTATGCGAAGTGCTTCGCGGGTGGCTGGTACCTGAGCGGAGATCTCGCCCGGCGAGACAAGGATGGATACTATTGGTTCGTCGGGCGCGACGATGACGTCATCAAGAGCGCCGGGCACCTCATCGGACCCTTCGAGGTGGAGAGCACGCTGCTCATGCACCCCGCCGTGGCCGAGGCCGCCGTGATCGGGCGGCCGGATCCGATCGCCGGCGAGGTCGTCAAGGCGTTCGTCGCGCTGAAGCCCGGGCACGCTCCGTCCCCGGACATCGAGCGGGAGCTCATCGGCTTCGCGCGCAAGCACCTCGGGCCGGCGGTCGCGCCGCGCGAGATCGCCTTCGCCGGCTCGGTGCCGCGGACGCGCAGCGGCAAGATCATGCGGCGGCTGCTCCGGGCGCGCGAGCTCGGTCTGCCCGAGGGCGACCTGTCCACGCTCGAGGCGGCCACGGGGACGAACGGCACGGCCGGGGAGGAGGCGCCATGAGCGCCCCGCGGACAGGAAGGCGCCCGGGCGGCTGAGGGCCTCGCCGCGCGGGCCGGCGAGAAGGCATGACGCGGCGCGATGCGCCGTGGCTTTCGATCTCACGCCTCGCGAGCGATTCCGGCGGTGACGCAGCCGAGCGGCCCGGCTCGTGCACACCGAGCCAGCAGAGCAGCGCGGCGGGGAGCGCGGCGGGAGGCCGTCGCGCCGGTGCACGCGCTGGACGACGCGGGGCCGTGGACATGAAGACGATACTCGATGCGATCGGCGAAACTCCCCTGCTGACGTTCGACGGCGTTCACGTAAAATGCGAGTACCTCAACCCCTCTGGCTCCGTCAAAGACAGGCTCGCCAGGTACATCATCGAGAAGGCGGAGAAGGCAGGGCTCCTTCAGAAGGGCGGCACGATCGTCGAGGCATCGTCCGGAAACACGGGCGCTGCCGTCTCCATGGTCGGCGCCGTGAAAGGCTACAAGGTGACGATCTTCATCGCCGAGGGCCTCTCCGAGGAGCGCTACAAGATGATGAAGGCGTTCGGCGCCGACGTGCGGACAGTCCCGCGGGATCGGACGGATATCGCGGTGCAAAGGGCGAGCGCCATGGGAAAGGAGAAGGGCCATTTCCATGTAAATCAGTTCGCCAACCCCTGGAACGCCGAAGACCACGACAAGCACCTCGGCGGGGAGATCCTTCGCGCCTTCGGTCGCCGGCGGATCGACGCGGTCGTCGCGGCGATCGGCTCCGGCGGGACCCTGATCGGCCTCGCGAGGGCCTTCAGGCGGGTCAACCCCGAGGTCAAGGTCTTCGGCGTCGAGCCCGCCCGGTGCGCCCTCGTCTACGGGCGCCTGCGCGGCCGGCCCGAGGTCTGCCGGCCCCATCGGATCGAGGGCATCGCCGACGGGTTCGTGCCTCCGCTCATCGAGGACAACATCGAGCTCATCGACGACGTCATCCGGGTCGAGGACGGAGAGGCGATCGCGGAGGCGAGGCGGATCGCGAGCGTTCACGGCTGCTTCGTCGGGGTCTCCTCGGGCGCGAACCTCCTGGCCGCCAGGCGGGTCAAGGAGAAGAGCCCTGAGCTGAAGAACGTGGTCACCCTGTTCCCGGACGAAGGGGAGAAATACCTGAGCGAGTCCTGGTTCTCGCGCTGAGCGCGGACAGCGGCGACGAGGAGCACGGCCACGAGAAGCATCAGCGCGATGCCCGCCGAGAGGACGCGGACGTGCTCCTCCCGCATCGATCGCCGCCCGGGCGGCCTCGATCCGACGAGCACGAAGTGCTCTGCGTGCACGCGCCCGCCGGGCACGGCGCGGTCGCGGAGCGCCCGCTCCACGACATTCATCATCGGCTCGGGGCCGCACACGAAGATCTCCGCGCCCTCGTACCGGTCGGTCAGGTGGCGATCGAGGAGCTCGCGTCCGATGAGCCCGCCCTGCCCGGTCCATCCGGGGGGCGGTCTCTCGATGACGTGCACAACGCGGAGGTCCATGGCGCGGGCGAGCTCGTCGAGCTCCTGCGCGAACACGATCGTGTCGACGGTGCTGCTCGCGTACACGAGCAGCACTGGACGGCGATCACCCCGGTCGTGCAGCGTGCGGATCATGCTCATCATCGGCGTGATGCCGATCCCGCCGGCGACGCAGACGAGCGGGCGCGGAGCCCGGAGATCGAGCGCGAACGCGCCGTAGGGCCCGGCGAGGTACGCCCGCGTCCCCACGGGGGTCTGCCCGATCGTGCGCGTGAAATCGCCGAGCTCCTTGATCGTGAGCTCCACGCGCCGCGGCGAGGCCGCGCTCGACGCGATGGTGAAGGGGTGCTGCCGGGGCGAGAACGGCGACCGGCCCAGCGTGAGCCAGACCGATTGGCCGGGCTGGAACCGGAGCCCGTCATGCCCGGCCGCCTCGAGGACCAGGGTCCAGACGCGATCCTGCTCGCGGCGCACCTCGGCGACGCGCCACGGTCGCCGGAGCGCCAGCAGCGGACGCAGCAGGTGGGACGCGACCAGCGCCGCCGCCGGGACAGCGACGAGCGCGGTGATGGCGGCCTGCTTCACCGGCGTCGCGCTCGCGCGTCCGAGCGTGAGCACGTGCCAGAGCGCGATCCCCACGACGGTCACCGCCAGCAGCCCATGCCCGACGCGCCACGCTTCGTAGGGGATGCGCAGCCGGGTCAGCTGGCGCGGGACGAGCACGAGCAGCAGGAGACCCATCAGCGCGAAGGCCAGGGCCAGCGCGCGCGGCGCGCTCGCGGAGAGGTCGAGGAGGTGCGCGACGTACCAGGGCTCGGCGACGGCGAGGAGCACGACGTGCGCGGCGACGAAGGCCGCGGTCCACAGCCCGGCCTGCCGGTGGAAGAGGAGCACCGCGTCCAGGCCGAGCGCGTTGACGATGCGCCGCGCCCGCGCCCCCAGCGCGAGCTGCAGCGAGAGGAGCGCCAGCGCGACGTAGCCGAGCCCTGCCGCGATCTCCACCGCGAGTCCTCGTCCTTTCGGGACGGCGCCGACGAGCAGCAGCAAGAGGACGCTCGCGGCGAGCGCCAGGTAGGCGGCGATCCAGAGCAGCCGAGCGACGCGCGCGCGTGCTGCCCGCGGTGCCTCCCATGCTTCCACGGTCGAGGCTACTCCGGCGCGCCCGCCTCGATCCACGCGCGCACCAGCCCGGCAGCGTCTCCCCACGCGGCCGGATGGCGTTCCGGCAGGGTGTAGTAAAGGCTCTCGTCGGGCTTGCCGGGCGTGACCAACGATCTCGCGGTGCGGTATGCCGCCATGGATCCGCCCGGCGCCGTGGCGTGGCAGCCGTCACATCGCTCGGCGGCCAGCCGAGCGATCCGATCGGTGAACCGCGCCGGCTCCGGCGAGGCGGTCGAGCGGGTCTCGCCGCACGCCGCGAGACCCACGCAGGCCGCGCAGGCGAGCAAGCCTGGCTTCCAGGGCATGGAGGTTCCAGGCGCGATCGAGCGCCTGGCCTGTCGCGCAGCGGCGGACGGCTCGGCGGCGATCGGGCTCTGGCGGGTGCTCGTCACAGGACCTCCGGGGATACACGGCAGACGTGCGTTCACGCCCCGTCATGCAGCCCGCGGGCCATGGCATGAAGCGGTCGCACACGCTCTGCGATCCCGCGGCCGCGCGCGGAAGGCCTCGCCCCTCGTCGCGCCCCTCAGGTCGGTTGTCCCCGCTGGACGCGGCCGATGCGGTACGGCCGCATCATCTCGTTGTCTTCGTGCTCGAGGATGTGGCAGTGCCACACGTACTGGCCGGCGGTGGCGAACTGCGCCCGGATGCGCGTCACCTCGCCTGGATAGGCGATCACCGTGTCCTTGTAGCCCGTCTCCCACGGCTCCGGGGGACGTGGAGCACCGACGAGCTGCGGCAACTTCCCTTCCGGCGAGGCGTCGATGTCCAGGGCCTGCCGATTGACCACCTCGAACACGGTCTCGTGGATGTGGATGGGATGGGCGTCGGCCGTCAAGTTGTGGAGCTCCCAGACCTCCGTGTCGTCCACCCGCGGATTCTCGGTGACATCGGCCTCCCACGGCAGCAGCTCGACCTCACCGTCCTCCTTGCGCCTCCCGAGCATCGCCGCCACCGGCGCGTCCGGGAAGTCCTCCGACATGACCTCGCTCAGGACGAGCGATCGCGTCACGTCCTCGGGCGGCAGGGGCGGAGCGGGCGGCAACAGCAGGCAGCGCGGCGGTGTGCTGTGATCGCATCCCGGCGTGTGCATCACGTCGAAAGCCATGATCTGCCCGGTGGAGGCCCAGTCCGCCGGGGCGAAATCGACGACTGGCGCGCCGCCGCCGAACGGCTCGTCCGGGCCGACGTTGGCGAGGATGTGGCGGCCCTTCGGGACACGGCCGAAGTCGACGATGAGATCCGCGCGCTCGGCCGGCGCCATGAGCAGCCGGTTGCCGTTGGTCGCCGTGAGGTTCACCGGCGAATCCAGAAAGCCGCCCTCGTTTCCGATCATCCAGACTTCCACGCCCCGGATCCGATTGAAATCCAGGATCAAGAAACGCGACTGGCAGCCGTTGAGGAAGCGGAAGCGGTAGCGGCGCTGTTTGACCGCCAGGAACGGCCAGGTATTGCCGTTCACCATGATCATGTTGCCGAAGAACTCGGGATTCCAGATCGGTCGTTCGTGATCAGCCTCGATCGTGAGCGACGGCGCGTTGAAGATCCGGGGCTCCCCCTGGGCGACCTTCGGCCCGTATCCCCACACGGTCGTCGCCGGATGGGGAGGAGGCAGGATCTGCTGCGAGAACTGCCGCACGGCGATCTCGTAGTAGTCGATGAACCGGCCGCCGTGGAGCGTGATCTTGCCGGCTCGCGGCATCGCGGGCGGGACGAGCATCGGCGTCACGTACTTGTCCACGACCAGCGGGTCGAGCGTGCCGCCGGGGATCGCCGCGCACGCCGTGCGAACGGAGCCGCCGACCCTGTCGAGGAGGAGGAGGGTCGTGCCCCCCGCCCCGATCTTGAAGAACTGACGTCGTGTGAACATCCCCCCACCCCCCGTGTCGAACACTGGCGCGCAAGCATAGAGGCTGTTCGCTTCGACGCAACCACGATGTCCTACCACGCGACTCTTGTCATCGAGGCCGCAAGGCCGCGCCCGATACCGATGTTTGCAATCACACGCGCGTCAGCACACGACGTTGACGGTGATAGGCTGCGTCATGCCCTCGATCGGCTCCCCTCACCGTTCCGGGCAGGGACGTATCGGCTCGACAGCGCGCAACCCGTCGCGGCCGCACCGAACCCGTGACCCGGATCCGACACGAGGTGCACTGACACGGGCTTTACGTCCGGGCGCGCCAGGGCCTCGCGCGCCCCGGCAATACCGCTGCAGCGTCCGCCACGTGGTTGCCGTCGACATACGCCTTACCGTCGTTCGAGAGGTCGACGGTGAGCATCGCCTCGGCCGACAGCCCGGACGCCTGCGACGGCGCGGCCACCGGCGTCATCCTGCCGGGGCGGGGGCTCCACGCGCTCCACGCCCAGAGGACGAACGGGGTCGGGGTTGACCTGCGTGCCTCAGTCGATCGCCGCGACGACGCGGTGCACGCGGAGGCTCGGAGAAGTAGCTGAGCGAGCGATGGTTCTCGCGCTGAGCGCCCGGCGACCGCCGCCCCGGCGTCGCGCCTGGGTCAATACGAGAGGGAAATGACGTCCCCGCGCAGCTGATCGAGCACGGCCTGCAGGGCCGCGGGTTTGGCGCCCTCGACGAGCTCCTCGGCCTTCACCCCTGCAACCTGCATGCAATGCGGGCAGACGAACACCTTGGCTCCCTTGGCCATCGCGGCGGCCAGGAGCTCCTTCACGGGGCGCTCGCCCGCGAGCGCGACGCTGTCCGAGAGATTTCGAGACACGAGCGCGGGTGCGTGCACGTTGAAGTACAGGATCGTGGACCACCCGGCATCCAGCGAGTTGCTCGCGGCCATGAGGGCCATGGTCGCCGCGTGCACATCCTCCTGGCCGCTGGTCACGTTGAACAACAAGGTCCGCTGGCGGGCGTCCTCCGCGGTGGCGGGCTGCTTCGGTGGCGAGGCGCAGCCGGCCCCGGCCGAGACGGCGGAGGCGATCGCCAGCCCCAGCATCCATGCGCGATACACAGCTCGATTCGACATTGCGGCTCCCTCTCGATCGGCGCCGCCAGCTCGGGTGGACTTTTCACTGAGTCTCGCGTCGCGGCCAGCTCGCGCTCGATCGCACGCCTGCCACCTCGTGGTACAGTCTGGCGGCTCAGCAGGATGGATAAGCAGCCCGCGTGCCGCGGCGCTCGTCGCGTCCAGACATCGCGCGCGGACGCGGCCAGAGACGCGGCCAGACCAGAGCGGCCCGGTGGCCTTAGGCGCGATGCGTGGCGAGACAATTGCACCCTGCACCGAGCGCCGCCGGGGATCCCGGCGACGCCGGATGGAGAGGGGAACATGCCGTTTCGAGATCGGGCCGACGCCGGCCGGCAGCTCGCGTCGCGGCTGACCGCCTATGCGGGGCGGGAGGACGTGACCCTCCTGGCGCTGCCGCGGGGCGGGGTGCCGGTGGGCTTCGAGATAGCGAAGCTGCTGCGGGTGCCGCTGGACGTGCTGATCGCGCGCCGGATCGTGGCGCCGGACAATGATCACATGACGATCGGCGCCGTCGCGAGCGGCGGCGTTCGGGTCGTCGATGAAGCGCTCTGCCGTGCGCTGGGGGTCTCGGACAGGACGGTGCAATGGCTCGCCGACGTGGAGACCCGGGAGGTGGAGCGCCTGGAGCGCGTCTATTACGGCTGCCACAGGGCGCCTGACATCCGGGATCGGACGCTCCTCCTCGTCGACGACGGCGTGGCGACCGGAGCGAGCATGCGCGCCGCCGTGACGGCCGTCGAGCAAGGCGGCCCGGCGGGCATCGTCATCGCGGTCCCCGTCGCATCGTATGCCGCGGTCGCGCAGCTCTCGGGGCGGGCACGCGAGTTCGTGTACTGCTATATCCGGGATCCCGTCTATTCGGTCGGGCTCTGGTACGAGGATTACTCGCCGGTGTCCGAGCAGGATGTCTGCCGGCTCCTCGGAGAGACGCTCGATCCGACCGCATCGCGCCACGGCGCCGCCGGCGCCTCTGCGTGGTAGCGCTCGCTCAGCGACGCATAGAGCTCCTCCTCTTGCGCGAAATGGAGCCGAAGCACCGCGTGGAGCCCGTAGAGGATCCGCTGGAAATCCTGCACATCCGCGGCCGTGGGCCCGCGCGGGTCGAGCTCTCCGAGCAGCTGCTCGTACAGCCGGATCAGGCGGAAGATCTCCCGGTGCGTCGCGCTCATGGGCGCCAACGGATCCTCGCCGCCGAGCAGTCGGGAGATGACTGGATAGACCTCGGCGTCGTCGGCGCGCTCGTGCGGGAGGAGCCGCTCGCGGAGGAAGCGGTCGAGCGCGTCGAGCTCTGCGCGCGCCGCCTCTCTCGCCAGGTGGTCGATGCGCTCGGCGACGACCCGAACCCGATCGAGCATCGGGATGAGCTGGTCGTGCTCCAGCTCCAGCCGGCGGCTCATGGCCTCCCCGAGGGCTGGCCTCCTCGCGCCGCGCCCGCCGCTCTGCGCCCGCAGCGCGCTCAGGATCGCGGCGACGTCGATCGCCTCCTGCAGGAGCGCGCCGGCGGCGGCCGGCAGGAAGCCGAACGCCGCCGCGCCCATCGCGAAGAGCGACAGCCCCATGCCGAGGATCGCGCTTTGCGCAGCGATCGCGCGGGCGCGGCGCGCGATGGTCACGGCCTCGGCGAAGCGATCGAGCCTGTCCACCACCAGCACCACGTCGGCCGCCTCGGCGGACGAGGTGGCCCCGCGCGCGCCCATCGCGACGCCGACGTCGGCGGCGGCGAGCGCTGGAGCGTCGTTGATCCCGTCGCCGATCATCACGGTGAGCCCCTCGGCGCGCGCCTCGCGCACGGCGGCGACCTTCTCCTCCGGCGAGCGCTGGGCGAGCACGCGATCCACGCCGAGCGTGGCGCCGACCGTCTCGGCGACGAGGGGGTGGTCGCCCGTCACCATCACGACACGGCGAACGCCGACCCGCCGCAGCGCCCGCAAGGTCCGCGGCGCATCGGGGCGGATCGGGTCGTCGAGCGTCAGCGCGCCGATGACGCGGTCGTCCACGGCCACGAACACGGTCATCGCACCGGCGCGGGACGCGCGGCGCCGGAAGGCGCGGGCGTCCTCCGGGAGCGGCGCGCCCTGCGCCGCCCATTCGGCGCTCCCCACGCGGACGGCGCGCCCGTCCACCCGGCCCGTCATGCCGGCGCCGGCCGCCTCCTGAGCGCCCTCCGGGAAGGACAGCTCGAGGCGACGCTCGCGGGCAGCGTGCACCAGGGCCGCGGAGAGCGGGTGTGACGAGATCTGCTCGAGGGACGCCGCCAGGCGGAGCACCTCCGTGTCGTCCTCGATCGAGCGGAAGCACGTCACTCCGGTCACGCGCGGGCCGCCGAACGTGAGCGTGCCTGTCTTGTCGAGGAGCAGGATCTCGGCCCGGGCGAGGGCCTCGAGCGCGGCGCCGCCCTTCACCACGATGCCGCGCCGGGCCGAGCGCGAGATGCCGCCGACGATCGCGATGGGCACCGCGAGGAGCAGCGGGCAGGGGGTCGCGACGACGAGCACGGCGAGCCCGCGGCCGGCGTCGCCGGAGAGGCCCCACGCCGCGGCGGCCATGGCGAGCGAGAGCGCGGCGAACGCCAGGGCATGGCGATCTGCGAGGCGGGCGAGCGGGGCCTTCGAGGCGGACGCCTGCTGCACGAGGCGGACGATACCGGCGTACGTGCTCTCGTCCGCGCGCGCGACGGCGCGGAGCTCGAAGGCCGCGCCGGCGTTCGTGGTCCCGCTGCCCACGCGGTCGCCAGCCGCCTTGTCGACCGGCCGCGGCTCTCCGGTCAGCGCCGATTCATCGAGGAGCGCCCGCGTGCCCACGACGACCCCGTCGACCGGCACGATCTCGCCCGGCTTGACCAGCAGGCGGTCGCCGGGGGCGACGGCGCCGATCGGGATGGTCGTGACGTCGGCCCCGTCGCGGCGGTGCGCGGCGCGGGGAGCGCGAGCGAGGAGGGCGGAGAGCTCGCGCCGCGCGCGCGCGGCCGCGTACCCCTCCAGGGCGCTGCCGGTCGCCATCATCGCCCCGATCAGCGCGCCGGCCAGGTACTCCCGGAGCAAGAGCGCGCCGCCGATGGCGAGGAGCGCGATGACGTCGACGCCGGCCCGCTTCTTCAGCACGTCGGCCAGGATGCGCGCGCCCACCAGGGCGAGCGCGATGAGCGCGCCGGCCGCCCAGAGCATGTCTCCCAGACGCGCGCGTCCTTCGAGGTGCGCCGCGGCGCCGCCCAGCAAGCCGGAGAGCGTCGACACGACGAGCGCGCCGCTCCTCACGGACGGCCGCTCGGGCCCAGGTGCGTCGCGCTGTGACACCATGGACTATGCCCGCGGCATCGCTGTGATGTGTCTGCCAGACCCAGCAATCACCGTGCCCCGTCAACGCACGCTATGCATCACGAGCCACGTTCGAGGCCGCTCGCTGCGCTCGTGAACTGGGCTCGTGGACTGCTCACGTGATCCGCTGAGCATGCATCGTGCGACGGCCGCTCCGCATGCGACCTGCCGTCGTCGTGCGAGCGCTGGTGACGTGCGTGCTCGCCTTCTCGCTTCTCTGGAGCGACTTCGCGCGAGCTGCGCCGATCGAGCCGCGCGCCGATGTGGAGCTGTTCGCGCGTGAGGGATGCCCTCGATGCGACGAGGCCAAGCGCTTCCTGACCGAGCTCGAGGGCCGTCGGCCCGGCCTGCGTACGATCGTCGCGGATGTCGTCGAGGACCGCGCGGCGCTCGACCGGCTGAGGGCGATCGCCGAGGGGCAGTCGACCGCTGCCGTGAGCGTCCCCGCCTTCTATGTGCGCGGGGTGCTCGTCGTCGGGTACGCCGGGCGCGACGCGACGGGCCGGCGCATCGAGGCGTTGCTCGACAGCGCGCCGCCGCCGCCCACCGCGGCCGGCGAGCCTGCCGCGTCGTGTCCGCTCGCGCCCGAGCAGCCGCCGTGCCCGGCCAACGGCGCCGCGCCGCGCGCGGGCGTCGTCGACGTGCCCGTCCTCGGGCGACTGGACGTCCGCGATCTTGGCCTGCCGGCGTTCACCGTCCTCCTGGGGCTCGTGGACGGCTTCAACCCGTGCGCCATGTGGGTGCTCCTCTTTCTCCTCTCCTTCCTCGCCACGCTGCGGAGCCGGGCGAAGATGCTGCTGATTGCCGGCGTGTTCGTGCTCGTGAGCGGTCTCGCCTATTTCGCCTTCATGGCCGCCTGGCTGAACTTCTTCCTCCTGGTCGGCGCCTCGCGTGCCGTGCAGATCGCGCTGGGAGCCATCGCCGTGCTCGCCGGTTCGGTCCACATCAAGGACTTCTTCGCGTGGAAGCGGGGCGTGTCGCTCAGCATCCCTGAGCCGGTGAAGCCGGGGATCTACGCGAGGATGCGGGCCGTCGTCAGGGCGGAGACCCTGCCCTCCGCGCTCGCCGCCGCGGGCGTCCTCGCCGTCATGGTCAACGTTGTCGAGCTGCTCTGCACCGCGGGCCTGCCGGCGCTCTATACCCAGCTCCTCGCCGAGAAGCGCCTCCCCGCGTGGCAGCACTACGCCTATCTCGGGCTCTACAACCTGGCTTACATGGCGGACGACATGATCATGGTCGGTATCGCGGTGGCGACGTTGAGCCGCCGCAAGCTGCAGGAGAAAGAGGGACGATGGCTCAAGCTGCTGAGCGGAGCGATCATGGTGCTGCTCGGTCTGCTCCTGCTGTTCAAGCCCACCTGGCTGGCCTCATGATCGCCGGGGAGGGGTCCTGGCGGCTGGTGGATCCTGGACGAGCCGAGGCGCGTCCACGCCGGAGACGGGTGCGACCCATCTTTGTTGGATCGCGCCGGCCCGGCGGGGGGACGCGGGCGGCGGTGACGCTGCCGTGCGGCCAGGCTTGTGGTAGCGTCCGCCCCGGAGCTCCTCTGCCATGAGCAACGCCCCGATCGCCACCCTCCGCGGCCACGCGGTCTCCAGCCGCGTGCTGACCCCGCCGCCCGCGCAGAATCTGGACGATGCGGTCCGCCTCTGCGACCCCTACTCGCCGCTGGACCCGCGGGAAGATTCCAGCCTGTTCGCCAACCTGACGGCCATCCGCGGCAGCGATCGCCTCGGCCGGATCGTCCGCAACATCCGTCGGTCCGGTGGGATTCCAACCCTCCACTTCGTCAGCGGTCACCTCGGGAGCGGGAAGACCACAGAGCTCCTTCGAATGAAGGTCCAGCTGGAGACGGCCTCTCACGGCGCGCCGCTCGCGACGGTCCTGTTCCTCGATGCTGATGTGATGCTGAACCGGACCGACATCGACCTCGAGGACATCCTCCTCGCGCTGTGGAAGCTCGTTTATGAGCAGCGGAAGGCGGCGGCCGTGAAGGTGCTCATGCCGCTGTGGAAGGACCAGATCAAGGAGGCGCTGAGCAAGACGATCACCAATCTTCCCGGCGACATCTCGGAGGCGCTCACCCGGATCCTCGGCGAGGTCCGCCTGCCCAGCGCGGAGCGTCGGAAGGACATCCGCACCGCCCTGCGGTCCACGACGGCCGTGCTGATCGAGGGGCTGAACAAGGCCTTCGCCGCGACCAGGGAGGCGCCGGACGACGGCGCGGGTCCGCTGGTGGTGCTCATCGACAACATGGAGAAGCTGAGCCAGGCACACCACGAGGGGGTGGAGCGGCTTTACCGGGAGCGGATGGGCGCCCTGAAGAGCCTCGACGCCCACCTCGTCATCACGGTTCCGCTGTATCTCTGTTACGCGCCGGCCGGCGCGGGGCTGAGCGGGCTCTACGGCGGCGAGATCGTCGTCGTGCCGATGATCGAGGTCCGCCGGCGCGCCGCGGAGGGCGGTGGGGACAACCAGGGCGGCGTGTCCGCGCTGGCAGACTTGCTCAGGAAGCGAGTGCGGTTCGATGGTCTGTTCGAGGAAGGCGACAGGGCCGCGGACCGAATCGCGCGCCTCAGCGGCGGCTGCATCCGGCACGCGCTCCACATGGTGCGGGCAGCCAGCAATGAGCACGATGACCCCCCGGTGACCGCGGCCTCGGTCGATCGTGCCGCGGCCATCTTGCAGGCCGATTTCGAGCGGGCGCTGCCTGAGCGATACGTGCCGATCCTGCGCCAGATCGCAGAGACGAATCGATTTCCGGACCAGTGCGAGGAAGGGGTGAAGCGCGACCTGCTGCTCAACCTGTTCGTCCTCGAATATCAGAACGGCGGACCGGACCCGTGGCACGCGGTCCACCCGCTCGTGGAGCGGTGCCGGAAGTACCGTGAGCACGGGTGAACCCGCGGGCGGGGGGTCGTACCTGCCGGGGTCGGCTGCCGAGCCCATCGCCAGCCTGACCGACGAGTCCGAGGAGCGGCTCAGGGCGCTCCGCCGGGGACTGCGGCGCGCGGACCGGTTCGCGTTGTTCGTGGTGCTGGCGTCTGGCGCGGCGCGGGCCGAGGTGTTGCGGCGGATGCGAGGGTGGAGCGGGCAGGAGGGGCTCCCGGCGTTCCAGTTCCTGCCGGAGGGAGCGCAGGGCGTGCGCGCCGTAGAAGAGCTTCTGGAGACCGCGGGTCCTGTCCAGCCTCTCCGGGGTGTCGTCGTGCCTGATACAGCGTCGTTGATCGACGCTGCGGAAGGCCGCGCGATTCAGGCGCTCAACGTCGCGCGCGATACGTTGGCGCGCGTCATCGTGGGACCGCTCGTGCTGGTGCTTTCGCCGGACCGCGCCGCCGATCTGCCTCGGGTTGCGCCTGATCTGTTCGACGTGCGATCAGGGACATGCGAGGTGGCGGCGCTCCCGGGCGCCACGCTGGGCGATGTAGCGAGGATCGCAGCACCGCCCGAAGAAGCGCGACGCCCGGCGGGATCCACCGATGAGCTGGACGAGTTGAGGGCGACAGCAGCCCGGCTTCGCGAGGCGATGGCTTCACCGGAGGCACCGCCGCCGGCCGCGCTGGCCGATGCATGGCTGAATCTCGGGCAGAAGCTGCTGGTTCATCACTATGCCCTCGACGAGGCGCTGGCTAGCTCAAGCGAGGCGAGGCGCCTGGCGGAGGGTATCGGCTATCACCGCGCAGTTGCCGCTGCCTTGGTCCTTGAAGGCATCGTGGCGATGCTCCGTGGCGATCTCGAGCGCTCGAGGAAGGCATACGAGCATGGCCTGGAGATCTCTCGAGCGGCCCAGGATCGCCTTGGCGAGGCCACCTGCCTGAAGAGCCTCGGCGACCTCGACATGCGCGTCGATGACCTCGATCCCGCTCGCGCGTCCTACACGCTCGCTCTGCCCATCTTTCGCGAGATTCGCGATCGCCTCGGGGAGGCCAACTGCCTGAAGAGCCTCGGCGACCTCGACATGCGCGTCGACGACCTGGATGCCGCTCGCGCCTCCTACACCCTGGCTTTGCCCATCTTTCGCGAGATTCGCGATCGCCTCGGAGAGGCCAACTGCCTTCAGAGCCTTGGTCTCCTGGCGCTCGCGGCCGGCGAGCCCAAGGAAGCCTTTCAGCGCTTTCTGGAGGTGCTCGCCCGCCATCGCGAGATCCGGAATCGAGTTGGCGAGCAGGCTGCTCACGGCTACCTCGCACGCGCAGCCGCGGCTGTCGGCGCTCTGGACCAGGCGTTGATCCTCGCAGAGCGCTCTCTGGACATCGGCCGGCGGATACACGCTCGCTTTGGTCAGAGAATCACACTGGAGCTCCAGCTCCGGCTCTTCTCCAGCCTAAAGGACGACCGAGCGCTCCTCGCCACCGCCCTTCTACTCCGCGATCTCTGCACCTCTCTCCGCGAGGTCGAACGCGCCCAGGGCTACGCTGCCCTCCTTGAAGAGGCACAGCGCACGCTGCCCGCCGAGGCGTGGGCCGACCTCCAGCAACACGCCGAAGCCATCCGCCAGGCGGCCGTCGCTGCAGCCTCTCAGCGCCTCCAGGACGCCGGCCGCGACCCCTACGCCCTCCCCAGCCCCCCTGACGCCACGACCCCATGACTGCCTAGAGCGACAAACGGGTTGAAGTCGCACGCAAACAGCGAGAAGTTGGGACGCCAGAAGACGCCAAGAGACGCCAGAAGATTTTTTTTTGGCGTCTTCTGGCGTCTTCTGGCGTCCTGGCGTCTCATTTCTCGCGTTTCCAAGCTGATCGCTGCTCTAGCCGTTCAGTGCGCGTCGCGGCCTGTGTCCGCGAGAACGCTCAGGGCGCCTTCACCTCGAGGTGGATCGCGGAGCTGCCCTTGCTCGTTGCTGCCACGGCAGCGGAGCTGCCTCTGGTCATCGATCGCAGTCGAATTGATAGATGCTCGGCGCGGCCGCCTCGACCTCGCGCGCGACCAACGCTTGTGGACCGTTGGCCCTGGCGGTCGCCGTCGTGCCCCCGCGTCGATGAGCGCCCCGGCCGGCGCGCCGCCGGCCCCCTGCTCGTCGCCGCCTTGCCGCGCCGCGCGTCCCCGGGCAGGCTTCCGCCATGGGCCAGCCCGCCGCCAAGCAGCGCCGCGCGACATACGCCGATCTCGAAGCCGTTCCGTCGACCAAGGTGGCAGAGCTCATCGCGGGCACCTTGCACGTGTTCCCCAGGCCGGCGCCGCCTCATGCACGCGCGTCGTCTCGCCTCGGCATCGAGCTCGGCGGTCCGTTCGATGCGGGGAAGGGGGGGCCGGGCGGCTGGTGGATCCTGGACGAGCCCGAACTGCACTTCCCGGACCCAATGCTGCCCGGCGAGGTGGATGCGGTCGTACCGGACATCGCTGGTTGGCGTCGAGAACGCATGCCCGAGCTGCCGACGACGGCTTTCTTCCCGCTCGCCCCGGATTGGGTCTGTGAGGTGCTGAGCCCTTCGACCGAGGACGTGGACCGCGACGAGAAGATGCCGATCTATGCGCGCGAGGGCGTGCGGCACGTGTGGCTGGTCGACCCGCTCGCGCGGACGTTGGAGGTCTTCTCGCTCTCCTCGGGTCGGGGGTGGGGGCCCGCCGCCGTCCACCGCGACGCCGCTCGCGTCCGCGTCGAGCCCTTCGAGGCGATCGAGCTCGATCTCTCGGTCCTCTGGGCGAAGTAGCCGGCCGCCGTCCAGAGCTCCTGGACGGCCCCGCCCGCGTCCTGATGAGGCGGACGCGGCGCGAAACCCGCGATCAGGGCGCTGTGCCCTGGCGTTCCAGGAGGCGCGCCGTCATCGCCTGCGCGGCGTCGGCGACCCGGGTGGCGGCGCGCGCCGCGTCGCGGACCACCTCGTCCACGCGGCGCGCGCCGTCGCTCCCCGCCGGCCCCCAGAGCAGCGCCGCGGGCAGCGCGATCCCGAGCGCCAGCGCCGCCCCGGCCGCCGCGACGCGCCAGCGCCGCCTCCGCGGCGCTGCCGGCGGCGCCACCGGCACCAGCACCCCGGCCGCGGCCTCGAAGGCGGCGATCATCGCCTGGACGCTGGGAAACCGCTCCGACGGGCTGATGGCGAAGGCGCGCGCGAACCACGCCTCCAGGGCGGGCGGCGCTCCCGGGCACAACGTGGCCAGCGGGGGGCGCCCGCTGACCAGGATGGCCGCGAGCACCGCGGCCAGGTTGCGGCCCGGAAACGGCTGCCGCCCGGTCAGCGCCTCGTGCGCGACGACCGCGAGAGACCACATGTCGAGCTGCGGGCCGCCCAGGCCGTCACACGTGTGCTCCGGGCTCAGGTACGCCGGCGTGCCCAGCACCACGCCGTCCGCGGTGCGGCGGCGGAAATCGGCCGGCCGATCCTGGCCGACCCACTTGGCGATCCCGAAGTCGGTGATCTTGGCGCATAGATGGCCGTCGCTCCCCTCGACAAGAAGGATGTTGGACGGCTTGATGTCCCGGTGCACGACGCCAAGGCCGTGCGCCACCGACAGCGCCTCTCCCAGCTGGCGGAGCAGCGACGCGAGCTCGACGGCAGGGATCGCCCCTCGCTCCTCCAGCAGCTGACGCAGCGACCTGCCGCGCACGTGCTCCATCACAATGTACGGGCCCGCCGCCAGGTCCTCGCCGGCGTCGAGCACGGCGACGACGCCGCGGGTCTTCTGTCCGAGCTGCGCGGCGACCCGCGCCTCCAGGCGGAACCGCTCGATCGCATCGACGTTCCGCCCGCCCCGCGCCACCGTGAGGAACTTCAGCGCGACATCGGCGCGCCGGACGCCGTCGTGCGCGCGCCAGACCTCGCCCATCGCGCCGCGCCCGAGCAGCTGATCGACCTGGTAACGCCCGTCGATGAGGCGGCCTCGCAGCCGCACGGAGCGGCGCGAAGAGGCTGGGCGGGAGTCTGCCGGTCGATCAGCGAGCGCGACCACGCCGCGCGCGCTGTCTCTCCTCTGGGAGTCAGGTTGTGAGTCGAACGAGGAAGGATGGAACACGATCGAGCACCTCCGTGCCGCCTCTGTGTCCCAGACGCGCCGGTGTGCCTCTCGGGCGACGCGCTGGGGCCAGGGACCGGGGCATGCGCAGAGCGTATCGCGAACATACGATCCTGGGAATCCTGGACTGCGCTCCTCCAGCAGAGCGCCAATCACGGATACGCGCTCACAAGGTCGTACGGCCACGCTGGATGTCGGGTCGGGCGCGCAGCGCGGCGCAGAGCCGGTGCGTCGCCTCGCGCAGCTCGCCTTCGTCGAGCGACGCGAACCCGCGCCGCGCGGCGCCGCACCCTACAGCGCGCTCGCTCCCGGGGGCCAGCGCGCCGGAACCCCTTGAACCGGGCCCTCGCACCGACGACGTTACGCCGCCCGTCATGCCCGGCGACACCCAGGCCGTTCCCCCCGCAGCCCCCGCGGCGCCCTTCGAGACCCGCGCGGCCCTCCTCGCCTGGCTCGCGCAGCACGGCGTCGCGCACCTGGCCCGGCTGAGCCTCGAGGCGGTGGCGCCGCGCGTCGACCCCACGCTCTGGCCCGAGCTGCAGCTCCTCGGCGCGCGGCGGCGCCTCATCGACCTCGCGAGCTCCGAGTCGCTCGCTGGCGCGCTCGCGTGGCTCGCGCCCTCGCGCCTCCGCGACGTCCTGCCGCCCCTCGTCGCTCGCTTCCTGGAGGACGAGCGCGACGACGCCGCGCTCGCGCGCTCCGCCGTCGCGTCGCTCCTGCGCGCGCCCGAGGAGCCGCGAGCCCAGTCGGCGCACGAGCGGCTCTGCGAGCTGCGCGCGCGCGTGCCGGAGGCGGCGGCCCCGCGCCCCGAGCGGGCGCTCCGGGCCGCCGCGCTGCGGTTCGACGCCGCGCTCCCCGGCTTTCGCCTCGACGACCCGCGGCCCTTCGAGGCGCACCGCGCGGGCGCCGGCTTCGTCAGGCCGGAGGCGCGGCTGACCCTCGCGCCCGGGGCTCTCCGCGCCGAGTGCGACTGCGGCGCGGCCGGCTGCGTCCACGTGCTCGCGGCCATCGACGCCGCGCTGCTCTGGCTCCGCCAGCCCCCGAGCGAGGCCTTCTTCCAGGCGCTCGACGAGCTCGGCCGCCCCGCCTGGGAGCGCGCCTTGCTGGCGCTCGACAGGGCCCTCGACGAGGGCCCGGGGGCGCGCGGCGGCGTCGAGCTCTCCTTCCGGCTGGACGTCGTCGAGGCGGCCGGCGTCGTTGTCGCGCCCTGGATCCACCGGCTGGGCAAGAAGGCGCAGCGCGGCGCCGGGGCGCGGCTCGGCAAGAAGCGCCTCCTGCTGGAGCACGGCGGAAAGCTCTCCCCCGAGGACGCCCGCATCGCGTCCCTCCTGCCCGAGGGCAACGCCTTCGCCTCGCGGGCGCTGCTCGAAGCGCTCATCGGCCACCCGCGCCTCTTCCTCGACGAGGCGCCCGACGTCGCCGTGCGGATCGAGCGCGCGCCGGTGGGCGTCGTGGCCGAGGAGCGCCACGGCGCCGTGCGGGTGAGCGCCGGCGTCGAGGGTACGGCGCTGCCCCCCGCGCTGCTCGATCGCGCGCGTCGGGCCCGGCCCGAGGAGGTGCTGTTCCTCTGGGACTGGGACAAGGGCGCGCGGCGGCTCACGCTGCTCGACGTCAAGGCCGAGATCCGGGCGCTGCTCGACGTGCTCGCGCGCGAGGGCGACGTCTTCCCGCCCGAGAGCCACGGCGCGCTGCTCGCCGCGCTCTCGCGGTGGGCGCTGCGCGTGCCCGTGGCCATGCCGCGCAGCGTGATGGGCGAGTCGGTCCCGCCGGAGCTGCTCCCGGTGCTGCGGCTCACGGCCCAGCCCCGCGGCGCCGTGGAGGTCGAGCTGCGCGTGCGGCCGCTCGCCGACGCCCCGCCGCTCGTGCCGGGCGCGGGCGCGCGCGACGTCCACGTGCGGCGCGGCGACCGGGCCCTGCACGCGGTGCGCGACCTGCGCCGGGAACAGGACTTCGCCGCCGCGCTCGCCGCCGAGCTCCCGCTCGCCGGGGCCGAGCCGTTCGAGGATCGCCCGTTCCACTACCGCTTCGCCGGCGCGCAGGGCGCGCTCGATCTGCTCGCGGCCTGCGCGCGGCGCGAGCCGCCCCCGGAGCTCGAGTGGGTCAGCGAGCCCCTGCGCGTCGTGGGCGACGGGGGCCCCCGCGCGCTCAAGGTCGTCCTCGAGAAGCGGCGCGAGTGGTTCGGCGCCCTCGGCGGACTGAGCGTCGCGGGAGAGCGCGTGGAGCTGGCCCGGCTGCTCGACTCGGCGCGCCGCCACGAGCGCTACGTGCAGGTCGAGGCCACCACCTACGTGGAGCTGGGCGAGGCCCTGCGCGCCCACCTCGAGCGCCTGGCCGATCATGTCCACGACTCCCCGCACGGCCTCTCGGTGGGCCCCTCGGCCGCCGCGGTGCTGTGGGAGCTCGAGCGGGCCGGCGCCGCGATCGAGGCGGACGGCGCGTTCCGGGGGCTCGTCGAGCGGGTCGTGGCCGCCGGCGAGCTCTGCCCCGCCGTGCCGGCGTCGCTCGCGGGCGAGCTCCGCCCTTACCAGCTCGACGGGTACCGCTGGCTCGTGCGCCTCGCGGCCTGGGGCGGGGGGGGTGTGCTCGCCGACGACATGGGCCTCGGCAAGACGGTGCAGGCGCTCGCCGTCCTGATCGAGCGCGGCGAGCGCGGGCCGGCGCTCGTCGTCGCGCCCACCTCGGTGGCCTTCAACTGGCAGGACGAGGCGCGTCGCTTCGCGCCCTCCCTCCGCCTCACGCTCTACGCGGACGAGGCCGATCGCGACGGCGCGCTCGCGCGGCTCGGCCCGGGCGACGTGCTGGTGCTCAGCTACGGCCTGCTCGTGCGCGACGCCGCGCGCCTCGCGGCGCGGCGCTTCGCCACCGTCGTCTTCGACGAGGCGCAGAGCCTGAAGAACGCGACCACCCAGCGCTTCCGCGCCGCGAGGGCGCTCCAGGCGGACTTCAGGTTCGCGCTCTCGGGCACGCCGATCGAGAACCACCTCGGCGAGCTCTGGAGCCTCTTCGCGCTCGTCTTCCCCGGCCTCCTGGGCGGCTGGGACGCGTTCCGCGACCGCTACGCCATGCCGATCGAGCGGCACATCGATCCTGCCGCGGGGCCCGCGCTCGCGCGCGTGCTCGCCCCGTTCCTCCTCCGGCGGACCAAGGCGCAGGTGGAGGCCGAGCTGCCGGCGCGCACCGAGGTGCGCGTGCCGGTCGTGCTCTCGGGCGCCGAGTGGCAGCTCTACGAAGACGCGCGCCTCGCGGCGCTGTCCGACCTCGAGACGCCCCGGGCGGTCCGGCGCGAGCAGGAGCGGCGCGTCGAGGTGCTGGCGGCGCTCACGCGCCTCAGGCTGCTCGCGTCGCACCCGCGCCTCTACGACGCGCGCTCGACGCTCGACTCGTCCAAGCTCGCGCGCTTCCTCGGGCTCGTCGAGGAGCTGTGCGCGGAGGGGCAGCGCGCGCTCGTGTTCAGCCAGTTCACGTCGCACCTCGCGCTGGTGCGCGAGGCGCTCGAGGCGCGCGGCGTCGCGTACGTCTACCTCGACGGCGCGACGCCTCGGAAGGCCCGGGCCGAGCGGGTGCGCGAGTTCCAGGAGGGGTCGGCGCCGCTCTTTCTGATCTCGCTGAAGGCGGGGGGGTTCGGCATCAACCTCACGGCGGCCACCAACGTGATCCACCTCGACCCCTGGTGGAACCCCGCGGTCGAGGATCAGGCCTCGGACCGGGCGCACCGCCTGGGCCAGCGGCGACCGGTGACCATCTATCGCCTGGTGGCGCTCGGCACGATCGAGGAGAAGATGCTGTCGCTGCACGCGGAGAAGCGCTCGCTCGTGGCGCAGGTGCTCGGCGGCAAGGACACCGCCGGCAAGCTCTCGACGCAGGAGCTCGTCGACTTGCTCTCGGCGCAGCTCCGGGGGCCGGACGGCGGCGAGGGCGGTGACGGCGAGCTCTCGGACTCCCGCCCTCCGAGTTGCGCTCTTTGACTCGGGATCTCTGACTCGGGATCTCTGTCTCGTGCCGTCCGACTTCCGCGCTCCGTGGACCGAAGGTGGGCGCTGCGTCCGCCCAGCTGAAGCATTCCCCTCGGAATTTCCGAGAAAATTGAACAGGGAGGCGGGGAGACGGGGAGGGAAATCTTCAAAATACTCCCCGTCTCCCCGCCTCCCTGTTCAATTTCCCCGCTGAAAAGGGCTGCAAAATGAGAGAGTTTATCCGGTCGCCCAGAGCACGGCGAGATCGAGCTCGATGGCCTGGAAGGGCGTGGCGCGGACGCTCGCGGTGTCGCGGTGGATGGCGATCGGCGCCCAGCTGCGGTCCGCGGCGAGCGTGAAGATCTCCAGGGTCCGCTGGAGGGGCGCGATCAGCCAGACGTGCCGCACGCCCTCGCGCGCATAGATGGGCATCTTCTCCTTGCGATCGTGCTGCTCGGTCGAGGGGCTCAGGACCTCGCAGATCCAGTCCGGAGCGAGCGAGAAGTAGGGCGTGTCGGGGAGCTCGGCCATGCGCTCCCGACGCCACCCGGCGAGGTCCGGCACGACGACATCCACGTCGCCTGGCGAGGCCGGATCGGGGAAGTGGATCTCGGGCTCGTCCAGGATCCACCAGCCACCCGGGCCGTTCTTGCCGTGATCGAAGGGACCGCCGAGCTCGATGCCCAGGCTCGAGGCGGCGCGCGCGTGCCGCGGCGCTGGCCGGGGGAAGAGGTGAAGCTCGCCGCCGATGAGCTCTGCCACCTTGTTCGGCGGCGCCGCCTCGAGGTCGGCGTACGTCGCGCGTCGACGTTTCTCGGCGGGATGGCCCATGGGTCCAGCGTGCCCTGAGGGGGGCGGCGAAGCAAGGTGCAAGCCCCAGGCCTCCGCGCAGGGCGGCCGGTCTGCAGGCGCTTCGCCGCCCTCACGCCTCTCCGACCTCGCTCGCAAACGCCTGCGCGGGGTCGGCCTGCCTCGCCGCGTCGCCCGGAGGCGCCTTGTGGACGAGGGGCCGCTTCCATCGCCCCGAGGCGTAGTAGGCCGTGCCGGCGATCATCGACACGACGAAGCTCGCCGCGATGGCGTACCAGACGCCCTTCACGCTGCGCATCTCGCGCGAGAGCCAGTACGCGAGCGGGGCGCGGACGACCCAGAGGCTGAGCAGCGTCGTCGCGGTCGTGATCATGGTCGCGCCGGCGCCGTTGATGATGCCGTTGCTCACGAAGGTGAGGCCGAAGAACACGTAGCACGCGCCGACCGTGTGCAGGTACGACACGCCGAGCTCGATGACGGCCGGATCGGTGATGAACACCCTGAGGAGCGCCTCGGGGAACGCGACCGCCACCGCCGAGATGAGGAGCGTCATGCCGCCGCTGAACACGCACCCCCACGCGAAGATCTCGCGCACGCGGCCGTGGTGCCCCGCCCCCAGGTTCTGCCCGGCGAGCGTCGATATCGCCATCCCCATGTTGATCGCCGGCAGGAAGGCGATCTGGTCGATGCGCGAGGCCGCGCCGAACGCGGCGGTCGCGATCTCCCCGAACCCGTTCACGATCCCCGTCACGACGACCATGCCCAGCGCCACCACCGACTGCTGGACGGCCGCCGGCACGCCGATTCGGAGCGTCTTTCGCATCGTCGGCCCGAGCTGGCCGAAGCGCGGCCAGCGCGGCGCGATCGGCGACCTGCGGGCGTGGAGGTACAGGTTGAGCGCCACGAGCGCGATGGCCTGAGAGACGAGCGTGGCCCACGCCGTCCCGTTCAGGCCGAGCTCCGGCAGCCCCAGCCGCCCGAAGATGAGGAGCGGGTCGAGGACGGTCGTCAGCACGACGGAGCCGAGCAGGAAATAGAGCGGCGTCCTGGAGTCACCGGTGCCTTGCAGCATGCTCCGGAGCGCGAGCATGCCGAAGCTGAACGGCAGCGAGAGCAGGTAGATGCGGAGATAGCTGACCGACGGCGCGAAGACGTCGGCCGGCGTGTCCATCGCGCGGAGGATCTGGGGCGTAAAGAGCTCCCCGAGGGCGGTCAGCAGGAGGCCCAGGCCGTAGATCAGCACGGTGGAGCCGTCGACCACGCGCCGCAGCTCATCGAACCGCCTGGCGCCGAAGCTCTGCGAGACGAGGATGTTCGTCGCGAGGGTCATCCCCATCCCGACGCCGAAGATGGTGAAGACGATCGGGAAGCTCACGGTGACGGCCGCCAGCGCCGCCGTGCCCAGGTACTGACCGACCCAGATGGCGTTGATGAAGCTGTAGGTCGTCTGAAGGAAGCCCCCGATCAGCATCGGGAGCGAGAACGTCACGATATGTCTCGGGATGCTGCCTGTCGTCAGATCGGTTCCAAACTTCGATTGCATCAGGTTCCTCGCCTGGGAGCGGGTGGAGAGCGGCCTCGTGGTGGGCTGTTCAATCGCGGCGTAACGTAGGGAACGCGTGGCGACCGTCCACCACCCACCCCGCTGGCGCGCAGCTTGCAATCGGCCGACGCCGCTGAACGCTCCAGGCCTGTCGACGAGCGCCAGCGAGGAGAAACGACATGCCGAAAGCGAAGTCCGCGAGCGCACCCCGGACCCCGGGAGCGCGGCCCGGGCCGTCCGAGCCTTCCGAGGCGTCCCTGCCGCTGGCGCTCACCGCCGCCGAGCAGGATCTCCTGGGTCGCGCTCTCCGGTTCCTCGTCAACGTCCAGGCCGCGCCGTTCATCGCGCGGGCGCGTCGCGAGGGCTACGCGGCGAACGAGCACCGCGAGGGGTGGCGGCTATTCAAGCTCGCCGCGGGCGAGCAGCGCCCGCTCGAGCACCTCTTCGCGGAGGCCGCGAGCGGCGGAGGCGTCGAGGGCGCCGAGCGGATGCAGCTGCTCCGGGAGGTCGAGGTCTTCGAGAACACGTGGTTCCCGCGAACGCGCGCGATCATCCGCCGCGTGGTGCAGCGCGAGCGGCGCGACGGCTTCGAGACCGCGTTCTTCAAGCACCTGGAGCCGCAGCCGCTCGGGTCGACGGTGGTCATGTCGGTCGGGACGTACCTCCGCCGCCTCGAGGGGCTCGCCAGGAACAGCGATGGCGACGCGAAGAAGGTCCACAAGACGCTCGCGGCGCGCGGGCTGACCGAGGCGAAGGTGCAGCAGGTGCGCGATCTGCTGGCGAAGCTCGAGGCCGGCGCCGGGGCTCAGGCGCAGCCGCCCCGGGTGCCGGCGGCCGAGCTGACGAGGGCCTGGCGCGAGCAACGGGAGGGGATCGAGGGCCTGCGGGACTGGTTCAACGACTGGGCGACGACGCTGCGGCAGGTCTTCCCGGTGAATGCGCAGATCCAGCTCGGCCTCACGGCCGTGAGGCGCACGGCGGCCGCCGGAGTGGTGATCGAGGAGGACGTGTCGCTCGACGAGGACGAGGGCGCCGACGGCGAGGTCACCGGCGCGGAGCCGCCGGTCGGCTGACGCTCTTCGGCCGCCGCGGTGCCGGACCAGCACCCGCGGCGCCCGCGCTGCCAGCGCAGATCCCGCGCGCAGGCCGCACAAGTGGCGGGGGATGGGAGCCCGCGCGGCGCCAGGCCGCGGAGGCGGCTACGCAACCGCTTGCTCTCTTCCGCAATGGTTTGCGGCATCCAGCAAAAGGTTGCGCTCCGAGGGCCCCGGCGGAACACGTCCCGCACGGCACGAGCACGGCTGCGTGCAGGCGGCCGCGCTGCAAGGGAGACTCGCCCCGTCGACTGGGCTCGTCGTCCGAGCCACGACTCGGTTCTTCGCCTGAACGACGATTCGGGCTCGTCGCCTGGGCCATCCCTGTGCCCGTCGCCTGAGCCACAGCCCGGCTCGTCGCCTGAGCCACAGCCCGGCTCGTCGCCTGAGCCACAGCCCGGCTCGTCGCCTGAGCCACAGCCCGGCTCCTCGCCTGAGTTTGAGCGATGACTGGGCTCTTCACCTGCGCGATGACTGGACTCGTCGCCTGAGCCACAGCCCGGCTCCTCGCGTGTGCCACGGCTCGGCGCCTGGGAATTGCCGCAATGCCGAGCGCCCTGAAATGACGGAAGAATAGGAGGAGAACGACGGAAGCCCTGGTGTGAAGGAGAGGGGCTGACGCATCCGAGGCGCCGACACCGGACGATGTGGGGGGGTATGCTATAGAACCTCCCAACAGGCAGCGACGGTTGGCTGCTTGAGCATCGGTCCGGGTACGCCGTCGGGTTCTCTCGCCAGAGCGGCGCGACGAGCTCGAGATTCGGGAGCGTTGCGTGTCGACAGGGGGTGGGGACGTTTCGCCCAGGGCCGCCGCGCGGGCGTGGCAGCGATCGGAGGGGCCAGGATGAGCCGCGAGACCCTCGCGCCAGGGACGGTGTTCCAGGGTCGCTATGAGATCCTGTCCTGCTGCCGAGCGAGCGGCCGAACGGTCGTTTACAGGGGCCGGCGCATCAGGGGCGGTGTGCCGATCGTGCTCCAGATTCTCCGTCTGCCTCGCGATGGAGAGGGCAGACACCCTGCGCGGCGCTCCGTCTCGCGGTTCCTGCGGGAGATGCGCTCTGGCACGCGGCTCCACCACGCTCCGATCGTCCGGCCCGTCGACTGGGGGCACGCCGGCGAGGGGCGGCTCTACACCGTCTTCGAGCTCATGCCGGGACACACCCTGCGGGAGGTGATGCCTTCGGAGGACGACCTGCAGCAGCACGCGCTCGGCGCGACCCTTCCGCAGGCGACGCTCGAGCTCAAGGAGACCCCGCGCCGCGACGCCGAGGCCCAGGAGCACAGACAGCCGGACCGGCCGGGATCGGGCGGAATGCGCGGCGAGCGTGGCGAACCGGTCGAGACCACGCTCGCGCTCGCCGGCCTGGCACCCACGGAGGCGTCGGCCGGCGTGACGCCCGAGGAGCGCGCGCGCGAGGCCGCAGCGCCGTCGGTAGACGACGCGCACGACGCGCACGGCGCAACCACGGTGGGGGGAGCGACGCCGACGGGGCGCGGTCCGGGATCCGCGCTGCCCGACGTCGGCGGCACGATCAAGCACTACGAGATCATCCGCAAGCTGGGCCGGGGCGGCATGGGGATCGTGTACCTGGCCCGCGACACGAAGCTCGGGCGCCTCGTGGCGATCAAGCTGCTGCTCGAGTTCAGCGGACAGGGAAACGAGCGCTTCCTGGACGAGGCGCGGGCCACGGCGCGCTGCCGTCACGAGAACATCGTGGTGATCCACGAGGTCGACGAGATCCGCGGACACCCGTACCTGGTGCTGGAGTACATCAAGGGCCGCACGCTGAGCGAATGGCTGACCCAGCGCGAGCACCCGAGCGCGCCGGGGCCGCTCGCCGCGATAGGGCCGTCGGGCCCGATGTCGCCCGGCCAGGTGGTGGAGGTGATGATCCCGGTCGTCCGCGCGCTGGTCTGCGCGCACGAGCTCGGGATCGTGCACCGCGATCTGAAGCCGGAGAACATCCTCATCGACGACGCAGGGAGCATCAAGGTGCTCGACTTCGGGATCGCGAAGCAGCTCGACGCCAGGGTGATGTCGACGCTCACGGGCACGCAGGCGACGCTCGCGCGAGGCCACGGCGATGGCCACCGGAGCGGGCTCATCGGCACGCCGGCCTACATGTCGCCCGAGCAATTGCTGGGCGGGGACGTCGATCCTCGCAGCGACCTCTGGGCCGTGGGCATCCTCCTGTACACGCTGCTCGTGGGGGCGCACCCGCTCGACCCGTTCTCCGTCGCGCGGCTCGCGGACATCGTGAAGCTCGATCTCCCCATGCCGCGCGTGAGCGCGCGGCGCCCGGACGTGGGCGCGCTCGGCGACCTCGTCGATCGGTGCCTGAAGAAGCGCCAGCACGAGCGCATCGGCTCGGCCAAGGAGCTGCTCGCGGAGCTGGAGGCGCTGCTGCCCGGTCGAAAGGCGCTCGAGCTGGGCGACGACGAGAGCCCGTTCGCCGGGCTGTCCGCGTTCCAGGAGTCGGACGCGGCGCGCTTCTTCGGCCGCGATCGCCAGATCGCCGCCACGACGACGCGGCTGCGCTACCAGCCGCTCCTCACGGTCGTCGGGCCGTCGGGGGCGGGCAAATCGTCGTTCGTGCGCGCGGGGGTGATCCCCGCGTTGAAGCGCGGTAGCGAGCGGTGGGAGACGTTCATCGTGCGGCCGGGGCGCCGGCCGCTGTCGGCGCTCGTCGATGTGCTCGCGCAGGTGGTCGAGTCCGAGGTGGCCAGCACGGGGTCCGGGTCGGCCGAGCTCCCCGACCACGACGGGATCGTCGCCACGCTGCGCGCCCAGCCGGGGCACCTGGGCGCCCGGCTGCGCGCGCGCTGCCGCCGCGAGGGGACGAGGCACCATGTCCTGCTCTTCGTCGATCAGTTCGAGGAGCTGTACACGCTCGGCGCCAGCCGCGAGGAGCGGGCCGCGTTCGTGGCCTGCCTGGAAGGCGTGGCCGACGACGCGTCATCGCCCCTGCGTGTGCTGCTCGCCGTCCGCTCGGACTTCCTCGATCACATGGCCGATGATCACGATTTCGTGATCGACGTGACGCGCGGTCTGTCGCTGCTGCCGCCGATGGGGCGCGACGGCCTGCGCGACGCGCTGACGAGGCCGCTGGAGGCGGCCGACCATCGCTTCGAGACGCCCGAGATGATCGAGGACATGCTGGGCACGCTGGAGAGCACGCGGAGCCCGCTGCCGCTCTTGCAGTTCACGGCCGCGAAGCTGTGGGAGGCGCGGGATCGCGAGCACCGGCTGCTGACGCGAGACAGCTACGAGCGGCTGGGCGGCGTGGCCGGCGCCCTGTCCGCGCACGCGGACGCGGTGCTCTCGGCGCTGCCGGTGCGCGAGCAGCGGCTGGCCCGCGCGGTGCTCGTGCGCCTTGTCACGCCGGAGCGCACGCGCGCGGTGGTCAGCCTGGAGGAGCTCCATGGGGTGGCGCAGAACGGCGGGGCTCCTGCGGGCGAGGCGATCGACCAGGTGGTCCAGCACCTGGCCGCCGCGCGGCTGCTGCTGATCGAGACCGGGGGCGAGCGCGAGGGCACGACGGTGGAGCTGGTGCATGAGTCGCTGATCGAGCGGTGGCCCAAGCTCCGGCAGTGGCTCGCCGAGGGCGAGCAAGACGCGCAGTTCCTGGCCCGGCTGCGCGCCTCGGCGCAGCAGTGGGAGGCGAGCGGCTGGGCCGAGGGGCTGCTCTGGCGCGACCGCGCGGCCCAGGACGCGAGGGCATGGTACGAGCGCCGGCGCGCCGCGCAGGGCGCCGATGGGCGAGCGGGGCTGAGCAAGCGCGAGGAGCGCTATCTCCTGGCCGTCGTGGAGCTCGCCGAGCGCGCGCGGCGCTTGCGACGGCAGTTTGCTGTCGGCCTGATCGCGACGCTCAGCGCGTTCGCGGTGATGGTGTCGTACCTGGCGATCCGCGCGCAGGCGGACGCGCTCCTTGCGCGCAATGCCACCCGCATGGCCGCGGCGCGCGAGCTGCAATCCGATCCCACGACGGTGCTGGCGCTCTTGCGGGAGGTCGAGCCGCCCGAGGTGCCGCGCGGGTGGGCCACCCTCGCGCGCTGGGCGCTGCACAGCTGGGTCGCGCGCGTGGTGCTCACCCATCCCGATTTCGTCATCCGCGCGGCGTTCAGCCCCGACGGCAAGCACATCGCGACGATCTGCGCGGACAGGGCCGTGCGGGTGTGGAACGCCGACGGCACGGGCGAGCCGCTGGTCCTTCGTGGCCACGACGCGCCGATCAACTCGGTGGCGTTCAGCCCCGGCGGCGAGCGCATCGTGACGGCGTCGGACGACAGGACCGCGCGGGTGTGGCGCACGGAGGGTGCGGGCGAGCCGCTCGTCCTCCGCGGTCACGAGGACGGGGTCTATTCGGCGGCGTTCAGCCCCGATGGCGGGCGCATCGTGACGGCGTCGTTCGACCGGACCGCGCGGGTGTGGAAGGCGGATGGCACGGGCGAGCTCCTCGTCCTCCGGGGTCACCCGGAGCCGGTCTATTTCGCGGCGTTCAGCCTCGACGGCGGGCGCATCGTGACGGCGTCGTTCGACCGGACCGCGCGGGTGTGGAAGGCGGACGGCACGGGCGAGCCGGTTGTCCTGCCCGGTCACGAGGATGCCGTCTACTCGGCTGCGTTCAGCCCGGATGGCAAGCGCGTCGTCACGGCGTCGTGGGACAAGACGGCGCGGGTGTGGAACGCCGATGGGTCGGGCGAGCCCCGGATCCTGCGCGGCCACGAGGATGTCGTCTACTCGGCGGCGTTCAGCCCGGATGGCGAGCGCATCGTCACGGCGTCGTGGGACAAGACGGCGCGGGTGTGGAACGCCGACGGGTCGGGGGAGCCTCGGATCCTGCGCGGCCACCAGGATCGGGTCTACTCCGCGGTGTTCAGCGCCGACGGCGGGCGCATCGTCACGGCGTCTTATGACAAGACGGCGCGGGTGTGGAACGCCGAGAGCACGGGTGAGCCCCTCAGCCTCCGTGGTCACGAGGATGCCGTCTACTCGGCGGCGTTCAGCCCCGATGGCAAGCGCATCGTCACCGCGTCGTGGGACAGGACAGCGCGGGTGTGGAACGCCGAGGTCGCGGGGGCGCCCGTGATCTTCCGTGGCCACGAGGGGGAGGTGTTCTCGGCTGCGTTCAGCCCTGACGGCAAGCGCATCGTCACCGCGTCCGACGACAAGACGGCGCGTGTGTGGAACGCCGACGGCTCGGGGGAACCGCTGGTGATCCGTGGTCATGCGGACAGGGTTCGCTCTGCGGCGTTCAGCCCCGACGGCAAGCGCATCGTCACGGCGTCCTTCGACAAGACGGCGCGCGTGTGGAGCGCCGACGGGTCTGGAGAGCTCGTGGCGCTCCGTGGTCACGCGGACAGGGTGCGTTCGGCGGCGTTCAGCCCCGACGGCGAGCGCATCGTCACCGCCTCGTATGACAACACGGCGCGTGTGTGGAACGCCGATGGCACGGGCGAGGCCGTGGTCCTGCGAGGGCACGATCGTTGGGTCGTATCGGCGGCGTTCAGCCCTGACGGCGAGCGCGTCGTCACGGCGTCGTGGGACAAGACGGTGCGGGTGTGGAGCGCCGACGGCACAGGCAAGCCCGTGGTCCTGCGTGGTCATGAGCACCTGGTCAATGCTGCGGTGTTCAGCCCTGATGGCAAGTATGTCGTGACCGCGTCCGACGACAAGACGACGCGGATATGGAATGCCGACGGCACGGGCGAGCCCCTGGTGCTGCGCGGGTCCGACGCGTCCGTCAACGCGGTGGCGTACAGCCCCGATGGCAAGCGCATCGTGACCGGGTCCGACGACAAGGTCGCGCGGGTGTGGACCGACCTCGACCCGCTCCGCGGCGTCGATGACCCGAAGCTGTGGACGGCGACGACCTACTGCATGCCCGTCGAGCGGAGGATCGAGCTCCTTCGTGTGCCCGAGTCGGCCGCCCGGGCGAGCCAGGAGGCCTGCCTGCGGCAGGTCGCCGCGGTCCGCGCGGCGGTGCCGGGGGGGCAGGCGGACTCGGGGGGCCGGCTGCGCGGCACGGCCGGCCGATGACGAGCCTTATCGATGCGGGGTGAGGATGTTTCGCCTGAAGCTGGCGCACGAGGCGGCGGCGAGCCGAGGAGCCGGGATGAACCGGCGGATCCTGGCGCCCGGGATGGTGTTCCAGGGCCGCTACGAGATCTTGTCATGTTTTCGGGCGAGCAGCCGAGCGGCCGTCTACAAGGGGCGGCTGATCGAGAGCGGTCAGCCGATCCTCCTTCAGATCCTGCGCCTGGCGCGGAACGGAGCTGGCGCGCATCTGGTGCGGCGTGGCCTGGCGCGATTCCTGCGGGAGATGCGCTGTTGCACGCGGCTCCATCACCCCCGCATCGGCTGGCCCATCGACTGGGGGCACGCTGGCGAGGGGCGGCTCTATGCGGTCTTCGAGCTCGTGCCCGGACGTGCGGCCGGCGTGGAGGACAGCGGGCGGGAGGGGCTGGAGCCGAGAGGAGAAGGGGCGAGCGGAGATTCCGAGATTCTTGTGCGGCGACGGCCGGACCACCCGATCGCGAGCGGAGCCCCTGGCGAAGAGGCGGTGCGCACGCTCGCGCTCGCCGGGATGGCGCCCACGGAGGCCGCGGCCGACCTGGTGCCCGAGGAGCAGGCGCAGAAGGCAGCGCTCCCGCCGACGCAGGATGGGAAGATGCTGGTGGGAGCGACGCTAGGCGAGCGCGCTCTGGATTCCGTGCTACCGGACGCAGGCGGCACGATCAAGCATTACGAGATCATCCGCAAGCTGGGCCGGGGCGGCATGGGGAGCGTGTACCTGGCGCGGGACACCAAGCTCGGGCGCCTCGTCGCGATCAAGCTCCTGAGCGAGCACAGCGGGCAAGGGAGCGAGCGCCTTCTGGCTGAGGCGCGGGCCACGGCGCGCTGCCGTCACGAGAACATCGTGGTGATTCACGAGGTGGACGAGATCCGCGGACACCCGTACCTGGTGCTCGAGTACATCAAGGGCCGCACGCTGAGCGAATGGCTGACCCAGCGCGAGCACCCGAGCGCGCCAGGGCTGCTCGCTGCGATAGGGCCGTCCGGCCCGATGCCGCCCGGCCAGGTGGTGGAGCTGATGATCCCGGTCGTCCGCGCGCTGGTCTGCGCGCACGAGCTCGGGATCGTGCATCGCGATCTGAAGCCGGACAACATCCTGATCGATGACGCAGGATGTATCAAGGTGCTCGACTTCGGCATTGCCAAGCAGCTCGATGTCCAGAGGATGTCGACGAACACGGGGGCGCGGGCGGCGCTTGCGGGAGGCGGTGACCTGGGCCATCGGAGCGCGATCATCGGCACGCCGGCCTACATGTCGCCCGAGCAACTGCTGGGCGGGAACATCGATCCTCGCAGCGACCTCTGGGCCGTGGGCATCCTCCTGTACACGCTGCTCGTGGGGGCGCACCCGCTCGACCCGTTCTCGGTCGCGCGGCTCGCGGACATCGTGAATTTGGATGTTCCAATGCCTGGCGTCAGCGCTCGGCGCCCGGACGTGGGCGCGCTCGGCGACCTGGTCGTCCGGTGCCTCAAGAAGCGGAAGCAAGAGCGGATCGGCTCTGCCAAGGAGCTGCTCGTCGAGCTGGAGGCGCTGCTGCCCGGCCGAAAGGGGCCCGAGCTCGGCGAAGGAGAGAGCCCGTTCGCTGGGCTATCGGCGTTCCAGGAGTCGGATACCGCGCGCTTCTTCGGTCGCGATCGCGATGTCGCCGCCATGACAGCGCGGCTGCGCTACCAGCCGCTGGTCACTGTCGCCGGTCCCTCCGGGGCGGGCAAATCGTCGCTCGTGCGCGCGGGGGTGATCCCTGCGTTGAAGCGCGGTAGCGAGCGGTGGGAGACGTTCATCGTGCGACCAGGGCGCCGGCCGCTGTCGGCGCTCGTCGATGTGCTCGTGCAGGTGGCCGAGCTCGAGGTCGCCGAGCACGACGGGATCGTCGCCACCTTGCGCGCGCAGCCGGGGCACCTGGGCGTTCGGTTGCGAGCGCGCTGCCGCCGTGAGGGGGCGAGGCATCAACTCCTGCTCTTCGTCGATCAATTCGAAGAGCTCTATACTCTTGGCGTCGCGCCCGAGGAGAGGGCTGCGTTCGTCGCCTGTCTGGAAGGCGTGGCCGACGACGCGTCGTCGCCCCTGCGCGTCCTGCTCGCCATTCGCTCAGATTTTCTCGATCGAATCGCCGATGAACACGATTTCATGGGCGATGTGACACGCGGCCTCAGCCTGTTGCCGCCGATGGGGCGCGAGGGCCTGCGAAAGGCGTTGACGAGGCCGCTGGAGGCGGCTGGTCATCGCTTCGAGACCGCGGAGATGGTCGAGGACATGCTGGGCACGCTCGAGAGCACGCGCAGCCCGTTGCCACTCCTTCAGTTCACGGCCGCGAAGCTGTGGGAGGCGCGGGATCGCGAGCGCCGGCTCTTGACCCGAGACAGCTACGAGAGGCTGGGCGGCGTGGCTGGCGCCCTGTCCGCGCACGCGGACGCGGTGCTCTCGGCGCTGCCGGCACGCGAGCAGCGGCTGGCCCGTGCGGTGCTCGTGCGCCTGGTCACCCCCGAGCGCACGCGCGCGGTGGTGAGCCTGGATGAGCTTTACGGCAGCGCGGCGGGCGGCGAGGAGGGGGCGCTTCTGGCGATCCCCCAGGTGGTCCAGCACCTGGCCGGTGCGCGGCTGCTGCTCATCGAGACCAGCGGCGAGCGCCAGGGCACGACCGTGGAGCTGGTCCATGAGTCCTTGATCGAAACGTGGGCGCGGCTCAGGCAGTGGCTTGCGGAGAGCGAGCAAGACGCGCAGCTCCTGGCCCGGCTAAGGGCCGCGGCCCAGCAGTGGGAGGCGGGCGGGCGCGCCGAGGGGCTGCTCTGGCGCGACCGCGCGGCCCAGGAGGCCCGAGCATGGTACGAGCGTCGCAGCGCTGCGCAGGGCGCCGAGTGGCGCGTAGGGCTAGGCAAGGGGGAGGAGCGCTATCTGCTGGCCGTCGTGACCCTCGCCGAGCGCGCGCAGCGCTTGCGGCGGCGGCTCGCGATGGGCGCGATCGCCGCGCTCGTGGTGATCGCGCTCCTCGTATCTTACCTGGCGCTCCGCGCCGACAAGGAAGCGGAGCATGCGCAGACCGAAGCCCTTCAGGCGCGCAATGCCACCCGAATGGCCGCTGCGCGCGAGCTACAGGCCGATCCCACGACCGTGCTCGCGATCTTGCGCGAGGTCGAGGCGCCTGATGTGCCGCGAGGCTGGGCCGCTCTCGCGGGCTGGGCGCTGCACAGCTGGGTCGCTCGCGCGATGCTCACCCATCCGGACGGCGTCGTGTGTGCGAGCTACAGTCCTGACGGCGAGCGCATCGTCACCGCATCCTGGGATAAGACCGTGCGTGTGTGGAACGCGGATGGTGCGGGCGAGCCCCTGGTCTTTCGAGGTCACGACAGCGTCGTTCGTTCGGCGGTGTTCAGCCCTGACGGCCAGCGCATCGCGACGGCGTCGCACGACAAGACGGCGCGTGTGTGGAACGCGGATGGTACGGGCGAACCCCAGGTCTTCCGGGGTCATGAAGCTCCGGTCCATTCGGTGGCGTTCAGCCCCGACAGCAAGCGCATCGTCACCGCGTCCTGGGATAAAACCGTGCGTGTATGGAACGCGGATGGTACGGGCGCACCCCAGGTCTTCCGGGGTCATGAAGCCCCGGTCCATTCGGCGGCGTTCAGCCCCGACGGCAAGCGCATCGTCACCGCGTCCATGGACGGGACCGCTCGGGTGTGGAATGCGGATGGCACGGGCGAGCCCTTGGTCCTCCGTGGTCATGAGGAGGGGCTCTATTCGGCGGCGTTCAGCCCCGACGGCAAGCGCATCGTCACCGCGTCCCTGGACAGGACCGCGCGCGTGTGGAACGCGGATGGAATCGGCGAGCCCCTTGTCCTCCACGGCAATGAGGAGCAGGTCTCTTGGGCGGCGTTCAGCCCGGATGGCAAGCGCATCGTCACCGCGTCCCTGGACAGGACCGCGCGCGTGTGGAACGCGGATGGAATCGGCGAGCCCTTGGTCCTTCGTGGCCACGACGATGTCGTCTACTCGGCGGTGTTTAGCCCTGACGGCAAGAGCATCGTCACCGCGTCCTTGGACAGGACCGCGCGCGTGTGGAGCGCCGGTGACGTGGGCGATCCCGTCGAGCTTCGCGGTCACAAGGATCCGGTCGTTTCGGCGGAATTCAGCCCTGACGGCAAGCGCATCGTCACCGCGTCGTTGGACAGGACCGTACGCGTGTGGCGCGCGGATGGCGTGGGCGATCCTTTGGCGCTGCGCGGTCACAAGGCCCCGGTCTTTTCGACGGCGTTCAGCCCCGACGGCAAGCACATCGTCACGGCGTCAGGGGACAAGACCGTACGCGTGTGGAGCGCGGATGGCGTGGGTGATCCATTGGTGCTTCGCGGTCACGGGGATCCGGTCTTTTCGGCGGCGTTCAGCCCCGACGGCGAGCGCATCGTCACGGCCTCATGGGACAAGACCGTACGTGTGTGGAGCGCGGATGGCGTGGGCGATCCCTTGGTGCTTCGCGGTCACGAGGATCCGGTCGTTTCGGCGGCGTTCAGCCCTGACGGCGAGCGCATCGTCACGGCCTCATGGGACAAGACCGTACGTGTGTGGAGCGCGGATGGCACAGGCGAGCTCCTGGTCCTGCGCGGTCACGAGGGTCCGGTCTTTTCGGCGGCGTTCAGCCCCGATGGCAAGCGCATCCTGACTGGGGCATGGGACAAGACCGCTCGCGTGTGGAACGCCGACGGTACGGGCGAGCCCCTGGTCCTGCGTGGTCACGAGCACTGGGTCAGTTCGGCGGCGTTCAGCCCCGACGGCACGCGCATCGTCACCGCGTCCCGGGACCACACGGTGCGGATATGGAATGCGGATGGCACGGGCGAGCCCTTGGTCCTTCGCAGCTCCGATTCCCCGGTCAACAGCGTGGCGTTCAGCCCCGATGGCAAGCGCATCGTCACGGCGTCTGACGACAAGATCGCGCGGGTGTGGACCGACCTCGATCCTCTCCACGGCGTCGATGACCCGAAGCTGTGGACTGCGACGACCTACTGCATGCCCGTCGAGCGGAGGATTGAGCTCTTCCGCGTGTCCGAGGCCGCCGCTCGGGCCCACCAGCAGGCCTGTCTGCGCCGGGTCGACGCAGCCCGCGCGGCTGCCCCTTGAACTCGGCCGTTGGACCACGCGGCACGGCCGACCGATGACGGGCGTTGTTCCCTCGCCTTGCACATGCTGCCAGGGCGGGCCGGCGCGCAGCGCGGGATCGCGGTCTGCCCGGCGGCCAGGTTGCTCACCCGAGGTGCGACTGCAATAACAGGGTGCCACGAACAACAAGACCATTGCGCGGAAATCGCTGGAACGTCGAGTGAACTGAGATTGTGGGGAAGGGAGCCGCCCGGGCATCCAGAGCGGCGATGCCGGACGGGGCGGGGGGACGATGCCATCGAGCAAGGATAGGCAGCAAGGCTGCCTGAGCGTCGAGCCGGATGCGCCGTTGAGCTCTCTCGTCTCGCGCAGCGCTCCTGGTGAAGAGGCGGTGCGCACGCTCGTGCTCCCCGAGCTCGCGCGCGCGGAGGACCGCGCGGAGGAGGTGGTCGGCCGAGTGCCCGAGGAGCGAGCGCAACAGACCGCGGTCCGCCCGTCACCGGGGTCGACGACGCTGGCGGGCGCGACGATGGCGTACCGCGCTCAGGGCTCATCGCTCGTGGAGGTCGGCGGGACGATCAAGCACTACGAGATCATCCGCGAGCTCGGGCAAGGCGGCATGAGCATCGTGTACCTGGCCCGGGACACGAAGCTCGGGCGCCTCGTCGCGATCAAGCTGCTGATCGAGTACAGCGGTCAGGGGATCGAGCGCTTCCTGGCCGAGGCGCGTGCCACGGCGAGCTGCCGGCACGAGAACATCGTGGTGATCCACGAGGTGGACGAGCTCCGTGGACACCCGTACCTCGTGCTCGAGTACATCAAGGGTCGGACGCTGAGCCAGTGGCGAGCCGAGCGCGAGCGCTCCGGCGCGCCGGGCCCGATGGCGGTCGAGCTGGTTGTCGAGCTGATGATCCCGGTGGTCCGCGCGCTGGTCTGCGCGCATGAGCTCGGGATCGTCCACCGCGATCTCAAGCCGGAGAACATCCTCATCGACGACGCAGGGTGCATCAAGGTGGTCGACTTCGGGATCGCCAAGCAACTCGATGCCAAGCTGCTATCGACGCTCACGGAGGCGCGGGGGGAGCTCCCGGGAGATGATGAACAGAGCTTTCGGAGCGCGCTCGTCGGAACGCCGTCCTACATGTCGCCCGAGCAATTGCTGGGTGAGGACGTGGACGCGCGCAGCGACCTCTGGGCCGTGGGCATCCTCCTGTACACGCTGCTCGCGGGGGCGCACCCGCTCGACCCATCGCCGATCGAGCGGCTCGCGGACATCGTGAACTTCGATGTTCCCATGCCGCGCGTCAGCGCGCGGCGCCCTGATGCGGGCGCGCTGGGCGCCCTCGTCGACCGGTGCCTGAAGAAGCGGAAGGACGAGCGCATCGGCTCGGCCAGGGAGCTGCTCGCCGAGCTCGAGGCGCTGCTGCCCGGTCGCAAGGCGCCCGGGCTCGGCGAGGACGACTGCCCGTTCGCGGGGCTCTCCGCGTTCCAGGAGTCGGACGCCGCGCGCTTCTTCGGCCGCGATCGGGACGTGACCGCCATGACGGCGCGGCTGCGCTACCAGCCGCTCGTCACGGTCGCCGGGCCCTCCGGGGCGGGCAAGTCGTCGTTCGTGCGCGCGGGGGTGATCCCGGCCTTGAAGCGCTCCAGCGACCGCTGGGAGACGTTCACCCTGCGCCCAGGGCGCCACCCGATGTCGGCGCTCGTCGATGTGCTCGCGCAGGTGGCCGAGTCCGAGCGCGCGGGCGCGCCGGCGGGCCCGGTCGAGCTCACCGGGAACGGCGGGATCATCGCCACCTTGAGCGCGCAGCCGGGCTACCTGGGCGCCCGGCTGCGAGCGCGCTGCCGCCGTCAGGGGACAAGGCACCACATCTTGCTCTTCGTCGATCAGTTCGAGGAGCTGTACACGCTCGGCGCGAGCCGCGAGGAACGTGCGGCGTTCGTGGCCTGTCTGGAGGGCGCGGCCGACGACGCCTCGTCGCCCCTGCGGGTCCTGCTCGCGATTCGCTCGGACTTCCTCGATCGCGTCGCCGATGACTACGAGTTCATGACCCACGTGACACGCGGTCTCTCCTTGCTGCCGCCCATGGGGCGGGAGGGCTTGCATGACGCCTTGACAAGGCCGCTGGACGCCGCCGGTCTTCGCTTCGAGACCGCCGAGATGGTCGAGCACATGCTGGACACGCTGGAGAGCACGCGCAGCCCCTTGCCGCTGCTGCAATTCACGGCCGCGAAGCTGTGGGAGGCGCGGGACCGCGCGCGCCGGCTGCTGACGCGGGACAGCTATGAGCAGCTCGGCGGCGTCGCCGGGGCGCTCTCGGCGCATGCGGACGCGGTGCTCTCGGCGCTGCCGGTGCGCGAGCAGCGGCTGGCTCGGGCGGTGCTCGTGCGCCTTGTCACGCCCGAGCGCACGCGCGCGGTGGTCAGCCTGGACGAGCTGTGTGAGCTCGCACAGGACAGCGAAGGCCACGCCGGTGAGGCGATCGCGCAGGTGGTCCAGCACCTGGCCGGTGCGCGGCTGCTGCTCACCGAGGCCGGTGGAGAGCGCGAGGGCACGACCGTGGAGCTGGTCCACGAGTCGTTGATCGAGCGGTGGGCAAAGCTCGGGCAGTGGCTGGCCGAGAGCGAGCAAGACGCGCAGTTCCTTGCCCGGCTGCGCGCCGCGGCCCAGCAGTGGGAAGCGAGCGGCCACGCCGAGGGGCTGCTCTGGCGCGATCGCGCGGCGCACGAGGCCCGAGCGTGGCGTGAGCGCCGCCGCGCCGAGCAGGGCGCCGAGTGGCGCGTCGGGCTCGGCCAGCGCGAGGAGCGCTATCTCCTTGCCGTCGTGGCCCTCATGGATCGCGCGCGGCGGCTGCGGCGGCAGATCGCCATGGGCGTGATCGCGACGCTCACCGCGATCGCGCTCATGGTGTCCTATCTCGCGATCAGCGCCGATCGGCAAGCCAGGCGCGCCGAGCAGCAAGCCGCGCGCGCCGATCAGGAAACGGCCCGTGCGCAGGCCGAAGCCCTGCAAGCGCGCAACGCCACCCGCATGGCCGCGGCGCGCGAGCTGCAGGCCGACCCCACGACAGTGCTCGCGATATTGCGGGAGGTCGAGCCGTCCGATGTCCCGCGAGGGTGGGACTTTCTCGCGCGCTGGGCGCTGCACAGCTGGCTCGCTCGTGCGGTGTTCACCCATCCGGATGGGCTCAATTCTGCGGCGTTCAGCCCCGACGGCAAGCGCATCGTCACGGCGTCGTGGGACAAGACGGCGCGGGTGTGGAACGCCGATGGCGCGGGCGAGCCCGTGGTCCTGCGGGGGCACAGCAAGGCGATCTGGTCTGCGGCGTTCAGCCCTGACGGCAAGCGCATCGTCACGGCGTCGTGGGACAAGACGGCGCGGGTGTGGAACGCCGACGGCACGGGCGAGCCGCTGGTCCTTCGTGGCCACGAGGAGCGTGTCGCGGGCGCGGCGTTCAGCCCCGATGGCAGGCGCATCGTCACGGTGTCCCAGGACAAGACGGTGCGGATATGGAACGCCGACGGCACCGGAAGTCCCCTGATCCTTCGGGGCCATGAGAATCTGGTTCGTTCCGTGGCATTCAGCCCCGATGGCAAGCGCATCGTCACGGCGTCGTGGGACAAGACGGCGCGTGTGTGGAGCGCCGATGGCACGGGCGAGCCGCTGGTCCTTCGTGGTCACGAGGACGTGCTCAACGCTGCGGAGTTCAGCCCTGACGGCAGGCGCATCGCCACCGCGTCGTCGGACAAGACGGTGCGGATGTGGAACGCCGACGGCACCGGCGAGCCCTCGGTCCTCCGGGGGCACGAGCAGGAGGTATCCCATGTGGCCTTCAGCCCCGACGGCAAGCGCATCGTCACCGTGTCCCGCTGGGACAAGAGAGTGCGCGTGTGGAACGCCGATGGCACGGGCGAACCCATGATCCTTCGCGGTCACGAGGATGGGGTGTATTCGGCGGCTTTCAACCCCGACGGCAGGCTCATCGTCACCGCCTCCAATGACAGGACGGTGCGCGTGTGGAATGTCTCCGGTACGACGGAGCCGTTCGTCTTTCGGGGACATGAGAATGCGGTCTATTCGGCGGCGTTCAGCCCTGATGGCAAGCGCATCGTCACCACGTCGTATGACAAGACAGCGCGGGTGTGGAACGCCGACGGGTCGGGTCAGCCTTTGATTCTCCGCGGTGAGGCTCCGGTCTATTCGGCGGCGTTCAGCCCTGATGGCAAGCGCATCGTCACCGGGTCGTATGACAAGGCAGCGCGGGTGTGGAACGCCGACGGCTCCGGTGAGCCCATCGTGCTTCGTGGTCATGAGGACCGGGTCTGCGCTGTGGCGTTCAGCCCCGACGGCGAGCACATCGTCACCGGGTCGTATGACAAGACAGCGCGGGTGTGGAACGCCGACGGCTCCGGGGAATCGACGGTGCTGCGTGGTCACGAGGATTGGGTCCAATCTGCGGCGTTCAGCCCTGACGGAAGGCGCATCGTCACGGCGTCCCGCGACGAGACGGTGCGGGTATGGAATGCCGATGGCACGGGCGAGGCGCTGGTCCTTCGTGGTCACGAGGCTCAGGTCAACAAGGCGTCGTTCAGCCCCGACGGTGAGCGCATCGTCTCGGCGTCATGGGACAAAACAGCGCGGGTGTGGAACGCCGGCGGCGGGGGCAAGCCCCTGGTCCTCCGGGGACATGAGCACTGGGTGCTGTCTGCGGCGTTCAGCCCCGAGGGCAAGCGCATCGTCACCTCGTCCGAAGACGGGACGATACGGGTATGGAATGCCGATGGCACGGGCGAGGCGCTGGTCCTCCGCGATTCGGAGTCTCCGGTCAACAGCGTAGCGTTCAGCCCCGACGGCAAGCGCATCGTGAGCGGGTCGGACGACAAGGTCGTGCGCCTGTGGACCGATCTCGAACCGCTGCACGGCGTCGATGACCCGAAGCTGTGGACCGCGACCACCTACTGCATGCCGATCGAGCGGCGAATTGAGCTCCTCCGCGTTCCCGAGGCCATGGCCAGGGCTCATCAGGAAGACTGCCTGCGCCGCGTCGAGGCGGCCCGCGTGGCCGGCCCTGGGTCCCAGCCAGGCTCGGCTGCCCGACCGAGCGACACCGCCGGTCGATGACGAGCACCCTCCCTCGAGCGCGCCCTCACCCCGCCCGCAGCCTCCACACCGCGGGCCGCAGCAGCAGGAGCGGCGCTGCAAACCCCGCGATGACGAACGCCCAGACCGTCGCCTCCACGCCGAGCCGCCCCGCGAGCCAGCCGGCCGCCAGGGTGCCCGCCGGCAGGAGCGCCCCGGTGAGCACATGGAGCGTGGCGTCGACCCGGCCGAGCACGTGCAATGGCAGGATGGATTGCCGGGCGCTCACCGCGTGGATCATGAACGCCATGAGGAACGCGTCCCCGATGAGCTGGTGTACCACGAGGGCAGGCACCGCGAGCCGCCCGAGCTGCGCCGCCAGCGGGATGAGCGCGCAGCTGGCTTGACTCATGAACAGGCTGAGGATCATCGCCGGCCCGGCGCCCAGGCGTCGGCCCAGCCAGCCCGCGAGGAAGCTGCCGCCCAGCGCGCCGATGCCGCCCACGCTGATGATCAGCCCGACCGTGGTCGTGTCCAGCCGCAGGTGCTCCAGGAGATAGAGCATGTACAGCGCGGAGAAGACCCCGCCGAGCAGGAGGGCGTGGGCGGCCATCGCCAGGAACGTCGCCCCGACCACGGGGTGGCCCAGGCCGTGGCGCAGCCCGACCCGGAGATCCTCGACCAGCGAGGCGCCCCCATCGCCTCCGCCGCCCGCGGGGACGGCCGGCGCCTCCGCCGCCCGGATGCGCCCGAGGAGCGCCGCCGACACGAGATACGACAGCGCGTCCACCACCATCGTCACGGGCGCCGTCAGCGCCTGGATCAGGATGCCCGCGGCGCCGGGGCCGGCGATCTCCGCGGCGGCCTCGGTCCCCTCCAGCCTGGCGTTTGCCTTGACCAGGTGGTCCTGCCCCACGAGCGCCGGCAAGTAGGCGTTGTCGGCGATCTGGAACAGCGACGTGGCCATGCCCACCAGCGCGGCCACCACGGAGAGCTGGAGCAGGGTGAGCGTGCCGGTCCAGGCCGCGATCGGGACCGAGAGGATCAGCGCCGCGCGCGCGAGATCCGCGCCGACGAGGAGCGGCCGCTTGCGCGAGCGATCGACGAGCCCGCCCGCGAAGAGCCCCACGAGGACGGCCGGCGCGGTGGACACGGCGGAGAGGACGGCCACGCCCGACGCGTCGGCCCCGAGGCTCACGATGGCGATCACGGGCAGCGCCGTGCGGCTGACGCGACTGCCGACCGCGCTCACCGCCTGCGCCGCCCAGAGGCGCAGGAAATCGGGATGATGGGAGAGGCCGGCGGGAGCAGGGGACGGAGGGGACATCGTCTGGGGCGGGAGCAGAGCAGAAAAGAGGAGGGAAGGAGAAGCGCGCACTATCGAACACGGCGGATCGGAGGCCGCGCGATCACCGCGCACGGCTTCGTCGGGTTCTCGAAAGACACCGCCGTCCTCCCCGGACCGTCCATCGAGAACGCAGCTCGCTGGATTGCGCCGGGGCGCCCGCATCCCGCTCGCCTCTCCGGGCAGGCGCGGCTACGAAGGCAGCCCTGGAGTCCCACGCGACCATGCCCACGCTGCTGCGTTCACCGGCCACCAGGCTCGGCGCCGCGCTCGTCGCGATCGCGATGGCGCTCGTCGGCTTCCTGCCCCTCTTCGACGGCCCCGGCTACGAGAGCGCGCTCGCCGCCGGCCTGATCGTCCCGGGCGCCGCGGCGATCGTGACCGCCCTCGACGTCGCCGCGCATCGGCCGCCGCCTGTCGAGGCGTTCCGCCGCGGCGTCGCGAGCGGCGCCCTGCTCGCGGTCGTCGCGTACGCCACCACGCTGGCGCACGGCCTGCGCGCGGGCTTCTGCGATGTGCTCGGCGGCTCGGCGCACTTCGCCCTCGGACCCGGGCTCGGCGCGGCGCTCGGCGGCGCCTGGGGCGCCGTCGCGGGCGAGCTCGCCGCCGGCATCCGCCGCGACGACGCCGCGCCTCCCCGCCCGGCGTGGCGGCGCCGGCTCATCGCCGTCCTCGCGGCGCTCGCCGCCCCCCTCGGCGCGATCGGCGTGAGCGCCGTCCGCTTCTACACGAGCCCGATCGTCTTCGCCTACGACCCCTTCGCCGGCTTCTTCAGCGGCACCCTCTACGACACGGTCGTCGACGCGTCCGGGCTGCTGACGTACCGCGCGGGGACGCTGGCCACCCTGTTCGCCGCGTCGGCGCTCGCGCAGCACCTCGTGCACGACGCGGGCGGGCGCGTGTCGTTCCAGCCGCAGGGCCGGCCCGGGCTGCTCCTGCTCGGCGTCGCGAGCGCCGCGCTGAGCGCCACGACCGTCCTGGAGGGCGCGCGCCTCGGCCACTTCCAGACCTCCGAGAGCATCGCGGCCGAGCTCGGCGCGCTCTCGAAGGGCCAGCGCTGCGAGGTCGTCCACCCGCGCGGCGTGCGCGAGGCCGACGTCCAGCGCTTCGTGCGCGAGTGCGACGCCCACATCGAGGCCGGCGAGCGCTGGCTCGGGGCGCCCGCGGTGGTCGACGGCCAGCCGCTCCGGGTCCGCGCCTACCTGTTCGAGAGCGCGGCGCAGAAGGGCGCGCTCATGGGCGCGTCGCGCACGTACGTCGCGAAGCCGTGGCGCCGCGAGGTGTACCTGCAGGCCGCCGGCTACCCGCACCCGACGCTCGGGCACGAGATCATGCACGTGCTCGCCGGCGCCTTCGCCCGCGGCCCGTTCAAGGTCGCCGGGCGGCTCGGCGGGTGGCTCCCCGACCCGGGGCTCATCGAGGGGATCGCCGTCGCCGGCTCGCCAAGGGAGGGCGAGGACCTGAGCCCGCGCGCGTGGGCCAAGGCGATGAAAGATCTCGGGATCCTGCCGCCGCTCGCGCGCCTGTTCGCGCTCGGCTTCCTCGCCGAGAACTCGTCGACCGCCTACACCGTGAGCGGCGCGTTCGTCGGCCACGTGCGCGCGACGTACGGCGCAGACGCGGTGCGCGCCTGGTACGGCGGCAAGGCGCTGCCGGAGATCACCGGCGCCTCGTGGGAGGTGATGGAGCGCGCGTGGCACGCCGATCTCGACGCGCTCACGCTCCCCGACGCGGCGAAGGCGCAGGCGAAGGCCCGCTTCGATCGGCCGGCGCTCTTCGAGCGGCGCTGCCCGCACGTGGTCGACGCGTGCACCCACGAGGCGGAGGAGCTGCGCGCGCGCGGCGACCACGAGGGCGCGATCGCCGCGTACCGGCGCGTGCTGTCGCTCGACCGGAGCCCCGCGCCGCGCATCGCCATCGCCGAGACGCGGCTCGCCAGCGACGCGCCCGGCGAGCGGAGCGAGGGGATCCGCGAGCTCGAGCGCATCGCCGGGGACGGGTCGATCCCGCGCCACCTGCGCGACCGCGCGGCGGAGCGGCTCGGCGACGTCGCGCTCGCGGCGGGTGACCGGGAGCGCGCGGCGTCGTGGTACGGCGAGGTCGCCGGCCGGCTCGTCGACGAGGACCGGCTCCGGACCCTCGACGTGAAGATCGCCGCCGCGAACGACGAACGCGCCCGCGCGGCCATCGTCGAGCTGCTGATCGGCACGCGCGGCGGCGCGCCCGACAGGATCCGCGCGGCGGAGCTCCTCGGCGCGTGGACCGCGCAATCCCCGGGCGACGGCCTGCCGAGCTACCTGCTGGGCCGCCATTACCTGAGCGACGGCCGCTTCGATGAGGCCGCCGATCGCCTGGATCGGGCGCTCGCGGCCCACCTGCCCGTCCAGCGGGTCTGGATCGAGGCCGAGCGGCTGCGGCTCGTTGTCGCGTGCGGCGTCGAGGACGTCGAGACCGCCCGCAGGATGTTCGCCCAGTACGCAGCGCACGACGGGGCCGCCGGCACGGGGCCGGCCGTGAGCGAGGAGCGCCGGGACGCCGCCCTCCGCCTGCTCGAGCGCTGCGCCGGCGCGGCGGCCCTGCCTGCGTCCCCGGCGACCGCGGGCGACCCGCCGGCCGGAGAAAAGTGAAGAATGCCTCTCGTCCCTGCGCGCTGACGTGGTGAGATGTCGTGGAAATGCACGCAGAGCCTGCGAGCGAGAGGGTTGGCCGCCTCGTCGCGTTGAACGCCGTCCTCACCGTCGTGGCCCGCCACTCGAACCTGCTCCTGCCGAGGCCGTTCGAGGAGCTCGCCGGGGCCGTCGGCCGGTTCGCCGCGTTCCAGCTCTTCGCGGTGGTGTTCCCGGAGCCGGAGGGCGGGCTCCGCGCGTACTCGGTCTTCCGCAGCGACGCGCTCGCCGCCGCGCCGTTCGGCGCGCGCCTGCCGGCGCCCGCGGCGCTCTTCCGGCGGGTGTTCGCCGAGGGCGAGCCGTTCTCCTGCGACGACGCCCGCGCGGGGAACGCCCTCGCCCAGATGGGCGCCAGCGAGGGGTGCCTCTCGTACGTCGCGCTCCCGGTGCGGGCCACGCCTCCTGGCGCCGAGCCCGGCCACCCCGCCGCGCGCTCCGCGCCGGCCGGCGCCGGGGCCGGCGGCTTCGGCTGCCCGATCATCGCGGCGCTCGTCGTCGGCTACGGGGAAGCCGGCGCGGCGGCATCGGCGCCGATCCCGCTCCTCGAGGAGATCGCCGACGCGCTCGGCGCCGGCCTGGATCGCTCGCTGCGCGTCGTCGCCGGGGAGCGCGAGGCCGCCGAGCGGCTGCTCAGGATCCGCGAGCTCGAGGAGCAGCACCGGAACCTCCTCGACAACGCGCCGCTCATCATCTTCCGGCTCGATCCCGAGTCCGGCGAGCTCTCGTTCCTGAACCGGCACGCCGAGCGGCTCCTGGGCGTGCCGGTGGCCGAGGCGCTCAGGACGCCGGGCTTCCTCGGGGAGGCCCACGCCGATCCGGAGGGCGTGATGTGCTTCGAGGACGCGGTCGCGCGGGCCAAGCTCGGGGCCCCGTCGGCCTCCTACGAGGCGCGCCTGCGGCGGCGGGGCGGCGACGCGATCACCGCGCGCGGCACGGTGTACCCGCTCGTCTCGGATCGCGGCCGCGTGGTGGCGATCGAGGGCGTCCTCGCGGACGTGAGCACCGAGCACGCGGCGCGCACGCGGCTCATCCAGGTCGATCGCCTCTCGACGCTCGGCACGCTCGCGGCCGGCGTGGCGCACGAGATCAACAACCCCGCGGCGTTCATCCTGCTCGGCCTGGACATGCTCGACCGCCTCCTGCGCGGCCCGAACGTGCGCATGGAGGGCAGCGCCGCCTCCAGCGCGTCGGAGCTCGTGAAGGAGCTGCGCGACTCGATCAAGCGCATCGTCGACATCGTCCGCGATCTCAAGCTGTTCGCGAGCCCGCCGCAGCCCGAGGGCTCGCGCCGCACGCTGACGGACGCGAACCGCACGGTCGATTCCGCGCTGAGCCTCACGCGCGGCCAGATCATCGAGCGGGCGCAGATCGTGAAGAACCTGTCCGAAGTGCCGCCGATCCTCATGGATGACGGCCGGCTCGGCCAGGTCATCGTGAACCTCCTCGTCAACGCCGCCCAGGCGATCCCGAAGCCGGGCTCGAAGCACGAGGCCCGCGATCAGACGGTGACGGTCGAGACGCGGAGCGACGGGGAGACGGTCGAGATCGTGGTGAGCGACACCGGCGCCGGCATCGCGGAGGAGAACCTGCCGCGCATCTGGGCGCCCTTCTTCACGACGAAAGGCCCGGAGGTCGGCACGGGGCTCGGGCTGTCGATCAGCCGCGAGATCATCGAGCGCGCGGGCGGGCAGATCACGGCGGAGAGCCCCGTCCCGGGGAGCGTCCCGCCGGGCGGCGCGCGCTTCATCATCTCGCTGCCCGCGGCGGGGCGGACGGACGAGGCGACGCCGAGCGTCTCCCCTGTGCCGCGGCTCGTCTCGAAGCGGGTGCGCGTGCTCGTGGTGGAGGACGAGGCGTCGCTCGCCCGCGCGCTGTCCGAGCAGCTGGGCCGCGTGCACGAGGTGGCGCTCGCGCCGAGCGCCGACGCCGCGATGGGGATGCTCGCGGGCGGGCAGCGCTTCGACGTGGTGCTCTGCGATCTGCGCATGCCCGGCATGTCGGGCGACGTCTTCTACACGCGGATCCGCGAGAGCGATCCCGTGCTGGCCCAGGGGTTCATCTTCATGACCGGCGTGGGCTTCGGCGCCGATGTCGAGCGGTTCCTCGCCTCGTCGGGCCGCCCGCTCCTGGAGAAGCCGTTCTCCGCCGAGGACGCGCTCTCCGCGATCGCCGAGGTCGTCTCCGCGAACTCCGCGCCCCGCCCGGAGCCGCGCGACAGCAGCAGGTAAGAGGCGCCCGCGCTGTCGCCGTCCACGCGGCGCGCGATCAGCCGAGGAGCTGCGCGCAGATCTGCTGGAGCTCCCGCAGCACGTCCGGGGTGGCTTGCAAGGTGATCCGGGAGCGGTGCTCGCCCTCCTGGTAGCTCAGCGTGAGCACGACGACGGGCGCCGCGATCTTCGCGCCGCGGCTCGCGGCCGCGATCGTGTCGACGCGCCAGTCGACGCCGGTGAGCAGCTTGCCGTGGTCGAGCAGCGCGCCGCGCACGATCTCCCGCCGCACGACCGCTCGGGCCTGGTCGTAGCCGGCGAGCAGGATCGCCTGGAGCTCCTCGGCGCCCTCGCCCGGCGCGAGCGCCGCGAGGTCGGCCGCGAGCGCGGCGCGGTCGAGGTCACGCTTGCTCGCCTCGCGGACGAGGAATCGGCACGCCTTGAGCACGCGCGCGAGCGCCTCGGAGCCGACCTCGTGGCGGCGGCAGAACGCGTCGAGGAGCCGCTCCACGGCGGCGGGCACCGGCTCGCCGAGGCTCGGCCCGAGCGCCTCCCAGAGGCGCTGCCGCGCGCCCTCGGGCAGCTCCAGGAGCCGGCGCAGGTCGGCGGCGAGCTCCGGGGGCGGCGGCGCACCGCCGAGGCAGCGGAGCTCGGCACCGCGCGGGCTCACTTGCTCAGCTGGATCGGGACGTAGAGCGCCCGCATCGTCGCCGCCGTGCCCGCGCGCGTGTACCCGGCGAGGCCGAACAGGACGTTCCACCAGTGACCTTCCGGGGTCTCGCCGTACGAGAACAGGGGGACGAGGTGGAACTCCCACTCCTTGCCGTTCCGCACCCGGTGCTCCCGGTACACGGTGTTGAGCGCGACCTGCGTCACCGAGTTTGGATCCGCGAACCGGAAGAAGAACGGAAGGGCCACCGTGGTGCGCGACGTCGGCGACGCGAAGTCCCAGAGGAACGGCGCGACGACGAGGTGCGTCGCGTCGCGGTTCCTCCCCGAGTAGAAGAACGGATAGATGTCCGTCTCCCAGCCTGTGAGATCCCGCGTGTGCCGCACGAGCGGCGTGAGCCACGTGGTGTCGCTCAACCCGTGGCGCTTGAAGCGGCCATAGAACGGGAAGAGCACGAGATCATCGCTGCGCGGCGAGGTGTTCCGGTAATAGAACGGGAGCAGGAACGTCCGCTCGAGATCGATGGACGGATCACGGTATTGCCAGAAGAGCGGCGTGATCATGTCGAGCTCCGTCCGCCCTCGGTAGCGAGCGTAGCCCCAGGTCGCGAAGGTGCTCTCGCCCTCCTCGCCGCGCGCCTTCAGGAAGAGCGGCGTGATGAGCAGGCTCTTGTTGCCCTCGTACCCGTAGTGGAAGAACGGGAACAGCGTCGTGCGATCGTGGTTCTTGCCCCAGCTGTGCCAGTAGAAGGGCATGATGTTGAACACGTCGCCCTTGCGGGAGTGCTGCCACATCAGCGGGCCCCACACGTTCGTGGAGCGGTCTCCGACGTCGCTGTAGTGGTAGTAGTGCAGGAGCGGCGGGATGACCTCGTACTCGCTGCTCTCGTCGTGGCCGTAGAAGTAGAGGGGGGCCAGGCCGAGATCGATCTTGTCGGCAGAGCGCGTGTCGCACGCGGGGCCGCCCTTCCAGCTGCAGAAGAGGGGGCCGATCAGGTTGAAGCCGCTCCGCGCCGTGTGATGCGTGAAGGTCAGCAGGGGAGGGATGTGGAAGTAGCCGCTCCCGTCGTCGCGCTTGCCCTCGAAGAAGAGCGGCGCGAGCCAGTTGTCGTGCCGGCCCGGCTCTGCCTTCCGCCCCGGGCTCGCGGGGCGACCCTCGGACTCGCGGTGCATGAACGGGCCGACGATCGTCGTGTACGTGTTCTCGTCGCGGAGCTTCCAGAAGAAGGGGAAGAGCACGTCGGCGTCGACGTCCTTGCTCCGGCGGTTGTAGTAGAGCGGCGTCACCATCGTGGCGCGGTCGCCGGGCATCCGGCGCTCCGCCCACAGGGGGAAGACCGTCCTGAACTGGTAGCTGCCGCTCCGCTCGCTGTAATAGGGGCCGTACCAGTCGCGCTGGATCTCCTCGGCGCGCCCGCGCTCCCACTCGCCGACGTCGTTCGTGCCGATCTGCTTCTTGACCGCGGGCGGCACCGCCAGCGGGTCCTCCGGCAGGGTCGGCTCCTGGGTCTGGATCGGGCTCTCCTCGGACGTCGGCGCCGCGTGCGTCTCCGGCGTGCCGGGCGGCGGCTTCGGCGGCGCGCTCGCGGGCGGCGGCTGCGTCATGCCGGGCTGGCCGAAGCCGAGCTGCGCCGCCGCCACGGACGGCGCGGCGAGCGCGGCCAGCGCCGCGGCGAGCGACAGCGCCGATCCCGCGCGCCGAGCCCGGCCCCGCCCCTCGCCCGCCGGCGCGCCGCGCGCGCCTCGCGAGCAGCCCTGCGCTCCCATCGCCTCGGAGGTCAACGCGCTCCCCGCTGGCCGCCGGGCGACGCCTCGAGGGCCCGATCCGCGAGCACGCGCGCCGCACCCTCCAGCGGGATCTCCTCCTGCACGTGCGCCACGAGATCCTTGATCTGGAGCACGCCGCGCTCGATCTCCGCGTCCCCCAGGATCACGCAGAGCCGCGCGCCGAGGGAGTCGGCGCGCCGGAGCATCGCCTTGAGCCGCCCGCCGCGCCCGTCGAGCTCGACCGGGACGCCGAGCGCGCGCAGCTGCTTCGCCAGCACGAGCGCCTGATCCGCGCCGCTCTGGCCGAGCGGGGCGAGGAAGCAGCCAGGCCTCCGGCGGGGCGAGGCGCCGGGCATCATCGTGAGCAGCCGCTCCATCCCCATCGCGAAGCCGATCGCGGGCACGCTCGGCCCGCCGAGCCCCGCGACCATGGCGTCGTAGCGGCCGCCGCCCGCGAGCGTGCTCTGGGCGCCGAGATCGCCCGCGGTCGCCTTCACCTCGAAGAGCGTGCGCGTGTAGTAGTCGAGCCCCCGCACGAGCGACCGATCGACGACGTAGTTCACGCCGAGCACGTCGAGGCAGCGGCGCACGCCTTCCCAGTGCGCCCGGTCCGCGTCGTCGAGCAGGTCGAGGATCGACGGCGCGTCGCGCGACACCTCGTGATCGCGCTGGTCCTTCGAGTCGAGGATGCGCAGGGGGTTCTTCTCCAGGCGGCGCTGCGAGTCCTCGCTGAGCTCGGCCTTGCGCGGCGTGTAGTGGGCGAGCAGCGCCTCGCGGTAGCGCTCGCGCGTGCCCGCGCTGCCGAGCGAGTTCACGTGCACCACGAACTCGCCGACCCCGATGTGCTGCAGGAAGCCGGCGACGAGGTCGATCGTCTCGGCGTCGCAGAGCGGACCGGGATCGCCGAAGAGCTCGCAGCCGGCCTGGTAGAACTGGCGGTAGCGCCCCTTCGCCGGCCGCTCGCCGCGGAACATCGGGCCGAGGTAGTACCAGCGGGTGACCGGCTCCTTCGCGTGGACCGCGTGCTCGACGTAGGCGCGCGCGGCGCCCGCGGTGCCCTCGGGGCGGACGGTGAGGTGATCGCCGTGGCGTTCGAAGGAGTACATCTCCTTCTCGACCACGTCCGTCGTCTCCCCCATCTGGTGCCGGAAGAGCTCCGTCGGCTCGAGCAGCGGCGTGCGCACCTCGGCATAGCCGTGGAGCTCCGCGTGGAGGCGGAAGGCCCCCTCGAGCTTGTGCCAGCGCTCCACCTCTTCGGGGAGGATGTCGTTCATCCCCCGTACCGCGCGCAGTTCCATCGCGCGGCGCTTATGGTCGGTGCTGGCGAGCGGGTCAAGCCGGTCGGATGCTTCCCGGTTACGCTCGGGTCTCGCCGGCGCGTCGCCCGAGGACTATGGGGTCTTTCCAGAGGCATGGCGAAGGCGAAGGCACGCGCTGCGGCGATCGATCTTGGGAAGGCCCGCGTGGGCGTGGCGGTGACCGACGAGCTCGGGCTCTACGCGCACCCGCGGCCGCTGCTCGACGGGCGAAACCGGAAGGCGCTCCTGGAGGCCCTTGCGGCGCTCGCTCGGGACGAAGGCATCACCCGGTTCGTCGTGGGGCTGCCGCTCGAGATGAACGGGGACGAGGGGCCCGCCGCGCGGCGGGCGGTGGCCTTCGCGCAGGCGCTGGCGGACGCGGCCGGCGTCGAGGTGGAGCTCGTCGACGAGCGGCTGACGACGGTCGAGGCGGCACGGCGGCTGCGCGACGGGGGCGTCTCGGGGCGGAAGAGCAAGGAGCGCGTCGACGGGGCGGCGGCCGCGCTGCTGCTCCAGGCGTGGCTGGACCGGCGCTAGGGCGGAGCTACCGGCTCTCGCTGCGGAGCAAGAGGTACGCGCCGGCGGCGCCGACCGCGCCGACCGCGAACAGCACGACGTCCCACATGGGCCACGCGACGCCGGCCGCGCGCCGGAGGACGACGGCCTCCACCACCCGCACGAGCAGCGACGCGAAGCCGTACGCGCACAGGCCGACCACGATCGGCCGGCGCAGGTTGTCGGCCAGATCGACCGCCTTCATGCTGTTGTTCCAGACGGTCTTGCGCACGTGGCTCGCGCTGATCAGCGCGGGGGTGATCAGCGCGAAGCCGATCCCGGACGCGAGCAGGACGGCCTCGAGGCCCGTCAGGTTGTCGGTCACCTGGCCGCCGCGCGAAAGGCGGATGATCGCGGTGACCAGCGTGACCAGGCTGCCGGCGACCCAGAAGAGGCCGAGCGCGAAGAGCAGCAGGATGAGCGGCCTCGCCATGCTCACCTGCTGCGCCTGGCGGAGCTGCATCGTCGGCGCCACGCGCGGCGCCGACGGCATCGACACGCGCGGCCCGGGCGACCCGGGGGCGTCGAGCTCCTTGGGCTCGGCCTCGCTTGTGTCGTAGAGCGCGAGCTCCGCGTCGAGCTCCTCCATCGTCTGGTACCGATGGCTGGGCTCCTTCGCCATGGCCCGCTGGATGATCATCTCGAGCGGCTCGGGGATGCTCGGCTCGAGCGAGCGCGGGCGGGGCGGGTCCTCGGTGAGGACCGCGGTGAGCGTCGCGGTCGGATCGTTGCGGTCGAACGGGCGGCTGCCGGTGAGGGCGCAGTAGAGGATCGCGCCGACGGCGTAGATGTCCGCCCGGTGATCGACGCGCTCGCCGCGGGCCTGCTCCGGCGCCATGTACGAGGGCGTGCCCATGATCATGCCGGTCTGCGTGAGCGCGGCGCCCGGCGCGTCGTCGACCTTGGAGATGCCGAAGTCGATCACCTTGGCCGTCGGCATCGCGAGGTCGCCGGTGAGGAACACGTTCTCCGGCTTCATGTCGCGGTGCACCACGCCCTTCGCGTGGGCCGCGGCGAGCGCCTTGCAGATCTGCCGGACGATCCGCACGGCGGGGCCGGTCTTCATCTTGCCGGCCTCGTTGAGGTAGTCGGCGAGCTCCTTGCCTTCGAGGAACTCGTTCACGAGGAACGGACGGCCCTCCGCGGTGCGGTGGACGTCGAAGACGGTGACGACGTACGGGCTCTGCACCGCGGCCGCGGCCTCGGCCTCGCGCTGGAAGCGCGAGATCACCTGGGGCTGCCGCGCGAACTCCGGGTGCAGCATCTTGATGGCGAACCGCTTGCTGGAGATCCGCGTGTGGCGCGCCTCGTAGACGCGCCCCATGCCGCCCTCGCCGACGACGCGCACGACCGTGTACGTCTCGTTGAGCGTCTTGCCGACGAGGTCGTCGCGGACCGCGTCGTCCTCCGACTCGTCGAGCGTCGCGGCGTCGCGCGGGCAAACCCTGAACTCGGCCGGGTACCGGACCCCGCAGGTGGGGCAGACCTTGGGGGTCGAGTTGTCGCTCCCGGTGGTCGGGAGCGCCGTGGCGGAAGCGGAAGAGGAGAGGCTCGTCATCGCGTTCGCGATATGAAGGTCCGACTGCGAGCCGCGCGCGTCCGACTGCGGTCGGGAGGCTTCGTCGGGGGGCCGCATGGTGCCGGGCATCGCCGACCGAGGGTAACCAATCGGCCGTTCTGGGGGTGACAAATCGCGCGGCCGTGTCGACCGCGTTGACGGACCGAGGCACCTGCGTATACTCGCGCGCTCCTCAGCTCACTGGCCTGAACTTCGCGGGCTCCCGCCACTACGGGCGTGGGGCTCACATTCAGGCGTCACTTGGCCAGCCGCCGGTCCCGTTCTTCCGTTTTCTTCGGAGAGGACGAGCCGGCCCGGACGCTCGGTAGCGCACCGGCAGGGCCATGGAGAGCCAGCCATGCTGCACTCGGTTCAGAAGACGGACATCATCCAGAAGTACGCGATCCACGACGGCGACACCGGGTCGCCGGAGGTCCAGATCGCCCTCCTCAGCGAGCGGATCAACCAGCTGCAGGAGCACTTCCGCACGCACCAGAAGGACCACCACTCCCGCCGCGGCCTGCTGAAGCTGGTGAGCCAGCGCCGCCGGCAGCTCGACTACCTGAAGCGCGTCGACATCGAGCGCTACCGCGGCCTCATCAGCCGCCTCAACCTCCGCAAGTAGCGCGATCCTCGGGCCGATCAGGCCTGAGGTCCCGGCGCGAGGCGTGCGCCGCACGCCCGCGCCGCGCGAGAGCAGGCGACCTCGCCTGCCGTCGGCCCGCTGGGCCTGTCTGTCCCACCTGCTGCTTCACCCCACCACCGGCGGTTTCCCCCAGCGGCTCGTCCGCGTGGGATCGGTCCTGCTCGCGGCCCGCACGCGCTCGGTCCGCCTCATCCGCGGCTCCGCGCGCGCCTTTCTGCACAAGCACCCCTGCGCGCGCGGCCGTTCCGCTCCCTTCCGTTCGGGAGGTTTGCGGGACGCACCCCTGAACGCCTGCGTTTTGCGCTGGCGAGAGTGGAGCGGACGCTCTAAGGAGGTCACTCATTGACCACGGACCGGCGGGGCGATCGGGCCTCGCCGTTCCCGAGCGCGGGCTCCGCGCGTCTTCGTCTTCGCTTCGTGCGCAGCAGGTCGGCTCCTGCGCAGGAACCGAGGAAGAAGAGCAGCCCCTCGCGCTCGGCGTAGCGCCGCACGCAGCGGCCCTCGCGATCGCGCGAGAGAGAGCTGAAATCCCAATGTTCGTTCGTGAATCCGTCATGGTGGGCGGCCGTGCCCTCACCCTCGAGACCGGCCGCCTGGCCAAGCAGGCTCACGGGGCCGTGCTCGTCACCTACGGCGATACGATGGTGCTCGTGACCGCCGTCTCGCAGGACGAGCGGCCGGGCCTCGACTTCTTCCCCCTCACCTGTGAGTTCGTCGAGAAGACGTACGCCGCCGGCAAGATCCCCGGCGGCTTCTTCAAACGCGAGGCGCGCCAGCGCGAGGAGGAGATCCTCTCGAGCCGCCTCATGGATCGCCCGCTCCGCCCCCTCTTCCCGGAGGGCTTCAAGCGGGACACGCAGATCATCGCGACCGTCCTCTCCAGCGACAAGCAGAACAAGGCGGACGTCCTCGCCCTGACGGGGGCGAGCGCCGCGCTGCACATCTCGGACATCCCCTGGCACGGGCCGGTCGTGGGCGTGCGCGTCGGCCGGCTCGACGGCGAGTTCGTGGCGTACCCCACGGTCGCCGACATCGAGCGCTGCGACATCGACCTCGTCGTCGCCTGCTCGCGCGACGCGATCGTGATGGTCGAGGGCGGCGCCGCGGAGGCGACCGAGGCGGAGATCATCGACGCGCTGATGTTCGCGCACGAGACCGCGCAGCCGGTCATCGATCTGATCGAGAAGATGCGCGCCGCGGTGGGCAAGCCGAAGCGCGAGTTCGTCGCGCCGGCGCTGCCGGACGAGATCAAGCGGCGCGTCGCCCAGATCGTCGACGAGGACCTGAAGGCCGCGACGAAGGTGACCGACAAGAAGGCGCGCTACGACGGCTACAGCTCGCTCAAGAAGAAGCTGACCGAGACGCTGAGCGCCGAGCTCGGCGCCGAGAAGCTCCTGCCCCTCCAGGGGCTCGTGAAGGCGGAGTTCGAGGAGCGCAAGGCGCACGTCGTCCGCACCTACGTGACCGAGGAGGGCAGGCGCATCGACGGCCGCGACGGCAGGAGCATCCGGCCGATCATGTGCGAGGTCGGCCTGCTCCCGCGCGTGCACGGCAGCGCCCTGTTCCAGCGCGGCGAGACGCAGGCGATCGTCACGACGACGCTCGGCACCTCGACCGACGAGCAGAAGATCGACGGCCTGATGGGGGAGACGTGGAAGCGCTTCTACCTCCACTACAACTTCCCCCCCTTCTCGACGGGCGAGACGAAGCCGCTCCGCGGCCCCGGCCGGCGCGAGATCGGCCACGGCGCGCTCGCCGAGCGCGCGCTCTCCCGGATGATCCCGGCGCCGGATCAGTTCCCGTACACGATCCGCATCGTGTCGGAGACGCTCGAGTCGAACGGCTCGTCGTCGATGGCGGCCGTCTGCGGCGGGTGCCTCTCGCTCATGGACGCGGGCGTGCCGATCAAGTCGCCCGTCGCGGGCATCGCGATGGGCCTCATCATGGAGGGCCAGCGCTACGCGGTGCTCTCGGACATCCTCGGCGACGAGGATCACCTCGGTGACATGGACTTCAAGGTCTGCGGCACCGCGCGCGGCGTGACCGCGATCCAGATGGACATCAAGATCGCGGGCCTGAGCCGGCAGATCCTGGCGCAGGCGCTGGATCAGGCGCGCGAGGGGCGGCTCCACATCCTGGGCAAGATGCTCGAGACGCTGCCGACCACGCGGCCCGAGCTCAGCCAGTACGCGCCGCGGATCACCACGGTGCGCGTGAAGCCCGACCAGATCCGGCTGATCATCGGCCCCGGCGGCAAGACCATCAAGGGCATCGTCGACCAGACCGGGGTCGCGATCGACGTCGAGGACGACGGCACGGTGAACGTCGCGTCGGCCGACTCCGACGCGGTGAAGAGGGCGCTCGACATCATCAAGGGCCTGACGGCCGAGCCCGAGGTCGGCGCGACCTACAAGGGGACGGTCAAGCGCATCACCGACTTCGGCGCCTTCGTCGAGATCCTCCCGAACACCGACGGCCTGCTGCACATCTCGGAGATGGCCCACACGCGCGTCGAGCGCGTCGAGGACGTCCTCAAGGAGGGAGATTCGCTCGACGTGAAGGTGCTGAGCGTCGATCGCGAGGGGAAGATCCGGCTGAGCCGGCGCGAGCTGCTCCCGCTCCCGGAAGGCGAGGAGGGCGATCGGGCGCGCGAGCGCATGGCGCAGGCGCGCGACGCCGGCCCGCCGCCGCGGCGCGATGGGCCGGGCGGGCGAGGCGGCGATCGCGGCGGCGATCGCGGATCGCGGCCCGGCATGGAGCGCGATCGTGGCGGGCCGCCGCGCGAGCGCCGAGAGCGCCGCTCCTAGTCACAAGACCTCAAGGCGGGACCTCATGCCGCGCTGCGGCGCGCGCCCGAGTCGTCCCGCCGCTCACTCCCCCTCCGAAAGATCTCCGATTCGCAGCGATCCGCGGCCGTGCGCGCGGGTCGATGCTGCGCACGGCCGGACGCCGCGCTCCGCTGCTGCGTTGACGCGCGCGTGCGCCGCGCCGCGCAGCGGCTCATTTCCCAGCTGCTTTGTTGGAATCCGGTGAAGTCCGCATGGCCCGTTCACAATCAGGGTAGTGTCGCGACCCCTGCTCGTGGCATGCTCCGCCCGTGCTCGTACGCAGAGCGAAAATCGTCTGTACCATTGGCCCTTCGTGTGACTCTCAAACGACGCTGGAGCAGCTCATCCGCGCCGGTATGGATGTCGCTCGACTCAACTTCTCTCACGGCTCGCATGAGGATCATGGCAAAGCAATCGCCACGGTCCGCGCGGCTGCGGAGGCATGCGGGAAGCCTGTGGCTATCCTGCAGGACCTCTGCGGCCCGAAGATCCGAGCCGGTCGCTTCCCCGGCAACACCTTCGAGGTGGCTGACGGGGCTTCGGTCACCCTGATCGAGGCGAACAGGGACAGCCCAGTCGCCACGCCCGGCGAGATCCCGATCCTCTATGAGGGGCTCGCGTCCGATCTGCAGCCGGGCGATGTCGTCCTGATCGACGACGGCCGCGTCGTGGTCACCGTCACCAAGGTCGACGGGGAGCGCGTCCACGCCGGCGTGACGCAGGGCGGACGCCTGCGCGATCGCGTCGGCGTGCACCTGCCCGCGAGGCGCGTGCGCATCTCGGCCCTCACCGAGAAGGACAAGGCCGACCTCAGCTTCGGCCTCGCGCAGGGGGTCGATTACGTCGCCCTCTCGTTCGTGCGCAACGCGGACGAGGTCCGGCACGTGCGCGACATCTGCGAGGCCTGGGGTCGCCCGACGCCGATCGTCTCGAAGATCGAGACGCCAGGCGCCATCGACAACCTCGAGTCGATCATCCTCGCCTCGGACGGGGTCATGGTGGCGCGCGGCGACCTCGGCGTGGAGTTCAACCCGGAGCGGGTGCCGATCATCCAGCGCGAGATCCTCGGCCTCGCGCGCGTGCACCAGAAGCCGGTCATCGTCGCGACCGAGATGCTCCAGTCGATGGTCACCGCGACGCGCCCGACGCGCGCCGAGGCGAGCGACGTGGCGACGGCCGTCTTCGACGGCACCGACGCGGTCATGCTCTCGCAGGAGACCGCGACCGGCGCGCACCCGCCGCTCGTCGTGCGGATGATGGCCCGCATCGTCACCGAGGCCGAGCAGAGCTCGTTCTACCGGTATCTCTCGAGCGAGCAGCCCGGCCAGCGCGCCAACGTCCCGGAGGCGACCGCGCGCGCCGCGTGCGACATCGCGAAGGACATCGGCGCGAAGCTCATCATCGCGTTCACCGAGAGCGGCCTCACCGCGCGGTACGCGTCGAAGGCGCGCCCCGTGGTGCCGATCGTCGCCTTTTCGCCGAACGACACGACGCGCCGGCGGCTCGCGCTGCTCTGGGGCGTGGTGCCGTTCCCCGTCGACGCGCTCCGGAACTCGGACGAGATGATCGAGCGCGCCACCGGGTACCTGCTTGCGAACGGCCTCGTCTCGCCGGGCGACAAGCTCGTCACCATCTTCGGCGCTCCCGTCGGTGTCTCGGGGTCGACCAACACGATTCGGGTGAAGGTCGTTGAATGAGCCTGCCCGCCCGCGATAGGGGCTCGTCGGGCGAGCAGGAATCCCTCTCCAGAAACGCGGGCGCAGAAGTCCTCCCGAAGCTCGAGAAATACGAGCTGATCGAGGAGCTAGGCCACGGCGGGATGGCCACGGTCTACCGCGCCCGCGACCCGCGGCTCCGCCGCGAGGTCGCCGTCAAGATCATCCACAAACACCTCCGGGAGAACGCGGAGGTCGGCACCCGCTTCGTCGCCGAGGCGCGCGCGGCGGCGAAGCTGCGCCACCCCGGCATCGTCGAGGTGTACGACGTCTCCAGCGAGCAGGACCGCGAGCGCTACCTCGTCGTCGAGCTGCTCCGCGGCGCCACGCTGCGCAAGATCCTGGGCGCCCACCGCGAGATGCCGGCCGAGATCGGCGCCGCGGTGGTGCTCGAGCTCTGCGACGCGCTGGAGCACGCGCACGCGTCGGGGATCATCCACCGCGACGTGAAGCCGGAGAACGTGCTCGTCGAGCTGCCCTCCGACCGTGCCGGCGAGAGCCGGGACGGCGCGAGCGTGGTGATCAAGCTCACCGACTTCGGCATCGCCAAGATCCTCGACGCTCAGGGCGTCACGTCGACGGGGCAGGTGCTCGGCTCTCCGGCGCACATGGCGCCGGAGCAGATCGAGGGCGGCGAGGTCGACGCGCGCACCGACGTGTTCGCGCTCGGGGTGCTCTTCTACGAGTGTCTCGTCGGGCACCTGCCCTTCGAAGGCAAGAACCCGGCGCAGGTGCTCCGCAAGGTGCTCGAGGGGATGTACCCGGAGGCCGAGCGCGAGCGAGCCACCGTGGGCGCGCGCTGGAGCCGGATCGTCGCGGGCGCCCTCGCGCACGACATCGCCGCCCGCCCGGCGACCCCTCGCGCGCTCGCGGATCAGATCAGGGCCGAGCTCACGGCGCTCGGGATCGCGGAGCCGCGCGCCGAGCTCGCCGCCTACTTCGCCGACCCGGCAGGCTACGCCGAGCGGCACGTCGCGCGGCTCGTCCCGCGCCTCGTGGCGCGCGCGGAGGCCGGCCGCAAGCGCGGCGACGTGCCCGGCGCGGCCGCCGACTACAACCGGGCGCTGGCCCTCGCGCCGAACGACCTCACCATCCTCAAGCGGCTCACGAAGCTGAACGCGAGCCGCAACCGGCAGAAGCTCGCGCTGCGCGCGCTGCTCGTCGCGCTGGGGTCGGTGGCGCTCGGCCTCGCTGCGTTCACGATCGCCCGCGCGCTCCGCGACCCGCCGCCGGTGGACGGGGACGCGCTCGCGGCGGCCGAGCCGCCGCCGACGCGCCCGACGCCGCCGGCGCCCATCAACGCCCTCGTCCCGTCGCCGAACGTGCGCGCGGTCGCGCCGAGCGCCACGGAGGCCGCGAGCGCGCCGCGGCCCCGCGCGCGGCCGCCGTTGCCGCACATCCCGCCCTCGGCCGCGCCGACGCAGGACGTTCCGGCGGTGCGCGACGTCGTCTTCCAGATCGTCCCGAGCGGCGCCAGGCTGGTGCTCGACGGCGTCGAGATCAGCTGGTTCGGCGCGAACAAGGTCACGCCCCTCAAGATCGGCACACACACCGTTCACATCAGCGTGCCGAACTCGCGGTGCTGCAAGCCGTACGCGGGCGTCATCTCGGTCGTGGCGCCGAAGCCCGGCGTCTCCGCGCCGCAGCGGATCATCCACAAGCTGGAGATCCTGCCCAGCACGGTCGTCCTGAGCGGCGCGCCGCCGAGCGCGCAGGTCGCGTGCCCGCAGATCGGCCTGATCGGCTACGCCGGAGCCCCGCAGGCCGTGACCTTGAACGACGTGTCCTGGAGCGGGAGCTGCCTCTTCACGCCCGCGACGCCGGAGGCCGCGCCGCGCGTCGGCAACGTGACGCTGGTGGCCGGCGAGCCGAACACGGTTTCCTGGCCGTCCGGCTGACGGCATTGCCGTCATTGTGGCGTCCGCTCCGGAATTCTCAGCATCCCCGTCCAAACTCCGCTACATCACGGCGCACCCCTTCCGCATGGCTGCGCGAACTCCAGGCAGGAGATCTCCCGGCGCTCGCTTCCCATCGGTCGGGGGCTGCCGCGCCCTGCGCGCGCCGCGGCGCCTCGCGGCGGCGGCGGCAGCCGCCCTCGGGCTCTGCTTCGCGGCGCCGGCGCGCGCCGACGACGTGCAGCAGTTCGAGCTCGCCAAGACGCGCTTCGACGCCGGGCACTACGAGGAGGCCGTGAGCCGCTTCGCGGCGATGCTCGATCCCGCGAACGCGCCCTGCGAGCGCGGCCCGATCGAGGCGGAGGGCAAGCCGTGCAGGATCTCCGAGCCCGGCCTGGTCGAGCGGGCGCGCGGCCTCGCCGCCGCGGCGCTCCTGGCGCTGCGGCGCACGAGCGAGGCCGAGGCGTACATCGAGAAGATCCTCCTCGACAACCCGGGGTACTCGCCGAACCCGGCGGTGTTCCAGCCCGAGGTCATCGATCGGTTCACCGCGGTCCGGGCGCGCATCCGGGCGCGCATCGAGGAGGTGACGCGGCAGAAGGCCGAGGCGCAGCGCGCGGCGCGGCTGCGGGTCGAGCGGGGCCGCGAGGACGAGCGCCGCTGGGTCGCCGAGATCCATCGCCTCGCCGGGCGCGAGCGGGTCGTGGCGCAGAACTCCCGCTGGACCGCGATGCTGCCCTTCGGGGTGGGGCAGTTCCAGAACGGCGACGATGGGCTCGGGTGGTTCTTCCTGGTGAGCCAGGCCGTCGCCGGCGGGACCTCGATCGTCTCGGCGTTCGCGCTGGCCAGCTACGAGAACGTCGACATATCGCAGAGGCCCTCGGGGCAGAGCGTCGACATCGACGCGCTGAACAGCCGTATCGGGACCGCTGCCGCCGTCAACCGCGTGGCCTTCGGGGCGTTCGCGACGCTCGTCGCGGCCGGGATCGCCCACGCGCAGATCACGTTCGTCCCGGAGCGGGTCTCCTTCCGGACGCGCCCCGTGCCGCCGCCGCCGAGCTTCACCGCCGCGCCGACGATCTCGGTGGTCCCCGGCGGCATGGTCGCGGGGCTCACCGGACGGTTCTGACCGGGGGCGCCGCGCGGCTCACGCCTTCCGCGCGGCGGCGATCCAGAACCCGCCGAGCTGCGCGAGCGGCGTGTCGCACAGCGCCCACTCCGCCCTGTGCAGGAGGCGCCCGAGGCCCGGCACGCGCATCGCGGCCGCGAACGGCGTCACGATGCGCACCCCGCGCGAGGCGACGACGCGCACGCCGTCCGGCATCAGGGCGGCGGCGGCGCTCGGCGCGTCGAAGCGCGTGAAGACGGCGCTCTCCCGGGTCCTGTCGCTGATGGCGCCCGCCGGGCCGAGCCGCTTCACGAGCCCGCGCAGGCTGTAGGGGTTGTAGAACTCGGCGATCACGTGCCCGCCGGGCCGCACCACGCGCGCCATCTCCGACAGCGCGCGACGGACGTCCTCCACGTGGGCGAGCACCTTGAACGAGCACGCGACGTCGAAGCTCTCGTCGGCGAACGGCAGGTCGGTCGCGCTCCCCTCCACGACGTCGAGCCCGCGCTCCCGGGCGCGCTCGAGCATGCCGGGCGAGAGATCGACCCCGCGCGCGGCGCGCGCGAACGCGCCGATCCGCGCGAGCAGGAGCCCGGTCCCGCACCCCACCTCCAGCACGTCGCGGCCCTCGCCGAAGCGGCGCACGAAGTCGACCTCGAGCGCGTCGACGAGGTCGTGGTAGCCCCCGGGATCGCGCCCTCCGCGCCGGGCCTCGTAGCGCGCCGAGAACTCGTCGTAGTACGCCCGCGTCGCGCGCAGGTGCTCGTCCGTGCCGACCTCTACCGTCTGGGCTCCCATGGGCCCGCTATAGTACTCCGCGCCGCGGGCTGCCCGCGCTCCTTGCGCTCCTTGCGATTCACCGCGCCGGGCGGCATCTCTCCTGCGAGGTGACCCATGAAACCCGGCGACCATCCCGATTTCTTCCGCTTCGCGCCGCCCCCAGGGACCTCCCGCGAGAGCTCGATCCGGCTCGATCGCGAGGGCCGTTTCTGGCACGACGGCGCCCGGGTCGACCATCCGGCGATCGAGCGCGGGCTCCGGTCCTGGATCGGGCGGCACCCGGACGACGGCCGGCCGATCCTCACGAACGGCTACGACTGGTGTTACTTCCAGGTCGACGACGCGCCGCTCTTCGTCGACGCGCTCCGGATCGGCGAGGGCGGCGCGGTCTCGCTGCTCCTGTTCGACGGCACGGAGGAGCCGCTCGATCCGGCGACGCTCTCCGTCGGCGAGGACGGCGTCGTGTACGCGCGCGCCCGGAGCGGCGCGCTCGAGGCGCGCTTCTCGCGCCACGCGCAGACGCAGCTCGCCCCGCTGCTCGTCGAGGCCGAGCCGCCCACGCTCCGCGTCGGCGGGCGCGAGGTCACGCTGCCCCCGCGGGCCGCGCGCTAGCCCCGCGCGCCGGAGCTCCCGAGGGGGTCGCTGTCGCGCGGGGCCGATGCGGCCGCGCTCGGCTCAGTACCGGTACTGCCAGAGCAGGTCGAGCATGCCCGAGGTCGCCTGGCGCGCGTCGACGCCCACCGTGCCGCGGAGCGTCCAGTGCTCGCTGAAGCGCCAGTCGATGGTGACCTCGGTCTGCGTGCCGCGCTCGCTCGCCGTCCCGCCAGGGGTCGGCCCGCTCGAGACCGTCGCGGCGCTCTGCTGCGCGCCTTCCTGGAAGGTCGCCTGCGCCGTCAGGTTGTCGCTCAGCCGGTAGACCAGGCTCGTCCGCAGCGCGCCCTCGGACGTCGTCCCGAACCGCGTCGTCAGCCCGCGCAGCGGCGCGATGCCGCTCAGCAGCGCGTTGAACTGCGCCGACGCGATCTCGCTGCCGACCGACGCCGCGACGCCGCCGGCCGCGAGGCCCGCGGGCGTCTGGGAGCCCGCGGCCTGCGCGCCCTCCGAGAAATCGGCGCCGAACAGGAGCCGCGCGAGGATGTCCTGCTGCGAGCTCGGCGGGCTCGAGGTGAAGCGCAGCGACCTGTCGGTGATGGGCCGGAGGTTGCCGTTGAAGGCGACGTGGATGCGCGTGCCGTCGGGGGCGTCCCAGTGCGCCGTGACGTTCAGGTGCGGGTTCGACGCCTCCTCCTCGCGCAGGCGCACGCGCCCGCCCTCGATCTCGAACGCCTTGCCGTAGATCTCGAGCTCGCCCCGCGTGACCACGATGCCGCCCGACACCCGCGTGTCCTCTCCGATCACGACGCGCGGCGGCGCGTCCTCGGCGCTCTGCAGGCGCAGCCTTAGCCCCGCGCCGCTGACGAACGCGTCGCGCACGTCGAACGCCACGGAGTAGCGCAGCGCGTCCGCCGCGCGCCGCTGCTTCGCCGGCCCGAGCGGCTGCGAGACGGAGATGTCGGGGTTGTCGCCGAGCGGCTGGACGTCGCGGCTGCTCGTCGCCGGCAGCGAGACGCGGAGCGTGGGGACCGTCGCGTACAGGGCGAGCTCGCCCGGCTTCTTCTCCGCGATGAACGACAGCGCCCCGGAGGCGGTCCCGAGCGGCACCCCCTCGAGCGTGAGCGGGAGGGCCTGGTCCTCGGCGATGGTCAGCGCCCCGGCGCCGTCGCGCAGCGAAAGCCCGGCGAGGCGGAACAGGGCCCAGCCCTGCGCCATCCCGGTCGTGCCCGCCGCGCGGAAGCCCTCGATCCGGACGACGCCGCCCTCGGCCGTGACGCGGGCGGCCACGTCGCGCAGCTCCTGCCCGAGCTCCGGGATGTGCACGACGCCGTCCCTGACCTCCAGCTGGGCGCGGAGGTTGCCGTCGGCGTCGGACGGGCCGCCGAGCTCGATGCGGAGGTTGCCGTCCAGCGTCCCGTCGACCTTGCTCAGCAGACCGCCGACCAGCGGCTGGAGCGCCGCGAGCCGGAAGCGCTCCGCGGAGATGGCGAGGTCCGTGCGCTCGCCGTCGAGGACCGGGATGAACCCGCCGCGGAAGCGCACGCTCGCGAAGGCGTTCGCGCGGAGCTTGCCGCCGCGCTGGCCCTCGAGGGCGAGCTCGGTGACGCGGAGGTTCCCGCGCCCGGCCTCGCGCATCGGGTCGATCCGCAGCGCGAGCACGCCGCGCTCGAAGGCGAGGTCGCTCCCGAGCGTGACGCCCGGCACCGTAAGGCGCGCCCTGAGCGACGGCGCGATGTTGAGGCCGCGCATCTCGATCTCGCCGCTCACGCGCCCGGCGATGCCGCTGTCGGCGAGCAGGGGGATCTCGCCGAGCGGGACCTCGCGCAGCGTCGCGCGGAAGGAGCCCGTCCACGCCGGGGGCGGAGGCGCGCCTTTGAGCGCGCGCGCCGGGACGTCCGCGAGCAGGCGCTCGAGCGGCGCGAGCACCTGGGCGCTCACGGTCGCGATCTCGGCCGCGCCGCGCGTGACGTGCGCGTCCAGCGTGGCCTTCTCGCTGTCGTACGTGAGCCACGCGTCGAGATCGGTGGGGAACAGGAGATCCGTCGCGCTCGAGGCGCCCGGCGGCGCATAGGTCAAGCCCCACCAGAGGGTGCGCGCCGTCAGGAACGGACGCTCGATCGTGCCGCTTGCGTACGCGTCGATCCGCACCTCGCCGGCGAGCGGCGGGAGCGCCTCGCGCACGAACGAGGGCAGCGTGGTGAGCTGGTCCATCCCGCGCCGCGGGATGGCGGCGTGCGCGGCGATGGGCGAGCGCAGGAGCGACGACCAAAGGGCCGCGGGCGGCCCCGTGAGCGCCTCGAGATCGAGCTCGATCGCGCCGGAGACGTCGGCGAGCAGCCCGCCGTCGTACAGGGTCAGCGCGGCGTCCGCCTTGCCGGTCGCGCCGCTGAACGAGCCCTTGAGCTGCGCGTCGACGAAGCGCGACTCCCAGGCCGGGCGCTCGGCGCCCAGCCGATGAGGACCGGCGAGCGCGAGGCCGTGCGTCCGCACGAGCACGTCGTGCAGCGAAGGCAACGGCTCGCCGGCCGCGCGCGACACCCCGAAGCTGGTCGTGAGCTTGCCGCGCACCTCGCTCACGATGTGCCCGATCGGCATGAGCTGCGCGAGGCAGCCGAGGTCCCAGTCGTTCGCGGCGACCTCGGCCTTCCCGACCAGGGTCGTCCAGGTCTTCGCGCGCAGGAGGGGCCCTTCCAGCGTGCCCTCGGCGCCGGACACACGCACGCTCGCGAGGGTGCCGGCGCACCGCGGCAGGGCGTCGTTCCACGCGCGGTTCGGCGGCTGCCCGCCGTTCCCGTTCGGTTGCGGCGATTTCGCGTCGATGCGCACGGACCCGTCGGCCTTGATCTGGTCGCGCTCGAAGGTCGCCGTGAGCTGCGCCGAGATGCCGGACAGGAACGCGATCTCGCCCCCCGCAAGGCCGAGCCGTACGTGGCCCGAGCGACCGGCCTCGCGGTCCCGATCGAGCGCGACGTCGACCTCCGCGCGCCCGCGCACGCGGATCGGGAGCCCGAGGAGCCGGGCCACGCGGCCGACGTCGATGCCGTCGCCCCGGAGGCGCCCGGTCACGTCATCGCCCCGCACCGCGAGCCGGCCCTTCAGCGAGCCGAGCTCGGCCGAGGAGAGATCGAGCCCCTCGACGGCGAGCCCGCCGGCCGAGGAGGTGATCGCCGTGATCTTCCCCGCGACCGCGGCGCCGTCGCGCTTCAGCTGGAGCTCGAGGTCGCGGAGGGCGAGGGGAGTGGTGGCCAGCCGCGCGGAGGCGCTCAGGGAGTCGTCGCCGTCGGTGAGCGTCGCGCGGAGCTTCGGCGAGGCGAGCGGGCCGGAGATCTGCGCGGTGACCTCGTCGACCGTGTGGCCGCCGGCGAGCGCCTCCTTCCCGGAGAGCGAGGCGTCGATCGAGAGCGCGTCGATCGGCCCGGAGACCCGCCCCGCGACGCGCGCGCTGGCGAGCGCGACGTCCTGGCCGACCCGGAGGCCGGCGAACGCGCCTTCGACGCGCGCGTCGAGCGCTCCCTTGCGCAGGCTCCCCTCGACGCGCACGCGGCCGGCGCCGTCGACGGGCCCGGCGAGGCGCGGCGCCGCGGCGATCGCCGGGATGTCGGCCGTCGCCGCGAAATGGAGGCCCTGCCCGCCCGGCAGGAGGGAGACGGCGGCGTCGATCGGCGCGCCCGGCTCGTGGAGGTGCACGCGCGCGTGGAGCTCGCCGCGGTCGAGCACGAGGTGGACGTCCGCCGCCGGCACGCGCTGCTCGAGCAGCGCGGTGGGCTCGGTCCGCGCCTCGACGGAGAGCCGGAGCAGGTCGCCGAGCTCGACGTGCACCCGGCCGTCCGCGGTGATCAAGGGCGCCGGCTCGGAGCCGCGCTCCAGCGCGGGCTTCGTCGCCTCGGCGCGGAGCCGGGCGGGCGCAACGCGGGGCAGGGCGGGCACGGCGTGGGTCAGGGTGGGTACGGCACGGGGCCGGGCGGGCGCGGCTGGGGTGGGCGCCGCGCCGGCCGGTACGGGCGCCGTGCCCGCCTGCGTCGGCGCTGCCCCGCTCGCCGTATCGGGCGAGAGGCGCACGCCGAAGAGCCGCAGATCGACGTCGCGCGCCTGCACCTCCGCGTCGAGCCGCACGGGCCCCGCCACGTCGAGCCGCCCGGTCAGGGCGAGGCCGCCGCCCGCCGGGCCCGCAGGATCCGCCGTGGCCGAGGCCACCACGTCGAGCTGAGGGAGGTGCCCGTCCACGGCCACGCGCGCGGAGATCGGCTCGGTGAGGGGGTGATCCGGGAGGAGGCTCCGCAGCTGCTCCGGCGTGGCGCGCGGGACGCTCGCCTGCGCCTCGAGGTGCTCCTCGTCGAGCACGGCCCGCGCGGTGATCTCGACGTCGGCGAGCCGACCGGCGAAGCTGCTCCACATCCGGACCTTGTCCCCGGCGCGGAGGTGGTAGTTCGCCGTGCCCGCCGTCCTGGCCGGCAGGAACGCGCGATCCACGAGGCCCGTCTGATCGACGTCGACCGCGACGCCCTCCGGGCCGATGTGCACCGACCCGAAGAGCCGGCTGACATCGGCGTCCAGCGCGCGCGGCGGAGCGAGCTGCCCGTGGACCCACCCGCGCCCGATCTCGACGTGCGAGAGGGCGACGACGACGTCGCGCGGAGGCCCCTCGGGCTTGGACGAGGGCGGGCTTCGCGGCGGCAGCGGCGTGAACGTGTCGCCGAGGGTGACGCCCCCCGCGCCGTTGTCCTGGACCAGCACGTCGGCCTGCTCGACCCGGATGTACGGGACCTCGATGTGGAGCGCGCCCGCGCCGAAGAGCGCGCCGCGGAGCATCGCGAGCACGTCGGCGCGCGCCTCGAGGCCGCTCGCGCGGATCACCTTGTTCCCCCGTGGATCGAGCGCGACCGCCGATCGGATCCGCACGCCGCCCAGGCCGAGCGCGTCGATCTCGTCAGCCACGATCCGCCCCTGGAACAGCGAGCCGAGGAGCCGGTTCGTGGCGTCGCGGGCCACGCGGCGCGCGGCGGGCGTGTCGAGGTGGAGCGCGACGCCCACGGCCGCGGCGCCCGCGAACGTCAGCGTGAGCCCGAGCGCCGCCGCGACGGCGGACGCAGCGCGGCGCGCGCGTCCCGGCGCGCGCGGCGGGCGCGGTGCCGAGGAGCGCCGCGCCTCGGGTGCGGGATCGGGCGTCACGGCGGGTAGCTTAGTACGCACGGGGCGCGGCGACCGTGCTGGCGCGCGGCGCGACGGCAGGCGGCGGAGGAACGCCGCGCCGCCGGGTCGAGCTCCGCGGGGGCGCATCCGAGCCCGATCCACGCGCGCCGAAGGGAAGTCCTCGCCGGAGCGCCTCGACCTGCGACACGCGGCCACGATGTGCGCCCGAGCCGCGCCGGAGCGGAGCGATCAGCCGGCGAGCCGCTCGAGCTCCACGAAGAGCGTGCCGAGCTCCGGCTTCGACCGGAGCGGCGCGCAGAAGCGGCTGGCCAGGTGGAGCAGCTCGGCGTCGAGCTGATCGACCCTCCGCCCGATCTCGGCGATGCGCTCCTGGGACTCCCGTCGCCGCGCCTCGAGCTGCCGGTCGAGCTCTTCGAGGCGCTCGCGCAGCTTCTTGATCTGCGCGTCCACCTCGGCCACCTCGTGCTCGCGGGCGATCGCCTCGCTCTCCGCCTCGTAGTCCGCCTTGCGCGACGCATACCAGCCCTCGACGAGCTCGGCCAGCCTGCGGTAGCTGGCGGCGAGCTCGAGGTAGGGCTCGGCGAACCCGCACCGGCCCTCCCAGCGCACGGCCTCCTTGTGCGCGATCAGCACCTCGGGGACGAACGCCTGCGTCGCCGCGCTGAGCGGCGCCACCCTGGCGCGGAACGACCGGGCCTCCTCGCGCGTGAGCGAGGCGTCGACCGTGAGCGCGTCCATCGCCCGCCCGATCTGCATCCGGCCGTCGCGCCACTCCTCGGCGACGCCCTCGAGGCGCCGCTGCTCGTCGAGGGCCCTCGAGCGGAGGTCGGCGTGCTCCCGCACGACGCCGCGCAGCGCCTCGAGCTGCCGCTGGATCTCCCCCGGCGCCGACGCGCCGAACGCGCGGGCCGTCATCCGCTCGAACAGATCGAGCCGGCTGACCCAGGGATCGCGCCCGGCGCCCCTCGAGCGCACCGCCGAGTCGCGCGGCATCGCCTCCGGCGGCGGGGGGAGCGCGATCCGGCTCGCGGCCGCGATCTCCTCGAGCTCCGCGAGCACGCGGTACGCGTCGACGGGGCGCTCGGACGGCTCCTTCGCCATCAGGGCGCTGACGAGGCGGTCGAGCGCGTCCGGCATCTCCGGAGCGAGCTCCTTGAGGTGCGGCGGCTGCTCGTTCATGTGCTTCAGGATCCAGCTCGCCGGATCCGGGGCGTCGAACGGCAGCCGCTGCGTGATCATCTCGAACATGATGACCCCGAGCGAGTAGAGGTCCGCCGGGGGGCCAGCGTCGATCGTCGTGCTGCGCTCCGGCGCCATGTACTGCGGTGTGCCGAAGATCTCGCCGAGGTTCGTGAGGCGCGCGTCCTGCGCGCAGCGGGCGATGCCGAAGTCGAGGAGCTTCACCCAGTCGCCCTTCATCAGGAACACGTTCTCCGGCTTGAGATCGCGGTGCACGACGTCGAAGTCGTGCGCTCGGCCGAGGGCGCGCGCCATCTGCACCCAGATGGGCAGGGCCCGCGCGAGCGGCACCCGGCTGCGCTCCACCACGTCGGCGAGGCTCGTCCCCTGGAGCAGCTCCATCACGAGGAACGGCAGCCCGTCGTCGGTGTCGCCCTGATCGAAGATCTCGATGATGTTCGGGTGCGCGAGCCGCTGCGCGTGCCGTGCCTCGCGCCGGAAGCGCTCCCGCGTCGTCGTGTCCTGCGCGAACTCGCGGTTCAGGATCTTGATGGCGCACGGGGTGCCGATCAGCTTGTTGTATGCCCTGTAGACCGTGGCCATCCCGCCGATCCCGAGGCCGAGCTCGATGACGTAGCGACCCGCGATCGACGTCCCGATGCGGGGATCCTTCTCGGAGACGAGCGATGAGCCGTCGATGAAGCAGAAGGCGCTGTCGGCCGGGTAACGCTGATGGCACTGCGGGCAGGTCTTCATAGCGGGCACGTCGGCTGCAAGGCTACACTCTACGGGGGGCCGCTCTCGAGGGTCAACGCTCGGCGCGCGCCTCGGCGCTTTGTCGAATCGTGGTGTGCTGCGCTGCCTTGCCCTGCGTGATTCCGCGTAGCCCGATGTCTCCTCGCGCGGCCCCGCGTCCTCCCACGTGGCCCACGCGCCTCCTCGCATCCCGCGGCCACCCCTCACGTGGTCTCGCGTGGTCTCGCGTCTGCTAGCGCCTGCTAGCGCCTGCTAGCGCCTGCTAGCGTGATTCCAGCGCGGTTTCCGCCAGATTGCCGGCGGCGCGGCGCGCGCAGCGCGGGCTCTCCACGATATGTTCTCGTGACGTCATGGACGAGGCTCCCTTGCGCGCGGTGGTGATCGGCTCTGGCGTCGGCGGCGCTGCCGCGGCGCTCCTCCTTGCGCACGCCGGCATCCCGACCCTGCTCGTCGAGAGGGAGCGCCGCCTGGGCGGCTCCTCTGCCGCTTACGAGAGGGACGGCTTCCGTATCGACACAGTCACGCACATGCTCGGCTGTGGCGAGCAAGGCCCGCTCGGCGACGTGCTCCGCCGCGTGGGCCAGGGCGACGCCATCACGTTCCAGCAGAGCGACGAGCCGGCGGCGCTCTGCTTCACGGGCGCCCGCGCCGGGGCCGCGCGCGCTCGCCGCGTCGTCCTGCAGGCAGACCTCCTCCGGCTCGCCGGGACCGCCCTGGATCTCGCGCGCGGCCTCGACCTCACGCCGCTGGAGGCCGCGGGCGCCGCGCGTCTCTTCGCGCACGCGGCGGCGATGCGCGACGTCGATCTGGCCGCGTGCGACGACGTGACGGCCGAGGCGTACGTGGCCCGCTTCATCCCGCGCGCCGCCGCCGCCGCTCGGCTCGGCGGCCTGCTTGGCCTGCCGCTGCTGCTGCCAGGAGCCGAGGCGTCCGCGGGCGAGGCGCTGTTCTCCTTGCGCCGGCTCGCCCGCGCCGGCCGGCAGCGTTATCCCGAGGGGGGCGCGTCGCGGATCCCCGAGGTCTTCTGCCGCCTGGCCCGGGAGCTCGGCGCTGCCGTGTGGACGGGCGCGACCGTGCGCCGCGTGCTGGTGCGCGATCGTCGCGTGCAGGGCGTCGAGCTCGAGGACGGAACGGCGCTCCCTGCGCGCATCGTGGTGAGCGCGGCCGGGCTCCTGCGCACGGTGTCGGGCCTCGTTGGCGAGCCGCACTTCCCCGACGCCTACGTGGCGCGCGTCCGTGCGATCGCGCCCCAGCCGAGGCTCGTCGAGGTCAAGATCGGGCTGCGCAGGCGGCTCGTCCCGGCGGGGGCGCTCGCCGGTCTCGCGGGCGGCGCCGGCGCGCCGCCGTTTCCGTTCTACTGCCTCGCGCCGACGCGCTTCGACCCGTCGCTCGCGCCGCCTGGACATGAGCTCCTCTGCGCGTGCGCCGTACCGGGTGGGAGCGGCGGCGCCTCGCGCGGCGGACCCGGCGCGACGGTCGACGAGCTCTTGCGCGCGCTGTCGGCGGCGGTGCCCGGCGTGCTCTCCCAGGCGATCTTCGTCGACGGATCATCCGCGGACGGAGAGGCGGGCGCTCCCGGCGGCGAGCTCGCGTCGGGGACGGCGCAGACGCCTGGCCAGGTCGGCCGCGCGCGGCCGGCGGTGTACACGCCCGTGCGGGGGCTGTACCTCGCAGGGCGCGCGGCCGGCGGGCGCGGCGCGGGGATGGATCTCGCCGCCTCGAGCGCGATGGAGTGCGTCGACCGGATCCTCGTCGATCTCGGCCGCGATCTCGGCGCGCCCGCCCCGCCCGCGCTGATCGACATCGCCCGCGATCTGCTCGGCCGCGCCGCCGGCTCCACCGTCTCGCGGCTCACGCGCCGCTAGAGCGGCGGTCACCCGCTTCGGATACGGGCCCATCTCGACGTTTTCGGTGCTCAGCGCACCGGAGTGCGCTTGCGCGCCGAAAACGCCGATCTGGGCCCGTCTCCTGTGCGGGTGACCGCCGCTCTGGTGCCGCTCCGCTTTGGATGGGCCGCTCTGCTCTGGATGGTGCAGAGGGGGGGCAGGAACCGCTCTGGCCTGCGCTTCAGCGCGTGGTCGTGGTGCCGCGGTTGCCCCGCGCGAGCGCGTCGAGCGGCAGCTTCTGATCCTCGAACACGGCGTCTAGCTCCTCGCTGCCCCGCTCTCGCACGCCGGAGCGCGGCGACAGCTCGGGGCGCACCGAGGACGCCGGAGCCATCCGCGCCGACAGGGGCCCCATCGTCTTGATCGACGGCGGGGGCTCGGCGCTCGAGGGCGTGCCGGGCGGGACGGAGCGCACGGAGGGGGGCGAGCTCGCCATCGTGCGCAACGACGGCGGGCTCGGCAGGCTGCGCCTGGAGGAGGGCGGCCCTGCTTGCGCGCTCGACGGCGTCGGTGTGGGTCGACGCGCCGCAGGGCCCCCTGGCAGAGGGCGCGACGAGGGGACCGGCGGCACGCTCGGCTGCGCGCGCGTCGACGGAGGTGGACCCGCCAGGAGCTGTGAGCGCATCGACGGAGGCGGGCTCGACAGGGGCTCGGGGCGCGACGACGGAGGCAGGCTCGACAGGCGGCCGCTCCCGGCGGTCTCCGCGTACGCATGCGCAGGGCCCGAGAGCGAGCGGGCGGAGGGCGGCGGTGTCGATGGTGATCCGCCCGGCACGTACGCGCTCGGCTGCGTGCGCGCCAGCGGCGGCGCGGAGGGCATCGAGGGGGGCGAGCGGAACGAAGGCGGCGCGCTCGACGGGGGCACCGGCGTGAGCGCGTGGCTCGCGAGGGGCGCCCGGGCCGACGGCGGGGCGGCGGAGCGCGCCGATGGCGGCGGCAGCGTGCTCTGGCTCGTCGACCTCTCGCGGACCTGCGGCGCGAGGCGGGGATCCGCGCTCGCGCCCGCCCGCTGCGGTGCGCGGGAGTCCGCGCTCGAGGCCGCCTTGTGGCCGAAGGTCTCGCTGCGCTGCGCCCCGATCATCGTGTAGCGCCCGCCGCCCTCGTCGCGCCGACCCGCGTCGCGCTGCGCGTTCGTCTCGCGCGTCTCGCGCAGCGCGCCGTTCAGCATCGCCTCGAGCTCTCGCTCGCTGACCTCCTCATCGAGCCGCAGCAGCGTCGAGTGGACGTCCCGGGCGAGCGCCTCGAAATCGGCGGGATCCCTCGCGTAGATGCTGTTGGACAGGAGGATCGCGAGCGGCCGCCGCTCGGCGGCGATCGTCGTGGCGGTCGCCGCGTCGCAGCGGTGCAGGAGCACCCCGCAGCCCGGCGCCACCGCGAGGCACAGGCTGAAGAGCGCCGGCCACGCGGGATCAAGGACCACAAGAATGCTGGGCACATGAAGCGGGGTTGCGGTGATCTGCGCGCGGCGGTCCATGGCAGCCCGAGGATAAACGAAACTGCCCGAGCGTTCGTAGTTCTCTTTCTCTGAATCGGTCATTTTTACTCTGCTTGTGCGTTCTGCGATGAGGCCAGTGGCGTCGATCTCCTACAGCTCGATTGCGTGTGCGCCAGTCATTGCGGCGTCGCGTCATCACGTCGTCGCGACGTCGCGTCATCGCGTCATGGCGTCACGGCGTCGTCGTCGTGACATCGACCTTTCGGCTCCCGCGTCCACCCGGCGCGCGTCCTGCTCCGGGCTGGGCGCGCGCGCCGCGCGCCCCCCGCCGGGATGAGCGGCGGAGGGCGCGCGGCGCGGCAACGCCGGTGTCGCGGTGGGCGTCGCGGTGGGCGTCGTGGGCTCGGTGGACGCCGGGAGACGACGTGGTGTGACGTCTGCGCGGCGCCGCCTCGCCCCGCGGCGCCGCGATCACAGCCCGGTATAGATGGTGGCGAAGGAGGCCGCCTCGCCGCGGAGAAGCAGGCTGAGCCGCGGGTTCGGCACCTTGAAGGTGTGAATCTTGGCGTTCCGCACGTCGAGCACCGCGAAGGCGCCGCCCGGCGTGCTCTCCGCGAGCCCGTTCATGAGCAGGTTCAGCACGACCGAGACGCGCTTGGACGACAGGGGCTCCCCGCGGAAATACATCTTGATGACATGCGGCGTCCCATCGATGACGAGCCCGAGCTCCGGGTTGACGTTGATCTCCAGATCGCCGAGGCGGTACGTGGACGCCGGCGGCTCGAACCACGTCATCCTCGTCGAGGCGAGGAACTTGCGATATCCGTTCACCACCGACGGGTAAATGCGGCGGCGCCGCTCGTCGTGCTGCGCGGCGAGGAAGCCGTCGAGCACGCTGGTGGGCTTTCCGCTCCTGTGCATGTCGACGATCGCCTCTCGCACCTGCCTGTAAAAGTCCGTGTAGAGCTCGTCCTTCCGCTCCTTGAACTCCCTGACGCCCGTCAGCTTGGGCGTCCCGGCCTTGAGAACGAAGTCGACAAAGTACGTGAGCGAGATCTTTTCCATGAAGTCTCCTCCAAAACGAAGCATTCCGGCGCGCCATTTACACGCTCGTGCGAGAGACACGCCGTCGCGCCGCGTTCTTGATGTCTACCATGGATAGTCATCTTCGACCCGTCGGGAAAGGGATCGATCGGACGGACATTGTCCCAACCCGTCAGGGGCGGACGGCGGTGCCTGTTGCCGTAGAAATCGTTGTGATTACGAATGGTTGCGTGTGTCGTCGGGCGCCGGTTCACCCGGTTCACCCTGCCGCGCGCGGCGTTCCGCTAGGCTGTGCGAATGGCCATGACGAGAAGAGGCGCGCGCGGCGAAGGTAATCGACAGAATCCAGCTGTTGTCCAGGGGATGTCCTGTGGAGAAGGCCTGTGGAGAACCGGAGAGGAAGGGGCGCTATCGAGGCGTCGACCCGGTGGGACATGGTCTGTCATAGCCGCGTCCTCTCTGGCGCTTGACGCGGCTCGCGGGCGGGGGATCGCGCCGGACGCTGCCCCTCGCGCAGGCCGATCGGCGGAGAAGCGTCGGCCCGGCGGGGTGCGTCGATGATGGACGTCAGGCCGGAGCGCGCGGGCGATGAAGCGGGGATCCGCGCCGTTCACCTCGCGGCGTTTCCCTCGGCGCTCGAGGCGGATCTCGTGGACAGGCTGCGGGACGCGGGGCGCGCGGCCGTCTCGCTGGTCGCGGTGACGGACACGGGCATCGTCGGACATGTCCTGTTCAGCCCCGTGACGATCGCCGGCGACGGCGTCCCCGGCAAAGGCGTCGGCCTCGCGCCGCTCGCGGTCTCGCCCGGGCTCGAGGGCCGCGGCATCGGCTCTGCGCTGGCGCGACAGGGGATCGCGGCGTGCACGGACGCCGGATTCGCGTTCGCCGTCGTCCTCGGATCGCCGGAGTACTACGCTCGGTTCGGGTTCGAGAAGGCCAGCCTGTACGGCCTCGGCAACGAGTACGCGGCGGACGAGGCGTTCATGGCGATCGAGCTCGCGCAGGGGGCGCTCGAGCGCGCCCGGGGCGTGGTCATCTACAGCCCCGAGTTCGGCGTCTTCACGACCTGAGCCCGAGCCCGGCGTCTTCACGACCTGGTCTCGCGTCCTCTCCGCCAGATCGCCCCGCCCGTCCCGACGGCGGCCCCACCCCGCGCGCCCGGCGCCGGCCAGGTGACGATCGGGCTTGCTAACATACATTCGAGAATGTATATGGGGTGGGTGCGACGGACGAAGGAGGAAGCAGCGGCGACCCGCGAGCAGATCCTCGACGCGGCGCTGCGCGTCTTCAGCCGCAAGGGATACTCGGCGGCGACGCTGCAGGACGTCGCGGCGGAAGCCGGGCTGACGCGGGGCGCGGTCTACTGGCACTTCAAGGGCAAGGTGGAGCTCTACTCGGCGCTGATCGGCGAGCGCTTCGCCAAGGCGAACGAGGTCTTCGCCGAGGCGCTCTCGCCCCGGTACGCGCCGCTCGAGTCGATCGAGCGCCTGCTCACGCGATCGCTCGAGGTCCTCGAGGAAGATCCAGAGTACCGCGCGGTCCTCTCGATCACGCTGTTCAAGACCGAGCTCACGCCCGAGCTGGAACCGGGATTCCAGCAGAAGATCGCGAACGCGCGCCGCCTCGTCGACATGGTCGCCGACCTCGTGCGAAAGGGCATCGCGGCCGGCCAGATCGACCGCGCCACCGACCCGAGGGCCGCGGCCCTCGCGGCCGTCAGCCTCGTGCACGGAGCGACCGCGCTGCACCTCATGGACCCGACGGCGCTGGAGTCCAGGGCCGTCGTGCGCCGCATGGTCGCGACGTTCCTGCGCGGGCTCCGGCGCTGAGGGCGTTTTTTTAGGTCGATTTACATACATTCATGAATGTTTGTTGGAGGTGAGGTCATGTTCCTCAGGGAGTACTGGTATGTTGCCTGTGCGTCCTCGCAGCTCGGGGATGCCCCCCGCGCGGTCCGGGTCCTCGATCGGGACATCGTTGTATTTCGAGGAGACGGCCGCCGTCCCCGCGCGCTCGCGGATCGCTGCTGTCACCGCGGCGTCAAGCTGTCTCTCGGGCGCGTGACCCGGGGAGAGCTGGCGTGCGGATACCACGGCTGGAGGTTCGGCGGCGGCGGCGAGTGCGTGCACATCCCGTCGCTCGCGGGGGACAGGCGCATCCCCGAGAGGTGCGGTGTCCCCGCGTTCCCGTGCGCGGAGCAGGACGGGTATGTGTGGGTCTGGCTCGGCGAGGGCCACGGCGGAGCGCCGCCGCCCGCGCCGAGCATCGACGGCTTTGCGGCGCACCGCTGGGATCAGGGCTCGGTGGAGCTCGGGTGCTCGTCCATCAAAGGCCTGGAGAACAACCTCGACTGGTGTCACCCAGCGTTTGCGCACCCGTGGACCCACTGGCAGTTCTACACGGCGCTCTTCCGCGGCCTGCGCGAGGAGCTCCTCGAGCTGCGGCCGACGCTCGACGGCATGACGCTGCGCGGGCCGGTCCGCGAGGACGGCGGCGCGCCAGGGCAGCGGTCGGTGCAGACGCTGCTCTCGTTCAAGCTCCCCGACCGCGTCGAGGTGCGCTCGCTGGGAGGGCCCTCGCGCCGGATCGTCCTGCACTTCGTCCCGACCGCGCCCGATCGGTGCCGCCTGGAGTGGATGAGCGCGAGGGCGCTGCCCTTCGGGGCGCGCGTGCGCTTTCGCCAGGAAGAGCCGGCGATCCTCCGGCAGGACCGGCTCCTCCTGGAGAGCGCGGAGCTCGCCTGCGCGGAGCAGGGGGCCCTCCGCGAGCACCACGTCGAGGCGGACGCGCCAGCGCTGCTCCTGCGCCGCATCCTCGAGTCGGCGGCGCGCGGCGAATGGGCGCAGAGGCGGGAGAGCCTGCCGGAACGGCGGGTGATCCGCGTGATGGCGTGACGGCGCGTCCGCGCAGGCTCCAGGCCGGCGGCGCTGTGTGCGAGGGCTGGCGGGGTCCGGCTCAGGGGGCGCGGCCGTATCGCGGCGTCGCGCGGCGGCTGGGAGGCGTCCGGCTCAGGGGGGCGCGGCGGACCTGTCGGGCGCTGTCGCCGCGCGCCACGCGGCGGTCGCATCGAGGCCGTGCTCGCCGAAGCGAGGCGCGTAGTCCCGCTCCACGGCGCGCTCCAGGATCTCGCCGTACCGCGCGGGCGGCATCAGGCCCCAGGCGCGATCGTCGTCGGAGATCGCCGCGCGCCTCGCGCCGCCAGGGGGCATGTAGCTCCTGCGAAGCCGCGTGAACATGGCGTGGAGCTCGCGCTCGACCAGCTGCCGCACGGCCGGCGCGCACGGCTGCTCGAGCAGGTAACGGAGCAGCGTCCAGCCAAAGTCGCGGTGCCGCACCTCGTCGCGCAGGATGCGGTCGAGCGCCCGGCGCGCGACCGGCACGGTGCACCCCTCGCGGAGCACCTTGAAGAGCGGGACCGCGACCGTCTCCCCCAGGCAGAACACCTCCACGCCCGCCCGGGCGACGGCCATCTCGAGCGGCTCGTCCCCGCTGCTCCTGAGCCCGAGCGTCTCGCGGCGGAGCGCCGGCAAGGCGCCGCCGCCCGCGCGGGCGTGGACGCGATGGCTGAGTCGCGCGTGCGCGAGCTCGTCCTTGACGATGCGGAGGCCGTCGTCGATGAGATCCGGCGACGCGCCCATCTGGATCAGCCAGAGCGTGAGGTGCTGCGTGATCGCCGCCGAGCGGTACTCGGCCTCGACGCGCCGCCCCCACTCGGCGCGCACCGCGTCGCTCGCGGGAGGGAGGGGGGCGCGCTGCCCGCGCGGCGCCTCCGCGTCAGCGTCGCTGTCCTGCTCTGCGTCGGGGGCGTCCGTCATGGGATCACGCTAGGCGGGGAGTCCGGGGGCGGCAAGACGGGAGACGGGCGCTCGCCGCCCCCGGAGGAGCTCACGGCGACGTGCTCGGGCGCCCGCCTGGCGGCGCGCACACCTTCACTGTCGAGCCGCAGGCGTCACAGGCCTGCTTGTAACAGGGGTTGATGACGAGCTCCTGGCAGAGCGTCCCGCCCGGACACGCCTCGTCGACCTCGCAACCCTGGCTCGGGAAGCAGCCCGCCTTGGCCAGCACGGGGGTCGTCGAGGCGTCGCCGCAGCCTGGCGTGAGCCAGCGACACGCTGGCCCGAGGTTTTCGCACGCGTCCTCGGTGGCGGCGTTGAGACAGACGTCGGGGGGCGGCGGGTTGCAGAAGATCTCGGCTACCTGCCAGCTCCAGGTGTCCTTTTGCTGAACGCACGCGGCCTCGGTCGGCATCGGGCCGCAGCCGGTCATCATCTCGTAGGGGCAGGGCCCGCTCGCCGCCACGCAGGGATCCCCGTCGGTCGGCATCACCTCGGGACACACCGGCGGCGGCGGGTTGCAGGCCGGCGAGATCGGCTCGGACCACGTGCCGTCGTCACCGCACGTCACCAGCGCAGGGCAGCTGGTGGCGTCATAGTTACAGGTCGTCCCGGGCTCCGCGCAGGCGCTGCCGGCCTTCGGCATCTCCACGGGGCACACCGGCGGCGGCGGGTTGCAGGCCGGCGAGATCGGCTCGGACCACGTGCCGTCGTCACCGCACGTCACCACCGAGGGGCAACCGGTGGTGTCATAGTTGCAGGTCTTCCCGCGCTCCTCGCAGGCGCTGCCGGCCTTCGGGACCTCCGCGGGGCACTCCGGCGGCGGCGGGTTGCAGGCCACCGTGGGGGCCCGATCCCACACCTCGCCCATACACGTCCTGTAGATCGGGATGCCGCACGACTCCTCACCATAGTTGCACGAGAGGCCGTCCTCCTCGCAGCTCGATCCGATCTCCGGCGCCGACTCGGGGCAGCTGCCGCTCGTCACCGTGGGATCGCACCCCGGCAGGGCCACCGCGCCCGCGAGCGAGGCCGCCGCGGCGACGGTCACGATGAACGGCGCCTTCAGCACCTTTCGCTTCTTCTGCATGGACATGGTTCGACCGGTCCTTTCTTTGGCACAGGTTGGCGCAGGGTTACGTCCTCGCGCGCTCCAGGGCTGGGTTGAGCAAGCGAGGTGCCAGGGCGAGCCATGGCGGAGCCGGGAGCGAGATTTGTCAGCAGGAAACGAAAATGACGCCCTGGGTGTGTCTCTCCACAGCGCTCGTGGGGGCCCGCGAGCGCTGTCCCGCTCGGGCCATGAGCCGATTCAGCGGCAGGCGCTGATCTGCACGTCGTCGATGTTCCAGCCCGACATGGGCGCGCCGCCGAAGGCGATGACGGCGCTGTAGCCGAACCGCACGCGCAGGTTCGAGCTCTTGTAGGGCGTCAGATCGTAGGTGACGCGCTTCCATCCGGACTCGGTGACATCGTCGTGCGGAGACTCGTAGACGATCCGCCAGCGCGATCCGTCGAAGACCTCGACGCGGGCCTTGTTGCGGTAGGTCGTGTTCAGCCATCGCCAGAACGACAGCGTGACTTGCCCGCTCACCAGCGCGTCGACGGCGGGGCTGGTCAGGTAGCGCTGCGGGTGCGGCGCGGTGACGCTCGGGCTGCCGCCGAGGACCACGCCCGCCACGCCGTCGTCGCCGGCCCCGGTGTGATCGCTGGCCGGATCGGGGAACCCCGCGCGCTGGTCGCTCGACGCCCTCGCCGGCCCGATCTCCCACCCCGCCGCGAGGCTCCACCGGGTCGCCTTGTCCGCGAAGGCCTCCGTGAAGAGGACCCGCGCGGAGCACGGCGCGCTCGGGTCGACGTTCCCGGGGGCGCCGCGGAACGCCGTCGGAGAGGCCGCCGCCCAGTCCAGCGCCAGAGACCCGTCCCCCTCCGCGAGCCATGGCGCGTCCGCCGGGCCGGGCGTGCACGCGGCCGCGGCGAGGCCGCACAGGACAGCGGTCCGCCCGATCCATCTCTTCATGGTCGCTCCTACGAACGTTCAATGCCGGAGGCGCAGACACCCTTCCGCAGGGCCGTCGCGCGGCATCGAGAGCACGTGTTTGTAGGCCCGAACCGGGGCGGCCGATAGCCCACGCGAGCGGCGGCAGATGCGGTGAGATCGGCGTCGCGCCCTCCGACGACAGCGCGGCTCCCGCGCCTACGGCCCGCGCCGGCGGGCGCGCTCGCGCGATGGACGGATCATCGGGACGCAGCCGTCATCGGGGCGCGGCCGTGGCCCCGGGCAGCGGCGATGGCGGGATCGGCCTGCGCGTGATCGTCTCGCGGCTCGTCACGTCGCTGAGCATCAGCGTGAGCAGCAGGCCGAGCAGGAGCGCCGCCACGATCATCGGGAGCGCGTTCGCGAAGCGCTGCTCGATGAGGTGCATGAAGAAGAGCAGCACGAGCACCGTCTTCACCGTGGCGATGAGCAGCGCCGCGACGACATCGGCCTGGCCGAGGTGGGCCAGCGAGAGGAGGTACGAGGCCAGCGTGAGCCCCATCAGGAGGAGCCAGACGATGACGTAGGTCCGCGAGGAGAGGTGCTTGACGGTCATGGGCGCAACGTCCCGTTAGCGGTGCATCAGGTAGAGCATCGGCCAGAGGAATATCCAGATCACGTCGACGAGGTGCCAGTAGAGCCCGCCGAGCTCGACGTGCGTCTCGTTGCCCGCGCCGTACCGGCGCCGGAAGCACCCCCACGCGAGCCAGCCGAGGACCACGAGCCCCGCGGTCACGTGGATCGCGTGGAGCCCGGTCGTCAGGTAATAGAGCGTGAAGAACATCTTCGCGCCGGCATACGGGAGCTCCTCGAAGCGGTAGCCGGCGCCGGGGAAGATCCCCTCGTGGAAGTGCGCCGCGTACTCGACGCCCTTCAGCACGAGGAAGGCGAGGCCGAGCGCGATCGCGCCGAGCAGGAGGCGGCCGGCCCTCGCCGGCCGGTCGAGGCGCACGGCGTAGACGCTCAGCGCGACGAGCAGGCTGCTCGTCAGGAGGATCCCTGTGTTGGCCGTCCCGATGACGGCGTTGTTGTGCGCGATCCCGGCGGTGAACTCGGCGCCGAAGACCGCGCGGTAGGCGGCGTACAGGCCGAAGAGCCCGCCGAAGAGCAGGACCTCGCTGGCGAGGAAGATCCACATGCCGAAGTGCGCGGCGTGGGTCTGCTTCTCGAGGTCCTCGAACTGCATGGCCAGCCGCGCCGGGGCGAGCGGCTCAGCGGGCGGGTGAGACTCGGGCATGGGCCTCCTCGTCGGTCAGGTGGTAATCGTACGGGCCGCGATCGACGACCGGCGTCACGGGGAAGTTGTGCTCCGGCGGGATGGGCGGCGTCATCCACTCGTAGCTCCGGGACCTCCATGGATTGGCGGTGGCGCGCGCCCCCCAGCGCAGGGCGACAAGGAGGTTCACCAGCGCGAGCAGGAGCGCGCCCGAGAGCAGGAAGGCCCCGCCGGTCGAGAGCACGTTGAGCCACTGGTACTGCTCCGGGTAGCTGTAATAGCGGCGCGGCATCCCGGCGTTGCCCGCCAGGAACTGGGGGAGGAACGTCAGGATGAACCCAAGGAACACCCCGAACGACGTGAGCAGCCCCATCGACTCGGAGTAGGTCCGGCCGAACATCTTGGGGAACCAGTAGTGCGCCGCCGCGAGGAACGCGGTGAGCGTTCCGCCCACCATGATGAAATGGAAGTGGGCGACGACGAAGTACGTGTCGTGCCAGTGGACGTCGAGCGACTGCGTGGCCACGGCGACGCCCGTCATGCCGCCGAAGACGAAGAGGAACAGGAACCAGAAGAAATAGAGCATCGGGGTGTTGAACTGGATGGACCCCTTGTGCAGCGTCGCCACCCAGGTGAACACCTTGATCGCGGAGAAGATCGCGACGAACATCGAGAGCGCGCCGAAGATCCCGGCGTCGAGCTCGCTGATCCCGGCCACGAACATGTGGTGCCCCCACCCCGTGAACCCGATGAACGCGATGCCGAGCGACGAGAGGGCGATCGCCCAGTAGGACGCCGGCTGCCGCTGCGCGAAGGTGCAGACCACCTCGCTGATGACCCCGAGCGCCGGGAGCACCATGATGTAAACCGCCGGGTGGGAGTAGAACCAGAACAGGTGCTGGAACAGCACGGGGTCTCCGCCCAGCGTCGGGTCGAAGATGCCGAAATGGTAGATGTGGTCTATCCCGACGAGCAGGATCGTCAGGCCGAGGACGGGCGTCGCGAGCAGCATGATGATGCTCGTGCTGTAGATGGCCCACACGAAGAGCGGCACGCGTCCCCAGCCGATCCCGCGGGCGCGCATCGTGTGCGTCGTGGCGATGAAGTTCACCGCCGTCATGATCGACGAGGCGCCGAGGATGAAGATGCCGATCACGACCGGCAGGACGCCCGCGGGCGTCGTCGTGCTGTACGGCGGGTAGAACGTCCAGCCGGTGTCGGCGCCCCCGGCGATCGTCGCCCCCAGCGTGATGACGGCGCCGATCGCGTAGACGTAGAGGCTCGCCAGGTTGAGGCGCGGGAAGGCGAGATCCTTGGCGCCGATCATGAGCGGGAGGGCGAAGTTCCCGAAGATGTTCGGGATCGACGGGATCATGAAGAGCCACACCATGACCACGCCGTGGAGCGTGAACATGCGGTTGTAGGTCGCCGCGCTGATCACGGTGGGCCCGGGGGTCAGGAGCTCGGTCCGGAGGACCAGCGCGAAGGCGCCGCCGAGCATGAGCATCGGCACGATCAGCGCGTAGAACATGAGCCCGATGCGCTTGTGATCGGTCGTGAGCAGCCACGAGCGCACGCCCGCGCGGGCGCGCAGATAGTCGGCGTCGTGCGCGCCGTGGATGGGCGCGGTCCCCTCGATCTCGTGGGCTGTCATGGCGTCACCCCCTCCGGCGCCGCGGCGCCCGTGTCGCTGACCCCGCCGTCCCACGGCACGACGGCGCCGCGCGGCACGTCGCGGATCGATTTCATGAGCTCGATGATCGCCGCGACGTCGGGCGGCGTGATCTGTCCCCGGAAAGACGGCATGACCGGCGTGAACCCGCGGTGCACCGCGGCGAGCGGATCCATGATGGACTCCGTGATGTAGGCCTCGTCCGCGACGCGCTCGCCGCCGCCGTCGAGCGGCACGACCGAGCGGTAGAGCCCGGCCCAGGTCGGGCCGACGTGCTGTGTTCCGTCGAGGGTGTGGCAGCGGAGGCAGCCGTGCTTCGCGGCGGCGTGCTCGCCGCGGCTCGGCATCGTCGGCTCCGCCTCGGCGAGCTCGTTCTCCGCCTCGGCGGCGGCCTCCTGCGCGAACGCCGGGGCGCTCGCCACCCCGCCCGCGAGCCAGCGCTCGTAGTCGGCCGGGTCGAGCGCGATCACCTGGCCGCGCATCTCCGAGTGGCTCGTGCCGCAGAACTCCGTGCAGAGGATGGGGTACGCGCCGGGCTCGGTCGCCTCGAACCAGACCGTCGTGTACCGGCCCGGGAGGACGTCCTGCTTGATGCGGAACGCGGGCACGTAGAAGCTGTGGATGACGTCGCGCGACGTCATGATGAGCCGGACCGGCCTCCGCGCGGGGACATAGAGCACCGAGATCTCGCTGTCTCCCCCCGGATAGGCGAACTTCCACATCCACTGCTTGGCCGTGACATAGACGTCGAGCGCGTCCTCCGGCGGCGTGCGCAGGTCGACGAACTGGCGCGTGCCGATGGTCCAGAACGTGAGGAACACGAAGCCCAGGCCGAAGAGCGACACCGTCTCCAGGAAGAGCGCGGGCCGCGCGAAGACCCCGGGGTGCGGCCGAGGCGTGTCCTCCAGCCGGCGGCGATAGCGGATCAGGAAATACCCGCCGATGAGCGTGATGAGGGCGGCGCCGCCCATCGTCACGGAGATGACGAAGTAGTGCAGCCCATCGATCTCGCGGGCGAGCGAGGAGCGCTGCTCGGGCAGGAAGAGCAGCTGGCGCAGGAGCTCGTTCATCGCGCGCGCCCCTCTCCCCTGCGCCGCCGCCCTTGCCAGCCGAAGAAGGCGATCACCGCGGCGGCCCACGCCAGGATGGCGGCCCCGCCGAGCCGCAGGAAGCCGGCCACGTACGGGCCGTAGCGGCGGCTCGCGGGGTCGTAGCGATAACACGTCATGAGGACGCGCTCGAGGGGGGTGCCGATCTGACCGCGGCTCGCCTCGAGGAGCGCGAGGCGGAGATCGAGGGGGGAGAACTCGATGCCATAGAGGACCCGTGAGATGCGGCCGTCCGGCGTGAGGACGAAGATGGCGGCGGGGTGCGCGTATTGCTCCGTCTGCGGGTCGTACCCGAACCGGAAGCCGAGATCGCCCGCGAGCGCGCGGATCTCGGGCAGCGCGCCGGTCAGGAAGGGCCAGGTCTCGCGCGTCGGCGCGCCGGCCATGCCCAGGGCCGACAGCGCGGAGGTCCTCTTCCGCGCCGCGGACGCCGGGGTGTCCCGCGGATCGAAGCTCACCGTGAGCGCGCGGTAGTGCTCTCCCAGCCGGTAATCGAGCTTTGCCATGCCGGTGACCAGGCCGCGCAGCACGAGGCCGCAGAGCGTCGGGCAGCGGTAATAGGCGAGGACGAGGACGACCGGCCGGCGCCCGTCGAAGTGCTCGGAGAGCGGCGCGCGCCGCCCATCCATGTCGGTGAAGGGGAGCGTCGTGTCGATGGCGTTCCCGAGGCGCTCGTCGATGTCGGCCTCCCGCGCGGCGGGCGGGAGCAATGGCCGATCCGCGGCGGCCGTGAGCGGCACGCCCGTGAACACGAGCGCGAGGAGCGCCGTGGTGGACAGGTGTTGCATCCTCATCAGCGGCTCTCCTCCACGACGAGATTCATCGCGTCCTCGATCGGGATCTGCACGAGCCCGCGCTCGCGGTCGGCCCAGCCGAAGCGCCCGAGCTCCTCGCGCTTCCGGTGGTTCAGCGCCGTGCCAATGCCCTCCTCGCCCATGGCCTCGCGCCGGAAGATCCGTTGATCCACCCCGGCCACCTCGCCGCGCGGCAGCGAGATCTCCTGGGAGCGCTCGGCGCTCCTCCCCGAGGGGCGGAGCTCCGCCTCGCGCCCGTGCAGGAGCATCCAGGACCAGAGGCCCAGGACGACGAAGATCACGACGACGGCGAACGCGACGGCGAGGATCGTCTTCCAGGGGACGACATCCTCTTCCTGGCGCACGTCGGGACGGCGGTAGTGGGACGTCATATGCTCTCGTAGCGGAGGGCGGCCGGCAGCGCCGGGTCGTTGACGGGGACGAGCGGCCTGCCGCGCACCCGCAGCGCGGCGAACGCGACGCACGGGCCGATCACGGCGAGGAGCGCCGCCACGTCGAGCCAGTGGAACGGCGCGCGAGCGCCCGGGACCTCGGGCGCGACGAGCCAGTGCATGTCGAGGTAATGCGCGACGAAGATCCAGGCGGCGACGGCCGACAGCCAGGCTGGGCGCCGCTTGATCCCGTAGTTGAGCAGGATCGCGAAGGGGATCACGAACCGCGCGAGCACGAGCACGAGGGACGCGATCGCCCACGGGCCGTGGGCGCGGAGCACGTAGAACTCCGCCTCTTCAGGCTTGTCCGCGATCCAGATCAGCATGAACTGGAAGAACGCGGCGTAGGCCCAGAAGATGGTGAACGCGAGGAGCAGCCGGCCGAGCGCGTAGTAGTGCGACGCGCTCAGCCCGGGCAGGAGCCCGGCGCGCTCGGCGGCGAACGCCAGCACCGTGAGCAGCGCTATCGCGGCGACGAAGCCGCCGGCGAACACATAGACGGGGAACATCGTCGACACCCACGTCGGCGCGAGGGACATGAGCCAGTCGAAGGCCGCGAACGAGAGCGTGAGCCCGACGAGCGGGAGGCCGGCGACGCTGATCACGCGGAGGCGCCGGCTGTCGGCGAGCGCCGGGGTCGCGTCGCCCTGGATCGAGCCGCGCCGGAGCAGGGCGCCGAAGACGATCCACACCGTGAAGTAGATCCCCGTCCTCACGAGGAAGAAGGGGAGGTTCAGGTAAGGCGTCTTGTGGAGCACGATGGCTCGAACGTGCTCGTCGCCGATCGACTCGGGGTGGAGCCACTCCCCGTAGAGCGCGCCGAGGCCGAACAGGAGCGGGACGAACAGCGCGCAGAGCAGCGGTAGCGCCCCGACGATCGCCTCCGCGAGGCGGCGGACGGCCACTGGCCATGTCGCGGCCATGGCGTGGCAGATCATGAGAAAGAGGAGCGCCCCGACCGCCGTGGTCACGGCGAAGGCGTAGGCCGCGAGGTACGCGTAGAAGAGCCGCTCCCGGTCCACGAACGCCCCGATGACGAGGAGGAGGGCGCCGAGGAGCGCGAGGCCGAGGGACCGCGTCACGATCGCGCGGCCGCCTCGGAAGACGGGGAATCGCCGGTTCACGGGAGCTCCTTCCGGGCGCGCTCGCGGAGGGGTGGGGGGAGCGCGTCGAGCGCGGTGGCGCGGCTCTTCCCGAGTGCCTTCACATAGGCCACGATCGCCCAGCGCTCCCTGAGCGGGACGTGCGGCTCGTACGAGCGCATGAGCCCGTAGCCCTCGACGATGACCTGGTAGATGCGCCCGGGCGGGAACGCCTGGACGCGCGGGTCGACGAGCGACGGCGGGCGCCGCAGCGTCATGTTGCGCGCGACCTCCGACTCGCCATCTCCGGCGACCCCGTGGCAGGCGGCGCAGAAGATCTCGTAGCGATCCTTCCCGCGCCGGAGCAGCTCGATCGTCACCGTGACCGGGACGCGCGCCACGTACGCTCCGCCCGCGATCCCGCGGGTGAGCCCGGGATCGCCGAGCACGCGATCGGTCGGTACGGTGCCCTCGGGCGGGCGGCGCATGGCCGAGCCGTCGTCGAAGAGCTCTGTCTCCTGGTAGGCCGTGTAGCGCCGCTGGCGGAGCATGCGCTCGAGATCCAAGAGGTCCGCCTCGCCGGGCTCGGCGTCGGCCGAGGTCACCGGCGTGCAGGAGAGGCACAGCGCCGCGGCCAGGCAGGAGAGCGAGAGGGGCAGTCCGCGCGTCATGATCGCTCCTTCCCGGCCCAGGCCACGGTGAGGGCGCCGAGATCGGTGAGATCGCGCTCGGTGATGGGGCTGATGAGCGCCGGGTCGCGGGCGTCGATGCCGATCCAGAACCGATCGAGGGAGGCGCGCTCGAACCCGGGCACGTCGAACACCGGGTGCGAGAGCTCGGGCAGCCGCGCGAGGACGAGCAGGATGACGAACCCCGAGAGGGCGGCCGAGAGCACCATCATCTCGAAGGTGATCGGGATGAACGCAGGGGCCGCGTGCGCCGGCCGCCCGCCCACGTTGAGCGGGTAGTCGAACGCGTTGCAATACCACTGGACGAGGTAGCCTCCCGCGGTGCCCGCGAGCGCGAAGGGCAGGACGAGCCAGGTGAGCGGCGAGCGGCGGAACCCGAGCGCCTGCTCGAGGCCGTGGATCGGGTACGGCGTGAACGCGTCGAGGCGCCGGTATCCGCGGCTCCTGAGCTCCGCGATCGCCTGGAGCAGCGCCTCGGGCGTCTCGAACTCGGCGAGCAGACCTCTCCTCATCTCAGTGCTTCTCCTTGTGGCGGAGCTCGTGGTTCAGCTCCTTGACCTCGGCCACCGGCACGAACGGGAAGAGGCGGAGGAAGATCAGGAAGAGGAGCAGGAAGAAGCTGATCGTCCCGGCGAACATCGAGATATCGACCCACGTCGGGCGGTAGGCGTGCCAGGCCGACGGGAGGAACTCGCGCTGCAGCGACAGGACGATGATCACGAACCGCTCGGACCACATCCCGACGTTCACGAGGATCGAGATGATCCAGAGAAGGATCATGTTCCTCCGGACCTTCGGGAACCACAGGAGCTGGGGCACGAGCACGTTGCAGATCATCTGCGCCCAGAAGACCGCGGCGTTCGGCCCCGTGGGGCGCGCGACGAAGAACTGGTAGATCTCGACCTCCGACGCGCTGTACCAGGCGGCGAAGAGCTCGATGATGTACGAGTAGATGACGATCCAGGCGGTGACGAGCGTCATCTTGCTCAGGTTGTCGATGTGCCTCTGGGTGACGACGCTCCCGAGGTGGAAGATCCGACGCGCCGGGATGAGCAGCGTCAGCACCATCGCGAAGCCGGAGAAGATGGCCCCGGCGACGAAGAACGGGGGGAAGATCGTCGCGTGCCAGCCCGGGACGAGCGCCATGGCGAAATCGGTGCTCACGATCGAGTGCACCGAGAGCACGAGCGGCGTCGCGAGCCCGGCGAGCAGCCCGTAGAGGAGCCGGTAGTGGCGGTGCGCGGACGCGGAGCCGCGCCAGCCGAGCGACAGGACACCGTAGATGATCCGGCGGCGGCGGTCGGGGGCCCGGTCGCGGAGCGACGCGAAGTCGGGGAGGAGCCCGACGTACCAGAACACGAGAGAGACCGTGAAGTACGTGAAGATGGCCGCCGCGTCCCACGGCAGCGCGCTCTTGAACTGGGGCCAGGTCCCCAGCGTCGAGGGGTAGGGGACGAGCCAGTAGGCGAACCATGGCCGGCCGAGGTGCAGGAGCGGGTAGAGGCCGGCCTGCATGACGGCGAAGAGCGTCATCGCCTCGGCGAACCGGTTGATGCTCGTGCGCCAGCGCTGCTCGAGGAGGAGCAGGATCGCGGAGATGAACGTCCCCGCGTGGCCGATGCCGACCCAGAACACGAAGTTGATGATCCCGAACGCCCAGCCCACCGGGATGTTGTTGCCCCAGACCCCGATGCCGGTGGTGATGGTGTAGAGGACGGAGATCGCGAGCAGGACCGTCCCGGCGCCGGTGAGGGTGAACGCCGCCCACCACAGCCTGGATCGCGGCTTCCAGACGACCGACAGGAGCTCTTCGGAGAGCGCCTCGTCGGTGGGTCGCCCGAGGAGGAGAGGCTCCGTCACGGCTCTTCGATCTCCGGGTTCTTGTTGTTGACGCGCGCGAGGTACATGGTCCTCGGCCGGGTGCCCTGGTCGTGCAGCACCGCGTAGCTCCGCGGCTCGCCCCGCCACGCCACCATCGCCGTCTCTTCGTGCGTGAGAGAGCCGAACTGGATCGCCTGCGTCGGACAGGCCTGCTGGCACGCGGTGACGACCTCTCCCGGGCGGATCGGGCGGTCTTCCACCCGCGCGGCGATCTCCGCGCGGCGGATCCGCTGGACGCAGTACGTGCACTTCTCCATGACGCCGCGCTCCCGCACGGTCACGTCGGGGTTGCGCTGGAGCCTCGAGAGCCCGGTGTTGAACGCGCGGAGCTCGCCGTAGTCGAACCAGTTGAAGCGGCGGACCTTGTACGGGCAGTTGTTCGAGCAGAACCGCGTCCCGACGCAGCGGTTGTAGGTCATCTCGTTGAGCCCGTCGGGGCTGTGCGTCGTCGCGTTCACGGGGCACACGTACTCGCACGGCGCCTTCTCGCAGTGCTGGCACATCATGGGCTGATGGACGACGGCCGTGTCGCGCGGGTCGCTCGATACGTACGAGTCGATGCGGAGCCAGTGCATCTCACGGCTGTTCAGGACCTCCTCCTTGCCCACCACGGGGACGTTGTTCTCGGCCTGGCACGCGACGACGCACGCGCTGCAGCCGGTGCAGATCGTGAGATCGATCGTCATGGCCCATTGCTCCTTCAGCGGCGTCCCAGGCGCGGCCACCGCGGGCATGAGGGACGGCTGCGGCCCCTTCAGCGCTTCCGTGAAGCCGGGGTGCTCGCGGTAGACGGTAAGGGGGACCGAGAGCGCGACAGGGCGCCCCTCCAGGCGAAAGTGCGTCTGCGTCCTGGCGAGCTTGTGCTTCTGGTCGGGCCGCTTCGTCACCGAGACGCCCGCCGCGAAGAACGGCGTGGCCGCGGCGCGGAGCCGGTACGCGTCGGACCCCACCCCGGCGGCGATCGACTCGGCGCCGCTCCGCCCGTAACCGAGCGTGAGCGATACCGTCCTGTCGGCGTGCCCCGGCGCGACGAGGACAGGTATCGATATCTTCCGCCCCCCGAGCTCGAGATCGACGACATCCTCGCTCTCGACGCCGAGCGCCTTCGCCGTCTCCGGGCTGACCAGCGCTGCGTTGTCCCAGGTGAGCTTGGTGACGGGATCCGGCAGCTCGAGCAACCACGGGTTGTTGGCGAACCGGCCGTCATAGACGCTCGCGTCGACCGAGAAGGCGACCTCGATGGCCTCCGCCGGCGGCGGGGCCGCCGCCGCGAGCTGCGCGAGCCCTGCGATCACGCCGTCGAGCCGCAGCGAGGCGTTTTCGCGCGGGGCGGCGGTGCCCTCGACGAGTCCGCGCCGGAGCGCGTCCTCCCAGAACGCGTCGAAATCGGCGCCGCCGCGGCGCGCGGCCCACGCGTCGCGCAGGAGCTCTCGCGCGCTCCTCGGGGGCTCGCCCGCGAACACCGCCAGCACCTCGGAGGCCGTCTTGCCCTGGAAGAGCGGCTCGATGAGCGGCTGGACCAGCGAGGTCGTGCCGTCGTACGCGCGCGCGTCCCCCCAGGCCTCGAGATCGTGCGCGGCGGGCACGAACCAGTCGCAGCCGGCGGCGGTCTCGTCCTCGTAGAGGCCGAGGTAGACGCGGCTCGGGACGGAGCGGAGCAGCGCCGCGAGCTCGAGATCCGCGGGCGCCGTGTACACCACGTTGTTCTCGAGGAGCACGAGCGTATCGACGGCGCCGCGGCGGATCTCCTCGGCGAGCGCCGTGAGGTCCTGCTCGGCGGCGCCGGCCGTGATCAAGGTCCCCGCGGTGGTCCACGCCGCGCGGTCGTTGCGGAGCGCCGCGTTCATGAGGTGGGCGAGCGCGTGCACCCCGGGAGGCTGCCGCTCCCCCGCGACGACGACGCTCGCCAGGCCGCCGCGCGCGAGGTCGCGCGCGAGCGCCCGGGCGAAGCGCCTCTCCGCCTCGCTGACCCGCGCCCGGAGCGGCTCGAGCGCGCCGAGCGCCTGGGGAGGGATGAACCCCGGCCGCGCGCCCTCGGTGAGGAGCAGCTCGGCGGCGATCGCCGCGGCGATCGCCGGCACGTCGCTCGGCCGCTTGCGCAGGCGGTGATCGGCGATGCTCCCCGTCGAGGTCAGCCCGGGCTCGATCACATAGAGACGGTTCATGGTGCCCGTCGGCGAGCCGAGGCGCCTTCGCTCGGCGAACTGGCGCGCATACCGCGCGTGGAAAGGCATCGACGCGAGGAAGTCGGCGTCGAGCGCGAGGATCACGTCCGCCGTCCGGAAGTCGTACTGCGCCTGGAGCGGGGCGCCGAAGGCGAGCTCGGCCCCGCGCGCCGGGTGCGCCGACCTCGCGGGCGCGTGGAACGTGAACCGGGCGGCCGGATAGCGCGCCTGGACGCGGCCGATGAGGTCGAGGACGAGCGGAGAGCCGGTGGGACGAAGGACGAACCGGAGCCCGGCGCCGCCGTCGCTCCGCGCGCCCCCGAACTGCTGGACGAACGCCTGCCACGTCGCCGGGTCGTGGCCGCGCCGCGCCGCGCGCGCGCGGTGCTGATCGTACAGGCCGAGCACCGACGCCTGCTCGTAGGCGCCGGTGGAGCCGAGGCTCGCCGGGTGCTCCGGGTTGCCCTCGATCTTCGTCGGCCTCCCTTCGTGGCTCTCGACGAGGACGCCCGTGGCGAACCCGTCGAGATCGAGGCTGGTGGCGTAATACCGGAGGACGCCCGGCGTCACCTCGGGCGGCGTCGTCACGTAAGGGACGATCTTGTCCGCTGCCCTCGATCTGCACCCGGACACGCCGGCGAGCGCCATGCTCGCGCCGAGGAGCTTGAGCCAGCTCCGCCGGCTCACCGCGACGGGCTCGCCGCCGCCGCCCGGGAGCTCCCGCGCCGCGGCCTCGCGGAGCTCCGGTGACTCGAGGAGCTCCGCCAGGCTGCGCCAGTACGCCTTACCGGTCTTGCCGTCGAGCGCGGGGCTCCACGGGGTCTGTCTCTGATCAGCCATCGTCCCTCTTCAGGTCATCGGTGGATCGGCGCCGCCGCCGTGGCGGCGCTCCGCTGCTCGCCGCCTGTTGGCCTTCTGTCTCGCGTGCTCTCGCAGGCTCCCTTTGTGTCTCGCGTGGATCCCTCGTTGGCCTCTCGCGTTGCGCCTGCGCGCGCTCACCTGTGGCAGGTCGAGCAGTGGACGAGGCTCCGCGCGCCGACCTCCTGCGCGATCTGCCGGCCGATCCGCTCCGCGTCGGGGCCGGGGTCCCAGTCCATGTCCACGATCGCGGAGAGCGGGCGGAGGTGACGCTCCGGCGACCTGTGGCAGTCGAGGCACCAGCCCATCGTCATCGGCGTCGCCTGGCGGACGTCGGGCATCTGGTCCACGCGGCCGTGGCACGTCACGCAGCCGACGCCCTTGTTCACGTGGATCGCGTGGTTGAAAAAGACGAAGTCGGGCACGTCGGTGACGCGGTTCCAGACGATCGGCGTGCCCGAGAAATAGCTGTTCCGGACGAGCTCGAGCTTGGGGCTCTGATTCCAGACCTGGCTGTGACAGCCCATGCACAGCGCCGTCGACGGCATGCCCGCCGTGGCCGTCTGCTCGACCGTGTGATGGCAGAACCGGCAATCGATGGCGTCGTCCTGCACGTGGTGCCTGTGGTCGAACTGCACCGGCTGCTGCACGGGCAGGTGCCGCCCGGTGTTCCAGTCCGAGCGCACGTAGATCATCGGCGCTGACACGGCCGCCGCGCCGCCGAGGAAGACGGCGGCGATGGCGAGTCGGAAAGCGGTGTTGCTCCAGCGCGGAAAAACGGATGCCATGCTCTCGTGTGCTCGGCCTCGCTCGAAGTGCGGCGATGGGGCCAGCTCCATCGATATCGATGCGTGGATCGCGGGGCTCGTTTCGCGATCTCGCCACGCCCCGAACGCCGGCGCAGGCGCGTCAGGGGGGCCCGCAGCGGCGCCGTCCGGCGTGCGCGCGCGGCGTGCGCCCTCGAACGCGCGCGGGGCGTGCGGGCGCCTCCAACACCGGATCTTCGCCGCCCTGAGCTTCGATCTACGATATCGTCAAGCCATGAGGCCGTCGAGCTCAGCCCTGTCGCCCCTTCCGCTCATCGCGCTTTCTCTGGCGGCCGAGCTCGCGTTCATCGCCTGCTCGCGCGAGGCGTCGATCTCTCCGCTGCCGCCCGGCACGACCGGCGGGGCCTCGTCGGCCGCAGCCGGCGGAGCGGGCGCGAGTGGAGATGGCGGCAACGGGGCTGGCGCGAGCGGCGGTGGCGGCAGCGGGGTGGGCGGCAGCGCCGCTGGCGGCGGCGGGGCTGGCGCGAGCGGCGCTGGCGGCAGCGGGGTGGGCGGCAGCGCCGCTGGCGGCGGCGGGGCTGGCGGGAGCGGCGGTGGTGAGCCCGCGGCGGGATTCAGCTGCGCGCCGCCGAGCGAGGACGAGGGCGCGCTGAAGCTCACGACGCTCGTCTCCGGCCTCGATCACCCGCTCCTCGTGAAATCCGCGCCGGGCGACCCCACGCGGCTCTTCATCCTGACGCAGCCTGGCCAGATCCTCGTCCTCGACGATGGAGCGACGGAGCCCAAGGTGTTTCTCGATATCCGGGATCGCGTCCTGTTCAATGACAACAACGAGCGCGGCCTCCTCGGGCTCGCCTTCCACCCCGATTACGAGGACACCGGTCGCTTCTTCGTCCACTACACGGACGAGGCGACGGGCGGCAACGCGCGTGTGGTCGAGTTCGCGCGGGGAGAGCGACCGGACGTGGCCAGTCCAGACCCGGTGGCCATGTACCTCGAGGTCGTGGATCTGCATCGAAACCACAACGGCGGTTCTCTCGAGTTCAGCCCGATCGACGGCTTCCTCTATCTCGGGCTAGGCGATGGCGGGGACAACAACGACGCGGGCCCCAACCATGCGGACATCGGCAACGGCCAGGCGCTCACGACCCTGCTCGGGAAGATCCTTCGCCTCGACGTCTCGACACACCCGTACAGCATCCCGGAAGGGAACATGACGGGCGAAGGCGTCCTGCCCGAGATCTGGGACTATGGCTTGCGGAACCCGTACCGCTTCAGCTTCGACGCGTGCACGGGCGATCTCTACATCGCGGACGTCGGTAACCGCCTCTGGGAAGAGATCAACATCGAGCCGGCCGGGCAGGGACGGAAGAACTACGGCTGGCGCCGGATGGAGGGCGCGCACTGCTTCATCCCCGCGGAGAGCTGCGATCTCGAGGGGACCATCACGCTCCCTGCCGTCGAGTACGGCCACGCCGGGCGGGTCATCGAGGATTGCTCGGTCACCGGCGGCTACGTCTACCGGGGCAGCGAGATCCCGTGGCTCCGGGGGAGCTACTTCTACGGCGATTACTGCAGCGGCAGGGTCTGGACGCTCACCTATGAGGCCGGGGTGGCCTCCGCGCCCGTCGACCGAACGGACGACCTCGGATCGTTCGGCTTCAGCATCGCCAGCTTCGGGCAGGACGGCGCCGGCAGGGTCTACGTCGTCGATCTCGGCGGCACCGTGTACCGGATCGATTCGGAATGAGCGCTCACGGCGCCGCTCGCCGCGCGCCGCGGCGGCGCACCGCCGCGGCGGCGCACCGCCGCGCGCGCCGGGCCGGCGCAGCGCCGCGCCGGCGCTCACATGGACCAGCGGAGCCCGGCGTAGCGCGGGCCGATGACGAGCTCGGGCGGCGGCGCCGGCGTGGAGGCAGCCTGCTTTTCGGGCTGCACCGGCACCTTGCGGCCCCCGATGATGGCGAGCGGGATGCCGACGCCGGCGAGGACGAGCCCGCCGACGACGAGCCCGACCCCGGCGCCTTCCGAGCCGTCCTCCTCGTAGCCCGCGTCGTCGGCGAACGGGTCGCTGGAGTCGTACTCGCAGCCGTCGCCGGAGCACGAGGGGGTGGAGGCGATCACCAGGCCCCCTCCGAGGAGGGCGATGGTGCCGAGGCTCGTCAGGACGATGCCGGTGACCATCATCCCCTTGCTGCGGCGCTTGGTCAGCGGCGCAGCCGGGGGCGCCGGCGCGTGCGCGGCGACCGGCGCGAACGGGGCGCCGCTCGCTCGCGGCGCGGCGGGGCCGCTCGGCGGGGGCGCGGCGGCGCCCGCAGGCGCGGCGGGGCCGCTCGGCGGGAGCGCGGCGTCGCGCGCCGGCGCGCCCGCGGGCAGCGGCGGGATGGCCAGCGTCTCCGAGGCGCCCGCCCGGGTGAGCTCCATGGATCTCGCGAACGGCGCTCGGCCGGCGGCGGAGGCCTCGACCGTGTGCTTCCCGGGATCCACGGGCACCGGCGTGCCCCACTGCGCGCGCCCCACGAGGGCGCCGTCGCGCTTCACCTGGAGGTCGGCCGGGGAGTCGGCCGGCGCCGTGATCGTCAGCCGGATGAGCCGCGGCTCGAGCGCGGCGGCGCGCTGCCGCGCGACCTTCTCGCGCTCCACCTGGCCGGCGGCCCTCGACGCGCCGGCCACCTCGAGGAACATCGACCACGCGCTCGCCGTCCGGCCGAGCTGCTCGTAGCAGGCCGCGAGGTTGAACTGCGTGCCGATCCCCGGGTCGAGCCGCTGGCTCTCCTCGAGCTTGGGGCACGCGTCGGCGTATTTGCCCTGGGCCATCAGCTGCTTGGCCGCGTCGAACAGGGCCTGCGCGGCCGCCGTGTCGGCCCTCGCGTCGCGGCCGCCCGAGAGGAGGGCGGCAAGGAACATCGCGAGCGCCAGCAGGCGCCCGAGGTGCTTCACGGGCAGGCTCGTCATGGTGGTGTCCTCACTTGCGATCGTCGAACAGGTTGCCGCCGGGCGGCGCAGCGGCCGGGGCGGCGGGCGGCCGGGTGGCCGGAGCCTGCGTGGCGGCCGGGGGTCGTGGTGCGGCGCTCGGCCGGCGCGGCGCCGCGGGCTTGCCGCTGGCCGGCGCCGCGGGGGGCGCAGGGGGGATCTCGGCCGGGCCCGGCGCCGCCGTGCGGTCGTCCACCGGCGCGGGGGCCTCGGCGCCGCCGGGCGTGACGGTCGGCGAGAGCGACGCGGGCGCGGTCGCCGGCTGTGCCGCGGCGTCCGCCGGCGACCGCGCCGCCGACGCGCTGGCGGCCGGCTCGCTCGCCGCGCCGTCGCCGCGCGAGCGGGACGTCAGGAACGCGAAGACCGCGAGCGCGGCGATCAGCGACACGAAGGCGCCGGCCGCGACGGCGAGCCCCACCGGCCGCTTCCGCGGCACGACCGTCCCGCTCCACGTCGGCGAGGTGTTCAGCGACGTGTTCACCACGGTCGGCGAGGTGGTCACCCCGCTCGCCGAAGGGAGCTCCGGCCGCGGGGGCCCCGAGCTCCGCGAGATCCCGCTGATCCGGTCGACCGAGAGCCGGGCCCGCCCGGTCGCGAACGGCGCGAGCGCCTCGGCCAGCTCCCCGACGTGGCGGAACCGCTGCTCCGGCAGCTTCTCCAGGCACCTGCGGATCACCGCCTCGAGCGCCGGGGGCACGTCGGAGCGGAACGCGGCGAGGGGGCTCGGGATCCCCTGCATGATGGCCACGCAGAGCTGCGGCATCGTCGCGCCGTCGAACGGCGGCGCGCCGGTGAGCAGCTCGAACAGGATGACGCCGAGCGACCAGATGTCGGTGCGCGCGTCGACGTCGCGCGAGGACTTGAGCTGCTCGGGCGACATGTAGAGCGGCGACCCCATGATGGCCTTCGTGTCGGTGATCCGCGGGTCGGAGCCGCCGGTCGCCACCTTCGAGATCCCGAAGTCGAGCACCTTCACGCACGGGGAGCTGTCCGCGCGCCGGGTGAGGAACAGGTTCGCCGGCTTGAGGTCGCGGTGGATGATGCCCGCGGCGTGCGCCTCGGCGAGCGCCTCGCAGGCCTGGAGGACGTACTCGACGGCCGCCTGCGGGGTCATCGGCCCGCCCGCGCGGAGCGCGTCGGCGAGGTCGCTGCCCGACAGGTACTCCATCACCATGTACGGCGTGCCGGAGTCGAGCGTCCCGACGTCGGTCACGCGCGCCACGTGCTCGCTCTTGACCTTCACCGCGGCGCGCGCCTCGCGCACGAAGCGCTCGGCGAGCGTGCGCGACTTCGCAGCCTCGGGCAGGAGCAGCTTGATCGCGACCCGCTCCTCCAGCTGGAGGTGGGTGGCGGCGACGACGACGCCCATCCCGCCGGCGCCGATCACCCGCTCGACGCGGTACTTCTCGGCGATGACCTGCCCCGGTCGCACCAGCCCTTCGGCTTCGTCGTGTGTCGGCGCGGTGCTCGTCATGGCTCGGTCCCCTCGCACGCCGGACCGCGGATCCCGTGAACAGCGCGATCTTCGCGAAAAATCCGGTGCAAAGCCAGCCCACGATAGCCGCCGGGCGTACGGCGATCAATCTCGGGGCTGGGCCCCGTCGCGCGGGCGCGGCCCGCGCGCCGTCGGGTTCGTGCGCCATCGCCAGCGGCCAGCGCGCCCCCGCGCCCATGCCAGCGCGCCGCCACACCCGCGCCAGCGCGCCGCGCCCGCGCCCGTGCCCGTGCCCGCGCCCGTGCCCGCGCCCGTGCCCGCGCGCCGTGGCGTCCCCGTGGTCCCTGCCGGCCGCCCGCCAGGACGCTTCCCCCGGCCGTGAATCCGGGAGAACATCGCTCACCTCATGGAGCACGGTTACCCCGGCGGCGCCACTGAGCGGCGCCAGCGGATCCTCGAGGCGACAGAGCGGCTCCTCCGCCGGTACGGGCCTGCCAAGACAACCGTCGCCGATATCGCGCGCGAGGCCGAGATCGCGGTCGGCGCCGTGTACCTGGAGTTCGCCTCGAAGGACGCCATCGTCGAGGAGCTCTCCCAGGGCGAGCACCGCGCCGTCATGGCCGCGATGCGCGCCGCCGCGGCCGGGGACGACGTGCCCTTTTGCGACCGGCTCCGGGCGGTGTTCGACGCCCGCGCGCGCGCTTTCCTGGCGCTCGCCGGCTCGGGCGCGCACGCGTGCGATCTCGTGCATTGCCAGAGCCGCGCCGTGAAGGCCGCCCACGCCCGCTTCCTCGACGAGGAGCGCGCGCTCCTCCGCGATCTCGTCGCGCGCGGCGCCGGCGCCGGCGAGCTCGACGCCGCCGACCCCGAGCTCACCGCGCGCGCCCTCCTGCGCGCCTATGCGAGCTTCGCTCCTCCGTGGCTGTTCCAGGGCTCCCGCGAAGAGGTCGAGGCGATGCTGTCCGCGGTCCACCGGATCGTCCTTTACGGCCTCGTCGGCCGCGGGCCCGCCCGCGAGCCGGGGGGCTGACGCCGCGCCGTCAGCCTCCGGGCCTGCGCAGGCTCGCGGCCTCGGATACGACCCAGTCCCTGAAGGCGGCAACCGGCTTTCGCCGCAGGCTCGCGCGCGTGCTCACGAGGTAGTAAGCGAGGCCCGTCGGCAGCGCCGGGAGCCTGGGAAAGAGCAGCACCAGGCGGCCGAGATCGAGCTCGGCGGCCGCGAGCGACCAGCGCGCGAGCGCCACCCCCTGACCGCGCACCGCCGCGTCCACCAGCATCGACGAGTCGGTGAGCTGGCTCTGGCGCACCCGCGCTGGCAGGCGGCGCGAGCGCTCGCGAAACCAGCGGCCCCAGGCGTCGGGGTGGTCGTCCCCGAGCAACACCTCGTGGCTCAGGTCCTCGACGCGCCAGCGAGCGCGTTTGCTCGCGACGCTCGGCGCGGCGGCCACGATCAGGGCGTCGTCCGCCAGCTTGACGGTGATCAGGCCCGGGTAGCCGCCGAGGCCATAACGGATGCCGATGTCCACCGGCTCTCTCGCGAGATCGATGAGGCGTTCGGTGGCGGAGATGCGCACGTCGACCTCCGGGTGGCTCACAAGGAACTGCCCGAGCCGCGGCACGAGCCAGCGCGCCCCGAACGACGGCGTGACGCTGACCGACACGGCGGGCCGCGCGTCCGCGGCGGGCCGCCGCAGGCGGGCGTTCGCCTCGCGCAGCCTGGCGAACACGACGCCCAGCTCCGCGGCCCAGCGCTCGCCGTCCTCCGTCAAGCTGATGCCGTGCGGCGAGCGCCGAAACAGCGCCGTCTCCAGCGTGTCCTCGAGGGCGCGGATCTGGTGGCTGACGGCGGCCTGGGTCACGCCCAGCTCGCGCGCCGCGCGGGTGACGCTCGCATGGCGCGCCGCGGCCTCGAACGCCTGAAGGGCGGTGAGCGACGGCAGCGGCGGAGGGGGATCCCCCGGGGCAGGGCTGGTCATGAGAATTTCTCATGTACCATGGAAAACATTCGTTCGCTCGTCCAGGCGCGCCGCGGTATTCCGGGATTCATGAAGCTCTACCGACTCCGATACAGCCCCTTCGCCCGCAAAGTTCAGATGCTGCTCGACCTCCTGGGCCGCCCGTACGAGCTGGTCGAGGTGCCGTACGATGATCGCGACGCGCTGGCCCGCGTGACCGGCGGCTACATCTACGTGCCGGTGCTGGTCGGCGACGACGGCCGGGTGACGGTCGAGTCGCGGCGGATCTGCGAGCTCCTGCTCGAGGACCCTGCCGCCCGGCGCTTGACGTTGGATGTCCTCGAGGGCCCGGTCTGGGCCTACGCGGACTTCTGCGACGGACCGCTGGAGGACGTGCTCTTCCGAATCGCGTCGCCGCGCATCCGCGACGCGTGGGAGCGGCCGGGTCAGCGCGCCCTGTACACGCTGATCAAGGAGCGCAAGTTCGGCGCTGGCTGTATCGAGCAGTGGGAGCGCGACACCCCGGCGCTGCTCGAGCGCGCGAAGACCCTGCTCGCGCCGACCGTCCGGACGCTGAAGCGATCGCCGTTCGTGTTCGGCGAGGCCCCGAGCCTCGCGGACGCGGCGCTTTACGGCAACCTGGCGATGTTGTTCGAAGCGGATCGGGCGCTGCCCGGAGCGCTGGCGGCGGAGCTGCCGGGGTACATGTCCCGGCTCGAGCGGCTCATCCCGTCGCGCTGAGCCTGGGCTCCCCCGCCGCGCTCATTGCCCCGCTTCGTAGAGTTCACCAGTCCGGCGATCAGGAGTCGGGCTGTGGGGTAGGAGTGCGCGCAACTCTACGAGGCTCACGATGCGGCGCGCTTCGAGCTCAGGGCTCTGCGCCCCCGGGGAGCGCCCCGCGGCTCAGGTGCAGACGCCCTCGACGCACGCGTTGCCGCCCGGGCAGTCGCAGTCCGCCTCGCAGGAGATGGCCGGCTCCGGCGGGGGCGCGCAATAGCCGTCTTCGCAGGACTCGCCCTCGGCGCAATCGCACGAGGCCGCGCACGGCGTCTTGCAGATCCCCTCGACGCACGCGTCGCCGCTCGGGCAGTCGCACGCCGCCTCGCACGCGATCGGTCCCCCTGGGGAGCTCCCGCCCGCGCCGCCGCTGCTCGCGCTGCTCTCGCCGCCGCTGCCAGCGGTGCTCTCGCTGCCGCTGCTGGCGCTGCTCTCGCCGCCGCTGCTAGCGCCTTCCTCACCGTCGTCGTCATCCGTGTCCTCGTCATAATCCGGGCGCTCGAAGTCGGGACCGTCGGGCGCGTCGATACAGTCGTCGTCCCAGTCGCAGTCCTCGCCAGTCTCGATGTAACAACCGACCGTCGTCATCGAGAAGAAGGACAAAGAGAGACCGAGACCCCACTCGAAGGCCGTGCGCATGCTCATGTGTCATCACTCCTGATCAGCGATGGATCCAGGGCAGCGGCGCGGCTCGTCGGCGCGGCGCCCTCTGCCCACTCGGAGCTGCGTGCCCGCTGCCACGCGATCCGTTCAACGGGTCGTGCGCCTGCGCACGATCTCGACGGTCGCCGGTCCGGAGCTCGCGGGCGGGGGGGTGGACCCCGGCGGTCGATCGCGCTCCCTGGCCGTCGATTTCAGCCGTCCGGACCCCGGTGGTCGATTTTGCCGACCGGGGTTGAACGTTCCGGACCCCTCCGGGCACGAAACCGACGCGCCGACCATGAACGCTCTTCTCCACGCCGGGCACGACGGGGTGTGCCTCACGCCGACCCGGGCTCTCCGACGCTTGTTGATGGCAAACGGGCAACGCCGCCGAGCGCGTTCGGGTGTAACGATGATGGCGCAGGGATGGACGGAGATGGGACGGATCGAGCAGCGGGTTTTCCGGGGGCACAGCCGTCCGGCGACGCCGAGCCCCCGCGCGCCGGGGAGAGGTGGCGCCCGATGAAGACCATGGCGCTCCTTATGCCGTTCTTCTTCTCCCGCGGCGCCGAGCGCGCGCAGGACGCGGAGGAGGAGCTCGTCGAGCGGCTGCGGCGCGGGGACGCCGCGGCGGTCGGCGAGGCGTACGACAGGCACTACGGCGCGGTGCGCGGGTTCGCCCGCCGCCTCACCGGCGACGACGCGTCCGCCGAGGACCTGGCCCACGACGTCTTCATCAGCCTGCCGCAGGCCGCGCAGCGGTTCCGCGGCGGCTCGTCGCTCAAGACGTTCCTCATCGCGATCGCGGTCAACCACGCCCGCCACCACCTCCGCGCGGCGGCGCGGCGCCGCGCCGCGATGGAGCGGCTCGCCCTGGAGCCGGACGAGGAGCACGCGTCGAGCCCCGAGCGGGAAGCCGGCCGCGCCGCGCTCGCCCAGGCCCTGAACCGCGCCCTCGACGCGCTGCCGACGGCCCAGCGCGTGGCGTTCGTGCTCTGCGAGGTCGAGGAGCGCAGCGCGCGCGAGGCGTCCGAGATCATGGGCGTGCCCGAGGCCACCGTGCGTACGCGGCTGTTCCACGCCAAGCAGAAGCTCCGGACGCTGCTGGAAGAGAGGGCGCCGTGAAGGAGAAGGACGACGTGCTCCGCGAGGCCGCGCGCGCGCTGCGCTCGGAGGCAGACGCGTCGCGCAACCGCCGCGACGAGACGCGCGCCCGCGTGATGAGGAGCCTGAAGGCCCAGCGCGCCCGCCGCCTCGCGATGGTCCGCGTGGTGGTCCCGCTGGCCGCCGTGCTCGTCGGATCGGTCGCGTGGGCCTCGGCCGCGCGCTGGTTCCCCGGCGGCTGGGACGACCTCGCGTCGCGGCTCGGGCTGCGCGTCTCCGAGGCGCCCACCATGCCGCCCGCGCCGCCGCCGCAGCGCGCGCTGTCCGGGCCGCGGCACGCGGCCGAGGCGCCCGCGCCGCCCGAGGCCGAGGCGCCCGCGCCGCCCGAGGCCGAGGCGAGCGCGGAGGCGGTCGCGCCGGAGCCGCCTCCGCTGCCTTCGCCGATCGCGGAGCCCCCGATCGCCCCTGCGCCGCCGCGCGCGCCGGTGCTTGCGGTCGCGCCGGTCCGGTCGGCCTCGCGCCCGGTCGCGGCCGTCGCGCCGCGCGCCGCGCGCCTGCCGACCGCGCCGCGGCCGGCCGCGGGCGATCCGCAGGCCATCGAGCGTCCGCCGGCCGGCCCCGACGCGGACGCGCTCTATCAGGCGGCGCACCGCGCGCACTTCGCCGAGCGCAACCCGGCGGCCGCGCTCGACGCGTGGAACGCGTACCTGGCCGCCGCACCGCGCGGCCGCTTTGCGGTGGAGGCCCAGTACAACCGCGCTCTCTGCCTCGTTCGCCTCGGCCGCAAGGACGAGGCGCGGCGGGCGCTCGATCCGTTCGCGCAGGGCGCCTTCGGCGGCTACCGGAAGGACGAGTCGCGCTCGCTGCTCGAGGCGCTCAGCGGCGCGGACGAGTGAGCGTGGCGGCGCGTGAACGAACGCGCGGCGAGCGGGCACAGCACGGTCGATGAACACACCCGACACCGCTCCTCTCCCCGCGGCTCCGAGGGGCTCGCCGCGCCGTTCCCCGGGGCTCGGCGCGCGCCTCCGCGCGGGCGTCCTGCTGCGCGCCCTCGCGGCGGCGGCCGCGTTCGCCGCGATCTCCACGCCTCCCGCGGGTGTCTTCGCCGAGGAGCCGAGCGCCGCCGGCGTCGATCTCGTCATCGACGGCGCGCCGTGGACGCTCGATCCCGATGCGGTGAGCGCGGCCATCGGCCGCGAGCTCGGCGGCGGCGTGACGCTGGCCCCCGCGGCGATCGCCGGGCGCTCCACGCTGGTCCTGCGCGGCGAGCCCGACGGCCGCGTCACGCTGACGTACCGCGCCTCGGACGGCCGCCGCATCGAGCGCACCATCGACGTCCCCGAGGATCCCGATCGCGCCGCCGAGGCGATCGCCTTGCTCGCGGGCAACCTCGTCCGGGACGAGGCCGCGGAGCTCGCCGCGGAGCTCGCCGCGGCGCTCGGCAAGCGCCCGCCCGAGGCGCCGGCCGCGGCGCAGCCAGCGCCCGCGGCGCCCCCCGCGCCGCCCGCCGCCGGCAGGCCACCTCCCCGCGCCGCGCGCCCCGCGAAGGGTGCGCGCCCCGCCCCCGCGCCACCGGAGCCGCCTCCGTGCGCGTCCCCCGGCGCGACGAGCGTCCTCTTCGGCGCCGACGTCCTCCCCCTCGTCGGCTCCTCGACCTCCACCGGCACGAACGTGGTCCGCCGCTACTCGCTGAACCTCGTCGCCGGGTACACGGCGGGCACCACGGGGATCGAGCTCAGCGCGGGCGCCAGCATCTCCTCGTCGTTCCTGTGCGGGGCGCAGCTCTCGACCGTGGCCAACCTCGTGTTCGGTCCGGCGCGCGGCGTGCAGGTCACGAGCGGCGTCAACGTCGTCGGCTCGCTCCGGGGCGCGCAGATCGGCGCGATCAACGCCGCCGCCGGCCAGGTCGCGGGCGCGCAGGTCGGCGTGCTCAACGCCGCCGGCCAGGTCGACGGAGCCCAGGTGGGCATGGCCAACCTCGCCGTGGGAGCGTCGATGGATCTTCAGATCGGCGTGGCCAACGTCGCGGTGAGCAAGGCGACCGACGTCCAGATCGGCCTGGCCAACGTCGCCGTGGGCGAGGCGACGGACGTGCAGCTCAGCCTGGTCAACGTCGCCGCCGGCGGGTCGGCCGACCTGCAGGCCGGCCTGACCAACGTGGCCGCGGGCGAGTCGGCGGACGTGCAGATCGGGCTCCTCAACATCGCCACCGGCAAGGTGGGGGGCGCTCAGATCGGCCTCGTGAACTACGCCGACGACTCGCCGTTCTCGCTCGGGTTGTTCAACTTCATCCGCAAGGGCCGCCTCCACGTGGACGTCTGGGGGCTCGAGTCCGGCATCGTGGTGGCCGGCGTCAAGCACGGGAGCGACCACTTCCACAACATCTACGGGATCGGCCTTCGCACGATCGGCAATCGCCCTCTCCTGGTCTCCGCGCTCGGCCTGGGCGGCCGCTTCTCCATCCACCAGCGCGCCTACGTCGACGTCGACGTGCTCGGGTACACGCTCCACGAGCCCTCGACGCTCGAGTCCGCGGCCACGATCGCGCAGGCGCGCGCGCTCCTCGGCTTCCGCCTCTTCCCGGAGCTCGCGATCTTCGGGGGCCCCAGCTTCAACGTCTCGTTCGGCGACACCCCGGCGGACGCCCGCCTGAGCCCCTACGGCAGCACCCCCCTCGGCTCCGACGCCACCAGCACCAAGCGCGCCTGGCCCGGCCTCGTGCTCGGCGTACAGGCGTTCTGATCCGGCCGTCGCGCTCGCCGGGGGGGCGGGTTGACGGATGCGTGAACGAATTTACTTTTCGTTCATCGATTCATGGAGCTCGCCCGAGCGGTTGCTCGCGGCGGTCTACGTGAGCCCATCCGCGCGCTGCGCTGCCCTGACGGGCGGAGGCGCAGCGCGCTGTCCACGCAGTCCACCTGACCTTCGACCGATCCGGCAGGGATGGCGCGAGCCGACCGCTGCCACAGGAGTTCGCATGAGCCAGCTTCGCAGCGGCGCCAGCGCGCCTCGTTCTCCCTTTCCCCTGCTCCCGCTCCGCACCGGCGTCCTCTTTCCCGGCACCGTGCTGACGCTCCCGGTGGGGCGCCCCCGCTCGGTGGCGCTGCTCAACGCCGTCCACGCCGGCGACGTGATCGGCGTCATCGCGCAGCGCGATCCGAAGCGCGAGGATCCGCGGCGCGAGGACCTCCACGACATCGGCACGTTCGCGCGGGTCGTCGACATCTCGCGCGTCTCGAACGGCTACCGGCTGGTGATCGAGGGGCTCGATCGCTTCGCGCTCTCGGCCCTGGTCGAGACCGAGCCGACGTGGCGGGCCGAGGGCACCCTCGCGCCCGAGTTCCTCGGCGAGGCCGAGGAGGCGCGCCTGCTCGCGGCGTCGCTGCGCGAGCGCGCCCGCGAGGTCGGCCCGAAGACGGGGACCAACCTCGCCGAGATCGCCGCCTCGAGCCGGGCGGAGCCTGGCGTCTTCGCGGATCAGGTCGCCGGCGCGCTCGGCCTGCCCACCGAGAAGGAGATGGAGGTGCTCTCGGAGCTCCGCGTGGTGCCGCGGCTCCAGCGGGTCGCCGGCCTGCTCGCCGAGGCGTCCGCGCTGGCGGACCTGAAGAAGAAGATCGACGGCGACGTGCGCCGCGAGCTCGGCAAAGGCCAGCGCGAGGCGATCCTCCGCGAGCAGCTCCGGGCCATCCAGAAGGAGCTCGCGGGCGGCGAGGAGGGCGAGGACGAGCTGGCGGCCCTCCGGCGGCGCCTCGACGAGGCCGGGCTCCCCGAGGAGGCGCGCGCCGTCGCCGATCGGGAGCTCCGCCGGCTCGAGTCGGTCGGCCCGCAGAGCGCGGAGCACAACGTGATCCGCACGTACCTCGAGTGGATCGCGGACCTGCCGTGGAGCGCGAGGGCGGAGGTGAAGGACGACCTCGACGCGGTGAAGGCGAAGCTCGACGAGGATCACCGCGGCCTCGACGACGTGAAGCGCCGCATCCTGGAGCACATGGCGGTGCTCAAGCTGACCGGGAAGGCGCGCGCGACGATCCTGTGCTTCGCGGGCCCCCCCGGCGTGGGCAAGACCTCGCTCGGCCAGTCGATCGCCGACGCCACGGGCCGCCCGTTCGTGCGCATCTCGCTCGGCGGCGTGCACGACGAGGCGGAGCTGCGCGGCCACCGGAGGACGTACGTCGGCGCGCTGCCCGGCCGGATCGTGCACGCGCTGAAGAAGGCCAAGGTGAAGAACCCGATCGTGCTCCTCGACGAGGTCGACAAGCTCGGCGCCGGGTGGCGGGGCTCGCCCGAGGCGGCGCTGCTGGAGGTGCTCGATCCGGAGCAGAACCGGACGTTCGTCGACCACTACCTGGAGCTCCCGTTCGATCTGTCGGAGGTCGTCTTCCTCTGCACGGTGAACGATCTCGGCGCGCTCTCGGCGCCGCTGCGGGACCGGCTCGAGGTCATCGAGCTGTCCGGCTACACGCCGGACGAGAAGATCGCGATCGCGCGGTCGCACCTCGTCCCGAAGCAGCTCAAGGAGCACGCGATCGACCCGGGGTCGCTGTCGATCACGGACGAGGCGCTCGCGGCGATCGTGCGCGACTACACGCGCGAGGCCGGGGTGCGGCAGCTCGGCCGCGAGATCAAGAAGCTCTGCCGGGCGGTCGCGCTGGAGATCGCGCGCGCGGCGGACGGCAAGGCGCCGCGCGTGGTGGTCGAGGCGAGCGATCTCGGGACGTACCTTGGCAAGGTCCGGTTCTTCAGCGACGTGGCGGAGCGGACGAGCGTCGCCGGCGTCGCGACCGGGCTCGCCTGGACGCCGGTGGGCGGGGACATCCTGTTCATCGAGACGTCGCGGATGCCGGGGAAGGGGAGGGTCGAGATCACGGGTCAGCTCGGCGACGTGATGAAGGAGTCGGCGAAGGCGGCGCTCACCTACGTGCGCAGCCACGCCATCGAGCTCGGGGTCGACACGGCGAAGCTCGAGGCGGAGGACCTGCACATCCACGTCCCTGCGGGCGGCGTGCCCAAGGACGGGCCGTCCGCGGGCGTGACGATGTTCACGGCGCTGACGTCGCTCCTCTCCGCGCGGCGGGTGCGCTCGGACACGGCGATGACGGGCGAGTGCACGCTGCGCGGGCGGGTGCTGCCGGTCGGCGGGATCAAGTCCAAGGTGCTCGCGGCGCACCGCGCGGGGATCAAGCGGGTCGTCTTGCCGCAGAAGAACGCGCGTGACGCCGAGGAGATCCCGAAGGAGGTGCGGGCCGAGCTGGAGCTCATCTTCGTCGAGGACATGAGCCAGGTGATCGCGGCGGCGCTGGAGGAGGCGCCAATCGAGGCGGCGGGCACGGGCGGCGTGACCGGGGCGGCGGCCGGGGAGCCGGCGGCGGCCGCGTAGCGGAGAGGGGGTGAGCCGAGCCGCCGCGCCGGCGGGGGGCTGTGCGCGGCGGCGCGCGGGTGGGCGCTCGGCCATCCGCCAAGGCCGGGGCGGGGGAGCTTGCGCATGAGCCACCGCCCGGCATGTCTCACTTCGGGCCATGCCTTCTGAGACGTTTCGTCGCGCGCCACACAAGGCGCGCCTGGGACGTGGAGCCTCCTGAGAGCTTATGGTTCTTCCCTGGCGGCGACGCGGGATCGGAAGAAAGAACAAAAATTTCGAAAGGTTGAGGCTCGTCGTCGACCGGGTGCTCCTGAGGCGTGGCCCAACGCGGGCCCAACCGGCCGCCTTCGGGTGCATCCGCCTCCACCGTGGCAGGGATGGCAACGTCGCCCCCGGTCAGCGCCCGGTGGAGCGGAACGGCGGCGATGGAGATCGCGCTGCTCGCCGAGCCCGTTTCCTCGGACGCTGGACCGCCCCCCACTACCGAGCCGCCCTTGTCGGTCAGCTCGGGGATCGCTTCATCCAGGGGGGCGAAGTCGCCCAGGCCGAGCTCCGCGACCTTGCGCGCGGCGCGCTTGTAGTGGTGGATCTGGCTGCTCGACTTGTGACCGGTCCGATCGGAGATCCACGTCTCTGTGCGACCGGTGGAAAGCCGGATGGTGATGAACGTTGCACGGGTGTCGTGCAAGCGGATGTTCAACCTAGATGCAGTGGTCTCGAACAACTCAGGCCGGCTGATGCCGGCGCGTTGAAGGTTCGCTCTAAAGTCCTTCGCACCATTGTGCCCGGGCAAGGATGTGCCTAAATTCCCTACGAAGACGCGTGCCTTCTCCGGACAGATCTCTCGCCACTTCCGGAGCGCCCGCACAACATCGGGTGAAAGCGCCCATGCGCGAGGATCGTCCGTCTTGTTCTCGTCGAGAACAACGGCTCCCCGGTCAAGGTCCAAATCCGACCATTCCAGCTTGCCGGCCTCGTCAGCGCGCATTCCCTCGCGAATGAGGAAGCCATAATAGATCCGAATGCACAGCGGGATCTCCTCGCACTGCATGAGGCGATGGTCCTCGTCAGGGTAGAGATATCCCTTCGCCTTTTCTCCGTCAACTTTCGGAATCCATCCGCGCGGCAAAGGATTGCTTCCGATAAGGCGTGCCGGATAGGTCGCCAATGCGAGTATGCGATGGATGACCTTCGCGATGTTTCTGCGCGATCCGGACTCCAGGTGCCCCGGAAGCAGTGACATCGCGTGATCGGCGTGGTCGAGCGTGAAGCGCACGAGAGGGACAGGACCGAGCACGTCGAGCACGTGATTCAGCCTGTGTCGATAGGTCCTCACGCCCCGAATTGCCTTCACGTGATCCGGGTACTGCTCGGTCAGGCTGCCAGAGAGAACCCGCTCAGCGAACTCGCCGAAGGTGGATTCTCCGGTTGCTCGAGCGCGCGCTTCGCCCTTGCACAGCTGGTCGATCGCGAGCCGGACATCACGGAGCGCGCTGCCCTCGCGCGCCGCAGCGTGCTCCAGCAGCGGTATGCCGAGCACGATCTGACCGGCAGCGAGCAGGCGCCCCGCGAGGTCGGCCAGCACCTCCAGGCGCGCGTTTGCTTCGTGCTCGGTCCGGCACGTCGGCAGGCTGAACGTGGGTCGACCGGCCTCGCCGAGGCTGAGGCGCGCGGTCCATGTCTTCCCGCGCAGCCGGACGGATCCGGCGCCATTCGCGCGCTTCTCGCCTGGCACTGGGCGAATTTCGGCCAGCGAGCGTTCCGCCGAGCTCGCCGAGCCCTGCGCGGCCGTGTCGGGGGTGGCTCCCTCGTCGGGTTGCGAGGGGCGCCCAACCGAGCGGCTCGGACGCGCGTGCCGCTCAGTCGATGCCGCTGCGGGAGGGGAAGAGGAAGAGAGGGCAGGCGAGCGCTTGGCGCGCACCCGCCGGTGGGGTACGTCGGTCATGGGTCGGTCTCCGGTGATGCGGGGGTCGATCAAGGGCCCGTCCGGCGTTCCAGCGCCGAGCGGGCCCGCTCTACTTCAGCGGCAGCCTAGCACGGCTTGTTCTTGCGGGCGGAGCGCTCGCCTGGCCGGTGCGCGGACATGGGGCAGATTCGAGGCCGGCAGAGGCCAGCACGGCGGCAACCCGCGTGCGCTCATCCACCTCCGCGGCACGCCGTGATACCGGGTCACTGGCCAGCGCCTGGAGGTAGGCGATGAACGCCTCGCGCTGGACCAGGCGCAGCTTGCCAAGCCTCGTGACGGGCAGCGGGAAGCCCAGCCCGCGAATCGTGTCGAGGAAGACGCGTGCCGGGATCCCGGTGACCGACTCGACGTTCCTCTGTGAGAGCATCTCCGGCTGCGGCGCCGTGAGCGTGAGCCCGTCCAGTGGGATCGCGAGCGTCGCCGTTGCCGTGGCGGGCTGTGCAAGCCCCCTCGGTGGGCACGATCCTCTGGCGGGCACCTCCGGGAATGTCCTCTCGATCACGCGCATGCCGTTGTCCGCCTGACGAAGGGCAAGGGGCGCCGAGCCACGCGCGAGAGCCGCTCGTGTCATGCTGTACCTCCATCCGTGTTGGGGTCGTTCGCAACCGTGACCGACGCTTCCGGAAGTGGCACGAAACGGTAATTCTGCGTCGCCGGTAATTCGGCACGAATTTGCCGGAGAACTGCCTGGGGAAAAGGCCTTGCTACATCGCGGGGTTGGGTGTTCTGGAAGGCCCTGCCGAGGGGGTCGAAAACGGCGGGTTGCGACGGGCTCGATTTGGTAATTTCGCGCGCTCCGCCGACGCCGCGCGTGGAGGCGACACGGAGGGGGAGCCACGGTAGGCGCGGAGAACGCGATCAGTGCTCGCGCACGTCGAGGCGCGCCGCAAGCAGCAGGATTTCGCCGTGACATATCCGTGGTGCCCGCGTAGGACGCCTGGCCACCCCAGTGCGGAAGTTCCTTGGGCTACAGAGGATCTCCAGCGGGTGGTGTCCGAAATAGGGCCTCTCCCAGATCGAGTGTTCGGAAACTGAAATTGCAGTGTCCGGAATGATGATATCTGGTGTGACCTCGTGACCCGCCCATAGATTCGGCCGGAAGTAGTGAGCCCCGCGAGCGCGCTAATTGACCCTTAAAATAGAACGAAACGCCTATTTCGGCATTTCTGAGTATATAAAACATTGGGGATCCTAGCCAGCGTGCGCGTTCACAGCCTGTTTGACGGCTCCTTCGCGTCGTCGGTCGCGAGCGCTGCCGGAGCCCGCTGAGCCCGTGGTACCGTCCGCCTATGCGCGCGAGGCTCATCCTGGAGAACGGCGGTCACACCCCGTCGAAGGTTGTGGAGCTCGACGAAGCGCCCGCCGTGAGCTCGATCGTCCTTGGGGACCGCGAGCGGCGCGTGGTGCTCGTGAACGAGGTCACGCTCGGGGCGAGCGCGCGTACGGCGAGCGATGCTCGGCGCGTCTATGAGGCCGCACGATGGCGGAAGACGCGCACGGCCGAGATCGAGATGACGAGCAGCACCCCCAAACCGAACTTGAGCGCGCCCGCAGGTACGAACGGCACGAGGTAACCGCCGAGCAGCGCGCCGCCACGGCACGAACGCCTCGACCATCAACGCCAAGCCGATCGCGACGAGCAGCACGAAGATCCAGCGCTCCAACTTCGCAGCCGGGATGCGCGCCGCGTAGCTCGCTCCCAGGTAGGCGCCGACCATGGAACCCGCTACGAGCGCGAGCAGCACGGGCGCGAGAGGGATCAAGGGATCCACGCCCGTCACGCGCAGCCGCGCGACGAGCGAGGCCGCGAGCGTGATCAGGCTCACCTCAAGGTTGAGCGCGACGGCGCGGGCAGCGGGGTAGCCGAAGTTGGCCTTGAGGACGGGCAGCCGAAACTCGGCGCCCCCAAGGCCGATCAGGCCGCCGAGCGTCCCGATTGGAGCGCCGAACTGGAACGCCGCGATGGGGCTGCGCCGAGGGGAGGACATCCGGCGCATGGTTGAGTGGGGCTCTGGGCTGGCGCGACCGGTAAGGGGCCCCTAGTTCGCCCCACCGCTGCGCGTGCGGGCGGCTGGGATGTCGAGGAGGGGCCGCGCCGATGGCGTGGCTCAGGCGTCAGGTCAGGCGTCAAGGCGGACCGTGGCCCATTGCTCAAAATTGAGCACCACCTCCGCTGCCGCGTCCACGTGAGCGCGACCTGCGCGGTCGAGACACCGAGCTCCCTTCGCGAACGCGATGTCCACGGGGCCAGTGGAGCGTTCGAAAAATTCGTGAACATTTGGGGCTCGACCTCAGGGCCGGGCTCGGGAGTGGTCCCCGCAGGCTTGCCCGCGAGAATAACGAAGAGCTTGAGGATGCGTCGCATGGTGGACTCCGCGAAACAGGAGGCGAGGCGCTTGGCCAGCCTGCGAGGAGGCAGTCCACCTGGGCACCGAGCATCTGGACCGCGCGCCTCGCCTCCGGGAGGGGCAAAGCGCGGCGCCCGCGGTAGCGGGACAGCCTACTGGCGCGGCCCGAAGGTGATGATGGCCATGCCGATCAGGCACACAGCCGCGCCGATGATGTCCCAGCGATCTGGTAGCTGCTTTTCGACGAGCCACCCCCACATCACCGCGGACGCGACGTAGACGCCGCCATACGCCGCGTACGCCCGCCCCGCGCTCGGATGAAACGAGAGCAGCCAGGCGAAAAGCCCGAGCGCGACGGCCGCGGCGAAGAGCAGCAGCAGCGACCGACCGCCGCGCATCCACAAAAACACGAGATAGCAGCCCGTGATCTCGGCGACTGCTGTGATCACGAACAACGGGACGATGGCGAGCGGATTCATCCGAGGCGAGAGTGTACCGGTCGTCCCGTTTCAGCCAGGTTCTACCGGCAGGCCGACCCGTCCGGCTTCGGATACGAACGTGAGCCCGGCGTCGCCGAGGGCGCGCTTCATCGCGTCGAGCGTCGGCTCGCTACGCAGCGTCTCGGGGAGGCGCATGAACTCCTCGAGCACTCCGGCGGCGCTCTCTGGTCCGCGCGTCTCCCAGACGATCGAGGTGCCCTCGCGCGTGATGCGGAAGTCGAAGAAGCGGCAGCATTCCTGCTCGCGCCGCGCCAGGGCGCGGAGGTGGGCTTCGAGCGCGGGCTCGCCGCGGAAGTGCCAACGGAAGGCGCCCTCCAGCGGCTCCGTGCGCTCGAGGTGAACGAACGCGTCTCGGAACTCGGCTGCGCGCCTTGCCTGCTGTTCCTGACCCGTGAGCGTACAGGCGATCGGCTCCGCGGGGATCGCGCAGCCGCACGACGAGGGGTCCTTCGACATCACGCGCTCCTCGTCGCCGCGCCGCGAGCGCAGCAGCTTCCGTCAACCTTGCAGGCAGGACCACACCCCGAGGCATCGTTCCTCTTGAACCACCTCCGGGCGGCCATCACGCCCAGAGCGACGACAAACACGCTGCCGCCCACCAGGAGCTCAGAGCCCGGGCGGAACACCGACGAGAGCGTGGCGACGGCGCCGCTGCCGAGGCCCGCAGCGGCGAGCAGCGGGATGGCGCAGCAGGCAGCGCAGCCGATGAAGGCGGCCACGCCAGCGAGACCGAGGTGGCGCTTCGAGAGGATGGGTTCTGACGTGTGGACCGAGGGCGTGCTCATTCGTGGGCTCCTTGGACGGCTCACCGCGAGCCGCGCGCCCCCCCACTAGGCAGCCTCGGACCGAGCGTGACCCACCGGCTCGGACGATTTTCGGGTCACGCGCGAACGCCGCCCGCCTACCGTAGCGTGCCCGAGTGCTTGCGATCGTTCGGGGTCGTCGAGGTAAGGCCAAGTACGCATGGACGCAGCCCGCCGGAAAGCCATCCACCACGCCATGGTTCGGCTCTCCGATGGAGACCGGACCGCGTTCGACGTTCTGCTCGACGACCTCTGGCCTGTGATCCTCTCGTTCGCGGAGCGTGGGGTGGGCCGGGGCGCGGATGCCGAGGACGTCGCGCAGGAGGTCTTCTACAAGGTCTGCGCTCGAATCGCCGAGTTCGATCGAAGCCGCGACGGCCTCTCTTGGGCGTTCGGGATCGCCAGCTACGAGATCATGACGCACCGCCGCCGGCTCCAGCGCCGCCGCGAGGTCTTCGACGAAGCGTCCGTGGCAGGCCAGCTGGATGGCTCGGCGTCGCAGGAGGAGCAGCTCCTCGCGCGGGAGATCGCACTCGCCTTCGAGCAGGCCGTAGGCTCACTCACGGAGGAGGATCGGGTGTCGCTCGGGCTCGTGGACGGCACGTCCGATGCCGCCGGCGCCACGCTCCGCAAACGCAAGCAGCGCGCGCTCGACCGTCTGCGCGGAATCTGGAGGCACATCCATGGTGAACCGTGAGCAGCTGAAGCGCCTTGGCCTCCGCGCATACGAGGTCGGCCGGCTGCGCGTCGCTGCGCGCGCGGCGTGGATCCTGGTGCCTGTCGTGCTCGTCTGCATGCTCGAGACGGGCGAGCGCGAGACCTGCGCGTGCCTCGGAGTGCTCCTGCTCGGCGCGAGCTTCTTCCTGCGCTGGCGCGACCGGCAGGGGGCGGACTCGGTGCGCTACGGGCTCCTCGCTGGCGCGCTGCCGCTCCTGGCGGGGCTCGCCGTCGCCCGGGCGGCTCCGGCCTGCGCGGACGCGCCGATCATCTCGGTGTGCACCGCCGTGTGTCTGGGCGTCGGTGTTCCATCGGGTGTGTGGCTCGGCGCCCGCCTCGTCCGGGGCTCGGCGCCCGCATCGACCTGGCTGGGGGCGAGCGGCATCGCGGTCCTGGCCGCGAGCTTGGGCTGCGCGGGCCTCGGCATCTCGGGTCTCATCGGCGCAGGCGCTGGCGTGGTCCTCGGCGCTGCGTCCGCGAAAGTGCTCTTGCGCGCTCCGACGTAGCTGACACGGGGGGCTTCCGTGGGATCGCGCGCTCGGCATTCCGGAACTTTCAGCGAGAGCCCAAGCCGCGCGAGGATCTCCCTCGCCCTCGCTGGCTCAGGCAGCGGTGGTGCCCTAATTACCCCTCTTCTGCCCTAGCCTGGATTTTCACAGCAGAAGATCGGTTAACATAAAGGCCACTGACGGCGGTCAAGCGAACGCGACCTCGAGCGAAGCTCCTCCCCACCAGGGGACAGCGACGGGCGTCGCGAGCAAGCCGGATTCAAGCAGCATCGGGTTGTGAGCCCGACGAGGGAGGCGCACGTGAACGCGCTGCGGGCTGACCTCGACCCTCGCCGTCGTGTCGAGGAAGCGGCGGAAGATCTGCCGCGCCTTGGCGTGCTCGAAGCCGTGCAGGTGCTTGCCGAGCAGCCGGTAGAGGCCGGTGGCGATGACGGTCAAGGTCACGTCGAAGTCGACCTTCATGGCCACCGCAGACGACAGCGCATCGACGTGGAAGAAGTGGACCTGGTCCTCGAGGTTGTTCTCGATCAGCATGCGCCGAGCGTAGCGCTCGAGGATCGTACGCGGCGTCGAGCGGGTGTCGTTGGTCAGCAAGACCGTGGGCTCGTCGTGACCGAGATCGCGCGCGCAGATCTGGCGGATCGGCGCGGGATAGTCCCTGCCCAGCCGGATCGTCTCGTCGAGGACCTTGGGGTTGCGAAACTTGCGGTGCGGTACATCAAGCTCCACCCGGCGCCAGGCTGCAGCCGGAGCGTTCAGCACGTGGCGCTTGAGGACATCCGTGCGGCGGCGCAGCGTGACGAAGGTGATCCCCTGGGCATCGAGGCGGCTCAGGTTCTTGTAGGTGGTGAGCTTCGAATCGAACACGAGGTGCGGGGGCATTTGGCCGTGCGCCTTCTTCCAGAAGTCGACGAAGCGCAGGACCTCATCGCTCTCCTCTCCCTTGCGCAGGTCGGCGTTGGCGTAGCAGAGCACGTCGGTGTCCGCGTCCTGGGCGATGAAGGTAAGCACGGCCTTGTCGCGGCGACTGCGCTTGGAAAGGTAGTGGCGCTCGACGAACTCGTCCTGCCCGAAGAAGGGAACGGCGTGAAAGTCGAGGTTGAACGACGCGCCCGCGAGCGCGAGATGCGCGCGCAGGTGTTCGAGCCAGCCGCGCAGCAGTCGCACCGAACTGGAGCGGCCCAGGCGATCGGAGTACTGCGCGAGGAAGGTCGTCTTCGGGATGACGTTGAGCCCCGCGAACAGCGACAGGCCTTGGTCGAAGACCCGATCCATCACGTGGCTCTTGCGCTCGATGGACGTCAGCTTCAACGCGAGGGCCGCAAGCAGCGCGTGGGCTGCCGGGATCGCCTTCGAGCCAGGCAGGGCTGCTTCGTCGGCGAGCCGATCAAGGCCCACCTTGACGAGCAGCGGGAGGAGCACGAACAAACCGCCGACATGGGTCTCGAACGTCGCAGGGACGAGCTGAAAATTGCGGACATCGGCGCGGCTGGCGCGCTCGGGGCGCGTCCTGGCGGGGCGCTCGTCGTCCTTGCGACGCGGCAGCCTGGAGAAGCCCTCCTCGCGCAACACCTCGGTGATGGCCGTGGGGCTGAGCTCGATGTGCTGGCCCCGGAGCTCCTCGGCGATGTCGTAGATCGACAGGTTGCGCTTGCGCATCGCGATGATCAGGCGCCGGGCGCGGGACTTCTTCGGCTGCTCGTGCGGGCCGCGAATCGGCTCGGCGAAGAAGGCACGGTCAGGATCGTGCCGGAACTGATGGCAGAGCACGCGGAACGAGCCGGAAGTGTAGCCGAAGGTCTTCGCGACCTCGGCGCTCGAGCGACGCTCCACAAAGTAGGCGCGCAGCGCCTCGTACTGGCGGTGCCGCGCCTGGGTGGGCGCCAGGAAGAAGCGGGCGGGGTCAGTTAGGGCAGTTGGTGCGCTCATCGTAAAAAACGTGACCCACACATAAGGCATCACGTCAAGGTGAGGAGAGCGGTGCAGAGAAGCGATGAAGCCGATTTCTGCTGGATTTCAAGGTCGATCGGCGCTGCCGGCGCATCAGCTACGTCCGATGAGGGGGAGAGGCTGACGGACGAGAAATTCGCCCATAGCGCACCCTTTTCCCTCACGGAATCCTTGATGCCGCCGCTTGCCTGTCTCACGCCGTTCGGCGTAAAACCGTGTCCCTCGATTCCCGAACCGGAGGGACGGCCTCATGCTGCGCCGTTAGGCGAACTATCTCGGTGAAAATCCAGGCTAGTACAGCGTTCCCCAACTTCGTCCCTGGATCGGCGATGTGCCAGCCCCGCTACGAGCTGAGCCGGCCGGGCTTACGAACAAAGCGAGTTCGTCGCTGGACGTCGACGCAACGCCGGCGGCGCAACGCCAGCGCCGGGCCAGCTACTCGATAGGCGCGAGCGTCCAGGGGAAGTCGGTCATCAATAGCTTGAGCAAGTCCTGCCACATGCCACGGAGGCCGGTCTTCTCCCACTTGCCGGTGTGGGTTGCGATCTCGAGCGTCCAGAGGTGGACGGTGTCACGGCGCAGCCTGGCGTGCGCGATCGGGTCGGTTTCAGGACCCGACTCGATGATCACCAGCTGCCCGTACTTCCGGGCCCTCAGGTGGGGCAGTCCGTGCGCTTCGAGGTAGGAGCGGACCGCGGCGGCGTGCTCCGGGGCGGCGTGCGGCTTGGACATCGGCCCGCACGGAAGCTCAGGCTGCGTACGATGGCAAGGTCGCCCTCCACTGGCCGCGGAACTTCCAGCGGAAGGGCCGGGCTTGGTGCTCGTTCCAGTGGCGCACGAAGCCGAGCACGCACCGGCTCAGCTCCTCGGCAGAGGCGAAGGAGGCGTGCTTGAGCACCCGACGGCTCAGGATGCTGAACCACAGCTCGATCTGATTGACCCACGACGCGTGGGTGGGCGTGTAGACGAAGTGGAAGCGCCCTCCGTGCCGCGCATTGAACTCGTTCCACCTGGCACCGTGGTGGATGTTGAGGTTGTCCCAGATGATGTAGACCTCGCCCGTGGGGTAGCGCTTCGCCACCTCGTCCATGAACGCGAGCAGATCGGCGGCGGTGCGTGTCGGTCCACAGCGCGACACCACCTCGCCCGTCTTGACGTTGAAGGCGCCGATCAGCGTGAGCGTGCCGTGGCGTTGGTACTCGAACTCCCGGCGTGCGGCTTTTCGGCTGCGGCACGGCTGCATGGGGAACCGATGCTCCAACGCCTGCATGCCGGTCTTCTCATCGACGCACAGCACGGTCGCGCCTGCGGGAGGCTCCAGGTACAGCTTGCAGATCACCTCGACCTTGGACCGGAAGTCCGGGTCCGGGCTGTGCAGCCACAGCCGGACCCGATGCGGTCGGAGGCTGGCTCCCTGCAGCACGCGCCAGACCTCGGTGCGGCTCAGCTCCACCTTGGTCTCGAGCTTCAGGGCCTTGGCCAGCTGGTCCAGGGTCCAGACCTGCTCGAATGGGACCTTGTGCTCATCGGGGCGGCAGCAGGCCAGCTTGATGAGCTCGTAGTGCACCGCGGTCGCCACGCGCGGCGGTCGGCCCGTGCGCGGCTTGTCCTGCAGCACCGCCTCGTCCGCGATCGCTGCGACCCGGTTGCGCCACTTGCGCACCGTCTTGATGTCGCAGCCCACGGCACGCTGGATCTGCTCGTTGCTCCATCCCTCGTCGGCCAGGAGCGCGATCCGGGCACGCTGCGCATCGCGCTGCGAGGTCTTGGGCGAGCGCGCCGCCTGCTGCAGCTTCTGGCGCAGCGGCCCGGGCAGCAGGACGGGTTTTGCGCGAGCTCGGGGCACCTACGCGCGTGGGACCTGCCCCGAGCCGAGGGCTTCAAAAACGCATGCGATCGCAGGTGACCCGGCAACCTCGCCTCGCAGAACTCAATGCGCTGCGCGTGCTCGCCACACTCTGGCCGCGCACGACCCCGATGGGCTCGGCTGGCTCACCTCGGATCCAGGGACGAACTTGGGGAACGCTGTACTAGTTTGACTCCGGGCCTCGCATGAGCGGCTAAGTTCGGCCGGAAGTAGTGCAGCCCGCGACGGGGCCAACCGTCCGGGCTGCGCCGCCCTCTGCCCGCCCGCGCCGCACCCTGTCCATGGGAGGCGAGGAGGCGCAGCGCCTCCGTGCCGCGCTCCGTTCGCTCCGATCCATGGCCCGCTCGACCCGTTGCCTCGCCGAGATGCTGGGCATGGGCGAGGGGCACCTACAGAACATCATCTGCGGCCGGCGCCCATCGTACGGCGTCGCCGTGCGCGCCGCGAAGCTGGCCGGCGTCACCGTCGAGCGACTGCTCGGCGGACTCGCTGCGGCGGACCGCTGCGCAGCGTGCGGCGCCCGGCGGGGTGCTCCATGACCAAGGCGCGGAAGGGGGCCGGACGCCCGCCTGCCGCACGACATCCCCGGAAGAAGCCGACGATGGAGGCGATCCTCGCGGAACGCGGCATCGTCCTGGCGACGCTCGCGGGCATCCCGAAGCGCGACCGGCGCGACGTGGAGGCCGAGGTGTTGCTCAACGCCTGGAACGCCGTCCGACGCGGGCTCTACAGACCAGACCCGCGCGACAAGCCGCGCGACGCGCTGAGGAAGTGGCTGCACGGCATCGCGTGGCGCCTCGCCTCGCACTACGTGCACAGCGCGTGGGCGCGGCGCGCTGTGCTCCATCCGTAGCCGCTCGGGTTGCTCCGCGAGCTCGTCGGCATCGACATGCACGCCCAGATCGAGGCGCGGGAGGTGCTCGACGCGATGGCCAGCCTGCCGGACTGGCAGCTGGAGGCGCTGCTCTCCGTCGACAGCCCGGAGAGCCTCGTCGCGTACGCCAAGCGCTGCCGCATGAACCCGAGCACGGCGGCGTCGAGGCTCAGGATCCCCCGGGAGGCGCTCGCGCTGAAGTTGAGGAGGCGGCGGCGGTAGGCCGTCGCCACCTTCGCCTCATCCCGCCACAGCCACATCCAGACGGCGTGCCGCTGCGGCACCGCACCGCGAAGCGCCTTGCCGCCTGCAGCAAGTCACTGGTGATGGGCCATGATACATCAGCCCGGAGCACTTGCGAGGCCCTCTGTGCCAACGTCGGGTGAGACAGGCTGCCCCTGGAAATCTGTGGTGAGAGGGCGGAGAATGGACCTGACCCGTGCCGAAGCCTTCCCATCTCCGATCCGTCGATCCTACCCCCGCCCCAGCGGCGCAGGGCGCTGCTCCCCGCCCGAGTGGCGTCGCCGTCGAGGCCATGCCGAAGCCGGGCAAGAGGCGGAAGTTCTCGGCGGCGGAGAAGCTGCGCATCGTTCGCGAGGCAGCCGCGTGCACCCAGCGCGGGGACATCGAGGCACTGTTGCGTCGCGAGGGCATCTACAGCTCCCTCCTGACGGCGTGGCGCAAGCAGCTCGCACTCCATGGCAGCGAGGCTCTCGCGGGGCGAAAGCCCGGCCGCAAGCCGAAGCAGGACGCGAAGGATCGGCGCATCGCCGAGCTCGAGAAGCGCTCAGCGCGCCTCGAGGAGAAGCTCGCACTCGCTGAGAAGCTCATTGATCTCCAAAAAAAAGTTTCTGCCATTCTGGGCATCAACCTCACGAACGACGAAGAGCGCTGATGGACGTCATCGAGGAGCTCGATGACCCGCACGTCCCCATCGCCCAGGCGTGTGCGGCACTCGGCGTCAGCCGCGCCACGCTCTACCGGCAGACCCTGCCCGCGAAGCCGCCCGCGCTGACCAGGCCCGCTCCGAGCCCACGCGGGCTCAGCGACACCGAGCGGCAAGCCGTGCTCGACGTGCTGCACAGCGACGAGTTCGTCGACCAGCCACCACCGGAGGTCTACGCGACGCTGCTGTCGCGCGGCGTCTACCTCGCCTCCATCCGCACGATGTACCGCCTGCTCGCGGCGTCCGGCGAGAGCGGCGAGCGCCGCGCGCAGCGTGGGCCGATGAAGCATGCCAAGCCGACGCTCACCGCCACGGCCCCCAACCAGATCTGGACGTGGGATATAACGAAGCTGCGCGGGCCGCTGCCCGGGGTCTTCTACTGCCTGTACGTCGTCCTCGACCTGTTCAGTCGCATGACCGTCGGCTGGCTGCTCGCCGAGCGGGAGAGCGCAGAGCTCGCCGAGCACCTGTTCGCAGAGACCGTCACCCGCCACGGCGTCGAGCCCGGCTCGCTCACGGTGCACGCCGACCGCGGCTCCGCGATGAGGTCGGAGGGGCTTGCTCAGCTCCTCGGCTCGCTCGGCGTTGTTCGTAGCTTCAGCCGGCCTCACGTCAGCGATGACAACGCCTTCTCCGAGTCGCAGTTCAAGACGCTCAAATACCAGCCCGACTATCCGGAACGCTTTGCCTCGTTGGCTCATGCACGAGCGTGGTGCCAGGAGTTCTTCAGCTGGTATAACGACATTCATCAGCATTCTGGCCTTGCGCTCTTCACACCTGCTGATGTATTCTATGGCCGCGTCGAAGATATCGCGGCTCGGCGCCAGGTCGCCCTCGACACGGCCTACGCCGCGCATCCCGAACGCTTCCCGAACGGTCCGCCCGTCGTACGCAGGCCGCCCGCTTCGGTAGCCATCAATCCGCTGTCCGTCGACGCCGCCGCATGCGAGGACGCGGCGCCGCCGCACACGGGCACGACCAGCGCGGCGTCCGAGCCCGTCGCTGCACCCACCGCCGTGCCGCGGCCGCCCCGATCTCGACCGGTTGGGGCCCAGAGCCGGAACGCGCCCCTCAGCGCGATCCCCTCATAGGATTCTCGTCCGGACTGTCTCAAACCCGTTGGCATTCTCCGAGGCGCCAGCGTTTGTCGGCATCCACCTCTACCAGCCCCTCGGCGCTCATCCTTCCAAGGAGTTTGCGCATGTTTTGGGCGGCGTTCCGCGCCTCACGGGATCGTGATTGGCCCGTGCTGTCGTGCCCGTAAACGGCCAGCGTGAGGTCGGAGAACGTCGCCGACTCCTCGTACCGCAGCATCCTGAGAACCTGTTCGCGTACACTGGCCGAGGCAGAAAGCATCTTGATCCCGCCGAGAACGGGCTCTTCTTCCGGAGCCTTTGGGAGCGCCATGGGCTCCGACGCCGCCTCGTCCAGCGACGGCTCGATCTGGAGCGGCGGCTGCAGGACCTCGCGCATGAGAAGTTGCTCGCCAGCCTTTGGGAACGCCACGCGGAACATCTCCTCGAAGTGCGTCTTCGTGCTCGACACGGTCATCAGCGTGGTGACGGACGCGAGGTGGCGGTCCACCGTCGGCTCACCCAGCGCCTCGCTCAAGAACTGGTGATGCTTGTGCTTGCGTCTCTTGTCGACCACAGGGTTCAACTCGCGCAGGCGCGCAAGCACGGGCGGTGGCAGACGCTCGTAGACGTATTTGTTGATGAACTTGCCGACGTAGCGTGGCCCCTGAGTCACGCCGGGTTTGTATTGCCAGCCGTGGATCCGGTAGACCTGACGAAAGAAGCTGTCGGGGAAGAGTCGGACCCATGGGCGCATGTCCTCGACGACGTACGCCTCCACGAGACGCTGAAGTTCATCGCTCGCGCGGTCTGCCTGGTAGCCCGTCGCTTCGTCGATGAGCGCGATCACGCCCACCTTCGCGAACGCTCGCATGACGATCTCCGCGCCATCGGCGACCCGCAGCTGGTTCGGTCGAAGCACGCCGGCGCGTCGAGCATCGAGCAGCGCCTCGCACACGAGATTGAGGATGTCCGCCAGGTATCCGTAGGCGGGCGATCCGCCTGACATGGGCATGAACTTAATCGTGTTCGCGAGCCGGTCCGACAGTTCCGTCGAGATGAACGGCTGAAGATTGTTCGCGGCCAGAAACTCGGGCACGGGCGTCCCATCTGGGAGAGCCGTGCGGCTCTTACCGCCGGACCCGAACGCTCGGAGCAAGCCGTTAACGGAGAAGACGCGCTTCCCGTTGCTCAGAACAGAGCAAGGGATGCCCGCGCCGAGGTCGAGGATCCCGGTGTGGGTCTCGCGCGGCAGGCCCTTGATCGCGGCCCAACGTTCGGCCGCAGCCCGCTGCGCGATAGACTTCCGCTCCTCCGGCGACAGCGCATCTCGCCTAGCGAGGCCGCCCTTGGATGCCTTTACCGATGAGCGCTTCTTCGCGCGCTTAGAGGTGCCCTTGCTTGCTGCCACGTGTTCCTCCGTTCGTTGTCGAGCAAGCATCACGTAGCACGCGCAAGCAAGCATGCGCAAGCATGCGGTCGAAAATGTAAGCAAGCATCGCCGGATGCGACGGAGCGGCTACTCCTCCGGCGGATCGCCGAACAAAGACATCTGGACCGGGGTCCTCGGTCTCGGACGCCAGGCGAACAGGTCGAGCTGGCGGGACGACTCCGGCGGAGGACCGGCGGGTTCGACGGCGGTAGGCGTCGCGACGGGCGCCACAGGCGGCGGCTGCGGAGCAGAGGGCGCCGACGGAGCGGAGCCGCCAGGAAGCACCCGGAGCCAGCCACGCCCCGCGGGGAGCTCGCGGGCGGGCCCCTCCGGCTTCGGGATGGCGAGCGGCTGCGGCTGCGGCTCCTCCCCTGCCGGCTCCTCCAGCGCGGCGACCATGAGCTGCTCCAGCGTCCACACGGTGTCCGTTGCCACGTTTCAGGGTCATGGGGCCACCCCGTTGCAGGGTCATGGGGCCAGGGGGAGACGACGTGGTCGGCCTCGACGATGCCCGAGACCGCGAAGCGTGTCGAGGTCCCCGGAGCCGGGAGCGAAGCGACCGGCGACGTCTCTCTTTTTTGCAGGGTCATGGGGCCACCCAGGCCCCCTGGTAGGCTCTGGCGGAGAGGAGGGGCCACGACGCTCACGAACAGGTCCCCCGGCCCCCGCGGCACCGGCGGTTACCTCGAGGAGGGCGGGCCAGGCGCGCCGCGGGGAGCGAGGGGGTCAGAGGCGGCGCGGCCCCGGGTGCGACGTCCTCGCCGGGACCGCAGCGGTCATCGACGCTTGGTGCGTGGATGGGTGGGCGGCTTGCCGCGCGCGGGCGGCGGTGCGGCCGTGCTGCTCTCGTCGAGCTTCGGCTTGAGCCGTGGCCTGTACGACTCGCCCTCGATGATGAAGTCGAACGCCGCGTTCTTGAACCGATCGACGGCGCTCTGCGCGAGCAACACGTCGTCGAACATCCCGAGCCACTCGGCCGTGTCGCGATTGCTCGTGACGATCATCGACCCGCGGCCCGTGCGTTCGAGGAAGAGCTGGTAGACGTCACGGCTCTCTTCCTTGTTCATCGCCTCGAGCGCGAAGTCGTCCAGGATGAGCAGGTCGACGGTCGTGAGCGCGATCATCTCGGCGTCGCGTGAGTTGTCGAGCCTGCTCTGGCGCAGCCTGCGCAGCATCGCGTCGGCGCGCAGGAAGCGCACGCTGTAGCCGTGCTGACACGCGAGGTGTCCGAGCGCGTTGGCGAGGAAGGTCTTGCCCACGCCGACGGAGCCGAGGATGACGATGTGCTTGTGCTCTTCAAGGAAGAGCAGGCTCGTGAACCCCCCGAGCAAGCGCCTATCGAAGCTCACCTTCGCGGTCTTGTCCCAGAGCTCCAGGCGCATGCTTGGGTCGAGCCCGGCGTCGCGCACGCGGCTGTCCGTCGCGCTCGCCTCGCGGCGCGCGATCTCGTCAGTCAGCAGCATGAGCAACATCTCCTCGTGCCCCATCGACTGCTTCTCGGCGAGCAGGAGGCGCTCACGCAACGTCGCTGCGATGCGGCCGAGGCGCAGCCGCTTGAGCGCCGTGACGAGCGCAGGGTCGACGTCGTTGGCGCTCATCGCACCTCCTCCTTCGTCACGGCAGCCGCCGTCGTACGTGTCGCGAAGTGCTCAGTGCTGCGCGCGAACCGCGGCGTGGAGAGCGCAACGACCTTGCGGTCCTCGGTCGACGGTGACGCGGCCGGCTTCGCCGTCTCGAGCATGCGCGTCACGCGCTGCACGTCGACGACGTCGAAGGCGAGCGCGCTCTGGCAGATCGCCTCGACGCGCCCCTCACCGAACTTCTTGCACAGCCGCAGCAGCGCATAGACGAGCCGCATGCGCGTCCAGGGCAGCGGCACGTCGAGCAGCCGCTCGGCGTAGATGCCGACGTGCGCCCCGCACTTTCTCGCGCTCGCGACGAGCGAGGCCACGTCGCGCACCGCCGCGACGGCCTTGCCCGTGGGGTAGTCGCTCGGGTCGGTGGAGCGCTTGCCCGGAGCGACCCGCGCGTGCAGCTTCACGAGCTCGGTACCCGCGTAGATTCTCACCGACGCGCGGTCGGCGCGGACGCGCACCGTGCTGCCGACGTAGCGCGTGGGCACGCTGTAGAGCGACCGGAGGACCTGCACATGATGATCGGGGTGCACCTTCGCGTCAGTCCAGTGCGGCACGTCGAACGGCGCTTCCGGCGCCGGCCTCATGGCGCCCTTCTCGCGTGACTCGAACACCTCGCGCGGCACCTCGCGTGTCGTGCCGTGGATGCGCGCGCCAGCGACATCGCGACACCACAGCTCCGCGGATGCGCGGGCCTCGTCGAGGCTGGCGAACGACTCGCCGTCGAACCAGCTCTCGCGCACGTAGGCGACCTGGTTCTCGACACGCGCCTTGTCTTTGGGCGACCTGACGCGTGCGGCATCGACGAACAGCCCGCGCGTCTGTGTGTAGTCGAGGAAGGCCGGCACGAGCACGACGGCGAGCTCGTCGGCGCGCAGCACGATGGCCTTCATGTTGTCCGGCAGGATCACTCGTGCCATCGCACCGAAGAACTTCCACGCCGTGTCCAGGCCCGCGCACACCGCCGTGGTGGTCTGCTCGAACGACGGCCACACGAACTGGTAGCGGCTGTACGCGAGCGTCACCACGAGCACCCACAGATTGCGAACCCGCTGCGTTGCTGGGTCGAACAGTCTACCCATCAGGCCGAAGTCGACCTGCGCGACCTCGCCGGGCTCGGTGTCCGCGACGCGAACCGTCGGCGTCTTCTTGCGCCACGCGAGCTCCTCCATGGCGAAGCGCCGGAGCGTGCCGTAGCTCGCGCTGACGCCGTGGTCGCGCTTGAGCAGCACGTGGATCTTCGTCAGCTTCAGCGGCCGGGGCTGGGCGAGCCAGGCCTCGATACGTGCGCGATGCGTGCCGATCTCTTTCCACTCCTCGCTCGTGTCGGGCACGGGGCGCGCCTGCACGCGCTGGGCGATCGCGTGGATCTCCTCGTCCGTCGGCTCGCGGTCACACGGCAGTGGCAACGTCGTTGCAGCCTCGAAGTACCTGCCGACCGTCTTGCGATCGAACCCTGTCGCGCGCGCCACATGACGCGCGCTCTGCCCCGCCGCACGACGGCGGAGCATTTCCTTGATGTCAACCATGATCAGCTCTCGGTAGGGCATCGGCCTCCTTCCGACGGCGACCCGCGCCGTCATCGGAAGGAGCCCGTCTCAGATCCCGACCTCGGCGTCCCGAGCTGGCCCCATGAGGCTGCAAAAAACCTCGGAAGCTGGCCCCATGACCCTGAAAAAAACTGGGTCACGCCCCCGCGCGGGTGGCCCCATCCTCCTGGATTTGGGGTGGCCCCATGACCCTGCAAAAAACGCCGTCAGGTGGCCCCATGAGGCTGAAAACTGGCAGTCCGTGATGCCCGCTGCCATCGCCGGGGTGATCCGCATGTTCCGCGGGATGTGGCAGAGGTTCACGTAGACGTAGTGCAGCGCGACGGCGGCGCAGTGCCGCGAGAGCTTCTTGCTGAAGGCCAGCGTGCGGCGCCGGAGCCGCGCGTTCCACTGCCGCGCGGTGAGGTTCGACCGCTCGATCGCGTAGTTCGTCGCCTTCGCAGGGTCCGGCGTCCCGAAGATGGCGCGCTTCTGGATGAAGTCGACGCCGCGCTCGACCGCGAACTTCTCCGACGTGCCCGGCTTGCCAGGGCGCGAGCTGAAGCTCTTGACGGTCTGCATGTACGGCACGGCGCGCCCGAAGTTCGCCGCGATCGGCTGCGCGTACAGACCGAGCCCGTCGGTCGTGATCTGCGGCATGACCACGAGCCGCGCGCGCACGTCTTCGACGAGAGAATCGGAGCTCTCCTGGTCGCGCTTCCCGACGTGCCAGGCGATGATGAGCTTGCTGGTGCGGCAGATCGCGGCCCACGTCCACTGCTCGCCCACACTCGCCGCGTCGTCCTACGCGGCGTCCACCTTGTTCTGGCGCTTGCGCCACCACCCGTGCATCTCGTCGAGGTCTACCAGCGAGCACGTCAGATCGCGCACCAGCCGGTCATGGAGACGCGCGCAGCCTTCGCCCGTCGCCTGCCCGAACCGGCCGATCGTGTCCTGGTGCACGCCGGTCATGCGCGACGCGGCGCGGATGCTGGTGCCGTTCACGAGTGCGGCGAGCACCTCTAGCCGCCGCTCCGCCGGGAGCACGTTCGCCATGGGCCTTGCACCTCTCCGGAGGCGGGCCTGTGATCGCAGTGCGACGCGCGACGGGTGGGCCCCCATCCGGCGTTCCGCAGCCCCGCTTCGGGTACCAGCCGAGGCGGGGCGCTTTACCTGTGCAAGTGAGTATAGCCCTTGTTTCCTAGGTCTCCAGCACAGCTAGGACACTAGATGTCCGAGCCATTTGCGCAGATCCAGCGTCGAACGCAGGCTTTTGTGCACGGTGAAGGGGAACGACTGCGCCGTGTGTCGCGCCTCGCCCTGCGAGATGCAGGACGCCTTGGCGGGGCTTCTGTGGTGTGAACCGGTCACATGGCCAACGGCTGGCGACGGGGCAGCGGAAGCCTGGGGGCCGGCAGCTGCGCTTCCGTCCCAAATGGGCGGAGGTCTCTATGGTTGTCGTCGGCCGCGGAATCCATGTGGCCCGACGAGCGTCGCCGGAGTAGCGTCCGTGCCATGGAAGACAACGAGAAGAAGATCGAGCAACTCCGGCAAGCGATCGATAGGCTGTCCGAGCGGAAAGCGGACCTCAAGCAGCAGCGAGACGCGGCGAAGGAGGCAGGTGACCTGGAGGAGGTCGAGCGTCTGACGCGCGAGATCCAGAACACTGAGCAGTCGGCACAGAGTAACGCCGACGCGATCGACAAGGTGCGCCAGAAGATGCTGCCCTGATTCGAGGGGGCACATGCCCTAATTAGGGCACCACCCAGGCAGCCCGCGCGAAGCCGCCGCGAAGCGGCGCCGAAGTCCGGCCATCCCTGGCCGGACTTCGGGCGGGCGGAACTAGCCGGCGTCGAGGTCCCCGGGCACGAACTCGGGGCCTCCGTCGTCCACTTGGGCACTTTCAGGGCCGTCGCAGATGTCGAGGCGAACGTCGGCCAGCTCGGGGCAGTGGCTCTCCACCTGGCCGATCGCAGGAGCCATGCTGGCAAAGGGCGAGCGTGACCCCGTCGCCCATCTGGCCGAGTACAGGAGGGGCGCCAGCGACGAGGCGTGCGGGCGCGAGCTCGGCGCGGCCCCTCTCCGCCGCTGGGGTGGTAGAGGTCGAAGCGCATGCCGGGAAGCACGGTGCGGCCGCCAGGGTCAAGCCGAATAGTCGCGGCGCTGCGGATTTACGGGCGAGGGCCGTTCGCCAACCAATCGGTTGACGAACGCCTCGAGGGAGGTGCGTTCCGCTGTCAACGGATGTGCAGATACGTCGATCCTAGTCCTCACAACCGAGCCAGCCCACCATGTTCGAGCAACACCCAGGGGGCTGAAGTCGAGTACGCCTCGATCCCAGCCATGGGCAAACTAGGTGCGTCCGCGAGGCGTTCGAGGCCTTCTCGGAGCTTCATACCACGTTCGGTGAGCCGATAGACGAACGACTTCATTGGAAGGCCCGGCTTCGGGCCAGGCGCGCGCTCCACAGCCGCGCTCGAGTCGTGGTCTGCCCACTGCTCCAGACGGTCTACCAGGAACATGTCGCCTGTGCAGGAAAGAAGCTGCCACAGATCCATCCCCAATTGCGATTTGTGGACGGCTACGGCAACAGGAGTTTGCCACTCCGCCGACAGAAGATTCAGTATGAGCTCGTCGAATCGACTGAGGCGTAAGGCTCTTTGGGTGGTCAGTATTGGAAGGAATGAAGACAGCAGCGCCCACAATGGGGCGAGCTCTGGAAAACCTTTGACGCCACGGGCGCAGCTTTGGGCAAAAGGTAAGGGATTCGCATCGGCGTATAAATCCCAGAGTCGGACGGCACGATTGTAGCGTTCGCGCGGCCAGGGGCGAGCTTTGCTGAGGCGCTCGAGAAGAACCTCGTCAGGATGATCGGACACTGACGCGGAGCAGTCGAACGGTGGCATCGGTTTCCCGGGAATCTTTGTGTGTACTGGATCAAAATCGAGGATGAGGACGTCACGGTACGCGAACCCCAGGTGGCGCAACCAACTACAGGCCCTCCAGAGGTTTACCCGTTCGTGGAGACTCGACGATGCCCACAATACAACGGGAAGATCCCAGTGGACATCCGATGAATAGAGCCGGTCCCATTCTTTGCCATAAGGGTCTTTGTTAGAAGACTCTTCAGGCGAAGAACACCACGCCTCACGCGTCCGGGCATGCTCCATGGCATCCAGGCGACTCGGCCCGATGGTAAGGCGATCGGCGGCGCGCACGACGTTGGCTGCGCCGATCTCCAGCAGCCGATCTGTTGTCCGCGTGTCGAAGGCTACATGCGTGGCCCCACGAAGAGTGTTGGAGGTCGTCATGTTTAGTAAAATCCACACTTGTGACACTCTGCGGTTGGGTAAGGCTCATCCCGTTGGCAGAAGTCACGACAAACGGCGCAAAGTGACTTTTTCGGGTCGATCAGACGCGTGCAAGGCCACCCCTTGTCCTCGCAAGCATCGTACATGTCGGTGCATCTAGAAACTCGTGAGCATCCTGCCAACAGTTCAGACGATTCTCCCCCAACGTCGTCACCGTTTCGGAACCCGTCCCCCGTAGCTGCTGACCCCGGTGGGTATGGGTCTCCGGCCCCTGTGCCTTCCGTCCCCCTAAGATAGCACTCGCCCACGTCGTAGTTGCACGCCCACACCGTGAGACCGAGAGGAATAAGAACAGGGATCGCCTTCAATTTCGGCCTGTGGCGCATGCCCATCCTCCAAGCTTTTCCAGATGCGTGTGCGGAGGGGCGGCGTCAACTGTGATTCAGGGCATGGATTGCGTCCCTGCGGCTACGGCTTTTCAGTCTCGCCCCGGTCCGAAGCCGGGCTCGAGCTGAGCGCAGCGGGTTGCACATCGCCGCGGCCGAGCTCGGCGCGGCCCCTCGGAGGTCGAGGCGCACGTCGGCGCGGCCTTGAGCCTGCTCGGCGCGTTGTGACGCCCGGGCGGGAGGTCTCGAGCGTGAGCGCGGCGCAGCCCCCACGGCGGGGTGCGGAGGTCGAGGCGGACGGACATCGGCGAGCGCGGCGCGATCTCCGTCCACCTGGTCGAGTTCGGGCGGGTCGCCAGCGACGAGAAGCTCGAGCGCGAGTTCGGTGCAGCCCGCCCCCGCGGCATGGCGCGGCGGTCGAAGCGGACGCCGACGACGGCTGGCGACGAGGAGCCCGGGCGCGAGCGCCACATAGCCCTTCGCCGCGGCGCTGCGGCCGTCCGGGACGCGTCGACCCCAGAGCATGGGGATCTGCTCGCCGAATTTCTCTTTGACGCCCACGTCATGCCCAGAAAGATCGTGCGCGCTCTCATATCGCCTGTCGCGGCTCGGCCAGGGCTTCCACCATGTCCATGCGCTTACTCGGCAAGATCGGCTTGCTCTACGTCGGTGCGCTCGTCGTGGTTCCGGCGCCAGCCCAGGCACTCGAGTTCCACGGCGGCGTGAGCGTGGGCGGAATCCAGATTGGGACCGAACCCAGGCTTGCCGTGAGCCCCTTCGCCGGATGGCTCTGGCGCAGCGAGGGGGACCTCCGGCTCGAAGTCCACAACATGCTCAGCATCGTTCCAGGGGCAGGTATCGGGGTCTACGATCGAACGGCGGTCACTCTTGGGTATGCCACGAAGACAACCACCGCCAGCCTCGGGCCGTCCCTGGCGATCTACTCGATGCCGGTGTGTGGTGCCGTGATCTGTGACCGCGTGGTGGGGGTTGCTCCAGGCGGCCGCGCCCAGTCCGACTGGTACTTCGCCGGGCCCTTGGGCGTGTCCACCAGCGTCCATGTGGACTGGGCTGGCGGCAGTAGTCGCGTTCTCCCTGGAAGTCTGGTCGTGATGTTGACCACTGGACCAATTTGGAGATTCGAGGTGAAGCCGAAATGAACATGCTGGCTGTTTGTTGTTACGACTGACACCGGTGCTCAGCGTCGGCGAGCTCGGGGCCGTCGCCGTCGACCGGTTCGAGTTCGGTCGCATCGCCGGCGAGGTCCCCGAACGCGGGCCGGTGCTGCGGCCTGGTCGACTACGCGGGGGGCCGCGGCGTCGAGGTGGACGCTGGCGAGCGCGGGGCCGTCGCGCAGGTCGAGGGCGACGTCGGGCGCTGGTGACTGGACACCGGTGCTAAGCGCCGGGCGCGCTCGTAGCTGTTGCCATCCACCTGGTCGAGCTCGGTCACGTCGCCCTGATGTGTCGTTGTGATCCTATTCAGGGAAGCGCTGCGTCTCGACCTGGATGCCGTCCTCCCCGTGGATCTCTTCGCCGGACCAATCCCAGCTCACGCCGCCCTTTCCCGGCGGTCCCAGCTCGTAGGTCACGCCCTCCAGCGTGAGCTGGTCCTCGTCGAGGGTTGCGATGCCGATCGAGTCGCCGCCGCGCCCGGGGCCGCCGTAGCCGCCGTCGCCCCCTCGGCCGCCGTCGCCTCCCTGACAGGACCATGTGCCGTCCCCCACGGCGCCGCCTAGTTCGCCTCGGCCCCCATCGCCGCCTTCCTCGGGCTCCCCGCCGTTGCCACCTGGGCCCGCGGCGATGGTCCTGATGACGCTATCGCGCAGCGTCAGCTTGGCGTGGAGCGCGACGATGCCGATGGTCGGGTGCCCGTTTTCGCCCCCGCGGCCGCCCCTGCCGCCGCAGCCACCGGCGCCTCCCGAGCCGCCGCCGGCGCCTCCCTTGGCGGCCACGCCGCACGCGGTGAGCCCCCCTCGACGGCCGCCGCCGCCTCCGCCGCCTTGACCCGGCATGCCCCTGCCGCCGTCGCCTGCCCAGTCGGCCACCCAGCCTGTCTCGGTGATACGCCCGATGCCCTGACCCGCGGTGCCTACGACGCCGTACATGCCGGAGATCCCGTTGTTTCCACCGTTGCAATGGATGCCTGGCAGGTCCCCGCCTCCTCCCAGGCCAGCGTACGTGGCGTCTGGAGTTGGCGTCGGCTCCCCGTCATCCCCGTCCTCCGCGCCGTCGGGGAGCCCGTCACCTCCCTTGCCCCCGACGCTCGGGAGTCCACCGTCGCACCGATTCACCACCGCCGGGCCGCCGGAGACGGTGTCTGCGGAGCACGCATCGTCGCCGTACACGCCATCCGGTCCGATCGGTGCGTGAATTCGATCGTCCCATTTCGCCCCTTCGTGACCTGCCCATCCGTACGACGTGCCAACCTCGCTCCGGATGAGCTCCACGGCCGTGCCGGATTGCACGAGGATTCCGATCGGGCCGGCCGACTTGAACCGCATGTCGACGATCGTCGATACCCCGTCCGCGGCTCCCGTGTCTCCGGCGCTCGCCGGTACGACGGTCATGGCGATGCCGTCGGTACCTGAAATCTGAAGAATCGAGCGCCCGAAGCGGGGCATCCGCTTCCAGTCGATGCAGCTGAAGCCACCGATGAGATCCACGCCGGAAGGCAGCGCGAGGGGCCCGAAGAAGCCGTCGGCGCACGCGAACACGCGCCCTCGTGCGGTACGTGCGAGCTCGACGGCGCGCTGCAACGTGCGCACGGGCCGCTCCTTCGTACCCGGGTTCGCGTCGTCGCCGTCGCCCCAGACGCCGGCCACGAACACCCCGCAGCCATCCTCCCAGACGTCTGCGGCGAGGCGCTCGAGACAGAACGACTCTGTCGGCGCGTCACCCTGACACGACGAGGTGCCGTCGCACCCCGTTCCGCCAGGCTCGTTGGGACCCGGTGCGGTGCCGCAGCCGGCCGCGACGAGGAGCAGCGCGGGGGACAGATAGATCGCTCTTGTGATTCGCATCGTTCTCCCTCGATGTCGTGTCACGCATGGACGGACATTCACTGGGGTGGTGGCGGATCGGGAACATCGAATTGACGGTAAGGCGCTGAGTCGCCCTGCTGGCCCTTCCCGACGTCGTCATCAGGTGCTGCATTGCCGGCCAGGCCACCCTCCCCACCTCTTCCGGCGTTCGCGGGGGCGTCCGGACCGAAGGCCACGTAGGCGCCCAGGGACGCGACGCCATACGAAGGGCCGCCGAGGCCACCTCCGGCATCGCCTCCGCGACCGCCGTAGCCTCCGTTGCCCCCGTTGCACGCCTTCCACCCGTCGGCCGCATAACCGACCCCGCCCTGGCCACCGAACACCCCAACGCCGCCCGGTTGGCCCGTCCCGCCAACGCCACCGCCGCCGCCGTTGCCTGCAAACACCTCGGTCCGCTCGAGCGTCAGCGCGCTCCCCTGCAACGCAACGATGCCGATGCTCGCCCCGCCATAGCTGCCGCCCTTGCCTCCCTGGCCGCCGCAGCCCCCGCTTCCTCCCGAGCCGCCGGCCGCCCCGGCCTTAGGTCGGCCCGCCGGGCACGCCGTCATCTCGCCCCGCGATCTGCTGCCGCCGCCGCCGCCGCCCCCCTGGCCGACGCCGCCCTTCTTCCCGTCCTCACCCCGGACGCCGATCCAGCCATCCATGCTGAGCTGGCCTATGCCCACCGCGCCGGCCGCGCGACCGCCGTCAAGGCCGTCCATCCCATCTGCGCCAGCACTGCAACGCGCGCTCCCCGCGCCAGTGCCTCCAAGGCCCTTGCCTGCTGGATTCGCCGCGGGCACCGGCTGCCCCCAAGCGCCATCGCCCCCGGACTCGAGCCCGCCGTAGCCTCCAGGTCCGCCCGTCGACTCGATGCCGTCGTCGCACACCGTCACGACTGGCAGGGCACCCGCTGCGAAATCCTCCGTGCAGGCGTCCGCGCCGTCGTTGCCCACCACGCCGCCGTTGGCCGGTTCACTGTGCGCGTCCTTTCCCGGCTCCCCATCCTTGCCGCTGCCCGCGATGATCTTGCTGTCCCGCACGATCGCCCGCGCCCCCGAGCTCAAGATCATCGCGATCGACGACTTTCCATCGCTCGCCGAGGCGTCGGCCGCCACGGCGCGCACGCCGACGATCAACGACGTCGCGTCGCCCCCCGCGATGCTCGCATCGTCGCCCCCGCGGACCCGCACCGGGATCCGCGCAGGCGGCGCGATGACGGTCGACGCATTCGGCACGATGCCCGACCATTCATACGACCAATCACCGCCGTCATCGCAAAGACGTCCGCCCCAGAGGTCGACCCCGGAAGGCAACGTGATCTCCTCCTCGAACGTTCCGCCGCACGCAAGCACGCGCCGGGTCGGCGCCTCGCCGTGGCCTCGTCCGCTCGCGGCGAGCCCGATCGCGTGTTGCAGGGTCTTCACCGGCGCGCCCGTCGTGCCAGGGTTGCTGTCGTCACCCGACGACGCGCTGACGAACACCCCGCATTCGTCGAGCGCCGGCGCCGTGGTGGGGTCGCCGTCACAGCGAGACGTCGGCGGTGTGAGGCAGAGGCGTCGGTCGTAGCAGCTATCGTCGTAAGCGCACCCGGAGAGGCCGCCCGCGCCGACCGTGGAAACGGTGCCTACAGCCAACAGCAGCCGCATTCGTCGCGGTTCGAGAAGAGACATGTCCTGGCCCCCTGATCACCACGCGCCGTACGCAACGAGGCCGGCCTGTGTCGGCGCGACCGTCGGCACCAGCGCGACCCGAGCTTTGGTCGGTTCAGCCTGCAGTAAAGAGAAGTCCGTGAAGAACGAAGCCAGAGTCGCAGCGCCCACCACACCGCTCGTCACCACCATCGCCGTGCCGAGCCCGGCGAAGAGATCCCGCTCTCGTTGGAGACTCGTCAGCTCGCCGCACGCGGAGGGCTTCGGCGTTCCCCGACATACCCCTTGAGAGACGCCCACGGCGTCGAGCTTCGCGTTCCGCTCGTCCAGGTCTCCGTCGGCGGTCCTCGCACGAACCATGAAGACCGCACCGAGCGAGCCTGTCGCCAAGGTCAACCCGATACCGGTGATGCGCAGGGCGCCTGGCCAGGATGTCCAAGGGCTGGGCGGCCGGCCCCGCACGGCAGGCGACGAGCTCCTGGTTTTCGGCGTTTCCTTCGGTGAAGCCGGCGCGCTCTCCGGAGCTTGGCTCACCGCCATAGGCGCCAACGGCATTCTGACGTTGTACGCCGTTGCGGCCACAGCCCCGAACTCATGGAAACCATCCTGGCGGCCCGGGGCGCGGGCCCGCACCATGCGCTGGCCGGGCTCCAAGAACAGCTTGTACGTCCGCGCGACCCGGCCTACCCACTTGCCGTCGACGAGCACCTCGGCATCCGGCGGATCGACCGAGAGCACGAGTGTCGCGACGTGCGATGTTGCCTCGCGTTCTCCTTTCTCGAATCGTAGCTGAAGCGCGAGCGGCAGCGCCGTGCGCTGCTCGAGGCTAAAGGCCAGGTGCTCGGCGGCATCGCGGTACTTGCGCAGCGCGAGCTCGCAGAGGCCAAGCTCGCCGGCGAGCTCCGCGCGCTCTCGCTCCGTGCTGGACGCCGGGTCTGCTGCCTCGAAGGCGGCCTTGTAGGCGGCGTATGCCTCGGTCCACTGCCCGGCGTTGCGTGCCCTGCGACCGCGGCGAACATGGTCCTTCACCGTTGCGCCGTCACGTGGTCCTGGCTCCGGATAGGCGTCCTCCGCGCTGGCCGAGCTCGCAGCGCCGGTTGCGGCGAGGAGCGCAGAGAAGAGCAGAGCGCATGCGGAAAATCGCATGGTTGGACGGTACTCGCGCCAGCCGCGCGGCGTCAACGGGAGCGAATCGATGCAAAGTGGCCCTGGCAGTGGCAAATTGCGTTCGGGTGCGGCAATGCGATCGCTTCCTCTGCGGCAGCGAGGGGCTCGAACGCCTGAACGCATGTATCGGTGCCACCTGGTGCTACCAAAGTTGCCGCTCCTTGCACTTTCCTGCACCGTTTCGAGCGGCTCAGGGATGCTACCTAACCGTGGGCAAGCCAGCGACCCATCTCCTCAGCTTCAACCGCTTCCGGCGCCTGGCCAGGCTCCACGGCGTGCCGGCGCGCGACGCCGAGGACGTCGCGCAGAATGCGCTGCTGCGGGGATTGGAAGTGGCGAGGCGGGTCGAGCTGAGCGGCGATCCGGCGCGGTACTTCGTCACGATCGCCCTCAACGAGGCACGGAAGCACAGGCGGAACGAGCGCCGCCGCGGAGAGGTGCTGACGTCGTTCGAGGAGCGCGATCCCCGAGACGAATGCCCCACGCCGGAGGAACTGCTGCGCTTGCGGCAGCGGGAAGAGCTGACCCGGGACTTGCTCGACCGGATCGGCCCCAAGTACCGGGATCTTTTGGTCAAGCACGAGCTGGAGGGGACACCGCTCTCCGCAATCGCCGCCGAGCTGAACGTCCCGCTGGACACAGTGAGGGCGCAGCACCGCCGGGCTTGGGATCGACTCGATGTGGCTTTCAAGCGGTGGAGGGCCCAGCAACCCGCGCACGGTAGGGATGAGAGCGCCTGTGTCCCGCTGGTGCTCGGGCTGGACCGCCGTGCGTCGTGGACGGCTTGGCTGCGCCGGCTGGGCGTGAGGATCGTCGTGCAGGGTGCGTTCCTCGTGTTGAGCGGCGCGCTCCTCTCGGCGGTGCCGCCGCTGCCCAGCGCGGAATCGTGGCTGCACCCGGCGGCATTCCGCGCACCGGGGGGCACGCCTGCACCAGACGACGTCACGGCGCAAGGCTCACGTGACAGCGCGCGTTCCCCTGCCGCGCCCGCCGCGCCCGAGAGCTCGTCGCCGGCGGCGACAGGTAGCGCGCGCGCTGAGGCTGTGGTGAGCAGCACGCCCGCGCCCTCGGTGACGACAGCACCTCGTATCTCGTCCCCGGGGAGCCCCGTGTGGCCAGCGGTCACCGCACGCGAGATGCGCCTGATCAGCCAGGCCCGAAGGGCCATCGAGGACAACGACGGAGAGGGCGATCACGAGGCGCGCCTGCTGCTCGAAGCGCATGCGCGGGAGTTTCCGCGCGGTCGGCTCGCAGCGGAGCGCGAAGCGCTGTTCAGGCACATTCGCTGAATCGTCGGCCGTCGATTGACGGCGAGCTGACGGTGACGCTGATGGTGTCTTCAGACCAGACAGCACAGGGCCGAGATCTGTCTTGCGTAGGAATGCTTACGTCCAGGAGGAGAATCGCTATGGAGGACATGCTGGGTGCGATGTGGCTCGTCTCGCCGCTCGGGCTCGCGATGATAGCCTGTGTCGCGATCGGCTTCGCGGTCACCGCGCGCGAAGCGCTGGGACGCGAGCGCGGCCTTCGTGAGGCGCGCGAGCACGCGCATGACGACGAGGAGGCCGCCCTCATCGATGCGAAGGAGCAGGCAGTGGGGGAGCGGGACCGATCCCGGCGCCTTCTGGACTGTCATGTCGACGCGGCGCTCGCAGAGCTGACAGACGCCCGCCCGCGCCCCGTCCCCTGGCCAGGAAGAGTGCTCGAGTCGTTCTGCGCGACGATGCCTTCGTGGAGGAGAAAGCTGGGCGAGAGCACGGGGTTGGAACCGAGGGATGTGGAGCGGTTGCTGAGGAGCGACCTCCCCATGACGCCCGGCCTCGCGCGGCAGCTGGAAGCCTTCACCGGCACGCCCGCGCGGTACTGGGAACGCCTGTGGCGGCTACACGACGACTACCGGATGCACGCCGAGGAGACCGTGGTGATCCAGGTCGGCGAGCCCGTCACCGAGCGCGAGAGCTCGACGCGTCCCGCGTCGTCGCCGGCGCCGCCGATACCTCCCCGCGCGCTCGACGTTCCTCCGCCAGTGGTGCCGTCGCCCGAGCTCGCGGCCATGAGCCCGCGCGCGAAGCTCCCGCCGCCGCCGCAGTTGCGCCTTAGGTCGCCGCTCCCTGTCCGCGCCGCCACGGGGACTGAGCCCGCCCGGCGCGCTGCCACGCTGACGAGCTTCCCGCTACAGCGTGACGAAGGCGGGCCGGGTTCCGCGAACATTGCCGATTGGGAGGACGTAGAGCGCTCTCCGCTGAACACGACCCTTCCGGGAGTGGGGAGCCATGGGTGAGCGCAGCCGTGCCTCGCATTCATCATAGGGTGCGATTTCGCAAGGGGGGTAAAATCATGGATTGTCCCGATGAAGACAAGCGCGCTGCGGCGTACGCGCGCTTGTTTTGCCCGATGCTGGTTCGTGCCGTGTTGCTCTGGTTGGAGAGGATGGGGGTCCCTCAGTGCCAGCGTGGCGACGTCGCGGGCCAGGTCTGGCTCAACGCCTGCGAGAGCTGGCCCAGGTTCGATCCGAAACGCGGCAGGCCGGAGCGCTGGCTGAACGCGATCACCGTACACGTTGCCTCCCACTACCACGAGCGTGTGCGAAAGCGCAGGGAGGAATTGGTCAGTTCGATCGAGGTGCTTGATCCAGCGCCGGATGCTGCTGCTGTGATGGAGTCCGACAACGTCAGGGCCAGCACCATGGATGCAGTGAATGAGCTCGATCCGGTGCTGCGACTCGTTCTCGTGGCACACGATTTGGGCGGAGTTTCGATGGCCCAGATCGCCCAAGATGCAGGGCTGCCCCTCTCGACGCTTTACAGGCGACGCGCACGGGCCATCGGTGAGTTGCGTAATATCCTTATGCTTCGGGAAGCCGGCGAGATCCCTTGGCGGGGAGTGGGACTGCAATGAGCGTCAAGGGCCTGGTTGTTCACTTCCGGCGCGACCTGGATGACGACGAGGCGGAGCGAATGATCGACGCTCTGATGCTGCTGAAGGGCGTCGCCAAGGTATCATCTGTCAAGGCCGGTTACGAAGACGAACTGAACCGGCAGCGGGTCAAGCGAGAACTGCTAAGCAAGATTGATGGGCTTCTGAGAGATGACGAGGTCTCGATCTAGCTGCCGACGAACCAGCGTCGTCGTGGCGTCGACGCAAAAGGCCCGCGGTGCCGCCATCGGGCCGCGCTCGCTGGCGACGCTGGCGCACGGACGGCGTCGTGCCGGTCCAGGCGTGCGCCTCTGATCACGATGCGCGAGCCGAGCGTGGCGAATCGGCATCGTGTGGGTTCTACGCGCACATGCAAGGGATCACGCTGGATTCCATTCCCACAAGAGATGGTGTTCACCGTGCGCAGTTGAAGCCGAGCGGACGCGAGGGAGCTCGGCGAGCCTGCGACGTCGGCCGGCAGCCCCATGGTCTCGTACGCGATCGACGGGTGCAGGGCCCCAACGTGGCGCCCGCGTTCAGCGTCGCCATGCGCGGCCCGGATCGGCGCGCGTGGACGTCCGCGCGCGAGGCGCCCTGGGAGACATTTTCTCGGGAGACAGTCGGAGGCGCCAAGCTGGCCGATCGCGCGCGCCATCGTCCGGTCTGCCCGGTCTGACGTGAAGGGCCGCCGCTGGCGCTTGGCCTCGCGCCCCTCACGGGCGCGGGGAGCGTGGGCGGCGTCACGGAGGCGCGCGCCGACCGCCGCGACGCCGGCCCGCTGGCGTGGCGATGTCGCCGTCCGTGCGCCAGCGTTGTCCGCCTCCCGGCCCGGCGTGGCGCCGTGGGCAGGACGGCGCTCGACTGCGTTGGCGGAGTGTTGGCGACCACGCGGCTGGAGCTACACGACGTCGCCCATGCGTGGCCGTGCCGCGCGCGGGCGGCTCGTCGGAGCGCGCCGTGGGGCAGGTCGCGGTCACCGCACGCTGACGGCCGAACGCCTCGGGCTGCGCACGATGCCGCCCGTGCAGCAGCGTCGCCCGCCAGCGCGGCCCGACGACCGCGCGTCTGGAGCCGCTGAGAGCGCGAGGGTAGCTGCTCCTGCCAATACAAACCTCCGTTGTTGTGGTGTTTCGGGTTCGGGACGGAGCCTGAACGAGAGCCCGTGAGGAGGCCCGAAATGGTAATTCTGACGATCCGGTATCTCGTCGCGAGTTACCGGGATCTGGTCAGGTGTGGAAACCGCTCTGGTGACGCGCAGTTAGACCGCTTCGAGGGAGCGCCCGAGGGGCCGATTTGGGGGGGCGCGAAGGGGTCGATTTGGTAATTTTGCGCGGGGTCGGCTGAGGGGCTCCGGCGAGCCGCCCACCTCCGTTTTGTTGCGTACGCGTGCCACAGGGCGGCGCGCGACGGGCACGACCGCGGGGCGGCTGACGCGGGGCGCGAACTCGGCGCACGAGGCCGCGGCGCTCGTCCAGGCGGGAGGCTGGCGCAGGCGCAAGGCGGAGCTCGCCCAGGTGGATGCCAGCGCGGCTCGCGACCGCGGTGCCGGGCGAGCTGGCCCCGCTCGACGGCCGGGCCGTGGGATCGCCGGGGGCGTCACCCCGCACACCGAGGTCACGTGATCGGGCCCCAGCGAATGCCAGTCAGGTCACGGTGCCACGTGAGAACCGGCGTCCTCTTGGTCGCACGCTACATCGGACTTTAATGCCGTCGCCCTCGCCAGGAGCCGACTCTTGTACTGTGCTTTAACGCTCTTTAAAGTTGAACGGAAAATGAAGGCTTCGCTCTGGCAGGTTTCTGTTTCGGTGCTTTTGTAGACGCATGAGCTCGCGGCGCTGGTACGAGCTCGCGTGCGGAGTTGTCCGCGCGCCGAGCCACGTCCTGGAAGAGTGTTTCCAGATGAACAAGCAGACCCGGTGCCACCTGCGCGCGATCGCACGGTTGCACCCCGAGATCGGCAACCTGTGTGATCAGCTTGAAGCGCCCTGGAACGCCGTGCGAAGGATCGCGCACGCGCCGGGGGCGGCGGAGCAGTGGGAGCGCGCGGCGCAGGTGCTCGGTGAGCTCGTGGAGAAGCGCCGGGCGACGGCGCCGCGCCGGTCGAGGCTGGAGGCTGCACGCTTGGAGGCGCTGAAGCGGATGGGACCGCCGATGGAGGGGGGAGGAAAACTTGCAAGCAGCCTGCGAGCTGCGTGGGAGGCGGCGGAGCGCGGGACGCCCGCGGTCCCAAGCCCACGGTGAGCGCAGCCGGCCGTGAGGGGGTGAGGTGTGCTCATGTGGCTACCCGAGCGTGAGCGGGCGCGGTGGCGTCGACCTGAGTGTCCTCGAACGGCTTGCGTGAATGTCCAGAGAGCTGAGCGCCAGGCGTTCGGCGCGGCACTCTCAAACGGGGAACTCTCGATATTGATAGTTGGCGGGCCGAGAGTTTGACAGGTGTCCGAGCCGGGGTCGTGATGCGCCGACATCGATGGCGCGGGGAGCGCGGTCACGGGAGCCGGGGGACGCTGCCAAGGGTCGAGAGCGCGGGATATCTGCCGGATTGACATCAACTACTCGACGTAGTAGTTGACCTCCGTGACGTTGCCGAAGCCCAAGCCGCTCGGTGAACTCGAGGAAGCAGTGCTCTCTGCGCTGTGGAGCAGCGCTTCGCCGCTCTCGGTGCGCGAGGTCCTCGGGCGCGTACAGCGGCGGCCGGCGCTCGCGTACACGACGGTGCTCACCGTGCTCGACCGCCTCCACGAGAAGGGGATGGTCGACCGAGAGAAGGAGGGGAAGGCCTTCTTGTACCGTCCCCGCGCCTCGAAGGAGGCATGGCTCGGCGAACAGGCAGCGCGGATGCTGACCGCGGAGCGCGGACCGCCGAGCAGCGCCGTCCTGATGGCGTTCTTGGACTCGGCCGAGCGCGCTGATCCCGCGCTGATCGAGCACCTGTCGTCCCTCATCGAGCTCCGGCGCGCTGGGTCGTCGCAAGCCGCTCCTGCGCCGGGCAAGAAAGGACGGTCCACGTGATGCCGCCGCTGGCCTTTCTGCCGCTAGGAGCCGCGTTCGTCGTCTTCGGGCTGCTGAGCGCGTGCGCGGTCGGCCTCGTGGCGCGGTGCGCCCTGCGCTGGTCGTCGCCGGGCCAGCAGCTGCCGTCGACGGCGCTGCGCGCCGCCGTCGTCTTCACCCCGGCGGTCCTCGGGGCGCTCGGATGCGCGGCACTCGCGCTACCGAACCCGTTCGTCGGGTGCCACTGCGCCGAGCACGGGCTGCATCACCCCCACCTCTGCGCGCTCCACCTGGCCTTCGCGCTGCCGCTTGTCACGCCGTCCGCTTGCCTGCTCGGGGCATGGCTCGCGGTCACCGCGCCGGGCGTCCTCCGGCTCCTCCACGACACCGTCGCGTCGACGCGGTGGACCAGGGCCGTGCGGCGTCTGCCGATCGTGGCGCTCGACGGCGTCGCCGTGCGGCTCGCCGACTGCGGAGCACCCAGCGCCTTCACGATCGGCGCCCTCTGGCCGATCGTCGTGGTCGACCGCGTCCTCTGGCGATCGCTCACCGACGAGGAGCGGCGCGCCGTTGCACACCACGAGCAAGCCCACGTCGAGCGACGCGATGGGCTCACGCTGCTCGCGCTGCGCCTCTGCGTCGCACTCTTCCCGAGCCCCGCGGGCCAGCGGCTTATCCAGGCATGGCGAGCCGCAGCGGAGCAATCCTGCGATCGGTACGCGGCCGGCAAGCTCGGCGACCCCGCCGCGGTCGCTGCAGCGCTCGTCGCGGTCGAGAAGATCCGGGCGCAGGGCTCCCAGGGCGCCGCGCTCCCCGCGCACGCCATGGGCGCGCTCGCAGGCGGCGATCTCTCGCGTCGCGTCCTCGCGTTGCTCGGAGCGGATCCGTCTCGTCAAGGCGCCGAGCCGCCGCTCGCCAACGACGTGCTCGCCACGGCGATCGTCGCCGCCGGCACGCTCCTGCTGACGTTCGTGTGGCCTGGGGACGAGTTCCACCACGCCATCGAGACGCTGATCGGTCACCTCATTCACTAGGGAATGCAGCGATGCGAACTCGCCATCTCGCCATGCGCTCATTTACTACAATTCGTAGTAGATTCACCACTGGCTGTGTCGTTGCCTCGATGGCGGCCGCATCGAGCAGCTTCGCGTCGCCTCTCGATGAGGTCGCGGCTACGCGGCGGGTCTGCGCCGAGGGGCTCGCGGCCGCGGCGGCGCGCGCGGAGCGGCTCCTCGGGGACGCTGCTGTCACCGCGGCCGGCGTGCTGCCGAACCCGTCTCTCTCCGTCCAGCACCAGCGCACGCTGAGTGGACCGGGCGAGAGCGAGACGGTCGTCGGGTTGTCCGTCCCGCTCGGGCTCGGCGGCCGGCGCTTCGTGCTCCAGGACGTGGCGCGCGCCCTCCGCGAGCGAGCGCTCTCCGAGGCCCACGCGGCGCGCTTCGACGCCGCGCTCGCCTTCAGGGAGGCATACGCCGCGGCCGCCGCCGAGGACGCGCAGCCCGCCTGGATGCGCGCCACGGGCAGGAAGCTGGACGCAACGCTGGATCACGCATGCGGCGACGCCGCGGGAGGTACACGATGAACCCTGAGCGCTTCACCCGGGCGACCGCGTTCGCCCTCTGCGCGCTCGTGCCCAGCGCGATCGGATGCCGTCGCGGCGAGCACGGGCACAGCCACGGTGATCACGGCCACGGCCATGGGGCCGAGGAGAGCGAGCGGGAGCCGCTCGCCATCACGAAGTGGACCGATCTGCACGAGCTCTTCGTGGAGTTCCCGCCGCCGGCTCCTGGTAAGCCCGTGCCCTACCACGCGCACGTCACCCGGCTCGACGGCTTCCAGGCCGTCACCGAAGGGACCTTCCATGTGCGCTTCAAGACGCCGACCGGTGTCGCCGCGGAGACGAGCATCCAGGGCGTCAAGCGGCCGGGCATCTTCACCCCTGAGGGGCCGGCGCCAGCGGCAGGCTCGTACATCCTCGAGATGGCGTACGAGCACGCAGGGAGGACCGACGTCTTCGACTGCGGCCCCATCACGGTTGCCGACACGCCGGCGCCGCCAGAGCCGGAGGCAGGCGGAGCGATCACCTTCCTCAAGGAAACGCAGTGGAAGATCCCCTTCGCGACCGCGTGGGCGGAGGAGCGCCCCATGGCCAAGGAGATCGAGATCGCCGCCACCGTGGAGCCGGCCGCCTCGGACCAGCTCACGATCGGCGCGCCGACGGGCGGGCGCTTCTTCCATGACCCGAAGCGCGCTCTCGCGGAGGGGCTCCGCGTCGCCAAGGGGGATGTGCTCGGCGCCATCGCGCCCACCGTGGCTGGCGACGATTACACGCGGCTTCAGTTCGCCACCGAGGAGTCCAGGCTGGAGAAGGAGCAGATCGAACGAGAGATCGCCCGGATCGAGCCGCTCGTGAAGGACGGCCTCGTCCCCGAGCGACGGCTCATCGAGCTCAGGAACCAGCTCGATACGGCGCAGGCGAGGCTGCGCTCGGCGCAGGGCCGGATCGGGCGGGTCCTGTCGCCGGGCGGGGCAGGCGGCATCACGATCAAGTCGACCCTCGACGGTATCGTGTCGCAGGTCCTCGTGCCGAACGGCGAGCCAGTAGAAGCCGGAGCGCCGCTCGTGCGTATCGGCGGCACGGATCACCTGTGGATCCGCGCACGCTTCGTCGCCCGCCCTGCGTCGACGTTCGAGCAGGCGAAGCCCACGGCCGTGCGCCTGCCGAGCGGCGAGCGCCTCGACATCGAGGAGCGCGGCGCTCGGTTCCTGTCGTTGCTGCCGGTCATCGACGCCAGCTCCCGCATCGCGACATGGATCGCCGACGTGCCGCCGCTTCGGAGCGCTGGCGCGCCGGGCGGCGCGGGGGCCTCGGCCCAGGGAGCGGCCGCGCCTGCCGACGATCTGTGGCCCGGCGCCAGCGTGGTGCTCGCGGCACGGCTCGGCGCTCCCCGGACAGCGCTCGCGGTCCCCCGGGCGGCCGTGGTCGAGATCGACACCCGCCCGTACGTGTTCGTCCAGGCCGACGGAGAGCACTTCGAGAAGCGTCGCGTCACGCTCGGCGACGCCGACGGCGCCTTCGTGGAGGTGCGCTCGGGCGTCGCGAAGGGCGAGCGGATCGTGACCCGAGGCGGCTTTGACGTTCACCTGGCCTCCCTGATGGGGACCGTCGAGTCCCACCGCCACTAGCCGAGGAGCTCCCCGCCATGTTCGACGCCATCATCCGCGGCTCGCTCCGCCACGCTTGGCTCGTGATCGCCGCCGCGCTCGTGCTGGTCGGCGCCGGCGCGTACGCCACCGCCACCATGCCGCTCGACGTCCTCCCCGAGCTCTCGGCGCCGTCGGTCACGGTCATCGCCGAGGCCGGAGGGCTCGCCCCGGAGGAGGTGGAGAAGCTCGTCACCACGCCGCTCGAGCAGGCGCTGAACGGCGCCTCGGGCGTGCGCCGGATCCGCTCGTCGTCCGCGGTCGGGATCGCGCTGATCTGGGTCGAGTTCGAGTGGGATGTCTCGCCCGTCCTGGCGCGGCAGGTCGTCGCCGAAAAGCGCTCGTCCGCACGCTCTTCGCTTCCCGCGGGCATCGAGCCGCTGATGGCGCCCGCGTCGTCGATCATGGGCGAGATCATGTTCGTTGGCCTGGTCGGCGACGACGAGGGGAAGATCTCGGGCGGCGACCTGCGGGACACGGCCGAGTGGTTCGTCCGGCGGCGCCTCCTGGCGGTGCCGGGGATCGCGCAGGTGGTCCCCATCGGCGGCGCGCTGAAACAGGTGGAGATCACGCTCGCGCCGGAGCTGCTCATGCAGCACCGGGTGGGAACAGAGCAGGTTCTCGAGGCGCTGCGGGGGATCTCCGAGAGCACGTCCGGCGGCTTCTACGTCGCGGGCGCGCAGGAGTACCTGATCCGCGGGCTCGGCCGGCCGAGCTCGATCGACGCGCTCGGACAGGTGGTCATCGCCGAGCGCGACGGCGTCCCGCTCCACCTGGCCGACGTCGCGACGGTCGCCATGGGCGAGGCGATCCGGCGCGGCGAGGCGGCCGTCGACGGCCGGCACGCCGTCGTGCTCAAGGTCCAGAAGCAGCCGCAGGCGAACACGCTCGATCTCACCGACCGGGTCGACCAGGCGCTCGACGAGATCGCGGCCTCGCTGCCTGAGGGCATGTCCCTCTACCGCAAGGGGTTTCGCCAGGCGGACTTCATCCGCGTCGCGCTCGGCAACGTGACGACCGTGCTCCGCGACGGGGCGATCCTCGTCGCGATCATCCTCACCCTTTTCCTCATGAGCTGGCGGACCACGCTCATCTCGCTGCTCGCCCTGCCGCTCTCGCTGCTCGCGGGGCTGCTCGTGCTCCGCGTAACGGGCGCGTCCATCAACACGATGACGCTCGGCGGGTTCGCGATCGCCATCGGCGAGCTCGTGGACGACGCGATCATCGACGTGGAGAACGTCTACCGCCGCCTGCGCGAGAACGCGCTCTTGCCGCCGGGAGAGCGGCGGCCCGTCCTCGATGTGGTGTACGAGGCGTCGCGCGAGATCCGGAGCTCGGTCGTCTTCGCGACGCTCATCATCCTGCTCGTCTTCGCCCCGCTCTTCTTCCTGAGCGGCATCGAGGGGCGCCTCCTTCGCCCGCTCGGGGTCGCTTACGTGACCAGCATCGGCGCCTCGCTGTTCGTGGCGCTGACGATCACGCCGGTGCTCTGCATGCTCCTGCTCGGCCGAACGGACGGCGCCGCGGCGCACCGGGAAGGGTGGCTGGTGCGCTTCCTCAAGGCGCGCTACCGCCCGGTCGTCGCCGCCACGCTGCGCATCCCCGTGCCCATCGGCCTCGCCTCGCTCGCCGGCGCGGTCGCGGCCGTCGTCGCCCTGGCCTCGTTCGGCAGGAGCTTCCTCCCCGAGTTCAACGAGGGATCGCTGAACATCGCCGCCGCGACCGCGCCCGGCACATCGCTGGAGACCTCGGACCAGATCGTCGGCCGGCTTGAGAAGTTCTTGCTCTCCCACCCGGCGGTCACCTCCGTCATCCGGAGCACCGGGCGTGCCGAGCGGGACGAGCACGCGCTCGACGTCAACTTCTCCGAGCTCGAGGTCGGGCTCGACATCTCCAAGGGCGAGCGCGAGGAGATCCTGGCGCAGATCCGCGAGCAGGCCGCTGCGATCCCGGGCCTCGCCGTGACCGTGGGCCAGCCGATCAGCCATCGCATCGAGCACCTCGTGAGCGGCGTGCGCGCGAGCCTCGCCCTCAAGATCTACGGCGACGACCTCGATCAGCTCCGCGCGCTAGCGCGCGGGGCCGAGGCGGCCATGAAGGGCGTCCCCGGAGTCGTCGACCTCGCGGTCGAGCAGCAGACCGAGATCCCCCAGCTCGTCATCCGTCCCAAGGCAACCGAGCTCGCCGCCTTCGGCAAGAGCCCTGGGGAGCTCTCGCGCTTCGTCGAGACGGCCTTCGTCGGCAACAAGGTCGGCCTCTTCTGGGAGCACGAGCGCGTCTACGATGTGGTCGCGAAGCTCCCGAGCTCCTACCGCTCGGATCTCGCTCTGCTGGCCGCCACGCCGGTCGACGTCCGCGGCGAGCGATTCACCGAGCTCTCGGGGATCGCTGCGCTCGACAAGACCATGGGGCCGAACCTCATCAACCATGAGAACGTGCAGCGCCGGATCATCGTGACGGCGAACGTGGCCGGGCGCGATCTCCGTGGGACTGCCGAGGACGTCCTCGCGGCCGTGCGCGGCGAGGTGAAGCTGCCGCGCGGCTACCGCGTCGAGCTCGGCGGGGCGTTCGAGAGCGAGGCGTCGGCGAGCCGCACGATCCTGGCCCTCTCGGCGCTCGCGCTCGTCGGGATGACGGCGCTCCTGCTCATGGCCTTCCGCTCTGCGAGGGACGCGGCGCTCGTCCTGTTCAACTTGCCGCTGGCGCTCGTCGGGGGTGCGGTCGCGGTCTGGCTCGGCGGCGGCGTGCTGAGCATCGCCTCGCTCGTCGGGTTCATCACCCTGTTCGGGATCGCCACCCGGAACGGCATCATGATGGTGACCCACTACCGGCACCTGCTCGCGGTGGAAGGGCTGCCGCTGCGCGAGGCGGTGATCCAGGGGAGCGTCGATCGACTCGTACCGATCTTGATGACAGCGCTGACGGCGGCGCTGGCGCTCGTCCCGATCGTCCTCGCGGCCGGCGAGCCAGGCAACGAGATCCAGGCCCCCATGTCCGCCGTCATCCTCGGCGGCTTGACGAGCTCGACGCTGCTCAACCTGCTCGTGATTCCACCTCTGTTCGCGCGCTTCGCCGCGGCGCAAATAGCAGCCCGGAACGCCGCCTCGGCCGAGGCCGCCGCAGCGGACACAGGGGGCCGCGCCGCGGCCTAGGGTCCCATCCCAGAATGCCTGGATCCGGCCCTCGCGGGCTTCAACCCGCAGCTCGCGCCAGTCGCCGGCCACCGCGCCGCTCCAGCTCGCGATCTGCGTTCTGCGTCCGTCCTTGACATGATAGTGCCGCCCACATTGCGCTTGAGCGCGACGACCCCCGGGCGATGCAAGTGGCGCCCGAGCGTCAGGCTCCCGGGGGTCGTCCGTCGCTGAAGCGTCAGACGGATCGACCCGGGGCATCAGGACGGTCCGGAGCGCAGCCGCCTGAGGCATGGGGGCCTCGCTTCGACGTCGCGTTGTTAGCGCTCGGCAGCGAAGGTGTAAGCGCAGGCGGGCAGGGCCTGATGTCGGTCCAGGGAGCGGGGCCCGCTTGAGCAACAACCGCCGTCACTCGCGCCATTGAAGTGCTCGCCAGCCTGTCCAGTTTGTCTCGACTGACGATCCACCTGCAAATCGACGCGCTGGCGCTGGTCATCAACTACGCGCGGTAGTATGTAGTACATCGACGCTACGGTTGGGGGCTAACCGCGCGCGTGCAGTGGCTTCTTGCCTGGCACGGACGCGATGTTGCGGCGACAGGAATCGATCACATGCCGCCGATGCGTGCTGAGCGCATCGACTCCAGACCACGTGTGTCTGCTGAGGGTCGCACTGGGCAGCTAAAGACTGGACGATGGGGGGAGAGCAAGATGAGCATGAGGTACGATCGTGTCGCGGTCCGGAGGGGCCGCAACAACGGGACGCAGAGACAATCCACGATGAATCTGGCGCTTGGCAGGATGACTACCGTGTCAGAGCACGCTGTGCGAGAGGGGCAGAGTCCGTCCGCGGGCGCGCCGCCTGCTCTCGCGTCCGGCGAGCGCAGGCCCCGGCTCGCCAGAGACGTCAGCGAGGCGATAGGCCATGTCCCCCTCGTCCGCATGAACCGCCTGGGGAAGGTGTGCGAGCGACATGACCTGTTCCTCAAGCTGGAGTCGTGCAACCCCGGCGGCAGCATCAAGGAGAAGAACGCCGCGTATCTCATCAAGGAAGCTGAAACGCGGGGGCTCCTGCGTCGCGGCGGGACAATCGTCGAATCGAGCTCAGGCAATTTCGGCATCGGCCTCGCCATGGTCGGCGCCGCCCGGGGCTACCGCGTGATCATCGTGGTCGACGCCAAGACCGCCCCGCCCATGCGCCGTACGCTCGCGGCCTACGGCGCGGAGCTCATGGACGTGCCGCTCTCGGCGGCGGACGCACACGGATCCATGCAGGTAGCCCGCATGCAGAAGGCGGCTGAGCTCGCCCGAGAGATCCCCGGCGCGTGGTACCCTTGCCAGCACCTGAATCCCTTGAATCCCGAGGCGCACGCGCTCTACACAGCGCCCGAGATCGCGGAGGCATTCAGCGGTCCACCGGATGTGATCGTGCTCGGCATCAGCACGGCCGGCCAGCTCGCCGGGGTCGCGAGGTATTTCCAGCGCTGGTACCCTGGCGTGAAGCTCGTGGGTGTCGACGTGGCCGGATCCGCCATCCTCGGGACGCCACGCCACCACTACAAGATGACCGGGCTGGGACTCTCCTTCGTTCCACCCAATTTCGCGCCCGAGGCGCTGGACGCTGCTTATTCGATCCCGGACCGGTTGGCCTTCTCCGTGTGCCACGCGCTCGCCCGCAAGGAGGGCCTGCTCCTGGGCGCATCGACCGGCGCGATCGTGGCCGCTGGCCTGGCCTATATGTCAGCCTTCGTGTCCCGCCAGCGGGTCGTTCTCATCAACCCTGACCGCGGCGATCGCTACCTGGAGACCGTCTACAACCGGGAATGGCTCGACGCGCAGGGCATCGAGATCCTGGAGGGAGATGCACTCACCGTGGCGATCCGGGCGCTCGAACCGGCGTCTCGAGAGAGAATGATGGAGAACGTCCGGCATGAGCGAGCCTGACGAGACGGTGGTCACGCTTCGCTCGCTCTGGGCACAGTTCCTGCCACTGTCACTGAGTGAGGCGACGATGGCGGCCGGCGATCCGCTCATCACGACGACGCTCGCCCACCTCCCGGAGGCCCAGACCAGCCTGGCGGCCACTGGCGTGGCGAAATCGCTTGCAGTGCTCTTCGAGAGCCCGGTCATCATGCTCCTGCACGCCTCGAATGCGCTCTCGGGTGCCGTGGCCTCCAGGAGGGCGCTCTTTCGCTTCATGCTGCTCGCCAGCGCGGTCCTTACGGGCGGCCTGTTGCTCCTGGCCTCGCCGCCCTTCTTCGACCTCCTGGGACGGCACGTCTTGCGTCTGGACGGTGCCGTCGCGGAACGTGCCCACACCGTCCTGAGCTTGTTGGTCCTTTGGCCCGCCGCGATCGGGTGGCGGCGCTATTTCCAGGGCCTGCTCATCCGCGCCGGTCACACCAGGCAGGTGGGCCTGGCAGGTCTGGTGAGGCTCGCCGTGGTGGTGGCCGTACTCGCGGTCGGGTTCGGGACCGGCATGCCAGGCGCGCGTCTCGCGGGCATGGCGCTGCTTTGCGGCATCGTCTCCGAGGCGCTGACCGTGACGGTAGCGGCCAGGAAACTGGCCATGGATCAGGCGCCGCAAGCCGCAATCGCGCGCGACCACCCGACGGATGTGGCCAGCGTCTTCCGGTTCTACTGGCCCCTCGCCAGCTCCATGCTCGTGGTCTGGGGCGGACGCGCGATCCTCGTGGCGCTCGTGGCGCGCGCCGCGGATGCGCCCGTCGCGCTGGCCGCCTGGCCCGCCGCGTGGGGCTTCGTGCTCCTGATCGCGAACACGACGCGCATGGTACAGCAAGTCGTGATCCGCAACCGCGCCCAGGCGTCAGGCGGCCTCCTGGTCTGCTTCTCGCTGAGCGTGGGAGCCCCCTGCGCGCTGCTGCTGCTCGGTACAGCTCTGACGCCGCCTGGACGGCTGCTCCTGAACGCCTTCATCGGGCATGACTCGGCCCTCCTGACAGGAGTGCTGCCAGCCGTCCTCCTGTGCTCCGTCGCGCCCGTCCTGATCGCGCTCCAGAACGCGGCGCAGGGACTCCTCCTCTGCCAAACCCGCACGAACCGGGTCAACGCCGCGACGTGGCTCGGGACGACGGTGCTCCTGGGCGCTGCTGCCCTGGGCATCCGGGCGAAGATGCCCGGCGCCACCGCCGCCGCGCTGGCCATGCTCGCGGCCCTCACGGTCGAGACCCTGTGGCTCGGCCTCGGGCTGCGCCAACGCGTCGAGCGCGCTCTGGCGCACTGCCATGACGCCGCGCTCGCTCGCGGAGAGCAATCCAATCCTGGAGAGCGCGCCCGACACGTCGACATCCGTGACCTCGAGCGGTAGATATCTCGTGTTGACCACCTCGAACGACAGGTCTCTCGGCGAGCTCGAAGCCGCTGTGCTGTCCGTGCTGTGGGACAGCACAGCGCCGCTGTCTGTTCGCGACGTCCTCGGCCGGATTCAGCGGCAGCCCCCGCTCGCCTATACAACCGTTCTCACGGTGCTGGATCGGCTTCATGACAAGGAGTTCGTGATCCGCCACAAAGAGGGCAAGGCCTTCCTGTACAGCCCTTGCGAGTCCAGAGAAGCCTGGCTGGGCGAGCAGGCGGCGCGCTCGCTCAAGGCCGCCAGCAAACACAAGAGCCACGCGCTCTTGATGGCTTTCCTCGACTCTGCGGAGCGCGCTGATCCGGATCTGCTCGATCAGCTCTCGGCGCTCATCGAGCAGCGACGGCGGAGGCGGTCCCCATGAGCATCCTCACCTTGGTCGCCTCGCTCGCGGCGTGTTTCGCGGCGCTCGGCCTCCTGGGTGCAGGCGCCGTGGGGATCGCGGTCCGGCACGCGCGGGGCCTTTCGTGGGGTGGCCGGAGCGACATTCCGGCGCTCCGCGCCGCGGTGATCTTCGCGCCTGCGCTTCTCGCTTTCCTCGGAGCTGTCGCGTACGCCTCGCCGGCGAGGCTCTTCTCTCCCTGCCACTGCGCGGCCTGTGGGTTGCACCACCTGCACCTCTGCATGCTGTATCACCCCGAGCTCGCGCTGCCCTTGGTCGGTCCGGCCGCGGGGCTCGTCACCCTGTGGCTCGCGCACGCCGCGCCGCCCCTGTGCCGCCTCGCGCTGGAGATTCTCACGGCGGCGCGCCGGGGCCGCGCGGTCCGCCGACTGCCGGTTGCGAGGATGGATGGTATTCCGCTCCGGATTGCTGACTGCGGGGCTCCTACCGCGTTCACCGTCGGCGCGTTTGCGCCCGTCATCATCATCGATCGGCGCCTGCTCGGGGCGTTGACCGAGGAGGCGTGCAGAGCCGTGGCGCACCACGAGGAAGCGCACTCCAGGCGGCGTGACACGCTGACCCTGATCACGCTCCGACTCGCCCTCGCGCTGTTTCCCATCCCGGGAGGGGATCGGCTGATCGACGCTTGGCGAGCGGCCGCCGAGCGCGAGTGTGATCGGTACGCCGCGGCGCGCCTCCGAGATGCAGGCGCGGTCGCAGCGGCGCTCGTCGCGGTGGAGCGGGCGCGGGTTGGCGCTCGTGAGCACTCGCCGCCGGTGATCGCGCTGAGTGCACCTGCCGGCGTCGCGCTCGAGCAGCGCGTGCGCGCCCTGCTGGAGTCGGTGGAGGCTGGCGGTACAGCGCCGCAGCTCCTCAATGACGCGCTCGCCGCCGCGCTCGCGGCGCTCGCCGCCGCCGTCGTCGTCAGCGTATGGCCGGGCGGATCGTTCCACGACGCCGTGGAGACGGTTCTCGGCTGGCTCGTCTCCCGATAGGGGCGCTTGCGCGCGCCCCATCGGCACAGGCCCGCCGGCCGGTCAGGTTCGAAACCGATGGGCGACCTCCACGAGGGCACTCGCCAGGCGGTCAACGTCATCGGCCGAGGTGAACAGGGCAGGGGTCACCCGCACGCAGCCGCCCTTCGCGAGCCCGTCGCGGCGAACCGTGAAGATCCGGTGCGTCCCCATCAGATGATCGACGATCGCCGTGTTGTCGGCCTCCGAGGTTCGCCCGGCGATCCGGAACGCGGTGATCCCCCCATACATCCCCGGCTCGTCCGGGGTCAGCACCTCGACGTTGCCGAGCTGCTTCACCCGGCTCACCCATCGATCTCGCAGGTAGCACAGCCGGGCCTGCTTGACCGCGGCGCCCAGCGCCAGGTGATAGTCCAACGCGACCGGCAGGGTCAGGAAGGGGGCGACGTCGATCGTGCCCGAGTGAACCCGGGAGCGGATGTCGTCCGCCGTGAACAGCTCGTCGGCAAGGAAGCGGGCGACGTCGGCAATTCGACTCTTGCGGATATAGAGGAAGCCAGCGCCGAGCGGAGCGTTGATCCACTTGTGCAGGGAGAATCCAGCGAAGTCTGCATCCAGGTCGCCGACGTCGAAGTCCAGCTGGCCCCAGGAGTGGGCCGCGTCGACGATCACGTCCACGCCGACATCCCTGGCCATGGCGACGATCTCGTGCACGGGTACGACGAGGCCAGTCCGGTTGTTCATGTGGCTGAGCAGGAGCAGCTTGACCCGTGGGTGCTCGCGCAGCGCCGAGGCGTAGGTGTCGAGCACAGCCTGTCTGGTCGGCGGTTCGGGGATAGCGATCGGCACGACGTCCACGCCGCGCCGATCGCGCAACCAGTTGAACGCGTACTGGCAGCTCGGATAGTCGACGTCGGCATACATGACAGCGTCCCCCGGCCGCAGCCGGTCGTAGCCGGCGATGAGGCACTGCAGCGCCTCGGTGCCACCCCGTGTGAGCGCGATCTCCTCCTTGGGCACGCCCGCCACAGCGGCCAGCCGTTCGCGGATCTCGTCGACCTCTGCCTTGTACGTGGTGCGCAGCAAGTAGGAGTTCAGCTCGTTCAGCCGCTGGCTGTTGCGCATGTACTCGCGGTAGATCGGCTCGGGCATGATCCCGTAGTAACCGTTATCTAGATTGATAAAGTCTGGATTCTCCGGGTACTCGCGGGCGACCCCACGCCAGAACCCCTCGTCATGAGCGAGCACGGCGGGATCAACCCCCGTCGGCGCGGCGATCAGGGGAGAGCGTTCGGCCTGGGAACAAGCCGCAAAGGGCGCTCCGAGGGCGGTCGCGAGCGTGGCTACGTCAGCAAAAAAGTTCCGTCTGGACGAGGACATCCCGTTCCTCCACCATTCCCGTATTCGTGAGAGAGTGCGCCCCGGCGCTCCGAGGTTTCGATGCCGCGGAGGGGGATACGACATTGGCATGCTATCGACAGCGCTGCCTCAAAAGGCGCATCACCGTCTCCGACGGTCACGGCATCGGACATCGTCTGCCGCCGCAGCGGTCCGGCCCAGGAGCTCACGCTGGAACAGCGCCGCACGGGGTGTCCCCGGGCTGCAAGGAGGTTGAGCCTCGAACGAGTGGTCCTGTCTGGCCGGCCGCGAGCCGCCGCCCGGCTAGCTCGGACAGCATCTCCAGGCGCGCGTTGGCATCGCAACCACCCGGACATCGCCATGGGCCTGGCCTCTTGCGGCTGTCAATCAGGAATTTTCTGCCTCCAGTCGACTCCTGGTCGATTCATCGCCGCGTCCGGCGCGGGCGGGTGCGTGCTAGGGTGCGGCGTGTACGGGCAGGCGGCGCTCGTCTCGAGGTCATCCATGGTCATTGCGCGATTCCTGGGTTGCGCGCTCGCGGCGGCGACGCTGGCGAGCTGCAGCGATCCCGATCCCATCATCGAATACCGCTACCGTGCTTACGAGGGCGACCCGTATCCAAACCGGCCTCCGGAGATCGTGGTTCCGGAAGGCGGCATGGGCGTGGTGACCGATAGCCTCTCCGATACGATCTCCCTCATCGCGCTCGAGACCGGAGAGCGGTTCGGCGTCCGCCCGGTGGGCCGCGATCCCGTGACGATCGATGGGCCCCACCGCGTGGCCGTGGACGCAGCGGGCGGCGCGCTCTACATCACGCTGTCGTACCCTTCCACCGCCGGCGAGATCGGCTCCCATTCGGTACACGGCGGGAGCGCGGTGGCCGGCTATGTCCAGAAGCTCGCGCTCGACGACCTGCGCCTCCTCGGACAGGTGCGCGTCGAGCCCAACCCGGCCGACATCGTGATCTCGGAGGACGGCAGGCGCGTGGTCGTCTCTCATTTCGATCTCAAGCGCGCGCTCGACAACCCAGAGGATCCCGAGGCGGCGCGCTCATCGCTCGCGGTCGTGGATCCCGATGCGGTCTTGCCTGGTGGCTCGGCCGCGCCGAGGCTCATCCCGGTCTGCAAGGCCGCGCACGGGATCGCCCTCTCGCGGCCGGACGGCGCCCGGGCCTACGTCGCCTGTTATGGCGACGACGCGCTCGCGATCGTCGACCTGACGGACCCGGACGCCGAGGTAAAGCTCGTCCCCGTCGGCCCGCCCTTGGCGCCCGACGCCCACTCCTCGGGCTACGGGCCCTACACCGCCGTCATGTCGCCTGATGGGAAGACCATCGCCGTGAGCAACACGCTGAGCAGGGACGTGCGCTTCTTCGATGTCGAGTCGGAGACGTTCGACGAGTCCAAGAGGATCCTCACGATTGGCGCGCCCTACTTCGCCGCGTGGACCCCTGACGGGAGCGCCGTCTACGTGCCGACGCAGGTGCCCGACATGATCGCGCGGATCGGCATGGACCCGGACGACAACGGCGCCATTTCCCGGAACATCAGGGATGATTGCGTGAGGCCGCACCTTGCGGAGCTCGACGAGGAGCACGGGCTCTTCGTCGTCTGCGAGGGCGATCAGACCGTGACGCCGGGCAAGGTGCTCCGGCTCGATCCCGAGACGCTGGAGATGCGCAGCGAGTCCGAGGTGGGCCTCTATCCCGACGCGTTCGCGCGCGTCGCTGCGGGGGCGCGATGAGGGCGCGAGCAGGTCACGGCCACGCTCGCCTGCGCTGATTGTGCTCGTCCGTCGCGCTACTTCCGCGCGCTCGTATCGATACCGTCCGCGCGCATCTTCTCTGTGGAGGCCGGTCCGGCGACCGCGCCGGCCCCCCACGTTGACGAGCACGACCACGGCCAGCTCGATGCCTGCTACAGCGGCGGTGGGCGAGCGTCGAGAGCCGCCACCTGGGCGCGCAACCGCGCCAGGTGCTGCTTGACTGTCTGGGGCAGGTCGGGGCGGCGCAGCAGCTCGAGCAGAAGCGGCATGCTGGAGACTCCCTCGCGCAGGCAGCCGGTCAGCACCAGAACGTCGGTGCCGTCGAGATCGCGGAGAAAGCGCTCGACCTCGGCCCAGTTGGCCTCGTGCAGCGCAGCCACGGGCGCCACCGGATGCTCGCGCCGGATCGTCACGAACCCGCGGGACCGCCCCGAGGTGGGGTCGACAGGCAACATGGCGCGATGGAGCGCTTCGAGCGGGACCCAGTGAGGCGGGTACTTGAAGCGCGCCACGTCGAGCAGGAGCGCGAGGTCGCGGTCCGGGTGCATTCCACCGACCGGCGAGAAGTGGCCGCTCCCGGTCTGGTCCAGCGTCCGGCGGTCATAGGCAACGACCACGTGGTTGTCCTTGGCGCACGAGGTGGCGTCTCGGACCGCGGCGCGGAGCGCCTCCAGCGAGGAGGTCTCCGCGAAGCTCACGTCGGCCCGGGCGCCATTGCATCGGGCCAGGCATGCCAGCTGCGTCAGCGTGACGCCGTCGCGAGCGACGTCGTCGAGGGAGCGGCAACAGTCGAGTTGCTCCTCCGAGAACCAACGCCAGGGTCCCTTCCAGACACGCCCCGGATCGATCTCCAGCGCGTTGAGGACCATGACCAGCGTCCCCAGACCGCAGAAGGCAGGCTCGGCCTGAGTGTGGAACTGCTCGACGAGAGGGAAGAAACTCTCCATCGTCCCCAGGGCGAGCGCTTCGCGAAAGACCGCACGCCCCTCCTCGGAGGAGAACGGGATGCAGCCCGGTGGTAAGGGGCGCTTGTGATACGAGGGCATGGCAGAGGGGACGTGTTGCATGGTCCAGCGCAGCGTAGCAGAGTGCCCCCTTGCCGCGCCGGCCTGTTCCATGAGGCCTCGCGCGGTCGCCCTCCTGAAACGTGACCGGCCGCCCCGCAAGGCCGTATCGTCGATACCTCCTGCCCCTTCTGGCCGCGACAGGCTCGGAGGCCAGCCCGGCGGTACGCCTTGCCGGTGAGCGGACGGATCGAAGAACGTTGCGGGCATCCGCCTCTGGGCGCCGCAGGTGAAAAGACGTGTCCACGCGTCACGCCTGGCCCGCTGGTGCCTAGAACAAGTGGCGGCGTCCCGCTGCACCTCGCCGCTGTGACCGAATGGGTCACATTCGGGGACGCCAGGAACCAGCAAGGAGACACCGTCATGGCTTGCTCTCGATTCATCGGCCTCGCTGCTGTCAGCCTCGCCCTCGCCGCCTGCGGAGGGTCGGAGACGGGCCCCTCTCCTGTCGAGGGCACGGGAGGGGACGGCGGTGCGGGAGCGGCGAGCGGCACGGGGGGGCACGGCGGCACTGGAGAGGGCGGTGGGAGCGGCGGCGGGCCTGCGGCGACGACGCCCGATGCGCCCGTCCTGTCGTTCGTGATGCCGATGCTGGACGTGCTTCACGTCGAGTGGGTGCCACAGCCGGAGTGCGATGAGATCGAGGGCGAGCGCAAGGACCTGATGAACGACTACGCCGTCGCCTTTACCGTCGCAGGATCGAAGAAGGCCTACATGGACTCCGAGGCGACAGAGAACATAAAGTATACGTACCGTATGCGCTGCAAGGTGGGCGAGGTCTACTCCGGATACTCGAACGAGATGTCCGGCAATCCCACCGACGAGGAGGGCGCACCATGAGACGGATTTCGCGTGCTCTTTTGGGCGTCGCCTCGCTGTCGCTGCTCGCGGCCGGGTGCGTCGCCGAGCAGGCAGAGGAGCCGCCCGCCCCCGATGCCTGGGGCGAGCCCGCCGCCGCGCCCGACAGGAACCCCGATCCCAGGATCGTCGAGGTCGACCTCGAGGCCAGGGAGGCAGAGAAGACCTACCTGGAGGGCACGACCACCGCGGTCTGGTCCTACAACGGTACGGTCCCAGGGCCTCTGATCGAGGCGAACGTGGGCGACACGCTGATCGTCCACTTCAAGAACAGCCTGCCGGAAGCGACGACGATCCACTGGCACGGCGTCCGGGTGCCCAACGAGATGGACGGCGTGATGGCCGTGCAGCAGCCGATAGCGCCCGGCGCGACGTTCACGTACCAGTTCACGCTGCAGGATGCGGGGCTCTACTGGTTCCACCCGCACGTGATGGAGCCGGAGCAGATCCAAAAAGGGCTCTTCGGCCTGATCCGCGTGCGCGGACCGAACGAGCCGGAAGCCGACGTCGAGAAGATCGCCGTGCTCGGGGACGTGTTCCTGAACAAGGACGGGACCTTCAATGAAGAGCTCGACGACGACACGATCATGATGGGCCGCGAGGGCAATGTCGTGCTCGTCAACGGCCAGGTGATGCCGGCGCTCGATGTGCGGCCGGGCGGGCTCACGCGGCTCCGGATCGTCAACGTGGCGAACGGGCGCTTCTTCAACCTGGCGCTCCCGGGCCACACGTTCCGCGTCATCGGCACCGACGGCGGGCTGATCCCGAAGCCGTACGACACCGAGAGGCTCCTGGTCTCTCCCGGCGAGCGCTACGACGTGCTGTTGATCGCCGACGGCGAGCCGGGAACGGAGCTCACCCTGATGAACGAGCCCTACGAGCGCGGGCACCACACCGGACTGGCCGAGCCGATGCCGCTCGCCAGGGTGCGGATCGGCTCGGGACCCCGGCTGTCGGGGCGTACGCTCCCCGAGACGAGCCCTGCCATCGAGCGGCTCCCGGGCGGGCCGGCGGAGGCGACGATCACGTTCGACGAGGGGTATGTCGATGGCAAGCTGACGTTCACGATCGACGGCAAGGCGTTTCCGGACGTGCCGCCGATCAGCGTCGAGAATGGATCGATCCATGTCTATGACCTGAAGAACGACGCGGAGATGGACCACCCGTTCCACCTGCACGGCTTCTTCTTCCAGATTCTGGCCAGGGACGATGTGCCGGTGGCCGACGAGGATCTCGCCAACAAGGACACCGTGATCCTGCCGCAGCGGTCCACCGTGCGCATCGCGACGCGCTTCGATGAGCCGGGCATGTGGATGTACCACTGCCATATCCTCGAGCACACCGAGCGCGGCATGATGGGTGAGATCCACGTCGAGCCCTGAGGAGCCGCTCACCGTCGCAGTCAGCCCGTGCGCTCGACCACGCCGGCCGCGTACGAGCTCACGAACGCGCTCGACGCGCCCTCCTGAGCAGCGCCGGGGGCTTCGCCTGCGAGGCCCGCGCGCGCCCACGCCTTCTCGAAGGCCCACCTCGCCTTGAGGCGGCGCCGCCTTCGCGACCGTGGCCGTCCTCTACGCCGTGGGCCGCTTCGCCGTCGAGCTCGCCCGTGCCGACCCGCGGCCCACGGCTGGTCCGCTGAGGCTGCCTCAATGGCTGAGCCTCGCGGTCGTGGCGATGGTGGCCTTTGCGTGGGCGCGCGGCCGCTGAGCGAGAGCTCGTTATTTACGAATGAGGCCGAGCCCCGGCAGAAAGCGCCCCACCTTCTCGCAGTAGGCGGCGTAGGCCTCGCCGTGGGTGCGCAGCAGGTACGGCTCCTCGACGAAGCGAACCTGCAGCTCTATCGCGATGACCAGCGCCACGAACGAGGCGAGCGCAGCGGCGTTCGGAACAATCAGCATCATCCCGAGCGCGGCCAGCATCATGAAGCTGAAGATGGAATTCCGCATCAAAGCGAACGGCCCTCGGGTCACGAGGCTCGTGCGCTCCGCCTCGCTGACGCCGACGCGCCACGACTCTCCCATCGCCCCCTGTGACCGCAGCGTGCCGAGCGTACCTGAGATCGTCATGGCCACGTCGAGCCCGACGGCCATGGGACCGGGCTCGGCGAGCGGCCCGACCCAGGCCACGAGCTCCGCGATGGGGGCCGCCACGCCGAGCAGGATCGCGAGTGCAAAGAGCACCCCGCCGCCTCGGTGTACGCCGTTGTCGATCCCATCAGCGTCGATCGCTCATCCCTGGCTCGCCCCCCTCGAACGCGCGAGCAGAGGCCACCGTAACTGACCGATGTAATCACGCGGGAGATCCGGTTCGTCGTCCATCCCCACATCGAGCGGAGCATCTCCTTTCTTGAGAAGCGCCGTGCCAAAGAGGTAATCCCATACGGACAGGATCGCGCCGTAGTTGCCCTGCACGTCTCTGTAGAGGCGCTGGTGATGCCAGCGGTGCGACTCTGCGACGGCGAAGATGTACCGCAGAAGACCGGCCTCGTACTGGATGTTCCCGTGCTGAAGCATGAGATGGATCGTGATTGCCGCCATGTAACAGGCGACCACGGTCGGAGGCGCGCCCAGAACCCCGAGCACCAAGAAGGCTGGCGCTCCCTCGAGGAGCTCGTGCAGCACGTGGCGTCGCTGCCCGTTGAGCCAGTAAAGCCGGCGTGGGCTGTGGTGAACCGCGTGCAGGCGCCACAAGAACCGCACGGTATGGCTCGCACGATGGATGGCATAGAGACTGAGATCCAGGATCGCCGCCCCGAGCACGACCTGCGCTACGAATGGCCATCGTGACGGCCATAGGCCGAGCGCGCCGCCAGTCCTGGCATGGATGAGCGCGTAGAGCGCTGCCGAAATCTGGCTCACCGCGAGATTGCCTGCGAAGTGCAACACGTCCACGCGCAGGTCGCCCTGGTCCTTCTGCCACGCGCGCGCGTGTGGCCAGAGGCGTTCGAGCGCGACCACGATGACTGCTGCGAGGAGCAGTACGGGAGGTCCGACACGCCAGTAGGAGGCACCGGTGCCGACCTTGTATACGACGACAGCGGTTCCGCCGAGGAAGACGGTCGGGTAGATGGCGATCGCGAGCAAACGGCGTGCCCAGGAGGCTTTGGATGTACGATGCATGGAGCGAGGGTGCATCCGATGCTTGCCCCCGGCTTGAACGAACTGGCTAATCGGAGCGGGGCGTGATCCACTCCGCCCACCCGACGACGTCGGACGGCGCCACGCCGAACATCCTGTGGAACACGCGGTTCAGATGCGCCGCGTCCGCGAAGCCGGCCGCGTGGGCGCTCTCGGTGATGGACGCTCCGCGCTCGATGTGCAGCGCCACGTTCTGCAACCGGAGCCATAGGACGTACGGGCGGATCGGGATGCCGACGGTCTCGGTGAAGAGGTGAGCGAGCCGTCCCGGCGAGAGGCCGCCATGCGCGGCGAGCTGCTTCAGGCGGACAGGGCCGTCGAGGAGCTCGGGGAGGGCGCGGAGCACGCGCGTGATGGCTGGGTGGACGGGACGGGGCTGCGCATCTTCCGGCACGAGTCGGTCGACCACGGCGCTCGCCAGGCGATCGGCATCCGCCCACGTCTCGGGCTGGCGCGTGGTGAGGCCCAGGAGCCTGGGTTCGGCAGCGCGCCGCCACGCATCCAGCGGCGCCCGGGGCACCGACAGCCTCCGGAGCCGTCGGCCCGCGGCCCCGTCGGGGTCTACGTAGACCATGACGGAGGATGCCACGGGCGCGTCGATCGCATGCGAGGCATCCGGCGGGATCAGGGCGACCTCGCACGGCTCCGGCCGCTCCCCCTCCGCCTTCAGGAGCAGTGGCTGCTCGCCAGCGAGCACGATCTGGAACGCGTGGTGCGCATGGCGCTCCGTGGGCCCCACGGGGCCTACGTACACCAAGCGGCCAAGGCCCATGAACAGACGTCCCCGCCAGCAATCTCGGCTGCTCATCGGTCGTGGCGAGATTACACTGCTTCTTGGAATCGTGGGCGACTCGTTCCGCCCCGAGCGCGTCGGAGGACGCGGGTGCGGCCAAGCGCATCGGGCTAACGACGCTCTCGACACGCGACGAGACGCTGACGTCGACCGCAAGCTTGATCGATCGTGGTCCGGTCCGCGAGCTCTGGCTGAGCTCGGTGGTCCATACGGCCCGGGAGCAGCCTCTCGTCAAATTCGACGCGCCCCCGTCACACCTCCGCGGCCGCCGCCTAGAAGCGGGCAGGAGGTTTGTCGTGATGGGTGTGCTTCGTAAGTCGTGGGCGAAGCTGGCTACCGGCGTCCTGCTGATGGGCGCGCTCGGCGCTGGCGGTACGGCGGTGTACGACAGATACACCTCTGACTGCTGCTACCCGGGGTCACCGTGCTGCGCGGGTGGAGCGTGCTGATGAGTAGCCGGCATCCGGCGCAGTAGACCTTTCAAAGAATGCGCCAGGCGTCCGAACCGAGGACGAGTTCGATCGTTGGATGACGTGCCAGGCGCAGGGGAGCGGAGCGCGTTCGATCCGCTCTTCTGTGCGCCGTATCCCGGGGGCTGCGCTTCGTGTGCGGCGGCTGGGTCCGGATCGGGCCGCTGGCGCAACATGGTCGGTGCGCAGCTTCGGCGGCTGCTAGGAGGGCTCGATGAGCAGTGATTCCGGGACCGCACGCCGAGCGGCGAGGCGCGCGTACGAGGTCGGACGGCTGCGGGTGTCCATGGTGCGCGCTGCGAGAGTCACTTCGGTTGCCGCGGTGGTCGCGCTGATCGCCGTGGGGCGACGCGCGCTCGTATGGCTGCCAGTGACCCTGCTCGTTTGGGCCTTCGTCGAGTGGCGCGGGACGTGGCTGCTGCGCGGCGCGCGGTGTGGGCTCGTGGCGGGGCTCGCGACGCTCGCTCTTCCGCTCTCCGTGCTGCGCCCATCCTGCAGCGCGGATGTGGCCATCGGCTCGGGGGCGTGCTGCACGATGCCGGGGCTGTGCGTTGCGGCGGGAGCTCTGTTCGGCCTGTCCCTGGCCTTGCTCGTGCCGCGTGTGCCGAGCGAGCACCGCGCCACGACCGCCACGGGGATGGTGCTCGGGGTGAGCTCGCTCGCCGCGCTTCGATGCGGCGCGCTGATGTTCGGCGAGGCGGCCGGGCTGATCGGCGGGCTCGTCGCGGGTGTGGTCGCGGCGAACATCGCTCATGCATGGGTGGATCGCGGTCGAGCCAGAGCACGCGGTTAGCTAGTGTCCCCGCCCTGAAGACCGTGCTCGTCTTTCACGAGGCGTCCGCCCCCGGTCGGCATGTGCGGCGTGGCTTGCCCGGGTACAGAGGGCAGAGGCGGCACGGCTGCCCGCCTCCCGGTCACCCACGCGTCCGCCGCCGGCGTCGGAAGCCGCCAGCCAGCGTGGAGGACGGTCGCCCCGCGGGGCAGCGTGAGCGCGTCGCGATCGAGGAGGACACCCGACTTGTAGACGCGCGATACCCGCTCGAGCGCCCGGACGTCCGCCGTCGCGTCGCTGTCGACCATGAGCACGTCGGCGAGCGTCCCCGCCGCGAGCCGTCCGAAGTCGGGCCGCCCGAGCACGCCGGTCGCCGTGCGAAGAGAAGGAGCGAGCGGAGCGAGCGAGAAGGGCCCCGCGAGCCGGTGAGGGCGTCTCGCGCAACCGCGACGCTGGTCCGCCTGGATGACGGGAGATCTCATCCGAGATTCCGCTGCTCGTCCGCGAGTTGTCGAGTTGACGAAGAGTGCCTGTGAACCATTCAGTAATGGGGGCTCAAAACTGGAGGCTCAGCCATGACGAATATAAATATCACGAGTGAGACACCGAAGGATTTGGATATAGCGATGAAGGAGATCCGCAACGCCGTCGACGATTTGTCGGGCAGAATGGATAAGGCGGAAACGATGGAGCCGATCGGCGCCCACTGTGGCTGCGGCCACTGCGGCCACTGCGGCCACTGCCACTGCGGCCACTGCCACTGCGGCTGCGCCCGCAGCTAGCCCCGGGGTAGCCGGGCGAACGAGCGTGTTGGCTCTCGGCGATGCTCCCGTTGGCTCTCAGCAATGCTCCCGTTGGCTCGCGGAGCATCCCTCGTCCGGCGCCGGCATCCAACCTCATACCGACACCGCCGGCCCGGCGCGACGCAGGTCGGCACCTCGTCGCGCTGCCTTTTCTCTGGAGATCTCGCGTGGCCATCCAACGATCCAGCTCATCGACCTCCGCTTCACCGCTCGAGGAGGGCGCCCCGCCTGCTCCGGACGAGGCGCGCGAGCGGCTCGCGCGGTCGCGCGTCCTCGTCGTCGGCCTCGAGCCGTGGGGCGCGGTCGCGGCGCTCGAACTCGCGGCCTCGGGCGTCGGTGCGCTCCACATCCTCGACGACCGAACGGTCACGGTGGACGACCTCGGCCCGTTCGCCGAGGCGGACCTCGGGAGAGAGCGCGCCCCTGCGCTCGCCCTCGCGCTGTCGCGCCTCGCACCCCGGTGCGCGGTCACGTACGGGGCGCTGGTCGCGCGCGCAGAGCGCCCGCTCGTCCAGGAGGACACCGGCTGGGACCTGATCCTCGCCTGCGTCTCGAACGACGATCTCCTCGTTCTTCAGAGCGTCGCCCGCTTCGCCCACGGCGCTTCGATCCCGTCGCTCAGCGCCCACCTCGACGGGCTCGACGCGGTGATCGGCCCGGCCGTCGTGCCCGGCGAGACCGCGTGCTGGGAGTGCTGCCGTCTCCGACAGCTCGCGACCAGCGACAAGGCCGAGGCCGATCACGCGCTCCAGGCGTCGCTCCTCGCCGAGCGCCGGGGCCCCCGGGCGCGCACCTACCTCGCGCCCGTGCCGGCGTTCCTCGGCTACGCGGTCGCGCTCGCGGCCATCGACCTGCTCGTCCGCCGGGGCGCGTCGCGGCTCTCGGGCGGGTTCATGGTGCAGAACCTGGTTGACCCGGAGGCGTCGTTCCACGCCGTCCTGCAGATGCCCTGGTGCCCGGTCTGCGGCGGCGCCGCCGGCGCCCGGCGCGAGGGGACCGCTCGAGAGGCCCCGAGCGTGCGCCTCTCCGGCGCGCGCGACGCCGCGGAGCTCCGCCGGCTGCTCGCTGGCATCGTCGACGCGCGGACGGGTATCGTCAGGCACCTCAGGCTGGACATGAAGAGCCCGGCGCTCGCGCTCGAAGCGCCGCTCACCGCCACGGCCGTCCTCAGCAATTACACCGAGGGCGCGGGGCACGCCCACCGCTGCGGGGAGCCGGAGGTCGGCACCGGAAAGGGCACCACCGCCGTCGACGCCCTGATCAGGGCGGTGGGCGAGGCGATCGAGCGCTACGCCTCCGCGCGCGTCGACAAGGCGGAGTTCCTCCGCGCCTCAATCGTCGAGATGAAGGGCGACTTCATCGCTCCGGAGCGGCTGGGTCGCTACGAGGAAGCGCAGTACGCCCGCCCCGGGTTCCCCTACGTCCCCGTCGTTCCGACCACGCCGATCGACTGGGTCCTCGGGCGCTGGCTGGACACCGGCGCGCCCGTGCACGTCCCGGCGCTCGCGGTCTACTACAGCTACTGCGCTCCACCCGAGGCCCGCTTCTTCGATGTGACCTCGAACGGGCTCGCCGCGGGCGCGACGCTCGACGACGCGTCGATGGCGGCCGCGCTCGAGCTCATCGAGCGTGACGCGTTCATGATCTCCTGGCTCGCTCGCAGGCCGGGGCGACGGATCATGCTCGACGAATCGATCGACCCCGACGCGCGGGAGGTCGCCCGCCAGCTCGCGGATTGCGGCGCCCGGGTCGAGCTGTATCTCCTGGAGGCGGGCATCGCGGTCCCCGCGGTCATGTGCGTGGGTTACGGCGATGGCAAGCGCTGGCCCGGCGCCGTGGTCTCGCTCGCTGCCCACCTGAGCCCCCGCGCGGCCATCAGGAAAGCCATCCTGGAGCAGGGCCAGATAGTGAGTTACGTCATCCGCTTCGTCACCGGCCAGGAGGTCGTCATCCCCGAGCGGCCGGAGGACGTGCGCACGCTCAACGATCACGCGGCCTACTACTTTCCCGCGGAGCGCGCCGCCGCCTTCGCGTTCCTCCGCGAAGGCGGCGCGGTGACCGCCTCGCAGCTCGAGGAGCCCGGGGAGGTCTCGCTGTCCGAGCTCGCCCGGCGCGTGACGGCCGCGGGGCTCCGCATCGCGATCGTCGACGTGACGTCGCCCGATCTCGCGGCAACCTCATTCCGCGTCGCCCGGGCCCTCGGGCCCGAGTTCCAGCAGATCCACTTCGGCCATGAGGTCGCGCAGCTCGGGAACCCGCGCCTCCGCTCGATGGCGCCGTACGGAATCAACCCTGATCCCCACCCGATGGCCTGAGAGAGGACACCATGGCAAGGAGCAAAGAGGTGGACGTCGCGCGGCTCTATCACCTCCAGTCCTCGCACGTGAGATCGCGGCCGCTAGAGCGGACGTTCGATGGAGATCTCCAGCCGCGCCGCTTCCGCACCTACGCGGGCTCGGCGCGCACTGCGCTGCCCGGGCGCGATTTCGCGGTCGACACCCCGCTCGGCGCGGTGCTGGAGCAGCGGCGGTCGGTCCGCGATTTCGCCCTCAGGCCGATGCCGCTGGAGACGCTCGGGCGGCTCCTCCACGCGAGCTACGGCGTCCGGACGCTGCGCAAGGGCGATGGGGAGTGGAGCAGCCAGCGCCCCGCGCCCTCGGCGGGCGGCCGGTACCCGCTCGAGATCTACGTGGCGACGCAGGCCGTGGAGGGGATCCCGGACGGCCTGCACCACTACGACGCCCGGGCGCACGAGCTCGAGCTCCGGCGGGAAGGCGCCGCGCACGCCGCGCTCGCCGATCTGGCGATCGGTCAGGACATGCTCGTGAACACCAACGTCGTGGTCGTCGTCACGGCGATCCCGTTCCGCACGATGTGGAAGTACGGCCAGCGCGGCTACCGCTACGTATGGCTGGACGCCGGGCACCTCGGCCAGAACCTCTATCTCGTCGCGACGGCCATGGGCCTCGGCACGGTGGCCATCGGCGGCTTCTATGACCAGGAGCTCAGCGCGCTCCTCGCGCTCCCGGCCGACGAGGAGGCCATCTACGTCGTCTGCATAGGTCATCCCGGGCCGGGAGAGGGCCGGTCAGAGACCGAGCACGCCTGAACAACGACCGTCGGAGAGCACCATGCCCAGCATTCGACTCAGCCGCTCGGCCAGCATCACGCCCACGGGCGTGGGCGTCATCCTCCAGTCCGACCTGGGCGCCTTCCAGCTCACCGGCTCGGACGTGAGCGCGTTCGTCGAGCGCATGGTGCCGCTGCTCGACGGGTCGCGCGATCGCCAGGCGGTCATCGAGGCGCTCTCCGACTACTCGCCGGCGAGCGTGATCCGGTTCCTCGACCTGCTCGAGGCGCGCGGGTTCATCGAGGCGACGCCCGACGCGGCGGCGCCCCTCGATCGCGAGCGCCTCCGCGGCCAGGACGAGTTCCTCCGGCGGTGGCCCGCGGCCGCCGCCGGGGCGCAGCAGCGGCTCGCGGGCGCGCGTGTGCTCGTCGCGGGCCTCGAGCCCTGGGGCGCCTCGGCGGCGCTCGCGCTCGCGGCGGCGGGGGTCGCCGCGCTCCACCTGGTCGACGACGGCGTCGTCGGGCCGGGCGACGCCGCGGTGCTCCGGGAGCGCGGCGCGGCGGCGCTCGGCGCGCCCCGCCGCGCCGCCGTGGCCGCGCTGATCCGCGGGCGCGCGCCGCGGTGCCGGGTGGACGAGAGCTCCGCCGCCGCGCTCGAGGAGGGCGATCTCCGCTCGCCCGAGGGGCGCCCCCACCTGATCGTCTCGGCCGTGCGCGCGGACGACGAGCCGCTCCTGGAGCGTGTCGCGCGGTTCGCCCACCGCGATCGCATCGTGTCGCTCTGGTCGCACCTCGCGGGCGCGGTGGCGGTCGTCGGCCCCCTTGTGTTCCCGGGCGAGACCGCGTGCCGGATCTGCGCGGAGGTGGGGGCGCTGAACCCCGCTCTCGCCGCGCGCCCGGGCGGCGCGCCGGCCCCGCACGCCGGCGCGATGGGCCAGCTCCTTGGCCAGCTCGCGGCGATGGAGGCGCTCAAGGCGATCACGGCGTACACGGCCCCCCGGCTCGCGGGCCGACTCCTCGTTCAGGACCTCTGCACCTTCGAGACGTCGCACCACACGCTCGTGCGGCTGCCCTGGTGCACGGTGTGCGGGGAGGGCTAGTACTACAGTTGTACTTATGGCGGCCGAGCGCCACGGCGCCGGTAGTGACAGCTGCGCGCCAGCGCCTGGTGATGCCGCCGCCACCAGGACCAGCTCAGGACCGCGTCGGGCTCAGCCGGCGCGGTCCACTGCAGCGCCCAGAGCAGGCGGCGCACCTCGGGGACGGTCAGCGGGATGAGCGCGGCAGACCGACTGGGCGCGGCGGATTTTTTTCCCGGCGGGCGCCTCGGAAGCAGCCCGCTGGACCGTCAGGAATGCGTGCGCAAAGAGCGCGAGGGTGATGTGACGGTACCAGCCCGTGAAGCTGCGGACTTCGTAATGGTCGAGGCCGACCTCGCCCTTCGCACTCTCGAAGCACTCTTCGATCGACCAGCGGCTCCCCGCGGCACGGACCACTTCGAACGATGGGGTGGTTTTCGCGGCGAAGACGGCGTAGTACGCGACGTCTGTCGGATCGGCGAGGCTGCGGCGGAACAGGATTCCGCGTTGCCAGCGACACGGCTTCGCTGCGGAAAAGCGGGCGAAGGCCCAGTCATAGATCCGTGGTCCCTTGGCACCGTCGCCTGCGCTGAGGCGGTGCCAGCCATCCGCAGGCACCTGTCGCAGGAGCTCGCTCACCTTGATCTGGCGCCATTCCTTCCAGATCCGGTGCTGGCTCGAGACCGCAAGCACGTACGGCTGCTCTCGTTCCTCCAGCCAGCGCCGCAGCTTGCTGTCGTCACCGTACACCTCATCGCCCACAACCCAGGCGGCAGGTACGCCTGCGTCCAAGGCTCGCTGCACCATCTGCAGCGCCAACTGCGGCTTGGTTGCAAACGTCACGTTCTCGGGTACTCGTGCGCGCTTGCAGCGCGCACGGTCCTCGATCCATGACACCGGCAGGTAGAGTGCTCGATCGAGGAAGGTACGCCCTCGCAGCGTAGCATAGGAGAGAAAGACCCCCACCTGAGAGTTCTCGATCCGACCGGCCGTGCCGCTGTACTGCCGCTGCACCCCGGCCGAATGCGTACCCTTCTTCAAGAAGCCCGTCTCATCGATCGCCAGCACGCCCGTTGGATGGCCGAGATGATCGACGACGTAGGCGCGGAGGTCGTCGCGCACAGCGTCCGGATCCCAACGCGCACGACTGAGCAGGTGCTGCAGTGCGTACGGGGGTCGGATCGCCGATAGCCTCGGCGAACTGCCAGCTGTTCTTCCGTTCGATCGGGCTGAGCAATCCCCTGAGGTAGTCGGCGACATGGGCACGAACCTCGGCGCGTGCGAAGTGGCTGCCCACGCGCTCGACGAAGCCTGCCCAGGCGCGTGCCCAGACTTCACTCAGCGCCGCGGGTTCGTGCAGAAGCGCGACGTCCGACCGAGCCGGGCGTCGGGATGTCTGTGGTGCGGCGGGGACCATGCACGAGACCCGCCGACCCGAAAGCGTGCGGCTGTAGGACGGGGCCGGCTGCCTCGCCGAAGTACGACTGTAGTACTAGGAGGGCTCGATGAGCAGTGATTTCGGGGCCGCACGCCGAGCGGCGAGGCGAGCGTACGAGGTCGGACGCCTGCGGGTGTCAATGGTGCGCGCTGCGGGAGTCACTTCGGTTGCCGTTGTGGTCGCACTGATTGCCGTGGGACAGCGCGCGCTCGTATGGCTTCCCGTGCCCCTGCTGGTCTGGGTCTTTGTCGAGTGGCGTGGGACGTGGCTGCTGCGCGGCGCGCGGCGTGGGCTCGTGGCGGGGCTCGCGACGCTCGCTCTTCCTCCCTCAGTGCTGCGCCTATGCTGCAGTGCGGATGTGGGCATGAGCTCGGCGGCGTGCTGCACGATGCCGGGGCTGTGCGTCGCGGCGGGCGCTCTGTTCGGCCTGTCCCTGGCCTTGCTCGTGCCGCGTGTGCCGAGCGAGCACCGCGCTACGACCGCCATGGGGATGGTGCTCTGGGTGAGCTCGATCGCCGCGCTTCGGTGCGGCGCGCTGCTGTTCGGCGAGGCGGCCGGGCTGATCGGCGGGCTCGTCGCGGGTGTGGTCGCGGCGAACATCGCTAATGCATGGGTGGATCGCGGTCAAGCCAGAGCACGCGGCTAGAAGTGGTGGCTTCGACGGAGAATTTCGAGACGATGCAGCGTCTGCCGAGAACAGCGTGGGACAGAAGTAGTGCATCCGTCATCGATCTGGGTTAGTCTTCCGGCCGTGACGCGGCGGCCAACCTCAAGAACGCGGGGGATCCGGCAGGTGGTCCGGATCATCTCGGTGTTCGTGCTCGCCGTCCTTCTCAGCCAGTTCACGGCCGCCTTCCTTTTCCCGTGCGTCGAATCCGTCGCTGAAGCATGCGGCGCCTCTATCCCAGCGGGGAGCGGCGAGCACGACGAGGACGAGGACTGCCCCTGCCCCATCGACTGCGCCCCGGGCTGCCTTGGGGCCACGCTCCGCGCGGTCGCGGCAGCACCGCTCGACCTCGTGCTCCCAGCTCCGGTAGCCGCAGAGATCACGTGGTTCCGTGCCGGTCGTGCTCCCCCGTCCAGCGAACCAGCCGACATCCTCCACGTCCCAAGGCTCCGCGCCTGACCAGGCAAGCGCCCTCGCTCCCCGGTAAGCGCTGATCGTCTGGTGCCGTGAGCGTCTGAGCGCGCTCCGCTTGCGCACACGCCGTTGGCGTGCTGCCTGGGTCGGGCGCCGCAGATGACCAGGCTCGAGGTGGTCATGCGAGCGCGGAGACGGTGGCGGCGCTGCCCTGCCTGACGACCGGCTCCGCACCGCGGCGCAGCAGCCGCGCGCCTCGTCGCGCTGGGTCGGGCAGGCCGCGCCTTGGTGCGCGCGCAACATAGGGATCCATGTCGGAAGGAGTGTCGATCATGAACGTTCGTCAACTTGTACTGTCGATTGTCGCAGCACTGGCCCTGGGTACTGGAGCCTGCTCCAAGGAGCCGGGCGCCTCCGCCAAACCGGAGCAGCAGAGCGCGGCCTCCGAGGCCAAGGGGCACGCACCGAAGGAGGTGAAACCCGGCTCGCACGAGGACTGGTGCGATGAGCATCAGGTGCCGGAGTCGCAGTGCACCCGTTGCAGCCCGGAGCTGGTCCCCGCGTTCAAGGCGACCGGCGACTGGTGCGCCGAGCACGGGGTGCCCGAGTCGCAATGCCTGAAGTGCAATCCCAACCTCAAGATCGTGCGACCGACCAAGGAGTCGTGAGATGCGCCGTGAACTGATTCGAAGGCGCGGCTGCGCCATGCTCATCGCGCTCGTCGCCTGCGGCTGCAGTGGTAAGGACAGCGCGTCTTCCCACGGGGAAGCGCGCGCCGAGGCCAAGGCCAGCGCACCGCCGGCGGAGGGGGCGATGTGCAAGGAGCACGGCGTGCTCGAGGCCCTGTGCACCAAGTGCAACCCCAAGCTGGCGGCCATCTTCAAGGCCAAGGGCGACTGGTGCGGCGAGCACGGCTTTCCGGAGTCGATCTGCCCGACCTGCCACCCTGAGCGGGGCGGCAAGCCGGCGGCGGACGTGGGCAGCGACGGGGCCCCTGCCGACGGGACGAAGATCCGCTTCAAGAAGAAGGACACCGCCACAGTGGCCGGGATCGAGACTGCAAAGGCGATCGTCCGCGCCGGCGGTGGTGGCGTGGCCACCACGGCGCGGCTCGCCTACGACGCGACGAAGCTCGCCCAGATCAACGCCCGATCCCCCGGCGTGGTCCGGGAGCTCAAGGTCGACGTCGGCAGCAAGGTCAAGAAAGGCGACGCGCTGATCGTGGTCGACAGCGCCGAGGTCGGCGCCGATCGGGCCAAGCTCCACGCGGCTCGGTCCCGGGTGGACATCGCCGAGCAGAACCACAAGCGGGAGCAGTCCCTCGTGCAGGAGGGGATCGCTTCTCAGAAGAGCCTGCTTGCAGCGAAGCAGGAGCTCGATGAGGCCAAGAGCGAGCAAGCGGCGCTCGCCGCGTCGCTCTCGGTCATGGGAGCATCCGGAAGCGGGGTCGGAGGTTACACCCTGAGCGCCCCTATATCGGGTGTGGTCACCGAGCGCAGCGCCACGATCGGCAAGCTGGTGAGCCCTGATCAGGTCCTCATCGAGATCGTGGACACCTCGTCCATGTGGGCGGAGCTCGACATCCCCGAGGCCGATCTGCCGCTCGTGGCACCTGAACAGGCGGTGACGCTGGTCCTTGACGCCCTGCCCGGGCGCGAGTTCTCCGGCAGCATCACCTACCTGGCGCCCGCGGTGGATCCGCACACCCGCACGGCCAAGGCGCGCGTGCCGCTCCCGAACCCGGACGGCGCGATGCGCGCGCACATGTTCGGTCAGGCCCGGATCGCCGTCAAAGGAGAACGGGAGGCCGTCATGGTCCCGCGCGCGGCCGTGCAGCGCGCCAAAGACGTCCACCTCGCCTTCGTGCGGCTGAAAGAGGACGAGTACGAGACGCGACGCGTCGAGACCGGGATGACCGAAGGAGAGCTCGTCGAGGTGAAGAAGGGGCTTCGTCCCGGCGAGGACGTGGTGACACAGGGTAGCTTCCTGCTGAAGACCGAGACGCTGAAAGAGAGCATCGGGGCCGGCTGCTGCGAGGGAGAGTGACGTGCTCAATAAGATCATCGAGCTCTCGCTCCGGCACCGGCTGATCGTGATTCTGCTCTCGGTCGGCGTCGTCGTTGCCGGCGTGATCGCCTTCCGGCGCCTACCCATCGACGCATTCCCCGACACGACGCCGGTGCAGGTGCAGATCAACACGGTGGCGCCGGCGCTCTCGCCGCTGGAGATCGAGCGCCAGATCACCGCCCCGGTGGAGCAGGCCATCTCGGGGCTCCCCCGCCTCGAGGAGGTGCGTTCTCTGACGCGCTTCGGGCTATCTCAGGTCACCGTCATCTTCGAGGATGGGACCGACATCTACCTCGCGCGGCAGGTCGTCTCGGAGCGGCTCCAGAGCGTGGAGCTCCCGCCTGGGATCGCGCGGCCGCAGCTGGGTCCGGTGGCTACCGGCCTCGGCGAGGTCTTCCACTACACGGTGGAAGGAGAGGGCAAGAGCCTCGCCGAGCTCCGGTCCATACACGACTGGATCATCAAGCCCCAGCTCCGTTCCGTTCGCGGCGTCGCGGAGGTCAATGCCTGGGGCGGAGATGAGCGGCAGATCCACGTCGTCGTCGACCCGGTCGCGCTCCACACCCGCGGCCTGACGCTGGCCGACCTCACCGAGGCGCTCGAGCGTAACAACGAGAACGTCGGAGGAGGCACGCTCGATCAGGCGGGCGAGTCCAGCCTCGTCCAGGGCGTGGGCATCGTCACGCGGCTGTCGGACATCGAGGACATCGTGGTGCGGACCGACGAGGGCGTCCCCATCCGCGTCCGCGACGTGGCCAAGGTCCGCGAGGGGCGGGAGATCCGGCGCGCGGCGGTCACCGCCGACGGCAAGGGCGAAGCCGTCCTTGGCCTCGGCTTCATGATGATGGGCGAGAACAGCCACGACGTGACCAGCCGCCTCAAGCTGCGCCTCGAGGAGATCAAGAAGAGCCTGCCCGAGGGCGTCCAGGTGCGGACGGCCTACGACCGGACGGAGCTCGTCGACAACGTGCTCCGGACGGTGCGCACCAACCTCTTGGAGGGGGCGCTCCTCGTCATTGCGGTGCTCTTCGCGTTCCTGGGCAACTTGCGCGCGGGCCTCATCGTGGCGGCCGCGATCCCGCTGTCGATGCTGTTCGCCTTCGACCTGATGCTCCGCGCAGGCATCGCCGGCAGCCTGATGAGCCTCGGCGCGATCGACTTCGGGCTGGTCGTCGACAGCTCCGTCATCATGGTCGAGAACTCGGTTCGCAGGCTCGCGGAGGACGATACCGACCGGAGCAAGATCGAGGTGGTGAAGGAGGCGGCGATCGAGGTCCGCAAGCCGACGATGTTCGGCGAGCTGATCATCATGATCGTCTACCTGCCCGTGCTCTTCCTCGAGGGAATCGAGGGGAAGCTCTTCCGGCCGATGGCGCTGACCGTCATCTTCGCCCTGATCGGCTCGATGGTGCTTTCGCTCACCCTGATGCCGGTGCTCGCGAGCTTGTTCCTGCCCAGGCGGATGGTGGAGCGGGACAACCTGCTCGTGCGCTCGTTGAAGCGCGTCTACCGCCCGGTGCTCCGGCTCGGGCTCCGATACCGCTGGGCCGTGCTCGCCGGCGCGGTGCTGATGCTCGGCAACGCGGCCTTCGTGGCGACACGCCTCGGCTCGGAGTTCGTGCCGAAGCTGCGCGAAGGCTCCATCGTGATCAACACCGTGCGGCTCGCGGGCGTGTCGGCCGATGAGTCGATCCGGTATGGGCTCCAGATCGAGCGAGCGCTGCTCAAGAAGTTCCCAGACGAGATCGAGCGGATCTGGAGCCGGACCGGGACGCCGGAGGTGGCAACCGATCCGATGGGCCTCGAGCTCACGGACGTCTTCGTCACGCTGACGCCTCGCGAGCGATGGAAGCAGGGCTCGACGCAGGAGGAGCTGGTCAAGGCCATGCAGGAGGAGCTCTCTGCGCTGCCCGGTATGCGGATGGCCTTCATGCAGCCGATCGAGATGCGCGTGAACGAGATGGTCGCGGGCGTCCGTGGCGACGTGGGGGTCAAGCTCTTCGGCGACGACTTCGACGTCCTCAAGGCCAAGGCGCGCGAGATCGACCGGGTGCTCAAGAGCATCCCTGGAGCTGCCGACGTCTCGACCGAGCAGATCACCGGCCAGCCGGTAGTTCAGATCGAGGTCGATCGCGCAGCGATCGCGCGGCACGGGATCGCGGCGCGAGACGTGCTCGACGTGGTCGAGGCCCTCGGGACGCGCGAGGTCGGCGAGATGCAGGAGGGCGAACGGCGCTTCCCCATCACGCTCCGCATCGACGATCGCTACCGGAAGGACCCGGCCAGCGTCGCGCGCATCCTCGTGACGTCGCCCGGCGGCGATCACATCCCCCTGGCGCGGCTCGCCAAGATCACGCTCACCGAGGGGCCCACCACGATCAACCGCGAGTGGGCCAAGCGCCGCGTGGTCATCCAGGCGAACGTGCGGGACCGCGACGTCGGCAGCTACGTGAAGGAGGCGATGGCCGCGATCGAGCGCGAGGTGGATTTGCCGCCGGGCTACTACGTCCGTTATGGGGGCCAGTTCGAGCACCTCGAGCAGGCGAAGACGCGGCTGCTCATCGTGGTCCCCATCGCGCTCGCGCTCATCTTCGTGCTGCTGTACTTCACCTACGGTCGCGTCCTCGACGCGCTGAGGGTCTTCACCGGCGTGCCCTTCGCCGCGGTCGGCGGCATCTTCGCGCTCTGGCTCCGAGACCTGCCCTTCAGCATCGCTGCCGGCGTCGGTTTCATCGCGCTCTCCGGGGTCAGCGTGCTCGGCGACATGGTGCTCGTGTCGACGATCCGCGATCTCCTCGCGCGCGGGCTGCCCATGCGGCAGGCAATCCTGGAAGCCGCTGAGCGGAGACTGCGTCCCGTCTTGATGACGGCGCTGGTCGCGAGCCTCGGCTTCGTTCCGATGGCCATGAACACCGGCATCGGCGCCGAGGTGCAGCGCCCGCTGGCCACGGTGGTCATCGGCGGGGTGGTGTCCTCCACGCTGCTCACGCTGCTGGTTCTCCCGGTGCTGTACGATCTCATCGCAGCGAAGCACAGCGCGTCACCGAGGGCGGAGCCGGCGCCGCCTCACGCTGAGCAGGGCTTCGCACCTGTCGAGCCCAAGCCTGCCGCATGACCTCGGGCGCAAGGCAGTGGCTACGTGGTCTCGGAGTCCTGGGCGCGCTGGGGCTCGTCCAAGGCGGCGCGGTGCTCACCTACCGCGCCGTCGAGGAAGCAAGGTCGCAGCGCGTCGATGCTCCGTTCGACACGGAGCCCTTGCCGGCCGCCGAGGCGCCCGATGTCGAGGTAGAGAAGGCGGACGGGAGCCGCGTCCGCCTTTACGACCTGCGGGGCCGGACGGTTTTGCTCCATTTCTGGGCGACCTGGTGCGGCCCCTGCGAGGCGGAGCTCCCGGGGCTGCTCGCGTTTGCGCGCGAGCATCAAACGGAAGGGGTCATCCTGCTCGCCGTTGCAGTCGACGAGAGCTGGCATGTCGTGCAGTCGTTCTTCGAAGGAACCGTGCCGCCGGACATCGTTCGCGGGGTGCAGGGCGACGAGCACAAGCGGTACGGTGTCAGGACGCTGCCGGATACATATTTCGTGCAGCCATCAGGCAAGCTCGCGTTTCACGCGGCCGGCGCGCGCGAGTGGCGTTCGGCAGCGGCGCGCGCCGTCCTGGCGGAGGCGCAGCGGGGGACGCCATGATCATCGCTCGCCTGGCGGTGCGGGACGCATCGCGGCATCCCACCGCCGCCGGAAATATCAACAGAATCTCAACGCAAAGGCGCCAAAAGCGCCCGGAGGTGTTGAACGGCATGTTTCATCTCTCGATATCTCGCCGTATTGCAACGGCGGCGTGTGTAGTGGTCCCTCTCCTCACGTCGTCCGTGCGGGTCAATGCAGAAGAGGCACTTACACGGGCGCGCATTGCCGAGCTGGTGAGCGCGGCGCCCGCCTCGCGCGTCTCTGCTGCGGAGATCTCGGTTGCGCGCGCCTCGACCGCCGCCGCCGGCGTGCTCTCGCTCGAGAACCCGGCCGTCTCGTGGATGGGTGGCGTGCGCCTCAACCCGGACGGGTCCAAGCCGTTCGCCAGCGTCGCGTCCCTGTCATGGCCCATCGACCTCGGCGGTCAGCGCTCCGCGCGCATCGATGCCGCCAAGGCCGAGGAGCACGCCGTCGTGGCGACGAACAGCGACGCCGCACGACGTCAGCTGCTCGCGGCGCTCCTCCAGCATGCCCTCGTGCTCCAAGACGAGCGACAGGTCGCCCTCGCCGCGGTCCGCCGGCTGCTGGCGCAGCGTCTCGCGGCCGCGGCCGAGAAGCGCCGCGCGGCGGGTGAGGTGCCGGCGCTCGATGTGACGCTTGCGCTGCTCCAGGCTGGACGGGACGCCGCCGCCGAGCACTCCGCGCAGGGGGCCCGGGACGCGGATCGGCAAGGGTTGCTCACCCTGCTTGGGCTCCAGCAGCCGGGACCGGCCGTGGAAGGGGTGCTCGTGCCTGAGGGCGATCCACCGGCGCTGCAAGCTCTCCTCGCCAGCGTTGACCACCGCACGGACGTCCGCGCGGCGAAGGCTTCAATGGACGCCGCGCGGGCGCGCTGGGGGCGCGAGCGCGCGGCACGCTGGCCGACGATCAGCATCCTCGCCCAGTACGAGCGAGACGACGGCGCGAACATCGGGCTGCTCGGCCTCAGCGTGCCCGTCCCCCTCCTGAACGCCAACCGCAGTGCCGCGGCGACCTCCGCCGCGGAGGTCGATGCCGCTCGAGCCCGGCTCGACGCGAGCATGGCCGGGGCCACCGGGAACATCCGAGAGCTCTACGCGCGCTACTTGGCGACGAAGACGGCCCTCGATGCACTGGCACCGTCGGCCAAGTTGATCGAGCAGACCGCGGCGCTCGCGACGCGGGCTTATGAGCTCGGAGAGAGCGATCTCGCGAGCGTCCTTCTGGCCCATCGCGAGGTCCTCGATGCCCAAGCGGCGCTCCTCGACGCCGAACACGCCCATGCAAACGCCAAGATCGAGCTCTTGATCTCCGCGGGAAGGCTCCCGCGCTGAAGCTGACCAGAGGACCTCTGATGACCGCACAAGGAGATGAATCCATGAGCTCGATCGCCACCTCCAATCGCACTGAGCTGCTCCAGCGAGCCCTGCGGCTGGAATATTTGACGGTCGGCTGGAACGTCGTCGAAGGGGTCATCGCGGTCACTGCCGCCCTTGCCGCGGGAAGCGTCGCGCTCCTGGGATTTGGGGTCGACAGCTTCGTCGAGAGCCTGTCCGGCAGCGTGCTGATCTGGCGGCTCAAGGCCGAAGGTGGGAAGCGCGACCATGAAGAGATCGAGCGGATTGAGCACCGGGCGCGCAAGCTCGTCGCAGTCTCCCTCTTTGCGCTGGCAGCGTATATCACCTTCGATGCTGGTAAGGCGCTCTGGCTCAAAGAGATGCCTGAGACGAGTCTCGTCGGCATTGTGCTTACGGCCATATCGCTCGCCGTGATGCTGTGGCTCGCGCGGGCAAAGAGGAGAGCCGCCGCCGCGCTCGGGAGCCGGGCGATGGCGGCGGATGCCTTCCAGACCACCGCGTGCTGGTGGCTGTCGCTGATCACGTTCGGCGGGATCGGAATCAACGCGCTGTTCGGCTGGTGGTGGGCCGATCCGCTCGCAGCGCTCGGTGTGGCCTACTTCCTCGTACACGAGGGGCGGGAAGCCTGGGAAGGCAAGGACGAGTGCTGTGAATAGGTGCGTGCGGATCGGCTAAGCCGGTGACCTCATGGATCTCAATTCTCAATTCAACCACCGGCGGCGCGGTGCTGCGTCTACTCTCCTCGAAGCTCGCCAGGGCAAGCGTCAATCTACATCGAGTGCCACGACCTCGGCGCGCGCCCCTTTCAAGTGGTACAGGGCCTCCCCGAGGGGCGTGCGCTCAGCCTTGATGGTGAGAGTTCCCCGAACGCGCACGACGTGCAGCGTCGCCTCGATGGGCTCGTTCAGCTCAACGAGGATGCGTTCGTTCCGCGCCGGCTGAGGAGCGTCCTCGTGGAACAGCTCGGCCGGCTTGTTGGGATCGTCCGCGACAAGGAAGAAGGCCGAGTGCCAGGCTGCCTTGCCAGGCGCGAAGGGCACGTACTGGTACCCTTCCAGTTCGACGTGGGTGCCCTCCAGGTCAGCGACCGCCGGAGGTTTGGGCCCATCGCCGTCCCAGTTGCGAAGAGCGTTGAAAATCGGGTACGCCTGCACGCCTGGCATCCGCCGTCCGGCCTGGCCCATGTCCATCGCGGTTGGCAGGTAAGTCACGAACAGCACCAGCAGGAAGAAAACGAGTCGGCGCAGGTCGGAGAAACTCCTTGGAGCTATGATCTCGCGCCATGGCCGGTGCACCCCGCTGAGCGCTTGAACCGGATCAATCTGGTAGGCCGACAGCGACGTCACGACACCTGCACCGATGGTGGTGCCGAGGGCGGCTACGCCGACCATGATCGCGTCCCAGCCGAGCCGTGGCGCGAACCCGTAGCCGATGCCAGAGAGGGATGACCCGGCAAGCTCGACCAGCACCTGGGCGAGCACTAGGCCCAGAGCGGCGCCCGCGAAGCCGATCACAGCGGACTCGAGAGCGAGGACCAGCACTAGGGTGCGTCGCCTCGCGCCGATGGCACGCAGAACGGCTAGATCGCGCAAGCGCTCCCGGACACTCGAGTAGAAGGTAGCTAGTACGAGCGCGAAGACGAGGACGACGATCGCCACCGACAGCCACGACACGATCTCGTCGACGGCGCTCACCATCCGGACGATCCGGCGGAGCGCTGCTTCAACGTCGATCACGTTGGCTCCCGGAGCGGCCAGATCCCGGCGAAGCGCCTCCCCATCGGATGGCGCGCTCGGGACGACGAAGATCGCCGAGATGGCTGTCTCGTCCGAGCCGAGCGGTAAAAACACGGTCCGGTCAACCGCGGTGCCCGTGACCTCGAGCACCCCAACGACGGTGGCGCGACGCGACCCCTCGACGAGCGATGCCCCGGCCCTGAGACGCTGGTCACGTGCGACTGCGCTTCCCACCACGACGGCGTCGCCCTCGTCGTCCCGGAAGAAACGACCTTCGCGCAGGTGTACAGCCCCCTGGCGCATCCGGAAGTAGGCGCGTGACGTGGAGACGAGGGGGCCATCGGTCCCATGGCGGATGCGAAGGGGTGCGACCTGTAGCACTCCTGGGCTGGACGTGACGCGGCGCAAGACATCGGTCGGCAGATCCGGCAGTTCCGGCGGTTCAAGGAAAAGCGCTGCGAACAGGAGGCGCGATGAGGAATCGCCCACTCCCACGAGGATAGGAACCCCGTCTGCGGGCGCCACGGCGCCCTGCCTGAGCGCGGCGGGAATGGCGCGAAGGCTCGCGACGAGCCCGACGGACAGGCTGATGGACATCACGCTCATCAAGGTCGCGACCGCGCGCCAGCGCAGGAACCTGCGGGCAAGGTCCCAGGCATTCATGCAGACCTCGTTTTCCGACCGAGGGCCAACGACCGGGACGGAGGGAGGGCCTCCTGGTCATGGCTGACGACGATGAGGGTCGCATCGTGCTCTTCGCAGTGCTTGTCCAGCTCTCGCAGCAGCCGGCGCGAGCCACGTGGATCGAGGCTCGCGGTCGGCTCATCGCAGAGGACCACGGCGGGATCGTTCACCAGCGCGCGCGCCGCAGCCACGCGTTGCTGCTCGCCTGTGGAAAGCTGCGATGGACGATGGTGAAGCCGCTGCGCGAGTCCGAAGCGAATGAGCATCGCCTCAGCCCTCTCGCGCTGCGCTCGGCGGGACCCGACCCCCCCGAAGCTGGCAGCGCAGAGGACATTCTCGAGGGCGGACAGCGGCTCCAGGAGGCAGAATGTCTGGAATAGGTAGCCGATCCGACGCGCACGGAAGCGGTCGCGGGCGGCTTCGGATAGGCCGAAGAGGTCCACCCCGTCCACGTAGACGCGTCCCTCCTGCGGGCGGAGCAGGCCGGCGATGACATGCAGCAGCGTCGTCTTGCCCGACCCGTTGGGGCCTCGTACGACGAGACGCTCTCCGGCCGCGATCTCTAGGCTCTCCAGCCGCAGCGCGGGGACGCGCCGCCCGTCACCCAGGACGAAGTCGTGCCGGAGATCCCGCAGCTCAACGGCGAGCGGTGTAGTACCTGACGTCATCGGCCCAAGCAGCTAGTCGGCTCACAATTTCGGGCTATTCGTCGCGCGAGGAGGCCTTTCCGGGTACTGACGCGCCATCGACGGTGCGCTTCGACGGCACTCCAAGGCCAAAGCCGGGGATGAAGCGTCCCGCGCGCGCACAGTATTCGGCGTAGGCGTTCCCGTGCGTGCGCAGGAGGTACGGCTCTTCGACGAAGCGGACCTGCAGCTCGATCGCGACGACCAGCGCCAAGAAGGAGGCGAGCGCGGCCGCGTTGGGGAGGACGAGCGCCAGGCCGAGCGCGGCCAGCATCATGAAGCTGAAGATCGGGTTCCGCACCACCGCGAACGGCCCTCGGGTCACGAGGCTCGTGCGCTCCGCCTCGCTGACGCCGACGCGCCACGACTCACCCATCGCCCCCTGTGACCACAGCGTGCCGAGTATTCCCGCGATCGTCGTGGCCGCCCCGAGCCCGACGACGAGCGGGCTGGGCTCGGCCAGAGGACCAACCCAGCGCGCAAGCTCCACGACAGGGGCTAGCACCGCAAGGAGGAGCGCGATCGCGAAGAGCACCCCACCGAGCCATGGCAGCGACCCAGGTGGGCCCGATATACCGCGAAAGCCCGTCGATCCAGTCGCACGGCGCTGCCTGAGCGAGCGCCATCCAAACGCGAGCCCGAAATAGAGCGCGTAGAGAGCAAGGGCGATCCAGGGTCTAGGCATGTCAGGCTCCTACCTCGATGCTCGCATACGTTGCGGTAGTCGTGGGAGAGATCAAGGTCACGCCCGCGCGTGCCCGGTCCGCAGCGCTCTCGCTTGGGGCGCGCCAGCCTCTAGCGCCCGTGCAGCTGAAGGCCACCAGGCCGTCCGGGCGTACGAGGAGCGTGTGCGGCAGCGTCGAGACCCCGACGCGCCGCTCGGCCGCGGGCACGCCGGCTCGCACGAGCTCCGGTCGCCCCTCGCCCCCGAAGATGGCGCGCACGACCCCCCAGTTCTCCTCGACGCTCACGGCCACAAGCTGAAGGCTTCCGGACCAGGACGCCCGCGGTAGGGCCGACTCGTCGGAGTCGAGGACGTGCGCGCACCACCTGCTCCGGCGAGGCGACAAGGTCGGAGCCTCTTCGGCGTCGGTGCCCAGGTCGCGGCCGCGGGCTCATCGGGGTCTTGGCGGCAGCCGTGCAAAAAACATACGGTTAGCGCTCCGGCGCGCTCGCCAGCGCGCTCGAAGTGGTAGGGGTCCTGGCCCCCGCCGTGCAAAAAACCTGCAGCAGCGAGTCGCCGAGCTCGCTGGTGCGCCATCCCAGCGCGCGGGTTTCTAGGGACACGTATGTTAGAAGGTACTAAAATATGGATGTGGATCCCGCTGCGTCGTCAAGCCGTCGCGTAGCCCGGTACTCCCTGGTGGGCGCCGTGCTGGCGACTGTCGGTGCCTCTTCCTGTTGCCTCGGCCCGCTGCTGCTCGCCCTGCTTGGCGTCGGCGGGGCCGGCGCTCTCGCGGCGCTCGCTGCCTACCGCGGGCTGCTCCTCGGCGTGATGGTGGCCCTGCTCGCCGTGGCATTCGTTCTGTCCTATCGGCCTCGTCGCACGGATGCGTGCGTGTGCTCGGCGGCAAGCACGCACCGTGGTCGGCGTGCGCTCTGGCTTACGTCGGCGATCGTGCTCGTCGCTGCGGCGTCGCCTCCAGTGCTCGCGCGGCTTGCGCCTTCGTTCGGCCCAGGCCAGGCCAGCTCAACAGACACCCTATTCCGCTCCGTCGTGGTCTATGTCGATGGCATCGACTGCGAAGCGTGCGCCGGTCCGGTCCGCAAGGCCCTCGCAGAGGTGGGCGGCTTGCGAGAGATGCGGCTCGATGTCCCCGCGAAGGTCGTTCGGATCGACTACGAACCGAGCGCCGAACGCCCCGAGGTCTACGTGCGAGCGATCGAAGCGCTTGGCTATGAAGCACGGACGGAGCCATGAAGCAGCGCATCGTCGAGGTTCTATACTTCGCGTCCTGCCCCCACGGGCAGGCGGCAGTGGATCGCGTGCGGGAGGTGAGCGAGGGGGCTGGCGTCGCGGTGGATCTTCACGTCGTCCAGGTAGAGAGCGAGGAGGCAGCGCACCGCCTCCGTTTCCTCGGCTCGCCCTCGGTCCGGGTCGACGGGCGCGACGTAGAAGGCGACGTGGAGGGGCGGACTGACTACGGTCTTCAATGCCGCGTGTATGCCGACGAGAGCGGGTTTCATGGGGTGCCGCCCGCCTCGTGGATCCGCGCGGCTCTGCTCGCACCGTCGGAGCGCCCCGTGGGCGCCGGCTGAAGGGTGACGATGCCTGTCCGATGCGAGCCCCCCAAGACGGGGCGTGACGTTGTCGCCCGATGGAAACGTTCGATGACGTTCACGCCCGACCTGGACGAGCGCGCGGCCGTGCTCGCCCTGCAGCGCGCGGATGCGGGCTCTGGCAGAGTCGTCGCGGCACACCGCCTGCCTTCCTGCTGTGAGCGCACGCTCGACAGTTCTGTCCAACTTTTTCTGTTCCTCTCGCGGCGCGATGCTCATCATACGCCTGCGGAGGCGTCATGAACACCTTGGACACGCAAATGAGCGCCCAGCCCGTCGACGACGCGAAGGAGGCGAAGTTCACCATCGACAAGATGGATTGCCCGACGGAGGAGCAGCTCATCCGCAGGCGGCTCCAGCGCGTCGAGGGCGTCACCGGGCTGGGGTTCGACCTGATGCAACGCGAGCTCACGGTGAAGCACCGGCTCGATGACGAGCGCCCGATCGTTGCGGCCCTCCAGGAGATCGGGATGGCGCCCGCGCTGGTCGTCGGGCCCTCCGCGGTCTCGAAGGCGCCCGCCGGACCCGAGAGCGCCTCGCTCTGGGCCAAGGCGCTGCTTGGAATTTCGGGCGCCGCAGCGTTCACGGCCGAGGCGGTCGCGTGGACGACGGGACGGGAGAGCTCCCCCGCGGTGATCGCGCTCGCCGTCCTCTCGTTGCTCACCGGCGGGCGGGAGACCCTGAAGAAGGGCATCGTCGCCGTCCGGACCCTCACCCTCAACATCAACTTCCTGATGACCGTGGCCATCGTCGGCGCAGTGCTCATCGGCCAGTGGCCCGAGGCGGCCATGGTCACCTTCCTCTTCGCGCTGGCCGAGCTCATCGAGGCGTACTCCCTCGACCGGGCGCGCAATGCCATCCGCGGGCTGATGGAGATGACCCCGGAGAGGGCGACCGTGAAACGGGGCGGGCGCTGGGTCGAGGTCCAGGCCGCTTCCGTCGCCGTCGGCGAGGTGGCGCGGGTCAGTCCCGGAGAACGCGTCCCCCTCGACGGCAAGGTGGTCTCGGGGCGGTCCACGGTGAACCAGGCACCGATCACGGGTGAATCGATCCCGGTGCAGAAAGATCCCGGGGACCCGGTCTTCGCGGGGACGGTGAACGAGCTCGGCGCGATCGAGTTCGAGGTGACGGCGAACAGGGGCAACACCACGCTCGACCGCATCGTCCGCTCCGTCCAGGAGGCCCAGGCGGAGCGCGCGCCAGCCCAGCGCTTCGTCGATCGGTTTTCCCGGTATTACACCCCGGTGGTCGTGGTCCTGGCGATCGTCGTGGCTGCCCTGCCCCCGCTCGCCTTCGATGCCCCCTTTCGCCCCTGGCTGTACCGGGCGCTGGTGCTCCTGGTCATCGCGTGCCCCTGCGCGCTCGTGATCTCCACGCCGGTGACGGTGGTGAGCGGACTCGCTGCCGCTGCTCGACACGGGATCCTGGTGAAGGGGGGGGCCTACCTCGAGGCAGGGCACAAGCTCCGGGTGGTAGCGCTCGACAAGACGGGGACCCTGACGCACGGCCGCCCCGAGGTCACCGATGTCGTCCCGCTCGATGGCATGCCGGCAGAGGAAGTGCTGGCGATCGCGGCCAGCGTGGACGCGCCCTCCGAGCACCCGGTCGCGCGAGCGATCGTGAAGAAGTGGACCCACGGCTCGGCGAGCCCGAACGAGCTCCGCCCGGCGCGCGACTTTGTGTCGATCACCGGCCGCGGCGCCAGGGCGGAGGTCGATGGCCGGAGCTACTACATCGGCAACCATCGCCTTGCCGAGGAACGAGGCGCCTGCAACGCCGAGGTGGAGTCGGCGCTCGAGCGGCTGGAGGACGAGGGAAAGACCGCGGTGGTGCTCATGACCGAGGAGAGAGCCCTCGGCGTGATCGCTGTCGCCGACACACCGCGGGAGACGAGCGTCGAGGCCGTGCGGCGGCTCCATGAGCTCGGCGTGAAGACGGTGATGATCACGGGGGACAACGCCCGGACGGGCGCCGCGATCGCGAAGGCCGTGGGCATCGACGACGTCCGCGGCAACCTCCTCCCCGAGGACAAGGTGAAGGCCATCGACGAGCTGGTCAGCCGTCATGGCGCCACAGGGATGGTGGGCGATGGGATCAACGATGCCCCTGCGCTCGCCAAGGCTTCGATCGGCTTCGCCATGGGGGCCGCGGGGACCGATACCGCCATCGAGACCGCCGACGTCGCGCTGATGGAGGACGACCTCCGCAGGCTCCCCGAGTTCATCGAGCTGAGCCGGAGGACGGCGACGATCCTCGGCATGAACATCGCGATCGCGCTCGGGATCAAGGCGGTGTTCTTCGCGCTCGCCCTGCTCGGGGAGGCGACGCTGTGGATGGCCGTGTTCGCCGACATGGGGGCGAGCCTGCTCGTGGTATTCAATGGCCTCCGCTTGCTCCGCGCCGGTCGAGGTGGGGGGCGCGCCGGTCGGTCCGCTTGATCGCTGGAGCGAACTGGAGGAACGCATGAGATTTCGCTGGCTGCAGTGGGTGCCCCTCGCGTCCGTCGCCATCTACGCCTGCTCGGGGTCGGACGATCCGGCGGCGGGTCCGCCGTCCGGCTACGCGGACGTCGCTCTGGAGGGCAAGGTGACGGACGAGACGCTCGTCGCCTTCGTCCAGGCCCTGGAGCAGCGAGGCGAGGCGGATGTACCTTCCCGCGCGCCGGTCGTCGCAGAGCCGGCGAGCGGCGCGGTATTGGCCCGCGGCGAGCCCGCGACGTTCCGCTGGAGCTTCGGCGCGACAGCGGTGCGCGAGGCGCCGGCGACCGATCGCTGGGCGGGCCTCGACGTTGCGCGCCCGAGCGCCGCCGCGGGCTTCCTGGGGGGCCTGGGCGATCTCCTCGGCGGACCGCGACGGGCGCTCGCCCACGGAGACCCCTACAGCGGGACGGCGACGTTCGTCGTGTTCTCCGACGAGGCGGGCACCAAGCTCCTGCGCGTGCTCACGAGCCAGCAGGAGTTCACGCCGTCCCAGGAGGCCTGGGACGAGATGGCCGCCGTGGGCGTGCCGATCACGCTGGAGCTTGTCTCCGCGATCTTCGAACAGAACCGGGTCGGACCGGACGACGGCCCGGTCGCCGGAGCCGCCATGCAATTCACCATCTCGCCTTGAGCACGCCATGAGCCGAAACATGCGCACGCTCGCGGCGGCGGCGCTCGCGGCCGGATGCGCGCCGGAGACGGTGACACAGTACGACTACGAGCCCTATGAAGGGCGAGCCTACCCCGACGGCCGCACGAGCGTGGCGATTCCCGCAGGCGGGATGGGGCTCGTCACCGACAGCCTCTCCGACACCGTCTCCCTCATCGACCTGGGCACCGGCGAGCGCTTCGCGCAGCTCCCGGTGGGCCGCGATCCCGTGGGCGTCGACGGCCCGCACCACGTCACCGTGAGCAAGGCTGGGACCGAGGTGTTCATCGCGCTGTCCTATCCGGTCCTGGCGGCCACCGGACCCCACGCGCAGCATGGGTCCAGCACCCAGAGCGGCTACGTGCAGAAGCTCTCGCTGGACGACCTCCGCATTCTCGGACAGGTGCGCGTGGATTCGAACCCCGGCGACATTGTCGTTTCGGAAGATGGCAGGCGCCTCGTGGTCTCCCACTTCGACCTCCCCCGCGTGCTCGCCAGCCAGGGCGACGTCGACGCTGCCCGGGCGACCTTGGCCGTCATCGATCCCGACCAGGTGCTCCCCCTTGGTGCGCCCGATCCGAAGCGCATCCCCGTCTGCGCTGCGCCGCATGGCGTCGCGCTGTCCAGGCCAGACGGCGCGCGCGCTTACGTCGCTTGTTACGGCGAGGACGCGCTCGCCGTCGTCGACCTGGACGGGGGCTCGGTCCTCGAACGCGTTTCTGTCAGCAGCGCGGCCGGTCGTGTGGGCAGCCCCTCGTACGGCCCTTACTCGGCCGTGCTCTCGCCCGATGGCGACACCATCGCGATCGGCAACACGGTCTCCAAGGACGTGCGCTTCTTCGATGTCGCCTCGGGCGCGATACAGGCCGACCGTACCCTGTCCACCCAGGGTGCGCCGTTCTTCTCGGGCTGGACACCGGACGGCGCTCGCCTCTACGTTCCGACGCAGACGCCGGACGAGCTGCTCCTCATCGACACAGCCAACGGCAACGTCGAGGTATCGCGGCGCTCCTTCTCCAACGACGAGTGCGTCGCGCCCCACGTGGTCGAGGTGCAGGGCTCCGTCGTGTTCCTCGTCTGTGAGGGTGACCATGAGAAACCAGGGAGCGTGCTTCGGCTCGATGCGGTGACGCTGGAGACCCTCACGTCGACCGAGGTCGGCATCTATCCGGACGCCATCGCGCGGGTCGGTGGAGGCGGCTCGTGAGCCAGGGCTCGCGGGAGCGCGCCCATCTTGCCGAGCAGGCGCTCGGGGCTCACCCCATCGCCGGCGTCATCGCCCGTGGCCTCGGCGCACCGCCGCGCGGGCGCGCACCGACGGCTCGCGGCGCCTGAACCGGAGCGCGCCTGCGAACGCGCTGGCGATCGTCACGACGAGCCACCCATTCTCCCTGCCGGCTCCTGCTATCGCCTTGCTGCGGCACGCGCAGCCACCATCGTCCACTCCTCCCGGCGAGGGCCCCGGGCCCGACGTCGCGCCGCTCGCGCTGCTGGCTCCGCAGTCCTCCGCGCCGATCGTGAGCTTCGTGGCTCCCCAGAGCGGTGGGCAGAGCGAACCGACGCTGGTCTCTGGACCGCACTCGAGCGGACCGCAGAGGCTGCTCAGATGCATCATCGGAGCGAAGCTGCTTCCTTCGTCCTGGGACACGCCGACGGTGAAGCCGTCGGCGAACTCGTCGGCGCAGGCGAACACGCCCGCGTCGACCCACGTCATGCACCGGACGCCCAAGGAGCTGACCTTCTCGAAGGTCAAGGTGCTCGTCGGTCCGCGCCAGACGCCGTCTTGTTCACCGCCGACAAGCACGGTCGCGCCGTCCGGCGAGAGCGCGAAACCGGACAGGCTGCCCTGGCCGTCGAACACCGGCATGAACGTCGCACCGCCGTCCTTCGAGACGAGCAAACTGTCCGTCGGCTCGCCGTCGAGCCGGACGTAAAGGACGTCGGCATCGCTCGGGTCGATCGCGCTCAGGTACGGTAGGTGCTTGTCATCGCTGCCTGGAATGTCGAAGCGCTCCCAGGTCTGCCCTCGGTCCAGGGTCCGCAGCAGGGCGCCGGGATAGCCTGGAGCGCCGAAGCGACCGCTGACAACCACCCGCGACGGCTCCGAAGGGGCGACGTCGACGGTGAGCGCGAGGAACTCCTGAGGCAGGTCGACGCCCGCCTGCGCCCAGGTGCCGCCGTTGTCGCTCGACTCCCAGAGCTGCGTCAGGAACTGACCGCTGCCGATCCCGGTGCTGGTCACCAGCACGGCCTTCGACGGGTCCGCCCGCTCGGCAGATAGATCGATGACGTAGCGGTCGGCGAGCCCACCCCCGGCGAACGACCAACCGCAACCGTCGTCCCTCGAGGCGCTGAGCCCATCGAAAAGGCCCGCGATGAGCGTGCCATCCGCCAGGATGGCAATCATGGGATCTTCGTACCCGCCGTACCCGACCGCGGCCTCGCACATCCAGCTCCACGTCTGACCCGCGTCACGCGTTGAAAGGACGCCGTACGTGGCGCGCACGATGACGTGAGAGGGGTCGGACGGATCGACAGCGATCAGGCCCGCGGCGGGGAAGCGTCCGTTCGCAGAGGCGGGAGCGGGAATCGCGAGCGCCGCGGCAGCGAGCGCTGCGGCAACGATCTTGCGCCCCGAGGTGGCGCGATCCAGCAGGATGCAGTCGGTCGAGTTCGTCACGCTGGCGATGGTACCGCAGTCCTTACATCGGCGGGGAGCGGCAGCGAGGTGGCTCGACTGGGTGGTTTCGGCGACGCAGGACCGCGGCGCGCGCCGCGGCAGCCGAGCCCGGCAGGCGCGCTCCGTTGGAGACGCCAGCGGGGCGCCGGGCGCTGCGCGATATGGGAGTGTTTGGATGAACATGCGCGCTTCCAGGCGCGCTCCGAAGCTGAGTTCACACGCTCCGTCACCCGCTCATGTGTGACTCCCGCGACCGCGTCGCTCTCCCCATCGACGCGTTGAAGCGCTGGAAACGCGGCTCAATCAGGATGGTCTCAAGGACGACGAGGATGGGGAAACTATCTTCGGTGAACGGCTTGCAGAGCGAGCGGCAACAGCTATTTCTCAGCTCAAGCCGAACGGCGGTGTTCTGGTAAACGGCTACCTGCCGAATGAAAGGCACCCCTGATGTCGCTGCAATTGGCTCAATCGAAGCTGTTCGTCGCCCTCTCGAGCCTCGCCGCTGGCGCGCTCCTCGCCCCTCTCGTAAGGCGCGCGGTGCGTCCCTTGGTGCTTCTCATCGTCAAGGGCGGCATTGTTACGCAACGGGAGCTCACGGGCATCGTGGAGGGGCTCCGCGAGGAGCTGCAGGACATCGTCGCCGAAGCAAAGGCTGAGCTTGGCGATGTGTCCGAGCCGGCCTCGGGCGAGAACGGGCATGCTCATGACCATGCCCACGCACACCAGCGGGCAGGCGCGTGAGCCTTGCTGGAGCGAGCTCAGACCCTCCCAGCACGACGCGGGACGCTCGCTTGCGTCTGCGCTCCGTGGTCGGGGGGCGGATGCGGTGGGAGGCGCGGGGCCTGAAGAACAATCCCCGCTATGCCGCCGCCGTCGAGTCTGCGCTTCAGGAAGAAGCAGGCATTGAGGAGGTTCAGGCCAATCCCGTGACGGGGCGCCTGCTTCTGCGCTGCGATCCCGGGCTCACCCCCACCGGTATCCAGGCGAAGCTTCGCGCCGCCCTCTTGTCTCCCCCGCTGGACCACGACGCCTACCGGCTGTGGCAGGAGCAGCGGGCGGCCACACGCGAGGCGCGCCAGGGAGGCGGGCATCACCAGCACGAAGACCACGAGCACGGGGATCTCGACGCACAGGTGCGTAACCTCGTCCTCGGCGGCTCGGTCCTCCTCGGCCTCGGCATCAAGAGGCTCGCGCTCGGCGCCGGCGCGCTGGCGTCGAATCCGATCATCGGCGGCATCAATATCGCCGCCACGCTGATCTCGGGGTACTCCTTCCTGAAGGGGTGGTGGCGCACGATCTCGGGCCAGACCGGGATGAACACGGATACGCTCGTCGGGTCGGCGACGATCGCCAGCCTCCTGTTGCGCGAGAACGTCACCGCGCTGACCGTGCTCTGGCTCCTCAACCTGGGCGAGTACCTGCAGGCGCTGACGTTGAGGCGCACGGAGCGAGCGATCCGCGATCTTCTCGAGATGCCGGACGAGGAGATCTGGCAAGTCCTCGGTGAGCAGGAAGTGCGCCGCCCCGTAGCGGAGCTCCAGCCAGGAGACGTGATCGCGGTCTATGCGGGCAAGCGCATTCCGGTCGACGGCGTCATCGTGGAGGGCCAGGCCACGATCAACGAGGCTCCCATCACTGGCGAGAGCGTCCCCGTGATGAAGATGAGCGGAAATCCCGTCTACGCTGGGACCGTGCTCCTGTCCGGCGGCCTGCGGGCGCGTGTCGAACGGGTCGGCAGCGATACGGCCGTCGGGCGCCTCATCCAGCGCGTGGAACAGGCGCGCGAGCTGCAAGCCCCTATTCACACCGTGGGGGAGCGGTTCTCCAGACGGTTCGTTCCTGCCTCGTTCGCCATGTCCATTGCAGTCCTCGCCTTGACGGGCGACGCGACCAGGGCGCTGACCATGCTGCTGATCGCATGCCCGTGCGCGGCGGGTCTCGCCACGCCCACCGCGGTGAGCGCGGCGATCGGGAACGGAGCGCGCCGCGGTGTGCTCATCAAGGGCGGCACCCACCTCGAGGCCGCGGCGAAGCTGGATGTGATCGTTTTCGACAAGACGGGGACACTGACGCAGGGAATTCCCTCCGTGCAGCGGGTGATCTCGCTCGTGGACGACTACACCGCCGAGCAGGTCCTCTCGCTCGCGGCGACCGGCGAGCTGCACTCCCAGCACCCGCTGGCGCTCGCGGTGGTGGGCCACGCGGCCGAGCGCGAGATCACGGTCCAGCCCCACGACGCATGTGAGATCCTGGTCGGGCGGGGGATGCGCGCCGACTGGCAGAACAACATCGTGCTGGTGGGCAACCGCCGGCTCATGCAGCAGTTCGACATCGCGGTGTCTGCCGAGGCCGAGGCCCGTTACGCGGAGCACGCTGCCGAGGGCGAGACCGAGATGTACGTCGCCCACCAGGGTCGCCTCATCGGGCTGATCGGCGTGCGCGACAAGATCCGTCCGGACGTGGCGTCGTCGCTGGCGCAGCTCCGCCGGGAGGGCGTGCAGCGGATCGCGATGCTGACCGGGGACATCGAGGAGTCAGCCCGCGCGGTCGCCGGCGCCGTAGGGCTCACGGAGTGGCGTGCCCAGCTGCTGCCCGAGCAGAAGTACGAGTGGATCCGCGACCTGAAGGCGGCGGGGTTCCACGTCGCGATGGTGGGCGACGGCATCAATGACGCGCCGGCGCTCGCGCTGGCCGACGTCGGGATCGCCATGGGCACGGCCGGCTCCGACGTCGCCATCGAGGCGGCGGACATCGCGCTGGCGGCCGACAACATCGCCGGCGTCGTCACGACGCTGCGGCTCAGCCGCCAGGCGCTGAACGTCATCCGCCAGAACTACGGCATCGCGCTGGGCGTCAACGCAGGGGGCCTGGTGGTCGGGGCGATGGGCGCGCTCAACCCGTTCATCGCGGCGGTGCTCCACAACCTGAGCACGCTCCTCGTCGTGTTCAACTCGGCGCGCCTCATCGGTTACGAGCCAACGCTCCCGGCCGGAGCGAGCACGGCCACCGGGCGACCGAGGCGCGCGTCTCGAACGGTCGCGCATCCTGCGCCCGGTCCGCAGGACACCGAGCGCGGCGTCCCGTGCGTGCCTCGCGACGCGCCCACCACCGCGGGGTCCTGAGCGCCGGTCGCGTGGCCCTTCGGGCGCATGTCAGAGATCGCTATCAACGCATGCTCTACCGTTGTCGCCGCCGCCGGGGCGACAACGGTCGTCGGAGCCACGGCCGGCCAGGCGCGCTTCATGAACCTGCCGGAAGAGCCGGTGAACGGTTTCGTCGCGATCGGGCTCGGCATGCTGCTGCAGATCGTCCTCCATCGCCATGGTCCGCCTCCGCGCTGCGGGCTCCAGGGCGGCACGGCCCGCGTGCTGGGCGTGCTGCTCAGGCCCGCACCGAGGAGGCTGGCATCGAGGCGGATCGGCCACTACCCGGTGGTTCTGCCGGCTCAATGTCCTTTGTCTCGCCGCGCATCTCCTGATTCGTACGGTTTTGGTCTTCCTGTGTGGGCCTTTTGCGGCAACACATGCACACAGACCTACGGCACACGCTTCGCTCTCGATGCAGGGCTGGATCGCGCTGGGGACCAAGACCACTCCAGGGCGACAGAGGAGGAGCCGATGAGCAAGTGGATCATGGGAGCTGCAACGATGATGACTGCTCTGGCAACGGGGTGCGCCGTCGAAGCCGGGGATGCGGACGATGGTGACGCCGACCTGGCCGGTCTAGAAGCGTCGGGACCGACGTCGGAGCAGTACGGTGGGGAGAGGGACGGAAGCGGGCTGACCGTGACGAGCGGGGCGCGCAGCTGGGGGCGTCCAGGCGGAGGCTGTAGGCCTAGCTACCCCGGTCGCCGGCCCTGGGGAAGCGGCTACAACGACCCTTGGGGCTGGGGCGGCGGTTACTACGGTGGCGGTGGCCGCCAGCCCTTCGGTGGTTACTATGGCAGCCGCCCGCCCTTCGGTGGTTACTATGGCAGCCGCCCGCCATATGGGTGTCACAGCGGGAATCCGTGGCGATGGTGACAGCGTGATCTCCAGGCGGGCATCGCCGGTTCAACGCTCCTGAGACATGCCTGTCCCAGGCCCCAACCCCTCCAGTACCGCGGTCATGTCGTGAACGGTCCACCCGACCGCAAGGGTCGATGTCACGAGAAGCTCGCAACACCATGGTTGGCGAGACGGAATGTCTCGTGAAGACGGTGACGCATGTGGGCATCGCGGCTCGCCTCATCACCCTCGGCACCGGGCGCCGCCAGAAGGCGCGTGGTCAGGTCGGGCCGGCGTGTGCAGCCCAAGCGCGGCCCTGCGGTTCACGCGCGGCTGCTGCTCAGAGGCGAGGCTGCGCGGCGCGCCGGGGGCCGTAGCTGCGCAGCAGCACGAGCGCCGCCAGGAGGACCAGCCCAGCGACACCGAATCCGGACGGCAAACGTCGCACCCACGCCTCCTCGTCGACGCCTAGCACCCCGAGCGCCAGGCCGAGCAGCCCTCCTGCGGCCTCGCCGGCGCGGCTCGCGGGCGTCTCCGCGCGGCTCGCGATCGCCTCATGCGACACTGCGTGGACGAGGAGCCCTGCGATCGTGGCGAGCACCCAGGGTTCGGCGCTCTCGAAGCGTTGCTCGCCGATGAGCCGCGGCGTCAGGGCACCGAGGACGGTGGCGAGCGCAATGCCTGTGAGCGCAGCGCACGCGACGCGCAGGCCATCGGCCCCCGCTCTGGTGTCGCGCGTCAGCAGGCAGACCACCATGGCGAGCGGCACCGTGTGCGCTGCGAGAGCCAGCACGACCGGCGTGGACAGCAGCCCGGCCCGGGCGAGCGATGCGACGGCCGCGCCATCGCCAAATTGGTGCACGAGCACCGCCGCGTACCCCAGCGCGCGCGCCATCCTCGGTGCATGATCGACACAGTCCTCCCCGACCACGAGGTGCTCCATCACCATCGGCGCCAGCAATCCGGCCGCAGCCGGCAGCAGCGCGCGCCAGCCCAGCTCGCCGAGCGCCTCGGGCAGAAGGTGGAGCAGCGCGATCGACGCCGCGGCAACGACCGCGAACGTCCGCATCGCAGGCATGATGCCGCTGTCCCAGCCGCGAAGCACCGCCAGGAGCCCGCCCAGTACGACCGCGAGCACGAGAAGAAAAATGCCGAGCGCGAGCGACATGGGTGCCCCCCGGCGCCGATCCATTGTGCATCGCAGCCGGGATGGGAAGCACGGGACGAGCGCTGAGGGCGCGGTGTCAGGAGAGCGCCGTCCCAGGCGTAGACGAGTCGCCCTCGACGGCGGTTGAGCCGGCCTGGTGCCGGTCGGGGCGGAGGATTATAGGCCCTTGTTCTGGACGGTTTATGAGCAACGATTCAGTGTTTGTGGCCGTCTCCCTCCTTGTGGTCGTGGCCGTCTCCCTCCTTGTGATCGTGGCCGTCACCCTCCTTGTGGTCGTGCCCCTTGGCATCCTTCGACTCGGTCTTGTTCTTGTCGCCGCACCCCGCGACCACCGCGGCGGAGCCAAGCGAGACGAACAGGACGAGCGACAACCATCGAAATCGATTCATTCGAGATCTCCTTTCCATTGTGTCTCACGGCACGCCCAACAGCTCCAGCAGGTCGCCGAGGTCCTGATCGGTCAGCTTCTCCAGCGAGAAGGGCGGCATCTCGCCGCCATAGCCAAGAAAGCCGCCGTGGCGCACCTTTTCTACGAACACGAGGCGCCGCTCGAGCGGCGTGTACTCCTCGAGCGGGTGGTCGTCGAGCCACTCTCCGGGGAGCGTGGACGCGTCCTTGACAAGCTTGCCCGCGCCTGTGCCGACCGCCCCATGGCAGTTGGCGCACGCGCGAGCGTAGGTCGCTGCCCCCCGAGCCGCGTCGCCTGCCGGAGGATTGGTGACAGCGACGACGACCGTGAACGGCACCTCCTGCTCTCCAGCGGGCCCCTCGGTCAACGACTCGAGGTAAGCGTACATGGCCATCGCCTCCGGGTTGTCGCTGGTCCAAGGGTCGCTCTGGAGCATGAAGTAGTACAGGCAGTGGTTGATCGAGCGCAGCAGCTCGATCTCCTTGCCACCCCAGTAGGACGGGCGACTCACCACGCCGGCGAGGGGAGCGCCCGGGAGGATGAGGTCGGTCTCGCCCGCCCTACGCGCATGGCACGTGGCGCAGGTGGTTCGGTTGAACGATGCGTCCGTGACTCCGGCGTCGGTGAAGAGCGCTTCGCCATGGTCGATCGCTGTGCCCTCCACGATCTCCACCTCCGGGTCGCCCGCGCAGCTCGCCGACGTTCCGAGGACGAGCGCGAGCTGCCAGATCCGTGCGGTACGAACGTTCATCGACCTCATACCCCAGCTTCCTTCCCGCCCGGCAGAAGCGCCCGGCGTTCCGTCTCCCTCACGCGACGCGCGCCACCCGCGTCGCGGCGCGGTCGTGGGCTGGCTCGTCCACCGGTGCGCTCCATGCTCGAAGCCCTTCCTGACTAGCGTGAGGGGCGGGCCATCCCCGTCTCGCTGCCACCACCGGCCCCGCCGGCGCCCTCGTGCCCGCCTCCCTCGCCCTCCTCGCATTCCTCGCCCTCGTGGCAGTTGTCGCCGCCACAGCCGACGGCGCTCGCGGCGGACGCCATGGCGACGATGGCTGCCAGCACGAGGGGATAACGATGTTGTTCAAGCATGGGGATCTCCTTTCTCGATGATGCGTTCGGGTAGGGGAGGCGCTGCGACGGCAGTCGCCTCTCTCGCATGGAACAAGCGGTAGAGGGTCGGCAGGATCAGCAGCGTGAGGGCCGTCGACGAGATGATGCCCCCGATCACGACCGTCGCGAGCGGCCGCTGCACCTCGGAGCCGGTGCCGGTCGCGAGCGCCATCGGGACGAAGCCGAGGGCCGCGACGAGCGCCGTCATGAGCACGGGGCGGAGCCGCGCGATCGAGCCGTGGAACACGGCATCGTCGAGCGACTCGCCCTGCTGGCGCATGTTCTCGATGAAGGTCACCATCACCAGGCCGTTGAGCACGGCGACGCCCGAGAGGGCGATGAACCCGATGGCCGCGGAGATCGAGACGGGCAGCCCGCGGATCCAGAGCGCGAAGATGCCTCCGGTCAGCGCGAGCGGGACACCGGTGAAGATGAGCAAGGCGTTCTTCAGCGTCCCGAAGGAAAGGAAGAGCAACCCGAAGATGAGCCCGAGCGCGACGGGCACGACCAGGGCAAGCCGCTGGCGTGCAGCGATGAGGTTCTCGAACTGCCCGCCCCACGCGGTCCAGTAGCCGGCCGGGAGCTTCACCTCCGCGTCGATCCGCTGCTGCGCCTCGGCCACGAAGCTCCCGAGATCCCGCCCGCGCACGTTCGCCTGCACAACGACCCGGCGTTTGCCGTTCTCCCGGCTCACCTGGTTGGGCCCCTCCTCGACGGCGATCTTCGCCACCGAGCCGAGCGGAACGAACGCCGCGTGCTCCTCCGGCCGGTCCGTCGCCGAGACGGTTCGCGTGGCGGCTTCCGGGCGGTCCGCTTCCGGGAGCGGAACGGGCAGATTCTGAAGCGCGCGAATATCACCGCGGATCGCGTCGGGGAGGCGGATGACGAGCTCGAAGCGCTTGTCTCCCTCGAACACCTCGCCTGCGCTGATGCCCCCGACCGCCGCCTCGATCACCGCCTGCACGTCGGCGATGTTGAGCCCGTAGCGGGCGGCGGCGTCCCGGTCGACGTCGATCGTGAGCACCGGCAGCCCGGTGACCTGCTCGACCTTGACGTCGGCGGCGCCCGGCGTCTTTCCGAGGATGCCGCCGATCTTCTGCGCCTGCTTGAGCATGACGTCGAGGTCATCGCCGAAGACCTTGACCGCGACGTCGCTCCGCACGCCCGAGATGAGCTCGTTGAACCGGAGCTCGATGGGCTGACTGAACTCGTAATTCTGCCCGGGCAGGTCCTTGATCACCTCCTCGATCGCCTCCGCGAGCTCCTCCTGCGTCTTCGCTTTCTTCCACTCGTTTCGCGGCTTCAGCATCAGGTAGGTGTCGGAGACGTTCGGGCCCATCGGATCGGTCGCGACCTCGGCCGTCCCGGTCCGGGCGAAGATGTGCTCGATCTCGTCGGGGAACCGCTCCTTGAGCACGCGCTCGAGCTGCATCTGCATCTCGACGCTCGTGGTGATCCCGATGGACGGGATCCTCGCCGGCTGGAGCGCGAGGGCGCCCTCGCTCAGCTTGGGCGCGAACTCGCTGCCGAGCCGCGTCGCGACGAGCCCCGAGACAGCGAGCAGGGCAATCGCGCCGAGCACCACCGTGCTGCGGTGGACGAGGGCCCAGCCGATGATCCACTCGTAGCTGCGCTTCGCGTGCCGGAAGAGGAAGTTCTCTTTCTCGGACACCTTGCCGGTCAGGAGGAGCGCCACGAGCGCGGGGATGAACGTCATCGACAGGATCGTCGCGCCGGCGAGCGCGAGGACCACCGTCTCCGCCATCGGCCGGAACATCTTCCCCTCGATGCCCGTGAGCGTCAGGATCGGCAGGTAGACGATAGCGATGATGATCTCACCGAAGATCGTCGCCTTCCGGACCTCCTGCGAGGCCTCGTAGGCCAGCTCGATCCGCTCCTCGCGGGTGAGCACCCGCCCGAGCCGGTGTTGCTCCTCGGCGAAGCGCCGGACGCAGTTCTCGACGATGATCACCGAGCCGTCGACGATGAGGCCGAAGTCGATCGCCCCGAGGCTCATCAGGTTTCCGCTGATCTTGCCCTCGACCATGCCGGTGATGGCGATGAGCATCGAGAAGGGGATGGCGAGGGCGGCGATGAGCGCGGCGCGAACGTTGCCGAGCAGGAGGAACAGGACGACGACGACCAGCGCCGCGCCCTCGAGCAGGCTCCTCTGCACGGTGCTCAAGGTCGCGTCGACGAGGTAGGTGCGGTCGTAGACGGTCTTGGCCGTGACCCCCTCAGGGAGCGACTTGTTGACCGACTGCATCCGCTCGCTCACGCGCTGCGAGACGGACCGGCTGTTCTCGCCGACGAGCATGATGGCGGTGCCGATGACGACCTCGCGCCCGTCCTCGGTCGCGGCGCCGGTGCGGAGCTCACGGCCTACGCCCACCTCGGCGACGTCCCCGACGCGGATCGGAACCCCGTCGTGATGGCCGACGAGGATGCGACGGATGTCGTTCTCGCCTTGAACGAGCCCGGTCGCGCGGATCAGGTACTGCTCGCCCTTGTGCTCGATGTAGCCGCCGCCTGCGTTGGCGTTGTTGCTCGCGACGGCCTCCAGCACGTCGCGGAACGACAGGCCGTAGCCGACGAGCTTCGCCGGATCGGGCGACACCTGGTAGAGTTGCTCGTAGCCGCCGATCGAGTTGATCTCCGTGACGCCTGGCACCGTGCGGAGCTGCGGGCGCACGATCCAGTCCTGGATGGTGCGCAGATCGGTGAGCTCGTAAGGTTTGCCGTCGGGCCGCCGGGCCTCGGGCGAGGCCTCGAGCGTCCACATGTAGATCTCGCCGAGCCCGGTCGCGATCGGGCCCATCTGCGGCTCGCCGAGGCCGGGCGGCAGGCTCTCCTTGGCCGCCGCGAGGCGCTCGCCCACGAGCTGGCGCGCCCAGAAGATGTCGGTGCCGTCCTTGAAGATGACGGTCACCTGCGACAGGCCGTAACGCGAGAGCGACCGGACCTGCTCGACGCTGGGGATGCCGCCCATCGCCCACTCGATGGGGAAGGTGACGCGCCGCTCGACCTCGACGGGCGACAGCGCCTTGACCGAGGTGTTGATCTGCACCTGGACGTTGGTGATGTCGGGCACCGCGTCGATCGGCAGACGGTTGAAGTTGTAGACGCCGAGCGCTCCGACCGCGAGCGTGAGGACCACCACGAGCCAGCGATGGCGGACGGAGAACGCGAGGATCTTCGCGAGGAGGGTGAGCATCGGTTCCTCCTCAGTGCGCGTGGTCGTGGCCTGCCTCGGATTTCCCGAGCTCGGCCTTGAGGATGAAGCTGTTCTTGCCGACGTAGCGCTCGCCCGCGGCGACGCCGTCCAGCACCTCCACGAGCTCGGCGCCCTGCGCGCCTGGAGCCTTGCCCTGGCGACCGGCCTTGATGGCGCGGACCTCGAAGGCGTCGCCCTCCTGGACGAACACGACGTCCTTCCCCTCGACCCTTTGCACCCCCTCGTACGAGACGACGACCGGCGCGTCGACCTGATCGACGGCCACGTCGGCGGTCACGAACAAGCCGGGCCGCCATGCGGCGCCAGGGTTCTTCAGCACGACGCGCGCTGTCGCCGAGCGCGTCTGCTCGCCGACGACCGGGCCGACGTAGGTGATCTCGCCCTCCGCGGGCTCCTCGATGCCCTCCGCACGCACGCGAGCGGTCTGGCCGGCGCGGACGCGGGCGAGGTCCTTCGCGTACACCGTGACGTTGACCCAGATCGTCGAGAGATCGGCGACGACGAACGCCTGCGTGTCGTCCTTGAGCACCTCGCCGATGTTGATGTGCTTCTCGATGATCGTGCCGTCGATCGGCGCGATGAGCGCGTACGCGCCTCCCTTCGCCCCGGAGCCCGCGCCGGACGACGCCTGGAGCTTCTGGGCGGCGCTGCGATGCTCGATCTTCGCCTCGGCGAGCGCCTGCTTCGCCGAGAGGTACTCCTTCTCGGCGGCGATCTTCTCCTTCCAGAGCGCCTCTTCGCGGTTGAAGTTCGCCTCCGCGAGCTCGAGCCGCTCCTTCGCGGTCAAGAGCTCCCGCTGGAACTCCGCGAACTCACGGCTATCGAGGATCGCGAGCACGTCGCCCTTCTTCACGGTGTCGCCGAGCTGCTTCCTCACCTCGCGCGCCGTGCCGGAGACCCGCGGCGTGACGTGGGCGAGGGCTTCGGCGTTGAGCGCCACTTCTCCCGGGAGCGACACGGTGTCCGCGACCTTGCCCGGGCCGGCCGCCAGGATCTCGAGCCGCGCGTTGTTGAGCGCCTCGGCCGACAGCTTGATCTTGCCCTCCTCGTGCTCGCCCTCTTCGCGCTCGCCGTGACCGTGCTCGCCCTCTTCGTGTTCGCCCTTTTCGTGCTCGCCGTGGCCGTGCTCGCCCTGCCCATGGGCCGCCTTTGCCGGCGCGCCGTGGTCGTGTCCTTCGTGCTCGTCGGCGTTGTGGTCGTGAACCGAGTGGTCGATGAGCAGCGCCCCCGTCACCGCTGCGGCGAGGAGCAACACAAGTCCCCCGGCCAGCGTCGCGATCTTCGCGCGCGTGAGCTCGATCTTCATCTTCGCGGTGCTCATTGCGGAATCCTCCCCGCCGCGACCAGGAGCTCGATCTTGGCGTTCGCGTGGGCGTGTTCGGCGTCGAGGAGCGCCGCCTGGGCGTCGAGCGCCTCGCGGCGCACGAGCAGGACGCTCGCGAGGTCGTTCTCCCCGAGCTCGTAGCCTCTCGTCGACAGCGCCACGGCCTGCGTCGAGAGATTCGCAGCAGGCGCGAGGTGGGTGAGCGCGTTCCTCGTTGCCTCGTAACGCGCGTAGAGCCCCTGGATCTCACCCGCCGCGCTGGCCCGGCTCGCTGCAAGGCGGGCGGTCGCGGCGTCGACCTCGGCCGCGGCCGTCGCTACCCCTGCCCGGTTCGCGTTCAGGATCGGCACCGGCAAGGCGAGGCCGATCATCCCGATGTTCGCCTGGTCGTCCCGCTCGTACTGGGCGAGCACGTTGACGGTCGGCCATCGTCCGGCCTGCTCTCGACCCGATTTGGCCCTGGCCGCCTCCACCGCCGCCATGGCGGCGCGCACATCGGCCCGCTGATCGGCCTCGCGGAGCAGCGTCGCGAGCGGAGGTGGGGCCTCCTCGGGTACCAGCGCGCCCGTGACTGCGCTGTCCTTCGACGCCTGGCCCAGCATCGACCGGAGTCCCAGCAAGTCGGCCTGGCGCGTTCCCAGGGCGGTCGCCTCGGCGGCGGCGTCGCGCCCCTCCTGGAGGCGCGCGAGCGCCACGTCGACCTCAGGCACCTCCCCCGCCTTCTTGCGCTTCTCCGACGCGGCGACGAGCCGCTGGCCGAGCGCGCGGCGCTCGGCCGCGAGGGCGACCTGCGCCTCGTCGCGCAGCACGAGCGCGTGCTGGAGGAGCGCGGCCAGCAGGAGCCGCCGCTGCGTCTCGTCGGCGGTGGCCAGCGCGGCGCGCTGCTCCGCCTTCGCGGCCTCGACGCGCGTGCCGCGCTGGCCGCCCAGCTCCAGCGGCCACGACAGCGAGGCCACGGCAGCGGCCGGCTTGCCCCCATCGGGGTTGAATCGGATCCCTCCCATCCCGGACAGGACCGGATTTTCGAGCGAAATGACCCCGGCGGCGGTGACGGCGGCGCCGGCGACGGCAGCCTCGGAGGAGGCGACGCGCGCCGCCGGCGCAACGCGTACGAGCTCGGCGATCCGAGCGCGGGTGAGCGGGGCCTCGGCGGCGATCGCCGCCTTCGGCATCAAGAGGTGGAGAGCAGTCGAGGAAATGACGAGCAGACGACGTAAATGCGTACGGAACATGGACGGCAGCCCTCGAGCGCATCGAGCGCTCGCGCGAAGAACCGCGGTTCTGCCCGGTCAGGATCGCGCGAGAGGGCCGAGCCACGTCCGCGCGGCGCAGAGGCGCTCACGCGCCTCTGTGCTGCGGCCGTGCTCGTGGATGCGAACCTGACGCGGGCGCCTCAAGCGCGCGGGCGTCGGGGTGGCCGTTCGAGGCGGTGAGTAAGGGAGCGCCCCGGCATTTCCGGCGGCGTCGAGGCGACGATCTCGTACGCCTCGAGAAGGCTGTAGGGCAGCACCTCGCCCAGGGGCAGGGTCATGGGGATGCGGCCGCAAGCGCAGTCCTGGCAGCTCGGCGGACACTCGCGGTGCGGGCGGTCCGGCTCCTCGTCATGACTCTCCTCTGCGGAGGACGACGCGAGCATCGGGTGCTCGCAGGCGATCGCAATGCCGAGTGCCTGGAGGGTGTGGCCTTGAGCGATGAGACCGACGACGAGGAACACCGGAAGCACGGCGCAGATCCAGCGAAGGATCGCGCTGCGTGGACGGTGGGGTCGCCGGACGCGGGACATCTGCTGCGAGATTGGAGGAAAGCGCGGCAAGCGTCAAGGAAGCCCTTGCTTCGCTGAGGAGATGCGAGGCGGCGCGGTTCCAAGGTTTACCCTTGGGCCCGATTGGCCGTTGCGACCGGGGCGACCGCCGCCGCGCTGTCCGCCTCGCTCAAGGAGTTCCGGATCGTCCTGGGCCCTCGATCGATCACGCTGGTGATCCGCGAGGGCGCTCGCTCCCACACCATCCCGCAGCGCTGGCTCGCCAAGGGCTGGCCGGCCGAGGAGGTCGCCGTAGGATTCATCGCGCGGGGTGCGGGGGGCGCAAGCGGGGCGGCGCGCCGGCGGGTAGCGCCCCGCGGGTCGTGGGACCTCGGCGGTGACGCGGTAGTAGGATGGCGTCCGATCGGAAGGAGGCATCCATGAAGGCCGCGGCCGTGCTGGAGCGCGACTTTGATGGGGGCTTCGATCCTCACGGCGTAGTCGAGCGCGAGCAGGCGCGCGGTCTCCCGGAACTCATGGGCGCTGCCGTAAAGGAGTCGGCGAGCACGATGTCGCCGGGGATCCCCTCGCGCACGGCACGCTCGAGCATGCCTCTCATGATCTGGCCGCGGCGCCCCCGGCGGCTCTGGGTAGCGGCGACCGTCGCGCTCCACGGCGGGATAGCGGTCTTCATGACGCCGTTTGTGCTCTTGGCCGAATGGTGCACTCGCCGAGCGTGGCGAGGACGATCGCGCAAACGAGCGGCCCGGCGTGATGGACGCGGTGCTGGACGATGATGCCCATGTCGTCGCCGATCGCCTCGATGCGATCGGGGTCGAGCTGCCCGAGCGCCGCTCCGCAACCTGGCGCGCGAAGGCATCGCGCAGGGCGTGCGCATCGACGGCGGAGTGCAGGGGGCGATGCAGGTGCGGCGCGACGAGGAGGTACATGCCCCGCTCTCGTCCCACCGCTGAAGAGTTAGCCAGATTTTCAGCGCCCTTCGCGGTGAGGTGCGCTTGCGTACGCGGGAAAGCGATCCTCAGGGGCCACCCGATTAACCATTGATATTAATGAGGATGATGGTGGCCTTCCCCATAGCAGGCCAGGTGATGCTCGCGGTCGTGTGCGCATGGCCCGAAATGGGAATGCTCCACCCAATGATGGTGGAAACCGCGGTGCTCAGCCAGATGATGGCACTCGTGGTCGTCGTGTACGCAGCCCAGAAACTCACGACCATCCCGTGCTTCTGCGACGTCGTCCTCCTCAGGAGCGGCGCTGCGCAAGGCGTCGGATGTGGGCTCATCTGCGGCGGCGCTGACACCGAACAGAGTCAGCATGAGAGCGACGGCCACGGCGGATCCTCTTGAAATCATGGTAAATTCCTCCTTTATCGAAAAAAACTAATTCGAGTTAACTATGTGAGGCAGCCGTCAAAGGCGGCTGCCGGCGACGAACCTTGGATGGGGGACCTTCACCGTCAAGCCGAAGAAAAGTGGCGGGCTGAGCATCACCCGCTGTTGTAGCCTTCTCAAAGGCACCAAATGGCAGGATGGCAGGAGAAAGAGGAGGGCGTTCACGCCTGAGTTCAAGGCGAGGCGGTGCGGCTGGCGAAGGCGGACGACCATAGCTTCGGTCAGGTGGCGAAGGACCTCGACCTGACCGAGGCGGCGCTGCGCGACTGGAACAAGCGTGCAGACATCGACGCGGGCCACGACCCGCCGGGAGCATTGATGATGCCCGAACGTGACGAACAGCAGCGGCCGCGCCGCGACGTGAAGCGGCTGGTCACGGAGCGTGCAATCTCAAGAAAGCGGGCATGCACAGGGCGCACCCGCGAAGCATGAAGCCGGTAGACCGCGGGCGCGGCTCGCGCCCGGCCAAGGTCGACGCTTCATGTAGGCGCGCCTCAGCAGTACATCGGCGCCTGCGCGTGGATACAGCGCGATCAGGCCGCCTTTCTGCAAGGGGGAAACAATTCAGAGACGCAAAAAATAATTCTGAACAATTCCAATTGATTGCGTGCTCGGCCCGGCCGCCACTGCTGCGACCGATGGAACGGCGGCGAGCACAGGCGTCTGGCTGCGCCTTCGGCTAGCCGCGTGCTGCTGGGGGCGCAGCTTCGGTCACCGGTCTGGCGCTCCGAGGACCGATGGCGTAGGTGCGGAGTCATGGCCGAAGCGTTCGGCCGTGTGGCGAATCAAACTGGTTGAGCGCTCGCCCTCGGGCTGGGCGATGGCCATTGCCCCCGATGAGTTGGCCGCGGTCGGGGGCGTGATGGTCGGTCTGCCGTCTACTTCCGGGGGCTGGGCTTCGCCTCGGCGTCGCGCGAGGCGGTTCCAGCTGAGCTCGCCGCCTCCCCGGAGTTCGCGGGAGCCTGCCCAGCATCGGCGACCTGCTTGATGCTCCGCTTGTGATGCCAGCAGAGCCGGCGGGCGCCGGCGAGCTGCAAGGCTCCGACGGCGACGCGAGCGCGCGGCGCGCTCGACTGTCGGCCCAAGCTTGCCCGCCGCTCCGGTGCCTCCGGGAGCCCGAGCAGCCGACCGATCGCCTCGTGAACGACTCGGGCCGCCTCCTCGTCCCCGAGCGCGACGGAGCGGGCAAGCGTCTCGGAGAGCGAGGCGACCACGGCGGCCCGAGATGACGGGCTGGCCGTCGCGAGCTCTCCGGGCCCAGGGCTCGCCGGTTGGGCCCGGGTTGGGGCCATGCCCTCCGAATGGGTGCGATCCGTCGTCACGCTCCCCCAAAATCTCGGGGGATCCGACGGCTCGCGACGGTTCGCCACGGCAAACTCGTCCTTATGGCACCTCGTTCGGTGCTCGCCGCGCCCACCCGCGCGCCGCCGCGCACAGCCCCCCGCCGGCGCTCCCATTGTCTCGGGGGCGCCGGTCGAAGGGCGTCGAGCTGCACGGCGGTGAGGCATGCGGATGCGATTCATGATGTCGGCGCGAGCGCGGCGAGGGCGGCCTCGACGGCGAGCGACTTGACCTTCTCCATGGGCACGTCGGTGAACTCGATGACGCAGTCGGAGAGGCCGCCGATGGCGACCACGGCGCGGGCCCGGGCGGCGAGGGAGGGGCGCGGGCCGATGAGAAGGCGCATCAGGCGGCGGCGCCACTCGATCATGCGTATGCCCAGGTCGAGGTAGGCGAGCGTGGCGAGGTCGCGGACCACCATCGTGAGGGTGTCGCGGTGGCGGTGCAGGAGATCGAAGTAGTCGGCGAGCAGGACGCGCGGGTCAGGCTGCGGGCCGCCCTCGCGCTCGGCGACGAACGCGTCAATGTCCGCGAGCAGCGGCTCGACGATGCTGGCGACCAGCGATTCGCGCGAGTCGAAGTGGTAGTAGAGCGCGGGCTTGGTGATGCCGAGGTGATCGGCGATCTCGCGCAGGCTGGTCCGCTGGACCCCCTGGCGCGCGAACAGCTCGCGCGCCACCGCCTGGATTCGCGCCTTGGTGTCGGAGGGCCGGGCTCGGGGCACCCGCGGAGCGTAGCCGCTTACTTACCGTTCGGTAAGCCTTGTGCAGGGTTGGGCCGCATGCTTACCTATCGGTAAGTAAGGAGGGGCTCATGGAGATCCTCATTTCGGGCGCCAGCATCGCCGGTCCGGTGCTGGCGTACTGGCTCAAGCGGCACGGGTTCCGGCCCACGGTGGTGGAGCGCGCGCCGACGCTGCGCAAGACGGGCGGCCACGCGGTCGACCTGTTTCGGCCGGCGATGGACATCGTCGAGCGCATGGGCGTGCTGGCGCGGGTCGAGGCCAAGAAGACAGGCACCGAGCGCATGACGCTGCTGCGCGAAGGGGTGCAAGGGCAGGTCGACATCGACGTCGGCCGGTTGATGCACGCGGTGTCCGACCGCCACGTCGAGATCATGCGCGACGATCTCAGCGAGATCTTCCACGACGCGACCCGGGGCGACGTCGAGTACGTGTTCGGCGACTCGATCGCCTCGCTCGCCGAGGACGAGGCCGGTGTCGACGTGACGTTCGAGCGCGGCGCGCCGCGGCGCTTCGACCTGGTGATCGGCGCCGACGGGCTGCACTCGAACGTGCGGCGGCTGGTGTTCGGCGAGGAGCGGCAGTTCGCCCGCTTCATCGGCGCCTACCTCGCGGTGATCTCGATCCCCAACTACTTGGGGCTGCACGACCACGCAATCGTGCTCGGCGGGGTCGGGCGGATGGCGGCGATCTACGGCTCGCACACGATCGACGACGCGCGCGCGGTGTTCCTGTTCCGCAGCCCGCGCGAGCTCGATGTCCACCACCGGGACGTCGCGCGGCAGAAGCAGTTGCTGCGCGAGGCGTTCGCCGGGGCCGGGTGGGAGGTGCCGCGGCTGATGGCCGAGCTCGATCGGACCCCGGCGTTCTACTTCGACTCGATCACGCAGCTGCGCATGGACTCGTGGTCACGCGGGCGCGTCACGCTGGCCGGGGACGCCGGCTATTCGCCGGGGCCGGCGGTCGGCGGCAGCACCAGCCTCGCCGTGGTCGGCGCCTACATCCTCGCCGGCGAGCTGGCGGCGGCCGGCGGCGACCACGCGCGCGCGTTCCAGGCCTGCGAGCGCAAGCTGGCCGACTACGTGCGCCGCAGCCGGGTGTTCGCGCTGAACGCCGCCAGGCGCCTGGTCCCGGGCAGCCGGTTCGACCTGTGGGCGCTGGCGCAGATCGGCCGCCTGGTCAGCGTGGCGCCGCGCGGGGTGTCGCGCGCGCTGGCCAAGCTGAGCAGCCACGGGGTCCGGCTGCACGACTCGATCGCGCTCAGGGAGTACACGCGCGCGCCGGCGGCGGTCCGCCAGCCTGCTGTCCTCGCCGACAGGCCGTGACGCGGGTGGATCCTTGATGTGCCGCTCCGCGACGTCGATCTGCGGCGGGAAGGTGATTGACCCCCGTCGACGCACTCCTTGCCTGGACCGGTCGGAGCCATCGACCTGCTTTCGCCACCGCGAGCGCGCCTCGACGTGCGGAGGCGCGCTCGTGTGCGAAGCTCAGAGCCCGGCGAGGGCGACGGGAAAGCTCACCCTCGGGCTGCCATTGCCGAGTTGACCCACGCCCACCGCGCCCCACGCCGCGATCGAGCCTGTCCGGCGGAGCACGGCGGTGTGGTTCGTTCCAGCGCTGATGCTCACCGCATCGGTGACGTTCGAGACCGGCACCGGCGTCAGCGCATCGGCCACCGAGCCGCGTCCGAGCTGCGCGCTGTCACCGCGACCCCAGCAGAACGCTCCCCCGAGGGCCGTGACCGCGCAGGTGTGCGAGGAGCCCGCGCTCAGGTGCACGACATCGCCGAGGTTCGAGACCGGCATCGGAATGGTGGCGCCCGTCGTCGTGCCGTTCCCCAGCTGTCCATTAGAACCGGAGCCCCAGCAGCTCACCGAGCCCGTGCTGTGGACCGCACACGTGTGAACCCTCCCCGCAGCGAGCCCGACGGCGTCGCCCAGGCCCAGCACCGAGACCGGCGTCGACGAGCTCGACAACGTGGCGTTTCCAAGCCCCCCTTTGCCCCAGCATGAAACAGCGCCTGACGCGTGCAAGGCGCACGTGTGCTCGCCACCGGCCGCGACGTCGACAGCGTCGGCGATGTTGAGCACGGTGACGGGCCTGGTCTGGGAGGTCGTGGCCCCGTTCCCGAGCCGACCGTCCCAGCCCGCCCCCCAGCAGGACACTTGCCCGTTCTGGCGCACGGCGCACGTGTGGAGAGGGCCTGCGCTGATCGCGACGGCGTCCGACAGGGCCGACACCGCGACGGGCGTGCGGCGGTCATCAAGCGTGCCGTTCCCGAGCCGGCCATTGGCGCCCTCCCCCCAGCACTGGACCTGCCCGCTCTGAAGCAGGGCGCACGTGTGGGATGCGCCCGCGGTGACCTGAACGGCGTCGGTGAGGTCAGACACAGGAGTGGGGGTCGTCTGGTCCACCTCGGAACCATTGCCGAGTCGACCGTGGGCCGCCTCGCCCCAGCACTGGACCTGGCCGTCCCAGCGCAGCGCGCACGTGTGGGATGCGCCCGCGGTGATCTCCACCGCGTCATCGAGGGGCACCACGGGGACCGGCAACGGTGCGGTATCGATCGTTCCAATCCCGAGCTGCCCATAGCCTGCCGCCCCCCAGCAGCGGAGCTCACCGGTGCTTCGCACGGCGCACGTGTGAGTTAGGCCCGCGGCCAAGGCGCGCGCGTCGCTCAGGTCCAGCACCGCAGTGCCGCCCCGGTTCGACGACAAGAACCTTCCAATCCCGAGCTGGCCATCGGCGCCATTCCCCCAGCACACGACGGCGCCGTTCCGGCGCAGCGCGCACGAGTGGCCCGTGTCCCAGCCGCCGCGCGCATTGCTCGTCTCGAGCGCGACCGCATCCGAGAGGTTCAATACCGCGACGGGCGTGAACATGGTGATCGCAGAGCCGTTGCCGAGCTGGCCAGCGAGCCCGTTCCCCCAGCAAACGGCGCCGCCGTTCGCCCGCACGGCGCAGCTGTGCCCCGCGCCGGCCGAGATCGAGATCGCGTCGTTCAGGCCGAACACCGGCAGGGGCGTCGACTGGTCCGCCGTGAGGCCATTGCCGAGCTGGCCGTCGTGGGCATCTCCCCAGCACACGACGGCGCCGGTGGCGCGCAGCGCGCAGGTATGTGCGCCGCCCGCGTCGATGTCGACGGCGTCGGTGAGGTCCGAGACCGTGACCGGCGTCGTCGCATTCGCCGTAGAGCCATTGCCGAGCCGGCCCGAGTCGCCACGACCCCAGCACACGACGGCGCCGGTCGCGCGCCGCGCGCACGCGTGATCGGCCCCGACGTCGAGGGCCACGGCGTCGCTGAGACCGGACACGGGGACGGGCATCGTCGTACTCGCGGTGGACCCGTTCCCGAGCCGACCGTCGCTGCCCGACCCCCAGCAGACGACGGCGCCGGTCGCGCGCAGCGCGCACCCATGGGACGAGCCAATCCCGACGCTCACGGCGTCGTTCAGGTTCGAGACCGGCGTCGGCGTGCCCACCGAGATCGTGGTGCCATTGCCAATCTGTCCGTTCGCGTTGTAGCCCCAGCAATAGACCTTCCCGCCCACCACGGCGCACGTGTTGTACTCGTTCGCGCTGATCGGGCTCGTCTCACACGCCCCGTCCTCGTCCCATAGCCCCTCGACGCACGTCGCCGACTGGACCCCGCCGGGACACGTCGCGAGCGCCACCTCGCCGTCGACGCACTCGTCGGGATCGATGCACGCGCCGGTGTCCGCCCAGGCGCCCTGCGTGCAGGTCTGCTGCTGATCGCCGCGACCGTTGAGCCCGCACGGGACGTCCTGCGTCGTGCCGTTCGTGCAGACGTCGGGGTCGACGCAGGCGCCATCATCCTGCCACTGGCCATCTGCGCAACGCTGCAGCCTCGTGCCCGCGCCGTTGTATCCGCAGCCCACCTCTTGCGTCGCGCCGTTCGTGCAGACGTCGGGATCGGCGCAGGCGCCATCGTTTTGCCATTGCCCTGACGTGCAGACCTGGGGCTTCGTACCGGCCCCGTTGAGGCCACACGCCGCCTGCTGCGTCGCGCCGTTCGTGCAGGCGTCGGGATCGGCGCAGGCGCCGTCGTCCTGCCACTGGCCGTTCGCGCAACGCTGCGGCGTCGTGCCCGCGCCGTTCAGCCCACAGGCGGTCCGCCGCGTCGCGCCGTTCGTGCAGGCGTCGGCGTCGGCGCAGGCGCCGCTGTCCTGCCATTGCCCTGCCGCGCAGACCTGGGGCTTCGTACCGGCCCCGTTGAGGCCACACGCCGCCTGCTGTGTCGCGCCGTTCGTGCAGGCGTCGGGATCGACGCAGGCGCCGTCGTCCTGCCACTGGCCCGCGGTGCAGATCTGGCGCTGCGCGCCGGCCCCGTTGAGCCCGCAGGCGAGCTGCTGCGTCGCGCGGTTCGTACAGACGTCGGGATCGACGCAGGCGCCGTTGTCCTGCCATTGGCCTGATGTGCATACCTGGGGCTTGGTTCCGGCCCCGTTCAGGCCACAGGCTGCTTCCTGCGTCGTGCCGTTCGTGCAGACGTCGGCATCGACGCAGGCGCCCGGCTGCCAGACGCCGCCCGTGCAGACCGAGGTCGCTGTCCCGGCGCCGTTGTGGCCGCAAGGCTCGCTCTGCCGGGCGTCGTTGACGCACTCGTCCGGATCGTCGCACGCGCCCTCGTCGACCCACACACCGTCGGTGCAGACCTGCGTCTGCTCCCCGTTTCCATTGAGGCCACACGGCGCGCTCTGCGACGCGCCCGCGGCGCAGCCGGGGTCCCCGCCGCTGCCGCCCGCGCCGCCGGTCCCGCCCGCGCCGCCGGTCCCGCCCGCGCCGCCCGCGCCGCCGGTCCCGCCCGCGCCGCCCGCGCCGCCGGTCCCGCCCGCGCCGCCCGCGCCGCCGGTCCCGCCCGCGCCGCCCGCGCCGCCCGCGCCGCCGGTCCCGCCCGCGCCGCCCGCGCCGCCCGCGCCGCCAGCGCCGCCCGGACCGCTCGTGCTGGCTGCCGCGCTGCCGCCGGTCCCGCTCGGGTCGCCGCTGCTCGTGCTGGTGTCGTCTGGCTCGTCGCCGCACGCCACGGTTACGAGAGCGACGAGGGCGACGAGCATCCGCGCGAACCGCGCTCGACCCGCACCTCGACCAGCTACAGCCCTGTTCCCGTCGATGCGAGAGCGCCGTCGAGTGTCCAATGCAATCCTCCGTCTGGCCGTGATAAGCGTCACAGAAAACTACAGAATTTTCTTCCTCGTTACACCACATCTCTGTTGCGGCAGCACACGAGGACGCGTCCCAGTGGCCCGGGGGGACCGTGCCAGCAGGTTATGGACGCTCGCCAGCAGGTCCGGAGCCCTTACCAGCACCCGCTGGTGCAGCTCCCGCGAGCTGCTGGTGTCGCTCCTCCGACCCGCTGGTGCAGCTGCCCCTTCGCGCGGATATCGCTCCTCCGACCCGCTGGTGCAGTTTTCCTGCGCTGCTGGCCGCGCTCCCCGATCCGCTGATCCCGCTCCCCAGCTCCGCGGAGCCGCGTCCCGGAAGCGCTGGTGCAGCTCCCCGGTGACGCAACCATGCTTTCCGGTGCGTCGGGCGCTGCTGGTGCGCGCCGAGCTCTGCTGTCGTGCTACGACCGCCCATTGGCCATGATATCCACACTGACCACCACCACCAACGGAGGTAGGTTAAGGGAATCGAACTATCACAAGAGCAACTCGCGGTCCTGAAGGAGACCCGCGCGGTCGGGACCCCTGCGGAGTCTCAGGCCCTCCTCGAACAGGCGCGTCCAGAGCTCGACCGCATCGTCCGCGAGGTCATGGAGCCGAGTCAGCCCATCTCGACGACCCTCACGGAGGACCAGGCGTTCGTCTTCGAGCCGGACGTCGCCGAGCAGTTCGATGACGTCAACTCGAGCGGCACCCTCGACGAGGAGGTCAGCGACCTCGGCATGCTGCTCCGGCTCGCTCAGCAGCACCAGGCCGAGGCGAAGCGCCGCCTCGCTCCGCAACGCCCTGCGAAGGCTCCGCCCGAAGCGCCGGGCCAGCGCCGTCGCGCCGGACGAGCCGGCGCCGCTCGAACCCACGCCCGCCCGCTCCAAGCCCGCGCCGGTCGAACCCTCGCCGATCTGATCTGGGCCGGATCCCGTAGCGCTCAGCGAGCGCGGTAGATGCGGAGCACGGTGATCGTCCGCGCCTCGCGCTCGATCGTGAGCACCGCGTCGTGGAAGCCCGCGCTGAGGAGGTAGTAGGGCGCCTCCCACGCGAGCTCGCCTTCGCCCGTCTCCGCGAAGCGAACGACCGCCCGGTCGATCATGAAGGCCGAGTGCATCGGCAGTCTGTAGAACGTGACCAGCGCAGGGAAGTTCCAGACGACGCGGAAGCTCATCCGCCGTGCTCGCGGGCCAGCTCCTCCAGGGCCCGCGGCAGATCCTCGTGAGCGACGAGGCGCGCACGGCCCGCCGCGATGTCGGCGAGATCCTGATCGAGCTCGGCGCGCTGCTCCGGCGTGAGCCTCTGGACACGTGGCGCGCGCTCGATGGCCGCGAGGATGGGGTCGCTCGGCAAGGAACTGGGCCGGGTAGACATGGGTTCAGCGTGGATCAGAAGGGGGCAGGGATGCAAGAGCGCGCGCCTCTGGCACGAAGCGCAGGATCTGTGCCCGCCCGGCGGCCGTCCATCCGGCGTCTGGTCAGCCGACGTTCTCGAGGCTCCCCGCCGCCGCCGACAGCGCGCCCGCCCTAGAACAGCTCCCCGATGCGCCGGAGGAAGCCGCCGCTCGAGAAGAGCGCGCGCATGCCTCGCTTGAACCAGCTGTACGACGACGCGGTGTAGGGGAACCAGGTCGGGTCCTTCGACCCCAGCGCGATGCGGTCCGCGTTGATGTGCTTGACGTCGCACATCTGCCGGAGCCCGTCCTCGCCCATCACCCGGCCGAAGCCGCTCTGCTTGACGCCGCCGAACGGCGCGTCGGGGAGGGCGCCGTTCATGAGCACGTCGTTCACCAGCACGCTGCCGGCCTGCAGGCGCTCGGCGAGCCGGCGGGCGTGATCGGTGTCCTCCGAGAAGACATAGGCGTTGAGGCCGAGGTGCGACTCGTTCGAGAGGCGGATCGCCTCCTCCTCGGTCGCGACCTGCATGAACGGCACGACCGGCCCGAAGATCTCCTCGGTCATCACCGTCATCGCATGATCGCAGCCTGCGATGATCGTCGGCTCGAAGAACTGGCCCTGCCCCGGCGCGCGCTTGCCGCCGGCCTTCACGGTCGCCCCCTTGTCGACGGCGTCCTTGATGTGCCGCTCGGCGACGTCGATCTGCGGCGGGAAGATGATCGCCCCCACGTCGACGAACTCCTTGCCCGGATCACCCTGGTTCAGCCCCTTGGTGATCTCGACGGTGCGCTCGAGCAGGCGATCGTGGATCTCGCGGTGCGCATAGACCCGCTCCACCGCGACGCACACCTGCCCCGCGTTCGCGAAGCCGCCGAAGACGATCGCCTGCGCCGTGCGCTCGATGTCCGCGTCCGCGCAGGCGATGAGCGGCGCCTTGCCGCCGAGCTCCATCACGCACGGGATGAGGCGCTCGCCGCAGGCGGCGGCGACCTTCCTCCCGGTGCCGACGCTGCCGGTGAACAGGAGCATCTGGATGCCGCTGTCGATGAGCGCCGCGCCGGTCGGCCCGTAGCCGGTGACGACCTGGAACAGATCCTCGGGCATGCCCGCGCCGTCCCAGATCTCCTTCTGCTTGAGCGCGATGAGCGGCGTCACCTCGCTCGGCTTGAGCACGGCGGCGTTGCCGGCGACGATCGCCGCGAGCACGTCGCGCAGCGCGAGCTGGAACGGGAAGTTCCACGGCGAGATCACGCCGACCACGCCGCGAGGGACGTAGTGGACCCAGCTGCGCCGGTGCTTGAACAGGTGGAGCTTGATCTCGTGCGGCTCGAGCGCCTTCGGGGCGACCTGCGCGAAGTACGTCGCCATGTCGGCCGCGACCAGGACCTCGTGCAGCAGCGCCTCGTGGCGCGGCTTGCCGCACTCGCGCGAGAGCAGATCGACGATCTCGTCCGTGCGATCGACGATGGCGTCGCGGAAGCGCAGGACGCGCTGGCAGCGCTCCTCGACGGGCAGCGCGCCCCACGCCTCCTGCGCGCGCCGCGCCCGGGCGACCGCGGCACGCACCTCCTCGGCGCTGGTGTTCGGGGCCTCTCCAAGGAGCTCCCCGGTCGCGGGCGCGTAGCTGCGGATCGCCGCGCCTCCGTGCCCGTTCATGCCAGGACCGCTGCCGTTGCCCCCGATCGGGCGTTCGCTCACCACCTGACCCATGTTCGATCCCTCCGCCTGTCGAGCCCGCATCGCTTGCCGGATGGCCTCCGTGGCTCGCCGCTCGACGCCGGGACCCTACCCTTCCCGAGAAGGTACAGCAAATGAGCATTTGCGCTGTTTCCCGATGAATCCCGACGATTCTCGGCGTGCTCGCGGTCGATCCGGCCCCCCGACATCCGCTGTTGCGCTGCGGACAAATGGTGAGCACACCGTGGTTGCGCCAGGGGGGACCGGCGCCGCAGGCCGCGCCGGTGCGCCCGGGTGAGCCTGGTCGGCGTCTCGGGCGGACTCTCGGCATGACGTCGGCGAGTGGAGCCGCTATAGGCGGACCCCGACATGTTGGAACAACGAGAACTCGATCTCATCGCGGCAGTCGAGCATCCGGATCCGCACCACGTGCTCGGCGCGCACGAAGACGAGGACGACCTGGTTGTCCGCGTCTTTCGGCCGGACGCCACCGAGATCTCGGTGGTCCCGGGCGACCCCAGGCTCCGGAGGCAGCCGATGGAGCGCGTCCACCCCGCGGGCCTCTTCGAGGCGCGCTTCCCCGGCGTGTCCTACCCCGCGGACGGACGCTTCCCGTACCAGCTCGAGCTGCGCTTCGCGGACGGCAACTCCTCGGTGGAGCTCGACCCGTACGCGATGCCGCCGACGCTCGGGGACATCGATCGCCACCTCCTGGCCGAGGGGCGGCACTGGGAGCTCTACCGCGTCCTGGGCGCGCACGTGCGCGAGGTGGACGGGGTCTCCGGGACGTCGTTCGCGGTCTGGGCCCCGAACGCGCGGCGGGTGAGCGTCCTCGGCGACTTCAACCACTGGGACGGCCGCCGCCACGCGATGCGCCGGATGGGCGAGGGCTTCTGGGAGCTCTTCATCCCGGGCCTCGGCGAGGGCGCGCTCTACAAGTACGAGATCAAGACGCCGGAGGGGCACCTCACGGTGAAGACCGATCCCGTCGCCCAGGCGATGGAGCTCCGGCCGGCCACCGCCTCGCGCGTCTACACGAGCCGCTACGCGTTCCAGGACGGCGACTGGATGCAGGAGCGCGGCAGGATCGACTCCCGCAAGAAGCCGCTCACGATCTACGAGGTCCACGCCGGCTCCTGGCGGCGCGTGCAGGGCGAGGGCCCGCCGTACGAGGGCGGGATGCGCTGGATGACGTACCGCGAGCTCGCCGACCACCTCGTCGACTACGTGGCCGAGCTCGGCTTCACGCACATCGAGCTCATGCCGGTCATGGAGCACCCCTTCGACGGGTCATGGGGTTACCAGGTGGCGGGCTACTTCGCCCCGACCAGCCGCTTCGGCGATCCCGACGACCTCCGCTACTTCATCGACCGCTGCCACCAGCGGGGGATCGGCGTGATCCTCGACTGGACCCCCGCGCACTTCCCCAAGGACGCGTGGGCGCTCGGGCGGTTCGACGGCACGGCGCTCTACGAGCACCTCGACCCGCGCCTCGGCGAGCACCGCGAGTGGAACACGTACATCTTCAACTACGGCCGCCACGAGGTGCGGAACTTCCTTGTGGCCAACGCGCTCTACTGGCTCGACGAGTTCCACATCGACGGGCTGCGGGTCGACGCGGTCGCCTCGATGCTCTACCTCGACTACGCCGCGCAGGGCGGCGACTGGGTGCCGAACCGGTATGGCGGCCGCGAGAACATCGAGGCCATCGACTTCATCCGCGAGCTGTCGAACCGGGTGCACGAGCGCTGTCCGGGCGCGATCCTCTGCGCGGAGGAGTCCACCGCCTGGCCGTCGGTGACCCACGCGACGTACGTCGGCGGGCTCGGCTTCGACTTCAAGTGGAACATGGGGTGGATGCACGACACGCTCGACTTCTTCAAGCACGAGCCCATCCACCGCGCCTTCCACTACCACCAGCTCACGTTCGGGCTGATCTACGCCTTCTCCGAGAAGTTCCTCCTGCCGCTGAGCCACGACGAGGTCGTGCACCTCAAGCGGGCGCTGCTCTCGAAGATGCCCGGCGACTACTGGCAGATGCTGGCGAACCTGCGCGCGCTCTACGGCTACATGTGGGCGCACCCGGGCAAGAAGCTGCTCTTCATGGGCGGTGAGATCGGCCAGTTCGCCGAGTGGAGCGAGAAGACGGAGCTCGACTGGGGCCTGCTCTCGGTGCCCGAGCACGCGGGGCTCAAGCGGCTCGTGACGGAGCTCAACGCGCTCTACAAGAAGTATCCGGCGATGTACGAGCTCGACGACGAGCACCACGGCTTCCGGTGGATCGACTGCACGGACCACATGCAGACCGTGATCTCGTTCATCCGCTACGGCGACGGCGCGGGAGATCAGATGTCGCCCTCGGGCACGCACGTCGTGTTCATCGGCAATTTCACGCCGGTCCCGCGCCATCACTACCGGATCGGCGTCCCGCGGCGCGGCGCCTACCTGGAGGTGCTCAACACCGACGCGGTCCAGTACGGCGGCAGCGGCGTGGGCAACCTGGGTCGCGTCGAGGTCGAGGACGTCCCGAGCCATGGGTTCCCGCAATCGATCGTGCTCTCGCTCCCGCCGCTGGGGGTGCTCTGGCTCGTCCCCGAGCAGGACGCGCCGGGCTGAGGCCTCGTCGGGCGCGCTGGTGACCAGGTCCCCAGGGCGCCTTCGCTCGTCGGGGCGAGCGCGCTCCGCGCGGGGCGCGCGCGGCGGTTTACTGGGCCTGGGCCTCGTCGGCCGGCGCTGCCTCGCCTCGCCGCGAGCGCCTCGGCAGCCACATGTCCACCGTCGAGACGACCGCCATGGCGCCGAGCGACAGCAACATCGCCACGCCGGAGATGGGCATCAGCGCAGCGGCGCCGGGCGCGCTCCGGATGAGCCATGGCGCCGCGATGTGCAGCCCGCTCGTGACGACGGCCGCCGCGACGCCCGCGGTGTGGAGCCACGACGGCAGGCGCGCGAGCAGCCAGAGGTGCGCGAGGATCAGCACGTAGACCGGCACCGAGAAGAGGTGGAAATGCGTCACCTCGAGCAGCTTCCGCTCGGAGATCTGCTCGACGAGGACGCGCGGCGCCTCCGGCGTTCCGGGGAGCTCGATCTCCGGGCCCAGATCGAGCGCGGGCCCCTCGGCCGCCGCGGGCGCCTGGGTCGGGGCAGGCGGCGGCGCGGCGACCGGCGCGCCCGCGTAGTACGCGGCGGCCCCCGCGTCCTGGACCATCGCGCCGTAGAGGCGCCACGACACGAGCAGCCCGATGACCGACGCGAGCGCGAACGCCGAGTAGAGGAGCTTCGCGCCGAGCGAGAGCGACCTCAGCCGACCGGCTGAAGCTGTGAAATCCCTCACAGACCGCCGCGCTTCAGCGCGAGCTGGAGGACGAGCGCGTCGCGCTTGACGCCGAGCGCCACGGAGCGGGACGAGATGGATGCGCCCGACACGATGTCGATGTCCTTGCCCGCGGTGATCGGGTCGACCGCCGTCTTGCCGCGGAACTGGGCGCGGAAGCGATCGCCGCGGACCTCGTCGCCGTACGCCTCGCGGTACTCGAGGATCTCGATGCGCTCCACCGCGCCGGCCGTCGAGAACTGCACGGCGAAGTCGATCGGCTCGTGCATCCCCTTCTCTTCGTCCTTGATCGCGTAGCCGTCGATCTTGCCGTCGGACTCCGCGACGTACACCACCCACTCGCGCTTGACCGGCGCCCCCAGCTTCTTGCCGAGCTCCTGCGCCTCCGCGTCGCCGAGGACGACCTTGCGATAGCCGACCTTCTTCGAGCTCGCGAAGAAGCTCTTCAGGACAGCAGGGACCGTCCAGTACGTCGCGCCGTGGGCGGGCAGCGCCGCCAGGATGAACGTGAGCGCCGCTGCTGCAGCGAAGTGGGCGGTGTGGAGGTCACGAGAAGGACGCATCAAAGCTCCGACGAAGCTGTCATTCGTGAAAGTCAAAGTCAACGGCGTTTGGGCCGCGGATTTGCGGCGCGGGCGTCAGTTGCGTCAGTTGCGTCAGTTGCGTCAGTTGCGTCAGTTGCGTCAGTCGCGCACCTGCACGTCCAGGTAGCGCTCGGCGTTCAGCGCCCACGCTTCCGGGCTGCGGCCGGCCTCGACGTGCGCCACCGCGTCGGCCGCGATCGCGGCGCAGTGATCGAGGTTGCAGTGCAGGAAGAGCGCCTGCCGCCCGAAGGGGATCACGCCGAGCGCGGCGGCGCGGCGCATCGCGGCCCGCCAGTCCCGCAGCCAGCCGCGCCGGTAGAGCGGGTACACGCGGGGCACGAAGCGCTGCCGGGCCTCGAGCGGCGCCACCCCGCGCGGGGCGATGCCCGCGCGCACGAGCTGGTCGAGCAGCGCCTCGAGCGGCGGGCCCGAGGCGAAGTCGCGCCCGCTCCCCCAGGCCCCCTCGGGGATCTCGACGCACAGCACCGTCTCGCCCGGGCGGCGGAGATCGGGCGCGTAGTTCTGCAGCTCGGAGACGCGGCCGAACCAGAAGCGCGGGTCGGGGCAGTAGTACGTCTCCGGGGCGCCGAGCCGCGCGCGCGGGTACGCCAGGTAGACAAGGTAGAGCCCGCGGTGCTCGAGCGGCGCGTCGGGCACGAGATCCGCGAGATCGCCGGCGAACAGGATCGGCGCCGCGCCGGCGCGCGCGCCCGCCCCGGCCAGACCGAGGGCGGAGCCGCACTCGGCCTTGACGCCGGCCTCCGCGAGGCGCGCCTCGAGGTACGTGACGAGCGACGAGATGCCCGCCGGCGGGTAGATGAACCGCGCGAGATCCGCCGAGGCGCCGCCGCGGCCGCGGGCGAGCCCCTTGAACAGCGCGAGCGGGCTCGTCGTGCTGATCCGCTTCTTCGCGACGGTCTGGGAGAGCTCGGACGGCGGGAGGCCCCAGACCTTCTCGGCGTAGGGCCGGTAGAACGACGCGTAGGCCGCCGCGCCGACGCGGTCGCGCACGAACCGCTCGAAGCCGACGTCCTCGCCGGCGAGGGCGCGGTCGTGCTCCCAGCGGGCGAAGGCCGCGCGGCGGCCGCGCTGCGCGACGAACCCGAGGCCCATGGCGGCGCCGGCGCGGAGGCCGAGCGCGCGGAGCATCGAGGGCGCGCTCGGCGGGTAGGGGACGTGGCGCTCGCCGAGCACGAGCACCCCGCGGCGCGGGCGCGAGAGGAACGGGGAGCGCGCGTGCACCTCGCGGAAGAGCGGCTGATCGAGGGCGGCCGGGTGGAGCCGGTGCGAGCCGAGATCGCACGGCAGGCCGCGGAACGTCTCGGCGCCCGCGAGCCCGCCGGCCCGCGCCGCGCGCTCGAGGAGGCGCACGCGCCGGCCGGCCCGCGCGAGCAGCAGCGCGGCGTAGAGGCCGGAGATGCCGGCGCCGACCACGAGGCGCTCGGGCCCGGCGTCGTCTGGGCGGAGTGACATCGTGTGCCCGCGTCCCGCGCGCTCAGTACATGAACCCGAGGCCGAGATTGAGCTGCGTCTGGTCGAACCCGAGGGTGCGGTCGCGCAGCTGGTAGTCGGCCTTCACGACGACCCCCTGGGTCGGCCGGTACGAGGCGCCGAGCGTGAGCTCGCGGACGCCGTACGAGGCGTTGGCCTTGTAGCCCTCGGGCACCGCGGACTGCGTGTCGTACGCCTCGACGCGCGCGAACGGCAGGAGCTCGTGGCCCACGCCGAGCGGGCGGAGCACGTCGAACGCGGCCTCGACATAGCCGCCGCGGATCCGGGAGGCCACGGGGCTCGTGGGATCGATGAAGTTCGGCGCGCCGCTCTCGTTGAACGAGACCATCAGCGCGCGCGCCTCGGGGAGGTGCCACTCGGCGAACAGGACCCGCGTCTCCAGGCCGCTCCTGCGCCAGCGCGCGTCGAGCGACCAGCCGAGGACCGGGACCGACAGATCCACCGGGGTGCCGTCGCGAAGGAAAAATTTTCCCTCGCCGTTCGGCCCAGCGTCGCTCGCGTACACCGAAGCGCCCGCGACGACCCCGAGCAGCGGCTCGGCCTCGACGCGCGCGACGGCCGCCCATGCGTTGGCGCGGGCGAGCCCGCCGCTCTGCCGCCCGCCGGCGAGGCCGCCCGCGCGGAAGCCGAGCGGATCGAGGCCGGTCATGGCGTAGGCCTCGAAGCGCAGCCAGTCGAGCGGCTGCCCGAACGCGCCGATCCCGATCTCGCGCCACGTCGAGGGGATGACGAGGGTGTCGACCTTGGGCCTGACCACGCCGTGGAACACCGGCGGCTCGTGCCACTGGTTGATGATCCCCATCGGGACGAGCACGAGGCCAGCCCGCAGCCCGAGGGCGCGGCCTGCCGCGTTCCACTCGATGTAGGCCTGCTCCAGCTCCGCGGCGCCCGGGCAGCTCGCGCAGGAGATCGAGTGTTCGACCTCGAGCTCGACGTAGGACCGGATGTCGGCCGTGAACTCGTGCGCCACGAAGAGCACGAGCCGGGGGATGTCGGCGACCCACGCGCGCTCGCCGTCGCGGCCGGTCGTCGTGCCGCGGACATGCACCTCGCCGTAGCCGCCGACGGAGGTGCTGCTGGCGCTCGCCCCGGCGCTGCGGAACCGCTGCTCGGTCAGGCCGCGGACGAGCTCGTGCTCGGGCGCCTCTCCGGCGCCGAGACCGACGGCGGGCTTCCGGGGCTCCGGCGGCGGCGCGGCGTCCTCGGGCGGCAGGTCGAGGACCGGGCCGTCCGGCGTTGCCTGGGCGGCAGGCGCTGGCTGGGCGCCAGGCGCTGGCTGGGCGGTAAGCGCGGGCTGCGTGGCGGGCGCGGGTTGCGTGGCAGGCGCCGGCTGCGCGGCAGCGGAGAAGGGCAGCAGCGCGCCGAGGACGACGCCCGCGGAGCGAGGCCACAAGGACGTGATCGCTTTCATGACGAGGACCGGGAGCCCGGAGGGGCGGGAGTCTTCGCGCCCTTGAAAACGGAGGTCAACCTCGTTTTCAGCGAGGGGGCGCGCCGCGCGGCGCGCGCGAGAGCGCGCCGCCTGCTGGAGGTCCGGCGGGCAGCGCCTCGAGCAGCGTGAGATCGCTCCAGAGCGCGTCGACGTAGCGCGAGCGCGGGCGCGCGAAGCGGATCGCGATCGTGTAGCCGCGGCCCGCGAGCGCGTCGCGCGCCTCCCGCGACAGCGCCTCGCTGGTGATGAGCGCGCCGCCCGGCCCGGCCTGCTCGACGTAGCGGACGAGCGCGGCGTCGTCGCGGACGCGCACGGGCAGCCGGCCCGGGGCGCCCTCCTGGATCATCCGGTCGAGGTCGCGCGTGAGCACCGGGCGCGGCGGCGCGCCGGCGTCGCGGAGGAAGCGCACGATCGCGGCCGCCGGCGAGGGCGCCTCGTGCTGGCGAGCGAGCGAGATCGCGTCGGCGAGCCATTGCGCCGCGAGGGCCGCGACGAGGGCGAAGGGCGCGGTGGCGCGGAGCGCGCGGTGGCGCGGAGCGCCCTCCGCCGCGGGGCGCGCCGCCGAGAGGGCCGCTGCGCCGGCGGCCATGGCGACGAGGAGGAGCGGGACGAGAGGGAGCCAGTGCCGCGGCTTGAAGGCGATGTTTTGCCCGAGGAGCGCCCAGAGGAAGTAAGCGAACGCGGAGACCCAGAGCTCGGGTTGCTCGCGCAGCGCGCGCGCGGCCCGCTCCCGCGACGCGACCCGGAGCGCGCCCGCGGCGAGGAGCGCGATCAGGAGCGGCGCGCCGAGCCAGCGCGCCGCCGGCGCGTCGGGCCACGCTCCGCCGAGCCCGTTGGCCCAGATCCCCCAGATCACGCCGCGGAGGCGATCGAGCGGCGACGACACGGTGATCGCCGTCCCTCCCCAGCGGGTGAAGTGCCCGAGCCCCTGGACCCACGTCGTCGCGACGAGGTCGCGCGGCGTCGCGATCAGCAAGAGCGGCACGAGCCACGCGAGCGCGCCGGCCGCGAGGTCGCGGCCGCGCGCGAGCCACGCGAGGCGGCCGCCCTCGTCGCGGGCGATGACCGCGAGGCAGGCGAGCGCGAACGGGAAGTACGAGAGCCGCACGCCGAGCCCGACGCCGAGCAGCACGAGCGCCCAGGTGCGCGCGCGCGCCGCCGCGGCGGCGGTATCCGGCGGCGCGCCCGGAGCGGCCGCCCGCGCGTCGCGGAGGCGCCGCGCGCGGGCGCACAGCCAGAGCGCCGCGGTCACCGCCGCGGTGCCGGCCATGTCGCTGAGGAGCTTCTCGGACGACAGCCAGAGGAACGGCGAGGCGAGCGCGAGGACCCCGGCGAACACCGCGGCGCGCCGCCCAGCGACGTCGCGCGCGAGCAGGGCGGTGAAGGCGACGGCGGCAGCGCCCGACGCGGCGCTGACGAGGGCGAGCGCCGCGCGCGGCGTTGCGCCGAGCAGCGCCAGCCCCTTCGCCGCCGCGACGAACACGGGGTAGTACGGCGCGTGCGGGCGGAGCGCGGCCACGTCGAACCGCTCCACGCCGAGCGCGAACCGGAGCGCGTCGATGTCCTCGTCGTGATCGATGCGGAAGAACAGGCGCGAGGCGAGCGCGGCGGCGGTGAGCGCGGCGAGCGCGAGGAGATCGCGCCGCTCTTCCCTCACGAGCCCGAGCCGGATCCCGAGCCGGGCGCGTGCGTCGGCGCGCCGCAGTCCGGCTGATCCACGCTGGCCGCCCCGGCGCTCGTGGTGGCGCCCGAGCCCGATCCCGAGCCCGGGAGCGGCGCCGCCGGCGTGTCGCACTGGTCGAACAGCTCCTCGCCCGCGTAGTCGAGGCACGCCGTCGCGAGCGACGCGACGACGAACGTGGCGCCCGCCACGACGAACGCGGTGCGAAGCGATGCCCAGGAGCCCAAGCCAGTCACGCAAGCACCGTGCCGCTGACCCAAATGACTGTCAAGCGCGTGCGTCCCCCGGGTTGCGCCTGCGCGGCGGGGCGGAGCGTCGCTCGTTTTTTGCTCCTTCCGGCGCCGCGCGCGTAGGGTCGCGCGCATGGAGTGGCTCGAGTCGATGCACCGCATCCGCGCGCTCAAGCTGGAGCTCGCGCGGATGGATCCGCGGCAGGGAATGCCGATCGCGCCGCCGGCCGGGGCTCCCGAGGAGGCGATCGCCGGCGTCGAGCGGCGCCTCGGAATGGCGTTGCCGACGAGCTATCGGGAGCTGCTCTCGCGGCACGACGGCTGGCCGCAGCTGTTCGCCGGCGCCAGCCTGCTCGGGGTGCGCGCGCTCGCGCGCGGCTCGTACATGGACGTCGGGCGGATGGTGCTCGAGCACTGCGAGGGCGAGGAGGCGCGTGGCGCGGGCGACCGCGACGGCGCGCCGGCGACCGTGCGCGGCCGCTATGGTGCGCGGAGCGCGCTCGTCCCGTTTGGCATCGACGCGGCCGCCGAGACGGTCTTCGCGTGGGATCCCGAGGCGAGGGCGCCTGACGGAGAGCTCGAGATCATCCTCTGGACGAACGACGTTGGGCTGCGCCTGTCGGGCTTCCCGGAGCTCCTCGACATGGTGAAGGACATGCTCGCCGCGGAGCTCGACGATCGCCGGAAGCGCGCCGCCGCGCAGGTCGCGCAGATCGAGCCCGCGGCGCTCGCGCGCGGCGCGGTCGCGTCGAGGAGCCGCGTGCGCGCGGTGGCGGTGCCGCTCACACCTGCACCTCGGCCGTTCATGCGGAGCGCGCTCACGGGCTGAGCGAGCCTCGCCTCCGAGCCTGGCCGCTGCGATGCCCGCGTAAGGCTGCGTCCAGGGGACAGGGCGCGCGCTCGTGCGCGAGCGTGCGCGAGCGTGCGCGAGCGTTACAGACCGCATTCTTTGCGCGCCTCGCTCGCGGGCTCCGATGAAGACGAGCCGGTTGTTTCCGCGCGCAGCGTGGGACGTGGTGTACTAGGTGGACCATGACGGATGCCCACCAGCAGCAGCGCTACCGGGTCATCGAGCGGCTAGCTTCGGGCGGCATGGCCGAGGTCTTCCTGGCGGAGAGCGCCGGGATCGAGGGGTTCAAGAAGCAGGTCGCGATCAAGCGCGTGCTCCCGCACCTCAGCGAGAAGAAGCGCTTCATCGCGATGTTCCTCGACGAAGCGCGGCTGTCGGCGCACCTCTCCCACTCCAACGTCGCGCAGGTGTTCGACATCGGCGTCGGCGACAACGCGTACTTCATCGTGATGGAGTACGTGGACGGCGCCGACCTGAAGGCCGTCCTCGAGTCGATGCGCAAGGCCGGCCGCACCCTCCCGGTCGAGTCCGCCGTGTTCATCACGGCGAAGCTCTGCGAGGGGCTCACCTACGCCCACGAGCTCAAGTCGGCCGACGGGCATCCGCTTCAGATCGTCCACCGGGACATGTCGCCTCCGAACGTGCTCATCACGAAGTACGGCGAGGTGAAGATCGTCGACTTCGGCCTCGCCAAGGCGACGAGCCAGCTCGAGAAGAGCGAGGCCGGGATCATCAAGGGCAAGTTCAGCTACCTCTCGCCCGAGGCCGCGCAGGGCCAGGAGGTCGATCACCGCACTGACATCTTCGCGCTCGGCGCGATCCTCTGGGAGATGCTCTCCGGGAAGCGGCTCTTCCTCGGCGACACCGACTACCAGACGGTCAAGCTCGTGCAGCAGGCGCAGATCCCGCCGCTCTCCGAGAGCAACAAGGCGGTCCCCCCCGAGCTCGATCGCATCATCGCCCGCTCGCTGGCCCGCGATCCCGCGGAGCGTTATGGCTCGGCGCGCGAGCTCGGCCGGGATCTCACGACCTTCCTGTACAGGTTCGGCAGGCCCGTCAGCGCCTACGACATCGCCGAGCACGTCCGCAGCGCCATGGCGCTCCGGAAGCGCGCTCCCACGTCGGACAAGGCGTCGTTCATCGACCGGCTCATCGAGGAGACGCTGCTCGAGTTCACGTCGCTGCCGGACGACAAGGCGGCGCCGAGCACCACGCGCTTGAACGAGCCGCTCAAGATCTCGGCCTTCGAGGACATCGGCAAGTGGGCCGACGAGATCAAGCTCTCGGCGCCGGGGGACAAGCTCTCGGCGCCGGGCGAGGACGTCATGCGGCGGTCCCTCGCCACCGTGTCGGTCGAGGAGGGCAACCTCGCCGCGCTGGAGGAGACGGGGTTCGGCCTTCCGCTCGCCCCCTCGTCCAGGCCGGCGGGTCCGCTGCTCGCGCCGCCTGTGCCGGCGCATCCGCCGTTCGAGAGGCGAGCCGTACCGACCCTGGCCTCCCCGCGGCCCGTACCCGAGATGCAGCGCCCTGCGCCGCCCACGCCGGCGCCTATCGCGCCGCTCGTCCCGGCTGCGCCGCTCGACCTGGAGCCGGATCTGGCCCCTCCAGCCAGGACCGGGGGCGGCGCGGTGAAGGCCGTGCTGCTCGTCGCCGCGCTCGCCGCCCTCGCCGCAGGCGCGTGGTTCGGCGGCCTGATCCCGCACTGACACGGCGAAGGGAGCGTGCTCCTTGCGGCGCCCATGGCCGAGCCATGGGCGCTGCGTGCTGCGCGGCGGCGAGGTGGCCAGCGCCACGAGCGCTCAGCGCATGTCAGCACGCGTCGACACGCCGCCCTTGCGAGGCGCGCCGCACCGTGATCGGTGTCGTGGCGCGCTCTCTCGCCGGATGCGTTACTCGGTCCCCTCCGCCTCGTCGTCCTCCTCGTCGTCCTGCTCCTCGAGCTCCCTCTCGAGCTTCTCGATCTCCTCGTCCTCCGTGTCGTCCAGGGCAGGAGCGGCGCGCCCTTCCTGGATCGCCTTCTGACGCGCCTTCTCCGCGGCGGCGCGGGCCTGGGCCACCTTCTGCAGGATCGCCGGCTTGGGCGCCATCATCAGCGTCATCGTGCGCTGCTCCATCATGGGGCGCACCTCGACGTTCGCGATCTCCTCGCAGTGCTGGACGATCCAGTCGAGCTGCTCCTGCGCCTTCTCCGGGTGGGTGATCTCTCGGCCGCGGAAGCGCACCGTGAACTTCACCTTGTGGCCTGCGCCGAGGAACCGGTGAGCAGCCCTGGTCTTGAACTCGAGATCGTGGTCGTCCGTCTTGGGACGGAGCTTGATCTCCTTGATCTCCACCACACTCTGCTTGCGCTTCGCCTCGCGGGCCTTCTTCTTCTCGTCGTACTTGTACTTGCCGAAGTCGAGGATCTTGCAAACCGGGGGATCCGCCTTCGGGTTGACCTCGACGAGGTCGAGCCCCTTCTCCTGTGCTCGGCGCAGCGCCTCGTGGGTCTGCATGATGCCGAGCATCTCGCCATCATCACCGATGACGCGGATCTCCGGGACGCGGATGCGCTGGTTGATGCGGATCTGCGGCCCCCGCTGGGCCTGCCGAGGGTCGAAGCGTCTCATCGCCATGTGATATTTCGCTGCCTCCTTGTGTGCTGTGCTCTTGAAAGCGACGGTCCGCCGCTCCGCGACCGAGCCCGGTCGTGGCGTCCATCACCACGACAATGTCGCCTGACTCTGCGCCGCAGGCAACGGCAGCAAGCAGGACGAGCGCCGCGGCGCATCGGCGCTCCGGGCCATGGCGCGCCGGGCTCGACGGGGGTGGGGAAGGGACTGCCGGGCGAGAGAGGCCGGCCGGAGCGGCAGGTCACGAACCCGATGCGCTCACGGCGAGCCGGGGGAGCTTCCGCGCTGCGGCTCGCCGGTCGGCGAGCTCCGCGAGCGGAATCGCCCCGAGGGCCTCGTCGAGGTCGCGCGACCGGGGGGCGGCCACGGCGTTCGCCGAAGGGCGATCCGGAGCGCTCGTCCGGACCAGCCCGACCGGGGCCGAGTCGTCGAAGTGGAAAGGGGTGTGAAGCTCGATGAGGCGCCCGTTGACGTGGGCGCCGAGGATGGGGCGGTTCTTGGCGATGTCGTCCGCGAGAGCCTTGCGCACCGTGGTGCGGGCCGCCGGGGCGGCCAGGGCTGTCTGATCGAGGGCCATGAAACCTCGCAGGCTAGGTCTCCTGCTGATTTGTAGGCGCGGCCGGTTTCGAACCGGCGACCCCTACCGTGTCAAGGTAGTGCTCTACCACTGAGCTACGCGCCTATGTCCCGCCCGCTCGGCCTGAGGCCGACGAAACGGAGAGCGCCTCCTATCAAGGGGGGGGGAGTCCGTCAAGCGATATGTTTCCTGGGGGTCGCTTTTGTCGTGGCGGCCCGGTGCCTGGTGGTCGGTTTCTGGTGTTCCTGGTGAAGGCTCGGGCGGCGGCCGTCATCGCCCCGCCGCCTTGGTCGAGCAGCCGGTTCGCCGAACCGTCGATGCCATCGAGCGGTCGACGAGGCCCGGCGGCAGCCACAGGCCAGGCGCGGCAGGCGTCCATCGCGCGCTCGACGCGCCGGGCGAGCGACCGGTCGGGAGCCGCATGCGGCGGACGCTCATTGGACGCTCATTGCGCGGTGGGAGCGTGAATTCTCGGAGTTACGTCCGGACACGGACGAACACTGACGACCGCGATCGCCGCGCTACTCGAGGCCGGCCGCTGCGCGGAGGCCGATCGCGCTCGCGCTTGACCTCGCGTGCGGCTCGGGCGACGAACGATGGGATGGCAGGGCCTGACGGTCTAGGCTCGCCGCCGGATCCGGCGGCGGTGATCGCACATGTCGAGGTGGCCGCGGGGAGCGCGCTGTTCGCCGCGCACGCGGCGGTGCCCGGCGATCTGCCGATCGAGCGCGCCGCGTGCGCCACCGAGGCGATCCGCGGCGCCGCTGCGCGCACGCGCGCCGGGCGGCGTGCGAGCGTCGTGCTGGGCGCCCACGAGCTCGTCGGTGCGCTCGCCGCGCTCGGCGAGGCGGCGGCGGTGCGGACGCCGGTCACCGTGCACGTCATCGAGCGGCGCGGCGGGCTCGCCGTCGGGCGCGACGAGCTCGCGCCTGCGCTCGACGTCGGCGCGGGGGTGCTCGTGACCTGGAGCAGCCAGGAGGCGGCCGACATGACGCTGGTGGCGCGGCGCGCCGCCGAGGACAGCGAGACGCCGTTCCTGCACCTCGTCGATGCGCTGCCGTCGGACGTGTCGGCCCTCGGCGGGGCGCGCGAGCTCGCGGCGCGCTTCCTCGGCTCCGAGCGGAGCGCGCCGACCTTCACCGACGCGGCGCCGGGTGAGAGCGACGGCGACGGGGGGCCTCGCCCGCAGGGCCGCGGCGTCGTCCGGAAGCGGGCCGAGCGGGGCTTCTGCGCGCGCGTTCCGTTCGCGCTCGCCAGCGCGATGCGGGAGCTCTGCGAGCTGACCGGCAGGCCGCTCGGCGCGATCGAGCGCGTCGACACCGCGGACGCGGAGGAGATCTTGGTGGTCGTGGGCTGCGCGTTCCCCGCGGCGCGCGAGGTCGTGCGCAGCCTGCGCGCGCAGGGCCGCCGCGTCGGCCTCGTGGGCGTGCGCGCGCTCCGCCCGTTCTTCGGCGCCGACGTGGTGAAGGCGCTCGCGCGGGCCAAGGCCATCGTGGTCCTGGAGCCGCTCGACGTGCCGCTCGCGCCGTACGGGCCCGTCGCCGCCGCGGTGAAGGCGGCGTTCGCGGACGCGCTCACCTGGGCCCCGGGCTTCCCCAGCGTCGGGCGCATCCCGCCGATCCTCTCCGCGACGTTCGCGACGATCGACGGCACCATCACCGAACGCGACGTGCGCCTCTCGCTCGCCGAGATCGCGAGCGGGGAGCGCGCTCGCCGGCACATCGTGTTCGGCAGCGACGGCTGACGCCGCGCGGCAGCGGAAGCGCGGCAGGGGACGGAAGCGCGGAAAGGGCCGCCAGGTCGCATTCCCCGGACGCCCGGGTGAGCCTGCCCGCCTAGCTCCTTGCGCGACCCTTGGATCCTGGGTATGGAGGCGGGCCCCGGGGGGTTGGGAGAGGCCCGCAATTTGCGGGCGAGCCCGTCGGGGCCCGGAGACACGCGTCACCTTGGCAAGCTCAAACTGGTTCCAGCCGAACGCCGCCCCCGGGCGAGCGGGCAACGCGCCCGCGACGCCGGTCGAAGGTCAATCGCCGCCGTCCGGAGGGCAGGAGGCGCCGCCTTCTTCGCCGTTCGGCGGAGGGGCCTTCCAGTTCCTCATCCTGGCGCTGCCGCTGCTGCTCATCTTCGTGATGACGCGGAGCCAGAGCAAGAAGCAGAAGCAGCTCGAGTCGAGCCTCAAGGCGGGCGACCGGGTCGTCACGCAGTCCGGGCTCCTCGGCAAGATCATCGACATCAGCCCGAACTCCCCCAGGGTCAAGCTGGAGATCGCCCCCGGCGTGAACGTGCAGGTCCTGAAGAGCGCGATCCAGGGCCCCGATCCGGGCGAGGTCGCCGCGGCGGACGCCAAGGTCGCCGACGCGGCGAAGGAAAAGAAGTCGTAGGCCGGCGCTCGGCCCAACAGGAAGCTTTTTTACCGCCCCCGCGGCGCCAGACTCCATGCTCCTAAACATCTTCCAGTACGGGTTCGCCGGCGTCGCCGGCCTGTGCCTCCTCGGCGCGTGGCTCAGCCGAGCGAAGCGCGGCGTCTTCGCCTGGGCGGCGCTCTCCGCCGGCGCCGCCGCGATCGCGGCCCACTACCACGTGTTCTGGGCCCTCGCGACCTTCGGCCTGATGGTGCCGTGGGCGCTGCTCTGCGTCGGGCCGTGGATCGATTTCGCGTGGCGGGTAAAGACGGGCTTCGTCCTGTTCCTGGCGCTCGGCTCGGCGCTCGCCATCTACCCGACCTACCACGACGAGCGGTACGGCCGCCCCGTCCACACCGGCCTCTCGTCGGAGCAGGTCGCGGAGCAGGAGACCCGGGCGAGGGCCGGCGAGCTCGGGTTCAGCCGCTTCCTGACGTCGAACATCCCGTTCCGCCTGGTGCGCGGGCTCGATCTGAAGGGCGGCCTCCGCCTCGTCTACACGGTCGACGTCGACGAGGCGATCAGCGACAAGCGCGATCGGTACTACGACGATCTGCGCGCGGCGCTCGCGAAGTCGTTCGGGTTCCACGAGGGCGACAAGCCGCCGACGATCGAGGAGATGCAGAAGCTCCAGACGAAGCTCCGCATCGAGAAGTCGCGCGAGCAGGCGGACACGATCGCGATCACGTTCGACGACCCGGCGGACTCCGAGAAGATCAACGACGAGTTCCTGGCGAAGTTCCTGCACGAGCTGCAGCTCCAGCGGTCGGCGGATCGCCGCGTCGCGAAGTTCCGGATCCGCGACGAGGTCTCGAGCAGCATCCGTGAGCGGGCGGTGTCGCAGGCCAAGGAGACGGTGCTCCGCCGCGTCGACGGGCTCGGCCTCAAGGAGGCGAGCGTCTCCACGCGCGATGAGGACGTCATCATCGAGGTCCCCGGCGACGACGAGGCCGCGTTCACCACGATCCGCGAGATCATCAGCCAGACCGCGCGGCTCGAGTTCAAGATGGTCGACGACGACCAGGACTTCTTCGAGCCGATCGCGAGGAGCGCCAAGGAGGAGGACCTCCCGAAGGGGCTGACGTTTTCGATCGAAAACGCGCCGGTCGGCCCCGGGAAGACGAAGCCGGTCCACTTCGCCCGGATGGTGCGCGCGGAGCACGAGGAGCTGCGCGATACGCTGAAGCGGCTGCGCGAGTGGGTCGGGACGCTCCAGGTACCGGCGGACAACGAGGTCGGCTACGGCAAGCTGTACGAGTACAACGAGGAGAAGGACGTCGTCGAGGAGATCGGCTGGCGGACGTACTTCCTCTTCAGCAAGGCCGAGATCACGGGCGACATGGTGCGCGACGCGCAGGCGCTCCCGGATCAGAGCGAGGGCGGCCTCGGCGGCTGGTACGTGTCGATGGATTTCACCCCGACCGGCGCCGACCGGTTCGAGGACATCACCGGCAGGAACGTCAAGCGGCGGTTCGCCATCATCCTCGACGAGAAGGTCGAGAGCGCGCCGGTCATCCAGACGAAGATCGGCGGCGGCCGCGCGCAGATCACGATGGGCTCGCAGAACCCCGATCAGCAGCTCCAGGACGCGCGCAAGCTCGAGCTGGTGCTCCGATCGGGCGCGCTGCCGGCCCCGATCTCCCCCTCGAACGAGCAGCGCATCGGCCCGTCGCTGGGCAAGGACGCGATCCAGCAGAGCATGAAGGGGGCCATCGCGAGCGGCGTGCTCGTCGTCGTGTTCATGGTGGTGATCTACAGCCGCGCCGGGCTCATCGCGGACATCGCCGTCGTCTTCAACCTCATCCTGCAGATCGCCGTCCTCGCGATGTTCGGGGCGTCGATGACGCTGCCCGGCATCGCCGGCCTGGTGCTCACCATGGGCATCGCGGTCGACGCCAACGTGCTGATCAACGAGCGCATCCGGGAGGAGCTCAGGAACGGCAAGAGCCCGCGCGCCGCGGTCGACGTCGGCTATGACAAGGCGTTCAGCGCGATCCTGGACGGCCACGTGACCACGCTGATCTCGGGGCTCATCCTGGCGCAGTACGGAACCGGCCCCATCAAGGGCTTCGCGATCACGCTGATCGTCGGCATCGCGATCAGCCTGTTCACCGGGGTCGTCTGCACCCGCCTGATGTTCGACTGGGCGGTCCGCGGCCGAAAGATCAAGACGCTCTCGCTCGGCTGAGTACGGGGGCGCGCGAGCGGATCTCCGACCTTTGAGGGAGAACGCGCGAGCGGATCTCCGATTGAGATACGACGATGGAACTCATCAAACCTGGCCGTCAGTTCGACTTCATGAGCAAGCGCTGGCTCTTCATCGGGCTCAGCGGGGTGCTGCTCATCCTGTCGATCATCTCATTCATCGTGCCGGGGCCGAAGCTCGGGACCGATTTCAAGGGAGGCACCGAGGTTGAGGTCGCCTTCCGGGCTCCGGTCTCGAGCGCCGAGGTCCGCGAGGCCGTCACCAAGGCGGGCTTCGACTCCCCGGACATCGTGTCCGTCGCGGATCAGGCCAACCCGAACCGCTACCTCATCCGGGTCCACGAGGTCTCGGCCCTGTCGGAGCAGCAGAAGGGCGCGGTGCGCGATCGGCTGTGCCTACCGCCGGAGAACGGCTCCGTCCCCGAGGACCGCTGCCCGCCCGCGCTGCGCGCCACCGAGGTGAAGTTCAGCCCCGGCGGCGACAAGATCTCCACGCGCTACGACACAGCGCCCGACCTGGAGGGGATCAAGAAGCAGCTCGAGGGCATCGAGGGGGTCGAGCTCAGGGCCGGCGCGAACAACCCGCTCGTCGTGAGCGAGCGCGACCACAAGGTCGAGCTCCACCTCAAGTCGAAGGGCGACCAGCTGATGGACGGCCTCCGGCAGCACCTCGGCGCGGACAAGGTGCCCGAGCAGGCGCTCCGGGTCGAGTGGATCGGCCCGAAGGCCGGCGCGCAGCTGCGCGACGCGGCCATCAAGAGCATCGCCATCACGATCTTCTTCATCATGGCGTACATCGCGTTCCGGTTCGACATCCGGTTCGCGCCCGGCGGCATCGTCGCGCTCGTGCACGACGTCGGCATCGCGCTCGGCGCGATGGTGATCACGCAGCGGGAGATCACCCTGTCCACGGTCGCCGCGCTCCTCACGATCGTCGGCTACTCGATCACGGACACGGTCGTCGTCTACGACCGGATCCGCGAGAACCTGGGGAAGCACCGGGACATGAGCTTCTCGGCCGTCATCAACTTCTCGCTCTCCGAGATGCTCGGGCGCACGATCCTCGTGTCCATGACGACGCTGCTGTCGCTCGTCATGTTCCTCTTCTACGGCACGGGCGTCATCCGGGACTTCGCGTTCACGCTCGTCGTCGGGATCGTCGTCGGCACGTACTCGTCGATCTACGTCGCGGCGCCGCTCACCGAGTGGATCGACCGCCGGTTCTTCGGCGCGAACGGGAGCAAGCGCAAGAAGGTCAGCCGCGTCCGCACGCAGAAGCGCGCCGACGCGGTCGTCTGAGCGCCTCGCCGTGGCCGCGCGGTGCCGCGCGGCCTGAACCGCCCCAGGTCATGGACGCACCCCTCTCGTCGGTGTACCCGCTTCTGTGATGAGCACCGCCACGGAGGCCTGGAGGGAGCTCCCCGAGCGCGAGGCGCAGGCCTCGGCTTCGCACGGCGCGGGGGGCGCCGCGCCCGTCGCGGATCCGGGCGAGGCGTCCGCCGAGGCGCTCGTGATGGCGCGCCAGCTGGGGCTGTCGATCACGGTAGCGGACATCCTGCACCGGGCCGGCTGGGCGCCTGACGAGGCGACCCGGCGCTTCCTCGACCCGCGGCTCTCGCACCTCACGTCGCCCGACGCGATGGCCGATCGCGAGGCGAGCGCGGAGCGGATCGCGCGCGCCGTGCGCGTCGGCGAGCGGATCGCCGTCTTCGGCGACTACGACTGCGACGGGATCACCGCGACCGCCATCATGACCGGCGGGCTGCGCGCCCTCTCGGGACAGGTGGTGCCGCTCCTCGCGACGCGCGCCGAAGGCAGCTACGGCCTCTCGGCGCCCGCGCTGGAGCGCGTGATGCGCGCCGGTCCCACGCTGCTCATCACGTGCGACTGCGGATCCAGCGATCACGAGCGGCTGGCCGCGGCCCGCGCGGCCGGCGTCGACTGCGTCGTCATCGATCACCACCTCGTGCCGGCCGAGCCGCTCCCCGCGATCGCGTTCCTGAACCCGCACCGCGCCGATTGCGGCTTCCCGTACAAGGGGCTCGCCTCCTGCGGGCTCGCGCTCTCGCTCCTGGCCGCCGTGCGCAAGAAGCTCGGCTCGTCGCTCGATCTCCGCCCCTACCTCGACCTCGTGGCGATCGGCACGGTCGCCGACGTCGCTCCGCTGACCGGCGACAACCGCGCGCTCGTGCGGGCCGGCCTTGGCGTGCTCCAGACCGGGCCCCGTCCAGGGCTCCGCGCGCTCGCGGCGCTCGCCAACCTCGATCTCGGGCGCGGCGCGTCCGCCGAGGACGTCGCCTTCCGGATCGCGCCCCGCCTCAACGCGCCCGGTCGGCTCGGCGATCCCGACATCTCCCTGGAGCTCCTGCTCGCGCACGACGGCGTGACCGCCTCCGCGCTCGCCGCCACGGTCGAGCAGGCGCAGATGAAGCGGCGCGCGATCCAGGACGAGATGCTGACCTCCGCGCTCGCCGAGATCGAGCGCGCCGGGTTCGATCGGGATCCTGCGATCGTCATCGCGCGGCAAGGCTTCCACCCCGGCGTGGTCGGCATCGTCGCTGGCAGGATCACGGGGCGCTACGGCAAGCCGGCGATCGTGATCGCGCTTGAGGGCGCGAAGGGGCGCGGCTCGGTGCGCGGTCCAGCGGGCGCGCGGCTCCACGACGCGCTCACCCGGTGCCGCGCCGAGCTCGTCGGCTTCGGCGGCCACCAAGCGGCGGCCGGCGTCGAGGTGCGCGCCGATCGCGTCGAGGCGCTTCGGGCGGCGTGGTGCGACGCCTTCCGCGAGCAGGACCTCCCGGCCGCCGCGGCGTTCGCGGCCGCCCACGTCCGGCTCGACGATCGCGACGATCCAGCGGCCGTCGCGCGCGATCTCGAGCGGCTCGAGCCGTGCGGCGAGGGCAACCGCCCGTCGTACGTCCTCGTGGCGGGCGCGGCCGTACGCTCCGCGAGGAACCTGAAGGGCCACCTCAAGCTGGAGCTCACGTTCGCCCGCCGCGAGATCTCGTGCTTCGGGTTCGAGCTGGGCGAGCTCGCGCCGCGGTTCACCGGCAAGCGCGTCGACGTGGTGGGCCGCCTCCGACGCGACGCCTGGCGCGGCGGGGACGCCGTCGAGATCAGGATCGAGCACGTCGCCGCGTCCGACTGAGCGTTCGCGGCGGGCCTCCGCGGCGTGCTAGCGTGAACGCGTGGCTGAGCCGCTGATCCGGTTCTCGCGTGTGCGCAAGGCCTTCGGTCCGAAGGTCATCTACCGCGACCTGAACCTCGAAGTGTACCCGGGCGAGACGATCACCATCATGGGCGGCTCGGGCGTCGGCAAGAGCGTCATGCTCAAGCTGCTCATCCGTCTGCTCGACGCTGATGGTGGATCTATCCAGTTTCACGGTGAGGAGATCACGCGCCTGAGCGAGTCGCGCATCGCCGGGGTGCGCCAGCGCATCGCGATGCTCTTCCAGGGCGGCGCCCTGTTCGACTCGATCTCGGTCGGTGAGAACGTCGCTTACGGCCTGCACGAGCACTACCGGAAGGAGATGACCGAGGCGCAGATCGCGGATCGGGTCAACTGGGCGCTGTCGCTGGTCGGCCTGCCGGGCATCGAGCAGATGCGCCCGGGGGACCTGTCCGGCGGCATGAAGAAGCGCGTCGGCCTCGCGCGCGCCATCGCGGTGCAGCCCGAGGTGCTGCTCTACGACGAGCCGACGACCGGCCTCGATCCGATCAACACCGAGCGCATCAACCACCTCATCAAGGGGCTGAAGCAGGCGCTCAACGTGACGAGCATCGTGGTGACACACGACATGAAGAGCGCGTTCTCGATCTCGGATCGGATGGCGATGATCTTCCGCGGCGAGGTCATCGCGACCGGCACCCCGGACGAGTTCCGGAAGTCTACCGATCCGCATGTCGCCGATTTCATTACCGGGACCGCTCCGGTGAATGAGGACGTCCAGACGCTTCTCGGCGCGTGACGATCCCCCCGAGATCGCGCAAGATGCCCTTCTGCATGGGCAGAGCGCGCGATCTGAAGGTCGGACTCTTTGTGCTGGCGGGCCTTGTGCTCTCCGCCGTAGTCATTTTCCTGATAGGCGACGAGCGGCGGCTCTTCGACTCTTCCGTCAGCTTCACGACGAACTTCGGCGACGTCCAGGGGCTTAAGCCGGGCGCGCCCATCCGCATGGGAGGCATCGACATCGGTCACGTCGCCGAGGTCGGTTACGGCCCTGATCCGAAGGACACCAAGATCTATGTGAAGCTCGAGATCGTCGAGAGCGAGGCGAGCCGGATCAAGACGGACAGCGTCGCCCAGATCGCGAACAAGGGCCTGCTCGGCGACAAGATGCTGGAGCTCACGAAGGGGCAGAGCCCGGACTCGGTGCCGCCCGGCGGCCACATCCCCGGCGAGGTGCCGACCGACGTGATGGGGAAGGTGACCGGCATGGCCGAGAAGGCCGAGGCGACGCTCGACAACATCCAGAAGGTCTCGGAGAGCATCGCCGACGAGAAGCTGCACAGGGATCTCCGCGAGACGGTCGCCTCGGCGAACACGCTGATGAAGCAGGTGACCGAGGGGGAAGGCTACCCGCACCGCTTCCTGACCGATCCCGAGGAGGCCGAGCGCATCTCGCGCACCGTGCAGAGCCTCGACCGCCTCAGCACGGAGCTCGCGAGCGCGGTGCGCGAGGTGCGGGGCGTCGTCTCGCGGGTCAAGGAGGGGCCGGGGTTCGCGCACGACGTCATCTACGGCGACGGCCCGCAGAAGCAGATTCAGCAGTTCGGGAGCGCGGCGGACGAGGTCGCCATGACGCTGCGGGGCATCCGCGAGAGCGACAGCTTCGCGCACGACGCGCTCTATGGCGGCAAGGGCGACGGCGCCGAGGCGCTCGCCAACGTGACGGCGATGACCGGCGATCTGCGGGCGATCGTGCACGACATGAGGGCGGGCAAGGGGACGCTCGGCGCCCTGCTTGTCGATCCGTCGATCTACGAGGACATGAAGAGCCTCCTCGGCAATGTGCAGCGCAACGACGTGCTCCGCGCGCTCGTGCGCTACTCGATCAAGCAGGACGAGCAGAAGCCCGCGGTCCAGGTCGGCGGCGCCACGCCGTCGCCCTAGCGGCACATCCGAGCCGCCCGCGCAAGCGCCGGAGCGGTAGCGCCTTGCGTTATCTCAGGCCGCCCTTTATTCCTCAGTGTCTCGATGCCCAGGAAGCTCGCTGACCGTCTGTCGGCCGTCGCGCCCAGTGCAACGCTCGCCATGGCGGCGAGGGCCGCGCGCCTCCGCGCCGACGGGCACAAGGTCTTCTCCTTCGGCGTGGGCGAGCCTGACTTCGACACGCCGGAGCACATTCGTACCGCGGCGAAGGCGGCGCTGGACGCCGGCGCCACCCACTACACGGCCGTGTCCGGCATCTCCGAGCTGAAGTCGGCGATCTGCGCGGCGACCGAGCAGCACCGCGGCTGGCGGCCGCTGCCGAGCCAGGTCACCGTGAGCTGCGGCGCGAAGCACGCGTTGTTCAACCTCGCGACCGCGCTCTTCGAGCCGGGAGACGAGGTCGTCATCCCCGCGCCCTACTGGGTGAGCTACCCGGAGCAGGTGCGCCTCGTCGGCGCCACGCCGGTCGTCGTCGACACGACCGAGGAGATGGGGTTCCGCCTTACGGCGGACGCGCTCCAGGGCGCGCTTTCTCCGCGGGTGAAGGCGATCATCCTGTGCACGCCCTCCAATCCGACCGGCTCGGCGTATGCGGAAGAGCACCTGCTCCCGCTCTTGGGCGTGCTGCGGCGGCATGACTGCTGGATCGTCGTCGACGAGATCTATGCCGATCTCACCTACGACGGGTTCCGGCACGTGTCGCTCCCCGCGCTCGCGGAGGACCTCGCGCCGCGGGTGATCGTCGTCGATGGGGTCAGCAAGACCTTCGCCATGACGGGCTGGCGGATCGGCTGGAGCATCGCGCCGGCCGAGGTCGCGAGGGCGCTCGACGTGGTCCAGGGTCAGAGCACCACGAACGCGGCGGCCGTCTCCCAGGCGGCCGCTGTCGCCGCCCTGAACGGGCCCCGCGACGCGGTGTTCGCGATGCGCGCGGCGTTCGCCCGGCGGCGCTCGCTGATGGTCGAGGGGCTCAACGCCGTACCGGGGGTGCGCTGCAGGACGCCGGAAGGGGCGTTCTACGCGTTCGCCGACGTGCGCGGGCTCTGCGGGCGCGCTTTCCAGGGGACGACGCTCGCGAGCGACGAGGACGTGGCGACGTGGATGCTCGAGCAGGCGCACGTCGCCGCGGTCGCCGGCACCCCCTTTGGCGCGCCTGGGTACCTTCGCTTCTCGTATGCCTGCGATGAGGACCACATCGAAGCAGGCCTCGCCGCGCTCCGGCGCGCCGTCGCGACGCTCGATTGACCGCGCGCGTCGCTCTGCGCCGGTGTCCACGCGCGCGCTCGAAGCGCAGCGGCGCCCGTCCCCGCTCGCCCGACCGCGACGTGGCGCGGACGCGGCGGCCCGTCTGGCTCCCGTGCCCCGGTCGCTCACGGGCGGCGCGCAGCCGGCGCGCGCGAGCCCCGCGGCCGGCGCGCTGGCAGCGGCCGCAGGCGCGCCTTCACCGGCGACCCGCCGGTTCGGGCCTGGCTCGGGCCTGAAGGAGCTCCGCGAAGAAGTTCGACATCGCCAGCGAGTTCTTCTTGTCGAACGCCGATGTTTGGGTTAAAAGCGCCACGTCTTTCCGAAACGGCCGGGTGACAACCGGCTGGCATCGGGCGCATAACTCAGCGGTAGAGTGCGTCCTTCACACGGACGAAGTCGCAGGTTCAAGTCCTGCTGCGCCCACCCCGATTCGCTCCCCTGGTGAGCTGGTTCCACGCGTCGAGCTGTCTGCGTGGCCGTGCCGCTCCCAGCAGGTGTTGAGCGGTTGCTTCGGAGCATCGAGTCGCCCGCGCGGCCGTGCCGATGCGCTCCGTCCGTGCCTGCAGCTTTGCGGGGGTGGCGGGGAGAGAAGCCGCTCGGCGCCGTCACGTCGGGGCGTGAAAGCGGCGAAGCGAGGGGGCGCAGGCCGCTTCGGGGTTGGCGAGACGAAGGCGTTCAGCGAGCAGCGCTCGCGGCGGGCGGCGCTGCCGCCGCCTTGTCGTTCTTGCGCTTCTCGATGACGCTGGCCGTCGCGCGGAGCTCCTTCTGGAGGGGGCCGCACCTGAGGCACCTGCGCGTCCGATGGCCCCGGCAGGGCTGGGGGGTGCCCAGCGCCTTGATGTAATGGAGCGCGCGGACATCGCCCTCCTCGCGCACCCTGGCGAGCATCGCCTTGGTGGGGCACTCCGTGAGGCGGCGCAGATCGTCGGCGACGAGCAGCGCCGGCGACGCGAGCTGCCGCACGCTGCTCTCCATCAGCCGTGTGCTCGCGTGGTCCCTGGGCCAATCGCCGAACTTCGGCGCGGTCACCACCTCGTAGAGCAGGTCGGGACCGCGGCTTCCCATGTGCTTGGCCATCAGATCGAACGCCGTGAGGGCGACGTCCGGGGTGCCGTTCGCCGCCCTCAGGATGATCTGCTTGAGCTCGTCGTTCCCGGCCTCCTCGGGAGCGACCTCGAACAGCCGCTGCGCCGTGAGCAGCGCGGCCGCCATCGCCTTCTCACGCCCCTGCGCGACCGCGAGGGCCCGGAGCACCGCGGGGTCTTCCGGATACCGCTGCGCGAGCGAGCCGAGCGCCGCGCTCCCCGCGGCCTGGGCGCTCTCGAGCTCCGCGGGCTGAGCGCGGGCAGGCGGCGCCTTCGCCGGGGCCTCGGGCTCCGCGGGCGCGAGCGCCGGCGCCGGCTCGGGGGCCGGCGCGCTGCTGCTCTCGCGGCCGCTGCTGCTGGGCGCGGCGGCCGGCGAAGGGCCCGGCAAGGCGCTGGCGCGCCCCTCGAGCGCCGTCACGGCCGTCGGATCGCGCAGCGCGACCGCGCCGCAGACGAGCCCGGTCGCGGCCAGCAGGCCCAGCGCGGCCAGCGTGGCGGCCGCCTTCGAGCGGCCTAGCCCTGATTCACCGACGTGACTCACCGAGCCGCTCATCGCAGCTGCCTCTCCCGCGGAGGACCCGCGGCCTGGTCATCAACCGTAGGGATCGTCGTTCTTCGGCGGCTTCGGCGCGGCCGGCCTGGGCCTAGGGGCCGCCGGCTTGGGCGCCGCGGGCGCCGCCGTCGCCGTGGGGGCCGCGGGCTCTGGCGCTGGGGTGGTCGCTGCAGGCTCCGCCGTCGGCTTGGGGGCCGTGGGCTCCGCCGTCGCCGGGGCCGCAGGCTCGGCCGTCGCCTTGGGCGCTGCAGGCTCCGCGGTCGCTCCGGTCGCCCCGAGAGGCGCGGTGGCGCTCGCCGTCGGCGCCGCGGGCGCTTCGGCGGTCGTCGTGGGCGCCGCCGTCGCGGCGGGCGCAGCCTTGTCCGTCGCCGCGGGCACGACCTCCGTCGGCTGAGGCTTGTCCGCCGGAGCCGCAGGCTTGTCCGCCGGAGCCGCAGGCTTCGCCGCGGGCTGCTCGGGCGCGGCCGGCGGGGTCGCGGAGGGCTTGTCGCTCTGCCCGAAGACGAGCCAGAGCGCGCCGCAGAGCGCTGCCGCGACCAGCAGGATCGTGAGCAGCCGCCCGGTGCCGCTGCTCTCCTCTTCCTGCGCGAGCGGAGCCTGGGCCGCGGGTGCGGCCTTGGCCGTGGCCGCCTTGTCTTCCTTCGGCTTGGCGGCCGCTGGCTTCGCCTTCGCCTGATCGTCGGACGCCTTCACGTCCTGGCGCGCAGGCTTGCCGTGCAGATCGTCCGCCGGCGCCCGGTCCGCGACCTCGGCCGGTCTCCTCGCCGCGGCCGCCTTCGCTGGTCTCGCCTCGGCCGCGGGCGCCTCGTCCCGCGCTTCCCGCTCGTTCGCCAGCTGGGCGACCGCCGGGACCGGGATCGCCGCCGGCTCGGCCAGCGGCCTGACGTGCTCCTCTTTCGGCGCCGGAGCTGGCTCGGCCTTCTTCGGCGGGGCGGCCATGAGCGGCTCCTTGGACGGGCCGATCTCTTCCAGCGAGCCGCCAGCGTCGGCGAGCGCTTGCTTCAGCAGCTCGGCCGCCTGCTTCATCATCGTCCGCTCGTCGGGCGGCGGCATCTCCTTCTCGGGGTTCGTCTGCGGGAAGAAGCTGCCGCCCTCCGCGACGTCGGCCTTCTTCGCCTCGCCCTTGCCCGCGTCGCCCTTCGCCCCGATCGAGCCGAGCCCCAGCATCGTCGACGCCCGCTTCACCTGCGCCTGCGCTGCCTTGGAGGCCGCGGCCGCGGGCTCGGCCTGCGGCGCGCTCGCGGTCGCCGACGGTGCCGTGATCTCCTGCACGTCGTCGCCCAGATCCGCGCGGTCGGTGATGCCGGCCTCGAACGCCGACCCGGCGCCCGCTTGCGCGTCGACGAGCCGGGTGATCACGGCCTTGGATTTCTCATCGATCTTGATGAACTTCACGCCCATGCCCGCCGGGTGCGCGTCGCTCCCCTGCGCGGGCTCGCGCTTCCACACGACGCGGCCGACGCCGGCGATCACGGCTTGCTCGTCCTGCAGACGGATCTCGAACTTGAGCAGCGTGCCAGCGGGGAAGGGCGACGGCGTCTTGATGAAGATGCCGCCACGGCTCACGTCATGCGAGTGGTGCTCGATGAACTCGTCGACCGTGGCGCTCTTGTAGCGGACGGTCATCTGCAGCACTCTCGCTCGCGGATCTTTGCGTGTGTCCTGGGCCATCAGGGTAGAACTCCCGTCTACTTCGCGACTCGCTCGCGACTCGCTCCAGCGGATGTGGTCCGCATGTTACCCAAGGTTCGCCGCGAAGCCCAAAGGCTAACACGTGGCGGTCGCTTTACCGAACGCAGCCATGGGCGACCGGGCGAGCATGCTGTTCGCGCGGCGCGCGTGGTCGCGCCTGCGCCCCTGCGCCGCACGGCTTGGCGAACCGAGCGTGTGCGCGCGTCTCTCGTGATATGTTCGCGTCGACTGGAGAATGCGCCAGGATGGCTGTCCGGGACCACTTTCGCGTTCACGCGAGGCGACGCGTCGATCTTGGGGCGACGCTGCGCGATCGCCAGTCAATCGAGGAGCACGGCGTTCGCATCCGCGATCTGGGGCTGGGCGGCGCCGGCATCGAGCTGTCCGAGGCCCAGCTCGCGTCGGAGCTCCTGGATCCCGAGGCGTCGGTGACGCTCGAGGTCACCGCCCCGAACCTGTGGGATCCGCTGAGCCTCCGCGGTCGTATCGCCTGGATCCGCCGCGGTGCGGCGGGGCGGCCGGCGCGCGCGGGCGTTCGCTTCGAGCACCACGACGCCGGGTCGCTCTACGGCCTCTACCAGCTGCTCGGCACCGAACACTTCGACCTTTAGCGCGGGGAGCGCCCGCTTCGGATACGGGCCCATCTCGGCGCTTTCGGTGCTCGGCGTACGTGAGTACGCCTGCGCGCCGAAAACGCCGATCTGGGCCCGTCTCCTGTGCGGGCGCCCCCCGCGCTGCGGCTGGGACGGGGGAGGGAAGAGGGGTTCGGCTGTCCCGACGCGCTGCGCTGGAGCACGTCGGGAACGTCGCTCTGGGTGCGGGAGACGGGGCTAGAAGGCGAACACGGGGCTGACGGTGGGGGCCAGGACGAGGCCGAGCGTTGGCCACATCAGCATCACCTTCATCTCGGCAGACACTCCGAAGTTCTGGGTGATGCCATAGACCACACCGGCGCCTAGCGCGGAGAAGTTCCGCCCCGTGATCTGGTAGGCATCGAGATTCTCGACGTAGCGGGTGTTCGCCGGACACCTGTTGCTGCTGCTGGTGCGCACCGGATCCCCTTCCTCGGTGCGGCGATCGCACACATCCACAGGCACCGAGGCGTTCACCTGGGCCAGCCCGATGGGCGAGGCGAAGGCATAGGGGCGGAACCCGCCCTTCTCGACGATCCGATCCCCCAGGAGGAAATACGTGGCGCGGAGCTCCGCATGGAGTGGCAGGAAGCTGAGCGCCTGGAGGTGCGGGTTCTGCAGGTCATTGCCCGCCTCGTCCGTCCACGGGTTCGGCCCGTTCTTGGAAGACGGCGAGCCGCCGAACGCGAATCCGACCCGTACGCCGAGGAGCAGCGACAGGTCCGAGAACAGCTGCCGATCGTACGACAGCATCACCCGCCACCCAGCGAGGCTCAGGCCGCCCTTGACCCCGTTCGTTCCCTCCAGATCCGCGGGCTCGCCGTAGAACTGCCGGCCCTCGCCGCCCGGATAGAAGCAGGCGTAGGCGGCGTCGCTGCCCGAGCAGACGTAATCCGTACCGCGCACCAGGAGCAGGTCGAGCTGGCCGGAGACGCCGACCACGTTGCGGTTGCCCTTGCCCTTGCCCTTCGACGCCCCGCCGCCCTCGTCGCTCCCCTGCTCGCAGGTCCCGTTCACGCAGGCGAGCCCCGACTGGCACTCCTCGGTCGCCTCGCAGGCCGAACCCCACGTCTTGTCCCCGCGCTTGCCGCCGGCCTCGGGGCAGCCAGGCAGGCCCGGCGGGCAATCCTCCTTCGCGGCGCACCGCTTCGGCGGCTCCTGGCCAGGCAGCGACGGCTCCTGCTCGATCTCGTTTTTGATCGGCACCCGGTGAGGCGCCTGCATCGAACCGGCGGTGCCCACCGGATCGCCCGCCTCGTCTCTCAGGATGACGAAATACCGGATATCGCCGGTCGTCGTGACATCCTCGCAGGGGATCTCCACCCCGAAGCCGCTCTCGATACGCCTCATCTCGAGCGACTTCCACTTGGGCGAACCGAACGGCTTGTAGCGGACCGTCGCCTTGGACGCGTCGATCTCCTCCGGGATCTCGACGTACACGGGCACCGGCGTGTTCACCGCCTGCTCCGCCACCGGCGTGTGGGGAACGTCGCCCGCCGCGGCCTTCGTGGCCTTGCCGCCGCCGTCGCGAGGCGCCTTCCCGGCGGCCTGCGCCTCCTTCTGGGCCTCCTTGAACGCCTGGGCCAGCTCGGTCGTCGTCAGCGCGTCGATGAGCGCCGCCTTCGGATCGGCCTGGAGCGCCAGCACGAACTCGGCCTTGGCCTGCTGGAGCTTGTTGCCGCCGCCATACACCGTGCCGAGCGCGATGTGCAGCTTGCCGACCACCGGCTTCGAGCAGGCGTTCTTGTCGCACTTCTTCAGGGCGTCTTTGAGCTTCTTCTCCGCCTTGTCGAACTCGACAGAGAGGTAGTCATCGTCCATCGCCTGGTTGTGCAGCTTCATCGCCTCCGCGTCCTTTTCGCCGGCGGCGCCGGCGACCGCCGGCGCGCCGAGGACCCACAGCGAAGTCAGTGCAGACGCGAGACGAGCGCGGCGTGAACGACGGAAAAACACGGGTTCAGACCTCCAGGGTGTGCTGGGGAGGGGCTCTTGCTTTCAGGAGGAGGGGGCCGGGTCCGGCCCCCTGGACTGCGCGGTCGAGAGCGACCGTACCCCGACACGCCAGGCGGTGCTCCCGCGACGGCTGGACTACTGCGCGCCCTCCGTGCGGACGAACTGCACGCGCCGGTTCAGGGCACGGTTCTGGTCGGACGTGTTCGGCACGATCGGCTGCTCCATGCCGTACCCCTTCGATGTCAGCCGGGCCTCGTCGATGCCCTTGGCGACCAGGTACTTCTTCACCGAGGCCGCGCGCCGATCCGACAGCTTCTTGTTGTAGGCCGCGGCGCCCTTGTTGTCCGTGTGCCCCTGGATCTCGATCTTGATCTTCGGGTTCTGCTGGAGGACCTCGACCACGGCGTCGAGGATCGGGAAGCTCTCGGGCCGGATCTTGTCCTTGTCGAACTCGAAGTGGATCTGCTGCGTGATCTTGATCTCCTTCTCGGTGACGATGACCAGGCTCGGCTTCTTCGGGCAGCCCGGCTTGTCGCCGCCGACCACGCCCGGCTCGTTCGGGCACTGGTCCTCGAGATCGACCACGGTGTCCTGGTCGTTGTCCGGCTCGGGGCAGCCGTCGGCGTCCTCGTAGCCGTCCGGATCCTCCGGGTCGTTCGCGCAGTTCTTGCCCGTGCTGTCCTTGTCGTTCGCGTCGAGGACCGTATCGAGGTCGTTGTCGAGCTCGGGGCAGCCGTCCTCGTCGAGGTAGCCGTCCTTGTCCTCGGGCAGGAGCACGCAGCTATCCTTGCCGTCCGTCAGGCCGTCGCCGTCCGTGTCCGGATCGTCCGGGCAGCCGTCATCGTCCTGGAAGCCGTTCCAGGTCTCGGCGTCGCACGGGCACTTCTTGTCCTGCGGATCGAGCAGCCCGTCGCCGTCGCAGTCTCCGGGCTTGGGCGGCGGCGCCTCCTCGACGAACCCGCGCTCGGCGCACTTCTGCGGCGGCGAGAGGTCGTACGCGGCGTGCGTGTTCGCCTTCGCGATGTCGAGGTGCTCCTTGGCCCGGACGAAGAAGCCCTGATCGAGCTCGACCGAGGCGAACGACAGGTGCGACTTCGCCATCGCCAGCTCGCGCGGCGCGCAGCGGAGCGCGCCGTTGCGCTCCGCCTGCTTGGCGATGGTGGTCAGCGCCTCGATGTCGCCGCGCATGACCGGCACCTGCGTGCACGAGAAGGCGGCCCCGGCGATCGCCACGACAGCGACGGCGCCTGCGCGACGGGCGCGGCGGGAACTGCGGCGCGTCATTCCAATGCTCATCGACCCGCGCCCTCGTGCGCCTGTTTCGCTAGGGTGATCGCCTTGTCCGCGTACTCCTCTGCGACGTCGGCGAAGTCGATCGCGTCGCCGTAGTCGGCGGCCGCGGCCTCCTCCCGAGCCTTCCAGAGGTGCTCGCGCGCGGTGTAGTACTCGTACGGCGCATACTTCTCTGCGCCGAGCGCCTCGGCCGTCTCGAGCTTGCTCGAGGCCGAGTTCGCGGTGAACGCGTAGAGGGTACCGCCGCAGCCGCCCGTGAGAGCCGCCGCGAGCACCATGCCCGCGCCTGAAATCCAAGTCCCGAATCGCCGCCCGTGCGTCGTCACGATCGCGTTCTTTCTGGAGCGGGCACCTAAGACCGTCTGCCCGGCCGTCGCGACGCTATCAAGGCCGCTCGGCGCGCGTCAACCGGCTCGGGGAAGGGAAGGGTGAGGTCAGAGCTTCCGGTAGACGCCGACGACCACGCCGAGGAGCATCGCGGGCTTGAAGTCGCTCGCCCGGACCAGGATCGGCGCCATCGCCGCGTTCGCCGGCTGGAAGCGCACGTAGTCCTTCTCGGGGAAGAAGTATTTTACCGTCGCCTCGTCGCCGATCAGCGCCACCACGATGTCGCCGCGCTGCGCGGTGAGCTGCCGGCGCACGAAGATGTAGTCGCCGCTGAAGATGCCCGCCTCGATCATCGAGTCGCCGGTGACGCGCAGGCCGAACACCTCGCGCCCGCCGCGCACGAGCGTGCGCTCGATCCGGACCGTATCGAGGACGTGCTCCTCGGCGAGGACCGGCAGGCCCGCGGCGATCCGGCCGACGACCGCGATCTCGACGAGGTCGTCCTCCTGGTCGTTCGCAGGGGCGTCGTTCCCACCGTTCACGAGCGCGCCGCGGAGATCGGCGCCGCCGCCGGCGCCCGCGCCGTCGAGATCGCGCGGGCGGAGCGCGCGCGACTTCATGTCCTCGCGCGTGAGGTAGCCCTTGCGTTCGAGCGCCCGGAGGTGATCGTTCACCCCGTTCGTCGAGCGAATCCCCATATGCGCGCCGATCTCGCGCAGCGTCGGCGGGTAGCCGCGCTCGCTGATCGACTGCCGGATATAGTGAAGCACCTGCTGTTGTCGCTCGGTGAGCCCCTGCATCGGGCGGAACCTACTGAACGGTTGGGTAGATGTCAAAAAAGTGTGGAGCCCCCTCTCCATGGCCTCGATTTTACTGCGATTTTCTGGATGCCAGCGGCGCTCGTCCGACCGTCCGCCCCGCCTCCCGCCGCGCCGCGCCGTGAGCCGTAAGGCGGGTCGAGCGTGCAGGGTGAACCGAAGGGCAGGGCGCCGCTGTGGTCAGGGCTGCTTCGGGCCGTTGTTCCGCGAGCTCACCGCCTGACGGGGCTCCAGCATCGCCCGGATCTCTTCGCCGTCGGCGGCGGCCGCGAACGCCTCCTCCAGCGTGATCATCCGGCGCTGGTAGAGAGACACGAGCGACTGGGCCATCGTCTGCATGCCGCTGCCGGACTGGCCCACCTGCATCTGCGAGTAGATCTGGTGGAGCTTGTCCTCGCGGATGAGGTTCCTGATCGCCGCGTTCGGGATCATGACCTCCATCGCCATGACGCGCCCCGGGCCGTTCGCGCGCGGCAGGAGGAGCTGCGTCATCACGGCGACGAGCGTGAACGAGAGCTGCTGGCGCACCTGCGACTGCTGGTGCGGCGGGAAGACGTCGATGATGCGGTTGATCGTCGAGATCGCCGAGTTCGTGTGGAGCGTGGCGAACACGAGGTGGCCGGTCTCGGCGATCGTCAGCGCCGACTCGACGGTCTCGAGGTCGCGCATCTCACCGACCAGCACGACGTCCGGATCCTGGCGCAGGGCGTACCGCAGGGCGTCCTTGAACGACGCGGTGTCGGAGCCGATCTCGCGCTGGTTCACGAGCGACAGCTTGTGCGGGTGCAGGTACTCGATCGGATCCTCGATCGTGAGGATGTGCAGCCGCTGCTCCGAGTTGATCTTGTCGATGATGCTCGCGAGCGTGGTCGTCTTGCCCGAGCCCGTCGGGCCCGTCACGAGCACGAGGCCGCGGGGCTTGGCGGTGATGTCGAGCACCACCGGCGGCAGGCCCAGCTCGTCGAAGTTCATGATCCGGAAGGGGATCTGCCGGAACGCGGCGGCGACGGCGCCGCGCTGCATGTAGATGTTGGCGCGGAAGCGGGCGAGCCCCTTCATGCCGAACGAGAGATCGAGCTCGTTGCGCTGCTCGAACGCCGCCACCTGCTCCTCGCTCAGCACCGAGTAGCAGAGCTGCTTCGTGTCGCTCGGCATGAGCGGCGGGAGCTTCAGCGGCACCACCGTGCCGTCGATGCGCAGGAGCGGCGGCGTGCCGCTCGTGATGTGCATGTCGCTCGCGCCCTTCTCCACCATCGCGCGGAGGAGCTGCTGGAGCGTGTACCGGAGGCCTTCCTGCTGTCCGACGAGCTCGGTGGTCATGCGCTCAGTCCCCCATCGTCACGCGGCCGACCTCCTCGGTCGTGGTGACGCCCGCGAGCACCTTCTCGATCCCGCTCATCCGGAGGGTCAGCATCCCGCCCTTGATCGCGGCGGCCTTGAGCTCGGCCGTGGACGCGCCCTGGAGGACCATCTCCTTCAGCGCGTCGGTGAAGCGCATGACCTCGTAGAGCGCGACGCGGCCCTTGTAGCCGGAGCCGTTGCAGGTCTTGCAGCCCGCGCCGCGGATGAGCTCCGCGCGCGCCACCTGCTGCTCGGTGAAGCCGAAGTCGAGGAGCACCCTCGCGTCGACCTTCAGCGGGACGCGGCAGTCCGGGCAGATCTTGCGCGCGAGGCGCTGGGCCAGCACGAGGTTCACGCTGGCGGTGATGAGGAACGGCTCCACGCCCATGTTGAGGAGGCGCGAGATCGTCGACGGCGCGTCGTTCGTGTGCAGCGTCGAGAGCACGAGGTGGCCGGTGAGCGCGGCCTTGACGGCGATCTCGGCCGTCTCGAAGTCGCGGATCTCGCCGACCATGATGATGTCCGGGTCCTGCCGGAGGAACGACCGCAGCGACATCGCGAAGTTCAGCCCGATGTCGTCGTGCATCTGCACCTGGTTGATGCCGTGCAGGTTGTACTCGACAGGGTCCTCGGCGGTGCTGATGTTCGAGCCGATCTGGTTGAGCTCCGACAGCGCCGAGTAGAGCGTCGTCGTCTTGCCGGAGCCGGTCGGGCCGGTGACGAGGACCATGCCCCACGGCTGGCCGATCGCCCACTTGAAGTCGGCGAGCGGCTTCGGATCGAAGCCGAGCTTTGCCATGTCGAGCTGCAGGTTCGACTTGTCGAGGAGGCGGAGGACGATCTTCTCGCCCCAGATCGTCGGCAGCACCGAGACGCGGAAGTCCATCTCCCGGCCCCTGCCCATCTTCAGCTTGATGCGGCCGTCCTGCGGGAGCCGCCGCTCGGCGATGTCGAGCGAGCTCATGATCTTGAGGCGGCTCGAGATCGCGTTCTTCAGCTTGATCGGCGGCTGCATCTCCTCCATCAGCACGCCGTCGATGCGGTAGCGCACGCGGAGCTTCTTCTCGTACGGCTCGACGTGGATGTCGCTCGCGCCCTTTTTGATGGCGTTCAGGAGGATCGCGTTGACGAGCCGGACCACGGGCGCGCCCTCGGCGGCCTTCTCCAGCTCGAGGACGTTCACGTCGTCGGCCTCGACCTGGAAGCCGACCTCCTCCTCCCCAAACTCGCTCAGCACCTCGTCGTAGGAGGGCCCGACGTTGTAGGCGCGCTCGATCGCCTCCGTGATGCCGGTCTCGGACGCGACGACGGGCTCCACGTTGAAGCCCGTGAGGAACTTGATGTCGTCGATCGCGTGGAGGTTCGTCGGATCGGCCATCGCCACGACGAGCGCCGTCCCCGACCTGGAGATGGGGATGATCTTGTGCTTCTCGCAGACGTCCCGCGAGACGAGGCGCGAGACCTCCGCGTCGATCTCGTACTCGTCGAGGGCGACGGCCGGGACGCGGTACTGCGTCGAGAGGAAGCTCGTGATCTCTCCGTCGGAGATGTACCCGAGCTTGGCGAGCGCGTACCCGAGGTTCTGACCTGTCTTGCGCTGCTCCTCTTGGGCTTGCCTGAGCTGCTGGAGGCTGATGAGCTTTTCGCGGACGAGCAGTTCGCCGAGGCGGTTCGTTGTCGACATCGAGGCCGCAAATCCTGCGGGTGACGAGGGAGGGAGTCAACGCTGGCGGTTGGGGCCGGCGCGCATCAAGGGTAGGATGTCGGATGGGGGCGAGGATGGCGCTGCGTGAGTCTCTTTGAGTGGTTCGGGCTCAGGCGGGGGGACAGCCGACGCAGGGCGGCCGAGGCCAAGGAGCTCGCCGGCGATCTCGCGGGGGCGGTCGAGCTGTACCTCGACGCCGGGATGCCGGACGACGCGGCCCGGGTCCTCCTCCTCCGGGCGGACGCCGAGCGGAGCGTCGAGAAGCGGATCGCCTTCTGCGCGTCGGCGTCCCGCATGGCGGAGAGCCCGGAGCTCAAGCGCGCGGCGCTCGGGCGCAAGGCGCTGCTCGCGTTCGATCTGGTGCGCGCGCGGGGCGCGAGCGTGATGCGGAGCGAGGCGCTGGCCGTCGCGCGCGAGCTCGAGGAGGCGGGCGAGCTCGAGCGCGCGGCCGACGCGTACGCCCTGGTGGGCGACACCGAGTCGGAGACGCGGGTGCTGGCCGCGGCGGGCGCGATCGAGCGGCTCGAGGAGCGGCTCCGCTCCTCGATGACCGTCGAGAGGGACCAGCGAGAGCTCGCCGCGGTCCTGCGGTCGATCGCGGATCTCGACCGGATGGCGGAGCGCCGCGAGGCGATCGCGGTGGCCGAGGCCTGGATCGCGGGGAACCGCGGCGGCGAGCAGGTGGCCGACGCCCTGCGCGCGATCCGCGCGCGGCTCCTCTCGGGGCCGATCCTCTCGCTCGAGCTCGGCGGCGCGCTCCTGCGGTGCGCGCTCGGCGACGAGGTCACGATCGGCCGCGGCGAGGCGACCATCGTCGTCGCGTCCCGCGCCGTCAGCAGGACGCACGTGCGGATCCGGCGCGGCCCGTCCGGCGTCGAGGTCGAGGACCTCGGGACGCGCAACGGCACGACGCTCGCGGGCGCGCGGCTCACGGGGCCGCTGCCCGTCGGCCGCGGCGTGCAGCTCCTGCTGGGCGGGGAGGTGCCGTGCGCGATCACGCCGGGGACGGGGGAGGGGTGCGTGGTGGAGATCGCGGGCGATCGCTTCACGGCGCCGCTCGGCGATCTGCCGGTCGGCCCCTGGCGGATCCGCGTCGATCGGGCTGGGGCCACGGCGTTCGTCGCGCTGAAGACGCCGCCGGGGGCGCCGCCGCCGTTCCTCGGCGACTACCAGCTCGCGCCGTCGGTCGAGCTGTGCGCGGGCGACGCGATCGCCTCGGCGCGCGGGGGGACGGCGGTCTTCCGGCTACCCCCCGCGGGCGAGGCTCCGTCGATCCGGCGTGGCGGCGCCGAGGGCGGCGCGGCGTGAGCCTGTGGCGGCGGCTCAAGGAGCGCCTCGGCGGCGCCGCGGCGGACGGCGGTGCGCCGGCGGACGCGCGCGGCGCCGCCGGGCCGGGCGGGGCGGACGTCGGGGGCAGCGCGCATCCTGCGCGAGCGGAGCGGCCGCAGGCGCACGCGCGCGCGTCGCGTGAAAGCGGAGGCGACGACATCGCGCGCCTGCGGAGCTCCGGCACGCGGGAGGGGCCCTCGACGGACGAGGTCATCGCCGTGCTCCGGCGGGTGCGCGGGACGCTCCGGGAAGCCGAGGCCGTGGCGCACCTCGTCGCGGCGATGGAGGAGCGGGTGCTGCCCGATCCGATCCGCGTGGCCTGCGCGGATCTGCTCGCGGCCCGGGGCGACGAGCAGGGCGCGCTCGCCGTGCTGGAGGGCGCCGCGTCGCGCGAGCGCGGGGGCGCGTCGCGCGCCCAGCCTGTGTCCTCGACCGAAGGCCTCGTCCTCGCGGCCGATCTCTACGCCTCGCTGGGGCAGCTCCCGCGCGCGGTCGGCGCGATCGAGCGGGTGCTCGTCCGGGAGATCGGCGCGCCGGGCGCGCGCGAGCGCCACCAGCGCTGGCGGGCGGCGCTCGGCGCGGATCGGCCCGCCGCGGTCGCCCGGCTGGAGGATGTGACCGTGGTCGCGCCCTCGGCGGGCAAGAGCCCGTTCCGCCTGCTCCGGGAGGTGGCGCGCGGCGGCGCCGGCGCGGTTTACGAGGCCGAGGACGAGGTGCTCGGCCGGCGCATCGGGTTCAAGGTCTACCACGGGCGGGGCGGCGACAGGGCGCACCTCACCCGCGAGGTGCGGCTCGCCACGGCGCTCGGGGGCCCCGGCGTCGTGCGGGTCTTCGACGCGGACCCCGAGGAGGGGTGGATCGCGCTCGAGTGGATCGCGCGGGGGTCGGTGAGGGACGTGCTCCGCGCCGGCGACGCGGCGGCGCTCGCGCCGATCGCGCGGTGGGCGCGTCCGCTCGCGCGCGCGCTCGCCCGAATCCATGAGCGCGGCTACGTCCACGCGGACGTGAAGCCGGCCAACGTGCTCCTGCGCAACCTCGGCGAGCCCGTGCTCACCGACTTCGGGCTGGCCAGGCCGCGTGGCGCGCCGTCCGCCGGCGGCAGCCCAGGGTACGTCTCACCGGAGCGGCTCGCCGGGCGGGCGAGCGATCCGCGCGATGACATCTACGGCTTTGGCCGCGTGCTCGAGGACGTCCTCGTCCACCTCGAGCCGCTCGGCGGCGAGGGGCTCGCTCCCTGGAAGGACCTGTCGCTGCTGTGCCTCGGCCCGGACGACGACAGGCCGCCGGACGGCGCCGCGCTCGTCCGGGCCGCCCGCTGAGCGACGCGGCGGGCTCAGCAAGCTTCGAGGCAGCGCTGGTACCGATCGAACGCGGCCGCGTCGGTGCCATCGAACGCGCCGCAGGGAGCCTCCGCCGCGCACGCCGACGCGCACCGGACGCGGCCGTCGCACGACGCCTCGGCGGAAATGCCGCTGCCGTGGAAGCCGCACTCCTCGGTGTGCTCCGTCGCCTCGTCGCACACGCTCCCGCAGCCGGACACGAGGGCGACCGCGAGCGCAATTGACGCGGCTGACGCGGCTGACGCGGCTGACGCGGCTGACGCGGCTGACGCGGCGCGAGCTGCGCGCGCGCTGCGGAGTACTTCCGTCCACCAACGACGCCTGCCTTCGCTCATGCCTGTTCTCTGCCGGCTGATCTCTCGTGCGGGGGACCTCACGCTGCGGCGTGGTGCGGCGCAGCGTGGCAACCCGCTTCGCTTCGGGCGCGGCCCTGGGTAGATTGCTCGCCTGCATGCGCGTACGCAACGAGAAGAGGGCGCCCTGATGCGCTTGGCCGTCGTCGCCACGCCCAGCCTGCACCGCGATCAGCGGCCGGCGCCCGGCTCGCTCGACGGAGATCTCATCCGGGCCCGCCTCTCGCTGGACGACGCGGGCTTCCGGGTGATCGACGTCGATCCCGCCCGGGATCTCGCGGAGCAGCTCGACGCGCTGTTCGACGAGGTCGTTGCGACGCGGAGGACCCTGGTCGACGCGGAGGACGCCGCGCGCGACGACGCATCCACCCTGTTCCTCTTCTACGCCTCCAGCGCGGTCGCGCTGTCGCCGGACGGGGAGCTCTTCCTCTGCCTCGACCCCGAGAACCCCGGCGTGGGCGACGCGCTGGGCGACATCGCCTCGGTGTTCCGCGATCGCGCGCGCGGCGAGGTGCTCTTCGTCCTCGAGTGCCATCACGGCCCCGGGGCGACCTCGCGCGCCGTCGTCGCCGCCGCGGAGCAGGCGGTGGCGTCTTCCGTGACGGGGGTCGAGCTCCTCGTCGCGGCCCACCCGATCGGCTCGCTCGACGCGGATCTGCCGTCGGTGCTCACCCGCGCCTTCGTCGAGCACCTCGACGAGGCCGAGCCGGAGCGCGGCCTCACCGCGGAGGCGATCTTCCGCCGCGTGGAGGGGAACGCCGACCTCGCCAGCGCCATCCCGTGCTTCGCGCGGACGGGCGGGCGGGGCTCCTTCTCGGTGCTCGTCCCGCGCGGCGGCGCCCCGGGCGCGCCCCCGGCGGAGAGGCCCGAGGCAGCGCAGCTGGTCGTCGCGGACGAGCGGGACGCCGCCACCACGCCGGCGCCGGCGCCGGACGATCCGGTCGCGCAGTACCTCGCGGCTGGCGACATGCTCGCCACCGCCGCGGACCTGGAGGGCGCGCTCACCGCGTACAAGAAGGCGCTCGCGCTCGTCGGCGTCGCGCACCGGGACGCCCGCGCGGAGGTGCATCTGCGCATCGCCCAGACCAGGTGGCGCCAGGAGCGGCACCGCGAGGCGATCGAGAGCTTCGACAAGGCGCTCGCGCTCGCGCCGGAGCACCGGCCCGCGCTCGAGGCGCTGGTCGAGCTCCACCTCACCGGGCGCGATTTCGTCCGGCTGCGCATCGCGGAGGAGCGGCTGCTCACGCGCGTCGAGGGGGACGGCGATCGTTTCGGGCTCCTCGTCCAGTTCGCAGAGCGCTGGGAGAGCATCGCCGGGGAGCCGGCGCGCGCGCTGGAGCTCCTCGAGCGGGCGCGGGAGCTCCGCCCCGACGACCGCACGGTCTTGCGCGGCCTGGGCCGGCTCTACCAGGCAGCGGGCGACGTCGATGCGTCGATCGTGGCGCGCCGATGCCTCATCGACCTGATGGAGGAGCCCAGGGAGCGGGCGGTCGCGCTCCTGGAGCTCGCGCGCACCGCGATGCAGGGCGAGGCCCGCGCGACCTTGACCGAGGTCACCCGGGAGCGGGACGGGATCGAGCTGCTCGAGCGCGCGCTGGACGCAGATCCCACGTTCCTCGATCCGCTCTCCCTCATCGCGATCCTCCTCTCGGCGCGGCAGGAATGGGGCGAGCTCGAGCTCGCGTACCGGCGGATGCTCGAGCGGGCGCAGCGCATCGCCGACCTGCGCGTCCGGAGCGACGTCACCTGGGAGCTCTGCCGCCGCCTCGGCATGCTCTTCCGCGATCACTTAGAAGATCCCAGCTCCGCGCTGGAGGCGTTCGAGGGCGCGGTGGATGAGCGACCGGACGATGTCCCGGGGCGGCTCAGCGCGGCGTCGCTCGCGCGGACCGCCGGCCGGCTCGAGCGCGCCGCCGCGCACCTCCAGGCCGCCGCGGTGCTCGATCCCGGCAACGTCCAGGTGTTTCACGACCTGTTCGACACGTTCCAGAAGCTGAGGCGGGTGGACCAGGCGTGGTCCGCCGCGAGCGTGGCTGTCTACCTCGGCGCGGCCGAGGCGCGGGAGCGCTTCATCTTCGAGGAGCACCGCCCGGCGGGCCTCGTCCAGCCTGCGCGCGGGCTGAGCGTCGCGACGTGGGACCTCCTGCGCGCGGGCGATCGCGATCGCGCGCTCGAGGAGGTCCTCGCGTCGGTCGCCGGCGCGGCGATCCGCGCGCGCTTCGCCCAGCGCGTGCGGGAGAAGCGGGTTCCCCAGCTCGATCCGGCAGCGCGCTCCGACGCGGAGCGGAACGCGGCCGGCGTGGTTCGCCTGTTCTCGTGGGCGAGCCGGTGTCTCGGGATCGCCGCGCCGGCGGTCTACCTCCGCAAGGACGCGCCGATCGCGGTCGCCGCGGTGCCAGTCGAGGAGCCGAGCATCCTCGTCGGCGGCGAGGCGCTCCGCGGGAGGACGGCGGCCGAGCTCGCGTTCCTGGTGGGCAGCCACGTCGCGTACCACGTCGGCCCGCACCGGCTGCTGCTCCATTTCCCGTCGCTAGAGGAGCTCGGCGTCTGCCTCGCGGCGGCCGTCAAGGTGGCGCGGCCGTCCGAGCTCGTCCCCGCCGACCTCGAGGGCGCGGTGCTCGGGCTGGTGCCCCTCCTCGACGAGCACCTGACGGAGAGCGAGCGTGACGCCCTGGAGGCCGCGGTGTTCGAGCTCTACGAGATCCGCGCGCCGCTCGATCTCGCGCACTGGGTGGGATCGGTCGAGCGGTGCGCTGCCCGGGTCGGCTATCTGCTGACCAGCGATCTCTCGGTGGCGGCGTCGTCGCTCTCGCGGGGAGACGCGCCGGGCGTGCTGACGGCCGAGGAGAAGATCGGCGATCTCCTCTCGTTCACGGTCTCGGACGCCTACCACGCCTTGCGCGAGGAGCTCGGCGTCGCGATCGAGCCCTGAAGCTGCCCGTTCACTCCTTGCCCCGGAGGTAAGCGAGGTACGCGTCGTGGCTCGGCGGGCGGCCGAGGAAGCGGGTGACGAGCGCTCCTGCCTCGACGCCGCCGCCCTTCGCGAGCACCTCGTCGCGGAACGCGCGCGCGACGGCGGGGTTCAGCAGGCCTTCCTGCTTGAAGCGGGTGAGCACGTCGCGCGAGAGCGACAGCGCCCACTGGTAGCCGTAGTAGCCCGCGTCGTAGGTGATGAGGTGCCCGAAGCTCGACTGCAGGTGCGTCCCCTTCACGAAGGCGAAGGACTCGTTCGCGCGCTGCGCCTGCTCCACGACCACGGTCGCGTCGAAGCCCGGATCGCGGGTGTGGAGCTCCAGATCGATCGACGCGAGGGTGAGCTGCCGCTGCGTCGCGAGCGCTCGACCGAAGCCTCGCGCGCGGGTCATCGCCTGGAAGAGGGCGTCCGGGATCTTCTCGCCGGTCGCGTGGTGCTTCGCGAACAGATCGAGCACCTCGCGCGACCACGCCCACTCCTCGAACATCTGGCTCGGCGCCTCGACGAAGTCGCGCACCGTCGCGGTCCCTGAATAGGAGGCCAGCTCCGAGCGCGTCAGGAGGTGGTGCAGCACGTGCCCGAACTCGTGGAAGAACGTCACCACGTCCTCGTGGGACATCAGCGCCGGCTGCGCCCCCGGCTTCGGGAAGTTGCACTCGAGCGCCGCGACGGGGCTCTGCCACGACCCGTCGTCGAGCAGCTTCGCCGTCCGCACGGTGAACATCGCCGCGTGTTTGTACTTGTCGGGCCTGCTGTAGAGGTCGAGGTAGAACTTGCCGATCAGCTTGCCCTCGGAGCGCACCTCGTACGCGGTCACGTCGGGGTGCCACGCCTTCGCGGGGACCTCCTTGTACTCGAGGGCGTACATCTTCGCGGTGATGTCCATGAGCCCCTGCTTCACCGCGCCGAGCTCGAGGTAATCCGAGAGCGCCTGCGAGTCGAACTGGTACGTGGACGCGCGGACCCGATCCTCGAGGAAGTAGCGATCGGAGGGGGGGAGCTTGTCGGTCGGCTTGCCTCCGAGCCGCACGTGCTCCTTCATCAGCGCGGCGAACTCGGCCTTGGCGGGCTCTTTCAGCGCGGTCCTGACCTGGTCGAGGAAGCCGCGCACGGCGCCGCTCGTCCTGGCCATCCGCGGCTCGATGGCGTAGTCCGCCCAGCTCTTGTAGCCGAGCATCTTGGCCTTCTCGGAGCGGAGCGCGAGGAGGCGATCGACGAGCTTCACGTTCTTCTCGCCGCCGCGGTTGGTGAACAGGACGTAGAGAGCGAGCGCTGCCTTGCGGTCCTTGGCGTAGGTGACGAACGGGAAGAAGTCGGGGTAATCGGTGGTGATCTCGACCTTGCCGTTCGCCTTGGGCGCGTGCTTCGCCACGTACTCCTTGGGCAGCCCTTGGAGGGACGCGGGCGCGATCTCGATCGATGCGGTCGACGCGGACAGGTTCGACATGAACTCCTGCCCGATGCGGGTGATCTGCTCGTTCACGTCGCGGAGGCGCTGCTGTCGGTCGACCGGCAGCGACAGGCCGTTGCGGCGGAAGTCGCGCAGGACATCGGAGAGCAGCCGGGCGCGCTCACCGTTCAACGTCTCGCGCGCGTCGCCTTTCTCGGCGTACGCCTCGATGACGGCGGCGAGATCGGCGTCCAGCCACATCGCGGTCGTGAACCTGTCGACCTTCGGCTCGCAGAGCCTTGCGGCCTCTCGCACCGCCGCGTCCGGGTGCGCGACCCCCATCAGGTACGGGAACTCGCCCGCGCTGTTCACCTCGAGCGCGGCGTCGTCGAACCGCCCGAGCGTCGCGGCGTAGGTGAGCTTCTCCGGCGGCGCGCCTCGGAGCGCCCTGATCGCGGCGAGGTGCCCCTCCGCGGCGCGCAGGTGCTCGTCGCAGAGCTGCTTCACGCCCTCCACGGTGAGGCCCTGCGCCACGGGATCGAACTCGGCGCGCGTCGGCGTCTCGGACGGCGCGGTCGTCGCCGGGGTCGACGTCGCCGCCTGCGGCGCGGCGCTGCCGGCCGTGGCCGGCGAGGAGACCCTGCCGGTCTGGGTGCCAGCGTTGCAGGCGACGAGCAGGAGAAGTGAGAGGAGCCCGGAGCGCGCGGGGGTGGTGCCGACCTTCATGTCGGTCGGGCTATACCACGGGGAGCGAGGTGCTTCAGACCGTCACTCGGTCTCCGGCGGCAGGTAGGCGAAGAGGCAATTGTATCCTCGGCTCGTCACGTCGGCGGCGGGCGTCCCGGCCGATACCCTGACGAGCAGCCGGTTGTCCGCTGGGGCCTCCGGGATCGCGACCCGCTCGACGTACAGGTTTTCGTCCTCGGTCTCCGTGGCCGAGTAGGTGGCGGCGTCGATCGATGTGCCGTCTCCGTTCAGCACCTCGGCGCTGAGCTCGCGGACCCCGGACCCGTTGCGCTGCGCTTCGCAGACGACCGAGAACGTCCAGCCCTCTTCCACGTCGTCGAGGGGGACGGCATAGATGTCGACGTCGGCGGTCTCTCCGTCGGCGAGCTGACCCTCGATCGCGTAGCTGACGCCGCCTCCCCCGTTGGCGAAGGAGACAAGGCCGCCTTCCGGCGTCTCCACGACACCGTTGGTCTCCTCCTCCGCCTCGAGGGGATCGGAGCTCGTGCGGTTGTGCAGCACGATGTAGAAGTCGTTCTTTCCTACCTCTCCCGCAGGGCGCTTGACGAAGACGAAGTACTCTTGCCCAGCTTCCACCGGGAGGGCGATATCGCCGCCCGTCGAGGGGTCCACCTTCGCGTACGCGTTGGTCAGATCGGTCGAGGCGAACACGGCGATCTCGCTGACCTTCACCGTCGAGCCGTTGCCCTCGACCCCTGTCGGCTGGTCGACGATCAGCTGGGCGAGGATGGCGTTGTCGACCGCAGGGGTCTCCGGCGGGGTGAACGAATACACGTCGACGTCGGTCGCGCTCTCGAAATTGCCGAAAGCGAAGGTGGTGAAGTAGCCCGACTCGTCGTTATTCAGCTCATAATGCAGCTGCACGGCCTGCTCGGCGTCATTGTTGGGCTCGGTGTCGCTGATGAGGCTGTCGGTATCGCTCTCCGCCACATCGAGCGCGAGGAGCGCCACCCCGTAGTCGAAGCTCACGACCTCGGCGGGGTCGAAGCAGCCGTTCGGGAAGGCGAACTGCGGGAAGGCGGCGTTGCAATCCTGGACGACGATGACGTACTCGCCGTCTGCTGGCAGGACGGTGAGCAGCTCGCTGTCATTGGTGAAGCCCTGGGCCGGGTCGTCGTTCTGCGCGAGCTGGTTCCCGTCGGCGTCGAGCAGCGTGATGACGGTATCCGGGTATGTCGGATCCCGCTCGTCATCCGAAGGCCTCGCGTCGCTCAGGATGTACACCGGCTGCCCCTTGGCTCCGGTGAAGCTGTAGTAGTCAGCGTCCTCGTCCAGCGGCTCGAGCGTCCCCTCGAGCCAACCGTCCTCGGGTTGGATCGGCTCCGCTTCTTCGGGGCTGTCGTTCCCGTCATCCACCTCGCCTGAGCCCGTGGAGGTGCTGCCGGCGGTGGGGCCGGTGGTCGCGGAGGACGTCGTGGTGCCCCCGGCTCCTCCCTCGCCGCCGCCGCCTCCGTTGCCCTCGTCGTCTCCGCCGCAGCCAGCGGCGGTCGCCGCGATCGTGCTGAGCACGAAGAAACCCAGAAAATGCATCGACTTCATGGCACCTCCAACGTTTTCTATCCCACAGCGACTCCAGGTGTAGCGGCGTGGGAAATATACACCTACGCTTCTGCTCGTCCTGCGCGCCATGGGAGCGCACGCTTTCGACGGGCGGAGATCTGGAGCATACGTAATGGCCGGGTGCTGCTCCACAGCCGAATGGCCGAGTTCGGATCGCCCTGTAGAGCTCGGTGGTTGGCGCGTCGGATGGCAATGGCTCCGGGCATGACTCCCTGAGAAGAGCCTCCGTCTTCGTTGGTGCGATTGACGACTCGGGCGGAACACGGAGTTCGCCGGTGGGCTCACCGGCTCGATTCGCCTCCGGCGGCGTGCGCTTCCAGCAGGGATCCGGGGCAGGGGCGAGCCGGCGCCGCGCGGCCGCCCCCTGCTCGCCTCTCGCCGCCGGCTCGGCCGCGTGCTCCGATGGCCGCTGGAACTTTCGCCATGCCCCGTCCCGCGCTCGTCCTGGCCCTGCTGCTCTTCGCTCCCACCCCTGGATGCTCGTCGGACATCGACGCGTGCGAGGTGGTCTGCACCAAGAACGCCGAGTGCCAGACCGACAGCCCTGGAAAGGACACGTGCGTCGCGCTGTGCCTCGAGCTGTCCGACCGCGCGTCCTATGCCACGGCCATCGAGCGCACGGCCGAGTGTTACGAGGAGGAGGCCCGGTCCTGCGCGGATCTCGCGGGTGGCGTCTGCGACTACTCGCCGGAGGATTGAGCGACGAGGCCCGCCGCCTCTCCGGCGCGGGGCGCGCTTCCTACTCGGCCGCCATGAACGGATAGGCGACCGCGCGCGGCGGGGCGAACGTCTCCTTCACGACCCGCGGGGAGACCCAGCGGAGCAGGTTGAACAGGCTGCCCGCCTTGTCGTTCGTGCCGGAGGCGCGCGCGCCGCCGAACGGCTGCTGCCCGACGACTGCGCCGGTCGGCTTGTCGTTGATGTAGAAATTGCCCGCGGCGAAGCGGAGCGCGTCGCTCGCCGCCTCGATGAACGCCCGATCCCGCGCGAACACGGCGCCGGTCAGGCCATACGGCGACGTCTCGTCGCAGAGCGCGAGCGCCCTGTGCTCCTCGCCGTCGGGGTAGACCCAGACCGTGAGCACCGGCCCGAACAGCTCCTCCGCCATCAGCGGGTGGCGCGGATCCGTGGTCTCGATCAGCGTCGGCTCGACGAACCAGCCGTCGCTCCCGTCGTGCGCGCGCGCGCCGCCGCCGCACACGATCGAGCACGCCGCGTCCGACTTCGCCGCGGCGATCCGCCCCGTGAGCCGGGCGTGCGCGCGCTCGTCGATCACCGCGCCCATGAAGTTGCGGAAGTCGGCGACGTCCCCCACGCGGATCGCCCGGATGTGGCCCACGAGCCGGTCCTTGAGGGCCGGCCAGAGCGAGCGGGGGATGTACGCGCGCGACGCGGCCGAGCACTTCTGCCCCTGGAACTCGTAGGCGCCCCGGACGAGCGCCACGGCGAGCGCGTCGACGTCGGCGCTCGCGTGCGCGAAGACGAAGTCTTTCCCGCCGGTCTCGCCCACGATCCTCGGGTAGCTGCGGTAGCGCCCGATGTTCTCCCCGATGCGGCGCCAGATCGACTGGAAGACCGCGGTCGAGCCGGTGAAGTGGATGCCGGCGAAGTCCGGATGATCGAGGCACGCGTTCGAGACGAGCTCGGGCGGGCCCATGACGAGGTTGATGACGCCGCGCGGGAGGCCCGCCTCGATCAACAGCTCCATCACGAAGTGCGCCGAGTACAGCGCGTTCGCGGACGGCTTCCAGACCACCGTGTTGCCCATCAGCGCCGGGGCCGCGCACAGGTTGCCCGCGATCGCGGTGAAGTTGAACGGCGTCGCCGCGAACACGAAGCCCTCCAGCGGGCGAGGCTCCGCGAGGTTCCAGATGCCGGGCGCGCTCGCCGGCTGCTCCGCGGCGATCCGGTGCGCGAAGTGGACGTTGTAGCGGAAGAAGTCGATGAGCTCGCACGCCGAGTCGATCTCCGCCTGGTACGCCGTCTTGCTCTGCCCGAGCATCGTCGCCGCGTTCAGCGTGGGGCGGTACCGGGTCGCGAGCAGCTCGGCCGCCTTGAGGAACACGGCGGCGCGCTCGGTCCACGGCGTCCTCGACCAGGCCGGGTGCGCCCGCCGGGCGGCCTCGATCGCGCGCGCGACGTGCTCGGCGCCGCCTTGATGGGCGCGGGCGAGGAGGAGGTCGCGTCGGTGCGGCGCGCGGACCTCGTCGAGCGCGCCGGTCCGGAGCGCCTCCCCGTCGATGACCATCGGGATCTCGATCGTCTCCCGCGCCCGGCGGTCGAGCTCCGCCTTGAGGGCCGCGCGCTCCGGGCTGCCAGGCGCGTACGTGAGGACGGGCTCGTTCAGGGGGCTCGGGGGCGTGGCGATGGCGTCGATCATGACGCGAGTCTAGCGGCGGAGCCGAGGGCGCGCAGGCTCCGGCGCCGCTGCTCTCCGCCGCGGCGTGAGCCAGATGGCCGCGGAGGAGAGCGCTCGGCGCAATCACGCGATTCGCACAACTCTGGCGATGTCAGGTTTCCGGTGTCGCTCGCCTTGGGCGGCGACCACGTCGCCGCTACTCTCGTCCGATGCGCGAGCTCATCACGCCGCCCGATACGATCCTCGACCCGAGCACGGGAGCGGCGCGCGTCGGGTCCTACCGGGGCGATCTCCCGCGCGTCGACCCGGCGCTCCTCGCGCCGCGCAGGCTCGATCGGCTGCTCAAGCACAAGCGATGGGTCTACGTGGCGATCGCGTCCGACGAGGTCTTCGTCGCCGTCTCGGTCGTGCACCTCGGCTACCTGTCGATCGCGTTCAGCGTCGTCTTCGACAAGGCAGGCCGTCGATTGCTCGTGGACCGCGCGACGTTCGGGCCGCCGTTCGCGGTGAGCGTGGGCGACGCGGGCGGCGAAGGCCGCTCCGCGCGGGCGTGGCTCCCCCGCGCGCGCGTCCGGATCGAGCGGCCGCGCACGGACGCGACGACCGCGGTGACCGCCGCGCTCCGCGGCGTCGAGCTCGAGGCGCGGCTCGACAGCCGCGCGGCCCCGCCGGCGCTCTCGGCGATTGTGCAGGCCTCGGACGGCTTCCTGATCACCACCGAGAAGCGCCTGCTCCTCGGCGTTGAAGGCGAGGCGTCGGTGCTCGGTCGCCGCATCTCCCTCGACGGAGCGATCGCCAGCTACGACTACACGAGCGGGCTCCTGCGGCGCCGCACGACCTGGCGCTGGGCCCTCGCGCTGGGGCGCGCGGAGAGCGGCGAGCGCATCGGCCTGAACCTCGGCGAAGGCTTCGTCGGCGACGCCGAGTGCGCGATCTGGATCGACGGCGAGCTCATCCCGCTCGCCGAAGGCCGGTTCACCTTCGACGCGGCCCGTCCGCTCGACCCCTGGCGCGTCCGGACCGCGGACGGCGCCGTGGATCTACGCTTCGTCCCCGGCGCGGCGCACTCGAACCACACGAACCTCGGCTTGCTCGCGTCGGAGTTCATGCAGCCGATCGGCCTCTACTCGGGCACGATCCGCCTCTCGGACGGGCGGCTCCTCGAGCTCCGGGACGTCCTCGGCGTCACGGAGGACCAGGACATCACCTGGTAGGGGTCGACGGGTCGAGGCCGCGGCTCGCCTCGGTCAGCCGCCGCGGCGCTCGGCGATGAGCTTGTCCAGATCGTCCTCGGTGATGAGCTTCGTGCCGTACTTGCGCGCCTTCACCGCCTTGCTCGACGTGGACGCCACGTCGGCGATGACGAGGTAGTTGAGCTCCTTCGTGACGCTGTTCAGCACCCGGCCGCCGTTCGACTCGACGAGGTGGGTGAGCTCGCCGCGGGGACGCGCGCCCGCGCCGGTGAAGCAGAACGTCAGTCCGGCGAGCGGGCCTTCGGCCTCGGGCGCGACCGGGACGATGCCGGCGGCGAGCAGCCGCCCGATCTCGTCGCTGCGGGCGCGCAGCCCTCGAACGATGCTCGCGGCCTTGATCGCGCCGAGGCCCGGGATGCCGGCGAGCTCGTCCTCCCTGGCGGCGAGCAGCTTCTCGATCGTCGTGTACCCCGCCGACACGAGCAGCCGCGCGGTCTGGATCGCGAACCCCTCGATGCCGAGCGCCGCGAGGAACACCGGCAGCGCGAGCGGGAGGCGGCTCTTCAGCTGCTCCAGGCACTTCGTCGCGCTCTTCTCGCCGCGCCGATCGAGGTCGGCGATGCTCTTGACCGTGAGCTTGTAGAGGTCGAGCGGCTCTCGCACGAGGCTTGCGGCCACCACCTGCTCGATCAGCTTGTCGCCCCACTCCAGCGCGCCGATGGCGTCGATCCAGTTGTGGATGCGCCCCTCGATGAGCGCGCGGCACGCGGCGTTCCGGCAGAGGAGGTACTCTCCCTCAACGACGAGCGGCGCGCTGCAGACCGGACAGACCGACGGAGGAACGGCGGCGGGGCCGCGCTTCTCGACGACCTCCTCGACGTACGGGATCACGTCGTTGCGGCGCGAGACCAGCACCTCGTCGCCCACGCCGATGCCGAGGCTCCGCACGTTGGCCGAGTTGTGCAGGGAAGCGCGCCGGACGTTGGCGCCGGCGAGCTCGACCGGCTCGACGATCGCCACCGGGGTGACGCGGCCGCTCGGCCCGGTGTCCCACTGGATCGCCACGACCGTCGTCACCTTGGCGGGCGACGCGAACTTGAAGGCGACCGCGCCGCGCGGCCGGCGGTTGACGTCGCCGAGCAGGCCCTGGAGGTGGAGCGAGTCCACGTAGACGACGAGCCCGTCGATCTCGTAGTCGAGGCTCGCGCGGAGCTCGCTCGAGTAGCGCCGGTAGAGCTTCACGACGTCCTCGACGCTGCCGTGCGCGGTCTGCGGCGTCGCGAAGCCGAGCTCGCGCAGCCAGGCGAAGCGCGCTCGGCACGTCGGGATCTCGAGGTGCTCGGCGACGTCGTAGAAGAGCACGGTGCAGTGCTCTGCCCCCTGGCCGTCGAACCGCTTGGCCGCGCCAGCGGCCATGTTGCGCGGGCTGGTGACGCCGGGGAAGTGGCGCTTCATGTCCGAGAGGCGAAGGATGATCTCTCCGCGCACGGACAGCCGGCCCTTCTCCCGGATCCGCGAGGGGATCCCCTTCATCCGCGCGACGTTCGCGGTGATCCGCTCGCCCCACTCGCCGTCGCCGCGCGTGATGGCGTCGACGAGCTTGCCGCCCTTGTAGATGACCTCGATGGAGATGCCGTCGAGCTTCTCCGCCACGAAGAGGTCACCCGCGACGCTCGAGGTGGAGCCCGGTGCCGGCGGCGCGGCGCCCGTGCCGCCGTCGCCGTGCCCGTCCTTCACGAGGATCTCGTCGCACCGGGCGACCCAGCCCAGGAGCTCGTCCTCGGAGACGACCTTGTTGAGCGAGCCCATCGGGATCTCGTGCCGCGCCTTCTCCCACTCGGTGATCAGGGAGGCCGAGCCGACCCGGGCGAGCACCGGATGCGCCGGATCGAGGGCGCGGAGCTCGTCCTCGAGGGCATCGAACGCCGCGTCCGAGATCTCGGGGTTCCCTGCGTAGTAGCTCGCCCTGTATTTCTCGATGCGCTCGGCGAGCTCCTCGATCCTCGCCTTGTGCTTCGGATCCGTCGCGAGCCCGCCCTGCAGCGGGTTGCGCGCTCCGGCGTCGTCGTGGTGTGCCTGCGTCATCGCTTGCCTCGGCTCACTCGAGCTCCGTTTCGCCGGCGCGCCGGGCGGCGGCGAAGAGATCCCCCATGCCCATCGCGAGCTCGGACGGGAGCTCGTCTTCCCGGAACAGCCTGACCTCGCGGATCTCGAGCGGATTTTGCGGAGGGCGCGTCGGCGCGGCGATCCGGGCGGTGACGACGACCGTCACGGCGTGGAAGCGAATGTCGCGATCAGGCCGCGAGTACACGCCCACGACCCGCCCGAGCTCGACCTCGGTGACGCCGGCCTCCTCGGCGAGCTCCCGCACGATGCTGTCGCGGAGCGTCTCTCCCCATTCCAGGGTGCCTCCCGGGAGCGCCCATGTTCCGGTGTCGCTGCGGCGAATGAGCAGCCACCGGCCATCGGCGGTCTGAGCGGCGGCGGCGATCCCGACGACAGGCCGCCGGAGCAGCGCGCGGGCGACCTCCTTGGCGAGGGCGAGCACGGAGCGCGGCAACAGCGACAGGGGAGCGATTTCCATGAGAATTTTTGTGGCGTGCGGGCAAAGCATAGGAGCGATCGGGCGCCGCCGGGAGAGGGTTCCGTGCGGCCTCGGCGGATCCTGCGGACATCCATGAGCCGTGCGGCTCAGGCTCGGTCGCGGGAGAGAGGCAGGCTACGCTCGTCCTCATCATGGCGATCGTGCGGAGGGCGATGCGCGCTCCTGTCGGGTTGTACGGCTGGGCTGTCCTCAGCGGCGTGATGGCCTGGGGCGCGGCGCTTGCGCTTGCGTCGCTCCCGAGCTGCACCGACGAGCGGCTCGCGTCGCCTCGCCCTCAGGCAGGCGTCTCCGCCAGCGCGGGCGCCTCGGGGGGGGCGCTGCCCGATGCGGGCGCCGACGAGGGGCCGGCGAACCTTTGCGAGTGCCTCGCGGCCTATGGCGGCGAAGCCGGACGCTGCGGCGATTGCTTCAACGAGCATGCGTCCCGCGGTGGGCGCTGCGAGGCGGAGCTCGCGGCGTGCGACGGGGAGCCTGAGTGCAGGCCGATCAGCCTGTGCCTGAAGGGGTGCGGCCACAACAAAGCCTGCCAGACGGCGTGCGTGTTCCCGGACGATGCGGGCGCTGCTCACCGGATCTTCCAGCGGGTGCTCGCCTGTGTATGCGCCGCGTGCAGCGCCAGGTGCACCTACTCCGGCGCGCCGCTCGAGTGCGCCGCGCCCACCGAGGTGGACGGAAGCGGTGGAGCCGCGGGCGCCAGCGGGGCAGGTGGCGCTGGTGCCGGTGGGGCAGGTGGCGCTGCCGGGGCAGGTGGCGCTGGTGCCAGTGGCGCTGTGGGCGCCGGCGGGGCAGGTGGCGCTGGTGCCAGTGGCGCTGCGGGAGCGTCCGGAGATCGAGGAATCTGACGAGCCCTGCGCTCCCGTCGGCGCGTGGTCCACGCCGGGTCCCCGTGCGGTAGGCTTGCCGCATGGAGAAACCGGTGATCTGGGCGGCCCTTCAGCTCTCCAGCCAGGAGAACGTGGGCGAGAACCTGGCGCGGGTCGAGGTGCTCGTCGTGGAGGCGGCGCGCCGTGGGGCGACGACGGTCGTGCTGCCCGAGAACTTCGCGTACATGGGCAACGAGGAGGGGAAGCGCAACATCGCGGAGGACCTCGATGCTGGCGGCGGTCCGATCGCGCGTCGTCTCGCCGACGCGGCGCGCTCCGCCCGGGTGACGATCGTGGCCGGCGGCTTCCCTGAACGCGCGCACGATCCGGCGCGGCCGTACAACACCTGCGCGGTCTTCGGGGCCGACGGCCGGCTCACCGCGCGCTACCGGAAGATTCACCTCTTCGACGTCGAGATCGCCGACGGAACGAAGTACCGCGAGTCGGCGTCGACGACCGCCGGGGAGCGCCCCGTCGTCACCGAGATCGACGGCGTGAAGCTCGGACTCTCGATCTGCTACGACGTCCGGTTTCCGGAGCTCTACCGTGCGCTGTCGTCCGCGGGTGCAGAGGTCATCGTCGTCCCTGCGGCGTTCACCCTGCTCACCGGCAAGGACCACTGGCTGGTCCTGCTCCGCGCCCGGGCCATCGAGGCCCAGGCGTACGTCGTGGCCGCGGCGCAGTGGGGCAAGCATCCTGGCGGGCGGGCGACGTTCGGGAAATCGTGCGTCATCGATCCGTGGGGTGAGGTGATCGCTCAGGCCTCGGAAGGGGAGGGGATCGCGATGGCGATGCTCGACCCCTCCTACCTCGATCGGGTCAGGGCGAACCTACCCTCGCTCACGCACCGGAGGCTCTGATCGTCATGTCATGGGGGTAAGCACTTTGTCCTCGCACCGGAGGCGGCGGTGCCGGCGCTTCATATGGCCGATCTCTGCCGTCAGCTCACTCGGCAGAGGCGTCGCTCGGCTCCGTCTCTGCGGCCGGGGGCGGCGTGCTGCCGCGCTTGGACAGGAGGGCGCGGAGCTCCGCAGGCCTGCGGAAGCCGATGCGGCGGGCGACCTCTCCCTCGGTTAGCCCCTCATGAAGGAGCGTTCGCGCGCGCTCCGCACGCACCTCATCGTAATAGACGTGGGGCGATGACCCGAAGGCGGCGCGGAAGAGCCGCGCGAAATGAAACTCGGACAGATCGAGGTCCAGCGCGACCTCGTAAGAACGGATCCTCTGGCCTGCTTCCGCGGCGCTGCGGATGCGGTCGCGGCCGAGCAGGATCCGCTCCGAGGTACTGCGCGGGAGCGGGGCTGCCGAGCGCGGTGGTGGCGTGGATCGGGAGGCGCCGGTCGCTGCAGAGCGCTCGCGCGGCGGCTGCGCGCTGTGGCTCGGCGCAGCGACGCCAGGCGTGGGGAGTGACGCCGGCCGTGCGGCAGGCGCGCCGCTCGGAACCGACAGGGAACATGCGGCCGGCATGCTGTGGGACGAGGAGGGTGCGATCGGAGTCGAGATAGGAAGCGCAGTCGTCACGAGTACCTCTCCAGCGGTGAAAGGGCGGTGTCTCGCGGTCATCGCGGCCACCGGCGCGACGTATTGCAACCAGCAGGCCGCAAGCTGATGCAGCGCTCTCGGCTCACGCGGTTCGGCGTTCAGCAGCACAAAATCCCGCGATTGCCCGGCCACCTGCTCGCGACGTCCGACGGGGTGTGGCCTGCCGTTCACGTGGCACAGGCGCCAGAGATCACCCGCGGTTGGCACATTGTGTCTTCGCGACGTGCACGCCATGGCGGTCGCCTGCATCGCGACATCCTCGCGGCGAGCTCATGGGGGTCAGGGAGGATGAATGCGGGAGCGCGGCGCCGCATCCAACGAGGTCCGCGCGAGGCGCGAAGTCGCCGCGACCTCTCGAACGAGGGATCGATGTCAGACGTCGATCTCGGCGTTCGGCGCGCGCTCCATGATGAAGCGGAAGCGCGCCTGGGCGTCCTTGCCCATCAGCTCGTTGAGGATGCGATCGGTCTCGATCTCTCCCTCGATCACGATGCGCAGCGCGCGCCGGCGTCGGATGTCGAGCGTGGTCGCCTTGAGGTCCTCCGCGGGCATCTCGCCGAGCCCCTTGAACCGCGAGATATCCGCCTTGGCCGTCTTGGGGAGCTTCGCGAGGACCCGGTCGCGCTCCGCGTCGTCGAGCGCCCAGTGCGTCTCCTTGCCGACGTCGATCCTGTAGAGGGGCGGCTGCGCGAGGAACACGTGCCCGCCGCGGAGCAGGCCGGGCAGGTGCCGGTAGAAGAACGTCAGCAGCAGCGTCGCGATGTGCTGGCCGTCGCTGTCGGCGTCCATGAGCAGAAAAATCCTTCCGTAGCGCAACTTGGAGGCATCGAAGTCCTTTCCAAAGCCGCAGCCCAGCGCGCTCACGATGTCCTGGAGCTCCTTGTTGCCGAGCACCTTCGAGGTCGAGGCCTGCTCCGCGTTGAGCACCTTGCCGCGGAGCGGGAGGATCGCCTGGGTCCGGCGGTCCCGGCCCTGCTTGGCCGAGCCACCTGCGCTGTCGCCCTCGACGATGAAGAGCTCGCTCTCGCTCGGATCGGTCGAGGCGCAATCGGCGAGCTTCCCCGGCAGGTTGAGCCGGTGCGACACCGGCGTCTTGCGCAGGACCTGCTGGGTCGCCTCACGCCGCGCCTCCCTGGCGCGCGCCGCCAGGATCGCGCGGGCCACGATCGACTCGCCGGCCGTGCCGTTGTGGAGCATCCACTGCTCGAGCGCCGGCCGGACCAGGCCCTCGACCGCCGGCCCTGCCTCCGCGTTGTTGAGTCGATCCTTCGTCTGCCCCTGGAACTGCGGGTCCTGGATGTAGATGGACAGGACACCCACGATCCCCTCGCGGATGTCGTCGGCCGTCAGCGTCACCCCTTTCGGCTGGACCTTCTTCGCGTCCATGAACGCGCGGACCGCCTTCACGATCGCGGCGCTGAAGCCGGACTCGTGCGCGCCGCCCGCGTGCGTGGGGATACCGTTGACGTACGACTTCACGTACTCGTCGGTCGACTCGGTCCACTGGAGCGCGGCCTCCAGGCGGATCTCGCCCTCGCGCGCGACGTAGAAGATGGTCGGGTGCGTGACCGCCTTGCCGCGCTGGGCGACCAGCTTCGGCAAGAAGTCCGCGATGCCGTTCGGGTGGAGGAGCTCGATCGACTCTCCGGACGAGAGATCTCGGAACGCGATCTCGAGCCCTCCGTGGAGGTACGCCTTGGCCTCCAGGCGCTCGCGGATGGTCTCGGGATCGAAGCGCCGGCCCTGCCCGAAGATCTCCGGATCGGGCCGGAAATGGATGCTCGTGCCGTGCTTGCGGGTGGGCGCGCCCTTCTTGAGCTTGCTGGTCGGCGCGCCGCGCGAGAACGTCTGCTGGTGCTCGAACCCGTCGCGCAGCACCCGGACCTCCACGAGCTCGGAGAGTGCGTTGACGACGCTCGATCCGACGCCGTGGAGCCCGCCTGAGACCTTGTAGTTGTCGCTCGCGAACTTCCCGCCTGCGTGCAGCGTGCAGAAGATGAGCTCGAGCGCGGGGCGCTTGTACCTGGGATGGACGTCCACCGGGATCCCGCGCCCGTCGTCGATCACGGTGGCGCCCTGGAGATCGGCGTCGAGCGTCACCTCGATCCGCTTCGCGTGCCCGTTGATGGCCTCGTCGACGGCGTTGTCGACGATCTCCCAGAGCAGGTGGTGGTAGCCCCTGGCGTCGGTGCCGCCGATGTACATGGCGGGGCGCTTGCGGACGGGCTCGAGCCCCTCGAGCACCTCGATGTCAGCGGCCGTGTAACGTGCGCCGGAAGCGGCGCGGACCGGGGGATTCGTGGCGGCCATGTTCAGCTCACCTCCAGCGTCGGTACGACGACGGCCGGCGGCACCACGCGGGCGAAGCGGTCGCGTCGTGCGACAGGCTCGCCCTGGGTGCCGCGCTGGCCGGCGATTTTGCTCGCGGCGATCTCGAGCGTCTTGCCCTTCTCCGTCTCGACCGTGATCGCGTCGCTCGGCCTGAGGGCGAGCGCGGCGCCGACCAGGCGCTCACCTTCGGCGACCCGCATGACGACGGAGCCCTTGCCCGGGCCGGAGAGCAGGGCGAGCTCCTCCACGGCCACGCTGAGCGCCCAGGCGTCGCTCGAGGCGCAGAGCACCCGGTCGGCGCCGTCCACCGCGTGGACGAAGAGCACCTCATCGCCCTCGTTCAGCCTGGCGAAGCGGCGTCCGGAGCGCGTCGATGGATCGCGGTGCGGCCGCAGCGAGAACCTGAAGCCGAGGCCTCCTCGGGTGATCGCCAGCGCGAAGGGCGGCTCCGGCTCGGCGGAGTCCGGGGTCTGCGCCGGGACGTCGAGCGCCCTCGGATCGAAGGACATCAGCGCGATCAGCCGCTCGCCGTCGGCCAGCTTGAACAGCTTCTGCACGGGATCGCCGTAGCCGGTCGACTGCGGCACCTCGTGGATGCGGCACACGTAGCACGCGCCGAGGTTCGAGAAGAACGCGACCGTCGACCGCGTCGAGCCGGCGACGGCCGCGAGGACGCTGTCTCCCTCGCGGATGCGCGTCGAGGCGAGATCCTTCACCTCGCGGACCCGCTTCACCCAGCCCTGCGCCGAGAGGATCACGTTCGCGTCCTCGGCCACGATGAAGTCCTCCGCCTGGTACTCGGGCTCGTCGATCGAGCCGACCACCTTCGTGCGGCGCTTCTCGCCGTAGGATCCCTTGATCTCGACGAGCTCGTCGCGGACGATCCCCCAGCGCTTCGCGTCGCTCCGGAGCAGCCCTTCGATCCGCTTGGCCTCCGCGCGCTTCTCGCCGAGATCCTTCTGCACGAGCTGGATCTCGAGCCGCGCCAGCCTGTAGAGCTTGAGCTCGAGGATCGCGTCCGTCTGCTCCTCGTTGAGGGTGAAGCGCTTCATCAGCTTCTCGGCCGCGTCGGCCTTGCCCTCGCTCTTGCGGATGATCCGGATCACCTCGTCGAGCGCGTCGAAGATCTTCTCGAACCCCTCGAGGATCGTGATCCGCCGCCTCAGCTCGCCGAGCTCGAACTCGAGCCGCCGCGTCACCGTCGCGTAGCGGAAGTCGAGGAACTTCGTCAGGATCTCGTGCAGGCCGAGCCGCCGCGGCGCGGCGATCTCCGCGTTGTCGGTGGGCACGAGGCAGGTGAGGTTCACCTGCACGTTGATCGCGAGCGGCGTCTGTTTGTAGAGGTACGCCATCACGAGCTGCGCGTCGGCGCCGCGCTTGAGCTCCATCACGATGCGCACCTCGCCGGTCGACTCATCGCGCACGTCCACGAGCGTCGGCAGCTTCTTGGAGAGGATCACCTCGGCGATCTTCTCGACGATCGCCTTCCGCTCGACGCCGTACGGGATCGAGGTGATCACGATCTGCGGAGCGGCGCCGCGCTTGCCGTCGCCCTCTTCCAGCTGCCACTCGCCGCGGAGCTTCAGCGAGCCCTGGCCTGCCGTGTAGATGGCCTCGAGCTCCTTCTTCGTCGCGTGCAGCTGACCTCCGGTCGGGAAATCCGGCCCCTTCACGTACGAGAGCAGCCGGTGCGTGGTGAGCTCGCGGCTCTCGATCAGCGCGACGCACGCGTCGATCACCTCGCCCAGGTTGTGCGGCGGGATGCTCGTCGCCATCCCGACAGCGATCCCCTGCGAGCCGTTCACGAGGAGGTTGGGGAAGCGCGACGGAAGGACGATCGGCTCGAAGCGAGTCCCGTCGTAGTTGGGACGAAAGTCCACGGTGCGCTGGCCGAGCTCGCTGAGCAGCTCCAGCGCCAGGGGCCGGAGCTTCGCCTCGGTGTAACGCATCGCGGCGGGCGCATCGCCGTCCACCGAGCCGAAGTTCCCGTGGCCGGCGATGAGCGGCGCCCGCATCACGAAGTCCTGCGCGAGCCGGACCATCGCGTCGTAGATCGCGACGTCGCCGTGCGGGTGGTACTTGCCCATCACGTCACCGACGACCGCGGCGCTCTTCCGGTACTTCGCGTCCGGCCCGAGGTGCAGGTCGTGCAGCATCGCGTAGAGGATGCGGCGCTGCACCGGCTTCAACCCGTCGCGGACGTCGGGCAGCGCGCGCGACGTGATGACGCTGAGCGCATAGTTCAGGTACCGGCGCTGCGCCTCGTCGGCGAGCGAGGTGTCGGGCGCCGGGGGCGGCGGCGGCTCGCTGTCACCGGGCCGGCCGCCACGGCGGCCCTTGCGGGACGCGTCACCGTCGGACGGAAGGGAGGGGGTTCGAGACACGCGATGCTCCAGGGAGTGCGCGGGCACCGGACGAACAGGTGCTCCGATGTTCAGGTGAACGCTGGCGAGCCTCGGCAATTACCCAGGGGCTCGCGCTCGGTCAAGGCTGCCTCGCGGGAATTTCTCGCAGCGCGTGCTCGCCTGCGCTCGTGCGGACCCTGGCATAGCGTCAGATGGCCGCGAGATCGACCCGAACGCGGGCAGCGCAGCGCGGCCTGACGGCGACGCCTTGATTTCGGCGTCCGCCCTTGAGACTCACGGCGCGCTGGGCTACGGGGTGGCGCCTTGTACGCGACAGGCACCCGACCCATGCTTCGCCTTCTCGGCCGCTGGCTGCGGCTCGTCTGGCTCGGCCTCTTCCTGGTGTTCGTTGCAGTAGCGGCGATACGGCCCCGGCTCGCGGCAGCTCAGGTGCCCGGAGGTGCTCCGGGCGCGCAGCCCCCCCGGGGCGGCGCCGCGCCGCCTCCCGCCCCGGCCAGCGCTGCGCAGCCGCCCGCGCCGGCCGACGCGACCGCAGGAGCCCAGCCTGGCGCCGGTACACCTGCGCAGGTCGCCGCCGACGCCGTCGAGCCGACGATCCATCTGGCGCCCACGGAGGCCGAGCTCGCTCGGGGGCAGCCGGTCGTTCAGGTCGCCATCGCCGGCAACCGGCGGGTCTCGACCGAGGACGTGCTCGTCTACCTCGGGCAGACGCGGGTCGGCAGGCCGTTCACCCCCGAGGGGCTGGCGCGCGACGTGCGCGAGCTCTGGGACTCCGGCCTGTTCGACGACGTCGAGGTCGACCTCACGCGCCGCGACGACGGCGTGAGCCTGAGGGTGCTGGTCCGCGAGCGCCCGAGCATCAAGGCCATCGAGTTCTCCGGCAACAAGGAGATCGACGGCGAGGACCTCACCGAGGCGCTCTCGGTCGAGATCAAGACCGGCACGATCCTGAGCTACGCGGCGATCCGGCGTGGCGTGCAGAAGCTCCGCGACAAGTACGCCGAGGAGGGCTTCTTCCTCGCCGAGGTCAGCTACGAGGTCAAGCCGGAGCGGGAGAACCAGGTCACCGTCAAGTTCACGATCAAGGAGCACTCGCCGGTCACCGTCCGGCGCATCACGTTCATCGGCAACCAGAACATCTCGGACGAGGAGCTCCGGGAGGTCATGATCACGGGGCAGGGGGGCTTCTTCGCCTTCGGCACCGGCGGTCCGTTCCGCCAGGACGCGTTCGAGCGCGACGTCCTCGTGATCAACGCGCTCTACTACGATCGTGGCTTCCTCGCGGCGCAGGTCGCGACGCCCAGGGTGATGCTCACGCCCGACCGTACGGGCATCGAGGTCACGATCACGATCAACGAGGGGCCGCGCTTCCGCATCCGCTCGCTCCGCGTCTACGAGCGCGACGCCGACGGCCGCGAGATCGAGCCGCTCGGCGGGCGCCGCGCGCTGCGCGAGATGGTGCGGGCCAAGCCGGGCGACTGGTTCAACCGCGCCGAGCTCGCGAAGGATCTCGGCGCGATCCAGACGCTCTACCGGGACGCCGGGTACGCCAACGTCGAGGCGTCGCCTGACACCCAGCTCGACCCGGACAGGCGCGAGGTCGACATCACCGTCGGCATCCGCAGAAACCAGCTCGTCTACTTCGGGCGCATCGAGATCCGCGGCAACACGAAGACGCGGGACAAGGTGATCCGCCGCGAGATGGAGGTGGAGGAGCGGCGGCTGTTCAGCGAGACGAAGCTGGAGCGCTCGAAGCAGCGGATCACGGCGCTCGGCTACTTCGAGCGGGTCGACATCTCCACCGAGCAGGGCGACGACCCCCAGCACATCAACGTCAACGTCGACATCGGCGAGAAGCCGACGGGCACCTTCCAGATCGGCGCGGGCTTCTCGAGCGTCGAGAACTTCATCGCGACGGCGCAGGTCCAGCAGGCGAACCTGCTCGGGAGCGGCCAGTCGCTGTCGCTCCAGGCGCAGATCTCCGGATCGCGGCGCCTCATCGACGTCCGCTTCTTCGAGCCGTACCTGTTCGACAGCCCGTTCTCCGCGGCGGTGAGCGTCTACAACCAGCTGCGGACCTACACGGAGTTCTCGCAGACCTCCACCGGCGGCTCGCTCACGCTCGGCTACCCGCTCATCGAGCCGGAGCTGCGCGCGCAGCTGACCTACACGCTGGAGAACGACGAGATCTCGTCGGCCACGAACACCGGCCTCGGCACGGCAGAGGAGCGCGCCTCGTTCCAGCGGCTCCCGCTCTACAACCTCTTCAACGCCGGGCTCACGTCGAGCATCCGCCCTGCGCTCACCTTCGACACGCGCAACAACCAGCTCTTCCCGACCTCGGGCATTTACCTGCAGGGCTCGGTGGAGCTCGCCCACAGCGCGTTCGGCAGCGAGAACGAGTTCCTGCGGTACCGCGCCACGGGGAGGTTCTACTACCCGATCACGGACAGCCTGGTCCTCAAGCTGAACACCGAGGCCGGCATGGTGACGAGCCCCAACCCGCAGGGCGTGCCGATCTTCGCCCGCTTCTTCCTGGGCGGCATCCTCGACGTGCGCGGCTTCGAGATCCGGGACATCGGCCCGCGCCTCCCGCTCCGCGAGTCGCTCGATCCGAACTCGCTGCCCATCGCGAACGGCGCGAACATCGGCGGCAACCTGATGTACTACCAGAACCTCGAGCTGGAGTTCCCGATCCTCGAGGCCGTGCAGATCAAGGGCGTCGTCTTCACGGATCTGGGCAACGCCTGGAACCTCGAGAAGCTCTACTGCAACGCCGCCCCCGCATCGCCGCACGACGTCACGAACCCGTGCTTCTCGGCCGAGCGCCTCCTCGACGTCCGCACCTCGTGGGGATTCGGGCTCCGGTGGTTCTCCCCGCTCGGACCGCTGCGCTTCGAGTGGGGCTTCCCGTTCAAGCGGCTGCCCTACGAAGAGACGTACAAGTTCGAGTTCAACATCGGCAACTTCTTCTGAGCCGCTAGCCAGCGGACGCAGCAGGGACGTGCGCGCTCCCGGGGGGGCTGCCGGGGTGACTGTGCGCGGCCGGGCGGGCCCTGCCCCGGAGCGTCCTGGATGGCGCGCAGCGGGTGTCGCGGCCGCTGGATGGGGGGCGGCGCCGGGCGGATCGCCGTGAAGTCCGGGGGCAGCGGTTGCTCGTCGGGGGCGCCGCTGTTAGGTGGAGATCCATGCGCCCGGAGCACAGCTCGATGGGGTTCCCCAAGCCAGGCAAGGCCCTGCTGGGGATGATGATAGCGATCGGCTGTATCTGGGTGATGTTCACCCTGGGCCTGAACTGGGGGGGCGCCGGCGAAGGCGTGCTCCGTCCGTTCCTCGGGATCAGCGAGAAGGTGCTCCACGGTCAGGTGTGGCGGCTGCTCACGGCGCCGCTCGTCCACAGCCCGAGCAATCCCTGGCACTTCATCTGGACGCTGCTCGGCCTGTACTTCTTCGGCACCTCGCTCGAGGAGCGCTGGGGCGCCGGTCGCATGGTTGCGTTCCTCTTCGGCTCCGCGGCCTTCGCGTTCGCGCTTCAGGTGGCCGTCGGCGCCATCTTGCCGCAGGTGGAGCAGCCCGTGTTCTACGGCGGGTTCGGGATGGTCGGGGCGGTCTCCGTTGCGTGGGCGCTCGCGCACCGTCACGCCACGGTCCGCCTCTTCTTCGTCATCCCGGTGACGGGCACGATGCTGCTCGTCTTCATCTTCGCGATATCGGTGTTCTACGTGATCTCCAAGACTGCGCCGCCCCCGGAGGGGCAGATCACGCCGTTCGGCGCAATGCTCGCGGGCTACCTCTTCGGTGACTTCTCTCCGCTGCGTCGCTTCTATCTACGGATGCGCTTCCGCCAGCTGCAGGCGCAATCCGCGGCGCTCCGTCGCGTCCCCGCGGCGCGCGGCCGCTCCGGTGGCGTCCCGCTCCGGGTCATCCCCGGCGGCCAGAAAGACCCGCCGAAGGACAAGCGCTTCCTGAACTGAGATCGCCGCGGCGCGCCCGTCATGCCCCTCAGGCGCGGGCGCACGCGTTCACGGCGCGGCGCACCGACGGAGCTCCTCGAGCGTCTTCGCGCGCGTCAGGCAGCCGAGCTCGCCGGGGTCCACCTTGCTCCCGGCGAGCTCCCGCTTGCAGTCGGATGTCCACTCCGACGAGAGCCTCTCGCCCTCGCTGTCGATCACCACAGAGGCTTTCCCCGGGCCCCCTTTCGCGGCGGACCCCACCCGCTTTGCCTCCGCTGCCCATGCGGTGCGCATGCCCTCGCCGATCGTGCGGCAGTCTTCTTCGGACATCGTCTTGGTGCAGCCGCCGAGGACCGCGCTCGCGAGCACGAGGAGGGCCACGACGGCGCGCTGCTCGCCGAGCGAACGGCTGCCCACGCGAGCGCGTGCTTGGCCAGCGAGAGGCCGGCAGCGCGGCCTGCGCGGGAGAGCTGCCTTCATTGGGCGAGCAGGCCAGCCCACGGACTAGCTGTCGATGAAGCTCTTGAGCTGCTTCGAGCGGCTGGGGTGCCGGAGCTTGCGGAGCGCCTTCGCCTCGATCTGCCGGATGCGCTCGCGCGTGACCTCGAAGTCCTGACCGACCTCTTCGAGCGTATGGTCGCTCTTCTCGCCGATGCCGAAGCGCATCCGGAGCACCTTCTCCTCGCGCGGCGTCAGCGTCTTCAGGACCTTACGGGTCTGCTCCGCGAGGTTCATGTTGATCACGGCCTCCGCGGGCGAGATCACGCTCTTGTCCTCGATGAAGTCGCCAAGGTGCGAGTCCTCTTCCTCGCCGATGGGGGTCTCGAGCGAGATCGGCTCCTTCGCGATCTTCAGGACCTTGCGCACCTTGTCGAGCGGGAGCTCCATCTTCTCGGCGATCTCCTCGGGGGTCGGCTCGCGGCCGTACTCCTGCACGAGGTAGCGCGAGGTGCGGATCAGCTTGTTGATCGTCTCGATCATGTGGACCGGGATGCGGATCGTCCGCGCCTGGTCCGCGATCGCGCGGGTGATCGCCTGCCGGATCCACCACGTCGCGTACGTCGAGAACTTGTAGCCGCGCTTGTACTCGAACTTGTCGACGGCCTTCATGAGGCCGATGTTCCCTTCCTGGATGAGGTCCAGGAACTGGAGGCCGCGGTTCGTGTACTTCTTCGCGATGGAGACCACGAGGCGGAGGTTCGCCTCGACCAGCTCCGCCTTGGCGCGCTCCGCCATCCGCTCGCCCTCGCGGATGTTCTCGTAGGTATCGCGGATCGCGGCGACGTCGATGTTGAGCTCTTCCTCGACCTTCTTCAGGCCCTTCTGGGCGTTCTTGATGGTCGATTCGAAGTCGTTGAGCTCCTCGCGGTTGACGTTGAGCTTCTTGGCGAGCCGCCCCTCGAGGGCGCGGTTGCCCTTCACCTTGATGAGCTCGCGCTTGAGCTCGCCCTTCGAGAGCCCTGTGCGCCGCTCCAGCTCCGTCGCGCCCGCCTCGGCCTTCTCGACCTTCGAGATGAGGCTCTTCAGCTTCTGGACGATCTTGTCGATCGTCCGCTTGTTGAGGCGCATCTCCTCGAGCGTCGTCACGAGCTCGGCTGTCGCCTGCGTCACCTCGACGTCGATCTGCTTGCGGCGGACCTCCGTCTTCACCTCTTTACGCTCCTCCAGGAGCTCCGCCTTCTTCTTGTCGACGCGCTTCACCTTGTCGATGAGGCGGATGATGCGCCGGTCGGCCTCCTCCTCGTCGAACTCCTGGTCGTCGTTCTCGGCGTCCTTGATGAGCTCCTTCACCCGGATCTTGTGCTTCCGGAGCTTCTCGCCGAGATCGATGATCTCGCGGACGGCGATGGGGGAGTCGAGGATGGCGGCGTTGACCTTCTGCTCGCCGATCTCGATCCGCTTCGCGATCTCGACCTCGCCCTCGCGGGTGAGCAGCGAGACGCTGCCCATCTTCCGGAGATACATCCGGACGGGGTCGTTCGACTTCGAGTAGTAGTCGACGTCCTCTTCCTCGCGGTCGGGCGTGACGACGAGCTTCTTCTCGCCCGCCTCCTCGTCCGCGATGCGCTTCGGCGCGATCTTCACCTGGGTCGCGCCGTCGACGATCTCGATGTCCTCGTCGCCGAGGGCGCCCACCACGTCGTCGAGCTGATCGGGCGCGACGTCCGCGGGGAGCGCGTCGTTCACCTCGTCATAGGTGAGAAAGCCTTTGCTCTTGCCGGTTTCAACGAGCTTTTCGAGCGTCTTCCGGTCCTTCTCTGACCGCTCGGCCCGGATGCCCGCGTCTCCTTTGTTGCTAGGGCGCGCCCCCCCCTCGGCGTGCCCGCGTGTCGATGCGTGCCGCGCGCCGTTCAGCGCGCCGCCCCCCGCCGCCCTCGCGACCCCGCCTGCCCGACCGGAAGATTGCTTGGCCTTGCTCGCCATTACCTCATGCTCCACTTACGGCGATCAGCTCGCCGCGACCGACAAGACACCCAATGACTCCGATAAACTCTAGGGATCACGCACGTCGGGTCGCCACGGCGAGGCGACCCGGAACGCATCAAGGAAGACCGAGACCCCCCGCTCTTCGCTGGAATAGCTCACGCAGCAAAGCGTTTTCAGCATCAGCGTCGACGGCGCTCTTCTGGAGCTGGCTCACGACGGCTGCTTTTTGTCGCGCTAGGGCTTGTCTGCTCAACTTTTGTGAATTCTCCAAGAGCGTCGCCTTGGCCGTTGAGGCCGCTTCGAAGACAGGCGAGACCAGCCGTCCAGCCGCGAATGAATGGATCGGAGCCGGGACTTGCGCAAGAAATTCGCTGGCGGCAAGACCCATTTCAAAAGTGAAATTGTGACGCGCCGCAACAATCGCCAGGGCGACGTCGCCTTCGAGGCACTCCAGCGCCGTCTGGAGATCGTCGTCGGCCAGCAGCTCGGGAAAATCGAGGATCGCGCCCAGGATCTCCAGGCTTACTTCCTGGATTTGCGCGCGTGAGCGAGCGCGCTCCCACGTCTCGGTCGTCTGTCCGGAGGGGATCACCTCGCGGGTGGGCTGGCTCCGCGGGCGGGAGAGGGACTCCTCGACGACGCGCTCCAACTGCCGGAGGTCGTCCGGTGAGCGGCCGCCGATCACGAGCTTCGAGGAGAGGCGATCGGCGTAGAGCTTCGCCATCATCCTGAGGTTCGGGTCGTCCTCTTCGGCGAGCAGCGTCGTCACGGCGCGCACGCGGGCGAGCTGCTCGGGCAGCGACGAGCCTCCGAAGCTGTCGCCGTCGAGCGCCTCGTCGATCAGGTGCTCGAGCAGGCCGCGCGCCGCCTTGACGATGCGCGTGATCGCCTCCGGGCCGTGCTTGCGCGCGAGGTCGTCCGGATCGACGCCCGAAGGCAGCACGGCGACGCGCGCGCTGAGCCCCGCCTCACGGCACGGCGCGCGCGCCGCGCGCGTGGCCTTCTTGCCGGCCGCGTCGCCGTCGAACAGCAGGATGACCGCGGGAGCGAAGCGCTTGATGAGCTTCGCCTGTCCGGGCGTGAAGGCGGTCCCGAGCGGAGCGATCGCCTGGCCGATGCCGCGCGCGTGGAGCGCGACGACGTCGAAGTTGCCTTCCACGAGGATCGCCTCGCCGCGCTGACGGATCGCCTGGCGCGCCTGGTGCAGCCCGAAGAGGTGCTCGCCCTTCGTGTAGATCGGCGACTCGGGGCTGTTGATGTACTTCGCCGGCGCGCCGTCGGCCTGCGGCGCAGGGCCGGTGAGGCCGAGCGACGAGAGCTCGGAAGGGCTGGGATCGGGCAACGCGCGTCCGCTGAACGCGATCACCCGGCCCATCACGTCGGTGACGGCGAACATGAGCCGGTGCCGGAAGCGGTCGTAGTGTCCGCTCCCCGACGAGCGCGGCACGAGGAGCCCGACGCGCTCCGCGAGGACCGGAGAGACGCCTTGCTGTCGCAGGTACGTGGAGAGCCCGTCCCATCCGAACGGGGCGTAGCCGATCCGGAACGCCTGGAGGGCGTCGGCGATCGGATCGGTGGCTCCATCGCCGTCGCGGAGCGGCAGGCCGCGCCGCTCGAGCTCCTCGTGAGCGTGGCGCGCGAGCGGGTGAGGAGCGCTGCCCGGCCCCCCGCGGAGGCTGTGCTCGAAGAACGTCGCGGCGAGGTGGTTGACGGCGTAGAGGTCGTCCTTCGACCTGCGCGCCGCCTGGGCCTCGCGCCGCTCGGCCTCGGTCAGCGACTCCGCCACCTCGATGCCGGCGCGCTCGGCGAGCGCGCGGACCGCCTCGGCGAACGTCCGGCCTTCGAGCTTCATCACGAAGTCGATGGCGCTGCCGGTCTCCTTGCAGCCGAAGCAGTGGTAGAACCCGCGGTTCGGGCTCACGTGGAAGCTAGGCGTCTTCTCCTTGTGAAAGGGGCAGAGCCCGGTGAAGGAGTGCCCTCGGCGGGCGAGGCGCACGCTTTCGCCGATGAGCGCTACGAGATCCGTGCGCTCTTTCACGAGCGCGATCGTCTCCGGAGAGATCATGGGCTGCCTTGGGGGCTCCGTGCGTGCGGGGCCCGCAGATCATCACGGGTGGACTCAGACGGCGTGGCGGCGTCCGCGCCAGCGCCTCGGCGGTACGGGCGGCTCGCGAAGCGGGAGACCCCCCAGTCCCTCGCGGCCTGTGTGGAGACAAGTGTCCTGTGCGGCGGCCGCACGTGCAAGGCGGTAGCCGCCAGAGACGTCACTTAGGATCGGGGAACGGAGAGCCGGGCTTCTTGTGGTCCGTCAGGCTCTCGTCGGGCTGGGAAGCCTCGACCATCTCGTCAACCGGCGGCGCCTCGGCGTGCTCGGCCAGGAAGCGCGTATCTTCGCGGACCATCGGAGGGGGCGGATCGCCGATGAGCTCGAGCTCGGTGGCGAGCCACTGCTCCTCTTCGATGAGCGCCCGGCGGCGCGGATCAGTCAGGTCGCCTTGCCAGTGGTCGAGCTCGGTATCGACCTCCTTGAGCCGGCGGCGTACCCTCACGACGTCGACGTCGTCCTTCACCGCGAAGCGCTCGGTGAGGAGCAGCGCGGTGTCGCCGGCGACCTCGACGAAGCCGTGATGGACGGCCAGGCGGTGCTCCTGACCGTTCTGGTGGTAGGTCACGAGGCCGGTCCGGAGCGCGGCGAGCAGCGGGAGGTGACCCGGGAGCACACCGAACTCGCCGGCGACGCTCGGCGCGGTCACGTCCGTGACCTGCTCGCGCAGCGCGACGCCGGTCGGCGTCACGATCTCGAGGAGGATTGTGTCGGCCATGGCTGCGTCAGGACGCCCTCTGCGACGCCTTGGCCTTCACGTCCTCAATGCCGCCCACCAGGTAGAAGTCCTGCTCCGCGACATGGTCGAGCTTGCCGTCGAGGATCTCCTCGAAGCCCGCGATCGTGTCCTTGAGCGGCACGAGCTTGCCCTCGAGCCCGGTGAACTGGGCGGCCACGAAGAACGGCTGCGACAGGAACTTCTGGATCTTGCGGGCGCGCGCCACGACGAGCTTGTCGTCCTCGCTGAGCTCGTCCATGCCGAGGATGGCGATGATGTCCTGGAGGTCCTTGTAGCGCTGCAGCGTCTGCTGGACGCGCCGCGCGACGGAGTAGTGCTTCTCACCGACGATCTGGGGGTCGAGCATCGTCGAGTTCGAGTCGAGCGGATCGACGGCGGGGTAGATGCCGAGCTCCGAGATCGCGCGCGACAGCACGGTGGTCGCATCGAGGTGGGCGAAGGCCGTGGCCGGCGCGGGGTCGGTCAGGTCGTCCGCGGGGACGTAGATCGCCTGGACGCTGGTGACGGAGCCCTTGGTCGTCGACGTGATGCGCTCCTGGAAGGCGCCCATCTCCGTCGAGAGGGTCGGCTGGTAACCGACGGCGCTCGGGATGCGTCCGAGGAGCGCGCTCACCTCGGAGCCGGCCTGGGTGAACCGGAAGATGTTGTCCACGAACAGGAGGACGTCCTGCCCCTCCTCGTCGCGGAAGTGCTCCGCCACGGCGAGCGCCGAGAGCGCGACGCGGGAGCGAGCGCCCGGGGGCTCGTTCATCTGGCCGTAGATCAGCGCGGCCTTCGAGATGACGGGGCTGCCGTCGGCGAGCTTCGACTCGCTCATCTCGAGGAAGAGGTCGTTGCCCTCGCGCGTCCGCTCGCCGACGCCGGCGAAGACCGACACGCCGCCGTGCGCCTTCGCGACGTTGTTGATGAGCTCCAGGATGAGCACCGTCTTGCCGACGCCGGCGCCGCCGAAGAGGCCGATCTTGCCGCCCTTGCGGTAGGGGGCGATCAGGTCGATGACCTTGATGCCCGTCTCGAAGACCTCGACCTTGGTCGACTGCTCGATGAACGGGGGCGGCTCCCGGTGGATCGGCGCCACCTTCTTGGCGTGAACGGGCCCGGCTTCATCGATCGGCACACCGACGACGTTCAGGATCCGGCCGAGGCACTCGTTGCCGACCGGCACCATGATGGGCTTGCCCGTGTCGCGGACTTCCATCCCGCGCACGAGGCCGTCGGTGGAGTCCATCGCGATCGTGCGCACCGACGACTCGCCGAGGTGCTGGGCGACCTCGAGCACGAGGTTGTCTGGCTCAGCCGAGATGCTCGGGTTGCTCAGCTTGAGCGCGTTCAAAATCTTGGGCAGCTGGCCAGCCGGGAAATCGACATCGACGACCGGTCCGATGACCTGGGTGATCTTTCCAACAACCATGGAGCGGGAGCCCTCCTCGTACGTGCTTTGACGAGTCGCGGGGCCCACTAGCACGGACCTGCGCGTCCGACTAGTGCCGTCTGCCAGAAATTCTGCGGGATTTTTGACAGCCGCGTCGCTGCGGACGCGCGGCATTGGGCGTGTTTTTCGGTCGCTAGGCTCCGTACGCGACGTCGGGGCGCAACGTTCATCCGCGCTCGCTCACCGGCGCTGGCGAGGGGGCGCCCGCGCGCGGCGGGCGCTCAGCGTCCTCTGGAGGCGGCGATCCGCGCAAACGCCTCCACGCTGAGCGTCTCGCCGCGAGCGTCGAGCGAGATGCCGGCGTCCTTCGCGTGCCGATCGAGCTCCTGGGAGGACCAGCCATAGAGGTTCTTCCAGGCGTTCCGGAGCGTCTTGCGGCGCGCCGAGAACGCGGCGCGCACGGCCGCTCGGAAGGCGTCCGTCTCCTCGGCGCGCCGCGGGCGCCACGGCGTCAGCACGACGACCGCCGAGTCGACCTCGGGCCTCGGGTAGAACGCGCCGGCGCGCGCGATCAGGAGGCGGCGCACGTCGAACGCGGCCTGCACGAAGACCGAGAGCGCGCCGTAGTCGGCGCTGCCCGGGGCGGCCACCAGGCGATCCGCGACCTCGAGCTGCACCATGAAGACCGCGCGATCGATCTGATGCGCGACGGTGGTCGCCTGCTCGAGGAGCCGGCCCGTGATGTGGTACGGGAGGTTGCCCGCCACCGCGTGCGGCCGCGCGTGGCCGGAGAGCGCGCCGACCCAGTCGACCTGCGCTGCGTCGGCCTCGAGCAGCGTCAAGCGGCCTTCCTCGATCGGTCCAGCGAGCTGCTCGCGCAAGATCGGGACGAGGTCGCGATCGCGCTCGATCGCGACGACGTGCGTGGCGCGATCGAGGAGCGGCCGCGTGAGCGCGCCGAGCCCTGCTCCGATCTCGATCACCGCGCCGCCCTCCGTCGTCGTGGCCGCCTCGGCGATCCGGCGCGCCGCATCGACGTCGACGAGGAAATTCTGCCCGAACCCCTTCTTCGGGGAGAGACCGCGTGTGCGCAAGAGCTCTGCGATGGCCATCGCCCGTCCTCAGATCTGCGGTGGGTGCGCCCCGTCGTGGGCTACGTCTGCGGCTCTGCTCGGCGCGGCCGCCGCGCGCAGCCGCACCACGCGCACGCCGACCTTGCGGAGCACGGCTTCGCGGCGGGTCTGAGCCACCCGCGCGCGGATGAGCACCGCCTCGGCCGCGATCGGCGCGAGCTCCTGGAACGCCTTGTTGGACGGCGTGGGGCCGCTCTGCCCCTCGTCGCCGTCGCTCTCCTGCGGTCGCGGCGCCTCCCAGGGAGGCCCGAGCCCTGGCTCGAGATCCGGGAGCGTCCACACCACGTGAACAGCCTTTCGCGAGAGCCGACGCACGGCCTCCGAGAGCTGGCCCAGCTGTGCGTCGGCCGGAGGCGACGCGAGGACATAGACCATGCTCGCGCGCGGCTTGACGCGCGCGATGTGCGTGAGCGACTCGGCGACCGCCACGGCGGGATCGCGCCGATCCGGCTCGGCGCGCGCGGGCGACTCGATGCCGTAGCTCGCGAGGTAGCGGCGCAGCGTCCGTTCGCGCTGCGAGCGCCCGAGCGGCGCCGGCGCCGAGAACGGCGCGCGCGCGCGCATCGACTCCGCGCGGGCCGCCAGCCGGTCGAGGTCGCCGCGGCGCAGATCGTCGAGCCCGCGCGCGTCGAGCGGCCTGAGGTGCTCGATGACGCGCGCCGCGACGTCCGACTCGTCGAGCTCGCTCCGATCCGCGTCGTACGTGCCGCACCCGACGGTGAGCGCCTGCGCGATCTTGTGACCATGTCCTGGGCCGTGATCGGGCGCGATCGTCACGCGCGGGCCGGGGGCCAGCACGATGAGCCCGACGCGATCGCCGCGCCCGAGGTGCCTCGTCGCGATGGCCGCGGCCTCGTCGATCATGAGATCGAGCGGAGCGCGGCCGAGCGGGCCCGCCCAGAGCTCCACGGCCGCGTCGACGAGGACCCAGACCACATCCCGCTCCTCGCGCTCGAACTCCCGCACGAGCAGTGTGCCTCGGCGCGCGCTCGCCTTCCACGCGATCTTCCGGAACGGGTCCCCCGGCTGGTGCTCTCGCAGCTCGCGCAGATCGTCTCCTTCGCCGCGTATGCGCCCGGGCTTGCCAGAGGCAGCGAGGAGGTGACTGCGTCCTCCGCGCGGCTGCGTCAGGTACGGCATGAAGGGCCGCGGGAGCACCTCGATGCCGTACGGGTTCGCGAAGGTCAGGGGCACCTCGAATAGGCCCGGGGCGCCGTGCACCTCGAGCGCGAGCCCGTGGAGCCCGTGCTGGCCGACGCGCGGCGTTCGCACGATGACCTTCACCTTGAGCCGACCCGAGGCGGAGACTTCGCCGCGGTTCGGCTCGATGCGCACGTCGAGCTGCGACGAGGCGATGGTGCGCAGCTTGACGTAGCGAGCCGCGAGGGTGTCGCGGTTCCGGACCTCGGCCTCGATCTCCACGGTGCCTCCGCGCGCGGAACGGAGGATCCGCCGCGAGCCGCCCCAGAGCATCTCGAACCCAGCCGCGCGGATGCGCGCCACCGACACCAGCGTCACGCCGCGGGCGAGCGCGATCGCGACCAGGATCGCCCCGCCCCAGCCGACGATCGCCGGCTCGCGCGCGATGAGCCCGGCGCCCATGACCGCGACGCCGGCGATGGCCAGGTGGGCGGCGGTGCGCGTGGGGTAGAGCTGCATGCGGGTTTACGCCGGCCGCGCCGCGCGCCGGTACCCTACGCGCTGAACCGCCTCGTCGATGATCGTGTCGCGCGCCTTGGGATCGACGTCGGCCTCGGGCACCAGCACCAGGCGATGGGCCAGCGTCGCTTGTGCCATGCCGCGCACGTCGTCCGGCGTGACGAACGGGCGCCCGCCGATCACCGCCGCCGCCTTGGCCGCCTGGACCAGCGCGAGCGTGGCCCGGGGCGATGCGCCGAGCAGCACGCGAGGGTGCGTGCGCGTGAACGCGGTGAGGTTCACCGCGTACTCGTACAGATCGTCCTCGACGTGGATCCTTCGCGCGACGCCCTGCAGCATGAGGAGGTCCTGGACGGAGAGCGTCGCCCGCGCCCGCGGCGCCTCGACGTTGTGCGCGCGGAGCATCGCCACCTCGTCCTTGTGCTGCGGGTAGCCGAGGCTCACGCGGATGAGGAACCTGTCGATCTGCGCCTCGGGCAGCGGGTAGGTCCCCTCGAGATCGATCGGGTTCTGCGTCGCGAGCACCATGAACGGCGACGGCAGCTCGAAGCGATCGCCCTCGATCGTCACCTGTCGCTCCTGCATGGCCTCGAGGAGGGCCGACTGGGTCTTCGCCGGGGCGCGGTTGATCTCGTCGGCGAGCACGAGGTTCGCGAAGATCGGACCGGGGCGCAGCGTGAAGGTCCCCTCCTTGGGCGACAGGACATAGGTCCCCGTGATGTCGGCGGGCAGGAGGTCGGGCGTGAACTGGATCCGCCGGACCGTCGCGCCCAGCGCGGCCGCGAACGCCTTGACCAGCGTGGTCTTCGCGACGCCGGGGACGCCCTCCAGCAGCACGTGCCCCTGCGCGAGCAGGGCGGTGAGCATCAGATCGAGGGCGCGTGACGAACCGATGTAAACGCGCGTGATCTCTCGCCGGACCGCCTCGATCCGCTCCTTGGCCGCGGAGATTTCGTCGACGGCGACGGCCTGAACCTGGTTCATCGAGCGCCTTTGTCTGAGTGGGGTGGTGCGAGCTTCGCGTCTGTTGGCGACGGGGACGCCGTCGCAGGATCGGGGGGGGCGCCGGGGTGACGTCCGCGCGGTGGCTTCCGGCCGTCGGCGCCGCAGGCGGCGAGGACATGTCGCACGACGTCGGCGGCGTGCGAGAGCGCGGGCCTGGACACGTTCGCCGGTTTGCCGGCGACGACGGACGCTTCGACTCGGTACATGGTGCCCAGAACATCCTTGAAGGCCGAGAGGGCTCGCTCGTCAAGAGATCCCTCTCGCGCGACGAGCCGCGCGACCGTCTCCTGCGCCGGATTCGCCTCCAGGCCGAACCGCAAGGACAGCGCCTCGAACAGGGCGCTCTTCAGCTCGAGGAACGCGAGGCCCCGCGGGGAAGAGGGGGCGGCGAGGACGGCGAAGCGCCCAGCTGCGCCTCCCTGCGCGACGAGCGGCGTCGGACGGGCGTACCGGGGGAGCGGGCTCCGGTACGGCCGTGCGGAGGCGCGCGCGGTCCAGATGGCGAGGCCGAGGCCGGCGAGCGCCGCGAGCGCGAGGAGGGCGCCGCCCGGAAGCCCGTCGCGGCGGGCGTCCTCGACGGCGCTCGCGAGCGCCTTGAGCTGCGCGTCGAAGTCCTTTCGGAGCGACGTCTCGCCGCCGAACGAGCTCTCTTCATCGAACCGGTTCGCGACGATGTGGAGCCGCCCTCGGCGCGGCTGAGTTCCATCCTCGTCGACCAGGTAGCGCGTCAGGCCCGAGGCGAAGGCGCGGTTGCCCGGGTACCTGAGCATCATGTTCATCAGCGCGGACGGGTCGCCCATCGCGAAGAGCCGGCCCTTGCCGACCTGCCCGGCGACGGCGAGGATCACGTCCGGCTCGCTGACAGCGCGGATCCGCAGCACGGGCGAGAGGTTCGGATGCCGGAGGCCGGTCGCGTGGTTCGTGACGAGCCGCTCGACGTGGCTGACGACGGGGTGCCGGCCGACGGAGTGGCCCCCGACGGTGTCGGCGACCGGCTCCGCGATCGCGAGGGAGGGTCGGTTCCGGAGCGCGGCGAGCGGCCGGGCTGGCGTCGGGATGCGCTCGATCTGGAATCGTCGGAGCGTGTCGTCGCCGCGGCCGAAGTCGTCGATGATGGCGAGCCGCCCGCCGGCCTTCATGAAGGAGGTCGTCTCGTCGGCGTCGAGCGTTTGCAGCGGGTGGAGGACCAGGATGCCGTCCTCGGGGCCGACCTGGCTCCAGTCGAGCACGGCGACGGGGTGGACCCTCGCGGCCCCCAGCTCCGCGCGCGCGATCTCGAGAAGCTCCGAGCAACCCTCCCAGCTCGGGTCGTTCACGTCGAAGGCGGCGCCTGCTGCTCGGGCGGGCGCGAGCAGCGCCATCAGTGCGACGAGCGCCGCCAGGAAGGAGCAGGACGTGACCTGCGAGCGCACCGGCCAACGCCGATCTTCCCGAACAAGTTCGGAAGCGGAGCGGGAACCGGAACCAGAACCCGACCCGGGACCGGATCCTGAGGAGCATGCGTGCGCAAACCACGCGCCGTGCCGCGTCATGAGCGCTGCGAACATACCACTGTCGGCCCGACCGATAACCTTGACCCGCCATCCCACATTGCTAGATTCGCTTCTAAGAGCGGGGTGCTTTCTCGCAGACCTCGTTCCACCAATTCAGCCGAGCACTCTACGAGGTGGAGGGGTTAGTCGATGCTTCCTCCGTTCATCATCGAGCAAATACGGCAGCGCGAAGAAGAGAAGGATCGGTCCAGAAGAGAAGAAATTCGACCGCGCCTCGAGCTGCCGATCGAACGCTACCCCGCACCTCGTCGTCTTCCGGACTCGGAAGAGGACGATCCCAACCGCGGCGTCATCATCCTCGATCTGGGCTGACGCCACGTGTAGCACGCGCTCCCCCGTGAACCCCCTGGAAGCGCTGCTCCAGCAATGTGTCCTGGACGACGTACCTCCGAGACATTCCCCGTTTTCCTCGCAAATTCCACGAAGTTGGCGACCGTGCATGCACGCGGACCTCGGCTCCGCGCTCGCACCGGGCTCGTCCGGCGATGACGGTTGGCGACGGTTGGCGACGGTTGGCGACTGAGCGCAAGGGGCTTCGAGCAGGCCGCAGGGGCCCGAAAGTTGTCCTCCGCGGACGTGCCCTGCTCGTGCGGGGTTGACCCTCGGCAGGATCTTCGCATAGGTTGCGCCCCCACTTCTGGCGCCGAGCACTGAACGAGCTACGCTCCGGCGCCTCCAGAGCAGGCCGTGCACAACGTGGGCACGGGCTCTTCCATATCGATCGAGGTTCTACAGATGGCCGTTCATATTCGCCTCGCCCGCGCGGGCACCAAGAAGACGCCCTTCTACCGCATCGTCGTCGCCGACCAGCGCAGCCCGCGCGGCGGCAGGTTCATCGAGCGGCTGGGCACGTACGACCCGCGCAGGACCGAGATCCGCCTCGATGTTCCGCGCGTGAGGCACTGGATCTCGAACGGCGCCCAGCCGACGCACACGGTGGCGCTGCTCCTGAAGCACCCTGGCCTGGCCCAGGCGGCCGCTCCCGCGGACGCCGCGAAGTAGCATGGCCTCGTCGACGTCTCCGCTGGTCGATCTCGTCGCGCTCGTTGCCCGCGCGCTCGTCGATCAGCCGGACCGGGTCGTCGTGCGCGAGGTCGCGGGGGACCGCTTCCCCCGGATCGAGCTGACGGTCGCGCGCGAGGATATCGGCAAGGTGATCGGCAAGGACGGGCGCACAGCGCAGTCGATCAGGACGTTGCTGAGCGCCGCCGCGAGCAAGTCGGGGCGCCGCGCGCACCTCGACATCCTCGACTGAGAAGAGCCCGACGTGGAGCGACGCTACGTTCCCGTCGCGGATGTCGCCCGTCCGCACGGCGTTCAGGGGGAGCTGCGGTTGCGCCTCTACAACGAGGCGTCCGACCTGCTCCTCACGCGCCCTCCGATCAGGCTGCGCCTTACCGACGGCTCTGCGCGGGACGCGAAGATCGTCGCGACGCGGCCCGTCGACAAGGCGCTGCTCGTGCGGATCGCCGGGATCGACGATCGGGACGCGGCCGAGGCCCTGCGCGGAGCGACGGTGTGCGTCCCTCGGGACGTGTTCGCGCCGCTCTCCGAGGGCGAGTTCTACGCCTGCGACGTGGAGGGGGCGCGCGTGATGACGCCCGATGGCGATCTGCTCGGGCACGTGAGGTCGCTCCAGTCGTACCCGACCTGCGATGTGCTCGTCGTGGAGAGGCAGGGCGCAGATTCCATCGAGATCCCGCTGACCGAGAGCTTCGTCAGCAGCGTGGACGCGGAGCGGCAGGTCGTCCAGCTGGCGACGCTGGAAGGCCTCGTCTGAGCCGCCGTTCCACGCAAGGGAGCCGTCCTCGGCAAGTTCGATGCGCATCGACGTAGTCACCCTGTTTCCGGAGCTGTTCGAGGGGTTCCTGGCGATCGGCATGGTCGGGCGCGCGCTCGCGTCGGGTGCTCTCGCCGTGCGGACGCGCAGCCCGCGTGAGTTTGGCCTCGGCCGACACCGGAGCGTGGATGACACGCCTTACGGCGGCGGCTCCGGCATGGTGATGCGCGTCGACTGCATCGTCCGCTGCCTGGAGGCGCTCGACGAAGCCGCCGCCGAAGGCGACGCGTCGAGCGCGCCTCCGGGGGCCGAGGCGACGGCGTCCTCGGGGCCTCTGCCGCGCGCGCACCGGGTGCTGCTCACGCCGCAGGGGCAGCCTTTCCGTCAGGAGAAGGCCATCGAGCTCGCGGTGCGCCCTGCCGTTGCGCTCGTTTGCGGTCGCTACGAGGGGTTCGACGAGCGGGTGCGCGCTTTCGTCGACGAGGAGATCTCGCTCGGCGACTTCGTGATGACCGGCGGCGAGGTTGCGGCGATGGCGGTGATCGATGCGTGCGTGCGCCTGCTCCCAGGGGTGCTCGGGAACGCTGTGTCGGCGGAGCACGAGTCGCACAGCCCCGCGCTGGCAGGGCTCCTGGAGTACCCGCAGTACACCCGTCCCGTGGAGTTCCGTGGGCACAAGGTGCCCGACGTGCTGCAGCAAGGAAACCACGCGGCCATCGCGCGCTGGCGACGAGCGGAGGCCGAGCTGCGGACGGCCCAGCGCAGGCCCGACCTCTGGCGCAAGGCGCGGGGGGGAGAGCCGCCCGCGGACGAGAGCGGCGAGGCGCGGCGATGAGGCTCGCGCTCGCGCTCGTTCACTACCCCGTGCTCGACCGGTCCGGGGAGACGGTGACCACGGCGATCACGAACCTCGATCTGCACGACATGGCGCGGAGCGCGCGCACGTACGGCGCCGAGCGGCTCTTCGTCGTTCATCCGGTCGCCGCTCAGCGCGCGTTGGCAGAGCGGATCAAGGAACACTGGGTGCTCGGCTCCGGCAAGCGCCGGATCCCGGATCGCGCGGTCGCGCTCGATGTGCTGAGCGTGGTCCCCAGCCTGGACGACGTGTACTCCGCGCTGAGCGGCGCAGGTCGGCGCGGCGTCGAGGTCTGGACGACCGCGGCGGCCTCGCGAGGGCTGCCGGTGACGAGCTACGCAGCGACCCGCGCGCGCCTCGCGCAAGCGAGCGACCCGGTGGTGATCCTGTTCGGCACAGGCTGGGGCCTCGCGCCAGAGGTCATCGCCGATGCCGACGTGCGGATCGAGCCGATCAGGGCGGAGGCGAGCACCGGCTACAACCACCTGAGCGTGCGCGCGGCGTGCGCGATCACGCTCGATCGGCTGCTCGGCGACCGGAACGCCGGGTGATCTCGCGTGGCGCGCGGTCGTCGAGCGTGGCGCCAGCACCGCCGCGAGGCCTTCCGGTCCATCCTCCTGCGATGAGCGAGCGCGATGCCGATCGTACCGCCGGGGAGGCGAGCGCGGCGCGAACGACGCCCGACCGGCTGGTGCGCGAGCAGGCGTTCGCGCTCGGCTTCGACGTCGTGGGCGTCGCGCGCGCCGACGAGCCGCTCGGGGTCGAGCACGCACGGTACCTGGAGTTCGTCGCGCGCGGCATGCACGGCGAGATGGGCTACCTCGCGGAATACGCGGAGCAGCGGCGCCGGCTGGACACCAGCGCGATCCTCGAAGGAGCACGCTCGGTCGTGTGCGTCGGCCGCAGGTATGCCCGGCCCAAGGAGAGCGAGCGGCGCGACCCGCCGCTCGCGCAGAGCGTCGCGCGGTACGCGCGCGGGCAGGACTATCACAACCACCTGAAGCGGCGGCTCCGCCGGCTCGCGGCGTTCATCCGCTCGCTCGCGCCATCCGTGCTCGCGCGGCCGCTCTGCGATGTCGAGCCGGTGATGGAGCGCGTCTGGGCGGCGCGCTCTGGCATCGGTTTCGTCGGCAAGAACGGGCTGATCATCACGCCGGGGCAGGGGAGCTACCAGCTGCTCGGTGAGGTGGTCACCACGCTGGATCTCGTCGCCGACGTGCCCATCGCGGAGCGCTGCGGATCGTGCACGCGCTGCCTCGACGCGTGCCCGACCCAGGCGTTCGACGCGCCGTTCGTGCTCGATCCGCGGCGCTGCATCGCGTACCTGACGATCGAACAGAGGAACGCGCCGGCCGAGGCGCTGCGGTCCGGCATGGGTGAGCACCTCTTCGGCTGCGACGTCTGCCAGGAGGTCTGCCCCTTCAACAGGACCGCGCCCCCGGCCCTCGAGCGCACCGCGCCGTTCCATCCTCTAGCCCGATGGGAAGCGCGGGACGTCGACGACCTCGTGGCGCTCGACGAGCAAGCGTTCGACGCGCTGACCGTCGGGACGCCGGTCCGGCGCGCGCGACGCGGCGGGCTCGCCCGAAACGCGACGATCGTCGCTGCGAACCGGCTGGCGAGCGGCGCAGAGGGCGCGGCGGCAGCGAGCGCGAAGCGCGCGCTCGTCGCGGCGCTCGCCCATGACGACGCCTCGGTGCGCGCCGTCGCGGCGTGGGGGATGAGCCACGCAGCGGGCGGCGAGCCGGCGAGCCCGGGCGCGCCGAGGCCTGACGGGCCGAACGAGGATCCCGGTGCAGGTTGAGGCGCGCCGCCCGCCGCGATCGAACGCAGCGCGGGAGCGCGGCGGTGCTCGGGCGCTCTTCGCGGGGGCCCGATGATCCGCTACGGTGTGCGCCGGCAAGGCGCCGCGCGCACGAGCACCAACGTGGATCTCCCCTCCAGGCTCCGAGCGCTCCTCGACGATCTACGCCGGCACGATTCCGTCCTCTGGCGGCGGGCGGTCGACGCTGGGGTGACCTACGGCCCGGACCTCCTCGTCCGGCACAGCCCTGCGTTGTTCGGGCTCGTCGTCGGGGCGGTGTTGCCGGAGCAGCGGAGGGCCGTGCGCCGGAACCTGCAGCTGGCGCTGGGCGAGCGGGGGACGCTCGACGAGTACCGCGACGTCGCCCGGGTGTTCATCAACTTCGCCAGCTGTCTCACGGACGCGTTCATCGCGGGCAGCAGCCGGCCCGATCGGCTCACCGGCCTGTGCGTGAACGACGAGCACTTCACGAACGCGTTCCGGCGGGGCCTCGGCGTGATCGTCGTCACGGCGCATACCGGCGGCTGGCAGGCCGCCGCGCCGCTGCTGCGATCGGTGCACGCGGCCGACGTGCTCATCGTGATGCAGCGCGAGCGCGACGAGCGAGCGCAGGCCATCCAGGACGGCACGCGAGATCGGGTCGGCGTACGGATGCAGCACGTTGCCGACGATCCGCTCGCGGTGCTCCCGCTGCTCGCGCACCTCAGGCGGCAGGGCGTCGTGGCCATCCAGATCGATCGCCTTCCGTCCGGGATGCGCGGGCGCGACGTCGAGCTCTTCGGGCGACCCTGGCGCGTCCCGGAGGGCCCGCTTCAGCTGGCGGCGGTCAGCGGCGCGCCGATCGTCCCTGTGTTCACGCGGCGGACCGGCTTCATGGAGTACGAGATCTGCATCGCGCCGCCCATCTCGCTCCCCCGCAAGCCAGGATCGTCCGAGCTCGACGTGGCAGCGCGGCAGATCACGGCGGAGATGGAGCGTTTCCTCCGGGACAACCCGACGCAGTGGTTCCACTTCGAATAAATCAAGGATTTTGCTCCTCAAATGAGAAATCGCGCCGCCGTCGGGCACGCGCTGCATCGGCGCGCAAGGTGGGTTAAGAGTCCGCGCTGATGGCCCGCCTCCTCGTCGGACTGCCCTCGCTCAAGGGCGATATCCAGAAGTACAAAGATCGCTTCGATCTGGTCGAGCTCCGCCCGCTCGATACGTCGCTGCCTCGCGCGACGACGCTGCGCAAGTGGCGCAAGGCGGTGCCGCCGGGCTTCGTCTTCAGCGTGGTGCTGCCGCGCGTTGTCGGCGAGCTCGCCGGCGGGCGCGACCTCGACGAGGCGCTCTCGGCCTCGCTCGAGGTGGCGGCCGTGCTGGAGGCGCGGTGCGTCCTGCTCCAGACGCCGGCGTCGCTCCGGCCAACGGCGAGCAACCGCAAGAAGCTCGCGGCGCTCTTCGAGCGCCTGCCCGCCGAAGGGGTCGTGCGCTGCTGGGAGCCCTCCGGCATCTGGGAGCGCGACGACATCGTCGCGACCGCGCGCGCCGCGAAGGTCATCCCGGTGCTCGACGTGGCGCGCGACGCGCCGCCGCCCGGGCCGATCGTCTATACACGGCTGCGCGCGCTCGGGCGGTCCTCGTCGATGGGAGCGGCCGCGCTCGAGCGGGTCGCCGAGCGCCTGCGCGGACGGCGTGAGGTGTTCCTGGTCGTCGAGGGAGACCGCGCGCCGCAGATCAAGTCGCTGCTCGCGGCGGCGCTCGCCCGCACGCCCGATCGCTCGACGGCGTCGGCTGTGGTAAGGCCGACCATGCCCATGCCCAGCACCCTCGTCGCCGAGGACGAGGAGCAGTGATCCGCGGCGCGGCAGCCACCGCGAGCGACGCTTTTGCGGCTTCGGCCGCGCGGGCCGCGCTCGAGTCCTCCGGCAGCGCGATCGACGCGATCGTCGCCGGCTTCTTCGCTGCAGCTGGCGCGCAGCCCGACGTGCTGCTCGCGCCCGCCGTCGCGCTGGCGGCCGGCGTCGGCGTCGGCGCGAGGGCGTTCGATGGACGGGCGATCCAGCCTGGGCGCGGCGCGCCGCGGCCGCGCGGGTTCGTCGATGGGCAGAGCGTCCCGGAGGCCGCGCACGTCGCTGTTCCGCGCTCGCTCGGCATGCTGGTCCTGCTGCATGGCTATCTCGGACGGGCGCGGCTCCGTGAGCTGGTTCGCTCCGGTGTGGTCGCGGCGGAGCGCGCCGGCGCGACCGGGCGCGCCGCGCTGCTCCGCGAGGTCGGCTCGCTCGGCGCGGTGGCGCTCCGGGCGCGCGACGTGGAGCGGGCGCTGCTGGCCGTCGGCGGGGCGGTCGCAGGGGGGACGCTGACCGCCGAGGACATCGCCGAAGCGGTGCCCGCCGAGGTGGAAGCCGCGTCGACCACGATCGCGGAGGGGGCGACCGCGCTCCAGGCGCCGTGGCCGGTAGGGGATGTGGCGCGACCCACGGACGCCATCGTCGCCTGCGACGGCTGGGGCACGGTCGCAGCGCTCGCCTACACGCGCACCGACGATGGCATCACCGTCCCCGAGCTCGAGATCGTGCTCGGCCGCGACGCCGTCCCGGTGCGCCGCGGGATCACGCGCCTCGCCCCCGGCACGCCCCTGCCCGCGGCCGCTCCGATCGGGATCCTCCAGCGCGGCGCCTTCGGGGCTGCGATCGCGCTCGCAGGCAAGCCCACGATCGAGGTGAGCGTCCTCACCGCGCTCCTCGGCGGCAACGCGCTCGAAGCTGCCCTTCATGATGTCCGCACGCAGCAGGGCGCCAGCGCCGCCATCGCCGTCCTGCGCGACGAGCGCGACGCGCGCACGGCCAACCTCGCAGCCGGCTTCATGGCGGGGGCAGGGACGCAGCCAGCGGAGGGGTGAGCGCAGCGGGCGTCGGTCGGCCGAAGCGGAGATCGGCCGGCCATGCGGCTTCCGTCAGCCGACGCGACGCGGGCCATCGAGGGCGCCGTGGAGGCGCGCCGAGGCGGCAGGGAGGTACAGCGAGCCGCTGCGCAACGTGCGCTGCGGCCGACGCCTGCCAGCTCGCACTGGCTGCATGCGCCGCGTGCCGTCACGCACGCGGCACTTCCAGGGCCGGAGATGGATGGAGGTGAACCCCGAGAGGGGGAGAACAGAGCGCGGCGCGCATCCAGCCGCGAAGCGGCGGCCGACATTCAGGCCGGCCGGCGCGCTGACGCTGGGCCTAGAGCGCGACGCCGTAGCGCTTCGCGTAGGCGACAACGCCGATCTTGTCGATCGTGCGGATGTCGCGCGTCGTGAGGTTGAGCTTCACGAAGCGGTTGAGCTCGGGGACCCAGACGCGCCGGGTCTGGATGTTCACGAGCTGCCAGCGCTTCGTCTTGATGTTGGAGTGGGAGACATTCTGCGCCAGAAGCTTCCGCTTCCCAGTGATGTCGCTCTTCGCCATGACGTCCTCGGTTGGAAGGGGCCCTGCGTCGGTGCCCCGACCGTAAATCGAACCAGCTGGCCGGGCGCACGCCCTGCGCGGGGGAGCAGGGGGGCTCGGGAGCGCGGGAAAGTGAAGGAAGCCGGGGGACATGTCAAGCGTCCTCCGGGGGGTTCATCGCGGCCGCTGGCTGGAAATCTCTGTCGGAGGGGTTGAGCGCGCGCTGACGCCGGCCGGACGCAGAACGGGATGGGGAAGCGCGGGTCGCAAGCCGGCCCGGACGAGCCCCTCCCCTCGGTATCCCCGACGCCTTACGCGCCTGCTGACGCGCGGCCTAGGTCAGCCACTCGCCGCCCGAGGGCGGACGCCGATCCCGCCCGTCCTTCTCGTTCTCGGGGCGGCGGGAGTGCAGATCGATACGCCGGGCGTCGGCTGCCAGGCGCCAGGCCAGGATCTGGAAGAGGCCGAGGCTCGTGATGGCGGACGTCGCCGCGAACGCAAGGCCCGCGGAGAGCACGATGACGATGTCCCGGGGCGAGAAGGTGTCGAGATGCGCGAGCCTGCCAACGACCAGGTCGGCCGTGAAGGCAAGCACCACAGCGACCGCAAGGATCGACCCGGCGCCCGTCGTCTCCGCACCCATGAAACCGGTAAGGCTGGATAGGACCGCCAGGATCACCAGCAAGGCGCCGAGATGGCCCAGGTGCGGGTCGTGCAGAGCCAGCTGTCCGATCGCATGCCCGAAGGATGGGAGCGTGACGAGGAAGGCGGCGACGAGCAGCCACCGCGCGCCGCTGTAGGCCCTGTAGCGAGACCGGAAGACGAGCGCCGCCGGGAGCGCTATCGCCGCGATGGCCCGGGCGGTTCCCCAGCCAACTGCGGTCCCCGAGCTCTGGAGGCCGAGGACGGTCGCGATCGCCCCGAGCACCACCATGGCGACGGCGCGCTGCCGGTAGCTCACCGACGTGAGCGCGGTGAACAGCGCGACGATGCCCAGGACGAACGCTGGCGGCCCCGCGACAACGCCGTCCGGGCGGAGCCCAGCGAGCGACAGGCCGCCGAGCAGAAGGAAGCCGGCGCCCACCGCAGCACACCAGATCCGCGCCGCGTCCTGCGCTGGACGCATCGGCGCCAGGTCCTCCATGAGCGCTTCGGACGCGAGGAGCGGCTTGGTGACGTGCTCGCGCGTGCTCGGGGGCGCCACCTCGATCGGGATGGCCGGGTTCGACTCTAGGCGCCGATCGACCGGCGCGACGCTGATCGACGCCGCAGCCGGTCCCTCCTGCGCGGGGTCGGCCGGGCTGTCGCCGGCTGGGGCGCCCTCCGGCTGGGCAGGCGCGGCCTTTTCCCGGTCGGCGATCGCGCGACGGCTCGCTGGCGGGCGGTCGCGGCTCGCCTCTCCGAAAGGCTTTTCCATTGATGGAGCTGGATCAGATCTCACGGGCGTCGAAGGGAGGGCTGCTGCGGAGCTGACCGAGCAGCTCGGCTGAGGTGAGCCGCGCGACCAGGGTGCGCCCGAAGTCTCGCACGGCAGGGAATCCTTGCCCATCCATGGCAAGGGATTGCTCGTCCATGTACAGCCGGCGTGCAATCTCGATTTGCACGGCGTGGACGGCACGGTGCGGTTGGCCGTAGTGTGCGGTGCTGAAGCCCCCTTTATAGGGGTCATCATGGCGCACGGAGAAGCCGCAGGCGCGCGCGTGCTGATCGACCACGTCGATCACCGCGCTCGCGGCGGTCGTCCGCCCGCGCGTGCCGGGGACGATGTCGGCCCGAGCGATCGCGCCCTCCGCGTGGCCGCGGCGGCCCTGGCTCGGCATCGAGTGCGCGCAGAGGAGGATCGCGAAGCCGAAGCGCTCGCGCTTGCGGGCGAGGAGCGCGCTGAGGGCGCCGTGGTAGGGGCGATAGAAGCGGTCGAGCCGGCGCTCCACCTCCTGCCGCGGCAGCCGAGCGGCAAGGATGGGCTCGCCGTCCGTGGTCATGCGCCAGATGAGCCCCCGCGGGTAGGGCGCCCGGCCGCCGCCCTCGACCGCGTCGCCGTCGCAGTCGGTCTCGCTCCGGTTGAGATCGACGACCAGCCGGCTCATCCTGGAGAAGAGGAGCGTCGCCCCCTCGGCCGGAGCGTCCTGGAAGAGCGCGTCGACGTACAGGTCCGCGTCGCGCCCGATGCTGCGCGCCGGCGCGATGGTCCAGGACAGCGACTCTGGGTCCACGTGGACGCCCGCGTGCGGTACCTCGACGAGGACCGGGCTTTCCGCTCCGCGGGGCTCGATGACCTCGAAGGCTGACACCACGGGGCCCACTGTGACGCATTCCGCGTCCGGCTGGAACCAGGACGGGGAGGTGAAACGCCGGAAGGGAGGAAGACGTATTGCCGTTCGGGGCGTTCTGGGTCGATCCGCTCCGGCCCGGCTTTCTGGCGCGCTTCGCCGCTTTCGACGTACCGTTGGCCGTGGACCTTGCGACCTGGGTGGACGCCTACCTGGATCACCTTCGCGTCGAGCGGGCTCTGGCGCCCCTGACGCTCGAGGCCTACGGCCATGATCTCGCCAAGCTCGTCGCCCATGCCGAGGCGAGCGGCGTCACGACCGTCGACGGGCTCGACCAGGCGCTGATCGGCACCTACCTGGTCGCGCTCGGCCAGGCGGGCATCAGCGCCAGCTCGGCGGCGCGCCACCTCTCCGCGGTCCGCGGGTTCATCCGCTTCCTGCTCCGCGAGCGCCGCATCGAGCGGGATCCGTGCGCGCTGGTCGAGCGACCCAGGGTCGGGCGGCGGCTGCCCAAGGTGCTCTCGTTCGACGAGATAGCGCTCCTCATCGAGGCGCCCGAGCAAGGGACGTTCAAGGGGCTGCGCGATCGCGCGATGCTCCACGTGATGTACGCGGCCGGCTTGCGCGTCAGCGAGGTGGTGCGCCTCAAGCTCGCGGACATCGACCGGCGCAAAGGGATCGTGATGGCGCTCGGCAAGGGGGGGAAGCGGCGGCTCGTGCCGCTCGGCGAGCCGGCGCTCGCGGCCATCGACGCCTACCTGGAGCTGCGCGCGACGCACCCGCGCAGCGCGGCGAGCCAGGTGCTGTTCCTCTCGCCGCGCGGCGGGCCGCTCACCAGGCAGGCGGTGTGGAAGCTCCTCGGCGGATACGCGCGCGCCGTGGGCATCGCCAAGCCGAGCTCGCCGCACAAGCTCCGCCACTCGTTCGCGACGCACCTGCTCGAGGGGGGCGCGGATCTCCGGAGCGTCCAGGCGCTCCTCGGTCATGCGAACGTCGTGACGACCGAGATCTACACGCACCTCGCCGACGACCACGTGCGCGCCGCGTACCGTCGGGCGCACCCTCGCGCGTGATCGCGCGCAAGACGGCTATTTGCAGCGCTTGAGGAATTTGCCGCAAGGCTTGCTCGCCGGCTGCCCCGCTGGCTGAGCCGGGGGGATCTCGGTGAGCTGGAACTCTTGCACGAGCGGCGTCCCGGCCTTGACGACCACGCTCAGGCTCCGCGGGAAGTAGCCGGTTCGCTTGACGCTCACCTTGTGAACCCCAGGGGTGAGCCCGAGCTCGACCTCCGGGGCCTGCGTCACCTTGCCGTCGATGGTGATCTCCTCGCAGGCGACGGGCTTGCAGGAGATCTTCACCGTCGCGTCGGTCGCCACGCCGGCGTCGGTCGAGGCGCCGGCGTCGATCGGGGGCTCGGCGGCCGGGGTCCCGGCGTCGGCGGCCGGCGCGCTGTGGGCTGGCTCCGGCGGAGCGGGCTCGGCCGACGGCGCGGGGGGAGCCGCCGCGGAAGCGCTGGTCGAGGCGCTGGGGCTCGGCTGCGCCTTGTCCTTGCGGTCCAGGACGTACCACGCGGCGGCCGTGCCCCCGACGAGCAGCACACCAACGATGCCCACCATCAGGGAGGCCGCCTTGCCCCACGGCGACCGGGGCGCGGTGCTGACCGCCGTCAGCGCGGGAACGCCGCTTCGGCGGGATGCGGTCTGGCTCTGGGCCGAAGGCGACGGCGCCTGTCCGGCGGGCGCGTCGGCAGAAGGCTGCGGCGAGGGCGCCAGCGGCGGCGAGGGCGAAAACGGCGCGTGCGACGGCTGCGGCGAGGGTGAAAACGGCGAGGGCACCAGCTGCGTGGCGTCGCCGGGCGGCAAGGGCGCGGGCGCGCTCGCCGCGGTGACCGCGACGGCCGGCGGCGCGGGCGCGACCGCCTCGTTCACCGAAGGAGACAGAGCGAGCGTCGAGCCCACCTCGATCGCGGCCGCCGAGAAGCCGCTGAGCATGGCCGCGAGCTCGCTTGCCGAGCGGAAGCGCTCGCGCGGATCGTGCGCCAGCGCGCGCGCGAAGGCGCCGTCGAGCACAGGGCTCAGCGGGACGCCGAGCTCCGCGGCCCGCACGGACGCGGCGAGGCGCGGCGCCATGAGCTCGCGCTGCCAGCCCTGGACGTCGACCTGACCCTGGCAGGAACGCCAGTACGAGCGGCCCGTGAGCGCGAAGAAAGAGACCAGCGCCGCGGAGAAGATGTCGGCGGCTGGTCCCGCCTGGCCGCCCGGCTGAAGCTGCTCGGGCGCTAGCCACGGCGCGGAGAGGAGGTACCCCTCCTGCGTCGGCACCATGCTCCGCGCGAGGGACGGCCCGAAGTCGGTGAGCTTCACGCTGCCCGGAGCGCTCGGGTCGATGAAGAGGTTCGTCGGCTTGAGGCCGTGGTGGGGGACCTCGCGGGCGTGGGCAGCGTCGAGCACCGCCGCGAGAGAGCGGAGCATCGAGCCGACCTCCTCGAAGCCCATCGGCCGGCGACGCGCGAGCTCGGCGAGCGACGGAAACGGGATCATGTCCGTCACCGTGAAGGGCGCGGCCGTCGCCGGGTCGTAGCCGGCCTCGAGGATGTGCGCGGCGAGCTCTGGCGGCAGCCTGTTCGTCTCGGCCACGTACCGCTGGAGGTGCTGCATCGCGTCCGCGCGCTGACCGACGACGGGCGAGTACAGCTTGATGGCGACGTCGCGCGCTTGCGCCGTCACCGCGCGGAAGGTGGCCGTCGCGCCCCCGTAGCCGAGGAGCGAGCGGACCGAGAACCTCCCCGCGATGACGCTGCCCGGCGCGACGTTCGGTGCCGTCACGCGATCACTCCGCCGCGACCGAGATCGACTCGATCGATTGCAGGATGGTCTCGTCGGCGCCGGAGTTGTCGTCCTCGGGGACGAAGCCGAGCCCCAGCACGATCTCCCCGTCCTTCCCGGCGTCGCCGAAGATCAGCAGCGGGCCCTTCCTGGCCCCGCGGGTCGCGCCCTCTTTCTGCCACAGGCCGATCTTCCGCCCGGCGACGTCCTTGATGTCGTCGGGCTTCTTCCAGTTCACCTTCTTCTTGGGCAAGGTCACGTTGATCTCGCGCGCCAGCGCCTCGAGCGCGGCGTCGCGCTTCTCGATCGCCTGCTTGCCTTCGCCCGCGTCGATCTGCGCCGTCGCGAAGGCCGGGCCCTCGTCGGCGGCCTGCGCGATCGTGGCGCTCTCCGCCTGGGCATAGGTCCAACCCTTCGCGGGCGTGAACACGAGTGAGCTCTGGGCGATCTTCGCCCGGGTCGATGCCTCTGCCTGGCACTGCTCGTCGAGCGCCTTGCAGGGCTTCGGAGCAGGGGGAGGCGGAGGCGGAGGCGCCTCAATCACGGCCGGCGGCGGCGCTACGGGTTGCGGTGGAGGCGGCGAACCGCACGCCGTCGCGAGCGCCGCCGCAGCGCTCAGCGCTAGGGTAGGCAATCGTCGGAAGAACATTGCGCCCGAGCGTTGCAGGACCGGACCCGGTACGGCAAGTAAAGAGCGACTGGGGGGCGACAGCTTGCGCCGCAGGACGCGGCCGGCGCCTCGCGGAAGGCTGACCGCGCCGACCGCGCCGGGCGGCTACTCCGGCGCGGTCGCGAGGCGCAAGGGCTACTTGACGACGGCGCCGACGTCCTGTTCGACCTGCTCAGCGACGCCTACCGGCACCTTGCCGTAGAGGCGGGTGCGCTCCGTGACCAGGAAATAGTCGGGCTTGCCGCTCGCCCCGGGGGGGCCCTTCACGAGCTCGGCGAAGCCGATGTCGCCAGAGCGGCCTGTGTACTCGATCCGCACCACGACCTCCTTCTGCTCCGGGGCAACGGCCACGTACTCGGTCGGACGGAGACGGTCGAGCTTGCTCATCCAGTTGCCTACCGTCTCGTCGTTCTGCTCGGGGCTCGCCGGATCGGCCCAGAACTTCTTGCCCTCGTCGCCGCTGCGCACGACCTCGCGGCGCTTGTCCCCGGCGATGACGCGCGCCCTAGCGAGATCGACGTCCTTCCACTCGTGCAGATCCCGCTCCAGGAGGCGTGACTCCGCGGTGTCGAGATCGCGGTAGATGTCGCCCTTGATGGCGTACACCTCGCCCGTGGCCTCGTCGCGCGCGTACCGGTCCGCGCCGCCGGGCGTCGCGCCGCCGAGGACCAGCTTTCGCTCGGCGCCGCGCAGCTTGACGGTGAGCGTGCCCTCGGGCTCGGCCAGCCCGAACTCGGCCGCGCGGTCGTCCGCGATGCGGCCGATCGAGCGCAGCGCCTTCAGCGGCGCGATCGCCTCGGCGAGCTTGTTGCCGGCGGCCACCGAGACGAACGTCGTCGTCTTGACCGTCGGCTCAGCCTCCGCGGGCGGCTCGTCGTCGTGCGCCCCGTCGTCGGGCTTGTGCGGGTCCTTCGGCTTCTCGGCCGGGGGCGTCGTCTTGCGCTCCGCCGTGCCGACGAAGTAGCGGCCCTCCTTGTCCTTCTTCGCCTCGAGGACGACCGTCTTCGATTTCCCTTCGAAGGCGATGCGCTCGACATCGTCGGCCCGGCCGGTCCAGACGGTCACGTCCGCGACCGAGAGGGCGGCCGCCTTCTCGTCGCGCGTCCAGACGAGGACCGCGGACAAGGCCGCGACCACAAGAAGGCCGAGGTGCACGAAAAAGCTGCGTTCCAACCTCATGCGCGCCTCCCGCTCGCGCGCCGCCCGCGGCGCGTGATGAAGAGCCCGAGACCCAGCACCATGGCCGGCGCCACGAGGATCGTGGCCCAGAACCACACCTGGTCCTTCTCCTTCGTGTGCTCGATCCGGACGTCCTCGCTCGTCGTGATCTCCCCGGCGTAGCTCTCCTCGCCGCCGAGCCACCGGAGCGCGTCCAGCGCGAGCACGATGTTGGGCTCGTTCCTGAACGCCGCGTCGCTGAACACGTCGGCGTCGGCGACCACGAACGCGCGCAGCTCCTTCTTCTCCTTGTCGTCCCCGCCAGGCGCGAGCTCCTTCGAGACCGCCGCCGCGAGGTTGTAGACGCTGCGCTTCTCGCCGCCTTCGTCGAACTTGAAGTTGCCGTTCGCGTCGGCGAACGTCTCGCCCAGCGAGCGGACGACGAAGTCGATCTTGAGGCCGCCGTCCTCGCGCTTGTCGAGCGACGACGCTCCCGGGAAGATCGTCGGCGCCTGCTGCGAGTGGCGGCTCAGCGTCGACACCGAGGCGTGCGAGGAGTACCGCGTCGTGACCAGCATCCCCTGGTCCGAGTCGTTGTAGCGCCGCCGCACGTACACCCGATCGTTCGCCAGGACCTCGGGCTTCCACGTGAGCCCCACGGCGCCGGCGAGCGGATCCAGATCGACCTTGGCGTCCGGATCGAGCGCGAGCAAGAGGTGCCCGCCCTCATCGGCGTGCCGCTTGAGCGCCGCGACCTCCTCCGGGAGGAACGCCTTCTGCGGGCCGAGCACGATGACGACGCTCGCGTCCTTCGGGATCTCGCTGCCGAGCCCCTGGGCGAGCCCGAGGTCCTTGATGACGTAGTTCTGGGACTCGAGCAGCTTGCGGAGGTTCTTGGTAGTCCGCCCCTCGGGGGAGCTGGCCGACTCGTTCAGCTCGCCGTGGCCGACCGTCAGGTAGGCGGTGCGCTGCGGCCGGATCACCTTGAGCAGCACCTTCTGGAAGTCGGCGTCGAGGCTCTTCAGCTTGGCGCCCGCGCTCTTGATGTCGGAGCCGACGGTGAGCGTCTCGCGCGAGCCGTCGCGCGAGAGCACGATGACGCCGTCTTGCGTGACCTTCGCCTCCTTGGCGAGCGCGGGGACGAGCAGGCGATCCTGCACCTCCACGGTGATCTGCGGCGACGCCGCCTTCACCTCGCGCAGGTAGCCCTCCACCTCGGCGCCGACCTCGTTCTGCTGCGGGTAGAAGGCCGTGATCTTGAGCGGCGCGGTCAGGCTCTCGGCGACGCGCTTCGTGGACTCGCCCGGGCGGGCGGTGCGGTAGTACGAGAAGTCCGCCTTGAGATCGAGCTTGCTCGCGGCGAACACGAAGAGCGCGGAGTAGACCGCGGCGAACCCGAGCGTCAGGCCCGAGAGCGTCGCGGCGCGCACCCGCCGGCCCTCGATGCGCTCGGCGCGCCGCATCGGCGCGAGCGCCGCCTCGCCGAAGAACAGCGGCACCGTCGCCATGACGAGCAGCGCGACCCAGGCGACCGTCGTGGCCGCGTCGATGCGCCCGCGCAGCTCGGGCGCGGCGCGCGAGACGCCGACCATGGCCTGCCCCGCGTCGGTCGTGGTGAAGTAGGCCGCCACCGCGACGACGCCGAGCGCCGACAGGATCGCGAGCGCGCGCTCGACCGCGCGGCGCTCGCCCGACTCGCGCACCGCGGTCGCGAAGCGCAGCGCGGTGACGAGGACCAGGGTCAAGAACCCGAGCCCCGACAGGGCATAGCGGAGCCACTCGATCGTGGGCACCACGCGCTCGCCGAGGAAGAGGGCGAGGAGCGCGCCCGCGTACGCCGGGACCATCCAGCCCCCGGCGCGGAGCGCGGGCGGCGCGGGCGGCGCGAGCGGCGCGGCGGGCGCCGGCTCGCCGGCCGGCGGGGCCTCTCGCCCTGCGTCCGGCAGGGACGCGGAGCCCGCTCCCTCGCCGCGGATCTCGGCCTCGTCGGCCTGAGCTTGCTTGTCCTTCACCGCCACCTCCGCGCCTTCAGGGTGTGGGTCGCGGCGAGCAGGAAGAAGTACGCGACCGCGACGTAGTACACGACGTTCTCCAGCCGGAGCACGCCGTTCAGGAACGGCTTCTGGTTGAGCGGGTAGAGGTTCAGCGCGCTCACGAAGTCGTTGAGCGGCGGCTCCGTCACGCGGGCGACGAGGAACAGGAAGCCGAGCGTCCCGATGATCGCCGCCCCGAGGATGACCGCGATGACCTGGCTCGCCGCGAGCGTCGAGGCGAAGAGCCCGATCGCGAGCGACGCGGCGCCGAGCAGCAGCACCCCGGAGTAGCCGACAAGGATGTGCCCGACGGACACCTTGCCGTTCACGAAGATGAGCAGCGGCATGTAGATCGTGATCGCCGTCATCAACGAGACCAGCGCGAGCGCGGCGAGGAACTTGCCGACGATGATCTCGCCGTCGCGCACGGGCGCGGTCTTGAGCAGGATGAGCGTCCCGCTCTCGCGCTCGCCGGCGATGAGCCGCATCGAGAGGATGAGCGCCGCGACCATCGTGATGAACGCCGTGCCGTCGAAGAACTTGAGCAGCACCTCCGCCGACAGCCGCGCGCCCGAGCCGAGCGCCGCGACCTGGAAGTAGATGCCGTCGATGAGCAGCGCAGCGGCAGCGACGACGTACCCGAGCGGTGATCTCAGGTACGCGGACAGCTCCCGCCGCGCGACGAGCAATGTCCCTCTCATGTCTCGCCCTCGCCTTCCTCCGCCTGCTCCTCCGCAGGGGCCTTCCTTGCATCGCCGCCGGCCCTCGCCCTGCCGGCCGCGGCGGACCTGTCCTTCGCCCCGGGCGCCCCACGCGAGGCGAGCCGCAGGAACACCGACTCGAGCTCGCGCTCGCTCCGCTTCACCTCGAGGATGCCGATGCCCGCCTGCACGAGCTCGGCGCACAGCGCCGCGCGCACGTCGCGGTCGGCCTCGACCGCGAAGCTCACGACGTCGCCCCCCGGCTCGGTCGTGGTGAGCTGCTCGACGGACGTGACGCCCTCCACCGCGCGCGCGAGTTCGAGCGCGCGCGCCGCCTCGCCGCGGTCCGCGCCCTCGGGGCCGCGCACCGTGAGCTCGACCCGGACGCCGTGGAGCAGCTTGGCCGAGAGCTCCTGCTCGGTCCCCTGCGCGCCGATCTCGCCGTCCCGGATCACGAGGATGCGATCGCACGTCTCGCTGATCTCGGAGAGGATGTGGCTGGAGAGCACGATGGTGTGCTTGCCGCGCAGGCTCCGGAGCAGGGCGCGCATCTCGACGATCTGCACGGGATCCAGCCCGCTGATCGGCTCGTCCAGGACGAGCAGCCGCGGCTTGTGCACGATCGCCTGCGCGATGCCGACGCGCTGCTTGAAGCCGTGGGACAGCGAGCTGATGGGATCCGCGGCCACGTCGTCGAGCTGCGTCACCGCGAGCGCCTCGGCCACCCGCGCGTCGGCCGCGCCGGCGTCGACGCCGCGCAGGCGCGCGGCGAAGTGGAGGAAGGCGCGCACGCTCATCTCGTCGTAGAGCGGCGGCCTGTCGGGGAGGTATCCGATGCGGGACCGCACCTCGTGGGGGTGGTCGACGACATCCAGTCCGTCCACGAGCACACGGCCCGCGGACGGGAGCAGATCGCAGGCGAGGATCCTGAGCGTCGTCGTCTTGCCCGCGCCGTTCAGGCCGAGCAGACCGACGATCTCTCCCGCCTCGATCGAGAACGACAGGGGCCCGATGGCCTTCCGGTCGCCGTAGTACTTGTATAGGTCGCTGATTTCGATCACGGCCGTGCACCCCTCCGCGAAGGGAAGAAGCTCTCCGCGCCGGCGATTCGGACGCCGCAGAGCGCGGCGGCCCAGGCGCCAGCGGCCCCTTACAACAGCGGGAGGCGGAAATCATTCCCGACGCGGCGCGCGCGGGGGCTTGCTCCGGCGGGGGTCTCTCTCCCTCCAGACGAATCGAGCGGGACACGCGGTAAAGCGGTGAGCGAAGCGACCAGGACGTGATGGATCTCAGCCTGCAGCGCGGCGGGGTCGGTGATCCGGCAGCGCTCGTCCCGCCGTCAGCAGTGCTCGGCGATGATCGCCCAGCAGGCGTCCGCGAACTCGCGGTACGTGGATCGGTCGAGCGTCGCCTGCGTCACGGGCATCACGTCCTGGTGCTCGGCGAGCATCGGGCGCAGCGCGCCCTCGATGTCCGCGCTCGTCTCGATCCACAGGAACTCTTCGATGCCGTCGGTGATCTGGCCGCGGATGAGCTTCGGCACCTCGCTCAGCCGGACCTTCTTCGGGCTCCGCCGCGCGATCGACGAGGCGATCTGCTCGGCGTGCGCCGGCCACCGCTTGAGCGCGTTGTGGAACGTGGAGCCGACGAGCCGGAGGATCTGCTGCGCGAGCATCGCCACGCGCGGGCGCTGCACGCGCTCCTCGTTCTCCGCCACCATCGCCAGGTAGTCGTCGCTCAGGAGCTTGCGCAGGTCGCACGAGAGGATCTGCTGCGACTCCGGCGTCATCCGCAGATCCGCGACGTGCGCGAGGAAGATGTCCCGCAGCATGGTCAGCCGCGCCGTCACCGAGCCGGTCGGCGTCGTGTCGAGGATCTCGGCGAGCGGGTCGATCAGCCGGCGCCCGAAGGTGGTGAGGATGTGATCGAGGATCCGCTTCTGGTGCTGCTTGTGGCCGAGCACGGACAGCGCGCGCGCGATGTGCGCCTTGCTCGGCGCGTCGACGAGGATCTCCAGCGGCTGGTCCTGCGGCTTCCCCTCGTACATGCGCAGCGACGCGAACATCTCGCGGAACGCGTCCGCCGCGGCCGCCCCCTCGCCCGGCTCGCCGTAGACCCGGATGACGAGCCCCGAGTCGGGACCGGCGTCGAACAGCCGCCGGAGCTCTTCCCGGATGTCCTCGTCCGTGACGAGCGGCCCCGGAGGGAGCGATTTCCCACGTGAATCCATGAGCGTCCAGCCTACGGCAAAGCGCAGCGCACCTGAACCTCTGTGCCCCGAGAAAGCGAGCGCGGGGTGCACGCTCGCGGTCCGGTGAGGACGTGCCTGCGGCGGATGTCGTACCCCGGACCCAGGTCAGGCCGGCGTGGCCTCGGGCGGCGCGCCTGCATCAGATAGGAAGAGGAATCAGATGAAGACGACGGGCTGCTCCCAGATCGCGAGGACGATGCAGCCCTCGGCGCTCGAGACGCTGTGGCGGCTGCCCGGGGCGTTCATCACGAGCGTGCCGGCGCGGTGGTGCCCGCGCTCGTCCGACTGCGAGCCTGTGAGCACGAAGATGTGTTCATGGCCGCGATGGACGTGCTGCGGCACGGATGCCCCCGGCGCGTAGCGCAGGAGCGCGGCGGAGGCGCCTGCGTCGCTGCTGCCGTAAAGGCGGTGAATCTCGACGCCTTCCCGGAGGCGCCGCCAGGGGACCGACTCCGGATGAGCGGCCATCGTTGCCACATTCGCAATGATGAATGGCAACTGCACAGGCACGAAATCCCGCGTCGCTGCTGGAAGTGTAGCTGTCATCGCGAATCTCCAGTCTTGATGGAAGCATGCCACAGCGCGCGGTGCGCGCTCAACGGCAATCACGCGAAACGCGCAAAATTCATGCGTGGGAAAAGTTCCAGAAATGAGGAGTCGGTTACACATCCATGGCGTGAAGAGCACACCGAGAACTCCTCTGTTCGCCGTGTTCCCCGCGGCCGGCGTGGCACGGGGGCAGCGCTTCCTCGCCATCCTCCGTCCACTGCTCCTCTCGCTCTCGCTCCTGCCGTCGACCGGCTGCAGCAAGGAGGGGTCGAGCGATCAGCCGCTCACGGTGGGCTTCATCTACGTCGGCCCCAGGGACGACTACGGCTACAACCAGGCGCACGCCGAGGGGGCCGCAGCGCTCGCCAAGCTGGCCGGCGTGAAGACCCGTGAAGAGGAGAACGTCCCCGAGACGGTCGCCGTGCAGAAGACGCTCGAGAGCATGATCAACCTCGATGGCGCGACGGTGATCTTCCCGACGTCCTTCGGCTACTTCGATCCGCACATCCTCAAGGTGGCGGAGAAGTTCCCGGACAAGACCTTCCTCCATTGTGGCGGCCTCTACGACGGGTCGAAGCACCCGAGCAATGTCGGCAGCTATTTCGGTTACATCGACGAAGCCGAGTACGTGTCCGGCGTCGTCGCGGGGATGACGACGAAGAGCGGCAAGCTCGGGTTCATCGCGGCGAAGCCGATTCCACAGGTGCTCCGCAACATCAACGCCTTCACGCTCGGCGCCCGGAGCGTGAACCCGAGCGTGACGACGGCCGTGATCTTCACCGGCGACTGGTCGATGCCCGTCAAGGAGGCGGAGGCGGCCAACAGCCTCATCGATCAGGGCGTCGACGTCCTGACCGGCCACGTGGACTCGCCCAAGGTGATCATCGAGCTCGCGGAGCGGCGCGGCGCGTTCAGCACCGGCTACCACACGAACCAGGCGACGCTCGCCCCGAAGGGGTACCTGACCGGCGCCGAGTGGAACTGGTCCAAGGTCTACACCGACTACATGACGTTCATCCGTGAGGGGAAGCCGTATCCGCACCTCCTGCGCGGCGGTTTCAAGGAGGGGTACATCAAGATGTCACCGTATGGCCCCGCCGTCTCCGAGGAGGCGAAGAAGAAGGCCGATGAGGCGAAGGCGAAGCTCACGGAGGGAACGCTCACCATCTTCCAGGGGCCCATCATGAACAATGAGGGCAAGGTGGTGATCGCCGATTCCGTCGCGCAGCAGCAAACCGACATCGCGCTCGAGAGCATGGACTATCTCGTAGCCGGCGCTCTCGGCTCCACCCACTAGAGCGGTGGCCACCCGCGTCGGATACGGGCCCATCTCGACGTTTTCGGTGCTCAGCGCACCGGAGTGCGCTTCCGCGCCGAAAACGCCGATCTGGGCCCGTCTCCTGTGCGGGTGACCACCGCTCTGGAAGCGGTATCGAGCAGCCGCTCTGGAAGCGGTATCGAGCAGCCGCTCTGGAAGCGGTATCGAGCAGCCGCTCTGGAAGCGGTATCGAGCAGCCGCTCTGGAAGGGGCGTCGATCAGAGCGCTTCGAGGACGGCGGCGGCGGGGGCGGTCCAGCCGATGATCGCGCCCTGGGCACGGACCATCTCCAACGTCGCCGCCTTGAACTCGGGGAAATAGCTCTCGGTGGCGTCCTCGATCAACAGGCACTCGTAGCCGCGATCGTTCGCCTCACGCATCGTGGTCTGGACGCAGACCTCGGTCGTCACGCCGGCGATGAGCAGGTGGGAGACGCCGAGCGCCGCCAGCCTGGCGTCGAGGCCCGTCCGGTAGAATGCGCCTTTTCCGGGCTTCGGTACGACCAGCTCCCCGGGCGCCGGCGCGAGCTCGGGCACGAAGTCGTTGCCCGGCTCGCCGAGGACCAGGATGCGCCCCATCGGCCCGACATCGCCGATCCGCATCCCAGGAGCGCCCCGGCTCCGCTTCGCAGGGGGGCAGTCCGAGAGATCCAGCCTGTGACCCTCCTTCGTGTGAATGATGGGCAGGCCGTGGTCGCGGAACGCGTCGAGGACGCGCCGGACCGTCGGCACGATGCGCTGGAGCCGCTTGACGTCGTTGCCGAGCGCCGCGCCGAAGCCGCCGGGCTCGAGGAAGTCGCGCTGCATGTCGATGACGAGCAACGCCACGGCGTCCCGATCGGCGACGCGGAAGGGGTACGGCCTCGCCGCGATCTCGAGGGGCCGCGCCGTCATCGGTGCCCCGCCATCGCGCGGCCGATCTCCGCGACGTCGGCCGAGGCGATCGGCGACTCGTGGACGATGCGCCCTTCGCTCATCACGAGGACACGGTCGGCCATGGCGAAGATCTCGTCGAGATCCGCGCTCACGAGGAGGACGGCGGTCCCGCGGTTGCGCGCCTTCAGGATGCGGGAGCGGATCTCGGCCACGGCGGCGAAATCGAGCCCGAAGCAGGGGTTTGCGGCGACGAGGAGCGCGATGTCCTCGTCCATGCCGAGCTCGCGCGCGAGGACGGCGCGCTGCACGTTCCCGCCGGAGAGCTTGCCTATCGGGGCGTCGACCGAGGGCGCCTTGATGGCGTACTCCGCGGCGAGGCGCTCGGCCGACCGCCTCAGGGCCGCCCGGCTCACGCCCCAGCGGAGCCTCGTGAAGGGCGGCCTGTCGAAGACGCGGAACCCGATGTTCTCGGCGACCGACATCGCGGGGACGCAGGCGTTGCGCAGCGGCTCCTCGGGCAGGCAACGCACCCGGTGCTGATGGATCTGCGCGCGCGCGGCGCCGTACGGCTCGCCATGGACGAGCACGCTGCCACCCCGCGCGGCGCGCTGCCCGGCGAGGACCTCGACGAGCTCCTCCTGCCCGTTGCCGGAGACACCGGCAATCCCGACGATCTCGCCGCGATGGACCGTGAGCGTCACGCCGCCGAGCGCCGGCCGCCCGCGATCGTCGCTCGCGGCGAGGCCCTCGATGCGCAGGATCGGCTCCCCGGCGGGCGCGTCGCCGCGCGCCGCGGAGACCTGCGCCGGCTGCGCGCCGACCATCATCTCGGCCATGGCCGCGGGCGTGAGGTCCTTGACCTTGCCCCGGCCGGCGACCCGGCCGCGCCGCAGCACCGTGACCTCGTCGGCGAACGCCGTCACCTCGCGGAACTTGTGCGAGATCATGAGCACGCTGATCCGCTGCTCATCGGCCATGCACCGGAGCATCCCGAGCACCTCGTCGGCCTCACCGGGCGTGAGGACCGAGGTCGGCTCGTCGAGGATGACGATCCTGCTGCCGAGGTAGAGCTGCTTCAGGATCTCGAGCTTCTGCTTCTCACCCGCGGCGAGCGCGCGGACGGTCCGCTCCGGATCGAGCCGGAAGGGCATGCGCTCCATGAACGCGCGGATCGACTCGCGCTCCTTGCGCCAGTCGATCACGAGGGGGAGCGACGCGCGCGCGAGCACGAGGTTCTCGGCGACCGTCATGTTCATCACGAGGGTGAAGTGCTGGTAGACCATGCCGATCCCCAGCGCCTGCGCGTCACGCGGGCTCCTGATGGACAGGGCCGCGTCGCCGACCCTCACCTCGCCGGCGTCGGCCTGGTGATAGCCCATGATGCACTTGACCAGCGTGCTCTTGCCGGCGCCGTTCTCGCCGAGGAGCGCGTGGAAGCTCCCGGGCGCGAGGCGCAGCGAGACGTCGTCGAGCGCGAGCAGCGGCCCGAACCGCTTCGTGATCCCCGCGGCGGAGAGCGCCGGCGGCGGCGTGGGAGGGCTGGGCTCCCGGGCGGCGGCGCGGGGCGGCCTCGCCGCGGGGCTCGAGGAGACGCGCGGGTCCATGGTCACGGGAGCGCCTCCAGCAGCGCGGCGGAGGTCGAGACCGCGCCGAACACGCCGTTCTGCATCTTGATCATCTTCAGCGCGGCGGCGTGGTTGCCAGGATCCGTGGCCGCGCAGCAGTCGGAGAGCAGCAGGCACTCGTACCCTCGGTCGTTCGCCTCGCGCATGGTGGTGTGAACGCAGACGTCCGTCGTGATCCCCGTGAGGATCAGGTTCTCGATGCGGCGCTGGCGGAGGATGAGATCGAGATCCGTCGCGCAGAACGAGCCCTTGCCCGGCTTGTCGATGATCGGCTCGCCGGGCAGGGGCGCGAGCTCCGGGATGATCTCCCACCCAGGCTCTCCGCGGACGAGCACGCGCCCGCACGGCCCGGGATCGCCGATGCCCACGCCCGTGCCGCGACCGCCGTCGGTCCGGCGGGAGCGCCACCGCTTGTTCGCCGGGAGATCGGAGAGGTCCGGCCGGTGCCCCTCGCGCGTGTGCAGGACGTGATAGCCGCGGCGGCGCAGCTCCGCGAGCGCGCGCTGGATCGGCGCGATGCACGCCCGCGTCAGGGAGATGTCGTAGCCGAGCAGGTCGATGTACCCACCCTTCCCGCAGAAGTCGGTCTGCATGTCGATGACGATCAGGGCCGTCGTCTCGGGGCGGAGCGCGCCGTTGTAAGGCCAGGCGTAGGGATCAGCGGCCACGTAGGGCATCGGTCGAGTCCTCCTGTCATTCAGCGTTTCGCTCGTCTCGTACGGTTCGCTCGTCTCGCGGGGCTCGCTCCTTTCGTTCGTCTCGTCCGTTTCGTACGGTTCACGCGGTTCGTCCGGCGCGCGTCGCGTCGCGCGATCAACGCGCGAGCGTCAGCTCGGCGGGCTGATCGCGCAGGGTCTGGGTCGCGGAGCTCGCGGCGACCATGATGGCGAGCGTCACGATGTACGGCGCGGCGTTGAAGAGGTGGTATCCCCAGGTGATCCCCACGGACTGGAGCGCCGGCCCGAGGGCGCTCGCGCCGCCGAAGAGCAGCGAAGCGAGGAGGCAGCGCACCGGGTTCCAGCGCGCGAAGATGACGAGGGCGACGGCCATGAGCCCCTGTCCGCTCGAGAGCCCCTCGTTCCAGCTGCCGGGGTAGAAGAGCGAGAGGAACGAGCCGCCGACGCCGGCGAGGAAGCCGCCGGCCATGGTCGCGCGCCGCCGGACCAGGTTCACGTCGACCCCCATCGCGCGGGCGCTGTCGGCGCTCTCGCCCACGGTGCGGAGCACGAGCCCGAAGCGGGTGCGGTTCAGCGCCCAGAGCAGGAGCGGGGCGAGCGCGGCCCCGATGAGGAAGAGCGCGTTCACCTGGAGCGCGGAGCGGACCTGGGGGAGATCGCTGAAGAAGCCGAGCGATATTGCGGGCAGGCGGGGCGCCGTCGGCTGGATGAGCGGCTTGCCGAGGAAGAAGGCGAGGCCAACGCCGAAGAGCATGAGCGCGATGCCGACGGCGATGTCGTTGACGCGCGGCTTCGAGCACAGCCACGCGTGCAGCGCGCCGAGCGCGGCGCCGATGGCGCCGGCGGCGAGCACGCCGAGCCAGGCAGATCCGGTGAGGTAAGAGACGCCATAACCTCCCATCGCGCCCATGACGAGCGTGCCCTCCAGGCCGAGGTTCACGCGGCCGCTCTTCTCGGTGAGGCACTCGCCGAGGCTCACGAAGAGGAATGGCGTGCTGATGCGGATGGCCCCGGCGGCGACCGCGAGGGGGATGCCCCAGAGACCGAGCGCAGCTGCGTCGTTCATCATGCCACCGAAGGCGCCGGAGCCGGCTGACGGACCTTGGGCTCGCGGGCAGAGAGGGAACGGCCGTAAAGCGTCTCGCTGGCGAGGATCGCGATGAACAGGATCCCCTGGAGCACGCTCACCGTCGCGTCGGGGAGCCGCGCCGTCCGCTGCAGCAGGCCGCCGCTCGCGCCGATGCCGCCGAGCAGGAGGGCGACCGGCATGATCGCGAGCGGGTTGTGGCGCGCGATGAACGCGACGAGGATGCCGGTGTAGCCATAGCCGCTGACCAGCGACGCGTTGGCCCGGCCGTGGACCGCCGCGACCTCCACCATGCCGGCGAGCCCGGCGCACGCTCCGGCGAGCGTGCAGGTGAGCACGACGAGGCGCTTGACCGGCAGTCCGGCGAGGAGCGCCGCGCGGACGTTGCCGCCGCTCATCGCCGCGCCGAAGCCGAACGTCGTCCGGTGCATCAGCACATAACAGAGCGCGCACGCGAGCACCCCGTAGGCGAGGCCCCAGTGGACCTCGAGGCCCGGCAGGCTCCCCAGCGCGTTCTCGGCGCCGATGGAGGCGGTCGAGGGCTTGTTGAGGCTCGCCGGGTCGCGCAGCGCGCCCTCGACGAGGTGGTTCAGGATCGCGATCCCGATGTAGTTGAGGAGGAGGCTGCTGATCGTCTCGCTCACGCCGCGGTAGACGCGCAGCGCGCCAGCGAGGCCGATCCAGAGCGCCCCGGCGGCGAGCCCGGAGACGAGCATCGCCGCGAGCACGGCGGCGGGCGGCGCGCCCCACGCCCGTGCGGCCAGCGCCGCCGACGCGGCCGAGAGCCCGCCCATGGCGAGCGCGCCCTCGCCGCCGATGACGATCAGGCCGAGGCGCGCCGGCAGCGCCGTGCAGAGCGCGGTCAGCATGAGCGGCGCGGCCCGAAGGAGGGTGTTCTGGAGCGAGAACCACGTGCCGAAGGCGCCGCGGATCATGTCGTGATAGACGCCCAAGGGGTTCACCCCCTGGGCGGCCACGAACGCGCCGAACACGAGGAGCGAGGCCGCGAGGGCCCCGAGGGGGATGGCGATCGCTTCGGTCGTCTCACGCCCGAGCAGCCCGTGCGAGATGACTTTCACGCTGCCGAGGATAAGGCCTCCATTATTTCCACACGTTTTCGGGGAGCTTGCTTGTCGTGACAGGACGGACAGGACGGGCGCCTCGCGCCGGGACAACCCGCTCCGGCCGGCGAGCGACGCGCCGTTGTCATGACGTGCGACACCCCGGGGGCTCACCGGGTCGAGTGACGCTGTGGTGGGGTGGCCGCGCTGCGATGTGGCGGTAACGCGGCGATGTGGTGGCCGCGGCGACCGCGAACGGTTCGCACAGCGCGGCGGTCTCCGCCTTGCACTCGCCGTCGCGTGCCGGTGAGTTTGCTTGGCGTTCATTGCGTGGACGGCGAAGAGAGCGGCGAGCGCTCGCGCGCCTGAAAGATCTGGGAATGCCGAGGTCCGCGCCGTGCGGCCCCGGCGAGCCTCGTTCCTGTGCCCACGTGCGCCGCGCGCCGCGTAGAGGACCGCCGATCGATCCCACCCGCAAACCCCTGACTGGAGGTAACGCTGTCATGCGGTTCGAACGAACGATTCTGTTCCTGCTAGGCGCCGGTGTCCTCATGGCGTCTCGCCCGGCGGTGTCGGCGGACCTGACCTGCTCGTCGAGCGCGACCCTGGAGGCGCTCGTGACGTGCATTCGCGATCAGATGCCCGGCAGGGACTCAGGCATCTTCGTCACCCCGAGCGCGACGCAGCTGACCGCGTGGCGGAGCGTCGTTCGCACCATGATGGGCGGCAGCTGCACTATCGTGCTGCCGTCCAGCCTGTCGTCGTCCGCGCGGATCCGGCTCCTCCGCGACGTCAACAATGGACGAAGGTACTGTGTGCTCATGGAGGTCGGCGATCGGAACAGCGACGGGACCGTCGATCTCGGGCTGGGCACGTTCATCGTGGACGCGGCCGCGGAGCGAGAGCTCGCTCATTCGGCGCCGCATGCGACAGCGGACCTGGAGACGGAGATCCAGGCCGTCAGCGTCTTCAAGGCGACGAGATCCCGCAGCTTCCTGATGGCCGGCGCTCACCGCGATGCGAGCTTCACCGACAGCGTTTGCCAGAGCTCGACCATGGTCTCGGACGTGGCCCACAACGTGACGAACGCGTTTCACGCGACCTACCTGGAGCTCGCGGCCTTTTATGGATCGAATCCCTGGTGGGGCGTTCAGTGGCATGGCATGGCGAGAGACACCTGCGCGGAGGACGTGTTCGCCTCGCACGGCATGGATGTCGCCCCCGTCTCGGGTGACAAGATACTGGAGCTCAAGCGCAACTTGCTGGCGAGCAAGCCCACCTGGCGGGTCGGCGTTCCCGGCAGCAGCGATTGTTCGCTGAACGCGACGACCAACGTTCAAGGCAGGCTCCTCAACTTCGTTTCGGCGAGCCAGGTCTGTGGTCGCTCCGCCACGAGCTACAGCGGGCGCTTCGTTCACATCGAGCAAGATCCGGCCTTTCGCCTCGCGGACTACTGGATCAATGCGGTCAAGGCCACCTGGCCATGAGGGCCGCTCCTCGGCCGCGCGCTGCGGAGCGAGCCTGGCGATGAAGTGAGGAACGTATAGGTCTCGCTCGCGCGCTCGAGTCGTGCGCGTCGTGGAAGGCGCCCTGGAGATTTCGCGTCGCGCGGAAGGCCGCCCGGGTGAACAGCGACGCGCGAATTCAGGTTTGCCTCGGAAACGATGGAATCTTTCAGCGATAACGAAGTGAATGCGGTTCGACGGCAGGTTCTACAAGGGGCGCCTCGATATCGGGAGCAATGACCAGAACGTCGACAACAACGCGGGCTTCTTCATGTACCAGAAGGCCGAAGGGGGCGACGCGCAGACGAAGCGCCTCGACAAGGACGGCCTGGGCCAGGGGCAGGCGACGTACTCCTCGCACTTTCCGCGCTCGAGGCGCTCTGTTCAACGAGCTCTACTACTACGCCATCGCGGGCACGTACTGGGAGGCCGGCGCGGCGTCCGGCCAGCCGGACGACCCGGACGACCCGGACGACCCGGACGAGGACATGTTCACCAGCCTCGAGTCGTACATCTACCCGTTCTACGGGACGTCGGACGTGCGCTTTTACGGCTCATGGGCGCTGTTCGCGCCCTGGCCGGACATCGACAAGCAGGAGGTGCGGCAGTTCTGCGACAGCGTGACGACCACGGCGCTCCGACAGGCCGCGCGCAATCGGGACGACCGCGCACGATTTCGGAGACACCGACAGCCTCTTCCGCAAGTGGAACGCGTACACGTACCGCGACTCGACCAACTGGAAGGACCTCAACTCCAAGCTGGCCCTGATGGTCTATCGCGACTGGGCGCTCACCGGGAAGACCGATACGGAGTTCCTCAGCTACTGCTGGCCCGCCGTGAAGATGGCGATGCAGAAGGTGAAGAGCCAGGACGACGGGACGAGCAACCAGACGCGGGAGTGCTGGGTGGGCACGTCCTGGGGCGTGGTGGCCGGCATGATCCAGGAGGGGCTCGCCCAGCAGGCCGGTGAGATCGGCGCTAGCCTGGTCGACACCATCTGGAACACCGACGGCCTGTGGTTCCGCACGCCGGAGGCCTGGGAGGCGAACGGTAACATCCGCGCTCCCTACTACATGCGAGCCACCTCCGCGTGGGCGGCGAAGCACGCGTACGACCTCAGCCCCTAGACGTCGGCACGAGCGCGCTCCGAGGGCCTCGAGAGAGAGGTATGGCGAGGTCCTCCGCGTGCTGGCTCCTGCCGCGCGGGGCGACACGAGAGACGTCGTGCCGCCACGGCATCCCAACCGGTAAGCCGCCGAGGCCGGCCGCCGCGCGCGGACGCTGAGTAAAGCCCCGCTCGCCCGGCGCACCGCATGCGCGCGCGCGGCAGGATCTGCGTGCCGCGACTTGGCGCATGTCCGCATGGTCGAGCTCCAGGATGTGGCACTGTTCGTGCTATGATTGTCAGCTCCCATGGATAGGACGATGTCAGATGAGCTCATCGCCTCCAGCGCGGAGCGCGACATCGATGTACCCCTCGCCAAGCTGCTGGAGGCGGCGCCCGACGCGATGATCGTGGTCGATGAGCGTGGAACGATCGTCTACGTCAACGGCGAGGCCGAGCAGATCTTCGGCTACGCGCGCGAGGAGCTCTTCGGCCGGTCGGTGGACGTGCTCACGCCGGTAGAGATCCGCGACCGGCACAAGGGCCAGCGGGACCGGTACACCCGGAACCCACACGGCCGGCCCATGGGACAGGCGCTGAACATCATGGCCCGGCGCAAGGATGGGACAGAGTTCCCGGCCGACATCAAGCTGAGCCCGCTCACCACGCCGCGCGGCCTCCTGGTGACGGCCGCCCTGCGCGACATCTCGCTGCAGAGGCAGACCGAGGAGCGGCTCCGCACCTACGCGCGTCACCTCGAGGTGCTCCAGGCCGACATCGGGAGGAAGAACGTGGAGCTCGAGCAGCGCAACCGGGAGCTCGAGCAGTTCGCCTATGTCTCATCGCACGATCTCCAGGAGCCGCTCCGGAAGATCGTGGCCTTCGGCGATCGCCTCAAGGAGCGGTGCAGCGAGGCGCTGGACGATCGCGGCCGCGATTACCTCGAGCGGATGCAGAGCGCCGCGCGGCGGATGCAGCTCCTCGTCAGCGATCTCCTGGAGTTCTCCCGCCTGACGACGAGGGGCAAGCCGTTCGAGGTCGTGAAGCTCGACCAGGTCGTCCAGGCGGCGCTCTCGGATCTGGAGGTGGCCATCGAGCGGAGCGGGGGGAAGATCGACGTGGGCGAGCTGGCGACGATCGACGGCGACTCGGTGCAGATGCGTCAGCTCTTTCAGAACTTGCTCGGCAATGCGCTGAAGTTCCATGGCAAGGGCGTCCCGCCCCGGGTGAAGATCTGGGGACGCGTGGAAGACGCGGGCGAGGCGGGCGCTCCGGCGATCTACGAGCTCCATGTGGAGGACAATGGGATCGGCATCGATCCGAAGTATTCCGAGCGCATCTTCACGGTCTTCGAGCGGCTGAATCCGCGCGCCGAGTACGAGGGGACGGGGATCGGCCTGGCGATCTGCAAGAAGATCGCGGAGCGCCATCACGGCAGCATTCAGGTGAAGAGCGAGCCAGGGCGCGGCAGCGACTTCGTCATCCGGCTCCCCATGACCCACCCGAGCCGGACCGACGGTGCAGGCAAGAACATGAAGCCACAGCAGGCCGAGGCGGCGCCCGCACGGGCGAGCACGGGGCGCCACGCGGGGGAGACATGACCCTGAGCAAGCGATCCATCACCATCCTCTACGCCGACGATGATCTCGACGACCAGCTCCTCGTCCAGGAGGCGCTCGACGAGGCGCGGCTCCTGAACAATCTGCACTTCGTCAACGACGGCGAGGAGCTCATGGACTACCTCCGCCGGCACGGGCGCTTCGCGGATCCGGAGGTGTCGCCCCGCCCGGGGCTCATCCTGCTCGACCTGAACATGCCGCGGAAGAACGGCCGCGAGGCGCTCGCCGAGATCAAGCACGATCCGGATCTCCGGAGGATCCCCATCATCGTGCTCACCACCTCGAAGGCGGAGGAGGATATCTATCGATCTTACGATCTCGGGGTCAACTCGTTCATCTCGAAGCCGGTCACGTTCGCGGGGATGACCGCGGTCATGAAGGCGCTAGGGAACTACTGGTTCGAGATCGTCGAGCTCCCGCCGGACGTCGAGCACGCGCATGAATACGGGAACGATCAAGGTTCTTCTGGTTGACAACGACGAGGAAGACTGTCTCCTCGTCAAAGACATCCTCGCCGAGGTCCGAGCCACACGCTACGACGTCACGTGGGTGAGCACCTGTGAGGCCGCGCTCGTCGCGCTCAAGGAAGGACGACACGATGTCTGCCTCCTCGATTACCGCCTCGACGGCTGCACCGGCATCGAGATCCTGGAGGCGGTCCACCCGCCGGGCTGTGCGATCCCGATCATCATGCTGACCGGCGCGAGCGATCGCGAGATCGACGTCGCCGCGATGAGCGCCGGTGCCACAGACTACCTCGTCAAGGGGCGTATCGACGCGCAGCTCCTGGAGCGCACCATCCGGTACGCGATCGGCCACAAGGCGGGCGAGATCGAGCTCAAGCGGAAGAACCGGCAGCTCGTCCGGATGCACGAGGAGCTCGCCCAAAAGAACGCCGAGCTCCAGCGGCTCAACGAGGAGAAGAACGCGTTCGTGGGGATCGCCGCGCACGACCTCCGGAACCCGCTCGGGGTGATCATGGGGTACAGCGACTTCTTGCTGTTCACCCAGCGTCAGCGGATGAACAAGGAAGAGCTCGAGATCGTCGACAAGATCCGATCGTCGAGCCGCTTCATGCTCTCGCTCCTCAACGATCTCCTCGAGATCTCGACCATCGAGTCCGGCAAGCTGAACCTGGACAAGCGGAGCGCCGATCTCGTCCAGCTGGTGGAGGCAAACGTCGGCCTCAACACGGTGCTCGCGAGCCGCAAGAACATGGAGCTCCGCTTCGAGGGCCCGAGCGAGGTGCAGCGGGTGGAGGTGGACACGCTGAAGGTGGAGCAGGTGCTCAACAACCTGATCAGCAACGCCATCCATTACTCCCCGCACGGCACGGTGATCCGGGTCATCGTGCGGTGCGAGGGCGCCGAGGTCCTCATCGCGGTCAAGGACGAGGGGCCCGGCATTGCGCCCGAGGACGTTGGCAACCTGTTCCGGCCGTTCGGCCGCGCGAGCACGATGAGCACCGGCGGTGAGCTCTCGACGGGCCTCGGGCTCGCCATCGCGCGCAGGATCGTCGAGGGGCACGGCGGGCGGATCTGGGTCGAGACCGAGCTCGGCCGCGGGGCGACGTTCTTCGTCTCATTCCCCGTCCCGGCTCCTGTCTCGGAAGCGACCGAGTCGAGCGTGACGGGCTGCGGCGGATCCGCGGCCGCGGGGAGCGCGACCGCAGCGTAGCCGTCGTGCCGCGGCTCCGGCCGCGCGTGGCGCGCGTCACCGGCGCTCGTCGGGTGTGTCTCGCCTGCCACATCACCCGCCCGGATTCCGCCGTGGACTCGCCTCTTGCGCCCGCGGCATCCCCATTGCTGAGTCGCGGCCATGTCCGTCGCTCCGCGCCTCCGATCTGCGCCCGCCGTTCTCGCGGTCATCGCCCTCAGCCTGGCGTGCGTTCAGGGCGCGCGCGCCCCCAACGTCCCGCCTCGAGGGACGCTCGCGCCCGGCGCGCTCGAACCGGGCGGAAAGGCCGCGGCAGGGCCGTTCGCGGTGGTCTTCGGCGCGCCCCGCGGGCAGACCACGAGCCCCGCCGAGATCAGCCTCGTCTTCAACCGGCCGATGCGATCGCTCGATCTCGCGGGCAGCGAGGCCGCGGCGCCCGCGGTCCTGAAGCCGTCCGCGCCTGGACGCTGGCGCTGGGTCGGCACGAGCGGCCTCACGTTCGTCCCCGAAGGCCGCCTGCCGCGCGGCACGGAGTTCACCGTCGAGGTCCCGGCGGGCACCCGCGCGCTCGACGGCAGCGCGCTCGCCGAGCCGTACTCCTTCACCTTCCGAACCGAGCTGCCCGCGGTCGCGCGCGTCGAGCCCTGGTCGGGCAAGGACGACCTCAAGCCGGAGGCGAGGTTCGAGCTGCGGTTCAACCAGCCGGTCGACACCGCCGAGATCGCGCGGCGCGCGTCCCTCACGGTGGGCGATCGAAAAGACAAGGTGGCGTTCGAGGTGCGGCGCCCCGACGCGAAGAACGAGATGCTCGCCGAGCTCGTCCCCCGCGCGCCGCTGCCGCGCGACAGCGAGATCGAGATCGCCGTGGCCGAGGGCCTCCGCGGCCGCGAAGGGCCGCTGCCGGCCGGCGAGGAGCAGCGGTTCACGTACCGCACCTATGGGCCGCTCCGGGCGCTGCGCCCCCAGTGCGATCGCGACTCGCCGCAGGGGCGCTGCGCGGCCGACGGCGGGTTCACGCTCGCCTTCTCGAACCCCATCAAGTTCGCGGACGCGAAGCGGGCGATCTCGGTGGAGCCCGCCGTCAAGCTGCTGTGGCCGTCGTGGATCGAGGACGACGAGCCGACGAGCCACATCCCCCTCGGCGGCGCCTTCGCCCCGGGCCGCAGCTACCGGGTGCGCGTGGCCGCCGGGCTGCGCGACGTGCACGGGCAGGCGCTCGCCGGCGTCGTCACCGAGGAGATCGCGTTCGACGATCGCTGGCCCGAGGCGCAGATCGGCCTCGTCGGGAGCGTGTTCGAGCCGGCCCAGCGTCGCGAGATCCCGGTCGTGTCCGTGAACGTGCGCGAGCTCTCGCTCGCCGTCGGCGCGATGACCGAGGAGATGATCCTCGCGCTCCAGGGTGATCCGCACAGCCCGGGGCGCAGCCCGAAGATGGGCGAGATCGCGGCGCTGCCCTCCGGCAAGCAGACGGTCCTGCGGCCGGCCGCCGCGACCAACACGCCGGCGACGCACCTCGTGCGCGCCGCCGAGGTGCTGGGCGGCGAGGGCAAGCGCGGGCCGCTCGCGATCGGGATCAGCTACACCGCCCGGCCCGGGACGCGGCACGCGCGCACCACCTCCGAGGCGGTGATCGCGCAGGTGACCGACCTCGGGATCAGCGCGAAGGTCTCGCCGAGCGGCTCGCTCGTGTGGGTGACGCGCCTGTCGACGGGGGCGCCGGTGCCCGGGGCGCGCGTGTGGATCCGGGCACCGGGCGCGCCCGCGCCCGCGGCGGTGTCGACCGACGCCGAGGGGTTCGCGGTCGTCCCAGCGACGGCGCACGGTCCGGAGGCCTCGACGACGCTCGGGCGCAGCGTGGTCTTCGCGCGCGCGGGCGACGACTGGACGTACCGCACGGTCGCCGACTCGCTCAACGGGTGGCGCTTCGGCGCGGCGTCGGACTTCAGCGAGGCGCGCCCGTTCGGGATGATGTTCTCCGATCGCGGCATCTACCGGCCGGGCGACACGGTGCGCGTGAAGGGGATCTTCCGCGAGGAGGGCGCGCGCGGGGCGAGGACGCCGGCCGGCAAGAGCGTCGCGCTCAAGGTCGAGGGGCCGGACGGCGAGGCGCTCGTCTCGCTCTCCCCGACGCTCGGCGCCTTCGGCACGTTCTCGGCCGACGTGAAGATCCCCGAGAGCGCGCGGCTCGGCACGTACAGCCTCGCCGCCACGGTCCAGGGCGGCGAGGCGGGGTGGCCGGACGTGATGGGCAGCGTCGAGGTCGCCGAGTACCGCCCCGCCGAGTTCAAGGTCGGCGTCGAGAGCGACAGGCCGAGCTACGTCCGCGGCGACAAGGCGCGCTGGACCGCGCGCGGCGATTACCTGTTCGGGGCGCCGATGACGAACGCGGAGGCATCGCTCTCCGTGACGCGCGCGCCGGCGTCGTTCTCGCCGCCGGGGATCGAGGGGTTCACGGTCCGCGAGGACGAGCTCACCGACGCGCTGCGGGACCAGGCGCCGCGCGGGTTCGAGGTGCAGAGCGCGCGCGAGAAGCTGGACGCGGCCGGGCAGGCGTCGATCGGCGCGGCGCTCTCGATGCCGGGGCAGCGCGGCACGGAGCTCGTCACGTGCGAGGCGTCGGTCACCGACGTGTCGCGGCAGACGATCGCCGGGAGCTCGACGGCGCTCGTGCACCCGGCCGAGTTTTACGTCGCCCTCAAGGAGCCCGAGCTCTTCGCGAAGGCGGGCGACGTGCTGCGGCCGGAGATCCTCGCGGTCGATCCGAAGGGGGCGCGCGTCGCGCAGGTCGCGGTCCGGGTCGAGCTCGTGCACCGGACGTGGACGCTCGCGCGGGAGGAGAGCGGCAGCGCGTACCGCAGCGTGAGCGCGCCGGTCGACAAGGTCGTCGCGCGGTGCGGCGTCACGACGGCGGCGGCGCCGCGGAGCTGCGAGCTCACGGTCCCGTCGGGGGGCTATTACCTCCTGCACGCGACGGCCAGGGACCGCCGCGGCAACCCCGTCGGCGCCGCCGCCGGGGTCTACGCGCTCGGCGAGGGCGGCGGGGGCTTCGGCGACAGCGACGAGCTCAAGGTCGACCTCGTTCCCGACCGCGACAGCTACGAGATCGGCCAGACGGCGCGCATCATCGTGAAGTCGCCGTTCGCCTCCGCCGACGCGCTGGTCACGGTCGAGCGCGCCGGGATCTCGACGCACCGGAAGGTGACGCTGTCGGGCGCCATGCCCGTGATCGACGTCCCGATCACGGAGGACCTCCGGCCGAACGCCTTCGTCTCGGTGCTGCTGCTGCGCGGGCGGACGAAGCCGCAGCCCGCGCCGGGGAAGGGCGGGGCGCCTGGGCCCGACGTCGGGGCGCCGGCGTTCCGCCTCGGCTACGCGCCGCTCCGCGTGAACCCGGAGGCGCAGCGGCTCGCGGTGCGCGTCCGCGCCGACAAGGCGGACGCGCGCCCCGGCGATCCGATCCGCGTGGACGTCGACGTCCGCGATCGCGCCGGCCAGCCCGCCCGCGCGGAGGTCACGCTCTACGCCGTGGACGAGGGCGTGCTGTCGCTGACGGGGTACACGACGCCGGATCCGATCCCCGTGTTCGGCGCGCCGCGCCCCCTGAAGGTGGCGACGATCGAGACGCGCGAGGCGCTCGCCCGCGTGCGCAACCCGTTCGCCGACCTCGGCGCCGACAAGGGGCGCGCGGGCGGCGGCGGCGCCGAGGGCGGCACGGGCGTGCGCCGCGATTTTCGCCAGAGCGCCTACTACAACCCCGCGCTCGTGACCGACGCCTCCGGGCAGGTGCACGCGAGCTTCAAGCTGCCGGACTCGCTCACGACGTACCGGGTCATGGCGGTCGTGGCCGCCGAGGACGATCGCTTCGGCTACGGCGAGTCCCGGGTGACGACGAGCCGCCCGCTCATGGCCCGGCCCGCGCTGCCGCGCTTCCTCCGCGCGGGCGACGCGATCGACGCGGGGGTGGTCGTGACCTCGAAGGGGCTCGCGAAGCCGGCGACGGTCGAGGTGGAGGTCACCGCCTCGGGGCTGACGCTCGCGGGCGGCGCCAAGCGCTCGGTCGAGCTCGCGCCGGGCGGGTCGGCCGAGGTCCGCTTCGCGCTCTCGGCGCCGCGGGCCGGCCCCGCGACGCTGCGCTTCCGCGCCACCGGCGGCGGCGCGTCGGACGTTGTCGAGGTGAACCGCGAGATCAAGGCGCCCATGGCGCCGGAGGCCGTCGCGCTCTACGGCGACACCACCACGGCGAGCGCGGAGCGGCTCGGGGACCTGTCGGCGATCCGCGACGACACGGGCGGGCTCACGGTGAGCCTCGCGCCGACAGCGCTCGTGGGCCTCGGCGGCGGCGTGGAGCAGCTCCTCGAGTACCCGTACGGCTGCACCGAGCAGCTGACGAGCCGGATGGTCCCGCTCCTGTCGCTGCGCGACCTCGCGAAGGCGTACGGGATCGCGCTGCCGAAGGACCTCACGGCCGTCATCGGCAAGACGGTCCGGGAGATCCTCTCGCACCAGCGCGGGGACGGGGGCTTCGGCTTCTTCGCCGAGTCGGACAGCGCGGACCTGTGGACCACGGCGTACGCGCTGTGGGGCCTCACCGAGGCCAGGCGCTACGGGGTCGCGGTGCCGCCCGACGCGGCGGAGCGCGCGACGTCGTACCTGCGCCAGGAGCTCAACCGGATCGGCGCCGATCCGCTCCTCCGGGCGACGGCGCCGTTCCTCGTCGACGTCCTCGCGGCGAGCGGCGCCCCCGACCCCGGGCGCGCGAGCCAGCTGTTCGACGAGCGCGACAAGCTGCCGCTCTTCTCGAAGGCGCTCCTCGCGCACGCGATGGTGATCGGCAAGAGCGACAGGGCGTCCGTGGATCAGCTCGTCCGCGAGCTCGAGGGCGCGCTGCGCCTCGACGGGCCGGTCGCGCGGGCCGTCCACAACCACGGCGACGCCTACGCGGTCCTCATGGACTCCGAGGCCCGCACCTCGGCGCTCGTGCTGCGCGCGCTGCTCGCGGCGCGGCCGGCGCACCCGCTCGCGCCGCGGCTCGCGGCGGGGCTGCTCGCGGATCGCCGCGGCGGTACGTGGCGCAGCACGCAGGAGACGGCCTGGGCATTGCTCGCGCTCGATCAGTACCGGAAGGCGCAGGAGAAGACGGCGCCGGACTTCGACGCGCGGGTGTTCCTGGGGCAGGCGGAGCTGTTCTCCGCGCCGTTCCACGGCCCCACGACGGAGCAGGTCAAGACGTCGATCCCCGCGGCGAGGCTCGCGAGCGCCGCGGGCGCGCCGCTCGCGTTCGCGGTCGACGGGCGCGGCCGCCTGTTCTACGAGGCGCGGCTCCGCTACGCGCGCAAGCAGCTCCCGACGGAGGCGCTCGACCGCGGCTTCTTCATCGAGAAGTCGCTCCGCGCGCTCGCGCCCGAGGACCTCTCCGCCGTCGTCGGCGGCGCGGCCGGCGCGGCCCCGCCGTCGGTCGCGTTCGCCGGCGGCGACCTCGTGCTCGGCGAGATCGTCGTGGTGACGCCGTCTCCGCGCGACTTCGTGGTCATCGACGATCCGCTGCCGGCGGGCCTCGAGGCGGTCGACGCGCGGCTCGCGACGTCCGCGCGCTCGCTCGACGTCGACGCGGCCGAGGCCCAGGCCGAGGCGGACGACGCCGACGCCGATCAGGACGACCTGCGCGCGACCGGCCGCGTCTACGACCCGAGCCGCTTCGTCCGAGAGATCCGCGATGATCGCGTCCTCTTCTTCGTCGATCACATGGCCGCCGGGATGTACCGGTACCGGTACCTCGCGCGCGCCACGACGCTCGGCTCGTTCGTGGTCCCGCCCGCGCGCGCGGAGGAGATGTACAGCCCCGAGGTCTTCGGCCGGACGGGCGCCGTCACGGTCCAGGTCGGGAGCCGAGGGCCGGACGCGGCGCCGCGTCCGCGCTGAGCCGTGCGCGCGCCCTCCCCGGAAGGAGCCGGCCGCGCAGGGCGGTGGCTCGCGCGCCTCGGCCCGCGCGCGCGGCGGATCCTGCGCCGCGCGGCGCAGATCGCGGTCGCCCTCGCCGTCGCGCCGTGGCTCCTGCTGGCCGCCCTCGCGGCGCTCACGCCGCTCCCGCCGGAGCTCGGAGCGCCGGAGGATCACGCCGTGTCCACGGTCCTGCTCGACCGCCACGGCACGGTGCTCCGCGAGCTCCGCGCTGGCGACGGCGCGCGCGCGCGCTGGCTTCCGCTCTCCGAGGCCGGCGATCGCATCCAGCGCGCGCTCCTCGCCGCGGAGGACAAGCGGTTCGCGCGCCACCCCGGCGTCGATCCGATCGCCATCGCGCGCGCCGTCGGCCAGCTCGCGGCGGAGCGGCGCGTCGTCTCGGGCGGGTCTACGATCACGCAGCAGCTCGCGCGCACGCTCGTCCCGCGCCCCCGCACCGCGCGCGGCAAGCTCGGCGAGGCGGCGCTCGCGGTGCGCATCGAGGCGTCGCTCTCGAAGCGCGAGATCCTCGAGCAGTACCTGAACCGCGTCGCGTTCGGCCCGGGCCTGCGCGGGGTCGAGGCGGCGAGCCGCTTCTACTTCGACAAGCCCACGCGCGACCTGTCGCTCGCCGAGGCCGCGGCGCTCGCCAGCATGCCGCGCGGCCCGGCGCTGTACGATCCGCGTCGCGGCACCGGGCCGCTCGAGCGCCGCAGGAACCGCGTCCTCGATCGCATGCTCGCGGCCGGCCTCGCCGGCGAGGCCGAGGTGGCCCGCGCCCGCGCGGAGCCCATCGCGCTCGCCCCCAAGGGGGGCGGGCTCGGCGCGCCGCACCTCGTCCGCGCCGTGCTCGGCGGCGCGCTCGGCCCGGGCGCGGGCCTCCCCGCCGAGGGCCCCGGCGCCGCGTCGCGGATCGTAGACCGCCGGGCGACCTCGATCACGCTGACGATCGACCGCGGCCTCCAGCGCGAGATCGAGGTCCTCGCGCAGCAGACCGTCCGCGGCCTCTCGGATCGCGACGTCGGCGCGGCGGCGGTGGTGGTGATCGAGAACGCGACCGGTGAGATCCTCGCGTACGTCGGCTCGCACGACATCGACGACGCCGCCGGGCTCGGCCACAACGACGGCGTCCTCGCGCTGCGCCAGCCCGGCTCTGCGCTGAAGCCGTTCGTCTACGAGCTCGCCATGGAGAAGCTCGGGTTCACCGCCGCGACCGTCCTTCCCGACGTCGAGCTCTCGTTCCCGACGGCGGACGGCAACTACGCGCCGCGGAACTACGACGGCCGCTTCCACGGCCCCGTCCGCCTGCGGGACGCGCTCGCCAACTCGTACAACGTCCCTGCGGTCTGGGCGGCGGCCGCGCTCGGCCCCGAGCGCGTCCTCGCGCGGCTCCGGGAGCTCGGCCTCCGCTCGCTCGATCGCGAGCCGTCGCGCTACGGCGTCGCCATCGCGCTCGGCGACGGCGAGGTCCGCCTTGTCGACCTCGCGAACGCTTACGCCACGCTCGCGCGGGGAGGCTTGTACCTGCCGGTGCGCGCGGTGCGCTCGTTCGCCCCCTCGTCGCCTCCGCCCCCCTCATCACAAGCGGCCTCTTCCGTGTCACCCGCGTCCAGCGGTAGCGGCACGCCCGCCGAGCCGCCCGCGGTGCTTCCCGAGCGCGGCGCGCGCGTCCTCGACGCCGCGCGCGCCCGGGTGGTCGTCGACATCCTCGCCGACGACCGGGCGCGGCTCGCGTCGTTCGGCGAGGGCAACGCGCTCGATCTCCCGTTCCCTGTGGCCGCGAAGACGGGCACGTCCAAGGGCTTCCGCGACAACATCGCGGTCGGCTTCACGCCCGACGTCACCGTCGCCGTCTGGGTCGGTAACTTCGATGGCTCGCCCATGGGCGGCGTCAGCGGCATCACCGGCGCGGGCCCGCTGTTCCGCGACGCCATGCTCGCCGCCGCGCGCGTCCGGCCGCCGCGCCCCTTCGATCCGCCCGATCCCGAGCAGCTCGCCGAGGTCGAGGTCTGCGCCCTGTCCGGCATGAGGCCGACCGCCGCGTGCCCGCACCACCGCCGCGAGCTCCTCCCGCGCGGCGACGCCGCGGCGCTCTCGCCGTGCGACATGCACGAGACCGTGCGCATCGATCGCCGCAACGGCCTGCGCGCCGGGGCCTGCCCCGACGCGACGGTCGAGGAGCGCGTCTTCGAGCGCTACGACGCGGAGCTCACCGCATGGGCGCGCGCCGCCGGCCGCCCCCTCGCGCCCGATGCGGCGTCGCCCCTCTGCGGCGCGCTCGCCGGGCTCGACGGCGCACCCGGCGCTCCTCCTGCCGGCGCCGGCGCCGGCGCGCGCGTCCGCGTCGCGTACCCGCCCGACGGCGCCCGGTTCGTCCTCGACCCGTCGATCAACTCGCTGCAGGCGATCCGGCTGCGCGCCGACGTCCCTCCGGGCGTGCCCCGCGTGCGCTTCGTGCTCGACGGGCGCCCCATCGAGGTCGGCCCGCCGTTCGCGCTCGACTGGCCGCTCGTCGCCGGCGCGCACCGGCTCCGCGTCGACGCGGACGGAGCGACCGCCAGCGAGGAGATCGCGTTCTCGGTGGAGTGAGCGGCGGGCGAGGCGACACCCCGTCTCCTCGCCCGCCGGCTCCGATGACGTCACCCGCGCTGCAGTCGATGGCGTCGATGGCGGGGCGGCGCGCCGCCCGCGGGCCCCATCACCCGAAGATGGGCAGATCTTCTTCCTCGGAGAGCGGGAATCGCTCCACGAGCGGATCGTCCGCGATCCCCGCCAGCTTGCGGAGCGCCTTGTGGATGTGCCCCGGCTTGAGCCGGACGCCGCCCTCCTTGGGCGCGAGCGTGACCGGATCGACGTCGAGCGGGTTGTGCCGGTCGTCCGTCGCGCCGATCACCCGGTTCCCCGCGATGCCCGCGCCGGCCAGGATCATGCTGGTGATGTTCCAGTGGTCCTTGCCGTTGCCCTCGTTGTAGCCCGGAGTCCGCCCGAAGTCCGAGCCCACGACGAGGACGATCCGGTCCGCGATGCCCTGCTCCTCCGCGGCGGTCAGGAGGAAGTCGATCCCGTCGCAGATCTGGTCGAGCCGCGGGATGTGGTTGTCGTCGTGGTTCCCGTGCGTGTCGAACCCGCCCACCGACAGGTTGGCGCTCACGCAGATGCCGGCGCGGTAGGCCGCGAGCGCGACCTGCGCCTGCCGCCGCAGCGAGGCGCTCTCGAACTCCGCGGGCAGGTACTGGATGAGCTGCTTGAGCTCGTTCTGCCCGACGCGCGACGTGAACAGCGTGCTCATCGCCTGCTTGACGTGGGGCAGCCGCTGCTGATCGAGCTTCGCCGCGTGCCGCGCCTGCCGCGCCTCCAGGAGCCGCGTCATCGTGGCGTCGGTGTGGTACTGCTCGCGGTTCTCTTCGTTCCCCGGATCGATCCTGTTCGGATAGGCGAGCCGCTGCAGGAGGCCGGTGTCGGGTATGCGGGTGACGGCCACGACGTTCGCCGTCGTGTCGTAGCCGCCGTTGCTGATGAACCCCATCGGCAGCGCGCCGCCGTGGACGCCGGCCACGAGCGCCGCGAAGGCGGGTTTGCCCTCGCGGAGCGTGCCGCACCACGTGTTGCGGACGCCGGCGTCGTGGCTGTTCGTCCCTGTGTCGATGCCGTTGATGACGAGCAGCTTGCTGTAATGCTTCTTGAAGAACGCGTCGTTGCCGCCGACCGGCGCGTACTTGAGATTGCCGGCGGTCCCGATCGCCGCGCTCAGGTAGCTGCGGTTCATCGCTTCCCGCGTCTTCTGCTCCTCTTCGTCCCGCGCGCCCTTGGGATCGCAGAGGCTCGTCGGGTCCCAGCCGCCGCTCGCGTGGATGTGGACCCAGAGCGGGCCCGCGTAGGGGCCGGCCGCGGCGGCGTCCCTCGACAGCACGCCCGCTGCGACGACGCCGAGGCCCGCCATAGATGCCAGTTTGAGGAAATCTCGACGTTCCATGGCTGCTCCTACTGGTAAAGAAACCTGAAGTCCGAAAGGAGATAGGTCATGACGCTCATCCAGGCGCGGACCGTGTAGTTCTCGTCGCGCGTGAGCTTCTCTTCGTCGGGGAGCCCCTCTCGAGTCCAGTAGTCGTTGTGCACCTGGCAGGGGCCGGGCAGCGACCTCGAGAGCCTGCCCTCCTCGCCCTCCGGCTTCGCCATGCCCGCCTTGCCCTCCTCCCACGTCTCGAGGAAGACCTTGTATGTCCGCTCGATCTCGGGATCGCCGAGCTCGAGCGACTCGCCGAGCACCCGCTTGTGCAGGTACTGGATGTTCTGCTTGATCCCCTCGACGGCCGGCAGCACGTCGAAATCGTTCGTGTCGCGCGGCTCGAACGTCGTCTCGACGTACGGGAAGAGGAGCCGCTCCTCCTGCGGGAGGTAGAGGTCGCGCGGCACCGCGACGCACGCCATCTCGTTCGCCATCCGGTCGGCGATGTTGGCCATGATCCCGTTCGGCTCCGTGATCCGCTGGATCACGTCCTGCGAGTCGATGCCGCCGTACAGCATGCGGTAGGCGTCGCGCCGGAGCAGGAAGTCGTAGCGACTGCCGTCGTCCTCGAACGCCCGCGGGCGCCACGGATACCCCGTCACCGCCCAGATCTTCCGGTGCAGCTGCTCGGGCCCGAGGAACCGCGTGCCGCCGAGCTGCGTGAGCGCCTCGCCCCGAGACGCCTGCGCCACGTTGCGCGCCCGGAAATAGGGGCTCTTGACGATGGCCTTGACGACCGTCTTCAGGTTGTAGCCGCCGTCGGCGAAGTCGTGCGCCATCGTGTTGAACGCGTGGTACTGGGCGAGGTACGCCCGGAACTTGGCATTGAACTCCGGATCGTCGTTGCTCGGCGCGGCGAGCGGCTGTTGCCCGGTGAGGCCGGTGTACATCGTATAGACCGCCGAGAGCGCGAAGCGGGGGTCGTCGGCGACGCGCTTCGCCACCCACGAGAGCGCGGTCGGGAACTCGCTGAAAGGCACCGACTCGGCGCCGAAGCCCGGCGGCCGCATGTCCTCGTACCAGGTGTCGTCCTCCCTGTACCGGCCCGCGGAGTCGAAGCTGTGGAACCCGCCTGACAGCGGGTCCAGGGCGGCGTGGCAGACGGTGCACGCCGCGTTGTTCATCGTCGGGTTGAAGTCGGTGATCTTCGTCTGATCGAGCGGCTGCTCGGCCGTCTTCAGGATGTCGGTGCCGAGGAAGAACTGATAGACCATCCTCGCTCGGTGGCGGTTCCTGTTGGTGTTCGTCGTCGGGTGCCTGGACAGGAAGACGGGGGAGGTGAGCACGCCGGCGAGCGGGATCGGATCGCGCTTCGCCGGGACGAACTCGTCCGGATCCGCGTCGTTCTTGAACTCGGCCGTCACGCCGTACGCCTTGGCGGAGAAGGGGCTCACGACCGTGTAGTCGGCGGTGAGGACCTCCTTGAAGGACCTGTCGTTCCGCACGATGTAAGCGATGAGCTCGAGCGGCTCCCTCCCGACGGCCCGGTTCGTCCAGCTCTTCAGCTTGTTGGCGACGTCCTCAAGGTCCCGCGCGCCGTACCTCGCGACCAGCGCCGGATCCTGCGGGAGGCTGTTGTACCACTTCGGATCGTACGCGTCGCTCCGCAGCAGATCGACGGCCTCCTCGCCGTTCAGGTAACGGTCGGTGAGGAAGAGATCGTTGTAGATCTCCTTCAGCCGCACATAGAACGTCTCCTCCGTGAGCAACTGGTCCAGGATCGGATCCAGCGCGGCCATGCCGCTCTCTGCGACGGCCTCCTCCTCGGCCTCGGTCGGCAGGCGCCCGGCGAGCTCGAGGCTCGCCGTGCGGAGCGTCTCCTCGGGCCCGCTCATCACCACGCCGGCGAAGGAGGCGTTGACGTCCGTCTCGCAGGACGACGGCTCCTTCGTCCGCTCCACCATCGCCCGGAGCGCCTCGACCTCGGCGCTGTCCGAGGCGAGGACCTGGCCGCCGCCGTGCTCGATGGCCTTCGTCGGCTTGAGGAGGACGTACGACTCGCCGCCGAGCTCGAGCCCGGCGAGCGACTTGAACGTCGCGAGGTTCTTGTCGAGGAACCCCGCCTCGCTGCTCCCGGCGAGGATCAGCTTGGACTCCGCCGCCTGCCCCTGCGGGTTATGGCAGCCGATGCACTTCGTCGAGAGGATGGGGACCCACACCTTCTCGGCGAAGAATTGCTCGTCGGAGATGCACGGGCCGTCGGCCTCGCTGCTGCAACCGGCGGACACGGACGCGAGCGCGCTCGCGCCCGCGGAGAGCCCCAGGAGCCCCAGGGCCGTCGCGGCGCGCTTCCGGAGTAACCATCCTATTCTCGGCATAAGCATCCTCGCCGGGAGCGCTCGCGCGACTCCCACGTTGAGGGGACCGGGAGAGCGGAGCCCCGAATCGCGTTGAAAGAACACACACCGACAGCCCCTATCGCAGGGCGCATCCACCCCGCGATGGCCGGGTCCTCGTTCATCGACCATCGACACCCGATGAGGCGAGCTGGACGAACGCCCGCTTCATCGCTTGCGTAGACCACGTACTCTACCCTCTCGAGGGCCTCTCCCGCTATGCGCTCAGCACATTGCTTGATCAGAATTTCTGGTTGTTACCTCTAGTGGTTGTGAAGTTTTTCGACGGGAGGCTGCGGCTCCTCCGGAAGCCACGTACCCGGTGCGCCCAGGTGGGCGCTCCCGCCCGTGGGCGCGCGGGGCGTGCGTGGATGTGGTCAAGACCAGGGAAATCGAATAACCGTTGGATATGAGCTCGACGAGGGATGCGACCCGCGCTCGCGCGGTTCAGTGGTTTGTTCGCGGCGGCACGCTGCGCTCGGCGGGCCGGGATCCCGTCAAGATCGGCATCGCGCCGATCGTGGTGGGGCGCGATCCGAGCTGCGGTGTGGTGGTCGACGATCCGGAGGTCAGCTCGACGCATTGCGATCTTCGCGCGGAGGGGCCGGGCGTGCTCGTCCGCGATCTCGGCAGCAAGAATGGGACGTTCGTGTCGACGGTCCGCATCCGCGAGGCGATCTTGACGGCCGCGTGCGCCATCCAGGTCGGCGGCTCGGTGCTGAGCTTCGAGCCGCTCGACAAGGAGCGCGTCGACGTCGGCTTCGACGAGAGCTTCGGCCCGCTGATCGGCGCCTCGCCGCGGATGCGCCACCTGTTCCGCCTGCTGCGCGAGGTGGCCTCGACGGAGCTCTCGCTGCTGATCACCGGGGAGACGGGCACGGGCAAGGAGCTCGCGGCGCAGGCCATCCATGACGTCTCGAGCCGGCGCGGCGGCCCGTTCGTCGTCGTCGACTGCGCCTCGCTGCCGGGCGCGCTCGCCGAGAGCTTCCTCTTCGGGCACGAGCGCGGCGCCTTCCCCGGGGCGAACGAGCGGAGGAGCGGCGCCTTCCACGAGGCGAACGGCGGGACGATCTTCCTCGACGAGCTGGGCGAGCTGCCGCCCGATCTCCAGCCGAAGCTGCTGCGCGCGCTCACCGAGCAGAAGGTGAAGCGCGTCGGGTCGCGGATCTACGAGCCCGTCGACGTGCGGATCATCGCGGCGACGCGCCGCGATCTCGGCCGCAGCATGAACACCGGGCGCTTCCGGAGCGATCTCTTCTTCCGGATCGCCCAGATGCGCATCGAGCTGCCGCCGCTCCGCGAGCGGCGGGAGGACATCCCGCTGCTCGTCGAGCGCGTCTGCGAGCGCCTGGGGTGCCCCGAGCGCGCCGTGGAGATGGTCAATCTCATCACCACGACGCTCGGCCAGCACGATTTCCCTGGCAACGTCCGGGAGCTCATGAACGTCACCAGCGTGGCCGCGAGCCTGCCGCCCGGGGCCGAGGCGATCGCCTCGATCCTGCCGCTGGAGGGCGGCGGCGACGTGGTCGTCCCGACGTCGGCGTTCGGCGAGGCGAAGCGGAGCGCCGTCGCGGCGTTCGAGCAGCGTTACTTCAGCGAGCTGATCCGGGCGACGGGCGGCAACGTCAGCGAGATGGCGCGCCGCGCGGGCATGGAGCGCCACCACGTGCGTATGTTCTTGAGGAAGCACGGGCTCACCGCGAAGCAGTGAGGGCCCCGAGCGGCGAGGGCGCGGATCGGCGAGGGCGCCGAGCGTGTCCTAGGCGCCGCCTGCGCCGCCGCCGCCGCCCGCGCCGCCGCTGCCGGTCGGGTCGCCGCCCGCGCCGCCGTTGCCGCTCGGGTCGCCGCCCGCGCCGCCGCCGCCGGTCGGGTCGCCGCCCGCGCCGCTGCTCGTCGTGGCCGCTGCCGTGGTCGTGGCCGGGTTCCCGCCGCAGCGCTCCACGCCGCTGCAATCCGCGCAGGAGCACCCCTCGAAGTACTCCGCGCACGAGCCGTTGTCCGTGCAGTGATCCGTGCACCGCGGGGTGCTCGTGCAGTCGGGGCAGGTGCAATCCTCGTTGGCGTTGCACCCCTCGTTGTCGTTGCACCCGCGCCTCGGGCTGCACTCCGCAACCGTGCCCGCGCAGTCCTGGCAGGTGCAATCCTCGCCGTCGGGGGCGTCTGGCCGCATGTCGCAGGCGCCGTCGTCGTTGCAGCGGCCGAGGCAGCTCGCCGTGTCGGAGCAGTCGGGGCAGCTGCAGCTCTCGGGGACCTGGGCGAGGATCGTACACCGCCCATCCGGGCTGCCGCCGAAGCAGCCGAAGCCGAGCGAGCCGCCGGCGCCGGCGACCGTGGCTGCCGCCGTGGTCGAGGTCGTGTCGGTCGCTTCATTGCTCGAGCAGCCGCCGCTCGCGGCGAGCCCGAAGACGATGGAGGAGGCGAGGAGTGCAAGAAAGGCGCGCATGTCTGGCAGCATCCCTCTCCAGCGCGCGCCACGTCAACACCGCACGTCGCGCTGCGCCAGGAAGGCGCTCAGCGGAATGCCACGCTCCTGTCCGCCGTCTTCGCGCGGACGGCCGCGCGCTCGCGCGCGAGGAACTCGCGCACAGCGGCGTCCAGGCGTGGATGCGCGATGTGGTGCGCGCTGTGGGTGACGCTCGGTGCGAAGCCGCGAACGAGCTTGTGCGACCCTCCTGCGCCCGGCTCGAAGCGGCGCAGTCCCCGGGCGATGCAGTCCTCGACCGGGTGATAATAGCAGACGTTGAAATGCAGGAACGGGCGCTCCTCCGACGCGCCCCAGTAACGGCCGTAGAGCGTCGTGGGCCCGGCCAGATTGAGCGCGCCCGCGATGGGGCGTTTGCCTTCCCGCGCCAGGACGATCTCGACGCCTCCCTGCGCCCCGCCGCCGCGCAGCCGGGCCGCGATCTCCTCGAAGAAGGCGCGGTTCAGGTACTGCCGGCCCCAGGCGAACTTCTCCACGGTGGAGACGTAGAAGCCGAACATGGCATCGACGATCTCCGGCGTGATCTCGGCGCCGCGCAGCGTGTCGATCGACAGCCCCTGCCTCGTGGACTCGCGCATTTCGCGCCGGATCTGGTGCCGCCGCTTCGCGTTGAAGCGCGCGAGGAAGTCGTCGAACGTTTGATACCCCTCGTTCTCGAACTGGAACTGGACGCCGCAGCGGTGCGCCATGGCGGCGTCGGAGAGGGCGGCGGCCTCGTCCTCGGTCGGGAACAGGACGTGGGCGCTCGAGATGCGGCTCCGCGCCACCAGCTTGCGGAGCGTCTCGGCGAGGACGGGCAGCAGCGCCGGGCGGTCCTCCGGCCGCCGCACGAGCAGCCGCGGCGTCGTCGCGGGCGTGAACGGCACCGCGACGACGAGCTTCGGGTAGTACGGCGCGCCGATCTGGTGGGACGCAGAGGCCCAGCCGTGGTCGAAGACAAACTCTCCCTCGCTGTTGTCCTTGAGGTAGGCGGGCGCCGCGGCGAGCAGCGCCCCCTCGGCCCGGAGCGTGATGTGGTGGGGCAGCCAGCCCGCCGCCTCGCCCACGCACCCCGTCCGCTCGAGCGCGTCGAACCACGTCCAGGTGAGGAACGGCGCCTCACTCACCCCGTCGAGCGCGTTCCACTCGCTCTCCGGGATGTCGCGGATGGTGTCGTGGACGTGCGCTTCAAGCTCCATGGCCGATCATAGCAGCGCGCGTCGCGCCGCCTGGCCGGCTCACGAGGTCCTGGATCGACCGCGCGCCGGAGCGGGCCACGAGGTCCGAGAGCCCGCGCGCGATCGCGGCGGGGAGCAGCGGGCCGCCGTAGATGAAGCCGGTATAGATCTGCACGAGGTCGGCGCCCGCCTGGAGCTGGTCCATCGCGTGCTCCGCCGACTCGATGCCCCCGGCGCCGATCACCGTGACGTTGCTCCCGAGGCGCGCGCGGATGCGCCGCACCATCGCGAGCGAGCGCTGCCGGAGGGGCGGCCCGCTCAGCCCGCCCGCGCCCATCGCCTCGACGGCCTCCGGGCTCGTCGCGAGCCCGTCGCGCCGCACGGTCGTGTTGGTCGCGATGACGCCGGCGAGGCCGACCTCCTCGACCACGGCGAGCAGCGCCTCGAGCTCCTCGTGGCCGAGGTCCGGGGCGACCTTGATGAGCAGCGGCAGCGGCGCCCCGGCGGCGCGGTTCTCCCGCGCGATCGCGGAGAGCAGCGCCCGCGCGATCGCCGGGCCCTGCATCGCGCGGAGGTCCTTCGTGTTCGGCGACGACACGTTGATCACGACGAAGTCGGCCGCGCGCCGCGCCTCCCGGAAGCTCGCGAGGTAGTCGTCGATCGCGGGTTCGATGGGATCGAGCGGCGCGACCCTGGACTTGCCGATCGAGATGCCCACCGGCACGCCCACGGCCGCCGCGCCGCCGCGGCCGAGCAGGCGCTCCGTGACGCGGGCCGCGCCCTGGTTCGGGAACCCGAGCCGGTTGATGAGCGCCCGGTCGGCCGGCAGCCGGAAGAGGTTCGGCGACGGGTTCGCGGCCTGGGGCTGCGCCGTGACGGTGCCGAGCTCGACGAAGCCGAACCCGAGGGCGGCGAGCGCGCGGGCCCGGCGGGCGTCCTTGTCGAAGCCGCCCGCCACGCCGAGCGGGGAGGGGAAGTCGAGCCCCATGGCGCGCACCGCGATGCGCCCATCCCGGGGCGCGAGGCGGGCGTGCACGAGGGCGCGGAGCGGCGCTGCGTGCTCGATCGGGGCGAGCGCGAGCATGCCGAGCTCGTGCGCAAGGCTGGGCGGCAGCGCGAAGAGGAGCGGTCGGACGAGGCGGTACATCGGGGCGCGTCTCCGTTGCGGGTTGCGGCGCGCGGCGTCGGAGGAGGTCCTGCGAGCGGCGCGGTGGTGGCGGATACCATGGCGCACCGGCCGCGTGGGCCGCCATCTCGGCGTTGGCGAGCGCGCGCCTCCGCGCGCACGGAGGCGCGCGCCGGCGCGCCGGGCGAGGCTCGGCGGCTCTGCTAGACTCCGCGCCCTCCATGACGCCCCCCGAGATCCTCGATCGCGCAGGCGATCCCAGGCCACTGACCGACCTTGGCGAGCGCTTCGCGAGGAGCGCGGACGAGATGGCGGCGCTGCGCGAGCGCGGCGTCGCGGCCGCCCGCGACCTCTGCGCCTTCATCGATCGCTCGCCGACGCCGTACCACGCCGTGCGCGAGGTCGCCTCGCGGCTCGTGGCCGCCGGCTTCTCGGAGCTCGGGGAGCGCGACGCGTGGGCTGTCGCGCCGGGCGATCGCCGCTTCGTCATCCGGGGCGGGTCGACGATCGTCGCGTTCGTGGCCGGGGCCGAGCACCCGGCGCTCGGCGGCTTTCGCGTCATCGGCGCGCACACCGACTCGCCGAACTTCCGGGTGAAGCCGAGCGCCGAGCTCTCGCGGAGCGGCTACCAGCAGCTCGGGGTCGAGGTCTACGGCGGCGTCCTGTACTCGACCTGGCTCGACCGCGATCTCAGCGTGGCCGGCCGCGTCCACGTGCGCAGGGACGGGCGGATCGAGCGCCTCCTCGTCGACCTGGGCCGCCCGGTCGCCCGCGTCCCGAACCTCGCGATCCACCTGAACCGCGGGGTCAACTCCGAGGGGCTCGTGCTGAACGCGCAGAAGCACCTCGCCCCCGTGATCGGCCTGGGCAAGGAGGCCGATCTCAACGCCCTGCTCGCGCGCGCGGTCGACGCGCCGCGCGACGCCATCCTCGGCTTCGATCTCTGCCTGTACGACACGCTCAAGGCGTCGCTCGGCGGCCTCTCCGACGAGTTCATCTTCGCGTCCCGCCTGGACAACCTCGCGAGCTGTCACGCCGCGACGGCCGCGCTGATCGGCGCCGCTCCTTCCGCGGCGACGCGGGTCATCGCGCTCTACGACCACGAGGAGTGCGGCAGCCGGAGCGCCGTGGGGGCGGCGGGGAGCGTGCTCCGCGACGTGCTCGCGCGGATCGTCGACGTCTTCCCGGGGCGCGAGCCGCAGGCGTTCGCCCGCGCGATGGCCGGGTCGCTGCTCGTCTCGGCGGACATGGCCCACGCGGTGCACCCGAACTATGCCGATCAGCACGAGCCGCGCCACGCCCCGCAGATCAACCGCGGGCTCGTGATCAAGTCGAACGTGAACCAGTCCTATGCGACCGACGGCGCGACGGCCGCCGCGCTCGAGGCGCTCTGTCACGACGTGGGCTACGCCCCCCAGCACTTCGTCGTGCGCAGCGATCTCCCCTGCGGCAGCACGATCGGCCCGATCACGGCGGCCTCGCTCGGCATCGCCACGGTCGACGTCGGCGCGCCGATGCTCAGCATGCACTCCTGCCGCGAGATGGCCGGCACGCTCGACGTCCACCTCTCGATCGAGACCTACCGCCGCGCGCTTTCTTGAGGCGGGCACCCGCGGCGGATACGGGCCCACCTCGGCGTTTTCGGTGCTCAGCGTACGAGAGTACGCTTCCGCGCCGAAAACGCCGATCTGGGCCCGTCTCCTGTGCGGGTGCCCGCCGCGATCGCCTCGTTGGGGGGAGAGCGCGCGCGTGCGCGCGGAAGAGGGCCACCTTCTGCGGGGGGCGACGCGCTCGCTTCGTTAACGGGTGCGGGTGTCGTGGGAGAGGAGGGTGAAGCCGATGAGCTTGTACAGGAGGCGGGCGCCGACGTTGCCGTCCCAGTCGTCGGCGTCGTCCTTGGGCGCGACCTCGTTCAGGTCGAAGCCGACGATGCGCCGGCCGCTCTTCTGGATGCGGCCGATCAGGGCGACGGCTTGCTGGAACGTCAGCCCGCCGGGGACAGGCGTGCCGGTGCTCGGACACAGCGTCGGATCGAGGCCGTCGATATCGAAGCTCACATAGACGTCGTCGGGGAGATCCTCCACGATCGAGTCGGCGATCAGGTGGAACGGCTCCCCCTCGAAGAGCCGATCGGCGATCGAGGCGTCGATGTGGGCGACGATGCGCCCGTTCGACTCGCGGATGAACCGGAGCTCGTCTTCGCTCATGTCGCGCAGCCCGACCTGGACGATCCGCGGGATCTTCGGGTGGTTCGTCGCGACGTTGTGCATGATCGAAGCGTGGGAGTCGGTGAATCCCTCGTACGCGTTGCGGAGATCGGCGTGCGCGTCGATGTGCAGGATCCCCATTCCCGGGTAACGCGCGGCGTGCGCCGCGATCGCGCCGTAGGGGGCGGAGTGATCTCCGCCGATGACGCCGACGAGCTTGCCCCGCTCCATCCATCGCATGGCGATCTCCGTGACGCGCTCGTTCAGCCGCCGGGAGAGCGCGTTGACCGCCGCGAGGCGCGCCTCCAGGTCCCGGTCGCCAGCGACCTCCCCGTGCGCCGCGATCACCGGCTCGGCCGCGGCGCACGCCTCCGCGTTCCAGCGCACGATGTCCGGATCGACGTCGAGCATCGCGATGCCCTGCTCGTACGGTCTGCCCGTGTGCAGGTCGAAGAGGTCGACCTGCCGGCTGGCCCGCAGGATCGCCCCCGGGCCCTTGGCGGCGCCGCGGCGGTAGGACACCGTCGGCTCCCACGGCACCGGGACGAGGACCACCCGGGCGTCCTCGGCAGTGTGTGGCAGCCCGTAAATCCCGTTTCCGATGGCGGGACCGTTCGGATCGAAGCCGAGAGGGGATGAGCTCACGCGGCCACGTTGGCGGTTCGCGACCAGGTCGTCAAGCGCGAGCCGCCTCCGGCCCAGCGCACGCCGGAGCGCGCCAGCGCACGCCGGAGCGCGCCGGAGTGCTCCGCCGCACGCGCCGCCGAGCACCGGCGGAGCGGCTCCCTCACCGGCACACCGGCGGAGCGGCTCCCTCACCGGCACACCGGCGGAGCGGCTCCCTCACCGGCACACCGGCGCAGCGGCTCCCACGCCTGAATACCGGCGCGAGGTGCGTAGAGACGATCGCACCGAGCGTGAGACATCGGCGTGAAACACGGATGTCGGGTGGGGATGGCGCGGAGCGCTCGTCGGAATGCAACTTCGAGCTTCCAGCTGCGACGAAATGCGCTAGGAAGAGCGCCGAGAAGATGGGCCGCTGCGCCCGTCCGGGCCGGCCTGCGCTGCTCGGCGCTGCCGGTCGGTTCGGCGCGTGGTCCTGGTAGTAGCAGCGAAGAACAGCCATGCTCCGGTACCGCGCCGATATCAAGACACTCCTCTTCGTCGCGACGTATTTCGTGCTCGTGGCGGTGCAATGGGTCTACGCGCCGCGCGCGCTATGGCTCGCGATTCCGCTCCTCGTCACGACGTGCGTGTTCTCGTTCCTCGGAGCGGTCGCGACCCACAACGCGGTCCATTGCCCCGTGTTCCGGCGGCGATGGATGAACCGCGCGTTCCAGGTCGTGCTGACGCTCACCTACGGGCACCCCGTCAGCGCCTACGTCCCGGGCCACAACCTCAGCCATCACAAGTACACGCAGTCCCGGCGTGACGTGATGCGGACGACGAAGGTGCGCTATCGGTGGAACCTGCTGAACGGCCTCTTCTTCATGAGCCGCGTGGTCCGGGACATCCTGCCCGCCGACATGCGCTACTTCAAGGCGATGTACCGGCGGAACCCGCCGTGGTTCCGTCAGATGCTCCTCGAGTCGGCGGTGTTCCTCGGCGCGATGGGGGCCCTGCTCGCGCTCGACTGGCAGAAGTTCCTCCTCTACGTCCTGATCCCGCACCAGTACGCCGCGTGGGGGATCGTGACCATGAACTACCTCCAGCACGACGGCTGCGACGAGGACAGCGAGTACAACCACTCGCGCAACTTCGTCGGCCGGCTGGTCAACTGGTGGACGTACAACAACGGCTTCCACTCCATCCATCACATGGAGCCCGGCCTCCACTGGAGCCTCCTGCCGGCCGCGCACGCGAGGCGCGTGGCGCCCTTCATCCACCCGGGCCTCGACCAGCCTTCGCTCCTCGCCTACCTCTTCCGCAGCTTCGTCTGGCCTGGCAAGCGCCTGCGCTACGACGGCGCCCCGGTCGTGCTCCCGCCGGAGCAGCCCGACGAGGAATGGATCCCTGGCCCGAAGGAGACGCCCAGCGACGTCTCGCTGGGCGCGATCGCGCCCGGCTGACCCGCCAGCTCCTGCCTCGCGCTGGAGGCTCGGCGCCGCCCTCCTGGGGCGGCGCGCCGAGCGTCTGACCGAGATGTGCGGGGGCGGCCACGCCGGCGCGGCGCGCGCGGTCCTGTGGCGCCTGGAGACCTCCCGAGAGGCACCTCGCGGCGACGACCGGGAGGCCAGGGTCGTGGCCGTCGCGTGGGGTAGGGGGCTGGCCCGGCGCCGGGGGCGCCGGGCCCTGCGCGTCCCCCGGTCAGCGCGGCTGATTCTCCCGCGGCTGGTCTCCCCGCGACTCGCCGCCACGACGGCCAATCTCGGCCATGTGCTGGCGATCGCCGCTCACGGCCTCGCCGCCTTTGCGGCCGATCTCGGCCATGTGGGCCCGGTCCTGGCTCACGCGCTCGCCGCCACGGCGCCCGATCTCGGCCATGTGCTTGCGGTTCTGACTGACGACCTCGCCGCCCTTCTTGCCGGCAGCGCGCGCCTCGTCGCGCGTGAACTCGTGCGCCGTGCCCTTCTCGTGGGCTGCCTTCCCGCCCTTGCTGGCGATCTTGCGCTGACGGTCCTCGTCCATGGCGGCGAAGCCACGCTGCTGCCGCTCGTTGGCAGCCCGCTGCGACGCTGACGAAGGCGGGGGTTCGCTCGGCGAGGCCCCTCTCTCCTCCTGGCCCTCCTCACTCCTGGAAATCATACGATCATCCATGCTCGCCATCATCCTCTCCTTACGGTTGGCTCGCTCGATTCAGGTCTCCGAACGGGGCCTGCGAGCCGGTAAAGGACGGCGTTCCCCCCGTCCCCTCCCGGGCCGGTCGAGACCGGCGATGGCCGCTCTCTCCCGGTGCTGGTCAGGGAGCGGCGTTCGCCGTCCCCTTCCGGCGTTGGTCGGGGAACGGCGTTCGCCGTCCTCTTCCAGCGCTGGTCGGGGAACGGCGTTCGCCGTCCCCTCCCGGTGCTGGTCGGGGAGCGGCGTTCACCGCCTCCCTCCCAGCTGCGGAAAGGCCGACAGACCCTTTCCGCGAAGGCCTGTTGTGCCGGGCGGAACAACGTCAAGCGGGCTGAAGGTTGGGACGCGACGAATTAGGGGGAGGTTCACCGAGCGTGTTTTGGAAACAGCGGCGAACCTGGAAATACCGAGAACGTCGTGCTCCCGCCGCGAGTCAACCCCTCTTGGCGAAATCCCGCATGAACGCCGTGAGGCGCTCTACCGATGCAACGGGTACTGCGTTGTAGATCGAAACCCGGATACCCCCGGTCGACCTGTGTCCGGCGAGCCCCACCATACCCTCCTTTGCGGCCTCGGCGACGAAGCGTTTTTCCATCTCCTCGCTGGCCAGCCGGAACACCACGTTCATGAACGAGCGGCTCTCCTTCTCGACAGGCGCCCGGAACACGTCCGGGTGCGCGTCGATGGTTTCGTACAGCAGCTCACCCTTCTTGCGATTCCGTCGCTCGACCTCCTCGAGCCCACCGATCTCAAGCGTATACGCGAGCACGTTGCGCATGAGGTAGATTGCGAATGTCGGAGGTGTGTTGTAGAGCGAGTTGTTGGCAGCGTAAGTGGCATAACGGAAAATGACGGGAATGTCTTTTCGCGCGCTGTCAACGAGATCCTTGCGAACGAGCACGACCGTGATCCCGCTCGGCCCGATGTTCTTCTGGGCACCGGCGTAAACCAGGGCAAACCTGGAGATATCCATCTTCCGCCACAGGATGTCGGACGACATATCCGCGACGAGCGGCACATCGCCCGTATCGGGCAGCCAGTGCCACTGCGTGCCGAACAGCGTGTTGTTCGTCGTCATGTGGACGTAGGCGGCGTTCGGATCGAGCGAGAGCTCTCCCTGGTGGGGGATGCGGGTGTACCGCTTGTCGACGGCGGTGCTCCCGGCCACGCGCACCGTCCCGACGCGCTTCGCCTCCTCCAGGGCCTTCTCCGACCAGCCGCCGGTCAGGATGTAGTCGGCGCTCCTGCCGGGCGGCAGGAGGTTCATCGGCACGACCGCGAACTGCATGGCCGCGCCGCCCTGCATGAACAGCACGTGGTAGTCGTCCGACAGGCCGAGCAGCTGCCGGAGCAGCGAGATCGCCTCGTTGTGCACCGCCTCGAACGCCTTGCCGCGGTGGCTGTGCTCCATGATCGACATGCCCGTCCCCTCGAAATCGAGGAGCTCGCGCTGCGCGCGCTCGAGGGCGGGGAGGGGGAGCCCGGCAGGGCCGGCGTTGAAGTTGTGGACACGCGCCATGGTGCTTCTCCTGAGGTTCAAGTCGGCGGTTCCTGATGCCGCCGTGTCGGCCGTATACCACGGGGGGCGCCGCCTCCGCCGGACGGGCCGAGCAGGAGCGCCGCCGCGGCGGATCGCGCCGCGCCGGGCCCTTCGCCTCGGACCTGCCGGCGGCCGCGATCTGGGCTAAATTCACCGCTCCGGAGGGCGAGTGATGCTGGTGACCCGCGAAGAGATGGCGTTCGATTTCCAGGGCGCCAAGCTCGATCCCGTCAAGGACAAGGACGTGATCGTCTGGGCCGTGCAGCAGTTCCTCTACGGGGAGATCACCGGCGTCCAGATAGGGCACTGGCTGTACAACGCCCCCGACCTGGAGTCCGCGCGCTTCCTCGCGCGCCAGGCCGTCGAGGAGTTCCAGCACGTCGGCAACTTCCTCCGCATCCTCGAGATCCTGGGCGCGCCGCCGGACAAGGCCGCCTGGAGCGTGCGCTTCCTCGCGACCGGGCTGATGGGCGGGGACTGGGCCGAGCACGTCGCCCTCGAGATGGCCCTGGGCGAGGGCCTCGTCCTCCAGGCCTTCTACGCGATGATCGAGACCGTGGATGAGCCGGAGATCGTCGCCATCCTGAAGCGCGGCGTGCGGCAGGAAGAGCGGCACGTCGACTTCGGCGAGCAGCAGACGAGGAAGGCCATCGCGGGCAGGCCGGCGCTCCGGAGGCGGCTGCTCGGCCTCGCGCTGGTGTCGCTCTGGGGCGTGTCGCGGCTCGAGGCGTTCATGAAGAAGCGCCTGCCGATGGACCACCCGGCGCTCAAGCGCCTGCCCGATCTGGTGTGCCACACGGTGCGGATCGCGGAGCTCCGGCTCATGCGGATCGGCCTGACCGAGGCGCCGATCTCGTCGATGTCGGCCGGCCGCAAGCTCGCGCTGGTGGCGGAGGCGTACGGGGGCAAGCTCGCGCTCGGCCTCGCGTCGTGGGTGCTCTCGGTGCTGCTCTTCCCGCTGCGGCTGCTCGGCCTCGCCGGGCCGAAGCGGCTGACGGACACCTACCTGCGCGATCCCCTGGTCGCGCGCGGCGGCCGCCTCGGCGCTGGCGCGGAAGCTGGCACCGAAAATAGCGCGGACGACGACCCCGGCGACGCCGGTGAGCAGGCGGGCCCGGGCGGCAGGCAGGCGGGGCACGGCGCGGCGGCGCGCGCCTGAACGCGAGGTGGAACGTGGCTGACGGCGAGGACGAGGAGCGAGCCACCCGCGCCGGGGCGGCGGGCACGGCGGGGCCTCCAGGGGCGCGCCCTGCCGCCTCGCCCGCGTTGCCCGCGTCGCGGGAGCTGCCGCTCTTCGCCGAGCTGCCCGAGCTCTCGGGGCAGGTCCCGTGGCGACCCCTCGCGCACGCGCCGACGCCGGTCGTCCCGTGCGCCGCGATCGAGGGGTACCTCGGGCGCGGCGGCGTGTGGGTGAAGCGCGACGATCTGATCTCGCCGCTCTACGGCGGCAACAAGGTGCGTCGCTTCGAGTTCCTGCTCGCCGACGCGGAGCGGCGCGGGGCGAGGACGCTCGTCACCGTCGGCGGGCTGGCGTCGACGCAGGTCACCGCCACGGCCCTCTTCGGCCGCGCGCTCGGCTTCGCCGTCACCGCGGTCCTGTTCGATCAGCCGATCACCCGGTTCGGCCGCGGCGCGCTCCTCGCCGACGCGGCCAGCGGCGCCGAGCTCGTCCATGGCGGTGGGTACGCGACCACCGCGGTCCGGGCGATCCGGGCGCTGCGACGGGCCGACCGGCCGTATTTCATCCTGCCAGGCGCCTCGTCCGCCCTCCCGTGCCTCGGCTACGTCGACGCGATGCTCGAGCTCGCGGAGCAGGTCCAGCGCGGCGAGGCCCCCCGGCCCGATCGCATCGTCGTCCCCTCGGGGACGGGCGGCACGCTGGCGGGGCTCACGCTGGGCGCCGCGGTGCTCGGCTGGCCGACCACGATCGTCGGCGTTCGCATCACCGAGCGCATCGCGTCGAACCGCGCCGTCGTCCGGTACGAGATCGGCAGCATGAAGCGCCTGCTCGCCCGGCGCGCGCCGCGCTTCACCCGGCGTCGGCTCCCGCCGGTCCGCTTCGAGATCGATCACCGCGCGATCGGCCCCGGCTACGGCATGCCGACGCCCGCGTCCATCGCCGCGATCCCCGAGGTGGAGCGGCTGATCGGCGTGCCGGGGGAGGTCACGTACAGCGCCAAGGCGCTCGCCGCGCTGCGCGGGATCGCACAGGAGCGCCCGCGGGAGACGATCCTCCTCTGGCAGACGCTCTCGAGCGCGCGACCGCCGCTCGCGGAGGGCGGCGCGGCGGCGCTCCCGCCGGCGTTCGCGCGGTTCTTCGACGGGGAGATCGCGTACTGAGGGCGCGGCGCGCGGTCGACGCGCCGCGCTGCGGCGTCACTTCACGCGCAGGCTGTTCACCAGCTTGTCGAAGTCGGCGCGCGCCCCGGTGACCGTCTTCTCGGGGCCGGTCATCTTGAAGAACCAGGGATCGCCGGAGGGCGTCTCGACGATCGCGCCGAGGAGGGCGTAGTTCGGCTTCGGATCCGAGGCGGGCATGCCGGGCATCCCGGAGCCGGCGAACGTCCCCTTCACCTCGACGATGGTGACCTTGAGATCGCCGGCCTTGAGGTCGGTGCGCTTGGGCGAATCGTCGCTCTTCTGGGAGAACTGGCCGGCCCAGCGCGTGATGTTCGCGTCCACGCTGCCGCCCGCCTGGCTGACGCTGAGCTCGGCGTCCTCGGCGTCACCGGCGGCGCGCTTGATCTTGTACGTGGCCTTGCGCATCGAGTTGGGGTTCGGCGCGCTCTCGAAGCTCGCCGGGGCGTCCCACGCGAGCGCGCCGCCCGCCTGCTGGCCGCTGGCCGGCGCGGACTTCGGAGCAGGCGCCGCCTCGGCGGGCGCGGCGGGCTTGCTGGTCGCCGGCGCCTCGGGCGCGGATGTGGCTGTCGGCTCGGGGGTCTTCGAGCACGCCGCGGTGAGCGCGGCGACGAGCGGCAAAACCATGGCGGAGCGGAGCTTGATCATCGTGGAGGCCTCAGCGGGGTTCGCGGCGACTGTAGTCGCCGTGTCCGCGGCCTCAAGCCGGATCGGACCGCAGGGAGCCCCCGGCGCGCTCTTGCTGGAGGCGTCCGGCGGGTCGTTCAGCCGCGCGCGTTGCCGTGATACCACCAAAATACAAATACATGGACCCCACCTTCCGGCGCGCGTTCAACGCTGCCTTCGGGCCGTCGACCTACGCGGACTACCTCGGCCGGCTCGAGCGGCGGCTCGGGTGCGCGATCCCGTTCCGCGTCGCCGAGACGCCGCTGTTCCTGCCCCACGGGCTGCGCGACGACCTCGAGCGCTCCGCGACGGAGATCGTGCGACAGATCTCGAGCCCCGCGCTCATCGCGCAGATGAAGCGCGCCATCCCTGCGCACCTCGACGTCCCGGGCATGGATCCGCTCCCCAACTGCGTGCAGGTCGACTTCGCGATCGTGCGCGGCCCGGACGGCGAGCTCACGGGCAAGGTGGTCGAGCTGCAGGCGTTCCCGTCGCTCTACGCGCTCATGCTCGTCCAGGTCGAGATCATGGCCGAGGTGCTCGCCGGGATGCCGGGCCTCGACCGGCGCTGGTCGTGCTGCTTCGGGGGCCGGAGCACCGCCGACGTCCTCGCGCAGCTCCGCCGCGCGATCCTCGCGGGAGAGCCCGAAGAGTCGGTGGTCCTGCTCGACCTCGCGCCGGAGAAGCAGAAGACCTACCCCGACTTCGTGGCCACGAAGCTCCTCGTCGGCGTCGACGCCGTCTGTCCGACGGCGCTCGTCCGGGAGGGGGACCGGCTGTTCCGCCGGGTGGGCGGGCGGCTCGTCCAGGTCCGCCGGCTGTACAACCGCGTCGTGTTCGACGAGCTCCAGTCGAAGCGGGTCGAGCTCCCGTTCCGGTACGGCGATCCGCTCGACGTCACGTGGTGCTCGCACCCGAACTGGTACTGGACCTGGTCGAAGTACACGCTGCCCTACATCGATCACCCCGCGCTCCCGCGCGCGCGGACGCTGAGCGCGCTGGAAGGCGCGCCGCTGGATCTCGAGCGTTACGTGCTCAAGCCGCTGTTCTCCTTCGCGGGCTCCGGGGTGAAGGTGGATGTCACGCCCGAGGACATCGCCGCGATCCCGGAGGGGGAGCGCTCGGGCTGGCTGCTCCAGGAGAAGGTCGCGTACGAGCCGGCGCTCGCGATGCCTGACGGGAACGGGGTGAAGGCCGAGGTGCGGATGATGTTCCTGCGCGCGCCGGACGAGCCCGAGCTCTCGCTCGTCCTCAACCTGGTGCGGCTCTCGCGCGGGAGGATGCTCGGCGTCGATCAGAACCGCGACCTGACCTGGGTCGGCGGCACCGTGGGGATCTGGCCTGTCGACTGAGGTCGCGCTCAGGCGATGAGCGCGCGTCATGCGCCGAGGACGAGCGCCGCGGTCGTGCGCTCAGGTGATGAGCGCGATCTGCCACGCGCCGAGGACGAGCGCCGCCGCGGTCGCGCCCAGCGCGACCTGGACGACGGGGCGCCGCGGCGCGGGCCGGTTGCGCAGCGACAGGCCGGCGACGACCCCGATCGCGGCGCCGCTGAGCAACCCGAAGGCGTGCGCGCCGAGGTCGGAGCGTGGGCTCGCGCCGAGGGCGCCGAGGAGGGCGAGGCCTCCCACGAGCGGCGCGACGAGGTGGAGGAGGTGGCGCTTCTCGCCGCTCTCCTTGTCGTGCGCGCGGTCGAGCATCAGCTGCGTGGCGGCGAGCAGCCCGATCGCGCCGAACACCGCGGTGGAGGCGCCGATCGAGGCGTGGTGCTGGCCCATGCTCTGGTGCCAGAGCGCGTTCGCGAAGTTCCCGATCGCGCCCGAGGCGACCACGGCGAGCGCGGCGCCGCCCGGCCCGAGGCGGCGCTGCACGGCGGACGCGAAGACCGTCCCGGAGATGACGTTGCCGATCACGTGGGCCGAGTCGGCGTGCAGCGTGAGCGCGGTGATGGCGCGCCACGGCTCCGGTCCCACGACGAGGTCGGCGACGGAGGCGCCGCGCTGGAACCAGCGTCCGCCGCCGCTCGCGGGCCCGGTGACGAGGAAGAAGAAGAGGGCGAGCGCGGCGAACGCGACGCCGGCGACCATGGACGGAGGGTGGCGCAGCCGCTCGCGCGGGCGGAGCGGGGGCCAGTTGCGGTTCTCCGCTTCGTACCGATCGATCGAGCCTGCGGCGAGGGCGTAGTCCTCGTCGCGCACGAGGAGCACCCAGCCCGCCGGCGTGTACCGCACGGCGTGCCAAAGCTCGCTCGACTGGAGGACGAGGGCCCACTCGCGGATCTTGCGCTCCGGCATGACGGGGCCGATGGCCGTGAGCCCGAGGCCGTGATTTTCCGCCTCTCCGGAGGTGGGATCGCCGTTCTGGATCATCGCCGCCCTCTCGCCGCGCCTCGGCGGCAGGATCGCGATCGGGACGAACGGCTCGCCAACTGCATCTCGAACACAGATACGGTTCTGTTCGCCCACGGCGGGTCCTCCACGGTTCGTCGACCCAAGGTTCACCGAAACGTGCGGATGAGGCCGGAAGCTGTCAACGCCGGGTCTCCGGGAGCCCGGCCGTCTCGTCGTCACACCGAGCCGCGGCGCTCCGAGCCGGTTGCCGCCTCATGTGCGCGCGCTGCGCGGCCGGGCCCTTGTGCGCGCGCTGCGCGGCCGGGCCCTTGTGCGCGCGCTGTGCGGCCGGGCCCTTGTGCGCGCGCTGCGCGGCCGGGCCCTTGTGCGCGCGCCGCAGCGGTGGCAGTGCGTGGTTGTGTCGACGGCCATCACGCAGGGCATCCGGGTCACCGTCTCGACGGTCTACGTCCCCACGCAGTCATCCCCGACGGAGCACCGCTACGTCTTTGCTTACACCGTGCGGATCGCGAACGAAGGCACCGAGCCCGCCCAGCTGAGGACGCGGCACTGGATCATCACGCACGGCAGCGGGAAGGTGGAGGAGGTGCGTGGCCCTGGCGTCGTCGGCCAGCAGCCCTCGCTCAAGCCTGGCGAGCACTTCGAGTACACGAGCGGCTGTGTGCTCGAGACCCCGCGCGGCACGATGCGCGGCACCTACCAGATGCACCGCCCTGACGGCCGCGTCTTCGACGCCGAGATCGCGTCGTTCACCCTGGCGATGCCGCACTCCCTCAACTGACCCCGCCCCCCCAACCCCCCTTGGAAGAGCCAGCAGGGAGGGGGTGCCCGTGCGCGCGGGCGGTGGGGTAGGGCCCCACGAACCCGAGCGCCGGCCCGCATCGCAGCCTACCGCTCCCGACCCACCTCTCCCGCACCCACGGCAATCGCCCCCCAAAAGGCGCGAGTTCGTGGGAGGGGCCCCCGCCGCCCGCGCGCACGGGCACCCCCACCCTGCTGGCTCCGTTGCTGCCGTCCTAGCCGACGGCCTCCGGCTCGACCGCCGCCCCGTTCGCCTTCGCCTTCTCCGCGCCCCCCCCGTTCGCCGCCGAGAACTTGAACGTGAACTCCCCGCCTTCGAAGTCGACCGCGACGTTCCCCCCGTTCTCGAGGGCCCCGAAGAGCAGCTCGTCCCCGAGCCGCCGCTTGATGTCGTTCTCGATGACGCGCCCGAGCGGCCGCGCCCCGTTCGCCGGATCGAACCCTCGCGTCGCGAGCTCCGCCCGCGCCCGGTCCGTCACCTCGACCGTCACCGATCGATCCGCCAGCATCGCCGCGAGCTCGCCGACGAACTTGTCCACGATGCTGCCCATGACCGACGGATCCAGCGCCCGGAACATGATGCGCGCGTCCAGCCGGTTCCTGAACTCCGGGCTGAACGTGTTCTTGTAGGCCTTGTCGTCGTCGCCCGCCGTCCCTCGCTCGCCGAAGCCGACGCGCGCCTGCGCGAGCTCCCGCGCGCCCACGTTGCTCGTCATGATCAGCACCATGTGGCGGAAGTCGCTCTTCTTGCCGTTGTTGTCGGTCAGCGTGCCGTGGTCCATCACCTGGAGCAGGACCTGGAACACGTCCGGGTGCGCCTTCTCGATCTCGTCGAGCAAGAGCACCGCGTGCGGCGTCTTCGCCGCCGCCTCCGTGAGCAGGCCGCCGCGGTCGAAGCCGACGTAGCCGGGCGGCGCGCCGATGAGCCGCGAGACGGTGTGGCGCTCCTGGTACTCGCTCATGTCGAACCGCAGGAACCCGATGCCGAGCGCCTTGGCGAGCTGCTTCGCGAGCTCGGTCTTGCCGACGCCGGTCGGCCCCGAGAAGAGGAACGAGCCGATCGGCTTCTCCGGCGCGCGCAGCCCCGCGCGCGACAGCTTGATCGCCGACGCGAGCTGCTTCACCGCCTCGTCCTGCCCGAAGATCACCGAGCGCAGCGACTGCTCGAGATCCTTGAGCTGCGCCTTGTCCGACGTCGACACCTGGCGCGGCGGGATCTGCGCCATCTTCGCGACGACGAGCTCGATGTCCGCCGCGTCGACAGTGTACCCGTCGCCGTGGCGGAGGCGCGCCGCCGCGCCCGCCTCGTCGAGCAGATCGATCGCCTTGTCGGGCAGCCGGCGATCTTGCAGGTACCGCGCCGACAGCTTGGCCGCGGCGTCGATCGCCTCGGCCGTGTACGTGATCTTGTGGAACTCCTCGTAGCGCTTCTGCAGGCCCTTCAGGATCTGCGCGGTCTCGTCGACCGAGGGCTCCGACACCTCGATGCGCTGGAAGCGCCGCGCGAGCGCGCTGTCGCGCTCGAGGTGGCCGCGGTACTCCTGGAACGTCGTCGCGCCGATGCAGCGCAGGCGGCCCGAGGCCAGCGCGGGCTTGAGCAGGTTCGACGCGTCCATCGTCCCGCCGCTCGCGGCGCCGGCGCCGATGATCGTGTGGATCTCGTCGATGAAGAGGACGGAGCCCGGCTGCTTCTCGAGCGCGCGCAGCACCGCCTTGAGGCGGTTCTCGAAGTCGCCGCGGTACTTCGTGCCGGCGAGGAGCGCGCCCATGTCGAGCGCGTAGACGGTCGCGTCCTTGAGCGGCGCAGGCACGTCCTTCTTCTCGATCCGCTGCGCGAGCCCCTCCACGATCGCCGTCTTGCCGACCCCGGCGTCGCCGATGAGCAGGGGGTTGTTCTTGCGCCGCCGTGCGAGCACCTGGATCGTGCGGGCGACCTCGTTCTCGCGGCCGACCAGCGGGTCGATGCGGCCCTCGGCCGCCTCCTTGTTGAGGTTCATCGTGAACGCCGCGAGCGGATCCTTGATCGGCTGCGCGGCGCCGGGCTCGCCGCCCTCCTCCGGCGGCTCCTCCCGGAGGCCGTCGTCCTGGCCCGTCTTCGAGATGCCGTGCGAGATGTAGTTCACGACGTCGAAGCGGCTGATGCCCTGCTCGCCGAGGAGCGTCACGGCCGGGCAGTCGCGCTCGGCGAACATCGCCACCAGCACGTTCGCCCCCTTGAGCTCCTTCTTGCCCGAGGACTGCACGTGCATCGCGGCGCGGCCGACCACGCGCTGGAACCCGAGCGAGAGCGTCGGGCTCGTGTCCGCGTCCTCCGGCAGCACCTCGATCTCCTCGTCGAGGAAGCGCTCGAGCTTCTTCTTGAGCAGCGGGGTGTCGCCCCCCGCGTGCCGGAGGACCTCGGCCGTCTCCTCGTCGAAGAGCAGCGCGTAGAGCAGGTGCTCGATGGTCACGAACTCGTGCCGGCGGCGCGAGGCCTCCCGGGTGGCGAGCGAAAAGGCGATCTCAACTTCGGGGCTGATGCGCATGGTCATTCCGGCTCGGCGGTCAACCGAAGGGGCATCGCGTGCTCCTTGGCGAAGTCCTGGACTTGGGCGACCTTGGTCTCGGCGACATCCTTCGTGTACACGCCGGCGACCCCGTGGCCGCGATGGTGCACGCTCAGCATGATGTGCGTGGCCTCCGTCTCGGTGCGGTGAAAGAACTTCATGAGGACGAGCACGACGAACTCCATCGTCGTGTAGTCGTCGTTGTGGAACACGACCTTGTAGCGGCGGGCCTTCTCGACCTTCCGTTCCCGCTCGGTCGCGAGGTCGCCCTGTTTGTCTTCTCTTTCCTCAGGATCGTTCGGCATAAATCCGTCGGGAAGGATAGCAAGAGCCCCGCCCCGGCGAGCGGCCGACGAAGAGGGCTCACGCCCCGGAAGCATGCTCCGCCGCGGCGCCCTTCGCCACGCGCGGGCCTGGATTTTCCGTCCGCCGTGGCGCCCGGCTCATGGAACCGGGTCGAGGGGGCTGCTGGGTTCGTTCGCGGGCGCCGGCCTTGTCCGGCTGGCTCCGTCCGGCGGGCGCGGCCGCCCCGCCGCAGGCGCGCGAGCGGCCCGCGGCGGAGGGCGCGCCGGCGCCGTCACACGAGCGACATGGCCGCGCCGAGGTCGATCTCGACGGGCGTGAGGCCCCAGATGTCGCGCGCGTACTCGCGCACCGTGCGGTCCGAGGAGAACTCGCCCACGCGCGCGATGTTGAGCGCGGACTTGCGCAGCCAGCTCTGCCGGTCGGCGTAGGCCGCCTCCACCTCGCGCTGACAGGCGGAGTAGGCCTTGAAGTCGGCGAGCATCATGTACTCGTCGCGGCCGAGGAGCCGGTCGAGCAGGGGCTGGAAGAGCTCGCGGTACTCCGGGGAGAAGAAGCCCGACGAGATGAGCTCGATCACCTCGCGGAGCTCCGGGTCGGCGGCCACCGCGGTGCGCCCCTCGAAGTGCTCGCTGCGGCGGGCGATCACCTCGTCGGCGGTCAGCCCGAACAGGAAGAAGTTCTCCGGGCCCACCGCGTCGCGGATCTCGATGTTCGCGCCGTCGAGCGTGCCGACGGTGAGCGCGCCGTTCAGCGCGAGCTTCATGTTCCCGGTGCCCGACGCCTCCATGCCCGCTGTCGAGATCTGCTCGGAGACGTCGGCGGCGGGGATGATGCGCTCGGCCAGCGAGACGCGGTAGTTCGGCATGAACGCGACCCGGAGCCCGGTGTGGCGCCGGTCGCCGTTCACGACGTAGGCGACGGCGTGGATGAACTTGATGATGAGCTTCGCCTGCCGGTAGCCGGGCGCCGCCTTGGCGCCGAAGATGAAGGTCCGCGGCACCACCGGCTCGCCGCGCTTCTGGCGCAGGTAGAGCGCGACGATGTGGAGCGCGTTGAGCAGCTGGCGCTTGTACTCGTGGAGGCGCTTGATCTGGACGTCGAAGATCGACGAGGGGTCGACGTGGATGTCGAGCTCCTGCGCGATGACCTTCGCGAGCGCCACCTTGTTCGCGCGCTTCACCGCGGCGATCCGCTCGATGAACTCCGGGTCGTCGAGGTGGCGCTCGAGCTCGCGCAGCCGCTCGAACTCCGTCACCCACTTCGGGCCGACCTTCTCGGTGACGAGCGCGGCGAGCGCGGGGTTGCAGGCGAGCAGCCACCGCCTGAACGTGACGCCGTTCGTCTTGTTGTTGAACCGCTCGGGCCAGAGGTCGTAGAAGTCGCGGAGCAGGTCGCGCTTGACGAGCTCGGAGTGGAGCTTGGCCACGCCGTTCACCGAGTGCGAGCCGACGACCGCGAGGTGGGCCATGCGCACGTGGCGCTCGTGGCCTTCCTCGATGAGGGACATCCGCGCCACGCGGTCCTGGTCCTGCGGGTGGGCGTCCATGACCTCGCGCAAGAACCGCCGGTTGATCTCGTAGATGATCTCGAGGTGCCGCGGCAGGAGCCGCTCGAAGAGCGCGACGGGCCAGCGCTCGAGCGCCTCGGGCAGCAGGGTGTGGTTCGTGTACCCGAAGGCCCTGACCGTCTGCTTCCACGCGTCCTCCCAGGCGAGCAGGTGGTCGTCGATGAGGACGCGCATCAGCTCGGCGATCGCGATGGCGGGGTGCGTGTCGTTCAGCTGGATCGCGTTCTTCTCGGCGAAGCGCGAGAAGTCCGGGTGGACGCGGTTGTAGCGGTTCACGATGTCGGCGATCGAGCAGGCGACGAAGAAGTACTCCTGCCGGAGGCGCAGCTCCTTGCCCTTGTCGAAGTTGTCGTTCGGGTAGAGGACCTTCGAGATGACCTCCGACTGGTTCTTCTCGTGGACGGCGTGCACGTAGTCGCCGGCGTTGAAGAGCTCGAAGTCGAACTCCTCGCCCGCGCGGGCCGACCAGAGGCGGAGGGTGTTGACGGTGTTCGACTGGTAGCCCGCGATGGGCGTGTCGAACGGGACGCCGATGACCTGCTCGGACGGGCGCCAGACCACGCGGAAGCCGCCGCGCTTGTCGGGGACGCGCTCGGTGTAGCCGCCGAACGAGACCGGGACGGCGTGCTCGGGGCGCTCGACCTCCCAGGGGTTGCCGAAGCGGAGCCACTCGTCGGCGCGCTCGACCTGGTAGCCGTCGCGGATGACCTGCTCGAAGATGCCGAACTCGTACCGGATGCCGTACCCGTAGGTGGGCAGGCCGATCGTGGCCATGGAGTCGAGGAAGCAGGCGGCGAGCCGCCCGAGGCCGCCGTTGCCGAGCCCGGCGTCGGGCTCCTGCTCGACGAGCTCATCGAGGTCGAGGCCGAGCTCGCCGAGCACGGTCTTGAAGCTGTCGTAGATGTCGAGCGCCTGCAGGTTGGCGACGAGCGCCCGGCCGAGGAGGAACTCTGCGGAGAGGTAGTAGCCGCGCTTGACGTCCTGCTCGTAGTAGGTGTGCTGCGTCTTCGTCCACCGGTCGACGAGGCGGTCGCGCGCCGCGAGGGCGATGGCGACGTACCGATCGAACGGCGTGGCGGACAGCGATTCCCGGGCGCGCGAGTAGTGCAGGTGATCGGCGAAGGCGCGGCGCAGCGCGGCCGGGTGCATGCCGGTGCGGGCGTCCGGCGCCGAGTTGCCGCGGAAAAATGCGGCGGGGGTGTCGCGCTGCTGGGTGGTGTTGTCTCGCTGGGCGGGGGTTTCTCTCTGACGGTTGGGGTCGGCGTCGATCGGGTTGGCCATGGCGGCGCACTTTAGACGGATCTGGCCCGCGCTGGTTGGCTGCGCGACGTGCTCGGATGAGGTTCCGTGTGGGCGGGGGTTGCCGATGGTCCCCGGGCCAAAGTGCGGTGAGAGCGGAATCCAGCCCGGCGACCTGGTAGGGGGGAGCGCGGTCAACCGGTGCCGCGGGAGAGCGGTGGGATGGCCGACGGCTGGCGGGGCGCGGCGGCGTGAGCAGCGGCGGGCTCACGATCGCTGACGCGGGCGGCGGCCAGGTGCGTCGACCCGGTCCGGCGGTGGAGTCGGGCGCGCTCGCGTCGTCTCAGCGCGGGCAGCCGCCGAGCAGCGGCGCCCCGAGCAGATCGAGCTGCTCGACCGCGCGCTGCGGCCGGCGCGCGCGCAGACCCGCGCCCGTCCCCGGGGCGGCGCTCCAGGAGTTCGCCCGCAGGACGAGCTCCTCGCGGAGCGCCACGAGCTCGCGCGACGGCAGGGTGCTCGTGTCCGTCACGAGCCGCGCTCCGTCACGGTAGCCGGTCCACACGGTGTAGCCGTCCCGTGTGACCTCGATCCCGAACCTGGGGCCATAATCCGTGATCTCGTAGCTGCGCCCCAGGGCCAGGAAGCTCCACTTCTTCATCGCGACCGTCTCGCCAGTGTCCGTCGAGGCGGCCGGACCGGCCAACAAACCGGGGGGCGGCCCCGCGCAGCGCGGCCCGCGGGCGTGATCCCCGCGGAATCCGCGAGGAGTCCGGGTCACCCGGGCCCGCGCGTCGGAGCGGCGCACCCACACGAGCCGCCTTCCCCAGCCGCTTCGTTTCGCGAGGTGCCTGACGTCGTGGGGTACCTGTCGTGATGGCGGACCCACGCCATCGTGTAAGGGAGCGCGGCCTCGTCCCGGCCGAGGGGCGTGAGATCCAGGTAGTTGTAGGTGCCGATCAGGACGTCGAGCCCGCGCGCATAGGTCGAATAGGTGTGGAAGACCTCGTCGCCTTCGCGGGCGAAGACGCTCAGCCCAGGGGCCTCGGGGAAGGGGGAGCTCGCCTTCTTGAAGTTGTACTCCATATCTCCTCGAGCGCGCTCCTCCTCACGGAACGAGACGTGATAGTCATAGTTGAAGTCCGTCTCACCCGAGGAGACCCACGGGAACGTCCAGCCCATTCGCCCCTTGAACGCCTCGATCCTGGCGAGCGGCGCGCGGGAGACGGCGCAATACGCCGTGTCGCGGGCGGCCAGGTGGACGTGGCCACCCTGGATGTTGTCGGCCACGTACGAGCAGCTCTTGCAGCCTTCGTCCCAGCTCGGCGCGAACATGAAATGGTAGACGAGGAGCTGCCGGCGCTCGCCGAAGAGCTCGCGCAGCGTCAGCTTGCCTGAAGGGGCGTCGAACACATAGGCCTTGTCGACCCTCACCCACGGCAGCTCCCGGCGCGCGGCGCTCAGCGCGTCGCGCCGCCGATCGTGCTCTTTCTCTCTCTCCAGCAGCGCCAGGCGCGCCGCCAGCCACTCTTCCCTCGAAGCGATCTTGGCGCGGCTCATCGGCGCTCTCCCTTCGACGCGGGGGCGCCGGCGGCGCTCCTGCTCTGGCTCCGGTTCCGGAGCTTCTTGACGGCGATGGCGGTCACGGCGCCGGCGGAGGCCGCCTGGGCGAGGACCCATCCGATGGACGCGAGGCACGCAGGGCACATGGGGATCTCCTCCTGTGGGCGGCGCGCGCGGCGCCTCGCCGCGCCGGCCGCTGACCCGTGGAAATGACCACGGCGCCTCTGGCCGCGACAGCAACATCGATGTCGCGATCCGTTGGCGCGCGCCGCCGGGCGTGCGACGCTGCCGCGATGGATGCGACGGCCGAGGTCCCCGCCGAGCTCGGCGCGCTGGCGGCCCGCTCGCTCGCCGCGGGCGACGCGCTCGACGCGCTGAAGGTGGTCGGCCCCTTCGGAGGTCCACACGCGCTCGCGCTCCGCGGGATCGCGCTCGCGCAGATGGGCGCCTATCCGGAGGCGAAGGCCGCGCTTGGCCGCGCCGCGCGGGCGTTCGCTGCGGCGGGCGCCGAGCGCGCCCGGGCGCGCTCGAACGCGGCCCTCGCGGAGATCGCGCTCGCGCAGCGGGAGATCGGCGAGGCGTGGCAGGGGCTCGTCGAGGCGGGTGACGCCCTCGAGCGCGCCGGCGATCCCACGAACGCGGCGTGGGCTCGCCTGGGCGCGGCGCGGGCCGCGCTCCTCGAAGGCCGCGTCGCCGAGGCGGAGCGGGCGCTCGCGGCCGCCGAGGCCACGGTCACGAGCGACGCGCCGGTGTTCACCAGGGCCGCGCTGGCGCTCGTGCGCGCCGAGGTGCACGCGCGGCTCGTGCGCGCGTCCTCGGCGCGGCTCGCGGCCGAGCAGGCCGCGGCGTGGGCGCGGGCGAGCGGACATCCGCTGCTCATCACCGAGGCCGAGCGCTTCCTCCGCGCGCACGACGAGCCGGTGGCGCGCCTCGTCCAGGGCGACCGCGACGAGCCCGTGCGCCTCGCCGACGTCGAGGCCCTTGTCGCCGCGCCCGCGGGGCGGGTCGTCGTGGACGCGCTCCGCCGCCGCGTGCTCGACGGCGGCGAGGTGCGGGCCGACCTCGCGCGCCGGCCGGTCCTGTTCGCCCTGCTCGAGGCGCTCGCCCGGGCTCACCCTGCGGCGATCGCGAGCGACGACCTCGCGCGCGCCGCGTTCGGCGTCCGCGCGGTCAACGAGTCCCACCGGCGGCGGCTGCGCGTCGAGGTGGGGCGCCTGCGCGCCGAGCTCGGCGGCGTCGGGGTCGTGCGCGCGCTCGGGAACGCGTACCGCTGGGAGCTCGGCGCGGGCGTGGAGGTGGTCGTCCTCGCGCCGCTCGAGCCGGGCGACGCGGGCGCCATCCGCGCGCTCCTCTCGGACGGCGCCGCGTGGAGCGCCTCGGCCATCGGCGCCGCGCTCGGCAAGAGCGCGCGCACGGTGCAGCGCGCGCTCGCGGAGCTCTCGCTCGCGCGCGCCGTCGAGGTCACCGGCAGCGGCCCCTCGCGGCGCTACGCGAGGCCCAGAGCGGCGCTGTCGATCGCGTCACAAATGTTGCTCCTCGGGCTCGCGCTCCCTGGTTGAGTGCGCGGGGCGAGGAAGGAGTGGACCGTGAAAGCCCGACAGGCCGAGATCATCGCGGAGCGCACGTTCGAAGGGGTGGAGTCGATCCACGGGGTCGCGTTCGACGGACAGGCGGTGTGGTTCGCGCACGGCGATCGCGGAGACCTCGTGTCCGCCGAGCCCGAGAGCGGCCGCGTGCTGCGTCGCCTGAAGGCGCCCGCCAGCGCGGGGGTGGCGTTCGACGGGCGCCACCTGTGGGTCGTCGGGGGCGGAAGGATCCGGAAGATCGATCCCGCGAGCGGGGCCGCGGTCGGCGAGGTGCCGGGCTTCGACGCGACGCCCGTGAGCGGGCTCGCGTGGGCCGACGGCGCGCTTTATGCGGGCATCTACCGCGAGCGGAAGATCCTCAAGATCGATCCCGAGCGCGGGGCCGTCCTCCGCACGCTCGTCTCCGATCGGCTCGTCACCGGCGTCACGTGGACCGACGGCGATCTCTGGCACGGCGTGATGTGCGAGGAGGAGGGCGCGCCGTCGGAGCTCCGCCGCGTCGATCCCCGGAGCGGCGAGGTCCTGGACCGGCTCGCGCTGCCGGAGAGCGTGCGCCTCTCCGGCGTCGAGGCGGACGCGAGCGGCCGCCTGTGGTGCGGCGACCCGGCGACAGGCAGGCTCCGCGCGGTGAAGAAGCCGCGAAAGGCGGTCTGATTCACCCTGGGTTCGACCTGCCGGCTGCAGCGGGCCAGGGGGTTCGAGACAAACTTACAGCGTGAGTGGCACCGCGCCGACCGGAAACGGCTGGGCCGCTGCGCGCGGCGATGATCAAAACCGAAACCTTCGGGAATGTGAAGGCGCGCAAGGTGCGCGCAGATTTCTACGTCGATACGATGCCTCCAGGAGAGGCGGTTCGAGAATGCGACGACACCGGGCGCCGCGAGCCGCCCGCCCGGGGCACGGCGGCCCCGCCGAGAGCAAAGTCAAAGAAGGTGCCGCTGGCGAGGGGAGCGGGGCCGCAGCGGGACCTTCGCCATCCACTGCAGCGCAACAATAACGCTGTATGGGCGGCTTCGGGCGGTTTGACTCACGGACAGCGTTTGGACTCCCAGCCTCCTCGACGGGAGCGGTTTCGTTCGGCGCCGCGTACCCATGTGGAGATCCGATATGCATCTTCGATCGTTTGGCTGGATCTTCGTTCTGGGTTCTCTGGCGCCCGCCTGCACCGGGAAGCTCGGCGATCCGTCCTCGGGCGCGGCTGGCGGCGAGATCGGCAGCGACGTTCCCCCGCCGCAGGCCGACGGGAGCTTGCCGTACGCGGCGCCCACGCCCGCCTCCGCGGCGCTGCGCGCCCGCACATGGCTGCTCACCCCGGAGGAGTACGGTCGCTCCGTCCAGGGCTTGCTCGGCGTGTCGATCGACATTTCGGACATGGAGCCCGTGCCGGACAACGGCATCTATCCGAACATGTCCACCAGCGGGCTCGTCCGCGTGACCCTGGCCGAGCAGTACGCGGCCAAGGCCGAGGCCGCGGTGCTCGCGCTCGGCGACCGGCAGCTCAGCGCATTGATTCCGTGCGGCAAGGTCGACGCGACGTGCAAGGCGGACTTCGTGCGCGCGGCGGTCAGCAAGGCGTTCCGGCGGCCCGCGACGGCGGAGGACCTGACCAATTATGGCGAAGTGTTCGATCTCGCCGCCGAGTCCGGGGATCCGGCGCTGCCGTTCCGCTGGGTGTTGAAGGGCGTGCTGAACTCGCCCTATTTCTTGTACCGGACCGAGATCGGCGCGCCGCGCGACGAGGCGAAAGCGGCGTTTCGGCTGACTGACCACGAGATCGCGACCTTCCTTTCGTACAGCGTGCTCGGCGAGCCGCCCTCTGCGACGCTGGCCGCCGCCGCCGATCGCGGCGAGCTGGCCGATCCCGCGCTGCTTTCCGGGCACATCGACCAGCTGCTCTCGACGCCGGGCGCCGCCGACCAGCTCGGTCACTTCCTCGTCCAGTGGTTGCGGTTGCACACGTTCGAGGCCGAGGTGGAGAAATTCGAGGACGTGTTCCCCGGCTTCGCCGATGTGAAGGCGGCGATGTCCGCCGAGACGCAGCGCTTTCTCCGCGCGAACGGAGGCATGGAGGGCTCGATCGCGAGCCTGCTCACGGCGCCTGTACCCGAGGCCGATCCAGCGCTCTCCGCGTTTTACCGCAGCGACGCCTCGGGCGCGACGGGCACCGCGCGGAGCGGCCTGCTCTCCCTCGGCTCCGTGCTCTCCAAGACAGCCAAGCAGTACCTCACGTCTCCGACGCTCCGCGGCCTGTTCATCCGCGATCAGCTGCTGTGCCAGCACATCACGTTGCCCGAGAATTTCACCCCGCCGCCGATCGAAGAGAGCGAGCTGCGCATGACCCCGAAGACCACGCGCGAGCTGTACGAGACGCACAACGCGCAGGCGGTCTGCAAGAGCTGCCACGCGCTGATCGACAACGTCGGCTTCATGCTCGAGAATTTCGACGGCGCGGGCCGCTATCGGACGCTCGAGCAGTACAGGAGCCCGTCGCTCACCGCGCCCATGGCCGCGCCGCAGCCGATCGACGCGGCGGGCCGGCTGCTCAACACCGACGTGGACGGCGAGTACGACAGCGCCGCGGGGCTGGGAGAAGCGCTGTCGCGCAGCACCTGGGTCCGCGAGTGCGTGGCGCGGCAGGCCTTCCGCTTCTATTTCGGCCAGGTCGAGTCTGCGCGCGGTATTCCGCCGGTCGTGCAGGGCACGGCGGCGCTGGATCGCACCGGTCTCCTGCGCGACCTGCTCGTGGCGCTCCTGTCTTCGCCGAGCACGGTGGAGCGCGTGCGCGAATAGCTACCGCCATCGAGGATCGAACATGCCCAGGCCCTTCGACGTATCCAGACGAGACATCCTGAAGACGGCGGCCGGCGCGATCTTCCTGGCGCCGCTGCTGCGCCACCGCGAGGTCGAGGCGCAGACCGTCGTGCCCAAGCGGCTGGTGCTGATCTTCACGCCCGACTCGCACCCGCCCGAGTGGTGGCCGACCGGCAGCGGGTCGACGTTCCAGCTCCAGGAGCCGCTCGCCGATTTCCGCGGCCTCGAGGGCGACATGTTGTTCTTGCGCCGGCTCGACCATGCCTGGACGGTCGGGAATCACCACGAGGCGGGCATGGCGCAGCTGTTCACGGGCGCGCGCTTCATCGACGAGAGCTCACACCACGCGAACGGCCCCTCGCTCGATCAGATCCTGCTCAAGAGCTCCGACCTGCGCGGCGGCACGCCGATCGCGAGCATCCACCTGTGCGTCGCCGATCGCGGCGGCGCCGACAAGCGCCATATCATCTCGTACAGCGGCCCCGGCCAGCCCATGACCCACACGGCCGACCCCGCGCGCGCGTTCAGCACGATCTTCAGCGGCGTCACCTTCGACGGCGCCACGCCGACGCCCACGCCCGGCGGCATGCCGGATGCCGTCGCGGCCGCGAAGCGCAAGGCCGACCAGCGGATCCTCCAGATCAACACGCGTGAGCTCAAGACCATCCAGGGCTTCCTCGGCCAGGCCGAGCGCCAGAAGCTCGAGCTCCATGTGGAAGCGCTGTTCGAGCTCGAGAAGCGCATCGCGGGCATGGGCGGCGGCACGTCGGTCCCGGCCGGCGCGGCGTGCGAGCGCGCGGACACCTCCGGCTACAACGGCAGCACCAACAACGCGACGACGATCACGCGCTGGGCGCAGATCCAGGCCGACATCATCGTGAGCGCGTTCACGTGCGATCGCACGCGGGTCGCGGACTACCACTTCAGCTTCTCCGGCGGCCACCACGAGGGCCTCCTCGGCTTCGGCCAGAGCTGGCACGACGTGGTGGCGCACGTCAGCCGCACGAACGACAGCGTCAGCGTCGGTGGTGAGTCGATGACCACGCGCCAGGCCTTCATGCTGTTCGATCGTTTCTGGGCGAGCCATATCGCCTACCTGGCGAAGCGGCTCGCGGGCATCCGCGAGGGCAGCGGCACGATGCTCGACAACACGATCCTGCTCTGGGGCGTGGAGAGCGGCACGAACCACAGCCACAACCCGCGGGACATGCAGTACCTGGTCATCGGCGGGAAGAACCTGGGCGTGAACGTGGGCCAGTACATCAACAACACCACCGCGCAGAGCTCGAACAAGCTGCTCACGTCGGTGATGAACGCGCTCGGCCACGCCGCGACGGGCATCGGCATCGAGCCGAACTGCGGGCCGCTGCCGCGCTTTCTCGCCTGAAGCCCGCTCGGGGGCCGCGCTGGCTCCACACCGTCCTCTCTCGAGCGAGAGACCGGGAACAAACCGCCAGGGCGCCGTGTTCCGTCGGCCATGGCGCGACGTGTGATGGGCTGGGCCCTGATTCTGTTCACGCTGGCCCTGGTGGGGTGCGATCATGCGACCAAGGCGGTCGCGCAGGCCGCGCTCGAGCGGCGAGGTCCCCTGTCGATCGTGCCGGGGGTGCTCGATCTCCGTTACGCCGAGAACCACGACATGGCCTTCAGCCTGCTCCGGGGCATCCAGTCGCCGGCGAAGGTGGCGGTCCTCCTGGTGTGCTCGATGGTAGTCCTCGGCGTGGTGCTCCTGGGCTGGTGGAGCAGCCGCCGCGCGTCGGTCACCGAGCAGGCCGGGTACGCGCTCATCGTCGCCGGCGCGGTCGGGAACGCGATTGACCGCGGCGTCCGCGGCTACGTCATCGACTTCATCCACCTTCACCGCTGGCCGGTGTTCAACGTCGCTGACATCGCCATCGTGGCGGGCGGGATCCTGCTCGGGATCGCGATGTTCCGGCGCGCGCGCCAGGAGCCACGCGAGGTGTCCTGAGAGTAGCGCAGCTGGGCTCAGTTACAGAGCAGCTTCTTGAGCTCATCCGTGGTCTTGGGCTTCGCGCCCGCCAGGGCGGCGGAGGCGATCTGCTGCGTCTTCTTGGCCCTGGAGCAATCGTCAGGCCGGTTGGGCGCCTGCTCCAGCAAGGGGCCGAGCTCCTCCGTGGGACCTTTCGCGTGCTTCTTGATGCAGAGCACGGGTTCGCCTTCGTGCACATAGTACCGGCGCTGCGTGACGCTGCTCGTCGTCGCCGGCTTGTCCGGCGTACCCCTCGTCCCGTCAAAGGCCCAGGATCCGTCGTCGTGCAGCGCGAAGACCAGCTTGCCCTGGTCGTAGTAGAACTGGTACGTCGACTCGCCGTGCCCCGCGTCGGCGGACGCGATCTCCGCCTTCTGGATCGCGCCGTCCGCCTGGTATAGCCGGAGCTCGCCGCGTCCCTCGGCGCCGGCGCACTCGAAGCGGAGCTCGCTTCGCGTCAGGTCCTTGCGGGCCTGGATGTCCTGATACCGGGCCCTGATCTTCTGGATCCGCGGATCGTCGAGGCTCGCCTTGGAGCCGTCGGCGGTGTCGGTGGCGGCCTGGGGTGCTGCCGCGGGCGCCGGGCTTTCCACGGCGGAGGTGCCGGCCGGGGGCGTGGTCGCGCCGGGCGCCGGAGCTCGGCCTGGCTCTGCAGGAGCCGCGGAGACGCTCGCCGACGGGGTGGGAGAAGGCGGGCTACACCCGATGACGGCGGCGACCAGCAGGGCGATGGAGGATCGGCTCATGAGGACCCAGAACGCTCGGTGCGACCGTCCCATTCAGCGGGCCGGGTTACCCGCCCTTGCGTCGAAACTCCACGAAGAACCGCACCGGGCCGTCGGGATCGACGTGGTGCAGCACCTCGGGGACGACGATCCCTGGGCTCTCTGGATCGAGAGAGAGCTCTCGACCGCCGAGCCCATCGATCCGGTAGCGCAGCCGCCCCGAGATCACGTGGATCACCCCCCATACGCCGGGCTTGGTGGAATGGTTCTTTCGCAGGCCGGAAGGGATCGTGACCTCGTCGAACTCGGCCGTGCGCTTGTACGCGACCAGCCCGTCGGGCATCTCGAGCCGATCGCAGCGCACGCAGTCGAGCTCGGTGCCGAGCATCGATGCGCGGCCCTCGGACGTGACGACCCAGGGGCGCAAGAAGAGCGGCGGCTTGTGCCGGACATGCTGGCCATGTCCACAGCTCAGCTCGGCCACCCAATCGTTCACATCGTCCTGATGGTAGCCTGTGATCGTTCGGCGCATCGTCTCGATCTACTGACCGTCTTCTGGATGTTTTTCCACTCGATCTGCGTGCGGCGTGTGCGGAGCGAGCTGCGCCTGCGCATCGTCCATCTTCCACGTTCCACCTTCCGGTACACGTCGGATCGCGGCCTCGCTAGGACCACGCGCCCAGCAGCGCGCGCATCGCAGGCGCGATGACCTCCGCGACCGCGCCGCGGTGGGAGGCGGCCAGCGCCGCGCCGTCAGGGCGCCCGTGGGCGGCGAGGGCGTCGGCCTCGGCGTCCGGCGCCGTGGCGGCCGGAGGAGGCGAGGCGAGGGCCGCCTCGAAGGCCTCGGAGACCGCCCGGCGCACCGGCTCGCCGCCCGTCTGGAGCGCCCAGGCCACGAAGCGCCACGCGAGCTCGGCGTGCCGGGCCTCGTCCTCGGCGATCGTGGCAAGGGCGCTCCGGACCGCGGCGTCGGCGGCGCGCGAGCGCTGCTCGCTGGCTTGCACGGCGGCGAGCGTCTCGCCGACGCAGCCCTCGCGGACGGCGCGCGCCGCGAGCTCGGGCAGGCCCGAGGCGACCTCGACCCGCCCGCCGAACGCGAACGGCGCCGGCGCGAGCGCCGCGCCGGCGTACGCGCTCGCCAGGCCGAAGCAGAGCGCCGCGTGGCGCACCTCGTCGCCCGCGGCCTCGTGCGCGGCCGCGAGCATGTCCGGGGGGGCCCCGACCGCCATCAGCTCCAGCGAGAACCGAGCGAAGGAGGCGACCGACGCGTGCTCGAGCAAGGCGTCGCGGAGCCATGCCTCGGCCAGCGCGGCGCGGGTCGACTGCGTCAGCGCCGCCACGTCCGGGGGCGCCGCGGCGCACCACCCGCTCGCCGCTCGCCGCTCTGCCCGCGCCGTGCGCGCGCGCTCCCCCACGAGGAACGGGCGGCCTGTGCCGCCGCAGGTCGCGACGAACTCGTAGCAGCACTCGCTGCCTTGGAGGACGCCTTCACCGAGGCTTGTGTACCAGCACCCCGCGGGCGCACCGGGCGGCGACCCCGGGACGGAGGAGCCGTAGGGGTCGAAGGTCGGGCACGTGACCGCGGGTGAGCCGCCGATGCCGCCCTCGCCGGCAGTCCCTCCTTCGCCTGCAGCTCCCCCGACACCGCCCTGTCCTCCCTGTCCCGAGGGCCCCATTGCGACACAGACCGTTCCTTCCTCGGTCCACTGGACGCCGCCTGCCTGGATTGACGTGACGGCATCGCCGCCTGGCCCGCCATTCCCGCCCATCCCTCCGCGCGCCCCCGAGCTCTCGTCGCCCGACGCGGGGCCACCGCCTCCTCCCGACGCGCGCTCCCGGGTGACGTCGCCGCCGCAGGCGGCGCCTCCAGCAGCCACGTTGAGCGTCGCGGTGGCGAGGATCGCGCGTGTCAGCTGGTGAGCGAGCGCGATCCGAAATTGAGCCGGAGAAGAGGGGATACTGGCCATGGTGCCAGAGAGCAGCAGCATCCATACCAGCGCACGATCCGCGGGCGCAGCCTGTCGGCGCGGGGATGACCGGCACAGCATGGCACAGCCCTGGTCTGCATCGATTGCGCCGCTGCCGCGGCGAGCCCTCGCGGGAGGCGTGGCCCGCGCACTTCGATGTCGCGCTGCGCTGCGCCCGCTAGGCGTCGAGCGGGCGGTCCAGGCCCCGGCGCGACGCGGCGATTCCGGCTGCGTTCGGCGTCGCCGCCGCGCGGAGCTCGGCTCCGCGGTCGCCGCTGCGCGCCGAACCGCGGTCGCCGCTGGTATAGAGGCGCTCATGACCCTCCTCCGAGACCGAGACGCCCCTCGGCGATGGCTGACCGAATGGAGGCCGCATCGCCGGGGCCGACGACATCGGGCGAGGGGTGTTCGCGGCGAGCGCGGCGTGTGGCCCGCAGGCGGCGATCTCAGTCGATGGTCCAGGAAGCCTTGGCGGAGCAGCCGTAGGCGTCGAGGGCGCCCTGATGAGAGAGGGAGACGTTCTTGGTGGCGCCCTTGGCGAGGGGCCCCGTGGTGGAGCCGTAGAACGGCGCGGGAGAGCCGTAGTAGTGGGTCACGGTATAGGAGAGCTTGGCGTAGTCGGGGATGGCATAGATGGAGGTGTTCTTGATCGAGGCCGTCACGTTGAACATGCTGGGGTAGGTGATCGAGCAGGCGAGGGGCACGTTCCTGGTGATGCCGCCGCCGCCCTGCTCGCCGCCGGGGCCGACGATGGCCTCGGCGTCCTCGCCCACGAGCTCGGTATCGTCGATGGCGGCCTCGTCGCCGAGGTCGCTGTCGAGCGGCTCGCCGACGCAGGCGACGAGCGAGAGCGAGGAGAGGAGCGAGCCGAGGAGCAGGTTCTTGAGGTTCATGATGGTGGTGTCCTTTGGTCGGGGGTTCACGCTCGCGAGAGCGCGAGTTGATGGCCTCGGACCATCGTCCCGGCGGCCCGCGTCGCTATGTCGCGGCGTCGCGAGCGGATAGAGCAACCGGCGGGCCAGGCTGTCGGGCGTCTCGGGCAGCCGCCTGGCGTATCCAGGATCTGCGAAATCGGCGGGGTTTGGTTCGACGTGCTCCGCCGCCCGCTGCGGCGGGGCGGGCGACCGTATGGCGCGGTGGAGGTCAGCGCCACCATCCAGACGGCTCGAGCCTCCGTCAGATGTTCACCGGCGGCCTTCTGCCCGTGGCCCTGCACCTTGGTTGGTGCGGGTGATCGCGCTGTTGGTCAGATGTACGACGCGTCTCGAAGCGACGCGCAGCTGTGGGCCAGCCCGTCTACGCGCTGCCGGTCGCGACAGAGCACGAAGGAGCACGACGGGGGGCTCGGCGTCCCCGGCCCCACAGCACAAGCAGGCCAAGGCCGAGCAGGCCCAAGTGCGCTCGGGGGCTGGCGCCCGTGAAGGCACCGGCCGCGTGGCAAGCACAACCGCTGGTGCTCGTGGAGGTTGAACTGTCACTCACTCCACTGCCGCCGTTACCGCCGTCGCCTGCACTGCCGCCGTCACCGCCGTCGCCTGCGCTGCCGCCGTCACCGCCGTCGCCTGCGCTGCCGCCGTCGCCGCTGGCGCCTGCGCTGCCGCCGTCGCCGCTGGCGCCTGCACTGCCGCCGTCGCCGCCGGCGCCTGCGCTGCCGCCGTCGCCGCCGGCGCCTGCGCTGCCGCCGTCACCTCCTCCTCCGCTGCCTGCACCGCCCAGGCACGTGCCGGCGACGCATGTACCATCAGGGCACGTCGTGCCGTCGGGGGCGCTGGCGTCCGCGGGACAGGTACCTGCCACTCCATCGCACGCCTCGGCCACGTCGCAGTCGCCTTCTGCGCCGCGGCACGTGGTGCCCGCGGCCACCTTGGTGTCGGCCGGGCAGCCGTTGCTTGCCCCGTCGCACGCCTCGGCCACGTCGCAGTCGCCTTCTGCGCCGCGGCACGTGGTGCCCGCGGCCACCTTGGTGTCGGCCGGGCAGCCGTTGCTTGCCCCGTCGCACGCCTCGGCCACGTCGCAGTCGCCTTCTGCGCCGCGGCACGTGGTGCCCGCGGCCACCTTGGTGTCGGCCGGGCAGCCGTTGCTTGCCCCGTCGCACGCCTCGGCCACGTCGCAGTCGCCTTCTGCGCCGCGGCACGTGGTGCCCGCGGCCACCTTGGTGTCGGCCGGGCAGCCGTTGCTTGCCCCGTCGCACGCCTCGGCCGCGTCGCAGTCGCCTTCTGCGCCGCGGCACGTGGTGCCTGCGGCCGCCTTGGTGTCGGCCGGGCAGCTGTTGCTTGCCCCGTCGCACGCCTCGGCCACGTCGCAGTCGCCAGCTGCGCCGCGGCACTGGGTGCCCGCTGCAGCCGGCGCGCAGATGCCGTCCACGGCGGCTCCCGCCGCCACACTGCAGGCCTGGCAATCGTTCGATGCCCCGCCGCCACAGGCGGTATTGCAGCAGACGCCATCGACGCAGAACCCTGTCGCGCACCCAGCGCTGCTCGCACATGCGCTGCCCACCTTGAGCAAACGGAAGGGGTAAGCAGAGCCTTGGTCTGTGTTCGCGTCGACGTCGTCGAAAGGCGCCCCCACGACCGCCGTGTCCCCCGCGATCGCGACCGAACTGCCGAAGCGGTCTTCCGTCGCACCACCCGCGGCGACGAGCTGTGCCTGCTGGGACCAGCTCGTCTCGCTGCGTACGAACACGTAGGCCGAGCCTTGGTCTGTGTTCGCGTCGACGTCGTCGAAAGGCGCCCCCACGACCGTCGTGTCCCCCGCGATCGCGATCGACTCGCCCAAGGAGTCGCGCGCTGCACCGTCCGCGGCGACGAGCTGTGCCTGCTGGGACCAGCTCGTCTCGCTGCGTACGAACACGTAGGCCGAGCCTTGGTCTGTGTTCCCGTCGACGTCGTCGGAAGGCGCCCCCACGACCGCCGTGTCCCCCACAATCGCGACCGACTCGCCCAAGGAGTCGCTCGCCGCACCGTCCGCGGCGACGAGCTGTGCCTGCTGGGACCAGCTCGTCTCGCTGCGTACGAACACGTAGGCCGAGCCTTGGTCAGTGCTCGTGCCGACGTCGTCGGAAGGCGCCCCCACGACCGCCGTGTCCCCCGCAATCGCGACCGACTCGCCCAAGGAGTCGCGCGCTGCACCGTCCGTGGCGACGAGCTGTGCCTGCTGGGACCAGCTCGTCTCGCTGCGTACGAACACGTACGCTGAGCCTTGGTCTGTGTTCGCGTCGACGTCGTCGAAAGGCGCCCCCACGACCGCCGTGTTCCCCGCGATCGCGACCGACGAGCCGAAGTTGTCGCTCGCCGCACCGTCCGCGGCGACGAGCTGTGCCTGCTGGATCCAGCGCGTCTCGCCGCGTACGAATACGTAGGCCGAGCCCTGGTCTGCGTTCGCGCCGACATCGTCGAAAGGCGCCCCCACGACCGCAATGTTCCCCGCGAGCGCGACCGACCAGCCGAAGTTGTCGCTCGCCGCGCCGTTCGTGGCGACGAGCTGTGCCTGCTGGGACCAGCTCGTCCCGCTGCGCACGAACACATACGCCGTGCCTTGGTTCTCGTTCGCGCCGATGCCGACCTCGTCGAAAGGCGCTCCCACGACCGCCGTATCCCCCGCGATCGCGACCGAGTTGCCGAAGGAGTCAGTCGCCGCACCGTCCGTGGCGGCGAGCTGTGCCTGCTGGGACCAGCTCGTCCCGCTCGACGTGAACACGTACGCCGAGCCTTGGTTTGCGTTCGTGCCGACGTCGTCGGAAGGCGCCCCCACGACCGCCGTGTGCCCCGCGAGCGCGACCGAGCTGCCGAAGGAGTCAGTCGCCGCACCGTCCGTGGCGACGATCTGTGCCTGCTGGGCCCAGCTTGTCCCGCTGCGCACGAACACGTACGCCGAGCCTTGATTCGCGTTCGCGCCGACATCGTCGTAATACGCCCCCACGACCGCCGTGTCCCCCGCGAGCGCGACCGCGCGACCGAAGCGGTCGTCCGCCGCACCGTCCGTGGCGACGAGCTGTGCCTGCTGGGCCCAGCTCGTCCCGCTCGACGTGAACACGTACGCCGAGCCTTGGTCTGTGTTCGCGCCGACGTCGTCGTAATACGCCCCCACGACCGCCGTGTCCCCCGCGAGCGCGACCGAGTAGCCGAAGTTGTCGCCCGCCGCACCGTCCGTGGCGACAAGCTGTGCCTGCTGGGACCAGCGCGCCCCGCTGCGCGCGAACACGTAGGCTGAGCCTTGGTCTGTGTTCGCGCCGACGTCGTCGAGAGGCGCCCCCACGACCGGCATGTCCCCCACGATCGCGACCGACCAGCCGAAGTTATCGTTCGCCGCACCCCCTGTGGCGACCAGCTGCGCGTGCTGGGACCAGTACGTCCCGCTGCGCACGAACACGTAGGCCGAGCCCTGGTGTCTGTTCGCGCCGACGTAGTCGAAAGGCGCCCCCACGACCGCCGTGTCCCCCGCGAGCGCGACCGAACAGCCGAAGTAGTCGTTATGCGCAGCAGCCGTGGCGATGACCTGTGCCTGCTGGGACCAGCGCGTCCCGCTGCGCACGAACATGTACGCCGTGCCTCGGCCTCCGCTGCCGTAAGGCGCCCCCACGACCGCCGTATCCCCCGCGATCGCGACCGAGTAGCCGAAATAGTCGTTCGCGGCGCCATTCTCGGCGACGAGCTGTGCCTGCTGGGCCCAGCTTGCCCCGCTGCGCACGAACACGTACGCCGTGCCTTGGTCTGCGTTCGCGCCGACGTCGTCGTAACGCGCCCCCACGATCGCTGTATCCCCCGCGATCGCGACCGAGTAGCCGAACTCGTCGTACGCCTGCCCTCCGGGGACGAGCTGCCCCTGTGGGCTGGAGAGCAGGGGATCGATCTCGATGGGATACACGGCATCTGCATCGTCCACGTGGATCGCGACCTGCCCGCCGTCCACGCTCAGCCACGCCGGCAGGTCCTTGCCCGTTGCGTCCTTCACGAACAGGTCGGTGTAGCGGAGCGGGCGCCCGCCCGCGTCGTCCACCAGATCCAGCGTGTCGCCCCGTCCGTCGCCGTCCTCATCCTCCAGCGCCGGCCGCAGCGCGCCGCCCAACTCAAGGACGATGACCTTCGTTCCACGGCACGCGGGCGCTTGCGCGACAACGAACCCGTGCTCGATGCCCAGAGGACCATTGAGATACCATGTCTCCAGATCCTCGTGCACGTAGCGCACGCGCTTCTTGTCCGCGTCGTCCACCTCCGGCGCCACGTCGGGCAGGGCCCTGGCTGCGCCGGCGCACCCGAGGGCCGCGGTGCGGACCGACAACGACCAGTCCGCTTCGCTCGACGTCACCTCCATGCCCGCGACGTCGAGGATTGCCGTCAAGCGCTGGGCCGCATTGTCCACCGAGAGCTTGCCCGGTCCCAGGACGGCCGCGCCGTACACCTGCTCCGAGGCCCCCGCCTGCACTGCGGCGATATACGCCGCGCGCAGCTCCCTGGGCATTGCCGTGGGCGCGTCCATCGCCCGAGGCGCCGCGGGCTCCCGCGTCTCCGGCAGGTCCCCAGGCATGCTGTCGGCGCCGCAAGCGGCCACGATGACGATCATCACATACGTAAGCCACGCGCGCATCGAGCGTCCGCCATCCCTGCGGCGCATGTTCGGTCTCATGTGAATCAGCCCCTTCTTGACGTTCGCATGCGTCGGGGATCGGCATTCGCCGTCCGCTTCAGCATGGGCCGGAGAGCGGCTTCGCCGTCCCCTTGAAACCGTGCCCCGTCCGCCCAGACGCCACGGTACCAGCGGGCAGGTGACAGACACAGAAGTTTCCATGAAGGTGCGAAAAGCTCACATTCGGGTGATACCTCCGCCCGCGACGAGCGCGTTGCGCGGGGCACGGTTCAGATCAAGGACGGCCTCAGGAGTGGCGGGCAGACTGAGCAGCGGGAGGAGCAACAACGCGCGGAGGAGAGGCGATTCCGCCCGGACGCCCGGCCCTCGGATCACCGCAGCCTGCGGCGGACGACCTCGTCCTGCCACGGCGCGCTCCACCGCCGCCGCTGGTATAGAAGCGCTCATGCCCCTCCTCCGAGACGTCCTTTCAGCGCTCGAGTCGATCGCGCCGCTCCGGTTCGCGGAGTCCTGGGACAACGTCGGCTTGCTCGCGGGCGACCCGGCGCGGCCCTCGTCGGCGGCGCTCCTCGCCATCGATTACACCCCCGAGGTCGCCCGGGAGGCGCGCGATCTCGGCTGCGATCTCGTCGTCGCCTACCATCCGCCCCTCTTCGAGGCCGTGAAGCGCGTGGTCGCGCCGAGCCCGATCTTCGCGGCCATCCGCGACGGCATCGCGCTGTACTCGCCCCACACCGCGCTCGACGTCGCCGAGGGGGGCACCAACGATGTCCTCGCCGACGCGCTCGGGATCTCGGCGGACCGCGCGCCGCTCAGGAGGGCGCCCTCCAAGGCGTGGCAGCACAAGCTGGTCGTCTTCGTCCCGGAGGATCGCGCCGACGCGGTGGCCGACGCCCTCGCCGAGGCGGGCGCGGGCCGGATCGGCCGGTATTCGCGCTGCAGCTTCCGCACGCTGGGGACGGGCACGTTCTTCGGGGAGGAGGGCGCGAACCCCACGGTCGGCGAGAAGGGCCGGCTCGAGCGCGTCGCCGAGGTGCGGCTCGAGATGATCTTCCCCCGCGACCGGACCGCCGCGGTCGTGCAGGCGATGCGCGCCGCGCACCCGTACGAGGAGGTGGCGTTCGATCTCGTCGAGCTCGCCGCCGAGCCGCTCAGGGCCGGCATCGGGCGGATCGGGGCGCTCGCCGGGGCCGCGCCGGTCTCCGAGCTGCTCGGCCGCATCAAGGCGGGCCTGGGCGTCGACGCGCTGCTCGTGGCCGGCCACGAGCAGCGCGCCGTCTCCCGCGCGGCCACGTGTGCCGGCGCGGGCGGCGCGCTCCTCGATGACGCCATCGCGCAGGGCGCGGAGCTCTACCTGACCGGCGAGCTGCGCCACCACGACGCGCTCCGTGCGGCGAGCGCAGGCGTCACCGTGGTGTGCGCGCTGCACTCGAACAGCGAGCGCGCCGCGCTGACGCGGCTCGCTGAGCGCCTGCGCGCCGCGGTGCCGTCGCTGCGCGTCGCCATCAGCGCGCGCGACCGGGATCCGTTCTCGATCCGCTGATGGCGCGGCGCTGCGCCGGGAGGGGGCGGGGCGCGGCGCGCGTCAGGGCTCGGCGGCGCGTCCGGCTCACGAGGTGCCTGGCTCGATCGGGACGAACCGAGGACGGCCGTGCTGGCAAAGATGTGCAAAGCCGCTGGACGAAACGGCCTCCCGCGATCAGCTTGCCGGCCCTCATGCGCGACCACGGCACGCCGCCCGCCTCCGACCTGCGCGCGGACGCTCTTGCACCCTCGCCGCCCGCGCCCCGCGGCGCGGGCGTCTGGTCCACGCTCCGCGACGCGGTCCGCGGCGGCGAGCACGACTTCACCACCGGCTCCATCGACCGGGCCATCGCGCTGCTCGCGATCCCGATGGTCATGGAGATGCTCATGGAGTCGCTCTTCGTCGTGGTCGACGTCTTCTGGGTCTCGCGGCTCGGCGCCGACGCCGTCGCCGCCGTCGGGCTCACGGAGTCGCTCCTCGCGCTCGTCTACGCCATTGCGATGGGCCTCGCGGTCGCCGCGTCCGCGACGGTCGCGCGGCGGGTCGGCGAGGGGCGCCACGAGGAGGCGGCCGCCATGGCGGGGCAGGCGATCGTGCTCGGCCTGCTCATCTCGCTGCCGATCTCGGCGGTCGGCGCGCTGCTCGGATCGCGGCTGCTCGCGGCGATGGGGGCGACGCCCGGGGTGATCGCGATCGGCGCGCCGTTCGCCTCGATCATGCTGCTCGGCAACGCGACGATCCTGATGCTGTTCGTCATCAACGCGATCTTCCGCGGGGCGGGCGACGCGGCGCTGTCGATGCGGGTGCTCTGGCTCTCGAACGCGCTGAACATGGCGCTCGGCCCGTGCCTCATCTTCGGCCTCGGCCCGTTCCCGGAGCTCGGGGTGGCCGGCGCGGCGGTCGGGACGACCCTTGGCCGCGGGACCGGCGTCGCGCTGCAGGTCTTCTTCCTCGCGCGCGGCAGCGGCCGGGTGAAGGTGCGAGCGCGGCACCTCGTCCCCGACCCGGGGGCGCTCGCGGCGCTGCTCCGGCTCTTCGCGAACGGCGCGCTGCAAAACGTCATCGGCATGGCGAGCTGGAGCGGCCTGGTGCGCATCATCGCGCCCTTCGGGAGCGCGGCGCTCGCCGGTTACACGATCGGGATGCGCGTCATCGTGTTCGCGATCCTGCCGGCGCTCGGGCTCTCGAACGCCGCCGCGACCCTGGTCGGGCAGAACCTTGGCGCGGGGCGCCCCGACCGGGCCGAGGCCGCCGTGTACCGCGCGGGCATCTGGACCACCGTCATGCTCGGCGCGGTGGGCGTCGTCTTCGCGGTGGGCGCGCGCGCCATCGTCGGCGCGTTCTCGGACGACGCCGAGGTGCTCCGGTTCGGCACGCAGACGCTGCGGATCCTCTCGTGCGGGTTCCTGTTCTACGGCTTCGGCCTGGTGTTCACGCAGGCGTTCAACGGCGCCGGCGACACCTGGACGCCCACGCTCCTGAACTTCGCCTGCTTCTGGCTCTGGGAGATCCCGCTCGCCTGGGGCCTCGCGGGCGCCGCGGGGCTCGGCCCGGCGGGCGTGTTCGTCGCGATCGCGGTGGCGTTCTCGACGCTCGCATTCGCGGGCGGGCTCGTGTTCCGCCGCGGCGCGTGGAAGCTGCGGCGCGTCTGAGGCGCGGCTACCGCGCCGGCCGCGCGAGCCAGGCCTCGATGAGCTTCCGGGCGATGCTGAGCGGCGGCGGGAGGAGCGGCAGCGCGTCGCGGTGGAACCAGCGCGCGTCCTCGAGCTCGCGCGTGTCGACGCGGAGCTCGCCGCCGGCGTAGCGCGCGGTGAACCCGACCATGATCTGGTGGGGGAAGGGCCACGGCTGGCTGCCGAAATAGACGATGTCGGCGACGTCGACGCCCGTCTCCTCGTGGACCTCGCGCGCGACGCACGTCTCCAGCGTCTCGCCCGGCTCGACGAACCCGGCGACGAGGCCGTACATGCCCGCAGGGAACCGCGCCTGGCGCGTCATCAGGACGCGCGGGCCGTCCTCGACGAGCACGATCGTCGCCGGCGTGATCCGGGGGAAGTAGTTGCTCGCGCAGCGGACGCAGCGCTTCACGCGCTCGTCCTGCCCGGCCTCGAGCGCGGTGCCGCACGCAGCGCAGTACTGGTGCGCCCTGTCCCAGTGCTGCACCTGGTACGCCGTGCCCGCGATCTCGAACAGCTCCGGATCGATGCGCCCGTGGAGGCGCCGCAGCGAGACGTAGGCGTACCCCGCCGGCGCCGGCGCGCCCTGCGCGAGCTCGGCCGAGCGGCAGGCGCGCCCGTCGAGCTCGCCGAGCGGCTGCGCGCGCGTGACGGAGACGCCGAGGTCGGCGAGATCGGCCGCGATCGGGATGTCGAAGCGATCGCCGCCGTCGCTCGGCGCGCGGACGAGGAGATCGTCGCCGTGGAACGCGAACCACGCGATCTCGGCGGGCGCCGAGCTCGGACGGCCGAGCCCGGCGCGGAAGCGGGAGGACGGCATGGCGTTACCTGGGGCAGAGCCGCGCGGGCTCCCCGTCGAGGCGTCGCTCAGGTGCGCCGATCGGCTGCATGCAGGGGAGCCTAGCGCCTCGATGGAGGGAGGGATACCGCGACGTCGCGGGAGGAGGAGGTGCGGGCGTCGCGTCGCGGTTCAAGCGCCGCGGGCTCACGCGGGGCCGGCGAGCGTCGCGGCCCAGGCGAGCGCCACGAACGCGACCTCGACGTCGTTCTTCTTGGGGACGAGGCGCTTCGTCTCGATGCCCTCGCTGGCGCGGAGGGGGAGCTGCTCCAGCGTCGCGAGCTCGGCGGCCTGCGCGGCGTGGAGATCGCGGAGCGCGGCGTCCGCCTCGGTCCACTCCTGCCGCGCGCGCTCGAGCTTCGCGGCGGCCTTGTCGCGCTGGGTCCCGGCGCGCCGGGCGGTGTCCCGGCCGGCGACGAGCCCGAGGAGCGCGGCGCCCATTGCGCCGGGGAGCGCGGCCACCTCGGCCTCGGCCTGGCCATACCGCGCCTTCGCGGCGGCGATGCGCTCGCCGAGGCGCGCGATCTTCGGCGCGAACCGGCCGACGACCTGCTGCTGCTCGGCGGCGGCGAGCCGGGCCGCGGCGGCGCGGCAGCGGGCGGCGAACGCCTCGAGGGGCTCGCCATCGTCCTGCGTGAGCCCGAGCTCCTTGTGGACGGCCACAGCGGCCTCGGTCGTGCGGTAGGCGTGCTCCCGGAGCGCGCGCGCCGCGGCCTGCGCGGTGGCGCGCTTCGCGAGCGGGGCAGGCAGCTCGGCGAAGCGGGCGCCCGCGGCGGGCGATGTGGCGAGCAGCGAGGCGTCGAGCCGGGAGACGCGCGAGAGATCCGGCTTGCCGTCGGGCAGGAGCGGGGCGGCGAGGAGCTGGCTCCGGTTGAGGGCGACGCCGAGCTTCGTGTCGCGCAGGTGGGCAATCACGGAGACAGCAACCCAGGGGACGTAACGGAAGCCCTCCGGCGCGGCGGCAGGGGCGTGCGCGTAGAGGCTCCGCCATCCATCGGGCGCTGGCGGGGGCGCCGTCGCTGCCGGGGGCGGCGGCGCCGGCGCGCGGGCGCCGGCGTCCGCACGAGCCGCCGCGCTGCGCCGCGCGGGCTGCGGGGCGGCGGGCGTGTGGCGCGGGTCGAGCACGACCGTCCCGCCCGGGCCCACGGGCGCGCGCTGGGCGGGGCTCGACGGAGCGGGCGAAGCGCGCCTCGGATCGGGAGATGCAGGCCTGGGATCGAGAGAATCGGCCCTGGGAGCTGGATGTACAGACCTGGAATCGAGAGAAGCGCGCGCCGGATCGGGCGCGGGCGGGGGAGGGGAGATGCTCCGGACGAGGCGGCCGATCTCGCGCCGGGTGACCGGGCCACGCAGCCACGACAGGCTGAAGCGCGTCTCGGCGAGGAACGACGGCGGCTGCATGTGGACGTCGCGCACGAAGAACGTGCGCGGGGGGAGCGCCTTCAGCGTGGCCGAGAGGGCCGCGGCCTCGACGCCGCCGGCGCCGCCGTCCGCGCCCGAGAGCCCCTCGACGACGCGCTCGCGATCGGCGTCGGTCTGGAGCCGGCCCACGAACCACGCGCCGGCGTTCGAGAGCGCCTTGTAGTCGAGGTCCATCGGGTTCTGCGTGGCGAGGACGACGCCGACCCCGAAGGCGCGCGCCTGCTTCAGCAGCGCGAGCAGCGGCCGCTTCGTGGGCGGGTTCGCCGGGTGCGGGGGCAAGAAGCCGAAGACCTCGTCGAAGACCACGAGGGCGCGCAGGTCGCTCGTGCCCGAGAGGCCGCGCACCCACGAGAGCAGCTGATCGAACAGCAGCCCGAGGACGAGGAGCCGCTCGTCGTCGTCGAGGTGCGCGACGCTGACGATCACCGCCGGGGTCTTGCCGCCGCCGCTGCCGCCGGCCTGCGGCGCGAGCCACGCCGCGACGTCGAGCGGCGCGCCCTTGCGCCACGTGGCGAACGTGGGCGAGGCGAGCAGGGTGTTGAGCTCGCGGGCGAGCGCCTGGCGCTCCTTGGGGGCGAAGAACTCGTCGACGCCGAGGGCGCCCACGGCGGCGATCGGCGGATCGGCCAGGTCCGCGAGCAGCTCCTCGAGCCCCGCGGCCCGCCGCCCGCGCAGCCGCCGCTCGGCGAGGTGCGCGAGCAGCACGTGCTCGCGGCTCCGGGCCGGATCCGGGTCGCGGCCGACGAGCCGGAGCAGGAGCGACAGCGAGGCCGAGAGCGCCTCGCGGGCGGCCTCCTCGTCCTCGTCCCAGAGCGGGGAAGGGGTCTCGAGCGCCGACAGCACGTGGACCGGCTCGCCCGCCGTGGTGCCCGGCGTCAGCAGGCGCGGGGCCGTGCGGGCGCGGAGCGCGGCGACGTTGGCTGGCCCGAGCCCCGAGGAGGCGAGGCCGTCGCGCCAGCGCGCCGCGAGCCCCTCGGCGACGTCGGTCGTCGAGCGGCCGTCGCGCGCGGCGGCGGAGGGGTCGATCCACGGCTCGAACTCGGCCGCGGAGAGCTCGGGGAACGTGAAGAGCAGGTTGGGCAGGTCGCCCTTCACGTCGACCATGAGCACCGGGACGCCCGAGCGCAGCGCCTCCTCGACGAGGACCATGACGAGCCCGGTCTTGCCGCTGCCGGTCATGCCGACGACCACGCCGTGGGTCACGAGGTGGTGCGCCGGGAGCTCGAACGGGCGCGCGCCGGCGGCGCCGGGATCGCCCGAGAGCGGGCGGGAGCGGCCCAGGGTGAAGGGGCGGGTCGGCATGAGGGCGGGCTCGTGCCATGGCGAGAGGGCTGTCGCAATGCTGGTGGGGGCGGGGGTGCGCGGTGACGCTTGGCGAGCGTGCAGGGCGGGGAGTCTCCGGATCCATGAGGCACACGGCTCTACAACGTCGGGAGAAACGGGAGCGTGTCGGCACGGCGCGCGGTCAATCCCGGGAGAGAGCGACGATCTGACGTCGAGCGTGCCACTCGGTGGTACGATCTACGGATGAACGCGGACGACATCCGGGCCTACAAGAAGCGCTGGGAGATGGTGGCGGAGGTCGAGCAGGAAGAGCTCGAGGCGATGTCTCCGGCCAGGAAGTTCTGCGACCTCGCGATGCTCATGGGAGTGGCCCGGGGACTCGGTGGCTCGATCGATGCAGACAAGGAGGTGGAGCAGGTGCGCCGGCGCTGGAACCTGCTCGCAGAGCGCCTGGGTGTCTGATGAGCCGCTCGCTGGCGGAGCTCGAGGACGCGGTACGCGCGCTCCTCGCCTTACGGGGAGCGGCATGGCATCGTTCCCCGCATCCCAGATGCGCCGGGGTTCGCCCTCAAATCCCGCGTCCTTCTGCTTCGACATGACCGATCCGGTGTTCCCATCGCGTCATGAAGGCTATAGCCCATCGCTCGCGCGACATGGTGGACATCGAATCCATCCTGAGCGCGCATGCCGATGTTGACGAGAAGTGGGTTGTCTCGACGGTTCGTGAGTTTGCCGAGGCGCTGGACGCGCCGGAGCTCGTGACCGATCTCGTGAAGTTGCTCAGCCAGCGGACTCCGATGAAGGTCAAGAAGAAGACTCGTCCTCGCAAGCGATGATGCATCGCGGGAACTTGATGGAGGGGTGCTCGTCCCGAAGTCCGCCGTGGCACGGGTGACGGTGCGCCTGCTCCAGCTCAACCACCCGCGCCGGCGCGCGGAGCGACGGTTGTTGGTCGCGGCAGGGCTGCTCCCAGGGCCGCGGTAGCTGCCAGGGGCGAGCGCGGGGGGGGGCGCGTGAGGACGTCTGGGCCTCGCGAGCCGCGCGTGGCCGATGGCGCCCACCATGGGAGTGATGGAAGGTGCGCGGCCCGCCTACGGCGGCCCTCGCGACCGCGTTCCGCTGCCCCCGCATCCGGCCGCCCCCACCCCCGGCGCCCCGCATCTTCGCGTCAAAAAATGGGCGAGCGCGGCTATAGTGTGCCCATGGAGGTCGGGCCATCGGAACCGGAGGCCCCCGCGTCAACGGCGGGCATCCCAGCGATAGGCGAGGTCTTCGCGCAGAAATACCGCCTCGAGCGCAGCCTCGGCCGGGGCGCCATGGGCGTCATCTTCGCCGCCGAGCATGTCTCGCTGCGCCAGCGCGTCGCCGTCAAGTTCCTCCTCCCCCGGGCGATGACGCTGCCCGGCGCGAGCGCCCGCTTCCTGCGCGAGGCGCGCGCCGCGGCGGCGATCCGCAGCGAGCACGTCGCCCGCGTCATCGACGTCGGCACGGCCGATCTCGGCGTCCCCTACCTCGTCATGGAGTACCTGCGCGGCCGCGATCTCCAGCGGGAGATCGAGGCGCGCGGCCCCTTGCCCGTGTCCGAGGCGGTCGATTACGTGATCCAGGGCTGCGAGGCCATCGCGGAGGCGCACGCGCGCGGCATCGTCCACCGGGACCTCAAGCCGGGGAACCTCTTCCTCACGACCGGCGCGACCGGCGCGCCCATCGTCAAGGTGCTCGATTTCGGCCTCTCCAAGTCGGCCGCCGCCGAGGACGACGGCAAGCTCACGGCGTCGGAGATGATGCTCGGCTCCCCCTGCTACATGTCGCCCGAGCAGGTGCGGTGCTCGAAAGACGTCGACGCGCGCACCGATATCTGGTCGCTCGGCGTCATCCTCTACCAGCTCCTGACGGCGCGGTTTCCCTTCGAGGTGTCCAGGATCTCGGCGCTCTTCGTCGCCATCGCCATGCAGGCGCCCACGCCGCCGCGGGTGCACCGGATGGATCTGCCGGCCCGGCTCGAGGACATCATCCTGCGCTGCCTCGAGAAAGAGCCGGAAGTGCGCGTCCAGACCGTGGCGGATCTGGCGCGAGAGCTCGCGCCGTTCGGCTCGGAGCACTCCGCCCGCGCGCTGGCGCAGATCGAGGCGATCGCCCGGGGCAAGGCCTTTCCGTCGTCCCGGCCCGTCGGGCCCGCGGGCGACGGCGTCGCCAGCACGCTCCCCGCCGCGGCCAACGACGGCCCGGGCGCGTCGTCGACCCTGCCGGACGCCGACAAGGGGGCGGGAGCCGGGGCAGGTCCCTGCTCGACGGCGCTCGCGCCCGCCGGCGATCACCTGACCACCCTGCCGAGCCAGGGCGCCTCGGTGGCGACCTCGTCCAGCGCCGACGCGCCGTCCAGCGAGCGTCGCACGCTCCCCCTCGTGGCCGTCGCGGAGCGGCCCTCGCTGGCGCTGGCGCGGAGCGGCGGCCCCACGACCCCGGCGCAGGAGAGCAGGCCCACGCTGAAGATGGTGCGGAGCGACCGGTCCTCGCCCGGGGGGAGCTCCGAGGACGGCCCCACGCTGACGATGTCCCGAAGCGACGGCCTCGCGCTGAAGATGGCGCAAGGCAGCGGGCCCGTGCTGGCGACAGCGCAGGGCGGCGGTGCCGCGCTGAAGATGGCGCAGGACATCGACCCCGCGCCGGCGACAGCGCAGGACAGCGGCGCCGCGCTGAAGACGGCGCAGGACAGCGGCATCGCGCTGAAGACGGCTCCCGAGGACGGCCCCACGCTGACGATGGCGCGCGAGGACGGTCCGACGCCGACGCCGACGATGGCGCGCGAGGACGGTCCGACGCCGACGCCGACGACGGCGCGCGAGGACGGCCCCACGCTGACGATGGCGCGCGAGGACGGCCCCACGCTGACGATGGCGCGCGAGGACGGCCCCACGCTGACGATGGCGCGCGAGGACGGCCCCACGCTGACGATGGCGCGCGAGGATGGCCCCACGCTGACGATGGTGCGCAAGCGGGAGGCGCCGCCGCGGCAGCTCGGCGCGGGCAAGCGGGCGGTGCCGCTGACCCAGCCGGACGGGAAGGAGATCGCCTGGAGCCCGCGCGAAGGGACCGAACGCCGCCGAGATCGGTGGCGCTCCCGCGCGTTCCTCTGGCGCCGCAGCGCGGGCGCGTGGATCGTGGCCGCCGCAACGCTCCTCGCCGCGGTAGCGATCGGCGCGGCGCGCTGGACAGCGAGATCGAGCGCGCCGGTGGCCGCCAGCTCGCCGGCGGGCCAGGACGCGCCGATGGCCCTCGCGAGCGCGGCCGGCCCTGCGCCGTTCGGCACGCCCGCGCCCTCCGGCGTCGCGCCGGCCCCGGAGGCGCCCTCGCTACCTGCGGATCCGGCCGTGGTCGACCCGCGCTCCGCGGTCGACGCCGTCGCGACGCCCGGCACCGCGGCGGTCCCCGAGCAACGCCCGCAGGGGGTCCGGCCTCCCAGGGGGCGGCGGCCCGGCCCCCTCGCGCCCTCGCGCTCGGACAACGTCTCGCCAGAGCGCGGCGTGCACGGCGGAGGCGCCGAGGACGTGTACGAGGGCCTGGAGATAATCCGCGACAGGCGGTAGACCCGGCTTCGCGCTCGCCGCGCGGGCGGCGTCTCCGCACCGGCGGGCCGCAGGGACAGGCATCATGGCGAAGAAGAAGCTCTCGGCCCGCGCCGCCCGGCGTGAAAGCGATCGCACGTCGGCGAAGCTCACCCGCGATATCGAGCGGCTCGCGCTGCTCGATCCGGGCCACACCCCCGGGCGCGCCATCCCCCTCGACGCGGCCTCGCAGGTCGAGGTGGCCGCCCGGTCGATCCCGTGCCCGCGCTGCCGCGGCGCCTTCCGCGTGGAGGACCACACGGCCGAGACGCTCGACGGCGTCCGCCTCCGCGTCGCGAAGGTCGCCTGCAGCGCGTGCGGCGCAGGCCGATCGCTCTACTTCCGGCTCGGCGCCGCCTCGCTCAACTGAGCTCGTCGACGGCGGATCAGTACCGCGGGACGCTCTCGTCGATGTGGATCGACCACGCGTCGATGCCGCCCTGGAGCGAGGCGACGCGCTCGTGGCCGAGCTTCTCGAGGAGGGCGGCGGCCGAGAGGCTCCGGACGCCATGGTGGCAGTAGGCGACGACCAGCGCGCCCTCGCCGGGCGCGACCTCGTCGGCCCGCTCGACGAGCTCGTTCAGCGGGATCAGCGTGCTGCCCGGCAGCGCGGCGATCTCGTGCTCGCCGGGCGTGCGCACGTCGAGGAGGTACACGGGCTCGCCCGCCTTCAGCTTCAGAAAGAGCTCTTTCACGGAAATCTGTTGGACCATGACCGTACTCGCCATCCCGCCGCGGACGGCGCCGTAAAGGCTTCTACCTAATCCAAGGAGCTCCCCCGGAGCAACCGCCGCTCATCGGCTCGTCCGATCCGTCGGAGCCGTCTGGTTCGTCAGATTCGTCTGATTCGCCCGATCCTTGGCCAGCGCCGCGATCACCCCGACGAGCTCCGCCGGATCCAGGGGCTTGGCGACGTGCGCCTGGTACCCGGCGCCGAGCGCCCGCGCCTTGTCCTCGGCCCGCGCCAGCGCGCTGAGCGCGACGGCCGGCGTCGCCCCGCCGCGCGCCTCGCCGAGGCCTCGCACCCTGCGGATGAGCTGGAAGCCGTCCTCGCCCGGCATCCCGAGGTCGCTGACGAGGACGTCGGGCCGATCCTGCGAAAGGATGGCCAGCGCCTCGGCGGCGGAACCCGCGGTCGTGACCGTCGCCTCGCACTCCTCCAGCACGCGCTGGGCGACCTCGCGCGCGTCAGGCTGATCGTCGACCACCAGCACCCGCATGCCGGCGAGCGACGCGCCCGGGTAGTCGGCCGGGGCCTCGGCGGACGCCTCGCTGGGGCGCTCCGCCGCGTCGGGCGCCTGCTGCGAGACGCCGGCGAGCGGAAGCGTCACGGTGAAGGTCGCGCCCAGATGCTCGCCCTGGCTCGTGACCTCCACGGTGCCGCCGTGCAGCTCGACCAGGTGCTTGACGATCGACAGCCCGATGCCGAGCCCGCCGTGCTTCCTCGTCGAGGACGCGTCCGCCTGCCGGAAGCGCTCGAACAGGTGGGGGAGGAACTGCGGGGCGATGCCCACCCCGGTGTCGGTCACCGACAGCGCGGCGTGCGCGCCCATGCGCCGCAGCGCGACGTCGATCCGCCCGCCCGGGGGCGTGAACTTCACGGCGTTCGACAGGAGGTTCCAGACGACCTGGTGGATCCGCGCGGGATCCCCCCTCAGGGAGCTCGCCTCGGGGTCGATGCTCGAGGCGACCGCGATCCCCTTCGTCTCGGCCGCGAGCTGGATCGCCTCGAGCGCGCTCTGGATGACCGTCGGCAGGTCGACCGGCTGCACGTCGAGCCGCAGCTTCCCCGAGACGATCCGGCTCATGTCGAGCAGCTCGGACACCATGTCGGCCTGGAGCCGCGCGTTGCGCTCGATGACCTCGAGCCCCCGCGCGAGCGTCGGCGGCTCGGGCGCCCGGCCCCGCAGGATGCGCGCCCAGCCCAGGATGGCGTTGATGGGCGAGCGCAGCTCGTGCGAGAGCGTCGCGACGAAGTCGTCCTTGACCCGGCTGACGCGCTCCGCCTCGTCGCGCGCGGCGCGCTCGCTGTCGAGGAGCTTCTGGCGCTCTTCCTCGGCCAGCCGCTCCGCGGTGACGTCCTCGGTGATCCCCATGAACGAGTCCACGGTGCCGCTCGGCCCGAGCTCGGGGATGACCCGGGCGCGGAATCTCCGCTCGCCGATGCTGAACTCCATCCGATGCGGCCTGATCGTCGCGAGCACCTCGCGGCACGCTGCCTCGCTCATCTCGACCACGTCGGACGGGAGCCCGTTCTCGCGGGGCGTCTTGCCGAGGTAGTGCTCCGGCGGGAACCCCATCACCGTCACCGAGGTGGGCGACATGAAGGTGCAGCGCAGGTCGCGATCGAGCCGGTAGATCACGTCGGGCGAGTTCGCCATCAGCGACGCGAGCTCCCGCTCGCGAGCGCGGAGCTCGTCCTCCAGGCGCTCGCGCTCGGCGAGGACCCGCTGCGCCTCGTCGAGCGCCGCGAGGAGGCGGCCCTCGCTCTGGCGCAGCGCCTCCTCCGTGCGCTTGAGCCGGCTGACGTCCAGACAGATGCCGACCCAGGCGGTGACCTTGCCTTGCTCGTCGCGGACCGGGACGCCCCGGTTGAGGACGGGATGGACGGTGCCGTCAGGGCCGAGGTACCGGAGCTCCTCCTCGAACGACTCACCCGTCTGCACGCACCGTTCGAAGATCGCGACCTTGCGCCGATCCTCGGGGTGCAGCGCCTCGATCCACCCGTGCTTCGAGCACTGCTCTTGCATCATCCCGGCCATCCTGAGGAACGCGTTGCTCGCATAGACGTTCCGCCCGTCGGCGTCGCTGACCCAGACGCCATAATCGATGGATTCCCCGATGGCGCGGAAGATCTGTTCGCACCTCCGGACCGCCGCCTCCGATTGCCGGAGCCCCGTGATGTCGAGCACGATCGCGAAGCCGGCCTCCTCGTACCGCTCCCCGGGCAGCAGACAGCCGCTCACCAGCATCTTGAGGCGCGTGCCGTCGCGCAGCACATAGGTCCTCTCGAAGGGCGTGAACGCCCACCGGCTCGACCGCAGCTCCGCCAGGGCGCGGTCGCCGGCGGCGCGATCCTCCGGCGACATGTCGGCATCCCAGCGGACCAGGCCGGCCGTGACCTCTTCCCGCGTGTGGCCCACGAGCTTCAGATAGGCGTCGTTCGCCTCGATGATGCGCCCGTCGTGCGTCCAGAAGGCCATCGGGGCCATGTCGCTGTGGAAGATGTTCCGCAGCCTGGCCTCGCTCTCCGCCAGCGCCTGCTCCGCGGCGAGCGCGCGCTCCTCCGCGTTCCTTGGCTCGGTGATGTCCTCGACGAACACCACCGCGCGATACCGCCTCTGCCGCACGTCACGGACGAAGACGCCGGTCACGTGGAGCCAGCGGACACCGCCGTCCTTGGAGCGGCAGCGCATCTCGAACGTGAGCTCTTCCTCGTCCGCTTCGAGGAGCGAGCGCCACGCCGCGAGCGAGCCCGCGCGGTCTTCCGGCAGGGCGAGATCCGACAGCTTCTTGTGGAGCAGCTCGTCCTCCGTGTAGCCCAGCAGCACGCAAAACGAGCTGCTGACGTGCAGGATGCGCCCGCTCGACGCGTCGATCTGCGCGGTCCCCCTGCTGGGCGATCGCATCGCCCATACTGGCTGTCCGGCCGTCTCCCCCATCCGCCGCCCGCCCCGATCCGCCATGCACCCGCCCGATCGGCCGTGTGCATGGCGTTCCCTCCCGCTGTTTCGTCCGGCCACGCTATCACGATCGCGTGACGCTGCGGGCGGCATGGCGACCCGATCGCCTCCGTCCTCTGCTCGTCCGGATTGCCGGGCGAAGCCTGCTGCGCCTGCTCCGTCTGCTGTGTCTGTCGCACCAGCGCGTCAGCGGTGTCGGCTCTGCCCGCTGCGCCGCTCCCGCTCCGATGGCGCGTCGCAGGCGATCCGACCTGGACATGGAGGAGTTTGCTTGCATTCTCGCTGAAACCAGGCTTCTGCATGGTGGGCGCGCGCCCATGGGCGCGCGTCCGACAGCCGCCATGGATCAAGCCGCCGCTCCGCTCCTCGCTCGCCTCCCGCCGTCGCCTCACGACTTCACGGCCGACGACCTCCTCAATGGCTTCCTCGACTACGTCGCCGAGCGGGGGCTCGAGCTCTACCCGGCGCAGGAGGAGGCCATCCTCGAGATCTTCGGCGGCAAGAACGTGATCCTCAACACGCCGACCGGCTCGGGCAAGTCGCTCGTCGCGGCCGCCATGCACTTCAAGGCGCTCGCCGAGGGGATGAAGTCGTACTACACGTGCCCGATCAAGGCGCTCGTCAGCGAGAAGTTCTTCTCGCTCTGCAACGACTTCGGCCCCGAGAACGTGGGCATGTTGACGGGCGACGCGGCCGTGAACCGCGACGCGCCCATCATCTGCTGCACCGCGGAGATCCTCGCGAACATCGCGCTCCGCGAGGGCGAGAAGGCGCTCTGCGACTACGTGATCATGGACGAGTTCCACTACTACTCGGATCGCGATCGCGGCGCGGCCTGGCAGATCCCGCTGCTCACGCTGCCGCAGGCGAGGTTCTTGCTCATGAGCGCCACGCTCGGAGGCACCGAGTTCTTCCAGGAGGAGCTCACGCGCCTGACGGGCGAGCAGACGGCCGTGATCAAGTCGACCGTGCGCCCGGTGCCGCTCGACTTCGAGTACCGCGAGACGCCGCTCCACGAGACCGTCGCGACGCTCGTGAAGGGCGGCAAGGCGCCGATCTACATCGTGAGCTTCACGCAGCGGGGCTGCGCCGAGGAGGCGCAGAACCTGATGAGCCAGGACTACTGCACCAAGGAGGAGAAGCGGGCGATCACCGCCGCCCTCGCGGGCGCGGGGCCGGGGTCCGCGTTCGGGGGCCCCTTCAAGTTCTCGAGCCCCTACGGCCGCGAGGTGCAGCGCTTCGTCAGGCACGGGATCGGGCTCCACCACGCGGGGCTCTTGCCGAAATACCGGCTGCTCGTCGAGAAGCTGGCCCAGCAGGGGCACCTCAAGATCATCTGCGGCACGGACACGCTCGGCGTCGGCGTCAACATCCCGATCCGCACGGTGCTGTTCACGAAGCTCTGCAAGTTCGACGGCGAGAAGACGGCCATCCTGAGCGTGCGTGACTTCCAGCAGATCAGCGGCCGGGCCGGCCGGAAGGGGTTCGACAACCAGGGGAGCGTCGTCGCCCAGGCGCCGGAGCACGTCATCGAGAACATGAGGCTCGACGCGAAGGCGGGGAACGACCCGGCCAAGCGGCGGAAGATCGTCAGGAAGAAGCCGCCGGAGAAGGGGTATGTGCACTGGGACCGGCAGACGTTCGAGAAGCTGATCCAGTCGCCGCCCGAGCCGCTCGTGTCCCGGTTCCAGGTCACGCACGGCATGCTCGTGAACGTGCTCGGGCGCGAGGAGGGCGGCTGTCTGGCGCTGAAGCGGCTCATCCGCGGCACCCACGATCGGCCGGCGGTCCGGCGCCAGCACGGCAGGACGGCGATGCTCCTCTTCCGCTCGCTCGTGGAGGCGCGCATCATCGAGTTCGTCCCCAGGGAAGACGGGCCGGGCAAGCGCCTCCGCATCAACGCGGATCTCCAGGAAGACTTCTCGCTGAACCACGCCCTCTCGCTCTACGTCCTCGAGACGGTGGGCAAGCTGGATCCCGACAGCGGCACCTATCCGCTCGATCTCCTGACGCTCGTCGAGTCGATCCTCGAGAACCCCGACCTCATCCTGCAGAAGCAGCTCGATCGGCTGAAGACCGAGAAGCTCGCCGAGCTGAAGGCGGCGGGCGTGGAGTACGAGCAGCGGATGGAGGAGCTCGAGAAGCTCGATTATCCGAGGCCGAACCGCGAGTTCATCTACGGGACCTTCAACGACTTCGCGCGGCGGCACCCCTGGGTGGGGCAGGAGAACATCCGCCCGAAGGGCGTGGCGCGCGAGATGTACGAGCAATACCTGTCGTTCAGCGAGTACATCCGGGAGTACAACCTGGAGCGGGCGGAGGGGCTGCTCCTCAGGTACGTCTCCGAGGTGTACAAGGCGCTCGTCCAGACGGTGCCCGAGTACGCGAAGGACAGCGACACCGGCGAGATGATCGCCTATTTCCGGGCGCTCATCCGCGGCGTGGACTCGAGCCTGCTCGACGAGTGGGAGCGGCTGCGCGACCCGTCGTTCCAGCCGCGCGCGGCGGCCCCGGGCGGCGCCGTGGAGCCGGCCGCGTTCGACGTCACGCGGAACGTCAAGGAGTTCACCGTGCTCGTGAGGAACGAGCTCTTCTTCTTCCTGCGCGCGCTGGCCCGCCGCGACTACGAGGTCGCCGCCGAGATGGTTGAGGGGGAGGAGGCGCCCTGGACGGCGGATCGGCTGGACGAGGCGCTCCGGGGCTATTACGCGGAGCACGCCGCGATTCGCACCGATCCGGCGGCCCGGAGCCCGAGCAACACGATCATCCACCCCGCCGAGGACGGCGGCTCCTGGGTGGTTCAGCAGATCATCGCCGATCCGGAGGACCACAACGACTGGATGCTCGACTGCAAGGTGGACATCGATCGTTCGCGCGAGGCGGGGCGGCCGGTCATCGTGCTCCGGCGCATCGCGAGCTGACCGGCCTCCATGGCGTGCGATGGAGATCGCGTGCTGAGGCGCTGAGCGCGCGAGAGGGTAGCCGGCGTTTGACATTCTCCGCCGCGTCGAGCGAAATCGCGGCCATGCGAACTCCGCCGCGCCCCGCACTCTGGGGGTTGCTCCCCCTCCTCCTGGCCGCCTGCGCCCCGCCCACCGGCTCGTCCCCGCCGAGGGCCGCCCCGCCCGCCAAGGCCGCCCCGGCCGGGGCCGCGTCGGCGGTGAAGCAGGCCGCCTCGCCGGAGAAGACGCGCATCGCCGGGCCGGAGGCGAGCCGGATCACGTACGCCCACCTCGGCCGGCAACCGCCGCTCGGAGCGCGGCTGCCCAGGGCGATCCAGTACGCGCCCGGCGGCAAGCTGATCACCTACCTCCAGCGGCAGGCGGACCGGCCGGAGCAGTCTCTCTTCGCCTTCGACACCACATCACGCGAGACACGGCAGCTCGTCGCCTCGGGCGACCTGCTGAAGGACGCGAAGCCGCTGTCCCGCGAGGAGGAGCTGCGCCGCGAGCGACAGCGCATGTTCTCCAGGGGGATCACGGCCTATTCGTGGGCGAAGCGGGCAGAGGTCCTGCTCATCCCCTTCGGCGGCGACCTCTTCTTGCGCGACGCGCGCGACCCGAGAGGGGCGATCGCGCGGCTCACCGGCACGCCCGAGCCGGAGATCGATCCGAAGGTGTGCGACGGCGGCGAGCGGGTGGTGTTCGTCCGCGGGCGCGAGCTCTTCATGATCGACGTCGCCTCGCGCCGCGAGACGGCGCTGACCCGGGGGGCGCCCGAGGGGGTGTCGCGCGGCCTGAGCGACTTCAACGGTCAGGAGGAGTTCGATGAGCCGAGCGGCTTCTGGATCTCCCCCGGCTGCGACCGGGTGGCTTACCTGGAGGTCGACGAGCGAGAGGTCGAGAAGGTGCCAGTCCTCGGCTTCCGCGACGGCAAGGAAGATCTCATGATGGCGCGTTACCCGCGCGTCGGCGGCAAGAACCCCCGTGTCCGGGCGGGCATCCTCGATCTCGCCACCAGGAAGACGACGTGGCTCGCGTGGAAGGGCGGCGACGGCGAAGGCGAGCGCTACCTCGGCCGGTTCGCCTGGGCGGAGGACGGCAAGGCGCTCTGGTTCCAGACCCTCTCGCGCGACCAGAAGCGCCTCTCGCTCCTCCGCGCGAGGCCGCGCTCGGGCGAGGCGGCCGAGGTCGTCGTCGAGACCTCGCCGACGTGGGTGGACTTCGCCGACATGCGGCTCCTCGAGCGCTCGCCGAGGTTCCTCTGGTCGACCGCCGAGGGCGGCCACCGCCACCTCGCGCTGCGAGACGCCGGCTCGGGCGCCGAGCTCGCGAGGCTCACCGCGGGCGACTGGGACATCACCTCGCTCCTTCCGCCGGACGAGGAGCGCGGCCTCGCGCGCTTCGTGGCGACGAAGGACGGCCCGACCGAGCGCCACCTCTACACCGTGCCGCTCGCGGGCGGCGAGGTGAAGCGGCTCACGTCCGACCCGGGGATGCACCAGATCACCGTGGATCCGAGGGGGCCGGGGTACGTCGAGCTCCACGCGGCCCTGGATCGCCCGTGGAGAGGGGCGGTGAGGGGCGCGGACAACGCCGAGATCGGCGCGCTGCCGGCGCCCGTCGACCGCGAGCTCGCGGAGCTCGAGCTGCGCGCCCCCGAGATCGTCGAGGTGCGCGCCGCGAGCGGCGACACGCTCTACGGCGCGCTGCTCGCGCCGCGGAGGATCGAGCCCGGCCGCCGCTATCCGGTCGTGGTGAGCGTGTACGGGGGGCCCGGCGTCCAGACGGTCTTCAACTCGTGGTCTCCGTGGCTCCTCTGGAATCACCTCGCGGACCGCGGGGTGGTGGTGTTTCAGCTCGACAACCGCGGCTCGGCGAACCGCGGGCGCGCGTTCGAGTCCGCCATTTACGGGCGCCTCGGCGAGGTCGAGCTCGCCGACCAGATCGCGGGCCTCGATTTCCTGAAGACGCTGCCTTACGTCGACGCGGGCCGCGTCGGGATCTACGGCCACAGCTACGGCGGCAGGATGGCGCTGGAGGCGCTCCTCACGGCGCCGGACCGCTTCCACGTGGGCGTCGCGGGATCACCGGTGAGCGACGATCGGCTCTACGACACGGGCTACACGGAGCGGTACATGGGCCTCCTCGACAAGGAGGCCGCGCGGTACGAGGCGACCGATCTCACGAAGCGCGCGGGCAACCTGCGCGGCAAGCTGCTCCTCATGCATGGGCTCATGGATGAGAACGTGCACTTTGCGCACACGGCGAAGATGATCGAGGCGCTGATGGGAGCGGACAAGCGGTTCGACACCCTCGTGTTCCCGGGCGAGCGGCACGGTTACCGGTCGCCGGCCGCGAGCCATTACGCGAACCGCGCCATCGTCGAGTACCTGACAGAGCATCTCTGATCGCCGCGCGCCGCGCCCGGCCGGCGCTCTGCCCGCCTCGCCGCCTCGCAGGCGCGGCGGCCTGTGAATCGCATGCGCCCCGGTCGGAGGCATCCATGAAGAAGCTTGCACAGACGAACAGGGACAAGGCCATCGACCTGCTCAGCGAGCGGCTGACCTTCGAGCGCGCGGGCGTCAAGCTGTACGACTCCATCGTGGAGAAGATCGGCCGCGCGGCCGATCCCCTCCTGATGACCCGGCTCGGCGAGCTCAAGGAGCACCGGGACCAGGAGAAGGAGCACGAGGAGTGGCTCGAGGCGCAGATCCGGGCGCTGGGCGGGGACGCGCACGCCGAGACGGACATGTCGCGGCTCGTCACGGTCGAGTCGCGGGGCATCGAGCAGATCGTGCTCGACGGAGACATGAACCCGACCCACCTCTTCCACGCGCTGCTCACCGCGGAGCTCGTCGACAACGCCGGCTGGCAGCTGCTGCTCGAGCTCGCTGACGAGGCGGATGACAGCGAGGCGAGGCAGGCGTTCCGGCGCCGCCTGCACGAGGAGGAAGATCACCTGATCTTCACGCGCAGGATCGTCGAGCGGCTCACGCGCAAGGAGCTGCTCGGGTCGCCGGGCGAGCTGTTCACGATGGCGCACCCGGTGTGACCCGGCGCCGGACGGCGCGTGTGGCGGAACTAGCGGGCTAGGCTCGCTTTGCGGCGGCGGGCTTCGCGGCGGCCTTGGCGGGCTTCGCAGCAGCCTTGGCCGACTTCGTGGCGGCCTTGGCGGGCTTCGCAGCGGCCTTGGCGGGCTTCGCAGCGGCGGCCGGCTTCGCCGGCTTCCTGGCCCAGATGCTCTCGATGTACGCGGTCGCGTCGGGCGTCTTGCAGCTCGTCTCGCCGTGGTCGATCTCGACCTTGCCGATGCGCCGCGCGGCCGTGAGCGCCATGCCGCGGAGCGGCTCGTTCCGCCCGCCGATGCTGATGAGCGCATTGTTCATCCCCTCGCGGGCGCGGTTCTTTGCCCGGTGGATGGACGCCTCGAGCACCGAGAGCCGCTCCTCGAACACGCTGTCGGGAAGCGACGGGTCCTCGGTCGCGAGCAGGCCGAGGAGCGTCCAGCCCGCGCGGCCAATCCACTCGTCGTTCGACGCGGTCCAGCGCGCCATCGCGTCCCGGGCGAACGGCGTCTTCAGCGCCACGCGCTTCATGAGCAGGTCGATGAGCAGCGGAGAGCGCAGGCCGTCGAGCCACGCCTCGAGCTTGTCCCAGGTGAAGCGCCCCGGATCGGCGATCGCCACCGCCAGAGTCCTCGCGTCGCCGTTGCCCGTCGCCCAGAGCGCCTCGGCGAGCTCGTGGTCGCGCTTGATCCGCTTCTCCAGCGCGTTCATGTGGGCGAAGCTCACGCCGAAGAGCGGATCGGTCATCCCGTGGCGCCGGTACACCTTGCGGTTCTGCTCGGTGCCGAGCCGCTCCAGCTCGCCCATCACCTTGGCGAAATCCATGGGCCACACCTAGCTCTTCTGTCCATCGTGCGCCACGGCGCGCTCGCCCCGCGGCGCCCTCCGCGGCGCCGCGGCCTCGGTCCGCTCCGCGAGCGGCCGCTCACCCCGTCGGCGGCAGCCGCCCCCGCATCGGGCCGGCGCTCCCTGTCGATCCGTTGCCCTCAACAGTGCCCAGCAGCGCCCGGCGCACCAGGGTGCCCCGCTCCTCGGCCACCCGGACTCGCTCCTCGTAAAGGGCCAGCAACAGCGGCTGGTTCCGCTCCGCCGCGCGCGCCGCCATCCGCCGCGCCGTCCTCGATCGGGAGGTGGTTTTCCACCGGCGCGACGTAGACCCGCCCTCGCTCGATCGGCTCGCCGCCGGCCGCCGCCCCCACCCGCAGCCGGGTCGACCGCCCGAGGATCTCGCTCGGGGCGAGAAGACGAGAAGAGCAGCGACGGAGCCCCGCGCGCAGGCGCCGCCTACGAAGGCGGGCGGACCACCCGCGCCATCGTGGAGAGGAGCACGCCCATGCTCGATCGCCCCGTGACGGTCCACTGCCATGGACCGGGTGTCCACTCGTGTGGACACGTCATGGCACTGCGAGCGCCCTGCCGCGGCTCGACGCGCCCCGTTCGGAGCCCATTCCAGGACGCCACGGCTTGCGCCGCCAGCGCGGAGCCTGCTCGCACGCCTGGCACGCCGGCTGCTGAGCCCGCCGACGGAGAGGTGAGAGGTCGCCTCTCGCTCAACTGCGGGCTGCAGGCCGGCGAAGGATCACTCGGCGCCCGCCGAAGGGGCCATCGAACGTTCAGCGCGGCCTGATCGACACCAGCAGTGCACCCGTCACGCTAGGGAGGAAGTTGCCATGTTCATGCATTTTACGATTCATGGGATCAAGGCTCATCGAGTCTCTGATCAGACCTTCGATCCGTTCAATAAGGCGGTTGAGCTCTACCAGACGTGGCACCTGTCGGAGATCGAGCCGCTCATTCCGCTCGCCAACAAACCCGTCGGGAGCTGGACGCGGCTCGGCTTCAGCGCGCGCGGCGGACCGGATGACGGCGTATCTTTCAGGTCGGGAGACGCGAGGATCGTCGTCGATCCACAGATCATCTTCGGCCTGCCCGACGCGGTCTTCGCGAGGGACAACAAGGCCCGCTTCGTCCTCGACTACCACCACTGGGAGTCGGACAGCTCGACCGCGAGGGTCAGGGCCGCCTTCTCGAACGGCACGCTGGAGTTTCTGCTGAAGGTGTGGAAAGAGTCGAATCGCGACCAGGCCGCGGCACGAGCCAAGCTCGAGGGCTGGTTCAAGGACAACTGGCAGCAGGTGCTCAAGACGGCGATCGCAGTCTCCGGCGTGGCCGCGTCTCCGTGGGTGGCCGTGGGGACGAGCATCCTGCCCGTCGTCGACCTCCTCGTCGACGTCGCGAAGCACAACAGCGACGACTACCTCGACATGCACCGCTTCGCCGTCGAGCTGAACGGCGAAGGCACACCGGGCGCGTCGAAGTGGCGCGTGATCCCGCCCTCGGGCGCGACGCCCCCATGGATCACGGGACAGGGCAAACAGGAGTTCGTCGTGCGCACGCAGGACGGCGATGGCCGAAATGTGTACGACGTCCGGTACGCCTTCCGGATGATCGACTGACTCAGAACACAGGAACGCTCTTTCGCCTCGGGATCGGGGGCTCAGGGGCCCCCGAACGAGAGCCCTCGGAGCGCAGCGATCCCGAGCCTCTTCTGCTTCGCCTGGACCTCCTTCGCCCACCCGTACAACCACGCTCCGTCATCCTTGATCGCGCGGGCGAGCGACGCCTGGAATCCGACGAGCGCGGCGCCGCCGGCGAGCCAGCCCGAGACGCCGTCGGGCGCGCCGGCGCCGAGCGCCTCGCGCCAGAAGCCTGGCCCGTGAACCAGGGCGCGCGCGAACATCTCCGGGGTGATCGCCTCCCGCGCCGGGATCACGCCGCCGAGGATGCCGCCCGTCACCTCCGCGTAGCGCGCGTCCTTCTGCGCGGTGAGGCTCATCGTCCGGAAGATGGCGAGCCACACCGGGAGCAGATGCCTGTTGCGAATCATGGTGACCGCGAGATCGCTGATCCCGAGATCCGGGTCGAAGCGCGCACGGAAATCGGCCTCGTAGCGCGCGAGGAAGCCCTTCCCGAAGCGCCCCTCCTGGAACGCCGCGCGGACCGTGCGCGCCGCCACGTGCGCGCTCGAGAGCGCGAGCGGGATCCCCTCTCCGTTGATGGGGTCGACGAAGCAGCCCGCCTCCCCGATGAGCAACCCACGCTCGAAGTGGTTCTCCGTCGCGCCGCCGTAGCTCCGGATCGGCCACCCACGCTGGGGTCCGATCTCGACGCGGGCGCCCTTCGCGCCCGCCAGGTGGTGGACCAGCCTCGTGAGCTTCGCGTAGAAGTCGCCCAGCTTCAGGCCGCTCCTGACGAGCGGCTCGCTCACCATCCCGACGCCGATGTTGCAGAGCCCCGGACGCACCGGGAATACCCACCCATACCCGGGGAAATACTTCTCATCGAAGTACATCAGCGTGTGATCGAGCGTGAGCCCGTGCGCGTAGGCGCGGATGGAAGCGAGGGTGTAGCGCGGATCGTTCATCCGCAGGCCCGCCGCGTTCGCGACGGCGCTGGTCGCCCCGTCCGCCCCGACGACGAGCCTCCCCTCGACGCGGCACGCCTTGCCCTCGTGGGTCGCGCTGACGTGGACCCCACGCGCCGTCACCTCGAACCCCGTGACCCGGCACGACTCCCGGACCACCGCGCCCGCGCGGATCGCTCGCCGGAACAGGATGTCGTCCAGCTCCTTTCGCGGGATGGCGTGCCCGTGCGCCGGCAGGCCGGCGACGCGCGGCAACACCCCGGAGACGAGGTGATCCCGGTTCAGGTACAGCCGCGACTTCCGGATCGGCGTACACTCGAGTCGTCCGATCGCCTCGCCGCAGCCGAGCGCCGCGAGGCGCGCGAGGCCCCTCGGGCTGACGTAATCTCCACACACCTTGTCCCGGGGGAAGCGGGCGGCGTCGCAGAGCAGCACCGAGTACCCCTCCGAGGCCAGCTCGATCGCGAGCGCGCTCCCCGCCGGCCCGGCGCCGGCGATGACCGCGTCATAGACCGTCACGCGACACCCGGGCCGCGGAACGCCTGCTCGACCCCGGGGGCGATCGCCCTCGCCAGAGGCGCCATGTCGGGGACGCCCTCCGTGGACATCCAGGTGCCCGCCTCCTCGATCAGGCGAGCCCCCTCCCGGCCGCCGGCCACCCTGCCGAGCGCCCAGCGGGCCACCTCCCGGTGAATGGCCATCTTCGCCGCCGTGTACCCCTCGAGCGCCGAGCGCAGGTGAGCCTGCGCCTGCCCTCCCTGGCCCGCGGCCCCGGCGAGGCCCGCGCGGAGCAACGATGCGTGCGGGCGCGACGCGGGCACCGTGGCCCGGCCGACGGCCCGCGTGAGCTCCTCCACCTTGCGAAGGAGCGCCCTCCGCTCGCGCCCGCCCGTCTGTCCGGCGAGCGCGAGCGCCGCCCGCGCCCGGGTCCACCGCAGCTCCATCGCGGGCAGCTCCATGCGAAGGAACAGGCCATCGCGCAGCTCGGGCCAGTCCCCCTCGATCCGCGCAACAGCCGAGCTCGGATTGCCCACGTACAGGTCGAGCGCCACGCCGGAGAAGACCCGGTGATACGCGTGCATCTGATAGAACCCCGATCTCCAGGTCTCCACCACCTTGCGCAGATCGGTCGCCACCTCGTCCACCCTTCCGGCCGCGAGCCGCCCGACGCCGTGGAACCCGCCCCGGTAGTTGTTGGCCGCGAACAGGTCGCCGCGCGCCTCGGCCTCGCGGATCGCCGCGGGGATCCGAGCGACCAGCTCGCCAACCCGGCCCGCCTGTCCGAGCGCCTGCAGGCTGAACACGATCGCCACCGCCGCCTCGTACTCCGCCCCCCGGCACTCCGCGCGAAACTGGGCCGCGGCGGCGTCGCACAGCCGCGCCGCCCGATCCCAGTCGCCGTGAAAGAAGGCCGATGAGCCGGCGCCGAGCAGGTAGAACGCCCGCTCGTAGGGCTCGCCTCCGCCGCCCAGGGCGCGCTCGTTCCGGCGCACGAGGTCCCGCGACTTCGCGCGCAGGAAGTCGCCCCCGATGAGCGCCGCGAACGCCGCCTCGTACCCCAGCGAGCGCGCGACATGGGCAGACTCCCCTTCGCGCAGGGCCTCGAGGAAGTGCAGGAGGCCGACCCCGTCCGCGCGGACCGGGTCCATCATCGACAGGGCCGTCGTGGCGGCCCACAGGTCGTCGAGCCGCCGCCGGGCGCCGGGAGGGATCTCCGCGGGCGGCCGAGCCTCGAAGTCGAAGCCGCGCAGGTACAGGCGCAGCCGGTGCCCGGCCGACACCACGAGCGCGCCCTTCCCGGACTTCGGCAGCCGGACCCGCGATTCTCCGAGGAACGCCTCCATGAGCCGCAGGCCCTCTTCGAAGCGCCCCGCCTTGAGGTACTGCTCGCCCGCCCTACGCCGGAAGAGCCCTCGCTGCTCGATCGCTCGCGGAGACTCGTCCGCGAGCGCCCGGGCGGCGCGCTCGAACTCGGGTGCCGCGTCCGTGCTCCGTCCGGCGTTGGCCAGCGCCTCCGCGAGCAGGGCGTGGAGGTCCGCGCGGGGAGCGTCTCCGGCGGCGTGCTCCAGGGCGATCCGGTAGAGGCGAGCCGCCTGTTCGAAGGCGAGCGCCGCCTCGGCGCGCCGCGCCGCGGTCATCGCATGGCGGCGCGTCCGGGGCCGGTCGCCGGCGGCGAGCGCGTGTGCCATGAGCCGCTCCGCATCGTCGGAGCCCGCGGCCTCCATCGCGGACACGAGCGCCGCGTGGTGGCGGACGCTGACCTCCTTGGGCAGCGCGCCCGCGACGAACTCCCGCAGGCGATCGTGGTAGATCTGGAGCGTCTCTTCCTCGCCTGCTTCCGCCCACCGGAGGAGGCGCAGCAGGCACAGGTCCCGGAGCCGCCGCCGGTCCCGGCTCCCCGCCGCTTCGAGCAGCACGCCGGCGCTCTGGGCGGCCCCGGAGAGCGCGGCGACCTCGACGAGCGCGCGGTCCTCGTCCGAGAGCGCCTGGATGCGCTCCTGAAGGAGCGATGTCGCCGTCGTCGTGAGCCCCCGGGGGCCGTCGCCGGTCCGCTCTGCCGCAGCGAAGTGCGCCAGCTCGGCCACGAGGTACGGCACGCCGCCCGCTTCCTTCACGATCGCGAGCACGGCCTCGGCGCCCGCGCCGGCTCGGCCGGTGATCGCGCGCGCGAGGGCGACGGCCGAGCCTGCGCCGAGGGGCGCGAGCTCGATCTCGAACGATCTCCCCCTGGATCGGGCGGTGGAGAGGGCTGCCAGCAGCGCGGGGTGAGGCGCCTCGCTCGCCGGGCGGCGCGACAGGACGAGGGCGACGGGGGGCGGGGCTTCGCCGCCGAAGACGCTCTCCACGAGCGCGATGCTGTCGGCGTCCGCCCACTGCGCGTCGTCGACCCAGAGGAGCACGGGCTGCCGCGCCGCCGCGTGCGCGAGCACGAGCCGGAGCGCGGCGAACCCGGACTGGCGCAGCGCGCGCGGGTCGCCGCGGACCTCGCCGGAGCGCGCCCTCGCGTCGACGACGGGCACCCTCCTCAGCTCGGGGAAGAGCAGCGCGAGGGCCTCGGCGCCCTCGGCAGGACAGAGCGCCGCCGCTGCGGCCTCGTCGAGGCCGATCCAGTAGCGGGCCAGATCGTCGATCGCCGCGTCGAACGCCTTGTACGGGATCGACTCGTACGGGTGGCACCGCGCTTCCAGCACGAGCGGCGGGATGCCGTCGGCGCCCTGGACGTCCTGAAGGAACCGCCGGACGAGCATGGTCTTGCCCATCCCCGAGGGGCCCACGACGTCCACGGTGACGAGCTGCCCTTCCTGCGCGGCGGCGAACGCGTCGCGCAGGGCGGCGAGCTCCGCCTCGCGCGCCACGAAGTCGAGCTCGGCCTCTGCCGCGAGCGAGAGCCCGCGGCCGCGCACCCGCGGCGCCTCGGCGTGCTCATGCAGCGCGCCCAGCACCTCCGCGACGGGCATGCGCTGGCCTGGGTCCGGCTCCAAAAGGCCGAGCACGAGCCGATCGACCGCCGGAGGGATCGAGGGCGCGACGCGCGACGGCGGAGGGGGCAAGCGCTGCTTGGCGAGGACCTCGTCGGAGGGGTCGTCTCCGAACGGCAGCCGGCCGACGAGGGCCTCGTAGAGGACCAGGCCCACGCTGTACCAATCCGAGGCGGGGAGGGGCTTCGGGTCCCAGTACTGCTCGGGGGCGAGGTAGGGCAGGGTCCCGAGCACGACGCCGCGGGCCGTGTCGAGCAGCCTCGCGCGTGACACGGGGGTCGCCATTCCGAAGTCGAGGAGCGTCAGGTGTCCCTCCTCGGTGACGAGGACGTTGGTGGGCTTGACGTCGCGGTGTGATTTTCCGAAGGCGTGGACCGTCGTGAGCGCTTCCGCGAGCTGGAGCCCGGCCTGGCAGATCCTGCGGATCGCGGCGGTCTGCTGCTCCTCCGGCGCCTTCGGGTCGAGGCCGAGGCGGTCGGTGAACGGGAGCCCGCCCGGGATCACCTCCATCGTGAAGAAGCACTGTTCGCCCTCCACGTGGAGCTCGTGCAGCCGGACCAGGTTGGGGTGGACGATGTCGCGCAGGGCCCTGTATTCCGCCTTGAGCCACTGGCGTCCTTCGGGCGTTGTGTCGAGGAGGGTCTTGAGGGCGACCTCCTGGTCCCACCGCCTGTCGAGCACGCGGTAGACGATCCCGAAGGCCCCGGAGCCAAGGACTTCCCGGACGACGTACCGTCCCGCGGCGTCGAACGGCCCGCCGACGGGCACGGCGGGGCGCGCGGCGCTCACGGCCCCTGCTTCCCGAGGCCGATCTTGCCGACGCCCAGCGAGGAGAGGAGCTTCTCGAGGTTCGGCTGGGTGCCGCTGAGCGAGCCGGCGAGATCCTTGCCGGCGCGGACGATCTCCATGAGCCCATTGAGGCTCCCGGCGAGGTCGTTGGCGTCGGCGCCCCAGTCCTTCTGGAGGGTGGCCCCGAGCGCGGCGAGGAGCGACTGGCCGGGGCTGGGATCGGGGTGCGCCACGTCGGCGAGCTTGTCGAACTGGAGGATGTCGGCGATGTGCGGCTTTCCGGCCTGGAAGAGCATCTCGTCCACGCGCTTGAAGAACGCGAGGTCCTCGAGCTCGTGCTCCTCGATGTCCCAGATGTCGCAGTAGTCGCCGGTGATCCCGGCCCTCGCGAGATCGTCCGACCTGCGCGTGGAGGCCATGTGATCGAGGATCGCGTTCACGGCGTGGCGCGCCGACTCGTTCGCGGCTTCCATCGTGTTCATGCGGGTGAACGTGCGCATGTACGATCCGCAGAAGACGACGCTGTCTTCGTGGACGCGGTAGCCGCCGTGGGGCGCCTGCCAGAGCCCGGTGCCGTCCGTCCGCGCGCCGTCGCCCAGCTTGCTCCTTCCGGGCACCCACGGCGCGCAGCGCGGCCGGTTCTCCCAGTCTCCGACGTTGTTGATCAGGAACGGGGTGCGGTTGGCGCGCAGCGCGCGGTCCGCGAAGGCGAGGTTCGAGTCGAGGTGGCAGTAGCGCGGCTCCGGGAGGGGGAGGTTCGTCACCGGCGCGGCCAGGCCGCGGGTCGTCCGCAGGCTATCCTTGATCTGGCGCCAGACCTCTCGCTCGATCTCGACGGGCGAGGATTCCAGGAGGCTCTTGCCCGTGAAGGAGGAGCGCCGGCGGCAATTCCCGATGTCCACCGACAGGACGCCGCGGATTTTCGGATCGAAGTCCTCGAAGTGCTTCCCCACCCAGAACTGCGACTGGGACACGGCGGAGAGGCCCCACTCGGTGTCCGGGAAATACACATGGCCGCGCACGAGCTTGAAGTCCTGATCGAAGTAGTACTGGATCCCCGTGAACGTCTGGAGCCGATCCTCGGGCGATTCGCCGTACCGCTGCTCGGGCAGGCGCGGTGTCCTCACGCGCACTGCTTCCGGGAACCGCTGCGCGCGCTCGCTCGTGAGCCGCACGTCCTCCGCAGGGGGCGCCCAGCGGCGGAGGACACGCTGCAGGATCTGCGCCTCGTGCGGACCGACCTTGCGATCGAACCAGAAATGGATCCGCAGCTCCGGTACGCCCTCCGGCTCTTCCACCACGTGGCCGGTCGAATAGGCCACCGAGCGGAACGCGGATCGCTCCCGTTGCGCCAGCGACGCGTCGTCCTCGGCAAACTGGACGCGGCGGAGGAGGCTCCGCAGCTTGTCGTCGGCCTCCTGCGGCGAGAGCGGGCTCATGTAGGTGACCGCGATCTCGTAGCGCTCGAGCCCGGCAGGCAGCTCGGTGGTGACGTGGCTGGTGAACCCTCGCAGCTCCCGGGGTACGCCGTGGTGCGGGACACGGCTGGTCTCCTTGGCGTCCCACCATCGCGTCACCCGCTCGGCCGCGACCGGGTCGAGCGCGACGACATGGTAGTTGGCGCGCGGGAGCTCCTCTTTCGGAGGCAGGACCAGCACCTCCGGACGCAGGACCAGCACCTCCAGCTTGTCATCCATTTGCTCGATGCTCAGGAGCTCACCCGGATGGAAATCGACGCCTAGGTTCTCCTTGAGGTGCTTGCGCCACGGGACGAGCCAGGCGTCGCTCGTCGGGCCCGAGAGGATGTTGTCCGTGTACTGTCCCCCGAGGACCTGATCGAGGAGGAGCTGCAGGTAAACGTTGCCCTGAGTGCGCGCGTCGCAGCGCTCCGCGGCCATCGCGACCAGCGCCTGCGGCGCGGCCCGGATCGACTCGATGAACGGTTCGGAGTAGAAGCCTTTCTGATCCGCGCCGAAGAACGTGAACAGCGACATCCCCTCGTACTCTTTCGCCCTCCTCGCGCTGCACGTCATCATGTAGCGGACGAGCTTGAAGAAGAACCTCGCGAGGTCCCGGCGGCTGAAGCCGAGGCCCTGCGTGAGGCGCATGTACTCCGTCCGGAACGCCTCCAGGCTGCGCGGGCGCTCGCGGCTGAGCGGGATGAAGCCCTTGCGGGCGGCGAACACCTGACGGAAGGTAGGCTCCAGCTGATCGAAGGCCGTCGGACGGTGGCCAGGCCTCGGCTCCCCGACGGGCGTGCGCTTCATCGTGTCGAAGATGTGCCGGTAGAAGCTGGGGAAGAGGCGATATCCGTGCTCACCCGGGACCAGCTTGCGGTGATCTTCTTTTGCTGCGGGGTTAGGATGGCATTCGTGTGGACGGGCCCATTGGGTCCGAGCCATGCCTCCTACCCGGAGGTCGGTCTCGACGAGCGGGAGGTCGGTTCTCATTTTGTCGAGCGTCCATGGAAGAACTTTCCTCGGATCGGGCGGCGTAGACTCAAAGACGTGGACCTTGAAATTGCGCTCTGCGAGCTCGTGGGCTGCCGTGAGCCCCGCGATCCCGGCACCGTACACGAAGACCGTGGGCTTGCTCCAGCCGGTCGTCGCTGTGTCGATCTTGCATATTTTCCAGCCATCACGGAGATTTCGGTTGCACCACTGCGAGAGGCGCTTGGGTTCGTCTCCTTTCAAGAGTGCCGCCTCGTCGAGGTGCGAAAATGAAGCCCACCATATGCGCTCTGCCTCTAAACGATTGTTGAAGTATTGCTGTGTCTTGGACGGCGTAGAACCTGGGCATGGTGTGCCTTGGTGGCATGTTGGTCTACTCGTGTTTTGGGGCACTTCCACGTAAGCGTCGATGAATATACTCAGCTCCTGTTCGAGGACGTCCGCCGACCAGGCGTCCCGCTCGGTCGACCTCGTGTCCTTCTCATGTTCCTTATCGGTGCCGGTTGCTGTCAGCGCGTAACGGGCTGCGTTAAGGAAGTTGCGGACGCGGTCCGGTTCGTAGAACCACGGCAGGCGTCCCTCGGGGTCGATGTTGGGGACTTTACGTCTCCCGGCAGCACCGAACAAACTGACACTCCAGGCCACCAGATTCGTCTCCGCCTCTCGCTGATTCCCTCTTCCTTTTGTCAAGAGCTCGTCCACGGCGTGGACGATGGATCTCGGCTTCTGAAGGAGGTACCAGTAAGGGTTCGGTCGATCTGTGGACGAGTAGAAGGCGGAGTTCAGCAGCTGTTCGATCTCGCGGCGGGCGGGCACCTTCCATTCCTTTTCCGTGTCTTCGCGGCCTCCGACAGGTTCATTTTTGCCGGTGTTCACGCCCGAGCATTCATTGGGGAAATCACGTGCTGTCTTGAGGCTTGCTTCGTACGCGAGTACCCCCATGTCTCCCGCGATTCGTCGGTTCACCAATAGCTCGAGCAGCGCAGCATCGTAGAACGCGAAGAGCTCTGCGGGAATCGCGGCGTACCATTCGTGGGCGCGAATTTTGATGTTTGCCAGAGCGTCGCGTTCCTTGTTGGACGCAGATTGATCTGCTTTTTCGCATTGGAGGAGCAATATGTACATGATCTGCTGCCGTACGAAACGCCTCACGAGGCCCTCCGCACGTTCGGCGATTCGCGTGAGATCGTCCGCCTGCGCGCCGCTGCCGGAGTCGTAGCCCTCAGGCGCACGGTTGGGGAACTTCAACCACGTGTCGTCGTCTGCCTCCAAGGTGGAAAACGAGCCTCCGGCGTCGAAGTTCTTGAGCGCCCACAGGATGGTTGTTCGCCATCGGTCGCTCTTGAGGACATCCTCCAGTTTCGTCTCTGACTCGGATTTGGTTGGGAGCTTCCCAGTTCGCAAGCAGAGCTCGAGGAACTCGGTTCGCTTGCGGAGCCCATCGAGCAGGCACGTGCGCAGCTGTTTCACCGCCTCGTTCTCGTCCTGCTTTGTGTTACCGTTCATTCCCCGCTCTCCAGCTCCAGGCGGAGCTCGTCCGCCTCGTCGATCCGCAACAGCGCTCCCACGAAATACTCGAACGCGCGGAGGCCCCGCGAGAGATCCTCCGTCTTTCCGGCGAGGCCGACCGCCCCGCTCCGCAGCGACTGGCTCAGCGTCCGGCCCCCCGACAAAAGTGCCCGGATGCTCGCCCGATCCGTCGCGATCCGGATCGCCGCCCGCCCCGGCGACGGCACCTCGACGACCTCTCGCCCGACGCCGCCGATCACCACCGCCGGCTCGGGCGCGACGTCCACCGACACCGTGAGCCCCTGGAGCCAGCTCGCCATCGCGGCGCTCGCCTCCGGCTGCGCCTCTGCGATCAGCCGGAGCGCCCGCCGCAGCGTGCCTGTCACCGGCTCAGCCACGGACCACCTCCAGCAGGCAGGGGCCGTCGAACTCGAAGCCCTCGCCCGCGCAGACCCCGCGGATCCGGGCGCGCGCGTCGACCTCGTTCAGCCGCACCACGCTGCGGACGTCGGTCTCGGAAGGTACGAGGATCTGGCCGCGCACGAGCGCCTCGACCTCCCCGGACACGGACTCTCCGCCCCGGCACGCCTCGAACCGCGTCCACCGGGGCACGTCCCGGTCCTGGTCCGGCAGCAGCAGCGCCGCCGCCGCGGGAACGCGCCCCGAGGGCCGCGCCTCGACGATGCCCTCGGTCGTGAAGCGCGCCTCGGCGTTCCGGAAATACCGCACGATGTCGCCGCCCCGGAGGAGGAACACGCTCGTCGCCGTGGTGCGGGTGCGGGCGCGATCGTTCATCCTCGAGAAGACCACCATCCACGGGACGGCGGCGTCGCGCGGCACCGCGCAGCCCCATTCCCAGGAGAAATCGCCCCCCCAGCGGAAGCGACCCCAGTTGTGGTCGTGGTACGCGAGCCTATCCTCGAAGGAGACGCGCCGTCCCCCGATCTCCACCCAGCCCGAGGCCAGCAGCCGCGGCACGAGGCACCAGCTCAGGTGAGACCCGGACCCGACTCGGATGTGGTGGCTGAGCGAGGGCACCGACGCGGGCGCGAGGACAACCTCCATCCGCGGGCCGTCTCCCTGGTTTCGGATCTCGTACCGGCCGCCGCGCCACCGCATCGCCGCCCGATCGAACGTCGCGTCCAGGCGGCCTGGGCGTACATCGGGCCTCCGACATCGCGCCACGTGGCCCTGCCACTCGCCCTGGCACACGACCGTCGTCGCCTTTCCCGAGCCGCCGCCTTCCAGGCTGAGGTTGAAGAGCAATGTCCAGCCTTCGCCGAAGACGACGAAGTGCTGCCACTCCTTGTAGCCTTGCCTCGCCTCGATCTCGAACGGCAGACCGCGCCACGGGTCGGCGTCCGCGGCGAGGGCGCTGAGCCGCGCGGCGGAGAGGCTCACCTGAGGAGATCTTCCAGCGGCCGGACAGGCACCCTCGCCGGGAGCGGCCCTTCCGGGGACGACGGCCTCTCGGCCCACGCCTCCGCGATCCGCTGCGCGCGTCCGGTCAGCGACAGGAGCCCCAGCAGCGCGAGCAGCGCCGCATCCTCGGCCCCGCCGTCCTCGGGGAGAGGGCCTCCGCCGATCGCACACGCAGGCGGATCCGCCGCCGCCGCGCCCGCGAGCGACTCGATTTCCCGTCTCGCGCCGAGCAGCCCGAGCACGGCGTGCAGGAATCCATCGTGTGTGTCGAAATCGAGCTCGGGGGCGGTGACGCTCACGGCCGGTCCCTTGCGCCGCCCAGGTCCGCCAGCACGCCCTCGAGATCGCGGTCGAGGGCGCGCAGGAAGGCGTCCACATAAGCCGAAGGCACCGCGCCGCCTTCCTCGCTCACGATGCCTCCGGCCAGCCCCTCGAAGAGGGTGCGCGCCCGGGCGAGCAGCGCAGATCCCGCGAGGCGCCGCTTCCAGGTGCGGCCCTCGTCGGTCTCCGAGAACCGCCGGCCCTCCCGGACGAGCGCATTGAAGGCAGCCTGCCCTGCAATGGGGTACTTGACGAGGAGCGCCTGGGCCGCGCGCAGGCGCTCCAGCGCGGCGTCGCCGGGCTCGGCCTCGCCGCTGGCCCGCCGCCCGAGCGCCTCGTCGAACTCCCGGCTGTACCGGACCAGGAGGCGCTGGTACTCGCCGAGCACGCGCAGGAGCGCGGCCACGATCGCGTCCCGCTCGCCGCCAGGCGGGGCGTCGGCGCCGGGCTCGGCCCCGAGGCGTGGCTCGCGAGGTGCGCGCTCGCGGCCGAGCGACGGCGCCGCGGGCACCTCCAGGGGCTCGGCCACGGGCGGGTCGGCCGAGAAGTCCGGGAACTCGTCCTCATCGCCGGGGGGCCCGCCTTCGCCGGCCTCGCGCGCGAACCTGGCGAGCCGCGCCTCGGGGCCGTCGTTCGCGCTGGCCTCGCTCTGAACGCGGCAGAGCGCATCGAACATCGCCTTGATGTCGACGAGCTGGGTCTCGGCCAGGCCGTCGTCTCGGAGAGACATCGATTCACCACGTTCGCTGGACGACATAATCCTTGAGCCAGGCAATGAACCTCGTGTGAACGGAGTCCGCGAGCACCTCCGCGAGCCGCTGCCAGCCCACCTCGGCCGACGCCGCGTGGCGCCGCGCCACCTCGCGGGCGTGCTCGATGCCGCCGTGACCGTCGATCAACCGCCGCAGGAACAGGACGTCGCCCTCGGTCTTCTCGCCCGGCGGCGCGGCCCGGCGCTCGAGATACCCGAGCATCGCCGCACGAGCGGCCTCGTCGATGACGTGCTCGTCCACCATCTCTCTCAACAGATCGGCGATCCCGACGTCGGAGGAGCCAGCGGTCGGGCGTGGCTTGCGGAGGATCCGGAGGGCCTCTTCGCGGTCGGCCTCCGGGGCCGAGCGGAGCGCGTGGAGCAACATGAGCGTGCGCTTTCCCTCCCAGAGATCTCCGGCGAGCTCCTTGCCGTAGTCGGCGCGCCCCTCCTCGAGATTGAGGACGTCGTCCTGGATCTGGAAGGCGAGGCCGAGGCTCTCCAGGAACGACACGAGGAGCGCCTCCACGCTGGGCTCCGCCCTGGCCACCGCGGCCCCCACGAGGCCCGGCGCGACGAAGCTGTAGCTGCACGTCTTTCGCCGCACCATCGACTCGTAGTCTGCGTCGGTGAGCTGCCACGTCCCCTCGTCGATCCACGAGAGCTCCTGCGCCTGCCCCTCGAACGACTCGAGCACGGCGCGAGCGTAGATGTCGAGGATCCGAAGGGCCCGGCCTAGGCCGAGCCGGTCCGTGTTCCCCAGCAGGGGGCCGAGCGTGAGCGCGAGGAGGCCGTCTCCGCAGTTGACCGCCGCGGGGATCCCGTGGGTCCGGTGGAGCGCGGGCCCGCCCCTCCGGGTCAGCGAGCCATCCTCGATGTCGTCATGGATGAGAAAGGCGTTGTGGTACATCTCGACGACCGCGGCGGACGGGAGGACCTCCTCGAGCTCGCCGCCGAGCGCGCGGCAGACAGCGATGCAGAGGGCCGGACGGAGCCCCTTCGCGCGGCGCAGCGGGTAGTCCAGCATCAGCCGGTACGCGCGATCGTCGCCCGGCGAGCCCTCGCGGACGATACGGCGGATCTCCTCCAGGACGAGCTCCCTGTGCTCCTCCAGGTACACCTGGCCGATGTCCTGGACCGGGCCAGGCGCTGCCTTCGGCGTGGAGCTCGGACCCGGCAGGTCGACCGAGCTACACACCTTTCGGACGCTCCAGCCCGAGCCCTCGGATCAGGTTGTAGACGTGCGACCGCGCGATATCGAGCCGCGCCGCCGCATCCGAGGCGTTCCAGCCCACCTCGTCGAGCACACGGCGGACGAAGCGCGCCTGGAACGCCCGCGTGGCTGCCTGGAGGGTCTGCTGGACAGCAGGCCAGTCTCCGCCCAGGGGCTCGCCGGCGTCGCCGCGGTCCGGCTCGGGCTCGGGGAAGAGATGCCGTTGCTCGACGCGGAGGACGCCGTCCGCCGCAGCCCGGATGACGGCGGCCTCCACGGCGTGGGCCAGCTCGCGGACGTTGCCTAGCCACTCGGCGTTCTCGATGGCCCGCAGCGCGCCGATCGAGAGCTCGATCGCGGGAAGGTTGTGGGTGCGCACGGCCTGCTCGCAGAAGTGGGCCGCCAGCTCCGGCAGATCCTCGCGGCGCTCGGCGAGGGAAGGCACCCGGACCGGGAGCACCTGGAGCCGATAGAACAGGTCCTCTCGAAAGGCCTTCTTCCCCACGGCCGCGCGCAGGTCGGTGTTTGTCGCGGCCACGATGCGCACGTCGGCGGTCACCGGCTTGGACCCCCCGAGCGGAAAATACTCTTTCGACTGGAGCAGCTGGAGGAGCGCGGCCTGTGCCGTCAAGCTCAGCTCCGCGACCTCGTCGAGGAACAGCGTCCCTCCCTCCGCTGCGTCGACCTTGCCCGGGACTCTGCGGCTCGCCGTCGAGTGCGCGCCCGGCAGGGCGCCGAACAGCTCGCTCTCGATGAGGTTCCCGGGGAGCGCGCCGCAGTTGATCTCGACGAAGGGCTTGCCTGCCCGAGGGCTGTTGCCGTGAAGGACGCGCGCGACGGCGGTCTTGCCGCTCCCCGTGGGCCCCAACAAGAGGACGCTGACGTCGAGCGGCGCGACCAGGACGAGCTGCTGGAAGAGCCGCGCGAGCGCGGGGCTCCTGCCACGGAGGCCGTCCGCGCGCAGCTTCTGTCGAAATGGCAATGTGGGGTTCGCCGACTCGGTGCTTCGCCGCCGCAGGAGCAAGCGATCGGCGAGCGTGGCGACGTGGCGCGCCAGGAGCTCGACATGCGTCCGGTCCTCGTCGCGAAAGGGGCCGGGCTGCACGCGATCCTGCAGGTAGAGGACGCCGATCGGCGGATCGGCGCCGATCGGCGCGCAGAGCACCGCCTCGATCCGGTGCGCGCGCACGCTGCCCCGATCGCGAAACCTGGGGTCGTTGAGCGCCGAGCTCGTCACGATCGTCTTCCCTGAGGCGACGGCCTGCGCCATCACGCCGTGCGAGAGCTGCGCGCGCACGCCGGCGATGTCCTCGTCTGTGCAGCCGCGGGCGATCCAGAACGGCGCCTTGCCGGCATCGGCGCCGTCGTCCCGGATCTCGAGGTAGCCGCGTCGAGCGCCCGCGATGTCCACGACCAGCGCGAGCGCCTCTTCGAGGAACGGCTCGATCTCGTTGTTCCCGCCGAGCTCCACGAGCTTCCGGTACAGGTCCCGTTCGCGTCGCACGCGCTCCGCATCGGCTGGCTCGGAACCGGCGGGTGGTGGACCGGAGCCCTGGTGTACCATTCCGACAATCTACCGGACGAGCGACGCACCTGGGAAGCCCTGCCGTGGGAGGGGCCGAGGGCACTGGCGGCAACGGCCCCGTCGGACATGCGCCGCGCCGAAGCCTCTGGACGATGGCGTGCCCCCGAAGCGCTGAAGCCGTCGTTTGGCGCTGAAGCTGCCGTTTGTCGTGCGAGCGCCGCACCAGCGGCGCCGCCCGCGGTGGCCCCCGAGCTTCGCATGGCCTGGGTTGCGTGCAATCTTCCTGTTTCACGCCACGTCGTCCTCCGGCGCTCGCTCGCGGCTGTTGACGCTTTCGCAAGCCGAGTGCCAGCCGTGGACGCCGGAGCAGGCGTGGTGTCTCCCCGTGGACAGGTCACGCCTCTCCGTCGTGGCTCGGCGCGACGCCTTTTCGAGCGCTCGCAGCGGCGCGGCAGTCCACTGCATTGGATCACGTGTCCATTCGCGTGGACACGTCATGGCCACGCGAGGGCCCCGCCGCTCCGTTCGCGCCGCGGCTCGACGCCCCTCGCGTGGCGCTCGCGCCGCAGGACACCGTCGGCGCCCCCCGCACCGAGCCCGTTCGCGCGCCTGGCACGCGAGCTGCTTCCACGATGGTTCACTTTTTGAAACTGGAGCATCATGAACAAGCAGTTATTCATATCTCTGGCCATTGCGTGCGTCCTCGCTGTCTCCAATGCGCGAGCGACGGCGCCGCAAGTCACTGAAATGGCCGCTCAAGACCTGCGGCAGAAGTTGAATACGGGCTCCGTTGCAACGTTCTACTGCGGGGGGCAGGGTCTGCCCGGAAAGGATCCACGAAATCAGATACAAATGACTACGCTCAAGGACGCTGCTGCCTGCGCGTTGGATTTGAGATGGTCCAGGTCTGCGGCGGTTGACGATGTTGTCGCGACGCCGAAGAAAGTGGTGATTATAAAGAAGGGCAGCGTTTCGCCGACTGACTATTTGTTCGAGTATCCACTTGGTAACGCAGGTGTCGCATATCGTCAGTTTCAGTCGCAAGAATGGTTTCGTGCGGATAAGTTTGTGCTCGGACAGGAATATAATATTTGGGTCATCTATGGTGTGTCGCAGAGGGCTCAACCTTCCGGAGCGGAACCTGTCGCCTCGGCGCCGGTTTCGGGTCCAAGAGTAGAGCTTGATGATCAGATTGTTCCCGTGTATCACTTCAAGCCTGTCAAGAGTCGATGGGCTTTGCAGGTTACCGGCAAGGTCTTTACTGCCTGGGAGATGTCTGGATCGGAGAACCGGTCCTTCATCGTTCCTGGTCTTGCGGCCGGCGGGGCGTGGCGCGTAGCTAGCGACTATAATGACCAGGATGTCATCGGGCTCAGGGCTGTCGTCGCAGCTGGGCCAAACCTTGTTCCGAAATTGCAGTCGACGACGGATGCAGATGGCAATACGACGACTACTACTGCGCCTCAGAAGCTGCAGTTGCTCGCCGGACTCGAGCTGGTGCTCGCGAGGTATGCATCGATCGGGCTGATTTGGATTCCGCTAGGCGGCGATTCCTCCTCTAGAGGGACTCCGCTTTTTTTGCTGACGTATGGCGAGTTGTATCCATCCATCTCGAGCAAATAGATTTCGCCGCATGATCTCGGATCTGAGACGTCCATGAAAGGTCCTTCCCACGGGTGCGTCTCGATTCGGGGTGCCAGTTCGCAGGCTCATGGGGCCACCTGACGGCGTTTTTCGCAGGGTCATGGGGCCACCCCAATCGCAGGAGGATGGGGCCACCCGCGCGGGGGCGTGACCCAGTTTTTCGCAGGGTCATGGGGCCAGCTTCCGAGGTTTTTCGCAGGGTCATGGGGCCAGCTCGGGACGCCGCGGTCGGGATCTGAGACGGGCTCCTTCCGACGACGGCGCGGGTCGCCGTCGGAAGGAGCCCGATGCCCTACCGAGAGCTGATCATGGTTGACATCAAGGAAATGCTCCGCCGTCGTGCGGCGGGGCAAAGCGCGCGTCAGGTGGCGCGCGAGACGGGGTTCGATCGCAAGACGGTCGGCAGGTACTTCGAGGCCGCAGCGACGCTGCCACTGCCGCGCGACCGCGAGCCGACGGACGAGGAGATTCACGCGATCGCCCAGCGCGTGCAGGCGCGCCCGGTGCCCGACGCGAGCGACGAGAGGAAGCAGGTCGACGCGCATCGCATGCGTATCGAGGCCTGGCTCGCCCAATCTCGCCCGCTGAAGCTGCGGAAAATCCACACGCTGCTTCAGCGCGACCACGGCGTCACCGCGAGCTACGACACCCTCTGGCGCTTCGCCAAGGAGGAGCTCGCGTGGCGCAAGAAGACGCCGACGGTTCGTGTCGCTGATACCGAGCCCGGGGAGGTCGCGCAGGTCGACTTCGGCCTCATGGGCAAGCTGTTCGATCCGGCGACGCAGCGAGCTCGCAACCTGTGGGTGCTCGTGGTGACGCTCGTGTACAGCCGCTACCAGTTCGTGTGGCCGTCGTTCGAGCAGACCACCGAGGCGGTGTGCGCGGGCCTGGATGCGGCGTGGCGGTTCTTCGACGCGATGGCGCGCGTGATCATCCCGGACAACATGAAGGCCATCGTGCTGCGCGCTGACGAGCTCGCCCCCGTGCTCGTGCCGGCCTTCCTCGACTACGCTCAGACGCGCGGGCTGTTCGTGGATGCCGCGCGTGTCAGGTCGCCGAGAGACAAGGCACGTGTCGAGAATCAGGTCGCCTACGTGCGGGAGAGCTGGTTCGACGGCGAGTCGTTCACGAGCCTCGACGACGCGCGCGTGTCGGCTGAGCGGTGGTGCCGCGACGTCGCCGGCGCGCGCGTCCACGGCACGACGCGCGAGGTGCCGCGTGAGGTGTTCGAGGCGCGCGAGAGGAGCGCCATGAAGCCGGCGCCGGCAGCACCGTTCGACGTGCCGTACTGGACCGACGCGAAGGTGCACCCCGATCATCACGTGCAGGTGCTCCGGTCGCTCTACAGCGTGCCCACCCGCTACGTCGGCAGCACGGTGCGCGTCCGCGCCGACCGCGCCTCGGTGAGGCTCTACGCCGGTACGGAGCTCGTGAAGGTGCACGCGCGCGTCGCGCCGGGGAAGCGCTCCACCGATCCGAGCGACTACCCCATGGGCAAGGACGTCGCGGCGGTGCGCGACGTCGCCTCCCTCATCGCGAGTGCGAAGACGTGCGGAGTGCATGTCGGGGTCTACGCCGAGCGGCTGCTCGCGGTGCCCTTGCCCTGGACGCGCATGCGGCTGGTCTATGCGCTGCTGCGTCTGTGCAAGAAGTTCGGTAACGGGCGCGTCGAGGCGATCTGCCAGAGCGCGCTCGCGTTCGATGTCGTCGACGTGCAGCGCGTGGCCCGCATGCTCGAGACGGCGAAGACGCCGGCGTCACCGTCCACGGGCCAGCGCACCGTCGTTGCGCTGCCCGCGCCGCGGTTCGCGCGTAGCACGGAGCACTTCGCGACGCGCACGCCGGCGGCTGCCGCGACCAAGGAGGACTCGTGATGAGCGCGAGCGAAGTCGACCCTGCGCTCATCACGGCGCTCAAGCGCCTTCGCCTCGGCCGCATCGCGGCGACGCTGCGCGAGCGTCTCCTGGTCGCCGAAAAGCAGTCGATGGGACACGAGGAGCTGTTGCTCATGCTGCTCACCGACGAGATCGCGCGTCGCGAGGCCAGCGCGACGGAGAGCCGCGTACGCGACGCCGGGCTCGATCCGGCCATGCGCCTGGAGCTCTGGGACAAGACGGCGAAGGTCAGCTTCGACAAGCGTCTGCTCGGCGGGTTCACGAGCCTACGCTTCCTCGAAGAGCACAAGCACATCGTCATCCTCGGCTCTGTCGGCGTGGGCAAGACCTACCTCGCGAACGCGCTCGGACACCTCGCGTGCCAGCACGGCTACAGCGTGCGCTTCTTGCGCGCGGACGCGATGCTGCGCAGGCTGCGCCAGAGCAGACTCGACAACTCACGCGACGCCGAGATGGTCGCGCTCACGACCGTCGACCTGCTCATCCTCGACGACTTCGCGCTCGAGGCGATGAACAAAGAAGAGAGCCGCGACGTGTACCAGCTCTTTCTCGAACGCACAGGCAACGCTTCGATGATCGTCACGAGCAATCGCGACACGGCCGAGTGGCTCGCGATGTTCGACGACGTGCTGCTCGCGCAGAGCGCCGTCGATCGGTTCAAGAACGCGGCGTTCGACTTCATCATCGACGGGGAGTCGTACAGACCGCGGCTCAAGCCGAAGCTCGACGAGAGCACCACGGCCGCGCCGGTGCCCGCGCGCAGCAAGCCGCCCACCCACCCACGCAGCAGGCGGCGATGACCGCTGCGGCCCCGGCGAGGACGTCGAGCCCGGGGCCGCGCCTCTGACCCCTCGCTCCGATCGGTGTGCCTCGCCCACCCTCGTCGATAGGACCGCTGGTGCTGCCGGGGGCGGGGTGAACCTGCCTGGTCCTGAGCGTCGCGGACCCTGCCGGGTTCTACACGGGGGCCTGGGTGGCCCCATGACCCTGCGAAAAGAGAGACGTCGCCGGTCGCTGCGCGCCCGGCTCCGGGGACCTCGACACGCTTCGCGGTCTCGGGCATGGTCGAGACCGATCACGGCGTCTCCCCCTGGCCCCATGACCCTGCGACGGGGTGGCCCCATGACCCTGCGACGTGGCATCGGGGAATGGATCGGGAATGGGCGACCATCGAGGCGGTGAGATGGTGGGATCTGAGATTTCGTGAGAATTGGGGGGGCGCATCCGGAACGCACGCGGCGAAAACGGGCCGACGGCGGGGACGTCTGCATCCACCCCGGCTTCCTCGCCTTGGTCCGTACCGACTCCGTGATGGAGGCGCACGGACCTCTCAGGAGATATCTCTCACGAACAGGGATCGAGATCGGGATGAAGGGCGGGCACGCCGCGCGCGTGTTCGCGGAGTTGGAGGGAGTCCCACCGGCACGCTGTACTCCTGGAGTTGACGGCTGCGCCAGGGTGCGGAGCGAGTATCGGCGGCGTTCGGAGAAGGCGACGGTGCCCACGTCGCTCCCCCCATGAGTCACCCGCTTCCCGCCTCGCCCCCCTCCCGGAGCGCCTCCGGCAACGCCGACGCCACGGCGGACCTGCACGCCTCCATCGAGGCGTGCAGCGCCTCGAGCGACGCCCCCGTCGGGTCGAGCGGCGGGTGCACAACGACCCGCACGACGCCGGGCGCGGCGGCATAACGCCCCTTCGGCTGGAGCGCGCCCGCGCCGTCGATGGTCACCGGCAGGACGCGCGCGCCCGCGGCCGAGGCGGTCCGGAACGCGCCCAGCCGGAAGGGCAGGAGCCGGCCCGTCGCGCTCCGCGTTCCCTCGGGGAAGAACATCGTCGACCACCGCTGCATCACGTTGCGCTGCGCCTCGCCGAGATCCGCGAGCGCGCCGCGGGCGCGCGCGTGCTGCCGGTGACGATCGACAGGCGTGTGGCCGTACAGGCGCATGCCCCAGCCCAGCACCGGCACGCGGAACAGCGCGCGCTTCGCCAGGAAGCGCATCGGCGTGCGCCCCTGGAGCACCACGAGCAACGCGAGGATGTCGAGCGTGCTCTGGTGGTTCGCCGCGATCACGTACCGCTCCCCGGGCCGCGCGTGCTGGACGCCCTCGGCCTCGACGCGCACGCCGACGAGCCAGAGCGCCCCGCGCGCCCAGACGACCGAGAGCCGGTCGTGCATCTTCTGCCGGGGATCGAAGGGAAAGCAGAGCAGCCCGACGGGGAGCAGCACGACGAGGAACAGCATCGCCCAGGCGTGGGCGAGCGCCGTGCGCACGACCTCGACCGCGCCGGCCGGCGCCGCGGCAGCGCCCGCGCAGCGCGCATCACGCTCACTGCCCGCCGTCGAGGCGACCTTCGAAGCGGCCGCGGATCCCTGCTCGCGCAGCCCCGCCCGCGTGGCGCCGCCGTCCTCCGCCGTCACTTGGCGACCGGCGGGGCCTCCGGCCCGTCGAAGCGGGGGACGAAGCCCTCCACCGAGGCCAGCGTCTCCAGCAGCGTGACGTGGCGGAGGCGCGGGATCGCCACGATCGTCGGCCCGCCGAGCTCCTCTTCCGGGACCGCGATCGTCGCCGCCGCCGCGAGCTCCGCCACCGTCGCGCCCACGATCTGCGTCGTGCCGACGTTGCTCGGGCCCGCGCTCCGGACCTCGCGCGGCAGATCGACCCAGTACGCCCGCGGGGGGCCCTGGAACGCCGCCTCGGCCGGGACGCGCGGCCAGAACGTCGGATCCGTCAGGCCGAGCTCCTCGACGAGCGCCGCGCGCTCGGCGCGGACGCCGCGCGCAGCCCCCCCGTCGCCCAGCGCGTCGAGCGCCTCGGCGTGACGCTCGAGCGCCGTCACCAGCAGCGTCCGGTTGCCCGACGCGCGGATGAGATCGAGCGTCTCCCGGCCGTACGCGGCGAGATCGCCGGCCTGGCCGGCGTCGTCGGCGAGCAGCGCCCGCGCGTGCATCCGGCCGACCCTGCCGAGGCTCACGGCGTACGCGTCGCCCGTCCCCGCCGAGCCGATCTCGATCGCCCGCTCGTAGGCGGCCAGCGCCTCGCGAAGCAGGCCCTGCACGAAGTACACGTCGCCCAGGTACCCCTCCGCCCAGCCGCGCCCCATGCCGATGCCCAGCACGCCGCTCAGGTTGACGGCGTTCGCGATCAACACGCGGGCCCGCGTGAGCTGGCCCATGTGGAACTGGTGCCGGCCCGCGTACATCGTCCCCATGTACAGATAGAGCCCGCTCAGGCCGTGCTCCTCGGCGTACGAGAGCAGCTGCGCTGTCGACCGGACCCCGAGATCCCAGTCGAACCGGCCCTCCGCGAGCACCGCGTGGTAGAACCACGTGCCGAGCAGCCGCACCGGGTCGCGCAGGCGCTCGGCGAGGCGCGCGGCGTCCGCGGCGTTCTGCTCGGCCTCGGCGTAGAAGCCGGACTGGCTCAGCGCGACGCAGAGGATGCCGCGCGAGTGGCAGAGCTCGACGTACTCGCCCGCCGCCTCCGCGAGCTCGCAGCCGCGGCGGAGCGGCTCGGTCGCCGGGCCCACCTTGCCGGCCGCGCACAGCGCGCGCCCGAGGATGTTCGCCGGCAGGCACTGGTACGGGCGCAGCTCCGGGCTCGATCCGATCGCCTCGAGCGCCTTGCGGCTGTGGGCCACCGCGTCGGCGAACTCGCCCCGCACGTAGTGCACGCGCGACAGCGCGCTGGAGAGGGCCGCCGTGACGAGCGGCGTCTCCGGCAGCGCCCCCTGCGTGCGGCGGAGCAGATCGAGCGGCTCCGCCGTGCTGCCGAGCAGGCACGCCACGCGCGCGAGCTCGTGCGCGCAGCGGGCCCTGAGCTCGATCCGCCCCGGGTCGAGCGGCAGCCGCTCGAGCAGCGCGAGCGCCTGCTTCAGCCGGCGGCTGGCGCCGTGCGGATCCTGGAGCCGATCGGCCTCGTTCGCCGCGAGCAGGTACGTCGACGCGGCGCGGTCGAGATCGCCGGCGCGCTCGACGTGGTGCGCGAGCGTCCCCGGATCGCCGCCGCGCAGCTCGATGCGCCGCGCGATGCGCCCGTGGTAGTCGGGGCGCTCCTCGGGCGGCACGCGGGCGGCGAGCTGCTCGCGCGCCGCGTCGTGCGAGAACGACGCGAGGCCTCCGTCCTCGCCGAGGCAGACGTAGTGCGCCGCGGCGTCGCGCAGGGCGCTGTCGACCTCCGCCGGGTCGAAGAGCCCGAGCTCGACAAGATCGTCGCGCAGGAACTGGCGGCCGATGAGCGCGGCGACGCCGAGGACCTGGACCGTCGTGGGATCGAGCGCGTCGATGCTGCGCGAGAGGACGTCCGAGACCGACGCGGGCGCGAGGTAATGCGCGTCGGCGCGGGAGATCTCGAGCGCGCCGCTCCGGCTGCGCTGCAGGAAGCCCTCGGTCTCCATGTTGCGGACGACCTGGATGTTGAAGAGCGGGTTGCCCGCGGCGAGCAGCGGGACGCGGCGCACGAGCTCCTGGACGAGGTCGTCGCCCGCGCCGCGGCCGAGCGCGGAGAGGAGCGCCCGGTTCTCCTCGGGCCGGAGCGGGCCGAGGTCGAGGCGCTCGACGTCCTTCCACGCGAGCCACCCCGCCGAGCGCGGCGTCATCGGCGACGAGCCCGGCGGGCCGCGCAGCGCCGACGAGCCGGGCGGAGGCAGCAACGAGCCGGGCGGGGGCAGCGATGACCCGGGCGGAGGCAGCGACGAGCCGCGAGCGAAGGGCGGCCGCGCCGTGCCGAGCAGGAGCACCGGCATCTCGCCGAGCTGATCCGAGAGGCGCAGCAGCACCTCCTGCGTCGCCTCGTCGGCCCAGTGCACGTCCTCGATCGCGAGCACGACCGGGATCTCCTCGGAGATCGCGCCGAGCAGCCGCAGGATCAGCTCGGCGACCCAGCGCGTTCCGCCCGGGCCGATGGCGCCGCCCTCGTCGGCGAGCCCGACCGCGCGCGTCAGCTCCGGCACGAGCCCCCGGAGGAGGGCGGCGTCGTCGGCGATCACGAGGCTCACCAGCCGGCGGATGCGCGCCGCCCGGCTGTCGCCGTGCCGCTCCAGCCAGAGCGCGATCTGCGTCAGCGCCTCGCGGATCGCGGAGTAGGGCACGAGCCCGGAGAGCTCCCTGCACCGGCCGTACGCGACGATCGCCGTGCCCGCCTGCTCGGCGCTCCGGAGCAGCTCGGCGACGAGGCGGCTCTTGCCGACGCCCGTGTCGCCGACCACCACGGCCGGCCGCGGCTCGCCGCGCACCGCGCCCTGGACGAGCTCGATGAGCCGCCCGAGCTCCTGCTCGCGGCCGACGAAGGGCGCGTCGTGCGCGTCGTCGAAGGTCTCCGGCCCGGCGGCGTCGCGCTCGTGCGCTTGCGCCTCGGCCCCGGCCGGGGGCTGCGAGGTGCCGTGGAGCGTGACGTAATAGAGCTCCTTGAGCCGCGCGCAGAGCCGGGCCGCGCTGGAGAAGCGCCGCGCCGGGTCGCGCTCCAGGAGCTCCTCGACGAGCGCGACGACGGGCGCCGGCGTCTCGGGCGCCGCGTGGGCGAGCGGCACGAGCGTGCCGTAGACCTTCTGGTTGATGACGCTGTTGACGGTGCCGTCCGAGAACGGGAGCCGGCCGGCGAGCAGCTCGTAGAGCATGACGCCGACCGCGTAGAGGTCCATCCGGGGGCTCGGGCGCCCGAGCGCGCCCCGCTTCAGGCACTCGGGCGCCAGGTACGCGATGGTGCCCGCGTTGACGCGCGTGTGCTCGGGCTGGAAGCTCACGGTGAGCGTCGCCAGGCCGAAATCGAGGATCTTGAGCCGGGGCTCGTACGGATCGGTGAGGACGATGTTGCTCGGCTTGAGGTCGAGGTGGAGGACGTTGAGCGCGTGGCAGTGCGCGAGCGCCTCGGCCACGCGGCGCGCGATGCGCAGGGCCTCGATCGTGTCGAGCGAGCCCATCCGTGCGAGGTACCGGTCGAGCGTCTCGCCCTGCACGAGCTCCATCGCCAGGTAGAGGCCCACGCCGTCCAGGACGCCGTACGAGGAGAGCTTGACGAGCGAGGGGTGGCGCAGGCGGAGCAGCGCCTCGATCTCGTTCTGCTGGGCGAAGAGCTGCCCGGCGTTCTGGGCGCTCACATCCTTGAAGATCTTGATGGCGGCGTCGTTTCCGGCCCCGTCACGGCCGCGGAACACGGCGCCGAAGCCGCCCTCGCCGAGGCGATCGGCGATCGTGTACTCGCCGATCCTGGCGCCGCGCTCGATCAAGGGATCGCCGACCATCGCTCCTGCCCTTCCGAGTACCCCGTCATCGTTCGCCGACGCACCATGATACCCCGGACGAGCGCCGCGACAGCGCGCAATGGCCTGGCCGCCTGCCTGAGGCACGCCGCCTCGACGGCTTGCCGCATCGCGGCTGTCTGGCCAAGAAACCTGCGTGCAACGTTGGGCGGCGCATCCGGCGCCGATCTCGGCCATCGCGCCCCGCGCGCCGCGACCGGAAAAGTGAGCTCGCACCCAGATCTGCGCCGCGAGCCCGGATTCGGCGCCTGAAATGACGACGGCGGCAGCCCCCGGGAGGGGACCGCCGCCGCGTCCGCGCTCAGGCCGCGCCGGGGATCAGGTCCCGCCGCTGGCCGAACCGCTCGCCGAGCCGCTGACGCTCGCGCTCGCCTTGATGTTGACGTCGATCGAGGCCGTCGCGCTGGCCGACGCGTCGACCGCGGCCGCGACGCAGGCGACCGCCTTGCCGCCGGCCTTGAGCGCCACGTCCTTCACCTCGACGCCCGCCTTGCCGACGCCGGACACCGCCGCCGCCAGCTTCTTGCCGGAGCCGAGCTGCACCTTCGCGATCGCCGGGAGCGACGTGCGGAGCGCGGCGACGAGCTTCTGCGCGTCGGCGTTCACCTTGCCGGTCGCCACGATGCGGACGTTCGGCGCATCGCACTTCGCCTCGCCGGCGGTCTTCGCCGTGCACTGCATCTGGCAGCTCGGGTCGACGCTCGGGGGCTTGAACTCGCCCGAGCACTTCGGCTCCTTGATCTCGGCGCTGCAGCCGCCGGAGCACGAGCCGGAGCACTTCGCCGCGGCCTTGACCTCGCAGGAGCCGGAGCAGCTGCCCTCGCAGGTGCCCGAGCAGGAGCCCTCGGCCTTGGCGTCGCACTTGCCCTCGCAGGTGCCGGCGCACGCCGCGCCCTTCGAGTCCTTGCCGTCGCACTTGCCGTCGCACTTGCCGCCGCAGGTGCCCTTGAAGCCGACGTCGCACTTGCCCGAGCAGCTCGCGTTGCAGGTGCCGGTGCACGCCGCGCCGGCCTCGACGCTGCACTTGCCCTTGCACTCGGCGTCGCACTTGCCGCTGATCTCGCCGCCCTCACAGCTCGCCTCGAGCTTGCCGGGCTGCACCGGCGAGCCGCAGTCGCCGAGGCACTTCTGCATGGCGGTGATGTCGGCGTAGCACTTCGGCGGATCGATCTGGACGGTGATCTTCGCCTCGGCGTTCGCCTTGACGGCGGCGTTCACCTTGGCCGAGACCGCGCCGCAGACCTTCTCGGCGCCCTTGCCGCCGCTCGGATCGGCCTTCAGCTCCGCCTCGCTCATGCCGAGGTCCTTGCCGAGCTTGGCGCACGAGGCGATGAGGTCCGCCTCCATGGCGACGGTGAGCTTGTCGAGCGACGCGGCCGCCTCGAGGAAGCCCTTGATCTTTCCCTCGACCTCGGCGCCGCCGTCGAACTTCAGGTTCGCGATGCCGCCGTTCTTCATCTCGTCGCAGCCGCTCGCGGCCGACGCCAGGTCACCGGCGGGGCCAGGAAGGCTGTCCGCACCCGGGATCCCCTTGCCGCCGCAGTTCACGAGGAGAGGCGAAGCCAGGCCGAGAAGGGCCACGGGCATCGCAAACAACTTCCATCGATTGACGCTCATCTCAGAATCCCTCCGGCACCTCGATCGGTACCCCATGGAGCGCGGACCCTATACCAGCAGCCGCGAACTTGAAAGCTGGGACAGCCGCGATCCTGCGCGACGGTCACTCGTAATGCCGAGCAGCCCCGCACCGCGGGCTCCAGCGACGGACGGCCCTCATTGCCCCAAGTCAGGATGGCTGTAAAGAATCAAGCTGAGCTCATCGCGCGGGGACGGCGGTCTGCATCGCAGGTGGCGCGAGGCGTTTCACATATATATATGGCCCGAGGGAGCTCGCGCGGCGCGCACGGCGTCTCGCCCGCGGCGCCTCACGCGCGGCGCGCGCCCCGTCCCTTGCCGGCCGCGCCCTCTCGGGCGCCGCTCACTCGTCGTCCTCGTCGAAGGGGAGGTTCAGCTGAGAAAGCGGGCGCGCGCCGACCGTGGGCCCGCCCTGCTTCTTGAAGAGCAGCTGCTCGCGCGCGATGTCGGCCTCGATGAGGTCCTGGTTGTCGTACGCGAACGCGAGCGCGTCGAGCACGCGCGCGGGCCCGAGGTTCGGGTACCGCTTGAGCAGCGTCTCCACCGACGCGCCGCCGCGGTGCCACGCCCAGAGCCGCCGGACCGGGACGCGCGACCCGAGGACGTGGGGGCTCCCGGCGAGCACCTGGCTATCGCTTCGCACGTGGGGGTGGGGGACGCGGATTCGCGGGAGCACCGGCGCGGCCATCGCGCGGAGCAGCCTAGTACCGGTCGCGATCGGATGGAAGGGCGCCGCGAGCCGACGGGCACGCTCGGCGCGGGCGCCGGGCTGTGCGGGCACGCTCGGCGGGCGCGCTCCGCTGGCACGCCCGCGCGAGGTCGTCGTCGCGCTCGTCGCGCGACCTCCGGCATCGCTCTCGCTTCGTTCCGCGCCCGCGCGTGCGATCCGGACTACCCTACGCCGCGGAGGCGCGCGAGCATCGTGCCCGTCGTCGTCACCGACCGGAGCTCATCCACCATGACCCAAGCCGAGAAGAACCCGCTTCGCGAAGGGATGCCCGAGGAGCGCACCGCCTCGCCGGCCGCGCTCGTCATCTTTGGCGCCTCGGGCGACCTGACGCGGCGCAAGCTGCTGCCCGCGGTCTACAACCTGACGCTCAGCCGGCTCCTCACCGGCGGCTTCGCCGTCGTCGGCGTGGCGCGGCGCCCGAAGCCGGACTTCGCGAAGGAGATGCGCGAGGCCGTCGGGAAGTACTCGCGCCGCCCGCTCGAGGAGGCGACCTGGAGCGAGCTCGAGAAGGGCATCAGCTACGTCCAGGGGGCGTTCGACGAGGCCGAGACGTACACCCGGCTCGCGGCGGAGCTCGAGCGGCTCGACGCCGAGCGCGGCACCCGCAAGAACCGGGTCTTCTACCTGGCCGTCGCCCCCGATCAGTTCGCGCCCATCGTGCGCGGCCTGCGCGCGGCGAACCTCGTCGCGCCGCCGTCGCACGAGAAGGACGCGCCGTTCCAGCACGTCGTCGTCGAGAAGCCGTTCGGCGAGGATCTGGAGAGCGCCCGCGCCCTCAACCGCGACCTGCTCGCCCACCTCGCGGAGTCGCAGATCTACCGGATCGACCACTACCTCGGGAAGGAGACCGTCCAGAACCTCCTCGTCCTGCGGTTCGGCAACACGATCTTCGAGCCGCTCTGGTCGCGCCAGCACGTCGATCACGTGCAGATCACCGTGGCCGAGGAGATCGGCGTCGAGGGGCGCGGCAAGTTCTACGAGAAGGTCGGCATCACGCGGGACATCGTGCAGAACCACGCGCTCCAGCTGCTCACGCTGGTCGCGATGGAGCCGCCGTCGTCGTGGGACGCGGACGCGGTGCGCGACGAGAAGGTGAAGGTGCTCCGCACGCTCCGGCCGATCGCGGGCCCGGACGCGCTGTCGTCGACGGTGCGCGGGCAGTATGCGCCCGGCATGGTGCGCGGCGAGAAGGTGCCCGGCTACACGGAGGAGCCGGACGTCGCGAAGGACTCGACGACGGAGACCTACGTCGCGATGAAGCTCCACCTGGACAGCTGGCGCTGGGGCGGGGTGCCGTTCTACCTGCGCGCCGGCAAGCGGCTGGCGAAGCGGGTGGCCGAGGTGGTGCTGCACTTCAAGCCGCTCCCGCACGGCCTGTTCAAGGGCGCCCCCGGCGCCACCGAGGAGCCGAACGCGCTCGTGATGCGCCTCCAGCCCGACGAGGGCATCTCGCTCCGCTTCGCGGCGAAGATCCCGGGCGGCGGCATCGCGATCCGCGGCGTCACGATGGATTTCCGGTACGGCGCCGCGTTCGGCTCCAGCACGCCCGAGGCGTACGAGCGGCTCCTGCTCGACGCGTTGCGCGGCGACGCCACGCTGTTCACGCGCGCCGACGAGGTCGAGGCGCAGTGGGGCTTCGTCGATCCGATCTTCGAGGGGTGGCGGACGCAGAGTGCGCCGATCGCGCGCTACGCCGCGGGCAGCTGGGGCCCGCCGGAGGCCGACGCCCTCGTCGAGCCCTCGTCGGACGACGTACGCGCCGTGTGCGGGGCCGGCGACGGGGGGAAGGCCCCGGAGCGGGCGTGGAGGCGGCCGTGAGCCGCGTCGCCGACGTCATCAAGCGGGTCGAGTCGGAGCTCGCCGAGTTCTGGTCGGCGCCCGACGAGTCGCGGGCGGAGCCGGCCCCGAAGACGCGCGCGTCGACCCTCAATTTCGTGGCGGTGGGGAGCCGCGCCGAGGTCGAGCGCCTGAAGGAGCAGGCCGAGGACCTCGCCGAGACGCACGCGGGCCGCACCCTGCTCATCACGCTCGACGACGGGCTCGACCCGCTGAGCGTCCAGGCCGACTGGTCGGCCACGTGCCGCCGCGCCGGCGAGGTGCCGATCTGCTACGACCGCGTGGAGCTCACGTTCGGGGTGGCCGCGGCCGAGCGCGTGGCTTCGATCGTGAGCGCGCTCACGATCTCCGACGTGGCCGTGATCGTCGAGCTCGCGCCTGGCGCGCCGAACGTGCTCGGCGACGCGCTCGCGCCGATCTGCGATCGGCTGGTGTTCGACTCGGCCGAGACGTGCATCGAGCGCATCGCGGAGGTCGCGCGCGGGACGAGGGCGCCGCTCGCGGACCGGGCGTTCGTGCGGACGTTCTCGTTCCGCGAGCTCGTGGCCCGGTTCTTCGACGACATGCCGGAGGCGTGCCGGGCGATCCGGCGGGTGGAGATCGCGCGCAGCGCGGGGGCGAAGCCGGATCCGGCGGCGCTGTTCCTCGGCTGGATGGGCTCGCGGCTCGGCTGGACGTTCGAGTCGCGGGGGCCCGCGCCGTCCGGCGGCGTGGTCGGCCAGGCCCGCGGCGCGGACGGGGCGCCGATCGAGATCGCGCTGATCGACGGGCCGCCGGCGCCGGCGGACGCGCAGGCGTGGCGGCGGCTCGACGGCGTGCGCCTGTGGACGTCGCTGCGCGGCGAGCCGCTGGCGCTCGGCTGCGTGCGCCTCGACAAGGCGCCCGGCACGGTGCGGTGGACGATGGAGGGGGCGCGGTCGGCAGAGCACCTGCACCCGCTCGGCTACCGGGACGAGACGTGGGTGCTGGCGAAGACGATCGACTCGCTGGAGGGCGATCGGCTGCTGCGCGAGGCGGTGCTCGCCGCGGCGAAGTGGAGCGCCCTTTGACGAGCGCCGACAGGAGGACCGAGATGAACGGTGGTGAGGAGACCCTCGTCGCGGCGGACGCTGCGGAGCTCTCGCGGCTCGGGGCGGAGCTCATCGCGCGCGCCATCGCGGCGGCGGTCGACGCGCGCGGCGTCGCGCGCGTCGCGCTGTCGGGCGGGAGCACGCCGTCGGAGGCGTACCAGCGGCTCGCGGCGCTCTCGCTCCCATGGGCGCAGACCGAGTGGTTCTGGGTGGACGAGCGCGCGGTCGCGCCCGATCACCCCCGCTCGAACTACGGCGCCGCGCGCCGGGATCTGGCGGCGGCCCCCATCCCGGAGGAGCGCTTCTTCCGCATGGAGGGCGAGTCGCAGGACCCCGCCGGGGCGGCGGCGCGGTACGAGCGGCTCCTGCGGGCGCGGTTCGGGGTCGCGTCGGCGGTCTCCTTCGACGTGATGACGCTCGGGATCGGCGACGACGCGCACACGGCCTCGCTGTTCCCCGGGACGGGGGCGGCGGGCATCGAGGACCGCCTGGTCGCCGCGATCCCGGCGCAGCCGGACAAGGGGCTGGAGCCGCGGCTCACGCTGACGGCGCCGGTGATCCAGGAGGCGCGGCTGAAGCTGCTCCTGGCCCGCGGGGCGGGCAAGCGCGGGGTCGTGGCGCTGGCGAAGCGGCCCGGCCCGGCCGATGAGGTGCCGGCGCGGGTCGTGCGCGGCGGGCCCGGGCGGCTCGTCTGGCTGCTCGACGCCGCCGCCGCGCAGGCCGGGTAGCGGGGAGCGGGCGCCCGCCTGGTGCAGCGCCGCGCGTCCTGCGCGTCCCAGCGCCGCGCGTTCAGGTGGTGTTCCTATGGGGCGACCCTCGGCTCCGCGATCGACGGGAGGTCTCGAGAGGCGCTCTGCCGCCTATTGCCGAGCGATCGAATCCGAGAGCTCGAACACGCCGACCTGCTTCAGCAGGGCGAAGAGCCTGACCTTCGTCTTCTCCGCGGCGTCCTTGTGCTCCGCGACGAACCTCTCCTGGGTGTCAGCGATGATGCGATCGATCCCTTCGGCGCTGAATCCCTGCGCGGCGAGCACCTTGCGCTCGAACCCGCGGTTCAAGTCGACGCCCAGAAAATCGTCGAGGTAACCGGGCAACATCGCGCGGAACGCCTCCTGCGTCTCCCGGGGAAGCCGAGCCCAGCTCGACTTCAGGAGCTTCGCAAAATACTTGGAGTGCCGCCCTTCATCGAGGACGTGGTCGCCCATCACCCGCGCGAACGACCTCGCGACCTCCTTCTCCTTGCCCAGGCTCGCGATCTCGGCGGTGAGCACGTTCTCGGCGAGCGTCACCGCGAGGAGCTGGAAGTCCATCCTCATGCTCTCCGGCAAGCTCGCGCTGGCGCGCGCCGCCGCGTCGAGCTTCCAGTTCGACTCGGGTACCTGCAGCGGCTCGACGCCAATCTTCTGCTTCATCTGGACGATGTAGTCGAGCGCCACGTAGGCGTGGTAGCCCTCGTCGACGATCACCGTGAGCGCCTGTAGCTTGTCGACATCGCTGGCGCCCTTGATGTGGTCGTGGAGAATATTCAGGCTGCAATCGATGACGAACTTCGTCTCGAGCAGCCCGACCCCGTAGAGGAACTGATACGCGGCTTGGGCCAGGATGTACGACTGCACTGCACCACCGCGCGACGCGACCAGCGGGTGATCGCAAACGATGCTGCGTGCCGTGGGGTAGAGCAGCTCCCCGCTGGAGCGCTCAGGGATCAGAATCCGTGGGGTGTAGCGCACCGTCGCCTTCTCATACCACGACGCTACGGTATCGCCTTCCGGCGCGCTGGCCTCGACGTGTTGCATATCGCTCCTCTATCACCTCGACGCTGACATCCCGACTCCGGGGCGAACGACCAACAGGGTCTACGAGGTTCGGGGCATCGGGTACCACGAGGTCAAGCCCACCGCAAGTGACGACGTGCATCATCGATCCGAGCGAACCTCCATCCATCGATCGTCGCTGGATGTCAGAGGTGTGAGACCCTGTAAAATTCGTGCGAAGAACTCTCCGGCGATGGCTCTGACACGAAGGGTAGAGCGTGAGACGCCGTCCGCTCGCCATTCCCGTGCGCCCCGGCCCAGCAGCTCGCCTCGCGCCATCGAGCGCGCATCGACCTGCCTACGTGAGCAAGCGGTTGCTTGGTCCGCCTGGACGAGCTCCCCGCGTTGTGCGCTGGATACGTGGCGCGCAGCGATCGAGATGGGTGGCATGTCCCCTGCAGTGCCGGCCATCACGCCGCGTGACGATACGACAAGCTGCACGACGGACGGAGCAGCCCCTGGCTCGCCAGAGGCGGGGCGCCCGGCGAGAGGCCGGGCCCATGCGCCAACTCCGTCGTCCATCCGAGCACGAATCCAACTCCATCGCGCCGACGGACAGGCGCAGGAGACTCCCCCATGCGATCGGAACCGTCAACCCCACCAGGGTTCATTCGTCCACCGATCTGACCTTCAGCGATGTCGGACATCCGTCGGTGAAAGTTTTCGCAATTGCCGACTGGCCTGCTGGCCGGCCGACTGGCCTGCTGGCCTGCCGGTAGGTCACAGAGCGAAGATGGCAACAACGCGGCATCGCTCGCCAACCAATTTGAGTTGATCGAGGACAGGCCCGTGATATGGATTGCCAGCCGTCCTGGCATGCCATCCTCATTGTCTTGACGCGCGTCCGCGGCGCGGTCGGCAGGGCCGTTGTGCCGGCACGCGATCGCTGCCTCGGGGCGCTGGAGGCATGCACCAGAAGATGAGAGAATTTCCCGGCGGAGGTGGAAACCGATGCTTGCGAGATGAGGAAGGTCTTCCGAACGGATGCCGTATGGCGCGGTAAACCCTTTCCGTGACGAGGCGCGCGGTGGCTTGTAGAACCCTGATCATCGACAACTTCGATTCATTCACGTACAACCTGTTCCAGTACATGGGGGAGGTCTGCGGCGAAGAGCCGACCGTTGTGCTGAATACGGAAGACTTCGCGGCGCTCGACCTCGCGCGGTACGACTGTGTGATCGTCTCTCCCGGGCCAGGGACACCCGCGCGTCCGGTGGACGTGGGAATAAGCGTCAAGGCCATCTTGAACGCGCAGGTGCCGCTGCTGGGCGTGTGCCTCGGTCATCAGTGCATGGCATACATCCATGGTATGGAGGTCGCGCATGCCCCGGCGCCGATGCACGGACGGGTGAGCGCGATCCACCACGATAATGAAGGAGTATTCGAGGGGCTGCCTCGAGAGCTGAGCGTGGTCCGCTATCACTCCCTCGTCGTCCGCGACCTGAAGGACCCTTTCGTTATCACGGCGTGGGACCAGGATGGAATGATCCACGGCATCCGGCACAAGACGCGCGCGCTGTATGGGATTCAGTTCCATCCTGAGTCGATCTGCACCGAGGCCGGCATGGATTTGCTGCGCAACTTCCGGGACATCGCCATGTCTCACAAGGCGCGCCCCTCGGTGCAGAACAACCATCTCGTGGCCTGACGGGGGTAGCCGTGACGTCCTTCCGCATCCACCATAGAAAAGTCGGTTACTTTCCTGAAACTGTCGATCTGTTTCGGGCCGAGTTCCTTCGCTCGAAGAGCGCGTTCCTCCTGGAGAGCAGCGTGACCCGGTCAGGCTTCGCGCGGTTCTCGTTCATGGGCGACGCTGACGGTCCCCTCGGCGAGACCGTGACGTACGACACGACGACGCGAGAGGCCAACGTCGTCCGGGGAGGGGACAGCCGTGCCGTCAAGGTGGAGAGCGTCTTCGACCTCCTCAGGTCGAAGCTTGCGCAGAGCAGGGTCGAGGTCCCTCAAGGATTGCCCTTCGACTTCAACCTCGGCTACGTCGGATTCCTCGGCTACGAGCTCAAGGCGGAGACCATCGGCTCGGCCGCGCATCGCTCGCCAACGCACGACGCGGCCTTCATCTTCGCGACCCGGGTCGTGGCCTTCGACCACGCCGAGAGGACCTGCTACCTCCTCCACCTCGTCACGGACGACGAGACCGGACGCGCCGCCGAGGCGTGGTTCGACACCGTAGAGGCGCGGATGAGGCGCGAGGTCGAGGCGCCGAGATCAGCGCCGCCGTCCGCCCGCGTGTCGAAGAGGATGTCGCTGGCGGAGGTCGAACGGTGGATCGCCGACAACGCCGTGATGCGCTTCGGCAAAGAGGCGTACATCCGGAAGATCCACGAGTCGCTCGTCGAGATCGTGAACGGGGAGAGCTACGAGGTCTGCCTGACGAACCTGATCGACTTCTCGTTCGAGGAGCCGCCGTTCGAGCTGTACTGCGTGATGAGGAGCCTTACGCCCGCGCCTCACGCCGGCTACTTCCGCGTGGGCGACTTCCATCTCGTGAGCTCCTCGCCCGAGCGGTTCCTCAGCGTCGACAGGAACGGCCGGGCCGAGGCGAAGCCGATCAAGGGGACCCGGCCTCGGGGCCGCACCGAGGACGACGATCGCAAGCAGGCGGAGGAGCTCCGGGCGAACGAGAAAGATCGCGCCGAGAACCTCATGATCGTCGATCTTTTACGGAACGATCTCGGCCAGGTGTGCACCATCGGCTCGGTCCACGTACCGAAGCTCTTCGACATCGAGACCTACTCGCACGTTCATCAGCTGGTCTCGACCATCCGCGGCCAGCTCAAGCCGGGGGTCTCGGCGGTCGAGTGTGTCCGCGCGGTCTTCCCCGGCGGCTCGATGACCGGAGCCCCGAAGAAGCGCACCATGGAGATCATCGACCGGCTGGAGGAGGGCCCGCGCGGCGTCTACTCGGGGGCCTTCGGGTGGTTCGGGCTCTCCGGCGCGTGCGATCTCAACATCGTCATCCGCTCGGTCCCGATCGACCGAGGGCACGCGTGGATCGGCGTCGGCGGCGCGATCACGGCCCTGTCGGACCCGAACGAAGAGTTTGCCGAGACGATCGTGAAGGCGCGCGGCGTGGTGGAGGCCGTCGAGCAGCTGCGGAGGTCTCGACCGTGAGGAGCGAGGCGTCCATGGCGAACGACGCGAACGCAGCTTCGGCCCGGTGCGTGGTCGTGGGAGCGAAGGGCTCGATCGGAGCGTTCCTTGCGACGAGGCTCTCCGGCGAGGGCCTCGACGTGACCGGCATCGACATCTCCGATGCGGCCCCGACCCTCCCGGCGATCGCATTCCACGCCGACGACATCACCCGCCCGAGCGGTCGCACGTGCGCCGCGTTGTCGCAGGCGCGCACGGTGGTGCTCGCCCTGTCGCAGGGCGTGCTCGAGAGAGCTCTCCCGCAGATCCTGCCGCACTTGCGCCCGGACTGCCTCATCGTAGAGACGCTGTCGATCAAGACGCCATTTGGAGACCTCCTCGACAAGCATCGGCCAGCTCAACCGGTGCTCGGCATCAACCCGATGTTCTCGGGTGATCTCGACCCCAAAGGCCGACCGGTCGCGGTCGTGGTTCACCGGAGCGGCGCGGCGATCTCCGGGTTCTTGTCTCTCCTGGAGCAGTGGCAGCTGAAGGTGGTCATCATCGAGCCGCACGAGCACGATCGGACAATGGCGACCCTGCAGTCGATGTGCCACGCAGCCATCCTGTCCTTCGGGAGGGCGCTGTGTCAGGCCGGGGTCTCTGCGTCGTCCATCGCTGCCCTCGCGCCGCCGCCGTTTCGCGTTCTCCTGTCCCTCGTGGCGCGCATGACGCAGAATCACCCCGAGGTCTACTGGGAGATACAGTCCGCGAACCCTTGCGCCGGGGAGGCGCGCGAGAGATTGCAGGCCTCACTTCGAGCGCTGGACGCCGAGGTATCCGCAGGAGAGCGCGAGCGATTCCACCACGAGCTCCGCAAGATCAAGGCGGATCTCATCGAGGAAGATCCGCGCCTCCTGCAGACCTGCCGCCGGATCTTCCAGCTCGCCGATATCTGACGTACCGCCGCGCGCGAGGCGCGCGCATTGCCAGGGGATAGCCGAGAACATGACACTTGACGGCTTCAGGGACCAGATCGACCGCATCGATGACGAGCTCGTCGACCTCCTAGGGCGCAGGCTGCACATCGTGCGGGAGGTCGCTCTCGCCAAGAAGGTGAGCGCTACGCCCGTCATGCAGCCCGCTCGCGTCATCGAGGTGAAGCGCCGCTGCAGGGAGCGGGGGAGCCGCCATCAGCTTCGAGGCGAGTTCATCGAAACCATTTATCAAGCGATCATCGATGAGGCGTGCCGCATCGAGGATGACCTCCTGAGAGGCTGAACATGGCTGACGCAAAATTCGAAGCGATGAAGGCCGCGAGCCTCCTGACCGACAACCTCCAGCGGGACTACCGGTACCGGGAGCGGACCCTCAGCCTCACGGCGAATGAGAACTATCCGAGCGCGCTCGTGCGCTTCACGTCGAGCGCGACCGCAGGCGCTTTCTACCACGTCTCGTTCCCCTTCGACGTGCCGCCTGGAGAGTGGTATTTCCCCGAGTCCGGTCAGATGAACGAGCTGGCCGACATGGTCCGCGCGCTCGGGAGATCTCTCGTCAAATCCGAGACGTTCGACTGGCGTCCGAACGGCGGTTCTCCCGCGGAGCAGGCGCTGATGCTGGCCGCCTGCAAGCGCGGCGACGGCATGGTCCATTTCGCGCACAGGGATGGTGGCCATTTCGCCCTGGAGGCCCTTGCGTCGAAGGCTGGCATCGAGATCTTCCATCTCCCGGTGGACCCGAGGTCGCTCCTCATCGACGTCGCGCGGCTCGACGACATGGCGCGGAAGAACCCTCGTATCAAGATCGTCATCCTCGACCAGTCCTTCAAGCTGCGCTGGCAGCCGCTCGACAAGATCCGAGCCGTCCTGCCCGACTCGTGCACGTTGACGTACGACATGAGCCATGATGGCGGGCTCATCATGGGCGGGGTCTTTGACTCGCCGCTGCGGTGCGGCGCGGACGTGGTGCACGGCAACACGCACAAGACCGTCCCCGGTCCGCAGAAGGGCTACATTGGATTTCGATCCAGCGGCCATCCGTTGCTAGCAGAGACCTCCATCTGGCTGTGTCCGCACCTTCAGAGCAACTGCCACGCCGAGCTGCTCCCGCCGCTGTGGGTGGCGCTCAAGGAGATGGAGGTGTTCGGCCGCGAGTATGCGCAGCAGGTCGTCAAGAACGCGAAGGCGTTGGCTCGGCACCTGTACGACCTCGGCTTCGACGTCTCGGGGGAGGAGTTCGGCTTCACCGAGATGCACCAGGTCCATTTCGCCGTGGGCACCCCGGACAAGGCGCTCAACCTCTGCATGAACACGCTCCATCAGGGTGGGATCCGCTCGACCAACATCGAGATCCCCGGCAAGCCCGGGGTGCACGGCATCCGTCTGGGGGTCCAGGCGATGACCCGCCGCAACCTCGTCGAGAAGGACTTCCAGACGGTGGCCGGGTTCATCGGTGATCTCTACTTCAAGAAGATCGATCCTGCCGTGGTCGCGGCGCGGGTCGAAGAGTTCCTCCGAGGCTTCCCGCTCGCGCCCCTCAAGTACTCGTTCGACCAGGGGCTCGACCAGGAGTTGTTGACCTCTTTGTGCCGTGGAGCTCTCAAGTGACCGCCGCTCGACCTATCGCGTTCATCGAACAGCCGATCCCTCGCGCGTCCGAGGAGATGACGCTCGGCCAGATGGTCGGCAGCATCCTCCTCGAGCACGGCATCGAAGATCTGTTCTGCATTCCCGGCGACTTCACGATGCAGCTGTCGCGCGAATTCGAGCGTACGAGCGGGCTGCGGCTCCGGACGATGTCGCACGAATACGGCACGACGCTCGCCGCGCTGGGCTATGCGGTCGCGCGGCGCGTCCCGGGCGCGCTGTGTTTCACCTACGGCGTGGGGATCCTCAACGCCACCAACGCCATTGCGCAGGCCTATGTGGAGCGAGTCCCGTTGATCGTGGTGTCCGGCGGTCCCGGCAAGCGCGAGCGGGAAGCCGAGATCTTCCTTCACCACCAGGTCACGGATCATGACGCGCAGCTCCGGATCATGCGCGAGGTGACCGCACATCAGGCGCGGATCCACGATCCGCACGTCGCCGCGGAGCAGATCCGTGACGCCCTCCGCGTCGCCCTCGAGGCGTCCCGCCCGGTCTACGTCGAGATCCCTCGGGACCTCTACCTTTCGAAGGTCCGTTATGTCCCGAGGAAGGCGCCGGCACCTCCGACGCCGGGGCGCTTCTCCGCGGACGCGTTCAGCGCCGCGCGCCACGCGCTCGATCTGCTGCGCGAGGCCTCGAGGCCGGTGTTCGTGCCAGGGCTCGAGCTCAAGCGCTTTCGGCTGGAGGGGCCGGCCGAGCGGATCGTCGACGCCCTCGGGCTGCCTTGGGTGGCGACGCCCATGTCTCAAGGGACGCTCGACCCTGCCCACCCGAACTACCGAGGTGTCTTCGCCGGTCCCGCGTCGCCCGACCTCGCCACCCGTACCCTGGTCGAGGAGTGCGATCTGCTCTTCCTCGTCGGCGAGCCGAACTCGGACGTCAATATGGGCGTGGCGGGGAACGTCCCCGTGGGGCGGCTCGTTCATGCCTACGACGGTCGTGTCCGGGTTGGCCGGAAGATCTTTGCTGCGACCACGATGGAGTTCGTCTCCGCGCTGGCGGAGGTGGCCGCGTCTCAGCAGCCCGGGTTGCCCCGGTCTCTCGAGGCCGGCGACGCGCCGTCGAGCGCCGAGAGGGACGTCCGCGACCAGCCCGACAGCGAGCCGCTGACCCCGTTCACGGTCACCCAGGAGCTCGATCGGTATTTCGCGGCAGAGCCGGACGCGGTGCTCGTCGTGGACTGCGGCGACTCGTTCTTCATGTCGCTCAGCATGCGCCCGGCCGACGTCCTCACGTCGTCGCTTTACATGAGCATGGGGATCGCGGTGCCGGGGGCGATCGGCTATCAGCTCGGCAGCGGCAAGCGCCCCATCGTCCTCGTCGGCGATGGCGCGTTCCACATGACAGGGCTCGAGCTCATGCACGCGAGGCGATTCGGGGTGAGTCCGATCGTCATCGTGCTGAACAACCGCAGGTGGACGTCGCTCTCGACGGACGAGAGCGATCACGCGCTGATCCGGCAGGAGCACCTCGAGTTCTCGAGGTTCGCTCACTATATCAACGTCAAGTCGTTCACCGCGAGGACGGGCGCCGATCTCCGCCAGCAGCTCGCGCAGGCGATCGCGCTGGACGAGCCGATCCTCATCGACGCGGTGATCGACCCCTCGATGCGTTCGTACCTTTGCGAGCGCTTCTTCCATGGGATCAAGCAGCAGCAGCACCTGCCCAAGCAGTGAGCCTGGCCAAGGAGCGGAAGAATGTCTCAGGTCGCCCGCGTACTACCGCTTTCCCCAGCCCAGCAGCCGATCTGGCTGGGCCACCAGCTCGATCCCGATAGCGCGGCGTACAACGTCGCGAGCGTCATCGTCGTCGAGGGGAGGCTCGACCATTCCACCCTCTTGCGCGCCCTCGCCCGGGCCGTGAACGAGGCAGACGTGCTGCGCGCTCGGTTTCGAGAGATCGAGGGGGACGAACAAGGCGCTCCGGTCCAGGTGGTCGAGCCCGAGCTCGCCTTCGACTGCCCCCTGATCGACCTGAGCGCGCACCCGTCGCCGGAGGCGGAGGCCAGGGCCTGGATGGAGCGGGATCTCGCCGCCCGGATCGACCTCGGCAGCGGCTGCCTGTTCTCGACGCGCCTCTTCCTGCTCGGAGAGCGCCGCTCGTGGTGGTACTTCAAGTCGCATCACATCGCGCTCGACGGCTTCGCGATGTCGATGTTCTTCAAGCGCGTCGCCGAACTCTACTCGTGCCTCGTCAGCGGAGCGGAGATCTCGCCGACGCCGTTCGGTCCTCTCGCTGCCCTCATCGAGAGTGAGCAGGCGTATCAGGGATCGGACGCGCACCGGCGGGACCGAGCGTACTGGCGCGACAAGTGCTCCCGGGGGACCGACGTCGCGAGCTTCACGAGCGAGGTCGCGCTGCCGTCGAGGAGCTTCCTGCGGTGCGACGCCCGCATACCGCAGCAGACGGTGGCGAGGCTACAGCGCATGGCCGAGGGAGCATCCGCCCACTGGGTTCCGGTGCTCATCGCTGCCTTCGGCGTGTTCCTGAGCCGCGTGAGCGGCCGGCAGCAGGTCGTGCTCGGGATCCCCTTCCTCAATCGCCTGGGCTCGGTCGCGACGAGGATTCCTTCGACCATGGCGAACGTGCTTCCGTTGCACGTCCGGATCCGGCCGGATGATACGGTGCGCGACGTCCTCGCCAGCGTGTCAGTCGAGCTCTCGCAGATGCGCCTCCACCAGCGGTATCGGGCGGAGGATGTCCGCCGCGATTGCCACCTCCTCGGGGAGGATCGCCGCCTGACGGGGCCTCAGATCAACGTCGACCTCTTCACGTCCGACCTGGACTTTGGTGGGCAGCGGGGAGCGCCGGAGATGCTGAGCGCGGGGCCGGCCGACGACCTGTCGTTCCTCGTCCAGCCCGGGGCCGAAGGCGAGGGGCTGCGCCTCGTCGGTATGGCCAATCCGGCGCTCTACCGCGAGGAGGAGCTGCGCCTCGAGCTCGCCCGCTTCCTGGAGTTCCTCGAGCGGTTCGCCGATCGCGTCGACACGCCGGTGGGCCGGCTGGACGCGTTCACCTCGGAAGAGCGCCGCTTCTTCTTCGCACCGCAGCGGCCGACCAGCGCCGCACCATCGCCGGGCGGCGTGGAGACGGGGACGCTGATCGGCGCGTTCGAGCGGCGAGCGCTCGAGGCGCCGGAGGCCGTCGCGCTCACCTCGGGCGATGAGCACATCACCTACGCGGAGCTCGACGCCCGTGCGAACCGGCTTGCGAGCGCGATGGCCGGCGCCGCCGATTTCGTCGGCAACCCGCGTGTCGCCCTGCTGATCGAGCGGTCTGTCGAGACGATCGTCGCCATCCTCGCGACGTTCAAGGTCGGCGCCGCCTACGTGCCGATCGACCCTGACGCGCCCTCCGGACGCATCGACGCGATCCTGGCCGACACGCGGCCTGTCCTTCTCCTGGTCGACGCGAACAACATGCGCAAGCTGGGATCACCGCCCTACAAGACGCTGGCCATCGAGCCGGACAAGCTCGCGTCGGCGCGGCCAGCGACCGTCGCCCTCACGCCGTGGAGGCGCGCGGCGGGGCGCCCGTCCGCCGACGACCTGGCCTACATCATCTATACCTCCGGCTCTACCGGCAGGCCCAAGGGCGTCAAGATCACCCATCGTAACGTCGTACGGCTGTTCAAGACCACCGACCGGTGGTTCGAGTACCGGCGTGACGACGTCTGGACGCAGTGCTTCTCGTACGTCTTCGACGCGTCGGTCTGGGAGATCTGGGGAGCGCTGCTGCACGGGGCGCGGCTCGTCATGGTCCCGCCGGAGATCGCGCGCGCCCCCGAGGCGTTGCTCGAGCTCATCGTCAAGGAGAAGGTGACGGTGTTTGGACAGATCCCGTCGGCGTTCTACCGTCTCATGGAAGCCGAGGAGGATCGCCCGGAGCTCGCGTCGCAGCTCCGCCTCCGATATCAATGCTTCGGTGGCGAGGCCTTGGATCTCCGTCGCCTCAAGCCCTGGTTCAGGAACCACGAGGAGGGCAAGCCGAAGCTCCTGAACATGTACGGCATCACCGAGACGACCATCAATGTGACGTATCAGTTCGTCACGAAGTCGCAGGTCTTGGCCGAGAGCGGGAGCCTCATCGGCAAGGCGTACGACGATCTGCGCGTCATGGTGCTCGACGACGCGCTGCGCCCCGTGCCGGTTGGTGGCTACGGTGAGATGTACATCTCCGGCGAGGGGCTCGCGCCAGGGTACTTGAACCGACCCGACCTCGACGCGGTCAGGTTCGTCGCCGACCCCTATGGCCCTCCCGGGTCACGCATGTACCGAAGCGGCGATGTCGCCGTCTTGCACGAGGACGGCTTGCTCGAGTACGTGGGCCGGAGCGATCAGCAGGTGAAGGTGCGGGGCTATAGGATCGAGCTCGGCGAGATCGAATCGCACCTGCGCGACCATCCGTCCATCTCGGACGCGGTCGCGTCCGTGCAAGTCGACGCGTTCGGCGATCCGAAGCTGGTGGCGCACGTGGTTCCGGCCACGGACGCCGCGTCGACGCGCGCGGTCGACGCAGAGTCGATTCGGGCCTACCTGCGCGAGCGGCTGCCGCCCTACATGGTTCCGCACGCCATCGGGGTCCTCGCCGCGCTGCCGTTCAATCAGAACGGGAAGGTCGATCGGCGAGCGCTCCCCGAGATCAAGGTCACCTCGGAGCGTCGCGTGGAGCCCCCTCGCGACGCCCTCGACGAGCGCGTCATCGAGGTCTGGCGCGGCCACCTCGGGGTCGAGCGGCTCGGCATCGACGACAACTTCTTCGCGCTCGGAGGCGACTCGATCAAGGCGATCCGCGTCTGCCGCACCCTGGGTATGCCCGTGATGACCCTCTTCAAGGATCCCACGCCGCGCGCTTGCGCGGACTTCCTGCGCGCGGGCGGAGGCGCCGCCGAGCAGAAGCAGGGGAGCTTCCTCCACGCCTTCGGCCGCGGCGCCGGTGACGCCGGGATCAACCTGCTGTGCGTGCCCTTCGCCGGCGGCAACGCGCTCGCGTTCAGGCAGCTCGTCGAGGGCCTCCCCGGATCCGTCGCGTGCTGGTCGGTCAACCTGCCCGGTCATGATCCCACGCGACCCGGTGAGGAGCTCCTGAGCGTCGACGCGGTCGCGGACGGGGTCGTGAACGAAGTCATGGCCAGCATCAAGGGGCCGATCGCCGTCTACGGGCATTGCGCCGGGAACGCGATCGCCCTGGCCATTGCGAGCAAGCTGGAGAGCGCCGGCGCAGAGCTCGTGGAGCTCGTGATCGGCGCGATGCTGCCAGATCGCGATCCCCAGGCGGTCCTGTCTGGCGTATCCGAACGGACGGGGCGCGACATCATCACGTTCCTGCGCAGCCTCGGTGGGTTCAAGGACGTGCTGGACGACGAGACCCTCGCCGCCATCGCCGACATGACGAAGCATGACTCGATGGAGACGGCGACGTTCTTCGCCACGAGGGCGAGCTCGCCGCAGCGCCTCGCGGCGCCGATCCACGCCGTCGTCGGCGATAGCGATCCGCTGACCGAGGGCTATCAGACACGGTATCTCGATTGGCGAGCGTTCTCCGAGCAGGTGAGCCTGTCCGTCATCGAGGGTGGCGGTCACTATTTCGTGACGGATTGTGCCGCCGCGCTGGCGGGGATCCTCGAGCGGCGGCTCCTCGCCCACGCGTCTCCGAGCGGCGGCCGCGCGCCGCGGAAGCTGCGGCCGTTCCATAACCCCTTCGACGAGGCCGACGGCTCGTTCTGGCTGCTCGCCAACGAGGAGGGCCAGCGCTCGCTGTGGCCGCGGTTCGCCGAGATTCCGGCCGGGTGGCGCGTCGAGCTCGGCCCCGCGTCGCGCGAGGCGTGCATGGCGGCTCTCGCCTCTCAAGGAGCGCTGTCATGAGCGATGGTTTCGAGTTCCCGAGGTGGCCGGAGTCGTTCGCCGCGGCCTACCGGGCCAAGGGATACTGGACCGGTGAGACGCTCGGCGGGATGCTGAGGAGGGTCGCGCGAAGCGTGCCGGACCGTGTGGCCGTCACGGACGGGCCTGTGAACCTCACGTACGCGGAGCTCGACGCGAGGGCGGACCGGCTGGCCGACGGGTTGGCTGCGCTGGGGCTCTCGCCAGGAGATCGCGTCGTCGTCCAGCTCCCCAACACCGTCCAGTTCGTCGAGGTGATCTTCGCGCTCTTCCGGCTGGGAGCGATCCCCGTCTTCGCCCTCCCGTCGGATCGGATCTCGGAGATCACCCATATCTTCCAGATATCGGGCGCCAAGGCCTATGTGATCCGGGACAAGGCGCTCGGCTTCGACTACCGGATGATCGCCGAGGAGGTCGTCTCGCGGATCTCTCGGGTCGAGCGGGTCATCGTGGTCGGAGACCCGGGGGCGTTCGTTCCTTTCGAGACCCTCTATGGGCGCCCGAACGAGCGGCCGGAGCGGGCAGGCAGCGAGCCCGCGCTCGTCACGCTCTCTGGCGGCAGCACCGCCCTGCCGAAGCTCATCGCGCGCACCCACGACGACTACCTGTACAGCGTCAGGGCGAGCGCCGAGATCTGCGGGCTCACGCCCGAGAGCGTCTATCTGTGCGCCCTGCCGGCCGGCCACAATTTCACGCTGAGCTCGCCGGGCATCCTGGGAACGCTGTGCGCGGGGGGCCGGGTCGTCATGACGACCGATCCGAGCGGAGCGACCGCGTTCTCTCTCATCGAGCGAGAGAAGGTCACGTTCGCGGCCCTCGTTCCTAGCCTCGCGCTGGCCTGGCTCCACGCCGAGCGGACGTGCGATCTGTCGAGCCTGCGATTCCTCCAGGTGGGCGGCGCCAAGCTTAGCGCGGAGATGGCTGCTCGCCTGGAATCCTCGCTCGGGTGCCAGCTGCAGCAGGTCTACGGCATGTCCGAGGGGCTCGTCTGCTACACGCGGCTCGGTGACCCCTCCGAGAGGGTGCTGAACACGCAGGGGCGGCCCATCTCCGTGGACGACGAGGTGCGCATCGTCGACCAGGACGATCAGCCGGTCCCGGACGGCACCCCGGGCGAGCTCCTCGTGCGTGGGCCCTACACGATCCGCGGCTACCTCAACGCCGAGGAGCACAACGGGCGGGTCTTCACGGCCGACGGCTTCTATCGAACTGGCGATATCGTCGCGCGGCGGGACGACGGCTACCTCGTCGTCTCCGGGCGCTCGAAGGACCAGGTGAACCGCGGCGGCGAGAAGATCGCGGCGGAGGAGGTCGAGGGGCACCTCCTCGCCCACCCGCGCGTACGAGAGGCGGCGATCGTCTCGATACCGGATGTCTACCTTGGCGAAGCGTCGTGTGCGTTCGTCGTCGCAGACCCGGAGGGCGAGGTGACCGCCGCGCAGATAAGGGCCTTCGTGCGCGGGCGCGGCGTCGCGGCGTACAAGGTGCCCGACCAGGTCCGGTTCGTGCCGTCGCTGCCGAAGACGACCGTCGGGAAGATCGACAGGAAGGAACTTAGGAAGCAGCACGGCGGCTCTGCCGCTGCGTTGCCTTGAGGACGATATGGGAATCCCGCGAATCAAGTCCTATGACCTGCCCACTGTGATCGATTTCGCCCGCGCTCCGCGCTCCTGGAGGGTCGAGCCGGCGCGCGTAGCTCTGCTGATTCATGATATGCAGAACTACTTCCTCAAGCCGTATGAATCGGCGGCGTTCACCGGCGCGCTGGTCGAACAGATTTACGCGATCCGGACGGCGTGCAAGCTCCGCGACGTCCCGGTGTTCTACACCGCGCAGCCGGGGGGCCAGAGCAAGGCCGAGCGCGGGCTCCTCCTGGATTTCTGGGGGCCCGGCATGCCGGAAGACGGGGAGGCCCGGAGCATCGTCCGCGGGCTGGAGCCGTCCCCTGGCGACCACATGATCGTCAAGCACCGTTACAGCGCGTTCAAGCAGAGCGAGCTGCTGGAGATGCTCAAGAGATCGGGTCGAGAACAGCTCATCATCTGCGGCGTCTACGCGCACATCGGCTGCCAGGCGACGGCGCTCGACGCCTTCATGGCCGGCGTCCAGCCGTTCGTCGCCGCGGACGCGCTCGGCGATTTCTCGCTCGAGTATCACCGTATGGCGCTGAGCCAGATCGCGAGCTGCTCAGGGAAGGTGGCGACCACCGCCGAGCTGCTCGAACAGCTGGGAGGCGCATCTTGACGCCGGAGCTCGGTGAAAGCAGCCTCACGCGCGACCGGTTCCTCGCCGACGTGGCCGAGGTGCTGTGCGTGAGCGCAGAGGAAGCGGCCAGGATCGGCGATCCGTTCGACGCTGGCCTCGACTCGGTCCGCCTCCTCGTGCTCGCGGAGAAGTGGCGCAAGATGGGCGCCCGCGTGGGGTTCGTGGAGCTCGCGGAGCGGCGGAGCCTCGACGAGTGGTGGGATCTCGTCCGCTGAGGCCCACCCGCGGCCCGAGCTGGCGGCCCGGAGAGGAGCGGGGAGGCACGAACACGTGACACATCCGATGAAGCCGAGATTCGAGGACAAGTCCTTCTTGGTGACCGGGGCCGCGCAGGGCATCGGGGCCGCGGTCACGCGCCTGCTCGTCGCGCAGGGGGCCTTCGTCCACGCCGTCGACGTGAAGGGCGACGCCCTGCAGGCGCTCGCGGCCGAGTTGAACCAGCGTGAGCGCGCCGTGGAGCCGCGCCGCGTCGATATCCGTGTCCCCTCGGAGGTGGAGGCCGTCGTGGCGGTCGCCGATGCGGCGCGCCCGCTCGACGGTGTCGTCAACGCAGCCGGGATGCTCGTGCCGGCCGCGTTCGAGGCCGCCACCCCCGACAGCTGGAAAGAGACCTTCGACGTCAACACGAGCGGCGTCTTCTTCGTCTCGCAGGCCGCCGCGCGGCGCATGTCGCCGCGGAGATCGGGCGTGATCGTCACGGTCGCATCCAACGCCGCGAACACGCCGCGCGTCGGAATGGCGGCCTACTGCGCCTCGAAGGCGGCGGTCACGATGCTCACGCGGTGCATGGGGCTCGAGCTGGCCAGGCACGGCATCCGATGTAACACCGTCTCTCCTGGCTCGACGGATACGCCCATGCTCCGCGCGCTCACCGGGGACTCCGCGGAGTCGCACCGAAGGCTCATCGAGGGCGATCCGGGCCGCTATCGCGTCGGCATCCCGCTGGGCCGCGTCGCCGAGCCAGACGACATCGCGCGAGGGGTCGCGTTTCTCCTCTCGGACGAGGCGCGCCACATCACGATGCACGATCTCGTCGTGGACGGCGGCGCCACCCTTGGTTGAGAACACCGTAGAGAGGGCACAAGTGGAAATGAACAATCTTCAGCGCCACGAGCAACAGTATTGGCGACCGCAGGGTTGGCGAACCATGGAACAGCGCTGCGTGCCGCCCTACGCCGGTCAGGAGGTCGCCGCGGTGACAGGGCGGCTCTCGGAGCTCCCGGGCCTCGTGGACGCCGAGGAGGTGCGCCGCCTCAAGGCAGAGCTCGGGGCCGTGGCCGAAGGACGAGCGTTCGTCCTGCAGATGGGCGACACCGACGAGCGGTTCAGGGAGTCGAGCCCGCGTCACGTCCGCGCGCGCATGGCGACGCTCGGCTCGATGAGCAACTACGTCGGCTTCATGCTCGACAAGCCGGTGATCTCCGTCGCGCTCGCGGCGGGGAGCTACGCGCAAACGCCGCTCCGCGCGACGGAGGTCGTCGATGGCGTGACAATCACGAGCTACTACGGGGAGATGGTGAACGATCCGTCGCCACACCCGTGGGGCCGGACGCCCGACGCGAGGCGGATGCTCTGGGCCTACGAGGCCGCGCAGGCGACGCTGGCGACGATGCGCCAGTGCGGGCTCCGGGTCTTCACCTCGCATCAGGTGGCCAATCTGCTCTTCGAGGAGGCCCTCGTGCGGAGGTGCTCGTCGACGGGCAGCTATCACGCCGCGAGCGCGCACCTCCTATGGCTCGCGGCCGAGCACCTCGGCGCCGGGAGCGCTTATCTTGAGTTCCTTCGCGGCGTGGACAATCCGATCGGCGTCCGCGTCGGGCCGGAGCTCTCCGCGTCGGAGCTGCTCTCCATCTACATGGCCCTCAACCCGAGGAAGGAGGCGGGGAAGATCGTCGTGATGACCAGCCTCGGGAGCCAGCTCGGACCCTTGCGGGAGTACGTCCATGCGTTTCAGGGCGCTCACGCCCCCGTCGTCTGGATGTCGGCGCCGGTGCACGCGGGCTCGATGGCGCAGCCGCTCGACGCGGCGATGGCGGAGGTGGGCGCGGAGGTCGAGAGGACCGCATCCGCGCACCTGACCGAAGGGAGCCGGCTCGGGGGGCTGCACATCGAGTCCTCGCGCAGGGCCCTCGCAGAAGGGGAGGTTGACGAGCGCGACCCCGCGCCCGCCGAGCGCGGGCGGCTATTCGAGAAGACGCTCCAGGTTTGCAGCAAGGTCGCCCACGTCTGCGCGAGGACCCAATGAAGACGACCCGTGTCATCACGTTCGACAACCCGCACCCGGAGGTGACGGTCGACGTCTACGCGTCCGCGGTGGCGCAAGCGCTGGAGGCGCGCTATCCGGCCTTCGCCGACGAGTTCCTCGGGCTCTTCAGCCACACGTCCGAGGAGGGGACCACGTCGATCGTAGCCGTCGGGAGCGAGCTCTCGATCGAATGCCACAACGCAGGCGATGCCCTCGAGCTGCGGCTGGTGAACGGAGAGGCGGTCGAACGCGAGTGCTCGTGCAAGCTCGACCCTGAGGCCGATTTCCACGAGCAGCTGTTCAGGGCCGTCGCGGCGTTCGTCGACGAGATCAGGCCTTTCCTTGCGCGCCACCACGGGCTGCCGCCGTCGACCCTCTTGCTCGGCGGATGGCGGTGCGGCATCGATCCCAAGAGGCCCGGCGAGGCGCTCGTCTTCACGATCCCGCGCGTCGCGTGCCGGCTGGCCGCGCGCGAGTGCAGCTTCACGCACTTCGAGAGCGGCGATCTGCGCGACGTCGGGGCGCGGCTCGTGACCTTCCCTTACGAGTTCAGCCTGTCCGCCAACCCGCGCGTGACGAAGCGCCAGCTGATCCCCGAGTGCCGCGAGTACGTCGACGCCCTCGTCGGCCTGATCCGCGAGCTCTCGGGTGAAGCCGAGGACAAGGTCGTCATCGGGCGTGAGGTTCGTCTCACGCTCCAGACGAAGATCTCGCCGATCCTGCTGCTCCGGTTGACCGCCCCCGCGCGAGGCAAGAAGTATGAATACGTCTTCCGCTGGCGAGGCGGGGACTCGTGGGTCGGTGTATCGCCGGAGACGCTCCTCATAAAGCAGGGCGCCGACATCGTCGTCGAGCCTCTGGCAGGCACGCGAAAGGGCTCCGACGCGAGGGAGAAGAGCAGCCGGTACCGCGAGGAGCTCCTCCGCGACGCGAAGGAGACGGAGGAGCACGAGACGGCCGCCAGGATGTTCCATGAGAACCTGAGCGCGGTTTGCGTGCCCGGGTCGATCCAGCGCGTCGAGTCTCGCAACGTCATCGATCTCGGCTACGTCCAGCACCTCAAGAGCACCATCACCGGGACGGTCAAGCCGGGCATGAACGTGTTCGGCACCCTCTCCGCGGTATATCCCCCGGCGACGATCTGGGGTAAGCCCATCGCGTTGAGCGGGCAGCGCATTCGCGCTTACGAGAAGATTGATCGCGGCTTCTATACGGGAGCCTTCGGTTACTTCACCTTGGACGATAGTGCAAAATTCGCGCTCGCGATCCGCACAGCGAAGATGAGCGGCAACGATATTCACGTATACGCTGGCAGTGGGATCGTGAAGGGGAGCGATCCGTACCGGGAATGGCTCGAGACGTCTCTCAAGATGAGCCCGTTCCTCGCGAGCGAGTTTCTCGTCGGCTGATGCCGGTGACTCCGGTGTGAAAAGAAGGAAAGCAGGTTTTTTTTTGATGAGCGCATCGTCTCGTACTCTCACAACCGTCGGTCTGGCACTCGGGCTATTCCTTGCCGCCCTCGAGTCGACCGTCGTGGCTACCGCGATGCCGACCGTCATCGGCGAGCTGGGCGGCCATGCCTTGTACGCACTTCCGTTCGCCGTCTACATGCTGTCGATGACCGTGACGAGCCCCCTGTGGGGACGGGCCTCGGACCGGCTCGGACGGCGTAGGCTCTACCTGTTCGGGGTGTTCCTCTTCCTCGCCGGCTCCGCGCTCTCCGGCGCGGCGGGCTCGATGCTGACGCTCATCGCGGGGCGCGCGGTGCAAGGCCTCGGCGCGGGGGCGCTCGGCACGTTGACCTTCGCCATCGTCGGTGAGCTCTATCCGCTGAAGGAGCGCTCGCGGATCCAGGGCATGTTGAGCGGTGTCTGGGGCTTGTCAGGGCTCATCGGCCCTCTCGTGGGGGGCTTGCTCGTCGATCATGCGAGCTGGCGGTGGGTCTTCTACCTCAACATGCCCTTCGGCCTGATCGGCGCGGCCTTCGTGGGGCGATTCCTCGAAGAGTCGCCGATCGCCGAGAAGGCGGTCCCCATCGATCTCGCGGGGGCCGCTCTGTTCACCGCGGGCAGCGGCGCGCTCGTATGGGGCCTCGAGGCGCGCAGCTGGCCTTTCCTGGTCGCCAGCGTCGTCGTGCTCGCCTGGGCGCTGCGCATCGAGAGCCGGCACCCCGCGCCGCTGCTGCCGTTGCGCCTCTTGCAGGCGCGACTCCCGCGGGTCGCCGTGATCGGCAATTTCCTGGCCGGCGCAGCCTTCTTTGGAACGGTGTCTTATCTCCCGCTCTATGCTCAAGGCGTTGCTCGCACAGGGGCGACCGCGGCCGGTCTGCTGCTCACCCCGATGGTGCTCGGGTGGACCCTTGCGTCGATGAGCCTCGGCACGGTCCTGCCGCGGCTCGGCGTACCGCGGCTCGCGCGGCTCGGCGCCGTGCTCCTCGTCGCGGCGTTCGCCGGGTTTGTCGCGCTCACCGGAGCGCCCCTCCCCCTGATCGGCGCGTGCGGCTTCGTCGCCGGGACAGGGATGGGCGCCATCATCTTGAGTCTGCTCGTGGGCGCTCAGGAGTGCACGCCCCGGCAGGAGCTCGGCGCGCTCACGGCGGTCCTCATGTTCGCGCGCAGCCTCGGCGGTGGCCTCGGCGTCACGCTCATGGGCGCGCTCATCGGCGACACGGAGGGCGTCGATCCCACGGATCTCGCGCGAGGTCTCCGCTTCGCCTTCGTCCTCGGGCTGGCGTTCGTGGCGCTCGGCCTGGCGTTCGTTGCGCAGCTCCGAGCGGCGGATCTCAAGCGGGCAGCTGAGCCCGCCTGACGCCGGGGGCCCTGGAGAAGGGCCCCACCCGGCGCCGCGGGGGAACGTCACGTCACGACGGGGATCGCGCACTGCTCGCGCAAGAACTCGGCGAGCGCCTCGGTCTTCATGAAGCCGCGGTCGCTCCCGTCACGCAGCCGGACGGTGGCGCCCTTCGCCTCCACCTCCTTGTCGCCGATGACGAGCATATGCGGGATCTTCTCGACCTGCGCTTCGCGGATCTTCGCGCCGAGCTTCTCCGAGCTCCGGACGAAGCTCGCCCGGATGCCGTGAGCGCGCAGCGCCTGGGTGACCTGCTCGGCGTGGTCGTTGTGTTTGTCCGACACCGTGACGACGCGCGCCTGCTCCGGCGAGAGCCACGCCGGCAGGGCGCCCGCGTGGTGCTCCAGGAGCACGCCGATGAACCGCTCGATCGAGCCGAGGAGCGCCCGGTGGAGCATGATCGGCTGCTCGAGCTCTCCCTTGGCGTTCACGAACCCGAGCGTGAAGCGCTCGGGGTTGTTGAAGTCGTACTGGAGCGTCGAGCACTGCCACCTACGCTCGAGCGCGTCGACCAGCTTGATATCGATCTTCGGCCCGTAGAACGCTCCGCCGCCCGGGTCCACCGTGTACTCGAGGTCGAGGGCCTTGAGGGCCCCCGCGAGGGTGCTTTCGGCCTTGGCCCAGTCATCGAGGCCGCCGACGTACTTCTCCGGCCGCGTCGAGAGGTTGATGTCGAACTGCTCGAACCCGAACGTGCGGAGCATCTTCAGGATGAAGCGAAGCACGCGGTGGATCTCCTGCTCGACCTGGTCCGCGCGGCAGAACAGGTGCGCGTCGTCCTGGGTGAACCCGCGCACGCGCATCAGGCCGTGCATGACGCCCGCGGCCTCGTACCGGTACACGGTCCCGAGCTCCGCGAGGCGCATCGGGAACTCGCGGTAGCTCCGCGTCCGGCTCTTGACCATGAGGATGTGAAACGGGCAATTCATCGGCTTGCAGCAGTAGTCGTGGCCGTCCACCGACATGGGGGAGAACATCCCCTCCCGGTAGAAGTCCCAGTGGCCCGAGGTCTTCCACAGGTCCGCCTTGGCGATGTGCGGCGAGTAGACGATGTCGTAGCCCTCCTCGAGGTGCATCTTGCGCCACTGGTCCTCGATGATGGTGCGCAGGAGCCCGCCCTTCGGGAGCCACATGACGAGGCCGGCCCCGATCTCCTCGACGAAGTGCGGCTCGAAGTGCACCTCGACGTCGGCGTCCTTCCGGGCGCTCACCGCGGCCCTGAAGGCGCTCTTCGACTCCTGCGCCGCCGCGCCGCGGAGCCGGACGTGCAGGCGCGGGCGCGCCTCGTCGCCGCCGCAGCCGCCGCCCGCCGCCGCCTTCGGCGCCTCGCCGAACTTCACCGTTCGCCGGAGGGTCCGCCCGGGGAACGCCGAGGCCGCGGCGCCGAGGGCGTGCTCCACGAGCGCGCGGTCGAGGGGCGCCTCCGCGTCCACGCCGACGTAGAGGTCGATCTCGTCCTTCTCGGAGTAAGCGTGGGAGTCGTAGCGCTCGGAGACGAGGTAGAGCTCGAGATCCCGCCCGAGCGTCCTGTGGTCGCGCTTCTTCGCCTCTTCCAGGCGGCGCACGTACTTGTCGAGGTCGTCCTTGTTGGGGAACGCCACGCCGCGCACGCGCTGGAGCGACTGCTTCGTGGCGTCGGCGCGCCAGTAGGCCGCCGAGGACGAGGTGATCTTGAACCCCTTGATGAACCCCGCGTGGGGCAGGTGCGGGCCGCGGCAGATATCCATGAACTCGCCGCAGCGATAGATCGATATGCTGTCCTCGGGGATCCAGGAGAGGATCTCCTCCTTGTATTCGTTCTTCTGCCCGAAACTCTCGAAATAGCTCAGCGCGTTCTTCTTGAGGACGGAATGCAGCTCGAACTTGACCTTCTGCTCGATGAGCTTCTTCACCTCGGCCTCGATCATCTCGAGGTCGGAAGGGGTGAAGGTCCGACCGGCAACGTCGAAGTCGTAATAGAACTCGTCACCATGGCTCTTCGGGCCCATCGTGACCTTGGCGCCCGGGAACAGCCGGAGCACGGCCGTCGCCATGAGGTGCTCGGCGGAGTGGTTGATCGTGTCCCTGCCCTCGGCCGTGTCCGGCTTCAGCAACTCCAGCTTCGCGCCGTCCCGGAGGGGCACGCGGAGGTCCTGGACCACCCCGTCGACGCGCGCGACGACGACGGCCTCGGCGAGCCTCGGCGAGATGGCCCGGGCGGCGTCGAACGCCGTGCCGCCATCCTCGAGCGCGAGGACCTTCCCATCAGGTAGAACGACCGAAGTTGCCATGACGTGACCTTCTTTTCTCTTTCCCCCGACTGTACGAGCGTCAGGTGTGTCGGTCTTAAAGCACCGTGCCACCAGCGTGTCAACGCCGCGAGGCCGCGCGCGGCCGCTCGATTCGAACGTGAGGGGGAGCGTGCGGCCGCGCGCGAGGAGCTCGTCCGCTCCTGCTCGGATCCTGCTCGGATCGTGCCCGGCGCGAGGCGGCGCCGCGCGATATGGCCTCTCGGCACCCCGGGGCGAACTCGCGCTCATCCGCCTCGGACCGACAGCGCTGCTCGATTCGGAGGCATGGAGTTGCGCGCGCGACTCCATGCCTCCGTCGTGGGCACGAGGACACGGGGCGTCAGGGCCTCCGGGCCGCCGCGCGGGCCCGGGGCTGCTCCGCGGCGGCGAGCTCTCTGGCGACGGCGAGCGCGCCCCGCACGCCGACCAGGGGATCGGTGACCACCGCGACGGGCACCTCCTCGAGGAGCGGCCTGAGGCGCCCCTTCTTCACGAAGGACTTCATGAACAGCTCGCGCCGCTGGGGGACGAGGTTCCTCGCGATGTTCCCGAGGACGAAGACCCCGCCGAGCGCGAGCTCGCGCAGGGCGAGGTTGCCGGCCTCGGCGCCGTAGATCTCGACGAACAGGTCGACCGCGCGCGCGGCGGGCCGGAACGCGCGGGCGAGCCCGAGCTCGGCGATCGCCGCGTTGCGGTCGCCCTCGGCGAGGCGGCGCTCGATCGCGCGCGGCACGCGGGCGGCGCGGGCGAAGAAGTCGAAGAGGGCGCCGAGCCCGTCGCCCGAGAGGACCCGCTCGTAGCTCACGTGGTCCGGGTGGCGCTCGGCGAGGAACTGCCACAGCTCGACCTCGACCGCGGAGCGCGGGGCAAAGTCGGCGTGCCCTCCCTCGGTCGGGAGCGTGACGTGGCGGGCGCCATTCCAGAGGAGCCGGGCCTCGCCGAGCCCCGTGCCGGCGGCGATGACGGCCACGTTGTTCCCCTTCGGCCGCGGCCTGCGCTCCGTGAGCGGCTCGATGGACGCGCGGGCGACGTGCAGGCAGCCCGTGGCGCCGACGACGAGGTCGTTGACCAGGAGCACGCGCGCGATCTTGAGCCGGCGCGACAGCTCGCGCTCCGCGAGGCGCCAGGGCAGGTTCGTGACGGTGGCGACCTGGTCCTTGACGGGGCCCGCGACGCCGAGCACGGCGACGGCGGGGTGAGGGGCGTCGCTGCGCACGAGGAACGGGAGGGCGATCTCCTCGAAGCTCGCGTGGTCGCGGCTGCGGAAGACGGCCTCGGAGAGGGGGCGGCCGCCGGAGCCACCGTAGAGCGCGAGCCGGGTGTTGGTGCCTCCGATGTCGCCGACGAGCAGCGACGGGGCGACCGATCTGTTGGTCCTTGCCACGCGGGCGCCCTGCCAGCGCCGTGCCTCGGCGGCAAGGCGATCGATCATCGAGCGAGCCCGGGGATCGAGGATTCCGGGCGAACTCGAGCGCGCGTGATCGCCTGGAGGCGACGGCGCCTGGCTCGCGGGCTGCCTGCCGAGGCCGTTTCATGTCCTGCGCCGCTTGACCGGCGGCCTGCCTCCGGCCGAGAGTGCCTGCGTGCAGCGGCTGTTCCCCGCGCTCCTGGTCGCGCTTGCCGGCCTCATTGCTCCCGCCGGCGCTGCGTTCGCCGGGCCGGTGCAGGCCGCGTCTGCGCCCTCGCAGGCCGCGCCCGCCCTCTCGCAGGCTGCGCGTGCCCCCTCGCAGGCCGCGCCCGCCCCCTCGCAGGCTGCGCGTGCCCCCTCGCAGGCCGCGCCCGCCCCCTCGCAGACCGCGTCCGCGCCCTCGCGGGCCGCATCTGCGCCCTTGCAGGCTGTGCCCGCGCCCTCGCAGGCCACGCCCGCCTCCTCGCAGGCTGCGCGTGCCCCCTCGCAGGCTGCGCCCTCTCCCTCGCAGCTCGCGCCCCCGTTGGCCTCGTTCGAGCCCACGCAGCTCGCGCCCCCGCCGGATTCTTCGGTCCAGCCGCCGCTCGTGCAGGTCTTGCCACCGCCCGCGGAGGCCCCGTCGGCGTCCGCGCAGGTCGTGCTGGCGCCCGCTCCGGTCGCTCGGCCTCCCGCGCCGCCGCCTGCGCCGGTCGCGCCGACGTCCGCGCCGGTGGCGCCGCCGGCCCCGGCCGTTGACCAGGGCGAGCCGGTGGCTCCCGACCCCCAGCCTTCACCTCCCGTGGTCGAGCAGCCCGAGGCGCGCGTCGAGCTGCTCGGCAGGACGGTCTTCGCCCTCCGCGTGCACCGGGGCAGCCTCTCTCCCCCGGAGCGCGCCCGTGAGGCGGCGCGCGTGCTGGAGCGCGCCGCCCAGGAGAAGGCGGTCCCCGAGGTCCGCGTCGACGAGCAGGACGGCGTGGCGGTCGTCTACGTCGGCGACCGCCCGCTCGTCCACCTCGGCCCCGAGGACGCGGCGGCGGCGGGCCACACAACGGTCGCGGGCCACGCCGCCGCGGTCGCCGGCACGGTGCGCGACGTCCTCGCCAAGGAGCAGAGCCGGAGCCGCCTCGCGACGAGCGTCTTCTCGTTCTCGCTGCTCGTCTTCTCCGGGCTGATCGCGCTGCTCCTGCTCCGCAAGGTCGGCGAGCTCGTCGAGCGAGGGCGCGCCTGGGTCGCCGAGCACCCGGAGCGGCTCCCGGCGCTGCACGTCCGCGGCATCGAGATGCTCCGGCCCGCCGCGTCGCAGGGCGCGCTCTCGGTCGCGCTCGGCGCCGCCGGCGTCCTCGTCCGGCTGGGCATCGCCTACATCTGGATCCTCTTCGCCCTCTCCCTGTTCGCCTCCACGCGCGGCACCAGCGAGAAGCTCACCGGCTTCGTGCTCGCGCCCATGTCGGAGCTCATGGGGCGCATCGCGCGGAGCGTCCCGGTGCTCGTGCTCGCGATCCTCGCGACGCTCGCGGTCATCGTCCTCATCCGCTTCGTGGGGCTGTTCTTCGGGAGCGTGAGCCGGGGTGAGACGTCGCTGGGGTGGCTCCCGTCCGATCTCGCGGTCGCCACCGGCGTCCTTGTCCGCTTCGGCATCCTCGTGGCCGCGCTGCTCCTCGCGGCCCCGCTCATCACCGGCACCGACGAGGGCGCGTTCACGCGGATCGGCTTCGTCGTGCTCGCGGCGGCCGGGCTCGCCAGCACGCCGCTCATCGCGTCGGCGGCCGTCGGCCTCTCGGTCATCTACGGGCGGCGCCTGCGCGTCGGCGACATCGCCGACGTGGGCGGCCGCGCCGGGCGGGTCCGCGAGCTGACGCTGTTCGAGGCGCGCCTCGAGGACGAGGACGGCTGCGTCGTGCGCGTGCCGCACCTGCTCAGCCTGTTCCACCCGACGCGCATCCGCGGCCGCCCTCCGGTCGTGTCCGTCGAGATCAGCGTCGACCCCGCCGCCGATCTCGATCGGGTGCGCGAGCTGCTCCTGAAGACGGGCTCGGGCCTCGGCAGCCGCGCCCGCGCCGCGCTCGTCGCGATCGACGAGGGGGGCGCTCATTTCCGGGCCACGATGGCCTGCGACGGCGACGACGTGCGCAGCCGCTGGCTCACCGCGGTCGCGCAGGCCCTCGTCGCCGCGGACATTCCGCTCGGGCGCGCGCCGGCGTCCTCCGGCGGCGCGCGGCGCGCCGCGCCCGCGCCCGCACCCGCGCCGGCCGACCGGAGCGCCGCCTCGTGAACGCCGTCTGGCTCCTGATGGGGCTCCTCGTGCTGTCGTACCTCGGCAGCTCGCTCGTCAGCGGCCGCGTGCTCCGGGGCATCGGCCTCCCTTCCGGCGCCGAGTACGTCGTGCTCGGCTTCGTGCTCGGGCCCTCGGCGCTCGGGCTGCTCGAGCCCTCGTCGCTCGCCGCGTTCGAGCCCGTGGCGGGCGTCGCGCTCGGCTGGCTCGCGCTGGTCGTCGGCCTCGACTTCGGCTTCGTCGGCAGCCGCCGCGTGCGGCCGTCCCGGATGGCGCTCTGCGTGCTCATGAGCCTCCTGACCGGCGGCGCGGTGGCCGCCGCCGTCTGGTTCGCGGCGGCCCACGGCGCTCCCTCGCTCGATCGCGGCGACCGCGCGCTGCTCGCGGCGGGCGTGGGCGCCGTCTCCGCCGAGACGACGCGGCACGCCGTGCTGTGGGTCACGCAGCGCTACAGCGCGAGCGGCAAGCTCTCGGACCTCATCGCCGACATCGCCGACTGCGACGATCTCGGCCCGCTGCTCATGATGGGCGGCGCGTTCGCGCTCGTCCCGCAGGCGACGGCCCAGTGGCCGATCCCGTTCTGGGGGTGGACGGTCGTGACGGCGCTCATCGGCGTGGTGCTCGGGCTCATCGCGGTCGTGCTCCTCGGGAGCGATTTCCGCCTGATCCAGAGCTGGGGCGTGCTGCTCGGGGCCTCGCTGCTGACGATGGGCACGAGCGCCCGGGTCGGCCTGTCGCCGCTGTTCGCGGCGTTCGCGATGGGCGTGACGATCGCCGCCTTGTCGCGGCACCGCGACGAGATCGTCGCCATGGTCGCGCCGACCGAGCGGCCGGTCATCCTGCCGTCGCTCCTGCTCGCGGGCGCGCACGTGAACCCGAAGGCGGCGCCGTTCCTGCCCTGGATCGTGGCGATCGCGCTCGGGGCGAGGCTCGTGGGCAAGCTCGCGACCGGGCTCGTCTTCCGCGTCGTGTCGCCCGACGCGCGCGAGACGTCGCCGTGGCTCGGCCTCGGGCTGCTCTCGTCCGGCGCGGTGGCGATGAGCGTCGGCCTCGCCTTCGCGCTGCGCTTTCCGGGCCCGGTCGGGCACACCGTCCTCTTCGCCGCGACGGCCGCGGCCGTGTTCGGCGAGCTCGTCGGGCCGCAGGCGCTTCGCGCCACGCTCCGCAAGGCCGGTGAGCTCGCCGCGCCCGAGCGGGAGTCTCTCTACTTCGGCCGCGGCCTGGCCCGCGCCGGGCGCGGCGCCGCGCCGGGCGACGGAGGCGAGAGGGGCGGCCCGCCGTCGCCCGCGGCGCAGCGCGGGGGAGGGGTGAGGAACGAAGAGGTGTCACCGTGAGCGCCGCAGCACTCCCTGACGTCGAGCCCGCCTCGCCCGCCTCGCCCGCCTCGCCCGCCGGCCCGGCCGCGCCGGCCGATCCGGGCGCGCCCGCCGAGCAGCAGGGCGCGCCCTCCGCGCGGCACCACGGGTCGGCCCCGAAGGGGCCGCTGAACCACCTCACGCACGCCGTCGCGCTCGTGATCCTGTTCGGGCTGCTCTACGCCACGACGCGCGCGGTCCCTCACGAGCACGGGCCCGCGGGGGCGGTCGCTTCGATCGGCTTCCTCCTGCTCGCGGGCACGCTCGCGAGCGAGCTCGTCGAGCCGCTCCGCCTGCCGCACATCTCGGGCTACATCTTCGCGGGCATCGTCGCCGGCCCGCACGTCTTGAAGCTCGTCGACCACCACGCCGTGGAGGAGATCTCGCGGGTCAACGCGCTGGCGCTGGCGCTCATCGCGCTCGCGGGCGGCGCCGAGCTGCGGATCGACGCCGTCAAGAAGAGCCTGAAGAGCATCCTCCTGCACAACCTCGTCCAGACGGTGCTCGTCTTCGTGGCGATGACGGGCGTCTTCTACGCGGCGCGCTCGCTGGTGCCGTTCGCGGCCGAGCTCTCGACCACGGCGGCGCTCGGCGTGGCCGTCCTGTGGGGCGTCATCGCGGTCACCCGCAGCCCCTCGGCCGTGCTCGGGATCCTCTCCCAGACGCGCGCGACCGGCCCCGTCGCGATGCACACGCTCGCGTTCGTGATGACGTCGGACATCATCGTCATCATCGTGACGGCGGTCGCGCTCTCCACGGTGCGGCCGCTCCTCGAGCCGGGCGCGACGATGTCGATGCACGAGATCGAGCTGCTCGGCCGCGAGATCCTGGGGAGCATCTCGATCGGCACGACGCTCGGGCTCGCGCTCGCGGCCTACATGCGGCTGATCGGCCGCCAGCTCATCCTCGTGTTCGTGGCGCTCGGCTTCGGCGCGACGGAGGTGCTGCGGTACCTCCGCTTCGACGCGCTGCTCGTGTTCGTGGTGGCCGGCTTCGTCGTCGCGAACCTGTCGAAGCAGGGCGAGAAGCTGGTGCACGCGGTCGAGGACGCCGCGAGCGTGGTGTTCGTGCTGTTCTTCGCGACGGCCGGCGCGCACCTCGACCTGCCCCTCTTGCGGCAGATGTGGCCTGTCGCGCTGCTCTTCGGCGTCTCGCGCGCCCTGGTGACGTGGGTCGCGAACCGCATCGGCAACCGGCTGGCGGACGATCCGCCGCTCTTGCGGCGGTGGTCGTGGTGCGGGCTGGTCTCGCAGGCCGGGCTGACGCTCGGGATCAGCCTGACCATCGAGCGCGCGTTCCCGAGCCTCGGCGCCGGCTTCCGCGCGCTCGTCGTCGGCTGCGTGGCGCTGAACGAGGTGTTCGGCCCGATCCTCTTCAAGTACGCGCTCGACCGCGCCGGCGAGACGGCGGTCGAGGCCTCGCGCGGGTCGCTGCCGAACCTCGGGCGCCACGGGTGAACCGGGGCCCTGTCACGGGGTGAACCGGAGCGAGTAGCTCACCACGGTGGGGCCTTTCCTGGGCTTGAGGAAGTCGATCTGCTCGAAGACGCCGACCACGCACTTCGTGAACGCCTGGCCCTTGAGCGCCGTCCGCGGCTTGCGCACCTCGGCTTTGCCGCCGTCCTTCTCGATGCGGAGATCGATGCCGAAGTCGCCGCCCTTGGTCGGGTCCTCGGCGAGCGCGAAGCAGCGGCGGAACTCGTCGAAGTGGGGCGCGACCGAGCGCTTGATCGGCTCCTTGGTGAAGTCGTCGTGCGGGCCGCCGCCGATGTGCATGCCGATGTTGGCGACCTTGACCTTCGGGAGCGGCCCGGCGTCGGCTGGCGCCGCCGCATCGGGCGCGGCGCTGGCGGCTGGCGCGGCGCTGGCGGCGGGCGCGGCGCTGGCGGCGGCGACCGTCGTCTCGGCGGCGGGCGCAGCGCTGGCGGCGGGGGCAGCGCTGGTGGCTGGCGCGGCGCTGGCGATGGGGGCAGCGCTCGAGGCCGAGTCGGGGGGAGCGGACGGAGCGGCGGTCGCGGAAGCGGCCTGCGTCACTTCGGCCGGGGGCGCGGTGCGCGGCGAGCAGCTGGCGACAGCGGCAGCGAAGGCGAGGGGAGCGGAGAGCGCGAGGAGGAGCGGAGCGGGACGGCGCATGATGGCGCGCGAATCTACACCGCGGCGCGCGCAGATCCAGGAAGCGGGGGCGGCGCGAGCGCGGCCGAGGCAACGCGAGGAATGACGATCCGATCGCTGCGCGTGGAGAGCCGCCGTGATGCGCGTGAGGGACTCCGTGCCGGAGGGAAGGGGTCCGTCGCGCCCGAAGGCGCAGTTTGTGCGCTGGATTGCGTTCGTGTCCCGCGCCTAGGGCGCCGTCGCGTCCCGGCGCTTCTGCACGGCGTCGTTGTGGTCGTCCAGGCTCTCGCTGAACCGGTGGCGGCCGCCGCCCGCGGCCACGAAATAGAGGTACTTCGTCGCCGCGGGCGCCAGCACGGCCGCGATCGACGGCGCCCCAGGGTTGGCGATCGGCCCGGGCGGCAGCCCCGGGTGCGCGTAGGTGCTGTAGCGGTTCTTGGGATCCCGCACCACGGCGGGCGTCGGCTTGCCGCTCCAATCTGCGCACGACGGCGCCTCGTCGGGCCAGGCGACGCAGCCGTAGAGCGCCGTCGCGTCGGACTGCAGCTTGCGAGAGCGGAAGCTCGGATCGAGGAGCCGGTTCAGGAACACGCTCGCGATGAGCGGCCGCTCCTCCTCGACGACCGCCTCCTTCTCGATGATGGAGGCCAGCGTGAGCACCTCGCGGCGACCCCAGCCGAGCGTCGCCTGGAGCGCCGCGAGCCCGTCCTTGCCCTGCGCCGCGAGCGCGCTCCACCGCCGGTCGGACTCGGCGACGAGGCGCCGCGCCACGTCGCGCGCGTCGGAGTCCAGCGCGAGCTCGTACGTCGCCGGGAAGAGGTACCCCTCCGCGCTCTCCGCGCCCACGGCGCCGCCGCGCTCGATGCCGAGCGCGTCGAGGAACGCGCCGTCGGCGGTGGCCGCGAGGAACGTCTTCCGGCCGGCGATGCGCAGCTTCTCCAGCCGGGCGGCGATGTCGAAGCGGCTGAAACCCTCGGGGATCGTGAGCTTCGCCGTGGGGCGCCCCTCCGCGCGCGCGAGCAGCTGCCGCAGCTCCCGCGGCGTCGCGCCCTCGAAGAGCAGGTGAGGGCCCGGCACGAACGCCTCGGTGCCGCCGGTCGCGCCGAGGTAGAGCGCCATGGCGCGCTCGCTCTCGACGAGCCCCTCGGCCGCGAGCAGCGCGGCCGCCTCGCCCGCGTCGAGCCCGCCCGGCCAGTTGATCTCCACGACGCGCCCCCGGTCCGGCGCCCTCGCGCGCCCGAAGCCGAACACCAGCGCGAGGAGCGCGGCGCACGCCGCCATGACCACGCCCGCGAGCCCGAGGAGCAGCGCGCGCCCGCGCCCGGCCCGGGGCTGGGCAGGGCGCCGCGACGCCGGCGAGCGCTGCCCCGCGCCGCGCGAGCGCCGCGCGGGGGTCGCCTTCCGGGTCGACGGCGGCTCGCGCGGCGGCGAGCCCTGCGCGCCGTCGCCACCCGTCCGGCGGTTTCCCGGCCGGCTCGCCCTAGGTCGAACGCCCACCGCCGGGAGTCAAAACCCGAAAGCCCGACGCGTGTCAACGCCCCGCGTGGCCGCGGGGCAGGGGCCGGAGCGCGCCGTCCGCGCCGCCCGCGCCGGGCGCCGCGCGTCAGCGCGCCAGATCGAAGGCCTCCGCCTCGTTGCGGCGGACGGCGCTCTTGCCCTGGCGGGACTGCGCCGGGGCGGGCCGCGGCGGCGCCGCCGCCGGCGCCTGCGCGAAGCCGCCCGGCCCCGCGGCGGCGGCCGGCGGCGGCGTGGCGAACGCCGGCGGTGTGGCGAAGTCCGTGCCCGCGCGCTCCAGCGCGGCGAGCTGGCCCTCGAAATCGGACGCCACGTCCTTCGCGCGGTTCGCCGGGGCGCTGGCCTTCGCTTTGTCGGCCGCCTTCTTGAGCGACGCCTGCTGCGCGTCGAGCTTGCTGCGCGCCTCGTCGAGCCGCCCCTGCTCGAACAGGAAGTTGGCCTGCTTCAGCGTCGCCGCCGTCTCGCTGCGCTGCACGCGCCCCGCGACGAGCGCGTCGAGCTCGCTCGCGTCGGCGTCGCTGTCCGCGATCGCGACGCCGAGCTTGCCCACGCACCGGGCGTCGGTCCTGGCGACGAGGTCCCGGTAGGTGAGGCCCACGTCGGCGACGGGGGACTCGCCGCGCGCGTCGCCGGCGGGGCCGCCGAGGCCGCCGAGGCGCACCTTGAGCAGGACCGTCTTCACCTCCCCCGCCGCGAACGCGCCGAGCGGCACGATGACCTGATCGCCGGCCCGCCGGAACGAGCGATCGAAGACCCGGTCGAGCTCCACGCCGGGCGCCAGGTCGATCGCGAGCTCCGCGCCGCTCGCGACCGACGCCGTGAGCTGCTCGGCCTCCGCCTCGAAGATGCGCGCGAGCGCGGCGTCGTTCTCGACGAAGTAGTGCCGGCCGTTCGAGTCGAGCGCGATCGCCGACAGGATCTTCTCGTTGTAGTCGACGTCGACCCCGATGGTCGTGATGGCGACGCCGCGATCGCGCGCCCGCTGCGCCATCGCGCGGAAGCCGGGGACGTCGCGGACCCCGTGGTTGGCGTCGCCGTCGCTGAGGACGAGCATCCGGCTCACGCCGGCGCTCGACTGACCGAGCAGCGAGAGGCCCTCCTCGATGCCGCACGAGATGCACGTGTCGCCGCCGAGCGAGATGCCGCGGACGCTCGCGAGGATGCGGCCGCGCGTGTCCGGCCCGACCGTGGTGGGCGGCACGACCACGCTGGTCCTCGTGTCGAAGGTGACCACCGACACGACGTCGCCGTCGTTCAGGCGGCTCACGGCCGTCGTCGCCGCCTGCACGGCGTTCGTGAGGCGGGTGCCCTTCATCGAGCCGGAGCGATCGATGACCAGCGAGAGGTTCGCCTGCGCCTGCGATCTCGCGGGCGCCCCGTCGCCGCGGACCTCGAACATCAGGAACGTCTCCTGCGCCGAGCGAGGCAGGCGCGCGTGACCGACGCGCCCCTCCAGCATCAGCCTCGATCCGGTGGTGAAGCGGCTCGGATCGAGCGCGGCCACGGCGCCGCCCGTCGCCTCCGGGATCTGGCGGGGCGGCTCGGTGATCACCTCCGGGACCGCCGTGACGGAGCTCCCGCCCCCGGACGGGGCCAGGGAGTAGACGGAGAGGCTCGTGAACATCATGCCGAGGGCGGAGAACAGGGCGACGTGGGTCGGCTTCATGGCTCCTCCAGAGAACGGCCTGGGCCCCCCGAGCTTACGATGGACTCACGGCGCGGGGACCGCGGGCGTGGTCCCTTGTACGTCGCCGAGCTCGGAACGATCTGACGGCTCCGCGGTCGGCCGGACACCGGCGGCGCGGAGGGCGCTCCACGGGGGGATGCTCCCGATCAGGACGAGCACGGCGTCGCAGGGGTGCGGCCGGGCCCCCGAAGGCGACGCGAGGGTCGCCACGAGCGCGCCGCGCGGATCTGCGGCGAGGGCGGAGACGTCGGTCTCGAACAGGAGCGAGAGGCGAGACGCCGCCGCAAGCCTGCGTAACTCCTCGATATTTCTGGTTTTCCCGCGGCGGAACCCGGCGCCCCGGTAGACGACGGTGACGTCGGTGGCCGGCTGGCGCGACAGCGCGATCGCGGCTTCCATGGCGACATCGCCGAGGCCGACGATCAGCACGCGGCTTCCGGCGAGGCTCCGGGCGTCGGCGAGGTGGTAGTACACCCGACCTTCCACCTCGGCGGGTAGCTCGAACGGAAGCCGGCGCGGCGAGCCGCGCTGGCCGATGGCGAGCAGCACGCGCCGCGCATGGCGCTCGGTGCGCTGTCCGCCCTCGCGCGGCTCGGTGACGACGACGAAGCCGGCCGTCGCGTCGACCGCGTCGACAGCGGGCGCGCCTCTGCCGGCCGCCGCGCCGACGGCGGGCGCGCCGGCAGAGGCCGCGCGGGCGACCGACACCATGCGGGTGTCCTGCAGGATCGGCAGCCGCTCCTTGCGCACGATGCGGAGCCAGTGGGAGAGCAGCTCCTCCTTTGTCGACTCCTTCAGCCACAGCTTCCCGGTCATCGGCAGGTCGAGCGGCTGATCGAAGACCAGCTTGCCGCGCGGGAAGCTCTGGATGCTCTGCGCCACGCTGCCCTGCTCGATCACCTCGAACGAGAGGCCGAGCTCCTTCGCGCGCAGCGCGGCGCTGATCCCGGCGGGCCCCGCGCCCACGATGATCAGATCGAGCTCCTGACCGCCCGCGCCGCGCGGGCCGGCCTGCCGCAGGTCCTCCGCGATGCGCGTCGCGGCGTGCGCGCCCTGGTGGATGGCGTTCTTGATGAGCGGGAGCCCGGTGACGTCGCCGGCGAGGTGCAGGCCCGGCACGTCGAGGCTGCCGAGGTCGTCGCCGAGGCGCGGGCGATCGGCGATCGGCGCGCCGCCCTCGATGGTGAGCGACCCGTTGGGGCAGCGCTGCTCGCACAGGGTGAGGCCGCAGCACGCCTCGGGGCGGGCCACGACCGCGACGTACTTCTCGATGGCGAGTACGTCGTACGGGCACGCATCGACGCACGCGTAGCAGCCGAGGCAGGTGGTCGTGTCGATCCGGGGCAGGCGCACGCGCGCCGCGGGGCGGAGCATCGCGTCCTCGCCCCCGGCGTCGCTCGCCGCTCGCCGCGCGCGGCGCGCGCGCAGCGCCTGGCCGCCGCGGGCGCCCGCGAACGCGAGGGCGGCGGCGGCGAGGCCTGCGCCCATCCAGAGCAGGGCGGGCGCGCCGGGCGTGGCGCCGGCCTTCACGACGGGCAAGGCCGCCGCGGCGTCGCGCGCCGCGTCCCAGGCGAGGGCGCGGTCCTCGGTGTGCTGCCCGCTGCAGACGCCGGCGGGGCGTGTGTCGCCGCCTGCGCGACCCGCGTTGCGGCCGGCGGCGCGTGGGTCGCCGCCTGCGCGGCCGGTCGCGGCGTCCTCGGGGAGGGCAGGGCGGTGCTCGTCGAAGCAGGTGATCGGACGGGCGTCGCCGAGCGGCGCCTGCGCCGCGACGAGGCAGCGCGCGATGGGATCTCGCGGCGCCGCGAGGTCGTGGCACGGCGCGCAGCTCCCGGCCGTGACGATCGCCACGGTGGCCGGCTGGCCCGGGCGGAAGGCCGACCTCGGGAGCTCGACCTCGGCGCCCGGCGCGAAGCGCACAGGTGGCCTCGCTGGATCGAACACGACGCCCTGATCGCCGCGGTGGATGGGGTGGCAGGTGGCGCAGCTCAGCGCGCCGCTCGCGAGCAGCTGCCCGTGGCTCCTGCGGGTGGAGCCGTGGGCGCCGTGGCACCCGACGCAGGCCTGATCGATGCGCGCGCCTGCCGCGGCTCCGCGCGAGGGCGCGGCTTCCCGGGCCGCGGCGGCCTCCCGCGGCGCGCCGGGCGCCTGCTCGGCGTGGCACGACGCGCACGCGAGCTGCGCGCGCGCGTGGGGCAGCGAGAGCGGCCCCGGCGCCGCGTGCCCCCCCGGCGGCGGGAAGAGCAGCGCCGCCGCGCCCGTCGCGACGGCGCCCGCGAGCGTGGCCGGCAGCACGCCCCGGAAGCGCGTGACGTCGGAGGTCGCCTCGGCGCGGCGCGCGGCGCGCCCCCGCACGACTTCCCGCGGCTGGGCGGCGCGCTGGCGCGGATCGGAGAGATCGGCGCGGTAGAGCGTCCGCGTGGGATCGGGCAGGCCCGCCGCGTCGTCGGCGCCGCCGTCCGGGCTAGAGGAGCGTGACATTCAATCGATAGAAGAAGGTCGCGTCGGGGACGAGCGACGCGGCGCGGACCCTCACATAGTACGTGCCCGCGGCGAGGTCGGTCAGCGAGGCGTAGGAGCAATTGCCGACCCCTGAATCGTCGTCGGATGCGAGCACGGTGGTCCCGTCCTCCCCGAGGATCTCGATGTAGCTGTCGATCTGCCCCTGCTGGCAAGCGTTGGTGCCGTTGTCGATGACGTTCGCGTGCAGCGTCGAGCGCGGCCCTGGCACGGTCACGGCGATCACGTCGACGTCGCCTGCAGGCGCGATCTCCGCGAGCCACGGGTCCGCATACGCATTGGCCTGCGCTGGGGCGCCGTTGGGCTCCGCCTCGTCCAGCTCGAAGCGGCAGGTGGCGCTGCATCCATCGAGGGGATCCGTGTTTCCGTCGTCGCACTGCTCGCCGGCGCTCATCGTGCCGTCCCCGCAGACCTCGGGGACGAGCGTCACGTCGAGGCGGTACGGGAACGTCTCCGCCACGGAGCCGAGCACGGACGTGACGCGAACGTAGTAGTCGCCCGCGGCGAGCCCCGGCGCGACGGCGCGGGCGCAAAGGCCGTTGTCCCCGCGGTCGCGTCGCACGATCAAGTTGCCGCTTCCATCGAGGATCTCGATGACGCTGTCGAGCCGGCCGGTCAGGCAGTCGGAGCTCGTGACAGCCGCGGTCTCCGCGGTGAGGACCGTCGGCCCGCTCGGCACGGTGACGCGCACGACATCGACGTCCGGGACATCATCGACCGGGGCGCCGATCGCGGCGAAGAACGGATTCTCATAGGTGTTGGCGGAGGCGATGTCCTCGTTGGGCTCCACCTCGGTCGGCTCGAGCTCGCAGCTATCGCTGCAGCCGTCGCCCGGCTGATCGAGGGCGTTGTCGCACTGCTCCGTCGGATCCTGGATGTTGTCCCCGCAGACGGTCTGTCGGCTTCGCACGCCGAGGTCGAACGCCCCTGCCTGGCTCGCGTCGGCTCCCGTGATGATCACGTAAAACGCATCGCCCTCTCGGACGGGCACGGTCAGCCGGTTCTCGATCCCCGCGCCGACGCTGGGCCTGCCGCAGTCGCCCACGATCGTCGAGGGGTCGGCGCAGGCGCTGCGCAGCTCGGCGACGAGCTGCGCGTCCGTGCGTGGGGTCACCACCACGTCGAGGAACCCGGTGATCGTCGCCGTGAACGTGTAGGCGACGCCCGGGCTCCCCGGCCAGCATTCGCCCTCGACAGCCGCGTGGCCGAAGGTATCGCCGGTCGCGGTCCCGGGATCCGGGAGCGCCACGGGCGCGGCGCACATGTCCGCGCAGGCCGCCTCACACTCCGGATCGCCGCAGTCGATGCTGTCGTCTCCGTCGTTGTCCCGCCCGTCCTGGCACGCCTCGACGCCCGAGCAGCTCGACGCGTCGAGGGTGCACTCGGGGCTGCACCGGACCTCGCCGCTATCGAACCCGACGCTCTGGCAGGTCGCGCCCCTGAGATCGGGTCCGTCGCACGCCTCGTCCTGCTCGGCGACGTCGTTCCCGCAGTCGCCCGGGGGGCCGCCCCCGCTGCCCGCGCCCCCGTCGCCGCCTCCGGCCGCGCCGGCGCCGCTCGAGGCCGACGGGGCCCTGGGCCGCGACGCGTCGTCATCTCCGCTGCACGCCGCGACCACCCCCGCAGCGCAGAGGAGCGCGGTCACCATGGTGCTTCGGCTCACTCGGTATCTGGACATGAATACGTGATCTCCCAGTCCTGCACCTGAACGCCGCCCCCTCCGCTGCTCGTCGGATTGAGCCTCATCCGGACCTCCAGGTACTCTGTTCGAGCGTCCGGCAGCTCTTGCAGCACGTCGAAGAGATCGATCGCGCACGGCGGCATCGAGCCCTCATCGCAGATCCGGGTGTCGGTCGGCGTGGCGTGGGCGGTCGCGGCGAGCCTGACCGTCGCCGAGGCGAGGTCGGCGGGATCATCCGCCGCTCTCACGAAGAACTCGACGCTCGAGTCGCCAGGGGTCGTCGTCCTGTACCTGAGGTATCCCCACTGGGTCTTGGTCCCCGGCGGGCAGACGCCGTGGTACTGCTCCCACGCCGTGTTCATCGCCGTGACGCTCGTCGTCGTGCAGGGCACGACGGCCCGGACCTTCCCGCCCGGGTTCTCGCGGACGGTGGAGCAGGTCGTCGGACAGAGCTTCACGTTCGTGTTCCCGGAATCGAAGTACCAGCCCCCCGCGCCACAGCTGCCGACCCCTGCCCGGGGCGTGAGCGTCGTCTCCACGCCGGCCGCGTTCTCGTAGACGACGGACACCGACGCTGGATCCGAGACACCCGCGATGGGGACGGTGACGTCACAGGGCAGCGCCTCTCCGCGGATCGAGACCAGCGCATTGAGGAGGGTGCCTTCCAGGCTGGAGCCAGCGCTGAGGTTGAACGCCTGTCCTCCGCCCTGGTCCGCGATGAGGTTGATGATCTCCGCGTTCGAGTTGCCGAAGCCCACCGCGTGCACGCGGACGCCGTGGTTTACGAAGGCGTTTCGCGCCAGGTTTCCGATCGCGTTGGGGACGGTGTTGCAGCTCGACGGGATGCCGTCGGTGACGAACACGACCGCGACCTCCTCCTCGGGATGGGCGTCCTTGTAGTTGTTCGCCCAGGTGGTGGCGCCGTCCAGCGCCGGGTGCATCGGCGTTTCGCCGCTGGGCGTCGGGAAGTTGATGAAGGCCTGCATGAGCTTGATCTCCTGCTGGTCCCCCATCGCCGCGGACTCCTCGGTCAACCTGTCGGCCGCGGCGCCGTTGAACGGGACGAGCGGCAGCGCGCAGCCGCCGCCGCCGGCAGGCGGACAGGAAGGGGTCTCGTTGCACGGGCCCGGGTTGTCGAGCGGCCAGAACCGGAACGCGACACCGAGCCCCGCCGACGCCGGATCCTGGAAGAAGGACTTGAGCGCGTTCGTCGCCGGAATCCATCGATCCCCGCTCACGTCCATCCCCGACAGCGTCTGCCGCATCGAGGTGGATCGATCGAGCGCCACGAACAGGGTGACCGGCCTGACCAGCGACACGCTCGCCGTGGCGATGCAGGCGGGCGACTCGCACATGGCCGATTGATAGATGCTCCCGTTGTTGCCGCACCGGCACTCGGGGATGTGCATGGCGCCAGGGGGATTGACGATGAGCTCCACGCCGTCGGTGACACCGGTGCAGCCGGCCACGCTGATGCACTCACCCGGGGCGATCGGCTGCGCCGTCGTGCAGGCGAGGGTGCCGCCGGTCGGGTTGCACGCGTTCAGGACCCGGCTCGGGGCGGAGGACGGCAGCTGGTTTGCGGTGGAAGCATACCGGTGGATGGCGATTCCCGCCGGGGCCGGGGTGGTGCCGCGGTTGCAGACCGGGATCGTCCCGCCGCAGGGCACGCCGATCGTGAGGTCCGGCTGCGTGCACGTGGAGTCCGTCTCGTTCGGCTGGTACGACTTGCAGAGGCCCTTTTGCGGGCAGGTCTGGCCGCAGACGCTCTCCACGAGGTCGACGCAGCTCTGTGTCCAGGCGCCTCCCGGCGCGCAGCAGCTCGGCGACACATCGCAGATCTGCGTCACGCACGAGTTGCACCCTGAAAGGAGTCGTTCGCCGGTGTAACACTTGTCGTGCGCGCAGCCGGGATCGGTGTCGCACGTGGAGCCGCACAGCGACTCGGCCAGGGTGACGCAGCTCGCGTCCCATTTCGGCACGGGCGCGGTGCACGTCTTGGGGGCGCACTCCGCGGCGACATAACCCACGCATGTCGCGCTCCACGTCCCGGTGCAGCGGCCGCCCGACAGCACGGTTCCCGGGGGACATACGCCGCTGGGCGCGGTGCAGCGGCCTGGGAAGGCGCAGGTGCTGCCCGTGCCGATGAGCGCAGTGCACTGCGCCGTCGTGGTGCACGTGATATCGCAGCAGCGCGGATGGTTCGCGCAGATGGTCGCGATGCACGCGTCGCCGCAGGTCGTGGTCATGTTGCTCGCGGCGCCGGGAGCGTCCACGCAGGCATCGTGACCGCAGTCGGCCGGTATGGTCGTGAAGGTGCAGCAGTTCGGGTTCGCGTTGCAGACCTTCGTGGCGCAGCCGCTGCAGTTCGACAGCAGCGACACGCCTGTCGCGCACGGGTCGTGATCGCACGCGCCCCTCGCGGGGTCGTCGCAGTACTGGTCGAACTGGCAGTCCTCGCTGGTCGTGCACGGCTGGTGCGTGCCCTCCCGCGCGACGGCCTCGGGCAGCTCGTTGATGTCGCCGACCGACCACGTGTACGTCGGGCCGGTCCCTGCGAGGCTGATGGGCCCCCCGTCCGGCGTCTCCTCGAACGACTGGCACGTCGGGTCGCACGGGTTGGTCGCGCACAGGCCGCCGTCGGAGGCATCGGAGTTGGCCAGCGGGCGCGGATACCCGCCCTCACCGCTCCCCGGCGGCGCCGAGCCGAACGGCGACCTCCGCATCGTCATCGTCCCGTCGCAGCTGCCGTAACGCCCGTCCTCGCAGCGCCGGATGCCGTCGAGGCAGGTCAGCACACCTTCGTGCTCGCCGACGGTGACGTGACACTCCACCTCTTCGCCGTCGACGCACGGGTCGCCCGTTCCCGGCCCGGCGTCGGGCCAGTCCGTCCCCGGCTTCGGCGGCTCACCGGCGTTGTTGCCTCCACGGCACGATCCGGCGATGAGGGCCGACGCGGTGAGCAGCGTCACGAGCAGCAGCGCTCTCGGCGCCCACGCGCTGGGGGAGCCTGATCGGGAGAGCGCTCCCATCCACTTGGTCGAAGGACCAGCCATCGGCTTCTCTACCTTCCACTAGGGTGCTGTCGGGAAAATTGTACCTGGGCGCAGAAGGCAAAGTCCAGGCCTCTCGCCTGCGCGCCGCCTGCAGCGCGTCTTCGCCGACGCGGCGCTCGCGTGCGCGCGTCGATGCGCGCGTCGCGACGCCGGCGGAGGCGCGCGCGGCGCACAAAGAAATGCCGTGCCTCGCAACCATTTCATAGCGAGTCCAGGGCGTCCCGGTGCGCTGTCCCGCGCCGCGCCAGCGGCCGTGTGGGGCGGCGTGCGCGCGCTCCCGGCCCGGCGCGCGCTCATCGAGGCACGCTCGCCGCCGTCATCGCGTGGAGCACGAGCAGCGCCGCAGCGACGCCGAAGGTGATGATGTGCGCCGGCAGCCCTCCGCGGAGCGCGGCGAGGAGCGCGCGCTGGGCCGGGAGCGCGCGCAGCTCCACGGCGAGGCGGATGAGCTCCGAAAGGCCGGCGAGCCGCTCGGCCCCGCGCCCTTCGAGGACCGCGTCGATGCGGGCGCGCAGCGCGCGCTCCTCCTCGCGCAGGCCGCGCCCCGAGGCGAGCAGCGCGAGCGGGCCGAGGGGGCTTTGCAGGTAGGGCACGAGGATCTTCTCGACGATCTTCTTGACCAGGTCGCTGCGCCCGCTCACCTCGCGGTAGAAGCGGTCGAGCAGCTCGCGCCGGGCGGCGCTGAAATCCTCGGGCAGCGCGGCGGTGCGCTCGATCCGGGCGAGGCGCCGCGGCGCGAGCCGGTACGCGATGGCGGTGAAGGCGCCGGCCGCCGCGGTGGCCCAGAACACGAGGTGAAGCGCCGCGCCCAGCGTCGGGCGGCCGGACCGCGGCCACGGCGCGTGCGCGAGCGCGAGGCCGGCCGTGACGAGGCCGATCGCGAGGTGCCCGGTCAGGTGCGGGCGCAGCCGGCTCTTCACGGGCGCGGCATCGCCGCCCTCCACGGCCGTGTCGCCGCGCCGCCTGGGCCGCATCCACGCCCATCGCCCGGCGCGCTTGGGGACCGCGTAGAGCAGGAGCAGCGCCATGCCGACCGCGGCGGCGACGCCCGCCGAGAAGGCGGCGCCCTCGCCCGGGCGCGCGCCGCCGCGCGCGTGCGCCGACAGCCCCGCCGCGCCGAGCCCGGCCGCCGCGAGCGCGCTGCCTGCGACGACCGCAGCGCCGCTCCGTGGCGCGGCGGCGCGCTCCTGCTCGCGCCGCGCCCCGCCGAGCAGGTCGCGCACGTCGGCGATCTCCTCCGCCGGGTTGACGCGGAAGATCGAGCCCGTGGGGCAGGCCTTCACGCACGCGGGGCCGTCGTGATCGCGGCAGAGATCGCACTTCACGGCGATGTCCGCGAAGCCCGCGCCTCCCGGGCGCGGCGCGGCCGCGGGGCGCGGCGCCATCGCGATGTTCTCCCACGGGCACGCCTTCGCGCAGGCGCCGCAGCCGGTGCAGAGCGCGTCCCGGATGAACACCTCTCCCCCGGTGTCCTTGCCGATGGCGCCGGTGGGGCACTCGATCATGCAGGCGGGGCTCTCGCAGTGCTGGCAGGAGTTCGGCAAGAGCAGGCTGCGCGGCGCCTCCTTCTGCGCGCCCTGCTCCGCGTCGTCCACCCGCGCGCGCACCTTGTCTCCGCGCCGCACGAGCCGTGAGACCCCGTGCACGTCGGCGCACGACCACGCGCAGTGTCCGCAGCGCGCGCACGTCTCGAGATCGATGACCAGGAGCGACCGCGCGACCTGAAGGCGATAGAGGTCCCTGAAGATGTGCGCTGTGTGATTGCGCGCATGGCCGGCGATGACCGCCTCCTGCCTTTCGTGGTGCTCGCCGGTGATGCGCCGGAGTCGGGGGATCAGATCAGGGTGCTTCCGCGCGAGCGCGGCGAAGGTCTTCGACGGTACGGCCAGGAGCGCCGTGGCGCCGCTGGCCACGGCGCTCGCCGCCCGGCAGCGGCCCTCGTCGAGCTCGACGTCTCCAAAGAAATCACCCCGGGTGAGGTACGCGCGCACATGAATCCGATCTCCGTCCTCGGTCTGAATTTGCACCATCCCTTCAGCGATGAGCCAGAGCTCGGCGGCCGGATCGCCTGTGCGATAGATGGCCTGACCGCGCTCGAAGCGCCTATGACTCACTGCGTCAAGAAGAATTTCGACGTCGTCTGAATCCAGGTCACGCGTGAAGGCGAGGGTGCTGAGGAGGTCGCGTGTCGCGCTCCTCCGCAGCGCGCGCTCGAGCTTCTCGGCGATCTCGGCCTTGCCGGAGCGACCGGCGGCGCGCCGGAACAGGTGGACCGGGATCTCGGCGAGCACGCTGGGGGCGAGCGCGACTGCGGTGGTCCTGCGCGACATCCCCACGACCGCCTCCTCGCCGATGACGTCGCCCGCGGCGGCTGTGCGCACCTCGGTATCGCGATCGTCTCCGCGGCGCGTCGCGCGGAGGGCGATGCGGCCGGACGCGACCACGAAGAAGGCGTCGCCGGCGTCGCCCGCGCGATAGGCGACCTCGTCCGGCGACAGGGAGCGGAGCCGCCCCGCCCCGGCGATCTCACGCCGGGCGCGCTCGTCGAGCCCTCGCAGCAAGGGGGCGTCGAACACCGCCGGCGGCCATGCCTTGGGGCGGTCAGACCCTGCGTCGCGCGCGCCGCCGTGGGTGTGGTCCGATGAGGGCATCAGCAGGTCTCCTGGTCGAAGGACGCAGGCCGCCGCTCCTCCCGACCCGCCCTCGCCGCGCGAACACGGCCCGAGCCGCCCCCCGGAGCGAGGTCGACAGGAGCGGGGCAAGCTGGGGAAGGCGCGGCGCAAGACGCGCAAGGCGCACAGTCGGCGCGAAGAACGTGGACGTGGACGCGGACGTGGACGCTGAGCAGACGAGGCCGGCGTGTCATGGCGTCGGATACCGTCGCTCCACACCGTCGCGCATCCGCTGTCTTAAGGGACGACATGGTCTTACTTCACGTTCACGAACGTGCAGAAAAAGGACGAGCGCCCCGAAAATACCTTGACACCCAAGCCGATTACAGTGAATATCCATCCTGCTAGACTCGGCATCTTCGGCGCCAGGGTTCGTTTGAGGGTTCGGCATGAAATGACTAGCATCTGTTCTTGAGTGCACATGCAATGTCATTCCAAATCAACGAGGTAGAAGTATGAGTAGGCGCACGACGAGTTTGGCTGTTGCTTCCCTGGCTGCCGCGTCTTTCATCACGCTCGCTTCGGCTTCCGCGAGCGCGAAGGGCCCCGAGGATTGGGCGCTCGAGTTCATCGACAACTCCGTCAGCAACGAGTGGGGCACTGAACCCGAGTGCTTCATGAACTGGGACGACGCTGACCAGTCGAAGGCGTGGACCGGGATGACCAAGGCCGCGTGCTTCTTCACGCTGGCGCTGCAGAAGTCGATGGGGTACGCGCAGCAGGACATCTATGCGATGTGGGGCAAGAACAGCCCGACGTCCGATTATTATTTCGATATCGTCAACGCGAGCCCGAAGGTCGGCGCGACCCCTCCCGGGTTCGAGACGTACTTCCGCCGTGTCGAACGGGCGGTCGACATCCAGAAGGGTGATGTCTTCACCATCGGCGCCACGGCCACCTTCGCCGGCCACACGATGATCATCACCGGCGCGCCGGAGAGGATCCTCCCGCAGATCAACCCCCGCTACTCGGGGACGGAGCAGTTCGCGGTGCCGATCGCGGACTCGACAAGCTCGTCGCACGGGTGCGCCGAGGGCAAGTACAAGGACAGCCGGTGGAGCGGGCAGTGCACCGGCGGCTACATGACGCCGGGCGCCGGGACGGGCTACGTGCGTGTGTACACCGACTCGCTCACGGGCATCCTGCTCGGCTTCACGTGGAGCGTCACGTCGTCGCAGACGAGCTACTACTCGCCCTCCACGCGCCCCTACCGGATCGGCAGGCTGTTCAAGCTGCCCGATCCGCTCCCGACCGAGCCGCCCCCGCCCCCTCCCTGATCGACGGCGACGCTCTTCATGACCACGGCGCGCTGAGCTCGTCAGCGCCTGACCAGCGAAGCCCTTACCCCGCAGGCCGGGGTAGGGGCTCGCCCCTTTTTGTCGGCCGGCGCGTCGAGGGGCCTGCCTCGTCCGTCGCGTGGTTGGCGTCCGTTGCGTCAGTTGCGTCTGTTGCTTCGGTTGCTCCATCGCGGCGACCTCGGTTCAGGGGATCTCGACATCGACCCGCGCGAGCTCGACGATCTCGAGGCGCTCGAGCATCGCGTCGGTGACCAGCGGGCCGGTCGGCCGCAGGCCGCGCCGCGCCTGCTCCCGCTCGTACGCGGCGAAGGCACGGATCAGGAACGGGGGAAACGCCCGGAAGAGCAGCCTCGCCTCGGCCCGGAGCGGGCCGCGCCGCTGGCCGGTGCGAAGATCGTAGACGTACCGGATCGGCACGCCGGGCGGCACGGAGCGCGTATCGATGATCGCGTCCGGCCCTTTGACGACGCCCCGGCTCGCGTCCAGCGCGCCGACCGGAAAGTAGATCTCGAGAAAGGCGTTCTGCCCCGACAGGTTCGAGCCGCAAGCGCCGGTGTCCAGGTCGTAATCGCCGTCCGTGAACCGATCGGCGTGGTGCAGCCCCTGGCCGGGCCCGGCCTGGCAGGTGCCGTCTGCGGCCACGACGCCGATGCATCGGACACAGCGCAGAAAGCCGTTCTGAAAGTTGATGAGCCCCCGCCCCCGGAACGAGGTGCCGCCGAGCCGTGGGGGTGGGGTCCAGAGGGGGACATCAGGCCCGTCGCGCACGTCCGCGCCGAACAGCCCGCCTTGAGCGCCCGCGGGCGCGAAGGGGCTGTTCGCGTCTGGATCGGTGGTCACCCGGGTGAACACCTTGTCTCTCAGATCCTCGTCGGCGCGGTCGATCCGGCCGACCTCGTAGATCACCCGCCCCTCTCCATCCCTCACCACGAGGTGAACCCAGAACTCGCGCTCCTGGCTGAAGCCGGCTGGCACCTTGTGCCCGGCGCCGGTGTTCTCGATCTCGACCGGGATCTCGACGCGATCCCCTGCCGCGCCTGCGCGGCGCGCGGCGCCGAGCTCGAAGCGGAACGTGTGGCGGAGCAAGAGATCGCGGCGGCGGCGCGCGCCCGCCGGAATGCCGTGCACGTCGAGCGACGGCTCATCGATGAGCGCGTCGGGGAACTCGTCCGACAGCGGCACATCCACGCCGGAGAAGTAATGGGTCGCGACGTCCGCCGGAGCGGTGGAGTGATCCGCGATCCGGCCCCGCGGGCGCGCGCCGGGCCTCCGCGGGGCGAAGCGCGTGCCGGGCGGGCACTCGGGATCTCCCGGCGACGCCTGCGCGGCGCCCGCCGCCGGGGCCGCCTCGCAGACGCCCGGATAGGTGCTCATGTGGCAGTCCTGGCAGGTCGCCGCCGGGCGGCCCGCGCGCTCCTCGGACCTCGCCCAGTCCGACCACTCGGTGTAGGCGTTGCGCAGCCGCTTGAAGTGCTCGCCCCGCGCCGCGGCGAGGCTGTCGCTGCCGAAGAGGCGCACGTCGTGGCAAGCCCCGCAGAACTCGCTGGAGCGCAGGTACGCCCTCGCGCTCGCCGACGGGCGACCGTGCACCACGGGCTCGACAGCGCCCGCCGCTCCCGCCGGCTGGAGCCCGGCGCGCGCGGCCGCGTCCTGACCCGAGGGGAGCAGCAGCTCCTCGGGGCGGAGGTCGTAGCCGCTGTTCGCGATCCCGAACAGGCCGCGGTCGTCCTCGGGACGCGCAGCGAAGACGGCGCCCGTCACGAAGGATGTCCATGTCGGGTTGCCCTGGTACCCGGCGCGCCCGCGCGGGCTGACCGGGCCGTGCACCTGATGGCAAAAGCTGCAGGAGATCCCCTCCAGGCCGCGCCGGGTGAGCAGGTCGCGCACGGGGAGGCGCGCGCGGGGATCGCCGCCGGCGCGGCCGTCCCACGCGGGCATCGCGGCGTCGAGGTTCTCCGCCGGGCTGTGGCAGTTCACGCACCAGTGCTCGCCGCCCGAGCCGGTGACGGTGACGCCGCTCCGCCCGTCGCGGCAGGCGCGCGCGGGATCGGCCTTGCGCAGGATGCCCGCCCCGTTCGGGCAGTCGGCGGTGCGCCCGACCTGCTCCTCGATGAGGCTCTCCAGCGCGTTGAAGAGGGGGCTCTTCACCGAGTGCGCCATCACCGAGCGGCGCCACTCCGCGGCCTGGCGGCCGTGGCACGCCGCGCAGTCCTCCGCGGCCGTCCGCGTTTGCGCGAGCGGCGCGACAGGCGCGACGGCGACCGCGCGCGGCGCCGCTGGATCGGGCTCACCCCGCGAGAGCGCGAGCGCGGCCGACGCGATCAGCGCGCCGGCGCCGAGCGGCGCGATCCGCCACAGCCGCGCCGCGGCGCCGGCTGGGCCGCGCGGCGGGCGGTGGTCGCCCGCGTCGCCCGCGCGCGCGCGCTCGCGCGGCGCGGGGCCGGTCCTCGCCAAGGTGGCCGCGCCAGCGCGACGGGAGGTCCGGGCGGCGGGCACCGGAGGCGCCGGCGGGCGCTCGTCGAGGTACCGGCTCAGCGCATCGGCGATCTGCTCGGCGCGCTGCGGCCGCTCCGACGGATCCGGATGGAGCAGCCGCAGCACGTAGCCCTGCAGGCCCGCGGGGAGCGAGGTCGCGACGCCCTCGATGAACGGCGGCGGCTCCGCGCGGGCGGCCTCGCCGAGCGCGTGCCGCAGACCGGCGCCCGCGAACGGGTGCTCTCCCGCGAGCAGGCGGTAGAGCACGAGCCCGAGCGCGTACCGGTTCGCGGCGCTGTCCCAGATCGCGCCGTCGGCCTGCGCGGGCGGCGTCCAGAGCGGCGGGATCTCCGAGGACACCCGCGCGCCCTCGCCGCGGGGCGCCGTGGCGGCGCCGCGGCTCGCCGACGCGCCGACGAGGGCGGCGACGAGCGCGCTCGCGGGCAGCGTCACGCGGCCCGCGTCGTCCACGAGGACCGCGTCGGGCGAGAGCGGACCGGGGAACAGGCTGGCGCGCTCGCACGCGGCGAGCGCGCGGGCGACCTGGATGGCGAGCCCGAGCGCCTCCTGGAAGGGGACGGGCCCGCGCCGCCCGCGCATCCAGTCCGAGAGGGGCGCGCCCGCGAGCCGCCGCGCGAGCCAGACGCGCGCGCCGTCCGGGCTCGCCGCGGCGGCGCGCTCGCCCTCGGCCGGCGAGGCGACGCCGCCGTCGATGAAGCCGCCGACGCCGGCGCTCCCGAGCGACAGGAGGCGCGCCGCGACGGCCTGGTGCTCGGGCCCTGCCGGAGCGTCCTGGTCCGCTGCGCCGAGCCGCCACAGCTCTTCTCCGGAGCCCGCGCCGCAGCGCCATCGCGCGGCGCAGCCCACGGCCGGGAGGGGCGCGCCCTCCGTGTAGCCTGCCTGCTCCGGCGACGCTCGCCTCACCGCGCCCTCTCCGGGGCGGCCGGCGCCGCGGTGCTGGCGGGCGGCTCCGGCGCGCCGCTCGTCGAGCGCAGCGCGCAGGTCCCGAGGCCCGCCAGCGCCGACAGCGTCGCGATGATCGCGATCGCGAGCCGGATCGGGACGTCGCGCGGCCGGTCGATCTGCTCGACGAGCGCGATCGTGTCGGCGCGAGGCGCGTCCGCTCCGCCGGTGACACGCGCGGCGCCCGGCGAGCTCGTGCGGTCGTGGCCGTCGCTGCGGTGCGGCACGCTCGCGCTGTCGCGATCGCCGGTGCGCTGCGGCGAGCTCGCGCTGTCGCCGGCGCGCTGCGGCGAGCTCGCCCGGTCGCGGTCGCCAGTGCGGTGCGGTGAGCTTGCGCGCTCGCGGTCACCGGCGCGGAGCGGCGTGCTCTCGCGGTCGTGATCGATGGCGCGCTGCGGCGCGCTCGCGCGGACGCGGTCACCGGCGCGGAGCGGCGCGCTCACCGCGGTCTGGAACGGCTCCAGCCGATCCACGATGTCCTGAGCGAGGTACGGCCGATCCTCGGGCGCCTTCTCGAGCAGCTGGAAGAGCAGCTGCTCGACGCCGCGGGGCAACCCGCTCCGCACGTCGTCGCTGAGCGGCGGCGGCTCTGCCGTGCATTGCAGGTTGAGCAGCTCCCGGGGAGACGCCGACTGGAACGGCGGGCTGCCGGACAGCGCCTCGTACAGGATGAGCCCCAGGCAGTAGAGATCCGAGCGGTGATCGATGGATCGCGCGTCGATCTGCTCCGGGCTCATGTACTGCAGGGTGCCGACGCTCTGCGTGTTGGTCTGGTTCATCGCCTCCACGACCTTGGCGATGCCGAAGTCCATCACCTTCACGCCGCCATCCCGCTGCACCATGATGTTCTCGGGCTTGAGATCGCGGTGGATCACGGGCGGCTGCTGCCCGTGGGCCGCCGCGAGGGCGCTCGCCACGCTGGCCGCGATCCGCACCGCTTCCTGCCAGGGAAGGCGGCCCGCGGCGCCAAGGACGGAGCGCAGCGTCTGGCCGTCCAGGTACTCGAGCACCATCACGAGCTCGCCGGAGGCCTCGACGCTGGCGAGGCTCCGGACGATGTTCGGGTGCTCGAGGTGCGCGAGGATCTGCATCTCGTTCAGGAAGAGCCGGCGTCCCTGCTCGCTCCGGGCGAGCTCGGGGCGGAGCACCTTCAGCGCGACGCGCCGGCGCGACAGGCGCTCCTCGCCCTCGTAGACCTTGCCCATCCCGCCCTCGCCGACGAGGCGTCGAACGAGGTACTCGCCGATCTGATCCATGCGCGCCGTCTCCTCTCCCTCTCCCTCGCCGGGGCGTCTCTTCTACGTGCGAGCAGGGCCGATGGCTTACACCCGAGCCCGCGCCCGGATCGCGGCCGGGCCCCTCCAGCGAGCGCGACGTCCCCCGCTCGGGCGGCTCGTCGCTCGAGGAGAGGATCGCGGTTCCCTGCCGCGCGGGGTATCGAAATCCTGCGCCTCGATGGAGGGCGCGGTGGTAGAACCGCCCCCATGCTCCCACGCCGGGTGTCGTTCGCTCGAGCGGCGGTGACGGCGCTCGCGGTCTCGGCCTGCTCGAGGACCCCGGCGGAACCGGAGCCGCCGCCGGCCGTCTCCAGCGCGCCATCCGCCGCGTGGCTCGCGTGGGACGTTCCGGGGAGCTGGGCTGCGCTCGACGTGCCGCGCGCCGGACCGCGCAAGGCCCTCTACAAGGTGCCGAGGGCGGCGAACGACAAGGAGGACGCCGAGGTGCAGGTCCTCTCGTTCGGTCTGGGGAGCAAGGGAGACGTCGACGCGCGCTTCGACGAGTGGTTCGCGCAGTTCGATGGCGACGTCGGGGCGAAGGCCAGGCGCGCGTCGTTCGATGTGCGCGGCATGCCGGTCGACCTGGTCGAGGTGGCCGGCACCTACAAGATCGCGCTCGCGCCGCAGTCCGGCGCCCGCAAGCGATCGCCCGTGGAGATGGTGAAGGACGACTACCGGCTCGTCGGCGCGGCGGTGAGGACGCCGGATCGCGGAAACTGGTTCTTCAGGATCGTCGGGCCTGACGAGACCGTGCAGTCGGCGCGGTCAGCGTTCCGGAGCATGATCGAGTCCGCGCGGTGAGCGAGCGAGAGCCGAGCGGCCGCGAGCGCGGCGCTCGCAGCGCGCGCCGAGCACATGATACGTTGCGCGCCATGGACGACCGAAAGCGAGAGGCGCGCACGCCGGCCGAGATCTTCCGTGTCGAGGCGGAGGCCGAGGCGGAGCAGAGCCGGCTCTGCGAGGAGAGCAAGCACCAGCTCGCCAACCGCTGCCCGGAGTGCGGCAGCCTCGGTAGCATGGAGCTCGTCGACGGGCTCATGCGCTGTATCGATTGCGACGAGGTGGTGGCCGCAACCCGCCAGCTGCCCGGCTTCGGCCGCCGCTGAATCCCTGTCGCGCCGCCGCGCGACCTCCCGCGGAAATCCCGATGAAATCCCAGTAGATCCCCGTTGAAACGAAACCCGACGCTTGAGCTCCTGCCGGAAAGAACCCACCGGGCGTGGCGCTTTCCAGGTGATTTTCAGTAGGATTCGTGACTATTCTGCGAACATTGGCGTTCTCGCGCCCGGTTCAGTTTTCGCCCCAGACGCGGTGCACGGAAGTCCACGCAGGTCAGCCGGCCGGGGCGTGAACAGCAGGACTGAAGTCTTGAAGGAGTTGGAGATGAAGCGGATCTCAGCGGAGAGCTCGGACCATCCGTCGCGGGAGACAAGCCAGGGATCCAGGGCGAAGACGGCACGAGGCGCGAGCGGGGGCCTGCTCATCCTGATGATCGAAGACAGCGCGATCACCAGCTTCGCTACGACGCCAGAGGGCGAGTCGACCAGCGGTCCGCGCCGGTCCCGCCCGAAGCACTGACCCGGAGCGCCGCGGGGCGCCTTGCGGACGTGCGCTCCTGCCGGAGCGCCGGCACATCGCGACGCGGTGCTGTCACACCTCAGGGATCCCTGATGAGATCTCGGGACCTCGGGATGGCTGCGCCCCGGACCCCACGTCCAGCGCGCGGGGACGAGCCCTCGTGAGCCGGGCGCGAGCCGCTGGGTCGCTGGCCGTCGGGTTGCCGTTTTTTCGCCCCCTCCGCTGAATCGTGGCACCTCGTCGGTGTGGACACCCGGGGAACGACACGGAAAACCATGGTCCTGGCGCTCGCCGCCGCCGTTCTCGGCGGGGCGGGGCTCGGTTGCAGCGATCCGAGCGAGGCGATCGCGCGGATCTCCCGGGAGGAGCTCCCCGCGCTGAGCCGCGCGGCGGAGGGGAGGCCAGGCGGCGGGTCCGAGGGGCAGGCGAGCGCGGCGGCGGCGCCGGTCCGGGCCGCCGCGAGCGGCGCTGCCGCGGACGAGGGCCGCAGCGACGCAGACCGCCTCGACACGGCGGACGCGTCACCCGCCCGCGGCCCGGCGCGGGAGCGTCGCCGCAGGTCGGGGTCGGCTCAGGAGGCGCGCACCGCCGCGGGCGCGGCGCAGGGGGGCGTGGGAGAGGGCGCCGCTCGGGCGCCCGAGCTCCAGGTGACGCGGCTCGTCGTCTCGAAGGGCATCGCCGGCCGCGAGCCGATCGAGCCGGCGACCTCGTTCGCGAGCGCGGAGATCGACCGCCTCTACGCCTTCGTCGAGCTCTCGAACAAGGACCGGGCCACCTCGGAGATCAGCGTCGCCTTCACGCCGCCCGATGGCGGCCCGCCGCTGCGCATCCCCCTCGCGGTCGGCGCGCAGCGGCGCTTCCGTACGTGGGCCGCCACGCGGAAGGCGCGCGCGGCGGGGCTCTGGTCGGTGACGGTCAGCGACGCCGCGGGCAAGGAGCTCGCGCGCGCCTCGTTCACGATCACGAAGTAGGAGGCGCCCGTGGCTCGCATGTTGTGCTCGCGCTCCTCCGCTCTCCAGGGCGCTCGCCGCGCCGCCGTCATCGCCCTCGCGCTCGCTGCGGGCGGCTGCGTCTCCCGGGCCGCGCCGGCGCCCGAGCCTGTCGGGACGCCGCGCCCGCCTGCGACCGCCCCCGCCCTCGGCGCGCGGGCAGGGTGGTTCGGCTTCTGGGTCCCCGACGGTCCCGCGGCCCGGGTGCTCTCGCTGCGAGTCCAGGAGAGCGACGAGGTCGAGCCCCCCGACGACGAGCCGCCCGCGCGCGCTCCTTCGCCCGGCGCGACGCCGGCGGAGGCCGACGAGGAGCGCCGCTACGTGGTCCTGCCCGGCGTCGAGCTCGCGCCCCCCGTGGAGCAGAAGGTCGCGGAGATCGCGTCCGCCTACTTCCGGCGGACCGGAAAGGAGCTCGTGGTCACGAGCGGCACGCGGGATCCCGCGCGACAGGCCGAGGCGATGCACGAGCTCTTCCAGCACGGCGCCGATGTCCTCGGCCTCTACAAGGACAAGACGGCGGCGCGCGAGATCAAGAGCGCCTACGAGGAGGGGCGCTCGGCCGAGCATCCGCCGGAGGCCATGATCGCCGCCCTCGAGCGGGTGATCCGCGCCCAGATCGATCGCGGCGTGTTCATCTCGGCGCACCTCCGGGAGGGCGCCGTCGACATCCGGAACCGGGACATGACACCCGCGGAGAAGCGCGCCTTCCTCGAGGGCGTCGACGAGGTCGGGGGCGTGTTCGCGCTCGAGGAGTCGCGCCCGCCCCACTATCACCTGCAGATCGATTGAGCCCAGGAGGGCCCAGCGGTCCGCGCAAGGCGGCCGCCGGGCCGGCGGCTGCGCGTCACTCGTCGTTGAAGCGGACGATCTGTCCCGAAACGGAGTTCGTCCAGTAGACGCCCGTCTCGTCCGCGGCGATGCCCGTCGGGCCACCTTGATTCGCCGCGATCACCTCCGGAGCGCCGGCAGCGCCGTCCTTGCGGAGCCGGTAGACGCTCTCTGCCTCCTTGACGGTGACGTAAAGGTAGTCCCCATACGTCGCGATCCCGGTAGGAGGGCTCGGTAGTCCATCCTTGAGGAGGGGCACCTCGACGTCTCCGGCCGCGCCGTTCCGCGCATACCGCATGACGTTGTTTCCGGTGAGCCAGTAGAGGTTGGCTTCATCCAACACGAGCAGTCCCGGATCCGTGAGGTTCGAGAGGAGCTCCTCCTCAGGCGCATCGCTGCTCATGTCGATGACGGAGAGCGTGTTCTCCGCCGGATCAGTCCAGTAGACGAGGGGGCCGTCGGTCGCGACGCCGCGCGGCTCGCCGCCCGCCGCCGTCAGGTCCTTTCGCGTGCCGCCTCGCTTGGGCACCCACGTGATGCGGTAGGCGTTCGGCCGAGCGCTGTAGACGTTGTCGGCGCTCAGCGCGATCGCCTCTGCCGCGCCGCAGCTACCCCACAGCAATTCCCCGCCAGCCGCGGGAACCGGCGCCGCTTTCGGTAGCTTCCACAGCTTGTCCCGTTCATCCCCGTCGGCGCTGACGCATTCGCCTTCGAAGGCGACGTCGGTGCTCGACCAGTAGATGTGCGTCGCGTCCACCGCGATGGCCTCGGGCGCCTCGCTGGAAGGCTCGAGCAGATCGACGACCTCCCAGTCATCCTTGATCTGACGCCGGAGCGCGCCGCCCGTGGAGCTCCCCTGCGCCCCGTCACTCCGCCCGTTGGTCCAGTAGATCGCCTCCTCGTCGAGCGCGATGGCGCGAGGTTCTGCCTGGTTCTGGGCGAGCACGAGCAGCCGGATCACCTGGCGATCCTCGAGCCCCGCGATCTCCGCGCAACCGTTGAGGCCCAGTGCGAGCGCGGCGAGCGCCAGCGTCACGGCAGAGCCCTTCGAGCTTTGCATCACCAATGGCCTCCGAGCACCACGCGCCCCCCGTCCGATGCGACGCTGGGCGCGACCCACACGCGATCTACCGTGGCAGCCCGCTCCGGCGAACGAGGGGACATCAGCACCATCGCGACGCCGGCCCCGAGGCACACCAGCCCGGCGCCGAGCGCGATGTTCGAGACCATCGCGGTCGTCCGGGCGCTCTCGTTCGCCTCGACGTCCGCGCGGCTGCAGCGGAAGCTGCCGCTGCACCCCTCCTCGACATCCCCCGCTTTCTGTATCGTCAGCACCCCGAACACCGCCCCCACGCCGAGCCCGGCGATCCCGACGCCGCCGGCGACGAAGCCGAGCGCGCGCATCGGGTTGCCGGTCGCCTCGGGCTTCGCGGCCTCCGGACGGGCAGGCGGCGGGGCAGGGGGAGCCGCCTTCGCCTCCTGAACGACGACGTCCGCGAGCGGCGGGATGGTCACCCGCGTCGTGCTGGGCCCGGGGTCGAGCGTCACCCGCTGCGACCAGGGCTGCTTGCCCGGCGCCTTGGCCTCGATCGCCGCCGTGCCCGGATCCACGGGGATGCCCGAGCCCGTGGCCGCGGCGGCGCTCAGCTCCTTGCCGTTCAGCGTGATCGTCATCGCAGGAGCCGCCTGCGTCGCCTGCGCCGCGTCCAGGACGAGACGCGTCAGCCTGGCCTCCAGCTCGGACGCGCGCTTGGCCGCGAACTGGGCGCGATCCTGCTGCCCGGCGCTCGCCGCGAGCGAGGACGCCTCCGTGAACTCGGCCCATGCGCTGGCCGTCTTGCCCTCCTTCTCGTGGCAGACCGCCAGGTTCAGCAGCGTCCCGACCGTGGGGTCCACGCGCTGGCTCTCTGCGAGCTTCGGGCAGGCCTCCTGGAGCTTGCCCTCGTCCATGAGCTTCTTGCCGTCCTGGAACAGCCCCTCGGCGAGCGCCTTGTCCGCCGCGGTCGGCTGCGCCAGGAGCGGTGAGGTCAGGCTGGTCCCACAGAGCAGCGCGAGCCATGCGCCCGCGTGTCGCGCTCGTAACGATCTCAATGGCGGCTCCTCAGCATCTCGTCTTCGCTGGTCGACCTCGGCGGTCTCGGCGGGTGGCCCGGCTTGATCGGGGCTCCGGAGGCGGCCGCCTTCGGGCGCGCGTCGGCCGCGGCGCTGCCCGTGGGAGCCGCGCTCGGCGCAGGGACCGGCGGCGCCGCCGGGCTCGACGCCTCGGTCGTGGCGCTGGCGGTCGCGGCCGGAGCGCCCGGCGCTGCAGCGGGGGACTCGGGCCCGGGCGCGTCGACCGCGGCGCGCTCGGGCTGGTGGGACACGGCGGCGCCCGGCGCCTGCGACGCCACGCGCACGCTCGCGACCAGCCACACGCCCGCCCCGGCCGCGCTGGCCACCAACGCGGCCACGCCGGCGGCGACGAGCAGCCTGCGCCGCGAGCGGCGCCGGTTGCTCGTGTGCGACCATGACGCGCCGGACAGCCTGTCGCTGTCCTCGGCCGCCCGCGAGTTGAGCAATGTCTGTCCGGCCGGCGACGCCGCGCCGATCGCGCTCTGGATGCGCGAGGTCGAGAGCTTCGCGAAGCTCGACCCGAGCGGCTCGAGGGCCTGCGCGAGCTTGCCGACGTTGGCGTACCGCTCGCTCACGTCGCGCTCCAGGCAGCGCGAGACGATCCGCTCCAGCGTGGCCGGCGCGTCGCTGCGCTTGTCGCGGAGCCGCGGCACCGGCTGGTGCAGGATGTTCGCCATCACCGCGGCGACCGTCTCGCCCTGGAAGGGCGGCTCGCCCGTCACCAGCGTGTAGAGCAGCACACCGAACGACCAGACGTCGGCGCGCCCGTCGACGGTCCTCGGCGCCATCATCTGCTCGGGCGACATGTACCCGGGCGAGCCCATCACCTGCTTCGTCGACGTGAGCCCCGGCTCCGCGGGCGAGTCGAGGCCTTGCCCCTTCGAGATGCCGAAATCGAGGACCTTGATGTGCCGTGTGCCGTCCGCGTGCTCGGCGAGGAACAGATTCGAAGGCTTGATGTCCCGGTGGACGACGCCGGCCGCGTGGGCCTCGGCCACGGCCTCGAGCGCCTGCAGTACGTAGTCGACAGCGTCCTGGATGGACAGCGGACCGTGGGTATCGATGACCTGCTGGAGATCGAGCCCGGTCAAGAACTCCATCACCATGAAGGGCACGCCGGACTCGGTGGTGCCGACGTCGAACACGCGCGCGACGTGCTCGCCCGACAGGCGCGCCGCCGTCCGCGCCTCCCGCAGGAAGCGGGTGACGGCCTCCTGGTTCGCGAGGGCGTCCTGGCGCAGGATCTTGATGGCGACCTTCTGGTCGAGATCCTCGTTGCGCGCCGCCAGCACGACGCCCATTCCGCCGATGGCCACGACCCGCTCGACGCGGTACTTGGCTGCGATGAGCTCTCCCGGCTGGGCCAGCGGTGCGAGGAGCTGCGCGGTGCGGTCGGGGGTCACGGCTGGCGTTCAAGCCTACATGAACGGACTCGGTTTTCCGAGCGCCGCGCGAGGCCCAGCGCCCTTTGTCGCGCGCCCGCTGGTTTTGGAGCGCCGCGCGCCGCCCGCTCGGGCCATGGGCGCGCGCCGGACGTCACCGCACGCCACCGCGCCGCCATTCTCCTGCGGTTCTCTCGTCAACCGCGCGGCCCATCAACCGCGCGATCCATCAACCACGCGGCCCATCAACCCCGGGGGAAGAGACCGTGCCTGCCCGCCGCGCGGAGCTCGTCCAGCCCGGCCTCCATGCGCGCGACGATCCGCGCGAATGCGCGCTCGACCTCGTCCGGGTCGCTCGCGGCCTCTCTCGGGAGCCCGAGGTGCAGCGGGCGGAGCACCCTCGTGTGGATCTTCACCGGCAGGGGCACATGGGGGATCGGGATGCCGACGATGAGCCCCCACGGCAAGGCGAAGCCGAGCGGCGCGACGTTCGAGCGCGCGAGCTCGGGGAGGCGGAGCCACCTGGCCAGCCTGCTCCCGTCCGTGGCGATGTAGAGGGATTGGTGCGCGCCCACGCTCACGATCGGCACGATCGGCACGCCCTCGCGGATGGCGAGCCGGACGAAGCCGCGGCGCCGGCCGAAGCGGATCGTGTACTGCGCCGAGGTGGGCTTGCACGCGTCGAGATCGCCGCCGGGGAAGACCAGGACCGCCGCGCCGCGGGCGAGCGCTCGCCGCCCGTTCTCCGGGCTCGCGGCGATGGCGCCGCAGGCGTTGAGCCAGGCGCCGGCCTTCGGGACGTTGAACGGGAGATCGTGCATCAGCCCGTAGGACAGCCGCGATGGCCCATAAAGGCGCCAGAACGCCGTCATGTGGCAGTACATATCGGGCATTCCCGTCATCGCGTTGTGGTTGCTCACGGCGAGGAAGGGGCCGTCGGGCAGCTGCTCTTCGAGCTCTGTCTCGCAGCGGAAGTAGTCGTCGTAGAGGAGGCCGAGCAGCGGGAGCACCCGGGCGATGAACGCCGGGTCGCGCGCGTCGAGATCGTCCGGGCGGGCGCGCCCGCGGCCCTTGAGCGCGAACGCCGCGATCGCGTCCTTCACGAGGTCAAGGCTGGGGCGAGGCTCTCTCGGTAAGGTCAGCACCGTTCACGGTGCCCTAGCGTGCGGCCGAACCGAGGGGAAGCGGTTCGTTCAGGACGCCTGTCGCGCGGCCTCGGCGCGGGATCGCGTCCGTCATCCGCTGCGCGCCGCGCCCTCGATCCGCTCCGGTGGACGCCGGAGCGTCGCCGCCGGCTCGTTCACTCGACGTCGCGGCAGCACCGGAAGCCGGTCTCGTAGTAGCGGAACCCGTCCCCGTGCGCCGGGTTCGTGGAGCCGCACCGCGGCTTCGCGCCGCCGAAGCAGCCGGACCAGTAACAGCCCTTGAGGACGTGAGGATACTCGTTGACGTGGTATCGGGTGCGCACCACCCACTCCTCGACGTTCCCCGTCATGTCGTGGACGCCGAACGCGCTCGCGCACCCGGGCCGCGCGCCGCTCGGCTCGGCCTGGTACAGCGCCTGGACCTCGGCCAGCGCCTCGTCGGAAGGCCAGGAGCCGAGCGCGCCCTCGTCGGGCGCTCTCCACGTCTTGTTGTCGTTGCAGCGCTCCGCTTCGTGGGTGTTCCCGTACGGATAGACGGACGCCTCGGGGCCCTGGCACGCCGCGTCCCACTCGTCCTCGGTGCAGAGGCGCTTTCCGCGCTCCTCGCACCAGGCGCGCGCCGAGACGGCGCTCTCCATGACGAGCGGCAGGGCGCCTTCCACGTTCGGCGCCTCGAAGCGATCGATGCAGTATCCCTGGACCTCCACCATGTCGGGCGGGCAGGGCGCCGGGGGCGTCGTGTCGAGGGGGAAGTCCTGCTCGTCGGTACCGCCGTTGCCTCCCCCGACACCGCCTTCTCCAGGCCCCCCGCCGTCTCCCGCGCCGCTGCCTCCGCCCGATGTCACGGAGGCCGACGAGGCCGACGAGGACGATGCCGCGCCCCCGCCGCCCGGGGTGTCGTCCATGCCGGTGCCGAGACCGCCGTCGCAGGCAGCGCTGAAGATCGCCACGAGCCCGAGCAGCGAGGTGAGCCGAGCGGCGAGGGGGAGAGCTCCAGAGCGCATTGCGGGCTCCTCATCGAACAACGTGTCAGAGCGACCGTCGCGCGTCGAGGGCGCGCCGCGCTTCGCGCCGTGGTTCATCGCGTCAGAGCGTCCTCGACATCGACCTTCGTCCTCCGCCTTCCTCTCTCATCGATCCTCGTGGCGCTCGGACGGAGTCCACCCGCAAAGGGCGGCAGCGCGCGACAGCGGCGCTCGGACGCGACAGCGCCGAGAAAAAGCAGTTCAACCGTTGAACCGCGACCGGGGTACCTTGAATGCCAGGAAGAGAAACTTCCACGTAGTATTCGCTTCGTTGGTGCCGTACCGATCTCTCCTCCCGGGATTCGGGTTCTCGGTTCCGGGTTGCGTGACCCGGCGCGGCCGAGCGATCCGCTAGAAGCGGAGCTTACAGCGGAGGATCGCGCTCGGCGTGACACGCGCGGCGGTCAGCCGGCTCGCGCGCGCGTCGACGCGGACCTGGACCGCCACCGAGCCCGCGAGCGTGCGGCTCACCAGGTCACGCGCGAGCAGCCCTACGGCGCCGGTCAGGTGCGACATCGCGGCAGAGCCAGCAAGGAGCGAGCATGGGATGGATCCAGACAGATCCATCGCGATCGCGGCGTCCGCGCCGTTGCGCTCGACGGTGCCCGTCCCTTTGAGCTTCAGCGCGCCGGCGGCGACCTCCACGCCGCTCAGCGCGACGCGCTGGCGGTCCGCGGAGAGGCGCGCGTCCGCCTTGACGGTCGTGGTGTTGCCGAAGAGGAGCCCGTCGAGCTCCCTGGGGTGGGGCAGGGTGAAGCCCTTCACCGTGAGCGCGATCGGCCCTTCGAGCGGCGCCTTGGACAGGGCGGTCCGGTCCGCCCCATCCGCGAGCCGCAGCTCGAGCGTTCCGGCGACGACCATCGTCGAGGCGCCGACGTCGACGCCGAGGAGCGCGCCCACGGCGGAGAGCGGCGTCGGCGCGAGCTCGATCGAGGCGCTCGGCGAGGGGCGCGGCCGGAGCTCGGCCCTGAGCGGCGCGGAGACGAGGTCCTCGCCGCCGAGGCCCAGGGAGATCGACGCTGCGCCGATGGACCAGGCGATGTCGGTCCGCGCGATCTCCTTGCCGGCGACGAGCACGCGAGCCTGCTTCAGGACGCCGAGCTCCGGCCGCGGCGCGCCGGGCGGCGCGGCGGCGCCCTCGACCGGAGCGGCCGCGCGCCGCTCGAGGGCGCCGTCGGCCAGCGCGAGCACCTCCGGTCCGCCTTCGTGATCCCGGAGACCCAGGCGGACGCGGCCCGTGGTGAGCGGCAGCGCCGCCGCGCGCGGGCCGTACTGCGCGACCCACGCCGGCAGATCCTCCAGGGCGTCGGTCCCCACGAGGGTGAGCTCGACGCCTTCCGTCGCGATCCGCGCCGGCGAGAGGCCGCGCAGCTCGATGGTGGCGCGCGCCACCGTGCCCGAGATCCCGCGCACCCCGAGGAGGGAGAAGCGGCCGTCGCGCAGGCGGATCGAGCGGAGATCGACGTCGATCTTCCCGGGATCGAGCGCGACGCCGCGCGCGCGGGCCTCGGCGATGATGCGCCGGCGGAGCGCGGGAGGACCGAGCACGACGAGCGCGGCTATGGCGGCCGCGACGACGGTGACGACCACGAGCGCCGCGATCAGGGCGCGGCGGCGCCGCTTGCCGCGCGCGCCTCGCGGCGCTCCGCCGCTCTCGCCAGGGGCGCGCGGCGCGGCGAGCGGCACCTCGGCGTCGGTGTCGGGGGAAGAGGCGGAAGCGGGGCGAGGGGAGGGCGCCACGAAGTGAGATCCCTGTAGCGTCGTTCGAGCGCCGTCGCGAGCGCTTCGCGCGGCTCGGCGCGCTTGCAGCCGAGCCCTCGCCTGCGCTACGGGTCACAGAGCCGCCTGTAGTCCGGTCCCGGAGCCCGGTATGAAGATCACCATCATCGCGAGCGGGAGCGGAGGCAACGCCACGCTGTTCGCTTCCCGCGGCACGCGGGTCCTCGTGGACGCGGGCGTCGGGCCGCGGGTGCTCGAGCAGTGCCTCTCGGCGGCGGCCGCGGGCGGCGCGGACGGCAGGCTCCTGCCCGACGCGATCGTCATCACGCACGCGCACGCCGACCACGTCGGCGTGGCCGCCAGGTACAACAAGAAGCACAAGATCCCGATCTACGCCTCGGAGGCGACCGTGCGCGCGGCGGAGCTCGGCGATCCAGAGCGCGTCCGGGGCTTCTCGTCGCGCGAGCCGTTCGCGGTGGGCGCGCTCACGTTCTCGCCGAGGCCGCTGCCGCACGACGCGGCGCAGGTCGCGCTCGTCGTCGACGACGGCGCGCGGCGGGCCGCGCTCGTGACGGATCTCGGCGAGGTCCCTCCGGGGCTCCTGGAGCACGTCGCCGGCTGCGATGTGGTGATGCTCGAGTCGAACTACGACGCGGGGTTGCTCGAGGCCGGCCCGTACCCGCAGCACCTCAAGCGCAGGATCCGCTCGGCGCGGGGCCACCTGTCGAACGCGCAGGCGTGCGAGCTGCTCGCGGCGCTGCCCGGCGGCACGCACACGGTCGCGCTGATGCACCTCTCCGAGGTCAACAACCGCCCGGAGCTCGCGCTCGACGCCGCCCGTGACGCGCTCGTCGGCCGGCGCACGCGCCTCGTCGCCGCGCCGCCTCGGGGGCCGCTGGTCCTCGACGCGGCGGCGCCGCCGGCCCCTCCGCCCGGCGCGGCGCGCTCGTCGCTCGGGCCGCCGGCTCCCCCGCGCCAGCTCGGTCTGTTCACGGGGATATGAAACGACGCTCCGGCCGAGGAGCCGCCGCTCGGGCGCGCGTCAGATCCCCTCGAGCCGCACCTTCTGGCCCGCGACGACGCCGTGGCGCCGCGCCCAGCCGGCGTTCAGCTCGAGGACGTACGTCGACGGACATCCGACGTCGAAGGTCGAGTCGGTGAGCGTCGGGGTGTTCTCCTCGATACCGACGATCGTACCGTCGCTGTCGATGAACAGCATGTCGAGCGGGATGCACGTGTTGTGCATCCAGAACGAGTGATTGTTCCGCTGCTGGAAGACGAAGATCATCCCGCGGTTCTCCGCCATGCTCGTCCTGTACATGAGGCCGCGGGCGCGCTCTTGCTCTCGCCTGGCGATCTCGACGGTGACATCGGGGGCCTTGGCCTCGAGGAAGGTCACCTTGCCGGTCGCGAGCTGGAACGGGCCGGTCGGGTCCTCGGGGCACGCCGGATCCGGGCCGGTGAGCTTCGGAGACGGCCGCTCGGGCATCGACGGCGTCGGCTGGATGCAGCGGCCGGCGTCCCGCTCCACGGTCGAGGCGGGCGGCGTCCCGGTCGAGGCGGGCGGCGCAACGTCGCCCAAGTTGCTGCTGGGCGTGAGCGGAAGCGGCTCGTCGACGCGGCGCTCGCACGCGCCAAGGGCGATCGCGAGCAGCAGCGCGCCCAGGGCGGGAACGAGCGAGGCGAGCGCGGCGGGAATGGCCAGCGAGGCGGACGTGGCGGACGTGGCGGACGTGGCGGACGTGAACGGACGGGTCGCGAGGGCGCAGCGCGAGCTCATGCCGCTTCCTACCACGGCGACGCTCGTCCTTGACCGCTGGACCGCGACGCGGGAAATCGTCGCACGATGAACGCTCGAACCCTCGCCATTCAGTCCCTCGCCACCCTCGCCACGCTCTCGGCCCTCGCGGGATGTTCGAAGACCCCGGAGCCCACGGCCGAAGAAGCGCCGAAGCCGAAGACCACGCCCGCGTCGACGGGGCTGGCCGGAGGCAAGGCGGAGACGGCAGAGAAGGAGCGCCCTCAGCCGCAGAAGCGCAAGGTCGCAGCGAAGCCGGTCGCCGAGGTCAAGCCCAGCGAGGACGACCCGGTCAAGGGCAAGTGGACGCTCGACGACGCCACCAAGGGGCTCCCGCCGGGCAAGACGTTGACGGCGTCGATCGAGACCGATCTCGGCACGCTGTCCTGCAAGCTGCTGGACGACAAGGCGCCCATCACCGTCGCCAATTTCGTCGGCCTGGCGCGAGGGATCAGGCCCTGGAAGACGCCGGAGGGGACATGGGAGAAGAAGCCCGCTTACGACGGCACCATCTTCCACCGCATCATCAAGGGATTCATGATCCAGGGCGGGGACGCGAAGAAGAACGGCACCGGCGAGGCCGGTTACGTCATCCCCGACGAGGTCTGGGAGGACGGCAGCCACGATCGCGCAGGGCTCCTGTGCATGGCGAACCGCGGCAAGAACACGAACTCCGCGCAGTTCTTCATCACCGACGCGGCGGCGTTCCACCTCGACAACGGCTACACCATCTTCGGTGAGTGCGGGCCCGAGGAGCTCGTCCACAAGCTGGCCGGCGTCGAGGTGAAGGGCGAGCGCCCGGTCACCCCGCCGGTCATCAAGAAGGTGACGATCACCCGGCAGTGATCGGTCCGAGGTGCCCCGCGCCGAGCCCGGGCTCCCGCCGCCCCGCGGCGAGGAGCCGAGCTCGCAGCGGGCGCGCTCACGGGCAGTCGTTCTCTTCGCCGGGCGTCGGCGTGGACGCCACGGTGAAGCTGATGTCGAGCCACTCGCTCGTCTCGTCGTGCCCGCTGATGCCGTTGCCTTCGGTCAAGAGCTCGCCGACCTCGAGATCGCTACAGCGGACCATGCTCGACCCGCTGGCGGCGGCCGCCGCTGGCCGCTGGCTGCCGCGCGCGGTGTCATCGGCATAACCGGTCTTGCCTGTCTTGTACACCATCGCCGAGTTCCCCAGCTCCTCGCCCCAGATGACGTAATCGACGTCCTTGAGCGGGCTGCGCTCCGTGCCGTCCCACTCGAAGAGGATCACCATCTCCGCGCCGTCGGTGAGCAGCGCGCCGGATTGCGCCCCGAGGGCGCCGTTCGTGGGCGCGATCATGGGCGGCACGTCCGCCCCCTCGCAGGGGATGGGCGTCTCGTCCAGGGCGAAGTCGGCGCACCGCTGGTACTGGAGCTCGAAGCCGTCATCGCTCGCCAGCACGAGGCGCGCGCCCGCCGCGATCATGGTCCCGGGGGGGAACTGGACGAGGAAGTCCGTCCCTGCGCTGCCTGTCGGCGCGAAGGCGGTACCCGTGGTGATGGCATAATAAACGCTGTTGTCCGAAAGGTAGTAGTTGGTGAGGTCGATCTCGGCCTCGGTCGGGTTCCAGATCTCGATGAACTCGCCCGCTCCAGGTTTGACGGCCACCTCCGAGATCAGCAGGTGGCCGGCGGGCTCACCGGGGACCACGCCGCCGCCGCCGCCGTCTCCACCGCCAGCGCCGCCCGCGCCGCCCGCGCCGCCTTCACCGCCGCCGCCGGCCTCACCGCCGCCGCCGCCTTCGCCGGAGCTGCTCGAGGTGGTGCTGGAGGAGCTCGCTCCACCTCCTCCCGTCTCGTCATCGCCGCCGCACGCCATGAGGGGGGCGAGCGCCAGAGGGGGAGCTGCGAGGAGTGCGATGGTGAGCAGGTTGCGCGTGTGCATTGTTGAGAGATACATCAGAGCGCCGGCCAACAGGCAAGTGGGATTGCAGCCTGGGGGAAACGATCCACCGCTCGTCGTGGCGTCAGGACACTGCCATCGCTGCCAAATGCATGGCGGGCGCGCGAGGAATCGATAGCATGGCGACATGCGACGGTGCTCCTCGCTCCTCCTGACACTCCTCTGCGTACCGCTCCCTGGGCTCGCTCTCGCTGTCGGTTGCGGCCAGACAGTCATCGTGGACGATCCGTCCGCAGACGGCGGAGGTGGCGGCGAAGCCGGCGCTCCGCCCGTCCCGACCGGCGGGGGAGGCGGCTCGGACCCGGGGAGGGATCCGCTCGAAGAGTACGAAGACCCCGGCTGTCCCGACACCGGGCCGCCGATCACCGATTTCGCGTGCGATCCGTACGATCAGTCGAGCGACTTTTGCGCCCCGGGAGAGGGGTGCTTCATCTATGTGCAGTATCCGGACGAGCCGTGCGGGCAGGAGATCTACGGCGCGTACTGCGCGCCGGCCGGTCCAGGCCGACAGGGCGATCCGTGCAGCGGCGGCAGCCAGTGCGGCGCCGGGTTCGCCTGCGTGGTGACCGGCTCGGGCACCCAGTGCGTCGAGCTCTGCGCGCTCAGCGGCGACGACAACTGCGATCCGGGGTTCGTGTGCGAGCCGATCGACGTCGCGGGGATGGGCGGATGTCTGTGACGACGTACGCCCTGGGTCGGCGCGCGCGCCGGAAGGCGGCGCTGGCGGCGGCCCTCCTCGGGACGGTTCTTGGCGGCGGGTCGCTCTCGGGAGGGTGCGGGGCGCGGACGGGGCTGAACATCCCGCCGCCCGCGCCGGAGTGCGAGGTGGACGCCGACTGTCCCGGCATCGAGGATCTCTGCAAGCCTGTGTTCTGCCAGCTCTTCGAGGCGGGGCAGCCCGACGGCGGCGCGGCGCCCTCGCCCGAGGGCGCGGCCCCGCGGCGCGGCGGGGAGTGCGTCGCGCTGGAGCCGGTGGAGTGTGACGACAGCGATCCCTGCACCAAGGACACGTGCGAGAGCGCGACGGGAGCGTGCGTCTACGGGCCGTCGACGCTCGACATCGACGGCGACGGCTTCCGCGCGGCCCTGCCCGGCACGATCCCTGGCGAGCCGCTGGCGTGCGGCGACGACTGCGACGACGCGAGCGCCGCGGCCTTCCCTGGGGGGATCGAGATCTGCGACGGCGTCGACAACGACTGCGACGGCACGGTCGACAACGGGGCGCGCTTCGTGCCGCTCGACACCGACGCGACCCGCATCTCGGGCGACATCGCGCCGGCCGGCTCTGGCGGGCTCGCCTGGAGCGGGGCGTCGTACGCGTCGCTCTACACCGGGACCACGCAGGGCTTCAACCTGTACCGCTCGATGATCAGCGTCGACGGGCAGCCGCTCGCGCCGGGCGAGGAGATCATCACGCCGAAGAACGGCGACGCCTCCGGCGGGCCGATCGTGTGGGTCGGCGATCGGTACGGCGCCGCCTGGCAGGACCGGCGCGACGGCGACTACGAGGTGTACTTCTCCCTCCTCGACGAGGACGGGCAGAAGGTGGAGGGCGGCGATCGGCGGCTCTCGAAGGCGCCCGGCTTCTCCGTCAACGTGACGCTCACCTGGAACGACACGGAGTTCATCCCCGTCTGGCAGGACGAGCGCAACGGCCTCTTCGATCTGTTCGCGCAGCGCATCGACATCGACGGCAACCTGATCGGCGACAACATCCAGCTCACGGAGGCGTCGAACGGCTTCGGCAACGAGGCGCCCTCCGCGGCGGCCGGCCAGGGCGGCATCGGCGTCGCGTGGTCCACGGGCGACGCGGCCACGCACTTCATCCAGTTCCGGACGTTCACCGCCGAGCTCGATCCGCGCTCGGAGGTCGTCACGCTGACGACCGGCGAGACCGACGCGGTCTATCCGACGGTGGTCTGGAACCGTGATCGCTACGTCATCGCGTGGTTCGACAAGTCGGCGAGCCTCAAGGCCATCTACGCGGCGGCGGTCTCGGAGGACGGCGAGATCCTCACGCCGCCCACGCCCATCTCGGACCCTGGGCCCTTCCGCTCCAGGTACCCGTTCCTGCGCCCGCTCGGCGATCGGCTGCTGGCGATCTACTCGGACGACCGCGATCAGAACGACGGCTACGAGCTCTACGCGGTCACGGTCAACGCGGATCTCGCGCCGATCAGCGCGGAGCAGCGGCTCACCTTCGCGCCCCGCGACAGCATCAGCCCGGTCGCGACGTTCGGGCCGGAGGGCGACGTGGGCATCCTCTTCCGCGACGATCGCGAGGGCGGCGAGCACCACGTCTTCTTCACGCGCCTCGGGTGCATCGCGGGCGACTGACGGCGGCCTCGCGGTCCGGGCGCGGCGCTGGGCCGCGCTCAGTCCCGGGTCGGCTGACGGCGCAGCCGGAACGGGCCGGCGCGGTGGACCTTGCCCGGGAGCGGGCGGCCGATGACCTGCTCGGCGACGTTCCCCGCCTCGATCACCTTGTCGAGATCGACGCCGGTCCGGACGCCCATCCCGTGGAGCATGAACACGAGGTCCTCCGTCGCCATGTTGCCCGCCGCGCCCGGCGCGTAGGGGCAGCCGCCGACGCCCGCCACCGACGCGTCGAAGTCGCGCACCCCGAGCTCCAGGCCGACCAGGATGTTCGCGAGCGCCGTGCCGCGCGTGTCGTGCAGGTGCAGCGCGAACCGCTCGGGCGGCATCGCGTCGAGGAAGCGGCGGACGATGTCGTGCGTCTGCCGCGGGGTGCCCACGCCGATCGTGTCGCCGAGGGAGACCTGGTAGCAGCCGAGGTCGATGAGCCGCTCCGCGATGCGCACGACCCGGGCAGGGTCGACGTCGCCCTCGTACGGGCAGCCCCACACGGTCGAGACGTAGGCGCGCACGGCGAGGCCCGCCTCGCGCGCCGGAGGGACGATCTCCGAGAACACCGAGAGCGTGTCGTCGATCGACTTGTTGATGTTGGCGCGGTTGTGCGCCTCGCTCGCGCTCAGGAAGACGGCGATCTCGCGCAGGCCCACCGCCAGCGCGCGCTCGAGGCCGCGCGCGTTCGGGCACAGGGCGCTGAAGGTCACGCCCCGCTCCGCCGGGAGCGTCCGCGCGAGCTCCTCGGCGTCGGCGAGCTGCGGCACCCACTTCGGCGAGACGAAGCTCGTGATCTCGATCCTGCGGAGACCGGCGCCGACGAGCGCCGCGATGAGCCGCCGCTTGCCCTCGATCGGGATCATCGCCGCCTCGTTCTGGAGCCCGTCCCGCGGGCTCACCTCGTAGATCGAGACCTCGTCGGCGACGCGGGCGAAGAGCGGCGCCGAGGCGGCGGCGCGATCCGCGCTCTCGTGATCGGCGGTCCCCTCGGCCATCGGAGGACCCTCGGCGCCGGAGCGGGGCAGCGTCAACCGCTCACCATCCGTAGCTGCCGGTTCGGCGCGGCCGGCGTGAAGGCGATCGGGTAGGTCCCGGAGAAGCACGCGTGGCAGTAGCTCTCCGCCGACGGCCGCGCGCCCGAGGCGTCCCCGGCGCGCGCCTCGAGGGACCGCACGCTCTCGACCAGGCCCTCCAGCGAGAGGTACCCGACGCTGTCGGCCGTCAGGTAGCTGGAGATCTCGTCCACCGAGTGGCTCGAGGCGATGAGCTCCGACCGCGTGGGCGTGTCGATCCCGTAGTAGCAGGGCCATCGCGTGGGCGGGCTCGAGATGCGGACGTGCACCTCGCGCGCGCCGGCGTCGCGGATCATCTTGACGATCTTCCGGCTCGTCGTCCCGCGGACGATCGAGTCGTCGATGACGACGACCCGCTTGCCCTCGATCACCGCCCGGTTCGGGTTGAGCTTGAGCCGGACGCCGAAGTGCCGGATCGACTGCTGCGGCTCGATGAACGTGCGGCCGACGTAGTGGCTGCGGATGAGCCCCATCTCGAAGGGGGCGCGCGCGCGGTCGGCGAAGCCGATCGCCGCCGGCACGCCCGAGTCGGGCACGGGGATCACGACCAGATCGTCGCCGGGCTCGACCGGCTGCTCGGCGGCGAGGCGCCGGCCGAACGCCTTGCGGACCTCGTAGACGCTCACGCCCTGGATGGTCGAGTCGGGCCGGGCGAAGTAGACGTGCTCGAAGATGCAGAGCTTGCGCGGCTCCTGCGCGAAGGGGAACTCGGAGCGCACGCCGTCGGCGCTGATGATCAGCATCTCGCCCGGCGCGATGTCGCGCACCTTGCGCGCGCCGATGAGGTCGAACGCCGTCGACTCGCTCGCGACCACGTGGGTGACGCCGCTGCCGCTCGCCATCTCGCCCAGGCAGAGCGGCCGGATCGCGCGCGGATCGCGCACGGCGATGAGCTCGCGCTCGGTCAGGAAGAGCAGGGAGTACGCGCCCTCCACCTGCGTGAGCGCCTCCGCGATGCGGTCGCGCAGCTCTTCCTTCTTGCTCATCGCGATGAGGTGGACGATCGACTCGGTGTCGCTCGCGGTCTGGTAGATCGAGCCGCGCGCCTCGAGCCGATCGCGCAGGGCCTCATGGTTCGTGAGGTTGCCGTTGTGCGCGACCGCCAGCGAGCCGCGCGCGTAGTCGACCCCGAGCGGCTGCGCGTTCTTCAGGTGCGAGCCGCCCGCGGTGGAGTAGCGGACGTGGCCGATGGCGCGATCGCCGGGCAGCGTCGCGAGATCGGTCGGAGAGAAGCCGGACTGCACCCGCCCCATGGCGCGGTGACCGAAGAGGCGCTCCCCGTCGCTGCTGACGATCCCCGCGGATTCCTGCCCTCGATGCTGGAGCGCGTGCAATCCGAGGTAGGCCATGTTGGCCGCCTCGGGGTGGCCAAAGATTCCGAACACACCGCACATGCCGCCTATCTAGTACGAAAACGGTGCATGACCCACCGTCATGGCGATCTGTCGTCGAGGATGAGGCGGCCGAGCGCCGGCGCAGGCTGGAAGTGGACGCTGGTGCGAGATCGGAGCGCAGGCAGGCCTCGGAGCCGCTCCTGCTGAAAGGTAAGGCCTCTAACGAATGACCGACGAAGATGGCGAGGAGGCTTCGCCGGATTCCGTCGTGTCCCGCTGCTGGACGAGCGCCTCGCGCGTCGTCCAAGCGGCTCCCGTCATTTCGGGATATTCCAGAGTTTCTCGATGATCTTGGTCTCCATGGCGTCGCCGTGACACGTGCCGCACTCCATGTCCTCCTTGTTCGCCCGGGCGACCTTGTTTTGGTACTCCTCCTCCATGAACGCCTGCAGGGCCTTCTTGTCCTTGCGGTTCAGGACGTGCTCGTTCCCGGCGTGGCAGCTGTCGCAGAAGAGGGTTCCGCCGCTCTCGCTGCGGAGCGGCACCACGAAGTTGCGCCACATCTCGCGGGCGATCTTCATGTCCCGCGTCTCTTTCTTGAAGTCGCCCTCGACGTGGCAGCCCTCGCAGGTGTCGTAGCCGAGCGCCTTCTGGAGCAGCGGCATCACCTTCTTCTTCTGCCCCGCCGGGAGCTTCTCGAGCTCCGGGATCTTCTTGAGGTTGATCCCGATCTTCTTCAGATCCGCCTCGAACTTGGTCGCCTGGAGCGGCGTCGACTTGGCGGGAGCCTCGTGCTCCTCCTCGTGCGCCTCCGCGGCCTTCTCGGGCTTCGCCGGCTTCGCCCCCTCGGCGTCGGCGGTCGCCTTGCCCTCGTCCGGGCTCGACTCGCCGTCGAAGTCGTTCTTGTCGGCCGCCGTCTCGGGCGGCGGCGTGCTGGAGCCGCAGGCTCCTGCGAAGGCGCCCATCCAGAGCGCGAGGGCGAGCGCTGCGTGCTTCATTCTGGCTGCCATAGTCCTCCAAGGAACGTTGAGTTCGAGCCGAACGCCGCCCCCCGTGCGGCAGGCAGCGCCGCGATGGCGCGCGCCCACGGTCACCGGGCGATCTGGCCGGCACTCTACTCGAATTTGCCTGAGACGGAGAGGAACGTGAGCTTGTTGTTCGTCTCGCGGAGCCGCTGGACGAGCATCCGGACGACGTTCCAGAGGACCTCGTACGCGAGCTCCTTGTGCAGGAAGAGCAGGTCCTCGAACGCGTCCTTCGACACGGTGAGCAACCGGCAGCGCTCGTGGACGCGCGCGTCGGCGGAGCGGGGTGCCTCGTCGAGCAGCGCCATCTCGCCGAACACGGCGCCTGGGCCGAGCACCGCGAGCGCCTCCTCGCCGATCCCGGCGATCTCTCGGCTGATCCGGACCTTGCCTTCGAGCAGGATGTAGAGCTTGTCGCCCGGATCCCCGTGCTGAAAGATCTTGGTGCCGAGGGCGTGCGTCTCTTCGCTCGCGACGCGCGAGATGAGCTCCAGCGCGGCCGGGGTGAGGCCCTTGAAGAGAGGGACCTTCGAGAGCTGCTCGATCCGTTCGGGGACGATCACAAGCCGCCGACGAGGATAACCGAGGCGAAGGGCGCGGAGCGAATTTAAAGGGAGCTCGAGGCGGGGAGCTAGCGCGTGAACGTCACCGTGATGGGCGGCGTCGTGGCGGCGATCGAAGCGCCCGAGCGATCTTTGCCGGGGTTGTAGCGGCGGCCGAGCGCGCACATGCGCGCGGAGCGACCAAAGCCGTGTCCAGGATCACTGACGACCTTGACCGAGAGCGGGCTGCCGTCGGGGCGCACCGTGACCATGAGGACGACCTTCGCCTGGTCGATCTGGTCGACGTCGGCCTCCGGAGGGAAAGGACAGTTCCAGTTGCTGCTGCCGATCAGCCCGGGCGGCGCGGAGCGGTCCGGCCCTGCGGGGGGCGGGGGCGGGACGGGGGCGCCCGTGCCCTTGCCGCCGACGACGCCTCCGACCTTCGCGTTCGGGTTGAACGTGGGGGTCTTCGCCGTGCCCGCGCCGGCCACCTGGCCGTAGCCGACGCCCTGCCCCTCGCCGCTCGCGATCCCCTGATCGGTCATGTCGAGGACCTCGTCCGGATCCGGCTCTTTCGTCAGGACCTTCGAGGCCTCGGCGGCGGCCGGGGGTGGATCGTACGGGTCGTCCTTGGGCGGCGGGGTGTTCGCCTGCGGAGGCGGCGCGACCTTGGGGACGGGCTCGGGCTCGGGCGCCGGCGGCGGCGGCTCGGGCTCCGGGGGCTTGGGCGCCTCGACCTTCGGCGGCGGGATGTCGACCTCGTAGATCGCCCAGAGGTAGTCGTGGATGCCTGTGCGCATCTCCTCGACCACGTGCCGCATGTCGCGCAGCGACCCCGAGACGATGGCCCGGGCCGAGGCCGCGCCGTGGCTCGTGACCGCCAGCGTGACCCCGAGAACGGCGCCCACGCGCGACGCGCGGTCGCCGAGGGCGAGCACCGCGGCGAGCGGATCCGCGCCGCGCCGGCGATCGCCGGCGCGGGCAGGCGCCGGCGAGGCGAGGGGGGCCGAGGGCTCGAGGGCGCCCCCGGGCTCGGCGCCGCTGCGCTTGCCTCGGCGGCGCCCGTCGTGGACCGCCCCCGCGGCGCGATCGCTCGTGACCTGGCTCATAAGGTCTCGCTCGGCGCGCTCACGGCGCGGGGCTCGGGGTTGCGGGCGCGGGGGCCGCCGGGGGAGGCGCGGCGGGGGAACCCGGCGCCGCGCCCGGGACCGCGCCGGCCTCGGGCGCGATCGGCGTCACGCCGAACGCGATCTTGGAGACGCCGGCCTGCTTCAGCAGATCGAGCGCGCGGATCACCCGGCCGTGCGGGACCGTCGTGTCGGCGCGGATCACGGCGCGGAGCTCCGGGTTCTTCGCCTGGGCCTCGCGCGCGATCGGCAGGATGGCGTCCTCGCCCGCGAGCTTCTTGCCGTCGGCGAGCGTGTCGCCGTTCGCGTGCAGCTCGAGCCCGAAGATGAGCTGCACCTCCTGCCCCTGCGCGGCCTTCGGCAGGTCGAGGGGGAGCGACTGCGAGACGATGATCTTCGCCGTCACCATGAAGATGATGAGGAGGACGAGGGTGATGTCGACGAGCGGCGTGACGTTGATGCCGCTGATCATCTCGTCATCGTCGTTGCGGCTCGTGGCGGCCATCAGCGCTCCTCCTCGCCCGCGCCGCCCTTCTTGTGCTCGTCCTGCCGCGCCGCCCTCGCGGCCTTGCCGCGCGGCTGCTCGACGGCGGCGGCGGGGGCGGCCCCGGCGAACGCCGGATCGATCTTGAGGTGCGCGAGCAGGACGCGCGTCAGCGCCTCGGTGTTGGCGAGCGTCGACTTGATCATGCGCTGGAAGAAGTTGTTCGCGGCGACCGCCGGGATGGCGACCGCGAGGCCGACCGCGGTCGCGACGAGCGCCTCGGCGATGCTCGACATGACCGCCTGCGGCGCCATGGCCTGCGACGTGGCCTGCGCCACCGGCGTCTTCGCCGCCTGGCCGAGCGCGTCGAAGGCGCCGACGACGCCGATGACGGTGCCGAACAGCCCGATGAACGGCGCGTTGTTGCCGAGCGTGCCCAGGTAGGCGAGGCGCCGCTCGAGCTTCATGCGCTGGAGCGCCGCGGCGCCGGCCATGGCCTCCTCGGCCGCCTCGGGCCCCTGGTGCGCCACCGCGAGGCCGGCCGCGACGACCGCCGCCTCGGCCGAGGGAGAGGCGTCCATCCGCCGCCGCGCCGCCTCGATCGAGTCGTCGAGGGACGTCTTGAGGTCCCGCGCGAGGACGGTGAGATCGTCGCGGAGCGACCAGAAGAACCAGGCGCGCTCCAGGATGATGGCGACCGAGACGACGCTGAGGGCGATCATCAACCACATGACCCAGGCGGCCCCGAATCCGACCATGATGCGCTGCAGCCACTCGACGAGGTTCATCTTGTTCCTTGGTGCCTTTCCGATGGGGGGTGGGGGGGAGCCGCGCTTCGAAGAGCCTCTACGGGTCGACGGCGGGCTGCCCTTCCTCGACTTCGTCCCCCTCCGGAGGAGGGGCGCTGCCCGCCCCCGGCCTGCCGATGGAGGGCCGGGGGGCGGAGGCGTCGACGAGCTGGAAGACTCGCCCAAGGACGGTCGTCGCGTAGCCGCCCTTCGGTAGCACAAACGAGACGACGATTCCGTGCCGTACATCCGGATCGTCCGCGGCTCCTGGCGTGGCGGCGCTCACCGCCGCCTCCCGGGCGGCCGCCTCCAAGGTGGATACCTCGAGGCCGTCCACCTCCAGGCGCAGCGGGCGCCGCGTGCCTTCTCCGGCGTGGGCGAACGCGTCGAGCTTGCGAGGGTCGCCGATCGCCGCGGTGAGCACCTCGCGCTCCAGCGCGCCCGGGGCGCCCTCGGGCCAGCGCATCTTCCGGCCGAACATCGGGCCCGTCGCCGAGATCGCGAGCGCGGCGGCGCGCGCCTCGGCGTCCGCGAGCTCCGGGCCCTCGAGCGGCACGAGGAACAGCCCGCCGCTGTCGCGCTTCTTGGCGAGATCGCCGGGGAGCACGGCGCTCCAGGTGCCGTCCGCCTCGCGGCGCGCGAGCACCTCGTTGAACCAGAGCGACTGGAGCGCCGAGAAGAGCAGCCGCTGCTCGCGCTTGTCGCGGGGCCCGCGCTCCCGGCCCGCGATCCACGCGAGCGCGCGCTCGGGGTTGTCGCCGTTCCTTCCGAACCGCTGGGGCCCGAACGCGTTCGGCACGCCGGCGCGGCCGATCTCGGCAAGGCGGCGCTCGGCGAGCGGGAGCGCCGCGGGAGCGATGCCCCGGAGCGCGATCCGGAACCGGTTGCCCAGGAGGTGCCCCGGCTTGAGCTTGTTGTCGTGCCGGGCGACCGTGAGGACCTCGATCCCGGGCAGCTCGGCCTTCTCGAGCAGGGGCGCCGGATCCTGCGCGAGGGGGAGCTGGAACGATGCGGTCTGCGTGGTGATCGCGTGACGGTCCTTCATGCCGGCGAAGCCGGCGCCGCCCGGGTCGGCCCCGAGCGCGAGCGCGATGGCCCGGACCGCGTCGAGCGTGGTGCGCCCCGTCTTGCGGAAGGTCACGAACACATGCTCGCCGCGGCCGCTCGGCGCGTAAGCGGGGAGCTCCTCGACGATGAAGTCGGCGGGGGAGCTCCGGAGCAGGGCCGCGGGAAGATCGCCGGGCGAGCCCGCGGGCGCGGGGAGGTCGCCGCGCGAGCCCGCGGCCGTGGCGCCGGCGGCGGGCGGGACGGTGGCTGTCATGGGAGCGCCAGCGTGACCGAAATCGCCCGCTCGTCCAGCGCCAGCAGCGCGCGCGTCCGGGCCCGTCTCCGCCAGCTGCGGCGATTTGCCCGCCGCGCCGGGGATCGGCTATGGCCAGGAGCTCGCCCCGGGCCTGGGCCTCTCCGCGATGCGACCCCCTTTCCCGTCTCACCCCCTCGCGCGCCGGCCCGCCCTGTCCCTCGCGCGCTCGCCGGTCTTCGCCGCGGGCGTCGCGGCGCTCGGCCTCGCGGCCCTCGGGCTACCGAGCCCCAGGACGGCCGCCGCCGCGCGCGCCGCGTGCCCCGCGGGGATGGCCTCGGTGCGTGGGACGTTCTGCATCGATCGCTTCGAGGCGAGCACCGTCGAGCTGCTCTCCGGCGGCGGGAAGCGCCGGCACTCGCCGTTCGAGCCGGTCGGCAAGCTGAAGGTGAAGGCGGTGAGCCGGCGCGGCGTGAAGCCGCAGGCGTACATCAGCCGGGATCAGGCCGAGGCGGCCTGCCAGAGCGCCGGCAAGCGGCTCTGCACGGACGACGAGTGGGTCACCGCGTGCAGGGGCAAGCGCGCCACGGTGTTCCCTTACGGACGCGAGCGGGAGCGCGGCGCCTGCAACGACAGCGGCGTCTCGTCGTTCAACCGCTACTTCGGCCAGGGGGGCGAGGCCCCGCAGTCGGCGTTCACGTGGGCCAACATGAACGACGCCCGCCTGAACCAGCTCCCGGGCACGCTGGCGTCCTCGGGCGCGTTCCGCCGCTGCAAGAGCAGCTTCGGCGTCCACGACATGGTGGGCAACCTGCACGAGTGGACGAGCGCGCCGCGCGGCACCTTCCGCGGCGGCTACTACCTCGACAGCGCCAAGCACGGCGACGGCTGCGAGTACAAGACCACCGCGCACTCGCGCGGGTACCACGACTACTCGACCGGCTTCCGCTGCTGCAAGTGACGCGGCGCAGGCCGCGCGCCGCGCCCCCAGGCTACTTGGGGATGGGGGGGCGTCCGCCGCCGGCGCTGCCGGACATGGGCCCCTGCACCGTCGTGCACTCCTCGTCGCCGGTGTCGACCGTGGTGACGTCGTAACAGCAGAGCTCGCCGTCGAAATCCCCCTCGCTGTCGATGGACTCGATGGAGCTCACGCAGCCTGGGTTCTCGAAGAACACGCGCGCCTCGCCGCTCGACGGGCACGCCCCTTCGAGCTCGGTCCAGTGAAAGCAGGCCCGCTTGCCGCAGCCGGCGGAGCCGGCGACGAAGAGGGCGGGGGCGACGAGCGCGACGAACAGCGGGCGGGGGCGGGCGATGCTCATGGCGATCTCCTCATGCGGCGCCCGCGCACCGGCGCGGAGGCCTCGGCGATCAGAGCTCGTGCGGCATCAGGTCGCGCGGGCTCCGGTAGTACTGCAGCGGCGAGTAGGCGAGCAGGTTCGAGACGCGCGACGTGTAGATGCAGGCGTACTCCTCGACCTGATCGCCGAAGCTGGACGTCTCGTTCGCCTCCTTGAGCAGCGAGCCCCAGTAGGGGTGGAAGCGGCGGGCGATCTCGCGCTCCAGCTTGCCGACCTCCGCGTCGACGGCCCGGAGCTGGCCGCGGATGCGCTCGACCGCGCGCTTGGTGCGGCCCCGCTCGGCCTCGTAGAACGATGTCGCGTAGTCGATCTGGACGTGCTCGCCGTTCGCCTCCGCGAGCAGCGTCGCTCCGCCCCCGTTGGTCGCGCCGTTCTTCTTCTGCTGCTCCTCTTCGATCTTGCGGGTCAGATCCTTGTAGCGCTGCTGGTAGAAGCGCAGCTGGTCCTCGAGCTCCTCGCGGCGCCCCTCGAGCAGGGCGCTCTCCATGTGCTCGCGCCGGCACGACTCGTGGGCGGCGACCTCCGCCTCCATCTCCTGGATGATCATCGCCGTGCGCCACGCGCTCTCCTTCTTGGAGCGGAGGATGTCGCCGTAGATGTGATCGCCGACGTAGAGGACCCGGTCGCCGGAGATGTTCAGGAACTTCTCGAAGTCGTTGAGGTTGCCGCCCTCGTAGATGGCCCCGCGCTCGAGCGGGGCCGTGGCGGGGCGGGGCTCGGCGCCGTCGCGGATGAGGAGCGGGCGGCGCTCCTGGAAGAACGCCGGCTTCTGCGCGGCGACGACGATGACGTCGAAGTAGTGCCGGAAGCTCGGGTACTCCGGCATCGCGTCCCCGAGCAGGTACGTCATCATCTTCTCGGTGAACGGCCAGCGCGAGTTCGTGAGCAGGAAGAGCTTCTTGCCCGCCGAGCGGAACTTGTGGAGCGTCTGCGCCAGGTTCGGATCGCGCTCGACGAAGCGCGGCAGGTCGGACAGGACGACGTCGAGGATGGTGCCGTCCCGGTGCGCCTCGTCGATGCACTCGCGGATGTCGGTGAACAGCCGCGCGTAGTCGAGCGCGACGCCGCGCTCCTCGAGGGCGTCGACGATGCCGGCGTAGAGCGTGGCCTCGCTCAGCGCGTAGAGCGTGTCGATCCAGTGGTAGCGGGCGGTGTTCGGCCGGATCTTGCGGTGCTGGTAGAGCGACCGGAGCTCGTCCTTCGTGAGCTCCCGGAGGCCGTGGTACCCGCGCTGGACCACCTTGAACCGGTCCATCTTGAGCACGTGGCCGAAGCGCTTGTCGATCAGCAAGCCGCGGATCGGGAAGTGGATCGGATAGCGGAGGCGCCGCAGGAGCTCCTCGGGGTAGCCTCGCGCGGCGAGCTTCGTGACGGTCCCCTGGATCGAGAGGTTGTCCATCTCGGTCTGGTTGTAGATCGCCAGGGTGTAGTCCATGTCGAAGCCGACCCAGTCGATCCCCGCCAGCTTGAGGTTGCGGTTGACGAAGACGCGCCGGGTCCGTGGGATGCGCGTGGGCTCGGTCTGGGGATAGAGCCCTCCGAGGGGGAGCTCGAGCTGCTCGAAGAACACAGTGGGTCGACTATGGTATCCCACCCGGAGGGGCGTACAAAGCGCGCCACGGCGACGAACGCGCGCCTCGGCCTGCGCGGGGGTCTCGCGCGGCGCTGCGTAGCGTCGCGTACGGTCGCACGGCGTGCGTGTGACCCCCGAGCGCCATGCCCCTGCCCCCCGGGTCGTCCGCCCGGCGCCGCCCGTCGCCGTCCATCGGCCCGTCGATCGACCGCGCAGGGATCCGTCGCGCCCGAGCAGCCTTCCGCCCGCGGCGCGCCCGGGCGCGCCGCGCTCCCGGCTGCGCCGCGCCGAACAACTGCGCTATGGTGCCGCCCGTCCCGTCGTGCGCGATCGAGGAGACGGCTCCTCATCCGTCATCGACGGGGTCCTTGCCCGATGCTTCTTGCAGCGTCCCAGCCGATCTCCCGCAAGCCCCCCGTCCAGCGCGCCACCTCGTGGTGGCTCAGCATGCTGCGCCGCCGCGCGGAGCGGATGTACGAGGAAGAGCTCGACCTCTCCCGGCCGATCCCGTGGGAGAGCGAGGGAGAGCGCCAGGCCGCGATCGCCTTCTTCAACGCCGCGTTCCGCGCCGAGGAGTCCGGCCTCATGCAGGCGCATGCGCTGGCCGACGAGGTGAGCGTCTGGGACCCCGAGCTCGGCGAGTGCCTGCGGCTCTACGGCGACGAGGAGGGGTGGCACCGCGAGCTGCTCACGAAGTTCCTCGCGTACATCGGCGGCGAGGTCCGGCCCATGGGCCGCGTCACCGGCACCTTTTATCGCCTGTACGGCCGCGCGAAGCGGGTGGAGACGATCGTGCTCACGAACCTCATGTTCGAGACCATCGGCTCGACGACCTACCGCCTCGCGCTGCGGGAAGCCCGGTACCCGGCGGTGCGCCAGATGCTGACGATCCTGACGCGCGACGAGTCGTTCCACGTCCCGCTCAACGTCCACTTCCTGCGCGAGGCCCTGAAGCGCAGCCCGGCCTCGATGCGGATCAGGCTCCGCGCCATCTATACGACCCTCTTCGCGGCGCTGCTCGGGTCGGCGGCCGCGAGCCGCCGGCGCGCGCTCGCCTTCGACAGGATCCCTTTCCAGGTGCTCGCCAGCGCCTACGCCGAGCACCTCGGGCGGCTCTTCGTCCACGAGAGCGATCTCGACTTCGCCCCGCCGGAGCTGCTCCTGCGCCTGTTCGGGCACAGCCGGCGCGCGCTCGCGTCGTCCGAGGACCCGTCGGCCGTCAGCGTGCTCTCGGCAGAAGCGGCGGTCGATCGCGAGCGCGTCGTCGTGACGGCGCTCGGGGACGCGCGTCGCCCCCATGGGCCTCGCGAACCGTGGGAGACGCCGCCGAGCGCCCTTGCCGCGGCGCGGGGCGCGGGAGCTGACGGACGCTGACATCGCGTGAATGGCGCGTAAAAGGCATGTAAAAGCCGCCTAAAAGGCGTGTAAAGCACGCGCAAATGGCGCGCGCACGGCGCGGCGCGGTCGTCGCGGCGCGCACGGCGAGCTTCTCTCCGGGGCATTGTAAGCAGTACACTTGAAGCTCCGGCGTCGTGGGGCCTGCGTGGGGCGGGCGACCGAGGCGTGGCGGGGCGTCGATGGCAGGCAAAGAGCAGCGCCGGAGCGGTCCAGAGAGCAGCCCCGGCACGAGGAGCAGCGAGTCCGCGGAGCGCGCGCTCGCGCCGCAGGAGCCGGCCGCGCGGCCATGGGCGCTCGCCCATGAGGAGGGGGAGGCGAGCGCGGTCGCGCAGATGCGGCACGAGATCCGGACGTTGCTCGGCGGGATCGTCGGGTTCAGCAGCCTCTTGCTCGACAGCGAGCTCGACCCGGAGCAGCGCGCCTGGGCGCGGCGCATCCGGAGCAGCGGCGACGCGGTGCTCTCGATGGTCGACGATCTCATCTCGCTCGGCCAGCCGGACGGCCGCGGGCTGCCCGTCGATCACGCCGACTTCGATCTGCGCCGGGCGATCGAGGACGCCGCGGAGCTGCTCGGCGATCGCGCTCATGACGAGGGGACCGAGCTCGTGCTCGACGTCGAGCCGGACGTGCCGGCGGCGGTGCGCGGCGACGCCGCGCGGCTGCGGCAGATCCTGCTGAACGTCGTGGCGACCGCGATCGGCGCGGCGCCCCGAGGCGAGGTGCTGGTGCGCGCCGCGCTGGACGCGGCCCGCAACGACGAGGCGAAAGGCAGGCTCGACGGTGCGCCCGAGCGAGCGCGCGCGCGGGTGCGCTTCGATGTGCGCCTAGCGGGCGCAGGGCGGGCGGACGGCGCGGCGGCGCTGGGGGCAGCGGGCGCGCCGGGCGGGGGAGCGCGGCTCGCGTCCGGGCGAGACCTCGGCGTGGCGTCCGGCATGGCCGTCGCGAAGCGCCTGGTCGTCGCGATGGGCGGCGAGCTCTGCGAGCCCGCGGACATCGACGCGCGCCGGCATGGGATCTCGTTCGCGCTGCCGTTCGAGCGGCGCGCGCGCGGCGCGGAGCGCGCGCTCATCCCGCGCATCGACCTGCCCGGGAAGCGGGTGCTCGTTGTCGACGACAGCGGCTCGGTGCGTCAGGTGGTGCGAAAGCTGAGCGAGGAGCTCGGGCTCGCGTGCCGCACCTCGGGCAGCGGCGCCGCCGCCCTGGCCGCGCTGCGCGAGGCGGCGGACGCCGGCGCCGCCTACGACATGGTGCTGATCGACCTCGAGCTGGCCGATCTCGACGGCCTGATGCTGCTCCAGCGCATCAAGGCGGACCCGGCGATCGCGCCCGTTCGCGTCGGCCTCATGACCTACGCCGGCCGGGAGGCGCCCAGCCGCGCCGAGGTCGACTCCGTGCTCATCAAGCCGATCCGGCGCGCGCAGCTGCACTCGAGCCTGCGGCTGCTCGCAGGGCTGCCGCCGGAGCACATGTCCGCCGGGGCGCGCGCGCACCCGCCGAAGTCGGCGCGGGCGACGGCCTCATCGAAGCCGCCGAGGCAGGACGAGGCGGACCGCGGGCGGCGGCCTCCCGGCGCGGCGTCGCGGTCCGGCGCGTACGAGGCCGCCCACCCCGACGGCGCGCCACCGAGCGTGGAGCTCGCTCCGCCGACCCTGGTCACGCCCTCGCCCCCGTCGACGTCGAGGCGCGGCCAGCCCGCCTCCTCGCGGCCGCGGGGCGGGCTGCGCGCCGTCGAGCCCGACGTCGTCACCGAGGTGATCGAGCTCTTCCTCACGGAGGCCCCGACCCGGGTGGCCTCGATGCGCGAGGCCGCGGCGCAGGGCGCGCTCGGCGAGCTCGAGCGGCTCGCCTGGGCGCTCTACGAGAGCGCCGACGCGCTCGCGGCCTCGAGCTTGAAGGAGCTCTGCGCCCGGCTCGATCGCGAGGCGCGCGCGGGGACGCTCGAGAGCGCGACGGAGGCGGTGCGGGCCATCGGCCGGGAGGTCGAGCGCGTGCAGTCGTCGCTCGCCGCGGAGCTCAAGAAGCGGGGGTTCCGGTGAGCCGGGGGCCCTTCCGTTCAGGTGAAGCCGACGAGCCTCGAGCTCATCTCCCAGAGCCGCGAGGCCGCCTCTGCGTCGGTCGCCATTCCCTTGAGAGGCCTCGCCCTGGTCCGCTCGAAGAAGGCGGGGCTCCCGGCGGGCGCCGTCTCGGCCAGGATCGCGAGGAGGTTCGCGGCCGCCTGCGCCGGCGTCGCGCCCACGACGTCGATCAGCGCCTTGAGGACGCGCGAGGTCCCCTCGAACAGCCCTGAGCGCACGAGGCCAGGGTAGTAGCAGAGCACCTGGGCTCCTGTGCCCGAGAGCCTCTCCGCGAGGCGGCGCGCCGCGAGCACGAGCGCGAGCTTCGACCGCGCGGAGGCGGAGAGGAACGAATACGAGCGCTTCGACATGAGATCATCGAAGTCGAGCCGGATGCTGTCCACCGGCGCGACCATGTTGACCACGCGCGCGTCGCGCGCGGCCTTGAGCCGGTCGAGCAGCAGGTTCGACAGCAGGAAATGCGACAGGTAGTTCACCTGGAACGTCATCTCGAGGCCGTCGGCCGACTCCGCGCGTTCGCGCAGGAACACGCCCGCGTTGTTCACGAGCAGGTGAACGACCCCGCACCGGTCGGCCACCTGGCGGGCCGCCGCGCGCACGGACGCGAGCCGGCCGAGGTCACACTCGACGAGGTTGACCTCGCCGAGCACCTTCAGCGCGGCGAGCTTCCTCGCGCCGTCGGAGCCGGTACGGCGACAGAGCACGGTCACCCGGGCGCCCTGCCGCGCCAGCGCGGATGCCGTCGCGAGCCCGATCCCCGAGGTGCCCCCCGTGATCACGGCGACCTTCCCCCTCATGCTCCCCGCACTCCCCATCCCCGTCTCCTCGTCCTCGTCCATCTCATCGCCTGCGGCGGGCCGGTCCCGAAGCTCCGGGAGCTCGTCGGGACAGAGGCACGGCGGACGGACGTCGATGCGCCGGCGGGCGCGGTGCCTGCCGAGGACCCGGAATAGGAAGAGTCATCGCCCCCGCCCGCGACACAGGTACGACCGTGCGTGCATCACGTCAAGAAAGCTTTGCGCAATGCAGCACAGTGGCAAAGAAAACCATGTTCCAGGTTTTCTGATGCAGGAAGCCGATCTGTCCGCGTCACAGCCGTGCCCGTGGACGGCGCCCGGGAAGCGCCTGGCGAGGAGCGTCAGGGGGCGGGCGTCTCCTCGAAGACGCGCAGGCCGTACTTCTCGAGACACCAGAGCACGCCGATGATCAGGCTCCGCTTGTCGTCCACGAACGACGGCTTCTTCCCCTCGAAGCAGTGGCCCGCGAACTGGAAGCCCCAGCCGGTCGCGAACATCGCGGCCGCGAGCGGGAGGCCGATGAGCGTCGCGCCCACGGGGAAGCTCGCGACGATGAGCGGTATGCCGACCTGGTGACACGCCTGGTTGCGTGGATCCTGGTGGTCTTCCTTGTACCGGCGGAGCACCTGTGTCCATTCGGCGTTGAGACGCAGCATCCGACCTCCTTACCATGCGGACGCCCCGCGCGCGCTTTCGTCGAAGACCGGGGGCGCCGCCGCTTCCCGGTTGCCGTTGGGAGGAATGAGGCGTAGTTGGGCAGTGTGAGCGGTTACAGGACCGGCCCCATGGCGACGACCGCGCCGCTGTCCATCAAGACAGGGGAGCTCCTCCAGGACGCGCGCTCGGAGAAGCGGCGTGTGCTCCTGCTCGTCTATCATCATGACGGCGTCGAGATGGCCCCGATGAGCCCCGGCGTCGGCGTCGTCGTCGGCAGGGAGGCCCCGGCCGACGTGGTGATCCGGGACAGGAGCATCTCGCGGCGGCACGCGCGCTTCACGCTCGTGGGCGGCGAGGTCGTGGTGGAGGACCTCGGCTCGCGCAACGGGACGCGCATTTCAGGGCAGCGGGTCGAGAGCGGCGTGGTCAAGGCCGGGGACGAGGTGCTGCTCGGCGGCATCGTCGCGTCGGTCCATGTGCTCTCCGGGGGCGAGATGCCCCCGTTCGGCCTGGAGGGCTCCGACGCGCTCCGCTTCGCGCTCCAGGCCGAGATCGTGCGGTCCAGGTTCTTCGGCCGCAAGTTCGCGCTCGTCGTGGTCCGCTCGCTCGGCGCGCAGGCGAGCCACCTCCGCCACTGGGGGCTCCGCGTGCGCGAGGCGCTGAGGCCCGTCGATCGCGTCGCCTTCTACAGCGCCGACACCCTCGAGATCCTGCTCCCCGAGGTCACCCCCGAGCTCGCCGAGGAGCTCGCGAAGGCGATCGTCGCGCGCCGCGAGGGCGAGCCCTTGCTGGTCGCGGGGGTCGCCGTGTCCCCCGACGCCGCGACGTCCATCGACAAGCTCATCGAGGTCAGCCACGAGGCGTCGCGGAGCGCCACCCCCGCCGAGCCCGTGCGCCTCGCGTCCCCGGAGGGCGCGCTGGTCTACGTCACGCCGAAGGTCGACAGCACCCGGCCGCCCGACGAGGCGGGCCCGCCGGGCGCGCCGCCGGAGAGCCAGTGGGAGGCCGACGGCCACCTCCTCGCGACCAAGAGCCCGCTCATGCGATCGCTCGTCGAGGTGGCGCTGCGGGCCGCGCGCTCCTCCATCCCCGTGCTCCTGCGCGGCGAGACCGGGACGGGCAAAGAGGTGCTCGCGAGGTTCATCCACGACGGCAGCCCGCGCCGCGGCGAGCCGCTCATCTGCGTGAATTGCGGGGCGATCCCGGCGCTGCTGGTCGAGAGCACCCTCTTCGGCCACGAGCGCGGCGCCTTCACCGGGGCGAGCCAGCAGCACAAGGGCGTGTTCGAGGCGGCCGCCGGCGGCACGGTCCTGCTCGACGAGATCGGCGAGCTGCCCGCGGCAGCGCAGGCCGCGCTCCTGCGCGTGCTCGAGACCAAGCGGGTGACGCGCGTCGGCGCGACCAAGGAGCTGGAGGTCGACGTCCGCGTGATCGCGGCGACGCACCGCGACCTCGACGCCATGTGCGACGCGGGCACGTTCCGGCTCGATCTGCTCTACCGGCTGAACGCGATGACGCTGAACATCCCGCCGCTCCGCGCGCGCCGCGACGACATCGCGACGCTCGCGGCGGGCTTCCTGGCGCAGGCGAACTCGGCGAACCTCAGCAGGGTCCAGTCGCTCGCGCCCGAGGCGCTGGCCCTCCTGAAGTGCTACTCGTGGCCCGGCAACGTGCGTGAGCTCCGGAACGCGATCGAGCGGGCCGTGGTGATCGCGGAGGGCGACGCGATCATGGCGCGCGATCTCCCGGAGCGCATCCGCCTGGCGGTGACCTCTCCCAGCTCGCCGCCCACGCCCTCTCGCGCCGTCGACGTCTCGCGCTCGTCCGAGCCCGGCGTCGCGCCGGCCCTCTCCCTGCGCGCGTCCGAGCCGCTGCCCTCGCGCCCGTCCGAGCCGCTCCCCCCGCGCGCGTCCGATCCGGGGCAGGGGGCGGCCCCCGCGGTCGGCCTCAAGACGCGCCTGGAGCAGATCGAGGCCGAGCTCCTGCTCGAGGCGCTGCGCGCGTCCGACTGGAACCAGACGGAGGCGGCGCGTCGCCTCGAGCTGCCGCTGCGAACGCTCCAGCACAAGATCAAGGTCTACGGCATCAAGAAGCTCGGGTACGGCGTCGCTCGCTAGGTCCGCCGCCGCCCGCCCGGAACCCGGCCAGAGGGACGGCCGGACTCCGGCGCCGCGCTCGTCGTTTTGCCGAGATCACTGAGAGAACCCTTCCAGCATGTAGTGCGCCTCGATCCGCTTGAGCGCGAGCACCATCGCGGCGAGCCGCATCGGCAGGCGCTTGCCCACGGCGAGCCCGGTCGAGTCGTGATCTTCCGAGCGGCGCGGCCGGTCCTCCGCGATGTCGCAGATCAGGCGGTAGTTGCTCTTGATGGCGCGCTCTAGCCGCGCGTTCACCTCGCCCTCGGTCCAGTGCTCCATGCGCTTGTTCTGGATCCACTCGTAATAGGAGACGGTCACGCCGCCCGCGTTGCCGATGATGTCGGGGATGACGCTGATGCCGCGCTCCGCGAGCACCTTGTCGCCCTCGGTCGTGGTCGGGCGGTTGGCGCCCTCGGCCACGAGCTTCGCCTTCAGCCGCTCGGCCACCTCGCCGGTGATGGCGTCGCCGAGCGCGGCCGGGATGCAGATGTCCGCGTCCACGCTCCAGAAATCGTCCCGCGCGATCGCCTGGGCGCCGCTGTAGCCGGCGACCGACCGCCGGAGGTTCTGCGGGTTCTCGTTGACGTGCGCCATCAGCGCGCCGACGTCGACGCCGTTCGGGTCGTAGATCGCGCCGTCGGCGTCCTGCACGGCCACGCACCGCGCGCCCATCCGGCACAGGATCTCGGCGGCGGCGGAGCCGACGTTGCCGAAGCCCTGCACGATGAAGCGCGCCCCCGCGAGGGGGGCGCCGCGCTGCGCGTACCACTCCTCGATGCAGTACGCGAGCCCCTGCCCGGTCGCCTTGACGCGCCCCTCGGAGCCGCCGATGCGCACGTCCTTGCCCGTGACGACGCCGCGGTGGTTCACCCGCTCGCGCTCGCCGTCGCTGTACTGGCGCAGGAGCCACGCCATCACCTCGGCGTTCGTGCCCACGTCCGGCGCGGGGATGTCCACGTTGGGCCCGATGAGCTGCTTCAGCCGGTACATGTACCGGAGCGAGATCGCCTCGAGCTCCTCCTTGCTGTGCTCGCGCGGGTCCATGCGAATACCCCCCTTGCCGCCGCCGAACGGGACATCGGCGATGGCCGTCTTCCAGGTCATCTCGGCGGCGAGCGCGTTGAACAGGTCGAGCGACACGGCCTTGTGGAAGCGCAGCCCGCCCTTGTAAGGCCCTCGCGCCTGGTTGTGCTGGACCCGATAGGCCTTGAAGCGCACGAACGCGCCGGGCTGGATGCGGTAAAGGCCCTGATCGGCGAGGCGGATCGTCCCGTCCTGCACGTGGATCGAGCCGCTCCGGAGCGCCTCGGGGCGGAGGATGAGCTTGCCGTTGAAGAGCGGGGTGATCGCGGCCCGGTTCGGGATCACCGACGCAGGGAGCCGCTCGTAGGCCGCGGCCGCCTCTCCGCGGAAGGGGACGAGGCGGTCCTGGAGCTGCGTGGTGATGTAGAAGATGTGCTCGTAGTCGGGCTGCTCGAGCTCCAGCCGGATGCGGGGAGCCAGGCCGATGAGGTCCGCGGCGGTGTGAAACACCACCATGGATTCGCCGAAGATGTTGGTCTCCGGCTCGCGCTCTAGGAGGGGGGCGTCTTCCATCGCCGTATGCTGCCTCGACCGCGCGGCAGGGGTCCAACGTTTCGCGGGCCCCGCGCTCGACGAGGGCGGCCGCTCTCCAGAGGCCGGTCGACGGACGGGCCGCCCGCCTCGCGGAGAGCTCGGGTGACTCTCCCCGCAGGTTCGGGCGGACCCTCGTACCGATTCACCACGGCGCGCGGCGGCAGCGTGGCCGTCGCGCCCGGGGAACGACGTCAGGGAAAGAGCGATCCAGGGAAACCACCCCCGCCGCAGCACCCAGCGCCGCCGAAGCCGCCGAGCGGCACGCCGAACCCGCCGGGGAAGCCGAAGCCGCCGTACGGATAGCCGCCCATGCCGAGCGGCCACCCGAAGCCGCCCATGCCCGGCAAGCCGCCGAGGCCGGGGATCCCGCCCATCTGCCCGACCGGGCCGCCGGGCATCTGCCCGACCTGGCCGACGGGGCCGCCGGGGCCCTGGAGCGGGCCGCCGCCCTTGATGGGGCCCTGTCCGATGTCGCCGGGGCCCTGGAGCGGGCCACCGGGGCCCTGGAGCGGGCCACCGGGGCCGCCGATGCCGCCCTTGATGGGACCCTGTCCGACGCCGCCGGGGCCCTGGAGCGGGCCGCCGCCCTTGATGGGGCCCTGTCCGATGTCGCCGGGGCCCTGGAGCGGGCCACCGGGGCCGCCGATGCCGCCCTTGAAGGGGCCCTGTCCGACGCCGCCGGGGCCCTGGAGCGGGCCACCGGGGCCGCCGATGCCGCCCTTGATGGGGCCCTGTCCGACGCCGCCGGGGCCCTGGAGCGGGCCACCGGGGCCGCCGATGCCGCCCTTGAAGGGGCCCTGTCCGATGTCGCCGGGGCCCTGGAGCGGGCCACCGGGGCCGCCGAGGCCACCCTTGAAGGGGCCCTGTCCGACGCCGCCGGGGCCCTGGAGCGGGCCACCGGGGCCGCCGAGGCCGCCCTTGATGGGGCCCTGGCCGATATCGGTCTTGCCCGGCGCCCCGGGCGCGCCGATCAGGCCGCCGCCCCGCGTCTCCTCGTCCGTCGCTTCCTCGTCCTCCAACGCCTGCTCACTCGACGCCACGTCGACGTCAGCCTGGTCCAACTCGGCCTCTTGCGGAGCCACCGCGTCGACTGCGCACCCGGTCATCAACACAGAAAAGAGCATCGCCGCGTGCGCCATCTTCATATCGATTGAGCGAACCATCCGTCCTCCTTCCATGCCCTGCTACGGCCCTCGGGCCCGCGCCGGCATGTTGAACGGCGTGGAGAGCAGGCTGCGTGCCTGACTCCTCGTGTGCAGAGCCTGCCGCGTCGGCGACGGCGAAAGTGCATTGTCTGAATCCGCGCCGGGTGAGCGTTCTGCCCCGTTTCATCGCGCCGGGGAGCCGCCGCGCCGGCGCGCGCCGGCGCCGCCTCGCAGCGCCGATGTGGGAGCCTTTCGAGCGCTGGAGAAAGGCAAATGTCGACGTCCATCGCAGGGCGCCCCCCGCGCGTCGCGCGCGGCGGGACGGCATGAGACGGGGGAGGACGACCCGACTTGCGGCTTTATCGCGCTCGGCAAGCCGCATTTCCGAAGACCTGGTGGATCCCCGCAATCAGGGGCTGCAGCGACTCGACATCTGCGCTCGTCGGCGGCGATGTTCTCATCGCTTGCGGCCATCTGGTCACGCCGTGCGCAGCCCACTTGGGCCGACAAGGGCCCTGTGCGGCGCTCCTCCTGCGGCAACCTCGCCGTCGTCGCGTGAGTGTGCCGCGCTCTGCGCCGCGCCGCGCGTCACCCCGTCGTCCGGAACGACGGCGCGGCCGCCGGCTTCAGCCGCGGACGGCGGGCTCGCGATGCAGCGGGAGCGGCCGCCTGCGCGGGGCGTCCCCGCGCCGCGTTCGCCCGGTTCAACGTGGTTGACAGAAGACGTCTGACCCACACGCTCGGCCGCGCGCGAGCCTCGTTGTCAGCGAGGTTCGCGCGCCCACGCCCGGGAGACCCGGCGCGGCGCAGCCGTCCGTGGCGCTGCAGCGAAGGGAAAGTCGGCGCGATCACGGCTCCTTTGCCTGGCAGGAGCGCATCTCCCGTTGTAGGATTCATTACGCTAAAGGAGCTCGCGCAGCGCCGCACAGGCGCACAGGCGCACAGGCGGCGTCCTCGTCACCCTGGCGCGGGCTCCTCGACGATCTCGGGCGCTCGGAGCGCCTGTTCATGGAGGCTACGCGCGGTCTCCGCGCTGCTGCGGGAGCTCTGGAGAGCTGTTCGCCCGAGGAGCGGGAGCCCGCGGCGCGCGAGGCAGCGCTTTCCAAGGAGGGGATTGCATGCGCTTCTGCGCGACGCGCGCGGGTTCATCTTGCCTGGCCGCCTGCATCGCGGCCCTCTTGCCGCTCGTCGCGGCGTGCAGCGACGCCTCGGGGAGCTCCGGCGCCCCGCTCGTATGCGAGGGCGTCGCGCCGCGCGCGCCGAGCTGCGCGCCTGGGCACGTCCTCGGCCCCGCGGACGCGTGCATGCCGGTGGGCATCCAGGGGTGCGCCGAGCTCTTCGTGGAGGACGACGGGCTCTGCCATCCATCGATGGAGAAGTGCCCTGCGGGGACGATCCCGAAGTTCGATGAGGGCTGTATTCCCGCTGGCATCCCCCGTTGCGCTCCGGAGCTCGCGGGCGACGACGGGCTCTGCAGGCCGGCCATGGCGAGGTGCCCGACAGGCACGTTCGCGACGCCGGAAGCGGGGTGTGTGCCGGTCGACGGCCCCGCCGGCTGCGGGCGCGGGCCGTGGGGGAGCGTCCCGCGCGTGTCCGGGAACGTCTATGTGGATCCGAGCTACTCCGGCGCGGACGGCGACGGATCCGAGGCGAGGCCGGTCACCACGATCGAGGCGGCGCTGGGGCTCGTCGACGACGGCGGGACGATCGCGCTCGCGGCGGGGACCTACGACGAGCCGGTCGTCATCACGAAGCCGCTCGAGATCGCCGGCCCGTGCGCCTCGCGCGTGCGGATCCGCGGGGTCAGCTCGGCCGTGCGTCCTCCCGCGATCGTGGCCGTGCTCGACGCAGGGGAGGTGACGCTCCGGGGGATCGAGATCGGCGGAGACGGCGCCGGCGTCGTGGCGACGGGCGCGAGCGCCGTGACGCTCGAGCGCGTTCACATCAAGGACGCCATGCATGCCGGCGTCCTGTCGGGCGATGGCGCCCGCCTCTCGGTCGCGCAGAGCTGGATCGAGGGGACGCGCGACGGCAGCGCAGGGACCGGCATCGGCGCCTTTGCGGATGCCGGCGGCGCGCTCCTCGTGAAGGAGAGCGCCGTGACGGGCAACCGCGCGGCGGGCGTGGCGGCGCTCCAGGCGGGCGCCACGGCGTCTGTGGTGGGCAGCCTCGTCGAGGGAACCGTGTCTTCTGGGCGCTACCCGGCGGACGGCCAGGGGATCGTCGTGCAGGACGGCGCCGAGGCGTCGATCGAGAGCACGGCTGTCGTTGGAAACCAGCTGTCCGGGATCCTCGTGGCGTCCAGCGCGTCCGCGACCCTCTCCGGCGTGCTCGTCGAGGGGACGGGCCCCGGGACCTCCGACCCGCCTTACGGCGTCGGCGTGTATGCGGCGAGGCAAGCGCGCGTCGCCATCGACTCGAGCGTGGTCCTCGGCAACACGGAGATCGGCGTCGCCGTCATCGGCGAGGGCAGCGCGGCGACGATGACGCGGAGCCTGGTGCAGGGCACGGTGGCGGCCCCGACCGGGTCGTTGCTCGGCGGATTCGGGGTCGCCGTCGCCCGCGGCGCGGCGATGCGCCTCCACGACAGCGCGGTCGTCCGGAACCGCGGCACCGGGGTTCACGTCGGCGACTCTTCCGCCGAGCTGATCGCCGGCGGCAACCTCATCGAAGGCACCATCGCCGAAGGCAGCTGGGGGGACGGCGCCGGGCTGACCGTGGCGGAGGGCCGGGTGACGCTCGTGTCGAACGCCATTCGCAGCAACGAGGGCACCGGCCTGCTCGTGGGATATGACGGGTCCGAGGCGACCGTGACAGGCAACCTCGTCGAGGGGCATGTCGCGCCGGACCGCCGCGCGCCGGTGGGGCAGGGGATCGTCATCTACAGAGGCGCCACCGCCGTGCTCGCGGGCAATGTCGTGAGCGGCAACCGCTCCGTCGGCGTCTTCGCCGGCACCGAGGTCCTCGGCAGCAAGGTCGAGATCATCGGGAACCTGATCGACGGCACCTCGGGCGGCGAATCAGACGACGATGACGACGATGACGACGATGACGACGATGACGACGATGACGACGATGACGACGACGGCGGCGACGACGACAGCACGGGCATCGGCGTCGCTGCGGCGGGGTACGAGATCCGGCTCGCTTCGTCCATCGTCCGCGGGAGCCGCACGGCCGGCGTTGTGCTGTTCGGCTCGGAGGCGGAGATCTCGCAGACGGTCGTCGACGGGGTGACGGGTGATCCCCGCGCCGCACAGGGCAGGCGGCGCGACGAGCTCGTCGCCGACGGCGTCCTCGCGCTCGCCGGATCCACCGTCGCGCTCGATGACGTGCGGGTGGAAGGCTGTGCGCGCGCCGGCATCCTGTACGACCGGAGCACGGGTCGCCTCTCCCGCGTTCGCGCCCTGGACAACCGCTTCGGGCTGGTCGTGCAGGGCTCGCCCGAGCCTCAGCTGAAGCTGGGTGAGGAGAGCGCGTTCCTCGACAGCTGCACCGCCGACGAGCTCTTCGGCAGCGAGCTCCGCGTGCCAGCGTCCGCTCCCCCGCTTCCATGAAACGCGCTCGCGGCCGCTCGTCTGGACCGCACCCGCGCCCGCGCCTGTGCGCGAAACATTGATGACATCGAAGGGAGCCTTTCCTGATACGTGGTACTCACGGCCACGGCGGAGAGGACCAGCCCATCAGGCGTCGAATAGCGGCCCGCACACCAACGCTGAGCGCACCCGGCGCTCCGCCCGCGTCCGCCCCTGATGCGGCCTTCCTTACTCTGCCCGCCCAGGGGGGTGTCCGCGCTCGCCCTGGGAGCGCACCCCCCTGTCCACCGGCGCGAAGTTGGAAATTTCTGGTCTTGTAATCGCCCGCGGACGTCTGTATAGACCTGCCCCGGACGCGCGTGGACGGCGGCGTACCTCAGGTGCCCGAACCGACGCAGTCTGTGACTGCTTACTTTCTTTCTGCGACCAAAGAAAATAACAGTGCAAGTGCTTAAGCCATCATTCCTCATGACGCGTGATGACACCATGAGCACCACATGAGACGGAGTTGCTGCTGCGAGACATGACGCACCACGACATCTCCCTTGGAAACGCGCCTGAGTAAGCGGCGCGAGAACTTGACAGCGACCTCGAATCCCCGTTGACACTGCTGTGCGAAAACGGCTACAGTGCCGACGCCTGGATGCTGGTATGGCGCACTGCGTCGCGGTGTCGAATTCCGGCGAGCCGCTCTGCTGCGTGGTGGCTTCCAGGGAGATTGAGGAGTGGGAGAGGGACGGTGGGCGCTCGGGCGTATCCACGAGGGCCCCGCGAGGAGCATTCTCATGAGGAACTGGTTGTTGCCGCGTCGGACGTTCGTGTTGTCGACGTTGCTGCTTTCGGTCGGTGTCACAGCGGGGTGCGGGAAGACCGAACCGACCAAGGAGTCCGCGGGCGGCGCGAGCACCGCGCCGGGTGCGGGCAAGCCCTCTCCGGCCGCCGACACCTTCCTGACCGTCTCGATCGAGCAGCAAGCGTCATGGGTGCGGAACTTCAATCCTCTGCTCGCATCAGGCAACGTTCGCTGGCCAACCGTCGCTGGCATCTACGAGCCGCTCCTCGTTTACAACACGATGAAGGGCGAGTTCACCCCCTGGCTCGCATCCAAGTACGAGTGGGGTAACGGGAACAAGACGCTCACCGTCACGACGCGGTCCGGCGTCAAGTGGTCCGATGGCCAGCCGTTCACGGCGAAGGACGTGGCCTTCACCTTCGGGCTCCTGAAGAAGCACGTCGCCCTCGACCTGCAAGGCGTCTGGAAGTGGCTGACCTCGGTCGAGGCCAAGAGCGACTCCACGGTCGAGTTCACGCTCACGCGGCCGTATGTCCCCGGGCTCGTCTTCCTCGGTCACCAGCCGATCGTGCCGGAGCACAAGTGGAAGGACGTGGCGGATCCGGTCACGTACACGAACGAGAACCCGGTCGCAACGGGGCCCTTCACCGAGGTGAAGACCTTCCAGAACCAGATCTACGAGCTCGGCCGGAACCCGAACTACTGGCAGCCGGGCAAGCCGGCGATCAAGGGGCTCCGCTTCCCGGCGTACCCGGGCAACGACCAGGCGAACCTGGCGCTCCTGAACGGCGAGGTCGACTGGGCCGGCAACTTCGTCCCGGAGATCGAGAAGGTCTACGTCGGCAAGGACCCGGCGAATCACCACTACTGGTTCCCGCTCGTCGGCAGCACGGTGTTCGTCTACACGAACACGACGAAGAAGCCCCTCGACGACGCGCGGGTGCGCAAGGCGATCAGCATGTCGCTCGACCGCGAGCAGATCGTCAAGGTCGCCATGAACAACTACACGCGGCCGGCGGACGCGACGGCGCTGAGCGACGCGCACGAGCGCTGGCGCAGCCAGAAGACGGTCGAGGCGGGCGACTGGGTCAAGTTCAACGTGGCCAAGGCGAACCAGATCCTCGACGAGGCGGGTTATGCCAAGGGGGCCGACGGCATCCGCGTGAAGGACGGGAAGCCGCTGCGCTTCGATCTCAACGTCGTCACGGGCTGGTCCGACTGGGTGCGCGCGGCGCAGATCGTCACGCAGCAGGTGAAGCAGATCGGCGTCGAGGCCACGCTGAAGACGTACGACTTCAGCGCGTTCTTCGAGGCGCTCCAGAAGGGCACGTTCGACCTGTCGATGGGCTGGTCGAACGAGGAGCCGACCCCCTACAATTTCTACCGAGACCTCCTCGGCACCGCGACCGCGAAGCCGGTCGGCGAGACGTCGGCGCGCAACTGGCACCGCTTCGGCGCCAAGCAGGCCGACAGCCTCTTCGAGGCGTTCGAGGCCGCGACCGAGCCGGCGGAGCAGAAGAAGATCATCGAGCAGCTCCAGGAGATCTTCTCCGAGGCGGCGCCCTCGATCCCGCTGTTCCCCGGGCCGTCCTGGGGCGAGTACAACACACGCCGCTTCACCGGGTTCCCCAGCAAGGAGAACCCGTACGCGAAGCTGTCGCCCAACAACCCGCCCGAGTACCTCCTGGTCCTCACCGAGCTCAAGCCGAAGTGAAGTTGGGCGTGACCTGATCCGGAGCGCAGGTTAAAAGAGAGAGCTTCTGTGCGTTACCTTCTGCGACAGCTGGGCTTGTACTTCATCGCGGCGTGGGCCTCGCTCACCCTCAACTTCCTCATTCCGCGCGCCATGCCGGGCGATCCAGCCTCGGCCATGTTCGTGCGCTTCCGGGGGCAGCTGCAGCCGGAGGCGATCGAGGCGCTGCGGAAGGCGTTCGGGTTCACGGATGAGCCGCTCTACAAGCAGTACTTCACCTACCTGAGCCACATCCTGGTCGGCGATTTCGGCACATCGATCGCGCACTTCCCGGCGAAGGTGACGGAGGTCATCGCGACGGGGCTCGGCTGGACGCTGCTCCTGTCGGGCGCCGCCGTGATCGTCAGCTTCGGCCTGGGGACGCTGCTCGGGATCGTCGCGACGTGGAAGCGGGGCGGCTGGCTCGACTCGATCATGCCGCCGGTCCTGATGTTCCTCGGCGCGTTCCCCTACTTCTGGCTCGCGATGGTGTCGCTCTACCTCCTCGGGTTCGTGCTCGGGGCCTTCCCGCTGCGGCACGCCTACAGCGACACGCTCTCGCCCGATTGGAGCCTGGAGTTCATCGGGAGCGTGCTCTCGCACATGATCCTGCCCGCCCTGTCGATCGTCATCGCCACCATCGGCGGCTGGATGCTCGGCATGCGCAGCGCGATGGTCACCGTGCTGTCCGAGGAGTACATCACGATGGCCCAGGCCAAGGGGCTCTCGCAGTGGCGGGTCATGTTCACCTACGCCGCGAGGAACGCGCTCCTGCCCAATGTCACCGGCTTCGGCATGGCGCTCGGCTTCGTCCTCGCCGGCTCGCTGCTCACCGAGATCGTCTTCTCGTATCCGGGGCAAGGCTATCTGCTCATCCAGGCGGTTCGAAACCAGGATTACCCGCTCATGCAGGGGATCTTCCTTACCATCACGTTCGCCGTGCTGGGGGCGAACTTCCTGGTCGACGTGATCTACGTGTTTCTTGATCCCCGCGCCCGCGGGCGCTGACGGCTGGGTCCAGGAGAAGCGATGGCTGCGCAACAAGGCAACAGCGGGGGCGGCGGCTCCCGTGCGGCGGGGTGGCTCCGCCTGCTCCTCTCGAATCGCAAGGCGATGGTGGGCACGCTCATCGTGCTCTTCTTCCTGCTCCTCTCGCTGCTGGGCCCCTCGATCGTGGGGCAAGATCCGCACGCGTTCGTGGGCATGCCGCACGAGGCTCCCTCCGCCGAGCACCTGTTCGGCACGAACGGCCAGGGGCAGGACGTGCTCGCGCAGACGATCGTCGGCGCGCGGACCTCGCTGGCCGTCGGCTTCGCCACGGGCTTCGCGGTGATCGCGATCGGCGCGGCGATCGGCATGGCCGGGGGCTACTTCGGCGGCTGGATCGACAGCGTCCTCTCGCTGCTCACGAACGTGTTCCTGATCATCCCTGGCCTGCCGATGGCCGTCGTCATCGCGGCCTACCTGCCGGCCGGGCCGATGACGATCCTGTTCGTCCTCGTCCTCACGGGCTGGGCGTGGAACGCGCGTGTGCTCCGCTCGCAGGTGCTCGCGCTGCGCGACAAGGACTTCGTGTCCGCGGCCCTCGTGAGCGGCGAGAGCAGCGCGCGCATCATCTTCGTGGAGATCCTGCCGAACATGACGTCGCTCCTCATGTCCGGCTTCATCGGCGCGACGGTTTACGCCATCGGCGCCCAGGTCGGCCTCGAGTTCCTCGGGCTCGGCGACCTGAGCGCCATCACCTGGGGCACGAACCTCTACTGGGCGAGCAACAACGCCGCGCTCCTCACGGGCGCCTGGTGGACCATTGTCCCCACCGGCGTGTGCGTCGCGCTGGTCGGGTTCGCGCTCACGCTCATCAATTACGCGATCGACGAGATCTCGAATCCGCGGCTCCGCTCGGAGGGAGCCTGGTCGCGTCTCCTCAGGAGCCGCAAGGTCACGGCGGGTTCGTCAACGCCGGTGGTGAGGACTCATGGCGCCTAGTCCGCTTCTCTCGGTTCAGGATCTCCGGGTCGAGTTCATCACCCCGACGGGTCCGGTGTGTGCGGTCGACAACGTCTCCTTCGACATCGCCCCGGGCGAGGTGCTCGGCCTCGCGGGCGAGTCGGGGAGCGGCAAGTCGACGGTGGCGATGGCCATCATGCGGCTTCTCCGCCCGCCGGCGGTCATCACGGGCGGGCACGTGTACTTCGCCGGGCAGGACGTGCTGGCGATGAACGAGGAGCAGCTCCGCGCCTTCCGCTGGCGGAAGATGGCGCTGGTGTTCCAGAGCGCGATGACCGCGCTCAACCCGGTGCTGACGATCGGCGAGCAGATCGCGGATCCGATCATCGCGCACGACGGCGTGACGCCCGCTCAGGCGATGGAGCGCGCGGCCGCGCTGCTCAAGCTCGTGAACATCGACTCGTCGCGCCTGAACAGCTACCCGCACCAGCTGTCGGGCGGCATGCGGCAGCGCGTGGTGATCGCGATCGCGATGGCGCTCAAGCCGCCGTTCCTCATCATGGATGAGCCGACGACGGCGCTCGACGTGGTCGTGCAGCGGGAGATCCTGCAGCAGATCGCCGAGCTCAAGGAGCGCCTCGGCTTCTCGATCCTCTTCATCACGCACGACCTCTCGCTCATCGCCGAGTTCTCGACGCGCATCGCCATCCTCTACGCGGGCAAGCTCGCGGAGACCGCCCGCGCCAAGGACCTCTTCAGCGATCCGAAGCACCCGTACACGCAGGGGCTCCTCGGGTCGTTCCCCTCGGTCCGTGGGCCGCGCCGCAAGCTGCAGGGCATCCCGGGCTCGCCGCCCGACATGCGCAACCCGCCGGCCGGCTGCCGCTTTCACCCCCGGTGTCCGCAGGCCTTCGCGACCTGCCAGAACGAGCTGCCCGTCCTTCGTGAAATCGCGCCCGAGCACCGCGGCGCTTGCCACCTCTACTGACGATGACGATGACGCAACCTTCTGTCTCGCCTGTCCTCGACGTGGTGCGCCTGGGGAAGTACTTCCCCGTCGGCGGCGGGCTGCGATCGCAGCAGCTCCGGGCGCTGCACGACGCATCGTTCTCGCTGGCGGAGCGTGAGGTCATCGCGCTGGTCGGCGAGTCGGGCAGCGGCAAGAGCACGATCGCACGGCTCCTCGCGCGGCTGATGCCGCCGAGCAGCGGGCAGATCGTGTTCAAGGGTCGCGACGTGCTGAAGGAGGAGCCGACCCGCGCCTCGCTCGCTTACCGCGGGCAGGTGCAGATGATCTTCCAGGATCCGTTCGGCTCGCTCAACCCGGTGCACACCATCGGCTACCACCTCGAGCGGCCGCTCCTGCTCCACAACAAGGCGCCCACCCCGGCGATCCTCCGGGAGAAGGTGCACGCGCTCCTCAAGACGGTCGATCTGAACCCGCCCGCGGAGGTCGCGCTCAAGTTCCCGTACCAGCTGTCGGGCGGTCAGCGGCAGCGCGTCGCGATCGCCCGCGCCCTCGCGGTGGATCCCAGCGTGATCCTCGCGGACGAGCCGATCTCGATGCTCGACGTCTCGATCCGCATGGGCGTCCTGAACCTGATGGAGAAGCTCAAGGAGGAGCGCGGCATCTCCTACCTCTACATCACGCACGACATCGCGAGCGCGCGCTACGTCGCGGATCGCACGATGGTGATGTACGCAGGCCACATCGTGGAGGGCGCGCCGAGCGAGGAGCTGATGCAGCAGCCGGCGCACCCGTACACGAAGCTCCTGCTCTCGGCGGTCCCGGATCCGAACGGCTCGATCCGCGGCGATCTCCCCGCCCGCTCCGGGGCGCCGAAGCTCATCGACCCGCCGCCGGGCTGCCCCTTCGCGGACCGCTGCCCGAGCGTGATGAACACGTGCCGGGAGCAGACGCCGGGGCCTGTCGACGTCGGATCGGGGCACTGGGTCCGCTGCCATCTCTACGCGCCCGGCTCCGTCATCGCGCCCTCCGCGCTCTACGATCGCAAGGTGCCCGCCTCCGTCGAGGCCGGACCTCTCTAGAGCGGAGGTCACCCGCTTCGGGTACGGGCCCATCTCGACGTTTTCGGTGCTCAGCGCACCGGAGTGATCTTCCGCGCCGAAAACGCCGATCTGGACCCGTCTCCTGTGCGGGTGACCTCCGCTCTGTGACGTTCGTACCAGGCTCCGCTGAAAACCGCTCTGAGGAGAACCACAGATCGACATGCCGTCTCTGAGATTTCCCGACAATTTCGTCTGGGGGACCGCGACGTCCTCCTATCAGATCGAGGGGGCTACGAACGAGGACGGCCGCAGCGAGTCCATCTGGGATCGCTTCGCGAAGACGCCCGGTCAGATCGTCGACGGGACCAACGGCGACGTCGCGTGCGACCACTACCACCGGTGGCCCGAGGACATCGCGCTGATGAAGAGCCTGGGCATGATGGCCTACAGGTTCTCGATCGCGTGGCCGCGCATCCTCCCGAACGGCCGGGGCGCGGTGAACCAGAAGGGGCTCGACTTCTACAGCCGGCTCGTGGACGGCCTGCTCGCGGCCGGGATCGAGCCGTACGCGACGCTCTTCCACTGGGACCTGCCGCAGGTGCTCCAGGACCAGGTCGGAGGCTGGCAGCACCGCTCGACGGCGGACGCGTTCGTGGAGTTCACCGACGCCATCTCGCGGAAGCTCGGCGATCGCGTGAAGAAGTGGATCACGCACAACGAGCCGTGGTGCACGGCGTTCCTCAGCTACGAGAAGGGGATCCACGCGCCGGGCGGGCGCGATTTCAAGAAGGCGCTGGCGGTGAGCCACCACCTCTTGCTCTCGCACGGCCTCGCGGTGCCCGTGGTGCGCCAGAACTGTCCCGGCGCCGAGGTGGGCATCACGCTGAACATGAACTACGCGATGCCCGCGTCCCCCAGCGCCGCCGACTACGACGCGTGCCGCCACTACGACGGGTATTTCAACCGCTGGTTCCTCGATCCGCTGTACGGCCGGCGTTATCCGGCGGACATGATCGAGGACTACATCGCGCTGGGCTACCTCCCGCCGGAGGGGCTGACCGTGTGCAAGCCGGGCGATCTCGAGATCATCGCCACGCAGTGCGACTTCCTCGGCCTCAACTACTACTCGCGGGCGGTCCTGCGGAGCAGCAAGGTGCCCGAGGAGCAGAACCTGCCGAGGACGGTGCACGTCGCCCCCCTGTCCGAGCAGACGGAGATGAACTGGGAGGTCTACCCGGAAGGGCTGCGGCGGCTGCTCCTCCGGCTGCACGTGGAGTACGGCGTGCCGAAGCTCTACGTGACGGAGAACGGCGCGGCCTACTCGACCGAGCCCGATAAGGACGGCCGCATCCCGGACACGCGGCGGCTCGAGTTCCTGCGCGATCACTTCGTCGCCGCGCGGCGCGCGATGGACGCGGGGGCGCCGCTGGCGGGGTACTTCGTGTGGTCGCTGATGGACAACTACGAGTGGGATCGCGGCTATTCGCAGCGGTTCGGCATCGTCTGGGTGGACTACGAGACGCAGCGGCGCATCCCGAAGGACAGCGCGCTCTGGTACAAGGGCGTCATCGCCGCCAACGCGGTCGACGACGGCTCCTCGCCGGCGACCTGACCGGCGGCGCGCCGCGGATCGCAGGGCGAACCGCGGCGCGTCTGGCAGAGACGCTCGGCAAGACCTCCTCCAGAGCGGGGAGCGTCACGTCACGCGGAGCACCTCGTCCAGGGAGGTGAGCCCCTCCTTCACCTTGGCGAGCCCGGCCTCGCGGAGCGGCACGAGCCCTACCTGGCGTGCGGCGTCCCGGTACGCGCGCTTCCCCGCCCGCGCCTTCACGAGATCCCGCAGGTCGTCGTCGAGCTCCAGCATCTCGAACAGGCCCATGCGACCCCGGTAGCCCGTCAAGTGGCATGTCTGGCACCCGACGCTGCGCTTCAGCTCGGCGCCCTTCTCGATGAGGACCTTGTCCTCCTCGCCCGTCACGGCGGCCTCGAGCTCGTACGCCTCCGCGCACTCCTCGCAGAGCTTGCGGACGAGCCGCTGCGCGACCACGGCGAGCAGGGCGTTCGCGACGATCCACGACTCCGCGCCGAGGTCCACGAGGCGCGCGACCGTGTCCACCGCGTCGGAGGTGTGCAGCGTCGACAGCACGAGGTGCCCCGTGAGGCTCGCCTGCAGCGCGATCTGCGCCGTCTCGGGATCGCGCATCTCGCCCACCATGATCACGTCCGGGTCCTGCCGGAGGATCGCGCGCAGGCCCGTCGCGAACGTGAAGCCCTGCCTCGGGTTGGTCTGCCCCTGCGTGATGTCGGCGAACTCGACCTCGATCGGATCTTCCAGCGTGACGATGCTCAGCTCGCTCGTCTTCATGACCTTGATCAGCGAGTAGAGCGTCGAGGTCTTGCCGGATCCGGTCGGCCCGCACACGACGATCAGCCCCGAGGGCCGGTCGGCGAGCCGCTCGAGCCGCGGCAGGTCGCCCTCGGCGAGCCCGAGCTTGTCGAGCGGGATCAGCTGGTGGCTCAGCAGCACGCGCAGCACGAGCGTCTCGCCGTGGATCGCGGGGAACGTCGAGGCGCGCAGGTGGATGAGCGGGTGGCCGTGGAGCTCCAGGCTGAACTGGCCGTCCTGCGGCAGGCGCCGCTCGGTCATGTCCATCCGCGCGAGCACCTTCACGCGCGAGGTGAGCGACGGCGCGATCTCGATCGGGATCTGCCCTTGCGCCACCATCACGCCGTCGACGCGGTAGCGCACGCGGATGCCGTCGCGCTTCGGCTCGACGTGGATGTCGCTCGCGCCCATCGAGACCGCGCGGCGGACCAGGTGATCGAGCACCTTGACCGCGTCGAGCTCCTCGGACGCCGTGGGGGGGCGGCTCTGGCTCATCGCGCGCCTCCCTTGCCGACGACGTCGATCGTGCGGAGCGAGACCATCTTCAGCTCGTCCGAGGGGGGGAACGTCGCCCAGACGCTGACGCCGTAGAGCCCGGGCCGCCCGCGGTCGTCCAGCGGGACCTGGATGTCGAATCGATTGCCGGTCACCTGGAGAGGAATAGGCGTCTTGAAGCCCTTCGGGAAGAACGTCGCGTAGGGGGGCGGGATCGGGTATCCGCCCATCTTGAGCAGCTTCTCCGGCTTGATCGGCTTCGCCGGCTCGACCCGCGAGATCCCGACGCCCGCGATCTTCGCCGGCGCGGCGAGCTCGCCGCTCACCCGGATCCGCTCGCCGATCTTCGCCCGCCTGGGCAGCGGCTGGTACGTCCCGTAGTCGTCGACGAACTCCTGCGCCAGGCAGGCGATGTCGAACCCCTTCGCCTTGGCCAGCCCGACCCCGAGCGACGTGTGCGACGCTGTGAGCACGTTGCGCCGGTGTCCGTCGGCCGGGGGCTTCTCGTTCATGAAGGCCTGGTGCACGCGCTCGAGGCTCTCCGCGGAGAAGCGCGGATCCGGATCGAGCTCGCGGGGGGTCGCGTCGGCGAAGCAGCCGGCGTTCTCCATCGGGAACCCGTCGCCGCCCGCGGCCGTGTAGCGCTCCTCCGGGACCGAGCCGTCGCTGCCCCAGTGGCCGGTGAAGCCGATCCGGACCATGTCCTCGGCGTGCCGCCGCCCTGCGCGCGCCGCGGTCTCGTCCCACCGGACGGGAGGCAGCTTGTGCGCCGCGCGATCGCGGTTCACGAGGCCGAGCACGTACCGCGCTGCCTCCGCGCGGGTCATCTGCTGGCCCGGCGCGGGCGGGGCCTGGGTGCCCTGGGCCTCGCCGCCGGCCTCCACGCCGGCGGGCTTGCCCTCCGAGGGGCGCGCGCTCTCCTCCGCCGCTCCCTCCCAGGCCGCCTTGCCCCCGGAGGGCCCCTCCGCCGGCTCGTTCGCGGCGCTCGCGCCGCACCCGAGCGCGTGGGCGCTCGCGGCGACGAGCCCGAGCCAGAGCGCCCCGGATCGGCGCTCCCGCTGACCATCCATCGCTCCTGTCCTGCTTCTCCTCGTGACTCCGATGATCGCGCGCATCGTTGCGACCGTAGCGCTTCGATGTCGCGCACGCACCCGGGAGCGCCGACGCCTCCGGGCGCACGGCGGCGTGTACGGCGGCGAGGTCGAGGTGGTAATCGATGCGCTACGTGAGCACGTCGTCATCGTCGCAGGGCGCGGTCGCCGCGCACCCGCCCGGGGCCTCCGCGATCGTCCTCGCCGCGGAGCGCGAGGAGCGCGCGGCGCACCCGACAGCGGGCGTCCTGTGGATGCTCCTGGCCCAATCGCTCTTCGCCGCGATGAACGTCCTCGCGCGGCTCTCTTCGGAGCACGCCCCGTGGCCCGAGGTGGCCGCGTCGCGAACGCTGGTGGGCGCGGCCACCGCGCTCGGCGTCGCGCTCGTCCGCCGTGCGCCGCTCTCCGTGGGTCGAGGCGACCGGCGGCTCGCGTGGGCGCGCTCGCTCTGCGGCACCGGGGCGATGCTCTGCGGCTTCTACACGCTCGGCACGCCGCAGATCGCGCTCGGCGACGCGGTCACGCTCGGCGCGACGAGCCCGATCTTCGTCGCGCTCCTCGCGCCGCGCCTGCTCGGCGAGCGGACGAGCCCGCGCCTCTGGCTCGCGACCCTGCTCGCCTTCGCGGGCGTCGGGCTGGTCGCCGCGCCGAGGCTCGCGATCGCGGGCGAGATCGCGCTCATCGCCACGCTCGGCGCCGTCTTCTCGGCGTTCGCGATGATCTGGCTGCGCAGGATCGGCGCAGGCGGGGAGCGCGCGAGCCCCGAGGCGATCGCGCTGCATTTCTCGCTCGTGGCGAGCGCCGCGATGGTCGCGCTCTCGATCCCGGTCTGGCGGACGCCCGACGCCTTCGGCGCGCTCCTCCTGATCGGGACGGGGCTCGCCGGCGGCCTCGCGCAGCTCGCGATGACGCGCGCCTACGCGCTCGACAGCGCGGCGCGCATCGGCGCGATCGGTTACGTCGGGGTCGTCCTGTCGCACGTGCTCGCCGCCGCCTGGCTCGGCGAGAGCCCGTCGGCGGACCAGCTGCTCGGGGCGGCGCTCGTGACGGCGGCCGGCCTGTGGCTCGCTGCCCAGGCGCTCCGCGACGCGCGGCGGCCAGCGCGTTGACCGGCCTCCACCCCGCGTGGGATAGCGGATCTCCGCTCAAGGAGGATCTGCATGAAAGCGTTCGCCATCCAGGGTTCGTTCGGTCTCGACGCGCTCCGCCCGATCGATCTTCCGGATCCTGAGCCGGGGCCTGGGCAGATCGTCCTCCAGATGAAGGCGGCGTCGCTCAACTTCCGCGACCTGCTCGTGGCGAAGGGGCTCTACAACCCGAAGTTCTCGCTGCCTCTCATCCCGCTCTCCGACGGGGTAGGGGAGGTCGTCGCCGTGGGGGACGGGGTGACGCGGGTGAAGGTCGGCGATCGCGTGAGCCCCATCTTCCACCAGCGATGGATCGACGGGGAGCTCTCCGCGGACAAGGCGCGGGGGGCGCTCGGCGGGGAGCTGCCGGGCGTGGCCGCGGAGCGGGTGCTGCTCGATGAGGAGGGGGTCGTCGCGGTCCCGCAGCACCTCACGGACGAGGAGGCCGCGTCGCTGCCGTGCGCCGCCGTGACCGCCTGGAACGCGCTCTTCGTGGCGAGCCACCTCAAGGCGGGCGACACGGTCCTCGTGCAGGGCACGGGCGGCGTCTCGATCTTCGCGCTGCAGTTCGCCCGGCTCGCGGGCGCCCGCGTCATCGTCACCTCGAGCAGCGACGAGAAGCTCGAGCGCGCGAGGTCGCTCGGGGCGTCCGAGACCATCAACTACCGCGCGAACCCCGACTGGGACGCGCCCGCGCGCTCGTTCACCCGCGGCGCGGGGGTGGATCACGTGATCGAGGTGGGCGGCGCGGGCACGCTCGCCCGTTCGCTCCGCGCGGTCCGGTTCGGCGGCCGCGTGAGCCTCATCGGCGTGCTCACGGGCGGCGCGCTGGGGGATGTCGGCCTGTTCCCCATCCTGATGAAGCAGATCACCGCGCAGGGCATCTTCGTCGGGTCGCGGGCGATGTTCGAGGACATGAACCGCGCGATCGCGGCGAGCGGGCTCCGGCCTGTCGTCGACCGCGTGGTCCCCTTCGCCGAGGTGCGCCAGGCGATCGAGTCCATGGCGAGCGGCGCGCACTTCGGGAAGATCGCGATCCGGTTCTGAGGGAGCCGGCCGCGGCGCGTCGCGTCCCTCCGGCGCCGCGGCCTCCCCTCCGGCGCACCGGCATCCCTCGGAAGTGGCCTCGTCGGCCCAAGTCGTTTACGAATCGTCTACGAACGGATTCCGCGGCCGGCCACCCGCCTGCGCCGCGCGAGAGGTGGTGGACGATGCGGCTCGATCTGGAGCTCGAGGTCCTGTGTGGTCAGCTCATCGTGGGCGGCTTCGACGGCGCGGAGCCGCCGGCCCGGTACCTGAAGGCCCTCGCCGAGGGGCGGCGGGGCGGCGCGATCCTGTTCCGGCGCAACGTCCCTGACGTGGCCGCCACGGCGCGGCTCTGCCAGGCGCTCGCCGCGGCGGGCGGCCCCGATCGGCCCCCCTTCATCGGCATCGATCAGGAGGGGGGCCGCGTCACCCGCTTGCCCGCGCCGTTCCTGACGCTGCCGTCGATGCGCTCGCTCGGCGAGCTCGCGGACCTCCCGCTGCTGCGCCGCGCGGCGCGCGCCGTCGCGTCCGAGCTCCGGGCCGTCGGCATCAACCTGAACTTCGCCCCGGTGCTCGACGTCGACTCGAACCCCGCGAACCCGATCATCGGCGATCGCGCGTTCGGCCGCGACCCCGGCGCGGTCGCGCGGGGCGCCGTCGCGTTCCTGGAGGGGCTCCAGGAGGAGGGCGTGCTCGCCTGCGGCAAGCACTTCCCGGGGCACGGCGACACGGCGCTCGACAGCCACCTCGCGCTCCCCACCCTCTCGCACGCGCGCGGCCGCCTCGACGAGATCGAGCTGCCGCCGTTCCGCGCCGCCTGCCGGGCCGGGGTCGCGTCGCTCATGACGGCGCACATCGTCGTCGAGGCGCTGGATCCCGGCGTCCCGGCGACGCTGTCGCGCGCCATCTGCACGGACCTCCTGCGCGGCGAGATCGGCTTCGAGGGGGTGCTCTTCTCGGACGATCTCGAGATGGCCGCGATCGCGGCGCACCACGCCGTCGAGGAGGCCGCCGCCGCGGCCGTCTGGGCGGGCTGCGACGCGCTGCTCGTCTGCCACAGCGAGGACCTGCAGGACCGCGTGCACGAGGCGCTCGTGCGCAAGGCCGAGCGCGAGCCCCGCTTCCGCGAGCGCTGCGTCGAGGCGGCCGCGCGGTGCCTGGGCCTGCGCCGGCGGTGCCCGCCGCGGCCGGTCTCCTCGCCCGCGGCGTTCGCCGAGATCGCCGGCGGGCCTGCGTCCCGGGCGGTGATCGAGGACATCGAGCGGGCGCGCGCCGCGGGGGCGGCGACGTGACGGCGCCGCCGGGGGCCGCGCGAGCGGAGGCCGCGCAGCACCCTGAGCGCCCGTTCGCCATCACCGCGCGCCGGCTGGTCACCTGCGACGCGTCGCGCGCCTCGGCCGGCGATCCCCTCGGCGTCATCGAGGACGCCGCGATCGTCGTGCGAGGCGGCGCGATCGACGCGGTCGGCCCGCGGCGCGAGGTCCTGCGGCCCGAGGCCGGCGTGCCGATCGCGATCGAGGCCGCGGGGGTCGTCACGCCGGGGCTCGTCGACTGCCACACGCACGCGCCCTGGATCGGCTCGCGGGACGCCGAGTACGCGATCCGCATGGCCGGCGGCGACTACGAGGCGATCGCCGCGGCCGGCGGCGGCATCGCCGCGAGCATGCGCGCGGCGCGCGCCGCGACCGCCGGCGACCTCGCGGACACGCTCCGCGCCCGCCTCCGCCGGATGGCCGCGCTCGGCGTGACCGCCGTCGAGGCCAAGAGCGGCTACGGCCTCGACGAGGCGACGGAGCGCAAGCAGCTCGAGGCGGTCGCCGAGGCGGGGAGGGACGCGCGCCTGCCCCGCGTCGTTCCGACGTACCTCGCGCTGCACGCGTTGCCCCCGGAGGCCGGGGGCGACCGCGCGGCCTACGCGGGGACCGTCGCGCGATCCTGGCTGCCCGCGATCGCCGCGGCCGGCCTCGCGCGCTACGTCGACGCGTACATCGACCGGAGCGCGTTCTCGGTGGACGAGGCGCGGCCGGTGCTCGAGCGGGCGCGCGCGCTGGGGCTCGGCGTGCGCGTGCACGTCGGGCAGTTCGCGGACGTTGGCGGCGCCGAGCTCGCGGCCGCGCTCGGCGCCGCGTCGGCCGACCACCTCGAGCACGTCGCGCCGGCGGGCATCGCGGCGCTCGCCCAGGCGGGCGTCGCCGCCGCGCTGCTGCCCGTGGCGAGCTTCACGCTGCGGCAGGAGCCGCCGCCCGTCGCCGCGCTCCGGGCCGCGGGCGTCCCGCTGATCGTGGGCAGCGACGCGAACCCCGGAACGGCGCCGACCGAGAGCCTTCCGCTCGCGCTCGCGCTCGCGGTGCGGCTCTACGGGCTCACGGTCGCCGAGGCCATCCTGGGCGCGACGCGCGAGGCGGCGGCCGCGCTCGGCCTCGGCGGCGTGTGCGGCGCCGTCCGTCCGGGGCTGCGCGCCGATCTCGCCCTGTGGGACCTGCCCCACGAGAACGCGATCGTGCAGCCCTGGGGCGCGCCGCGCGCGCGGGCCGTGCTGCGCGACGGCGAGGTCATCGCGGCGGCGGGCTGAGGCAGACAGCAAGTCAAGCCTGGACGCGCGTGCACCCTGCGCGTATGCCGCGCCCATGACTGAGACGCAGAGCCCTGTCGCTGTCCCGAGCCGCGCGGACAGCTCGTTCGATCCGGTCCCGCTCCTGGCCGAGGAGCTGAGCCTCCCGCGCCAGGGGGTCTCGGCGGTGGCCAAGCTGCTCGCCGAGGGGGCGACGGTGCCGTTCATCGCCCGTTACCGCAAGGAAGCGACCGGCGGGCTCGACGAGGTGCAGATCCGCGCCATCGAGGAGCGCCGCGCCTACCTCATCGAGCTCGAGGAGCGCCGCGCCACGGTGCTCACGGAGATCCAGAAGCAGGGCAAGCTCACCGACGCGCTCGCCTCGAAGATCCGCGCCTGCAGCACCAAGGCCGAGCTCGAGGACCTCTACCTCCCCTTCAAGCCGAAGCGCCGCACGCGCGCCATCATCGCGAAGGAGCGGGGCCTCGAGCCGCTCGCGGATCGCATGTGGTCGCAGCCGGGCGACGGCAGCCCCGAGGAGGAGGCCCGCGCGTTCGTCAGCGCCGAGAAGGAGGTCCCCGACGCGGCGGCCGCCCTCGCCGGCGCGCGCGACATCTGCGCCGAGCGCATCGCCGAGCACGCCGACGTGCGCAAGCTCGTCCGCGAGGCCTACGCCAAGGAAGGCGTCATCAAGGTCCAGAAGAACGAGGAGCACGCGGCCAAGCAGACGAAGTTCGACATGTACGGGAGCTTCGAGGAGCCCGTCGCGAACATCCCGTCGCACCGCTACCTCGCGATCCGCCGCGGCGAGGCCGAGGGCGTGCTCCGCGCGTCGATCGAGCTCGCGCCCGAGCCGCTCGTCCCGCCGATCCACGCCGCGGTGGGCCTGAAGCCGAAATCGCCGTGGGCCGGCGAGCTCACGAAGGCCGCGGACGACGCCGTGAAGCGGCTCCTGCTCCCCGCGGTCCAGAGCGACGTGCGCGTCGACCTCAAGATGCAGGCCGATCGCGCCGCGGTCGAGGTCTTCGCCCAGAACCTCCGCGAGCTCCTCCTCGCGGCGCCCTTCGGCACGCAGGCGGTGCTCGGCATCGACCCGGGCCAGCGCACCGGCTGCAAGTGCGCCGTCGTCGACGAGACGGGCAAGCTCCTCGAGCACACGACGATCTACCTGGTCGGGAGCAGCGACTCGCTCGAGCGCGCGCGCCAGGACCTGCGCCGCATTTGCCGCAAGTACCCGCTCCGCGCCGTCGCCGTGGGCAACGGCACGCACGGCCGCGAGACCGAGGCGTTCGTGAAGGACGTGCTCGCGTCGGAGGGCCTGAAGGAGCTGTTCTGCGTCCCGGTGAGCGAGGCGGGCGCGAGCGTGTACTCGGCGAGCGAGGTCGCGCGCGAGGAGTTCCCGGACCTCGACCTCACGGTGCGCGGCGCGATCAGCATCGCCCGCAGGCTGCAGGACCCGCTCGCGGAGCTCGTGAAGGTCGACCCGAAGAGCATCGGCGTCGGCCAGTACCAGCACGACGTCTACCAGGGCCTGCTCGCGAGGAAGCTCGACGAGGTGATCGAGAGCTGCGTCAACCTGGTCGGCGTCGAGCTCAACACCGCGAGCGCCCCGCTGCTCGCCCGCGTCGCCGGCATCGGCCCGAGCCTCGCGAAGAAGATCGTCGCCCACCGCGACCTGAACGGCGCGTTCAAGAGCCGCAAGGCGCTGCTCGACGTGCCCGGCGTCGGCCCGCGGACGTTCGAGCAGGCGGCGGGCTTCGTGCGGGTCCGGGGCGGGGAGCACCCGCTCGACGCGAGCGCCGTGCACCCGGAGCGCTACGGCCTCGTCGAGCGCATCGCGGCGGATCTCGGCGTGCCGGTCGGGTCGCTCATCGGCGACACGGCGGCGATCGCGCGGATCAATGCGAAGAAGTACGAGGCCGGCGACGTCGGCTCGTTCACGCTGAACGACATCCTGAGCGAGCTGAAGAAGCCGGGCCGCGACCCGCGCGCCACGTTCGAGCCGCCGAAGTTCCGCGACGACGTGCGGACCATGGAGGATCTCAAGGAGGGCATGGAGCTCGAGGGCGTTGTGACCAACGTCACGGCGTTCGGCGCCTTCGTCGACATCGGCGTCCACCAGGACGGCCTCGTGCACGTCTCGCAGCTGGCGGACAGGTTCGTGAAGGACCCGAACGAGGTCGCGAAGGTGGGCGAGAAGATCAAGGTGCGGGTGCTCGAGGTCGACCTCGTGCGCAAGCGCATCTCGCTCACCGCGAAGAAGGGCGGCGCTCCCGCCGGCGCGCGTCCCCAGGCGGGCGGCCCGTCCGCCGGCGCGCACGCCGCGCGCGACCGCAACGATCGCGGCGACGGCCGCCGGCCGGCCCAGGGGCAGCAAGGGAAGGGGCAGGGGAGCTCGTCGGGCGGCTTCCGCAACAACCCGTTCGCCGATCTGCTCCGAAAATGAGCGGCGCGCCCGCCTGGCCCCGGGCCAGGCGGGCCGCGCTAGAACCCGTGGTCGGCGAAGAAGCGCTCGATCCGGAGCGACACGAGCTCGGGGAACTCGACCGCGGTGGTGTGCGTCCCGCCGCGGACCACGAGGATCTCCGCCATCGGGATGCGGCGCGCCATCGACTGCGCCAGCGCCCGCGGGGTGAACGCATCGCGGTCGCCGGTGATGAGCAGCGTCGGGACGTCGATCTGCTCGAGCACGTGCTCGGCGTCGTGGGCGTTCAGCGCGCAAAGGTTGCTGAAGAGCGCGTGCATGTCGAGCTGGCCGAACGGCTGCACGAGCTCGGCGAACGCCTCGCTGTCGAGCGTCTTGCCGAGCAGCCCCATTCGCTTCAGCCAGAGCACCGCGTCCGGCGGGCCGATGGTGCTGCCCGTCATCCGGGCCGCCAGCGTGTGAGCGCGCGCCGCGAACGCCACGAACGGCGGAAACAGCCGCCCGAGCCCCGGAAGCGGCCCCATCGTCTCCAGCGGCCGGCGGTAGGTGCCGTTCAGCAGGACCAGGTTCGCGGCGAACCCCGGGAGCCTGCGGAACGCCTCCAGCGCCACCTGGACGCCCATGCTCCATCCCATCAGCGCGCCGTGCCGGATCCCCTCGACGGCGAGGATCGCCTCCAGGTCGCGGACATGGTTCGCGACCGCATAGGCGCCCGGAACGTCCGGTGACGGGCGCTTCGACGCGTACATCCCGCGGTAATCCCACGTGATGAACCGGTACTGGTCGGAGAGGTACTCGACCTGCGCCCGCCAGGCGAGGTACGGCCCGCCCAGCCCGTTGACCAGGACCACCGTCTTCGCCCCCTCGAACGGGGGCGGCGTCACGCGGTAAGTGATGTCGGTTCCATCGAAGCTCGTGACCCGCCGGGCCTCCATCCGGAGCGATGGCCGCCGCGGGGGCGACCCGCGCCGGCCCCCGCTGGAGGCAGGAGGGGGCGGCGCCTGCCGCCCGCCGCTGGAAGGCGGGGGGGACGCCTGCCGCCCGTCGCCAGAGGAAGCCGCGGGCGGCGCCTGCGGTCTGTTGCCGGTGGATGAAGCTGGCGGCGCCTGCGGTCCTTTGCCGGAAGGAGAGCGGAGCCGCGGCGGCCGACTCCCGCCGAACTTGAACGAGACCATGAACCCCCTGCTTCCTACCCGGTCCCTTCGCCGAGGGCCAGGCTGCCGGCGGTCGCCCGCAGGATGGGCACGGAGCCGCCGGCGCAGACCCGGCGAGGGCGCAGCTGCAGGCCGGCGGAGGCTGCCGTGGGGCCGGGTGGCCCGTGTGGCCTGCCGATCGCCTGTCGAAACACATCCTGCGCTGCGATCGCCATCGCGTTGACATTCCAGGCGGCGCGCCGCTAACGTGCCCGGCGGGTTGTCCGCTCGCCCGGCGCTCCCGTCGTGTTGCTGATCTTTCCCTCCCCGCTCCCATGTCGGTCTGTTGGAGGCCGGCCCGTGTCGTCTTCTGTTGCCGCTCGCGCAGGGGCAGCTCCGGTTCGGGCCGTGGTGGGTCGATTCCCTCGGGCGAGCTGGAGTTTTCAGCGCGAAGTGGTGCAGCGATCCCGTCCTCGAGGAGCCGATGGCTGAAGAAAAGAAGAAGAGCAAAATCGATCTGAAGGCTCGGCTTGGCAAAACGGCGATAGGCGGGGCGCCAGGAGCGGCCGTCCCCCTTCCCGTGCCTGGTTCGCAGCCCGGATCGGGGCCGCCTCCCGACATGAACGCGGGCCCGATCGGCATGCCCTCGCCGCATCCGAGCGCGCGGCCGCCGATGCCCTCCGTGGGGGGCATCGCGCCCCCGCCCGGGATCTCGCCAGGCATCCCGCTGCCTCCGTTCGCGCCGGCGCCGCGCCCTGTGATCCAGACGCCTCCGCCCAAGCCGACGGCCGCCGCGCAGACCATCAAGGTCGAGGTCGGCGAGGAGGTCGAGCAGGAGCGGCGGAAGGCCTCGAAGAAGACGGCGCTCTACGCCGGCCTCGCGGCGATCGTCGGCATCGGCGTGGGCTTCGCCATCGGCGGCGCGAAGGAGCGCGGCGATCGCGGCAAGCTCGCGGTCGAAGGCGCCGCGGCGCTCGCGAAGGACGTGAAGGCCGCGAACGAGAAGATGGTCGAGCTGAAGGAGAAGCTCGATGCGGGCCGGACGGCGCTCGAGGGGAAGAAGTTCCCCGCGCAGCTCGTGGCCGAGCTGGGCGGCATCAACGTCCCGTTCGATGCCACCAACCTGGAGGGCAAGCAGATCGGCGGCCTCCCGGGGCGGGTGATGCGCCAGGTCCTCGCCTACACCACGGCGGTCCAGGATCTCAACAAGACCAAGGACAGCCTCAAGAACGTCCTCTCGGCCGCGCAGGCGCCCGTCGAGAAATCGTGGAAGGAGCAGGAGGAGCCGGTCGTGAACTTCTCGGTGGTCTTCCGCCGGGACGGCGACAAGACGCTGGCCGAGCTCGTTCCCAACAAGGCGCCGTTCCCGTTCGGCAAGGACTGGCCGGCGAAGTACACGGTGAACCGCCTCGAGCGCACGCAGCAGGGCATGAAGGCTGCCGAGAAGGAGGCCACCCGCTGGACGAAGGGCGACATCGCCGGCGGCGATCTGCAGGCCCTCCCGGTCGATCCTCAGTCCGTCGCTGGCCTCACGAGCGAGCAGATGGTCTTCAGGCTCGCCAGCGCGATGGCGGACATCCGCAAGCTGCTCGAGGGCAACAAGGACAACCCCGTCGAAGAGACGCCCGGCCTCATCAAAGAGGGCGACGATCTCGCGAACGAGCTCCGCAAACTCTCCCTCGCCCGCTGAGCGGCACGCGCCCGCTTCGGTGCGGCACGCGCCCGCTTCGGATACGGGCCCATCTCGACGTTTTCGGTGCTCAGCGCACCGGAGTGCGCCTGCGCGCCGAAAACGCCGATCTGGGCCCGTCTCCTGTGCGGGCGCGCGCCGCTCGGCCGGCGCAGATCTGAGGCACCGCGGCGCGTGAGGTGGCCCTGCGAATGACGTTAGGCCCGGAGCGAGGGGGGGCGTCGCGCGGCACGGCGCGGGGATGGGCCGATGTCTGAGCCCAAATGACAAAGCTCCTCCGGCGAAGCCGGAGGAGCTTTGTCATTTGGGCGAGTTCGGCGGGGCCCCGCGCCGTGCCGCGCGACGCCCCCCCTCGCTCCGGGCCGGGCAGCTCGGCACCGCCTCCGGCCCGCCGCTTCAGGCCGCGCCGCCGGCGCCCATGGCGCGGGGGCGGACGATCTCGACCTTGCCGATGTGGCGCTCGTCGCTGTCGCGCACGATGAAGCGGAGGCCGAACTTGCTCACGGCCGTGCCGACCTCGGGCACCTTGCCCACGTGCTGCGTGAGCATCCCGCCGAGAGATTCGTACTTCCCCTCACGGTCGAGCTCGGCGCCAAGATAGGCCGAGAGATCACTCATCGATACGGCCGCGTCGGCGACCAGACGGCCGTCGCCCAGATCCTGGATGGCGGCACTGTCGTCCGTCTCGTCGTGCTCGTCCCGGATGTCTCCGACGATCTCCTCGAGCACATCCTCCAGGGTGACAATCCCCGACATCCCGCCAAACTCGTCGACCACGATGGCGAGGTGCTGTCTCCGGCTCTTCATCTCCCGGAGCAGCGAAGAGAGAGGCTGCGACTCGGCGACGAAATTGGCAGGGCTCCGCGTGATCTCCCGGAGCGTCGTGTTCTTGAGCCGACGCTCCTCGAGGACCTTGAACAGGTCCTTCGCGTAGAGGAGACCAGCGATGTTGTCGGTCTGATCCTTGTAGACCGGATAACGCGAGTGCCCGCTCTCGGTGACGATCTCCAGCACCTTCTCCAGCGGAGTGGAGATCTCGATGGCCTCGACCTTGGATCGCGGCACCATCACGTCCCGCGCCGTGAGATCGGCGAACTCGAGCACATTGCGGATCATCTCCGCCGGCTCTCGCCCGAAGAGACCAGAACGCTCGACCTCATCGACCAGGATCTCGACCTCCGCCTCGGCAACCCTCGGGTCCGACGGCTGCTCACCATCCCGCGGCCCCAGCTTGGAGCCGATCCAGCCGAGCGGTACGGCGAGCGGCAGCATCGCGATTTCGAGAGGGCGCAAGAAGCGGACCGCCAACGATGCGGCCCGATCGGCGTGCTTGCGGCCCAGCGTGGAGCTGACCTCGTAAAGGGCTCCGCTGAGGACGATGGTGGTCGCCAGCCCGAGATAGAGCGCAGCGCCTGGGGCAATCCGCCGGAAGAAGAGGTCGAAGCAGGCGGCCGTCAGGCTGGTCGATACCACCCAGCCGAGCAGGTAGCGGGAACGGAGCTTGGCGTCTTCCTGACGAATCCGCTCGTAGGCGGCCTTCGTGGGGCCCGTCGCCTGCTCTATCAGCGCGCCGAGCCTCGTCGCGCTCAACGTCGTCAGTGCGGTGTCGGCGCCGACGAACAGCGAGCCAAGTACAGCGGAGAGAACTGCAGCGCCGAGCGCTGGCAATGGAACGAAATCGGGACTCAAACAGAGGCTCCTAACGGACGAATCGTAACGGAACAGGCGAGGGGAGCGCAACCGGACCGGGACGCGAAATCTCAGGAGATGACGGAACCACGCGTTCTTGCCGCTCTCGCCCGAAGGCGGACTCCCCAGCTCGACCGATCCTGCCGAGCGTTGCCAAGGACATGCGCCGTAGATCTGCCGAAGTCCAGGGAATTGCCGTGTGCTGTGGGTTTCTCTTATCTAGCAGCATTCCCACGCATGTCTGGCGCTTCGGAAAAACCGCGCAGGACGGAAAACCGCATCGGCGACGGTGCTGGATGGCCCTCACCGGCGTCCACATCGGCGACCTCCGAGGCGCCGAGCGCCACGACAACCCCGTCCGGATCGAGCCATACAGCGGCGCCTGGGTGCGCAGGAGCCATGGAGAAGTCGGATTCGGTGAGCGCTTGTCCCATGCGCGCGCGCCGGGCGCCGTGCTCGGTCAGGCGGGCGACCGGGAGGCTCGCGGCGGCTGCGTCGGCGAGCGGGCGCAGCGATGCGCGCAACACCTCGGCGCCGGCGTCGAGGGACACGGCCTGCTCCACGGTGAAGCTGCCGCTCGCCGTGCGGCGGAGCGCGGACAGGTGCGCGGGGACGTCGAGGTGCGCGCCCAGGTCGCGCGCCAGCGAGCGCACGTAGTAGCCCTTGCTCACCCCGAGATCGAGATCGAGGGTGGCCGGCGCAGCGCCCGCGGCCGGCGCAGCGCCCGCGGCCGGCGCAGCGCCCGCGGCCGGCGCAGCGCCCGCGGCAGGTGCACCAGGCTCGCCGCGCGAGGCGCCGGTCACCTCGAGCGACCGGACCTCGACGGCCCGCGCCGACAGTTCCACCGCCTGGCCGGCGCGCGCCAGGGCGTAGCTGCGCTGCCCGGCGACCTTGATGGCCGAGTACGCCGGCGGCGCCTGCTCCCGCCGCGCCCGCTCCGCGTCGATCGCGGCGGCGATGCGCGGGGCCGCGCGCGCGAGCGCCTCGGCGCCGGGAGGCCCGCCGGGCCCGGCGAGGGCGCCGAGCTCCGCGTCGAGCCACGGCGGCAGGGGCTGCGTCGCGGTGATCTCCCCGTCCGCGTCGAGGGTGTCCGTCCCCACACCGAGGACGACGCACGCCGTGTAGCGCTTGTCCTGCGCGGTCAGGTACGGGGCGAGCTTGGTGGCCTCGCCGACGAGCACCACGAGGACGCCGGACGCCATCGGGTCGAGCGTCCCCGCGTGCCCGATGCGCTTCACGCCCAGGGCGCGGCGCAGGCGGGCCACGACGTCGTGGCTCGTCGGCCCGCGCGGCTTGTCGATCACCAGCACGCCCTCCGGCCGCGCGCCCCTGCTCGTCGCTCGCCCGGGCTCGGCGGGCGGATCCCCTTCGTTTCTAATTTCAGGCATGGAGTGAGGATTCGCCTCGGCAGATCGCTTCATCCGAACCAGATCGACTTCCGGGTGGCCAGGGTCTCGTCGATGAGGCCCTGGATCGTCGCGCGCACGCGCTCCGCGAGTCGCCGCACCAGGATCTGATCGTCCGCCGCCTCCGGGCCGTACGCGTCGAACCGCACCGGATCGGCCAGGCGGATCTTCCACTTGGTGGGCGCCGGAACGAGGCCCAGCGGCCCGAGCGCGGGGAAGGTCGGCGTGATGGGCAGGTACGGGATGCCGAGCGCGCGCGTGAGGTGCTCGACCCGATAGAACAGCGGGTTCGTCTCCTCGGCCCCCACGATGGCGCACGGGACGAGCGGCGTGCGCGTGCGCAGGCAGAGCCGGATGAAGCCGCCGCGACCGAACCGCTGGAGCTGGTAGCGGTCCTTGTAGAGCTTCCCGCTGCCCTTGACGCCCTCCGGGAAGACCGCGATGAGCCGCTCGCCCGCGAGCAGCCGCTCGGCGTTCTCCTGGCAGGCCCGCACGGCCCCGAGCCGGTTCAGGATCGTGCCGGCGAACGGCAGGTAGTACACGAAATCGTCGGCCAGCCAGCGGAGCTCCCGCCGCGCCGGGTGCTCCCGCCGCACCGCGGCCCGCAGCATGAGCCCGTCATAGGGGATGGGCCCGCCCGAATGGTTGGACACCACGAGGCACCGCCCCTCGGCGGGAATGCGCTCGATGCCCTCGATATCTATCCTGAAATAAACCCTGTGCAGGAAGTCGAAGAGCGACCTGTACCGGGCCTCGTACTTGGGATCGAAGCCGAACTCGTCGACCTCCTCCGAGCGGCGGCGCAGGCCGGCGCGGCCCCACTGCCGCAGGTAGAAGTCGGTCGACAGGACGTCGCGCGCCGTCCCGGGCTCGGACAGCGGCGGCTCGCTGGCGAAGCCGGCCGACGCGGCGGGCGCTCCGCCCAGGCGCGGGCTCCGCTCGGTCTCGGGCATGCCTCCCACCGCGCCGCTCGCGTCGGGCGATGGCCCCCCGGCGAGCATCCGCTTGAGCCGCGCCTCGAGCTCCCTGATCTGGCGCTGGAGCTCCTCGGCCGTCACAGGCACGACCGGGGCGTGCACCTCGGACGACTGCGTCTTCCGCGCGTCCGAGGGCTCCGTCGGGCCGATCGGCGCCAGGTACCGGGCCTCCTCATCCTCGACGTCGATGCTCGGCACGACCTGCCTGGGCCCCGTCCGATCGGGGCGCCCGCGCGTCGACGGCGGCGATCCATTCCCTGCCCCTGCTTCCTCGAGCTCTCGATCGTGCTCCGTGCCCATCGCTCACCCCCCGAACCGCATCACGCAGGCGTCTCTTGCAGCAGGCGCACGTCCCGCAGCCGCTGCGCGCTCGTGTAATCGAGCAACGCCTCGCGCGTCGTGTAGACCGGCCGGAACCCCATCACCTGCGCCGCCTTCTCGCCGTCCGCCACGCAGAGATAGCGCAGGTACCGCAGGAAGCTGGGCGGGGCGATCGCCGCATGCGCAGCCCAGAGCGCAGAGGCGAGCGGCCCGGCGGCGCTGTGCAGCACCGGGACCGCCGTCCGGCCCGCGAGGCGCACGATCGTGGAGAGCGGCAGCACGCCGTCGCCCACGATGTTGAAGGTCCCGGGGAAATCGCTGTCGATGGCCAGCTTGAAGGCGGCGATGGCGTCGACCTCGTGGATGAACTGCCACAGCGGATCGAAGCCGAGCATCGTCATGACCAGGCGCCGCGCCAGGAACCGGGTGACGTAGTTCTGGACGGTCGGGCCGAGGATCGGCGCGGTCCGCAGGATGGTGACGGTCGTGCCCTTGGCCTTCGCGCCGAAGGCGTTGAGCTCCCGCTCGGCGGCCATCTTGTCCGCGAAGAAGCGCTCGTCCGGGTCCGCCCGGAGCGGGTGCTTCTCCGTGAGGAAATTGGGGTTGGTGGGGTGCGCGCCGTAGAGGATCGTCTGGCTCCAGAGGATCAGCTTGCGCAGGCTCGCCTGGCGCGCCCCGTGGAGCAGGTGCATCGTGCCGACCGACTCGAGCTCGTGGGCCCAGGCGGTCGCCGGGGTGGGCGACGACAGGAAGCAGAGGTGGACGAGCGTGTCCACCTGCTCCGCCGCGAGCACCTCGGCGACGCGCTCCTCGGACGCGGGCTCCGTCAGGTCGACCGTGTGCATGCGCAGCTTGGAGCCGCCCGTGTCCGGCCGCTTGATGTCGATGGCCACGACGCGCGCGATGCGCGGGTCCTCCTCGAGGATCCCGATCAGGTTGCGCCCGAGGAAGGACGCTGCGCCGGTGAGCGCGATGACCCGGCCCCTCGGGCTGGACGACGCGCGCCGGCTGGTCGGCGAGGACTCCGCCGCTGCGGACGCCGGGGGCTCGCTCGCGCCGGCCGTGGCCGCGCCCGCGGAGGACGCAGGCGCGGCGTGATCTGCGCCGGCGGCGGAGCTCCGCTCGGCGACGTCGTGGGCCGCGGCTTCAGGGTGCTCGGAGGTGGGAGCCATGCGCCGGGCGCGACACTACCTGGTCGGCCGGCGCGCGCAAGCGAAGCGCGACCCCGCCGGGGCTCGCCGCGGCGCTGTCACAACATCCGGCGCAGGACCGGATACGGCTCGAACGTGTGCACCTCGGCGAATCCGTTCCTCGTGAACGCGGAGACCGGGCCGGTCCACAGCTCCTCGTCGCTCACCGGCTCCTTCGGGCGGCGCGGCAGGGCCTCGAGGGCGCGCGCGCCCCAGGAGGGCGCGAGCTCCACCGCGCCCGCGACGAGCGCTGTCGCGACGCCTCGCCGCCGGTGGCCCGGGTGCACGACGGCGCAGCCGATCAGGAAGACGCCGGCGCGATCGCCCGCGAAGCACGGCAGCCCGCGGTACAGGCGGCGCTCGTACGCCTTCGCCACGGCCGCCGCGGGCGCGACCTTGAGCCACCCGACGACGCGCGGCGCCTCCGGCGCGAGCGCCACGACGCCGCGCGCCTCGTCGCTGCCCGAGGCGAGCGCCTCGGCGAACTCCCGGCGGTTCTCGCCCTGGCCGTCCGAGCACCGCGCGAGCCACTCGTTGTTGGTGCCGCCGAAGTGGTAGTACCGGCAGTAGCAGGGCGTGCCGGCGGCCTCGAAGAGCGCCTCGAGCCCCGGGAGGTGCTCGGGGCCGGCCGCCGCCACGGTGATCGCGGAGCTCATCGGCGCGCTCCGCTCGTCATGCGATCGACGCGCGCAGCCCGCGCACCGGCGAGATCTGCTCCCACGCGTAGGCCGCCTGGCAGAGCCGCGCCTCCTCCAGCGCAGGGCCGATGAGCTGCAGGCCGACCGGCAGCGGAGGCCCGCCGTCCGGCGCCTGCGCGGTCGCGCACGGGACGCTGATCGCGGGCAGCCCCGCCATGCTGGCGGGCAGCGTGTAGACGTCGGCCAGGTACATCGACAGCGGATCGTCCACCCGCTCCCCCAGCCGGAACGCGACCGTCGGCGAGACCGGCGCCGCGATGAGGTCCACCTCGCGGAAGGCCTCGTCGAAATCGCGCCGGATCAGCGTCCTGACCTTCTGCGCGCGCAGGTAATACGCGTCGTAGTAGCCCGCGGACAGCACGTACGTGCCGAGCAGGATCCGGCGCTTCACCTCCCGGCCGAACCCCTCGCCGCGCGTCCGGCCGTAGAGGGCCTGGAGGTCCGCCTTCCCGCCGCGGTCGCCCTCCACGCGCAGCCCGAAGCGCACCCCGTCGAAGCGCGCCAGGTTGGACGACGCCTCGGCCGTCGCGACGATGTAGTAGGCCGCCACGGCGTACCGCGTGTGCGGCAGGCGCACGGGCTTGATCTCGCAGCCGAGCCCGCGCAGGCCCTCGATGGCCTCCCGCACCTTCGCCTCGACCCGCGCGTCGATGCCCTTCGCGAAGTACTCCTCGGGCACCCCGATGCGCAGCCCCGCGACGTCGCGGCCGCACGCGGCCTCGCAGGCGCCCACCGGGGCGTCGAGGCTCGTCGCGTCGCGCGGATCGCGGCCCGAGATCACCTCGAGCAGGCGCGCCGCGCCCTTCACGTCCTGCGCGAACGGCCCGATCTGGTCGAGGCTCGAGGCGAACGCGATGAGGCCATAGCGAGAGACGCGGCCGTACGTCGGCTTGATGCCGACGACGCCGGTGAGGCTCGCTGGCTGGCGGATGGATCCCCCCGTGTCCGACCCGAGCGAGCCGGGCGTCATCCCCGCCGCCACGGCGACCGCGCTTCCGCCGGACGAGCCGCCGGGGATGCGCGACGGGTCCCACGGGTTCTTCACCGGGCCGAAGGCGCTGTTCTCGTTCGACGAGCCCATCGCGAACTCGTCCATGTTGCATTTGCCCGGCAGGATCGCGCCGGCCTCGCGCAGGCGGGCGACGACCGTCGCGTCGAACTGCGGGCGGAACCCGCGCGCCGGGTCGGGCGCCCTGGACGCGCCGTCCCCGCCCGCCGCCGCCCGCGTGAGGATCTTCGAGCCGGCGGTCGTCGGGGCGCCCTCGGTGCAGAGCGCGTCCTTGAGGCCGATCGGCACGCCGGCGAGCGGGCCGAGCGCCTCGCCCCGCGCGCGCCGCGCGTCGAGCGCGCGCGCCGCCGCGACGGCCTGCTCCCCCTGCACGGTGAGGAAGGCGCCGAGCGCGCCGTCGCGCTGCTCGATGCGCGAGAGCGCGGCCCTGGCCACCTCCTCTGCGCTCACCTCGCCGCGCTGCACGAGCGCCGCGAGCTCCGGGATGGATCGATCGAGGATCGCTGTGTCCATCGGCGTCACCCCTCGTCCACGAACGCCGGAACGGCGAACCCGTCGTCCTCGACCCGCGGCGCCTCCCGCAGGGCCACCTCGCGCGGCAGGCTCGGCGCCTCCTCGTCGGCGCGGAGCGGCAGCCGCTCGATCTGCACGTGCGCGGTCGGCGGCACCGCCGAGACGTCGAGCTCCTCGAGCTGCCGGACGTAGCTGAGGATGTTGCCGAGATCACCGGTGAGGCGCTCGATTTCCTCGGCGGAGAGGTCGAGGTGAGCGAGGCGCGCTATCGTCAGCGCCTCGTCGCGGCGGAGAGGGGGCGAGTCAGCGTTCGACATGGGCGCGCCCGATGTAGCACCGCCGGTTCGGCGGACGCTAGCGCCGCGCGCCCCCGAACCTGGCCGCGGTACAAAAACGGTGATAACGGCTGCCGCGCGCGCGTCCGGTCGTCCTCGACCGCCCGGGCAGGAGCCCCGCCCCTCCGCGCGTTGTCCGCGAATGCAGTCCCCGAAAACGCCCTCCCTGCGCCGCGAGCGCATCGGCATCCTCGTCCTCTGCGCGTCCGCGGCCGTGGCGATGTCGCCCTCCGTCGGCGGAGGCGCTCGCGACCGCTCGACCGCGCTCGCCACGGAGCTCGCGGAGCGGGGCATCGCCGCGGCGGCCGGCGACGTGGTGTGGGTGGATCCGCCGCGCGGGGGCCTCCGCCCGTTCGGCGTCGACTCGCGCGCGGTCGCGCGCGGCATGCGCGCCGGCGGCGAGCGCGGGGAGCCCACCGACCTGTACCTCGTCGACGCGAGGCTCTCGCCGGAGGGCGTCCTGCTCGACGTCTCGGCGATCCACAACCTCACCGAGACGAGCGGCGCGGACGAGTCGAAGCCCGTGCTCCGCGGCGAGGCCCTCGCCTACGTCTCGCGCCCGCTGATCGAGGCCGCGTCGCCCACGGTGCACGTGCTCGATCTGGACGGGCTGGACGGGCAAGAGCTCTCGGGCGGCGCGGACTGGTCCCTCGTCGAGCGGCTCCAGCACGCCGTCACGAGCTGGCAGGCGACAGGCCGGCTGCGCGGGATCGGCCGGCGGACCTTCGCGATCGACCTCGCCCGGAGCGAGGAGAACGGCGCCGAGGAGCCGCACCCCGAGGAGCAGGGCGCCGAAGAGCCGCGCGCCGAGGAGCCGCGGAGCCGCCGCGGCCCGGACGCGGGCGACGTCGCCGTCGCGCTGGAGGACGACAGCGCGGTCGTCGTCCGCGCGGGCGACCGCGAGGCCCGCCTGCCGGTGCGCGGCGTGGACGACGCGGCGCTGCCCGCGTGGATTCGCGCCGAGGCGTCCGAGGTCGCGCGGCCAGGGAACCTCGTCACCTGGGCGGTCGACCGGGTGCGCCTCGTGATCGGCGACGCCGCGATGCAGACGGTCAAGGCCGTGGCGTTCACGGCGCTGGATTTCGTCCTCCGCAACAAGGAGGCGGTGACGGGCGACACCGGCGCGGAGGACATCGCCTCGGACCTCGGCAAGAGCGCGCTCGATCCGCCCGTCCGCCAGACCCCGATCGATCCCGAGATCGGCTGGCCGCCGGCGCCGCTCAATCCCTGGGTGACGCCGCCGCTGCCGGGCGAGGGGCAGTGGAACCCTCAGGGGGGCGACGCCTTCGTGCGCCAGCTCGACGGGCTCCCGCCGGCGTTCATGACCACGTTCCTCCGGACGGATCGCTCGCGCAAGGCGACGCGCGTCTACATTGCGCTCTGGGACCCGCGCCAGGTGGAGCTCCACATGATGGCGGGCACGGTGGAGCCCAAGGGCGCGACGGGCGAGGCCGGGCCGGGGCTCATCCCGCGCACGCCCGAGGTCATGAAGCGCGTGGTCGCCGCGTCGAACGCCGGCTTCCAGGCGATGCACGGCGAGTTCGGCATGATGGCCGACGGGGTGATGTACCTGCCGCCGAAGCCCTACGCCGCGACGGTGGCCGTCCGGCGCGACGGCAGCACCGTCTTCGGGAGCTGGTCGGAGGACGAGACCGTCCCCGAATGGATGCTGTCGTTCCGCCAGAACATGACGGTCATGGTCGAGGACGAGAAATGGAATCCCTTCGGCCGGACGTGGTGGGGAGGCACGCCGCCCGGGTGGGCCGACAAGACGCACACGGTCAGGACCGGCATCTGCCTGACCCGGGAGCGCTTCGTCGCCTATTTCTATGGCGCCGACGTGAGCCCCGAGGCCCTGGCCCAGGCGATGATCCAGGCCCGCTGCTCCTACGGGATCGCGCTCGACATGAACGCGGGCCACAGCGGGCTCGAGTTCTATCGTGTGGCGCCGAGCGGCGAGCTGCCGCCGCTCGGGCGCCCGCTCCAGGGGGAATGGGAGACCGAGGGCGACGTCTCGGGGCTCTCGGGTTACCGGTTCCGCGGCCGCAGGCTCATCCGCGGCATGGGCCTGATGAACTTCCCCCGCTATATCCGGCGGGAGGCGCGCGACTTTTTCTACATGACGCTGCGGCACCTGTTGCCGGGGCCGGCCTTGGCGCCCCGCGCGGCGCCGGCCGAGGCGGGGGAGGGCGCCTGGCGCACCCAGGGGCTCCCGCAGCACGGCTTCCCCTACGCGCTCGCGATCACCGAGATCCGCCCCGATCCCGCGCGGCCCGATGTCCGGCTGCGGGTGCTCAAGGTGGACCCGCGGACCGTCACGGCCGCGCCGCTGGGCGAGCCCGGGGCGTCCCCGCCGGCCGGGGCGGGAGCGACCGTGGCGGTCTTCAGCGACGGCGCCGCGACGCCCGGCGCGGGGCAGGGCGAGGGGTCGAGCATCTGGCACTCGGCCGGGTCCTTCTCCGCCTCGCCGGCCTCCCCGGTGCGCGGCGCGGTCCGGATCGCGACGGGGGCGCTCGGCAGCGCGAGGGCCGTGGCCGCGCTGGGCGTCAACGACGAGGATGGGATGCTGATCTACGTCGAACGGGCCGCGGCCGGGCCGTCCAGCGCCCCGGACGCCGCGCTGGCGCCGGACGCGTCGGCGCCGCCTCCGGCGCTCGTCGACCCGCACCCGCGCGACGCCAAGCTGCTCCAGGATTTCCTGTCGGGGCTCGGCTGCTCCTCGCGGATCTACCTCTCTCGGCCGCTCTCGGTGGCCCTCGGCGGCGATACCGATCTCTCCGGCGCCGCCGTCCATCCGCCGTCAGGCCCGCGCGCCGTCCGGCTCACGCGCGCCGAGGCGCCTGGCGCTGGCCGGATGTTCGAATCCACACCGATCGTTCCGCACAGCGTCTGGTACCCGCTGCAGCAGAAGCGCGTTCGGTACTTCAAAAAGCCGAAGAAAGAGGAAACGGCAGGCGGCGATCACTGAGCGTCACGGCGCCTTGGCCCTTCCCTGACGTGCAGTAGGCGCTTGTGCGCTGGCGGCCCGACGGACTAATACACGTCGGCCGGTGCATCGATTGCGATCCTTCGGAGCTTGCGACATCTCGGCGCGGATCTGCGTGGGCTCGCCGGGCGGGGGCGCGCGCGCGATGTGCGGGTGGTGGAACGCGCGCAGCGTCGCATTGCGGAGCGCGGCGGACGTCGCGCGCGCAGCGGACGTCGCGCGCGTCGCGCGTCGCATCGCCGGCGGTGGAGCGCTGGATCCGCGCGAGATCGCGGCGCGCGCGGCGCCTCGCTGCCGCCGAGATCCTCCCGATGGCGCTCGCGAAGTCACCGGACCAGCGGTACGCTGCAGCGGATCAGGGGATTCTAGCGCGCTCCGAGCTCGCCCGCGACGAGCGCTTGTACATCGAGCTCACGCTCGTCGCGCGGACCATGCGCGATCGTTTCCGTTTCCGGGACGCCGCGGCGAACGGCGCCGCATATCCTGAGGAGTTCTCGACCATGGCGGACAACAAGGGCGGCAGCGATCTGGACGTATTCGAGGGGCTCGCGAAGAAGAAGTCGCCCGCCACGAGCACCGCCCTCGTACCTCCCTCGCCGCCTGCGCGGTCGCGCACCCTCGTCGGCGCGGCGGTGCCGCCGCCGCCGAACCACGCGGCCACGCTCCCCAGCGGCGTGCCGTCTCCGCTTCCGCCGCCCGTGACGCAGAAGGGGGCCGGCCCGTCGTCGCTCCCGCCGCCCGTGCTGTCGAAGGGGACGAGCCCGGGGTCGCTTCCGCTGCCGGTGCCGCCGAAGGGGACCGGTCCGGTGTCGCTCCCACCGCCGTCGCTTCCGCCGCCGTCGCTCCCGCCGCCGTCGCTCCCGCCGCCGTCGCTCCCGCCGCCGGCCGTGACGCAGAAGGGGACCGGTCCGGCGTCGCTTCCGCCGCCCCTGTTGGCGAAGGGGACGAGCCCGGGGTCGCTTCCGCCGCCGATGCCTCCTTCGGTCAAGACGGGCTCCCTGCCGCCCGTGGTGCCGCCTCGGTCGCGCCAGCCGTCCCTGCCGGCGATCAGCGCCCCGGCCCTGCCGTCGAAGAGCCCGCTGCCGCCGCCGCCGGTCAGCGGGGCCTCGGGCTCGCTGCCTCCGGTGGTCCCTCCGCCGGTGCGCCTGCCGTCGGTGAAGCCGCCGCCGAAGGCGGGCGACGACGCGAAGCCTCGCTCGGCCAAGGGCACCGCGGTCGACATGAACTGGGACGACGACGAGGAGTCGACCCACGTCTACGACAAGCAGGGGAACGACTACAATCCTGGGCGCTCGAGCGCGCTGCCGGCGGCGGGCTCGCCGTCGATCCCGAAGGCGGCCGCAGCGCTGGTCGCGAGCTCTGGCGGCGCGGCGTCGGCCTCGCGGGTGCGCACCCCCGTCCCGGCGCCGCCGCCGATCCCGAGCGCCCCGCCCGCGCCGGCGATGCCGCCGGACCTCGGGCTCCGCGCGCTGTCGCGCAAGGACGAGCCGACGGAGATCCGCCCGCGCCACGTGGTGCAGCAGGGCGCCGGCAAGGCGGGCGTGCTCCTCGGCGGGCTCGCGCTGGTCGCCGTGCTCATCCTGGCGGTGGTCATGCTGGTCCCGAAGAAGGGCGCGCTGACGATCGACCTGAAGACCCCGAGCGGCGGCGCCGTCGACCGGGCCGAGATCTTCCTCGACGGCCAGAAGCGCTGCGACACCGTGCCTTGCGTCGTGCGCGATCTCGAGCCCGGCTCGAAGGTGGTCAAGATCCTCGCCCCCGACTTCCCGCCGCGCGACGCCGTCGAGATCGTCGAGGGCGGCAAGGACAAGGTCGTCGTGATCACGCTCGACGCGGCCGGCGCCGAGCGGTCTTCCACCAGCGCGTCGACCACGACCGGCGTGAAGGCGTCGGGCGCGCCCGGCGTGAAGGTCTTCATCGACGGCGAGGAGAAGGGCGTGCTCCCCGTCGAGGTCAGCGTGCCGCCGGGGGAGCACAAGCTCCGCTTCGACGGCGGCGAGCGCTTCGAGCCCCTGGAGCAGACGGTGGAGGTCGGTCAGGGCGAGATGAAGGACCTCGGCGCGGTCGCGCTCAAGGTGCTGAAGGGGCAGGTGACGCTGGAGCTCGCCACGTCGGGCGCCTCGGTCAAGCTGGTGAGCGCCAAGGGCACGGAGAAGAAGCTGCCCGATTCGGCCTGGAAGAAGCCGCCGGTCAAGGTGGATATCACCGCGTCCGAGCGCTGGAAGATCGTGGCGACGAAGAAGGGGCACCAGGACTTCTCTCAGGCGATCTCGTTCGAGGACGGGCAGGCCGAGAAGACGATCCGGATCGCGCTCGAGGAGGCGCGCAAGTCCGAGCCGGCCGCCGCCGCGCCAGCGCCTGCGCCCGCGCCCGCGCCCGCGCCTGCTCCGGAGCCGGCCGCGCCGAGGTCGGAGCCCGTGGCCGCCGCGCCGAAGGCGGAAGCGCCGGCGGAAGCGCCTGCGCCCGCGGCCGCCGCTGGCGGTGCGACGCTGAACATCAACTCGATCCCGGTCTCGAAGGTGGTCCTCGACGGGCGGCCGCTGGGGAGCACGCCCAAGGTGGGCGTCAGCGTCCCTGCGGGGTCGCACACGGTGATGTTCATCCATCCGGATCTCGGGAAGAAGTCGGTCACCGTCACGGTGAAGGCAGGCGAGACCAAGACCGCGGCCGTCAAGTTCGAATGAACACCTAGCCGCCAGGAACGCCTGAGGACCCGCCAGGGACGCCTGGAGAGCCGCCAGGGACGCCTGGACGAGCTCCAGCGAGTCCGGGCGCTGCCGGACGCTGGCCCTGCTGCTCTGGCGGTTCGTTCGGCTCGCTCCGGGGACGCCCTGGCGTCGTGCCGGCGTCCGGCGCGCGCCGCTTCAGGGCCCGAGGCAGCTCACCGCTCGCCCTCGACCCGCTCCGCCCAGGCCCGCCAGGTGGTCGCGCAGCGCGGCTCGTCCGCGTGCGCGCCGCCAGCGCAGTACGCCGGGTCGCGCGGGGGGCCCAGCACGAGGATCGCGGTGTTGCTGACGAACGGCAGATCGCGCCGCCAGAGCTCGCGGAACCCGTCGAGGCGCCGGCGGTATTTCTCTGCGTCGCGCGCGTCGAGGAGCTTGTCGAGCTGCGCGCGGATCTTCTGCTTGAGCTCCTCGTCGTCGGTGACGGCGAGCGTGCGCTGGAGGAACCGGATCTGCGCTTCTCGCTCGCCGGCGCGGCCCAGGATGCCCGCACCGCCGAGCGCCTGCCAGCTGATGTTCGCGTCGCCGCCGCCGAGCTCCGCGGCGCGCGCGAGCATCCTGGCCCCATCGAGGCGCCACTGCGCCTTCTCCTCGGGATCGGTCAGGTACGTGGCCGGCGCGATGAAGGCGACGAACTGGCCGAGCGCGAGCCAGATCTCGCCGTCGAGGGGGCGGTTCTGGACCCCGCGCTCCATGATCTCACGCGCCTTGACGACCTCGTGGCGCGGGGTCGTGCTCATCTGGAACGTGATGAGCGCGTCCGCGAACAGGTAGGGGTCGCGGAAGGTCGGATCGAGCGCGTTGATGGCGTCGAGCAGCAGGGTGAGGTTCTCGAACCGGCGCCGCTCCATGGTGTGCAGGCCCTGCGAGACGAGCACGTGCGACCAGAGCAGATCGGCCAGCGCAGCGCGGTAGCCGAGCGACAGCGTGACCACCTCGTCCGGAGGCGGCAGGACGTACACGTCGGAGGTCTCGGCGACGCGCCGCTCCAGGTCCGCGGCCGGTGCGCGCACGCTCCCGATGGCGACGGCGGCGGCGGCCGAGAGCGCGACCGTGGCCAGCGCATCGCGCGCGCCGGCGAGGCGGGCGAGGAGCGAGGGGGCCGCCGGAGGGGTCCCTGGCCCGAGCGCCGGGGGGTCGCCCATCATTCCACCTCGCGGTCCACGAACATGCCCGGCAGCACGCGGGCCGGCTCCCCGGGGATCCGCTCGCCGCGCACCTCGAACGTGGACAGCACGCCGTCGCCATCGAGGTCGCCGTGCGCGGTCGCGGTGAAGCGCATGGCCTTCGACGCGTCGAGCTCGCTCGTGAACTGGAAGGAGAACGCGTGGGGCCCCTCGAAGCGGAAGTCGAGCGACCGCCACGTGAGGTGCTCCCACGACTCCGGCGGATCGACCGCGCGCACGCCGCGCGGCACCTGGGCCGGGGTCAGCGGGGCGGACGGGGGGAAGCTGATCTCCTGCGGCCGCGACTCGGCGTAGGCGACCGCGCTCGTCACCAGCCGGTCGAGCCCCTCGATGGGCTCGCTCAGCTTGGACGCGCTGAGGTTTCGGAAGAACGCGGGGACGGCGACGGCGAGGACGCTGCCGCCGACCGCGAAGGCCGCGCTGAGCTCCAGCGCGCTCCAGGAGCGCCAGGTCATGGGCTCTCTCTACCTCACCCCTCCACGATCGAACAAGCGCGAGCGACGTGCGGCCTGCGTCAGTCGGAGTCGATGTTCGTGTAGATCGCGGTGCTGGTCGCGATCTCGCCGTCGCGCACCTCGCCGGTGCGGACGATCGTGTATCTCTGCCCGTCGCCCTTCAGGTCCCCGACCGCGCCCACCTCGAACCCATCCCCTGCGGGGAGGGGGGCGTCAGCCAGGCCCTGGCTGACGTAGTCGCCGCCGACCTGGTACGAGTACTGGAAGTAGATGGGCTGGCTGATCGCGAAGCCGAGGCACTGCCAGCCCGCGAGCGTCGAGCCCGAGTTGAAATCGACGCCGGGCGCAGCGCGTGGCTGGTACTTCCTTCCCTCGACGGAGGCGAAGTCGAACGGGACCGGCAACGCCGAGGTGCAGAGGAGGTGGGTGTTCGCCGAGACGACGCCCGTGGCGTTGAGGATGTCCGCGATGTCGCGCTCGCGCTCGTACTGGGTGATCGCGGTGCGGGTGATGACACCGACGGTGTGCTTGGCTTCCGCGGTCTTCGCCGTGGCGAGGTAGTTGCGCACGCCGACGATCGCCAGGGCGGCGAGCACGCCCACGATCGCGACAACGATCATGACCTCGATGAGCGTGAAGCCTCGTCCACGGATCGATGTCGTGCTCGACATGACACGCCCCTTCCGCTCGCAGACGACGCCCGTGAACCAGGGCTGCCCGGCTCACGCGAGCCGGGCAGCCCGGAGAGGCTCACTCGAACTCGTTGGTGATGTAGACCTGCGTGGCCAGCACCAGCTCTCCGCCGACGACGTTGCCGCCGCGCGAGAAGCCGCTGAGATCAGCGTCGTTGTCGATGTTGCCCACGGCGGTCGCATCGAAGCCGTCGGCAGCGATCGCGGGGGGCGCGGGCGTGCCCGTGACGTCGGGATCGTTCTCGCCGAAGTGGTAGTCGTACTGATAATAGATCGGCTGCGACATCGAGAACTTGAGGCACTGCCAGCCCGCGATGGGCGAGCCGGCGTTGAAGTCACCCACCGTCGGGTTCGGCTGGTACTTCCTGCCGGCAGGGGGGTCCCCGTTTGGAACCTCGGTCGCGGTGCCGCAGAGCCGGTGGCTCGCGAGCCCCGAGCTCCCGCCGCCGGCCAGGATGGCCGCGTCGGCGTTCTCCCGCTCGTACGCGGCGGCGGCGGCGCGGGAGATCGCGCCCACGGTGTTCTTGGCCTCCGAGGTCTTCGCGGTCGCGAGGTACCGGCGCACGCCGTAGATCGCCAGCGCGGCGAGGACGCCGATGATGGCGACGACGATCATGAGCTCGACGAGCGTGAAGCCTCTCCTGTCATATCGCTTGATTGCACGCATGGGTGTCGATCCTCCGTGATACTTTCTTTAATTGGATGCTTTGCCGAGACTGACCATGATGTCGCCTGGTGCGGGCTCGGCCGGCCCGCAGCGCGAAAACCTCTCCCACGGACAGGCGCTCTCTGCGCCTCGCAGGGGCAAAACTCCTCTACTCCGTCACTCCGCGTCGTTCTCCCAGTAGATCCCTGACATCGTGGATGCCGTCAGGAGCAAGGCCAACGTCCCATCCGAGTCGCGATCCCCCGCCGCCTGGACGACATACCAGGGCCCGTTGGGCGCAAACTGCGGATCCTGCAGCGGCGACATCGGCAAACCTGCCCACGTGTACGTTGTGCCGGTGGTCTGCTCGAGCCCGCCGGTCTCGCCCGCCACGGTCGCGTACCCGAACCGGACCGCGCCGTCCGTCGTCACGTTGAGCAGCCGCCAGTTCGCGAAATCGCCGTGGCTCGGGTTGCTCCACGCGGTCTTGTGATCGCCGAGCGTTGCCGAGGGATACCAGTCGTTGAGCGCGCCAGAGACATTCAGGTACACGAGCATCTCGGCCTTGTAGGACTCCTGCGCACCGCGGATGCCTTGAATGACCGCCTTCGGCTCGGCGATGCCCGCCGCGTTCATGTACCTGCGGTACCCGACCATGGCGAGCGCCGCGAGGACACCCACCATCGCGACGACGACGAGGAGCTCGACGAGCGTGAACGCTCGGCTCGCTGCGCTTCGCTGTCGCCGCCTGCTCCGCATGCGCCCTGACGCTTCAGCAGGTGACGTGCCAAGGAGCGCGCGGCGCGGCGTCGTCTTCGAGTTGCGCGAGAAGCTCATGAGTTGCCTCGGTTTTCCTTGAGGTGAGGAGGGCAGGGTGCCGGAGGTGTGGGGTTGTGTTCTTTTGCGGCGGTGACGAAAACCGTCACTGCAGGGCGCCCGGCGGTGACGATTCTCGTCGGGATCCTCCCTCCGGGTCGTCATCGCCCTCCCCATCGGCGGCAAGGGCGTGCTTGGCGAGGCGGTAGCGCAGCGACCGGAACGAGACGCCGAGCAGCTTCGCGGCCGCCTTGCGGACGCCGCCGGTGCGCTCGAGCGCCTGGAGGATGAGCCGGCGCTCGACCTCGCCGATCACCTCGTCGAGCGCGCACCCCTCGGGCGGGAGCTGCGCGAGCAGCGGCGCCGGGCTCGCGCTGAGGCCGGCGACGGCGCTCGGGAGGTCGCCGAGGCCGATCGTGGGCCCTCCGGCGAGCGCCACCGCGCGCTCCATCATGTTCTCGAGCTCGCGCACGTTGCCGGGGAAGCTGTAGGCGTCGAGCGCGCGCACCGCGTCCGTCGTCAGGCCGCGCACGTCCTTGCCGAGCTCGGCGGCGAAGCGGCGGAGGAAGCGCTCGGCGAGCCGCGAGATGTCCCCGGGGCGCTCGCGCAGCGGCGGCAGCTCGATGCGGATGACGTTCAGCCGATAATAGAGATCCTGCCGGAACCGGCCCTGGCGGACCTCGGCCTCCACGTCGCGGTTGGTCGCGGCCAGGACCCGGACGTCCACCGAGATCTCCGCGGCGGCGCCGACCGGGCGGACCTTCCGCTCCTGGAGCACGCGGAGGAGCTTCACCTGAAGCGCGGCCGGCAGCTCCCCGATCTCGTCGAGGAGCAGCGTCCCGCCGTCCGCCTCCCGGAACAGGCCCATCGAGCGCGCGCCGGCGCCCGTGAACGAGCCCTTCTCGTGGCCGAACAGCTCGCTCTCCATGAGCGCCTCCGGGAGCGCCCCGCAGTTGACGACCATGAACGGCCTGGCCGCGCGATCGCTCTGATCGTGGATCGCGCGGGCGACCCGCTCCTTGCCGGTCCCGCTCTCGCCCGTGAGCAGCACGGTGGTGCGCGTCGGCGCGATCTTGGCGATCAGCTCGGAGATCCGCTGCATCGCGGCGCTCGTGCCGAGCGGCTCGCGCGACGGGAGATCGAGCCGCTCGAGCTGCGCGCGCAGGCGCTGGTTCTCCGCGACGATCGAGCTCTTCTCGAGCGCCTTCGCGGCGAGCGCGGTGAGCTCCGCCGGCGAGAACGGCTTGGTCACGAAGTCGTACGCGCCGTGGCGCATCGCGTCGAGCGCGCTCTCCACCGTGGAGTGCGCGGTCATCACGATCACCTCGGTCGCGTTGCTCCGCGCCTTCGCGGCCGTGAGCACCTCGATCCCCGAGCCGTCGGGCATCACGAGGTCGGTGAGGACGAGCGGGAACGGCTGCGGGTTCTGGCGGATGGCCTCGATGGCGGCGCGCGCTCCGGGCGCGACAACGACCTCGTAGCCCTGGCGGTGGAAGGCAATGTGGAGCACCTGGCGGAGGCCCGGCTCGTCATCGACGACCAGCACCCGGGTGGCGTTCTGCGGGATGCTCGGCGGGATCGACGCCATCACGCCAACACCCTATCACGATGCTCCGCTCACGCGTCGAGAGCGGCCATCGGGCGCGGCGCGCCGCGTCGTCACGTCACCGCGTCGTCACGTTGTCGTGTCGTCCCTATCCCACTTCGGCGCATGGAGCTTCGTCGCGCGCTCAGGGGCAGACGTCGTTCACGACGCCGAGCGGTGTGCGCTCCTCGACGACAAACGATTGCGCCTCGCTCTCCTCACCTCCGTTGCCCTCCAGCTCCTGCCATACGAGCAGGGTGTCGCAGACCTGGGCCTCGATCTCGAGGAAGTAACGGCCGTTCCCGTCGGTGTCGTCCTCGATCACGCCCCGCTGCGTCCGCTCGTTGAAGAGGCTGACGCGCGCGCCAGGGCTGCAGTTGCCCGAGATCTGCCACACCCCCTCGCGATCTGCGGCGGGCCGCATCGTGTCGGCTGGCTCGGGCGGGGGGAGCGGCAGCGTCGGGCTCAGGCACGCCGCACCGGCGAGCAGCGAGATCGCGAGGGCTACGGCGAGGTGAAGCGCAGCGCGGCGGAGCATCGGCACGGCTCGGCGTCATAGCACACCGTGTGCCGCGCCCCCTCCGCCGCGGAGCGCCCTGATGCAGCGGGATTTTCAGCGATCGCGCCGCGACCCGATCGCCGGACCGTCAATTCTGTTGGCGCTCGCGTCCATCGGTTTGCAGCACGCGCAGGGCGACGCGCCGCTTCGCCGTGACGGCGCCGAGATCCGCGGCCGGGGGGAGCCCGGCGCCGCGCCCGCTCTCCTCGTCGTCGAGCAGCTCGCCGACGAGATCGTAGTCGCTCGCCTGCGTGATCCGGACGCGGCACATCTCGCCGGGGCGGACCTCGCCGCCGGAGAGGTAGACCTGTCCGTCGATCTCGGGCGCCTGACCGGCGTGGCGGCCCATGAGCACGTACTCGTGCTCGTCGCTCGTCCCCTCGACGAGCACCTCGAGCTCGCGGCCGATCATGGCGGCGCTCTTCTTGTGCGCGATGCGGCGCTGCAGCGTCATGAGGCGGCGGTAGCGGCTCGCGGCCGTGCGCGCGGGGACCTTGCCCTCGAGCTCGTAGCTGCGGCTCGCCTCCTCGTCGGAGTAGCGGAACACGCCGACGCGCTCGAACTCGGCCCAGCGCACGAAGTCGCAGAGCTCCTCGAACTCGGCGTCGGTCTCGCCGGGGTGGCCGACGATGAACGCGGTGCGGAACGTGAGGTCGGGGACGCGCTCGCGCAGCGTGGAGACGACCCGGCGGAGGCGATCGCCGCCGTGGCCGCGCCGCATCCGCCGCAGCATCGCGTCGGCGGCGTGCTGGAGCGGCATGTCGACGTAGGGCACGACCCGCGGGTGGCCGGCGAGCAGCTCGACGAGGTCGTCGGTCATCGTCTCGGGGTACAGGTAGAACAGCCGCACCCAGCGCACGCCGGGCACGTCGGCGACCCGCTCGACGAGCTGCGCGAGCGTCGCGCGCGCGCCGTCCTCGGCGCGGCCCGCCGCGTCGCGGCCGTAGGCGATCGTGTCCTGCGAGATGAGGTTGATCTCGCGGACGCCCGCCGCCGCGAGCTGCTCCACCTCGCGCACCACGTCCGGGATGGGCCTGGAGCGCTGCGCGCCGCGCAGGTCCGGGATCACGCAGAACGAGCAGGTGCGGTTGCAGCCCTCGGCGATCTTGACGTAAGCGCTGCCGCCGGGGGTCGAGAGGGTGCGCGGATCACCGGCCTGGATCAGCCACTCCGCCGGGTTGCCGACGAGCATCCGCTCCGCGTCGCCCGCGAGCACCCGGCCGAGCTTGAGCATGTCGCTCGACCCGAGGAAGTGATCGACCTCGGGCATCTCGCTGGCGAGCTCCTCGGGGTGGCGCTGCGACAGGCAGCCGGCCACGACCAGGCGCTTGCAGCTGCCGTGCTCCTTGTGCTGCGCCATCTCGAAGATGGCGTCGATCGACTCCTTCTTCGCCTCGCCGATGAAGCCGCAGGTGTTGACGACGATCACCTCGGCCTCGGAGGCGTCGTCGACGTGCGCGTAGCCGGCCGCGCGGGCGACGCCGAGCATCACCTCGGAGTCGACGCGGTTCTTGGGGCAGCCGAGGCTGACGAAATGGACCTTGCGCGAGCTCATGTCGCCGCTCCCTCGCCGTCGACGAAGACGACCCGCCCCGAGGCGAGCGTCATCTTGACGCGGCCCGTGAGCTGCCGGCCGAGGAACGGCGTGTTCTTGCTCTTCGAGCGGAGGCGCGCCGGGTCGAGCACGAAGCTCAGGTTCGGATCCACGAGGCAGAGCTCGGCGCGGGCGCCGGCCTTGATCGTGGGCGCCTCGAGCGCCGCGATGCGGGCGGGGGCGCGGGTGAGGGCGTCGACGAGCCGCCCGAGGGGGAGGGCGCCCTGCCGGACGAGGTCGAGCAGCACCGGGACGACGAGCTCGAGGCCGATGAGGCCGGGCGACGCCTCGGCGAACTCGCAGTCCTTCTCGAGCGTGGAGTGGGGCGCGTGGTCGGTCGCGACGGCGTCGATGGTGCCGTCCGCGAGCGCCTCACGGAGCGCGTCGACGTCCGCCTGCTCGCGCAGGGGCGGGTTGACCTTGCACGCCGTGTCGTAGCCGAGCACGGCGGCGTCGGTGAGCGTCAGGTGGTGCGGCGTGACCTCGGCGGTCACCGCGATGCCGCGGGCCTTCGCCTCGCGGAGGATGCGGACCGCCCCGAGCGACGAGATGTGCGCGACGTGGTAGCGCGCGCCGGTGGCCTCGGCGAGCAGCACGTCCCGCGCGACGATGATGTCCTCGGCCACGCGCGGCCAGCCCCGGAGGCCGAGCCGCGTCGAGATCGCCCCCTCGTGCATCTGCGCCCCGTCGGTGAGCGCGTGGTCCTCGGCGTGCTGGATGATCGTGAGATCGAAGGTCTTCGCGTACTCGAGCGCGCGGCGCATGACGGAGCTCGACGTCACGCAGCGGCCGTCGTCGGAGACCGCCACGGCGCCGGCGTCCTTGAGATCGGCCATCTCGGTGAGCTCCGTGCCCTTCTGGCCCATCGTGATCGCGCCGATGGGGTGGAGCGCGGGCCCCCCGATCGCGCGGGCTCGCGCGATCATGGCCTCGGTGATGGAGCGGGTGTCGTTGACCGGCCGCGTGTTCGGCATCGCGCACACGTGGGCGAAGCCGCCGGCCGCCGCGGCCGCCAGCCCGGAGGCGATGTCTTCCTTGTACTCCTGCCCGGGCTCGCGCAGGTGGGCGTGGAGATCGACGAACGCGGGGAGGAGCAGGAGCCCATCGCCCTGGATGATCTCGGCCCGGTCGGCGCGGCGCAGCTCGTCGGTCGCTGCGCCGCGTCCGGCCCGGGTGATGACGCCGTCTTCCACGACGACGTCGATCACGTCGTCGAGCTGTTGTGCCGGGTCGACGGCGCGCACGCCGACGAAGAGAAGGAGGGGAGGAGGTGAGCCGATGGCCGCCATGGGAGCGCGCTCCCCTAGCACAGGCGCTCCTCGCCGTGCACCGGTGCGGCGTCGGCGGGGGAACCCAACCGGACGGAACCGCAGGGAGAAGAAAAACGCTCGGGGCGTGATACAGCGCTTGACGGAACGCGAGGGGGTGAGGTAGTGATGCCGTCCCCGCTCGCGAAGCTGGCGGAATTGGCAGACGCGCTGGATTCAGGTTCCAGTGGGGTAACTCCCGTGGAGGTTCAAGTCCTCTGCTTCGCACCAAGCGCTCTTCTTATCCTGCTTCCCTAGCCACGACTCTTGCCAAGGTCGTGGCTCTGTCCCTGCTCGCCGTCTCCAGCAGTTCCTGTGATCGCCGCTCCTCCCCCTCGGCGGGAGGAGCCGCGAGTGCAGCCCCTGGTCCGAGCGCCTCGGGGGCGGTCCTCGCTGCCGCCGCTGCGTCGAGCGCCCCGACCGAGCCCGCCGTGGCCACTGCGCCGGCCGAGCCCGAGCTGCCGCGCGGGACCGGCGTCCAGGAGTTCGTGCCCGTCGGCTCCCTGGAAGGGTGCAAGGCGAAGTCGGGTGATATCGCGACCTACATCCTGCGCGAGGGGATGGGGATCGCCGGGCGCGCCGACGGCTCGTTCGGGGCCGTGTGGCTCGTGGACCTCAAGGGAGGGGACGCGCAGATTGCGTTCGCTGGCTTCGATAGCGAGGCCCGGCAGGTCGCTCGCGCGAGGGCGATCTCGAGCACGCGAGACGCAGGGCTCCGGATCTTCTCCTCGGGAGACCAATGGGTGGTCACCTGGTTCGACGCGGAGGGGCTGGCGTACGCGCGGCCCCGCTGGGAGACGAACCCGCCGGTCGAGATCCAGCGTGTCGGCGCGATCGGGAGGGAGGTCAGCGACCATGTGGCCCTCGCGCCCGCTCCAGGTGGCGCCCTGGTCGCAGCGGCGCCCTTCGGACCGGACCGCCAGCGCCTCGGGGTGTTCCAGTTCGCGCCGGTGGATCCTGCGCAGCCGCAGCTCAAGGCGGTCGGGGTCACGCGAAGCGCCAAGAAGCCGCGCTGGCCGACGGTCGCTGCCGACGCGTCCGGTGGCTACCTCGTCGCCTGGCAGGACGAGGAGGACGGGAGCATCCGGGCCTCGCGGTTCGACGCCGCGGGCAGGGAAGGGAGTGCTCACGTCGTTGCGCAGCGACAGGGCGGCGACCGACCGGCTGGCGCCGCTCAGGAGACACCGGACAGGGATCAGCGGCTCGGCCTTGTGGCCACGGGCAGCGCCGGCGCGCTGCTGGTCTGGAGCGAGGGAGCCACCTTGATCGCCCGCGCGCTGGACGCCGAGGCGCGGCCGCGCGGGGCGCCCTGGGTCGTTGGCAAGGGCAAGTGGCGCGCGCTCGCGCCGAGCGGCGACGGGGCCCTCGTGGCGTGGGTCGGCCACGACGGCAAGGTGGAGGGGCAAGCCCTCCTCGCGAAGCTGGCCGCCGACGGAGCGCCCTCTGCTCGAGGGATCCGGGTGTCGGATGGGGTGTTTCCCGTAAAGGATTCTCCCAGCGTGGCGCTCGCCGGTGAGCGGGTGGGCGTCGCATGGACGGAGCCCATGAGCACCGGTGTGAGCACGAAGCGCGCAGTCTTGCGTGTGCTCGATCGCACCTGCATCCCCTGAGCGCTCACGCGACGAGAGGGCCCGTGCGGCGGGCGTAGCGCGGCCTCCGGCGCTAGGATGAAGAGCGTGAGCCACGCATTCGGCCCGACTCAGCCACCGCCGAACCGCGATGCGAACGAGCCGCCTGCAGCGCTCAGGGACGCGCAGGCGGGCGCCCTGCCCTGCGAGAGCGAGCCGCCTGCCGGAGTGCCGCCCTGCGACACGGTCGCGGCCCGCGGGCGCGTCGCGCTCGCGCCGGATGCAGCGCAGCCGAGCCGCGCGCGGGCGGCTCGGCTGATCATCCAGGATCCCTACCTCACGCCGCCGCCCCCGCCGGAGCGACGGCAGCTCTCCACGCTGGCCGTGAGCTCGCTCGTCGCGGCGCTGTTCGGGCCGCTCGGGGCGATCGCCGCGATCGCCTTCGGATGGGCGGCTCGCCGCGAGATCGAGCAGGCCCCGGCCGTGCGCAGGGGGTACGCGCTCGCCAGCGTCGGGCTCGCGCTCGGCGTCCTGCTCACCCTCTGCTGGAGCTCCGCGATCGGCTTCGGCGTGTGGATGTGGAGCACCCATCACAGCGGAGAGACGGCCTCCGCCCTCCCGGAGGGGGAGGCCTCGCCGGAGCCGGCGAGCACGGCGTCGCCGTCGATGCCGCTGCCGGAGGCGCCTCCTCCGGCGGTGCAGCCGAGCGGCAGCGTCCCTCAGCACACGACCCACCGGCGCATCGGCGGGGTCTCCATCGTCGATATCGGCGTCGACGTGTCCGTGCTCAGCGAGGAGCTCGCCAAGCAGCGGGCGGAGGCATACGCCCAGGGCGAGAAGGTCCTCGTGATGACGACGAGCGATCCCTGCGAGCCGTGCCGCGGGGTCGACCGCTCGCTCGGCGATCCGCTGATGCAAACGGCCCTCCGGAGCGTGCGGCTCGTGCGCGTGGACATCGATCTCTTCAAGGAGGATCTCGATCAGATCAAGGTGCCGCGGCGGCTCTATCCGGGCTTCTTCCTGCTCTCGCCGGATCTTTCGCCGCAGGACGGGATCAACGGCGGCGAGTGGGACGACGACATCGCGCGCAACATCGCGCCCGTGCTGGGGGCGTTCGTGCGGGGCCAGTACACGACCCGCCGGCAGCCGTGGAACCCGCTGCCCGGCTCGGGCATGCGGCTCTGAGCCGGGTCGCGCGCGGCGACGAGCCCCTCGCGCGCCGGACAGGGTAAGCTCCGGCTGTGAAGCGCTTTGGCCAGCTCGCCCTCTTCGCCCTCTGCGTCGCGTTCAGCGTCTCGGCGGTCTACAACGTCGTCTCCGACAACGCCGACGTCGAACGGAGGGCGGCGCTCGTCGCGTGCGGCGAGGACGGCGCCGCGAGCGCGCCGGAGCGGCGCCGCGCGAGCGAGGGCTGCAGAGCGCAGATGACGCGGCTGGAGCGGACGCCGTTCGGCCAGACCTTCGAGTTCACCACGGCGAAGCGCGCCGTGGGCGTCAGGTGCGAGCGGGCGCTCGTGTTCGCCGGCGAGTACAGCTGCAAGCTCAGGTGATCGCCGGGGCGGCGGCCTTCACCCCGCCCGCCGCAAGACGCCGTTATCCGCGCGGAAGTTACGCTATGGTGGGCGGCCGTGACGAGCCCCACAGCGCGCTTGCCTCGCTCGATCCGCCCCGGGGCCGGGCGCATCGTCGTGCGCTTCGCCTCCGCGGTCGCAGCCGCCGCGGCGGTCGCCCACGGCGCGCCGCCGGCGCTGGCGGCGCAGGTGCCCGCGCCGGAGCCGCTCAGCGCGCCTGCGGTCGCGCCCGCCGCCCCGCCCGCGCAGCCGCCGCAGGACGTCGGGCCGAGCTCTCTTGCCCCGCCGCCGCAGGGCGTCGGGCCGAGCCCTCCGGCCCCGCCGCCGCTCTCGCGAGACGAGGAGGAGAAGCGGCTCCGCATCGAGCGAGCGACGGCGCTGCACGACGAGGCGCAGCGGCGCTACCAGCGCGGCGAGTACCGCGCGGCCATCGCGAAGCTGGAGGCCGCCGTGGCGCTCGATCCCGAGGGCAAAGAGCTCATCTACAACCTGGCGATGATCCACGAGCGGCTTGGCGAGATCGACGAGGCCGAGCGCTACTACCGCCGCTACCTCGACATGGAGGCGCTCCCGAAGGCGCGTGAGGAGGTGCATGCGGTCCTCAAGCGGCTCAAGGGCGCGAAGCGAGAGCTCGCCAGCGCGAAGCCGCCGCCGTCCGCGCCCGCGAAGGCCGCCTCGGTCTCCACGGCGCTGCCGTATTTGCCGCGCTTGCCGCGCCATCCCGTCGCGGTCGGCATCGCGACGCCGCGCGCGACCTGGCTCGGCGTCAGCGGGGGCATCGCCGCGGGGTCGCTCGTGGTCGGCGGCGTCTTCGCCGCGCTCGCCCTGGCGCGGGATCCCGGCGCCGGCGAGCGCACCGGGGCCGGCGTCTCCATCGCCGACCTGCAGGCCGACGCGAGCGCCGCCCACCGGTGCGCCGTCGCCGCGGACGTCGCCTTGCTGGTCGCCGGGCTCTCCGGGGCAGCGGCGCTCTACCTGTACCTGGCTCCGGGGGCTCCCGCGGCGATCCCGGCCGCTCGCGGGGCCTCGGCCGTCGGTTCGCGCTCGCTGACGCCGGGGCAGGATCGCCGTCTCCCTCGCGGCGCCGGTGCAGGGGCGCAGGGGATCCGCCTGTCGCTGGGCGCCGAGGGGGCCCGGCTCCGGGTGCAGTTCTGATGCGCCCCAGCGCCGCGCGGCGCAGGCTGCTCCGCGGGCTCGCCGCGCTCGTGTCGCTCGGCGCCGGGTGCGAGGTCCTCGTCGACGGCACGCTGGGCCCGGTGCACTGCACGGACGAGGGCGCGCTCGGGCCGCCGGCGTGCCCCGAGGGCGCCGTTTGCAGGGAGGGCGCCTGCGCCGAGCAGCAGCTGGAGCGCGCGCTGGGCGCGCGCTGCGCGCGGCACGAGGACTGCGGCGCGCTCGATTTCTGCCTCGATCCCGCGCTGTTCGACGTCGAGGGGCCGCGCGTCTGCTCGCGCGCCTGCTGCAGCTCGAGCGACTGCGACCCTGCCCGGGATGCGGTCTGCTGGATCCCCGACGGCGGGGGGAGCGGCCTCTGTCGCATCGGCCGGGAGGTCGGGCGGCCCGACGTGGGCGCGGGGCTCTCCGGCGCGCCTTGCGCCGCGCCCGGCGACTGCCGATCTGGCATCTGCGACGACGGCGCCTGCGTCGACGCCTGCTGCTCCGACACCGGCTGCGCCGCGAACGGGGCGGCGTGCCGGCTCACGACGGACCTCGTCTCGTCCGGTCCGGCCTGGGCGTGCCAGGCCGCCGCCTTGGGGGATGGAGGCTACTTCGAGCCGTGTGCTGGGGACGAGGACTGCGCGTCCGGGCTCTGCGCCGAGGTTGAAGGGAGCGGCCGCTGCACCATCCCGTGCTGTGGCTCGGAGATGTGCCCGGACACGCCCGGCGAGGTGAGGCAGCGCGTCGGCTGCGCCGAGCTCGCGATCGACGGACGCTCGACCGTCCGCGCGTGCATCACGCTGCTGTCCGGGGACAGCCTCGCGGCCGTCGGCGTTCCGTGCACCACGCCCGAGGACTGTCGGAGTGGTATGTGCATCAAGGATCCTGAACAAACGCAGCGATTCTGTAGCGACGTCTGCTGCAGCGATGCGTCCTGCGGCGACGCCGCGTTCTTCGGGTGCCACCCGCGAGCGACAGGCGAGTCGTGGGCCTTGCGATGCGAGCCCAAGTAACGGACGATCCCCCCATCGCGGTGGTAGTTCGTGCAGCTGACGGCCAGTTCCCAGCCAGCGCCCCCGGGTCGCCCGGCGAGCCCAGCAGGGCCATGGCGCTGATTTGCCCGCGCTGCCACCACCTCGGGGCCGTCGCGCTGGAGGGGAGGAGCTCGTCCAGCCAGCTTCCGTCTCCCGCCGGCGAGCGTGGCTCCCAGGACGGCCAGAGCGCGAGGCTACCTCGTTGCCCCCACGACGGGCTGGCCCTCGTGAGCCGCGAGGTGCTCGGCGAGGCCGACGGAGATCCGTTCCTGGGGATCACGATCGCGGATCGGTTCGTGATCGTGGGCAAGCTCGGCGCCGGCTCGATGGGCACGGTGTACCGCGCGCGCCAGGAGGCGATGGGCCGCGACGTGGCCATCAAGATACTGCGGTCGGACAGGGCCTTCGACGCGCAGGCGAAGGCGCGCTTCACCCGCGAAGCGCGCGCGATGAGCCTCCTCAGGTCGCCGTACACGGTCACCGTGTTCGATTTCGGCGAGGTCGTGGACGACGCGACGGACGCGGCCTTCGGCCGTGGTCGCTCCGCGGAGCAGAGCTCGCCCGGGGAGGGGACGACGTCGAGCAGCGGCTCCCTCTACCTCGCGATGGAGCTGCTCGAGGGCGAGTCGCTCGGTCAGCGGCTCAAGCGCCTGCGGCGGCTGCGCGTGGGCGACGCCGCCCGCTTCGCGCGGCACGCGCTCCTGTCGCTGGCCGAGGCGCACGACAAGGGGATCATCCACAGGGACCTCAAGCCGGACAACCTGTTCCTGGCGAGGCCCCCCGCGGGCGAGCACGAGGAGATCTGCAAGGTGCTCGATTTCGGCATCGCGAAGGTGATGACCGGGACAGAGCGGCCGGTCGACGCCCTCGAGACCCAGGCAGGCACCGTCTTCGGGACGCCGCGGTACATGTCGCCGGAACAGGCGCAGGGCAGGCCGCTCGACGCGCGGAGCGACCTCTACTCGCTCGGCGTCCTGCTCTATCAGATGCTGGTCGGGAGGCCGCCGTTCATCGACGACGATGCGGTCGTCGTGATGGCGAGGCACATCACGTCGTCGCCCGTGCCGGCGAGCGAGGCCGCGCCGGACGCCAGGATCCCGCCGTCGCTCTCGCAGCTCCTGCAGCGCGCCCTCGCCAAGCGGCCCGAGGAGCGGCCGCGGAGCGCCCAGGCGTTCATCGCCGAGCTCGATCGCGCGATGGACGAGGCCAGGCCGAGCCTCGACCGCGAGCGCCTCGGCCCGGCTCAGCCCGCCGAGGTCGGCGCCACGAGCGAGCTGCTCGCGGTCGTGGGCGACGGCGAAGGCGCCGCGCAGGCGCCGAGCACGCTGCGTCGCGCGCCGCGGAGGCGCACGTCGCGCGTGGCCGTCGGCGCCGGCGCCCTGTCCCTGATCGTCATGGCGCTCGCCGTGCGCGAGCTCCGCCGGCCTGCTGCGGACGGCAGCGCGCGCAGCCTTCAGAAAGGGGTAGCGCTGGAAGCGAGGGCACTCGCGAGCGCGGTCTCGCGCGTCGACCCGCCGCCCGCCGTGCCGACGGCGCCGCCGCCGCCCGCCGTGCCGACGGCGCCGCCGCCCGCCGCGCCGACGGCGCTGCCGCCCGCCGCGCCGACGGCGCTGCCGCCCGCCGCGCCGACAGCGCCGGCGCTGCCGCCCGCCGCGCCGCCCGCGGGTGTTGCCAGCGCGGCGCCCGCGCCCACGGGCGTACCATCGGCGTCGACACCGAGGCGAAAGCCAGCGCAGCAGCGCAAGCCGTATGTGAAATTCGACTGATGACGGCACGCGCGCGGCACCGCTGCGCAAGGCCGACGTGGGCCCCCGAAGGCCCGCTCTTCCATGGAGTCCCGTCGCGCGAGAGACAGCGGCGTCCGATCGCGAAGGACGCCGAGAGTCGCTGTACGAGCCGGAGGCTAACGTGTAACTTCGCCGCGCACCGATGGATCCCCGTGAGATGGAAACGCTCGTCCAGCGGCTCGTCACGAATCCGCATGACGGGGAAGCCCTGGCGTATGCTCACCGAGCCGGGGAGCAGGACCCACGCTCGTACGCCATGCTGCTCGAGCGCGTCGGCAGCTCCACCGCAGATCCATCGTACGCGGCGCACTGGCTGAGCGAGGCCGCGAACGTGTGGTCGACCACCATCGGCGACGCGCACCACGCCGCGCGGACGCTCATGATCGCCATCGACAAGGATCCGACGCAGCGGACCGCGGCGGAGCGGCTGGCGCAGCTCTACCGCGACAAGGGCGATCAGAAGGCGCTCGTCGCGCTCCTGGAGCGGCTCGTCAAGGCGCTCACGCCGCTGCTCTTCGAGCGGCCCGAGGTGCGCGCGCAGGTCTCGACCCTGCACGAGGAGCTCGGCCGGCTGTGGAGCGAGCCGCCGCTCTCGCGGCCGGAGCGCGCCCTCGAGAACTGGCGCCGCCTGGCGGAGCTCGATCCGCACAACGTCTATGCCATCTACGCGGCCCGCGAGATGCTGAAGGCCCAGCAGCAGTACGCCGAGGCGATCCCGTACTTCGCGATGGAGCAGGCGCTCGTCGACGACCCGGATCGGCGGCTCGCCCTGCTGCGCGACGAGGCCGACATCCGGCGCCGCGCCGGCGATCTCGCGGGCTCCACCGTGGCGCTGCGGAACGCGCGCGCGTTCGTGCCGCACGACGTGGGGCTCGTCCAGGCGCTCGGCGTCGCCATCGTCGACCGCATCGAGGCGGGCGAGCCGGTGCCGCAGCCAGAGCGCGACGAGGCCGCGGAGCTCTTCGTGGCGCTCGCGGAGACGTACGACGGGGAGTACGGCTACTCGTACTCGGTGTACGCCCTCCGCGCGGCGCCGGGGCACGATCGCGCGATGCAGCTCGCCGACCATTACGGGAAGCAGCTGGGCCGCATCGCGGAGCTCCGCCCGCGCTACCTCGCCTACCTCCAGGTCAACCCGAACGGGTTCATGGCCCCCGAGGCGCGCAAGCGGGCGTCCGTGCCGCCGCCCCCGCGGCTGCCGTCGGCGCCGCCGCCGCCCCTGGGCGTGGCTGCCGCGCCAGCGCACCGGTCGTCGGTGCCGCCCAGCGCGGGTGCCGCCCATGCGCACGCGTCCGTGCCACCCTCGGGCGTCCTCTCGTTGCCGGCTGCCGCCGGCCTGGTCGAGCCGGGGGTGGCCGCGTTCGCGCCGGCGTCTTCGTTCGCTCCCGCGCCGGGGTCGACGGCGCCGGACACGCTGGCTTCGCCCGTGGATGACGCGGCGCCGGCCTCCGGGGGGGCGTACGGCCTGGCCGGCGCCGCGCCGGCGCCCGATGCCTTCGGCGGCTCGGCCCCCTCGGAGGCGCTGCAGCCGCCGAGGGAGGAGCCGGCCGAGCTCCGCAAGCCGCTGACGCTCGCCAAGCTCCGCGAGGTGCTCAAGGGCGAGCCGGCCAACCCGGACGTGCTCGCGCAGGTCGAGGAGCAGCTGCGCCAGAAGCGGATGTTCGTCGAGCTGCGGGACGTCCTGCTCGCGGCGGCGCGCGTCCCCGAGGCGCCCGTCGAGCGCAGGAAGGCGCAGCTGCGCGACGTCGCCGGGCTGTGCGAGGCGCAGCTGCGCGACGTCGACTCGGCGGTCCAGGCCTGGAAGCTGCTCTCCGAGCTCGATCCCGGGGACGCGCAGGCCCAGGCCGAGCTGAGGCGGCTGCTCGAGCAGAGCTCGCGGTGGGATGACCTCGCCGCGCTCCTCGAGCACGACGCCGCCGCGACGCCCGACGTCGCGCAGAGGGTCGAGATCGAGAAGGCGCTCGTCGTGCTCCACGAGCAGAAGCGCCGCGACCCCATCGCGGCCGCGGAGGCGTGGGTGCGGATCGCGGGCCTCACGCCCGACGACGGCGCGGCGCTCCTGTCCGCCGTCAAGCTCTTCGAGCGCGGCGAGCGCTTCGATCTCGCGGCGCGGGTCCTCGCCGACGCGACGTCCTGGTTCAAGGGGAAGCTGAACCACGGGCCGCTCCTTCAGAAGCTCGGCGAGCTCCGGATGCGGCTCGATGAGCCGGGCGCCGCGGGCGACGCCTACGGCCAGGCCGCCGAGCTGCTGCGCCAACCGAGGCTGTGGGAGCTCGCGCAGAAGGCCTACGTCGCCGCGGGGCGGCTCGCCGAGGCGGCGAGGGCGCTCTGCGAGCGCGCGCTGCTCGCGGACCGCAAGGCGCGCCCGGCGCTCCTCGTCCAGGCCGCCGAGCTGCTCCTCAGCGCCGGGGACGTCGACGGCGCGCTCGACCGCGTCGAGCGCGCCGTCGAGATCGATCCGGCGACCGACGCTGCCCCCGCGATCGAGGATCTCTACCGGCGCGCCCGTCGGTGGCCCGAGCTCGTGCGGTTCCTCCTGAGCCGGGCCGAGGTGCTCGGCGACAGGGCGGAGCGCGTCGCGGCGCGGCGAGCCGCGGCGGCCCTGCAGCGCGAGCTCGGCGATCGCGACGGGGAGCGCGCGACGCTCACGCTCCTGCTCGCCGACGGCGATGACGCCGAGGCCATCGAGCGGCTGGCCCAGGACGCAGGCGAGCGTGGCGATCACCAGCAGGGCGCGGAGCTCCTCCGCAAGCTCGGCGATCTGACGGACAGCGAGCCCGGCAAGATCTCGCTCGCCCTGCGCGAGGCGCGCATGCTCGCGGAGGGCCCCGGCGACCTCGAGGCCGCGATCGCGCGCTACGAGGCGGTCGTGGCGACGCTCGATCCGCAGAACCGGATCGCGCTGCAGGGGATCGCCGACCTGGAGGAGCGGCGCGGCAACCCGAGGGGGGTCGCGGGCGCGCTCGAGCGTGAGCTCGTGCTCGTGTACGGCCACGACCAGGTCGACATCGCGCAGCGGCTCGCGGCGCTGTACGAGGGCCCGCTCGACGATCCGCGCGGCGCCGTCCGGGCGCTCGAGATCGTCCACGCCGTCGAGCCGGACGACCTCGACGCGGTCGCCCGGCTCCTGCGGCTCGCCGAGCGGCTGAACGACTGGCCGAAGGTCGCGCGCCTGATGGCGATCCTGATCGAGATGGAGGGCGACGACGACGAGGCGTCGCAGATGACCCGGCGCCTCGCCGAGATCCTCGACCAGCAGCTGGGCAAGAGCGACGAGGCGCTGGCGCTCCTGGAGCGGCTCGCCGATCAGGGCGACGAGCCGTGCCGAGAGGCGTACGTCGCGCTCGGCGATCGGCACGGGTGGAAGGGGATCGTCGCGACCAAGCTGGTCGCCTGGAACGAGTCGGTCGCGCGCGCGGGGCGCGAGGTCGCCCTGCGCGGCGCCTTCGAGCGGTTCGTGGAGGTCGGTCGCCAGAAGGACGCCGCGCGCGTGGCGATGGAGCTCGCGCGCTCCCGCACCGCCGACGCCGGTCTCGCGGAGAAGCTCGAGGCGATCGCGGTGGAGCTCCAGGATCGCGAGGCCCTCACCGTCGCGCACGAGCTCCTCGCCAGAGATCTCTCCGGCGTGGCCCGGGCGGCCGAGCTCGTGCGGCAGGCCGAGGTCCGGGTCTCCGTCGGCGCCGATCCGCTGGAGTCGATCCACCACGGCGAGGGCGCGCTCGCGAGCGTGCCGACCGCCGAGGTCGAGCCGCTGCTCCAGCGGCTCGCGGCGCTGGCCGAGGCCCCGGGCCTCATCATCGACCTCTTCGAGCGCCAGGTGAGCCGGTGCCGCACGCCGGCCGATCGCCTCGCGGCGCTCGTCCGCGCCGCCCAGATCGCCTGCGAGCGCGGCGCCACCGACCGGGCGAGGAGCTTCTTCGAGCTGGCCCTCGGCGGCGGCGTCCAGGAAGAGACGATCGCCACGCTCGAGCAGGTGGCGCGGGACGACGACGAGCGGTCGCGGTCGACGGCGCTGCGCGCGATCCTCGCCGAGGCGCTCGCGGCCGGCGGCCAGGGCTCGCGCGACGGCGGCCGCACCCGGGCGGCGCTCCTGCGCCGCGCGGCCACGATCGCCTACAAGGATCTCGGCGACGTCGACCGCGCCTTCGGCTGGCTGGGCGGCGCGGTGCTCACGCAGGTCGACGACGCTTCGCTCGACGCGCTGGAGGCCCTCGGGCGTGAGGTGGGCGACCTGCCCCGCGTCGGCGCGACGCTGGACCGCGCGCTGGACGAGGTCTTTGACGGCCCGCTCGTGCGCAAGCTCCTGCAGCGTCGCGCCAGGCTGCGGCGCGACGTGCTCGGCGACCGGCAGGGCGCCGCGGCGGATCTGAAGAAGCTTCACGATCTGTCGCCCTCGGATCAGGACGTGATGAACGACCTGTCGGGTCTCCTGCTGGAGCTCGGCGATCACCGCGGCATGATCCAGCTCTACGAGGACCAGATCCTCCGCGGCCGCGATCCGGCGCAGCGGGCGGAGCTCGCGCGCAAGGTGGCGCGCCTCTGGGAGGAGGAGCTCGGCGAAGCGCGCGAGGCGGCGGACGCCTGGCGCCGCGTCCTCCGCATGAAGGCGGGCGATCCGGACGCGACCGCGGGCCTCGAGCGGGCCAAGACCGGGAAGCTCAAGCGCACCCCGCCGCCTCCTTCGCTGCCGACGCGCGCGCCGGGCCCGCCGCTGACCGAGCCGCCGCTCGCGCCCCGGGCGCCGGCGCTCGAGACGCTCGGCCTCGAGGCCGGCGCGGTGGCGGCGGCGAGCAACGGCTACGCGGCCTCCGAGGCGCACGAGGGCTCCGAGGCGCACGAGGGCTCCGAGGCGCAGCCGGTTGCGGAGGCGCAGCCGGCGGCGGAGGCGCAGCCGGTTGAGGCGTACCCGGCGGCGGAGGCGCAGCCGGTTGAGGCGTACCCGGCGGCAGAGGCGTACCCGGCGGCAGAGGCGTACCCGGCGGCGGAGGCGTACCCGGCGGCGGAGGCGTACCCCGCGGCGGAGGCGTACCCCGCGGCGGAGGCGTACCCCGCGGCGGAGGCGTACCCGGCGGCGGAGGCGTACCCCGCGGCGGAGGCGCTGTCGGCTCCCCAGGCGCAGCCGACGGACGCCGCCGCCTCGCAAGCGCTGCCGGTCGAGCCGGAGCAGCAGGTCTGGGCCTACGGCGTCGCTGCGCACGCCGACGCGGGCAGCGGCGCTGCCCATGGCGATGTGGTTCTGCGCGAGGGGCAGAGGCTCCCTCTGGATAGCGCCACCCAGGTCCTCCACGTCGCTCCGGCTGCGTATTCCGATGCGCCAGCCGCTCCCGCGCAGTGGTCGGAGCTCGACGCGCACGCAGGGCCCCCGACGCTCGGCGACGTCGACAACGGCGAGGCCCATCGAGCGCACGATGAGGCGCCCCTCTCGGCCCCTGCGCTGCCCGTCGCGCCCGCTGCCCCCACGGCGCCAGTCGTGCCGCCCTTGCCTGGCTCCGACGCGATCGACGTCGACACGGATGCGGAAGACGTGGAGTTGATCGACGACGACCCTGGTGCTCGCTAGCTCTCGCCCGCCGATCCTGCCCCCGGCGCTCCGGCCGGGCGATACCGTCGCGGTGATCGCCCCTTCCAGCCCGTTCGAGCACGTCCTCGCGCGGGTCGGCATCGGCTGGCTCGCCCAGCGCTACCGCGTCCTCTTCGACGCGGGCGAGGGGCCTCCGCCTCCGTTCGACGGCGACGGTGATGGCCGGCGCGGCGCCCCGCCATCGCTGTCGGCGCCCTCCCATCACGGGCTGTTCGCGCGGGCCGGGTACCTGGCCGGCAGCGACGCCCGGCGCAGCGACGAGCTCGCCCGCGCGCTCTCGCACCCCGACGTCAGGGCCATCTTCGCGGCCCGCGGCGGCTACGGTGCGAACCGGTTCGTCCACCGGCTCGACTGGAGCGCCCTCGCTGCGCACCCCCGCTGGATCGTCGGCTTCTCCGACGTCACGGCCCTCCACGTCGAGGCAGCGCGCGCGGGCGTGGCGTCGCTCCATGGCATCCATGTCACCGCGCTCGGGCGCGGCGACGCCCGCGCCCGCGCCGCGCTGATCCGCGCCCTCGAAGATCCGCTGGGTGAGCGCCGCTTCGACGGCCTCACCACGCTGCGTGCCGGGGTGGCCGAGGGGCCGCTCTTCGGCGGCAACCTGGCCCTGCTCCACGCCTGCGCCGCCGCGGGGCGGCTCCGGGTCCCGGAGGGGTGCGTCCTCCTGCTCGAGGACGTCACCGAGCGGCCCTACCGCATCGATCGCATGCTCGCGACGCTCGAGGTCGGCGGCCACCTCGCCCCGGCCGCGGCGGTGGTCCTCGGCGACTTCGATCAATGCGCACCAGGCCCCGACGGCATCACGGTGGACGAGGTCCTCCGCGACAGGCTGCTCCCGCTGGGCATCCCCGTCGTCGCCGGGCTGCCGATCGGCCACGGCCATCGCAACGAGCCCGCCATCCTCGGCGGCCTCGCGCGCGTCCTCGCGCACGGCCCCGACGCCGCGGTCACGCTGGCGGGCGCCTGAGCGCCCGCGCGATCACGCGATCACGCGGTCACGCGATCACGCGATCACCAGAAGACGCTCTTCCGCTCCTTCAGGCCGCGGTTCAGCATCGACTGGATCCGACCCTTCACGAGCGCCACCTTCTCCTGGATCACCGCGTCGTCGTCGTCGGGGTCGCCGTGGAACGTCATCGGCTCGCCGAAGTAGATCCGGTATCGGGTCGGCAGCGGCATCTGGCCGCCAGGGAGCAGGAGCTGTGGGATGATCGGGAACGTCGGCATGCCGAGCGCCTTCGAGACCGACTCGAGGTTGCCGAGCGAGATGTACTGTTCCTCGCCCCCGATGACCGCGATGGGCACGATCGGCGTGTCGGTCTCGAGCGCGAGCCGCATGAACCCGAGCCCGAAGTCGAGCAGCTGATAGCGGCTGGAGAACCCCTTCGAGATCCCCTTCGTCCCCTCCGGGAACACCAGGATCGCCGCGCCCATGTCGAGCAGCCGGCGCGCGTTCTCGGGGACGCCGACCACCTGGCCCACGCGCGAGAAGAAGGTCGCCACGAACGGCAGCGTCTGCGTCCACTTCTCGACCATGCTCCGCATCACGCGCGGCGGCTCCGCGTCCAGGAACAGCGAGGCCGCGATGAGCATGCCGTCGAACGGGAGCTGGCCCGAGTGGTTCGCGATGAGGAGCACACGGCCGGGCGGGACGCGCTCGATGCCGAACACCTCGGTCCGGAAATAGAAGCGATGAAAGAACGCGGCGACCCCGACCGCGTACTTCGCCCACTCCCGGTCGAGCCCGAACGGGTCGACCCCGTCCGCCGCGTGAGGCAGCGCGACCCGGCGCAGACGGTCCTCGAAGTCCTGACCGAGCAGCCGGATGGTCGCGTCGTCGATCGTGCCGCGCAGGCTGTCGACCCCGACGCGCGCCAGCGGCAGCGCGCTGTGGGTGACGAAGTGGCTCAGCCTGGCGAGCGTCGTTCTGCTGGCCATGAGCGGCGGACGATAGCAAAACTCGCGTGGGCCTGCACCGGCACGAAGGGCTTGACCATCGGCCTCCTCGAAGCGACCGTCGCTCCGATGAGCGAACGAATGCTCGGTCGAGGCCGCCGTCCCGCCGCGGACACCGATCCGTCCCTCCGGTCCATCCTCATCACCGGCATCTGTGGTCGCCTCGGGCGGCGCCTGGCGCGGCGCCTCCACCGCGAGCGGCGCGTGATCGGCGTCGACCGGCGCAGCTTCGAGGGGCGCCCCAAGGACATCGAGCATCACCAGATCGACATCCGCCGCAAGAAGACCCAGGACATCTTCCGGCAGGAGCAGCTCGCCGCGGTGGTCCACCTCGGGGTCATGCACGATCCGCGGGTGAGCCAGATGGAGCACCACAGCTGGAACCTCGCCGGGTTCCAGCGGCTGCTCGAGTTCGTCGCGCAGTACGACGTGCCCAAGCTCATCGTGCTGTCGAGCGCGAACGCCTACGGGCCGCGCCCCGACAACCCGCAGTTCATCACCGAGGACGCCCCGCTGCTCGGCGGCGCGTCGTTCAGCGAGATCCGCGACCTCATCGAGGTCGACATGCTGGCGCAGTCGTTCTTCTGGAAGCACCCCCAGACCGAGACGGTCATCCTCAGGCCGGTCCACATCCTCGGCTCCGTGCGGAACGCGCCGTCGAACTACCTCCGGCTCAACGTGATCCCGACCCTCCTCGGCTTCGACCCGATGGTGCAGGTCATTCACCAGGACGACGTGGTCTCCGCGATCCTCGCGGCGCTCCGCCCCGGCGTGCGCGGGATCTTCAACCTCGCCGGGCCCGCGCCGCTGCCGCTCTCGCGCGTCATCGAGATGACCGGCCGGGCGCGCGCGGCGATCCCCCACTTCGTCATGCAGACGATCATCCCGCGGCTCTGGCGGTTCAGGGCGACCTCGTTCCCGGCCCCCGAGCTCGATCACATCCGCTACGTGTGCATGGTCGACGATCGGCGGGCGCGCGACATCCTCGGCTACACGCACGAGCACGACATCCAGGAGACCGTCCAGGCGGTCGACGACATCACCTGAAAGGCGTCATGAAGCGAGCGACCCGGATCGAGCGGCTCGTCGACTACTACGAGGACTTCGCGCCCGACTACGTCTCCACCTGGAAAGACATCCAGCACTACGAGAAGCCCGTGCGCGCGTTCCTGCGCGAGGTGGTCGCCGACGGCGCCCGCGTGCTCGACGCGGGCTGCGGCCCGGGCCACCTCACGCGCGATCTCCCGCCGTCCGTGGAGGTCGTGGGCTTCGACATCGCCGAGGGGATGCTCGAGATCGCGCGCAAGAAGCGGCCCCACGGCGCCTATCACCGGCACGACTACCACCTCCCGATCCCCCGCTCCTGGGGGCGGTTCGACGTCGCCCTCGCGCTCGGCACCCTCGAGTTCTGCGACGATCTCTCGCTCGTGCTCAAGAACCTGGCCGGCGCGATGCGCCCCGGCGGCCGCCTGCTGGTGAGCATCGTCGAGCGCAGGCCGAACGTCCGGCTCCACGAGCGCCACGCGCGCCCGCTCTCCGACGCCGAGCTGACCGGCGTGAAGATGTATCTTTACACCTTCGCCGAGCAGACGGACGCCATCCTGGGTTCTGGCCTCCTCCCGCGCAGCTACCGGCTCCACCCCGGCTGGCGACACACCGAGTACGACGTCGACGTGCTCTACGCGCTCTGGGACCTCGAGGTCTCACGCGGCGGCCGGTGATCACCCTGGGCAGCGCGGCGAGCCTTTCCGCGCCGGGCTGTCCAGGGTATCTCGTGGAGAGTCGTGGAGAGGAGAGCCACGGTTCGATGGACGTGAAGCTCGGCGGCACCTTCCTGACCTGCGCGATGGGGCCGCTGCACCACGCCGGCGCGTGCATGCAGGCGAGGCGGGTGCCGGAGGGGCTCCGCGAGCTGGCGCCGGAGGGGCTCCTCGGAGGCTTCCAGCGCGGCGTCGATCAGGCCGCGAAGCTCGCGGGCGTGCGCCGGGAGGACGTCGAGCGCCTCCTCCCGATGGCCGACGTGCGCGAGGCCATCGAGCGGCTCGGCGACAGCCAGTCCGAGGCGCTCGTCGCCTGGGATGTCTACGCCGGGCGCATCGGCGGGCTGCTCGAGGGCGTCGCCGAGGTGACCGACCACGGTCGGGCCCCCGACGCCGGCATGTGGCTCGAGCGGCTGGCGAACAAGGTCCGGCGCGATCGCCCGTTCGCGGAGCCGCTCCAGGTGCTCGCCGAGGACATCGCGCAATGGCAGGCGATGATCGGCCGCTGCCGCAAGCTGCTCGACGAGAGCGGCGGCGGCGCGCTGGCCAAGGCGTATCGCCGGCGGAGGCTCCGCAGGATCGCGTCGATCGTCGTGTCGGCGCTCGTCATCGTCGCGGCGCTCTCGGTGATCGTGCGGCTCCGCGCCGCCCGCGCGCGCGTCGACGCGGTCCTGGAGCGCCCGGAGGTGTGCGCGGTCCGCGACATCGCAAAGGACGATCTCGGCCGCGCGGCGAGCGAGCAGCAGCGGCGCGTGGCCGCGCGGCTCGAGCAGTGCGCCGCGGTGGAGGCCCGCGAGGCGCACGAGCGCGAGGAGCGGCTGCGCGCCGAGGAGAGGGCCCGCGAGGAGCAGCGGCTGCGCGCGGAGCGCGACGAGAAGTGCGCCGCGCTCGCCGTGCGGTTCAAGGCGGGGGCGTTCTCGGACGACGACGGCAAGATCGCCGGCGTGGAGAAGGATCTGCTCCGGCGGATCGCGGGGCGGAGGCTCCTCGCCACCGACGTCGGGCCGGTCGGTCCGGCGCTGCCGTGCGAGGGCGCGCGCGGCGGCGACGAGCTGCGCGCGGCCTTCGCGGACGCCCTGGTCGCGTCGGTCTGGACGTGGGCGCCGGCCGCCGATCCCGGCCCGAAGCTCGGTGATTTGCTCGTGGCGCGGCGCGCGGAGCTGCCCCCCCGCGCGCAGACGATGCTCGGGGTCCGGACTGGATACGAGTCCAAGCGGGCCATCGTATCGGGCGATCCTGCGGCGCTCGGGCGGGCGTCGCGCCTGTGCGCGCTCACGACGAAGCTCGAGATCGCGAGCGGGGCGGGCTGCGCGGCGCTGGCGAGGCTGGCCGTCAAGCCCGCGCCGTGAGCCAGCGATCCGAGGGATCGCGGCGTGAGCTGCGCTGATCTCGGGGCCGCCGGTCGGGCGCGTCGTCGCGGGCGCGCATCACCGCTCGCTCGACCATCGACCATCGACGGCGCTGCGCGGAGAACGGGGGCTCTTCGAGCCCGCCGCCTTCGGACGACCAGGGATGCGCCTGGGCGATGACGTTTTACGGGAGGTGAGGGGAGAGGGGCCGGAGGAGCGCAGGCGGGGCGATGGGCGCCCCGTCCGCCAGGTTGCCTACTTCAGGGCGGGGATGGAGTCCGCGTCGAGCACGCACAGGCCCGCGCTAGCGTCGCACTTCACCTTGAGCTCCGGGGAGATGCGAGGATCCACGCAGAGAGCTTCATCGACCTTGTCCGTGGGGATCGGAGCGCCTCCGGGCTCGGGATTCGGGGCGTAGACCCGACAATCGATCGCCGGCCAGACTCCGACGACCTTGTACGTCGCCGAGCAGCTCTCCTCCGAGTAGGTGACCTCTGCCTCGAATTGATTGCCGAGGTTGGCGGCTGTCACGTACACGCGCATGTTGCGCCACTCGAGCTTGTGCGATCCCAGCGCCACCGGCGGTACGCCGCCGCCTTCCCCACCGCCGCCCTCGCCCGCACCGCCACCGTCGCCGGCACCACCGGCTCCGCCAGCGCCGCCTTCCCCGGCGCCACCAGCACCACCGGCTCCGCCAGCGCCGCCTTCCCCGGCGCCACCGGCACCGCCAGCGCCGCCCTCGCCGGCACCACCGGCTCCGCCCTCGCCGGCTCCACCGGCTCCGCCCTCGCCGGCTCCGCCCTCGCCGCCGGCGCCGCCCTCGCCGCCGGGCAGCAACACCACCTCGGCGGAATCGAACGTCGGAACCGTGCAGATCTCATTGTCATCCGGTTCGCGCGCGGTGAAGGCACCGATCGCGAACGGGTTCAGATCCGGGTTCGGGTCGATCGCGGCGCCGCCGCGGTACCAAGTGCCGAATTCCAGGGTCTGGATCGCGACGCGCTTCGGGTCCGCGTCGGGGAGCTGGTCGCCATTCTCGTCCCGATCGTACACCTGCATCCCGGCCAGCTCGACAGTCCCGTCCTTCCGAGCACAGGGGCCCTCGGCATCCCCGTCGATCCGGGTGAACTTCGCTGCGAACGGGGACGCAAGGGCGCCGCCGACCGTGCACTCGGGCTTGGGCTGCGAGCAGCCCGGAGACATCGCCGCGAGCGGTGAGAGCGCCGCGAGCCCTGCCATCCAAACAAGCCATCGCTTCTTCATCGCTTGCATCCTTTCCCGCGCGCGCCGCGCCTAGAACGTCACCCGCGCGCCGAACCGGAACTGCCGCGGTGTCTGGAACTGCGTCGGCTCGCCGTAGTTCGGGTTCACGGCCTTGGGATCGAGCGGCTCGCCGGTGTTGTGGTTCTTCACGCACGTCGGGCCGTTGCTCGGGTTCAGATCTTCCTTCGTTCCACCGACGCAGGGGTCGACGTACTCGGCCGTGTAGCGCTGGTCCACCTGGACGGTCTCCTGGAAGTTGAAGATGTTGAAGACATCCATGGTGACGGTGAGCTCGCTGTCCTTCGCGAGCTTGACCGAATAGCCGATGTGACCGTCGATGTTGTGGATCCAGGGGAGGCGGCCGCCCTCGCCTCGAGGCAGGACGAACGTCTCGTCGGGGCCATACAGGTAGTGCGCTCCCCAGGTGTCGATGGGGGCGCCGGAGCGGGACCTGTACGTGAGGCCGAGGTCGAGGACCATTCCCTTCGGGAGCTCGATCGCCTTCGCGCCGTAGATCTTGATCTCGTGCGTGTTGTCGCCGGGCAGGGCCCCGTCGCGGTTGACGAGGAGCGACGCGAGATCGAACTCCGTGTTGATGTTCGGATCGAGCTGGTCGGTCTCGGGCTTGAAGAGGCCCGGATAGTTGCCTCGCAGGTACGACAGCGTATAGCTCACCTGGGCGAGCCACAGGTCGGAGAAGGTCTTGTTGAAATAGAGGGTCAGCGCGTCGTAGTCGCGCCTCGCCTCCGGGAAGTCCTTGGCGATCCCCTTCCCGGGGTTGCCGAGGAAGTAGGTGTTCGCCTCGTCCCGGCTCATGTCCTCGATGACGTTGTTCATCCAGCGCTTCGTGTACATCGCGCCGACACGCCCGTTCGGGAGGATCTCGTATTCGCCGCCGAGCACGAGCTCGTCGGACGACTGGGGCTCGATGTCCGGATCCACCGGGGACTTGCCGCCGCCGAACGTGAACCAGTTCTTGTTCGGGTCGTGGTTCAAGGCCCCTGGGGCGCCGAAGGCCTCGTCGAGCGGAACCCGGTTGTCGTCACTCCGGCACTGCCCTGCGCCATAACCCGTCGCGTCCTCGGGATTCCCAGGGTTACAGCCGCTGGCACCCCCGCGGTGGAAGGAGCGGGTGTACCGCTCGTTGCCGAACGCGCGATCCAGCATGTCGAGGGGGACGCTCTCGTAATACCGCGCGTAGTTCGCGAACACCTTCGACCGGCCCTCCTGCGTGATGTCGTAGACGACGCCCACGCGCGGAGACCACTGGTTCGCGAGCGCCAGCCCGAGCGCGCCGTCGCTCGCGTACAGGTACTGCGCGTCGTAGCGCACGCCGATGTTCAACGTCACCCGGTCGAGGATGCTCCAGCTGTCCTGTGCGAAGGCGCCGATCGTCGCGCCGAGCGACGACACCGTGAGCTTGTCCTGGATCACATAGTCCCTGGCGCCCGGGCCGGTCGACAGGCCGTCCGGGCCGGTCAGGAAGCCGAACTGTCGCTCGTCATGGGAGGCTTCCCACTCTCCCTCCTCCACGTAGGTGGTGCCGCCCGCGTACGCCTTGATGTGCTTGTAGGTCGTGATCTCTCCGTCGATGCCGGCCTTGACCACGTGGTGCCCGAGCCCCTCGAAGATGCTCGTCACCATCGCCTTCAGCTGGAAGCGGTTGAGCGCGGCGTCGTCGATGAAGTCGGGGCCGCCTTGCCAGTACTGGCGCACCGCGCAGGGCACCGCGGCGATCTCGCCGGTCTGCGTCGTCAGCGGCTTGCACATGGCCCGGGCCTCGGGCGAGAGGTTCTCGAAATCGTCGATCGAGTACGGGTTCGGGGAGTACCGCTGCCAGACCATGAGGGGCACGCCCGCCAGGCCCTCGCGCGTCCCGAGCTCCGAGCCGTCCGGGGGCAGCCGCGCGCTCCGCTGGTTGTGCCAGCCGAGGGTCGCGTCGAGGAGCAGGGTCTTGTTCTTGAACGCAGACGACCACTTCAGCGCGACGTCGGTGGACGACGCCACGTACTCGTGCGCCATCGCGCCGTACTCGCCGATGATGTTGGAGAGCTCGGTCACGCCCTGCTGCGGGTCGAACCCGAACGCGCCATTGCCGCCCGAGGTGGAGGGCGAGCCGTAGACGGAGAGCGCGACGCTGTGGTCCGGATCGATCTGGTAGGTCAGCTTCCCGAGGTACTGCAGCGTCTGCTCCTCGGCGCGGTAGAAGCGCTGCGTCCCCGGCAGCCGGTCGACGACGTTGAGCCCGGTCGCGCGATCCGTCACCGGCTCGAACGTGGTGGGGTCGTAGCGCGTTGCGAACAGGTTGCGCTCCATCGAGTAGCTCTTGAACGCGAGATCCGCGCCCGCGTAGAACCAGAGCTTGTCCTTCAGGATGGGGCCGCCGACCTCGAACCCGTAGTCGCGGATCGACGACAGGGTCTCGTCCGTCTGGATGGTCTCGCCCTGGCGACGGACGGCCTTGGGCGCGCCCTCGAGGACGCCGGGCGTGATGTTGAAGAAGACCGAGCCCTGGAACGCGTTGCCGCCGCTCTTCGTGACGACATCGAGGACGCCCCCGGTCGCGCGGCCGAACTCGGGCATGTACCCGCCGGCGATCACGTTGACCTCCTTGATGAACTCCATCGTGAGCGGCGTGCCGACGATCCCGTAGGCCGGGTCGTTCACCGACAGGCCGTCGATCACGTACTGGTTCTCGGGGGAGGAGGTGCCGGCGATGGACGTGCCGAACTCGTCGGCCTGCGCCCCGGGGACGGTCGCGGCGACCGACTCGAAGGAGCGGGTCGTTGCGCCCTTCCCCGTGGGGGGCGAGACGGCGATGCGCCGGGTGAAGTCCTGGGTGATGCTCTGGCTCACGCTGCTCGAGCCGACGTCGACCGTCGGCGCGCGGCCGACAACGACGATCTCCGCCGCCTTGAGCGCCTCCGGGAGCAGCTCGACGTTGACGCGGATGGTCGTCGCGGCGCGGACCGCGATCCCGCCGCGCGCGTACGGCTTGAACGCGTCCTTTTCGAAGCGCAGTGTGTAGTCGCCCGGCGGCAGGTTCGGGATACGGTACTGGCCAGTACCGTCCGTGACGACCAGCTGCTCCCCTTGCAGCGCTGGCGATGTCGCCGTCACGACCACATCGGCGGCCGGCGCCCTGTTCGACGCGTCGACTACCCGCCCGAGGAGCACACCGCTGCCCGTCTGCGCGAACGCAGGGTACGCCGTCAACAAAGTCATCGCGAGCAGCAGCAACGCCGCCCACGGCCCCAACGGCGCACGTGAGCGCCCTCCGTGTTCCAGCCTCTTTTCGAGAAACTTCACGGAATTCCCTCCAGAAGTGTATGCCCCTCGAGTCCTTCCTTACCCTAGACAGGAATCGCGCCAGACAATAGACTTTTTTGTAGGACTCGCTCGCTTGTACACTCCGGGTAGGCGCCGCACGCTTCCATACGTCGCGGCTTCTCTACCTCGATCGGCTCGAGTCCTAGGAGTTACGACCCCTCATGTTCGACTCGGTACTCGGTCGCGCTACCGCCACCCAGGGGCGGCTAGGGACGGGGACAGCGCTCTCCATCGTCGCCCACGTGGCGATCGCGGGCGCCATCCTCTGGCAGGCCACGCGCCCCCGAACCGAGAAGCCGAAGGACGTCGAGGTCACATTTTTCGCCCCGGCGCCGCCGCCCCCTCCGCCGCCGCCACCGCCGCCTGCGGGCGGCGGCGCGAAGCGCCCGCCGAAGGTGGAGCGCGTCGAGCAGCCGAAGCCCGTCAAGACGCCTGACACCATCTACGACATGCCGCAGAAGCCCAAGGCCAAGGCGCCTGAGCCAGAGCCAAAGCCGGAGCCGGTCAAGGAGGATGCGCCGGAGCAGCCGGGCGGCGTCGAGGGGGGAGTCCAGGGCGGCGTTCAGGGGGGCACCGTCGGCGGCGAGGTCGGCGGGCAGATGGGCGGTCAGCTGGGCGGCAAAGTCGGCGGCCAGGTGGGCAGCACGGCGCCGCCGCAGAACGTGGTGCTGGCGTTCGGCGCCGGAATGGAGCGTCCGAAAGAGGTCTCAGGTTGCAGGCCCAGCTTCACGCGCGAAGCGCTCGCCGCCAGGGTCGAAGGCCTCGCGCTTGTCAAGTGCGTCATCACTCCTGCGGGCAAGCTCACCAGCTGCAGGATCGCCAAAGGCCTGCCGCACATGAATGAGGCGATCCTGAACACGCTGACGACGACCTGCCGGTATACGCCCGTGATCTATCAGGGACGCCCCGTCTCCGTCGACTACACCATTCCCATCAGGCTGAAGATGCCCTGAAGGCGGCCAGACGAGACGGTATTGTTGCGAGGGCGGAGCACGTAGTAGAGAAGGGGACGTAGTAGGTCCGCGCCGTGGTACTGCCGAGTCCGCTCCAGCGTCCAGAGTCGCTGTTTCAGCATAGCCAGATCCATCACGCCACATGGGGCGCCGGGGAGGCGCGAGACGATGCAATTCACGTTGATCGAGCTGTGGGGCCACATGGGGCTCTTCGCGAAGCTGATTGTCTTCGCGCTGGCCATCATGTCCGTTGCGTCGCTGATCGTCCTGGGCGAGCGCATCGTCGTGTCGTTCCTGTCGCGCGCCGCCTCCCGCGCGTTCGCGGCGCGGGTCGGGCCGATGCTCGCCCGAGGCGAGCTCGAGGGGGCCTGGACCGCCGCGCAGCCGGGCGGGGAGAGCGGCTATCTCGGGCGCGTCATCGGCGCCGGGCTCGCCGCTTATGCCTCGAGCACGCCGTCGCGGCTGCCTGCGCAGGGGCACGAGCGCGACGGCGTGTTCGAGTCGGTCTCGCGGGCGCTCGAGCGGCAGGCGCAGCGCGAGGTGCTCAGCCTGAAGCGAGGTTATGGCCTGCTCGCCACGGTCGGATCCACGGCGCCGTTCGTCGGGCTGCTCGGGACGGTCATGGGCATCGTGACGGCGTTCCAGCAGATGGCGGCCGCTGGCACCAGCGGCCTCGGCACCGTCTCGGCGGGTATCGCCGAGGCGCTCATCACGACCGCCTTCGGGCTGATCGTCGCGATCCCGGCCGTCATGGGCTACAACTATCTCCAGGGTTGGATCGAAGCCCGGGCGATCGACATCTCGGAGTCGTCGAACGAGCTCCTCGACGTCGTGGCGAAGCGGCTCGACGGGCGCCTCGCGCCGGCCGCCGAAGAGGCTGCTTGACAGGGGACCCGCGCGACACCGCGCGCGCCTCTCCGCGGAGCGCGGCGCCCGGCGCCTCACGCCCGCGGCGCGGCGGGCGGTGACGCGCCCAGCAGGGAAGCGAGCGTTCCGATGGGGATGGGTGTCGGCCCGCAGAGGGGCCCCAAGAGCGAGATCAACGTCACGCCGCTCGTCGACGTCGTCCTCGTCCTGCTCATCATCTTCATGGTCGTCACGCCGATGCTCCAGCGCGGCAAGGACGTGAAGCTGCCGCAGGCCGCGAAGGTGGACGAGGAGAAGAAGGAGGTGGACCCGCTGATCCTCTCCGTGACGCTGGAGAAGACGGTGTGGGTCGAGAACGACAGATACGATGACGCCGGGCTCGCCGAGCGGCTCTCGCGCGAGTTCGCGGCGCAGCCGGGGCGCAAGGTGCTCGTCAAGGGGGACCAGCGCCTCTCGTTCGGCGACGTCCGCAGGGTGATGGAGACGGCGCGCAAGTCGGGCGCGAAGAGCGTCTCGCTGGCGGTCGAGGAGCTGAAGGGGAGATAGCGGCGATGAGCGCGAAGAGGAAGTTCGTCATCAAGCCGGCGGTGCCCCTGAACTCCGACATCAACGTGACGCCGCTCGTCGACGTCGTGCTGGTGCTGCTCATCATCTTCATGGTCGTGACGCCGCTGCTCGAGAAGGACATCGGCGTGCGCGTGCCGGACACCGAGCAGGTCAAGCAGGACACCCCGCCGCCGCCCGACCAGCTCGTCGTCCGGGTGAGCGCGCAGGGCGAGCTGCGGGTGAACGACGAGCCGGTCGAGCGCGCCGAGCTCGTGGGCAAGCTCAGGCCGCTGCTCGAGCGCTACAGCAGGCCTCAGGACAGGATCGTCTTCGTCGTCGCCGACGACGGCGCCGTCTACGGCACCGTCGTGGAGGTGCTCGACGGCGCGAAGGCCGCCGGCGCCCAGACGCTCGGCATGATGACCGAGCTCCCCGAAGCGCCGCCTCCCTGACAGCGGCGCGCGCGTGGACAGCGGCGCGCTCGCGGCGAGCGCTGGGCGAGCGCTGGGCGAGCGCTGGTGGAGGCGCGTTCTCTCGCCGACTCTAGGTCGGGCGGCCAGGCGCGACGCGGCGCTTGCGTCGCGCGCGGTCGCGACCTAAACCGCCCACCTCGAAAGCGAGGTCGTCGATGTTGCGGTCCGAATGGGTGAGCAAGCGCGCCGGGAGCCCGAACCAGAGCCAGATGCACTTCGCGAGGAAGGGCGTCGTCACGGAGGAGATGGAGTACGTCGCCCGCCGTGAGAAGCTCTCGCCCGAGCTCATCCGCAGCGAGGTCGCGCGCGGCCGGATGATCATCCCCGCGAACAAGAACCACCTGAACCTCGAGCCGATGTGCATCGGCATCGCGTCGCTCTGCAAGGTGAACGCGAACATCGGCAACAGCCAGACCACGAGCGACGTGAGCGGCGAGCTGGAGAAGCTGCGCTACGCCGTCAAGTACGGCGCAGACACGGTGATGGACCTGTCGACCGGGGGCGACATCGACGGCATCCGCCGCGCGATCATCGCGGACTCCCCTGTGCCGATCGGGACGGTGCCGATCTACCAGGCGCTCGAGGCGTGCAAGGGCACCGCCAAGATGACGGCCGCGGACCTCATCGACATGCTCGAGCACCAGGCGAAGCAGGGGGTCGATTACTTCACGATCCACGCGGGCGTGCTGCTCGAGCACCTGCCGCTCGTGAAGGGCCGGATCACCGGCATCGTCTCGCGCGGCGGCTCGATCATGGCGCAGTGGATGATCGAGCACCACAAGCAGAACCCGTTCTACACCCACTGGGACAAGGTGCTCGAGGTCTGCGCCAAGTACGACGTCACGATCTCGGCGGGCGACGGCCTCCGCCCCGGCTGCCTCCACGACGCCAGCGACGCGGCCCAGTTCGCCGAGCTGAAGACGCTCGGCGAGCTCACGAAGCGCGCCTGGGAGAAGGACGTGCAGGTGATGATCGAGGGCCCCGGGCACGTGCCGTTCGACCAGATCGCGATGAACGTGCAGAAGGAGATGGAGCTCTGTCACGAGGCGCCGTTCTACGTGCTCGGCCCGCTCGTCACCGACTTCGCGCCTGGTTATGACCACATCACGAGCTGCATCGGCGCCACGATGGCCGGCTTCGCGGGCGCCGCGATGCTCTGCTACGTGACGCCGAAGGAGCACCTCGGCCTGCCGAACCCCGAGGACGTCAAGCAGGGCCTCATCGCCTACAAGATCGCGGCCCACGCCGCGGACGTGGCGCGGAAGCGCCCGGGCGCGCGGGATCGCGACGACGCGCTGAGCCGCGCCCGCTACGCCTTCGACTGGAAGCAGCAGTTCGCGCTCTCGCTCGATCCGGAGACGGCCCAGGCGATGCACGACGAGACGCTCCCCCAGGAGTACTTCAAGACCTCGGAGTTCTGCTCGATGTGCGGGCCGAAGTTCTGCTCGATGCACATCAACCGGGTGGTCGACGAGTACAACGCGCGGCAGGAGCCCGAGAACGCGCCCACGAAGCGGTCGCTCTCGATCCTCGATCAGCCGTGAAGCAGGGGAGGGGCCGCGAGGGCGTCCGCCGCGCGCGGCGGAGGGGGCCTGTCGCGGCGCGCCTCGCGCTCGTCGCGCCCCTCGCGCTCGTCCTGCTCGCGCCCCTCGGCTGTCGCCGCGAGCAGGGGAGCGCCCCTCGCGACGCTGCGTCGCCCGCCTCGGCCGCCGCCTCGCCCTCCCTGGCGCCGCGCCCGCCGAGCCCTCGGCTCGCCGATCCCCGCTGGCGCCTCGCCGCGGGGGACGACCCGCTGGACTGCGCCCGGCTGGCCGAGGCCGAGGGCGCCTCCGGCCTCCTCGCCGCGCTCGACGACGGCGGCGACATCGCGCTCACGGCCCTGCGGGCGCTGCCGTACGCCGATGACGCCGACCTGGCGCTCGGGCCGCTCGCCGAGCGCGCCCGCGCGGCGTCCGGGCCGTCGCTCCCGCCGCTGCTCGAGGCGCTCCTCGGGATCGCCGGGCGGCCGCCGCGCCCGCGCGAGCCGCTCGACCCGGACGGGGCGCGCGGCGCGGCCGCGGCCCTGGTCGAGCTGGCGGGCCGGCGCGACCTCCCCTCGGACCAGCGCGCGCTCGCGATCTCGGCGGCGCGCGCGCTCGCCGAGCGGGGGCTCGTCGATCCTCTCCGTATTCCGGCAGATCTGGATCCCGAGGGCTCCGTCGCGGGCGCCGCGGGAGGCCCGGCGGCGCGGCGTCCCTGACGTCCCGCGCGGCGGTCCCGGGCCGCGCGGCCGTCCCGCGCGGCGGCGCGGCGCCTGTGGGCTTTCGGTTCGTGCAGCCGCGCTTTGGGCCGGTCGGGTTCCAATTTGGTACCTTGCCCCCCGTGACGACGCCGTACACCTCCGAGGCCTTCCTCCATCAGCTCCTCGGCAAGGCGCTTGCCGCCCACGCCAGCGACATCCACCTCAAGGTCGGTCAGCCGCCGGGCGCGCGGGTGCGCGGCGACATGGTCTACTTCCGCGTCGACAGGATCCGGCCCGAGGACAGCGAGGCCGCCGCGCGGGTGCTGCTCGCCGGGCGCCCTTCGCGCGAGCTGCTCGCCACGCTCCAGGAGCTCGACGCCGCGTACGTCGTCCCGGGCCTCGGCCGGTTTCGCGTGAACATCTATCGCCAGCGCGGCTCGCTCGCGATCATCCTGCGGAGCATCCCGCTCAAGATCCCGACGTTCGAGGAGCTGGGCGTGCCCTCGGCGGTCCGGGCGATGGTGGAGCACGATCACGGCCTCGTCCTCGTCGCGGGCACGGCCGGCAGCGGCAAGAGCACGACCCTCGCCGCGTTCGTCGGGCACATCAACGCGACCGTGCCGCGCCACATCGTCACCCTGGAGGATCCGATCGAGCACGTGCACGAGGACAACCGCTCCAGCGTGAGCCAGCGCGAGATCGGCGTCGACACCGCGGATTTCCCGACCGCGCTGCGCTCCGCGCTGCGGCAGGACCCGGACGTCGTGCTCATCAGCGCGCTCCGCGACGGCGAGTCGCTCGATCTCGCGCTCCACGCCGCGGAGACCGGGCACCTGGTGCTCGCGGCGGTCAGCTCGGCGGACGTCACGCGCGCGCTCGGGCGGCTGATCGCGCTCGGCAAGAGCCCGAGCGAGGTGCGCGACCGGCTGGCCGACTGTCTCCAGGGCATCGTCGCGCAGCGCCTGCTCCCTCGCCGCGACGGCGCGGGGGAGGTCCTCGCCGCCGAGGTGCTCGTCGGGACGGCCGCGGTGCGCGAGGCGATCCGCCGGCCGGAGGGGAGCCCGTCGCTGCGCGAGCTGATGGAGAAGGGGGTCACGCCGTACGGCATGCAGACCTTCGACGCGCACCTCAGGCAGCTCGTCGCGCAGGGGACCATCGCCAAGGAGACGGCGAAGGCGGTGACGACGCTCTAGAGGCGTCAATCGGGCCAAGACCGCCAGAACAGAGCAGAATCTCGGACCGCGAACCCGCTAGGCAGCCAGGAAATCCCTCCCTGTCGCGCCTTGCTTGCGGCGGCGCCTCAAGCCCGGCTATGAGCGAGCCCATGCTCGAAGGGATCGAACGAGAGGCGGCGGAGCACAGGAATGGATGCGGCGGCCCGGCCGGGCACGCCCCGTCGGCGGGCGCGCCCCGCCACGACTGGACCGTCCAGCAGGCGGTCGCCCTGCACGACCTCCCGCTCTTCGAGCTGATCGACCGCGCCCGCGCGGTCCACCGCGCGTTCCACGGCGAGCACGAGGTCCAGCTCTGCACCCTGCTCAGCGTCAAGACGGGCGGCTGCCCCGAGGACTGCGCCTACTGCCCGCAGTCGAGCCACTACGAGACCGAGGTCGGGCCGGAGCGCATGCTCGACGTCGGCGCGGTCCTCGCCGCCGCGGAGCGCGCCCGCGACGGCGGCTCGACGCGGTTCTGCATGGGCGCCGCGTGGCGCGAGGTGAAGGACGGCCCCGCCTTCGAGCGCGTCCTCGACATGGTGCGCGGCGTGAAGGCCCTCGGCCTCGAGGCGTGCTGCACGCTCGGCATGCTCACCGACGACCAGGCGCGCCGCCTGAAGGAGGCCGGCCTCGACGCCTACAACCACAACCTCGACACCTCGCGGAAGGCCTACAAATCCATCATCTCGACGCGCACGTACGACGAGCGGCTCGTCACCCTGCGCAACGTCCGGCGGGCGGGCATCACCGTCTGCTCGGGCGGCATCATCGGCATGGGCGAGTCGATCGCCGACCGCTGCGAGATGCTCGTCGAGCTCGCGCGCCTCGACCCCCACCCGGAGAGCGTGCCCATCAACGCCCTCGTGCGCTCGCCGGGGACGCCGCTCGAGAGCCTCCCGCCGGTCGATCCGATCGAGTTCGTCCGGATGATCGCGGTCGCGCGGGTCATGATGCCGCGCGCGATGGTGCGCCTGTCCGCGGGGCGGACGGAGCTCTCGCGCGAGACGCAGCTGCTCTGCATGTACGCGGGGGCGAACTCGATCTTCTACGGAGACAGGCTGCTCACCACGCCGAACCCCGGTGAGGACGAGGACCGCGCGCTCATCGAGAAGGCGGGGCTTCAGCCGATGGCGCCCGCCGCGGCGCGCGCTGCCCGTTAGCCGGACCTCCCGCCGCGGCCCGCTCCGGCTGCGGGAGCTCCCCTCCGCGCGGCGCGACGTGCAGCGTATGCGTCGGGTACGCGAGCCTCGACCCGGCCATGTCGATGATCTGAAGGAAGGTGATCAACATCGCCTGCCGGAACTCCCGGAACTCCCCGAAGTCGGTCGTCTGGAACCAGGCCATCACCTCGACGTCGAGCGACGAGGGGCCGACGCCGATGAAGCGCACAACGACGTCCTCGGTCCAGATCTTCGGGTGCTCCCGCAGCGCGCGCTCGCACTCTTCCACGATGGCGCGGAGCTGCTCGGGCGACGTGTCGCGATCGAGCCCCAGCACGCAGGCGAGGCGGATCCTGTCGCGCGCCGTGAACGACTCGATCTGGAGGTCGGCCAGCTTGCCGTTCGGGATCGTGACGACGGTCCGATCGAGCGTGCGGATCCGCGTCGAGCGGAGCCCGATGCTCTCGACGGTGCCGAGGAGCGCGTCCACCTTCACGAAGTCGCCGACCTGGAACGGCCGGTCGATGCCGATCGCGACCGAGCCGAAGAGGTTCTCCACCGTCTTCTGCGCGGCGAGGGCCAGCGCGACGCCGCCGATGCCGAGGCCGGCGATGAGGCTCGCCACAGGGTAGCCGAGCTCCGAGAGCACGGCGATCACGCCGATGATCACGATCGAGACCTTCGCGATCCGCCCCATGAGCGGCACGAGCGAGCGCGCCGCGGGGTTGTCGCGCGTCGCGGGGGCGGCGAGCAGGCGGCCGCCGACGGCGTCGATCGTGCGCAGGGCGAACCAGAACACGGCGACGAAGACGCCGGCGCGCAGCACCTTGTCGAGGAACTCCTCGGCCGGCAGGTAGAGCCCGAGCCACGGGAGCGCGGCCGTGATCACGAGGAGCGCCGCCGCGAACGTGAACGGACCGCGCGCCGCGAGGAGCACCGCGTTGAGCGTGGACTCCGTCTGCGCGATGACGCGGCGGAGCACGGCGCGGACGAGGTAGCTCAGCACCGCGCCGACGAGCCAGCCGACCAGCGCGAGGACCGGCAGCGCGAGCCACTGCCACCAGAGCAGCTCGCGCGGGCCGGGGCGCAGGAGCGCCGGCGGCAGGTGATCGCGGAGCCAGCGATCTTCGAGCCGCGCGTACCACTCGTCGACGCGCTCCACCGTGGCGCGCGAGAAGATCCAGCGCACGCCGTCGGGCGTCGTGCGCCGCACGAGGCGCACCGGCTGGGACCCCGTCCGCGTCGGGATCTTGCCGAGCTGCTCCACGCTGGCCCCGAGGTTGTCCTGCGTGTCCCCCTGCGGCTGCGGCGAGAGCGTCTCCACGTCCAGCCAGAGGTGCCGATCGAGCACCGCCTTGAGCTTCTGCGCGAGCTCCGCGCCGTTCGCCCTCGGCGGCACGTCCAGGTAGCGCGCGGCCTCGGCGTAGTCGCCCGCGCGGCACAGCTCGACGAAGCTGCGCATGGAGGCTCGAGGCGAGTCGGGCGCGACCGGGGTCGCCTCCGGCTCCGGGCCGACCTCGGCGCTCGCCGCGGGCGGCGACGACGGCGGGGGCGGCGGAGGGGACAGCTCTCCGGCGCTCGCTCCCAGAAGGGCGCACCCGAACACGAGCGCGAAGGCGAACGCGGCGCGGAGCCACATCGCCGGCGGCCAGAGGCGGAGCCTCCTCGGCGCCTTGGGGTGATCGGTCGAGGGCATGGGCCCTGCTATTCCATCGCCCGGCGGCTCTGTCGACCGGGCGGCGCGCGCGCCACGTGCGCTCGCTCGCAGCGGGCTCCACGTGTCGGAGATCGCGCAGGGGATCGCGGATGCGCGGAACCGACCTACGGAACCGAGGGAACCGACGCGCGGCCGACACGCGGAGCCGACGCGCGGCCGACACGCGGAGCCGACGCGCGGCGCTACCTCGCGGCGGCTGGCGGCTCGCCCGGCCGCGCCGCGGCTACGAGCGCCGCGAGCGCGCGGCCGTAACGCGCGAGCCGTCCCGCGCCGAGCCCCGGGATGCGCGCGATCGCGGCGGCGATCGCCTCGTCCCCGGCGTGGCCCTCCGCCAGCGCGATCTCCGCGAGCTCCTGCGCGCAGTGACCGGGCAGCACGACCTGATCGTCCACCTTCCGCGCCTTCGCCTCGGCCCTGCGCCACGCCGCGATCCGGGTCTCCACCGCGCGCCGCGCGGCGAGCTCCTTCCTGGGCGGGCGGGCTTGCTGGAAGAGGGCGCGCTCGTCCTCGGGCACGTCGCCGTCGCTGCGCCCCTGCTCGACCGCGCGGAGCCACGCCGCGACGCACCCGGCCGCGCGGCCCGCCGCGGCCCCGCGGATCGCGCGCACGTCGTCTGCGCTGGCAGGCCTCCGCTGCGCGAGCTCGAGCAGCACCTCGCTGGCGACGATCTTGAAAGAGGGCACGTCGGCCCCCTCGGCGGCGGCCTCGCGCGCCGCCACGAGCCGCCGCAGGATCGCCCGGCCCTGCGGATCGAGCGCCTGGGCCCCCTTGATGCGCGCGTAGGCGGGCCGCGGATCGCGCGGCGGCCCGAGGGCGGTCGCGAGCTTGTAGGCGCACTCCTCCTCGATCTCCTCGTCGATCCCGAGGGCGCGGCTGCGCTCCGCGAGCCGCGCGCGGAGCGAGAGCAGGTGGCGCACGTCGTCGGCCAGGTAGCGCAGCTCGGCCTCCTCGATCGGCCTGCGCCCCCAGTCGTGCTGCTGGAGCTGCTTGTCGACCTTCACGTCGAGCTCCGACAGGAGCAGCGCGGCGAGCCCCGTCGCCGCGCACCCCAGCATGCGCGCGGCGACCGAGGTGTCGTGCGCGCCAGCGAGCGGCGCGCCCGCCTCGGCGAGCATGCGCGCGTCGAAGGTGAGGTCGTGCAGCACCTTGGGCGGGCCCGCGGCCCCGAGGAGCCGCGCGAGCGGCGCGACAGGCACGCGGAGCGCGTCGACGACCCCGACCGCGATGTCGTCCCCCTCGCGAAAGGCGAGCTGGACGGTGCAGAGCCGCGGCCGGTACGCGAACAACCCGTTGGCCTCCACGTCGACCGCGAGCGCGTCGGCGCGGCCGGCGCGCTCGACCAGCCGGGCGAGCTCGCCTTCGCGCTCGACCAGGACGGGAGGGCTCTGGCTCAGCAGGCCTCCTCCCGGCCCGCCCGCGCTGCCGCGCCGCGCCTCGCCCGCGCGGCCACGCCGACCAGCGCGAGCGCGGCGAGGACGAGCCCTCCGCCGCGCCCGCCCTGGCCAGCGTTGCCGCGCGGGGCCGCGGCGCAGCCGTCCGACTCGTTCACCTCGGGCTGATCCGCGGCGCACAGGGCAGAGAAGCCGTGGCGCGGCGTGGGGTCGCAGCCCTTGATCGGCTCCCCGGGCGGGTACACCGCGCAGATCCCGTCGCGGTCGTCCTGGGAAAGGTCGCGGAGCGAAGAGCGGTAGTTGGCGAACATGGTCGCGTCGTGCTCGATCGAGTGCGAGAGCCCGAGGAAATGGCCGGCCTCGTGGGTGGCGATGCTCAGGAGGTCGAACGAGACGCCGTCGGCTCCCTGGGAGAGCGACAACGAGTTGATCTCCATGTCCGCGTCGTAGATCTCGCCGGTCTTGAGGTGGTAGGTGACGGTCGTGAGCGCGAGGGTGTTCCCGCTGTCGACGTACGGCCACCCGTCGTCCCGGAACATGACGATGTTCGCGTTCGCCTTGCGCTTGTTGTACTCGTGCGCGTCGCACGCGACCGGCCCCAGGTAGGTGACCTCCATGCGCGGGGTCTGCCCGTCGCCGCAGTCGGCCTCCGTCCACGCGGCGAACGCCTGCTCGAAGATCGCCTCCGCCTCCTGGAGCGACACCTGGACCGAGGCGTCCTCCTGGAGGGAGTAGCTCACGCACGGCGAAGGCCAGGCGAGCGGGGTGCCGCAGTCGTTGCCCTGCGGCGGCGTGCAGACCGCCGCGGTCTCCGCCTTCCCCGACGCTGTCTCCTCCGGCGGACAGACGCTCGTGCGGCAGAAGGCCAGGGCGTCCCCGGGGTAGGCGAGCGCCGCGGCGACGAGCGCGCTGCAGGCTGCGGCGATGGCGTGGGCGCGCGCGGGGCGGCGCGCGCCAGCGGGGCGCGGCGCGAGGTCACTTCTGCGCATGCTTCGCCTTCCATGCCTGGTTCACCGTGTCGATCGCCGCGTCGATCGCCGCGCCGACGAGCTGCTCGCGGGCCGAGATGGCGGGGCCCGGCCGGGGCAGGACGGTCCCGCTGTCGGGGCTCGCGGCCAGCCGCCGCACGGCGATGCGCCGCGCGCCGGCCCCGCCGGCGACCCTCGGCTTGTCCTCGCCGTCGACGACGGGGTAGTGGCCCTGGGCCATCCCGGAGACGACCAGGGCCGAGCCCACCTTGGAGACGAAGACCATCGCCTGCGCGCCGATCGCGAGCTGCGCGTCGCCCGACACGTGCTGTCCGACGTCCCCGACCACGCCCCCGAGCGTCCTGACCCAGACCTCGCCGTCGGGCTGTCCGGCCACGGTCCGGTCGATCGACAGGCGGGTGTAGGTGACGATCCTCCGGGCCCCGCCGAGCTCTTCCCACTGGCTGCGCTGCTCGATCGCCGTCGCGACCACGACGTACGAGGCCGCGGCGACGAGCTCGTCCAGCGAGAGCTGAATGGCCACGGCCGCATGCGCCGCGCGCGGACCGGACAGGAGCGCGCCGCGGCTCACCCCGGCGCGTTCCTGGCCGGCCTGCGCATGGCTGTCCGCTGTCGGCAGGGGCGTGAGCGTGAGCGCTGGAGGCAACGCGACGAGGAGGGCTATGCCAAGAGCTCTGGGAGACATGGGCGCAAAGATACCATGCTGCCGAGCGAGGCGCGCCGGAAGCGCCGGTTTTCGTCGACGCGCTGGACCCTGTGTCCCGGTCCGACTAGCAGATCGTCTGGGTCGAGACCCGAGGAGCCTGCGATGACGAGCGACGCGTTGACGATCGGCAAATACACGTTCACTTCCCGCCTCTTCGTGGGGACGGGCAAGTACAAGGACCTGGATGAGACCCGTCGCGCGCTCGAAGCGTCCGGCGCGGAGGTCGTCACGGTGGCCCTCCGCCGCGTCAATCTGAAGGAGCGGGGCGAGGGGTCGATGATGTCGCTGCTCCAGCAGGGACGCGTCACGATCCTGCCGAACACGGCCGGTTGCTATACCGTCGAGGACGCGGTCCGCACCTGCCGGCTCGCGCGCGAGCTCGGTCTGTCCGAGCTCGTGAAGCTCGAAGTCATCGGCGATGAACGGACGCTGTTCCCGGACAACGAGGCGACGCTCGAGGCGGCGCGGATCCTGGTGAAGGAGGGCTTCACGGTGCTGCCCTACTGCATGGATGACCCGATCGTCTGTCGTAAGCTGGAAGACATCGGGTGCGCGGCCGTGATGCCCCTGGCGGCGCCGATCGGCAGCGGGCTCGGCATCCGCAACCCGTACAACCTGATGATCATCCGAGAGACGGCGAAGGTGCCGGTGATCGTGGACGCGGGAGTCGGGACAGCGAGCGACGCCGCGGTGGCGATGGAGCTCGGGTGTGATGGGGTATTGATGAACACGGCCATCGCGGGCGCGCGGGACCCGATCTTGATGGCGCAGGCGATGAAGGACGCGGTGAGGGCCGGTCGGATGGCGTATCTCGCGGGGCGGATGCCGAAGAAGCTCTATGCGACGGCGTCATCGCCGGAGCAGGGCAAGATCGCCGCGCTGTAGCGCGGCGCTGCGGGTGTGGCCCCGCACCTCGATCCCCGCGCGCTCGCGTTCCCGGCATATTCCACCGATGCGGGAGGCGCTCGCGGGCGCGATGAGGGATGATGAACGAGCAAGTCCGACGTCCAGCACGGCGCTGCTGCGGCGCCGCCAAGTCAAGCGAACAGCATCCGCATGTCATGATACGCTCACTTACCTGAGCCAAAATGACACGGAACGCTCATCGCACGGTCGACACGCTGTCGTGGCGCGTCACGACGCTCTGACGACGACCGCGGCGACCTGACGGTCCGCTCAGGAGAATATGAGCAAGCCCAACGTCTGCATGGTCGTGAACAACCTCGAGGTCGGCGGGCTCGAGAAGGTGGTCCTGAGCCTCCTCGATCGCCTCGGCGATCACGGCTTCGACCTCTCGCTGATCTGCCTCGACGGCGAGGGACGGCTGTTCTCGGAGGTCAAGCTCCCCCGCTCGAAGTGCCTCGTGATCACGAAGGATCTCCGGCCGGTGCTGCCGGGCCTCAAGAGCGACCCAGAGGCGCTGCTGTGGATCCGGCGCTTCTTTCACCAGCGCTCGGTCGATATCGTCCACGTCCACAACCGTGCTCCGCTCATCTTCGCTGGCTTCGCGGCGCGCCTGCTCCGGAATCGGCCGCTGGTCGTCTACTCGGAGCACAACCAGATCAACCGGGCGAAGGGCTTCGATCGGCGCAAGTTCGGCTACTACGCCTACCTCGCCGACGAGATGGTCGCGGTGTCGCACGACCTCAGGCGCATCCTTGTCGACGACGTGAAGGTCCGCGCGCCGGTCCGCGTCATCCACAACGGCATCGACGGGACGCGCTTCGCCCGCGCCCGCGAGAGCGGCGCGGGCGCGCGCGTCCGCGCGGAGCTCGGCATCGGCGAGCGGGAGTTCGTGTTCGGGTGCGCCGTTGTGCACATCGAGCAGAAGGGGCTCCGTTACCTCCTCGAGGCGGCGCCCGAGGTGCTGCGGCGCGCGCCGGAGGCGCGCTTCATCATCGCCGGCGACGGCCCGCTCCGGCCGGAGCTGGAGCAGCAAGCCAGGGACGCGGGGCTCGGCGACCGGGTGATCTTCCCCGGGTATCGCTCGGACGTGCCGGAGCTCGTCTCCGCGTTCGACGCCTACGTGCTCCCGTCGCTCTGGGAGGGGCTGCCGCTCGCGCTGCTCGAGGCGCTCGCGCTCGGCAAGCCGATCGTGGCGAGCCGCGTCGGCGGCGTCCCCGAGATCGTCGAGCACGGCGTCGACGGGTTCCTCGTCCCGTCGAAGGACCCTGGCGCGCTGGTCGAGCACCTCTCGCGGGTCGCCCGTGACGGGGAGCTCCGCGAGCGAGCGCGCGCGCGCGGCCCAGCGAAGTTCACCGAGCAGTTCAGCCTGGAAGCGATGGTCGACGGGCATGTGCGCCTGTTCGACGAGCTCATCGCCAGGCGGCGCGGGGGCGACGCCCCGTCCCGGGCGCGCGCGTGGTCGACCCCCGCGGGGGCCTCCGGGCCGGCCGCTGGATGGGACGACGGCAACGGACGGGTTGGTCATCGGGTCGGTCTGGACGTGTAACGACATACGACACCAGGTGAGACTGAATCGAACCTGACCAGGGCGAATACGATGCTGAGCGAGGCAAAATGGGACACCGAACGATGCTGAGCGAGGCAAAATGGGGCGCTGGACGGGGCTGACCGAGGTTGGCGAGACCGAGTGAGATTGGCGGGATTGACGAGACTGAGCGAGACTGGCTAGACCGAATACGAGACCGAGCGTGAACGACGCCCTCTTTCGAGGCGCTCGCCCGCTCGGAGAGGAGGAGCTCTTGCGGCGGATGCGCGTTTTGCTGATCACGAAGATCTTTCCGAACGCGGTTCACCCGGACGAGGCGCCGTACAATCGGCGGCAGTTCGCCGCGCTGTCGCGCTACTGCGACGTCCGGGTGCTCGCGACGATTCCGTGGTTCCCCGGCATGGCGCGCCTCTCGAAGTGGCCTATCGGCGCCAGCGCGCCGCGCGAGGAGGTCATCGACGGGCTGGCGGTCCGGCACCCGCGGTACCTCTATGTGCCGAGGATCGCGCCCGCGCTGAACGGCCCGCTGTATGCGGCGTCGATGCTCCCGGAGCTCATCGGGCGCGGCCCGTTGCCCGACGTGATCGTCGGGGCTTTCGCCTACCCGGACGGCTTTGCCGCGGTCTGTCTGGGGCGACTGCTCGGGGTGCCGGCCGTGATCAAGACACACGGCTCGGACATCGACGTGATCCCGCGCGACCGGCGGCTGCGACGGCCGCTCGGCTGGGGGCTCACGCGCGCCGCCCGGGTGGTCACGGTCAGCCGCAAGCTCGCGGACGGGGTCGAGGCGCTCGGCGTGCCGCGCGATCGCATCGACATCGTGATGAACGGCGTCGACGTGAAGACGTTCCAGCCCCGCAACCGCGCCGAGGCGCGCGCCGCGCTCGGCAAGTCGCCGAGCTCGCGGCTGATCGTCTTCGTCGGCCACCTGAGCCGCGACAAGGGCGTGCTCGATCTGATCGAGGCGTTCGAGCGGCTCGCGCCGGTCCACCCGGACATCGAGCTGGCGCTCGTGGGCAGCGGCGCCGAGGAGCAGGCGTGCAGGGCCGCCGCCGCCCGCCTGGGCGGCCGGCTGACGGTGACCGGCTACTTGCCGCACGATCAGGTGTCGCTGTGGCTCGGCGCGTGCGACGCCCTCGCGCTCCCGAGCAAGCACGAGGGGACGCCCAACGTCCTGCTCGAGGCGCTCGCCTCGGGGCGCCGCGTGGTCGCGACGAGCGTGGGGGGCATCCCAGACGTCCTGCGCAGCGCCGAGCTCGGCGAGCTCATCCCGCCGGGGAACCGGGGCGTGCTGATGGATGCGCTGCTCCGCGCCGCCCGGGCGGACTACGACCCGGCGCGGGTCGCGGAGCTCGCCGGCCGGCGCGACTGGGATGACAGCGCGCGCGCCCTCCACGAGTCGCTCCTGCGCGCCTGCGGCGAGCCCCTGTCGAGCACCGGCGGTCAGGACACGGGCGACGCGCCCTTCGGCGCCCCGGCCTCGAAGGGCGGGTTCGAGAACGGCGCCGCCCGGACGGGCGCGTCCCTCAACTAGCCCCGTTTCCGGCCGGCCCGGCCGAGCGGGCCCGCGCGGCTCGGCCGGAGGAGCGGCGTCGCCGGGGCCGCGGCGTCCTCTTGACGCTCGCGCTCGTTCATCGGCGAATGCCGCTCGTGTTCACCGGCTTCCGCGCGGCCTTCGGCTCCATCGCGATCCTCGCCGCCGTCGCGCAGGCGCCTTACCAGTGCGCGAGCGAGGTCGACCCGGATCGCCGCGTGTACGAGGACCCGAGCGAGGCCGTGTACGCGCTGGCCGAGCGCTTCAAGGCGAGCGGCGATCGCCGCGCCCAGGTCGACACCTTGCGTTTCCTTGTCGAGCGGTATCCTGCCAGCCGGTTCGCCCGGATGGCCCGGCAGGATCTCGAGGCGCTCGGCGAGGCGGGCGCCCCGACGGAGCGCCCCCCGGGCGACGGAGCGCGATGACGCGCCGCCGCCGGCGCGCTGGAGGATGGCCATGTTCACCCCGAGGTTGACCCTCATCACCCAGGCGGCGGACGTCCCGGAGCCGGTCTTGCTGGCGCGGCTCTCGGCGTTCGGCGCCCTGCCCCCCGAGGCCCGCGCCCGCGTGGCGGTGCAGCTCCGCGATCCCGAGCTCTCCGGCGCGGCGCTCCACGCGTTCGGCAGGCGCCTGCGCGACGCCACCGCCGCGCTCGGCGCCTCGTTCCTCGTCAACGATCGCCTGGATCTGGCGCTCCTCCTCGGCGCGGACGGCGTCCACCTCGGCCGCCGCTCGGTCGCGGTGGCCGACGCGCGCGCCCTGCTCGGGGCCGGCGCCTTCGTCTCCGTCGCGTGCCACGGCGTCGACGACGTTCTCCGGGCGGCCGAGGCCGGCGCGGACGCCGCCGTGCTCTCGCCGATCTTCGCGACGCCCGGCAAGGGTCCGCCGCTCGGCCTCGCGGCCGTGCGCGAGGCGCGGGCCCGCCTGGCCGCGGCCTCGCGCAACGTCGCGCTCCTCGCCCTCGGCGGCATCGACGCGGCATCGGCGCCGGCCTGCCTCGAGGCGGGCGCGGACGGGGTAGCCGCCATCCGCGCCGACTTCGGCGGCGCGCTGCCGGCGCCGCGCGCGGGGTGAGCTGCGCGCTGCCGGCGCCGCGCGGCGGGCTACCGCGCCCAGAGCGCGGCGAGCGGCAGCTCGACCACCTCGAACGGCTCAGGCCGCACGACCTCCTCGCCTTCGTAGGTGTCGAGCAAGGACCACCGCCCGTCGTCGAGCCGGTAGACCTCGAGCGTCTGCGCGACCGGGTTGAGCAGCCAGGCGTGGCGGACCCCTTCGCGCCGGTAGATCCGCATCTTCTTGCCCCGGTCGACGCGCTCGGTGCGTGGGGAGATCACCTCGCAGACCCAGTCGGGCGCGACGTTGTAATGCGCGGGCGCGTCCTCGGGCCCGAGGGCGTCGGGCATGCGCTCGCGGCGCCAGCCGGCGAGATCCGGGACGATCTTGTCGGGCCGCGGTCCCAGGTGGAGCTCGGGCTCGTTGAGGATCACCCATCCCCCAGGCTCGCCCGGATCGTCATCGAACGGCCCGAGGCGACGGCCCAGCCGCGACGCCGCGCGCGTGTGCGGCCGTGCCGGCCTCGGAAAGGCGTGCAGCTCCCCGTCGAGGATCTCGGCGACCATCTCGTCCGGCACGGCCTGGAACGCGGCCTCCACCTCGGGCGCATTGCCTGGAAATAGAGGGTGCTGCGCGCTCATCGGCAGATCCTAGCACCCCTGCCGTTCATCGCGCGCGCTCCGCGCCGGCCAGCGCTTCCCTCGACGCTGGCAATGGGCCTTGCTACTAGGCCGGGCCATGTCCGAAGCGTCCTCGAAGAAACCGACCGACGGCCCGCACGAGCCCCTGTTCGACAGGGTGGCGACCGAGCTGAACTTCCCCGCCGACGAGGCGAAGATCCTCGCCTTCTGGAAGCAGCGCCGCATCTTCGAGAAGACGCTCCGCGCCGAGACCCGCGCCACCGGCCCCTCGCGGGGCACGTTCGTCTTCTACGAGGGCCCGCCGACCGCCAACGGCATGCCCCACAACGGCCACGTGCTCACGCGCGCCGTGAAGGACGTCTTTCCCCGGTACAAGACCATGCGCGGCTACGACGTGCCGCGGAAGGCCGGCTGGGACACGCACGGGCTGCCGGTCGAGGTCGAGGTCGAGAAGGAGCTGCGCATCCACGGCAAGGCCGATATCGAGCGGTATGGCGTCGAGCCGTTCATCTCGCGCTGCGTCGACTCCGTCTTCCGATACACCGAGGCGTGGGAGAACCTGACCGACAAGATCGGCTTCTGGGTCGACCTCGACAGCGCCTATGTCACCTACCACCGGAGCTACGTCGAGAGCGTCTGGTGGGCGCTCTCCCAGCTCCACAGGAAGGGGCTGCTCTACCGCGGCCACCGCGTCTGCTGGTGGTGGCCCCAGGGCGGGACGGCGCTCAGCGCGGCCGAGGTCGGCTCGAACTACAAAACGGTCGACGACCCCAGCGTGTTCGTCGCGTTCCCGCTCGTCGACGAGCCGGACACCGCGCTCTGCGCCTGGACGACGACCCCGTGGACGTTGCCGTCGAACGGCTACGCCGCGGTCCGGCCCGAGTTCGATTACGTCGTCGTGGACGCGGGCGCGCCCGCGGGGGGCGCGGCGCCCGTGGCCGGCAAGCTCATCGTGGCCGCGGCGCTGCGCGAGGAGCTCGCCAAGAAGTTCAAGCGGGACCTGCCCGTCCTCCGCGAGCTCAAGGGGAGCGAGCTCGTCGGCAAGCGCTACCGCCCGCCGTTCGACGCCTTCGCGAGGTCGCTCGAGGGCGCCTCCCTGCGCAGGAAGGACGGCAAGGCAGAGCCGCTCTACTGGGTCGTCCTCGGCGCGGATTTCGTCACGCTCGACTCCGGCACCGGCATCGTCCACGTCGCGCCCGCGTTCGGCGAGGACGACTTCAACGCGCACCGGCGGCGGATCGCGGAGCTCGCCGAGCCGGGCGCCGACGTCCCGATGCTCTGCGCGGTGCGGCCGGACGGCACGTTCGAGCCGGGGCTCACGGCGTTCTCGGGCCTCTGGGTGAAGGACGCCGATCCGCTGATCATCAAGGATCTCTCGGCCCGCGGGTTGCTCGTCCACGAGGAGAAGTACCGCCATGACTACCCGTTCTGCTGGCGCGCGGACGACGACCCGCTGATCCAGCTCGCGCGGCCGGCCTGGTACATCAGGACCCGGGACAACATCGACAAGGCGATCGCCAACAACCGCGCGGTCCACTGGCACCCGTCCCACATCCAGGAGGGCCGCTTCGGCGACTTCCTCGCCAACAACGTGGACTGGGCGCTCTCGCGCGAGCGGTACTGGGGGACGCCGCTCAACGTCTGGGTCTGCGCGAACGACGAGGAGCACCAGCTCGCCCCGGCCTCGGTCGCCGAGATCGAGGCGCTGAACCCGCGCGCCTTCGACCACTTCCGCGACGCCAAGAAGGCCGACCCCGGCCTGAACGATCACCTCATCGTCCACAAGCCGTGGATCGACAAGGTGACGTTCCCCTGTCCGTTTGCGGCTGGGGGCCCGCCCGGCGAGCCGGGCTCCGCCCCCAGGCCCCCGTGCGGCGGCGAGATGCGCCGCGTGACCGAGGTCATCGACGCCTGGTTCGACAGCGGGAGCATGCCGTTCGCGCAGTGGGGCTACCCGCACGCGGAGGGCTCGAAGGAGCTGTTCGATCGCGCGTTCCCGGCGGACTTCATCAGCGAGGCGATCGATCAGACGCGGGGCTGGTTCTACTCGCTGCTGATGGTCTCGACGCTGGTCTTCGACGAGGCGACGCAGGAGAAGCTCGGGCTGTCGCGGATCCGGAGCTACCCGCACCCGTACCAGACGTGCGTCGTGCTCGGGCACGTCTGCGACCGCGAGGGCAAGAAGGAGAGCAAGTCGAAGGGCAACTACACGCCGCCCGAGGTCATCCTCGAGCGCGTCCGGATGGAGTTCGCGGCGGCCGACGGCGGAGGCGCCGGGCTCGGCGCGGCGAAGGACGGCGTCGCGATCATCGCGCGCGAGGACTATGAGGGGCTCGATCTCACGGGCGACTCGGCGAAGGTGCGGGTCTACCGCGCCGATCGCGAGGGCGCGGCGCTGACGCTGGAGCTCAGGCCGGCGACGGGCAACAAGCGCCTCCCGCGCCGCATCGTCGCGCTCTCGCGCGGAGACCTCGATCGCCTGGGCCTCTCCCCGGCCGACAAGGCGCTCTCGGTGATGCCCAACGACGTGCCCAGGCTCCCGCAGGACCAGCGCGTCTTCATCGAGGATCCGGCGACGCCCGCGCCCGGGGCCGACGCGTTCCGCTGGTTCTTCTACGCGTCCTCCCCGCCGTGGACGAACACGCGCCACTCGCTCACGAACGTGCGCGCGTACCAGAAGGAGTTCGCGGTCAAGCTCCGGAACGTCTACTCGTTCTTCACCATCTACGCCAACATCGACGGCTTCTCGCCCGCGGAGGGGAACCCGGGCGCGACGGACACGTCGCCCGCGGCGCTCGCGGCGAGCGCCGGCTACAGGCCGGCGCGGGAGCGGTCGCTCCTCGATCGGTGGATCCTGTCGGAGCTCGCGCTCTCGACGCGGGAGGTGACGGCGCACCTCGACGAGTACCGGCTCTACGAGGCGGCGCAGCGGCTGGTCGACCTCGTGGACGCGCTCTCGAACTGGTACGTCCGCCGGAGCCGCGCGCGCTTCTGGGCCCCTTCGATCGGCGATACATTGGAGGTTGCGCCGGGGACCGTGCGGGCGGCCCAGGACAAGCGCGACGCGTACTTCACGCTGTACGAGGTGCTCGTCGCGCTCGCCAAGCTGAGCGCGCCGTTCACGCCGTTCCTCGCCGAGGCCATGTACCAGAACCTGGTGCGGCGGCCGTGGCCCGCGTCGCAGCCGGAGAGCGTCCACCTCGTGGCGTTCCCGGAGGCGGACGCCGCCGCGGTCGACGAGCCGCTCGCGATCGAGATGCGCGCGGTGCGCGAGCTCGTCTCGCTGGGCCTGCAGGTGCGCACGGCGAACAAGCTCAAGGTGCGGCAGCCGCTCTCGCGGGCCGACGTCGTGCTGTCGCAGCAGGGGCTCGCGGCGGCGCTCGCCGAGCACGTGCCGCTCATCGCCGAGGAGCTCAACGTCCACGAGGTGCGCTTCCTGAAGCCCGGCGAGGAGGGGAGCGCGGTCCGCTACGTGCTCAAGCCGAACTTCCGCGCGCTCGGGCCGAAGCTCGGCAAGAAGGTGCAGCTCGCGAAGCAGGTCCTGGCGAAGGCCGACGCGGCGGCGCTCCGCGCGGCGCTCGCGACCGAGGGCAAGATCGCGCTCGCGCTCGACGGCGAGCAGGTCGAGCTCGGCCCCGAGGAGATCGACGTGGCGGTCGAGGCGGGCGAGGGGTTCGCGGCGGCCGGCGGCCGCGCGGGGGTCGTCGTGCTGCACACGGCGCTCACGGACGCGCTCCGCGACGAGGGGCTCGGCCGGGAGATCCTCTCGCGGGTGCAAGGGCTGCGCAAGGAGCTCGACCTCGGCTTCACCGAGCGGATCCGGCTCGCGCTCGACGGCGGCGAGCGGGCCCGCAAGGTCGCCGAGGCGGCGCGCGAGATGCTCATGCAGGAGGCGCTCGCCGCCGAGCTCGTGCTGGGCGCGGCGCCCGCGGCGTGGGGGAAGGCCGAGCGGCGCGAGGTCAACGTCGACGGCGAGGCGCTCGTGATCGCGCTCGCGCGGACGGCGTGAGGGCGCCGGGGGGCGCTGCCGCGACGGAGACTCGGACGAGCGCCCCCACGGGCGCTCGGTGCGTGCTCAGTACCGCTCGCTGTCGTTCTTCGGCGCCATCGGCCATGCCGGCGCGCTCTCGCCGTTGATCGTCGTGCCGCCGTTCATGAACGCGCCGGCCAGGCGCAGGAAGCCGGCGGGGAAGTCGAGCGTCGGCGCCGAGAGCGCGTCGAGCGCGGCCACCTGATCGGGCGCGAGCTTCACCTCCAGGGAAGCGAGGTTGTCGTCGAGCTGCGCCAGCGTGCGCGCGCCGATGATGGTGGACGTGACGCCCGGCCGGGCCACCACCCAGGCGAGCGCCACGCGCGCCGGCGTGGTGTCGAGATCCCTGGCGATCTCGACGAGCTTGTCGACGATGGCGTACGCCTTGTCGGTGAGCGCGGAGAGCACGAACGGGCCGCGATCGGTCTTGTGCTTGCCGGCATTTTCCCGCGTGTACTTGCCGGAGAGCACGCCGCTCTTGAGGGGCGACCAGGGCGTGACGCCGAGGCCCAGCTCGCGCGCCATGGGGATGAGCTCCCCCTCCACCGTGCGCTCGAGGAGCGAGTGCTCGATCTGCAGCGCGATGAACTGCGCCCACCCGCGGAAGCCCGCCAGAGCGTGCGCCTGCGCGACCTTCCACGCCGGCGTGTCGGAGACGCCGACGTAGCGGACCTTGCCGGTCGCCACCAGATCGTGGAGGGCTCGCACTGTCTCCTCGATGGGCGTGTTCCTGTCCCAGACGTGCATCCAGTAGAGGTCGATGTAGTCGGTCTGCAAGCGGCGCAGCGACTGCTCGCACTGCGCGAAGATGGCCTTCCTCCCGGCGCCACCCCCGTTGGGGTCGCCGAGGTAGAGGTTGGCGGTGAACTTGGTGGCGATCACCGCCCGGTCGCGCTTGCTCGGATGGCGGCCGATGTGATCGCCGATGATCTTCTCGGAGTGGCCCTTGGTGTAGGCGTTGGCGGTGTCGATGAAGTTGCCGCCGCGCGAGAGGAAGCGATCGAGGATCGCCTCGGACTCCTTGACGCTGGATCCGAAGCCGTGGTCTTCGCCGAAGGTCATGGCGCCGAGGCACAGGGGGCTGACGCGCAGCCCGGAGCGGCCGAGGGTGACGTAGTGGTCGAGGTTCATCGTGGTCCTCCTGGGGGTTCGGGCTGAAGCGCCCTCGCTGGACCGCACCGTGCGCCCGTGCCGGCGTGCAATCTTGGAGGAAACGGCCGAGACGGGGCCGGGTGGGTTGATGGCTGTCCGACGCGAGCCCACGATGGTGAACGTGGTGGGATCGATCGAACAGGCGATCGCGCGGCGCGCCCCGCATCCGGAGGCCGGCGCGCCGGCGTCGCGTGTGCTCCGCAATTTCGTCGTCGCCGTCCGCGCCAGCGCGCCGCCGGTCACGAACCTCGACCTGCTGCCCGATGGCACGACGTCGCTGGTCTTTCGCCTCCTCGACGCGGATCGCGCCGACATCGTCGTCCTCGGGCCCAAGACGCGCGCCGTGTACAAGCGCGTGCCGCGCTTCCTGCTCGCGGTGCAGGTGGTCTTTCGACCTGGCGGCGCGTACCCCTTCTTCGGCGTGCCGATGGACGAGCTCGCCGATCGCATCGTTCCGGCGCGCGATCTCTGGGGCCGACGCGCCGACGCACTGCTTGAGCAGCTGGTGGCGGTCGGGGCCGGCGTCACGCGGGACCCCGCGCGGGCTCGCCTGGAGGCGATCGAACGCGCCCTCGAGGGCCGCATGCTCGGTCCCGACGTGTTCGAGCCCGCATCGGCGGCCGTCGCGCGCGCCGCGCTCCGGAAGCTCTCGCTCGGAGGGATCACCGTGGAAGAGACGGCGAGCGCGCTCCACGTCAGCCCCCGGAACCTGCGGCGCGCCTTCGTTGCGACCGTCGGCGTCTCGCCGAAGCAGTACGCGCGCATCGCCCGCTTCCAGCGCGTCGTCTCGAACGCGCAGGTCGCCCGCGGGTCGTGGTCGGAGATCGCCCTCGCGAGCGGGTACTGCGATCAGCCGCACCTGGTCAGGGAGTTCCGTGAGCTCGCGGGGCTCTCGCCGGTGGCGTTCATGAAGCGACGCTCGACCGGCGAGATCAGCGGCTCAGGTGGAGCGCCGTAGGGAACGCTCCAACGGGGCTCCAGCGCGTTCGATGCGACCGCGCGGAACGCGGGGCTCCTGCGCGATTACGTGCCGGGCCTTACGATCCTGCGGGTGTGACCGCCTCGCATCGAGGGGCGGCGCTCCTTCCGCAAGGATCTTGTTGCGGACATCGCTGGCGAGGCGTTCGATGATCCTCGTCGGGTGGGGCGCATCGGAGACTTTCAGGACGGTACCGAGACCGAGGGCCGCGTATCGCCGGCCCGTGACGGGCGATGGTCTGCCCGGACGGCAGGCTCTCTCCGTGGGGGGTGGACGTCCTCGAACCGAGGCTCCGCGCGGCGATGATCACCCACGTCTACGTCAGCAACTACGGCAGCGTCGGGGCTGGGATCGAGCTCACGCTCGGGTCGCTGACCGCGCTCGTCGGTCCGCCGGGCTCGGGCAAGGGCTGCCTGCTCGACGCGGTGCGGTTCCTCGCCGAGTGCGCCAACGGGGCGTTCGATCTGGCGGCGGCGAACCGGCGCGGCGGCGCGCTGGAGGGCGCGCGCGGCGACGGCGCGCTCACCACGCTCGGGGTCGCGGTCTCGAGGACCGAGGGCCACGGGTTCTGGCTCGTGCAGCTCGCGCCGGGAGAGCGGGAGGGCGAGGCGCGCGTCAAGAGCGAGACGGCCGCGTGGTGGCAGCGCAGCGCGCTCACGCGGCTCGTCAAGCCTGGCCTGCGCGAGGTCTTCGACGCCGGAAGCGACGCGCCCGAGGTCTCCTTCGACCGGCTGAAGGGCAGCCCGAAGGGGTTCTCGCGCAAGGACAAGGGGCGCAGCGGCACGCTCGCGTACCGCGGCGTCGCCCCCATCGCCGTGAGCGGCACGAAGCTCGTCCTGCCGCTGCTCTCCGATGGACCGCTCACCCCGATGCTCGACGAGCTGCGCCGGGCGGTCCTCTACTCCCTCGCGCCGCGCACGCTGCGCTCGCCCCAGAAGCTCAGCGCTTCCCGGCGCCTCAAGGCGAGCGGCGACAACTGGGGCTCGGTCCTCCGCGCGCTCGCGAAGGAGCGATGGCAGGACCCGTTCCTCGCGGGGCTGTCCCAGGTGATCGGCGACGTCGACGGCGCCCGCGCGTCGTCGTCCGGCGGGTTCCTCGTCCCGGAGCTGCGCCACGGCGTCGACGGCGACGGGCGCGAGCGCTGGCGGGCCGCCGCGGACGAGCCGGACGCCACGCTGCGGCTCGCCGCCATGGTCACGGCGCTCTCGCAGGAGCCCCCGCTCGTGCTCGCCGGCTTCGAGCACCCCGACGCGGGCGTCGATCGCGCCGCGCTCCCGGCGCTCCTCGAGTACCTGCGCGGCGCGTCCGCCCAGCGCCAGCTCCTGCTCACGACCGAGAGCCCCGCGCTCCTCGACCTCCTGCCGCCCGACGCCGTCTACTCGGTGGAGCGCCGCGACGGCTCGACCGCCGCGTCGTCCATCGACGAGGCGCAGCGGAGGGCGCTCCGGGAGCGGCTCGGCGCCCCGGAGAGCCAGCGCTCCGTGGCCGCGCGCGCGGCGCGCGCCGGGCGTCCGTCCGGCGCCCCCTGAGCCCGCCCGAGCGTCGCTACGACGCGAGCCGCTCCCCCGGCGGCGCGAGCGGCGACGCGCCGTAGCGCGCGAGGAGATCCTCCGGATCGAGGTAGATCGCCGCGCACCCGGCCTCGAGGAGCTCCATTTCAGGGAAGCCTCCGCAGAGGAGCCCCACCGAGAGGAGGCCGAGCTTCGCCGCGGCCTCGGCGTCGGACGGCGCGTCGCCGACGAGCACGACCTCGCGAGGATCGACGCTGCCGAGCCGGTCGAGCGCCGCCTCGAGGACGTCGGGGCGCGGCTTCGACCTGTCCGCGTCGTCGGCCGAGACCGTCCACGAGACCAGGTCGCCCACCCGGGCGAGCTCGACGCTGGCGTCGAGCTCACCGCGCGGCGTCGGCGAGGCGAGCACGATCCGGCGCCCGTCGCGCGCGACGCGCTGGAGCAGCTCGCGCACGCAGGGGAACGCCCGGGCGCCCGGGAGGAGCTCGCGCCCGTAGATCTGGTCGCGCAGGGAGGAGATCCCGGCGCCGATCCAGCCGAGCTCCTCGGGCGAGAGGAACGTCTGCAGCAGCTGGTCCGCGCCCTTGCCGACCTGGCCGCGCAGCTTCTCCCGCGGGACCTCGCGGCCGAACCGCCGGAAGGCCTGCTGCCAGGCGGCCGCGTGCAGATCGACGGTGTCGAGGATCGTGCCGTCGACACCGAAAATGACGGCGCTGACGCTGACCATGGCGCGACACGTGGCGCAGGGCGGGACGCACCGCCATCGGAGGGCTCCCGACGGCCCTATCGCGCCGCGGCGGCTGCGCTCGGCCGGAGTCGCGATAGACTGGCCGGGGAGGGCGAGCGGGCAGGGCGATGACGACATGAACAGGCGGCTGTCTGCACTCGCGATCCTCCTCGGCGGGCTGCTCGGCCCGGCCGGCGCCGCGGCGGCCGAGCCGGCGCTTGTCGCGGTCGATCTGGACGACGACGACGCCGACGGCGTGCCGGACGGCGAGCAGCCCCGCGCGCCGCCTGCCCCGGAGCTCCTGGCGCTGCGCGCGCCGCGCGGCGCGAGCCAGGCGCCCGCGGCGATCCCCGCCGGCCTGCGGCTCCTCGTCGACGGCAGCCCGGTCAAGCCCGGCGCGGCGATCCCCGCGGGCGCCCGCCGCGTCGAGATCCAGGCGGTCCGCGCCGGGCGCAGCGAGATCGCGCTCTTCGGAGAGGCGCGGACGATCAGCGCGTTCGAGGTGCGCGCGATCGACGGCGCCGGGCGGCGCATCGACATGGCGCGCTCCCACGCCTCGCTGCAGCGCACGCCCCCGGACCGGCTCGGCGACGATCCGTTCGCGAACCTCGACGATCCCGACGCGATCCGGCTGCTCGTGATCGGCTCGCCGGAGGATCTGCCGCTCACGCTCGACGTCCACTCCGCGGCGCCGTCCGGCGGGGTGATCGATCGCCTCTCCGACGTGCCGCTCGGCCACGTGCGGTGCCCGGAGGGCGCGCCGCCGGGCCTCGTGTGCGGATCGACGCGCCCCCTCCGGGTGGTCGCGGACGACATCGATCGCAACCACCCGATGATCGTCGATCGCTCCGTGAAGGGCGAGGTCGGCGGGGCGCTCGTCGTCGCCCTGCCCGGCGGGCCGAAGGTCCAGATGATCCGCGTCGCCGGCCCGCGCGCCTCGCCGCTCGGGCCGCTCGGGCGCACGCGCGCGCGCCTCCGGATCGTCATGGTGCGCCCCCGCGCCGGCGGCCCGCCGCCGATGGGCGGCGACGACGCGGGCGCGCTCGCCATCGCGCGCGCGGAGGTCGAGCGGGCGAACGCCCTCTGGGGCGCGTGCGGCGTGAGCTTCGGCCCGCCCGAGGCGCTCGACGTCACCTTCGTCGATCCGCCGCGCCCGCACCTGCTCGCGATCGGCTGCGACCACGGCCTGCCGGCCAGCGGCGGCGCGATCCGGGTGCGCGTCGACGGCCACGAGGTCACCGCGGCGATCGCGCCCCGCGCGCGCCCCGACGCGGCGGCCCGGGCCGTCGCCGCGGCGATCGGCGCGGCGGGGTTCTCGGTGCGGCTCTCCGACAACCCGGCCATCGGCGCGGGCGCCCACGGGACAACCGACGTGCTCGTGCGGCGGCCGGGCGGCGCGCTCGCGACCATCGAGCCGCCGGCGGCGGGCGCGCTGAGCACCGACGCGACGCTCACGGCGTGCATCGGCGCCGTGGACCTCGACGACGGCCTCCAGCACTTCAGCGACACGGACGCGATCGCCGGCACGGTCGAGGAGCGGGCGCTGCTCAAGGCGTTCGACGACGGCGACCCCTCGACCGTCGATGTCGTGATGGTCCCGAGCTTCGCGGGCGGCGGGCGGATCGGCGAGTCGTTCATCTTCGCCGACGGCGGGGCGATCCGGAACACGATCATCGAGGATCGCGCCGGCCTGCGCGCGGATCGCGCGTCGTTCGCGCTGGCGCACGAGCTCGGCCACGTGCTGCTCGACGAGCCGGGGCACCCGGACGATTTCGGGATCGACACGCCGACCCGGCTGATGGACGCCGACGCGGCCAACGCCTCCGCGTACGGGCCGCGCCGCCTGACCGTCGACGAATGCGCGCGCGCGATCAGACAAAGCGGCGCGGCGGAGCCGCGTTTGGGCCGACTGAGCGGTCCGGTGCCGCTGCTCGCGCCGTGGCCGCTCGCCCCGCTCGGTCGAGAGAGGTGAAACGCCGCTTCGCGCTGTGGTAGGAGCGGGCCCATGCGGGTCCCCCAGCGGAGCGGCCTCTTCAGCGGCGTCGCAGCCCTCGCGTGCGCCTCGGTCCTGCTCGAGATCTCGCTCGCGCGGATCTACGCGGCGCTGTTCGGCGAGATCCACGCGTTCCTCGCGCTCTCGCTGTCGCTCGTCGGCGCGGGCGTGGGCGGCGCGCTGCTCTACGTCGTGCCGTCGCTCGCCCGCCCGCCGGCGCTCTTCGCCCGCATGGCGACCCTCGCCGCGCTCGCGTCGGGCGCGACCCTCGCCGCGGTCATCCTGCTCGCGCACCGCGAGCCCCTGTCCGTCCCCGCGCCGGGGTCGCTCCCGTGGCTCGCGCTGTGCTACGCGGCCTCCACGGTCCCGTTCGCGCTCGCGGGCCTCGCGCTCGCGGCCGCGATCCGGCACGCGGCGCCGGAGATGCCCCGGCTCTACCTGCTCGATCTCGTCGGCGGCGCGCTCGGCGGGCTCGCCGCGGCCGGCGCGCTCCGCGCGGGCGCGCCCCGCGCCGCGCTCGCGGCGGCGATCTTCTTCGCGGTGGCGGGCATCTTCTTCTACCTCGGGTCGCGCTGCTGCGAGGGCGAGGAGCGGGCGCCCGGCGGCCTCGTCGCCACGTTCGTGCTCGGATCCTTCGTGCTGCTCGCCGGCGACGTCGGCGCCCCGTGGCTCCGGCTCGCCGGCATCCGCCGGCCGTCGCCCGACCGGACCGAGCACGAGGCCTGGACCGAGCGCTCGCTGATCTCCGTCGATCGACCGAAGGCCGGCGCGGCGCTGATGCGGCTCGGCGGCGCCGCGGCGAGCCCGATCCTCGACGCGAAGACGACGCCCCCGCCGCAGCCCGAGGACATGGCGTACGCGCTGCACAAGGACCAGGGCCCCGCGCTCGTCGTCGGCGCCGGGGGCGGGCGCGACGTGCGCGCCGCGCTCAAGGCCGGGCAGAAGGACGTGGTCGCCGTCGAGGGCGACCGCGGCGTCCTCGAGGTGATGCGCGGCAGGTACGCCGCGTTCAGCGGCAACCTGTTCGATAAGCCCGAGGTCCACCTCGTGGTGGGCGACGGGCGGAGCTTCGCCCGGCGCACGCCGCTGCTCTTCAGGAACATCGTGATCCCGTCGGCCGACACGGTCGAAGCGTCGACGACCGGCGCGCTCGCGCTCTCGGAGAGCCGGCTCCACACGCTGGAGGGCGTCGGGGACTTCCTTTCGCGCCTCCTGCCCGAAGGCACGCTCGTCCTGACCCGCGCGGACGCGGACTTCGATCGGCTGCTCTCGCTCGTGACCGCGGCGCTGCGCCGCGCGGGCGTGGCCGCGCCGAAGGACCACCTCTTCGCGTGCAGCGCCGCGCAGAGGACCGCGCTGCTCGCCCGGCGCACGCCGCTCGCGCGCGAGGACGTCGACGCGCTCCGCCGCCACTGCCGCAAGCACAGGTTCTCGGAGGTCCTCGCCCCCGACCGCCCGGCGACCCCGGTCCGCAGCCTGCTCGTCGCGGCGGCCGCGCCCACGGCCCCCGCGGCGGCCGCGCGCGTCGCCGAGGGCGCGGCCGCGGAGGCCGATCTGACGCCGCCCACCGACGACAGGCCGTTCTTCGCGTACACCGTCCCGGCGCGCCGCCTGCCCGCGGTGCTCGGCGACGTCGGGGCCCTCCGCGCCGGGCACACCGCCCTCTTCGCGCTCGCGCTGCTGCTCGCCGTCGGCGCGGTCCTCTCCGCGCTCGGCGTGCTGCTCCCGGCGCTCGCCGCGCGCCGTCGGCGCGGGCGCCTCGCGCCCCAGGACGTCGGGGCGCGCGCGTCGACCGCGTCGTCGACGCCGCCCGCCCGAGCGCTCGCGTTCTTCGCGGCGATCGGCGCGGGGTTCGCCCTCGTGGAGCTCGCCGTGTTCCGGCACGCTCTCCTCCTGCTCGACCTGCCCGCGCACGAGCTCCCGGCCGTGCTCGTGATCCTCCTTGTCTCGGCCGGCGTGGGCGGCTACCTCACCGCCCGGGTGGCCCCGGGCGCCGCGACGGCGGTCTCCGCGAGGGTGGCGGAGGCGCTCGCCGTGGCCGCGGCGCTCTCGGCGGTGGGCCTCGTGCCGCTCGCGCGGTGGGGCCTCGGGCTCGGGGCCTTCCCGCGCGCGCTCCTCGCCATCGCGATCCTCGTGCCGTTCGGCGTGCTCGCGGGCTCGCTCGTGCCGCTCGGGGTCAAGATCGTGGACTCGGTCTCGTCGGCGCTGCTGCCGTGGTGCTGGGCGCTCTGCGCCTTCGCGGGCGCGACCGCGATGGCCCTCGGCGCCCTGTGCGCGCTGAACCTCGGCTACAGCGCCCTGCTGCTCGGCGCGGGCCTCGCTTACCTCCTCGCCGCGGCGACCGTGCCGCCCGCCGCGGCCGGGGCGACCGCCGCGGGAGACGACGAGCGAGCGGTGTCGCCCGGAGGCGCCGCCGCCGGCGAACCACCGCCCCGGGACGCCGCAGGGGCGCAGCCCGAGACCCTCGAGGCGGCGCCGATCGCCTGAGCGCCCGGCGCCGCCGGCGTCACCGCCGCGCGGCCAGCAGGAGGTGCGCGAGCAGGCCCGCGATGTTGTGGGCGTCGTCGACGCCGCGGTGGTGCGTGCCCGCGAGCGGCAGGCCGGCGCGCTCCAGGGCCTCGGCCATCCCCACCTCCCGCGACAGCGCGTGCGTCACCGCGAAGAGGCTCTTCACGTTGAGGTGGCTCGGCCCGAACGGGAGCGGCACGCCGCGCGACTGGCACTGCCGCTCGAACATGCGCCGGTCGTAGTCGCCGTAGCTCGCCCAGAGGCGATCCTGCGCCTTGAGCTCGCTCCGGAGCGTCGCGCACGCCTCCCTGAACGACACGCCCGCGTCGACATCCGCCTGCGTCAGCGTCGTGAGCCCCGTACAGAACGGGCTCACGCGCGAGCGCTCAGGGCGCACCAGGATCGAGCGCCGCTCCCGGCGCCGGCACGAGGCGACCTCCAGCGGGCACACGCCGATCTCGATGATCTCGTTCTCTTCGCCCGGCGGCGGGTCGCCGTCCCAGCAGGTCGATTCCACGTCGATCACGAGAATGAGATCAAGACGCTTCGCCACGTCGTCGCCCTCGGCATGTAGTGAGGAGTGCGCCGCGAAGGTAACGGGGATCGGGACGCAATTTCCTTCAGGATTTTCCTGACCGTCCGGAAACGCCTTGGGCGGTTCGCTTCGTCCGGGCAAAAACTGAGTAGAAACGGGACATAAGCCGGAGGTGCACCCACACGTCGTTGGTCGTTTAGGCACCCAATCCGCTTGCTTGGCGGGCCTGGTCCATGGACACTCGTCAGGTAATTTCTGACGAGGTTCTCTACGTGGATCCTGGCTCCCAACTGCGTTGCTCCTCCGGTTCGGCCAGGGAGAGGTCCGTGATCGCTGAGGCGCTGCCTGACCCTGCCGACGCGGGCCGCGGTCCAGCCGAGGAGCGACAGTTGCCGCCTCGTTCCGGGATCGTCCGCCACGCGGGCCGCGAGCGGGGGGCGCCGAAGGGGCTCCCGCCGGGGCGTGGGGCCGGGGCGGTAGGCGGGATCACCACGGGGGCCTCGGCGTGTGGGCGGCTGGCCGTCGACCCGCTCGTCGGTCGTACAGAGCACGGACTGCACATCGAGCGGCTCATCGCCGAGGGGGGGATGGGCGCGGTGTACGCGGCCCGCCGCGCCGCGACGGGAGAGCCGGTCGCCCTCAAGGCGCTCCGGCGCGTGCACGCGGGGGACTCCGGGATCGAGAGCCGGTTCGCCCGCGAGGTGCGGCTCGCCCGCCGCATCGACCACCCGAACGTTTGCCCCGTGCTCGGCGAGGGGCGCCTCGAGGACGGGCGGCCGTTCTTCGTGATGCCGCTCTTCGACGGCGTGACGCTGAGCGAGGAGGTCCGGCAGCGCGGCCCCTTGCCGATCGGCCGCGCGCTCGTCCTCGCCGACCAGATCCTCGCCGGCCTCGCGGCGATGCACGCGGCGAAGGTCGTCCACCGCGACCTCCAGCCCGGCAACATCCTGCTCGTCCCCGGGGCGCGGGGCGCCGGGGCAGGGGAGGGCGCGACGACGGTCAAGCTCATCGATCTCGGCTTCGCGCACGAGCCCGGCGTCGACACGGGCGACGGCGTGACGCCGGACAGCCCCGGGTCGCTCGTCGGCACGCTGCTCTTCATGTCGCCGGAGCAGGCGATGCGGAGCCGCGCGATCACCGAGCGGAGCGACCTGTTCGCGGCCGCGCTGCTCATCTACTACGCCCTCTCGGGCAAGCTCCCGTTCCGGGGCCGGGGCGATCTCGACGTGCTCGTCGCGATCGTGCGGTCCGCGCCCGTGCCCCTCCGGCGGGAGCGCCGTGATGTCCCGCGCGTGCTCGACGAGGTGCTCTCGCGGGCCCTGTCCAAGCACCCCGACCACCGCTTCCCCAGCGCCTCGGCGATGCGCGACGCCCTCGCCGGCGTGCCGGTGTAGCCAAGGCAGCGCTCCGCGCGCCCCGGCGCCGGCCCGCTCCTTGCCACGACGGTGCCGCCTGCACCGCGCCGCCCGGCACCGCGATCCGGGGCTGTGCACGCGCTGCTCAAGCGCGGCGGCGCGGGGCGGTGAGCTTCACGCGAGGGGAACCCCATGGACGCACTCGATCTCTTGGAGCAGCAGCATCTCGAAGTCAGCGCCCTGATGGCGCGCATCGCCGCCGAGCCCAGCCCGGGCCTCCGGACGGCGATGGTCGCGCAGCTCTCCCGGATGATCGACGCGCACGTACGCATCGAGGAGACGTACCTCTATCCGGTGTGTGCCGAGCGGATGGCCGGCGACAGGAAGCCGCTCCACGACGCGTACGAGAAGCACGGCCTCGCGCGCTTCGCGGCGGACAACCTGCTGCGCACGCGCGTGACCGATGTGCGCTTCGAGGCGCGCCTCCGGCTCCTGCGGGACATTTTCGCCCACCACGCCGACGAGGAGGAGGACATCCTGTTCCCCAAGGCGAAGCGGGGCCTGACCGACGAGCAGCTCGACGTGATCGGCAGCGATCTGGAGCGTGCTTACGAGGTGCTGCTGCGCGTCGGCGTGCCCGCGGGCGCCCCGCTCGCGCGCTCGCAGCGCGGCTGGCCCCGGCGCGGCGCCCACGCCGTGCGCGCCCTGCGTCCGGTGTCGCGCCGGAGGGGCGAAGCGCTCCGCGTCCGCGGCTGCTAGCTGCTAGCTGCTAGACCAGCACGGGGCCGCCGAACGCGCCGAGGAAGCGCGCGATCCAGACGGCGAGCATCAGGACCGCCAGCGCGATGCCGAGCCGCGTGATCCACGCGCCCTTCATCCCTTCGGCGGCCGCGATGCGGCCGTCCTTCACGTAGATCGCCGCGTTGTACGCGAGCGCGGCGATCACGAGCGGCGCCATGACCGGGGAGAGAGGGTGGAGCCGCAGCGCGTCGGCCAGGTGGCCCTGCGCGAGGGCGAGCGTCGCGCGCGTGAGGCCGCAGCCGGGGCAGGGGTGGCGGGTGACGATCGCGAACGGGCAGAGCGGGGCGCCGCACGCGACGAGGAGCCCGAGCACCGCCGCCACGGTACCAAGGCGCGCAGCGCGGCCGCGCACGTGCGCCGCGCTCCATCGGGACAGGGCCGACGGAGCGGGCGAACGGGCTTCGGTCGAGCTGGACGGCGACACGGCGGAGGACCGCGGCGCGGATCAGGCGGCGTTCGGGTCCCAGACCTCGTTGAGGTCCTTCGCGAGGGCGTAGAGCGGCAGGAAGACGTAGAGCACGATGCCCTCGGCCTGCTGGTTGCGCGAGCCGGCCATCTGCTTGGCCCGGGTCACCTGCTCCGGCACCTTCACCCAGAGGAAGTAGTAGTTGAGGAACGGGATGAAGAGGTACCAGGGCTTGAACTCGGGGTCCTTCGTCGCCTGCTGGAGCTCGTTCAGCATCGCCCACATCTGCCAGAGGGCGTAGAGGAAGCAGACCATCCCGATCACGCACACCGTGACCGGGTTGCGGATCTCACCCTTCGCGCCCGGGGCCATCGAGCCGCCGCCGCCGTACACGCCCAGGTTGCTGGCCGCCTGGCCGAACTGGCCGGGCGCCGACATCTGAGCGCCGCCGGGCGACCCGCCGTAGCCGGGATCGCTCACGCCCGGAGGGCTGCCGTAGCTGCCGCCGGGCGACCCGCCGTAGCCTCCGCCCGGAGGGCTGCCATAGCCGCCAGCCGGCGACCCGCCATAGCCTCCGCCCGGAGGGCTGCCGTAGCTGCCGCCCGGGGGGCTGCCGTAGCCGCCGCCCATCGGGTCCTGGCCCGGAGGCGGCCCGTACCCGCTGGCGCCGTGCTGCGGAGGCTGCCCGTAGCCGGGAGGCGCGCCGCCAGGCGGCTGCCCGTAGCCAGGAGGCTGCCCGTAACCAGGCGGCTGTCCGTAACCGGGCGGCTGCCCGTAGCCGGGAGGCGCGCCGCCGAGGCCGCCCATCGGGTCCTGGCCCGGGGGCGGTCCGAACGGATTCCCACCCGGGCCGCCCTGCGGGGGCTGCCCGTAGCCGCCGGGCGGAGGAAACGCGCCGCCGGGCGGAGGAAACGCGCCGGGCGGCGCCCCTGCGGCCCCGCCCATGCCGCCGGGCGGCTGGCCCGGGGCGCCGTACCCGGGCAGCTGGTCGATCGCCATGGTGCCGCCGAGCGGGTTCACGCCCTGGGGCTGCTGGCCGAACGGCGCATAGCCGCCCGACGGGCTCGCGGCCGCGCCGCCGAAGGCCGGGCCAGACGGCTGCTGTCCGCCGGGGGACGGCGAGCCGTAACCCATCCCGGGAGGCGGCGGGGCAGGGGGAGGCCCCGCCGAAGCGCCGAGCCCCGCCGGCGGGACGCCGACCACCGTGCCGGCGAGGCCCTGCGGCGGGCTCGGGATCGCGGCCATGCCCGGCGGCGCTCCGGCAGGAGGCGCCGGAGGCGGAGGCGCCCCCGGCGCGCGCGGTCCCGCCGCGCCCGCCCCGGAGGACGGCTGACTCATCAGCATGGTGCCCTTGAACTTCGGCGCGGCGGCGCTCTTCAGGTTGTAGCCGCACTTCGTGCACGTGGACGCCGTTTCCGAGTTTTGCGTCCCACAATTCGGACAGAACACGCACCACCTCCGGCGGGGGATTCGCTGTTACGGATGTCCGCGCCCCTGCGCGTCGTAATGGGCGCCGAGGGTAGTTGAAGCGCGTTCCGGTTCTCAAGTGAAAGACGAAGAACGCTGCGGACTTCTCGGCAGGCTACGCGGTCTTCGTCAGAAAACCCAGGGAGTACCGCGTGGCCACGTGCTCCAGGCGGGGGCGGGGACGGGAGGGGGGTCCAGGCGGGGGCCCGCGTCTACGACCACGACCACGACCACGACCACGACCACGACCACGACCACGACCACGACCACGACCACGACCACGACCACGACCACGACCACGACCACGACCACGACCACGACCACGACCACGACCACGACCACGACCACGACCACGACTAGGAGAACGATCGCGGGCACGGCCACGTCGGGGGGAGAGGTCCGGTTTCTGGGCAGCGGCAGGCTTTGTGTGGTCCGCTTTATGTTTCCCCCCCGGCGCGCCTTGACAGTGACCACCGTCGCTCACTAGCGTGCCCGCGCCTCGGGACGGCTCCGTACGACGGACAACCGAATGCCCGGCCGCCGGTGCGCGGGGCTGTCCGCCTCCGGCAGGCGCCTCCAGATCGGAGGCGCACGAGGGTGCGCCCGGTCTGCCGGGCGGACCCTCGTTGAAAGGGACCCGCGTTGCGGGGTCCCGACTGCATGTGGAAGCGGGCACGCCGCGAGCGCGGCGCGCCCAGGGAGCCAGCGGACCGTGCCAACAGCCGACATGACCGAACAATTTGCTCTGACCGCCGAGCGGCGAACCGAGTTCGAGAAGATCCTCGCGCGCTACCCGAACCGCCAGGCCGCGTGCATCCCCGTGCTCCACCTCTGCCAGGAACAGGAGGGGTGGGTCTCCGAGCGGGTGCTCCGCTGGGTCGCCGAGCAGCTCGGCCTCTCGGCCGCGCACGTCCAGGGGGTCGCGACCTTCTACACGCTCTTCAACAAGGAGCCCGTCGGCAAGCACCAGGTCTGGGTGTGCCGCACGCTGAGCTGCGCGCTCAACGGCGCGGATCAGGTGCTCCACCACTGCGAGAAGCGGCTCGGGATCCACGCCGGCGAGACCACGAAGGACGGGAAGATCACCCTGCGCACCGCAGAGTGCCTCGCCTCGTGCGGCACCGCCCCGATGATGCAGGTCGATCGCGACTACCACGAGGGCCTCACGCTCGAGAAGGTGGACGCGATCCTCGATCGGTTGACGAGGTGACGAGATGCTCCGGCTGACGCGCTATCTGACCAAGAACTACGACACGCCCGACGGCCACAAGCTCGCCGTCTACGAGAAGGGCGGCGGCTACCAGCAGGCGAAGCGCGCCCTCGGGATGACGCGCGAGGCGCTCGTCGAGGAGATGAAGGCGGCGAACATCCGCGGCCGCGGCGGCGCCGGCTTCGCGATGGGCGTGAAGTGGAGCTTCATGCCGTGGCCCCCGAAGCCCGAGCGGCCGCACTACCTCGTCATCAACGCGGACGAGGGCGAGCCCGGCACCTTCAAGGACCGCACCCTGATGGAGAAGAACCCTCACGCCGTCGTCGAGGGGTGCATCATCGGGTGCTTCGGGATCGGCGCCCACGCCGCGTACATCTACGTGCGCGACGAGCTGCACCTCTCGAAGGCGCGGCTCTGGGGGGCGATCGAGGAGGCGCGCGCGAAGGGCTACCTCGGCAAGCGCCCGTTCGGGATCGACTACCCCGTCGAGGTCTACGTCCACACCGGCGCCGGCGCGTACATCTGCGGCGAGGAGACGTCGCTCCTCAACTCGCTCGAGGGCAAGCGCGGCGAGCCGCGGCTCAAGCCGCCGTTCCCCGCCCAGTTCGGCGCGTTCGGGATGCCGACGACCGTGAACAACCTGGAGACGATCGCGGCCGTGCCCACGGCGCTCGAGCTCGGCGGGGAGAACTTCTCGAAGCTCTCCTCGCTGCACCACCTGAAGGACGGCGGCTGCCGGCTCTTCGGCGTGAGCGGCCACGTGAACAACCCCGGGATCTTCGAGGCGGCCGTCGGGGTCACGCTCCGCGACCTCATCTACGAGTACGGCGGCGGCGTGAAGCACGGCAAGCTCCTCGCCGTCATCCCGGGCGGCTCGTCGTGCCCGATCCTGCGCGCCGACGAGGTCGTCAACGCGCCGAGCGACAAGTCGCCGCTCCACCCGTGGCACGGCCAGAGCGTGCTCGACGTGCCGCTCGGCGTGGACACGTTCCGCGCGCTCGGGACGATGCTCGGGACCTGCTGCGCCATCGTGCTCAGCGACAAGGCGTGCCCCGTCCTCGCGATGCACAACCTGATGCGCTTCTACCGCCACGAGTCGTGCGGCCAGTGCACGCCGTGCCGCGAGGGCAGCGCCTGGATCCACCGGATCCTCGACCGCATCGTGCACGGCGAGGGGACGATCGAGGAGCTCGATCGGCTGCACGAGATCGCCGACAACATCATGGGCAACACCATCTGCGCCTTCGGCGAGGGCACGGCGATGCCCGCGCTCGGCTTCCTCCGGAAGTTCCGCAAGGAGTTCGAGGCGTACATCCAGACCAAGGGCCGCTCGTCGACAGGGGTGCTCACGCCGTGAAAATCTTCGAGTTCGCCTTCTTCGGGCTGGCGTCGCTGCTCGTCCTGCTCGGCGGCCTGGCCACGGTCGCGGCCAGGAACCCGATCCGCGGCGCGATGGGCCTGCTCACGTCGATCGTCGGCATCGCGGGGCTCTACCTGATGCTCTCGGCGGAGTTCCTCGCCGCGATCCAGATCCTCGTGTACGCGGGCGCGATCGTCATCCTCTTCCTCTTCGTGATCATGCTCCTCGGCCCGTCGGCGACGTCGCCGCGCGACGCCCGCACCGCGGTGCCGCGCTACGTGGGCGCCGGCGTCCTCGGGGCGAGCAGCATCGGCGCGCTCGCCCTGGTCGCGAGCGCGTCGAAGCCCGGGGTCCTGGCCGTCCCGGCCGCCCCCGAGTCGCTCGGGACCATCGAGGCGCTCGGGCACGAGCTCTTCACGAAGGGGATCGTGCCGTTCGAGCTCTCGGGCGCGCTGCTCCTCGTCGCCGTGATCGGCGCCGTCGCCGTCGCCCGCGGCAAGCAGGTCGACCCGACGCTGCTGCCCGCCGGCGAAGGCGCGGACACCGCGTCGCCGGAGCCGGGCGATCAGGGGGCCGCGCAGCCGGGCGCCCTCGCGGGACACGCCACCCTGTCGGCGAAGGAGCCGCACTGATGATCTCCGTCCCCATCGAGTACTACCTCGTCGTCGCGGCGGTGCTGTTCGTGATCGGGTCGATCGGCTTCCTGCTCCGCAGGAACCTCCTCGTCCTCCTGATGAGCATCGAGCTGATGCTCAACGCCGTGAACCTCACGCTCGTCGCGTACAACCGGGTGCACCCGCACGATCACGCCGGGCAGATCTTCACCTTCTTCGTCATCGCCATCGCGGCGGCGGAAGCCGCAGTCGGTCTCGCGATCGTGCTCGCGTTCTACCGCATCCGGAAGACGATGCGCTCGGACGACGCCGATCTCCTGAGGAGTTAGCGTGGAAGCCCTGAGAGTCTTATTCCCCGCGTCCGAGTTCGCGCTGCTCGCGGTCATCCTGGGCCTGCCGGCGCTCGGCGCGTTCGTGAACGGCCTCTTCGGCAAGCGCCTCGGCAAGGACGCGGTCCGGCTGATGGCGCTCGCCGCGCTCGGCGGCGCCTTCCTGGCGGCCGTCACGACGTTCCTGATGCTGCCGCACGAGGGCGGCAAGCTCACCTGGACGGCCTGGCGCTGGTTCTCGATCACCGGCCGGATGGGCCAGTCGATCCCGATCGACGCCGCCTTCAGCGTCGACGGCCTGAGCGGGACGATGATCCTCGTCGTCACCGGCGTCGGCTTCCTCATCCACCTCTACTCGTCCGCGTACATGCGTGAGGACCCGGGGTACTACCGGTTCTTCGCGTACCTGAACCTGTTCATCTTCTCGATGCTCGTGCTGATCATGGGCGACAACCTCGCCGTCCTCTTCGTGGGATGGGAGGGCGTCGGCATGTGCAGCTACCTGCTGATCGGGTTCTGGTTCAAGGACGACAAGAACGCGAGCGCGGGCAAGAAGGCGTTCGTCGTGAACCGCATCGGCGACTTCGGCCTCCTCGTGGCGATGGCGATGCTCGCCTACTACACGGGCACGCTGAACTTCGACGGCATCGCGGCGAACGCGGGCAACCTGCTCTCCGCGGTGAAGATCTGGCCGATCGGCAACATGTCGGCCGACACCGTGCCCGGCTTCCTGAGCTTCCTCATCCCGTCGCAGCCGGTGCTCGTGTACGCGGGGACGCTGGCCGCGCTCGCGCTGTTCCTCGGCTGCGCCGGCAAGAGCGCGCAGATCCCGCTCTACGTCTGGCTGCCCGACGCGATGGCCGGCCCGACGCCGGTCTCCGCCCTGATCCACGCCGCGACGATGGTGACCGCGGGCGTCTACCTCGTGGCCCGGCTCTCGGCGGTGTTCGTGCTGTCGCCGTTCGCGATGGCGGTCGTCGCGGTGACCGGCGTGGCCACGGCGCTGTTCGCGGCCTCGATCGGGCTCTTCCAGAACGACCTGAAGAAGGTGCTCGCCTACTCCACGGTGAGCCAGCTCGGGTTCATGTTCATCGGCGTGGGCGTCGGCGCGTTCGCCGCCGGCTTCTTCCACGTCCTCACGCACGCCTTCTTCAAGGCCTGCCTCTTCCTCGGGGCCGGCTCGGTGATCCACGCGATGCACGCCCGCATCCACGACACCGACCAGTCCCAGGACATGCGCAACATGGGCGGCCTCAAGAACCACATGCCGCTGACGCGCTGGACCTTCCTCCTCGCGTGCCTCTCGATCGCCGGCTTCCCCGGGTTCGCCGGGTTCTGGTCGAAGGACGAGATCCTGTGGCGCGCCTTCTCCGGCCGGATCGAGTCCGTCTCGACGCGCGGGCAGCCGGTGTGGCAGTGGCCCGAGTGGCTCGGTCCGGCGATCTACTGGGTCGGCATCCTGGCCGCGACGATGACCGCGTTCTACATGTTCCGCGCGTACTTCCAGACGTTCCACGGCGAGTTCCGCGGCTGGACGATCGTGCGCGGCTGGAAGGACCCGCACCCGCACGGCCACCACGACGATCACCACGGGCACGCGCACGGCGAGAAGCTCGAGGGCCCGGAGCCGCACGAGTCGCCGCTGCCGATGACGATCCCGCTGATCGTGCTCGGGGCGCTGTCGGTCTTCGCCGGCTTCCTCATGGCGGAGCCGCTCGTGCACCTCACCCACAACCACGCGTTCGCGCCGCTCGCGCACCTGCTGGAGCCGGTCTTCTCGCTGACGGAGCGGGCGGTGAAGGTGCGCGAGGGGGTGGAGGGGCTGCTCTTCCCGATGATGCTGCCCGGCGTCGCGGCCTGCTTCACCGGCATCGGCCTCGCGATGCTCGTGTACTGGAACAAGCGCGGCGAGCCCGAGCGGCGCTTCGCCGAGAGCGTCCCGGGGCTCTACCGGCTCATCTACGACAAGTGGCGGATCGACGAGCTCTACAACGCCACCGTGGTGGGCATGGTCGACGCGATCGCCGACATCTTCACGATGGCCGACAAGTGGATCATCGACGGCATCATCGCGAAGCTCTCCGCGGCGCTCGTCGGGTTCTTCGGCACGGTGCTGCGCGCGCTCCAGACGGGCCGCGTGCAGGTCTACGCCGCGTCGATGGTCGTCGGCCTCGCCGGCGTCGGCTGGTTCCTCGTCAAGCCGCACGCGGACGCGAACGTCGACGACGCGGAGCTGCGCCGGTCCGGCGAGGTGAGGCTCTCGGCGGCGCCGGGGCTCGGCTACCGGTACCGCTGGGAGGCGCCCGGCCTGCCGGCGCGCGACTTCTCCGAGGCGGCCGACGTCACGGTGAAGCTCGAGCCCGGCGAGACCAAGGACGTCGTCCTCCGCGTGCGCAACGCGTTCGACCGCGAGGCGACCGAGACCTTCTCGTTCTCCAGGCCGGCGGGCCGCAAGACCCCCGCGGGCCCGACCACCATGCTGGGCTCGGACGTGCCCGCGCTGCCCCCGGGGGCGACCCCGGCGGAGCAGATCCATGACCTGATCCAGCCGAGAGGCCTGCAATGAGCGCGCTCGACCTCGTAACGCACTACTGGCCGGCGCTCGCTGCCGGCGTCGTGGGAGCGATCCTCCCGCCGGGCGACGGGCAGGGCGCCGACGGCGCCCACGCCGGCGACGATCACCACGGCGGCCACGGTGACGACCACCATGGCGACGACCACCACGGCGAGGCCCACGCGGCCGCGGGGTACACCCCGTGGCAGCGGGCCGGCCTCGGGCTCATCGCGGCGCTCACCGTGCTCTTCGTGCAGTGGCTCTGGCCGTCCGGCGCCGCGGCGGAGGCGGCGGGAGCGACGGACGAGTGGCCGTCGCTGCTCAACGTGCTCATCGGGCTGCCCTTCGTGGGCGCCGCCGCGGTGCTGTTCGTGCCGCGGCAGCTGCTCTCGCTGCTCCGGGGCTTCACGCTGGCCGTGCTCGGCGCGGGCTTCCTCGCCTCGCTGTGGCTGCTCACCGTGCCGATGACCGTGGGCTGGCACTTCCAGTCGATCAAGGAGTGGATCCCGACGCTGGGCATCCGGTGGCACGTCGCCATCGACGGCATCAGCCTCTGGCTCGTCCTGCTGACGACGTTCATCGCGCCCATCGCGGCGTACGCGTCGTTCGGCTCGATCAAGAGCCGGATCAAGGAGCTCTGCTTCTGCCTCCTGTTCCTGCAGGGGGCGATGCTCGGCGCGTTCGTCGCGCTCGACCTGTTCCTGTTCTTCCTCTTCTGGGAGCTGATGCTGGTGCCGATGTTCGTGATGATCGGCATCTGGGGCGGCGTCGAGAAGATCAAGGCGGCGATCAAGCTCTTCGTCTACACGATGGCGGGCTCGATGCTGATGCTCGCGGGCATCGTGTACCTCGTGTGGGCGAACCAGAAGCTCACGGGCGCCTACACGTTCGACTACCTCGCGCTGTCGCGCGTGGTGCTGCCCCGGAGCGCGCAGATGCTCTGCTTCTGGGCGTTCTCGATCGCGTTCTTCATCAAGGTGCCGATGTGGCCGGTGCACACCTGGCTGCCGGACGCCCACGTGCAGGCGCCGACCGGCGGCTCGGTGATCCTGGCCGCGGTGATGCTGAAGATCGGGACGTACGCGTACCTGCGCTTCTCGATGGGCCTCTTCCCCGGCCCGGCCTCCAGCCTCGCGGCCAACCTGGCCGGCATCGCGATCCTCGGCGGGGTGATCTACGGCGCGCTCGTCGCCTGGAAGCAGTCCGACGTGAAGCGCCTCGTGGCGTACTCGTCGGTCGCCCACCTCGGCTACGTGATGCTCGGGCTCTTCGGCGTCACGCCGAGCGGGATCCAGGGCGCGGTGATCCAGATGGTGAACCACGGCGTCTCCACCGGCGCGCTCTTCCTCCTCGTCGGCGTGATCTACGACCGCCGGCACACCCGGGAGGTCTCGGAGTTCGGCGGCCTGGCCAAGGTGATGCCGGTCTACGCGACGCTCTTCCTGATCGTGACGTTCGCCTCCGTCGGCGTGCCCGGCACGAACGGGTTCATCGGCGAGTTCATGATCATCATGGGGACCTACGCCTCCGAGCGCCTCGGGACGTTCAGCGGGATCCACACGATCGGCGCCGCGGCGGGCGTCATCCTCGCCGCCGTCTACATGCTGAGCGTTGTGCAGAAGATGTTCTTCGGGCCGCTCACGAATCCGAAGAACAAGCACCTGCCCGACGTGACGCCCCGCGAGGGCCTCGCGCTCGCGCCCCTGATCCTCATGATCTTCGTGATCGGCCTGTTCCCTGCGATCTTCCTCGATCGGATGAAGGAGTCGGTCCTGTCTACTTACAACCAGTTCAAGGTCGTCTCCGGGCAGGCGATCCTCTTCGCGGACGAACGGAACGCGAAGCTCCTGCCCGAGGACACGTTCTCCCCCGCCTTCCTGAAGGGCGCCCCCTCGCTGGGCTCCGGTGAGGGCGCGGCGGGGGCGGGTGAAGACGAGCAGGCTCGGCGCGATCGGGGCGCGCGCCGAGGAGACGGCGCGCTCGCGGCGCGCGCGGGGGAGGCGGCGCGATGATCCTCGGACCGTACATCGCGGTATCGCCGCTCATCGTCGTCTCGCTCGGCGGCGCGCTGCTGATGCTCGCGGAGGCGTTCTCGCACCGCCGCGAGGAGTCGCACGATCGCCGCTCCGGCCCCTCGTCCGACATCGCGCTCGGGACCGCGATCACGCTCCTCGCCGGGGCGGTGTTCTCGGGCGCGGTCGGGTTCGTCGGCCCCGAGACGCTGGAGGGGTTCGACTCGCTCGCCCCCTACCTGGTCATGGACCGGTTCACGCTGTTCTTCTCCTTCGTGCTCTGCCTGGGCGGCGCGCTGGCGGCGCTGCTCGCCGGGGGGTACCTCCCGGAGCACCGGCTCGATCGCGGGGAGTTCTATCCGCTGCTGACCTTCTCGACGGTCGGGGCGATCATCCTCGCCGGCGCGGGGGATCTGCTGACGCTCTTCCTCGGCCTGGAGACGATGTCGCTCGGGGCGTACGCCCTGACCGGCTTCCGCCGGACGTCGCCGCGGAGCACCGAGGCGGCGATCAAGTACTTCCTGCTCGGCTCGTTCGCGGCGGCGCTGCTGCTGTACGGCGGCGCGCTGATCTACGGGGCGACGGGGCACACCGACCTCGCGGGGATCGGCGAGGTCATCGCGGGCGCGAAGGGGGCGGCGGCGCCGAACCCGGCGCTGCTGCTCATCGGGGCGACGCTGGTGCTCGTCGGGCTCGCGTTCAAGGTGAGCGCGGTGCCGTTCCACATGTGGACGCCGGACGCGTACGAGGGCGCCCCGACGCCGGCCACGACGTTCATGGCGGTGGCGGTGAAGGGCGCGGCGTTCGCGACGCTCCTGCGGGTGCTGCTCGGGGCGTTCGGTAGCCCGGCGCTCTCGTCGTGGGCCGCGGGCTGGCCGCCGGCCGTGGCGGTGATGGCGCTGCTCACGATGACGGTCGCGAACCTCATCGCGGGCCGGCAGGAGTCGGTGAAGCGGATGCTCGCGTACTCGAGCATCGCGCACGCCGGGTACCTGCTCGTGGGCGTGGCGGCGACGGTGCGGGCGAGCGAGGACGCGCAGGCGAGCGTGATGTTCTACCTGCTCGCCTACACGGTCTCGACGGTCGGCGCCTTCGGGACGCTCATCCTCTGCGGCAGCCGTGGGGCCGAGGCGGTGAGCTACGAGGACCTCTCCGGCATCGGCAAGCGGCACCCGGTGGCGGCGCTCGCGTTCTCGCTCTTCCTGCTGTCGCTGGCCGGGGTGCCGCCGACCGCGGGCTTCTTCGGCAAGCTCTACATCGTCAAGGCGGCGATGGGCGCGGAGCTGTACACGCTGTCCGTGGCGCTGCTCCTCAACAGCGTGCTGTCGGCCTACTATTACCTGCGGGTGCTCGTGTACATGTACATGCGCGAGCCGGCCCCCGGCGCTCCGATCGCGCGGCCGATGCGCTCGGGCTACGTCAACGCGGCCCTTGTGGTGTCCGCGGTGCTCGTGATGGTCCTCGGCATCTGGCCGACGACCTCGCTCGGGATCGCCGTCCGCGCGGTCCTGGCGTCTCGCTAGAGCGGGGGCCCACCCGCTTCGGATACGGGCCCACCTCGACGTTTTCGGTGCTCGGCGTACCGGAGTACGCCTGCGCGCCGAAAACGCCGATCTGGTCCCGTCTCCTGTGCGGGTGAACCCCCGCTCGGCAACGCGGGTGCGGGCCTGGAAGAGCGCTGCCAACTCGTATGGCAACGGAGCGCTCGCGATCGAGGCGCTCGCGCTTCGTCCGGCCGTGAAACCGCGATGCTGCGCGGGGCGCGCGAGTTGCTAAAGTCGGCGCCGATGCGAACCGGCGAGAAGCTGCAGAGAAGAGCGGGGGATGGAAGGATGCGAGCGGCGTGCGTCGCGCTGCTCGGGGCCCTGGGGTGTCAGGGAGGGAACGCGAGCGGCGGCGCGACCGCGGGGAGCGCGACACCGGCGGGGAGCGCGGCGCCTGTGGCCGCAGGGAGCGCAGCGACTGGGGCCGCGGGGAGCGCAGCGCCGGCGGCCGCAGGGAGCGCGAGCGCCGGCGCGGCGGCGAGCGCGCAGGCCGGGGCGGGTCAGGTGGACGCGATCTCGCTGACCTCCGAGGACGTCGTGAAGGTGATGAACCCGAAGCGACGGGCGCCGTACAGCGGGCCCACGGGGACGCTGCGAGGACGCGTCACCATCAAGGGCGACCCGCCGCCCGATACAGGGCTCAGCTTCCCGATCGGCAAGTGCGGCGAGGCCGCCGCGACCTACGGGCGGCTGTTCCGCGTGGGACAGCAGAACGGGGTCGCCGACGCGCTCGTCACCGTCGTCAACTACAGCGGCTACGTGCCGGAGCGCGAAGAGGCGGAGAAGGTGACCATCCACGGGTGCGCATTCTCGAAGCGGACCGTGGTCATGACCTACGGCCAGCGGCTCGAGGTCGCGAACCTCGATCCCCTGGAGCCGTACATGCCGAACCTCGAGGGCGCCCCCTTCATGGCGGTCCTCGTCGCCGTGCCCCAGGGCGATCCGGTGAAGTTCTACCCGCCGCAGCCAGGCTACTACCACCTCGTGGACAAGCTGCCGAAGCCGTTCCTCAAGGCCGAGGTCTTCGTGCTCAAGTTCGCGACCCACGACGTGACCGGGCTCGACGGCAAGTACGAGATCAAGGGCATCCCCGTGGGCAAGGTGCTCACCGCCGCCCTGCTGCCGGCCATCGATCAGGACGTGAAGCGGGAGATCGAGATCAAGGAGGGCGAGAACACGCTCGATTTCGAGCTCAACTTCGACCTCAAGAAGCACAAGGAGAAGCCGCACACCAAGCCCTCGCCTTGAGGTACACGGCGGGGGCACGCGGCATTGACGCGCCCATCAGGGTGCGCCGCCCGTGAGCTCTCGGTGGACGCGCCGCTCGACCTCCTGGGACAGCGCATCCCCGGCGACGAGCGCGGGGGGCGGCGGGCCGAGCCAGGTGAGCGCGGCGTCGCGGCCGACGCGACGGAAGAGCAGCTCGGCAAAGAGGAGCCGGGCGAGCCGCGAGGGGGCCACCGCGGGGCCGCCCGCCGCCGCGGACAGGTCGAGGGCGTCGCAGGCCCGCGTCAGCGCATCGAGATCACCGCTCAGATCGGCCGCCACCGCGAGCGCCACGAGCGCCTCGGCGCTCGCCGGATCGGCCGCCGAGACGAGCTCGGCCTGCTCGCGGGCCTCGCCGAGGCGGCCCAGCGCGGCCGCGCGCACCGCGACCTCGGCGGGCGTCAGCTCCGCGTCGCGCGCCAGGCGGCGGGCGCGGCGGAGCTCGCCCAGGACGAGCGCCTCGTCGACCTCGGCCAGCTGCCCCCCTGACGGCGTCGGCCGCCCCAGGACGGCTGCCCCCGGCGCAGCCAGCTCCCGCAGCCGCCGCGCAGCCTGCTCGGCCACCGCGTGATCGCCCGCCTCGACGGCCGCCGCGTGCAGCGCGCGCCATGCCTCCGTCGACCAGGGGCGCCGCACCACGAGCGCCCGCAAGGCGAGGCGCGCGTCGTCCGTGCGGCCCAGCCGCCGCAGGATCTCGGCCCGGAGCAGGGCGCCGTCGTCACGATCCGGATCGAGCACAATCGCCCGATCGATCCGCCCGAGCGCCGTCTCGAGCCGCCCCGCCGAGAGATCGCAGCGCGCCTGCTCGCGGTAGGCCGGCTCGTAGTCGGGCTCGATCGCGCGGGCGCGCTCGAAGGCGGCCCCCGCGGCCTCCCCGCGCCCGAGCCGGCAGCGCACCGACCCGATACGCGTCCAGATGTCCGCGCTGTCGGGGTCTCCGTCCTCCGCCAGCTCGTACGCCTCCAGCGCCGTCGCGAGATCGCCGCGCGCCTCGGCCTCGGCGCCGATCGCATACAGCGCATAGGCGTGCGCCGCGATGGTACGACCCTCGATGATCTGGCCGTCGATCGAGCGCGCGACCCTGGGCGCGGCGCAGCCGGCAATGGAGGTCGACGCCGTCAACGCCATCAACGCCGCCAACGCCGTCCGCACCGCGGGCTCCGCGAACGTCGCGAGGAACACGCGCGGCGCGCGCCGCGCGGCGGAGAACGCCACGGCTACGCGCACGCGGCGATCTCGGCGAGGAGGCGATCGTTCTCCTCCGGGAGGCCGACGGTGATGCGGAGCCGGTGCGCGAGGCGCCCTCCCGCCGCGTGGAAGCTGCGCACGAGGACGCCGCGCGCGGCGAGCGCCTCGAAGACCTCGCCGGCAGGGCGGCGCGTGCCGATCCAGAGGAAATTGGCGTGGCTCGGCGCGACCGAGAGGCCGAGCTCGGCGAGCCCGGCCGCGAGGCGCTCGCGCTCGGCCGTCACGGCGGCGGCGGCGCGGCGGAGCTCGCCGCCGAGCTCCCGCAGGGCGAAGGCGGCCGCGCGCTGCGACGGGGTGGGCAGGTTGTAGGGCTGGCGGACCTTGTCGAGCTCGGCCACGAGCTCCCGGGCGCCGATGAGCCAGCCGATCCGCAGCGACGCGAGGCCGATCTTCGAGAGCGTCCTCAGCACGGCGACGTTCGGGTGCTTGCGCAGGAGGGCGAGCTGGTCGCGCGGGGCAAAGTCGATGTACGCCTCGTCGACGATCACGAGGGCGTCCCGCGCCGCGGCGACGACCGCCTCGAGGCGGTCCTCCGACATGAGCGCGCCCGTCGGGTTGTTCGGCGAGGCGATGAAGACGACGTTGGGGCGCGCGAAATCGACGGCGCGCCCGAGGCCCGCGACGTCGAGATCCCAGCCGGCGTCGAGCGGGACCTCGACGACGCGCATCCCGCGCGCGCGCGCGCTCAGCTTGTACATGACGAACGTGGGGCTGACCGTGACGACGCTCGCCGCGTCCGCGCCCTGCCGCGGGCGGCTGAGCGCGGTGAGCACGATCGAGATCACCTCGTCGGAGCCGACGCCGGCCAGGATCTCGTCAGGATCGGCGCCGCAGTGGGCGGCGATGGCCTCGCGGAGATCGAGGGCGCGCGCGTCGGGGTAGCGGCCCCAGTCGTCGGGCGCCGCGGCCCGCGCGAGGGCCGCCCGCGCCTCGGCCGAGAGCAGCGGCGGGCTCTCGTTGGCGTCGAGGCGCACAGGGAAGTGCCCCGCGACCGGGGTGTAGGCGTGGAGCTCGGCGAGCTCCGGACGAAGCAGCGCAGGGAGGAAATCGGGCAGCGGCATGGCTCGGTCCACGGTCGTCGCGGGCGCGGCGATGAGGGAGGAGGAGAGCGGTATACACCCCGCGCCGGACCGGGAACACCTCGACGTGCGCGTTTCCTGGGCGGCGGGGCGGCCGTGGTCCGCCGAGCGCTCCGGCGCTGCGGTCGCGGTTCGTCGAGCGCTCCGGCGACGTGGCGGTGGGCGCGAGGTCATCTTTGCCGTCGGTGGCGCCGCAGGTATAGAGCGTCCATCTCAGCTCAGCGCGCTCCGGAGATGTGCACGAAAGCGGGGGAGCACCGCCGATGGATCTCACGCGTTATCAGGACGAGGTGACCCCATGCCCGTGGTGAGCCCTGCGACCGTGCTCGTGCCGTCGCTTTCCTCTCCCATCCCTGAAGGCCTGAACCTGATCTTCTCCCCGGACTTCCCTCTGGAGGAGCGAGGGGGCGAGGCGGTCGCCGCGCCGCACGCCGCCGAGGCGCCGTGGTCGGTCGCGCGCGTCGGCAGAGCAGATGAAGCGCTCCGGGATGTAGCGCAGGAGATCGCGCGCCGGTTCGGCCCCGTCCATGACGGCGCGTTTCCGGAGCGCGCGCCCGGGGACGTCCTCGGAGCGTACGCGTTCTCGTTCGTGCGTCCGTCGTTCGTGTCGCCCTTCGCAAGCCAGCGTGAAGGTGTCTTCTTCGGCGAGCGTGTCGTGCCGGTCTTCGGGCTCTGGAAGGACGTCGATGACGTGACGTGGGCGAGGGCCGCGGCGCAGCTCCGGATCCATCGCTACCGGGACGTGGATGACTTCATGATCGAGATCGACGCCAGGGGCGATGAGCGCGTCGTGGTCGCCCGGTGCCCGCGACGTGAGACGCTCGGGGCCGCCGTCGCGGAGGTCGTCGCGTCTGTGCGGAAGTCGCGGAGCTGGCGCGGCCGATGGTTCGGCGCAAAGCCGTTCGACTGGAACTGTGCGCTAAGGATTCCCCCGCTCGACCTGTGCGCAGTCCGTGTCCAGGAGGAGCTCATCGGCAAGCCGCTCGCGGGCGGGGACGGTTCCCCGATCGGCGACGCCCGCCATGCCGTCCGCTTTCGCCTCGGCTGGGACGCGCTCCCGCCGAGCGAGCCCGGGCCGATCACCCTCGGGCGCGGCGATATGTACGAGCGCCCCTTCGTCTGCAACGGCCCGTTCCTCGTCGTCGTCCTGGGCGCGTCGCCGCAGGACGAGGTGCGGCTCGCAGCCTGGATCGAGGCGCCGGAGGCGCGGGAGGGCGCAATCCCCGACGCATCTTGAGCGGCGAGCCGCCGGTCACTGCCCGAACGTGTACCAGCGCGGCTTGATGTCCTTGATCAGGTGCCCGCCGCCGTTGACGTGCAGGTTGCCCGGGGCGTTGCCGGATCCGAGGCCGGTGGGCATCCCGCTGACCAGGCCGGAGGCGCCCGCGTTGCCCATCTGCCCAGCGGAGGCCACGCCCGGGACGCCCTTCGCTGTCGCGCCGGACGTCGTCGCGCCGGTCCGGTCCGCGACCGCCTGGGCGACGCTGCGGCCCATGAAGTTCGGCTTCGTCCCGCCGTTGCACGTGACGACGTCCACGCGCGTTCCTGGCATTTTCCCGTTGAACCCGGCGGCGTTCAGCTTGTCCGCGAGCTGGGCCCCCGAGATCTTCTTCCCCGCCCACTCGACGCTGCCCGGCCAGCCGTGGGTGTCGACGACGACATCCGTCTCGCCCTTGAGGCTGCCAGGCACGACCTGGTTCGGCTTGAGGATCGTCGCGCCCGGGTACTTCGCCGCGTACTGCGAGTAGTACGCGTTGTGGAGCTTGGGATCGTTCGAGGCCGTGATGATCGTGAGCAGCCCGAGCGGATCGATGAAGAGCGTCGGGTTCGGGACGAAGCCGATCTCCTGCAGCGAGCCCGAGAGGCCGATGGGATCCGGCGAGATGAACACGCGCAGATCGGGCGCGTAGTAGCGGTACCGGTTGTAGTGGAGGCCGGTGAGCTCGTCGGCGCGCTGCCCGGCGAAGCGGAGCGCGCCCGGCTCGCCGCGCTTGTGGGCGACCTCGCCCCAGGTGGTGAGATCGATCTCGGTGATCTCGCCGGCCGCGTCGAGGGTGAGCCATGGCGTCCCCGCGGCGTCGGTCGCCACGAGGCGGAAGCCCGCGCCGCCCTGCGACTCGAGCAGCGGCATGTGACCTGACGCGTCGAAGACGCGGCGCGTGACCTGCCCGCCCGAGGTGCGCTCCTCGACGATGCTGTCGCCATCCCAGCCGAACCACGTGCTCCCCTGGCCGACGATCTCGGCCACGCGGCGGCCGAGCGCGTCGTAGATGTACTGGATCTTCAGCCCGTCGCCGCGCACGGCCTCGGTCAGCCGATCGTTCTCGTCGAAGGCGTACCGCCACGTGCGCCGCGGATCGGGCGCGTCCCGGCCCGAGAGCCGGCCAAGCCGGTCCCAGGTCAGGACCTGATCGCCCGCCGCGCGCGGCCGCCCGCCGGCGCCGACCGACGCTTCACCCCGCGCGATCGCCGTGCCGTGCGGCGAGTAGGAGAACGCCTCCGTCGCGCCGAGCCCGCGGACGTCCGCGGGCCGCCCGTGCGCGTCGAGCTCGTAGCGGCGCTCGCCGCGCTCGCTGTCGATCACGGCGGCCAGCGCCCCGACCGGGTGCCAGCGGTAGGCGCGGGAGCGGACGACGTCGCCCGACGCGCCCTCCACCTGGATCTCCACCGGGAAGCCCTCGGCGTTGCGCCGGGTCAGGAGGGCGCCGACGCCGCCGTCGCGCCGGCGGGCGCGCTCGCCGTCCTGCTCGTCGCGCTCGAAGACGAAGCGCTCGGCGGCGTCCGGATGGCCGACGCCCATCGCGGCGACCCGCCCGTACGCGTCGTGCTCCAGCGCCACGCGCCAGCCGGACGAGTACCGGCGCGCCACGAGCTGGCCGCCCTCGTCGTAGTCGTAGCTCGTGACGAACTTGAAGCCGCCGCACGTCTGGGTGTCCCGCAGGATCGCGCCGCGCTCGTCGTACGCGAGCTCCGTCGTGCAGGCGCCGTTCGTCGCGCGCGCGACGCGCCCCAGGGCGTCGTACTCGAAGTGCTCGACGAGGCCCGACGAGTACTCCCGCGAGACGACGTTGCCCGCGCCGTCGCGCGAGAGCCGTACGATCGACTCGTCGGGGCGGAGGATCGACACGAGCCGGTCCGCGCCGTCGTACTCGTAGCGGTACTGGAGCCCCGTGAACGTCGTCTCGCGGACGAGGTTGCCGGCCGCGTCGTACTCGAACGAGCGCCGCTCGCCCGCGGCGTTCTGCATCCAGCTCAGCCGGAGGAGCGCGTCGTAGCCCATGGTCCAGCGCGAGCCGTCCGGCAGCACCTGCTCGACGAGCGCGCTGGCCACGTAGCGGTAGTGCGCGCGGCCGCCGCCGGGGTACGAGGTCGCCGTGCACAGCCCGAGCCCGTCGAAGGCGTGCTCGGTGCGCTGCCCGCTCGGCCCCACGGCGCAGACGATGTTGCCCGAGGAGTCGTACTCGAGCGTGGTCGCCGCGCCGCCGGGCGACTCGATGCGCACGGGCATGCCCAGGAGATCATACACGTAGGTCCACACGCGCTCCCCCTGGGCGTAGCGGACGAGGTTGCCGTGCGCGTCGTACTCGAGCGTGTCGACGAGGCCGCTCGGGTACGTGATCTTCGTGTTCTTGCCGCGCGCGTCGTACTCGGCCGTCGTCTTGCCGCGCGCGTCCTCGATCTCGATGACGCGCCCCCGGCTGCGCCGCTCGGTGGAGCGGTGGCCGTTCGGGGCGATGGTGGTGACGCCCTGTTGCTCCTCGTCCGTCTGGTACCGGACCGTGCCGCCGCCGTCGCTGAGGGAGATCAGCCGTCCGGCGAGATCGTGGCGGCGTCGCTGCGTGGCCCCGGCGCCGTCGGTGACGGCGATGAGGCGCCCGACCCCGTCGTACGTGAACAGCATGGAGTAGCCGCGCGGGTCGACGTAGCGCTCGACGAGGCCGAGCGCGTTGCCCTGGTAGCGATGCACGTGGCCGAGGGCGTCCGTCACCGTCGTCTGGTGAGGCTCGGGCCCGTACGCGACGCGCGTGTGGAAGATGCCGCGGGGACCGCCGGCCACCTGCGCCTCTGGGGCGCCGAGCGCGGCGAGGAGGTCGCCGCCGGGCAGCTCACCCCAGGTCTCCACGCAGCGCCGCTCGCCGCCCTCGTCCTGGTACACGAAATGGAAGACGACGCCGTCGGCCCGCGTCTCGGAGCGCAGGTAGTGCTCGTCGTCGTAGCTGAACCGGGTCTCCGCGCCGCCCACGTCGATGACCCGGACGAGGTCTCCGCGCCCGTCGAGCTCGTAGGTCACGAGGCGCCGGCGGTGCTCCTTGCCGCCCTCGTCCGCGACGGCGACGGACCAGATGCGAAGGTTCCCGTCGCGGGAGACCTCCGCGCGGCGGCCGACCGAGTCGGTGATGGCCACGACCTCGTCCTGATCCCAGTCGATCGTGGCCGCGTTGCCGAAGGCGTCGCGCAGCTCGGCGAGCGCGTACGCCCGCGGATCCGCGGTGGGCCGGAGGACCCGCACGAGGTCGTCGCCGAGGTCGACGACGATCGCGTCTCCGTCGAGGTGCACCTTCCGGCCGTGGGGGAGGAGCAGCGCTTCACCGGCCCCGGGCAGCTGCATCTCGGTGCGGCGCTGCTGGTCGTCGACGAGGACGAGGTGATCGCCGTTGCGCTCGGCGCGCCAGGCGAGGCTGTGCGACCAGCCCCACCCGAGGCCGCAGCGGTGGCGCACGGCCGAGGTGCTGTAGGTGCGGATCCACTGGACCCAGAGGAACCCGGTGAGCGTGAAGTCGGCCGCCGGGATCGTGAACAGCGTCCCGGTCACGACGTCGATCGGATGGCCCGCGGCCGCCTGGCCCTCCGCGCCCGGCGGCGCAGGCGGGCTCGGCGGCGCGGCGCCGCTGTTGCTCCCGCCGCCGCCTCCGCCGCCGTTGCCGCCGCCTTGCGGGCCGCCGCCGCCCGGGCCCCCGGCGCCGCCGCCGCCGCCCCCACCGCCGCCGCCGCCCCCGCCAGCGCCGCTCGCGCTGGCGCCGGCGCCGACGGTGATGCTCTTGTTCATCTGGCCCATGCTGCCGGTGATGCCGGCCATGCCGAGCTCGATGATGACGTTCGGCGCGCCGAGCCAGGGGAAGCAAGGCCCGCCGGTGTTGAGGCTGACGACCTCCTTGAGCGTGCCAGGCTCGTTGCCGTGGCACGCCTTCATGCAGCCGCCGACGGTGAGGATCTTCGCGCCCTCGATCTTCGTGCGCATGCACGGGTCGATGATCCCCTCCGCGACCGTGCCCATGGTGGGGTAGGGGATCGGCAGCGGGCTGGGCGCGGCCGGGGTCAGACACACGCTCACCGCCATACCGGTCATCTGGTGACCGGATTTCTCGGTGATGGTGTCCATATGGAGGGCGGTGACCTTACCCATGGTGACAGGATGGTCCCACGGTCCCGCGAGCGTGTGCAATCGCGGCAATCGCGAGCCCGCCGTCCGGTAGCCTGGGAAAGCTACATGGCTCGGACGGCCTCGCCGGGAGCGCGGCTGACGTGCGGGGGAGGGAGATGACCAGGCAGGAACGTCAGGCTCGTGCTTCTTCCTGGCGCTGGCGGCGCGGGCTCGCTCGGCGCGAGGCAGGCGTCCGCGATTAAACTCCCCTTGTCGCCATGCCGCCCGCCGCCTTCGCCGTCTGTCACCACGACACGCTGCACGCGCATGTGCGCGTCTGCCCTCACCTCGACGTCGAGCACCGGCCGGGCGTGAGCCTCGTGTGGACCGGCGTGAGCGCGATCGCGTGGCAGAGGCTCGCCTCGCTGGCAGGGGCTCCCCTCGAGAGCGAGCCTGCCGGGACCGGTGAGCCGGCGGCGCCGCTCGCGCAGGCCATGCGCGAAAGCCCGATCGACGAGAGCACCCTGGACCCGGCGTACTGGGCCGCCTGGGCCGGGCCGCTTGCCGAGAGCTCGGCCGAGGCGCTCCAGCGGGAGAGCTGCCGTCTCTTCGGCGTGGACTGGCCCCTGGGCGCGCCGTCCGGCGCGGACCCGGACAGGATCGCCCTGTGGAGCGGCTTCGCGATGCACCCGCGCTTCGATCCTCCGCTGGCCCGCGCTCCATTCCCTCGATCACACCATGGCGTTCAGGTCCCCTGCTTCGGCGTGTGGTCGAGCCCGGACGAGCCCAAATCCGTCTGGCAGTCGCGGGCAACGCAGGCGCTCGTGCATTTCCCCCGCACCACGGACGCCGAGCTCGTGGGCCTCTCGGACGAGGAGATCGACGCCGCATACAACCAGTTCGTCGTCCAGCTCCGCGCGGCTGATCCCGAGGTCAGGATCATCGTGGCCACGTTGCCCGCCGGACCGACGCTAGCGCGCACGATCAGCCGCGCGCTCTCCCTTCTTCAGGAAGACGACGCGCACCCGCGCGCGCGCTTCTCCGCCGACGAGGGCCTGTTCATGCCGGTGATCGACATCGCGTGCGCTGCTCGCTCGAGCGAGCTCGCCGACCGCGTGCTCGAGAGTCCGTCCCTCGGGCGCGTTCGCCTGGGCCCTATCGAGCAGGTCATCCGCTTTCGCCTCGACGACGGGGGCGCAAAGGCACCCTCGCCGCCGCGCTCCTTCGGCCTGATGTCACCCCCGCGGCGCTTCAGCTGCGCCATGCCGTTCCTGGTCCTCGTCCTCGCCCGGCGCAGCCAGGTGCCCGTCTTCGCGGCGTGGGTCGAGAACGCCGAGGTCCTCGCGAAGGCGCCAGCGTCCCGGTGATCAGTCTTCGTGCGGCGGCGCGCCGGGGAAGCCGCCGCCGTGCGACCCGCGCCCGGTCGGCGCCGTGGGATCGTTCCACGAGCCTCGATCAGGCGGGAACGTCGGGCTCGTGCTTCTTCCTGGCGCTGGCGGCGCGGACCCGCTCGGCGCGCCGCTCCTCTTCCGCCGCGTCCTCGTAAGGCGACAGGAGGCGGTCGCGGAGGAGCGCGTGCGCCTCGTCCTTGTCGTCGTCGTACTCGGCGTGGCCTGGACCAGGAGCGTGCCGTAGGCCTCGTGCCTCGGCGACGCGGCGGCGGTGACCCGGCGGGCGTCGGCGACGCGGCGCGGGTCTCCCGGCGGGCGTCGGCGACGCGGCGGCGGTGACCTGGCGGGCGTCGGCGACGCGGCGCGGGTCTCCCGGCGGGCGTCGGCGACGAGGCGCTGGCCTCCACACGGCCTGGGCCCGAGGCGCCGCTACGGCAACCAGCGGCCCACCTCCGCGATCGCAGAGGCAGCGCCGACGATCGCCGCCGAGCCGCCCAGCCTGCGCAGCAGCGGCGCGAAATCCGTGAGCCCGCCCCAGCCGATCAAGAGGTTCTCGAAATCCTTCTGCCATCGGTTCCCCAGCACATCGCAGAGCACGCACGCCGCGTTGTCCAGCGCCATCCACGGCGCACATGCGAGCACGGATCGAAGCGTGTCGTCGTCGCCATGTTGCCAATAGGCGTCCATGACCTCGGCCACGGCTCGTTCCCGGAGCGCTTCGGGCAGGTGCGGCACGATCGCCGCGAATGCGGTCACCCGGAGGACACCCTCCGTGCTGCCAGCCAGACGCAACGCTTCTTCCGGCTCAAGCCCCGCGCACGCAGCGGCAGCCTCATGATAAGGACCGGACAGAAGAGACCCGAACTCGTTGGGAGCGGCGTCGCGCAGCCGGCGCGTGAGCTCCGGATCGGCACCTGTCGGGATACCGGAGAACGAGGGGATCGGACATGGTATGAGCTCGCCGGCCTCGTCGAGCGCGGCCCGCGCCTCGTCCGCCCACGCCTGCACCGCCTCCCGTTCGACCCCGGCCAGGGTGCCTGCCAGCGTGACGAGCGCTGCCGCCCGCGCGCGCGCCGCGCCGGTCGGCTTCGTGAGATCCACGCTCGGCTCCTTGTAGGGATGGGCACGATCGTCTCGCGGTCCGTGGCGGCTTCCCTCCTTGGCGAACAGCGCACCCTCGACGACGGCGCACCGCGTGATGTGGTTCAACGCTGCCGCGCGCTCCGGTTCGGTGGACGCGCTGAACAGCGCGTCTTCCGCAGCCGTGCGCGCGCGGCGGGCGTCCGTGACGAACCCGACGAGCCCTCCGGGTCTTTCCATCCAGGTGGCGAGCCACGCCGGTGAGACCAGCTCCATGAAGGCGGACAGCGCGGGCGCTCGCCGCGTCATGTGGGCGCCCAGGTACTCGACGAGGTACGCTGGCCAGGTGAGCGCACCGCCCTCGGGGGCCCTGGCCGCGCGCAGGCTGGCGAGGCCTCGATCGACGATGCCGTCTTCGAGCGACGCGATGTCTGCCGATGCAGCCCAGCGCGCGCGCATCGCATCGTTGCCGAAGCGGTAGGTCCCGTCGTCCGCATGGACCACGAGAGCACGCGCCGGACGCGGCGCGCGGTGGAGCGCCTCGATCGACGCGCTGGGCAGCTCGAACGCCGCCATCAGGTCGTCCTTCGATACCGGCGCGAGCGCCGTCGCCAGGGCGTCGAGGCATCGTTCCGCCGCGCGCCCGACATCTCCGCTCCCGGCCAGGGTGTCTCGCGCCTGTTGCACCGCCTCTTCTGCCGCGGTGGCCTCCCCTGGTAGGTGCAGCACCGCGGACGTCTCCTCCGTCCATTCGAGATGCTGACGCCAGTCCGAGCTCCGCGCCGAGGGACCTTCCACGCCCACGGACACAAGGAACCGCACCCTGAAACCGGCTTCGTCCAGAAACGGTACCCCCTTCTCAGGCTCCCAGTCCGCCGCGCGCTCGAGGCCGTCGACGATCACGAGCAACACAGGATCTTCCATCTCCAGATCCCACCGCAACGCTCCGGCGATCGACCACCGGAGCTCATTAGGGCTGCGTGGTCGAGAGAATGCCGCTGACCACGAGCTTCGAAACAGACCGAGCAGCACCTTGAGCGCCTCGCGTTCCACCGCGGTTCCGAAGCACGAGCTCACCGGGAGAAAGATCACCTCTGCTCTATCGCGTGCCGCCATAGAGAGAGCCCATCGCGCGAGCACCTCGGTGCGCCTCTTCTGATCTGCGCCGACGACGAGTGCACAGCTCGGCCCTTCCGCGAACCACCGCTCGAGCGCCGTGAGGAGATCGGCGTCTTGCTCGGAAGCGGACCGGGCCAGGACATCTTCAGGGAGGCATCGCCAGAACTCGGCCAGACCAGCGTGCGACCGCGCGTACCCACCGTCCGGGCCACGCAGTCGATCCACAGCACCTCTAGGAGGCTTTGGGCCGTCAATCATTCGATCGCTCATCGTCGTCTCTTTCGTGCCTGCTGCAGTACCCCCTTGGAGACAGGGGTGTAGGTCGTTTCGCCGTCCCAAGGTTTGATTTTCTCGGCCTTCCTCGGCGCATGTCCTATGATGCCCTTCGTGATCCCCATGTCGTTGAACATCTTCTTGCACGCTGGACAGGGATCGGCGCCGTAGCGGATGCCCGATTTGTAGTCGTCCCTGGTCCCTTCATAGGTCTCGATGGTGTAGCCCTCCTCATTGAACAGCTTCGCGATGTCCTCCTTCTTCGTTTCGGGCCCCATCTTGTGAGCGAGGCTCGTGAGCGCCGTAATTTCTGCGCATGAAGTCCGTGCGCTCGTCGCGCCACGGTGGGGTTGAACACCGCTGCCGCCGACGCCGCCACCCGGAATATCCTGGTTGTGCCCCTCAGCGACCACGTTGCCCCGCGCGTCCTTGATGACGGAGTACATCAGCCCGTCGGGGTCGACGGCGGACGTGGGGCAGTTGGCGGCGTAGGCGAACGGGTTGAGCCCGCCCTCGAGGCCGATGGGGTCGGGGCTGATGTACCGGCCCAGCTTCGGGTCGTAGTAGCGATGGCGGTTGTAGAACAGCCCGGTCTCCTCGTCGGCATACTGGCCGCGGAAGCGGATGGGCGTGCTCGTCGAGGCGCCGTCTGCCACGGCGGCCGCGCCCCACGGGGAGCGCAGGAGCTCGCAGCCGAGCCGGCCGTCCGGGCCCACGAGCGCCTCCGGGGCGCCGGAGTCGTCGTTCACGTAATGCCACCAAGGCGACACCGTGCGCACGCCGCCCTCCGTGCGCGCGTCGCGGTGCGCGAACGGGATCGTCGCGCCTTGCTCGAAGACGTAGGTGCGCTCCTCGACGACGGGCGCGCCGCCGGGCGCCCGGCGACCTCGCCCGTGAGGCGGTAGTCGATCCGCACGTCGGCGCGCTCGCCCGCGACGTGCTGCTCTTCACGCACGATCCAGCCGTTCGGGTTGCGCTGGAACACGAACAGCCCGGCAGGGCACGCCGCAGCCACGATGTCTCCGTTCTCGTCGTGCTCGAACGACTCCTCCGTCCCGTCGGCGAACACCCGCCGCACGAGCCGCCCGGCGGCGTCGCGCTCGTACTCCGTGCGCTCGCCCAGGCCGTTCCTCGACCACACGACGCGGCCCATGGCGTCGTGACCGTAGCGCGTGACGCGCCCGTCGAACGCGTGCTCCTCCACGACGAGCCCCGCATCGGCTCGCCGCGTCGTAGCGGAAGAAGAAGGTGAGGCCGGTCGGGGCCGTGGTGGACGTCAGCAGGTTTCGCTCGTCGTACGCGTATGTCGTGAGCTCGCCATCGGCGTCCTCTGCGCCGGTCAGCCGCCCGTGCGCGTCGTAGGAGTACCGGACGAAGGGGACCCACCGCCCCTGTTCGAGCGCGTTCTTCGCCTCCAGAGCGGCAATATGGCCATCGCGCCCGCGGACGACGCGGACGACCCGTCCGGCGGCGTCGGTCACCTGGACGAGATGGCCTTGCTCGTGGTCCAAGACGATGCGGTTGCCCCAGCGATCGGCGATCGCCGAGAGGCGGGAGGTCATGCCGTCGTCCGACGGCACCTGAACCTCGAAAAGGAAGCGCGGACCGTCCGGTAGATCGAGCCGGAACCCGAGGCCCTCGCGGTGCAGGAGCCAGCCATGGGGGCCGAGCACGCCGGCGCCCGGTTCGAGCTTGCCGAAATCGTGCTCCACGCCGTCGGACGTGATGACGCGGACCGACCTCCGGCGCTCGATCACCTGCCACGCGAGTGAGAAGGTCCACCCCGGTCCGAGGCCGACGTCGCGGTCGCGCGACGTGCTGGAGTACGTGCGCTCGATCCGGAGCGGCAGCGGGCTCGGAAGAAAGAGGTCGACGGCGGGCAACGTGAACACGCGGCCGGACACGACGTCGACCGGATCGCCGCGCGACATGGTGCCGCTCGTACCGGGCCCGTGGTGGTTGGGGCAGCCGCCGCCGTCGGTCGAGCCGGTGCCGCACGACCCCGCGCTCTTCCCGCCGCCGTCAGCGTCACTGCCACCGGCCCTTCCCGTCGGCTCCCCGCGCGCCTGTCGAACCGCCGCCGCCTTTCCCCCCGGACCCGTCGCCGCCTCCTCCTCCGCCCATCACGAAGACTCCCGGATTCATGCCGGGGATCGCGGGGATGTTCGGCACAGGCGCTGTTCGCATCCGGCCATGCTCGACGGCGCGACGCGAAAGTACAACGGAGTTTGCGACGCGGCGAACGCAGGACGCAGCGCGCGCTCCCCCGGCTCCCCGCGTCGCCGAGCGATCGCGCGCGCCAGCGCCGAAGGCCCGCGCCCCTCAACGCGCGACGAGGCGCATCGGGGGGCGGCTGTGCTGGATGTGCTCGGTCTCGAGCTCCTCGAGCTCGAACGCCCTGTCCATGTCCATGTCGAGCTCCGCGAGCTCACGCTGCGTGCTCTCGCCGTTGTCGAGATCGTCGAGCTCGCGCATGAACCTGTCGATCTCCACGCACGTCGCGGGCGAATCCACGGGCGTCATCGACTGCTCGTGCATGAGCTGGATGAGCTCCAGGATGGTGGCGAGCTTCTGCGACACGACCTCCAGCCCATCGCGGGTCTGGCTCCAGCACTCGGCGCGCCGGTAGGCGATCGAGAGGCGCCGCTCGGACAGCCCGCGGGTCCGCCCCGCGGACGTGCTCCGGACCGCCTCGAGCGAGCGGATCGTGTCCATGAGCTCGCCGTGGTTGGTCATCGCGAGCGACTCCTGGCCGGCCTTGTGCGCGATCGCGAGCCGGATGTAGCTCATGATGAGGCGGCTCAGGCCGAAGCCCTCGTCGAGCAGGGGCGGGATCGATCCGCCGCGGCGCCGGATGTTCTCGCGGGTGCGATCGATGAGCCGGTCGAGGCGCGCGAGCTCCTGCTGGTGCCGGATGTCCATCTGCCGGATCAACGACTCGCGCGCCCGCGACCAGGCCGCCCGATCCACCTCGTCGAGCTGCGCGTCGATGCTGCGCCGGAAGAAGCCGCGCCAGGGGACGACGCACAGGATCACGAGCTCCGCCCCGAGCCCGAGCAGCAGGAGCAGCGGGCTCCAGCCGATGAAGCTCAGGAGGAGCGCGCTCCCCACGACGAGCAGGTTGTACGGGTGGACCAGCACCCGCCCCAGGTACGTGCTCGCGGTGCGCCTCCGCAGCGGTGCGACCTGGACGCCGAACGCTGCCAGCATGGCCCTCGACTCGGCCATGCTGGCGCCAAGCACATCCTCCAATCGGCAAAGCTCTCGATCGCACGTCGTCATGGAGCCCCCCTCCTCACCTGGTCCTCTGGTCCTCGTGCCACCTCACCCCGTTCACCACCCCCCGCGCCCGAGCCGCGACCGACGGTCGGCGGTCCGGCGCGCCTGCGCGCGCCCCCGCGCCGATGCATCAGCGCGCTGTGAACGCAGGTCACGCCCGCCGAGCCCGCGCCGGCAGCCTCCTGCCCGCGGAGCCCGCCTTGGAGGACCGGGCGCCCACCGCGCTCATCGGCCGTCCAGGCGGTATCACCATGAAAACTCAAGCTTTCACGGCGGCGCTGCAGCATCGCCGGCTCCACGAAGTCCATGCTTTCCCTGCTGTTCGCGTCCCGAAGGCCTCATGAAGGACCGCGGTGCGTCGCCCGAGCGCAGCGCCGCGGTCGATCCGGGAGCGAGCAGAGCGGGCTCCGTGCCAAGCGCTCCGGCACCGCGCGGCGCACGATCGGCGAGGGGACGCGCTCAGGCAGGGAGCGGAGGGGCTGCGTCCAGCACGTGGACGCCGGGGGCGCCGAGCGACATCGGCACGCGCTCGAGGCCGGCTTCACGCGCCGCGGCAAGCCATGCCGTCGAGGGCGGCGCGCCGCCGACGAAGAGGGAGACGTCGCCTCCGCCCGCGCCGCTCGGCGCGATCGCTGCGCCTTCGGCGGCCGCGGCAGGGCGGAGGCGCCTGAGCGCGGGGGTGACGATCGGCGCGCCCGAACGGTCGCCGAGCTCGGCGAGCGCGTCGACCTGCCGATCCAGCGCGGCCACGAGCGCGCGAGCGTCCGCGGCCTCGATCGCGGCGCGCGCCCCCTCGGCGGCCGCGCCGAGCAGCGCGCGGTGCGCCTCGGGCTCGCGGGCGGCGAGCGCGCGCACGCGCTCGAGCATGGCGCTCGTGCGCGCCGAGGCGTCGCTGGCGAAGACCTCGATCACGAGCCCGCCCGGCAGGGCGTGCGGCGCCACGTCGAGCTCGCCGCCCGGCCCGAGCCGGCAGCAGAGCACGCCGCCGTAGACGCTCGCCGCGACGTCCACGCCGCTGCCTCCGCCCTGCGCGCGCCGGTGCGCCGCGAGCGCGTCGAGGAAGAGCGCGCGCGGGTCCCACGCGGGCGCGCGCCGGTCCTCGGTGGACGCGCGCGCCGCCCGCGCCTCCGAGGCCGCCGCGGCGCGCGCGGCGAGCGTCGCGACGAGGATGGCGGCGCTCGATCCGAGGCCCAGCTTGCGGCTCGCCTCGCGGGGCGGCGCGCCCGGCGAGGCCAGAGGCGGCTCCGGCGCCGCCGAGCGGAGCGCGGACGCGTCGAACCACGCCGCCGCGTCGAGCGCGCCGGCGTCGATCGCGGCCTGGACCTCCTCGGTGACGAGCGCGGCGGGCCGCGCCGGGTCGGCGAGGACGTACCGATCGACGGCGGCCACGAGCGCGGGCGCGCCCTCGAGCACGGCGTAGGCGCCCGAGAGGACAAGCTTGCCAGGCGCCCGGACGATCACGCGCCCCCGGAACCGGAAGAGGGCGCGAGGCGGGCTCCGCCGCCGGGGACGGCCGTGATGGTGCGGAGGACGCCTGGTACGGCGAGCAGCGCCGCGCCCACGGCGGCCTGCGCCTCGGGCGTCGTGAAGACCTTCACGTGCGGGCCGGCGTCGATGGTGAAGAACGCCGGCGTCCCCTGGGCGCGGAGCCTCCGCACCGCGGCGATCACCTCGACGGTGGCGCCGGTCCAGTAGAGCAGGCCCGGCGAGGCGGCGATGCTCGAGGCGTGCATGCACAGGGCGCTCGCCTCGGCCGCGGCGCCGAGCGCGGCGAGGTCGCGCGCGAGGACCGCTGCGCGGACCGCGTCGAAGAGCGACGGCGCCGCGTCCACCCACGCGGGGAAGTACGGGCTCGTCATCGCGGTGTGCCGCATGCCGTCGCTGGAGCCCACGTCCTTCGGGCCCTCGCGCGTCACCGCGATCACGACCGCGAGCGGCCAGTGGTCCTCGGGCGCGAGCGGCGTCGCGGCGAGCGCCTCGTCCCCGGGGCGGCCGGCGCGGAGCTCGACGAAGCCGCCGAACGCGGAGCGCGCGGCCGAGACCGAGGTCTTCCTCGCGAGATCGCTCACCAGCGCAGGCGCGGTGGGCAGGCCCGCGGCGGCGCTCGCGGCGAGCGCGAGCGCGGCGAACGCCGACGCGCTCGAGGCGAGGCCCGCCGCGGTGGGGAAGTCGTTCCGGCTGACCACGCGGGCGCGCTCGCGCCGCCCCGAGGCGGCGCGGACCCGGTCGAGGAGGCCGGCGACCCGGCGCGTCGCCTCCGCGTCCGGCGGCAAGGCCGCGCCGCCGAGGTGGAGCTCGTCGCGGTCGAGCGACGCGTCGAAGGCGACCTCGGTCGTCGTCTCCATCCCGGCGAGCGTCACCGAGAGGCTCGGGACGGCGGGCAGGTTGTGGCCATCGGCCCGCTTGCCCCAGTACTTCGCGAGGGCGATGTTCGGATGGGCGATCGCGGTCGCCCGGCTCACGACGCTCATGCTTGCTCCTGTGGCTCCGTCCTCGTCACGCCCGCCTTCACCCGGGTGACGAAGCCGCTGTACCCCGCGTCGCGCCAGGCGGCGAGCACGCGGTCCGCGGCGCTGTTCGACGCCGCCGCCCCGCCGTCGCCCGGCGGAGGCGGCGGGAGCAGCGCGATGACCGAGCCGCCGCCGCCGGCGCCGGTGAGCTTGGCGCCGAGCGCGCCGGCCTCGCGCGCCAGCTTGCACAGGGCCTCGATCGCCTCGGTCGAGACGAACATGCCGGCGAGGAGCATCTGGTTCAGGTCCATCAGCCGGCCGAGCGCGACCGCGTCGCCCGCCTCGATCGCGAGGGCGGCGTTCTCGACGAGCGCGGTGATGCCCGCGATGGACGTCGCGGCCAGCGTGGGCTTGCGCTCGAAGAGCCTCGCCACGAGCTCGACCATGCTGCGCGTGGACGACGACACCCCGGTCGAGCCCACGCAGAGCCACAGGTCGTCGCGCGGGGCGACGGGGGTGGCGCCGTGCGCCCGGGTGAAGCGGAAGCAGCCGCCGCGGGCCGCGGCTGTGGTGTCGATGCCCGACGGGTTGCCGTGGAACACGCGCTCCCAGGCGGCGGCGGCGTCGGTCACGGCGGCGGCGTCGGCCGCGGTTTCGGCCGCGGTCCGCGCCGCGGCCGCGGGCGCGCGCGCGAGCGCGGCCACCGACCTGGCGATCGCGACCCCGAGCGCGGCCGAGCTGCCCAGGCCGCCGCCGGGCGGCAGATCGCTCTCGGCCTCGACGCGCACCGGGCCGACGTCGGGCAGCGCCCCGAGGAGCGCCGCGAACGCCCGCGCGACGTCTTCCTCGGCCGACGCCGCGCGGAGCTCGCGCCCGCCCAGCCGGAGGGCGCTCGCGCCGGAGCAGCGGGTCGCCCGTGCGCGGGCGCCGCGCTCGATGCCGGCGGCGAGCGCTGGCGCCCCGTACACGACGGCGTGCTCGCCGAGCAGGATGACCTTGCCGGACGCCTCGCCGAGCGCCTCGGTCATGCGCCGGTCCACCGGAGCGCGCTCGCGGCCCCGCACAGGATCTGCCGCGCCGACGCGCTCACGGGCAGCGAGCGCGCGAGGACCTCGGCCTCGCCGCACAGGGCGGAGAGCCGCTCCTCGACCGCGCGCCGCGCGCCGCACGCCTCGAGCGCGAGCGTCGCGGCCGCCACGGCGTCGTCGCTCGCTTCCTTGCGGCCGAGCGCGCGCTCGACGGCGCTCCGGCCCGCGGCGTCGAGGCGCCCCTCGGCCGCGGCCAGCACGGCGGTGCGCTTGCCGGCGCGCAGGTCGTTGCCGACCGGCTTGCCGGTCGCGGCGGCGCTCCCGAAGGTGCCGAGGAGGTCGTCGCGCAGCTGGAAGGCGACGCCCACGGGCGCCGCGAACCGCTCGAGCGCCGCCACGGTCTCGGCCGGCGCGCCGGCCAGCGTGGCGCCGAGCGCGAGCGGGCCGCGCACCGTGTAGCTGCCGGTCTTGAGCGCGTGCATCTGCTCGACGTCCTCGGCCCGGCCGACGACGTCGAGGTGCTGCCCGATCACGACGTCCTCGTGCATCTTGCAGAACAGCCGGACGGCCGCGAGCGTCGTCGCCGGCGGCGCGTCCGCGCCCGCGAGCGTGCTCAGCGCGAAGCTCCAGGTGAGGTCGCCCGCGAGGATCGCGGACGAGGCCCCGAGGTGCGGATCGCCGAGCGTCTCGCTCAGCGCGACGTGGACGGTGCGGTCTCCGCGCCGGACGGTGTCGCCGTCGATCCAGTCGTCCTGGATGAGCAGGTACGTCTGGAGCAGCTCGAGCGCGACGCCGGCGTCGATCGCGGGGCCGAGCGGCGCGTCCGGCGCGACGCCCTGGTAGGCGGCGACGAGCAGCCCCGCGCGGAACCGCTTGCCGCCGCGCAGGGTGAGGCTCCGCGCCTCGGAGACCATGGCCTCGACCTCGCGGCCGTAGCGCTGCACGGAGGCCGCCTTGTCGCGCCAGCGCTGATCGAGCGCGGCGTCGACGCGGGGGCGGATCGAGGAGAGAAAGTCGAGGAACAGGCGGGCGCCGGGATCCGCTGTCCCTTCGAGCGTCCGATCGCCGGCGCCGGGCGCGCTCTCTCCGTCCTTCGTGTGCGCTGTCATGGAATGCGCGGCAGCCTAGGAGCCGGACGCGAGGCGGTCAATCTCGGCCGAGAGCGGCCGGAGCCCGGAGAGTCGCGCCGCGGAGCGGCGCGGCCGAGGTGGCTTGGGTCGTGCAATGCGAGGTGCTCGCGTCGCGGGCCGCGAGCGCCGCGCGGAGGCTCCCTGCGAGATCGCTCGTGCGGAGTCGCGCGCCGAGCCTCGCCGTGGCCGCAGGGAAAGGGGGACTTTGATGAAGAGATCACCGGATGGGGTGCTGGGCGTCTTTCTCCTCGTGGCCCTCGGCGTCGTCGGGTGCGGCGGTCGCGACGCCCGCGAGGCTCTCCCGGAGAGCGCCGATCGCGGCGTGTTCCGCGCGGCGTCGCCTGCCGCGGGGTCGCCTGGCAGGGAGACGCGATTGCTGCCCGCATACCGCGTGATCGGCGGCGGCGCCGACGTCGCGCGGGCGTCGGCGCTCGCCGGCGCGCTCGGGCTCGCGGAGGATCCCGCGCGGGGGGGCGCCGCCGCGCTCGTGGCCGGCGGCGCGATCCGCTACCTCGACAGCGCGCGATTCCAGCGCTTGCCCACGAGGAAGGCCGACGCGCCGCCCGCGCCCGGGTTCCGCGACGAGCGCGGCTTCGAGACGTCGGCGGGCGATGACGCCCTGGATTTCGAGGCGCTCGCGGCGCTGCGCGTCCTGCCGGAGCCGGACGCGGCGGCGCGGGCGTGGGCCGCGCTGGACGCCGCGGGCTTGCCGGTCGGGAGCGAGTTGGCCGTCGGCCACTCGCTGCTCGAGGCGGTCGACGCGGAGGGCCGAACTGTGGCGCGGGCCGAGCTCGACACGCAGGTGAGCTTTCGCGACGAGCTCGAGGGGATCCGGCTGATCGGCCCCGGGGCCAAGGTCCGGGTGACGTTCGACGGCGAGGGCGCCGTGACGCATCTGATCTACGCGCGGCGCGAGCTCGCGCGAGGGGAGGACGTCGCGATCGTCTCCGCCGCCGAGGCCCCCGCGCTGTGCGCCGGCGCGCTGGGCGGCGGCGCGGTGATCGCGGCCGAGCCGGAGCTCGTCTATTACGCGCCGCCGCTGTCCCGCGAGGTACGGCGGATCCTGCCCCATTACGTGTGCAGCGCACGGCGGACGGTCGGCGGGGAGGTGATGGACGTCCGCAAGAGGATCGTGCCGGCCGTCATAGACGCTCCGAGGGCCGAGATCTCGGTGCGTGTGGACGGCGCGACCGCGCTCGCGGAGGCGAGCGTCACCGGCGGTGCTGCGCCATACACGTACAGGTGGGTATCGTCGGCGCGCTCGCTCGACGTGCTCGACGAAGGGCGCGAAGGCGGCGCGCGGGTGAAGGTGTCTGGCGTCTCTGGTCTTCGCGGGGAGACGGAGACGCTCTCGCTCTATGTCACGGACGCCGACGGTCTGGTCGCGACGGCGGCGCAGCGGCTCTCGTTCGGCCGTGCGTCGGCGGGGCTCGGCGCGGCGCGCCCGCCGCTCCCGCCGCCGGTCGACGATGGCCGCGCGGTGGTCGGCGCCGAGTGGGTCGGGCTCTGCGGCGGCCTGGATCACTCGGCGGCGAACGTCGATGGGCTGATGAAGAGCTTCCGGGAGGGGGGAATCGAGTCTCGCTTCAACTGGGGCGATCAGCGCGCGTGGGAGGTCGATTTCAAGGATCCGGCGCTGGGCGGCCAGGACGCGTCGTTCGCGGATTCGGTGGATCTCACCTTCTACACGGGGCACGCGAACGGCGTCGGGTTCATGTTCTGCAGCGCGATGAACGACCGGGTCCTTCATTTCAACGACGCCCGGTGGGGCAACGCCAACCTGGAGTGGATGGTGGTGGCCGCCTGCGGCCCGCTCCAGGACGACGGCGGCGCGTGGCGCTACCGGTGGGCGGGCGCGTTCGATGGGCTGCACCTTTTGCTCGGCTATGCGACGGAGTCGTTCGACGACACGACCGAGGGATCGATGTTCGCGCGTTACCTGCTCGACGACGCCAGCCCGGCGCCGGTGCGGCAGGCGTGGGTGACGACGGCGATCGAGGTCCAGCCGGACGACGAGGTGATCTACGCGGTGATGGGGGCATACGGGCAGGGGTGGACGGTGCCCAACTACGATGACCATTTCTGGGGGAAGGGCCCGGTCGGGCCGGATCTGGCGGGGGCCGCGAGGATCGGGTTCTGGCGGATCTCCGGGCCGACCTAAGACTATGCGAGAGGTTCGTCGCGGAAAGCGAGGAACCGCCAAGAGTCGCCATAAGACGCCAAAAAATAATGAAAAATCTTGGCGTCTTATGGCGACTCTTGGCGTCTTATGGCGTCCTCGCGGTGCCATCATTCCGGCAGGCTAAGCCGGCAAGCCGGCGTCAGCTCCCCTCAGTACCCGAGCCACTTCGCGTCGAGCTCGATCGAGCAGTGATCGACGAACCGAAACCCGACGCCACCCCCGTCCGCGGCCCCGATCGTGTACACCGACTCGTTCGCCTGAGGCCGGTGGTCCGTCGCGCTGAACGAGATCGGCCCCGCCGTCATCCCGTCGAGCACCACGTTCTGGAAGCCCTCGAGCGCGGCCTTCAGGTCCTCTCCGGTCGGGTGCGTGCGGCCGGCGTCGATGGCCCGCTCGACGGCCTTGCGCCACATGAGCGCCGCGGCGTGGCCTTGGACGTAGGGCTGGTCCTGGTACAGCTCCAGCGGGTGGCCGTCCTTCTCCCGGTAGGCCCTGTGGATCCGCAGCATCTCCGCCATCCCGCTCGAGTGCTGGGTGTCGCCGTAGACGGGCACGGGGAACAGCCCATAAAAGATCCCCGCGCAGTCGGCCCCGCAGATCGCCAGTGTCCTCTCGCCGATACCCCAGTTGTTCGCCATCACGCGCAGCTGCCAGCGGTTCTTCTCCTGCCCCGGGAACGCCTGATGGATGAGCTTCTGCGCCGCGGCCGCGCCCTTCCCGACGAAGGACGAGGAGAGGACGCTGTTGCCGGCCCAGAACCAGCTCGCCGGCACATACGACGGGTCCGCTCGCTTCTTCTCGATCTCCCGCTTCACATAGCCGATCACCGCGTCGACGATGCGCCCCTCATCCTCGAGGGACGACGTCTGCGGGACGATGAGATCCTGGCCGAGCAGCATCCCGGGCAGCTCCTCCACGTAGGCCTTGCCCGCGGCGAGCGGATCGACGCAGTAAAGACACTTGTCTATCGTGTCGTGCACCATCGCGATGCGCCCGGGCGCGATCTTCCAGGCCGCCTTGATGCCGATGCGGATCGCTGTCGAGTAGTCCGTGGCCGGAAAGAAGATGTAGGGATATCCAGGGCTCGTCTTGTGCTCTGTCGCGGAGGCGCTCTGGCCCAGGGCGTTGAACTCGGCGTGGGACACGTCCGCCGAGATCGGCACCGGCGTGGCGAGCGAGCCGGCGTACGAGCCGGGAATGATGAGCTTCTTCTCCTCCGTGAGCCTCGGGGCCACGCGGGTCGTCGGCCCGGTGCCGAACACGAACAGCGTGGAGACCTCGCTCCACCCGGGCTGCCGCCGCCACGCCTCGATGACCTCCTCCGTCCTGGCGGGGTCGTACTGCGCGTCCCTCATGTCGACGTCGATGGGACAGCCCCGGAGCCCTCCCTGACTGTCGTTCAGGTGACGCAGGTAGTCGTAGACCCCGTAGTTGTAGGGCGGCGAGATGTCGGTGGCAGTCCCCGTGTCGCCGGTCGTGATCCGGACGCGGAGCACCCCGGTGCAGCGAGGGCCGGCGTCCGGCTCGACGAGCACGGCCGCGGCGGAGCCGGCAGCGGGCGGCTGCCCACCAGGGCGGCGCGTCGAGAACGCCGCGGCCGCGACCAGCACGGCCGCGCCGAGCGCCCCGATCCAGTAGCTGCGCTGCTGGGGCGCGGCGGCCGTGCGGAGGTTCGACTTCAGGCTCGTCGAGTCCGAGGCGGAGCGCCCTGGGCCCGGCGTCCCCGAGGTCCTCTGCCCGAGCTCCTCGTCGAGGGCGATCACGGGCTGAATGCGCCTCCCTTCTGCGCCCTCGAAATGGCTCACGCGAGAGGGGCGGGGCTCGACGGGCACGCTCGGGCGGTCCACGCCCTGCGCGCTCTGATCGAGGTACGCCTTGACCTGCCGCTGCATGCTCGCCCGGCGCTCCGCGAACACCCCCAGCATGCTCGCGCCGATCTCGTCGGACCCGACGTCCTCGCCCGCCGCGCGCAGGTAGTCCTCGAGCGCCGCGCGCATCTCCTGCGCGGTCGCGAACCGCTTCGCCGGATCGCGGTCGAGCGCCCGCGTCACGATGGCGTCGAGGGCCGGGGGGACGTCCGGCCGGAGGAGCGAGGGCCTCGGGATCTCGTCCACGGCCGCCAGCTTCCAGAGCGCGCTCACGGCGTCGCCCCCGAAGAGCCGCTCCCGCGTGAGGAGCTCCCAGAGCACGATCCCCGCGACGAAGATGTCGGCCCGCCGATCGGTCGACCCGCTGCCGACGGCCTGCTCCGGCGCCATGTACGACGTCTTGCCCTTCAGCTTCCCGGTCTCGGTGAGGTCGGTGTTGATCGACGCCTTGGCGATGCCGAAATCGAGCAGCTTCACCGCGCCGTCGTACGTGACGAAGATGTTGTGCGGGGAGACGTCGCGGTGGACGATGCCGAGCGGCGCGCCGTCGTAATCGCGGAGCTCGTGCGCGTAGTGGAGGCCGCTCAGGAGGTCGGCCACGATCCTCACCCAGACGCCGCGCGTGAAGCCCGCCGCGCCCGGCTCCCCCTCGGCCACCGCCCGCATGAGCGCGCTGAGCGGCTGGCCCTCCAGGTACTCCATCACGGTGAAGTAGCCGGCGTCGTCGTGGTCGACCTCGTAGGTCTGGACGATGTTGGGATGGTTGAGGCGGGCGGACAGCTTCGCCTCGTCCAGGAACATGGCGACGACCTTCTCGCCGTCCCCGCCCGCTCCGCCCACGCCGCGATGGCGCTTGACAACGACGAGCTTGTTGAAGGATCCCGGCCCGCGCGCGATCGCCAGGAACACGTCGCCCATCCCGCCCCGGCCGAGCTTCGCGATCAGCCGGTACTTGCCCATGATCGCCGCCTGGGTCGGCTCCGCGTCCGAGGTGTCTTGACCCGTGCCCACCATGTTACCGGCCGTCCTCAGGGGCGCGCCATGCTCCGAGCGGACTGGGTATATGAGCAAAGCCGGTTATCCTTGTCAACCGTCCCCGCGGGCGGGGCCACGGCAGGCTGCCGGGGTCTTGCGCGTCTTGCGCTAGCGCCCAGAGACCCATGCAAGAAAAGCATATTTACCATCGAGACGAGCTCCCCGACGCCTTCCGGTGGCAGGCCGTGTCGTTCATGCGGGCGGCGTGGCCGTCGATATTCACGGGTCCACTCCGGCTGCTCAAGCACACGTATCCGTCTGACATCGGCACGGCGCACTTCACGATCAGCGAGGAGGAGGTGCTGCTCAGCTACGCTTCGGTGATGCGCCTCTCGCTGACCCACGCGGGGGAGGAGCACGTCGTCTATGGCCTGGGCAACGTCTTCACGTCCCCGCCCTACCGGGGCGAAGGCCACGGGCGGCAGGTCGTGGAGATGGCGACGCGCTTCCTCCAGGACAGCGACGCCGATGTCGCCGCGCTGTTCTGCAACCCCAGCCTCGAGCGCTTCTACGCGGGATGCGGCTGGGAGGCGCCGCCCGGCGCGATCACGCGCATCGGCACGCCGGAGCGCCACTCCGAGTACAAGGAGCTCAGGATGATGCTGTTCCTCTCGGAGAAGGGGCGTCGCGCCCGGGCGGCGTTCGCGCGGGAACCGCTGTACGTGGCGTGGCCATGGTGAGCACCGGCGCGTAGGCACGCACCGGGGGCATGGGCGGGCGGCGCGGCTGCCCGCGAGGCAGCCCTCGGGGCCAACCGCTGGACGGATTTCGGTCGGATTTCGGGCGGATCGACGACCCAGCGCGCGGCGCAGGGCTCGCCCCGCGGGCGCACCTGGTGCGCGCAGCGCTGCTGTAGCGATCGGGCTCAGGGAGAATCAGGGCAGCCTTCCGGCCGCATTTCGGCCAGAATTGCCGTCGAGGGCGGGCAGGGCCTGCGCTTTGCAGAGCGCGTTCGACCCAGAGAGCCAGGAGGGTACGCAAGTGTCCGTAGCAGCCAGCCAGAACAGCCAGAGCTCGTTCCACTCGGAGCCGCCGCCGCCGGTGTCGATCCCCGGCCTGCGGGCGAAGATCACGAACGAGAAGCTCAGGCAATGGATCGCCGAGGTCGTCGCGCTGTGCCAGCCGGACAACGTGCACGTGTGCGACGGCTCGAAGGAGGAGTACGACGCGCTGTGCGACCAGATGGTCAAGGCGGGCACGCTCATCCGTCTGAACCCGGAGAAGCGCCCGGACAGCTACCTCGCGCGCTCGGACCCGAGCGACGTCGCGCGGGTCGAGGACCGCACGTTCATCTGTAGCCGGCGAAAGCAGGACGCCGGCCCCACCAACAACTGGGCCGAGCCGCAGGAGATGAAGGGCACGCTGCGCCGGCTCTTCGCCGGGTCGATGCGGGGCCGCACGCTCTACGTCATCCCGTTCAGCATGGGCCCGGTCGGCTCGCCTTACGCGCACATCGGCGTGGAGCTCAGCGACTCGCCGTACGTCGCCGCGAGCATGCGCATCATGACGCGCATGGGGCGCAAGGTGCTCGAGGCGCTCGGAGACGGCGATTTCGTCCCCTGCCTGCACTCGGTCGGCATGCCCCTCGCCCCGGGACAGGCCGACGTGCCGTGGCCGTGCAACGCGGAGCACAAGTACATCGTCCACTTCCCGGGAGAGCGGCTGATCTGGTCGTACGGGAGCGGCTATGGCGGCAATGCGCTGCTCGGCAAGAAGTGCTTCGCGCTGCGCATCGCCTCGGTCCTCGGCAGGGAGCAGGGGTGGCTCGCGGAGCACATGCTGATCCTGGGGGTCGAGTCGCCGAAGGGCGAGAAGACGTATGTGGCCGCGGCCTTCCCGAGCGCCTGCGGCAAGACGAACTTCGCCATGCTCATCCCGCCGAAGGCGTTCGCGGGCTGGAAGATCACGACGGTGGGCGACGACATCGCCTGGATGAAGCCCGGGCGGGACGGGCAGCTCTATGCGATCAACCCCGAGGCGGGCTATTTCGGCGTGGCCCCGGGGACGTCGGACAAGTCGAACGCGAACGCGATGGCGACCATCCGGAAGGGGACGATCTTCACCAACGTGGGGCTCACGCCCGACGGCGACGTCTGGTGGGAAGGGATGACCGACGAGCCGCCGCCGGAGCTCATCGACTGGCAGGGGAAGCACTGGACCCCGGACTGCGGCCGCAAGGCGGCCCACCCGAACGCGCGCTTCACGACGCCTGCGTCGCAGTGTCCGTCGATCGATCCGCGCTGGGACGACCCGAACGGGGTGCCCATCAGCGCGATCGTCTTCGGCGGGCGGCGCGCGACGACGGTGCCCCTCGTGGTCCAGTCGTTCAACTGGAGCTTCGGCGTCTACACGGCAGCGACCATCGGCTCGGAGATGACGGCGGCGGCCGCCGGCAACATCGGCCAGGTGCGCCGCGACCCGATGGCGATGCTGCCCTTCTGCGGCTACCACATGGGCGATTACTTCAATCACTGGCTGCAGATGGGGCGCCAGATCGTCAATCCGCCCCGCATCTTCTCGGTGAACTGGTTCCGCAAGGACGACCAGGGCAACTTCCTCTGGCCGGGCTTCGGGGAGAACATGCGCGTCCTCAAGTGGATCGTCGACCGCGTGCACGGCCGCGGCTTCGCGGAGGAGAGCCCGCTCGGCTGGATGCCGCGCTACGAAGACATCGAGTGGCGGGGCATGGACCGCTTCTCGAAGGAGCAATTCTACCAGCTGATGGCCGTCGACCGCGAGGCGTGGAAGGTCGAGTTCGGCTCGCACGGGGAGCTCTTCGAGCGGCTCTACGACCGGCTGCCCAAGGAGATCCTGCTGATGCGCGAGCTGCTCCTGTCGCAGCTCTGGCGCTCGCCGGAGCGGTGGGAGCTCGCGCCCGAGCGTTACCTCGAGGAGCACGAAGGCGACGACGCGGTCGACGAGCCCGGCGCGTAGAGGCCTCCCCGGGTGAGGGCGCCCGCGCGGCGCGGCACACGGCGGCGCGGGCGGCTCCCCCGCGTCGGCGCCCAACGAGCACGAGGCTGGCGGCCGCTCACGCCGCTCGGCGGCATGACGAGGCGGGTCGCGCGGACTCGACCGCGCCCGAGTCGACAGCTGCCCCCATGTCCTGCTAGACCGCCAGGATCCAGCGCTCCACGGCGGGCCTTCCGCATGGGGCTCGCCATGGACGTGAGCGCTCCCTCCTACCTGGTCACCGCGACGCTTCACGAGGGCCAGCGGACCCGCCTGCTGCGCGCGGTCCGGAGCGCCGATGGCCGCCCGGTGGTCCTGAAGGTCCTCGACCCGAGGCGCAGCCGCCCGAAGGACGTCGAGCGGCTGAAGCACGAGTACGCGATCGGTAAGCTGCTGGACCACGAGGCCGTCGTGGCGCCGCTCGCCCTCGAGACGCACGAGGGGCTGCCGGCGCTGGTCCTGGAGGACTTCGGCGGCGAGCCGCTCGACCACCTCATCGGCGCGCCGATGGCCGTCGAGAGGTTCCTCGAGCTCGCGGTCCGCATCGCGGCCTGCGTGGCGGCGATCCACGAGCGGGACATCCTCCACAAGGATCTCAAGCCGCAGAACATCCTCGTCAACACGGCCACCGGCCAGGTCAAGCTCGCCGACTTCGGCCTCGCGTCCCGCTCCTCCCGCGAGCTGCCGCCGGCAGGGCCTGCGCGGCTCGTCGAGGGGTCATTGCCGTACCTGTCTCCTGAGCAGACGGGGCGAATGAACCGGGGGATCGACGGCCGCGCCGACCTCTATGCGCTCGGCGTGACGTTCCACGAGATGCTCACCGGGCGGCTGCCGTTCGAGGCGAAGGACCCGCTGGAGTGGGTGCATTGCCACGTCGCGCGCCTCCCGCCGGCGCCCTCGACGCTGGTGCCCGAGCTGCCCGAGGTGCTCTCGACGCTGGTCCTGAAGCTCCTGGCCAAGATGCCCGAGGATCGCTATCAGACCGCCCGCGGCCTCAAGCACGACCTCGAGCGGTGCCTCTCGCAGCTGCGGGCCACTGACCAGATCGCGCCGTTTCCCCTGGGCGAGCGCGACGTCTCCGGTCGCTTCCAGATCCCCCGGAAGCTCTACGGCCGCGAGAGCGACGCGGCCGCGCTGCTCTGCGCGTTTGACCGCGTGGTGGCCACGGGCTCCCCCGAGCTCGTCGTGGTCTCCGGCTACTCCGGCATCGGCAAGTCGTCGCTGGTGCACGAGCTCTACAGGCCGATCGTCCGGGAACGAGCGCTCTTCCTCTCGGGGAAGTTCGACCAGTACAGGCGCGACATCCCCTATTCCACGCTGGTCCAGGCGTTCCGGGAGCTCGTGCTCGAGATCCTCGCCGAGAGCGAGGAGCGGATCGCGGTCTTCCGGCGGCGATTGCTCGGCGCGCTCGGGAGCAACGGGCAGCTCATCGTGGACGTGATTCCCCACGTCGAGCTCGTCATCGGCCGGCAACCGCCTGTCCCCGAGCTCCCGCCGGCCGAGGCGCAGAACCGGTTCCGGGTCGTGTTGCGGCACTTCATCGGGGTGTTCGCCCGGAAGGAGCACCCCCTCGCGATCTTCCTCGACGATCTCCAGTGGACCGATTCGGCCAGCCTCGGGCTCCTTCGCGATCTGTTGACGCACCCCGAGACGCATCATCTCCTCGTCATCGGCGCGTACCGAGACAACGAGGTGAGCCCCTCGCACCCGCTCATGGTGGCGATCGAAGAGGTCCGGAAGGAGGGCGCGCGCATCTCCGACATCGCGCTGGGCCCGCTCTCCCGGGAGCACCTCGCCGCGCTCGCCAGCGACGCGCTCCACTGCAGCCGCGAGGACGCCGCGCCGCTCTCGGACCTCGTCCACGAGAAGACGGGCGGCAACCCCTTCTTCGCGATCCAGTTCCTCTCCGCGCTGCACGAGGAGCGGCTGATCGCGTTCGACGAGGACGCCGAGGCCTTCCGGTGGGATGTGGCGAGGATCCGCGGAAAGGGCTTCACCGACAACGTCGTCGACCTGATGGTCGGCAAGCTCGCGCGGCTCTCTCCGAGCGCGCAGAGGGCGCTGCAGCAGCTCGCCTGTCTGGGGAACACCGCGGAGGTCGCCCTCCTCGCGATGGTCCGCGGCCGCACGGAGCAGGACGCGCACGCGGACCTCCGGGAGGCCGTCTCCGCGGGGCTCGTCCAGCGCCTCCCCGGCTCGTACAAGTTCATCCATGATCGGGTGCAGGAGGCGGCCTATTCGCTCATCCCCGAAGGCGAGCGGGCTGAGGCGCACCTCGCGATAGGCAGGCTGCTCGCCGCGCGCACGGCGCCGGAGGAGCTCGAGGAGAAGATCTTCGAGATCGTCAATCAGCTCGACCGCGGCGCTCCGCTGATCACGTCACGGGAGGAGCGAGAGCGAGGCGCCAGGCTCAACCTCGTCGCCGGCAGGCGCGCCATGGCGTCGGCGGCCTTCGCCTCGGCGCTCACCTACCTCGTCGCCGGCGCGGCGTTCCTGGAGCCGGAAGACGACCGCTGGGAGCGGCAGTACGAGCTCGCCTTCGCGCTCGAGCTGCGCCGCGCAGAGTGCGAGTACCTGACGGGGGAGCTCGGCGCGGCGGAGGAGCGGCTCTCGACGCTCTCGCGCCGCGCAGGGAGCCTGGTCGACGCGGCGGCGGTCGCGTGTGTGCGGGTGGACCTCTACACGACGCTGGATCGGAGCGAGCTCGCCGTCGAGATCTGCCTCGAGGTCCTGGGGCGTCTCGGCGTCGCGTGGTCGCCTCACCCGACGCAGGACGAGGTTCAAAAGGAGTACGAGCGGATGTGGGCTCAGCTCGGGCGCCGGCCGATCGAGGCGCTCGTGGGCTTGCCGCCGATGACCGATCCGGTGATTCGCGCGATCATGGACATCCTCACCTGGGGCCAGGCGCCGGCCTTGTTCACCGACCAGAGGCTGCACAGCCTCGTCGTCGGTCGCATGGTGAACCTGAGCCTCGAGCACGGCAACAGCGACGGATCGTGCTTCGGCTATGTCCATGTCGGCGTGGTCCTCGGCTCGCGCTTCGGCGACTACCGCGCGGGCTACCGCTTCGGCAAGCTCGGCCTCGATCTGGTGGACAAACACGGGCTCGGCCGCTTCAAGGCCCGCGTCTACCTGGACTTCGGAGTGCTGGTCAATCCGTGGACGAGGCACGTGCGCACCAGCATCGAGCTCCTGCGGCGCGTCTTCGACATGGCGAGCGAGACCGGCGATCTCACCTTCGCAGCCTTCGCCCGCAACGCCTCTCTCGTGCTGCTGATCGCCAAGGCGGAGCCGCTCGGGGACGTGCAGCGCGAAGCCGAGAGCGCGCTCGCTTTCGTACGGAAGGCGAGGTTCGGCCTCATCATCGATTGTGTCATCGCGCAGCTGCAGCTCATCCGGTGCCTCCGCGGTTTGACGCCCAGCTTCTCCTCCTTCAATGACGTGAGCTTCGACGAGGCCAGGTTCGAGCAGCACCTGGAGAGCGATCCGCGGCTCTCGGTGGCCGCCACCTGGTACTGGATCTGCAGGCTCCAGGCGCACTTCCACGCCGGCGATTACGCTGCTGCCCTGGCCGTGGCGACGAAGGTAGAGCGGCTCCTCTGGGCGGTGCAGTCGTTCTTCTATGTGACCGACTACCATTTCTATGGCGCGCTCGCGCGGGCGGCGCGCTGCGAGGTGGCGCCCGCGTCGCCCGAGTCGAACGACGAGCGGCGCCGGCACCTCGCGGCGCTCGCCGCCCACCACGCGCAGCTCGAGGTCTGGGCTTCGAGCTGCCCCGAGAACTTCGGCGGCCGCGCCGCGCTGATCGGCGCCGAGATCGCGCGCCTCGAGGGCCGGGCGCTCGACGCCGAGCTCCTCTACGAAGCGGCGATCCGCGCTGCGCGCGAGAACGGCTTCGTCCACGGCGAGGCGCTCGCGTACGAGGTCGCGTCGAGGTTCTACCGGGCGCGGGGGTTCGATCTGGTCGCGGACACGTACCTGCGCGAGGCCCGCGCCTGCTACACCCGCTGGGGGGCGGACGGCAAGGTCAAGCAGATCGACCAGCAGAATCCCCGCCTCTGGGATACGAGGCCGCTCGCCCAGGCCGCCACCTTCGCGGCGCGGTCCGAGGAGCTCGACCTGCTCTCGGTGATCAAGGCATCACAGACAATCTCCGGCGAAATCGTCCTCGACCAGCTCCTGCGCACGCTGCTCACGTCCGTCCTCGAGCAGGGGGGCGCGCAGCGCGCTTGCCTCCTACTGTGTCAGGACTCGCGCCTCGCCATCGAAGCGGAGGCGACGCTCGACGAGCGGGGCGCCTCGACGGCGATCCGGCCGGGTCCGGCGGAGGGCTCTTCGCCCCGCATTCCCATGTCGCTCGTCCGCTACGTCCACTGGACGAAGGAGCGCGTCATCCTCCACGACGCGGCGGCCGACGCGGGCAAGTTCTCCGGAGACGAGTACTTCGCGCGGAATCGGCCCAGATCGCTCCTCTGCGTGCCCGTCCTGAGGCAGGCCGAGGTGGCGGTTTTGCTCTACCTCGAGAACAACCTGCTCGCGGGCGCGTTCACGCAGGAGAGGCTCACCGCGCTCTCGCTCCTCGCCACACAGGCGGCGATCTCGCTGGAGAACGCGCGGCTCCTCGCCAAGGAGCAATGCGCGCGGACCGCGGCCGAGGCGGCGGAGCGGCGCGCAGCCTTCCTGGCCGAAGCCGGGGAGATCATCTCCGCGTCGCTCGATCACGGAGAGGTGCTGTCCCGCCTCGCGCGGCTGTCGGTGCGATCGTTCTGCGACTGGTGCGTCATCGACTTTGCAGAAGGCGGGGACGCCCGGCGAGCTTTCTGGGCCCACAGCGACCCCGCGAAGGAGCCTTTGCTCGAGGAGCTGCGACGGCGATACCCTGCTGACCGGCACTCGCCCCACCCGTCGGCCCGTGCCTTTCGGGACGGGGGGCCCCTCCTGCTCCCCGAGATCTCCGACGAAATCATCCGGAGGCACGCCGAGGACGACGGGCACGCGAGGCTCATCCGCGAGCTCGGGACGCGGAGCTCCGTCATCGTGCCGCTCGTGGCGCGGGGACAGACGATCGGGATGCTGACCGTCGTCTCGTCCGCGCCGGAGCGCCGCTACGGGGACGCCGATCTCGCGCTCGTGCAGGAGGTGGCGCGCCGGGCCGCGATAGCGATCGACAACGCCCGGCTCTACAGCGCCGCGCAGGAGGCGGTGCGCATGCGGGACGAGTTCCTGACCGTGGCGACGCACGAGCTCAACACGCCGATGACGTCGCTCACGCTCACGCTCGAGGCCATGGAACGGGCCCTCCGATCGGGTCGAACCTGGGATCCGCAGGCCATGGGCCGGCAGGTCGACCGCGCGCTGCGGCAGGCGGCGCGGCTGACCCGCCTGAACAGCGAGCTGCTCGACGTCTCGCGGATCAACGCGGCTCGGCTGAGGCTCGATGTGGCGGAGGTCGACCTCGGGGAGGTCGTCCGCGACGTGCTCGCGCGGTTCAAGCTGGATCAGGCGCGCGCCGGGTGCTCGGTGTCGCTGCGGGAGTGCGGCCGGGTCGTGGGCCTCTGGGATGGTTCCCGCGTGGACCAGATCGTCTCGAACCTGCTCGCCAACGCGATCAAGTTCGGGGCGGGCAACCCTGTGGAGATCTCCCTCGGCGAGGAGGCGGGGACGGCGCGGCTCTCGGTGCGGGATCACGGGATCGGGATCGACCCGGCGCGCCAGGGGCAGATCTTCGAGCGGTTCGAGCGGGCCGTATCGGACAGGCACTACGGCGGGCTGGGGCTCGGCCTGTACATCAGCCGCAGGATCGCGGAGGCGCACGGCGGCTCGATCCATGTCGAGAGCGCGCTCGGCGCGGGAGCGACGTTCGTCGTCGAGCTGCCTCGGGCCGGGCCGCCGCCCGGGGCCGGGCCGCGCGCCCAGCCGGACTGAGCGGCGCTGCCGGGGGCCCTCACGCCGGCTCGTCGCGCTCGGGGTCGATGTGCACGAGCACCTCTGCGTCGGGCTCGATGGCGAGGATGGCGTCGCGCGCGCGGTCGCTGGTCGCGTGCGCGCGCGCGAGGGGGAGGTCGCCCGGGAGCTCGATGTGCACCTCCACGAACAGCGTGCGCCCGGCGATCCGCGTGCGCAGCCTGTGGTGGCCGAGGAGCTCGCCGCGCGCGCGCATGGCGTCGAGCGTGTCCGCGATGGCGCCGACGCGCTCCTCCGGGGCGCTCGTGTCGATGAGGTCGCGCACGCCGAGCCGGAGGAGGGTCCCCGCGGACGTGAGGATGTAGACGGCGACCGCGACCGAGAGGACGCCGTCGATGCGGGAGAAGCCCGTCGCGTAGGTGAGGGCGACGCCGGCGAGGACGGCGAGGTTCGCGGCGATGTCGGTGCGGTAGTGGACGGCGTCGGCCTGGATGGCGCTCGAGCCGGTGCGCGCGGCGACCCGGCCGAGGTAGGCCACGAGCGCCGCGGTGATGAGCGCGGCGGCGGCCATCGCGCCGAGCGTGACGGCGGCGAGGCGGAGCGGCTCGGGCGCGAGCAGCCGCCGGATCCCCTCGATGAGCAGGTAGACCCCCGAGCCGCCGATGAGCAGGCCCTGACCGGCGGTCGCGAGCGTCTCGATCTTCGCGTGGCCGAACGGGTGCGAGCGGTCGGGCGCGGCGTGGGCCAGCTGGATGGCGAGGGCGTTGGCCGAGGAGGCGAACAGGTCCGTGAGCGAGTCGACGGCGCTCGCGGTCACGGCCATCGACTGGCCGAGCTGGCCGGCGATGAGCTTGCCGAGGGCGAGGCCGCCGGCGGTCAGCGCCGCGATGCGCCCGGCGCGCAGCGCGGCGCGGGCGCGGTCGGCGGGGTCGAGGCGGCGCTCGGCGGAGGGAGCGGCGCCGCGATCGACGGCGCGGGCGGCGGGCGCAACGCCGGGGTCAGGGCGGGCGGCGGGGTCGGCGCGGGCGGACGGGTTGGGGCGGGCAGCGCGGGCGGCAGGACGTGGTCCGCTCATGGCCGGGAGGCTACCCCGCGACGCCCTTGCCCGTCATGCGCGTGGTGGTCAGGATCACCCGAGCGGGTACACCGCCACCTCGCACGCGCCCCGACCGCGAGATCGTCGAACGGATGGCCCCGCGGCCCTGGCGGAGACGGCGGAGTACAAGCCGCCGAACGAGCTCATCGACTGCCTCGCTCATGGGCTGTCTCACAAGGACACCGGCAGCTCCCGCGCGCGGGCCCGAAGGCGCTTGCGACGGAGAGGTCGCTCTCGATAGGTATGCCCAGACGCCTCCTGCGGCGCTCCGGGGGGATCTGGGTGGCAGGGGGGGTGGGGGAGATCCGATGACCAAGACACTCAAGAGACCCATCGAGACCCGGACCGGCATCCGCGTCGTGCAGGACGGCGACGTCGTGGAGACGTTCAACGTCGTTGGCGAGCGCATCCACCGCATCGAGAAGCCTGGCCGCATCCCCGGTGTCTTCGTGGCGCGCTGGTATGGCACGCCGCTCGACGAGGAGATGAAGGAGATCATCGGCGGTCATTTCTACGAGGTCTTCCTGGAGTGCGGGGGCCCGCTGTGCCTCATCGACATACGCGACTGCAAGGCGAGCTGGGACGGCATCAACGACTGGCAGCGAGACGAGATCATGCCGAAGGCCTACGCGGCCGGGCTGAAGCGGGTCGCGACGCTCCTGCCCACGGCAGCCGCGGAAGGCGCGGAGCAGGTCGTCGAGAACCACGAGTTCGCCGCCAGCCGGTTCGCGGAGGACGACGCGCGCATCGCCGCGTTCTTCTCCGAGGAGGAGGCGCTGGCCTGGCTGCGCAGGGCCCACCCGCCGGGGGCGGCGTGAGCGCGGAGCCCGCGCGCGAGGCTCCGGCATGACCGAGCGCGACACGCCGGGGGAGGGCGCGGCGCTCGAGGCCTTGCGGGGCGTGCTCGACGCGATCCGCGACGGCGTCCTCGTCTACAGCGGAACGGGCGATGTGGCGTTCGCGAACGCGCGGATCCGGGAGCTGCTCGGGGACGGCCTCGCCGGGCCGGAGGCGCTGGCGATGCGCGGGGGGGCGCTGGCGAGCGGGCACCCGCTCGAGCCGCTCGGGCGGGCGTGGCCGGACGTGCTCGGCGGCGCGCGCAAGCGGTTCACCTGCCGCGCCGCGCGCGAGGACGGCCGCGCGGTCGACCTCGAGGTGCTCGCGTGCAAGGTGAGCGCCGCGGGTGAGGAGCTGATCCTCGTCGAGCTGCGCGATGTGACGCGAGAGAAGCAGGCCGAGCGGGCGCTCCTCGAGAGCAAGCGGCAGGCCGAGGGCGCGGTCCTCGTGCGCACCGAGGAGCTGCAGAGGAAGATTCGCCTCGTCGAGGAGCAGGAGCGGGCGCTGCTCGAGCTCTCCACGCCGGTGATCCAGGTCTGGGAAGGCGTGCTCGTCCTGCCGCTCGTCGGCACCATCGACCACCGGCGATCGTCGCTCATCCTGGAGAGCCTGCTCGGCAGCGTCGTGGAGACCTCGTCGGACCGCGTGATCCTCGACGTGACGGGCGTGTCGGTCACGGACGAGGTCGTCTCGAGCTACCTTCTCAAGGCCGTCCGGGCGGCGCGGCTGCTCGGCGCGGCGTGCTCGTTCGTGGGCATCTCGCCGGCCATGGCGCAGGCGCTCACGCGGCTCGGGCTCGACTGGTCGGGCGTTGAGACCTTCCGGGACCTGCGGGCGGGCCTGAAGGCCGCGATCGCTGACCGGCAGCGTGCCCCGGCCGCAGCGCGGCGCGCAGCGAAGCCCGCCTGATCGCCGCGGCGAGCGCTCGCGAAGGCAGCGGCCCGCATGCAGGTCCCTGCTCGTCGGGGCCCGCGACGTGCACCGCGGAACTGCCGGGCCTGACCCGTGGTACCTATCGATAGAGGGGGTGCCGGGGTGGCACGATCGTGGGAGGCCGTGACAGAGAATGCGGTCCCCGGCGGGCGTCATGGGCTCACGCCGGTCGTGTGGCTGCGTCGTCTCGGCGAGGCGCGCGGACTCGAGCGCTCCGGCGCCGACGGCAGCCCCAAGGGGCCGCCAGGCGTCCGGGCGCCAGCGCTTCACGGAGTGCCTTCCCCATGGGGATGAGCGCCCCCTCGCCATACACGATCGTCGAGACCCTCCACGAGGGCCTGAGGACCAGCTTGCTCCGCGCGGTCCGGCGCTCCGATGGCCGCTCGGTGATCTTGAAGATCATCGACCCGAAGCGCAGCCGCCCGCAGGACGTCGAGCGCCTGAAGAACGAGTACGCGATCGGCAAGATGCTGAATCACGAGGCCATCGTGAAGCCGCTCGCCCTCGAGACCTACGAGGGGCTGCCAGCGCTCGTCCTGGAGGATTTCGGCGGCGAGTCGCTCGATCACTTCATCGGCGCGCCGATGCCAGCCGAGCGGTTCCTGGAGCTCGCGGTCCGCATCGTGGCCGGCGTGGCGGCGCTCCACGAGCGGGGCATCCTCCACAAGGATCTCAAGCCCCAGAACATCCTCGTCAACGCGGCCACCGGCCAGGTCAAGCTCGCCGACTTCGGCCTCGCGTCCCGCCTCTCCCGCGAGCCGCCGCCGGCGGGGCCTCCCCGGCTCATCGAGGGCTCGTTGCCCTACCTGTCTCCGGAGCAGACAGGGCGCATGAACCGGGCGATCGACAGCCGCGCCGACCTCTATGCGCTCGGCGTCACTTTCTACGAGATGCTCACCGGGCGCCTGCCGTTCGAGGCGCGGGACCCACCGGAGTGGGTGCACTGCCATGTCGCCCGCGAGCCGCGGCCGCCCTCCGCGTTCGTCCCGGAGTTGCCCGAGATCCTCTCCGCGATCGTCCTGAAGCTCCTGGCCAAGATGGCGGAGGATCGCTACCAGACCGCGAGCAGCCTTCAGCATGACCTCGAGCGGTGCCTGGCCGAGCTCCGGGCCAATGGCAGGCTCGATCCGTTCCCCCTGGCCGAGCGCGACGTCTCAGGCCGCTTCCAGATCGCTCAGAGGCTCTATGGCCGCGAGGACGAGGTCGCCGCGCTGCTGTCCGCGTTCGAGCGCGTGGTCGGCACCGGAGCCCCGGAGATCGTCCTGGTCTCTGGTTATTCCGGGATCGGCAAGTCTGCGCTGGTGAGCGAGCTGCACAAGCCGATCGTCCGCGAGCGGGGATTCTTCCTCTCGGGGAAGTTCGACCAGCACAAGCGCGATATCCCGTACTCGACGATCGTCCAGGCCTTCCGGGAGCTGGCGCTCGAGCTCCTCGCCGAGAGCGAGGAGCGGCTCGCGGTCGTCCGGGAGCGGCTGCTCGCCGCCCTCGGGGTCAACGGACAGCTCATCGTGGACGTGATCCCGCAGGTCGAGCTCGTCATCGGGCGGCAGCCGCCGGTCGCCGCGCTGCCGCCGGCCGAGGCGCAGAGCCGGTTCCGCGTCGTGTTCCGGCGCTTCATCGGGGTATTCACCCGGAAGGAGCACCCCCTCGCGCTCTTTCTCGACGATCTCCAGTGGGCCGATCCCGCGAGCCTCAGGCTCCTCGACGACCTGATGACGCACCCCGAGACGCGGTGTCTGCTCGTCATCGGTGCCTACCGCGACAACGAGGTGACCCGCTCCCACCCGCTGACGCTGGCGCTCGATCAGATGAGGAAGGGGGGCGCGAGCGTCCGGGAGATCGTGCTTGGCCCGCTCTCCCGCGAGCACCTCGCCGCGCTCGTCAGCGACACGCTCCACTGCCGCCGCGAGGACGCCGCGCCGCTCTCGGATCTCGTCCACGAGAAGACGGCCGGCAATCCCTTCTTTGCGATCCAGTTTCTCATGGCGCTCCACGAGGAGCGCCTGATCGAGTTCGACGTCTACGCAGAGGCCTGGCGGTGGGACGTCACGAAGATCCGCGCCAAGGGCTTCACCGACAACGTGGTGGCCCTGATGGTCGGGAAGCTCATGCGGCTCCCTGCCAGCACCCAGGAGGTATTGAAGCAGCTCGCCTGTCTGGGACACGCCGCAGAGGTCGCGCTCCTGTCGATGGTCCATGGCCGCTCGGAGGGGGTGTTGCACGCGGTCCTCCGGGAGGCCGTCCGCGCAGGGCTCGTCGTCCGCACGGACGGCGCGTACAAGTTTCTCCACGACCGTGTCCAGGAGGCGGCCTATTCGCTCATCCCGGAGGACGAGCGCGCGGTGATGCACCTCGGGATCGGCCGTCTGCTCTCGTCGCGGACGCCGCCCGAGGAGATCGAAGAAAAGATCTTCGAGATCGTGAACCAGCTCAACCGCGGCGCCGCGCTGATCACGGCGCGGGAAGAGCGCGAGCGCGTGGCCGAGCTCAACCTCGTGGCGGGCGAGCGCGCCAGGAGAGCCACGGCCTACGCCTCGGCGCTGAGCTATCTCACGGTCGCCGCCGAGCTTCTCAGAGGTGAGGGCTGGGACACGCGGTACGAGCTCGCCTTCGCGATCGAGCTCCACCTGGCCGAGTGCGAGATCGTCACCGGCGCCCCGGCGGCGGAGGAGCGGCTCTCCGCGCTCTGGCGCCGCGCGCGGGACCTCGTCGAGGCGGCCGCCGTCGCGCGCAAGCGCGTTGAGCTCTTCACGACCCTGAACTGGAGCGACCGCGCTGTCGGCGCGTGCCTTGAATACCTCCGGCGCGTCGGCGTTGCGTGGTCGCCGCACCCGACGGACGAGGAGGTCCAGCGGGAATACGAGGGGCTATGGGAGCGGCTCGGGAGCCGCTCGATCGAGGAGCTCATCGACCTGCCCCCGATGACCGATCCGGCCTCGCGGGCGACCGTGGACGTCCTCACGTCGACCATAGCGCCAGCGCTCTTCACCGATGCCAACCTGCTCGCCCTCATCCTGGGTCGCGCCGTGAACCTCGGCATCGCGTATGGCAACAGCGACGCCTCGTCCTTCGCCTACGTCTACCTCAGCACGTGCCTCGGCCCGCGCTTCGGCGACTACCAGGCGGCGTACCGCTTCGGCAAGCTGGGCTTCGATCTGGTGGAGAAGCACGGGCTGCTCCGCTTCAAGGCCCGCGTCTACGCGACCTTCGCGTTCATGGTCCTGCCCTGGACGAGGCACCTGCACGCCAGCGTCGAGCTCATGCGGCGCGCCCGCGACGTGGCGCAGGAGACCGGCGACCTCGCGTATGTGGCCTATACCGGCAGCTCCCTGGTCTCGCTGCTGCTCTCGGGCGGCGATCCGCTCGACGAGGCGCAGCGCGAAGCCGAGAGAGAGCTCGAGTTCGCGCGGAGGGCGAGGTTCCATCTCATCGTCGACATCTACACCGGAAACCGGCGGCTCATCCGGACGCTCCGGGGCCTCTCGTCGGACTTCTCCACCTTCAACGACGCGGAGTTCGACGAGGGCCGGTTCGAGCAGCACGTCATGAGCGATCCCACCCTGACGGTCGCCGCCTGCTGGTACTGGATCCGGAAGCTGCAAGCGCGCTTCTACGCGGGCGACCACGCCTCCGCCATTGAGGCGGCGTCGAGGGCAGAGCAGCTCCTCCCGTCGTCGTCAGCGTTCTTCGAGGCGGCGGAGTACCATTTCTATGGCGCGCTCGCGCGGGCGGCTCACCACGACGCGGCGACCAGCGACGAGCGGCCCCGGCACCTCAATGCCATCGTCGCCCACCACCACCAGCTCGAGCGATGGGCGACGAATTGCCCCGAGAACTTCGGGAACCGAGCGGCGCTGATCGCCGCCGAGATCGCGCGCATCGAGGGCCGGCTCCTCGACGCCGAGCGCCTCTACGAAGAGGCCATCCGCTCGGCGCGCGATAGCGGCTTCGTCCACAACGAGGCGGTCGCCTGCGAGGTCGCGTCTCGGTTCTACCGATCACACGGGTTCGACAGGTTCGCCGACACCTACCTCGGCGACGCGCGGACCTGCTATGCCCGCTGGGGCGCCCGCGGCAAGGTGACGCAGATCGACGGGCAGAACCCGCGCCTCCGCGAGCCGGGGCCCAGCCCGTTCACGGCCACCTTCGCGGCTCGGCCCGAGCAAATCGACCTGCTCTCGGTGACCAAGGCCTCACAGGCCATCTCGGGCGAGATCATCCTCGACAGGCTCCTGCGCACGCTGCTCGAGGTCGTGCTCGAGCAGGGCGGCGCGCAGAGGGCCTGCATCCTCCTGAGTCAGGACGGAAGGCTCTCGATCGAAGCGGAGGCCGCGATCGAGGAAGGAGGGGCGGTGGTGAGCACCCTCGAGTCGGGGCCGGTGGATTCCTCGCAGCGTCTCCCCTCGTCGCTCGTCGACTACGTGTGGCGGACCGAGGAGCGTGTCATCCTGCACGACGCGGCCGCCGATGCGGGCAGGTTCTCCGGCGACGCCTACTTCGCGCGGAATCGGCCCAAATCGCTCCTCTGCATGCCCATCCTGAGGCGGGCCGAGGTGGTGGGCCTGCTCTTCCTCGAGAACAACCTCCTCGCGGGCGCGTTCACGCCGGAACGGCTCACCGCCCTCTCGCTCCTCGCCTCGCAGGCGGCGATCTCCCTGGAGAACGCGCGGCTCCTCTCGAAGGAGCAGTCCGCGCGGACCGCGGCAGAGATGGCCGTGCGGCGCGCGGCCTTCCTGGCCGAGGCCGGGGAGATCCTCTCCGGGTCGCTCGATGATGGGGAGACGCTGTCGCGGCTCGCTCGGCTGTCGGTGCGATCGTTCTGCGACTGGTGCATCATCGACGTCGTGGAAGGTGGAGCGACCCGGCCCGCGGCCTGGGCCCACAGAGATCCCGCGAAGGAGCCTTTGCTCGCGGAGTTACGGCGGCGATACCCTCCTGGCCGGGACTCGCCCCACCCGGCGGCCAGCGTTCTCAGGAGCTGTGAGCCGCTCCTGCTCCCCGAGATCTCCGACGAAGTCATCCGACGACACGCCGAGGACGACGGGCACGCGAGGCTCCTCCGCGAGCTCGGGGCACGTAGCTCCGTCGCCGTGCCGCTCGTGGCGCGGGGACAACCGCTCGGGGTGCTCAACGTCGTCTCGTCCGCGCCGGGGCGCCGCTACGGGGACGCCGATCTCGAGTTCGTCCAGGAAGTGGCGCGCCGGGCGGCGATGGCGATCGACAATTCGCGGCTCTACCGTGCTGCCCAGGAGGCCGTCCGGATGCGGGACGAGTTCCTGACCGTGGCGACGCACGAGCTCAACACGCCGATGACGTCGCTCACGCTCACGCTCGAGGCGATGGATCGGGGCATCCGGTCGGGTCGCCTCTGCGACCCGCAGGCCATGGGCAGGCAGGTCGACCGCGCGCTGCGGCAGGGAGCGCGCCTGACCCGCCTGAACAGCGAGCTCCTCGATGTCTCGCAGATCGACGCGGCTCGGCTGAGGCTCAGCGTCGCCGAGGTCGACCTCAGGGAGGTCACCCACGACGTGGTCGCGCGATTCAGGCTGGATCTGGAGCGCGCCGGGTGCTCGGTCTGGCTCCGGGACGGCGGCCGCATCGTGGGCCGCTGGGATCGCTCTCGCGTCGATCAGATCGTGACGAACCTCCTCGCCAATGCGATCAAGTTCGGCGCGGGCAAGCCCATCGAGGTCGTCCTCGGCGAGGAGGCCGGGATAGCGTGGCTCTCGGTCAGGGATCACGGGATCGGCGTCGATCCGGCGCGCCAGGAGTGGATCTTCGAGCGCTTCGAGCGCGCCGTGTCCCACCGGCACTACGGCGGGCTGGGGCTCGGCCTGTACATCAGCCGCAGGATCGCGGAGGCGCACGGCGGCTCGATCCGCGTCCAGAGCGCGCCCGGCGCCGGCGCCACGTTCATCGTGGAGCTGCCGCGCGCTGGGCCGCCGCGCACCGTCGATCCGAGCGCTCTGCCGAGCTGAGCGCCGCGTTCAGGGGGTGGGCGCGGCGCCTCCTTGCGCAGGCGGCGCCGGGCTACGCGACGGCGCGGTCCAGGTGGGCAGGCGCCCCCGCCCGCGACGGGCGGAGCTCGACCTTCACCCACCCGGCGTCTCGCCGGTCGAAGGCCTTGTAGGCGTCGATCGCCGACTCCAGGGGCGCTTTCTTGGTGAGGATCGTGGTGGGATCCACCTGGCCGGTCTGCACGAGGTCGACGAGCTTCGGGATGTACTTCCTGTGATTGCAGTTGCCCATCTGGAGGGTGAGGTTCTTGTTCATGGCCTCTCCGATGGGGAACGTGCGCGACGTCTGCGGATAGACGCCGATGACGGCGATGGTCCCCGCCTTGGCCACGCACCGGACGGCCCACTGCAGCACCTGCGACGGCCCGTCGCCGGCGCGGAAGGCGTCGCCGGTGGTCCGCGCGTTGGGGGCGATCTGCTTGACCTCGAGGTCGAACGCCTTGGCCTGCTGCTTTGCCTCCTTGTGGGCGGGGCCTTCGTGCGGGCGCTCGGCGTCGACGCCCACGGCGTCGATCGCCCGGTCCACGCCGATGCCGCCGGTGAGGCGCAGGATGGCCTCGATCGGGTCCTCGGCGGAGAAGTCGACGGTCTCGGCGCCCTGCTCGCGCGCCATCTCAAGGCGGTCGGGCACGCGATCGACGGCGAGGATGCGCCCCGCGCCCATGAGCTTGGCGCTCGCGATCGTGAACAGGCCGACGGGGCCGCAGCCGAAGATCGCGACCGTGTCGCCTGGCTTGATCTCGGCGAGCTCGGCGCCGAAGTACGCCGTCGGGAAGATGTCGGAGAGCAGGATGGCCTGGTCGTCGCTGACCCCGTTCGGCAGCTTGACGAGGCCGACGCCCGCGAAGGGGATGCGCGCGAGCTCGGCCTGCAGCCCGTCGAACGGGCCCGACATGGCGGGGCCGCCGAAGAACGCCGTGCCCGCGTGCTTGCCGTTCGGGTTCGCGTTGTCGCACTGCGCGTAGTACGCGGCGCGACAGTACGAGCAGTAGCCGCACGCGATCGTCGAGGGCACGACGACGCGATCGCCCTTCTTCAGGTTCCGCACGTCGGCGCCGAGCTCCTCGACGACGCCGACCGCCTCGTGGCCGAGGACCGTGCCCGGCACCATCCCCGGCATCGTGCCGCGGACGAAGTGGAGATCGGTCCCGCAGATGGCGCTCGCCGTGATCCGGAGGATCGCGTCGGTCGGCTCCTTGATCTTCGGCTCCTTGACGTCGTCCATCCGGATGTCGCCGACGCCGTGAAACACTACCGCCTTCATGGGTTCTCGCTTTCTCCCTCAAGGGGCGGCGCGCCGGCCGGCCGAGAGGCACAGGCCGCCGCGCTCTGCAGAGATGTCCGGGGTTCTAAACGCCGCGTGTCCGTGCCGATCCCGTGCCAGCCTGCGCGTGCAACCGCGGCGCGGAGGGCAGCAACCGAGGTGCCAGCGGGACATCGCCCGGAGATCCGGCTCCGGCGCGCTGCTCGCATCCGCGGCGCGCTGCTCCTCGGGCAGTGGGGCGATCGTGACAATCTGCCCCGTCCGAGGCCGCCCGCCGCAGGGGAGCCCGGTTATCCGGGCTCGCTGGCGTGGAAAGAGGCTCTCAGCCGCAGGCGGCCCACCTGGAAGGAGGTCAAGCGAGCCGCGCCGCTGGCCGCGCCCCGTGGCCGAACCGGCCGCCGGGCCGCCGTCGTGGCATCACCGCCCTTCGCGCCGCCGATCCGCCGCGCTCCCCCGCGCAGGCGCCGCGGCGTGCCGCGCGAGCGCGCGCCGGACCGGGCCGCGATCGGCGCCGCCGGCGCGCACGGGATCGGCCTCGCCGACCAGCACCGACAGCGCGCGCGCCTGCGTCGTCGCCGCGGCCGCGAGGGCGCGATCGCCGTTCCGCGCGGCGAGCGCCGAGAGCCGCCGCGCGACGCCGAGCGCCGCCGGCAGCGCGCCCGCCGCCACGTACGCGGCCGCGAGCTCCTGGAGCAGCTCGCCGTCGTCGCCCCGGAGCGCCGCCGCCGCTTCCAGATCGGCGATCGCCTCCTCGCGCCGCCCCTCGCGCGACCGCAGCGCCGCCCGGGCGCGGTGGCCCTCGACGAAGCCGCTCACGTGGTCCAGCCCCACGGTGTACGCGCGCTCCGCCTCGCGCGGATCGCCCGCCCGCTCGTACAGCGCGCCCAGCCCCAGGTACGCCGGGCCGTAGGTCGCGTCGAAGCGGACCGCCTCCAGGTACCGCCGCAGCGCCACATCGGCCTCGCCGGCCGCGGCGCGTGCCTCGGCCTGGCGCGTCAGCTCGGCGGCCTGGGCCGTCGCCCAGCCGACCCCGTCCGCCCGGGCCGGCGTGGCCCCGTGCAGCAGCGCCGCGGCGAGCGAGGCGGCGGCGAGGGCGCGCGCTCGCGCGCTGTTTCGGGGGCGCGCGCCCCCCGCCTCTACGCACCGCGCCGCGCACACAGGGCCGAGCGTACCGGCGCCCGGCCCCTCGAGCAATCGGACGGCTGCTCCGGAAGGCAGCCGCCCGGCGCGAGTTCGCGTAGGATGCGCGCTCATGGGTGAGGATCTGCGCTTCCCGGACGGGTTCCTGTTCGGCACTGCCGCCTCCGCCACACAGGTCGAGGGGCACTGCGCGCAGAGCGACTGGGCCGCGTTCGCGCGCGAGCCGGGGCGCGTCCGCGGCGGCGATACGCCGGACGACGCGTGCGACCAGCTGCACCGCTTCCGCGAGGACGTCGCGCTCCAGGCGCGGCTCTGTATGGGGGCGCACCGGCTCTCCATCGAGTGGGCCCGCGTCGAGCGGGAGCCGGGCGAGTTCGATCCGGCCACGTGGGACCACTACCGGGACGTGCTCGGCGCGCACCGGGACGCCGGGATCACCCCGATGGTCACCGTCCATCACGTCACCCTGCCGCGCTGGGTCGCGCAGCGGGGCGGCCTGCTCTCGCTGGAGCTGCCGGCGCTCCTCTCGCGCTTCGCCGAGCGCGCCGTCGAGGCGCTCGGCGACCTGTGCCAGCTCTGGGTCACCATCAACGAGCCCAACATGCTCGCCCTGCAGGCCCACCTGCTCGGCGTCTGGCCGCCGGCGCGGAGCTCGCCCGTCGAGGCGGTGCGCGCCCACCAGAACCTCTTCCGCGCCCATGCCGCCATGTACCGCGCCATGCACGAGGCCGCGGGCCGGCGCGGGCATTCCATCTCGGTCGGCGTCGCGCACCACCTGCGCGTCATCGAGCCGGAGCGGTTCGGGCGGCTCGCCGACCGCATGTGGGCGGCCCTCTTCGAGCGGCTGTTCAACGACGCGTTCGCGCGCGCCGTCTGCGACAGCGGCCTGCACGACTTCTTCGGCGTGAACTACTACAGCCGCGACCTTGTCCGCTTCTCGGCGGCGCACGCGCGCGCCGGGTTCCTCCGGCGGCTCGTCCCCGAGGGGGCGGAGGTCAGCGATCTCGGCTGGGAGATCTACCCGGAGGGGCTCGGCTACGTGCTCGACGCCTGGTGGCCCCGCGCCCGGGTCCCGATCTACATCACGGAGAACGGCATCGCCGACGCCGACGACGACCAGCGCCCGCGGTTCCTCGTGCGGCACCTCGCGGAGGTCGCGCGGGCCATCGAGCGCGGCGTCGACGTGCGCGGGTACATGCACTGGTCGCTGCTCGACGGCTTCGAGTGGGCCGAGGGCTATGCCCCGCGCTTCGGGCTTGTCGAGGTCGACCGCGTGACCCAGGAGCGCAGCCTGCGGCCCAGCGCCGAGCTCTACGCCCGGATCGCGCGCGCGCGCAGCGTCGAGGCAGACGGCCCGGGCGGCGCGCTTCGCTCTCGCGGCGCCGCGCCCGCGTGACGGACGGCACCGGAAAGGCAGGATCGATGCGCATCGCGCTGCTCTACCCACCGCCCTGGAAGATCCCCGCGCCCGGGGAGGCGCCCGACACGAGCGGCGACGGCCCGCCGGCCGAGTACCGCGAGGGCGACCTCGACCCGGACTTCCACCAGACCCCGTACGGGCTCTTCTCGCTGGGCGCGCAGGCGCTCCGCGCGGGCCACCAGGTGAAGGTGCTGAACCTCTCGTCGTACCCGTTCTCGCAGGTCGAGCGGGTCGTGCGCGAGCTCGGCGCGGACGTGTTCGGCCTGTCGTGCTGGACCGCGAACCGGCGCGGCGTGGCGCTCACCGCCCGGTGCATCCGGCGGCTCCACCCCGGGGCGCACATCGTCGTCGGCGGGCCGCACGCGACCCCGCTCGCGGCCGAGATGCTGCGGCACCACCCCGAGATCGACACGGTGACGCTCGGCGAGAGCGAGCACTCGTTCCTCGAGCTCCTCGATCGCCTCGAGGCCGGCCGGCCCGCGCTCGGCGTCCCCGGCACGGCGTACCGCGTCGACGGCCGGGTCGAGCTCGGGCCGCCCCGGCCCGCGATCGAGGAGCTCGACGCGCTCGCGTCGCCGCACGACCACTTCGCCACGCACATCGTGATGACCTCGCGCGGCTGCGCCTGGGCGTGCACGTTCTGCGGCGCCGAGGCGACCTGGGGCCGCGGCTTCCGGGGCCAGTCGGTGCCCTACGTGCTCGACTCCATCGAGGCCGCCGTGGCGAAGCTGCCGGTGAAGATGGTCCAGATCAAGGACGACACCTTCACGACGAACCGCAAGCGCGTCATCGAGATCTGCCGCGGCATCCGCGATCGGAAGATCTCTTTCCTGTGGAGCTGCGACACGCGCGTCGACGTGCTCGGCGAGGAGCTGCTCCGCGAGATGCGCCTCGCCGGCTGCCAGCGCCTGAGCCTCGGCGTCGAGTCGGGGTCGCCGTCCATCCTGAAGAACATCGACAAGAAGATCACGGTCAAGAAGATCATCGAGTCGACGGAGCTCGCGAAGAAGTACGGGATCCAGGTCCGCTACTACATGATGCTGGGCAACCGCGGCGAGACGGCGGAGACGTTCCGGGAGACGCTCGCGTTCCTGGAGGCGGCGAGGCCGCACCAGTACATCTTCTCGTGCCTGTCCATCTACCCGGGCACGCGCGACTTCGACGACGCCGAGGCGGCCGGCTGGCTCCAGCGCGACGTCTATTTCCGCGGCGACTTCCAGGAGCTCAAGACGCCGTTCGACGCCTCGGAGGAGGACACGGCGCTGATGAGCGCCTGGTTCGAGCAGAACAAGGGGCTGCGCGAGCTCTACCGCGAGGGGGTGGGGGAGCGCAGGGCGATCCTCGAGCTCCTCGGCGATCACCACGCGGCGCACCTGGAGCTCGGCGTCGCCTACCTCGACGCGGGGCAGCTCGACCTCGCGGAGCGGCACGCCGCGCGCGCGCTGGAGCTCGGCCACCCGCTGCCGGGGCTCGCGCTCAACGCGCTCGCGTGCGTCGCGGCGGGCCGGCGCGACTGGCAGGCGATGCAGGATCACTTCACGGCGGCCGCGAAGCGCGACCCGCAGCACGCCGTGCTCATCCGCAACGTCCAGGCGGCGCGCGCGTGGTTCGCGAAGGGCGGGCCGGGCAAGGGGCTCCCGCTCGATCTCGTCGCGCGCTGCGACTTCCAGCTCCTGGAGCGGACGGCGCAGCCGGCGCTCCCCGGGCCGCTCGCGGAGGACTTCGCCGTGTGGCCGCAGGCCGTGGCGCGGCCGGCGCCGCCGCGCGCGGACGAGGCCGCCGGCCGCGACGCAGCGGCGCAGCGCGGGCGGCTCCGGGTGCTGCCTTCGTAGCGCCGCGCCGCGCAGCGCCCCGGTTCCTCCGGCCCTCCCGGCGTGCTACCCGCCCTTCCATGTCGACGAGCACAGACCACGGCCGCCCCGGCGCCGGCCCGGAGCCGGCGGCGGACCCCCCTCTCCAGGGCGCGAAGGCGCCGAGCCACGCCGAGCGCTGCCGCACGCTGGCGCAGCGGGCCCGCGCCGCCACGCTGTGCACGCTCGCGCGGGATCCCGCCGGCTATCCGTACGGCTCGCTCGTCGCCGTCACCGTGGACGCGCACGGGCGCCCGCTGCTGCTGCTCTCGGCGCTCGCCGAGCACACAGGCAACCTCAAGGTCCGCGCCGAGGCGTCGCTGCTCCTCGCCGAACCGGCCGAGGGCCTGGCCGACCCGCTCGCGCTCGGCCGGATGACCCTGATCGGCCCGTGCCGCCCCCTCGAAGGCGCGGAGGCGGCCGCCGCCCGGACGAGCTTCCTCGCGACGCACCCGCGCGCGTCGTACTACGTGGATTTCACGGACTTTTCTTTCTACCGCCTCGACCCGGTGTCGATCCGCTACGTCGGCGGCTTCGGCCGCATGTCCTGGGTCGAGGCCGACGCGTACGCGGCCGCCGAGCCCGATCCGCTCGCGGCCGACGCCGCGGGCATCCTCGAGCACATGAACACCGATCACGCCGACGCGGTCCTCGCGTACGCGAAGGTCCTCGCCGGCATCAAGGACGCCACCGGCGCCACGATGACCTCGGTCGATCGTTACGGCTTCGAGCTGGACGTCATCACGCCAGCGGGGCCGAAGGCGACGCGCCTCCCGTTCGGCGCGCCGGTCTCGGCGACGGACGAGGTGCGGAAGGCCATGGTGGCGCTGGTCCGCGAGGCGCGCGGCCGCACCGCTTAGAGACGCGTCGCGCGGGCGCGCCCTGCCCCTCCGGCGCGTGTGAGGCCGCCGTCCGCCATGGCGGCGCCAGCCCCGGAGCGCGCCACGTCCCCTGGCACCCGGCTGATTTCGGCGACTCGCTCCCTGGTACGCGATCTGCCGAGGTCGCGCTCCATGGGAGACGCCGACATCACGCTGCGCCACATCGCCCGGAGGTGCCCCGGCGACCTGACGCGCGTCTTTGTCCCCGAGGGCAGGCCGGTCGAGGTCCTCGGCTGGATCGACACGCAGGTCACGAAGCTCGAGCGGCGCCTCGACAAGGCGCTGCGCCTGCGCGTCGGCGGCGAGCTGCGCGTGCTGCACGTCGAGTTCTGCTTCGCTTGGCGCGAGGACGTGCCCGACCAGATGTTCGAGTACCTGGGCTTCCTCTTCGCCGCGCTCCGGCGCGAGGCCCCCGGAGAGCCGGTGCCGCCCATCGAGAGCGTCGCCGTGGTCCTCTCGGGCCGCAGGCAGCGCCTGCCCGCGACAGGGACGCGCCGCACCGCCTGGCGGGAGCGGCGGTTCAGCGGCGCGCGCTTCCGCATCGACGCGGTTTACCAGCGCACGGTCGCCGAGCTCAGGGCGCGCGGCAGCGTGTTCTGGCTCGTGTTCGCCCCGCTTGCCCGGGACGCCACCACCGCCGGGATGCGGGAGGTGGTCGCGGAGATCCACGCGCGGGTGGCGACCGGCGAGGAGCGGGTCGAGCTATATACAGCGCTCCTCGTCATGGCCGCCATCGACCCCTGGGGGCACAATCTGCGGAAGGAGATCGTCATGCTGATGGACGACAGGGAAACGGAGAAGGACCTGCTCTGGACCGTACCGTGGATGAGAGAGGCCCTCGACGAGCGCGTGCGGGAGGCCGAGCAGCAGGCCATCGCCCAGCTGCTCGGCCGCCTCTTCGCACGGCGGGTCGGGCGGCGGCCCACAGCCGAGGAGGAGCGCTCGATCGTCGAGCGCGCACAGGCCACCGGGCTGGGCGATTTCGACGATGCCCTGCTCGATCTCGACGGCGATGCGCTGGTGCGCTGGCTCGCCGAGCCGATCCGCCGCTGACCCGAGCGCGATCCTGACGGCGACGCCTCGCCGGCCAGGATGTCCGCAGCCCGTCACCCGTCGCGGCGCCGCGGGCCGCTCGCTCTCCTCCCTCCGCCGCGGCGCGAGCGCCCCAGCGCGTGGTGGAGCCCGCTCTGGAGCGAGCTCAGCGTGACGATCTCCCGGAGGTCGATGCCGATACCCACCATCGTCTGCGCCACCTCGGGGCCGACGCCGGTGAGGATGACCTCCGCGCCGAGCAGCTTGACCGCCTGGGCCGCCCTGATCAGCGAGTCCGCGATCTCGGCGTCCACCACCGCCACGCCGGTGACGTCGAGGATGACCGTGGCCGCGCGCTGCGCCACCACCCCCTGGAGCAGGCGCTCCAGCAGCTGCTCGATGCGCACCCGGTCGAGCCGCCCGACGAGGGGCATCACCAGGATCCCCGCGTCGAGCGGGATGAGCGGCGTCGAGAGCTCCCGGATGGTCGCCTCCTGCGCGTCGATCATCTGCGCTTGAAGCGCCGCGCGCTCCGCCTCGGCCCGCCGGAGCTCGGTCACGTCGTACCCCTCGGCGATCAGGAGGACGCTCTGGCCCAGCGTGTCGAGGATCGGCTTCATCTTGAGGTCGAGCGTCGCCACGCGCCCGCCGGGCCCGTGGATCTTCACCTCGCACGAGGACGGCTCGCCCGAAGCTGCCCGGCGGACGCACTCCCTGATCCGCTCCCCTGCGCTCGCTCCGCCGACCCAGAACGGCGCCTGCCAGAGCGGCCCGCCGTGCGCTTCGCCCGGCCGCGCCCCGGTGAAATCGGCCATCGTCCGGTTGCGCTCGATCAGGTCCCCCTGCGGGGTGAGCAGGCCGATGAACATCGACGTCTCGTCGAAGATCGCCCGGAACTTCTGCTCGCTCTCGCGCAGCGCCTGCTCGCGCTTCAGCTGCTCCGTGAGGGGGCGCGAGAAGGCCGAGAAGAACTGCTCATCACCGCTCTGGACGAGGTGAGAGCTCACCTCGACGTCGATCAGGTGGCCGTCCTTGTGGCGGTGCCTCGCGAGGAAGCGGAGCGACCCCCTGGCCTTGATCTCCTCGATGACCATGACGACCTCGTGCGGCGGCCGCGGGTCGATCTGGCCGATGTTCATCGTCAGGAGCTCGCTCCGGTCGTAACCCACGATGCCGGCGAAGGATGGATTGCAGTCGAGGATCTCGCCGTTCATCCCGACGACGTGGAACCCCTCGCCGGCCGCCTGCAGGATCAGCCGCGTCCGTTCCTCCTGGCGCCCCAGCTGCTCATGGAGCCTGTCGATCTCCTTGCGCAATCCGGCGTTCTCCGCCCGGAGCCGCTCGATGCTGTCCTGATCCGTCTCCACGTTCGCTCTTCCTTCCATCCTTCCGACCGCCCCCCCTCCCACCCCGCCGAGGAGCCGCTCGCCCCTCCCGCGCGTCTCCAACGAACCAGGAAGATAGCCGATCCCGGCGTCACGCCGCGCGCTCGTCGGCTGCCCGGGCGCGCCGGGCGCGCTCGACCGGAGCGGACGAGCTCGACGCACTTCCGCGCGGTTCACGGCGTGCCGCGACGTGTCGCCGCGGCGTTGCGCCCATGACATCAGCGCGGGACGCGCCTGCGCGATACGAGCGCTCGACCTCAGGCCCTCGGCCGGCGCCGGAGCGCGAACGTGCGATGACTCTTCTTGCCCCTGACGCTGCCCCTGACGCCCACGATGAGCCTCTCCCCGGGGCGCGATCCCGCCCGGGCGCGGGCGCCGTCGCGCTGAGGTGGCTCGGGGTCGCCGTCGCGGCGGCGGCGCTCTGGAGCACGATGCGCGGCGCGGATCTCCCGGGCGTCGCGGCGCTCATCGCCTCCGCGTCCGCGCCGATGATGGCGCTCGCCCTCGTCCCCAACCTCGTCGCGCGGCTCTTCCAGGCCGAAGCGAGCCGGCGCGTCTTTGGCACGCGCACGCGCAACCCCGCGTCCGGCCGCCACGCGCCGTTCTCCCGGTATCTCGCGCTCACGCTGTCGACCGAGGCGCTCACCATGAGCGTCCCCGTCGGCGCCGCCCTCTCCGAGTCGGTCACGTTCTATCTGCTGCACCGGTGGTGCGGGATCCCGGGGCCGCAGGCCGTCGCCGGCATCGCGGCGCGCAGGGCGCTGATCGTCCTCGCGAACGCGGCGTATGTCGCGATCGCCCTCGCGCTCGGCTTTAACCACCTGGAGCGCGCCTCGCGCCCCCTGATCGGCGGACCGTGGCTCCCGTGGCTCGTGGTCCTCTCGGGGCTCGGCCTGCTCGCCGTGGCGCTCGCGCTCGGGGGCGCGCTCCTCTCGGGCACGGTCGCGTCGCGGATCTTCGCCTGGCTGAAGCGCCTGCCCGGCCAGCGCGTGAGGGCCTATGTCGAGGCGAGAGAGGCGGCCTTCTCCGCGACCGACCGGCACGCGGCCGCGCTCGTGGAGCGTCGCTCGGCGCTCGCGGCGGCGGCGCTGCTGCTGCTGGGGATGTGGCTCGCCGAGGGGGCGGAGACGTACTTCTTCCTCCGGCTCCTCGGGGTCGACGTCTCGCTCTCCGAGGTCCTCTCGTTCGAGGTCGTCCTCGCGCTCCTCCGCGCCGCCGCCTTCATGGTGCCTGCCGGGCTCGGCGTGCAGGACGCCGGCTATGTCGCCTTCCTGACCGCGCTCGGCGTGCCTGCCGCCGCCACGGTGGGCGCCGCCTTCGTCCTCATCAAGCGCGCCAAGGAGCTCGTGTGGATAGCGCTCGGCCTGCTCGTGTTCTTCGGCGGCCGGGCGGCCTTCCGCCCGGCGCCCGCCCCCATGACGGGGAGCGATGCGACGAGAGGATGAGACGGTGTGGTGACGAGATGACGAGGCCGTCGCCGCGCCGCAAGACCACCACATGGGGCGCGCAGTGAGGCAATTTGTCACACGTTCGACGTCCGCCCACCGCCGAAATTCAGGGGATTTTGGCCCCTGTGAAGGCGCTCGCCAGCGGCCACAGCCTGGGCACGCTTGCTGCCGTCGAGGTCGGTCATGTCGACCGAGCGCGAGGTGCGCGACGCCACAAAGACAAGGATTCGCACAGTCCGGCCAGAAGTAGCGCCCTACGTGGTAGGAATCGGCGCTTCGGCGGGGGGGCTCGAGGCGCTCGAGCACTTCTTCGCGAACATCCCGAAGGAGAGCGGGATGGCCTTCGTCGTGGTCCAGCACCTGTCGCCGGACTTCAAGAGCCTGATGGACGAGATCCTCGGGCGCCGCACCGAGCTGCCCATTCACCTCGTCGAGAACGGCATGCTGGTCGAGCCCGACCACGTCTACCTGATCCCGCCGAAGAAGGAGATGATCATCTCCGGAGGCCTCCTCCTCCTCAGCGAGAGGGATCGCGACCAGGAGCTCGCGCTGCCCATCGACGTGTTCTTTCGATCCCTCGCCCAGGACTGCGGCCCGCGGGCGATCGCCGTGGTCCTCTCCGGGGGCGGCAGCGATGGGTCACGGGGGATCCGCGCGGTCCACGACGCGGGCGGGCTGGTCGTCGTGCAGGACGTCGAAAGCGCGCAGTTCGATGGGATGCCGAAGACCGCGCGAGACGCCGGTGTGGCCGACTGCGTCCTGCCTCCCCAGGACATGCCGCGCGTCCTCCTCGATCACGTGAGGTCCAAGGGGCGCCGGCCGGAGCGGGACGCGGCCAGCGTCGATCAGGGGATGAGCGCGGTCTACAGGATGCTCGAGGAGCAGTTCGGCATCGACTTCACGCACTACAAACCGAGCACCGTCACCCGGCGCATCGAGCGGCGGATCCAGCTCGCGCACACGGACGATATCGAACAGTACGTCAAGCGCCTGAGGAGCAAGTCGAGCGAGCTCGACGTGCTCTACCGTGATCTCCTCATCGGCGTGACGCGCTTCTTCCGGAACGAGGAGGCGTTCGGCATCCTCGAGCGCTCGGTGCTCCCCGATCTCCTGCGAGCGGGGCCGCGCGACGCTCCGTTCCGCGTCTGGGTCGCCGGCTGCGCGACGGGTGAAGAGGTCTACTCGCTCGCCATCCTCCTCCACGAGCTCACCTCCCGGATCGGCCACCGCCCGTTCAAGGTCTTCGCGACCGACGTGCACCACGGATCGCTCGAGGTCGCGACGCGCGGGCTCTACGAGGAAGAGGCGGTGATGAACGTCTCGCCCGAGCGGCTCGAGCGGCATTTCATCCGGCGCGGACGCAGCTATCAGGTTGTCCCGGATCTCCGCCAGGCGGTGGTCTTCGCGCACCACAACGTGATCAAGGACGCGCCGTTCACGCGCGTCGACTTCATCAGCTGCCGCAACATGCTCATCTACCTTCAGCCGCCGGTGCAGCAGAAGGTCCTGAGCCTCTTTCACTTCGCGCTCAACCGCGGGGGCGTGGTCTTCCTCGGGCCCAGCGAGACGCCGGGGCAACTCGCGCACGACTTCGAGATCGTCGACAAGCAATGGCGGATCTACCGGAAGTACAGCGACCGGCGGATGCAGGTCGAACCCCGCTTCCAGCCGGTGTCGCCGAAGGCCCGGAGCGCCCCGCGCTCGGGGATCACCGCGCCCGTCACGCGCCACCCGCCGTCGCACCTGCTCGGGACCTACGACGCGCTGCTCGACGAGTTCATGCCTCCGAGCCTCCTCGTCACTGACACCGGGGAGCTCGTCCACGCGTTCGGCGGCGCGAGCCGGTTCCTCAAGGTCAAGGACGGCAGACAGGGGCTCGACGCCTTCGAGATGCTGGACTGCGACCTCAAGATGGTGCTGACAGGGGGCCTCCGGCGCGTCATCAAGGAGCGCACGGCGATCGTGTTCAAGGGGGTGCAAGCGGAGGGCGGCACCTACAAGATCACGATGCGCCGGGTCGAGAGCCGGCGAGGCACATTGCCCCACGTCCTCATCACCTTCGAGGCGATCGACGGGGCGCCGCGGCGGGCGGCGATGCCGGAGATCGAGATCGACCTGGACGACGTGTCGCGCGAGCAGCTCGGCGCGCTCGAGGCGGAGCTCGGGCACACGAAGCAGACCTTGCAGGCGATGACCGAGCAGCTCGAGGCGAGCAACGAGGAGCTGCAGGCCGCGAACGAAGAGCTCCTCGCTTCCAACGAGGAGCTGCAGAGCACGAACGAGGAGCTCCAGAGCGTCAACGAGGAGCTCTACTCGGTGAACGCGGAGTACCAGCGGAAGATCGCCGATCTCACCGAGCTCGGAAACGACATGGAGAACCTCCTGTCGAGCACGGACATCGGCACCATCTTCCTCGACAGGGAGCTCAAGATCAGGAAGTTCACGCCGCAGATCGCGGAGAGCTTCAACCTGCTCTTGCAGGACGTCGGCAGGCCGATCGAGACGTTCACGTATGCGGTCGATCACCCGGAGCTCACCGCGGATCTCAAGCGCGTGCTCGCGACGGGGGAGCGCGTGGAGCGCGAGCTGCGCGACCGGCATGGTCGCTCGTTCTTCCTTCGCATCCTCCCCTACCGCGCCAAGGGCACCATCGCGGGGGTCGTGCTCACGCTCATCGACGTGAGCGGCCTGAAAGCGGCGGAGGACGCGCTCTTCCACGAGCGCTATCTCCTGAACAGCCTGCTCCGCAGCGTGCCCGACGCGATCTACTTCAAGGACGCGCGCGGCCGGTTCATTCGCACGAACCACGCCATGGCGGAGCGACTCGGCCTCTCCGATCCAGGCGAGGCGGCGGGGAAGACCGGCTTCGAGCTGCCTGGGTACGAGGCGGCGCTCGCCGTTCACCAGGAGGACGAGGTGGTGCTGCGGACCGGCGAGGCGCAGCACTACAAGCTGGAGCAGCGCGTGCGGCAGGACGGCTTCGTGGAGTGGGACCTCGTCACGCGGCTCCCGCTCATCGATGCGGCGCGCCACATCGTGGGTATCATCGGGATCTTCCGGAGCGTCACCGCGCAGAAGCGATCGGAGGAGCAGATCAAGGACGCTGTGCGCAGGCGCGACGAGTTCCTCGCCATGCTGTCGCACGAGCTCCGCAACCCCCTTGGCGCGATCGTCCACGCCACGGCGCTGCTCAAGGAAGACTGCTCCGCGCCGGACGGCGCGTCCGGGCTCGACGAGAAGGTCGTCCAGATCCTCGAGCGTCAGTCCGCGCAGATGGCGCGCCTGCTCGACGATCTGCTGGAGGCGAGCCGCGTCACGCAGAACAAGATCGAGCTTCGAAAGCGCGTGCTCGATCTCGGCACGGTGGTGAAGGACGCCGCCGATGCGGTCAAGAACCTCATGGACACGCGCGGCGTCGATTTCTCGGTCGTGGTCGATCCCGAGCCGATCTGGGTCGAGGGCGACCCTGCGCGGCTCCAGCAGGTCCACGTGAACCTGCTCAACAACGCCGCGAAGTACACCTCGCGAGGGGGTCATGTCGCCCTGGAGGCCAAGCGCCTGGACGGGCACGCGGTGGTCCGCGTGAAGGACGATGGCGTCGGGATCCCGAAGGACATGCTCGACACGGTGTTCGAGCTCTTCGTGCAATCGAGCCGCACCCTGGACCGATCGGCGGGAGGGCTCGGCGTGGGGCTCACCCTCGTCCGAGGCCTCGTTGAAAAGCATGGCGGCACCGTGAGCGCGCGGAGCGACGGGGAGGGCAAGGGGTGCGAGTTCGAGGTGCGGCTGCCGATCTCCGAGCCGTCATCCGAGAACGAGGCGGCGCGCGGCCCGCTCCTCGCGAACTTCCCCAGGAGATCGCGGGTCGTCGTCGTGGAGGACAACGACGACGGCCGCGAGGCGCTCTGCGCGCTCCTGGCGCGCGCCGGGTTCGAGTGTCATTCGGCGTCTCACGGGATCTCGGGGATCGAGCTCATGGACGAGGTGCTCCCGCACGTGGCCATCGTGGACATCGGGCTGCCGGGGATCGACGGCCTCGAGTTCGCGCGCCGCGTCCGGGAGAAACCCCAGCACAAGGACGTCTATCTGATCGCGCTCACCGGCTACGGGCAGCAGGGCGACCGAGAGAGGGCGCGTGCAGCCGGGTTCGACGAGCACCTCGTGAAGCCCGTCGATCTCGGGACGCTCAAGCGGCTGCTCGCCGAAGGCGAGCCGGCGACGGGCGAGAGCGGCGCCGGAAGCGCTCGCCCGACGGGCCGTTCCTGAGCGCCATGCCTCCTCGCCCCGCGAACAAGCTCATCGACGCCGGCGGGCTGTCAGAGGCACTCGACGAGGCCGTCGTAGAGCGATCTGTCCGTTCCGGGGAGCGCGGCGTCGATCGCCCGACCCGACGGCGCCGCGAGCGCCTCGACGAGGTCGGTCACGGCGGTCCCCGGGGCGATGGGCATCTCGCAGAGGAAGATCCTCGCGTCTACCTCCACATCCCCCGTGGAAGGCACGATCTCCTCCATGCTCGCGGCGAGGATCCACACACAGCGGCCGATCGTCCCGGCGTGCTCCTCGACGGAGCAACGGAATCGAAGCGGCTCGTAGTTGCTGAAATCGCCTTCGCAGAACGTGTCGCCGCACACGACGTCGAAGTCGTCGTTCAGCTCGCGGAGCAGCCCGTACCAGGCGTCGATCTCCTCCGAGCTCGTGAAGTACGACGCGGCGTCGACGAAGCTCCTCGCGCTCGTCGAGCCGGCCGGCGCCGCTGCGCCGTCGTGCTGCGGTGGGGTGCTCTCCGGTGGCTCCGGGGCGGCGCCTTGCGCGGTGGAGCAGGCGAGCGCGAGGACAGGGAGACTCATGGACATGGCATGACGAACCGGCATGGGTGCCTCCATCCGAGCGCGGCGCGTGGCGCCGGCTCGGGCTAGCACGCCGCTTCCGGGCTTCGCGCTGCCCCGCAACGGCGGGGACCAGCGCGAGGTCGGACCTCGCGGCGTTTCGGTGCGCGTTTCGGTGGGCACTAATTGCGAACGGTGTGCCGCGGCCTTTTTGCGGGATCTTTGGGCCCTCTCCGCGCTCCGGGACCTGGCGGCCGCCACGCGCGCCGCCAGTTTCGCCAGCTCGGGGCCGTCGCGCGCGGCGCTCGGATCAGGGGAAGGTCAGGATCTCCACCCAGTGGGGACCGCGGCCCACCGGGGTCGACGTCGACGAGGTGAGCCGGCCGCTCTCGCGGTCGATCGCGTGCACGCGCACCGCATGCGAGAGCTGCCCGGCGGCGACGAGCCAGCGGCCGCCGGGGTCGATCTGGAAGCCGCGCGGCTGCTGCTCCGTGGGCGCGTGCGAGACCAGGCTCAGGCGGCCGGTCTGCGCATCGACGCTGAACCCTGCCAGCGTGCTGGAGGTGCGCTCCGACGTGTAGAGGAAGCGGCCGTCGGGCGTGAGGTGCAGGTCGGCCGCCCAGGGCTTGCCAGAGAAGCCCTCGGGCAGCGTGGAGAGGCTCTGCACCGGCGCCAGCGTCCCGCGCTCGGCGTCGAAGGCCAGGACGTCGACGCGCGCGTCCAGCTCGTTGAGCAGGTAGACGAAGCGCCCGTCGGGAGCGAACGCGAGGTGGCGCGGGCCGGCCTGCGGACGCACGGGCAGCGCCGGCGGATCGTTGGGGGTGAGCTGGCCAGTGGCCGCGTCGAAGCGCCACTGCATCACCACATCCGAGCCGAGGGCGCTGACGAAGACGTAGCGGTTCGACGGATCCACCAGCGTGGCATGCGCATGGCGACCGGTGGGCAACACCGTAGCTGGCTCGCCCACCGCGCCGTCGCTGCCGAGCGGGCTGATGCTGGTCATGTGACCGCCATAGGAGGCGCCGAAGAGATGGCGCCCGCTGCGATCGGTGATGAGGTGCGACATCCTGTCGGGCAGCGGCGCCGCCGACAGCGGCCTCAGCCGCCCGCTCGCCGCGTCGAGCGCGAAGCTCTGCACCGCGTGGGGCTCGGTGCGCAGCGCGACGTAGAGGAAGCGCCGGTCCGGCGAGACCGCCAGCGGTCCGGCCTGGCCGTCGATGCCGACGGTCTGTACGGGCGCCAGCGACCCGTCGGCGGGGTCCAGGCGCAGCACCGAGATCTCGGAGCTCTCGGCGTTGGAGACGTAGACGTAGGTGGCGGCTTGGGTCATCGCGGCGAAGAGGCTGGAGGCCAGCGCCAGTATCCACCATCGGGCCGGCGTCGCGCCACGGATCCTGCTCCGGGCGGCGCGCCTGCCCACGTCGCAGCGACGCGCGCCATCAGGCAAGCAGAGCCACAAGGGCGTGAGGCGCCGATGCGTGAGCGGTGACGGCAGAGGTGAAACCTCATGGACGAATCGCGGAAGGACCGGCACGATGCCTCGCCATGGGACGAAAGAAGGCGCATGCTGCGGCGATGAGCCGCTCGCCGCGGGCGTGATGGTCTGTCTCGGTGGTTGGGCGCGGAGGTGCAAGGTCCGATGCTGAAATGGCTGCTCGTCGGGCTCGTGGTGTTCCTGATCTACCGGTTCGCGATGAAGCGGCCGCGTTACGCTCGGCTGTTCTCGCCGGATCACCTGATCGAGCTCTCGCGCGGGCTCGGCCGCGCCAAGGACACCGCGCTCAAGCGCCCCGGGGGGGGCCCGCCCGCGGACCCGTTCGCCGAGGGCAATGCGTTCATCACGTCCGCCGATATCGCCGTGGTGTATACCGTCGCCGAGGCCAGCGAGGCCGGACGAGAGCACCACGTCTCGCTCTCACTTCGCGGCGGCGCTCTCGCTCGCGCCGCCGCGGGGTTCCTTGCCGCGGCGCTCTGTCGATTGCTCGGCCTGGGGGAGACGCAGCGCGTGCTCGCGGTCTCGAACAGCGGCGTTTACCACCTGATCTTCGAGGTCCCCGCCGCGGACGAGGCGCGATTCGCGGCGCGATCCGTCCCGAAGCTCGACGACGCGTCTGCGCGGAGGCTCGTCGGCGTGGCCATGGAGGATCGGGGGCCGCTGCTCGCGCGCCTCGGCAAGCTCGACGTCAAGGTCCCGAAATGATGTTCTTGCCGGAGCTGAAGGGGAACGAGAATCCTCTATTCGCAGTCGACGAACACGACGTCGTACGCGATGGTCGCCGAGATTCCGGAGACGCTCACGGAGTAGGTGTTGCCGGCTTCAGGGTCCCAGCCGTTCGGCACGATGCGGATGGCGTTCGTGGAGCCGTAGCGCCCCTGGAGCGGCTCCACGTCGACGGCCAGCGGGGCTCCGCCGCTCGTGATCGTGACCTCGGCCTCCTCGAGCTCGATGTCCTCGCTCTGGATCGACCAGCCGGTGTCGCTGAGTGAGCTCCAGCGGTCGCTGTAGGCCTGAATCGGGAACACCCCGGGCGGAGGCCAGGCCGTCCACTCCTTGCCGGCGCGCCCCGTCCCTCCGATGTTCTGCATGCAGGAGGCGCCGTTCTTGCCGGTAGAGCCGAGGCCGATCGGGCCGAGATCGTTCGCGAGGATGATGCGCCGGTGGCCAAAGGTCGTCTCGTTCCCGGGGTCGATCAGATAGCCCTGAACGCTCGCGACGCCGGGGCCACTCGAGATGTTGCTCGTCCTCGCGCCGTCCGCGCCTGTTTTCGAGTAGCACTTCCAGCTCTCCGGCGGCTCGTGCGAGAGCGAATTGTTCGCGTCCATCATGAGCGCGCAGGCCTGGGCCTGCGCGTCGCGGGTGGGCTCGGTCACGACCGGGGGCAGGTCCGCAAGCCAGCGGTACAGGTTGAAGAGCCGGAGCGCGTTCGCTCGACCCTCGGCAGAGATGTCTCCCGGGTCGCACCCGGGGTCCAGCGAGCCGCTCCACGTGCCCTCGCTCATGTCGGCGGTGTCGGCGTTGAAGCGCGCGCAGGTGCCCTCCGGCGAGCGATCGCCCGTCTCGGGTGTCGACCCTCCCGACCCTCCCGATGCCGTGCCTGCCGATCCGCCGCCCCCTTCTCCTGTGCTGACGGCTGACGAACCTCCCGTAGAGGTGCCGCCAGCTCCTCCGGCGCTCGAGGCGTCCGAGCCTGAGCCCGCGCCGCCGCTGCTCGCGGTCGTGCCACCCGTCCCGCCCGACCCGGCGGCTGGCGGTGAGCCGCCCGACGAACCTGACGCGCCAGGATCGGCATCTTCGCTGCTGCAGGACGCGGCCGCGATGAGGAGCGCGGTGGATGCGACGAGTCGAAAGCGAGTCAAAGCCGTCTTCATGGTAGGGGAATGAAATCCAAACGTTTCGGAGACGTCAAGCCCCGAGGGCAACTGCGGGTTGAAGACGGATGGAACGGTGTACTGCTGGGGGGAGAGCGACTACCACGAGCTCTGGCTGCCGCTGTTACCTCGGTCACGCAGCAGATCGGCGACGGCGGCGGACCACCGCGCCAAGGCCTGCCACGAGCAATCCGACGAGCGCGCCGCCGGGCAGCTGACCGCTGGAGGCCGCGTTGAAGCTGCACCCACCGTCGTCCGACGCGCTGTCGCCGCCTGTCGTCGTCGGATCGCTGTCTCCGGAGGCGGTGCTCCCACCCGCGTTGCTCGTCGAGCCGCCCGTGGTGGCTCCGCTGGTGCCTTGCGCCGCGCCTCCGGTGGTCGCTCCGCTGCTACCCGTGCTGCCGCTCGCGTCGCCACCCGTGCCTGAAGTGGCGCCGCTTGCGCTGCCACCTCCGGTCGATGTGTCGCTGCCGCCGGTGCCATCACCGCCGCCCGCGCCGTCCCCGGGGGGCGGAGGATCCATATCGAGCCCGAAGAAGCGCACGACGTCCTTCCACAAGCCGCGCCCCGAGAGATCGTGCGGGGCACCGTCCGCGTAGTTCGCCTCCAGGAGGAGCGTGCCCGCGGCGTTCGTGTAAGAGTACCGATGCCATGTATCTTGGGAGCCCATGAAGATGCTCGTCTTGCTGTCGGAATGACCGAAACCAAAGACGTCCGTCCACTGCGCGATCTGGGCTCGAAAGTTCGGCTCGTAGTTGAGGGTGGTGTCATCCGCTCCGTGCCAGATCTGAACGCGAGGCCGTGCGCCGGTGAAGCCCGGATCCGCCTTGCGCACGATGTCACCCCACTCGGGGGCGGTCCTGTCGGGAGGGGTCATCCAGCCATAGGCGTTGCCTCCCGTCCAAGCTCCGGCGGGGACACCGGCCAGCACCGAACCCCCAGCAAACACGTCCGGGTAGGCAGCGAGGAGCGCGTTCGTCATGCAAGCGCCGGAAGACGCCCCCGCAGCGAAGACTCGGGTCGCGTCGGCGTCGTGCCGTGAGACGGCGTACTGGACCATCTTGGTGATGGCCTCTCGCTCACCGCTGCGCGCGGGCGTCGCGTCAAAGCAGTCGCCGCCTGCCTGGGGCGTGATGATGAGGAAGCCGTGCTGATCCGCCAGACCCTGGAACCAGCCGTGAGCGTTCGCCGCGTTCCCGCTGCAGTAGTGCAGCGAGACCACGACCCCCGGCGATACGTCGACCTTGTCCGGGACGTAGAGGTCCATGGGCGTGTTCCCGCCGTAGTCGACCCGGGTCTGCCACGAAGCCGCCACTGACGGCGAAATCGCGAGCAACACGGTTGCAAGGGAAGCGGCGGCGGGCGCGACGAATCGAAGGGTGGTGGTCATTGGCTACCTCGCTATCACTATGTCAATAACAGCCGATGAGTAGAACGGAAGTCGCGACTCGCCGACGTCCGATCGGTCGCTCCTGAGTCTGATGTGCATCGCCGCGACGCGGCTTCCATGCGTGAGGATATTCGTATCATGTTTTTGCAGGCAAGCCGAGGCGCGTAGTCGAGCCAAGCCCGATCGCTGGGCGAGGAGCTGTGTCGTTTCGTAGCAACTCGTGGGGGTGTGTCGTTTCGTAACAATCGGTGGAAGGATCGGCGGAAGAAATGGAAGGGCCCGTCAGCGCCGCGGCCATCGCTGAAGATCAGGTCGTCGTCGCTCTCCTCCCGGCGGGTCGCGACGGGTCAGGTAGCAGCGGCCGCGACAGGAGACAGGATAGGCCAATTTATAGGGTAGCGCTGCCCGGCTGAGGCCGGCGCAGCGGAAAATTGCATGAGCCTCTGACCGTGACGTGGCATAGTGGATGCCCTTCTTCCGCCCTGGCCTGCCATGTCGAGCCCTGACGAGACCACGATTGCCCCCGGGGATGTCCTCCTCGGCAAGTATCGCGTGGAGAGCGTCCTCGGACGAGGCGCCATGGGGCTCGTCGTCGCCGCGCGCCACCTCGCCCTCGACGAGCGCGTCGCGATCAAGGTGCTGTTGCCGAAGCACGTGCGGGATCCGGAGATCCTCCAGCGCTTTCTGAGGGAGGGGCGCGCCGCCGTGCGCGTCCGCAGCCAGCACGTCGTGCGCGTCGCCGACGTCGGCACGCTCGAGAGCGGCGCGCCGTACATGGTGATGGATCACCTCGAGGGGAGGGACCTCGCCGCCGTGCTCGCGGAGAGCGGGCGCCTCGCGGTGCCCGTGGCCGTCGAGCTGGTGCTCCAGGTCTGCGAGGCGCTCGCGGAGGCGCACGCGCAAGGCATCGTCCACCGGGACGTGAAGCCGAGCAACCTGTTCGTCACGCGGAACGCGGACGGCTCGCCGTGCGTCAAGGTGCTCGACTTCGGGATCTCCAAGATGACGCACGCGGAGGACCACGCGTTGACGCGGGTGGGGGGAGTGCTCGGCTCGCCCCTCTACATGTCCCCCGAGCAGCTCCGCTCCTCGAGCGACGTCGACGGCCGCGCGGACATCTATTCGCTGGGCGTCGTCCTCTTCGAGCTGCTCACGGGGCGAACGCCGTTCTTCGCGCACGAGCTCGCGCAGCTCGTCTACCTGGTCACGCAGGGGGAGCCGCAGCGGCCGCGCGCCCTCCGCCCGGACCTCCCGGAGCCGCTGGAGCAGGTGATCCTCGCGGCGATCGCGCGCGATCGCGATCGCCGGTTCCCGACCGTCGCGGATCTCGCGCTCGCGCTGGTGCCGTTCGCTCCGCCGCACGCGCGCGCGGCGGCCGAGCGCCTCTTCGGCGCGCTGCGCGGCGCGCTCCCGGCCGGGGCCCTGCCGCCCGGCGCCGCTCGCACCGCCACGGCGGTCACTGCGGCCGGGGCGACGCTCCCCGCGTCGACCGTGCCCCTCGGCGGGGGAGCGCTCACCATGGCGCCGCTCGGTACGACGAACCGCAAGCCAGCGTCGCGCGAGAAGCGCGCCGCCGCGATCGGGCTCGGCCTTGCGCTCCTGAGCGGCGGCCTGCTGCTCTGGCGCCTGTCGGACCGGGCCCCGCCCGGCATCGAGCGCGAGACGGCGTCGTCGGCGGGCCCTCAGGGCGCGGTCCCGGAGCCGCGCCCCGAACAGCCGAGCGCCGGGCCGGAGCCGCGCGCCGCGCAGCCCAGCGCTGCGCTGGACGCGGCCGTCGAGCCGGCCGCCAGCGCGGTGCCGCCGTCCGGCGCCGCTCCCGGCGCGTCGGCCGAGGGGCCGCCGCCCGACGCGCGCGCCCCCGCCACGGGCGCCCCCGCCGCGCAGAAGCCCGCGAGGCCGGGCGGCTCGGCGCAGCCTGCGAAGCGCGGCGCGCCGCAGGGGAAGCGGCCCTCCAGCGCCGACCCGTTCTCGCGCGATGTCTTCTGATACGTTTGATACCTTCGCCGACACGATGACGCCGCCGCAGACGAAGAGCCGACCGAAGCGCGGGCGCGCCGCGCGTCTCTGCGCGATCGGCATCGGCCTGGCCGCGGCGATCGCGGGCGGGCGCGCCGCGAGGGCCGAGGACAAGGCGGGCGCCGTGGCGCTGTTCCGGGAGGCGGGGGCGCTCGTCGACGCTGGCCAGGCGTCGCGCGCCTGCCCCAAGTACGAGGAGAGCCTGCGCCTCTACGACAGCGTCAACACCCGCTATTTCCTCGCCGATTGCTACGAGCGCATCGGCAAGATGGCCTCCGCGTGGGCGCACTTCCTCGAGGTCGCCGCGCGGGTGCACGCGAGCGGCGACCGGGTGAAGGAGGCGAAGGCGCGCGAGCGCGCGGCGGCCGTCCAGCCGAAGGTCTCGCGCCTCTCGGTGGTCGTCGAGGCCGCGAGCACGCCGGGCCTCGAGGTGAAGCGCGACGGCACGCCGGTCGGCCCCGGCCAGTGGGGCGTGCCCATGCCGGTCGACGCGGGGACCCACGTGATCCAGGCGAGCGCGCCGGGCAAGCGGGCGTGGACGGCGCAGGTCGAGGTGAAGCCGGGCGGCGTGACCTCGACCCTCGTCGTGCGCGCGCTGGAGGACGACCCCGCGTCGGGCGACGCGGGCGGCGCGGGCGGTGGCCGCCGCACGATCGCGCTCGTCACGGCAGGCGCGGGGGTCGTCGCCGTGGGCGTCGGGGCGGGGCTCGGCTTCGCGGCGAAGTCGAGGTTCGACGAGTCGCGCCCGTTCTGCAACGGCGATCGCTGCGATCGGCGCGGCATGGACATCCGCGGCAGCGCCGTGGCGCGCGCGAACGTCGCGACCGTGGTCTTCGGCGTCGGCCTCGCGGCCATCGCCGGCGGCGGCGTTCTGTGGCTCACCGCGAAGAGCTCGACCCAGGGCGCGTCGCTGGCGATCTCGCCCGCGGTTGGCGGCGCGCTCGTGCAAGGCAGCTTCTGATGCGCTTCCAGGTGCTCCCAATCGCCCTCTGCGCGTCGGTGTCGCTGAGCGGATGCGGCCTTGTCCTCGGCATCTCGCCCGGCGAATACGACCCGGATCCGTTTGGCCTCGATGACGGCGCCGGGGGAGCCGGCGGCCAGGACGAGGGGGCGGGCGGCGCCGGCGGCTCGGGCGGCTCGGACGCGGAGCCCGAGCTCCCTGCCTGCACCGCGCTCCTCGACGACCTGGAGGACGGCGACGGCGCGATCCTCCGGTGCAAGGACCGTGTCGGCAGCTGGTACACGTACAACGACGGCACCCGGGGCGGCGCGCAGACCCCTCTGCCCGGCCGCCCGTTCGTACCGGTCTCGCCCGGGCACGACCCGAGCGAGTACGCCGCTCACGTCGCGGGGAGCGGCTTCCTCTCGAGGGGGGCCGGCATGGGGTTCGACCTGAACTTCGCCCCGGGGGGCGCGAAGCTCACCTACGACGCCTCTGCCTACTCGGGCCTTACCTTCTGGGCCAAGGCGGCGGCGCCGACGCACATCTACGTGAACTTCCCCGACCGCAACACCGATCGCGAGGGCGGCGTGTGTGAAGGCACCGGCTGCGGCGACCACTTCGGCGAGGGGATCGACATCACGACCGAGTGGGCGCAGTACACGGTCATGTTCGAACTCCTCAGCACGGACGGCTGGGGCGTGCCCGCGCCCCCGGCGTTCGACGCTTCGCACGCTTACTCGATCGAGTTCCACACGGCGAAGTCGACCGTGTTCGACATGCTCGTGGACGACATCGCGTTCGTCCCGTGACGAACGCCCGCCCCCACCCTCGGTCACGAGAACGTTCGTGAGCCATGGTGGGGGCCTGGTCCGAGCCCGACCGAACGAGCCTGGTGAACCCCGCTGCCCTCGAGCAGGCGGCTGCCTATTCGTCGGTGACGTGCAGGACGTGGTTGCTGTTGGTGTGGACGAGGATGGCCGTGTCCGTCGCGGGATGGGTGTCCAGTTGAAGGGACGGGTTATAGCCCGCGGCGGTGGGCGTGACCGTGCCGGTGGTGCTCCACCCGCTCGTCCCCCGCTTGGCCAGCCAGGGCGCGCTGCCCTTTCTGTAGGCGATCTGCGGTTTGAAGGTGTCATCGATCACAAGGGATAGATAGGAACCCTGAACCGCCGTGTCGACGGTGCTCACCGTCCAGTTCCCAGTCAAGAAGCTCCACGAGGCGGACTTCAAATCATTGTTGCTCTTGTACACGATCTCGCGACGGAGCGACCTGGCGTCCATCGACACGTAGCCCCCGCCGTTCGCGTCGATCAGGGTGGTCGTCCAGGTGCCGAGAGAGGGCCCGACGAACCGGCTCACCTGCACCCCGACCGAGCTCTCGGCGAAGGCGACCAGCGGCGTCGCGCCATCGAGGGCGATCGCGTCGGAGGCCAGCCTGATCGGGTTCGTGTTCGCCTTGATCGTCCCGGTGAACCACGGATTTCCGCCGGTCTTCCCTGCGTATTTCAGGCTCCGGACGCCAGCGCTCGTCTCCGTGGTGTAGACGACGTGGACGATGTAATCCTGGAGCCCCGCGTCGTACCTGACCTCGATCGAGGGGGTACGGACCACATCGACGGAGTCGACCGTCTCGCAGTCCCACTGGCTGAGGACGCCGCAGTTGCCGGCGTTTCCGCCCACCCGCCGGGCGACCTTCAGACGATGCGTGTCGACGTCGACGTACGCGATGAACTCGGTGCCGTCCTCCTTGCCGATGGTCATCGAGAGGCCGTTGAGGAAGTTCACGGATTCATCGACCGTCTCTATCACCCAGGGCAGCCATCCGGAGGGGAAGCCGACGTTGGCCTCCCGGCGGGCGACCATGACGACATCGCCGGTGGTATCGCTGTAGGCGACGCTGTGCCACTTGCTCCAGGCGCCCCCTCCCCAGTCCTTCCACGCATAGCCCTGCGCCGTGTGTCCGACCGCGCTGGTGCCGGGGATCGGCCCCGTGGACCACGCCATCGCCTCGGAGCCCACCAGCAAGACGGCCGCCGCCATCGTGAACCGAAATCCTCTGAGCATGACCCGTCAACCTCCGATTGCATCACCGTGTAAGAAAGCCAGACGGAGCGCCGCCCCGTCGACACGGGCATTCGACACAGGTATTGGCAAGCTGCATGCCAATAAAGCGAACCTCTCTCGACATCCAAGCACGAAGGGGGCCACCGGGCGGGCCGCGAGCGCGTCGTCCTCTCGTTCGCGCTCTGGCGTCCGTGCGCATCGAGCGCGCCTCCCGGATCCGTGACATGTCACGCGACATGTCACATGACATGTCACGATATCGAGCCATCGAGATGGCGCCGTGGTGCCTGAAGCCGAGGAGGTGCAGGCGGGCGGCGTCGGCGCCGGCTCACATCGCGGTGATCGCGATGTTGTCGACGAGGACCGGATCGCCGGTCGAGACGCGGATCTGCAGGTTGTTGTCGTCCGACGGCGGGGTGAACGTCGCCGAGCAGGTGGTGCTCCACGCGCTCGAGGGCGAGAAGCTCGTCCACATCACCTGGGCGCCGCCGCTCACGACGCGGAGCTCGGCCTGGGAAGACCCGCTCGCGGTGGTCCTGCGCGCGTCGAAGCAGATCTGGTACGGCCGCCCCGCGGCCAGCGCGAGCTGGCGGTTGCGCACCGGGTAGCCCGTCGCGCTCTGCGTCACGCGGACCGCCCAGTTGGGCGTGCCCATCACGCGTCCGTCGGGGACCACCTGCGCCCGGCTCCCATCGACGTCGTTGCGCCAGTTCGTGCGCTTGTCGAAGGTGTCGAAGTTCATGACGGCGGTGCTCTTCACCACGCTCGGCGCGGACACGAGGATGTCGGCGGTCCCGAACACGCCGAGCCCGAGCGTGAGCCCGTCGGACGGGGCGTTCACCTCGAACGTGTGCGTCTGCCAGCCCGATCCCACGGTGTTCGCCACGTACTCGCCCCCGAGCGACGTCGTGCCGCTCTTCAGCCCCACCCACAGCGAGCTCGCGTACTGGCTCGCCTGCGTGTAGGTCATGAGCGTGATCCGGTAGCTGCCCGCGGCCAGGTTCAGCTTGCCGTGCGAGAGCGCGTCGGCGTAGCCCGCGCCGGTCGTGCGGTTGATGCGCGCCCACCGGTTCGTCACGTCGAGGGTCGCGAGCGCGGTGAGGTCCCAGAGCGCGTTGCGACGCTGGCTGTCGAAGCCGAGGTTGTACCAGTCGCGCCGCGCCTCGCCGCGCAGCCGCTCGAGGTCGCGCTGGATGTCGAACTCCCAGTCGAGCTCCTTGTCCGCCCAGCCGTAGTAGTTGGCCGGGGTGAGGCCGAGGCTCGTGACGAGCGAGACATTGACCGTGGGGCCCTGGGCCGCGGGGTCGAAGCTCGGGTTGACGTAACCCCAGTAGAGCAGATCGCGCATGGAGAGGGCGTTGCGTCCCCAGCACCCGCCGGAGCACGCCGTGGAGAGCGGGGCGATGATCATCTTGCCGTTCGCCGCGTTGAAGTGGGGCGAGCCGCTCATGCCTCCTTCTCCCCAGACGTTCATCTCGACGCCGGTGTTCGGCGCCGAGGCCGGGGTGAACCAGTGCCCCGCGCCGGTGACGCTCGTGACCTGGCCATTGGCGTACATGCGCGTGTCGAAGGGGAGGCTGCCGTTCTGCTGGTTGTTCGCCGAGATGCTGTAGATCTGCTGTCCGACGACGGGCGGCGACACGTCGAAATCGACGTAGCCGTACTTGTCGCCCGGGTTCTCGCCGGCGGCGTTCGGCCAGCAGAAGAAGAGCACGCCGTCCGTGTCGTTGAACGTCTGCTCCATCGCGTCGCACGTGAAGGCCTCCGTGTCCGACGCGGCCGTGCTGCCGTTCCGGTACGTGCGGAAGGTGATGCTCGTCGGCCCGCCCCCGCAGTGGGCCGCGCTGAAGAAGACGTTCGGGCCGATCATCACGCCGTTGCAGTAGCCGCCCAGCGACGCCTCGGCGAACTGGCTCACCGCGACGTCCGGGTTCGTGGTGTAGAGGCTGGCGGCGTTGACGATCCGCTGGTTCGGGCCGAGCGTCATCTCGGTGGCGAGCGCGCTCTCGGCCTCTCCGACCGGCTCGTCGTCGAGCTCATCGACGCCGGCCGTCGCGGCGCAGCCGGTGGTGACAAGGATTCCGAGGAGCGGTGCGGTGCGGAAGAAGTGCTTCGACATGGTCGTCTCCGTGGGCTCCTGCGCTCTCGCGCGGCGCCGCGGCGCTGGCTGGCGGACACGCAGCGACGCGCCTGGATCGCTGTGCGTTCGACGCCCGGCCAAGCAACCGATATGCCGTCCGCGAACCGAGGGATTCGCGCTGCCGTCGGCGAGTTTGTCGCGTGGCCGTCGCACCGCGACGCGCGGGTGTGGCCTGCGCGACCACAGTTCGGCGGCGCCCCGCCTCGATGCCCCCGGGGACGGCCCTTGTCGGAACTGTCAAGGGCGCCAAGAAAACCGGGGAACAGGGGGGATACCCGGACGGCCCCCTTCCCCCTCTCCCCTTGGCGTCCTTGGCAGCTCGGCGGTTCTTCTGCTGATCCGGGGCAACTTCCCGCAGTAGAGCCGATTACTTGACCCCCCAGCACGCGGCGTAGTGTCTTCTCACGCCGCGAGGAGCGTTCATGCGCAACATGCTTCGAAGGATGAGCGCCGTCATCGCGATCGCTCTGTCGGCTGGCTGTATGGTGAGCATCGACCACAACAGCAGCGACGAGGGGCTTGGCGAGAGCGCTCAGGCGCTTACCAGTTGTTCGGTGGACTGTGATTGCCCGCTCGGACTTTACTGTAGCGGCGGACAGTGCATTGACGTCGACTTCAGCCCGCTGCCTGAGTACGTCCCGTGCTACGGCAGCTGCCAGTGTCAGAGCAACGAACGCCGCCAGTTTGGCCGTTATGGCGGGTCCTACGGGTGCCGCGGACCGTGACGGAGACCTCGTCGCCGTACTCCTCCCGGACCACCTGGAGCCGATCGCGCAGCTCGGCGAGCACGCCGTGACGATCGTAGGGAATCGAGACGGTACGCTCGACGAGGTGCTGCGCGAAGAAGGCATCGATCCGCGCCCTGAGCGCGTCGCCGTCCCGGCGCTCGAGGGCGCTCATCAGGAGCGCGCCAGGATGCTCGCGGGCGAGCGGCTCCAGGGCACGAGGACATCGATTCTTCCGGATCCATGAGTGATCGGGGGACGGCGACGAGGGGTGAGGAAAATTGCCTTTCGGCGCCCGAGCCCGTAGGGATGTGTCATGCGCACGAGCAAGCGGTCGCTGTCCACCGCGCCGGGGCCACCGCGTCCGCTGCGGACCCCTCCGCCGCACCCTGCCACCGTCGCACAGGCGTCCTCCGCTCCGCCTCCCCATCCGGCGAAGGCAGGTCCCCGCCCGCTCTCCCCGCATCCGGCCACCGTCGCGCAGGCGGCCGCCGCGCGTCCTCCCCATCCGGCCAGGGCTGAGCCCTTCACCGCACGACCGCGCCCGACCTCCTCGTGGGTCGCGCAGATGCAAGTGAAGGTGCGCCTCGAGCTGAAGGGGGGCGACGAGATCCGCTTGAGCATTTCGGGACGGCCCAACTGGGCAAACCAGATCTCGAAGCACATCGTCCCGCCGGAGGGGCAGTCGAGGGGGCACGTCATCGAATGGAGCACGATGGTGCGCGCCCTCGTCGCGCGGGTCGCCTCGTCGAAGGCCAGGCTGAAGGAGATCCTCCACACGCAGGCGAACGACGAGAGCGGCCTCACGTCCGCGCTCGTCGAGCACCTCAAGCGTCTCTACAACAACCCCGACAACATCGTCCTCAACTACACCGGCAAGGACAACGACGCAGGCGGCAAAGCGAACTCCCTCGCCCAGGACATTGACCGGCTCGGGGAGGGACCGACCCGCACCCTCAAGCTGAAGGAGCTCTTCTCGCTCTCGTTCAACCCGGGCATCGGCGGTGCCGGGCTCAGGAGGCTGCCCGAGTACCTCACGACCTTCTCGATCGCCTGGTCGATACCGGAGAAGACCGCCGCAGAATGGGCAAAAGAGGCCGGCTGGGGGGCGCTCGGTTCGACCTCGGAGCTAAAACTCGAGGAGGAGCTGATCGTGGAGAAGGGATTCGGCAAGACGATCACGATCGACGAGGCGTTTCAGGAGACCGATCCGGAATGGCTCGAAGGCGCGTTCGAGGAGTTCCAGGACAGCCCGACGAAGCTCGAAGAGCTGGCCTTCATGATCCTCGGCAGCTACGACGACGCAAAGCACCTCCAGCCGCTGTACAAGATGTATCTGAAGCAGATCCTTGTCATCATCCAGAGAGCATGGGGCGCCGAAGATGAGGCCTATCAGGAGCTCGCGAGACGGGTGCGGGAGCGCATCTGACGCGCGAGCGGCGACGGCGCGAGCCGCTCGCCCCGCTTGCCCCGGCCTGTGCAGGAGGCGTACGGTGGGCGGGACGGCCAGCCCAGATTGAAGGTCGGACCGGGAGCGGGCCGGGAGCGGGAGCGGGCGCTCCAGCACCCTCGACGCGAGGTTATTCCCAGTTCTTGCGCTGGGGATTCTCCCAAGGCGCCTTGCACAACACGCAATTATCGCCGAAGAAATGGTCCCGCGCGCCCATGTCGTTGTAGATCCAGTAGCGCATCCATGCGACGATCGCGGGCCGCTCTTCGCCGCCGCCGTCGCTCTCGATGTATGCATGAGGCGCGCCCGTCAGCGTTGCCAGGAATGTGGGCACTTCGGACATGTCGTAGGTGGCCTGCTGGAGGGGCATGCCGACAGTATCCCGGGTGCCAGTCGTCTGCAGCATCGTGCCGTGGAGGTCGGCCGAGGCCCTGTGGCCGTGGATCGAGACGACAGTGGCCACCGCCTCGTGACCGCCGAGTTGCACGGCCGAGGTGCCGCCGACCGAGAAGCCCATCGAGACCGCGTGATCGACGTAGAGCTTGCCCTGATATTTGCCTGGCGCGTCGTTCTGCTCCAGGATCCAGTTGAGACCATCCTCCATCTTCTTGAGATTGCCTGCGTCGCCGGGGCCGCCGCTGAGGACGGGGCACCCGACGACCACGAAACCGTGAGAAGCAAAGTTCGTCAGCATGTTCGTGTGCACCGCCACCTGCTGGCCGATGCCGGGGCCGAAAACGATCGGAGCGTGCAAGAAGCCGTCCACACCCAAGGGTTCGGGCCTGAACACCGTATAGGCTCCGTTCGGCCCCACGTTCCGCTCCACGGTCGTCGCGAACGGACCCTTGGCAGAGTAATCCGTGATGGGTGGGAGCGCCGAACCACCGGCTCCGCCGGCTCCAGCGCCGCCGTCACCTGCTCCGCCCGCGCCTGCTCCGCCCGCGCCTGCTCCGCCCGCGCCTGCTCCGCCCGCGCCTGCTCCGCCCATTCCACTGGCGCTGGTGTCGGCACCGCTACTGGCCGCGCCACCCGACCCAGCGGTTCCGCCGGTCGACGCCCCGCTGGTGGTGGCTGACACGCTGGAGCTGCCCGCACCGGCAGCTTGTGCCGCGCCGCCGTTGTCTTCGCCGCACGCCAGCAGCGCGACGCTCGAGAGCAAGCAGAAGACATTGAAGCGCCTGACGGCTTTCTTTTTGTTGTACATGAGGCCTCTCTGGTTACGTCACGCCAGCGTCAAGCGCCTGCTTCAGGCCGACGATGACGAAGTTGGCAGACAGGTGGTTGCCAGGCGTTCCGCCTTGGAACCGTTGCAACGCTCCCCTGCATGCTGCTCATCTGGAGCGAGAGCCGACCGTCAGGGTCAACGCGCATGAAGAAGAAGGGCTCGATGCGCATGACGGTCTATGCAGGGTTAAGCGGAAGAAACTCCAGAAAGCCAATGTGAACGTTCACATTGCCGGCGTCAATCAAAAACCGCCGCGCGGCGATCCTCGATGATCCGATGGGTGCGCAGCGGCGGCCGGCCTCGTGAGATGCAGCGGCGCTCCGGGCCGTACGGCGGACGTGGCTTCGGTGGGTAGGCCTTCGCGCGCGGCGGCGAGCAGGGACATGCGCTGGGGTGAGTGGACGCGCGTCGGACGCGTTTTGAGAGAATCGACGCGGCCCGGTCACGGCAGCTCGAGGCCGAGGTCCAGGATCGCCGATACCGGCGACCCCTGGAAGGTATCGTGCCGTGCCGCTGCCGCGTCGTTGTAAAAATGGACGTTTTGCACGGTCGGCGCCGCGATCCCGAGCCCGACGGCCCCGAACCGCGGCACCAGGAAGCGGTGCCCAGCGCGGCCCCGTCGAGGAGCGCGAGCGCCGCGGATCTCAGGTCAGGATCTCGACATACCCGTCCGTTCCATGCACGCGGATGCGTTGCCCATCCCGGATCCGCCTTGTCGCGTTGTCCACGCCGACGACCGCCGGCAAGCCGTATTCCCGGGCGATCACCGCGCCATGGGTCATCAGGCCCCCCACCTCGGTCACAAGGCCCTTGATGGACACGAACAAGGGCGTCCAGCTGGGATCGGTGAAGGTGGTGACCAGGATATCCCCCGCCTCCAGCGCCGCGTCGGCCATGTCCAGGAGGACGCGGGCTCGCCCCTCGACGACGCCGGAGGAGACCGCCAGGCCGACGAGGGCTCCGGCGGGGAGATCGGCTCGTTTGTGCGCACCGGCCACGATCTCCCCATCGGACGTGATGACGAGCGGCGGCGACAGCTTCTTGTGGAGCTCGTGTTCGGCCCTCCGCTGGCTGACGATCCGGTCGTCCACCTGATGCGTGCGCACGACCTCGCGGAGCTCGTCGAACGTGAGGTAGTAGATGTCCTTGGCGTCGTGGATCACGCCGGCCTGCACGAGCCGCTCGGCTTCTCGCAGCAAGGCCTGCTTGTAAATGAAGTAGCGATTGACGAGGCCGTACTTCGGATACTCGCGATAGCCGATGAAGCTCCGGAGCCGGTCGATCATCCGCTGGGCCTCGCTCGCCTTCTGCTCTCCGTCCGGCAGCTGCCTCAACCGGCCTTGCAGCGCTCGCGCCCGCCGCAAGGCCTCCTGACGCCCCTGCTCGAACCTCCGCTCGCCGGCGCGAGGCTCGAAGTTCTTGATGTTGCTCAGGATCAAGGGGACCAGGGTCGCCGGCTCCTCGCTCCAGCGGGCCCTCGTGATGTCGATCTCCCCCACGCATCGCATCCCGTATTTGTCGAGGTAAGCTTGGATGGCGTCCCGGGCTTCCTTGCCACCATCGAGCGCGGCCAGCTCCTCCAGGAAGCCATCGTGCTTCACGTTCTGCAGATAAGCGACCACGTCCGGATAAGGACGGATCACGTCGGCGACGTCCAGCAACGCCAGGCCCATCTCCGACGTGATGTTGTTCGACACGGACTGGGAGAGCGTATCCGCGACGCTCTTCTCGCCGAGCCACGCCAGCATCTTCTCGTTGATCCACGAGGAAGCGTTCATGCCCGCCATGATCGCGCCCATGCTCCGCGGACCGAACATGGACTTGCTCAGCGCCTGGATGTCCTCCCGGATGAAGTCGAACAGCGCCGTTCCGGTCCTTGTCCGGATGTCGCGCTTCAGCTCCGCGAGCCCGGCCTGGGTGCGCTCGATCAGCTCGGCGACGATCGCCGGGTCGTCCTCGACCTGCGCGTCGAAGCGCCCCGGCGCCTGCTTGCCCTGGCCGGGGCGCGGGGCCGCCGGATCGTCGGGCAACGGCTCGATGAAGTCTCCCCGATCGAGGATCGTCGAGAGGGCGTCCCTGAGGAGCGGATGGGAGCGCCCCAGGAGAGTCAGGAGGGCGTCCCGGCTGGCCGGTGAGGCCAGCTGCTTCGTGGGATCGACGAACAACCTGCCGCCCGCCGCGAGCATGCGGCCACCCGAGGTCAGCTGGAACAAGGACAGCCCCAGGGGCCTCATCGCGTCGGTCATCATCTGTTGATGGCCGACGGAGATGTAGACGTGGTTGCCTCGATCACCGGCTTCGGGGATGGGGTACAGGGTCGTGATCGGCCGGCTCTGGACGATGTGGAATTCCTCCTCGACAAGGCACCACTCGATGTCCTGGGGATGGCCGAAATGCCCTTCGATCTGCCGGCCCAGGCGCTCGAGCCGCACGATCTGCCCGTCGGCCAGCACCTGCCCGTCCTGCCGCTCGGGCTCGATCGCCCGCTCTTCGGTGCCGCCCTCCTCCAGGGCACGCGTGGCCAGCGTCTTTCTGGCGATCGCCTTCTCGATGACCTGGCCGTTCCGCACCTTGTAGCGATCGGCGCTCGCCAGGCCGGCGACAAGGGCCTCCCCCAGGCCGAAGCCAGCCTCGATCGACGACACCTTCCGGTTCGACGTGACGGGATCGGCCGTGAAGACGATCCCGGCGGCCTGCGGGAAGACCATCTTCTGCACCACCACGGCCATGTGGACCTTGCGGTGATCGAAGCCGTGCTGGATCCGGTAGGTCACCGCCCGCTCCGTGAAGAGCGATGCCCAGCACCGGCGGACGTGCTGCAGGATCGCCTGCGTCCCGAGGACGTTCAGGTACGTATCCTGCTGGCCCGCGAAGGAAGCCCCCGGCAGATCCTCCGCCGTCGCGCTGGACCGTACGGCGTAGGCGTCGCCCGCGCCAAGCGTGGAAAGAGCCCGGGTGAGCGCCTCTCGTACGTCCTCGGGGATGGCCGTCCCTTCGATGATCCGGCGCAGCTCGGCGCTGAGCTCCCGGATCCCGTCCCGGTCCTCCGCCGCGAGCGACGACAACCGATCGAGCAACCCGCCGATCGACGGCGCTTCTCCCATGATCCGCTGGAAGGCCTCGGTCGTGACGCAGAAGCCGGCGGGCACGCGGACGCCCTCGATCCTGGAGAGCTCCCCCAGGTTCGCGCCCTTCCCCCCGACCACGCTGGCCTTCGTTCGATCGACCTCCTGGAGAGCAAGCACATAGGTCCGCATCCGTTCACCTCCATCAGGGCGTCGGCAGCTCGTTCGCGTCGACGGATCGTCACGCCCCCTTCGTCGAAGGGCGCCACGATAACGCGAACCACGGATGGGCTCTACCGAACGAAACCCCACGATGGCGACCTCTTCAGGTCGGCGGCAGGCATCCATGCTTCCGGTGGCTCGACGCGCGCAGTAGCATCGCTCCGGAGCCAACCCCCGCAGATGCGCTGCACCCTCTGTCACCGCAGGATCGGTGTCGTCACGGGTTGTCCGCTGCACGGCGGCGCGGCCCCGAGCGCCGCGAAGGAAGAGGGCGGGGCGGGGGAGGTCGCGCCCCGGGTCCCAGGGTTCGATGGGCTCCGCCTCCTCGACGAGGGCGGCTTCGCCCGCGTGTTCGCGGCCTCGCGGCGCGAGGACGGCCTCGCGGTGGCGCTCAAGATCGCGCGCCACCGAGGCGATCCGCGGTTCTCGCGCGAGGCGGCGGCGCTCCGCAGGGTCGGTCCGCCGGCGGTGCCGCGGCTGCTCGGCGAGGGCGAGAGCGACGGAGGCTTTCCGTATCTGGTCCTCGAGCTCCTCGAGGGAGAGACGCTGGCGCGATGGATGGAGGCGCTCCCCGGGGCGGGCGCCGCGGCGCCGGTCGAGGCCGCGCGGCTCCTGGACGCGCTCGGCGCCGCCGTGGACAGGGGCCACGCGGCCGGCGTCGTGCACCGGGATCTGAAGCCGGAGAACGTGATGGTGCGGCGGAAGCAGGGGCCGGCGCCGGAGGTCGCGCTCCTCGACTTCGGGCTCGCGCGGCTGGGGGAGGGGAACGGCGCGATGGAGGAGGGGCGCGAGCCCACGCACACGGGGCTCCGGCTCGGCAGCGTGGTGTACATGGCCCCGGAGCAGTGCCTCGACGCGCGCGACATCGACGCGCGCGCGGACCTCTACTCGCTCGGGGTCCTCGCGTTCGAGCTGCTCACCGGGCGGCCGCCGTTCGTGGGAGATGCGTCGGCCGTCGTTCACGCGCACGTCTCCCGGCGCCCACCGCGGCCGTCGGAGATCGCGCCCGTCCCCCGGGGCGCCGACGACGTCCTGCTGCGCGCCCTGGCCAAGGCGCGCGAGGAGCGCTTCGGGTCGGCCCGCGCCTTCTCCGAGGCGCTCAGGGCAGCGCTCGAGGGCGTCATGGCCCCGCTGCCGCCCCAGGAGGCCGGCCAACCGCCCCAGAGGCCCGGTCACCCCCCCCGCCGCGCCGCTCCCGGCAGGCCCGCCCCGCCGCGGCGGGGCCCCGTGGCGCTCCTCGCCGTCCGCAGCGGCGCGCCGGTGGACCAGGTCGTCGGCGTCGCCGCCTCCTTCGGCGGGCGGCTCGCCCGGGTGCAAGACGGGCTCTACGTCATCGCTTTTCCCGGGGCACCGCGCCCGGGCGCCCGCGCCGCCCTCCAGGCGGCCCGCCGGCTCGCCGCCGCGCTGGACGAGGCGACGTCGGCGGTGGTGCACGTCGCCGAGCTCCAGGTGCGCGAGGGCGCCGCCGGGATGGTCTTCGCGGGGCCCGCGCTCTCGCAGCCCAGGAGCTTCTGGCCCCCCGGCGCGCCGGATCCGGTCGCGATCACCCCCGAGGCCGCCGCCCTCCTCCCGGAGGCCGCCCCCCTCGACGAACGCGCCGAAGCAGCCAGCGACGACAGCGCGAGCGCAGGCGTCGCCCCGGCGGCACCCCCGGCCGCCGAGCTTCCGCTCCGCGGGCGAGACGAGCTCGTCGCCGAGATCGCCGCGGACGCGCGCGCCGCGTGGCGCGACAGCGCGCCGCTCCTGCTCACGCTGCTCGGCGACGTCGGCCACGGCAAGACGCGCCTCTGGGAAGCGGTCGCCGCGGCGCTCTCGTCCGAGCCTGGCGCGCAGGCGATCGCCGTCGCGGCGAGGCCGCCCGCCGTCGCGGAGCCGGCAGGGCTCGTCCGCGCGCTGCTCCGCGCCGCCCTCTCCCTCGGCGGCGGCGCGCGCGCCGAGGCGATCCGCGCGGCGTGCGTCGCGCGGCTCGGCCCCGAGCTCGGCCTCGCGTCGTGGCCGGCGGTCGCCTTCGCGCTCGACGCCCTGCCCGAGGCCGAGCCCGCCGTCGCCGCGGTGCTCGCCGCGCCGGGCGCGCTCCGCCAGACGCTGGCCCGGGCCGCCGGCGAGGCGCTCCGGCGCGCGTCCGAGGAGCGCCCGCTCGCGCTGGTCGTCGACGACGCGCAGTGGGGCGATCAGGCCGGCCTCGACGCGATCGAGATCGCGACCCTCTCGGGCGCCCGCGCGCCGCTCGCGATCCTCGTGGCGGCGACCCCGGCGCTGGCCGAGATGCGCCCGCTCCACGGCGAGCGGGCGGCGCGCTCCGTCCAGCGGCGCCTCCCGCCGCTCGACCCGGGCGCCGCACGCGCGGTGCTCCTCGACCGGCTGCGCCCGGTCGAGTTCGTGCCGGATCCGGTCGTCGCGGGCCTGCTCGAGGCGGCGCAGGGGGTCCCGCTCTTCCTGGTCGAGCTCGCGTCCGCGCTCCGGCAGGCGGGCGCGATCCGGCAGGTCCGCGGCGGGCCGGGGTGGTACCTCGCCGGCGACGAGATCGCGCGGGGCGAGGCGGCGCCGGTCATGGACCGCCTCGCGCGGCGCGCGCTCGCGGGCCTGCCGCCGCCGCTCGCCGAGCTCGCGGCGGTGTGCGCCGTGGCGGGCGACGAGCTCGCGATCGACGAGATCGGGAGCCTCCTCGACGAGGCGGCGCGGGAGCGCGCCGTCGGCGCGTGCGGGGACCTGGATCCCGGCGTCGGCCTGTCGCGCCTCGCGCGCCGCGGCCTGCTGCGCGTCGTGGACGGCGTCGACGACGTCGACGCGCGCCGGCTCGCCTTCGCGCACCCGCTCCTCCGCGAGGCGATCGAGGCCGAGGCGCCGCCGGCGCTGCGGCGGCGGCTGCACGGGATCGCGCTCCGGCGCCTGCTCGCGGCGCCCGCGGAGCGAGGCGCCCACCTCGCGCGGATCGCGCGGCACGCGGCGGCGGCGGGCGCGCACGCCGAGGCGGCCGCGGCCTGCTTCGAGCTCGCCGAGGACGCGCGGCGGCGGCACCTCTACGTCGATGCGGAGCGGCACTACTCCGCGGCGCTCGACGCGCTGGCCGCGACCGAGGCTGCGCCCGCGGCGACCGTGCCCGCAGCTGCGCCCGCAGCTGCGCCGGGGAGCGCGATCCGCCGGGTCGCCGTCCTCGCGGGCCGCGGCAAGGTCCGCTACCGGATCCAGCGCTTCGACGACGCGGCCGGCGACCTCCGCGCGGCGCGGGCGCTCGCCGAGGCCGAAGGCGACCTCGCCGCCGTCGCGGATCTGCTCCTCGAAGAGGCCACCGTCCTCGACTGGTGCGACGATTACGCCGGCTCGCAGGCGCTCGTCGGCCGGGCGGTGCCCCTCGTGGTGCGGCTCGGGGACGCCGCGCAGCGGGTGCGCTGCGAGGTCGCGGTGGGGCGCGGGCACTTCCGCCGCCAGGAGCTCGAGGAGGCGATCGCGCGCCTCGCGCCCGCGATCCGGGACGCCGGCGCGCTGGGCGATCACGAGAGCTGCGTCATCGCCCTGCTCCTGCTCGCCCCCGCGCTGGTCTACGCCGGCCGCCTCGACGAGGCGGAGGCGCGGTTCCACGAGGTCATCGAGCGCTGCGAGCGCGTGGGCGATCGCCTGCACCTCGGCATCGCGCTCATGAACCGCCTGACGCTCCGCCTGGTGCGCGAGGATCCGGAGGGCGCGCAGGGCGACCTGCGGACCGCCGTCGCCCTGGCCCGCGAGCTCGGCAACGCGTACCTGGAGCGCGGCCCGGCCCACAACCTGGCCGAGCTGCTCTACTGGAGCGGCGAGCTCGCCGAGGCGCTGCCCCTCGCCGTCCGCGCCTTCGAGCTCCAGCAGCGGTTCTTCCAGGCGACCCCGGTGCCCGACTACGCGCTGCTCGTAGCGCGGATCCTCGCCGCCCGCGGCGAGCTCGCCGCGGCCGCGCGCCACCTCGACTGGGCGCGGGAGCAGTGCGACCTCGGCGCCGCGCCGCCGGTCACGCGGGTGCTGCTCCGGCTCTGCGCGCAGCTCGCGCAGGGCGGCGGAGGGCAGGGCGGCGGAGGGCAAGGCGGGGGAGGGCAAGGCGAGGCGTGGGAGGCGCTCATCGCCGAGGCGCGGAGCGCGTCGTTGCTCAGCGAGCGCATCGAGATCCTCTGCTTCGCGGCGGCCGACGCGCTCCGCCGGGGCAGGCGCGAGGAGGCCCGCCGGTGGCTCGGCGAGGCGACGCAGAGCTCGTGGGGCGAGCGCTTCTGGAAGGGGCGGCTCGCCCACCTCTCCGCGCAGCTCGATCGGCTCGATCGGCTCGAGCCGCCCGACGACGCGCCTCCGTGAGCGCCGCTCGAGGGCGCCTGGGGTCGCCGGAGCGACAGCTGCCCACCGGCTGTCGCCGCGCAGGCGACAGCGGGCCCCGGCGGAGGCCTGAAGGGCGCGGGATCCGGGCCGGGTGGCGCTGGCGCGACGCGTGCTAATGCGTTCATCGCGGCCCATCGCGTCCCTCTTGCGATGTCTCGCGCGCTGCCGCGCGACGTCGCTCCGTGATCCCTTCTCGTGAAAGGCGCAACGATGAACCTGAGATCCGCTCGCCTCGCCTTCGCTGTCTCCTCCGCCCTGTGCCTCGCGACGAGCGTCGCGTCGGCGCTCGACACGGTCGTGCCCAGCGGCTCGATCCTGACCACCTCGGCGTCTCTCAAGATGATGGTGATCGGCAATCACCTCCGGCTCGAGGTCCTGGCCGGCAACCTGCTCACCACCAACGCGGCCAACCTTCACGAGCTCACCCAGCTGCCGCTCGCGAGCGAGTCGTTCGAGGAGGGCCCGCTGCACCTGGCCCTGCTCGATCCGCACGCGCGCGACGTGATGCAGGTCCTCGTCGAGTGCGCGCTCGCGCCGGATGAGAGCGTCGTCTGGACCACGACCGCTGCCGAGCTCTCGGCCGTCGACGCGGGCGCCACGGTCAGCTCCCCCGAGAGCGACCTCTCGTGGGCGGCGCCGCTCGGCGCGAAGCCGTCGCTCGCGCCCGTGGAGGTCGAGTGGCGGGGCGCCGCCGGGCTCTGCCCGAGCTGGGCTGACGGCGCGCCGTCGCTCGAATGCCAGGAGCTCGTCTCGGCGTGCCTGCTCGCGAGGAACAACGCGCGCGGCGCGCACGTCAACCTCTCGCTCCGCTGGGAGCCGCTCCTCGGGGAGGACTCGCCCGGTCAGCTGGCGAGCTCGCAAGCGATCAACCTGGTCCAGCGCACGTATCCGGTACAGGAGGGCGCGTTCTTCGGCAATCTGCTCGACCCCGCGAAGCTGAACCCCGCCGCCGAGGTGACGCTCGTGAAGACGTTCGAGAAGGGGCTGACGCTGGGTACGACGAAGATCGTCTACCGCGTCGAGCGGCCGTCGCTCGCGGATGTGAAGATCGTCTATCAAGATGCTTTCGCCTGCTCTCCTCCCGATCCGTTGCCGGGCGTCGTGTGGAACAACCAGCGGTTGCTGATGCAGTCGCGCATCTGCGCCATGCCCGGCGACCACGGCTGGGGTTGCGTCGCGCAGCCTGCCGGCTCGTGCGCCGGGGAGCCGGCCTCGAACGAGCCGCCCCCGCCCGTGTGCGACGGCGCGACCGAGATCGGGTCTTACCCCGCCTGCAATGGCGGCGGCGCCACGTGGATGCACCCCGTGACGGTGTTCTTGAACGACCCCTGTCAGCTCTACTCGTGCAGCGGGCCGCCGCCGTGGACCGAGCAAGGTCCGTACATCTACCCCCCCGAAGATCCGTTCTGGTTTCCGGCGGGCGGCATGCTGCCCTACAATCGATACGGGTACCCGATCGATGACGTGTGGAACGAGCCGGGGGTGCTCGACCCGCGGGTGCTCGGCGAGCTCGGCGCTCCGGACGCGCTCGGCGGGCAGGGCCCGCTGCCCGACCCGTAGCCGCCGTCCCCTCGGGTGATGGGGCGATCGGGCGGCTGTTCGGCTTGCGATGCGCCCGCCGGGGGGGGCGCAGCAGAGCCTCAGGGCCGATGGCGTCAAGCGTCGCCGAGGCCGTCACCGTCCACGTCTTGCTGCATCGGGTTCGGGGCGTACACGACAGTTGTCGTCGTGGTTCGGCAGATGCAGGCCTCGCGTCGTCACGGCGGAGCGGCGCGCTTGCATTCCGGGGTGAGCTCGGGCGATCTCGTCCCACCATGGCGGCGACCACGAGGCCTCACGACCCCACCGGCACCGTCGCCGACGAGGAGCCGGGGGCCGCGGACGACCTCGCCCCCGGCACCCTCGCCGGCGAGTTCCTGGTCGACGAGGCGCGGAGCCGCGGCGGCTTCGCGGTGGTCTACCTCGCCACGCAGCTCGGGACAGGCCGCCCCGCCGCGCTCAAGGTCCTCCGCCGCCGTCTCGCCGCAAGTACCCGGATTCTTCAAAGATTTCAGCAAGAAGCCGCGGCCCTCCGGCGCCTCGCCCACCCGCACATCGTCGAGATCCTCGGCGCCGGGGACCTGCCCGACGGCAGGCCGTACATCGCCATGGAGTGGATCGAGGGCCGGACGCTCCGGCAGGAGCTCCGCGCCCGCGGCGCGCTCTCCGCCGCGGAGGCGCTCTCCGTGATCGAGGAGGTCGGCGCGGCGCTCTCCGCCGCGCACGCGCTCGGGATCGTCCACCGCGACGTCAAGGCGCAGAACATCATGGCGATCCCGCGGGGCGGCTGGTTCACGACGCGCCTCGTCGACTTCGGGATCGCCAAGCTCCTCGAGCCCGAGCGGCTCGGCCGCGGGCCGATCTTCACGCAGAGCAGCGTGCTCGGGACGCCGGGCAGCATGGCGCCCGAGCAGATCGCCGGCCGCCCGGTCGACGCGCGGACCGACGTGTATGCGCTCGGCCTCCTCCTGTACGAGCTGCTCACGGGGCAGCCCGCGTTCCACGCCGACAACCTCGTCGAGCTCGAGGAGCTCCAGCTCTTCGCGCCGCCGCCGCGGGCGGGCGATCTCGTGGCGGTGCCGCCGGCCTTCGACGCCGCGATCGCGCGCTGCCTCGAGAAGTCGCCGGACGCGCGCTACCCGAGCGTCGCCGAGCTGCTCGCGGATCTCCATCTCCGCGCGGCGCCGCTCGCGGCGAGGGACGAGGCGCGCGTCCGCCCGGCGGCGGCGCTGCACGCCAGCGTGCAGATCGAGGGGGAGGGCGAGATCGACGAGGCGGCGTTCGACGACGCCGAGGAGGTCCTCGCGACGGTCCGGCGCGCCGCGGCGGACGCGGGGCTCGTCACGATCGTCGACGGCGGCGGGGTGCTGGTCGGGGCGACGGCGCTCCCGGTCGATCCCGAGGGCAGCCGCGCCGCCCGGGCCCGGCTTGTCGACGTCGTGCGCGGGCTGGAGACGACGATCGCGGCGAGGCCGGGGCCGAGCCCCGCGGTCCAGGTCGTGCTGGTGCTGCACGCCGCGCCCGCGAAAGTCGAGGGCGCGCCGGGCCAGCAGCGGTTCGCGGGCGGCGCGCTCCTGCGCCTCGACGAGTGGACGACGGGGCATTCCCGGGGCGGCCTCGTGATCACGCCCGCGGCGCGCGCGGGGATCGACGAGGGCTAGCTCCCTGGGCCGAGACGGTCGACCTCGGACACCACCCGACCCCGGGAGGGCGACTTCACTTCAAGACGAGCTTCCCTGCCGGCGTGATACACGATCTGTTGGGCTCGGGCGGCGTGTCGCCAGATTCACACTCTGCCGGCACCTTGTAGTCCTTGCCGACCGTCCCCTTCGGGTACCAGCACTCCGCGTCGAGGTAGCGTGTCAGGTAATGGTCCCCGTCGCTCGACGATGCCTCGTTCGTCTTCCAGTCCGTGCCCGTGTAGAGGATGATCGCGCCCTCCCCGCACATCCTCTCGGCCTCCTTGACGAGCTCCGGCTTCCAGATGGGAGCAGGCGTCGTGCCCTTCTCCGGCACCTTGTCGCACGCCGTGAGCTCGCGCGAGCCGTCGTCCTGGGCGCGGAGGTTCACCCGCTCTACCGTATCGAAGTTCAGGGCGCCGCTCACGGTGGTGGTCCAGTCCATGCCGGGGCGCTGCTGTCCGCCTTGCACGCGGAGCGAGGCAAAGCCGCAGCCCTGTTCTCCCGAGTCCTTCTTGCGGAGCGCCGTCAGCATCTCGGCGCATTTCTCACGCGCCTGCTCCACGGACATCTTCCCATCCACGGTGTCGGCCATCCACTGGTTGGCCAGCGCCAGCTTGGTCTTGTCCGCACAGCTCGCGGCCACGACGATCGCGTTGAAATACGCCTCGTTCGTGTCGAGGCTCTTCTTCGACGCGGCGGCCGTGTCGTTGTACCTCTTCGCGAACTCGTCGAGCTGAGCCTTCTCCTCGGGGGCGAGCGACGGGATGAACGCGCCGCAGCCGAGCGGCGCCGCGCACGACAGGAGCAGGATCGCCGTCAATGCCTTTGACATGGTTCCATTCATGGGGCGGTGCGATAGCGTCCAACGGATATGACGTCAACGCGAATGCGCGCCGCGTTCGACGTCGCGCCGGCGCGCGCCTCCGCAGGTCGCGCGCTGCCCTCCTGTGCGGCGGCGCCGCATCTCCGCCCACCTGCGCGGCGATGACCTTCTCGTCGGGCATCATTCCCGCCTCGGACTCCTTCGTTGCCTTGACGAACACGATGACTTTCACGGCGCTCTCCTCGCTGGACTCAAGCTACTTCGTCAGGACGACGTGGGTGGCGTGCTCCGAGGAGGCGTGCTCCGTGCATCGGTAGCCGAGGCTCACCGTATCGATGCCGGCGAGGAGGTGCTCGCCCCGGCCGAGGAGCACGGGGGAGATCACGAGGTGGAGCTCGTCGATGAGCCCCGCGGTGAGGTACTGCCGAACGGTGGCGACGCCGCCGCCGAGCCGGATATCCTTGCCCTGGGCCGCCTCCTTCGCGCGCTCCAGCGCGGCGTGGATACCCTCGGTCACGAAGTGGAAGGTCGTTCCGCCCTCCATGGTGAAGGACTCACGAGCGTGGTGCGTGAGCACGAAGACGGGCACGTGGTAGGGCGGGTTCTTGCCCCACCATCCCTGCCAACCGTCGTCGGGCCAGGGGCCCCGCTGCGGCCCGAACATGTTGCGGCCCATGATCCAGGCGCCGAGGTTCTCGAAGCCGCGCGCGGCGAAGTCGTCGTCGACGCCTGTCCGGCCGACCGTGTCGCCGATCAGCGAGGCAGCGAAGTCGGCGGACATCCTCTGGAACGTCTTCGTGCCGAGGACCCACTTGTGCAGCGCCATCCCTCCGACGCCCATCGGATTGGCCAGATTTTGGCCGGGACCGGCGCCATGGCCGTCGATCGAGATCGAAAACGCGTTTACCCGAAGCCTCGACATGCGCGCAACTCCTTCCGACGCAGGCGTCGCCTGCGACCCGTCTGACGACCGTTCGTCCGAAGTGGCGACGAACGAGCCGGGGCCGGATCGACACGCCGACGAATTTTTTTCTCTCGCTGGCCGAACGTCACATGAAAGCGCTGTCAATTCAACGGTTTAGGAGGTTCCGGGCGGGCGGACCGCCCCTGGAGCCGCTTCTCGTGGCGCTCGATTCGTGGCGCTCGGTTCCGATTGTCGCCCCAGCACGCGACGCGGCGGCTCTGGAGCAGGGCACAGGAGAACTGCTACGCTATCGGCAGGTCAGATCCTCTCCGCCGGCACCTGTGGGCTCGCGGGCGGGGCGGTCGCGTCCGGCAGTACGTGGATCCGGATCAAGCGTGACGGCGTCGACGTGGGCAGCAACGACGAGGGCTCTCTCTGCCGCTATGGATCTCTGTCGATCGCGGCCGCGACACCGGGCGTCTACGTGATTCATGCGGGATGCGTCAATAACACAGCGTGTTCTGGCACCGTGGCGTGCCAATACTGACGAGGCGAATGCGTACTGACGAGGCGAGCGAATGGCGATCTGGAGGTTCAACGCACATGAGACGCAGGCTCAAGCTCGTCGCCATCGACGTCGTCGGTGCGGTCGCGTTCCTGGTGCCGGCGCAGGCGCTGGCGTCGTCCGAGGGGTCGTTCAACCCCGGCTTCCTGCTGTCCGCCGGCAGCGGCGAATGCCCGGTCGGGGTCGGCATGGAGATCAGCGGCATGGTGTTCCCGAAGGGCGATCCGGGCTCGATCGGCTACGGTGGTTTCTTCCAGGCGCAGACGTATGCCGGCGACTATGGGCGGCTGGCGTTCGGGTTTCAGCTCGGAAACGTCGTCGGTGGAGAGCTCGGCTTCGCGGGTCTGACCCGCAGCGATCTCCACACGTCGACGTTCGCTCTGCACACGGGCGTCTTCGCCTCGGCCGCGGTGCTGGGGACGGGTCTGCGCGTGACGATCCCGATGAGCGGCTCCGATCACGGGCTCCCGGCCCACGGCGTCGAAGTGTCGTGGGTCTTGACCCTCAAGGTTCCGATCTACAGCGGCAGGGTCTTCAACTCGTTCGGCCGGCCGCTGCGAGACGAACAGGGCCCCATCACGGCCGCGGCGCGCGAAGCGAGCGGCTGGGCGGACGTCAGCGACCCCGCGCTGGTCGCGCACCTTTCGCCCCGGGAGCGGGGAGAGCTCGCCGCCCTGTGGGTCGAGGCCGCGCTCGCCGAGCACGCCTCGATCGCGACGTTCGCCGCGCTCGCGCTGGAGCTCCTGGCGCTCGGAGCACCTGCAGACTTGCTCGCGGCTTGCCAGCAGGCGGCGCAAGACGAGCTCGAACACGCGCGCCTCTCGTTCGGTCTCGCGAGCACGTACGCGGGGCGACCGCTCGGGCCGGGCAAGCTGCCGTTGCCGGCCACCGGGCTCTCGGGCGACGCCGCCGCCGTCGCGTACCTGAGCTTCACGGACGGCTGCATCGGTGAGACCTTCGCCGCGGCGCTCGCGCGGCGAGCGCAGCGCCGCGCGATCGATCCGGCCGTCGCGCGGGCGCTCGCGCGCATCGCGGCGGACGAAGCGCGGCATGCCGCGCTCGCCTGGCGCATCGTCGCGTGGTGCCTGACGCTCGATCCCGCGCGCGTCCGCGCCGCGCTCGGCGCTGCGCTGGCGGCGCCGGAGCTCGAAGCGCCCGCCGCCCCGCTCACGGATGTCCTGGGGCTGCCGATCGTGCCGGCGGCGCGCCACGGAGCGGTGCCCGTCGACGAGCAGAAGCCCCTGCGGCGCCGCGCCGAGCGGACCGCGCGGGCGCGCCTGAAGCGCATGCTGCGGGCGCCGCGCGAAGCGCGGGCCGAGGGAGGCCCCGTGCCCTGAGCGGGGCGCTCTGCGCGAGCCCCCGCGCCTGACACACAGGTGAGCCGCCGCGGAGCTGCGCCGTGCTCAGCCGCGCTCCACGCGGGCCGCCAAGGTCCGGCCGCGCGTGCAGCCCCGCGAGCCGTGGCGCTTGACCGAAGTATGCACCTTGGTGTATGTACATACTCATGCAACTGGATGTCTTCCAGGCCCTGGCCGATCCCACGCGCCGCCGCATCGTCGAGGCTCTCCTTTCTGGCGAGCAACAGGTGGCCGAGGTCGTGGAGAAGGCCGGCATCCACCAGTCGGGCGTGTCGCGGCACCTGCGCATCCTCTCGGAGTCAGGCTTCGTCTCGATGCGACCCGATGGGCAGCGGCGCCTCTACTCCCTCCGTCCCGAGCCGTTCCGCGAGCTCGAGGACTGGCTCGGCCGCTACCGGCAGCTCTGGGAGGAGCGCCTCGATCGTTTCGGTGCCGCGCTCGAGAAGAAGCGCGCGCAAGCTCAGAACAACCCGGCCGTTCAAGGCGGCCCAACCACGAGGAAGCGACCATGAACAGCGCAGTCAAAACCCAGGCCCGATCCAAGGTCAGAGTCGAGCGCACCTATCGCGCCACGTTGCAGGAGGTCTGGGACCTCTGGACCACGCGAGAGGGCTTCGAGTCCTGGTGGGGGCCGCGAGACTTCCGGGCCGCCGTGGCGGAGCTCGACGCGAGGCCGGGCGGCGCCCTGCGCTACGAGATGATCGCCGCCACGCCCGAGATGGTCCGCGCCATGGCGGAGGTCGGCCGGCCGCCCTCACACGCCGTCACCTCCACCTTCGCCGAGCTCACGCCCATGACACGGCTCGTGCTCCGCAACGTGATCGACTTCCTGCCCGGCGTACCGCCCTACGAGAACGACATCGATGTCGAGCTCACGGAGATCGGCGACCGCGTGAAGATGGTGGTGCTGCTCGACACCCTGCATAGCCCCGAGTTCACCGAGATGCAGAAGGAGGGCTTCACCAGCCAGCTCAGCAAGCTGGACGAGAGGTTCGGGGCGGGGTGAGAGCTCCCGCGCCTGGGCGAGCGGCGTCGCGCGTCAGTAGGCGAAGGCCTGGTAGACCTCGGTCTCCTCGGTCTCCTCGCGCGCGTCGAGCGATTCGACGATGGGATTGAAGCGGAGCATGCGCTTCGCCCGCTCCGACAGGTGGGAGAGGCTCTCGCGGGGCACCCGGATCGAGACCTCCGGGCGGAAGAGCCAGCGGCGGCTGTAGCCGATGACGACCATCGGCCGCGGCTCGCGCGAGCGGTTCGGGGTCCCGCGGTGGAGGCCGCGAACGTCGCGGACCATGACGTCGCCGAGCTCCATGGCGATCGGCTCGAGCGCGACCTCGCCCTGCTCGAGGCGCCGCATCCCCTCGGCCTTGGAGAGCATGTGCGTGCCGCGGGCGATCTCGATCGGGCCGTTCTCGGCGGTGACGTCGACCAGGGGGAAGTTGACGGCGAGCTGGAACGCGGGTGTCTCTCTCCCGGTCTCGGGGAAGAGCGGCGGCGTGTCGCGGTGGACGTCCTGGTAATCGGACCCGAGGAGCGGGGTGTCGGTCGCGAGCTGGACCATGGTCATGTCGGCCCCGACGAGGCGCTCCACCACGCCAAGGATCGTCTCGTCCTCGTAGATGCGCGGCTCCGCGAAGGGGGCCTTGAACGGGAGCGTCACGTAATAGCGACCGGGCCCCCGGTTCTTGAGGTGCCCCTCACGCGCGATGTGGGCGTCGAGGAGCGGCGCGAAGGCCTCACGCCACGAGCGCAGCAGGCTCTTCGGAAGGAGGTTCTTTATCAGGCAGAACCCATCCCGCTGCGCTGCGCGGGCAAGCTCATCCATCTCGGCGCTCGTGTGGCGGGCGTGGCTCATGGCTCGGGCCGAGCTTGGTGGATCGAGCGGAGTCGTCAAGCTCGGCGCTCGCTCTCCGGACGGTTCATCCCCGTCCCACCGCCGCCGGAATCATCGTCTTTGGAGGAGAGTGCGGCGCTCCAGGCGCCAGGCCCACGCGCGCGGGACGGGCGAGTGATCTCAGCCTGACGAGGCCGACGCCCGCGCGGCCCCGCTCTGCATCAGCTCAGGCTGGTCGCCCTCATGCCTGACACAGAGCGGCCTCGACGCCGCTCTCGCGGGAGCGCGCCGGTCACAGCTTCGAGGCGGCGTGGTCCCAGTTCACCAGGTTCCACCATGCCTCGACGTACTTCGCCCGGGCATTGCGGTAGTCGATGTAATACGCGTGCTCCCACACGTCGCACGTGAGCAGCGGCGTCTTGCCCTCCGTGAGCGGGCACCCGGCGTTGCCCGTCTGCACGATCTCGAGCTTGCCTGAGCCATTCTTCACCAGCCAGGCCCAGCCCGAGCCGAACTGACCGATGGCCGCGGCGGTGAACTTCTCCTTGAACGACGACACGCTCCCGAACGCCTCGTCGATCGCCGCACGGAGCGCGGCGGCAGGCTCACCGCCGCCCTGCGGCTTCATGCTGTGCCAGTAGAACGTGTGATTCCACACCTGAGCTGCCTGGTTGAAGACCCCGCCGGACGTCGTGCGGACGAGATCCTCGAGGCTCTTGCCCGCGAGCGCCGGGTCCGCCGCCACGAGCTCGTTCAGCTTCGTGACGTAGGCGTTGTGGTGCTTGCCGTGGTGGAAGTCGAGCGTCTCGGCCGAGATGTGGGGGACCAGCGCGTCTTTGGAGTAGGGGAGCTCGGGAAGAGTGAAGGTCATGGTTCAGTTCCTCGTGTTGCGTGTCGGCGGCTACGCGCTCGTCGCAGCCCGTTGTGAGTAGCTCGGCGAAGACCTTCGGGTGGCGCTCCGGCCACGGATCGAACGTCCGCGCTTCGCGGCCAGACGGCCGCTCCACGTCGCCGGGTCCGGCGGCAGCATAGCAACCTCGGTGGGCGCGCGTGGCGCCTTGCCAATGAGTTGGCAGTTTTCCATCCATTTGGAGAGACGGCCTCCCGGCCAGCGGGCTCAGCGGCTCCGCAAACCTGCCAGAGCGGACGGCGCGCGGCGCCGCCGATGCCGCCGCGCGTGACGCGGCTCTCACGGAGATCGAGGAAGGCATCGATGCACGTCCGGCGTATGCGAAGATCCCGCGACGCCCCAAGACGGCGCCCTGGAACGGCCGCGTTCGAGGAGCGGAACGTCGAGGGAGCTCGACGATCTGTCCGGTCTGTCGGTCCGGTTGCTATCATCGAGCCCGTGCACCTCGAGTTCATCGGCGCCGCCCAGACCGTCACCGGATCCATGCACCTCCTGAGGACGCGTGACGCGACCGTCCTGCTCGACTGCGGCCTCTACCAGGGCCGCCGCGCCGAGTCGTTCGAGCGCAACCGCCACCTCCCTCTCCCCATCCACGAGATCGACGCCGTCGTCCTCTCCCACGCGCACATCGATCACTCCGGCGCCCTGCCGATCCTCGTGAAGAACGGCTATGAGGGCCCCATCTATGCGACCCCGGCGACGCGCGATCTCGCGGCCGTGATGCTGCGCGACGCCGCCGCGATCCAGGTCTCCGACGCGCGCTACCTCAACCGCCGCGCCGAGAAGCAGGGGAGCGACGAGCCGCGCGTCGAGCCGCTCTACGAAGACGACGACGCGGTCGAGGCGATCTCCCGCCTGGTCGCCGCGCCCTACCACCACCCGATCGAGATCGCGCCGGGCGTGCGGCTCACCTTCCTCGACGCGGGCCACGTGCTCGGCAGCGCCGTCTCGCTGCTCGACGTCGTGGAGGGCGATGCCCACAGGCGCGTCGCCTACACGGGCGATCTCGGCCGCTACGAGCGCCCGATCCTGCGCGATCCCGAGGTCGCCGAGCGCGCGGACGTGCTCGTCTGCGAGAGCACCTACGGCGATCGCCTGCACGAGGGGACCGACGAGCTCGACGAGGATCTCGCGCGCGTCGTCCGGCGGACCTCCGAGCGGGGCGGCAAGCTCTACATTCCCACGTTCGCGCTCGAGCGCGCGCAGGAGGTGATCTTCGCGCTCAAGAAGCTCCGCCGGCACGGCCGCATCCCGCCGCTGCCGGTCTACGTCGACTCGCCGCTCACGGTGAAGCTCACCGACGTCTTCCGGCTCCACCCCGAGTGCTTCGACGTCGAGACGCGCGCGCTCCTCCGCGGCTCAGGATCGCCCTTCGATTTCGAGGATCTTCGCTACGTCGAGGACGTGGCGGGCTCGAAGGCGATCGACGCCGAGCCCGAGCCCTCGATCGTCATCGCGGCCAGCGGCATGTGCGAGGCGGGGAGGATCCTCCACCACCTGAAGGCCGGGATCGAGGACCCGAAGAACACGATCCTCATCGTCGGTTATCAGGCGCAGCACACGCTCGGCCGGCGGCTCGTGGAGGGACGATCGCGGGTGAGGATCTTCGGCGTGGAGCGGGACCGTCGGGCCGAGGTCGTGGTCCTGAACGGCTTCAGCGCGCACGCCGATCAGGGCGACCTGCTCCGCTACGCGGACCGCTGCCGCGAGCGCGGCCCGCTCGGCAAGATCGCGCTCGTCCACGGCGAGCCGCGGGCGCAGGAGGTCCTCGCGAAGATGCTCCGCGCGCGCGGGCACGGCGAGGTCGTGATCCCGGCGCCCGGTGATCTCCTGGAGATCGCCTGACCGGTCGTGGCCGGTGATCGTGGCCGTGCTGCGCCCTGCGGCGTGAGCCGCGGGCGCGCCCAGGGCCGCGGTGTCGCCGGATCGCAACAACCTCCCTGCCGCCTTGTGGTGAGTGATTCACAGGCTCACGGGGACGCGCCGCGGTGCCGTGGCCGCTCGGCGCTGCAAGCCACGTACTTCAGTAGGCCCCCTTCGGCTCGAGGCCCAGCATGTGCTGGCCTACCATCGTGGACACGGCGTCCCAGTTGAGCGTGATGTGCTGCGCGATCGCGTTGCCGTCTCGCCACATGCGCTGGATGGGTTGACCGAGCGCCAGGCTGCTGCCACCGACGCACGAGAACAACGATTGAATGGCGGCGTGCGACAGCTTCGCCGCATAGGCGTGGCCTCGCCGGTTGCGGATGCGCTTCTCGACGCTCACGGACCTCCCCTGGGCCGCTGTCAGCTCCACCTCGGTGATGTCGCGGTCGAGGACGAGCCTCGCCGCGTCCACGGCGGCGGCGGCGTCGGCCAGACGCGACTGGACATGAGCGAACTGGCTCAGGAGCGCCCCCGCGCCGCCGATGCCGCCGCGCGTGAGGCGGTTCTCACAGAGATCGATGAAGGCGTCGATGGCGCCTTGGGCCGTGCCCAGGAGCGGGGCCACGAGGCAGACGGGGATCGCCGAGAGGAAGGAGATGCTGTAGATGCGGTTGGGGTTCACCGCGGCCCCGGGAGGCGCACCGGACGCGGCCTCCGCGAAGGTGAGCTTCCGATGACCCGGGACGAAGGTCGGCTTGTCGATGACCACGGTCTTGGACCCGGTGCCAGCTTGAGCCGCGACGTACCAGTCGTCCTCGATCGACCAGTCGGAGCGGGGCGCGAGCAAGAAGCCGGCGCTGGGGGCGGCGTCGCTCTCCTTCGGGAGCTGGACGCCCAGCATGGCCCATTGTGAGTTGTCGATGTTCGAGGCGAAGCGCCACTTGCCCTGGATCAGGTACCCGCCATCCACCGCCTGCGCCGAGGTGACGGGCGAGTAGGAGCCGCACAGGATGGCCCGGGGACTTTCCCTCCACACGTCGTCCTGCGCCTGCGCCGGGAACAATCCGAGCAGCCACTGGTGGATGGCCCCGAGCGAGCACGCCCAGGCGGACGAGGTGCAGCCCCGCCCGATCTCGCTGATCACGTCGAGCAGCGCGGTGAAGCCGTACTCATAGCCGCCGTAGCGAGCCGGCTGCATCAGCCGGAAGAAGCCGGCGTGATGGAAGAGCTGGTTCGTTTCCTCCGAGACGCGGCGCTCGATCTCCGTCTGCTGGGCCCGCTCGCGGAGGCGAGGGACGAGCTCGCGCGCAGTGGAGACCAGGCTCTCGAGCGGCGGCGCGTCTGCGGCGGGGCTGATCCGACCGGGGGCCTTCATGCCCGCGGTTCTGATCGACGAGTGTTCGAGATTCATAGGTTATGCCTCGCGGGGCGAAGATTGGCCGGCTGGCGCGACCCGATCGGCGCGGCCAGGGGCGCGCGCTGCGCCCTCCGGGGCCTCGGGGGAACTGGCATCGCCGACGGCGGCGCCGCGCATCGGCGCGGATCGCCGCGAGGCGGGACGCCGCGCCGGCGCCGCCACGCTTAGGATCACGTCCAGAGTATGCGAAGATGCCCACGACGGCGCCAGATGGCGCCCTGGAACGGCCGCGTTCGAGGAGTGGAACGTTGAGGGAGCCCGATGATCTGTCCGGTCTGTCGATGTTCGTGCGCATCGTCGAGGAAGGCTCGCTCAGCGCGGCCGGCCGGGCGCTCGGGCTGCCCAAGGCGACCCTCAGCCGCAACCTCGCGCTGCTGGAGAAGCGGCTCGGCGCGCCGCTGCTGATCCGCTCCACGCGCGCGCTCAGCCTGACGGATACGGGCAGGCGCTTCTTCGACAAGGTGCAGCCCATCGTTCAAGAGGCGCAGCAGGCGACCGCCGAGGTCAAGAGTCTCCATGCGGCTCCCTCCGGGCTGCTGCGCGTCACCGCGCCCGTCGCCTATGGCCAGGCGGCGATCGCGCCCCGCCTGCTCTCGTTCATGAGGCGTTATCCGGCGGTCCGCATCGACCTGCATCTCCATGACGGGCGCGTCAACCTGGTCAACGGCGGCTACGACCTCGCCATCCGGATGGGGGCGATCGAGGACAGCGAGCTGATCAGCCACAAGCTGGCCGACGTCACCATGGTCATCGTCGCCTCGCCGAACTGGCTGGAGCAGCACGGCATGCCCCGGAGGCCCGCCGACCTCGCCCAGCACGCCGCCGTCGTCACGCGGCCGGATATCGTGCAGTGGAAAGTCGGCGGGGAGACCGTGCGCGTCCCCTGGCGCATGAGCACCGGCAACATGATCGTCACGCGGGACGCCGCGAGGGCCGGGCTGGGCATCGCTTTCGTGCCCGAGTTCCTCGTATTGCGTGACCTGGAACGAGGAACGCTGGTACGCCTGCTCCCCGACGTCGAGCTGCCGGTGATTCAAGCGACGGCGCTGTACACCCGCGCCGCCAGCCAATCGGTGGCGCTGCGCACCTTGCTCGACGACCTCCTGGCCAGCCGACCCATCGAGGTCGACGCCGCGCCGTCGTGACCCTGCCCGGGCGCGGATGGTACCCCCCTCTGCTGCGACATGCGATGTCGGTACACCGGCCTTTGGTCAGGTGGGGTGGAGACGAACGGGCCGGCGGCCTCAGAACCGATCTGCCAGCGTGAGCTGCGGGTGCTGCGCCGGGAAGAGCACCGGGACGAGCCGGGCGGCGTCTCCGGTAAGCCGGAGCTTCCCCGCGTCGCACACCTCCAGCGGCGCGTCCGAGCCGAGGAGGAGCCGCGCCACCGCCCAGCCGCCGCGGATAGCGCTGCGCGTCCCCGCGGCGCTCCGCCCGCGGGCGACCTCGACGCGGCCGCGGTCGAGGCGGAGCGTCGCCGTCTCCTCGGGGCTGGCGAGGGTGAGCGCGCCGCGGTAGCCCGCGAGCTCGGACGCGGCGAGCCGGGCCGAGAGCTCCGGCGCCATCGCCGCGAGGCATCCGGGGAGGTCGACGACCCGGACCATCGCGGCGCCGCTTTCCGCATACCGCTGCTCGTGGCGGCTGTTCAGCGTCCGGAGCCGCGCGGCGAGCGCCGAGCGGTAGGGGAGCGTGTCGAAGCGGATCTCGGGGAGCGCCTTCCGCCGGCAGAGGGCCCCGAGCGCCGAGAGCGCCGCGTCCGGCGCGCCGGTCGCCTCGGCGCACACGAGCCGGCTCCTGCCCGCCTGGACGACGACATGCCCCTCGGGGCGCTCTCGATCCGCGCCCCAGCACCAGGCCTCGACGTCCTTGCGCATGCCGCTCCACGAGCGCAGAAAGGTCGGCCGCACCGCCGTGCCGGTGAGGCCGGCGTTCCACCGGTTGTGCAGCCGCACCAGCCCAGGCGTGGGCGCCGCGGGGATCCGGCGCAGGCCGCGCAGCCGAGGCAGCGTGGCCGGGAGGTCGGCGAGCTTCAGGCGCCACCGCGACTCGGGCCAGGCCGGCACATAGCCGAACCGGTGGTAGAAGTCGTCGATCCCGAACAGGATCGAGAGGTGATAGCCGCCGGCGCGCATGCGGTCGAGGCTGTGCGGAGCCGTGCGGGCCATGAGCCCTTTCCCGCGGTGGGCCGCCTCGGTGGCCACCGCGCCGATGCCGCCGCAGCGCACCTCCGCCCGACCGATCCGCATCCGGTAACCCCACACGCCCCAGTGGGTGACCATCGCGTCACCGAGGAACCCGATGACCGAGGCGTCCCAGTCATAGTGGCTGTGGTTCACGTACCAGGCGGCGCAGTCCGCGCGGAAGCTCGCGTAATTGCCAAAGGTGCGCGCCGCGATCTCGATCACCGCCGTCGCGTCGGCGACCGGAGCGGGGGACCGGACGGTGAGGGACGGAGTCTTCAGGAGCGTATCCGCCATCGGGTGGAGTGGTTCGCCCACGGCGTGGGATCGAGCATGGTCCCTCGTATCCGGACCCCGCCGGCCCTGTCCAAGTTTCTGACGCCGCGGCGCTACCCCTCCGGCTCGCGCTCCGGCCCCAGCCCGTGCCGGTGGAGCAGGCGGTACAGGTACCGCCGATCCAGCCCCGCGGCGGCCGCGGCCCGCGAGACCTTGCCGTCGTGGGCGCGGAGCAGCGCCTCGAAGTAGCGGCGCTCGAAGTCCGAGAGGACCCGGTCGCGCGCCTGGGCGTACGGCACGCTCGCGTCGACCGGCGGCGGCGCGCTCACCGGCGCGAGCTCGCTCACCGGCGGCGGCGCGCGGAACACGAGGTACTGCTCCACGTAGTTCCTGAGCTCGCGCACGTTGCCCGGCCACGCGGCGCGCGTCATGCGGGCGATCACCCTCGGGTCCCGCAGCGTCGCCGCCTCGTCCGGCGTCGCGTGGAGCGAGGCGAGGAGATCGTCGAGCAGCGCCGGGATGTCCTCCGGGCGCTGCCGGAGGGGCGGCATCGGGATCCGCACGACCGCGATCCGGAAATAGAGATCGGCGCGGAAGCGGCCCGCGTTCACCTCGGCGCGCAGGTCCCGGTGCGTGGCCGCGATGACGCGCACGTCGACCGACCTCGGCGTGTTCGTCCCGAGGCGGCGGATCTCGCGCGCCTCGAGCGCCCGCAGGAGCTTCGGCTGGAGGTCGAGCGGCAGCTCGCCGATCTCGTCGAGGAAGATGGTCCCGCCCGACGCCTCCTCGAAGGCGCCGATCCGCTGCTCGCCCGCGCCGGTGAACGCGCCCTTCACGTGGCCGAAGAGCTCGCTCTCGATGAGGTTCCCATGGATCGCGCCGCAGTCGACGACCACGAACGGCCTGTCCCGCCGCGCGCTCTGCTCGTGGATCGAGCGGGCCGCCTGGCTCTTTCCGGTGCCGGTCTCGCCCTCGAGCAGCACGGTGACGTCGCGCTCGGCGGACCGCGAGAGGAGCGCGAACACCGCCCGCATCGCCGCCGACGCGCCCGAGAGCGCGCCGAACCGCGCCTCCTCCCAGAGCGGCAGGCGGTTGTGCTCCGTGCCGAACTCGAAGCGGGCGACCGTCTTCCCGAGCCGGATGAGGCTGCCGGTGCGCAGCAAGGCCTCGATCACGTGCACCCCGTCGACGACCGTGCCGTTGTGGCTGCGGAGATCGCGGACGCGCGCCCCGGCGTCGTCGATGCGGATCTCGCAGTGAAACCGGGAGACGGTGGCGTCGACGACCACGAGGTCGTTGCCCTCGCTCGACCCGATCGAGCACCGATCGGCGGAGGAGTCCCAGACAGCACCCTTGGCCGGGCCCTCCACGAGCTCGACGCGGAACCGGCGGACCATGCCCGCGCTGTCGTCCGGGCGGGCGCCCGGGTGGGTCAGCGTATCGCCGCCGCTCTGGGCTGCTCTCTTCGGGGGTCCGCTCGCCATGGCGCCACGATACCACGGCGCCGTCGCCCCCCGCGCGGCGGCGCTGTCGCCGCCCAGGCCACGCCGGCGCAGCGGAGTGCGACTGGCGCGCGACAACCGCGCTCCGCGACCGGGCGATCCGCGCGGGACGCGGCTGGCACGCTCGATGCTCAACGGTGAACGAACGGTGACCGGTGAACGGTGAAACGTCAGCGGACCAGCGGTCCGCAGACAACGGTCCACGGTCAACGGTCCATGGACGACAACACCTCGAACGCGCGGTGATGGGGCGCATCACCGGCAGCGCGTCCACCAACAAGCGCCCGAATGGAGAATCTCATGAAGCCCATCCTCAAGCTCTCGATGCTCGCCGTCGCCTCCGCCCTCGCCACGGTCAGCGTGGCGCCGGACGCCTCGGCCAGGAACACCGCCGCATTCATCGGCCGCGCCAGGGACGCCGCCGAGGCCAGCTGCTTCAACGAGAGCTACGGGAGCCTCATCAACGACGGATTCGTCGGCGGGCAGCGCTGCGGCAACTCGGTCATCATCCTCCCCCTCGTGATGGATCCCGGCCCCTTCAACAACTGGGCGAGGGTCACCGTGACCGCGAAGAAGCCGACTTGGACCACCACGATGAGCTGCGCCACGTTCGTCTTCGACAAGGCCACGGGCGGCGGCTGGTCCGGCGGGGGGGTCGACCTCGCGACGACGGGGTGGCTCGAGAACATCAAGCTGCCGGACACCCCTTATTATCCCGACACCTCGCCGTTTGCCGCCTGCACTGTCGGTCCGGGCGCGCAGGTGGTCCAGCTCGTTTACTGAGAGGGTCCGCGGCCGCCGTGGGAGCGCGACGCGCGCTCTCACGGCGTCGGCCTGCCTCGCCGTTCGACGGAGGGAGTCATTTCGACGGAGGGAGTCATGAAGAGGATCTGGCAGGTTCTGATCGCGCTCACGGCGGCCGGCGCCGTCGCGACGCTCGCCGTCGAGAGGCGGCGGGACGAGGCGGAGATGGCGCGCATGCGCGAGGACATGGGCGCGCTCTCGCGCGCCATCGAGGCGACGAAGAGCGGCCCGGCCCCTGCCGGCGCCGCGCCCCGCCCTGAGCGGTGGATCGAGGCCGCCGCGCAGCCCTCCCCGGCTCCGCCGGCGGAAGCGCCCGCGGCACCCGCGCCGGAGCCCCCGGGCGACGCGAGCGAGAGCGCCCCGACGGTCGAGCAGCGCGCGGCCGCGCTGGCCGCGGTGCGCGAGCGCCTGGAGGACACGTTCACGCAGCAGGGGACCGACGCTCGGTGGAGCGCCGAGGCGCGCGAGGCGGCCCGGGAGAAGCTGAGCGCGGCGCTCCCGGACACCTCGTCGCTCCGCTCGATCGAGTGCCGGAGCTCGATGTGCCGTGTCGAGACGGTGCACCAGGACTTCGAGCAATACGAGCAGTTCGTCCGGAGCGCCTTCATGAACCCGCAGGAGGCGCTCTGGAGAGGGGGATTCTTCACCCTGCCTGTCAACGACCCACGGGAAGGCGAGCTCGTGACCGTGGCCTACGTCGCTCGCGAAGGCGCGCCGCTGCCAATGGCTCTCTAGAAGAGCTCAGAAGAACCCGATCGGGCCCGGCGACCAGGGGAACTCCACCGCCTCGCCGGCCGCGGGCGGCGGGACGCGGCGGAGCCTCCCGTCGCGCCACGCCAGGATGACGAGCCCCGGATCCTCGAGGGGCGCGCCCAGGTTGACCTCGAGCCGCACGGGCCTCCCGTCCGCGACCTCGGCGACCCGGATCGTGGCGCCGCACTGGCCGACCTCGTAGCCCGCGGCGATCGGGGAGGACGGCGCGCGGTAGAGGGTCTCGAACGCGCCGGTCAGCATCGTCCCGTCGATGCGCCCCAGGGAGAACGAGGACGGGCCTGTGCGCGTGAGGCGGTGCGTGCCCTTGTTCATCGAGAGGATCGACCAGCAGGAGAACGAATCGGGCGACTCCAGGGCGCGGATCGCCTGAGGGTAGATGGCTGCCATGGGATCCGAGGCGGCCGCGATGAAGACCCGCTTGCGGGGCGGCGCCTCGATCTCCGCGGTGCGGGCGATGTCCTCGAGCTTGCGCGCGATATCGATGCTCGACGAGGTGGCGGCGAGGAACAGGAGCGGCGCGATCCCGAGGTGCACGGCGGCGAGGAACCCGGCGCCGGCGCGGCGGGGCCAGGACGCGGCCCCGGGCGAGGAGGCGCGGCGCAGACCGCGCAGGACGACGACGGCGAGGAGCGGCGCGATCCCGAGGCCCGGCATCAGCAGCAGGCGCGACCCGGGGAAGCCCCCGAGGCTCGTGAAGAACGCGAGGAGCGCCCCGGGGACGAGCCAGCGCAGGGCGGCCCGCTCGCGCTCGGGGACCGCAGGGAGGCATGCGCGGTAGAGGAGGGCGACGCCCGCGGCCGCCGCGAGCCCGACCGCGATGAAGGGGAGCTTGGGGAGCGGGACGGAGAGATCCGCGGGCACGGCCACGAGGGCGCCGCCGATCAGGATGGGCAGCCGCTCCGCCGCGGCGGCCACGAAGGCGAGGGGGCTGTTGAGCGGGTCGATATACCCGCCGGTGTGCGCGGCGCCGCCGCCGAACGCCTTGTACGCGGCGAAGTACCCGAGGAGGCCGAGCACCGGGAGCACGCTGGCCGCCCGGGCGCGAAAGCCGTCCGCGCGGCCCGGCGGTACGGGACCGGCGAGCTGATAGGCGATCCAGTACGCCGCCCCGCCGAGCGCCGCCTCGCCGCCGAGGAGCCCGATCCCGAGCCCGAGCGGGCCGAGGTACAGCCCGGGCCGCCACCCTTCCTCGCGGTAACGAAGGTACGCCAGGAGCCCGAGCACCACCGGGAGCGCCGCGAGCAGCAGGTGCTGGCACGCGATCCACCCGACCGGGTGAACGTGGTTCCCGCTGATCGCGAAGATCAGCGTGGCGAGCGCCGCGGTCGCGCCCGGGAGCACGCGCAGGAACAGCCTGGCCGTGGCCGCGACGAGGGCGACATAGAGCCCGATCGAGACAAGGTGGTACCCGAGCGGGGTGTCGCCGAAGACCGCGCGCTCCAGCGTGAACAGCGCGCTCGCCAGGGGGCGGACAAGGTGGATCCTGAGCTCCGGATCGGTCCACCACGGCAGCCCGGAGATGGAGACGGCAGCCCGTGTCTCCTCCGGGACGCCGGGGAAGAAGTTGTAGAGATCGTACCAGGGAGGCGAGCCAGGGATCAGCTTCGCGAGGTAACAGAACAGGATGTAGTCATCGGCATAGAAGGCGATCGCCACCGTGGGCAGCGCCAGGGCGAGCGCGAGGAGCAAGACAGCCGTGAAGAAGCGAGGGTGGCTGAGCCACCGCGCGAAGCGATCGGAAGGATCCGGTTTCATTCGGGCCCACAACGTAGGGTAGGTCGCGCGCGCCGTGTAGAGCCCCTGGAAACAGCGCATCCGGGCGGGTGAGGGCGAGGCCCGTGGCTATGCCCGGACGGCCGTCAGCGCATCTCGGCGGCGGCGCCGCGGATGAGCTGCAGGAGGTCGCGCCGCATCTCGCCGCTCACCGTGTGGCCGACGCCTGGGTAGCTCACCAGCCTCGCCTTGACGCCGCGCCCCTCGAGCGCCGCGATCGCGTCGCGCGTCGGGCCGATCGGGACGCGCCGGTCGTCCTCGCCGTGCAGCGCGACGAGCGCTGGAGCCGCCGCGCCTGCGCCGGGCAGCACCGCCGACGGGACCCAGCCGCCCATGGGGAAGGCGGCGCCGACCACGCGCGGGTGGTGAAGGGCGAGCGCGAACGTGAGCGCGCCGCCCTGGGAGAAGCCGGTCACGATGGCCTTTCCCCGCGTCGGCCGCTCGGCGGCGACCCGCTCGATCGTCGCCGCGAGCGCGGCGGCCGCGCGCAAGATGCCCTGTCCCACCTCATCGCTCGCGAGCGCCTGCTGGAGCGGAAACCACGAGTAGCCGCCGCCGTACGGCGTGAGCCCGCGCGGCACGATGAGGCGCACCTTGACGTCGGCGCCCGACAGCAGGCCCGTGAACGACTCGGGCCTGTCGCCGAGCCCGTGAATCGCGACGACGAGGGGGAGCGCCTCGCTCCGGTCCGCGCCGCCCGTGATCTCTTCGAGGTACTCGACCGCGGCGGCGGGGACCGCCGCGCTCGCGGCCGGCGCGGCGGGAGGCGCCTGCTGCCCGGTGCCCGCAGCGCCGCCCCCGGGCGGGGCTGCCCGTCGCTCGCACGCGGCGAGCGAGACGAGCGACGCGAGCGCCAGCGCAGACCAGGCGTAGCAGCGGCGGAGGCGAGAGGGGCGCATCGAGGATGATGCTTGCTGAAGGCGCAGCTCGGCAGCAACAGCGAACTTCCCGGCGGCGACACCGCACCGCCTCGGCAGGATTGGCCAGCCATCGAGATCTCCTGCCATGGCCGGCATGCATGGGAGATCACACACACGAGCAAGGAGAGTTTTGGGTGCTGTTGGATTTGTCTGCTCCAGGGCGATCGTCGCGCACCTGCCCATGGACCAAATTTTTTTTGGGTTGTTAGTAAAGTGTATTTCCTACATAACTGGATCTCGCTGCTTGGCTTAGAGCGAACGAAACCTCTTGTCGCCAGGCAGCCGATGGTCGGCGCGTCGCGTCGTTGCTCCGCGTCGCCCTGCTTCAGCAGGGCGCCTCGTGGCATCCGGCGCTGCGCCCGCCGTCGGCTGCCTGGTGCAGTCCGGATTTGTTCAGAGCCTTTCTTCAGGAGAGGTCGGCGACCTCACTGGCTTATCGATTGACCACCTCGTCGCGGTGGCGGACGAGGTGAGTCTCCTGCGTACACAATCGATCTGCTCATCAGGAGAGCTCGATGATCTCACTGGCTTGTCGATTGACCGCCTTCCCGCGGTGGCGGCGGCTGCTCGGCGCGCAGCTGAGCGTGGCCGCGCTCCTGCTCTCGGGGTGTACGGGCGCCGTGGGTGATCCGCGGGAGGGCGAGGGGGATGGCGTCATTCCCGGTGGGCCGACTGGGCCTGAGGTCGCCGAGCGCAGCATGTTTCCGCGGCTGACCCACGCGCAGTGGGAGAACACGGTGCGCGACCTCCTGCACCTCGACGACCGGCCCGGCCTCTCGGCGTCGTTCACGAGCGACCCGCTCGGCGGCGTGTTCGACAACAACGAGGCTGCGCTCCTCGTGACGCCGGGCCTCTGGGGCGATTACCAGCGCGCCGCCGAGGAGCTCGCGGCGATGGTGACCGCCGACCAGGGCAAGCTCGGTCGGATCGCGCCCGCGGACCTGCCGGACGGGCCGGAGGCGCGGGCGCAGGCGTTCGTCGAGCGGTTCGGCGAGCGGGCGTTCCGGCGGCCGCTCACGGTCGAGGAGCGGGACGCGTATGTCGCGCTGTTCCACCGCGGCGAGGAGCTCTTCGAGGGCGAAGACCCCTTCGCCGCGGGCGTCCGCGCGGCGCTCGAGGCGTTTCTGCAGTCCCCCCATTTCATCTACCGCGTCGAGATCGGCGCCGGGCCGGCGGAGGGCGGGCTCATCCCGCTCGGCGGACACGAGATCGCGACCAGGCTCGCCTATACCCTGTGGAACACGATGCCCTCCGACGCGCTCCTCGAGGCGGCGAAGGCGGGCGAGCTCTCGACCCGCGAGGCCGTCCGCGCCTACGCCGGGGGGATGCTCGACGACCCGCGCGCCCGCGAGGTCGTCGGCGCGTTCCACCGGCAGCTCTACGATTACGAGCAGTACCACGACCTCAACAAGGATCAGGCGCTCTACCCCGAGTTCGTCCCCGAGATGGGCGACGACATGCAGCGCGAGGCGGAGCTCTTCGTGGATCACGTCGTCTTCGACGAGGAGGGCGGGCTCACCGACCTGCTCACCGCGCGCACCGCGTTCGTGAACGATCACCTCGCCGCGGTCTACGGCGTGGAGGGTGACTTCTCGGACGAGTTCAAGCGCGTGGAGCTCGACGAGGGGGAGCGCTCGGGGCTGCTCACGCGCCTCGGCTTCCTCGCGGCCAAGGCGACGGCGCGGCAGCCGGACTCGATCCACCGCGGCGTCTTCGTGAACCTCAGGATCCTCTGCGCCACGCTGCCGCCGCCGCCCGACGACGCGACCTCGCTGCCGCCGGGCGAGCTCGCGACCAACCGCGAGCGCGTCGAGGCGCACACGGGCAAGGGGACGTGCGGCGCGTCGTGCCACGGGCTGCTCATCAACCCCGCCGGGTTCGCCTTCGAGCACTACGACGCGATCGGCAAGTTCCGCGCGACCGACAACGGCGCGCCCGTCGACTCCGCGGACGTCTACACGCTCGGCGGCCAGCCGAGGAGCTACGCGGATGCGGTCGAGTTCAGCCAGCTCCTCGCCGAGAGCAGCGAGGCGCACGGGTGCTACGCGGAGCGCTGGCTCGAGTTCACCCACGGCCGCGGCGCGCGCGCGGAGGACCGGGCGCTCGTCGAGGAGCTCGGCGAGGCGTCGCGCGGCGGCGCCTCGACCAAGGAGCTCATCGTCCGGATCGTCTCCTCCACTCCCTTCCTCGCTCGCGTTCCTGCGGAGGCACCATGATCACCCGACGACGTGTGCTTCGAGGCCTGTTCGGCGTCACGGTGGCGCTCCCGTTCCTGGAGACGTTCGCGCCGCGCCGCGCCGCGGCCGGCGAGGGGGACGCGCCGCCCTTCGCGATCTTCATGCGCCAGGCCAACGGCGTCGCGCAGCAGGTCGGCGATGAGCCGGAGATGTTCTGGCCCAGCGCGCCGGGCCCGCTGACCGCGGAGTCGATGGCCGCGGACGCCGATCGGGCGGTCAGCGAGCTCAAGGACTACGCGAGCCGGCTGATCCTCGTGCGCGGCGTCCGCTTCGCGTTTCCGGGCAACGGCTGCGGCCACTCCGGCGGCGGCAACCAGTGCCTGACGGCCGCGCAGGTGTCGGAGGACCCGGCGGGCAACGAGTCGCTGGCGATGGGCGAGTCGATCGACAACCGCATCGCGACCGAGCTCAACCCGGCGGGCGTCGAGCCGCTGACGCTCTACGCAGGCAGGAAGTCCGGTTACATCAACGAGGTGCTCTCGTACCGCGGGCCGAAGCAGCTGCGCGCCGCCGAGCGCGACCCGTACAAGGCGTACCAGAAGCTCTTCGGGCTCGCCGAGGTGGACGCCGCGGCCGCGAAGGCGCTGGCCGCGCGCCGCGCCAGCGTGAACGACCTGGTCCGGGAGCAGATGCAGGCGCTGATGCGCCGGACGGACCTCAGCCAGGGCGACCGCGAGCGGCTGCAGCTCCACTTCGACAGCATCCGCGACCTCGAGGTCGGGCTCGCCTGCGCGCTCCCGCCGGAGCGGGTCGCGGAGATGGAGGCGATCTCCCCGGACGTCGGCAGATCCGAGAACGTGGAGACCGTCGCCCGCATGCAGATGGACATCATCGCGCTCGCGATGGCGTGCGGCGCGACGCGCGCGGCGACCCTGCAGGTCGGCGACGGCAACGACGGGACCGAGTACACGATCCACGGCGTGCGGCAGAAGAGCTACCACAAGATCTCTCACCGCATCGACGGCGACGGCGAGGTCGGCCCGCCGATCGAGGGCGCGCAGGAGCTGCACCACCAGATCGACCGCATCCACGCGCGGATCTTCAAGCACCTGCTCGACAGGCTGTCGTCCTACGATCTCGGCTCGGGGACGCTCCTCGACCGCGGCGTGGCCGTGTGGCTCAACGACAATGCCGACAAGTACCACTCCTACTCGAGGGTCCCGTACATCCTCGCCGGCGGCGCCGCGGGTTACCTGAAGACCGGCCAGTTCATCGACCAGCGGGTCACCAACAACAAGCTGCTCAACACGATCGGCGCGGCCGTCGGCTGCACGAACGGCCAGGGCGGCCCGCTCGATAACTTCGGCGACGAGAGCCTCGAAGGCGGGCTCATCGACGCGATCGTGACCTGAGAGAGGAGCTCGCCCGTAGCGGGCGAGCTCCGCCGACGCCTGGATAACTCGGGGATGGGGCGGGGAGGGGCGGGTCAGCCGAGGAGCTCGACCGCGACCTCGATGGTGGCCTTCTCTCCGTTGGGGCCGCGGAGCACGTCGACCTTCACCTTGTCGCCCGGCTTCTTGCCGTCGAGCGCCTGGTACAGCCCGTCGTAGTCCGTGACGGGCGTGCCGTCGATCCCCACGATCACGTCGCCCAGGACGATCCCGCGGTCGCCCTCGGAGAGGCCGCGCATGCCCGCCTTGTCGGCGGGGCCGCCCGGGACGACGGTCATGATGATGAGGCCGCGGATGCCGTTGCGACGCTCGAGGCGGCGGGACTGATCGAGCTGGATGCCGAGGCCGACCTGCTCGGCCTTCCCGGTCCGGATGATCTGCGGGACGATCCGCGCGATCGTCGTCGACGGCACGGCGAAGCCGATGCCGGCGGAGCTGCCGCTCTTCGAGAAGATCATCGTGTTCATCCCGATGAGGTGCCCGCTCGAGTCGAGCAGCGGGCCGCCCGAGTTGCCAGGGTTGATCGCGGCGTCCGTCTGGATCATGTCGCGGATGGTCACCTCGCCCACGCCCTGGACCTGGCGCCCGAGCGCGCTGATGATGCCGGTCGTCAGCGTGTGATCGAGGCCGAACGGGTTGCCGATCGCGATCGCCTTCTGCCCGACCTCGAGCGGCTCGCGCAGGGGCGCGACCTGGATCGGCTTCAGCATGTCCTTGGGGGCGTCGATCTTGATGACCGCGATGTCCTTGCGCGGCTCGACGCCGACGAGCTTCGCCGGGAACGTCTTCTCCCCCTGGAGCCGGACGACGAGCGACTGCGCGCCGGCCACGACGTGGTAGTTCGTGACGATGTGCCCGTCGGCGTCCCAGACGAAGCCGGAGCCCGAGCCCGCGGGCACCTCGACGGCGGTACCCCAGAAGCGGTCCACCACCAGCCGCTGCTGCGTCACGAACACCGTCGAGGGCGCGACGTCGCGGAACACGGCGATCGAGTTGCGCTCGTCCTCGATGAGCGCGCCCTTCGAGGGCGGGACGGGCGGCGGCGTCGTGTCGATCGTCGCCGACGTCGCCGGCGCGTCGGGGACCTTGGTCGCGTCGGGCGACGGGCCGCTGGGGCCGGGCTTCCCCTTACATCCGACGGAGGCGGCGAGCGCGGCGACGACGAGGACGGCAGGGAGTCGAGCGTGGCTGCGGTGGCGCATGCGGCGCAATCTAGCTTGCGATCGGCAAGGCGTCTCCCCTGCGGCGCGCCGTCGGCCTGCGCGGCGGCGCGGCAGTCTGCCGCGCGCAATGAATGCGCGGAACCCATGCGCGGAACCGCGCGCGGAACCGATGCGCAGGACGGTCGCGCTCCGGCATCGGCGCGCGTCGGCGCCGGAGCGGATCCTGGGATGCAAAAGGGCGAAGTTGCGGTAGAGGTGGCCCTGACGGATGAAGCCCATGACGCCCTCAGCAACGAAATTCCAGACGACCCCCCCTGTCGCGAAGGAGCCCGTCAAGGTGCTCCTGCTCGAGAACATCCACCAGAGCGCGCACGAGCTGTTCCGGTCGCGATCGTTCGAGATCGAGACGCGGAGCTCCGCGCTGAAGGAAGACGAGCTCATCGCCGCGCTCGCGGGCGTGGACATGCTCGGCATCCGGAGCAAGACGCACGTCACCGCGCGCGTGCTGGAGAAGGCGGACAAGCTGCTCTCGATCGGGTGCTTCTGCATCGGCACGAACCAGGTCGACCTCGACGCGGCGAACCGGCGCGGGGTGCCGGTGTTCAACGCGCCGTTCAGCAACACGCGCAGCGTCGCCGAGATGATCATCGGCGAGTCCATCATGCTGGCCCGGCAGCTCGGGGACAGGTCGCGCGAGGTGCACGCGGGCACATGGAAGAAGGTCTCGAAGGCCTGCTACGAGATCCGCGGCAAGACCATCGGCCTCATCGGCTACGGCCACATCGGCCAGCAGCTCGGCGTGCTCGCCGAGGCGATGGGGATGCGCGTGGTCTACTACGACATCGCCCAGAAGCTCCCGATGGGCAACAACCGCGCGCTGCCGACGCTGCAGGCGCTGCTCGCCGAGTCGGATTTCGTCTCGCTCCACGTGCCGGCCACGCCGGAGACGCACAACATGATCGGCGCCGCCGAGCTCGCGCACATGCGCAAGGGCGCGTACCTGCTCAACGCGAGCCGCGGCTCGGTCGTCGTGATCCCGGCGCTGGCCGAGGCGCTGAAGAGCGGCCACCTCGCGGGCGCCGCGATCGACGTCTACCCGGAGGAGCCGGAGTCGAACTCTGACGGCTTCCTGACCGAGCTGCAGAAGCTCCCGAACGTGATCCTGACGCCGCACATCGGCGGCTCGACCGAGGAGGCGCAGGAGGCGATCGGCCGCGAGGTGTCGCGCGCGCTGACGCAGTTCGTGACCACCGGGGCGACGACGGGCGCGGTGAACTTCCCGAACGTCGAGCTCCCGCCGCTCAAGGCCACGCATCGCATCCTCAACGTCCACCGCAACGTGCCTGGCGTGCTCCGCGACGTGAACCGCATCGTGTCGGACGTGAACGCCAACATCGACAGCCAGGTCCTGTCGACGGACGCCAACATCGGTTACCTCATCATGGACCTGTCGCAGGACGTGTCCGCCGAGGTGAGCCGGCGCATCGGGGCGCTGGAGACCAGCCTCCGCACCCGCGTGCTCTACTGAACGTGCGTCGGGCCGGGGCGCCGCCGCGTCCCGGCCGGAGTCCCCGGCCCCGAGAGGTGCCCCGCCTTGTCGCCAGCGTTCACGATCCAGCCGGGGCCGCGGCCGCAGATCCGGATCGAGGAGGTCGCCAAGCGCGCTCGCGTCTCGCCCGCGACCGTCAGCCGCGTGGTGAACGGCAGGGGCAAGTACAGCGCGGAGACCCGGGAGCGCGTGCTGGCGGTGATCGACGAGCTCGGCTACGTGCCGAACACCGCCGCCAGGAGCCTCGCGCAGGGGAAGACGGGTGTCCTCGGCCTGCTCCTGCCGAACATCAGCACCGAGTTCATCTCCAGCCTCGTGCGGGCCATCGCCGCCTCGGCGGCCGAGGCGGGCTACGACGTGCTGCTCTCCGTGAGGCCGGAGGCGCCGGCGCGGCGCCTCGTCGGGCGGCACAACACGGACGGGGTTCTGATCTTCGGCCACTACGTCCACGAGGCCGATCTCCGGCAGCTGATCCACCAGAAGTGCCCGGCGGTGCTCATGTACCAGTCGTCGCCCGCGGACGCCCCGCTGCCCAGCGTGATCATCAAGAACGCCTCCGGCGCGCGCGCCATCGTGGGGCACCTGATCGAGGCGCACGCCCGGCGCCGGATCGCCTTCCTCCACGGCGTCCCCGAGAGCGAGGACTCGACGACGCGCGCGGAGGGGTACCGGGAGGCGCTGGCCGAGCACGGCATCGCCGTCGATCCGCGCCTGATGCGCCGCGGCTTCGACGCGCGGGAGGCGCGGGCCGCGACGCTCGCGTGGGTGCGCGAGGGGGTCGACCTCGACGCGATCTTCGCGTGGTGCGACCACGCTGCCGCGGGCGCGATGGAGGCGCTGCGCGCCGCGGGCAAGCGCGTGCCCGTGGAGGTCTCGGTCATCGGCTTCGACGACGCGCCGTCGGCGCGACACCTCGAGCCCGCGCTCACGACGGTGCGCGCGCCGACGGACGGGGTGGGCTACCGCGCGGTGCAGGCGCTGGTGGACCTCATCCAGACGGGCAAGGCCGAGCGGAGGATCGAGCTGCCGACAGAGCTGATCGTCCGGCGGTCGTGCGGCTGCGATCTCTGAACCCGGCGAGGATCCGCGATCGGTCGATCGAATTTCCGGAGAAATTCACAGGGAGGCGGGGAGACGGGGAGACGGAGAGTAAAATCCCATTGATCTCCCCGTCTCCCTGTGAATTTCTCGCTAAAATGCCAATAAAATGAGGGGATTTGGCAGGTTTCGACGTTGAGCGCCGCGATGGACCCCGCCGTGGAGACAGCGATTATTCATTCCAGACCGGGACGCTGACGCGCTCTCCGGCGCTGCGCCGCGCGGCCGGGTCGTCGCCCGCGAAGACGACGGTGAACACGACGAACGCGGCCCACAGCGCCGCGAGGTGGTAGATCATCGCGATGCCGCCCGCGGCCTGGTAAATGGCGCTCGACGCCGGAGGGCCGAGGAGCATCCCGGCGGCATAGAAGACGTTGTAGAGCGAGTTCGCGCGGCTGTAGTCCCGCGGCGCGGTGACGACGCCCTGGAGCGCCAGGCTGAGCGGCGATATCGACGCGAGCGTCGCCCCCGCGACGAACACGGCCACGCACATCGCGTCGTAACGATCGAGGTACACGAAGCCGAGGATCATCAGCGTGCCGATCGTGCCGAGCGCGCGCATGAGCAGCAGGTGGCCGCGGCGGTCGCCGATCCGGCCAAAGACGTTGGTGAAGAGGAGCATGCCCACCGCGAAGTAGGCGGGGATCTGGATCGTCTGGTCGCGCGTGACCCCCTTGGAAGCCATCAGGTAGAGCGGGAGGAACAGCACGACCGACGCCTGGAAATAGCCGTAGGCGAAGGTCGCGAAGCACGCGGTCTTGATGCGCCAGAGGATCGAGGCGGAGGACGCCGAGGGCTCCGCCCCGCTCGCGGCGCCGGCCTTCCCGTGGGCCTCGGACATGCCCGGCAGGTCGCGATCGAGGCGCGCGAGCACGAGGACGGCCGACATCAGCGAGATCACGCACGAGAGGAGGAACGCCGCGGGCATCGAGGAGAGCGCGACGATGTGCGGCGCGCAGAGCGGCCCGAGGACGTAGCCGAGCGCCATCGAGACGGCGTAGAGGCTCGTGACGAACGCCTTGTTGTCCTTGTCCGACCGGGCGAGCAGGATCGTCTCGCAGCTCACCCAGATGCCGACCGAGCAGGCCCCGTCGAGGAAACGCACCGCGGCGATGGCGGCGAAGGTCGGCAGGAAGGGGAAGGCGCCGACCGCCGCCGCGTACCCGACGAGCGCGAGCACCAGCGTGGTCTTCGCCGAGAACCGGCGGATGAGCGTGTCCATCGGCAGCGAGAGCAGGACGATGCCGAGCGCGAAGCACGACGCGAGCAGGCCGATGTCGGTCTTGGTGAACCCGCGCGCATCGAGGAAGACCGCCGTGAGCGAGATGGCGATGCCGTACGCGAGACCGAGGAGGAAGATCGAGCCAAAGACGAGCCAGATGTTGCGATCGGGGATGCGGCGGAGCATGAGCGCCCGCCAGGTTCGATCGGTCGCTCCGCCGTGTCAAACGGGTACGTGCGTCAGGAAACGTGCCTCGCCGGCGGTCGCGCCGCGCACGCCCGCGAGCGCCCCGCGCGCGATCGCGCTTCAGCGACGGCGTCAGCGCAGGAACTCGAGGAGGAGCTGATTGACCTTCTCGGGCCTGTCGTAGTGCACGAAGTGGCTCGCGTCGGGGATGCGGGCGACTCGGGCGTTCGGGACCAGCTTCGGATCCGGCGTAGCGAGCTCGGAGCCGAGATAGCGATCGTGCTCTCCCCAGATCACCTGCACCGGGATGTCGATGCGGGGCGGCCTGCCGGCCTCGCGAAGGCTGCCCGGGCGGAAGAGGGCCCGGTAGTAGTTGATCATCGCCGTGAGCGCGCCGGGCTGCGACCACGCCTTCACGTAATGGGCGAGATCCTCGTCGCTCACCGCGCCCGGGCGCCGCGGGTCGTCCTTCACCGACGCGCGCAGCTGCGCGAAATCGTCCCTCTGGGCGGCGAGCTCCGGGAGCTTCGGGAGCTGGAAGAAGAACATGTACCAGCTCTTGCGGAGCTGCCGGGCCGTGCGGAACCCGGCGAACAGCCGCTCGGGGTGAGGGCAGTTGAGGATGACCAGCCGCTCGAGGAGCGCCGGATACCGCGCCGCGAACCCCCAGGCGACGCCGCCGCCCCAGTCGTGGCCGACCACCGCGGCGGCGCGCTCCGCGCCAGAAGCCTGGATGAGCGCGGCCACGTCGGCGGTGAGCTCGGCGATCGCGTACGCGGCGACGCCCTCGGGCTTGTCCGAGAGGTTGTAGCCGCGCATGTCGGGCGCGATCACGCGGTAACCCGCCTCGACCAGCGCGGGTATCTGGTGGCGCCACGAGTACCAGATCTCGGGAAACCCGTGGAGGAGCACGACGAGCGGCCCGTCGCCCGCCTCGACGTAGTGGAGGCGCACGCCGCCGTGCTCGGTGAACCGGTGCGAGAGCTTGGATTCGTCGAAGGTCATCGTGTCTCCTTGCGCTGATTCCGTCGAACGGCCGCCGGCGCTCTGCCGCGCGGTCACGGGTTGAGTCCCGGGATCCTACACGGTGCTCCGGGCGGTTCGACGTGCCAGGCGCCGCGGCGGACGCCCCTGTCGAGCGACGCCGCGGTTCTGTCATTGCAAGAAAATTGCGACTTCCGGGCGGCGCGTGGCTCACCCGTGGTGCCGTGTCATCGCGACGAGGGTGGCGACCAGGAAGATCACCAGCCCGAGCGCCCCCGCCGCCCCGAGGAGCAGCGTTCGCTGGAGCTTCGCGACGCGCTGGGCGGAGAGGATCTCCTGCTGGATGCCGTTGCAGATCTTCTTGGTCTCGCGCAGGAGCTGCCGCGCCGCCGTCGGATCTCTGGCGATGCGGCTCGCCTTCAGGCTCTCCGGGCGGCCTCGCACCATCGCGCGCAGGATCAGCACCATCAGCTCGTCTTGCCAGAATTTCTCGGGGATGGCGTTGCGGCGCTTCACGTAATGGTCGTTCTTCGCCAGGTGGCTCGGCGTGAGGGGCAAAGGCACGTCCTCCAGGGAGCCCACGAATTTGCCGAGCGCCTCCACATCCTGTTGCTGTTCGGTCAAGATGAAATAGAAGAGCGCGCCGACCGCGTAGAGATCGTGCGCCTCGCCGAGCCGGCGCACCAGATCGAACTGCTGGTTGTTCGGATCGAGCGGCGGCTCGCCTCGGAAGCAGGCGATGAGCTCCCCGCTCGACGGATCTCGCTCGATCCGGATGATCTCGAGATCGTGATCGTGCCTCGGGTCGCGCTCATCGGCCAGGATGTCGGTGTCCATCAGGTCCGCCGCGAGGGGCTTCGGCACCCGGAACCGATCACCGTCGAGCGTGATCCGCTGCGCGATGCGGAACTTGCGGCGGCAGGCCTCGGGCGAGAGGAAGGGGTGCTTGATGCTCCCGCCGGCGACCTCGTCTTCGTACCAGCTGCGGGTGAGCTCGTCCTTGTCGGACAGGCCGAAATCGATGACCCGCACGTGGAATCGCGGGGAGCTGATCATGTCGTCGAGCGCCTCGCGGAGGTCGCTCGCGCCCTCGCGCTGGCGCTCGGCGGTCGTGGCGCTGGCGGGGGTGATCATCAGGTTGTCGGGGGCGAGGTCCTTGTGCACGATGGTCTTCTCGCCATGCAGCCAGGCGACCGACTCGGCGAGCTCCACCATCAACCGGACCTTCTCGAGCAGGATCGCCTTGTGGAAGAGCGTGTGGGACCGGTCTTGCCGCCACACGTCCTCGATCCAGGTGAACGCCCGCCTGTGCCACGGATCGCCGCGCTGGGCGCGGGTGTCGAGCTCGACCCAGGGCTGGCCGTACCGTGCCCACAGGGCCTGCAGCTCGCTGCGGCGGCGCCCGACGAACTCGACGAGGCTCACCTCGAGGAGCTCCATCACGACCGCTTCGCGATCGACGAAGTTCAGGATCCTGCCCGATCTGGCGGTGGGACCCTGCTGGCAGCAGCGCTTCGCGGGGTACTGGAGCAGCTCGAAGAACTGCCCGTTGATGTAACGGCCCGAGAGCTCGTATCCGCACTCCTTGCAGTGAAGTGATGGGTGGCTCTCCGTCGCGATGTCCTTGCGCCGGAGCAGCGTGTTGCACCCCCTCGGGCAGGCGGGGTGGTAGATGGTGCCGCAGCCGCACAGCACCATCGGCTCTAGCTGGATGATGTCGAGCGTGCAGACCACGTTCACGCCGGCGTCGGTCGTCATCTCCTTCAGCAGCTTGATCTCCTGGCTGAACAGGCGCTCCTCGGAGAGCTGCGCGAAGTCGTGGAGCACCTTGATCGCGACGAACCGCACGTTCTGGCCGGCGCTCAGCTGCATCCCCTTGTAGACCTTCGCAAACTTGCCGCGGCCGAGCTCGATCGGCGAGCAGAGCCCCGTCGCGTCGCGGGTGGTGAGGAACTGGTAGCTGACGTTGGCCTGGACGGCGTTCAGCGCCGCGCCGGGCGCGCTCCTCGGCGTGGAGGAGGCTCCGGCGCCTTGCTCGCCGGGGATCGGTTGCGTCGACTCCGGCGTCTGCACCAGTGTCAGCATGGTCATCACCTCATGAGTCCAGGGTTCGATCGCCGCGCTCGCGCGCGTGAGCGGCGGCCTAGAAGACGTTGATGCACGCGAGGTGGGCCGTCCCGGTGGCCGGGTCGATCGCCGACAGGACCACGAGCTGCTTCGCGGCGCCGTCGACCACGATCGCCGCCGCGAGCCACGGGATGTCGACGCGGAGGCGCGCTCCGCCGGCGGCCGCCTCGGCGCTGTCGCAGTGGAGCCGCTGTACCCGGGCGCGCCGGTGCCCCACGTCGAAGCGCACGTCCCGCGCGACCTCGGGGAGGAGGAGGCCCTCGCAGCGCGTCGAGGGGTTGCTGGCATCGTGATAGATGCTCGGTCGCGGCCCGCCGGGGGAGACGGCGCGCCGCTCGACCTCGATGAAGAGCGAGCCTGCGCGCGGCGACACGAGCAGCGGCGCGGGCAGGAGGTCCGGAGCGGCCGCGAAGAGGATGGGTGTCTGGAAGCGGTCTCGCTCGTCGACGGCCACCGACTGGAGCATGAGCCTCCGGCCCTTCGGCAGCGAGCGCGCCTCGCAGGTGCCAGCCCGCGGGGCGGCGAGCTCCAGCGGCCCGGCGGCTCGCGGGGCCTCGACCCCGCCCTCGGGCTGCGCCATCGCAGCTGCAGGCGGAGCGCCGCGCCCGGCGTGGACGAACCAGGGCGCCGCGCGGAGGGGCTCGGCCGCGCGCCCAGCGAGGCTCGCCCCGAGCGCCGAGAGCTGGCGGGCAGCTGCCTCTGGATGGACGAAGCGCCCGCCCGCCTCCCAGACGATCGCCTCGAGCTCGTCGGCCACGACGGCGGCGCTCTCCGGCCGAGCCGCTGGATCGCGCGCGAGCGTGTGCAGCACCAGCTCGTCCAGCCGCCGTGGCACGTCGGCCCGCAGCGAGCGCACGGGCGGGGCGGAGGCCTCGAGGACGGCCCGGATCGTGGCGATGTCGGTGTCGCGCCGGAAGAGCGGCTGGCCGGTCAGGAGCTCGTGAAGGATGACCCCCACGGAGAACAGATCGGATCTCCGGGTCAGCGGCGACGCCGAAGCCTGCTCGGGCGACATGTACGGGAGCTTGCCCTTGACCATCAGACAGCCCGTGGACTCCACCAGCCGGTGCTTGGCCCAGACGATCCCGAAATCGATGATCTTCACCGCGCCATCCGGGCAGCACATGATGTTCTGCGGGGTCACGTCGCGGTGGACCAGGTCGCGGTGATTGCCATGCTCATCGCGCAGCTCGTGCGCCGCGTGGAGTCCCCGGCACGCCTGGGCGAGGATGGCGGCCACGAGGTCCGGCGGCAGCACCCGCGCCGCGGTGTACAGCTGAGCTCGGAGCGAGGCCAACGTCACGCCGGGCAGGTACTCCATCACCATGTGGAGCGGCTGGTGCTCGTCACCGAAATCGAGGATACGAACGACGTTGTTGTGGTTGATGCTCGCGAGGACGCGCATCTCCTCGAGGAACATCCTGGCGGCGTCCGGTATCTTCCCGGCCAGATCGGGCAGCATCACCTTCAACGCCACGTCACGGATGAAGCCGCCAGGGCCCTTCTGCCGCGCCAGGTAGACGGCGCCCATGCCCCCGGAGCTGAGCTCTCCGATCACTTCATAGCGACCGAACATGGGACGGAACGTCATGTGCCGCGCCGCTTCTTTCGTTGATAAACCGCCCGTCGTGGCCGGAAAGGCCATGTCCGTCGTCATGGCCGACTAGGTATGATTCGAATTCTATGGCCCTGGTAGTGGTATCGAGCGCAGGCGTGAAAAATCCAGGAAACGCCTTGCGTCCGGGGCAAAGGTGCCGGTTCGTCGCGCTTTCCTGGGATCAGGCGACGGCCGCTCGATTCGTCAGGTATCGCAGCGGGGCGCCGGGGGAGGGGCGGAGCGGGAGGCGCTCAGACGTCGATGATCTTGCCCGGGTTCATGAGGTTCAGCGGATCGAGCACCCGCTTGATGGACCGCATGATCGCGAGCTCCTCTACCGAGCGCGAGTAGGGCAGGTAATCCTTCTTGAGCAGGCCGATGCCGTGCTCGGCGGAGATGCTGCCGTGGTACTTCTTCACGAGCGAGAAGATGGCGTGATCCGCCTCGTGGGTGCGCTTCAGGAACTCCTCGCGCGTGAGGTCGTCGGGCTTCATCACGTTGATGTGGAGGTTGCCGTCGCCGATGTGGCCGAAGAGCGCGATCTCCCACCCTGGATAGCGGGCCTCGAAGAGGCTCTCGAGCTCGGAGCAGAAGCCCTCGAGCTCCTGGATGGGGAGCGACACGTCGTTCTTGTGCGGGAGCCCGGTCGCCGACAGGCTCTCGCTGATCCCTTCGCGGAGCGCCCAGAGCTCGGCGGCCTGCGCGCCGTGCTGCGCGAGCGTGCCGTCGGTGACCAGCCCGCGCTCGAACAGCGAGGTGATCCACGCCTCTAGCGCCTCGGGCTCGCCGCGCTCGACCTCGATGAGCACGTAGTAGTCCGACGGCGCGGAGAGCGGCACACGCACGTTCCTGTGGCGGCGCAGGCGCGCCTGGCACTTCTCGGTGAAGAACTCGTAGGCCATCACCACGAACGGCCCCGTCCGGGCCTCGCGGAACAGCGCGAGCACGCCGGCGAGGTCGGGCACCGCGAACAGGAACACGTTGAGCGCCTCGGGGACCCGCGTGAGCTTGAGCGTCGCCTCGGTGATGATGCCGAGCGTGCCCTCGCTGCCGATGAACAGCTGGCGCAGGTCGATCCCCGTGTTGTTCTTCTCGAGCGCGCCGTTCAGCTCGAGCACGGCGCCGCTCGCGGTGACGACGGTGAGCCCGAGCACCCACTGGCGCGTCAGGCCATAGCGGATGACCTTCACGCCGCCGGCGTTCGTGGCGATGTTGCCGCCGACCTGGCTCGACCCCTTCGAGGCGAAGTCGACAGGCCAGGTGAGGCCGTGCGGCGCGACGTGCTGGTGCACCGCCTCGGTCACCGCTCCGGCCTCGACGCGCACGGTCGCGCCGAGGACGTCGACCGGGCCCATCTTGCGCATCCGATCGAGCGACACGACGAGCTCGCCCCTGGCCGCCACGGCGCCGGCGGCGAGCCCCGTGCGACCGCCGGAGGGCACGATCGGGACGCGGTGCTCGGAGCAGAGGCGGAGCAGCCGCGAGACCTCGTCGGTCGACCGCGGCAGCGCGAGGGCCGAGGGCCTGGGCTCGTGGACCTTGGTCCAGTCGCGGCCGAACGTCGCGAGATCGGCGGCGTCCGTCGAGAGGAAATCCGCGGGGAACTCACGCTGGACGGCCTCGAGGAAGGGGCCGGGGAGGCCAGTAAGTGGGGTCATGGTCGGCTCGGTACTGCGGCATCGCCGGGAGGGCAAGGGCAGGCGGTCTTCGCCCTCACGCGGTCTTCGCCCTGACCCCGCGCAGGCGCGCCGAGCGGGTCGCTTCGGCGGCGGGGCGGGAGTCCTCGTGGCGCAGGCGCCGCGAGAGCGTTGCCGCGCCACGACCGACAGGGCATCTTGACCGAGGAGCGCGCATGGACAGGGCAGACCGCGCGGCAAGGGTGGCAAGCATGGCGGTGCTCGCGCTGGTCGCGTGCGAGCGCGCTGCCAGCGAGGCGCCGCGTGGATCGGGCGCCGCCGGCGGGGGCGGCGCTGCCCCGGACCCGATCGCGGCGAGCAGCGGCGCGTCGGGCGCGAGCGAGCAAGGGAACGCGGGCGAGCAAGGGAACGCGGGAGGGCAGGGCGGCGGGGGCGGCGGCGGCGGCGAGGGCGGCGCGCTGAGCTGGGAGCCGGTCGAGACGGACTGGTGCTCGGCAGGGTGGATCGGCCTGGACGACCACACCTGCTTCCATGTGCCGGAGACCGCGCTCCGCGGCGCGCCGATCCTTTATGTGCTGCACGGGGCCATGGCGCCCGACTCGCTGCCCGTGGGCCTGCAGGCAACCGCCGCGGAGGCCGCCGAGGCGCTCGGCGCCGTCGCGGTGTTTCCGCGCGGAAGACCAGGACTCTGCACCTGGGATCCGTCCGTGGAGACCTACTCCTGCTGGCCGACGCGCCGCGAGACCGTCGACGCAGCGGCGCCCGCCCTGCTCGAAGAGTGGATGCGCGCAGAGGCGTTGATGGAGCGGATCCTCGGCGGGACGTCCGGCGGGCGTTATGTCATGGGCTTCTCCAACGGCGGCTATTTCGCGAGCTACGTGGCGCTGGAAGGCCTCGTCGCCGTCGACGGCGCAGCGCTCGTCGGCGCGGGGCGCATGGTCATCGAGGAGCACCTGTTCTCCGAGGAGAGGCCGCCGATCTTCATCGCCGTCGGTGAGCTCGAGCTCGCCTCCACCATCGCGAGCGCCGAGAACCTCGCCGACGTGCTGACCCAGCACGGCTGGGAGCACGAGCTCGTTGTGCACCCGGGGCGCGGCCACGAGATCCACGCCGACGACTTCTCGAGAGCCTGGGAGACCTGGATGGCCGCGCCCCGAGCGGCCCCGCGCCGCCGCCGCGCTCGCCCGGCGGAGGATGGGGCCGACTCGACTCGATAAGACCCCTGACGCGCGCAGCGCGGGATGCCCGGAGCGTCCTTTTTGAGCACTCTTGCGTACATGAGCGCAGGGGAGCTGGGCCGAGCGGGGCGGCGTTGATCGCCTGAGGACGGCGAATGCACCTGCGGTGTTATCGCCCCTTGTCTCATGTTGTCAGCGCGGAGGCTCGACATCGTCGGAGACACCTCGTCGGCGCGCGCTGCGCCGAGAAATCCGCAGCGCGCGAAAGGCGTGTTATTGCCGGAGCCGCCGCGTTGCGCGAGGCGCTCCCGGCGGGCGCCGAGCGCGCCTGGAAGCGCCTTCTCTGCGCAGTGATCCGGCGCGGGGGGACACGGAGGATCACCGCGGGGTCGTGCGCTGTTTAGGAATGTCGGTTTGTCGTTGCCTCGCGCCCGCGGCGCGCGCCCTCGGGCGGCAGGCTCTGCACACCAGCTCTCGGGCATGAGCGCTGCTCTCTCCGCAACCCGACTGGCGCGACGGTCTTGCAGACGTCGCGGGCAGGGCAAGGAGGAGAAATGGTCGAGCTGTTGAATACCAGGTTGATGTGCGTCGCGATGGCGATGGCGGCGCTGGCCACCGGGTGCGCGGTGGGCGCGGGCGAGGCGGACGTCGACGAGAGTGATGCGGACGAGGCCGTGACGGTGGAGGAGGCCTCCCAGGCGCTGTGCGGCGACGCCAGCTGGGCGCGGAGCTGCGGGGCCTCCGGGGGCTTCACCGATCCGAGCTGGGGCTGGCCCAACGGGAACTTGGGCTTCCCCAACGGGAACTGGGGCCTCCCGGGCTGCGGCAACGGGAGCTTCGTCGGCGGGAACCCCTGGGGTAACCCGGGCTGGAACAACTGGGGCAACTTCGGGAACTACAGGCCTTGCGGCTGGAACGGCCCCTGGGGCGGCTTCAGGCCGCCGTGCGGCAGGCCCGGCTGGGGCGGCGGCGGCGGCTGCGGCAGGTTCTAGCCCGCTGGCCCGGAGTCCATCCGCGGCGACGACGGCGAGCGCGGGCCCTGGACCGGCGCACGACAGGCCCTCGGAACACGAGGGGCCCCCTGCGCGCCCGGCGCCCGAGCCGCGGCTCGTCTGACGGATCGCCCGGGCCGAGCCGGGACACTGGCCTCCGGGAGCTCGCGGCAGGCGCGAAGCTCCTGGAGGTCAGGAGCCCCGGGGGTCTCCGGATCGGCGACGGCCGTGCGCCTGGCGGCCACGTTCCGGGGCCCCCACCTGTCGCATTTTAGGACATCGCCGCCTGGCACGCGCACCTGGGTCTGGCGGCTCAGCCGCTGCCCAGCCCGTTGCACACCTCGGCGCAGATCGCGCGCCGAGGCGCGGTGCCTGCGCTTGCGCCAGGCCTGGCGGCCCTCGTCCCATGGCGGATCGCTTCTTGCTCCCTCTGGAGCGCGCCGGATCGCCGGCGTCCTCGAGGAATGCTCGCCATGATGTCTTTTGCGACACCCGTCTCGCGTTACATGACCTGTGAAGTCATCGCGGCGTCCGACATGACGCCGCTGCCAGAGGTGCACCGCACGCTGGGCGAGCGCGCGATTTCCTGCGTTCCGATCCTGGACGCGGCGTCGCGCGCGATCGGCGTGCTGTCGCGCACCGACCTGCTCCGGCTCGGCAGGTTCGAGACGAAGACGAACAGCCGAGGAATGCTGCTCACCTTGCCCGATGTCCCGTCGCGGGCCGTGCTGCGCCCGGGCATCATCACCGTCGGGCGCGCGACGCTGGTCGGGCAGGCGGCGAGCGTGCTGCTGAAGCACCGTATCCATCGCGTGTTCGTCCGCGAGGACGAAGCCTTGACGGGCGTGTTCAGCACCAAGGATCTCCTGCTCTCCCTTGTCGAGGCGCGGGACCCGACGGCGATCGGCGGGCTCATGTCGGCGCCCGCGTACACGATCCCGCTCGACGCGCCGCTCGCGCTCGCTGCCGACCGGCTGACGACGGCGCAGGTGAGCGGGCTCGTGGTGGTGGATCCCGGCGGGTGGCCGGTGGGGATGTTCACCCAGACCGAGGCGCTGCTCGCGCACGGCGTGCTGTCCGATTCACCGGTCGAGGACGTGATGAGCCCGGCCATGGTCTGCCTCGACGTCCGGACGCCGCTCCACCGCGCCGCGGCCGCCGCGCACGCGGCGCAGGCGCGGCGCGTGCTCGTCGTGCAGGGGCGGCGGCTCCGCGGCGTGCTGACGGGGCTGGACTTCGCGCGCGCCGTCGCAGGGACGGGCGTGATCTCCATGGCCGCGAGGTCCAGGGCGGGATAACGCCGGCCGCGGCGAGCGCGGCCTCACCGCGCGGCGGCGCGGGTCGCCATCCGCTCGACGACCCCGTCGGCGTCGGCGGTCAGGCGCGCGGCGAGCGCGCGGGCGGCGGCGGGCGAGGCGGCCGCGACCCCCTCGACGGCGCCGAGCCGCGCGCGGCGCGGGAGGCGCGGGTCCGCGGCGAGGGCCTGGAGCTCCGCGATCACGCGCGTCGAGGCGGAGGCGGAGGAACGCGTGGCGGCGCGGCCCGCCGCGGTGAGGGCGCGCGCCCTCACGTACGCCGGCGCCCCGGGATCGCGGCCGACCGCGAGCAGCCGATCGGCGTCGGCGCCGGCCGCGCGGAGCAGCTCGTCGAAATCCGTGCCTCGGGCAGCGCTCTGGCCGCAGAAGTGCCCCGCGAGCAGCGCCGCGGCGTGCGGCGGGAGCGCGGCGGTGGAGGCGAGGCGGTCCGGCGCAAACGAGCGAGCACCCTCGCCCGGAGTCGGCGGCGCGATGGGCGCTCCGCTCGCCGGCGTGTCCGCGTCGGCCGGGAGCGGGACGGCCGCCCCGCCGCCCTGCTCGACGATCCCGCGGTAGAGCGCGCTCGCCCGCACGACCGCCGTCTGCTGCGGCGTCATCGTGCCCGAGAAGTCGCCCCCCGTCGGGAACATGAGATTCCCGAAATCCGGGCAGCGCTCCCTCCGTGACCTCATGTTGCTGCACTGCTCGGTGTCGTCCAGCGGGTCGCCGAAGTCCGCGTCGAACTCGGTCGTATGGAACAGCCCGGCGAGATGGCCGAGCTCATGGCGCAGGATGAAGCTGTCAACCGAGGGCTCCTCGTAGAGCGTGACAACGATGCCGCTCAGGTGGGTGCCGTGCTCGACCGCGACCGAGGGCACGGCGGGCGTCACGCCGGACGCCTGCACGATGCTCCCCCCGAACGCCGTCACTGCGATCACGTTGAGGGCCGGACGGCCGGGGGCGCCGGCCGTCTGCTCGAGCAGGCCGGGGAGGAGCTCGTCGTCGATGAACTCCCACTCCGAGCCCAGGTGGCGGACGTTGATGCTGCCCACGCCGAGGCCCACGTACCCCTCGTACGCGGCGAGCAGCGCGCGCCGCATGTACTGCTCGGAGACCGCCTCTCCGGCGATGAAGGCGTTGATGTCGATCTTCCCGCCGTGAAAGCGCCCGTCGAGCGTCCGGCGGTGCCACACCGAGAGGCGCACCGGCTCTACCAAAGGGCCGACTCCGCCGTTGCCGAGCTTGATCCAGTAGACGCCCGGCGCGAGCGGCGCGGATGCGTCCGCGCCGGTCTGGGGGACGGCCGCCGCGCCGATGCCCTGGTTGAAGAAGGCGGCCATCGTGCCTGGGATGGTGTAGTCGGCCGCCAGCAGCCTGCCGTCGGGGCCGCGGATGCTCTCGATCCCGATGGGCTCGAAGCTCGGCGATGACGCCATGATCTCGGCGACGGCCGTGAAGCCCAGGGTGCCCGGCTGGATGGTCACCGGGACGGCGCCATCGATGTCGACGTTGTCGTGCTCTTCCTTGACGAGGGGCGGAATCGGCGGGGCCCCCCCCTCTCCGATGCTGCCGCCTAGACCGGCCCCGGAGGAGCCTTGCGGCGCGGAGCTCGCCGTGTCTCCGGAGCTCCAGGAGCCGCTGGAGCCGCCGGAGCCGTCGGGCGGCGGCTCGAACCCGTCGACCACCACCCTGCCGCCGCAGGCGCCCGCGACGAGGGCCGCGAGCGCGCCCGCGGCGAGGAGAGCGCCTCCGCGAACCTGCGTTGCCCGGCGCTCGCCGCCCGGCTTCCTCCCGTCCACGCGAGACGGATCGAGTGCGCTCGATGCCGGTGCAAGCGACGTTGACATAAGCATGCTCCTGCGTCGGTAAGGGCCCTCCCTCACCGCGCGCGCAGTATGCGCGGGCCCTCGCGCGGTGTCACGCGCTGCGCACGCTCGTGACCTCGGCGGGGTGTGCGATGGCGTGAGCGGCGCTCATTCCACTTGCTTGACGCGCATTCTCACCCGACCTGGAGATGCTTCCGTCGCGCCCTCGAAGCGCTCGATGACGATCACGAAGCGCGACACGCCGTCCGCGCCCTGGACGAGCCACGCGGCGTCCTTGGCCGGCGCGGGGGGCGTCGCGCCGGGCTCGATCCACCGCCCCGTGAAGGCGGTCGCGATGTGGTCGCCGCGGTACGGGACGGCGGGATCGGAGAGGGCCGCGTGGTCGGCCGCGTCGAACCGCGCCTGCTCCGACGCGGCGGTGCGCGCCTTGACCTCGGCGAGCTCCTCGGAGTCCGACGCATCTGCCTGGAGGTCGGCGGCGCGCGTGGTCCCGGGGCCGCCGAGCTCGCCGTTGACGCTGACGAGCGACCTTCGGAAGCAGACATTCCAATCCGTCGACGCGCGCGCCTCTTCCGGCGTGAGCATCAGCTGCCGGTTGCCCGCGAGGTCGAGGCAAGCGCTCGGCTCGGTCTCGGGCGCGTCGATGCCGCCCGCGGTCGCGTCGAGATCCTGGATGTCGACGGTCGGGCCGGGGCCGTCGGGGAGCACCTCGGCGTAGCGGAGCTGATAGAGCGCCGTGACCGGCGCCCCGTCCACTTCCCCGTAAAAGGAGACGATCTGGAGCTTCCAGTACCGGCCCTCGTGCTCGATCGCGTGGACGTGGTAGCGGCTGAAGGCGACGTGCTCCTCGCCGTCGTAGGCGTACCAGCGCGAGAAGGCGCCGCCGGAGTCGTCCGTGAGCAGGAAGGGGGTGCTCGGCAGCTCACCCGCTCTGTAGTCCTCGAGGCCGATCGGCAGCGCCCCGCCGTCGCCGGGGCCGCTGAGTCCGCTGTTGGTGAAGACGTCGTAGCCCGAGAGCGCGAGATCCCAGTCGGTGGACGCCGCGCCGTCGCCTTCCGGGAGCGCGATCTCCGGCGTGGCGAGGCGGAGGAAGACGCGGCCGGTGGCCGGCACGTCGACCTCGAGGAGCGCGCCGTCCTGCGTAGTCCCGGGGTCTCCGCTGGAGGTGCCGGGGTTTCCGCTGGAGGTCCCGGGGTCTCCGCTGGAGGTCCCGCCGCCGCCGCACGCCGGGGTGAGCAGGAGAAGCGCTGCCGCAACCGATCCTCTTGTCATGAGTCCTCCCACGGTAGATCGGCGCGGACGCCGACGTAAAACGTGCGCCCCTCGAGGGGCCGGTGATCGCCGCGGCGCTCAGGGTCCTTTTGCGCGCCAAGCAGGTTCCTTACGCCGAGATACGCCTGCGACGAAGGCCAGAGCGGCCGCGCGAGCCGCGCGTCGAGCGTCGTGAACCCGGGGGCGTACACGTCTTCCTCAGCGCGCGGGTCTCTCTCGACGAACGCGCTGCTGATGGTCCGGAGACGGGTGACGAGCTCGAGCCGGAGCGGCAGATCGGCGCGGAGCGAGGCCTGCGCCGTGTGCGGCGGTTTGCCGGAGAGCGGCTGTCCGGGATCGGCGGTGTCATCGCGTGTCCAGAGGTAGGCGTAGCCGGCCTCGACGCGGAGCCACGGTGTGGCCTGGAGCGTGGCCGAGAGATCGAGGCCCGCGGTGCGCGCCTCGGCGATGTTCGTGTAGGTGTACGTATCGACGCCGTCGGAGGAGCTGACGGGCTTCGGGTCGACGTCGATCAGGTTGTCGACCCAGTTCGAGAAGGCGCCCGCCCGCGCCGTGATCCCCTCTCGGGGGATCCATGTGACATCGCCGTTCACGCCCCACGACGTCTCGGGGGCGAGCTCCGGGTTGCCCTCGAGGATGTAGCCGAGGCTCGAGTGGTCGAACGAGAAGCCGAGCTCCTTCGCGCTGGGGGCGCGGAACCCCCGCCCGCCGGAGACGCGCAGCGTGAGCGACGGTGAGGGCCGGTACGCGAGGGCGAGGCGTGGGGCGACGACGCCGCCGTAGCGGACGCGGAGCTCGCCGCGAATGCCGGGCATGAGGGTGAGCTCGTCGGTGAGCTTCCACCCGAGCTGGCCGTAGAGCGCGGCGCTGCCGAGCCGGGTGCTGGGCACCTCGTCGTTCGGCGGGATCTCCTCGGTGCCGGAGGTGGTCACGGTGGTGATCTTGAGCACCTGGTCGAGCGTCTCCACCTCGGCGCGCGCCCCGGCGACCCAGGTGCGCTGCCCGTCGGCGACGGTGGCGATCGCCTCGTAGCTCTGGAGGGTGCCCGAGCGCTCGCGCAGCTCCTCGTAGGGCGAGCCGCGCTGATCGCGGCCGCTCGATCGGAAGCCCCATTGTTGGCCGGCGGCGAGGCGCAGGCTGGAGCCGCCGCCGAGGTCGAGCGTCTCGGCGAGGTGCAGGGTGATGCGGTCGGTCACCTCGGGGAGGTCGTAGAGGTAGACCCCGAGGACGGGCCGCTCCTTCTGCTCGACGCCGTCCTGCTCGTCGTGGATCCAGCGCGCACGGAGCCGCAGATCGACGCCCCTTCCGAGCGCGGCGCCGGCGCGCAGGCCGAGGAGCGTCTGGGCGCGCTCGGGAAGGGCGGTGGGGGCGTCGGCGCCGGCCTCGGGATGGGCGAGGTTTTTGGCGGGCTCGACGAGGGAGAGGCTGTCCTCCCGCTGGAACGAGGCGTCGGCGCTGGCCCAGGCGCGCTCGCCCCGGTAGGCGCTCGATCCCTGGAGGACGAGCCCGGCGCGGCTCCGGCCTTCGAGGCGGGCGCGGCCGCTGTAGCCCGGGTGCTCGGGGGGCGCGGAGAGCACGTTGACGACCCCGCCGATGGCGCTGGTGCCGTAGAGCGAGCTGGTCGGCCCGGTGACGAGCTCGATGCGGGAGACGTCGCCGAGCGGGAGGGACGAGAGGTCGATGGCGCCGCCGGCGTCGCCGATGACGCGCTCGCCGTCCTCGAGGACGAGGACGCGGTCGAGGTCGAAGCCCTGGATCTGGATGGCGCTCGGGTTGCCGAGCGCGCCGTACGCGCTCGGGTTGACCTGGACGCCGAGCTCGCCGTCGAGCGCCTCACCGACGTTGGTGGCCCCGCGGCGCTCGGCCTCGTCGCGGGTGACGACGCGCGTGCGCACGGTGGCGCGCTGGCTGCTCTCGGGGGTGCGGGTGCCGGTGACGACGACCTCGAGGGGAGGCGGCGCGGCGGGCGAGGGGGGAGGCGAAGCGGGAGAGGAAGGCGAAGAAGCGGGAACGGGAAGAGGCGAAGAGGAAGGGAGCGCGGCCGAGGGCTGCGCGGAAGGGAGCTGCGCGAGCGCAGGGCGCGAGGACGCGGCTGGGACGAGCGCCGGGAGCGGGCAGAAGGCGAGCAGCGCGGCGCGCGTCAGGCGCCGGCGCCGGGGCACGGTCCTCCCTGGGACATCGGAACGGCAGGCTCGAGGCGCGGGGACGGCGGCATGGGGAGAGCTCGGCCTGTGCGGCGTTCGGTGGATCGGGTGAGGTGGGGTGGGGGATGGTCGCCCGGTTCAGGGCGGTCGTCCAGCAGTTCGGGGGGCGGGCGCCGTGGCTGCGGGGGGTCGCGGGGCGGGAAGCGGGCCCGGCGACGGAAACCCCAACGGGCGACGCGAGTTGGGCTTGCATTGCTCGACGACGGACGGTAGGGTCCCGCGCCGAATCGCCGGTCCCCATCGTCTAGCCCGGCCCAGGACTCAGCCCTTTCAAGGCTGCTACGCGGGTTCGAATCCCGCTGGGGACGCAATTCATTACTAGTTTCAAGCGCTTGGCGACGCGCTGAGCGATGGCCGGAGGTTCAGGTAGATGCCGCACGAAGCGCGGCAACGCTACTGGGCTTCCGGGTCTCCGAGCGTTCCTTCTCCGGATTCCGGACCGAGCAGCTCCACCTCGCTCCAGAGCGCGTCGAGATCGAGCGAGAGTCCCTCCAGGCCGGGAATATTGCCGACGATCCCGTCGGCCGCCGAGCGCGCGTGCACGTAGCGGCGGTCGGTTCCTAGCTCGAGGAGCTCGAGCGTCCTTTCCTGCGGGTCGATGATCCAATTCCAGCGCACCCCGAAAGATGCGTACTCGTGGAGCTTCTCGACACGGTCGCGTCGAGCGTCCCGCGGGGTAGGAGAGACCACCTCGACCATGATGTCGGGCGGAGCGTGGAGCGTTCCGCGCCGAGGTGGCTTGCGGCTCCGAGGCATGTACGCAGAGGCGTCGGGCTTACGGCCAGAGACAGCGCTCACCGCGTACTTCGCTTCGGAGCCCAGCACGAGCCCGCCCTGCGGAATGAGCCAGCCCCCGAGCACCCTGATCACCCAGGCCACGATCACTTCGTGAACGGCGTCCGGCGCCTCTTCCTCCACGAGCCGCCCGTCGACGAGCTCGCCCGGTTCATCTTCAGGCAGACTGGTCCACTCGGCGAACGTGACCCTCCGCTCGACCGCGACCTCGGTGCGTGCGCTCTGGCTGATCACCTCGCCACGGTAGCACAGCGTTCCGCGTGCCGTCGTGTCGGCGTCGGAAGAGGGCGCCCCGACGTCGAGCTCGGGGGAGCTCGGCGCCCCAGTCCCCAGCGCTGGCACCCCCTCGGGCCTGTCTGCTGAAGGGAAGCGGATGGGCGAGGGCTTGTCCTGGGCCGAGCGGTTCCTTGGCCCGCCAAGGGGCTCAAGTAGGCAACGGACAGGAAGGACCTTGTTGCGGCTGGGTTCGTCCACGGCGTGCCGGGTGCTACCAGCAACCGCGGGTGACACATTGCTTGTCCGGCGAGTTTACGAGGTCAGCACGAGAACGGCAATCGATACCCAGGCTCGGTCACGCTCGAAACGTGGCGTCCGTGTTTTTGACAACGAGACGGACGTCTCGTTGTCAATCTTCGCGAACGTTCTGGACTCCGAGCATGACGACGCCGCCCGTACCCTCCACAGAACGGCCCAAAGGGAAACCATCGCGCGTGGCGCCCCTGGAGAGTCTCGACCGCGACGCCGCCCTCGCCCTACCAGGTAGTAGGATCCGAGGGGTTGCCGATGCCCCGCCCTGGCCGGGTCTCCGCAGCGGCGGCCTATCTTCGGAGACGCGCAGATAGGTCGCGGAAGTCGCTGTTTATTCAAGGGAATACGGAGATTGGCCGCGGTGCCTCGCCGCCTACATGCTATAATCCGCCGCTAGGCCCTGCGAGGCAACGGATTGCGACGTTCGGCGGGCAGACGTAGTGCCCATCTGGGCCAGACCGGCATCGGCCGCTCCGGTAATAGGCTTTGTCGCTGCGATAGGAATTCCGTGGCCTCGCGGCGACGAGGTCCAACTAAGGCGTTCGGCGTGATGGACTGGATCTTCCTACGCCGCTGGCCCCCGATGGCTGGGGCACGAAGTCGAATGCATCGTGGCGTGATCGGCCGGCGCGCCCGAGCCCGCTCGGCCCCGCGACGCGGCCCTTCGCCCTTGCGCCCGAGCCCGCTCGGCCCCGCGACGCGACCCTTCGCCCTTGCGCCCGAGCCCGCTCGGCCCCGCGACGCGACCCTTCGCCCTTGCGCCCAGTGCAAGCGCTAGGGTACAATTGAAAGAATGGATAAGCCCCGGCTGGAACACCGCCCGGAGACTCGCGCCCTGACGGTGGAGACTCTCCTCCTGTACGTACGCGAGGGAAAGATCCGCATCCCGGAGTTCCAGCGCCCGCTGCGGTGGCGCTCGGCGCACGTCCTTCACCTCTTCGACAGCGTCTACCGAGGCTTTCCCATCGGGGAGCTCTTGCTCTCGAAGAAGCAGGCGGGAGCGGCGAAGCTACACTTCGGGCCGGTCACGATCGAAGCCTCCGAGGTTCACGACGCACTCTTTGTGGTCGACGGCCAGCAGCGAGTCATTGCCCTCGCCGGCGCCATGCTCCGTCCGGAGGCGAAGCCCTTCGGCGACATCCACGCCGTCTGGTTCGATCTCCAAGAAGAGCAGTTCGGCCGACCATCGCGTGCAGAGCCCCCTCCCCATTTCCTCCCGCTCAACGTCGCTGGCGACTCGATACGCCTCCTGCGTTGGCTCAACGACTGGCCGTTCCGCAACGAGCGTCCCGATCTCGTTGAACGGGCGATCGCACTCAGCAAGGCCGTCCGCGAGTACCAGGTCCCCGCGTACATCGTGGAGGGCGCGTCCGAGGATGCCCTCCGGGTGATCTTCAAACGGGTGAACGACTCCGGGGTGGCCATGCGCGAGAGCGAGGTCTTCGAGGCCCTTTTCCACGCTCGGGATCCGCACCCTATCCAGAGCGCGTGCGCGCGCCTGAAGGAAGAGACAGGCTTCGGAGAACTCTCGCCCGAGTGGTTCCTTCGCTGCCTCAAGGTGGTCGAGGGCGCGGACCTCCGACGGAGTTCGACGAAGGGGGAGGACGACGCCGCCGAGCTCTCGGAAGCGTCCGTTGAACACACGGAGAACGCGCTCCGGAGAGCGATCGCATTCCTCTGCGACGACGCGTGGTTCCCACACCTCCAGCTCATGCCTTACCGGCTCCCGCTCGTGGTGCTGGCCCGCTTCTTCCATCGCCACCCCGACCCGGATCCGCGCACGCGCACGCTCTTGACCCGGTGGGTCTGGCGCGGCGCGCTCTCAAGCTTGCACACGAGCAGCAGCGACGCGACCATTGCCAGCCTACAGGCCCTGATACAGGACGACGAAGCCTCGTCGGCCCAGGCGCTCCTCGGGAGCGTGCCCCGAGAGGTCGAGTACCCGAGCTCGACTGTGGAATGGAACGGCCGCGGCGCCAAGGCAAGACTGTGCGCGACGGCTATGGTCTACCTGAATCCGCGCGATCCCGACACCGGCGCCCCTTATACCTTCGAAGACGTGCAGGCGATGCTGGCCACCCGCGCGCCAACGGAGGTGGTCGAGGGGCGCGTCCGCAAGCGCAACAAGAAGATTGGGGACATCTTCCTCGACGTGACGGGGAACGACCACACCACGGTTGCCAGGTGTATCCTCCTCTCTGATCGACGAAAGCTGAGGCGGCTCACCTCCGCTTCCGCCGAGGTGCTGTTGAGCCACGGGATCGACGACCGGACCCTCCGCGCGCTCCGCAGCGGCGACCTAGCGAAATTCGCTGACCGGCGCGCGAAGCTGCTCGATGAGAGGTTTCGCCGGTTCTTCGCCGAGCGCGTCGCTGAGGGAGAGAGCGATCGCCCCACCATCGCCGAGATCGCGCGCAGGGCCCGCGCCGTGGTGGCCGCGCATGGACGCCCTTGAGGTGCGCCTTGAGGGCGCGCTCGTCGGGCTCTTGGAGCGCTTCGAGGACTGGACGTGTCGCTTCTCCTTCCACTCGTCGTGGTTGGAGGCCCCCGAGCGCCCCGTCCTGGGACAGTTCTTCGAAGACCAGAAGCCGCGCGAGGTTGAGACCGTAGGACACGTCCCCTGTTGGTTCGATCACCTGTTGCCTCCCCCCCAGAGTCCGCTTTGGCAGGCGGTGGTCCGGCAGGCCCAGGTCGACCCCGACGATCCGATGATCGAGTTCGACTTACTGGGCTTCCTCGGAGAGGATCTCCCGGGCGCCGTCGTCATGACGCCGAGCCGGCCACGCCTCGCGCGGGAGCCCCGCGCCGCTCCGCCTACACGTCAGGTTCCCGAGGGATCGATATTGTTCGCCCTCGCTGGTCAGCAGTGGAAGCTCTCGGTCCGGCCGGGAGATCGCGGGCTCGTCGTCCCAGTGCGCGGCGAGACCGGGCAGTGGCTTGCCAAGTTCCACGATCCCATGTACCGGGATCTGCCCCGGGTCGAGCACGCGACAATGCGGTGGGCGGAACTCTCCGGCGTCCAGGTCCCTCAGCGGAAGCTGGCGCACGTTGCGGAGTTCGACGGCTTGCCGGAGGGCGTCCCGATCGGTGACGGATCCGTGTACCTGATTGAGCGCTTCGATCGGAAAAAGGACGGCTCGCGGATCCACATGGAAGACTTCGCGCAGGTCCTGGACCGTCCGCTTTCCGAGAACTCGCTCTACGGGGGCGCGCACGAGGAGATCGCCGCGATCCTTGCCCACCTCTCGCCGGGTGACGTCCGCCAGTTCGTCGAGCGCGTGGTGTTCTCTGCGCTGTGCGGGAACACCGACGGGCACCTAAAGAACTGGTCGCTCTTGTACGTGGACGCGCGGCGCCCCGTCCTTTCGCCGGCCTATGACGTGATCTCATCCGTGCTCTACGTTCCGCCCCTCGACGATCGGATGGCGCTCGGCCTCGGCGGCTCGCGCCGCTTCGAGGATGCTCGGGTTGAGTCATTCGAAACGATGGCGGAGGTGGTGGGAGTCTCCTTCGCCGAGGTCTCCCGCTGGGTGCGCGAGGCCGCGGAGCGGATCCGGAACGTGTTCTCCACGCACCGCGAGGATCTGTCCTACCGCCCCCATGAGCGCGCCCGTCTGGAGAAGCATCTCGCTCGGGTCCCTCTTAGCCAAGGAAGGCGCTGACTCCCGGCCGCTCGTGGGATAGCGCCGCCATCCAGATGTGTAGTGTTATCGAGTCTGGAAACCTTCCTTGCTAGCTCCCAGCACTTGAGTGCCCCGACCTAAACCGCAGCCGAACAAAGGCTTGCAGCCGGCGAGACACCTGGGCAGGCCCTGGCCGCGGTCTGTCCAGGTGCCTCGCCAGCTGAAGCCCAAGTCGTTATGCCGCTTACGCGCCGGGGTGCTCGACCTCCTTGTCTCTGCTGGAGCGACCAGCCGCCCGATGGTCTCGTGGGCGATGTGAGCCGCCTCGATGTCGCCCGCGGCGAGCGCCGCTCCGGCCGGCGCTGCCCGCCGCGGCGAACGCGCTCGGCGGCGAGGTCGATGACGCCGGCCGCGTCGGTCCCCGGCGCGCCGAGCAGGCGGCCGATGGTCTCGTGGGCGATGTTGAGCCGCCTCGATGTCGCCCGCGGCGAGCGCCGCTCCGGCCGGCGCTACCCGCCGCGGCGAACGCGCTCGGCGGCGAGGTCGATGACGCCGGCCGCGTCGGTCCCCGGCGCGCCGAGCAGGCGGCCGATGGTCTCGTGGGCGATGTGAGCCGCCTCGATGTCGCCCGCGGCGAGCGCCGCTCCGGCCGGCGCTACCCGCCGCGGCGAACGCGCTCGGCGGCGAGGTCGATGACGCCGGCCGCGTCGGTCCCCGGCGCGCCGAGCAGGCGGCCGATGGTCTCGTGGGCGATGCGCGCCGCCTCGATGTCGCCCGCGGCGAGCGCCGCTCCGGCCGGCGCTGCCCGCCGCGGCGAACGCGCTCGGCGGCGAGGTCGATGACGCCGGCCGCGTCGGTCCCCGGCGCGCCGAGCAGGCGGCCGATGGTCTCGTGGGCGATGTGAGCCGCCTCGATGTCGCCCGCGGCGAGCGCCGCTCCGGCCGGCGCTACCCGCCGCGGCGAACGCGCTCGGCGGCGAGGTCGATGACGCCGGCCGCGTCGGTCCCCGGCGCGCCGAGCAGGCGGCCGATGGTCTCGTGGGCGATGTGAGCCGCCTCGATGTCGCCCGCGGCGAGCGCCGCTCCGGCCGGCGCTACCCGCCGCGGCGAACGCGCTCGGCGGCGAGGTCGATGACGCCGGCCGCGTCGGTCCCCGGCGCGCCGAGCAGGCGGCCGATGGTCTCGTGGGCGATGCGCGCCGCCTCGACGTCGCCCGCGGCGAGCGACGCCCTCATGCCTTCCGCGAGCTGGCCGAGCAGCACCGTCCGTGGGTCCGCCGGTTTCGTCCGCGATTCGTCCGGCTCACGAGGTTCCACGCACTTAGCCGCCGCGGTCTGCACCGACACCTCGCCGCCAGCATGCGGAAACCTACGTGATTCCTGCGGATCTCGACGTGTGTCCAGGGTTCGAATCCCGCTGGGGAGCCGGGTGTCGTTAGCGCTGCTCGTCGCGCACGGGGGACCCGAGATCAAATGAGGTGAGGCTCCGGGGGGAGCGCGCATGGGGGCCATGTCACTGCGGGCTCCTACTGCGCCTCCCGGTCCTCGGCCGAGCTCGCGGGGGCGGGGGGTTAACACCCGCGGCGAAACGTGACAGAGTCCACCCTGCCGAGCCACCGAACACGAACCTTCGCCCTTCCAGCAACCGCGCACATGGAACCTCATGAACATCATCGCCGATCGGTCCGCTCAGCGAGCGCCTCAGGGGGCGCCCTCCTGGTCGCGGGCCTCCTTCTGTGTGGCTGCGATGCCGCTTCGTCTACCCCGGGGGAGGGAGACACCGGACCGCGATGTGCTCCCGGCTCACTGTCGCTCGAAGGATCCATGTCCGGACAGGCTGTGCGAGAGTCCTATGCGTGGAGCTCCCTGGCTGGACGCGTGGAGAGCCTGCGCTTCGATTTCGGCGCTGGTGGTGAGCTGCATCTGTTCGGACGGGAGATGCTGCGAGAGGGCGTCGAGCTGAGCGCCGCTGGGTTGATCCGGATGCCCTCCGAGGGGTCGAGCCCTGATACGTGGTTCCATGATGCCGGCGGCTCGACTGTGATCCGGGACGAAGCTGGCTACAGGTTCTCCATGGCATCGCTGGTCAAGCTTGGCGCGTGCCCCGGTGAGCCCATCGCCGGTGAGATCGTTTACGAGTTCGAAGCGGATGTGCTCTCGGGGCCAATCGAGGGAGCGCCGAACGGCGACGGCCAGAACTCGAGCGAGTTCTCGTATGGCCCGGATGCGCATGGCGGCCATGTCTATTTCGATCTTGGTGGAGTGCTCCATGTCGAGGTCGACGGGAACGAGATCGTCAGCGGTTATCTCGTGATCCCGGGAGAGCGCCTCGGCACCCCGACGGTCTACTGTGTCGGAGGCGGCTCCTACAGCAAACGTGAAGACTCCGCTTTCCCTTTCCCCCGGGACGCAGTGTACGTGATGACGGATCTGTCCCGGCTCGGCGCGGGGGCGAGCATGGCTCCAGCCGCTGGTTCTCTGCAGGGATGCTACGACTTCACGAATCCATGAGCTGAAAGCGAGGCTCAGCGGTCGCGGCGCGTGTCCTCAGGAGATGGGGACCGCCGGCGAGCTCGGGCTCTCCGGCGACTCCTTGCACCGCGCCCATCACCCCGAGCTGCACCACCGCGACCTGTCGGGCTTCGCGCGGAGGACGATCGCCCCGAGATCCTCGGGTGTCGTGAGCTGCCCCTCGGCGATGAGCGTGGCGCCGATCTGCTGCGTCGGCGGGCTCGGCAGGTCGCCGATGCGGCCCGACGCGAACTGGACGTTCTGCGCGGCGATGGCGGCCGACACGTCGGCGGGCGAGAGCGCGAGCGCCGCGTTCAACGCACCGCGACGACCTCGTGCGTGAGCGGAATCTTCTACTCCGCGAGCGCGGCGTCGTCGGTCCGTTCCATCTCCGCAGCGCTGGTGGGTCTCGCAGGTTTCACGCGCTTGAAGGGCCGGATCCCGCCGGACGAGACGAGGCTGTACTCGGCGCCCCTCGCTGTCCCGGCTCTCGCCACGCGGCCGCGAGCGACGAGCGTGCGAAGCGTGACGTACACGCTCCCGTTCGGTAGCCCGCTGCGCGCGGCGATCTCCGTCGCCGTCCCTCGCACGAGGGATCGAACGGTTTCGAGCACCACAGCCTCCCGATCGCTCGTGGAGTCCCCCGTCGCGGTCATCGTGCCAGCCGTGGTTCGCTCCGCGCCGGATGCCGGTGCTGAGGTCCTCCTCGTGGACCGTGCCGCCGTCGAGGAGCTTGACGCTGCCGAGAGCGCGCCCTGCTTCCCGCTCCTTGTGGACGGTGCCGTCGTCGAGGAGCTTGACGTTGCCGAGAGCGCGCCCTGCTTCCCGCTCCTCGTGGACGGTGCCGCCGTCGAGGAGCTTGACGTTGCCGAGAGCGCGCCCTGCTTCCCGCTCCTCGTGGACGGTGCCGCCGTCGAGGAGCTCGACGCTGTCGAGAGCGCACCCTGCTTCCCGCTCCTCGTAGGCCTCGCCACGCTCCTTTGGGCGTGCGCGGGCCCCTTCCGGGGGGGCTTCGGCCCCTTCCGGGGCTTCGGACGGCGCTCCGAGGAGGCGTTCGCCGCTGGCCGTCCCAGATCGGCCAGCATCGTCGTCACAGTCCGGTGCGCTGCGGCGCGGTGCTCCTCCTGAACTCGTTCGACCAGGCTCAGGATGTCCTTTATAAAGCGGTCCACCCGCTCCTTGATCGCGTCAGAGGCGTTCATGGGGGGCGCCGTAATAGCACGAACGCTCCGACAGTCGAGAGCTTGCAAGCAAGCTGGGCCGGTCTGGGCAACCGGTGACGTCGCCTACGTGCGCAAGGAGCCGGATCCCGAAGGCCATCCGCGCGCGCCGCGCCGGCAAGTCTTCGGCACCCTCGAGCGCGCTCTCGGGTCAGGCCGCGCCGAGCGGACTCTCCAGGCGCGCGGGGACAAGCGTCCGGTCGAATGCCGCTGCCGCGCGCCTCCCGGCATCCGGTCACGCCATGGAGGTGAAGGGAGCGGGGAGGGCCTTCCGGGCATCCCCGGGGTGGCGGTCAGCATCGAGCGCACGCCATCGATGCGCCTCTTCACCTCGGCCGCTGTTCAGCGGACCTGGTGGTTTCTCCCCCGGAGGCTCGCTCCCCGCTGCGGCAATCCAGCGAGGCGACGTCATGGACACGCGTTCGGCGCGGCGGTGCAGTTGCCGAGCGCCGCGCACACATAGGAGCGCGCGCACGTCCTGGCGTCATCCGGGGAGTACGCCGCGACGTGCTGGGTCGACCTCCCGAAGGGACTGGTGACGCACATCGCGTACGTCCGCGCCGCCCCCGCCGGGGCTAGCTGAACCCCCTGGAGCACGGCCCTCGCGGCGGCGCATCCCAGCGCCTCCACTTCCGAGTCCGCGAAGACCACGAGCCCCGGGCCCGCGCAGCGCGTGTCCGACAATGCGGTGTTGAACGTATAGCGATTGGCCCCACGGCAATCGGTGAAGCTCGGTTCGCGCGTCTGGGTAGCGCCGCCGCGAACCCCGCTGGCATCGCTTCGTCCGTCCTCGGCCGAGCTGCCGCCGGCCGAAGGCGATCCGCTCGCGGGGGTCATGGTGAACAGCAAAAAGGCACTCCAGGCATGTAGCGCCGCTGGGAGCAATCTCATGGATCGTCTCTTGTCGTGACCGCCCGACCGAGCTCGTTCAGAAGTTGAGTGTTGGCAGGCAGCATGTTTGTTGGCATATCCCGTGCCACGCCGCAGGGCTCGCGTTTCGACGTCTTTCCCGCGGATGGAGGTCGCAACCAGGGGGCGCGTAGCCCTGTCCTCTTTGCTGATCACCGTGAGCATGACGCGTCCTTTTGCGCATTCGAGCAAGATCTTGATGTTGGCTCCGTCTTCCTTAGTCCCTAATTTCCGAGCTCGCAATGTCGTCCGGGCCGAAGGTGCCGGCAGTGACAGCGCCTTGAACGTCGCCATGGGAGTTCGTGGCGCGACGCCGGTGTCTGGCGCGGTCGAGGAGCTACCCCAGGATGCCGCAGGCGATCGACCTCTGCCGTTGACACCGCATGCGCAGTGCGAGAGGATGAGCCGACGCAGCGACCATGAGGGCATCCACAGGCCCAGGCGTGATCCCGCGCTCGAGCTCGGTGAACGGCGAGGTCGGTTTACCATGACCCATCCAGTAGACGACCCCCTGGACGCGGGCTTCATGCAGCTCGCCGTGGACGCCTCGAGCGACGCCCTGCGCGCCGGCAACATGCCGTTCGGCGCCGTGCTCGTGCAAGGCGGCCAGGTGATCCATGTGAGCTTCAACCAGCGGCGCACGGCGAACGCAGGGCAGGGGGACTGCACCGCGCATGCAGAGGTGGTGTTGATCCGCGAAGCAACGGCGGCGCACGGCCCGGAAGCGCTCGCGGGCGGCACCGTGTACGCCAGCGGGGAGCCTTGCGCCATGTGCTCGGGGGCGTTGTTCTGGGCGGGGGTGAGCCGCATCGTCTACGCCGCCAGCACGCCGGACATCATCGCGGTGCTCGGCGGGCCAGCGCTGCCGGTGCGCTGCCACGAGGTGCTGGCGCAGGCCTCGCCCGCCGTGCGCGTGGACGGGCCGATCCTGCGAGAGGCCGCCGTGGCGCTGCTGCGGAGCGCCGTGGAGCGGTCGTAGCCCGCTCCGCGCTCGACAGGCCATCATCCTGCCCGCTGTCCGCGCGGCGCCCCTGAGCGCATGCGCCTCGAGGTCATCCGCTCAGAATGCGATCGTGGAGTACGGGCAGCGCTTCTTGATCTCGTCCACATCGCACGCCTGAGGTGGCATGCAGTTGAACGAGGGCGGGCAGCTCGGGTCCTGCTCGCAGCCGCAGCCGCACTCGTTGGAGACGTAGGTCAGGCCTCCGGTGCAGGCGAAGTCGATGAGCGCGCACTCCTCCGGGCTGGTGCTCACGTACTGGCGCCACCACTCGCTCGACGGGTCGCATCCGCAATAACGCTCGGTGCACGCCACGCCCCCGCCGGCGGTGCAGGTGCAGGTGTTGCAGCCGTCGAGGGAGGGGAAGCTGTCGCCCTGCTCGTATCCCACGCCTCCGTAGGTGCAGGCCTCCAGACAGCCCTTCTCCGTGCATGCGACGCTGCCATCCCCGCCGCACGTGCAGGTGTTGCAGCCGTCGAGGGCCGGGAAGCTGTCGCCCGGCCTGTACTCCACGCCTCCATACGTGCAGCCCTCCGGGCAAGCCACGTCCGTGCACACGATTTCGCCGTCCGCGTTGCACGTGCAGCTGTTGCAGCCGTCGTCCGGTGGGACCGGCGCCCCCGCCGCGTAACCGATGCCGTCTCGTTCGCAGCCGTGACACCCGATCTTGGTACAGCCGACGCTCCCGGAGCCCGAGGGATCGCAGGTGCAGGTGTTGCACCCGTCGGACGCCGGGAACGACTCACCGGGCAGATAGGCGAGCCCGTCGTAAATGCAGCCGCCGGTGCACTCGATCAGCGTGCAGGCGACGTTCCCGTCCTCCATGCAGAAGCAGCTGTTGCACCCGTCCCCGGCAGGGAACGACTCGCCCTGCGCGTGCGTGACCCCTCCCCACGTGCACTCGGCGATGCACGCCATATCGGTGCAGGAGACGTTCCCGTCCTCCGAGCAGAAGCAGCTGTTGCACCCTTCCTTGTCACGAAATTCGTCGCCGGGGCTGTACTCGACGCCGTCGTACTCACAGGTCGTCCAGCCGAGCGGTCCGCAGCCCGCGAGCGCGCCGGAAAGGGCGATCGCGAGCGAGAACACGGGGCCGAGATGAAGCCACGTCGGTCGAAGGTCTGTCATTGGATTCGCTCCTGTGCCAAAGAGTGCCAGGGCCGCGCGTCGGGGGATCCCTAGAAAAGCGCGCGGTTTGATGCAAGACAGCGTTCTAGAAAAACTCGTGCCAGGAACGTCGAGGGCCACGCGTTCTGGCGCATACGCGAGTCCGTCGGCAAGAAGGAGGGCTTGTATTATAGCGGATGCTCGTCTAATATAACGGATATGACTCCTCCGCGTCCCCTTCCTCCTGGCCTGCTCCGCGCCGCGTGGCCTGCGGTCCTCCTGTTCGTCGTGCTGGTGTCGTGCGCCGCGGGGGGCTGCTCGCGCGACGACGCCTCGCGCGCCTCCGCCGCCGGATCGGAGGGCGAGTTCGAGACGCTCGAGCTCCGCTATCAGGGCAACAACGGCACCGTGTCGCCGATCGAGCTCGCCGAGGATCTCGGTTACCTCGCGCCGATCCGCCTGAATTTCATCGGCAGCACGGTGAGCGGCCCGCAGAGCGTGCAGGCCGTGGTCACCGGCGACACCGACTTCGGCGGTGCCTTCAACGGCGCCATCGTCAAGCTGATCGCGGCCAAGGCGCCCATCATCGCCGTCGCCGGCTACTACGGTGTCGACGAGCAACGCCAGAGCGGCTTCTACGTGCTGAACGACAGCCCTCTGCGCACGGCGCGCGATCTCCTGGACAAGACGATCTCCATGAACACGCTCGGCGCTCACAGCGAGTTCATGATCAAGGAGTTTCTGTCGCGTGGCCAGCTCGCGCCGGAGGAGGCCGGGCGCGTCACGCTGCTCGTCGTCCCCCCGGTGAACGGCGAGCAGCTGCTCCGCGAGAAGCAGGTCGACGTGGCGACGCTCGGCGACATCTACCGCGATCGCGCGATCGCGCGCGGCGGCATTCGCTCGCTGTTCTCGGACTATGAGCTCTACGGCAAGTTCACCGCGGGCAGCTACGTGATGAAGACGAGCTTCATCAAGCAAAACCCGAAGACCGCGCGGCGCTTCGTCGAGGCGACGGCCAAGGCCATCGAGTGGGCCCGGGACACCCCGCGCGAGACGGTGGTGGCGCGCTGCATCGCGCTGATGAAGAAGCGCGGCCGGAACGAGGAGGACTCGGCCATCAAGTTCTGGCGCAGCTACGGCGTCGCCGGCAAGGGGGGCCTGATCGCGGAGCGCGATTTCCAGGTCTGGATCGACTGGATGGTCAAGAGCGGCGAGCTCAAGCCGGGCGAGATCGCCCTGAGCCGCGTCTACACGAACGAGCTCAACCCCTACGCGAACGACCAGGCCGCGAAGTAGTCGTGGTCGGTCGCCCCCCTGGATGCGTCAGGGCAGCGCGCGGGGCTTCCAGAAACCTTCGAGCTTCTCCTCTCTCAGGGCTTGATCGAGGAAGCTGCGGTCGACCCAGGGCTCGAAGTCGAACGTCGTGCGGATCAGGCCCAGGCGCCTGGCATCGGCGATGCTCGCCTTGTAGCGAGCGACCACGTACGCGTCCACGAGCGGGCTGTCCCTGTCGCGCGCCGACTCGCCACCTCGAGTCCTCTGGATCCAGGAGGAGCATCGGGGGCGCCTCGTCCACCCCACAGGCCGCCTAGCGAGGCACCTCGCCGCGGATCACCTGCCGCACGGTCAGGACGGCGACGCGGCCCGCGTCGCGCTCCTCCGCGAGCCAGTCGAGGAGGGTGGAGAAGTCCTGTCTGGAGATGCTGTACGTGCCGCAGGCGTCACAGACGTGGTGGAAGATGAGCTGTATCCATCCGCCGTCCTGCTGCGCGCTGCGGATGAGAGCCTTGATCGTGGGGACGCCCTGGCTGCGGGTGAGCGATCCGGGCGCGCGGGTGGCGGTCGGGTCGGGGGGAGGGATGGACTCCGTCCGTGGGCACGAGATGCATGAGGCGAACGCGAGCCCGCCCGCGCGCCTTCCGCTGTCGTAACCGCAGGCGCGCACCAGCGCGGTGCTGACGCTGTCGTGAGCGCCCCAGGGGTAGGCGAAGTCGCTCACGGCGAAGCCAAGCGCGAGGAGGGCGCGGCGATCGTCGCAGATCTGCCGGCGCTGCTCGCTGGCGCTGAGCCCGGGCAGCCGCATGTGATTGACGGTGTGACCGCCGATCTCATGGCCGTCGGACGCGAGCGCGCGGAGCTGCGCGACCGTCAGGTAGCCGGGGCGGCCGAGCACACCGCTGTTCACGAAGAACGTGGCATGCATCCTGTGCTGGGCGAGGATGGATCGCACGGAGAGCTGATCCGCCAGCGTGTCGTCGAATTCGATGGACACGACAAGGGCGCCCGGGTGACGCCCGGTCACGTGGACCGGGGAGAGGAGGACGGCGGCAAGGCACGCCACGACGAACGCCAGCGCCGCCTGCCGTCGGCGCGTCGCGGGGCGCCGCGCACAGCCGCTCTCCGTGGGCACGATCTCCACGGAACACGTCGCCGTATCATCGACCGTGCCCGGGCCTCCGGCGCCCTTCCGGGAAGACCAGCGCGCTCTGCGCCTTCCAGGAACGCCTGGAGATGCTCCCGGGACCGCGCGCGGCGGCGAGCGGCTGCGGCGCCGAGGCATAGGCCAGTATGCCCATGCCTCGAGCCGGCGACCTCGGATATGACAGCCGCGTGCATCGGGTGATGTGACCACGGACGGCGAGCCGGGAAGACGAGGGGCGGCGCTGTCTCGCGCTTCCGAGGACGTGGCCCGAGCACCGGATGGCGGTCTTGAACCCACCGGACAGAGGTGCTGACCAATGACGTACGGACGAACGAGTTTACCGAAGCTGATTCTGGTGCTGGGAGCGCTCGGCATCTCCCTCTGGGGCTGCGGTGGTGACAGCGATGGGACCACCAGCGCCGGCGGCGACGGCGGCGGCCCCGCCGCGGGCGCCAGCACGAGCAGCAGCTCGGGCAGCGGGAGCGTGTCGGCGGGCACGACGGGCTCGACCAGCAGCAGCACCGGCAGCGATGGCGCCAGCACGAGCGGCGCCGGCGGCGACGGCGGCGGAGGCGGCCCCGCCGCGGGCGCCAGCACGAGCAGCGCGGGTGGCGGCGCCAGCACGAGCAGCGCGGGTGGCGGCGCCAGCACGAGCGGCGCGGGCGGCGGCGAGCCCATCACCTGCCCGTCGACCGCGCTGAGGGCCGGCGACACGAACAAGACGATCACGGTCGGCGGCTCGAACCGCAGCTATGTCCTGCATGTCCCTGCCGCGTACGACGGCAGCAAGCCGGTGCCTCTCGTGGTGGACCTCCACCCCCTCGGCGGCTCTGGCCCGTCGGAGCGATCGGGCTCGCCGTATCCGGCGCAGACCGACCCGGAGGGCGTGATCATGGCCTTCCCGTCAGGGCTCGCCGGCCCCTCGGGCGGCGCCTGGAACGTGGGGCCCTGCTGCGTGAAGAACACCGACGACGTGGCCTTCGTCAAGGCGATGGTGGCCCAGATCCAGGAGACCGCCTGCATCGACCCCAAGCGCATCTACGCGGTCGGCTTCTCGATGGGAGGTGGAATGTCCCACTACCTCGCTTGCCACGCGGCCGATACGTTCGCCGCCGTGGCGCCCGCCGCCTTCGATCTCCTGCAGGAGAACATCGCCGATTGCAAGCCGTCGCGCCCCATCACCGTGATCTCGTTCCGCAGCACCGGGGATCCGATCGTGCCTTACGCCGGTGGATACTCCGCGGTGGTGAGCGGCATGCCCATCACGTTCCTCGGGGCGAAATCGACCCTCGAGAAGTGGGGCCAGATCAACAAGTGCACGGGCTCGCCATCGGCCGAAGACAGCAAGGGCTGCTCGACCTTCTCGAACTGCGAGGGCGGCGTCGAAGTGGCCCTCTGCACGAAGCAGGGAGGGGGCCACGACTACGGCAACGCCGCGGTCGGCTGGCCGGTCCTGAAGCGGCACACCATGCCGTAGCCTCTTCCTGACGCGCGCTCTGCGTGCTCGACGCGGCGCGTCCCCCCACTCCCGTGCACGGCGTCCCTCGATCGTCGCCGTCCTGCCCACACCCGCCTCCACGCTCGAGCGACTCCGCTGACATCGAGGTGCGACCCGCTGTGGGATGCGATGACGCTGCGCATCCCACAGCGCGGTCTGTCGGCCTGCAGCGCCATCAGAAGAATCTGCTGCCGATGCGCGAATACCGCGTGATCGTAGCTGCGGCGTGACACGCGAACTCGCGCGTTGGTGGCCGACGCCTTGATCGTTCGACGTGGCGAGTGATACTTTGGGAGCCTGCCTCCCGAGCGGTTTCGTCGTCCAGCGGGAGGCGTCAACGAGCTTCCCATGAAGGTCAGCGGAACCACAATCCTGACGCGGAAAACCTTGGTGAGCCGGAGATTCGGCTCGGAAGCGTGGCGCGGCCTCTTTCGCGACATGGCGCTGAGCCACCCGTGGTTCAGGCAGCCGATCACGGCCAGCAGCCTGGTTCCGCTGCCCGAGTTCCTCACGTTCCACGACGAGCTCGTGCGGCGCTTCTATCCGGACCGCAAGGACGCCCTCTTCGAGCTCGGGGCCGAGTCGGCGCGCTGGGCGCTCGTCGATGGCCCGCTGAAGCGCTTCGTCCGAGATCCGGGGATGTCCTCGCTGGTCACGGCCATTCCCACCCTCTGGCATCGTTACTTTTCCGAGACCGACAGCCGCTCCGAAGCGGCGCTGCGGGACGCCGGCGTCGAATTTCGAGTTCACGACCTCCCGGCCTGGCACCCGTATTTCGAGCATTTCGTGATCGGGTACACGAAGGAGATGCTGGAGCTCTATTGCGCCAACCCGATCTGGACCCATCGCCTCGCCGGGGGGCGCGGGACGACGTACAACTACCTGCTCGCCACCGATCCCGTTCCGAGCGCTCCTCCGAGCGGAGAGCGCGCCGGCGGCGGGTGCGCTCGGCCCGTCCGAGCACGAAGGGCGCTCACGGCGCGCGAGCTGGAGGTGCTGCGGCTCGTCGGGGTCGGCAAGACCAACCGCGAGATCGCCGTTGTCCTCGACATCTCCCAGAAGACCGTGCAGCACCACATCGCCCACGCCTACGACAAGCTCGGCATCTATAGCCGCGCCGGGGCGACGCTGTGGCTGGGCGAGCGGGGGCTCCTGGGCTGAGGGGCGACGCGAGCGCGCGCCCGCGCAGGCCGCGCTGCGGGGGCAGGTCGCGCCAGCCCTCGCTCACGTTGCGCAGCTTTCGCCCGATCCGGGCGGCCCCTGACGCCGCAGCCGGGCGTGCCCGCCGTGGAAACCGCGCCGCCCGACGTGTGGCCTGACTCCTGCCAAGGGGACTGTGCCCCCGCGGCGCTGCGACCGTCGGCTCGACGTCTCATCGCACGTAGGTCGCGTCGAGTTGACTCTCATGCTCGCCGACCGATCGACAGGGGGATGACAGGGATCACGCGCCGCGCTCGCGCTCGGCGCAAGGCGCCCTTTCTCTCCAGGGGAAAGGCTCGTGCACGGTCATCGCTTTGCCGGGAGCGGCGAGGCGACATTGGAGGAAACATCATGAACGTTCAGGCTTGGTTCAAGGCCAGTCGCATGGCATCCGTCGTCTGGCTCGCGCTCGCCATGGCCCCGCTCGCCGGGGGCTGTCAGGTGGAGGTGGCCGACGATGCGCCCGAATCGATCGACTCCGAGTCGAGTGAGGTGAGGGGAGGCGGCGGGCACCAGGGCGGCGTCTGCGGCGGCCTCGCCGGGATCGCGTGCGAGCGCGGCTCCTTCTGTGACTACGACATCAAGGCGCAGTGCGGCGCGGGCGATCAGACGGGCGTCTGCGCGCCCATCCCGCAGGCGTGCACCCAGGTGTACAATCCCGTTTGCGGCTGCGACGGCAAGACGTACAGCAATGCATGCTTCGCGAACGCGGCAGGCGTCTCCGTCGCGTCGCCCGGCAAGTGCGGCGCGCCCTCGTGATCGCGCGCCGCGGGGGGCCTGACGTGCCGCGTCCCCCCGCGGCGTCGACTCGATAGCTCTCGCCGTCCTCCCGCGTCGATGTCGACTTACCTCGCTCTCCCAGGGGAGCGGAGAGGCCTGCGCGATCGCCGCGGGAGGGCGCGCGGCGCGCCTGCGCCGCCCTCCTCCAACGTGGAAATCTCCGCTGCATCATGAATGGAAGAATCCACCGCGATCGATGCGGAAAGTTCCACCTCACGCCAGCCCTGCGCCTCGGGCCGATCTGGCCGATGACGGCATGCCGCACGCTTCTGGCGCGAGGTTTCGTCACACGATCGATCCAGAATTGACATAATATCGCCCCGAAACGCGAGCTGAGGAGCGATCGATGACCTTGAGAATTCTTCGTTGCCTGTTGCCTGTCGCCACGCTGGCGGCCGCGCCTCTCGTGGGCTGCGGCTCGTCCGACGACCCCGGCGCGACCGGGGCGGGCGCCGGCGCGAGCAGCAGCACCGGGGGGCAGGGCGCGGGAGGCGACGGCGCAGGGGGCGACGGCGGGGCGGGCGGCGTCCCCACGGAGCCGCCGGACTACGCCGCCGCGTTCCCGCAGGACCGGGTTGCCCGCATCGACATCACCATCACGCCCGAGCAGTGGCAGCAGATGGTCGACGACATGACGGACATGGCCGGCGAGTTCGGCTCGCAGGGCGGTCCCTTCGCGCCGCCTCCGGAGTGGGTCACGGCCTGCGATGGCCTCGTGGCCGGCGACGCCTGCACGATAGACCTCTTCGGGGCCGCCACCGAGGGAGCGTGCACGGAGCTCCCCGGCGGCCTGACCTGCCAGCCGCCCCCGCAGGAGCCCGGGGAATTCGTGCCGCCGCCGGACTGGATCGCCGCCTGCGAGGGGCTGGCGGCGGACGCCGACTGCACGATCGACATCTTCGGGACCGCCACCGAGGGGGTGTGCACCGACGTCGAGGGCGAGCTGACCTGCATGCCGCCCGGCCCTGGGGGCGGCGATCCGGGGCTCATCAGCAGCGTCGAGCTGCTCCCGCGCACGCCGGTCTACGTCGAGTGCGACGTCGCCACCGAAGATCGGCAGTGGAAGCACGTCGGCGTCCGCTTCAAGGGCAACTCGAGCCTGCTCCTGCCCTGGAACGCGGGCAACTGGAAGCTGCCGCTGCGCCTCAACTTCGACCGATTCGAGGACGAGTATCCCGAGACCAAGAACCAGCGCTTCTACGGGTTCGACTCGATGTCGTTCGCGAGCGGGTACCTGGATCCCTCGCTCCTGCGCGAGAAGATCGGCACCGACATCTTCGCCAAGGCGGGGATCCCTGCGCCCGCGACCGCGTTCTACCGGGTCTTCGTCGATCACGGGGAAGGGCCCGTCTATTTCGGGCTGTACACCGGCATCGAGCTCCCGTCGGACGAGTCGTTCCTCGACACCCATTTCGGCGGCCACAAGGGCAACCTCTACAAGCCCGATGGCACCGGCGCGCGGTGGGAGACGTGGGACCCCGACACCATCGTCAAGGAGAACAACGAGGACGACACCGATCTCTCGGACGCGCGGGCGCTGTTCGACGCGCTGCACGCCGACAGGACCGACGCCGCCGCGTGGCGCGCGGGGCTCGAGGCGCGCTTCGACGTCGACGGCTTCCTGCACTGGTTCGCGCTGAACGCGGTGATCGAGGACTGGGACGTGTACGGCCGCCTGCCGCACAACTACTATCTCTACGCCGACCCGAACAAGGGCGGGCAGTTCACGTGGATCCCCTGGGATCACACCTTCGCGTTCTCGGACGCCGACGCGGGCGTGACCATCGGGATGACGGCGCTGTCCCTCTCGATGGCCGAGGTGACCGAGCAATGGCCGCTCGTCCGGTTCCTGCTCGACGATCCGGTCTATCTCGATGTCTACCGCGGCTACGTGGCGCAGGCCGCCACCGAGGAGTACGAGGCGGCCGCCTCCGAGGCGTGGTTCAAGGCGGCGCACGACCTGATCGCGCCGTACGTCGTCGGGCCGGAGGGCGAGATCGAGGGGCACACGCACCTCACGACGCCCGAGGACTTCGAGAACGGACTCGCCACGCTGATCGCCCACGCCAAGGGACGGACAGCGGAGGTCGCCCTCTACCTCGAGCAGTGAGGGTCGAGCCGTCTCCGCACAGGGCGAAAGAGTCCTGTGCCACGGATAGCCGACCTGTCCCCGCGATCGCGGGCGCTGCACTTCGTGGGTCGCGTGGCCGACCCGTCGGCGTAGCGCCGCGAGGCCGCGCGTCCGGCGCGCGGGCGCGGCTCGCCCGGCGGTCGCCTCGCTCGGCGGGGCGCTCGCCTCCGCGCCCCGCCCGTCGAGCCTCCGGAACTCCCGGCCGATCAGGGGGATCACGAGCACGAAGATCGCGATGTCGATCGCGGCGTTCGCCCAGAACACCCCGCTCACCCCGGCGATCCTGGGCAAGAGCCACATCAGGGAGAGATAGAACACGAGCTGCCTCAGCAGGGCGAGCGCGCTCGCGAGCTTCGCCCGCTCCACGGAGGGGAAGAGCGCGAGCGCCATGAAGACCCACGGCATGACGGGCAGGGCGAGGACGGAGATTTGGAAGTCGAGCAGCTGCTGCGCCGCGAAGTCGAACCCCGGCAGCATGGAGCCGAGGACGACCTCAGCGGGCGTCTCTATCGCTCATGGCACGGTCGGCGCATGGTCTGAAAGAACGAACCACGCCTCGGCCGTCGCCGATTCCGGCGTCGAGGCGTCATCTCGAAGGGCTGCGCGGCTTTCGCCGACGCGCCGGGCGCCGCCGCGAGGCTGCCCCGAGGCGCTTTTGGATCGCCGCCTGCGTCTCGCGAGGCAGCGTCGCGATGTACTCCGCGGACAACGCGCGGAGCATCGCGTCCGGCAGGGCGAGCACCGCCTGCGCCTCGGTGAGCCCGGCGAGCCGCTGCTCGGGGGCGAGCCCGGCGAGCCGCTGCTCGGGGGCGAGCCCGGCGAGCCGCTGCTCGGGGGCGAGCCCGGCGAGCCGTTGCTCGGGGGCGAGCCCGGCGAGCCGCTGCTCGGGGGCGAGCCCGGCGAGCCGCTGCTCGGGGGCGAGCCCGGCGAGTAGCTGCTCGGGGGCGAGCCCGGCGAGCCGCTGCTTGGGCGGCACCCGTGCGACGAGGCGCTTGAGCACCTTCTCGAAGCTCTCGACCACCCGTTTTTCGTCCTTCATGTGCCGCTTCCTCTGCCCCGGGAGCGGACGTCGAAGCTGCTCGACATGCTCCAAGAGCGCCCAGAACACCGCGATCTCCGCAGGGGAGAGCGCCGGGATCCCGCCGGGGTCGGCGACCATCCCAGGCGTCACAGTGTACAGCAGATGGTCGCCCTCGCGAGCGTTCGCCGGCACCGTCTCCACCACCCGCAGCGGAAAGACGCAGAGCCGACCCTCGTGCGTGCCCGGTCCCGTGGGCGTGAGCGCGCAGCCGAGCGACCTGAGCGCCTCGACGAAGCGCGGGGTCAGGCGGGGCGCGAGCACGCGGAGGGCGACGGAGGCGGGGTCCTCAATCTCTGCAACGACGAGGTACTGCAGCGCGTAAGCGAGGAGCATGCGGGCGTCATCGCGTTCGAGCTCGTCGGTCGGCCCCTTGAAGTGCACCAAGGTGTGCTCGGCCAGCCCGCCCACGACGCTGGTGAGAAGGCTCGGTCTGGGCGGGGCGCCGCGCCGCCGGCGCCGAAGGATGACGAGGTCGACGCGGAGCGGCTCGCGCGCGAGCTGAAACTCCGAGATGCACTGATACCAGCCCGCGGGCAGCACGTGCTCGAGGAGCGCGACGAGCACCGGGTGCCATGCCGTGTACACGCGGACGCGACGGCGCCCCTGCGGGGAGCGCGTCCCGCTCTTCGTCGCCGTTCGCGCGGCTTTCGCCATGCGGAGCAGCGTTACCACGACCGCCGTCGACAGGCGAGCTCGTGGCGTGAAGCGGTGACGCCGGCGGCACAGCGCGGTCCCCCGACATTCATGGCTAACAGCACGATTACGTGACGCCCGGAGTCGTCGTTCCGGTAAAGGCATCCCAGGCCCGAATGTAAGCGCGCGCATCGGGTCCCAGATGAGAGACGACGCGCGCAACGGCGGCAGGGGCATCGACGCCGCGGGCGCAGATGGCCTCCAGGAGCCCCGTCGCGACCGCATCTGCCTCTGGGCCACTTCCTGACAGCGAACGCTCCACGAGCCGCGAAACCTCATCAAGCGTGGTGTCATCGAGGTCGGATTCAAGCTGGACAAGCGCACGACCGATGCGGCCGAAGACGACCGTCACAGGCGCCGAATCGGGCTCCCAGTAGGCGACGACCTCAGACACCGCTTCCCGCAGCTTCGGGTGGCAGGCGGCGAAATCCTGGTACGGGTTGAGCGAGTCGGCCATCAACGTTCTCCTGCTCTGAGAGGGCTCCCCTCGACGTTCAGGCGGTACGGGGCCGGGGAGAGCCTCGGTGACGAGGTCGTTGAGATTCCGATGGAGATATGTGCGGTCGGTCTTGGACCGTGGAGAGACATGAGCCCGTCGCTCGATGAAATGGCGTTCAGGGTGGCCCCGTCCAGCACCGTCGCCGCTGGGCTGTCGAGTGCGCCGCCCGGCCGTCGCACCCCTGTCCCATGAGCCGCCCCCATGGGGACGATACTACAGGGCTATGCCGCTTCTGTAAGGGCGATCTTCGTGTCGGCCGGGCGCGGTCGAGGCCGGTCCGACGGCGCCGAGGCGGCCTACAGCGGTTGCGCACGACGGCCTGAACGCCGCTGGCGCGCACGAGCAAAATATTGGCTTCTGGAAGGAAGCGCGCCAGCGCCGATCTCCGCATCTTCTCCCCCGTCTCCGGGGCAGGACGCCCCGCGATGCCATCGAGAGAGGAACCCCCCATGTCGAAGCTCATCCGCGCCGCCGCTTTCGCCTCGTTCACTGCCCTCGCCGCCTGCGCCTCGGAGGCCGCGGGCCCGGGCGTGCCCGTGGAGGGCCCCACCGGCGCGCCGGCCGCGCGGCTCGCCGCGTTCACGTCGGACGCCGCCGGCTTTGATACGCGCTCGTATTACTACGACACCGGGCGCGAGGTCGTCGTGTTCGACGCCCAGTTCACGGGAGCGTACTCCCGCGCGAGCGGCGTCACCGCGAAGACGTGGCAGTCGACGCGCTCCTCGCCCTGCGGGTCGCCGGAAGGCAGCGGCACCTGGGTGAGCCGCGGCGACAGGCACACTGTCCGCAGCGCGACGGGCGCCGCGGCGTGCGCGCGGTGCATGAAGTGGGCCGCGATGAACGCCGCGCGCTGCGGCGGCAGGATCCAGTGGGCGCTGCCGACCTCGAGGTGCAGGACGCCCGGGCTCGCGTAGAGCAGCTGGTGGTTGCGGTGCGCGTGCACGTCGCCGCTGAACGGCAGCACATCGTCGGCGAGCCCGAACGCGGGCAGGTCGACCGCATCGACGTCGACCTGCCCGCGCGGATGGTTCGGCGGGCGGGTGCTGCGCCGGGAGGACCAGCCGGGGGTGTGCACATCCTGATGTTCCCGCTCCGCGCGCTTCGAGGGTAGGATGGCGGAATGACGCGTGTGATCGTCGCCGGCGCTGTGGCGTGGACCAACCTGGATGCGATCCGGCGCGAGCTGGCGAAGCTCCCGGCAGGGGCGACCGTGATCCACGGCGACTCGCCGGGCGCGGACGCCCTCGCCGGGCGCGTCGCAGCCGAGCTGGGGCTCGACGTGGAGCCGATGGCGAAGAACAAGGCGGACTATGCGAAGTACAAGCGTGGTGCCTGGAAGGGGCTCAACGAGCGGATGCTTGCGAGCGGGGTAGTGCGGGTGCTGGTGTTTCATCCGGCGGTCGACAAGAGCCGCGGGTCGGGACACCTCGTCGGGCTGGCGAAGGCGGCTGGTGTCGAGGTGAGCGTGTTCGTGGAGTGAGGGGCACGGAGGGCGCGGCTGGCAGGAGCGCAACGGAGGAGAGGTTCCGGGACATGACAGCAGCTTGGCGACAGCACCCGAGGCTTGAGGGCCGCTTTCACGTCGACCACCCGGACGACCTGCAAGTCCTGGTTCACGACGGCGGGCCGCGGCTCACCGATCGCCGTCCGGAGCTTGTCTGGGTGCGCGTCACCGCATGCCACGGCGATGTCTTCACCGCCCGGTTGCTGAACCAACCGCACCAGAGGTCGTCCAGACGCGTGAAGGGCAAGACGTCTCATGTTTCCCGCCTCCCGCGATGACGCGAGGTCGCTGCTCGCGACCCTGGGCGCTCCGCCTCACTTGCTGCTGCACGTCGAGCTCGTCGGGGAAGCGGCGGATCTGCTCATCGTTCTCTTCCGCGAGCAGGGCATTCCGATCGACGAGGACTTTGTGCGGGTTGGCGTGGTGCTCCATGACGCCGGCAAGATCGAGCACCCTCGAGAGCTCACGGGGCCTGGCAACGAGCACGAACCCGCAGGCGAGCGAATGCTCCTCGCGGCTTCCGTCACGCCGGCGCTCGCGAGGGTGTGTCTGTCGCACGCGCGCTGGCAGCAGATGGCCTCTACACTGGAGGAGCTCATCATCGCCCTGGCCGACAAGCTCTGGAAGGGAGTGCGCGCGCCGGATCTGGAGGAACGAGTGCTTCTGGAAGCCGCGGCGCGCGGCGGCCGTGATCGCTGGGGCCTGTTCATCCCCTTCGACTCTTGCTTCGAGAGGATCGCTGAACGAGGGCACTTGCGACTGGAACGTAGCTGGCACACGCGCTGACTCCCGGATAGATCCGCCGGCGCCTCTCGCCGCGGCTCAGCCGAGCGTTCGGAGGGCACCGCGACCTGGGGCGACCATGATGGCAGACATCAGAGATGCCGCTGGCGATTCACGAGGAAGAAGGATGACGTCATGATCACATTTGCGGTCTCGGACGTAAAGCGTTGCGAAAGCGGACGACCCTCCATCACGCTCGAAGAGTCGCTTCAAATCCGGTCGGAGCGGGGTTTCGAAGCCGCCGCGTGCAACCTGCCCGGTCTGATTCAGTCGAGAGCTCACGGGTTCGTCGAGGCAGTTTACCTGGCCTTCTATTGGCACTACCCGCTCGTCTTGTCGCCGGACGACGTCTGGCTCTGTCTCGCGCAGGGGTTCGCGACGCATGTCAAGCTCCACGCCGAGGCGCTGCGCTGCCGGTTCGTGAGCCACGACGACAGGCTCACCATCTCCGTACGTCGCGACGATTTCGTCAAGGGCTCTCCCTCGAATGACTGGCCGGCAATGTTCTCCGAGCTGTCTGGTCGCATCGGGGAGCATGTCGGCAAGACGAGGGAGCTCGTCGTGGCGGACTTCTCGACGACCGGTGCCATCGAACGAGCCGCGTCCGAGGTCGTGCTCTTCGACGCCATGCAGCGATATTTCGATTACTTGGCCGTCTCGCTCAGCGGCATCCCAGAGATCACGCTCCTCGGGACGGTGGACGACTGGCTGTCGATCCGGAGAAGAGCCGACATGTTCAGCGAGTTCGATCTGACTGGCTGGACGGCGACGCTGTTGCCCGTGCTGGACCGGATCGTGCGGACCGCGCGCGGCGACGTGGATCGCGCCTTCTGGCAGTCCTTCTACAAGCAAAAAAACCAGTCTGGTGGACCCTATGTGAACGGCTGGATCAACGTTCTCTTCCCCTATGTCGAGGGGCAGGGTGCTGGGACAAATAGGCGCGAACCGTCCCCGAACCTGTATGCCATGCGCTGGGAAGAAGGTCTGAGCGCCGAGGTCGGCGGTGGCCCGGCCATGCACGACTTTCCGAAGGGGCTTTCTTCCGCCCCTTTCACGTGGGAATACCTGGGAGCCAAGATTCCCATGGTCTTCATGGGCGGCTTCACGGGCGTCTCGCAGGACGCGACCACCGGGGCCGTCAGGCCGGCGATCGGCTGGGCGATCGGCGAGCGATGACGATGGGTGATGGCCTGGCACCATGAGCATCTACGTCACACGCTGGATCCTGCGGTTCCCTCGCCACGGTGACGCTCATACCGGATGCGGTTGGATCGATGTTCATGGGCAAGCCATTCCCGAGCATTGCGGCCCTGTGCGCTCGCCAGCGGGTCCGGTTCGTCGGAGACGCGCGCGGGTCAGCGCGCGGCCATGCCGGGAAAGCCCGCCGAATGCACGGTGCGGGTCCCCTCGATCCCCTTCAGATCGACGTGCGAGGCGCGCGGCGGCGTCCAGCCCTCATCGGTGAGCAGACCGACGAGCTCGGCGTCGGCGGCGAGCGGCGCGGAGACGGTGAGCTCGCCGCCTGCCGAGACGCCGAGCAGGCGCGCCGCCGTGTTCACGGTGCGGCCGAAGTAGTCGAGGCGCTGGTTCAGGTTGACGAGCAGCGCCGGGCCGCGGTGCATGCCCGCCCGGAGCACCAGGCGCTCGCCCTCGGGCCGGCCGGCGTTGTGGCCGAGCATCCCGCGCATGGCGGCGCTCAGCGCCGTCACCGCGGACCGCTCGTCCAGGAACGTGGCCATGACCGCGTCGCCGATGGTCTTGACCACCGCGCCGCCCCGAGCTTCGACGGCGCCGATCACGACGTCGAAGTGATCGCGCACCAGGTTGTACGCGGGGGCGTCGCCGATCCGCTCGTACAGCCGCGTGGAGCCGCACAGATCCGTGAAGACGACGAGGACCGATCGGACCGTCAGCCGCTCCCGCGCCGACAGCACCATGCCGCCGAAGTAGCGCCGGTACTCCGGCACGTGGAGCAGCTCGAGCCCGCTGAGGCGCCGCGGCAGGCTGGCCGGATCGAGCTCGTCCTTCAGGACATCGTGATGAACGATGAAGCCGCACTGCGGCCAGCCGACGTTGGTGAGCGCGATCTTGAGCGGTCCGGGCCGCACCGCCAGCTCCGTCACGTCATAGCGGGGTCCCGCGAGCTGCGAGATCGCGACGACCTGCACCTCGTCCGTGGGCTCACCCTCGACGCGAAGGATGCCCTTGGCGCGGGTCAAGGGGCAGAAGTAGCGGTAGCGGCCCGCGGGGAGCACCTCGGTCGCCGCCGCGGTCTCGCCGAGCGCGGCGGTGATGCCATAGCGGGGGTGGAGCGCCGACGGCGGCTGGCAAACGGGGGGGAAACCGAGGTCCTCGATGGAGCGGCCGAGCGAGAACGTCACCTCGACGCGCGCCGCGATGTCGACGTCGAAGGAGTACTCGCACATCGGGCAGAACGAGACGGCGGTGGCCGTGGCGAGGTCGTCGATCGCCTCGGCCAGCATGTTGCAATGGCTGCAGTGGACGTCCCAGTGCATGTCGAAGAGGCCAGTCTGGGTGCCGTGCAGCAGGACGCGGATGACCGCGTGCGCGTCGAGCGCGGTGTCCGCCGCGACCACGTGGGGGTTGATACGGTAGCGACGGATCAGCGGCGCGTCGTGGAGCCATCGCTCGACCGCGTCGATCTCGCCTGCGTTCACGGGGTGCTGCTGCCTGAGCCGCTCGAACAGGGTCTTCAGACGGTGGGTATCCATGGCTGCTCCCCGAGCATGCGCATGTCTCGTACGCGGCGGGAAGCGCCACGTGCGTGCCCGGCCGCGCCGCTCCCCCACGTTCCCACGAGGGCTCCAGCAGCGCGGCTGTCGCACAGGACCTTATCGCGCCTACAGCGTCAGCTCCGCCCTCGCGGTCGAGTCCCCGATCTCGCGGGTCACCCGGAAGCCGAGCTTCTGCGCCACGCGCTGCATCTCCACGTTCTCGGCCAGGATGTCGGCGCTGATGCGGGAGAGCCCCTCGTCGCGGCCGATCTGGACGAGGAGGCCCAGCAGCCGGGAACCGAGCCCCTGCCTCTGGTGCTCGTCGCTGATCAGCAGGGCGAACTCCGCGTCGCGCGTGCCTGGCAGCTTGCTCAGCCGGCCGACGCCGATGATCTGCCGCTGCGCGCCGCCCGCGGGCGGCTTCTCGACGACGAGCGCCATCTCGCGGTCGTAGTCCGCGAAGCAGACGCGCGTCAGCCGCTCGTGCGCGGTGCGCAGGTCGAGCTGCATCGGGTAGAAATACCGGAGCCGCACGGTCCGCTCGGACAGCTTCTTGTGGAACTCGACCATCTGCGGCTCGTCCTCGGGGCGGATGGGCCGAATCGTGAACGACGCCTGCCCGTCCTTGCTCTTGAGCTCCGTCACATACTGGGTGGGATACTCGCGGATCGCCGACCGGGGGAGCGCGGACTCCGGCGTGTCCGGCGGGTGCAGGACGACGCGGGCGTCGAGGGCGATGGCCCCCTCCGCGTTCACGGAGAGCGGGTTGATGTCGATCTCGCTTATCCATCGCTGCTCGATCACGAGCTGCGAGAACCTCACGAGCAGGTGCTCGAGCATCGTGAGGTCCACCGGCTTGCGGCCGCGCACGCCTTGGAGCGCGCGGTAGATCCTCGTCTGCTCCATCATGCGCCGCGCCAGCGTCGCGTTGAGCGGCGGCAGGCCGAGCGAGCGGTCCTTGAAGATCTCGACGAGCTGCCCGCCGGCCCCGAACAGGAGCACCGGGCCGAACTGCGGATCGACCGAGCTGCCGAGGATGATCTCGTAGGCGTCCTTCAGCGAGATCATCGGCTGGACCGTCACGCCCTGGAAGTGCTGCGCGCCGGCCAGGCGCGAGACGCTCTCCTGGATCTCCTCGAACGCCCTGCGTACGGCGTCATCGTCGCGCAGACCGAGCTTCACGCCGCCCACGTCGGTCTTGTGGGTGATCGTCGCGCTGTACAGCTTGAGGACGGCCGGATACCCCATCTCCCTGGCCATGGCGATGGCCTCGTCCGCGCTCCTCGCGACGGCCGTCGGCACCGTCGGGATGCCGTACGCCGCCATGAGCTGCTTCGACTCCACCTCATCCAGGAGCGTCCGGCCCGACGCGCGGACGCCGGCGATGAGCTCCCTGGCCCTCTCGCGATCGACGTTCAGCGCCCGCTCGTCCGTGCTCGGCGTCTCGTACAGGGCGCGGAGGGCGTACGCGTAACGGAACATCGAGCAGAACGAGCGAGCGGCGGTGTCGGGGTACTCGAACGTCGGGACCCCGGCGCGGTTCAAGATGGCTTTGCCCGCCTCCACCTCCACGCCGCCCATCCAGCTGGCGAGGACGGGCTTGCCGTCGACGTGCGCGTGCTTGCGCAGCGCCTCGGCGGTCTGGGTCGGCTCGGTCATGTCCTGCGGCGTGAGGATGACGAGCACGCCGTCGTTGTTCGGGTCCTTCGCGCAGATCTCCAGGGCCTTCGCGTAGCGGTCTTCGCCGGCGTCGCCGAGCACGTCGACCGGGTTGTTGCGGCTCCACGCGGCGGGGAGGAAGCCGCTCAGCTCGCCCAGGGTCTCCGGCGAGAGCGGCGCCAGCTCGCCGCCGTTCGCGACGAGCGCGTCCGCCGCCAGCACGCCCGGGCCGCCGGCGTTGGTGACGATGCACAGCCGATTGCCGCGGGGCCGCGGCTGCTTGGCCAGCGTCTCGGCCATGGAGAACAGGTCCGCGATGTCGTTCACGCGCAGCACGCCCACGCGCCGGAACGCCGCGTCGAGCACCTCGTCCGAGCCGGTGAGCGAGCCGGTGTGCGAGGCGGCCGCCTTCGCCGCCGCCTCGCTGCGGCCTGGCTTGATCACGATGATCGGCTTGGTGAGCGCCACCTCGCGGGCGGCCGACAGGAACGCTCGCGCGTCGCGCGGGTCGCCGATCGACTCCATGTAGATGAGGATGCTGCTCGTCTTGGGGTCGTTGCCGAGGTGGTCGATCAGGTCGCCCCAGCCGACGTCGAGCATCGAGCCGACGCTGACGAACGCGCTGAAGCCGACCTGCTCCTTGAGGCTCCAGTCGAGCACCGCGGTGCAGAGCGCGCCGGACTGGCTGATGAACGCGACCTTGCCCGGCCGCGCCTGCCCCTTCGCGAACGTCGCGTTGAGCCCGCCGATCGGGTTCATGACGCCCAGGCAGTTCGGGCCGATGATGCGCATCTTCCCGCGGGCGCGATCCATGATCTGCCGCTCGAGCTGGACGCCCGGGGGGCCCATCTCCTTGAACCCCGCCGAGATGATGATCGCGCCGGGGACGCCGGCGTCCACGCATTCGCCGATGAGGCCCGGCACGCTCCCGGCGGGCGTGACGAGGACCGCGAGATCCACCTTCGCCGGCACGGCCGCGATGCTCGGATAGGCCTTGATGCCGAGGACGCTCTGCCGCTTCGGGTTCACCGGATAGACGGTGCCGCCGAACGGGTTGCTGATCAGGTTCCAGAGGAGCGTGCGGCCGACGGCGCCGCTGTTCTCGGTCGCGCCGATGACCGCGACGTTCCGCGGCCTGAAGATGGGGTCGAGGCTCTGAGGCTCCTGACGAAGGACATCGTGGGCACGGTCGGTCATGGGTACGGAGTCAGCCATGAAGCTCCTCGAGGGTGGATGGGGCGAACGCACCAGGGGCCGTTGCGCCGGAACGACGATGGCCGTCGTGCCACACGGCCGGCCTTGGCGCATGGGGAGTCTCTGCGAACACAGCAGGGGGCACGTTCCGTGCCCTGAACGCAGATTGCCAGGCCGCGCAGCGCCTTGATACCCTGCGCCGGCGCCATGATCCGCTCTCGACTTTTTCTCTTCGGGCTCCTCGGTCTGTGTTCGATCGCCTGCGAGGGCGCTGGGACGGCGGACGACACAAGCGCCGAGGCGTCCAGCGGCGCCTCGACGGCCGGCGCCTCGACGGCCGGCGCTTCGACCAGCGGCGGATCGACCGGCGGCGGGTCGACGAGCGGCGCGGCTTCGGGCGGCGGCGGGTCGACCAGCAGCGCGGCGTCGGGCGGCGCGGGAGAGGGCGGCGCCGGCGCGGCCGGCGGCGGCGGCGAGGGCACCGGCGCGAGCCAGGGCGGCGGCGGCGCGGGCCCGGTCGACCTCCCAGCCGGCGTGAGCGCGCTGTTCCCCGCGCCGGGCGCCCGGGGGCTGTGCCCGGATCCGCCGCTCCGCATCACGTTCCCCGGCGCTCCGAAGCTGGGCAGCGCGGGCGCCGTTCGCGTGTTCAACGCCGCCCGGCCGGGCGCGGCGGTCGCGACGGTCGACATGGCCTCGATGACCGTGAGCGCCACGATCGGCGGCAGGACGTTCAACGTACCTCGCCCGGCGTACGTGGACGGCAACGATGCTGTCGTGTCCTTGCCGTCGCGCGCGCTCGACTACGGCCAGTCCTACTACGTCACGGTCGACCCCGGCGCCATCGTCCCCCCGGGGGGCGGCTCGTTCGCTATCGCGGACGCGACGGCGTGGCGCTTCGACACGGCGGACGCAGGCCCGTCGAGCGTCTCGTCGCTCGATGTTGCGCTCGACGGCTCCGGCGACTTCTGCTCGGTGCAAGGCGCGCTCGACGCGGTCCCGGCGAACAACAGGGACAGCGTGCTCATCACCGTTCAGCGCGGGACCCACCACGGGGTCGTCTACTTCGAGGGCAAACACAAGATCACGCTGCGCGGGGCCGATCGCAAAGGCACGGTCCTCTCGGGTACGAACAACAACAACCTGAACCCGAGCACCAGGGGGCGCGCGCTCGTCGGCGCCGACAAGGTGAGCGACCTCATCATCGAGAACCTCACCATCCACAACCTGACGCCGCAGGGCGGCTCCCAGGCGGAGGCGCTGCGACTCCAGGACTGTGACAGGTGCGTCGTGCGTGACGCCGACATCCTGAGCCTCCAGGACACGCTGCTCTGGTCCGGGCGCCTCTACGCGGACAACTGCACGATCTCAGGCAACGTCGACTTCGTGTGGGGCACGGGCGCGGCGTATTTCAACCGGTGCGAGATCAAGACGGTCGGTCGATCCGGCTACATCGTGCAGGCGCGCAACGGCGACGCCGGCTACGGCTATGTCTTCGTCGACTCGCGCATCACGAGCGACGCGGGCATCACGGGGAACACGCTGGCGAGGATCGACGTGAGCCAGTATCCGGCGAGCCACGTCGCGTACGTCAACTGCACGCTCGGCAGCCACATCTCGCGGGCGGGGTGGACGATCACGGGCGGGTCTCCTCCGCGCACCCTCCGCTTCTGGGAGTACCAGAGCCGGGACGCGGATGGACGCCTCATCGACACCAGCGGGCGTGTCGCCGGATCGACGCAGATCTCCGCGCAGCAAGCGGCGATGATGCGCGATCCAGCGGTCGTGCTCGGCGGCTGGGTCCCTCCGAACTGAGCCGGCCGCGCGGCGCATCGAACCCTGAGCTCTGCGCGGGATGACCCGTGACGCTGGAAGGACCGGAACGATGAAGATGACCTTTCGCTGGTACGGCGAGAACGACCCCGTGAAGCTCGAGTACATCCGTCAGATCCCGGGCATCTACGGCATCGTCTCGGCTATTTGCGATGTGCCGGTGGGCGAGGTGTGGCCGGTCGAGCGGCTGCAGGCGCTCAGGGCGCGCGTCGAGGGCGTCGGCCTCCGGTTCGAGGTGGTGGAGAGCGTGCCGGTGCACGAGGACATCAAGCTCGGCAAGCCGACCCGCGAGCGGCTGATCGACAACTTCTGCCAGAACATCCGCAACTGCGCGGCCGCCGGCGTGAAGGTGATCTGCTACAACTTCATGCCGGTCTTCGACTGGACCCGCACCGAGATGGCCAGAGAGCTGCCCGACGGCTCGCTGACCCTGGCCTTCGACGCCGCGGCGGTGGCCGGGATCGATCCGGAACAAGGCATCTCGCTGCCTGGCTGGGACGCGAGCTACAAGCCGGAGCAGCTCCGCGCCGTCCTCGACGAGTACAAAAACGTCGGCGAAGGGGCGCTATGGGAGCACCTGGAGCACTTCCTCCGGCGCGTCATCCCGGTCGCCGAGGAGGTCGGCGTCCGGATGGCCATGCATCCGGACGACCCGCCCCGGCCGATCTTCGGCCTGCCGCGCATCGTCAAGAACCGCGACGATCTGATGCGCCTGGTGAAGACCGTCGACTCTCCGGCCAACGGCATCACGCTGTGCTCCGGCTCGCTGGGCGCCGATCTGTGCAACAACATCGTATCGCTGGTGCGCGAGTTCGGCGGCATGGGCCGCATTCCCTTCGGTCACCTGCGCAACGTGGCGGTCCAGGAGAATGGCACCTTCTTCGAATCTTCCCACCTGTCCTGTGAGGGGTCGCTCGACATGGCCGCCATCGTGAAGGCGTACCATGACGTCGGCTTCGACGGCTACGTGCGCCCGGACCACGGCCGCATGATCTGGGGTGAGACCGGCAAGCCGGGATATGGGCTGTACGACCGCGCGCTGGGCCTCGTGTATCTCAATGGGCTGTGGGAGGCGACGTGCAAGCTCTCGCCCGGACCCGCCGCCAAGGCGCCCACCGCCGGATGAACGGGTAAGCGGGCAGGGGAGGCGGGGACGCCGGCGTCGGCCGGGGGTCCGTCGCGGACGCCGACCGCCGGTCGCGACCTTTCACTTCCCGTGCCGCGGGGGCTAGAGTGTCGGCACCGTGCCTGCCACGACCCTCGACGACGCCTACCAGGCCCTCGAACTCAAGGCGCTCGAGCCCGATGACCCGGTCTACGTGCAGACCACCATCCCGGTCGGCAGGGGCGTCATCTGCCGCCCCTCGCGCGGCTGCGGGGCCAGCTCCTCAAGTCGAGCGAACGGGACCGCTTCTTCCTGTCGGGGCACATCGGCAGCGGCAAGAGCACAGAGCTCAAGCGGCTCCTCGCCGACCACGGCATCCTGCAGCGCTTTTACATCGTCGCGTTCGACATCGAGCTGGAGCACCAGCCAAGCCTCGCCTCGCACGAGCTCCTGTTCCTGATCGCGGCGCAGCTCTACGCGCGTGCCAGCGCCGACACGACGCTGGTGACGTTCGATCGGTCGGACCGATGGCTCGGCATCCTGCAGCGGCTCGACGCCGCGCTCTACGGTCCGACCGGGCTCGTGCAGAAGGGCGGGAAGTTTGGCCTGAGCTTCGACCTCTTCTTCGTCAAGCTCAGCCAGGAACTCGCCGTGGAGCAAGGTCGCCGCCGCGAGTTCCGCGGGTTTGCCGAGACCCAGGGGAGCGTGCTCGTGGAGCTCATCGACGCCCTCGTCGACGACATCGGGACGGCGCTGGTGCACGCCGGCCTCCCGCACCGCGTGCTCATCGTCGTCGACGATCTCGAGAAGCTGCGATCGAACGAGCAGTTCACCGAGATCTTCCACACGAACCTGGGGGCACTTCTCGCGCCGCACGTCCCCATCCTGGTCACGGTGCCTCCTTCCGTCACCTTTGGCGGTCCGGGCGGCGCCCTCGGAAGGAACGTCAACCACCTGCGTCCGATCCAGGTGCTGCGCAAGACGAACGTGCTGGATCCGACAGGTGCCGAGGACCCGACGGGCGTCGCCGTCATGCGGAGCATCTTCGATGCGCGCGTGGGCCCTGGGCTGTTCGACGCCGAGGTCGTCCGCGAAGCCGCCTTGTCCTCCGGCGGGGTCGTGCGCGACTTCTTCAACCTCCTGCGGTTCGCGATCATCTAGGCGCAGCTCTACAATCAGGATCGCGTGGATGAGATCGCGTGGGAGGACACGCTCACGGAGGAGAAGACCAGGTTTATCGCCACGCTCTATCCCAAGGACAGGGAGGCGCTCCGCGCCATACGCGAGGCGCACCTCCTGGCCGATGCGGAACAGCTCGAATACGCCCGGCGATCAGTGGTGATCGAGCACAACCACGACGGTATCTGGTGGGAGGTGGCGCCGATGCTCTGGGAGTGGCTGGACAAGGCGTGAACCGGGTCGTGCGCAAGCTGCGGCGAGCGGACGAGCAACAGCTCCGCGGCCTCGAGGCCGCGCTGGGACGGGGGCATTTCGTGATCGTCGTCGTAGACGACGCGGCCTGGCCGATCGTGCGCAGCGCGATCGGCGTCGAGGCGAGCGGCGAGTTCACGCTCGAGAACGGCGGCGATGTCGTGCAGATGTTCGACTCGCCCGCTGCGGCGGGCGAGGGCGTCGTCTTTCTGCACATCGGCGAGCCCGCGGCGGACGCGATGCTGGCGCTCAATCTCAACCGCGACAAGCTCCTCAGCCGGAAATGCCGCTTCCTGCTGCGCCTGCGCGGCCTCGAGGCGTTTCAGCGCTTCGTGCGGGAGGCGCCGGACTGCTACTCGATCCGCGACGCCGTCGCCCTCATCGAACCCCAGAAGGCCATCGATCTCGAGCCATCGCGGGAGCCTGAGCCCGACGTCGAGCACCAGATCGCCAACGAGCGTTCGCCCGATGCGCTGCTGGCCCTCGGAAAAGATCTGATCATGCAGAATCGCCTGCATGATGCGCACCGCGCGCTCGACCGCGGGATCGCGCTCTTAAAGCGGAAGAAACGGCTCGTGGCACTCGACCGGTTGATGCTGGCAGCGCTCCACTTCCACCGCTGCGATGGCGCCACCAAGCAGGAGCGTCGTATCCACGTGCAGGAGGCGCTGCGAGTGCTCGGGCCGGTGCGGGAGGAGTTCAGCGAGGAGTACACCAAGCTCCTCTCGCATCTCTCGGATTACTATGGCAGCGAGATCGCCGCGGTACGTGAGGCCCACGATGCCGCAGAGCAGGAGGACCCGCGCAACCCGGATTTCGTCACGCAGCAACTCATCGTGCTCGTGGGCGCCTACCTTGACCGTGAGGACGTGCGGGGAGCTCGCGACGCGTTAGGGCAGACGCAAATAGCTTGGTTCGCGACCGAGAATCGCCTCTTTATGCACAGGCTGGAAGCGTTTCTCCTGAGCTATGAAGGGCGCTGGAAGGAGGCGACGCACAAGCTCCAGGATAGCCTCCGTCAGATCGCGCAAGCGGGGCCCCGCGCCTGGATCCACTCTTTCGCTGCGACACTCTCCGAGCTCCTCATCAGCCAAGGGGAGCTCGGGGCCGCCGTCGACGTCATGGCCTCCATCAAGTCCGAGCAAGCCGACCAGTTTCGCCTGAATGTCCGCCGTTCGCAGGGGGAGCTCGCCGCCTTTCGCGGCATCGAGGATCTCGCCGACGTGACCGCGGCCGACGGCGATCTCTCTGGTGCGCTCACCCGCGCCAGCGCCAGCGCCGGGTGGGTCCGGCTCGCCGTGCGCGCCGGGCTCCTCGAAGAAGAGAGCCTCGAACGCATGGACGCCGCCATCAAGGCGCTCGTTTCGCGGGTCGTCGCGGTTGCGCCTGCGACCCCTCCGTGGTCGCGGATCGAGGCGGAGCTGCTCGCAGCGGACAACCTCCTCGCGCGCGCCGGATCGGAACACGCGGCCACGGAGCCGGCCGAGCGTGCGCTAGCGCTCGCGCGTGTGGGTGCGCCCGAGCTCATCGCGGCGTGCGTGCGCCGCGTCGCCGTCGCGGCGCTCCGGTCCGGCTCGGTGGAGCGGCTCGATGTGCTGCTGGACGACGCCGCCCGTGCGGCGGAAGCTCACCACCTCCCCGGCGAGGCAGCGCGGATCGCCGGCCTCCGGCTCTGGTACGCGGTCCAGCGCGGCGCCGCCGTCGGCGACGCGGAGGAGGCCCTCGAGGCGGCCTTCGCTCGCTCGGGGCACGTCCTCGTGCAGGCCGCGGTGCTCCTGCGCGTCGGGCGCGGCGCCGGGAGGCGCGACCTCGTCAGTCGCGCCCGCCGCATCTACCACGCGCTGCCCTGGCCCGAGCGCGAAGGCGCGTGCCTCGAGGCGCTGGGCATGCCGCAGGCGGCGCGCGACCGGTACGAGGCGTTCGGACTGCGGCTCGCGGCGCTGGCCGTCGATCGGAGCCCCGTGCCCGTCGACGCGTGAGCGGCGGCTAGTCGGAAGAGCGATCGCCCGCCGCCGACGCCGGGCGCGTCGCCCCAGGCCTAGAACACTGATCACGTTGAAACCCGGAGAATTTTCACAGGGAGGCGGGGAGGCGGGGAGGAAGAAACAATGAATTTCTTTCTCTTGCCGTCTCTCGCTCCCCGCCTCCCCGTCTCCCTGTGAAATTCCTGCTTTTTCTCGTGGTTTCAACCCGTTTGTCGCCCTAGGCGCTCCCTTAGCCGCCCTCCGGCGCTCCGTACCCGCCGCCCCCCGGCGTCTCGATCACGAACACATCGCCGCTCCCCATCTCGACCGATCCGATGTGCCCCAGCACCTCGACCGAGCCGTCCGCGCGCACCACCAGGTTGCGCCCGGGCGCGCCCGCCTGCCCGCCCGCCAGGCCGAACGCGGCCGTCGAGCGCCCGTTCGACAGGATCGACGCCGTCATCGGCTCCAGGAAGCGCACGGCGCGCGTGCCGCCGTTCCCGCCAGGAAAGCGCCCGGCCCCGCCCGAGCCCTCGCGGATCTCGTAGCGATCCAGCCGCACCGGGAAGCGGTGCTCCAGCACCTCCGGATCCGTCAGGCGCGAGTTCGTCATGTGCGTCTGCACGACGCTCGTCCCCGCGAAGCCGCGGTCGGCGCGCGCGCTGCCGCCGCCGCTTCCGCCGATCTCGATGCCTGCCCCCGAGCCGCCCGAGATCGTCTCGTAGTACTGGAGCCGCTCGTTGCCGAACGTGAAGTTGTTCATCGTCGGCTGGCTGCTCGCGAGCACGCCGAGGGCCCCGTACAGCGCGTTCGTGACGCAGGTCGACACCTCGACGTTGCCCGCCACCACCGCGGCCGGCGGGCGCGGGCTCAGCATCGAGCCCTCGGGGATGACGACCTCGATCGGCTTCAGGCAGCCCGCGTTGAGCGGGATGTCGTCGTCCACGAGCGTGCGGAAGACGTAGAGCACCGCGGCCATCGTCACAGCGCGGGGCGCGTTGAAGTTGTTCTCCATCTGCCCGGACGTGCCGGTGAAGTCCACGACCGCCGCGCGGCGCTCCCGGTCGATCCGGAGGGCCACCTCGATCGTCGCGCCGTTGTCGAGCGGCAGCGAGAAGCGCCCGTCGTGGAGGAGCGCCGGGTCGAGCCGCGCGATCGCGAGGCGCACGCTCTCCTCGGCGTTGTCCTGCACGTGCTTCATGTAGGCCTGCACCGTCGGGAGGCCGAACTGCGCCACCATCGCGGCGAGCTCCTGCGCGCCCTTCTCGTTCGCCGCGATCTGCGCGCGCAGGTCGGCCAGGTTCTGCTGCGGGTTGCGCGCCGGGTACGGCCCTGCGCCGAGCAGCGCCAGGATCTCCGCCTCGCGGAGCCGGCCGGCCTCGACCAGCTTCACGTTGTCGAGGAGCACGCCCTCCTCCTCGATCGTCCTGGAGAACGGCGGCATCGAGCCCGGCGTGATGCCGCCGATGTCCGCGTGATGGCCGCGCGACGCCACGTAGAACAGCACGTGAGCGCCCGCCTCGTCCCACACCGGCGTGACCACGGTCACGTCCGGCAGGTGGGTGCCGCCGCGGTACGGATCGTTGAGCGCGTAGACGTCCCCCGGCTTCATCCCCGGGTTCCGCGCGATCACGGTCTTGATCGACTCGCCCATCGAGCCGAGGTGCACCGGCATGTGCGGCGCGTTCGCGATCAGGCTGCCCTCCGCGTCGAACAGCGCGCACGAGAAGTCGAGCCGCTCCTTGATGTTGACCGAGTGGGCGGTGTTCTGGAGCCGCAGGCCCATCTGCTCGGCGATGTTCATGAACAGGTTGTTGAACACCTCCAGCATCACCGGGTCGACCTCGGTGCCCACCGCGCGCCGCTCCGGGCGCGGCGCCACCCGGGTGAGCACCATGTGGCCGAGCGCGGTGATCTCGGCCCGCCAGCCCGGCTCGACGACGGTCGTCGCGTTGGCCTCGGCCACGATGGCCGGCCCGTCGATCACCGCGCCGCGCCCGAGCCGCTCGCGCCGGTACAGCGCCGCGTCGTGGAGCGCCCCCTCGGCGTACATCCTCACCCGGGCGTCGGCCTCGGGGCGGTGCGGGCGCGCCTCCGCGGGCCGCTCCTCGGCGGCCTCGCCCGGGCCGATCGCCTCCACGGAGACGCTCTCCAGGACGAGCGCCTTGTCCGGCATCAGGAAGGCGAACCGCCTGCGGTAGGCCGCGTCGAAGGCGGCGCGGATCGCCTCTGCGCTGCCGTCGGGCACGACGAGGGCGGTGTCGGTGCCCTCGTAGTGCACGTGGACGCGCCGGACGAGCCGCACCCGCTCCGGCGAGGACCCTTGCCCCACGAGCTCGGCCTCCGCGTCGCGGCCGATGCGCGCGAGCGCCTCGCGCGCCGCGCAGAGCCCCGCCTCGTCGAGGCGCCGCTCCACGGCCGCCTCGCGGATCGCGCTCTGGTCCGAGAGGCCCATGCCGTAGGCGGACAGGACCCCCGCGAGCGGGTGGACGAAGACGCGGCGCATGCCGAGCGCGTCGGCCACGGCGCACGCGTGCTGGCCGCCGGCGCCGCCGAAGCATTGCAGGGTGTACTGGGTGACGTCGTGCCCGCGCGCCACCGAGATCTTCTTCACCGCGTTGGCCATGTTCGCGACGGCGATCTGCAGGAAGCCCTCGGCCAGCTGCTCGGGCGTGATCGGGCGCGACGTGTCGCGCTGCACGTCGGCCGCCATGGCCCGGAAGCGCTGCTCGACGACCTCGCGGTCGAGCGGCGCGTCGGCGTCCGGGCCGAACACGTGCGGGAAGAACTCCGGCTGGATCTTGCCGAGCATCACGTTCGCGTCGGTGACGGCCAGCCGCCCGCCGCGGCGGTAGCACGCCGGCCCCGGGTTCGCGCCGGCCGACTCCGGCCCCACGCGCAGCCGCGCGCCGTCGAAGCCGAGGAGCGAGCCGCCCCCCGCGGCCACGGTGTGGATGCTCATCATCGGCGCGCGCATCCGGACGCCGGCCACCTGCGTCTCGAAGGCGCGCTCGAGCTCGCCGGCGTAGTGCGACACGTCGGTCGAGGTGCCGCCCATGTCGAAGCCGATCACCTTCTCGTGCCCGCCCGCGAGCGCGGTGCGCACCATGCCGACGATGCCGCCCGCCGGGCCGCTCAGGATCGCGTCCTTGCCCTGGAAGCGGCCGGCCAGCGTCAGCCCGCCGCTCGACTGCATGAAGTAGAGCGGCACGCCGGGCATCTGGCTGGCCACCTGCTCGACGTAGCGGCGCAGGATGGGCGACAGGTACGCGTCGACCACCGTGGTGTCGCCGCGCGAGACGAGCTTCATCAGCGGGCTCACCTCGTGCGACGCGGAGACCTGGGTGAAGCCGACCTCGCGCGCGATCTCGGCCGCCCGCCGCTCGTGCGCGGCGAACCGGTAGCCGTGCATGAAGACGATCGCGCAGGCGCGGATGCCGGCCTCGAACGCCTCCGAGAGCGGGCCGCGCAGCGCCTCGCCGTCGAGCGGCTCGGCCACCTCGCCGCGCGCGCCGACGCGCTCGCGGGCCTCGATCACGCGCTCGTAGAGCAGGTCGTGCAGCGCGATGTGGCGATCGAACAGGCGAGGGCGGTTCTGGTAGCCGATGCGCAGCGCGTCGCGGAAGCCGCGCGTGGTGACCAGCATGGTGCGGTCCCCCTTGCGCTCGAGCAGCGCGTTCGTGGCCACCGTGGTGCCCATCTTCACGCACTCGACCTCGGCGGCAGAGATGACCTGACCGGGCGCGAGGCCGAGCAGGCGGCGGATCCCCTCGACCGCCGCGTCGGCGTACTGCTCCGGGTTCTCCGACAGGAGCTTGGCGGTGGTGAGCGAGCCGTCGGGCCGCCGGGCCACGACGTCCGTGAACGTGCCTCCGCGATCGATCCAGAACTGCCACTTGTGCGAGGTCGAGGTCATGGAACCCGCTCCTTGCCGGCCGCCTCCTCCGCCGCGCTCCGCCCCGTCCTGCCAGCCGAAGGGCGGCAAGACTAAGTTTTCATTGAACAATCTTCAACCGTCGGGAGGGTGGCCCCGCCCATGCCGATGGAAGCTCGCAGCACCCCGCCGCGCGCAAGGGGGGCGCCGCGCCGTCGCCCCGCGCGGCCTGCCGCCTCGCCACGACCTCATGGCCGCGTACGCCCGCCCGGGAACCGGCGTTCAGCGCTGTACAACCGTTCGTGCGGCGTGATAAGCGCTCCATCAGCCCTCGAAACGAGAGGATCTGCTCGAATGTCCAGCAAGCAACCTCCTCCGCACGTCACCGCCGCCCACGCGGCGGGGCTGGCCGCGCTGCTCGGCGCGACGGACGCTGCCGCGGAGAACGAGCGCGCGGGGAGCGCGGAGCGGCACTTCGAGCGGTCACGAGGGGTGCGGTCAGCGCGATCTGGGCCGCGCGCGAAGCCCGCCGCTGGCCCCCACCCGCCGGGTGGCCCCTCGAACGCGGGCGGCGCGCGGGAGTACGTGTGCGCCGCGCCGACGCGCTCGCCGGTGCTGAACGCGTTCCTGAGCGAGCTCGGCACGGAGGGCGAAGCGCTCGTGCCGGCGCACGTCCACGTCTTCGACGAGCACACCCTCGCGCCGAGGCTCGTCGAGCTCGCGCGCCAGCGGGTGGTCTCCATGCTGCTCGCCGTGGGCAGGACCGAGGTCGCCCTGACCCTGGCGCAGATGCCGTCGATCACCAACGAGCGCGCCGCGCGGCTCTTCATGCGGCAGGCGGTCCACGTCGGCGGCGATCTCGGGGCGATCACGGGCGACTACGCGCGGCACTACCGGCGCTCGGGGGCGCCGGAGCGCGACGACCAGCGCGCGGGCTGCATCATGGCCGCGTTCGCGGGACGCCTGAGCGCCATGGCGGAGAAGCTCCTCGGCCCGCACGTGCGCGCCGAGCTGCGCGCCGCCTTGGAGGCGCTGACGGCGCAGGGCAGCCCTCCCGCGCGGCGGGCGCGCGCGAGCGATCTCCGCGCGCCGCAGGGCGCCGGGCGAGGCGCCCCCGCGGCGCGCGACGCCGCGAGCTCGGCGACACGGCCGAGGCGCAAGTAGGCGGCGCGCGGCGCCGCGAGCGCGGCGATCCGGTCGAGCCGCAAGCAAGCGGCGCGCGGTCCGGGTCGGATCCCTGTTGCCGTGGGGTCGTTCGTTTGCTTCGTTGGGCGCGAGGCGCCCCGGCTGCTCGACTCTGAGCCCCTGGGGCGCGCGTTCCCAGCGAGAGGCCGAGGCTCATGAATTCGCTCGCAGAAGGCAGCGTCGTCGCCGGAAGATACCGCCTCGAGCGGATGCTCGCGCGGGGCGGGATGGGGGCGATCTGGGTGGCCCGGCACCTCCAGCTCGACGCCACGGTCGCGGTCAAGCTCATGGCGCCCGAGTACGCCGCCTCGTCCGCCGCGCGGGCGCGCTTCGAGCGGGAGGCGAGGGCCGCGGCGCAGCTCAAGATACCGAACGTCGTGCACGTGCACGATTACGGTCTCGAGGGCGACACGCCTTTCCTCGTGATGGAGCTCCTCGACGGCGAGGATCTCGAGACGCGGCTCTCGCGGGAGGGGCGCCTCTCCACCGCGGCCACGCTCGGCATCGTCACGCAGGTGTGCAAGGCCCTGCGTCGCGCGCACGAGGCGGGGATCGTCCACCGCGACCTCAAGCCCGCGAACCTCTTCCTCTCGCGGCAGGACGAGGACGAGCTCGTGAAGGTCCTCGACTTCGGGATCGCCAAGGCCCAGGGCACGCTGCTGGCCGGCAACGAGACGAAGACAGGCACGCTCGTCGGCTCGCCTTACTACATGAGCCCCGAGCAGGTGCGCCGCAGCAAGACCCTCGACTGGCGCAGCGATCTCTGGTCCGTCGGCGTGATCGCCTATCGCTGCCTCACCGGCCGTCTCCCGTTCCCGGGTGAAGAGATCGGCGAGGTGTTCGTGGCGATCTGCACGGAGGATGTCCCCCCCGCGTCCAGCGTCGTGCCGGAGCTCGGGCCCTCAGTGGATGGGTTCTTCTCGCGCGCGCTCGCGCGCGACCCGGCGCATCGGTTCCAGGGCGCGAGCGAGCTCGCCGAGGCGCTCGGCGCGGCGGCCTCCGCGGCGGGGTCGGAGACCCGACCTCTCCAGCCGTCGGTTCCCGCGGAGGGCCCGCCTCCGCTGCTCGCCGTCCGCGGCGGCACGATGGCCGCGAGCCCAGATGCGATCGGGGCGCGTCCAGACGCGTCAGGGACGGGTCCAGATGCAGCGAGAATGATGGGACCGAGCCCCGGCACGATGGGCGCCGCCTCCAGCGCGTCAATGCCCACGCTGCGGAACCAAGCAGGGTCCCCCTTCCACGGCTCTCCTAGCGGTGGCGCCTCGGAAAGCGCCACGCCGGCGTTCCAGGGGTCCATCAGCACATTGACGTCGGCAGGAAACACCCTCGCCCCGCGGAAAGCCGACAGCCGCCGCGCCTGGATCTCGCTGGCCCTGGGCGCGAGCGCGCTCGCCCTGGGGCTCGTCACGTACGCGGTCCTTCGCGCCCCCGCGCCGGACGGCGAACCGGCGTCGCGGCCCGACCCGGCGGCCTCGCCTGCCTCCACGCCCGCGCTGCCCGCAGCCGCGCCGTCGACAGCGTCACCGGAGCCTCCGCCGCCCTCCCACAGCGCGATGGCCGCGCCGGGCGCGACAGCAGCCTCCGAGGCGCCGACCAGCGCGCCCGTGCGCACGCCGCCGGCGGTGTCATCGTCCGCCAGAAAACGGGCGCCGCTGCCGCCGAGGCCCCGGATCCCTCGGGACGATCCTACCGAGCACATGTGACCTCCTCATGCGCTGCTCCGAGCAGCGCCCGCTCCGTCCTCCTGCCGGTTGCGCAGCGCAGGGCTCATGCGCTCACGCACGAGGTCGAGGAACACCTTCACCTTCGGCGACAGGTGTCGCGTGCCTGGATAAACGGCGTGGAGCGGCACGTCGGCCGGGCTCCACCCGTCGAGCACGCGCGAGAGGCGCCCCTCGCGCACGTCCAGCTCGCAGCGCATGGCCGGCAGCATCCCGATGCCCACGCCCGCGAGCACGATCCGGTGGAGCACCTCGAGGTTGTTCGCCGTCGCCCGCGGCGTCACGCGCACCTCCGCGCGCCGCGCGCCGCGGTGGAGCACCCACCGCGCGCCGGGCGCCTCCCCCGCGCGCGCCCCCGCGGACACGAGGACGTCGTGGCCCGCGAGGTCCTCCGGCGCGCGCGGGGCGCCGCGGCGCGCGATGTACCCGGGGGCCGCCACGAGGCAGCGCGGGAGCGCCCCGAGGCGGCGCGCGACGAGCGAGGTGTCGCTGGGCGCGCCGATCCGCAGCGCCGCGTCGAACCCCTCCGCGACCAGGTCGACGATGCGATCCGTACAGACCACCTCCACGCTCGCGTCGGGGTGATCGCGCAGGTACTCCGCGACCACGCCGCCGATCCACCCGAAATGCAGCGGCGCCGTGATCCGCAGGAGCCCGCGCGCCCCGTCCTGCATCTGCGTCACGGCCCGGTCCGCGTCGTCGACGTCGGCCACGATGCGCGCGCAGCGCTCATAGTACACGGCGCCGACGTCCGTGAGGCTGAGCTTGCGCGTGGTCCGCCGGAGCAGCTGCGCGCCGAGCCGCGCCTCGAGCTCGGACACCTTCCGGCTCACCGTCGACTTCGGCATCCCGAGCTCGCGCGCAGCCCGCGTGAAGCTGCCCGCCTGGACGACCCTGGTGAAGACCGCGATCTCGTTGAGGTCAGGCAACATCGAATTGTTCCAGCTATCGAACTGTTCTTCCTGCAGGTCAACACTAATCAAGGCCGTGGAACAGTCGTAGGTTCTCTCCCGGACGGGCGGCTCGGCGCGATGGAGACGCGACGGCTCACGCGCGGCGCGCAGGTTGATCCGAGGTGTCCACATGGAAGGAGACACGCATGTACTTGGTCACGGGTGCTACCGGGAACGTCGGGAAGGAAGTCGTCGATCAGCTCCTCTCCGCCGGAGAGAAGGTCCGAGTCTTCACGCGCGATGAGCGCAAGGTGGCCCACTGGGGAGCCAGGGTCGAGAAGGCCGTGGGAGACCTCGGCCGACAGGACACGATCGCGCCGGCGCTCGAGGGCGTGACGGCGGCGTTCCTGCTGCCGGTCGCGGACGCCGATGGCATCGATCACGTTCGAGGCTTCCTCGCAGCAGCGCAGGCGAGCGGCGCGCCCCGCATCGTCCTCCTGTCGAGCATCAGCGCCGGCGCGCCGACGGTGCAGCTAGCTCACCGACATGCCGAGCGGGAACACCTCGTCAAGGCGTCGGGGCTCCGCTGGACGTTCGTCCGCCCTGGCACGTTCATGTCGAACACCTTCCAGTGGGCCCGGTCCATACGCGCCGAGCGCACGGTCTACAACCCGCATGGGGACGGCAAGACCGCGCCCGTCGCGCCGCGCGACATCGCCGCGGTCGCCGCGCGCGCGATGCTCACCGGAGAGCTCCTGGGACAGGCGCTGGAGGTGACGGGCCCCGAGCTCCTCAGCACGCCGGATCAGGTGGAGATCCTCGCGCGCGTCCTCGGCACGCCGCTGCGGCGCGTGGACGTCTCGGTCGACGCCGCCAGGCGGAGGATGATCGAGGCCGGGGCCCCCCCGTCGCTCGCCGCGGCCGTCGGCGAGCTCATCGAGCGCATCCGCGCGGGCAACGGCGCCGTGCGGACCGACACCGTCGAACGCGTGACGGGGCGGACACCGACGACCTTCGAGGCCTGGGCGCGCGAGCACGCGCGGGCGTGGACCGGAGGCTGACGCTGGCGAGGACAGGCGATGTCGGCCCCGAGCGCCCGAGCGCGTCCATGCCCCGCGCGCGGGGTTCACCCGCCCGGGTGGGTGTTCTTGTACAGCCGCAGGCTGTTCCGGATCGCCATCGTCACCGTCATGGGGCCGACGCGGGGCACGAACACGCTCGCCTTGCTCTGGATATCGTCGCTGAAGTTCTTGAAGGTGGAGAAGTTGATGCAGAGGGCGCCCTCGCGGATCTCGGCGCCCTGCACGACCGGGAAGCTCCGCGACGGCACGCCGGTCACCACGATGTCCGCTTGCCGCAGCGCGCTCGCCCGGTCCACCGTCGTCTCGCGCACCTCGTGCATGTCGCCCGAGGAGCTGGGCACGAAGAGCAACGGACCATCGATGTCGAACGACGTCACGTGAGCTCCGTCGTGCGCCATCATGCTCGCGAGCGGCCTCCCGACGACCTCGCTCCGGTTGAAGATGCACACGCGCCGGCCCTCGAGCGGCCGCTCCGCCTCGCCGAAGAAGCCGGCCGCCTCGACCAGCTTGAGGATGGCCAGCGGCGTACACGGCAGGATCGCCTTCCTGGTCTTCGCCTCGTCCAGGAAGCGCTGGTTCTGGTACAGGCAACGTGCCCAGAACGTGTGGAGCCCCTCGATGTCCTTCGCGGGATCGACGCTGTCCCGCAAGTACACGTCCTGCTCCGTGCCGAAGATCGGGTAATACACCATCATCCCGTGCACGCGCGCGTCCTCGTTCGCCGCGCGGATGGCGTCCTCGGCGTCGAGCCGCGTCGCGTGGCGGATCTCGAAGCGGATCCCCACGTCCTCGCACGCCTTGCGCGTGTACTCCGCGTACGTGTACGACGGCCCGTGATCCGCCGCGAGCACACCGACCAGGACGAGCGGCTCGGGCAGCGCCGCGAGCTCCTCCCGGATCCCACGGCGGAACGTCTCCGCCACCGCGGTCGGATCGAGGACGCTGGCCGTGCGCGTGCCAGGGCTCGGCGGAATGTGGTGAGGGTCCATCCTGGGGCGGAGACGAGCACGCGCGAGCATCGGTGTCAAGTTTCCGGCGGGGCGACTCTATCTCAACTCCACCTCTCGGAGACTCCATCCTTTCGGAGAGCCGCCGTGCCTGGCTCACGAGCTCATCGCGAGGAGGACCGCCGCTCCTGGCCCGCGTCCACCACGGGCGCCGCCACGCGGTTGCTCTCGGCCTCGGCGGGGCTGCCGGCGCCGGGCACGCGGAGGAGCATACCGCCCTTGCCGCGCAGCTCATCGACGAAGTTCGCTCCGAACACCTCTTCGGGCGTGTCGCCGTCGCGTCCGCCCATGCCCGAGAGCCCCTCGAGGCTCGCGACCTTTCCGTCCCGGCGTCTGGGCGCCGGACGAGAGCGCAAGATATCGTCCCGGGTCACCTTCAGCGCCACCACGTCCTCGCGCATCACGTCGATCCAGGATGCGGGGAAGTCGGCCTCGGCGCCCGCGGGGCCGCGCACGCGGAGCCGCGAGATGTCGTTGCCAGGATCGTTCGCGCCGATGCCAACGAGCTGCGCCTCGGCCTCGTCGGCGGTCATCACCCGCGTGTCGGGGCCGAGCTCGACCGTATCGTCCGTGACCCCGAGCGCCTCCTCCAGCTCCTGCCTCCGCTCGGGCGGCTGCGGCACGAGCGAGGTATCGACGCGCCCCGGCGGCTGCGCCGTCGTCCGCCCCTCGTAGTACCGAGGCAGCGCCAGGAGCTCGTCCCGGCCGGGCCGTAAGCGGAGGTGCCCGTCCGCCGTGCCCTGCACGAGATCCATCGAGATCAGCAGCTCCTCGCTGGCCAGCGGAGAACGGAGCACCACGTGGGTCAGCACCCCCCGCTCCCGGTCGACCAGGACGCGGTCGAGCACGCCCGCATCGAGGCCGCCGTCGGCCATCACGGGCATCTCGAAGTCGATCTGCATCGTCCCCTCCTCTGCGGCGAAACGCCTTGCGCCCGGGCGAGAACCTGAGACGGTCGGATCCCGATGTCCAGGGGAGCACGGCGCGGACCCTCGTGACCGGTCGACCCCATCCCATGGGCCGGGCACGCCGCGCGGCCTCACCATCGCGGGGGCTCGGCGGTCCTCGGCTCGTCGAGCCATCGAGTTGTCGAGTCATCGAGTCATCGAGGCGTCGCTATTCCCCCATGGGAACGGACATCCGCACGCGGTGGAGGCGCGGGTGGGCTAGAACCTTGGCACAAGGTGGCGCACATCCTGCGCGCGGTCCGCGTCTATTCCCGCGGATTCGCTGCTCGATGGCGGTGGTTCGTCTTGGTACGGTGGATGCAACCTACGCGCCGGCCGCTGGGGATGTGCCAGCGCCGATCGGGAGGATTTGGACTTATGCGTGTACGCTTCGATGCTCTCCGCCGACGCTGGAGCTCTCCCCACCTGCTCGCCGCGCTGGCGCTGGCGAGCGCGTTCGCGGCGGGGTGCTCCTCCGATGAGGCCCCGCCAACGTCGCTTGGTCGCCCGGATCAGCCGCGGAACGGCACGCTCGAGGTCGACGAAGCGAGGCTGCTGGGCGTGATCGACGGGAGCGATCTGCGCCTCCAGATCCCGGTGCGCAACCTGACCGCCGGCGCGACGAGCGGCCACCTGCGCGTCACGCTCGTCGATCTCGGCGCGGACAGGGAACAAGGCACGACCGAGGTCGACCTGGAGATCGCGGGCGGGACGGCGACCACCGCGGAGGCGCGCCTTCCGGCGCCGGCCGTGAGCGCGCAGCCGGGCCTCGCGCGGTACCTCGTCCGCGTCGACGACGGGTCGGACGAGGGGCTGCTCGTCACGCGGAGCCTCCTGCGCGTCATCCCGCCCTATGACGTGCAGCTCGAGGGGCCGGCGCGCGTGGTGCGCGGGCGCACCGCGAGCTACCGCGTGCGCGCGACCGACGCTTTCTCCCATCAGCCGGTGCCCAACGTGGAGGTCGAGCTCGCGGTGGGCGAGGGGGCGCGGCCGCTCCGCGGGACGACCGACGCGCTCGGCGCCGCGGTGTTCGAGGTGGAGCCCGGCGCGCTCGGCGCGCACCCCGTCTCCGCGCAGGCGCTCGGCTTCGGCGTCAACGCGGCCCTCACCGCGAACATCACCGTCGAGGGCCCCGGCCCGAAGCTGCTCCTCACCACCGACAAGCCGCTCTACAAGCCCGGCCAGACGATCCACCTGCGCGCGCTCGCGCTCGAGCGGGGGAACAACGCGCCGCTCGTCCGCGAGGCGATCACGTTCGAGGTGGAGGACGGCAAGGGCAACAAGATCTTCAAGAAGCCCATCGAGACCGACGCCTACGGCGTCGCCGCGACGACGTTCCGGATTGGCTCCATCGTGAACACCGGCGAGTTCAAGGTGCGCCTCGTGAGCGGGGAGACGACGACGGAGAAGGTCGTGACCGTGGGGCAGTACGCGCTGCCCAAGTTCGAGGTCGCCGTGAGGACCGACAGGCCCTGGTACACCGCGGGCGACACGCTGACCGGCACCATCGACGCGCGCTATTTCTTCGGCAAGAACGTCGCCGGCGGCAGCGTGACCATCGAGGCGGCGTCGCTGGACGTCGGTCAGACGACGTTCCAGCGCATCGTGGGCGAGCTCGACGCCGAGGGCCATTACGGCTTCAGCCTGACGCTTCCGCCGAGCCTCGCGGGCCTGCCGCTGGAGCAGGGCGACGCGGCCGTGACGCTGACCGTCACCGTCGCGGACACGGCGGGGCAGGAGGTCACGAAGGCGATCCCGGTCAAGGTCGCCGCCGACGCGGCCACGATCGTGCTCGTGCCCGAGGCGCGCGAGCTCGTCCCGGGGATCCCCAACACCCTCCTTCTCTTCGTCACCGACCCGCTCGGGGCGCCGCTCGCCGACACGGCGGCGGTCATCACCGCGCCGGACCGCACGCAGCTCACCGCGCGCACCGACGCCTTCGGCCAGGCCGCGGTGAGCTTCACCCCGCCGGTCGCCACGGCGGAGGGCGCGTTCGAGGTGCGGGCGACGGTAGGAGAGCGGGCGGTCACGCGGAAGTTCTCGTTCGGCACGCAGACGGGCGGCGAGCACCTGCTCGTGCGCACCGATCGGGCCGTGTACGAGACCGGCGAGACGGTCGAGGTGACCATCGAGTCGAGCGAGGAGTCCGGCAGCGTCTATGTCGACTGGCTGAACGACGGTCAGGCCGTGGACATGCGCTCTCTCGAGCTCGAGGCCGGGCGCGCCCGTTTCACCATGCCCGTCGACGCCGGCCTGCTCGGCAGCAACCGGGTCGAGGCGTACCTTGTCGACGACGATGGCAATCTGGTCCGCTCCGGCCGCACCGTGTTCGCGCGGGGCGACTCCGCGCTGAGCGTCGAGGTCGAGGCCGACAAGCCCCTGTATGCGCCGGGGGAGACCGCGACGCTGCGGCTGTCGGTCAAGGACGACGCGGGGAACCCGAAGGTCGCCGCGCTCGGCGTCCAGGTGGTCGATCAGGCCGTCTTCGCGCTGGTCGACGCCCAGCCCGGGCTGCTCCGCACCTACTTCGAGCTGGAGGACGAGTTCGCGAAGCCGAGCTACGAGATCCACGGCCCCGCCGCGAACCTCCAGGACCTGCTGTTCAACGCGACCGCGAGCGAGGATCCCGAGCAGGCCGAGGCCGCGCAGGTGAAGACCCAGGCCTCGCTCGCCGCGCTCGCGGGCACGTCGCTCACCGGCCTCCAGGCGCGCACGTGGCCCGCCGTGCTGGCGAAGGTGCCGGAGGAGCTCGCTCCGTTCAACGAGCGCCAGAAGGGCGTGATGAAGCCCTGGCTCGCGGAGGCCACCGCGGCCGCCGCGCAGGAGCTGAAGGCGCTCGGCTGCGACAGCACCCAGTTCAGCTGCAACGGGCAGGGCGTGTACGTCGAGCTGCTCGGGAGCCGGGTCGCCGAGCGCCTGCGCGCCTTCGACGTGTGGGGCAACGCGTACCGGGTGGCCTCCAGCTGGAGCGGGTTCACGCTGCAATCGTCGGGGCCCGACGAGGTGGAGCAGAGCCCGGACGACGCGACGTTCGCGTTCACGTTCGGCGATCTCGGGGTCCCGGTGCCCCCGCAAGAGTGGAATGAAGGGGGCATCCCCGGCGACGCGGACGGCGGCTGGGCCAACGGCGCCGCGTCCGCATCGAGCGGCGGGACCGGAGCGGGCGGCGGCTCGGCAGGGGATCCCACCGCGGAGCCGGGCGGCGACGGCGGGCCGCGCGTCCGGCGCGAGTTCCCGGAGACCCTCTATGTCAACCCGAGCGTGATCACGAGCCCGGACGGCACGGCCACGTTGAGCATCCCGCTCGCGGACAGCATCACCGAGTGGCGGCTCTCGGCGCTGGCGAACTCCACGGACGGCAAGCTCGGCGGCATCCAGAGCGGGTTCAAGGTGTTCCAGGACTTCTTCGTCGACGTGAGCTTCCCGGCGACGCTCACGCGCGGCGATGAGGTCGAGTTCCCGATCGCCGTCTACAACTACCTGGAGACGCCGCAGACGGTCGATCTCAGCCTCGAGCCGGGGAGCTGGTACACGCCGCTCGGCTCGACGTCGACGACGGTGTCCCTCGCGGCGGGCGAGGTGCGCGGCGTCCGGTTCCCGGTGAAGGTGAACACGGTGGGCGTCAACTCGCTCACGGTCACCGCGCGGGGCAGCGCGGGCGCCGACGCCGTGGCCCGCACCGTGCGCGTGGTCCCGGACGGGAAGCCCTTCGCGGAGAGCGCGTCTGGCATGCTCGCGCCGGGCAGCGCCGATCACGCGCTGTCGTTCCCCGCGGACGCGGTCCCGGGCTCGAACCAGCTCTATCTCGAGATCTACCCCGCGTTCCTGTCGCAGGTCGTGAGCGGCATGGACAGCATGCTCCAGGTCCCGAATGGCTGCTTCGAGCAGACCACCTCGACGACCTGGCCCAACGTGCTCGTCACGCAGTACATGAAGCAGACAGGCCAGATCACCCCGGAGATCCAGATGAAGGCCGAGTCGCTGATCTCGGCCGGGTACCAGCGATTGCTCACGTTCGAGCACTCGGGCGGCGGCTTCTCGTGGTTCGGCGAGCAGGACGGGCATCCGTACCTGTCGGTCACCGCGTTCGGCGTCATGGAGTTCGCCGACATGATCAAGGTCCACACCGTGGACGAGGCGATGCTCGCCCGGACCGTCAACTGGCTCGCCGGGCAGCAGAAGGCGGACGGCACGTGGGAAGGCGACCAGACCGAGTTCTTCAGCTTCCACACGGGCACGCTGCGCAACAGCGCCTTCGTGCTCTGGGCGCTCGCGAGCGCGGGGTACACGGGGCCCGAGATCGGGACGGGGCTCGCCTACCTGGGCCGCTCGCTGAAGCCGGCGACCGACGATCTGTACACGCTGGCGATCGCGGCCAACGCGCTCGCCGTGGCCGACCCCTCCGGCGCGCTGACCGACAGCGTGCTCGACGCGCTGGACCAGCGCAAGACCGCGGAAGGAGACGCATTTTACTGGGATGACGGCGGCACGCAGACCTCGTTCTACGAGTCCGGGAACGACGCCAGGGTCACGACCACCGCGCTCGCGGCCCACGCGCTGCTCTCCGCGGGGGCCCACCGGCCGAGCGCCGACGGCGGCGTGAAGTTCCTGACCCAGTCGAAGGATCCGAACGGCAACTTCGGCTCCACCCAGGCGACGATCTGGAGCCTGCGCACGCTGCTCCTCGCCGCGAGCAAGGGGACGGAGGGCGCCACCGGGACGGTGACCGTCGCGGTCGACGGCGCGGCGGCGGGCACGGTCTCGCTGCGCGCGGACCAGGCCGACGTCATGACGACGGTCGACCTCACGCACCTCGCGACTGCGGGCGCGCACGATGTCACGCTCTCGTTCGCGGGGGAGGGGAAGCTCAGCTACAACCTGGTGAGCCGCCACAACCTGCCGTGGAGCGCGGTCCCGAGCGACGCGGGAGGCCCGCTCGCGGTCAGCGTGACGTACGACAAGACCCAGCTGTACGTGGACGACATCGTGACGGCGTCGCTGAGCGTCCAGAACAAGACGGACTCGGTGCAGAGCATGGCCCTCGTGACCGTGGGGCTGCCGCCCGGCTTCCAGCTCCTGACCGAGGATCTCCAGGAGTACATCGCGGCGGGCCAGCTCTCGAAGTTCGAGATCACGGGCAAGCAGCTGATCCTCTACGTGAAGGAGATCGCCGCGGAGCGCGCGGCCACCTTCGTTTACCGGCTGCAAGCGACCATGCCTGTCAGGGCGGAGGACGGCGGCGCCGAGGTGCACCCGTACTACCAGCCGGAGCAGCAGAGCTTCTCCGGAGCGCAGACCTTCGAGGTGGCGGGGGAGTGAGGGGCTGAGCGGGCGAGGGGCGCGCCCGCGGGGGCGCGGCCGGCGCCCCTGCGCCGGCGCGTGGATCAGGGGCAGGCGACGCGCCATGCGTCGAGGTCGAGCTTCTTGATCAAGGTGGAGAGCCCGAGCGGCTTCGTGGCGGCGCAGACGGCGTTTGCCTGCGAGGCGTCGACGTACTCCGCGTGGAACACCGCCTTGCCGGCGCGGATGAACGGGGTGAGCATCTCGCACTCGTCGTATTCGTGGCACTCCTCGTTCAGGGCCCAGTCGAAGCTCCCCACCAGGTCTTTCACCTGATCGAGATCGTTCTTCAGCCCGATCGACAGCCCGCGCGCGTGCGCCTCGGCGGCGAGGAAGCGGTTGTAGTCGAGCTGCGTCGCCGCCGTCAGCGGGAAGCCGGGGCTGTTGGTGTAGCCGTCGACGTTGTCGGGCTCCACGCCGTCGCAGCGCCGCTGCACCGCCAGGTCCAGCCGGGCCTTCATGACGTCGCGCACGCCGGCGTTGCGGGTGTCGAGCCACCGCTCGCCCGGCCAGCCGTCGAGCGGGTTGCCGAGCGCCGCGGCGGGGAACTTCGACGCGTCGTCGCGCCAGTCCTCGCTGCTCCCCGCGCTGAAGTAGCAGATCACCTTCTTCCCGGCCGCGCGCAGCGTGTCGATCTTCGCCTGCGGGGCGTCGAAGAGATCGATGTCGTACATGGCGACATCGAGGCTTGTGTCGATGGTGCCCGTGAGCTGCCATTGCCACGTCGTGCCCGGCGCGGGGACCCAGATGCCGCCGGTGGAGCCGCCGGTGCCTGTGGAGCCGCCGGAGCCGCCGCTACCGCCGGAGCCGCCCGAGCCGCCAGCGCCACCGCTGCCGCCGGCGCCGCCGCTGCCACCCGCCCCGCCGGCGCCGCCGCTGCCACCCGCCCCGCCGGCGCCACCGCTGCCACCCGCCCCGCCGGCGCCACCGCTGCCGCCGGCGCCACCGCTGCCGCCGGTACCACCGCTGCCGCCGGTACCACCGCTGCCGCCGGTACCACCGCTGCCGCCGGTACCACCGCTGCCGCCGGCGCCGCCACTCGTCGTGCCTGTGAGGACGAGCTTGTCGAGCATCGAGCTGTCGGCGGAGCTGCTCGTCGCGTACCGGATCTTGAGGGTACCGCCCGCCACGAACCGCCCGAGCGACCCCGGCAGGCCAAGGCTCGCGTTCGTCCAGGACCAGTCGCGCGCGAACGCGTTGTCGCCGACCGCGACCCACGCGCGGGCGGCCGCGTCCCACGCCTCGAAGGTCCAGCGCATCTCCGATCTCGCCGGGCCGCGGTAATTCACGCTCAGCGCGAGGGACGCGAGCTGCGCCGCCGAGGTGCCCGAGGGGAGCGTGTACTCGCACGTCGCGCTCGTGTTGGGCCCGAACTCGACGTACTTGCTCCACACGTCCTGCTGGCCCGTGAGTTCCCCCGTCGCGAGCGCGGCGGCCGTCTGCCCGGCGCCGATGCTGCCCCGGCTCACCGTCAGCCTGGAGCAGGTCATCGTGAGGGCGCCGGTGACAGCATCGCCGCTCGCCGCCGAGGCGATCTCCGCGTCGGAGCTCGCATCTGCGCCGCACCCCGCGGCGGCGAGCGTCGCGGCCAGGCTCACGAGGGCATGGCGCAGGGCGCCGCCGATCGCGAGAGAGGACGCCGGTCGGATGGGATAAGTCATGCTCGTCTCCTGTCGTGTTGGTCGTTGGTGAAGCCAGGCGCACGTCGGCGCGATGCGTCTCCAGACGCTCCGGTCCCCGCGATGGCTCCGGGCGATGGTGGTTCCCGCAGGTTCCCGCAGCGTCTGCGCGCGCCGTAGAGGCGCTGGTCCGTGCGCGCCGCAGAGGCATTGCAAGGCGGGGACCAGCGCGCGATCCGCGTCTTCCGCGCGGCGGCGCGCGCCGCCGTTGCCGAGGGTTGTGCAAGCGTCGTACACTTGCGCAACCTTCGAACGGCATGGCGGAGCGAGACCCTCGTCGACAGGAAGCTTCTCCGCCGAGCGCGGAGCCGCCGCGTGCCGCGGTCGAGGTCGCGACGGAGCTCGACGCCGCGGAGAGCGCGCCCGGCGAGGGGACGCCGCAGGGTCAAGCCTCCCTGATCGTTCGCGCAGGTGATGGCGCGGCGCGGGTGATCGATCTCACCGACGGCGATGTGGTCGCGGTCGGCCGCGCGCCGGAGTCCACGGTCTGCGTCGACGACGCCCGCGTCTCGCGCAACCACGCGCGCGTCGCGCGGCGGGGCCAGACCGTCGCGCTCGTCGACCTCGGGAGCCGCAATGGCACGTCGGTGAACGGCGCCGTCGTGCGCGGGGCGGAGCGGGCCCTCGCCGGCGGCGACGTGATCCGCATCGGCCCGGCCGAGATCGTCGTCGCGATCGCGGCGCCGGCGCCCGTCGAGGCGGCGCCGCCGGGGGCCGCGCCGGAGGCGCTGGAGGGCCCGCCCTCCGGCGCCGGCGCCGGGTTCGTCGTCGCGGACGAGGCCATGGTGAAGGTCTTCCAGGTGGTGCAGCGCCTCGCGCGCGCGCAGACGACGGTGCTCGTGCTCGGCGAGACGGGCTCGGGGAAAGAGGTCGTCTCCGAGCAGCTCCACCGCGCCAGCCCGCGCGCCGGGGGTCCGTTTGTGAGGCTCAGCTGCGCGGCGCTGCCCGAGGCGCTGCTAGAGAGCGAGCTCTTCGGGCACGAGAAGGCCGCCTTCACCGGGGCGGATCGCCGAAAAATCGGCTACTTCGAGGCGGCGCAGGGCGGCACGCTGCTGCTCGACGAGATCGGCGAGCTGCCCCTCGCCATGCAGGCCAAGCTGCTGCGCGTGCTCGAGAGCCGGCGCGTGGCCCGGATCGGCGGCACGCAGGAGATCGAGCTCGACGTGCGCGTCGTGTGCGCGACGCACCGGGACCTCCAGGCCGAGGTGGCGGCCGGGAGGTTCCGGCAGGATCTCTACTATCGCATCAGCACGTTCGTCCTCCGCGTCCCGCCGCTGCGCGAGCGGCGCGCCGAGATCGCGCTGCTCGCGCACCGCTTCGCGCAGCAGGTCGCCGGGCGCATGGGGGAGCGGGCGCCGCGCTTCGCGCCCGCGGCGATGCAGGCGCTCGAGGCCCACGCGTGGCCCGGCAACCTGCGCGAGCTGCGCAACGCGGTGGAGCACGCCGTCGTGCTGGCCGAGGGCGGCGTCATCGAGGTCGAGCACCTTCCGGCCTCGGTGGTGGAGGGCGCCGAGGGCGCCGCGCCCCCCTCGAGCGCGGGCGCGCCCCCGGCGAGCACGGGGGCGCCGCCGCCGTCCGCCGACGGCGGGACGATGCCGGCGCGCCTCGCCGAGCTGGAGAAGAAGAGCATCGAGGACGCGCTCGCCGCCGAGGGGAACAACCAGACGCGCGCGGCGAAGCGGCTCGGCATTTCGCGGCGCGCGCTGCTCTACAAGCTGGACAAGTACGACATCAGGCGGTGAGCCCCGGGGAGCGCGCATGGGCGCCGCGCCCGGGAGCCGGCGCGCTTCGGCGAGGGGGGATGCTGGTGGAGTCGCCGGTGGCGAGCCGGCGCGCGAGCTCGGCCAGGTCTCGCTCGAACGCCTCGGCGTGCTCCTTCCCGACACGCCGGGTGATGGCGACGTGGATCGCCAGGCTCATGCGCGGGTTGCCTGGTTCCGCGTGTCAGAAATCCCGCCAGGATTTCTGAGACGACGCGGCGGAGGCGGACGAAATGTTAACAATTTCAACATATTCTGTCTGACTCGCGGGCGGGTCCCTCGCTGGCGTGGCCCAACGCGGGCCCAAATGAATAGGCGTTTGCGGGACTGCGCCGGGACCTCGCCGCCGCTGCTGCTCAGGCGCAGTCCCGCAAACGCCTATTCATTCTGCGCTCCCGGTAGTTCGCCGCGAACTACCGGTGTACGCACCCGGAAAGAACATCAAGCGATGTCGCGGGGTTAGGTGTTTTTGGAAGCGCTGCTGAGGGGCCGAAAAACGGGGAAAACGAAGGGCGCGATTTGGTAGTTCTGCGCGCCCCCTCAGCGACGCGCGCGGAGGTGACGCGAGGGGGGCCCCGATGTAGGCACACTGAATAGGCGTTTGCGGGACTGCGCCTGAGCAGCAGCGGCGGCGAGGTCCCGGCGCAGTCCTGCAAACGTCGGGTTGGACCGGGCCGGTTCGCGGCCGGGCGAGGCGGTCGCGGGGTCTATGGGGATCCTGCCCGAGAAGGCAGCAGAGGGCGGGTGCGGCGGGGCTTGCACGCGTGGTGCATCCCGCCGCCACGACGTCGGGCGCAGACGTGCCGAGACAGAGCGCGATGCCGATGGAGGCCCAGCAGCACGCACGCTGCCGACATGGACGGCGCAGAAGGCGGATCGATGCCTGACCGCCACGCGACGGAGGTGGTGTTGTTGCTCCTGCCCAGGCCAGCGATGCTCATGACGTGTCCGGAGGAGCAGCGGAAGAGGCGACGACGCACGACGGCAGCGGGCGGCGAGCCATCGCAGCCTGGCCGCAGCGAGGGCAGATGGACAGGTCGATCCCCGTGAGCGCGGTGAGCAGCGTGCACCAGTCGACCTTGACGACGTGGCGCGCAGAGGGCTCGTGCTCGTGAGAGCTGCCTTCCCGGTGCTCATCTCCCCGGACAGCGCGCTGCCCTGCGTCTCGCGCCGCCAGGATCCTCGTGCGTGCCACCTCGAGCGTGGTGGTGGCGTGACACGCAGCCATCAGGCCGAAGTGTCGGATCTTCACGAAGCGATGAGGCAGCACGTGCAGCAGGAAGCGACGCAGAAACTCCTCTGCGGAGAGCGTCACGGTCTTGTCTCCGCGGGTCCGGAAGCACACGCCGCGCTCATCCATCCACCGCAGCCGGTGATTGGACAGCCCGACACGGTGGGTATAGCGACCGAGGTAAGCAAAGACCTGCTCGGGCCCAGCGAAGGGCGGCTTGGCGTACACCACCCAGGGCTTGCGGTAGAGCGCGCCGAGCAGCGCAGCGAAGGCAGCGGGGTTGGCCAGCGCGGCGGCCCCGCCGGTCAGGTCGAGCTCTCCTTGGTCATAGGCCTGCCGAAGCGCAGCGAGCAACTTGCCACGGAAGAGCTTGCCGAGGACCTGCACAGGGAAGAGGTAGCCGCGCCGCCCCTCGATCCAGCGCGAGCCGTCGAGCGAGAGCCCACCGCCGGTGACGATACAGTGCAGGTGTGGATGGAAGCTGAGGTTGCGGCTCCAGGTGTGCAGCACGGCGGTGACACCGAGGTCGGCGCCGAGCCGTTTGGGATCGCGGCCGAGCGTGAGCAGCGTCTGCGAGCCGCACTGGAAGAGCAGATCGAAGACCGTCTGCGGGTTGACGAGCGCCAGCGGGCGCAGCTCGGCCGGGAGCGTGAAGACGACGTGGAAGTAGTGCGTCGGCAGGATGCGCTGCTGCCGCTCGGCGATCCACCTGGCCTGGCTGAGGCTCTGGCACTTGGGACAGTGGCGGTTGCGGCAGGAGTTGTACGAGGGCTGCTCGTGGCCGCAGCTCGTGCACACGTCGACATGGCCGCCCAGCACCGCGGTCCTGCACGCCGCGATGTCGCGCAGGACCTTGCGCTGGGCGGCGGAGACGGCGTGGGCGCGCAGGTAGGCCTCGCCGTGGGCGCGGACGATATCCGCGACCTCGAGACGAGGCCTACCCGTCGCCGCGGGCCGCGGCGCCAGGCGATGCGTGAGCACGCGACCTCAGCCGAGCTTCTTCTTGGCCTCCTGGGTGCCGAGCACTTCGGCCGGGCTGCGGGTGCGACCGACGTGAGCCTGGCTGACGCGGACGTAGCGGACGGTGGTGCGGATGGAGCGGTGGCCGAGCAGGGCCTGGATGACGCGGATGTCGGTGCCGAGCTCGAGCAGGTGGGTGGCAAAGCTGTGCCGCAGCACGTGCGGGGTGACGCGCTTGTGCAGCTTGCAGCGCCTCGCCGCCTCGCGCAGCGCGTTGCGCACCGCCTCGTGCGAGATGACCGAGCCCTGCTTGCGACCCGGGAACAGCTCCGGTCCAGCCGGTCTCTCCGCCCGCCAGTAGATGCGCAGCGCGGTCAGCACGGGGGCGCTGAGCATCACGTACCGATCACGCCCGAGCTTGCCATTGCGGACGTGGATGAGGTTGCGCTTGCTGTCGACGTCCTCGACCCGCAGCGAGCAGACCTCATCGATCCGCAGACCGGCACCGTACGCCGTCAGTACGATCGTGCGCTGCTTGACCGAGCCGATCGCGTTGAGCAGCGCCTCGACCTCGGTGCCGCTGAGGACCGGCGGCAGCTTCTGGGGCACCTTCGGCCAGGGGATCGCGACGGCGACCTCCGGACGCCCGAGCGTGGTGGCGTAGAGGAACTTGATCGCCGCCACGTACTGGTGCTGCGTCGCCTCCGCGATCTTTCGCTGCTCGGCGAGGTAGAGCAAAAACGCGCGCACCTCGTCGAGACCCATCTGCTGCGGCGGCTTGCGGTGGTAGGCTACGAAGGCCCGTGCGCAGCGGAGGTAATTGTCGCATGTCGACGGCTTGTATCGCCGCAGCTTCAGGTCTTCGGCCATTCGATCGCGGAGCTGTCCCATCGCTGCCCTCCTGGTGGACGCGGCGCCCGGGCAGGGGCGTCGCGAACGGCAGGGTGGGCAGGGAATGCGGTGGCGGGCGGCCAGACCTGCGCTGCGCCGGGCGTTTTTTTTCGCAATGAACACCGGCAAAATCCACGCTGCGGCAGCAATGAGTGCCGTCACAACCGCAGCGAAGACAAGGAGCCGAGCCGCAGCAGGAAATCGCGGCTCGGTATCCGCAATGCTTAACGGAGCAGGGCCCGCAGCATCTTCTTGAGCCTCACGCCGAGCTCCTGCACCTCGTCAGCATCGAGCTCGCTCGCGGCCCCGAGCGCCGCCGCTCCCAGGGTCTCGTGGAGGCCTACGCGGGGCGCGAGGGCGGCGTTTTCATCGCGGTCGCGGTCGTCGTCGCGATCGACCTCAGCAGGGACAGGAGCTGCCGCGAAGCGGCTTGGTCCAACGCGCAGAACGCGACCCACGCGCACCGCGCGAGAGAGTTCGGCCGGTCCGCCGTCGCCTCCGAAGCCCCACCCCGGTAGACGTAGCCGACCCGCACCGTCACCGGCTGCGCTCCTTCGAGGGGGCGCCCGGAGGCGTCCTTGCCGTCCCACGAGAACGTCGTCTCGCTGTTCGGCTCGCAGGGGCAGGCGAATCGCTCCTCGAAGCGCCGGCCGGCGATCTCGACGACCAGGTCGATGCGCTCGAGCGAGGCCGGCACGCCGCGGCGGCTGGGCGGGATTGTTAGGGCATCAGGCCGAGCGCGAAGAGGGCATCCGACCAGAGCGGCCAGAGCGTGCGGTAGGGGTGGGTCGCGAGCACCACGCCGCCGCTCGGGAGGCGCCGGACGTGGAACCGGGCGTGGTCGACAAGGAAATCGAAGTGGTCGAGGGTGATCTCGACCTCCGACAGGGCCGAGCCGCTGCCTGTCTCCGCGCCCCCTCCATCGCTCTCCCTGCGCTGCTGCGTCCGCTCGTAGATCTCGCGCGCGCGCGGCTCCGCGGCGCGCCACGCGCCGTCTGGGGTCTCCGCCGCGGCTTCGAGCGCTTCGAGCAGGGCGGAGGGTGGTGTTGCCATCGCCTTGAGGACGGTTTCGCGGGAGAGCGAGCTCGAATGCGCACCCGCATGTCGTAGCGCGACGCACGCGCCGGGCGGCGCGGCTTCCACCCGCGCGCGGAGCGCATCCAGCGACAGCCCCGCGGTGCGCGACACCCTGTCCTTGTCGTGAAGGCAGATCCACGAGAGGGCGAGGTCGCGCGCGAGGTCACGAGCGTCCGCGTTGTACGTCGCGCACAGGGCGACCGGCGCGAGCCAGGTGCGCGCCGTCGTGCAGCCACCGGTCGGGACGCGCCCGCTCGCGTCCGGCGCGCAGAGGCGGAGCAGGACGTCCTCGATGTCTTCCAGCGCCATGTGCCACGCGAGCACGGCCTCGGCCTGCACGGAGCGCGGGCCGCGGTCCAAAGCGAGGTCCATCCGCGTGAGGGGAAAGTCCTCGATGTGGCGGGGGTGCACGTGGATGGGACCCTTCGGCTTGAGACGCTCGCTCTTGTCGGTGAAGCAGCGAAGGATGCAATGGACGAAGTGCTCCTGGCTCAACGATGCGACGAAGTAGGTCTCCGCGTCGGTGCGTCCGAAGTGGGCTCGGAGCATCGCGACCACTTCATCCACGGAGATCGTATTGCATTCCGTGTCGTGGTCCATGATCGCGCGCATGCTGTACTGTGGCTCCTTGATGAGGGCCGACAGCGCCGCGCCGAACGCATCGACCCTCTGTGCCTCGTCACACCAGGCGAAGAAAAACGGACCTTCTCTCATCGATCGATCATCCTCGTGAGGCAGCCTGCGTCAGGACATGAGGCCGAGCACGAAGAGTGCGTCGGCCCAGAGCGGCCAGAGCGTGCGGTAGGGGTGGGTGGCCAGCACCACGCCGCCGCTCGGGAGGCGGCGGACGTGGAAGGGGGCGTGCTCTTCGAGGAAGCGGGTGTGCTCGCGGGTCGTGATGTCTACCCAGAACGCAGGTGGGACCTCCCCGGCGGCTTCATCGTCGAGCTGGCGGCTCAGCTCCAGGAGCTCGCGCGCCTTGGGCTCGGCCGCGCGCCACGCGTCGTCGGGCACCGCCGCGGCCTCTAGCGCTTCGAGCAGCGTGGCCGGCGGCGTCGCGAGCGCCTTGAGCACGGTCTCGCGCGAGAGCGAGCCCGTGAGCTCGCTCGTGCTGTTCATGGGCACGCGCGCGCCGCGCGGCGCGGCTTCCACCCGCGCGCGGAGCGCCTCCAGCGGCGTGCCGGAGATGCGGGAGACACTCTCCTTGTCGTGGAGGCTCACCCACGAGAGGGCGAGGTCACGCGCGAGCTCCGCGGCGTTCGCGTTGTAGGTCGCGCACATCTCGACCGGGGCGATCCAGTCCTCCTCGCCCGTACAGGCGCCGGTCGGGACGCGCCCGCTCGCGTCCGGCGCGCAGAGGCGCAGCAGGAGGTCCTCGATGTCGCCCTGGACCCGATGGCAGGCGACCGCGGCCTCGGCTTCCACGGAGCGGGGCCCTCTGCTCACGGCGATCTCGTAGGGGTAGAAATCCCGCTTGCGTTCGCCCGCAGTCAAGCACAGCGGGCCCCAAGGATGGAGTCGTTCGCTTTCGTCGGTGTAGCATTTGAGGCCGAACAGCATGGCGCACTCGGAACCGTTCGGCGTCACGCCAGAGCCTAGGTGAGCGTTGTTCGTTTCTCCGAAGTGAGCGCGGATCATCGCGAGCACTTCGTCCACGGAGCGCGTCTCGCACCCTTGCTGGTGGCTCATCATCAGGCTGATCAGAGCACCCGGGTTGACGAGGGCCGACAGTGCCGCGGCGAACGCGTCGAGCCGTTCTGCCTCGTCACACCATGCATAGAAGCAAGGCTCTGATTCGCTCATAGCCGGATCACCATAATGAATTCGTTGGAGTCTATCAAGGTCACGCTCTTACCCGTCTTCCAGTTGAACAGGTAGCCGTCCCGAACCGTAATGTTCGGGTCATCAAACTTCGCCCCCTGCTCCATGATGAGCTCATACCGGGCCACATCTCCATCCAGCCGTTTCTTCTTCAGCGCCTCCATCGCGTTCGTGAGCTGGTCGCGCACCTTCCTAACCTCGATCTTTCCGCCGCCCTTTGCCTCGCTCACGATCAGCTTGTGCCCGCTGGATATCGACACGAAGTCGGGCGCCGCCCCCTCGCTGCCACCAGGGCTTGAGTGCTTTGGAATGCCGACCACCTCGCGCACGCCGTCATCGCCGACCCCGACGAGCGATCGACCGTCGTCCACCAGGAACTTCGCCGCCTTCTTCTCGAAGATGTCCACATCGAACTTGGTGATCGCCCCGCGGAGGTTCTTGTACCCCCGGACGCGTTTCATTTTCACGATCTTGGCGAACACCTCCTCGATCTCGGCGATCTCCCCGGCCACCCGGATCGCCGCCGGCCGCAGCCCGCTGCTGATCTTGACCGCGCGCCACATCGGCCCGACCGCGCCGAGTCCGAACCCCATCCCTGAGAAGATCCGCTCCTCGTCGCTGAGCTCCTCGCCCGACGGCAGGCACCACGCCTTCCCCGTCACCGCCTCGCACAGGTCGAGCGTCGGCCCCACCACCGGCACGAAGCCCACCCCGATGCGCGTCGTCGCGTGCACCAGCGTCTGCATCACCTCCGCGTACGCCTCGAAGCCTTCCGCGACCGTCGACATCGCGCCCGCAAACGCGCTGATCGTCTGGTAGAGCTGCGTCTGCTCCAGATCGAACCCCTCTCCCGTCCACAGGTTGAGGTTGTCCTTCATCTGGTCCGCGAGCGCATCGAACCGTGGCTTCAGCACCGTGTCCACCTGCGCCCGCAGGTCGGCAGGCACGGGCGAGTCCTCGAACCAGTCCGATGCATCCATGAACTGCCGCACGAACCCGGTGATCCGGTTCTGCGCCTTCAGGAACGCGTTGGTCTCCGCGAGCGACACGCCCATTCGGTCGCGCAGCGCGATCTCCAGCGCTCCGCGGTTGGCCCTCCACGCCCGAACGTTCGCCACGAAGTCCGCCCGAAACACCACCACCCGGCCGCTGACGTCTGCCTCCAGCGCCGCGAGCACCGCGTCCGCGTACGCCGCATAGGGATCCCGCCCCTCGTCGAACGCGCCGTCCACCTCCGCGATGTCCGGCACCTCGACCCACGGCACCTCGCTCTCCCCGAGCGCGTACGCCTGCGGGTCGTCCGGATCCCACCCCTCGGCGCGCGCGTCTTCCGTCGCCAGGTCCGCCACCTCGTCGGCCTGCGCGCCGAACTCGTCCATCAGCCGCGCGAGCTCGTCCTCGAGATCGCTGACGCTCTGCTTCAGGTCGTCGACGAGCTGCTCCATCGCCGCGCGCGTCTCCGGCGCGACCGCGTCCTTGTACCGGTCCAGGATCGCCTCGAGGTCGGTCCGCGAGATCTCGTCCAGCGGCCGGCCGACAAGGTCCTTGAGCTCGGTGTCGAGCTGCTGGAGCAGGTCCAGCTTCTCCGCCAGCAGGCCCACCGCCCGTGCGTTCGCCACGAGCGCCGCGCGCTCCTTGGCGATCTCGGCCAGCAGGATCTCGATGTCGCGCGCCAGCGCCGGGTTGACCTCCGCGAGGCTCAGGTCGAGGGTCGTGGCGCCGGAGAACGCCGTCCCGCTGCGCCGCACATGGAAGAGCGGCTTGTTCAGGCCGAGCGGCTCCGAGACGAGGCTCACAAGCTCGTGCGCGTCGGTGCACCAGTCGTCACCGCCAGCGTTCCGCACACCGAAGTGGAAGTCGTTCGCTCCGAACCGGAGCAGCACCGAGTCGAACTCCGCCTCCGCCTGGTGGCTTTGCGAGCCGTCATCGTGGGTCACCAGCGTGTCCGGAACCTCGTAGGTGGGGAGCGGCGTGTCGTTCACATGGAAGTACGTCCCTCCGTTGTGAGCGAGGAAAGGGGCCTCGCACGACGCGCTGGATTCCGTGCTAACCCAGTCCAGCCTGTACGGCGTGCCGGCCCACGCGAACGAGGGCGCCACCACCGCCAGCACCGTGACCAGCGCGACGAGCCTCTGGAACACCGCGGCGCTCCGGCCGCGCAGCGCAACGTCCTTGCAGCCTCTCATGTCCCCTCCGCGCCGCGCACGGCGGCGTCATACGCGATCGCGGCGCCCTTCACGTCCCCAGCGTCGAGCCTCGCCTGAGCCGCGTCGAGCTCCGCCGCGGCCATGCCCTTCTCCCGCAGCGCCGCGAGACCCGCCGCGATCTTCTGCGGCACCCCCGTCCTGAGCTCGGCCTCCGCGGCGTCGAACCGCCCTCGAAGCTCCGCGCACCCGGCCTCGCGCCAGGACGACCCCGCCGCCTCGCAGAGCGGTCGCAGCTGCGCCAGCGCCAGGAGCTCGCCGCACCGCTCGGCCAAGAGCGGCAGCCCGAGCTTCTCGCTCACCGGCGGCGCCGCCGACAGCGCCGCGACCTGCGCGCGCGCACGCTGCTCGAAGGCGTCCGACGCCTTACGCGTCCGCTCCCCTGCGATCGCCTCGCGCGCCCCCTCGTCCATCTGCAGCACGCGGAGCGCCTGCCGGCGCAGCGCGATGCCGCCGAGCAGCGCCGCCGCGGTCGCGTCGCTCCGGGCGACGCGACCCTTCACATAACCCAGCATCGCGTTCAGCGAGCGCAGCGCACCCGACGTCATGTCCGGCAGCACCGCGCCGTGCGTCGCGAGCAGCTCCCTGTGCGGCGCCATCACCTCATCGAAGGAGGCCGCGAAGACCTGGAGCGTCGCAGACCAACCCAGGATGTCCGCGGTGAGCTCGCCGGGCGCGCGGCTCGCCTCGCGCGCCGCCGCGAGTACGGCCTGCTCCACGCCGTCGAGGCCGTCGATATCCGACCGCGACGCCTGCGCCGAGAGCGCCGCGTACGCCGCCGTCTCCGCCGCCTCGGTCGCGCGATACGCGGCGAAGCGCGCCGCGACGCCCGCGTACTTCGATCGCAGCGGCGCGACGTCGCTCCGGGCCTGGTCGAAGACCGCCTGCACGGCCGCCATCGCCTGCCGGTCGGCCGCGAGCGTGGCGGCGAGCGGTTCCCTCTCGGCGCTGGCCTTGTCGAGCATCGCCGCCTTGAAGTTGCCGGCCGCGTCGACCGGCGCCTCCGCGAGCAGCACCCTCTGGCGGTCCCTCGCCTCGTCGAGCAACTGCGCGAGCTTGCCCGCGAGCGTCGCCCGCAGGGACTCGGCGTTCCTCGCGTCGTCGCGCACGTACGCAATCGCCTCGTCGATGTGGCCGAACCAGACGCCGAGCGAGGTTTCGCTCGCGACGATCTCCTCCGGCGTCTTGTTGTTCGGCCAGGTGGCCCACACCTCGATGGGCAGAGCGCCGTCCTTCTCGGCCTGGGCCCACGCGGCGCCAGGCCCCTGATTCTCGCCCACGCAGTGCTCCTCGCCGCCCACCGCGGCCGCGCAGAAGCTCCCGAACGTGTCGTCCCCGAACTTCCACAAGCACCCGGCCGCCGTCGCACCGAACGTCAGCGCGCCGATGGCCGCCGCAAGGAACGCCCTCCGTCGCGCCGGTCTGGATCTCTCGATCATGCTCATTGCCTCCACCCCGCGAAATTTCTCGCCCGCGCACGCTCGCCCGTCGATTTTCCAAAAGCAAGCGTCCCCACCAGAGCGCTAGGACATTGCTCGGCCGTGGATCGCGCCCCGAGCGCCAGGTTGTCCGTCCTCAATGCGCGGACAGTCGCCGAACCGGAGAGGTGTGCTTGGGGGTGCGTGGCGCCACCGCCTGTGGACCGACCGCGGGGTCGAGGCGGACGCCGCTGAGCTCGTGACCCTCGCCGGCGAGCTCCGCGAGCGAGGTCTCGGCGTCGTGCTCCTGGGGCGCCGCGCGGCTGTCCACGTCGCCACCAGCAGGCCCGCGGGCGCCCTCGTGGAGCTCCGGGCGTACCACCGTCGGCGCCCTGTCACACCAGGGTTCGCCTGAAGTGTCGTGATCCTATTCAGGGAAACGCAGCGTCTCGACCCGGGTGCCGTCCTCCCCCCGGATCTCTTCGCCAGACCAATCCCAGCTCACGCCGCCCTTCCCCGGCGGTCCGAGAGTATAGGTGACCCCCTCGAGCGTGAGCCGAGCTTCGTCGAGGTAGGCGATGCCGATCGAGTCGCCGCCGCGCCCGGGGCCGCCGTAGCCGCCATCGCCCCCTAGGCCGCCGTCGCCACCCTTGCAGGACCAGGTGCCGTCTCCCACGGCGCCGCCCAGTTCGCCTCGACCGCCTTTGCCCCCTTGCTCGGGTGGCCCGCCGTCGCCACCCGGTCCCCCGGCGAGCGTCTCGATCACGGTGTCGCGTACCGTCAGGTTGGCGTGGAGCGCGACGATCCCGATCGTCGGGTGGCCGTTCTCACCCCCTCGACCGCCTCGCCCACCGCAGCCACCAGCGCCTCCGGAGCCGCCGCCGGCGCCTCCCTTCGAGGCCACGCCGCACACGGCGAGGCCGCCTCGACGGCCACCGCCCCCGCCGCCGCCTTGACCCGGCATGCCCCTATCGCCGTCGCCTGCCCAATCGGCCTCCCATCCTGTCTCGGTGATACGCCCGATGCCCTGACCCGCGGCGCCGACGGTACCCCACATGCCGTTTTTCCCGGTGAAGCCGCCGCTGCAACCACCGTCTGCCCGGTTGCCAAGTCCTCCCTGCCCATCGTGGCCGGGGTCCGGCTCGGGTACGGGCTCGCCGGCCTCCCCATCTCCAGCGCCGTCGGCGCGCCCGTCGCCTCCCTTGCCACCGGCGCTCGGGATTCCGCCATCGCACGGATTCATCACCGCCGGGCCGCCGGGGACCGTGTCTGCCGAGCACGCATCGCCGCCATACACGCCATCCGGTCCGCGCGGTGCCTGGTTTAGCCCGCCCCATTTCTCGCCATCGTGGCCTGCCCATCCGTAGGAGGTGCGGAGCTCGCTCCGGATGAGCTCCACGGCCGTGTTGGAGCGAACAAGCATCGTGATCGGGGCCCACCCATCCAAGATCATGTCGACGATTGTCGATACCCCGTCCGCGGCGCCGCTGTCGCCGTCGCTCGCCGGCACAACGGTCAGGACGATGTCCGGCCTGTCCGAAATCTGAAGCACAGAGCGCGTGTCGGCCTGGCGCTTCCAGCTCACGCAGCCGAACCCCCCGATGAGATCCACGCCGGAAGGCAGCGTCAGGGGCCCGAAGAACCCGTCGGCGCACGCGAAGACGCGCCCTCGGCCGGTACGCGCGAGCTCCACGCCGCGCTGCAGCGTGCGCACCGGCTTGTCTTTGGTCGTGCCGGGGTTCGCGTCGTCGCCGCTGCCCCAGACGCCCCCCACGAACACGCCGCATCCATCTTCCCACACGTCGGCGGCGAGACGCTCGAGACAGACCGACTCCGGCGGCGGCTCGCCTTGACACGACGAGGTGCCGTCGCACGCCGGTCCGCCAGGCTCGTTGGGGCCCGGCGCGGTGCCGCAGCCGGCCAGGGCGAGCAGCAGCGCGGGGGACAGATGGATCGCTCTTGTGGTTCGCATCGTTCTTCCTCGATGTCGTGTCGTAGCGAGGGGGACAATCAGCGGGGCGGGGCGGGATTGGGCACGTCGAATTGACGGTAAGGCATGGAGTCGCCATCCTCGCCCATCCCCACCTCGTCATCTGGTCCTGCATTACCTGCGCTGCCGCCCTGGCCAGGGTTTCCAAGCTGTACAGGGGAGTCCGGCCCGATGCCCACGTAGGCGCTGTGAGCAGCGACGCCGTAGGACGACCCCCCGAGGCCGCCGCCGGCGTCGCCCCCGCGACCGCCGTGGCCACCCGCGCCGCCGGAGCACGCGGGCCACATCTCACTGACACCGGGAGGAGGCTTTCCACCATAGCCGCCGACGGAACCCCCGCCCCCCGGTTGGCCCGTGCCGCCGACCCCGCCGTTGCCGCCGTTGCCCGTAGTCACCCGAGTCGCCTCGAGCGTCACCGAGCTCCCGTGCAGGGCAACGACGCCGATGCTCGACCCGCCATAACCACCGCCTTTGCCCCCGAGGCCACCGCAGCCGCCGCTGCCACCTGAGCCGCCACCTGCGCCGGCCTGCGGGCGGCCAGCCGGGCACGCCCCCATCGCTCCCCGCGATTTGCTGCCGCCACCGCCGCCCCCTCCTTGACCGACGCCGCCCCTCTTTCCATCATCACCGCGGATTCCCATCCAGCCGTCTTCGGTGAGGTAGCCTGCGCCAACAGCACCGTCCGCGCGACCGGCGTCAGGGCCGTCCATCCCGTTTTCGCCATCAGCGCAACGCGCGCTAGCCGCGCCAGTGCCTCCAAGGCCGTTGCCTTCTGGATTCTCCGCGGGCCGCGGCTGCCCCGGAGCGCCATCGCCCCCCGACTCGAGCCCACCGTCGCCCCCGTAGCCTCCGGTGGACTCGACGCCATCGTCGCACACGGTCACGACTGCCAGCGCGCCCGTCGGGGAGTCCGTGGTGCAGGCGTTCGCGCCGTCGTTCCCCACCATGCCGGCATTCGCGCGGAAGCTCGGCGCGTCCTTCCCCGGTTCCCCGTCCTTGCCATCCCCCGCGACGACCACGCTTTCCCGCACGATCGCCCTGGCCCCCGCGCTCAAGATCACCGCGATCGACGACTTGCCGTCGGGTGCCGAGGCGCCGGCCGCCTTGACGCTCGCGCCGAAGACCGTTGACGTCTTGCCCTCCTTTTCGCCTGCGATCACCCTCAGCGGGATCCCCCCCGGCGGAGCGATGATCGTCGGGTGCTCCGGCCCGCCGAATGACCCCTCGTACGACCAATCCCCGCCGTCACACAGGCGCCCGCCCCAGAGGTCGACCCCCGAGGGCAGCGTGATCGTCTCCGCGAACTCCCCGCCGCACGCGTACACGCGCCGGGTCGGCTTCTCGTCGTGGCTTCGCCCGTACGCGGCGAGCCCAATCGCGTGTTGCAGGGTCTTCACCGGCGCGTCCTTCGTTCCGGGGCTGTTGTCGTCGCCCTGCTCGCTGACGAACACCCCGCACTCGTCGAGCGCCATTGCCGTCGCTGGGTTGCCGTCACAGAGAGTCGGCTCAGGCGCAGGGGCGCACTCCATCACTTCCCAGCAATCGTCACGGTACGAAGTGCAAGCTAGCAGCGTGCTGCTCGCTCCCCACGCACAGACCACGACAGCAACGGCGGCGGCCAGCGCTCCTCGGCCTTCCCGTGGCCGCATCCCCTCGGTACCCGGCATGGTCACCACACCCCCTCGATGCTCACGCCCGTCTCGTGCCCGGTCACGACGGGCGATATCTGGACCCGATCCTGAGCTCGCGTGCGGCCCAGGAAGGAGAAGTCCGTGAAGAAGGACGCGGCGGTGGCCGCGCCGATCACACCGCCCGTGATGACCAGGGCCATGCCTACCCGGTCGGACAGGTTGCGCGCGTCGCGCAGGCGCCGCAGCTCGCCGCACGGCGAGCGCTCCGGCGCTTGCCAGCACATGGACGAGCTTGATCTGGGGTCGCTCTGGAGCTGGTCACGCCGCGCGCTCATGTCCTGATCGAGCTTGCTGGCGCTGATCATGAGGATCGCGCCTGCCGATACGGTGCCCGTCGCGAGCGAGATTCCCACGACACGCAGCGTGCCCGGCCACGAGGCCCACGGGCTGGGGGCCTGCGCGCGCGGAGCGGGCAAAGCGCGCACCGGAGTCGGCGTCGTGGTCGTGGTCCCCTTGGCGCTGCTCGCCTCCTTGGTGCCGCTCGCCGCCGCACACAGCAACGGCATCGTGAACTCGTGCTCCGCGCCCGCCACGGCGCGCAAGGAATGAAGAGCGTCCTTACAGCCCGGTGCACGGCCCCGCACCATGTGTTGGCCTGGCTCGAAGAACAGCGTGTAGGTCCGCGCGGTCCGGCCGATGCGCTTGCCGTCGACGAGCACCTCGGCGTCGGGCGGATCGACGCCGAGCACGAGCCGCGCGACGTGCGGTGCTGCGTTGCGCTGCCCTGCCTCGAATCGCTGCTGGAGCGCCTCTGGCAACGCTTCGCGCTGTTCTAGGCTCCTGGCCAGGTGCTCGGCCGCGTCGCGGTACTTGTGCAGCGCGAGCTCGCAAAGGCCGAGCTCGCCGGCGAGCTCCGCGCGCTCCACCTCGGTGCTGGTCGCCGCGTCCGCGGCCTCCAAAGCTGCCTTGTATTCAGCGGTTGCCTCGGTCCACAGCCCGGCCTTGCGCGCTTTCTGACCACGGCGAACATGCTCCTTCACCGTCGATCGGTCGCTCGGTCCCGCCTTCGGATGGATATTGTCCGCGCTGGCCGAGTTCGGGATGCCTGTTGCGGCCCCGAGCGCAAGAAAAATCGAGAGCGAATGCGCAATGCAACGCATGCCGCGACGGTACCGACGCCGGCTGCTAGGCGTCAACCGGCAGAAACCGCCACGTCTCGGCGGTCTCGGTGGGAATTGGCGGTCGGATGAGGGAATGCGTTCAACCATCCGTCAGACATGGCCAAGCGTAGTCTAAGAAACCACATGGCGGCACATTATCCGACCGAAGTTGCTCCTCGACTCATTTCTCTGAACCTTTTGGGCCGCCTCGCGTGTGCTGCTTACCGTGGCCAAGCCAGCGACCGTCTCCCCCGGCTTCGAGCTCTTCCGGCGCCTGGCCAGGCGCCACGGTGTACCGGCGCGAAACGCCGAGGATATCGCCCAGGAAGCGCTGCTGCGGGGGCTCGACGCCGACCAACGGATCGAGCCGGGCGGAGATCCGAGGCCCTACCGTGTCACGATCGCTGTCAACCAGGCGCGCAATCACGTCCGGGACGCGCGCTGCCGCGGTGAGGTGCTCACGTCGTTCGATGAGCGCGAGATCCGAGATGAGCTCCCCACGCCGGAAGAGCTGCTCCGCAGACGGCAGCGGGAGAAGCTCACCCGGCAGCTGATCGACCAACTCGAGCCCAAGTACCGGGATCTCGTGATCAAGCACGACCTCGAGGAGGTCCCGCTCGCCGAGATCGCCGCCGAGCAGGGGCTCCCGCTCGACACGGTGAAGACGCGACACCGGCGGGCGCACAAGGAGCTCGAGGTGCAGGGGGGACGGTGGCAGGCGCAGGAGCGCTCTCAGGGAAGGGACGGGAGCATTTGCGTGCCGCTTGCACTGGGCTTCGGCCGTCGTGCGTCGTGGGTGGCCTCGCTGCGCCGGCTGGGCCTGAGGATCGTCGTTCAGGCCGCGCTCGTCCTGCTGACCGGCGCGCTCGTCTCCGCCGTGCCGCCCTTGCCCGACCTGGAATCGTGGCTCAGGGTGGCGGCGGTCCGCGCCCCTGCCACCGCGCCCGCGGAGCAGGACACCGTAACGCCCCCCGCGCGAGATGGCGCCCAGGGCGCCGCGGGGCCCGCCAGCGGAGATGGGGCGCCCGACGCGGCGGCGCCCGCCGCGGCGACCGTGCACGAGATGTCGTCGCGCACGGAACACGGAAGCGCGCACGGCGAGGCGATGGCGACCGGCACGCCCGCTCCGTCGAACGCGAAGACGAGAAGTCACCGGGCCGCGCCTCCGGCGAGCGCCGTTCGACCGGCCGCCGGCGAGGTCGAGAGGAGCCTGGTCGACCAGGCGCGGAGGGCAATCGAGGCCAACGACGTCATGGCCGACGTCGAGGCTCGGCGGCTGCTCGAGGCCCACGCGCGGCAGTTCCCGCGAGGGCGGCTCGCCGCAGAGCGCGAAGCGCTGCTCAGGCAGCTTCGCTGAATCGTCGGCTACCCATCAACAGCTAGGCAGGCGGGGATAGCGGTGCTGCTTTCGCGCAGCGCAACGCCGAGATCCGCCTTGCGTCGGACAACAACGCTCAGGTCCAGGAGGCGAAAGTTCATGGAAGACATGCTGGGTGCGATGTGGCTCGTGTCGCCGCTCGGGCTCGCGATGATCGCGTGCGTCGCGATCGGCTTCGCGGTGACCGCGCGCGAAGCGCTGGGACGCGAGCGCGAGCTTCGCGAGGCGCGCGAGCACGCGCATGATGACGAGGAGGCGGCCCTCACCGATGCGAAGGCGCAGGCCGCGGGGGAACGCGACCGATATCGGCGCCTTCTGGACTGTCACGTCGACGCGGCGCTTGCAGAGCTGACAGACGCCCGAGCGCGCCCCGCTCCCCGGCCGGGGAGGGTCCTGGAGTCGTTCTGTGCGACGACGCCTTCGTGGAGGAGAAAGCTGGGCGAGAGCACGGGGTTGGAACCAAGGGAGGTGGAGCGGTTGCTGAGGAGCGACCTCCCCATGACGCCCGGCCTCGCGCGGCAGCTGGAGTCCTTCACCGGCGCGCCGGCGCGGTACTGGGAGCGCCTCTGGCGGCTACACGACGGCTACCGAACGGACGCAGAGGAGACCGTGGTGATCCAGGTGGGCGAGCCCGTTGCCAAGCGCGAGAGCTCAGCGCGTCCAGCGGAGTCGCCGGCCCCGAGTTCGGCGCCGCCGACTCCGCCGACGGTATCTCCCCGCGCGCTCGACGTTCCTCCGCCCGTGGTGCCGTCTCCCGAGCTGGTGGCCAGGAGCCCGGGGGCGAAGCTCCCGCCGCCTCCACTGCCGCGGCTTCGGTCGCCGCGCCCTGTCCGTGCCGTCGCGGGGGAAGAGCTCGCCCGTCGTGCTGCCACCCTGACGAGCTTCCCGCTACAGCCTGACGAAGGAAGGGCGAGCGCCGCCAACGGGTCCGATTGGGAGGAAGCAGAGCGCTCGCCGCTGAACACCACCCTTCCGGGAGTAGGGAGCAGTGGGTGAGCGCCGCCGCGCCTTGCAGCTACACGCCATCAGGCGCCTGCTGGCGAGCGCGCCACCGCTACGGGAACTGAGCAGCTACGGCTGACGTCTTCCTTTGGTAGCGGACCGGGAAGACCGCGAAACGGTGCCGCAGGAGTGCGGACGCGCGGCATCATCCTCTTACGGGTGATTGCTAGCGCGGGAGGGTAAAGCGATGGGTCGTCTGTCGAATGAAGACGAGCGCGCCGCAGCGCATGCGCGCTTATTTTGCCCGGCGCTGGTTCGTGCCGTGCTGAGCTGGCTGAGGAGACTGGGAATCCCACGGTGCCATCGTACCGACGTCGCAGGCCAAGTCTGGCTCAACGCCTGGCAGAGCTGGCCCAGGTTCGATCCGAAGCGCGGCAGGCCGGAACGCTGGTTGAACGCGATCACCGTACACGTTGCCTCGCACTATCACGAGCGTATGCGGCATCGCAGGGAGGAGCTCGTCCCCTTGATCGATGTGGCCGATCCAGCGCCGGATGCCGCTGCTACGATGGAATCCGACAGCATCAGGGCGGGCGCCATCGAAGCTGTGAAGGAGCTCGACCCGAAGCTGCGCTTTGTTCTCGTGGCACATGATCTCAAGGGAGTCTCGATGGCCCAGATCGCCGAAGACGCAGGGCTACCTCTCTCTGTGATTTACAAGCGACGCGCCAAGGCGATTGTTGCGCTGCGCGACATCATTGGGCTTCGGGAACCCCTGGAGGACTTCACCCGGAGAGTGGGGCCGCAATGACCATCAAAGGCCTGATCGTTCACTTCCGGCGCGACTTGGACGATCACGAGGCCGAGCGAACAATCGACGCTCTCATGATGATCAAAGGGGTTAGCAAGGTGTCACCTGTCGCAGCCGGTTACGAGGACGACCTGAACCGGCATCGGGTCAAGCGAGAGCTCCGCGACAAGCTACTCGCGCTTCTGGACGACGAATAGACGTCGAGCTTGAGGCTGGCGACCCAGCGCCCAAGGCCGCCCGCGGCCGGCGGGGTCACCGAGCTTGCCGGCCCGAGCCTCGGCCGCCAGCGCAAGGCGCCCGTGCGTGACCAGGGGGCAGCGCGGCGGAACAGACCGCCCCCGCCTCGCGCGCCTCGTGCATGGCTCACGGCATCGCAGGGGCTTCACTCGCGCGCTCTGTCCGGGAATGCGAGTCCGTTGCGCAAGAAGTCGGCACAGGCGGCCGCCGCGCCTGCCGACGCGAGGCGGTGACCGTCGTCGGTCTTCTTCGTGTCGCCGAAATCGCTGACCCCGCGCACGATAAGAAAATCGTTGCCTGCGCGACGGCACGCTTCCGCAATGCCCACTGCCTCCATCTCGCCGAGCTCGATGCGGCCGTGCATCTCGCCGCGAAGGCCTGCGAGAACGCCTGGATCCCGCAGAAGCTTCTCCCCACTCGCGATGGTCGCTAGGCGCGGCCGGACCTCAAGCGACGCCGCACCGCTCGCAAACGTTGCCATGCCCATTTCAGTGAGTGCGCACCCGAGCCGCGAGGCAACAGCATCGAGCGGCGCAAGGTACGCGACGACGTCTTGCTCGATGGAATGGGCGAGCCGGTACATGTCCGGCCTCGGCTCACGCCGTGCACCGTCGAGGCGCAGTTTCCGCCGCATCCACCCTGAAATGCCGCCTTCCGCGACTACTGCTGCAGGCTCGTACGCCGTCACGCGTTCCGAGAAAACTACGTCGCCGATGCGGCACTTGCCCCGAATGCCCGCCGCGATTCCCACCATGATGACCAAGCGCGGACGGAGCAGCGTGGTGAGCTCGGTCGTCGTCGCGGCGGCAGATACGTTTCCCGCAGCGCCAATGCACGCGACGGCCACGCGCAGGGCACGCGCCAACGGACGAGATGCAATATCCGCCCTCCACACGTTTGTGCCGCTGGTGGTCTTTCGCGGATCGGATGCGATCCCGAGTGCCTGTTTCACCATCTCGAGTTCGACCGACAGTGCCGTGAGAACCTGCACATCGGGCGGATGCGTCGCGTCGAACTCCGCGCGTGCGCGGGAGAGGACGTCGACCGTCGCCCTCACTGCCGCATCGGCAGCGCTGCCGTGTACGGTGAGAACGGGTAACGCCTCTCGGAGCGTCTGCGGCGCGCTGGGCACAAAGCGATCGGGAGCCAGGAGCGCCTGCTGATAAAGCGCATCGGAGCCCCTCCCGTCTGCGCTCGCGCCGCCTGTTTGAGCGTCCACTGGCACCACGATCGCGCGCTTGCGCATCATCTTGGTTGCGCGGTCAGTGACGCCCCGGCCACCGCCCACCGCAACCATCGCGTAGGCCTCAGCGATCTGCGCGTCGCCGATATTTCCCCCCGTGTGGATGTCGTCGGGGACCATCACGAGGCGAGCGGTGCCCTTGGCGACCAACCGATCGAGGAGTGCTGCGCGCTCTGCGCTCATCCGGCCGCGAACCTTCATCGAGGTCACCGCGATCGCGTGCACAGTGCCGGGTGCCGCCTCGCGCTCGACTTCTTCAAGCACGATCCAGTCAAAGATGAGCACGTGCCCGGAGGTAGAAGTCGGTTCAGGCGCCCCGGTGAACACGACGACACCGCCTCCCTCGCGCAGGATTGCGCCAGCGACCGCGCGAACATAACGCGTCGCGTCGGACAGATCATCCGGCGAGGCTTGTTGGTTGGCGCTGCCGGCGATGAGAACGAAGCACCCTCTCAATCTCATGTAGGGAACGATCGCACAATTCGGTGCGGGCTGCACGGTCGCTGCACGGGGCACGCCGCGCGCACGTGCCGCATTCTTGCTCCCGCCGGGGTGGAGCGGCTAACTTCGGGGGTAACGCGAGCGCGCGGTGGGCGGTTCGCACCCTTGCTTTGGCGGGGGTGGGGCGACTAACGTAGGGGATGTAGAGCGGGCGCGCGGCCCGAAGGGTCCAGCGCACCGCAGGGGTGATCGAGGTCAAGTACATGCGCATAGAGCCGGAAGTCCTCGTCCTTTTGAGCGGCGGCGTCGACTCGGCGGCGACGGTCGCGTTCTACCTGGATTTCGGGCGGCCGCCGGCCGCGTTGTTTATCGACTACGCGCAGCCGGCGCGGTACGAGGAGGCGCAGGCTGCGGCCGCCCTTGCTGCCCACTTCGGGATCTCGCTTTCAGTGGCCACCTGGAGCGGCCCGACGGCGAAGAGGGTCGGCCTCATTCGAGGACGGAACCTCTTTCTGTTGGCGGCCGCCTTGATGGAGCGCCCGTCATCGGTGAGCGTTCTCGCGCTCGGCCTGCATGCCGGCACGGCCTATGCTGATTCATCAGCGCCGTTTGTTCGGGCTGCCGAGGATGCGGTCGGCGAGTCGGGCGAACGGGGAGTGACCGTCGCAGCGCCCTTTCTCGAATGGCCGAAAGGCGATGTCTACGCCTACGCGCGACGTGAGCGCATCCCGCTCTCCCTGACCTACAGCTGCGAAGCGGCGGGCGGCCCGTGCGGACAATGCTTGTCTTGCGCCGATCGGAAGATGTTGGATGCTCGCGCGTAGAGAGTCCTTCGAGCATCCGACGGTTGGCACTATCGAATTGCCGCTGCTTGTGCCGGCGTTCTCGAGCAAAGGCTTCGAGATCCGCCACAAAGGCAAGGGGAAGCACCGCAAGCCATACTCGGAGGTGGCCTACCAGCTCGAAGAGTTTGGTAAGCATCCACACAAGGCTGTTCTTCTGAGCGCCTACGATATCCACTTCGGCCATTTCAAAGCGCCAGAGTTGTCGCCGCAGGCGCCGCTCGTCTATCTCAAGAACGTCAACGTTGCATTCATTGATAGTGGCGGCTACGAGCTCGCCCCTGAATACGATTCCACCGAACCTCGACGCTTTTCGCGCGAGCCCGAGAAATTTACCATTGCCGACTACCACGCCGTACTCGATCGGCTTGACGGCAAGGGCGTCCCGGTCCCGCTCGTCATCGCCAATTACGACCATCGGCGCGAGCGAACGTCACTCGAGCAGCAGGTACGTGAAGCGCGTGCAACCTTCACGCGTTATCGGAACTTTGCAAACGATTTCATCCTTAAGCCATGGCAGGGGCGCTATGTCGATCCGGCCGATATGAGCGACTCGGATATTGCCAACCTTCGCGGCTTCGATATCATCGGGGTGACCGAGAAGGAACTCGGGCGCGATCTCATAGACAAGCTTAAACGCATCGCGCTTCTTCGTCAGAAGCTCGATGCGCAGAATCTAAGAGCACCAATTCATGTGTGGGGTGGCCTCGAGCCGCTCTCGTCGCCGCTATTCTTTTTTGCAGGCGCGCAGATCGTCGACGGAGTTTCGTGGCTCCGATACGCTTATCGAAACGGGCTCGCTATCGTTCGCGACACCTACTGTATCGTAAGCAATATCGGCATTGCGGCGCCGAATCAGATGAACCACTTGTATGCAAGCCTCAACAATCTCGTGACGCTCGAGAATATGACCGTAGCGCTCCAACAGTGGGTCGACCTCGACGGCAAAGACTTCTCGATGTTTCCGACCGACGTCCGAAGGCCGCTTGCAGAGGCTTACCAAGTTATGCGTGCGCGCATCCCTGCATTACGCGTCGAGCGCACTAGCGCGCGGGTGCGACGTCGCACGGAGGGCGACTAATGGCCGGCGGTGGTGGCGGCGGCGGGCGTTATTCGCGGCCTTCGCCTTCGTTAGAAGCGAAGATTGCCGAGGTACGTGCCAGGGAGCGCCAGCGGCTTGACCAGGAGATCGCACAACTGCTCGCCCATTATCTGTTGAAAGTTAATGCGCGTGACCGCGAGCTTACGCGCCAGCGTCTCGACGCGATTGAACAGGCGCTCGGCGAGCGTGTGCAACTCGATCGCATTCTCTTCGGGGGATCGGTGGCGAAACACACCGAGGTGGACGGCATCAGCGACGTAGACGCTCTTGTCATTCTCGATCGCGAGGATTTGCGCGGCGCGAGTGCACAGAAGGTTAAGGAGGCGTTCTTTCGAGCCGTCGAAGAGCACCTCCCGCGTGCCGGTGTGTCCAGTATTCGGCTCGGCCAGATGGCCGTCACTGTCACATACGATGACGGAATGGAGATCCAGCTCGTCCCCGCCATTCGCAAAGGCACCGCCGTCGCTGTTCCCTCCGCATCGAGCGGAGGTTGGACCCAGACCGAGCCTGGGGCGTTTCGAAGACGGCTTACCGATGCCAATGCGCGGCTTGGAGGCAATCTGGTCCCCGCTATCAAGCTGGTAAAGGCTATCCTCAGCCGGTTCCCGGAGCAAAAGCGCCTGTCCGGCTATCACATCGAGGCGCTGGCTGTTGATGCCGCGAATAATTACGCGGGGTCGACGGCACCCAAGGACTTGGTTCTTTACCTGATCGATCGAGCATCCGAACGGGTGTTGCGACCTGTTCGAGACACAACGGGGCAGTCGCGAAATATTGATGCGCACCTAGGGGCTGCCGATAGCGCCGAACGGAGGAATATCGCCCTGGCGCTCGATGGGATGCGGCGGAGACTGAGCACCGCAACAACGGTCGCGGAATGGAAGGCAGTGCTTGAGGAATGATGAGTTTACCCGACAAGTCACCTTCTGAGCAGTTTGCTACCCACGGAAGGGCCCGACGCGCTGCCCTTGACTTCTACGTTGGTGCGAAGGAGTGCGTCGTTCGTGCGGGCTTCGGTTGGGAAATCGATTGGCAAGAGCAGCTTATGCTCGAACGTGTGGACGAATGCCATATTCTGCGCGAGCAAGCATGGGTCGTCTTGTCCAGCGGGATGCGTGCGGCAGTTGTTGCACGCCTGTTTGAACAAATAAGTCATGCGTTTTGCGACTGGGACGCGGTCGCCATCCGAGAGAACCCGACCCGCTGTGTTCAACGTGCTCTCGTTTCGTTCTCTCATCCGGGTAAGATTAATGCAATCGCGGAGAATTGCAGAATGCTAGCGGTAGAGGGGGTCGATGCGTGGAAACGCTCGCTGCGGGCGCACGGTCCGACATGGCTTACACGATTCTCGTATATTGGGCCGGTCACCTGCTGGCACCTGGCGAAGAACGTCGGCATGGACGTCGTTAAGCCCGACCGGCATCTCGTGCGCATGGCACAAGCGAGCGGGGCACGCGATCCGAGTGCGCTCTGTGCACTCTTCGCCAGCTTAACGGGCGATCGGCTCGCGGTCGTTGACCTCGTGTTGTGGCGATATGCCACCTTGCGACCGGACTACGTTTCCGAGATTCGGGCGCTCAAGCTAGATGAACCTTCCCGCTTCTCGGGACTGCTACGGCACGTGCGGCCAGCCGCGAATGCAAGCGGATCTCCCGGAGCAGGGCATGCTGATGCTCAGGCTGATTGATGGCTCCGCGTGCCGGCTACTTGATGGCCGTCACCAGCTTGCGAGGGCGAAGCCGAGGAGCGCGATGGCCATCGCCAACCTGCGGGGAACCTGCCGGGCACGGTGTTTGGAGATGCGCCGTGCGTCGTAAGCGCTGCGCGAAGCGCCGTCTCACCCCGGCCGCGCTGTCCAGTTCATGATGGCGTGCATGACAAGGACGAAGGCGACCGAAGTGATGTGGTCCGAGCGCGTTCGGGCGTGGCGCGAGAGTGGTGAAACGGCGGAGGAGTTCGCTCGGAGCCGCGGATTTGCGGCCTCGACGCTGCACGGCTGGTCGAGCCGGCTGTCGCGGGCCGAGCCCCCGCGCTTTCTGCGCCTGGTGCCGAAGGCGCCCGCCGTGACGAGCAGCGCTGCGGAGCTCGTCGTCGAGGTCGGCGGCGCGCGGGTGCGCGTCGCCGCGGGGTTCGACCCCGCGCTGCTGGCGGAGGTGGTCCGTGCCCTCGGCGGAGCGGCGCGATGATTCCGGCGGGCGTGCAGGTGTTCGTCGCGCTGGAGCCGGTGGACATGCGCTACGGCTTCGAGCGGCTTTCGGGTCTCATCCGTGAGCGTGTGGGGTACGAGGCGCGCTGCGGAGCGCTGTTCGCGTTCGTCGGCAAGCGGCGGACCACGATCAAGATTCTCTTCTTCGATGGCAGTGGAATCTGCCTGTTTTCAAAACGCCTTGATCGCGGAGCGTTCGCACTTCCCGACCCCCCGACCGAGGGCGCCACGCATGTCGAGGTGGACGACGCGACGCTCGAGACGCTGCTCGACGGCATCGAGATCGCGCCCACGCCCAAACCGCGAAGGCGCGCACCGCGCCGCGTCCACTGAGCCGCACGAATTCGCTCGACAAGTACGCGCGGCTTACGTAGAGCGGCGTCGTGCACGACGCCGCCGCCAAGCCGACGCTCTCGGCCGAGCAGCAGCGCATCGCGCAGCTCGAAGCGGAGCTCGCCGCGGCAAAGAGCGAGCTCGTGGGAGCGCGCGATGCGCTCGCGCAGCTTCGGCGCGCCTACACCCGTGCGCTCGAGCAGCTGCAGCTTCTGCAACGTCGACTGTTCGTGGCCAAGGCGGAGCGCGCCGAGGTGAGCGCGGAGCAGCTGGCGTTCAACTCGATGTTCCTCGAGGTCCAGCGTCTCGAGAAGGCACTCGAGGCCGCCGAGCGCAACACGGGCGACGAGCGGCAGCACGACGACCCCAAGGGGCCGAAACGACGGTCCGGCGGCAAGGGCCGTCGCGACCTGTCCGAGTCCGACCTGCCCGTCGTCCGCATCGAGCTCTCCTGCCCCGAGCTCGATGCGACGGCGACCCGCATCGGGGTCGAGGAGACCTCGCGACTCGGCTACGAGCGCGGCGGAATGCGCCGCATCGTGCTCGCACGCGTCGTGTACAAGGCCGAGCGGTCCCTCACGGACGCGAGCAGCTCTGGCGAGGGGGAAGCGGCCCCGGTCCAGGTCGTCGCGAGAGAAGCCCCGACGCCGACGCCCGCTGCGAGCGTCAGCCCGGAGGACACGGCAGCGGCCGGCGAGCCGAGCGCTTCCTCCACAGCGCTCGACGCGCCCTCGCTCGACGCGCCGCCGCCGACGCCGAAGGGCGAGACCTGCACGGTCTTCATCACGACGCCGCTTCCGAAAGAGCTGTTCCGGCGGTCGTTCCTCGCGCCGTCGATGATTGCGCACATCCTCACCAGCAAGTACCTGCTCGGCGTCCCGTTCTATCGACTGGAGCAGCAGCTGGAGCTTCAGGGCGCGTCGCTCGATCGCGGCACGATGTGCCGCTACGCCGAAGACGTCGGTGCGACTCTGGGCGCCATCGTCGAGGCCGCGCGCAAAGAGGCCTTCGAGACCGCCTTCTGCCTGTCCACCGACGCCACCGGGGTCTCCATCCAGCCTGGGCCCATCCAGGAGCGCAAGGACAAGAAGCCCGGGCCGTGCCGCAAGGGACACTTCTTCGTCGTCCTCGCGGACAAGGATCACGTCTTCTTCGAGTACCAGCCCAAGCATACCAGCGCTGCGGTCTGCGATATGTTCCGCGGCTTCTCTCGGTATATTCAAGCTGACGCTCACGCCATCTATGACGCCCTCTTCCGCGGCACACCACCAAGAGGCGCTGCTGCCGACGAGAAGCGCGGTCCGCCCCCGACCGAAGTAGGATGCTGGTCGCATTGCCGTACCAACTTCTGGGAGGCGGCGGTCTGCAAGCACGAGCTCGGTGTCGAGGGGCTGCGTCGCATCAACGCCATCTTCGCTACCGATCGTGCGCTCGCGGATCTTGCGCCCGCGCAGCGCAAGGTGCGCCGAGATGCCGTCGTCCGTCCTCTGGTGGACGCGTTCTTTGCCTGGGCCAGGGCCGAGCACGCGCGTCCTCGCGAGCGCGGCCTGGTCTCCACCGCGCTCGGCTACGCCCTCAACCAAGAGCAGCCGTTGCGGCGCTTCCTCGACGACGGTCGGCTGCGCCTGGAGAACAACGCCAGCGAGCGAGCGCTGCGATCCATTGCGGTTGCGAGAAAGTCCTGGCTCTTCTTCGGCAGCGACGACCACGCCTCCGCCGCGGCCAACCTCTTCTCGCTCGTGGCGAGCTGCAAGCTGCACGGGCTCGACCCGGAGGCCTACCTGGCCGACGTCATTCGCGCGATGCCCTACTGGCCGCGGGACCGTTACCTCGAGCTCGCCCCCAGGTACTGGGCGCGCACCCGCGTCCGGCTCGTTGACGACGAGATGAACGTCGCCCTCGGGCCGATCACCGTCCCGCCTCCGCTTCCCGCGGAAGAGCAGCGCGCCACGAGCTGACCGAGCCGGTTCCATCGCCCCCATCCTGCACCAGCTGACCGAGGTTGGGGCCGACGGCGCTTCATGCAGCGCTTACCGTGCGTCGGAGCGCTGATCGATCGCTTCGCCCAGCACTGCCACGTGCTCGACATCGACGCCGACTCGTGGCGCGACAAGGAGCGGCGGTAGAAGCAAGGCCGTGCGCCCCGACCGCGGCGGTGACGACCCGGAGCCGGGGCGCGATCTCGCCAGCCGGCGGCGAGATCGCGCCCGGAACCCGCGGATCGTAATGGCCGTCTACACTTGGGCGAGTTTGTTGCTGGTTGCTCCGGCTGCCGGCAGCGGCGACGTGTCCTGAGCGACGGGCGCCTCGGTCTTTACCGCGGGCCCGAAACTGCATCGCAGGGCACCATGTCCCGCCCGCCTGCGCTGCGGGCTGACGCCGCGCCGCGTCCAGCCTCGTCGACCCCGGCGAGAGCGGCAAGGGGCCACGCCCATGGCGATGGCCGGGCGGATATGTTATATATATTACTTTCTCGGCGGCATGGCGGGGGCTCTGTTTATTACAGTATAGACGGATTGGTCAGCTCCGTCATCCGGAGCATCCGCGCTTGCTCGATGTTGCCGTGACCGCCTCGACGTTGGCGTCGTTCCCGGGGCGCGGCATCCGTACGGCGCTCTCGCAGATCGCAGTTGCAGGCTCGGAGGACCTCCCAACCGAAAATCCTGGGTCGCAGGTCTTGCGCGTCGAAAGACCCGACCCATGCTTCGGGCCCCTCCCGAGGATGGAGCCAGGAACACGTTAGGTGCCACCCCGATGCAGCTCACCGACCAGCAGCTCAACTTCTACGTCGATAATGTCATCGCCTTCAAAAGCGAGGACAAGAAAGAGTACCAGGATCAGGTCGACCACTTGAAGGCGACGCTGACGAACGCGATCCACAAGAACTCGGCGCTCAAGGTCTCCAAGATCAACCAGGCCGGATCCTGGCGCAAGGGCACGGCCCTCAAGCCGAGGGACGGCGTCGGGATCGACATCGACCTCGTCGTCTATCTCGACATCTCCGAGGCGGAGCGCTCGGACATAGAGACGCTGCACGAGATGGTCGTCAAGCTCCTCTGCGCCGCCTATCCGACGAAGCAACCCTCGGACTTCCGGCCGAGCAGGAAAGCCGTGGGGATCGAGTTCCGCACCTCGGGCCTCAAGGTCGACCTCGTGCCGGTCGTGCCGGTGAAGGAGCCCGCGGAGTATGTGTGGCAGCCCGAGGTCGGCGGAACGGGCTCCTTCCTCAGCTCGCCGCTTGGGCAGCTCGAGTTCATTCAGGCGTTGAAGGCCGGCGATACGCGGTACGCCTCGGTGGTCCGGCTCCTGAAGCGGTGGCGCAACTTCGCCGAGCTCTCGGACGAGCTCTCCTCGTTCACCATCGAACTCATCATCGCGCACGTCGTCGAGAAGCAGGGCCCGCCTCCTCGTCTCGAAGAAGGCTTGCTTCGCGTGTTGGCCTACATCGCCCAGAGTCAGCTCAAACTCCCGATCTCCTTCAGAGGGGCCATCCGCAGCGTCCCCTCGACGTCGAGCCCGGTGCGGATCTTCGATCCGACGAACAACGAGAACAACGTCGCGGGTCGCATGAGCGAGGAGGATCGCAAGGCGGTCGTCGGCCGCGCCGTCGAGGCGCTCGAGGCGCTCAACTACGCGCAGAACATCGCGCGGAAGGGCGACACGCTGGAGCAGTGGAAGGGAGTCTTGGGTCCTTCCTTCAAAGTCGAGGAGGGGTGAGATGACGACGCTGACCTACACGGAGACCTACACGAGGGTCGACGTCGCGAAGGTCTTCGAGAACTTCGCGGCGGACCTCCGTCTCATCGCGCGGATGACGGCACTCTGGACCGACGATTACGCGAGCAGCGTCGCCGAGGACGTCTCCGCCTTCGCCGAAGAAGAGTACCTCTCCGAGATCCACATCGTGCTCGCGGGCACGAGCGGGCGGCCTGTGCAAGTGCACGAGTACAAGGTCTCCAAGAACGCGTCGGGATGGACCGTGCAGCGCCCGGGCGGCAACGTCTGGCCGCAGATCGAGGGCGGATCGCTGCAAGTCATCCTGAAGTACAGTCCCGTTTGGGGCGCACTGAACACGCAGGAGCAGGCGGAGTTCAAGGCGCAGTTGAATGTCCCCTGGTCGCCGTCGAAGGTCGACACGACATACCCAGGGCTCACCGCGACGGGGACGCGTACGTATGCAAGCAACGCCTTTGGTCTCGGCCGCACGACGCGGGAGAAGAAGTAGATGAGCGACGTCTCGCGTTTCGAGCTCGATCTCGAATTGCCCGACCGAAGCATCGCGGAGCGTACCGCACGGCTCATCGGCTTCGAGCCCCGGTTCAACCGCGTGGAGCGCGATCTGCGCATGCTGCTCGCTCCTGACGAGCTCCGACGCTGGAGCAAGAAGAAGCATGGGCGGGAGCTGCCGGTCTGCGACATTCTCGCCGATCGCTACCCGATGGTGATCTTCCACGGGGACGTCGGTACCGGCAAGACGGCGACGGCGGAGGGCATTGCGAACCGCATCGCGAGCGAGATCGAACACAACGCGCGGCTCATGAAGCTCAGCACGCGTGTGCGTGGCCGCGGCCTCCACGGCGAGATGTCGAAGCTGATCGGCGAGGCGTTCGACGCCGTGCGCGCCGCGGCGGGGCACAAGGGGCGGGTGTTCCTGATCATCGACGAGGCCGACGCAATCGCCTCATCCCGTGAGGGCGGTCAGCTCCACCAAGAGGAGCGAGCAGGCACCAACACTCTGATCCAGAAGATCGACGACATCCGTGCCATGAAGGGACGCGTGCTGGTCATCCTCTGCACGAACCGCCTGCACGCGCTCGATCCTGCTATCGTGCGCCGCGCCGCGCGGATCGAGGAGTTCGCGCGGCCGACGGACGAAGAGCGGCGCGAGCTCTTCCTGCGCGACCTGGAAGGCGTCGACATGAGCGAGGCGGACCTCGCGCGCCTCGTCCGTGCTACCGGGCCCGACCCGAAGGCGGGCCGCATCGGCATGACTTTCTCGGACCTCCGGACGAGGTTCCTGCCGACCGCAGTCGCCACGGTGTACCCCAACGAGGCATTGACCTTCGACGTCCTCCTCCGCGCGGCAGCGGAGACGACGCCGAGCCCCGCGATCATGTGAGGAGCCGAGCAAATCATGGGACTCAAGAACCGATTCGTGGGCATCGACGGCAGCGTCCGTGAAGATGCCGATGTGGAGCTGGTTCGGCGCTGCCATCGCGCGGTGCGGGGCCTGACGCGCGGGATCCTGAAGGCAGGCGGCGGTGTCGTCGTCTCCATTGGGGAGGAACCCTGCCTGGTCGCAGGCGACCCGGACACGGCGCGCGTTTTCTTCTGGACCGTGCTCGATGAGGTGCTCCGCTTCGTGAAGGAACGGCTCGACGTCGGCATGACGTTCGAGCATCCAATCGCCAGGATCGTGTGCTCCCAGAAGACGCACGACGAGAAAATCCCGGCGGCTCGTGAGGCGCAGCTGCGGGAACTCAACAACGCGAAGGCGCTTCTGCTCAAGCCGCTCCGGGCCAACTGGAACGCCGGCGCATACATCCGGGAGCATCAGGCGCGCGAGGGCGACGCGCTCGTGATCCTCGGCGGCGGCGAGGGCGTCGAGCACCTGGCCTCTCTCTACATCGAGCGCAACTGCCCGGTCATCCCGCTCGACCCGAAGCTCGGCGGGTACTACAGCGACGGCAACGGAGGGGCCGCCGCGCTGCACAACCTCGCACGTTCGAGCCCGGCGAGGTTCGTCGAGATCGAGCCAGAGCGGCTTCCCAGCGAGCTGGCCCTGCTGTCGCTCCAGCGCGCCAATGCTGATCCAGCCGCGGTGGCGACGCAGCTCGTGAGCCTCCTCGATCGCGTGCTGCGGCCGCGTGTGTTCTTCACCCGGCTCCTGAACCCCGCCGTCACCGAGTACGTCGACGTCGACCGCTTCTTCAGCGATGTCGTCACCCCGTGCGTCGAGGATCTCGGCTACCGAGCCGATCAGATCGGGCTGCGACCCGGGACCGAGGGGCTCCTGAATCGAGAAATCGTAAGCGCTGCATGAAGCGCCGTCGGCCCCAACCTCGGTCAGCTGGTGCAGGATGGGGGCGATGGAACCGGCTCGGTCAGCTCGTGGCGCGCTGCTCTTCCGCGGGAAGCGGAGGCGGGACGGTGATCGGCCCGAGGGCGACGTTCATCTCGTCGTCAACGAGCCGGACGCGGGTGCGCGCCCAGTACCTGGGGGCGAGCTCGAGGTAACGGTCCCGCGGCCAGTAGGGCATCGCGCGAATGACGTCGGCCAGGTAGGCCTCCGGGTCGAGCCCGTGCAGCTTGCAGCTCGCCACGAGCGAGAAGAGGTTGGCCGCGGCGGAGGCGTGGTCGTCGCTGCCGAAGAAGAGCCAGGACTTTCTCGCAACCGCAATGGATCGCAGCGCTCGCTCGCTGGCGTTGTTCTCCAGGCGCAGCCGACCGTCGTCGAGGAAGCGCCGCAACGGCTGCTCTTGGTTGAGGGCGTAGCCGAGCGCGGTGGAGACCAGGCCGCGCTCGCGAGGACGCGCGTGCTCGGCCCTGGCCCAGGCAAAGAACGCGTCCACCAGAGGACGGACGACGGCATCTCGGCGCACCTTGCGCTGCGCGGGCGCAAGATCCGCGAGCGCACGATCGGTAGCGAAGATGGCGTTGATGCGACGCAGCCCCTCGACACCGAGCTCGTGCTTGCAGACCGCCGCCTCCCAGAAGTTGGTACGGCAATGCGACCAGCATCCTACTTCGGTCGGGGGCGGACCGCGCTTCTCGTCGGCAGCAGCGCCTCTTGGTGGTGTGCCGCGGAAGAGGGCGTCATAGATGGCGTGAGCGTCAGCTTGAATATACCGAGAGAAGCCGCGGAACATATCGCAGACCGCAGCGCTGGTATGCTTGGGCTGGTACTCGAAGAAGACGTGATCCTTGTCCGCGAGGACGACGAAGAAGTGTCCCTTGCGGCACGGCCCGGGCTTCTTGTCCTTGCGCTCCTGGATGGGCCCAGGCTGGATGGAGACCCCGGTGGCGTCGGTGGACAGGCAGAAGGCGGTCTCGAAGGCCTCTTTGCGCGCGGCCTCGACGATGGCGCCCAGAGTCGCACCGACGTCTTCGGCGTAGCGGCACATCGTGCCGCGATCGAGCGACGCGCCCTGAAGCTCCAGCTGCTGCTCCAGTCGATAGAACGGGACGCCGAGCAGGTACTTGCTGGTGAGGATGTGCGCAATCATCGACGGCGCGAGGAACGACCGCCGGAACAGCTCTTTCGGAAGCGGCGTCGTGATGAAGACCGTGCAGGTCTCGCCCTTCGGCGTCGGCGGCGGCGCGTCGAGCGAGGGCGCGTCGAGCGCTGTGGAGGAAGCGCTCGGCTCGCCGGCCGCTGCCGTGTCCTCCGGGCTGACGCTCGCAGCGGGCGTCGGCGTCGGGGCTTCTCTCGCGACGACCTGGACCGGGGCCGCTTCCCCCTCGCCAGAGCTGCTCGCGTCCGTGAGGGACCGCTCGGCCTTGTACACGACGCGTGCGAGCACGATGCGGCGCATTCCGCCGCGCTCGTAGCCGAGTCGCGAGGTCTCCTCGACCCCGATGCGGGTCGCCGTCGCATCGAGCTCGGGGCAGGAGAGCTCGATGCGGACGACGGGCAGGTCGGACTCGGACAGGTCGCGACGGCCCTTGCCGCCGGACCGTCGTTTCGGCCCCTTGGGGTCGTCGTGCTGCCGCTCGTCGCCCGTGTTGCGCTCGGCGGCCTCGAGTGCCTTCTCGAGACGCTGGACCTCGAGGAACATCGAGTTGAACGCCAGCTGCTCCGCGCTCACCTCGGCGCGCTCCGCCTTGGCCACGAACAGTCGACGTTGCAGAAGCTGCAGCTGCTCGAGCGCACGGGTGTAGGCGCGCCGAAGCTGCGCGAGCGCATCGCGCGCTCCCACGAGCTCGCTCTTTGCCGCGGCGAGCTCCGCTTCGAGCTGCGCGATGCGCTGCTGCTCGGCCGAGAGCGTCGGCTTGGCGGCGGCGTCGTGCACGACGCCGCTCTACGTAAGCCGCGCGTACTTGTCGAGCGAATTCGTGCGGCTCAGTGGACGCGGCGCGGTGCGCGCCTTCGCGGTTTGGGCGTGGGCGCGATCTCGATGCCGTCGAGCAGCGTCTCGAGCGTCGCGTCGTCCACCTCGACATGCGTGGCGCCCTCGGTCGGGGGGTCGGGAAGTGCGAACGCTCCGCGATCAAGGCGTTTTGAAAACAGGCAGATTCCACTGCCATCGAAGAAGAGAATCTTGATCGTGGTCCGCCGCTTGCCGACGAACGCGAACAGCGCTCCGCAGCGCGCCTCGTACCCCACACGCTCACGGATGAGACCCGAAAGCCGCTCGAAGCCGTAGCGCATGTCCACCGGCTCCAGCGCGACGAACACCTGCACGCCCGCCGGAATCATCGCGCCGCTCCGCCGAGGGCACGGACCACCTCCGCCAGCAGCGCGGGGTCGAACCCCGCGGCGACGCGCACCCGCGCGCCGCCGACCTCGACGACGAGCTCCGCAGCGCTGCTCGTCACGGCGGGCGCCTTCGGCACCAGGCGCAGAAAGCGCGGGGGCTCGGCCCGCGACAGCCGGCTCGACCAGCCGTGCAGCGTCGAGGCCGCAAATCCGCGGCTCCGAGCGAACTCCTCCGCCGTTTCACCACTCTCGCGCCACGCCCGAACGCGCTCGGACCACATCACTTCGGTCGCCTTCGTCCTTGTCATGCACGCCATCATGAACTGGACAGCGCGGCCGGGGTGAGACGGCGCTTCGCGCAGCGCTTACGAGAAATCTTCGAGCGTCTGCACTGCCAGTTCGCAGGGTCATGGGGCCACCTGACGGCGTTTTTCGCAGGGTCATGGGGCCACCCCAATCGCAGGAGGATGGGGCCACCCGCGCGGGGGCGTGACCCAGTTTTTCGCAGGGTCATGGGGCCAGCTTCCGAGGTTTTTCGCAGGGTCATGGGGCCAGCTCGGGACGCCGCGGTCGGGATCTGAGACGGGCTCCTTCCGATGACGGCGCGGGTCGCCGTCGGAAGGAGCCCGATGCCCTACCGAGAGCTGATCATGGTTGACATCAAGGAAATGCTCCGCCGTCGTGCGGCGGGGCAAAGCGCGCGTCAGGTGGCGCGCGAGACGGGGTTCGATCGCAAGACGGTCGGCAGGTACTTCGAGGCCGCAGCGACGCTGCCACTGCCACTCGACCGCGAGCCGACGGACGAGGAGATTCACGCGATCGCCCAGCGCGTGCAGGCGCGCCCGGTGCCCGACGCGAGCGACGAGAGGAAGCAGATCGACGCGCATCGCGTGCGTATCGAGGCCTGGCTCGCTCAATCTCGCCCGCTGAAGCTGCGGAAAATCCACACGCTGCTCCAGCGCGACCACGGCGTCACGGCGAGCTACGACACGCTCTGGCGCTTCGCCAAGGAGGAGCTCGCGTGGCGCAAGAAGACGCCGACGGTTCGTGTCGCTGATACCGAGCCCGGCGAGGTCGCGCAGGTCGATTTCGGCCTCATGGGCAGGCTGTTCGATCCTGCGACGCAGCGAGCTCGCAATCTGTGGGTGCTCGTGGTGACGCTCGTGTACAGCCGCTACCAGTTCGTGTGGCCGTCGTTCGAGCAGACCACCGTGGCGGTGTGCGCGGGCCTGGATGCCGCGTGGCGGTTCTTCGACGCGATGGCGCGCGTGATCATCCCGGACAACATGAAAGCCATCGTGCTGCGCGCCGACGAGCTTGCCCCCGTGCTCGTGCCAGCCTTCCTCGACTACGCGCAGACGCGCGGGCTGTTCGTCGATGCCGCGCGTGTCCGGTCGCCGAGAGACAAGGCGCGTGTCGAGAATCAGGTCGCCTACGTGCGGGAGAGCTGGTTCGACGGCGAATCGTTCACGAGCCTCGACGACGCGCGCGTGTCGGCTGAGCGGTGGTGCCGCGACGTTGCCGGCGCGCGCGTCCACGGCACGACGCGCGAGGTACCGCGCGAGGTGTTCGAGGCGCGCGAGAGGAGCGCCATGAAGCCGGCGCCGGCAGCACCGTTCGACGTGCCGTACTGGACCGACGCGAAGGTGCACCCCGATCATCACGTGCAGGTGCTCCGGTCGCTCTACAGCGTGCCCACCCGCTACGTCGGCAGCACGGTGCGCGTCCGCGCCGACAGCGCGTCGGTGAGAATCTACGCCGGTACGGAGCTCGTGAAAGTGCACGCGCGCGTCGCGCCGGGCAAGCGTTCCACCGATCCGAGCGACTACCCCATGGGCAAGGACGTCGCAGCGGTGCGCGACGTCGCCTCGCTCATCGCGAGCGCGAAGACGTGCGGAGTGCACGTCGGCGTCTACGCTGAGCGACTGCTCGCGGTGCCATTGCCCTGGACGCGCATGCGGCTGGTCTACGCGCTGCTGCGTCTGTGCAAGAAGTTCGGTAATGGGCGTGTCGAGGCGATCTGCCAGAGCGCGCTCGCGTTTGATGTCATCGACGTGCAGCGCGTGGCGCGCATGCTCGAGACGGCGAAGACGCCGGCGTCACCGTCCACGGGGCAGCGCACGGTCGTTGCGCTGCCCGCGCCGCGGTTCGCGCGCAGCACGGAGCACTTCGCGACGCGCATGCCGGCGGCTGCCGCGACCAAGGAGGACTCGTGATGAGCTCGAGCGATGTCGACCCTGCGCTCATCACAGCGCTCAAGCGCCTTCGTCTCGGCCGCATCGCGGCGACGCTGCGCGAGCGTCTCCTGGTCGCCGAGAAGCAGTCGATGGGACACGAGGAGCTGTTGCTCATGCTGCTCACCGACGAGATCGCGCGCCGCGAGGCCAGCGCGACGGAGAGCCGCGTACGCGACGCCGGGCTCGACCCGGCCATGCGCCTGGAGCTCTGGGACAAGACCGCGAAGGTCAGCTTCGACAAGCGTCTGCTCGGCGGGTTCACGAGCCTACGCTTCCTCGAAGAGCACAAGCACATCGTCATCCTCGGCTCTGTCGGCGTGGGCAAGACCTACCTCGCGAACGCGCTCGGACACCTCGCGTGCCAGCACGGCTACAGCGTGCGCTTCTTGCGCGCGGACGCGATGCTGCGCAGGCTGCGCCAGAGCAGACTCGACAACTCACGCGACGCCGAGATGGTCGCGCTCACGACCGTCGACCTGCTCATCCTCGACGACTTCGCGCTCGAGGCGATGAACAAGGAAGAGAGCCGCGACGTGTACCAGCTCTTCCTCGAACGCACAGGCAACGCTTCGATGATCGTCACGAGCAATCGCGACACGGCTGAGTGGCTCGCGATGTTCGACGACGTGCTGCTCGCGCAGAGCGCCGTCGATCGGTTCAAGAACGCGGCGTTCGACTTCATCATCGACGGGGAGTCGTACAGACCGCGGCTCAAGCCGAAGCTCGACGAGAGCACCACGGCCGCGCTGGTGCCCGCGCGCAGCAAGCCGCCCACCCACCCACGCGGCAGGCGGCGATGACCGCTGCGGCCCCGGCGAGGACGTCGAGCCTGGGGCCGCGCCTCTGACCCCTCGCTCCGAGCGGCGTGCCTCGCCCACCCTCGTCGATGGGACCGCTGGTGTTGCTGGGGGCGGGGCGAACCTGCCTGCTCCTGAGCGTCGCGGACCCTGCCGGGATCTACCGGGGGCCTGGGTGGCCCCATGACCCTGCGAAAAGAGAGACGTCGCCGGTCGCTGCGCGCCCGGCTCCGGGGACCTCGACACGCTTCGCGGTCTCGGGCATGGTCGAGACCGATCACGGTGTCTCCCCCTGGCCCCATGACCCTGCGACGGGGTGGCCCCATGACCCTGCGACGTGGCATGCACCGCGCGGCGGTGGTCGTCGCCGACCTGACGGCGCTTCGGCCCAACAACTTCCTGGAGCTAGGGTACGCGCTGGGCAGGCCGCTGAAGACGATCATCACCGCGATGAGTGGCACCTCGCTCCCCTTCGACAGCAGCGCCATGTCGGTTCACTTCTGGTCCAAAGATCAGCCGACCCCGGATCGCCGCCGACTGTTTAGTATGTTCTGGGACCTCAACATTGGCCGCCCGCCGATCGTGCTGCCGCGCGAGCTCAACTGAGCCGTCACCACGAGGTGGTCGAGCTCGACGTCGAGGGCTGCCGGACGATCCTCCGGCAGCCCCCGCGCATTACTGCGAGGCTCCGGAGCCTCGCTCCTCGAGGTATTTGAGCAGAGCCACGAGGACGCCCGCCTGTCTCTTGGCGTCGTCGAGCGCGTGGTGCTGACGCACGTCGGGATCCGTCGATAACCGCTTTCCGATCACCCGTTCGAGCGCCTCAGTGTTGCTGCCGGTGCGCCATGCCCCACCATGAACGCCCCAGATCGCTGATTTGAGATCGAGCGGCGCATGATGAAACGGATTCGCGACGCGAGCAGCGCCGAACGCGTGGAGAACGAACGCCCAGTCGAACGCTGCGTTATAGCCGACGAAGATGCGGCGCCCCGCGGACTGCGCTGTCACCCATTCTGCGAGGTCACGCGCGCCTTCGTCCGCCGAGACGCCGCGCGCGCGGAGCACGCGGAGGTCGAGTTTGTGTATGGCAGTGGCTGCTGGGTCCTCCTCCGTATGCGGCGGAGGGGCCCACTCTCGATAGAAAGTATCTGCGAGCCGCCAGCCTCCCTCGCTGCGTCGAACGACCACCACGCCCACGGAGAGGAGAGCGTGCCTACCAGGGAAAGGCCCGGACGTTTCACAGTCAACGCTGAAGAAGAGATCTTCGTCCATGAGTCCAAGCTGTATCCATTCGGGAGCGGCGGCAACATAGTGCGGAAGTCCCTGCGCTGGGTTCCGTTCGCCAGCAGGCCCACCCCGTCACCTGCAAGGTCGCCTAATCCGCAGGCTGTGGAGTGAATGCGGTCTCTTCGATGCATCGATAAATTGTTGACACGGCGTCACTTTTCCATGAGGAAGGCGGATCGTGTAAGCGACATTTCGTCACCTGAGAGGCCGGGAAGGGGGCGCCTACTGCAAGCGACACCAGCGGTTGAGGCCGTGCGGGAGGTGCTTGCGGCCCAGGCGGAGCCGCGAGAGCGCGGTTTCGGTGGGCATCATCAAGGTTCGGGCTATCTGGCTGACCTGCTCGCCCTCGCCGATTAAGAGCAAGAGGAGGACGATAAGCTCCCGGGGCCTGGCCAGCCGGAACTTGTTCAGCAAATCGGGCGCCTCGATGGGCCGGCGGGGAGCGGCGTTTGTTCCTCGGCTATGCGGTGCGGATCCGCGAAGGCGACCTCCCGGCGGCGGTAGGCCTCACCTCCGAGCGCGAGCGCGCTTGCGCTTCCGGAACCGCCGGCAGGCCGAGCAGCCGACCGATCGCCTCGTGCACGACCCGAGCGGCCACGTCATCCCCGAGGGCGACGGCGCGGTTCAGGGTGCTGGCAAGCTCGGCAACCAAGGCGGCCCGGGGTGATGGCTTGGCCGGCGCAAGTTCCCGAAGCTTGAGGCTCGCCGGCTGGGCCCGCGTTGGGCCCACGCCTTCCGAGGGGGGGCGATCCGTCGTCACGCCTCCCCGAAACCCCAGGGGATCCGACGGATCGCACCGGTTCGCCCCCGCGGAATCGTCCCGCCAGAAAAAACGGTCGATGACGAGCGGTCGCTGGAAACAGTAGCGATGTTCATAGTCTCCGCCTGTCTCCCCGTCGAGGGCAGCTCCGATGTGGCCCAACGGGGCGCCCTCCGCCGCCGCGTCGTCAACGGGGCGGCGTTCATTCCACAGTCTGCGGCGGCAGGAACAGGATGCGCCACCGTGCCGGCGCTCGATCAGCGCGTGGCCTCGCTCCGCTCGATGCTCAGCTCAGGGTGGTTCGCCTGGATCCATGCGAGCGCCTGCTCGATCACCGCAGGTTCGTCCGCGTAGAGGATACAGGGGGACACGCAGAACTCGAGGTAGGCGGGCGTCGACCAGATCACCAGGTCGTCGCTCGTCCAGAACGACTGCGTCTGGTCGCTGAGCTCGGGTGCGCGCGGGACGCCGAGAGCCCGCGCCAGCGCCTCGCCCACGTCCTCGGAGAGGCTCGCGCGATGGCGGGCCGGCCACTCCGGGATCACGTCCGGAGCCTCGTGCCCCAGGGCGAACCGCTCCAGGAAGATGCGCCACGAATCGGCGAAGACGAAGCGCTCCACCACCCCGTCGTCGGCGAGGATCGCGCCGTCGGCGGCCATGAAGTACAGGCCCCTGGAGAAGGCGCCGATCGGCACCAACCCGTTGCGGGGCAGGACGCCGCCCTCGATCTCGAGCGCGGGGCCCAGCCAGGTGTGCTCTCCGTGGTCGCGGGAGACACAGAGGCCGCCCGCGTGCTGCTCGAACGCGAACAGTGGTTCGCTGGCCGCGACGCCGTGAGGTGCGAGCAGCTCCTCGAGGCGGGCGCGCGAGGCGGCGCGCTGCGGATCCCGGAGTACCCCCCGCGCGCGCAGGGCGTTTACCGCGCGGTCGGTGAGCACGCCCCGGAACCCCTCGGCAGCGAGCATCCATCGCGTGTGCGCGAGCCGGTCGCCCACCGGCGGGAGCTCGCGGCGCTCGAGCACACGCCCGCCGAAGTCGCGCTCCTGGACGAGGGAGACGCCTGACGCGGTGCGCTCGATGCGCAGCGCTCCCCGCTCCTCGGGCCGGTCCAGGCCGACGGGCACGAGCCCGCGGCTCGCCGGCGCGGGGGCTTCGCCCGGATCGCGAAGAGCCACGGTGATCTCGTCGCAGGCGATCGCCGCGACCGCCGGCGAGCCCGCGAGCGCTTCGACTGCCCGGGCGAGCCGCTCGACCGATCTGGCGAAGACGAGCGTCCGGTCCGGAGCGGCGCCCGAGGGGTGCCCGTCGAGGATGACAAAATCCTCGGCGTCCCAGACCGTGTGGTAGGCATCGCTCGCCACCGCCACAGGCCGGGCGCCGAGCGCCTCCGCGAGCCGGGCGCCAGCGCGCGGGCGGGCTTCGAGGCGCAGGTGGTGGAGGCCGCGCTGCGCGATGTCGAGGAAGCGCGCGAGCTTCTCGACCAGGATCACGGGGGACGTTGCGTAGGGCACCAGTGCGTTCCCTATCGAGAAATCTCGCACCGAGACGGTGCCGTCCTCAGCTACCAGCACATCGACCATTCTCCGTGAACGTTCCGCGCGGTCATGTGAGATATGTAGGTACGGGTCAAGCCCCGCGAACGCCGCGAAGGGGGCGCTGATCCCGATGGGCCAAAAGCCATCTCGGACCAGAACCCTCGTTATGTTGCGTTCCAGCAGCGCACCTGGACCCAGGAGGATCTCCCACCAGTCAGACGAGGGGGGACCGAACGACCCGCCGATGGCGAGTTCCAGCGGGTCTCGCGCACGGTCCGAGCCGGCAAAACCGCCGATCGCCGCCTCGGCGGCGAACAGAGCCTCATGGTCGGAAAACCCATGGAGACGCAGCAGCTTTTCCAGCCGATCGCGGCCGGCACGATGCGCCTCGCTACGGGTAATACCGCGACTGGCGAGCGTTTCGATGGCAAACCGGGAGATCTCCATGATGGTCCTCAGCGCGGCATTTGCACCCGCAGGCTGGCCGCATTACGCGGGTTCATGAGGCTCCGCGCACTCCTCGTCGGGGCGCGCCGGTCCATGGCCTCCTGCCAGCCCGTGTTAGGCTCCTCGATCCCCGGGAGCGTACGGCGGGCGAGATTGACCAGGTCGTCCGATGGTGCGCCCTGGTTGGCCTGGTTCTGAAGGTTGCGGATGAGCACGCCGCAGTTCGGGCAAGCCTTGCGCGGCCCGCCCCCCTCCTGGATCGAACTGATCTCTTCGAATTCTCCGAGCGCGTTGCGGAGGTGCTGGTTGTTGGGGTCGCTGCCCGAACCGCAGGTTCCGCGCGGCAAGTTGTTCCGTCGCTCGTAGTCATAGAGGTGCTCGCTCAGCGCCGCCGGTTCGGAGCAGTTTGCCGGGGGGCGCGTCGCCTGGGGGAATTGCCAGTTCGTCGAGCCGTTCGCGGCCTGAACCGGCACCTGCGGCGCCATGTTGTTCCAGACTGTCGGGTGGATGTCCACCGGGTTGTCGGGATCGCGCAGCCCCATGCTCACTCCGCTCGCGTTCGGCAGCGGCGTGCGGCTGCCGTCCGGGTTGATCTGGGAGCGCCGGATGGTCGTGGTCATCGGCTGCAGGCCGTCGAGGTCCACCGTGTTGAGCGGCGAGTTGTCGGCGAAGCCGTAACGGCGGACGATCTCGACGGGATCCGGGCTGATGTAGCGGCCAATGTCGGGGTCGTAATAGCGATGTCTGTTGTAACAAAGGCCGGTCTCCTCGTCCGCGTACTGGCCAGGAAACCGCAGCGGCGTGAAGGCCTCTCCCTGCACCGCGCCGGACGCGCGCGCCCGCGCGCTGTACTGGCCCATGGTGGCCATGGGCGCGGGCGCCTTCCTGGTGATGAGCCTCCTCATGGTGCCGACGCCGCTCCAGATGTGCGGCGTCGAGCAGCGCTCGGTCCAGCAGGCGAGCTGGGTGATCCAGGTGCACCGCCTGAGCATGTACCTGCCCTCGCTCTCGGTCGGCGCCCTCCTGAAGCGGATGTCGATTGCGCAGCTGCAGGGCGTGGGGCTGCTGTTCCTGCTCGTGGGGTTTCTGGTCAGCTGGGTTCCGGGGTTCGAGCGGGTACCTGGTCGGCTGGCGCTGGTCGGGGTCGTGTGGTGTTACGTGTTCGTGACCGCGACGACCCTTGTCGCGCGCAGCCGCCCGGGCTCCGAGCGCTTTCGCGCGCAGCGCGTCGCGCGTCGCCTCCGGGGTGCTGTATGCTCGGCCGAGATCAGGCTCGGATCGGTACGGGAGCAGCGGAGCGCATGGAGTCCTCGGAGAGAAAGCCGGCAAGTCCAGAAGATTCGGTTCGCCAGATGCTCGTCGAGTTCGCGCGCGCCTTCGAGCGAGGCGACGTGGACGCGTTATGCGACATGTTCGTACGTGACGATGCCCTGATCTTCTACGGCACACACGACAAGCTGCACTTCACGCGCTGGGCCGAGATCGAGGCCTCGTTCCGGCGGCAGAGCGAGATCCTGAAGGACCTCGTGTGCAGGATCACCGGCGATGTCCAGGTGCGTCTGCTGGCCGGGGGAGCGGCCGCCTGCGCCGGGACGGCCGGCTTCGGTATCCACGCCACCATGGGCGGCGTGCGCTTCGACCTGCCCGCGCTCCGGCTGACCTGCACGGTGGAGCGCCACGGGGATCACTGGCGGTTCGTGCAGCTCCACCTCTCCGTGTCGGACAGGCCGTTCCTCGACAGCGTGGGCCACGTGCTCGAGAGCGCCTGAGAGCGCCTGAACGCCGCGCCGCCACACCACGCCGGTGCGGCGGCGCGGCCCGCGCCTCACGTGGGGACGTCGCTCGACTCCGCCAGATCCCGGAGCGCCCTCTCGCTCCGGCGCAGCGCCTCCTCGGTCCGCTGGACCTTCAGCGCCTCCTGCTCCAGCTCGCCGCGGAGCACGGTGTTCTGCAGCGACAGCGCGGCCAGGAACTCGAGGAGCGGCAGCCGGCGCAGGATGAACGCGCCGTGGACCAGCCGGTTCTCCAGGTAGAGGAGGCCGCCCACCTCGCCGGGGTTCTTCATGAGCGGCATGCACAGCACCGACTTCGGCCGCTCGCGCACGAGGTACTCGTCCCCGGCGAAGGCGCCGCTCGCCCCGACGTCGCTGAGCACCACCCGCTCCCGCGTCCGCTCGACATAGTTGACGATCGACGCCGGGACGCGGGTCGCGAGCGGCGCCGTGCTCCGCTCGTACACGCGGATGCTGATGCCGTCGCGGTCCACCACGGCCTCGGCGGCGAGCCGCAGGCCGTCCCCGGTGAGCAGGAGACAGCACCGCTCCGCCCCCTCGTGCTCGACGACGAGCCGCATGAGCGACTCCATCATCTCCTTCGGCGTCATGTCGCTCGAGAGCGACCGCGAGACCTTCACCGCGGTCTGCGCGTCGATGGCCTCCGCCGCCATCGTCATGACGCCGCGGCTCGTCGCGCGGCGCTGCTCCTGGTTCAGGACGAGCGCATGCCGCTGCTCGAGCTGCCTCACCTTCTCGCTCGCGCCCCAGCGCGAGTACGACGCCACCGCCTCCCGCAGGTAGAGCCCCGGCAGGCCGCTGTAGCCGCGATCCAGGTAGAACCGGGCGGCGAGCTCGCTCGCGAGCGCCTCCTGGTGGATGAACCGGGACTCGCGGAAGGCCACGATCGCCTTGTCGTAGAGCGCCGCGGCCTCGTCGTGCCTGCCGTCGACGCGCGCGCGCTCCGCCGCTACGAGCGCGTGTTTGCCGGCGAAGTTGTCGGGGCAACTCTCGGCCCAGACGCGCAGCTGCTCCTCGTGGCCGGCGAGCGACCGCCGGAGCCTGGCCTGCTCCTCGGCCGGGGCCCCGAAGAAGCGGGCCGCCCGGGCGAGGGCACAGTAATAGTGGCACTCGGCCGCGAACAGCGACCCGCTACCCCCCGCGATGTTGCGCTCCGACGCCTCCGCGGCAAGGGCCGCCCCCTCGTCGTTGCACGCAAGGAGGTGCTGCGCGGTCTTCATGATATAAAAGACGAGCCGCACGCTCGGGAAGCTCTCCTTCTCGAGGCGGGCCTCGAACGCCTGCTCGTCGAAGTCGTCCCCGCTCATCGTGCCGAGGTGGCGCGTGGCGCCCCTCAGCGCCTGGACCAGGCGCAGCATGCTCGTCACGGCGTCCACGGCGAACGTGATCTTCGCCTTCGTCGCGTAGTCGAGCGCGCTCACCGCGACCTTGTACGTCTCCTCGATCGGGTCGCCCCGCACGAGCACGTTCAAGGTGAGCTGGATGTTGCTGAAGCTCCCCCACGTCAGGTTCCCGACCTCGTTCGCGGCCTGGATGCTCGCGAGCTGGCAGGCGATCCCGGTGTCGATGTGGCGCGTCCAGACCGAGATCAGGCAGCCATAGAGGTTGGCCACCTCGGGCTTGTAGACGAGCGCGTTCATCTTCTCGGTCAGCTCGTATCCCACCCTGCCGATCCGGTCGCCGTCCTGGTACGCGTTGAGCCTCACGCACAGCGCCTTGCCGAGGCTCGTGTACCCGATGCCGGTCGACTCCGCGTTGCCGTGGAGCAGGCTGAGCCGGACCATCTGACAGACCAGGAGGTCGTTGAGGTTCGGATCGGTGTAGAACGACGAGGCGTACATCACCGCCATCACGCCCATCGCCGCGACCATCGGCGGCGCCGTCATCCTCGGCTGGCCCAGGATCTCGTCGGCCGTGCGATCGCGCAGCGCGTCGCGCAGCGCCGTGATCTCCGCGGTCACCTCCTCGTCGGCCGGCTGCCTCCGGAGCTTGATGCCGAGCAGCGCGAGGCACTCCAGCCCGACGCCGATGCACGCGTCGTGCTCCGACCGGGCCATGTGGTTCTGCATCAGGACGCGGTAGGCGGCCGCCTTGTCGAGCTGCGTGCGCGCGCGCTCGAGGAGCACCGAGCAGAGGCCGACGGACCGATCGAACTCCCCGTTCACGCTCGCGCTCTCGGCGAGATCGAGGTGCAGCGCGAAGGCGAGCAGATCGTCGGCTCCCGCCCAGTCGTCCTCCCCGATCAGCGCGCAGCCCGCGGCGAAGTAGGCCACCGCGGAGCCGTGGGCGCCGGACGCCCTCGCTTTCCTGCCGGCGCGGAGGTTCAGCTCGGCCGTCCTGCGCCGCTCGCCCGGATCGGTGATGAGGGAGGCGCCGATGTTCAGCTGGTTCGTGATCTCGAACAGCCGGTCCTCCAGCGCCTCCTCCGGCGTCTGGACGAGCAGCAGGCGCCCGATGCGCAGGTGCGTCGAGGCGTGGTTGCCCTCGCGGATGAGCAGGTACGCGGCCTGCTGCACGCGGTCGTGGAGGAACTTGTACGTGCCGCCCCGGCGCGCCACGAGCCCCTCGCGGATGGCCGGGGTGATGGCGGCGTGCGTCGCCTGCGTGGACTCGCCGTACATGGCCGAGAGGACCTCGGCGTCGAAGCGGGCGCCGAGGCAGGCGGCGAGGGAAAGGACCCGCTGCGTCTCGCCGTCGAGCCGCCTGAGGCGAGTCAGCACCAGATCGACGACGTTGTCAGTCAGGTTCTGCGCGGCGATGGCCTCGATGTTCCAGCACCAGACGGCGCTCACGGGGTCGACCCAGACCAGCTTCTGGCGATAGAGCTCCGTCAGGAACTGGCCCACGAAGAACGGGTTGCCGCCCGTCCTCTGGACGAGGAGCCTGGTGAGCTGAGCCCCCTGCTCGTCCTCGCAGCGGAAGGTGTCCATGACGAGCTCGAGGACGTTCTCGTGCGGGAGCGGGTCGAGGCTGAGCGTCGAGACGCGCGCGCCCGTGGCGTGGATCTGCCGGAGCACCTCCATGAGCGGGTGCGACGGGCTCACCTCGTTGTCGCGGTACGCCCCGATCACGAGCAGGTGCCGCTTCTCGGGCACCGCGACGATGTCGCGGATGAGCCTCAGGCTGGCGGGATCCGCCCACTGCAGGTCGTCCACGAACAGCACGAGCGGGTGCCGCTTGCGCGCGACCACGCCGAGGAACGCATGGAACACGCGGACGAAGCGGCTGCGCGCCTCGTTCGGCGCGAGCGGCGGCACCGGCGGCTGCTCGCCGAGGATCAGCGAGAGCTGCGGGATGATGTCGATGATGACCCGCCCCTCCTCGCCGAGCGCGTCGCTCAACCGGTGCTTCCACCCCGCGAGCGACTGCGGGCTCTCCGTCAGGATCTGCCGGACGAGCTCCCCGAACGCCTGGGCGATCGTGCGGTAGGGGATGTCGCGCTGGAGCTGATCGAACTTCCCGGAGATGAACGCCCCGCGCTCGCGGACGATGGGCGCCTGCACCTCCTTCACGAGCGAGGTCTTCCCGACGCCCGAGTACCCGGCGACGAGCACGAGCTCGGCCGTGCCCGTGGCGACCACACGCTCGAACGCCTCGAGCAGGATCGCGCGCTCGCGCCTCCTGCCGTAAATCTTCGTCGGGAGCTGCAGCCGGTCCGGGATGTCGGCCGTCCCGAGCGGGAACGAGTCGATCATCCCGAGCTCCTCCAGCTCGGTCTGGCACATGAGGAGATCCGACCAGAGCCCGCGGGCGGTCTGATAACGCTCCTCCGGAGACTTCGCGAGGAGCCTCATCACGATCTCGGAGACGATCCGGGGCACGTCATGCACCAGCTCCGCGAGCGGCACAGGGGCCCTCGCGATGTGGGCGTGCGCCCACGCGGGCGCGTCCTCGGCGTCGAGCGGCAGCTTGCCGGAGAGCAGCTCGTACAGCGTGACGCCGAGCGAGTAGAGATCGGCGCGCTCGTCGATCGGCCAGTCGACGCGGCCCGTCCGCTCCGGCGCGATGTAGGGCAGCGACTCCGGGTTGATCTTCGTCTCGTCGGAGAGGCCGAGATCGCCGCGCACCACGGCCAGCCCACCGTCGAGCGACACCTCCCCGCTCTCCGGGTGCACGGAGAGGTTCGCGGGGCGGATGTCCAGGTGAAGGGTGCCTGACTTATGAAATTTCGATAGCGCCGATGCGATCTGCACCGCGTATGCGAGGAACGGACGAAGATCCATGGGAGCCCTGGAGATCGTCGACAGGACGATCCTGAGTTGACGGTACTAGAAGCAAGATCCCTGTCAATCTTTCCTCCGGCCTCGCCGGCCCGACGCCGGCCGCCGGAGCGCCTCGACATCGACCCGCTCCGCGCGGACGTCGATCACGACGCGTCAGGGATCCTCGTCGTGTGGAGCACGAGCGCTCTCCACTCACCGCCCTGGAGCTCCCAGACCGCGGTGAAGGCGATGGTGTTATCGAACTTGACACCACCCTTGATCTCGGCGCGTGAGCGGTAGACTCCGGTCACGATAGCGACGTCTCCGCCGGCGATACGCACGTCGCACTGCCGGAGCTCCTGCGTGTACGTCAACATGCTGTCGACGAGCTTCAGGTACTCGTCCTTACCGCGTTGCACTCCGCTGTAATCGACGTACCTCCAGCCCTCGGCCAGGTGGCGGTCGAGGAAGCCGTAGTCCTTGACGGCCCCCCCCACCGCCTTCGTCCACGCCTTGAGGAGCGCGACGTGCTCGTCTCTCGCCTGCTCCGCGGTGATCTTCGACATTCTCCACCTCCGCCGCGCGCCCTGGCCGTGCTCGGTCCCGCGCGACCGCGCGGGGGCGTCGCCGTCGCCGCTCCACACCCATGCTAGAGAGACCGGCGGCCGGCCGTCAACATCAGCCCTGATGTCCAGCGGCCTCGAGCGCGGCGCGCAGATGATCGGCCATGATCTGCACGTTCGGCGGCAAATTCATGGTGATGTGATTGCCAGGGACCTCGTGGACAGTGAGCTGGCCCTGGATCAAATCGCGCCATCCTTGAGCCGGGTTGCTCACGGTCATCGCGTCGCGCTCGCTCGCCTGGAAGTAGAGCACGTCACCCGGGTAGGGGCGGGGGGCGTAGCGTAGCATCGCCTGCAGGTTGGCGGTGACGATCGTGCGGAACGTGGCGAGCTCCTGGAGCGCCAGCTTCGGGAACATCCGGGAGACACCCTTCTTGCGCTGGAGCACGTGGAGCAGCTGCTCGTCCGGGGAGAGGTGCCGGATCTCCTCCGCGGGGACGGGGAGACCCGCATCGCCGCTGATCAGGTAGGCGAGGCGCTCGGGGGTGTCGAGATCCTCGGGGAACACCGCCGTGGGCGCGGGCGTGTCGATCATCATGAGAAGCGCGACGCGCTCGCCCCCGGAGATGAGCTGGTGCGCCATCTCGAAGGCGACGACCCCGCCGAAGGACGACCCGCCGAGCACGTAGGGGCCCTCCGGCTGGATGTGCCGCCGTACCGCCTCGAGGTAGCGCGCGGCCATCTCCTCGACGCGGGTCAAGGGCGGCGCCTTGCCCTCGATGCCCTGCGCCTGCAGCCCGTACACGGGCTGCGCCGGGTCCAGGCAGGTGGCGAGATCGTGGTAGAAGTAAACGTGCCCTCCGACCGGGTGCATCAGGAAGAGCGGCCGCCCGGTGCCGGGCTTGATCCGCACGAGCGACGCGGGCAAGAGGCGCGCGGGAGAGCGCCTCGACAGCGAGGTGGATGAGGGCGAGTCGGACTGCGCGATGAGCTCGGCCAGGGCCGCCACGGTCGGCGCGTTGAGCAGGCTGTGGCCGGGGAGATCCATGTTCACGACGCTGCGCAGCCGGGAGATGAGCTGGACGGCGAGCAGCGAGTCGCCGCCGAGCGCGAAGAAGTCGTCGTGGACGCCGATCCGCTCGATGCCGAACAGCTTCTCCCAGGTCTCGGCGACGGCGCGCTCCAGCGGATCGCGCGGCGCCACGTAGGCCGTGCCGAGGTCGGGCCGCGGGTGGACCGACCTCGGGATGCCCTCGGAGTCGGCTTCCCGCGACGCCGGCGCGCTCGAGCTCGGCGCGCTCGAGCTGGCCGAGGCGCGCTGCCTCGCCTGCGCTTCCCGCTTCAGGACGAGGACGTGGGGCGTGGGGCTCGTGAGGATGCGCATCCAGGCGTCGAGCGCCTCGTCGCGCGAGAGACCCTCCTCCGCCGAGGCCGCGCCGCCCTCGCCCGACTCGGCCGCAGGTTCGAGCTCCTTGCCGCGCGAGGCGTCCTGCCGCTGCCACGGGTCCCACTCGATCGCGATCGTGAGCGGGCCGTCACCGGCGGCCCGCCGCTGCGCGAAGGCGCCGAGGAAGGCGGTCGCGGCGCACTGGCCCGCGAGGCCCGGCCCGCGGGAGCCCGTGGTCCGCGCGGCGCACAGCGCGACGAAATCGGGCCGGAGCCCCCGGAGCGCCTCGTCGAGGACGAGCGCGCCGTCGACCTTCGGCGCGAGGAGCGCCTCGCCCTCCTCGCGCGTCATGCGCTGGAGGGGCACGGCGCGGCGGGCGCCCGCCGCGTGGATCACGCCGTCGATCCGCCCGAAGCGCTGGAGCGCCTCGGCCACCGCGCGCTGCATGTCGTCGAGCCGCGAGACGTCGGCCGTCACGAGGAGCACCTCGGCGCCCAGCCGCTCCATCTCGAGCACCGCGCCGATCTTGCGGCGTAACGCGTCGGAGGCGCCCGCGCCGGCGAGGTCGCCCCAGGCCTCCCGGGGCGGGAGCGCCGTCCGGCCCGTGAGCACGAGCTTCGCGCGCGCGACCTTCGCGAGGTGCTCCGCCATGGCGGAGCCGACGACCCCGAGCCCGCCGGCGATCAGGTAGACGCCGCCCTCCCGCAGGCGCGGCGGCAGGCCCTCGGCGCGGTCCATGCGCGCGGGCTCGAAGATCCGGACCCAGCGCTCCCCGCTCCGGTAGGCGATGACGGGCTCGGTCTGCTCCAGCGTGACCTCGGCGAGGAGCTGGTCGATGAGCCTCGCCTCCTGGAGCGTCCGCGGCTCCGGCAGGTCGATGTCGACGCTGATGCACGAGATGTTCGGGTACGCCCTGGGGATGGCCTCGCACGGGCCGAGCAGCGTGGCCTTCTCGGGGCAGAGCACCGCCGGGTCGGTCACCTTCTGCATGTGGCTCGTCACGACCCCGAGCCGCACGTCGTCGCGGAGCCCCGCGTCGCTGATGCCCTGGGCCAGCGCGACGAGGCTGGCGAACCCGAGCCGCTGGGCGTCCGCGAGGCGGGCGGCGTCGAGCGGCGCGCGCGCGGGCTTCGTCACGCCCCACAGGAACATGATGCGCGAGGGGGAGACGCCCGCGGCGCGGAGCGCGCGGAAGAGGGACGCGTGGTCCTCGCGGCTTGCGGGGGCGACGGTGAACTCGCCCTCGCCCGTCGCGGCGAAGCCCTCGCCCGGCCGCACGGTGATGACCTTGTAGCCGTCCCGGCGGAGCCGCATCTCCATGCGGGCGCCCAGCCCGTAGCTGTCGGCGAAGACGACGCAGCACTGGGCCCTCGGCGGCCGGGCCGACGCCTTCATCGACCCCGACAGCACCGAGCGCTTCCAGGCCTGGAGGTGGATCAGGCCGGCCGGCTCCGGCGCGCTGCGCGCCGGCCGGCGCGCGGCGGTCGTGGCGGCGGGCGCGGGCGGGTCGATCCAGTACCGCTTCCGCTCGAACGGGTAGGTCGGCAGGGACACGCGCCGGCGGGGCTCGTGGGTGTAGAAGCCCGACCAGTCGAGGCGGACGCCGGAGAGCCAGAGCTGGCCCAGCGTCTCCAGCAGGAACCCGATGTCGGACTGGCGGTGGTGGACGTGCCGGATCGACGAGAGCATCACCCGGCGGGCGCCCCGCGCGGGGTGATGTTTGGCCAGAGTCGCGAGCACCCGGCCCGGGCCGACCTCGAGCAGGGCGCGGGTCGGATCGGCGAGCACCTCGCCGAGCCCCGCCATGAAGCGCACCGGCTCGCGCACGTGCCTCGCCCAGTACGCGGGGTCCTGCGCGTCGGCCGCGGACAGCCAGGTGCCGGTGACGTTCGACGCGATCGGGATCTTCGGGGCGCTCGGGCGCGCGCGGGCCACGATCGCGGTGAACGCGGCGAGCATCGGCTCCATCATCCGGGAGTGGAACGCGTGCGAGGTCTGGAGTCGGGTGCACTCCAGCTCGCGCTCGGCGAAGAGCCGGTCGGAGAGCGCCTCGATCGCGTCCTCGGGCCCGGCCACGACGCAGGCGGACGGCCCGTTGACGGCCGCGAGCGAGAGCGCGCCGCCGCCCTCGTCGAGCAGCTGCTGCACCTCGGCCTCGGGCAGCGGGACCGCGAGCATCGCGCCCGGCGGCATCTCCTGCATCAGCTTGCCCCGCCGGGCGACGATCCGGAGCGCGTCCTCCAGCGAGAAGACGCCCGCGAGGCAGGCCGCGACGTACTCGCCGAGGCTGTGGCCGATCATCGCCGCGGGCCGGATGCCCCACTCCATCCAGAGCGTGGCCAGCGCGTACTCGATCACGAAAAGCGCGGGCTGGGCGAAGCGCGTCTGCTTGAGCATCTCCGCCGCCGCCGCCTCCCGGCCCGGGGGCGGGTAGATCACCTCGCGGAGATCGAGCCCGAGCTCCGGCTGGAGCATGGCCGCGCAGAGATCGACGCCGGCGCAGAACGTGGGCTCCAGCTCGTACAGCTCGCGCGCCATGCCGGTGTACTGCGTGCCCTGCCCCGGGAACATGAAGACGACCGGGCGGTCGACGGCCTCCTCGACGTGCGCGAGGACCCGCCGCTCCCCGAGCGTCGACAGGAGGCTCACCGCCTCCTCCGCGTCGTTGCAGACGAGCATGCGCCGGTGCGGGAACGTCTTGCGGCCGACCTGGAGCGTGAACGTGACGTCGGGCAGGCTGACGTCCGGGTGCGCCTTGAGATACCCGACGAGGTTCTCGGTGATCGTGTCGAGCGCGGTCCTCGTGCGGGCGGAGAGCAGGAGGAGCTGCCAGGACCGCCCGCCGGGCGCCGCCGCCGCGTGGGGCGCCTCCTCGAGGATGGCGTGGGCGTTGGTGCCGCCGATGCCGAACGAGCTCACGCCGGCGCGGCGGGGCCCGTCGCCGGGATCCCAGTCCGCGAGCGCCGCGTTGACGTAGAAGGGGCTGTTCGCGAAGTCGATCTCGGGGTTCGGCGTGTTGAAGTGCAAGGTGGGCGGGAGCTGCCGGTGGCGGAGCGCCTGGACGACCTTGAGCAGGCCGGTGATGCCGGACGCGACGTCGAGGTGTCCGACGTTCGGCTTGGCCGAGCCGAGCGCGCACCAGCCCTTGCGCTGGCTGCGGGAGCGGGCGTGGAACGCCCTGGTCAGGGCCGCGACCTCGATGGGATCCCCGAGGCGCGTGCCCGTGCCGTGGGCCTCCACGTACGAGATCGTCTCCGGATCCGTGTTCGCCATCGCCAGCGCCTGCGCGATGGCCTGAACCTGCCCCTCCACGCCCGGCGCGGTGAACCCGATCTTGGCCGATCCGTCGTTGTTGACGGCCGAGCCCCGGATCACCGCCTCGATGTGATCGCCGCTGTCGAGGGCGTCCTCGAGCCTGCGCAGCACGACAACGCCCGCGCCGTTCCCGGCGACCGTCCCCTGCGCCTCGGCGTCGAACGTGCGGCAGCGCCCGTCGGGCGAGAGGATCATGCCGTGCCGGTAGAGGTAACCCGACCGCGTGGGGACGTTGATCGCCACGCCGCCGGCCAGCGCGATGTCGCACTGGTACGTGAGCAGCGCCTGACAGGCCATGTGGACGGCGACGAGCGAGGTCGAACAGGCGCTCTGCACCGCGACGCTCGGCCCCCGGAGGTTCAGCTTGTAGGACGTCCGCGTGGCCAGGAAGTCCTTGTCGTTGGCGATGTACATCTGGTAGTCCATCGCCTTCCTGAGCTCGTGATTCGGGTAAAGGTTGCTCAGGAAATACGTGTCGTGGCCGCTCGCGCCCGCGTAGACGCCGATGGTGCCTTTGAACGCCTCGGGGTTGTAGCCGGCGTGCTCCAGCGCCTCCCAGACGCACTCCAGGAAGAAGCGGTGCTGGGGGTCCAGGATCTCGGCCTCTCTCGGGGTCATCCCGAAGAAGGCGGCGTCGAACCACTCCACGTCTTCGAGCACGGCCCGCGCGCGGACGTAGCTCGGGTCCGAGGCCACCTCCGGGGGCACGCCCGCCGCGGCGAGGTCCTGATCCGAGAGCGCGACGATCGACTCGACTCCATCGCGCAGGTTCTGCCAGAAGGCGTCGACGCTCCTCGCGCCCGGGAAGCGGCCCGCCATCCCGATGATCGCGATCTGGTCCTCGGGGACGGGTTGATCAAGCGGATCCATTCTGTCTGCTCTTGGCTGCTTGCTTCTTTCGTTTCAGGATCTCTCGCTGCTTCAGCGCCCGCGCGTCGGCCGCCGAGAGCTCGCTCCCACGGCCGCTGCTGCTCGCGAGGAACGCGGCGAGGTCGGTGACCGTCGGGCGCGCGAAGATGTCGACGAGGGAGAGATCGCTCCCGAACGACTCCCGGACGCGCTCGTGGAGGCGTACCAGGAGCAGCGAGTGGCCGCCCAGATCGAAGAAGTTGTCGTGCACGCTCACGCGCTCGATGCCGAGGACGTCCTGCCATATCGCGATGAGCCGCTCCTCGAGCGAGCTCCGCGGCGCCACCATCGGCGCGCTCTCGGGGCGGAGCTCGCCGGGGGCCGGCAGGGCGCGGCGGTCCACCTCGCCGTTGCCCGCGAGGGGCAGCGCGTCGAGCAGCACGATGGCCGAAGGGTGCATGTAATCGGGCAGCCGCCGCTGCGCGTGATCGCGGATCGTGCGCTCGAGCCCGCCCGTCGGATCCGCCGTGAATGGGCGCGCGCGTGCCCCGGCTTGCCTGGGCGGCGCCGCGGCCCTGCTGCCGTGAGGGACGACGTACGCCACGAGGCGCCGGTCGCCCGAGCGCGCCGGCTGCGCCACCACGACCGCCTCGCGCACGCCCGGGTGCTCCCCGAGGACCACCTCGATCTCGCCGAGCTCGATCTGGTAACCGCGGACCTTGACCTGCTGATCCATGCGGCCGAGGAACTCGAGCTGCCCATCTGGCATCAGGCGGACGCGATCGCCGGTACGGTACAGCCGCCCTTCCGGCCCGCCGCCGATGGGATCGGGGATGAACCGCTCCGCGGTCAGCTCCGGCAGATCGAGGTAGCCGCGCGCGAGGCCCTCTCCGCCGATGCACAGCTCCCCGGGGACGCCGGCCGGGACCTCGTTGAGCTCCTGGTCGAGCACGTGCACCCTCGTCCCGGAGATCGGGCGCCCGATGGGCACCGCGTGGCCGACCGGGCGTTCCACCGTGGCGCAGCAGGCGAACGTCGCGGCCTCCGTGGGTCCGTAGCCGCTGATCATCCGGCACCCCGGGAGCTCGGCGAGGACCCGATTGACGTGCTGCGGGGACAGGACATCCCCCCCGGCGACGATCTGGCGCAGGCCGCGCAGCGCCGTGATCCGCTCGTCCACGAGGAGGTGGAAGACGCCGGCGGTGAGCCACACCGTGGTCACCCCGTGCTGGCGGATAACGCGATCCAGGTCGTCGAGCGACGCGGGCACGGGGGGCATGACGACCAGCCGTCCTCCGTTGAGGAGCGCGCCCCAGATCTCGAACTGCGATGTGTCGAACGAGATCGACGCGAGCTGCAGGAAGACCTCGTCCGGCGCGAAGCTCGCGTAGGTCGTGCCCTTGACGAGCCGGGCCACGCCCCGGTGGGGCACGGCCACGCCCTTGGGCCGGCCGGTGGAGCCGGACGTGTACATGACGTAGGCGAGCTGGTCCGGCGTCGCCGGCGCCGACGGGTTGTCGTCGCGCGCCCGGCCGATCTCCTCGCGGTCCGCGTCCAGGCAGAGGACGCGCGCGCGGCACCCCGGCAGCGCCTCGCCGACGCGGGCCTGGGTCAGCATCACGCGGGCGCGAGCCTGCTCCATCATGAACGCGAGGCGATCGGTGGGGTAGGTCGGATCCAGGGGCACGAAGGCGAGGCCCGCCTTCAGCACGCCGAGGAGCGCGACGAGCATCTCGATCGACCGGTACATGCACACGGCCACGCGGTCTTCGGGCGCGAGGGCTTCGGGCGCGAGGGCTTCGGGCGCGAGGGCTTCGGGCGCGAGGGCCCCCTCGTCGGGGCAGGGCGCGGCCCCGGACCCCGGCGCCTCGCGGACGCGGAGGCCGAGCAGGGTGTGCGCGAGCTGGTTGGCCCGCCGGTTCAGCTCGCGGTAGGTGAGCGACGTGACGTTCCCCGCGCCGTCGTCGAAGACGACCGCGACGGCCTCGGGAGAACGCTCGACCTGGGCCTCGAAGAGGCGGTGAATGCACACGTCCGACCCGGGGCCGGCCGGGGCGGTGCCCCACGCGCGGAGCGCGCTCCGCTCCTCGGGCGTGAGGAGCGGGAGCGCCGAGAGGGGCAGGTCGACGTCGCGCGACGCGCCATCGAGCAGGGTCTCGTAGTGGCCCGCCATCCGCTCGATGGTGCGCGCGTCGAACAGCGCGGCGCTGTACTCGATGCGCCCGATGATGCCGTCCTCGCGCTCGTCGAGCTCCAGCGTGAGATCGAACTTGGACGCGCCCGTATCCACGTCGAGCTGACCCAGGGTCCAGCCCGGATCGATCGCCGGCACGGGCGGCTCCAGGATGAAGGCGACCTGGAACAGCGGGTTCTGGCCGGGGACCCGCTTCGACTGGAGCGCCTCCACGACGCTGGCGAACGGCACGTCCTGGTGCGAGAGCGCGGCCTGGCTCACCGCCCGCACGCGCCCGAGCAGCTGCCGGAACGTGGGGTCTCCGCGCAGGTCGGTGCGCAGCACGAGCGTGTTCAGGAAGAAGCCGAGGAGGTCCTCGGTCTCCGGCGGATGGCGGCACGACGCGGACGTGCCCACGACGATCTCGTCCTGCCGCGCGTACCGGCAGAGCATCGCCTTGAAGGCCGAGAGCAGGACCACGAAGAGCGTGACGCCCTGCTCCCGGGCCAGCGCCTTCAGCCGGAGGGTGAGCTCCCTGGACAGGGCGACGCAGTGGCGCGCCCCCGCGAGGTTCGGGGCGGCCGGACGTGGCCTGTCGGTCGGCAGCTCCAGGGTGGGGAGGTCGGCGAGCTGCCGTCTCCAGTAGTCGAGCTGCGGCTGGTGGGCGCCGCTCAGCTGCTGTTCCCGCTGCCAGCCCGCGTAATCGGCGTAGTGGATCGCGCGCTCGGGCAGCGGCGACGGCCTGCCCGCGGCGAACGCCTGGTAGAGCGCGTGGAGCTCCCTCGGGAGCACATCGAAGATGGAGACTCCATCCATCAGGATGTGGTGCACCACGACGAACAGCACGTGTTCGGCCTCGTCGAGCCGGACCAGCGTGGCCCGGAGCAGCGGGCCGCGGGCGAGATCGAACGGGCGCCGGGCCTCGTCGGTGGCGAGCGCGACGGCGCGCTCCCACCGCGTTTCGGCCGACAGCGCCGGCAGCGCCGTCAGGTCGACGACGGGCAGGTCGAGCGGCGCCGGGGGCTGGATCTGCTGCACGGGCTCGCCGCGGACGACGGCGACGACGCTCCGGAGGATCTCGTGGCGCCTGAGGAGCTCGTCGAGGGCGCGCCCCAGGGCCGGGACGTCGAGGGGCCCGCGGAGGCGCAGGGAGAACGGCTCGTTGTAGAACAGCGCGCCCGGGTGGAGCGCGGCATGGAGCCAGATCTGCCGCTGCCCGTGCGAGAGGGGGATGGGCCGGTCCCGCGGCGCAGGCGGGATGGCCGCGGCGGCCGGGCGCTGCTTCGGCCGGGGGAGCGACGCCACGAGGTCGGCCAGCGCGGCGACCGTGGGGGCGTCGCACAGGCTCTGCAGGGAGAGATCGACGCCGAGCGCGCGGCGCAGGCGGGACAGCACCCGCGCGGCGAGCAGCGAGTGCGCCCCGAGGTCGAAGACGTCGTCGTGGACGCCGATGCGCTCGATCCCGAGCGCATCGGCCCACGCCGCGGCGATCGCCGCCTCGATCTGGTTGCGCGGCGCGAGGGGCTCGCCATCGCCGCGATCGGGCCGGGCGGCGTCCGGCGGCGGCAGGGCCGCGCGGTCCACCTTCCCGCTGGGGCCGAGCGGCAGCGCGTCGAGCCGCACGAACGTCGACGGGATCATGACCTCGGGGAGGCTCTCGCGGAGGAAGCTGCGCAGCGCGGGCACGACGGCCCGGGGGGCGGCCGGGGGCGCGTCCGGCGCGTCCGGGCGCGCGACGACGTAGGCGACGAGGCGGCCCTCGCTGGCGACGGCCACCGCCGCGCGGACGGCGGGGTGGCGCCCAAGCGCGGCCTCGACCTCGCCGAGCTCGACGCGGTGGCCGCGGATCTTCACCTGCTGGTCGACGCGCCCGAGGAAGGCGAGATCGCCGCCGGGCAGGCGGCGCACCACGTCGCCCGTCCGGTAGAGCCGGGCCTCCGGGAGGGCGCTGAACGGATCGGGGACGAACCGGGCCGCCGTGAGCTCGGGCTGACCCAGGTAACCCCGGGCCAGGCCGGGCCCGCCGAGGTAGAGCTCGCCGGACTCGCCGTCCGGGACCGGACGCATGGCGGCGTCGAGCACGAAGCAGCGCGTGTTCCTGATCGGTCGGCCGATGGAGAGCGGCTCGCCGGGGTCCCGATCCGGGTCGAGCCCGTCGGCCATCGTGGCGCATACGGTGGACTCGGTGGGACCGTAGGCGTTGATGAACGTGCGCCCCTCTGCCCAGCGCGCGGCGAGGTCGGCCGGGCAGGATTCGCCGGCGACGATGAGGGTCCGGAGCGCGGGCAGCGAGCGCTCGGCGCCTTCGGGGAAGGCGGCGAGCGCGGAGGGGGGGAAGGTCGCGATCGCCACCTCCTCCGCGCGCATCCGATCGAGGAGCGCGCGCCCGGGGATCATCTCGAACTTCGTCCCCATCACCAGGGTGCCTCCCCGGGCGAGCGTCATCGCAATCTCCCAGACCGACGCGTCGAAGCTGAGGGACGCGAACTGGAGCACGCGGCAGCCCGGCCCCACGTCGAACCGCTCGGCCAGGGCGCGGGCGAGGTTGGTGAGGCCCCGGTGGACGAGCTGGGCGCCCTTGGGCCTGCCCGTCGAGCCCGACGTGTAGATGACGTAGGCGAGGTCGTCGGGACCCGTGGTGTCCGGCGGGTCCTCGTCGCTGAAGCCCGCGGTCACGCCGCGATCGCCGTCGAGGAGGACCACGCGCGCCGCGTGGCGCGGCAGCGACGGGAGCAGCCGCGCCTGGGTGAGCAGGACGGGCGCCTTGGCGTCCTCGAGCATGAAGGCGACCCTCTCCCGCGGGTACGAGGGGTCGACGGGGACATAGGCGCCGCCGGCCTTGAGCACCGCGAGCAGCCCGACGAGCGCCTCCAGGGAGCGTTCGGCGCAGAGCGCGACGAGGACGTCGCGGCCGACGCCCAGGCTCCTCAGGTGGTGCGCGAGCTGGTTCGCGCGGCGATTCAGCTCCTGATAGGTGAGCCGGTCAGGGCCGAAGGATGCGGCCACGACGCCGGGCGTGCGCCCGGCCTGGAGCTCGAACGAGCGGTGAATGCTGGCGTCCTCGGAGCTGAAGTCGTGATAGGTCATGTCGTGTGTGGTGGTAGGAGTCTCTTCAGGGGCAGAACATCAGCCGCCGTGTGCGAGCCCGAGCAGCGACGCGAGGGCGTCACGCATCTCGTTCAGAACCGTCCCAGGAGCACCGGAGTGAGCTCCAGGGCGGCAGCCGGTGACACGGGCGCGCCCCCGACGTTTCAGGGGCGCGGTCGGCACGGATACCATGCTGCATCACGCTGGTACTCACGCTTCGATGGGCGAGTCCATCGACGCCGTGGCAGGGTGACGGTCCACAATTCAAGGCTATTCGCAGCGCAGCCGATTACACACAACCGCGGAATGAAAATCAAGCGGGACGTACGGCTTTTTTCGGCGTGGAGGGGCATGTGGTCGCGGCGCTGCGTCATGAGGCGATCGCTCCCGGCCGGCAGTCCTGTCCCGCGCCCGCGTGGCCCGCGACGACCGCGCCGGGCTCGCACACCGCGACGGAGCCCGCCGCGAACGAGGCGTCGGGAGCACTCGTAATCAGGTGGTGATCGACGATGTCCCGATTGCCGATCGTACGGGTTTCATGAATCGAACATCGCCGATCTTCAGAGGTCGCCGAGAGGGGCTGTCGAGCGTCCGCCCCGGCCCCGACCGCGCCGAGACATCCCTCGCGCGGAGCCCTGCCGCGGGGCGCTACGAGGGCGGACGAAGACGCCGCTGAGGTCCCACTGGCTCCGTCGTGAGACGGAACCGTGAAGGCGAGCGCGAGCGAAGCCGACGCGGGGCGGTGGGACGTCGGAGCGCGTTATAGTAGCGACGAATCGGGGGAACCGAGCCATGGGACCCCGTGGAGCGAGGGGCGCGCAGGGACACGGAGCCGTAAGAGGGAAAGATGGAAGAGACATCGGGCTTGGTACCCATCTCGACGCGACTCAAACGGATAGCAGGGCTGGCGCGGCAACTCCGCGAACGGCCGCTCACGACGCTTGCTCATCACGAGGGGTCGTACAAGCCGGCCACCTTCGACTTCCTCGGCTTCACCATCCACTGGGGCAAGAGCCTCGCGGGCAAGTGGGCAGTGAAGACGCGAACGGCATCGGATCGCTTCCAACGGGCATTGAAGGGTATCTCGCAGTGCTGCAAGGCCCATCGCCATGAACCACTCCTGCCCCGCTGGCGCCCGCCGCCCAACGCCGCGCCGGCGCTGGTGGCCACCTGGGAGGCGGAGCTCCGCGCCCTGGTGGCCCACGAGGAGGGGCACAGGGACCTGGCGATCGCGGCGGGAGCGGCGGTGGCGGAGGCGCTGGAGACAACGCCTCCGGCGGCGTCGGCCGAGGCGCTCGACGAGGCCATGATGACGCGGGCAGAGGCGGCCCTGGCGGCGGCGCGGGAGCGGGAGCGGGCCTACGACCAGGCGACCGCGCACGGAGCGCGCAGGCCGGCGGCGTGAGCGTTGGAGGAGCTCATTTCCGCTCCGCCCTCTCCTCGCTTTGCCGCACGACTCCCGTGCAGGCCCTTCTGCGGCGAGCGCCCATCCGTCCCCGGAACTGGCGAGGTCGCCGTTGGAACTATTTTGCGGTGCCACCAAAACGGCGAGCGGCTCGAAGCGTATCGGGGAGCATGAACCTTCGCACCCTCGGACTCCTGACCACCTCAATCGGCATCATCACCCTCGGCTGCAACGGCACGGACGTCACCGGCACGGACGTCACTGGCACGGACGTCACCGGCACGAACGTCGGCGGCTCCGCCCCCACCACCTCCTCGACGAACAGCACCGCCTCCGGCAGCACCGGCGTCCCGACGGTTTGCACCGGGGCCGCCTGCCCGGCCATCATCCAGCTCATCGGTGGCCATGGCTACGAGTGCGCGGTGCTCGGCGACGCCACCGTCGACTGCTGGGGAGCGAACGACGGCGGGCGCCTCGGCGACGGCACCACGACATCCCGAGACACGCCAGTCGCGGTCAAGGGCCTGCCCCCGGCGGCGGCGGCGGCCGTCGGGCTCGGGCACGCCTGCGCGCTGCTCGACGACACCACCGTGCGCTGCTGGGGGCTCAACAGCAACGGACAGCTCGGCAACGGCACGATGACTGCCAGTCTCGCGCCGGTGGCGGTGACCGGGCTATCTGGGGTGAATCAGATCGGCGCGGGCGTGTACCACTCGTGCGCACGGCTCGGTGACACCGGCAGGGTGCTGTGCTGGGGCCGGGGCGGCTACCTCGGTGACGGAACGATCAGCGGCAGCTCGACGCCCCGGGAGGTGCCCGGGATCTCGGCGGCGACGTGGCTCGCCGTGGGCGGGGGCGAGTCTTTCGGCACGAACCTGGCCGCCTCCTGCGCCATCCTTCAGGACGGGAGCGCGCGGTGCTGGGGGGACAACGGCCAGGGTCAGCTCGGCGATGGCACCAATGCGGTCAGGCGGTCGCCGGTGACGGTCATGGGCCTCTCGGGGGCCATCGAGATCACCGTGGGTGGGGCGCACGCCTGCGCGCTGCTGAACGATGGTACCGCCCGCTGCTGGGGCGCGAACGGCAACGGGCAGCTCGGCGACGGCACCCGCATCGAGCGGCTGACGCCGGTGCCGGTGATGGGCCTGTCCACCGTCGCCCACCTGAGCGCCGGAGAGCGTCACACCTGCGCGGAGCTCCTCGACGGCACGGTGATGTGCTGGGGAGAGGACTCCTCCGGAGAGCTGGGGCGCGGCGCGACCTCGCTCATGCCGAGCCCCACGCCGGCCCTCGTCTCCGGGCTCGTCGGGGTGAGCGCGCTCGGGGCGAGCAGCCAGAGCACCTGCGCCTACAGCGCTGACCGGGTGACGCGCTGCTGGGGCAACAACCAGTACGGCCAGCTCGGGATCGGCGCCGACACCACGAGCCGTCCCGTGCCTACGGCGGTGGCCTGGTAGCCTGTCGGGGGAGCGCCCCGGAGAGGGAGAGCGTCATGGCCTCCCTCCTCCGGCGGACGGGTGATGGCCCAGATACCACCTCTCCTCACGCATAGTGGCCCAGACCCAACAATGTAGTGGCCCAGATATCGATATCTGTTGTGACCTCGTGATCGGTCCGTAGGCTTCCGAGGGAAGTAGTGCGGGGCGCGACGCTTGCCGGCGTCCGCCCCGCGTGGCCGACACCTCACAGCGCGAGGTACCGACAGTGAAGCTTTACATCGTACCGCCAGACGGCGGCAAGGGCGGAGCTCCATCCGCTCGCCGCGGTCCCCGATCCACGTCCTTGACCGATGCGGAGGCGATGCGTCTCCGCGCCGCACTGCGCCACATGCGCGGGCTGTTCGGCAGCTGGCCCTGCCTCGCCGCCGCGATGGGCGTCCCGAAAACGACCCTGACCAACTTCGTGTACGGCGCGACCCGATCGACGCACGGGCTCGCGCTGAAGGCTGCGCGTGCCGCCGGAACCACCGTCGAACGCTTGCTCGGTCGGCCCGTGGCGGCCGACCGCTGCCCCACGTGCGGCCGAGGTGCCCCATGAACCCGTGGGGCCCGTACGACGGCCCCGCTCGCGTCCTGAGCATCGCCGAGATCGCCGCGCAGGAGCCGCACATTCGCAGCGCCCTGCGTGGCCTCGGTGTACGCACCGTCGATCTCGACGACGTGTGCCAGGACGTCGTGCTCGGGGCATGGATCAGCGCGCAGGCCGGGCGCTACAGACCCGACCCTGCGCGCGAACCTCTGGACGCGCTGAAGCGCTGGCTCTTCGGCGTGTGCCGGTTCCACTGCACGCACTACCACGCGCGCGCCTTCCGACGCCGAGAGGTGTCCGTCGCTGACCCCTGGACCGCCACGGGGGAGGAGCGCGTCGACCCATGGCACGTCGGAGAGCGCATCGACGCCGCCAAGGCGCTCATGGCGATCGCCGCGATGCCGGTCTGGGCCCGCGAAGTGCTCGTCCTGGCAGCGCTCGGGCACGGGCAGACCGAGATCGCCAGCATCCTGGGCATCCCGCTCGGCACCGCGGGCAGTCGCCTTCGGCTCGCGCGGGCCCGCCTCGCCCGGAAGCTCCGACGGCGGCGTTGAGCGAGCAGGCGCCCGCCCGCCCGGCGCGGCACTGCGCGAGATCCAGCGATGGCGCGTCGGCCGGTCGATCTGCGCGCCGCCCGCCGTCCGCGCCATCGCAGCCCGGCACTCTAACGACGCGCTTGCGGCTTCCTATTAAGCGCCGGTTGGATTACCGCTTCGTAGAACAGGGAACCCCTGGCGAGCACCGCTCGCCGCCAGATCAGTCTGTCGTCCGGCTCGAGTGTAATCCAAACACCTACATACCACTGTGAACTATCGTTCACAAAAGCTCCTTCCGCACTGTCCCCGCTCAATCCGTTTCTGGATTTCCGCGAAGACGGAACATGCAGCTCGAACGACCTCGCGCGCGTTGACATCCGATGGCTGTGTATGACAATACATCACATCAAGGAATATCGGTTCAGATCCTCGCCATAGGCGCGGCCGTCGCCGCGAACTAGCCATGACAGCTGAAGTCGCCATCATGAACAAGGAAGCTGTCGCGTTAGCTGCCGACAGCGCCGTAACCGTTCGCAGCACTGGGGGACACAAGATCTTCACATCTGCGAACAAAGTGTTCGCACTCTCAAAGTACGAGCCAGTCGGCATCATGGTGTTCGGCCTCGCTGAATTCATGGGCACACCATGGGAAACTATCATAAAGGTATTCCGTGACGATCTGGGTCATCGACGATTCGATACGGTCCGAGATTATGCAACGGAATTCTTCCGGTTCCTCTCAACTGATGCGCAGTTGTCGGCAGACAGGATGCAGCGGGACTACGTGCGAGATGACCTGTCCCACTTCTTTCACGAGGTGCGCGAGTTCTATCGCGAGCGGATCAAGGAAATATTTTCGCTTGAGGGCGAGCTCGAGGAGTCGCGTGTCTTAACTGTGTTCGGTGAAGCTCTCGATAGCGTAAAAGTCGGCATCGACAGCGATGAAATGATAGATGGCTACACGAAGGCAGATGTTGCCAGGCTAAGGCGCCTCTATCTTGCCGAAGTGGTTGAGGCGACGCAGCATTGTTTTCGATTGCTGAAGTTGACTCCTGCGCTCAAGCGACGCATGTCATCGCTGGCGGCGCATCATCTTGTGCGGTGGTCCGAGGAGCTCGCTCCGCACGCGTCTGGCGTCGTGATAGCAGGATTCGGCGGCAGTGAGCGATTCCCGTCGCTTTCTACTGCAATGGTTGATGGTGTCGCTGGTAGCATTCTTCGGCGCAGTAAGACAAAGAGCATTAGCGCAGGCGTCGACTGTCCCGCGGTATTGTCGCCCTTCGCTCAGCGAGAGATGGTATATAGCTTCATGGAGGGCGTGGATCGTGACTACCAGGCTGCCATTGAGCGTGACATATTAAGGCTGCTGAAAGAATATCCGATAACCGTCTTAGACCAGGTCCCAGGGCTCGCTGCCGATGTCAGAGCTAATATCGAATCGAAGCTAGGGACAATCGCGACTCAAACGTACCGTGGCGCATTGGAGAAATTCCGAAAGTTCCGTCAGGAGCGATTCTGGGAGCCGATAATCCAGGTGGTTAAGATGCTTCCCAAGGATGAGCTTGCTTCGATGGCGGAAACGCTGGTTGCGCTCACGTCTTTTCGTCGTAAAATTTCGATGGAGGCAGAGACGGTTGGCGGCCCGATCGACGTTGCAGTCATCTCCAAGGGGGACGGATTAATCTGGATCAAGAGAAAACACTACTTTCAGCCACAGCTAAACCACCACTTCTTCTCTAACTATTACAAAGGTTCCTCCTATGAAAAAGAAGCCAACGGCGAGCAAGCGTGAGCGGGTGTTCCACTCCATGGAGGAATTTGAGCGGGCATACTTCCCACACGTCGGTCGGAAACGAGAAGAATCCAAGAAGGAGATTCCAGAAACCGGCTTTGCTCAGCAATTTTTAGAGAGAGTGAAGAAGGAGTTGGAACGCCAGTCTACCTAAGTTGCATCAGTTATGTCCGCGCAATGGCGGCTCATCCTCCAGACGAGCCTGGCGGCCTTTGCTCGTTACCAGGACCAGGCAAACGTTCGAACAGGCTCAGCTGCACCATCCTGCGCGGCCCAGGTGCTGGCGGCGGCTCGGGCTCGGGCCCTTCGGGCGGTGGCTGCGGGGAGGAGGGAGCCGACCCGCCCGAGACGAGGCGGAGCCATCCACGGCCGCCGGGGAGCTCGCGAGCGGGCGTAGGCGCTTCGCCGGGGCGCGGCTGTAGCTTGAGCGGCAGCGCGACGGGTGGCGCGGTCTCCTCCTCGGCAAGGGCCGCGGCGACGAGCTCGGCGAGGGTCCACGGGCGCTCTGTGAGGCCCGCCGCAACGGCCGGCGTGGTACCGAGCGTGCCGTGCACGCGGGTCCAGTTGTACGCGGCGATCCCCAAGCCGATCGCGGCGCGATGCCCGCGCAAGGTCTTCGAGAACGCCAGGCACAAGCGCCGTGTCCGTCCGACCGTGTGGCGCGTCTGGAGATTAAAGCGTTCCACGTACGACGTCGACATGAGCTCTTCATTGGGTACACCGAAGACTGGTGTCTTGGTGACGAAGACTTCTCGACTAGGCTCGTAGCGGTGATCGGGTGATCGCTGCGGTCCGCCGCGGTAGTTTTTTGACGCATTGGGCGTAGTCGGCGGATCCGCGGAAGCTCGCGATCATCGCCTCGATGTAGGGCTGCCAGCCGTCGCTCGTGATGTGCGGAACGACCGTGAGACGCCCGCGTAGGTCCTTGACGAGCGTCTCTGTATTCTCGCCGTCGCGCTTTCCTACGTGGAATGAGATCGCGAGTTTGGTATTGGCGTCCAGCGCGACGTAGAGGTAGGCGTCGCCGTGCTCGGCGGCGTCCTTCTCGGTCACGCGGGCCTGCTTCTTCTGGACGAAGCTCCACATCTCGTCCATCTGGATCACGTGCGCCGCCAAGCCGCGCACCTTCCTGCTGTGAAGCCGAATGCAGCCCTCTCCGAGGCGGAGGGCGAAGTCCAGCACGGTCCCCCGCGCCACCTCGACCATGCGGGCGGTGGCGCGCAGGGAGTTGCCCTCTACGAGAGCGGACGCGATGCGGACGCGCGTCTCCAGCGGAAGCGGAGCGGGCATGACGGGCCTTGCCTGCCACGTCGCAGGGTCATGGGGCCACCCCTTTGCAGGGTCATGGGGCCAGGGGGAGACGACGTGATCGGCCTCGACCATGCCCGAGACCGCGAAGCGTGTCGAGGTCCCCGGAGCCGGGCGCGAAGCGACCGGCGACGTCCCTCTTTTTTGCAGGGTGATGGGGCCACCCGGGCCCTCTGGCAGGTCCGGCGTAGGGGCCGCGACGCTCAGGAGCAGGAACGTTTACCCCGCCCCCGGCGCCCCTCGCGGCCACGTTGACGACGGTGGGCGAGGCGCGCCGAGTGGAGCGAGGGGGGGCAGCGGCGCGGCCCCGGGATCGACGTCCTCACCGGGGCCGCAGCGGTCATCGCCGCTTGTTGCGTGGATGGGTGGGCGGCTTGCTGCGCGCGGGCACCGGCGCGGCCGTGTTGCTCTCGTCGAGCTTCGGCTTGAGCCGTGGCCTGTACGACTCGCCCTCGATGATGAAGTCGAACGCCGCGTTCTTGAACCGATCGACGGCGCTCTGCGCGAGCAGCACGTCGTCGAACATCGCGAGCCACTCGGCCGTGTCGCGATTGCTCGTGACGATCATCGACGCGTGGCCCGTGCGTTCGAGGAAGAGCTGGTAGACGTCGCGGCTCTCTTCCTTGCTCATCACCTCGAGCGCGAAGTCGTCGAGGATGAGCAGGTCGACAGTCGTGAGCGCGACCATCTCGGCGTCGCGTGAGTTGTCGAGCCTGCTCTGGCGCAGTCTGCGCAGCATCGCGTCGGCGCGCAGGAAGCGCACGCTGTAGCCGTGCCGGAGAATGCCAACGGGTTTGAGACAGTCCGGACGAGAATCCTATGAGGGGATCGCGCTGAGGGGCGCGTTCCGGCTCTGGGCCCCAACCGGTCGAGATCGGGGCGGCCGCGGCACGGCGGTGGGTGCAGCGACGGGCTCGGACGCCGCGCTGGTCGTGCCCGTGTGCGGCGGCGCCGCGTCCTCGCATGCGGCGGCGTCGACGGACAGCGGATTGATGGCTACCGAAGCGGGCGGCCTGCGTACGACGGGCGGACCGTTCGGGAAGCGTTCGGGATGCGCGGCGTAGGCCGTGTCGAGGGCGACCTGGCGCCGAGCCGCGATATCTTCGACGCGGCCATAGAATACATCAGCAGGTGTGAAGAGCGCAAGGCCAGAATGCTGATGAATGTCGTTATACCAGCTGAAGAACTCCTGGCACCACGCTCGTGCATGAGCCAACGAGGCAAAGCGTTCCGGATAGTCGGGCTGGTATTTGAGCGTCTTGAACTGCGACTCGGAGAAGGCGTTGTCATCGCTGACGTGAGGCCGGCTGAAGCTACGAACAACGCCGAGCGAGCCGAGGAGCTGAGCAAGCCCCTCCGACCTCATCGCGGAGCCGCGGTCGGCGTGCACCGTGAGCGAGCCGGGCTCGACGCCGTGGCGGGTGACGGTCTCTGCGAACAGGTGCTCGGCGAGCTCTGCGCTCTCCCGCTCGGCGAGCAGCCAGCCGACGGTCATGCGACTGAACAGGTCGAGGACGACGTACAGGCAGTAGAAGACCCCGGGCAGCGGCCCGCGCAGCTTCGTTATATCCCACGTCCAGATCTGGTTGGGGGCCGTGGCGGTGAGCGTCGGCTTGGCATGCTTCATCGGCCCACGCTGCGCGCGGCGCTCGCCGCTCTCGCCGGACGCCGCGAGCAGGCGGTACATCGTGCGGATGGAGGCGAGGTAGACGCCGCGCGACAGCAGCGTCGCGTAGACCTCCGGTGGTGGCTGGTCGACGAACTCGTCGCTGTGCAGCACGTCGAGCACGGCTTGCCGCTCGGTGTCGCTGAGCCCGCGTGGGCTCGGAGCGGGCCTGGTCAGCGCGGGCGGCTTCGCGGGCAGGGTCTGCCGGTAGAGCGTGGCGCGGCTGACGCCGAGTGCCGCACACGCCTGGGCGATGGGGACGTGCGGGTCATCGAGCTCCTCGATGACGTCCATCAGCGCTCTTCGTCGTTCGTGAGGTTGATGCCCAGAATGGCAGAAACTTTTTTTTGGAGATCAATGAGCTTCTCAGCGAGTGCGAGCTTCTCCTCGAGGCGCGCTGAGCGCTTCTCGAGCTCGGCGATGCGCCGATCCTTCGCGTCCTGCTTCGGCTTGCGGCCGGGCTTTCGCCCCGCGAGAGCCTCGCTGCCATGGAGTGCGAGCTGCTTGCGCCACGCCGTCAGGAGGGAGCTGTAGATGCCCTCGCGACGCAACAGTGCCTCGATGTCCCCGCGCTGGGTGCACGCGGCTGCCTCGCGAACGATGCGCAGCTTCTCCGCCGCCGAGAACTTCCGCCTCTTGCCCGGCTTCGGCATGGCCTCGACGGCGACGCCACTCGGGCGGGGAGCAGCGCCCTGCGCCGCTGGGGCGGGGGTAGGATCGACGGATCGGAGATGGGAAGGCTTCGGCACGGGTCAGGTCCATTCTCCGCCCTCTCACCACAGATTTCCAGGGGCAGCCTGTCTCACCCGACGTTGGCACAGAGGGTGCTGGCACGCGAGGTGTCCGAGTGCGTTCGCGAGGAAGGTCTTGCCCACGCCGACCGAGCCGAGGATGACGATGTGCTTGTGCTCTTCGAGGAAGCGCAGGCTCGTGAACCCACCGAGCAGACGCTTGTCGAAGCTGACCTTCGCGGCCTTGTCCCAGAGCTCCAGGCGCATGCCGGGATCGAGCCCGGCGTCGCGTACGCGGCTCTCCGTCGCGCTCGCCTCGCGGCGCCCGATCTCGTCGGTGAGCAGCATGAGCAACATCTCCTCGTGCCCCATCGACTGCTTCTCGGCCAGCAGCAGCCGCTCACGCAGCGTCGCAGCGATGCGGCCGAGGCGCAGGCGCTTGAGCGCCGTGACGAGCGCGGGGTCGACTTCGCTGAAGCTCATCACGCCTCCTCCTTCGTCGCGGCAGCCGCCAGCGTGCGTGTCGCGAAGTGCTCCGTGCTGCGCGCGAACCGCGGCGTGGGGAGCGCAACGACCTTGCGCTCATCCGCGAGCGGCGACGCGGGCGTCTTCGCCGTCTCGAGCATGCGCGTCACGCGCTGTACGTCGACGACATCGAACGCGAGCGCGCTCTGGCAGATCGCCTCGACGCGCCCGCTGCCGAACTTGTTGCACAGCCGCAGCAGCGCATAGACCAGCCGCATGCGCGTCCAGGGGAGCGGCACATCAAGCAGCCGCTCGGCGTAGATGCCGACGTGCACGCCGCACTTCTTCGCGCTCGTGATGAGCGAAGCCACGTCGCGCACCGCGGCGACGTCCTTGCCCACGGGGTAGTCGCTCGCATCGGTGGAGCGCTTGCCCGGCGCGACGCGCACGTGCACCTTCACGAGCTCCGTGCCCGCGTAGATCCTGACCGACGCGCGGTCGGCGCGGACGCGCACCGTGCTTCCAACGTAGCGCGTGGGCACGCTGTAGAGCGACCGCAGGACCTGCACGTGATGGTCGGGGTGCACCTTCGCGTCAGTCCAGTGCGGCACGTCGAACGGCGCTGCCGGCGCCGGCTTCATGGTGCCCTTCTCGCGTGATTCGAACACCTCGCGCGGCACCTCGCGTGTCGTGCCGTGGACTCGCGCTCCAGCGACGTCACGGCACCACCGCTCAGCGGACGCGCGCGCCTCGTCGAGGCTCGAGAACGACTCGCCGTCGAACCAGCTCTCGCGCACGTACGCGACCTGGTTCTCGACACGCGCCTTGTCTTTGGGCGACCTGACGCGCGCAGGATCCACGAACAGCCCGCGTGTCTGCGTGTAGTCGAGGAACGCCGGCACGAGCACGGGGGCGAGCTCGTCGGCGCGCAGCACGATGGCCTTCATGTTGTCCGGGAGGATCACGCGCGTCATCGCGCCGAAGAACCACCACGCCGCATCCAGGCCCGCGCATACCGCCGCAGTGGTCTGCTCGAACGACGGCCACACGAACTGGTAGCGGCTGTATGCGAGCGTCACCACGAGCGCCCACAGATTGCGAGCTCGCTGCGTCGCTGGGTCGAACAGCCTACCCATCAGGCCGAAGTCGATCTGCGCGACCTCGCCAGGCTCGGTGTCCGCGACGCGAACCGTCGGCGTCTTCTTGCGCCACGCGAGCTCCTCCATGGCAAAGCGCCGGAGTGTGTCGTAGCTCGCGCTGACGCCGTGGTCGCGCTTGAGCAGCAGGTGGATCTTCGTCAGCTTCAACGGCCGAGGTTGGGCGAGCCAGGCCTCGATGCGTGCGCGATACGCGCCGATCTCTTTCCACTCCTCGCTTGCGTCGGGCACCGGGCGCGCCTGCACACGCTGGGCGATCGCGTGGATCTCCTCGTCCGTCGGCTCGCGATCGCGCGACAGTGGCAACATCGCTGCGGCCTCGAAGTACCTGCCGACCGTCTTGCGATCGACGCCGGTCTCGCGCGCCACGTGACGCGCGCTCTGCCCCGCCGCACGACGGCGGAGCATTTCCTTGATGTCAACCATGATCAGCTCTCGGTAGGGCATCGGTCTCCTTCCGACGGCGACCCGCGCCGTCCTCGGAAGGAGCCCGTCTCAGATCCCGACCGCGGCGTCCCGAGCTGGCCCCATGAGGCTGCAAAAAACCTCGGAAGCTGGCCCCATGACCCTGCAAAAAACCGGGTCACGCCCCCGCGCGGGTGGCCCCATCCTCCTGCGTTTGGGGTGGCCCCATGACCCTGCAAAAAACCTCGGAAGCTGGCCCCATGAGGCTGCAAACTGGCATTGCCTCTCTCCCCGGGCCGGCCCATGATGCGGCTGCGACGCGCGCTCTGTGGGCCACCACAGGGTGTTTCGCAGCCCCGCTCTCAGGTGCGAACTGAGGGCGGGGCGCTTTGCTAAGTACCCTGGAAAGATAGCAACGAAACGCCTTGTTTCCCGGCGTTTCTGCGCCGCTAGGACACGGGTTGTCCTAGCCCGCATGCGCGTTTACAGCCTGTTTGACGGCGTTTTCTCGCAGTCGGTCGCGAGCGGCAACGGACAACGCGGCGCCTACGGCGCGCGCGCCGCGTCGAAGTGTGCTATGGGTGGGATATGAGGGTACCGATGACTAGGTGGGAGTATCTGTATGGCGGAGCGGCAGACCTGGGAAAGCATCTTGGCGTCGATAAGACTATGGACGCGGTGCTCAAGGCGGCCGGCCTAGCCGGGTGGGAACTGGTCCAGGTGAAAGAGTTCGGTGATGGCAGCTGGCACTGCTTCTTCAAGCGGCCATTGCAGGAACCATGGCCATGAGGCAGTGGCAGGCCAGCCGTCAAGGCTGCTGTGGGCCGGTTGGTCAAAATTGACCATTACCCGGCGGCGCACATCGAGCACCTCGACCGGATGAAGGCGGACGGGTGGGACGTGGAGGACGAGCGGACGCGCAGTGTATGGCTTCAGGAGAGTATCGGCAGCCAGATGCGGCGCGATCCGCTTCAGCAGGACTGAACACAGCGGGTCGAGACGGCGCGTTGCTATGGCGTCCTCGCGCACCGGGCCCCGGCGAAGTGATAGCGGCGCGACGGGCTGCCGTAGCCGCGAGCGGACGAGAGAAGATACGATGCATCGTAATCGAAGCTCCCGCCCCTGAGCGCCCGGTTCGAGACGGAGGTTGTGTTGGCGCAGTTGTCGCAAGAGGTGGCGTAGCCTGCGTACCAATCCAGAACCCACTCCCACATGTTCCCGGCCAGGTCCGCTTGCCTCCACCTCCCGTCTCCAGCCGACGATCGCGAGCCGACCGGCTGGATGTCCCTGAACGCGCACGAGCCGGATGCAGACCCGTCCCCGGTGCAGTCGTACACCGCATGACTCCTATCGAGGATGGCGTCGCTGGCCGAGTCCGACCAAGGATACGGGCGCTGTTCGCCGCCACCCGCTGCCGCATAGTTCCACTCCGCCTCCGTTGCCAGACGGCCCCCATCCCACGCGCAGAACGCGAACGCAACGTACCAGTTCAGGCAGTTCATCGGCAGATGCTCGTGGTCACCCGCTTCATCCGTCCACGTCTGGTAGGTCCCGTTGCACTTCACGGCTACCGTCAATTCCGGCGCGCCAGCAGGCAGCTGGCTCGCCCAGTCCGCATTCCACCCGCTCCCATCGAGCAGCGGGTGCGCCCCTGCTCCCGCCGCGGGCTTGCTTTCGGGATACGCCTCCACGAACTTCCGGAACCGACCCACCGTCACCTCGAACCGATCCAGCAGGAACCCACTCACCGTTGCTGGATACGCTGGATCGTTGCCCCGGTTGAACGTGCCGCCGGGCACAGCCTCCGCGGTCGCGCAGCAGTTCTCATCCCCACCAGGCCCGCACATCTCGGCCAATCCGACACAACTCGGCCGTGTCACGCATGCCCCTCGGCTGCACACGGGCGCTGCGGCAGGACACGGCTCCACGTCCTCCCACGCCCCGCGCTCATCGCACCGCTTTGGCCGGTTCGACGAGCAGCGCACGTCCTCCGGGCCGCACTCACCGGCGCACGTCCCGCCGACGCAGGTCTGCCCGATGCACGCTTCGCCACTCTCCCACCGCCCATCGACACAGCGCTGCGGCGTGTTCTCCGAGCACTTTCGCTCGTCGGCAGAGCACTCGGCGTCGCCTCCGCCACCTCCGGTTTCCGCAGCGCCACCTGTTCCGATGCCGCCGCCGCCAAGGGCGCCCGTGCCACCGCTGCCCTGCGCGGAAGCGCCGCCTCCGCCACCAGCCCCGGTCCCGTCTCCGCCGTTTCCTCCTGTGCTGCCGACGGCTGCACCGCCAGCGCCTGTGCCATGAAAATCGCGATCCGTGGGCGCACAGCCAGCAAGCGCTGCGACGAGGCCGAGCTGCAGTCTCAGTGCGTTGGCGCAGAGGAGGGGGAGAGCCCCGGGGGCGAGCGAGTGCGACATGGGGCCACATGGTAAGGTAGAGGCCGCTTGCAAGTAAAATTTGTGACAAATCTCACTGGCGATGACGGCGTGGGCGCTTCGGTTGACTGTGCTCCGGGACACATGTCCGCGTCGAGTGGCCCAAACGCCGGTGTCGAGTGGCCCAGATGCGAGATCTGCGAGGCTATTCGGGCCACCACCGGCGGACGAAGACGCCGCGAACCGTGACCGGTTTTCGATCCGCTTCGACAGCGGCCGGCGCCGCTCGAAGCCATGGCGGGCTCGATCTCACGGATCTCACCGCATCCGGCGAGGGTGATGGCAGGGGCAAGGATCAGCAGAGCAGAAGCGATGTTGCGCATGGCGTGACCTCCGCCGAACAGGTTACGTTCCGGCCGCGGAGCCACTTCTTAATCTTCCCTTAAAGCGATTCGCGCGCTCCCTCCCGCGGCCGGAGGAGAGGAGGCGGAGGGGGCGGATGACGCTCGGGGAGAGCCGCCCGTTTCAGGGACTTCGGTGGTAGGCGTGACGTCACGAAAGTGCTTGAAAGTCGCGGCCGGGGATTGCGACGGGGCCGCCATCGATTCGCCTCCTGTGCCGCTTGAACCCAACTCGTCCTCCAGCGTGATTTTCGCCCAGCCGCGCGTTCGTCTAGAATCCCTTCTTCCGGAGGACGAACTGTCCGCCATCCGTCGGCGGAGCGTAGCTCTTTCCCGAAAAATCGAGGGCCGTTTCCCACGCCCCGCTGACCCAAACGCCGCCTTTCGTATCGACGGCGACGTGCGTCAGGCCGTTCGGGTTGCCGGTCGCGAACTCGACGCTCTCGCCCTTCGCTCCGTCTGCCGCGAAGCGCGTGAGGCGCCCTCCTTTTGCATCTTCTTCCGTGCCGAGCCAGCCGAAGCGACCGGCCACGTAGCTTTGACCATCGCCGCCGAGGGCCAGCGCGTTGCCGTAATAGTCTGGTCCGCCGAGCCGGCTCGCCCAATGCACTGTCTCACCGTCCTCGAAATCATAGAGGACCGACTCCGATCTTTCCTCGTCGAAGGTGTCCGTATGATCGAGGAAGGTCGATGTCGACGTTTGTGAGGCGAGGAGGAGGAGGCGCCCAGAGGCGGTCGACTTCAGGTCCTTCACATAGTCGAAGCTCGCCCCGCCAAAGCGGAGCGCGCGCAGAGGATCGCCGCTCTCCGGGTCGAGCCAGGCGAGCCAGCCGTTGTAAACAGCTGGATCGTCCTGCCCTCCAGCCTTCTTGAGCTCTGTCTCTCCGATCGTGAGTGTTCCAGTAAACGCGCCGCCGGCGAGGATCTCGCCGTCACGATTGAAAGTGAGGGCAATCGTGTATCCCTGGCGGATGTCGTGCTCGAACGTCGTGCTCCAGATCGCTTCGAGGGTCGACCCGGAGAACTTCATGATCTGAGGTTTTTGTACGGATGCGTCGTCGTTGTACACGCCGAGGCCAACGACGAGGTCGCCGTCCGCGTCGACCGCGATCGCGCTCAGAGGAGAGCTGCCTTCGAGAGTGACGCCGGCCGCAAGGGCGATCGAAAAATCGGGGTTCACCTTGACCAGATAAAACCCGTCCTCGACGGCCGTGAGAGTGAGCTCGCCGAAGGTCATGTTCATGTAGAGCTGACCGACGAGGAAGATCGAGCCTTCCGCGTCGATCGCCATCAACTCTGGCTCAGCGGCTCCGGGCAGCGCGAGCGCGTGGAGGACTTCTCCGGTCGCCGAGTACTCCGCAAGAAAGGGTTCGCCGATCGACTCGGGGAGGAGCTCGGCGGGAGCTCGAGCTCCGACCGTGATGACCGAGCCGTTCTTGGTCGCTGCGAGCGGTTGACCGAGGCCAAAGGCGTTGCGCCGCGGGAAGCTCAGAAGGAATTCCTCGCCGGCCCCATCGGGGTCGGGCTGCGCTCCGCCGCTCCCGGTCGCGCCGCCGCTTGCCGCGCCACCCGCGCCAGCTCCGCCATTCGCTCCACCCGACGCCGTTCCACCGGCGCCCGCGCCCCCGGCTGACGCATCTCCGCCGGACGCGCTCTCCGCGCTCGCCGCCAGTCCGACCGTCGTCCCGCACGCGAGGAGAACGAGGGGCAACGCGAGAGCGATGAAGCGGCGTATTTGCGCCATCGGCATCTGACCAAGGCCGCCTTTGGCACACTCTGACACGCGTCCAAGGTCGCGATCTCCTCGGCCGAGGCCGAGGACCAGAGCGATTTCAGAGTTTTTCCGGAGATTTCGAAGAGGCGAGGAGTGGGGCATCGTCCCCCGTCGGAGCACACTTCGTGCCGCTTTGATTCCTCATCCTCGAGTGACGAATGGGAGTCTTCCTGCAGAGGAAATTTTTCGGTCACCTCCGGGGTTCCCCCCCCTACGTCAGGGAAGATGTCGCCGAGGGAGCACGCGCAGCGAGATCTCGCAAGCTCCCCAGCTCGCCTTCAACAGGTGGATATCGCTCTCCCCTGCGTCCCTTGCGTCCCTCGCGCTCTTGCGGTGTCCTTCCATGGATCACGTCGTTGATGGCGGGGGATCGCATCGGAGGACGAGCATGGAGAGCTTTTCGCGGTGGACGATGGGCGTGTGTGGGCTCGGGCTGGTCGTGGCCCTGACGGGAGCCGCCGGCTGCCTCGGCACGGCCGATGGGGAGGACGCATCGCTGGCCGAGCCGAGCACGGCGGGGGCGCAAGCGCTGACCGGGTGGCAGTGCGCGGCGTGCGTCAGCGGTGAAACCACGCACTCCGTGTCGCTGAGCCAGGGCAGCGCGCTCGGCTGCGCGAACGGTGAGGCCTACCGCTGCGAGCTCATCCCCTGGGCCACGCGGGCGTCCTTCGCGCATTGCGGCGCCTCCGTCGCCTGTCCGCCCGGCTGGTACGTGAGCGGCTCGCAGAGCGGGCCGAGCTACTGCGCCGGGATCTACGATCGGATCTCGTGCGGTGCGGTGCCGTATCCGAGCGGGTCTTACGCGACGTGCGACCCGATCTGCTACCCTGGCTTCACCGAGACGGCGGTGAATGCCGGCGTGCCGAGCTGTGATTACCAGGACAAGCGCACCTGCGTGAAGTGAGCGGCGGCGCCACCTCCCGTCGCGAGCCAGATCCCTCCGGCGAGCGCGCACGGGCCTCGGGGACGGCATCGGTCTCGCCCGTCGTCAACGGCCTCCGCGCTACCCGCTGCAGCAGCGGAACCCGATCGTATGATCGGTGTCGGCGCGCTCGCGCTCGTCCCGCGCGTCGCACCGGAGCTCGTCGAGCGTTCCCTCGCTGTCGAACGCCCCGCCCCGGGTCCTGCAGAGGTCTCCGGAGCCGACGTCGTCGGAGCACGCGTCTTCCCACTCGCGGACGTTTCCGCTCATGTGCTGCAGGCCGAGATAGCCGCCCTCGCACGCCAGGCTGGTGTCGTCGCCGACCGGCACCGTCTCGGTGCTGTCACCGTTGCAGTGGAGAGCGTCGAACTCGCCGGTGGAGTGAGCGAGCGCGCCGTGCTTGCTGCACGCGTCGAACCACTCGCCCTGCGCCATGTCACCGCGGAACGGCAGCGGGCCGCCGTGGCGCTCGCCGCAGAGGCGCTTGCCCTGGCTCTTGCAGAAGGCGAGCGCGTCGCACCAGTCGACGCAGGTGGCGGGGTGCTCGTCCTCCTTGCGGCGCATCGTGCACACGAGGGGCGCGTCGGGCCCGGCGTCGTCGAAATCGAAGGTGCTGTTGAACGAGCAGAACGGCGCCTGCGCCGCGACGTCCGGCTGCGTGGCGAGGAAGGCGCGGTAGGCGACGTTCGACACCTCCGTCCGATCGATGCAGAACGAGCTCTCGATCGTCACCATGCCGGCGGGGCACTGGCAGACCCCCTCGGTGCACGCGGCCGTCGTGCAGTCGGCGCTGGCGTCGCAGGGCTGGCCGTACAGGCACGAGGCGTTGCCGGCCCCGGGCTCGCAGGTGAGGCCGTGCAGCGGGCGCAGGAGCGAGCACGCCGAGAGGAGCGCCGCCGCGAGGGCGGCGGCGGCGCCGCGGGCGCGGCCCGACGCGCGCATCAGAAGGCCCCCGCGACGCCCGCGGCGTTGCCGGCGATGAACGGCCAGAGCGCCGTCGCGCCGGCCTTCGGGGGCTGCGCCGCGGTCGGCCGGGTCATGTAGAGCCACGCAGCGGCCCCCAGGGCGACGACGCCCACGCCGAGGCCGATGTCAGCAACCGCGTGCTGGACCCGGATGGCGCGCACCTCGCCCTCCGCGCAGCGCGGGGCGCACGTGGCGCGCAGGTCGGCCTCGGCGTTCAGCGAGAGGGCGCCGGCGACGGCGAACACCGCGAGCCCAGCGACGCCGACGGCGCCGGAGGCCCACACGAGCCCCGGGACCGAGGGCTCCGCGGGCGGCGCGGCGCGCGGGGCGACCGGGCGAGGCGAGGGGGGCGCGCCGGCCGAAGGTGCGCCGAGGGTCACGGTGAGCAGGCGGTTCTTCTCGCCCTCGCGGATCAGCACGCGCTCCTCGACGGCGGGGCCCGTCGCGGGCTCGAAGCGGAAGGTGTGCGGGCCCGGGTCGACCGGCAGCGCCTTGCCGTCGAGCGCCGCGGCGAGGGGGCGCCCGTCCACGAGCACGCGCACGTCGAGGCGCTCTCGCCCGTGCGCGTCCTTCGCGGCGACGACCACGGAGGGCAGGCTCTGCTCGACCGCGGCGAGCCACGGCCCGCAGTCGGCGACGGCGGCCGCCGGGCACGTCGGCTGCGAGCAGACGACCAGCGCGGCGCGCGCCTCGATCAGCCGGCCGTCGTGGCGGAGGCCCTGCGCGCGCTCGTAGGCGTCTGCGCACGCCTGCTTGTCGGGCGCGGCGTCGGCGCGGGCGCCGGTGAGCGAGAGCGCCGCGGCGGCGGCGAGGGAGAGCGCGAGCCGGGCGCGGGCGGGACACGGAGGGTTCATCGGTTCACAGGCACTCAGGCTTGAGCCGGCGTATGCCGGCCTTGTCCACGGTATAGGGCGGGGAGCAGCGCTGGGCGTCAGCGCGGGTCGCGCGTGCCGCGGGGGCAGGCGCGCGCGCGCCGGCTGCAGGGCGCGCCGGGCGCTGTGCGGGCGCTGGCGCGACGGCGCTCGCCGGGTCGGCCGCGGGGGCGCTCGCCGGGTCAGGCGCGGCGGTGCTCGATGGGGCAGCCGCGGCGGTGCTCGATGGGGCAGCCGCGGCGGTGCTCGAGGGGTCAGGCGCGGCGCTCGTCGGGGCAGTCGCGGCGGTGCTCGATGGGCTCGCTGCGACGGCGCTCGCCGCGCTCGCCGTCGAGGCGCCGGCCGGCTGCGCCGCGGGCGCCGCGTGGACCGCGCGCGCGGCGTCCTCCGGGCCGGGAGGGGCGCGGCGCCACGACTGCGTCGCGAGCGCGGCCGCGCCGCCGAGGAGCAGCGCGCCGAGCAGCGCGAGCAGCGGGCGCGCGCGCTTCCTCGCCGTGGGGGGCGGACCATCGGGCCGCGCGCCGTCGGTCGCAGGCAGTCCCAGCGAGATCCCGCTGGACGTCACCGATCCGGGCGTGGGCTCGGCCGCCGGCGTCCCCTGATCGAGGGCCCTCGACGGGATCGAGGGCGCGGTCTCTGCCAGCCCGCGCGCCGGGCCGCCCGGCGGCGTGGGCTCGCCTTCGTCTTTTGCCCCGTCGCCGGGCGCGCCCGACCCACCCCGCGCGGTCGCCCCCGAGCTGGCCGTCGCCGGGCCGCCCGGGATCCCCGCCGACGCGCTCTCGATGGCGGCGACGCGCGCCGCCCGCCGCGCGAGCGCGTCGCCGGCGAGCGCCTCCACCCACTCGCCCACGGCGCGCGGCGACGCGAGCGGGACGGCGTCCTCGATGGCGACCGCGAGCTCGCGGGCGGTCGGGTAGCGGCCCTCCGGGTTCCGCTCGAGGGCACGGAGGACGATGGCGTCGAGCGCAGGCGGCACGTGCGCCGCGAGCGAGCTAGGGGGCAGGATCGGCTCCTCGAGCACGGCCCGGATGAGGTCGCCCTCGTCGCCGCCGTCGAAGAGCCGGCGGCCTGCGAGCGCCTCCCAGAGGACCGCGCCCGCCGCGAACACGTCGGTCCGCCGGGTCACGTCGGCGCAGAGGAGCTGCTCGGGCGCCATGTACGCGAGCTTGCCCTTGATCTGCCCGCCGCGGGTGGTGCTGAGCCGCCCGCGCGCCTTGGCGATGCCGAAGTCGAGCAGCCGCGCCGTCCCGTCGACGCCGACGAGCACGTTCTCGGGCGAGACGTCCCGGTGCACGATGCCGAGCGGCTCGCCCGACTCGCTGCGCGCCTCGTGGGCCGCGTGCAGGCCGTGGAGCGCGCCGCACGCGATGCTCGCGACGATGGGCACCGGCGCCGGCGCGCCGCCCGCGCGCGCCGCCCGGAGCAGCCGCGCCAGCGACTCGCCCCGCACGTACTCCATGACCAGGAACGCCTCGTCCTCGGCGACGAGGAGGTCGACCATGGCGACGACGTTGGGGTGCTGGATGCGCGCGACGATGCGGGCCTCGTCGCGCAGGCTCTCGGCGATCTCGGGCGCCTCGGCGAGCGCGGGGTGCAGCCGCTTGATGGCCACGGTGCGCGAGAAGCCCGCGTCGCCGACGAGCCGGCCGAGGTGCACGGACGCCATCCCGCCGGACGCGATCGGGCTGTACAGCAGATACCGCCCGATGGGCTTGGGCTGCGACGGCTCCGGCGACATGCCGGTGGGATGATACACGAGCGCGCCCGGCGCCGCCTGGGAGGCGCCGGCAGTGTGCCTCAGCTCGGGAGGGGCGTGCTCGGTTCGACGAAGCAGAGGCGGTAGCCGTCGGGGTCGGTGACGACGATCTCCCGTGTGTGCCACGGCTGGTCGCGCGGCCCGTCGACGGCGGCGCCGGCCGCCGCGGCGCGCGCGGCGATGGTCTCGATGCCGCGGTCGCCGGCGGCGCTGAAGCAGACGATGACGCCGAGGCCGCGCTGCCCGGCGAGCGAGACCCCCGGCGGCGTCGCGACGAGGAAGAGATCGGCGTATCGTGCCCAGCGCAGGTGGATGAACACCGGGTCCTGGTGGACGCGGGTGAAGCCGAGGAGCTCGTAGAACGAGGCGGAGCGCTCCGCGTCGGCGACGAGGAGCTTGACGTAGGCGGGCATCACGTAGGGGTCGTCGCCGGGCATGGTCGCTGGGCGCGAAGGTGCGCTGCGCCGCGCCGGAAGGCAAGGCGCGAGCGCCGGACGGGGCAGCGGCCGCCCGCGAGCCCGGCGGTCCGCTGGGCAGCGCGAGAGATCGAGAGAGCGGAACGGGTTCTGGGATGGAAGGTCAATTCTCTCCGCTGCTCGCGCGCATGTTCGCTGACAAGACGCTCTCTCTCGAAGCGGTGCTCTCTTACCGCGGAACCGTGTGCGCACGGGCGAATGCCCGGAACGGAGCGACTCATGTCCTTTCGGATGCGCTCGCCGAGTTTCTATTTGACGCCCAGAGCACACTCGGAAGAATAACGAGTGCATCCGCACCGTGTGTCGCCGCCGCTCGGCGAGGAGCCTGCACCATGTCGATGCGCTTCCACGGCAAGCTTGGCCTTTTCTGCGCTTGTTCCCTCGTCGTCGCTCCCGCGCCGGCGCTGGCGCTCGAGTTCAGCGGCGGCGTGAGCGTCGGTGGGATCCAGGTCGGGACCGAGCCCGAGCTCGCCGTGAGCCCCTTCATCGGGTGGCTGTGGCGCAGGACGGGCGACTTCAGGATCGAAGTCCACAACGTGCTCAGCGTCGTCCCAGGGGCAGGCGTCGGGGTCTACGATCGGACGGCGGTCACCTTCGGGTACACCACGAAGACCGGCAACGTCAGCCTCGGGCCGTCGCTGTCGATCTACATGATGCAGGTGTGCGGCGCCGTGATCTGCGATCGCGTGATGGGGGTCGCTCCGGGCGGCCGCGCTCAGTCCGACTGGTACTTCGCCGGGCGCCTGGGGGCGTCGACGAGCGTCAACGTGGACTGGGCCGGCGGGAGCAGCCGTGTCCTTCCCGGCGGCATGGTCCTGATGGTCACGGCTGGGCCTATCTGGAGGTTCGGGGGAGAGTCGAAATGAAGAGGCGGATCGTTCTTCTGGTGCTCGGTCTCACGGGGTGCAACTTCGACATGGGAGAGTGCTACGTCCGGGGTCATGGAACGGAGGGGGCCGGCGGGGGCATCATCACCCCTACCGGCGGGGTCGGAGGCTTCGGGTATGTTCCGCTGGAGCCGCAGAATCACACCGGCTACGACGAGGACCCGTGCAGCGGCGGCTCACAGCTCGCCGAGTGCACGGTGACGTGGAAGGCTGGCTCGACTCAGTGCAAGAACTGGGGAGAGGCCGGTGCCTGCACCTCGCTCTACCAGGGCCAGCATGCGAGCCTGGACGAAGCCAAGGAGCGATGTGAGTATGCCAACGGGGTCCACCTCGGCTCGGGCGCGCAGTCATGCGGCCCGTGCCGATGGGTGACGAACTCAAGCTCGATTAGTAGCTCTTGTCGGCAGCATTGCGTCGATGTAGCGGAGGCGTGCGAAGCGGACTGTCGCAAGCTTCCTGAGAGCGACAAGCCAGCTCGTCGGAGGTGCTGGGAAAAGTGTAATAACGAATATGCTGAGTGCATCAAAAAGTGCAAGGACTAAACAATGAGTTCTACTGCGGCCATCAGGGCGCTGGTGCGCACCCTCGAAATGACGCTGCCCGGTTCGAGCGACGTCCATGCCATCGTTGTTCGCATCGGGCTTCCAGAGCCCGATCCCCTTCCGGGAGGAGACTTCCGAGTGCTACTTGAGATCAGTGGGTTCGAGGAGCCGTACTCTCGCCACTTTTATGGTGTCGATGAACTCCAGGCATTTCTCGCGGCATGCTGGATCGTACCGCCGATCCTCACCACGCTTGCTCCCGCCGGGGCGAGATTAAGATGGCTTGGCGAAGACGACCTCGGGTTCGGGACTTCTTCTGCTACCCCCTGAACGAGCGCCGAGCTTTGCAAGGCGAAACTTGAGCGAGTGGACGCGCTCGTGGACACCCGCGCTCAGCGCCGCGCTCTCGGGGCGGTGCTTGAGCTCGGTCAGATGGCCGGCGAGGTGTTCAGCGTCGCCGGGATGAGTCCCGCGAGCACGAGACCGGGGCGAGGTCACCGTCCGCTTGGTCGAGCACGCCGCGGGTGGCAACCGCGGGATTGAGCGAAATGCTGGCGAGCATGTAGCGCGCCGGCGTCGCGCTACATGGTGCCGAGTCAGTCGCTGCCTCAAGGACTGCGAAAGATGAATATATTAGAGATCGTCTCCACCTTCACGCCGTCCGATGGAAGCGCGCCACGGACCATAACGATCCGCATTGGCGATCTACGCGAGGACCCCGACGGACTCTGGTCTGTGTCCGTGGACGTGCTCGGCTTTAAGACCGATGATCACGTACGTCTCAAGGGCGCTGACTGGCTGAACACCATCGAGAGTGCGGCTGGGTTTATTCGGCAGCTCGCTGGAGGCAAGGTCAGGGATGACGGCGGCACCATGACCCCGCTCCTCCTTCCGCCTTGACGTCTGCGCCGCGAGAGTCCGAGCTCGCTTCGCGCGGCCTTCGGTGTCGAGGCGCCCCTGGACCGCAGCGGCCGTGCCAGAGTCCGCTTGCCCCTTCCTGCAGGCGTCTGGATGTCCTGGTCCGCGTTGGCGCTCCCTCGGCCCAGCTGGAGAACTCGCGACAGCAGGCCTCAATCCGTCGCACAGGGCGAGCCCGCTCAAGCGACCGCCGCCGCCGCCCTGGCCCGGCGTGCCCCAGGTGCCGTCGGCTGCTGCACGACGACGTCGTCCATGGCGTAGAAGCGCTCGTTGGTCTTTGGCTCCACCGCTCGCGATCCTCGGCGCAGATCTCGAGGAGTTGCTCGACATCGTACGTCGCAGCGCCATCGTCGCCCTTGGCGGCTGGCGCACCCGATCAGCTTGAAAGCCCGAGGGCTTTCTCATGAAGGCACAGATCAGGGCGAGAGCTTCAGAAGGAAGACATCTCGCATCTGGGCGGAGATCGGGCCGTCTCCGAGATCGACCGTGCCCTCGAATCCGCCGAGAACGAAGACGTTGCCCCCGGGGTCTGTGTCGATATCCCATCCGAACTGCGCTCCGGCGCCGCTGAAGTATCGGCTCCAGAGCGCGTCCCCGCGGGGGTCGAGCTTGGCGACGAAAGCCTCTTCCACCGCGCCGTCGCCGCTGCCGATAGGCCCGTTGCCGAAGTCGATCGTGCCGTCGAAGCAGCCCGTCAGCACGGTGCTGCCCTGATCGTCCACCGCGAGCTGGTGATGGACCACGCTCATGCCGTCGCCGAATTGCCTGCTCCAGATGTGCTGTCCATCGGGATCGAGCTTCGCGACGGCGATACCAGAGCTCGCGGTGAGAGCGCCTCCGCCGAAGTCCACCGTGCCGTCGAGCGCCGCGAGGACGTGCAGATCCCCCTTCTCATCCGTATCGATGTCGAGGCCGGTCTGATTGAGCGCACCGCCGAAACGCTTGCTCCAGCGCGGGGTGCCGTCGGGGTCGAGCTTCGCCACGAAGATGTCTCGGTCCCCCGCGCTGACGAGGGGGCCACCGCCGAGATCAATGGTTCCGCCGAAATCGCCCATGACGAGCACATTGCCCTGCCTGTCCAGTGCGACGCCCCTGCAGGCCTGGTAGTCGTGATCTCCGAAGAGCTTCCCCCAGAGCACCTCGCCGGCGGGATTGAGCTTCAGAACGAAGGCATCGACGCCGCCGGCGCTCACGATCGGCTCGTCGCCGATGGGAATGGATCCCCTCGCGCCGCCGGTGACGACCGCGTTCCCGGCTCGGTCGACCGCGATGTGGGGCGCGAGCTGAACGGCATCGTTACCGAAGCGCCTCGCCCAGAGGAGGCGGCCATCGGGGTCAACCTTCGCGACCAGGATATCCTGGCCCTCCGTCGCGCCTGCCATGGGACCCGCACCGAGGTCGATGGTGCCACGGGCCAGGCCTGCGGCGAGCAGATTGCCCTGCGCGTCGGCGGCGAGGGTCGAGTACTTTGCGATGCCGCTCGCCGTGTTCGGCAAGGCGACGTTCCAGAGGCAGGTACCCGACGCGTCGAGCTTGGCGACGAAGGCGCCGAGTTCCAGGGCGTCGAGGGGCCCTGACGCTGCGCTCAAGGGGCCGCAGCCGAGATCGGTCGATTCGTAGATCTCGGCCGACAAGAAGACGTTCCCTTTTGAATCTGCCGCCACGGCGCGGGGACTCTCCGCTCCGGAACCCGCGATCGTCTTGCTCCAGGGTAGATCGTCCGGCGTGGCTGTTCCTCCGGTGCCCGTGGTCGTTCCCGCGCCTCCGGTGCCCGTGGTCGTTCCTGCGCCTCCGGTGCCGGTGGTCGTTCCTGCGCCTCCGGTGCCCGTGGCCGTCTCCGCGCCTCCGGTGCTGGTCGCGCTGCCGTCGCCGCCTGTTCCTCCGCTGCGCTGATCCGGAATGACGACCGAGGAGCATGCCGCGAGGCATGCTGCGGCGAGCAGCGCAGCACCGCGTCCGGGCGATCCGCCGTTCTGAAAAGCCACCCATCGAGTGCTGTTCATCCAATGCCTCCGTTGTGAATCCGTGTCGATCGCCCGAACGCTCGACGGCAACATCAGCATGACCGTAGCGCACGCGCCACCGTCGCGACGTAGGCCCTGCGCCTCGGACCGACCGCGGTAACAGCGTCCCGGCGCGCATCACCTTCGCCCGGAGGTGGTACTACCGCCACCCAGGCGACACGGGGTGGCCGACGTCGGTCGCGCCCATCACCCGCGCCGATCTGCCGGCGACACTTCAGGTCGGCATGATCGCCAACACGGGCGTGCGGTCCCCCGACTACGTCTCCATCTTCGATCGCATCACCTTCGAGCCGGTCGGCGCGGGTTGCGATAGCTGACATGACGTGGCCGGCGCGCCTCCACGGTCGTTCGGCCCGCGAACCTTCCCGTGACCGAGGCTGCTTGTCACTCGGAGCGGGGACCCATGAGGATAGGCCCCGGCGGAGCGGGATGGCACGATTACGCGGATTTGCGCGGGTTTCGAGGGGGGCAAGGCAGATGTCTACTCGCCGACAGTCCGCGCCAGGTGCTCTTCGCGACCCTGACGCAGACCATCACCGCCGCCCACGCGGCGGGCAACCTCACGACCGCGCAGATCGCCGCTCGCACCCTCTCGGAGCTCCTGAGCGCCCCGCCGGCGATGCCGCGGGCAGCGCCTGTCGTCGACCTCGCTAGCACCAACGAGGAGGCAGCCTTCACTCCACAGCCTGCGGGCGCGCCGAAGGCGATATCGCGCTCTGGCGGCGAGAGATCGCCCAGGAGGGGGAGGTTAGCGCGCGCGCCCTTCGCCCTCGCGGGCGCACGACCGTGGCGGCCCGCGCGCGCAGGTGCCACACTCGCGCGCGGCCGGCCACACGCCTGTCGCTGCGTCCACACGCCGTGTCGCAGAACGTCAGCCTGCAGCTGCTCCACCTCGCGCTCGCGCAGCGCGTCCGCGCGCGCGACGCGCACGTCGCGCGCGCGCCCGACCCCGCCCTGCAGGCCCTCAGCCCCGCGGCGCCGCTGCGGGCGCTCGTCGCGGAGCGCGCACGCGTCGGTGGGCTCGGCGCCGTCTTCGCGCTGGGCGACGGGCTCGACGCGCTGACCTTCTCGCCGACGCTCTACCTGCTCGAGAGCGCCGCGAGCGTGGCGCAGCTCGCGCATCGCTGGAGCGCGCTCGAGCGCGCTTGGGGCGTGCGCCACCAGACGCGGTTCGCGCTCGACGGCGCCGGCGCGCTGCAGCTCGCGGCGCAGCCGTACGCCGGCGCTCTCGCCCCCGCGAGCCAGACCGTGATGATCACCGGGGTGCTCGCCGCGTTGCTGCGCCGGATGGGCCACGGCGAGCTCGTCGTCGCGGCGCGCGCCGCGCGCGGACCGTGGCGCGAGCTCGCCTGCGACGCCCATTGGCTCGGGCCCGCGTCGCTTGCCGAGCCGCCGGTCGCGCTCCGCCTCGCGTGGTCGCGCCGGACCGCGCCGGCGCCGTCCGCGCGCCAGACGTTGCACCCGCCGAGCGCCGCGGACGACCCGGTCGCCGCCACCCTCGCGGCGATCGCGCGCGAGCTGCACGCGCCGTGGACACCGCAGGGCCTCGCGCACGCCACGCGCCAGTCGGTCCGCACGCTGCAGCGCCGGCTCGCGGCACACGGCACCACTGCCTCGGCGCTCGCGCGCCGCGTGCGCATGCGCGACGCCACCGTCGCGATCGCCGGCTCGCTTCGGCCGCTCACCGAGATCGCGCACGCGTACGGGTTCAGCGACGCGGCCCACCTGGCGCGCGAGTTCCGCGCCGCGTCGGGCATGCCGCCGAGCGCGTACCGCGCGGTCGCGCGCACGCGCTAGCACGCGCCCACGGCGCGGTGCGCGCGCGATGCGGCCGACGATTGGCGCGCAGATTCAAGCCCGCCGCGCGCCCCGCTGCGAGGGTGAGCACGCACCGGCGAGCGACCATGCTCCCCGGTGCAGAAAGGCACGCCCCCTCCGTATGAACCCCGAACGCAACAAGCGGATGCTGCTCGAGCTGTACGACGCCGTGGTCGGCAGGCACTGGGACGCCGTCCGCGCGCTGTTGACCGCCGACTTCGTCGACCACAACCCCGACGCGCGCGCCGCGCCCGGGATGAACGGCTGCGAGGCCTTCATCGCCTATTTCCGCGACGGCGAGACGCCGCTTCACGGCGCGCAGGTCGAGATCCAGCGCATGATCGCCGACGCCGAGTACGCCGTGGTGCACTACAAGCTCGTGAACCCGCGGCGGCCGCGCGGCGTCGCGGTGGTCGACATCTTCCGCGTCGCCGACGGGCGCTTCTGCGAGCACTGGGACGTGCTGCAGGACATCCCGGCCGACGCGCCGAACCCCCGCGCCATGTTCTGAGCGCGCCGCCGCGCACCCACCGCGACGCGCGCCTACCCCTCGCCGAGTTGACAGCCGGTCACCCATCGGCGCACGACACGCCACGCCGTGCGCAGCGCGCTGGGGCGGGGTATTGCCGGGGCGCCCAAAGCAATCACTCGGCGGCCACCCACGCGCCGTCGCGAAAGGTCAAGGGCGGGCTCTGAACAAGACCGTCGGGGCTGCTTGAAAGGCGCGTGCCCTCCGCTGCCAGCGCTTCGCGCCAGTCCGGGTCCTCGTCGTCGATACAGCACAGCTGATCGTTGAAGAGTTGCACGATGGGATTTCCGCGGGCGCGTCGCGTGAGCTCGAGGCCGAGCCACGGTAGCAACAAGAGCGAGGATGCGGAGAGCTGCGGGCCTGTCAGGTCGCGCAGCGACGGGCTCGTCGACCGCCGCATCTCGGTGTCCTCGACGGCGATGGCGACGCTGCGCCAGATCCGGAGGGCTTCCTCGTATTTCTCGCGAGGAAAGCTGAAGCGCAGGTCTCCTTCCTCGCGATCGCGCAAGACGCCATAGAGCTCGGGCGCGACGTGCACCGCGGTGTGCTGCTCGGGGAGCAGACTGCGATGCACGACTTCGGGTGGCCATACCTCCGGCGCGGTCGACGCGCGCCACGGGGATCCAGCGATCCATTGGGCTTTCTCCAGTGGCCTGGCGAAGCGCCGCGTAGACGTGACGCCGAGGCTCACGGTCCGCGAACTGACGAGGCAGGGGCCGCTCGTGGTGCGCTGCTCCGTCAAGCGCACCTCCAAGCCAAACCAAACTTCACCCGGGAGCTCGAGCACGGTGAATTCGCGCGGCTCGACGGCAAAAGTCCGTCCCTCGAACTGCGCGTCCCCGCCAAGCCCTGCTGTGAGCGCGAACGGATACGCCGACCACGCGGCGCCGTCCAACGTCTCCAGCGTCGCGGGGCCGACCCGCAAGTCGAAACGTCCACCGGCTTCGACCACCCGCACGGGACCGCGCGCGCGCAAGGCGTGGATCCCGACGCCCAGGATGAGCTCCGTGCCCACGATGTCGACCAAGCGCGCCGGCTTCAAGAATTCGAACATGGTCCAGCCTGGTACCACAGTTGTCCGCGTAGCATTGCCGTCGCAGCGCGCCGCCTCGGCCCGCTGCGTTCGAAAAGGGGAACATGCTATGCACATGCAACTAGCTCGCGCTTGTTTTCGGCTGCTGTCGGTCGCTTCGGTCGTCGCCCTCCTGGGGTGCAGCGTCGAGGTCGAGGGCCCGGATCTGGGCAACGGCGACGTCGCCGGGGGCGAGGACGATGCGATCGGCACCGCCGAGCAGGCGTTTGCCGCGTTCGGGTACAGCAGCGCCACCGCGACGTCGGGCAACGCCTTCCAGAACCTCGGCACCTGGAGCGGGAACGCGGCCTACATCATGGGCGTGACCGGAAACCTCCGGGACGGTGGCAACGTCGCGATGTACAGCTGGCTCGGCACGGCGCGCGTGTTCGCGCACGCCGACTCGGGTGTGTCAGTTCGTGCCTACGGCGGGCTCGCCAACCCCGGCAGCATGATCACGCAAGTCGGTTACTCCAACAACAGCTACACCACGACCAACCCCAGGGTGTACCTCGCGTCCACCAGCAACAACCGACGCTGCTTCCTGACGCAGGTCATCAACTACGAGGGCGGCGACAACTTCGCCAGCGCGTCGGACTACATCGGCGTGGAGAAAGACGGCAACTCTTGGTACCTCCACGGGCAGGGGAAGGTCGCCGGCTACGCGAGCTGCGTACAGGTGACGGACTACCTCGGCGAGGCTTACCACGGCATCCAGGCAGGGTCTGTGAACCTCGGCCCCGCGGTGACCGGCAAGACGTGCTGGCTCAAGGGGATCGGCGGCATTCTCCGCGGCGGCGTCTCCACCGGCGTGGTCGTCCAGTACGACGCCACCCAGTCCAGGTGGGAGATGAACGTCTCCACGAACACGCAGGGCTTCGTGGAGTGCAGCATCTGATCGGCCGAGGCCCGGCGCCGGCGATCCTCTCGAGGACCGTCGCGCGCTCGGCTTCGTTGGCCGCTCGCGCTCAGGCGGTCGCCTCCTTGCGCTTCCGCGCCGGGAGCGCACGGCCGCCACGAGGATTCTGAATTTCAAATGGATGCCACCCCCGCCGGGCGACGGCGGAGCTCCTCTGAATCAGTGGTCCGTCGACGCGAAGATGCGCAGCCCTTGCGGCGTGCGCAGCAGGTTGTAGCTCTCGCGCCAGGTCGATAGCACGCCGCCTGACGCGTCCAGCAGGTCCCACGACACGGTGGCGAGCAGCGCCTCGTCCCCCATCGTGACCACCTGGAGCCCGCGGTGGCGGCAGGCCGTGCAGCCGTCGCCGCGGTACTGGTCGACGATGCGCTGGAAGTAGGCCCCGACGGCCTCCGCGCTCGTCAGCAGGTCGTGCAGGCCGGCGGCGTGCATCGCGAGGTACGGCACGTGGTAGCGGCGGGCGATCAGCGGCCCGTCGAAGTGCGCGAACGCGGCGACGAAGTCGTCGAAGAAGGCGGTGGCTTCAGCGTGGTGGACGTCGGTCATCGGCAGGGCTCCGGGGCGGGCAACCCGCCATCGTGGCGGGCGCGGCGGACGACGACACTGCGGCCGCCATGGATACCACACGCCCGACCGCCCGCTCCTCGACTGCGGCCTGCGGTCACGACCGCGGTCACGACCCGACGCCTCGCGCGTTGGGGCGAATGGACAGGAGGTACCGATGGACGAGCCCTGTGGATGCGATCTGGCGAACAACGCGGTGGTTCCCGAGCGGCTGGCGGAGCTGTTCCGACACGTGGCCGACAACCTGGAAGCCCACGCGCGCTGGGTGGGCAGCGCAACGCCCGAGGCCCGCCTCGAACACGACGCGATGCGCCGGGTGGCCGCCGGCTACCGCGAGATCGGCGAGGCGGCGGGCCGCGCCGCGGAGACGATGCGGGCTGCGGGCGATTTGCCCGCCGCCCCCCACGACCTCGCGCGCTTCGACCGCGGCGCCTTCGAGGCGTGGATGCGCCGCAAGATCGAGCTTCAGCGCGGTTTTGCGGCGCTGCTGCTCGAGCACGCCGAAGCCTCCGAGCGCGTCCTGCGCTCCATGGCGGTCGACGATCGCGGGTGACGGCCGCGCGCTGCGTCAGACCATCAGCGCATCGAGCTGCCAGCAGCGCTCGCGTGGGGCGCGCTGGCAGCAGATTTCGAGGCATTTGAATGCGGATCGTCGATCGACGCGTCCCGCACGCCATGTGGCTCCGCGACCGACCACGCCGGCAGGTTCATCTGTCCGGCGTCAACGTGGCTTGCAGCCCAGGGCAGGTCCCACCCGCTCACCTCACAGCTCGTTACCGATGACGCAGGCCGGGCCACTTATGTTCGGCACCGTATCGTACGCGTCGACGAGCGAGTAGCTGGGGCTCCCGCCCGAAAACGTCTCGCGCTCGAAGAGCGAGTAGAAGACACGCTTCTGCAATGAGAATTTGGAGACGGGTCTCTCCCAGAACAAGGCCGTCCCGTAGCTGCCGTTCGAGTCGAGGAGGACAGGAGCCGCATTCGTCCAGGTAGGAGTGGCCGCCGCGGCGCCTGCCCAGATCCCCGTACGATAGTAGGTGGGACCGTAGATGCCGCCGTTGCCTCCAAGCGAGAAATCAGAATACACGATTCGCAGGATCGGATCGCAGCCCTTCATCGTCGTTGCGACGTCGATGACCGAGAGCCGCGGTACGATCTGCTCGCTCTGCCAGGTGTTCGTGAGGTCATTGGCGTTTGCGTGGTGGAGTTCCGTGCTTTCCCCGGACCAGCTTTTTTGCTGGCTGGTCACGAGGTAGAAATCACCTGTGGTCTCGCTTGCCACGAGGGACAGCCAGTACGTCTGCGACCAAGTGGACGCATTGGGGCCATAGCTCTGGCCGACGGTGGGCCAATATCCCGTCGCAGGCTTCTGGGCGACCACCCACCCGGCGCCTCCGTTGACACAATTGCTGTCGTCTTGATAGTAGGCGATACGAAACACCGCGCCGGTCCCCCCCGCGGCGCTGTCCGAGACTGCGATCGACGGGTATTCGCTTGGGTACGCGCAGGATATCGTGGGTTTGATGGACTCGGCCGTGGCCGTGGCCAGCGGAGCGGTCTGGTTGGCAGGGAAAGATAGGTACTTCACCGAATCCGCAGAAGCCCACGCCATATGCATTGTCGTCGTGAGCCGCGGCACGGATCAGATCCTGCGCTACGATGGCACGACGGGGGCCTTCCTTGACGCGTTCGCCTCGGGGCAGGGGCTCTCGGAGCCGTTCGGCATGGTGAAGGGCGGCGACGGCCTCGTCTATGTGACCAACGTCGGGACCAACGACGTGAGCCGCTTCGAGTTGGCGACCGGCGCCTTCGTCGACACGTTCGTCGCATCGGGCAGCGGCGGGCTGAACGGGCCGACGTTTCTCACGCGTCCGGTGTCAGGGACGGCATTCCCAGCCGATCCGGTCTGGCGCTCGGCCGGCGCGGCGCAGCTTACTTCGTCGCCTGGGCCGCCGGCTCGACGACGCAGCGGATGCCGAGGAACCCGCAGCGGTACGTCGCCTCGAAGCCGCCCGGCCGCGCGGTCCTGACGAGCGGCGCGATGCCGTCGCGCCAGCTGCCGCCGCGGGCGATGCGCATCTTGCCTTTGCCGTCGTTGGCGTTGGTCGTCCACTCGAAGACGTTGCCCGCCAGGTCCTGGATGCCCTGCGGGCTCGCGCCGGCCGGGAAGCTCCCCACGTCGCACGCGGTTTTGCGCGCGGTGCCGCCGCCGGACCAGCAGAGCTGATCCTTCGGCGCCTCCTCGCCCCACGGATACGGCCGCGCCTCCTCGCCGCCGCGGGCCGCCCACTCCCACTCGTCGTCGCGCGGCAACCGCTTGCCCTGCGCCGCGCAGTAGGCCTGTGCCTGCGAGAAGTCGACGCAGACCATCGGCTGCTTCTCCTTGCCGGCCACGCCGTAGGTCGACGCCTCCTTGGCGCAATTGGCCAACGTATCCGTGCACTTGCCATCCTTGACACACGCCGCGAAGGCCTCCGCGGTGACCTCGGTCCTGTCGACGCAGAGGTCATCCACGGTGGCCTTCACCTTGAGCGGGCCCATCACGAAGCTGCCGCCCGGGACCCGGGCCATGCCGTCGGGACAGCCGTTCGATGGCTTCGCCGCCTCGGCGGGCGCGGCGGTCGGCTCGGCGCCCGCCTGCCCGGCGCCCGCCTGCGCCGAGGCCACCGCCGGGTCGGGCTGGGGCGGCGCCGGGGCGAGCGCCGTCCCAGCAGTCGAGGCGGGGTTCGTGGCGGTGGGCTGCGCGGCGGGCGCCTGATCGGCGGGCGGGCCGCCGGGAGTCGCGGGGGCGGCGCCGCACGCGGCGACGAGGACGCCGCTCGCAGCGGCAAGGAGGAACAGCGAGGAGATGGCGCGGAGCGTGGTGTGGGATCGCATGGTGTCTCAGGAGGCGGTCACGGTCGGCGCCGGCTCGTCTTCCAGCCATTGCTCCTGGATGACGATCGCCGGCAACAAGGTGAACGGCCCGTCGTAGCCCGGGCCGAACGTCAGGATCTGGATCACCCGCCGATCGCCGCGGCGGATCGGGAACATCACCTCGCCCCCGCGCGGGAGCTCGCTGCCGCCGCGGGGCGGATCGATCCAGAAGGCCACGCCCTCGGTCTTTCCGCCGAGCAGCGAGATGGCCGAGACGGTGAGCTCCGGGCAGCGGATGCGCAGCCACTCCCTAGTCCTGTACGCGCGGCAGCCTGCGGCCGCGGGGCCGACGCGGGAGAGGCGGACGCGGGGCGCCGCCTTCCACTCGGCGGCCGTGGGCTGCTTGGACGGCTCGGGCGGGAAGGGCGCGGCGTCGAGGGGCAGCTCGTCGCTGGCGTCGGCCGTCGCGCTCGCCGCGGCCCTGGGCGCGCCGCCTGGCTGCGCGCCAGGCGCCCCGGACGCCGCGGCCAGGACGGAGGCCACGCCGGCGCCCATCAAGGCGAGCAGCACGGAGCGCGGCCTCATAACGTCTCCAGGAACGCCACGAGCGCCGCCCTGTCCTCGGGCGACAGGTGGCTTGTCTTGCCCATCCAGTCGGCGTTCTGCTCGATGAGCTCCGCCAGCGTGCCGGCGCGCCCGTCGTGAAGGTAGGGCGGCCGGCCTCCGACGAAGCGCAGCGACGGCGTCTTGTACTCGGGGCGCGGATCCTCGTCGTAGCCCGGCGGCGGCGGTCGCTTCGGCATCGGGTACGCCGTGCGATCGGTGTAATCGCTCGTGGGGACGTGGCAGCGGGAGCACTTCGCCTCGTCGCTGTGGAAGATCTCCCGGCCGCGCTTCTCGCGCTCGTCCGGCGCCCTCTCGGCGCGCGGCGGCGTGACGAGGCCCCGGCGGAGGAACATCGCGAGATAGGTCGCCCGCGCCGCGAGGCTGGCCGGCGTATGGTCGATCGGCAGCCCGCCCCAGCGGTGCAGCCCCATGCCCGTCTGCAGCCTGCCGACGAGGTCCTCGCTCTCGCCGTGCCAGCCGTACGGCCCGGCCGCGCCCACGTTGCCGGCGAGCATCGGGGTGCGCCGAGGAACTCCTCGCTTCCTGGCGACCTCGGGGATGTTCTCCGGCCGCCCGACGAAGTTCGCGTGCTCGCCGTCGGCCGTGCTGAAGGTGGCCTCGCGCCAGACGTAGCCGTCGTCGCGCCCGTCGGGGTGGCATCCCGCGCAGCCGAGGTTGCCGCTCACCGTGGCGTCGAGCGCGTTGTAGAAGAGCCGGCGGCCCTTCGCGACCTCCGGCCCGAGCGGATCGTCGGCGAGGTGCACGAGCGCCGACGGCCCTTCCGCCACGCCCGCGGCGGCGGACGCCGGCGCGGGGCTGGCCGAGCCCGCCGGGCCGGCCGCTCCCACGGGCGCGACGGTCGGGCCCGCCGCCGCGTCGTGCAGCCGGAGCGCCGCCACGTCGCCGGTCGAGCGGCAGAAGACCCACGCCGTCGCCTCGTCCGCGGAGAGCGCGAGGCCGGTCGGCGCGCCGCACGTGCCGGCCACGCGGATGTGCGGATCGTAGCGGCCGCCGACCGGGTAGCTCCTTACGATCGCGAGCGTCGGATCCACCGCTGTCGCGTCCACCTCGAGCACGAGATCGTCGCCCTCGCCCGCGACGAGCAGCGTGCGCGCGCGCTTGCGGTACGCCATGGCGCGCGGCTGGGTGACGGGCGTGACGCCCGCGCCGGGCAGGGTGATCACGCTCTCCGGGGTGATCACCTGCTCCGCGAACGCCGACCGGAGCACCGGCAGGTTGCCGTGGTGCGGCGGGGCGAGCGGCTCGTCCCGGCCGGTGATCAGCACGTCCACCGTCGCGGCGCCGAACCACGCGGCGTGGCCCATGGCGCCGAGCGCGTGCCGCGCCGCGAACAGGCGCCGCCCGTCCTCGGAGAGCGAGAGCGCATACCCCAGCGACGCGGCGAGCCGCTCGCCCGACGGCGCGCGCAGCGGCGAGGCGGGCAGGGCGACGCGCCGGACCTTCGGCGCCCCGCCGAGATCGTCGATCCTCGTGAGATCGGCGCCGACGAGGTGGCTCACGTACGCGGCGCTGCCGTCGGGCAGCACCGCCACGCCCCGCGGCTCGCGCGCCACGTCGACGGTCCACCGCGTCTGCCCGGCCTCGAGGTCGACGGCCGAGACCTTGTGGGTCCACGCCGAGGTCACGATCGCGGTCTTCTCGTCGGGCGTGACCGCGATGCCCCACGCGTCGGCGGGCAGCGGCACGCGGCCCACCTCGACGAGGCCGGCCGCGGGATCCGGCCGGAAGATCAGCAGCAGCCCCGGGTCGCGGACGGTGGCGAGCACGCGCGCGTCGTGCTCGCCGCGCCCGCCGAGCGCGAGCACCTGCGCGGGCCTGCCTGGCGCGGGGACCCCTGCGCCGGGCCGGGCGGGGTCGAGCGGCAGCGGCACGACGCGCACGACGCCGTGGTCCTCGTCGGCCACATAGAGCGCGTCCTCGCGCGCGGCGCGGGACAGGGCGCCGCCCTCGCGGACCGGCGCGCGCAGCGGCGCGGCCGTGGACGGGGGCAGGGGAGCGGTCGGAGCGCCCGCGCCGCTGGCCGAGGAGCTCGCGCTGCCGGCCGGGCCAGGCCCCGCGTCCGTGCCGGCCGTGGGGCCGCGGGAGCAGGCGCTCGCGGCGAGCGCGAGGAGCGCGGCGAGGTGGCGTGTCGCGGGGAGGGTCGCCAAGGGGTCGCCGGATGTTCGCGCGCCCTCGCGCCCCGGGTCAACGGCCGGTCGCGGCTCCGGCCTCGGCGCGCGGCTCGGCGTCGCGCCACACGAGCGCGCGCCACGCGCCCCGCTCGAAGATCTCCGGTCGACGGTCGGCGAGGAGCGGCGCATAACGCGCCACGATCTCCGGAACGTCGGTGGACACGAGCCCCGAGAGGATCAACGTCCCGCGGGGAGCCAGGCGCGCCACGATCCGAGGGGCGAGCGCCGTGAGGACGTCCCGAAGGATGTTGGCCACGACGATGTCGAACGTCCCGTCCGGCCACGTCGCCGAGAAGCTCACGCGCGCTTCCACCGCGCTCCGCCGAGCGTTGTCCGCCGCGACCGCGTTCGCGGCGGCGTCGATGTCGACGCCGATCGCCTCGCCGCCGAGCTTCGCGGCGCCGATCGAGAGGATCCCCGTCCCGCTCCCCACGTCGAAGAGGCGAAAGCCGCTGCGTGGCGCGAACGACGCGAGCGCCTGGAGGCACATCCGCGTGCTCTCGTGCCGGCCGTCGCCGAACGCGTGGCTCGGGCCGAGGACGATGGTGCGGTCGTCGACCTCCGCGCCCCGCGGATCGGTGAGCACGCGAAAGCGAGGCGGCACGTCAACGAGGGTCGAACGGTCGCTCATGCGTCGTCGAAGTCTGCCACCGCGGCAGCCCGGGTGTCATCCGCGCGATGGCCCTCGGGGGCGCCGGGCGGCCGGGGTTCGCGATGCGCCGGCCCGGCCCAGCGGCGAGCGATCTGGCCCGGGCGGGCGCGATCACCAGCGGGTCCAGCGGGAGATCCGCTGCAAGCGCGTATACCCGCTCCCGTCGTCGGAGAGCCCGTATGCCGTCGCGTCGGGAGTGCTCATGTGCGGGCCCCAGCCCTCGTCCTCGATCGGCTCATCGTCGTCCGCGCCGAGGTTGTAGACGAAGCAGTGCCCGTAGTGCTGCGTGACGCCCGCATAGGCGCCCGCGCAATTGCCGTCGTCCTTGGTGTCTGCGTCGAAATCCGGCGACGACCACCCCGTGGCGAATTGCCACGAAAAGAGGTGCTCATCCCCGCTGACCCGTATCGGCGTGAGGAGGTGCATGTCCCCGGTGTCGATGCCCTCGGCGGTCGCCCGCATCACCTCGGCGACGGTCCCCGCGATGTCCTCGATCTCGTCGCGGTATTCCCGGCCGGCGATGTACAGCGACGGCTGGTAAAGGTTGTCGCCGAGCGACGGCGTCCCCTTGGTGGCGAGCCGATCGGCATACAGGATCTTCCAGAACGGGAGCGTCGCGCCGTCCGCTGACCCGACGCTGTTGTAGACGAGCGCCCAGCGATCGCCGTCCACAGGCTCACCGCAGTAGACCTCGGCCTGCTCCTCTGGGCCGGGCCCGTCGGGATCGAGCGCGTAGACGCCGCTCGGGGCGCTCTCGGGGACGGCGCCGCACCGGTCGTAGACGCACCCTTCGCTCGCCTCTTCGGCGCAGTCTTGCCCGCCGGCGCCCCCGCCACCCCCACCCCCACCGCCGGCGCCCCCGCCCGCCTCCAGGTGGTAGGGCCCATCGAGCCCGGCGAGGGACGTACACCCGCACGCCAGGAGGCACGCCGCCGCCCCCACCCACGTCGCGGACCCGCTCGTCATCGTCGCTCCCATGACCTGCTGCCTGCCGAATCACACCCGCCGGATCGGCGTGGCGCTCCTCCTGCGCCGCGCGGACGCTACAGCCTCACCCCAGGCCTGGCAAGCAACCGGTCCGTTCGCGAAGCTCCCCGACCGCTCGCTCGAGCGCGCCGCTGCCCCGCAGTCATTGAGACGGAAGACGAAGGCGGCGTGGCGAACGCAACGAACATGACGGAACGGACGTAACGAACGCAACGCGCGTGACGAACGCAACGCGCGTGACGAACGCAACGAGCGTGACGCGCGTGACGAACGTGAAGTGAATGAAGAAAAAATATCCTACAGAAACTTCATAGAAACAGGCGCCCATGCATCGTCCTTGGCAAATCCTGGGCCCGTGTATGGCTGAGGCCATCCAGGGCGCACACCCGCGGCGAGAGCGCGCTCACCCCGCCGATCTCGCCGCGGAGCTGGCCTGGCTCATTCTCGAACGAACAGGCGATTTCACGGACGGCGCCTCCGGAGCGCAGCCCGTCCAGTCTGCCCCGACCGGCGGGCGTGTCCCTCTCCATGCGCCCGAGGCTCCACGGTCATCCCAGCAAAGGATCTTTGGAATGAAGAGACGAGAACCTGCGCGTGAGGCCCCGAGCGCCACGCCCCTCCACCGCCGGCGTTTCCTCGGCGGTGCGCTCGCGCTCGGGGGAGCCGCGCTCCTCCCCGCCTGCGAATCGCGGTCCGAAGCGTCGGCGAAGCCGGCGGCGAACGCCGCGCCGCTCATCCCGGACGCCGCCAAGCCCGAGGTGTCCGATCTGCGCTTCGGCATCATCGCGCTGACCGACTGCTCTCCTCTCGTGATCGCCCACGAGAAGGGGTTCTTCAAGAAGTACGGCATCAACGCGACCATCGTGAAGGGCGCGAGCTGGGCCGCGATCCGCGACTCGCTCACGAACGGGGATCTCCAGGCGACGCACATGCTCTTCGGCATGCCGCTCGCCTCGACGATGGGGCTCCTCGGATCGCCGAAGATGCCCATGGTCATCCCGTGGCTGCTCAACCGCAACGGCCAGGCGATCACGATGAAGAGCGACCTCCGGGGCAAGGTGGCCGGCGATCCCAAGGCGCTCAAGCCGTTCATCGAGGAGGCGAAGGCGAAGGGGGCGCCCATGACCTTCGCGATGACGTTCCCGCCTGGAACGCACGCCATGTGGACCCGTTATTACCTGGGCGCGGGCGGCGTCCACCCGGACAAGGACGTCGCGCTCGTGACCATCCCGCCCGCCCAGATGGTCGCCAACATGAAGGTGGGCAAGATGGACGGCTTCTGCGTCGGCGAGCCGTGGAACGCCAGGGCGATCGCCGACCAGATCGGCTACACGGCCGTCACCACGCAGGAGCTCTGGAGGGACCACCCCGAGAAGGTGTGCGCGTTCACCGCGGAGTTCGCCGACAAGAACCCGAAGACGGTGAAGGCGGTGATCAAGGCGCTCCACGAGGCGAGCGTCTGGCTGGACAAGCTCGACAACCGCCCCGAGCAGGCGGACGTCGTGTCGAGGCCCACGTACATCAACTGTCCGCCGGAGCTCATCCTCGGCCGGCTGCAGGGGCGCTACGACTACGGCGACGGGCGCACCAAAGAGGACAAGGACTACATGATCTTCAGCGAGCGGGGCTGCAACTACCCGCAGCCGAAGTACGCGCTCTGGTGGCTCAGCCAGTTCCGCCGGTGGGGCATGGTGGAGGGGAAGCCGGACTACGAGGGCGTCGTCAAGCAGGTCATGCGCCCCGATCTCTACGAGGAGGCGATGAAGGAGCTCGGGGTCGCGCACGGCGGCCGGAGCGACGCGCCCGAGACGCTGTTCGACGGCGTGACGTTCGATCCGAAGGACCCGGAGAAGTACGCGACGTCGTTCCCGGTCCACGCCCTGAAGGGATGAACCCACATCGCCATCGCCGCGCCGGCGGGAGGCGCGGCGGCGGAATCGGAAGCGGAATCGGAAGCGGAAGAGGAGTGCTGCATGAGCGAGGCGAAGGCGATCTCTCCGAGGATTCGAGTCGACCACATGATCCTGCCCCTCTTCGGGGTGGCGTGCGTGATCGGGCTGTGGGCCGCCGCGAGCAGCCTGTGGACCCAGGCGCTGCCCTCTCCGCTCAAGACATGGGAGGTGAGCAGGCCTTACATCTTCGAGCCGTTCGAGAAGCGGGGAGAGCTCGACCAGGGCATCCTCCGCTTCACCTGGTACTCGCTCCAGCGGGTCGCCAAGGGTTACACGCTGGCGATCCTCCTCGGGACGCCGATCGGCTTCTTCCTGGGCGCGTCGAGGCTGTTCAGGTCGAGCTTCGATCCCATCATCCAGATCCTCCGCCCGGTCTCGCCGCTCGCGTGGCTCCCGCTCGGCCTCGTGCTCTTCCAGAAGCCCGACCCTGCCGGCGTCTTCACCATCGCGATGTGCTCGATGTGGCCGACGGTCCTGAACACCGCGCTCGGGGTGCGGTCGATCCCGCAGGACTACATGAACGTCGCCCGGGTGCTCCGGCTGTCGCGCATGAAGACGCTGTTCAAGGTGCAGCTCCCCGCGGCGCTCCCCTACATGTTCACGGGCTTCCGGCTCAGCCTGGGCATCGCCTGGCTCGTCATCGTCGCCGTGGAGATGCTGACCGGCTCGCCCGGGGTCGGCGGCTTCCTCTGGCAGGAGTACAACAGCCTCATCTACGAGCACATCATCCTGTGCATCATCACCATCGGGGTCGTCGGCTTCCTCCTGGACGCCCTGATGAGCCTCGTCGAGCGCCGGCTCAAGCTGGCGGGAGCGTGACGTCCATGCCGCTTGTCGAGCTCTGCAACGTCGGGAAGAGTTATGGTGGCGGGGCCACCCGCACCGAGGTGCTCAGGGACATCCACCTGGAGATCGAGAAGGGAGAGTTCGTCGCCGTGGTCGGCTATTCGGGCGCCGGCAAGACGACGCTCATGTCCCTCATCGCCGGGCTCCTCAGGCCGGACACCGGGGAGGTCAAGCTGAACGGGAAGATCGTCGAGGGGCCGGGCCCCGACCGCGGCGTCATCTTCCAGAACTATTCTCTCCTGCCCTGGCTCACGGTCTACGAGAACGTCTGCCTGGCCGTGGACCAGATCTTCGGCTCCTGGCCCGCAGAGAAGAAGCGGGAGCACACCGAGCGCTACATCGCCATGGTGAAGCTCACCGAGGCCCGCGAGAAGAAGCCGGCGCAGCTCTCCGGCGGCATGCGCCAGCGGGTCTCGGTGGCGCGGGCGCTCGCCATGGATCCGGAGGTCCTCTTGATGGACGAGCCGTTCGGCGCGCTGGACGCGCTCACGCGCGCGACGCTCCAGGACGAGATCGCGCGGATCTGGCGCGCCACCCGGAAGACCGTGCTCCTCATCACGAACGACGTCGACGAGGGCATCCTCCTCGCCGACCGGATCATCCCGCTCAGCAAGGGCCCCCGGGCCACGCTGGGGCCAGGGATCACCGTCGATCTCGAGCGCCCTCGGGATCGCAAGGCCCTCAACCACGATCCGCGCTTCAAGGAGATCCGCGGCGCGGTGATCAGCTACCTGCTCGGCCCGGGCGCCGGGCCCAGGGCGGGCGCGAGCGCGCCCGATGCAGCGCGGAGCGCGGAGGCGGTCGCATGAAGAAGTACCTCGAGATCTGGAACGTCACGAAGACCTTTCCCACGCCGAAGGGCCCCTCGATCGTCGTCAGGAACTTCGATCTGAACCTGAGGAAGGGAGAGTTCCTGTCCCTCATCGGCCACTCCGGGTGCGGCAAGTCCACCGTGCTGTCGATGGTCGCGGGCCTCTCCGAGATCACGAGCGGCGGTATCGTCCTCGCGGGCAGGCAGATCCAGGGCCCTGGCCCGGACCGCGGGGTCGTGTTCCAGTCGCCCTGCCTCCTGCACTGGATGACGGCGCTCGAGAACGTCCTGCTCGGGGTCGAGCAGGTCCACCGGCAGAAGAGCAGGAAGGACTGCATCGAGATCGCGACGCACTACCTCGAGCTCGTGGGGCTCGAGGAGTCCATGCACAAGAAGCCGCGCGAGCTGTCGTCGGGGATGCAGCAGCGGGTCGGGCTGGCGCGCGCCTTCGCCCTGTCGCCCAAGATGCTCCTCCTGGACGAGCCCTTCGGCATGCTCGACTCGCTCACCCGGTTCGAGCTCCAGGAGGTGCTCATGAACCTGTGGGCAGAGGACCAGAAGACGGCGCTGATGGTCACGCACGACGTCGACGAGGCCCTGTTCCTGTCGGACCGCATCGCGATGATGACGAACGGCCCGGGGGCGCGGGTCGGCGAGATCCTGGAGGTCCCGTTCCCGCACCCGCGGGACCGTCAGGAGGTGCTGGAGGACCCGATGTACTATCCTCTCCGAGAGCGGCTGATCACCTTCCTCGAGGCCCAGGCCCACAGGGAGAAGCCCGCCGAGGAGAGCGCCCGAGAGTCCGTCCCGGAAGGCGCCGTGAAGACGGGGCGCTTCTGGAACGCGCTCTGGAAGGGGACGAGGACATCAGCGTAGAGCGGGGGAGAAGGGAGCGGACGGCCGTCGCCGGGCTGCCCCCATGAACGTGCCTCTCCCAACAGCCTGCATGTCCTCTCTTCTCGAGGACCGTACAGCCTACAGCGTCGCTTCCTCCGTCGAGGGCTCTTTGCGACGAACCTCACCAAAGCGCGGATTGCGGTCGCGCTGACCGTTCTGGGCAGAGCTCATCACGGCCGGGCGAGCGCGAGCTCTGTGCTGCGCGCACAGGTGCGCGCAGCGCTCACGAGGCTCACCACCTCCGACAAAAATGGAGGGAGCGGGGCATGCCCTGAAACAAAAGCCATACGGACAAGCTGGAGTTGCGCGAATGTATCCTTTCTCCGACTGCGTCGGTTGCGGCAAGCGATCAAGCGAGGAAAGTGCATGCGCGTATCTCGAATCTTCGCGGCTGTCGGCATCGTATGGCTCTCTTCTGCCTGCGGCTCGTCCGAGGGCACCGGCTCGGGAGGTGAAGGTGGCGTCGCCACCAACTCAGGGCCCTCCAGCGGCGCGGCCGGGGGCAGCTCCTCCGCCGGTGGCTCCGGAGGGGCCAACGCTGGCGGCGGCGGGACGACTGGAACGGGCGGTGGCGAGGCGACCGGAACGGGCGGCGCCAGCGCGACGGCCAGCTCTGGAGAAGGCGGCGCGGGCACGGGTGTTGGTGGCGCGGGTGCCGGCGGTGCCGGTGCCGCCGGCGGCGCGGGCGGTACCGACGGCGTCGGCGGCGCGGGCGGCCCTGACACGGGGGTCGAGGTGCCGACCTGCGAGCCCTTCGGGGCCACGTGCGCGCGCTCCGGAGACTGCTGCTCCGGCATCTGCGACAGCGCGACGAGCACCTGCGCCTCGCCGCTCAGCGTCTGCCTCGGGACAGGCGCCGCTTGCGAGGAATCCTCGGAGTGCTGTACCCTCAACTGCGCTTCGGGCAGGTGCAGCGCGACCGCCTGCCTCCCCGACGGATCCGGCTGCACGGCAGGCGGCGCCGCGTGCTGCAGCGGCATGTGCGTCGGCGGGACGTGCAGCGACGTCAACGGCGCCACCGCGTGCCAGACGGGCGGCAACCCGTGCACCGAGGACACCCAGTGTTGCTCCCAGCTCTGCGGGCGAGACAATCGCTGCGTCCTCTACTCCTCGTTCTGTGTGCAGCGCAACGACGTCTGCAAGGGCGACAGCGACTGCTGTACCGGCGTGTGCGTGAAGCGGAACGCATCCGATGCCGCGGGCTACTGCGGCGCGGAGCCGTCGACGTCGAGCCGCTGCAACAGCGGCGGCATCGACGGCGCGGTCTGTGACAGCTGCGGCTTCTGCTGCAGCCGCGTCTGCGCGCCGTACGGCCCCACCGGGATCGCAATCTGCCAGCCGCCGAGCGGCTGCCGCGTGAACGGCGCCCTGTGCCGGCGCAACGAGGACTGCTGCGGCGGCGACCCCACGGCCGCTCTGCCGGGCGCCGGCAATGTCGTCTGCGACAAGTCGGGGGATCCGGACGGGGAGATCGGCCGCTGCCGCAACCCGAACGGCTGCACGCCCCAGGGCGGCGTCTGTCACTTCAAGGACAGCTATTGCTCGGATACGTCCACCAGCGCTCCCAACAACTGCTGCAACTACCTGGGGAACGCCAGCAACTGCCGCCTCGACGCCCTCGGCGTGCCTCGGTGCAATGCGCTCGCGGCCTGCCGCCAGGCAGGCGAGGACTGCGCGTCCGCCGACGACTGCTGCGACGGCGCTCCCTGCGTGCGGAACAGCGAGACGGGGAAGCTCCAGTGTTACGACACGCCAGGAGGGACGACGCCCCAGTGTGTCACGGCGGGCGGACCCTGCACGAACAACGGCGACTGCTGCGTCGGAACGACGTGCGAGTACGAGCCGGGCTCCGTTTCCGGCACGTGCACGACAGACTCCCCGTCAGGCGCGACCGGGAGCTCGAGCGCGACCGGGAGCTCGAGCGCGACCGGCGGAACGGGCGGCGCAGGCGGTTCAGGCGGCGGCGGTGGCTCGGACGGGGCGGGCGGCACCCCGCCGCGATGCGCCGAGTACGGGCAGCTCTGCGGCGCGACGTCCGACTGCTGCAACGCCGGAACCGTGCAGTGTTACAACGGCATCTGCCGCATCCCTCCGGGCTGACGCCGCGTGCGGGCGCGTTGACTCGTGTCGATGCACTCGTGATTCACTCGTGTCGAGGAGAATGGCTATGATCGACAAGAACCGCGGGATCTACGCCCGCTCCTTGTTCCTGACGTCGCTCGGGTGCCTGGGCTGGGCGCTCGCGTCGGGATGTTCGGTATCGGACGGCGGAACCGGCGCGGGCAGCGGCGGCTCCGGAGACGGCGGCGCTGGCGGAATGGACTTCGGTGGAACGGGCGGGGATCCCTCCCTCGGAGGCGGTTTCATCGCGACCGGGCCGGGCGCCAGCTCCGGCGGGGGGGAGGGCGGCGGCGACTGCGGCGGCCAGCAGGTCGAAGCTCAGCCGCGGCAGGTTCACCTCGTGATCGTGCTCGATCGCTCCGACAGCATGAAGAAAGCGTGGGAAGGGAGCGACCGCTGGACGATGATGAAGGGCGCCCTCGGCACCGCGCTCGACGTGATCCAGGACAGGATGTCCGTCGGGCTTCAGCTCTTTCCCTCCGACGAGCACTGCGGCATGCCGGCGGGGGAGGACCTGAGCGTGGCCGTGGCGCCGGGCGCGACCTCGGTCCCCGCCATCAAGACCCTCCTGGATGGCACGGACCCCGGCGGCGCGACGCCGACAGCGGATGCCCTCGCGCGCGCCCTCGGGTACCTCACCGTGGGAGCCGGCGGCACCCTCGAGGGCGACAGGTACGTCCTCCTGGCGACCGACGGCGGTCCCAACTGCAACCAGGATCCGGCCATGACCTGCGAGGCCGCGACCTGCACGACGAACATGGATGGGGACTGCCCTTCGGGCGTGCCGAACTGCTGCGTCGCCGGCTTGACGGACGTGTGCCTGGACGACGTGCGCACGGTGCAGCGGGTGAAGGACCTGCGCGCGGCCGGTATCAAGACCTTCGTCGTCGGCATCCCCGGCGCGACGGCCTATGCCGCTGTGCTGGACCAGCTCGCCGTCGAGGGCGACACGGCCACGTCGGAGACCTCGCCCCGTTATTTCGAGGTGGTGGACGCGGCGAGCCTCGGCGATACGCTGACCAGCATCACGAGGGATCTCGTGAGGACCTGCGAGCTCTCGCTGCAGACCGAGCCGCCGGACCGCGCGAAGGTGAACGTCTTCATCGACGATGAGGTGCTGCCGAAGCCGGGCGACGACGGATGGGACTACGACGATTCGACGACCCCGCCCACCATCGTGATCAAGGGCGCCACGTGTGCGCAGGTGACGTCCATGGGCGCGGAGAGCGTCCGTGTCGAGTTCGGTTGTCCCACCGTCGAGGTGCCGCAATGACCTGCGCCTGTGACGCGCCCTCCCGGCGCGCCGCGTGATCGACCTCCTCCAGCCCTCCGAGAGCCAGCCCACATCGCATGAAGCGCCGCGCCAGCGCCGCACTGCCGCGCTCGGTGACGGGCGTGAACGCCAGACTCCGTCCAAGTTGGATGTCTAGCGCACAAATACTGAAAAATGTCACCCTGGACGAATCAATGTTCCGATTTCGGTGGTGACTCGGGGGCAGCGATCTAGACATAATCCGCCCATGGTGCGCTTGTGCGAGAACACCGTCCGTCCTGCCTGCTCGACGCGAGCAGCAGCGGCGGCGGGCCGGCCCAGCGCTCCGGCGAGGTGAGATGCTCTCCGCGACCTGTTCCGTGAGCCAGCCGATCTACGTCGACTCGAGCATCGAGGTGTTCGAAGGAACCTGGGGTGACGAGCGCAAGCCTGCTGTCTTCAAGGTCCTGAAGAGCGAGTTCCCGAGCGCGCGTGAGCTCGCGGCGCTCCGGCACGAGTACAACGTGCTGTGCGCGCTCGACGTCGCGGGCGTCGTCAAGGCCTACGGGCTCGAGAAGCACAGGAACGGCCTCGCGCTCGTGCTCGAGCGGCCGAGCAGGACGACGCTCCACGACCTCCTGCGCGCCGGCCGGCTGGAGCTCAAGGCGGCGTTGACGATCGCCCGCTCGGCGGCCCGGGTCCTCGACGAGTTCCACCGCCGCAAGGTGATTCACAAGGACATCAAGCCGCACAACCTCCTCGTCGACCCGGACACGCTCGAGGTCCATTTCGTCGGCTTCGGCATCGCCACGCTCCTCCCGCAGGAGACGCAGCAGGCGATAAGCCCCGAGGCGCTCGAGGGGACGCTCGCGTACATGTCGCCGGAGCAGACCGGCCGGATGAACCGCGTGATCGACCGCCGCACCGACCTCTACTCGTTCGGCGTGACCCTCTATCAGATGCTCACCGGCGTGCTGCCGTTCACCGGCAGCGACCCGCTCGATCTCATCCATGGCCACATCGCGCGGACGCCGGTGCCGCCGCCCGAGCAAGTCCCGGGCGTGCCGGACGCGGTGTCCCGGATCGTGATGAAGCTCCTCGAGAAGAACGCGGAGGACCGGTACCAGAGCGCCTTCGGGCTCTTCGCCGACCTCGACGCGTGCCTCCGCCAGCTCTCGAGCTCCGGCGCCGTGGCGCCCTTCGCGCTCGGCCTGCGCGACATCCCCGACACGCTGCGCATCCCGCAGAAGCTCTACGGCCGCGCCGAGGAGGAGCGCGCGCTGCTCGCCGCCTTCGAGCGCGCCGCCGGCGGGGAGGGCGAGCTCCTGCTCGTGTCGGGGTACTCGGGCATGGGCAAGTCGGCCCTGGTGAACGAGATGCACAGGGCCATCGCCCAGCGAGGCGGCTACTTCACCGCGGGCAAGTTCGAGCAGCTGAACCGCGGGGCGCCGTACGCCTCGCTCGCGCGCGCCTTCCGGGAGCTCCTCCGGCACATCCTCACCGAGCGGCCGGAGCAGCTCGCGCGCTGGAGCGCGGCGCTCGCCAGCGCGGTCGGGAGCACCGGCCAGCTCCTCGTCGACCTCATCCCGGAGCTCGAGTGGATCATCGGCCAGCAGCCCCCGGTCCAGCAGCTGCCGCCAGCGGAGGCGCAGGGCCGCTTTCACGCGATCTTCAAGGCGTTCGTCCGCGTCTTCGCGACCGCCGAGCACCCCCTCGTCCTCTTCCTGGACGACCTGCAGTGGGCCGACCCCGCCTCGCTCAAGCTGCTCCAGGTCCTGGCCGCCGATCCGGAGCGCGGCCACCTGCTCCTCCTCGGCGCCTTCCGCGACAACGAGGTGTACGCGGCCCACCCGCTCCGCGTCGCGCTCGACGAGATCGAGAAGGCGGGCGCGCCGCTCCGCGAGCTCACGCTGCGGCCGCTCGCCCTCGCCGACGTGATCGCGCTGCTCTCGGACGCGCTCTCCGCGGCCCGCGCCGACGTCGAGCCGCTCGCCCGCGTTGTGTTCGACCGGACCCAGAGCAACCCGTTCTTCGTGCGGCAGTTCCTGGGCTCGCTCCACGCGGAGGGCCTGCTCCGCTTCGAGAAGGGCGCCTGGACGTGGGATCTCGACGGCATCCGGCGGCGCACGGTCACCGACAACGTCGTCGATTTCATGGCGCGCAAGATCGAGGAGCTCGAGCCCGAGCTCGTCCGCGTCCTCCGCCTCGCGGCCTGCATCGGGCACGAGTTCGACCTGCGCACCCTCGCGGTCATCAGCGAGCGGCCGGCGCACGAGACCGTGGCCGCGCTGTGGAAGATCCTGCAAGAGGGCCTGATCGCGCCGGTGGACGCCGACTACCGCCTCGCGCACGCGAGCGACGACGAGGCGCAGGCCGGCGTCGACTGGCGCGTCACCTACCGCTTCCTGCACGATCGCGTCCAGCACGCGGCGTACTCGCTCATCAGCGAGGATCACAAGCGCGAGGTCCACCTCAGGATCGCGCGGCTCATGCTCGCCAGCTGCGAGGGGGCCGCGCGGGACGAGGCGCTCTTCGACATCGTCAACCACATCAACATCGCGGCGCCCATCGTGACCTCGCCCGCGGAGCAGGCCACGGCCGCCGAGCTGAACCTCGCCGCCGGCAGGAAGGCCAAGGCCGCCACCGCCTACGAGGCGGCGGCGGGCTATTTCCGCGCGGGCCTCGGGTTTCTGCCCCACGGCGGCTTCGACGACCACTACGAGCTCGCGCTCGCGCTCCACAGGGAGCGCGCCGAGGTCGAGTCGCTGTGCGGCGCCTTCGAGGAGGCCGAGCGGCTCTGTACCGCGGCGCTCGCGCGCGCCCGGACGGCCATGGACAAGGTCGCTGTCCTCCTCGTCCAGGCGAACCAGTACCTGCTCCAGTGGCGCAATCACGAGGCGACCCTCGTCCAGAAGGCCGGCCTCCGGCTCCTCGGCTGTCCGATCCCCGAGGCCCGGGAGGAGGTCGCCGCGCTCCTCGAGCAGGAGCTCCAGGCGGTGCCCGTCCTCCTCGGCGCGCGCAGCATCGAGGAGCTCGCCCGCGCCCCGAGGACGACGAGCCCCGAGCACCCCGTGACGCTGGAGCTGCTCGTGAACCTGTTCTTCGGGGCCTACAACTCGAGCGACCAGACGCTCGCGAACCTCGCCATCGTGAAGATGGTGACGCTCTCGCTGCAGCACGGAAACAGCGATATGTCCGCGTTCGGATACGTCGCGTACGGCATGGTGGTCGGCCCGCTGCTCGGCGAGTACGAGACGGCGTACCGGTTCGGCAAGATGGCCGTCGAGCTCGCAGACCAGCTCGACAACCTCGTGCTCCGGGCCAAGACCTACCACATCTTCTCCGCGGACGTGCACAGCTGGACGCAGCCCCTGCGGAAGGCAGATCCTTATTACGACCGGGTCTACGACCTCGGGCTCCAGGCCGGCGACTGGACGGCCATGGGGTACATGATCAGCCAGAGCGGCTCGGACCGGCTCACCTACGGGATGAACCTTACGGAGCTCTCGCAGCTCACCGAGACGCACCTCGCGTTCCTGCGGCGCGCCCGCAGCCATGACATCATCGATATCCTCCTCGCGGGCGTGATCCAGCCCCTCCGGTGCCTGCAAGGGCTGACGAGGGGCCGGCTCAGCTTCGACGACGACGGGTTCGACGAGGCGTCCTACGCGGCGAAGCACGGCGGCTCGCCTTACCACATGGGGTGGCTGCTTTACGCCAAGATCCGGAATGCCTACCTGTTCGGCGACAGGGCGAGCTTTGCCGAGCTGATGCCGAAGCTCGCCGTGATCGAGGGCGCCTTGCCGACGCACGCCAAGGTGCCCGAGGCGACGTTCTACGCGGGCCTCATGCGGATCGCCGCGTGGGAGAGCGCCGAGGGCGCGGCGCGGCGGGAGCACGAGGAGCACCTCTCGCGGCTCCTCGGGCGGATGAAGCGCTGGGCCGACGCCGGGCCGGACAACGTGCTTCACAAGCACCTGCTCCTGCTCGCCGAGCAGGCCCGCGTCGAGGGGCGGAGGGCCGAGGCGATGGACCTCTACGAGCGGGGCATCGAGGCCGCTCGGCAGGCCGACTACATCAACAACCAGGCGCTGGGCAACGAGCTTTACGGCAGGTTCTGGCTCGCCCAGGGCAGGGTCGAGTTCGCGCACATCTTCCTGCGCAGGGCCGTTTACCTGTACGATCGCTGGGGGGCGACCGAGAAGGCCAAGGCGCTGCGCGAGGAGCTCGCGCCGGCCGACCCCTCGGCCCTGGGCGAGCCTCTTCCGCTCTCGCCGACCGGCACCGCGCTCCAGGGCCTCGTCGCAGGGGAGAGCTTCGATCTCGCCACGGTCCTCAGCACCGCCCAGGCCATCTCGAGCGCGATCGTGCTCGACAAGGTGATCGAGCAGGTCTTGCGCAGCGTGATCAAGAGCGCCGGGGCGAGCCGGGGGTTCCTCATCCTCTCGCGCGGCGAGGTGCTGACGGTCGAGGCGATGATCGCGGTCGGCCCCGATACGGTGAGCCTGGGCCTCTCGATGCCCCTGGAGGCGCGCCTCGATCTGGCCCGCTCGGTCGTGCATTACGTCGCGCGCTCGCGCGAGGCGCTCGTGATCGGGCGCGCGGACGACGACCCGCGCCTCGCCGGCGATCCGCACGTGATCGCGCGCCGGCCGAAATCGATCCTGGGCTTGCCGCTCCTGCACCAGGGCCGGCTGAGCGGGGTATTGTACCTGGAGAACCACCTCGCGGAGCACGCGTTCACCGCCGACCGCATCGAGCTCCTGCGGCTCCTGTCCTCGCAGGCGGCGGTGGCGGTCGAGAACGCGCTGCTCTACTCGGACCTCTCGGCCGTGAGCGCCGAGCTCCGTGAGGCCAACGAGCGGCTGGAGCAGGAGGTGAAGGAGCGGACGGAGGAGCTGTCGCTGGCCAACGTGCGCCTCTCCGCGCAGAGCGCCGAGCTCCGGGACGCCAACCTGCGCCTGCTGCACGAGCTCGGCGAGCGCGAGCGCGCCGAGGCGGCCCGGGCCGAGCTGCAAGAGGAGGTGATCCGGTTCCAGCGGGCGAAGATCTCCGAGCTGTCGACCCCGCTCGTGCCCATCACGAACGACGTCATGGTCATGCCGCTCATCGGCACGCTGGACGAGGAGCGCGCGCACGACGTGCTCGAGACCCTGCTCGACGGCGCGACGAGGAGCGGCACCCGCACCGTCATCATCGACGTCACGGGGATCAAGGGGGTCGATCAGCGCGTGGCGAACGCCCTGCTCAAGGCGGCGAACGCCCTCCGGCTGCTCGGGGTCCAGGCGGTGCTGACGGGCATCCGCGGCGAGGTCGCGCAGGCGCTCCTCCGGCTCGACATCGACATGTCGCGCATCGTGATCCGCGGGACGCTGCAGAGCGGGATCGCCTACGCCGTCGGCCGATCGGGCGGCATGAGCGCGCCGGGCACCCGGCGCTAGGGGGGCGAGACGCGCGGTTCGATCTGCGCGTCGAATCGTGTAGACACGTCCGGAGCGGATCGCGCATCATGAGCTGGCCAGTTGAACGGGGGTTCCTGCTCTGTCGTGGCCCGCGCGGCGGCACGAGGCGTATGGGCCCGTCGCGCGAGGCGGCTCTTGTCGGGTGGACGGGTGGAGGGGAGAGCGCATGTTGAAGAGCATCGGTCGGTTCATCGTCGGGGTTTGCATGGCGGCGGGGCTCACGGCCCTGGGCTGCGACAACGGCGGCGCGCCGGCGGCGGGGGGCAAGCCGAAGCTCGCCTACATCACGAACGGCGTCGCCCCGTTCTGGACCATCGCCGAGAAGGGCGTCATCGACGGCGCGAAGGAGCACAACGTCGAGGTGAGCGTCGTGATGCCGAGCGACGTGAACGACCAGCTGCACCGGGTCGAGGATCTCCTGATCCGCGGCGTCGACGGCATCGCGATCAGCCCGATCGACGCGGAGAACCAGGTCCCGCTGCTCAACAAGGCGGCCGCGAAGACGAAGCTCATCACGCAGGACTCGGACGCTCCGAAGAGCGATCGCATCGTGTACATCGGCATCGACAACTACGTCGCTGGCCGGATGGCGGGGCAGCTCGTGAAGGAGGCGATCCCCGGCGGCGGCAAGGTGGCCATCCTGGTCGGGCGGCTCGAGGGCGACAACGCCCGCAAGCGCCGTCAAGGCGTGCTCGACGAGCTGCTCGATCGCCAGGACAACAGCGCCGGGAACGACCCGCTCAACCAGGAGCTGAAGGGGGCGAAATACACCATCGTCGCGACCCTGACCGACCAGATCGACGCCGCCAAGGCGAAGAGCAACGCCGAAGACATGATGTCGGCGCACCCGGACCTCGTGGGCCTGATCGGCCTGAACGCGTACCACACGCCGGCCCTGCTCGAGGCGGTGAAGCAGGCGGGGAAGATGAGCTCGATCCAGGTCGTCGGCTTCGACGAGCAGGACGCGACGCTCCGCGCGATCCAGGACGGCGAGGTGATCGGCACGGTGGTGCAGAACCCGTACATGTACGGCAAGGAGTCGGTGCGCGTGCTCGCGGCGCTCGTGCGGGGGGATAACTCCGTCGTGCCTCAGGACAAGTTCATCTCCCTGCCGGCCCGGCAGATCCGCAAGGGCAACCTGGACGAGTTCTGGGCCGATCTGAAGCAGAAGGCGGGCAAGCAACCGTGAACCCGGCGCCGGGCAGCGCGGCGCCCGCGCGGCGCGCGCGCCCGAGCCGAGCCCGGCGACGCTCGACGCGCTGACGCGAATGACAGCCTCCTCGCCTGAACCGGACGCGACGCCGCTGCTCGAGGCGCGCGGCCTGACCAAGCGCTTCCCCGGCGTGCTCGCGCTCAGCGGCGTGCACCTCGCGCTCGGCCGAGGCGAGGTGCTCGGCATCGTCGGCGAGAACGGCGCTGGCAAGAGCACCCTCATGAAGATCCTCGCCGGGGTCGAGGCGCCCGACGCAGGCGAGATGCGCTTCGACGGGCGGCCTGTCGCGCTCGGCTCCGTCAGGGAGGCGCTCTCCCGCGGGATCGCGCTCATCCACCAGGAGCTCAACCTGGCGGACAACCTCGATGTCGCGGCCAACATCTATCTCGGCCGGGAGCCGCGGCGGGGCGGCTTCATCGACGAGGGCAGGATGGAGCGCGAGGCGCGGGCGATCATGGCGCGGGTCGGCCTCGCGTGCTCGCCGCGCGCGCTCGTCGGCGGCCTGTCGCTCGGGCAGCGGCACCTCGTCGAGATCGCGAAGGCGCTCTCCGCGAACGCGCGGGTGCTCATCATGGATGAGCCCACGTCGTGCCTGTGCCCGCACGAGGCGGAGGCGCTCTTCCAGGTGGTGAGGGAGCTCCGCGCGGGCGGGATCAGCGTCGTGTACATCTCTCACCGCCTGGGCGAGGTGAGGGCGCTCTGCGATCGCGTGCTCGTGCTGCGCGACGGCGAGAACGCGGGCGAGCTCTCGCGAGAGCAGATGAGCCACGAGCGCATCGTGCGATTGATGGTGGGCCGCGATCTCTCGCAGTTCTATCCGCACGTCCCGAACCCGCCCGGCGAGCCGGTGCTCGAGGTCTCCGGCCTCCGGACGTCGAGGCACCCCGAGCGAGCGCTCTCCTTCACGGTGCGCGGCGGGGAGATCGTCGGCGTGGCCGGGCTCCTCGGCGCGGGGCGCACGTCGCTGCTCCGGACGCTGTTCGGCGTCACGCCGGCGGCCGGAGGCGCCGTCCGCGTGGCCGGGCGGGCTATCACGCCGCGCGCTCCGCGAGACGCCATCGCCGCCGGGATAGGCCTGGTCCCGGAGGACCGCCAGCAACAGGGCATCATCCTGGAGATGGCGATCCGGGCGAACGTGAGCCTCCCGAGCCTCGACAGGGCGCAGCGCTACGGCGTCCTCGACCGCGCGGGCGAGCGCCGGATGTCGGCGCAGATGATCCGGGAGCTCGGCGTGCGGACGCCGACCGACGTGCAGCCGGTGCAGCACCTGTCCGGCGGCAACCAGCAGAAGGTCGTCATCGCAAAGTGGCTCTCGATGTCGCCGCGCGTGCTGCTCCTGGACGAGCCGACCCGCGGCATTGACGTCGGCGCCAAGCACGAGATATACCAGCTGATGGAGCGATTGGCAGCGAGCGGCATGGCCACCCTGTTCGTCTCCAGCGACATGGAAGAGGTGATAGGCATGTCCGACCGTGCGCTGGTGATGCACGAGGGGCGCATCGCCGGCGAGCTCGGCCGCGCCGAGCTGAGCGAGGAGGCGATCATGCAGCTCGCGACCGGCAGCGACGCCGCGGCGTGACGCGGCGTGACGCGGGGTGACCACTAGCCATCGAGGCCAGAGAGCATGTCTGTGACGACGACACATGACCTCCCGGCGCGCGGCGCCGCGCCGGCTGCGCTGCTCGTGCCCACCACGCGGCGGAAGGTGCTCGGCGTCTTCTGGCTCCTCCTCGCGGTGTCGCTCGGCACCGCGCTCCTGAACGGGAGGTTCCTCCTCGCGGAGAACCTCGAGAACCTGATCCGGAGGACAGCGCTGTTCGGCATCCTCAGCGTCGGGGCGGGCTTCGTGATCATCACGGGCGGTATCGACCTCTCGATCGGCTCGGTCGTGGCGCTCGCCGGCTGCATGCTGCCGTGGCTCCTCTCGGTGCAGCACTGGCCGGCCTCGCTGGCGGTGCCCGTGCTGCTCGGCATCTCCCTCTGCATCGGGCTCGCGCACGGGCTGCTCATCACGAAGCTCCGGCTCCAGCCGTTCGTCGTGACGCTCTGCGGGCTCCTGCTCTACCGGGGCACCGCGCGCGGGATCTCCGGCGATCAGACGCAGGGGTTCGGCGTCGGGTTCGAGTCGCTGCGCTACCTGTCGGTCGGCAGCCCGCTCTCGGTCCCCGTGCCGTTCCTCTCGTGGATCTCCGAGGGGCGCTTCAGCCCGTACGCGGTGCACCCGTTCACCGGCGTGAAGACGCGGCTCGCGCTGATCACGTGGATCGACATCCCGATGCCGTTCCTCTTGTTCCTCGCGATCGCTGTGGCGGCGTCGATCTTCCTGAACCGCACCGTCTATGGCCGCTATCTGATGGCGCTGGGCCGCAACGAGCAGGCGGCCCGCTACAGCGGGGTCGATACCGACAGGATGACGATCCTCGCGTATGTCCTCTGCTCGGTGCTCGCCTGCTTCGGGGGCATGCTGTTCGCGCTGGAGGTCAACTCGGCCCAGCCTGTCGATTTCGGCAATTTCTACGAGCTGTATGCGATCGCCGCGGCCGTGCTGGGCGGCTTCAGCTTGCGCGGCGGCGAGGGCGCGGTGGTGGGCGTCATCCTGGGCACCGCCCTCATGCAGGTGCTGCGCAACGCCATCAACATGCTGGGCGTCCCGACCCAGATCGAGTTCGCGGTCATCGGCGCCGTCATCCTGATCGGCGTCATCGCGGACGAGGTGGTCAGGCGCTACGCGGCGGCGAGGCGCAAGGTGGTTGGCGCGTGAGCTGATGAGCTCGCGGCGGCGCGGTCGACGCCGCGCTCCGTCGAGCCCGCGATGGGCGCCGCGCTGTCTGCGTCGATCGCCCTGCCGCGTGATGGTTTCGGTGCTGGTGGATCCGCGCCGGCACGGCGGCCGGCACGACGCATAGAGCGCAGCGTCGCTGTCCTTGCCAGGAGCTCGGCATGGCGGCGCGCAGGTGCGCTCAAGCGCGCGAGCGCGTGAAGATCGCGTGCTACGCTACAGCATTGCTGGCGTCCCACGCGGAGCCGGGGCGACGTGAGCGCAGGGGGCCCGGGCCGCGATCCGCACGCAGCACGTAAAAACATCAACCAAGTCGCTGGCTTACGGTAGCCGTGGAGCGGTCTTCACGCGACGGCCACCCGATGGAAAGGGAATGGCGTGATGCTGAAGCGCATTTCTTGTGGCACTGCAAGTATTTGCCTGACACTCGGGCTCGCGGGTTGCGCGCTCGACACGGATGCAGAGGAGCCGATGGCCGGGGAGTCCGCGGTCCCGTTCCCGTTCGGCTCCACCGGCAGGGCCCCGTCGAAGGCAGAGGCCCTGAAGGCGCTCGGCGCCGGCATTGCGGCCAAGGGGGTCGGGGTACCCTCTGTGTGGGGACCTGCGGAGAAGTCCTTCCTCGGCACCTCGACGAGCGCGGCCTCGCGGGTCTACTTCACCGGTCATCGCGGCATCGTGTCCGAGGTGTTTTATCCGGTGCTCGACACCGTGAACACCGTCGATCTGCAGTTCCTGGTGGGGGACACGGCGAAGACCTTCGTCGACGAGGAGAAGCAGCAGAGCTTCGCCGTGACCCAGCCGGACAAGCGGTCGATGCGCTGGCAGGCGACGACCACGAACAGCGCCCACAACTGGCGGATCACCAGGACCGTCTTCACCGATCCGGGGCGCAACGCGTTGATCCAGCGCGTCCGGTTCGACGCCCTGGGCGGCAGGAACGTCACCCAGTTCAACCTCTACCTGCTGCACAACCCGGCGATGGACAACTCCGGGGCCGGCGACACGTCGAGGACGGTGGAGGCAGGGGGGCGCACGCTGCTCGTCGCCTCGGAGAACAGCCGCGCCTCGGCGCTCGCCGCGTCGCGCCCATGGAAGGTGGTGAGCGGCGCGCCGATGGTGTCGAGCGGCTTCGTCGGCGAGTCGGACGGCTGGACCGACCTCCTCGGCGGGAACGTCGACAGGACGATGACCTGGCGAAACGACCTGGCGAGCGGCGGCAACGTGGCGCAGATGGGCTGGATCGACCTCGGGACCAGCGCCGTCACCAGCGTCTCGTTCGACGTGGTGCTCGGCTTCGGCGCGACCGAGGCCGAGGCGGCCTCCACCGCGAACGCGACGCTCGGCAGCAACCTGAGCACGCTGCAAACCACCTACGACAACGGCTGGAAGACGTACGCGGCCGGGCTCAGCAGCCAGAGCGCCACCGCCGACGACCAGTATTACCTCGCGGCGATGTCGCTCAAGGCGATCCAGGACAAGTCGAACGGCGCCATGATCGCGGGGATGGGCACGCCCTGGGGCGAGACCAACGGCGACGGCAACAACGGCGGCTACCACCTGGTCTGGGCGCGCGATCTGTTCAAGTTCGCCAGCGCGCTGGTGACGGCCGGCGACACCGCGACAGGGACCTCGGTGGTCAACTACCTGTTCAACACCCTGCAGCAGTCGAGCGACTGCGGCGCCGCCGAGTACGACGCGCCGGGCTGCCCGCAGGGCTACAGCCGCGTCGGCCGCTTCCCGCAGAACGCCTGGGTCAGCGGCTGGCAGTACTGGCAAGGCACGCAGATGGATGAGCAGGCGATGCCGATCATCCTCGCGTGGCGGCTCGGACCTTCCGTCTACAACCCGCTGTGGAAGAAGATCAAGAGGACGGCCGACTACATCGTCAACACCGGCCCATGGACCCAGCAGGAGCGGTGGGAGGAGAACGCCGGGTACTCCCCGTCGACCATCGCGGCGGAGATCGCGGGCCTCGTCTGCGCCGCGACGATCGCCCGCGCGAACGGCGACACCACGAGCGCGGCGCGCTACATGGCCGCCGCCGACACCTGGCAGCAGGGCGTCGACCGCTGGACGTTCACGACCACGGGGTACCACGGCGACGGCCGGTATTACATCCGCATCAACCCCTCTGCGCGGGGCAACACGGGCAGCGGGCCGCAGGTGTACAACCCGGTGTCCGGGCCGGACGCGGCGGTCAGCTTCACGATCGGCAACGGCGGCGGCACGCACGATCAGCGGTACATCGTCGACGGCGGGTTCCTCGAGCTCGTGCGGATGGGGGTGAAGCGGGCCGACGATCCCTCGATCGTCGCGACGCTGCCCGAGTACGACGCCATCCTGAAGCGGACCATCGCCGGCAAGGGCGACGCGTGGTTCCGCTACAACTACGATGGATACGGGGAGAAGAACGACGGCGGCAACTTCGACGGCAACGGCGGTCGGGGCCGGCTGTGGCCCATCTTCACGGCCGAGCGCGGCATGTTCAAGATCGCCAGCACGGGTGTCGGCGCCGACGGCAACCCCTACCTGACCGCGGTGAAGGCGTTCTCGACGCCGCAGGGCTTCATCCCAGAGCAGGTATGGGGCGAGACGACGGACGTCACCGGCTGGTCCGTCCAGAAGCCGGCGAACGTCGCGGCGGGCACCCCGACGCGGTCGATGAGCCCCCTGAACTGGGCGATGGGCGAGTACATCAGCCTGGTGGCGTCGATCCGGGCGGGCAGGGTCGTCGATGTCCCCTCGGTGGTCTGCGGCCGCTACAACGCGTGTGTGGTGCCGCCCGGCTCCGGCGAGGCAGGCGTCACGGTCAACGTCACCGCGGCCACCGTGGTCGGCCAGCACATGTACGTCACCGGCAACACCGCGGCGCTCGGCAGCTGGAACACCGATCTCGGCGTCCCTGTCGATCCGCGCGGTTACCCCGTGTGGACGAACCGCGTCAACCTGCCGGCCAGCAGCGCGCTCGAGTACAAGTACTATCGCAAGAACGCCGACGGCACCGTGACCTGGGAGAACCTCCCGGGCGGCGGCAACCGCACGATGAGCACGCCCGCGTCCGGCGGGGCGCTCACGCTCAACGACACCGTGAGCTGGTAAGTGGTCATCAGCTAAGCGCGGCGCGCGGGCGAGCCTACGCCGCGGGGCGCTCGGGCTCGCAGGCGCGCCCAGCCTTCGTTGGGACCGTGAAGAACACCCGCGTTCCCCGGCCGAGCTCGCTCTCCACGCGGATCGCGCCGCCGTGGCGCTCGACGAGGTTCTTGCAGATCGACAGGCCGAGCCCCGTGCTCTTCTCGCCGCCGGTCGACCGGGTGCTCGTCCTCCGGAATTTGCGGAACAGGCCGCTGATCTCGTCCGGGCGAATTCCCAGGCCCTGATCCTCGATCATCACCTCGATCGCCTGACCGAGCCTCCGCGCGCGCACCGTCACCGTCGTGCCCGGATGAGAGAACTTGAACGCGTTGCTGAGCAGGTTGCTCAGGACCTGCTCGATCCGCGCGACGTCGCAGCAGACGAGCGGGAGATCCGCGGGCACGTCGACGTCCACCGCGATCCCCTTCCGGCCCGCGCCGTGCTCGTTCAGGGAGACCGCCGCCAGGAGGATGCCTCTCAGGTCGGCCTCCTGCAGGCGAAGCCCGCCGCTTTCGTGCTCCAGCGTCGTGATGTCGAGCAGGTTCTCGAGCAGCTGCAGCGCGAACTCGGCGTTGTCCTGGATCTTCACGGCGTAGCGCTGCGTGTCCTCGGGCCCCGCGCCGACGCCGGCCAGCTGCATCTTCGAGAACCACTGGATCGCCGCGATCGGATTGCGCAGATCGTGCGCGGCGACGCCCATGAGCTCATGGGTCCTCTGGGCCACCTCGGCGAGCTGCTGGTTCTCGAGGTGGAGCGCGTCGGCGCTCGTCTTGAGGCTCGAGAGGAGCCGCTGGCAGCGGCTGATGCGCTCGTGCTGCGCGAACGCGTCGCTCACGACGCCGGCGAGCTCCGGCGGATCCCAGGGCTTGGAGATGAACCGGTACACGCCGCCCTCGTTGATGGCCTGGATGGCGGCGCTCGTGTCCGCGTAGGCGGTCATGAGGAGGCGGATGGTCTCCGGGAATTCGCCCTTGAGCCTCGCGTAGAACTCCGTGCCCGTCGTGCCCGGCATCCGCTGGTCGCTCAGGACGACAGGGATGGGCCGCTCGCGCAAGATCGCGTGGCCCTCCTCGGCGCTCTCCGCGATGAGGACATCGTAGTCGCGCCGGAGCTCGCGGCGGAGCGCCTTCAACGTCTCGGGCTCGTCGTCGACGATGAGCAGCGCGCGCCGCTCGCCGGAGGCGCGCGTCATCGGTCGGGCTCCTTCGGCAGCGTGATCGTGAAGGTGCTGCCCACCCCGGGGGTCGATCGGACGGTGAGCGTGCCGCCGTGCTGATCGACGATGATCTTGTGCGAGATGGTGAGGCCCAGCCCCGTGCCTTGCCCGACAGGCTTGGTCGTGAAGAACGGATCGAAGATCCGGCCGAGGACGTCAGGGGTTATCCCGGCGCCGTTGTCCTCGAACTCCAGGGCGACCCGGCGCGCTTCGTCGCGCTCGCGGATCACGATGCGGCCGTTCCCCCGGCCCCGGCACTCGACCGCCTGGGCCGCGTTGATGAGGAGGTTCAGGAACACCTGGCTGAGCTCCGCCGGCTTGCAGCGCAGCATGGGCAGCTCGGCCCACTCGACCGTCACCTGGACGCCGCCGTCCTTCAGCGCCGGGCCCGCGATCGCGAGGGTGCTCTCCAGGCACTCCTTCAGGTCGCTGCGCTCCTCCTCCGCCCGGTCGAGCCGCGTGAAGGTCCTGAGGTCCTCGACGATCTTCTGCACGCGCGCGAGGCCGCCCAGCGTGCCTTTCACGAGATCCCCCGTATCCTCGCGCAGAAAGTCGGGCTCGACCTCGGCGCGGAGCGCCTCGGCGAGGCCCTTCGCGTCGTCCGAGCCTGCGCTGACGGCGGCCCGCTCGAGCGCCTCGTAGGCGGCGAACAGCCGATCGAGCGACTCTGCCAGGGTGTGCACGTTGCTGCGGACGAAGGCGAGCGGGTTGTTGATCTCGTGGGCCACGCCGGCGGCGAGCTTGCCGAGCGCGTTCATCTTCTCGGAGTGGACGAGCATCGATTGCGTGGCGCGCAGCTGCTCAAGCGACCGCTCGAGCTCCTTCTGCTCGGACAGGAGCCGCCGCTGGAGGCTCGTGATCCGCGAGTTGAGCGCGGACACCTCGGCGACGACGCGCTCGAGCTCGATGACGTCGAACTCGGCGAGGAGCAGCAGGTCGTGGCCGAGCCGCCAGACCTCTCCCCGGAGGCTGTGCGCGATGGACCGGAGATCCCCGAAGTGCACCATACCGCGGTAGATCGGCTCCCCGGCGCCGTGCCCGGCCGCGGCGAGCTGCGCGAAGCTCGGGCTGACGAGGCGAGCCTCGGCGCGACCCGGCTCGCCCGCCCCCCCGAGCAGCCGGCGCATGCCGTGGTTGGTGAGCCTCGGCGCGCCGTCCGGCGCGAACACGCCGATCGCGAGCGCGGTCGAGGCCATGAGGAAAGCGGCGGCGAGCTCCGCGACAGGACCGCTGAGCTCGTGTCCCGGCGGCGGGGCCACCAGCGGCGCTCCTTCGTTTTCTCCTGCGCTTTGCGTCCTGCGCGGTTCCATCGGAATCATCCGAATCAAAGCCTCTCCCTCGCTCGCGGCGGAGGCCATCTGTCTTTGGCAGGCCGGCGCGGAGCTCGCTATGCGAAACGCACCCCGCGGGGCCGGCGCTCGAAGGCGCGGAGCGGGGTCATGCGCTCCGCGCCGCGAGGAGCTGCTCCGCCGCGCGGACGGCCCGCTCTGCGCTCGGCGCCGAGCCGTCGGCCCCGAGCTGCCTCCAGAGGTCGTCGACGACGCGGAACGGCTGGCCGCCGACCAGGACGACGACGCCCCTGCACCGATCGTCGCGGCGCGCCGCGGTGATCACCTGGCGGACGCTCGACAGCTGATCGCTGAGCGCGGCCGAGACCGCGAGGACGTCGGCCTTCCGCTGGACGACCTCCTGGATCACGTGCTCGGCGGGCGTGCTGGCCCCGAGATAGAAGGTGTCCCACCCCGCCATCTCGAAGTAATCGGCGACGAAGCGCGCGCCGATCTCGTGGAGGTTCCCGTCCACGGCGGTGGCCACGAGGCGGCGGCCGGCGCGATCGCCGCTGACGACGTGCGGATAGAGCTGGCCAAGGATCATCTGCGTGACCGCCGTGCAGTAGTGCTCCCCGGCGATGCTGAGCTGACGGAGCTGCCAGCGCCGGCCCAGCTCGTACTGGCACGGCTCCAGCACGTGAGCATAGATGTCCTTGATCGGCGCGCCGGCGTCGAGCGCCTCCCGGATGGTCCGCACAGCTCGCCTCCGGTCCCGCTCGATCAGCGCGTCGAGGTAGCTGCACGCGACGGCCCCGAGCGGCGCCTCCCGGCGGACGAAGCTGGGATTCTCGGCGTGCATCGAGGTGAGCCGCTCGAGCGCCCCCGCCAGGTACCGCCGCGGCGCCTCGGCGAGGCGCTCCGGCAGCGTGAGCGCGAGGACGTCGCCGAGCGCGCGGAGGTAGCCCACGAGCTCGGCGGGGTCGAGGCCGTGCTGCACCAGCAGCGTCTGCGCCCACTCCGCATAGGCGCTGAAGAGCTCCGGCGACCCGTTGTCGACCGCCGCGGCGAGCTGCGCGACGTGGCGCCTGGCGTCGTCGAGGCAGAGGGCGCGCTTCGCGCCGGCGGCGAGCGCGTCCGCCGGGCGCCGCATGAAGCTGAGCGCGACGCTCATCGGCGCGATGCGCGCCGCGGAGCGCTCGATGGCCTCCGCCGGCGAGCCGGCCGCGCCGGCGGCGCACGGGGGCTCGGGGATGGCCGCCAGCGCGGCCGGCGTCACGAGGGGCGAGGCGCAGAGGCGCTCCCGGCCCGCGGCCAGCGCGTCCTGCGCCACCGAAGAGAGCGCCGGATCGAGCTGCTCGCCGATGCTCTCGCTGAGCGCGTCGAGCGCGGCGCCGAGCGCGCGCCGGGGCACCCCGAGCGCCTCGAGGAACACCGCCGTGAACGCGCAGTACTCGCAGAGCTGCTGGGCGCCCTCCGCGCGGAGCGCCGCCGCGAGGGCGTCGATGTGCGCCGCGAGGTCCACGTGGCAGCGCGAGAGCGCCTCGCGCTCGCCGCGCGCTCCGAAGGCGCGCGGCGCGACGGACGCGGCCTCGAGGCGGGCGAGCGCGGCGTCCCTCAACGATTCACGGCGAGCGACGAGCTCGTCGGCCGCCCTGACACGCTCTGTGGTCACCATGCCCGCGTATGTGGTGACGCGCCCTCGTCGCCGCACGCGCGATATCGCACGGGCCCGCCCGACGGCGCTGCGGTGCCCGGCCGCGCGGCCGCTGCCGGAGCGCCGTCGCGCGCCGCGGGTCGTGGGCGAGGGGACCCGCCAGGCTTGAGCCGGCGTCGCGCTTCAAGCTACCGTCTCTCCCGCGTCTCAAAAGAGCGTCGTCGCCCGGCGCGGGAGCTGAAGAACGATGTCAATCTCGTTGGTGCGGAACGCCTACGGCAAATCGAGGGTGCGGCTCGTGAAGGTCCGCCGCGCGGGCGCGCGGCACGAGCTGACCGACGTCCAGGTCGATGTCCAGCTGGAGGGCGAGTTCGACGACGCTTACACGAAGGGTGACAACAGCAAGGTGCTGCCCACGGACACGATGAAGAACACCGTGTACGCGCTCGCCAAGGGCCACCCGGTCGAGCCGATCGAGGACTTCGGGGTCCTGCTCGCCGAACACTTCCTCGGCAAGCCGCACACCCTGCGGGCGAGGGTCGCTATCGCGGAGAACGTCTGGTCTCGCATCGACGCGGGCGGCGCGCCGCACCCTCACGCCTTCCTCCGCGCGGCAGGGGAGCGGCGGACCGCGGAGATCTCCGCGGCTCCCGGCGGTGTCGAGATCACGTCCGGCGTCGCGGATCTCCTCGTCCTCAAGACCACCGGCTCGGCGTTCTCGGGCTTCCCGCGCGACGAGCACACGACGCTCAAGGAGACCGGGGACCGCATCCTCTCGACGCTCATGGTGGCCCGCTGGCGCGCGGCCGGCCGCGACCCGGCGCCCACGGCGACGTGGGAGCGCGCCCGCCGCGCCCTGATCGAGACGTTCGCAGAGCGACACAGCCTCTCGGTGCAGCACACCATTCATGACCTGGGGGAGGCGGTGCTCGCCGCCTGTCCTGCCATCGACGAGGTGAGCCTCTCGCTCCCCAACAAGCACTGCCTGCTCGTCGATCTCGCACCCTTCGGGCTCACCAACGACAACGAGATATTCGTCCCGGTCGACGAGCCGCACGGGCTCATCGAGGCGACGATGAAGCGAGGGAGCTGACCGCCGGGCGCGGCCGTTTTTCTCGACATGCCGAGGACGTGCCCGGTAGAGTGCGGTGCATGGACCAGGTGGCCGGCCCGGACGAGCTCGAGATCGCGACGAGCTACATGAACGCGGTCCTCAACGGACCGTTCATCGCCGTGGAGTGCACCGGCGACGCCGGGTCTCTCGTGATCGCCGCGTGGAGCGCCGGGGCGGAGCGGCTGCTGGGTTATACCGGGGAAGAGGTGATTGGCTGCCGCCTCGCGGACACGGCGCTCCGCAGCGCCGACGCCGACCTCTGGCGACGCCTCTGCGACGGCCTCTCCGACGGGCAGCGCGGCGCGCCGCTCTCCGCCGAGCACCGGCGGAAGGACGGGCGCGTCGTCGCGTGCGCGTGGGTGCACGAGCCGATGCGCGGCGCCGACGGCCAGGTGGTGCGCAGGCTCTTCATCGGGCAGGACGTGACCGACCGCGGCCGCCTGGCGGAAGCGTCGCGGGACGACTCGATCATCCTGCGCGCCATCCTCGATCACGTCCCGATCGCGGCGTGCAAGTATGATCGCGATGGGGTCTTCACCCACCATGACGGCAAGGGGCTCGAGAACTCGGGCGTGAAGCCCGGGGCGCTCATCGGCAAGAACGTGTTCGACCTCTACGGGTCCAACCAGGCGGCCGCGGACGGGATGCGGCGCGTGCTGGCGGGAGAGGTGGTGGACAGTCAGGCCGAGGCCCACGGCGTCTCATGGCGATCCTGGCTGCTCCCCATCTTCGACGAGAGCGGCGCGCAGAACGGCGCGGTGTCCGTGACGTTCGACATCACGGACGTGAAGCGCAAGGAGGCCGAGCTCCAGGCGAGGCTCGACATGATCCAGGCCCAGCAGCAGGTGATTCGCGCGCTGTCGACGCCCATCATCGAGGTCTGGGATCGCGTGCTGACGCTCCCGATGGTCGGCGTCGTCGACAGCGTGAGGACCTCCGAGGTGATGGACAGCCTCCTCGACGCGATCTCGACCAAGGGGGCGCGCTTCGCGATACTCGATCTGACCGGGGTCGACGCCGTCGACACGAAGACGGCGAGCTACCTCATCGAGATGGTCCGCGCGATACGGCTCCTCGGCGCGGAGGGCGTGATCACGGGTATCCGCTCGAACGTGGCGCAGACGATGATCGCGCTCGGGGTCGATCTCTCGGGGATCATCACGATGGGCAACCTCCGCGCCGGCCTCAAGCTCTGCATCCAGCGGATGAACCGCGCCGACGCCGCCGCGGCCGACGGCGCGCGGCGGGCCGAGGCACGCTGATCGGGCTATGGCTCTCTCGTCAGCGGCGGCGAGACGTCGAGGTCCGCCATCCTTCCCTCTCGCTCCAGCCGCCAGATGTCCTCGTCGGTGACGAACTCCTGCGCGAGGAGCTCTCGCGCCCGCTTGATCTTGGCGAGGAGGACGGGCTCCATGACCGGTGTGCTCGACTCCTTGGTCGGCGCGGGCGGCGGCTTCATCAGCGAGAACGTCCCGCGCGCCGCGTGCCCCTCCGCCGTCTCTCCCTCGAGCATGTACGTGACGGTGAAGACATCCGGTTCACGCGCCGTGTCGAGCCTCACCTCCACATCGACCCCTTGCCCGGGTGGGATCTCGACAAGGCCGAGCGAGGCCTTGTCGAGCGGTGAGGCGCCCTTCGCCCCCGCGAAGTGCCGCATCGCCGTGACCGTATCGATCCGGACCGGCGCGTCGCGGTGATGCCAGAGGCGGAAGGTCTGCCGGACCACGCCGTCGGCGTCCTGCCGGGGAAAGCGGGGCGTCGGCGTCGCCGCGATGGTCACGACCCCCCGCTCCGCGAGGTCCTGAAACATCATGTTCGGGATCTGGAGCAGGGCGCGGCCGGTGAGCTTCTCGCCCGCTTCGCCCTGGACCTCCACCCGGATCAGAAACTCGGAGACGAGCGCGGTTTGCGGGCGGCGCTCGTAGCTGTGGGTCACGAACGGCGCCTTCGTCTTCTCCGAGCCGCCGTCGTCGAACACCCAGGCATAACTCGCGGGCTTGAACGGCCTCGCGTCGGGATCGTCCTTGAGCCCGACGTCGACGATCTGCGCCGTGAGCTCGAATTCACCGGGGGTGCTCGGCAGGAGCCTGTGGGTGATGACGACGATCCGCTCCGGCTTGCAGGCGTTGACCTTGTATCTCGGGACCTCGATCTGAGTCACCGCGTTGTTACGCCCGAACACGGAGATGGTGGGCATCTCGTACGACCCGTCCATCTCGGGCCAGATGCGGAGCGGCACCCGCGATCCGGCGCGCGTGCCGATGACGCCGTGGAGGTATTCATCTGTCCCGTTCGTGGTATGCGATCGCACGGTGATGAGGTTCTCCTCGCCGGCGCACACTTCCGGCTTCTCGACCTCGATCTCGTCGATGATGGGCGCCGGGTCCTCCGCGGGCGCCCTCGCCGCGGCGGCGCTCGCCGCGGCGGCGCTCGCCGCGCGTCCGGCGCGCGGCGGGGCCTCCGGCGCGCTCGCCTTCGGCGCTGCCTGCACGGGCTCGGGCGCCTTGGCAGGGCGGACCGACCAGACCAGGACCCACAGCGCGGCGGCGAGCACCACCACACCGACCCATTGCGCCTTTGACCGATGCTCGCCGATCCTGGTCGTCATGGCCGGAGCTCCTCACGTTACTGTGCTCGAACGTCCGTCAGTACCAGCACCCGTAGACGTTGCCTCCGGAGTTCCACTGGACGTTGTGGTTCGTATCGGCGGACCAGACGGTCGCGCCGGCCTGCGTCCCCCAGGGGTGCCCGCTCCAGCCGCCGATGCGGTCGGGGCTGATGGACACGGCGACGGTCTTCGGGTCGTCTCGGACTCCTCTCCACACGCTGCCGCTGCCGGTGTTGCATGCGTGCGAGGCCATGCAGTTCGCGACCTGATTGGCGGCCTTCTCGCAGACGTCCGAGAGGCAGACGATCGATGTGCCGATCGAGCCCCAGAACCCCAGGCTGTTCTCGCAGCTGTCCATCACCCCGCCGTGAAGGGCGTTGGCCGCGCTGGTGAGCTTGGCGTGGCTGTACGTGTACGGCGGGATGGCGCCCTGGCCGTCGAGGTGGTGCGCGTAGGCCAGGAATGAGGAGCAAACCATACCGTTGTTCCACGCCGGCCCGCCGGTGGGCGTGCCCTCGGTGTCACGGTACTGGAAGAACGAGTAGCGCACCCGGCCGCCGCGAACGCTCAGCCGAGCGATCTCGACCCCTTCGTCGATGCTCGAGCGCTCGGCGTAGTAGGGCACCTCCCACCAGATGGTTTCGCCGATCGACGCGGCCCGCTTGGGGTCGCCGACCTGGTAGGTCAGCGCGGCCGGGCCGCTCCCGCCGCTCCCGTAGAGGAAGCGGTAGATCCCACCCTGGTTGACCTGCGCGAGCCCGGGATAACCATCGAGCAGATCGCTCGATACGATGGGCGTGCTGCACACCTCAGGCCAGGAGTTCTCGCGCGGCTGCTTCATGGTGGCATGCGTCACCCACCGTCCGGGTCCGTGTGACAGCATCGAGTGCGTCCGGAACTCGCCGACGGCGTTAAGGACGTCTCCGATCGGCCCCGAGCCGGCGCTGAACACCGCCGCGCCGTTCGGCGCGTTCCAGCCGGCGCTGGAGTACCCGCACGCCTGCTCGGCGGCGGCAGCGGCGGAGGCGAGGCACGACGATACGATGGCGAGCGGCAGGACGAACGCTGGTTTCACGGGCGCACCTCCGATCGAGAGCATGGCTGTCGGGACACGGGGCAGCGAAGCGGGCGCGAGGAGCGTCCTGGGCTCTGACGGACGAACGCCGCGAGCGGCCCGAGCCGGGGGGCGCTCGCTCGAGATACGGAAGGATGACGCTCCAGGGGCGGCGCGTGCGGGTGCCCCACCCCCGGCAGATAGTGTGGTCTAAGGAAACCGTGGGCAAGCAGAAAATGGAGGCGCGATTGCCTTCTACCGCCGTGATCGAGCCCCTCAGGCGGGGGGGCCTGGCTGATGCACAGGGTGATGCACAGGACGGACCGGCGGGACCCGAGGACGCCTCATCGGTTGACGGGAGGCGGCGATCCCGGTCCCGGGGCTCCGAGCACCTCGACCGCCCCCTCCGACGACAACAAGATCTGCGGGTTGGCCTGCGCCGGCGAGATCACGTTGAGCACGCCCCTCGCGCGCACGCGCAGGCCTTGTTTGATGAACTTGTTGCGCGCGTCCACCGGGGCGCCGGGGTGCGCCGCCCAGCCCCGCGCGAGTTTGTCGCGGATCGCCTTGAAGAGCTCCGGATCGCTGAAATTGACGAGCGTATACTCGCGCTCCACCCGATCCCTGTCGACGACGCGCAGCGCCCAGATGTCGAATTTTATCTGCGGGCTCCTCGGGAAGAGCACGAGATCGCCCTCCAGCTCGATCGGCTGGCCATGACCTGCCTGCACGCGCTCCAGCACCTCGATCGGCCTCGAGACGGCCGGATCGAGCCGCAGGTGGATCGGGCGATCGGGGTGCTCGGCGATCACGTAATGCAGCCGGATCTTGTCATTGCGCCACAGATCTCGGACGTGCTCCGGGCGGGTCACGAAGACCGGCACCACCTTGTCTGCGAGCTCGACAACGAGGACCTTGCCCTCGGCGTCGACGCCGTGCACACGACCCACGAGCGCGCGCCCCCCGAGGAGCGCCGCGTGCGTGGTCGTGTCGTGTGCATACGACGGCGCGTCCACGCCGGAGGAAAACCGCGTGAGCACCTCGATGCGGCGCACGCGGACGTGGCGCTGAGGTCCCTTCTTCTCGAGGCTGCCGAACACGCGCAGCCGGTCATGCCGCTGGAGCCCGGCGAGCTCCCGCGCGACCTCCGACGACCCCGGGATCATCGGAAAGTCAGCGTAACGGAAGAAATCGTTCGGGAGCCGGTAGGTGAATACGAAGAGACCGGACGCAGCCGCCGCGCCGTGCATCCATCCATCGAGCCCGTCGCCGGCGAGCGCCGCGGCGATGCCGGCATCATCGTCCGGGTCAATCACGGCCGACGGATCGCGCGCGGCCGGCGTCGCGTGATGGATCGGAGTCGCGCGCGCGGGCAGCGCGGCCGGAGCCTGTGTCGGCGGGGGATGACAGCCGGACGGAACGACCAGGAGGGCGAGGAGCCAGCCGAACACCGCGACCACGCGTTGATCCATACGCAAGCATAGCAGGTTCGGAGTCGAACCTGCACGGAGGCCGTGGAGGGCCTGAGCGGCGCTGCCGCGCGCTCCGGTCGAATCGCGCCCGCAAGGCGATCCACACGAACGTTGGACGCTCATGTGGACGCCTGGAGCTGCCTCTCGCGGTGGAGCTGGAGATCAGGCTTTCCCGGATGCTGCGATGGCGCGGGTCGGCCGTCCAGCGTGGATGAAACACGATGTGGAGCGTGAAGGGCTCGACCTCGAAGGGGACCGGTCGGGTCGTGAGCGGGAGCCCCGAGGCGCGGACGATGCGCGCGGGCGGCTCGGCGCCGTCGTGGCGCTCGCGGCGGCGCTCGTGATCTGGGCCGGCGTTGGCAGCCCATCGGCGACGAGGCCGTGGGACAGCGGAGCCTGGAGCGCCTGCGCGAGCTCGTCCGCGCCCACCCGAGCCTGCGCGTCGTCGACGGGCACGAGGCGCCCAGGGGATCTGCGATGTCCCCCGCGCCGTGACGCCTCGAGGCGCGCGGCGCGCGTGACGCCGCTGGTAAAAATTGGAGAGCTTTCGGCGGTTCGTGATCAATACGCGCCGGTGCGGGAATTCTTCCAATGACTACTCGTGTGCGCGGCGCGGGTGGCCTGGAGAGGTGCGACGGAGTCGCGCTCTCGCCTCGCTGCCCAGGCCTCATTTTGCCCGGTTCTGCTGGGCTGACGCGGCGCGTGCCGCGTCAAGTGACGGCAGTCGATCCATAATATGACGGGAGTGGAGTCTTCGGGCAGTATCAGACTTCGCCGGCGGATGGTCCGTTGTTGACCGCTGTCCGGCCATTGAACGTGGGCGTCTTGCTCTGTGGATTGCTGGGAGCAACGCTTGACGTCTGGCGAGGCTTCACCGTAGGTTGTGACCGACGGTAGGAGGTCACGGTATGGCTGACTTGGGATATCGTCGCTGGCGAGCCGGTCACGCGCTCCTGGCGACGCTCGCGCTGACGGCCGCGGCCGGGTGCGGCAACGGGCAGATCGGAGCGGCGGACACCGGCTCCGGCTCCGGGGAGGACGGCTCGACGTCCGGACAAGGAGGCGATCCTCCGGTGTGCGGCGCCGAGCGGATCCTCGCACCACAGCGGCGTTTGACGCGCTTCGAATACAACAACACGGTCCGAGATCTCCTCGGAACGTCCCTCACCCCTGCCGATCAATTCCCCCCGGATGAGATCGCCGGCGGCTTCAACAACAACGCGACGGTGCTGACCGTGTCTGCGCTGCACGCGGAGAAGTACCTCCTCGCTGCCGAGGCGCTCGCGACGGAGGCCGTCGGGGGCGATCTGTCGAAGCTCGTGCCGTGTGATCCGGCCGCGGTCGAGGGGCAAGTCGCCCAGGAGGAGGCGTGCGCGCGGCAATTCGTCCAGGACTTCGGCCGTCGCGCGTACCGTCGACCGCTCGAGGCGTCGGAGGTCGACCGGCTGATGCGCGCCTACGCCGCGGGACGCACGGACGGGTCGTTCCGTGAGGGCATCGAGGTCGTCCTCCGGGCCGCGCTGCAATCGCCGAAGTTCCTGTTCCGCCTGGAGCTGCGTCACGATCTCGATGCCTCCTCGTCGCGGGTGCGCCTCGACCCGTACGAGATGGCGTCGCGCCTGTCGTACCTCGTCTGGGCGTCGGGCCCCGACGACGAGCTGCTCGATGCCGCCGAGGCGGGCCTGCTCGATACCCGCGAGCAGCTCGCCGAGCGGACCCGCCAGATGCTGGAGCACCCGCGGGCGCGCCGGGCCGTCACGGAGTTCTACAAGCAATGGCTCAACCTCGGGAAGCTCGAGACCATCGTCAAGGAGGAGAGCCAGTTCCCCGGGTACGACGACGAGCTCGTCGCGGGGATCCGCGCCGAGACTCCCGCGTTCGTCGAGCACGTGCTGTGGTCCGGGGACCACAAGCTCTCGAGCCTGCTCACGCTGCCCGTCGGCTTTGCCACCGAGTCCGTCGCCGAGCTCTACGGCGTGACGGTCCCGCCCGGCTCGACCACACCCCAGCTCGTGGAGCTGCCGCCGGACCAGCGCTCGGGGGTGCTCACGCAGCCCGCGTTCCTGGCCGTCCACGCGCACCCCGATCAGACCTCTCCGGTGCTGCGCGGCAAGGCCATCCGTTCGAAGTTCATGTGCCAGGACCCGCCGCCTCCTCCTGACGACGTCGACCTCACGCCGCCCACCGGCGAGGAGGGCGTCACAGCGCGTGAACGGTTCAACCAGCACGCCTCCAATGCCAGGTGCGCCGGCTGCCATCAGCTGATGGATCCGATCGGCTTCGCGTTCGAGAACTTCGACGCCGTGGGCGCGTACCGCACCGAGGAGGGCGGGCAGGTCATCGACGTCTCCGGGGAGATGGTCCTGTCCGATGACATGGACGGCCCGTTCGTCGGCGTCCGCCAGCTGGCGGAGAAGCTCGCCGGGAGCGCGCAGGTCCGCGAGTGCCTCGCGACGCAATGGTTCCGCTACACGGCGGGGCGCTTCGAGAACATCGACGACGAGTGCTCGCTCGACGGGCTGCGCGCAGGGTTCCACGGCTCCGAGGGGGATCTCGTGGAGCTCATCGTGGCGACGACGCAGACCGACGCGTTCCTGTACCGCAGCGCGATCGCAGAGGAGGAGTGACATGAAACCGCGAATGATCTCTCGACGGCGGATGCTCCAGGGCGCGCTGGCGGCGACGGCGACGATCCCGCTGCTGAGCTCCGAGCTGGCCCGCGGGCAAGAGACCACGGCGCCCAAGCGCTTCGTGGTGTTCTACACGCCGAACGGCACCATGGAGTCGAAATGGATGCCCACGGGCACCGAGAACAACTTCACGCTGAGCCCGCTGCTCCAGCCGCTCTCGCCGTTCAAGTCGAAGATTATCCCGATGCGCGGCGTCAACATGAACGTCGTTGTCAACTCGAACATCGGCTCCGAGCACGCTCGGGGCATCGGGGGGCTGCTGACGGGGCGGGCGCTGCTCAAGGGCAACTTCAAGAGCTTCATGTCCACCAACGCCGGCTGGTCGTCGGGGATCTCGCTCGATCAGCACATCGCGAACAAGCTTCAGCCGAGCACGCTGTTCAAGACCCTGGAGCTCGGCGTCCAGGTCCGTGACGCGGAGGTGCGCGGTCGGCTCAGCTACGCCGGGCCGGACCAGCCCATCCCCCCCCGCGAGGACCCTTACGACACGTTCCAGCAGCTCTTCGGTGCCACGGTGCCCGACCCGGGCCAGGACCCGGGCGGCGCTACCGCGCTGGATCGGCTCCGCGCGCAGCGGCGGACCGTGTTCGATCTCCTCCGCGAGGACATCGCCGACGTGCGGCCTCGCATCGGCAAGGAAGATCGCATCAAGCTCGACTCGCACCTGCAGTCGATCCGGGACATCGAGGCGCGCCTGGCCGGCGGCGGCTCTTCGAACGGCGGCGGCGGCACCCCGACCACGGGCAGCTGCCAGGCCCCGGCGCTGGGCGACCGCATCGACCTCTCGAAGGACGACAACATGCCCGCCATCGGCAAGCTCCAGATGGACATGATGGCCGCGGCGCTCGCGTGCGACCTCACGCGGGTCGCCACGATCCAGTGGTCGTACGCCGAGAGCGAGCACCTTTACCCGTTCCTCGGTCTCACGCAGAATCACCATGCCATCTCCCACGAGTGGAACGCGGCGGGTGACGAGAAGTACATGAAGATCCACACGTGGTTCGCGGAGCAGCTCGCCTACCTGCTCGGGAAGCTCGACTCGTACGCGGAAGGGGATCGCACGCTCCTCGACAACACCGTCGTCCTGTGGGTCACCGAGATCGGCGAGTCGAGGCAGCACGCGCTCACGAACATCCCGTTCTTGCTCGCCGGCAGCGGGGGCGGGGTCTTCAAGACCGGCCGCTTCGTGGACTATCTGGCGAACGGCGGCTCTGCCCGCCAGCACAACGATCTTCTCGTCACGATCGCGAACGCGATGGGGACCGACGACAAGACGTTCGGCGACCCGAATTACAGCACCGGCGCGCTTCCGTCGCTCACCTGAGTCCCGCCCACCAGAAGTCCGGCCATCAATGGATGGATGGCCGGACTTCTAGCCTTCGTCCTGCGCGCGGGAGAGCGCGGGCGCGGGGAGCGTCAGGCGGCGTTCATTGCCCGGCCGTCACGGCGCGGAACCGGGTGGTGGGCGGCTCCGTTGCTGTCTCAGCAGCAGGTGGTGATCCGGTGCTGAGGCGCGCGCAGGATCCGTGTCGTCACGGGCCGCCGAGCGCGCCCGGGCAGGCGCCCGAGAAGGCCTGGAGCGCGCCGGTGAGATCGGGGAAGACGACCACCTCGCGCGCAGGCTCGCCGGGGTCGTAGCGCAGCCAGAGCAGAGGCCACGCGTAGGCGCGCACTGCCTGCGCCACGATCCGGCCGCCCGCGGCGAACGCGCCGAGCGTGGCCACCGCGCTCTCGATCGTGCCGGCAAAATGGTGGCCATGAAAATCCGGCTCGACCGCCCGGTCGCCGCCGCCTCGGTAGGCGGTGCGCACCGCCCGGGGGCGGAGGTCGAGGCAGCGCAGCGGCTCGGGGGGATCCGCGGCGCCCAGCGCGCGCTTCAGGGCGCTGTCGAACGAGAACAGCGCCGGCACGAAGGACATCTCGCGCGGCGCGTAGAGCTCACGCACCTCGATCGGGCGGTCCTGCACGTGGCGGATGCGCGCCCGCCGCAGATGGCCGTCGCCCATGCAGGACGCGCAGACGACGGGGCTCGCGCTGGCGCCGGCGCACGCGGCGCAGGGCCGGAGGCCGAGATGCTCGACCAGGCGCCGGTGGGCACGCGCCTCGAAGGCCTCGGGGAGCGGCGGCTCTCCCGGCGCGATCTGCAGCGCGTCCTCCACGCTGAGGTCGACGACCTCGGTCCAGCCTTCACGGCGCACGATCGACGCGAGCACCACCAGCGCTGCCACGCGGCGCTCCTCGGCCGGCGCGCCGGGCGGCAGCGCGAGCCCCTCGGCGCGGGCACGCCCGAGGGTTGGCAGGTACCGGGCCACGGGGTCGGACGGATCCACGCTGGCAAGGCTAGTACGTCGTCGCCCAAGGACGAATTTGCGGCGGCGAACCGTCGTGAACGGTAGGGATTTTCGACGCGCGGAGCTAGCCGAGCCCGGCCCGGCGGACACGAGCTCCCCGAAGCCCGGGTCCCGCGCGACGCGCGATGTGCGACGCGCGGCACATGGCCCGCGCAGGTCTTGCATTTTTGCCGGTATATGTTGCGTTTCTGGGCTTTGTCTTGCGTGATTGCAAGACTCATCCTGGCCCCCATGAACAACGCACCGCTTGTCCCGAACTCCTCGCCTCGCCTCCACGTGGTGCTCGGCGCCGGCCAGATCGGCCCGCGGGTCGCCGCTCTCTTGCTGGCGCAGGGCCATCGTGTGCGCCTGGTGCAGCGCACCCGCCGCGCTCCGGAGCGGCCGGGGCTCACGTCGGTGTGCGGCGACATCACCGATCTCGCCTTTGCCGAGGAGGCCACGCGCGGAGCCAGCGTGGTCTACGATTGCATGAACCCGCCCTACCACCTCTGGGCCACGCAGCTCCTGCCCATCGCGCGCGGCGCGGTGCATGGCGCGAGCAAGGCGGGCGCCAAGCTCGTGGCCCTCGACTGCCTGTACATGTACGGCGTGCCCGACGGGGCCATGCGGGAGGACTCGCCGCGCCGCCCTTGCAGCAAGAAGGGCGCGCTGCGCGTCGAGCTCGAGGAGCTGCGCCTCGCGGCCCAGCGCCGCGGCGACGTGCGCGTGGCCATCGGGCGCGCCAGCGACTTCTTCGGCGCCGACGTGCCGCTGTCTGCCTGGGGCGACCGAATCTACGCGCGCGCGCTCGCCGGAAAAGCCGTGGAGTGCATGGGTGATCCCGAGATGCCTCACTCGTATACCTACGTGGAGGACGTGGCGCGGGGCCTCGTGACGCTGGGCGAGCGGGAGGACGCCATGGGCCATGTCTGGCACCTGCCGACGGCGCCTGCCGAGAGCACGCGGGCGCTCGCGCAGCGCCTCGGGCGCGCCCTTGGCGTCGAGGTCGAGGTGGCGCGACTCCCGCGCCTCCTGCTGCGCGCGGTGGGCCTGTTCTCGCCCTTCCTGCGGGAGGCGGCCGAGATGGCGTACCAGTGGGACGTGCCCTATGTCATCGACGATACGCGCTTCCGCGAGGCCTTCGGCTGGTCGGCGACCCCCGTCGAGCGGCAGGTCGCCGGCATCGCCGCCTGGGCCCGCGACAGGTACAAGATCGCCGCCCCGCGCGGAGCGGCGGTGATCCCCGCGGCGCGGGCCTGATCGGGCCACGAGCGCGCTGCCGCGATCTCCGCGGCGCACAGGCTGGCAGATCGCACGGGAGCGGATCAAATCACCCAGGCCGCTGTGCGTGAGAAGGACTTGACTCGTCCGGTTGAAGGCACCGAGATCTCGCTCTTTCTGGAGGGCGTCATGCGTCTCGGTTCCTCGTCTCCGGTGATGGGCCTGCTGGTCGTGGGGCTCGGCGTCGCCTCCTGCGCTTTCGGCTCCGAAGCGCCCCCTCAGGGCTCATCGGAGGGCGGCGGCGCTTCCGGGGTCGGCGCGTCGGTCGGCTCGTCGTCCGGTGGCGGCGGGGCGCCCGGCGCGTCGGTCGGCTCGTCGTCCGGCGGCGGCGGGGCGCCCGTCACCTCGAGCGTTTCGGCGGGCGGGGCGCCCGGCACCTCCGGCGCATCTGTCGGCTCGTCGTCCGGCGGCGGCGGGGCGCCTGGCGAGGGTGGGGGACCGGAGCTGCCGCCGGCGGTCGGCCCCCTGGTCAACGGGATCCAGTGGGCCGACACCTCGGGCAAACCCATCCAGGCGCACGGGGGAGGGGTGATCCGGGTGGGCGACCATTACTACTGGTTCGGGGAGAACCGGAACCCGGACGGGACGTTCTATGCCGTCTCCTGCTACCGCTCGACCGATCTGCGGCGCTGGGAGTTCAGGAACCATGTCTTGACGATGGACTCGGACAAGGACCTCGATCCGGCCAACATCGAGCGCCCGAAGGTGGTCTACAACGCGTCCACGAATAGATTCGTGATGTGGATGCACTGGGAGAACGGGGTGAACTACGGCGAGGCCCGCGCCGCGGTCGCGAGCTCGAGCACCGTGGACGGCGACTACACGTATCACGGCAGCTTCCGGCCGCTCGCCGGCAGCGGGGTGACCGATCACGGCAAGCCCGGGTACATGTCCCGCGACTGCGGGCTCTTCGTCGACGACGACGCCAAGGGCTATTTCATCTCCGCCACGAACGAGAACTACGATCTCAACCTCTACGAGCTGGCCCCCGACTACCTGTCCATCGCCCGCCTCTCCGCCACGCTCTTCCCCGGCGGGCACCGGGAGGCGCCGGCGCTGTTCAAGCGGAACGGGACCTATTTCCTGCTGACCTCAGGCGCCACGGGCTGGTCGCCCAACCAGGCGAAATACGCGACGTCCCGCGCTCTCGACAGGGGCTGGTCGGCGATGACCAACGTCGGTGACGGCACGACCTACCACTCCCAGTCGACCTACGTGCTCCCGGTCCAGGGCAGCGCCGGGACGGCCTACCTGTACATGGGAGACCGGTGGGCAGGGGCCTGGAGCGGACCGGTCAACAACTCGACGTACGTCTGGCAGCCGATCTCCTTCCCGTCGGACACCACCATGAGCATGCGCTGGAACAACACGCTGACCATCGACACGTCGGCGGGCGCCGTCGCCGGAGCGACGAACAATTTCAAGCTCGTCAACAAGAAGAGCGGCAAGGTGATGGATGTCGCCGGCGCGTCGGGCGAGGACGGGGCGGACGTCGTCCAGAACGCGGACAGGGGAGGAGACAGCCAGAAGTGGAGCTTCAACTACAATGGATCAGGCTACTTCCGGTTGACCAACGTCAAGAGCGGCAAGGTGCTCGATGTCCCTGACGAGTCGACGAGCGACGGGGTCGCGCTGGTGCAATGGGAGAACCACGACGGCGACAACCAGGCGTGGCTGTTCATCGATCTGGGCGGCGGTGATTTCCAGATCAGGAACAAGAAGAGCGGCAAGCTGATCGGGGTCTACCAGGGCTCCACAGCGGACGCCGCCGCGATCGAGCAGCGGGCGGGCGGCAGCGGCGAGGAGCAGCGATGGCAGATCGTCGTCGCCGAGTGATGGGTGGATGACGGGCGGGGCGCCCGCGAGGGCAGGGCCGCTGCGAGGCCGGCGCCGCTGAGCGCGGCGGCCCGGCCTGATCGAGGTCGACCGGGCCGGAAGGGAGGCTCGCGGCGCCGCTACGACCGCGCGCGCCGCCGCCGCCCGAGCACGAGGCCCGCGACCGCCGCCGCGAGCGCGGCGGCGCTGCCCGCGGAGCCCGCCGGGCCAGAGGCGCTGCACCCGGCCGCGGCCGGCGCGAAGCCGCCGTCCGTGTCCGCGTCGGCCGACGCCGGCAGCGCGTCGGGCTCGTGCAGATCCCGAGCCCACATCGGCTCATCGAGCACCTCGTCCACGGCGAACGAGGTAGACAGCACCTCTCGCTCGCCGCCCAGGCCCTCTTCCGGCGCGAACTCCGCGCTCCCCGGCGCGGCGAGCTGCGCGACGGCGCCCTGCGGGCTCGAGACCTGGAAGATCGTGTTGCCGATGGTCACATACCAGCTCCCGTCGAGCCAGCGACCGTGCCCGAGAGACGAGCCGATGGTCTCGGGCGCGCCCCCCGCCCGGCCCAGATAGCGCTTGCCGCCGTTCAGGAAGAGGACCTCGCCGGTGTCGCTGATGCCGTCATGGCCGACCCGGAGCTTCACCTGATCGAACTGGCTCGACGTCGTGAAATCGCTGATCTGATGCTGCTCGCCGTCGGGGGTCCGCAGCCAGACCTGGTTGACGGCGCCGTCGCTCCTCAGGAAGGCGGCGTGGCCCGCGTGAACCAGCAGCCCGGCCGAGGTGCCGGTGATCGAGTCGCCCAGGAACACCTCCTCTCCCTCCGCCGTGTACAGGTAGCTCGAGCTCGTCATGCCGTCCCACCACCGGCCGGCGACGTTCGTCCCGTCGGTGATCGGCCGCTGCAGGTTGCCCTCGTGATCGCCGAGGCGCACCCCGCTCGGCCCGACGATGGCGGAATCCTCGTAGGTGCCGAAATAGACGCCGCCGGAAGGCGTGATGTCGGCCTGGAACGGCGACCTGCTCCCGTCGATGCGCCAGAGGGTCCTGCTCGTCCCCGCCGACAGCGAGGTCGCGACGGCCCAGTCGTCGCTGTTCGTCGTCCACACGATGTTGTCGCCGTTCACCGCGTCGAGGCGCGCCGCGCTCGTGATGGTGCGCCGGGCGCCGTTGACCCAGGCGAGGATGTGGCCCGTCGTCGACTGGTGTACGGACCCGGACGGCGTGAGCGCCCCGTAGACCTCGCTGAACGGCAGATCTCCTCGAGGGATGGTCGCGACCCAGGTCACCTGCTGCGTGGCGCGGTCGAAGATCCCGAGGCGCTGGTAGAGGTCCCGGAAGAGGATCCGCGCGGCGTCGAAATCGAGGATCGTGCCGGGCGCGCGCTGGACGGCGGTGAGCCTCGGGCTCCTGTCGACGTAGATGGGGCCGATGGTCCTCGTGATGGTGGGCCCGATGTAGTCGTCCACCTCGATCGTGAGCGTGTACGTCCTACCCGACGGGATCATGCGGCCGTCGTACATCCCCTCCATGACGTAGAGGCGCCCCGGCACAGGCTGCGGGACGGGAAACCCCGGCTCGGCGAGGAGCTCGTAGCTTCCGTTGTCGGTCTGGAACCTCGCCCGGAGGCTCTTGCACGCGTACGGCGGCGTCGGGATGCACTTCGCGGCGAAGCGCCAGCCGTCGGTGAGGGTGTCGTGCGTGACCACGTTCCATCCGAGCGTCGGCGGCGCGTACCGGTGCACGGTGCCCTGCGCGCTCGCCACCTCGCCAAGCGTGCTGTACGCGTGGACCGTCACGACGTGGGGCCCATAGGCGAGCTCGCCCGCCAGCTCGCCGAGGTCGAACGCTCCCTGGAAATGACCCCCTTCCGTCGGCGCGAGCTCGATGGTGAGCCCTTCGAACTCCGCCTCGACATAGTAGATGTCCTCGGGGGACGACGCCGTTGCGTGCACCGGGATCGTGCTGCTCTCGATGATCGCATTGGTCGGCTCGATGAGCCCGACGGTGACGGCGGCATCGGCGGCGTGGGCCGAGAGGGACAGGGCAAAGGCAATGGCTGTGCCAAGTTGCTGGCGATAAGCTCTCATGGATCCTCCGTATTTTGAACGCTTCGGTGCAGTTGCGGCTCCAATCATTCACTCACCGGGTAGCCGCCCTGCGAGCGGGCGTGAAGCGGAGCGACGCGCTGGCGCCCGGGCCGAGCGCTCCGCTGGCGCGATGAGCCGGCTGCTCGGGATAACAGCGCGACGAGCGCGCTGCTCGTCGGCTTCTTGCTTTACCGCGTCGGGCTGCAAAGGCGACAGGAACGCGCCGCTTTTGCTGTATCCGCCAGCGCGCCCGTGTGTGCCGGTCTACGGCCGACCGAACGCGCGTAGGCGGAGGGAGTTGGTGAGCACCGACACGCTCGACAGCGACATCGCCGCGCTCGCGAGGACGGGCGACAGGAGCCATCCGGTGAACGGGTAGAGCAGGCCCGCCGCGATCGGGATGCCGATCACGTTGTAGATGAACGCCCAGAACAGGTTTTGCCGGATCGTCCGCAGCGTGGCGCGGGCGAGGCCGAGCGCGACGGGCAAGCCCGCGATCCCGCCGCGGATCAGCGCCACGTCCGCGGACGCGACGGCGATGTCCGTGCCGGTGCCCACGGCGATCCCCACGTCCGCGCCGGCGAGCGCGGGCGCGTCGTTGATGCCGTCGCCGACCATGGCCACCCTGCGGCCGGCGGCCCGCTGCTCGCGGACGATCCTCGCCTTGTCCTCGGGCCTCACCTCCGCGAACACGGCGCGGATGCCGAGCTCGTCGGCGACGGCGCGCGCGGCGCCCGCCCGATCGCCGGTCACCATCGCCACCTCGACGCCGAGCTCGGCCATGGCCGCGACGGCGCGGCGCGCCTCCTCGGTGGGCCGATCGGCGACCGCCACGAGGCCCGCGAGCCGCCCATCGACGGCCACGAACGACGGCGTGCGGCCCAGCGCGGCCAGGCGATCGGCCTCGGCCTCCAGCGCGGCCGGGTCGACGCCCGCCCGCTGGAGCCACGCCGCGGTCCCGATGCGCACGAGGCGCCCCGAGACCCGCGCCTCGATGCCGTGGCCGATCTCCGCGCGGAACGCCGAGGCCGGCGCCATGCCGACCCCGCGGCCGCGGGCGCCCTCGACGATCGCCCGCGCGACCGGGTGCTCGCTCTCGCGCTCGGCGGCCGCCACGAGGCCGAGGAGCGCCGCCTCGCCGTCGCCCGCGAGGTCCACGACGTCCGTGAGCACGGGCCGGCCCGTGGTCAGGGTCCCGGTCTTGTCGAGCAGCACCGTGTCGACGCGGCTCGCCGCCTCGAGCGCCGCGCCGCCCTTGACGAGGACGCCGAGCTCCGCGCCGCGCCCTGTCCCGACGGCCACGGCGGCCGGCGTGGCCAGCCCGAGCGCGCACGGACAGGCGATCACGAGCACGGCGACGAACCGCTCGACCGCCGTGGCGAGCCCCGCGGCGGTCGGGTCGATCGCGATCCACGCGGCGAAGGCGAGCGACGCGACGCCGAGGACGACGGGCACGAAGACGCCGCTCACCACGTCGGCGAGGCGCGCGATCGGCGCGCGGGACCCCTGCGCCTGCTCGACGGCCTCGACGATGCGCGCGAGCGCCGTGTCCGCGCCGGTCTTCGTGACGCGGAAGACGAGGGCGCCGCTCTGGTTGAGCGTCCCGCCGAGCACGGCCGAGCCCGCCGTCTTGTCGACGGGCATGCTCTCGCCGGTGAGCATCGCCTCGTCGACCGCGGACGCGCCGTCGACCACCTCGCCGTCGGTCGCGATGCGCTCGCCGGGCCGCACCCGCACGAGGTCGCCCGGGGCGAGCGACGAGGCGGGCACCTCGTCCTCGGCGTCGCCGCGGACGCGCCGCGCGGTCTTCGGCTGGAGCGCCACGAGCCCGCGCACCGCGTCGGCGAGCCGCTTCCGCGCGCGCGTCTCGAGGAGCTTGCCGAGCAGCACGAAGGTGACGATCGCGGCCGCGGCCTCGAAGTAGACGGGCGGCGCGTGGCCGTGCTCGGCGTGCGGGAAGAGGCCGGGGGCCGCGACCGCGGCGGTCGAGTAGAGCCAGGCGGCGCCGGTCCCGAGGCTCACGAGGGTGTTCATGTCCGCGGCGCGGTGCCGGAGCGCGCTCCAGGCGAGGCGAAAGAACCGGCGCCCCGGCCCGAAGACCACGATCGTCGCGAGCGCGAGCGAGAGCCAGCGCGCGGAGGCGCCTTCGAGCGCCGGGATCGCGCCGTGGGACATGGCCACGGCGAGCAGCGGCGCGGTGAGCAGCGCGGCGATCGCGACGTCGCGCCGGAGCGTCCGCTGCTCCTTCTGTTCGGCCGCGTCCATGGCGGCGGCGCGCTCGGCCGCGCTCGGCTGCGGGCGCTGCGGTGGGGCGTCCGCCCTCGCCGCCGGGCGCTCGGGCGCCGTGGAGTCCGCGCGGGCGCCGGTGCTCGGCGGGCTTGCGGGGACGCCGTCGGCCTGCAGGGCTGCAGGAAGGCCGGCGATCGGCGCGGCTTCAGGGACGCTGGCCGCCGGGGGCACCTCGGGCACCTCGTACCCCGCCTCCACGATGGCGCTGGCGAGCGCGGCCGGCGTTGTCGCCTGCGCGTCGTAGGTGATCGTCGCGCGCCGGGTCACCAGGTTCACGGCCGCGTCCTGGACGCCGGGCGCCGCGCGCAGCGCCTTCTCGACGCGGCGCACGCACGCCGCGCAGGTCATGCCCTGCACCGGAAGCTCCGTCCGGGCGCCCTGCGCGGCGGGCGCGGCCTTCGCGCTGGTCGGCTGCACGGGCTGGGGAATCGTCGCCATGGCTTCTCCTTACACGAGCTCGCGGCTCGTCTCCTGTCGCCTGTGCAGACGCGCCGTCGCTCCGGTGATTACGGTCTACCCCGGCAGGCCCGGGTGAGCTCCGGCGTCGGCCGGTTCGGAGCGGCGCCCGCGGCGCCGGCGCCCCCCGAGCAGACGCGAGCCGCGGGGGGTGGTACGTCCGCGGGCGCGCCATGGAGCAGATCCTTCCGATTCTCGGGGTGAGCGTGGTCGTGTTCGTGTCCACGAACATCGATGACATCCTCCTTCTCTCGGCCTTCTTCGCGGATCCAGGCTTTACCCCCGCTCAGGTGGTGGCCGGCCAGTTCCTCGGCAACGCGGCGCTCGTGATCGCGAGCGTCGCGTGTGCGCTGCTCGCGGTCCGCGTGCCGGACGGATGGATCGGCCTGCTCGGCCTGGCTCCCCTGGCGCTCGGCCTGAGAGGCCTCTGGGCGCTCTGGCGGGGCTCCAGGGCCAGGGAAGCAGGCGTGGCGAGCGGAGCGGACGAAGCAGACGCAGCGGAGAGCGCGCGCGAGCCCCATGGCAGCGCGTCACGCTTCAAGGTGATCGCCGTGGCGAGCGTGACCGTCGCGAACGGCGGGGACAACCTCGGCGTTTATATCCCGCTGTTCTCCAGCTCCCCTGCGCACATCCCGCTTCATGCGGCCGTGTTCGCGGTCATGACCGGCGCCTGGTGCGCGCTCGGGCACCGCCTTGTCAACCACCCGATCCTGGGCACGCGCATCCGGCGTTCCGGCCGTGCGGCGCTGCCGTTCGTTTTGATTGGCCTCGGGCTGTGGATCCTGTCCGACGCCCTCGTGCTTGTTCGTGCGGGGTAGCGCCCCAGGGGCGCCGTGAGCTCACCTTGGTGAGAGGCGCCAGTTCCACCCACGCGGAGTCCGGCCGGGGATCCAGAGAGAGAATTCAACGCAAAGGCACAAAGGTGCAAAGGCGCAAGAACGAACAAACTTTGTGCAGGTTTGCGCCTTTGCGCTCTTGGCGTCTTTGCGTCAAATCTCTCTTGGTTCGCGAGACAGATCCCTGGCAGGACTGCTCCACGGGGCCGAACCGTTGCGCCGGCTCATGGGCCCGCAGCGGCGCGCGCGAGCCGCGTCACCAGCGGCCACGCACCACGACGCCGCCTCCGGCCTGGCCCGCCGTCAGCTCCCAGCTCACCTCGGGCGCCGGCTGGCGGCGCTGGGATGGCTCCAGCAGGAAGAGCAGCGCCGACGCGCCTGCGAGCGCCACGCCGGCGCCGAAGCCGACCGTGCTCACCAGCCCAAGCTGCTTCGCGCGGTTGCCAGCGTCGAGCCCGTCGGGCTTGCATCGCGCCCGGTCGGGGCTCACGTCCCTGCAGTTGTCGGCCGCGACGCCGCTCGCGTCGAGCGCCATCCACCCGGTCACCGATCCGACGATCAGCCCGGCCACGCCGAGCCCGCCCGTCACATAGGTGACCACCCGCAGGCCGCTGGGCCCCTGAGCCGGCACCGGCGCTGGCGCCGGCGCCGGCGGTTTGGCGGGCGGCGGCTTGGCGCCCGCCGGGGGCTTCACCTCGAGCACGATCGCCTTCGACTCCGACCGGTCGATCGTGAATCGCGTCTCGGTCGCGGGCCCTCCCGGCGCCTGCGTCGTCACGACGTGCTCTCCGGGATCGACGGGGAGCGCGACGCCGAGCGAGGGTTGCTCCAGCGTCATGCCGTCGCACTGCACGCGCGTCCCCGCCGGCGCGCCCGGAGGCAGCGACAGCGTGAGCTGCGGCACGAGCGGCGCGAGCGCGCTGCGCTGCCCGAGCGCGATCTTGCGTCGCGCCGACTGCTTGTCCCGCTCGGCCTCACTCATGCGATCGACCATCGCGAGATAGTCGTTGTAGCGAGCGACCGCGGTCGCGATACGCCCCCATTTGGCCTCGCACTCGGCGAGCGTGAATAGCCGCCCCGGGCGCGGATCGAGACGCTGGCTTTCGGCGAGGGCAGGGCAGCCGGTCTCGTACCGGCCAGCCAGCATGTCGGCGCGCCCGCGGTCGAAGTGGGACTCCGCGACGGCGAGCGCCTGCGCGCTGGCCGGCGCGGCGACGGCGACGCCCAGCACGCCAAGGCAGGTGGACCGGAACCAGGAGAAGCGCATGCGTGAGCCGCCAAATACCATCGTTCCCGCTCGCTCCTGGCAAAGGAGTGTCCGCCCTGCCATCGTGCTCAGTCCGGCTTGTACAGCAGCTCAGGGCTCGGCTCCGCGGCCGACCGGGCTGGCGCGAGCCTGCGCCGTGAGCCGAGCGCTGGCGGCGGCGGCGCGCTCGCCGCCCCCGTCGCGGGGGCGAGCGCGCGGCTGCCCTTGCCCAGCGGCACGGAGGCCTCGGGAGCGGGCGTCGCGACGTCCGGCGCCGTGGCTGTCGCCGAGGCGTCGGGGAGAGGCGGCGTCGGATGGACTTCAGGGGGCGCGGAGGCGGGCGAGCGCGCGTCCCCCGCGGTCTGCGCGGGCTCCGCGCTCCTGCCGGCGGTGAGCGCGCCGCGGCTCAGTGAGGCGAAGGCGAAGGCGCCGCCGCCGAGGAGGACGAGCGCCGCGACGGTGATCGCGGCTCGGCTCCGTTGCTTCGTGGGGGGCAGCGCGGTCACCACGGCCGCGGTCGGGAGCTGGACGTCGCTCTGCAGCGACAAGGAGCGGGAGCTCAGGGGTGCATGTCCACTCGGCGTCTCCGCGGGGAGCAGGCGCGATGATCGCACCGGCGCGGCGGGCAGGTCGAAGACCTCGGCGAGCGCCTCGATCGCGGCCGAAGCGGTGGCGAAGCGCGCCTCGGGGGCGCGGGCCGTCACCTTGGCGAACCACGCGTCGAAGGCCGGAGGCAGCTTCACCCCCTCGGCGTCCGCGCGCGTGGACGCGAGCTCCTGCGGGCCGTTCACGGCGAGGGTCGCGAAGGCGAGCGCACTGTCGTACTTCCGCCTGTCGTTCAACCAGTACGCCTTGCCGACGAGGAGCGTGTACGCGATCATGCCGAGGGCGAAGATGTCGGCAGCCCGCGAGACCGACTCGCCGCTGAATTGCTCGGGCGCCATGTAGAGCGGCGTGCCGAGGACCGCGGTCGCCGCCGAGTCCGCCGCCGTCTCGACGACGAGCTTGGCAATGCCGAAGTCGAGCACCTTGATCCGGGGCGCCCCGTCGTCGGTCTCGGCCAGGAAGAGGTTGGCAGGCTTGAGGTCGCGGTGGACGACCCCGGCGGCGTGTGTCTTGTCGAGGGCGATGGCGGTCTGGCGCAGGAAGGTGACGGCCTCTTCCGGCGGCAGGCGCCCGGCGTGGCGGAGGCGCTCGTCGAGCAGCGTGCCGCGGAGCAGCTCCATCACGAGGAACGGCTTGCCGGTCTCGGCGTCGATCCCGGCGTCGAACACCTCCACGATGTGGTCGCTCTCGATGCGCGCGGCGACGCGCGCCTCCAGCTTGAACCGGGCCTGGAAATCGGGGTTGCCGGCGAGGTGCGAGTGCATCACTTTGAGCGCCCGCCGGCGCTCCGTCTCGATGTGCAGAACCTCGTAGACCGCGCCCATCGCGCCGCTGGCGATTCCGCGCACCACGCGGTACCTGCCAGCAAACAGCATCCCGTCGTCCAGACTCAGCGACATGGGTTCCACCAGCAGGCGAACTTATACACCAGCGTACGCGACGCCTGCACTCAGGAACTGACGGATCGAAGCGTATTTTACAGTGTTCCAGTAAAGATCTAGGGCGCGCTCCGTCGGTCTGCGCCATCGCGCGGCGGAATGGCCGGTGGTCGCTCGCTGACTGATCGGTTACAGCCGAATGACTCGATGGGGGCATCATTCCATTTCGGCGGCCACCCTGATATCCTCCGCGACCAAAACATCTCGAAATTTCACATGAAAATGAAGACGATGCTGGCTTTCGTTCGGTGCGCCGGCGGATGTGCCATGGCGCTGCTCGGGCTCGGATGCGCGCAGCTCTTCGGCTTCGACAAGATCTACGAGCCCGAGGACCAGAGCTCCGGAGGCGGTGGCGCAGCGGGCTCAGCGGCCGGGAGTGGCGGCGGTGCGGGGGATCCATGCGAGATCCTCGCGGTGCTGCCCGGGGAGACCCTCGCCCTGTCGATGATCGACGACATGGAAGACGGAGATACCCGGATCTCCGGAGGGAACGGGGCGAACCCTTGGGCAGGGTTCTGGTTCGAGGACAACGACGAGTCACCGGAAGGAAGGCAGGATCCTGCGAACCCCGCGGACCTCGTGAGCACCCTCGACCCTCCGCGCGGCGCCAGCGCCAGGGCCGTGCACACGAGCGCCGATGACGGCTTCATCCTCTGGGGAGCCGGCGTCGGCTTCCATCTGGACGACGAGGCCTACTACGACGCGACCGAGTACCGTGGCCTCACGTTCTGGGCCCGCGCCGAGGAGGGCTCCACCAGGAAAATGAAGGTGATGTTCATCGATCAGCAGACCTATCACCTGGGGGGCATCTGCAACGAGGCCGAGGACGGATGCAACAATCACTTCCACAAGCCCGTCTTTCTGGAGAGCGACTGGAAGCACTTCAAGATCCCGGTGGAGTGCCTCAAGCAGGAGCCCTACGGTAAACAGCTGCTGGCGCCCGCCCTGGAGCGGCTCTGGGCCATCGAGTTCTTCTTCGACAAGGAGCAGGCGTTCGACATCTGGATCGACGATGTCGCCTTCTACCGATAGGCGCAGATCTCCTTCGATCGAGGGGAGCGCGCGCTGTCCGCGATCGGCGGGCGGAATCGCCGCGCGCTCCACGCGATCCCGCTTCAGTCCGTGACGAGAGGTCCCACGCCGTTGGCGAACTGCCACCCCTTGCTCTCGTCGACGTGGATCTCCCAGTCGAACACGCCGCGGAGCGCCGGGTGGTTGCTCTCGACTTGATTCCACGTGGGGATCGCCTCGTCGATCGACATGTAGTATTGCCGGTCCGCGAGCCCGAACCCCACGACGACGTGCGTCGGACCGAGCAGCGAGACCCACTCGTTCACGCTGTTCACGACGTAAGACTGCTCGGCGAGGTCGGGGCCATCGTAGTACTGCGGGGCCGCGTAGTCCATGGCGCCGGCGTCCACCATCTCCTTGCAAAACGTCTTGTCGCGGCTGTTCCAGGGGGCCGGAGGCGCGGTGATGACGAAGCCGGGGATGCGCCGCTTCAGCTCCTGGCTGATCCAGATCATCTCGGAGGTGTCGGGGGCCTGATCGGCCTCGAAGGTGTTCCAGTCGAGGCCGTCGAACCCACCCAGGCTGTCGTAGATCCCGATCACGCTATTGACGAACTTCTCCGACTTCGCGCGCGTCGGGAAGCTCATACCATTTTTTTCGCCGCCGACGGTGAGGATGATCCTGCGATCCTGGGTCGTCCGTGCGTACTCGATGTCGTCCTTCAGGTTCGTCGCTGCTCCCTTGCCATCACCCGGCGGCTCCCAGTAGACGGCGCCCGTGGTGCCGGGCGATCCTCCGAAGGGCTTCGCGGCAAAGAGATAGATCACGTTGTAGTTGCTGTTGATGTCCCGGATGCGGACGGGCGCGTCCGTCCAGTTGGGGTAGTAGCCAGCGACGACCTTTGCGGGGAGCCCACGGGCCGTGCGGGGCCTGCCGTCGTCGCCGGGGCTGCCGCCGCAGGAGTACGGCTCCCAGAAGTACGTGCTGACGGTCGGGATGTAGCCGGGATTGTCGTACTTGGCGATGTAGGCCGACCCCTCGTAATTCACGATGTCCCCCGCGACATACGGCTGATCCTTTTGCCATTGCGGATAGCTGCACGAGCCCTCGGTCGGCTCGGAGCTGGAGCCCTCGGTCGGCTCGGAGCTGGAGCCCTCGGTCGGCTCGGAGCTGGAGCCCTCGGTCGGCTCGGAGCTGGAGCCCTCGGTCGGCTCGGAGCTGTCGCTGCAGCCGGAGTACGGCTCCCAGAAGTACGTGCTGACGGTCGGGATGTAGCCGGGATTGTCGTACTTGGCGATGTAGGCCGACCCCTCGTAATTCACGATGTCCCCCGCGGCATACGGCTGATCCTTCTGCCACTCCGGAAAGTCTGCGCACGCGGCGGATTCGTTCTGATCCACCTCGAGCTCCTCCGGCGAGCTGGAAGCAAGGCATCCGAGCCCGCTCGCGGTGAAGGCGACGAGGAGAAGTGAAAGCTTGGGAGCAATCTTGGAAAGATGGAGAGACATGGTGGCCTTTCTTCGACGAGAGATGAACGATCGCCGATGGTGGTCTCGCCGAACGCAGCATTGCCATGCTGCAATCCGGCGCCGCTGGGCCGTGACGCGCCGCTGGGCTCGACCTCGATCACCACCCGTTGATGGGGACATCGTGGTACCGAGCGCGGCCGGGTCGTCGTGGCCCGATGCAACTGCGCTGCTGCTTCAGGGAAGAGCAAGCGATGTACCAGTCGTGATCATGGCCCCGACGATGGGCGCGCGGCGTCGGGGCAGCCCGTCGCTGACCTCTTCCTGGAGCCGAAGCGCGGCGATCGCGCCCGGCGAGCCGGGGGCGCGCGTGGGCGATCGGGGAGATCGCACCGCGATCGCCTCGATCGCGAGCGTGGGAACTCCTGGATCGCCCCCGGCGATCCGGCGCTCTCGGGCCGCCTGGAGCTAGCCCGCGGCCTGTCGCGCGCCTCTCGTCCCGCGCGCCGGCGCCGCGGGCGTCAGGTGGAGCGCCGGGCGCGCAGGATCTGGAAGTACCGCCGCGCGATGCCCGACGCGGCCGCCGCGTTGCTGACGTTGCCCCCGTGCTGCGCGAGGACGCGCTGCACGTAGCGCCGCTCGAAGTGATCGACGATCCGCTCCCGCGCGCGCGGCAGGGGCAGGTTCAGCGCGAGGATCTCCTCGACGATGTCGCCGGATGTCCCGGGCTCTGCGCCGCCGCGCGTGGAGGGCGGCGCCGGCGCGCCCGGGGAGGCCAGTCCGGCCCGGGTGATCTCGATCGGCGCGGCGTCTCCGAGCGCCACGCGCCGCGCCACGGCGTTGTAGAGCTCGCGCACGTTGCCCGGCCAGTCGTAGTCTTCCAGCCGCTCGCCGAACCCCTGCGGGAAGAGCGCGCCGCGGCCCGCGAGCTGCCGAAAGAAGTGGTGCGCGAGCACCGTGACGTCGCCCCGCCGCTTGCGCAGCGGCGGCAGCTCGATCCGGGCCACCGCGAGCCGGAAGAACAGATCGTCCCGGAACCGCCCCGCCTGGATCTCGCGCTCCAGATCGCGCCGCGTCGCCGCGAGCACCCGGATGTCCACGCGGATCCAGCGGTTCGAGCCGACGCGCTGCACCTCCGACCGCTGGATCGCGCGCAGCAGCTTGGCCTGCAGGCTGAGGTCGAGATCGCCGATCTCGTCGAGCAGCAGGGTGCCGCCGTGCGCCTCCTCGAAGACGCCGCGGCGTGCCTCGTTCGCGCCGGTGAAGGCGCCGCGCTCGTGCCCGAAGAGCGCCGACTCCACGAGCGTCGGCGGCACCGCGGTGCAGTCGAAGACCACGAACGGCCCGGCCGCCCGCGGCCCCTGCTCGTGGAGCGCCTCCGCGAGCACCTCCTTGCCGGTCCCCGTCTCGCCCTCGATGACGACGGGGACGCTCGAGGCCGCGATGCGCTCGCACAGCGGATAGAGCCGCCGCATCTCCTCGCTGGCGCCGAGGAGCCTGCCGAACTGCACGGCGGGCGACAGCTCGGCCGCCTGCATGACGCCGAGCGCCTCGACGCGGAGCACGGTCTCGCCGATCCGGACGAGCTCGCTGCCCTGGAGGTACGCGTCGCCGACGCGGATCCCCTGGACGAAGGTGCCGTTCGTCGATCCGAGGTCGGTGACGCGGAGCCGGGCGCCCGCGAGCTCGAAGGCGGCGTGGCGGCGCGAAACGAGGCGATCGGTGAGGGAGATGTCGCAGGCGGGGCTCGTGCCGGCGAGGACGCGCGAGGGCAGCCCCGGCGCCACCGTGAACCGGCGGCCCTCGTCCGGGCCCGCCATGACGGAGAGGGCGAAGCTCTCGGCCGGGGCCGCGGCGGGGCGCACCGGCCCGGGCAGGAGTTCGGTGGAGGCGGCATCGTCGTCGCTCAGCGGAGGCATGCTGCCATCTCAGCAGGCCTCCGCGCCGACGTCACGCGAGGCCCATCGCACCCCAAGGATCGCCGGGATCCGAAGGATCGCCGGGATCGCCCTCGTACGCACTCCCGGCAATGCTCCGTTGAGCCTGTCGCTTCGAAGCCCGATTCGGGGCTGCTCAGCGCTGGCACGCACCGTGCTTGAACGTCCTTGGAGGCGGCCGTCGCGCCCAGACCGGGCGACGGCGGATCGGCCCGCGAGACGATCAGCACGCTCCACGGAGCGCAGGAGCGCGGCGGCAGGAGTCCTCCGCAGGTGCAGTCTCGGATCGACAACCACAGCGTGCGCCGCTCGACGCGAGGCTCGGAGTCGACCGCGGCTCGGCGATGTCGCGCGATGCGGGCGTGAAAGGAGCACGATTGACAATCATGAACTCGAGATATCTACATGCTGTCGAGCAGATGAGACGGACCGGCCGGCGCACACGTGTGACGCTCCTCGAAGGGATGGCCGATTTCTTGCGGGCTCGTGCCCTCCGCCTCGCGTGCTTGGGCATCTTCGTCGCGCTCTCGACTTGCGGTCACTCGAGCGGTAGTTCCGCCGGGACGAGCGACTTTACCGTTCAGTACCGCAACTATGACGCCGCCGCGCCGAACGACACCATCATCGAGGCCGGGATAACAATCCGCAACAACACCGCTGCCCCGATACCTCTGAGCAGCATCGTCCTGCGCTACTGGTTCACGAAGAACGGCGCGACGACGGTGACCCCGGCGTGCTGGTGGTGGAGCTCGGACTGCAGCCGAATCACGCTGACAACCGGGACGGTGTCCTATACAGGCGCCGATCGTTACGTGCAGATCGGCTTCACCAGCGCCGCCGGGAGCTTGGCTGCGGGGGCGACGATCCAGCCGATCGACCTCGGGATCGAGTTCGACACGAACGTTGTCGAGACCGACGATTACTCGTATGGAAACCAGACGGCCTTCTCCAACTTTGGCCGTATCACCGTGCACGACGCCGGCTCCGCGCCCACGGGCGGCCTGCGGAGCGGTACGCCGCCGAGCGGCAGCGTGTCGCCGCCTCCGGCGCCGATCTCCCTGACGGCCACGGCGTCGAGCGCGAGCGCGATCTCCCTGAGCTGGGCGGCGAGCAGCGGTGCGACGAGCTATGATGTCTACCGATCGACCACGTCGGGTTTCACGCCTGGCACGGGAAACCAGATCGCCAGCGGCGTGACCTCTACCGGCTATGACAGCACCGGCCTGGCCGCGTCGACCACCTACTATTACAAAGTCACGGCCCTGAATGCGGGCGGCGCGTCTGCCGCATCCAATGAGGCGAGCGCGACGACCCGGGCCGGCAGCGCGGTCACGGCCGAGTTCTTCGACGACTTCAGCTACAACGGGACCAGCGACGCCAACTTCAAGAGCTGGTGGTCGCTGCGGAGCTGGTCGGGGGCGCCAGGGGTGAGCGACGCGGCGTGGCTGGAATCCAACGTTTCGCTGGTCGCTGACCCGCAGAGCTCCACGAACAAGCTGATGCGCCTCGAGGCGAGCACGAGCGGCACCGGAGCGACCACCTCGCAGGCCGAGGTGATCACCCATGCCCAGAAGTTCCGCTTCGGCACCTACGCTGCCAGGGTCAAGTTCAACGACACCCCGCTGTCCGGCGCGCGTTTTTACGCCGACAAGCCCGTCGAGACCTTCTTCACCTTGACCGAGTGGGCCGTCGGCGACCCGGACTACTCGGAGCAGGATTTCGAGTACATGCCCAACGGCGGTTGGGGCCAGGACAACACGAGCACGATGTGGCTGACGTCGTGGGAGACGTCGGACGTGAACCTCTCGAGCTTGGTCTCCGCGAACTTCAACGGCTTTCACACGCTCGTTCTCCAGGTTACCGGCACGTCCATCAGCTATACCATCGATGGGGTGCATCGCGCGACGCACGGCTCCATGTACGCTCCAGAGGTGGATCAATTCATCTTTTTCAACCTCTGGTACGATGAGCTCGATGCGGCAAAGGGCAGCTCGCGGACGTACCACGAGGATGTCGACTGGGTGTACTTCGCCGAGGACGCGATCCTGTCGTCCGCCGAGGTCGACGCGAAGATAGCCAACTTCCGCTCTTCGTCGATTTCCCGACGAGACACGGTGCCTTAGAGCGGAGAGCACTCTCTTCGGACACAGACCTCGGCGTGCGACATATCACCGCGCCACGATGGATGCTTCGTGGAGGGCACGCCGTCGACCTTCAGCCCTCCCGCGTCGAGCAGCGCATGGCACGGGATGTTCGCGCGGGTCTGGAAACTTCTGCCCGATGCGGCGACCCGACGACGAGCTGCCCTTCCAGCGGTTCGCCTCCCTTGATCATCCTGTGCATCCCCTGGCATGCTCCAACCATGAAGGTTCTCGCTCCGTCGCGTTGGTCGCTGGGTACTTTTGCCGCTTGCCTCGCTGCCGTGGCTTTCACGGGCTGTTCCGGCTCCGGGGAGGGGAAGGAAGACGACGGGAGCGGCGGATCGATCGCAGGATCCACCAGCGGGAACGGAGGCGGTGGTCAACCGGGCGCCGGGGGCGCGGGCGCTACTTCCGGAGGCGTCACGGGGAGCGGCGGCGCGAGCAGCAGCAGCAGCAGCGGGCTCCCTGGTGCGGGCGGAGCGACGGGTGGAGGTGGCTCCCCCGGCGACGGCGGCGGCGGGTCCACCGGCGAAGGCGGGTCCACGGGCAGCGGCGCGAACACCTGCCCGCCGGCGACCCCCCTGACCGGAGGCAGGGAGTATTGCTCGAACAGCAAAGGCAATGCGGGCAATGGTTACGGTTATGAGCTCTGGGCGGAGGGAAGCGGGACGGGCTGCATGACCGTGCACGGCGTCGACGCCGCGTTCAGCGCAAAATGGAACAACGTCGAGGATTTCCTGGCGCGCGTCGGGCTCGACTTCAACCAGACCCGGAAGCACGCCCAGATCGGCACCTTCTCGGCGGAGTTCGCGCATACCAAGACGGAGGAGAACGGCGGCTTGACGTACATCGGTATCTACGGCTGGACGGTCAACCCGCTGCGCGAGTTCTACATCCTCGACGACTGGGGGAGCGTGAAGCCGGCAGGGTTTTCTTCCGACGGGACGCCGCGCGACGAGGTTGGCACGCTCACCGCCGATGGCGAGACCTACGACGTGTGGAAGAAGACCCGCGTGAACAAGCCGGCCATCACGGGGAATAGCGAGACGTTCGATCAGTATTTCAGCATCCGGCGGACGGCTCGCACGTGCGGCACCATCTCCGTTTCCGAACACTTCACCAAGTGGGAAGCGCTCGGCCTTCCCCTGGGGAACCTGCACGAGGTCAAGCTGCTGGTCGAGTCCCAGAACAACAGCGGGACAGTCAAGTTCACGACGGCGAAGGTCGTCGTGAAATGAGCGAGGGCGTCCAGGCACCTCGAGATCGGCATGGCCAGCGCGAGCCTGCGCCTCCTGGACGTCGTGGCAGGCTCTCTGACCGGCTGGTTCAGGCGGGCTCGGCCTCGAGGTCTTGCGTGACGGTGACGCCGGCAGCCCGGTAGGGCGCGAGCGCCTCCTTCGACACGCCGCGCTCGGTGAAGAGCCACGTGAGCTCGCTCAGCGGCGCGACCACGTACGGCGACACGGTGCCCAGCTTGTCCGCGGTCAACAGCGCGACGACCTCGGCCGAGGCCTCCACCATCGCCCGCTTCACGTACGACTCGTCGAGATCCAGCGTGGTGACGCCGAACGTGGGATCGAGCGTGCACACCCCCAGGTAGCAGAGGTCCGCCCGGATCTGGCGCACCCCCGCGATGGTCACCCCGTCGGCGGCGGCCAGCGGGTCCTTGCGCACGCGCCCGCCCAGCAGGACCACCTCCACCCGCGGGTGCTCCGAGAGCGCGATGGCGACAGGAGGGCTGTTGGTCACGACCGTCGCCTCGAGATCGCGCGGGAGGTGGCGCGCCACGGCCACGTTGGTCGTCCCGCTGTCGATGAACACGACCTGACCCCGCTTGATCAAGGTCGCCGCGGCCCGCGCGAGCTCCTCCTTGGCCTTCGGCCGCTCCCGCTCGCGCGCAGGGAAGCTCGGGTTCACCCGCGAGACCGGCAGGCCGCCGCCGTGAACCCGCTGCAAGAGCCCCTCGTTCGCCATCTCGCGCAGATCGCGCCGGATCGTGTCCTCCGAGACCCCGAAGGCACGGCTCAGCTCTGCCGCCACCACCTTCCCGTCACGTTCCAGTACCGCGAGAATATGCTGGCGCCGCTCGGCCACCATCAGGCCGGAGGTGTCTGCGTTGTTTTGCACGGTTGTTCCTGTTTGTGCACGAAGTTGCTTGCTCCGGTCCAATCCGGCCCCAAGATCTTTCCCTGATGTTCACGAAAATGCACGAACCTTCCGGGGAGCCTCCAGCTTTGACCGCCGTCCTCTGGACGGCCTTCCCCGGGCCGCGGCTGTGCGCCAGCGGCTCGTCTGGTCCTGCGCGGGGGGTGCTGTGATGGGCGCCTCCCTCTCGCTCGTCGACGACGTCGCGCGCGCTCGCCGCGCCGTCTCGATCATGTTCGTGGCGAACGGCATCGCCTTCGCGTCCTGGGCCGCGCGTGTCCCTGCGGTCCGCGAGCGGCTCGGGCTGCGCGACGGCCTGCTCGGCCTCGCCCTCCTCGGCCTCGCCTGCGGCGCGATGCTCGCCTTCCGCGCCGCAGGGCCGCTCGTCGCCCGCTTCGGGAGCCGGCGCATCACCCGGGTCTCGGCCCTGCTCCTGTGCGCGGCGCTGCCCCTGCCCGCGCTCGCCCCTTCCTTCGCCGCGCTCGTCGCGGCCCTCCTGCTGCTCGGCGTGTGCAACGGCCTCATGGACGTCGCGATGAACGCGCAGGCCGTCGAGGTCGAGCGGCGCTCCGGTCGGCCCATCCTCGCCTCGGTCCACGGCATGTTCAGCCTCGGCGGGCTGATCGGGGCGGCCCTTGGCGCGCTCGCGGCCGACCGGGCGCTGTCGCCCGCGGCGCACCTCGCCGCCGTCGCCGCCGTCATCGCCGCGGCCGTCGCGCGCGAGGGCGGGGCGCTCTCGGCCGACGCGCGCCCCGAGCCCGCGACCGCGGCCGGCCCCGGGGCCGCACGCTCGACAGGGCTCCTCCTGCTCGGTCTCGTTGCCTTCTGCTCGTCCGTGGGTGAGGGCGCGATGGCCAACTGGTCGGCCGTCTACCTCCGCGACGAGCTCCACACCACCGCGGCCTTCGCGGCGACCGGCTACGCCGCGTTCTCGCTTGCGATGCTCCTCGGGCGGTTCTCCGGGGACGGGCTGACGCAGCGCTTCGGCGCCGATCGGGTCGTGCGCGCGGCCGGGGTCGTCGTCGCGGGCGGGCTCGGCGCGGCGCTGCTCGCCAACGCCCCCGTCGCCATGCTGCTGGGGTTCGGGTGCGTGGGCGCCGGACTGTCCGTCGTGGTGCCGCTGGTCTTCCGCGCCGGGGCGAGCGCCCCCGGCGTCGCGCCCGGCAAGGCGCTGGCGACGCTCGCCACCCTGTCGTACGGCGGCTTTCTCGTCGGCCCTCCGGCCATCGGCCTTGTCTCCGACCGCCTCACCTTGCGCGGCGGCCTCGCCCTCGTCGTGGCGCTGGCCCTCGTGATCGTCGCGCTGGGCCCGGCGGTCATCCGCGGGCCCGCGCCCCGCGCCTCCACCGCCCGCACGCCCGCGCGCCCGCAGGTGATCAGGGCGCACTGACCGCGGGCGCCCGCGCGTCTCCGCCCGCTTCGGGGCGATTGACCGCAAGCTGGCTGCAAGCTGCTCGCGCCGAGGGCTCAGCGCTTGCGCCACACCGTCGCCAGCCACGGCTGCTGCTCGCGCGGCCGGCCCGCCGGTCGATAGTAGTGCTCGATCTCCTCGAACCCGGCGGCAGTCACGTGCTCTCGCCACCGCTCGAGCGACCAATAACAGCCGTACCGGTCGCCCGACCACCCCTCCCGATCGTCGCCGCGCGGGTTCGAGCTGAAGAGGACGCCGCGCGGGCGGAGCGCGGCGTGGAGCTCGCGGAGCACGCGCGGCAGCTCCTTGCTCGGCACGTGGAACAGCGACGCGTTGGCGAAGATCCCGTCGAAGCGCCCGGCCTCGAGGTCGAGGCGCAGGAAGTCCTGGTGGAGCACCTCGCAGCCCGCGTGCCGCCGCGCCATCTCGACGAACCGCGCGGACCCGTCGAGGCCGATAGGGTTGTGCCCCGCGGCCCGGAACGCCGCGAGATCGCGCCCGGGGCCGCAGCCGAGATCGAGGATCGTGAACGGGCCTGCCCCCTCCAGGGCCGCGAGCAGCGCGGCGCGGTTCTGCGAGACGTCGTGATCGCGCGTGCCCTCCCAGAACGACAGGGCGTGATCGTCGTAGTGAGCCAGCGTTTTCTTGGTGAGCGCGGAGTGCCGGGGGGCGCTGTCGTCGTGCATGGCGGCAGTGTGGGCCCGGAGCGCCCGGCCGAAAAGGATCGGATGCGCTCGTGGTGCAGCCGCCGCGTGGCCCGCGTGCGCCCGCCCGTTCGGCGCTATCCCTCCGTGCCGCGCGCGCCTACCCTGAGGGCGGCGCATGCACGGACCCACCCGATCGACCCCTCATCCGTACCGCGTGTCGATGCCGTTTCGCGCGCTCAACGCGGTGGGGGCGCGGATGGGGCGCTCGGCCCTGCGCGCGCTCGCTCCCCTGGACGTCGATGTCCTGTTCGAGCGCGCCCGGCGGCACACGGGCCTGACCGATCCCGGCGAGGGCTGGTTCTGGGAGGGGCTGCGGGTCCTCTCCGCCTCGCTCGAGGACGAGGCCGATCTGGCCCTGCTCGGGAGGCTCGGCTTCGGCGACGAGATCGAGCGGCAGATCGCGAATCGCCTGTTGCTGCGGGAGGACGTGCGGCGCGAGCCGCGGATCACCGAGCAGCGCACGCCGCGCCCGGTCTTCATCGTCGGCTATCCGCGGACCGGCACGACGCTGCTGCACAACCTGATGATCCTGCACCCGGACGCGCACGCGCCGCGCTTCTGGCGGCTCCAGGCGCCGTCGCCGCCGGTCCATCCCGAGGACGAGGCCCGCGACCCCCGGCGCGCGGCGGCGAGGCGCCGCGTCCGCTTCGCGCACGCCGTCTGTCCGATCTTTGCCACCATCCACGAGCTCTCGGCGGACGGCCCGGAAGAGTGCGTGTTCCTGATGCAGAACACCCTTCTCCCCTGTGTCCGCGCCGAGACGCCGTCGTACCGGAGGTGGGCGCTCGCGCAGGACCTCGTCCCGGACTACCAGCATCACCGCCGCCAGCTGCAGGTGTTGCAATGGGGGCGCCCCGAGGGGCGCTGGGTGCTCAAGTCTCCCTTCCACCTGCCGGCGATCGCCGCGCTCCTGCAGGTGTATCCGGACGCGTGCATCGTGATGACGCACCGCGATCCGCTCCGGGTCGTCCCGTCGTTCTGCAGCCTCGCCGCGGCCGCGCGCGCGATGCACCAGCGGCGGGTCGAGCCGCGCGCTGTCGGCCCGGGGGCCCTCGAGCTGCTCGGCGCCATGATGGACCGCTTCCTCGAGGCCCGCGCGCGGCTCGACCCGGCGCGGTTCTTCGACGCGAGCTACGAGGAGCTGACCGCGGATCCCGCCGGGCTGGTGCGGCGCATCCACGAGCGCTTCGGCCTCGGGTTCGACGGCGCTGTCGCCGCGCGGATCGAGGGGTGGATGCGCGAGCACCCGCAGCACCGCTGCGGGGTCCATCGCTACGCCCTCGACGACTTCGGGCTCACCGAGCGGGAGGTGCTGGACCGGTTCGGCGGTTACCTGGAGCGGTTCGGCGAGCTCGCCGCGGGGAAGCGAGGGCGGAGCTGAGCCGGAGAGCGGGAGCGCCGTATCCCGGGCTCAGGCGGCGTCCAGCCAGGCCTCGAGCTCGGCGGCGAACGCCGCCGGCGCGTCGAGCATCAGCCAGTGGCTGGTCTCCGGCAGCACGACGGCCGTCAGCGCGGGCCTCAGCGCGTGGAGGCTCTGCGGCCATGCGTTCGAGGGGGCGAGGATGGCGTGGGCGCGGGCGCCCGGAGCGGCGAGGTAGCGGTCCAGCGCGTTCACCGCCTCGAACTCCAGCAAGTGCCGGGACATGCCGAGCATCCGGTCGTGCGGCGTGGCGGCGACGCGCGCCAGCACCGTCTCCCGGGTCGCGGGCGTGCTGCCGGCGAGCGCCTCGCTGAAGGTGGCAACGGCGGTGTCACGCCAGCCGTCCGCCGCGAGGGCGGCGAGGTAGGGCGGGAAGTGCTGCGCCTGGACCTCCGCCGGGATCTGCGTGAAATCCCGGGGCGGGTCTGCGAGCAGGAGGCGCGCGACCCGCTCCGGATGCGCGGCCGCGACGGCGAGCGCCACGAGCGCGCCATAGCTGTGGCCGACGAGCGCCACGCGGGGGAGCGCCAGGGCGTCGAGGACCGCGAGCACGTCGGTCGCGCACGCGGAGGGAGCGTAGTCCGCGTCGGGCGGGGGCTCCGACGCGCCGTGCCCCCGGAGGTCGATGGCCACCGCGCGCCGCCGGCCGGCGACGTGCGCGAGCGGCGCCTCCCAGAAGCCGGCGTGGCCGACCATGCCGTGCACGAGCACGACCGGCAGCGCCTCGCTCGAGGGGCCCGCGCCCGCGGCGGTAGGAGCGCCCGTGGCCGGATGATCGACGATGTGGAGCGCGCCCGCAGGGCCCGCGACGGTCAGGGAACGCATGTGCGTCTGCTACCTCGGTGTGGGGGGCCGCGTGAAGGGGCCGTGTTGCGCTGCGAGGGCGGAGCGTAGGCGAGGCGCCTGTTCGAAGCAAAGGTGCTCTCCCAGGAGGGCGTCGCCGTGGGGTACACGCAGGTCGATGTCCTCGGATGCGAGGAGAACCGGTCGCCGAGCCGATACGGCCGCTTCAGGAGGACGGGTTCGAGGTGAACGACATGCCTGTTGACGAACAGGCTCCCGCAGAGCGCCCCAGAGATCGCCTTCTCGCTCTTTTCCACGAGCCCCTGAGTCGGCCTGTCGTCCGCTCCCCGGCACCAGGGGAGAGCGCGAGTTCGTCCCAGGTCTCACGCGACGGGCCCCCTCTCCGGGGGCCGGGCGGCTCGGCAGCACCTCCCGCACACCCGGACGCGAGCCTGCCTGTACGGCGGCGAGCCGCTACGCCTCGGCGCGGTGCAGCTTCTGAACGAACGCCGCGAGCCCCGGCGGCGACGACGTGAAGTGGATGCGCACGACGTCGTCGGCGCGCGCGTCGAGCTCGATCACCTTCGCGTGCAGCTCCCCGCCGAGCTGCTCGCCTAGCGCGCCGGACGGGTGGATCTGGAGGTTCGTGAAGGGCGCGGGCCGGGGATGGATCCGCAGCACGGCGCCGAAGGGCGAGAGCCCGAGGATGAAGGCGGACTGCGGCTCGCCCTCCACCCGCTTGCCCGCGAGGCGCGCACAGACGACCGGCAGCGGCGACGAGAGCGAGAGGATCTCGACCCGCCGCTCGGGCAGGTAGAGCCGCTCGGGGTTGTCGAGGCCCAGCACCTCGTGGACCAGCACGCGGTTCGAGAACCCCTTGACGGCCAGCGCGTGGCTCTGACCGAGCAGGAGCCCCACGCCGGCGGCGCGGCGCGTGGTGTCCGCGATGAGGATCTGGCGGCCCACCGTGCACGACTCGATGCGGGACGTCAGGTTCACCTGCGCGCCGACAACGCCGTATTTCGTGCGCGCCTCGGAGCCGATGTTGCCGACGACGACGGGGCCGGTGTTGAGCGCGATGCCCATCTGCAGCGTCGGCAGGCCCTCGGCGCTGTTCTTCTCGTTCACCGCGTCCATCGCGATCTGCATCTCCAGCGCGCAGGCGACGGCGCGGCGGGTGTCGTCGCCCGCCGGGAACGGGGCGCCGAAGAGCGCGAGGATCGCGTCGCCGATGAACTCGATGATCGTGCCGCCGCGCGCGACGATGATGCGCGCCATCTCGCCGAGGTAGCCGTTCAGCAGCCGCATGACGACGTCGGGCGGCATGCTCTCGGTCATCGTCGTGAAGCTGCGGAGGTCCGTCATCATGATGGTCACCTCGCGCTCCTCGCCGCCGAGGAGCTGGGCCTCGGGCGAGGAGAGCAGGCGGTTCACCACGTCGTCGCTCAGGTAGCGGCCGAACGTCTTGCGGATGAACTCGCTCTTGACCGACAGCTCCGCCGCGAGCTGCGAGAGCTGCTCGCGCGAGCGCTTCAGCGTGAGCTGCGTGTCGAGCCGCCCGAGCAGGATGTCGAAGTCGATCGGCTTCGTCACATGGTCGTTGGCACCGAGCTTGAGCGACTCGACGACGTCCTCGCTCGCGCCGCGCGTCGTCACCATGATCACGGGGAGCTCGGCCTGCGACCGGCTCTGGCGCAGCGCGGAGAGCACGCCGAGGCCGCTGATGCCGGGCATGTTCACGTCGAGCAGCACGGCGTCGAAGCGCTCGCGCGCGGCGAGCCCGAGCGCGCGGGGTCCGTCCTCGGCGGAGGCGGTGCGGTAGCCGTTGTTCTGCAGCACCCGGCAGAGGACGTCGCGGTTGCCTCGGCTGTCGTCGACCACGAGGATGGTGCCGCGCCCGCTGCCCTCGATCTCGGCGTGGACCGCGGGCTCCTCGTGCGGGGAGGGGATGCTGACCTTCACGCTGGAGGGCGCGTCCTCGTCGCCGTTCTCCATCGCCTGCACGATGGTGAGCAGCTTGCGCGACGCGAGCTCGATGTTGCGGATGTCCTCGATGTGCTGCGGGGCGACCTTGCCCTGCAGCGACGCCACGAGCAGGCGCGTGTAGCCGAGGATCTGGTTGATGGGCGTGTACGGGTCGTGGCCCCCGCCGTGCGGCTCGTGGAGCCGCTGCGGCTCGCGCCCCGCGGTCGACCTGGCCGGCGGCGCGGGCTGATGCGCGGGCAGCCCGCCGGTCGCCGTGCGCCTGGCCGGCGACGACGCCGGCGCGTGGCCACGGCCGGCGTCGTCGTGGCGCGACCCCTCCGGGACACGCGAGCTCGGCGGCTCGGGCGGCTGGGTCGCGGGCGGGGCGGGGGAGCCCTCGGGCGGGTCCCACCGGTCGAACGGATCCTGCAAGGTGTAGCCGCTGCGCGCCGCGGCCGCGGCCGCGGCGGTCGGCCGCTCTCGCCAGCCGCGCGCCTCCTGCGACGCATAGACGCCGTGCGGAGAGAGCGGGACGCTCGGCCGATCTCGCCGCACGCGCGCGTCGGCCGGGAAGTGGCTGCCGCGCGCCGGCGGCGGCGCGTGCTGCTGAGGAGGCGGGAGGGTGCTGCCCCCGCGGTTCGATGCGGGCGCCGGCGGCAGGGCGCTGCCGCTGCCGGCGCTGGTGCGTGTCGGAGGCGGCGCTGACGGCAGGGCGCTGCTGCTGCTGGCGCGCGACGGGATCGTCTCCGGCGGGGTCCCTCGCGACGGCACGGGGCTGACCGTTGCCTTTTTGTGCGCGTCCTTGTCGGAGGGGGATCGGCTCATGGTTCCGGCGATTCTACGCCTGCGCGCGTAGACGCAACCATGGATGACACCCGCGCTTCATTTTTTATCGCACCCCTACGCCTCTGCTTCAGCCTCGGCGCGGCTGGATTTCCTCCGCCGGCGTACGCGGGAGCTCCGCGGGTGTCCAGGCCGTCCTCGGCTGGGTGAACTCTTTCAGTGAGCCGGCATCCAGAAGACGAGAGGCTTCAATCCTCCTCTAGAAGACAACCCGCCTGTCGCGGCGCGTGATCCGGGGAAGCGCGAGCGCCCCGCGCGGGTGGAGCTCCGGACAGGCCCGCCCTCCGATGTCGGACGATGCCGACACCCCAATGGGTCTCGCCCCGTCCTCGAGATTCCCGCCCTGGATGAAGGATGAAGAATGAAGACACGAGCGCCGCCCTCCATGCTGCCCGAACGGTGGTTGTGGAGGTAAAATGAAAGACTTTTTTCGAAGTCAAGAGGTGTTGAGCCTCGCGCCCCGGGGGGCTCATCTGGCGCGGCGAGGTGAGCCCATGGATGAAGCCGCAGCGGATCGCGAGCCATGGCCGTACGACACGCACGCTTGTTCCCGGGCTCCCCACCTGTTCATCAGGTAACCTACCTTCAACTCCGTTGTTCAGCGTCACCGCCCGCGACGACGGGTGCTTTCGATCGGCCGGATGAGCGTGGCGCTCGGCATGCGCTCATGCGCCGACACCGGCGCACGGCGGATATCCGTCCATGTGGCCGTATCGCACAGGAGCGCTCCGTGGCCCCTGCGCTCCTGGGGGATGTAAGAGATGTAAGAGACAGGTTGGCTTCAATGTGCGCGGGTGCGCGACACGCGCGCAGACGTGACTGACGCGACTGACGCGACTGACGCGACTCACGTGGCGGAGAGCACTTTGTTTCTCTTGCAGAGGCAATGAAGGCGTCGTAGTGATCTATTTACGCCATTCGGGCGAGTTTTCGGCTGGAGCTGACGGAACCACCGGCTCGGGCCTGTGCGAGAAGGAGTAGCAGAGGTATGCCCCTGCACACCGGACAGATGGTGACGCCTTCGCTGAGGCTCGTGCGCATCCTCCGGCGCGGCGGGATGGGGAGCATCTGGGTCGCGGATAGGCTTCCGCTGAAGGCTCAGGTGGCCGTGAAGTTCATGTCGCCCGAGTACGCGGACGACCCGGGCTACGTCGAGCGGTTCCGGCGAGAGGCGGTCGCCGCGGCGCAGATCACGAGCCCGCACGTCGCGCAGGTCCTCGATCACGGCTTGACCGCGGAGGGCATGCCGTACATCGCGATGGAGCTCCTCCGCGGCGACGACCTGAGGACCCGTATCAGCCGCCAGGGCCGGCTGCCGCTCGGCGAGGTGGCGCGTATCGTGACGCAGACGGCCAAGGCGCTCGGGCAGGCGCACCGACTCGGCATCGTCCACCGCGACATCAAGCCGGACAACCTGTTCCTGACCCAGGTGGACGGGGAGAGCTTCGTCAAGGTGCTTGACTTCGGTATCGCCAAGCGGGTCCGGGACCTGCGGGTCACCTCGACGGGGAACGTGGTCGGGACGCCGCTGTACATGAGCCCAGAGCAGCTCGTCAGCCCGAGGGATCTCGATTTCCGTGCGGATCTCTGGTCGCTCGGCGTCGTCGCCTACCATGCCATGACGGGGCGGACCCCGTTCTCCGGAGAGACGCTCGCGGCGCTCACGCTCGCCGTGCACAGGGGGCGGTTCACGCCCCCCAGCGCGCACCGGATCGACGTGCCAGCCGCCGTCGACGAATGGATGGCGAAGGCCCTGCAGCAGGATCCGAGCGCGCGCTTCGGGTCGGCGAAGGAGATGGCAGAGGCGCTGGAGCGTGCGCTGTCGTCACGCAAGTGGGGCACCGAGACGCCGGCTCCGGCGGCCGGGGACGCGGCTGTGGAGAGCGTGGTCGAGGCCCCGCCCGTGAGCTCGCAGGACGGCGTGGTCACCCGGCGCAACCCTGTCATGACGTCCCCGTCGATACCGGTCGTGGAGGCGGATCTCTGCGAGGACGACGGCGGCGACGGCACGACGGCGGTCCTGGGCTCGGCGTCGAGCCGCAAGAAGCGCAAGAGGCCATCCGCGCGGCTCGCGGCGGCCGCCGCGATCGGCGCCGTGCTGGCCGGCGCCAGCCTGTTCTTCGGCGTCCGGTTCACCGCGCCCGCTGCCGACAGCGCCGCGCTCGCCGCCGTCGCTCCCCGCGCCGGGCTGGCGAGCTCGACCGAGTCGACGCTCCTCGCCAGCGTCGTGGAGGCACCCCGGCCGCTGCTCGCGCCGGAGCTCCAGGAGCCCGTCCAGGCCGCTGCGGCGCAGCCCGAGAGCGCGCCCAGCAGCGAGGCCTCGCGGTCGACCTCGAAGAAGAAGCCCTCCGTGCGGCCCACGCGATCCCCCGGGCGGACCAAGACCATCCCGTCCACTGGGCGGCAGACCCGGCGCATCAAGCCTTTTCCGCGCAACGACATCGCGATGCACCGGTAGCGCTCCCGGCGCTGCTCATCGCGACGCGCGGGCAGCGCTCCTAGCGCTTCTCAGGGGGAGCGGGCCGTGCACGGCTCGTCGACGCGTGCGCGGCGCGCGCCCTCAGAGCGGGATCCGAGGGGATCTCTCGGCGGACGGCCCTTGTCCTCGGCGTCGCGCCGTCGCGCGCAGCGCCTCCGCGGTCGCCTGGTCTGCGGGGAAGAACGACTCGACCGCGAGCTCGGACAGGGTGACGTCGATCGGCGTGCCGAAGACCATCGTCGTGCTGAGGAAGCTCAGGATACCGTCCTCCGTCCTGAGCCTGAGCGGCACCGCGACGGCGACCGGGTCGGGCTCGCGGGCGGGCTCGGGGCGCCTCGATCCTTCCGGCGATGGATAGCGGATGAGCTCTTCGAGGAGCGTCACGAGGGCGGGATCGGAGCTCACGTCGATCTGACGGCGCAGGCGGGCGAGGAGGTGCGCGCGCCACTCGGGCGAGTTCTCGATGCGCGGCGCGAGGCCGCCTGGGTGCAGGCTCAGGCGCAGCACGTTGATCGGGGGCTGGAGGAGGGCGGCGTCGGCGCCAGCCAGGAATGGGCCGATCGCGCCGTTCGCGGCGACGAGGGTCCAGTGCCGATCGATGGCGACCGCCGGATAAGGCTCGTGGCCGGCGAGCACCAGATCGACCGCCCTGCGCGCCGCCGCGAGCGCCGGATCGCCGAGGCTGCGCTCCGGATAGAGCGGCGCGTACCCCGCCGCCACGAGGAGCTGGTTGCGGTCGCGCAAGGGCACATCGAGGCGCTCGGCCAGGTGGATCACCATCTCGCGGCTCGGCTGCGCGCGGCCGGTCTCGAGGAAGCTCAGGTGGCGTGTCGAGATGTCGGCCTCGCAGGCGAGGTCGAGCTGGCTCATTCGACGGCGCTGGCGCCACTCGCGCAGGAGACCCCCGATCGGCGGGTGTGAGCTCGTCATCGCGCGTCGACCCTAGCACGCGGGAAAATGACGCCCATTACCTCGGAGGTAATCGATCGCATGCCGAGGGCGCCCCAAGGTGAGCGGTGTCAGGGGCGCTGCGGACAGCCGGCGCGCCACGCGCGTTCGACGTCGAGCACGTCCCGCCCATCGAGGGGCGATGAGCCCCGACCGCAACGAAAGGAGCCCACCATGTCGTTCGTGATCTCTCCTCGCTTCCTGCGCCGCGTCCTCCTCGCCGACGCGGCCCTCAGCGGCGCTACAGGCCTCCTCATGCTCGCCGCCGCGGCGCCCCTCGCCGGCCTGACCGGCCTTCCCGAGGCGCTGTTCCGCTGGGCTGGCGCGAGCCTGCTCCCGTTCGCGGCGCTCGTCGCGTGGCTCGGCACGCGCGAGCGTCCGGCGCGGGGGGCCGTCGTCGCCGTCGTCGTCGCGAACGCGCTCTGGGTCGTCGACAGCGTGCTCCTCCTCGCGCTCGGCTGGTTCGAGCCGACGGCGATCGGTTATGCGTTCGTCGCGGCGCAGGCGCTCGCCGTCGCGCTCTTCGCGGAGGCGCAGGTCATCGGGCTGCGCCGCGCGCAGGCGGCCGCCTGAGCGCCCTCATCTCGCCGGCAGGAGCCGGCCAGCCCCGGCGCCCATCCACGCGAGCGCGCGGCGCGTCCGGTCCTTCGCCTCGCCTTCGATGACGTCGCCGTGGGCGACGACGACGCGCTCGAACTCCCACGCGAGGACGTCGGCGACGCTGCGCGCCGCCGCGCCCCGGTCCCTCATGAGCACGCGCCACACGTGGTCCTGGGCGGTCTTCCTCCACACGCCGCCCACCCAGAGGAAGACCTTCATGGCGAAGCTGCGGGCCTCATGCACGTTGAAGAGGAGATCCGTCACGATGAGCGTCCGCGACCGCGCGTGCAGGAACACGTGCTCCGCGATGTACGGCACGCCCTCGACGAGGCGTACGCCGAGATCGTCGCCGATCTCCGGCGCCACGCCGGATCGGGGCAGCGGGGTGAAGCGGAGGCCGGAGAGCTTCTTCTCGAGCCCGGGCGCCCCGAGCACGCTCGCGCGCGGCCAGCGCTCGGTCGCGGCCTTCAGGAAGACGTGGTGGAGGCAGCTCGGGGCGACGAGGGCGCGCACCTCGCCGAGCGCGTCGATCTCCCGGGCGGTGTCGTCATCGAACGCCAGCGGCGAGTGGATGACGATGCCGCCGTCGGCCCGCCTCACGACGGTCGTGCGCGCCGGCAGATCGCCGAACGGCAGCCGGAAGTCCCTCTCGTACGCCCACACCTCCTCGGCGATCGCCCGCAGCATGCCGTCATGCAAAGCCGCGCGTGATCGTGGTGTCAAGGCGCGTATCCGCAGGCACTCGAAGGAGGCCTACCGCCTCCGCTCGGCCTCGATGGCGGCCTGCACCGCAGGGCGGGCGCCGACGCGCTCCCTGTAGCGGCCGAGGACGGGCCATCCGCCGAGATCGACGCCCGCGAACCTCGTCCACGTCGTCACGGTGTAGAGGTACGCGTCCGCCACCGTGAACCGCTCGCCGAGGAGGTACGTCGCGCCCTCGAGGCGGTGCGCCACGTAGGCGAAGCGCCGGCCGAGCAGCGCCCTCGCCGCGCTCTTCTGCTCGTCCGGCGCCCGCGGCTTGAAGAGCGGCGAGAACTGCTTGTGCAGCTCGGTGCTGATGAAGCTCAGCCACTCCTGCAGCCGGTAGCGGTCCAGGGTGCCGGCCGGGGGCGCGAGCCCGGACTCGGGCCTCCGATCGGCGATGTACTGGACGATCACCGGCCCCTCGGTGAGCACCTCGCCGCCCTCGATCTCGAGCGCGGGCACGTAGCCCTTGGGGTTGATCAAGGTGAAGTCGGCGCCCGACCGGGTCTTCTTCGTGCCGAGGTGGACCTGCTCGAGCTCGAACTGGAGGCCGGCCTCGCGCAGCGCGATGTGCGGAGAGAGCGAGCAGGCGCCAGGGCTGAAATAGAGCTTCATCATCCGCTTCACAGGAGGAGCGAGAGGAGCGCGGGCGCCGAGCGCTACTTCAGCGTGTCGGGATCGACGCCGAGCTCCCGGAGCCTCGCTGCCAGCCGCATTGCCTGCTGCTCTGCGGACTCGGCGCGCTGCTCTGCGGACTCGGCGCGCTGCTCGGCGGACTCGGCGCGCTGCTCTGCGGACTCGGCCCGTCTCGCGAGCTCCTTGCCAGCAGGCACGAGCTCTCCCTCGGGGGTGAAGAAGCGGAGCTGTCCCTCCTCGACGCCAAGGAAGAGCTCGAGCTGAGCGCTCCAGAGGCGTCCGGACGCATCGGGGGAGAGCGGCTCGTACTGCCCGTCGACGAGGTGGAAGCCCGAGAGCTCGAGCGTCTCCGGATGGAACCAGAAGTAGTCCGGCGTCCGGAAGACGTCCTGGTAGATCTGCTTCTTGATGCCACGATCGGTGCCCTCGGTGCTCTCCGAGAGCACCTCCACGATCACGTTCGGGTACCGGCCGTCTTCTTCCCAGACGACCCAGCTCTTGCGTGGCCTCTGCTCGGTGCCGAGCACGACGAAGAAATCCGGGCCCCGGAAGTGCTCGGTCTTGAGCTGCCTGGGGCTGAAGTAGATGGTCAGGTTCCCCGCGGCGAAGAAGTCGGCCCGGTCCTTCCAGAAGAGGTCCAGGCTCTCGAGCAGCAGGATCATCTGGACGAGGTGCTGGTAGCTCTCCATCGGGGGCTCGTTGCTGTACAGATCGCCCGGCGGAGCGACGACGCTGGGGTCGACGATCTCCGCCGGCATCGCGAAGGCGAGGGACGTCATGTCGGAAGCCTGCCGGAGGATCCACCTCGCAGCAAGGTCCGCGGCGCACCTCGCCGTGTCCGCGTAGCCGCTCGACAGCTTGCGGATCCCGGGTGCGCTCATTTCGAAATCCGCCCTTCTGTGGCGTCGCCGCCAGGGCGCCTCGTGTTCGTCCTGCCCGGCCAGCGCAGCGTCCGTCGCTGTCGCACGCCGGCGCGTGGTGGCACCGCGCGCTCGAGCTCAGCTCGCTCGCGTCCGGTCGCGCGAGGGCCGCCCTCGGCGACGGCTCGGCGCTACGGCGTGCGCGCACAGCGCACGCCGACGCCGTAGTCGCCGCGGTAGTTCGCCGGATCGTAGGAGACCGCCGAGCGATTCGACGACAGGAGATACGGCATCAACCCCGTGTGGAAGCCGCCGCCAGGCAGCACCCGGTTCGTGGCGCCGGTGAGGTTTGCGCAGTCCTCGCAGGGGCTCACGTAGTTCGCGTAGACGTCGAGGTTCCACTCCCACACGCTGCCCGAGAGATCCCACTGTCCATAGCGCCCGACGCCGAGCGGCGTGCTCCCGACGTCCGGCACATTCACGACGCCCGTACAACTGCCCCGCCTTCCGCTCGGATAGTAGCAATCGTAGATCGCATACTCGTTGCCAGAGCCGGGATCCATCGAGCCCCAGGGATACATGCGCTGCTCGTCTCCGCCGGCGGTCGCGTATTTCCATTCGGCCTCTGTCGGCAGAAAGCCGCCGTCCCAGATGCAGAAGGCGTGGGCCTCGTACCAGTTCATGAACGTGAGCGGCAGCATCTCGTTGTCGCCGGCGTTCGCCGTCCAGGTGCCGTACACGGTGGGGGTCAGGTTCTTCGTCCACGTGGCGGCCGCGCCCTGGCCCGTCGGAATGTACCTGTCCCAGCTCGAGTTCCACCCGGACTCGAAGCTTTCGCGCTTCGCGCCATCGGCCACGCCCTGGCCGTCGTTCAAATGCGTGTGTTTGCCGCTGCCCGCCGCCGGCGGGGAGCCGCCGGCGACCAGGTAATCGACGTACTGCCGGAAGCGGCCGACGGTCATCTCGTATTTGTCCAGGCGAAACGAGCTCACCGTCGCGGGATCTCTCGTGTTGGTCGCCCCGCTGCCGCTGTTGCTGTACGTTCGATAGAAGGTGCCGCCCGTGACCAGCAGGCTGGTGCAGCAGCTCTCATTGCCGTCCGGGCCGCACGTCGAGAGCCCAGGTCCGCCGGGCGCGCAGCTCGGCGGCTCGTCGACGCTCGGGCCACCGCCGGATCCACCGCTTCCGGCCGAGGCCGAGCCGCCGCCCTGACCGCTCGTGCTGTTGCCGCCGCTGGATGTGCCCGCGCCTCCGCTGCTGCTGCTGCTCGTGGTACCGCCGCTGTTCGTGGCACCTCCGCTGCTCGTGGCGCCACCGCCGCCCGCGTCACCCGAGCTCGATCCATCGGCGTCGTCGCTGCCGCACGCCGCGGCGCCGAGAGCGAGGGCGAGCGCGGCGCACCATGCACCATGCCGCTGCCGCCCGCGTTCACGGAGCGCGGCGGCTCCCACGTAGGAAGCCAGTGCGTGCGCTGCGCGGCGAGCCGCCGCGTTGCATCGGAGCTTCCCTGTCTGTCGCCTGCGGACCATAGGTGGAAAGTACTTCACTCGAGCTATCATGTCTCCACGGAAATCGGAGACAGCGACGCTCAGGAAGTGTCGTTGTAATTTGCTGTCTTGTGCGTCGGCCCCAACCATTCACCGACGCATCGATCGAAGGCGCTGCGCGCCTCCCGGTGCTCGTGTTCATCGCTCGGAGCGTGCAGCTGGGACCATTTTATCGCGTGGGCGCATACGGCTCGTCGCCGAGCTTCGGGTATACCGGGGGCGAGCGGATCCAGGTTTCGGGGCTGCAGCCTCCAGCGGATGGAGGCGCGCGCCGCCGATCGAGAGCCATGCGTTCGTCCGACACCCTGGCCGCACGCCGCAGATCCTCGGCGGCGCGACGATTGCTTGACCGCTGCTCGCACGTGGATGCGCGCGCGGCCAGCGCGCGACGCACGCCGCGATCTACCTGGAGACATCACGATGACCGAGCGCGCGTTTCCCCTCGTCCCTTCGCCTCTTTCGCCGGCGCCTGCGACGCCGAACCTCCATCGTCCCATGGCCCCGGATGCGCTGCCCCGGCGCGGCGCCGCGGCGCTCCTCGTGACGGCGAGCGTGCTCTGGTCGAGCGCGGCGGCGCACGCGGCAGAGCCAGACTTCAACCACGATGGGTATGCCGATCTCGTCGTGTCGGCTCACGCCGAAGACGTGAGCGGCGCGCAGGACGCAGGCGTGGTCCACGTGATCTATGGATCGAGCCAGGGTGTCTCCGCGACCGGCGCCGGGGGCACCGGGCGCACCGATCAGTCGTTCGCCGCCGGCTCGCTCGGGATCGCAGGCGTCGCGCCGGAGGCGTGGGACAACTTCGGCAAGGCGGTCGCCTGGGGCGATTTCAACGCCGACGGGTGGACCGACCTGGCGATCGGTGTCCCGTCCCGGAATGTCGATGGACTGTTCGCGGCAGGAGCGGTGGCGATCATCTACGGCCTCCCGGCCCAAGGCTTCCTCGCGGCAGGGCTCCGGCCGGGCGGCATGGATGGCAACGCGAAAGCGCAGCTCATCACCCAGGACTCCACCGGCGTGGCCGGGACCGCGGAGAAGGCAGACAGGTTCGGCGCCGCGCTCGCGTCGGGCGACTTCAACGGCGATGGCATCGACGACCTCGCCGTAGGCGCGCCGGGGGAAGACTACCCAACTGGCGGCGTCAACATCATCTATGGCTCGGCCACGCCCCAGGGGCTGGGGTACGGGAAGGCGGGCACCCTCCGGCGCTGCCTTGCGCCCCAGGGGAGCATCTGTCCCTCGAACACCATCTTCCTGGCAGGCTCGACGCTCGCCGCCGCCGATTTCGACGGCGATGGTTACGACGACCTCGCGATCGGGAGCGACTGGTACTCGCGAGGCCTCGTCACGCTCCTCTACGGTACAGCGTCCGGCTTCGCGGCGAGGGACCTCTACATCCTCCGACAGGGCCACGAGCTGCCGGGGCCGTCCAACGAAGGCGACGAGTTCGGCTCCGCGCTCGCCGCCGGAGACTTCGACGCCGACGGGTTCGCGGATCTCGCCGTAGGCGCGCCCGAGGACTTCGTGCCGGTGCTCGGCGGATACGACGCACCTCAGGGATCCGTGAGCGTGGTCTATGGCACGAGCGATGGGCTGTCGACCCTCGGCAGCCAGCGCTTCTTCCCGTCCTTCCTGGGGAACCCCGGGAACGAGCTGATCGGGTTCGGTAGCGCGCTCGCCACCGGCAACCTCGACGGGCAGCACGGGGACGATCTGGTGATCGGCGCGCCGTACGAGTCGGGAGCAGGGTACTCGGGGAATGGCGCGGCGTATATCCTCTACGGCATCTCCGGCGGGCTATCCATCCTCTCCCGCAGGCACTGGACTCAGGAGAGCTCCCTGGGGGCCTTCCTCTTCGCTCCGATATGCGACGAGTTCTACGGGAACGGCGATCACTTCGGCGAGGTGCTCCGCGCGGGCGACTACAACAACGATGGAAGGGCGGATCTCGCGGTCTCCGCGCCAGGAAAAAGCCTGACAGCCGACGTCGGCCACGAAGGCATGGTCTTCGCGCTCACCAGCGGCGGCAACTTCTTCGACAGCGATCCGCGCAACTTCTCCTCCGCGCGGTCGCTCCGGCAGGGGAGCGATGGCGTGAACGACCTCGGAGAGGCGAACGACCGTTTCGGGCAATGACACCTGTCGGCGCCGCGCTCGGTCGGGTCGCTGGGTCGCGTCGCCGCCGCGGCCTACACTCCCTTCGCATGTCCCCCGGATCACCCACGCCGCCCGCCACGTCCGGCTCCGCCGCGCTGACCGAGCGCGCCCGCCGGCTCGCGACGCTCGTGCTCGCCCCCTCGGCGAACGCCACGGATCAGGCCGCGACGGTTCCCCGAGAGCACATCCGCGCCCTCGCGGGCGCAGGTCTCCTCGGGATCGCGACGCCAGCGTGCCACGGCGGCCACGGCGCCCCGCCGCGGGTGGCGCGCGAGGTCCTGGAGATCCTCGCCGGCGCCTGCGGTGTGACGGCGTTCGTCCACATGCAGCACGCCGCCGCGTGCCCGCTCATCGCGCGCGGCGACAACGAGGCGCTCAAGGAGCGCGCCCTGCCTCGTTTCGCCTCCGGAGAGCGCTTTTGCACCGTGGGCTTCTCGCACGTCCGCCGCCCGGGCCCACCGATGGTCAGGGTCGAGCCCGACGGCGACCGGTTCCGCTTCGACGGCACCGTGCCCTGGTTGACCGGCCATGGGATCGCCGACGATGCGGTCATCGCCGGCGCGCTCCCCGACGGACGCTTGATGTACGTCCTGACACCGCTGCAGGCGGGGGATTCCATCGAGGCATCGCCGCCGCTCCGCCTGAGCGCGATGAACGCTTCGGCCACGGTGTCGCTGACGCTGCGCGAGCTCCGCGTCGGCCCCGAGCAGGTGATCGCCACCCTGACGCGCGAGCAGCAGGCCGCCCGCGACGTGGCGGGATTGCTCACGCCGTCGGCGCTCTCTCTGGGCGTCGCCGGCGCCGCCACGGCCCTGCTCGCGGATCTGGCGGAGCGCCGCGGCAGCGCGCGCCTGGCGGGCGCCGCGCGGGCGTTCGAGGACGAGAGGGAGGCCGCCCGGGCCGAGGTCGATGCATGGGCGGACCGGCCGGAGGACGATGGCCATGCAGAGCATGCGGTCCGCGTCCGCGCCTGGTGCATCGATCTGGGCGTCAGGGCCGCGCACGCCGCGGTCGCTGCGACCGGCGGCAGCGCCAACCTCGTCGACCACGCCGCGCAGCGCCTCTTCCGTGAGGCGATGCTCTATTCGCTCACGGCCCAGACGCGCGACCTGCAGATCGCGACGGTGGAGCAGCTGATCGAACGGTCCACCCGCCCCAGGTTGGGATAACGACCGCGTCGATGGTGCGATGACGGTCGGCGAGGTGGGGATGCGGCGTCACCGAGGGCCTCCTCAAAAACGTTGCAGTCTCTCCCGAGGCGCTCCATGGCTGAGCCTGGATGGCGGGTCAGAGCAGGAGCGCGCCCCCGCCCGCCCTCGCCGGGCGTCCTCGGCGCCCCTGGAGGCCGCATGAACCGCCCGACGCCCCCCGTTCCCTGGTCCCCGCCCCTCTGGCTGACGCCCGACAGGATCGTGCTCGCCGCGGTCGTCGCGTTCGCGGCGGCGGCGGCGCTGCCCGCGGTCCAGGGGATCCCGACAGCGCGCTACAAGATCGAGGTCCAGCCGGGTGCCGTCGCGGTGGTGGCCCTCTCGACGGCGTTGCTCAGCTTGATCCTGGTCCGCTTCGCGCTGCGCGCGACGACCGCCCGAGTCGCGTCGCTGCGGTGCGTCTGGGGCGGCGCGCTCGCTGGTGCGCTCAACGCCGGCCTGTCGCTCGCGGGCATGGGCGTCATCAGGCACGGAGATATGGGCAGCGCCCTCTGGGAGCTCGTTGGGGGCTCCCTGTTCGGCAGCATCTTCGGGGGGCCGCTCGGCTTCGTCTTTGGGGCCTCGTACGCCGTCGTCGTCGTGAGCGCCGTGCGCGCGCGGCTGGATCCTTCGCACGACGGCCCCGATCGGGTGCTCACGACCGTGGGCGTGTGGCTCTTCCTCGGGGGAGCGTGCGCGGAGCTCGCCCGACAGGGGGTACCCGTGGCGGTGTCGCCGTCGCGCCTTGCCGTCCTCGGGCTTGGGCTGGCCGCGCTCGGCGCGGCGCGGCGGTACGCCCGACGGGCATGGCTGGCGCGCGTGGCCGCAGGCGTCGAGCCCGCGTGGCAGCTCGACGTGCTCCGCGGTGAAGAGCAGGGGGCGGGGCTCCTGCCGCTCATCCGGCCCGGTGGGCGGCTCCAGGACGGCGTGCTGCTGTACAGGGCGCCTGGGCACGATCGGTACCGCAGCGTCGCGCCGAGCACGCCGGCTGCGCTCACCACCCTTCCTGAGGCTCGCTCAACAGGCTGAGGGCGACCCGACCCAGGTTGGCGACCGGACCCAAGGTCAGGGCGACCCGGAGGCTCTCTCCCTCCCACCCTAGGCATCGTCCCCCGACCGAGGGGACTCGCTACGTCGATTCCTGCGGATCCGCGCGGCCGTCGGCGCCGCCTGGGCCGTACGCACCGACGAAGTCCCGCAGCCTCCGGGTCTGGTAGCTGCGTGCCAGCGTCGTGAGCTGCTCGATCCAAGGTCTGAGCCGCGGATCGTGCTGCGCCATCCGCTCCGCCTCCTCCACGATCTTGTGGACGAGCCCCTTCTTCGCGAGCGCCGACAGGAGCGCCAGCTCTTCGGCCGGAGGCGGCGCGAGGTGGCCGCCGCCTTCGGGCTCCTTCCCCGGCGCATCGCGAGCGGGGGCTTCATCGCGGCGAAGCCACTCGATGCCCAGCAAGCGCGATATCTTGTCCAGGAGCGCGCTCGCCACGACGGGCTTGGGCAAGAAGTCGTCGCAGCCGGCGCTGGCGCATCGCTGCCGCTCGGCCTCGGATACGCTCGCCGACGAGGCCAGGATGGCGACTTGCCGGAGCTCTGGCACGAGCCTGAGGCGACGCGCGGTCTCGTAGCCATCCATGTCCTTCATGTACACGTCCAGCAGGATGAGCGCCGGCGCGCGCTGCGCGGCCACGCGCAGCGCCTCCTTGCCGCCGTCCGCCTCGCACAGATCGAAGCCGAGCGGGCCGAGGAGCCCGCGTACCACCGCGCGATTGTCGGAATTGTCGTCCACGATGAGTATCGTGCGGCGCTCCCCCGGATAACCGATGATCGTGTCCCACCCGCTGGCTTCGCCTGGGCTCGTCGCGAGCTGCGCCTCGGCGAGCGGGAGCGTCACGGTGAAGACACTGCCCTCACCGACATCGCTTTGCACCTCGATCGCACCACCCATCTGCTGCACGAGCTTCTTCGTGATGGCGAGGCCGAGCCCTGTGCCCTCGCTCTTCGCGCTCTGCTCCCCCACCTGCTCGAAGGGCTCGAAGATGCGCGACAGGTGCTCCGGGGCGATCCCAGGACCCGTGTCCTCGACCCGGAACCGCACCATCCGCCCTGCAGCGACTGTCTCCTCCAGCACCTCGACATGGAGGCACACGCGTCCCAGCTCGGTGAACTTGATGGCATTGCCGAGGAGGTTCAAGAGCACCTGCATCAGCCGCTTCTCGTCGGCACGGACGGCCTGGAGCGCAGGACCGCGCAGCTCATGGGAGAACGTGATCCCCTTCGCTTCGGCGCGCATCCGGCACAGATCGACCACCGTCCGCACGAGCGCAGGCAACCGGAACTCTGTCAGCACGGAGTCCATCTTGCCCGCCTCGATCTTGGCCAGGTGCAGCAGGTCATTGATGAGCGAGAGCAGGTGCTTGCTCGACTTCTGGATGACCCGCAGGCCCTCCCGCCACGCCTGCGGGATATCGGGCGTTCGCTCCAGGATCTGGGCATACCCCATGATCCCGTTGAGCGGCGTTCGCAGCTCGTGGCTCATGCTGGAGAGAAAGTCGCTCTTGGCCTGGCTGGCGCGCTCCGCCGCTTCCTTGGCGATGCGGAGCTCGACGGTGCGCTCCTTGATCTTGGCCTCCAGGTCCCGGTAGAGGAGCGCGTTCTCCACGGCGATGGCGGCCTGCGCGGCGACCACCGACAGGAGCTCCACCCGCTGCTCGGGGAACGCCGCAGGCACCTCGCGATGCTCGAGGTAGAGCACGCCCACGAGGCGCCCTCGATGCGACAGGGGGAGCGCCAGGAGCGAGAGCACCGGGTGCACGGCCAGGTACGGATCGGCCGCGAAGCGCCCGTCGGCCCTGGCGTCGTCCACCACGACCGGCTCGTTCGTGCGCGCCACGTAGTGCGCGACCGTCCTCGCCACCTCGCGGCTCTGCGAGAGCGGCTCGGACAGGCCCGTCTCGATGCGACCCCCCTCCACCGAGAGCCGCGCCACGACCGAGATCTCTTCGCCCTCGCCGAGCAGCAGGACGCCGCGCTGCGCGCCGGCGCTCTCCAGCACGAGCTCCATCAGCCGGCCGACGACCCGCTCCGGGTCGAGCTCGCTCGACAGCGCCCGCGCCGCGCGCACCGCGGTGTTCACGTCGAGCTGCGCGCCGCCGGTGACCCCCGTGGTGGTCAGCGTGGCGACCCCCGTCGTGCGGCGGCGATCGGCCGCCGCGGGCTGGGCAGGCGCACGGAGCAGGGCCGGCCATCTCGCCTCCAGGTGGGCCACCACGGCGTGCGCCTCCCAGCGAGCATAAGCGTCCCTGGCCTCGCGCAGGTACACCGCTGCGATACGGCGCCTGCCCGCCTCGAGGTGAAACTCGGCGCAGAGCTGAGCGGCCAGGGCTTCGATGTGAAAGAATCGTTGCTCGCGCGCGAGCTCGATGGCCTCGTCGTACCTGGCCATGGCCTCGTCGGTCTTGCCCTGCAGGCGGGCGTGCTCGGCCTCGATCAGGCGCAGCTTGTGGAGGAAATTGTCCGCGCTCCCCTCGGCGAAGTACCTCAGCCGCGCGAGGCCCTGCTCGATCTCCTCGCGGAGCTCGGCCCGCTCCGCCGCGTCCGCGGCCTCCGGCCAGCACCTCGCGGCCGCGAGCGCGAGCCAGAGCGGGATGTCCGTGACCGGGGGGAAGCCGAAGATGGACACGCGGAACTGCTCGGCCTCCCGTGCCCGCGAGAGGGCCATCGGGTACGCGCCGGCGACGAGGAACAGGTGCGCCTCGAGGATGCGCGCCAGCTCGGCTGCCATCCCGTCTCCGTCCGCCAGGAGGGAGCGCGATCCTCGTGAGAGCGGCTCGCCCGACAGGAGCCTCCGTGCGCCGTCGGCGGTCGTCAAGAGGTCGCACCACGACGCGATCGCCTCGAAATAGTGCGTCCCGAGCGCGGTCCCCGCGCGCTGCATCAACCCCCAGCGCGCCGCCCTGTGCGCCTCGAGCTGCCCGAGCGGCTGGCCGCGCCACACTCGGTAATAGAACAGGTCGCCTTCCAGCCCCCAGCTCGCCCCCTGGAACGAGCCGACCTTCAGGCCGGTCGCGCAGGTTCGCTCGAAGATGGGCCCCATTTCATCCGCAGGGCGGGAGTAGGCCGTGTATTGCCCCTGGAAGGACAGACACTCTGCCAGAAAGGGCGACGCGACGCGCTCGGCCGCGCGCACGCCGGGGCCGACCCAGCTCGCGGCGCGACGGTACATGCCCGTGCTGAGCGACCACACGTTCGCGAAGCAAACGATGATGAAGGGAGAGACCGGCGTGAGCGCGCGCCGCTCTCGCACCCTCAGCACGGCGCGGGCGATCACGAGCCCGGACAGCATCGGCTGACCGCCGATCGCCGCGCACACCATCAGGTGCATCGTCAGCGCATCGATGAGCACCTGCTCCGGGGAGGGATCGAGCGGCATCCGTTCGAACGCGTCCGGGTCGCGCTCGAACCACCGATCCAGCTCGGCGGACTCCTCGACGAGCGCGGCGCGGCGCGCCTCGTCGGCGCCCGGAAATGCGATGTCCTGCTCCGTGAGCGCGGCGAGCCCGAGCTCGACCCCTCGCGCGAACTGGCCCGCCGCCTGGGCGCTGCGGACGCGCATCTCGTGCGCCGAGAGCCTGGTGAGCGCCGGCAGCGGCCTGGCGAGCAGCCGCGCGCACCGCGCCTCGACGTCGTCGAACTCCCGCAGCAGAAAGGCCCCCTCGATCTGCTCGAGCGCGAGCTCCGCGCACAGCGGCGCGTCCTTGCGCCAGGCGTCATCGCCAAGCAAGTCCTGCGCGGTCTCGGCGAGGCTCAGGAGGAGCCGGTACGAGCTCGCCGCCTTCGCGGCGCGCGCGGCCTCGAGGTTCAGCCGCGCCAGCGCCTCGCGCTCGCCTGCGGAGTCCATCCGCGCCGAGCCCAGGTTGAGGTGCCGCACGAGCTCCAGGAGCTCTTGCGGTGTGCCCCCCTGCGTCCGATGCCGCGCCCACAGCCGCCGGCCGATCTCCAGGTGCGCCAGGACGCGCTGCGCCGGCGGGGCCCGCTCGTAGCTCGCCTGCTGCACGCGGTCGTGCAAGAAGCGGTATTCAGCGTCGAGCGCTCCTTCTGCGGTTCCGGTTCCGATTCCGGTTCCGGCCTCTCCCAGCGCCTGCGCGGTCCGGTAGGCTCCATCGGCCGGCACCACCAGTTCTTCCCGCAGGGCGGGCCACAGCGCGCCGGTCACCGGGGCGCGCTCCCATCCGCTGAGCCGCTCGAGGTCGTGGAGGTGGAAGGCGTGCCCCGCGCACGCGGCGAGCCCCAGGAGCTGCTGTGTCGCTTCGGGCATCTCGAGCAGCTTGTCCGTCAGGAGGGCGACGACGTTGTCGGTCACCTGCGCCTGCTCGATCTCCTTCTGGCCCCAGCGCCACGCGCCGCTCTCCGGGTCCCGCGCCACCTTGCCCTGGCGGTGCAGCGACAGCAGCAGCTGCTCCATGAAGAACGGGTTTCCTCGCGTCTTTTGCCACAGCACCCGTGACAGCGGCTCCACGCGCGCCGCCTCGCTGTTCAGCGCCCGCGCTGCCCATGCCTGCACGTGCTCCGCCGACAGGGGGTGCACCGACATCCTCGACACCCTCGCCCCGCTCTCCTCGACCGACGCCACGAGCCTCCACAGCGGGTGCTCGGGGGGCGCCTCGTTGTCGCGGTACGCGGCGATCACGAGGAGCTCTCTTCGCTCTGCGTCGGTCAGCAGCGTCCTCAGGATCTCCAGCGTGGCGCTGTCGGCCCACTGCATGTCGTCGAGGAACATCACGAGCGGCGCGTTCGGCGTCGTGACCGCCCGCACGAAGTTCAGCCAGGTCAGCCTCTGGCGGGCGAGCACCTGCTCGCCGTGCACCGGCGGCACCGGCGCGAGCTTGCCCATGATCAGGTCGAGCTCCGGCACCACGTCGGCGATGAGCCGGGCGTTGTCCCCCACCTCGGCCTTGATTCGCTCCTGCCACGCCGCGAGCACCGGCTTCGGGCTCGCCAGCCACTGCTGCATCAGCGCCCCGAACGCCTGCGCCATGGCCGCGTAGGGCGTCGACCGCGCGAGCTGATCGTGCTTGCCCGAGATCAGGAGCCCGCGCCCCGCGCGCGCAATGTCCCGGTAGACGGTGCGCACGAGCGCCGTCTTGCCGATGCCGGACGGGCCGCCGATGAGCACGAGCTCCGCGGCGCCCTCGGCGGCGCGGGCGAAGGCTGCGCCCAGGAGATCGCGCTCCTGCTCTCGCCCGACGAGGACGTCGGGCAGCAGCAGCCTCTGCGAGAAATCCTTGTCCCCGAGCGCGAAGCGCTCCACCGCGCCGCGCTCGTGCCACATGCGCAGCGCTCGCTCCAGGTCTTCCGCTGCCCCCTTGGCCGTCTGATACCGCCGGTCAGGGTTCTTCGCGAGGAGCCTGGACACGATCGCCGCGATGCCCGGAGGCACGTCGCGGGCGATCTCGTCGAGGGACGGCGGCTCCTTGGCCAGGTGCGCGTGCACGAGCGAGAGCGGGTCGCGCTCGGTGAACGGCAGCCGCCCCGAGAGCGCCTCGAAGAGCGTCACGCCGAGCGAGTAGAGGTCGGTGCGGGGATCGAGCGCTCGCGCCGTGCGGCCCGTCTGCTCGGGCGACATGTACGCCAGTGTCCCCTCGAGCCCTTCGGGGATGCTCGCCGCCGTCGCCTCCAGCGGCAGCGACGAGGCGATGCCGAAGTCGAGCAGCTTGATCTGCGCGTACCCCGCGTCGACCAGCACGTTCTGTGGTTTGATGTCCTTGTGTGTCACGCCTGCCGCGTGCACGGCCTCGAGGGCTCGAGCGAGGAGCGCTCCCAGCCTCAGCCCAGCTTCCACCGGCAGGCGCCCGCGCTCGGCGAGCTCGAGATCCAGCGACCGGAAGCCCGGGTCTTCGAGCACCAACGCGGCCGTGCCGCCCAGCGGCAGGAGCTCCCGCGCCCGTGCCACCCCAGACACCTCTCTCAGCTGTGTCAGGATGTGATGCTCATGCAGGATGCGCCCCGTCACGCGCGAGCTCGGCGCGGCCGCCACGGGGAGCTTGAGCACCACCCTGTCGCCGGAGCGACGATGGACCGCGCGGCACACGCGGGTCTCGGCCCCTTCGTGCATCACCTCCCCCACAACGTAGTCTCTCAGATCCATCCCGGTTCAGCTCCTCCTCGGGTCCGGCGGAGACGCCGGGCAACAACGGAATTCTGCGGTACTTCAGCGCTCGGGCCTGTGCTGGCCACGACCGCGCGTGCGCAGCGCGTGCTCGACGCCCGACTGGAGGGTGGCCTTCGTCACGAGCTGATCGAGGTGCAGGTCGAGCGCCACGAGCGTTTGCGCTGCCTCTGCGCGGATGCCCGTGACGACCGTCCGCGTGCCGAGCAGCGAGAGCCCCATCGCGGCTTGCACGAGCATGCGCGCAACCGTCTCATCGACTGCTTTCACGCCGGTGATGTCGATGATGAGATGGTCCGCCCCGCGCTCGCTCGCTCCGCGCAGCGCTGTCTCGACCGCTTGTCCGGCGCGCTCGACGTCCACCGTGCCGATGAGGGGCATCACGAGGACGCCATCGATCATCGGAATGAGCGGAGCGGACAGCTCGAGGAGCCGCTCCCGCTGGGCCGCGATGATCTGCTCTTGCAGCGCCGCCCTGGCCGCCTCGGCGCGCTCGCTCTGCGTCAGCTGCTGCGAGAGCCGCTCGTTCGCGTCGCGCAGCATTTGCACGGCCTGCGCCAGCGCCTCCTCCGCCTTGGCGCGCTCCCGGATCTCCTCCGAGAGCCTCGTATTCCGCTCCTCGAGAGCCCGCGTTGCGCGCCGGAGCGAGATCTGGGTGTGCACCCGCGCCAGGAGCTCGGTCTTCTCGAACGGCTTGGTCACGTAGTCGACGGCCCCCAGGCGAAAGCCCTGGATCCGGAACTTCGCTTCAGCGAGCGCCGTCATGAAGATGACGGGGATGCCCTGCGTCGCCGGATCGGCCTTGAGCCGCCGGCACGTCTCGAACCCGCTGAGGCCGGGCATCAGCGCGTCGAGCAAGACGAGGTCCGGCTGGGCCCGGCTGACCAGCTCGATCGCCTCTTCACCGTCGCGCGCGACCGCGACCTCCAGGCCATCCGACATGAGCGCGTGCGACAGCACGGCCAGGTTGTCCGCGCTGTCGTCCACGATGAGGACGAGGCCAGAGAGCGGAGTTTCTTGTTCTTGCATGGGTCTCTACCGGCTCAGCACGATCGCGCGAGCCTCGTGCGCCCGGTCGGCGTGCCCCAATGGACGGCGGGCGAGCAAATGCGTACAACGTGAGCTGGCGGACCCATCACAGGAAACATTCCGTCTTCTCTTTCCCGTTCGTACCACGGGCTGTTCAGCCGTAACATACCTTTTGTAGGCGGACGCGGAGAGGGGTGCAGGGTGCGGTGGAGAGGGTAGGCTGAGCCACACAGGTCATCCATTCCATCTACGTACGCATGAGATGGGCGCTTTCCACCTGGTTCCGAGGTCCCATGTCGGCTCGCCTCACGTGCTTTCCTTCGCGAGGAGGCCTCCGCTTTTTTCGGCTCTGACGCTCCATCCCCATCTCCAGGCGCTGGAGCTCCTCACGCTCGGGCGTCGTGAGCGCTCCCGGCAGCTGGCCGGTGCTCCGGTCGTCCGCCGTCGCCAGACGTACCGCCTCCGCCTTGAGAGCTGCGAGCCGGGGTCGCAGCTGAGCTGCTATTCGGGGCTACCGGGGACGCAAGGCGTGGGGCGCTGCACCGCCGGGGCTCGGACCTACCTCCCAGACGGATCTGGTTATGGCCCGTGCACCGGCGAGATCACGCCGTCAGCTGAACACTGCGCCTCGGAGGCCGACGAGGACTGCGATGGTACGGGGCAATGCTCGCTTCCGCCGCTTTGGTCCGCCGCGCTGGGCGGCGCTGGCGCTGACGCCGCCTACGGCGTCGCAACGGACGCCGCGGGCAACCTCTATGTGACGGGCGCGTTCGAGGGGACGGTCGATTTCGGGGCGGGGCCGCTCACCGCCACGGGCCGGGACGGCTTCGTCGCGGTCTTGGCCCCCTGACGCACGCGAGCGCGCCGAGCACCATTCCGCGTTCTACGTCGGTTCCTGCGGATCCGCGCGGCCATTGCCGCCGTGCGCGCCGCCTGGGCCGTACGCACCGACGAAGTCCCGCAGCTTCCGGGTCTGATAGCGGCGGGCGAGCGTCGTGAGCTGATCGATCCAAGGCCTGAACCGCGGGTCGTGCTGCCTTATGCGCTCCGCCTCTTCCAGGATCCTGTGGATGAGCCCCTTCTTCGCGAGCGCCGACAACATCTCCAGCTCTTCTGCCGGAGGCGGCGCGAGGTGTCCGCCGTCGGGGAGCTCCTCCGCCGGCGCGTCCCGAGCAGGCGCCTCTTCGCGCCTGAGCCACTCGATGCCCAGCAAGCGCGATATCTTGTCCAGGAGCGCGCTCGCCACGACGGGCTTGGGCAGGAAGTCATCGCAGCCGGCGAGGGCGCACTTCTGCTGCTCGGCCTCCGAGACGCTCGCCGACGAGACCACGATCGCCACCTGCCGGAGCTCGGGCATGCGCCGGAGACGGCGCGCGGCCTCGTAACCATCCATGTCCCGCATGTACACGTCCATCAGGATGAGCGCCGGCGCGCGCTGCGCGGCCACGCGCAGCGCCGCCTCACCCCCGTCCGCTTCGCACAGGTCGAAGCCGAGCGGGCCCAGGAGCCCGCGCACCACCGCGCGGTTGTCGGGGTTGTCGTCCGCGATGAGTATCGTGCGGCGCTCCCCCGGATAACCGATGATCGTGTCCCACCCCCTGTCCTCGCCGGGGCTCGTCGCGAGCTGCGCCTCGGCGAGCGGGAGCGTCACGGTGAAGACGCTGCCCTCACCGACCTCGCTCTGCACCTCGACCGCCCCACCCATCTGCTGCACGAGCTTCTTCGTGATGGCGAGGCCGAGCCCTGTGCCCTCGCTCTTCACGCTCTGCTCCCCCACCTGCTCGAAGGGCTCGAAGATGCGCGACAGGTGCTCGGGGGCGACCCCAGGACCCGTGTCCTCGATGCGGAAGCGCACCATCCGCCCCGCAGGGACGCTCTCCTCCAGCACCTCGACACTCAGGGAGACGCCCCCGCGCTCGGTGAACTTGATGGCATTGCCGAGGAGGTTCAAGAGCACCTGCATCAGCCGCTTCTCGTCGGCACGGACGGCCTGAAGCGCGGGGCCGCGCAGCTCGTGCGAGAACGTGATCCCCCTGGCCTCGGCGCGCACCCGGCACAGATCGACCACCGTCCGCACGAGCGCAGGCAACCGGAACTCCGTCAGCACGGAGTCCACCTTGCCCGCCTCGATCTTGGCCAGATGCAAGAGGTCGTTGATGAGCGAGAGCAGATGCTCGCTCGACCTCTGGATGACGTGCAGGCCCTCCCGCCACGCCTGCGGGAGTTCGGGCGTTCGCTCCAGGATCTGGCAATACCCCATGATCCCGTTGAGCGGCGTTCGCAGCTCGTGGCTCATGCTGGAGAGAAAGTCGCTCTTGGCCTGGCTGGCGCGCTCCGCCGCTTCCTTGGCGATGCGGAGCTCGACGGTGCGCTCCTTGATCTTGGCCTCCAGGTCCCGGTAGAGGAGCGCGTTCTCCACGGCGATGGCGGCCTGCGCGGCGACCACCGACAGGAGCTCGACCCGCCGCTCGGGGAACGCCGCAGGCGCCTCCCGGTGCTCGAGGTAGAGCACGCCAAGGAGGCGCCCTCGATGCGACAGGGGAAGCGCCAGGAGCGAGAGCACCGGGTGCGCGGCCAGGTACGGATCGGCCGCGAAGCGCGCGTCCGACCTGGCGTCGTCCACCACGACCGGCTCGTTCGTGCGCGCCACGTAGTGCGCGACCGTCCTCGCCACCTCGCTGCTCTGCGAGAGCGGCTCGGACAGGCCCGTCTCGATGCGGCTCCCCTCCACCGAGAGCCGCGCCACGACCGAGAGCTCTTCGCCTTCGCCGAGCAGCAGGACGCCGCGCTGCGCGCCGGCGCTCTCCAGCACGAGCTCCATCAGCCGGCCGACGACCCGCTCCGGGTCGAGCTCGCTCGACAGCGCCTGCGCCGCGCGCACCGCGGTGTTCACGTCGAGCTGCGTGCCGCCCTCGGCGCCCGTCGTGGTCAGCGTGGCGACGCCCGTCGTGCGGCGGCGATCGGCCGCCGCGGGCTGGGCAGGCGCGCGGAGCAGGGCGGGCCATCTCGCCTCGAGGTGGGCCACCACCGCGTGCGCGTCCCAGCGGACATAGGCGTCCCTGGCTTCGCGCAGGTACAGCGCTGCGATACGGCTCCTGCCCGCCTCGATGTGGAACTCGGCGCAGAGCTGGGCGGCGAGGGCTTCGATGTGGAAAAAACGCTGCTGGCGAGCCAGCTCGATGGCCTCGTCATACTTGGCCATGGCCTCGTCGGTCTTGCCCTGCAGGCGGGCGTGCTCGGCCTCGAGCAGGCGCAGCTTGTGGAGGAAGTTGTCTGCGCACCCCTCGGCGAAGTACCTCAGACGCTCGAGGCCGTGCTCGATATGCTCGCGGAGCCTCGCCTGCTCTTCCGGATCCGTGGTCTCGTTCCAGCACTTCGCCGCTGCAAGCGCGAGCCAGAGCGGGATGTCTGTCACAGGGGGAAATCCGAAGAGGATCTGTCGGAACTGAGCGGCCTCCCGTGCCCGCGAGAGGGCCATCGGGTACGCGCCGGCGACGAGGAACAGGTGCGCCTCGAGGACGCGAGCATGCGCGGCCGTCATCCCGTCTCCCTCGGCCAGGAGGGAGCGCGACCCTCGCGAGAGCGGCTCATCGGAGAGGAGCAACGCCGCGTTGCCGCTGGACATCAGCAGGCCACACCATGACGCGAACATCTCGTAATAGTGTTTTCCGAGAGCGTCTCCTGCGCGCTGCATCAGGCCCCAATGAGCCGTCCGGTGCGCCTCGATCTGTCCGACCGGCTGACCACGCCATACGCGGTAGAAGCTCAAGTCGTCCACCAGCCCCCAGCTCGTGCCCTGGAACGAGCCGAGCTTCAGGCCCGTTGTGACGCTTCTTTCGAGGACGGGCCCCATTTCATCGGCGGGGAGGGAGTAGCCCATGTACATCGCCTGGTAACACAGACACTCTGCCAGCAAGGGGGACGCGACACGCTCCGCCGCGCGCACGCCAGGCCAGACCCAGGATGCGGATCGGCGGTACATCCCCGTGGTGATCGACCACGCGTTCGCGAAGCAAACGATGTTGAAAGGAGAAATGGGCGTGATCATGCCCCGCTGTCGCACCCTTTGGACGCCGCGGACCATCGCGAGCGTGGACAGCATCGGCTGACCGCCGATCCCAGCACACACCATCAGCTGCATCATCAGCGCGTCGATGAGCACTTGCTCCACCGACGGATCGGAGGGCATCCGATCGAACGCGTCCGGGTCGCCCTCGAACCATCGATCCAGCTCGACGGACTCCTCGAGCAAGGCGGTGAGGCGCGCCTCGTCCGTGTCGGGAAGAACGATACCCTGCTCCGCAAGCGCCGTGAGCCCGTGCTCTACCCCTCGCGTGAACTCACCTGCCACCTGGCAGGCGCGGACGCGGAGCTCCTGTACCGAAAGCCTGATCGGCGCCGGAAGAGGGGTCGCGAGCAGCCGTACGGACCGCGTCTCGACGTCATCGAACTCCCGCAGCAGAAAGGCCGCCTCGAGCCGCTCCAGCGCGAGCTGCGCGGTCAGCTCGGGCTCCGTCTGCCACGCGCCGTCGCCCAGCAAGGCCTGCGCGGTCTCCGCGAGGCTCGCCAAGAGCCGGTGCGAGCTCGCCGCCTTCGCGGCGCGCGCGGCTTCGAGGTTGAGCCGCGCCAGCGCCACGCGTTCCTCTACGGAGCTCGCCCGCGAAGAGCCCAGGTTCAGGTGCCGCACCAGCTCCAGGAGCTGCTGCGGTGTGCCGCCCTCCGTCCGATGGAGCGCCCAGAGCCTCCGGCCGATCTCCATGTGGGCGAGCGCCCGCTGCTCCGGCGCGACCCGCTCGTAGCTCGCCTGCTGCACGCGGTCGTGCAAGAAGCGGTATTCAGCGTCGAGCGCTCCTTCTGCGGTTCCGGTTCCGATTCCGGTTCCGGCCTCTCCCAGCGCCTGCGCGGTCCGGTAGGCTCCATCGGCCGGCACCACCAGCTCCTCCCGCAGGGCGGGCCACAGCGCGCCGGTCACCCGGGCGCGCTCCCATCCGCTGAGCCGCTCGAGGTCGTGGAGGTGGAAGGCGTGCCCCGCGCACGCGGCGAGCCCCAGGAGCTGCTGTGTCGCTTCGGGCATCTCGAGCAGCTTGTCCGTCAAGAGGGCCACGACGTTGTCCGTGACCTGCGCCTGCTCCAGCTCCTTCTGGTCCCAGCGCCATGCGCCGCTCTCCAGATCCCTGACCACCTTGCCCTGGCGGTGCAGGGAGAGCAGCAGCTGCTCGACAAAAAAGGGGTTTCCTCGCGTCTTTTGCCACAGCACCCGTGACAGCGGCGCCACCCGCGCCGCCTCGCTGCGCAGCGTCCGCGCCGCCCACGCCTGCACCTGCTCTTCCGACAGGGGGCTCACCGTCATTGTCGACACCGTCGCGCCGCTCTTCTCCACCGCCTCCACGAGCTTCCAGAGCGAGTGCTCGGGCGGCGTCTCGTTGTCGCGGTACGCGGCGATCACGAGGAGGTCTCGTCGCTCTGCGTCGGTCAGCAGCGTCCTCAGGATCTCCAGCGTGGCGCTGTCGGCCCACTGCATGTCGTCGAGGAACATCACGAGCGGCGCGTTCGGCGTCGCCACCGCCCGCACGAAATTCAGCCACGTCAGCTTCTGGCGGGCGAGCACCAGATCGCCCTGCACCGGCGGCACCGGCGCGAGCTTGCCCATCACCAGGTCAAGCTCGGGGACCACGTCGGCGATGAGCCGGGCGTTGTCCCCCACCTCGGCCCTGATCCGCTCCTGCCATGCCGCGAGCACCGGCTTCGGGCTCGCCAGCCACTGCTGCATCAGCGCCCCGAACGCCTGCGCCATGGCCGCGTACGGCATCGACCGCGCCATTGGGTCGTGCTTGCCCGAGATCAAGAGCCCGCGCCCCGCTTGCGCGATATCCTGGTACACCGTGCGCACAAGCGCCGTCTTGCCGATGCCGGACGGGCCGCCGATGAGCACGAGCTCCACGGTGCCCGCGGCGGCGCGGGCGAAGGCGGCGCCCAGGAGATCCCGCTCCCGCTCTCGCCCGACGAGCACGTCTGGCAGCCGCAGCCTCGGCGAGAAATCCTTGTCCCCGAGCGCGAAGCGCTCCACCGTGCCGCGCTCGAGCCACATGCGAAGGGCTCGCTCCAGGTCCTCGGCTGCCCCCTTGGCCGTCTGATACCGCCGGTCAGGGTTCTTCGCCAGGAGCCTTGACGCGATCGCCGCGACGCCCGGAGGCACGTCGGGGGCGACCTCGTCGAGGCTCGGCGGCTCCTTCGCGAGGTGCGCGTGCACGAGCGAGAGCGGGTCGCGCTCGGTGAACGGCAGCCGCCCCGAGAGCGCCTCGAAGAGCGTCACTCCGAGCGAGTAGAGGTCGGTGCGCGCGTCGAGCGCGCGCGCCGTGCGGCCCGTCTGCTCCGGCGACATGTACGCCAGCGTCCCCTCGAGCCCTTCGGGGATGCTCGCCGCCGTCGCCTCCAGCGGCAGCGACGAGGCGATGCCGAAGTCGAGCAGCTTGACCTGCGTATACGCCGCGTCGACCAGCACGTTCTGTGGCTTGATGTCCTTGTGTGTCACGCCTGCCGCGTGCACGGCCTCGAGGACCCGGGCGAGGAGCGCTCCCAGCCGGAGCCCCGCCTCCACCGGCAGGCGCCCGCGCTCGGCCAGCACGCCATCCAGCGACCGGAAGCCCGGGTCTTCGAGCACCAGCGCGACCGTCCCGCCCCGCTGCAAGAGCTCCCGCGCCCGCGCTATCCCTGATACCTCCCCGAGCTGTTTCAGGAGGTGGTGCTCATGCACGATGCGCCCCGTCACGCGCGAGCTCGGCGCGGCCGCCACGGGAAACTTGAGCACCACCCTATCGCCCGAGGGACGATGGACCGCGCGGCACACGCGGGTCTCGGCCCCTTCGTGCATGACCTCCCCCACAGCGTAGTCTCTCAGATCCATCCCGGTTCAGCTCCTCTTCGGGTCCGGCGGAGACGCCGGGCAACAACGGAATCCTCTCGTGCTCAGAGCTCGGGCCTCGGCTGGCCACGACCGCGCGTGCGCAGCGCATGCTCGACGCCCGACTGGAGGGTGGCCTTCGTCACGAGGCGATCGCGGTGCAGGTCGAGCCCCACGAACGTGTGCGCCACCTCGGCGCGGATTCCGGTCACGACCGTCCGCGTGCCGAGCAGCGAGAGCCCCATCGCGGCTTGCACGAGCATGCGCGCGACAGTCGCGTCTACCGCTTTGACGCCGGTGATGTCGATGATGAGATGGTCCGCCCCGCGCTCGCTCGCCCCGCGCAGCGCTGTCTCGACCGCTTGCCTGGCGCGCTCGACGTCCACCGTGCCGACGAGGGGCATCACGAGGATGCCATCGATGATCGGAATCAGCGGCGCGGAGAGCTCGAGGAGCCGCTCCCGCTGGGCCGCGATGACCTGCTCCTGCAGCGCCGCTCTGGCCGCCTCGGCGCGCTCGCTCTGCGCGAGTTGCTGCGAGAGCTGCGTGTTCGCGTCGCGCAGCATCTGTACGGCCTCCGCCAGCGCCTCCTCGGCCCTGGCGCGCTCCCGGATCTCCTGCGAGAGCCTCGCATTCCGCTCCTCGAGAGCCCGCGTTGCGCGCCGGAGCGAGATCTGGGTGTGCACCCGCGCCAGGAGCTCGGTCTTCTCGAACGGCTTGGTCACGTAGTCGACGGCCCCCAGGCGAAAGCCCTGGATCCGGAACTTCGCTTCAGCGAGCGCTGTCATGAAGATGACGGGGATGCTCTGCGTCGCCGGATCGGCCTTGATTCGCCGGCACGCCTCGAACCCGCTGAGACCGGGCATCAGCGCGTCGAGCAAGATGAGATCGGGCTGGGCTCGGCTGGCCAGCTCGATCGCCTCCTCACCGTCGCACGCGACGGCGACCTCCAATCCATCCGACATGAGCGCGCTCGACAGGACGTTCAGGTTGTCTGCGCTGTCGTCCACGATGAGGATGAGCCCAGAGGGCGGAGTTTCTTTCTCTTGCATAGGTTTCTGCAGGTCTCAGTACACCCCAACCAGCCTTCCGCTCCCGGTCGGCATGTCCAATGGGACGGCGAGCGAGCGGACGCATGCACCGTGCGCTGTGTGGCCCTGCCACAGCGAAGGATCCCCCCGGACTCCCTCGTCTCGTACCACGGGACGGTCGGAATTAGCACGTGTTTTGTGGGCGCAAGAGGAGGGGGGCCCCACCTCGATCCAGGCGGGCCATGTCGGCTCTCCGGCGAAGCCCAGGCCGGCATGGCCGTGCGCCGATCGGTCGTTGAGCCTCCGCCGCTTCCGTGGACACCGCTGGAGGTATCAGCAGGCAGGGATTGGGACGGAGAACGAGGAGGGGGACACGCCCGGGTTCATGGCGCAGGCGGCATGGCTGGTGAAGGCGCTCCTTCTCATCCTTGTCCTTCAACTTCCGGATACCCAGGGCGTCCTTCCGCCGGAAGGCCACTTGGCGGTTTCTCTCTTTCCGCGATGAACCTCCGCAGCCACTCGGAGGATGGCGGAGAGGCAAAGGATGTCGCCGTCCACCCAGAGGACAATGCCGTGGTCGTGGGCCGCAGCCTGGGAAATCCGGATCTCGGCGGTGGGTCAATCCCCGCCGGAACGAGCCTTGTGGTGAAGGTGAACCCGGCGTGGGGGCGAAGGCCGCCTTGGCGCCATCGCGTCCGCCTGCACCTCAGGGCGGCGGCGAACGGCGGCATGTCGGCCCGGCGCCCGTCTCCCGGCGAGCGCCGCGCGAGCAGCTGCCGGGGCTCCGCGAGCGCAGCGGGCCCCGCGGCGGGCGTCCGCCATGGCGCAACCAATGGGCGGACCGGCCCGATCTCCGCCCCGCGGCTCCGGCGCATCCCACGAAACCCTGGACAGTCGAGCGGGCACCGAGGCGCGCTCGCAGCGGTCCAGGCGTCGGCGGCGGGTGAGGGGCCTCGCGAAGGGGCGCGCTTCGCGACGAAGTAGGTTAGAGTGCGCGCCATGCCTGATTTCGCCAAGCTCGCCGCCGCGGCCTCGATCGCCCGCGGCCTCGCCATGGATGCCGTCCACGCCTGCTCATCCGGTCACCTCGGCCTACCGCTAGGGGCCGCCGAGATCGGTGCAGCGCTCTACGGCGACATCCTCCGCCACGATCCGAGCGAACCGCACTGGTTGAACCGCGATCGCTTCGTCCTGTCCGCCGGTCACGGCAGCATGTTCCTCTACGCCTGGCTGCACCTCTCGGGCTATCCGGTGTCCCTCGACGACGTCCGCCGCTTCCGGCAGTGGGAGTCGAAGACGCCCGGCCACCCGGAGTACCATTACACCGAGGGCGTCGAGGCGACGACGGGCCCGCTCGGCCAGGGCGTGGGCAACGCGGTCGGGCACGCCGTGGCCGCCAAGATGCTCGCCGCGCGTTACAACACGCCCGAGCACACGATCTTCGATCTCAATGTCTACTGCCTCGCCGGCGACGGCTGCCTCCAGGAGGGCGTGGCCGCCGAGGCGGCCTCCTTCGCGGGGCACTTCAAGCTCGACAACCTGATCCTCATCTACGACGCCAACGACGTCACCCTCGACGCGATGGCCATCAAGACCCAGAGCGAGGACACGGCCAAGCGCTTCGAGGCGTACGGCTTCGAGGTGCTCCACATCGAGCAGGGCAACGATCTGGAGGCCGTCCACCGGGTGCTCGGCCAGGCGCGGGCGTCGAAGAGCGGAAAGCCGAAGTTCGTCGTCGCCCACACCGTCATCGGCAAGGGGATCCCGGAGGTCGCCGGCACGCAGAAGGCGCATGGCGAGGGCGGCGCCAAGTTCGTGGATCAGGCCCGCAAGAACCTGGGGCTGCCCGCGGAGCACTTCTACGTCAGCGAGGAGGTGAAGCAGTTCTTCGCGACGCGCAAGGAAGAGCTCGCCAAGGTGCGCGGGGCGTGGGAGGCGACCTTCCAGGCCTGGCGCGCGAAGAACCCGGAGCTCGCCCGCCAGCTCGACGACGGCCTCGCGAAGAAGCTCCCGGCGGACCTCGACGCGCGCGTCCCCGCCTTCGCCGCCGGCACCAAGGTCGCCACGCGCAAGGCCGGCGAGACCGTGCTGCAGGCGGTCGCCGAGGCGGTGCCCGCGCTCATCGGGTCGAGCGCCGACCTCTACGGCTCGACGTTCAACTACATCGCGTCGAGCACCGACTTCGATCCGGAGCACCCCGGCGGCCGGAACATCCGCGCCGGCATCCGCGAGCACGGCATGGGCGCGATCATGAACGGCATCGCGTACCACGGCGGCCTGCGCCCGAGCGGCGCGACGTTCCTCGTGTTCGCGGACTACCTGCGGCCGAGCGTCCGCCTCGCCGCGCTGTCGCACCTGCCGGTCATCTACATCTTCACGCACGACTCGGTGGGCGTGGGCGAGGACGGGCCGACGCACCAGCCCGTCGAGACCGTCGCCGGGCTGCGCGTCATCGTCGATCTGGACGTCATCCGGCCGGCGGACGCCGAGGAGACGGCCGGCGCCTGGATCTCCGCGCTGGAGCGCAACGACGGCCCGACGGTCCTCGCGCTCACGCGCCAGGCCGTCCCGCTGCTCCCGGGCGACGCCGCCGCCAAGCGCGAGGGCGTCCGGCGCGGCGCCTACGTCCTGGTCAAGGAGACGGCGGCGCTCGAGACCATCCTGATCGCGACGGGCAGCGAGGTGCAGCACGCGGTCGAGGCCGCGAAGCGGATCGGGCCCGGCGTCCGCGTCGTCTCGATGCCGTGTGTGGAGCGGTTCGCGCGCCAGGATCACGCCTACCGCGAGGCCGTGCTGCCCGCCGCGTGCACGCGGCGCGTGTCCATCGAGGCGGGCGTCACCTTCGGCTGGCACCGGTGGGTCGGCACCAAGGGGATCGCCCTCGGCATCGACCGCTTCGGCACGAGCGCCCCCGGCGACATCGTGATGGACCGGCTGGGCATGAATGCCCAGGCAGTGGTGCAGGCCGTGCAGGACCTCGTGCCCTGACCACCTGAAGAAGCGCGGGGGCGCCGGGAAGCAACCTTCCTCGGCGCTCCTGGCGCGGTCTCGACCTCCCGCCCCGCTGCCGGACGGCCGCATGACCAGCGAGAGCGCTGGACGCCGCCCGCCGCCGAGCTAAAAGCGGGCCCGTGCCGTCGGGCGACCTGATCTCGCAGCTGTTGGCCCTCTTCGCGGTGCTCGGGGTCGGCGTGCTGCTGCGCGCGCTGGGCCGCGCCGGTCAGGCGGACGCCGCCGTGCTGCACCGGCTGGTCATCGACGTCACCACGCCCGCGCTGATCGTCAGCGTGCTCCGCCGCTCGGGCATCGGTCACGGCGCGTGGGGCGCGGTCGCCGCGTCGACGGTCGCGCTCTTCACGTGCGCCCTCGCGGGGGTCGCCGTGGCGCGGGCGCTCGGGCTCCCGCGCGCCGCGCAGGGCGCCGCCGGCCTCGTCGGCAGCTTCTCCAACACCGGCTTCCTCGGCGTGCCCGTCGTGCTGGCCCTCTACGGCGACGCGGGCGGCGCGGCGGGGACGGCGATCCTCGTCGACAGCATCGTCACGGCGTTCCTCCTGTGGACCTTCGGCGTCGCGCTCGCCGCGCGCATGGGCGGGGGCGGGGGCGGCGGGGATGGGCGGGGCCTGCTCGCGGTGCTCCTGCACCCGAACGTGCTGTCGATCGCCGTCGGGCTCACGCTCCACGCGGCGCCGATCCCGCTGCCGGTGTGGCTGGAACAGGCGCTCGGCGCGCTCGGGAGCGCGACCCCGACGCTCGTGTTCCTCGCGCTGGGCCTCAGCCTCGACCTCGGTTCGCTCCGCGGCCGCGTGCGCCCGCTCGCGGCGGTCGCCGCCGTGAAGCTGCTCCTGTCGCCCGCGGTCGCGCTCGGCGCCGCGGTCGCGCTCGGCCTGAAGCGGCCCTCCTCCGAGGTGGCGGTGCTTCAGTCCGCCATGCCGACGTCCATGGTGTCCGTGATCGTCGCCGCGCGGTACGGCTGCGACGGCCAGTTCGCCGCGGCCACCGCGGTCGTGACCACGCTCGGCGCGCTGGCGACCCTGCCGATCCTGGTCGAGGCGCTGCGCCGGATCGTCCCGTAGCGCGCTCTCCGCTCCCCCGCACACGAACGCGACCCAACGCGGCCTGACGTGACCCAGAAGCGCAGGTCCCGCGCAGGTGTGAGCGCCGCAACGCGACCAATCGCTGAAAGCCGAGCTCCGCAAATCGGCGTTGGCAATGCTGGACGGAATATGTAAGTGTCCAGCGTGTAATAATGCATGGATACGACCTGAGCGCGATGGCCACTCGCGAGCTGAAAGGGCAGATCCGATGAGCCTGGGGGGCATGGACATCGAGGGACTGCAGGCTGAGCTGGAGCGGCTCCGCTGCGAGGTCAAGGCGCTGGAGCAGCGCGCCCAGGCCGCGGAGGCGCAGGCGGCGCTGTACCAGGGCGTCTTCGAGCACCTGCCGGTCCCGTCGGCGCTCTACGGCGCCGACGGCGTACTCGTGGACATCAACCGACGGAACCGCGAGATACTGGCCGTGCCGTCGAAGGAGGCCATGGTCGGCAAGCACAATATGTACGAGGACCCTGTCGCCTTGGCGGGCGGATACACTGCCCACTTCGATCAGGTGATCCGGAGCGGCGGAGGCGTGATCATGGCGCCGACCGCGTACAACACGGCCGACGCCGGCCTCGATCGCACCGAGGACCGCACCGTCTGGACCGAGACCAGGATGTCGGCGGCCGACGTGGGCGGCGCGCGCTACGTGATCGGGATCAACCTCGACGTGACCGACAGGATGCGCGCCCAACAGGCGTACCAGGACAGCGCGGCATTCGTCACCGCAATCGTGGAGCACGCGCCCAGCGCCGTCTACGTCAAGGATCTGAACGGCCGCTATGCGCTCGTCAACAGGCACTTCGAGCGGCTCATGGGCCTCTCCCGGGACGCGGTGCTCGGGCGCGCCGATCGCGATGTCATGCCCTCGGAGCTCGCCGAGGCTTTTGCGCAGTCGGAGCGGCAGGTCATCGCGACGGAGGCGCCGCTCGTCAAGGAGGAGCAGCTCCTGATCGAGGGCCGCGTCCATTCCTTCGTGACCACGAGGTTCCCGCTGCTGGACTCACGAGGCACGCTGCATGCGGTGTGCGGCATCTCCGTGGAGGTCACCGAAAGCCGAGCGGCCGAGGCCGAGGCTCAGCGGCTTCAGGACGAGATCATCCACCTGCAGGAGGCCAGGCTGCGCGCCCTCTCCACGCCGCTGCTGCCGATCGCGCGCGGCGTGGTGGTGATGCCGCTCATCGGCAACATCGATGCGCCGCGGGCTCAGCAGGTGCTCGAGATCCTGCTGGCGGGCATCGTCGCCCACCAGGCCTCGATGGTGATCCTCGACGTTACGGGCGTGCCGACCATCGACACCCAGGTCGCGAGCGCGCTGGTGCGGACGGCGCGCGCGGTGAACCTGCTCGGCGCGCAGGTGCTCCTGACGGGGATCCAGCCCGCCATCGCGCGGACGCTCGTCGAGCTCGGGGCGGATCTGGGCGGGCTCCTGGTGCGGTCCACGCTCGATTCGGGCATCGCGTATGCCCTCACGCCCCGACCTGGTAGACGCGCCGGTACCCTGCCTCCACATCCGTGATCGTCACCTCGACGATCCCGTGGGAGGTGATCGCGTACTGCTCCTCGATCAGCGGCCCCTCGTTGCCCATGCGCTCGACGGTCACCCCGCCGAGCTCGGCGGCGCGGTCGCGGAGCCGCCGGTCGAAGGGGAACACGACCTCGTTGAACGCCGTGATGTCGCCGTGGGGCACGCCGAGCCGGTCGAGCGCGGCGCACTCGACGAACCGGTAGCGGCCGACGTTGTGCGCCGCCCGGTACACGCGCCGCGAGACCACCGGCGCCTCGTGGCTCGACGGGATGCGCGCCTCCCGGTCGAAGATCGGGTCGAAGACCACCTCGTCCCCGCCGCTGCCCTCCCGGAACACCCCGAAGTGGCGCGAGAGCCGGTCGGAGAGCTCGAAGCCCGCGTCCTCGTCGACGGCGATGGCCAGGCCGATCGCGATGGCCGCCGAGGGGTAGGGGGAGCGATGGACGCGGCGCCCGAAGCGCTCGCGCAGCGTCCGCGCGACGATGGGCAGCGAGCTCGCGCCGCCGACGACGTAGATCCCCGCGATGTCGGCGAGCGCCTCGCCCGCGCCGGCGTCGAGGCGCGCGATCACCGGCTGCATCGCCGCGATGGTCGACTCCACGAGGGGAACGCACCGGTCGTAGTAGTCGGCGGTCGCGATCGTCACCTCGCGGGCGGGCGAGAGGTCGCCCAGGCAGGCCTCCAGGTCGATCACGATGCGCCGGGAGTTCGGGTTCAGCCGCTCCTTCACCTCGCGGCACTGGTCCGCGAGCGCCGCGAGCGCGCGCGCCGGCAGGCCCTCGCGCTCGATCTTCTCGATCTTGCCGGCGTCGAGCGCCATCGAGGCCAGCGCGGCGTCGAAGTCGTCGCCGCCGAGGTGGTTCAGGCCCGCGGTCGTCACGGCGTCGTGGCTGCGCCCGGTCATGTGGACGAGCGACGCGTCGAACGTCCCGCCGCCGAGGTCGTAGACGACGATGTGCTCGCGCTTCGACGTGATGGTGCTGCGGTGGCGGTGCGTGTACTCGAAGCCGGCGGCCGACGGCTCGTTCAGGAGCGCGATCACCTCGAAGCCGGCGCGGCGGAAGGCGTCGAGCGTCACGAACCGCTGCGACCCGTGCGCGTTGGCCGGGGTCGCCACGACCGAGATGAGGCGCCCGTCGTCGTCCTTCTTGGGCCGGTTCGACCGGTTCAGCACGGCGTCGCGGAGCGACCGCAGGAACAGGGTCAGGAGATCGAGCACCCGGAGCTTCGTCCCGCCGATCTCGACCTCGACGTCGGGCGACGCGCGCGGGCCGGAGAGCACCCGCTTGAACGACCGGAGCACGGTCCACTCGGGGTCCGAGGCGACCGCGAGGGCGTCGAAGCCGAACCGGAGCTCCCCCCGCCGCTCGGCGGCCACGGAGGGGTAGAAATCCACGGTGTCTCCCGCCGCGTCCTGGAAGCTGACGACAGGGTAGTTCCCGCGATCGCAGCACGCGACCACGGTCCGCGTGGTTCCGAAATCGATCCCGAGGCGCAAGGTAGGGTCTCCTCCGGCCCCATGCTGCCACATCCGGCCGCCCGCGGTGAAACTCTGCGAGGCCGGCGATCGCGGCGCCGACGCGGGCAGCGCGTGCGGGCGCAGGCCCTGAGATCCCCATGAATCTCAGCTCATCGGCTCGCCTTCCTCCGCGTCGGCCCAGAGCACCTCGCGATCGTACGCCCATCCGCTCGTGGACAGCTCCAGGCGGACCAGCGCGAGCTCCGCTTCATGGCCGCCGACGCAACCGTCGAGCGCGTGACGCCGATCCACGACAGCTGCCAGTCGCCGCGGGCCGTCGCTCCACCGCGCGGCAGGTGCTCCGCGCTGCAGCTCGTCTCGGACGTGCCCCGGTGTGCGGCCGCCGAGGCGTTCCTCGATGAGCTGCTCGGCTTCTCCGCCGAAGAGCACGCGTGGGAGCGTGAACTCGTGGCTGCCGAGCCCCTCGAACACGGCGAGGATGTCCAGCACCCCGAAAGCGCCTGCCAGGACCTCGAGGCGCGCGGCGCCGGCGGCCCTCCACAGATCCCGGTGTACGAGCGTCGCGAGATCGATGTCGCCTGGCTGCGGCGGCGCCTCTCCGCGCGCGCGCTGGACGAGCGCCGCCCATCCGGCCTCGAAAGGGGCGCTGTCGAGCGCGCAGCCGCGCAGGTGATCGAGGCGCATCTGCTCTGCTGACCCTGTGTGCTCGGCCCTCTCGCGCGCCCGCTCCTCGACGGCGCCTGGGGGCACGACGCCATCCGCCACGGCCCACGTGAGCGCTCGCCGCGCGGGAACGTAGACGTATCGGCGCTCTCCTCGCTCGAAGAGGATCAGGTTGCGGCGCTGGTACTGCCAGAACCACTGGCTCACCCCGAGGACAGACCACGAATCGAAGAGCCCTGGAGGGTCGATGCGCACCGTATCGAGCTCGCTCGTCTTCCAGTGGCGCTCCTGGGACCCGAGCATCAACGCGGTCAGCGGCGTGTCGGAGGTGATGACATCGCCGGCAGCGTGGGGGAGTGAGCCGTCACGTCGGGGCTCCCCGTGAGGGGCCGGCGTCCTGTAGCAGGAGTGGCTGACCCGCGAGGGGGCAGGTCTCGATGGCTCGACCGCGCGCCCTCGAAGCGCTTCCCACAACCATCGACGGACGCTCCATCGATCCCGCATCGGTCGAAGATAGCTGCGGACGAGTGGACGGCCAACGTCCCCTGTTCAGCGCTTGAGCCAGTGACCGTACGGCGGCGGGAGGACGCGGCTCGGCTGCTCCACTCCCAGCTTCTTGGCCGCGTGATAGGCCCAGTGCGGGTCGTCCCGCTGGAGAGGCTCGATCTGCCCGTCCTCCCACAGGCCGGCGTCTCCGGGGCTGATGCGGCCTTCCGGGGACACCGCCGTCGCCTCGGCGATCGCCAGGCCGACTCCGCCCCTCGCCATCGAGCCCAGATGAACAAGGTGCCAGTCGGTGGCGTACCCGTTCCTGGAGGAGTACTGGCACATGGGAGAGACGACCACGCGGTTGCGCAGCGTGACGTCCTTCAAGCGAAAGGGCTCAAATAACCTGGTCATGGAGACCTCCTCGTCAAGTCGGCGCAGCTTTGCACTCCCCAGCGTGCGCGCGCCAGCCGGTGCGCCCTCTGGTCGGACAGCGCGCTCTCCTCCGCTCCTCGCGGGACGCCTGACGCTACTTCTTCGTCTCGCCCTGCTTGTCGTCCGTCGCGCCGCCGCTCGCTTCCACCAGGGAAGGTGGCGGGTCCGACTGGACCGTCTTCGCGTCGCCGGGCTCGAGCGTCACCATCATGGTCCGGTTGCCGCGCTCCGGGTCCACGAACGTCACCTCGTGCGAGCCGGGCGCGACCTTGCGCCCGGAGATCGGCGTCGTCCCGATGGGCTTGCCGTCCAGCAGGATCTCGGTCGGCTGCGCGGCGATCACGTCGAGCATCGGCGCGTCGTCGAGCGGCGGCTCGGGCTCCGACTCGGGCTCGGCCGCGATCGGCGCGGGTCGTGGGGGCTCCGGCGGCGGCTTCGGGGCGCCGCCGCAGCCGGCGATGGCGAGGGTGACGAGGAAGGTGGAGGTGCGCAGCATGGACCCGAAGCTAGACAGGAAACGCGCGGGAGGAAATGGCGATGGTGGCCTCACACGCGCAACGCTCCACCACGGCGCGCTCGCTCCGGTCCAGGCAGGGCGCGCAGCTCCCCGGGGGATCCCGACCGAGGAGGGGCTCTTTCCCGCGATCGAGCGATCGCTCCGTCATCCGCCGCCGCTGCCGTAAGGACGGGTGATGATCTCGAGGAAGTGCCCGGCGGGATCGGGGAAGTAGACGCCGCGCCCGCCGTCATGGTGGTTGATCTCCCCGGGGTGCTGCGCTCTGGGATCGGCCCAGTACGGGATCTGGCGTTCGCGGATTCGACCGAAGATCTCGTCGAACTCGGCCTCGCTGACCAGGAAGGCGAGGTGCTGGGAGCGGATCTCGCCAGGGGTGTCGATGAAGTCGAGCGTGACGTCGTTGTCGAGCCGCACCGTCAAGAAATGCCCGAACGGCACCGGCGCCGAGAGGCCCAGGATCTCGGTCAAAAAGGTAGCGGACGTCGTCTTGTCCCGCGCCGGGACGATGGTGTGATTGAGCTGGACGGCCATGCTCGCTTCCTCCCTTTCGTGGGCGGTTGCCCATCTCCGGGCGGATCTTGAGCGATCTCGCGACGAGGGGCCACCTCCAGGCTGGCGCGATGACCTGGATCGAGCGGACTTTGCCGCCTCTCGGCCATCGCCGCCGCGCGCCCGAGAGGATTGCTGGAGCCGGCGAGCGGCCTTAGGAGCCCCACCAGGATCGCGGCGCCGAAGCGCACCCCGCGCCCTCTGCGCGTCCGGGGTGGAGGGACGGTCTTACGCCGGAGCTGTCCGCGATCGAGGAGCGGCGAGAAATGGTGCGCATTCCGATGTTCGTCGCGTTGCCCTGCAGCATGCTCGCGCTCACGGCGGCCTGCTCCGATCCCGCCCCGCCCACGCCGCCGCAGCCCGCCACCGACCCGGCGGCGGAGGAGGCCGCGCGGTTCATCGATGCGGCCGAGGCGGAGCTGCACGAGCTCAGCACCTACAACAACCGCGCGGCGTGGGTGGCGGCGACGTACATCACCGTCGACACCGAGATCCTCGCGGCCGCGGCGAGCGCGAAGCTGCTCGGGGTGCAGGCCGATTACGCGAAGCGGGCCGCCCGCTTCCTCGACCTCGATCTGCCCTATGACATCCGCCGCCGGCTCGAGCTCCTGCGGACGTCCCTCACGCTCTACGCGCCCGCCGATCCCGCGAAGACGAAGGAGGTCGCGACCATCGCGTCGAGGCTGGAGGCGATGTACGGAGCGGGCAAGTACTGCCCCGCGAGCGGCGAGTGCCTCAATCTCGAGGACCTGAGCAGGACCCTCGCGAAGAGCCGCGACCCCGAGGAGCTGAAGCGGGCGTGGGTCGGCTGGCACACGGTCTCTGCCCCCATGCGGGGCGATTTCACGCGGCTCGTCCAGCTGGCGAACGAGGGCGCCCGCGAGCTCGCGTTCAAGGACACAGGCGACGCGTGGCGCTCGAAATTCGAGATGCGGCCCGGCGTGCTGTCGCGGGAGGTCGATCGCCTCTGGGGGCAGGTCAAGCCGCTCTACGACGCGCTCCACTGCTACGCGCGCGGCCGGCTCGCCGCGAAGTACGGCGAGGACGTCGTGCCCGGCAAGGGCCCGATCCGGGCGGATCTGCTCGGCAACATGTGGGCGCAGGACTGGAGCAACATCTACGATCTCATGGAGCCCGAGGGCGCCGCGCCGATCTACGATCTCGACGCCGCGCTGCAGGCGAAGGGGTACACGCCGATCGAGATGGTGAAGACGGGCGAGCGCTTCTTCGTCTCGCTCGGGTTCGAGCCGCTCCCGGCCACCTTCTGGGAGCGGTCGCTCTTCGTCAAGCCGGCGGATCGCGACGTCGTCTGCCACGCGAGCGCGTGGAACATCGACGACGAGGAGGATCTGCGCATCAAGATGTGCATCGAGATCACGGCCGGCGACTTCCAGACGATCCACCACGAGCTCGGCCACACCTTTTACCAGCGGGCGTACAACCACCTGCCGCTCCTGTACCGCGACAGCCCCAACCCCGCGTTCCACGAGGCCATCGGCGACACGATCGGGCTCTCGGTCAGTCCGGAGTACCTCCAGCGGATCGGGCTCGTGGACCAGCTGCCCCCGGCCTCCAGCGACCTCTCGCTCCTGCTCCGCGAGGCCCTCGGCAAGATCGCCTTCCTGCCGTTCGCGGTCTCGCTCGACCGGTGGCGCTGGGGGGTGTTCTCGGGGGACATCCAGCCGGCGGGATTCAACAAGGCCTATTGGGATCTCCGGAGGAGGTACCAGGGTGTCGTGCCGCCGGTGCCTCGCTCCGAGTCGGACTTCGATCCTGGCGCGAAGTACCATGTGGCGGCGAGCGTCCCGTATATCCGGTACTTCTTCGCCCATATCCTCCAGTTCCAGTTCCACCGCGCGCTCTGCGACGCAGCGGGGTACAAGGGGCCGCTCCACCGCTGCACGATCTACGGCAGCGACAAGGCCGGCGAGCGCCTCCGGCGGATGCTGGAGATGGGGCGGAGCCGCCCGTGGCCGGAGGCGCTCGAGGTGGTGACGGGATCGCGGCGGATGGATGCGGCGCCGATGCTCGCCTACTTCGGGCCGCTCAAGGACTGGCTCGACCAGCAGAACCGCGGCAAGACGTGCGGGTGGTAGGCGGGGGCGCGCGGGATCAGGCCTGGGTCGGCGGCAGGTAGTCCGGCGGCGGCGTGTAGAAGGCGAAGCGCGTGACCGCGTGGTAGCCCATCACGTCGTACACGGGCCGCCCCAGGTCCGTCGCGTGGAGGACGGTCTTCTGGGCGCCGGTGGCGCTCAGCGCGTCGTCGAGACAGCAGCGCATCACCGCCTCGGCGTAGCCTTTGCGCCGGTGCTCGGCCGCGGTGGCCACGAAGCCCACGTACCGGATCCCCGCCACCATGAACGTCGCCGCGCAGCACACCGGCTGGTCGCCCACGTAGCCGACCCGCCCGAACGCCCGGTCGTCCCACAGCGCCTCGTGGGCCAGGGCGGCGCGCCCGGTGGGGAGCGGGAGGCCGTAGGCGATGGAGTTGAGATCGGCGACGGCCGCGCGCGTCTCGGCGTCGCCCACGCGCCTGAGCTCCAGGCCGGCGATCTCCCGCCGCGGGGTGGGGAGCGCGTCGGCCACCATGCCCATGATCGACACCGCAGGTTGGAAGCCGAGCCCGGCCAGGAGCTCGGCGGCCGCTTCCGCGTCACCGCCGGGCGCCCAGCTGTCGGACAGCGCGAAGAACCAGGGAACGCCGCCGGTCCGGGCGAGCTCGGCGCCGATGCGCGCGCGGCGCTCCAGATCCGTGAGGTTGCCGGCCGGCGAGGAGAGCGTGGCGATGTTGAGCAGCGCCATGCCCGTGCCCGAGAGGATGACGGAGACACCGTCCGCGTGCTCGATCCGGTGACCGGGGAGGCAGCGGCTGAAGTGGACCCAGGCGGCCAGGAACTGCGCGTTGCACTCTGCAATCTCGGTCGGGTCGGACATGGGAGACCTCCTCTGGACCGAGATATACCGGGCCGGGCGCCCGGCGATCGACCTTTCGCCGTCGAGCGTGAGGGCCACGCGGCGCTGCCGTGGCTGTCGGCTCGGCAGCGGCGGGGCGCTCTGGCCGCGCAGGATGATCCGATCGACACTGGCGGATCAGGGCGCCGGATGTGACGAAACCAACGCGAAGGCGCCAGTCCCAAAAGGACGCGGACCGGAGAGCGGAGGTGCGCCGACGGGCGCGAGGGGGCCGAGGTCAGCGCCGCTCGTCCCCCCCTCGGGCTGCTTCACGGCTCGACCGACCCCAGCGTGTGGCAGTTGTTGCACGAGAAGTCGCCACTGTTGGTCGTGGGGTCGTACTGGACGCGCTGGAGCAGGCTGGCCATCTCGGGCACGACCTTCTCGAACATGAAGGTGCTCCACTCCGCGCGCTCGGGGTGCTCCGGGTCTTGCACGTACTCGAGGAACCCCTCCTCGGTGTCGGGTAGCACGGCGATCGCCGGGCTCGGCATGGCGTAGGCGCGCGTGGGCCCGTCGGCGCCGTGGCACGTCGCGCAGTCCATGGTCTCGAACGCCGGGTCGTACGCCACGAACACCTCCTTCATCCGCGGCAGCACGTCGCTGTTCATGTAGGCGACGCGCTGCTCGAAGTTCATGTCCTTCCACGCGGTCGGCTCCGGATCGCTGGAGTCCTCCGCGCCGCCGCACGCGGCGACGAACAGGCACGCTGCCATCGAGGCGCGCCTCACGACCGCGCTCCTCGTCCGGCGATCGGAGCGCGGCGGCGCGTGATCCGGCTGCTCTTGCGCTACCTTGGCGTCGTTGGTGGCCGGTACCGCGGTCATCATGGATCGCATGTCGTATCTCCTCTCCTGGGTCGTGCTGGTTCGAAGCGGGTCGTCCGGACGGCACTGACCGGATGCGCCCTGGTTCTACCGTCACGACGAACGGGCGGGCCCGAGATCGACACGCTCAGCGATGTTTTTTTGCTGCCGCCATCTGTCGACAACTGCTTGAAACTGCTGGGTCATCAGCGCGCCATTGCGGCGAGGCTCAACGTCGACTGACGTCGCCCGACGCCGACTGATGTCCACTGACGCCGGCTGATATCGGCTGATCTCGACGGACGCGGATCGGGGCAGGGGTATGGATGCTTTCTTGAATCCTCTCACGAGGGCGACGCCGCGGCGCAGGGGCTGGCGTCGGGCGAGGGAGCGGAGAGGGGCGCGGACAACAGCGCATCTGCGCACGGCGCGATCACGTCGCGCACGGCTTCCAGGTGGCAGCGCGCCCGCTCCGCCTCGGTGAGCCGGCCGTGGTCACGCCATGCGGCGGCGTCGATCCCGGCGCGCTCGCCGAGGTGCGCGCCCCGCAGGGCGAGCGCCTCGTCGAACGCGCGCGCCACGGCCGCGCGCACCGGCTCGCCGCCGCGCGCCACGGCCCAGCGCACGAACGCCCACGCGAGCTCGGCGTGAGAGGCCTCGTCGGCCGCGATCCTGTCGAGGCCACGGCGCGCCTCGGGGTCGCGCGCGCGGTCCCGCTGCGCGCTTGCGAGGAGCGCGGCGAGCGTCTCACCCACGCAGCCCTCGCGCACCGCGCTGGCCGCGGCGCCGGCGAGCGTGGGCGCGCCGAGCGCGCCGTCCATGGCCATCGGCCCCGGGCCGAGCGGCCGGCCGGCGTAGCGGCTCGCGAGCGTGAAGCACGTCCTCGCGTGCTGCAGCTCGTCCGACAGGGCGCGGTGCGCGGCGTCGATCAGGGCGGGCGGCGCGCCGAGGGCGAGCAGATCGAGCGTGAAGCGCGCGAAGGACGCGATCGAGGCGTGCTCCAGGCGCGCGTCGGCGAGCCACGCCTCCGCGAGGGCGGCGCGCGTCGCGGGATCGAGCGCGGTCACGTCGTCCGTCGCAGGATCGAGCGCCCAGTCGGCGCGCGCCTCGACGCCGGCCAGGCGCGGCTCGCCGCCCACGAGGAACGGGCGGCCGCAGGCGCCGATGCCCGGGTCGTCGACGTCGTAGCAGCACTGGCCGTCCTCCAGCCGGCCGTTCTCGTAGCTCACGCAGGACACGGGGTTCGGATGGTAGTCGCTCGGGCAGGCCTCGGCGCTCCCTCCAGCGCCGCCGGCCCCGCCGCCCCCGTCGCCGGCGTTTTGCTGGATCTCTTCCAGCGAGAAGCACCTCGTCTGGACGCTGCTCTGCCCGCCGGCGCCGCCCTGCCCGCCGACGCCACCCTGACCGCCGGCGCCGCCCTGACCGCCCGCGCCCGTACCTGTCTCCGCGCCCTCCACGGCGCCATCGAGGCAGCCGACAGCCAGCGACAGGCCGGTGAACATGCCGGCTCCCACGATGTGCATGATGCGCGCGCGAAGATCTCTGGTCATGGTGCCTTGCCTCCTGCGATGTGCCGGCCCTCGGCACGGGATCGGGATGTTTCCTGATCCCCCGGGACGCAGTCACGCCGCGCCGAGCGTCACCGGCACGGCCATGGGCTTTCGGAAGAACAGGCTGGGCGCGTAGCTCGGCCGCGCCGCGGCGGCGAGGCGCAGGCCGGGGAACGCGGCGCGCAGCGCCTGCACGGCGCACCTCACCTCGATGCGCGCGAGGGGAGCGCCGATGCACGTGTGGACCCCCCAGCCGAAGCCGAGGTGCCGCCCGCGCGGGGTGGCGACGGGGCGGGTCACGTCGAACCGCTCCGGGCTCGGGAAGACCGTGGGGTCGTGGTTGGCGGCCCCGAAGAAGGCGAACGCCGTGGCGCCCGCGGGGATCTCGACGCCGCCGACGACCGCGGGCGCCGTCGCGCGCCGCGGCTCCATCTGCACGGGCGCGTCGATCCGGAGCGTCTCCTCGATCGCCGCCTGGAGCAGCGCCGCGTCGCCGCCGATGGCGTCCCAGAGCGCGGGCGCCTCGAGCAGGCGGAGCACGAGCGAGCCGATCAGGCTCGCGACGGTCTCGTAGCCGGCGAAGAACAGGACGATGATATGGGAGATCATCTCGTCGACCGACAGCGGCGCCTCGCCGTCGACGCGGGCGCCGATCAGGGCGGTGATGAGGTCGTCGGCGGGCTCGGCGCGGCGCCGCTCGATGAGGGCGGTCAGGTAGCGCTCGTAGGAGACGAACCGCCGCGCCGCCTCCACCTTGCGCGCCGTGTCGGCCGTCGGATCGTAGAGCGTGAACCGCTCGTCCTGGCAGGCCCTGAGCAGGGGCGCGTCCTCGAGCGGTATCCCGACCAGGGCGGCGCTCATCTGCAAGGGGAGCGGGAAGGCGAGCGCCTGCATCAGATCCACAGGGCCGCTGCCGGGGTCCATGGCGCGCACCAGCTCGTTTGCGGCCCGGGCGATCGCCGGCTCGAGGGACGCGACCCTCGCTGGCGTGAACCCCTTGGAGAACAGCGCCCGCGCGCGCGTGTGCCCGGGAGGGTCGTTGTTGAAGAGCGCCGGCGGCAGCTCGTACACGCCCTGCTTGAGCTCGGCGATCACCTCCGGCGGCAGATCCGGCGGCAGGTCGAGGATGTGCGCGGAAGAGAACAGGACCGGCTCGCGGAGCACCTGCGTGAGCTCGGCGTGGCCCGTGACGAGGTAGGCGGAGAACGCCTCGCTGTAAGCGACCGGCGCCTCCCGGTGGGCCGCCTGATAGAACGCGCGCGCGGGGTCGTCTGCAAACCCCGGCGAGAAGGGCTGGAACAGCGCGCCGATCCGGCGCGCGCTCGCGCCGGCCGGCGGCCCCTGAGGGGTGTTCTCTTCAAGCATCGGCCCCGAGACTACCGGGTCCGGCGAGCGAGGGAAACAGCCCGGGAGATCTGCAGAGCGCCCGCCCGAGGAGGGCGCCCGGCGCGCAGGCGCAGACGAGGACCGCGGCGATGGTCCTGCTCGCGGCGCGGCGCGCGGAGGGGCCAGCGTGCGCCACGCGAGGTGTTCGCGGCGTCGAGGGGGCCACGACCGCCCTCGGCGCCGCCTCGATCTCGACCAGGCGGTCACGCTCCGCCGAGCCGCCCTGCCGCGCGCGGCCGCCTGATGGGATGGGACCTAGAGGTCCTGGATGTAATCACATCCGATGCTCCTGCCGAGAGAGTGGCAGTGGATGGCGGTCTCCGGCGCCAGGTCCGGGCGATGGATGTTGGGAGTCCGGTAACAGGTGGACTGGTCATTGCCGACGATCAGATATGCCCACCGCCTCCCCGTCGGGGTGGGGCCCGACATCGTGCAATCGAGCCTGGTCCCCGCCACGAAGCCGTTCACGATCGCTTGCTCGGTCTCGCCGGCTTCTTCGCTGTCGATCGACGGATCCATGGATCCCACGCACGCAGCGCCGGAGACGCAGACGAGCCCTGTCACCAGCGCCATGCCGAGCCAGTTCTGGAGATTGCGACGATTGCTCATACTTCCCCTCTTTCTACGACGGAGACTCGTTGCGGTGGAGCCCCGGTGGTCACCGTCCCCGAGCCTCGTCGGATTCACGAGCAAGAGCTATGCTCGGGGCGTCTGTCACCCGACGCTACAGCGTCACTGGCGTCTCTTCGGACATCGAAACATCTCCGCTCGCGGGGCAAAGTCACGCGAAAGGGAGACGGAGAACGTCACGAGAGACAGGGAAACGGCCGACATCGAAGATCGACACGATCGCCAGGGACACGGAGCCTGGCGACAGGTCATGGAGAACGCCGCCAGGGACACGAAATCGAGCGACTTGGATGTGGAGATCCTGGCCAGGGACAAGCCTGTCCCTGGCGCCGTCGTCACGCCGGATCCTGCGCGCTCACGGGCGCCGCGGGGGCGCGCGCAGGACGAGGCCGCGCGCCGTCGCGCGGCCCGCGCTTCACAGCACGTGCGGGAGCGGCAAGGCGAGCCCGGTGAGCGGCGGCATCTGACCGGCGCGCGCCAGCGCATCGCCGTACACGCCGTCTCCGCTGCGGAGGTCGCCGAGGCGGCGCGGCGCGAAGCGGATGTCGTCGAAGACCGCGGTGCAGCCGTCGCCTGCGGGCGACTGGGCCGAGAAGCCGACGGCGAGCTCCGCCGTGCTGCCCAGCGAGAAGCTGCGGACGAGGTGCCATGTCGTCCCGTCGGTGGAGGCGTGGAACGCGCACACCCGCCCGAGCCGCGAGACGCGCAGCCAGACGTGATCCGCGTCGACCTCGAAGGATCGGCGGTCGTCCGACAGGCCGCGGGTCACCACGGAGACGACCGTCGGGGCGCCCTCCGGCGAGAGCTCGAAGCAGAGCTTCGCCCACGAGCGCTCGTGCGCCCAGAGGAGCAGCACGCCGGCGTCGCGCGCCGCCGAGAAGCCCACCGTCACCCGCGCGCTGGCGAGGAAGTCGCCGTGCGGCGTCCCGAGCAAGCGCGGCGCGTTCAGCGCGCCCCGGGTGCGCTCCGGATCGAGGAACAGGTCGGTCTCGCCGCCTGCTGTGACGGTCAGGCTCGACGCTTTCCCAGCGCTCCAGCTCCTGGGCGGTACCTCCCAGCGGAGCGGTGTGGGCCACGGCGCTAGGTGCACAGGTTCACTCACCTCGTCTCCCTCCCCTGCATCGCGTCGATGGTACCGGAGTGTGCTCCTGCGTTGTCGTGGAATCGTTTCGGTGTGTATGGAGGATCTCGCTTCTATGCGAATTACCGTCCTTCTGATCTCCTGCTGCTCGGTTGGAATCCTGGCAGGGTGCTTCACCTCGCGGAAGGGACCGCCGGAGTTCCTGCTCGGCGCGAGGGCGGTGCGGACATCACCTGATGGCGATGGTGACCGGGACGAGAACGCCGGCACCGGGGTTAGCGGCACCGGCTATGTGGACGCCGCGGCCGCCCTCGTCGGTGCGGCCGGGTCGACCGTCGCAAACCGCGCGTTGTACGACACTTGCTACGCGGCGTGTCCAACAGGGACGGCGTGCGACGCAGCTACGGGGATGTGTGTGCGGCAGCCGTGCGGGGGGAAATGCCCGGCCGACTACCGCTGCAAGGTCGTCGAGGGGAAGGAGGCCTGCGTCCTCGGCGAGCCCGACCGCGGCGTGGTGTCGCCGCCGGCCGCGCCCGGGGCAGGGGAGCTCGGGCCGGGAGCGGCGCCCGTGGATGCGCCGGGGCCGCGGGTCAACTGAGGAGCGGCGCCCCGCTCGATCACCGCCCCTCGATCCGCCTCATCACCTCTGCATAGACCTCGCGCCGGTCCGGCCGAGCGCGGCCCAGCGCGTCCTTGAGCGCGGGGATCGCCGGCGCGCCCACGTGCCCGAGCCCCTCCGCGGCCGCGCGGCGGACGACCGCGTGCGGGTGCAGGAGCAGGCCCACGATCGCGGGGAGCGCCGGCGGCCACGGCGCAAAGCAGAGGATCCGGATCGCCGAGCGGACCACGTCCGGCAGCGGATCCGAGAGGAGCGCGCACGTCGCGCGCAGGTAGGCGGCGCGATCGACCGCGTCGCGGAGCAGCCGGTGCGCGTGGAGCCGCACCCGGGGGCGCCGATCGCCGAGCAGCTCCACGAGCAGCGCCGCGAGCTCCCCGTCGGGCGCCCCGGCCAGCGCCGAGAGCGCCCGGCGCGCCTGCTCCGCGTCTCCTGCGCGCGCGAGCCGCACGAGCTCCTGCCGCGCTGGACCTCGGTCGCTCGCCTCGGGCGCCTGTGGCTCCGGGCGCGCGCGCAGCGCCTCCAGCGCCCGCGCTTCCTCGGCCGCGCGTCCCCCTCCGGGCGGCCGGAGCGGGCCGTCGTCGAGCGAGAGGCGCCCGGCCAGATCGGCGCGCCCCTCGGCGCGGAGGCGCTCCACCACGGCCTCCAGCTCCGGCGTCCGGAGCAGCCGCTCGCCCGCGACCAGATCGAGGTAGCCCCACGCCCCCTGCCGGAGGTGATCGAGCAGGCGAGCCGCCCGCGCGTCGGGCGCGACGCGGCGGATCGCCTGGGCCGCCGCCGCGCGCGTCGTCGGCGCGCCCGACTCCCACCACGAGAGCAGCTGCGGGAACAGGCGCTCCGCTTGCGGCGGCGTCAGCAGGTCCACCAGGCGCGCCGCGCGCTCCCGGCGCGCCTCGTCGGCCGGGTCGCCCCGGAGCTCTTCCTCGGAGAGATGGAGCAGCGAGGGCGCCAGGCAGGGCAGCCCCGGGGGGTCCACGCCGTCCATGTCGCCGCGCAGGTAGGCCTCCAGCGCGGCGGCGCGGGCGTCGGGCTCCGGCCACGAGAGGAGCGCGACGGCGGCCTTGCTCCGGAGCTCGGGCGCGGGCGCGGCCAGCATCGACAGCAGGCGCTCGCGGAGCGCGGCCGAGCGCGGCTGGTCGAGATCGGACGGCCGGGGCACCCGAGCGCCGGCGCTCGGCGCGGCCGCCTGCTCGGCGAGGGTCCAGGGCGGCGCGCCGATCGGCTGGAGCGACTCCATCCAGTCGATCAGCGCCGGCCGCGCCGGCTCGGCCGCGGCCGGGAACACCTCGATCAGCGCGGCCAGCTGCGCGCGCGAGCCGAGGCCGCCGCGCGGCCGCTCCCGGAGCGCCGCGAGCGCCGCCGGCTCCAGCGCCGCGGCCCGGAGCGCCGCCCGCCACGCGGCCGCGCCCTCGGGATCCTCGCCATCGCCCGCCTCGGCCGTCGCCCCGAACGCCTCGCGCAGGATCGCCGGCTCGGCCGTCCATGGATCGGCGGCGGCGCGCGCCATCGCGAGCGCCTGATCGACGTCGGCGCGCCCGAGGATCGCCCCGCACCGCCGCAGCAGCGCGAGCGGCGATCGGCGCGCCCCCGGCGCCGGCGCGAGCCCGCGCACGCGCGCCGCGACGCCGAGCGCCTCGGCGCGCGCGAGCTCGGGCGCCGCCTTCTCGAGCAGCGGGAGCAGCCCGTCGCGCAGATCGGCCGACGCCGCGGCGAGCCCGTCGAGCAGCACCGCGGCGTGCCGGGCGTACAGGCGCGCCTCGACGGGCGACCACGGGGCGGTGGACGCGCGGACGATCAGCCGGAGCGCCGCGTCGCGCAGCGCCGGCTCGTCCGCTGCCAGGCGGAGCCACTCCGGCGCGAGCTTCCGCAGGGCGGCGAGCCACCGGTGCGTCAGCGCCGCCTGCCGCTCGAGCAGGCGCCGCGCCGTCGCGTCGTCCCAGCCGTCGCGGGCGAGCGCGGCAGCGAGCGCGTCCGCGGCGCCTGCGAGCGCGTCCGAGGCGCCTGGGGGAGGCGCGGCGCCCGGCCGCCCTCGCTCGCGGGCAGAGAGCCCGTGCGCCTCGATCTCCACGGCGAGCTCGTCGGCGGTCCCGGAGGCGAGGGCGATCTCGCCATCGAGCACCCGCTCGAGCAGCCGCGCCGCCGCGGCCGATCCCTGGCGGAGCCCGCTCCGGATCGCCTGGGCCGACAGCTTGCCGCTCAGGGCGTCGAGCAGCCGGTCGCGGGCGCGCTCGTCCTCCGCGGCCCCCGCGGCGGCGAGGATCGTCGCCTCGCAGGCCGGCCCGACGATCGCCCGCAGCGCGGCCTCGAGCGCAGCCCGCAGCCCCGGGTTGTCGTGGCGGCCGAGCCAGAAGACGAGCTTCGGCACGGCCTCGGGCCCGCCCGCCCGCGCCAGGGCCTCGGCTGCCGTCTTCTTGATGCTCATGTTCGGGTGATCGAGGCACGCGGCGATGGCGGGGCAGGCCCAGCGCGCCTCCATGCCCCCGAGCGCGCGCAGCGCCTGCCTCGCCGTCTGCACGTCGCCCGCGCCCGTGAGGAGCGTCAGGCTGGCCGAGAGCGCCTCGGCGCCGTCCTCGGCGAGCAGCGCGATCACGCGCTTGCGCACGCGGGGATCGCGGTGGCGGAGCAAGCGCGGGACGCGCGAACGGGCGGCCTGACCGCGCGCCGAGCGCAGAAGGTCGACGAGGAGCGCGCGCTCGCCCGCGGACACGTCGGGTCGGTCGAGGAGATCGAGGGCGAGGCTCGCGAGCAGCGCGTCGCCGGCCGCGCTCTCGCTTGCGGCGTCGAGGAGGCAGACAGGCCGGATCTTCCGGCGCTGGTGGAGTCGCCGCCCGAGGCCGCGGATCGCCTCCGTGACGTCGTCCGGGATCGCCGGCTCCGCGGGCCGCGCGGGGCCCCGGTCGAGGTCGCGATCGGGCGGCTCGGCTGGCCCGCCGGGGGCCCACGCCGCGGCGTGATCCGCCGCGATCCGGAGCAGCAGATCGGCGATCGCCGGGAGGGCGCTCGCGTCGCCCGCGCGCGCGAGCGCCCTGAGCGCGTCCGCTGGCGTGCACCGCTTCACCGCGCGCTGGAGCACCGCGAGCTCCGCCGCCTCGGCCCCGGCGAGGTCGGCGGCGATCTCGGCGGGCAGGTCCCGGGGGTTCAGGCGGGCGACGAGCGCGCGCCGCTCCGCCGGCTCCTCCGTCAGGTGCCAGAGCAGCGCCGCGGCGCGGTGGCGCTCGCCTCGGAGGTGCGGCGCCATGGCCGCGCCTGTGCCGCCCTGGCCGAGCGCGGCCCGGAGCGCCTCCGCCGTGCGTGGGCCGCCGATCGCGGCGAGCGCCTCCAGGGCCGCGGCGGGCGCGCGCGGCAGGGCGGCGAGCACGTCGTCCTCCGCGGCCGCGTGGCGCAGGGCGCCCAGCGCGCGCAGGAGGGGGGCGGGCGAGGGCGCGTCGCGGAGCTTCTCGGCGAGCGCGTCGCCGAGCGGGAGATCCGCCGCGCCCTGCCGCGCCATGGCGACGATGATCTCGGCGCGGCGCGGCCAGCTCGCGTCGCCGCCCGGCGCCGCGGCGAGCGCCGACAGGAGCGCGCGCCGGCAGGTGAAGGCGATCGCCGCGACGTCCTCCGCGGCGATCGTGGGATCGGCGAGGGCGAGATCGAGCAGGGCCGCCGCGTGCTCCGGGGCGGGGAAGTGCCCGCGCCGGTGCAGCGCGCGCAGGCAGGTGATCGCGCTCGGGCCGAGCAGCAGCGGATCGCCCGCCGCGACGCTCAGGATGGCGCCGACGTCCTCGCGGGTCGCGTGCTCGCCGAGGAGCGTGAGCGCCCGCTGCCGGAGCCGCGGCGGCGCGTCCTCGCGGGAGACGAACGCGCGGAGCGCGGCGCCCTCGCCGTGGCGCGCCGCCGTCTCCAGCGCTGCGGCGGCCACCTCGGGGGCGCCGCCGAGGAGCTGCTCCAGGCGCGCGCCCGGGAGCGGCGCGCCGGCGAGGACGGCCCAGGGCGCGGCGAGCTCGCGCAGCGCGCCTGCGACGATCGCGGGCGCCGCCGCGTCGAGCAGCGCGGCGAGCACCGCGCGCGCCTGATCGGGCGCGAGCAGCGCCGCGTGCAGGCATCGCCGGGTGAGGTCGAGCGCCGCGGCCGCGAGGACCGGATCGCGGCGCGCCGCGAGCTCGGGGAGGAGCGCCTCGGGCGCGGGGAGCTCGGCCGGATCGAGCGCGTGGAGCGCCTGGTAGAGGAGCTCGCCGGCGGGCTCGCCGCGGAGGGCCTCCGGCCGCGTGAGGATCTCGGTCCGGAGCCACGCGACGCGGACGGCGGCGGGGAGCGAGGCCTCGCGCCACGCCGGGAGGCGCTGATCCGGGAGGGAGGGCCACAGCTCGCGGTAGAGCCCGGCGAGGAGCAGCGCGATCTCCGGCGTCCTGTCCAGCGTGCGCAGCGTGCGCGGGAGCAGCGCCGCGAGCTCTCGCCGCCCAGCGCTGCCCTCGCGCCGGGCGGCCTGGGCCATCCGCGTGAGCCCGAGGTACCGCACGCGCTCGTCCTCGTGCTTGACGAGCTGGCGGAGCATCTCCTTGCTGCAGAGCGCCTCGTCGACGTGCTCGGCGAGCCACCGCACGTCCGCGCCGCGGAGCGCCGCGGCGAACGTCTCGTCCAGGTGCACCATGGCGGCGCCATCGTAGACCGGCGCGCGGCGGCGCGGCGCCGGCAAAGCGATGGCCCAGCGCCTCGTCACCGAGGCCGTCGGCGCGCGCTCACCGCGATGGCCAGCGCCTGGTCACCGATGCCGTCGGCGCGCGCTCACTCCGATCACTTCACTCCGAGTTACTCCGACGGCCTGCTCCCCGTCACGGCAGCGCGCGACAGATTCAGCAGCGCCTTCGCGCGCGAGTACGCGATGTACGGGTTGTCCGTGGAGCCGCCAAGATCGTCGGCGTCTTCCCCTGGGCCCTGCGCTCTCACCGGGAGCCACAGGTAGTCGGGGTGCATCAACTTGCCGTTGATGCCGTTGACGAGGGCGGGGTTCCTGATCCACTCGCCGCCGATCACCGCCAGCCGATCGTCGAGCTCGAGCACGTAGTGGAGCTCCACGTTCATGACCGGGATGTTGCGCTGCGCGGGGGGCTGGAGGAGCTGCTCGGGGCTCACCTCGTCCGAGACCATCCCGTAGCGCCCGCTGACCCGGACGAAGCGCCTCGCGTACGGGTTGAACCGGTAATTGTAGCAATCCGCCCCCTGGAACCCGCCGTTACAGACGAGCCGCGCTGCCTCCTGCGCGCTCACCTCCGCCATCGCGTCGATGTTGAACGACGTGACCGGGTAGCTCCACACCTCGCGGTGCCACGTGTAGTCGACGACGAACGCGCGCCGCGCCCGAGCGCTCGACGTCGAGCTGATGGAGCTTGCGCCCAGCCCGAGGAGGCCGGTCATGGCGATGTGCATCGTCCCGGGGTTCAGGTCGCGGCACGCCGGATCGACGGGCCTTCCGTACTGATCGCGCTGGACGAGGTCCTCTCGCGCCTCGCAGCGTCGCCCGGACACCGTGGCCGAGTCGCTGTGGTACAGCTCGGTCATGAGCGCCTCGATATCGGCGGTGCGGAACAGGATGCACCCCGTCTCCACCGAAGCGCAGGTGGTCACCTTCCCGCTCGAGAGCTTCACGCGGATGTCGCGCTGCGGCGGCCCGCCGTCCTCGGCGACGACGTAGGCCGCCCAGCCGTTGCAGTGTCCCCACCAGTACTCCGGGGTCACCCCTTGATACAGGCCGTGGTTCTTCAGCTCCCAGTACGTCGTCGGCCCCGCGACGCGCGTCGCCCGGGGAGCGCGCAGCCCGTCAGCCCGGCCCACCCCCAAGGTGATTGTGCCCGCGGGCGCATGGAGGGACCGGCCCTGTCCCGCGTAGAACAGGAGATCGTACTTCTCGGCCGGCGAGAGATTGTCTGGATCGGACGTCAGATCGCCGTAGTCCTTGACCGCGGAGTTCCACCGGTCCGCGATGCCGTTCCTGTTTTGCGGCCACCACTGCGAGGCGAAGGGGCCCGTGGACTGGCCCTGGAGCAGGCTCGAGTTCAGCGCCGCGTACGACCCCCTGAGCTCCGGATGCAGGCTCGTGGGCAGGTTCGCGCCGTCGATGGCCTCTCGCGTCCCGGTCAGCGGGATGAGGAGCGTGTGCGAGCCGCCGAGGATCTGCCCGGTCTCGGGCGAGAAGCCGAGCACGTACGGTACCGATCCACCCTCGATGAAGCGCGCCGTCTCCGGCCGCGCGCCGCTCTGTATCTGCAGAGCGGCCACGCCTTCGCGTGGCGGCTCTTGCTGATCCAGGTCCATACAGCCCAGCGCGAGAACCGCTGAGCCCACCGCCATCGCCCCGATGCGCATTGTCATGGCCGATCCCCCCGACGCCTACCCTGTGCCACCTGGGTCGCCGGTGTCTGCAGAGGTCAGGCCAGCGGAGAGGAGGATGCGTCGCGCAATCGATGCACGCGCGCGGCACGCACCCGCAGCCGTGCTGCATTGAAG